>OZ257135.1:0-195000 GCA_965279105.1 Kaistia sp.
AGATCGACCAGCCAGGGCACGGCGGCATTCATGCCCGGCGACATGGTGAGCCCGCTCAGCACCATCGCCGGCAGCAGCACGAAGATGACGCCGAGATAAGTGAGCTTCTGCAGCACATTGTAGCGCCGCGCCTCCTCGCCCTTGGGGAAGCGCAGCCGCGCATGCGACGCCACCTCATGGGCGAGATGGCGGGGCGTCAATTCGCCCGCGCGGGGGGCGAGATCGCGGCGGAAATGGCCGGCAAAGAAGCCGTAGAGGAGATAGACGAAACCGTTGATGACGAAGAACCAGGCGAAGAAGAAGTGCCAGCGCCTTCCCTCTGCGAGGTTCCGGTAGCTCGGGATCGTGATCCAGGTCGGGAAGCCGCGCGGCCTGAGCTCGCCATTGATCACCGAGGCGCCGAGCACGCCGGTGGTCGGGATCTCCAGGCTGCCGATCCGCGTCACGCCCTTCAGCGCGCCATCCTGCTGAACCGCCTCGAGCGCCAGGAACGAATGATCGGCATCGGCGCCGTACTGGCCCCAATAGAGCTCGGGATGGGCGTTGAAGATCTGCAACCCGCTCATCAGGAGGACGCTGAAGCAGAGGACATTGATCCAGTGCGTCAGCCGCACGGCGAGCGTGTGGCGCCGGACCAGCAGCCGTCCCGGCGGGCGCGTCGCGGACAGGGAACCTTCGATCGTGCTCATCAGACGCCTCCCGGCGGAAACGGGTCGTTCACGGACGCAATCCCGCGCGCCGCCGTCCGGACGGCGCGGGGATTGCGGAGGGCTCGGCTTGCCGGCCCGCTCGCGCGCCGGCGGAGAGCTGCCTACTTGGCGGGTGCCATCGCATCCGGAGCCATCGCGTCCGGCTTCATCGCATCGGGCGCCATTGCATCGGGGGCCATCGCGTCAGGGGCCATTGCATCCGGCTTCATGGCATCCGGCTTCATGGCGTCGTCGCAGGTCTTGCCGGCCGGGCAGTCGGGCTTCATCGCGTCGGTCGCCATCGCGTCGGGCTTCATCGCATCCTCGGCCTGAGCGGAAGACATGAAGGCGCCGGTGGCGAGGAAAGCGGCGAACAGCGGCAGAGCAAAGGTCTTGAAGGCGGTGTTCATGGTCTGTTGTCCTCTGGTCTGGAGGGAGAAGCGGCGCCGGCCCTTGCCGGTCTGCCGCGCTCTGGCCACCGCGCCGCCCTCCGACAGCGCGCGGACCTTCGATCCGGGCGCGGGCTCGCCGCCTCCGGTCGTCTCGTCGGCCCCTTGGGGCTGTGAAATCAGTCGGTCACCGCCGCGAGGATCGTCCCGCCCTTCGGGACCTGCACCAGGACGGCCGTGCGGAGCCCCGGCGCTGCGGCGGGGAGTGGAAGTTCGGTCGCGGCGCCGGTCCAGTGGCCGATGCGGGCGAGATCGCGGACGACATTGCGGTGCGGCAGCGTGCGGCCGCCATTCTCGCCGCGGCGGACGGCGACATGGGTGGTCTGTGGGTCATAGCGGACGAGCCAGATATCGGCGGCCGCATCCGCAGTGCCCGGTCCGATCTTCACCGTCCCTTCGGCCAGCGTGATCGCCGGCCCCGCCGTCCGGCCCTTGGCGATCAGCGCCTCGATGGCGGCGCGGTCGTTGCCGACCGTGTCGCGGGCGCCGCCGACGACGATCTGCGGCGTGAACGGTCCGTCGCGGCCGAGCGCCGGCTCGTAGATCCGCTGGCGCTCTGTGAAGTCCTCGCGGGCAAAGCTGTCCTTCCAGCCGAGATAGTCCCAATAGGTGACGCCGAAGGAGAGCACGAGCAGATCCGGCCGGTCCGCCAGCACGGCGGCATTGGCATTGGCCGGCGGGCATGAGGAGCAGCCCTGGCTCGTGAAGAGCTCGACGACGGTAACGTCGCTCCTCGGCGCGGCGGCGGCAGGGCCTGCGACCAGCATCAGCAGGGCGGCGGCAGCAGCTAAGCGCCGGAGAGGACCTCGCTCCTCATTCGTCATGGCAGTCCTCCGCTCGGGTCACGCAGCGCCGATCACATCGGCCTCTGATGACCCTTACGCAGGCATTGCCGGAACCGTTACAGCCTCACCAAACCGTGATCAGCGCGGGTCGGCGGCGGGCGGCGGCGTCCGCTGGCGATGGACGCCGACCGCGCTCGAGCAGGAGACGAGGAAGCTGGTGCTCCAGCCGAAGCTGACGATGCCGCACATCGCGATCAGCGGACCGGCCAGCGCCGGGATATTGCCGCCCGACGGATCCGCCAGCCCGACCGTGGTGAAATTGGCGATGGCGAAATGGAACGCGGCACCTGCGGGAATGCCGACGCCGCCGGCCATGACCAGGCCGGTGCAGATCAGCACATCGGCGAAATTGAGCAGGACGAGACCAAAGATCGCGAGCGCGAAGGCGATTTCGGTCCCGAGCACGCCGCGGCGCCCGAACCGGAGCAGCGCGGCCTCGAACAGGCGGCGGGTCAGATAGATGCCGAGCCAGTGCGCGGCCAGCACGAGAAAGACGGAGAGGATACCGACGGGGATCATGATGGACGGCGACAGGCTTGCATCGCGGGCTCTGAATGGGTTCAATCGGGCGTCGCCTGCCAGTGAGCGGCGGGAACTGAAACCACTGTGAGCGCATTTGCCGCCGCGGGCAAACCCCCCGCCCCGGCGCAAGACGCGGTGCCATCCGTCCCCGGCGCCGCCGCCATCCCGATCCGGCCGCAAGGCGACTATTCGTTCAAACCAACACCAGGGAGCATCGTCCCGGCGTCGCCGCCAGCCGATGCTCGCGAATGCAACGCGAGGAATGACGTCATGAAATATCGCCGCTTGGGCAAATCCGGCCTGCAGGTCAGCGAGCTGTCGCTCGGTTCCTGGGTGACCTTCGGCAAGCAGGTCGACCAGGACGACGCGATGAAGATGATGACGCGCGCCTATGACGCCGGCATCAACTTCTTCGACAATGCCGAGGGCTATGAGGCCGGCGTCTCCGAGGCGCTGATGGGCGAGGCGCTCGCCCGGCTCGCCTGGAGCCGCGACAGCTTCATCGTCTCGTCGAAGGTGTTCTGGGGCGGTTCCAAGCCGACCCAGCGCGGCCTGTCGCGCAAGCATGTCACCGATGCCTGCCACGCCGCGCTGAAGCGGCTGCAGGTCGAATATCTCGATCTCTTCTTCTGCCACCGCCCCGACATCGACACGCCGATCGAGGAGACGGTGCGGGCCATGCACGACCTGATCGCGCAGGGCAAGGTGCTCTATTGGGGCACTTCGGAATGGACGGCGCAGCAGATCACCGAGGCGTACGGCGTCGCCCGTGCGCATGGCCTGACCCCGCCGACGATGGAGCAGCCGCAATACAACATCTTCGAGCGCGAGAAGGTCGAGGGCGACTACCTGCCGCTCTATGAGCTGACCGGCCTCGGCACCACGATCTGGTCGCCGCTCGCCTCGGGCGTGCTCACCGGCAAATATGCCGGCGGCATCCCGGACGATAGCCGCCTCAATCTCCCCGGCTATGAGTGGCTGAAGGAGATCTGGCAGAGCGAGGACGGCAAGAAGAAGCTGGAGACGGTCGGCACGCTCACCGCCCTCGCCAAGGAGATCGGCATCCCGATGGCGCATCTCGCGCTGCTCTGGTGCCTCGCCAATCCGCATGTCTCGACGGTCATTCTCGGCGCCTCGAAGCTGTCGCAGCTCGACGACAACCTCGCCTCGCTCGACAACCGCGACAAGGTCACCCCCGAGGTGATGGCCAAGATCGACGAGATCGTCGGCAACAAGCCGAAGGGTCCGCAGCGCTACTGAGGCGCGGAGCGGGCGGCGGGGACCTTCGCCGCCCGGCTTCTCTTCCCGTCAGACGTCGAGGCGCCTGGCGCTCGCCGCGACGCCGAACAGGAGCAGCGCCACGATCGCGAAGGCGATGGGCAGGCTCGCCGCATGGGCGATGAAGCCGATCGCCGCCGGGCCGACGAGGATGCCGGCATAGCCGAGCGTCGTGATCGCCGGAACGGCCACCGCCTCGGGCATAACCTTCTGCCGGCCGACGCTCGAGAACAGCACCGGCACGATGTTGGAGCAGCCGACGCCGACCAGCGCGAAGCCGGCGAGGGCTGCTGCCGGCAGCGGCGCGAAGGTCGCGAGCAACAGGCCGCAGCCGGCGCAGATCCCGCCGAAGACGATGACCCGGCGGCTGCCGAAACGGCTGACGATCCGGTCGCCCGAGAGGCGACCGATGGTCATGGTGACGGCGAAGGCGGCATAGCCGAGCCCGGCCCAATCCGGCGAGACGTCGCGCACGGATGTCAGGAACACCGCGCTCCAGTCGAGCATCGCGCCTTCGGTCAGGAAGGTGATGAAGCAGAGAATGCCGATGAACAGCACAACGCCATGCGGGATGGCGAAGGCCGGTCCATCGCTGCGGCTGCCATAGGTGAGGAGAGAGCGAAAGGCGATGGCGAGGCAGGCGAGAACGATCGCCGCCACCGTCAGCGCCGCGCCGAGCGGGCCGGCACCGAAAGCGAACAGCGCCGTGACGCCGGCAGCGCCCGTGATGCCGCCGAGGCTGAAGAGGCCGTGGAAGCCGGACATGATCGAGCGGCCGGCATCGCGCTCGACGATGATCGCCTGGATATTCATCGACACGTCCATCGCGCCGACGCCCGCCCCGAAGACGAGGAGCGCCGCGACGAGGAGCGGCAGGCTGGTGACGCTGGCGAGCAGCGGCAGGGCAGCGGCCAGCATCAGCGTCGACGCGGTGAACACCGCCCGGCAGCCGAAGCGCGCGGCAAAAGCCCCGGCGAGCGGCATCGTCACCATCGACCCGGCGCCGAGGCAGAGCAGCAAGAGGCCGAGCACGCCGTCGTCGATACCGACGCGCGCCTTGGCAAACGGCACCAGCGGCGCCCATGCCGCCATGCCGAGCCCGGCAATGAAGAAGATGATCCGCGTCGCAACGCGCTGCGCGAGCCCCATTTGAGGCCGCACAGTCTCAGCGCCCGCCAGCATCATACCCTCCCCCGCCCTCGATCATTGTTTTGGAGACCCTAAGGTCGCCCGGCCCGCTTTGCAAAGCGGTAGGACCGATCGACACTCCGCTTCGGTCATTGTGAGCGACCCATCCCGGTGGTCATTGCCGGGCCTGACCCGGCAATTCAGCCACTCTGCCTGCAGGCCTCAATTGTTTGCGAACAGTCGAAGTCAGTCTGGGTTGCCGGGTCAGGCCGGCAACGAAACCTCTGGGCATTCTCGGCCGGGCCACAGCGGGAATGCCGACCGGAGTGGTGACAAATCGATTCACAAATCCATTTGCAAATCGATTTATCGAGGGCTAGGGTCGCCATCATGCCCACGATTTCAGAAGTTGCCGAGAGAGCTGGGGTGTCACGGACGACGGTGTCGCACGTGCTCAACCACGCCGACCGCGTGTCGAAGCCGCTGCGGGAAAAGGTGCTGGCCGCCGTCGCGGAGCTCGGCTACGAGCCGAACCCGCAGGCGCGCTCGTTGCGCACCGGGCGCACCAATCTCGTCGCGGTCCTGATCCCGGACATCCTGAACCCGTTCTATCCGGAGCTCGTGAAGGTCATCCAGTCGGAGCTGGAGACCGCCGGTCTCGACACGCTGATCTTCAACACCGACGTCCCCGGCGGTCACTCGGCCGAGCATGGCCGCGAGTATTTCCGCCAGATCCGCAACAAGCGCGTCGATGGGCTGATCGTCGCCGATTTCGCCGTGCACAGGATGCAGGACGATCTCTTCGATCTCGACGTGCCCGCTGTCTTTCTCGGCCATCTGCCGAACCGGGCCATCGACGCCATCGGCTTCGACGACCATGGCGGCGCCTATCAGATGGGCGAATATCTGGCCAAGGCCGGCCATCGCCGCATCGCCCATGTCACGGGCCCGAGCTTCTTCGAACAGGCCGTCATCCGCCGCGATGCCTTCGAAGCCGGCTTTGCCGACCACGGCGGCGATATCGGCGCGATCGTCCGCATCGAGGGAACCTATCTCGTTCCGTCCGGCTACGAGGCTGTCGACCGCCTCGTCACTGAGGGCGGCGGCGCATTGCCGAGCGCGGTGTTCTTTGCCAATTCGCTGATGGCGCGCGGCGGGCTCGCGGCCTTCCACGATCGCGGCCTCGCCGTCCCCGGCGATCTCGCCGTCGCGACCTTCGACGATTTCGAACATCTCGACTATGTGCGCCCGCGCCTGACGCGGGTCGGCAACCGGCCGGCGATCCTCGCCAGCCGCGCCGTCGCCATGCTGCGCGACCGTTTCGACGGCCGCTGGCAGGGCACGGGGCGCCAGGAAGTCCTGCCATGCGTTCTGAAGAGGTACGACACGGCATGAAAGGTTCGGGAGCGCCCCGGAGGAGAGACGCAATCCTGAAAAGAACCATCATAACAAGGGAGGATAGGATGCCAGACAACAACAGCCTGCCGGCCGGGTGGTCGCGCCGCTCGATCCTGAAGGGCGGCGCCGCCTTCGGTGCTGCCGGACTAGCCGGCCTGCCGATGATCGGAGGCGCCCGCGCCGACGAACCGCTGCATTTCTGGAATTTCTATGCGCCAGGCGGCCAGGTGCAGAGCCAGGTCGACTGGTTCGTCAAGATGGCCGACGACTACAACAAGACCCACGACGTCAAGGTCCAGCTCGACTACGTTCCGAACGCCGACTACATGAACGGCTCGAAGCTTTCGACGGCCTTCGCCTCCGGCCAGGGTCCCGACATCTTCCTGATCTCGCCTGGAGATTTCCTCCGCTATTACAATGGCGGCGTCCTGTTCGATCTCACGCCCGCGATCGAGGCGGAGGCGCAGGCCGATTATCCCGAAGGCGTCATCGCCAGCCGCAAGGTCGACGGCAAGATCTACGGCATCCCGATGGAGCTGGAGCCGATGGCCTTCTACTATTCGAAGAAGGCCTTCGAGGACGCGAAGCTCAACGAGAACGACATCCCGAAGACCTGGGACGAACTGCTCGAGCTCGGCAAGAAGCTGACGACGTCCGATCGCTACGGCCTCGTCTTCGAGACCGGCCCCGGCTACTATCAGAACTTCACCTGGTATCCCTTCATGTGGCAGGGCGGCGGCGAGTTCCAGGACGCGTCCGGCAAGAGCGCGTTCGATTCGCCCGCGGTCGTGCAGGCCCTGAAATTCTGGCAGGACGCGATCAACTCCGGCGCCGCGCCGCGCCAGGTGCTCGGCGGTGGCGGCGGCGACATCGCCGCCAATCTCGGCGCCGGCTATTGCGCCATGCAGAATGTCGGCATCTGGGGCATCTCGGCGATGGACAACAACGCCAAGGACGTGCCCTACGGCATTTTCAAACTGCCGATCCCGAAGGGCGGAAAATACGTCACCGTCGGTGGCGGCTGGGCCTTCGTCGCCAATGCCAAGGGCAAGAATCCAGAGGCGGCCAGCAAGTTCATCGCCTGGGCGCTCGCGTCGATGGCGCCGGATTCCATCCAGCGCAATGTCGAGTGGTGCACGGTTGCAAAATCGGACATGCCGACCCGCACCAGCGTGCTGAAGGCCGGCGCCGACGCCTTCAACAAGGGCAATCTCGCGCTCTTCGCCAAGGACATCCTGCCGGGGACGCGCGGCGAGCCGCGCCTGCCGCCTGAAGTCTACAAGATCATCTCCGACGCGATCCAGCAGACCCAGCTCGGCGGCGCAGATCCGCAGGCGACGGCGACCGCCGCGAGCCAGCAGCTCGACGCGTTCCTCGCGACCTACAAAGGCGCGCCGATGCTCTGAGAGGGCGCCGCCCTCCTGTTCCCACGCACAAGCCGGAGCCCGCCCCGCGGGCTCCCTCGACTGTCTCTCCGGGACCAGACCATGGCACTTGACGGCACCACAGAGATCGCGGACCCGACCGGGCGTGAAGCCCGGCCCCCGCGCAACGCGCCGCCGCCGAGGCGGAAGGTTGCTTCCCGGCTGAGTGCGGCCCAGCGCGAGGCGATCGCCGGCTATCTCTTCGTCCTGCCCGACGCGCTCGGCCTCTTCGTCTTCGTCGGATTGCCGATGCTGCTGGCGCTCGCCATCGGCTTCTTCAATGTCGACGGTTTCGGCGCCTTCGCCTTTGCCGGCCTCGACAATTATCGCCGCATGATGGCCGATCCGCTGTTCTGGCAATGCGCGCGCGTCACCGCGACCTATGTCGTGCTGCTGGTCCCCTCGCTCTATGTCGCGGGCCTCGGCCTCGCCCTCCTGGTCCAGGAAACCAACCGCTTCAACACGGTCATGCGGTCGTTCTTCTTCGCCCCGCAAATGGTGAGCCTCGTGGTGATCGCGCTCATCGCGCAGGTGATGACCGCCGACAAGATCGGCGTCATCGCCCGGCTGTTCGCGCTGATCGGCATCCACGGCATCTCGCTGCTCGGCGACCCGAACCTCGCGCTCTACACGGTCGTCTTCATCTCGGTGTGGTTCCTGATGGGCTTCTACATGCTCATCTTCCTGGGCGGGCTGCAGGATATCCCGCAGCAATATTACGAGGCCGCCCGCATGGACGGCGCCGGGCGCATCGCCTGCTTCCTGCACATCACGATGCCGCTGCTGCGGCCGACCAGCTTCTTCGTGCTGCTCGTCTCGCTCGTCGCAGCCGTCGCCGGCTCGCAGGCCTTCGACCTCATCTATGTGATGACGCGGGGCGGACCCGCCAATTCGACGGCGGTGCTCATCACCTACATCTACCAGCAGGCCTTCCAGTACAGCGCCTTCGGCTATGCCGCAGCCATGGCCTCGCTGCTCGTCGTGGTGCTGATGCTCCTGACGGGCGCCCTGTTTCTGATCACGCGCGGCGGACGGTTCGATTATGAGTAACGGCGCCTTCTCCTTCACGCCGCACCAGGTCGGCATCGTCCGCATGGTCTGGATGCTCGTCGCGCTCGTCCTCGCGCTGATGACGGTTGCCCCGCTGGTCTGGATGGTCTCGATCGGCTTCAAGGCGCCGACGGAAGTCTTCCAGCCGAACCTCGTCCCGAAGGCGCCGAGCCTCGCCAATTTCGTCTATGTGCTGACCGAGGTGCCGTTCCTGCGCTATCTCGCCAACACGCTCTTCGTCTCGGCCGTGATCACGATCGTCGCCCTGCTCTTCCATTCGATGGCCGGCTATTCGCTGGCGCGGCTGCGCTTTCCCGGCCGCGAGACGATCTTCATGCTGATCTTCTCGACCTTCCTCGTTTCGCTGCCCGTCATCATCGTGCCGCTCTTCATTCTCGTGCGGGCGTTCGGCATGCTCAACAGCTATGCCGGCCTCATCGTGCCGGCGATCTTCAACGCCTTCGGCATCTTCCTGCTGCGGCAATACTATCTCTCGCTGCCGCGCGAGATCGAGGAGGCGGCCGTCATCGACGGGGCCGGCTACTGGCGCATCTACTGGAACATCATCCTGCCGCTCAGCCGGCCGATCCTCGCCTCGCTCGCCATCCTCTTCTTCCTCGCCAACTGGAACGCCTTTCTCTGGCCGCTGACGGTGGCGGCCGACGACAGGCTGTGGGTGGTCCAGGTCGGCATCGCCAATTTCAAGAGCCAGTATTCGGCGGCGTGGAACTACATCATGGCGGCCTCGACAATCGTCGCGGCGCCGATGCTGGTCGTCTTCGTGATCTTCCAGCGGCAGATCATGGAATCCATCAAGACCAGCGGCCTCAAATAGCGTCGCCGACACCCTTCCCGACAACCAGAACAAGCGGAAACGACACGATGGCAGACTTTTCCGGCCTCGGCATGAGCATGGGCAATCTCGCGCGGCTCTCGCGGGCGGTGACGCGCTCGATCAGCCCGGAGAATTTCGACGGCGCCAAGGGCCGGGGCGGCCGGGCGACCGAAGGCACCGGCGCTGTCCACGCGCGCGGCCTCGGGCCCGATGGCGGCGTTCTCGGCTGGAAGGTGTCGCCGTCGATCCGCATGGAGGCCGGCGAGATCCGCACCATCGCCGAGATCGAGGGCTCGGGCGCCATCCAACAGGTATGGCTCACGCCGGCGAATGTCCGCTGGCGCGATCTGATCCTGCGCATCTACTGGGACGGGCAGGAGAACCCCTCGGTCGAGGCGCCGCTCGGCGACTTCTTCTGCTCCGGCTGGAACCAGTATGCGCAGGTCTCCTCGCTCGCCGTGTGCGTCAATCCCGGCCGCGCCTTCAACTGCTACTGGGAGATGCCCTTCCGCCGCCATTGCCGGATCACGCTGGAGAACCGCGACCCGGCCGATCACGCCATCGTCTATTACCAGATCAACTATACCCTGACCGACGTACCCGACGACGTCGCCTATTTCCATGCCCAGTTCCGCCGAACCAACCCGCTGAAGTTCAAGGACGACTACACGATCCTCGACGGGGTCCGGGGTCGCGGACAGTATGTCGGCACCTACATGGCCTGGGGCACCAACAATGCCGGCTGGTGGGGCGAGGGCGAGATCAAGTTCTTCATCGACGGCGACCGCGACTATCCGACAATCTGCGGCACCGGTACCGAGGATTACTTCTGCGGTGCCTATAATTTCGACGGCGGACCGGTCGACGAGACCATGGAGAGCCGATACCGCGAATACACGACCGCCTATGCCGGCCTGCCGCAGGTCCTGCGGCCCGACGGCGTCTACCGCTCGCAGCAGCGCTTCGGCATGTATCGCTGGCACATCATGGATCCCGTCCGCTTCAGCGAAGACCTCCGCATCACCATCCAGGCGCTCGGCTGGCGCACTGAGAAGAAGGACCGCCGCTACCTGCCGCTGCAGGACGACATCGCCTCGGTCGCCTTCTGGTACCAGACGCTGCCGCATGCCCCGTTCCCGGCCCTGCCGGACCGCGACATGCTCGAGGTGATCTGAGGCCCCCCGCCTCTAGGGAAGCGCCTCCAGCGCCTCGGCGAGATCGCCATCGACGATGAGGCGGTTGATCAGCCCGGAGCGCAGCAGCGCCCGGAGCGCCTCGACCTTGCTGCGGCCGGCGCCGAGCAGCACGATCTCCTGCGCCCGCATGTCGTCGATGGCGATGCCCGGCGTGCGGCGGTTGAGCGGGTTTTCAACGACGCGGCCATCCTCGGCGAAGAACTTGCCGAGCATGTCGGCGACGGCGCCGTCGCGGGCGAGCTGCTCGATCTCGCCGCGATGGACGAGGTCGTGCGTCGAGATGAACGAGTCCTGCGAGGCATCGCCGAAGCTGGCGATGATGAGATCGGACCGGCGGGCGAGCGCGAGGCTCTCCTGAACCAGCTTCTGGCTCATGATGACCTCGTAGTCGGCCTCGCTGTCGGCGACGAAGGGGGCCGGCAGCAGATAGGCCTCGCCGCCGCAGCGCTGCGCCAGCGCCTGCGCGCAATCGAACGGATTGGTCCGCGCCGTCCGGCTGAGCGAGCCCATCAGCGAGACGAAGCGGGCCTCGCTCTTGCGCAGCGTCGGCATCGCATCGACCATCGCGGCGATGGTGCGGCCCCAGGCGAGGCCGACGACGAGCTGCTCCGCCTCCTCGAGCCGGCGCGTCAGGAAGGTCGCGGCCGCGATGCCGACCGCGCGCCGCGCCGCCGCGCCCTCGCCGGCGGCATCGCCCGCGCTGCCGAGCGGCGGCGTCACGATGCATTCGATCAGCCCGTAGCGGCGGGCGATCGCCTCCCCGCGCTCCAGCGTCGCCACCGTCGCGTGATCGATCGAGATGCGCACGATCCCGGTCTCGCGGGCGCGCGCCAGGAGCCGCGTGATCTTGAAGCGCGAAACGCCGAGGCGCTGGGCGATCTCCTCCTGGTTGAGATTGGCGACGTAATAGAGCCAGGCCAGCTGGACGAGCAGGTCTTCTTCCGACTGCGCCATTTTTACGCGAACTTTCGTGCGACTACTGCACAAAGGTGTTGACGGGGTGCCGACACCATGGTGCACTCATTAGTGCCAAGCGTGCACAGAAGTGCAAGAACGAATGTGACAGATCACTCGCCGACATGAGGCAGAAGCCCGGCGGCTCGCTCATCCAGAAGGGTCAATCCATGTCTCTGACAGCGGGGGCCCCGCGCCCCAATCTCTTCGCCGCCGGGCTTTTTGCCGCCGCGCTGGCGGCCTCGTCCGCGCTGACGGCCCTGCCGGCCGCCGCCGACACCAATTGGCGAGCCGCCGAAGGCAGCAGCCTCAACCTCCTGATGATCTCGCATCCCTTCGTCGACAGCCTGAAGCCGCTCCTGCCCGAATTCACCGAGAAGACCGGCATCAAGGTCACCTTCGAGGAACTGGCGGAGCAGCCGGGCTTCGAGAAGCTGCTCGCCGACCTCTCCTCCAGGACCGGCAGCTACGACGTCTTCATGACGTCGCCGCTCAACAACTGGCAATATGCGACCGGCGGCTGGCTCGAGCCGCTCGACGGCTATCTCGCCGACGACAAGCTGACCGGCGCCGACTACGACCTCGCCGACTTCATCCCGGGCATCCTCGCCTCCGGCCGCTGGACGCTGGAGCCCCTGAAGGGCGTCGGCGAGGGCAAGCTGTGGACGCTGCCGATCAATTTCGAGAGCTACCAGCTCGCCTATCGGCCGAGCCTCATGAAGAAGCTCGGCCTTAAGGTTCCCGAGACCTATGCCGAGCTGCTCGCCATCGCCGACAAGCTGAAGACCACTGGCCCGAACGGTCCGATCAACGGCCTCATCACCCGCTTCGACCATTATTGGGACCTGCCTTATCTCACCTTCGGCACCATGCTGCAGTCCTATGGCGTCGAGATGCTCGATGCCGACGGCAAGCTGCAGATCTGCTCGCCGAAGAGCATCCAGGCGACCGAGGACTTCATCACGCTGATCAAGAAGGCCTCGCCCGCCGATGCCGGCGCCTTCACCTGGGACCAGGCGATGCAGGGCTTCGCTTCCGGCCAGTATGTCCTCTCGTTCAACGAGGCGAACCTGTTCGCGCCCGTCTATGAGGATCCCAAGCAGTCGAGCATTTCCGACGATGTCGGCTATGCGCCGACCCCGCTCGGCCCCGACGGCAAGCGCGCCGCAGCCGCCTGGATCTGGTCGCTGTCGATGAACGCGGCCTCGAAGAACAAGACCGCCGCCTGGCTGTTCCTCGAATGGGTCACCTCCAAGGACATCTCGGTCAAGACGGCGCTGGCCGGCAACATGAACCCGGTGCGCCAGTCGGTCTGGGACGACCCGAAGGTCACAGCGCTGATGGAAGGCTGGGGCGAGACGCCCGGGCAATATGTCGCCGCCGCCAAGACCGAAGCCGCGGTGGCCGCGCTCCGTTTCCCGCCCCACCCGGAGCTGACCCGCATGCTCGATCGCTGGGCCGAGGCCGTCCAGCAGTCCTATTTCGGGCAGGGCGATGTGAAGACCAACCTTTGCGCCGCTCAAGACGACATCCAGGCGATGATCGCGCCCTGACGGCGACAAGAGGGACGGCGGTGCCCACGCCGCCGTCCGCTCTCCCTTGAGTGAAGCGCAGTCCAGGCACGAGAATGACCCCGCGGCGACGTGACGACACCGAGAACGGCCTTGCCCGGGGCACGTTCCTCCTGCTGCTGGCACCGGCCCTTTTGCTGCTGCTGCTCAGCCTCTATCCGTTCCTGACGGGCCTCTACACCAGCCTCACCGACCAGAAGCTCTATGCCGGGGCGACGAAATTCGTCGGGCTCGGCAATTTCGCCCGCCTCGCGGTCACGCCGCTGTTCTGGACGGCGCTCGGCAATACGCTTCTCTATACGCTGCTCGTCGTCGCCATCCAGCTGCCGCTCGGCCTCGCCTTCGCCCTGCTGCTCGATATTCCCGGCCGCCTGCAATCCTTCTTCCGCTCGGTGCTGGTGCTGCCGCTCTTGGTGCCGCCCGTCGTCGCCGGGCTGATGTGGAAGACGATGATGCAGCCGCAGCAGGGCGTGCTGAACTACCTGCTCTCCTTTCTCGGCATCGATCCGCAGCCCTGGCTCGCCAATCCGGCGACCGCGATGATCTCCGTCGTCATCATCGACAGCTGGCTGTTCACGCCGCTGGCCGCCATCATCCTGCTCGCCGGGCTGCAGTCGGTCCCGTTCGACCTCGTCGAGGCGGCGCGCGTCGATGGCGCCTCGCCCTTTCAGATCGTGCGGCGGATCAAGCTGCCGCTGCTCGGCCCCTATGTGCTGCTGGTCGCGCTCTTCCGCGTCTCCGACGCGCTGAAATCGCTCGAGATCATCTATGCGACGACGCGCGGCGGGCCGCTGAATGCAACGCGCACGCTGCATGTGATGGCCTATGAGGAGGCCTATCGCTGGTCCAATCTCGGCCGCGCCATGGCCATCGTCTTCGTGCTCTGGGCGCTCTGCTATGCGATCTCGGGCACGCTGCTCGGGCTCTGGCAGCGGCAGGAGGGGCGCCGCCATGCGCGCTAGCCTCTCGCTCCGCGACATCAGGCATGGGGTGCTGCTGGCGCTCGGCTATGCCGCGTTCTCCGTGTTCGTGCTGCTGCCGATCGTCTGGATCTTCCTGATGTCGCTGAAGAGCTTCGGCGACATCATCGCCTGGCCGCCGCGCTTCCTGTTCACGCCGACGCTCGGGAACTATGTCGAGGTGCTGTTCGGCAACGAGGCCGAGCGCGCGGCCGGCGAATTGCCGGATCTGCTCCGCTTCCTGATGAACTCGCTGATCATCTCGGGCGGCGCGGTGATCGTCTCGATCCTGCTCGCGGTGCCGGCCGCCTATGCACTGGCGCGGCGGCGGACCAAGGGCGCGCGCAGCATCCAGTTCACGTTCCTCTCGTTCCGCTTCGCGCCGGAACTCTCGATCATCCTGCCGCTCTACGTGATCTACACGCGCAGCGGGCTCTACGACACCTATGCCGGCATGATCCTGGTGCACCAATTGATCACGCTGCCGCTCGCCGTGCTGATCCTCGCCTCGTTCTTCCGCGATATCCCGGTCGAGATCGAGGAGGCGGCGCGCGTCGACGGGGCGCCGGTCTGGCGGATCCTCATCTCGATCGTCATCCCGATCGCGCGACCCGGCATCGCCAGCGCGATGATCATCGCCTTCATCTTCTCCTGGAACAACCTGATCTTCGGCCTCGTGCTGGCCGGCGGTTCGACGCGGCCCGTCACGATGGGAATCCTGCAATCCATGACTTTCGACCAGATCAAATGGGGCCTGATGGCCGCATCGGCGATGGTGTCGGCGTTGCCCGGCATGGTCGCGGCGATCCTGTTCCAGCGCCAGATCACGCGCGGGCTGACGCTTGGAGCCGTCAAATGACGCTCGACCTCTATTCGATCGGCTCCTGGACGATCTTCGATCATCTGCTGCGCATGGAGCGGCTGCCGCAGGAGGGCGAGACGCTGCCCCTCTCGATGCCGATCGAGGAGATGGAGAAGATCCATTTCGGCGATTGCAGCGCCAATATCGCCGCCGTGGCGGCGAAGCTCGGCGCCGCTGTCGGGCTCGGCATGGTCGTCGGCGACGACTTCGTCGCCTCGGGCTATGACAGCCATCTCGAGGCGCTCGGCGTCGACCTCGCCGGTACCGCCCTCATCCCCGGCGCCCGCTCCGGCCACAGCTTCAACTTTTTCGACGCCGCCAATCGCGGCTTCTGCGTCTCGCATCGCGGCATCGCCGAGCATCAGGACGGCTGGACGGCCCCCTTGGCCGAGATCGCCCGCGCCCGCGCGCTCGTCGTCAGCGAGGCCTTCAGCCCCTATACGCTGGCCGCCATCGAGCATGCGCGCGCGCTCGGCCTGACGACGGCGATCAACGGCATGGTCGCGACGGCCGGCGAGAAGACCGGCCGCTTCCTCGCCGCCTGCGACCTCCTGTTCCTGTCGCGCGGCGAAGCCGCCGCGCTGATGGCGGCCCTCGGCGCGGTGAAGCCCGCCGATCTCCTCACGCATGGCCCGACGCTCGTCGTCATTACCGGCGGCGACACCGGCAGCCGCTGGTTCACCGCGGCGGGCGAGACGGAGGTGCCGGCGGTCGCCGCCGCGCGCTTCGTCGATTCGACCGGCGCGGGCGACGCCTTCGTCGCCGCGAGCCTCGTCGGCTGGCTGCGCGGCTGGCCGATCCGGGTTACCGGCCGCTTTGCCGGCGCCGTCGCGAGCTTCGTCGTCGAGGACTGGGGCTGCCAGACCAACCTGCCCTGCTTTGCTGACGCCGCCGCGCGCTACCAAGCGGCCTTTGGAGAGGATCTGCCGACGTGAAGGTCATCGACGCGCATATGCATTACGGCACCGACCGCAATGTCGCTGCGAGCACCTGTGTTCCCTATCTCGTCCATGGCGAGCCGGAGAGCGTCATCCGCCTGCTCGACGAGGAGGACGCCTCGCATGGCATCCTCTTCCCGCATGACCGGCGCATGAGCCCGCCCTGGGATGCCGACTATGACAAGGCCAATGCCGAGATCGGCATCGCGGCGCTGCGCTATCCGGACCGCATCGTCGGCGTCGCCCGCATCGACCCGACCTTCGGCGCAGAACACACGCAGGCGCTGATCGACCGCTATGTCGGCGACTGGAACTGCCGGGGCGTCAAGCTCGTCGCCGGCTACGACTTCTACCGCCCGAGCGACATGCGGATCATGGGTCCGCTGCTCGACAAATGCGAAGAATACGGGCTGACGGTGCTGATGCATTCCGGCGATGCGCCGCGCGACCTGCCCTATCTGCAGGCGCAGGCCGCCAAGGCCTATCCGAAGGTGACCTTCCAGCTCGCGCATATCGGCATGCACGCCTTTCTCTGGGAGGCGATCCTCGCCTGCCAGGAATATCCGAACATCGTCGTCGACATGTCGCAGGCCTATCCCTTCGACATCATGACCTTCGTCAAGAACGTTTCGGCCGACCGCCTGCTCTATGGCTCCGACGTTCCCTACCAATCCCCCGCCGTCGAACAGATGAAGCTGAAGGTGATCGGCCTCTCGCCCGAGGACCAGGAAAAGGTCTTCTGGCGCAATGCCGCGCGCATCTGGGGCATCGACCGCACAGAATGATCGAGGAGAAGATCATGGATACTCCCCATCCGACCGGATCGAGCCGGCGCCTCGACCAGCTCTTCGGCGTCAGGAAGCCGATCATCGGCATGGTGCATGTGCTGCCGCTGCCGGGCTCGCCCCTCTTCCGCGGCCGCTCGCTCGAAAGCGTCTATGACGCGGCGCTGGAAGAGGCGCTCCTGCTCGAGGCCGGCGGCGTCGATGGCCTCCTGCTCGAGAATGCCGGCGATATTCCCTTCCTGAAGCCGGACAGGATCGGCTTCGAGACGGTCGGGGCCATGTCGGTCATTGGCGACCGCATCAAGCGCGCCTCGAAGCTGCCGCTCGGCTTCAACATCGTCGCCAATGCCGCCAAGGCCTCGCTCGCCTGCGCCAGATCCTGCGGTGCGGAGTTCATCCGCGTCAACCAGTGGGCCAATGCCTATATCGCCAATGAAGGCTTCATCGAGGGGGCCGCGGCCGAGGCTCTGCGCTACCGTCAGATGCTGGAGGCCGACGACATCGTCGTGCTGGCCGACGTCCATGTGAAGCATGGCAGCCACGCCATCGTCGGCGACCGGCCCGTCTCCGAGCAGGCGCGCGACGTCGAGTTCTTCGGCGCCGAGATCCTGATCGCCACCGGCAGCCGCACCGGCGATGCGACACCGCTCGGCGAGATCGAGGAGATCAAGGCCGGCTCGTCGCTGCCGGTCATCGTCGGCAGCGGGCTGACGCCCGACAACGCCAGAGAGGTGATGCGGGTCGCCGATGGCGCCGTCGTCGGCTCCTGGTTCAAGGACAATGGCCGCATGCATGGCGGCAAGGTGCTGCGCGAGAAGGTCGAACAGCTGATGGAAACGGTCGGCGCGTTCCGCTGACCCGCAGACCGGCGCCACGCCCATCCCTGCCTTGACCGGCGCAGACGCCCGTCCGCGCCGGTTTCTTTCGCGTGCTTCGCCCCGCGTCGCCGCCGCGTTCTGCCGATTTCGCAGGCAGCGACGCCCGTCGGCCGCTGCCCGGCTCCGACAAGCGCCGCGCGCAGCGGCAGAGCGGTGCCTTCTTGTGCGGGCGCGGCCCGGCTGCGCGACGCGGGATGGAAGATCGGTCGTCGCCGAACATCGCGCGGCGATCGGCCCGCTTTCAGCGCCGCCCTGCCGATTCGATAACGGGGTACGACCGGAGCGCCGGGGACAGTCGCGCGGAATTCTTACGGTACACAATTGGCACGTCCATTGCTTCTCATGGGGAGAGCTAAGCGGCTAGGGATCCGGCACCGCAAGGTGCGCAGGACCGAGAGCTGCAGTCGGGGCGGGAGAAATCCGCACCGATGCACGGCGGGATAAAAACCCGGGAGATCTCACACAATGGGGAAGGCCAACAGGCCGGACCCAGAGGGGATCGACGGTGACGCCATGCAGGCATTTCCAGGATCAACGACGCGTTCGACCGATCGCTCGGCCTGCCATCGCGGGCACCGCGCAGCCCGTCGTCGATCCCATCAGGCGGCACCGACCCTTCCCGCATTCACCGCGCGATCAGCGCGTCCGATCCGTTCGAAGGAGCCATGCACATGACGACTGCGACAGCGATCGAGGATACCGCACCGGCGCCGAAGCTGCGCCTCGACGGCCTCACGCATGAATTCAGGACCGGCGGAAGGCCGCCGGTCCGCGCGATCGAGGGCATCTCGCTCGATGTCGCGCCGGGCAGCTTTGTCAGCCTGATCGGCCAGTCCGGCTGCGGCAAGTCGACCCTCTTCAACATCATGGCGGGCCTCCTGCAGCCGAGCGCAGGCCGCGTCGTGCTCGATGGCGAGGACATCACCGGCCGCGCCGGGCTCGTCTCCTACATGCTGCAGAAGGATCTCCTGCTGCCCTGGCGGACGATCCTCGACAATGTGATCTTCGGGCTCGAGATCCAGGGCGTCGATCGCCGGCAGGCGCGCGCGCTCGCCGAGCCGTTGATGGACCGCTACGGCCTCGGCCGCTTCAAGGGCCACTATCCCGCGAGCCTCTCGGGCGGCATGCGCCAGCGCGCCGCGCTGCTGCGCACGCTGCTCTGCAACAACGACGTCATCCTGCTCGACGAGCCCTTCGCCGCCCTCGACGCGCAGACCCGCTTCCGCATGCAGGAATGGCTGCTGACCCTCTGGAAGGATTTCGGCCGCACCGTCCTCTTCGTCACCCATGACGTCGACGAGGCGATCTTCCTCTCCGACGAGATCTGCGTGCTCTCGCCCCGCCCCGGCCGCATCGCCGATCGCTTCGACGTCGCGCTGCCGCGCCCGCGCGGCCGCAACGTCGTCACGGCACCCGAATTCATCCGCGCCAAGGAGCGCTGCCTCGACCTGCTCTTCTCGGGCGGGCAACCGGCCGACAGCGAGGCCGCATGACCGAAGGGCTCATCCAGATGACCGACGACATCCGCACCGACGCGAAGATCGCCGCGCCCGTCGCCGCGCTGAAGCGCCAGCCCCGCCGCAAGGGCGTCGTCATCGCGCGGGAGAAATCCTGGAAGCGCAGCACGATCTGGATCGTGCAGATCGCGATCTTCCTCGCCCTCATCGGCGGCTGGGAGCTCGGCGCGCGGATCGGCCTGATCGACCCGTTCTTCTGGTCGTCGCCGAGCCGGATCTACGACGCCTTCGTCATCGTCATCGGCGAGGGCACGCTCTACCAGGACACCTGGTTCACCTTCAAGGCGACCATCATCGGCTTCGTGCTCGGCTCGGCGCTGGGCGCCGCGGTCGGCCTCAGCCTCTGGTGGTCGATCAACGCCGCCGCGGTCGTGCAGCCCTATATCGTCGTCTTCAACGCCGTACCGAAGATCGCGCTCGGGCCGCTGATCATCCTCATCTTCGGCATCGGCATCGGCTCGAAGATCGCGCTCGCCATCGCCTTCACCTCGGTGATCACCGCCGTCGCCGCCTATGCCGGCGTCCGCGCCGTCGACGACGACCTCGTCAAGCTGACGCTGTCGCTGGGCGGCCGCCGCCGCGACGTCTTCATGAAGATCGTCGTGCCCTCGGCGATGCCGTGGATCACATCCTCGCTGCACATCAATATCGGCCTTGCCCTTGCCGGCGCGATCGCAGGTGAATTCATCTCGTCCCAGTACGGCCTCGGCAAGATCATCATGTATGCCGGCTCGACCTACGACATGGCGCTGATCTGGGTCGGCATCATCATCCTCGCTCTCCTCGCGATCGTGCTCTACGGCGCGGTCAATTGGCTCGAACATCTGTTCACGAGGGGGCAAAGCACCAAGACGATTTAGTGCGATCACCGACAGGACATCAGCAACACCTTCCAGAAAAGACAGGGAACACAGCCATGGTTCAGTTCAATCGCCGTCAGATTCTCGCCGGGGCCGCCGGCCTCGGTGCCGCGACGCTCATCGGGGGCAGCCTTTCCGCCCGCGCCGAGATGCGCAAGTTCATCGTGACCGAACCCGGCCATTCCGCGGATTCGCTGCCCTTCTATGTCGGCATCCGCAAGGGCTACTTCAAAGAGGTCGGCCTCGACGTCCAGGTCGTGACCTCCGAGGGCGGCGGCAAGGCGATGGCCGCCGTGCAGTCGGGCAATGCCGATGCCTATATCGGCGGCCCCGAGCACATCGCCTTCGCCAATGTGAAGGGCGGCAAGCCGATCCGCGCCATCATCGCGCTGTCGAACCGCGCCAATTCCTTCGTCAGCGCCCGCACCGGCGTCACGGTCGATCCGGCCAAGAGCTTCGCCGAGAACATCCGCGGCAAGAAGGTCGCGGTCGGCACCCGCGGCTCGACCGACAATTCGATCCTGCTCTATCTCGCCAAGCGCGACGGCCTCGATCCGCGCGCCGATTTCGTCATGCTCGAGATCGCGACCGAAGCCGGCCGCGTCGCCGCGATGAAGAATGGCGAGGCCGACATGGCGGTCGTCTACGAGCCGTTCATCGCCCAGGGCGTCAAGGCGGGCATCTGGCAGGAGCCCTTCGCCTCGATGCCGAAGGAACTCGGCCTCTTCGCCTGGACGACGGTCAACCTGCCGGAAGCGACGATCAAGGCCGATCCCGCGCTCGCGAAGGCCATCGTCGCCGCCACCAAGAAGTCGCTCGATCTCGTCTTCACCAACGAGGCCGAGATGCGCGCCATCGCCGCTGAGGAATTCCCGACCCTGCCGAAGGACGATCTCGACGCCATCCTGACGCGCGCGCGCGCCAACGACATGTGGCAGCAGGACGGCGCAATGCCGCCCGAAGCCTGGGACAAGACCAAGAGCATCATCACCATCTCCGGCGTGCTCAAGGAAGACGTGCCCTACAAGGATGTGTTCGATCCCGAATTCCTCTGATCGCGGTGGAGCTTCCCTAAGGGCGCGCCGCCCGACATGATGCGCCGGGCCGACGCTGCTTCATGCGCCGGCCCGGACACACGACACCTCCGCAGGAACAGGACCCCCCTATGGCCGTCACCCGACCGAGCCTCAAGCTCACCCACGCCGCCGCGCTGACGGCCCTCCAGGCCGCCGTCGCCAAGGCGGAGGAGATCGGCTGGGATGTGAACATCGTCATCGTCGACGAAAGCGGCGTGCTGCTCGCGGCGATCCGCATGGACGGGGCCAAGTTCCTGTCGCTGACCACCGCGACCAACAAGGCGAAGAGCGCCGCCTCGCATCGCCGGCCGACGCCGGAGATCGGCGGCGACCTCGCGGAAAGCCTCGCCCTCGCCTCGCATGGCCAGCTCACCAACATGGCCGGCGGACTGCCGATCGTCATCGACGGCATCTGCGTCGGCGGCATCGGCATCGGCTCGGCTCCTGATGATGAAGACATCCTGATCGCGCGCGCCGGTCTTGCCGCCATCGGCGCCGCCGAACGCATGCCCGACTGATCCCCTTCGCCCTTCCCCGGACCCCTCTCCCTTCCCCCGACAGGAGACGCGCCTTGCCCCGCAAGCTGATCCTCGACGTCGACACCGGCACCGACGATGCAGTCGCCATCATGCTGGCCGCGCTGCATCCCGGCCTCGACCTCCTCGCCGTCACCACGGTCAACGGCAATGTCGAGATCGGCTATTGCACCGACAATTCGCTGCGGACGCTCGATTTCATCGGCCGCGGCGACATCCCCGTCCATGAGGGCTGCCCGAAGCCGATCCTCCGCGCCGATTTCCCGGTCCCGCGCGCCATCAAGAAGGATGGCGGCATGCATGTGAACGAGTTGCCGGTTCCCGCGCCGACCAGCCGCAAGGCCGACCGGAACGCGGTCGAGTTCCTCATCGAGACCTTCCGCGCCGCGACCGAGGAGATCGTTCTCGTGCCGGTCGGCCCGCTGACCAACATCGCCGCGGCGATCACCGCCGATCCGCATTTCGCGAGGAACGTGCCCGAGATCGTCATCATGGGCGGCGCGCATTACACCGGCAATGTGACGGCCTCGGCCGAATTCAACATCTGGGCCGATCCGGAAGCGGCGGCCATCGTCTTCGAGGCGCCGTTCGCCAAGCGCGTTCTCGTGCCGCTCGACGCAACCTTCCAGGCGCTGGTCTCGGGCGCCGACTGCGCCGATTTGGAGGCGCTCGGCACCCCGGCCGGCATCGCCGCCTCGCGCTTCATCGGCCAGCGCATCAAGGGCTATGACCGCACGCAGCCGATGAAGACGCTCGGCTCGGCGCCGGTGCACGATGCCGTCTGCGTCGCTTTTCTGGTCGAGCCGGAGATCATCACGACGCGGCACATCCATGTCGCCGTCGAGACCGCCGGCATCCATACGGTCGGCCGCACGGTATTCGACGTCAACAGGCGCGGCGAGGCGCCGGCCAACACGCATGTCGCCTTCGGCGCCGACGGCCCCCGCTTCATCGCCCTGCTCAAGGAGATCTTCGGGAGCGCCGGCGCATGACGGACAGCACGACCGAGATCCAGAAGCTCTACATCCTGCTCTGCGGCTACGAGATCATCCGCAAGTCCGGCTGCATTCGCGGCGAGCAGCCGCATATCGTGCTCGCTGTCCCGGTCTGCTGCTATCTGATGGAGACGGCGCGCGGCTTCGTTCTCTTCGACACCGGCCTTTCCAGCGCCGGCCTCGACGACCCGGTCGCGGCTAGAGCGCGCTATGTCAACGCGGTGTTCCCGGCCCCGCCGATCGTCCTGCCCGAGCATGAGGTGATGACGCAGCTGGCGTCCCTCAGCGTCGCGCCCGAGGATATCACTGAGATCGTGCTCAGCCATGCGCATGGCGACCATACCGGCCATCTCCGCGACTTTCCGAACGCCCGCGTCACCATCCAGAGGATGGAATACGAGGCCGCCCTCGCCGATACCGCCCGCATGAACTATGCCGACTATGCCGATCCGGCGATCCGCTGGAACATCGTCGACGGCGATGTGACGCTGATGCCCGGCCTCGACCTCGTCCTGACGCGCGGCCATCAGCCCGGCCACCAGTCGGCCGTGGTCCGCCTCAGGGAAGACGGCGTCAAGATCCTTGTCGGCGATGTCGCCGACCTCCTCGAGAATTTCGAGCGCGAGGTGCTCGGCTCCGGCATGGACGATGCGGCATCGCTCGCCAGTATCCGCCGGCTCAACGCCATTGCGCGCGAGACCGGCGGCGAGCTGATCCCGCTGCATGATCCGCTCTTCGTCCAGCGGGCGCGGCTCGCACCCAACTATTATCACTAAGCCGGCAAAGGGAGGCGTCGATGAGGACTGAGCGCGATTTCGTGAGGACGGGCGCGTCGACGGCGATCGGCGCTGCCGGCATGGTGGCGACCTCGCATCCGGCCGCGACGCTCGCGGCGATCGAGATCCTGAAAGCGGGCGGCAATGCCGTCGACGCGGCGCTCGCCGCGGTCGCGGTGCAATGCGTCGTCGACCCGCTGATGACCGGCATCGGCGGCGACTGCTTTGCCCTCTATTCGGCCGGCGGCGGGCTGCCGATCGCGCTGAACGGCTCCGGCCGCGCCGGCATGGCGGCCGAACTCGACTTCTTCGAAGAGGCCGGCATCGACGTCATCGGCGACAATTCGGTCCACGCCATCACCGTCCCCGGCGCCGTCGACGCCTGGTGCCGCCTCTCGGCCGATCATGGCTCGATGCCGCTCGCCCGCGTGCTGGAGGCCGCCATCGAGGCGGCCGAGAACGGCTACCGCGTTACCCCGCGCGTCGCGCATGACTGGGCGAAGAATATCGGCCGGCTCGACCATGACGCGGCCGCGCGGGAGTGTTTCTCGATCGACGGCCGCGCGCCGCGGGCCGGCGAGCGTATGAACAATCCCGCCCTCGGCCGATCGCTGCGCGCCATCGGCGCCGAGGGACGCGCCGCCTTCTACGAGGGCGACATCGCCGCCGAGATCGTCGAGATGCTGGCTGCCCGCGGCGGCCTCCTGACCCGCGCCGATTTCGCCGACCATACCGCCGACTACATGGCGCCGATCAGCGCTCGATATCGCGGCTATCGCCTGCATGAGTGCCCGCCGAACGGCCAGGGCATCGCCGCGCTCTTGATCCTGCGGATCCTCGAAGGCTTCGATCTCTCGGAGGGAGCCTGCGATGCGGCCCGCCGCGTGCATCTCCTCGCCGAGGCGACCAAGGCGGCCTACCGGTTGCGCGACGCGATGATCGGCGATGCCGACACCCACCCCGTCGATGTCGACGCCCTGCTCTCCGAGGCGACGATCGCGCCGATCCGCGCCGCCATCCGGCCGGACTGTGCCTCGAGCCCGCTGCCGCCCCTCGACGAGACGGCGCACAAGGACACGGTCTACCTGACCGTGGTCGATCGCGACCGCAATGCGATCTCGCTGATCAATTCGATCTTCTGGGCCTTCGGCAGCGGCCATTTCGCCCCGCGATCCGGCGTCGTCCTTCAGAACCGCGGCGCAAGCTTCCGACTTGCCGCCGGCCATCCGAACGCGATCGGCCCCGGCAAGCGGCCGATGCACACGATCATCCCGGCGATGCTGACGCAGGATGACCGTCTCGTGATGTCGTTCGGCGTCATGGGTGGCCAGTATCAGGCGGCCGGCCATGCGCATTTCGTCTCCGAGGTCGTCGATCGCGGCAAGGCGCTGCAGGCCGCTTCCGATGCACCGCGCAGCTTCGCCTTCGACGGCAGCCTGCAATTGGAGAGCACCTTCGATCCCGCCATCGCTGCCGCGCTCACGGCGCTCGGCCACGCCGTCGATGTCAGCGACGAGCCGCTCGGCGGCTGCCAGGCGATCGCGCTCGATGCCGAGACCGGCGCGCTCTTCGGCGCCACGGATCATCGCAAGGACGGCATCGCGCTCGGCTTCTGATGTCGATCGGACCACGGTGTTGCGCCGTTTGATGCGGCGCAACATTACGCTGCAGCGCACTGCTGCAATGCATCATGCGCAAACCAGCCATGCGTTTTTTAGCAGTGCTCAAGTCCGGTCACGACGCGTACATTTTCAATCAAGAAACGTCGGGCAGCTGACCGGTCGGACAGCCGCGGCGACCAAGAGAAGGAATGCCGCGATGAACCTCGTCAACGGCTTCAAGAACTGGCGCAAGTATCGTGAGACCTACAACGAGCTGTCGCGGCTGAACCAGCGCGAGCTTGCTGATCTCGGGATCAATCGCGCCGATATCAACCAGGTCGCTCGTCGGGCGGTCGGTTACTGAATTTCGCGAGATTCGCGCGGACGAACCTCCTCCCTCGTCCTCGCGATCCGGCGGCCAGCGAACCTCCTCCCTCGCTTCGCCGCCCTCCATGAGAACGCCCGCCGATCTCCTCCCCGGCGGGCGTTTTTCATTTTGGGACTGCCGCCGGCAGGCCCTGCGAGGATCTCTCCACGACGACCTGATCGCGCAACACGCTCGCGCAGATTGTTTGACCTGAGGCCGCCCGCTCGCCTCAGCGCTCGCCGCCGCGGCGTGGCTGTTCCTCGTCGAGGATGCGCTCGGCGGCGCCTTTCAGATCCTCATATTGCCCGGTCCTGAGCGCCCACAGAAAGGTGACCAGCGCCAGCAATCCGAGGCAAATCGCTGCCGGGATCAGGATGATCAGGCCGTTCATGTCCGTGCTTCCTTGAGAAGGGCCGGCGGCCGCGCCTCGGCGGGCGGCGTGGCGAGATCGGCGCCGAGATTGAGGCGGAGCGCATTGGCGACCACCAGCACCGAGGATGACGACATCGCCACGGCCGCGATCAGCGGCGTGACATGGCCGGCGACCGCGAGCGGGAGCGCCAGCGCATTGTAGCCGATCGCCAGCGCGAGATTCTCCCGCACCAGCCGATCGGCGCGGCGCGCCACCGCGAGCACGAAGGGCACGCTGACGAGGCGGTTGTTCATGAACACGAAATCGGCGGCGCTGCGGCCGATATCGCTGGCCGAGGACGGCGCCATCGACACATAGGCGGCCCGAAGCGCCGGCGCATCGTTGATGCCGTCGCCGACCATCATCACGCGGCGTTCCTCGGCCGCGGCCGTCTCCAGCGCCGCGAGCTTGTCCTCGGGCGAGAGCCGCGCGGCATGGCTTTTGATGCCGAGCGCCTCCGCGACCGCGCCCACGGTGGCGGGGCCGTCGCCCGAGAGCATGGCGACCGGCAGACCCGCCGCACCGAGCCTCGCCACCGTCTCGGCCGCATCCGGGCGGATCGTGTCGGCGAAGCCGAAGACGGCGACGAGGCGGCCGTCGCGGCCGAGACAGACCACGGTCCCCGCGCCGGCCTCGCCGTCGGTTCCGCCGCAGAAGCGGGCCTGGCCGAGCCGCCAGAGCGTGCCGTCCACCTCCGCCTCGATGCCCTGGCCGGCGACTTCGCGGACAGCGCCGGCAAGCTGCGGCGCATCCGGCATCGCAGAGGCGAGCGCGGCCGAAAGGGCATGGTGGCTATGGCGGGCGAGCCCCGCGGCGATGGCGAGCAGCGCCGGATCGCCCAGCGTCTGGCCGGTATAGCGGACATGGCCGAGCGTCAGTGTGCCGGTCTTGTCGAAGGCGATGTCGGTGACGCGGGCGGCGCGCTCGAGGCCGGTGCCGTCGCGCATCATGATGCCGTTGCGGAAGAGCCGCCCGGCGGCGACCGCATGCACGATCGGCACGGCGAGCGCCAGCGCGCAGGGACAGGTGATGATCAGCACGGCGACGGCGTTCATCAGCGCCTCGTGCCAGCTGCCGCCAAGAAGCCCCCAGCCGAGAAAGGTCAGGAGGGCCGAGAGATGCACCGCCGGCGCATAGATCGAGGCGGCGCGGTCGGCGATGCGGCGATGCCCCGTCCGGCTGGTTTCGGCCGTCTCCATCAGCTCGGCCATCCGCGCGAGGAACGAATCCGATGCCGGCCGCAGCGCCTCGATGGTGAGGACGGTGGAGAGGTTGACCGCGCCGGCGGCGAGACTGCTGCCGGGTCCGACCGCGACGGCGGCGGATTCGCCGCTGACGATCGAGAGATCGACATCGCCCTCACCTCGAACGATCCGGCTATCGACAGGGACCCGCTCGCCGGCCTTCAGGAGCAGCGCCATGCCGGGCACGATCTCCTCGACCGGCACATAGGCGGTGTCGCCGCCCTCGAACAGCCGCGTGGCGCCGCGCGGCGTCAGGCGGGCGAGATTGGCGATGGCGCCGCGCGCCTTCTCGCGCATCAGGTGATCGAAGGTGCGGCCGACCAAAAGGAAGAACAGCAGCATGGTCGAGGCATCGAAATAGGCATGCTCGCCCGAGGTCAGCGTCTCCCAGAGGCTGAGCGCCGTCGCGAGCGTGACGCCGATGCTGATCGGCACATCCATGTTGGTGCGGCCGACGCGGAGCGCCGCGAAGGCCGAGCGGAAGAACGGCCGGCCGGCATAGGCGATCGCCGGCAGCGCGATCAGCGCGGAGATCCAGTGGAACATGTCGCGCGTCGCGGCATCGGCGCCCGACCAGATCGACACCGAGAACAGCATGATGTTGCCGGCGGCGAAGCCCGCCACCGCCATGGCGCGGATGAGCTCGCCGAGCGCCTGGTCCTGCCGGTTGTCGGCGACCGGATCGAGCGCATGGGTGCGATAGCCGCTGGCGCGGATGGCGCGCGGCAGATCGAGCACGGCGCCATCGGCCGGCGAGAACACGACGCGCACCCAGCGCTGCGAGAGGTTGACCCGCGCGCTCCTGACCTGCGGCAGGCGCGAAAGCGCACCCTCGATCGCATTGATGCAGGTGACGCAATAGGCGTCCGGCACGGCGAATTCGATCTGGCGCGCGTCGGGCCCGGCGGCGCGGCTGAGCGCGAGGAGGCCATCGGCGTCTTCCGCTCTTGGGTCGTCGGCTCTTGGGTCGTCGGCTCTTGGGTCGTCCGCCCTCGGGTCGTCGGCGGCAACCGCCGCCGGATCGCTGAGCACGCGCGTCGCCATCATGGAGCGGGCCTCACGGTGCGATCAGGCGGCTGTGCTGCTCGAACGCGCCATGCGCCGTCGCCGGCGCGAGGCTGACGGCGTTCCAGGCGCCGCGCGGCAGCGTCACCGCGGCGAAATAGACGCCGTCGGCGCCGCGCTCGAGCGCCACCCTGCGGTCCTCATGGTCGCCGAGCGGGCGGCTGAGCGCGACGGTGACGGCGCCGAGTTCGATCGGCGCGCCGTCCCTGCCGCGGATGTCGAGCGTCAGTTGCCCCGGCACATAGCCGAGCACGGCATGCCAGCCGAGCGCGGCCTGCTCGCGCGCCGTGCGCTCCTTCTCGTTGAACTCCTGGCTGGCGATATAGGAATTCTCGACGACGAGGCCGGTCCAGGTCCGGCTCGCCGAGACGGCGAGGAAGACATTGACGCCGATGATGACGGCGAAGAAGGCCAGCATCGACGCCAGCATGTGCCAGCCGGTGAATTCCCGTCCACTAAGCGCCTTGTCGGTCATTTGCGCGCCTCCTTGGGTGTCTCGAACTTGGCGTCCGTCACGACCACGACGCGGCCGTCATCGGTCTGGACCCGCAGCTGGAAGTCGGCGATCCGGTCCTGCAGATCGGCGGGATGCGCCCGCACGAAGATCCGCGTCTCCAGCACCGCGTCGGGCTGCAACGCGAATTCGAGCTGCTGCACCGGCTGGTCGGCCGTATCCGCCCGCGTCATCGCGCCGCCGGGCAGCCCGTCGAGGCTCACGATCACGGTCCGCTGCGCCGGCTGCATGTTGCTGATCTTGAGCTTGTAGCCGTTGCGGATCGAACCGTCGGACAGGAGCACATATTGCGGATTGCGGTCATGCAGCACGCTGACATCGAGCGGCGAGCGCAGCGACAGCGCGACGAGCATAGCGACGCCGATGCCGGCCCAGACGACGAAATAGATGAAGGTGCGCGGCCGGACGATCGAGCGCCAGGTGGTGTGGCGGATGCTGCCGATCAGCTTGCCACCGACGCCGTCGCGGACCCGCGCCGGCTGCACCGGCGTCGTCTTCGAGGCGCCGGCCAGCGCCATATTGGCATTGTAATCGTTGAGCGTCGCATAGGAGATCAGCCCGCGCTCGCGGCCGAGCTTGTCCATGACACTGTCGCAGGCATCGATGCAGAGCGCGCAGGTGATGCATTCGAGCTGCTGGCCGTCGCGGATGTCGATGCCCATCGGGCAGACGACGACGCAGGCATTGCAGTCGACGCAGTCGCCGACCGGCTGCCCCTCGGCGATCGCCTTCTTGGCATGGCGGGTGCGCGGCTCGCCGCGCCAGTCATTATAGGTGACCGTCAGCGAATTCTCGTCGAGCATCGCCGCCTGGATGCGCGGCCACGGGCACATATAGGTGCACACCTGCTCGCGCATCATGCCGCCGAACACATAGGTGGTGGCGGTCAGGATGGCGACGGTGACATAGGCGACCGAGGCGGCCTCGAAGGTGACGAGTTCCCGGATCAGCGTCGGCGCGTCGGCGAAATAGAGGATCCAGGCGCCGCCGGTGAAGAGGCCGATCACCAGCCAGATGGCATGCTTGCTGACCCGCTTGACGATCTTGTCGGCCGTCCAGGGCCCGGCATCGAGCTTGATCCGCGCATTGCGGTCGCCCTCGATCGCGCGTTCGACGACGAGGAAGAGGTCGACCCAGACGGTCTGCGGACAGGTATAGCCGCACCAGGCCCGGCCGATCGTCGAGGTGATCAGGAACAGGCCGACGCCCGCCATGATCAGGAGGCCGGCGACATAATAGAATTCCTGCGGCCAGATCTCGATGAAGAAGAAGTAGAAGCGCTGGTGGGCGAGATCGACCAGCACCGCCTGGTCGGGCGCATAGGGTCCACGATCCCAGCGCAGCCACGGCGTCAGGTAATAGATGCCGAGCGTCAGCGCCATCACCAGCCATTTGAAGCGGCGGAAGGTGCCGGAGACGCGTCGCGGAAAGATCTTCTTGCGCGCCGCATAGAGCGGCTGGCGGACCTTCTGCGAATTGACGGCCTCGACATCGAAGCGTTCGGCCGGATCCTGGCTGCCATGCTCCGGGGCGTCGGAAAGGGTCACTGCTGATCTCCATGGGACGACGCACCGTCGCACCCGCGCCGCCCGAGGGCGTTGACCTCGATCAAATGCAACGGCCGGCAAGGTGCCGGCCGCAGCGTCGCGAGGCTGTTTCTCGAAGGCGTCCGGCTACTGTCCGCCGCCGAGCCCGTGCACATAGACGGCGAGTTCCTTGACGGTGGTATCGCCGAGCTTCGCACCCCAGGCCGGCATCATGCCGAGCCGCGGATGGTTGATCTGCGCGATGATGCCGTCAACCGAGCCGTCATAGAGCCAGATCGCATTGGTGAGATCGGGCGCGCCCATCTCGGCCATGCCCTTGCCCTCGGGCCCGTGGCAGGCGGCGCAGTTCTGCGCGAAGATCTCGGCGCCCCCGTCGGTCCTGACCCCGCCCGGCAGGCCGGACAGCGCGGCGACATAGGTCGCGACCGAGCGGATCTGGTCGCGGTTGAGGATGCCGTCCGTGCCGAAATTCGGCATGATCGAATTGCGGGTCGCATCGTCGCCGGCGGCGCGGGCGCCATGGGTCAGCGTCTGGTAGATCTGGTCGATCGAGCCGCCCCAGATCCATTCGTCGTCGTTGAGGTTCGGATAGCCGAACCCGCCGGCGGCGCCCGAACCGTGGCACTGCGAGCAATAGACCTTGAAGGCGGACTCGCCGCCGGCCGAGGCGAAGGCCGCGAGCGCGGGATCGGCGGCGATGGCCGCGACCGGCATGGCGGCGATCTTGGCGAGATTGCCGGCCTGGTCGGCCTCGGCCGCCGCGACCTCGCGGTGGAACTGGCTGCGCGTCGTATAGCCGAGCAGGCCCGGCGTCGGCCCGGTGATCAGCGGCCAGGCCGGGAACAGCACCGAATAGACGAGCGCGAAGGCGATGCAGGCATAGAAGGTCCACAGCCACCAGCGCGGCAGCGGATTGTTCAGTTCCTTGATGCCGTCCCATTCATGGCCGGTCGTCTCGATACCACTGAGGTGGTCGACGTCGCGCTGCTTCATGGCGTCTTGTCCTGGCCGGTAGGGTCGCGGAAGGGAATGAGGGCGGCGTCCTCAGCCATCGCCTTGGCCTTCGGCCGCATCAGAAAGGCGATCACGACGAGGAAGATCGCCACCATGTAGACGAGCCCCCAGCTGTCGGCGAAGTGCCGCAAGGTTTCATAGTCCATCATCGGGTACCCCCTCGCCGGCTAGCGGTTGTTGGCGCTTTCGTCGTAGCTGCTGAAGTCGACCATCGTGCCGAGCACCTGCAGATAGGCGACGAGCGCATCCATCTCGGTGACCCGCTTCGGATCGCCATCGAAGTCCTCGATGCGCACCTTGGCGTAGCGGCTCGTGAGGCCGCTGGCATCGGCGTCGGGATTGGCCTGCGCCATGAGATCGGCGTTGGCGTTCTCGATCATCGCCTCGTCGTAGGGGACGCCGACCCGCGAATTCGCAACGAGGTCCGGTCCGATGAGCCTCGTGTCGAGCGGCGTCGCGGCGAGGAAGCCGTAGCGCGGCATGATCGATTCCGGCACGACGGAGCGCGGGTCGGTCAGATGGTCGACATGCCACTGGCTCGAATAGCGGTCGCCGACACGGGCGAGATCCGGACCCGTGCGGGCCGAGCCCCACTGGAACGGATGGTCGTACATCGATTCCGCGGCGAGCGAGTAATGGCCGTAGCGCTCGACCTCGTCGCGGAAGGGCCGGATCATCTGCGAATGGCAGGTATAGCAGCCTTCGCGGACATAGATGTTGCGGCCGGCGAGCTCGAGCGGCGTATAGGGCCGCATGCCGTCGACCTTCTCGATCGTGTTCTGGAAGTAGAACAGCGGCGCGATCTCGACGATGCCGCCGATGCAGACCACGAGCAGCGAGAGAACCAGCAGGAGCGTGACGTTGCGCTCGATGACGTCGTGTTTGTCGAGGATTGTCATGGCGCGTTCCTTAAACTGCCGGCTTCAGTTGGGGAGCGGCCGAGACGAGCGGCCGTTCGTTGCGCACATGCCCCATGATGGTCAGCGCGACATTGACCGCCATGACGATGCCGCCGGCGAGGTAGAGCACGCCGCCCACGGCGCGCAGCACATAGTAGGGATGCATGGCGGCCACGACCTCGGCGAAGGAATAGACGAGGAAGCCCTGGTCGTTGTATTCGCGCCACATCAGGCCCTGCGTGATGCCGGCAACCCACATCACCGCCGCGTAGACGACGATACCGAGCGTCGCCAGCCAGAAGTGCCAGTTGACCATGCGCAGCGAATAGAGCCGCTCGCGGTTCCAGAGGCGGGGCGTCAGGAAGTAGACGGCGCCGAAGGAGATCATGCCGACCCAGCCGAGCGCGCCGGAATGGACGTGGCCGATGGTCCAGTTGGTGTAGTGCGACAGCGCGTTGACCGAGCGGATCGACATCACCGGCCCCTCGAAGGTCGACATGCCGTAGAAGGCGACCGCGACGACCATCATGCGGATGATCGGGTCCGTGCGGATCTTGTCCCAGGCGCCGCGCAGCGTCAGCAGCCCGTTGATCATGCCGCCCCAGGAGGGCATCCACAGCATGATCGAGAACACCATGCCGAGCGTCTGCGCCCAGTCCGGCAGCGCCGTGTAGTAGAGGTGGTGCGGACCTGCCCAGATATAGAGGAAGATCAGCGCCCAGAAATGGATGATCGACAGGCGGTAGGAATAGACCGGCCGGCCGGCCTGCTTGGGCAGGAAGTAGTACATCATGCCGAGGAAGCCGGCGGTCAGGAAGAAGCCGACGGCGTTATGGCCGTACCACCACTGCGTCAGTGCATCCTGCACGCCGGAGAAGGCGGAGTAGCTCTTGACGCCGAGGAAGCTGACGGGGACCGCCAGGTTGTTGACGACATGCAGCATCGCCACGGTGACGATGAAGGCGAGATAGAACCAGTTCGCCACGTAGATGTGGGGTTCCTTGCGCTTCACCAGCGTGCCGAGGAACAGGATCAGATAGGCAACCCAGACGATCGTCAGCCAGATGTCGACATACCATTCGGGCTCCGCATATTCGCGGCCCTGCGAGATGCCGAGAAGGTAGCCCGTCGCCGCCATGACGATGAAGAGCTGGTAGCCCCACAGCACGAACCAGGCGAGATCGCCGCCGAACAGCCGCGCCCGCGTCGTGCGTTGCACGACATAGAGGCTGGTGGTGAGGAGCGCCGAGCCACCGAAGGCGAAGATCACGGCCGAGGTGTGCAAGGGCCGCATCCGCCCGAAATTGAACCAGGGCTGGATGTTGAGGTCGGGATAGGCCATCTGCAGCGCGACGACGACGCCGACCAGGAAGCCGACGACGCCCCAGAAGACGGTCAGGATCGTGCCGGCCCGGATCGGCCCGTCCATATAGGCATCGGGATCGACGGGCTGCGCCGGCACGAAGCTCGCCGCGCGCAGCAGATAGATGGTGCCGCCGCCCAGAAACAGCGTCAGCACGAACATATGGGCGCGGAACAGATCGTCCTGCGCCAGGCCTGCGGCCACGACGGCGCCAAATGTGGCGACCGCGAGCACCAAGATCCAACCGCTGTTCTTCACCCCAGCCCTCATCCAACACCGTGAATCGACACGTCACGTTCCGGTGAAGAGGTAGACGGCGTGGCAAGGACGTCGCCTTGATCGAAATCAAGGTCGCGTCCTGCCGGCGCACGCAGGGTGCGGCGAGGCCGGGGCTATCGGTGCTTTCGGCTGTTCTGTCGCAGCCCTCGCCGGCGGTCCCGGCGGCGGGCGGCGGCGGTCCGTCCCGAAGGCGCCCGGCGCCCCTCGTTCAACCCATGGAGCGCGACGCGGTGCTGCTCGGCATCATCCTGACCGGACTGACGATGGGCCTCGCCTCCAGCCTGCATTGCGCCGGCATGTGCGGGCCGATCGCCTGCGCCCTGCTCTCCGGCGGCGGCGAGCGGCGCCCATCGGTCGTGCTTGCCGAAACGCTGACGGCACAGGCGGCGCGCATCACCAGCTATATGGTGCTCGGCGCCGCCTTCGGCGTCTTCGGCGCCAGCCTCTATGGCGTGATCAACTGGCAATCGGCCCATCTCATCATGCAGTGGGCGGCAGCGCTCACCATCATGTGGATGGGCCTCTCGGTCGCCGGCATCGTGCCGGCCATGGCCGGGCTCGACCGGCTGTTCCTGCCGCTCGCCGGCCGGATCGGCACGCTGCGCCACGCCCTCGCCCCGGCCGGAGGGGCACCGCAGCTCGTGGTCGGCGGCCTCTTCTGGGGCGCCATGCCCTGCGCCATGGTCTATGCGGCGCTGCTGAATTCGCTCCTGACCGGATCGGTCGCAGGCGGCGTCGCGCTGATGGCCGGCTTCGGCTTCGGCACCGTCCCCGCCGTCACCCTCTCGGCTCTCGGCCTCTTCCGCCTCCGCCGCGTCACGGCGACGCAGACGGGGCGGACGCTGGCCGGCGCCTCGCTGGTCGCCGCCGGCGTCGTCGCGCTGCTGCTCACCGCCCCTGGCGGTCCCCTCTGCATCTCCTGAACCATCGCATCCTCAACTGTCGCATCGTCTGACCGCGCTGGCGGCGGCTTGACAGCGCGCGCGGCAATCGCTCTATTCATCTGGTCTTCTGGTCCGACCAGTCAAAGTGTTCCGATGCCTTTTCAGCGAAAACCCGGCGATCCCGCCCGACTGACGGAGCTCCCGACCCTTCGGGAAGCGATCGTCAAGCGGCCGATCACCAATGTGATCGCGGACAAGATCGCAGGCCTCATCGCCTCGGGCATCCTGCAGGTCGGCGATCCCCTGCCGAGCGAGCGCGAGCTCGCCGTGGCGCTGAACGTCAGCCGCGACGCCGTGCGCGGCGGCATCCAGATCCTCGCGGCGCGGGGCATCCTCGAGATCTCGCAAGGCGCCCGCACGCGGGTCCGCCGCAGCGATGTCGGGCCGGTAACCGTCGGTATCGCCACGGCCCGCGCCGTCGACGCCTATAATCTCGACAGCGTGCATGCGGCCCGCCTCCTGGTCGAACGGCAGGTCGTCGCCAGCGCCGCGCTCGAGATCGACGCGCGCGGCATCGCGCAGCTCGAGGCGCTCCTCGCCTCGCAGAAGGATGCGCTCGACGATCCCGTCCGTTTCCTGATCAGCGACCGCGAATTTCACGTGGCCATCTACCAGGCCTCGTCCAACCGGCTGCTCGCCGACTTCAGCACCGATCTCTACGCCTACATGATGGAATATCGCCGCGAGGCCGTCGGCCAAAAGGGCGCCATCGCCACCAGCTATGCCGATCATGTCGCGATCGTCGAGGCGCTCAAGGCGCACGACCCCGAAGCCGCCGCCGAGGCCTTCGCCGTCCATACCGGGCGGATCTACGCGACGACCCAGCTCCTCATGCAGGGAGAGACAGGACCGGACGCTTGAGGAAGCGCCGATCCGAGGCTTGCACATCATAAATCCTCAGCCGACAGCGGCTGATCCAACGGGAGGTTACCTATGGAACGCAGGACTTTTCTGAAACTCGCCACGGGCACGTCGCTCGCGCTCGGCACCTCGCTCGCCGGCCTCCGCGCCGCAGCGGCCGCCGGCAAGGACATCGTCTATCTGACGCCCGGCCTCGACCTGCCCTTCTGGCGCTATTTGTCGAAGGGCGTCGAGGCGGCGGCGACCAAGGGCGGCTTCGGCTTCCAGGCGCTCGATTCGCACAACAGCGCCCAGACCCAGCTGCAGAACGCGCAGGATTCGATCGCCCGCGGCGTCGCCGGCATCGTGATCTCGCCGACCGATTCCTCGACCGCGCCGAGCGTGCTCCAGCTCGCCAAGCGCGCCGGCATCCCGGCCGTCATCGCCGATATCGGTACCAATTCGGGCGACTTCGTCTCCTTCATCTCGTCCGACAACTATCGCGGCGCGCATGACGTCGGCACGGCCCTCGCGGCCGCCCTGAAGAAGAAGGGCTGGGAAGGCGGCTCGGTCGGCATCGTCGCCATCTCGCAGGCGCGCAAGAACGGCCAGGCCCGCACCAAGGGCTTCCTCGACGGCCTCAAGGAAGGCGGCTTCACCGGCAAGGAAGCCGGCATGCAGCAGATGCAGAGCTACACCGCCGACGAGACCTTCAAGTTCACGCAGGACCTGCTCACGGCCAATCCCGACATGCGCGGCCTGTTCGTGCAGACCGACCAGCCGGCGATCGGTGCGCTGCGCGCCATCAAGGCGGCCCGCCGCAACGGCGAAGTCCTCGTCGCCGCCTTCGACGGCATCCCGGAATTCGTCGAGCTGCTGAAGTCGGGCGAGCTCGTCGTCTCCGGCATGCAGCAGCCCTACCTGATGGGCGTCCGCTCGGGCGAGGCCATGGTCGAAGCCCTCGCCGGCAAGACCCCCGCCAAGGAGATCACCGTCCCGATCCTCGCCATCACCAGCGAGAACATCGAGAAGGAACTCCCGACCGTCCGCGAGACCGTCTTCGCCAACGAAGTCTGAGCCAAGGGCGCCGCGGGCTTTCCCGCGGCGCCACCTTCTTGTCCGTCCTTTCTGCTGTTGGGGAACGATCCTTGGCTCTCTCCGCTCTCGACCTCTCCCCCGAAACGGCCGCGGCGCCGCTGCTGGAGATGCGCGGCATCACCAAGACGTTCGACCGCACCAAGGCGCTGCAGGGCGCGGATTTCGAACTCAGGGAAGGCGAGATCCACGGCCTTCTCGGCGCCAACGGCGCTGGCAAGTCGACACTCTCCAAGGTCATTTCCGGGCATCATGCCTATGACCAGGGCGAGATGATCTATCGCGGCCGCGATATTCGCCTCCGCGGCACGCGCGACGCGCTCAATATCGGCATCGCCATCGTCATGCAGGAGACGAGCCTCGTCCCGGACCTGACGGTGCTGGAGAACATCTTCCTGCCCGAACTCGGCCGCCCCGGCCGGCTCGACTATGGACGCCTGCGCGCCCGCGGCGAGGAGATCCTCGCCTCGCTCGGCCAGGAGGACGGCCTGCCCTTCGACTGGGAAGTGCACCGCCTGTCCTCGGCGCAGAAGCAATTGGTCGAGATCGCCAAGGCGCTCGGCGTCAATGCGAAACTGCTCATCTTCGACGAACCGACCGCCTCGCTCAGCCCCGGCGAGGTCGAGCGGCTGTTCGACGTGATGGCGCGGCTGCGCGACTCCGGCCGCGGCCTCGTCTTCGTCTCGCATCGCCTCGAAGAGGTCTTCGCCATCACCGACCGCGTCACGGTGCTCCGCGAGGGCCGGACCGTGATGAACGCCCGCCCGACGGCCGAGCTGTCGCAGGGCGAACTGATCCGCGCCATGGTCGGCGCCGAACTCGGCGCGATCTATGCCCGCAAGGAAGAGATCCGCGAGGTCGCCGGTCCCGTCGCGCTCGAGGTCCGCAATCTCTCCTCGCTGCCGATCGTCCGCGACATCTCGTTCAAGGTGCATGAGGGCGAGATCCTCGGCCTCGGCGGCCTCGTCGGCGCCGGCCGCTCGGAGACGGCCGAGGCGATCTTCGGCCTCCGCCCGCGCTCCGGCGGCACGGTTCTCCTCGACGGCAAGCCGCTCAAGGCCGACAGCCCGAAGACCGCCATCCGCGCCGGCCTCGGCTTCGTGGCCGAAGACCGCCGCACCCAGAACATCGTGCCGGACCTTTCGGTGAAGGAGAACCTGCTGCTCGCCCATCTCGGCGCGCACAAGGGCTTCTTCTGCGGCTATGGCGCGCGCGAGAAGCGCGTCGACGAGTTGCTCGAACGGCTCGGCCTGCCCGGCGAGCGGCTGCTCGATGCCTCCATGCTCAATTTCTCCGGCGGCATGCAGCAGAAGATCATCATCGCCCGCTGGCTGCTCCTGGAGCCGCGCGTGCTCATCCTCGACGAGCCGACCAAGGGCGTCGACATCGGCACCCGTGCCAGCATCTATGCGATGCTGCGCGATGTCGCCGCCGACGGCGTCGCGGTCGTCGTCATCTCGTCCGATTTCGAGGAACTGCTCGGGCTCTCCGATCGCGTGGTGGTGGTGAGCGACGGCCGCTCCGTCGCCGAGTTGCCGAGCGCCATGCTGGACGAGGAGAAGCTGACCCTGCTGGCGGCGCCGCGCACCTCGATGGCGCGCAACACCGCTCTGCTCGGCCAGTTGACCAAGGAGCATGGCGGCGCCGGTTTCTGGGCGCTGATCGAGGACGACAGCCTGATCTGCCTCAACGCGGTGGTGAGCGACCCCGGCCTCGACCCCGGATTCCGCGCCGGCGAGGCGCGACGCCTTTCGGACACGCGCCTGCCGGCCGCCCTGTCGCGCCGCGAGGGCGTCTTCGTCGCCGAGCCGGACGGCGGCCGCACGACGCTGGTCGTGCCGATGACCAGCCCGCGCGGCCACGACCTCGGCTGGGTCGGCCTCAGCCTTCCCGCCGGCGGAAGCCTGCCCGCGCCCGAGGCGATCAAATCCCGCATCGACACCATGGCGGCAACGCTGTGACCAAGGAACGACCCTCCATGGCCTCCCCTGCCCTCGATACCAAGACCAAGCCATCGCTGGTCAAGTCGCTCGCCCGGCGGCTCGAAGTCCGCATGATCCTGCTGGCGATCGCCATCGCCTTCTGCCTGTCGCTGCTCTCACCCTATTTCCTGACGCATTCGAACATCTTCAACATGCTCGACCAGTCGGTGGTGATCGGCATCATCGCCGTCGGCATGACCTTCGTCATCCTCACCGGCGGCATCGATCTCTCGGTCGGCTCGGTCGCGGGCCTGACCGGCATCATTCTCGGCCTGTCGCTGCAGCAGATGCCGATCGTGCCGGCCATCGCCATCGCGGTTGTCTCGGGCGGGCTGATCGGCCTCCTCTCCGGCCTCCTCATCAACGTCTTCGGCCTCGCCGCCTTCGTGGTGACGCTCGGCGTCATGGCGATCGCCCGCAGCCTCGCCTACATCCTCTCCGGCCAGACCTCGATCTCCAACATTCCCGAGGGGCTGCAGAACATCGTCTATACGAGCGTGTTCGGCATTCCCTCGAACGTCCTCTTCCTCGTCATCCTCTATGCGCTCGCCTGGGCCTATCTGACCTATACCAAGGGCGGCCGCACCATCTATGCCGTCGGCTCCAACAAGGAAGCGGCGCGCGCCGCCGGCCTCAACACGCTGTTCTATGCCGTGCTGCCCTATGTGCTGTCCGGCGCGCTCTCGGCGGTGGCCATCACCTTCTCGATCAGCCAGCTGCTGTCGGCCGACCCGCTGATGGGCAACACGATGGAGCTCGACGCCATCGCGGCCGTCGTCATCGGCGGCGCCAGCCTCTATGGCGGCCGCGGCTCGATGATCGGCACGCTGATCGGCGTGTTCATCATGGTCATGATCCGCAACGGCCTCAACCTGATGGGCGTCTCGCCCTTCTGGCAGGGCTCGGCGATCGGCACGATCATCATCGTCGCGCTGCTGGTCGAGCGGCTGGTGAGCGCGCGGGTGAGCCGATGAGCACCCTCCCCTCGCTCGCCATCCGCCTCTACGGCACCGACGAGCCGGTCACCCCGCCGCGTATCCTCACGGCCGGCGCACTCACCGCCGAACTCGACGCCGGCAATCTCCGCCATATCCGCTTCGGCGGCGTCGAGATCATCCGCGCCGTCTCCTTCATCGTCCGCGACCGCAACTGGGGCACCTATAACGCGGCCATCGAAAACCTCGTCGTCGAGGAAGGCGCGGGCGGCTTCAGCGTCCGCTACGACGCGATTGCCCGCGATGATAGCCAGGCGTTCCGCTACAGCGCCCGCATCACCGGCGGCGCCGATGGCAGCCTCCGCTTCGAGGCCGAGGGGCTGGCCGAGACCGATTTCCTCACCAACCGCACCGGCTTCGTCGTGCTGCACCCGATCGTCGGCGTCGCGGGCGAGCCTGTCACCATCGAGCATGTCGACGGACGGATCGAAGAGGGCCGCTTCCCGGATGTCATCAATCCCGTGCAGCCGATGATGGAGCTGCGCGCCCTGACCCATGACGCGGCGCCCGGCCTTGCCGTGACCTGCCGCATGGAGGGCGACACCTATGAGATGGAGGACCAGCGCAACTGGACCGATGCCTCCTACAAGACCTATGTCCGCCCGCTCGCTCTGCCCTGGCCCTACACGATCGCGAGGGGCGAGCGCCTCGCGCAGGCCGTCCGGCTGACGGTCGCCGGCACGGCGCCCGCCACGACCTCAGCCGGGGCCGCGACGACGATCGTGCTCGGCCCATCGGACCGCGCCGTTCCACGCCTCGGCCTCGGGCTCGATCCGTCCGAGATCGCCGACACGCTGGCAAGGGCCGCGACGCTCAGCCGGGTCGGTGCGTCCATCATCGTCGGCCACTACGATCCGCGGCAGGGCCATGATCGCGGCACGCTCGAAGGCATCGCCGCCGTAGCCAAGGCGCTCGGCGCCGAGGCCTGGCTGGAGGCGGTGATCGTCTCGGTCGAGGACTTCGAGGCCGAGATCGCCGCGCTCGGCCGGACGGTCGCGGATCTCGGCGCGCCCTTCGCGGCCGTGCTGGTCTCGCCCGCGCCCGATCTCAAATGCACCCTGCCGGGCAGCGTCTGGCCGCCGGCCCCGCCGCCGCGCGCCCTGTTCGAAGCGACGCGGGCCGCCTTCGCGGGCGTCCGCCTCGGCGGCGGCATGTTCAGCCTCTTCACCGAGATGAACCGCAAGCGGCCGCCGGTCGACCTCATCGATTTCGTCTCGTTCACGACGACGGCGATGCTGCATGCCGGCGACGACACCTCGATCGTCGAGGGGCTCGAAGCGCTGCCGGCCATCGCGCTCTCGGCCGCGGCGATTGCCGGCGACCGGCCCTTCGCCGTCGGCCCGAGCGCCATCGGCATGCGCATGAATCCCTATGGCGAGGCGCCCTTCGCCAATCCGGGCAATATCCGCCAGGCGATGAATTTCAACGACCCGCGCCATCGCGGCCTGCTCGGCGCCGCCTGGGCGCTCGGCTACGTCGCCCGCTTCGCCGCGGGCGGCGCCGATAGCGTCACGCTCGGCGGTACCACCGGCGCCTTCGGCCTCGTTTCTCTGCCGCAGCCCTGGCCGCAGCCGGGCTTCGAGGGCAAGGGCGGCCTCTTCCCGATGTTCCATGTGCTCGCCGGCCTCGCGCGGCTTGCCGGCAAGCCGATGCTTGCCGTGACGGCCTCGCCCTTCGTCGAGGCGATCGCCGCCGAGACGGCTGATGGCACCGAACTCTGGCTCGCCAACCGGACGGCAGTGCCGCAGGCAGTTCAGCTGCCGCGTGCTGCCCGCGACGCCTTCGTGCTCGATGCGGACAGTTTCATGGCCGCGACCGCCGATCCGGCCGCCGCCGATACGCTGACGACACCTTTCGCCGGAACGGCGATCACGCTCGCGCCCTTCGCGGTCGCGCGGCTTCGCCTTTCCTAATCCTTTCGCTTTCCAAGGGGTTCCCCATGCATATCCTGATCATCGGAGCCGCCGGCATGGTCGGCCGCAAGCTGACCGACCGCCTCGTCGCCGATGGCGGCCTCGGCGGCCAGCCGGTCGATCGCCTGACGCTCGCCGACGTCATCGAGCCGGCCGCGCCCGCCGGCTTCACCGGTCCGGTCTCGACGCGGACGGCCGATCTCTCGACACCCGGCACCGCCGAGAGCCTCATCGCCGAGCGGCCCGACGTCATCTTCCATCTTGCGGCCATCGTCTCCGGCGAAGCCGAAGCCGATTTCGACAAAGGCTACCGGATCAATCTCGACGGCACCCGCTACCTGTTCGACGCCATCCGGCTCGAAGGCCAGAAGGCGCCCTATAGGCCCCGCCTCGTCTTCACCTCGTCGATCGCCGTCTTCGGCGCACCGTTCCCGGCGACGATCCCGGACGAGTTCTTCACGACGCCGCTGACGAGCTACGGCACGCAGAAGGCGATCGGCGAGCTGCTCCTCTCGGACTATACGCGGCGCGGCTTCTTCGACGGCGTCGGCATCCGCCTGCCAACGATCTGCATCCGCCCCGGCAAGCCCAACAAGGCGGCGTCCGGCTTCTTCTCCAACATCCTGCGCGAGCCGCTGGTCGGCCAGGAGGCGGTGCTGCCGGTCGCCGAGACGGTGCGCCATTGGCATGCCTCGCCGCGCGCCGCCGTCGGCTTCCTGCTGCATGCCGCGACGATCGACAGCGCCAGCGTCGGCCCGCGCCGCAACCTCTCGATGCCCGGCCTCTCGGCGACGGTCGGCGAGCAGATCGAGGCGCTGCGCCGTGTCGCCGGCGACAAGGCCGTCGCCCTGATCCGCCGCGAGCCCGATCCGACCATCATCCGCATCGTCGATGGCTGGGCCTCGGACTTCGATCCGAAGCGGGCGGTCGCGCTCGGCTTCACCGCCGATGCCTCCTTCGACGCGATCATCCGCGCCCATATCGACGACGAGATCGGCGGCTCGATCGCCGTTTGACCGGCAAGGCGGAACACGCCATGACGGATGTCATGACCGACGATCCCTTCTCCCTTGCCGGCCGCATCGCCGTCGTCACCGGCGGCGGCAGCGGCATCGGCCTTGCCGCCGCGAGCGCGCTCGCGAAAGCCGGCGCGCGCGTCGCCCTTCTCGACCGATCGCCGGTCGCGGACACCGTTCTCTCGGGGCTCGGCGACACGGCCTTTTCGGTGACGGCCGACGTCGCCGACGAGGCGGCGCTGGAGGCCGCCTTCGATCAGGTCGTGCAACAGGCGGGCGGCATCGACGTGCTGGTCAACAGCGCCGGCCTTGCCATCCGCCGTCCGGCGGTGGAGCTCTCGGTCGCGGACTGGGACACGGTGGTCGCGGTCAACATGACCGGCACCTTCCTCGCCTGCCGGATCGCGGCGCGGCACATGATCGGCAGCGGCCGCGGCGGGGCGATCGTCAACGTCTCCTCGATCATGGGCTTTTCCGGCGGCGGGCTCTATCCGAACATTTCCTACCAGACGACCAAGGGCGCCATCGTCAACATGACGCGGGCGCTCGCCGTCGAATGGGCGGGCAATGGCATCCGCGTCAACGCGGTCGCGCCGACCTATGTCCGCACGCCCTTCATCGCGCCGCTCACCTCAAATCCGGAGCTCGTCGCGCGGATCGAGGCGATGACGCCGCTTCGCCGCCTCGCCGAGCCGGAGGAGGTCGCGCATGCGATCCTGTTCCTGGCCTCGCCGGGCGCAGCCATGATCACGGGACACACGCTGCCGGTCGACGGCGGCTTCCTCGCGCAATGACGCGATACTCAGGGAGGTAGGCCATGGCGGCCAATGGAAAGATCGCGCTCGTCACCGGCGCCGGAACGGGCATCGGACGAGCGGTCGCGCTGGCGCTCTCGGCCGCGGGCTATCGCCTGGCGATTACGGGGCGACGCGCCGAGCCGCTCGAGGCGGTCAAGGCGGAGGCCTCCGGCGAGGTTCTCGTCGTGCCGGCGAACTTGACCGACCCCGCCTCGGTCGCCGCCCTCTTCGACGCGGTGAAGCAGCATTACGGCCGGCTCGACGTCCTCTTCAACAATGCCGGCGTCAATGCCCCGCCGGTCAACATTGAAGACCTGCCCTTCGAGCAGTGGCAGGCCGTGATCGACACCAATGTCAGCGGCGTCTTCCTCTGCACGCAGGCGGCCTTCCGCCTCATGAAGGACCAGTCGCCGCGGGGCGGGCGGATCATCAACAACGGCTCGATCTCGGCGGATGCGCCGCGGCCGAACTCGGCGCCCTATACGGCCTCCAAGCATGCCGTGCTCGGCCTCACCAAGTCGACGGCGCTCGACGGGCGGAAATACGACATCGCCTGCGGCCAGATCGACATCGGCAATACCGAGACGCCGATGGCCGCCAAGATGAAGAGCGGCGTGCTGCAGGCCGATCTCTCGATCAAGGTCGAGCCGACCTTCGATGTCGCCCATGTCGCCGACGCGGTCGTGCACATGGCCTCGCTGCCGCTCGACACCAACATCCTGCAGATGACCATCATGGCGACGAAGATGCCGCTGGTCGGACGCGGCTGACCCCTCCGCCCTCCGGCGGCTCAGCGCCGCCTGAGGGCCTCGACCTGCTCCGCCGTCAGCGGCCGCGTCCTGCGGCCGTCGAGCAGCAGGAAGAGCTTCGCCGTCTCCTCCAGTTCCTCGGTCGCATATTGCGCCTCGCGGAGGGTCGCGCCCGAGACGACTGGCCCGTGATTGGCAAGCAGCACCGCGCTATGCGCCCTGGCCCTCTCGGCAACGGCGAGCGCGAGGCTCTCGTCTCCAGGCGGATGATAGGGGATCAGCGGCAGCGACCCGACCCGCATGATGTAATAGGCGGTGAGCGGCGGCAGCACGTCCTCGGGATCGACATCGGCGAGAATGCTGACCGCGACCGAATAGGTCGAGTGCAGATGCACGACGGCGCCGGCGCCCGGCCGCTCGCAATACATGCAGCGATGCAGGAACGCTTCCTTGGTCGGCTTGTCGCCGCCGACATGGACGCCCTCGGCCGTGAAACGCGACAGCCGCGCCGGATCGAGGTCGCCGAGCGAGGCATTGGTCGGCGTCATCAGAAGCTCGCCGGTGGCAAGGCGCGCGCTGATATTGCCGGTCGAGCCGAAGGTCAGCCCGCGCTCGAAGATCGAGGCGCCGACCTTTGAGATCTCGTCGCGAAGACGCGTCTCCTCCGAGAGGGTGGCGGTCATGCGAGCAGCCTCCAGGCCTTCAGGAAGAAATCATCCGTGCCGAAATTGCCGGATTTCAGCGCAAGCGCGACCGGCGCCGCGCCGCCGAGGCTGCGCGTCCAGGGCACGCCCGGATCGATCTCCGGCCCGATCTCCAGCGCCGCGACGCCGAGCGCCTGCACCACGGCACCCGACGTCTCGCCGCCGGCGACGAGGAACCGCGTGTAGCCGCGCGCGCGCAAGGCGACCGCGACCTCGGCGAAGAGGTGCTCGACGAGCGCGCCGGCCGCGTCGCGGCCGAGCCGGGCCTGCGCCGCCGCGACGGCTTCGGGTTCATCGCTCGCATAGGCGAGCGCCGGGCCCTCCCCCGCCGCCGCGATGAAGGCGACGACGCCGTCCACGGTCTCGCTGCCATCGGCGAGCGCCAGCGGATCGATCTTCAGGGCAGGCATCCCCGCCGCGATGGCGCTCGCCACCTGCCGGCGCGTCGCGGTCGAGCAGGAGCCGGCGAGGATCACGGCGCGTCCTTCGGGCGCCGTCAGCGTCACTGGGGCACCGCGGCCCTCGATCAGGCCTGCGGCGCGGAAATTCGCCGGCAGGCCGATGGCGATGCCCGAGCCGCCGGTGATCAGCGTGAGGTCGGCGGCGGCCGCGCCAATCGCGCGGAGATCACCATCGGTGATCGCGTCGACGACCAGCATGCGCGGACCGTCGGTAGCAGCCGCATCGAAGGCGGCGCGGATCGCGGCCGGGCCCTCCGCCACCACTTCGCGTGCAACGAGGCCAACCGGAAGGCGCGTCTGCGCCTGCAGCACGCGGACGAGATTGGCATCGCGCATCGGCGTCAGCGGATGGTCCTTCATCGGGCTGTCGGAAAGGAGGAGATCGCCGACGAAGAGATGGCCGCGATAGACGGTGCGCTTGTTGGCCGGAAAGGCCGGGCAGGCGATGGTGACAGACGCGCCGAGCGCCGCCATCAGCGCCTCGGCGACCGGACCGATATTGCCGGCCGGGGTCGAATCGAAGGTCGAGCAGTATTTGAAGATGATCTGCCGCGCACCGCCGGCGCTGAGCCAGCGAGCCGCCTCCAGCGACAGCCGCACGGCCTCTTCCGCCGGGATCGTCCGCGACTTCAGCGCGACCACGACCGCCTCGGCATCGCCGATGTCGAAGCCATCAGGCGGCGTTCCCACCACCTGCACGGTCTTCATGCCCTCGCGGGCCAGCATCAGCGCGAGATCCGTCGCGCCGGTCAGGTCGTCGGCAACAGCGCCGAGCAGCATGGCGTTCTCCTTCAGGTGTCAGGCCGTTTCGCCGACGTCGATCGCATAGCCCGTATCAATGATCTCGGCGGCGGCGGGACGCTCCGCCTGCGCAACGAGCGTCTCCGCGGCGCGCTGGCCGATCAGGAAGCGGTTGGATCGGACGGTCGAGAGACGCTGCGGCAGGGCGGCGCCGATCTCGAGCCCGTTGAAGCCGAACAGCGCGATGTCGCGCCTGACAGTGAGCCCCGCCGCGAGGCAATGGAAATAGCCGCCGACCGCCATGTCGTCGTTCGAGAACACGACGACGTCGGGCCGCCCGCCCTCCGTGAGGAGGCCGGCGAGCATCTCGCGTCCGGCGAGCGTCGCGCTCGGCCCTGCGATGCGGCGCTCGGCGACGAGGTCGAGGCCATCGAGGCGAAGCTCGTCCCTCAGCCCCTCGTAGCGGAGGCGCGCGCGATGGTCGCGGTCCCAGTCATGGCCGACATAGCCGAAGCGGCGATAGCCGCGCGCGAGCAGATGGCGGGCGATGTCGCGGCCGGCGCTCCGATGCGACAGGCCGACGGCGACGTCGATCGGGCGCGCGTCGATGTCCATGATCTCGGCGACGCGGATACGGCTCACTTCCAGCATGCGCCGCGTCGCCTCGGTATGCTCGAAGCCGGCGAGGATCATCGCGGCCGGCTGCCAGGCGAGGAGCGAGCGCACGACCTCTTCCTCGGCGAGGGCGTCATAATCGGTGACGCCGACCACCGGCTGATAGCCCGAGGGCGCCAGCGCCGCGTGGACGCCGCGCAGCACGTCGGCGAAGACGATGTTGGAGACGGAGGGCAGCACCACGCCGACCAGCATCGAGCCGGCCGAAGCGAGCGCGCCGGCGAGGCGGTTCGGCACATAGCCGGTCTCGGCGACCGCATCGAGCACAAGCGCCCGCGTCTTGGCCGAGATCGGCCCCTTGTTGCGGATGACGCGCGAGACCGTGATCTCGCTGACCCCCGCCCGCCGCGCCACATCGGCGAGGAGCGGCTGCGCGCGCGGCCCTGATCCCTCCCCCGACATGGTCATCTCCGCCTCCGGTCCTGCCTGATGACAGCGCTAACATAATTTGGTTGCGGAAGGCTAGGGCTTCTGGCAAAGAGAAATGACAGCGCTGTCATCAGCCCAGCCGAGGAGATCTCCATGACGGTCACGATGACGGTCGCGCAGTCCGATGTCGCGGTGATCGGCCTCGGCTCGATGGGCCTCGGCATGGCCCGCTCGCTTCTCCGCGCCGGGCTCAAGGTCAGCGGCTGCGACCTCTCTGAAGCCGCGCGCGCCGCGCTTGGCGAGGCCGGCGGCCGTTCGGCGGCGACGCCGCGCGAAGCGGCGCAAGGCGCATCGGTGGCGCTGGTCGTCGTCGTCAACGCGGCACAGACCGAGACCGTGCTGTTCGGCGCGGACGGCGTCGTCGGCGCGCTGGCGCAAGGCGGCGTGATCGTCTCCTCCGCGACGATGTCGCCGGATGATGCGAAGCGCTTTGCGCGCCGCGCGGAGGAAGCCGGCCTTCATTATCTCGATGCGCCGATCAGCGGCGGCTCGCTTAAGGCGGACAGTGGCGATCTGACGGTGATGGCCTCCGGCAGGCCGGCCGCCTTCGCCGCGGCGCGGTCCGTTCTCGGCGCCATCGCCGCGAAGGTGCATGAGCTCGGGCCGGAAGCCGGCATCGGCGCCTCGTTCAAGATCGTCAACCAGCTGCTCGCCGGGGTGCATATCGCCGCCGCCTGCGAGGCGATGGCCTTCGCGAAGAGCCTCGATCTCGATCTTGACCGCGTCTTCGAGGTGATCACGCAATCGGCCGGCAACAGCTGGATGTTCGAGAACCGCGTGCCGCATATCCTTTCGGGCGACTACAGCCCGCGCAGCGCCGTCTCGATCTTCACCAAGGATCTCGGCATCATCCAGGATATCGGCCGCAGCGGCACTTTCCCGCTGCCGGTCGCCAGCGTCGCGCTGCAGCAATTCCTTGCCACCGCCGCCGCCGGCATGGCGCGCGACGACGACGCCTCGGTGGCGAGGCTCTATGCCATGATCGCCGGGCTCGACCTGCCAAAGATGAGCGAAGGAGAGACGACCTGATGCCGCGCTTTGCCGCCAATCTCACCATGATGTTCAACGAGCACGGCTTTCTCGACCGCTTCGCGGCGGCGGCCGCTGCCGGCTTCGACGCGGTCGAATTCCTCTTCCCCTATGAGTTCCCGGCCGAGGCCATCGCCGAGCGCGTCGCGGCCAGCGGCCTCTCCGTCGTGCTGTTCAACATGCCGCCGGGCGACTGGGCGAAGGGCGAGCGCGGCATCGCGGCGCTCGAGGGTCGGCAGGACGAGTTTCGTGCCGGCGTCGCCGAGGCGCTCGCCTATGCTGCGGCGCTCTCCGTGCCGCGCCTGCACCTGATGGCCGGCATCGCCGATCGCAGCGACACGGCGGCGCTCGCGCGCTACCGCGACGCGCTCGCCTTCGCCGCCGATGCGGCCGGGGCGGAGGGACGCGATCTCCTGATCGAGCCGCTCAATCCGCGCGACATGCCGGGCTATCTGCTGAATGACTACAGCCAGGCCGCCGAGCTGATCGCGACGCTCGGCCGCCCCAATCTCAAGCTGCAATTCGACATCTACCACCGCCAGATCCTGCATGGCGACATGCTGAAGGGGCTCACGGCGCTGATGCCGATCATCGGCCATGTCCAGACCGCCTCGGTGCCGGGCCGCAACGAGCCGGGCACGGGCGAACTCGACGACTTCAGGATCTTCGCGGAGCTCGACCGGCTCGGCTATGGCGGCCATGTCGGCTGCGAATATCGCCCGGCCGGCGAGACGGTCGCGGGCCTTAGCTGGCGGCAGCGCTACGCCTGATCGGCGGAGCGCGCGTTCGCCGGCGCTCACGGCCGGGAGAAATCGACCCGGGTCCGCGCGACGGGGAAGCCGTATTTGGTGACCCAGGCGGTGTTGACCAGCTTGCCATCGTCCTGGAGCCGCATCGTGTCGTGGAAGCGCACGATGTTCGCCTTCTCGCCCGGATCGAGATCGACCAGATAGGTGAAGCGCGCGGTGTCGCCCGTGATCGTCACCAGCGTGTCGCCGACGACGTCCTCGCGGGTGCCGCGATACTGGTTGGCGTTGATCTTCCTGAAGCGCCAAGTCTTGCGGTCGCGCTCGCCGTCGGCATAGGCGAAATCCTCGCGAAGGACGAGCGTGCGTCCGTCCCATTTACCGGTCAGCGCGACGGTGAACGTGCGCCTGACGCCGTTGATGGCGCCAAAGCTGCCGACGGCCGAGGTCTTTCCGGCGAAATAGCCTTCGAGCGTGAAGTCGCGCGCCGCGGCGGCGCTGGTCGCGGCGAGGCCGAGACCAAGCCCAAAGCCCACTGCGACGATGATCATTCCGAGACGGCCCATGCAACGTTCCTCAAAGTGCCCGTCCCCCGACGATCGCCTTGCTACGGCGGAGGGGGCGCTTTGGATCACGTTGGCGGCTTGCGACAACAGGGCCTCGCCGCTCAGGCGGCCGCCTCGCGGCGCGGCTCGGGAATCGGTACCGCCGCCATGAGATCGCGCGTATAGGGATCCGTCGGCGCCTCGAACACGGCGCGCCGCGTTCCCGCCTCGACGATCTGCCCGGCCCGCATGACCGCGACATGGTGGCTCATCCGCTCGATGACGGCCATGTCATGCGAGATGAAGAGATAGGCGAGGCCCATCGTCTCCTGCAGCTCGAGCATCAGGTCGAGCACCCGCGCCCGCACCGAGACATCGAGCGCCGCGACGCTCTCGTCGGAGACGATGAGCTTCGGCTCGAGCGCCAATGCCCGCGCGATGCAGATGCGCTGGCGCTGGCCGCCCGAGAACTCATGCGGATAACGGCTGGCAAGGTCGGGCGCGAGCCCGACACGGCGGAGCAGCTCGGCGACGCGCTCTCGGTGATCGCTCGCCCGGCCGATGCCATGGATCACCAGCGGCTCGGCGATGGCAGCGCCGATCGACATGCGCGGATCGAGCGAGGCATAGGGATCCTGGAAGATCATCTGTGCCGAGCGCCGCACCGGCCGCATCTCGCGCGGCGAGAGCCCGGCGATCGCCGTGCCGTCGATCGAGACGGCGCCTTCGAACGGGACGAGGCCGAGCGCTGCCTTGCCGGTGGTCGACTTGCCGGAGCCGGATTCGCCGACGAGGCCGAGCGTCTCGCCGGCCCGGATCTCGAACGAGACGCCGTCGACTGCGCGATGCCCCGGCTTCGCGCCGCCGAAAAGCGTGGAGCCGCCGCCATAGGAGACGCGGAGATCCGAGACGACGAGCACGGGCTCCTGCCGCCGCTCCGGCGGCGCCTTCGGCTCTGGCGTGACGCGCGGCGGACCGTCGGTACCGCTGCGCGCGCCGAGCCGCGGCACGGCGGCGAGGAGGTCGCGCGTATAGCGCTCGCGCGGCGCGGTGAAAATCTGCTCGACCCCCCCGGTCTCGACGATCCGGCCAGCCTGCATCAACACGACACGATCGGCCATCTCGGCGACGACGCCCATGTCATGCGTGATGAGGATGATCGAGGCGCCGAACTCGCCCTTCAATTCGCGCATCAGCTTGAGGATCTGCGCCTGAACGGTGACGTCGAGCGCCGTGGTCGGCTCGTCGGCGATGAGCACCTTCGGCTGGCAGGAGAGCGCCATGCCGATCATCACGCGCTGGCGCATCCCGCCCGAGAGCTCATGCGGATATTGCGCCATCCGCCGCGCGGGATCGGCGATATGCACCGCATCGAGCATGGCGCGCGCCCTCGTCTCGGCGCTGTCGCCCTCGCTGCCCTGATGCTCGCGGATCGCCTCGGTGAGCTGCGCCCCGACGGTCATCACCGGGTTGAGCGAGGTCATCGGCTCCTGGAAGATCATCGCGATCTCGCCGCCGCGCACCGCCCGCATCGCGCCGCGCGACAGGCCGACAAGCTCGCGCCCGGCGAGGCGGATGCTGCCGCCGGCGATCCGGAGCGAGGCCTTCGGCAGCAATTGCAGGATCGCCAGCGACGTCACGCTCTTGCCGGAGCCGGACTCGCCGGCAAGGCACAGCGTCTCGCCCTTGGCGAGATCGAAGCTGACATCGTCGAGGATGCGCCGCGGCCCCTCGGGCGTCCGCGCGTCGATGACGAGGCCCTGGACGGAGAGGAGAGGTGTCGTCGCCGCAGTCAAGAAAACACGATCCGCGGGAAATAGAACGAGACCACCCAGTTCGGCATGTCGACGATCTCGCTGATGCGAAGATCTGCACAGACAGAGCAGAGCATATAGGCATCGACGGGACTGAGGCCGTGCTCGGCGCAAAGGAGATCGACCATCCGCATCACGCTTTCCTGCGCCGCGGTCATGAGATCCGGACCGATGCCGGTGGTGACCTCGTAGCCGGCGCCGTCGAGATGTCGGGTGACCGGGCCTGACGTCGTGAAGCGCGGGCTCTTCAGCCGGGCGTCCTTGACGAGCTCCAGCGTCGCCTCGACATTCATCCGGCTTTCGATCGCCGTGCCGCACACTTCGCCGTCGCCCTGCGCGGCATGGGTGTCGCCGATCGAGAACAGCGCGCCGGGCACTTCGACCGGCAGATAGAGCGTGACGCCGGCGGTCAGGTCGCGGATGTCGAGATTGCCGCCGACGCGGCGCGGCGGGACGATCGAATGGAGGCCAGCTTCAGCCGGGGCGACGCCGATCGTGCCGGCGAAGGGCTTCAGCGGCACCCGGCCGCCGGGGCCGTAGAGCGCGGGCGTCATCGCCGCGGCGTCATATGTCCAGACATGCAGCGCCGGCTCCTTGAAGTGGTCGGCGAGCAGGCCGAAGCCCGGAATATTGGCGGTCCAGCCGATGCCGGACGGCTCGAACGAGCGGATCGTGACCTTCAGCGCATCGCCGGGCTCGGCGCCCTCGACATAGACGGGGCCGGTGACCGGATTGATCTTGCCGAAATCGAGCGCGGTGACGCTTTCGACCGTCGAGCCTTCGCCGAGCTGGCCGCCGGACGAATCCTTGCACTCGAAATGGATGGTCTCGCCGGGCTTCGCGACGAGGACCGGCGGGAAGTCGCGGTTCCAGCCATAGTGGGTGCTGGCGCTATGGATGGTGTGGGTGCAGGCGACGCACATGGGCGGCTCCTCGAAAGGGCCCCGGCCGTGCGAGGCACGGACCGGGGCGATGGCAACAGGGGTAGAAAGCCGCCGCTCTCAGGGCTTCACGAAGATCGCGTCGTAATTGATGACGCGGGTCGGATCGATATAGATCTCGCCGGGGCCGCCCATGCGCTTCGACTTCGCGACGACGCGGCGCTCGTTGAACACCGGGATCCACGGCGCATCGGCCATGATGTCGGTGAAGATCTTGCCCCAGGTCGCGGCGCGCTCGGCCGCCTTGGCGGGATCGGACATCGAATCCGCCGCGATGGCGCGGGCGTCGAGATCCTTGTTGCAGTACCACGACCAGTTCCAGCCGCCGGTGACGGCGCCGGAGCAGCCGAGGATCGGACCGTAGAAATTCGACGGATCCGGGAAGTCGGCGATCCAGGCCATGCCGCCCGACCAGATCATCGGCGCCTCGCCCTCGGTGCCGCCGGCGGCGATCACATTCGCCTGGGCCAGCGCCTTGATCTCGGCCTTGACGCCGATGGCCGCGAGATCCTGCTGGATCGCCTGCGCGATGCGCGGCTGCGGGTCGGTGTTGGTCGAATAGAGCACGGTCGAGAAGCCATCGGGATGCCCGGCCTCGGCGAGCAGCGCCTTGGCCTTTTCCACGTCATAGGCATAGCCGGTGAAGCTCTTGTCATAGCCCGGCATCAGCGGCGGCAGCGGCTGGTTGGCCGGCGTCGCGCGGCCGTTGACGATGCGCGTCAGCCGCTCCTTGTTGATCGCCATGTTGAGCGCCTGGCGCACCTTGACGTCGTCGAGCGGCGGCACCTTGGTGTTGAGCGTGATGTAGCCGGTCTGCAGCTGTTCGCCGTCGACGATCATGTCGGCCGCGTCAGGCCCCTTGCTCATCTCGAGGAACTTGGCCGGCGGAATGCCGTCGCCGGCGATGTCGACCTCGCCCTTCTGCAGGCGGAGCAGCGCGACCAGCGGCTCCTGGCCGACCTCGACCGTGAAGCTGTCGATATGCGGCACGTTCTTGACGTAGTAGTCGGGGTTGCGGACGAATTCGAGCTTCTGGCCGATCGTCCAGTCCTTGAGGATGAAGGCGCCCGAGCCGACCGGCTTCTTGCCGAAATCGCCGGCCGCCGCCTCGACGGCCTCCTTCGGCACGATCGAGGAGAAGTTGATCGCCAGCACATGCAGGAAGGTCGCGTCCGGACGCGACAGCTTGAACACGACGGTGTGGTCGTCAGGCGTCTCGATGCCGGGCATGGTCTCGGCCGTGCCGGCCGCCATCTCCGCCTGGCCGACGATCGCGCCGAAGAAGCCGGCGCCGGGGCCCTGCGTCTTCGGATTGACCGCGCGCTCGATCGAATATTTGACGTCGGAGGCGACGAGTTCGCGGCCGTTGGAGAACTTGACGCCCGGCCGGAGCTTGAAGGTGTAGGTGAGGCCATCGGGCGAGACGGTGAAGCTCTCGGCGAGCGAGGGGATCAGCTCCGAGGTGCCCGGCGTATAATCCATGAGCCGCGAGAACAGGCTCTTGATCATCGACCAGTTCTGCCAGTCATAGCCGATCGCCGGATCGAGCGTCGCGATGTCGTCCTTGTAGGTGACGACGATGTCGCCGCCCTGGCTCGGCGTATCGGCGGCGAAGGCCGCGGGAGCCGCGAGGGCCAGGAGGCCCGCCAGCGCGGTGGTTCGGAGCAAGCGTCTCAACATCTGCGGATTCCCTTCGTTTGTTTGTTTTAGGCTTTCGACTGAACTCAACGGCTTCTGATGCGCGGATCGACCAGCGGCGCGAGGATGTCGGCGAGAAGGTTGCCCATGACGATGGCCAGCGCCGAGACGAGGGTGACGCCCATGATGATGGGGATGTCGACCTGCTGGATCGCCTGCCAGGCGAGCTGGCCGATGCCCGGCCAGCCATAGACGGCCTCGACGACGACGACGCCGCTCATGAACTGGCCGATATCGATGCCGATCATCGCGATGATCGGCAGCAGCGCGTTGGGCAGGGCATGGCGCAGCACGACGCGGCGCGAGGAGAGGCCCTTGGCATTGGCGGTGCGGATATAATCCTGGTTCAGGACGTCGATCATCGCCGAGCGGACCATGCGCGCATACCAGCCGGCGCCGAGCACGCCGAGCGTCAGCGCCGGCAGCACGATATGCGCCGGGCTGCCGAAGCCCGACATCGGGAACCAGCCGAGCGTCACCGCGAAGATGTAGAGCAGAACCAGCGCCACCACGAACTGCGGCGCGGAGACGCCGACGAACGAGGCCGTCATGATCGTGCGATCGAGGATTCCGCCGCGCCGGAGCGCCGCCGCCATGCCGAGCAGCAGCCCCAGCGTCACCTCGACGGCGATGCCGGCCGCCATCAGGATCAGCGTCGCCGGCAGCCTCGCGAGGATCAGCGTCTCGACCTCGGTCTTCTGCGCATAGGAGCGGCCGAGATCGCCCTGCAGGAGGCCGGTGAAATAGTGCCAGAACTGGACCGGCAGCGCCTGGTCGAGGCCGAGTTCGTGGCGGATGCTGGCGACGGTCTTCGCGGTCGCCGAACGGCCGGCGATCATGACGGCGGGATCGGCCGGCAGCGCATAGAGCAGCGCGAAGGTGATGACGGCGACGCCGAAGAGGATCAGCGCCGACTGCACCAGCCGCTGGGCGATGAGGCTCAGCATGGCCGCCTCCCTGCCCGTGGTGCCGGACGCTTCGCCATCATCCGCGCCCCCGCTGGGTCGGGTCGAGCAGGTCGCGCAGCGCGTCGCCGACGAGATTGAACGAGAGCGCGGTCAGCAGGATCGCGGCGCCGGGGAAGAAGACGAGCCAGGGCGCCGCCTGGAAATAGCTCTGGCTCTCGAAGATGATGTTGCCCCAGGACGGCTCCGGCGGCTGCACGCCGATGCCGAGGAAGGAGAGCGTCGCCTCCAGGAGCACCGTCGTCGCGATGCCGAGCGTGCCCCAGACGATCGCCGTCGGCATCAGATGCGGCAGGATGTGATGGAAGAGGATGCGGCCATGACCGGCGCCGAGCGAGCGCTCGGCCAGGATGAAATCGCGCTGCACCAGCCCACGCGTCTCGGTATAGGCGATGCGCGCCACCTGGACCCAGTTCACCAGCGCGATGACCAGCGCGACGATCCAGAGGCTCGGCTTCAGCAGCGCCGCCAGCACGATGGCGAGCAGCAGCGCCGGAAACGCCATCATGAGATCGGTGAAGCGCATGATCCAGTTGCCGGAGCGGGTCGGCAGATAGCCGGCGAGCGTGCCGACCAAAAGGCCGATCGCCACCGCCGTGCCATTGGCGACGAGACCGATGATCAGCGAGGTGCGCGCGCCATAGAGGAGGCGCGAGAGGAGGTCGCGGCCGAGCGTATCGGTGCCGAGCCAGTAATGACTGTCGGGCGGCAGCGGCGCACCGTCGATGGTCAGCCCGTCGAAGGGCTGCGCATCGGGGGCATAGGGCGCGAGCCACGGCGCGAACACCGCGGCGATGACGACGAGGAGCACGATCAGCGCGCCGAAGGCGGCGGAGGGCCGCGCGAGAAGCTCGCGAAGGACCCGCATCAGATCGCCTCCGACAGGGGGTCGCGCCCGCTGAGGATCGCGGCGGCGACATGCTCGATGGCGATGCGGCGGCGCATGGCGGTCTCGCGCAGGAAACGATAGGCGGCGTCTTCGTCGAGCCTCTGCGCCGCCATGACAGCCCGGACGGCGCCATGCACGACGGGCCGGAGCCGGAGGCGCTCCTCGAGCAGGCCGATGCGCTGGACCACCGCGCGCCGCTCGGCATGCACCGCCGCCGCCATCACCAGGGCCGGATAGACGGCCGACGCCACCACGGGCTTGGTGATCAGCGCGCCGGCGCCCTGCTCCATCGCCCAGGCGATCCGCCCCGGCGCCTCCGAGCCGAGCAGCGCGACGACCGGCACGGGCGCTGCCCCTGCCGTCCAGGGCAGCAGCCCGTCCCAGCCCTGATCGGCATCAACGAGGACGAGATCGACCGCGTGCACGGAGAGATCGAGCGGCTCCCAGAGCCTCACGATGCGCAGCCCGAGCAGTTCGAGCTGCGGCACCAGCGGCTCGATGCCCCAGTCGGAGCGATGCAGCAGCGCGGCGCTCAGGCCGGAGAAGCTCGGTGTCGCGATCATGATACGAGCCTCAGCCTTGCGCCCTCGCCCCGGCTCCGGGGTCCGGTCAGATAGGGATCGGCGGCGACGGCCGGCCGTGAGGCGATGATGTCGAAGCCGCCCGCCGCCGTGATGCGGCCGAGATGGAACGGCAGCGCCGCATGATTGGTGCGGGCGTCGATGCGCAGCGCGCCGAGCACCGTCTGATGCACGCCGGCATGCAGCGCCGCCTTGACCGCGACCGGATCGTCGGTTCCAGCGCGCCGGATCGCCTCGGCACAGAGCCTTACGGCCGTGAACGCGCCGGCAAACGGCGAGGAGATCACGCGCCCCGGACCGAAGCGCGCCGCGACGCGCCGCTTGAAGGCGATGTTCTCGGCGCTCTCGAGGCTGTCGAAATAGGCGGCGGCCGAGAGATGGCCGGTGGCGACATCCGCGCCGATGGCGCCGAACTCGCATTCCGTCAGGTCGCAGGAAACAACCGGGCAGCGCTCGGGCGCGAAGGCGGGGTTGCGCTCGCCCAGCGCCTTGAAGGCGGCGAGGAAGGCATAGCTCGACGGCCCGATCAGATTGTTCAGCACGAAATCGGGCCGCTGCCGTTCGACATCGGCGATCAGCCGCGCGACATCCGTCTCCTCGAGCGGCAGGCAGCATTCGCCGACGATCTCGCCGCTGGCCGCGCCGATCCGCTCGCGGGCGAGGCGGTTCATCTCCCAGCCCCAGACATAGTTGGCGCCGAGCAGATAGACCCGCTTGCCATGGCGCGGCAGCAGATAGTCGAACAGCGGGACGAGGTGCTGGTTGGGGCAGCCGCCGGTATAGATGACGTTCTGGTTCGCCTCGAAGCCCTCATAGGGGCACATGTACCAGAGCAGGCCGTCATGCTTCTCGACGAGCGGGATGACATCCTTGCGCGCCGCCGAGGTGATGGTGCCGACGATGTGGCGGCAGCCCTCCTCGCGCAGCAGCCCGCGCGCAAGATCGATATAGCGCGCCGGCTCGCCTTGCGGATCGGCGAAGATCGGCTCGATGGCAAAGGGCAGCCCGCCCTCTTCCGCCAGCGTCTCGAAGGCGAATTCGGCGCCGTCGCGGCAGTCCCGCCCCATCGCGCCATAGGCGCCGACGGTCGAATAGAGGATGCCGATGCGGATAGCGTCGCGCATGCGCTGCAATACCCAATAAAAAAGCCCCATGACGCAGGACCCAACCACGCGGATGGGGCGTCATGGGGCACTGTTGCCCGGTGGCCGCTGAGACCTGATATGCGTCTGACATCGAACAATGCTCAATGTCTCGGCATGAACATAGCATAGGCAATGCGGCCGCTGTCAACGGCAGCCGCGCGCGGCGCTGCGTCCTGTGGATGCCGACGAAAGGCGCATGTCCGTCACGCCCTCGCAGATCCCGCCTGGAACCCACCGCCGCCCGCCGAGTTTCAAGCTGAGGACGGTGAGCGCGTCAACCGGACATGGCGGCACAGGGAACAGGACGGTTTTTCCGGTCTCTCGTCCTGGCCAACGAAAAGGCAGCCGAGCCCTTACCCCGCCCGCTCCCGTCCAGACTTCTCATCCCGCGACGACCTCTTCAGCTTTCCAAGCCACGCCCCAAGGCGGTTTTTTGCCGGCTTCGCGTCACGCGCGCCGCGCCGTCTCGGCGTCATTCCCTTCGGAACCCTCCCTCCCCCCATCCGTTGCCAAGCCATCCTCAGACAACCGGAAGGCCGACCGCATGACCGATCGCAGCATGATGCAGGACCCCCGAACGCAATATCCGCAGCCCCCCTTCCCCGAGCAGCCGCAGCCGATGCCGGGCCTTGCCGGACGGATGGACCCAGAGCCGGATCACGGCGAGGAGAGCTATGTCGGATCCGGCAAGCTGAAGGGCCGCAAGGCGCTGATCACCGGCGGCGATTCAGGCATCGGACGCGCGGCGGCGATCGCCTTTGCCCGCGAGGGCGCCGATGTCGCCATCGCCTATCTGCCGGAGGAGCAGGCGGACGCGGACGAGGTGATCGCGCTGATCGAAAGCGAGGGACGCGTCGCGATCGGCCTTGCCGGCGACATCAAGGATCGCGCCTGGTGCGACACGCTGGTCGGCAAGGCGGTCGAGGGTCTCGGCGGCCTCGACATTCTCGTCGTCAACGCCGCGCGGCAGCAGTTCCGCGAGACGATCGCGGAGCTCACCGACGACGACTTCGACCAGACGATGAAGACCAATCTCTATGCGATGCACTGGATCGCCAAGGCAGCAACGCCGCACATGCCGCCCGGCGGGTCGGTGATCACCACCGCCTCCATCCAGGCCTATGAGCCCTCGGCGATCCTGCTCGACTATGCGACGACCAAGGCCGGCATCGTCGCCTATACCAAGGCGCTCGCCAAGCAGCTGATCGAGAAGGGCATCCGGGCGAATGTCGTCGCCCCCGGCCCGTTCTGGACCGTGCTGCAGCCGAGCGGCGGACAGCCGGACGAGAAGGTCGCGGAATTCGGCAAGGCCAGCGATTTCGGCCGCCCCGGCCAGCCGGTGGAGCTCGCCCCGATCTATGTCCTGCTCGCCTCGCAGGACGGCAGCTATCTCAATGGCGAGGTGTTCGGCGCGACCGGCGGCAAGGGCGTCGCCTGACCGGGCGTCGGACAGGCCGCAACGCCGGGCGGGTCCTTCAGGACGGCAAGCAGGCAGCGGAGACCGCTGCCTGCTGTTGCGTCGCGTCGCGAGCCTCGGAGCGATGCCTACCAGGAATAGGTGAGGCGTCCGGTTCCGGCATAGGTCTGCGAGGAGTCTGCCAGCTGGGTATCGAAATAGGCGCCGAGCGACAGGCCCTTGATGAAGGAGACTTCCGCGCCGGCCGAGGCGAGGAGCGCATCGGCCGCGAGATTGGCGCCGGCGACCGTGAAGTCCGAGCCCGGCATGGTCTGGAAATTGGCGTCGAGCAGCGCGTCGCCGCCCTCGTTATGCGCCCAGGCAAGGCGCATCTTCAGCGCCAGCATCGTCCCCTCGTCCATCAGGAAGCTGCGCCCGAGCCACACGCCGAGTTCGGTATGCGCCGTGGTGGTCGTGTCGGAACCATAGTTGAGCGCAAAGGGCGAGGCGCCGGTATAGCTCGTCTCGCTATAGGCCGGGGTGAAGAACGCCTGCAGCTGCAGCGCGGCATAGGGGGTGATCCAGCCGGCGCCGGGAACGCCCGTCATGGCCGGGAGATCGAAGCGATAGCCGCCCTCGATCTGGCCGGCGACGTCATAGGCCGAGAAATCGGCCGTCAGGCGATCATAGCCGATGGTGCTGATGGTGCGATCGGTCGAGACGTCGTTCCACGCCGTGGCGAGCGCAGCCGAGACATAGGCCGGGCCAAAATCGGTGCGCCCATAGATCGCCGCTTGGTAGATGTCGGAATTGCCGCTGCCGAAACCGTCCGAAAGGCTGTAATCGGCCCGGCCGGCGCCGACCGCAAGTCCGATCCGCGTATTCGGGCTGACCAGATAGTCGAAGCCGCCGGCAAAGCCGACCGTGCTGATCGACCGGTCATGCGTCCCTTCATACATGTCGCCGTCCGTATAGCTCTGGTCGCCATAGCCGGAGAGCCAGGCGCTCATCGGATTGGGGTCGACATAGACGGCCACCGGCGTCTTCTCCACCGCCGAGATGGTCGCCGCCGCCTGCTCGAGGCGCGGGTCTTCGGTGACATAGCCGAGCACCTTGACCGTCATCGGCTTCTGCGGGACGGGCTGCGGCCGTGGGAATGACGGGGTGTAGTCGTTGAGGCGGCTGAAGATTTCCGTCATGAAGGAGTTCATCGCCTGGTTTCCGGCCGGGGCGACGGAGGTGCCGACCTCGCCGGCGATCTCCTGGAAGGTCGTCTTGAGCTGATCGGCCGTCAGAAGGTCGAGCACCAGCGGCGGCGTGCCGCCGCTTTCGACGAACGTGTCGAGCCCGCCGGCCACGTTGACGATATTGCTCCCGACCGGGGGCGTCGACGTCGTGTCGATCGGCGGAGTCCCGCCCGTATCGGGCGTACCGCCGCCTGCCGTGCCGCCCGGCGTGGTCGTGCCTCCGCCATCGGTGCCGCCGGGGATCGTCGTTCCGCCGCCCGTGGTGCCGCCGGTCGACGGCGTTCCACCCGTCGTCGGCGTTCCGCCGGTGGTCGGCGTGCCGCCGGTTGTCGGGGTGCCGCCGGTCGTCGGTGTACCGCCCGTGGTCGGCGTGCCGCCCGTGCCCGTCGGCGAGCCGACGACGGCGCCGAACGTCGCCTTGCTGACCTTGCAGGTCGAGATGCGGTTGGTGTCGAGCGTCACGGCGCCATTGCGCGCGAGGACGGCGCCGCACAGCACATTGGCGCTGGTGTTCAGCGTGATGCTGGTCAGCGCCAGGATCTGGCCCGCGAAGGACGTCGACGTGCCGAGCGTCGCCGAACTCCCGACGACGAAATAGACATTGCTGGCCTTGGCGCCATTGATGAGCGCGACGCTCGATCCGCTTCCGGTCGTCAGCGTGCTGCCGATATTGACGACGAAGACGGCATTCGGGTTGTTCTTGGCGTCGATCGTCACCGTGCCGGTCAATTGCGCCGCGTTCTTGTAGGAATAGACGCCGGGCGCGAGCACGAGGCCGGCGAGATCCTTGCCGGTCAGATCCGCCGTGGCCGGGCGATTGCCGAGAGTGTTGTAGGCGGCGACCAGGTCGATCTTCGCCTGGACGGCGACGCCGTCATTCAGATGGATCGACGACGGCGCGACGACGACGCCCGGCGGAAAGCCGGTCAGGGCCGTGCCGGGGCTGAGGCCGATATTGCCGTTGATGACGCTCGACCCGGTATTGGTGATCGTCGACCCGGCGAGGATCGCGAAGCTCGACAGGTCTTCCGCGTGAACGACAGACGGTCCAGCAAACGTCAATCCCGCCAATGCCCATGCGGCCCCGCTCAGATATGCCGTCTGCAGATGCTTCATTGATTGTTCCCCGATGTGAACTAGTTAGTTGGGGAACTTATCGAGCCTACTGAGGTTAATATGGTCAATACGGCTCACTATTCGTCAAATAAAAAACACACAGATCGAATAGTCATCGCAGGGATATATTTGTGACACCTCGGACGCCAACCGATTTTGACAGCGATTCATATCTGAACACCGCCGGATCTGGTCGATCTCTTCTCAAATATTCACGCAATCTCGTTGTGTTCAGCCAAGGTTCTGTCGCGGACTCGGTCTTCTATATACGCCGCGGCAAGATCAAGCTGACTGTCGCCTCTTCGGGCGGAAAAGAAGCCGTCATCGCATTGCTCGGGCGCGATGAGTTTTTCGGACAGGCCTTCCTCGCCGGAGAGGAACGGCGCATGACGAGTGCTGTCGCGCTCACCGATTGCTTCATCACGCGGATCGACCGTGACCCGATGTCTTCGCTGTTGAAGGGCGAACCGGACTTCGCACGCTTCCTGCTCGACCGGATGCTGCGGCGATCCATCCGCGCTGACGAGGATCTCGTCGATCAGCTCTTCAATTCGAGCGAAAAGCGCCTGGCGCGCGCGCTGTTGCTCTTGGCCAACTATGGCAGCGGCACGCCGCTCGAGCCGGCGATTCCCAAGATCAGCCAGGAGACGCTGGCGGAGATGATCGGCACCACGCGCTCACGCGTCAGCTTTTTCATGAACAAGTTCAGGCGGCTCGGCCATATCAGCTACAAGGCGCAGCTGACGGTGCATCCGTCCTTGCTAAGCGTGCTGTTCGACGATGCCCCCGCGCCCGAACGGATCGGTGAGGCGCGGAGCGTCGCGTCCGGCCCAGCTCAGCAGCAGCTGTCGATGAGCGATGGAGCCGTCACGGCGTCACGATAACAGGCGTGCCGACGTTGACGCGCTCGAAAAGGTCGAGGATGTCGGCATTGTACATCCGGATGCAGCCATAGGAGACGAAGCCGCCGATCGATGCCGGCCTGTTGGTGCCGTGGATGGCATAGAGGCCGCCCGCGATCGTCATGGCGGCGGCGCCCATCGGGTTGTGCGGCGACCCCGACGGGATGATCTCCGGCAGTTGCGGCTTGTCGCGCCGGATCTCCGCCGGCGGCTCCCAGTTCGGACGAAGATATTTGCCGCTGATCGTCGAGCGGCCCTGCCACTGGCGGCCGGACCGTCCGACGCCGACGCTGTAGCGCAGCGCGATCCCGGGCGAGACCACGAGATAGAGCAGGCGTTGCTTTGTGTGCACGATGATCGTGCCGGCTGCGGCCCTCTGGCTGTCGAACGCGACGATCTCACCCGCGGCGGCGCTCGACAGCATGAGGCCGCCCGCCACCAGCGCTGCCGCGAGTGGGCGACACCAGGAGGAGACGCGGCGGATGCGGTCGCGAAGGGAGATGGCGCTGAACTTTGCTGTGAGGCGGGAGACGGCCGGAGCGGCCGGTCTCGATGTCGAGGCCCCAAGGTGTAGGAGCTTCGGCGGCGGTTGGATACCGAATTCGCCCGGGAGTTCCATCAGCCAGCGCGCGATCCGCCCTTGCGACGCGCGCCGGACGAGGCGAAGCTGCGGCCAGCGCCCGCGACCCAGAGAGACGCTGCCATGGCTGACCAGCCCGTCAAAGGACCGGCCTCCTATTTCCCCTCGATCGAGAAGACATATGGCCGCCCGATCGCCGAATGGCAGGATCTCGTGCGCAGCAAGCTTCCGGCGAAGCATATGGAACTCGTCGCGATGCTGAAGAAGGACCATGGCATGGGCCATGGCCATGCCAACGCGCTGGTCGCCCACACGCTGGCGGCGACCAGGGACTGATCCCCCGGCCGCCGGCGCCGCTATCCCGCCGCGCCGCGTCCGGCAAAGCCGGTATCGACCTGCTGCACGATCTCTTCGATGCTGAGCAAGAGGTCCTCGCGCGCTTCCAGGAAGCTGTGCTCGTCCTCGCAGCGGAGATAGGCGAAGACCTCGATCTCCTTGGAGAAGGCGCCGTAGCCGATGAAGCGGACATGGAAGGTGTCCGGCATCACCAGCGGATGGGTCCCGAGAAGCGCGCGGATCTGGGTAAGCAGCAGGCGCATCTGGTCGGGCGTCGTGCCATGGCGGATATGCAGCACCGTCTGCAGCAGGCGCGAGCGGCGCGCCGTGAAATTGTCGAGATGCATCTGCGAGAATTCGCTGTTGGGAACGGTGACGAGGCTCTGCTCGACCGTGCGGATGCGCGTGGAGCGCAGCCCGATCTGCTCGACCGTGCCGAAATTGTCGCCGTAGCGGCAGAAGTCGCCGACCCTGACCGGCCGATCGGCAAAGAGCGTCAGCCCGCCGATGATGTTTTCGAGCGTCGGCCGCACCGCGAGCGCGATGGCGAGACCGCCGGCGCCGAGACCGGCCACCAGCGGCGCGATCGGAATGCCGATCCGGCTCGCGGCGGCAGCGACCAGGAGCACCATGAAGGCGAGGCTGATCAGGCGGAACAGCATCCGCGTCATCGCCGCGTCGAGTTGAGGATGTCCGTCGGCGCCGGTCCTCATCCCGCCGATCGCATCGGCGAGCCGGTTGGACAGCACGAACACCAGGAAGGCGAGGCCCACCGCCTGGACGCCGAGGACCATGAAGCTGATGACCTCCATGGGCAGTTCGAGCAGCCCGATGACGTTTTCGGCGAGGTTTCGGAAGAGCTCGGCGAGGCCGACGATGAAGAGCAGCGCGGCCGGCGTGCCGAAGCGGAGCCAGGGGCTCTGCCGTCCCTGCCTGACATCCCAGGTGAGGCCGGCCCGGAGCGCGATCGGGACCAGCGGCAAGGTGAGCGCCATCAGGATCGCCAGCGCGATCCACTGCCAGAGGGCATGGCCGGCGGCGACGAAGGTCGCCCAGGCGGGCAGGCTGTCGCGGAACCGCTCGGGCACCCAGTCGCCGGGACTGGACAGCACGTCCTCATAGATGCCGGCGAGCGCGCCCGGCCGATAGGGCACGTCCTTGGCGAGCTCGTAGACGTCGCGAAGCTCGGCGACCGTTTCCTTCGAGAACAGGAACTCTCCGGCGCGGGGCCCGTCGGCGATCTTGACGATCTCGAGCCGTGTATTGGGGATCTCCCAGCGCGTGACCGCGTCATCCTTGCCGGCCTCGACATCGGCATCGCCGGGGATCTGCTCTGGAGGCGGCAGCTCGACCCGGTCGAGCACCTCGCTGAGGAGCGCCATGTCGATGAGGGTCGCCGCACCATAGCCGAGGGCGGGCACCTCGCTGAAATCGATGGTGTCGCGCGCGCGCGCCAGCGCCCGGTCGATCACGTCGCGGCTCTTGCCGCTCCGCCAGGCCTCGGCGCTGCCGCGGAAATCGCGGAGGAACGTCGTCAGCGTATCGCGCGGGCTCGACGTGTCGGCGGCGCGGAGCGGAAAGGCTTCGTCGGCCGCGCCGGGCGAAGCCGCCTCGGACAAGGCGGCCGAGGCGCCAGCGAGTGCCAGGGCCGAGAGAAGCACAAGGCGGCAGGAAAGTCGCGTCAAGGAGAAGCCGGTCAACCGATCGTCCGATCTGATGCTGGAAGGACATTGCGAGCGCGACCGCCTGTCGGGCCGGGGCGATCGACGGGCACGGCGCCCAGCTGTGAGGGCCTCAGGCGGCTGCAGGCCGGTGGTCATCCGCCGCCGGAATCGGGGATGGCGAGGAGGTGTCCGCAGGCCTTGCAATGGACGGCATCCGGCTCGTGCCGCAGCAAGGCGCATTGCGGGCAGCGGAACGAGACCTTGTAGGGCCGGAACAGGGCCTGGGCGAGCCGGACGAACAGCGAGATTCCGACGATCATCGTGACGATCGAGGTCAATTTGCCCGCGGTGCCTGGCAGCGTGATATCGCCGAAGCCCGTCGTCGTGATCGTGGCGACCGTGAAATAGAGCGCATCGATCCAGCCCTTGATGCCCGAGTCCGGCCCCGAGAAGGCCGTGTAGACGAAGCCGGTGATGACGAACAGGCAGGTGACGAGATTGATCGCGGCGCGGCCGACATCCTCCCATTGCTGCAGGCCGCGGCGGCGCAGCGACCGCCAGAACAGGCCCTTCTGCGACAGCGACCACAGGCGGAGGATACGCAGGAAGCCGAGATTGGCCAGCCAGAGCGGCGCCAGCAGCGTGGCGAGGACGACAAGGTCGACCCAGACGACCGGCTGCCGCAGCCAGCGCCCGAGATGGGTGGCCGCCAGCGCCCGCGCCGTGAAGTCCGCCGCCAGAAGGAGGGCGACGGCATAGTCGACCCAGAGGAACGCCCTCCATTCCTGCAGGACGGGGCTGAAGATGAAAAAAGCGATGATGACGAGATCGACGCAGGCGATCGCCCACTGGAAGCGGGTCGCGCGCCGGTCGGTCCCGACATAGAGCTTGCGCAGGCGCTGTCGCCATGGCGCCCGGTCGCCGGCGACGCCGAGTTCGTCATCGTCGTCGCCGCACGAGTCGAGAAGAGCCCCCACCGTCGGCGCCGCGGCATCCGGCCGGTCGCCCGGCCTGCCACCATCCGGCGGAGCCCCCGCCTGCAGAGAATTGTCGATCTTCGTCGTCTCCATAGCGCCCCCCGGATACAAACGCCGTGGGCCGAGCATAGTTCAGAACGTCGCCGACGCACGCATCGCCTGGCCCGCCGAACGTTGCGAGGCCGCCAGTCCAACTCGGCGACCATGCGGCATCGGCGGCGCGGCGGCGTCACCGGGTCAATTGTGAGTCGGCGCCCTCGCCCCGCCGCCGGCGTGTGGCTGGAACAGGCGCCGGTAATTTGACGGCGTCGTGCCCAGATATTTCCGGAACACGCGCGCGAAATACTGCGTCGATGCGAAGCCGGCATCGATGGCGATCGTCGTCACCGGCAGTTCCGAGGTCTGCAGCAATTCGCAGCAGCGCTTGATCTTCAGTCGCTGCCGGTAATCGACCGGGCTCATGCCGAGCTCGCGCTTGAAGCTCATATGCAGCAGCGAGCGGCTGCACCCCATCCGGCGGGCAAGCTCGGCTATGTCGACGTCATGATCGGGATCATCGCGCAGCATCTCCTCGGAATGCTCGACGATGTTCGAGCGCCGCGGCTCCTGCCGCGCGTTGCAGGCCTGCCAGAACGCGACGAGCAGCGAGGAGAGGCGCGCGCGGATGTCCGCGATGGCAACGGGAGCGCCGATCATCACGCGCGGATCCCCCATGCGGGCGACGAGCTCGATGAGCTGCTTCTGGAGCCCCTCATTGAGGGCCACCGGCAGGGATTGGGCGCCGGCGACCTGCAGGAATTCCTTCAGCTCGGCATCGGCCATGACGCGGGAACGACCCTCGACGAAGGGCTCCAGAATGATCCAGACATTCTTGGAGGGCGTGTAGATGCCGTTGCTGATGCGGTGCTGCATGCCAGCCGGAAAGGCCAGCGCGTGGCCGCCGCTGATCTGGGCGAGGCGGCGCGGCCCGAGCTCCCAGCACGCCTCTCCCTCCAGCATGAAGACGAGTTCGATGCCGTCGTGCCGCTGCCAGCTGTCGCTGGTGAGCGCCGCCTGGCGGAACTGGCAGGCGCCGAAATTGGCGATCTCGGCAATGCCGAAATCGGCCCCGCGGAAGCTCGGCCCGATCGCCGAAATCTGTGATCCGAACATCTCGTCCCGAATGCCTTCCTCATGAGCCGCGCCGGCGGGCTCTCCTCAGCCCTTGATGCCGGTCGACGTCAATCCTTCGACGATATAGCGCTGCGCGATCAGGAAGATCACGAACAGCGGCGCGATCGTCATCGTCATCGCCGCCATCACAGCGGCGAGGCTGGCCGGTCCCATCGTGCCCTGCAAGGCGAGGATGCCGACCGGAAGGGTCATCTTGTCCCATGACTTGATGACCGCAAAGGGCAGCAGGAAATTGTTCCAGCTGGCGGTGAAGGTGATGATCGCGAGCGCCGAGAGCGCCGGCATCAATTGCGGCAGCGAGATGTGCCAGAAGATGCGCCAATGGCCGGCGCCGTCGACGATGGCGGCCTCCTCGAGTTCGCGCGGCTGTCGCAGCATGAACTGGCGCACCATGTAGATGCCAAGCGGCGAGGCCAGCGACGGCAGGATCAGCGCGAGCAGGCTGTCGTTCAGCCCGGTCATCTGCAGGCCGAGGCTGAGCGGGATCAGCACCAGCGCCTGCGGCACCATCAGGCCCACGAGCATCAGTCCGAACAGCACGTCGCGGCCGGGAAAGCGCAGCCTGGCGAAGGCATAGGCAGCGAGCGAGCAACTGGCACAGACGCCAGCCGTGCTGGCGGCGGCGACGATGAAGCTGTTGAGATACATCTGCAGGAACGGCACGCCGGAGGTCAGCGCGCTGCGATAGGCCGCGAAATCGAACTGCGTCGGCCAGAAGCTCGGCGGCAGGCGGTAGGCCTCGCTGAGCGGCCGGAAGGACGACGCGAACATCCACAGGAACGGCAGGAGCATCAGCACCGCCCCGAGGCCCGCGACGATGATGAAGGGCAGGTTGCGCCAATGGATCGCCTCGACGGCGGAGAAGAAGCGGTCGGAGGCGAGCGGCCGCGCCGCGATGGCATCGCTCATGACGACAATCCCCTCATCATGCTGTCAGACCTTGACCAGACGGCGGCCGACGGTGAACTGGACCGCGGTCACCAGCGCGACCAGGAGCAGCAGTGCGATCGCCACCGTCGAGCCGACGCCGATGTCCTGGCCCTCGAAGGCCTCGCCATACATGTGCAGCGCCAGGCTGCGCGTCGCGTCGCCCGGCCCGCCATTGGTCATGATGCGGATCGGGTCGAACACCTGCAGCCCGCCCATGGTGGCGATGGTGACGCAGAAGAAGATCACGGGCGCGATGATCGGCAGGACGATGCGGACGACGTTCGCCGTTCGCCCGGCCCCGTCCAGCTCGGCCGCCTCCATGATCTCGCGCGGCACGTCCTGCAGCGCGGCGAGGAAGACCAGCATGAAGAAGCCGACATTCTTCCAGACATCGAGAATGGCGATCGACAGCATGGCGATGCGCGAATCGGTCAGCCACGCCACCGGGGCGAAGCCGAGCGCGCGGACATAGTAATTGATGATGCCGAGATCGGTCGAATAGAGGAACTTCCAGATGATCGCCACGAAGGCGGTCGAGATCAGTACCGGCAGGAAGTAGGCGAGGCGAAAGAGATAGAGCAGCACGGCGGGCATGCGCCTGTTGAGCATCAGGGCCAGCAGCAGGCCGAGCCCGACATTGCCGGTGACGCCCAGCGTGACGAAATAGAGCGTGTTCCACAGCGAGCGCCAGAAGCGAGGATCGGCGAGGACATAGCTGATATTGTCGAAGCCGACGAATTCGACCGTCCCGCCCAGCCGGTCGATATAGAGGAACATGAAGCCGACCACCGCCACGACGGGCAGCAGCGTGCAGACCAGGAACATGGTTCCGGCGGGCAGGATGAAGAGGGCCGCGGTGCGCGCCTCCCTCCGCCGGGTCGGGTCGAACCCCTTGGTGGCCATGGCTTCGGCTTTCCTCGAAAGGTCGGTTGCGTGATCAGGCCGCCGGACGTCCATGGAGAGGCACGCGGCGCGAGGACCGCGAGCCTCTCCGCGTCAGGCTACCATTTGACCCGGCGCATGCTGCGCGTCAGTTCGCTGTCGAGCGCATCGATCGTGGCCGGCAGGTCCTGGTTGTCCGTGAGGTAAGCGCCGGCATTGCGCATGAAGATCTCCTCGACCTGGGCGAAGTTCGGCGGCGAGGCGACGGGACGGGCGACGGCGGCGGTGTCGTAGAACAGGCCGCCATGGCCATGCGGGATGGCGACGAAGGCCGGCGACGTCGCCAGCGAGCGCAGGCTCGGGATGGCACGGTTGCCGTCGACGAGGCCCTGCTGGAAGTCCTTGCCCGAGATCTCCTTGACGAACTCCCAGGCGAGTTCCGGATTGGCCGACGCCTTGGTGATCGCGTTGCCGCCGACACCGAAGACGGTGACGTTCGTCTTGTTGCGCGGGAAGGCCTGCACGTCGAAATTGATCTTGGAGTTCATGAGGTCCGGCGTCGGCCAGCGCCCGGCGACCATCATCGCCGTCTGGCCCGCCGCGAAGGCCGCGATCCCGAAGTCATCCTTCACGAAGGCCGGCGCGACCTTGTCCTTGTGGATGAGGTCATGCAGGAAGACCAGCGTCTCCGCCACCTTCGGGTCCCTGGCGTTCGACGAGCGCCAGTCGGGCGTCAGCTTGTCGGTGTCGTTGGTGAAGAAGAAGGGCGTCAGCCCGAAATTCGCGCCAGGGACGAAGAAGCCATACTGCGTGACATTGCCGTTCGCATCGCGCTTGGTGAGCTTCTGCGCCGTGGCGCGGAAGTCCTCCCAGGTCCAGTCCGCCTTGGGCGGCTCGACCCCGGCCTCCTTGAACATGTCGACATTGTAGTAGACGACGATGCTGTTCCACTCGGTCGGGAAGAAATAGAGCGTCTCCTTCCAGCGCAACCCGTTGAGCAGGTTGGGTTCGACATCGCCCATGATCGCCTGCGCATCGGGATCGCTCTTCGAGATTTCCTCGAGGTCGACGAGAATATCGCGGTTGGCGAGCGTCGGAATACCCTCGATCGGCATGGCGACGATGTCGGGAATCGCATTCGATGCGGCGAGATTCATGAAGTTGTTGATATAGTCGCCCCATCCGGACGGCCCGTACTGAACGTCGATCGTGACGTTCGGGTACTTCTCCTTGAACCGCGCCTCGGCGCCCTTCATCATGTTGATGTCGGCGTCGGTCGTCCACCTGTAGACCTTGAGCGTTGCAGTGATGTCCTTGGGCGGCGCAGCGATCGCCGAACCCAATCCAAGCATGGCTGCGCACGCGGCCAGCAAGACTGTCCTCATCGTTCTCTCCCTTGATGGAGGCGGCCCGGCTTTTCAGTTGCGGGCTTGTGCCTTCGTGATGTCAGGCAGACGGCCGCAGTCGAGGCCGGCGCACTGAATTCGGATCGATTGGCCCGCGGCAAGCCGCAGCGGCGCCTCGAAGACGACGACACCGCCCTCTGTGCTCGCTGCGCGACTGTCGCCGGACGGGCCGATCAGGGTGGCATCCCCGGCCGCGCCGAGCGGCAGGCCGAGGCGTCCAAGCTCCAGCGCCCCGCCGAGCACGGAGAGGGTCGCCTCCCCGTCGCGGAGCGCGAATTCACCCCAGGCGCCGTCGATCGCGAAGAAGACCTTGGCAGTGTCGCCGGCTCTGAGCTTCGGATCGAAGCCGAGAAAGCCGCGCGTCATGTCGAAGCTGAAGCCGGCGAGGACGAGAACGCCGGCATAGGCGGCCATCGAACGCGAATAGTTGGAGCCGCATTCGATCTCGTTCCAGGGGTTGCGGGTCGCGCCGTCATAGCGGTCCCGCACGGCGCCGAAGACCGTCAAACCATCCTCGACAAGTCCGTACTGCATCAGCGTCGAGCCGAAGGCATATTCGAAGCCGTGCATCGATTCCTGCGCATAGGGCACGGGAATGGTCGGCTTCACCGTCCCTTCCGGCCAGGTGCAGATCAGCGTGCCGGCCTCGTCCTCGAAACCATAGACGCGGCACGGATTGTAGACGTCACCGAGCCTCTGCCTGAAATTGCTCGCCATGATGGTGCCGAGCGCCGTCCTGGTCTTGTCGCGATCGAACAGGTCGCCGAGGCCATAGAGGCCGGCATGCCACTGGGCGAGCACCTGATCGATGATGCAGCCCTCGCCGATCTGGTATTTCAGCTGGCGGTGCTCCTCGCTCCAGTAGAGATCGTAGATCGAGCCGGCGACGATCGTGTCCGGGCCCGAGGCGAAGCGATCGAGCTGGCTGCGGTCGGCGAGGTCGATCCGCTGGACGAAATGCGTCCCGTTGAAGAGATGCTCGTCGGTCCAGGCGCGGCCGCGCTCATAGATCGCCGCATAGTCTGCCGCCGCCGCGTCGTCGCCGAGCGCCGCCGCCATCTCCGCGCCGGCCTTGAGGGCGCCGAGATAGAAGCCGTTCAGCCAGGAATTCGCGCCGAACAATTCCATGTCGAGCGTGTGGTGCTGCCGGCCGGTGAGGACGCCCGAACGCTCGGGGTCCCAGCGGTCGGGATTGCCCTCGTTCCAGGCAAAGGCGATCGCCGCCTTCACGCCCGGCCAGAGCCCACGCAGCCAGTCGGTGTCGCCCGAGATCCGCCAGTCGCGAAAGACCTTGAGGATGTTGCCGAACTGGCCGTCCGCGCAGGGACGGATTTCGGAGATGCCGATGCCGAGCGGGAGTTGCAGGCGGAAGGCCATGCCGCCGGTGGCGGCGTCCTGATTGTAGCGGAAATCCGCCTCGCGCATCGAGCGCTCGAGGGCGGGAAAGAGGAAAGGCAGCGTCTGCTGGTAGTTCCAGACATGGGTGCAGCTTCCCTCGCAGGAGCCAGCATCGGGATGCACGCCCTCCCAGCCGTAGAAGGTGCCGTCCTCAAGGCGAAGAACCGTCGAACTCTTCAGGATCGACATATTGGCGCCGGCGGCATCGACCACCGACGCCGGCAAGGTCTGCCCATAGAAACTGTCGCGAAACGCCAGCGTCTCGGATTTCAGCCGATCCCACTCGGCGAAGGCCGCCGTCGCGACGGCGTCGACATCGGCATGCAGCACGGCATAGTGGTTCCGCCACGTCTCCGGAACGGGCCTCGCCGCCTCGCGGAGGCCGTTGTTCGAGACCCAGTATTTCCGGCAATTGGGCACATGCCACGCGATCAGGAAGCGGACCGTTCGCCGCTCGCCGGGCGCGAGGCGGAAATGGGCGGCGACGAGCGTGTTGTCGGCCTCGCGCTCGGAGCGCTGGCCGCCATAGCTGCGATCGGCGAAGGCGCCGCCCTTCAGCATGTCGGACCAGTAGACCTCGAGCATGTCGAACCAGGAGCCGCGGAAGAAATGGTTCTGAACGCTGACATCGTCGGCATCGGTGGCGATGATCAACGACGCCGCATCGACGTCGCCGGGCCGCATGCCGACGCTCTCGTGCCGGGCGCCGCGCCAGCCGTCCGCGCCCGCCGGCACCGTGCGGGACAGGGCGGCAATCGGGTTGCCGAGGACGCCGACCACGGAATAGTCGGTGGTCTCCGCCTCCGTATTCTCGATCTCGATCTCGAAGAAGGCGGCCGGCAGGCTCGAATCGTCCTCCTGCATCGGCACGAGCGGATTGAAGGCGGTCAGTTTCGCGGCGCCGGGAAAGCGCTCATCCTCGAAGGTGAGCCCGGCGACAGGGAAGCGGCCGTCGAAGCGACAGGCGGCGAAATGCGGCAGGCCGACGAGATATTCACGCCGGACACCGAAACCGTAGCTGCGGAAGGGAATACCGGTGTAGTCGCCACCGGCCGCGCCGAGGAACGGACCGTTCAGCACGCGCGCATCGAGCACCTTGCCGCCGCGTTCGGCGCGCACGGCAAAATGCGAATAGCCGTTGACGCTGCCCTTGTTCGGCCGGTTGAAGATCTCCCAGTCGACGAGCCGTCCGCTGCCAGAGAGCCCGATCGAGCCCGATCCGATCCCGCCGAGCGGGAATGAGATTTCCTTGAGCCGGTCGCCCTCATAGACGAATGATGAAGTCGTCGTCACGTTCCGCCCTCTGTCTGGCCCGCACCGCCCGTTCGAGGGGGCGATCGATTCTTCGTTCGACCAGTGATAGAGCGGCCGGAGACGGTTGGCGTCCCCATCGGTTCATTCGACAAAAGTGCACATCGGCCGCAAGCCGGCCGCGATGCGGCTTCACGACAAATGGCTGGTGGCAAAATCGATCAGGATCGCGGCCACGCGATCAGGGCAGGACAGTTGCGGCGCATGGTCGGTGTCGATGGTGGCGGTCCGCGCGCCCGGCACGAGGCGTTGCATGGTGCGCTGGACGGCAATCGGCACGGAGCGGTCCTGCAGGGCCTCGACATAGAGGCGATGGACCGTCCCCGCGCCCTCGGCGGTCCAGCGCGGCGCGATCATCCAGCTGGAATTCTGCTGCGCGTTGAGCCGGGCGGCCGCCGCCCGGGCATCGGCCGGATCGGCGCATTGGAAGAAGATGTCCTCGGCCGCCTCCGCCGGTACGAAGGTCCCGAGGCCATCGGCGGTCGGCCGCAGGAACGGCTCGATGCCCTGCGGAGGCGGCGCGCCGGCGATCCTGCACGCCTCGGGGAAGGCCATGCCGCTCGGCAGCATCATGCCGGCAAGATAGACCAGACCGGCCGCGCTGCCGGGCTGCCCGGTCGCCAGCCGTTCCGCGACCATGGTGGCGACGATGCCGCCTCCCGAATGGCCAACGACGATGAAGGGTCCCTCCGTCCCGGCGAGCGCTGCCAGCGCATGATCCACCATGTCGTTCACCGTGACGCCGGCGCCCTCAGCCCAGGGCGCCCGTCCGGGCAGGTCCGGCGCAACGACGGCGTGGCCGGCCGCGCCGAGCAGCGGGGCCACGGCATCCCACACCCATCGGCCAGCCCAGGCGCCATGCAGCAGCAGAAAGGCTGGGCGGCTCACGCCGGCTGCCTTCCTGCCGCGAGGACGCGCTCCGCTTCCCGCACGGCGGCAAGGTTCTTGCGGCCCTGGCGCGAGCCGGCCAGCTTGGCGGCGACGTGGTCGCGCACGGTGATGGGCTCGTAGGCGAGGCCGTCGCCGAGGTCGAGCAGGCTCTCGAGCGTACTGACCACCGCATCGGCATTGCCGTCGTGGAAGAAGGCGACGGACCGACGGCGCCGGATGGTGCCATCGACAACAGGCGGCTTGACGCGGTGCAGCGTCGACATCCACAGGTCATTGGTCATGCGGGCGGTGAGGTCGCCCAGATTGACCAGCAGCGCGCCTTCGGCCGGCATGACGTCGTGCCAGACGCCATCCCTGTCCAGCACCTGCAGCCCCGCCACCCGGTCGGCCCAGAGCACGGTGACGATGCCGAAGTCGGTATGTTCACCCATGCCGATCAGGTCGCCGTCGAGGCTGATATCGGTTCCTGGCGGCAGGGCATAGTTGTTCATGCGCAGCACATCGATGGAATGGTCGGTGATCGCATCGAAATGGCCCGGCCCCGCCCGAAGCGCATCGGCGAAGATCCTGGTGAGGGTGCGCGCGACCCGCTGGGCCTCGCCGAAATAGCGGCTGACGCGGCCCTCGAAATCCGGCAGGGACGGCCACAGATTGATGCCATAGTCGCGCTCATCGAGGGCGAGATGGGGAAAGGACCGGGCTTCCGCCCCGATGTTGAACGCCTCGAAGAAGTCGTTCATCCGACTTGCCGATTCCACGCCGAGGCTCAGCGACAGGGATTCGCTCTTGGGCGGGCTGTAGCCGCGGTTCGAGTCCGGCACCCTGTACCGCTTCTTCTCGTCGAGCGGCAGGCCGAAGAAGTCGTCGAGAGCCGAAGCGAGGCCTGCCTGTATCTCCGGCGCGACGCCATGGCCGACGACCTGCATGAACCCGACCTCCGTGCAGGCGACGTCGAGCGCCGCGGCGACGGCAGCCCGCTCGTCTTCGGAGCGATGCTCGACATAGGCGCTGATGTCGATGGTGGGGACGTTGAACGACATGGCGTGACTCCTCCAGTGATCCCGGAGGTGTCTGGCCCCAATGGCCGTCGTTGAACTCGGTAGACCCAAACGCTAGCAGATCGGCGATGCCCGTCAATCCAGGGCGATCCATTTATTGCCGAGACCAGAAGCTCGACGCTTCAAAAGCCGATGTCCGCCATCATAGAAGCTTGCGCTTGGTCGGAGCGACCGAAAGGAGGGCGCAGATCGGGCGTTCGGAACGGCATGTCGGCAAGCTGCTTTGAGGCATGGAGCGGCCGTCCCGCCCTGCGCTCGTCCTCGGCGCGCAGGCCATCCGCAGCTCCCTCGGCGAACGCCTAGAACCAACGAAACCTGAGAAATGGATGGTGGGCGTGACAGGGATTGAACCTGTGACCCCTACGATGTCAACGTAGTGCTCTCCCGCTGAGCTACACGCCCATCCTGATCGCTGCCGGGGCGGGACCGGCTTGCGTGGCGCAGGGTATAGAGGATCGGTTCGCGGCGTTCAAGCCCGTCTTTGCCGGCGATCGCAAGGGCCTGTTGACAAGCCGGCTCAGGCGGCGAGAAGGCGCTCGACCTCGGTGACCAGTTCGCGCAGGTGGAACGGCTTCGACAGCACCTTGGCATCGCGCGGCGCGTTCGAATCCGGATTGAGCGCGACGGCGGCAAAGCCGGTGATGAACATCACCTTCAGATCGGGGTCGAGCTCGGTGGCGCGGCGGGCGAGCTCGATGCCGTCCATCTCGGGCATGACGATATCGGTGAGAAGCAGCGTGAACGGCTCCTCGCGGATCCGCTCATAGGCGCTGCGGCCATTGTCGAACGACACCACGTCATAGCCCGCGTTCTGCAGCGCCTTGGCGAGAAAGCGGCGCATGTCGTTGTCGTCTTCGGCGAGAAGGATGCGGTTCATCGGGTATCCATGGCAGGCAGGCGGCAGAGGCGGACGGCGGCGATGCGGCGCCCGGCGTCGATGGCCGATTCTAGCGCCAATGGCAGTAAACATCGAATGAATCGCGCCCCGGACGCGCCGCCGCGGTTCGGTTGTGGACTTGGGAGTACCATATTGGCAACATGGCCGAACGTGCCGTCACCGACTTATCCCGGAGCAGTCCGATCGCATCCGATGCCGCCCAGCCGCCGTTCGAGATCGTCGCTCCGGCCGATCAGCGGATTCCGTTCGTGTTCAATTCCCCGCACAGCGGCCGCGCCTATCCGGCAGATTTCCTGAAGGCCTCCCGCCTCGACGAGCGCAGCATCCGCCGCTCGGAGGACACCTATGTGGACGAGCTCTTCATGGCGGTGGTGCCGCTCGGCGCCCCCCTGATGCGGGCGCATTTCCCGCGCGCCTGGCTCGACGTCAATCGCGAGCCCTATGAGCTCGATCCCGGCATGTTCGACGGCGAACTGCCGGCCTATGCCAATATCCGCTCGATGCGGGTCGCTGGCGGGCTCGGCACCATCGCGCGGGTCGTCTCCGAGAATGTCGAGATCTATGCCGAGCCGATCGCCGTCGCCGAGGCGCTGACGCGCATCGAGACGGTCTACAAGCCCTATCACGCCGCGCTGGAGGCGCTGCTCGAGACGACGCGGCAGCGCTTCGGCTATGCCGTGCTCGTCGATTGCCATTCGATGCCGTCGTCGGTGCGGGTTGCGCCCGGCCGCATGCGGGCGGATTTCGTGCTCGGCGATCGCTACGGCGCCGCCTGCGCGCCGGAGATCGCCGAAGCCGCCGCCGCGATCCTCGCCGATCTCGGCTATCTCGTTGCCCGCAACAAGCCCTATGCCGGCGGCTACAACACCGAGCATTACGGCCGCCCGGCCGAAGGGCTGCATGCGCTTCAGGTCGAGATCAATCGCGGGCTCTACATGAACGAGCGCAGCTTCCAGCCGACATCCGATTTCCTGCGCGTCGCCGCCGACATCGCCGCCTTCGCGCGCGCGCTGTCCGAACTGCCCGATGGACGGCTCGGTCCGGTCGGCCTCGCCGCCGAATGAGGACGGGCGCGGCGCCCGCGGTCGGCCGTCAGGGAAAAGCGCGCAAGAAAAAGGGCCGCTCGCCAGGCGATGCGGCCCAAGTCTAGGGAGGAAACGCCCAAGGAGGGCAGCGGAAACCCGACGCCAATCGGGCTACCGCATTGCAATAATTTGCCCGTGCACTGCAAAAAGATCAAGAGCCATTTTTAACTTTCTTGCGGACCTCGTCGAAAAGCGCTTCAACAGCGCGTGACCGGGCGAGGCCGCCCGACAGCCATTCGATTAAGTCGTTGTTTATCAAAGGCATGCCTCGCTTCACCGCCCTGCCTCGAGGCACCGGCGGCGACCGGCGCGCCGCTTCGGAGAACCGCCGATGAGCCCTGCAGCGATGCTGCCTTTCCTCGATCGTCTCGCCGATGTTGCCAGCGAAGCGATCATGCCTCATTTCCGGGCATCTGCCGCCGTCGACAACAAGGCGGCCGAGGGGTTCGATCCGGTCACGGCGGGAGACCGCGCCGCCGAAGAGGCGCTGCGTGCGCTGATCAATGCGACCTATCCGGCGCATGGCATCATGGGCGAGGAGTTCGGCAACGAGAATCTCGGGGCCGAGCATGTCTGGGTGCTCGATCCGATCGATGGCACCCGCGCCTTCATTTCGGGCCTGCCGGTCTGGGGCACGCTGATCGGCCTCCTCAAGGACGGCATCCCGGCGCTCGGCATGATGGCGCAGCCCTTCACGGGCGAGCGCTTCTCGGGCGACGGGCTATCGGCTCGCTATACCGGCCCCGGCGGGCCGCGCGCGCTGAAGACGCGGGCCTGCGACAGCCTCTCGGCGGCGGTGCTCTCGACGACGACGCCGGCCCTGTTCAAGGGCGCCGAGCGCGAGGCCTATCTCCGGGTCGAGGAAAAGGTGCGTCTCGTCCGCTACGGGACGGACTGCTACGCCTATTGCATGGTCGCGGCGGGATTCATGGATGCGGTCGTCGAGACCGGCCTGCACCCCTACGACATCGTCGCGCTGATCCCGGTGATCGAAGGCGCCGGCGGGCGGGTCACCAACTGGGAAGGCGGCCCGGCCTCCGCGGGCGGCCGCGTCGTGGCGGCGGGGGATCTCCGCTTGCACGCGGAGATCCTGGATGCGCTCAACAGCTAGCGGCTGATCGGCGACGTCGTATTGTTGTCGTCCTTGGCAACGAAGGCCAGGCCGGTGACGAGCGCCGCGGTGCCGCCGATGATGAGAGTCGGGGTCAGCAAGTCCTTGCTCTGGGCTGCGACCTGAGCCTTCTGATTGCAGGCGCCCGAGCCGACAACCGTCGTGACGGTGTTCGGGCCAAGCGTCTTGGAGCAGCCGTCGGCATAGGCCAGAGCCGCATTGCCGCCCTTGGCGACCATGACCCGGCTTCCCGGAGCCAGTTCGGAATTGGCCGACACCTTGACGAAGCCCTTGCCGCTGTCGACGAGCACGGGCCCGGAAACGACGGAAAGGCTCGCTGCAGAAGCTGCCGACGCGAGGCCGACAACAAGGATCGCACTGGTAACAAGTCGAATCATGGGTCACTCCAATGATGTCGGCCGGCTGCCACACCGTCCGCTAACGCCCCAATAGCCCCACCTTCACCCTAGTCTACCGCAATGCAAGATCAATGTTGTATCGCAGCACGGCGCGATCAAATATAAGGCATCAATATGATCACAAGTGAACATATGGAGCCGCAAATTATTGGAATCAAAGGGATTTCAGGCGGCCGCTGCCGCGGATGACGCCGTGCCCGGTATGAAGGCATCGAACGCGGCCCAGAAGGCGGCGCGGATCACATCCCGCTCCATCAGGATTTCGTGCTTCGCGCCCGGCAGCACGATCAGGCTGCCGAGGCGCATGTTGCGCACGAACCGCTCGGTGGCGAGCGGGCTGACGACCTTGTCGGAGCCGGCGCTGACGACCAGCGTCGGAACGCCGATGGCGGCGGCGAAGGCGGGGTCGGACGCCTCGCGCATGGCGAGACAGGCGGCATTCAGCCAGCCGATCGTCGGCGGGCCGATGCAGAGTTCGGGCCGGCTGCCGGCGATGGCCCGCATGCGCGCGAAGCGGCGCGCGTCCCCGGTCAGCGGATTGGTGTAGAAGCTGCGCTCCTCGAGGCGGACGATGCCGGCGCCGGGCGGATAGAAATCGCCGAGGCCGAGCGAGGCGAGCGCGGCGGAGGCCGAGCGGACGAACCACAGCGGCGGGTTCATCCGGCCGAGCTCGAGCAGCGGCGAGGTCAGCACGACGCGCGAGAAGGTCTCGGCCGAGCGGCGGATGAAACGCAGGAGGATCAGCCCGCCGGTCGAATGGGCGAGCGCGAAATGCGGCGCCGGGCAGTTCGGCAGCACGAATTCCTGCATGAAGGCGTCGAGATCGCGATCGTAGTCGTCGAAATCCTCGACATGGCCCTTGCGCGGATCCTTGAGGCAGCGATCCGAGCCGCCCTGCCCGCGCCAGTCCATCGTCGCCACGGCGAAGCCGCGCCCGAGCAGTTCGCCGACGACCTCGAAATATTTCTCGATCGTCTCGGCGCGGCCATGCAGGACCGAGACGGTGCCCTTGACCGCCCCCGCCGGCCGCCAGCAGGCGGCGCGCAGGCGCACGCCGTCCGCCGTCGTCACGACATCGGCGCGGACACCGTCTGGCAGGATGTTGTCGGGAAGGGAAATGAAACGCATCGTCCGAACGGAAAAGGGAAAACGCACCCGGTCGGACGAAAGCGCCCGCGGCGGCCAGGGCGCCCACGCGCCATCACCAACAAGATAGCGGGCCGGCCGGTGTCTGCCTAGGGTTCGAAGTAAAATGTTCGGTTTTGTGCGAGACCGGCGGCACCCTTCGAGAGGATGCCGCCGGCCCTCGCCACCGGTCGCGGGCGGGCGGATTGCGACCGGCGGAAGCTGAAGAAGCAGTCGGGCGCTACCAGCGGCGCCAGTCCTGGCCCCAGCCGCCATGCCAGCCGCGGCCCTGGCCCCAGCCGTCGGCCGGCCGCTGGCGCAGCACGTCGCCCGAGCGGGCATCGACGACGAGGATGACGTCGCGGCCGCGGGCGGCGGCGCGGACGATGGTGACGTCGCGACGTTCACGCAGGATCTCGACATCGTAATAGCCGCGATGGCGGAGGCTGCGCGCCAGCTGCCACGGCGGCAGCCGCCAGTCGCGCTGCGGGGCGCCATAGCCATCGCCGCCATCCGAGCCGCGACCCCAGCCGGGCCGCGGGCCGCCCTCGCCGTTCCAGCCGCCGCCATTCCAGTCGGCCGGCGCGGCCTCTGCCGCGCCATAGGGCACACCGCCGACGATGCGGAAATCGATGCCATCGGCTGCGGCCGGAAGGGTCAACCCGCCGAGGAGGAGCGAGGAGGCGAGAACCGAGGAAGCGAGAAGCGCCTTGAACATGACTGGGTCTCCCGAACAGGCGGCGGACACTCATCGCCGCCGGAATGATCGGACCCTATGCCAGGGCGTCTGAACCGAAGCCGAAGCGGCTGTTCATCCGCCGTTCAGGCAGCATTCTCCCCCTCTTGACGCCGAAAAGAGGCTCCCCATATCGAGGCTGCAGGCGCCGCAAGGGCCTGCGAGGACCGCGCGGGACGCCGGGCCAGATGGCCGGAGTGCCGGGCGAAATTCGAACCCATGTCGCTCTCAAGAGGACTTGTCATGCGCACGTTTGATCTCACCCCCCTCTACCGCTCCACCGTCGGTTTCGACCGCCTGTTCTCGCTGCTCGACCAGTCGGCTGGTGTCGAAAGCGGCGTTCCCGGCTATCCGCCCTACAATATCGAGCGGACCGGCGAGAACGCCTATCGTATCACCATGGCCGTCGCCGGCTTCAGCGACCAGGAGCTCTCGATCGAGTCGCGCCAGAACGCGCTGACCGTCAAGGGCGAGAAGAAGGTCGAGGACGGCCAGAATGGCGAGGTGCTCTATCGCGGCATCGCCGGCCGCAGCTTCGAGCGCCGCTTCCAGCTCGCCGACCATGTCGAGGTCCGCGGCGCGAGCCTCGAGAACGGCCTCCTGCATGTCGATCTCGTCCGCGAGATTCCCGAGGCGATGAAGCCCCGGCAGATCGTGATCGCCAATGGCAATGCCGGCGGCACGCAGATCGAGCAGAAGGCCGCGTAAGGCGAGGCCTGAAGCCAGCTCGCAGAGCATCGAGGCGCTCCGCCATCAGGCGGGGCGCCTTTTTCGTATGCTCAGTCGATGAGCCCCACGAATTGCTCGATCTCCTCGTCCGAGGTGCGGAAGCTCGTCACGAGGCGAACGAGGACCTCGTCCACTGAAGCGGGTTCGACGCCGAGCCCCTCCGCGCTCCAGGCATAAAAGAAGGCGCCGGCCGATTTCAGCCGCTGGTCAGCCTCCTCAGAGAGATAGGCGAAGACCTCGTTGCCACCTGGCTGCAGCGCCAGCCTGGCGCCGCCGGCCGAGGCCAGCGCCGCGGCGAGGCGCGCCGCCATCCGGTTGGCGTGCGCGGCCAATTCCAGCCAGTGATCCCCGTCGAGATAGGCCGCGAACTGCGCCGCGATGAAACGGCTCTTCGAGAAGAGGTGTCCGGCGCGCTTGCGCTGGAACTCGAAGCCGCGCGCCATCGCCGGGTCGAAGAACACCACGGCCTCGGCGGCGAAGCAGCCATTCTTCGAGCCGCCGAACGACAGCATGTCGACGCCGGCGCGCCAGGTGATGTCGGCCGGCGCAGCGCCGAGCCCGACGACGGCATTGGCGAAGCGCGCGCCATCCATGTGCAGCGGCAATCCGGCCTCATGGGCAACGGACGCGATGGAAGCGACCTCGTCGGCCGCATAGGCCGTACCGGCTTCGGTCAATTGGCTGATCGAGACGGCGGCAGGCTGGCCATGAAAGACAGCTTCGGCCGGATAGAGCGCGATCGCGGCGCGAAGATCGGCCGGCGCGATCTTGCCGGAGGCACCGGCGATCCCATGCAGGCGGCTGCCGCCGGAGAGGAATTCGGGCGCGCCCGCCTCGTCGGCGGCGATATGCGCTTCCCTGTGGCAGAAGACGACGCCGCCCGGTCGCGCGACATGGGCGAGCGCCAAGGCATTGGCGGCGGTGCCGGTGCCGACGAAGAACACCGCGACATCGCGCTCGAAGATGCGCGAGAGCATGGCCGTCACGTCGGCCGTCAGGGGATCGCCGCCATAGGCCGGCGCATGGCCGCCGGCGGCGGTCGTCAGGGCCTCGGCGATCCGCGGCGAGGCTCCGGTCCAGTTGTCGCTTGCGAAATTCATGGCGTCCTGTCCATTCGAAACGGTCTCGCGACAGCTCGGTCAATCCCCGGCCATCGCAAGAAAGCTGCGCCGGCCGCGTTGCGCCCGACAAGAAAGATCGATTGCCTCCAGGCTGCCGAAACAAACATAATCGCCGCCCCGGCGAAGCGCTTGCGCCCAGCGGCAAAGTCTGGCAGTTTGGCGCGCTTTTAATAGGACAGGATTGCTGTCCCATTTCGGACGCTGCGACACGACGCGACGTAGCCTCTGTCTGAGGGCTATGCAAGCTTCGGGAACGGAACTTGCTTGACGACATCCGGGGGCCTTCGCCTTGAGCGCGGCACCGGACGAAGGGGGAAGGCCGGTGGGCGGCGACAGCGCCGCGACCGGATGGTTCACGCGAGAACGAGCGAGGGCATCGAGATGCCGATGGCGAAGAGCGAGACGGAAATGCGGCTGGCTGGGGCGGTCTCGACCCGCGCGACCAAAAGCACGGACGCTCGCGCGAGCGCCGCGCCCGCGAGCATGCCGCGCGCGCCCGGCAAGCAGGGCCTCTACGATCCGCGCAACGAGCATGATGCCTGCGGCGTCGGCTTCATCGCCAACCTCCGGAACGAGAAGTCGCACCGCATCGTCCGGAGCGGCCTCGAGATCGTGCAGAACCTCACCCATCGCGGTGCGGTCGGCGCGGATCCCCTGATGGGCGACGGCGCCGGCATGCTGGTGCAGATCCCGCATCGGTTCTTTTCGGAAGAGGCGACCCGGCTCGGCTTCGAGCTCGGCGCGCCGGGCACCTATGCCGTCGGCTTCCTCTTCCTGCCGCAGGACCCCGAGGTCCGGGCCGGCATGGCGAAGCTCGTCGAGGAAGTCGTGCACGAGGAGGGCCAGGTCCTGCTCGGCTGGCGCGACGTGCCCGTCGACAACTCCTCGCTGTCCAAGGCGCCCGACATCGCCGCCACCGAGCCGTTCCACCGCCAGGTGTTCATCGGCCGCGGCAAGCTGATCGAGAGCGAGGCGGAGTTCGAGCGGCGGCTGTTCATCATCCGCAAGGTCATCTCCAACCGCATCTATGCGGCCTATTCCGGCCTCGACAACGATTTCTACGTCGTGTCGCTGTCGGCGCGGACCATCGTCTACAAGGGCATGTTCCTCGCCTACCAGCTCGGCGACTACTATCGCGACTTCCAGGACGAGCGCTTCGAGAGCGCGCTGGCGCTCGTGCATCAGCGCTTCTCGACCAACACCTTCCCGTCCTGGCGCCTCGCCCATCCCTACCGGATGGTAGCGCATAACGGCGAGATCAACACGGTCCGCGGCAACGTCAACTGGATGGCGGCGCGGCAGGCCTCGGTCGATTCGGAGCTCTACGGCAACGATATCTCGAAGCTGTGGCCGATCTCCTATGAGGGGCAGTCGGACACCGCCTGCTTCGACAACGCGCTCGAATTCCTCGTGCAGGGCGGCTATTCGCTGCCGCATGCCGCGATGATGCTCATTCCCGAGGCCTGGGCGGGCAACCCGCTCATGGACGAGGAGCGGCGTGCCTTCTACGAATATCATGCCGCCCTGATGGAGCCTTGGGACGGGCCGGCCGCGGTCGCCTTCACCGACGGCATCCGCATCGGCGCGACGCTCGACCGCAACGGCCTGCGCCCCGCGCGCTACCTCGTCACCGAGGATGGCGACGTCGTCCTCTCCTCGGAAGCCGGCGTGCTGCCGATTCCGGAAGCGAAGATCATCACCAAGTGGCGGCTGCAGCCCGGCAAGATGCTGCTGATCGACCTTGAAGAGGGCCGCATCGTCTCCGACGAGGAGATCAAGCACCAGCTCGCCTCCAAGCTGCCTTACCAGCAGTGGCTGTCGCGCACCCAGATCGTGCTCGAGGACCTGCCGCCGGTGCCCCCGCGGGCGCCGCGGACGGATGTGAGCCTGCTCGACCGCCAGCAGGCCTTCGGCTACACGACCGAGGACCTGAAGCTCCTGATGGCGCCGATGGCCACCACCGGCCAGGAAGCCGTCGGCTCGATGGGCACCGACACGCCGATCTCGGTGCTCTCGGACAAGTCGAAGCTGCTCTATACCTATTTCAAGCAGAACTTCGCGCAGGTCACCAACCCGCCGATCGACCCGATCCGCGAAGAGCTCGTCATGAGCCTCGTCTCGTTCATCGGGCCGCGGCCGAACCTCTTCGACCTCTCGGGGGCCGGCCGCCGCAAGCGGCTCGAAGTGCGTCAGCCGATCCTCGAGAACGGCGACCTCGAGAAGATCCGCGCCATCGGCGAACTGGACGACAACCCGTTCCAGTCGAAGACGCTCGACATCACCTATGCCGCCGACAAGGGCGCCGACGGCATGGCCGACGCGCTGGAAAGACTGTGCGAGCGCGCCGAGGCGGCGGTGCATGGCGGCTACAACATCATCATCCTCTCGGACCGCATGGTCGGGCCGGAGCGGATCCCGATTCCGGCTCTGCTCGCCACCGCGGGCGTCCATCATCACCTGATCCGCAAGGGCCTCAGGACCTCGGTCGGTCTCGTCGTCGAGACGGGCGAGGCGCGCGAGGTGCATCATTTCTGCGTGCTCGCGGGCTATGGCGCCGAGGCGATCAACCCCTATCTCGCCTTCGAGACGCTGACCGACATGAAGAAGGACTTCCCCGAGGAAGTCGACGCGGAGGAGCTCGTCCACCGCTACGTCAAGTCGATCGACAAGGGCATCCTGAAGGTCATGTCCAAGATGGGCATCTCGACCTACCAGTCCTATTGCGGCGCGCAGATCTTCGACGCGATCGGCCTCGCCACGTCCTTCGTCGACCGCTACTTCTTCGGCACCGCCACCACCATCGAGGGCGTCGGGCTCGCCGCGATCGCGGCCGAGACCGTGCGGCGCCATTCCGAGGCGTTCGGCAATGTCGCGGTGCTGCGCTCGGCGCTCGACATCGGCGGCGAGTACAACTTCCGCAAGCGCGGCGAGCGCCATGCCTGGACCCCGGATTCGGTCGCGAACCTGCAGCATGCGGTCCGCGTCGGCTCGTGGTCGCGCTATGAGGACTATGCCCGCGAAATGAACGAGCAGTCGAAGGCGCTGCTCACCATCCGCGGCCTGTTCGACATCAAGCTGGCCGAGGACATCGGCGAGACCGCCATTCCGCTGGATGAGGTCGAGCCGGCGGCGGAGATCGTCAAGCGCTTCGTCACCGGCGCGATGAGCTTCGGCTCGATCTCGCGCGAGGCGCATACGACGCTCGCCATCGCCATGAACCGGATCGGCGGCAAGTCCAACACCGGCGAGGGTGGCGAGGAGGCCGAACGCTTCGTGCCGATGGCCAATGGCGATTCGATGCGCTCGGCGATCAAGCAGGTCGCCTCGGGCCGCTTCGGCGTGACCACGGACTATCTCGTCAACTCCGACGTGATGCAGATCAAGGTGGCGCAGGGTGCCAAGCCCGGCGAAGGCGGCCAGCTGCCCGGCCACAAGGTCGACGCGACCATCGCCAAGGTCCGTCACTCGACGCCGGGCGTCGGCCTCATCTCGCCGCCTCCGCATCACGACATCTATTCGATCGAGGATCTGGCGCAGCTGATCTTCGATCTGAAGAACGTCAACCCCGATGCCGACGTGTCGGTGAAGCTCGTCTCCGAGGTCGGTGTCGGCACGGTCGCCGCCGGCGTCGCCAAGGCGCGCGCCGACCACATCACCGTCTCGGGCTTCGAGGGCGGCACCGGCGCTTCGCCGCTGACCTCGCTGAAGCATGCGGGCTCCCCCTGGGAGATCGGCCTTGCCGAGACGCAGCAGACGCTGGTTCTGAACGGGCTGCGCTCGCGCGTCGCCCTGCAGGTCGACGGCGGCTTCCGCACCGGCCGCGACGTCGTCATCGGCGCGCTGCTCGGCGCGGACGAGTTCGCCTTCTCGACCGCGCCGCTGATCGCCGCCGGCTGCGTCATGATGCGCAAGTGCCATCTGAACACCTGCCCGGTCGGCATCGCGACGCAGGACCCCGTGCTCAGGAAGCGCTTCAAGGGCACGCCCGAGGACGTCATCAACTTCTTCTTCTTCGTCGCCGAGGAAGTGCGCCAGCTGATGGCTGCCATGGGCGTCCGCCACTTCGAGGAGCTGATCGGCCAGTCCGACCGGCTGGAGAAGAAGCGCGCCATCGAGCATTGGAAGGCTGACGGCATCGACTTCACCAAGCTGTTCTTCAAGCCCGATGCACCGCGCGAGGCGATCCGCCACACGGAGAAGCAGAAGCATCCGATCGATGCCGTGCTCGACCGCCGCCTGATCGCCGAGGCGATGCCGGCGCTGGAGAACGGCACACCGGTCAAGATCAGCGCGATGATCAAGAACACCGATCGCTCGGCCGGCGCCATGCTGTCCGGCGCGGTGGTCAAGCGCTATGGCGGCGAAGGCCTGCCCGACGACACCATCGCCGTGACGCTGACCGGCACCGCCGGCCAGAGCTTCGGCGCGTTCCTCGCCCGCGGCGTCTCGATCGAGCTGATCGGCGAGGGCAACGACTATGTCGGCAAGGGCCTCTCGGGCGGACGCCTCGTCGTGCGCCCGGCGCCGGAAAGCCGCGTCGTCGCCGAGAACTCGATCATCGTCGGCAACACCGTCCTTTACGGGGCGACCGAAGGCGAGGCCTATTTCCGCGGCGTCGCCGGCGAGCGCTTCTCCGTGCGCAATTCCGGCGCCATCGCGGTCGTCGAGGGCTGCGGCGATCACGGCTGCGAATACATGACCGGCGGCATCGTCGTCGTCATCGGTCAGACCGGGCGCAACTTCGCGGCCGGCATGTCCGGCGGCATCGCCTATGTCCTCGACGAGGACGACAGCTTCGCCGCGCGCTGCAACCTGTCGATGGTCGAGATCCAGCCGGTGCAGGAAGAGGACGACCTGCTCGAGAAGCTGCACCATCATGGCGGCGACATCGAGCACAAGGGCCGCATCGACATCTCGTCGAACATGAACCGCTTCGACGACGAGCGGCTGCACCGCCTGATCTCGCAGCATCTGCACTATACGGGCTCCGAGCGCGCCCGGACGATCCTCGACAACTGGGCCACCTATCGGCCGAAGTTCAGGAAGGTCATGCCGGTCGAATACCGGCGCGCGCTCATCGAAATGGAACGCGCCCGCTACGGCGTGGCGGCCGAGTAGGGGAACGGGCATGGGAAAGGTTACGGGCTTCCTCGAGATCGACCGTCAGGACCAGAAGTATCAGCCGGCCTCCGACCGGATCCGGCACTTCCGCGAGTTCACGCTGCGCCTCACCGATCACGAGGTGAAGCAGCAGGCGGCGCGCTGCATGGACTGCGGCATCCCCTATTGCCATGGCGATACGGGCTGCCCGGTGCACAACCAGATTCCGGACTGGAACGACCTCGTCTATTCGAACGACTGGCAGGAGGCCTCGCGCAACCTGCACTCGACCAACAATTTCCCGGAGTTCACCGGCCGCATCTGCCCCGCCCCGTGCGAGGAAGCCTGCACGCTGAACCTCGAGAATGTCCCGGTCGCGATCAAGTCGGTCGAGCAGACGATCGCCGACAAGGGCTGGGAGAACGGCTGGATCAAGCCGGAAATCCCGGCGGCGCGCACCGGCAAGAAGGTCGCCGTGGTCGGCTCCGGTCCGGCCGGCCTCGCCGCCGCGCAGCAGCTCGCCCGCGCCGGCCATGACGTCCATGTCTTCGAGCGCGAGCCGAAGGCTGGCGGCCTGCTCCGCTATGGCATTCCGGACTTCAAGATGGAGAAGCATCTCATCGACCGGCGCGTCGCGCAGATCGAGGCCGAGGGCGCGACCTTCCATTTCGGCGTCGACATCGGCAGGACCCTGCCGGTCGCCGAGCTGATCGCCGGCCATGACGCGGTGCTGCTGACGGGCGGCGCCGAGACGCCGCGCGATCCGAAGCTCCCCGGCGTCGAGCTCGAGGGCGTGCATTATGCGATGCCGTTCCTCGTCCAGCAGAACCGCCGCGTCGGTCGCGAAGAGGTGCATGAGGAGCCGATCATCGCCACCGGCCGCCGCGTGGTGGTCATCGGCGGCGGCGACACCGCGTCCGACTGCGTCGGCACGGCGTTCCGCCAGGGCGCGCTCGCCGTGACGCAGCTCGACATCCGCCCGATGCCGCCGCTGCGCGAGGAGAAGCTGACCGTCTGGCCCTATTGGCCGACCAAGTTCCGCACCTCCTCCTCGCAGGCCGAGGGCGCCGAGCGCGAATTCGCCTGCGCCACGCTTCGTGTGGTGGGCAAGAACGGCAAGGTCATCGGCGTCGAGTGCGCCCGCGTCGACGAGAAGCGGCGTCCGATCGAGGGCACGGAGTTCATCATCCGCGCCGACCTCGTCTTCGTCGCCATCGGCTTCGCCGGACCGAAGCTCGAAGGCCTCGTCTCCGAGCTCGGCCCCGAGCTCGACCGGCGCGGCAACGTCAAGGCAGACACCGAGCGCTACCTGACCTCGGTCGACAAGGTCTACGCCGCCGGCGACATCCGCCGGGGACAGTCGCTGGTCGTCTGGGCGATCCGCGAGGGCCGCCAGGCGGCGCATGCGATCGACCGCGACCTGATGGGTTCGACCAGCCTCGCCTGGTAGCGCCCCGCCCAATCCCCGATGACGGCCGAGACCTGCCCTCTCCCCCCTTGTGGGGGGAGAGCTGGAGAGGGGGCCTTTCGCGGGAGCGCGCCTGCGGAGAACAGGGCGCATTCCACCTGACCTGGAAACGCTCTAGACTCCAGCGATCGGTTCACGCCATCGGGGGACGGCGATCATCCGCTTCATTCGCGCCATCTCCGCCCCGCATCGCCCGCGCCGGCTGAACGCATCATCTCTGCCGCGTCTCCTCCCGGCCGTGCTGGCGGCGGGGTTCCTCTCTTTTGTCGCGGCGGCGGGCGCGGCGGAGCAGCCGGCCAAGGCGCTCGATGCCGCGACGGTCGGTGCGCTGCAGGCCTTCGCGCCCTCGGGTTTTGCCGGATCCAATGCCTGTGCCGGCTGCCATGAGGCGCAGTTCACGGCCTGGCAAAAGTCCGATCATGCCAAGGCGATGATGGTCGCGACGCCGGCGACCGTCGCCGGTGATTTCGGCGATGTCACCGTCGAGCATCTCGGCTCCAGGGCGCGCTTCTATCGCGACGGCGACCGCTTCATGGTCGAGACGGAGGGCCGCGACGGCGCCCCGCACAGCTTCGCCGTCAGCCACACCTTCGGCGTCTATCCGCTGCAGCAATATCTCGTCACCTTCCCCGACGGAAGGCTGCAGGCCCTGCCCTTCGCGTGGGATACCCGCGCCAAGGCCGAGGGCGGCCAGCGCTGGTTTCACCTCTACGAGAACCAGGCGATGCCGGCCTCCGACCCGCTGCACTGGACACGCGGCCAGCAGAACTGGAACTTCATGTGCGCCGAGTGCCATTCGACGGCGCTCGCCAAGGGCTATGACGCCCCGACGGATACGTTCCACACGACCTTCTCGGAGATCAGCGTCGGCTGCGAGAGCTGCCACCGCGCCGGCAAGGCCCATATCGCCTGGGCGACCTCCGGCGCCGATCCCTCCGTCGCCAATCAGGGCTTCGCCGCCGTGACGCCGGTGCGGCCGGCCGCCGACTGGACGCCCGACCCGGCCACCGGCAGCCCGGCGCATGGCGTCTCGCGCCCGGCCGGCGATGTCGTCGAGACCTGCGCCCGCTGCCATGCCCGGCGCGGCACGCTCGCGGAGGACTGGCATCCCGGCCATCCGCTGACCGACACGCATATGCCGGCGCTGCTCGCCCCCGGCCTCTTCGAGGACGACGGCCAGATGAGGGACGAGGTCTTCAACGACCAGTCCTTCAAGCAGAGCCTGATGTTCGCGCGCGGCGTCACCTGCGGCGACTGCCACGATCCGCACAGCGACCAGCTGAAGGCCGAGGGCGCCGCCGTCTGCAGCCAGTGCCACATGCCGGAAAAGTTCGCGAGCCTTGCCCATACCGGCCATCCGCCGGGACCGAAGGCGCCCGACTGCATCTCCTGCCACATGCCGGCGCGCACCTACATGGTCGTCGACGAGCGGCACGATCACTCCTTCCGCATTCCAAGGCCCGACCTTTCGGTGAGCCTCGGCACGCCGAATGCCTGCACCGACTGCCATGCCGACAAGCCGGCGCGCTGGGCCGCCAATGCAATCGAGCGCTGGCATGGGCCGGACCGCAAGGGCCACCAGACCTATGCCGAGGCATTCCATCGGGCCCGGCAGGGCGATCCGGCGGCGCGCGCCATGCTGATCGAACTGGCAAGCCGGCCGGCCGTGCCGGCCATCGCCCGCGCCACTGCCGTGTCGGAACTCACGCGCTTCCCCTCCTCGGCCAGCGCCGCCGCGACAGTGGCCGCGCTCGCCGATCCCGACCCGCTCGTGCGCGCCACCGCGCTCGGCACGCTCGATGGCGCCCCGCTCGCCGATCGCTGGCGCCTCGCGAGCCCGCTGCTCGCCGATCCGAGCCTCGTCGTGCGTATCGAGGCCGCCTCGCTGCTCGCCGACCAGCCGCTCGACGCCCTCACCGCCGCTGAGCGTGCCGCAGCCGAGGCCGCCTTCGCCGACTATGAGGCGACGCAGCGGCTGAATGCCGACCGGCCGGAGGGGCGCGCCAATCTCGCGACATTCCTCATCCGGCGCGGCGCGATCGACGCCGCCGAGGCGGAGCTTCTGGCCGGCCTCACGCTCGAGCCCGCGGCGGCGCCGCTCTCGGTCAACCTCGCCGACCTCTATCGCGCCACCGGCCGCGAAAGCGACGCCGAGGCCGTGCTGCGGCAGGCGATCGCGCTGTCGCCCGATGTCGCGGCGCCGCGCTACGCGCTCGGGCTCGGCCTCGTCCGCCAGAAGCGCTATCCCGAGGCGCTGGCCGAACTCGAACGCGCCACCCGCCTCGCGCCCGACGACGCGCATTACGCCTATGTCTATGCCGTGGCGCTGCAATCGACCGGCCAGGCGGACGCTGCCAAGGCCGAGCTCGGCATGGCGCTGGCGCGGCTGCCCTATAATGCCGAGCTGCTGTCGCTCGCGCTCAACAATGCGCTCGAGGCCCGCGACGCGGCGATGGCCGGACCGCTGGCGAAGACCCTCTCGGCGGTGATGCCCGACGACGCGGAGGTCGCCCGCCTCGCCAGGCAGCTCGGCCAATAGAGAGCGGCGGCCGCTATTGCGCGGGCGCATCCTTCTGCGCGGCGGTCGCCACCGGCAGGATGACGATGCCGTCGACGACGGGCTTTGCGGCGGCTTCCGGCTGTGGCGGCTTCCAGGTGAAATCGTCGGCCCGGCCGGGCGGGGCCGGCGGCGCGACACCCTCGACGATCAGCCGCGTCGCCGCATCGGTCGCGGCCGGTTGCGACGCGGGCGGCACGGCGCCGGCCAGCGGTGCCTCGGAGAGCGCGGCCGGCGGCGGATCGGTCAGCGAGATCACCGGACCGACGGTGCGCGACGTGCCGTCCGCGCCGATCTCGACCGTCTCGTTCGGGTTGAGCGGCACGGCGCGGCCGATGACGGCGCTGGCGCCCGCCGTGCCCAGCGCCCGCTCGACATAGAAGGCCAGCTTGCGGCGGCCGGACTTGGTGAAGTTGATGCCGTCGCCCGAGCGGAGCTGGCGGACCTGGCCGTCCATGTCCGGTCCGCGCGCGATGAACTTGCCGCCCTCGTCGGCGAAGCCGTCCCAGATGTCGACGAAGCCGAGCCCGGCCGCCTCGGCCTTCTCCTTGAAGAGGGTGTTGAGGAAGGCCATGTCGGCCGATCCGTCCGAGGAGCGCAGCGGCGGCTCGCCGACCCAGACCACCGGCTTGCCGGCGGCCTTCAGCGCCGCGACGAAGCGATCGACCCGTTCGGCATAGGCCGCGTCCCAGCCCTCCGAGCGGACGGCGAGGCTGCCGGCGGCGGTGCGGAGCGGCTGGCGATCGTTGATGCCGATCATGACGACGATCGTGTCCGGTGCGGTCTCGCCGACAAGCTCGGGCAGGCTGGCCGTCCAGTCGTAGTGGTCGTCGCGCACGAGGCCGGAGGAGCCGTCGGTGCGATCGATGATCGCGATCTCAGCGTCATCCGCGAAGGCCTGGTCGAGGCCCCAGGCGAGGCCGCCGGCGACGAAATCACCGATCACCAGCAGCTTCCGCGCGTCCGCCGCCTTCGGCGCGATCTCGGCGACGGGAAAGGCCGGCTCGGACGGCGCGGTCGCCGCCTGCTTCTTGCGCTGCACGGGCGCGGCGCGCCCGGGCGCGGGCTGCGTGGCGCGCGGCGCATTGGGGATCATGCCGGGCGGCGGGGAAACCTCGCGGTCGCCGCCGAAGAGCCGCTCGAAGAAGCCGCCGCGCGACTGCGCCGCCGCCGGCCCCGCGGCGAGCAGCGCCCATGCGATCACGGCGAGGACAGTGGCGAGCGAGCTGAGGCGCATCGAGCATCCTTCAGCCGCCAATGCGGCCGAATGGTGGACAGCGGCCCGCCCTTCCGCGGGCAGCCCCGAGCTTATCCGCCGGCGCGAAGCTGCTGCAAGAGGCCGGTCGAGGCATAGCCGTCCGCGACCTGGCCCTGATGGCGCTGATAGGCGCGGATCGCCTGCCGCGTGCCGGCGCCGAGCTTGCCGTCGACCGCGCCGTCATAGAAGCCCTGCCGCGCCAGGAGGGCCTGAACCTCGGCACGCTCGTCGCCGGAGAGCGGCCGCACGCCGCGCGGCCATTCGCCGACGAACGCGCCCGATCCGCGCAGCCGGTCAGCGAGATGCCCGACCGCCAGCGCATAGGCATCGGCATTGTTGTAGCGCTTGATGACACGGAAATTCGGCAGCAGCAGGAAGGCGGGACCATTGGCCCCGGCCGGCGCATAGAGCCGTGCCGCCTCGTCGGAGTTCGGGAAGGTGCGCCCTGCCGCGCGCGTGATGCCGAGCTTGCGCCAGGCGGAGAGCGGCGCCGTCTTGCCGGCATCGGCGAGCCGCCAGTCGAAGCCGCGCGGCAGCACCACCTCATAGCCCCAGGTCTCGCCCTGCCGCCAGCCCATCTTGGCAAGGTAGTTGGCGGTGGAGGCGAGCGCGTCGACCTCGGAATTCCAGATGTCGCGCCGACCGTCGCCGTCGAAATCGACCGCATAGGCCTGGTAGGTGGTCGGGATGAACTGGGTATGGCCCATGGCGCCGGCCCAGGAGCCGGTCATGCCGCGCGCGGTGATGTCGCCGCGCTGCAGGATCTTCAACGCCGCGATCAGCTGCGTGCGGCCATATTTGGCGCGCCGGCCGCCCTGATAGGCGAGCGTCGCCAGCGAACGGATGGTGCCCTTGACGATCTTCTCGTTGGTGAGCACCGCGCCATAGGAGGATTCCATCCCCCAGATGGCGACGACGACAGAGCGATCGACGCCATAGGCGGCCTCGATCGCCGCGAGCTGGCGCCCATACTGCTTCAGCGCCTGCTTGCCGTTCTCGAGCCGCTTCTCGGAAACCGCGCTGTCGAGATAGTCCCAGAGCGGCTTGACGAACTCGGCCTGGTTGCTCGCCTTGGCGAGCACGTCGGGATCGGGCGTGAAGGAGCCGAGCGCGTTCATGTAGACGCTGCGCGAGATGCCGGCCTTCTGCGCCACCGGCCAGAACTGCGCCACCCAGCGCTGTCCCGCCGCATCGGCAAACGCGGCCGGGGCGGCGGCGAAAGCGAGACAGAGGACGGCGACCACCAGCGCGGCGACGCGCGCGGCGGCCCCTCGCGTCACCTCAGGATGCGGCAGTGCGGTCCGTGTCGACATCATCTTCTCCCGGTCGGCGCGGCCGCAGGGCGGCGGCGCTAGTCTCGTTGATTGCGGCGCGTCAGCGCCGCCTCCCAGGCCAGCGCGGTGCTGACGCAGGTGTCGAGATCGTCATGCTGCGGCACCCAGCCGAGCCTCTCCCGCGCGACGCTGGCATTCGCCACGACGGCCGGCACGTCGCCGGCGCGGCGCGGCCCCTCGACGACCTCGAAATCGACGCCGGAGACGCGGCGCACCGATTCGATGACCTCGCGCACCGAGAAGCCGCGGCTGTAGCCGCAATTGGCGGTGAGGCTGTCGCCGCCGGCGCGCAGATAGGCGAGCGCATCGGCATGGGCATTGGCGAGGTCGCTGACATGGATGTAGTCGCGCACGCAGGTGCCATCAGGCGTGTCGTAATCGGTGCCGAGGATCTCGATCCGGTCGCGCTTGCCGAGCGCGGTCTCGCTGGCCACCTTGATGAGATGCGTCGCGCCCTTGGTCGACTGGCCGGTGCGGCCGCGCGGATCGGCGCCGGCGACGTTGAAGTAGCGCAGCGCGACATAGCGGAAGTCATGCGCCCGCGCGGCATCGTCCAGCATCCACTCTGTCATCAGCTTGGAGCGGCCATAGGGCGAGAGCGGCTCCGTCGGCGCGCTCTCGACCACGGGCTCGGTGCCGGCATCGCCATAGACGGCGGCGGTGGACGAGAAGATGAAATTCGTGACGCCGCATTTGATCGCGGCCGCGATCAGCGCGCGCGACTTGACGGTGTTGTTGAGATAATAGCCGAGCGGATCGGCGACCGATTCCGGCACGACGATCGAACCGGCGAAATGGATGATCGCGTCGACATCGTTGTCGAGAATCAGCTGCTCGACGAGCTCGCTGTCGCCGATGTCGCCGACGATGAGCTTTGCCTCGGGCGCGACGGCCCATGCGAAGCCCGTCGAGAGCCGATCGAGCACGACGACGGGCTCGCCGGCGTCGACGAGCCGCCACACCATGTGGCTGCCGATATAGCCCGCGCCGCCTGTGACCAGAACCGTCATATGATCCTCATGCAGTGTTCATCATTAATAGGCGGTGAAGGAGCGTCACGCCCGTGGGTGGATTGTGACGCATCCTCCTTCTTTCGTTAGCGTTGTCGTTAGAGTTCTGACGATACTGTCCCCAGCGAATTTCGACCGAGAGGTGTTCATGAGCGCTCCCATTCGCAAGGCCGTCTTCCCCGTTGCAGGTCTTGGCACGCGTTTCCTTCCCGCCACCAAGGCCATGCCCAAGGAGATGCTGACGGTCGTCGACCGTCCGCTGATCCAGTATGCGGTGGACGAGGCGCGCGAGGCCGGCATCGAACATTTCATCTTCGTCACCGGCCGCAACAAGGCCGTGATCGAGGATCATTTCGACGTTCAATATGAACTTGAAGCGACACTCTCCGGCCGCGGCAAGAGCGAGGCGCTCGCGCTGCTCGCCAAGGACCTGCCGAAGCCGGGCTCGACGAGCTTCACCCGCCAGCAGGTGCCGCTCGGGCTTGGCCATGCCGTCTGGTGCGCGCGCGAACTGGTCGGCAACGAGCCCTTCGCGGTTCTCCTGCCCGACATGGTCATGAAGGGCGAGCCGAGCTGCCTGCGCCAGATGGTCGAAGCCTATAACGAGACCGGCGGCAATGTGCTCGCCGTCAGCGAATGCGACCCGGCCGAGACCAACCAGTATGGCGTCGTCGGCATCGGCGCGACGCTTTCCGACGCCGCCTTCCGCATCAACGCGATGGTCGAGAAGCCGAAGCCGGAAGTCGCGCCCTCGAACCTCTACATCAACGGCCGCTACATCCTGCAGCCGCAGATCTTCGATCTCCTCTCCAAGCAGGAGCGCGGCGCCGGCAACGAGATCCAGCTCACCGACGCCATGCTGAGGCTGATGGAGAAGCAGTATTTCTACGGCTGCCGCTTCGACGGCGAGGTCTATGACTGCGGCAACAAGGTCGGCTTCCTCGCCGCCAATGTCGCCTTCGCCCTCTCCCGCCCCGACATCGCCGACGAGTTCCGGCCCGAACTCGCACGGCTGATGGGCACCAAGGACTGACGGCGGCGCCGCGGGTCTCTGGACCTGCTGCATCCTGCAAACACGGCTTCGCCCTCGCGGGCGGAGCCGTTTTGCCGTGGAGGCCTCCTTCAGAGACGTGAAATGGTGCGCCTGACCTTGTCGAGGTAGCGGGCGCGGCTTTCGGCGCTGACGGTGTCCATCTTGTAGAGCGCCAGATAGGTGGTGCGGCAGAGCGGATGGCAGAGCGTGCGGATGCCGCGCAGCAGCGTGCGCTTGCCGGGCTCGCCGACCCATTTCGACAGCCACCAGGTCGCGCCGCAGGTCGTCACGGCGACGATGCGGCGGATATGCTGCATGTTCGGGCGGATGCCCTGCGTCTCCGTCGGCATGATGAAGGCGACATGCGGCACCCAGACCCGGTCGAGCCAGCCCTTCAAGATCGCCGGCAGGCCGTACCACCAGGTCGGATAGACGAAGACCAGCATCTCGCACCATTTGATATGCGCGAGCTGCTCGGCGATCGGCAATTCGTTGTGGCCGGCATCGTGATAGCGGCGGCGTTCGTCGGCGCTCATCACCGGATCGAAGCCGATCGCATTGAGATCGACGAGGCGCACCTCGTGGCCGCCCGCCTCGAGCGCGGCGAGAACCGTGTCGCGCAGCGCCGCGCCGAAGCTCTCCGGCACCGGATGGGCATAGACGACGAGCGTGCGCATGTCAGAACCGCTCCATCTCGCCGGCGACCTTCTTCAGGAAGGCGGCGCGGGTCGCGTCGGTCGAGCGGTTCATGTCGTAATGGGCGAGATAGCCGATCGGGGCGAGCGGCTTGATCTGCGCCCGGAGCACGCGCTTGACGATCTTGCGCGGCGGATCGCCGACGCCGAGCGCCCGCCAGCGCGCGCCGCCATAGGTCACCACCGCCGTCAGCTTGGTGATGTGATGGAGGTTCGGCTTCACCTTGCCATCGACCATCTTGAACGAGACGCCGGGCAGGAAGACACGGTCGAAGAAGCCCTTGAGGATCGCCGGCAGGCCGAAATTCCAGACGGGATGGACGAAGACCAGCGCCTCGGCGGCGAGCAGCCGCTGGACATAGGGCTCGACATTGACCCGGTTGGCCGGGATGTCGTGGTAGTGCAGCCGCTCCTCGCGCGAGAGCACCGGGTTGAACGCCTCGGCATAGAGATCGCAATCATCGACCTCGTGCCCGGCCTTTTCGAGCGAGGCGACGACCGTCCGGTGGAGGGCCGCCTGGAAGCTGGTCTCGACCGGATGGGCGAAGACGACGAGAACGCGCATCGGTTTCTTCAATCCGCTCTCAGGAGGCCGCCTTGAGGCCGGGGAAGAGATAGGTCTTCTGCGCCGTGAAATCGAAATCGGGGTCTTCGAAGGCGATCATCTTGCCGGGATTGAGCAGGCCCTTCGGATCGGCCTCGCGCTTGAAGGCGAGCTGGATCGCGTCGGTCTGCTTCATGCCGCCCTCCTCCAGCGTGTAGCGGTGCGGATTGAACACCGGGCAGCCATTCTCTTCATGCAGGCGGATGATCTCGTCGAGCCGCGCCTCGGTCGTGTAGCGCAGCATCGGCAGGCCCATCGGCGTGATCTTGCCGTCGAACCGGACGAATTCGAGATGGCCGGGCACCTCGTCGCCGAAGAGCGCCGTCATGGCCGCGATCTTGGCGAGATGCTCCGGCGGCGGATACATCGTCTGCAGATAGGTGATCGCCGGATCGACGCGGAGCGCCCGGAGCGTCGTATGGTTCCAGGCGAGCTCGAAGGCGGGCGGCAGTCCCTTGAGATCGCCGGCCGTGTCGGAGCGGAAGACGACGTCGCCCTTCTCGCGCGCCGTCAGCGCCAGGAACGCGTCCATGGCATGCGGCGCCACCATGAGGACGGCGAGCGACTGGCCCTTCTTGACGAACTTCTGGTGGCGCAGGAAATAGGTCTCGGGCACCGGCGCCGCGACGGTGGCGATTTCCTTCAGCAGCAGGCCGTCGGAATTGCCGAGCAGGTCGGCATAGCGCACGCAGTCCATGTAGTCGTCGAAGCCGACCAGCACGTCGACCCAGTCATAGGCCGCCGTCAGTGGCATCTCGACTTCGGTGATGATGCCATTGGTGCCATAGGCATGCATCACCTTGTGCAGTTCCCAGCCGGTGAGCTCGAGCACGCGTGGAGCGGCCTCCATGGTGACGACGCGCAGCCGGAGCACATTGCCGATATCGCGCAGGCCCCCCCAGCGGATCGAGCCGACGCCGCCCGAGCCGCCGGCGACGAAGCCGGCGATGGTCGCGGTGTTGGCGGTCGAGGGATGCAGGCGCAGTTCCTGCCCCGAATGGGCACGCGTCTCGCGGTCGAGCTGCGCCACGATCACGCCGGGCTCGGCGATGACGCGGCCGGGCAGGATCGCCTTGACCTTGTTCATGGCCGAGAGATTGAGGATGAGCCCGCCCGAGAGCGGCATCGCCTGGCCGTAATTGCCGGTGCCGCCGCCGCGCGGCGTGACCGGCACATCATGCCGGAAGGCGGCGGCGAGGATGCGGATCACCTCCGCCTCGTCCTTCGGCGTCGCGACGAGATCGCCGGTGACATCGTCGAGCTGACCCTTCAGCACCGGCGAATACCAGAAGAAATCGCGGCTCTTCTGCTTCACCAGCGCCGGATTGTCCTCGAGCTCGATGCCATCAAGGTCGCGCTTCAGCGCTTCGATGTCGAACGTGAATGTGCGGGCCATGGCTCAGCCTCCAAACAGATGGTCGAGTTCGCGATAATCGGGCAGCGTCCGGTCGATCGGCTTGCCGGCCCTGAGCACGGTGCGGTCTGATTGCGGCCGCGAAAGCAGTTCGGTCCAACTCCGCGCCCGGAAGAGGACGAGGTCGGCCGGCCCGCCGACCGCGATCCGCCCCGCCTCGGGACGGCGGAGGATATCGGCCGGCGTCGTCGTGACGACATGCGGCGCCTCGTCGAGCGGATGATCGAGCTGCAGGATGCGCACCGCCTCGCGGAACACTTCGAGCGCGTCGAGATCGCCATAGGCATAGAAGGGATCGCGCGTGTTGTCGGAGGCGACCGCCACCTTGATGCCGCGCGCGCGCATCTCATGCAGCAGCGTGACGCCGCGCCAGCGCGGGGTGCGTCCGGGTGAGCGGTCCTGCAGATACATGTTGCACATCGGCAGCGAGACGACGGCAAGCCCCGCCTCGGCGACGAGGTCCATCGTCCGGTCGGCCTCGTCCGCCTCCTGCCGCGCCAGCGAGCAGCAATGGCCGACGGTGACCTGGCCCTCGAAGCCGATCCGGAGCGCGGCCTCGGCAATGGCGCGCAGCGAGCGGGCGGCGGGATCGGCGGTCTCGTCGACATGCAGGTCGATATCGAGCCCGTGCTCGGCCGCCTCGAAGAACAGCGTGTCGAGCGCCGCCGGCAGTTCCGGGATCATGAAGGTGACGCCGCCGAGGATGCCATCCGCCGCGATGACGGTGTCGACCAGCTGGCGCACGAAGGGGGCGTTGAGGAAATTGTCGATCGGCGTCAGCGCGACGCCCTGCAGGTCGATGCGCCCGGCCCAGGCCGCGCGCGCCTCGACAAAGGCCGGCCAGGAGGCGGGAAACTGCGGCGCGACGCTGTCGATATGGGTGCGGATCAGCGCGGTGCCGTGCGCATAGGCGCATTGCAGCGCGAACTCCATCCGCGCGCGGACATCGGCGGTGGTCCAGTGCGCATCGCGGTCGGCCTCCACCGCCGCGAGCGCCCCGGCGAAGGTGCCGTCGGGATTGGCATGGCGCGGCAGGATATGGCCCTTGTCGAGATGCGTGTGCATGTCGACGAAAGTCGGCCAGACCTGGCCATGATCCATGTCGAACACCAGCGGGCCAGTGACGCTGCCGGCGGGCGCGATGGCGGCGATGCGACCGTCCTCGACGACGAGATCGGCGCGGGCGAGCCCCTCGCCGACATCGACGCCGCCGCGCTCGTCGGCGAGCGTCGCCGTCGGCAGGGTGGCATTGGCGAGGACGAAGCGTCCGGCATCGGGAAGGGCGGCAAAGCCGAACGTCACGTCAATTCTCCCGGCGGATGGCGCTTTCGTGCCAACGCCGCAGCAAGAGGTGGGACAGGAGGCTGGTCGCGCCGAAGATGGCGACGCCGGTGGCGCAGAGCAGGATCAGCGCCGCGAACAGCCTGGGGATGTTGAGCCGATATTGCGATTCGAGCAGGCGGAAGGCGAGGCCGGAGCCGGCGCCGGCCGAGCCGGCCGCGAATTCCGCGACGACGGCGGCGATCAGCGCGAGACCGCCGGCAATGCGCAGCCCGGTCAGGAAATAGGGCAGCGCCGCCGGCAGCTTCAGGAGGAACAGCGTCTGCAGGCGCGAGGCGCCGTAGAGCTCGTAGAGATTGAGCAGGTTGTGGTCGGTGCTCTTGAGGCCCTGCGTCGTGTTGGACAGGATCGGGAAGAAGGCGACGATCCAGGCGCAGATCAGGAGCGCCTGCTGCGTCGTCGAAGTGTAGATGAGGATCAGCGGCGCGATGGCGACGATCGGCGTCACCTGCAGGATGACCATATAGGGCGACAGTGCGATCTCGACCCAGCGCGAGGAGGCGAACAGGATGGCGATGACGACGCCGCCGACCAGCGCGATTGCGAGCGCCTGGAAGGTGATCGTCAGCGTCACGAGAAGTGCCGGGCCGAGCACACCCCAGTCTCGGACCATCGCCTGCGCCACGAGATCCGGCGCGGGCAGGATGTAGTGCGGCACCTTGTAGGCCTTGACGTACCAGGCCCAGAGCAGGATCAGGCCACCGAGCATCACGAGCGGGATGACGATCCGGAGCACGCGCTCATGGAGCGGCGGTCCGCTCTCGCTGGCGGCCTCGGCGACGATCGGCGGCGCGACGTCGGTCTGCTGCAGATCGGTCATAGGTGATCGTTCGCGCCGAGCGCGGAATGAAGGGACTGGGAGGTGCGGCGGGTCATCTCGCTATATTCCGGCGAGGTGCGAAAGGCGATGCCGCGCGGCGAAGGCGGCTCGACGGCGATCTCGTCGATGACGCGACCGGGCCGCGGCGCCATCACGACGATCCGCGTCGAGAGATAGACGGATTCGAACACCGAATGCGTCACGAACACCACGGTCCAGCCGAACTGTGCCCAAAGCCGCAGCAGATCGTCATTGAGCTTCTGCCGGGTGATCTCGTCGAGGGCGGCGAAGGGCTCGTCCATCAGCAGGACGCGCGGCCGCGTCACCAGCGCCCGCGCGATCGAGACGCGCATTTTCATGCCGCCGGAGAGTTCGCGCGGATAGGCATCGGCGAAGGCGGCGAGCCCGACCATCTCCAGCGCTTCCATGACGCGGGTCCGCGCCGCCGCCTTGGAGATGCCGGCGAGCCGGAGCGGCAGCCAGACATTCTTGAACACGGTCGCCCAGGGCATCAGCGTCGGTTCCTGGAACACGAATCCGATCTCGCGCTCCGGCCGCCCCGCCGCATCGTGCTGCATGGTCGGCCATTCGACACGCCCCGTCGTCGCCTCGCCGAGGCCGGCGATGATGCGGAGCGCCGTCGACTTGCCGCAGCCGGAGGGGCCGAGGAGGCTCACGAACTCGCCCTCGCCGATCGAGAGCGTCATGTCCTTCAGCGCCACGGTGCCGTTGGAGAAGGTCTTCGAGACATGCTCGAGCCGCACGATCGGTCGGCCGGGCGCCATCAGGGGCGCGATGCTGGATACGGAGGACAACGGGTTCAACGTCCTGGAGACCATGAGGAAGCGGCCGCGCGGATCGGCGCGGCCGCCTCGCGGCGGTGATTACTTCTTGAGGTCCTTGCCGACGCCCTTGCAGGTCAGCGCGGTCGAATAGGACTTGGAGATGTCGAGACCGGCCTTGACCACGCCAGCCTTGACCATCTTGTCGTAGAACGACTGGACGCGCGCCTCGGTCATGCAGCCGATGCCCTTCTCCAGCGTGTCGCCGCTGTCGACGATGCCATAGTCCTTCATCGTCTTGATCGAGAAGGCGATCTGGTCATCCGTCATCTCCGGATTGTCCTTCTTGATCGCCTCGTTCGCGGCCTTGTTGTCGCCGTAGAGGTAGTTGTACCAGCCGACGATCGAGGCATCGACGAAGCGCTGCACGACATCGGGCTTGGTCGCCAGATAGTCCTGCGTCGTCTCGATCAGCGTCGAATAGGTGTCGAAGCCGCTGTCGGCGAGCAGGAACAGCTTCGGCTTGAAGCCGCCCTGGCGCTCGATCTCGAACGGCTCGGAGGTGATGTAGCCCTGCTGCGCCGACTGCTTGTCGGCGAGGAACGGCGCCGGATTGAACGTGTAGGGCTTGTACTGCTCGTCCTTGAAGCCCGGATAGGCCGACTTCATCCACTGGAAATAGGAGGCGAAGCCGTCCTTGCCCATGAAGATGGTCGGCAGCTTGGCGAGGTCGTCGAACTTCTCGACGCCGGCGTCGGGATGGGCGATGAGGACCTGCGGTTCCTTCTGGAAGATCGCCGCGACCTCGACCAGCGGCACGTTCTGCTCGACCGAGGAGAACGGCTCCAGCAGATTGCCGGCCATGAAGAAATTGGCCTTGCCGGCGAGGAGCAGCGCGCGATTGGCCGCCTGCGGCCCACCCTGCAGGATGGTGACCTTAAGCCCGTATTTCTCATAGGTTCCGTCGACGACGGCCTGGTAGAAGCCGCCATGCTCGGCCTGGGCGAGCCAGTTGGTGCCGAAGCTCACTTCATCGAGCGCCTCGGCGCTGCCCGCCGCCGCCACGAGCGCCGCGACGGCCGCGACCGCGCCGACGATGCCGTTCCTGAACGATCTCATGCTCTTCGCCTTCCCTCTCCGCACAGCGCCCGAAAGGCGCCGCGACCGTGACCACACCATCCCCGACAGGGCGGCACAGGTGCCGGCAGCAAGCGCCGGCCCAACTGAATTGCGTCGCAAGAGCCATGCCATGGCCTGGAAGACAGGGGCGCGCCGCCGACCGCCCGTTGCCATCGAGGCAATCTAGGGCAGGACAGCTGCACAGCATAGTGGCATCCGCGACACGCCTGAAGAAGCCGCCGCCGCTCCCTGCCCAATTGCTGTGCGAAAGAGCGCGACCCCTGCCGCCAAGCCAGCGCTTGCCGGCGGCGGGGCGAGGCCGCAAGCTCGGCCGTCGTCCCAGGAGGCTTCCCTTGAACACCCCCTTGCGCCCACCCGCCATCCGTCCGCCCTTCGGCCGCTACCACCACGGCATGGCCGTGCCGGCCGGCAGCCGCTTCGTCTACACCTCCGGCCAGCTCGGCGTGCGCGCCGACGACAGCGTGCCGGAGACGGTCGAGGAACAGGCCGAGATCTGCTTCGAGGCGATCCGGGCCATCCTCGGGGAGGCCGGCATGACGCTCGCCGACATCGTCCGCCTCTCGGCCTTCGTGACGAAGCGCGAGGACATGCGCCGCTATATGAGCGTGCGCGACCGCTATGTCGGCGATCCCCTGCCCGCCTCGACGCTCTTCATCGTCTCCGGCTTCACGCGGCCGGAATTCCTGGTCGAGATCGAGGCGGTGGCGGCACGGCTCGATTGACGCCGCCGCCAAGCAGCGCCGCGAAGGCCCGCGCCGCCGCCGTCAGGGGGCGCTCGCGGTGGCGCAGCAGCAGGAAGGCGCGCGGCGGCAGGGCGCAATCGACGCCGGCGAGCCGCCCGGATGCGAGCATGGGCGAGGCCGCCGCTTCCGAGACGACCGCCGCATAGGGTCCGGCGGCGACGGCAGCGAGCACAGCCTCGTTGGAGGGCAGCTCCAGCGCCACATCGAGGGCCTCGATCGAAAGCCCCTCCGCCGCCAGCGCCTCGGCGAAGGACGAGCGGGTGCCGGAGCCGCGCTCGCGGAGGATCCAGCCGACCTCTGCGAGCGCTGCGAGAGAGTGCCGTTTTCCGTCGGCGAGCGGATGGCCGGGCGCCACGACGACGATGAGCCGGTCCTCCGCCACCGTCTCGACGGCGAGCAGCGGCGCCTCGATCCGCCCCTCGACGAGGCCGAGCTCCGCCTCGCCAGCCAGCACCGCCTTGGCGACCGTCTCCGTATTGCCGACGACGAGCACGAGGGCGATGCCCGGATGCGCGGCGTGAAAGCGCACCATCACCGGCGGCAGAAAATGGCTGGCGACGGTCTGGCTCGCCTGCAGCGTCAGCCGGCCGCGTTTCAATCCGCCGAGATCCGAGAGGAGCGCTTCGGCCGTCGCCGCCCGCGCCAGCACGCCGCGCGCCTCGGGCAGGAAGAGACGGCCGGCCGCGCTCAATTCGATGCGGCGACCGACGCGCTCGAAGAGGGCGATGCCATAGGATTGCTCGAGCGCCCGGATCGAGGCGCTGACGGCCGACGGCGTCAGGCGCAGAGCCTCGGCCGCGCGCGTCAGATGCTCGCGCTCGGCGACGGCGAGGAAGATGCGGAGTTGCTCGAAGGTCATCGGCGTTCATTCGATTTTGACAAACGATTGATACGATATTTGGCGATGGATTGCACGATCGGCCCATGGCATCACCATCCCGACATGAAACTCGGTCATGCGGCTGCTGCGCCGCGGCCGGGAGAGAGACCTTGCCGGCAGGCAAGGCAGGAGAGCGATGATGAGCAACATAGCGTCCGTCATGGTCCATGAAGCGAGCGGAGCGGCGGACGTCGGGCTCTGGCGGCTGCGCAACTTCACCCCGAACTGGTTCGCCGTGACCATGGGGACCGGCGGCCTCGCTCTGGCGCTCAACCAGTTTCCGCTGGAGATCCAGGGCCTGCACGCGATCGCGCGCGCCCTGTGGCTCGCCAATATCGGCCTCTTCACGCTCTTCGCGGTGGTCTATGCGGCGCGCTGGCTGCTCTATTTCGACGAGGCGAAGCGCATTTTCCGCCATCCGGTGATGTCGATGTTCTTCGGCACGATCCCGATGGGCCTCGCCACGATCATCAACGGCTTCCTCGCCTTCGGCATCCCGCTCTGGGGCGCGGCGGCGATCAGCATCGCCACGACGCTGTGGTGGATCGATGTCGTGCTCGCCGTCGCCTGCGGCACGCTCATCCCCTTCCTGATGTTCACGCGCCAGGATCACAGCCTCGACAGGATGACGGCGGTCTGGCTGCTGCCGATCGTCGCCAGCGAAGTCGCGGCGGCCAGTGGCGGCCTGCTGGTCCCGCATCTTGCGACCGGCGACGCCTTCGCGGTCGAGATCCTCAGCTATGCGCTCTGGGCCTATTCGGTCCTGCCCGCGCTCGGCATTCTCGTCCTCCTGCTGCTTCGCCTCGTGCTGCACCGCCTGCCGCCGAGCGACATGGCGGCCTCCGGCTGGCTGGCGCTCGGGCCGCTCGGAACCGGGGCCCTGGCGCTGGTCGTCCTCGGCGAGAATGCACCGGCGGTGTTCGCCGCGCATGGTCTCGCCACCGTCGGCGACGTCGCCTTCGGTGCTGGCATTCTCGGCGCGATCGCTCTCTGGGGCTATGGCGCCTGGTGGCTGATCCTCGCGGTGTTGAAGACGGCGCAGTACGTCCGCCAGGAGATGCCGTTCAATCTCGGCTGGTGGGCGCTGACCTTCCCGGTCGCCGTCTATGCGCTCGCGACGCTCGCCCTCGCCCGGGCAACCGGCTTCGGCGTCTTCACGGTGGTGGGCGGCGTGCTGGTCGCGGCGCTTGCGCTCGCCTGGCTGGTCGTCGCGGCCCGCACCGCCCGCGGCGCCTGGCAGGGGCGGCTCTTCGTCTCGCCCTGCCTCGCCGCGGCTTACGGTGACCCGGTGGTCAAGACGGCGGCATGAGCTCGCCAGTCCAGGACCGATGTTGCGTCGCAACAGCCGGCATGATCGTATCGGCCGGACGCGATTTGCGACAAGGAGCGGCGGGACGATGGGCGAGAGAACCTGGATCAAGGATCCGATCGCGGTACTGGGCGACGGCGCCGAACGCGGCGTCGTCGTCGAGGACGGCAAGATCACGGAGCTGGTCGGCAAGGGCGCCGAACCGGCCCATCCGGTCCATAGCGTGTTCGACGCCGCCCGCCATGTCGTGACGCCCGGCCTCATCAACACCCATCACCACATGTTCCAGACGCTGACGCGCGCCCATCCGGCGGCGATCAACAAGGAACTCTTCCCCTGGCTGCAGGCGCTGTTCCCGATCTGGGCGAAGAACGTCAATCCGGAGAATTTCCGCCTCGCGACGCGCCTCGCGCTGACCGAACTGATGATGTCCGGCTGCACCACAGCCTCCGACCATCAATATCTCTATCCGCCGGGTCTCGACGAGGCGATGGACATCCAGGCCGAGGAGGCCGGCAAGCTCGGCATCCGCATGACGCTGACGCGCGGGTCGCTCAACTTGACCGAGGAGGAAGGCGGCAACGCCAATTCCGGCGCCGTGCAGGATACCGATACGATCCTCGCCGATTGCGAGCGCGTGATCGGCCGCTATCACGACGCCTCGGAAGGGGCAATGCTGCAGGTGGCGCTCGCGCCCTGCGCGCCGTTCAACGTCACCAAGCGGCTGATGGTCGAGACGGCGGCGCTCGCCGAGCGCTGCAACTGCCACATGCACACCCATCTCGCCGAGACGCGCGACGAGATCGACTACTGCATGGCGCATTTCGGCTATCGGCCGGTCGACTATCTCGAGGAAGTCGGCTGGATGAACGACCGCGTCTGGCTGGCGCATGGCATCCATTTCAACGACGACGAGGTTGCCCGCCTCGGCAAGGCCGGCGTCGGCGTCTCGCATTGCCCGACCTCGAACATGGTGCTCGCGTCAGGCCAGTGCCGCACCAAGGAGCTGGAAGCGGCCGGCTCGCCGGTCGGCCTTGGCGTCGACGGCTCGGCCTCCAACGACAATTCCAACCTCATCGAGGCCGTGCGCCACGCGCTGATGATCGGCCGCCTCACCTATAATGCCGAAAGCGTCACCCATCTCGACGCCTTCCGCTGGGGCACCTCCGGCTCCGCCGCCTGCCTCGGCCGCAAGGACATCGGCACCATCGCCGTCGGTAAGCAGGCCGACCTCTCCTTCTACACGCTCGACGAACTCCGCTTCTCCGGCGCCGGCGACCCCCTCGCCGCGCTCGTCCTCTGCGGCGCCTACAAGGCCGACCGCGTCATGGTGAAGGGCGGCTGGCGGATCGAGGACGGCGCCCCCATCGGCGTCGACCTTGCCGAACTCCGCTACGAGCATGGCCGCGTCGCGAAGGCGTTCCTCGAGAGCGTGTGAGTGATGGGCGCCTGGATTTCCGGCACCATAACCCCTTGAACCCCCTCCCTTTCCCTCCCCCGCTCCGCGGGAGAGGGGATGGCCGCCACTTCGGCCAATTCCTGATGAAGGCCGAGGCAGGCCCTCTCTCCCGCGCAGCGGGGGAGAGTTGGAGAGGGGGTCGCCGCCTGAGGCCCCCGCGCCCTGTTCACTCCCGCTGAATCGCACGTCGTTGCCGTCACGGGGCCGACACCACGCACCGTCCTGCCGCACATATGATCTTGCCCGGCGAACGGGGAACCGGTCTCCTTCTCCCCGCAGATCCTCTGCGCTGGAACGGCCATGACCGACACTCTCTGGATCAAGGATCCGATCGCGACGCTGGGCGACGGGGCCGAGCGCGGCGTCGTCGTCGCGGATGGCCGTATCGTCGAACTGGTGCCGACGGGCGCCGAGCCGGTCCACCCGGTCCACACGGTGTTCGACGCCTCGCGCCATGTCGTGACGCCGGGGCTCGTCAATACGCATCACCATTTCTATTCGAACCTGACCCGCACGCATCCCGACGGCATCAACAAGCCGCTGATGCCCTGGCTGGAGGCGCTCTATCCGCGCTGGGCCGGACTGCTCGATCCGGACAATTACCGCCTCGCCTGTCGCATGGCGCTCACCGAACTGCTGCTCTCCGGCTGCACGACCGCCTCCGACCATCACGCGATGTTCGCGACCGGGCTCGAGGGGGCGATGGACATCCAGGCCGAGGAAGCGGCGGCGCTCGGCATGCGCTTGACGCTGGTGCGCGGATCGCGCGATCTCGGCCAGAAGGACGGCCTGATCGCGCCGGAGAATGTCGTCGAGACGATCGATCGCATCCTCGCGGCGAGCGAGGACCTCGCCGCCCGCTACCATGACCCGTCGGAGGGAGCGATGGTCCGCGTGGCCTTCGCGCCGGATTCGCCCTTCACCGTCAGCGCCGACCTGATGCGCGAGACCGCGGCGCTCGCCGAGCGCTGCGATTGCCGACTGCACACGCATCTCTCCGAGCGGCCGGAGGAGATCGGCCTCTCGATCGCGCGCTCGGGCAAGCGGCCGGTCGACCTCATGGCCGAGCTCGGCTGGGTCTCGGACCGCGTCTGGCTGGCGCATGCGATCCATCTCGACGACCGGGAGATCGCGACGCTCGGCCGCGCGGGCGTCGGCGTCTGCCACTGCCCGACATCGAACATGATGCTCGGCGCCGGCATCTGCCGCACCCGCGAGCTGGAGGCGGCCGGCGTCGCGGTCGGTCTCGGCGCCGACGCCTCGGCGGCGAACGACAATTCCAACCTGATGGAATGCGTGCGCCAGGCGCTGCTGCTCGGCCGCCTGATCTATGAGCCGGGCGCCGTCACCCATCGCGACGTGCTGCGCTTTGCGACGGAGGGCTCTGCCCGCTGCCTCGGCCGCGACGACATCGGCGCCATTGACGTCGGCAAGCAGGCCGATCTGGCGCTGTGGACGCTCGACGAATTGCGCTTTTCCGGCGCCGGCGATCCACTCGCCGCGCTCGTCTTCTGCGGTGCCACGGCGGCCGACCGCGTCATGGTCGCGGGCGACTGGATCGTCGCGGACGGCCGGCCGAAGGGCGTCGATATCGAGCGCCTCAAGCACGAGCATGGCGCCGCGTCGAAGGCGTTCCTGGAGGCGATGTGATGACAGGCGAGGACATGGCGGCGGGTAGCAGGACGACGGTCGGGACGAGGCTCTGGATCAAGGATCCGATCGCGACGCTCGCTGACGGCGCCGAGCGCGGCGTCGTGGTCGCGGATGGCTGTATCGTCGAGCTGGTGCCGACGGGCGCCGAGCCGGTCCACCCGGTCCACCAGGTGTTCGACGCCTCGCGCCATGTCGTGACGCCCGGACTCGTCAATACGCATCACCACATGTTCCAGACGATGACGCGGGCGCATCCGCTCGCGATCAACAAGTCGCTCTGGCCCTGGATCGCCTCGATCTATCCGGTGTGGACACGCCATGTGAACGCCAAGAATTTCCGCCTCGCGGCGCGGCTGTCGATGACCGAGCTGATGATGTCGGGCTGTACCACCGCCTCCGATCACCACTACCTCTTCCCGAAGGGGCTGGAGGACGCGATGGACATCGAGGCCGAGGAGGCGGCGGCGATCGGCATGCGCATGACGCTGACCCGCGGCGCGCTCGACTTGACCGGCGCCGAGGACAGCCAGGCGATCGCCCCCGATGGCGCGGTGCAGGACGACGACGTCATCCTCGCCGACTGCGAGCGCGTCATCGCCCGCTATCACGACACCGCCGACGGCGCGATGACCCGCGTGGCGCTCGCCCCCAATGCGCCGTTCGACGTCACCAAGCGGCTGATGCGCGAAACGGCCGCGCTGGCCGAAAAGCATGATTGCCGGCTGCACACCCATCTCGTCGAGACGGCGCGCGAGGCAGCCTTCGCCCGCGAGAAACATGGCATGACCGCCGCCGATTACCTGGAGGACGTCGGCTGGCTGAACGACCGCGTCTGGTTGGCGCATGGCATCTATTTCGACGATGCCGAGGTCGCGAAGCTCGGACGCCACGGCGTCGGCATCTGCCATTGCCCGACCTCGAACATGGTGCTCGCCTCCGGCATCTGCCGCACCAAGGAACTCGAGGCAGCCGGCAGCCCCATCGGCCTCGGCGTCGACGGCTCCGCCTCGAACGACAATTCGAACCTCATGGAAGCCGTCCGCCACGCGCTGATGATCGGGCGGCTGCGCTATGATGCGGAGACGGTGACGCATCGCGATGCGCTGCGCTGGGCCACCGAAGGCTCCGCCCGCTGCCTCGGCCGCGACGATATCGGCGCCATCGCCGTCGGCAAGCAGGCCGATCTCGCCTTCTGGTCTCTGGATGAACTCCGCTTCTCCGGCGCCGGCGACCCGGTCGCGGCCCTCGTCCTCTGCGGCGCCCATGCGGCCGATCGCGTCATGGTCAAGGGCGACTGGCGGGTCGAGGATGGCGCTCCCGTCGGCGTCGATCTCGCGCGCCTGCGCTTTGAGCATCATGCGGCGTCGCGGGCCTTCCTGGAGGCGCTTTAAGCCGCCACGGGTTCTTGTCATTGCCGGGCTTGACCCGGCAATCCAGCCTCCGCCGGACTGGCGAGGGCGCAGCGAGAGAAAGTCTGGATTGCCGGGTCAAGCCCGGCAATGACAGGTGAGAGATGACCTAAGCCGGCCGGACATGACTGAGCCGGCAATGGGCGATCCGAGCAGAAGAGCGAGCAGAGCATGACCCTTCCCCGTCCCTATTGGCACGAGATGCAGGCGCCGGACTTTCTCGGCGGCGAGAAGGACTGGATCGCGGTGCTGCCGGTCTGCGCCATCGAGCAGCATGGGCCGCATCTGCCCGTCTATACCGACCACTGCATCGGCGAAGGCATGGTGAAGCGGACGGTCGAGCTCCTGCCCGAAGGGCTGCCGGTGACCTTCCTGCCGATCCAGCCGATCGGCAAGTCGAACGAGCACATCGCCTCGCCGGGCACGATCACCTTCTCCTGGGAAACGGCGATCCGCATCTGGATGGAGATCGGCGATTCGATCGCGCGGGCCGGCGTGAAGAAGCTCGTCATCGTCACCTCGCATGGCGGCAATGTCCCGGTCGCCGATATCCTGGTGCGGGAACTGCGCATCAAGCACGGCATGCTCGCCGTCTCCACCGGCTGGGCCGGCGCCGGCGAGCCGGCCGGGCTCGTGCCGCCCGAGGAGGACCTCTACGGCATCCATGGCGGCGACGTCGAAACCTCGATCATGCTGCATTTCCGGCCCGACCTCGTGAAGATGGACAAGGCGGAGGACTTCCGCTCGCAGCAGCTCGACCTGCTGAAGGAGTTCAAGCGGCTGCGCTTCCACATGGCGCCGGCGCGGATCGGCTGGCAGGCGCAGGATCTCAATCCCTCGGGCGCCGTCGGCAATGCCGCGCGCGCAACCGCCGAGCGTGGCCGCCTGATCGTCGACCACCAGGCCAGGGCCTTCATCGATCTGCTCGAGGAAATGGCCCGCTTCGATCGCGTCCGTCTCTGGCAGGCCGTCCGCTAAGCGCGCGCTTCCTTCCCCAGCCTGTGCTGATCGACCGCGGCGGCCGGCAAGTTTGCGCTTGCTTTCGGCCGCCGCCTCGGCTCGATTTGAAGGTGATCACCCGTTCGAGTTCCTCCGCAAGAGAGGTCCGATGCAGGGGTGAGACCGGATTGCGCCGTCGTGGCGCCCGCGTGAGGGGAGTTTTACGATGAAGAGACTGATGGGCCTTCTGGCCGCGACCATGCTGGTCGGCGGCCTCGCGGCCGGCGCCGAGGCGAAGACTCTGGTCTATTGCGCCGAAGGCAGCCCCGAAAACTTCAACCCGCAGATCAACACCACCGGCACTTCGTTCGATGCGGCGCGGCCGGCCTACAACCAGCTCGTCGAGTTCGAGCCGGGCACGACCAATGTCGTGCCGGGCCTCGCCGAGAGCTGGGATGTGTCCCCGGACGGGCTCACGGTGACGTTCCACCTCCGCAAGGGCGTCAAGTTCCATGCGGTCAAGGGCTTCACGCCGACGCGCGATTTCAACGCCGACGACGTGCTGTTCTCGTTCAACCGGCAGTGGAAGGCGGACAGCCCCTATCACAAGGTCTCGGGCGGCGCCTATGACTACTTCAACGACATGGGCATGGCCGAGCTGATCACGGCGATCGACAAGGTCGACGACTCCACGGTCAAGTTCACGCTCTCCCGGCCCGAGGCGCCCTTCCTCGCCAATCTCGCGATGGATTTTGCCACCATCCTCTCGGCCGAATATGCCGATGCGATGATGAAGGCCGGCACGCCCGAGCAGGTCGACCAGGTGCCGGTCGGAACCGGGCCATTCGAGTTCGTCGCCTACCAGAAGGATGCGGTCATCCGCTACAAGTCGTTCCCGGACTATTGGGGCGGCGCGCCGAAGATCGACCTCGTCTTCGCGATCACCAAGGACGCGACGCAGCGCTGGTCGAAGCTGCAGAAGGGCGAATGCCATGTCATGCCCTATCCGAACCCGGCCGACCTCGAGGCCATCGGCAAGGATCCGAATGTCGACCTGATGCAGCAGGCCGGCCTCAATATCGGCTACCTCGCCTTCAACGTCACCAAGAAGCCGTTCGACGACAAGCGCGTGCGCCTTGCCGTGACCTATGCCATCGACAAGGGCGCGATCCTCAAGGACGTCTATCTCGGCGCCGGCCAGCCGGCGAAGAACTTCATCCCGCCGACCATCTGGAGCTACAACGACGCCATCGTCGATTATCCGCACGATGTCGCTAAGGCGAAGGAGCTCTTGAAGGAAGCCGGCCTCGAGGGCGGCTTCGAGACCGACCTCTGGTGGATGCCGGTGCAGCGTCCCTATAATCCGAATGCCAAGCGCGTCGCCGAGATCATCCAGTCCGATCTCGAGAAGGTCGGCATCAAGTCGAAGCTCGTCTCCTATGAATGGGGCGAATATCGCAAGCGCATGCAGCAGGGCGAGCACCAGATGGGCCAGCTCGGCTGGACCGGCGACAATGGCGATCCCGACAACTTCTTCTTCCTGCTCGGCTGCGACGCCGCGCGCGAAGGCGGCCAGAACATCTCGAAGTGGTGCAACAAGGACTTCGACGAGAAGCTGAAGAAGGCCAAGAGCATCACCGACAAGGCCGAGCGCACCAAGCTCTACGAGGAGATGCAGGTCATCGCCCATGACGAGGTGCCGGTGTTCAACATCGCGCATTCCGTCGTGTTCGAGCCGGTGCGAAAGGACGTGGTCGGCTACAAGGTCAGCCCGCTCGGCCGGCACGAATTCGCCAAAGTCGACCTGAAATAGGCATGGCTGTCGCGGCGGGACGTGTCGTTCCGCCGCGACGCCGTAGACGCCCATGTTCGGATTCATCGTCCGGCGAACGCTGCTGGTCATCCCGACCTTCATCGCCATCGCCTTCCTGACCTTCGTCGCGATCCGCCTCGTTCCCGGCGACCCGATCGAAGTGCGCACCGGCGAGCGCGGCATCTCGCCGGAGCGCCTGGCTGAATTCCGTCACCAGCTCGGCCTCGACCAGCCGGTGTGGAAGCAGTTCCTCGACTATCTCTGGCAGATCGCGCATGGCGATCTCGGCACCTCGATCTCGACCCATGCGCCGGTGCTGCAGGAGTTCCTGACGCTGTTCCCGGCGACGGTCGAACTCGCTCTCTGCGCGATGATCTTCGCCGTCGTGCTCGGCATTCCGGCCGGCGTCGTCGCGGCGACGCGACGCGGCACCTTCATCGACTATTCCGTGATGGGCGTGGCGCTCACCGGCTTCTCTATGCCGATCTTCTGGTGGGGCCTGCTGCTCATCCTGTTCTTCTCGGTCCAGCTCGACCTGACGCCGGTGTCGGGCCGCATCGACCTCCTCTATTATTTCGAGCCGGTGACCGGCTTCATGCTGATCGACAGCCTCTTGTCCGGCCAGGACGGCGCCTTCCTCTCGGCCCTCTCGCACCTCATCCTGCCGACGATCGTGCTCGGCACCATCCCGCTCGCCACCATCGCCCGCATGACCCGCTCGACCATGCTGGAAGTGCTCGGCGAGGACTATGTCCGGACCGCAAGGGCCAAGGGCCTGTCGCCGTTCCGCGTCGTCGGCATCCATGCGCTTCGCAACGCGCTCATCCCGGTCGTCACCGTGATCGGGCTGCAGGTCGGCACGCTGATGGCCGGCGCGGTGCTGACCGAGTACATCTTCTCCTGGCCCGGCATCGGCACCTGGCTGATCGAATCGATCCAGCGCCGCGACTATCCGGTGCTGCAGGGCGGCATCCTGCTGATCTCCGGCATGGTCATCCTGATCAACATCCTGGTCGACGTGCTCTATGGCGTCCTGAACCCGAGGATCCGCCATGCCCGCTGACAAGACGCCAGCCACAGCCCGCCTCGCGGCGGCAAAGCCGCCAAAACCGCCCGGCGCCTTCGCCGCCTTCTTCCGCGACTTCTCCGAGAACCGCGCCGCGCTGATCGGCCTCGTCCTGCTCACCCTCCTCGTGCTCGTCGCGATCTTCGCCGATTTCATCGCGCCCTATGGGCCGAGCGAGCAGTTCCGGGAGTTCGTCCGCGTGCCGCCGATGTGGGCCGAGGGCGGCACGGCCGCCTTCCCGCTCGGCACGGACGAGGTCGGCCGCGACATGCTCTCGCGGCTGATGTTCGGCGCGCGGCTGTCGCTGTTCATCGGCGTCTCGGTGGTCGTCGCCTCGATGTTCACGGGCATCCTGCTCGGCCTCGTCGCCGCCTTCGCGCCGGGCTGGCCGTCGATCATCATCATGCGGGCGATGGACGTGATCCTCTCGGTGCCGAGCCTCCTGCTCGCCATCGTCATCGTCGCGATCATCGGCCCGAGCCTCACCAACACCATCGTCGCGATCACGGTGGTCTATCTGCCGAACTATGTCCGCCTCGTGCGCGCCTCGGCGCTCACCGAGAAGTCGCGCGACTATGTCATCGCCGCGCGCGTCGCCGGCGCCGGCACGCTGCGCATCATGTTCCTGACCGTGCTGCCGAACTGCATGGCGCCGATCATCGTCCAGGCGGCGCTCACCATCTCGAACGCCATTCTCGAGGCCGCGGCACTCGGCTTTCTCGGCCTCGGCGCGCAGCCGCCCTCGCCGGAATGGGGCGCGATGCTCGCCTCGGCGCGCGAGTTCCTGCAGTCGGCCTCGTGGATCGTTACCGAGCCGGGGCTCGCGATCCTCATCACCGTCCTCTCGATCAACCTCGTCGGCGACGGCCTGCGCGACGCGCTCGACCCGAAGATGCGGAGGAGCTGATCATGCTCTCGGCATGGGTTGGCCCCGCAATCGTCGCGACGCTGATCGCCTCTCTTGTCCAGGTCATCGGCTGGTGGATCGAGCACCGGCACGAGCGACGCAGGCAGACGGACATCCGCCGAGAGAAGATCGTCGATGTTCAAACCGCGATCCGGGCAGAGATCAGGAGCCACCGTCATCGGCTGCTGCAGTTTCTGTCGATCGACGTCTCGGCATTGCCCGAGGGACCGTCGGACGACTTCCTGCCGGTGGTCCCGAGCGAAGTTCGGCCATTTGTGCTCGAGGCGATCCTGCGGGATATCCATATCCTGCCGACGGACGTCATCGATCCCGTCATCGTCTACTATCGACAGGTCGAAGCATTGATCAGGCTGGTCGAGGACCTGCGCAGTGACCGGTTCAGGCAGATGTCCGGCGACAGGCGCGTCGCGATGTATCGGGACTATATCGCCATGGGAGCCTATGCCGCCGACCTCGCGGCCGAGGCGATAGCGGCGATCAACCGCGATCTCGGGCTGATCGACGCCGTCAGTAGCTCGGGCGCGGGCCGGTCGGACCCGAAATCGGGCGCGGCGGCGACGGCGGAAGAGGGCGAGGGGAAGCGGCCATGATCTGTTCTCCAAGCATCAAGATAGTGCTTCAGCGAGCGAAAGCCAACGATCATGCCGCTGCTTGAAATCACGGATCTCTCGGTCGATTTCGCGACGGCGTCGGGCGCTTTCCGCGCGGTCGACGAGGTTTCGCTCAGCGTCGATGCCGGGGAGATCCTGGCCATCGTGGGGGAGAGCGGCTCGGGCAAGTCGGTGGCGATGCTGGCCGTCATGGGCCTCCTGCCCTGGTCGGCGACGGTGACGGCGAAGCGGCTCGCCTTCGACGGCCGCGACCTGCTGACGCTCACGCCGCGCGAGCGGCGGCGGCTCGTCGGCAAGGACATCGCCATGATCTTCCAGGAGCCGATGTCGAGCCTCAATCCCTGCTTCACCGTCGGCTTCCAGATCGGCGAGAGCCTCAAGGTGCATCTCGGCCTCGACAAGGCGGCGCGAAAGGCGCGCACGCTGGAATTGCTCGCGGCGGTCGGCATTCCCGACCCCGAGCGGCGGCTGACCGCCTTCCCGCATCAATTGTCCGGCGGCATCAGCCAGCGCGTGATGATCGCCATGGCGCTCGCCTGCCGGCCGAAGCTGATCATCGCCGACGAGCCGACCACCGCGCTCGACGTCACCATCCAGGCGCAGATCCTCGATCTCCTCGTCACGCTGCAGCGCGAGACCGGGACCGGCCTCGTCCTGATCACGCATGACATGGGCGTCGTCGCCGAAACAGCCGAGCGGGTGTCCGTGCACTATGCGGGCCAGAAGATCGAGGAGCAGCCGGTCGCCGGCCTCTTTGCCGATCCGCATCATCCCTATACCGCCGCGCTGCTCGCCGCGCTTCCCGAGCGGGCGCATGGCCGCTTCCTCCCCTCGATCCCCGGCACGGTGCCCGGCCAGTTCGACCGGCCGCCGGCCTGCCTGTTCGAGCCGCGCTGCCGCTTTGCCACCGATCGCTGCCGCGACAAGAAGCCGGCGCGCCAGGGGGCCATCGCAGGCTTCGCGCTTTGCCATTATCCGCTGGTGCAGGGGCGGCCGATCGGCCATCCGCGGCCCGAAGGACGCGAGGTCGCCGCATGAGCCACGTCACCGGCACCGATCGCACGGTCCTGACCGCCGAGCATCTCGCGCGGCATTACGAGGTCGGCCGCGGCGCCTTCCGCAAGCCGGCGACGATCGCCGCGCTCGCCGATGCGAGCTTCACGCTCGAGGCGGGACGCACGCTCGCGGTCGTCGGCGAGAGCGGTTGCGGCAAGTCGACGCTCGCCCGCCTCGTCACGATGATCGAGCCGCCGACCGCCGGCGCGCTCCGCATCGCCGGCATCGACATCGTCGGCGCCGACCGCGCGGCGCTGGCGAGCCTCCGCTCGCGCGTCCAGATCGTGTTCCAGAACCCCTATGGCTCGCTCAACCCGCGCCAGAAGATCGGCGCGGCGCTGGCCGAGCCGCTCGTCATCAACCGCAAGGAGATGAGCGCGTCAGACCGTCAGACGGCGGTCGCCGAGATCCTGCGCCTCGTCGGCCTCCGCCCCGAACATGCCGATCGCTACCCGCACATGTTCTCGGGCGGCCAGCGCCAGCGCATCGCCATCGCCCGCGCCCTGATGCTGCGGCCCGATATCCTGGTGCTCGACGAGCCGGTCTCGGCGCTCGATGTCTCCGTGCAGGCGCAGGTGCTGAACCTCCTGGTCCAGCTGCAGGAGGCGCTCGGGCTCTCCTATCTCTTCATCAGCCACGGGCTCTCGGTGGTGCGGCACATGGCCGACGAGATCGTCGTCATGTATCTCGGCCGCATCGTCGAGCAGGCGCCGCGCGACGTCCTGTTCGCCGGTCCGCGCCATCCCTACAGCCGCGCGCTGCTGGCCGCGACCCCGGTCGCCGATCCGTCGCGGGCGCGCGAGCGCAGCGAGCTCAAGGGCGAGTTGCCCTCACCCTTCAATCCGCCGAGGGGCTGCGCTTTCCATACGCGCTGCCCGCTCGCCTTCGATCGCTGCCGCAGCGAGCGGCCCGAGCTCACCTTCCATGGCGAGACCAAGGTCGCCTGCTGGGCGGTCGAGCGCGGCGAGAGCTGACGCGCTACTTGGCCGGAACGAGCATCCGGCGGATGGTGCCGTCCTTGACGATGAACTGGTGATAGAGCGCGCCGAGCACATGCAGCGCGATCAGCAGGATGAAGGCCGGCTTGCCGAGCTCGTGGATCTCGCCGATTTCGGGAGAGACATAGACGGCGAGGAGGCCCGAGACCGGCATCGCCACCAGCAGGACGTAGAACAGCCAGTGCGTCGCATGGGCGAGGATGTCGAAGAGGCGCGTGCCGGACGTCTGCGGATGCGGCGCGCCGCCGACGAGGCGGACGGCGAGGCGAAGCGCGACGAGGGCGAGGATCGCGATGCCGACCCAGTAATGGGCGGAGGCGAGCGCCGCATCGGTCGCATCGAGGGGCGTGCCCTCGCGCGCCGCGTCGCCGGCGGCCGACATGCTCTCGCCGAAGATCAGCTGGAAGAACACCAGCGCGGCTATGACCCAGTGCAGCAGAATTTGCAGGCTCGAATAGCCGCCCGCCGTTTCTCGTACCATCATGCTGTCCCCGATTGGTGCCCTGGCGAAACCCAGCAGGCAGATGAGAGCTTCAGACTATAATGGTTCTAAATTGTGACAGGGGCCGCAGTGGTGCCCTCTTCCCGGCGCCTGATGCAATCGGCCGCGACATCCCTTATATCAGCGGCCTCTGACCCCACCCCTCGAGCGGCGGATGCCGCATCGGAGATCTCGCATGACGGAAACCCCGGCCACCGGCACAGACGCCACGGTCAATCAGGTCCCGGTCACGGTGCTCACCGGCTATCTCGGCGCCGGCAAGACCACGCTTTTGAACCGCATCCTCTCGGAGAACCACGGCAAGCGCTATGCCGTCGTCGTCAACGAGTTCGGCGAGATCGGCATCGACAACGACCTCATCGTCGAGAGCGACGAAGAGATCTACGAGATGAACAATGGCTGCATCTGCTGCACGGTGCGCGGTGACCTGATCCGCGTCGTCGAAGGCCTGATGAAGCGCCCCGGCCAGTTCGACGGCATCCTGGTCGAGACCACCGGCCTCGCCAATCCGGCCCCGGTCGCGCAGACCTTCTTCATGGACGAGGACGTGCGCGCCAAGTCGCGGCTCGACGCCGTCATCACGGTCGCCGACGCACTCAACCTCCTGAAGCGCCTCGACGATGCGCCCGAGGCCGAGGAGCAGATCGCCTTCGCCGACGTGGTGCTGCTCAACAAGATCGATCTCGTCAGCCCGGCCGAGCTCGCCAATGTCGAGCGCCGCATCCGCGCGATCAACCCGCACGCCACGATCCACCGCACCGAGCGCTCGAACATCGATCTCGACAAGGTGCTCGACCGCGGCGCCTTCGATCTTGAACGGATCCTCTCGCTCGATCCGGAATTCCTCGAGGCCGACGACCACGATCATCACGATCATGGTCACGACCACCATGATCATGACCACCACGACCACGATCATCATCACCACCATGATCATGATCACGACCATCACCACCATCATCCGCGCCATGACAACGCCGTCTTCAGCGTCTCGCTGCGCGGCGGCGTGCTCGATCCGCAGAAGTTCTTCCCCTGGATCCAGGAGATCACCCAGGTCGAGGGCGCCAACATCCTCCGCCTCAAGGGCATCCTTGCCATGGATCGCGACCCGGACCGCTATGTCATCCAGGGCGTGCACATGATCATCGAAGGCACGCATCAGCGCCCCTGGCGCGACGACGAGACGCGCGAGAGCCGCCTCGTCTTCATCGGCCGCAAGCTGAATGAAGAGGCGATCCGCAAGAGCTTCGAAGCCTGCCTCGCCAAGGCCTGAGAGCGGAGCCGGGGGGCGCGATGAGCGAGACGGAGTCCATACCGACATTGGCCGCGTGGGCCGGCGGACCGGATGGCTTTCGTCGCCTCACCGCGCTCTTCTATGCCAAGGTTCCTGAAGACGCGGTGCTCGCGCCGGTCTTTGCCGGCATGGACCCGCATCATGCCGACCATGTCGCGGCCTTCGTCGCCGAGGTCTTCGGCGGCCCGCGCGACTACAGCGACGGCGGCGGTTCGCATCGGTCGATGATCCTGCGCCATATGGGGCGGCATCTGACCGAGACGCAGCGCCGGCGCTGGATCACGCTGATGCTCGACACGCTCGACGAAGCCGGCCTGCCCGACGATCCCGAGTTCCGGGCGGCGGTGGTCGGCTATCTGGAATGGGGCACCCGCCTCGCCGTCATCAACTCGGCCGATGGCGCCGTGCCGCCCCCCGAGGGCGCGCCGATGCCTCACTGGAACTGGGGTCCGCCCGGCGGCCCTTATCGCGGTTAGTCTCGAAGGCACCATGCCCAGCATTCAATCCTTCCCTCTCGGCGCCTATGTCGTCGCCGCCACCTTCCTCCGCGACCGCCCCGTCTTCGCCCTCGGCGACGGCAAGGTGGCGCTGATCGACGGTCCCGCCGCCGAGACGCTCGGCCTGCATAAGGGCGGCCTGCTCGCCGCCGCGCGCACCGAGGCCGGCGACCGGCTGCTCACCAGCGGCGATGACGGCCGTGTGCTGGCCGTCGACGGCAGTGGGACGATCAGCGAGATCGCGACGCGGCCGAAGAAATGGATCGACCAGCTCGCCGCCGGTCCGGGCGGCATCGTCGCCTTCGCCGCCGGCCGCGAGGCCGTGGTGCTCTTCCCCGACGGCAAGGAAAAGCTGCTGCCGCACGAGCGGACGGTCGCGGGCCTCGCCTTCGCGCCGAAGGGCGTGCGCCTCGCCGTGGCGCGCTACAATGGCGTGTCGCTGTGGTTCGTCGGCACCGATGCGAAGCCGACCGAGTTCGAATGGAAGGGCTCGCATATCGGCGTCACCTGGTCGCCGGACGGGCGCCATGTCGTGACGGCGATGCAGGAGAACGCGCTGCATGGCTGGCGGACCGCCGACGGCGGCGGCAACATGCGCATGTCCGGCTATCCCGGCAAGGTGCGCTCGATGTCCTGGTCGGTGAAGGGCCGCTTCCTCGCGACGTCGGGCGCCGAGATGGCGGTGCTGTGGCCGTTCCATTTCAAGGACGGGCCGATGGGCAAGCAGCCGCTGCAGCTCGGCCTCAGCGCCAAGAGCGTCGTGACGCAGGTCGCCTGTCATCCGAGCGAGGATGTCGTGGCGATCGGCTACAAGGACGGCTCGATCATCGCCGCCCGCTTCGCCGATGGCGACGAGGCGCTGCTGCGCAAGGTCGAGGGCGGGCCGATCTCGACGCTCGCCTGGGACGAGAGCGGCATCCGCCTCGCCTTCGGCACCGAGGACGGCACCGCGGGCATCGTCGATCTCGCCGGCTGACAGGCTGCTGTTTGCCGCTTGATCGCGGCCGCCGATCACGCAAGCATGCGCCCCGACAGGGGGGCTCCGTCATGATCCGCGCCGCGCGCGCCACCATCGCCGGGCTCAGCCGCCGCGCGGCCTTCGTCGCCGGGCTCGGCATGGCGGGGCTGATCGCGGCCTTGCCGGCGACCTCAACGCCGGCTGTCGCGGCGGAAGAGACCACCGAGGAGACGATCTGCCGCCTGATCGAGCAGGCGGCGGACGAGCGGGCGCTGCCGGTCGATTTCTTCACGCGGCTGATCTGGCGCGAGAGCAGCTTCCGCCCCGGCGTCACCTCGGGCGCGGGCGCGCAGGGCATCGCGCAATTCATGCCGGGAACGGCGACCGAGCGCGGGCTCGACGATCCCTTCGACCCGGAACAGGCCATTCCCGCCTCAGCCGGCTATCTCGCCGACCTCCGGCGCCGCTTCGGCAATCTCGGCCTCGCCGCCGCGGCCTATAATGCCGGCCCGACACGGCTCTCCGGCTGGCTCCGGAATGGCGGCTTCCTGCCGATGGAGACGGAGGACTATGTCCTCTTCGTCACCGGCCGCAGCGTCGGCGACTGGCGCGACCGCGGCATCCTCCCGCCCGGCGACGACAAGGAGCGCAAGACGAACGGCTGCCGCACCATCGTCGCCTCGATCCGCACCTATGCGCCGCGGCTGATCGAAGGCGCCTATGCGCCCTATGGCGTCCAGCTCTCCGGCAACTACTCGAAGGCGCGCGCCATCGCCTCCTACCAGCGCATGGTCGGGCGCTATCCCGCGATCCTCGAGGGAAAGCCGACGCTCATCCTCGGCTCGCGCCTTGCCGGGCGCGGCCGCCGCGCCTTCTATCGCGTCCGCCTGCCCGCCGCCTCCCTGCGCGAAGCCGGACGGCTCTGCGCCAGCCTCAGGAAGGCCGGCGGCGCCTGTGTCGTATTGAGGAACTGAAGCCCGTGCGACACTTCGCTGCGACCATCGCGACGTTTCGGACGTTGGGCCCTCGAACCGGAGTGAGACGATGATCAAGCGGACCCTCCTGCTGGCGACAGCCGCCTTCTCGGCCGTCGCCTTCTCGCAGGCGCCCGAATTCACGCAGCAATATCGCCAGCGGCTCGGCGGCGCCGTCGACGAACTCCGCCGAGTCGTCGCCGATTTCGACCGCGACGCTGCCACCGCCGGCATGGACCGCGAGCGCGCCATCGCAAGCCTCCTCAGCGCCGACACGCAATTGGTGCAACTCCGCGGCGCCAGCACCGCCGCCTCGGTCGAGCGCTATGAGCGGCTCCGCGCCCAGCAGGCGGCCTTCGAGGCGAGCGGCGCCTTCGGCCGCATGGAGGCGGTGTTCGCGACGCCCGATCCCGAATTGCTGGATGCCACCTGGAGCGTCTTCGAGCCGGCCGTGCCGACGACGCCGGCCGGCCTCGTCACCGCCGGCGCCGGCTTCCTCGCCGTCTACCTCCTCGCCGGCGTCAGTCGCCTGGCGGTCGGGCCATTCCGGCGCAGGACGCGGCGGGACAGGCGCGAGACGGCGTGAGCCGCCGATTCACCTCTCCCTCAAGGGAGAGGTCGACGCGCAGCGCGGCGGGTGAGGGCCTGCGGCCTCTCCGGCGACGCCGTAAACCCTCTCCCGGACCTTCGGTCCGACCTCCCCCTCAGGGGGAGGTGAAGAGCGGCGGCAAACGGTAACACCTCGCTTGCGATCAGGCCGGAGCGCGGCTCGCAGCCGCATCGTCCCGTCAGATCCGAGATCCAGCGGGCCGACTTTCTTGCACCTCTCCCTGAGGGAGAGGTCGACGCGCGCAGCGCGGCGGGAGAGGGTTTACGGCCTCTCCGGATAGCCCGTAAACCCTCTCCCGGACCTGCGGTCCGACCTCCCCCTCAGGGGGAGGTGAAGAGCGGCGGCAAACGGTAACACCTTGCTTGCGATCAGCCGGAGCACGGCTTGCGGCCGCATCGACCCGTCAGCTCCGAGATCCAGCGTGCCGACTTTCTTTCACCTCTCCCTGAGGGAGAGGTCGACGCGCGAAGCACGGCGGGAGAGGGTTTACGGCCTCTCCGGCGACGCCGTAAACCCTCTCCCGGACCTTCGGTCCGACCTCCCCGCAGGGGAAGGTGAAGCCCCTGCCCTCTCCCCCCTTGCGGGGGAGAGATGGAGAGGGGGACTTGCTTCTTGGCCTCGGCGCCGACGGATGCCCGTCAGCGGCAAAACCTACCCCAGCCCGTGCACCAGCACGTTGCGGAACTGCCAGGGGTCGCTGGTGTCGATGTCCTCGGGGAAGAAGCCCGGGCGATCGGTCAGCGGCGTCCAGTCGGTGTAGATGCCCTCGACGGTGCCGAGATAGGGCCGCTGGATACGCAGGCAGAAGTGGTAGTCCATCTCGTCGGCCTCGACGATGCCGGCGGCCGGATGCTCCAGCGCCCAGACCATGCCGGCGATGACCGCCGAGGTCACCTGCATGCCGGTGGCGTTCTGATAGGGCGCGTTCTGCCGCGCCTCGTCGATGGTGAGGCGCGAGCCATACCAGTAGGCGTTGTTGGCATGGCCATAGAGCAGCACGCCGAGCTCGTCGCGGCCGGCGATGATCTCCTCCTCGGAGAGGATGTGCTGCTTGGCCTGGCGCTGGCCGGAGCGGCCGAACAATTCGTGCAGCGACAGCACGGCGTCGTTCGAGGGGTGATAGGCGTAATGGCAGGTCGGCCGATAGACGACCTCGCCCTCTTCGCGCACCGTGAAATGGTCGGCGATCGAGATGGCTTCGTTATGCGTCACCAGGAAGCCGAGCTGCGGGCCGGGCGTCGGGCACCAGGAGCGGACGCGCGTGTCGGCGCCGGGGCCGAGCAGGAAGATCGCCGCGCCCGACCCGGTGTCATGCGCGCGCGCATGGTCGGGGATCCACTTCTCATGCGTGCCCCAGCCGAGCTCGGCCGGCTGCAGACCTTCCGAGACGAAGCCGTCGACCGACCAGGTGTTGACGAAGGTGTCGAGCGGCTTCGGATTGCGCGAGCGCTGCGTGTCGCGCTCGGCGATATGGATGCCCTTGACGCCGGTCGCCCGCATCAGCTGGGCCCATTCGCGGCGCGTCTTCGGCTCCTCGAACTCGATGCCGAGATCGCGCGCGACATCGACCAGCGCATGCTTGACGAACCACGAGACCATGCCCGGATTGGCGCCGCAGCAGGAAACGGCGGTCGGGCCGCCCGGATGGGCGCGCTTCTCGGCCAGCAGTTCCTCGCGCAGCGCATAGTTGGAGCGCGAGGCGGGATCGGCCTTGTGATCATAGTAGAAGCCCGGCCACGGCTCGATGACCGTGTCGATATAGAGGCTGCCCAGTTCGCGCGTCAGCTTCATGATGTCGAGCGAGGAGGTGTCGACCGAGAGATTGACGCAGAAGGCCTGCCCCTCGGAGCCGGTGAGCAGCGGCGTCAGCACCTCGCGATAGTTTTCGCGGGTCAGCGCGACGCGGACATGGCGCGCGCCGAAGGTCGACAGCAGGCCTGCATTCTCGTCGCCGGGCTCGACGACGACGATCTGCGAACGGTCGAGCGCGAAGTGGCGCCGCAGCAGAGGCAGGATGCCGCGTCCGATCGAACCAAAGCCAATGATGACCACGGGACCATCGATACGACCATAGACCGGCCAGCTTGCCATGTGCAGACACTCCTTCATTCAACCCAATCGAAGGGCCGTAACCTATCGTTCTTCTGTGACGAACTGAACCGATAAGAAAAAAGGGCCCGGCCCACCCCCTTCGGGACGAGCCGGGCCCTCACGGAAACGCGTCGCTCAGGCGGCGATGCGGAAGGGTTCGATCTCCTCGAACGAGGGCCCGACGATCGACGGCGCGGCGAAATCGCCCGTCGCCACCAGCATGCCGGCGGCGCCCGAAAGCGCGCCGGGGACGAGTTCGAGCGCCTGGAACCGCGACCGGTCGACCGGCCCCGGCATCATGAGCCGCGTCGTCAGCGCGGACGAGAAGCCGAAGCGGGCATAGTAGTCCGCATCGCCGACGAGGATCACCGCGGCGTGGCCGAGCATGGCGGCGCGGTTCAGCGCCGCGCGCATCAGCTTGGAGCCGAGCCCCTCGCTCTGGCGATCGGGCGAGACCGCGAGCGGGCCGAGCAGCAGCGCGTCGCGGCGGCCGGCCGCAACGTTCCAGAGCCGGACCGTGCCGACGAGTTCGCTGCCGTCGCGGGCGGCGAGGGCAAGGCCAGCCGCCGGCAGGCGGCCTTCGCGCAGGCGTTCGGAGCTCTTCAGGAAGCGGTCCGGACCCATCGCGCGGTCGAGCAGACGTTCACGGGCGCCGGCTTCCGCCGGCGCCTCTGCGCCAATCACAATCATGATGGGATGCCTTCAGATCACGTAGGAGGCGAGCGGCTCGAAGCCGTTGAAGGCGACGGCCGAATAGGTCGTCGTGTAGGCGCCGGTTCCCTCGATCAGGACCTCGTCGCCGATCGAAAGCGTGACCGGCAGGTGATACGGGGTCTTCTCGTAGAGGACGTCGGCCGAATCGCAGGTCGGGCCTGCGAGAATGACCGGCGCCGTGGCATCGCCGTCATGCGGGGTGCGGATCGGATAGCGGATCGATTCGTCCATCGTCTCGGCGAGGCCGCCGAACTTGCCGATGTCGAGATAGACCCAGCGCGGATCATCCTCGCGGTCGCTCTTCTTCGAGATGAGCACGACCTCGGACTTGATGATGCCGGCATTGCCGACCATGCCGCGGCCCGGCTCGATGATCGTCTCCGGGATGCGGTTGCCGAAATGCCGCTTCAGCGCCTGGTCGATCGACGAGCCATAGCTCTCGACGCCGGGCACGTCCTTCAGATAGCGGGTCGGGAAACCGCCGCCGAGATTGACCATCGACAGCTGGATGCCGCGCTCGGCCAGCGTCTCGAAGATGCCGGCGGCGGAGGCGAGAGCGCCGTCCCAGGCCTCGGTGTTGCCCTGCTGCGAGCCGACATGGAACGAGATGCCATAGGCGCGGAGGCCGAGGCGCTGCGCATGCTCGAGCACGCCGACGGCCATCTCGGGCTCGCAGCCGAACTTGCGCGACAGCGGCCATTCGGCGCCGGCGCCATCGCAGAGGATGCGGCAGAACACGCGCATGCCGGGGGCGGCGCGCGCCACCTTCTCGACCTCGACGTCGCAATCGACCGAATAGAGCGAGATGCCACGCGCGAAGGCGGCGGCGATGTCGCGCTCCTTCTTGATCGTGTTGCCATAGGAGATGCGGTCCGGCGTCGCGCCGGCGGCCAGCGCCATGTCGATTTCGGCCACGGAGGCGCAATCGAAGCAGGAGCCGAGCGAGGCGAGCAGACGCAGCACTTCCGGCGCAGGATTGGCCTTCACCGCATAGAAGATGCGGGTGTCGGGCAGCGCATGCGCGAAGGCGAGGAAATTCTCCCGCACGACATCGAGGTCGACCACGAGGCAGGGGCCCTCGGGACGTCGGGTATTGAGGAAGTCGATGATGCGAGCGGTCATGGACGTATTCCCAGGGCCGAGCGAAGGCCCACTAGCGTTGCGAAATGGCGAAGCGGAGCAGAGCCAGCGCGCCGGCCGCTATGGACGCGGACGGAACGGAGACAGAGCGCCGTTTTGCCGGCTAAGCCGGCAGATTTCGCGGGTGGCGGTCGCGGCAGAAACCCTTGCGGGCATCGTGAGCGCCGCCGTCGCTTGGAACGGGGAAACCCGATCCGCACGCCCGGCAAGGATGTAGTGCCTCTTCAGTAACCACGGCCGATGGAGAGCCGTTAGAGACCAAAAAAGCCCGCTACGTCGTTGCTTCAAGTCGCGTCCTCCGCGGAGACGGAGTTCACCGGTTTCGCTTTCCGGCTGCCGACCTCTCCGGGATTGCTCCCGGACTCCTTCGTGGCCCTTTCGGGATCCACATGGGCGTCGCCCCGGCCTCTTGTCCGGAGCCCCACCGGTCGGCACGCAACCACAGGCACGTGCGATAATTGGGCAAGGCGTAGGTATGATGATCGACTGTCTGATTCAAGCGGTTTTTCCCTTCATGACGAGAAAAGTGCCGGGGGAGGTCCTTCAGGCGCGAATGCGGCGAAAACCGCCGCCTTTGTGACAGGAGAATGTCGCTTTCCAGCCCGATTCCGCCGTTTTCCGCTGCCGCCCGCTTGTTGGGCGCGCCCTGCCCGATTGCGCGGCAGGCTGCTGATTCGACCTTTTGAGAGAGGCCGCTTTCGCCTAAGAGCAGGGAGCGAACAGAGGAGAGCGGCGTGAGCGAAACCGTGGTGGGCGAAAAGGGCATGGTGGTGGCGCCGCATGCCGCCGCAGCGGAGGCCGGCGCCGAGATCCTGCGCGCCGGCGGCAACGCCATCGAGGCGATGATCGCCACCGCCGCGACCATCGCGGTCGTCTATCCGCACATGAACAGCATCGGCGGCGACGGCTTCTGGCTGATCCGTGAGCCGGGCAAGGAACCGCGCTATATCGAGGCCTGCGGCGGCGCCGGATCGAAGGCGGTCATCGCCGACTATCACCGCAAGGGCCATGACCGCATTCCCGTGCGCGGCCCCGACGCGGCGCTGACCGTCGCCGGCGCCGTCTCGGGCTGGGACCTCGCCTATGAATTCTCGAAGAGCCTCGGCGGCGTGATCGACCGCAGGACGCTGCTCGCCGACGCGATCGCGCGGGCGAAGGCCGGCATCAGCGTGACGCGGTCGCAGACGGCGCTCACCACCCGCCATATCGAGGCGCTCTCGGCCGCGCCCGGCTTCTCCGACGTGTTCCTCGACGAGGGCAAGGCGCCCGCGCTCGGCGCTCTCCTGACGCAGCCGCGGCTCGCCGACACGCTCGACCAGCTCGCCCATGCCGGCTTCCATGATTTCTATCGCGGCGACGTCGCGCAGGTGATCGCCGACGATCTCGAGCGGATCGGCAGCCCGGTGACGCGCGCCGACCTCGATGGCCACCAGGCGCATTTCCGCCTGTCGCTCTCCGTCCGCCTGTCCGAAGCGACGCTCTACAACGCGCCGCCGCCGACGCAGGGCCTCGCCTCGCTGATCATCCTCGGCATCTTCGAGCGGCTCGCCGTCAAGCGCGGCGAGAGCTTCGAGCATGTGCACGGTCTCGTCGAGGCCACCAAGCGCGCCTTCCTGATCCGCGACCGCGCCGTGACCGATCACGCCCATGCCGGCGATGTCTCGCTGCATGTCTCCGATGCGGTGCTGGAGCGCGAGGCGGCGGCGATCGACATGCAGCGGGCGGCGCCCTGGCCGCAGGTCGCGGCGAAGGGCGACACGGTCTGGCTCGGCGCCATCGACGCCAACGGCCTCGCGATCTCCTATATCCAGTCGATCTTCTTCGAATTCGGCTCGGGCTGCGTGCTGCCGGCGACCGGCATCACCTGGCAGAACCGCGGCTCGAGCTTCTCGCTCGATCATCGCGCGCTCAATCCGCTGCAGCCGGGCCGCAAGCCCTTCCACACGCTCAACCCCGCCATGGCGCGCTTCGACGACGGCCGCCTCATGAGCTATGGCACCATGGGCGGCGAGGGCCAGCCGCAGACGCAGGCCGCCGTCTTCAGCCGCTATGGCCGTTTCGGCGAGGACCTCGCCGCGGCCATCGCGGCGCCGCGCTGGCTGCTCGGCCGCACCTGGGGCTCGGATGCGACCAATCTCCGCCTCGAAAACCGCTTCGATCCGGATCTCGTCCGGGCGCTCGAGCGGGCCGGGCATGATGTCGAGGTCATCGACGAAGCCCATTCCGACATGATGGGCCATGCCGGCGCGATCGTCCGGCGCAAGGACGGCCGCCTCTTCGGCGCAACCGACCCGCGCTCGGACGGCGCGGCGGTCGCGGCCTGACGACGCCGCCGGGCCGGCGCCCGGCCCCGGCTCGCCTCGCCGCGGGAATTGGCATGGGACGCAAAATAAGACTATGAAACTGTGCGCCAGCCGATCCCGGCGCGTGCTGAGTCTTGCGAGCCTTACCCGATGCTGATTGCCCTCGATCCGGTCGATGCCTTTGTCGACTACGGCCCGATTCCAGTTGCCTCGGCCGCGACCGGCCCGCTGTCCGGGCTGACCCTCGCGGTCAAGGATCTCTATGACGTCGCCGGCTATCCGACTGGCGCCGGCCATCCGCTGGTGCGCCAGCAAAGCGCGGTGAAGAGCGCGAGCGCGCCCGCCGTCAAGGCGCTGCTCGACGCCGGCGCCGCCTTCATGGGCAAGACGCATACCGACGAATTCGCCTATTCGATGAATGGCGAGAACGCGCATTACGGCACGCCGATCAATGTGCGCGCGCGCGGCCGCATTCCCGGCGGCTCCTCGTCGGGCTCGGCAGCGGCCGTCTCCGCCGGCCTCGTCGACATCGCGCTCGGCTCGGACACCGGCGGCTCGGTGCGCGCGCCGGCCTCCTATAACGGGCTGATCGGCCTTCGCCCGACCTTCGGCCGCATCGACATTTCCGGCGTCTTCCCGCTCGCCCATTCCTTCGACACCGTCGGCTGGTTCGCGCGCGACGCCGAGACCTTCGCCCGCGTCGGCGACGTACTGCTCGGTCCGGACAAGGACGGGCCGGCGCTCTCCCGCTTCATCGTCGGCGACGACATCCACGCGCTCCTGCTCGGCGATCTCGAGGAGGCGGCCGTCCGCTCGGCCAGCCCGCGCATCGCCGCCCATCTGGAGCCGGCCGGCGCCGTGATGGTCGCGCCCGAGGGCCTCGCCGCCTGGCGCATGATCTTCCGCACCATGCAGGCCTATGAGGCCTGGCAGGCGCATGGCGACTGGATCAAGAAGAACAACCCGCATTTCGGCCCCGGCGTCAGCGAGCGCTTCGAATGGGCGAGCCATGTCGCGGCCGACGAATATGCCGGCGCCGCACTGCGCCGGGCGCAGGTGCGCGAGCGGCTGACGGCGCTGCTCGGTGACGACACGGTGCTCGCGATCCCGACGACGCCCGGCATCGCGCCGCTGCGCGGCCTTGGCGGCGAGGAACTCGATTCCTACCGCAACCGCGCGCTGTCCATGCTGTGCTCGGCGGGCCTTGCCGGCCTGCCGCAGATCAGCCTGCCGCTGGCCGAATATCTCGGCTGCCCGCTCGGCGTCTCGCTGGTCGCCCCGCATGGCCGCGACCGCGCGCTGATCGATCTCGCGCGCCGCATCATGGCTGGATAGCGCCGATGGATACGCTGACCCGCATGCGCACATTCGTCGAGGTCGTCGAGGCGGGCGGCTTCTCGGCGGCGGCGCGCAAGATGGGCCGCTCCAAGGCGCTGATCTCCAAATATGTGCGCGAACTCGAGGACGAACTCGGCGCGCGCCTTCTCAACCGCACCACGCGGACGCTGTCGCTGACAGAGGTCGGCCAGACCTATGCCCGCGACGCGACCGAGATCCTGCAGCGCATCGACGACCTGCAGAGCTCGGTCGGCGATGCCCATGCCGCCGCGCGCGGCCGCCTCAAGGTCAGCGCGCCCCGCACCTTCGGCGATGGCGAGCTCGGCCGGGCCATCATGGATTTCGTGATGCAGGAGCCCGACATCACGCTGGAGCTCCATCTCGAGGACCGCTTCGTCGATGTCGTCGACGAGGGCTTCGACGTCGCGATCCGCATCACCTCGCTCGCCGATTCGAGCCTGATCGCGCGGCGGCTGTCGTCGTTCCGGATCGTCTGCTGCGCCAGCCCCGAGGTCATCGCGGCCCATGGCAAGCCCGAGATGCCGATCGATCTCGTCGACCTCCCCTGCATCGTCGACTGGAACGTCAATCGCGGCCACTGGCCCTTCACGGTCGAGGGCGAGCGCGTGACGATCGCCGTCAAGGGCCGCGTCGAGGTCAACAGCCCCAATGTCGGGCGCCAGGCGGCGCTGGCCGGTCTCGGCTTCCTGATGGTGCCCTATCTCGTAGTGCATGACGACATCACCGCCGGCCGCCTCGTGCCGGTGCTCGAGAGCTTCGAGACCTCGGCCATCGCCATCCACGCCGTCTATCCGCACCGCCGCCACCTTTCGGGCAAGGTGCGCGCCTTCATCGACTATCTCGTGCGCTGGTTCGACGGCAAGTCGCAGCCCGAAGGCGGCTGCTGAACGGCGCCGCGCCCCGCGCCGACACGATCTAGCCGCAGTTTTCGGGCGAAGTCCCGCCACGCGCCGCCTTCGGAACGATTCATGATCAAGTCCCACCCCGCGACCGCTCGCTCACTCCTCGCCGCCGCCCTGCTCGCGGCCGGGACCCTCGCCGCCAGCGCCCATCCGCATGTCTTCGTCGACGGCCGCGAGGAGATCGTCTTCGACCCCTCGGGCAAGATGACGGCGATCCGGCATATCTGGCAGTTCGACGAAGCCTTCACCGCTTTTGCCGTTCAGGGCCTCGACGCCAATAATGATGGCAAGCTCTCCGACGAGGAGCTGCAGCCGCTCGCCAAGGTCAATGTCGATTCGCTGAAGGAATACCGCTACTTCACCAATCTGAAGGTCGGCAACAAGCACATCCCCGTCGACTTCCCGACCGAATATTGGCTCGACTTTCATGGCGGCCGGCTGACGCTGTTCTACACGCTACCGCTCCGCACGCCGGTGGCGCCGGGTCCCCATGCGACACTCGAAGTCTTCGATCCCGAATATTTCGTCGCCTTCAGCTTCGTGAAGAACCACGAGATCACGCTGAGCGGCGCACCGGCCAGCTGCAAGGCGAGCATGAAGCCGCCGCATGCCCTCGACGACGCCACCATGGCGCAGCTCGCCGCCATTCCGGCCGACCAGCACGACCTGCCGCAGGAGCTGGCCGACGCGGCGTCGAGCCTCTCCTCGCTGATCACGATCGCCTGCTCATGAGGCGCGCCGCCCTCCTCACGGCCCTGCTGCTGGCGCCAGGCAGCGCCTTCGCCGTGAGCAGTCCCTTCGGCATCGCGACGCCCGACGGCGGCGGCGCCGTCGGCTGGGCCGGCCCCTTCCGCGGCTTCTTCGTCTGGATCGCGGCGGAACAATCGAGCTTCTACCGCGCGCTGACCGGCGCGCTGTCGAGCCTTGGCGAGAGCAGCCACGCCGCCTGGTTCCTGATCGGCCTCTCCTTCGCCTATGGCATCTTCCATGCCGTCGGCCCCGGCCATGGCAAGGCGGTCATCTCGTCCTATCTGCTCGCGACCGGCGAAACGCTGAAGCGCGGCGTCGCCATCTCCTTCGGCTCCGCCTTCGTGCAGGCGCTGACGGCGATCATCGTCGTCGGGATCGGTACGCTGGTGCTGCGCGTCACCGCCGTCACGATGACGCGGGCGACGGACGCGCTCGAAATCGCAAGTTATGCGCTGATCGCGCTCTGCGGCGTCTGGCTTTTGTGGTCGAAGACGGTCGGCCGCCATGAGCATGGCGAGGACGCAGGCCCCGACGGCGTGCCGCATGTCCATGACGCATCCTGCGCCATCCATGGCCATAACCGGCTCGGCCGCCGACCGGCCATGGCGGCGCCGGTGACCCTGCAGCCGCAGCGCCTCGGCGCCGCGGCGCTGAGCCCGCCGCGCCTCGCCTATGGCAGTTTCTCGGCGAGCAATGCATCGAGCGAGATGACCACGGCGCCGGGCTGCGACTGCGGCCATGCCCATATCCCCGATCCCGCGACGCTGACCGCGCCGCTGACGCTGCGCAGCGGCCTCGCCGCCGTGCTCGCCGTCGGCATTAGGCCCTGTTCGGGCGCGATCATCGTGCTCGTCTTCGCGCTGTCGCAGCAGCTCTGGTGGGCCGGCATCCTCTCGGTGCTGGCGATGTCGCTCGGCACCGGCGTGACGGTCGCGGCGCTGGCGACCCTCGCCGTCAAGGCGAAGGACATCGCCGTGCGCTTCACCGGCAATGGCGGCTCGCCGATGGCGGCGCGGGCGCTGCGCGCCTTCGAACTCGCCGCCGCCGCCGGCATCCTCTTGTTCGGACTGGCGATGCTCGGCGGCGCGCTCGCCGGGGCCTGAGAAAGCGCCGCTATTCCGCCGCGGCGCGGAAGCTGCCGCGGGCGCGGATGCGGGCGCGCATCGCCTCGCCGAAGGCGCGGAACAGCCGGCTCGACGGCGCATCGGTCGCGACCCAATATTCCGGATGCCACTGCACGCCGACCGCGAAGCCCGAGGCGCCGGTGACGCTGACCGCCTCGATGGTGCCGTCCGGCGCCACCGCCTCGATGGTCAAGCCTTCGGCGAGCGTCCCGACCGCCTGGCGATGCAGCGAATTGACCTTGAGCGCGTCCGCCTCGACGATGCGGCCGAGACAGCCGCCTGTCGTGATGACGACGTCCTGGCGGATGGCGAAGCGCTCGGCCTGGCTGTCGGACATCGGCGCACGATGGTCGTGCCGGCCGGGCAGGTCCTGCACCTCGGAGATGAGGGTGCCGCCAAGGGCGACGTTGAGCTCCTGGAAACCGCGGCAGATCGCGAGCAGCGGCACGCCATGGCGGATGGCGGCCCGGATCAGCGGCAGCGTCGTCGCATCGCGGGCATGGTCATAGGGTTCCGACGCGGCGTCGGCGACCGCGCCATAAAGCGGCGGATGCACGTTCGACCGGCTGCCGGTCAGGAGCACGCCATCGACCCGCTCCAGCAGCCGGTCGATATCGAGCGCATCGCCGAGCGAGGGCACGATGACCGGTATGCCCGAGAGCCCTGTTGTCACCGCCTTCAGATAGCTGTCGGCAGCGGCATGCCAGCGATAGTTCTCGACATCCTTGACGTCGGCAGTGACGGCGACGAGCGGGGTGAGCGTGGCGGTGTCGGTCATGGCGGGTCTCTGGCAGTCGGGTCGCGGTCGCGGGCGCGATGTGCGTCATCTTCGCTTTTACCTCTCCCTGAGGGAGAGGTCGACGCGCAAAGCGCAGCGGGAGAGGGTTTACGGCCTCTCCGGATCGTCCGTAAACCCTCTCCCGGACCTTCGGTCCGACCTCCCCCTCAGGGGGAGGTGAAGAGCGCGGCCATCGGGAACGCCGCGCCTCAACCGAACCGATACTCCGTCTCCTGCCGATAGACCTCGCCCGGATCGAGGCGCGCCGAGGGGAAGGCGGGCTGGTTGGGATTGTCGGGATAGCGCATCGGCTCGAGGCAGAGGCCGGCATGGGCGAAATGCGCGTCGCCGCCGAGGCCTGGCCACTCCGCGGCGAGGCCGGCGCCGTCATAGAAGACGATGCAGGGCTCCGTCGTGTGCACGTCCATGGCGAGGCTGCCGTCCGGCGCCTCGAGCCGGGCGGCGATCCGCGTGGCATCGCCCGGATGGTCGAGCACCAGGCAGCAGTCATAGGCGAAGTCCGGCGCGATGCCATCCGCCTCGATCGGCCGCAGCGCGCGGAAATCGTGAGCGCCGCCGGCGACATCGGCCAGCGCGCCGGTCGGCACCATGTCGGCGCCGAACGGCACCAGCCGCGAGGCGTCGAAGCGGAGGCGATGGCTGCGGATCGAAGCGCCGGGCAGCAGCGTGAAATAGGAATGCTGCGCGAGGCTGACCATGGTCGGCGCGTCGGTCGTCGCGGTGATCGAGACGGAGAGCGCGGCGGGCTCCAGCAAGCGATAGGTGAGGCTGACCTCGAGGGTGCCCGGATAGCCGTCCTCGCCATCCGGCGAGGTGAGTGCCAGCGTCACGGCGCTCTCCTCCGCCGCGACGATGCGCCAGAGCCGGCGCGAGAAACCCGTGGCGCCGCCATGGAGATGCACGCCGGCTGCATTCAGCGACAATTGATGGACCTTGCCACCCAGCGGCAGGCGGCCGCCATCGATCCGGCTCGCATGACGGCCGACCAGCACGCCGAGGAAGCGGTTGTTCTCGAGATAGGCGTCGAGGCTCTCGAAGCCGAGCACGACGCGCCGCCGCCCGCCGCCGGCGAGCGGCACGACGAGATCGCGCACCGCGGCGCCGAAGGTGAGGATCGAGGCGGTGGCGCCGCTGGCATTGGCAAGGCGGATCTCGAAGACCGCGCTGCCGTCAGGAAGCGTGCCGAAGGGATGCACCGACATGGGAATTTCCGATCATCTGGCCCGGGGACGGCTCACCAGAGCGTGTAGCCGCCGTCGATCACATAGGCAGCACCGGTGACATAGCTCGCCGAGGGGCTGGCGAGATAGACGGCGAGCGGACCGATTTCCGGCGGATTGCCGGCACGGCCGACCGGGATATGCGCGACGATCGCCTCGATCACGTCGGGGCGGCGCTCGTTCCAGCCGCGATTGGTATCGGTCATGAAGAGGCCCGGACAGATCGCGTTGACGGTGATGCCATGCGGCGCCCAGTCGGCGGCGGCGCAGCGCGTGAAATGGATCACCGCGGCCTTGCCGGTCTCATAGTCGCGCCCGCCGATACCGCGATTGGCGATCAGCCCGCTCATCGAGGCGATGTTGATGATGCGCCCGCCGGTCCCGCGCTCCAGCATGGCAGCGCCGAAGATCTTTGTGCCGAGGAAGCAACTGGTGAGATTCATGTCCAGCGACTGCTGCCAGGTCTCGAGGCTCTCCTCCTGGATCGGCATCGAGGCGATGCGGTTGCCGACATTGTTGACGAGGATGTCGACCGTGCCATGCTCGGCGAGGATCGCCTCGCAGGCCGCCTGGCATTCGGGCGCCGTCGCCATGTCGGCCACGACGCCGACGGCCTTGCGGCCGAGCGCCTCGATCTCGGCGCAGGTCGCGTCGAGCGTCTCGCGCGTGCGGCCGGTGATGATGATGTCGGCGCCGGCGCCGGCAAGCGCCAGCGCCATCTCGCGCCCGAGACCGCGGCTGGCGCCGGTGACGAGCGCCCGCTTGCCCTCAAGGCCGAACCAATCCTGCAAACCCATCCTGGCCTCCCTTTATCTGTTGTTGTTGTGATGGCGCCGGCCGGCGTGACCGGCTGGCGATGCCTATTTGACCGAGCCGACGGTGAGGCCGCTGACGAGATAGCGCTGCAGCATGGCGAAGATGACCGCCATCGGCACGCTGGCGACCAGCGTCGCCGCCATGACGTGGTTCCACTCGATCTTGTAGCGGCCGCCGACGAGGTCGAAGACCTGGAAGGTCAGCGTATGCTTCTCCGGCGAGCGCAAGAGCGTCATCGCCAGCACGAACTCGTTCCAGCAATTGATGACGATGAACACCGAGGTGATGCCGATCGCGGGGGCCGCGAGCGGCAGGAAGACGAGGCGAAGCCGCTGGAAGGCGTTGGCGCCGTCGAGCTTCGCCGCCTCCTCGAGTTCGCGCGGGATGGTCTGGAAATAGGCCTGCAGCATCCAGACGCAGAAAGCGAGGTTGAAGGCGACATAGGCGAGCACCAGCGCCGGCAACTGGTCGACCATGCCCATCTTCGCCATCAGGCGGAAGATGCCGAGCACCAGCACGATCGGCGACAGCATCTGCGTCACCAAGAGGAACTGGCGGAACAGCCGGTCGCCGTGGAACTCCATGCGGGCCGAGGCATAGGCAGCGGGGATCGCCACCATCAGGCAGATCACCGTCGCCGAGACGCTGATCACGATGCTGTTGAGCACGGCCGGGCCGAGCCGGGCCGCCTCCCACATATTGGCGAAGTTCTCCCAGGCGAGCTCCTGCGGGATCCAGCGCGGCGGATAGGCGAGCACCTCGACCTGCGTCTTCAGCGCCGTCGAGATCATCACCGCGAAGGGAAAGAGGATGATGAGCAGCAGCGGCGAGAGCAGCAGCCAGAGAATGACCGCCTTGCGGATGGGACGCTCCATCTAGGCAGGCCTCCGCTCGTTGCGCATGGCGAGCATCGCATAGGTGATGGTCAGCGCCAGCAGGATGAGGAACATGACGACCGAGAGCGCCGAGGCGATGCCGAGCTCGCCATAGCGGAAGGCGAGCTTGTAGAGCCAGGTGACGAGGATATCGGTCGAATTGGCCGGGTCGCCCTGCGTCATCACCCAGATGAGCGGGAAGGAATTGAAGACATAGATAAAGTTGAGGACGAGGACGATGTTGAGGAACGGCTTCAGCAGCGGCATCGTCAGGTGGCGGAAGCGTTGCCAGCCATTGGCGCCGTCGATCTTGGCCGCCTCGAAGATATCGCCCGGCAGCGAGGAGAGGCCGCCGAGAAACACCGTCACCGTGAACGGGATCGAGACGAGGATGCCGATGGCGATCTCGATCGGGAAGGCCGTGCCGGCCGTCGCCAGCCACTCGACCGGCTGGTCGAGCAGGCCGACGCTCCGGAGCGTCGTGTTGACCATGCCGAACTGGCCGTTGAGCGACCAGCGCCAGACGATGCCGCTCATGGTGAGCGAGACCGCCCAGGGCAGCATCAGGATGATGCGGGCGATGTTCCGGCCATAGAATTTCTCGTTGAGGATCAGCGCGATCGGGATCGAGAGCAGCACGGTGCCGCCGACGACGAACACCGTCCAGACCAGCGTCCGGATCAGGCAGCCGATGAAGAGCTGATGCGAGAACAGGCGGCTGTAATTGGTGAAGTCGTTGAAGGCCGCCGTCTGGCCGAACCGGTTGACCTGGTGCACCGACATGTTGGCGAGGTCATAGATCGGATAGCCGATGATCCAGAACGAGAACAGCAGCGACGGGAGGATGAGGAGATAGGGCGCGCTGACGCGCCCTATCCTGCCGTTCTGCGGCGTGACCGCCTTCACCGACGGCCGAGCCGCCGGTGAAACCGTCTTGGACGAAGCCGTCTCGGACGAACTTGTCATGGGCGTGCGGTTGCCGCTTTGAGCTATGCCATGCGCCTCACTGCTGGATGAGACCGTCGATCGTCGCGGCCGCTTCCTTCAGCGCCGCCTCGGGTTCGGCCTGACCGGTATAGGTCTTCTGCAGCGCCGCGATCACGGCATCGACCATCTGTTCCCAGTTGGCGACGGGCGGTGCGAACTGCGCATAGGGCAGCATCTCGGTGAAGGCCTTCAGCTGCGGATCGTCGGTGAACACCGGCGCCGCGGCCTCTGCCTTCATGACCGGCAGGAAGCCTTCCTTGGTGCTGAACTCGATGCGCCACTTGGGGCTGAAGGCGGTCTCGCTCAGGAACTTCTTGGCCAGTTCCTTGTGCTCGCTCGACTTGAACACCATCAGCGTGTCGGTCACGCCATAGGTCGCCTTGGTCGACCCCATCGGGATCGGCGCGATGCCGTAGTTCAGCGTCGGCGCATCCGTCTTGATCTGGCCGCGCAGCCACGGCCCGGTCAGGATCATGCCGATGCGACCCTGCTTGAACAGCGTCTCGATGTCCTGGCGGTTGAGGCCGGTCGGATCCGGCTCCGTCAGCTTGTCGTCGATCATGCTCTTGTAGAGCGTGAGCGCCTTGATCGCCTCGGGGCTGGCGACGCCGGACTTGCCGTTGTCGATCAGCTTGCCGCCATGCGTCCACAGCGAATAGTACCAGTAGGCGTCGGTCTCGATTTCCTTGCCCTGCAGCGCGAAGCCATAGGCATCGGAGCCGAGCGCCTTGACCTTCTTGGCAGTGTCGACGACGCCGTCCCAGTTCGCCGGCGGCTCGGTGACGCCGGCCTTGGCGAGCAGGTCCTTGTTGTAATACATCGCGCGCGCCGACGCGGCGACGGGCAGGCCGTAGAGCTTGCCGTCGAAAGTCGAGGGCGACATGAACGCGTCGATGAAGCCGCCGGTGAATTCGGGCGAGAAGTCGAGCGGCTCGGCGATGTCGTTCTTGACATAGTCGACCAGCCAGCGCGTGCCGATCATGGCGATGTCGGGCGCGGTGCCGCCGGCGATGTCGGTCGTCAGGCGCTGCTGGAGATTATCCCAGGAGATGACTTCGATCTTCACCTCGTCGCCGGGGTGCTTCTCCATGAAGTCCTTGGCCATACCCTCGAACAGGCCCTGCGTCGCGGCGCTGTAATAGCCGAGGACGACGCGGATCGATTCCGCGTGCGAAGCCGTCGTTGCACCCAGCAGAGCTGCGGTGCCGGCAAGAAGACTGATGACCCTGCGTGTTGTTCTCTTGTGCATTTCGACACTCCTTAGGCATTCGATGGCGAATGCGCGACGAACCGATGAATGCTTGTGTTTTTGTTTACCCTCTGCCGGGGGCGCATCTCTCCGCACCTCCCGCTGCCGCCCGCCGGATCACGGCGCGCTGCGATCGTCCTCTTGTCCTTCTCCCCCTTTTGCCCCGGCCACCGGAACGCTCCCTCGCCCGTGCCGGATGGCCCGATGATGGCATGTCCCGAGCGATCGGCAATGATCATGTGACGGGCGGCCAGCCCCTGCCAAGCGGAAATTCGATTTCCGTATCATTATTCTGGCAGGTCGCCACTGACGCGGCATGACTGGTCAGTAATTGATCCAAAAATCAAAAGATCGGCAGCGAATGCCGCTTCGATAATCGGAGATTTCGGCCTTCGGAAACCGCCTGCCGGCCCGCGGCCGGCGGCCCCGTCCCAAGCCTTCCGGCGCGCGCGGACGGCGCTCAGGCCCAGCTGCGTCCCGCCAGCACAAGGCCCTCGCCGTAGAGCCGCTCCTCTGCCGTGATCACCTCGCCGAGCACGTCGCCGAGCGGGAAGGCGCCGGAGCGCAGCGAGAGGATGCTGGCATCGCCGACGCTGCCGACGCGGAGCGAACCGAGCTCGGGCCGCTGCAGCGCTTCCGCCGCCTTGACGGTCGAGGCGGCGACGACATCGACGAGCGGCACGCCGAGCGCCAGGAATTTCGACATCGTCGTGACCTGGTCGAAGGCCGGGCCGTTGATGCACATCGCATGCACGTCCGAGGAGATCGTGTCGGGCAGGAAGCCCTCGGCGAGCATGGCCCGTGCCGACTTCCACGAGAACGAGCCCATGCCGTGTCCGATATCAAAGAGGACGCCGCGCTCGCGGGCCGCGAGGATCGCCGGCTTGACGCGGCCATCGCGCGAGACCGGCGCATTGGGGAACGGGCGGAAGGCATGGGTGAGCACGTCGCCGGGCCGCAGCCGTTCCACCACCGCCTCATAGGTCGGCGGCGGCTCGTCGATATGCACCATCAGCGGCAGGCCGGTCTCGTCGGCGGCCTGCAGCGCCACGTCGAGCGGCGTGATGCCGCTCGGCCCGCTGGCATGGCGGCCGATGCGCACCTTGATGCCGATGACGACGTCGCGATTGGCCTCGGCGACCTCGACCGTCTCGCGCGCGGCGAGCAGGCGGGGATCATGGCTCTCGCCGACCATGATGCGGTTGGAGAACGCGTAGATGCCGGCGAAGGAAATATGCAGATAAGCGAGGATGCGGACGGCGCTGCGATCGATCACATGGCTGCGGAAGCCGGGGAAATTACCCGGCCCGGCGCTGCCCGTATCGACGCAGGTCGCCACCGCGCTCTGCCGGGCATAGGCCTCGGCATCGACGCCGAGCGAGGTGCCGCCCCAATAGACATGGGTGTGCAGGTCGATGAGCCCCGGCGTGACGATCTTGCCGGTCACATCGCGGCGCTCGGCGCCCGTGGCATCGAGCGCATCGCCGATCGCCGCGACGCGGCCGTCGGCGAAGGCGACATCGGTGACGCGGTCGATGCCCTGGGCGGGATCGATCACCCGGCCGCCCGTCAGAACGAGATCAAAGGCCATGTCTGTCTCTAGAGGCTGCATCACGGCCGCGGCGCGATCGCGCGGCATATCGCAAATGATGCGCCGGACAACAGGCCTTCGCCAAGAGCATTCTTCATTTTTCTGTCATTTTCTCGAAGCCTCGCCGTAGAGACCGGCGGCACCGGCAAAATATGATCGACAAATGAAATTCCGGGCGGGCTCGGCCGGGCGGCTCAGTCGGCCAGCGCCTTGCTGTCGTCGGCGTCGCGGTGGATCGTGAACTGCTGCTTGATCCGCCGGAGCTTTTCGAGCGCGGCCGGGCGGCTGCGCACCGCCGCGCCATAGGCGAGCATGTCGACCACCGTCAGGAAGGCATAGCGCACCGAGGTCGGGCCGAGCACGTCGCCGTCATCGGCGATATCGGGCGTCAGCGCGATGTCGACGGCGCCGGCGAGCGGCGTGCCGGGAATGGTCAGTCCGATCGTGGTCGCGCCATAGTCGGCGGCGATCCGCACCGAGCGGATCAGCTCCTGGTTGGTGCCACTCAGCGAGGAACAGAAGATCACGTCCTCGCGCCCGACGGTCGCCGCCAGCATCATCTGCATCTGATGATCGGCCGAGGTGCTGATATGGAGGCCGAGCCGGAACAACCGGTTCTGCACCTCCTCGATGAGCCAACTCGAGACGCCGCCATTGCCGAAGGCATAGATCATCCGGCTGCGGCTGACGGCGTCGATCGCCTGCTCGAGCGCCGCGAGATCGATGGTCTTGCGCGCGGTCACGATCGCCTGCTGCGCGCGCATCACCACCCGCTCGCCGACCTCGGCCAGCGTCTCCGGCGGCGTCGGCGGCTCGAAATAGCGCAGGCCCACCCGCATGCTGCCCATGACCTTGAGCTTCAGATCGCGTAGTCCGTCGCAACCCATCGCGCGGCTGAAGCGGGCGATCGTCGGCGCGGAGACGCCGAGCCAGGGCACGAGTTCCTCGATTGGCTTCTCGACGAAGAGGCGCGGATGGCCGAGGATCGCCTGCGCGATCTTGCGATGCGACTTCGAGAGTTCGCGCTCGCGGTCGAGGATCAGCGCGAAGATGTCGTTGGCGGGGTGATCGTCGCTCGGCGAGAGCAGCGGCTCGCCGGCGCCATGGAACGGCTCGCGCGGCGCGTTTGCGGCCGCGTCTCGTATCGGACCGCCGTGAGGCTTCTGGTCATCCATCGCTCGCCGCTCCGGTCCGCGCCATTCCCCGTCCCCGGCAGAACCACGACGCTCGGCAGAAGGCGCGCCGCATGATCGCCGCACCGCGCGATCGGTCCCGACCATGGCACAAGACCTCGCCGGACGGAACGATCATCGCCCGCACTCTATACGGGTATCCGCAGCCTTCTCACATCTCTTCCTGCGTCAGCTCGTTCGACATCAGCCGGTTGCCGGCCATCAGGCCGCCATCGACCGGCAGCATGGCGCCGGTGATGAACGAGGCATCGTCGGAGGCGAGGAAGGTGATCGCCTTGGCGATCTCCATCGGCTCGGCGACGCGGGCGAGCGGATACCATTTCTTGAGCGTATCGAAGGCCTCCGGCCGGGCGGCGATGCGGGCCGTCCAGGCCGGCGTCTTGACCGTGCCGGGGCAGACGATGTTGGCGCGGATGTTGTAGGCGCCATATTCGGTCGCCATGAAGCGCGTGTAGCTGATGAGCGCCGCCTTGGCCGCGCTATAGGCCGGCTGGCCGAGGGTCGAAAGGCCGTTGACCGAGCCGACCACCACGATCGAGCCGCCGCGCTTCGCCTTCATGCCGGCAATGGCGCTGTCGACCGTGTTGAACTGTCCCGCCATGTTGCCCGCGATGTCGTCGCGAAAGCTCGCCGGCGAGGTGCTCGCCAGAGTCGCCGGTCGGCCGCCGGTATTGGCGTTGGCGACGACGATGTCGATCGGCCCGGTCTGCGTCGCGGCGGCCCCGACGGCCGCCACGAGCGCGTCGTGATCGGTAATGTCGGCGGCGGCGGCGAATACCCTGTGACCATCGGCGCTGAGCGCGGCGACGCGCACCGCGACTGCCTCGGCTTTCACGTCGCAGAGAATGACCGCAGCCCCTTCGGCGAGAAAATCCTCGACCACGGCCGTGCCGATGCCACCGATCGCGCCCGTCACCAGCGCGACCTTGCCTTCGAGACGCTTCATGTCATCACTCCGAACGAACTCCGCGAAGCCCCGCCGACCCTGCCGCATGATGCGCCCGAGCGGCAACGATAGGCCCTCGGAGCGCGAAGTCCAGCCGACAGAGCGGACGGCGCGGATTGCCGCACAATTCATCTCTTTCGCGCCGCGCGGCCGATTGACAGGGCTGCCGCGATGCATTCGGCTGGGTGTCCGAAGGGCCGCCGATCAAGAGCCCCAGGGCAGGACTTTCACGGGAGGAGAGATGATGACGAAGACGACACTCGACCGCCGTTCCTTCATCCGCACGGCCGGCGTCACCGCCGGCGCAGCGGCGGCGACGGCGACGCTCGCGGCACCGGCGCTGGCGCAATCGGCGCCCGAGATCAAATGGCGGCTGACTTCGAGTTTTCCGAAGTCGCTCGACACGATCTTCGGCGGCGCGCAGTTCTTTGCCGACCAGGTCTCCGCGCTGACCGACGGCAAGTTCAAGATCGAGGTCTTCGCCGCGAACGAGATCGTGCCCGGCCTGCAGGCGCTCGACGCCGTCTCCAACGACACCGTCGAGATGTGCCACACGGTCAGCTACTACTATGTCGGCAAGGATCCGACCTTCGCCATCGGCGCCTCGATCCCGTTCGGCCTCAACACGCGCCAGCAGAATGCTTGGCTCTATATGGGCGGCGGCAACGAGTTGATGAACGAGTTCTATGCCGGCTACAACGTCATGGGCTTCCCCTGTGGCAACACCGGCGCCCAGATGGGCGGCTGGTTCCGCAAGGAGATCAAGACGGCCGCCGATCTCTCCGGCCTCAAGATGCGCATCGGCGGTTTTGCCGGCAAAGTATTGACCAAGCTCGGCCTCGTGCCGCAGCAGATCGCCGGCGGCGACATCTATCCGGCGCTGGAAAAGGGCACGATCGACGCGGCCGAATGGGTCGGACCCTATGACGACGAGAAGCTCGGCTTCGTCAAGGTCGCGCCCTACTACTACTATCCGGGGTTCTGGGAAGGGGGACCGACGGTCCACGCCTTCGTCAATATCGACAAGTTCAACAGCCTGCCGCCGACCTACAAGGCGGCGATCAGCGCGGCCACCACCGCGGCCAATACCTGGATGCTGGCGAAATACGATATCGAGAACCCCAAGGCGCTGGAGCGGCTGCGCGCCCAGGGCGCGCATATCCTACCCTTCTCGGTCGAGATCCTGACGGCGAGCTTCGGCGCGGCACAGGAGGTCTATGCCGAGACCTCGGCCGCCAACCCGAAATTCAAGAAGGTCTATGATTCGCTCGTCGCTTATCGCGCCGAGGCCGATCTCTGGCAGCAATATGCCGACGGCACCTTCGATCGCTTCATGGGCTATCTGCAGCAACAGAAGAAGCTCTGATCAGGGGCCGGCCGGCCGGGTCAGCCCGGCCGGTCACGGCATCACGGCGTCGGCGGCGGACCGATCGGGTCCGCCGGCGGCGGCAGGTCGAGGCCGGGTGCCGGCGCAGCCAAGGGCGCCGGCGCACCGAAATCGAGCCCGGGCGCTCCGGCCGGCAGATCGAGACCCGGTCCGCCGCCCGGCAGGTCGAGGCCCGGCGGCGCGTTGTTCTGCACGGCCGGCGGCGCGATCTCGCCCTTGTAGTGGGTGACGATGCCCGGAAAGGCGATGGTGATCGCCACCATCAGGATCTGGATCAGGACGAACGGGATCGCGCCGGCATAGATCTGCCCGGTCGTCACCGGCGCGATCGTGCGGCCGGTGATGCGGTCGAGATAAGGCAGCTTCGGCGCGACCGAGCGCAGGTAGAACAGTGAAAAGCCGAAGGGCGGATGCATGAAGCTCGTCTGCATGTTGATGCCGAGCAGCACGCCGAACCAGATGAGGTCGATCCCGAGCTTCTCCGCGACCGGCGCCAGGAGCGGGACGATGATGAAGGCGAGCTCGAAATAATCGAGGAAGAAGGCGAGCACGAAGACGAGCAGGTTGACGACGATCAGGAAGCCGATCTCGCCGCCCGGCAGCCCGACCAGGAGCTGCTCGACCCAGTGATGGCCGCTGACCCCAAAGAAGGTCAGCGTGAAGGTGCGTGAGCCGATCAGGATGAAGAGCACGAAGGCCGACAGCTTGGTCGTCGCTTCGAGCGCATGGCGCACCGTCGGCAGCGTCAGGCGGCCCTTGGCCGCCGCCAGCACCAGCGCCCCAACCGCGCCCATGGCGCCGCCTTCGGTCGGCGTCGCGAGGCCGATGAAGATCGTGCCGAGCACCAGGAAGATGAGCGCCAGCGGCGGCATCAGCACCAGCACCACTTCCTGCGCCGGCCGCGACAGCACGCGGAGGCCGAGCGCCTTGTTGGCGAAGGCGACGAGGAAGGCGGCAAGGAAGGCGGCCGAGGCGGCGATGATCGTCTCCGAGCCCTCCTGCACATGGCCGGCGAGCGCCGGCGTCAGCATCGCCGCGAGGATCGTCGCCAGCGCGAGCAGGATGACGAGCGAGGCCGTCAGCACGCGGATCATGCCGCGCATGAAGCCGGTGAGGACGGCGAAGCCCGCGATCCACCAGATCGGCGCGTTGACGGCCGCCGGCAGCGTCGCCGCCGTCAGCGACGGCGCGTCCAGCCGCACGACAACGACAGTGATGGCGAGGGCGGCGAGCACGGCGGCGACCGGCCAGACATGCTCCGGGGTCGTGTCCGTCTTCGCCTCGCGCAGGGTCTGCGCCTCGGGCGGCAGGCCCGGCGCCGCCTTGGCCGAGAGGCGCGTCACCAAGAGCACATAGCCGGCATAGAACAGCGCCAGCAACAGGCCGGGATAGAGCGCGCCCTTGTACATGTCGCCAACGGAGCGGCCGAGCTGGTCGGCCATGATGATCAGCACGAGGCTCGGCGGGATGATCTGCGCCAGCGTGCCGGACGCGGCGATGACGCCGGCGGCAAGGCGGCGGTCATAGCCGTAGCGCAGCATGATCGGCAGCGAGATCAGCCCCATCGCGATCACCGAGGCGGCGACGACGCCGGTCGTCGCCGCGAGCAGCGCGCCGACGAAGATGACGGCATAGGCGAGACCGCCGCGGATCGGCCCGAACAGCTGCCCGACCGTCTCCAGCAGATCCTCGGCCATGCCGCTGCGTTCGAGCACGAGGCCCATGAAGGTGAAGAACGGGATCGCCAGCAGCGTCTCGTTGCGCATCGTGTCGAAGATGCGTTCCGGCAGCGCCTGGAAGAAGGTCGGCTGGATCAGCCCGAGTTCCATGCCGACAAGGCCGAAGCCGAGCCCGGTCGCGGCGAGCGCGAAGGCGACGGGATAGCCGATGAGCAGCATGACGATGAGCGACCCGAACATGATCGGGGCGATATTGGCGGCGATGAAGGCGGCCATGCGTGCTCCCGCTCAGTCGGGGATCGATGCGAGGGGCGGCGCGTGGCCGGGCCCGTCGGCGAGCGGATCATCGAGGCGGCCGGCGAGGATCGCGATCCGCTTGATGATCTCGGACACGCCCTGCAGGAACAGGAGCACGAAGCCGGCGAGGATGAGGCTCTTGGCCGGCCAGAGCAGCAGCCCGCCGGCATTCGGCGAATGTTCACCCTGCTGGACGGAGAGCCAGACGAACGGCACGGACTCATAGATGACGAGGATGACGAACGGCATCAGCATGAAGAGATGCCCGCAAAGCTCGATCCAGCTGCGGACGCGGCGCGGCAGCTGGCTCGACACGATGTCGATGCGGATATGCTCGTTGCGCTGGAGCGTATAGGCGGCGGCGAGCAGATAGGCGGCACCGAAGAGATACCATTGCAGTTCGAGCCAGGCATTCGAGCTCGAGTCGAACAGCTTGCGGATGACGGCATTGGTCGCGCTGACCAGGATGGCCGCCAGGATGGCATATGACACGGCCCGGCCGATAAAGGCCGTCAGCCGGTCGATGCCGCGGCTCAGCGCCTGCAATGCATCCATCGATCCCCTCTGCGTTCCTGCGCCGGCCTTGGGCTCTTGTTCGGCCCAGTCTCCGGTGCAAGTTCGATTTCAGCCTATCCGCGACGGGGATGGCAAGCCCGATTCGGCCGGCGCGGCGCGCGGGGGGCGAATTCGCCTAGTTTTCGACGATTCGGCCCTCGACCTTCGGCGCGATCGTCTTCTGCGCGGCGACATAGTCGATGACCTGGCTCGCCATCAGCTGCGCATCGATCGGCCCGAGCAGGACCTTGGCGTCGCGCAGCATGGCGTAGCCGTCGCCGCCGCCGGCCATGAAATCATTGGTGGCGAGCGTATAGGTCGCGGCCGGATCGAGCTTCCTGCCGCCGATCGCGACCGAGACGACGCGCTCGCTCGGCTTCTTGGCGAGATCGACCGTCACGACCATGCCGGAAACCTGCGGGAATCGGCCGGCGCCCATGTCGGCCTGGCTGAAGCCGTTGGTGAGCGCGTCCATGAGCACGGCGCCAGGAACCTCGAGCTTCACCGTCTTGTTGCCGAAGGGCAGCTCGGCGAAGATGTCGGCGCGGGTCAGCACCGTGCCAGCGGGATATTCGCGGTCGGCGCGGATGCCGCCGCCATTGGTGATCGCGACATCGGCGCCGACGGCGGCGCGCATCGCATCGGCGAAGAGATTGCCGATCGCCGCCTCCTCGCCGCGCACGGTGGCGCGGCGGCTGTCGAGCGCGGTCTCGCTGGTGCCGATATCGACCTTTAATTCGGCGTCGAGCTTGTCCTGATAGGTCTTCACCACCGCGGCGATCGCCGGGTCCGGCGTCACCCCGGCCGTGTCGACGATGTCGAAATGCGGCGTCCAGGAAAGGCTCGTCTTGCCGTCCTTCTCGCTCTTGTCGACGGTGACGGTCGTCACGACGACGCTGTCGCCCTGCGAGCCGCTCTCGGTCAGCACCGTCTTGCCGTCATAGAAGGCGAGCAGGTGCTCGTCATGGCCGGACAGCACGAGATCGCCGGCATGGCCGCGCGCGAGCGCGATGTCGACGGCGAGCGGCGTATGCACGACGGCGACGACGAGATCGGCGCCGGCCTCGCGTAGCGCCTTGGCCCTCGCTCTGCCCGTCTCGATCGACGAGGCGAACACCATGTCGCCGGGGCTCGAGACCACGGGCGTATCCTCGGTGGTGAGGCCGTAGAAGCCGACCTTGATGCCGTCGACCTCGACGATCCTGCTATCGGCCGTGTTCGGCGGCTGGCTGCCATCCGGCTCGCGCATGTTCGAGGTGAGGATCGGGAACTTCGCCGCCGCGATCTGCGTCTCGAAATTGGCCTTGCCGAAGTCGAACTCGTGATTGCCCGGCGTCATGATGTCGACGCCCATCTGGTTGAGGATGTCGACGATATGGGCGCCATGGTCGATGCCGGAGAGCAGCGAGGGCGACAGCGTATCGCCCGAATGGATGAAGAAGGTCGGCCCCTTCGCGCGCTCGGCGGCGACGACGGCGGCGACACGGGCGAAGCCGCCGCGGCCCTTGGCCTCCTGCATGCGGTCGATATCGTTGGTCTGGACGAAGCGCAGCGTCACCGTCTCGGCGAGCGCAACTGAGGGCAGCACGGCGGCCAGCGCCAGCACGGCGGCGGCGCGGAGGATCGCGGCGCGCCAGCGGATCGGGGGGCGGCAAAAAGAAGCGGTCATGGCGGATGCTCCTCATTTCTATCGGGGCGGTGACGCATCTTAGGCGCCGAATGTGTCAACGCGGCCTCGTCCTGTCACGCCGAAAGCTCCAGGAGCGGCATTTCCGCCAGATCGCCGCACCGTCGCAGCAACGCCCTTTGAGAAGCAGGGGGCGGACCCTATTGTCTGACGCGACTAGAGTTCGGGAAGATGATCGCGATGGACGCCGCCACAAGAGACCTCTCCGCCCTGCCGCCCGGCCACCCGCCGGTGGCGCGTGGCCGCATCGGCGTGCTCCTCGTCAATCTCGGCACGCCCGATGCGACCGACTACTGGTCGATGCGGCGATACCTCAAGGAATTCCTCTCCGATCCGCGCGTCATCGAGGTGCCGAAGCTGATCTGGTGGCCGATCCTCAATTTGATCATCCTGACCTTCAGGCCGCAGAAGTCCGGCCACAATTACGCGTCGATCTGGAACAAGGAAAAGAACGAGTCGCCGCTGCGCACCATCACGCGCGCGCAGGCCGAGAAGCTCGCGCCGCGCTTTGCCGGCGATCCGCGCATCCTGGTCGACTGGGCGATGCGCTACGGCACGCCGTCGATCCCCGAGCGGCTGAAGGCGATGAAGGAGGCGGGCTGCGAGCGCATACTGATCGCGCCGCTCTATCCGCAATATTCCGCCTCGACCACGGCGACCGTCAACGACAAGGCCTTCGAGACGCTGAGGAGCCTGCGCTGGCAGCCGGCGATCCGCACGCTGCCGCCCTATCACGACGATCCCGTCTATATCGACGCGCTCGCCCGGTCGATGCAGCGCTCGCTCGCCAGCCTCGATTTCGAGCCGGAGATCGTGCTGTCCTCGTTCCATGGCCTGCCGAAATCCTATTTCGACAAGGGCGACCCCTATCACTGCCATTGCCACAAGTCGGCGCGGCTACTCCGCGAGCGGCTCGGCTGGGCGAAGGAGAAGCTGAAGCTGACCTTCCAGTCGCGCTTCGGCCGGGCCGAGTGGCTGCAGCCCTATACGGACGCCACCGTCGAGGGCCTCGCCAAGAGCGGCGTCAAGCGCATCGCCGTCATCAGCCCCGGCTTCGCAGCCGACTGCGTCGAGACGCTGGAAGAGATCGCCGGCGAGAACCGCGACATCTTCCTCGAACATGGCGGCGAGAAATTCGCCGCGCTCCCCTGTCTCAACGACAGCGAGGAGAGCATCGACCTCTTCGAACACCTCGTCCGCCGCGAGCTGATGGGCTGGATCTAGGCCGGGATCGACATTCGGCTTCGGTCATTGTGAGCGACCCCTCCCAGTTGTCATTGCCGGGCTTGACCCGGCAATCCAGCCTCTCTGCCTGCAGGCCCCAATTGTAGGCGGTCAGTCGAAGAAAGTCTGGGTTGCCGGGTCAAGCCCGGCAACGACATCCTGAGAATTCCCAGCGGGGCCAAAGCCTGAATGTCGATCTGTCCCAGGCAGAGCCGCGTTTTCTTCGAGGCTCATGCCCGGGACGAGCCCGGGCATGAAATATCAGCGCTCCGCTCCGCCCAACCTCAGCCCGCCGCAGCCGCCTTCAGGGCCGGATAGTAGCGCTGCCAGAGCGCATAGCGTTCGGCATAGGCGCTGACGAGGGCCGGGTCGGGGGCGAAGGTGCGCAGACGCTTTGCCGGCGGGCAGACCTCCTTCGGCGACAAGCCCGTCGCGGCGATGCGGGCGAGCCGTGCCGCGCCGAAGGCGCCGCCGATCTCGCCGTCCTCGACGGTGTGGACGGGAATGCCGAGCACATTGGCGATGATCCCGGCCCAGAGCGCCGAGCGCGAGCCGCCGCCGACGAGGTCGATCGCGGCGACATGGCTGCCGGCCGCCTCCAGCACCTCCTGGCAGCTCTTGGTCGCGAAGGCGACGCCTTCGAGCACCGCCTGCGTCAGCACGGCGCGGTCGCTTTCATGCGCGAGCCCGATGAAGGCGCCGCGCGCGGCGACGTCGTTGTGCGGCGTGCGCTCGCCGGAGAGGTAGGGCAGGAAGAGGACCGGCGACGGCGCATCGACGCTCTCGCCGAGGGCGGCGAGCAGCTCGCCTTCCTTGACGCCGACAAGCGCTGAATACCAGGAGAGCGCCGAAGCGGCCGAGAGCATCACGCCCATCTGGTGCCAGGTTCCGGGCAGCGCATGGCAGAAGGCATGCACGGCCGAGGACGGGTTCGGCAGGAAGCGGTCCGTCGTCACCCAGAGGACGCCAGAGGTTCCGAGCGAGAGGAAGGCCGAGCCGGCCTCGATCGCGCCGAGGCCGACCGCCGCCGCGGCATTGTCGCCGGCGCCGCCCGCGACCACCGGGATCTCCGTCATGCCCCAGCGCCTGGCGAGCTCCGCCGAGAGCGGACCGCCCGACTGCGAGCCCTCGACGAGGCGCGGCATGTGGCTGCGATCAAGCCCCGTCGCGGCGAGCACCGCATCCGACCAGTCGCGCTTGCCGACATCGAGCCAGAGCGTGCCGGAGGCATCCGACATCTCCTCGACCATGTCGCCGGTCATCCGGTAGCGGACATAGGCCTTGGGCAGGAGGACATGGCGGGTGCGCGCGAAGATCTCCGGCTCGTGCTTCTTCACCCACAAGAGCTTCGGCGCCGTGAAGCCGGGCATGGCGAGATTGCCGGCGATGGCATGGAGGTCGGGACAGGCCGCCTCGAGCTCTGCGCATTCGGCGGCCGAGCGGCCGTCATTCCAGAGAATGCAGGGGCGCAGCACCTCCCCGCCCTCGCCGAGCAGCGTGGCGCCATGCATCTGGCCCGACAGCGCGATGCCGCGTGTCGCCGCCATCTCGGCCGGGAACTCGGCCGCGAGCGCGTCCATGGTCTCCAGCGTCGCCGCCCACCAGCTTTCCGGGTCCTGCTCGGACCAGCCGGGCTCCGGCCGCTGCACGGTGAGCGGCCGCGACTGCGAGCCGACGACCGTCCCCTCCGCGGACATGAGCACGGTCTTGACGCTCGACGTCCCAATGTCGATCCCGACGAACATCCATTCCTCCTCTTGAGCGCGCGATCGGCGCATCGTGTTGGCCGCGCGGTTCCTCCTTCCCTAGCGGGGAAGGCCGCGCCATGCCATTCCGTCTTTTGAGTTGCGTACCGCAAAACGCGACTGTATACGACCCCCTGTCGGCGTCGAGCCCCCAGCGAAGTGGCGCCAGGGAGGGCGGTTTTGTTTGATTGTCAAATCAAATTGCCGGCTTCCCCTTCGCCGAGAGCTTGACGTGCGCCCCTCATCGGGGGCGAAGTGCCTTCGGCGCATATGTGCCGCCGTCGACATCCACAACCGTGCCAGGACCGACTGCAACAGGAGGAATGCCCGTGTCAGAGTTCTTCACCCAGCGCGAGACCATCGCCTACGAGGGTCCGGACGCCACCTCGCCGCTCGCCTTCCGCTGGTACGACAAGAACCGTGTCGTGCTCGGCAAGCGGCTCGAGGACCATCTGCGCTTCTCGGTCGCCTATTGGCATTCCTTCACCTGGCCGGGCGGCGATCCCTTCGGCGGCGAGACCTTCCTGCGCCCCTGGATGCATGGCGGCGACGCGATGGCGCTGGCGAAGCAGAAGGCCGACGTCGCCTTCGACATGTTCCGCCTGCTCGACATCCCCTTCTTCGCCTTCCATGACGCCGACGTCGCGCCGGACGGCGCCTCGCTTTCGGAATCGATCGACAATCTGAAGGCGATCACCGACATCTTCGCCAAGAAGATGGAGACCTCGAAGACCCGCCTCCTCTGGGGCACGGCCAATCTCTTCTCGCATCGCCGCTACATGGCCGGCGCCGCGACCAATCCCAATCCGGACGTCTTCACCTATGCGGTCGGCCAGGTCCGCGCCGCGATCGACGCGACGCACCAGCTCGGCGGCGAAAACTATGTCTGCTGGGGCGGCCGCGAGGGCTATGAGACGCTGCTCAACACCGACATGAAGAAGGAGCTCGACCAGCTCGGCCGCTTCCTCAACATGCTCGTCGACTACAAGCACAAGATCGGCTTCAAGGGCCCGATCCTGATCGAGCCGAAGCCGAAGGAGCCGACCAAGCACCAGTACGACTACGATGTCGCGACGGTGTACGGCTTCCTGGAGCGCTATGGCCTCGCCAAGGAAGTGAAGCTCAACATCGAGCAGAACCACGCCATCCTCGCCGGCCATTCCTTCCATCACGAGGTGATGCTGGCCTACGCGCTCGGCATCTTCGGCTCGCTCGACATCAACCGCGGCGACAATCTCCTCGGCTGGGACACCGACCAGTTCGCGATGGATGTCGGCGAGCTCGTGCCCGTCTTCCACGAGTTCCTGAAGGGCGGCGGCTTCACCACCGGCGGCCTCAACTTCGACGCCAAGATCCGTCGCCAGTCGCTCGATCCCGACGATCTCCTGATCGGCCATGTCGCCTCGATGGACGCCTGCGCCCGCGCCCTGATCGGCGCCGCGCAGATGCTCGAGGACAAGGCGCTCGAGGCCCCGCTGGCGGCGCGCTATGCCGGCTGGGACAGCGCGGAGGCGAAGAGCATCCTCGCCGGCACCGAGAGCTTCGAGGCGGTCGCCGACCGCGCGCTGGCGCTCGCCGATCCGCAGCCGCGCTCCGGCAAGCAGGAAATGCTCGAGGGCATCGTCAACCGCTACGCCTGATCGGCCTGGCAACACGGGGCGCGGCCGCGCAGGCCGCGCCCTTGATCGCGATCTGCCGGCCGCGGGCGATTGCCTCCGCGGCCGAAATCCGCAAAGCTCCCGCGGCAATCGCGGCGGAGGGCTCGGCGATGGATTTCTTCGGCTTCAATGCGACGGTTCTGGTCCTGGTCGTCCTCGTCGTGCTGGTGCTCGCCGCCGGCATCAAGACGGTGCCGCAGGGCTTCAACTACACGATCGAGCGCTTCGGCCGCTACACGCGCACGCTGAAGGCCGGCCTCAACCTGATCGTCCCGTTCATCGACCGCATCGGCGCCAAGATGAACATGATGGAGCAGGTGCTCGACGTCCCGACGCAGGAAATCATCACCAAGGACAATGCGACGGTCAGCGTCGACGGCGTCACCTTCTATCAGGTGCTCGACGCCGCCCGCGCCGCCTATGAGGTGCAGGGCCTCGAGAACGCGCTCCTGAACCTCACCATGACCAATGTCCGTACGGTCATGGGCTCGATGGATCTCGACCAGCTCCTCTCGCATCGCGACGAGATCAACGACCGCCTGCTGCGCGTCGTCGACAGCGCCGCCTCCTCATGGGGCATCAAGATCACCCGCATCGAGATCAAGGACATCGTGCCGCCGGCAGACCTCATTGCGTCCATGGGCCGGCAGATGAAGGCGGAGCGCGAGAAGCGCGCGCAGATCCTCGAAGCGGAGGGGCTCCGCCAATCGGCGATTCTCCGCGCCGAGGGCGAGAAGCAGGCGCAGATCCTGCAGGCCGAGGGGCGGCGCGAGGCCGCCTTCCGCGATGCCGAGGCGCGCGAGCGCGCGGCGGAGGCCGAGGCCAAGGCGACCGAGCTCGTCAGCCGCGCCATCGCCGCCGGCGACGTGCAGGCGATCAACTATTTCGTGGCGCAGGGCTACACCAAGGCGATCGAGGCGCTGGCCTCGGCGCCGAACCAGAAGGTGCTGATGCTCCCCGTCGACGCGACATCGCTGCTCGGCTCGATCGGCGGCATCGCCGAGATCGCGCGCGAGGCCTTCGGCGGCGAGGCGCCCGCCAGCCGGACCGCGCCGCGGCGGACGCCCTCGGTGCCGCGCTCCGGCGATGGCGGCTGAGATGATGGAGAAGATCCTCGCGCTCGGACCCTGGCTCTGGCTGATCGCCGGCCTCGTGCTGCTGGCGCTCGAACTATTCGCGCCCGGCGCCTTCATGATGTGGTTCGGCCTCGCCGCGCTCGTGGTCGGCCTCGTCTCGCTCGCCCTCGTCGTGCCGTGGCAGGCCGCGGCGGTGCTGTTCGTCGTGCTCGCCGTCATCTTCGTGCTGATCGGCCGCGGCATCGCCATGCGCCGCGCCGCCGCCGAGGACGGGCTGATGCTCAACGAGCGCGCCAACGGCCTTGTCGGCCGCATCTTCACGCTCAGCGACGCCATCCGCGACGGCCAGGGCCGCATCCGCGTCGACGATTCGAGCTGGGGCGTCGAGGGACCGGACCTCCCCGCCGGCGCCGCCGTCCGAGTCGTCGGCCATGACGGCACGCGCCTCCGGGTGATCGCGGCTTAGCGGCCGTCGACTGAACGCAGCCTTTTTTCACCTCTCCCTGAGGGAGAGGTCGACGCGCGCAGCGCGCCGGGAGAGGGTTTACGGCCTCTCCGGCGAGGTAAAGAGCCACGCCTTATGCTGAGAGGCCGACACCCCTCACCCGGACCTGCGGCCCGACCTCCCGAATGTGTCGGCTACGCGACGCCGATGCGCAGGAGATCGTGCATGTGCAGGATGCCGATCGGGCGCTCGTCCTCCGTCACGAAGAAGGCGGTGATGCGCGTCGCGTTGAGGAGGTCGATCGCCGTGCCGACCAGCATGTCCGGCGGGATCGTCTTGGGGGAGCGGGTCATCACCGCCTCGACCGGCCGCGCGAGCAGATCCGGCCCGAGATGGCGGCGGAGATCGCCGTCGGTGACGATGCCGACGAGCCGGCCATCCGCATCGGTGATGCCGACGCAGCCGAAGCGTTTTGCCGACATCTCGGCGATGGCGTCCTGCATCAGCGTGCCGAGCGGCGCCAGCGGCATCGCGGCGCCGGCATGCATCACCGCCGTGACGAAATGGAGACTCGCGCCGAGCTTGCCGCCGGGATGGAACAGGCGGAAGTCCTGCGCCGTGAAGCCATGCGCCTCGAGCAGCGCGATGGCGAGGGCGTCGCCGAGCGCGAGCTGCATCACCGCGGATGTCGTCGGCGCGAGGCCATGCGGGCACGCCTCCTCGGCGCGCGGCATCAACAGGACATGGCTCGCCTGGCGGGCGAGCGAACTCTCGGCATTGGCGGTCATCGCGACCAGCGGATTGCGGAAGCGGCCGGCATATTCGACGATGGCGCGCAGCTCCGCCGTCTCGCCCGACCAGGACAGCGCCAGGATGACGTCATCCTCGGCCGCGACCATGCCGAGATCGCCATGGCTCGCTTCGGCCGCATGAACGAAGAAGGCGGGCGTGCCGGTCGAGGCCAGCGTCGCCGCGATCTTGACGCCGACATGGCCGCTCTTGCCGACGCCGGTGACGACGACGCGACCGCTCTTCAGACCGCCATCGACGGCCCGATGGCCACAGGCGCCACGGATGACATCGACGACGGCGGCGAATTGCGGGCCGAGGCTGCCGCGCAGCGCCGCCTCCAGCGCCGCCAGCCCGGCCTGCTCGCTCGCCAGCGTCCTCAGCGCCGACGCCACCGCATCGGTCTGAGGCCTTGCGCCCTGCCGGTCCGGCACCATTCCGCTCTCCGCACTCGCCACATCGTCGATGCGCTCGTTTAGCACGCAGCGCCGGGAAAATCGCCAGCCGCCCGCGCGGCAGCGATGACAACCTTCTCTTAACCAAGCCTGTTTACATTTCGGAAACCATAAGACCGGCCCCCGACCGGTCGAAAGGCCGTGCGGCAAGGACCACACCACCCCGATGCGCGTCATCCTCCGGACCCTTCTGTCGGCGACGCTGCTGGCGGCGCTCGGGCCGATGCCGGGGGCGTGGGCGCAGAGCGCGCCGGCGGGAAGCGGGCCGGGCATCGCCTTCGATACCGGCGACGACTTCTCGACGCTGCGCGGCACCGACCGCGGCGAGCCGGTGGAGCTCTCCAACGCACAAGGCATCGATGCGGCGGAAGGCAGCCTGACCGCCGGCAGCCCCGACCTCGAGGCCGAAGGCAAGGTGAACCGCGCGCAGGCGGCGCAGCGCGTCACCGGCAACGAGGAGGACGCCGCGCCGAAGCGCAGCAAGACCGCCGATGCGCGCGACGAGACCGCCTATGATCCGACCGGCATCCGCCTCGGCAGCTTCATCCTGCTGCCGGCGGTCGAGCTGCGCGGCGGCTACACCTCGAATGCCGCGCAGACGTCCGCGGGCGGACCCTCGGGCACGGCGATCATCGCGCCCGACATCCTGCTCCGCTCCGACTGGACCTCGAACGAGTTCCAGTTCCGCCTGAAGGGCGCCTACGAATATTACACCGACTCCTCCGTCGCCGCCGATCCGAACCTCTATGTCGAGGCCAACGGCCGCATCGACCTGCCGCGCGACTGGGCGCTCCGCCTCAAGGCCGACTACACCTACGAGAACCAGACGACCAACCAGCTCGGCTTCCCGGAAGAGGTCGCGAACCCGCCCGGCGTCAACACCTATGACGGCGGCGCGACGCTCGACGGCGAGATCGGGCGGACCGTGCTGCAGCTGCGCGGCACCGCCACTTACACCTCCTATGACGCGCTCTCGGTCGACGACGTCACCGTGACGCAGGCCTATCTCGACAACACGCTGATCAACGCCGCCGCCCGCATCGGCTATCAGGTGACGCCGACGATCGCGCCCTTCGTCGAGGCGGAGCTGTCCTCGCGCCTGTTCGACCGCTCGATCGATCCGCTCAGCGGCTACAGCCGCAATTCGAACGGCATCACGCTCCGCGGCGGCATCGCCTATTCCGCCGCGCCGATCCTCAAGGGCGAGATCGCGCTCGGCTGGCGCCACCAGACCTATGTCGATTCGAGCTTCTCCTCCTTCGACCTGCCGACGATCGACGCCTCGCTGGTCTGGTCGCCCTCGCCGCTGACCCAGGTCGCGCTGACGGCGGCGACCTATATCGATCCCGCCTATGACATCAGCGCCTCGAGCACGATCGTCTATGATCTCGGCCTGCAGGTGCAGCGCTATGTCCGCCGCAACTTCACGCTCGAGGCCGATCTCGGCTGGCAGCACCAGCATTATATCGACGCCGATTTGAACGAGATCACTTACGAAGCCGGCATCCAGGGGACATGGAAGCTGAGCCGCGAGGCCTGGATCATCGGCCGGGTCGAGCAGCAATATTTCGCAAGCGCGGTCGAGGGCGGCAGCTATCCGACCACGACGGCGACGATCGGGCTTCGCTTGCAGCGCTGAATGCTGCCATGATGCTTTGCCGTGTCATCTGGCAGACATGATTTTCGGCGAAGGTAAGCCATCATGGCATTCAACCATCGAAAAACCATCACCTTCCGCCTCGCGCAGACCGCCCGGGCCGCACGCGGCCGTTCGGGCAGTCATCTGGTTCGGATCGGCCTGCATCCCGGCCAGGAGAGCGTCCTGAAGGCGCTCGCCGAGCAGGATGGGCTGTCGATGAGCCAGCTTGCCCAAACCCTTTCCGTGCAGCCGCCGACGGTCACCAAGATGGTGAGCCGCCTTGCCGCGCAGGGCTATGTCGAGCGCCGCGCCTCCAAGGGCGACGGCCGGCAGGCCCATGTCTTCCTCACCGCCCAGGGCAGCGAGACGATCGCCGATGTCGATCGCGGCTGGAAGCGGCTCGAAAAGGAAGCGCTGAACGGCATCGACGACAAGGACGTGAAGCGGCTGCGCAAGCTGCTGCGCCAGATCGAGAAGAATCTCTCGGCGACCGCCGACGAGCCGGACGAACCGGCCGACGAGGATGCCGAGGAGCCCGCCGCCGAGCCGGTGCCGCAGCCCGCATAGAGCCGAGCCGGTGCCGCGGCGGGCCTGAGCCGCGCCGATTGGCCGCGTGCCTGCCGGACCGCGCCGCTCTATAACGGGCGGACCTTCAACGGACGACGACGACGCCGTCCACGACGCGCGCGCCCGCGCCGCCCCGGATTGCCGTGCCCCGTCCGCGCAACATCCCCGCCCGCAGCTTTGTGGCGCTCGCCATCATGGTTGCGCTGCTCAACAGCACCGCCGCCTCGCCGCTCTATGGCGTCTATCGGCTCAACTGGTCGCTCGACGCCTTCACCATCAGCGCGATCTTCGCGATCTATGCCGGCGGCACGCTGCTCGCGCTGCTGCTGCTTGGCCGCCTCTCCGACCGCCTGCCCGACCGGCGGCTCGTCATCGGCGGCGCGCTGCTGATCGTCGTCGCCGGCGCGCTGGTCTTCGGCACGGCCACCGAGCTGCATGGTCTCTTCATCGGCCGCTTCCTCGCCGGGATCGGCACCGGCGGCGTCACGGGCGCCGCCAATGCCGCGCTGATGGAGCTCGATCCAAAGCTCGATGCGCGGCGATCGGCGGTGCTCGCCACCTCTGTCTTCACCATCGGCTGCGCGCTCGGCCCGATCATCTCGGCGCTCTGCCTCGCGCTCGATAGCGATCCGCTGCGCCTGCCCTTCCTTTTGATCGCCGCGTTGGCTCTCGTCGCGCTGGCGGGCCTCGCGCTCGCGCCCTGGCATCCGCAACGCTTCGGCGCCGCGCCGGCCGATCCCGCCCTGGCGCCGGCGATGGCCTCGGTGCCGCGACCGGCCGCCGGCCGGCTGCCGGCCTTTGCCGTCGCCGCGGGCGGGGTCTTCATCGCCTGGACGGTCGGCTCCTCGTTTGCCGCGCTCGGCCCGAGCTTCGTGCATGAATTGCTGCATCTGCCGTCGATGGCGGCGGCGGGCCTCATCGTCAGCCTGTTCCAGCTCGTCGGCGGCCTCAGCCAGATCGCGGCCGGACGGCTCTCGTCCAACCGGGCGCTGATCGGCGGCGTCGCCGTCGTGGCGGTGGCGACCGCGGCCTGTCTCGTCGCCATCGAGAGCGCCAGCCCCTTCGCCTTCTTTGCCGGCACGGTGCTGATCGGCATCGGCTATGGCGCCGCCTTCGTCGGCGCCGCCGGCGTCATCAACCGCATCGCCCCGCCCGATCGGCGCGCCGGCTTCGTCTCGGCCTTCTATGTCACGGCCTATCTCGCCAATTGCCTGCCGGTGCTGGCGCTCGGACGGCTCGGCGATGTGTTCGGCCTCGCCGGCGGCTTCGTGGCGCTGACGCTGTTCACGCTGCTCGCCACCAGCGTGCAGGTGCCCGCCGCCATCGCGGTGCTGCGGCCAGGCCCCCGGCGCGTCGCCGGCTGAACGGCTAGAGCCTTTCAGGGCTTGTTGGAAGCGTTCTGCCGGAGCGGCTTCGGGCCAAGGTCGAGGACTGCGGCGACGGCCGTACTGAAGTACGGCCGAGCCGGAGGCCGACGGATTTGGCCCGAATCCGCCCGGCCCGAAGGGTTTCCCGCCGGCGGGCGCCCGCCGTGTCGGCCGGCTCGCCCGATGCGGAGGCACCGGGCCTCGCCACCCTCCTTGCGGATCGCGCGCGCCGGCGGAAAACAGAACGGATTCCACCAAGCCCTGAAAGGCTCTAGCCTCTTTCGGTCGCGCCCGTGTCGAGAATGGAGCCGAGCGCGGCGAAGATACGCTGGGTCTCGGCGCTGGTGATCGGATTGGCGTCGAAGGTCTGCAGGCAGCGCAGTCCCTCGACGACAAGAAAGGCCATCAGCGCGATCTCGGGCTCGCGGGCCCGCCGGAGACAGGCGGCGACTCGGTGATTATGGGCCCGGATCGGCTCCATGAGCTCGGGCGTCTCGGCCATCGCCGCGAGGAAACCCTGGGCCCCGCCCGGCTTCGAGGCGGGCGTGCTGCAGAAGCTGCGCATCAGGGCGAGAGCGACCGCCGCACCATCCATCGGCGCATCGTCGCCGTCCATGCCGGCGGAGCGTTCGACGGTTTCGAGATGGCGCTCGACGATCGCTTTGATCAAAGACGTCTTAGTCGGGAAATGATAGAGTAGCCCGCCCTTGGAAACGCCGGCCTGCTCGGCGACGGCATCGAGAGACAGATGGGCTGGACCGACCGCATGAGCCACCGCGGTCGCCGCCTCCATGAGGCGGTCGCGCGTGCCGCCCCGTTGGCGTTTCTCTGTCCTGTCGTCGTCCACGCCGTCTCCTCGGGCCTTGCAGGGCGTTGCCCTGCGGCAACGATGCGGCGCAATTGCCGATGCCGCAACGCACCATGTTGACTTGACCGTCCAGACGGTACACTCTTTTATGCTGCGTGATCAAGGATGCTCGCCCGGAATGCGCTCAGGGGCGTTCCGGCCAGTCGATCGACGCGGGCAGGTGGTTGCCGATTGGGCGGCAATCCGGAATTGTGGGTAGCCTCATGCTGCGTGCCATCATCGCCACGGTCTTTCTGATCCTCGTCGGCGCGATCTGCGGCCTTCTGATCTTCATGAACCTGTTCTTCGACAAGGCAACGGCGCAGTTCTTCGCCACCATGAAGCGCCCGGTCGTCACCGTGTCGTCGATCGAAGTGAAGCCGACGACCTGGAAGCCCGGCATCACCGCCGTCGGCACCGTCGCCGCCTCGCAGGGCGTCGATGTGGCGGTCCAGGCGGGCGGCATCGTCGAGCAGATCCTGTTCAAGGCCAATGACAAGGTCGAGAAGGGCCAGCTCCTGGTGCAGATCGACGACGCGGTCGACCGCGCCGGTCTCGCCAGCGCGAAGACCTCGGTGTCGGTGTCGCAGGATGCGCTGACCCGCTCGCAGGCGCTGCTCGACCGCAAGGTCGGCACGATCGCCTCGCTGCAGGACGCGCAGAACAATCTCGACAAGGCCAAGGGCGCGCTGCAGCAGATCGAGGCGACGGTCGACCAGAAGGCGATCAAGGCGCCCTTCGCCGGTACCATCGGCATTCCCAAGATCGATGTCGGCCAGTATGTGCAGCCGTCGACGGTGATCGCCACGCTGCAGGACCTCGACACGATGAAGGTCAACTTCACCGTGCCGGAACAGCAGCTCGGTTCGCTGAAGATCGGCCAGACGGCCAAGTTCGGGCTCGAAGAGGGCGATCTGCGCTATGAGGGCCAGATCACCGGCATCGATCCCAAGATCGACCAGGCCTCGCGCCTCGTGACGGTGCAGGCGCTCGTGAGCAACTCCGATGGCGCGCTGCGTCCCGGCATGTTCATCCATGTCCGCGTCGACCTGCCGGTCGAGAACAATGTCATCGCGGTGCCGCAGACGGCCGTGACCATCAGCCTCTTCGGCACCTATGTCTATGTGATCGACAAGGCTCCGCCCGCGGCTGCGCCTGCCGACGGCCAGGCCGCTGCGACGCCTGCCGCTGCCGCTCCGGCGGGACCTGATCTCGTCGCCAAGCAGGTGTTCGTCACCACCGGCCGCCGCTCGGGCGACACCATCGAGATCGTCAAGGGGCTCGAGGCCGGCGAGTTGATCGCGACATCGGGCCAGAACAAGCTCTCGCCCGGCAGCCCTGTCGCCATCGACGCCGAGGGCTCGCCGCCGGAAGGCGCCGTGAAGCCTGCGGGAGCGCTCTGACCATGGGTTTCTCCGAACTCTTCATTCGCCGCCCGGTCCTCTCGACCGTGGTCAGCCTGATGATCCTGCTGCTCGGCGCGCAGGGCATCCTGTCCATGTCGATCCGCCAATATCCGAAGGTCGACGAGACCGTGATCACGGTCACGACGGCCTATCCCGGCGCCAGCGCCGACGTGATCCAGGGCTTCATCACCTCGACGATCACCAAATCGGTGTCGGCGGCGGAAGGCGTCGACTATGTGACGTCGTCGAGCGCGCTCGGCCTGTCGACCGTCTCCGTGCACATGCGCCTCAACACCGACCCCGACAAGGCGCTGACCGAGGTCATCGCCAAGGTGCAGCAGGTGCGCGGCAACCTGCCAGACGAGGCCAAGGATCCCGTCATCCAGAAGGGCACCGGCTTCTCCTTCGCGCTCATGTATCTCGCCGCCCGCAGCGAGACGATGAATGCGCAGCAGCTGACCGACTACCTGATCCGCGTCATCCAGCCGCGTTTCGCCACGGTCAACGGCGTCGCCAATGCCGACGTGCTCGGCGCGCAGGAATTCGCGATGCGCGTCTGGCTCGATCCGATGGCGCTCGCCTCGCGCCAGGTGACGGCGACCGACGTGCTCGCCGCCATCACGGCGTCGAACTTCCTGTCGGCGCCCGGCAAGACCAAGAACGACTATTACGCCTATTCGATCGAGGCCAAGACGACGCTGCAGGATCCGGAAACCTTCGGCGCGCTGCCGATCCGGACCAATGGCGACGATGTCGTCCGCCTGCGCGACGTGGCGCGGGTCGAGCTCGCCGCCGCGTCCAACGACACGCGCGTCCGCTTCAACGGCGAGGACGGCGTCTTCCTCGGCATCTTCCAGACGCCGTCGGCCAATCCGCTCGACGTCTCGGCCGGCGTGCGCGCCGAACTGCCGCTGATCCAGTCCTCGCTGCCGGCGGGGATGCATATCGAGCTCGTCTATGACTCGACCGAGGCGATCAGTGCCTCGATCGAGGAGGTGCTGCACACGATCATCGAGGCGGCGCTCATCGTCGTCGTCGTCATCCTGTTGTTCCTCGGCTCGTTCCGCTCGGTCATCATTCCGATCGTGACGATCCCGCTGTCGCTCGTCGGCGTCTGCTTCATGCTGTGGGCGCTCGGCTATTCGCTGAACACGCTGACGCTGCTCGCCATGGTCCTGGCGATCGGCCTCGTCGTCGACGACGCCATCGTCGTCGTCGAGAACATCCATCGTCACATCGACGAGGGCCTCGCGCCGATGCGCGCCGCGATCGTCGGCATGCAGGAGATCACCGGCGCCGTCATCTCGATGACGGTGACGCTCGCCGCCGTTTACGCGCCGATCGCCTTCACGCAGGGCGTCACCGGGGCGCTCTTCCGCGAATTCTCGCTGACGCTCGCCGGCGCCGTGATCCTCTCGGGCTTCATCGCGCTGACGGTCTCGCCGATGATGGCGGCCTATCTGCTGAAGCCCGGGGGCAGCAAGCTGCAGCATTTCATCGACCGCATCTTCAGCGCCTTCAGCGGCTGGTATGGCCGTCGCCTCGAAGGCTCGCTCAAGGTGCGTCCGATCACGCTCCTGATCGTCGTAATCGTCATCGGCACCGTCGGCTTCCTGTTCGTCAACACCAAGTCGGAGCTCGCGCCCGACGAGGATCAGGGCGCGCTGTTCGCCCTGGTCAACGCGCCGCCCTATGCCACCGTCGACTACACCCAGCACTATGTCGACCAGATCGCCGAACGCACCAAGGACATCCCGGAGCGCGAGGCGCTGTTCTCGATCGCCGGCAACGGCGCGGCCAATTCCGCCTTCTCCGGCATGGTGCTGAAGCCCTGGGGCCAGCGCACCCGCTCGCAGGCGGAAGTCCAGCAGGATATCCAGGGCCGTCTCGACAAGGTCGCGGGCGTGCAGGCCTTCGTCTTCGGCGTGCCCTCGCTGCCGGGAACCGGCGGCGGCCTGCCGATCCAGATGGTGGTGCAGTCGACCGCCACCGCCGATCGCGTCTACGAGGTGGCGGAAGAGATCAAGAACCGCGCCCAGGCCTCGGGCAAGTTCATCGTCGTGCAGAATTCGGTTTCGTTCGACACGCCGAAGGTGAACGTCACCATCGACCGCGCCCGCGCAGCCGCGCTCGGCGTCTCGGTGGCGGATATCGGCAATACGCTGACCCTCTTGGTCGGCGAGAACGGCATCTCGAAATTCGACCGCGAGGCGCGTGCCTACGACATCATCACCCAGGTCCCGCAGCAGTACCGCAACAATCCGGAAAGCCTCGGGACCTTCTTCGTCCGCTCGCAATCCGGAAAGATGGTGCCGCTGTCCGCCGTGGTAACGATCTCGACTGCCGGCTCGGCGCCGGCCATCGAGCAGTTCAACCAGCTGAATTCGGCGACGCTGTCGGCGCTGCCGCTTCCCGGCATCACCTCCGGCACCGGCCTCGCCGAACTGCAGACCATCGCCCGCGAGGTGATGCCGCAGGGCTTCTTCATCGAATATGCCGGTCAGTCACGTACCGAGATCGAGACCGGCAACACGCTGCTGATCGTGTTCGGCCTCGCCATCGTCGTGATCTATCTGGTGCTGGCGGCGCAGTTCGAAAGCTTCCGCGACCCGCTCATCATCATGATGTCGGTGCCGCTGTCGCTGTTCGGCGCCGTGGCCGTGCTCAATATCTGCTCGCGGCTCGGCAATTTCGTGCCGGCGCTGTCGGGCGGAACCATCAACATCTACAGCCAGGTCGGGCTGATCACGCTGGTCGGCCTGATCACCAAGCACGGCATCCTGATGGTGGAGTTCGCCAACCAGCTGCGCGAGGAGCGCGGACTGAACAAGCATGACGCGATCGTCGAATCGGCCAAGGTGCGCCTGCGTCCGATCCTGATGACGACGGCGGCGATGGTGTTCGGCGTCATCCCGCTGATCCTCTCGGTCGGCGCCGGCGCCAAGGCCCGCTTCGCCATGGGCATCGTTATCGCCTCGGGCATGTCGGTCGGAACGCTGTTCACCCTCTTCGTGGTGCCGATGTTCTACACCTATCTCTCGAGCGCCCATCGCAAGCACACCGACGACGACGCCCCGGCCACGACGACGCCGGGTCCGGAAGGCAAGCTCGCTGACGGAACGCCGATGGCGCCGCCGCCTGCCGAGCCTCCGCCCGGCGCCGTGCCGGCCCATTGATCGAAACGAAGAGGCCGGCCGCTCAGCCGGCCTTTTCTTTTGGGCCCTCGATCCGGCAAGATGTGCCGGCGACCCTTCTCCCCCGCAAAGGATGCCTCGATGCTGAAACGGCTGCTCCTGCCCGCCCTCCTCCTCGTCACCGCCGCTGCCCCTCCGGCGCTGGCCGATGATACCGCAGCCCTCTCCGCCGCCGCGGCGAGCGTGCTCGCCCGTCCGGCCGGCACGACCGAGGAGAGCACCGTCAAGATCACGCGCGGCTCTGAGACCATTGTCGGCACGCTCGAAGTGCCGAAGGGCGTCGTGAAGCCCCCGGTCGTGCTGCTCCTGCACGGCTTCACCGGCTCGCGCGACGAACTGCCGATCAAGGACACCGACGAAGGCGTCTTCTCGCGCACCGCCCGGATCCTCGCCGAGCGCGGCGTCGCGAGCCTGCGCATCGACTTCACCGGCTCGGGCGAAAGCTCGGGCAAATGGGAAGACGTGACGGCCGGCAGCGAGATCGCCGACGCGCTCGCCGCCTTCGACTGGCTGAAGGCGTCGGACATGGTCGATCCGGCGCGAATCCATGTGCTCGGCTGGAGCCTCGGCGGACTGGTCGCCGCCCATGTCGCGGCCGAGCGGCCGGTTGCGAGCGCGACTCTGTGGGCCGCCGCCGCGAACCCCTCGTTCAATTTCGCGCATTTCCTCGGCGATGCCGCCGTCGGCGCGGCGATCGCCGATCCGGACCCCGCCAAGGTGGTCGAGATCACCCTGCCCTGGGGCGCCAAGACCCGGCTGAAGACGGAATTCTTCAAGTCGCTGGTGACGGCCGATCCGGTTGCCGCCATCGCCCACTACAAGGGGCCGCTCTTCGTCATCGTCGGCACCAAGGACACCGTCGTCACGCCGCAGCCGGCGGCCGGCGAGATCTTCCTCACCTATCACGACGGTCCGGAGAAGATCATGATCCTGCCGACCGACCACGCCTTCGACGCCTTCACCGGCCCGGCGACGGTCGACACCATGGCCGCCGCCAGCCTCGCGGTCATCGAAGGCAAATAGGCGCGGCCCGCTGACGATCCGAAGGGCCTGCCCGGTCGCAGCCGGGCGGGCCCTTTTTCTTGCGCTACAGCGCGAAGCCGCCATCGGCCGAGTAGCACTGGCCGGTGGTGTAGCTCGATTCATCCGAGGCGAGATAGACGGCGAGCCAGGCGATCTCCTCGGCCGTGCCGAGACGCGCCATCGGCTGGCGGTCGATGAACTGCTGGCGGATCTCGTCGATCGTCTTGCCGGTCTTCGCCGCCTGGTCGGCGATGCGGCTGTCGAGCGAGGGCGACTGGATCGTGCCGGGCGCGATCGCGTTGACACGCACGCCCTGGCGGATGTGATCCGCCGCGACCGCCTTGGTGAGGCCGATTACCGCCGCCTTCGAGGCGCCATAGGCATAGCGGTTGGCAAGGCCGCGGATCGAGCTCGCGCCCGAGGCGATGTTGATGATCGAGCCGGCGCCCTGGTCGAGCATGCCGGGGAGAAAGGCCCGGATCGTGCGGTGCATCGACTTCACATTGACGTCGAAGGAGAAGTCCCAGTCCTCGTCCGAGGTCGTCAGCGCCGAACCGTGATGGACGAAGCCGGCGCAATTGAAGAGGACGTCGACCGGGCCGACATCGGCGGCGAGCGCCTCGACAGCCTTGGTGCTGCGCACGTCGAGCGCATGGATTTCGGTGATGCCATGCGCGGGCAGGTCGGAAAGCAGCGCAGCGTTGAGATCAGTCGCGATCACCGTCGCGCCCTCGGCGGCGAAGGCGATGGCGGTGGCGCGGCCGATGCCGGCGCCCGCGGCGGTGAGAAAGGCGCGCTTGCCTTCGAGACGGCGGGTCATGAATGCTCCTCCCAGAGCGGTATGGTGTGATTGGTCGTCAGTTGGACGGGATGCGAGCGTTCGGCAGCGCCTTGGCCATGTGGATGCGGCGCCGCGCCCCGATCGTTTCGAGGGATGTTATGGCGAAGCCCTTGCGGGCGTACCACTCGCTGTTGAACGTCATCAAGCCATTGACGGTCAAGCACAGTCTGTCGCAGGAGGCTTCGATCGCCCGCCTTTCGGCATGGGCGAGCAAGAGGTTGCCGACGCCCTGGCCCTTGGCATGCGGGGCAACGGCGATGCTCTGGATATAGAGATCGTCGGGCCTGAGCTCGAGGATCAGCGCGCCGCAGAGACCGGCGCCATCCTCAGTGAGCCAGACCTCGTGCCGGGCGAGGACCTCGTCATAGTCCCATGTCAGCGGCGTCGGGATGCCGCCGATGATCGCCCGGTTCGGCTCATAGGCCGCCATCTGCAGGGCGACCAGCGCGTCGCGGTCCGCGGCGACGGCCCGCCGCAGCGAGGCCGGATCAGGCACTGCCCGTTCCCTCGCGAAGGGCGGCGAGGCCATGCTTCTGGCTGCCATCCTCGTTGAAGTTCTCGGGATCGAGCCACGCCTCGAAGGCGGCCCTGGCGCGCGGCCATTCATAATCGAGCATCGAGAACCACGCCGTGTCGCGGTTGCGGCCCTTGACGATCATGTGCTGGCGGAAAATGCCCTCATAACTGAAGCCGAGCCGGAGCGCCGCGCGGCGCGAGGGGGCGTTCAGCGCGTTGCATTTCCACTCGTAGCGGCGAAAGCCGAGATCCTCGAACACATGCCGCGCCATCAGATACATGGCCTCGGTGGCGCCGCGCGTCTGCTGCAGGGCCGGCGTGAAGAGGATGTTGCCGACCTCGACGACGCGGTCGGCCGGCGCGATGCGCATAAAAGTGGCGTGGCCGACGGCAACGCCGCTCGCGCGGTCGACGATGGCGAAGAGCAGCGGATCGGACTTCCCGGCCGCGGCCTCGCACCAGGCGGTGAAGCCGGCGAGATCCGTGAACGGCCCCTGCCCCATATAGGCGAAGAGATCGTCGCGGCCCGTGATCGCCTCGAACAAGGGCGCCGCATGCGGCGCGACGTCGAACGGCACGATCGCGACGCTCGTTCCCTCGAGGACGAGAGGCGCGGGCGGCACCGCCGGCACGGGATCGACGAGATCACCCAGCGGCACGGTGCCGACAGGCGCGCTCGCCATGGTTTCCCGCCGCTTCGGCACGGGAACGCCGCGGCGCTTCAGCTCCTGCTTGATGCTTTCGGGAATGTCGCGGCAGCCGCAATTGGCGGCATGGTCGAGATGCCAGGCGATGCGCTGGTCCAGCGTCGCGTGCGGCGGCATCGGGTTGGCTTCATGCCAGGCCTTGTCGATCACGGCTCTCCCTCGGCGCTTGGATCGGCAGGACGAACCGTCTCAGAAGCGCGTCTCGACCTCGAAGTCCTCGCCCAGTTCGTCCTTCAGCGCCGCGGCGATCAGCTGGCCTTCGGCCCGCCACAGCACCTCGGCCTCCGGCGACGGAAACACCGTCGCCGAGGGGTTGGCGTCGTCGAACGCCGCGTCGAAGGCATCGCCCCAAGCCTCGATACGATCGGCGAGATCGTCCGAGATGTCGAGATCATCGATCTCGATCGGCTGGGGGGCCTTCCGCTCCGGCACGAGCCAGAGATGAAGGCCGATCCCTTGCGGGGCGATGCGAAGACGCGGCATGCGAGGACCAGGCGGGCGGCGCGGATCAGTGATTGTCGCGCGGAACGCCCATTTCCTGCGCTACATGCTGATACTTCACGGCCGGCTTCAGCACCATGCCTTCGTCGAACTGGTCGACGAGGACACGCTGGATCTCCTGCCACGGCGTCTGGTTGCCGGCGAAGTGATAGCCGCCCTGCTTCGACAGTTCCGCCTTGCGCTCGGCATATTCCTCGGCCGAGATCAGGATGTCGGCCGAACCCTTGCCGAGATCGATGCGCACCCGGTCGCCGGTCTTGAGCAGCGCGAGACCGCCATTGGCGGCCGCTTCCGGCGAAGCGTTGAGGATCGACGGCGAGCCCGACGTGCCCGACTGGCGGCCATCGCCAATGCAGGGCAGCGCATGGATGCCGCGCTTGATGAGGGCGGCCGGCGGCTGCATGTTGACGACTTCCGCGCCGCCCGGATAGCCGATCGGCCCGGTGCCGCGCATGAACAGCAGCGTGTATTCGTCGATCTCGAGCGAGGGATCGTCGATGCGGTGGTGATAATCCTCCGGCCCGTTGAAGACGACCGCGCGGCCCTCGAAGGCGTTCGGATCGTTCGGGTTGGAGAGATAGCGCTGGCGGAACTCATCCGAGATGACGCTGGTCTTCATGATCGCGCTGTCGAACAAATTGCCGCGCAGCACGATGAAGCCGGCATCCTTCACAAGCGGCTGGTCATAGGGGAGGATGACGTCCCAGTCCTCGCTCTCCTTGCCGCGGCAATTGTCGGCGAGCGTCTTGCCGTTCACCGTCAGCGCGTTGCGGATCTTGCCCTTCTTGACCAGCTCGTTGACGACGGCGGGCACGCCGCCGGCGCGGTGGAACTCCTCGCCGAGATATTTGCCGGCCGGCTGCAGGTTGACGAGCAGCGGGATCTCGTAGCCGACTTCCTGCCAGTCATCCATCTTGATCGGCACGCCGGCATGCTTGGCGATGGCGTTGATGTGGATCTGGGCATTGGTCGAGCCGCCGATCGCCGAATTGACGACGATGGCATTCTCGATCGCCTCGCGGGTGAGGATGTCGGAGGGCTTCAGGTCCTCCCAGACCATCTCCACGGCGCGGAGGCCCGTCTCATAGGCGATCTGGCCGCGCTCGCGATAGGGCGCGGGAATGGCGGCGCAGCCGGGCAGGCTCATGCCGAGCGCCTCGGCCAGCGCATTCATCGTCGAGGCCGTGCCCATCGTATTGCAGTGGCCGACCGACGGCGCCGAGGAGGCGACGATTTCCATGAACTCGTCATAGCCGATCTCGCCGGCGGCCATGCGCTCGCGGCTCTTCCAGACGATGGTGCCGGAACCGGTCCGCTCGCCCTTCCACCAGCCGTTCAGCATCGGGCCGCCCGACAGGACGATCGCCGGGATGTTGACGGTGGCGGCGGCCATGATGCAGGCCGGCGTCGTCTTGTCGCAGCCCGTCGTCAGCACGACGCCGTCGAGCGGATAGCCGTAGAGCACCTCGACGAGGCCGAGATAAGCGAGGTTGCGGTCGAGCGCTGCCGTCGGGCGCTTGCCGGTTTCCTGGATCGGATGGACCGGAAACTCCATCGCGAGGCCGCCGGCCGCCGTGATGCCATCGCGCACGCGCTTGGCGAGCTCGAGATGGTGGCGGTTGCAGGGCGAGAGATCCGAGCCGGTCTGGGCGATGCCGATGATCGGCTTGCCCGACTGCAGCTCGGCCCGCGTCAATCCGTAGTTCAGATAGCGCTCGAGATAGAGCGCCGTCATGCCGGGATTGTCCGGATTGTCGAACCAGGCCTGCGACCGGAGTTTCTTGGATGTGGTAGACGACATGGGATTCTCCCGGTTCAATCGGTTTGATTTTGGCGGGAGGATGCGCTGAAACATCATACGAAATCAACAAGCGAGTATGCTGCGGCGCCTCTGCCGCAATGCCGCACCGGGAGCCGAGGACGCCCAAGATGTTCAAGACCGTCGCACAGTTCGATCGCATCGGCGAGGAAAACGCCTTCGCCGTCCTCGCCCGGGCCACGGCGCTGGCGCGAGAGGGCCGCGACATCATCAATCTCGGCATCGGCCAGCCGGATTTCCGCACGCCCGACCATATCGTCGAGGCGGCGGTAAAGGCGCTGCGCGACGGCGAACATGGCTATACGCCTGCGACCGGCATCCTGCCGCTGCGCGAGGCCGTCGCCGCCGATGTCACGGCGCGCACGGGCGCGCCCGTCTCGCCGGAGAATGTCGTCGTCGTGCCGGGCGGCAAGGTGACCATGTTCGCGGCGATCCTGATGTTCGGCGAGCCCGGCGCCGATATCCTCTATCCCGATCCCGGCTTCCCGATCTATCGCTCGATGATCGAGTTCACCGGCGCGCGGCCGGTTCCCGTTCCGATCCGCGAGGAGAACAAGTTCGCCTTCTCCGCCGAGGAGACGCTGGCGCTGATCACGCCGGCGACGCGGCTCATCATCCTCAACTCGCCTGCCAATCCGACCGGCGGCGTCACGCCGAAGGCCGAGATCGACAAGCTCGTCGCCGGCCTCATCGACCGTCCCGACATCGCGATCCTCTCGGACGAGATCTATGGCCAGATGGTCTATGACGGCCTGCCGCACACATCGCTGCTCTCCTATCCCGAGATCCGCGACCGCGTGATCCTACTCGACGGCTGGTCGAAGACCTATGCGATGACCGGCTGGCGCATGGGCTATGCCGTCTGGCCGACCGCGCTGGTCGACAAGGTCCGCAAGCTCGCCGTCAACTGCTGGTCCTGCGTCAATGCCCCGGCGCAATGGGCAGGCCTCGCCGCGCTGACCGGGCCACAGGATGCCGTGACCGCCATGGTGGCGGAATTCGACCGCCGCCGCCGCGTCGTCGTCGAGAGCGCCAATGCGCTGCCGGGCGTTTCCTGCGCGACGCCGAAGGGCGCGTTCTATGCGTTCCCCAATATCGGCGCGACCGGCTGGAAGGCGAAGCCGCTCGCCTCGGCGCTGCTCGAGGAGGCCGGCGTCGCTACCATCGGCGGACCCGATTTCGGCATCCATGGCGAGGGCTATATCCGCCTCTCCTACGCCAACTCGACCGAGAACATCCTGAAGGCGATGGACCGCATCGGCGACTTCCTGACCCGCAACGCCAAGGCGGCGTGAGGGCAAGCCCACCAGTCGATCGCCTGTCGTTGCCGGGCTTGACCCGGCAACCCAGACTGATGCTTCGAAAGCCATGGCAGCTTAGGCTGGATTGCCGGGTCAAGCCCGGCAATGACACGCTTGGCCTTTAGACCCTGACAGAGCCCTCGCCCTCAGCCGGCGGCGCTTGCCACTGCCTGTTCGATCGCGACCTTGAGGCCGGGCTCGAGGCCGAGGCGGGCGGCGAGCATGTCGAGATAGGCGCGTTCCGCCGGCTGGTCCGGCGTGATGGCGAGCAGCGAGGCGGCATAGAGCTGGATCGCCTGCTCGGGGCTGGTCGCGAGGCCGACGACGCGGTTGAAATCGAGCGGCGCCGCCAGTTCATGCTCGAAGAAGGCCTGCTCCTCGGCCGTCAGTCCGCCCTCGGACAGCTTGCCGAGGATCTTCTGGCGCTCGGCATCGTCGACATGGCCATCGGCCTTGGCGGCGGCGATCATCGCGACGATGATCGAGAGCGCGGCGGCATCCTCGGCCGTCTCGGTGTGCTGCGCTACGGGCGGCGGCAGCGCGCTGCCGGCGGGCGCCGTACGGGCCGCGGGCGGCTGCGCCGGCACCGGGGGCGCGGCGGGATTGTTCACCTGGTACTGCTGGTAGGCCTTGTAGGCGAGCGTCCCGAGCGCGGCGAGACCACCCAGCGTCAGCGCATTCGGCTTCATCTTGCCGCCGCCCATGAGCACCGAGGCGAGACCGCCCGCGATCACCGTCGACATGCCCGGGTTCCTCTTGGCGTAGTCCGTGACCTGGCCGAACATGCCGCCGAGCCCGCCACTGCCACCCGAGCCGCCCGTGAGGCCGCCGATGAGATCACCGAGGCCGCCGAGCCCGCCGGAGGCAGGCGGCGTCGCCGGGGTACGTCCCGATGAGCCGAGGCCGGTCGGAACGCCGGAGCGTCCTCCCTCGGCGCCGAGGAATTGGTCCAGCAGCTTCTTGCCGTCGATCATGCTCGTCTCCCCACCTTGCGTGATTTCAGACGCAAGGTAGGGATGGTGCAGGGCAGCCGCAAGGCGCGCTCAGGCGGCCTTGAGCGCAGCCGCCTCGGCCGCGAGCGTGGTGATGGCGGCCCAGTCGCCAGCCGCGACCGCGGCGGCCGGCGCGACCCATGAGCCGCCGACGCAGACGACATTCGGCAGCGCGAGATAGGTCGGCGCGTTCTTCAGGCTGACACCGCCGGTCGGGCAGAAGACGAGGCCGGGAATCGGCGAGGACAGCGCCTTCAGATAAGGCGCGCCGCCGGCCTGCTCGGCCGGGAAGAACTTGGCGGCGCCATAGCCGGCCTCGAGCAAGGCCATCGCCTCGCTCGCCGTGGCGATGCCGGGCAGGAGCGGCACCGGCGAGCCGGCGGCATGGGCGAGGAGCCGCGGCGTGGCGCCCGGGCTGACCAGGAAGGTCGAGCCGGCAGCCACCGCCGCATCGAACTGCTTTTCGTCGAGGATCGTTCCGGCGCCGACATGGGCGCCCTCGACCTCGGCCGCGATGGCGCGGATGCACTCGAGCGCAGCCGGCGTCCGCAGCGTCACCTCGAGCGCGGTGAGCCCGCCGGCGACCAGGGCGCGGGCGAGCGGAACGGCGGTCCTGACATCCTCGATGATGAGCACCGGGACGACGGGAGCGGCCTTGAGGACGGGAAGGAGAGCGGCGAGGTTCTGGGTCATGAGAGGATTTGTAGCGAATGACGCGGCGCAGCGAAAGTCCCGCGGAAGCGCCGGATGGGAGGAAGTCGAGCCGGCAAATCGTCGATTGACCCGGCTGGAGCGAGGCTCTATCGCATGCGGCAATGCACAATCCGGCAAGCGGGGATACCCGGCAGGCATGATCGCGCTCGACGCCGTAAGCCACGACTTCGACGGCCGCTCCGTGCTCGCGGATCTCAGCGTGTCGCTCAGTGAACGGCGGATTGGCATCGTCGGCGCCAACGGCTCGGGCAAGAGCACCTTCGCCCGCCTCCTGAACGGTCTCGTCATTCCCCGATCCGGCCGCGTCACCATCGACGGGCTCGACACGGCGCGCGACGCCAAGGCGGTGCGCCGCAAGGTCGGCTTCGTGTTCCAGAACCCCGACCATCAGATCGTGATGCCGATCGTTTCCGAGGATCTCGCCTTCGGCCTCAAGGCGCGCAAGGTGCCGAAGGCCGAGATCGACGGCCGCATCATTGCGGCGCTGGCGCGCTACGATCTCGGGCACCTCCGCGAGCGGCCGGTGCACCAGCTCTCGGGCGGCGAGAAGCAGCTGGTCGCGCTCTCGGCCGTGCTCGTCACCGATCCCGACATTCTCATCTTCGACGAGCCGACGACGCTGCTCGACCTCCGCAACCGCAACCGCGTCGCGAGCGCGATCGAGGCGCTGCCGCATCAGGCGGTGATCGTCAGCCATGATCTCGGCCTGCTGCAGGACGTCGACCGCGTGCTGATGATCGACGGCGGCCGCATCGCCGCCGACGGCACGCCCGCCGAGGTGCTGCCCTTCTATCGCGAGCATATGCGATGACAATCGGCCTCTATGCGCCCGGCCAGTCCTGGCTGCACCGCCTGCCGGCCGGCGCCAAGGTCGGCGGCTTGCTCGTCGCCTCGCTGGCGCTTTTCCTCAGCCCGTCGCTCTGGCTGGCGCTCGCCAGCGTGCCGGTGGCACTCGGCGTCTATCTCTCGACGGGCGCCTCATGGCGCCGGCTCATCGCCGATCTGCGCGGGCCCGCGGTGCTGGTCGCGTTCATCCTGCTGTTCCAGATCCTGTTCGGCCAGCCGGCCGAGGGGGTCCTCGCGGCGGCGCGCTTCGCGACGCTGATCCTCCTCGCCGGCGCGGTCACGCTCGCAACGCCGATCTCGGAGATGGCGGATCTCGTGGAATGGCTGCTGGAGCCGCTCCGCCGGTTCGGCGCGCGGCCGGAGAAGGTCGGCCTCGCGATCGCGCTCGCGATCCGTTTCGTGCCCATGATCGCCGAGGAATTCCGCCATGTGCGCGAGGCGCAGGCGGCGCGCGGGCTCGGCTCGAGCCTTAGGGCGCTGGTCGTGCCGCTGGTGATCCGCACGCTGAAGGCGGCGGACGAATTGGCCGACGCCATCGAGGCCCGCGGCTATGAGGCTTGATGACGGGTTCGTTTTTCGGAATGTTCGACAGGAACGGGGATTGAAGACCATGACCACAGGCGTCTCGACGCGCGATATCGTCTATATCGCCCTCTTCGCTGCCCTGATGGCGGCGCTCGGCCTGGTGCCGCCGATCCAGGTCGGTTTCCTGCCGGTACCGATCACCGCGCAGACGCTCGGCGTCATGCTGGCGGGCTGCCTGATCGGATCGAAGCGCGGCGGCCTCGCCATCCTGCTCTTCGTCGTTCTGGTCGCGATCGGCCTGCCGATCCTCGCGGGCGGCCATGGCGGGCTCGGCGTCTTCTTCGGTCCGACCGCCGGCTTCATCCTGTCCTGGCCGATCGCCGCCTTCGTCACCGGCTGGCTCGCCGAGCGCAACTGGCAGCGCATCAACGCCGCCTGGTTCTTCGCCGTCTCGGTGATCGGCGGCATCGGCGTCGTCTACCTGATCGGCGTGCCCTGGGTCGCCGTCGTCGCCAAGATCTCGCTGTCCGATGCCATGACCGGCTCGCTGGTCTTCATCCCCGGCGACATCCTCAAGGCCATCGCCGCGGCCGCCATCGCCGAGACGGTGCGCCGCTCCTATCCGCTGATGCAGGCGACGCGCTGACGAACCACACACCGAAAAAAAGGGCGGCCTCGCGGCCGCCCTTGTTTCTTCCGGCCGGTCGCCGCCTCAGCGTGCGATGCGCACGCCGATCGCGATCGGCTGGTCGTCGAGCACCGTCTCCGACACATAGCCTTCCGGCTTGGCGTCTGTCGGGCGCAGGCTTTCCGCAAGCGTCTCGGACTTGACCGTGTCCTGGTGGTCGAGAATCGCGGCCGAGGCGGCGTCGGCCGCCTTCACCTCGATATGGATGCGGTCCGAGATGCGGAAGCCGGCATCCTTGCGCGCCACCTGGACGAGGCGGATGAAGTCGCGCGCGATGCCTTCGCGCTCCAGCGCCGCATCGACATGCGTATCGAGCACGACGACGCCGGCCGAGCCGTCGAACGGCGCCGCGTCGACGCCCTCATTGGCCTGGAACTTGAGGAAATACTCGCCCGCGGCCAGGTCGACGCCGGCGATCGTGACGGTATCGCCGGAAAGCGTCCACTCGCCCGCCTTGGCAGCGGCGATGACGCCCTTCAGCGCCGGGCCGAGCCGCTTGCCGACGACGGGAAGGTTCGCCGTCAGCACGGGCCGGCCATAGGCGGACGGATCGTCGACGAAGCTGACCTCCTTGACGTTCACCTCGTCGGCGATGACGGAGGCGAGCGGCTCGAGCACCTGATGGCGCGGATGCGCGACGATCAGGCTCTTCAGCGGCAGCCGCGTGCGGAGGTTCTTCGCCGTCCGCAGCGAGGCGGCGGCGGACGCGACCGACCGCGCCATGTCCATGCGCGCCACGAGTTCCGCGTCGGCGACGAGCGCATGCGCATCCGGCCAGTCGGCGAGATGCACGCTGGTCCCATCCACCAGCGCGCGATGAATGTGCTCGGTCAGGAACGGCAGGAACGGCGCCAGCGCGCGCGTCATGGTGACGAGCACGGTGTAGAGCGTGTCATAGGCCGCCTGCTTGTCGGCGTCCTTGTCGGCCTTCCAGAAGCGCTCGCGCGAGCGACGGATGAACCAGTTGTTCAGCGCCTCGATGAAGGGCGGGAACGCATTGGTCGCGCCGGCGAGATCGAGCTTCGCCATCGCCGCCTCGATGCCGCGGATGAGGTCGCCCGTCTTCGCCAGGATATAGCGATCAAGCTCCGCCTCGGCCGAGGTCACCATCCGCCCCTTGATGCCGTCGATATTGGCGTAGAGCGTGAAGAACGAATAGGCGTTCCAGATCGGCAGCATGACCTGGCGCACCGTCTCGGCGATGGCGCGGCCGTCCTTGGCCATCGCGAGATCGCCGCCCGAGAGCAGCGGCGAGGACACGAGATACCAGCGCAGTGCATCGGCGCCGAACGTGTTGAAGACGTCGATCGGGTCCGGATAGTTCTTCAGCCGCTTCGAGAGCTTCTGCTTGTTCTCGTCGAGCACGACGCCGTGGCAGACGCAGGAGCGGAACGGCGCGCGGTCGAACAGCGCCGTCGACATCACCATCAGCGTGTAGAACCAGCCGCGCGTCTGCGCGACATATTCGACGATGAAATCGCCGGGGAAATGGCCCTCGAACCAGTCCTTGTTCTCGAACGGGTAATGCACCTGCGCGAACGGCATCGAGCCCGATTCAAACCAGCAATCGAGCACGTCCTCGACGCGGCGCATCACCGACTTGCCCGTGGGATCGTCGGGGTTCGGCCGGGTCAGGTCGTCGATATAGGGCCGGTGCAGGTCGGTCGGGCGCACGCCGAAGTCGCGCTCGATCTCGTCGAGCGAGCCATAGACGTCCATGCGCGGATAGTTCGGATCATCCGACTTCCAGACCGGGATCGGCGAGCCCCAGAAGCGGTTGCGGCCGATATTCCAGTCGCGCGCATTCTCCAGCCACTTGCCGAAGAGGCCGTCCTTGATGTGATCCGGCACCCAGGTGATGCCCTGGTTGAGCTCGACCATCCGATCCTTGAAGGCGCTGACCTTCACATACCAGGAGCGCAGCGCCTTGTAGATCAGCGGCTGGTCGGTGCGCCAGCAATGCGGATAGTTGTGGTCATAGGTCTCGTGGCGCAGCACCGCGCCCTGATGCTTCAGGTCGCGGATGATGTCCTTGTTGGCCTCGAAGACGTTCTTGCCCTGATAGGCCGGCACGAGATCGGTGAAGTCGCCGGCGAAATCGATCGGGTCGACGACGGGGATGCCGTTCGCCTGCGCGAGCGCCATGTCGTCCTCGCCAAAGGCCGGGGCGATGTGGACGACGCCGGTGCCATCGGTCATCTCGATGAAGCCGCCGGCATGGACGCGGAAGGCACCGTTGGCGCGCTCGGCCTCGAAGGCCGGGAACAGCGGCTCGTAGCTGCGGCCGACGAGATCGGCGCCCGTGACGGTCGCGACCTCGGCATAGCCGGCGAGTTCATGCGCGTAGTTGGCGACGAGAGGCACGCCGATGATCACCCGCTCGCCGTCCTTCTCGAGCACGGCATAGTCGGCATCGGCCTTGACCGCGAGCGCCATGTTGGACGGCAGCGTCCACGGCGTCGTCGTCCAGGCGAGAAGCCGCGTCACCGGCTCGCCCGGCCGCGGATCGAGCCGGAAGCCGACCGTCAGCGCCGGGTCCTGGCGCATGCGATAGGAGTTGTCGAGGCGGGTCTCGAAATTCGACAAGGGCGTCTGCGCGGCCCAGGAATAGGGCACGACGCGGTAGCCCTCATAGATCAGCCCCTTGTCGTGGAGCTGCTTGAAGGCCCAGAGGATGCTCTCCATGTAGGAGAGATCCATCGTCTTGTAATCGTTCTTGAAATCGACCCAGCGCGCCGAGCGGGTGACGTAATATTCCCAGTCCGACGTGAACTGCTGCACCGAGGTGCGGCAATGCTCGTTGAAGCGGGCGACGCCGTATTTCAGGATCTCGAGCCGTCCGGAGACGCCGAGTTCCTTCTCCGACTGCATCTCGGCCGGCAGGCCGTGGCAATCCCAGCCGAAGCGGCGGTCGACCACCTTGCCGCGCATGGTCTGGTAGCGCGGCACCAGATCCTTGACGAAGCCGGTGACGAGATGGCCGTAATGCGGCAGGCCGTTCGCGAAGGGCGGGCCGTCATAGAAGACGAATTCGGGAGCGCCCTGCTCGCGACGCTGCTCGATCGAGCGCTCGAAAATCCGGTTCTCCTTCCACCACGCGCCGATCGTCTCCTCGATCTTCGGGAAGGACGGCGAGGGATCGGCGGGCGGATAGACGGTCTTCGCAGCGGTCGTGGCAGCTGTCATCGGTTCATCTTCAATGAAAGGGCGGAAATCGGCGCCTTCGATAGCGCCTTTGGGCGGCGCGCGCCACCCCTCGGGGGAAGCCGACATATGGGGCCGACGCTCTCCGGGGGGAAGGGGCGGCGAAGCGGGTCTCTGGCGCTCGGCTCGCAACCCCCTCCCCAACCCTCCCCCGCTCCGCGGGAGAGGGGGCGCCGCCATCGATGGCGAAGCCGACTCCAGACGTTCAAGCGGCCGTGCCAAACCCCCTCTTCCCGCAGGGGGGAGGGTTGGGGAGGGGGTTGCAAGCCGTGAACTCTAGGTACGCTTCGGCGTGACCCTCACGACATGCCCCATCTTGCGGCCGGGGCGGCTTTCCGCCTTGCCGTAGAGATGGAGCCGCGCGCCGTGATCGGCGGCGAGTGCGTGCCAGTCATCGGCGTCGGCGCCGATCAGATTGGTCATGACCGTGTCGGAATGGCGCTCGGTCGAGGCGAGCGGCCAGCCGGCGATGGCGCGGATATGGTTCTCGAACTGCGAGGCGACGGCGCCGTCCTGCGTCCAGTGGCCGGAATTGTGCACGCGCGGCGCGATCTCGTTGACGAGGAGGCGCTCGGACGTCCCCTCCTCCACGACGAACATCTCGACGGCGAGCAGCCCGACATAATCGAGCGCCTCGGCGATACGAATGCCGAGCGCACGCGCCTCGTCCGCCGTCTCGTCGCGGATCGCCGCGGGAACGGTGGACGTATCGAGGATGTGGTTGCGGTGGACATTCTCGGTGATGTCGTAGACGGCACTCTCGCCGCCACGGCCGCGCACGACCAGCGCCGAGACCTCGCGCGTGAAGCGCACGAAGCCCTCGAGCACGGCGGGGCGATGCGCGATCGCATCGAAGGCGGCGCCGGCATCCTCGCCCGGCAGGATCTTCGCCTGGCCCTTGCCGTCATAGCCGAAGCGGCGCGTCTTGAGGATCGACGGCCGGCCGAGCCGTTCCAGCGCCGCGTCGAGATCGGCGCGGCTGTCGACGCGCGCGAAGGGCGCGACATCGATGCCGAGCGAGCGCATCAGCTCCTTCTCGGCGAGCCGGTCCTGCGCCGCCGCCAGCGCGCGGACGCCGGGGAAGACGGCGACCTGCTCGCTGAGGAACTCGGCCGTGCTGGCCGGCACGTTCTCGAATTCATAGGTGACGACGTCGACAGAGCCGGCAAAGGCCGACAGCGCCGCCTGGTTCTCATAGGAGGCGACGGTGCGCGCCGCCGCGACGTCGAAGGCCGGGCTCTCGCCGTCGGGACAATAGATATGGCAGCGGAAGCCGAGTTCGGCCGCCGCGACCGCCAGCATGCGGCCGAGCTGGCCGCCGCCGAGAATGCCGATGGTCGAGCCCGGCCGCAATGCATGCTCAGACATCGCGCGCCGGCTCCTCGGCGACCCGCGCCGTCTGGTCGGCGCGCCACTGGTCGAGGCGCGCGGCGAGCGCTGCATCCTCCAGCGCCAGGATCGCCGCGGCGAGCAGCGCCGCATTGACGGCGCCGGCGCGGCCGATGGCGAGCGTCCCGACCGGAATGCCGGCCGGCATCTGCACGATGGAGAGCAGGCTGTCCTGGCCCGAGAGTGCCTTCGATTCGACGGGAACGCCGAGCACCGGCAGCGGCGTCATCGCCGCGCACATGCCTGGCAGATGGGCGGCGCCGCCGGCACCGGCGATCACCACCTTGTGGCCCGCGTCGCGCGCGCCGCTGGCAAAGGCATAGAGTCGCTCGGGCGTGCGATGGGCCGAAACGATGCGGTCGTCATGGCGAATGCCGAGCGCGTCGAGGGTTTCAGCGGCCGCCTTCATGGTCTGCCAGTCCGACTGGCTGCCCATGATGATGGCGACCGGCGCAGCGGTTCCTGCCAAGCGCGTCTCTCCATGTCACCGTGATGCGGCGGACACTATAAAGCCGGCGCCGTGCGCGCAAGCGCGGAGCGCCGTCGATGCGGATTGACGCAACCGCCGGAGGCTACGAAATCGCCACAACATCTTGCGGACTCTTGTCAAAAGCTTTTCGCCGGCGCCACTCTTAACCAAAGATGAACCAAATCGACCGCACGATCGGCAGATGCCAGACCCACGCTTCGCCACCCCCTCGCCGCAACGCCCCGCCGAGTTCGACCCGCCGACGCGCCGCCCGGCCGTCGCTGTCGAAGACGAGCTCCAGTCGGTCCCGGTCGAGCAGCGGGCCCTCGTCGTGCGACTGTCGCAGGAAGTGGCGGCGCTCAGGGCGGCCCTCGATCTCAGCCGTCACCGCATCGCGACGCTCGAGGTCGAGGCGGCGGTCGATCCAGTGTCCGGCCTCCTCAATCGCCGCGCCTTCGAGCGCGAGGTCGAGAAGGCCGCGGCCTTCCGCAGCCGCTACCAGACACCGGCCGTCGGCGTGCTGATCGCCATCGACGGGCTCGCCGGCGTCGCCGAGCGGCACGGCCAGCACGTGGCCAATCGGGCACTGCAGACGATCGGCGGCCGCATCAAGGCGACGCTGCGCTCCTGCGACGTTGCCGCCCGCATCGACCCCTACCAGTTCGCGCTCGTCCTGTGGAATGCGGCGCCAGCCGATTGCCAGCCGCGGCTCGACGCGCTGCGCGCTGCCGTCGGCGGCATGGACAGCCTGCTCGAAGGCCGCGTCGCCGCCGTCAGCGCCCGCCTTGCCGCGTCCGCGATCGAGATGGGCGAGGCTCCGGCCGGCCTCGTCGCCCGCATCGAGCCGATGCTCGGAGCACGCAGGCGCGGCCCGCGCCGCTGAGCGCCGCGGAGGCAGCGCCCCGTCGTCCCATGAGAGTTCTCAGGCGATGATATCGGGCAGCAGCTGATCCTCGAGCACCGCGATCCGGTCCTTCAGCGCCAGCTTCTTCTTCTTCAGCCGCTGAATGCGCAGCGGGTCGATCTTGCCGGTTTCCGACATCACGGAAATGGCGGCGTCGAGATCGGCGTGCTCCTGCCTGAGGCGTGCCAGCTCGAACCGGACTTCCTGCTCTTCGTCCTCGGTCATACGCACCCAACCCTGCCGAGCCGCCACAAAGAGCGGACGGATTGCCCTCATGCGGAGGATACATGCTCGGCCTTCCGCAAGCGAGGTGTTTCGCCCGAAGCCTCTTGAACGCCCACCTCGAACCCACACATCAGAATGAGGGGAAGGTCGTGAGCCGGCGGTGTCACGAATGCGTCATCCAAGCGCTCTGGCGTTCGACACCCCCTCGATTCTGTGGCACGATCATCGTGCTGTCATCTTGAGCGAAGGAGGCATTCCGCATGTCCATGCTGTCGCATCTTGAAGCGCTTGAGCGTCGCCACGAGGCGCTCGACAAGGAAATCGAGGATGTGATGAAGACTCATCCCAGCATCGACCCACTCCAGATCAAGGCGCTGAAACGCAAGAAGCTTCACGTCAAGGACGAGATTGCCCGACTGAAGGAAGCGACGACGATGCATTGAGCGTCGGTCGCGCGAGAAGAATTCTGAATTTCGAGTAAAAGTTTAGAGAGCGCCGCACGCCATCGTGCGGCGCTTTTCATTTGCGATCGGCGGTGCCGCGCCCGCGCCGCGCCTATTCCGCCGCCTCGAAGCGCCCGGCGCGCGGCTCCGCCGCCGGCGCGGCGTGATCGCGCGGCTTCGCCGCCGTGGGGGCCGGCGCAGCGGATTTTCCGGCGCCTGGCCGGGTGCCGTCGAGAAGGAAGGCGAGGCCGAACAGCAGCGCCATCCCGGTGCCGACGAGGAGCGAATCGACGAGCAGCGAGCGGAGCGTCAGCACCGGATCGTTCGGCAGCAGGAACACGTCCTCGCGAATGATATGGCCGATCACCGCCAGCAGGGTCGACAGCCAGAACACCGGCAGCGTGTTGCGGCCGAGGCTGACGATCCAGTTGTCATGCGTCAGCCGCGCCTTCAGCCAGGCGGGAATCGGGCTGCACAGCACGACATAGACGAACGCCAGGAGATGCAGCAGGCGGAAGAGGCCGACCCAGCTCTTGTTGAAGCCGGAGAGCCAGACCCATTCCGGCAGCACCGGGAAGCGATCCCAGAGCGGCACCATGACGAGGAGGGCGCAGGCGCCAAGATAGACGAGCGCCAGCAGGAACAGGCCCATCGACGGCGCGACCACCGTGCCGCGGCGCAGATGCACGCCGCCGCAGAAGCCGATGGTGAAAATGAGCTGCCAGGTCAGCGGATTGAAGTACCAGACGCCGCTGCCCGGGATGTTCGGCGGTCCGAGATGGAAGATGTTGGCGACGAGCCACAGCGCCGCGCTGGCGAGGAAGGCCAGCAGAAGGTTCACCCGCGCCAGCATCATGATGAGCGGCAGCAGCGCCATCATGCCGATATACATCGGCAGGATGTTGAAATTGCCGGTCTGGTAGGTCAGCGCGCCGATGCCGGCCAGCGCCTGGACGGGCTGGTCGAGGATCCAGTGGCGCTCGTCGGGAACGAGCAGTTCCGGCCGATCGAGCCACAGCGAGGCGGCGGCATAGACCGCGAAGCCGATGGCGATCGAGGAGAGATGGGCGATGTAGATCGTGCCGATGCGGCGCGCGATCTGGCCGACCGACAGCGCCGCCTGTCCGCCCAGGAAGCGCGGATAATAGGCGAGCGCCGCCGACATGCCGGCGAGCAGCACGAACACCTCCGCCGCATCGGACAGGCCGAAATTGCGGTGCGTGAAGGTCGAGAACCAGTTGCCGGGGATGTGATTGACGAAGATCGACACGAGCGCGAGGCCGCGGAAGAAATCGATCCGGTAGTCGCGCTGCATTTTGCCTGAAATGGTCCGATCCAAACCCCGCCCCTTGTCCGCTCGTGGATCCGTGGCGGCTATCGACCAATCAAGGCCAGCTTACGGCACGAGGCGGCGGATTCAACGCCGGCAGCGCAAAAAAGTTCACGCCTTCACAGCGGCTTGATCGGCAGGGTTCGGGCGTCGCACCCGAGCTGGCGACGCGCTTCGGGCAGCGATGATGTCGCTTGATATTATATTCCGGACTTATTATATTGCGACCCATGGATACGATGCCCCCGGAAAAGCACCTCGGCTTCCTGATCAACGACGTCGCGCGGCTGCTGCGCCGCGCCTTCGACCAGGCCGCGCAAGGCTGTGCCCTCACCAGAGCGCAGTGGCAGGTTCTCGCCTTCCTGTATCACAATGAAGGGTCGAACCAGGCCGTCGTCGCGGAAGCGCTCGACGTCGAGCCGATCACGCTGTCGCGCCATATCGACCGGCTCGAGGCGCTCGGCTATGTCGTCCGCCTGCCCGATCCGTCCGACCGCCGCGCCCGCCGCCTGCAGCTGACGCCGTCGGTGCGCCCGCATCTCAACGCCATGAAGGCGATCGCCAACGACGTGCTGAAATCGGCGCTCGAAGGGGTCAGCGAGGCGGAAACCGAGAAGCTGATCGAAGCCCTGACGCTGATGCGCGCCAACATGGCGCGCTACGGCGCCGAACCCAATCTACTTTGCGTCGCCTCTCCCGCTGAGAGCGCCGCGAAGCCCGCAAAGACGAGTGCGCCTCTATGAGTGCCGAGCCGGTCGCCGACGCCCCACCCCGCGCCGCAGCGCCTGCCGTCGTCGCGGAAGAGGCGCCGCCGCGGCGCCGCCGCAGCCTGCGGCTCGTCCTGATGGTGTCGCTGCCGCTGCTTCTTGCGGTCGGCGGCGGATATCTCTGGCTGACCGGCGGGCGCTACGCCTCGACCGACAACGCCTATCTCGAGCAGAACCGCGTCGCCATCACCGCCGACCAGTCCGGCCGGATCGTCGCTGTCGCGGTCCGCGAGAACCAGGCCGTCAAGAAGGGCGATCTCCTCTTCAAGATCGATCCCGAGCCCTACGCGATCGCGCTCGACCAGGCCGACGCCGCCGTGGCGGTCGCCCGCCTTCAGGTCGAGCAGCTGCGCTCGTCCTACCAGCAGGCGATCTCCGAGGAGAAGTCGGCCGAACAGACGCTCGACTATCAGCAGAAGGTGTTCAGCCGCCAGCAGGATCTCCTGAAGCGCGGCGTCAGCTCGAATGCCGATTTCGACACGGCCCAGAACAATCTCCGCATTGCCGTCCAGTCGGTCGCGCAGGCAGAGGAGCGGGTCGCCGGCGCGCTGACGGCGCTGGGCGGCCAGCCCGACCAGCCGACCGACCAGCATCCGGCCGTGATGCAGGCGCTGGCCGCCCGGGCGAGCGCCGCGCTGGCGCTGGCGCAGACCAGCGTCTATGCCCCCGCCGACGGCGTCGTCTCGCAGACCGACCGCCTCCGCGTCGGGCAATATGTGACCAATCCGGCCATGGCGCCGACGGTGCTGATGAGCCTCGTCGAGACCAGCACCTCCTATGTCGAGGCGAACTTCAAGGAAACCGATCTCACCCATATGAAGATCGGCCAGGAAGCGAGCATCGTCTTCGACGCCTATCCCGACCGGACCTTCAAGGCGGAGGTCGAATCGATCGACGCTGGCACCGGCTCGGCCTTCTCGCTGCTGCCGGCGCAGAACGCGACCGGCAACTGGGTCAAGGTCGTCCAGCGCGTGCCAGTCCGCCTCAGAATAGAAGGCGCGCTCGATATCGCCGCCGTCCCGACCGGGCTCAGCGCCTCCGTCGACGTCGATACCGGGTTCAAGCGTTCCCTGCCCGGCTTCGGCACCGCCGTCGCCTCGGCGGCCCCGGTGGCGGCCGAGACCGCGCACTGAGACGGTCGCTTTCGAGCCTCAACTGATGCCCTGGCGCGGACCGTCCCGCGCGCGAGGATAGTCCGATGACGACCACGAGCGCCGCACCCGTCGTCCCCTTCCGCGGGCTGATCACCGTTTCGATCATGCTCGCGACGATCATGCAGGTGCTCGACACCACGATCGCCAATGTCGCGCTGCCCTCGATGCAGGGCTCGCTCGGCGCGGCGCAGGACACCATCACCTGGGTCCTCACCTCCTATATCGTCGCCGCGGCGATCGCGACGCCGATCACCGGCTGGGTCGCCGACCGCATCGGCATCAAGCGGCTGTTCCTGACCTGCATCGTCGGCTTCACGCTCGCCTCGATGCTGTGCGGCCTCTCCACCAGCCTGATGCAGATGGTCGGCTTCCGCGTTCTGCAGGGCATCTTCGGCGCCGCGCTGGTGCCGCTGTCGCAATCGGTGCTGCTCAGCATCAACCCGAAGGAGCGCCACGGCCAGGCCATGGCGATGTGGGGCGCCGGCATCATGGTCGGCCCGATCATCGGACCGACGCTCGGCGGCTGGCTCACCGACAGCTTCAACTGGCGCTTCGTCTTCTTCATCAACCTGCCGGTCGGCATCGTCGCCTTTCTCGGCATCTTCTTCTTCATGGCGGAAGGAACGATCCGCCAGCGCAAGTTCGATTTCTTCGGCTTCGCCTTCCTCTCGCTCGGCATCGGCGCGCTGCAGATGATGCTGGATCGCGGCGAGCAGCTCGACTGGTTCTCCTCGCCCGAAATCCTGATCGAGGCGAGCCTCGCCGCCATCGGCTTCTGGGTCTTCACCATTCACATGGCGACATCGCGCCTGACCTTCATCGATCCGCACATCTTCAAGGATCGCAACTTCGTCACCGGCCTCGTCTTCATCTTCATCATCGGCATCATCCTGCTCGCCACCATGGCGTTGCTGCCGCCGATGCTGCAGAATCTCTACGGCTATCCGGTCATCACCACCGGCATCATCCTGGCGCCGCGCGGCGTCGGCACGATGATCGCGATGATGCTGGTCGGGCGGCTGGTCGGGCGGGTCGATGCGCGGCTCTTGATCCTCGTCGGCCTGTCGCTGACCTCGTGGTCGCTCTACGAGATGACGACCTGGTCGCCGGAAATGGGCTCGACGCCGTTCATGGTGACCGGCATCACGCAGGGCTTCGGACTGGGTTTCGTCTTCGTGCCGCTCTCGACCATCGCCTTCGCGACGCTGCCGGCAAAATGGCGCACCGATGCAGCCAGCCTCTTCAGCCTTGTGCGCAATCTCGGCTCATCGATCGGCGTCTCGCTGGTGGCGACGCTGCTTTCGCAGAACACGCAGATCTATCATCAGTCGCTCGCCGGCCATGTCACCGCGACCAATCCGGCCCTGCCGGCCGATATCGCCAATGGCAGCCTCAGCGCCATGGCCTCGCTCGACGGCTTCATCATGCGCGAGGCGGCCTTCGTCGCCTATATCGACGACTTCAAGTTCATGATGTTCGTGACGCTGACCACGATCCCCTTGCTGCTGCTCCTCCGCAACAAGCGCGCGTCGGGACCGGCGGAGCATGTCGCGCTCGACTGATCACCCCCTTCGGCGTCACTGCCGGCGCCTTGCCTGCGGCCCCTACCCGCAGCCTCGCGCCGGTGGTGACGCCGATCCCCGTCAGGGCATGTGCCGCAAGGCGAGACCGGCACCGGCGCCGAGAATGACGACCAGCCAGGGCGGAACGCGGCCGATGGCGAGTAGGCCCCAGGCGCAAAGGGCCAGCGCCACGTCGCGCGGGCCATGCAACGCGGTGACGATCACGGGATCGTAGAGCGCCGCGGCGAGCAGCCCGACAACGGCCGCGTTGACGCCGACAAGCGCGCGCCGCACCGCCTCAAATCCGCCGAGGCGGCGCCAGAACGGCAATACACCGATGATCAGCAGGAAGCCGGGCGCGAACAGCGCCAGCGTTGCGATGACAGCGCCGAGTAACGCATTGGGCACGGCCGCCACGGTGCCGAGGAAGGAGGCGATGGAGAACAGCGGCCCCGGCATCGCCTGCGCCGCGCCATAGCCGGCGATGAAGCTCGGCGCCGGAACAAAGCCGGCGGCGACGACGCTGCGCTCGAGCAGCGGCAGCACGACATGGCCGCCGCCGAACACCAGCGCCCCGGCCCGGTAGAACGCATCGGCGAAGGCGATCTCCTTTGACCCGGTCACGCCGGCGGCGAGCGGCAGTCCGACGAGCAGCAGGGCAAACAGCCCGAGGGCTGAGAGGGCAAGCACGCGCGAGCCGATCGCAGCGCGTGGCCGGCCGGCCGGCAGCTCGGCAAGCGGCAGCAGGAGGCCGGCAAGCGCGGCACAAAGGATCAGCGCCAACTGCGTCAGCGCGCCCGGAAATACCAGCGACAGCGCCGCGGCGAGGATGGCGACAGCGGCCGTGCGCTGCGTGGCGGCGAGCGAATGAGCCATGCCGCGCACGGCTTCCGCGACGACCGCCACCGCGACGATGGCAAGGCCGGCGAGGAGGCCCGGATCGACGGCGGCGCCATCGGCCACCACCAGCCCGAAACCGGCCATGGCGACGGCCGAGGGCAGCGTGAACCCGGCGAAGGCCGCGAGCGCGCCGGCGATGCCGCGCTTCTCATAGCCGATGCCCATGCCGACCTGGCTCGAGGTCGGCCCCGGCAGGAACTGGCAGAGCGCGACGAGATCGGCATAGGCCGCTTCCTCGATCCAGCCGAGCCGGCGGACGAAGGCCTCGCGGAAATAGCCGAGATGCGCGACGGGGCCGCCGAAGGCGGTCACCCCGAGACGGAGAAAGGCCAGGAAGATTGCCGCGACGCCGGGGGCCGGCGCCGCTACTCGTGCGGAGGGTTCGTTCATGCCGCGAGCCTGACGGCGCTTGATGACGCGAGCACGAACCCCGTCAGCGCGGCGTCCAGCCGGTGAACGGCGTCTCTGAGACCGGGCTGATCGGCGGCTTGCCGGACGCCCAGGCGACGAGATTGTCGACGACGCGCTGGCCCATGGCATCGCGCGTATGCAGCGACGCCGAGCCGACATGCGGCAGCAGCACGGCATTGCCGAGCGCCATCAGCGCGGCGGGCACCTGCGGCTCCTTCTCGAACACGTCGAGACCGGCGGCCTGGATCCGCTTCGCGGCCAGCGCCTCGATCAGCGCCTCTTCGTCGACGACCGTGCCGCGGCCGATATTGATGAGGATGCCGCGGGGTCCGAGCGCGTCGAGCACTGGCCGGCCGATCAGCTTGTCGGTCGAAGCGCCGCCCGGCAGCACGCTGATCAGCGTGTCGACATCGCGGGCCATGGCGAGAAGATCGGCATAATAGCGATAGTCGACGCCATCTTGCGGCCGGCGATTGTGATAGACGACCGGGACGCCGAAGGCCTCGAGCCGGCGGGCGATCGCCTTGCCGATCCGTCCGAGGCCGACAATGCCGACGGTGCGGTCGCGCAGCGTGCCCTTGGTCAGCGGATAGGGGCCGGCCGGCCAGTGTCCGGCCCTCAGATGCCGCTCGGCAGCCGGAAATTCGCGCACCGTCATCAGCAACAGGCCGAGCGCGGTATCGGCGACCTCCTCGGTGAGGACATCGGGGGTATTGGTGACGATGATGCCCTTCGAGGCGGCGTGCTTCGCATCGACATTGTCATAGCCGACGCCGAAATTGGCGATGATCTCGAGATGCGGCAGCGCGTCGATCAGCGCCCTGTCGACGGCGGCGTGGCCGCCGGCGGCGATGCCGCGGATATGCGGGGCGAGCGCGGCCAGCGTCGCGGCGGGATCATCGCGCAGATAGAGCCGATGCACGGTGAAATGGGCGTCGAGCGCGCGCTCGACGCTGTCCAGCAGGCGGCCGGGCGCGAGAATTTCGGGCCGTGACATCGATCTAGTCCTCCTCAGGCGATGCGATCAGGCGGGGTGGGGCGGGTCGAGGCGCGGATCCGCAGTTCCGGCTCGATCAGGATGCGTTCGGGCGTCGCCGGCGCGCCGTCGATCTGGGCGCTGAGCAGGCTGGCGGCGAGGCTGCCGATCCGCTCCGCGGCGTTGAACACCGAGGTCAGCGCCGGCGCCGACCAGGCGGCGGCGTCGGTATCGTCATAGCCGGCGACGGCGACGTCGCGGCCGGGCTCGCGGCCGGCATGGCGAAGCGCCGACATCAGGCCCGAGGCGATCTGGTCGTTGAAGCCGATCATCGCAGTCGGCGGATCGGCGAGCGCCAGGAGCTCGATTGCCGCCGCGCGCACCTCGGCCTGCGTCATCACTTCGGGCCGATCGAGCGCCGGATCGACAGAGATCCCGGCCTCGACCAGTGCGGCGACCGTGCCGGCATGGCGCTCGCGCCCCGCACTGGTTGCCCGCCGACCGCCGACAAAGGCGATGCGCCTGTGCCCTTCTTCGATCAGATGCCGCCCCAGCGCCCGTCCCCCGACGAAATCGTCGCCGCGCACCATCGGCACGGCGATGTCGGCGACCTCGCGGCAGATCATGACGAAAGGAAGCCCCGAGTCGACGATGCGGGCGACGGCCGGCGCGTCGGTGCCGATCGCCGGGCACATGATGAGCCCATCGGCGCGATGCTGCATCAGCGTGTCGACGAAAGTCCGCTGGCGGCGGATGTCGTCGGCATGGTTGCAGATCATGATCGCCAGCTCGCGCGCATTCAGCGCCGCCTCGAGCGCGCGGAAGATCTCGGCGAAATAAGGATTGACCACGTCATGCACCATGACGCCGACCATGTTGGTGCGCGCGGTGCGGAGGCTCGCGGCCGAGCGGTTGGCGACATAACCGGCCTCGGCCGCGAGCGCCTGGACGCGGAGCCGCGTGGCGTCGGCAACGAGCGGTGAGCCGCGCAGCGCCAGCGAGATCGTGGCCGTGGAGAGGCCGAGTTCCTCGCCGAGCATCCTGAGCGTCAGGCCGCGCCGGCCGGCACGCAATCGTACCGCCGCGGATTGGCCGAACGCTTCATCGCGATCCGTCATCGTTCCCCCGCGGATCCCGGCCAATTCGCCGGGAGCAGCCGTACGGCCCCTATGCCCATCGCTTAAACCAATTTAGGTTCGGGAAAAATCGGAAACTGGCATCCCCGGACAGGAACAGAGCATGACAGGCAAGACGGTCGGCTTCATCGGCCTCGGTTACATGGGCGAAGGCATGGCAGCCAACCTGCTCGCCAAGGGAAACACGCTCCTCGTCACGGCCAATCGCCGTCGCGAGGCCGTCGACCGGCTCGTCGCCGCCGGCGCGGTGGAAGTCGCGAGCGCCGCCGAGATGGCCGAGCGGGCCGATGCGATCTTCCTCTGCGTCACCGGCTCGCCCGAAGTCGAGGCCGTCATCGAGGGCAAGGGCGGCATTCTCGAAGGTGCGCGGCCGGGCCTCCTCGTCATCGACACCAGCACGGCCGAACCGGATTCGACGCTGCGCCTTTCGGCGGTTCTGGCGGCGAAGGGCGCGAGCCTCGTCGACGCGCCGCTCGGCGGCACGCCCGCCGGCGCCAGGGCCGGCACGCTGCAGGCCCTCGTCGGCGCCTCGGACGTGGATTTCGTCCGCGCCGAGCCGCTGATCGCCTGCTGGGCGGCGACGATCGCCCATGTCGGCCCGGTCGGCGCCGGCCACAAGATGAAGCTGATCAACAACTTCCTCTCGCTCGGCTATGCGAGCCTCTATTCGGAAGCGCTGGCGCTCGGCGCCAAGGTCGGCATCTCCGCCGAGACCTTCCATTCGGTCATCGGCCAGGGCCGCATGCGCTGCGGCTTCTACGATACGTTCATGACCTATGTGATCACCCGGGACGAGAACGCCCATCAGTTCACGATCTCGAATGCCACTAAGGATCTCCGCTATCTCGCCGCCATGGCCGACACGGCCGGCATCGTCAATCCGCTCGGCAGCGCAGTGAAGAACCAGTTCGCCGCCATGGCCGCCGCCGGCCAGGCCGAGAAATATGTCCCGATGCTGTCGGACTTTGTGGCCGAGGCCAATGGCGTGAAGCGGGAAGGGTGATGGCGCACATGTCGTCAGTGACTGTCGTTCTCTGGAACGTCCAGTGACGATCGCCGGCGTCATCGTTCGGCACTGAAGTCCGTGCGCTGATCGCTGACGCTGAGCCGAACATTGTCTGCCTGACCCAAGCTCACACCGGATTCATGGATGATGGCCATGAGCTGGTATCGGAGGCTGCTTCAGGCTGATGGATCGCGCAACGGCCTAAGCTCCCCTCGTGCGACGAAATCCGGCAGTGTGAAGGCGTATCGACCGAGCATGTTGATATGCTTGAGCCCGAGGGGCGACGGGCGATCGACGTCTTCGGGCTGAACGTTATGGCCGTCGGATATGAGTTGGTTCAGAGCGGCGTCCATACAGCCTCCGTCGCGATAAGACCCGAAAGCGTTCCCTTTCTCGGTGTCGACCGTAGAGCCCTCCCGGCGTCCTGGACGCCGAGAGCAACAACCTGAAATTTCAATCGGTAAAGTTAGATGACCCCTTCGACCCCAAGCCGCGTGCGAGTAGTACTGCTATCGCCGAGAGGACGGATCCTATTGATTCGATATCGAAACACCGATCCGTCAGGTGTGGATCGTCCTTGCTGGACTACAGCTGGCGGTGGAATAGAGGCGGGCGAGTCTATTTCGGACACCGCACTTCGCGAGGTTCAGGAAGAAACCGGCATCTCTGATGTTAGCTTGGGGCCCGTGGTTTGGTACGGCGAAGATAACAAAAGGGGTGGTGCCTGGGGGGTGACATTCAAAGAGCACTTCATCGTCGCCCACTCAAAAACGGAGGACGTTCGCAATGACGGATGGACTGATCATGAACATCGACAAATACTAGAAGTGCGATGGTGGAGTATTCAAGAACTCAGTGAGAGCGAAGATCTTATTTATCCTATTGGTCTCGATGAATTACTTACCCCTATCCTCTCGGGTAGATACCCGACAGAGCTAACGATTATTTCTGCTCCTTAGTGGAGCATCCTGGCCGACCGGTTCACCTGCAATCGGAGGCTTCCTGGGCAGCGCGCTGTCCGGTCTTCCCCTGCCGGGCTTGGCCCCTCCCCCCGCTCGCTCCCATGGCCTGAACGTCAAAAAGCCCCCGTGGACATTTCTGTCTGCGGGGGCTTTTTGTGTTGCTGTGAAGAGGCTTTCTTGCGGACTTTGCAGGCCTGGCGGCGACCTACTCTCCCGTGTCTTAAGACAAAGTACCATTGGCGCGGAGGAGTTTAACGGCCGAGTTCGGAATGGGATCGGGTTCAGGCTCCTCGCCATGACCACCAGGCCGGCGAAGTTCGCAAGGAAGTGAAGAAGCTGGAATTTGGTCTGATGTGTCCATCCATTTGGGATGGGCATGATTAATGAGAACGATCAAGCCTATCGAGTGATTAGTACCGGTAAGCTACATGCGTTGCCGCACTTCCACACCCGGCCTATCGACGTGGTGGTCTACCACGACTCTCAAGGGAAAACTCGTTTTGAGGTGGGTTTCCCGCTTAGATGCTTTCAGCGGTTATCCCGTCCGTACGTAGCTACCCTGCAATGCGGCTGGCGCCACAACAGGTCCACCAGAGGTACGTCCATCCCGGTCCTCTCGTACTAAGGACAGATCCTCTCAATTTTCCTACACCCACGGCAGATAGGGACCGAACTGTCTCACGACGTTCTGAACCCAACTCACGTACCACTTTAATCGGCGAACAGCCGAACCCTTGGGACCTTCTCCAGCCCCAGGATGTGATGAGTCGACATCGAGGTGCCAAACGATGCCGTCGATATGGACTCTTGGGCATCATCAGCCTGTTATCCCCAGAGTACCTTTTATCCGTTGAGCGATGGCCCGTCCACGTGGGACCACCGGATCACTATGGCCGTCTTTCGACTCTGCTCGACTTGTCAGTCTCGCAGTCAGGCGGGCTTATGCCATTGCACTCGACGAGCGATTTCCGACCGCTCTGAGCCCACCATCGCGCGCCTCCGTTACACTTTGGGAGGCGACCGCCCCAGTCAAACTACCCACCATGCACTGTCCCGGACCCGGATGACGGGCCGCGGTTAGATATCCATATTCACAAGGGTGGTATTTCAAGGATGGCTCCATCCGAGCTAGCGCCCGAACTTCAAAGCCTACCACCTATCCTACACATGCAAACACGAATACCAGTGCAAAGTTGTAGTAAAGGTTCATGGGGTCTTTCCGTCTGACCGCGGGAACCCCGCATCTTCACGGGGAATTCAATTTCACTGAGCGGGTGCTGGAGACAGCGGGGAAGTCGTTACGCCATTCGTGCAGGTCGGAACTTACCCGACAAGGAATTTCGCTACCTTAGGACCGTTATAGTTACGGCCGCCGTTTACCGGGGCTTCGATTCAAAGCTTGCACCTCTCCTCTTAACCTTCCGGCACCGGGCAGGCGTCAGACCCTATACGTCGCCTTACGGCTTCGCAGAGCCCTGTGTTTTAGGTAAACAGTCGCTACCCCCTAGTCTGTGCCCCCTATACCTGGTTGCCCAAGTACAGGGCCTCCTTCTCCCGAAGTTACGGAGGCAATTTGCCGAGTTCCTTCAGCACCATTCTCTCAAGCGCCTTGGTATGCTCTACCAGTCCACCTGTGTCGGTTTAGGGTACGGTCTATACGCGGGAGCTATTTCCCGGAACACCTTCACCGCAGCACCAATCCAATAAGGCACTACGATACACGGCATTCGTCACTACCCGCAGGCTGAGGAATATTCACCTCATTCCCATCGACTACGCCTTTCGGCCTCGCCTTAGGAGCCGGCTAACCCTGCGCAGATTAGCTTTACGCAGGAACCCTTGGACTTTCGGCGACAGTGTCTCTCACACTGTTTGTCGTTACTCATGTCAGCATTCGCACTTCCGATACCTCCAGGAGCCCTCACGGGTCTCCCTTCGCAGGCTTACGGAACGCTCCGCTACCACGTGATCTTGCGATCACATCCACAGCTTCGGCACATGGCTTGAGCCCCGTTACATTGTCGGCGCAGGAACCCTTGTCTAGACCAGTGAGCTGTTACGCTTTCTTTAAATGATGGCTGCTTCTAAGCCAACATCCTGGTTGTTTTGGGATCCCCACATCCTTTCACACTTAGCCATGATTTGGGGGCCTTAGCTGGTGGTCAGGGTTGTTTCCCTTTTGACGATGGACGTTAGCACCCACCGTCTGTCTGCCGGATAGTACTCTTGGGTATTCGGAGTTTGGTTAGGTTTGGTAAGATGGTAAATCCCCCTAGCCCATCCAGTGCTCTACCCCCCAAGGTATTCGTCCGACGCTCTACCTAAATAGATTTCGCGGAGAACCAGCTATTTCCGAGTTTGATTGGCCTTTCACCCCTAGCCACAAGTCATCCGCGTCTTTTTCAACAGACGTCGGTTCGGCCCTTCAGTGCGTGTTACCGCACCTTCAGCCTGCTCATGGCTAGATCACCCGGTTTCGGGTCTAATCCGACGAACTGAACGCCCTGTTCAGACTCGCTTTCGCTGCGCCTACACCTACCGGCTTAAGCTTGCTCGTCAGATTAAGTCGCTGACCCATTATACAAAAGGTACGCCGTCACCCAGAATGCGGATCACTCCGCCCTTGGGCTCCGACTGTTTGTAGGCATCCGGTTTCAGGAACTGTTTCACTCCCCTTGTCGGGGTGCTTTTCACCTTTCCCTCACGGTACTTGTACACTATCGGTCGCTAAGGAGTACTTAGGCTTGGAGGGTGGTCCCCCCATGTTCAGACAGGATTTCTCGTGTCCCGCCTTACTCAAGGACTTATGCTCGCATTACCCGTACGGGGCTATCACCCTCTAGAGCCCTGCTTTCCTGACAGGTTCCGGTTGTCTCGCATAAGCCACTGGCCTAGTCCGCGTTCGCTCGCCACTACTAGCGGAGTCTCTGTTGATGTCCTTTCCTCCGGGTACTGAGATGTTTCAGTTCCCCGGGTTCGCCTCGTACACCTATGTATTCAGTGCACGATACCCTTGCGGGTGGGTTTCCCCATTCGGAAATTCACGGATCAAAGCCTGTTCGCGGCTCCCCATGACTTATCGCAGCGTACCACGTCCTTCATCGCCTCTTAGCGCCAAGGCATCCACCGAATGCCCTTCTATCACTTGATCGCTCTCATTATCGATGCCCATCCATTCGCATGGACGAACCATCAATGACGCAGGCCATCCCCTCGGCGAGGACAGCCTGTTAAAGACCAGCTTCTTCGAGATCCGCCCGATCATGTGCGGTCAAGCGCATGAATCTGGGGACATGGCCTGATGAGGGCCATTCGGACGGATCTTCTCTCTTCACGATGTCAGGAGA
>OZ257135.1:197500-4595000 GCA_965279105.1 Kaistia sp.
CGCCCTTCTAACTACCTCTCAGCAGCCAGTCAAGCCCCAAAACAACAAAACCCAGAGACGAGTTTTCCGCCCGCCGTCAACTGCGTCAACCGCGTCGGTGGTTGTTATGTACGAAGTGCCGGCTCCGGTGTCAACGACGACTTGCAAGAAAATGCATCGAACGATCAGAAAAGCGTCGCCGCGACGCCCGAGACGCTGAGCCGGCTCTCCCGCAAAGCCAGAGCTAGCCTCGCTTAGATGGGGTGTCGCGCGAGGTTTTCCACAGGGCTCGCCGGCCTCGATTTTTCCTGAGCCACCTAGCGGGATCGCCTCCGAGGCGGCGAACGACCTGCCCGCGCCCTCTCTCCAGTCGGGCCACCGCTCCGCGCCAGCCACCTGCCGCCAGGAGCACGCCAGGAGCACGCAAGAGGCCGGCGACGGGAGAGGCCATATTGATGACATGTTGGACGCTGAAAGAGAGACCGTTCGGGCGCGCGAGCGGCTGACGTCTTTCGACGGGCGGCGCCTCTCCATACGCGCGGGCGCGCCGCTCTCTTTTCAAGCCGCTCTCTCTTGTGGGCGCGCAGACAGCGGCCGCTGCCGGTCGCGCAGCCCGGCGGACGCGTTGACTTGACCCGGCCGAGGCGTCAAGTTTCGGGGCCTCGTTCGAGGCCGCTCTTTTGGCAAGCCGGCCGTTCTCAAGGACTGGCGACGGGAGAAGACGGAACCGTGAAAGGTCTGGTGAGAGGCGCGGCCGTCCGAGGCCAGGCCGGAGCGGGCGCAGGCGAGGCGATCGACCTCGGCCGCGAGCCCGCCCTCACCTTGGGTCCGCAGAAGGGCGCCCCGCAGCGCCATGCCGTCTCGATCCGCTGGCTGACCGGCACCATCCTCACCGGCCTCACCTCCACCATCCTCATGGGCGGCGCACTGATGGCGGCGCTCGACGGGCGCCACCAGTTGGCGGTCGCGCCCGAAATCGGGCGGACAGCGTCCGGACAGCATGATGACGGGCTCGGCACGGGCCACAAGGGCGATCGCATCCGCCCGCCGCGCGAGCCGGTGTCCGACCGACAGGTGATCCAGGTCTCGACGGTCAGCCGCCAGGGCGACCGCGACCTCATCAAGATGAAGCCCTTCGCCCGCATCACCACGACGCTGGCGACGACGCTCACCGATCTCTCCGCCGACGCGCCGCGCTTCGATCCGATGAAGATCGCCGCCGCCGACAGCGCGCCCCCGCCCCCTGCCGCGGCCGCCCCGGCCGGCGACAAGGTCGACGTCGTCAGCGACGAAGGCGCCTCCGGCGATGGCGAGGACGGCATTCCCGTCGACGGCGCCATGCCGCCTGACGGCAGCGGCGATGGCGACGGCACGGAGATCCCCGCCGTGGCGCCGCCGCCGGAGCCCGGCCAGGAACAGATCTACGGCGCCGATGTCGAAGGCGAGGTCTCGGTCAAGATCAGTCAATTCCCGATCGACGAGGCGCCCTCTGCGACCGAGCCGGTCATGACGGTGTCGGAAGCCGAGGAGGCTGCGCGCGCGATCGCGCCGGCCGCGGCGCCGGGCGCGATGGCCGCGATGCCCTATGTCGATCCCGAGCGTTTCAGCTTCGGCGATGCCGATGCCGATCCCTTCGCGGCGATCGGCGTCAAGATCGTGCCGGAGAATGTCTCCTTCGTCGCCAAGTCGGCCCCGGTCAGCGCCACCGAGGAGCGGATCGCTTCGGTCGACAAGAAGGAACCGCTTCAGGCAGTGCTCGCCGACAACGGCATCGACGCCAAGGACGCGACCGCCGTGGTCGCCGCCATGGCCGATCTCGTCGATCTCGACGATCTGAAGATCGGCCAGAAGCTGCGCATCCTGATCGCCCGCGAGGGCGACGCGATCCGCGCTTTGCGCGTCTCGCTCTATGACCAGGGCGTCCACCAGGCGACGGTCGCGCGCCGCGACGACGACAGCTTCGTGCGCGCCGACGAGCCGGAGAGTTCGACCGACTCGGAATTCGACACCGCCGATGCCCCGGCGGTCGACGACCGCGGGCCGATGCCCAATCTCTATGATTCGCTCTATGAGACGGCGCGCGAGCAGCAGATTCCGGAGCCGCTCATCACCGAGCTGGTCCGGATCCTCTCCTATGACGTCGACTTCCAGTCGCGCGTCTCGCCGGGCGACGGCATCGAGGTCTTCCATTCGCTGCCCGAACCCGGCGCCAGCGATGACGACGACGAGATCCTCTATGTCGCGATCACGCTGGACGGCGTCACCAAGCGCTATTACCGCTATCGCTCGCCCGATGACGGCGTCGTCGACTATTTCGACGAGGACGGCCGCAGCGCCAAGAAGTTCCTGGTGCGCAAGCCGATGAATGTCGGCATCGTCCGCTCGCCCTTCGGTTATCGCCGCCATCCGATCCTCGGCTATGTGCGGCTGCATCCGGGCGTCGACTGGGCCGCCCCGCGCGGCACGCCGATCATGGCCGCCGGCAACGGCACGGTCGAGAAGTCGGGCTGGGCGTCGGGCTATGGCAACTTCACGCTGATCCGGCATACCAACGGCTATGAGACGGCGTATGGCCACCAATCCTCGATCGTCCGCGGCATCCGGCCGGGCGTGAAGGTGCGCCAGGGCCAGATCATCGGCTATGTCGGCTCGACCGGTCTCTCCACCGGCCCGCATCTCCACTACGAAGTGCGCATCAACGGCACGCCGGTCGATCCGCTGCGCGTGCGCCTGCCGCGCGGCCGCGTGCTGCAGGGCGAGATGCTGGCCGATTTCAAGGCGGAGAAGACGCGCATCGATGCGCTGCTCGGCACGCCCGGCGGCTCGAAGCTCGCCGCGGCCGATGGCGACCCGGCCGCCACCAATTAGAGCCGCCGGACCGGCCGTTTTCGTCAGTTGCGCTGAAAGATGAAGTTGAGACGCTGGCTGCCGCTGGCGCAGCGGCCGCTGTAGCGGCCGGGGCCATCCGGCACGCCGGTGCAGATCGTCGGCGGACCCGGAACGAAGTTCGGCAGCGAGAAATCGTCGGCGCCGATCGAGAGCGCGACGCGGTCATGGCTGACCGTGCCCGACAGCGTCGACCGGTAGGTCGCGGTCTCCTTTCCGATCACGACCGAGCGCGGCGCCTCGGCATGAAAGCGGCCGCTGTCGTCGACGGCAACCGTCCAGCGGGCGACCTTGGAGACGAACGACCACTCGCCGGCCGGCGACAGCCACGGCCCCTTCGCGCAAGGCGATCCGCCGCAATCCTCGGCATTCGCCGATCCCGGCACGAGGCCGGCCAGCATTGCGGCCAGCGCGGCGCTCCTGATCATGGCACCCATCGCACTCTCCCTTGCAGACGGCGACGATAGCCGCGATCGCGGCGCCGCGACATCGCATTCGCGCATACAAAAGCGGGGCCCGGTCACCCGGGCCCCGCTCATTGGTCGCTGACCTTACGCCGCCTTGGCCGACGGCTCGACGCGCGGCAGGAACAGAAGCTTGTCCGTTCCGGCCGTGATCTTCACCGTCGTCCCGTCCGGAATGTCGCCGGCAAGGATCTTGTCGGCGAGCGGATCCTGGACATAGCGCTGGATAACGCGCTTCAGCGGACGCGCGCCGTAGGCCGGGTCGTAGCCCTTCTCGGCGAGCCAGGCGCGCGCGGTCTCGTCGAGTTCGAGCGAGATCTTGCGTTCGCCGAGCAGCGACTGCAGCCGCTTCAGCTGGATCTCGACGATCCGGCCCATCTCGGTCCGCTTCAGGCGATGGAACAGGATGATGTCGTCGAGCCGGTTGAGGAACTCGGGCCGGAAATGCCCGCGAACCACACCCATGACCTGCTCGCGCACGGCATCGACATCCTCGTCGTCGCGCAGATTGGCGAGATAGTCGGCGCCGAGATTCGACGTCATGATGATCAGCGTGTTCTTGAAGTCGACCGTGCGGCCCTGCCCGTCCGTCAGCCGCCCGTCGTCGAGCACCTGCAGGAGGACGTTGAACACGTCCGGATGCGCCTTCTCGATCTCGTCGAACAGCACGATCTGGTAGGGACGCCGCCGCACCGCCTCGGTCAGCGCGCCGCCCTCCTCATAGCCGACATAGCCCGGAGGCGCGCCGATCAGCCGGGACACGGAGTGCTTCTCCATGAATTCCGACATGTCGATGCGCACCATCGCGCTCTCGTCGTCGAAGAGGAACGAGGCGAGCGCCTTGGTCAGCTCGGTCTTGCCGACGCCGGTCGGCCCGAGGAACATGAACGAGCCGATCGGCCGGTTCGGATCCTGCAGCCCGGCGCGCGCACGGCGAACCGCCGTCGAGACGGCATGCACCGCCTCGGCCTGGCCGACGACCCGCTTGGCGAGATCGTCTTCCATGCGCAGCAGCTTGTCGCGCTCGCCCTCCAGCATCTTATCGACGGGCACGCCGGTCCAGCGCGCCACGATCTGCGCGACATGCTCGGGCGTCACCGCCTCTTCCATCATCGCGCCGGTCTGCGCCGCCTCGGCCACTTTCAGCTGCCGCTCCAGAGCCGGGATCGCACCATAAGCGAGCTCGCCCGCCTTGGCGAGATCGCCGGTGCGCTGCGCCTTTTCGAGGTCGCTGCGGGCCTGATCCAGCTGCTCCTTCAGCTTCTGCGCCGAATTGAGCTTGTCCTTCTCGGTCTGCCAGCGCTGCGTGAAGGCGGCCGATTCCTCCTCGAGGTCGGTCAGCTCGCGCTCGAGCCGCTCGAGCCTGTCCTTGGAGGCCTGGTCGGTTTCCTTCTTCAGCGCCTCGCGCTCGATCTTCAGCTGGATGATGCGGCGATCGAGCTCGTCGAGCGCCTCCGGCTTCGAATCGACCTGCATGCGCAGCCGCGCCGAGGCCTCGTCCATCAGGTCGATGGCCTTGTCGGGCAGGAAGCGGTCGGTGATGTAGCGGTTCGACAGCGTCGCGGCGGCGACGAGCGCGGAGTCCATGATGCGGACGCCGTGATGCAGCTCGTACTTCTCCTTGATGCCGCGCAGGATCGAGATCGTGTCCTCGACCGTCGGCTCGCCGACGAAGATCGGCTGGAACCTTCGGGCGAGCGCCGCGTCCTTCTCGACATGCTTGCGATACTCGTCGAGCGTGGTCGCGCCGACGCAGTGCAGCTCGCCACGGGCCAGCGCGGGCTTCAGGAGGTTGGAGGCGTCCATCGCCCCATCCGCCTTGCCGGCGCCGACCAGCGTGTGCATCTCGTCGATGAAGAGGATGATGCCGCCATTGGCCGCGGTGACTTCCGAAAGGACGGCCTTCAGCCGCTCCTCGAACTCGCCGCGATATTTCGCGCCGGCGATCAGCGAGCCCATGTCGAGCGCGAGCAGCTTCTTGTCGCGGAGGCTCTCCGGCACGTCGCCATTGACGATGCGGAGCGCCAGCCCTTCCGCGATCGCGGTCTTGCCGACGCCCGGCTCGCCGATCAGCACCGGATTGTTCTTCGTGCGCCGCGACAGCACCTGGATCGTGCGGCGGATCTCGTCGTCGCGGCCGATGACCGGATCGAGCTTGCCGTCGCGCGCCGCCTGGGTCAGGTCGCGGGCATATTTCTTCAGCGCATCATACTGGCCTTCGGCGCCGGCCGAGTCCGCCGTGCGGCCCTGGCGCAGCTGCTCGATGGCGCGGTTGAGGCCGACCGGCGTCAGGCCGGCGTCCTTCAGCGCCTGCGCGGTCTTGGCGTCCTTCTCGAGCGCGAGCGCGAGCAGCAGCCGCTCGACCGTGACGAAGCTGTCGCCGGCCTTCTTGGCGAGCTGCTCGGCCTGCTCGAACACCTTGGCGAGCGGCGCGGCCAGATAGAGCTGTCCGGCGCCACCGCCGGAAACGCTCGGAATGGCGGCAAGCAGCCGTTCGGTCGCGGCCAGCGCATCGCGCGAGCGCCCGCCCGCGCTGTCGATGAGACCCGCGGCGAGGCCTTCCTCGTCGTCGAGCAGAACCTTCAAGAGATGTTCGGGCGCGAACTGCTGGTGTCCGCGCGTCAGCGCCAGCGTCTGGGCCGACTGGATGAAGCCCTTCGCGCGCTCGGAGTATTTTTCAATGTTCAAGATCGTCCCTCCTGACCCGTACCGGACGCCTCCCATGTCGAAGCGCGACCGATCGTTCGATTGCGAGCCAGCCGGTCAAACCGCTCCAGCCCGCCGGCGATCCCGATGATCCGCCGGCTCGCTGGATATGGTGTGGCACTATGGCAACAGGAAGGGGGCGGGCGGAGATTTTCGACCGCCGGCGGGCGGCGGCCGGGACGGGTCGAGGACGCTGCGACGCGGCGGCCAGATCGCCCCAAAATGCGAATGGCCGGGACAAGCCCGGCCATCCTTCGTCATGCGGCGATCGCCCGAAGGCGACGGCGCCTACTCTTCGGTGACGGGCGCGACGTCGAGCATCGGCTCGGCATCATCGGCCGTACGGACGCGGGCGCGCGTCGTGCGGCGGCGGCGCGGACGGAATTCCTCCTCGCCGGCGGCCGGCGCGGCACCCTCGGCAACCGGCTCCGCCGCGGCGACGGGCTCAGTGGCCGGGGCCTTCGCCGGGGCGGGCTTGGGCTCAGAACGCTTGGTCTCGACCGGCTTCGCTTCGACGGACTTCACTTCGACCGGCTTCACTTCGACCGGCTTCGCTTCGACGGGCCGAGCCTCGACGGACTTGGTCTCGGCCACCTTGGCCTCGACCGGCGCGACATGGACAGGCGCCGGCACGACGGGCGCAACCTCGACGGGGCGCGGCGCCTCGACCGCAGATGCGGACGGCGCGGCCTCGGCCGGCTCGCCGGTCACGAAGCGCGGCAGCGCCGAACGGTCATGCCGCTCGCCGCGGTCGCCGCGCTCGCGGCGGCCTTCGCGATTCTGGCGGAACGGCCGCTCGCCGCGACCTTCCTGACGCTCGCCCTCGGGACGGGCATCGGTGCGCGGCTCCTGCCGGCCGTCCGGGCGCGCGTCCTGACGGGGCTCCTGGCGAACTTCCTGGCGCGGCTCCTGCCGGCTGTCCTGACGGGGCTCGGCGCGATCGCGATTGTCGCCGCGCTCGCGGTTGTCAGGCCGATCTCGGTTCTCGGAGCGGAAATCCTGCCGCTCGCCGCGCTCGCGCTGGCCGCCCTGGTAATGGCCGTTGCCATTGCCGTTGCCATTTCCGTTGACGAAAGGCTGAGGATCGTTCTGGCCGAAGGCCTGCTGGCCCTCGTCCTGGCGGTCATGCTGGCCGAAGCGGTCGCTGAAGCGATCATCCTCTTCGTCGAGGCCGTCATCCTCCTGGTCGGCGCGATAGGCAGGCGCCCCCGGCTGGGGATTCTGCTGCACCTGGGCAGCGGCGATCACGCGGAAGTAGTGCTCGGCATGCTGGAGATAGCTTTCCGCCATCACGCGGTCGCCGGACGACTGCGCGTCGCGCGCCAGCGTCACATATTTCTCGGCGATGTGCAGGGCGGTGCCGCGAATCTTGACGTCGGGTCCGTTGCTCTCGTAGGAGCGGGTGAGAGGATTGGGGCCCTTCCGGTTCCGTCCGCGCATCCGCTTGTTATTGTTGTTGTTATTGTTGTTCTGCTGTCCTGGTCGCATGAGTTTTCTCTTCCGTGACCCTCAAAGGTCAAATCACGTCAACGACCGGCGCCAAGGCCCGGTCGGCAAGGCCGTCGATTGGGGTCGCCAGGGCATCAAACCGCGGCGCCGGAATCGGCGATGATGGCTTCGGCATCGTTGATCGCGCCTTGGTAGGCTGCGCGCGACCGGCATGGTCCACCTGGGACCTCACATGCAGATCAACGCTCATGAGGCAGGATCAATGTCGCGCCGGGCCGAGCAGAGATGACAGTCGTGACAACCAGATCTGGGTCGGACCCCGTTTTCTGACCCGCAGGCCATCTGGCGGCCTCCGCCGCGCAGATCCCGTCCACGGCCTCAGCCGTGTCATCGGGAAACGCATCAAATCCATCTGCGGCGGATCGGAAGCTAGCCGTTTCGCTTCGATTTTCCAAGCGGAGATTTTACGGCTGCCCTACGACGGCGAAAGGGCGGAGCCCTCGCCGGACCGCGTTAATTCCACCACCCGGTCATGGCCGGCGAGATCCCGGTGCACCGATGTCGCAAGACCGGCGGCCACTGCAAGCCTGGTGACCGCCCCCGCCTGATCGAAGCCGATTTCCACGAAGGCCGACCCGCCCGGCCGCAGCTGCGCCTCGAGCGCCGGCACGATCACCCTGTAGGCGTCGAGCCCATCGGCGCCGCCATCGAGCGCGAGGCGCGGATCGAAATCGCGCACTTCCGCCTGAAGGCCCGCGATGACTTCGCTCTCTATATAGGGAGGGTTGCTCAAGATAACATCGGCCGGCGCCGCCGCGGCGCCGAAATCGCCGGTGACGAACAAGCTGCGGCTGCCGACGCCGAGCCGCGCGGCATTCTCCCGCGCCGCCCGCGCCGCGCCTTCCGAAAGATCGATGCCGAGCCCGATCGCCTCGGGCAGTTCGGCGAGCAGGGCGATGAGCAGCGCGCCGCTGCCGGTACCGATATCGACGATGGAAAGCGGGCGCGCCCTGCCGCCGGTCCGGTCGACAAACGCAAGCGCCGCCTCGATGACCGTCTCCGAATCCGGACGCGGCACCAGCGTTTCGGGTGCGAGGTGAAAGGAGAGCCCCCAGAACTCCCGGCTGCCGATGATCCGCGCGACGGGCTCCCCGCCGGCGCGCCGCGCCAGCAGCCCGTCGATGCGGGCCAACTCCTCGACCGAGACGGCGCGGTAGTCCGCCAGCACCAGTTCGTTCGGCGACATGCCGACGACCGAGGCGATGAGAAGGCGCGCGTCGAGCGCCGGCGTCTCGACGGAGCCCGCTTCTGCGAGGCGCTTGGCGGCCAGGCGTCGGATGGATCCGAGCGTGACCGCGGGCTCGCTCATCGGTCGAGCGCCGCCAGCAGACTGGCCTGGTGCTCGGTGATCAGCGGCTCGATCACATCGTCGAGCGCTTCGCCCGAAACGACCTGCTCGAGCTTGTAGAGCGTCAGGTTGATGCGGTGATCGGTGAGGCGCCCTTGCGGGAAATTATAGGTGCGGATGCGCTCGGACCGATCGCCCGAGCCGACCTGGCCGCGACGGTCGGCCGCACGTTCGCTGTCGAGCCGCGCCCGTTCGTCCTCATAGAGGCGCGACCGGAGGATCGTCATCGCCTGCGCGCGATTCTGGTGCTGCGAGCGGCCGGCGACGACGATCACCGTGCCGGTGGGCACATGCGTGATGCGCACGGCGGTGTCGGTGGTGTTGGCGTGCTGGCCGCCGGCGGACGAGGCCCGCGTCGTGTCGATGCGGATATCCTCGGCCTTCAGCGCGATGTCGACATCCTCGGCCTCGGGCAGCACGGCGACGGTGGCGGCCGAGGTGTGGATGCGGCCGCTGCCCTCGGTCGCCGGCACGCGCTGTACGCGGTGGACGCCCGATTCGAATTTCAGCCGCGCGAACACGCCGCGCCCGCTCACCTCGGCAATGATTTCCTTGAAGCCGCCGGCCTCGCCCTCGCTCTCGGAGAGCACCTCGACCTTCCAGCCATGCAGCGCCGCATAGCGCTGATACATGCGGAAGAGATCGCCCGCGAACAGCGCCGCCTCGTCGCCGCCGGTACCGGCGCGGATTTCGAGGATGGCGCTCTTCTCGTCGGCGGCATCCTTCGGCAGCAGCAGCACCCGCACGGCCTGGACCAGCCGGGCGATCTCGGCGTCGAGCCCGGGCTTCTCCTCGTCGGCGAGCGCCGCCATCTCGGGGTCGCCGGCGAGCTCATCCAGCGCCGCCCGCTCGGCCGCGACCGCCTTGAGGCTCGCGATGGCCTCGACGATGGCGGCAAGTTCCGCCCGCTCCTTGGAGAGGCGGACGAGCTCCTCCCCGTCGCTGGTCGAGGCGAGTTTCTGATCGATGATCTCAGCCCGCGTCACGAGCTGGTCGATCTTGTCCCAGGGGAGGCCTGTTGGAAGCATTGTGTCTATATCGGCACGCCTTCGGAGTCCGCAAAGGCCCGGAGCGCATCGGCGATGCCGTCATCAGACCCGTTGGAGGCGATGAGCGGATCGAGCACGGCGTTGAGCTTGCCGAGATCGAGCCCGAGCAGCATCGCCTTGACCGGCCCGATCGACGCCGCCGACATCGACAGGGAGCGGAAGCCGATGCCGACGAGCGCAAGCGCGGCGAGCGGCCTTCCGGCGATTTCGCCGCAGAGCGTCACCGGCTTTCCGGCCGCATCGGCCGCGGCGACGATGGCGCGCAGCGCCCGCAGGAAATGGCGCGAGATCGGATCGAAGCGGCTCGCCACCAGCGTGTTGCCGCGATCGCTGGCCGTCATGTACTGCAGGAGGTCGTTGGAACCGACCGAGACGAAGTCGACCGCGGCCATCAGCGCATCGAGCTGGAACAAGAGCGCCGGCACCTCGACCATCGAGCCGAGCAGGATGCGCGAGGGCAGTTCGTGGCCATGCCGGCGGGCATGCTCGATCTCGCGATCGAGCAGCGCCCGCGCCTTCTCGATCTCGGCGACCTCGGTCACCATCGGCAGCATGATGCGGAGCTCGTGGCCTGCGCCGGCGCGGATCAGCGCGCGCAGCTGCATGCGCAGCAGCGCCGGCCGGTCGAGCCCGAGGCGGATCGCCCGCCAGCCGAGCGCCGGATTCTCCTCCGGATGGCTGCGCATATAGGGCAGCACCTTGTCGCCGCCGATATCGAGCGTGCGGAAGGTCACGGGACGCTCGCCGCTGGCATCGAGCACCGCGGCATAGAGCTGCGTCTGCGCGTTCATCCGCGGCATGGTCGAGGCGACCATGAATTGCAGCTCGGTGCGGAAGAGGCCGATGCCCTCGGCGCCCGCCTCGGCGAGATGCGGCAGGTCGACCAGGAGGCCGGCATTCATGTTGAGGCCGATGCGCACGCCGTCGCGCGTCACCGCAGGCTTGTGGCGGAGGAGGCGATACTGCGCCTGGCGCTTGGCGCGGAAGCGCACCTTCTCGCCATAGGAGGCCTCGACATCGGCCGGCGGGCGGATATGCGCCTCGCCGGTGTCGCCGTCGAGGATGATGGCGTCGCCGTTCTCGACCAGCGAGACGATGTTGACGGCCCGGCCGATGGTCGCGATGCCGAGCGCCCGCGCCACGATGGTGACATGGCTGGTCGGGCCGCCCTCCTCGAGCACGAGGCCGCGCAGCTTGTTGCGGTCATAGTCGAGCAGTTCCGCCGCGCCCATGTTGCGCGCGACGATGATGCCGTCCTTCGGCATGTCCTTGCGGTCGAAGGCGGCGCCCTTGCCGACCAGCTCGCGCAGGAGCCGGTTGGCGAGATCGTCGAAATCGTGCAGCCGCTCGCGCAGATACGGGTCGGTCTGGCGCAGGAGCCGCGCCCGCGTGTCGCTCTGAACCTTCTCGACCGCCGCCTCGGCGGAGAGGCCGTTCTGGATCGCCTCGTCCATGCGCCGGGCCCAGCCGCGGTCATAGGCGAACATGCGATAGGCCTCGAGGATCTCGCGATGCTCGCCGGCGAGCGCGATGTCGTCGCGCGAGAGCATGTCGTCGACGGAGAGGCGCAGATGCGCGATCGCCTCCTCCAGCCGAAGGCGCTCCTTCTCGGCATCCTCGGCGATGAGCGCGGTGACGACGACGCGCGGCTCGTGCAGCACGACATGGCCGAGCGCGATGCCTTCGGAGAGCGCGCTGCCGCGGATCGACATCGGCCGCTTGACGTCGAGCGAGGTGCCGGGCCGGGCGAGCCCCTCGAGCTCGCCGACGGCGATCATCTCAGCCAGCACCATCGCCGTCGTCTGCAGCGCCTCGACCTCCTCGTCGAAATAGGTGCGGTGGGCGCGGTTCTGAACGGTGAGGACGCCGAGCGTGCGGCCGGCGCGGAGGATCGGCACGCCGAGAAAGGCGTTGTAGATCTCCTCGCCCGTCTCGGGCAGATAGGCGAAGGCGGGATGGCTCTGGGCGTTCGGCAGATTGAGCGGGCGCGCCTCGGCCGCGATCAGGCCGACAAGGCCCTGCCCGACGCGGAGGCCCGCATGGTGCACGGCCTCGCGCTTCAGACCCTCGGTGGCATAGAGCTCGAGCACGTCGTCGGCGCGCAACACATAGACCGAGCAGACCTCGGCGACCATGTTCGACGCGATCTGCGCCACGATCTTGTCGAGCCGGTCTTGCGCGCTGATCGGCTCCGCCATGATCTCGCGAAGGCGGCGGAGCAGGACGCGCGGCCCGGCGAGAGACCCCCGCATCGTCCGCCTTCCCTCAAGAACCTAACCCCGACCACGCTCCGGACAAAGCCGGAACGGCGACTCACCCGCCGCTCGGGAACCCATTCCAGCCTACTCGTGGCATGAGTTGCGGCTGAAATATACAGTCTATTCAGAAGTCGGCCCGCCGCCCCGCTCAGCCTGCATCGAGGCCGTAGAGGGAATGCAGCGTGCGCACCGCCAGTTCCGTATAGGCGGAGTCGATCAGGATCGAAATCTTGATCTCCGAGGTGGTGATGGCGCGGATATTGATGCCCTTGCCGGCCAGCGCCTTGAAGGCCGAGGCGGCGACGCCGGCATGGCTGCGCATGCCGATGCCGATCACCGACACCTTCACGAGGTCGCCCGAGCCCTGGATGCTGGCATAGCCGATCGAGGCGCGCGAGGCCTCGAGCACGGCCATCGCCCGGTCGAAATCGGCGGTCGGCAGCGTGAAGGTCATGTCGGTGGTCGTGCCGTCCTCGGAGACGTTCTGCACGATCATGTCGACATTGATATTGGCTTCGGCGAGCGGCACGAACACGGCGGCGGCGACGCCCGGCTTGTCGGCGACCTCGCGCAGCGAGATCTGGGCCTCGTCCTTGGAATAGGCGATGCCGGTGACGACCTGCTTTTCCACGATCTCGTCCTCGTCGCAAATAAGGGTGCCAGGGGGATTGTCGGCGTCGGCGAGGCGGGGATCCGCCGGATCGTCGAAGCTCGATCGAACGAAGGTGCGCACGCTGTGAACCATGGCGAGCTCGACCGAGCGCACCTGCAGCACCTTGGCGCCGAGCGAGGCCATCTCGAGCATCTCTTCATGCGAGACGCGGTCGAGCCGGCGCGCCTTCGGCACGATGCGCGGATCGGTCGTGTAGACGCCATCGACATCGGTATAGATATCGCAGCGGATCGCGCCGATGGCGGCGGCGATGGCGACCGCGCTGGTATCCGAGCCGCCGCGACCAAGCGTCGCGATGCGGTTGTCGGGAGCGAGGCCCTGGAAGCCGGCGATGACGGCGACCTGGCCCTGCGACATGCGCTCGATCAGCTGCGAGCCGTCGATCTCGCGGATGCGGGCGGCGCCATGCGCGCCGTCGGTGAGGATCGGGATCTGCCAGCCCTGCCAGGAGCGGGCATTGACGCCGATCTCCTGCAGCGCGATCGCGACAAGGCCCGACGTCACCTGCTCGCCGGACGCGACGACGGTGTCGTATTCGCGCGCGTCGTGCATCGACGCGGCGGCGCGCGTCCAGGCGACGAGCTCGTTGGTCTTGCCCGACATCGCCGAGACGACGACCGCCACCTCGAAGCCGGCATCGACCTCGCGTTTGACATGACGGGCCACATTGCGGATGCGATCGATATCGGCGACGGAGGTTCCGCCGAACTTCATCACCAGCCGGGCCATATCAACCTTCGAAGGGCAGTTTCCGCGGAAGGGCGGAGGGATTGGGACACTCCCGGCAAAGGAAACCGCGCCGGGCGGCGCCTTCATAGCGGAGCCGACGAAGCTCGGCAACGCCAAGGCTGGGGTTTAGGTGGACGGATGCAATGACGCGACCGTCGCGATCAGGGCCTCATCGCGCAGGCGAGCACCCGGGCAAGGAGGTCGACGCGCTCCTCCGGCCCCAGTCCCGCCCGCCTCATGGAAAGCCAGACGCCGAAGCTGGTCAGCGCCAGCAGGCGGCGGATCGTCGTTGGCGGCGCTCTGTCCGGCTGCCCCACATCCCTGACCGCATAGTCGACCCAGGAGGCGACACCCGCTTCGACGGCGCTCAGAAACTGGTCCAGCTCCGGCACGTGGTCGCGATCGGCGAGGGCGCGTTCGAGGCGAAGTGCGCCGCGGCCGTAGAACCGGTCGAGCTCCTCGCTCAGGCGTCGCAGGCGTGCATCCCGCCCGGCGATTGCATCGAACAGGTCCGGCGCCTGCTCCGGCTGTGGCGGGCGCATTTCAGCCCAGACATGCTCGCCGCAGGCTCTCACCAGAGCCCCCAGGGTTTCGAAGTGACGATAGACGGTTGCCGCGCCGAGACCGGCGCGCCTGGCGATATCGACAAAGGACGTCGCGGCGACGCCCTGCTCGTCATGCAGTTGCATCGTCGCGGCGAGAATCCGCTCCCGCGTCTCATCCTGCGCCTTGGCGCGTTCCTTCATCCGATAGTCGCGGCGAGTCATCAATCATCCATATTGACGAGAAGACAATTTCGCGGAATATTGTTCCCGTCAAATTAGCAACGACGCTGCGTCTTGTCCACCGGACCGGCGACGAAACGGGAGAGCATGACATGAACGTTCACATCGGCTCCGGCCAGACCTCCAAGATCGACGAAATCAGGTTTCTCGGACTTCCGACCTGGATCAAGGCCGATCGCACCAATACCGGCGGTAGCCTCAGTCTTGTCGAGCAGATCATTCCGTCCGGCTTCGAATCGCCCTGGCACGTGCACAACTCCGAGGACGAGTCGTTCTATGTGATCGACGGTACCGTCACTGTCATCGTCGGCGACAGCATCACGACACTGAACGCCGGCGACTTTGGCTTCGGCCCGCGCGGAACACCGCACGGCTTCCGCGTCGAGGGAAGCGGCCCGGCGCGATTGCTGTTCTTGACGACCGGTGGCGATTTCGCGGACTTCATCGCCGAAACCAGCGTCGCGAGGGACGCAGCGCCCGTTCCGCCCGACATGGCCGCCTTTGTCGCGGCGGCCGAGCGCCACGCGATTGTCATTCTCGGCCCCCTGCCCGGATGAGGACGGGCGGGCGAACTTGACTTGGCCGGCCGCGGCACCGACTTTCCTCCGCAAAGGAGACAGCCGATGTCCGCGAGCGCCAACGAGAGCAAGACCACTGTCGACGACGCCGAAATCGCGCATTTTTCAGCGATTTCAGGCGAGTGGTGGGCGGAAGGCGGCAAGTTCGCGCCGCTGCATGCGCTGAACCCGATCCGCATCGGCTTCATCAAGGACGAGGCCGAGGCCTGTTTCGGCCGCGACGCGAAGGATCCGCACGCGCTGGCCGGCCTCCGCGTGCTCGATATCGGCTGCGGCGGCGGGCTGCTGTCGGAGCCGATGGCAAGGCTCGGCGCCAGCGTCGTCGGCGCGGACGCCTCGGCGGTGAACATCGGCATCGCGACCGCGCATGCGCGGGCCGGAGGCCTCTCCATCGACTACCGCGCCACCACCGCCGAGGCGCTCGCCGCGAGCGGCGAGACCTTCGACATCGTGCTGGCGATGGAGATCGTCGAGCATGTCTCCGATCTCGGCCTCTTCGTCCGCGAGACCGCGCGCATGGTGCGGCCGGGCGGGTTCATCGTCTTCTCGACGATCAACCGCACGCCGAAGGCCTTCCTGCTCGCCATCCTCGGCGCGGAATATGTGTTGCGCTGGCTGCCGCGCGGCACGCACAGCTACGAAAAGTTCGTCAAGCCGGCGGAACTCGCCGAGGCGCTCGGCGATGCCGGCCTCCAGCTCTCGTCGGAAGCGGGCGTCGTCTACGATCCGCTCCGCGACCGCTGGAAGACCTCGGGCGACATGGACGTCAACTACATGCTCTCCGCCCGGAGGGACTAAGGCTCTGGCGCCCCGTCGGGCACCACCAGCTGGACGTCCTGGAAATAGCTGCGATAGCGGGCGGCGTCTCGCGTCAGCAAGGGCATGGCGCTTGCCGCGGCATGGGCGCCGATGAAGAAGTCCGGCAGGACACCGGTCCGCGATCCGCCGGCCGCCCGATAGCGCTGGAAGGCCTTCGCCGCCAGGAACAGAGCGCTTCGCGGCATGGGAAGCAGGACGATCGACGCGTCGTCAAGAAAGGCGTCGAGCATCTCCGTTGATGGAAATCGGACGGAAAGTTCGGCATAGACAATGTCGTTGATGGCGAGCTGGCCGCTCCCGGACGCCGACTGAAGCGCCGAGACCGACCATTCCGACCAGACCGGATCATCGGTGACGAGATCGAGCAACACATTGGTGTCGACGAGGGTCGTCATTCCTCGCCGCGCGTCAGCCGCATCACGTCATCGGTGCTCGGCCCTTGGGGCAACAGGCCCCGAAAGCGCGTGAAATCGGGCGCCCGGGACTGCGGCTCAACCTTGAAGATGGCGACACGGCCGTTTGGCGACAGCTCGAATTCGACGCTACTGCCCGGCTGGATGTCGAGCCGCTCACGCAGCCGCTTGGGTATCGTGACCTGACCTCGTCTCGTCACCGTGGCAGCCATCACGTGGTTCCCTGCAATTCCGTCCGGGCCAACGCAGCCATCTGCCCATGAGCCTGCGGGCTCTTGTGGTATCCGGTCAAGCCCCGGCTCAATTGCCCTCTTCGGGCAGCCGCGGCAGCGCGTGGACTTCGATGCCTTCTTCGGCGAGGGCGTGGGCCTCGGTGAGCGAGGCCTCGCCATAGATGCCGTGCGGCTCGCTTTCGCCATAGTGGATCTTGCGCGCCTCGTCGGCGAAGCGGTCGCCGACATAGTCGGCCGTCGCCTCGACATGGGCGCGGACCTGGCGCAGCATCTCGGCGAGCGCGGCCTGGCGCGGATCGGGCGCGGCCACCTTGAGCTTCGCGGCCTCGCGCTTGCGCGCGGTCGAGACCGCCGGCGCCATCAGCGCCTTGACCACCTTGGCCGAGCCGCAGATCGGGCACTCGACCGCCTTCGCCGCCAGCGCCTTGTCGAAGGCGCCGGCGTCGCGATACCAGCCGTCGAAATCGTGGCCGGCCTCACAGATGAGATCGTAGCGTATCATGCAGCGAATATAGGATCAGTTGGCGAAGGACCCAACCTGCGGCATCGCCGGCAGGGCGAAATCGCGCTGATTGACGAGGGCCGGGATCGCCTGGCGCGTCGAGAGGGCAAAGGCCGGATCGATCTCGGCGATGATGACGCCAGGCTTGTCGCCGCCGGCCTCGGCCAGGACCTTGCCCCAGGGATCGACGATGAGGCTGTGGCCGAAGGTGTCGCGGCCGTCCTCGTGATGGCCGGCCTGCGCCGCCGCGATGATATAGGAGCCGGTCTCGATCGCCCGCGAGCGGAGCAGCACATGCCAATGCGCCTCGCCGGTCTTCTTGGTGAAGGCGGCGGGAACCGCGATCACCGCCGCGCCGGCCTTGGCGAGCGTCCGGTGCAGCACGGGGAAGCGCACGTCGTAGCAGATGGTCAGCCCGAGCTTCGCCCAGGGCAGGTCGGCGACGACGGCGGTGTCGCCGGCGCGATAGGTCGCCGATTCGCGGTAGCTCTCGCCGCCGGAGAGATCGACGTCGAACATGTGGATCTTGTCGTAGCGGCCGACCACGGCGCCGTTCGGCGCGATGACGAAGGAGCGGTTGGCGATGTGCCCGTCGGGCAAGAGGATGGCCATCGAGCCGATATGGAGATGGATGCCGAGCTCGCGCGCCAGCTCTCGGAAGTGCAGCAGCGAGGGATCGACATCCTCGGGCCCGATCGAGGCGAGGAGATGCGCGCGGTCGCGATCGAGGATCGTCGTCATCTCGGGCGTCAGCACATAGCTGGCCCCGGCGGCGGCGGCCTCGCGGATCAGCGCCTCGGCGGCATCGACATTCGCCTCGACCGACCGGCCGCTGGTCATCTGCACGCAGGCAGCCTTGAAGCTCGTCATCGGCGTCTCCTTCAATCGTCAGTCTTCCGGATCGGGCAGATCAGGCGGCCAGCAGCGCGTCCAGCCGGCCCTCGGCCTCGAGCGCATGCAGATCGTCGCAGCCGCCGACATGCGTCCCGCCGATGAAGATCTGCGGGAAGGTCGAGCCGCCCGCAGCGCGCTCGATCATCTCCTGGCGGAGCGTGGGATTGCCGGTCGCGTCATGCTCGACAAAGGCGACGCCCTTGCGCTCGAGCAGACGCTTGGCGGCGACGCAGTAGCCGCAGCCCTGGCGGGTGTAGATGGTCACGTCGGCCATGGCGGTTCCCTGATTGCTTGAATGCGCCGCAATATAAGGCTCAGGCCAGCCCTTCGACAACCCGGGCGAAGACGGCCACCTCGACGGCCGCGGCGCCGCCGCGCGTGAGCGCGCGTGTCGCCGCCTTGACCGTCGCGCCGGTGGTGTAGACGTCGTCGACCAAGAGCACCCGCCGCCCCTTCAGCGCCGCGGCATGCCGGGCCGGAACATGGAACGCGCCGGCGACGTTCTTCGCCCGCTCGTTCGCCTTGAGCCCGACCTGGCGCGGCGTCGCGCGGATGCGGGCGAGCAGGCCGGGCTCGAAGGGCCGCCCGATCGCGCCGGCGAGCGCTTCGCCGATCAGCGCCGACTGGTTGAAGCGGCGCTGCCACAGCCGGCTCCGATGCAGCGGCACGGGGATCACGACATCGACTTCGTCGGCGACGGGCCCGAGCGCCCGCGCCATCATCGCGCCGATCGGCTTCGCGAGATCGATGCGGTCATTGTATTTCAGCCCCTGCACGATCGCGCCGGCGACCTCGCCATAGGCGCAGACGGCGCGGAGGCGCCCGAAGGGCGGCGGATGGGCGATCGCTTCGGCCGACAGCGCCCCGGCGCCGATGTCATAGCCGAATGGAATGGCGAGGCGCTCGCAGAACGGCCGCTCGATCCAGCGGATCGTGCTCCAGCACGGGCTGCACAGCGCGCCACCACTCGCGACCGGCTTGCCGCAGGCCATGCAGCCGGGCGGAAGCACGAGATCGAGCAGCCTCGGCCAGAGGCTCGCCATGCGGAGGCGCGCGGGCACCGGCGCTCCCGCCTCCTCCGTCCCGTCATCGACCCTGAAGACAGCTCCCGCCATGGGGCGCAGCTTAAGCGCGGCCGGGGCGGGGCGGAAGCCGCTTTGACGGGCGCGCCGACGCAGCCCATATAGCGGTCGACCTTGGAGAGCACGGACCAAACGCATGAGCGGCGCACCGACCATCTTCGATCCGGGCCTCATCGCGCTGCGCCAGGCGCGGGCGCGGCGCCTCGCCGTCCCCGGCGCGGATTTCCTGCTGGCGCGGGCGAGCGAGGAAATCGCCGACCGCCTCGCCGCGGTCAATCGCCGCTTCGACCGGGCGGTCGATATCGGCACGCCGACCGCGGGGCTCGCCGAGATGCTCGCCGCCGGTGGCCAGGTCGGCTCGCTGGTGCATGCGGACTGGCGACATGAGTCGGGCGCCGAGGTGCTGGGGCTGCCGCCGGCCAGCGTCGACCTCGCGGTGAGCGCGCTGGCGCTGCAATTCGTCAACGACCTCCCCGGCATGCTCGCGCAGATCCGCCGCGCGCTCGCCGGCGACGGGCTCTTGCTCGCGATCCTCATCGGCGGCGACACCCTGACGGAGCTGCGCACCGCCTTTGCCAGCGCCGAAGCGGAGCTGCGCGGCGGCGCCGCGCCGCGCGTCGCTCCCTTCGCCGATATCCGCGATGTCGGCGCGCTGCTGCAGCGCGCGGGCTTCGCGCTGCCGGTGGTCGATGTCGACCGCGTCACCGTGCGCTACGACACGATGTTCGGCCTTGTCCGCGACCTGCGCGCCATGGGCGCCGGCAATGCGCTCGCCGCCCGCGACAAGCGCCCCCTCAACCGCGCCATCGCCGCCCGCGCGGCGGAAGTCTATGCCGAGCGCTTCGCCGATGCCGATGGCCGCATCCGCGCCACGTTCGATTTCGTCGCCGTCTCGGCCTGGGCGCCGCATGAGAGCCAGCCGAAGCCGCTGAAGCCGGGTTCGGCCACCGCCCGCCTCGCCGATGCGGTCGCCGCGGCCCGCGCAGCGACCGAGGATGGAAACCCGGCCTAAACGCCTGCGAGGCCAGGATCACAGCGAGGCCCTCGCAAGGCGGAGTGTCAGCGCCCGTGGAAACCGATCTCTATCTGCCGGTGAAGCACTATCTCGAGAGCCTCGGCCTCGACGTGAAGGGCGAGGTGCGCGGCTGCGATCTCGTCGGCCTCTCGGGCGGGGCGGCGGAACTCGTCGTCATCGGCGAGCTGAAGCAGACCTTCACGCTCGAACTCGTGCTGCAGGCCGTCGACCGCACCGCCGCCTGCGACGAGATCTGGCTCGCGGTCGCCGCCTCGAAGCGCGGCCGCGGCCGCGAGGGTGATCCCCGCGTCAGGAAACTCTGCCGGCTGCTCGGCTTCGGCCTCCTTGCCGTGACCGCGACGGGCCGCATCGAGGTCATCGTCGAGCCGGAACCCTGGAAGCCGCGGCGCGACGGCAAGCGGCGCTCGCGCATCGTCGAGGAATTCCGCCGCCGCCGCGGCGATCCCGTCGCCGGCGGCTCGACGCGGCTGCCGCAGATGACCGCCTATCGCCAGCAGGCGCTGACGGTCGCGAGCGCCCTCGCCCTGACGCCGACAGCCCCGCGCCATCTAAAGGCACAGGCGCCCGATGCCGCGAAGATCCTGCAGACCAATGTCTATGGCTGGTTCGAACGCATCGAGCGCGGCGTCTATGGCTTGACGGGTGCCGGCCGCGATGCGCTCGTCACCTTCGCCGCGCATCTGCCGGACACGGCGGATGCGAGCCGGGAAGCCGCCTAGAGCCTTTCAGGGCTTGGTGGAATCCGTTCTGTTTTCCGCCGGCGCGCGCGATCCGCAAGGAGGGTGGCGAGGCCCGATGCCTTCGCATCGGGCGAGCCGGCCGACACGGCGGGCGCCCGCCGGCGGAAAACCCTTCGGGCCGGGCGGCTTCGGGCCAAATCCGTCGGCCTCCGGCTCGGCCGTACTTCAGTACGGCCGTCGCCGCAGTCCTCGACCTTGGCCCGAAGCCGCTCCGGCAGAACGCTTCCAACAAGCCCTGAAAGGCTCTAAGCCCTAGAGAAGGTCGATCAGCGGCGCGATCAGCGGCAGGTCGGCGGGCGGCATCGGATAGTCGCGCAGCGCCTTGGCCCGCACCCATTTGAGCGCCTGGCCCTCGCGGCTCGAAGGCACGCCCTGCCAGCGGCGGCAGACATACAGCGGCATCAGCAGATGGAACTCCGGATAGGCATGGCTGGCGAAGGTCAGCGGCGCGAGGCAGGCTTCCTTCGTCTCGATGCCGAGCTCCTCGCGAAGCTCCCGGATCAGCGCCGCCTCGGGCGCCTCGCCGGCATCGACCTTGCCGCCCGGAAATTCCCACAAGCCCGCCAGCGACTTGCCCTCCGGCCGCTGCGCGATCAGGACGCGGTTGTCCGGATCGAGAAGGGCGCAGGCGACGACGAGCAAGAGGCGGGACATCGGGCGGTCAGACCTTGGGTGGGCGGCGGTAGTGATAGCGATACTGCTCGGTGAAGCCGAGTGACTCGTAGAGCGCGATCGCCGGGGCATTGTCCGACACGACCTGGATCGCGGCGCTGGTCGCGCCCTTCTCGCGCGTCCAGGCGAGCGCTGCCCGCATCACCGCGCTGCCGAAGCCCTGGCGGCGGCGCATCTTGTCGGCAACGACATTCAGATAGACGCCGATGCCGCCGGCATTGACGGCGAGCGCCGCCGCCGCCGGCGTGCCGTCGCGGCCATGCACGACGATGCCCTTGGCCTCATAGGCGATCAGCGACAGCAGCGTCTTCAGCGTCTCGACGGTGCGCGGCTCGAGCCCGGAAAGGGTCGCCTCGGCGCGATACCAGCGGGGATCGCCGGGATTGAGCCAGCGGATATCGCCCGTCGCGGCTTGTGGAGGCGCCGTGAGATCGAGCGCCAGCACGCGGCTCTCCTCATAGGCCACCCAGCCGAGCCGGTCGAGCGCGGCGATGACGCCGGGACCGGCGAGCGGCGTGACGCGGAAGCAGGGCTCGATGCCATGCCGTCGCGACAGCGCCGAAAGCCGCGCGATGCGCGCCTCGGCATCACCGTCATCGGCGGGATCGAGGCACTGCACCGAATTGGCGCGCTTGCTGTAGCCATGCGCGAAGCGCCAGAGCCAGGCACCGTCATGCACCAAGGCGATCGCCGGCCAGGCCGAGAGGCAGGCGCCCTCGATCGCGAGGACCGTCGGCAGGACGCGCGCCTCTCCTGTCATCTCAGCTGCGATAGTCGCCATTGATCGCGACATAGGCCTGGGTCAAGTCGCAGGTCCACACCCGCGCGGTGCCGGTGCCGAGGCCAATATCGGCAGTGATGACGATTTCGGGGTTCTTCATGTAGGCCGAGGCGGCGGCCTCCGAATAGGCCGGGTCGCGCTCGCCCTCGAAGGCGACGCGGATATCGCCGAACGAAATCGACAGGCGGTCGCGATCGGCCGGCTCGCCGGCCTTGCCGACCGCCATGACGACGCGGCCCCAATTGGCGTCCTCGCCGGCGGCCGCGGTCTTGACCAACGGCGAATTGGCGATCGACAGCGCGATGCGCTTGGCCGAGGCATCCGACATCGCGCCGACGACCCGAACCTCGATCAGCTTGCGCGCGCCCTCGCCGTCGCGGGCGACCTGGATCGCCAGCGATTCGAGCACTTCGTAGAGCGCGACGCGGAACGCCTCGAGCCGAGGATCGGTCGGGTCGGTGATGAGGCTGGCGCCGGCCCCCTTGCCGGTGGCGAACAGGAGCAGCGTGTCGGAGGTCGAGGTATCGCTGTCGACCGTGACGGAATTGAAGGTTCCATCGACGCTCTGCGACAGCAGTGCCTGGAGGACCGGCGCGGCGATGGCGGCGTCCGTGGCGACGAAGGACAGCATGGTCGCCATGTCGGGCGCGATCATGCCGGCGCCCTTGGCGATGCCGTTGATGGTGACCTCGGCATCGCCGACCCTGATGCGACGCGTCGCGCCCTTCGGGAAGGTGTCGGTGGTCATGATCGCGCGCGCCGCATCGATCCACGGGCCATCGGCGACGCGGGCCGCGGTGTCGGTCAGCACGGCGGCGAACTTCGATTCGTCGAGCGGCTCGCCGATGACGCCGGTCGAGGCGAGGAACACTTCATCAGGCCGGCAGCCAGCCGCTTCCGCGGCGAGCGCACCCGTCGCCGCCGTCGTGACGCGGCCCCTCTTGCCGGTGAAGGCATTGGCGTTGCCGGAATTGACGAGGAGGGCGCGGGCCGAGCCGCCGGGGAGCGCCGCGCGGCACCAGTCGACCGGCGCCGACGGGCATTTCGAGCGCGTCAGCACGCCGGCGACCGTGGTCCCCTCGGCGAACAGCGCCAGGAAGACGTCGCGGCGGTCGCGATACTTGATCCCGGCCGCGGCGGTCGCGAAGGCGACGCCGGCGATCGGCGGCATGTCGGGGAAGGCAATGGCGAGCGGAGAGACGGCGGTGGACATGGACGAACCCGTGACGTGCTGAAGACGCCCGATCTATGGGCGGAAACCATGACAGGATGACCGTCACGCGGCGATCCCGGGCGCCGGCCTCGCGGATCGGGCCGGCGCATCGGCCTCATTCGGCGGGGCGCGGAGACAAAGTCCCCGCGCCCCGCCAAAAGGAGAGCCCTTACTGCGCGGCCGGAGCCGGCGCGGCCTTCAGGGCCGGATCGAGGATCTCGACCTTGTTGTCCTTGCGCAGCTGCGCCACCGCGTTCACGAACATGTCGCGCAGCACCATCTGCCGGACCTGATCCTTGACCTGGTCGAGGGTCGGCACCGGCTGGCTGCGCTTGTCGGTCACTTCGATGATGTGATAGCCGAACTTGGTCTTGACCGGCGTCTCGGTGTACTTGCCGACCGGCAGCGTGAAGGCGACGGCTTCGAATTCCGGCACCATCTGGCCCTTGGTGAAGTAGCCGAGCTGGCCGCCCATCTTGGCGGAACCCGGATCCTTCGACTTCTCCTGCGCGAGCTTGGCGAAGTCGGCGCCGCCGTCGAGCTGCTTGATGATGTCCTTGGCCTCGGCCTCGCTCTCGACCAGGATATGGGCCGCCTGCACTTCTTCCTGCGGCGTCACCTTGGCGATCTCGGCGTCATAGCGCTGCTTGACGGCATCGTCCGTCGCCTTGCCGTCGATCTCGACGCGGAAGAACTCGTTGCGCAGCGCGCGTTCGCGCAGCAGCTCGACGCGGCTCTTGAAGCTGTCGGACTGGTCGAGGCCGGCGGCGGTGGCAGCCTTCGCCATCAGCTTCAGATCGACGAGGACGTCGAGCACCGCGCGGCGGCGCTGATCCGGCGGAACCTTGCCGAGCTCGTCGCCGAGATCCTGCGAGGCGAGCGCGAGATCGCCTTCGGTGATCGGCTGCCCGTCGACGGTGGCGACCACGGTCTTCGGATCGAGCGCCGGCGCCGGAGCGGCGGCGGGCGCTGCTGCCGGGGCTGCCGGGGCCGCCGGGGCGGCGGCGGCGGGCGCTGCCGGCGCCGGAGCGTCCTGGGCAGCGGCCACGCCCGCGCCGGCCATCAGGCCGATGAGGGCGAGAGCGGAGACGCCGAGATGAAGCCGCCGCGGCGGAAGACGGAAGGTCATCGAATTGTCCTTGTCCATGGTGAAGTCACTCGCACAAGCGGGGCGGCATCAGCCCCCTGCCGATCGCCTCGTGGATCGGCTGAGAATGCGGCATTCTGCGGGCATTCCGGGGGCCTTCGGGCCACGTTGACATCCTGGGTGCCCCCTCTTATCTGTCTCGGGTCGCGGCGTCCAGAACGCTTTGACGTACCTGATGACGGCGCTTCCGTCGGCATTTTGCCGCGGAGCCTGCAAGGAATGCCCGGCGCCGACCCTTTTTCCCGGATCACGGCGCCGACCAACAATCAAGGATGACCCATGGCAGGTCTCGGCTCGCTGGCGCGCAAATTCTTCGGTTCGGCCAATGACAGGCGCGTGAAGGGCTATCGACCGCGGGTCGCCCAGATCAATGCGCTCGAAGCGGACTACGCGGCGCTCACCGACGCTGACCTGCGCGCGAAGACCGAGGAGTTCAAGCGCCGCATCGCCGAGGGCGCGAGCGTCGACGATCTCCTGATCGAGGCTTTCGCCGTCGTCCGCGAAGGCGCCAAGCGTTCGCTCGGCATGCGCCATTTCGACGTGCAGCTGATCGGCGGCATGGTCCTCAACGACGGCTCGATCGCCGAGATGAAGACCGGCGAAGGCAAGACGCTGGTCGCGACGCTGCCGGTCTATCTGAACGCGCTCGCCGGCAAGGGCGTGCATGTCGTCACCGTCAACGACTACCTGGCCAAGCGCGACTCTGAATGGATGGGCCGCCTCTACCGCTTCCTCGGCCTCTCGGTCGGCGTCATCGTGCACGGGCTCGACGACGACCAGCGCCGCGCGGCCTATGCCTGCGACATCACCTACGGCACCAACAACGAGTACGGCTTCGATTATCTGCGCGATAACATGAAGTACGACCTCGGCCAGATGGTCCAGCGCGGCCACCATTACGGCATCGTCGACGAGGTCGATTCAATCCTCATCGATGAGGCGCGCACGCCGCTGATCATCTCCGGCCCGCTCGACGACCGCTCGGATCTCTACAACACGATCGACAAGTTCATCCCGAACCTCGATCCGGAAGACTACGACATCGACGAGAAGCAGCGCACCGCGAGCTTCACCGAGGCCGGCAACGAGAAGCTCGAGCAGCTTCTGACCGCCGCGGGCCTCTTGAAGGGCGAGTCGCTCTACGACGTCGAGAACGTCACCGTCGTCCACCACGTCAACCAGGCGCTGCGCGCGCACCGCCTGTTCCAGCGCGACAAGGACTACATCGTCAAATCCGACGAAGTGATCATCATCGACGAGTTCACCGGCCGCATGATGCCGGGACGGCGCTATTCGGAAGGACTGCACCAGGCCCTCGAGGCCAAGGAGCATGTCCAGATCCAGCCCGAGAACCAGACGCTCGCCTCGATCACCTTCCAGAACTATTTCCGCATGTACGGCAAGCTCGCCGGCATGACGGGCACTGCCCAGACCGAGGCGTCGGAATTCCTCGACATCTACGGTCTCGAGGTCGTCGAGATCCCGACCAATGTCCCGGTCTCGCGCATCGACGACGACGACGAGGTCTATCGCTCGGCCGCCGAGAAATACAAGGCGATCATCCGCGTCATCCGCGACTGCAGCCAGCGCGGCCAGCCGGTGCTCGTCGGCACGACCTCGATCGAGAAGTCGGAGCTCCTGTCCGAATTCCTGAAGAAGGAAAAGGTGCCGCACCAGGTCCTCAATGCCCGCTATCACGAGCAGGAGGCCTATATCGTCAGCCAGGCCGGCGTTCCCGGCGCGGTGACGATCGCCACCAACATGGCCGGCCGCGGCACCGACATCCAGCTCGGCGGCAATCTCGACATGCGCCTCGAGCACGAGCTCGCCGGCATCGAGGACGAAGCCGAGCGCGCGCGCCGCACCGCCGAAATCAAGGCCGACATCGCCGAGAAGAAGCAGCGGGCGCTTGCCGCCGGCGGCCTCTATGTCATCGGCACCGAGCGGCACGAGAGCCGCCGCATCGACAACCAGCTGCGCGGCCGCTCCGGCCGCCAGGGCGATCCCGGCCATTCGCACTTCTTCCTGTCGCTGCAGGACGATCTGATGCGGATCTTCGGATCCGAGCGCATGGACGGCATGCTGCAGAAGCTCGGCCTCAAGGAGGACGAGGCGATCGTCCATCCCTGGATCAACCGCGCGCTCGAAAAGGCGCAGCAGAAGGTCGAGGCGCGCAACTTCGACATCCGCAAGAACCTCTTGAAATACGACGACGTCATGAACGACCAGCGCAAGGTCATCTTCGACCAGCGCGTGGAGCTCATGGCCGAGGCCGATGTCAGCGCCACCGTCGACGGCATGCGCACGGAAGTGATCAGCGACCTCGTCGCCAAGCATATTCCCGAGCGCGCCTATCCCGAGCAGTGGGACGCCAAGGGCCTTCGTGCCGCCCTGCAGCAGGCGATCAATCTCGACCTGCCGATCGAGGATTGGGCGGCGGAGGACGGCATCGCCGATGCCGAGGTGCGCGAGCGCGCCCTGAAGGCCGGCGACGACGCGGCCGAGCAGCGCACCTCGCGCTTCTCGCCCGAGGTCATGCGCCAGGTCGAGAAGGCCGTTCTGCTGCAGACGCTCGACCATCTCTGGCGCGAGCATCTCGTGACGCTCGATCACCTGCGCCAGGTGATCGGCTTCCGCGGCTATGCCCAGCGCGATCCGCTCAACGAATACAAGACCGAGGCCTTCGAGCTGTTCGAGGCCATGCTGCAGAGCCTCCGCGAGGCGGTCACGGCGCAGATGATGCGCGTCGAGATCATGCAGTCGCCGCCGCTGATGCCGGCCGAGGTCGAGGATGTCGAGCCGGTTCATCTCGATCCGGTCACCGGCAGCAATGAGCTCGACGAGGCCTTCTTCTCGAGCTTCACGCCAGCCGAGGCGCGCGGCTTCGAGGCGGCGGGCGTCGATCCGAACGATCCGACGACCTGGGGCAAGATCCAGCGCAATGCGCCCTGCCCCTGCGGCTCGGGCAAGAAGTTCAAGCACTGCCACGGCCGCCTCGCCTGAGGGCGGGGCCGACCGGCGGTTTGGGGACGCTGCCGATGGCCGAGCCATGGAGAGGACCGGAACCCGCCGACGCCGCCTTGCGCCGCGCCGCGGAACCGGTCGTCTGCTATGACGTCGAGAGCGTCCCGGCCTATGACGCCGCCTTCTATGCGCGCGTCCGGGCCGGCCTGACCAAGGTCTCGGAGATCGTCGTGCCGCCACGCGAAGCGCGCGCCTTCACCGTTCCGGCCGGGCATGTCTGGCGCATCGTCAGCATCGAGGGATCGCAGGTCGGCGACCTCAATCTCTGGAATGCGCATGATCTCGGCGAGCGCTTCTTCAGCGGCAAGACGCGCGCGCTGCACGCCACCCATGTGACGACAGGCGACCGGCTCTGGAGCACGCTGCCGAGCCTCCGGCCGCTCGCGACGATCACAAGGGATACGCTCGGCTGGTACGGCTTCGATGCCGACGGCGCCGGCGTCCACGACGTCATCGGCACCCGCTGCGATCCCTATACCAATCTCCTGCTGAAGGGCACGGAGTACCACCACTGCTGCCACTCGAACCTGACGCGGGCGCTCGCCGCCGAGCGCGGGCTGTCATTGGCAGAGGCGGAGGCGCATGTGCATGACGTGCTCAACGTCTTCATGTGCACCGGCTTCACGAAGGACGCGCACCGCTATTTCATGAAGGCGAGCCCGGTCCGTCCCGGCGACTTCATCGAATTCTTCGCCGAGATCGACCTTCTCGGCGCGCTGTCGGCCTGCCCCGGCGGCGATTGCGGCGCCAGCCATTCGAGCGACGCCGCGCCATGTCATCCGCTCAGGATCGAGATCTTCAAGCCAGCCGATGGGGCGCTGGCCGGCTGGCAGCCGCCGCAGCCAAACGCCTATTCGGGCACGCACGGGCTGTGAGCCTGCATGCGACGGGCCTGAGGCAGCACGGCCTGTCTCGCCGGCCACCCTCGGACGGGCTGCGGACCCCTCAAGCACTTTCAAGAGAAGAGGGTTCCGGTTTGCGTAAGGAAAACGCGTTCACTCAGATCGATCGAGACACTGCGGTGATCGGGCTTTCGCGGAATTGCTCTAAGCTGGAGCAGCGCCCCGGCCCCCGTCGCGCCGCTTGCCCTCGCGCCCGACCGCAAAGGCGAGCGCTGTCAGCGGACCGACGATGATCCATTGCACCAGTGTGAAGGCGGTTTCGATCAGGACGAAGTCCGGAACCGACGCCATCACGTTCTTCGCCGCGACCGCAAGCGTCGTGTAGCTCCATGACAGGAGCGCGCCCAGCACGGCATAGACAAGGCCGTGCCGGAGCCAGGATCCCCGCCGCTGCGCGAAACAGCGCTCGTAGATCAGGGCGAAGAGCACCGCTTGCACCAGCATCGAGAGGAAGCCGAGCGGGATGATGAGCTCGGCGCGATACATCGCGAGCGCGCGGTAATAGTCCTCGAAGGCCACAAGGTGCCAGACGAAGCCGAGCGCGAAGGTCGGCACCAGATAGGCGAGGATGGCGAGGACGAAGCGGGTCATGACCGTGCACTCCGGCGCGGGGTGGTGGATCGACTCGCGGCTCCGGGCGCTGCGGCCTTCGCTTTGGCTGGCTGTGCCGGCGGCTTCGGCGGCAGCGTACGGACAAAGGCCACCGCCTCGGCGATCCATTCGGCAAGGCCGTCGTCGGCGAGTCCGTCCGGGTTGACGTAGAGATAGCCCTCCACGGCCCGACCGCGCATCTCCATCGGCCGCGTACCGGGCCTCGCCAGCCCCGCGGCGCAGCGGTCCCGGCCGATCCGCAGCAGCAGCCCGCGCTGGGGCGACACGCCGGCCACCATATTGCCGTCGATCAGGAAGCAGAGGCCGCCGAACATCGCCTTCTCGCTGATGCCCGGACCGGTCAGAATGGCGCGGACGCGATCGGCAAGGCCGAACGCGATCGGCGCTTCACCCGCGCTCGCGTCGAGAGCCACGTCAGACGTCGGTCGTTCCGGCATGATCCCCCCAAGGCCTGCCCGATGCCGCAAGAAAAGCACGGCAACCCCTGACTTGCAAGATGCAAGTCACTATATGCGTCGCACGATCCCGCGGAAGGAACCGGATGACATGATGGAGACAGACTTCCGCTCGCAGTGTCCGATCGCCTCGGCGCTCGACCTCTTCGGCGACCGCTGGTCGTTGGTGGTGCTGCGGACGATCTTTGCCGGCGCGCACCGCTTCGGCGAGCTCGCCGAGGCGTCCGAGCGAATCTCGAGCAACATCCTCGCCGACCGCCTGGAACGCCTCGAAGCCTTCGATCTGATCGAGAAGCGCCTCTATCAGCAGGCGCCGCCGCGGCACGAATACTGGCTGACGCGCCAAGGCGCAGACCTGCTGCCGGTCCTGCAGGCCCTCGCGCGCTGGGGCGTCGCGCATATCCCGGACCGCTGGACGCTGCCGCCCTGGTTCGCCGACGGACGGCCGGAGGATTTCTATCCAGACGGTCCCCGCGGCGACCTTATCCGAACGGGTTCGGCACCTTCGGGATCTTCTGCTTGATCTTGTTCCAGAAGCTCGGCTTCGGCTCGGGCGCGGCGACCGGGACGATCGGGCGGAGCGGCGAGGCGACCGGCAGCGGCATTCCCGGTGCCGGCGTGCCGCCGAGCGCCGCTGTGGCGACGGGATCGAGCACGGCATCGGGATCTGCAGGCTCGGCCAGCGGATTGACGGTGGCGGCACTCGCGGCGGCGACGGCGGGCGCCACGGGCCCGCCCTCGGGCGCCACGGCCAGCGCGCCCTCCGCCCCGGCGGCTCCTGCGACGGCCGCAGCGTCGGGATCGGCAGCGGCCAGCGCCGGATTGAGCTTGGCGTCGTTGGCGGCCTTCACGGCGGCGATGCGGGCGGCCTGCTCGGCGGCCTTGGCCGCGGCGATCCGCTTCTCTTCCTCATATTTCGGAGCGAGTTCGGCGATGAGCGCGTCGTCGCTCGCCTGCTTGGCCTTCACGGCGGCGAGCACGGCCGGCGAATAGGTGAGCGGCGGACAGGGGATCGAGGCATTGAGCGCCGTGCTCGAATTCGCGTTGAAGACATAGCGCTTGCCGCAGACGCCGACCTTCGGAACCTTGGCGGTGACGGCGAAATTATCGCTGCCCTCCTTCAGCATGACCCAGAACGCGTAGTTCGGGTCCTGCCGATGGCGCGCCATGTTCTCGGGCGTCATGCGGAACGGAAAGAGGTGCACCTCGAACGAGCGCTGGCCGCCACGGAAGGAATCGCGGGCGAGCGCATAGATCTCGCCGGCCGCGGCATCGGTCATCGAATAGCAGCCGGCCGAGGAACAGGCGCCATGCACCATGATGTTGGTGCCGGTGCGGCCGAGGGCGCGGTCATAGGCGTTGGGGAAGCCAATATTGAAGGAGAGGTAGTAGTTCGACTTCGGGTTCATCTGCCCGGGCGTGATCGTGTAGAAGCCCTCGGGCGCCTGCCGGTCGCCTTCCTTGAGCTTCGGGCCGAGCTTGCCGGACCATTTGCAGATCGAATAGGTGGTGAGCAGCTTGTAGCTGCCCGAGCGGGTCTGCTTCCAGACCTCGAGCTCCGAGCTTTCCTTATAGGCACGGACATAGACCGGCGCCGTCGTGGCCATGTCGAGCTCGGTCATCTTGTCGACGAGCTTCTGCGGAACCGGCATCAGTTCCTTCGGGCCGTTTGGGCCGGAATAGTCCTCGCAGGAAGCGAGCAGCAGGCCTGCCACGACGATGAGGGCAGCGCGCACAAGCCGGCCGGTCAGCGCAAATCCCATCCTCACCACCTCCAGCGTCGGTCCGCGATGCCGGGGATCCGCGCGGCAAGGACCCCGCCTCGGGCCGTGCCGGCGCGCGGATCAGACCCCGCTCGATCGGCCGGATGCATCAAAAGGCCGGCGAAATCGTGTCAGAGGGTCCGGCCGATCGCAAGAAACTTCTCGCGGCGCTGGCGCTTGATCTCGCTCTCGCTGAGGCCGTCAAAGGCGGCGAGCGCCGAGGCGACGGCATCGCCGACCGCGTCGATCGCCTGCTCGGGGCCGCGATGCGCTCCGCCGACCGGCTCGGGGATGATCTGGTCGATCACGCCGAAGCGCAGAAGGTCCTGCGCGGTGATCTTCATGTTGGTCGCCGCGTCCTGGGCCCTGGTCGAATCGCGCCAGAGGATCGAGGCCGCGCCTTCCGGCGAGATCACGCTGTAGATCGCATGTTCGAGCATCAGCACGCGGTTGGCCGTGGCGATCGCGATCGCGCCGCCCGAGCCGCCTTCGCCGATGATGACGGAGACATTCGGCACACCGAGCCCGAGGGCGGCTTCCGTCGACCGGGCGATCGCCTCGGCCTGGCCACGCTCCTCGGCGTCGATGCCGGGAAAGGCGCCGGCGGTGTCGACCAGCGAGATCACCGGCAGGCCGAAGCGCTCGGCCAGTTCCATGATGCGCACGGCCTTGCGATAGCCTTCCGGCCGCGCCATGCCGAAATTGTGCTTGAGACGGGTCTCGGTGTCGCTGCCCTTCTCCTGGCCGATCACCGCCACGGCGCGGCCGCGGAAGCGGCCGAAGCCGGCCAGGATCGCCTGGTCCTCGCCGAACTTGCGGTCGCCGGCGAGCGGCGTGAAGTCCTCGATGAGCTGCTTGGCATAGGCGACGAAATGCGGCCGGTCGGGATGGCGGGCGACCTGCGTCTTCTGCCAGGGCGTCAGCTTGCCATAGATGTCGGCGAGCGCCTGGCTCGCCTTGGCCTCCAGGCGCTGAATCTCTTCGCCGATGGCGACGGCATCGCCGCTCTCGCCCATGGCGCGCAGCTCCTGGACCTTGCCCTGGAGATCGGCGACGGGCTTTTCGAATTCAAGAAAGGTTCGCATCCAGACCTACACGCCGGACCATGATCATCGGACCGGCCCACGGCGGCGGGCGGGGGTCCGAAAGCGCGCGCACACTGGCCGCAAGCCCCATGGCTGTCAAGCTGGCCCTCGCCATGACGCACGGCCGTGCAACGCTGAGTGAGGGGAGTGTCGGCGCCAGCGCCGCGAAAGGCGGCAGGGGGAAGGTGGTCCGGCTCGAACAAGGTTCCCCGGGGGGCTGGGGGGCTGAGAAATACCGAAGTTCCCGCCGAGCCGGACCGTCTGAAGTTAATCCTAACATAGCAGCCGCAATGCGGCTCGTGGCGGGCCGAAAGGCGGCAAAACCATGATTAGTCCCCCGCCGACGTCACGCCTTCGTGAGGGAAGCGTGTGTTCGCGGTCGCCGTTCGCCTTGCCAGCGTCGCCGTTCGGCGCGATCATGACATATCGGTGAACATCGGCCGCTGGCACGGAGGCGCTGTTGAGCGAGGGTGACGAGACAGCAAGGAGCGGCGAGGCGGCGACGCTGGTCGCCTTCGCCGCGAGCACCCCGGCCACCCGCCAGATCGTCTTCAACCGCCAGGAGCTCGGCGATATCCTGCGCGTCTATGGCCGCATGGTCGCGGCCGGCGAATGGCGCGACTATGCGATCGACCATCTGGCGGACAAGGCGGTGTTCTCGATCTTCCGCCGCAGCTCGGAAATGCCGCTCTATCGGGTCGAGAAGGATCCGGGCCTCGCGCGCCGCCAGGGCGCCTATGCCGTCATCGCCGCCGGCGGCTATGTCATGAAGCGCGGCCACGACCTCCGCCAGGTTCTGACCGTGCTCGACAAGAAGCTGAAGCTCGTCGAAAGCTGAGGCGATCAGCTATCGGGCGGCGCCTCGGCGCCAGTGCCGAGCGGTCGCTGCATCAAGACGCTGTCGAGCCAACGCCCGTGCTTCCATCCGACCGCCTGGAGCGTCCCCACGGGATGAAAGCCGGCCGCGCGGTGCAGCGCGATCGACGCCGCATTGCCGCTGTCGCCGATCACCGCCACCATCTGGCGGAAACCCGCCGCCGTCGCCGCCGCGATGACGGCGGAAAGCAGCGCGCGGCCGAGGCCGAGCCCGCGCGCCGAGGCCGCCAGATAGATCGAATCCTCGACGGTCCAGCGATAGGCCGGCCGCGGCCGATAGGGCCCGGCATAGGCATAGCCGAGCACGTCTCCCTCTTCCGACACGGCGACGAGATAGGGATGGCCGCCGGCGACGAGCGCGGCGTGGCGGCGGCGCATTTCCTCCAGATCGGGCGGCTCCATTTCGAAGCTCGCCGTCCCCTGCTCGACCGCCTCGGCATAGATCGCGGTGATGGCGGGAAGGTCGGACGGCCGGGCCGGTCGGAGGGTGAAGGGCGGATGCGTCATCGTGGACTGATGGATGGATGGCGGGCGCGGAGAGGCGTTGGTTGCGGACGGCGCATGAAAAAGGGCGCTGCCGAAGCAGCGCCCTCGAAGACCCTAGCCGATGCCCGCCTTAGCGGCGGTCGCCGAACAGGCGGAGCAGCATCAGGAAGAGGTTGATGAAGTCGAGATAGAGGCTGAGCGCGCCCATGATCGCCTTGCGGCCGGCCGTGGTGTTGTCGTCGCCCTCGAAATACATCTCCTTGATCTTCTGCGTGTCATAGGCGGTGAGGCCCGTGAAGATCAGCACGCCGAGGATCGAGATCGCGAAGCCGAGCGCCGACGATCCGATGAAGATGTTCACGATCGAGGCGATCACGATGCCGATGAGGCCCATGAACAGGAACGAGCCCATCCCGGTCAGATCGCGCTTGGTGGTGTAGCCATAGAGGCTCATCGCGCCGAAGGTTGCGGCGGTGATGAAGAACACCTGCGTGATCGACTGCGAGGTATAGGCGACGAAAATGGTCGTCAGCGAGACGCCCATCAGCGCCGAATACCCCCAGAAGGTCAGCTGGGCCGTGGCCACCGACATCTTCTGGATGCCGAAGGAGAGCACGAACACCAGCGCCACGGGCGCGAGCACGATGACCCACATCAGCGGGCCGGTGAACAGCGTCTGGCCGAGCGCGGTCGGCTGCAGGCCGGCGCCGGTGTCGACGAAGGTCAGCTTGAACATGCCGATCGAAGTCGCCGCCGTGATCAGCAGGCCGATCGCCATATAGTTGTAGACCTGCAGCATGTAGCTGCGCAGGCCCTGATCGATAACACCGGTTTCGGCACGCGCTGCGCCAAACGGTGAGACGCGATTGTCGAAATCTGCCATCGAAGTCCTTCTCCCGAAAAGTGTACCGCGTTGTCGCGCGACGCCCCGCCGGTCCGACCCTCCGACAGAATTCCGGAACCGGCCGCACGGGATGTGCCTGCGATATGGCCCTTGCCGTCCGGGCGTACAAGACCGCCCGACGCCTGCGACGTGCAAATGGTAACTGAAGAGAAGACTTGCTCCTACAGGTTTCTGAGGACCGGCGCCGCCTTCTGGCCGAGCAGCCGCCAAGTTCCGGCGAGCCCGAGCACCACCGTGACGACGACTGCGCCGATGGCGGCGCCGAGCGCGCTCATCGCCGCGAAGTGGAAGGTCTGCTTCATGACGCCGCCGACGACACCCCAGGCCGCCAGTGAGCCGGCGAGGACGCCGAAGCTCGCGGTAGCGAGGCCGAGCAGGCCATATTCGAGGCTGAAGGCCGCGATGAGCTGGCGCCGCGTCGCGCCGAGCGTCTTCAGGATGACCGCGTCATGCAGCCGGCGGCGATGTCCGGCGGCGAGCGCGCCGCCGAGAACCAGCACCGAGGCGGCGAGCGCGACCGAGGAGGCGATGCGGATCGCCAGCATCAACTGCCCGAGAATCGACGAGACGCGGTCGAGCGCCTCGCGCACCCGGACCGCCGTGATACCCGGAAACGCCTTGCCGGCATCCTTCATCACCACAGCCTCCAGCGCCGGATCGGCGGCGCCCGGATAAGCGAGCGTCGTCAAGACGGTATAGGGCGCGCCGGCAAAGGCGTTCGGCGAGAACACCATGACGAAGTTGATGGCGAGGCTCTCCCAGTCGACCTCGCGCAGATTGGCGATCTTCGCCTCGACCGGGCGTCCGAGCACATTGACGACGAGGCTGTCGCCGACCTTGACGCCAAGGCCGACAGCGACGCGGGATTCGAGCGAGACCAGCGGCGGACCGGCATAATCCTCCGGCCACCACGCGCCGGCGACGAGCCGTGAATTCTTCGGGATCGTCGCCGAGAAGGTGACGCCGCGATCGCCCTGCAGCACCCAGGCCTGGTCAGGCGCCGGCGTCAGCTTGGCGGCCTCGATGCCGGCGACGCTGACGATGCGCCCGCGCAGCATCGGCACGCTTTCGAGCGTCGCGTTCGGCACCGCCTTCGTCAGGAAGGCCGAGAACGGCGCGATCTCGGTGCTGGGCACGTCGAGGAAGAAGAAGCTCGGCCCGTTGTCGGGCATCGAGCGGGTCAATTGCCGCTGCAGGCTGCCGTCGATTAGCGCGATGGCGACGAGCAGCGTCAGGCCGAGGCCGAGCGACAGCACGACGGAGCCGGTGAGCGCGCCGGGCCGATGGATGTTGCCGATCGCGAAGCGCCATTCGGTCGAGCGCGGCCGCGGCGCATGGCGGGCGGCGAGGATCACCAGCCAGCCGACGACGCGCAGCAGCAGGAACGAGCCGGCCATGGCGACGACGAACATCAGCGCGATGCGCCGGTCATAGGCGAGCAGCACAGAGAGGGCGGCAAGCAGCCCTGCCGAGGCGACCGCGCCGACGAGGAACAGCGGCCGGACTCGCGCCGGCAGGCCGGAGCCGACATCGCGGAAGAGCGCCGTCGGCTTGACGTCGCGGATCCGGCCGAGCGGGGCGAGCGCGAAGGTCACCGCCGTCATCAGGCCGAACAGCGCCGCGATGGCGAGCTCGCCGGGGTAGAATCCGGTCTCGGCGCCGACCGGCAGCACATCGACGAGGAAGCGGAGCGCAAGGAGCGGCACCAGCGCGCCGAGCACGAGGCCGAGCACGACGCCGACAAGGGCGATCGCCATGATCTGGAGGAAATAGAGCGCCACGACGAAGCGGGCCGAGGCGCCGAGCGAACGGAGCGTCGCAATAACCGGCCGCTTCATGTCGATATAGGCGCCGACCGCATTGGCGACGCCGACGCCGCCGACGATGAGCGCGGCAAGGCCCACCAGCGTCAGATATTGCGCGAACTGCTCGATGCTGCGCTTTAGGCCGGGCGAGGCATCGTCGCGGGTGCGGACCAGCCAGCCGGCATCGGGAAAATCCTTCGCCGCCTCGTCGGCGAGCGCCGTGGGATCGCCGCCGGCCGGCAGGCGGACCCGGTAGGACCACTGCACCAGGCTGCCCGGCTGCAGCAGCTCCGTGGCGTCGAGCGCCGCGCGCGAGACGAGCAGCCTTGGCCCGAAGCCGAGCCCGGTCGAGAGCTTGTCGGGCTCGCGGGCGATGGTGCCGGCGATGCGCAGCTGCGCCTGCCCAAGCGCGATTGTGTCGCCGACCGATAGGCCGAGGCGGGTCAGAAGCTCGGGGTCGGCGAGCGCATCGAGCGGGCGTGTCGGCGCAAGGCCGCTGCCGCCAGGCGCGATATCGAGGCTGCCGGTCAGCGGATAGGCGCTGTCGACAGCCTTGATCTCGACCAGCGTCTGGTCGCTGCCATCCGTGCGCCGCGCCATGCCGCGGAGGCTCGCGATCTCCGACACCGCGCCGGCGCCACCAAGAAAGCGGCGCTCGTCGGTCGTCGCCTGCCGTTGCACCAGCGTCGCGGCGAAATCGCCGCCGAGAATGGCGGCGCCCTCGCGGGCAAGGCCCACCGTCATGGCGCGCGACACCGAGCCGACCGCCGCGATGGCCGCGACGCCGAGCGCGATCAGCGCGAGGAAGATCACGAAGCCGTTGAGGCCGGCGCGGAGTTCCCTGAGCGCGAAGCGGAGCGCCGTCATTCGGCCGCGCTCCGCACGGCTTCGGACCGGTCGATGACGCCGGAATGGATGCGCACGACGCGCGAGCAGCGCGCGGCAAGCGCATTGTCATGCGTGACGAGGACCAGCGTGGTGCCGCGCTTCGCAGAGGTTTCGAACAGGAGATCGGCGATCTGCCGCCCGGTCGCCTCATCGAGATTGCCGGTCGGCTCGTCGGCGAAGATCACGGCGGGCTCCGCGACCAGCGCGCGGGCGATGGCGACACGCTGCTGCTCGCCGCCGGAGAGCGCCGAGGGATAATGCGTCAGCCGCTGGCCGAGGCCGACGAGGCGCAGTTCGTCCGCCGCCCGCTCGAAGGCATTCCGGCGGCCCTGCAGTTCGAGCGGCACGGCGACATTCTCGAGCGCCGTCATGTTCGGAATGAGATGAAAAGACTGGAAGATGATGCCGACATGGGCGCCGCGGAAGCGCGCGAGCCCGTCCTCGTCCTCCTTGGAGAGATCGACGCCGCCGACGCGGAGGACGCCGCTATCGATCCGCTCGAGACCTGCCATCGCCATGAGGAGCGTCGACTTGCCCGAGCCGGACGGCCCGACCAGCGCCACGGTTTCGCCCGGCGCGACGTCGAGCGAGACGCGCTTCAGGATGTGGACGCGGGCGGGTCCAGCCCCTAGCGACAACTCGACATCCGAAAGTTCGATGACGGCGGATGGTGCGATGTCGCTGACGTTCAATGCCGATCGCCCTATATGTGCGCCGTGAGGCGTCGCTCCGCGAGGATGCGGCCCGAAGTCCTCAATATGGGAGCTTCTGCCGGATGAAAAAGACCTTGCTGCCGCTTCTGGCGCTGGCGCTCGCGACGCTGCTTCCCCCTGTCGCAGCCAAGGCGGCGCCGATCCGCATCCTGGCGCTCGGCGACAGCCTGACCGCCGGATACGGCCTCGGCCCCGACGACGGCTTCACCAGCCAGCTCGAACGCGCCTTGAAGGCCGCCGGCCTTGATGTCACGGTCATCAATGCCGGCGTCTCCGGCGATACGGCAGAGGGGGGCCTCGCCCGGCTCGACTGGGCGCTCGGCGGCGGCGCCGATGCGGCCATCGTCGAGCTCGGCGCCAACGACATGCTGCGCGGCATGGACCCGGCCAATACGCGCAAGGCACTCGACGCTATCCTCGCCAAGCTCTCAGCTGAGAAGATCCCCGTGCTCCTCGCCGGCATGCGCGCCGCCCCCAATCTCGGACCGGACTATGGCGCGCGCTTCGACGGCCTCTATCCGGACCTTGCCGCGAAATATGGCGCGATCCTCTATCCGTTCTTCCTCGACGGGGTCGCGGCCGAGCGCGGGCTGCTGCAGCCCGATGGCCTGCATCCGAACAGCAAGGGGGTCGCGCTGATCGTGGCGCGGATGCTACCCTCCGTCCAACGCCTCGTCGGCGAAGCCGAGCCTCGCTGACAGGCACGGCCGCCCGGCGGGTCCCGCCCACCGCCTGCCCGTCTCACTCCCATCCTCTCCGGAGCCTTCCATGGAATACCGTTCGCTCGGCCGAACCGATCTCGCCGTGTCCGCCATCTGCCTCGGCACCATGACCTGGGGCCAGCAGAACACCGAGGCCGAGGGCCACGCGCAGATGGATTATGCGCTCGACCAGGGCATCAACTTCCTCGATACGGCCGAGCTCTATTCGATCCCGCCGAAAGCCGAGACGCAGGGCTCGACCGAGCGGATCATCGGTTCCTGGCTGAAAGCGCGCGGCAATCGCGACAAGGTCATCATCGCCTCGAAGGTCGTCGGCCGCACGGCGATGGACTGGTTCCGCGGCGGCAGGCCATCGAAGCTGGTGCGCGGCGACATCCTCGACGCGATCGAGGGCAGCCTGAAGCGGCTCGGTACCGACTATATCGACCTCTACCAGCTGCATTGGCCGGATCGCCACGTCACGCAGTGGGGTTCCAACCCGAACCGCTACCGCCATCCCGAGCCGGCCGCCGATGAAGTGCCGATCGAGGAGACGCTGGGCGTCCTCGCCGACCTCGTCGCCGAGGGCAAGATTCGCCATGTCGGCCTTTCCAACGAGAGCGCCTGGGGCACGATGCGCTTCGTCGCGGCGAGCGAGGCCGGCAAGGGCCCGCGCGTCGCCTCGATCCAGAACGCCTACAATCTCCTGAACCGCACCTTCGAGGTGAACCTCGCCGAGATCGCGATGCGCGAGCAGGTCGGCCTCCTCGCCTATTCGCCGCTGGCGCAGGGCTATCTCTCCGGCAAGTACCAGAACGGCGCCCGCCCGGCCGGTGCCCGCACGACGCTTTTCAAGCGCGGCGACCGCTACGAGACGCCGGGCGCGCATGATGCGATCGACGACTATCTCGCGGTCGCGCGCGATTTCGGCCTCGACCCGTCGCAGCTGGCGCTCGCCTTCGTCACCAGCCGCTGCTTCGTGACGTCGAACATCATCGGCGCGACGACGCTGGACCAATTGAAGGCCGACATCGCCAGCCAGGACCTCGTCATCACGCCCGAGATCGAAGCGCGGCTCGACGCCGTGCTGCAGCGCCGCGGCAATCCCTCGCCGTAGCGGCAGCGCCTCAGCAGCCGAGATAAAGCCGGCCGGAACGGGCCGCGTCCAAGCGCCGCTTTACAGGCCCGCTCCAAACCGCAATGATTCGACATCCTCAACCCGAACCGGAGGATGTCGATGCCGCGCCTCTTCACTGCCCTCGAGGTTCCGGCCGAGATCGGCGAGCGGCTTTCGCTGCTGCGCGGCGGGTTGCCCGGAGCGCGCTGGATCGATGCGGACTTCTATCATGTGACGCTGCGCTTCATCGGCGACATCGACTTCCGCACGGCGGACGAAGTGGCCGATGCGCTGTCGCGGGTGAAGCGGCGCGACATCGCCCTTCATATCGACGGCCTCGCCTCGTTCGGGTCGGCCAAGCCGCATTCGGTCGTCGCCCGTGTCGCGCCCTCGCGCGGGCTCGGCGAATTGCAGGCCGAGCAGGAGCGCATCGTGCAGAAGATCGGCCTGCCGCCGGAAGGCCGCCGCTTCACGCCGCATGTGACGCTGGCGCGGCTGCGCGGCACGGCGCAGCGCGACGTCGCCAACTATCTGGCGCTGCGCGGCGGCTTCTTCGCCGGCCCGATCCCCGTCAGCCGCTTCGTTCTCTATTCGTCGAAAGATTCGACCGGCGGCGGACCCTATCTGCTCGAGCAGAGTTACCCTCTCGCGGAGGCAGCATGAAAACACTCACAAAGACGGCTCTCGAGGATGGTCTCGCCGGCCTGCCGGACTGGACGGCGAAGGGCGACGCGTCGATCACGCGGACCTTCAAATTTGCCGATTTCAGCGAAGCCTTCGGCTTCATGGCGCGGGCGGCGCTCGCCGCCGAGGCGATGAACCATCATCCCGAATGGTCGAACGTCTACAACAAGGTCACGGTCACGCTGACGACGCATGACGCCGGCGGGCTGACAGACAAGGACCTCGCTCTCGCCGCGGCGATGGACAAGGCGGCGGGCAAGACCTCCGCTTAGGCTCAGCCGACGCCCTCAGCTCAGCTTAGGTCTCCGCGCGGCCAGGGCGGATCGAGGCTCGCCTCGCCCGAGAGGCGGCCCTGGATGCGCTGCACGCCCCATCCCGCCAGCATCCGCGCCGCATCCTCGTCCTGCACCCATTCGGCGACCGTCTCGATGCCGAGATCGCGGGCGAGCTCCGTGAGCCGCCGCACGAAGATCTGGTCGTCGGCGCTCGTCGTGAGATTCTGCACGAAGCCGCCATCGATCTTGACGATGTCGACCGCCAGCATGCGCAGGTTGCGGAACGAGGTGAAGCCGGCGCCGAAATCGTCGATGGCGATGCGGGCGCCGAGCGCATGCACCGCGCTGACGAACTTGGTCGTCTCCTCGATGCTACGGATGGCGCTGGTCTCGGTGATCTCGACGATCAGCCGCCGGCCGATGTCGCGCCTGAGCCGCGCCGCCGCCGACACGAGTTCCAGCCAATCCGGCGAGGCGGCCGTCTCGGGCGCGACATTGACCGAGAGCACGGCGGCGGGATGCTCGGCGAGCGTCGTCAGCGCCCGTTCGAGAATGGCGAGATCGAACAGCCGCGCGAGGCCGAGCCGGTCGGCGAGCGGCACGATCTGGCCGGCGCCGACCACGCTGCCGTCGGGCTGCTCCAGCCTGAGCAGGGCCTCGTGGAACACCGGCTGCCGTGTCGTGATATCGACGACCGGCTGGAAGGCGAGCCGCAGCCGGTCGTCCCCGAGCGCGCCGATCAACTGGCGCGACAGCGTCGCATTATCATGCCGCGCCGCCGCGCGCTCGGGCGAGGGCGCGAAGCCGACGAACCGGCCGCGACCGGCGCCACGGGCGAGATCCAGCGCCTCCTGCGCCCGCTCGATGCAATCCTCGCGGCCGCGGCCATGGCGCGGAATGGCGACGCCGCCGATCGAGATGGTGAGGGCGAAGGCGGCGTCGGGCGTCGCGATGACATCCTCGCGCACCGCGGCGAGGAAGCGCTCGGCCGCCACCTGCATCTCCTGCTCGTCGCAGTTCATCAGGATGATCGCGAGCTTGCCGCCGGAATAGCGGCCGACCGCATCCCCCTCGCGGAGGCGCGCCCGGATGCGCAGCGCCACCGCCACCAGCGCCCGGTCGCCCGCCTTGAGGCCATAAGCCTCGTTGATCAGCGCGAGATCATCGATGGTGAGGAGGAGGAATCCGGCGGAGGTACGGAATTTCTGCGTCTCGGCGATCGTGTCGCCGAGGAGGTCGAGCATATGCGAGCGATTGTAGAGGCCGGTGTCGGCATCATAGCGCGTCAGGAAAGCCAGCCGCTGCTCGCGGGCATGGCGCTCGTTGATGACGCGGATCACCCCTTCGGCACGGACGGCGCGACGGGAGCCTTCCGCGAACCAGCAGCCGCTGTCCTCGATCCACAGCACCGGACCGTCGGGACCGGCCGGGCGCAGCGCATATTCGATCTGGTAGAAGACACCGGCTCCGGCGTCATGGCCGACGCCCTTCAGCACCTGCTGGCTGCGCGAGACCGGATTGCCACGATCGACGAGCGCGTCATAGGCAGCGCCCGTGCCGATCAGCGTCTCGTCGGCAACGCCGAGCAGCCGCGCCGCGCCGGCGCTCCACAGGATCGTGTCGTCGGCGATCGACCAGCGATAGGCGGCCTGCCCGATATGGGCGAGCACTGCCTCGATCGGCGCATCATCGCTCGCCATCACATGACCTCGCCGCGGCAGGCCGGGATCACCGCTGCCTGATTGTCGTGCCACGATCGCACGCTGCATCACCGGCAACAACCATTGCGTGCCGATGGAGACGCCACCGGGCCCTCTCGCCCGAGAAGGGTCCGACAACAGAAAAGGCCGGCTCAGGAGCCGGCCTCATTCAATCGCATTGGCATCGCTGCCGACCGCCTGGCCGAAGCTCAGGCCTCGGTCTTCGCCGTCAGGATCTGACGGCCGCGATACATGCCGGTCTTCAAGTCGATGTGATGCGGGCGGCGCAGTTCGCCCGAATTCTTGTCCTCGACATAAACCGGCTGGGAGAGCGCATCGTGCGAGCGGCGCATGTTGCGCTTCGACGGCGACGTCTTTCGCTTCGGAACAGCCATTTCAATCTTCCTTCGTCACGTCACCGCCACGGGGCGGCGTGCCGCCCGGCGGGGCATGGCAGTCAATTTGAATGCGGCCTTATACAGAGATCGATCGGCCTTGACCAGAAGGAAGCCGCAAAAACATTCGCTTCCCTCCGGCCGGGCCGCGCCGATCAGGTCGCGAGCAGCCCGAGTTCGGCGAGGATCGCATCGCCCATCTCGGAGGTGCTCGACGCCGTGGTGCCGGCCGTGTGGATGTCGGCGGTCCTGAGGCCCTTGGCGAGCACGCCGGCGATCGCCCGGTCGAGCAGGTCCGCCTCGGCGACGAGGCCGAAGGAATAGCGCAGCGCCATGCCGAACGAGGCGATCATCGCGATCGGATTGGCGATGCCCTTGCCGGCGATATCGGGCGCCGAGCCATGCACCGGCTCGTACAGCGCCTTGCGGCGGCCGGTGGCGGCGTCGGGCGCGCCGAGCGAGGCGGAGGGCAGCATGCCGAGCGAGCCGGTCAGCATGGCGGCGACGTCGGAGAGGATGTCGCCGAAGAGATTGTCGGTGACGATGACGTCATACTGCTTCGGACGGCGGACGAGCTGCATGGCGCAATTGTCGGCGAGCACATGCTCCAGCCCGACATCGGCATATTCTTCCTTGCCGATCTTCGTCACGATCTGGTTCCAGAGCACGCCGGACTTCATCACATTGCGCTTCTCGGCCGAGGCGACGCGCTTGTTGCGGGTCCTCGCGAGGTCGAAGGCGACGCGGGCGATGCGCTCGATCTCGGGCGAGGTGTAGAGCTGGGTGTCGACGGCGCGCTTCTGACCGTTCTCCAGCGTCACGATCTCCTTCGGCTCGCCGAAATAGACGCCGCCGGTGAGCTCGCGCACGATCAGGATATCGAGGCCCTCGACCAGTTCGCGCTTCAGCGAGGAGGCCTCGGCGAGCGCGGGATAGCAGATCGCCGGGCGCAGATTGGCGAAGAGGGCGAGGTCCTTGCGGAGGCGCAGCAAGGCCGCCTCGGGCCGGACGTCATAGGGGACGGCGTCCCACTTCGGGCCGCCGACGGCGCCGAAGATCACCGCATCGGCGGCAAGGGCCCGCGCCATCGTCGCCTCGGACACGGCCTTGCCATGTGCGTCATAGGCCGAGCCGCCGACGAGATCGTGCTCATATTCGAACTTGGCGACGCCGCGGGCGCCGAACCAGTCGATGACCCGCTTCACCTCGGCCATGATCTCGGTGCCGATCCCGTCGCCGGGCAGGAGCAGAAGGTTGAAGCTGGTCATGGCAAATCTCTCCGGAGGTTCGTGCCGGGCAAGGCGTTGCGGCGGGCGGGCGAGCGATAGCGAGGCGCAGCCGCCGATGCAAGCGGACTTAAGCCTTCAGCGCCGTCGCTTCGATCTCGACCTTCATCTCCGGCCGGATCAGCTCCGCGACGATCATCGTCGCGGCCGGGCGGATCGTGCCGAAGACGCGGCCGGTCTCGGCGAAGACCGCATCGGCAAAGGCGGCATCCGCAATGTAATAGTGGACGCGGACGATGTCGGAGAGCGCGAATCCCCCCTCGCGAAGGGCGGCCTCGATCGTCGCCAGCGCGTTCGCGGCCTGGCGGCCCACATCCTCCGGCATCACCATGGTGCTGTAGTCATAGCCGGTGGTGCCGGAGACGAAGCACCAGGGTCCCTGCACGAGGGCCCGTGAATAGCCGGCGGCCACCTCGAACGGCGAACCGGTGGAAATCAGGCGGCGCTGCATCGTCATCGTCTCCCTGGAACTGACGCCCCTGCGACATGGCGCATCGGGCACTGGTCCGCCCGCCACGCCAGCCTAGTTGAAAATGCGTCGGTGGCACGCCGTCTTGATGCGCGAGACTTTTGACCGCGTCGCACAATGGCGCTAGAACGACTCCAGTCAATCGCGGAGATGCTTACGTGAACGTAAGCGGCAAGAGGACTTAGCCCATGTCGAACGCCGAGGCGAAGACGAGCCGGCCGCTCTCTCCGCACCTCCAGATTTATCGCTGGCCCGTGACCATGCTGGTGTCGATCCTGCACCGCGTCACCGGCATCGCGCTCTATGCAGGCACGCTGCTGCTCGCCTGGTGGGTCATCGCCGCGGCGGCGGGACCCGCCTATTTCGATGTCGCCAGCGCGGTGTTCGGATCGTGGATCGGCCGCCTGGTGCTGTTCGGCTATACCTGGGCGCTGCTGCACCACCTGCTCGGCGGCCTCCGCCACTTCGTCTGGGATGTGGGTGCCGGCTTCTCGAAGCCGGCCCGCGACAACCTCGCCCGCGCCAACATCATCGGCTCGGTGGTGCTCACGATCCTCGTCTGGGTCGTCGGCCTCTCGATCAGCTGAGGAACCCGCCATGTCGATGCGCACTCCCCTCTCCCGCGTCCGCGGCCTCGGTTCGGCCCGCGAGGGCACCGGCCATTTCTGGTACCAGCGGCTGACCGGCCTTGCCCTCGCCTTCCTGACGACGGGGTTCATCATCCTCGTCGTCGCCCTCGCCGGCCGGCCCTTTCCGGAGGTCGCGCGCGTGCTCGGCAATCCCTTCGTCGCGCTGCTGATGGTCCTCATGGTCGGCGCCGGCGCCTGGCACATGAAGATCGGCATGCAGGTGATCATCGAGGATTACCTGCACGGCTCCTTGAAGCTCGGCGCACAGATCGCCAACACCTTCTTCTCGGTCGCCGTCGCCGCGGCAGCCGCGCTCGCCCTTCTCAAGCTCAGTTTCGGAGGCTGACATGGCTGATGCCAATGGCAGCGCGCCGGCCACGACCGGCCGCGCCTACACGTTCACCGACCACACCTTCGACGTGATCGTCGTCGGCGCCGGCGGCGCGGGCCTTCGCGCCGCGCTCGGCGCCAGCGAGGGCGGGCTCAAGACAGCCTGCATCACCAAGGTGTTCCCGACCCGCAGCCACACCGTGGCGGCGCAGGGCGGCATCTCGGCCGCGCTCGGCAATATGGGCGAGGATGACTGGCGCTTTCACATGTACGACACCGTCAAGGGGTCGGACTGGCTCGGCGACCAGGACGCGATCGAATATCTCGTCCGCAACGCGCCCGCCGCCGTCTATGAGCTCGAGCATTTCGGCGTGCCGTTCTCGCGCACCGAGGCCGGCAAGATCTACCAGCGCCCGTTCGGCGGCATGACGACCAATTTCGGCAAGGGCATCGCCCAGCGCACCTGCGCCGCGGCCGACCGCACCGGCCACGCCATCCTGCACACGCTCTATGGCCAGTCGCTGCGCCATTCCTGCGAGTTCTTCATCGAATATTTCGCCATCGACCTGATCATGGAAGACGGCGCCTGCCGCGGCGTGATCGCGCTGTCCATGGACGACGGCTCGCTGCACCGCTTCCGCGCGGCGAAGACCATCCTCGCCACCGGCGGCTATGGCCGCGCCTATTTCTCGGCGACCTCGGCCCATACCTGCACCGGCGACGGCGGCGGCATGGTGCTTCGCGCCGGCCTGCCGCTGCAGGACATGGAATTCGTGCAGTTCCATCCGACCGGCATCTATGGCGCCGGCTGCCTGATCACCGAGGGCGCCCGCGGCGAGGGCGGCTACCTCACCAATTCGGAAGGCGAGCGCTTCATGGAGCGCTATGCCCCCTCGGCCAAGGACCTCGCCTCGCGCGATGTCGTCTCGCGCGCCATGACCATGGAGATCCGCGAGGGACGCGGCGTCGGCAAGGGCAACGACCATATCCACCTGCATCTCGACCATCTCGACCCGGCGCTGCTGCATGAGCGGCTGCCCGGCATCTCCGAGAGCGCCAAGATCTTCGCCGGCGTCGACCTGACCAAGGAGCCGATCCCGGTCCTGCCGACGGTCCACTACAACATGGGCGGCATCCCGACCAATTATCACGGCGAAGTGCTGACCAAGGTCGGCGGCGATCCGGACAGCGTCGTGCCGGGCCTGATGGCCGTCGGCGAGGCAGCGTGCGTCTCGGTGCATGGCGCCAATCGCCTCGGCTCCAATTCGCTGACCGACCTCGTCGTCTTTGGACGTGCGGCGGCGCTTCGGGCGATCGAGACGGTCGAGCCGGGCGAGAAGCAGCCGGAGCTTGCAGCGAATGCCGGCGCCGCGGCGGTGGCCCGCTTCGACGACCTGCGCTATGCGAACGGCGCCACGCCGACCGCGGCGCTGCGCCTTCGGATGCAGAAGGTGATGCAGTCGAACTGCGCCGTGTTCCGCACCGGCGAGATCCTCGAGGAAGGCCATGGCCTCATCCATGGCGTCTGGCAGGACGCGCGCGACATCAAGGTCTCCGACCGTTCGCTCGTCTGGAACTCCGACCTGATCGAGACGCTCGAATTCGACAATCTGATCGTGCAGGCGGTGGCGACCATGGATTCGGCCCGCAACCGCACCGAGTCGCGCGGCGCCCATGCCCGCGAGGACTTCCCGAACCGCGACGACGTCAACTGGATGAAGCACTCGCTCGCCTTCGTCGACACGGCGGCGAAGACGGTGACGCTCGAGGACAGGCCGGTGCACACCTACACGATGTCGAACGACATCGCCTATATCGAGCCCAAGGCACGGGTGTACTGAGGCCCGGATCTCCCGAGGCGCGGGACGAGGCAGCGATCGTGAGCGACGCGATATCCTCAGCCGGCTATTCGAAGCGCTCCCTGCCCGAGAAGCTCAGCTTCCGGGCGGGCATGACGGTGGCGTTCGTCGCGCTGCCCGACGCGCTGTCCGGCCTCGCCGAGGCGGCCGCCTTCGCACATGTCGCGCGGAGCGCGGACTGGTCGGCGCCGCTCGGGGCCCCGCGCTCCTTCGATGCGATCCACGCCTTCACCATGAGCAGTGCCGAAATCGACGCTCACCTGCCGGCGCTACAGGACGCGATCCGCCGCGACGGCATGATCTGGGTGTCCTGGCCGAAAAAGGCGTCGAAGGTGCCGACCGACGTCACCGAGGACACTGTGCGCGACGCGGCGCTTCGCCTCGACCTCGTCGACGTCAAGGTCGCCGCCGTCGACGCGGTCTGGTCGGGCCTCAAGCTGATGATCCGCAAGGATCGGCGCGGAGCCATCCGACCATGACCGCGCTGCGATTCAACCTGCCATCTATCCTGCAACCTTTGCTCGACTCACGCATCTCCACCCCGTACAGTCAAGAAAAGACAGTCGTGGCGAGGATGAGGCGCTACGGAAGTTCCCGCCGCGCCTTCGGGGGGAGCATGCGCATGCAGGAACTGTCGAGTTTTTCGCGGATCGTCTGTCCTGAGGCGGCGGCCGGCGGCTTTTCAAGGCGAGACAACACCATCGCCTTTTACATTCGCGTCAACGCGTTGATCGATCCAACATCTGTTGTCCTTGATCTTGGGGCTGGACGCGGGGCCCAATTCGACAAAGAGACTTACCGGTCACGTTTTACCCGCTTGAAGGGCAAGGTGAGCCGCCTCGTTGGCGTCGATGTCGACACCGCCGTCCTCGCCAACCCGGCGCTCGACGAGGCGCATGTCATCGCGCCAGACAAGCCGCTCCCGTTTCCTGACGCGAGCTTCGACCTCATCTACAGCGACTGGGTTCTCGAGCATATCGGCGACCCCGCTTACTTTGCCGGCGAAGTTGAGCGCGTGTTGAAGCCGGGCGGCTGGTTCTGCGCGCGAACGCCGAACCGCTGGGGCTATATCGCGATGGCCGCGCGCCTGATCCCCGACGGGATGCAATCGCGGATCCTGAAGTTCACGCAGCCGACGCGGAAGGAAGAGGACGTCTTCCCGAAGCTCTACAGACTCAACACGCTTCCAGCGGTCCAGCGCTACTTTCCGGACGACCGCTTCGTCAATGCCAGCTACACCTTGGAATGCGACCCGTCCTATCATGGCGGGCGCGTGTGGCTCTACCGGCTGATCGATCTCTACCAGTCGCTTCCCTCCCGGATGTTCGACACGGTGCTGTTCGTTTTCCTGAAGAAGAAAGGAGACGCCTGAGGGTGGCTCAGGCGTTCGCATAGTCATCCATGGTCCAGCTCACGCTCCCCAAGAACTCGACGATCAACGAAGGCAAGTCCTGGGCCCGGCCGGCCGGCGCCAACAATGTCCGCGAGTTCCGCATCTACCGGTGGAACCCGGACGACGGCGCCAATCCGGCCGTCGACAGCTATTTCGTCGATCTCGACGAGTGCGGGCCGATGGTCCTCGACGCGCTGATCAAGATCAAGAACGAGGTCGATCCCTCGCTCACCTTCCGCCGCTCCTGCCGCGAAGGCATCTGCGGCTCCTGCGCCATGAACATCGACGGCTCCAACACCCTCGCCTGCACCAAGGGCATCGAGGACGTGAAGGGCCCGGTGAAGATCTACCCGCTGCCGCATATGCCGGTGATCAAGGACCTCGTTCCCGACCTCACCAATTTCTATGCCCAGCATCGCTCGATCGAGCCCTGGCTCAAGACCGCGACGCCCGAGCCGGAGAAGGAGTGGCTGCAGAGCCACTCCGACCGCGAGAAGCTGGACGGGCTCTACGAATGCATCCTCTGCGCCTGCTGCTCGGCCTCGTGCCCGAGCTACTGGTGGAACGGCGACCGCTATCTCGGCCCGGCCGTGCTGCTGCAGGCCTATCGCTGGCTGATCGACAGCCGCGACGAGGCGACCGGCGAGCGGCTCGACAATCTCGAGGACCCTTTCCGCCTCTATCGCTGCCACACGATCATGAACTGCGCCCAGACCTGCCCGAAGGGCCTCAACCCGGCCAAGGCCATCGCCGAGATCAAGAAGATGATGGTCGAGCGCCGCGTCTAGGCACCGGTTCGACGAGGGAGGTGCAGGGGCCATGGCCGGCACGATCGACCATTTCGGTTTTCAGGTCAGCGACTATGAGCGGCTGCTCGCCTTCTATGAGAAGGCGCTGGCGCCGCTCGGCATCACCAAGGTGATGACGATTCCGGAGGCGGCCGGCTTCAAGGGCGCCGGCTTCGGCGTCGCCGGCAAGCCGGATTTCTGGATCTGGGAGGGCGGACAGACCGCCCCGCATCTCCATGTCGCCTTCGTCGCCGCCGACCGCGCGGCGGTGGACGCCTTCTACGCCGCGGCGATCGCGGCTGGCGCGACCGACAACGGACCGCCGGGACTCCGCGCGCATTATCATCCGGACTATTACGGCGCGTTCGTGCTCGACCCCGACGGTCACAACATCGAGGCGTGCTGTCACCATTCTTGAGCAAGGGCCGTCAGCGGTCGTTTTTGCGACACTGTGACTTCCTTTGTCTTGTCTGGCCCGGCGAGATGCCGTAATGCGCGGACAAATCCGCTGAAAAGCGAGGGCGCGCGCCCGGTTGACGGCAGAAATTCAACCGGTGTGCCGACCTCGCCATCAAAGCGGCCCGATTTCATGGCCATCTCGCCTTGCCGGCTTCGCCGAGGGGGGACGAGGTCTGCGACCGATCAAGGAGAATGCAATGCGTCTCAGCCGTCTTGCGCCGATCATGCTGACTGCGGCGCTCGCCGGCTGCGGCTCGTTTGGAGCCGTCGGGCTCGGACCGATGGACCAGCCGAAGCCGATCGAGAACGACACGCTGCCGCCCGTCGCCTCGGCGCCGGTCGAGAAGAGCGCGCTGCCGCCGCCGGCGGTCGATCCGAACGCGCCCGGCCTGCCGCCGAGCCCGCCGGCCAGCGCCACGCTGCCGCCGGCCGATGCCGCCAGCCTCCCGCCCGCCGGCACCGCGACGCCGGCAGCCGGCGCCACCACGGCACGGGCCGAACTCGGCCGCACCGACCTTCTCGGCGGCTGGTCGCTGAAATCCGGCGGCGACAGCTGCCAGCTGTTCATGACGCTGACCTCGTGGACCGGCGGCTATCGCGCCTCGACCCGAGGCTGCCAGTCGCCGACGCTCAAGGGCATCTCCGCCTGGAGCCTCAACGGCTCGCAGGTCGTGCTCGCCGGCGCCGGTGGCGCTCCGGTCGCACATCTGAATTCGGCCGGCACCAACGCGTTCGCCGGCACCGCCGATTCGGGCCAGCCGATCAGCTTCTCGCGCTAAAGGCGGCGACGACCGCGCGGAGATCGACAGCGTGAGCGAGGGCCTTCCCACCCGCGCCGCGGTCGCGGATGCCTATGAACGGCTGGTCGCCTCGGGCGAGATCGGGGCCGATCCGGCGCAGATCGCGCTGGTCGCCCGGCTCGACGCGCTGAACGCGCATCTGTCGGCACGGCGCCTCGCGCACAAGTCGAGTTCGCTCGGCTGGCTGTTCGGCAAGCGCCAGCGCGAGCGCGACAGCGTGCGCGGCCTCTACATCCATGGCTCCGTCGGTCGCGGCAAGACCATGCTGATGGACCTGTTCTTCGCGGCGGCGGCCCCGCAGCGCAGGCGCCGCGCCCATTTCAACGACTTCATGGCCGATGTGCATCAGCGCATCTTCCGCGCGCGCGAGGCCATCAAGGCCGGGACGATCAAGGGCGACGACCCGATCGCGCCTGTCGCCGACGAGATCATCGCCGAGACCGAGCTGATCTGCTTCGACGAGTTCAGCGTCACCGACATCGCCGATGCGATGATCCTCGGCCGCCTGTTCACCCGCCTCTTCGCCGCCGGCATCGTCATGGTCGCGACCTCCAACGTCGCGCCCGACGATCTCTATCGCGGCGGGCTGAACCGCGACCATTTCCTCCCCTTCATCGCGCTGCTCAAGCAGCAGACCGATGTCGTCGAACTCGGCGCGCGCACCGATTTCCGCCGCGAGAAGCTGGAGCGGCTGCCCGTCTATCTGACGCCGCTCGGGCCCGCCGCCGATGCCGGTCTCGACGACGCCTTCACGCGGCTGACGGGCGGCGCAGAGCCGGCGCCGACCACGCTCTCGGTGCTCGGCCGCGACCTCGCCGTGCCGCGCGCGGCGCAGGGCGTCGCCCGCTTCGACTTCGAGGATCTCTGTGCGCGGCCGCTCGGCCCCAGCGACTTCCTCGCCATCGCCCATTCCTTCCATACCGTGGTGATCGATCACATCCCGGTGATGGACGAGACCCGCCGCAACGAGGCGAAGCGCTTCATCACGCTGATCGACGCGCTCTATGACGGGCAGGTGCGCATCGTCGTCTCCGCCGCCGCCGAACCCGACGGACTCTACCGCGCCGGCGACGGAACCGAGGCGTTCGAATTCGCCAGAACCGCCTCCCGCCTCACCGAAATGCGCTCGCTGGACTACCAGAAGGCGACGCATAAGGGCTTCATCGTCGAGACATGACGTTTACGTAAGCTTGCGTCCGGATGGCGGAATTGCGCGGCTCACGCGATTTGTTCGACTTGCGCCGTTCATGCAATCGCGCTATGCCGCCCGTGTTCCGGCAGCCATTCGACTGTGGACCTTACGTTTAGGTAAGCTTCTTTCGGGAGACCTTGCACATGGCTCGCGCCAAGATTGCCCTGATCGGTTCCGGTCAGATCGGCGGCACCCTCGCCCTCCTCGCCGGCATCAAGGAACTGGGCGACATCGTCCTGTTCGACATCGCCGACGGCGTTCCCCAGGGCAAGGCGCTCGATATCGCCGAGGCCTCGCCGGTGATCGGCTTCGACAGCGCCATCAGCGGCACCTCTTCCTATGCGGGTATCGCGGGCGCCGACGTGGTCATCGTCACCGCCGGCGTGCCGCGCAAGCCCGGCATGAGCCGCGATGATCTGCTCGGCATCAATCTCCAAGTGATGGAGCAGGTCGGCGCGGGCATCAAGACCTACGCCCCCGACGCCTTCGTCATCTGCATCACCAATCCGCTCGACGCGATGGTCTGGGCGCTGCAGAAGTTCTCGGGCCTCCCGGCCAACAAGGTGGTCGGCATGGCCGGCGTGCTCGACAGCGCCCGCTTCCGCTACTTCCTCGCCGAGGAGTTCAAGGTCTCGGTCGAGGACATCACCGCCTTCGTGCTCGGCGGCCATGGCGACACGATGGTGCCGCTGACGCGCTATTCGACGGTTGCCGGCATTCCGCTCACCGATCTCGTCAAGCTCGGCTGGATCGAGCAGGAGCGCCTCGATTCCATCGTCCAGCGCACCCGCGACGGCGGCGCCGAGATCGTCAACCTCCTGAAGACCGGCTCGGCCTTCTATGCCCCGGCAGCCTCGGCCATCGCGATGGCGGAGAGCTATCTGAAGGACAAGAAGCGCGTGCTGCCGGCGGCGGCCCTGCTCGACGGCCAGTATGGCATCACCGGCCGCTATATCGGCGTGCCGATCGTGATTGGCGCAGCCGGCGTCGAGCGCATCATCGAGATCAGCCTCGATGAGAGCGAGAAGGCCATGCTCGACAAGTCGCTCGCCTCGGTCGAAGGCCTCGTCGAGGCCTGCGTCAAGATCGTCCCGGCGCTCGGCGCCTGATCCACGGCCGACCCGGCTCCGATCCCCAGAAGGCGGAACGCACTCCATGAACATCCATGAATATCAGGCCAAGGCCGTGCTGAAAGATTTCGGCGCGCCGGTCTCGAACGGCGTCGCCATCTTCTCGGCGGCCGAAGCCGAGGCGGCGGCGCGCACGCTGGGCGGCCCGCTCTGGGTCGTCAAGTCGCAGATCCATGCCGGCGGCCGCGGCAAGGGCAAGTTCAAGGAAGCAGCGGCGGGCGAGAAGGGCGGCGTCCGCCTCGCCCGCTCGATCGACGAGGTCAAGGCCTTCGCGGCCGAGATGCTCGGCAACACGCTCGTCACGATCCAGACCGGACCGGCCGGCAAGCAGGTCAACCGCCTCTATGTCGAGGACGGCTCCGACATCGAGAAGGAGTTCTACCTCTCCCTCCTCGTCGACCGCGAGACGTCGCGCATCGCCTTCGTCGTCTCGACGGAAGGCGGCATGGACATCGAGGAAGTCGCCCATTCGAGCCCTGAGAAGATCAAGACCTTCTCGGTCGATCCGGCCACCGGCATCATGCCGCATCACGGCCTGACCGTCGCCAAGGCGCTCGGCCTCTCCGGCCCGCTCGCCAAGGAAGCCTACGACGTCGTCTCGAAGCTCTACGCCGCCTTCGTCGCCAAGGACATGGCGATGCTCGAGGTCAACCCGCTGATCGTCACCAAGGATGGGCATCTGAAAGTGCTCGACGCCAAGGTGTCGTTCGATTCGAACTCGCTCTACCGCCATCCGGACATGGTCGCGCTGCGCGACGAGACGGAGGAGGACCAGAAGGAGATCGAGGCCTCGAAATACGACCTCGCCTATATCGCGCTCGACGGCACGATCGGCTGCATGGTCAACGGCGCCGGCCTCGCGATGGCGACGCTCGACATCATCCAGCTCTATGGCGAGAGCCCGGCCAACTTCCTCGATGTCGGCGGCGGCGCCAGCGAGGAGAAGGTCACGGCGGCCTTCAAGATCATCACCTCCGATCCGAAGGTGAAGGGCATCCTCGTCAACATCTTCGGCGGCATCATGAAATGCGACGTCATCGCGCGCGGCGTCCTCGCCGCGGTGAAGGCGGTCGGCCTCGAAGTGCCGCTGGTCGTGCGCCTCGAGGGCACGAATGTCGAACTCGGCAAGCAGATCATCCGCGAGAGCGGTCTCAACGTCATCCCCGCCGACGATCTCGACGACGCCGCCCAGAAGATCGTCAAGGCCGTGAAGGAAGCCGTCTGATGTCCATCCTGATCGACGCGAACACCAAGCTCATCACCCAGGGCTTCACCGGCAAGAACGGCACCTTCCATTCCGAGCAGGCGCTCGCCTATGGGACCAGGCTCGTCGGCGGCACCTCGCCCGGCAAGGGCGGCCAGACGCATCTCGGCCTGCCGGTGTTCGACACCGTCGCCGAGGCGCGCGCCGCGACCGGCGCCGACGCCTCCGTGATCTATGTACCGCCGCCCGGCGCCGCCGACGCGATCTGCGAGGCGATCGATGCCGAGATCCCGCTGATCGTCTGCATCACCGAGGGCATCCCCGTCCTCGACATGGTCAAGGTCAAGCGCTCGCTCTCCGGCTCGAAGTCGCGCCTCATCGGGCCGAATTGCCCGGGCGTCGTCACAGCCGGGCAATCGAAGATCGGCATCATGCCGGCCAACATCTTCAAGCAGGGTAGCGTCGGCATCGTTTCGCGCTCCGGCACGCTGACCTACGAGGCGGTGTTCCAGACCTCGAACGAGGGCCTCGGCCAGACCACCGCCGTCGGCATCGGCGGCGATCCGGTCAAGGGCACCGAGTTCATCGACATTTTGGAAATGTTCCTGGCGGATGATGCGACGCAGTCGATCGTGATGATCGGCGAAATCGGCGGTTCGGCCGAGGAGGACGCGGCGCAGTTCATCAAGGACGAGGCGAAGCGCGGTCGTTCGAAGCCGATGGTCGGCTTCATCGCCGGCCGCACCGCACCGCCCGGACGGCGCATGGGTCACGCCGGCGCGATCATCTCCGGCGGCAAGGGTGGCGCCGAGGACAAGATCGCGGCGATGGAATCGGCGGGGATCAGGGTGTCGCCCTCGCCGGCGCGCCTTGGAAAGACCTTGGTTGAGGTCTTGAAGGGATAGACGGCAAGACCGACATTCCGGGGCAGGGATGACGGGGAAAATGTAACGGCGCGGCGGACTTGCCGCGCGATCAGGGAGAGAGGAGCCGGGAGGCTCCTCGCTTGGACCATGTCACGCGAACAAGCCAACGCGGCCTTTCAATCGTCGTCTTTCCTCTATGGCGGCAATGCCGCCTATATCGAGGACCTCTACGCGCGCTACGAGAAGGACCCCGCCTCGGTGGAAGCCGAATGGCGGGATTTCTTTGCGGCGATCGCCGACGATCCGGCCACGGTGACCGCCGAGGCCCGCGGGGCGACCTGGCAGCGGGCCGACTGGCCGGTGCATGCCAATGGCGAGCTGGTCTCGGCCATGGACGGCAACTGGGGACAGATCGAGAAGATCGTCACCGACAAGCTGAAGGCGAAGGCGCAGGACGCGGTGAAGCCGGCTGCCAACGGCGCGGCGCAGCCGGCCCCGGTCGTCTCGGAAGCGGCGATCCAGCAGGCGGCGCGCGATTCGGTCCGCGCGATCATGATGATCCGCGCCTATCGCATGCGCGGCCATCTCCATGCCGATCTCGATCCGCTCCATCTCGCCACCGTCGGCGACCATGAGGAGTTGCATCCATCGAGCTACGGCTTCACCGAAGCCGACTATGGCCGCAAGATCTTCATCGACCACGTGCTAGGGCTCGAATTCGCCACCATCCCCGAGATGCTGGCGATCCTGAAGCGCACCTATTGCTCGACGCTCGGCGTCGAGTTCATGCACATTTCGGATCCGGTCGAGAAGGCCTGGATCCAGGGCCGCATCGAGGGGCCCGACAAGGCGATCTCCTTCACCAATGAAGGCAAGAAGGCCATCCTCAACAAGCTGATCGAGGCCGAGGGCTTCGAGAAGTTCCTCGACGTCAAGTTCACCGGCACCAAGCGCTTCGGCCTCGACGGCGCGGAATCGCTGATCCCGGCGCTCGAGCAGATCATCAAGCGCGGCGGCAATCTCGGCGTGCACGAGATCGTGCTCGGCATGGCCCATCGCGGCCGCCTCAACGTGCTGACGCAGGTACTGGGCAAGCCGCACCGCGCCCTCTTCCACGAGTTCAAGGGCGGCTCCTATGCCCCCGACGACGTCGAGGGTTCGGGCGACGTCAAGTATCACCTCGGCGCCTCGTCGGACCGCGAGTTCGACGGCAACAAGGTGCATCTGTCGCTGACCGCCAACCCCTCGCATCTCGAGATCGTCGATCCCGTCGTGCTCGGCAAGGCGCGCGCCAAGCAGGATCTCCGCAAGGACTATGTCCGCTCGGAAGTGCTGCCGCTGATCATCCATGGCGATGCCGCCTTTGCCGGCCAGGGCGTCGTGGCGGAATGCTTCGGCCTTTCCGGCCTCAAGGGCCACCGCACCGGCGGCTCCGTGCATTTCATCGTCAACAACCAGATCGGCTTCACCACCAATCCGCGCTTCTCGCGCTCCTCGCCCTATCCCTCCGACGTCGCCAAGATGATCGAGGCGCCGATCTTCCATGTGAACGGCGATGATCCCGAGGCGGTCGTCTACGCCGCCAAGATCGCGATCGAGTTCCGGCAGAAGTTCCACAAGCCGGTCGTCATCGACATGTTCTGCTATCGCCGCTTCGGCCACAACGAGGGCGACGAGCCGGCCTTCACGCAGCCGCTGATGTACCGGACGATCCGCAGCCATCGCGCGATCGTCGACATCTATGCCGGCAAGCTGATCGCCGAGGGGCTCTACAGCAACGAGGAAGTCGAGGGCCTCAAGGCCGCCTGGCGTGCCAAGCTCGAGGGCGAGTTCGAGGCGGGTCAGAGCTACAAGCCGAACAAGGCCGACTGGCTCGACGGCGCCTGGGCCGGCCTCAAGGCCGCGCAGCAGGACGACGAGCCGCGCCGCGGCAAGACCGGGCTGGAGCTCGACGAGCTGAAGCGCATCGGCGAGCGGCTCACCGCCGTCCCCGCCGATTTCCGCGTCCACAAGACCATCCAGCGCTTCCTCGACAACCGCAAGAAGTCGATCGAGACCGGGATCGGCATCGACTGGGCCACCGCCGAGGCGCTCGCCTTCGCGACGCTCGCCGTCGAGGGCCATCACATCCGCCTCTCCGGCCAGGATGTCGAGCGTGGCACCTTCTCGCAGCGGCACTCGGTCCTCTACGACCAGGAGAGCGAGGAGCGTTTCATCCCGCTCAACAACATCCAGGAAGGCCAGGGCAATTACGAGGTCATCAATTCGATGCTCTCGGAAGAGGCGGTGCTCGGCTTCGAGTATGGCTATTCGCTGTCCGAGCCCAACACGCTGACCCTCTGGGAAGCCCAGTTCGGCGACTTCGCCAATGGCGCGCAGGTGGTGTTCGACCAGTTCCTGTCGTCGGGCGAGCGCAAGTGGCTGCGCATGTCCGGCCTCGTCTGCCTGCTGCCGCACGGCTATGAGGGCCAGGGTCCGGAGCATTCCTCGGCGAGGCTCGAGCGCTGGCTGCAGATGTGCGCCGAGGACAACATGCAGGTGGCCAACGTCACCACGCCGTCGAACTATTTCCACATCCTGCGCCGGCAGCTGAAGCGCGACATCCGCAAGCCGCTCATCCTGATGACGCCGAAGTCGCTGCTCCGCCACAAGCGCGCGGTGTCGCACATCGCGCAGTTCGGCCCGCTGTCGTCCTTCCATCGCCTGCTCTGGGACGATGCCGAATTCCTGAAGGACCAGGTCATCAAGCTCGCGCCGGACGACAAGATCCGCCGCGTCGTGATGTGCTCGGGCAAGGTCTATTACGACCTCTATGAGGAACGCGAGAAGCGCGGCATCGACGATGTCTATCTGCTGCGCGTCGAGCAGCTCTATCCGTTCCCGCTCAAAGCGCTCGTCGGCGAGATCGGCCGCTTCAAGAATGCCGAAGTCGTCTGGTGCCAGGAAGAGCCGAAGAACATGGGCTCGTGGAGCTTCGTCGAGCCCAATCTCGAATGGGTCCTGACGCAGGCCGGCGGCGCCGCCAAGCGCGCGCGCTATGTCGGCCGGCCCGCCTCGGCCGCGACCGCGACCGGCTTGATGTCGAAGCATCTCGCCCAGCTCGCCGCCTTCCTCGACGAAGCCTTCGCCTGACCCGGGCGGCGCACTGGCGCCGCTCCCTCGCCCTTTCACACGATCCGAAGACAGAGACCCCGTCATGGCAACCGAAATCCGCGTACCCACCCTCGGCGAGTCCGTGACCGAGGCGACGATCGGGCGCTGGTTCAAGAAAGTCGGCGAGACCGTCGCCGTCGACGAGCCACTGGTCGAGCTCGAAACCGACAAGGTCACCATCGAGGTTCCGGCCCCGGCCGGAGGCGTCCTCGAGGCGCTGGCCGCCAATGACGGCGAGACCGTCGGCGTCGGAGCGCTGCTCGGCACCATCGCCGAGGCCGGCGCTGCCGCGAAGCCCGCCGCCAAGCCTGCCGAGCCGGCGAAGGCCGCCGAGCCCGCCAAGGCTGCCGAACCGGTCAAGGCCGAGGCTCCGAAGCCGGCTGCTCAGCCCGCGAAGCCCGTCACGGCCGACGCGAACGGCCCGGCCGTCGCCAAGCTCGCCGCCGAGAGCGGCGTCGATCCCGTTTCGGTTGCCGGCAGCGGCAAGGACGGCCGCGTCACCAAGGGCGATCTCGTCGCCGCCATCGAGCGCGGCCCGGCCCCGGCCGCCGCAGCGGCCCCCGTCGCGATGCGGGCGCCCTCGCCGGCCGATGACGCCGCGCGCGAAGAGCGCGTGCGCATGACCAAGCTGCGCCAGACGATCGCGCGCCGCCTCAAGGATGCGCAGAACACTGCCGCGATGCTGACGACCTTCAACGAGGTCGACATGACCGCGGTGATGGCGCTGCGCGCGCAGTACAAGGACATCTTCGAGAAGAAGCATGGCGCCAAGCTCGGCTTCATGGGCTTCTTCGTGAAGGCCGTGATCCAGGCGCTGAAGGACATCCCGGCCGTGAACGCCGAGATCGACGGCACCGACCTCGTCTACAAGAACTATTACCATGTCGGCATCGCCGTCGGCACCGACAAGGGCCTCGTCGTGCCCGTCGTCCGCGACGCCGACCAGCTCTCGCTGGCCGGTATCGAGAAGACCATCGCCGGCTATGGCAAGCGCGCCCGCGACGGCCAGTTGAAGATCGAGGAGATGCAGGGCGGCACCTTCACGATCACCAATGGCGGCATCTACGGCTCGCTGATGTCGACGCCGATCCTGAATGCGCCGCAGTCCGGCATTCTCGGCATGCACAAGATCCAGGAGCGGCCGATGGTCGTCGGCGGCAAGATCGAGATCCGCCCGATGATGTATCTGGCGCTTTCCTACGATCACCGCGTCGTCGACGGCAAGGAAGCGGTCACGTTCCTCGTCCGCGTCAAGGAAAGCCTCGAGGATCCGCAGCGGATCATTCTCGACCTCTAGTGCGAGAGGCGGCCTGTGCCCACGGTCGCGCGTGTTGATGGCGTGAAAGATCCAGTTCTACGCCGATGAGCACGCGCCGCCGCATTTCCACGCCGAATTTGCGGAGTTTCGCGTGGCGATCGAAATCGATACGCTCCGCATCATGAAGGGCTCGCTGCCTCCGACCAAGCTGCGGTCCGTCATTGAATGGGCCGCGACGCGCAAGGATGCTCTGAGGTCCACCTTTGAGCGCGCCGCAGCCGGCGAGCCCGTGGGGAACGTGCCATGACCGAAGTTCTGCCGCGCATCACGTCGGCCGAGCCCGTCATATCCGGCGTGCTCAAGATTGTCTTCGACGACGGCTATGAGGGCGTGGTCGATCTCCGCCCCGTGATCTCGACGGGACGAGCCTTCGACTATCTCCGCCGCGATGCGGCCAATTTCAACACGGTCGCCGTCTCTGAATACGGCCACTCGATCCTGTGGATCGATGAGGCGGGCACCGAGATCGATTTCGGCGCCGATCGACTCCGCGAGAAAGCGGAACGCCAAGCGGAATTACATCGTCAGATGGCCAGCTGACGCCAGAGAGAGCCCTCAAGCTATGTCCTACGATCTCGTCATCATCGGTTCCGGTCCGGGCGGCTATGTCTGCGCGGTCAAGGCGGCGCAGCTCGGGCTGAAGGTCGCCGTCATCGAGAAGCGGGCCACCTATGGCGGCACCTGCCTCAATATCGGCTGCATTCCCTCGAAGGCGCTGCTCTATGCCTCCGAGCAGTTCGACCATGTCGGCCATTTGGCGCCGCTCGGCGTCAAGGTCGGCGCGCCCGAGCTCGACCTTCCGGCGATGCACGCCCACAAGGACGCGACGGTGAAGTCGAATGTCGACGGCGTCGCCTATCTCTTCAAGAAGAACAAGATCGACGGCATCATCGGCACGGGCGCGATCCTCGCGCCAGGCAAGGTTCAAGTCACCAAGGCCGACGGCTCCAGCGAGACGCTGGAAACGAAGGCGATCGTGATTGCCACCGGCTCCGATTCGGCGCCGCTGCCCGGCGTCGCCATCGACGAGAAGCGGATCGTGACCTCGACCGGCGCGCTCGACCTGCCGAGCGTTCCGAAGAAGCTGATCGTCGTCGGCGCTGGCGTCATCGGCCTCGAGCTCGGCTCGGTCTGGCGCCGCCTCGGCGCCGAGGTGACCGTCGTCGAGTTCCTCGACCGCATCCTGCCCGGCATGGATGGCGACGTCGCCAAGCAGTTCCAGCGCATGCTGCAGAAGCAGGGCTTCGCCTTCAAGCTCGGCGCCAAGGTCACCGGCGTCGATACCTCGGGCGAGACGCTGAAGGTCACGGTCGAGCCGGCCAAGGACGGCGGCCCGGCCGCGGAAGTGCTGGAGGCCGATGTCGTGCTGGTGGCGATCGGCCGCCGGCCCTATACGGAAGGGCTCGGCCTCGAGGCCGCTGGCGTCGCGCTCGACGAGCGCCGCCGCGTCAAGGTCGACGGCCACTACCAGACCAATGTTCCCGGCATCTATGCCATCGGCGATGTCATCGCCGGCCCGATGCTGGCGCACAAGGCCGAGGACGAGGGCGTCGCGCTCGCCGAGATCCTGGCCGGACAGGCCGGCCATGTGAACTATGGCGCCATCCCCTCGGTCGTCTACACCAATCCCGAGATCGCCTCGGTCGGCAAGACCGAGGAAGAGCTGAAGGCGGCCGGCATCGACTACAAGGTCGGCAAGTTCCCGTTCTCGGCCAATGGCCGCGCCCGCGCGATGCTGGCGACCGAGGGCTTCGTCAAGATCCTCTCGGACGCCAAGACCGACCGCGTGCTCGGCGGCCACATCGTCGGCGTCGGCGCCGGCGAGATGATCCACGAGATCGTCGTGCTGATGGAATTCGCCGGCTCGGCCGAGGATCTCGGCCGCACCACGCATGCCCATCCGACCATGTCGGAAAGCGTCAAGGAAGCCGCGCTCGCCGCCTGGACCAAGCCGATCCATCTCTGATCGGCGCGCGGGTTGGCGTCATGGCCGGGCTCGCCCGGCCATGACGGGCGATCGATGCGCTGACTATGTGAGCGGCGCGCCCTTGGTCTCGACGTCGATCAATGCGGTGGCGATCGCGCCGAGCAGCAGCAGCGCGGCGAACATGCCGAGCGCGACATTGAAGCTGTAGCCGATGACGATGCCGACCAGCGTCGGCGCCAGCAATCCGCCGAGCCGCGCCATGGCGCCGGCGATGCCCATGCCGCTGGCGCGCAGCGTCGTCGGGTAGAGCTCGGGCGTGAAGGCATAGAGCGCGCCCCAGGTGCCGAGCAGCGCGAAGCTCATCAAGAGCATGGCGCCGGCGATGGCGCCGGGATCGCTCAGCACCGCATAGAGGAAACAGCCGGCCGCCGAGAGCAGCAGGAAGGCGATCAGCGTCGGCTTGCGGCCGAAGCGCTCGACGCCATAAGCCGCCAGCGCATAGCCGGGCAGCTGGGCGATGGCGAGCAGCACCAGGAAGCCGTAGCCGCGCACGAAGCCGTGCCCCTCGCCGACGAGCTTGCCCGGCAGCCAGGTGAAGACGCCGTAATAGGCGACCGAGACCAAGAGCCAGGCGGCGAAGATCAGGAGGCTGCGCCGGCCGAGCGGCCCGGCGAACAGCGCCGACAGTGGCGGCTTCTCGCTCGTCTGGACCACGAGCCGCCCCGGCACGACGCGGCCGCCATTCTGCAGCGCGATGCGGTCGAGCGTCGTCTTCGCTTCGCCGGCGCGGCCATTGCGCGCAAGGTAATAGGGCGATTCCGGGATGAGGAAGCGGAGGCCGACGCCGACCAGCGCCGGCAGCGCGGTGATCAGGAAGATGAAGCGCCAGGGCTCAGCGAAGCCGGCGGACGAGGCGTACCAGGCGGCGAGAGCGACCGCGATGGTGCCAATCGCCCAGAAGCCTTCGAGCGCCACCAGCCAGCGGCCGCGGCGGTTCGCGGGCAGGAACTCGGCCATCATCGCATAGTCGACCGGCAGCGTGCCGCCGACGGCAAGGCCGGTCATGAAGCGGAAACCGGCGAGGACGAGGAAGTTCGGCGCGATCGCCGAGGCGAGACCGAACGCCGCATCGATCAGCACCGTGACGATCAGCAGGTTGCGGCGGCCGATGCGGTCGGCGAGGCGGCCGAACACCGCGGCGCCGATCAGCATGCCGACGAAGAACACCGTGCCCGCCTGCAGCGCCTGCGGCACGGTCATGCCGAAACTCGCCGCGATCGAGGGCGCGGTGAAGCCGATCGCCAGCACCTGCATGGCGTCCGCGGCCCAGACCAGCCCGAAGATCGCCAGCAGCTTCCGCTGGAAGGCGCCGGTGCCGGCGGCGTCGAGCGCCGCCTCGATGGTGACATCGCCTGTCTTCGCCGCCTCTGCCATGGCGCAAGTCCCTTCTGAAGACGCCCGAATCGCACGGGCGCGGCCGACAAGACCACCATTGCGAGCGCGATGAAAGCGACATGGCGCCCCTTCGCGCGCCCATTCGGGCTTGATCTCGCCGCATGATGCCACTAACCAGACCAGCCCTTTTCCCGAGTGATCGGTTCCCCCAAGAGGAGCGACGCGATGACAGCGTGCGGCCTTGATTTCGGCACGTCCAATTCGACGCTCGGCCTTGCTTCGGCAACGCCGGAGCTCATCGCCCTCGAAGGCGACGACGTCACGCTGCCGAGCGCGATCTTCTATGCCCGCGATGCGGCGCCCCTCGTCGGACGCGCGGCGATCCGCGCCTATGTCGACGGACATGACGGACGGCTGATGCGCAGCCTCAAATCGGTGCTCGGCAATCCGCTGATCAACGAGACGACGCAGGTCGGCCGCGCCCGCGTCGGCTTCCGCTCGGTCATCGCCCATTTCATCGCCGTGGTGAAGCGCCGCGCCGAGGCGGCGAGCGGCCGCCCGATCACGGCGGTGGTGCATGGCCGCCCGGTGCACTTCGTCGATGGCGATACGGAGGGCGACGCCAAGGCCGAAGCGGTCCTCGCCGAGATCGCCCGCGAGGCCGGCTTCACCGATATTTCCTTCCAGTATGAGCCGATCGCCGCCGCGCTCGATTATGAGCGGCAGGTCAATCGCGAGGAGATCGCGCTCATCGCCGATATCGGCGGCGGCACGTCGGATTTCTCGATCGTCCGCCTCGGCCCGGAGCGGCGCGGCCGCGCCGAGCGCGGCGACGACATTCTCGCCAATGACGGCATCCGCATCGGCGGCACCGATTTCGACCGCCAGCTCAGCCTCGGCACCGTGATGCCGCTGCTCGGCTATCGCAGCGCCATGAAGCGCGCCGGCCTGCCGGTGCCATCGGGCTATTTCCACGATCTCGCGACCTGGTCGACGATCAACCGCCTCTATGAGCGCGGCGTGATGCAGCAGCTCGGCGAGGTGCGCCGCGAGGCCCGCCATCCCGAGATGATAGAGCGGCTGATCCATGTGATCGACGAGCGCGGCGGCCACCGCCTCGCCATCGAAGTCGAGGCGGCGAAGATCGCCCTCTCCGACCGCGCGGCGGCCGATGTCCCGCTCGGCTGGATCGAGAGCGGGCTGGAGGCGCGGGTGACGCGCGACACGCTGATCACCGAGACGGCGGGTCTCGCCGCGGCCATCGCCGCGCGCATCGAGGCATGCCTCGCAGAGGCCGGGCTGGCTGCAGGCGCCGTCGACGCGGTGTTCCTCACCGGCGGCTCGACGCGCCTCGCCCATGTCCGCAAGGCGATCCTCGCCGCGCTGCCCGAGGCGCGCCCGGTCGAGGGCGACACCTTCGGCTCGGTCGGCATGGGGCTCACGATCGAGGCCGCCAACCGCTATGGCGTCGCCTGAGCCGCCTCCAGCGGCTCCAGCACGACGAGCTTCCAGTCCGGATGGCGCGCCGGCGTGAGCGTCGTCTGGCGAAAGGCGAGCCGCCCGTCCTCAGGGTGATCGAAGAGGCGCAGCCCGCCCTCGCGCTCGACGACGGCATGCGCCTCCCAGGCCTCGGCAAAGAGCGGGCTGGCACTCGCGAGCTCCTGCGCCAGCGCGCGGAGATCCGGCGCGGCGAGATGGCGGCTGTAGTCGGCCCGAAACTCGGCGGCGACCCGCCTTGCGCGGATCTCCCAGTCGGCGATGAGGCGCCGCGCCGCTTCATCGAGGAAGATGAAGCGCAGCAGATTGCGCTCGGACGCGCCGCCCAGCCAGCCGGTGAAGAGGCGCGACGCCGCCGCGTTCCAGGCCCGCGCAGTCCAGGCGCGGTCGATGAGATAGGCCGGCATGGCGAGAGCCATCGCGATCGCCGCCGGCCCCTCCGGCATGGCGTCGTCCTCCGCCTCGGCCCGCTCGGGATCGGTGCGGCCGGCGAGGCTGAACAGATAGAAGCGCTCGGCCGGCGAGAGCCGCAGCACGCGGGCGAGCCGCGTCACCGCATTGGTCGAGACCTGGACATCGCGGCCCTGCTCGATCCAGGCGAGCCAGGTGGCGCTGACGCCGGCAAGCGCGGCGAGTTCCTCGCGGCGAAGGCCCGGCGTGCGCCGGCGCTGGCCGCGCTCGAGCCCGAACATCGCCGGCTGCAGCCGCTCGCGATGGGCGCGCAGGAAGGCGCCGAATTCCTGCCGCCGCGTGGCATCGGATCCCGTCATGGTGGCTATTATACCAGGATAAGATTGGAACTGGTAACAGGCTATCATGACAGGCTACCGCTTGGATCCGGCGCCGTTCACCGGCGCCCTCACCACGGAAACGCAATCATGACCAATTCCACCCCGGCCCCCTCGGCCGAGACCGACCAGGCCGCGCTGGTCGCGCGCCAGTTCGGCAGCCAGGCGAGCGCCTATGTCGCCAGCCGCACCCATGCCGAGGGCGACGACATCGCCGAGCTGGCGGCGTTGGCGGCCGCGATCCCGCATGCACGCGTGCTCGACCTCGGCTGCGGCGGCGGCCATGTCAGCTATGCCGCGGCGAAGGTCGCGGCCTCCGTGACGGCCTATGACCTCTCGGCGGACATGCTGGCCGCCGTCTCAACTGAGGCGGCCCGGCGCGGCCAGACCAATATCGAGACCGTCCAGGGACCGGCCGAGCGCCTGCCCTTCCCTGACGAGAGCTTCGATGTCGTGCTCTGCCGCTTCACCGCCCATCATTGGGACGATGTCCGCGCCGGGCTGCGCGAGGCGCACCGCGTTCTGAAGCGGACGGGCGTCGCCGGCTTCGCCGATGTCGTCGCGCCGGAGCAGCCGGTGCTCGACACCTTCCTGCAGACCTTCGAGATGCTGCGCGATCCCTCGCATGTCCGCGACTACTCGGCTGCCGAATGGCTCGCCTTCGCGGCCGAGGCCGGCTTCAAGACGACCGGGCTGACGCGCCGCCGCCTGCCGCTCGATTATGCCAGCTGGATCGCGCGCATGCGGACGCCACAGGTGTTCGCGGACGCGATCCGGGCGCTACAGGCCGCGGTCTCCGATGATGTGCGCCGGCATTTCGAGGTGACCGAGGATGGCAGCTTCGCCATCGACACGGCCGTGTTCACGCTGCGCCCGCTCTGATCAGGCGGCGGGGCGGCGACGGGCGCGCGGATGCGTCTCCTCGAAGACGGCGAGCATGCGCTCCATGTCGACGCCGGTATAGATCTGCGTCGTCGAGAGGCTGGCATGGCCGAGCAGCTCCTGGATGGCGCGGAGATCGCCGCCGCCGGCCAGGAGATGCGTCGCGAAGGAATGGCGGAGCGCATGCGGCGTGGCGCTCTCGGGCAGTCCGAGCGCGCCGCGCATCCGCGCCATCGCGAGCTGGATGATCCGCGCCCTGAGCGGTCCGCCGCGCACGCCGAGGAACAGCGGCCCGTCGGCCTTCGGCGCAAACGGCGCGAGGCGGAGATAGGTGGCGATCGCCTCGACCACGACCGGCAGCACCGGCACGAGGCGCGTCTTGCCGCCCTTGCCGGTGACGCGCAGCACCCCCTCGCCCGAGAGCGGCGCCTCGGAGCGGCGGATGCCGAGCGCCTCGGAGATGCGCAGGCCCGAGCCATAGCAGAGCGCGAGCACGGCAGCGTTGCGCGCCGCGACCCAGGGCTCGTCGTCGAGCTGCTCCTCCGCCTCGGTGACGCGGACGGCGAGCGTCGGCGTCAGCGGCTTTGGCAGCGTCTTCGGCTGGCGCGGCGTGCGCATGGCGCGGAAGGCGGCGCCGTTGGCAAGGCCCTCGCGCTCAAGAAAGCCGATGAAGGAGCGGATGCCGGCGAGCCCACGCGCCAGCGTCCGCGCACCGGCCCCGCCTTGCCGCCGGCTCGCCATGAAGCCGCGGATATCGCCCATGCGGAGATCGGCGAGATCGGCGATCCCGGGCGGATTGCCGATATGCAGCGTGATGAAGGAGAGGAACTGCTGGAGGTCGCGGCCATAGGCCTCGAGCGTCTTCGGCGCGAGCCGCCTCTCGCCGCGCAGATGCTCCTCCCAGGCATCGATCATCGCGATCGTGTCGGGCGCAGCGAGAATGAGAGGCGGCGCGGCGGTCATGGATCGATGAAACGCGCGATGCGGTTAACGGGGCCTTAGCGGCGGCCGCCTACAGCAGCGAGCCCAGCGCATTGGCGGCCTGCAGGGCGATGGCGGGCCAGAGGCTTTTCGCGAGGAAGCGGAGGACGCCGGCGAGAAGGCTGAGCAGGAAGATGCTGTAGAGCGTCACCGGCTCGATGGCGCCGCCGCCGAGATAGAAGCTCGGCAGGCGGAAGAGGAGCGCGACGATCGCCGTGATCGGCAGCGCGAATTTCGGCTCCAGCAATTCCGAGAGTCGCGTCTGCAGGACGCCGCGGAAGAGCAATTCGTTGAAGAGGATGCCGGCGAGCATCCAGCCATAGATTTCGGGCGGTAGCAGCGTGAGCAGCCCGCTCGGCGGCCGCCCGACCGCGATGCGGATCGCATGCCAGGCGAACATCGCGGCGAAGGTCACCGCCGTCACCAGGATGGCGCGGCGATCGATCGGGATGAGCCCGAGCCAGGCGGCCGGACGCTCAGGGCGCTGCGAGGCGATCCAGAGCGCGATCGCCGCCGCCCAGAGCAGCAGCGGCACGACCTGGCGCACCCAGCCCTCCTCCGGCGGCAACTGCTGGAGCCAGACGACGGCGGCGCACCAGGCGACGAACAGGCCGCCGAAGACGGTCGCCAGCGGCATGAGGGCGGCAAGGGAGAAGGGCTCGCGCCCGGAGCGGTTCGATTCGGCCATGCGCGACGCTAATCCCCGGAGCGTGAACCGGCAATCGGCCGTCGATATAGCCAAAGCCGGCCGTCGAAGGCATAGTCCCGCGCATGTCCGAGCCGCACCCCACCGACGCCGCCGCCCCGCCCTCGCAACCGATCGGCCCGGGAAGCCATGTCTTCCTCGTCGACGGCTCGTCCTACATCTTCCGCGCCTATCACGCGCTGCCGCCGCTGACGCGGAAGTCCGACGGCCTGCCGGTCGGCGCCGTCGCCGGCTTCTGCAACATGCTGTGGAAGCTGCTGAAGGAAGCGAACGAGGTCGGCGTCCGCCCGACCCATCTCGCGGTGGTGCTCGACCATTCCTCGACGACCTTCCGCAACCAGATCTACGACCTCTACAAGGCGCAGCGGCCGGAGCCGCCCGAGGATCTCCGGCCGCAATTCGGCCTGATCCGCAAGGCGGTGCATGCCTTCAACGTCGCCTGCATCGAGCAGGAGGGCTATGAGGCCGACGATCTCATCGCGACCTATACGCGCCAGGCGGTCGGGGCCGGCGCCGACGTCACCATCGTCGCCTCTGACAAGGACCTGATGCAGCTGATCCGGCCCGGCGTCCTCATGCTCGACACCATGAAGGGCAAGACGATCGGCCGCGACGAGGTGATCGAGAAGTTCGGCGTGCCGCCCGAGAAGGTCGTCGACGTGCAGTCGCTGGCCGGCGACAGCGTCGACAACGTCCCCGGCGTTCCCGGCATCGGCATCAAGACGGCGGCGCAGCTGATCGAGACCTATGGCGATCTCGAGGGACTGCTCGCCAACGCCGCCGACATCAAGCAGCCGAAGCGGCGCGAGGCGCTGATCACCTTCGCCGAGCAGGCGCGCATCTCAATGCGCCTCGTGACGCTCGACCAGAACGTGCCGCTGGACACGCCGATCGAGCAGCTGGCCGTGCGGTCGATCGAGGGCGAGCGGCTGATCCGCTTCCTGAAGGCAATGGAATTCTCGACGCTGACCGGCCGCGTCGCCGCCGCGACCGGGGTCGAGCAGTCGAAGGTCGATCCCGACGGCGCGCTCGCCTCGGCGTCGCTGGCGGCCACCCTGCCGCAGTCCCTCTTCGGCGACGAGCAGGCACCGCGCATCGGCGGGGACGCCGCCTCGGACGCTGCCGCCGCGCCTGCTGACGCCGCCCCGGACAGCCGCCTGACACCGGCCGGGCTCGCCGAGGCGCGCGCCCGCGAAGCGCGCGAGACGCCGGTCGACCGGGCGAAATATGCGACCGTGACGACGCTCGACGATCTGATGGGCTGGGCGCAGCGTGCGTTCGAGCGCGGGCTGGTCGCGGTCGATACCGAGACGACCTCGCTCGATCCGATGCAGGCGGAACTCGTCGGCGTCTCGCTGGCGCTCGGGCCTGATGATGCCTGCTACATTCCGCTCGCCCATCGCGGCGAGGGCGACGGCCTCTTCAACGAGGGCGTGCTCGACGGCCAGATCCCGATCCGCGCGGCCCTCGCCGTCCTCAAGCCGCTGCTCGAGGACCGCTCGGTCCTCAAGGTGGCGCAGAACCTCAAATATGACTGGCTGGTGCTCGCCCGCTACGGCATCGAGATCGCGCCCTATGACGACACGATGCTCATGTCCTATGTGCTCGATGCCGGGCGCGGGCCGCATGGCATGGATCCGCTTTCGGAGAAATGGCTCGGCCATACGCCGATCACCTTCGACGACGTGACCGGCAAGGGCAAGGCGCGCATCACCTTCGACCGCGTGCCGCTCGACCGCGCCACGGCCTATGCCGCCGAGGACGCCGACGTGACGCTGCGGCTCTGGCAGGTGCTGAAGCCGCGCCTCGCCGCCGAGGGCATGGCGACCGTCTATGAGACGCTGGAACGGCCGATGGTGCCGGTGCTCGCGGCGATGGAGCGGCGCGGCATCGCCATCGATCGCGGCATGCTCTCGCGCCTCTCGGGCGAATTCGCGCAGGCCGCAGCCGGCCTCGAGGCCGGCATCCACGAGCTCGCCGGCCAGCCCTTCAATATCGGCTCGCCGAAGCAGCTCGGCGACATCCTGTTTGGCGTCATGGGCCTGCCCGGCGCCGCCAAGACCGCCACCGGCGCCTGGGCGACCGGCGCCAGCATCCTCGAGGATCTTGCCGAGCAGGGCTACGAGCTGCCGCAGCGCATCCTCGACTGGCGCCAGCTGACCAAGCTGCGCTCGACCTATACCGACGCGCTGCCGACCTACCAGCACAAGGACACCGCGCGCGTCCACACCTCCTATGCGCTCGCCGCGACCACCACCGGCCGCCTCTCCTCCTCCGAGCCCAATCTACAGAACATCCCTGTCCGCACCGAGGCCGGCCGCAAGATCCGCAAGGCCTTCGTCGCGCCGCCGGGCGCCAAGCTCGTCTCCGCCGACTATTCGCAGATCGAACTCCGCCTCCTCGCCGAGATCGCCGACATCCCGGCGCTGCGCGAGGCCTTCCGCAACGGCCTCGACATCCATGCCCTGACGGCCTCCGAAATGTTCGGGGTGCCGGTCGAAGGCATGCCCTCCGAGGTGCGCCGGCGCGCCAAGGCGATCAATTTCGGCATCATCTACGGCATCTCGGCCTTCGGCCTCGCCAACCAGCTCGGCATCGGCCGCGAGGAGGCCGGCGCCTATATCAAGCGCTATTTCGAACGCTTCCCCGGCATCCGCGCCTATATGGAAGAGACGAAGCGCATCTGCCGCGAGCGTGGCTATGTCACGACGCTGTTTGGCCGCCGCTGCCATTATCCCGAGATCGCCTCGAAGAATGCCTCGATCCGCGCCTTCAACGAGCGCGCCGCGATCAATGCGCGCCTGCAGGGCAGCGCCGCCGACATCATCCGCCGTGCCATGATCCGCGTCGCGCCGGCGCTCGAAGCGGCCAATCTCAACGCCCGCATGCTGCTGCAGGTGCATGACGAACTGATCTTCGAGGTGCCGGACGACGAGGTCGCGGCGACGGTGCCGCTCGTCACCGCGATCATGGAGCGCGCGCCCGAGCCGGCCGTGGCCCTCAGTGTGCCGCTCAAGGTCGACGCAAGGGCCGCCGACAACTGGGACGAGGCGCACTAATCGGGGTCGGCCGCCCGGCTCTGGCGGGCCGCGCGCTCGCGCAGCGAATCGTAGATCGGCGGCGTGCCGGCGAGGGTCGTCACCAGCATGGCGAGGAAGCAGGCGGCCAGCATCGGCACCAGCATCACCGTGCTCGCCGTCATCTCGGCGACGAGGACCAGCCCGGTCAGCGGCGCCCGCACCACGCCGGTGAAGAGCGCGGCCATGCCGACCAGGGCGAAGCCGCGCGGATCGATGCCGAGCGCGGGAAAGAGAGCCTGGCAGGCGAGGCCCGCCGCAAGGCCGAGCTCGGCGCCGAGCACGAGGAGCGGCGCGAACAGCCCGCCGGGCGTGCCCGCGGCATAGGAGAGCGCGCCGAGGCCGAAGCGCAGCGCGAAGATCAGCGCGGCGCCGGCAATCGTTCCCCCGCCGAGCAGCGCCTGCTGCGTCAGCGCATCGCCGCCGCCGACGAGATCGGGCGCGAACCAGGCGATGGCGCCGACCAGCGCGCCGACCAGCGCCGCCTTGACCACCACCGGGATGCCACTGGCCCGGTCGAACAGGTCCATCGTGCCGAGGATGCCGCGGTTATAGGCGATGGCGGCAAGGCCAGCGAGCGCGCCGACGCCGAGCGCGAGCGGGAAGCTCGCCGCCGTCGGCGCGGCGATGGTGGGAAGGGTGAAGTCGGGCGCATCGCCGATGAGGGCGCGGGCGACGACGATGGCGGTGGCGGAGGCGCCGAGCGCCGCGATGGCGATCCGCGTCTCGAAGCGCCGGACCAGTTCCTCGAGCACGAAGACCGCGCCGGCGATCGGCGCATTGAAGGCAGTGGCGAGCCCCGCGCCGGCGCCGGCGGCGAGCAGCATGCGGCAGTCGTCCCAGTCGCAGCGGAACCACTTGCCGAGAAGATGGGCGAGCGTCGCGCCCATCTGCACGCTCGGTCCCTCGCGGCCGAGCGCGAGTCCGCCGCCGATGGCGAGCCAGCCGCCGAAGAACTTGACCGGGATCAGGCGGAACGTGCCCTGCTCGGCCTCGCCGCGCAGCACGCGTTCGACATGCGGGATGCCGCTGCCGGAGGCCTGCCGGGCGAAGCGCTGCACCAGGAAGGCCGCGAGCGCCGCAGCTAAGGCGGGAACGGCCACGACACCGAGAAAGCCGGCGAACGAGACCCCCTCGGCCGCAGCAATGAGCGATCCGCGCAGCGAATCGGCGTGGTCGAGCGCGGCACGGAAGGCTGCGCCGAGGGCGCCGGCCAGGGCGCCCGCCAGCGGCGCCAGCAGCAGGATCGCGAACAGGCTGCCGCGCGGCTCGGGGTTGTCGTCGTCCTCAACGGCCGTCGGCATGCTGCGCCTCGGTGTTTTTGATGCGGTGCAGTGATTTTGCGAATAAGGATGGAATGAAACCGTATGGGCGCGCTAAAGTCGCTCGGTGCAGCAACGGCACGCACGGAAGCGGATGTCCATTACCACAGAGCACAGCGGCTATCAGATCCTCTATGTGGAGGCCGACAATGTATGGCGTTGCCCACAGCTCGGGCTGTCGGCGTCCTCGCTCTCGGCCTTGCGCCGCGAGATCGACGCAGCCGATGCTGCGACGCGGCAGCTGAATATTCCGGCTTTCCTTCTCGACCATTCCGGCTTCTCGATCACGCCCGTCCTCGTCGTGCGCGCCGACCGCGACGGCGAGCATGTGTGGGTGGCCAACAAGGTCGAGGATCCGCGCAACGAGCGGCGGGAAAAGGTCAGCCTGCATCGCCTGGTCGAGGACACGCCGGAAAATCGCCGCCTTCTGCTCGACTGGCGCGATGCCTCGCGCGCCGTCTATGAGGAGGGACAGCGTGTGTCGCAGCGGCGCGACGCCATCCCGCGCATGGACCGCCTGCGCCAGTCGCCACTCGCCGACAGCGACACGGTCGCCGGCTGAGCGGATCGTCCGACGCCTGAAGGCCGCCGGCAGGTCGCCCCGCCGGCCAGCCTCATGCAACGGCTTACTGCGCCGGGGCGGGCGCGACGGCCAGCGAGACCGTGGTGACGCCGGCGGCGAGATTGAAGCCGCTCTCGCCTTCGACCGAGAAGGGCTGCAGGGCGATCGACTTGTCGCTGCCGCCGACCAGCACATTCGCGCCGAGGCCCTTGAAGACCGCGACGTCGGCGCCGGCACCGGCGAAGTCACCGGCCAGCGTGCCGGGATTGGGGACGACATTGGTGGCGGTGATCACGCCCCAGATCAGCACGCCCTGCTTCACTTCGCCGAGCGCGAGGCCGTATTCGGCGATCTTGCCGGTGTAATAATCCTTCGGACCGCCATTCTGCGGCGTGAACACGCATTTCATCGTCTGCTTCTCGACGACGAAGAAGCCGACGCCGGCCGAGACGTCGCATTCGAGCTTGCCGACAGCGGCCTGCTGCGCGAGGGCGGGGGTCGCCAGCGACGGCACGGCCGGAACGGCCGCGAGCATGGCGGCGAGAGCGAGACGGGACGCGGACATTCTGGTTTTCCTTCTCTGAGGGTTATTGCGAATCACGGCATCGCCGAGCGTCGAACGCTACCAAAGAACGCCACGGCCCGCGAAGGTGGCGGCGATCAGCGCTCGTTGGCCGGGCCGACGCGCTGCATCATCGAAAACAGGAAGGCGACGGTGAGGCCGAACATCATCACGCCGACAAGCGCTTCGAGCGCACCGAGCATCTGCCAGTGCGGCGCGAGATAGAGCGTGTCATGGCCAAAGCTCGTCTGCGCCTCCATGGAGAAGAGCATGGCCGTGCGCGGATCCGGCAGGGCGCCGAGCGTCACATAGGCGACCGCCCAGAGCATCGCCCCGACGGCATGCAGGATCACGGCGAGCAGCACGGCGGCGCTCATCACCAGGATGAAGCCGAGCTGCGGCCGGGCGCCGAACCATGGCGCCCGGGACAGCCTGACGAGGCGCCTGTCGAAGACGCCGAGCCAGACGACATGCGCGACGAGCGTGACCATGGTCAGGGGCACGCCCCAGACCCAGTCGACGCTCCACGCGCTGATGTCGGAAAGAGCGCTGGCGCCCTCAGCCACGATGCGATTCGAGGAACCAGAGCGCCTTGTCGAGCGAGCGCGAGGCGGCGGTGAAGATGTCGGCCGTGTCGGCGTCGCCGGCTTCGTCCGAGGTGTCGATCGCCGTGCGGATGGCGTTGGCCGTCGCGGCATAGCGCTCGATCAGCGCGTCGAGGTGGTCGGGGATCTTGGTGATGTCGGTCGGATAGGGCGCGAGCGAGGTGGCGCCGGCGACAGCCTGCGTCGTGCCGAGCGCGATGCCGCCGAGCTGCGCGACCCGTTCGGCGATCGTGTCGGTGTGGACGTCGAGATCGGCGCGGAACGTGTCCAGCATCTCGTGGATCGCGATGAACTGGATGCCCTTTAGGTTCCAGTGCGCCTGCTTGGTGAGCAGCGACAGATCGAGCGTGTCGGCGAGCCGCGCATTGAGCAGCTCGATCATCGCGGTCTTGGTGTTCGAGGCGAGCGCGATGCGCGAAGAGGTCTTGGACATGGCTGTCATCCTTCCGTTGAAGAGCGGGGGCATTCGGGAGCGGAGGCCCCAAACTCATAGGCGAACCGACTGCGGCGGTCCATCGGCGCCGCTTCTGCAACGCTCAAGCTAGCGGGGGGTTCCACGCGGCGGCTCGCCGCAGGGCGCAGCCGCGAGGCTGGACACGGACGGCCGGGCGGACGACAGTCGCCCCGTCAACAAGGAGCCATCGATGACGAAAGTGCAACTGCCCCCGGACCCCTGGCAACGGACGACGACGGAGCACGGCTTCGCCGCCGACGAGGTGATCTCGGCGCTGCAGAAATCGCTTCGGCGCGGGCTCCTCGACAATGCACTGCTGCTCGGCTGGGAGATGTTCCTGACCAGCCCCGAGATGGAAGAGAAGCTCTGGTCGCGCCTTTGTGTGATCTCGGTCGAGGATGTCGGCTTCGGCAACCGTGATGCGCCCGTCATCGTCGAGACGCTCTACCAGATGCATCACCGCTATCCGCGGCCGGTCGGCGACCGCTTCCTGTTCGCCGCCCATGCCATTCGCCTGATCGCGACCAGCCCCAAGGAGCGTTCCTCCGACGACATGGTCAACTGGGCGATGCGCGGCACGGCGCTCGGCGAGCTGACGCCGGAGATCATCGATCCGGCGCTCGACATGCACACGCTGAAGGGCCAGCAGATGGGCCGCGACTATCTCTATTTCATGCAGGAAGCCTCAAAGGTCTCGCCGGAGAGCAACGAGCGCGAGCCGAAATATCGCGAGTGGATCCTCGCCGCGCTCGCCGACGGAAGGCTCAGCTGAGCAACAGCACGCGCTTGTGACCGCCGCCGCGTCGACAGAGGACGAGGCGGAGGCTAGAAGCGGGCGGACTTCGCAAGGGGATGACAGATGGCCGACGGCAAGCGCCTCTTTCTCGCTGGACTAGCCTTCCTGCTCGGCTTCGCTGCGATCGCGGGGGCCTGGGGCTTCCAGCTGATCGGCGGCTATGTGCCGTGCAAGCTCTGCCTCGAGCAGCGCCTGCCCTATTATGTCGGCCTGCCGCTGCTGGCGGTCGCCATCGTCCTGATCATCCGCGACCGGCAGCTGGCGCTGACCCGCACGCTGCTCCTCATCGCCGGCCTCGCCTTCCTGATCGGCCTCGGCCTCGGCGTCTATCACGCCGGCGTCGAGTGGCATTACTGGCTCGGTCCATCCGATTGCGGCGGCGGCGTCGCGACAACGGGCAATGCCGGCGATCTCCTCAGCCAGATCGGCCATACCAAGGTGGTGAGCTGCACCGACGCGGCCTGGCGCTTCGCCGGCCTCTCCTTCGCCGGCTGGAATGCCGTCGTCTCGGCGCTCGTCGCCCTCCTCGCGCTCACCGCCGCGCTCGGCCGCGCCGACCACTGAGCATCAGCGCTCGAGGCCTCTGGTCAGCTGGTGCAGCACGATGCCGCTGGTCGTGGCGACATTGAGCGAATCGACGCCGTCCGCCATCTGGATGCGCACCGTCTCGGCGCGCTCCAGCAGCGAAGCGGCAAGGCCCGGCCCCTCGGCGCCGAGCAGCAGCGCCACGCGGCCGCCGCGCGCTACCCTGTGCAGCTCCGTTTCGCCGGCGGGTGACAGCGCCAGGACGCGGTAGCCGGCGCCCGTGAGCAGCGCCGGCAGGTCGGCGCCGCGCGGCAGCCGGGCGAAGGGCAGCGTCAGGCTGGTGCCGACCGAGACGCGGATCGCCTTCCGATAGAGCGGATCGCAGCAATCGGCATCGAGCAGGATGCCGGCGGCGCCGAAGGCGGCGGCGTTGCGGAAGATGCCGCCCATATTGTCGTGATTGGCGATCGCCGAGAGCACGACGACGACGCCGTCCGCGCCCGCTTCGGCCAGCAGCGCCTCGGGCGCGAGCGGCGGCGCGGCGATGCCATGGGCGAGGATGCCGCGATGGAGCGGAAAGCCGGCGATCGCATCGATCACGGCCTGCGCCGCCGCATAGACGGGAACTTCTGGCGGCAGGGCTTCAAGAAGGTGCGAGAGCGAATCGATGCGCCTCGCGTCGATCAGCACCGAGGCGGCGCGATGGCGGCGCGCCTTGACCAGCATCGCCAGCACGACCTCGCCCTCGGCGATGAAGGCGCCCCGCCGGCCGACGAGATCGCGCTCGCGGATATCGCGATAGGCGGCGATGCGCGGATCGTCGGCGTCGTCGATGAGGAGGGGAGCGGGCATGAGTCGGGCTTTTGGCCCGGCGTCAGGCGGGCGCTACGGATCGAGTTCGGTATCCCAATAGAGATAGTCGAGCCAGCTGTCGTGCAGATAGTTCGGCGGGAAGGCGCGGCCGTTGTTGTGCAGGTCCGAGACCGAAGGCTGGAACGGCATCTGGTGCGGCCACATGTCGGCATCGGCCGGATGCAGGCTGCCCTTCTTCAGATTGCAGGGCGAGCAGGCGGCGACGACATTTTCCCATGTCGTCTGGCCGCCACGGGCGCGCGGAATGACATGATCGAAGGTCAGCTCGTCGCGGGCGCCGCAATACTGGCACTGGAAGCGATCGCGCAGGAAGACGTTGAACCGCGTGAAGGCCGGATTGCGCGCCGGCTTCACATAGCTCTTGAGGCAGACGACGCTCGGCAGCCGCATCTGGAAGGACGGGCTGCGCACGGCGACGTCATATTGCGAGACGATGGTGACGCGATCGAGGAACACCGCCTTGATCGTGTCCTGCCACGACCAGAGCGAGAGCGGGTAATAGCTCAGCGGCCGATAATCGGCATTGAGCACCAGGGCGGGATTGGCACCAGCAGGCAGGGCTATCGTCAAGACTGGCTTCTCCGGTGAGCAGCGCCGAACCTCGAGATAAGTCCGATTAATCTATAGGCTCTGTGTCACCCTTGTGAAGCCGTTCCGGTGTCGCGTCCTGGGTCCTCGCCGCTCAGGCCTTCACGCCGGCAAAAGCCTTGCGCAGGAAGGCGGCGCCCGCCTTCAGGCCGACCGCGTCGATGCCATGGCCAAGGCCCGGCCGCTCGAGTGTTTCGACCGCAAAGCCGGCACCGCGGAGCGCAGTCGCCGTCTCCGCCATCGCGGCAAAGGGAATCACCTCGTCGAGCACGCCATGCACCAAGAGGACCGGCGCCCGGCTGACGGTCTCCTTCGCCAGGCGCTCGACGCCGGCGATGCGGCCGGAATAGCCGATGATCGCCGCCGGGGGATGCGCGCGGCGCGGCGCGACCTGCAGCGCCATCATCGTGCCCTGACTGAAGCCGACGATGGCGAGATCGGCATCGACGAGACCAAGGCGCTCCAGCTCGGCATCGATGAAGGCATCGAGCTTCGGCGCCGCCGCGGCCGCGCCCTGCCAGTATTCATGCGGATCGCGCACCGTCAGGCGGAACCACTGGTAGCGCGTCTCGTCCCAGTCGCAGGGATCGGGCGCATTCGGCGCGACGAAGGCGGCATCGGGGAAGAGCGGCGCCCAGTGCCGGCCGATATCGATGAGATCGGCGCCGTCGGCGCCGACGCCGTGCAGCAGCACGACCAGATGGCGCGCAGGCAGCCCCGAGAGCGGAGCGATGCGGGGACCGTCGAGCATGGAGGGACGTCCGGTTGAGGAAGGCGAATCGTACGCCATGCTAGCAATGCCCAAGGGTCGTTTACGAGAGTGGGCCGGGCGAATTCGGCACAGCCGGGCGCGATCGGGATTCCGGCCGGGCGGTCTTTGCCTGTAGCATCGCCGGGCTGCGCCATCTATCCCGGCACGCCCATCCGATGCCAGACGACCGATGAGAACATTCCGCTTCGCCCCGAGCCCGAATGGGCCGCTGCATCTCGGCCATGCCCTGTCGGCGCTGCTCAATGCGGACATGGCCGCGGCCTCGGGCGGCCGCTTGCTGCTGCGGATGGAGGATATCGACCGCGAGCGCTGCCGGCCGGAATTCGAGGCGGCGATATCGGATGATCTCGACTGGCTCGGCTTTCGCCACGAGAGCCCGGTGCGGCGCCAGTCGGAGCATTTCGGCGACTATCGCGCCGCGCTGGAGCGGCTTCAGACCATGGGTCTCGTCTATCCCGCCTTCCTGTCGCGCGCCGAGATCCGCGCGCTCACCGCCGATCCCGCCTGGCCGCGGGATCCCGACGGCGCGCCGCTCTATCCGGGCCGCGACCGCGACCTTGCGGACGCCGATGTCGGCAGGCGGATCGCTTCGCGCGCGCCCTATGCGCTGCGGCTCCGGATGGATGAGGCGGTCCGCGCCGCCGGGCCGCTCACCTTCGAGGAGACGGGCGCCGGACCCAAGGGCGAGCGCGGCACGCTCAACGCCGATCCGCTCGCCTGGGGCGACGTGATCCTCGCCCGCCGAGACGTGCCGACCAGCTATCATCTCTCCGTCGCTGTCGACGACGCGCTGCAGGGCATCACCGACGTCGTGCGCGGCGCCGACCTCTTCCCCGCGACCAGCGTCCACCGCCTGCTGCAGGCGCTGCTCGGCCTGCCCGTGCCGCGCTATCACCACCACCGGCTCGTGCTCGACGCTTCCGGCCGCAAGCTCTCGAAATCGGAGGGCGCGACCGGTCTCGCCGCGTTGCGAGAGGCGGGCGCCACAGCGGAGGACGTCCGCCGCATCGTCGGTCTCGCGCCGGCTCAGCCGACGCCGAGCACGTAGAGCCAGATCGTGATGGTGAAGAGGCTGATCAGCGTCGACAGCGACACGGCGCTGGCGGCGCTGGCGACGCCGGCGCGATAATGCGTCGCCATCAGATAGGCATTGACGCCGCAGGGCATCGCCGCGAACACGACGGCGACGCCGGCCCAGACCGGCGGCATCGGCAGCAACCGCGTCAGGCCGAAGACGATGAGCGGATGCACGACGAGCTTCAGCGTGCTGATGGTGAGCGAGGCCGCGAGATCGCCGGCGAAGCCGTGCCGCTTCAGCGCCAGCCCCATCGAGACCAGCGCGCACGGCACCGAGGACGCCGCGAGCATGTCGACGACCTGGCCGGCGACGCCGGTCGCCTGGAAGCCGATGAGCTTGGCGATGGCGCCGGCATAGATGCCGAAGAGGATGGGATTGCGGGCCAGCGCCTTGCCGAGCCGGATCAGCGTCGCGCGCGACACTCCGGACTCGGCGCCCTCGGCGAGGATCGTCGCGGCCGTCGTCATGATCGGCAGATGGATGGCGATGAGCAGGAACAGCGGCACGGCGCCCGCCTCGCCGAACGCCGTCAGGATGATCGGCACGCCGACGAAGACGGTATTGGCCTGCGCGCCGGCAAAGCCCTGCATCACCGCCTCGAGATGGCTGCGCTTGAACAGCTTGACCGCCAGCAGGAAGCCGATGCCGAACACGATGAAGGCGCCGGTGAAATAGGCGATCCAGTAGCCCCAGGGCTGCCCGCCCTCCGGCAGCTTGGCCTGCGACAGCGTCTTGAAGATGAGCACCGGCACCGCCAGCCCGAACACATATTCGGAAAGCCCATCGGCCGACTTGTCCGAGAGATGGCGCGACCAGCCGGCGCCATAGCCGATGCCGATCAGGATGAAGACCGGCAGCACGATGAAGGCGATGTCGCCGAGGCGCTCGAGCACGGCGAAGTTCATGCGGCGCACCGCGGCGGTGGGCGCAGGGGGAGAGGCGGGGACTGGGACATCGCGGTCACGATTCGATGAGAGGCCCGCGACCATAGACCGGAGATCGCCCTGCCGTGAACCCGGCGCCGCGCGCGACCCGGTGGTCCGCGGCGCAGGCGGCGAAAGCCCCGCGATGACGCGATGGAACGGCAGCACGGAAAGGAGCGCCTCGGCGGTCGGCTGGATCCCATCCGCGCCAGAAGCCCGCGATGACGCGATCGAGTTTATTCGCTCGGGCGCCGCGCCGCGCCAAGGAAACCCTCGGCCTCATGGACTTCCGCCTGTCGTTTCAATACATGTTCATCCACCACGCGGCGGTCGTCGCAATCTCGATGATGATCCTCATCACCATCATGGCGAAGATCCCCAACGCCTTGATGACGCGCAACGGCGAGACCTAGGATAAAACACCCGAAATCAGCCCTCTACTGGATCGTCGTCTACGGCCTCCTCGCGATCTACACAAACGTCAGGACCGTCCTGATCCTCTACCGGAAAGCCGCGAATGCGCCCTGAACCAGATTCCGGGTGTCGTCGAGAACGGATTGTTCAATCGCGAGTCGAGCGGCATGGTGGTCGGCCGGTTTGATGGGACGGCCGAGGTCATTCTCCGCTAGAAGCGTTTGCGATCGGGCGGAGCGACCCGTCCGCCGCGCGCCCACCCGTCCCTGACGGGGCCGGCGCGAGGGCATCGACGGAAGCGCGACAGATGGGGAGATCATGCAGGACGTCGTTTCGAAGCTCGCCGCGATCGTCGGCCGCGACCATGTGCTGACCGGCGCGCGCGCGACGCGGCGGTTCCGCAAGGGCTATCGCTATGGCGAGGGCGACGTGCTGGCCGTGGTTCGCCCTGCCAGCCTCGTCGAGCAGTGGCGCGTGCTGACGGTCTGCGTCGAAGCCGATGTGATCGTCATCGTCCAGGCCGCCAATACCGGCCTTACCGGCGGATCGACGCCCGACGGCGACGGCTATGACCGCCCGATCGTCATCATCAACATGCTGCGCGCGGCACGGATCGACGTGCTCGACGACGGGGCGCAGGTCGTCTGCCAGCCGGGCGTGACCTTGAACCAGCTCGAGAAGCGGCTGCGGCCGCTCGGCCGCGAGCCGCATTCCGTGATCGGCTCGTCCTGCATCGGCGCCTCGGTCACCGGCGGCGTCTGCAACAATTCCGGCGGCTCGCTCATCCGCCGTGGCCCCGCCTTCACGCAGTTCGCCGTGTTCGGGCAGGTCGGCGCGGACGGCGTGCTGCGTCTCGTCAATCACATCGGCATCGCGCTTGGCGAGGATCCCGAGACGATCCTCGGCAAACTCGATCGCGGCAGCTTCGAGGCGTCCGACATCAGCCATCCGGACGACCGCTGGGGCTCGGACCGGGCCTATCGCGACTATGTCCGCGACGTCGACGCCGCAACGCCGGCCCGATTCAATGCCGATCCGCGCCGCCTGTTCGAGGCGTCCGGCTCGGCCGGAAAGATCGCCGTCTTCGCCGTGCGCCTCGACACGTTCCCCGCCGACCGCGACGTCGCGGTGTTCTATATCGGCTCGAACGATCCGGCGGAGCTCGAATCGATCCGCCGCGAGATCCTGCAGCACTTCGAGAACCTGCCGATCGCCGGCGAGTACATGCACCGCACCGCCTATGAGGCGAGCCAGCGCTACGGCAAGGATCTCTTCCTCTTCATCAAGCGCTTCACCACCGACAACGTGCCGAAGGCCTTCGCGGCAAAGAGCTGGTTCGACGGGATCACCGAACGTCTCGGCCTCGGCAACACGCTGAGCGACCGGATCCTCCAGGCGGTGACGCGGCTACTGCCGGAACATCTTCCGGCCCGGCTCAACGCCTATCGCGACCGCTTCGCGCATCATCTGCTGCTGCGGATGGGCGATGCCGGCGTGGCGGAGGCGCGCGCCTATCTCGCAGCGCGGTTTCCGTCCGCGACGGGCGACTATTTCGAATGCAGCGCCGAGGAGGGCACGGCCGCCTTCCTGAACCGCTTCGCGGTCGGCGGGGCGATCGTGCGCTACCGCGCGGTCAACCGGAACACGGTCGAGGATATCGTCGCGCTCGACGTCGCGCTGCCGCGCAACACGCTCGACTGGTTCGAGGTGCTGCCCGAGGCGATCGAAACGCGGCTCGCGATGAAGATGTATTGCGGCCATTTCTTCTGCCACGTCATGCACCAGGAATATCTGGTCAAGAAGGGCGAGGACTGCCTGGCGATCGAGCATGAGATGTGGGCCATGCTCGACAAGCGCGGCGCCGAATATCCAGCCGAGCACAATGTCGGCCATCTCTACCGCGCCAAGCCGTCGCTTGCGCAGTTCTACCGCTCGCTCGACCCGACCAATAGCTTCAACCCCGGCATCGGCCAGACCTCGAAGCTGCGGCATTGGCGATGCGACAGCACGGATCCGTGATCTCGGGAGAGCCCGACACGAAGAGGGAAGGTCAGGACGCGCGGCACGCCGAGGCTGGCATCTCCAGGCGACCGCCATCGCGAACTCCGGTATCCCGGCAGAGGTGGGCATGGCGCTCGCCGCCCATAGGGCGGTGAGCTGACCTGCTCCTCGAGGCGCAACGAGAGGCGTTCACTCAGCCGCCGTCCGCCATGGACCGCCGCAGCGGTTCGCTCTTGGGCTTCACGGCGATCTTCAGATAGTGGACGCCGTTGTCCTCGGCTTCCGGAAAGCGCCCCGCACGGATGTTGACCTGGATCGATGGCAGCAGCAGCCGGGGCACCGAGAGCGTGTGATCGCGCGCGGTTCGCATCGCGACGAACTGCTGCTCGTCGACGCCGTCCTTCAGGTGGATGTTCTCCTCGCGCTCGGCATGCACGGTGGTTTCCCAGGCATAGGTGTTGCGTCCGGGCGCCAGATAGTCGTGGCACATGAAGAGCCGTGTCTCGGGTGGCAGGGCAAGAAGGCGCTGGATCGAGCGATAGAGCTGCCCGGCGTCGCCCCCTGGAAAATCGGCGCGGGCGGTGCCGTAGTCGGGCATGAACAGCGTGTCGCCGACGAAGACGGCATCGCCGATCCTGTAGCTGACATCGGCAGGCGTATGGCCTGGCGTATGGAGGATCTCGATCTCGATCTCGCCGATCCCGAGCGTCTCGCCATCCGTGAAGAGGTGATCGAAGTCGCGCCCATCCGTATGGAGATCAAGCGCATTGAAGACGGGACGAAAAATCCGCTGCACGTCCTTGATGTGCTCGCCGATGCCGATCTTCGCGCCGGTCTGCGTCTTGACATAGGGCGCGCCCGACAGATGGTCGGCATGGGCATGGGTCTCCAGCACCCAGTCGATCGTGATCCCGGCCTTTCGTGCCGCTTCGAGAATGGTCTCGACCGACCGGATATCGACCTCGCCGGAGGCCGGGTCGAAGTCGAGCACCGGGTCGATCACAACGCCGCGCCGTGTCGAGGGATCGCTGACGAGATAGCTGACCGTGAACGTCGCCTCGTCGAAGAACGCCCGGATATCCGGGATCGCAGCTTTTGACATGCCGGCCTCCTTGCAGATCGGTTCCGCTTGTATATATTAGCGATATCTAATTTAGCAAGATCGCATGTAAGGGGTCGATCCATGGACGCGGACCTTCTCGACGGGCTGCAGCAGAAGGCGGGGGAGGCGGCGCAGTTTCTGAAGCTCATCGCCAACGAGCATCGGCTGCTGATCCTGTGTCATCTCGCCGGGCGCGGAGAGATGACCGTCAACGCTCTCGCCGATCAGGTCGGGCTCAGTCAGTCGGCGCTCTCGCAGCATCTTGCTCGTCTGCGTGAAGACGAACTGGTGTCATTCCGCCGTGAGGCCCAGACGCTGCATTACCGGATTTCCGACAGACGGGCGGTCGAGATCCTGGAGACGCTGAAAAAGGTCTTCTGCCCGCAGTAATCAATGTCGCTCCCTACAACCAAGGAGACTTGTCATGTCACGTTCGCTCAAGAGCATCGACGCGCTCGCTGCCGATCGCCTGCAGAGGAAGGGCGCCCTGCTGGTTGATGTGCGCGAGCCCGGCGAAGTTGCGCAGGCGCGCATCGCGGGCTCACAGAATATCCCGCTGAGCCGCCTCGATGCCTCGGAACTGCCGCTCGGACCGGGCCAGGCGGTCGTCTTCTACTGCGCCGGAGGCAACCGCACCAATGTCCACGCCGCTAGGCTCGCCGCCAAGGCCGGGGACGCCGACGCCTATGTCATGCAGGGCGGCATTGCCGGCTGGCGGTCCGCCGGACTGCCCATTGAAGCCGGCAGGGCCGACGCCTCCGGCGATGCCCGGCCCGGCCAGAGCCTCTTCTCGCGCCTTTTGGGACTGTGATGGATGCGAACCTGATCCAGGACGCGCTCGCGATCGCTTCGGGAGGTCTGGTCGGGTTCTCGCTCGGCCTGGTCGGCGGCGGGGGCTCGATCCTCGCCGTGCCGCTCCTCTTCTATGTCGTCCGTGTCGGCTCGCCGCATGAGGCGATCGGCACCGGGGCAGTCGCTGTTGCCGCCAGCGCCGCTTTCGGTCTCGTCGGCCATGCGCGTGCGCGGACCGTGAAATGGCCCTGCGCGGTCGCCTTCGCCGTGGCCGGCATCGTCGGCACGATCATCGGCGCCGCCGCCGGCAAGGCGGTGGACGGCCAGAAGCTGCTCGCTTTGTTCGGGCTCTTGATGCTCGTCGTCGGCGCGCTGATGACGAGGCCGAGACGTGGTGGCAGCAATCCCGATGCGCGGCTCTCGCTCGAGACGGCACCACGGCTGCTGCCGCTGCTTGCCGGCACCGGCCTTGCCGTCGGCCTGGCCTCCGGTTTCTTCGGGATCGGCGGCGGCTTCCTGATCGTGCCGGGTCTGATCGGCGCGACGGCCATGCCGATCGTCAACGCGATCGGCTCCTCGCTGGTCTCGGTCACCGTCTTCGGCATGACGACAGCCGCGAGCTACGCCGTTTCCGGCCTGGTCAACTGGTGGATCGCCGGCCTCTTCATCCTGGGCGGTCTCGGTGGCAGCCTTGGCGGAACCTATCTGGCCGGACGTCTCGCCGGACGCGGCCGCATCCTGACCCTCGTCTTCGCGGGGATCGTCATCGCCGCCGGCCTCTATGTCAGCTTCAAGGGCATCAGTGCCTTCATGGCGCCGGCGGTCTCGGGCTGACGGTGGACCAAACGGTGGAAGCGTCCCTTCCGCGAGTGACCTCAACGATGCAAGCGGATCGTGACGCGGAGGCCGGACCTGTCCTGCCGGTTCTCCAGCAGGAGTGATCCGCCGAGCCTTCGTATCGCGGCCTCGGTGATGGCCAGCCCGAGGCCGGTGCCGATCGTGCTCTGGTGGCGGCCGCGGAAGAAGCGCTGGGTGACCAAGGCGAGGTCTTCGTCCGGGATTCCAGGGCCCTCGTCCTCCACGGATATGGAATTCGCCCCGGGCCCCGAACGCCATGTGACCGTCCCACCCATCTGCATGTGTTGGACGGCGTTCTCATGCAGGTTGCGCAGCGCAAGCGTCAGAAGCTCGCGATTGGACCGGAGCCTGAGTTTGCGCAGCTCCGTCTCGACCACGATACGGACGGAAGCTCCCGGTGGGCCGCCAAGTTCGACGATCTCGTCCAGGATGTCACCGACACTGACGTTTTCGACCTCGCTCACCTCCGCGCTGGCATCGAGCCTCGCCAGCGTCAGTAGTTGTCGAACGAGCCGCGTGGTGCGATCGACCGAGCGAAGGATCTGGGTAAGCGCGCCCTGCCTGATATCAGGGTCCCGTGCCGATATCGCGATCTGGGCCTGCGTCTTCAGGCCCGCAAGCGGCGTCCTCAGCTCATGGGCCGCGAAGGCGGTGACATCCCGCTCATGCCGCCGCGCCGCTTCGACCTTCACGAACAGGCCGTTCAGCGCCTCGGCGATGGGCTTGACCTCGGACGGTGCCCGGCCCGGATCGATGGGGCTCATGTCGTTGCCGTCGCGCGCCCGGATCTCCCCGGCCATGGCATTCAGCGGCCTGAGGCCATGGCCAAGGCTCGCCCAGATGAGCAAACCGAGCAAGGGCGCGATCAGAACGGCCGGTCCCAGCAGGCCCTTGATCAGGTCGGCGACGAGACGATCGCGGAGGCCCAGCCGGTCACCGACCATGACCCGGACGCCAGCCGCAGCGTTCTCGATCGTGTAGACGCGCCAGGGCTCTCCATCGACCGTTCGCTCCGAGAAGCCCGAGGGATTGGTGGAGAGGCTCTCGTCGGGAGCGCCGCTTGACCGCGCGACCAGATGGCCGTCGAAGGACCAGATCTGGCATGAGAGCTGGCGCTCATAGCTTCCAGGCTCGGGCGCCGTGCCGGGCGCGGCCGCAATCGCGGTGGAGGCTGCCATGCCGCGGTCGGTGACGAGCGAACTCACCATGCGCGCGGCTTCCTGAAGCCTCGTATCGAGGACGTGCTCCAGTTCGCTTCGGGTGCCGACGAAGATCCAGGCAATCGCGGAAAGCCAGATCAGGCCCGTCGCCGCCAGCAGGATGACGAACAGCCGTCTGCGCAGCGACGTCAACTGGCTTCCCTCATCCGATAGCCGAGACCCCGCACGGTCTCGATCGCCTCGCGGCCAATCTTGGAGCGCAGATAGTGGATATGGACCTCGACCGTGTTGCTCTCGACTTCCTCCTGCCAGCCATAGAGTCGCTCCTCGATCTCGCTCTTCGAGCGGATGGTGCCCGGCCGTTCCATCAGGGCGGACAGAACCGCGAACTCGCGCCGGGAAAGGACGACCGGCTCTCCGTCCCGCGTCACGGACAGGCGGGCCGGATCAAGGATCACCCCTCCCGCCGCGAGGCAGGGCGCCGCGCGCCCGCCGCCGCGCCGCGCGATCGCGCGGATCCGGGCGGCCAGCTCGTCGAGATCGAACGGCTTGCCGAGATAGTCGTCGGCGCCCATGTCGAGCCCGCGAATCCGGTCCGGCGTCTCGTCCAGCGCCGTCAGCAGCAGAACGGGCGTGCGGTCGCCCGCCGCGCGGATGTCCCGCAACAGATCAAGGCCCGATCCATCGGGAAGCATGAGATCCAGCACGACCGCATCGAAGAGCGTCGTCGCCAGGGCCGCGCGCGCATCGGCGCAGTTTCCGAGGCAATCGACGGTGGCGCCGGCGAGGCCGAGCCCGACTTCAAGGCCGTCTGCCAGGATCGGATCGTCTTCAACGACGAGAATGCGCATGTGGTGCTTCCCAGATTCGGGGCGGTCTCGCGCCGGCGCGATGTGACCATCCTGTCGCCGCACCAGGCCGCGCCGAGCTTAAGGCCCGCTTAAGGTAGATTTTGGACGACGCCGGACCTCCCAAACGAAAGTCCGGCATGCCAAAGACCCGACAGCCGATCCTCGCCGTTCTTGTGTTGCTCATCTGCGCCTTCCCCGGCGCTGCCATGGCGCAGCTTCCGCGTCCGGCGGACGAGCTATTTGAGCTGACAGTGACCCGTCCGTCGAGCGGCGATCTGCGTCTCCACTGGACGATCGCGCCCGGTACCTATCTCTACCGCGACAAGCTCGCCGCCGCGGGAGATGCAGGTGCGCCGCTTCCCGTGAAGTCGGCGCCTGGGACCGTCAAGGACGATCCGACCTTCGGACCCACCGAGATCTATCATGGCGAGGCAGAGGCGGGGATCGCGGCATCAGGTCTCCAGGGCAGCACCGCGCTTCACATCACATATCAGGGCTGCGCCGAGCAGGGCGTCTGCTATCCGCCGGTCACGAAGATCGTCGATCTCGCATCACTGGCCGTGTCACCTGCCGGTCGCGGCGCCCTGCTCCGGACAGGTTCGGAGGCGCCGCCGGCACTTGCGGCATCGGGCGCCAGTCCCGCCGGCACCACCCAGCCCTCCCGCGTGCTTCTTGCCGGCAATATCGTGGTCATGGCGATCGGCTTTCTCGGCTTCGGCCTGTTGCTGGCGTTCACGCCCTGCGTCTTCCCGATGATACCGATCCTGTCCGGTATCCTGACGCGATCGGGAGACGGCCTCACGCCACGGCGCGGTTTCATGCTGTCCGCTGCCTATGCCCTCGCGATGGCGCTCGCCTATGCGGTGCTCGGGGTCGCCGCAGCCTGGTCCGGGCAGAATCTGCAGATCGCGTTGCAGATGCCGGCAACGCTGGGGCTGATGAGCCTCGTCTTCGTCGTCCTCGCCTTGTCGATGTTCGGCTTCGTCAATTTCCAACTGCCGTCGGCCTGGTCGGCGCGCCTGTCGCGCATGGCTGCGACTGAGAGCGGAACCCTAGGCGGCGCAGCCTTGCTCGGCTTCGTCTCGGCATTGATCGTCGGGCCTTGCGTCACGCCGCCGCTCGCCGCCGCGCTGCTCTATGTGGCGCAGACCGGCGATCAGTTCCGCGGGGGTACGGCGCTGTTCGCGCTCGGCCTCGGCATGGGACTGCCGCTCGTCGCCTTCGGCACCTTCGGCAGCAAGGTTCTGCCGAAATCCGGACGATGGCTGGACAAGGTCAAGCAGGCGTTCGGCTTTGTCTTCCTCGGTCTGGCGATCTGGATGCTGGCGCGGTTCCTCCCTGGTGCCTTGATCCAGGTGCTCTGGGGGGTACTTGCCATTGCCGGCGGCATCTGGCTCGGAGCCTTTGATCTGATCCGGGGGAAGGCGCGCCTTGGTTGTCGCCTCGGGTCGGAAGTCCTTGGCGTGACGGCGGCGTTGTATGGAATCGTCCTCATCGCCGGCACGGTGGGAGGACTACAGAATCCTTGGGCGCCGGCAGGCATTTCGGAGCGCGTCGCGTCCAGCGTCGTCAGCACGGTCGTCGAGCCGGCCGAATTCGACAAGGCGCTCGCGGCGGCGCGATCAGCGGGGCGGCCGATCCTGATCGACTTCACCGCGCAATGGTGTGCCGCCTGCGTCGAGATGGACCGCACCGTGATGCAGGATCCGGCGACACGCGCGCGGATCGAGACCCTCTCCACCATCCGCGTCGACCTCTCGGACTACTCCGTCGGCGGCCAGACCCTGATGCGTCGCTTCGACGTCGTGGGACCGCCCACGCTGCTGTTCATCGATCCGGCGACAGGGCGCGAGATTGGCGGCGCGCGGACGATCGGCGCCGTCTCGACGGAGGAGTTCAGCCAGGCGCTGAGCCGGGCCGGCGCGTGAGCCCGCATTTCCATTTCACCATCACCTTACGGAGACCCCATGCAACGTCGCAGCTTCCTGAGCCTTTCGATCCTGTTCACCGCGTCGAGCCTGTTCTCGCTCGCCGCCGCAAGGCTTTCGCATTCCGAGAGTGTGGACACGAATGCTATTCTCGATGATCCCGACGCACCGATCGGCGGCAACCCCAAGGGTGACGTCACGATCGTCGCGTTCCTCGACTACAACTGCCCGTTCTGCAAGAAATCGGCGCCTGACCTCGATCGGATCGTCCGTGAGGATGGCAAGATCCGGCTCGTCTACAAGGATTGGCCGATCCTGGCTCCAAGCTCCGTCCTTGGTGCTCGCGCGGCGCTCGCCGCCAAGTTCCAGGACCGCTACGAGGCTGCGCATCATGCCCTCATGGCCATTCCCGGACACGGGATCTCCGAGGACAGGATGCTCGCTGCCATCCGCGCGGCCGGTATCGACATGGAACGGCTGAACCGCGATCTCACGGCGCATGCCGCCGAGATCGACGCTCTCCTGCGCCGCAACCTCGCTCAGGCGGATGCGCTCGGACTGCAGGGAACGCCGACCTACCTCGTCGGCCCCTTCATGACCTCGACGCTCGACTATGCCGGCTTCCGGCAGGTCGTTGCCGATGCGCGGGCCCATGCCGCGAAGCCGTGAGCCGCTTGGCGCCGGCCTGGCTAGATGTCGAAGCTATGAAGGTTGTTCATCCGGGGCCGGGATGTGAGGCTGGGGTTGCGAAGCCAACCAACCCTGACCGGAGCGCCCGGATGAACATTCATGAGAATGCGCGGATGACCTTTCGCGGTCGAGTCCTTCTGGTGAGGCGGATCGTGGAAGACGGGTGGCGGGTTGCGGCAGCGGCCGAGGCTGCCGGGGTTTCGGTCCGCACGGCCTACAAGTGGCTGGCCCGCTTCCGGGCGGGCGGCGAGCGGATGCTTCATGACAGGAGCTCGGCGCCCGTCCGGACGCCGCATGCGACACCTGTCGCGACGATCGAGACCGTCGAGGTGCTGCGCCGTCAGCGCCTGAGCGGCCCGGCCATCGCGCGCCTGCTCTGTCTGCCATGCTCGACCGTCGGCGCGGTCCTGCGGCGGCTTGGGCTTGGTCGCCTGTCGGCCCTCGAGCCGAGGCCGCCGGAGAACCGCTACGAGCGCCAGCGTCCCGGCGAGTTGATCCATGTCGATACCAAGAAGCTCGGCCGCATCCAGGGCATCGGCCATCGCATCACCGGCGACCGCACCCGCCAGAGCAGCCGGCGGGGACGCGGCGAAGGGCTCGGCTGGGAATGCCTGCATGTCGCCATCGACGACGCCTCGCGCCTTGCCTACACCGAGGTGCTCGCCGACGAGAGACAAGAGACCACCTGCGCCTTCACGGCCCGCGCCATCGCCTGGTTCCGCCGGCACGGCGTCACCGTCGACCGCCTGATGTCCGACAATGGCAGCGCCTACAAGAGCCACGCCTTCCGCCAGCTTCTCGCCGGCCTCGGCATCCGCCATATCCGCACCCGGCCCTACACACCCCGCACCAACGGCAAGGCCGAGCGCTTCATCCAGACCAGCTTGCGCGAATGGGCCTATGCCGCGCCCTACCGATCGTCGTCCGAGCGAACCGAAGCCATGCCATCCTGGATCGACGCCTACAACACCCGAAGACCCCACTCAGCCCTCAACGGCATCCCGCCATTCCAAAGGCTGAACAACCTTCTTGGAAACGACAGCTAGAGCCTTTCAGGGCTTGGTGGAATCCGTTCTGTTTTCCGCCGGCGCGCGCGATCCGCAAGGAGGGTGGCGAGGCCCGATGCCTTCGCATCGGGCGAGCCGGCCGACACGGCGGGCGCCCGCCGGCGGAAAACCCTTCGGGCCGGGCGGCTTCGGGCCAAATCCGTCGGCCTCCGGCTCGGCCGTACTTCAGTACGGCCGTCGCCGCAGTCCTCGACCTTGGCCCGAAGCCGCTCCGGCAGAACGCTTCCAACAAGCCCTGAAAGGCTCTAGCGCGGCAACGAAAGCGCGCCCTTAAGCCCGGCTTAAGGTGCGCTTCCGATAGGCGGCATCCCGAACCAGTGAAGTGCCGCCATGCCAAATTCCACCTTGCTCAATCTGTCGACCATTTCCCTGCTCGGCTGCCTGCTGGCGGCGTGCGCGACAGACGGCGCGACCCCTTCGATGGCTGGCCTCGCTCCTCCGCCGGTGTCGGCAGTCGGCCCCGAGATCGCCACGCGCTATGCCGCCATCGATGACGGGGACGTGCAGGTTCCCGCCATCGATCTTCAGAAAATCGACCCGAAGGAACTCCGTCAGTTCGTCGACTATCCCACCGACCAGCCGCCGGGAACGATCGTCGTCGATCCGCACAGCCGCTTCCTCTATCTGGTGATGGAGGGCGGCAAGGCGATGCGCTACGGCGTCGGTGTCGGCAAGGCCGGGATGGAGTTCACGGGAACCGCCAATGTCGGCTACAAGCGGCAGTGGCCGCGCTGGACGCCGACAGGCGACATGATCAAGCGTGATCCCGACCACTACCAGCAATGGGCCACCGGAATGGAGGGCGGCTCCGGCAATCCGCTGGGCGCCCGCGCGCTCTATCTGTTCAAGGACGGCAAGGACACGCTCTACCGCATCCACGGCACGACCGAGCCCGAAAGCATCGGCAAGGCGATGTCGTCGGGCTGCATCCGGATGCTCAACCAGGACGTGATCGACCTCTACAGCCGGGTTCCCTCAGGATCGAAGGTCGTGGTGCTGTAGCGCGGCGCCGGCAGCCTGCGCGGAGCTTGGTCTGGGGCAGGATGGGCGACACGGCTCAAATCCGAGACGCTCTACAAAGTCATCGCTGCTTGTCTCATCGCGGTCATTCTCGAGCTCGGCCATGCCGAACTCCGTCTTGTCATCACGTATCGATCCGCCTGGTCTGCAGCCGCGAAGGGAACATGTCGGACGTTCGACGAACTCTTGAGAACGTTCCCGATCGCGATCGGTTAGGGGGCGAATTCGTTCTCGGCAGAACCTGACACTCCTCAGACTTTGGCGAAGATCCGGTGATAGAGATCCTCCCCGAAACTGGTCCGCAGCGGTTCGCCCTCGACGAGGCGGAACGGGCGAGAGCCGTCCTCGTTGCGGTTCGCGCGAAGGAACAGGCTGCTGTCGGACGCGCTCTGGTAGAAGCGGTCAGCGAGTTCGAACATGTGGGTGTGCTCTGTTCCCCAGCCTTGGATCGCCGGCAGCTGGAGTTTTCCGGCTCCCGATCATCGAAGACGAATAACGGTTGCCACCAGGCAGGCACCGACACCCCAGCAGATTGTCCACCTTGCCTTGCCTACCGCGAACGCGGAATATTCGTCGCCGATGACATCGGGCAACAGCCAATGCCTTCGTTCTCTGTGCAGCAGCTCGGCCTAGTAGTTGGTTTTGTCATTGACCATGCACCGACAGCCCAAAGTCGCTCTGCTCCGCTAGCTCGCTGAGTCTAGATGGATTTTTGAAGGATGGTGCGGGTGGTCGGAATCGAACCGACACTCCTCTCGGAACCGGATTTTGAGTCCGGCGCGTCTACCAGTTCCACCACACCCGCACAGGCCGTGAGGAGGCGATGACGTCGCCCCGATTTGGCCGATCGCTCCTATACAGCACCTCGGGCGGGCTTTCCACCTTGAAGCTGCGTCAGGGGCGAGGCCGGCTTCGAGTCAGGACGGAGGCAGGCGGCGCCGGACGATGCACCTTTTCGCCGGCCGGCGGCCTCGCCGTGAGGAACGCCGGCGACAGCGCGGTGATGGTCCCGCGCGACGGCGGTTGCGAAAAATGTCGCATGATCCTCCCGGCGCGCAGACAGCCGTTGCGTGCTAATCGTCAAGGCGAACCGCGGAGGAGCGCGTGAACGGGAGAGTGCTGCAGGCACGCTGGACGGTGGCATGGGCGTTGGCGCTCGTGCTGGCGCTTCAGTCTGTCTTCACGGGCCTCGCGCTCGGCAGCACCGAGGGCCCGTTGCAGCGCGACGCGCTCGGCAATGTCATCTGCGCGAGCGCCGCCGGCACCGACCAGGACGGCGGCGGCCCGCGCGAGCACCATTCGCTGCCTGATTGCTGCACCTTCGCCTGCAGCATGTTCTGGTCGCAGCTGCCGGCCCCGGACGGTTCCAGCGTCCTCGCCACGATCGCCGCGCCGCGGACAGCGACACGCCCCGCCCTCGTCCTCAGCGTCGCCTCGTCCTTCCTCGACCATCGCCGCGGATATCCCCGCGCTCCCCCGATGATGGCCTGATAGCCCGCGCCGCGCGCCGGGTTCCTCTTCGCACCATCATCACATCAGGCCATCCGCCGCCCTGCGGCGCGATCGCCATGGGAGCAAATCCATGCGTTTTCTCACCAGAGCCGGGCTCGATCACGCCCGCGCAACCTCCAGACACCTGCTGCATCCGCGTTCCCTCGAGGAACGTCTCGGCCTCACCATGCTGGCGCTCGCCTTCCTGATGGCATTCGGCCAGAGCGCCTTCGCGCATGAGGCCAAGGCCGGCGACATCCTGATCGTCCATCCGTGGTCGCGCGCGACGCCTGTCAATGCCGAGGTCGCCGCCGGTTTCTTCACCTTGAAGAACGAGGGCGAGACCGCCGACCGCCTCGTCTCGGCCACCGGCGAGATCGCCGAGGTCACGCAGGTCCACGAGATGGCCGTCGACGACAACGGCCTCATGACCATGAAGGAACTCGCCAATGGACTGGAAATCCCGGCCGGCGGCGAAGTCACCCTGAAGCCCGGCTCGTACCACATCATGTTCATGAAGCTGAAGCGCCCGGTCGTGGCCGGCGAGAGCTTCAAGGGCACGCTGACCTTCGAGAAGGCCGGCACCGTGACCGTCGAATACAAGGCCGAGGCCATGGGCAAGGACGGGGGCGCCGCGCATGACCACCACGCCAAATGACGGCCCGCGCGGCTTTCCGCGCCGCTGGCTGTGGCCGGCGATCGTCGCCGCCGTCGTGCTCGCCGCCGCCTTTGCCACGCTCCTCTATGCGTCGGGCGGCGGCGGGGGTGCCGCGACCGCGATCGGCGGGCCGTTCCGCCTGACGACGCAGCAAGGGGCGACGCTCTCGGACGCCGATCTCAAGGGCAAGCCCTTCGCGGTGTTCTTCGGCTTCACCCATTGCCCGGAGGTCTGCCCGACGACGCTGACCGAGATGACGGAGGCCCTGAAGCAGCTCGGCCCGGAGGCCGACAATCTGAAGGTCCTCTTTATCTCGGTCGATCCGACCCGCGACACGCCGGACTATCTTTCGCTCTACCTGCAGTCCTTCGATCCGCGGATCGTCGGCCTCACGGGCACGGAAGACGAGATCGCGGCGGTCGGCAAGGAATACCGCGCCTTCTGGGAGAAGGTGCCGCTCGACAATGGCGACTACACCATGAACCACACCGCCACGATCTTCCTCATGGATGCGAATGGCCGGTTCACGGGGACCATCGCCTATGGCGAGGAGATGCAGACCCGCATCGCCAAGCTCAAGCGGCTCGTCGACGGCAGCGCCTGACCGGCGGCGCCGGCGGACCGGCGCTTCCCCTGATGTCCACCAGATGCGGCCGCCCGGACGCGGCGGCCGCCCGCCCTTTTTCAACCCTTCGCACGGGCGCCCGCGCGGCTGCCCAGGAGACATTGCGATGTCGACAACCACGATCACGTCTGGCGCGCCGCGCGATGCGGCCGCCGGCATCTCGCTCTATCGCGCCGTCTGGCGCTGGCACTTCTATGCCGGCCTCTATGTCGTTCCCTTCCTCATGATGCTGGCCATCACCGGGCTGGTGATGATGATCTATGCCGACCGCAGCAACGAGCTCGGCTGGGTCGGCGACGTCGCCGTCGCGGGCACGGCGAAGCCGATCAGCGAACAGGCCGCCGCCGCGCTCGCCACCGTGCCCGGCGCGACGCTCGCGACCTATATCGCGCCGGAGGCGGCCAACCGGCCGGCCTTCTACGAGATCCAGCAGGGCGACAGCACTCTCGCGGTCGCCGTCGATCCCTATAGCGGGGCAGTTCTGGCGGAGAACGACGAGAGCAAGACCGTCCGCGCCATCGCGGAGAAGATCCACGGTTCGCTGCTGGTCGGCACCATCGGCGACCGGCTGATCGAGGTCGCGGCCTCGCTCACCATGATCCTGATCGCGAGTGGCGTCTTCCTGTGGTGGCCGCGCGGAACCGCCACTTTCGGCCGGGCGCTGCTGCCGAACTGGTCGCTGAAGGGACGCGCCTTCTGGAAGGAGATCCACAAGTCTATAGGCATCTGGATCTCGGCCTTCCTGTTCCTGTTCATGCTCTCGGGCCTCGCCTGGACCGGCATCTGGGGCGACAGCTACGTCAAGCCCTGGTCGGCTTTCCCGGCGAGCAAATGGGACAATGTCCCGCTTTCGGATGCGACGCATGCGAGCATGAACCACACGACCCACGAGGTGCCGTGGGCGCTCGAGGCAACGCCGATGCCGGCATCGGGATCAGCGGCGGGCGCGGCCGGCGTCGCGCTGCCGGTGACGCTCGACAGCGTCGCGGCCTGGGCGGGCGGGCATGGCTTCACCGGGCAGTACAAGCTCTCCGTCCCGGCGAGCGAGACCGGCGTCTTCACCATCGCCTATGACGCCCGCAACAATGACAGCGCCCTGCCCTCCGGCGACCGCTACGTCCATATCGACCGCTATTCCGGCCATATCCTCGCCGATGTCGGCTTCGCCGAGTACAGCGTCGTCGGCAAGCTGATGGCCTGGGGCATCTCGCTGCACAAGGGCATGGCGGGCCCGATCAACTTCGTCTTCAACCTCGTCTATCTCGCTCTGGTGATCCTCCTCTGCGTCTCCGGCGCGGTGATGTGGTGGAAGCGGCGGCCGGCCGGATCGCTCGGTGCGCCGCTCTACCACCCGAACTTCCGCCTGACCGCCGGGGTGGCGCTGATCGCCGTCGTGCTCGGCGTCGTCTTTCCGATGGGCGGCATCGCCATCATCGTCTTCGCGGTGATCGACCTCATCCTGCCGAAGCGGCTGAAGCAGGCCGGGGCACGCTCCGTGGCCTGATCGACGGCGAGGCAGGCGCCGAACCCTCGGCGCCCGCCTTCACACTGTGCGGATCCGGGCCGTCAGCTCGGATCCGTCCTTCCAGCAGCAACAGCCGGCACGACGCACCAGGCGACAAGGGCGGGCTCAGCCCTTGTGATGCGCATCGCCATGGCCGGCCGGCGGATGCTGGCCGTTGCCGTCCATCATCACGACGCCGTCGAAGGTCGAGAACTTGGCGACCAGCGCCGGATCGAGCTTTGCTTCGGCAGCGACGACCTCGGCCGCGATCGCCGCCGCCGCCTCGGCGCTGAGGCCGAAGGTCTTCAGCCCGGCCGTCTCCTTGAGCGCATCGCCGCTGCAGAGCGTCAGCACCCAGGCGCCGTCCTTCTTGCTGAGCAGCGCCCGGCCGCCCATGTCGCCCTGCGACCAGCCGGCCACCGCCACGTCCTCGTAGACGATCACGGGTTCCACGGCGAGCGGCGCGTCCGGCTTGTCGAAGGTCGCCATCATCAGGTGCCTGATCGCGCCGGCATCGGCGCTGTCGTCGGCAGCGGCCGGCAAGGCGAGCAGAGCGCCGAAGAGAAGTGTGGCAGCGAGTGTGAGGAGGGTTTTCATCGGGCGTTCCTTCCAGGGGTTAGCGGTTCAAGGGCGAATCTCGATCCTGTCCTCGAGCTTCGCCAGCTCGAAGTCGGAAACGAGGATGTCGACGCGCGCGGTCCAGCGGCCGGGGATCGGCAGCGTCAGGTCGTCGACGCGCCAGGTGCCGTCGCCGGGCTTCTTCGCCTCGCGGCGGATGGCTTCGATCCCGGCCGAGGGATTGGAGAGGACGAGCGTCACGCCCTTGGCGTCGAGGGGCCCGAAATCGCCGGTCATGATGGTGATCGAGGCCGTGACCTTGCCGGCGCGGCCGGGCGTCACCGTGAGATCGGCCATCGCCTTGGCGGTGTGGATGTGGATCGAGACCGGCGCGGCGGCAGCCTCCGCCAGCGCGCGCGGCGGCGGCGTGAAGCGCCAGGCCGCCGCCACCGCGAAGATCGCGACGACGAGCACGATTTCGGCCCCGACGGAGCGACGGAGCCGGCGGATCGCGGTGGGATTCCCCTCCGCGACGGGCTCGGTCAGGCGGAAACGGTTGAACGCCGCCAGCAGGAACAGCGGCAGCAGCAGAGCGAGCTTGACGAGGAAGACGGTGCCATAGGCCGTCGTCCACAGGGCATCGATGCTGCCGAGCTGGATGAGGGCCAGCAGGACGCCCGCCGCCACGAGCGGCAGCACGGCGAGCGGCACCACTGCGGAGAAGCGTTGCAGGACCGTCTTGGCATCCGGCGATGGCGAGGCAAAAGCTGCAGCGAGCGGCAGCAGCGCGCCGGCCCAGAAGGCGATGCCGATGCCATGCAGGAAGACGGCGGGCCGCGTCAGCCACTGCGGCGCTGCGGCGCTGGCATGGCCGCTCGACGCGAGCGCGACGCCGACGAGGGCGAGGGCGAGAAGCGCGAGCAGCCGGGCGATCCAGCCGCAGCCTGCAAGGGCCAGGGCGCCGAGGACGAGCGACAGCAAGGCAAGGTCGACGAGCCGGCCGAGGCTGGTGCCATAGCCCGTGCTCCAGACGCGCGGCAGCGAAAGCGCGGCGAGCGGAAGCTCGAGCGCGTCGAGACCCTGCAGCCCGACCGAGAGCGGCACGGCAAGGAGACCGAGCGCGATCATCGCGCCGCAACTCTTCCGCACTGGGGCGCTGCCACCGCCGATCCACGTCGTGAAGAAGGCGCCGCCGACGCCGAGAAAGAGGCCGAGAGAGGTGCCGATCCTCGCTGTCCAGACGGCGGCACGGACCGGCCAGTCGATCACTTCCGTCTCGGCGGAGGGCGCATGGGCGCTGGGCGCGCCGATCGAGAATACCGACGCGCCGCCGACGGGATGGCCGTCTTCCGAAATGACGCGCCAGCTCAGCACATAGGTGCCGTCGCCGAGGCCGGCGGGGGCGACGATGTCGAGGGTCTGGTCGCGGAGGGCGAAGCGATCGAGGCTGGTGGCAGTACCGTCGGGGCCGATCAGCTTCAGGGACAGAGGCGAGGTCGGCTCGCTGAAGGAAAGCGCGAAGGAAGCGGGCGCCGCGGCGATCACCGCGCCATCGGCCGGCGCGACGCCGATCAGCGAGGCATGGGCGAAGGCGGCCTCGGTGTAGAGGCAGCCAATCGCGACAAGCGTCGCCAGCAGCAGTCGTCTCGCCGCAGTTGCAATGGCCGACATCGGCGCGCTCCCATCGGGAATGAGCAGGCGCGCCCCGGATAAGGGCGCGCCTGACAGCGATTACTTCTTGGGGAGCAGCTTCACGCCCGGCGCCGGCGTCTCGTAGTCGTCGGCGACCTTGCCCTCGGCGGGGATCTCGATCCAGCGCTCGGCCGCGCCATCGGGGCATTCCTGCACGACCGGGAAATAGAGGACCGTGCCGGGCTTCAGGTCGCCCGTCAGATAGGCGCGCAGCACGAACTCGTCATACTCGTCGTCGGCGAGGCTGCCGCCGCTCCAGACGATTTCCTTGACGCCCTCGCTCGTCGGCGTGCCGTAATAGTCATAGGACTTCGCGTATGTGCCCTTGACCTTTTCGAGCGTCCAGCCGGTCTTCGGCTGCGGCTTGACCGCGATCACGCCTTCCGGGATCTGGACGCGGATCTTGATCGTCGGCTTGCCCTCGCAGCCATGGCCGACGCGGAACACGGCCTTGTAGGTCGAGGCGACGGGCGCCTCCTGGGTTTCGAGCGTCACATGGGCAAGGGCCGTCGTGGCGCTGAGCGCGAGCAGCGCGGCGGCAGAGATGATCGTTGTCTTCATGCTGGTTTCTCCATCGGAATCTCGGGCGGTTGGCACGGATAAGGCGCCGCCGGACGGTTGGGTCGTGTGGTGAAAGGGGGGCCGGATCGGCGCAGCGCGCCGCGTCGCCGTGACGGGCAGACTTCGGGCCTTACGGGCGCGGCTGCGTCACGCACGAGCGAGGTCCCGGTCTCCGCGAGACACGGGGACACGGCGCCGATCGGGCGGCTATCGCTCCCGGACGGGGAGGCTCAGGAAAGGATCGGAGGCGCGCGCGGGTTGGCCGGCGTTCCGCCGCGCTCGGGCGGGCCGAACACCGACACCTCGACGACAAAGGCGACGCTGGAGGGAAGCGGCGGCAGCAGCAGCCCGCTCGACAGGCCCTCGGGCGGAGCGGCGGCCGGCGCGACCATGAGGCAGCCGGCGAGGCAGCAGTCGGGCAGATGATGCGGACCGGCGGGGTCTGTGCCCCCGGCCGCGCGATCGGCGCCCTGCGAGGCGCAGATGATCTGGCCGAGGCTATCGAACTGGACGGTCGCCGCGCTGGCACCCGTCGCATAGGACCCGATAAGCAACTGGGCAAAGAGGACGGTGGCCGCGGCCAGCGCAACCCATCCACTCCGGCAATGACGCCGCCAAGCCCTCACGTCCCGGTCCACCCTGACCCATTCCGCGCTTTGCTGCCTAGCATTTCGGCAGGGTGCTGCCTATCCGGAATCTGCCGCGGCCGGCTGCTCGCGCGGCACCGCCCGACCCAAGGCCGGCCTTCAGCCGCCGCGCCGCCGGAGCAGCGCCGTCTCGAAGATCCAGCCCTGCTCGGCCCGCAATTCGGTGCGCAGCCGCTCGACCTCGGCGATGACGTCGCCGAGCCGTCCGCGGACCAGCGCCTCGGTCGGCAGGCCGAGATTGGCGCCCCAATAGAGCTCGAGATCGGGATCGGCGGCGGCGAGCGCCTCGCGGACATCGAGCATGATGACGACGCCGTCTGCCTCCCCTGCGATGCCCTCGACAAGGCGGCGGCCGGGCGTCAGCAGCACCGGCGCGCCGATGGCGTTGAGCGCGACGCCATGCCGGGCGGCGAGCGCCTGCGGCGCGCTGATGCCGGGGATCACCTCGATGTCGAGGGCGAAGCGGCCGCTCGCCACGAGGCGCTCCAGGATGCGCAGCGTAGAGTCATAAAGGCTCGGATCGCCCCAGACGAGGAAGGCGCCGCATTCGGTCTCCCCGAGCTCATCGGCAAGCAGCGCCCCGAACGCGGCCGCGATCGCCTCGTGCCAGCGCTCGACGCCTTCAGCGTAGCCGCCCTCGCTGGCGCGGCGCGGCATGGCATAGCCGACCACGCGATAGGCGCGATCGCCGACGAAGCGCGCGAGGAGTTCGCGCCGGATCCGCGCGAGATCGCCGGCCTCCGCCCGCTTCTCCGGGATGAAGAAGACATCGGTCAGCTTCAGCGCCGCGATGGCCTGCAGGGTCAGGTGATTCGGATCGCCGGCGCCGATGCCGATCACCCGCAGGATGCGGCGGAGCGGCGGGGCGGCGTCGGTCGAGGTCAAGGGCATCGCCGTTCGGCAAGGGGTCGAGAGGGCAGCCGGCGCGGCCTCGCCTGCTGGTGCGGGTGAGACGCCGTGATCCTCCATGCCGGGGAACGCGCGGCGCGGCAAGCGTCATTCCGGCGAAAGGCCGGATCCGCCGCCGGCACGGCGCTCCCGGCGAGCGTTCTGGCGCCAGTCAGACCGAAACGACGCCATTGGAGATCAACTTGAAACGTTATCATTCTTGTTGATTGTCACGCCACTTCGCTCCATCCTCCGCCCGCAACGATGAGGGAACCCGTCCATGTCAGCGCTCGAACTCTGGTATCGCCAACCGGCTGCGGTCTGGACCGAAGCCCTGCCGATCGGCAATGGCCGGCTCGGCGCGATGGTGTTCGGCGGCGTCGGCGAGGAGCTCCTCCAGCTGAACGAGAGCACGTTCTGGTCCGGCGGACCTTACCAGCCGGTCAATCCGGAAGCGAAGGCGCATCTCCCGCTCGTACGCGAGCTCATCTTCGCCGGCCGCTATGCCGAGGCCGAGGCGCTGGCCAACCGGACGCTGATGGCCGTGCCGCATCTGCAGATGTCGTTCCAGCCGATCGGGGATGTCCGCATCCGCTTCGACCATGCGGAACCGGCGGTGGATTACCGGCGCAGCCTCGACCTCGACCGGGCGACCATCACCACCTCCTATCGCATCGGCGACACCATGTTCACGCGCGAAGCCTTCGCCTCGCCGGCGGACGGGATCATCGCGCTGCGCCTCACCGCGAGCCGCAAGGGCGCGATCTCGCTCAGCCTCGACCTCGCCAGCCTGCAGGCGGGCCATCTCCTTCCCGCCACGGCCGATACGATCGGCTTTGTCGGCAAGGGGCCGGACGAGAACGGCATCAAGGGCGCGCTCGATTTCGCGTTCAAGGCAAGGCTGGTTCCAACAGGGGGAACGCTCGATGTCGCGGGGGGCATGCTCCGGCTCGAGGGCGCGGATGAGGCGCTGATCCTGATCGACGCGGCCACGAGCTTCGAGCGCTTCGACGCCGTCGGCGCCGATCCGCTCGCGGCGATCGATCGGCGGCTCTCAGTCCTTTCGGATCGCTCGGCCGACAGCCTGGCGGAGGCGCATCGGAGCGAGCACCAGCGGCTCTTCCGCTCGCTCGCGATCGATCTCGGCGAAACGCCGGCCGCCGCCCTGCCGACCGACGAGCGCATCGCCGGTTTTGCGGAAGGGAATGATCCGGCCCTCGCCGCGCTCTATGTGCAGTATGGCCGCTACCTGATGCTCGCCTCCTCGCGGCCAGGCACGCAGCCGGCCAATCTCCAGGGCATATGGAACGACCTGCCCCAGCCGCCCTGGGGCAGCAAATACACCGCCAATATCAATCTCCAGATGAACTACTGGCTGCCGGACCCGGCCAATCTCGCCTTCTGCTTCGAGCCGCTGATCGACATGGTCGAGGACCTCGCGGTCACCGGCGCCACCATGGCAAAGGCGCATTACGGCGCGCCGGGCTGGATGATGCATCACAACACCGATCTCTGGCGCGCCACCGGGCCGATCGACGGCGCCAAATGGGGCCTCTGGCCGATGGGCGGCGCCTGGCTCGCGACGCAACTGCACGACCATGTCGATTTCGCCGCCGACGACGCGCTGCTCGCCCGCATCTATCCACTGATGAAGGGCGCCGCCGAATTCCTCTTGGCCGTGCTCGTGCCGCTGCCCGCGACCGGCGAACTCGTCACCGTGCCGACGCTGTCGCCGGAGAATGTCCATCCCTACGGCGCCTCGCTCTGCGCCGGGCCGGCCATGGACAGCCAGATCACGCGCGAACTGTTCCGCCGCACGATCGCGGCGGCCGAGGCGCTCGGCCTCGACGCCGCCTTCCGCGATGAACTCGCCGCCGCCCTCGAACGGCTGCCGGCCGATCGGATCGGCCATGCCGGCCAATTGCAGGAATGGCGCGAGGACTGGGACATGCAGGCGCCCGAGATGGACCACCGCCATGTCTCGCATCTCTATGCGCTCTATCCCGCGCAGCAGATCGACCTCGACACGACGCCTGATCTCGCCGAGGCCGCCCGCCGCTCGCTGACCATCCGCGGCGACGAGGCGACCGGCTGGGGGATCGGCTGGCGGCTCAATCTCTGGGCGCGGCTGCGCGACGGTGACCATGCCCATGCCGTGCTGGCGATGCTGCTCAGCCCCGATCGCAGCTATCCGAACCTCTTCGACGCGCATCCGCCCTTCCAGATCGACGGCAATTTCGGCGGCGCGGCCGGTATCCTCGAGATGCTGGTGCAGTCGCGGCCGGGCGACGTGCTGCTGCTGCCGGCGCTGCCGAGCGTCTGGCCCGAGGGCCGCGTTGCCGGCGTCCGGGCGCGCGGCGGCCTCACCATCGATCTCGCCTGGGCGAAGGGCGCGCCGGTTTCTGTGACGCTGACGAGCGTCAAGGCGCAGGATGCCGTGCTCCGCTTCGGCGGCCACGCACGGAGCATTGCCCTCGCCGCCGGCGAGAGCCGGACTGTCGACTGGAGCTGAGGCGTCAGTCGGCCGTCGCCAAGGCGCCGGCGACCGGCGCCGGCAGGCGCCGCGTCGATCCGCGCAGGATCACGTCGCAATCGAGCACGATGTTGCGCGGCGCACGCGTCTTGTCGGCACCGAGCCTCGACATGAGGAGGTCGGTGATCGAATCGGCGATCCGTTGAAGCGGCTGCGATACCGCGGTGATACCGGCCTCGTGCAGGCGGAACAGCGCGACGTCGTCGAAGGAGACGAGCGAGAGATCATCGGGGACGCGGCGGCCATTGTCCTTCAGCCATCCGAGCGCGCCGATCGCCATGCCGTAGTTGGAGGCGAAAAGCGCGGTCGGCGGCTCCGGCAGTTCCATGAGCTGCTTGGTCGCCTGATAGGCTTGCTCGGTCCGCCAGTCCGCCCCGACGATATAGGCCGGATCGAGCGGGATGCCATGGGCCGCGAGCGCCGCCTGATAGCCTTCGAGCCGGTGGCGAGCGGAGGAATCGCGGAGATCGCCGGTCAGAATGGCGACCCGCTCATGACGCAGATCGAGCAGATGGCTGACGGCGCGGAAACTGTCGCGCCGGTTCTCGACCAGCACGCGGTCGGCGGCGACGCCTGCCATGTCGTTGTTGTAGAGCACGATTGGGATACCTTCGCCGAGCAGGCGCTCGACGCGGTCGCGGACTTCCGGCACGCCGTCCATGATCAGCGCATCGACCCGCTGCGCGGCGAAGAAATCGAGCGCCTCGGCCATGATGCGCCGGTCGCCGCCGTGGCAATACATCACCAGCGCCCGACCGGTCGACCGGATCGTCACCGCAAGCCGCTCGACCATTGTCGCGTGATAGTCGTCGAAGGTCGGAGCCAGCAGGCCGATCATATGGGTGAGATCGGTCTTCATCGCCGCGGCAACGGCGTTGCGGCGATAGGACAGCTTCTCGATCGCCGCCTCGATCGCCTCGCGATTGGCCCGGCGGATTTCATGGCCGTTCAGGAAGCGCGACACGGTTCCGATGGCGACATCGGCCGTCGCCGCGACATCGGCGATGGTCGGGGGCCTGCGGCGGGTGGCGATCGTGTCTGGCGTGTCGTCGTCGGACATGGTGGCAGCAAGGTCTCACGGTCGAACGCGGCATGAGCCGCCTTTCCTTCCCTAACCGATCGACGCGCTTGCTCCAAGGCTGATGCACCAGGCGAAGGCCTCGAGGCGCTTGCCGTCTGCGGGCTGGTCCGCCGGCCCGGGAAGGGCGACCGACGGACCAGCCCGCCTCCATCACGCCTCGAAGACGAGGGCGCTGTGGATATGCAGCCGGGGGAGCGTCACCGCGGTGCGTCCGTCGCCATCGATGCTGAAGGCGATCTCCTCGCCGGTGAGAGCGTCGAAGACGCGGCGCGGCGCCGCCGCCAGCTTGACCCGCGCCGTGACGGGGCCGATGGCCGGAATGTCCTCGATCATGTCGAGCACGCGGGTTCCGGTATCGGTCGGCACCGCCTTGCCGCGCACCTGCGGCACCGCATAGAGGAGGTGCAGCACATGGCGCCCCTCGCTCGCCTGATGCGTCAGCGTCGCGCGCGCCGAGGACGGCAGGTCGGTGACGAGGACCGGGTCCGGCATCAGCCGGCGGATCAGCCCGCGGACGAGGTACTTGTAGAGCGGCTGTCCCATCGCGTGATACATCGCGAAGATCGGGAAGCCGATATAGCCGATGCCCGCATGCTCGGTGACACCGGCGCCGATCGTGCCCGCCGCCGGATCGTCGGGCGTGTGCTGGTGCGAGCAGAAGTGCTTGTAGCTGCGGTTGAAATAGGACGGCACGATCGAGGCGAGCACGGTCGCGGCGCCGGGAACGATCTTCTGGCCGACGCCATACATGACGAAGGGCGCCTTCGGCAGGTCGCCGTCGAGCGCCGCCGGATCGGCGACGAGATAGGACGGATTGAACTCAGCCGGCCCGTCATTCCGCTCGAGGCCGAGATCGAGGGCGAAGCCGTCGCCCTCCGCGGCGAGGCCCGAGCTGCCCGACAGCAGCAGCCGTCCGCCGCCGGCGACATAGGCCTTGAGGCGCACAGCCAGCGATGCATCGACGGGGATCTCGTCGGGGAGGATCAGCAGGCGATAGGGCGCGAACTCCGCCTCGCCGTCGATCGCGTCGAAGGGCAGCTTCAATTCCTGCAGCATCTGCGCCGCGCCGTCGTCGCTGTTGCTGTTGCGCGCGCCGACGGGATGGAAATATTCCGCCGCGAGGATCGCGATCTCCGAAACCTGCTTGGCGCCGTCGAGATAGGGCTCGAGCTTTTCGAGCCGCGCATAGGCCGGCGCGATCGAGGCATAGGTGTCGTGATTGATGGCGCCGTTCGGGTGCAACTGGTCGCCGACGAGGCATTTGGCGCCGAGCGCCGCCATCTGCGCGATCTCGTAGACGAGCGCATCCGGCCGCTTGAAGCCGCCGAACTCGCCCCAGGAGGTGTGGAACTTGCCGGTGTGGCTCATGAAGTCCATGCCGAGCGTCGCGGCATAGCGGGCGCTGGACGGGAAGTGGTCATAGCCCCAGCCGCCGGTCGGCAGGCTTTCGAGCTCCAGATGGGTATAGGTCGAAAAGCGCTTGGCGCCCTGCTTGTGGATATGGCCGCAATTGTAGAAGACGCGCAGCCCCGGGAACTCGGCGAACAGCGCATCGGAGACATAGCGGCGGAATTCCTCGTTGACCGCCTCGTCGTTCTTCAGCCGGTCGGCCGGGTTCTCCGGGTCGAGCCCCTCGGCCTGCATGCGGCCGATACAGGCCGGGCAGACGCAATCGGGCGTCAGCACGATGTCGAAGAAGAGCCCCGGCGTCTTGTAGTTGGTCGCGACCTCGCGCGCCTGGTCGAGGATATAGTCCTTCACGCCCTGGTGATTGAGGCAGAGCGTGTGCCAACCGGGGCTCAATTGCTTGAGGCCCGACTGATCGGCCGGCAGCGCATGCTGGTAGCGGTTGGTGGCGCTCATCACGCGCCATTCCGGATGCTCGCGCGCCGAGAGCTCGTCCCACTGCACCGAGATATAGACGGGCGTCTCGATGTCGGCGGCGGCGCAGGCGGTGATCATGTCGCCCATGAGGTCGGGCCGGGCGAGGTTCGGATGCGGCGTGCCGACCTTGGTCGGGTAGTAGGACCAGCCGTGATGGCACTTGGCGAACACGGTGATCGAATCGACATGCGCCGCCTTCAGCGTCGCCACGAAATCATCGGCATCGAAGGCCGAGCCGATGCCGGGAATATGCTCCGAAGTGTGGAAGTCGAGATGGATCTGGCGGTAGCGCAGCGGCTTGATCGTGGCGGGCATGGGAGGTCCTTGCGTTATTCCTTGGTGCCGGAGCGCGTCTGGGCGCCGGCGGCGAAATGGCGTTGGAAGGTGATGAAGACGACGAGCGGAATGATCATGGTGACGATGGCTGCCACCGACCGCACATCCCAGTTGAGATCGTAGGTGCCGGCGATACGGGCGAGCAGCACCGGCAGCGGCACGTCGCTCCTGAGGAACAGCAGCGGCAGGAACAGCGCGTTCCAGCACCACAGGAACTGCAGGATGCCGACGGCGATGATCGAGGTCAGCGAATTCGGCAGCACGACGAAGAAGAACACCGCGATCGGGCCGGCACCGTCGATCTTGGCCGCCTCGATCAGCTCCTTCGGGAAGTCCTCGAGGAAGTTCTTCACGAGGAAGATCGACCAGGCGAAGGAGAGCCCGATATAGGGAATGAGCACCGAGGCGATGTTGTCGATGAGCCCGGTCTGCCGCCAGAGCTGGAACAGCGGGATGACGACGACCTGCTGCGGCAGCACGAAGGCGTTGATGATGATGATCAGCAGCGTGCGGCGGAAGGGAAACTTCAGGAAGTGGAACGCATAGGCTGCGGCGGGGGTCAGAAGCATCGAGGCGAGGGTGGCGATGCCCGCGATCTTGATCGTGGTGATCAGCGATTGCAGCAGCGGATATTTGGTCCAGACGCTGCGCCAGGCATCGAGGGTGAGGTTCACCTCGTCGAGCCGCCACCAGCCGAGCACTGTCTCGGCCGGCGGCCGGACCGAGAGCACCACGATGCCGATCACCGGCACCATCCAGAGGATCGCGATGACGCCGACGATGGCGGTTATGAGATACTGCATCCGCGCGGTCATCGTGCACCCGCCGTTCGCTGGATGATGGCCGGGGCCGAGATCACGAAGACCGCGATCAGGAGGATGACGGTCGCCGCGGCGCCATAGCCGAGTTTGAACTGCGTCATCGATTCCCGGTACATGAAGAAGCCGATCGTCTCCGTGGAGCGCACGGGACCGCCGCCGGTCAGCACATAGATGATGTCGAAGGCGCGCAGGCTCCCGAGCAGGTTGATGAACACGGCGACCCGGACGCCCGGCATCGACAGGGGCATCATGATGTAGCGCATCAGCGCCCGCGGCCCGGCACCGTCCATGGCCGCGGCCTCGAGCACATTGCTCGGGATCGACTGCACGGAGGCGAAGCAGAGCATCAGCGGCAGCCCGACCTGCGCCCAGGACGCGGCGACGATGAGGCCCCACAGCGCCGTGTTCGGATCGCCGAGCCAGGCATGCTGGAACTGGCCGAGGCCGATGGCGCCGAGCACGGCGTTGAGGAGGCCGCTCTGGTCGGGACGGAAGATGCCGAGCCACATGAAACCGCTGACCGCCTCGGAGATGCCGAAGGCCGCGAAGATCATGACGCGGAACGGCAGCGTCGATTTCGGCGCGAAGGAGCACATCATGGCGAGCAGCCAGCCGATGCCGACCGAAATCGCCGTCGTGCAGACGGTCCAGATCACCGTCGTCCAGATCGTGTTGCGGAAGGCAGGATCTGCGAACAGCTTCAGATAGTTGCCGAAGCCGATATAGCGCGGCTGGCCGAGACCCTTGATGTCGTAGAACGACAGGCGGATCGTATCGAACAGCGGATAGACGACCGAGACGGCGAAGAGCAGCAGCACCGGCGCGATCAGGATGAGACCGGCCACCGGCTCGGACATCGGGCGCGAGCCGGAGGCGGTCGGCCGGAGCCGACCGCCGGAGCCGCTCGTGCCGTCCGGGACACCTGCGTGCGGCAGGGCCCGGCTGGACGGAGCGGAGGGGGACATCAGTAGCTTTCCGCAGCCTTCGCCTCGAGAGCGGCGGTCACCGCGTCGATGGTCGCCTCATTCGGAGACTGCAGGAACTTCTGGATCTGCACGCGATATTCATCGACGAGATCGCCGGGCAGCAGATCGCCGAGCACGAATTGCGGCTTCGACTTCGCGACCGCCTCGGTGGCGATCTTCTGTACCGGACCGTAGAGCGAGGCGTCGACCTTGTTGCTCGCCGCGGCGAGGCCGTGCTTGGCGATGATGTTGGCGGCCTCGGCGGTGCCGAGCCAGCCGAGGAAGGCATCGGCGGCAGCGGGGTTGCTGCCGGACGCGAGCCCGACGAATTCCTTGGTGTCGACGCTGGTCGTGTCGTCATGGCCGAGACCGAGGGCCGGGAACTGGAAGATCGAGTAGTCGGCGCCTTCCTTGAGGCCGTAATCGCTCTTGGCGACCGTATTCACCCACATGCCGATCAGCTCATAGCCGGCCGTACCGCTCTTGAGGACACGTTCCGCCGCATTGTCCCAGTCGGTGGCCAGCATCATCGTGGCATCGCCGCAGCATTGGGCCTGCAGCAGTTCGGCATATTTCTGGAAGGCCGTCTTGACGACCGGATCGGTCCAGGGAATTTCATGCTTGGCCAGCTTGGCGGCCATGTCGACACCGGCGGTGCGCAGCAGCAGCGTCTCGAACCATTCGGTCTGCGCCCAGACCTTGGCCGGAACGGCGATCGGAACGACGCCGACACCGTTCAGCTTGGCGAAGCCGGCCTTGAAGTCGTCCCAGGTCGCGGCGGGCGCGTCGATGCCGGCCTTCTTCAGCGTATCGGGGCGGTAGAAGATGCCGCTACGGTCGCCGAACGTATAGGTGACGCCGTAGGTGACGCCATCGATCTGGCCGAGCTGGCGCCAGCCATCGGCGATGTTGTCGCCCCACTTGCCCTCGTCCCACTGCTTGTCGACCGGGCGCAGCATGCCGCTATCGACCAATTCCTTGCGGAAGGCAGGCCAGGTATTGACGAGGAGGTCCGCCTTCTCGCCGCCGAGCAACGCGGTCCGGATGCCGCCACGTGCATCGCCCTGGGTGGTCAGGTCGGTGTTCTTGAACGTCACCTTCGGATATTTGGCGGTGAAGCCTGCCTCGAGATCCTTGATGAGCAGCAGTTCGGAGCCCGACGCCCAATTGAGCAGGACGAGATCGCCGCTCGGCTCATCGGCGAGAGCCGCGGGAACCGCGGCGGTCATGCCGAGGCAGACAATGCCGAGCCCGGCCCCCAGCAGAATGGCACGCCGGCTGACGGCGTAATCGGTGATTGTCATGATGCAGCTCCTCCCTGAGCGTCGTCTTTTAACCCGAAGGCTGTCCTCACCGCCCTCAACTTGAAACGATATCAACTTAGATGAAGATTGCAACTGTCTTCGCCTCGCTTCCGAGGCGCGGCCGATCGGCGGCGCGCGGCGGCCGCGACGAAGCGGCCGGGACGCGCGGCTCGGATGGGTCAGTCGCGTGCGATCGTGGAGGGGTTTGATGGCGCGATGCCGCAGCGGCATGAGGCCGAGACAATCGGCCGTCAGGGCGCGTAAAGGCGCGGCCACAGCCACCCTTGAAGGAGGCTGTGCATCCAGGACGGCCAAGAATGAGACGATGCCGCCGCCCTCAGACCGGCGGGATCCTCAGGGACAGGCGGCGCCGCTCTCGACCCAGGCCTTGACCAGCGCGCCGGCCTCTTTCTGCGTGCCGGGGGCCGGCGTGCGGCCGGGACCAGGCGCCCAGGCCCAGCCGACCAGCGTATCGACGCCGATATGGTCGATGAGATCCTCGGGCGTCCGGCCGCCATTCCTGGCCGGGTCCTTGATCTGCTGGCAGATCTGGCTGAGCGTCCTGCCCTGCCAGCCCATCTCGATCGGCGCGAGATGCCAGGCGGGATGTCCGGGCACGCGGCCGGCATCGAAATTGGCCGACTGGTGGCAGGTGCTGCAGCGCATGCTGACGAGGCCCATCCCGTCAGGACCGCGGAACACCGGCGGCTGGTGCGGCCGCATCGCGTCGCCCTGGGTCGGACGATTGCCGGCCGGATGACAGTTGAGGCAGCGCGGGCTTTCGAGCACCTTGCCGAGTTCGGTGAAATAGGCGGCCGAGCGCTGAACCGGATCGGTGATCGCGGCGAAGCTCTCGGGGCTCGCGAGCGTGCGGCTCGCCGGCGGCGTTTCCGAAGAGACGGCACGTCCGGCCACGGCGAAGAGGAGCGGATTGGCGACGAGCGCCACCATGAGCACGAGCAGCCCCTTCGATCGCGTCATCATATCCTCCGGCCTGCCCGTGAAAGAAATCCGCTAGAGCATTTTCGAGCGAAGTGGGCACCTGCTCGCGTGAAGAAATGCGTCAAAACAGAGAGTTAGAACAATCCCGGCGAACCGGGGATCGCCGGATTTGCTCTAGACGAGATAGCGGCTCGCATCGGCGAGGATCACTGCCCGCACCGCCTCATAATATTTGACATAGCCGGTGCAGCGGCAGAGATGCCCGTCGAGCGCCTCGGCGATCGTCGCCTCGAGCGCGTCGCGCGCCACCTTCTGCCGTTCCAGCCGCTCGAGCAGCACCTGCCCCTCATTGAGGAATCCCGGCGTGCAATAGCCGCACTGGAACGAGAAATGCTCGATGAAGGCCGCCTGCAGCGGCGTCAGCGCGCCGTCCTTGGCGTGGCCCTCGACGGTGCGGATCGAGGTGCCGGCGAAATTGACCGCCGGGACGACGCAGGTCGGGTTGGTGTGGCTGGTGCCATCAGGCCTATCGACGATGACGGCGCAGCTGAGGCACTGCGCGGCGCCGCAGCCATATTTGGTGCCGGTCATGCCGAGCTGCTCGCGCAGGAAATCGTTCATCGAAAGGTCGTCGCGGACCTCGAACGGTCCGAGCGCCTTTCCATTGATGCTGAGCGACAGGGTCGTCACGCGAGCACTCCCTTGATGCGGTCGGCCGTAACCGGCAGCGAGGCGAAGCGATGGCCCGTCGCCTCGAAGATGGCGTTGACGAGCGCCGGCACGACCGGGATCATCACGACCTCCGCCATTCCTTTCGGCGGCTCTTTCGGCGAGAGCCGCGGCAGGATCTCGATCTCGAGATTGGTCAGCGGCAGGTCGGAGCCGCGGGCGATCCGGTAGCGGTTAAGGTTCCATTGCCCGTTGCCGGGGCCGTCCTCGAAGGGCGGCAGTGTCTCCATGAGCGCATAGCCGACGCCCATGGCGAAGCCGCCATGCGCCTGGCCGCGCACCACCTCGGGCACCAGCGCCTCGCCGCATTCGACGACGCTGTAGCCCTTGAGGATCCTGACCGCGCCGGTCGCCCGCTCGATCTCGATGGTAACAAGCGTGCCGCAAACAGAGGAGAAGGCCGTGCCGATCCGGTTGTAGTCGGCCGGCGGAAAGGCCACGACGCTGCGGTCGAGCACGGTGAACTCGCCGCCGCGGCTGATCGCGAGCGCGTCGATATCGGCCGTCCAGTCCTCTCCGTCGATGGCGAAGCTCGCCTGCGACCAAGCCCAGCGCGAAAACGCATGCGCCGTGGCACCCGTGACGCCGCCCATCGCGTGGGCCTTCGCGGCGATCGCGGTCAGCGGCAGCGGCGAGAGCCCGGACATCAGCAGCATGCCGTCCTGCCAGAACGCCTCGTCCGCCTGCCGCGCCCGCGGGTCGTTCGCCGGGATACCCCAGATCGCGAGGGCCGCCGGCCACAGGCCGAAGCGAAACACGACGCGCGCCGCCTCCGCGGCGGCCTGCGTCCCGACATGGGCGCCGATCGAGGCGCTGGTCGCGGAACTGATCACCGGCACCCAGCGCGGATTTTTCGCCGCCTCGTCTTGCGCCGCCTGCGTCGTCGAATAGGCGTCGCCCGAGGTCACAAGCCCCAGGCTGTCGAATGTGTCGATCTCGGCGACGCCGACCCGGTCGGCGACCGCCCCGAGATGCGTCGCGACGCGGTTGGCGATCGCCGTGCCGATGCCGTTGCCCATCTCCACCGCGTCGCCATGCACGGACACGCGGCCTTCCGCATCGATCTCAACCCGGCCGAGCGAGGCATCGGCGCCGGTGCCGTAGTCCTTGGCCGCAACCGCGACGCCCGTACCGACGAGGAAACCCTCGCGCTGGCTTTGCTTCGCCTCCGCCCTTCCTTGCCAGATCGGATGCGCCTCGAGCTTCGCGAGGATCTCGGGTGTCCGCACCGACACGGAATAGGGATTGCCGGTCATGGTACGGCCGCCGGTCGCCAGCGCGTTCAGGCGGCGGAAGGCGATCGGGTCCATCGGAAGCTGCGCGCAGACATCGTCGATCAGCACTTCCAGCGCCGCCACGGTCTGCAGCGCGCCATAGCCGCGCATCGAGCCGGCCGTGACGCCGCGCGTATGCATCGCCACCGTGGTGACGTCGACCTTGGGCACGGAATACATGCCGATCGCGCCGGTTGCACCGACCACGGCGACGCTCGACGAGTAGTTCTGCATGCCGCCGCCATCGAGGACATGGTCGGCGGCGAAGGCGGTGATGAGACCGCTCGCCCTGTCGACGCCGATGCGGGACTTCATCGAGAAGGCGTGACGCTTCACGCCGCCCTGGAACTGCTGGTAGCGGTCATGGGCGAGGCGGACGGGCTTGCCCGGCAGGAACACCGCGGCAATCGCGACATAGAGCGAGAAATTGGTGTGGTCCTTGCCGCCGAAGCCGCCGCCGACATGCGCGAAGCGCGTATTGATCGCCTGCGGCTTGTGATCGGCATCAGCCTCGGAGAGGAGGATCGCCGCCGCCGCCGCCGCCTCGAAGGGCGACTGCACGCCGAGCACCAGTTCGAGGCTGCGGCTCGCCGTATCGAACCAGGCGAGACCACATTCGGGCTCGAGAAACACTGGATCGATCGACTGCGTCTCGAAATCCTGCGCCACCACCAATTGCGCGGGATCGGGCGCATCGAGCCCGGCGCGGATTTCATCGCCGAACCGCGCGCCCTTCACATAGTCGCCGCCCTTGTCGACGGGCAGCGGCCGCCAGACAGGACGGCCGGAGCTCTCGAAAAAGCCCGGGCTGATCCAGCCTTCCTGGATCGGCGAATAGAGATCGGGCGCATCCGGCGTCGGGCCAGCGACCCGCGTGAAGCGGAAGGCGCCGTAATTCGCGCCTTCGACCGGCCCGGTCTCGGCGCCGAATTTCAGATAGTCGCCGTCGCGCAGCGCCACCCGCACCCTGTCGAAATCATCGAAGCGCTCGAAGATCAGCAGCGCCAGCGGCTGGCCGAGATAGAACGGCGTCCTGCCGATCGGGCAGAACAGGTCGCCGGCATAGAATTCCGGCACCCGCGCGCCGATCCGCACCATGTCGGCCTGCTGCACCACCACGGTCGGCTTGGCGACGAGCGCCAGCCGCTCGAGGTCGATGCCCTCATAGACATGGCTGGCATCCGGCGAGCGCACGAACAGCGCATGCGCGGTCTCGGCCGGCCAGCCCGGCATATCGGCGGCGCGGAAATCGGAGGCATAGAGCTTGGCGCCGGTGACCTTGGCGACGCCGTCGACGCGGCCGAGCCGCGGCCGCCTGACGCCGCGCCCGGGCAACGTCTCGCGCTCGGTGAATGCCGGCGTCTCAGCCAGCGCCAGCGGCGAGACGGCAACCGCAATGCCGCTGGCAAGCACCAGCTTCGCGAAATCTCGCCGGGAGGGACGCATCGGCTCTCCTTGTCGCGCGGGGGGGGGGGGGGGCGCGGCTTTGCTCAGAAATCGCAGCGGGCAGGGGCCTGACCGCGCGTGGATCAATTCAAGAGACGATAGAGCTAGTCTAAAGGACGCGAGGCGAAGGTGCCAGCGTCCGTCGCAAAAAACACCGCTGCGACGGCGTGATGGCCCGCATGATCCTGCTCGGCCCTTGATCTCGCGCATCGGAACTGCGGCAATTCATCCTAAGGTGGTCCCAGCCCAGACGAGGACGCCCGGTGTGACCAGGATGCGGTTGACAGTAACGACGGCGCGGCGGGCGCTGGTGGCGATCGCGCTCGCCGGGCTCACGGTCGGCCTGGCCGGCATGGCTTCTGGAGCGCCCTGGTCCGGCCTCGCCTTCTCCCTGGCGACGCTGCCGGTGCTCGGGGCGCTTCTGGTCGAGATCGTCATCAGCCTTCGGCGCGGCAATGTCGGCCTCGACATCGTGGCGGCGCTGTCCATGTCGGCGGCGCTCGGCTTTGGCGAGCCGCTGGCCGGCAATGTCGTCGCGCTGATGTATGCCGGCGGCCAGCTGTTGGAGAATTTCGCCGAGGGTCGTGCGCGGCGCGAGATGTCGGCGCTGCTCGGCCGCGTGGCGCGCACCGCGATGCGCATCGCGGGCGAGGGTCTCGAGGAAGTTCCGATCGAGGCGGTCGCTATCGGCGACCGCCTGCTCATCCGCAAGGGCGAGGTCGTGCCGGTCGACGGCGTCGTGCTGTCGCCGACCGCCTCCTTCGATCAGTCGGCGCTGACCGGCGAAAGCCTGCCGGTGGCCATGACCAGCGGCGACGAGGTGCTGTCCGGCGTCACCAATGCGGGCGACGCCACGAAGATCAAGGCGAGCCGCCCGGCTGCCGACAGCACCTATGCCGGCATCGTCCGCCTCGTCACCGCGGCGGCGGAGAGCCGCGCGCCGGCGATGCGCCTCGCCGATCGCTATGCGATCTGGTTTCTTGTCCTGACGGTCGCAATCGCCGGTGTCGCCTGGTGGGCCTCCGGCGAGGCCGTGCGGGCGCTGGCCGTTCTCGTCGTGGCGACGCCCTGCCCGCTCATCCTTGCGCTGCCGGTCGCGATCATCTCGGGCATGTCGCGCGCGGCCAAGGGCGGCATCCTGATCAAGAATGGCGGCGCACTCGAAGCGCTGGCGTCGATCCGCACGGTGATCCTCGACAAGACGGGGACGCTGACCTTTGGCCTCGCGCGCGTCGCCGCGATCCGGCCGGCCGGCGGCCGCGAGGGCGACGACGTCCTGCGCCTTGCCGCCTCGCTCGACCAGGCCTCCGGCCATGTCATCGCCGAAGCACTCGTCGCCGAGGCGGCGCATCGCGGCCTCGCGCTCGTCGCGCCGATCGACGTCAGGGAGGAGCCGGGCGCCGGCCTCTCCGGCCGCATCGGCGCCAGCGAGGTCGCCGTCGGCTCGACCGACTATGTCGCCGCCCGCAGCGCCGGCGGCGACCGCGCTCTCCGTGACGGTGTCGCTGCCGGCACGGCGATCGTCGCCGTAGCGGTCGACGGTGTCTTTGCCGGCCTGATCCTGCTCGCCGACGGCCTTCGCCCCGACGCTCCCGCCATGATCGATGATCTCAAGCGATCCGGCGTCGAGAGGGTCGTGCTGGCCTCAGGCGACCGCGCCGATGTCGTCGGCAACGTGGCGGCTGCGCTCGCGGTCGACGCCGCCTTCGGCGGCATGACGCCGGAGACGAAGCTCGATCTCGTCCGCCGCGAACAGGCCCGTGCCCCGACCCTCATGGTCGGCGACGGCGTCAACGACGCACCGGCGCTTGCGGGTGCCAGCGTCGGCGTCGCCATGGGCGCGCGCGGCTCGGCCGCCTCCTCGGAAAGCGCCGATGTCGTGCTGCTCGTCGACCGGATCGACCGCCTGACGCTGGCGCTTGCGATCGCCCGGCGGACGCGGCGGATCGCCCTGCAGAGCGTTCTCGTCGGGCTCGGCCTCTCGATCGCCGCGATGGTCTTCGCTGCGTTGGGCGCTCTGCCGCCGGTCGCCGGCGCTCTGCTGCAGGAGGTGATCGATGTCGCGGTCATCCTGAATGCGCTGAGGGCGCTGCGCTGAGCAGCACTGCTGCGGACGCGGCCAACGACACCCGAGCGGACACTCAGGCGCCGACGTCGATGATCGCCTTGATCAGGCCTTCCTTCTGGTGCGCCCAGCGCGGCAGGTCGGCGAGAACGTCGCTGAGCGTCGTGCGATGGGTCGCCAGCGCATCGAGCGGCACGTTGCCGGCCCGGATCGAAGCCATGACATGCTCGAAATCGACCCGCGTCGCATTGCGGCTGCCGATCAGGGTCATCTCGCGCTTGTGGAACTCGGGATCGGCGAAGCTGATCCGATCCTTGACGACGCTGACCAGCACATAGCTGCCGCCATGCGCGACCAGCGTGAAGCCGGCCTCGATCGCCGCGGCATTGCCGGTGGCGTCGAACACCGTGTCATAGCCCTCGTTGTCGCTCGCCGCCATCAGCTGCGCCGCGGCGTCGGGACCGGTCTGGAACACGGACGGGAAGCCGAGCACATCGCTTGCGAAGGCGAGCCGCTCGGCGCTCGAATCGAGCAGCGTCACCTCGAGCCCGGCGATGCGGGCGAAGATCGCCGCGCCGAGGCCGATCGGCCCGATGCCGACGACGAGCGCCCGCCGTCCAGGCTCCGGCCGTGAGCGGCGGACGGCATGGGCGCCGATCGCCAGGAACTCGACCATCGCCGCGTCGCGCAGCGAGAGGCCCTCGGCCGGATAGAGATTGCCGGCGGGGATGACGATCTGCTCGGCCATGCCGCCGTCACCATGCACGCCGAGCACCGAGATCGACATGCAGCAATTCGGCTTGCCATGCCGGCAGGCGATGCAATGGCCGCAGGAGACATAGGGATTGATGACGACGGGCGTGCCGACCGCCAGCGTCACGCCGGCGCCGACCGCGGCGACGACACCGGAGAGCTCGTGCCCCATCACCCGCGGATAGGCGAGGAAGGGGTGCTTGCCCTCGTAGATGTGATAGTCGGTGCCGCAGATCCCGACATGGCGGATATCGACGGCGGCCTCGCCGGGTCCAGGCGCCGGCGGCGCCGGACGATCGACGAGTTCGAGCCGGCCGGGCTCGAGGCAGAGAACGGCTTTCATGGCGTGCCTGTCATATTGGCTGGTGGTCGCGGCGCCTCAGCGGCCGCGGCGGCGCAACTGGTCGAAATAGACGATGACGATGATGAGACCGCCGGTGATGATGCGCTGCCAGAACGAATTGACGTTCAAGAGGTTGGCGCCGTTGTTGATCGTGGCGAGGATGAAGGCGCCGATCAGCGGTCCATGCACGGAGCCGACCGCGCCGAAGAGGCTGGAGCCGCCGATGACGGTCGAGGCGATGGCCTGCAGTTCCCAGCCTTCCGCCTGCGTCGCGTTGCCGATGCCGATGCGCGTCGCGAGCAGCACGCCGACGAAGGCCGCGAACACCGACGACAGCGCATAGGCGAGATAGATCACGCGGTTGACGCGCACGCCCGAGAGGCGCGCCGATTCCGGATTGGAGCCGACCGCGAACAGATAGCGGCCCCAGCGCGTGTGATTGAGGAAGACATAGGCCGGCACCGCGACGAGGATCACCATCCAGAACAGGCTCGGAATGCCAAACAGGTCCTTGGTGGCGAACTGGGTGAACTCCTCGTTCTGGATCGAGATCGTCGAGCCGTTGGTCATCAGGAGGCCGATGCCGCGCAGCGAGGTCAGCGTCGCCAGCGTGATGATGAAGGGCGGCAGGCCCATCCTGGTGATGCCGAAGCCGTGGAAGAGGCCGATGCCGAGCCCGACCAGAAGCGTGATCAGGATCGCCGCCCAGACCGGGAAACCCGCCGCGAGCAGCATCGCGATCACCACGGTCGAGAAGCCGACCACGGCGCCGACCGAGAGGTCGATGCCGGCGGTGATGATGACGAAGGTCTGCCCGACCGCGAGGATCGCGATCATCGAGCCCTGGCGCATCAGGTTCGAGATGTTCTTGTCGGTGAGGAAATTCGGCGTCGCCACAGCGAGCACCGCCCACAGCAGCAGCAAGAGGCCGAGCAACGTCAGCGCGAACAGGAAATTGTAGTTCCTGCGCCCCTTGGCCGCTTTCGCCGAGGCGACATCCACACTTGCCATTATCCTCACATCCTCCCCTTAGACGCCGATCGCTTCGGCGAGGACTTCCTCGTGGCTGGCGCCACGGAAGCCGTTGCTGCCGACCAGGCGGCCGGTGCGGAACACATGCAGCGTGTCCGAAAGCTCATAGACTTCCGGCAGATAGCTCGAAATGAGCAGGATGCCCGCACCCTGCTTCAGAAGCTTCGCGAACAGGCGGTAGATCTCGGCCTTGGTGCCGACATCGACGCCGACGGTCGGCTCGTCGAAGATGAAGAGGTCGGCGCCGTGGTTCAGCCACTTGCCGATGACGATCTTCTGCTGGTTGCCGCCCGACATCGACGAGGCGAGCGAGCGGCGGCTCGGCGTCTTGATCGAGAGATCGGCGATCTGCTGGTCGGCGCGCTGCGCCTCCTCGCGGCCGGAAATGACGAAGCCGCGCGTCAGCCGGTCATAGATCGGCAGATTGAGGTTGAGGCCGATCGGCAGATTGAGGTTCAGCCCCTGGTCGCGCCGGCTTTCCGGCGCAAGGGCGATGCCGAGGCTGATCGCCGTGCGCTCGTTGTTGATCGCGACCGGCTTGCCCTTCCAGAGGATCTCGCCGGTCGACTTCGGGTTGCGGCCGAAGACGCTGAGCGCGAATTCGCTGCGTCCGGCGCCGATCAGCCCGTAGAGCCCGACGATCTCGCCGCGGCGGATGGTCAGCGACACATCCTCAAAGCCCTTGCCGGAGAGGCCGCGCGTCTCAAGCAGCGTCTCGCCGAACGGGATCTGCTCCTTGTGATAGATCTGCTCGATCGTGCGATTGATCATCATCGCGACGAGCTCGTTGTCATTGGTGGCGGCGATGTCGCGCGTGCCGACCATCAACCCGTCGCGCAGCACCGAGACGCGGTCGGCGAGCTCGAAGATCTCCTCCATGCGGTGGGAGATATAGACGATCGTGACGCCTTCCGACTTCAGCCGGCGGATCAGCGCGAAGAGCTGCGCCGCCTCCTGCCGGGTCAGATAGGCGGTCGGCTCGTCGAAGATCAGGAACTTGGTGCCGCGGAGCGCCGCGCGGGCGGTCGCCACCAGCTGCTGCTGGCCGATGGTCAGCGTATCGAGCTGCACCGCGGCCGGAAGATTGAAGCCCATGTCGTCGAGGATGCGCTGGGCGGCGCGGGTCATGTCGCGCTTCTGCAGCAGGCCGAATTTCTGCGTCTCGTCGCCGAGGAAGATATTGGCGGCGACCGTCAGATGGCGGCAGAGCACGACTTCCTGATGCACGGCATTGATGCCGTGGTCGATCGCTTCCTGCGGATTGGCGAGGCCGACCTGCTGCCCGTTCCACAGGATCTCGCCGGCAGTGCGCGGAATGACGCCGGTCAGGAGCTTGATCAGCGTCGACTTGCCGGCGCCGTTCTCGCCGACGATGGCGTGGATCTCGCCGCGGCGGAAGGCAAGGCTCGACGGCTTCAGCGCGAGAACGGGGCCATAGCGCTTCTCGAGATTGCGCAGCTCGAGAATGACGTCCTCGCCCGCTGCGGGCTCCGTCTTCGCCGCTGATGGACCGGCTGCGGCTAGACCTGATGCGCTCATTGTCCCGACCTGATCGAAAGGCAGCACGTCTGCCACAGGGAACACAAGGATGGCGCGGCGCCCCTCCCCCGAAGGGCGCCGCGTCGCGTCGCCTTACTTCACCTTGGGGTTCAGCAGGGCCGCATTCTTGGCCTCATCCATATTGGCCTTGGTGATGAGGTTCGCGCCGGTATCGACGAAGGTCTCGACCTTCTCCTTCTTGGAGGCGGCGAGCGCGGTCTTGATGCCGTCATAGCCCATCCGGTAGGGGTCCTGCACGACCAGCGCCGAGATGGTGCCGTCCTTCAGGAAGCCGACCAGCTTGTCGTCATTGTCGAAGCCGACGAGCGCGACCTTGTCGGCCACCTTGTTCTCGGCGATCGCCTGGCCGGCGCCCTGAGCCATGATCAGGTTCGAGGCGAAGACGCCGACGAGGTTCGGGTTGGCGGTCAGGAGGTCGGTGGTGATGTTGAGGCCGGTCGTGGCCTGGCCATCGGCCACCTTGTCGGCGACGAGCTTCAGCTCGGGATACTTCGCCAGCTCTTCCTTGAAGCCCTTGGCGCGCTGGTCGAGCGAGCCGACGCCCGGCAGGGCGGTGATGAGGGCGACGTCGCCGGCTTCCTTGCCGGTCTTCGCCTTGATCGCCGCGGCGAGACCGCGGGCCGCGACACGGCCGCCCTCGACATTGTCGGTGGTCAGGAACGAGGTGAAGGCCTTCGATTCGGCGGCCGAGTCGATGCCTATGATCGGAACCGACTTGGCGGCTTCGTCGATCGGCTTGCCGAGTGCCTTGAATTCGGTCGGCGAGATGACGATCGCGGCCGGCTTGCCGGCGACGGCGTTCTCGAGGATCGTGATCTGGCCGTTGATGTCGGCCTCGGACTGCGCGCCGAGCTCGGGCACGTTGACGCCGAGATCCTTGCCGGCCGCGCGGGCGCCGGCGAGAACGATCTGCCAGTAGAACGACGTCGTGTCCTTGACGATGATCGGGATCGTGACCTCGGCGGCGGCCGCGGGGCCTGCCTGGACGAGGCCGGCTGCGATCACGGCGGCGCCGGCCATCAGGCCGAGGCCGCGACGCGTTACGGTCTTCTTAGTGAACGACATTCGATTTCCTTCCCATGAGCGCGCGCTCCACCCGAGACGTAGTTCAGGGCGCGCTCACCACTGCTACGTCTTTTATCGTTATAAGACTGCCGCGGCGAACATAGCCATAGACCGGATCGGTTTGCAATACGCGAAATCAGGCATCAATCCTGTCCAAATCCGCGCATTTACTGTTGCAGAGCAGCAAACGCAACCGCAGCAAATGCTGCAGCGCAAAGAGCATTCAGCTTGTTATCGATAATTGACACGCTATTGTCCCCGACGTGCCGCGCTCATGCCGCCGGCGCCCGTCGCGGTCGCAGGACCGCGGTGCCCGCCGCACCATCTCTCGAGAAACTCCCGGCCACCCGATGAGCAAGCGCGATACCGTCTTCAAGGAGGCCTACAATCTGAGCCTCGGCATGCTCGAGGTCGGCGCGGTCCTGCCTTCGGAGGCGGAGCTCGCCCGTCGGCTCGGCGTCTCCCGGACCACCGTGCGCGCGATCCTCGACGCGCAGGCGGAGGCGGGCCTCATTGCCTGGAACCAGCGCCACAAGGAGGTGCTGCGCCCGCCGACGCCCGAGGATCACTTTCCGGCAGGGGAAACCGACACGGTCTCGACCATGGTCGAGCGCGCCTTCATGCGCCGCATCCTCTCGGTCAATGCCGAGCCGGGCAGCCAGATCAACGAGTCCGATTTCGCCCGCGAGGTCGGCGTCAGCACCTCGGCGGTGCGCGAATTCCTGATCCGCTTCAGCCGCTTCGGCCTCATCGAGAAGCAGCGCAACCGGCATTGGGTGCTGAACGGCTTCACCGAGGCCTTCGCGCTCGAACTGTTCGAGGTGCGCGAGATGTTCGAGCTGCGCTCGGCACGCACCTTCGTGCGCCTGCCGCCGGACAATCCGGCTTGGGCGGCGCTCGATGCGATCGAGGCCGAGCATCGCTCGTTTCTCGGCCAGCCGCGCGACCGTCTGCGCGAGTTTCCCGAGCTCGACGACCGTTTCCACCGGCTGATCCACGGCGCGTCGCACAATCGCTTCATCATCGAATTCTACGACGTCATCTCGCTGGTCTTCCACTACCACTACCAGTGGAGCAAGACGGACGAGATCGAGCGCAATTCGACAGCGCTGCGCGAACATCTCGACTATATCGGCGGCCTGCGCTCCGGCCATGAACTCGATGCCGAGTTCTACTGCCGCAAGCATCTCTCCTCGGCGCGCGACACGCTGCTGCGCGCCATCAAGGGCCCGTTCGCGCTGCCGCCGGACGGCACCTGAGCCGCGCGGCGGCGCGCTCACATGATGCCGGTTTCCTCGAAGATACCGCCGGTCGAGCGGCCGGCGAGGATCATGTCGCGGACCTTGTCCTCGCCCTCGACCTTGGCGAGCGCCGCGTGGAGCACGTCGGCGACATCAGCCTTCGGCACGGTCAATACGCCGTCGATATCGCCGACGATGAGATCGCCCGGCATGACGCGGCAGCCATTGGCGAATTCGATGGCGCAGCGATAGTCGACGACGCGGCCGCGCAGCCGCTGGTCCTGCGCATAGGCGCCCATCGAGAACACCGGGAAGCCGAGCTTCACGATCTCGCGGGTGTCGCGATGATAGCCGCCGAGCACCGCGCCGACCGCGCCGAGATGGGCGGCGCGCGTGCTCATGAGGCCGCCCCAGAGCGCATAGCGCGGCGAGGCGCCGGTGCAGATATAGACCTCGCCCGCCGCGAGCTGGTCGAGGGCTGCGAACATCAGCCCGAACGCATCGGCGACGCCGCTGTGGCCGACCACCTCGCTGGCGCAGTCGGCCTCGAGCACCGGCATCGCCCGCCCGACCAGCAGGTGGTCCGGATCGAGCGCGCGGATCTCGGGCGGCAGGAACTGGCGCGTCAGCCCGGCCTGGTCCATGACGTCGCCGATCACGGCGGTGAAGAGCTTGTCGCGCACCAGCGCGAACAGCGCGGCATCGGCCGCCGCATCAAATACCGTCATGAGGGTCGCCCTTCGAGGCTCGAGAGATCGATTTCGGTGATGTGCCAGCGGCCGAGATTGGCGGAATAGAGACGGTCGCCCTTGAGCGCGACATTGGTCGGATGCGCCAGCAGCGTCGCCTTCGGATCCTCGATCAGGAGTTCGAGCGCCGCGCCCGGACGCAGCCGGTAGATCCGGCTCGGCTCGTAGCAGGAGATGTAGAGCGTACCGTCGGGAGCGAGCGCGACGCCGTCCGGCACGGTCCGGACGTCCCCGCTGACGAGCCGGCTCGGCCCGGCCGACCCATCGGCGCGAACAGACACATGCACCAGCGAAGGCACGTCGCTCTGCACGACAAAGAGCCCGTCGCCGGTCGCGTCGAGGCAGGCGCCATTGGCGAAATCCATCGCCTCCTCCGACCAGACCCCGCCGGCGCCGCTTTCGAGATCGAAGCGGAAAAGGCCCGGCCCGATATTGCCGTTGCCGCGGCTGTCGGTGACGTAGAGAACGCCGCGCCGCTCGTCGACGACGGGGTAATTCGGAACGCCGATGCCGCTGGAGGCGAAGCGATCGAACGCGCCCGTTAGCGGGTCGAAGCGGAACACCGCCTGGTGCCTCAGATCGCAGGCATAGCAGCGCCCGGCGCTGTCGAAGGCAAGGCCGAGCAGGAAGCCGCCGGTCGAACCGAGTTTTTCATGCGACGCGCCGTCCGCGGCAATGCGGATGAGATCGCCGGTCTCTGTGCCGCACCAGATCGAGCCATCGGCATGAACCGCGACGCCCTCCGGATGGGCGAGCCGGGGTGTCGCGAAGATGCCGTCGAAGAAGACGCGGGCGGCGGAAAGGTCGAGCAGCGGTGTCATGGCGTCTCTCTCCCGAACTGGTCGATCAGGTCCCGGTCGGCGGCGATGATCTCGGCGATCAGCGCGCCGCGATCGCGCGCGGCGACGAATTCGAGCCGTCTGAGGCCGAGCGGATCGATCCGGTGGCGCAGAACATCGAGCGTCTCGGCATCGGGCAGCGCGACGGTGTCGCACTCATCCGCAAAGGTGACCGGAAAGCCGGTCGCGGCCGCGACCGTCTCGCGCGTCACGCCCGGCATCAGCGCGATCACCTCGAGCAGCCCGGTGGAGGCGTTGAGGCTGAAGACGCAGAGATCGCTGAAGACGAGCGCGCGGCCGGTGCGATAGCCGGCCCTGGCCCGCAGTCCGGCATCGAGCAGGCCGCGGCCTGAGCTGGCGACGTCCACGCTCTCGACGAAGGCGAGCGGGGTATGCCGCGTCACATAGAGCGCGTAGTCGCGATGCATGTTGGCGACGTCGGCCATGCCGCCCTGGCCCGGCAGGCGGATGAAGCCGCCCTTCGTCCTGGTGATGGCGAGATTGTTGACGCGCCCCTGGCGATCGATCTGCGCCGCCCCGATGATCTCATGCGTGACGGCACCGGCCTGATAATACGCCGCATAAGTATCATCGCCGCCGGCATGCGCCGCCGCCGTCTCCGCGTCGAACCCCTCGACCAGCGAGAGAAGCAGCGGGCTCGGCGCGATATCGACATGGCCGCAGGAGAAAGTCGCCATGATCATGTCGGGGGCATGCGTCGCCTTGGCGAGGCGATAGGCGACATTGGCGAGTGGCGACACCGCGCCGGCCGAGGCGAAGCTCTCATTGTCGAGCTCGCGCGCGATGCGGGCCGCCATGATCTCGTCTGTTGTCGGCGCGGCCGGCGCGGCATGGATCGCCGGGAACCGCTGCGGCAGGTCGCCGGCGCGGATGCCGGCGGCGCGGCGAAGATGCAGGGCTGGCGCGCGCGGCGCGAGGGTTTCGGCAAGCGGCCGCGCGCTGGCGAAGGCATCGGCGAGCGCGGCATAATCCGTCACATGGAAGGGCAGCGACGAGGTCGGCCAGGCGCCGCCGGGCGCGAGCGCAATGGCCGTCACCTGGTTGCGCGTCACCACCGTCTGCCGTCCTGCCGCGGCAAGAGCGCCGCGCGGCACGATCTCCTCGACCGTGACCAGCACCTTGCGCGCCGCGCCAACCATGGCGAGATCGAGCGCGCGGGCGCCGATGATCTGCACATTGCCGTCCGCATCGGCCCGCGCGGCATGCAGGAGAAGCGTATCGAGCCGGAGCGGCGGGATGGCGCCGACCGCTTCGCCCGTGACGGGATCGACCGTGGTGAGCGCGCCGGGGATGCGCGCCATCATCGCCGAGCCCTCGGGAACCTGAAACGGCAGGCTCGGCAGGTTCTTCTGCGCGGCCCTCAGCGCCTCGATCATGGCGAGGGCCGTCCAGTCGCGGACGGGGATGGCACCAGACTCCGCGGATGCCCGGAAGCGCGGCGGCAGGCCGAAGATGTCGAGCGAGGAGAAGCAGAGGTCAATCTCCGCGACGGCGCCGGCCTCGAGCAGCCATTCGAGCGCGAGCCCGCCGGCCCAGCTCGCATAGCGGAGATCGCACACGCCCCGCGCCGTCACCGCGGCGAGGAGCGCCATCGGCAGCCGCGCGAAATGATGGCCGCCGACGCCGAGCCGATCGCCATCCGCAACCATGCCGGCGAGGTCGTCGAGGCTGACGACGCGCGGCCGGTTCGGCTTGACGAGGCTCTCGCCCATGATGGCTCAGCCCCCGGCGGCGGCCTTCGCCGCTTTCTCGGCCGCGCGGGCGATGCTCTTCTCAGCGAAGGCCTGCACCCGCGCCTGGCCGATCTCGCTGCGATAGAGGCTGCAGACGAGGTCGCGCTCGGCGGCAAGGCCGGCGGCCCGGTCACCCGTGACGGCGAGTGCCGTCAGCCGCTTCAGCCCTTCGATCGCCTCGGGCGGCTCGGCGGCGATGAGCTGCGCCAACTCTCCGGCGCGCGCCAGCAACTCGGCTGCCGGCACGATGTCGTTGACGAGGCCGCAGGCGACGAACTCCGCCGCCGGCAGGATGGCGCCGGTCATCAAGAGGAAATTGGCGCGGTTGCGGCCGAGCTTCTCGACGCTTCGCTGCGTGCCGCCGCCGCCCGGAACGAGGCCGAGCTTGATCTCGGGCAGGCCGAATTTCGCCTCCGGAGCGGCGAGGACGATGTCCGAGCAGAGCACCAGCTCGAAGCCGCCGCCGAGCGCGAAGCCGTTCACCGCCGCGATCATCGGCTTGGCATTGGCCTCGATGGCGCGATACATGCGCTCGCCGGCGCGCTGGAACGCATCGAATTCGGGGCCGGACTGGGCCGCATATTCCTTGATGTCGGCGCCGGCCATGAAGCCGCGCCCCTCGCCGGTGACGACGATCGCGCCGACGCCCGCGTCACCAGAGAGGGCCTCGAAGGCAGAAGTGATCTCGCTTTGCATCGCCTTGTTCATGGCGTTGAGCTGGTCGCCGCGCCGGAAGGTGACGGTGGCGACGCGGGCCTCGACCGTGACGTCGAGCGTCTCGAAGAGAGGCGCCATGGCTCAGGCCCTCTCGATCGTCATGTCGCCGGAGGTCTCGAGCGCATCGATTTCGGCACTGGTGAGGCCGAGTTCGGCGAGGATCTCGCGGCCATGCTCGCCGACCATCGGCGCCGGCCGGTCGATCGAGGCCGGCGTCTCGCTCATCGTGACCGCCGGCCCGACGACGCGGACCGTGCCGGCCTTCGGATGCTCATAGCTCTGGATCATGCCCATATGGGTGACCTGCGGGTCCTCGGAGGCCTGGCGGATATCCTGCACCGGCGCGCACCAGATATCGGCGGCGAGCATGCGACCCAGCAGCACCTCCATGTCGAACGTCTTCGTCTCGGCGTTGACGTGTTCCCAGACCTCGTCGCGCTTGACGAAGAGGGTTGAGAGGTCGTCATAGACGGCAAGGTGGGGCGCTTCGAGCGTCTCGTAGAGCGTCTTGAACGGGCTCATGGCGATCGAGACATAGCGATGGTCGCGCGTCTCGTAGATGCCGAACGGCGCCTGCATGCCGGGATGGCCGATGCCGGAATTCGGCCGGACGAAATCCTCGCCGAGATTGAGCACGGCGCAATATTCCTGGCCGAGATGCGCCAGCATGCCGGCGAGCAGGTTGACCTCGACCTTCTGCCCCTTGCCGGTCTTCTCCCGGTAATAGAGCGCCGAGAGGATGCCATAGACCATGTTCATGGCGCCGATCTGGTCGGCCATGCCGGAGCCGGCCGGCACCGGCGGGCCGTCGCCGCGGCCGGTATTGGTCGCGAGACCGACCAGTCCCTGGATCAGCATGTCCTGGCCGGGACGCTCGAGATAAGGCCCCTCCTCGCCATAGCCGGAGCCCGAGCAATAGATGATCGCCGGGTTCGCCGCCTTGAAATCCTCATAGCCATAGCCGAGCCGCGCCATCACGCCGGGGCGGAAATTCTGCACGACGATGTCGGCATCCGCAGCCATCTTCATGATGATGGCATGCACCGCCCGGCTCTTCAGATTGAGCGCGATCGACCGCTTGTTGCGGTTCCAGGCGAGGAAATTCGGGCTCTCGGATCCGCCGACCCATTTGGCGAAGAACGTCATCGAGCGGAAGAGATCGCCCGGCCCGGCGCGCTCGATCTTGATCACGTCGGCGCCCATGTCGGCGAGCAGCTGCGTGGCGAACGGTCCCTGCAGCAGATGGCTGAAATCGAGGATCCTGACGCCGGAGAGGGCCTTGTCCATGATCGTCCCTTGGTGGTTCAAACGAGATCGGGCACGAAGCGCGGGGCGGCCGTGAGGCCGCCATCGACGCGCAGGTCGATGCCCGTGGTGAAGCCGGCGGCGTCAGAGGCGAGATAGACGGCCGCCTCGGCGACCTCCTCCGGCCGGCCGATGCGGCCGATCGGATGCATCTTGACCCAGGCGCGCGCGACATGGTCGCCGAGATCGGCGATGACCTTCTCGTTCATCGGCGTCGCGATCGTGCCGGGCGAGATCGAGTTGACGCGGACATTCGCGGGTCCGAACTCGACCGCCATCTGCCGCGTCATCGCCATGACCGCGCCCTTGGCGCCGGCATAGGCGGTCCAGCCATCGAGGCCGATATGGCCCTGCGCCGAGGCCATGTTGATGATCGAGCCGGATTTCTGGCGGATCATCGCCGGCAGCGCATGCTTGCAGCCGCGGAAGACGCTGGTGAGATTGACGGCGATGAGCCGGTGCCATTGCTCGTCCGTCATCTCGTGCACCGGCATGCCGCCGATCGCGATCGCCGCGTTGTTGACGAGCACGTCGATGCGGCCGAGCCCGTCCACGGCAAAGCCGATCAGGCCGGCGATGTCGGCTTCCTCGGAGACGTCGCAATGGCGATAATCGGCGCGGAAACCCTCTGCACGGAGGGCGCTCGCCGCCGCCTCGCCCTTGGCATCGTCGATGTCGCCCATGACGACATGCGCGCCCTCGCGCGCCATCGCCTCGGCGATGGCATGGCCGATCCCGTCGGCGGCGCCGGTGATGACGGCGATCTTGGTGTCGAGGCGTCCCATCCCGTGCTCCTCAGCTCCTGCGCCGCTTCAATTCGTCGAAGCCGACGGCGGCAATGATGATGACGCCGGTGATGACCAGCTGCCATTCGGTGGCGAGGTCCATCATGCCGAGCCCGTTGGCGAGGAAGGAGAGGATCAGCACGCCGAGCGCCATGCCGGCGAGGCTGCCGACGCCGCCCGAGAGGCTGACCCCGCCGAGGACGACCGCCGCCACGACCTGGAACTCGAAGCCGAGGCCGGCGACATGCACGGCCGAGCCGAGGCGCGAGGCGAGAAGGATGCCGGCAACGGTGGCGAGCAGCGCGCTGAGCAGGAAGCAGGTGAACTTGATGCGCTTCACGTCATAGCCGGCGAGCCGCGCCACCTCGGGATTGCCGCCGACGGCATAGACCTGCCGGCCGAAGGTCCGGTGGCGCAGCACATAGGCGAAGACGAGCAGCAGCACGAAGGCGATGGCGGCCGGGATCGGCAGCACGCCGAAGAGGCGGCCATTGCCGAGCTGGAAGAAGCTCTCCAGCATGACGTCGTCGGGAATGGCCGTCTGGCCGGTATAGAGATAGACGCCGCCGCGCAGGATGAAGAGCGTGCCGAGCGTCGCGATCAGCGAATTGATGCCGGCATAGGCGACGAGGTAGCCGTTGACGGCGCCGACGAGGAGGCCGAGCACCAGCGCGCCGGCAATGCCGAGCGGCAGCGATTCCGTCGCATTCATGATCGTGATCAGCGGAATGGCGATCGCCGCCACCAGCGAGCCGACGGAGACATCGACCTCGCCGGAAATGAACACGATCGCGACGCCGATGCCGGCGGTCAGCGCCAGCGAGGCCTGGCCGAGCACATTGGTCATGTTGCGCACGGTCAGGAACGTGTCCGAGGCGAGCGCGAAGAAGAGGATGATCGCGGCGAGCGCCACCAGGAGGCCGAATTCGCTCCGCCGGAAGGCGAGGCGCATCAGGCCGGGCAGCGGCTTTGATGCCGCGAGGCTAGGCGATGGCGGCATTGAGGATGTTCTCCTGTGTCGCGGCCTCACGCGGCATGATCGCGGTGATGCGGCCTTCGGCCATGACGGCGATGCGATCGGAAAGGCCGAGCAGTTCCGGCATTTCCGAGGTCATCATGATGACGGCGAGTCCCTCGCCGGCGAGCTGGTCGATGAGCGCGAAGATCTCCGACTTGGCGCCGACATCGATGCCGCGCGTCGGCTCGTCGACGACGATGACCTTGAGCCCGCGCATCAGCCAGCGGGCGAGGAGGACCTTCTGCTGGTTGCCGCCGGAGAGATTCCGGATCGGCTGGGCAAGGCTCGGCGTCTTGACGCGGAAGCGGTCGACGAAGCTCTGCACGGCGCTGCGCTCGCGCGGCTCGTCGACGAAGCCGTGGCGCGCGAAGGAAGGCAGCGCCGCGAGGCTCATGTTCTGCAGCACCGGCAGCTCCAGCATCAGCCCCTCGGCCTTGCGGTCCTCGGTCAGGAGCCCGATGCCGAGCGAGACGCCGGTGCGGGTGTCGTGCGGGACGAGCGGCGCGCCGTCGATGGCGATCGTGCCGCTGCGGATCGGGTCATAGCCGACGATCGCCTTGGCGAGTTCGGTGCGGCCGGCGCCCATCAGCCCGAAGAAGCCGAGCACCTCGCCGGCCCGCGCCTCGAAGGCGATGTCCTTCAGCTTGGCGGCGGTCGAAAGCCCCTCGACCTTCAGCACGACCTTGCCGGCCTGCTGGCGGCGCACGCGCGGAAAGAGATTGTCGATCCGCCGGCCGATCATGTCGTGGATCAGGCTGTCATGGGTATGCGCGCCGATCGGCTTGGTCGAGATGTGGCGGCCGTCGCGCAGCACCGTCACCTCGTCGGCGATCTCGAACACCTCGTCGAGCTTGTGGCTGACATAGACGACCGCGATGCCGAGTGCCGTCAGGCGGCGGATGACGATGAAGAGAAGCTCGACCTCCTTCGGCGTCAGCGAGGAGGTCGGCTCGTCCATGACGACGATGCGCGCCTCATGCGCCAGCGCCCGGGCGATCTCAACCATCTGCTGCTGGCTGACCGGCAAATCGCCGGTGCGCGCCGACGGATCGACATCGAAGCCGATGCGGGTGAAGAGCGCCGCGGCCTCGGCGCGGATGCGCGTCCAGTCAATCGAGCCGCCGGCGATCTTCGGATAGTCCTCGAGGAAGATGTTCTCGGCGACCGTGAATTCCGAGATCAGGGCGATCTCCTGGAACACGACCTTGATGCCCTGGCGGAGCGCATCGCGCGGCGAGCGGAAATCCGTCTCGCGCCCGCCGACGCGGATCGTGCCGCTGTCCTTGTCGTAGACGCCGGCGAGGATCTTGATCAGCGTCGACTTGCCGGCGCCGTTCTCGCCCATGAGGGCGTGCACCTTGCCGGGCGCGAGGCTGAGATCGACGCCATCGAGCGCGATGACGCCCGGAAAGCGCTTGCCGATGCCGCGCATCTCGAGCGCCGGCACGCTCTCGGCGGCGCCGGAGCACTCCATCGCCTCAGCGTGCATCGCTCTTCCTCCTGATGATGTCGAGCCAGGTGGCGAGGATGATGACGATGCCCGGCACGACCATCTGCAGGTCCTGGTTCCAGCGCAGGATGATGATGCCGTTGTCGACCACCTTCAGCAGCAAGACGCCGAGCAACGTGCCGACCAGCGTGCCGCGCCCGCCGGCGAGCGAGGTGCCGCCGAGGATCACCGCCGCGATGACGGTGAGCTCGAAGCCGCGGCCGGCGGTCGGCTGTCCGGCATTCATCAGCGAGCAGAGGATGAGGCCGGCGACGCCGACGAGGAGGCCCGTGACGACGAAGGCGATCAGCTTCAGCCGCTCGGCGCGCAGGCCCGAGAGGCGCGCCGCCTTCTGGTTGGCGCCGACGGCGTAGAGATAGCGGCCGAACAGGGTCGTTCGCAGCGCGACATAGCCGAGGACGAAGATGACGGCGGCGAGAATGACCGGGATCGGGATCGGCCCGACATAGCCGGCGCCGATCGCCGTGAAGGCGTCGAGCTGGTGGCGATTCTGCACGGCTTCGCGGGTGTAGAGATAGACGCCGCCCTGCAGGATCATCATCGTCGCGATCGTCGCGATCAGCGAATTGATCTTGAGCCGCGTCACGACGAGCCCGTTGACGAGGCCGACCGTGCCGGCGAAGGCGAGCGCGGCCAGCGCGCCGAGCGTGACGCTCTGCGTCCGGTTGGTGACGTCCATCGCGACACAGCCGGTGAAGGCGAGCGAGGCGCCGACCGAGAGATCGACCTCGCCGGCGACGAGCAGCATGGTCATGCCGACGGCGACGATCAGCACCAGCGAGCACTGGCGGAGGATCGCGATGATGTTGTCGACCGAATAGAACTGCGAGGCGCCGAGCGAAATGGCGATGCACAGCAGCGCGAGCAGCCCGATCAGGACGATCTGGCTCCTGTCGTTGAGGAAGCCGGCGAGAAAGCCGGACTTGCGTTGAGGCAGGATGTCGCTGGTCATGGCGTCATGGTCTCATCGGTGGGCGGAGCCCGGAGGCGATACGCTGCGCAACGGAGCGGTGCCGTCTTCCTTCACCTCTCCCTGAGGGAGAGGTCGACGCACGCAGTGCGGCGGGAGAGGGTTTAGGGAACCATCCGGAGAGGCCGTAAACCCTCTCCCGGACCTGCGGTCCGACCTCTCCCTCAGGGAGAGGTGAAGACACGTCGCATCGAAAGAGACCGGGACGGCAGTCGCCGTCCCGGCGAGGCGATGAGCGGCTTACTTCTTGAGGTCAGCCGCCGTCTTCATGCACTTGTCGGGCGCCTTGACGGCGTTGACATTGGTCCAGTTGATCGTGCGCGTGGTGCCGTCGACTGAATAGAACTTCTTCCAGTCGTCGCCGTTCATCGGCGTGGTCGGGCTGACGATCCAGCTCGGCACTTCTTCCTTGTTGTAGAGCTTCACGGCCGCATCAACCGCGGTGAAGCCGACCTTCTCCGGGAACATCGCCGCCTCGATCCGGTAGGACGGCTCCTTCTCCATCGCGTTGATGAAGGCGAGGCCCTCGCCGCCGGTGCCGACCACGAGCAGCCCGTCCTGCGACTTGCCGGCCGCCTTCCAGGCCTGCAGTCCGCCGAGCGAGGAGCTGTCATTGATGCCGTAGATCACGTTGATGTCGCCGTTCTGGGCGAGGGCTGCGGCCGAGACTTCGAACGAGCGGTCGGGATTGCCGCCGCCATCGAGGTCATGCACCATCACCGCATCGGGGATCTCGGTCTTGATGCCGTCCATGAAGCCGTTGGACCGCAGCACGGTCGCCGAGAGCAGCGGCAGGCCGACATTCATGACCTTGGCCTTGCCGCCGAGCTTTTCCTTGGCGTATTTGCCGGCCTCGACGCCCGCATGATAGCCGGTGTCATAGTCGCAGATCGCGACGAGGGTCGTCATGCCCTTGACCGGGTTGCCCTCGAGGACGATCGGCATACCCTCCTGCTTGGCGCGGCGCAGCAGCGGGACGACGGCATCCTCGTTGACCGGCGTGATGATCAGGACATCGACGCCCTGGGACATGAAGTCCTCGGCGGCGGCGACCTGCTTGGCGGCGTCGAGATTGGCGTCCTTGACCTCGATCTCGATGCCGAGTTCCTTGCCGCGGTCCTTCATGCCCTTGATGACGTTCTGGTACCACTCATGCGTCGCATAGTTGACGACATAGCCGATCTTCTTCGGCGTGCCCTCGGCGAACGCGGCGCCAGACGCCATCACGGCAAATGCCGATCCGGCCAGCAGTCCCATCAGAATCTTCTTCATCTCGCTTTTCCTCCCTGGTTCAGCGATTTGGCCCTCGATGCGGGCGACTAAGGCGTCTGCTCCTCCGGTCCGGGCACTCTGATCGCCCGGTTCCTCCCGGCCTGCTCGGGCGCGCCGAGCGCGCGCGAGATCTCGTTGGCGGCGATCCGCGCCGTCTCCAGCACGCTCTCGCGGCTGAAGCGGGCCCGTTTCTGCGGCAGATAGGGAACGGTCAGTGCTGCGATCGTCGCGCCGATATGGTCGCGGATCGGCACGGAGATGTTGATGCAGCCATCGACGGCGAGCGAGGCGCGCATCTCGTAGCCGAGCGTCTCGATCGCGCCGAGGCGCGCATCGATCTCGGCCCGCGAGGCGCCGGCCTCCCCGCTGGCGAGGATCCGTCGGATCAGCGTCTCGCGCTCGGCCGGCGGCAGCGCGGCCAGCATGACGGCGCCGGAGCTCGTCTCCAGCACCGGGAAATGCGAGCCGAGCGCCACCGAATAGCGCATAGGCAGGGGCGAATCGACCTGCAGCACGATGAGCACGGTCGCCTCGCGCAGCACGACCAGATGGCAGCTCTGGTCCGTCGCGCCGACGAGCTCGCGCATCACGGGCAGCGCGCTGTCGATGAGCCGGTTCACCGGCGGATGCATATGGGCGAGCTCGAACAGCTTCAGCGACAGGCGGTAGCGGTCGGACTTGGTGCGGACGAGATAGCCGCGGCCCTCCAGAAGCTGGATGACGCGATAGATCTCGTGGATCGAGCGGCCGAGCCCGAGCGAGATCTCGGTCTGCGTCAGGTCCTCGTTGCGCGCCGCCATGAACTCGAGAATGTCGAGCGCCTTTTCGGCCGCCGGAACCTTGTAGTCGCGGCGCGCGCCGGCCTCCTCGACACCCGCCTCCGGCGCGTCGTCCTCGTCCAGCAGCACGGCCCGCTCGCGCTCGCTCATTGTGCCGCCTCCGGCATCGTCTCGGCATAGCGGCGGTCGAGATGTTCGGCGAAGGCGCCCGCGCTGATCCGGCCAGTAATTGCCGCGAAGGCGGCCTCGGTCGATTCGCGGAAGAAGCTGATGAAGCCCGGATAGGTCGGGCGGAGATAGGACTGGGTCAGCGTCTCCAGCGTGTCGGCGAAGAAGCCGTTGGCGAGGCGGTTGACCCCTGCGTCGCGCCAGGCGGCGAGCGAGCCGGGCTGGCCGCCGAACCGGACATAGTCGCCGCTCTGATAGGCGGCCGAGCAGAGGAAGAGGGCATAGTCCATCGCGGCCGCGCGATGGGCCGAGAAGGCCGAGACGCCGATGCCGGCGCCGCCGAGCAGCGAGCCGCGCGCGCCGGGGACGGGGATATTGCCGAAGGCGAGCCGCGGCGCCTCGTAGCGCGCGGCGTAATTCACATAGCCGAAGGCGTAGGGAACATAGACGACGTCATCCGCGGCGATCATGTGGTCGTAGCAGCGGATCGGGTTCCAGTCGCGCGAGGCCGGATGGGCGAGCGCCGTCATGGCGCGCAGCTCGTCGATGATCCGCTCGACCGCGTCCCGCGCCAGGAAGCGCCCATCGGCGCCGATTGCATCGCCGGCGCCAGCGGCGAGCGTCAGGACGAGGCACATCGCATCGGTCGGCACATGCGGCAGGCCGAGCCATTTGCCGTCGGCGCGCAGCCGCTGGCCGAGGGCGAGCACCTCGGCATGATCTCGCGGGAAGCGGTCGGCATAGGCGGCGAGGAGGTCGGGCCGGGCCGAGGCGACCTGCGCCGCCGCATCGATCGGCAGCGCCCACTGCCTTCCGTCCGCCTGATAGGAGCGCCAGGACGCGCCGACGGAGTCGGCCGCAAAGCGTGCGCTTTCCGACGGCGTGAGACGCTCGTCGAACGGCACCATCAGGCGGCCGCTGGCGATATCGCCGACAAAGGGATGGTCGAAGACGACGAGATCATAGTCGCGCAGCACGTCCTCGAGCCGGCCCTCGCCGAATTCGTAGAGGCTGCGGCGGTCCCAGACGATGGAAAGCCCGGCATGCGCGGCGGCATAGGGGCCGACGCTCGCATCGAGCGGTCCCCAGCAGCGCCTGTGATCCCAGGCGAGCCCGCGCAGCACAGCCGTCATTCCCGTCTCCCCTCCGCTCCCGGCTCTCATGGCCGGCTCGCAGCACTCTAGCGCCAAGCCGCATCCATGCAAATGATTTTCTTATATGCTTTCAGCGGCGCCCAAGCTCGCCCGACTGTTGATTAATATATTAGTGGACGACGTTCGTCCAGCCGGGTTATGGTTGCCGTCGATAGAGGTCTGCGGCTATGCGAATGAGAGCGGATCGGGGCGACCTCGCGCCCTCCGCTGGGAGACATGAACCGGTGGCGCTCGTGGTGGAACCCGCAGCGATGAAGACGCGCTCGACCGCTCAGGGCGTCTATGAATGGCTGCGCGGCGAGATCGTCATGAATGTCCTGAAGCCGCAGGAGCCGATCCGCGAGGGCGCGATCGCCGAGCGGCTCGGCGTCTCGCGGACGCCGGTGCGCGAAGCGCTGCTGCGGCTCGCCGATCTCGGCCTCGTCGACATCTTCCCGCAGAGCGGCACCCGCGTCGCGCCGATCCGCGTCAGCAAGGTGCGCGCGGCGCAGTTGATCCGCGAGGCGGTCGAGGTCGAGGTGGTCGCCCGCGCCGCGGCAGCGGCAACGCCTGCCGATCTCGGCGCGCTCGACACCATCATCGAGGACCAGACGCGGGCGAGCGAGCGCGGCGACATGCGCCGTCTGTTCGAGCTCGACGAAGCCTTCCACCGCGCCATCTTCGCGATTCCCGGCTGCCTTTCCGCCGCCGACGAACTCGAGGACATCAAGCTGCATCTCAATCGCCTGCGCTATCTCTCGGTCGACTGGCCGCGCAGCGCCGGCCACATCGTCGCTGAGCACCGCACCATTGCCGACGCGCTCGCCGCTAAGGACGGCGCCGCAGCGGCAGGCGCGATGCGCCTTCATCTTCGCGCCATCCTGGTGCCGCTCGACCTGATGTCGCGCCGCGCCGATGCCGCCATCGCGCTTTGACCCACACCGGAGACGGGACTGACATGACGACCAAGGGCGAATTCGACGGCAAGGTGGCGCTGGTCACCGGCGCCGCCATGGGCATCGGCGCCGCCGTCGCCGACCTCTTCGCCGCGCGCGGCGCGAAGCTGGTGCTCGTCGATCGCGACGCCAAGGCGCTCGCCGAGGTCGCCGGGCGGACCGGCGGCGAGGCGGTCGCCGGCAATATCGCCGACCGCGCCACGCTGGAGACGGCGATCGCGCGGGTCGAAAGCCGCTTCGGCCGGCTCGACATCCTCTCCAACAATGCCGGCATCCAGCGCTACGGCACGCTGGAAACGACCACCGACGCGGTCTGGGACGAGGTCTTCGACATCAACCTCAAGGCGATCTTCCGTCTCTCGGGCCTTGCGATCCCGCTTCTGCGCAAGACGCGCGGCGCCATCGTCAACATGGCCTCGGTGCAGGGCCTCGCCTCGCAGGCGAATGTCGTCGCCTATACGGCCGCCAAGCACGCGCTGATCGGGCTCACCCGCGCCGCCGCCGTCGACCATGCGCCGGAAGGCATCCGCGTCAACGCGGTCGCGCCGGGCTCGGTCGATACGCCGATGCTGCGCGCGACCATCGCCATGGCCGACGATCCGGCGGCGCTTGATGCCGCCATCGACGGCATGCATCCGCTTGGCCGCCGCGCGAGCCCCAGCGAGATCGCCGAGGTGGTGGCGTTCCTCGCCTCCGACCGCGCCTCCTTCGTCACCGGCGCCGTCTATGTCGCCGATGGCGGCCTCACCATCCCGCTCGGCGGCGCGCCAAAGCCGTCCGAGACCACCCGGCCGTAGGACCCCTTCGCCGGCTCACGAAAACCCGAATCCGGCTTCATTTTTGAGGGAACAAGAGCGTGAAAATCGTCGATCTCCGCGCGACCACGGTCGCGGTGCCGCTCGAGGCGCCGCTGCGCCATGCCAGCGGCGCCCATTGGGGCCGCTTCATCCGCACCGTCGTCGAGGTGGTGACCGATGAGGGCATCATCGGCCTCGGCGAGCTCGGCGGCGGCGGCGAATCGGCCGAGGCCGCGATCCGCGGCCTGCTGCCCTATCTCAAGGGCCATGATCCCTTGCAGCTCGAGCAGTTGCGGTGGAAGATCATGAATCCCACCGCCTCGCTCTATAACAACCGCCTGCAGCTGCATGCCGCGATCGAGATGGCCTGCATGGATGCCGCCGGCAAGAAGCTCGGCATCCGCGCCTCTGATCTCCTCGGCGGGGCGGTGCGCGAGCGCGTCCCCTTCGCCAGCTACCTCTTCTATCGCCTGCCGGATGAGGCGACCGGCGCCGGCGGCGAGACGACCGCCGACGAGATCGTCGCCCATGCCAAGGACCTCGCCGCGCGCTACGGCTTCAAGGCGCACAAGCTGAAGGGCGGCGTCTTTCCTCCCGATCACGATGTCGAGGTGTTCAGGGCGCTCGGCTCCGCCTTCCCCGGCGACGGGCTGAGGCTCGATCCGAACGCCGCCTGGTCGGTCGAGCAGGCGATCCGGGTCGGCAAGGCGATCGAGGATCTCAACAACGATTATTTCGAGGACCCGACCTGGGGTCTCGAAGGCATGCGCCGCGTGCGCCAGTTCGTGCGCATTCCGACCGCGACCAACACCGTCGTCGTCAATTTCGAGCAGCTCGCCGCGAATATCCGCCTCGAGGCGGTCGATGTCGTCCTGCTCGACACGACCTTCTGGGGCGGTCTCCGCCAAGCCTATAAGGCCGGCACGGTGCTGGAGACCTTCCAGTATGGCGCCTCGGTGCATTCCTCCGGCGAACTCGGCATCCAGCTCGCCTCGATGCTGCATCTCGGCGCCGCGCTGCCCAATCTCGCCTTCGCCGCCGACGCGCATTACCACCATCTCGCCGACGACATCATCGTCGGCGGCAAGATGGCCTATGTGGACGGCGCCATCGCCGTGCCATCGGGGCCAGGCCTCGGCGTCGAGCTCGATCGCGACAAGCTCGCCCGCTATGCCGAATATTACCGCGAGGTCGGCGGCTATCTGTATGACCGCGATCCGACCCGGCCGGACTGGTATTCGATCCAGCCGGAGACCCGCTGGGCGCCCATGCGTCGGTAGCCAGTCCGCCGATTCGGGCATGGTTAACCCGCCCTTAACGCGCCGCGCCGCAGATTTGACCCCCGGCGCGGCCCGACGCGCGCGGCGACAGCGTGCGAGGACGGCGAGGTGGCGGAGGCGAGGCGGCACGGCAAGGCGCATTTCCGGCGGACAGCCTTCGCGGCATGGCCGGTTGGCATCGCTCTCGCCGCCGTTGGCCTGCCGGGCCCGGCGACAGCCGAGACGATCTGGACCCTTCCCGGCGCCGGCAACTGGACGACGGCATCCGCCTGGACGCCGGCGACCGTGCCCGACGCGACCACGGCCGTGGTCATCGACAATGGCGGCGAGGCGCAGGTGACCTTTGCCGGCGCCAGCGCGGCCAGCGTCACGGTCGGTGGCGCAAGCCTCGCCTCGGGCACGCTCACCATCACCTCCGGCGGCACGCTCGCCACCACGTCGGCGACCCCGTCCGTCATCGGGCAGAACGGCAGCGGCGCGATCACCATCACCCGCATCGGCTCGAGCTGGACCAATCAGGGCGGCCTCGTCATCGGCGATGCCGCCGGCGCCTCGGGCAGCATCATCGTCGACATGGGCGCCACGGTCTCGACCAGTACCGCGGCGGGCACGACCACGATCCTCGCCAACCAGGCCGGATCGACCGCCAGCCTTGCGGTCGACGGCGACGGGTCGATCCTCGCCGTCGGCAACACGCTGATCGCCGGCAAGGGCGGCGCCGCGACGCTGCGCGTCTCGAGCGGCGCCACGCTCACCGACTCAGAAGCCGCGCTCGGCGCCAGCGCGGGCGGCTCCGCCACGGCGGTGGTGACCGGTCTCGGCTCCTCCTTCGCGACGTCGGGCGCCCTGACGCTCGGCGGCGCCGGCAGCGCCAGCCTCACCGTCGAGGCCTCGGCCACGACGACAGCGGCGAGCGCCGTCGCCGGCCTCGAATCGACGGGAAGTGGCACCGTCAAGGTTTCGGGCGGCGGCTCGAGCCTTGCGATCACCACGGACCTCGTTCTGGGTGCCAGCGGCACCGGCGCGCTGACGGTCGAAAGCGGTGGCAGCGCCAGCGCCGACAGCGTGACGCTCGGCGAAGACGCCGGCGGCGGCGGCACGGCCAAGATCACCGGGTCCGGCTCGACCCTCGCGGCGGCCAATGAACTGACGCTCGGCGCCTCGGGCAGCGGCGCGCTCACGGTCGAGGCGGGCGGCGCCGCGACTGCCGCAGCGCTGACGCTCGGTGCCGACCCCACGGGCAGCGGTACGCTCACCGTCACCGGCTCCGACTCCACGGCAACCGCCGATACGCTCGTCGTCGGGGAGGGCGGCAGCGGCACGGCGACCATCGAGGCGGGCGGCACGCTTGAAAGCGGCGCGGCGACCATCGGCGCCGACGCCGGCAGCGAAGGCGCCGTCATCGTCAACGGCGCCGGCTCCCGCTGGGCGAACAGCGGCGCCATCACCATCGGTGCCGACGGCAGCGGCAGCCTGACGGTGGTCGGCGACGCCACGGCCACGACCGCCGCCCTCACCCTCGGCACTGAGGCGAGCGGCGATGGCACGCTCGCGGTCTCCGGCGCCGGGTCCGATATCACGGTGAGTGGCGCACTCACCGTCGGCGTCGCCGGGACGGGCTCGGCGACGCTCTCGCTCGGCGCCAGCGCCTCGGCTGGATCGACGGTGATCGGCGCGGCCGAGACCGGCTCCGGCACGGTGCTCGTCACCGACAACGGCTCTGCGCTCGCAACCAGCGGCAGCCTGACGGTCGGCAAGGCCGGCACCGGCACGCTGACGCTCGCCAATGGCGGCATCGCCAGCGCGGCAAGCGCCCGCATCGGCACTGCGGAGACCGGTACGGGTACGCTCACGGTCTCCAATCTCGGCTCCAACCTTGCCATCGCCGGCCGCCTCACCATTGGCGACGCGGGCGACGGCACGCTCGCCATCCTCTCCTCCGGCACGGCGACGAGCGGCGATGCCGTGCTCGGCGCGGCCACGGGCGGCAGCGGCCTCGTGACCGTCACCGGCGCCGGTTCGGATTGGATGGCGGGGGCGCTCACTATCGGCGGCGGCGGCGGCGGCACGCTGGAAGTCACCGCCGCCGGCACGCTCGAAAGCGGCGCCGCGATCCTCGCCGAAGCGGCTGGCTCCAGCGGCGCGGCCACCATCGATGGCGACGGCTCGATCTGGACGATCGGTGGCGACCTGACGGTCGGCCAGGCCGGCAGCGGCACGCTTCTCGTCAATGCCGGCGGCGCCGTCACGGTCGGCGGCGGCAGCGGCATCGTCACGCTCGCGGCCGAGGCCGGCAGCACCGGCACGCTGCAAATCGGCACCGGCGCGGGCGGCGGCACGCTCAACGCCGCGACCGTGACCGGCGGCGAGGGCACCGCGCTCGTCGTCTTCAACCACAGCGATTCAGGCCTCACCTTCACGCCGGCGATTGCAGGCTCGGCCGCCGTCTCGCTGATCGGCAGCGGCACGACGATCCTGACCGCCGCGAACACCTATACCGGCGCGACGACCATCGACGCCGGCAAGCTCCAAGCCGGCGGTACCGCGGTGCTCAGCCCCGCCTCTTCCGTGACGGTGGCGAGCGGCGCGAGCCTCGTCCTCGCCGGCTACAGCCAGTCGGTCGCGAGCCTTGCCAATGCCGGCACGGTCACGGTCGCCGGCACCACAGCCGGGGCGACGCTGACGGTTGCCGGCGATTATGCCGGCGGCGGCACGCTCGTGCTCGGCGCCGCGCTCGCCGGCGACGCTTCGCCCGCCGACCGTCTCACCGTCGGAGGCGATGTCTCGGGGACGACCCGGCTCGCAGTCGTCAATCTCGGCGGCAAGGGCGCGGCGACGACCGGCAACGGCATCGAGGTCGTCGACATCGCCGGTGCGTCGCCGGACAGTGCCTTCATCTCCGGCCGGACCATCGCCGGCGCCTATGACTACCGCCTCTATCAGGGCGGGCTCGGCGCCGATGCCGGCAATGGCAACTGGTATCTTCGCAGCGATGTCTCGATGGCGGCCGAGACCTATGCCGCCTATCCCGCCACGCTCGTCAACTATGCCCTCGCCAGCATCGGCACCTACCGCCAGCGCACGGGCGTCTGGAGCTATGGCGCCGCGGGGGTGACATCGGGCGACGTCTTCGTGCGCGGCGCCGGACAATGGGGCTCGGCGACGCCCGACAGTGGATCGCCCTATGACCAGGGCCTGCAATTCGGCCAGACCGGCATCGCCGCCGACCTGCCGCTGCAACTGTCCGCGCCCGGCAACCTCTCCGCAGGTCTCACGGCAACCTTCGGCCGCTCGTCGACGACCGTCACGACCTCGAGCCATGGCGAGGCAGGCTCCGGCGCGATCGACACCAGCGCCTGGGGCATCGGCGGCACGCTGACCTGGACAGGCTCCGCCGGTCCGACCGCCGGGCTCTATGCCGACGCGGTCGGGCAGCTGACCTGGTACGACACCGACACGGACGTCAGCGACGGCGGCGGACTAGCATCCGGCAGCGGTGCCTTCGGCGGCGCGATCAGCCTCGAGGTCGGCAAGTGGATCGAGCTCGCCAAGGGCTGGGCGGTCGTGCCGCAGGGCCAGCTCGTCTATGCCGGCGTCGGCGGCGACAGCTTCACCGATGGCGACGGCACGACGGTCGGCAGCCTCTCCGGCGACAGCTTCGTCGGCCGCGCCGGGCTTCGCGTCGAGCATGCCGCCCTGCTCGGCGGCGCCCCGACGGACATGATGCGGCTCAACGCCTATCTCCTCGCCAATCTCGCCTATGCCTTTGCCGGCAGCTACGCGATCAGCGTCGGCGACACCGAATTCTCCACCGAGGAGGCCGCGCTGATGGCCGAGCTCGGCCTCGGCGCCACGCTGCAGATGACAGCGACATCGTCGCTCTATGGCGAGGCGAGCTATGCGGCGGCGGCCTCCGGCGGCAGCGGCCAGCGCTGGTCGGGCAATCTCGGGCTGAAGTTCGACTGGTAGCGGTCGCCCGATGCGGCGGCTTCCGCTATCCTGCCGTCCGTGGACAGACCAAGCAAAGAGAGCACGCCATGGCGCATGTGACGGCGAACCTCGGCCCGACCAATTATGAGGTCAGCATCGACGCCGGCGGGCATCTGATCTCGAGCGACGAGCCGGCCGCACGCGGCGGCAAGGGCAGCGGACCCGGGCCCTATGATCTCGTCCTGGCCGGTCTTGCCGCCTGCACGGTGATCACGCTTCGCATGTATGCCGAGCGGAAGGGCTGGCAGCTCGGCACCATCCATGCGGACCTCGCCCACAGCAAGGTGGAGAGGCGCTCGCAGATCACCCGGACGCTCAGCTTCTCCGCGCCGCTCGCGCCCGAGCAGCTGACGCGCCTAGCCGAAATCGCCGAGAAGACGCCGGTGACGCTGACGCTGAAGGAGGGTGCCGATATCGTCACAGAGATCGCGCCGCAGCACGCTGTCGAGACGGCGAAGGAACTCGACGAACGGCTCGACGAGGCGCTCGAGGAAAGCTTCCCGGCCAGCGACCCGCCGAGCGTCTCGCCCGGCGAGGGCTGATCAGCCTCTAGAAGTGGACGCCGACGCCGGCGAAGACGCCCTGCTGCGTCGTGTCGTAGACGAAGCCGCCGTTCTGGTAATCCTCGTAGATCGCGCGGTAGCCGATCGACGTCGAGACCGTCTTCGACCAGTTGTAGCCGACGGCGCCGAAGGCCTGCCAGGTGAAGTTGGAGCCGACGCCGAAGCCGCCGACATCGCCGAGCGCGTTGACGAACCAGCGATCGTTGAACTCGTAGTGGGCATAGAGACCCACCGTCGGGTCGATCCACTGCACGGTGCCGGAATCGCCGACCGAGATCGGCAGCAGATTGGGCCCGACGCTGAGATCCGCGCTGAGATTCTGGTAGCGGAAGCCGGCCGTCGCGCTGAGCTCGAGGCTCGGAACGCCGAGCGGCAGCTGGTAGCCGACGAGGCCCTGGATGGTGATCTGGGTCTGGCTGTAGTCGAAGCCGAAGCCGGTATCGCGGATGTCGCCGTTCTGGCTGACCTTGGTCCACATGAAATCGGTGAGGACCATGAACTTGTCATGCGTGGCGCCGAACGAGGCCATCAGCGCGCCGTCGAGATCCTTGACGGCATCGATCGGCGTGACGTCGATCTTGACCGGACCGATGCCGCGCACGCCGACATCGCCGTTCACGCCCGAGAGCCAGCCGTAGATCGTCGCGGTGAAGCGCCAGTCGTTCTCGGCGGCGACGGGCGGCGCCGTCTCGGCGATGTCCAGCGCGATATCGGCCGCCACAGCCAGCGTCGGCGCCAGCAGGCCCGCTGCCACTGCCGACAGAATCAGCCCCTGATGGAGAAAACCACGCATCGCAAACCCCCGTCGCCCGTTGTCCGTCGATAGCACGGCGGCCCCTGTCGGCGCCAAGACGCAAAACCGGCCCCGGCGCAGCGGGCGGCCGACCGTGTCTGAAAGGACGCACTCGGCGCCGTCGCTCGCCTTTTTGCGACAGCCCGGCAGTCGGCGCGCGGCTCTGGAATGGCGGCCCCGCCGGACGGCGCGATGTCCACTCTCGAGGCGCCTGCGAAGCTCTCTTGCAATTGGCCCCTGTTTTGCTGCACTGCATGATGACGACAGCCAAGAAAGCACGGTGCCGATGCCAGCGTATCCGGATTTCCCCGCCCGTCTTCTGCGCGGCTATGCGGCCTTCCGCGACCAGCGACTGCCGCAGGAGAGCGCGCGCTATCGCATTCTCGCGGAAGCCGGCCAGCGGCCGCGCACCATGATCGTCGGCTGCTGCGACAGCCGGGCGGCGCCGGAGACGATCTTCGATGCCGCGCCAGGCGAATTGTTCGTGATCCGCAACGTCGCCAATCTGGTGCCGCCCTATGATCCGGACGGCGAATATCACGGCACCTCGGCGGCGATCGAGTTCGGCGTCATGGGCCTCAAGGTCCGCTACATCCTCGTCATGGGCCATGGCCGATGCGGCGGCGTGCAGGCCTATATGGCGAGCCGCGACGCGCCGACGAGCGCCGAGCTCGGGCCGGGCGCCTTCATCGGCAAATGGATCTCGCTAATCGCGCCGGCGGAAAAGCTGGTCTGCGACGACCCGGCCGAGACGGCCGACAAGCAGCGCGCGCTCGAATTCGCTTCGGTCCGCCAGGCGATCGAGAACCTCCGCACCTTCCCCTCGATCCGCAGCCTCGAGGAGATCGGCGAGATCGAACTGCACGGCGCCTGGTTCGACATCTCGACGGGCGAACTGCACGTCCTCGACCTCGAGACCGGCCGCTTCGAGGTCGCCAAGGGATAGACGGGTTTCGGCTACCCTTCCACTCTCCCTGAAGGAGAGGTCGACGCGCGAAGCGCGGCGGGTGAGGGTCTGCGGCCTCTCCGGAGACGCCGTAAACCCTCTCCCGGACCTTCGGTCCGGCCTCCCCCTCAGGGGGAGGTGACGATGGCCTTCCGGTCCGCCCCCCCGTGGGAGGCGGAAACCGCTCAGGCCGCCTTCTTGCGCGGCTGGATCAGCTTGCGGTTGACCAGGACCTCCGCGATCTGCACGGCGTTCAGGGCCGCGCCCTTGCGGAGATTGTCGGAGACGACCCAGAGATTGAGGCCGTTTTCGACCGTCGCGTCCTCGCGGATGCGCGAGATATAGGTCGCGTCCTCGCCGGTCGCCTCATAGGGCGTGATGTACTGGTTCTCTTCCGGATTATCGATGACGAGGCAGCCCGGCGCCTCGCGCAGGATGTCGCGCGCCTCCTCGGCGGTGATCGGCTTCTCGAATTCGATATTGACCGATTCCGAATGCGAGATGAACACCGGCACCCGCACCGCGGTGCAGGTCAGCTTGATCTTCGGATCGAGGATCTTCTTCGTCTCGGCCATCACCTTCCACTCTTCCTTGGTGTAGCCGTCCTCCATGAAGTTATCGATATGGGGGATGACGTTGAAGGCGATGCGCTTGGTGAACTTTTCCGAGACGATGGGATCGTTGACGAAGACCGCGCGGGTCTGCGTGAACAGCTCGTCCATCGCTTCCTTGCCGGCGCCGGAGACCGACTGATAGGTAGAGACGACGACGCGCTTGATCGTCGCGACGTCGTGCAGCGGCTTCAGCGCCACGACGAGCTGAGCGGTCGAGCAGTTCGGATTGGCGATGATGTTCTTCTTGCGGAAGCCGACGATGGCGTCGGCATTCACTTCCGGAACGATCAGCGGCACCTCGGCGTCGTAGCGCCAGGCCGAGGAATTATCGATGACGACGCAGCCCTGCGCGGCGATCTTCGGCGACCATTCCTTCGAGATCGTGCCGCCGGCCGACATCAGGCAGATGTCGGTGTCCGAGAAGTCATACTGGTCGAGCGGCTTGATCTTCAGCGTGCGGTTGCCGAAGGAGACTTCGGTGCCCTGGCTGCGGCGCGAGGCGAGCGCCACCACCTCATCGACCGGGAAACCGCGCTCGTCGAGAATATTCAGCATCTCGCGGCCCACATTGCCCGTGGCACCGACGATTGCGACCTTGTAGCCCATCTTCGCTCATTCCTTCGTTTCATCGCTCTCCCGCTCCGGCTTGCCGCATCAAGCGGCGGCCAGCCGGCTGGTCTCCCCCTCGTACCCCGGGGAGAGACCATGGGGCGCGGGAGGGACGATCAGCCGGTCGTCGCGGTTTTCGTGGTGGTCGTCGCCGATTTGGTCCGCGCGGACGCGTCGCCGGAGCGCATGGCCAAAGCGCGGCCAGCAGCAAGCGGCCCGGTGACGGCGGCCACGGGGCGGACTAGGATTTGACTGGCATGAAGATGCGCGGTCATCGGCAGGCCCGATTGAGACTGCCGAGGTTCTGACGCCAAAACGGCCCGGAAGTCAACAGTTCGTGGGGAGAACGAGGGTGCGGACAGGACGTGGGCGGCCTCGCCGCCGCATCGCAGCGGCCGGCTTCGCCCTGATGCTGGGCGCGGCCGATGGCCTCTTCGGCCCCGGCAGGGCCTTGGCCGGCGAGCGCCTCGACACCGCGGCGATCGAGGCGATCTTCAGGGGCATGACGCTCGACGGCATCTATCGCGACGGCGAGATCTTCAGCGAGACCTATGGCGAGGATGGGGCCATCCGCTATCACGGCCTTTCAGGCGCCGATCGCGGCGAATGGTCTGCCGTCTCCGGCCGCTTCTGCACCTTCTACGAGGGCGCGGAAGGCGGCTGCTTCGTCGTCGAGCGCGACGGCGCCAACTGCTTCACCTTCTTCGTCGACGAGGGCGGCGAGACGCCGAAGCCCGCCGCCGACTGGACCTCGCGCGGCTGGAACCGCGACAAGCCCTCGACCTGCCCGACGGCGCCCGAGGCCAACACGTAGAGCGCCGCGAAGGCCTCTGCGCTTACGAATTCCACCTCCGGCGCATGATTCCAGTCCCGTCCTTGATCTTGCTCAAGGTTGAGCTGGCCTCGACGGTTGCCTGTTGATCAGGGAAACGGAGGGGTATCCATGCTCAACTACCGCGTCGACGCGCGCCGGGTCGACAGTCACGGCAGTATCGCGCTCGCCAAGCACGCCGAGATCGTGCTCGACACGGATACGGTCGGGCGCCAGGACGCCTTCAATCCGGCCGAACTGTTCCTCGCCTCGCTTGCCGCCTGCATGATCAAGAGCATCGAGCGCGTCACGCCGATCCTCCGCTTCAATCTCGTCGGCGTTGAAGTCAGCCTGCAGGGCTTCCGGCAGGATGCGCCACCGAGGATCGTCGCGATCGACTATGAGCTGATCATCGACACGCCCGAGGACGACCGGCGCCTCGAACTGCTTCACCAGAACGTCCGGAAATACGGCACCATCACCAACACGGTCGCTCCGACGACGCGGCTGAACGGCACGATCCGCCGCAAGAGCGAGGCGACCGGCAGCTAGGATCGATCGACATTCAGGCTTGGGCCATGCTGAGAATTCTCAGAAGTGTCGTTGCCGGGCCTGACCCGGCAACCCAGGCTTATCTGGCTGCCCGACTACACTTGTGAGTTCGCAAGCAGAGAGCTGGATTGCCGGGTCAGGCCCGGCAATGACAGGCGGGAGCGGTTGGTCGCGACGACGGACGCCGAATGACGATCCGTCCTCGGCACTTACTGCGCCGCGCCCAGCAGCGCGTCCACCTCTGCGCGCTCCTTTGCCGTCAGCGCCCAGTTCGCGGCCGCGGCGTTGGCGGCGATCTGCTCGGGCCGCGTCGCGCCGGCGATGACCGAGGCGACGGCCGAATGCGACAGCAGCCAGCCGAAGGCGAGCTCGATGAGGCTGTGGCCCCGCGCCTCGGCGAAGGCGGCGAGCCCATCCACCAGCGCCAGATTGCGCTCGGTCAGATAGCGGTTGCCGAGCCCCGGCCATGCGGTGAAGCGGCTGTCCTCCGGCTTGGCGCCGTGCCGGTATTTGCCGGTCAAGAGGCCGCTGGCGAGCGGGAAATAGGGGATCAGCGACAGGCCCTCGGCCTCGATCGCCGGCAGCAGTTCCAGGGTGATCGAGCGCTCGACGAGGCTGAGTTCGTCCTGGCTCGACACGAAGCCCTGCCAGCCCTCGCCTTTGGCGGCCGCCTGCGCCGCCTTGAGCCCTTCGGCGCTGAAGTTCGAGGCGCCATACCAGCGGATCTTGCCGGTCTCGACCAGTTCCTCCAGCGCCCCCAGCGTCTCCTCGATCGGCGTCTCCGGATCGGGCTCGTGCATCTGGTAGAGATCGATGCGGTCGGTCTTGAGGCGCCGCAGCGAGTCCTCCGCCGCCTTCAGCACATAGCCGCGGCTGCCGCGCCGGTCGGTCGTCGCCCCGGCGATCGGCTTGCCGAATTTCGTGGCGAGCACGACGGTCTCGCGCCGCTCGCCGAGAACCTCGCCGATGACCGTTTCCGAATGAGTGTCGGCATAGATGTCGGCGGTGTCGAAGAAGGTGATGCCATGGTCGATCGCCGCGTCGATCACGCGCCGCGACGCGGCGGCATCGATGCGGCCGCCGAAATTGTTGCAGCCGAGCCCGACGATGGAGACGTCGAGATCGGATGTACCGAGGCGGCGGGTCTGCATGCGCTTCTCTCCGGTGGATCAGTTGCTGGTCCCCAGAGATAGCGCGGCAATCGTCAGGCGGCCATACTTTCCATACGCGTCTCGTAGACGTGATCGACGAGGCCCCAGGCCTTTGCCTCCTCGGCATCCATGAAGGTGTCGCGGTCGAGCGTGCGTTCGACCTCATCGAGCGTCCGGCCGCAATGTCGCGCATAGAGCGCGTTGAGCCGGCGCTTGGTGCGGACGATGTTCTCGGCGTGGCGCTCGATATCCGACACGACGCCCTGAAACCCGCCGAGCGGCTGATGCACCATGATGCTCGAATTCGGCAGCGCAATCCGCCGGCCCCTGGTGCCGGCCATCAGCAGGAAGGATCCGGCCGAGCAGGCCGTGCCCATGCAGACGGTCGAGATCGGCGTGCCGATGAACTGCATCGTGTCGTAGATCGCGAAGGCGCTCGTGACCGACCCGCCGGGCGAATTGATGTAGAGCGCGATCTCGCGCGACGGGCTCTCGGATTCGAGGAAGAGCAGTTGCGCGCAGACAAGCGCCGACATGCCGTCGTCGATCGGGCCGTTGAGGAAGACGATCCGCTCGCGCAGGAGCCGCGAATAGATATCGAAGGCACGGTCGCCGCGCGTCGACTGCTCGACGACCATCGGAACGAAACTCATCATCTCCCCCTCCTCAAGCTGCACGCATCAGCATCAGCGGCAGGGCGCCGCGCCGGAAACGCGCCACGGAAGCCGGTCGCCGGAGCCGGCGGCGCCGCAGCGCCGCCAGCGGGAGGAGCACCACAATCGTCTCTTCGTCCCTCGCCACCGCATCGACCGGCCTGTCGGCGGCGACCACGAAGCCGTCATGCACGAGCCGCAGCAGCGTGCCGCCATCCGGCAGTGGTTCGAGATCGAAGCGGACGGTCGTCTCGAGAGCCGGATCGTCCGGCCTCGCGCCCTCCTGGCGCCAGAGGAGGCCGAGATGCCGCGGCGGCCGGCTGTCGATCACCCGACAGTCGATCCGCCCGCCGAGCCCTGCGCCGCCGTCGAGGCTGAACGCATCGCCGGCTTCGCCCGCCCCGCCGCCGGGCAGCAGCCAGCGCGCGACCAGTTCGGGATCGGTCAGCGCCCGCCAGACGGTCTCGATGGAGGCCTCCAGCGCGGTTTCCAGCGTGAGCGCGACGGTCTTCGTCGGCTTGTCCGCGGGCTCGGTGGCGATCGGCAGGCTCTTCGTCATGGCTCCAGCTCCTTCAGCACATCCTTCAGTCGGTCGATCCGCTCGGGCCAGAAGGTCCTGTAGCGATCGACCCAGTCGACCAGCGGCGCGAGCCCCTCCGGCGCGACGCGGTAATAGGCGAAGCGGCCCTCGCGGCGCTCGGTGACGAGGCCCGCCGCCTTCAGCGCCGCGAGATGCTGCGAAATCGCCGGCTGCGACACCGTAAAGCGCGCCGTCAGCTCGGAGACGCTCATCTCGCGCTGCGCGAGGCGCTCGAACACCGCCCGACGCGTCGGGTCGGCGAGAGCCCGGAAGGGATCGATCTGCATCATGACCATTACATAAGCCTACACTTATGCGATTCGCAAGCCTGATCGCCGCGGCGCGACCCTTGAATGGACGTGCGCATTGACATTGACGCGGTGCCAATCCTAAATGCGAATAATTCGCATTATCAGAAAGCGGGTCCGCCCCATGCGCCTCCTCGACGACAACAGCCCTCGGGACGAAGGAAGCGGCTGGCGGCGCGAGCGCGGCCTGCCCTCGATGTCCGAGGTGCACGGCTCGATCGCCGTTGCCGCCTCGTCGACCAATTGGCGCAAGGCCGCGGCCTTCTTCGGGCCCGGCTATCTCGTCGCCGTCGGCTATATGGATCCCGGCAACTGGGCGACCTCGCTCGCCGGCGGATCGCAGTTCGGCTATGCGCTGCTCTTCGTTGCGCTGCTCTCCAACATCATGGCGATCATCCTGCAGGCGCTGGCGGCGCGGCTCGCGGTCGCCACCGGCCGCGATCTCGCCCAGGCCTGCCGCGACGCCTATCCGGCGCCGGTCGCCTTCGTGCTGTGGATCCTCGCCGAGATCGCCATTTGCGCCACCGATCTCGCCGAGGTGATCGGCACCGCGATCGGCCTCAATCTCCTGTTCGGCATCCCGCTCGAGATCGGCGTGCTCATCACCGCGCTCGACGTGTTCCTGGTCCTCTATCTCCAGGCCAAGGGCTTCCGTTTCGTCGAGGCGCTGGTGATCACCCTGCTCGGCGTGATCGCCGTGTCCTTCCTGGTGCAGATCCTGATGGCGAGCCCGGATTGGGGCGCGGTCATCAAGGGCTTCGCGCCGACGACCGATCTCGTCACCAATCCGAACATGCTCTATCTCGCGCTCGGCATCATCGGCGCGACGGTCATGCCGCACAATCTCTACCTGCATTCAGGCATCGTGCAGACCAGAGCCTACGCGGCCGACGACAAGGGCAAGCGCGAGGCGATCCGCTTCGCGACGCTCGATTCGACGGTTGCCCTGATGTTCGCGCTGACGATCAACGCCTCGATCCTGATCCTCGCGGCGTCAGCCTTCCATGCCAACGGCCAGCACGACGTCGTCGAGCTCGACAAGGCCTATGCGCTCCTGCATCCCCTGCTCGGCTCGGCGCTGGCGCCGACGCTCTTCGCGGTGGCGCTGCTCTGCTGCGGGCTGAACTCGACCGTGACGGCGACGATGGCCGGGCAGATCGTCATGGAAGGCTTCATCAATATCCGCCTGGCGCCCTGGCTCCGCCGGCTGATCACCCGCGGCATCGCCATCGTGCCGGCCGCCGCCGTCACCATCGCCTATGGCGCGTCCGGCACCGGCAAGCTGCTCATCCTCAGCCAGGTCATCCTCAGCCTGCAGCTGCCTTTCGCGGTCGTGCCCCTCGTGATGTTCACCGCCGATCGCCGCAAGATGGGCAAATTCGTCGCCGCGCGCTGGCTGACCGGCATCGCCGCCATCACCGCCGCGATCATCATCATCCTCAACATGAAGCTGCTCTTCGACGTCGCGACGGGGTGAGCGGCGCGGCCCACCAACGAAAAGGCCGGCGCTCGTCGCGCCGGCCCTGGCCGTCAACCGATCCGATGGATCGACGTCACATCACCGCACCGATCTGCCACGGCACGAATTCAGCGTCGCCATAGCCGAGCGCTTCCGACTTCGAGCGCTTGCCGGAGGCGACGGCGACGATCTCCTCGAAGATCTCCTCGCCCTTCTTCTCGATCGAGACGCCGTCGAGAATGTCGCCGCAGTTGATGTCCATGTCCTCGGTCATGCGGGCATAGAGATCGGAATTGGTGGCGAGCTTGATCGAGGGGGTCGGCTTGTAGCCGGCGGCCGAGCCGCGCCCCGTGGTGAAGACGATCATGTTGGCGCCTGACGCGATCTGTCCGGTCACGGCGGCCGGGTCATAGCCGGGGCTGTCCATATAGACGAAGCCGTGCGTATCGATCGGCTCGGCATATTTGTAGACGCCGCGCAGCGTCGCCGTGCCGCCCTTGGCGGCAGCGCCCAGCGACTTCTCGAGGATGGTGGTGAGGCCGCCCGCCTTGTTGCCCGGCGAGGGATTGTTGTTCATCTCGCCCTGATTGCGGTCGGTATAGTCTTCCCACCAATGAATGAGGTCGACCAGCTTCTCGCCGACCTCGCGATTGGCGGCGCGGCGCGTCAGGAGATGCTCGGCGCCGTAGATTTCCGGCGTCTCCGACAGGATCGTCGTACCGCCATGCTTGACGAGGAGGTCCGAGGCATAGCCGAGCGCCGGATTGGCGGTGATGCCCGAATAGCCGTCCGATCCGCCGCATTGCAGGCCGACCGTGATCTCCGCCACCGGGGTCGGTTTGCGGCGATGGCTGTTGGCGGCGGGCAGCATCTCGCGGATCATGTCGACGCCCCACTCGATCGTCTTGCGGGTGCCGCCGATGTCCTGGATGGTCATCGTGCGGAAGCCTTCGTGCTCGACGAGATTGTAGGCCTTCATCAGCCGCGGGATCTGGAACACCTCGCAGCCGAGCCCGACGACGAGGATGCCGGCGAGGTTCGGATGGCTGGCATAGCCCCATTGCGTGCGCTCGAGCGTCTCATAGCCCTCGCCCGAGCCGCCCATGCCGCAGCCGGTGCCGTGCACGAAGGAGACGACGCCGTCGATATGCGGATAGGCGTCGAGCAGGTTCGAGCGGTTGAACGCCTCGGCGATATGCCGCGCGACCGTCGCCGAGCAGTTCACGCTGGTGAGCACGCCGATATAGTTGCGCGTGCCGACCTTGCCGTTCGGACGGTGATAGCCGTCGAACATGCGCCGCTCCTCGAGCGGCAGCAGGCCGTCGTCATGCGCGCCCTCGGCGAACTGATAGTCGCGGTCGAAGTCGTGCATGCCGCAATTGTGCTCGTGGATATGCTCGCCAGGGGCGATCGCGCGCTTGGCGAAGCCGATGATCTGGCCGAATTTGAGCACGGGCGCGCCCTCGGCGATCCCGGCAATCGCCATCTTGTGGCCCTTGGGGATGCGCTGCGTCGCGGTGACGCCCTCGACGACTGCGCCCGGCATGATCGTGTCGATGGCGACGCGGACATTGTCGGCGGCATTGAGGCGGAGGGTGCGGGGCGGGGCAGCGATGGTGGCGGTCATCGGGGTCTCGAATGGCTGGCGTGTGAACCGCGTTCGCCGCAGCATATCGGCGCCACGGTCCGCGTCAGCAACCCGATCCCATCTGCTTCGATGCAGAATTCATTCACTGGTGATCGAACTGCTCATCGGTCATAGCGGAAACGGCGGCCCCTTGTCACGGAAAAGAGCGCCGCGCCGTCGTGTCCGGACCTTATGGCAGCGACGGCGCGCCGCCGAGGGCCGTCTCGATTTCGTCGCGGCGGGGGAAGCTCGGCTGGGCGCCTTCCTTGGTGCAGGACAGCGACCCGGCCGCGGCGGCGTACTGGAGAGCCGTCTCGAGGCTCTCGCCCTGGTCGAGCAGCGCCGCGAGCACACCGGCAAACGTGTCACCGGCGCCGGTGGTGTCGACCGGCACGACCGGCAGCGCCGGCACGAGGATCTCGTCTTCGCCCGTGGAGGCGACCGCACCCTCGCTGCCGAGCGTCGCGATGACCGTGCGACCGAGCGCCCGCGCCAGCGTCTTCACGGTGTCCGGGCCGCTGCCGCTCGCCGGCAGGCCGAGATGGCGAGCGAGATCCGCCGCCTCCTGCTCGTTGACGAGGATGACATCGACTTCGGCCAGTGCCGCGCGCTCGACCGGCAGGAACGGGGCGATCGAGAGCAGCACCCGCGCGCCGGCGGCCCGCGCCATGCGCGCGGCGGCGAGGCTCTCGGCGAACGGCACCTCCATCTGCAGCAGCAGCGTATCGCCGGCACCGGGCAGGTTCGACGCGAGATCGGCGGCCTTGAGGCGGGCATTGGCGCCCGGCGACAGCACGATCGTGTTCTCGGCCGCCTCGTCGACGGTGATCACCGCCATGCCCGTGGTGGGCCCGCGCCGCACCACCGCCGAGAGATCGACGCCATCGGCCTCGAGCTCGCCGAGCGCGATCGCCGCCATGTCGTCGCCGCCCACGGCCCCGATCATGCGGACATCGGCACCGGCCCGCCGGGCGGCGAGGGCCTGGTTGGCGCCCTTGCCGCCGGGAATGAGCTGATAGTCCGAGCCGGGCACGGTTTCGCCCGGCCGCGGCAGATGGGCCGTCCGGCAGACGAGGTCGATATTGATGGATCCGAAAACCGTGATCATGAGCGCTTCCCCAATCGTCGTTCGCGCGAGGGTGATGAGGCTGATGGCCGCGGTCAAGCGGCGAGCCGCAACGCAGGCTTCATCGCGGCGGAGAGGGCGGCTTTTCGCCGCGCGATCGGCCATGGTGCATCGCATCGAGGATTTCGCAGTTGAAGCAATGTCGCTAGGATCGCATCGCCGCCGCAGACCGCTTCTCTCCAGCGCCGTCGCGGGGCGCACGGGCCATCGACGAGTTTCGCCAAATCGGCTACGCCTTGAGCCATGGTGGGGATTTCGTCTTGGTTCGACCACAACGCCCCGTTACTGCGCCCACTTGTCGGGATCAGACAGAAGAAGATGATGACAGCTTCGTATCAGCTTACACGGCGGCGCCTGCTCGCATCGGCCGCAGCGACAGCCGCGGCGGCGGCCTTCGGATCGGTTTTGCCGGACCTTGCCCTGGCGCAGACGACCAATGTCGCGGCCTCGCTCGCGACTGACGGCCCGTTCACGCGCTCGACCGTTTCGGAGATCGCGCGGCGCCTGTCGCGTGTCCCGTTCGCGGCCCCGGCCTCGCGCCTTCCCGACGTGCTGCAGAACCTCACCTACGACCAGTATCGCGACATCCGCTTCAAGACGTCCGCCTCGATCTGGCAGGGCTCGGGACTGCCCTTCACGGTGCAGCTCTTCCATCCGGGCTTCTACTTCAAGGAGCCGATCGAGGTCGCGATCGTCCAGGACGGCGTCGCCAAGCACCTGCCCTATTCGACCGACCTGTTCGATTTCGGGCCGCTGGTGCCGAAGGGCATTCCGAACGCCGATATCGGCTTCGCCGGCATCCGCATCCATGGCCCGCTCAACCGGCCCGACTATTACGACGAGGTCGTCGTCTTCCAGGGCGCCAGCTATTTCCGCTCGCTCGGCAAGGGCCAGGCCTACGGCATCTCGGCGCGCGGCCTCGCGGTCAAGACCGCCGAGCCCGAGGGCGAGGAATTCCCGATCTTCCGCGCCTTCTGGATCGAGACCCCGGTCAAGGACGGCGACACCATCGTTCTCTACGCGCTGCTCGACAGCCCGAGCGTCACCGGCGCCTATCGCTTCACCATCCGTCCCGGCGTCAGCACGGTGATGGATATCGAGGCCGATCTGTTCCCGCGCGTCGATCTCGCCAAGGTCGGCCTCGCGCCCGGCACCAGCATGTTCTTCTTCGGCGCCAACGATCGCCAGGGCGTCGACGACTTCCGCCCCGAGGTGCATGACTCGGACGGTCTCCTGATGGTCAACGGCCGCGGCGAGCGGCTGTGGCGGCCGCTGTCTAATCCGGCGACGCTGCAGATCAGCGCCTTCGTCGACGCGGGTCCGCGCGGCTTCGGCCTCATCCAGCGCGACCGCGACTATGTGACCTATGAGGATCTCGAGGCCTTCTACGAAAAGCGGCCGAGCCTCTGGGTCGAGCCGGTCGGCGACTGGGGCACGGGCGCCGTCACGCTGGTCGAGATCCCGACCAATTCCGAGATCCACGACAACATCGTCGCCTATTGGCAGCCGAAGGATCCGCTCCCGGCCGGGAGCGAGTATTCGTTCGCCTATCGCCTCTCCTGGGGCGCCGACCCGGCTTTTGCCCCCGGTGGGATGGTCGTGAATGGAACTATGATCGGCCGTTCGACATTGGACGGGAACAGCCCGCTCCGGCGCTTCGTGATCGACTTCGCCCCGCAGCAGATCCTCGACGGCAAGCCGGCCGGGGAGCCCAAGGCGACAGTCACGACATCGGCGGGCAAGATCAGCAATGTCGTGGTGATCCCCAACCCGAAAATCGGCGAGGGCGAGGGCTGGCGCGTGAACTTCGAACTCGATCCTGAAGATGCCAATCTGATCGAGCTCCGCACGGTGCTGACCTTCCCCGATGGCCGCGCCTCGGAGACCTGGGTCTATCGATGGACGGCGACGGCGTGACAGCAGTCCTGGCGGAACGCGTGGCGCATGCGGACGACGCGTCGCCCGCACCGCCCGACATCGCCGGCCAGGACTTGCACGAAGCCACCGCCTCCGAGCCGCGTGGCATGCCGCCGGAGGTCGCCTCCGACATGCCGACGCAGTCGCTGTGGCGGTTCCGGCGGCGCAATCGGCGCCGCTTCGTCGATCCGGCCCATTCGCGATCGTCCTTCGTCCGCCGCGTCTCCGTGCTCGGCGGCGCCTTCGCGCTTGCCGCCATCGCGGTGTTCGAGATGGAGCAGGTGCTCGAGGTCGGCGGGCTGACGCCGATCGAGATCGCGGTCCTCATCCTGTTCGCGCTGAATTTCGGCTGGATCGCGATGGCCTTCATGAGCGCCATCGCCGGCTACGGGCTGGTGATCGGACGCATCGGCCGGCCGAAGCGGACGGCAGCCGGTCCGCTCGCCTCGCGCACCGCCATCCTGATGCCGACCTATAACGAGGATCCGACACGCGTCTTCGCCGGCATCGAGGCGATGGCGAGAGGCCTCGACGCGCTCGGACAGGGTCCGGCCTTCGACTGGTTCATCCTCTCGGACACCACCGATCCCGATGTCGCGCTGGCCGAGGAGGCCGCCGTCGTCGCGATCCGCGAGCGCCTTGCCGGCAAGGCGCGGCTGTTCTATCGCCGCCGCCGCCGCAACGTCGCGCGCAAGGCCGGCAATGTCGCCGATTTCTGCATGCGCTGGGCCGGCGCCTATGAGCACATGCTGGTGCTCGACGCCGACAGCCTGATGGCGCCCGAGACGATCATCGAGCTGGCGCGGCGCATGGAGGAGGATCCGGATGCCGGCCTCATCCAGACCATCCCCGCCCTCGTCAACGGCACCACCATCCTCGCCCGCCTGCAGCAGTTCGCCGGCCGCGTCTATGGCCCGATCGTCGGCGCCGGCCTCGCCTTCTGGACCGGTTCGGAAGGCAATTACTGGGGCCACAACGCTATCATCCGCACCAAGGCCTTTCTCGAGGCGGCGGGCCTGCCCGATCTTCCGGGCAAGCCGCCCTTCGGCGGCCACATCCTCAGCCATGATTTCGTCGAGGCGGCGCTGCTGCGCCGGGCCGGCTGGACGGTCCGCATCGCCGACGATCTCGCCGGCTCCTATGAGGAGAGCCCGCCCTCGATCGTCGATCTCGCCGTGCGCGACCGTCGCTGGTGCCAGGGCAACCTGCAGCACATCTTCGTGCTGCCGGCGCGCGGGCTGCACTGGGTCTCGCGCATCCATCTTCTGACCGGCATCGGCTCCTATGTCGCCTCGCCGCTCTGGCTGCTCCTGATCCTCGCCGGCCTCGCGCTGTCGCTGCAGGCGCATTTCATCCGGCCGGAATATTTTACCGAGGACTTCCAGCTCTTCCCGACCTGGCCGGTGATCGACGCCGAGCGCGCTTTGCGCCTCTTCGCCCTGACGCTCGCGATCCTGTTCGCGCCGAAGGTGATGGGCCTCGTCGCCTTCCTGCGCGACCGCGAGGCGCGCCGCTCGGTCGGCGGCTTCAGGACGATCTTCTCCTTCCTGTTCGAGATCATCGTGTCGGCGCTGATCGCGCCGATCATGATGCTGGTGCATACCGGCGCGATCGTCTCGATCCTGATCGGCCGCGATTCGGGCTGGAAGCCGCAGCGCCGCGACGACGGCGGGGTGCCGCTGCGCTCGCTCATCATCCGCCATCGCTGGCATGTGCTGACCGGCGTCGCTCTGCTCGCCGCCTCCTGGCTCGATTCGCTGGTGCTGGTCGCCTGGATGTCGCCGGCGATCATCGGCCTCATCCTCGCCGTGCCGCTGTCGCGCTTCACCGGGTCCAACCGGATCGGCCGCGTCGTCAAGAGGCTCGGCCTGCTCCGGACGCCGGAAGAGGCCGTGCCGCCGCCGATCGCGACGGCCGCGGCGGAGCTGCGTCCGGTCTATGAGGCGGCGGTGGGTGCACGGCCCAGCATCGCCGATCTCGTCGCCGATCCGCGCTGGCGGGCGCTGCATTTTGCGCTTGTCGACCGCGTGCCCGAGCGGCCGCGCGGCGTCATCGACAGCGTCGAGGCGCTGGCCGCGGCCAAGATCCAGGAAGCCGACACCGCCACCGAGGCCGTCGCCTTCATGACGGAGAAGGAGCGCGCCCTTGTTTTGGCGACGCCGTTCCTCCTCGTGCGCCTCGCCGAGCTGCCGGCGGACTGACGCGGCGGGTTATCGCGTCGCAGCGCAACTGACCGATCTTTTCGCACTCGCACAAACCGGCTAATAATACGGCAGACGTCCGCCGCGCCGCGTGGACTGAGATCGGGGGTTCTGGTGGCCATCAAGAAGATACTCGTTGCGAACCGGTCGGAAATCGCGATCCGGGTGTTCCGTGCGGCCAACGAGCTCGGCCTGCGAACGGTCGCGATCTTCGCCGAGGAGGACAAGCTCGCCCTCCACCGATTCAAGGCCGACGAGGCCTACCAGGTCGGCAAGGGGCTCGGGCCGATCGAGGCCTATCTCAACATCGCCGACATCATCCGCATCGCCCGCGAATGCCGCGCCGATGCGATCCATCCGGGCTACGGCCTCCTCTCCGAGAGCCCCGAATTCGCCGAGGCCTGCGCCGAGGCCGGCATCACCTTCATCGGGCCCTCGCCCGACACAATGCGCATGCTCGGCAACAAGGTCGCCGCGCGCAATCTCGCGGTCGCGGCCGGCGTGCCGGTCATGCCGGCGACCGACCCGCTGCCCGACGATGCCGAGTTCATCAAGGCCGAGGCGAAGCGCATCGGCTATCCCTTGATGCTGAAGGCCTCCTGGGGCGGCGGCGGCCGCGGCATGCGCGTCATCCGCGACGAGGAGACGCTTCTGAAGGACGCCGTCACCGCGCGGCGCGAGGCGAAGGCCGCCTTCGGCAAGGACGAGATCTATCTCGAGAAGCTGGTCGAGCGGGCCCGCCATGTCGAGGTGCAGATCCTCGGCGACCGCCACGGCAACATCGTCCACCTGTTCGAGCGCGACTGCTCGGTGCAGCGCCGCCACCAGAAGGTGGTCGAGCGCGCCCCGGCGCCGTATCTCTCCGAGGCCGAGCGCAAGGAAATCACCGACTACGGCATCAAGATCGGCCACGCCGCCAACTATTACGGCGCCGGCACGGTCGAATTCCTGATGGATGCCGATACCGGCAAGTTCTACTTCATCGAGGTCAATCCGCGCATCCAGGTCGAGCACACCGTCACCGAGCAGGTGACCGGCATCGACATCGTCAAGGCGCAGATCCACATCGCCGAGGGCGACGCCATCGGCACGCCCGAATCGGGCGTCCCTCGCCAGGCCGACATCCGCCTCAACGGCAACGCCCTGCAGTGCCGCATCACGACCGAGGATCCGGAACAAAACTTCATTCCGGACTATGGCCGCATCACCGCCTATCGCGAGGCGTCGGGCTTCGGCATCCGCCTCGACGGCGGCACCGCCTATTCGGGCGCCGTGATCACGCGCTTCTACGATCCGCTCCTGGAGAAGATCACCGCCTGGGCGCCGACGCCGGAAGAGGCGATCGCCCGCATGGACCGCGCGCTGCGCGAATTCCGCATCCGCGGCGTCGCGACCAACCTGACCTTCGTCGCCAACATCATCAACCACCCGAAATTCCGCGACAATTCCTATACGACGCGGTTCATCGACACGACGCCGGAGCTGTTCACCTCGGTCCGCCGCCGTGACCGCGCCACCAAGCTGCTGACCTATATCGCCGACGCCACGGTCAACGGCCATCCGGAGACGCGCGGCCGCACCAAGCCGAAGGCCGACGCGCTCGCCAAGGTGATCCCGCATTTCACCGCCGAGCCGGCGCCCGGCACCAAGCAGTATCTCGAGGCGCATGGCCCCGAGGCGCTGGCGAAATGGATGCGCGCCGAGACGCGCACCCTCGTCACCGACACCACCATGCGCGACGCGCATCAGTCGCTCCTGGCGACGCGCATGCGCACGCATGACATCGTCGGCATCGCCGACAGCTACGCCCGCGCCCTGCCCGGCCTCTTCAGCCTCGAATGCTGGGGCGGCGCCACCTTCGACGTCTCCATGCGCTTCCTGACCGAGGATCCGTGGGAGCGGCTCGCCATGATCCGCGAGCGGGCGCCCAACATCCTCCTGCAGATGCTGCTGCGCGGCGCCAACGGCGTCGGCTACACCAACTATGCCGACAATGTGGTCGCGTATTTCGTCAAGCAGGCAGCGGCCGGCGGCATCGACGTCTTCCGCGTCTTCGACTGCCTCAACTGGACCGAGAACATGCGCGTCGCCATGGACGCGGTGCTCGCCGAGGGCAAGGTGCTCGAGGCGGCGATCTGCTACACCGGCGACGTGCTCGATCCCGACCGGTCGAAATATGACCTGAAATACTATGTCGGCCTGGTGCGCGAGCTCGAGAAGGCCGGCGCCCATATCATCGGCCTCAAGGACATGGCGGGCCTCCTGAAGCCCGCCTCGGCCAAGGCGCTGATCGCGACGCTGCGCTCGGAAACCGACCTGCCGATCCACCTGCACACGCATGACACTTCGGGCATTTCGGCTGCGACGGTGCTCGCGGCCGTGGATGCCGGCGTCGACGCCGTCGATGCGGCGATGGATGCGCTTTCGGGCCTCACCTCGCAGCCCTGCCTCGGCTCGATCGTCGAGGCGCTCAAGGGCACCGAGCGCGATACGGGCCTCGATCCCGGCGCGATCCGCAAGATCTCGTTCTATTGGGAGGCGGTGCGCGCGCAGTATGTCGCCTTCGAGAGCGACCTCAAGGCCGGCGCCTCGGAAGTCTATCTGCACGAGATGCCGGGCGGCCAGTTCACCAACTTGAAGGAACAGGCCCGCTCGCTCGGCCTCGACACGCGCTGGCACGAGGTCGCGCAGACCTATGCCGACGTCAACAGGATGTTCGGCGACATCGTCAAGGTGACCCCGTCCTCGAAGGTGGTCGGCGACATGGCCCTCTTGATGGTCAGCCAGAACATGACCGTCGCCGATGTCGAGGATCCCTCGCGCGATATCGCCTTCCCGGATTCGGTCGTGCAGATGATGCGCGGCGATCTCGGCCAGCCGCCGGGCGGCTGGCCGGCGGCGATCCAGAAGAAGATCCTCAAGGGCGAGACCCCGTCGACGGCGCGCCCCGGCGCTCTGATCAAGCCGGCCGATCTCGAAGGCGAGCGGAAGGCCGCGAGCGAGAAGACCGGCAAGGCCGAGATCGACGATTTCGCGCTCGCCTCCTATCTCATGTATCCGAAGGTCTACACCGACTTCGCCAAGGCCGAAGACACCTATGGTCCGACCAGCGCGCTGCCGACGCCTGTCTATTTCTACGGCCTGCCGGTGGGCGAGGAGATCCTGGTCGAGCTCGAGAAGGGCAAGACCATGGTCATCCGCATGCAGGCGATCGGCGATTCGGACGAAGAGGGGCTGATCCGCGTCTTCTTCGAGCTGAACGGCCAGCCCCGCGTCGTGAAGGTGCCCGACCGCGCCAATGCCGGCTCGGTCATTGCCAAGCGCAAGGCCGAGGACGGCAACCCGAACCATGTCGCCGCGCCGATGCCCGGCGTCGTCTCGACGCTGGCCGCGAAAGCCGGCCAGGCCGTCAAGGCCGGCGACGTGCTCCTGTCGATCGAGGCCATGAAGATGGAAACCGCGATCCACGCCGATCGCGACGGCACCATCGCCGAGGTGCTGGTCCATGCCGGCAGCCAGATCGACGCCAAGGACCTCTTGGTCGTCTTCGGCTGAGCGCCGGGAACGCCGCATTTTTTGCCGGGAACATCGCGCCGGGGCATTTGCCCCGGCGCTTTGCTATGCGATACCGGACGAAGGCGTGGGGGCGCCTCTTATCAGGGACTGCAGATCGTCATGCCGAATGGCAAGCGGCCGCTCCGGCGCCGCCGCGTCGTCGGCCCGGCCGTTGGTTTGGGGACGCGCGGAGCGCTGCGCGACTGCATTTCCTGCGGGCGGGACCAACATGACAATGACGTTGACGTCAACGTCGGCAGGCTGGTGAAGTCACAATGCAATTGACTCGTCCCATGCAGCGTTTATGTAGCGTTCGACGCGAGCGCAGTTGAATTTCTAAGTTCGAATCAGGACGGCATCACCGACCGTTTCTGTTCGAGCCAAGGATGAGTTCTTGATGCGGATCGACGAGAACGATGCCAGCGGCCAGGGAGCCGGTGACGAGGCGATGTTCGACCTCGCCCCGATCCCGCTGTGGCTGGAGGACTATAGCGGGCTCAAGGCGCTGTTCGATGCCTGGCGGGCCGACGGCGTCGTGTCCCTCGCCGAGCACCTCGCCGAGGATCCGCGCCGGATCAGCGCCTGCACCGACCGCATCCGCCTCATCAAGGTCAACCGCAAGACGCTCGAGCTCTATCGCGCGGCCGATCTCGACACGCTGCGGGCGGGGCTTGCCAGCGTCTTCCGCGACGACATGCATTCCTCGCATGTCGGCGAACTGCAGCGGCTCTGGGACGGCCAGCGCGACTTCGCCAGCAACACCGTCAATTACAGCCTCGCCGGCGAGCGGCTCGACATCCAGCTGCGCGGCACCATCCTGCCGGGCTTCGAAAACGACTGGTCGCGCGTGCTGGTAGCGACCGAGAACGTCACCGAGCGCGAGACCGCGCGGCGGAAGCTCGCCGCCAGCGACGCCTATGCGCGTGGCCTGTTCGACCATTCGCCGGTGTCGCTCTGGGTCGAGGATTTCAGCGCGGTCAAGCAGCTGATCGACGATCTGCGCCTGCGCGGCATCGTCGATTTCCGAGTGTTCACCGATGTGCATCCGGAATTCGTCAGCCGATGCATCAGCGAAATCCGCGTCATCGACGTCAACCGCCACACGCTGCAGCTGTTCGGCGCACCGGACAAGACGACGCTCCTGCAGCGGCTCGGCGACATCTTCCGCGACAAGATGGAGCCGGCCTTCCGCGAGCAGCTGATCGACCTCTGGCACGGCAAGCTCTTCCAGCTGCGCGAGGTGGTCAACTACACGCTCGACGGCCGCGAGCTGCACGTCCTCTTGCAGTTTTCCGTCCTGCCGGGCCATGAGCACGACTGGTCTCTGGTGCAGGTGGCGCTGACCGACATCACCGCCCGCAAGGCGGCCGAGGCCTATCTCGAATTCCTCGGCAAGCACGATGCGCTGACCAAGCTGCACAACCGGTCGTTCTATATCGACGAGCTCTCCCGCCTGCAGCGGAATGCACCGTTCCCGGTCACCATCATCATGGCCGACTTGAACGGGCTCAAGGAGACCAACGACCGGCTCGGCCATGCGGCGGGCGACGAGTTGTTGCGGCGCGTCGGGGAGGTTCTCGGCAAGCTCGTCGACAAGCCGGGCCATGCGGCGCGCATCGGCGGCGACGAATTCGCGATCATCCTGCCCGGCGCCGACGAGGACGATGCCGAGGTGATGATCGACAATGTCCATCGCCTGGTCGAGCTCAACAACCAGTATTATTCGAGCCTGCCCTTGACGCTCTCGATGGGCGCCGCGACCGGCCGCCTCGGCGAGCGGCTCGACGATGTCGCGCGCCGCGCCGATGCGCTCATGTACGAGGCCAAGCGCGCCTTCTACCAGATGGCCTGACGAGACGCGCGCTACCCGCGCGGACGCGGCACCGGCACCGGCTGCGTCGGGGCCGGCTGCAAGGGCTGCGCCGGCAAGGGCTGCGGCTGCGTGTAGGGTCCGGGCTGCGCCGGCATCGACGGCGGCGGCGCGGCCGCCTCGTTCGCGCGCGGCAAGGCGGCGGGCGGCACGCTCGCCCCGTCCGCCAGCTTCCGGCAGTCGCGGCCGAACAGGTAGTCCGGGAACGGCATGCCGCGGATGCCGACGAGGTCGACGAGGCGCGGCAGCCAGAAGACCACGAGCTTGCCCATCCGCCAGGCATAGGCATCGTCGGTGCTGAGCCGCAGGATGTTGATCGGCGGACCGATCGGCGGGCCGCCATCGTCGAACACGACCGGGGCGCTGCACGGCGTGTTGTTGAACTGGACGAACAGCAGGCCGACCCCGATGAGGCAATAGAGGAAGGCGAGCCGGATGAGAGAGAACAAGGCGCACCCCGCTGCGGCCGTTCAGGAGTGAGTGAATCCGGCGACGCGCGATGACGCGGCTCCAGACATTCTCTCTATCAGAAAAGCCCGATCATTTTCGTCGCCCAGCGCCAGACATGAACGCTGAGCTCGGCACCGAAGAAGATGACGGCGCCGTTCCATGCCAGCGCGATCACCGAGAGGACCGCGCCTGCCAGAATGGCGAAGCCGTCGCGCTCGATCAGGCCGAAGGCGAAGGCGATCACCGCCAGCGCCGGCAGCTGGTTGCCGAGCGGGATCGGCAGCAGGATCATCACGGCATGGATGAAGATCGGCAGGGCGAGGACGAGTTGCGCCGTGCGGCCGGAGAGGATGCTGAGCCGCGGCCGGAGGATCCACTCGACCTTGAGGAACCACGGCGCGATCCAGGCGCCGCCCTTGACCACGGGGTCGCGCGGCATGCTGAAGCGGCGGATCCAGCCCGGCAGCAACAGCTTGTCGGCACCGATCATCACCTGCAGCGAAAGAATGGCCAGCGCGGTTCCGAAGACGACGCCGGTCGGCAGGCCCGGGATCGGAATGAAGGACGGCAGCGCCAGCATCAGGATGGTGAGGCCGAGCCCCGCCTTGCCGAAAGCGTCGATCATCGCGCCGACGCTGACGCGTTCGCCGTCGAGCACCTGGCCGAGATTGGCGAGGAGGGTCGAGGCCGACCCCTCGCGCGAATACTTTTCCGCGGCCGCCGCTGAAATGCCGTCGATCGTCAAGCTCTGCTCCGCCGGGCTGCCTCTCTTCCGTCCCGGCGATATAGGAACGGGAGTGCCCGCCCGCCACTCATGCCCCATCGCCGTCGACCTCGGGGAAGTCTATCGTTGGAACTTGAACGCCGTATTGCAATCGGCGTCTCCCTAATGTCGTCATCATTCGCCGCGAGGAGTGCACGGCGCCGGCGCGGCGAGACGTCTGCCTGGAGAGTGATGTGCTGCGACATTGGAGCCTGAAGACGCCGCTGCAGCGCTGCGTGCTGGTGATCGCCCTCCTGGCGAGCCTCCTCGCCAGCGTGCCGCTGCCCATCCTGCCGGCGCGCGCCGAGGTCGACACCGCCGCGTCCGCCGCCGATGCGCAGGCGCAGCTCGATCGCTGGAACGCCGACTTGACCCGCATCGACATGGCGCTCGACCGCGCCACCGTCACGGATTTCGACCTGCGCAACCTGCGCGACCAGACGCTCGCCATCGTCAACGCCGCTTCGCTCTATGCCGATGGCCTCGGCCCGCGCGTCGATGCCGCGCTCGCCCAGGTGAAGGAACTCTCGCCGATCGAGGGCGCCGACGCGACCGTCTCCGACGCGGTGACGGACAATCTCGCCGCGGCGAAGAAGCTGCTCGGCGATCTCTCGGGCAACCAGAAGCAGGCCCAGGCGATCGCGGCGCACGGGACCTACACGACCACCCAGATCAATGATCGCCGCCGGCGGCTCTTCACCGGCCGCCTGCTCGAGCGCAATGCGAGCCTCATCGATCCCGCGCTCTGGAGCGACGCGACGGCCGAAGTGCCCAACGTGCTCAACCGCGCCGGCGATCTCATCGGCGGCTGGTTCAGCGTCCTCGCCGACCGCAACGACCGTACGGCGATCGCCATCGTGCTGTCGATCCTCGCCGGCATGATCGCGCTGATCATTCCCGGCCGGCGCTTCGTCATCCGCCGGTTGCGGCTGCTGCCACAGAAGAGCGAGGATCGCGGCAGCCAGCGGCCCAAGGTCATGGCCGCGGCGACCGTGGTCGTCCTCAACACGCTGGTGCCGGTCGGCGTCCTCGTCGGCGGCCATGCCATCCTCAACGCGCTCGACCTCTCGCCGAACCGCATCGACCAGTTGTTCTGGGGCGTGACCTCGGCCGTGGCGCTGTTCTCGCTCGGCTTCGGCGTCGCCCGCGCCCTTCTCGCGCCCACGCGGCCGGATCTGAGGCTCGTCGACCTCGACGAGGCCGCCGCGACGCGGATCTTCAATTTCGCGGTCGCGATCTCGGCCATCCAGGGCATCATGGTCTTCATCGAGCGCTTCTCGACCATTGCCTATACCGGCCTGCCGCTGATCATCGCGGTCGACGGCGTGCTGTCGACCGCATCGGCGATCATGATCATCATGATGGTCCGGACGATCAACCACCGCGACCCGACGGAAGAAGAGGACGAGGACGATCCGGCGGCGGAAGGGCCGATCCTCCGCCACATCGCGCTGATCGGCGCCATGATCATGGCCGGCGTCGCCGCCATCGCCAATCTCATCGGCTATGTCGCGCTCGGCCGCTTCATCACCACCCAGATCGTCTGGATCTCGACCGTCCTGGCGCTGCTCGTGCTCCTGATGATGCTGATCGACCAGCTCACGGCGGCCTGGTTCCGCCGCGAGGGCGTCGTCGGCAGCCGTCTCATCGCCTCGGTCGGCTTCGCGCCGCGCTCGCTGACGCAGGTCGGCGTGCTGTTCAACGGGCTCGTCCGCGCGCTCATGGTCGGCATCGCGATCCTGCTGATCGTCGCGCCCTGGGGCGTCGATTCAACCTCGATCTTCGAGAGCGTGCGCCAGCTCTTCTTCGGCTTCCGCATCGGCTCGATCTCGATCTCGATGTCGACGATCATCGCCGGCCTCGCGGTGTTCCTCATCGGCGCCTTGGTAACGCGGGCCCTGCAGGGCTGGCTCGATACGCGCTTCCTGCCGACGACGCGGCTCGATTCCGGCCTGCGGAACTCGATCCGCACCAGCGTCGGCTATATCGGCATGATCACCGCGGCGACGATCGCCTTCGGCTATTCGGGCCTCGACCTCTCCAGCATCGCCATCGTCGCCGGTGCGCTGTCCGTCGGTATCGGCCTCGGCCTGCAGGCAATCGTCAACAACTTCGTCTCGGGACTGATCCTGCTGGCGGAGCGGCCGATCCGCGCCGGCGACTGGATCGCCGTCGGCGCCGAGGAAGGCATCGTCAAGCGCATCAATGTGCGCGCCACCGAGATCGAGACCTTCGATCGCGCGACCCTCATCGTGCCGAACTCCAGCCTCATCACCGGTACGGTCAAGAACATGGTCCTGCGCGACCGGTCGGGGCGCATCATCATTCCCTTCAGCGTCGCCAAGACGGCCGATCCCGAAAAGGTCCGCCGCGTGCTCCTCGCCGCGGCCAAGGCGCATCGGCTGGTTCTGGCCTATCCGGAGGCGAGCGTGCTGTTCACGGGGATCACAGCGGCGTCGCTCGACTTCGAGCTGCGCTGCTACCTGTCCGACATCGGCCAGGGCGCGCAGGTCAAGTCGGACATCCGCTTCGACTGCGTCGCCCGCTTCCCCGCGGACGACATCTCCCTGCCGTGACGGCGTTGCGGAGCGGCGGCAAATCAGGGAACACTGCCGCCTGCCCGGCCGGCGCCCGCCCAGCCCGGGAGCCTATGCCGGCCTCGACGTCTGCACGGCCCCAAGTTCCGCGTGCCTCCACGTTCCGCGTGCCGCCAAGTTCTGCACGACCCGAAACACGACCCGATGATCTGCACGACCCGAAGATCTGCCTGCCCATGAAGAAGGTGCATCCATGACCCTCACGCTCCGGCGCCTTGCGCCGATCGCCACGGCCGCGTCGCTGGCGCTCGTCCTCGCCGCCTGCACCAAGACGGTGGAGCCGCCGAAGTCGCCGGTGTTCTACGACCGGCTCGACGCGGCCGGCGCCTCGGTGAGCCCGGAATCCGCCGCGAGCCTCATTTCGGGCTATCGCGCCGGCAAGGGGCTCGGCCCGGTGACGGTCGATCCGCTGCTCAACAAGATGGCGGCCGACCAGGCCCGCGCCATGGCGGCGGTCGACCAGGTCGGTCATGACGTCAAGGGTGGCGGCAGCTTCGCGCGCCGCCTGACGGCGTCGGGCTTCGATGCAGGCCTTGCGGTCGAGAATGTCGGCGCCGGCTACCGCACCCTCGCCGAGGCCTTTTCCGGCTGGCGCGATTCGAAGGGGCACAACGCCAACATGCTGAAGCCGGGCGTCACAAGGCTCGGCATCGGCACGGCCTATGCGCCGCGGAGCAAGTACAAGGTCTATTGGTCGCTGATCCTCGCCAAGCCCTATGAGCCGCCGCCGGTCGCCGCAACCCCGCTGCCGGCCGACGGCCGCACGGTGGTTTCGATCGGCGGCGCCGTCGTCTCGCGGTAAACCCGCGGGCCGATCGGGCCTTATCGTCATACCATTCGCCGAACATGCCGACCCGCTCCCGCCGCACATCGCGGCGGGCGGGGCGGCGTTGCCGTGTCAAATCCCCATTGACGGCAGGGCTGGGCCACAGCTAGCTAACGGGGCCGGAGGGCCACTTGGCAATTTGGCAGCTCTTGCGAAAGATCGTGCCGCCTTTGAGCCATCAAGGCGCTTGAATTACGATCGGGAGTCGAATTAATAGGTCCGTGCGACGGGTCCCGCTCTTGGCGGGATGGCAAATGTCGTACAATTCGGGAGAGAGAAATCGTGACACTGTTCAAGTCTGCGCTCGCCGCGCTCGCGCTCGGCGCTGTCGCTCTGTCGCCGGTGGCTCATGCCGCCGACAAGGGCCTCGTTGGCGTGCTCATGCCGACGAAGACCTCGCAGCGCTGGATCAATGACGGCGATGCCGTCAAGTCGCAGCTCGAGGCCAAGGGCTACACCGTCGACCTGCAATACGCTCAGGACGACATTCCGAACCAGCTGAGCCAGCTCGAGAACGAGATCACCAAGGGCCCGAAGGCCCTGATCATCGCCTCGATCGACGGCACGACGCTGTCGGACGCGCTGCAGAAGGCTGCGGACGCCGGCGTCGTCGTCATCGCCTATGACCGCCTGATCAAGAAGACCCCGAACGTCGACTTCTATACGACCTTCGACAATTTCGGCGTCGGCGTCATCCAGGCCAACTCGCTGGTGAAGGGCCTCAAGGAGCGCTTCCCCAACACCAAGCCCTGGAACGTCGAGCTCTTCGGCGGTTCGCCGGACGACAACAACGCGTTCTTCTTCTACAACGGCGCCATGTCGGTCCTGCAGCCGCTGATCGACGACGGCTCGATCAAGATCGTCTCCGGCCAGACCGGCATGGACAAGGTCGGCACCCTGCGCTGGCTCGCTGCCACCGCGCAGGCCCGCATGGACAACCTGCTCTCGGCCAACTACTCGGACGGCAAGCGCGTCGACGGCGTTCTCTCGCCCTATGACGGCCTGTCGCGCGGCATCATCGCCTCGCTCCGCGGCGTCGGCTACGGCACCGCCGACCAGCCCTGGCCGATCGTGACCGGCCAGGACGCCGAGACCGCCTCGGTCAAGGCGATCATCGCCGGCGAGCAGTATTCGACCGTGTTCAAGGACACGCGCGAACTCGCCAAGTCGACCGTCGAGCTCACGGACACCGTCCTTTCGGGCGGCAAGCCGACCGGCCTCGACACCACCACCTACAACAATGACGTCAAGGTCGTTCCCTCGATCCTCCTGACGCCGCATGAGGTCGACAAGAGCAACTACCAGGCTCTCGTGGTCGACTCGGGCTACATCAAGGCCGACGAACTCAAGTAGGTTCCGCGACATCGGGAGGCTTCGCCGCGGCGAAGCCTCTCTTTCTATCCGGCCGCGGCTCGCGATGCCGACGGGTCGATCTGCCCCCCGGGGAATGCCGCGCGCGATCACGCCGGCAGGAGATCGAACAGTCGCCTCGCAGCGTGGATGTGTGGGCGCGCCGCTGCTGCGCGCAAATGTTCGATAGTCCTGGAGAGAACATGATGGGTCTGATGAAGACGGCGCTCGCCGCGCTCGCGCTGGGTGTTGCCGCCCTGTCGACGGCTGCGCATGCAGAAGACAAGGGCCTGATCGGCGTGCTGATGCCGAGCAAGACGGTCCAGCGCTGGATCAATGACGGCGACTTCGTCAAGTCGCAGCTCGAGGCCAAGGGCTATACCGTCGATCTGCAATATGCGCAGGACAATATCCCGAACCAGCTCAGCCAGCTCGAGAACGAGATCACCAAGGGCCCGAAGGCCCTGATCATCGCCTCGATCGACGGCACGACGATGACCGACGCGCTGCAGAAGGCTGCGGACGCCGGCGTGGTCGTTGTCGCCTATGACCGCCTGATCAAGAAGTCGCCGAATGTCGATTACTACACGACCTTCGACAATTTCGGCGTCGGCGTCATCCAGGCCAACTCGCTGATCAAGGGCCTCAAGGAACGCTTCCCGAACACGAAGCCCTGGAACGTCGAGCTCTTCGGCGGTTCGCCGGACGACAACAACGCCTTCTTCTTCTACAACGGCGCCATGTCGGTCCTGCAGCCGCTGATCGACGACGGCTCGATCAAGATCAAGTCCGGCCAGACCGGCATGGACAAGGTCGGCACGCTGACCTGGCTCGCCGCCACCGCGCAGGCCCGCATGGACAACCTGCTCTCGGCCAACTACTCGGACGGCTCGCGCGTCGACGGCGTTCTCGCGCCGAATGACGGCCTTGCGCGCGGCATCATCGCCTCGCTCCGCGGCGTCGGCTACGGCGCTGCCGACCAGCCCTGGCCGATCATCACCGGCCAGGACGCCGAGACCGCCTCGATCAAGGCGATCATCGCCGGCGAGCAGTATTCGACCGTCTTCAAGGACACGCGCGCGCTGGCCAAGTCGACCGTCGATCTCCTCGACACCGTCCTTTCGGGCGGCACGCCGACCGGCCTCGACACGACGACTTACAACAACGACGTCAAGGTCATCCCGTCGATCCTGCTGATCCCGGTCGAAGTCGACAAGGCCAACTACCAGGCTCTCGTCGTCGACTCGGGCTACATCAAGGCCGACGAACTCAAGTAAGACGATCCCGAGCGGGGCGCCCCACAGCGGGCGCCCCCTTCTCGACGCGCGGGCGAGGGGCTAACGTCTCCGCGCCCGATGCCATTGCCGGAGCGGCTCTTCATGTCTTCATATATTCTCGAGATGCAGGACATCACCAAGACCTTCCCGGGGGTCAAGGCGCTGTCGAACGTCAATCTCAAGGTCGAGGAAGGCGAAATCCACGCCATCTGCGGCGAGAACGGTGCCGGCAAGTCGACCTTGATGAAGGTGTTGTCCGGCGTTTACCCCGCCGGCGACTATGAAGGCAAGATCATCTATCGCGGCGAGGAATGCCACTTCAAGGGCATCCACGACAGCGAGGAAAAGGGCATCGTCATCATCCACCAGGAGCTAGCCCTGGTGCCGATGCTGTCGATCGCCGAGAACATCTTCCTCGGCAACGAGCATGCCTCCTTCGGCGTCATCAACTGGCATGCCAACGAGGCGCGGACGCGCCAATTGCTGAAGAAGGTCGGCCTCAGCGAGGATCCGAAGACGCTGATCACCAATATCGGCACCGGCAAGCAGCAGCTTGTCGAGATCGCCAAGGCGTTGTCGAAGGAAGTCGAGCTGCTCATTCTCGACGAGCCGACCGCCAGCCTTTCCGAGAAGGACAGCCAGGCCCTGCTCGATCTCCTGCTCGAATTCAAGAAGCAGGGCATCACCTCGATCATCATTTCGCACAAGCTGAACGAGATCAACCGCGTCGCCGACCATGTCACGGTCATTCGCGACGGGCGGACGATCGAGACGCTGGACCGCAGCGAGATCAGCGAGGACCGCATCATCACCTCGATGGTCGGCCGCTCGCTCGAGGATCGCTATCCGCCGCGCGAGCCGAAGATCGGCGAGGTCATCTTCGAGGTGAAGAACTGGTCGGTCTACCATCCGCTGCATGCGGAGCGGCAGGTCATCAAGAACATCGACATCAATGTCCGCAAGGGCGAGGTCGTCGGCATCGCCGGACTGATGGGCGCAGGCCGCACCGAATTCGCCATGAGCCTGTTCGGCCGCAGCTACGGCCGCAAGATCACCGGCGAGGTTCGCCTGCACGGCAAGGCGCTCGACGTCTCCTCGGTCGGCAAGGCCGTCGAGCAGGGCATCGCCTATGTCACAGAGGACCGCAAGGTCTTCGGCCTCAACCTGATCGACGACATCAAGAACAACATCACCATCGCCAATCTGAAGGGTGTGTCGCGCGCGGGCGTCATCGACGACCTCCGCGAGCTCGATGTCGCCAACGAGTATCGCAAGAAGACCAATATCCGCTCCTCGAGCGTGTTGCAGAAGACCGGCAATCTCTCCGGCGGCAACCAGCAGAAGGTGGTGCTGTCGAAATGGCTGTTCGCCGACCCGAAGGTGCTCATCCTCGACGAACCGACGCGCGGCATCGATGTCGGCGCGAAGTATGAGATCTACACGATCATCGCACGTCTGGCGGCGGAAGGACGGGCGATCATCGTCATCTCCTCCGAGATGCCCGAGCTCCTCGGCATCTCCGACCGCATCTACGTCATGAACGAGGGACGGATGGTCGGGGAGATGGCGTCCGCGGACGCCAGCCAGGAGAAGATCATGCGCGCCATCGTGCGCGGAGAAGGAAGAGCAGCATCATGAGCGACAGCGTTCCAACCCAGTCGGGCGTTGCCCAGGACATCCCACCGACGACGCGCGTCCCCGTGTCGTCATTCGTCTCCAACCTGCGCGACTACGGGCTCGTGCTGGCGCTGATCGCCATCATGGTGTTCTTCCAGCTGACGACCGGCACGCTGTTCAAGCCGGTCAATCTCAGCAATCTCGTGCAGCAGAACAGCTTCATCATCGTGATGGCGCTCGGCATGCTGCTCGTCATCGTCGCCGGCCATATCGATCTCTCCGTCGGCTCGGTCGCCGGCTTCATCGGCGCCCTCGCGGCGATGATGATGGTGATCTGGCCGCTCGGGCCGGTGCTGAGCAATCCGCTGGTGGTCTCGATCATCTGCCTCATCATCGGCGGCGCCATCGGCGCGGCGCAGGGCTACTGGATCGCCTATCACCGCATCCCTTCCTTCATCGTCACGCTGGCCGGCATGCTCGTCTTCCGCGGCATGTGCCAGGGGCTGCTTGGCGGCGGCTCCTCTGTCGGCCCGCTGCCCGATAGCTTCAAGCAGCTCTCCTCCGGCTTCCTGCCCGACCTGATCGGGCCGCTGACGCTGGTGCCGCCGGTCGTCAACGCCGCCGGCAAGACCATCATCGGCTCCGGCATCGTGCTGCACATGACGACGGTCGCGCTCGGCCTCGTCGCCGTGCTCGCCTATGTGATCACCGGCATCATGGCGCGGCGCACCCGCCTCCAGCACGGCTCGGAATCCGAGCCGGCGCCGCTCTTCGTCCTGAAGACGCTGGTCGTCTCGGCGCTGGCGCTGTTCCTCGTCTTCCAGTTCGCCGTCTATCGCGGCTTCCCGATCGTCTTGATGGTGATGGCGCTGCTCATCGCCATCTTCGTCTTCATCACCAAGCAGACGACGATCGGCCGCCGCGTCTATGCGATGGGCGGCAACATCAAGGCGGCGCAGCTTTCCGGCATCAAGACCGAGCGGCTGACCCTGCTCGTCTTCGTCAACATGGGCATGCTCTCCGCCCTCGGCGGCCTCATCATCGCCGCCCGTCTCGGCCAGGCCGTGCCGGCGGCGGGCCTTGGCAGCGAGCTCGACGTCATCGCCGCGGTGTTCATCGGCGGTGCGTCCGCCATGGGCGGCGTCGGCCAGGTGATCTCGACCGTCGTCGGCGGCTTCATCATGGGCGTGATGAACAACGGCATGTCGATCATGGGCGTCAATGTCGACTGGCAGCAGGTCGTGAAGGGCCTCGTGCTGCTCGGCGCCGTCATCTTCGACGTCTACAACAAGAACAAGGGCTGACCGCGGCGCCGCATGGCGCGCGGCGGATGGCCGATCGGCACTGAAAGCGAAAGGGGCGGATCCTGGATCCGCCCCTTTTTCATTTGCGACCCGCCGCCGAGCCCCCGCCCGTCAGGCCTTGCCGCCGTAATAGTAATTGGCCGCGCGGCCGAACAGGGCACCGCGCAGGAGCCGGCGGAGCGCCTCGAAGCGGCGGAGCGGCTCGACGGGCCAGCGCGCGATGTCGTAGAGCGCGACCTTGGCGGCATCGAGCCGCGGACGGACGCCGGGCGCCTCCTGCGGCAGGCCGAGCCGGCGCAGCACGGCATTGGCGAAATAGAGCTTGTTGAGGCGGAGATCGGCGGCCGACTTCCAGGTGATGGCCATCGAGATCGACCAGTCGGCGCCGGTCTCGACCCAGTGCGGCCAGGTATAGGGCAGGAACATGCCCGCGCCGGCTTTGAGGGCGAACACGGTCTCGCGCGCGGCGAAACCCTCGCTGTAGCGATGGTTGCGATGCTTGCCGGGGAAGGTCTCGAGCCCCTCCTCGTCGATGATCGACCGGTCGCGGTTGTCGAACACATGCATGGCCTTGTCGCCATGCAGATGGACGAAGAAATTCTCCTCATAGTCGAGATGGAACGGCGTCACCGACTGGGCCGAGGAGACGAAGATGAAGCCCATCGGCTCGGCCATGCCGGCGCTCCTGCGGTCGGCATGACCCGCGGCGCGGGCGGCTTCGTCGAGGACGCTCGCGACGAGGCGTCCATATTCGGGAATCGCCTCGACATTTTTCAGGACCATCCAGGCGCCCGCCGTCTCGATCTGGCGCACGATCTCGGCCGGCTCGAGCGCGACGCCGGGGGTCTCCTCGGGCTTCTGGTCGATCTTCAGGCGGCCGGAATTGTATTCGAGCCGGTCACGCGGCAGACGCGCGGCGAGCTCCGCCAGCGCCTCCAGCTGCAGCAGCGGATGGGCTGCCAGCGCATGGCGATAGGCAAAGGGTTCGCTCGGGAAGGCGCGCGCCATCAGTGCCGGGTCAAGCGCGATGAGCCGGCCGGTTTCGGCAGCATAGGAGCCGTTCGATGCGGTCATGAGAGGTCCTCCCTCGCCGAGGCGGGTGTCCTTCCCCGCCTGATCAGCGCGCGCAGCCGCGCACGCGCCGTGACCTCCGTCCGCGCAAGAAGGAGACCAAGCGCGAGGCCGGAGGTCCCACCATCCGTTCCTATGGTGAACGTGCCGACGGACCGGCGGCCGCTCCAGAGGCGATCGATCATCGGATGATCGGCGCTGGCGAGCGAATCGACGAGGCCCAGCGAGCGATCGGCGGCGAAGGCCTCCGAGGCCTCCAGCATGATCTGGACGCCCGGCGAGAAGCGGCCGAGGGCGGGATCATGCGCGATCTTCCAGGTGACGAGCGTGCCGCCGCTGCGCAGCGCGATCAGCATCGCCACCGGCCTTCCGCCCACCTCCAGCGCATCGATGCGCAAAGCCCCCGGCCCCGCCGCTTCGATCAGGCCGCGCGCAAAGGCGAGCGCCTCGGGCTTCAGCGCCAGCGCCGTGCCGCGCGCGCCCTTCCAGCCGCGCTTTTCCAGCGCAAGGAATGCGTCGAGCGCAGCGGCAAGCGCGTCCGGCGTCGTTGCGGAGGAGAAGCGCACCGCCCCCGCGTCGCCGAGCCGGCGGAGTTGGCGGCCGAGCTCCTTGCGCGTCTTCGTTGGCAGCGCGGCCCGCACCCCGCCCGCGATCTCCGCCGGACGCAGCACTGCGCGGCGATGCGCGCCGACGATGGCGACCGGCCGCCCTTCCCTCGCCGCATGGCGCCGCAGGACATCCGCCACACCCCCCTTGAGCGGCAGGTCCGGAAAGACGAGGATGCGCCTGCCCCGCCGCGGCCCCTCCATGGCGGCGATGAGGCTGGCGATCGCCGCGTCCGGATCCTCCGGATCGATCAGCGGCGTGCCGAGCGGCCCATAGAGATGCGTCCAGACGGCGACGGCTGGAACGAGCCGCCCGAGCCGCATCGGCGTGACGGGCGCGAGCGCCACGAGCCGCCCGGCCGCATCGGTCGCGGTCGCGATGGTCACCGCCGGGCCGGCGAGCGTCGCCAGCGCGGCATCGAGACACCCCGGCGCGAAGAACGGATTGGAGTCCGGCGCCACTGCTGCCAGCGCCCGCCAGGCTGCGCGCTCCGGCAGACCGCGCCGGATCATCCCGCCTCTCCGCCACGGAGTGCGATCGACGAGCCGGGCATCAGCACATGGACGATCGAGCAGCGCAGCCGCATGCGCCAGCGCACCGCGAGATAGACGCCGACAGACTCGACCGCGAGCGCGGTCGAGGTGGCGATGGCCGCGCCCTCGAGGCCGAAATGCGGGATCAGCGAATAGTTGAGCACGAGATTGACGAGGAAGGTGGCGGCATAGACCGCGGCGCAGATCCGCTGCTCGCCGGCCATGGTCAGGATGCTCTCGGCCGGGCCGATCGAGGCGCGGATGATGAGGCCGAGCGAGAAGATGAAGAGGAGGCCATAGCCCGCCGTGAAGCTCGGGCCGAAGAAGGAGAGGAGCAGGCGCCCGGTGATGAGCAGCACCGCCACCGCCGCTACCGAGGGCCAGAAGGTCCAGTGCAGCGAGTCGCGCACCACCGCCTCGAAGCGGTCGCGGTCGCCGCTCGTATAATATTGCGAGAAGCGCGGCATCATGGCGGCGCGCACCGCGAAATAGACGAAATGCACCAGCGCCAGCGTCTTCACCGCCGCGAAATAGACCGCCACCTCTTCCGGCGGCCTGAGCTGGCCGACGATGAGGATGTCGACATTGGTCAGGAGGTTGAAGAAGCCCTCGACCAGGAAGATCGGCAGCGCGATGGCGATCCAGTGCAGCGAGCGGTAGCGCCGCGCCCCGCCCGGGACCGCCTGTCCGGTGCGCCGGCGGAGCGCCAGCATCTGCCAGAGCGCGGTCAGGTAGGTGGCGATGATGGCCATCGCCATGGCCGTCGTGGCGTCGGGCGCCGCTCCGAGCCGGATCGCGGCGAAGGTGAAGCCGATGATGAGGATCGGGCGGATGATGAAGGTCGGCCAGAGCGCGAGATCCGGCCAGTTGAAGCCGCGCGCGAGACCATCCTGGATTTCGCCGATCGCCAGCATCGGAATGCAGAACGCCGCAAGATAGAGCGGCATCACATAATAGCTGGCGATGCGCTCGCCGAGCAGGAAGATGCCGATCATGCCGAGGCCGGCGATGGCGGTCGAACTGGCGATGCCCTGGACGCGGCTGCCGAGAATGATGCCGCGCAGGAGCTCGAGCTCGCGCCTCTCGCCATATTCGGGGATGAAGCGGACGATCGCCGTCTGGATGCCGAAGCAGGCGAGGCCGCCGATGATCACGGCGCCGACCCAGACGACGACATAGACGCCATATTCGAAATCGCCCATCCAGCGCGCCAAGAGCACCTGCGAGAGATAGGCGATGAAGGCGCTGACGACGCGCACGAGAAAGGTCGTCACGGCGATCCGCCGCGTGATGGAGCGCTCGTCGCGGCCAAGGGCGATGGCATCGAGGCCGGCGCCGAGCCTGCCAAGCGGTGCTTTCAGCCGGGCCGGAGCCCAGCGGTCAACGATGCCAGCGAAGGAAAGGCGCAAAAGGCTCGGCTCCTCGTCGCGGCGAACGCCTCGCAAGGCAGGTCGCCAGCAAGCGTTTTACGATTTTCTGCTTTAAGAAAGCGTTGGCCGGAGAGAGGGGCGCGCGCGCTCCGTCCGGACATGATGCTGCCATGCCATGACGGAGACCCGTTGGTGCCGGACGCCATGCGCGAAGACGACATGCGTGAACTCGACGCGATCGGGCTCGATTGCCCGCTGCCAGTGCTGAAGGCGCGCAAAGTCCTCGGCGCCATGCGGCCCGGCGCCCGGCTCGTCGTCCTCGCCAGCGATCCGATGGCGGCGATCGACATCCCCCATCTCTGCCATCAGGACGGCCATCTGCTGGTCGAAAAGAGCGAGACGGCCGCGGCCGGTGGCCTGCGTATCCTCCGTTTCGTCGTGGAGCGCGGCGCCGACCGTCCGGCCTGATCTCGACCGGCGCGGGGTTTGCGCCTAGGCTCGGATGGAACCGGCACAGCCGGAGAGGCACAGATCGGAACCGGCCGTAGAGGGCGGTGCGGAGGACATATGACCAGACGGAAGATCGCGATCATCGGGCTCGGCAAGATCGCGCAGGACCAGCATCTGCCGGTCGTCGACAAGAACCCGGCCTTCGAGCTCGTTGCGGTGACCAGCCAGCGCGGCATCACCCATCGCGGCCTGCCCACCTTCAAGACGCCGGCAGAGATGTACAAGGCGATCCCCGATATCGAGGCGGTCGCGATCTGCACGCCGCCGGATGTCCGCCATGCCATCGCGATCGAGGCTCTCGACGCCGGCAAGGACGTTCTGCTGGAGAAGCCGACCGCCGCGACGCTGGCCGAGGCGGCCGATATCGAGGCGCATGCGAAGAAGCGCGGCCGCGTCATCTTCGCCACCTGGCATTCGCAGTACAATCCGGCCGTCGACGAGGCGCGGGCGATCCTCGCCGGGGCCGGCGTTCGCGCGCTCAAGATCTCCTGGCGCGAGGACGTACGCAAATGGCATCCCGGCCAGGACTGGGTCTTCGAGCCGGGCGGCTTCGGCGTGTTCGATCCCGGCATCAACGCGCTGTCGATCTTCGTCAAGATCCTGCCGGTGACCCCCTTCGTGAAGAGCGCCGCGCTGACCTATCCGGCCAACCGGCAGACGCCGATCGGCGTCGAGGTCGTCTTCTCCAGCACCGATCCGGACGCGCCGGCGCTCACCGCCGATTTCGACTGGCGCGAGCAGGGCGACGAGAAGTGGCATATCGAGATCGAGACCAAGGGCGGCCATGCCTTGCGCCTCTTCCGCGGCGGCGCCTCGCTCAGCGTCGACGGCCATGTCACCGTCGAGCAGCCGAGCGAGGAATATGAGCGCATCTATGAGCGCTTCGCCGAGCTGCTCGCGACACGCGAGAGCGATTTCGACGTGACGCCGCTCCGCCTTGTCGGCGACGCCATGATGATCGGACGCCGGCTCACCACCGACGCCTTCGACTGGTAGGCGCAACCTCGCCCCGACTGCCGCGTTGCATGGGGAGAGACAGCGCGGAGGACGGCCCTTGGCTCGGCAGACAAGTGCCCGGAGAACGAGCGCGGCGGCGGCGATCGCCATGGCGCTCGCGATGGTGTCCGCCGTCCTTCCATCTTCGCCCTCCCCCGCCCTCACCCCCGGCGAGCTGCTCGAGAAGATCATCCCGCGCAGCAATCCGCCGCCTGAGACGCGGCGCTCGCGCATGAAGGCGGCGCCGCCGACGACCGCGGCAAAGCCGCCGCTGCCGTCGCCGAAGCCGGATGAGGCGCCATCCGCGGCGCCGACTGCCGAGCCCGCCGCGCCGGGCGTCGCCCCGCCGCTGCCAACGCCGTCGCCATCCGCAGACGCGCCGCCCCCCGAGGCTCAGGCAGAGACCAAGCCGCCGCTGCCCGAGCCCAGTCCCGATCCCGCCGTGACGCCGCCGCCGACCATCGAGGCAGAGCCCGCCGCGCCTGTCGATCTCGAGGCGACCGTGCCGCCGACCGCGCCGATCGGCGAGCCGGCACCCGCGGCCGGCACCGTCATCCCGCCGGCCGAAGCGCTCGGCAATGTCATCCCGCCGGTTCTGCCCCAGAAGCTGCCGCCTCTCGCCGACATGCCGACGCCCACGGCGAAGCCCGAAACGCCGCCCTCGACCTCCGAGGCGCAGCGCCCCCTGCCGTCGCCGGAGGAGCTCGCCGCCTGCAGCGCCGGCATGGCATCGCTCGCCATCATCGCCAAGGCAGAGCCGCCGATCGTCGAGGGCGAATGCGGCGCGCCCGATCCCTTCACGGTGACGGCGCTGCAGTCCGGCGCCGTGACGCTGGCACCGGCGGCAACGCTCGATTGCGCCATGGCCAGCGCGCTCGCGATCTGGATCGGCGAGGATGTCCAGAGCGCCGCCAAGGCGGCCTTCGGAGCGCCCGTGACCAAGATTGACGTTGCCGGCTCGTATACCTGCCGCGGCCGCAACAATGTCGTCGGTGCCAAGCTCTCGGAGCATTCCTTCGCCAATGCGATCGACATCGCCGGCTTCGCCATCGGCAACCGCGTGGTTGAGGTGGCAAAGTCGGACGGGCAGAGCGCCACCGATGCCGCCTTTATCGAGTTGATCCGCCTCGCCGCCTGCCGCCGCTTCACCACGGTGCTGGGGCCGGGCTCCGATGTCGAACATGCAAGCCACCTGCATCTCGACGCGATCAAGCGCGGCCGCAACGGCGACTATCGCATCTGCGAATGAGCGCCGCTTGGCGGGCCCTCGGCCGATCCTGTAGCCTTGCACCATGACGCAACGCTCGATCCTCATCACCGGCGCCTCCTCCGGCATCGGCGAACATGCGGCGCTGACGCTGGCCGCGCGCGGCTGGCTTGTCTTCGCGACGGCCCGCAAGGACGCGGATCTCGAGAGGCTCCGCGCCGCCGGCCTGACGGCGCTTTCTCTCGACTATGAGGACGAGGCCTCGATCAAGGCCGCCGCCGCCGCCGTGCTCTCCGCGACGGGCGGGCGGCTCGACGCCCTCTTCAACAATGGCGCCTATGGCCAGGTCGGCGCGGTCGAGGACCTCACGACCGCCGTGCTGCGGCGGCAGTTCGAGGTCAACCTGTTCGGCTGGCACACGCTGACGACGCTGGTGCTGCCGGCGATGCGCCGCGCCGGCAAGGGGCGCATCGTGCAGTGCTCCTCGGTGCTCGGCATCGTCGCCGGCAAATATCGCGGCGCCTATGTCGCGTCGAAATTCGCGCTCGAAGGCATCACCGACACGCTCCGGATCGAGCTTGCCGGCAGCGGCATCGAGGTGGTCCTCATCGAGCCCGGACCGATCGCGACCCGCTTCACGGCCAACGCGCTCGCCAATTTCCACGCGACCATCGACATCGCCGGCTCAAAGCACAGAGCGGGCTATGAGAGCCAGCTCGCGCGGCTGACCGGCGCCCGCAAGCCCTCGCGCTTCAAGCTCGGGCCCGAGGCGGTCACCGCCGCGCTGCTGCACGCCCTCGAAAGTCCGCGTCCCCGGCTGCGCTATCGCGTGACGCTGCTCACCAAGCTCGCGGCGCTGATGCGGCGCCTGCTCCCCGCGCGCTGGCTCGATGCGCTGATTGCCCGCAACTCCTGAGCGGAACAATAGGGGCCCAGACGCATTTCAGTTGCCCGAGTTTGGCAACGGTGTCTTCATGTCCTCTTCATTGGCCGGCCATGGCCCGATCGACTTGCCCCGCACACGCTTCTCCATCATCAGCCTGATCGTCTGTCTCATCATCTGCTTCGCGGTCGGCGCGATCGCGTCGGCCGCGACGCTGCCATCGATTCCCACCTGGTATCAGAGCCTCGCCAAGCCGGTGTTCAATCCGCCGAACTGGCTGTTTGGACCGGTGTGGACGGTGCTCTATGCGCTGATGGCCGTGGCGCTGTGGCGCGTCGTCAACCGCTCCGCCGGCGGCGAGCGGCTTGGCGCCATCGGCGTCTTCGCCGTCCAGCTCGCCTTGAATGCGGCCTGGTCGATCGTGTTCTTCGGCCTGCAGGCGATCGGCGGCGGCCTCGTCGTCATCGTGCTGCTCGACATCGCCATCTTCGTGACGATTGCGCGCTTCGGCCGCATCGACCGGCTGGCGGGCTGGCTGCTGGTGCCCTATGTCGTCTGGGTCAGCTTCGCCGGCGTCCTCAACCTCGCACTCTTCATTCTCAACTGAGCGTGGTGGGAACGGCGCCGCTCGGCTAGCCTCCGGTGCGCGATGCGCCGGCTGAGATCGGTTGGGTTCCCATCATGAACACGTTCTTCCATTTCCTGATCCCGATCGCCCTCGCGGCGGTCGCGATCGTGCTTTTGCTCGGCCTCTTCAACATGCTGCGCGGCGGTTCCCCGAACCGCTCGCAGCAATTGATGCGCCTGCGCGTCCTGCTGCAATTCGTGGCGCTCGTCATCATGATGGCCGCGCTTTACTTTTCCTCCCGCTGAGGCTGCCATGGTCGCGCTCAATCGCATCTACACCCGCACCGGCGACGACGGCTCCAGCGGCCTCGTCACCGGCGAACGGCGCTCGAAGGCCGATCTCCTGTTCGAATGCATCGGCACGGTCGACGAGGTAAACGCCGCGATCGGCGTCGCGCGCTGCGATCTCGTCGACGAACCGATCGTCGACGCCATGCTCGGCCGCATCCAGAACGACCTCTTCGATCTCGGCGCCGATCTCGCGACGCCCGAGCAGAGCCTCGCCCCCGGCCGCGCGGCGCTCCGCGTCAGCGACCGCGAGGTCGAGCGCATCGAGAACGAGATCGACGAGCTGAACGAGACGCTGGAGCCGCTCCGCTCCTTCGTCCTGCCGGGCGGATCGCGCGCCGCGGCGAGCCTGCATGTCGCGCGGACGGTCGCCCGCCGGGCCGAGCGGCTGGTGGTCGCGCTCGCCGCGAGGGAGAGCGTCAATTCGTCCGCATTGCGCTATATCAATCGCCTGTCGGATTTTCTTTTCGTTGCGGCGCGATTCGTGAATGATCGTGGAACAGGCGACGTCCTCTGGGTGCCTGGCCAGAATCGCTGAAGGCGCCTGATGTTCGTTCCGCTGCACGACCAGAATCCGCTGCGCTATATCCGCTTTCCCTGGGCGACGCGCGGCATCGTCGTGCTGAACGTGCTGGTGTTCATGTTCTACCAGCGCGGCGGCAATGCCGACGCGGAGGCACAGTCGGTGATGGCCTTCGGCCTGATCCCCTCGACGTTGATGGGCATCCATGTCCGCACGCCCGGCGTGTTCCATGCGCCGGAATGGATGACCTTCCTGACGTCGAGCTTCCTGCATGGCGACATCTGGCACCTCGCCGGCAACATGCTCTTCCTCTGGGTCTTCGGTGACAATGTCGAGGACGCCATGGGCCACTGGCGATTCATCCTGTTCTATTTCCTCTGCGCGATCGGCGGCGGGCTCGCCCATGTCGCCGTCGCGCCCGGCTCGGACATGGCGCTGATCGGCGCCTCCGGCTCGGTCGCCGGTGTCATCGCCGCTTATTTCCTGCTGCACCCGCGCGTCAAGATCTGGATTTTGCTGCTCTTTCGAATACCGCTGCGCCTCCGCACGGTCTGGGTGCTCGGCTTCTGGATCCTGCTGCAGCTCTACAATTTCCTGTTCGGCCCGCCCGGCGAGATTTCCTGGGCGGCGCATCTCGGCGGCCTCACCACCGGCGCCGTCCTGATCCTCCTGATGCGTCGGCACGGCGTGCCGCTGCTCGCCCGCGAGGAACCCGAACTGATCACGGCCGAACCGGTCGTCTGAACCCGCCAGGCTGCGTTGACTCGCCGTTTTTGCGCCGATACGGTCCGCGGCCGTTGATGAGGCGCCCCCGCGCCCGAACGAGAGCGACATCCGACCATGAAGATCCTGGTGCCCGTGAAGCGGGTCGTCGACGCCAATGTGAAGGTCCGCGTCAAGCCGGACGGCAGCGGCATCGATCTCGCCAACGTCAAGATGGCGATGAACCCCTTCTGCGAGATCGCCGTCGAGGCGGCGCTGCGTCTGAAGGAAGCCGGCAAGGCGAGCGAAGTTGTGGTCGTCTCGGTCGGCGGCGAGAAATCGGCCGAAACGCTCCGCACCGGCCTTGCCATGGGCGCCGACCGCGGCATCCTCGTCAAGACGGATGCCCCTCGCCTCGAGCCGCTGGCCGTCGCCAAGCTCTTGAAGGCGATCATCGCCACCGAGGCGCCCGGCCTCGTCATCCTCGGCAAGCAGGCGATCGACGACGACAACAACCAGACCGGCCAGATGCTGGCCGCCCTTCTCGGCTGGCCGCAGGCGACATTCGCCTCGAAGATCGAGCTCGGCGCGGAGCGGGTCGAGGTGAGCCGCGAGGTCGATGGCGGCACCGAGACGCTGAGCCTCGCGCTTCCCGCCGTGGTGACGACGGATCTCCGCCTCAACGAGCCGCGCTATGCCTCGCTGCCCAACATCATGAAGGCGAAGAAGAAGCCGCTTGACGAGACGACGCCGGAGGCGCTCGGCGTCGATGTCACGCCGCGTCTCCATGTGCTGAAGACGACGGAGCCGCCCCGCCGCGCCGGCGGCATCAAGGTCGCCTCGGCCGACGAACTGGTCGCTCGGCTCAAGGAAACGGGAGTTCTCTAGCATGCCGACGCTGCTCATCGCCGAACATGACGGGCGCAGCCTCAACGAGGCGACGGCAAAGGCGCTCACCGCCGCCCGGGCCCTCGGGGGCCCCGTCGAGATCCTCGTCGCCGGCAGCCATTGCCGCGCCATCGCCGAGGCGGCTGCCGTGCTGGACGGCGTCGCCCGCGTGCGGCTCGCCGACGATCCGGCGCTGGCCCATCACCTCGCCGAGCCGCTGTCCGAGCTCGTCCTCTCGATCGCCGCCGATTATGACGCGATCGTCGCGCCGGCGACCGCGGGCGGCAAGAATCTCCTGCCGCGCGTCGCCGCGCTCCTCGACGTGATGCAGGTTTCGGAAGTGACCGCGGTGCTTTCGCCCGACACCTTCGAGCGGCCGATCTATGCCGGCAACGCCATCGAGACGGTGCGCTCGGTGGATGCGACCCGCGTCCTGACCGTGCGCACCGCCGCCTTCGCGCCGACGCCGGCCGGCTCTGCCAGCGCGCCGATCGAGACCGTCGGCGTGGCACCGACACCCGCGCTGTCGACCTTTGTCGGCGAGGCCCTCTCCTCGTCCGAGCGGCCTGAACTCGCCGGCGCCCGCATCGTCGTCTCCGGCGGCCGCGCCCTCGGTTCGGCCGCGACCTTCGACAGCGTGATCGCGCCGCTCGCCGACCGCCTCAAGGCCGCGATCGGCGCCTCGCGCGCGGCCGTCGACGCCGGCTATGCCGGCAACGACCTGCAGGTCGGCCAGACCGGCAAGGTGGTGGCGCCCGATCTCTATGTCGCCGTCGGCATTTCCGGCGCGATCCAGCATCTCGCCGGCATGAAGGATTCGAAGGTGATCGTCGCCATCAACAGGGATGGCGACGCGCCGATCTTCCAGGTCGCCGACTATGGCCTCGTCGAGGATCTCTTCACCGCCGTTCCCGCCCTGATCGCCGCGCTCGACGCGTAAGGCGCCGGGGCGGTTAGGCTTAGACGGGGCCGGCGCTTTCCACTAAGCTTTCGCTGGAGCCCGTCCAGCCGCAAGAGAGGCGTCCGCCAGGACCATGAGCAACGCGATTTCGACCATCGGCGTCATCGGCGCCGGCCAGATGGGCAACGGCATCGCCCATGTCAGCGCCCTTGCCGGCTTCGACGTGTATGTGCACGACATCGCCGAGGACCGCGTCCGCAAGGGCCTCGCCACGATCGACGGCAATCTCTCGCGCCAGGTCCATTCCGGCCGCATCAGCGAGGAAGACCGCAAGAACGCGCTCGCGCGCGTCAAGCCGGCGATCGGCGTCGACGCGCTGGCGAGCTGCGACCTCGTCATCGAGGCGGCGACCGAGGACGAGGCGGTCAAGCGCAAGATCTTCACCAGCATCTGCCCGGCGCTCAGGCCCGACGCGATGCTCGCCACCAACACCTCGTCGATCTCGATCACCCGCCTCGCCTCGGCCACCGACCGGCCCGAGCGCTTCATCGGCATTCACTTCATGAATCCGGTGCCGGTGATGCAGCTCGTGGAGCTGATCCGCGGCATCGCCACCGAGGAAGAAACCTTCTCGGCCGCCAAGGCCTATGTGGCGAAGCTCGGCAAGACCGTCACCGTCTCGGAGGATTTTCCGGGCTTCATCGTCAACCGCATCCTGTTGCCGATGATCAACGAGGCGATCTACGTGCTCTATGAGGGCGTCGGCTCGGTCGAGGCGATCGACACGGCCATGAAGCTCGGCGCCAATCATCCGATGGGCCCGCTGCAGCTCGCCGATTTCATCGGTCTCGACACCTGCCTGTCGATCATGCAGGTGCTCTATGAGGGCCTCGCCGATTCCAAATACCGGCCCTGCCCGCTGCTGGTCAAATATGTCGAGGCCGGATGGCTCGGCCGCAAGACCCAGCGCGGCTTCTATGACTATCGCGGCGAGCATCCGGTGCCGACGCGCTGATCGGGGCGCGCTGACAGACGCACCCGATGTCGCGGTCCCCAAGTCCTCACGCCCTTTTCGGCCTCGTCGCAGGCACGACCGTGCTCGGCATTGCCGGAACGGATCTCGTGCTGCCGGCCGTTCCGAGCCTGCCTGAGGCCTTCGGCAGTTCGATCGAACGCGCCCAGATGGTGCTCGCCGCCTATGCACTGGGAACGATGGTCGGCCTCATTGCCTTTGGCGAACTGGGCGCACGGCACGACCCGCGCCGCCTGCTCGTCTGGTCGCTCGGGCTGTTCACGCTGGCGTCGCTCGCGGCCACCTTCGCACCGTCGCTCGAATGGCTGATCGCCCTGCGCCTCGCCCAGGGCGCGTTCGGGGCGGGACCTGCCGTCTTCGCGCCCGGCTTCATCAAGGGCATCTTCGACGATGACCGCGCCGCCGCAGCCATCGGCCGGCTGGGCTCGATCGAGGCGCTCGCGCCGGCGCTGGCGCCCGTCGCAGGCGCCTTTCTGCTGACGCTCGGCGGCTGGAAGGTCTCCTTCCTCCTGCTGGGCGGTCTCGGACTCTTGCTGACGCTGACGCTTTCGGCGATCGCGCGCCGGCTGCCGGCGAGAGGCGAGGTCCTGGAGCGGCACCAGACCTACTGGACGGTCCTCAGCAGCCGCCTATTCCTGCGCTACGCCCTCAGCCAGGCCTTCGCGCTCGGCGGATTGCTGACCTTCGTCTTCGGTGCGCCGGCCGTGATCACCGGCTCGCTCGGCCGCGGGGTCGAAGGCTTCGTCCTGCTGCAGGCGATCGGCGTCGCCTCCTTCATCATCGGCGCCAACCTGTCGAGCCGGCTCGCCCAACGCTTCGGCACCGAACGCGTCATCGTCGCGGGAACGGCTCTCCTCGCGGCCGCCTTCCTGACCTTGTGGATCTATGCCGCTCTCGGCGGCATCGACCTTGCGGTGGTCATCGCAATCTGGACCTTCGTCAATCTCGGCTTCGGCATCCGCGGGCCCGTCGGCTTTCATCAGGCGATCCTGGCGGCCGAAGGCGACCATTCGCGCGGCGCCGCTCTCGTCGTCGCCGGCATCCTCGCGACGGCGGCCGCCGGAACCGCGCTCGTCGCCCCGCTCCTGACGCTCGGCCTCTGGCCGCTCGCCCTGGCCGGAACGATCATCACCGGGCTCGCGACGCTGATCCTCGTCGTGTCGAGGCCCGCGACGGCGGCGGGCTGATGGCCCTGTCGCGGCGAGCCAGCGCGGCTCGCGGCCAGTCTCAGACGCTCTTCCTGGCCGCCGCGATGAGCGCCTTGGCGTCGTTCCCGTCCCATTCGGCCGGGCCGGAGACGACGCCGAGCGCGCAGCCCTTGCCGTCGACGAGCACGGTGGTGGGCAGGCCGACCGCCAGCGCCTCGCTCTTCAGGGCGCCGAAGATCTTCGTCGAGGGATCGGCATAGAGCGGCAGCGCCGTGACGCCGATCTGCTCGAGAAACGCCTTCGGCTTGCCCGGATCCTGCGTGTCGATCGACACAGCGACGACCGCGAAATCATCGCCCGCCTCCGCCTCGGCGAGGCGGCCGAGCGCCGGCATCTCCTTGCGACAGGGGACGCACCACGTCGCCCAGAGATTGAGGAGCACCGTCTTGCCGCCGAAATCGGCAAGCGTCGCCGCCCGGCCGTCGCCCGACTTGAAGGCGAGCTGGCTGAGCTGCACGGGCCGGTCGATCGGCTGGAAGGCCGCGACCTCCCCCTTGGCGAAGGGCTGCAGCAGCGCGGCCGACTTCACCGCCGCCGAGCAGTCGCCGCCCGCAGACGCGCCCGCCACCGCTCCCGCATTGCCATCGGCGCTTTCCCTCACGTATACCACCGCCAACCCTGCGGCGATCCCGGCGATCGCCGCGAGAGCCATCACCAGGGGAAGGCGCTTGCCGCCGCCTCGTTCAGCCATTCCGGATCATTCCTTCGAGAGAGCGTTCATGAGCAATTCGATGTGGGGCGGCCGCTTCTCGCAGGGACCCGCCGCGATCATGGAAGAGATCAACGCGTCGATCGATTTCGACAAGAAGCTCTACCGCCAGGACATCGCCGGCTCGAAGGCCCATGCGATGATGCTCGCACGCCAGGGAATTATCGGCGCGGACGATGCCGAAAAGATCGTCGCCGGTCTAGACACGATCCTGCGAGAGATCGAGGAGGGCAGCTTCACCTTCTCGCGCGCGCTGGAGGACATCCACCTCAACATCGAATCGCGGCTGAAGGTGCTGATCGGCGAGCCGGCCGGCCGCCTGCACACCGCAAGATCGCGCAACGACCAGGTGGCGACCGACTTCAAGCTCTATGTCCGCGACTGGCTCGACGGCGTCGACGGCGCGCTGGCCGCGCTGCAGCAGGCGCTGGCCGACAAGGCCTTCGCCCATGCCGGCCTCGCGATGCCCGGCTTCACGCATCTGCAGAGCGCGCAGCCGGTCACCTTCGGTCATCATCTGCTCGCCTATGTCGAGATGCTCGCCCGCGACCGCGGCCGCTTCCGCGATGCGCGCGCACGGCTCAATGAAAGCCCGCTCGGCGCCGCCGCGCTCGCCGGCACCTCGTTCCCGATCGACCGCTTCGATACGGCGGCGGCGCTCGGCTTCGACCGCCCGACCGCCAATTCGCTCGACAGCGTCTCCGACCGCGACTTCGCCATCGAGGCGCTTTCGGCCGCGAGCCTCTGCGCGCTGCATCTCTCGCGCTTCGCCGAGGAGATCGTCATCTGGTCGTCGGCGCAGTTCCGCTTCATCCGCCTGTCGGACCGCTTCACCACCGGCTCCTCGATCATGCCGCAGAAGCGCAATCCCGACGCGGCCGAGCTGGTGCGCGCCAAGACCGGGCGCATCATCGGCGCGCAGACGGCGCTGATGATCGTCATGAAGGGCCTGCCGCTCGCCTATCAGAAGGACATGCAGGAGGACAAGGAACAGGCCTTCGACGCCTTCGAGAGCCTCGAGCTCGCCATCGCCGCGACCGACGGCATGGTCCGCGACATGGAGCCCGAGGCGGCGACGCTGAAGAAGGCCGCCGGCTCCGGCTTCTCGACCGCGACCGACCTCGCCGACTGGCTGGTGCGGGCACTGAACCTCCCCTTCCGCGACGCCCATCACGTCACCGGCCGCATCGTGGCGCTCGCCGCCGAGCAGGGTGTCGAGCTCGCGCGACTGCCGCTGTCGGCCATGCAGGCCGTGCATGCCGAAATCGACGACCGCGTCTATTCGGTGCTCTCGGTCGACAAGTCGGTGAAGAGCCGCACCAGCTATGGCGGCACCTCGCCGAAGAATGTCCGCGCCCAGGCGAAACGCTGGCAGCGGGCGCTGGAGCGCGAGCAGCGCACGAAAAGTTAGGGGTGACGCCCCGGCGCGATCGGCTAAGATCGCCGCGCCCCGACCGCCTCGCGTTGGACACCTCACCTGGAGCCGCCCCTTGGCCGCGCTGACCCGCCTTCTTCTCATCGCCTCCGCGCTGGCGCTTGCCGGCTGCGGCGTCAAGGGCGCGCTCGAGCCGCCGCCGGGTAGCGTGCAGGCCAAAGAGGCCGAGGAAGCCTCGAAGAACGGCCAGAAGATCGACACGTCGCAGCCGCGCGTGCCCGATCGCAAGCTGTGGATCGACCACCTGCTCTGAGGCCGCCCGCGCGCCGCCACCGGATCCGACCATGAACCATTTCGAGTATCGCGACGGCGTCCTCTTCGCCGAGGACGTGTCGATCGAGACGATCGCCGCCGCTGTCGGCACGCCGTTCTACTGCTATTCGACCGCGACCCTCGTCCGCCATTACCGCGTCTTCCGCGATGCGCTCGCCGGGCTCGACACGCTGGTCTGCTACGCCATGAAGGCGAACTCGAACCAGGCCGTGCTGAAGACGCTCGTCCGCGAGGGCGCCGGCATGGACGTCGTCTCGGAAGGGGAGCTCCGCCGCGCGCTCGCCGCCGGCTGCGATCCGCAGAAGATCGTCTTTTCCGGCGTCGCCAAGACGGAACGCGAGATCGCCCTCGCGCTCGATGTCGGCATCCACGGCTTCAATGTCGAGAGCGAGCCGGAGCTCGCCCGCATCTCCGAGGTCGCGAGCGCCAGGGGCGCCACGGCGCGCATCTCCATCCGCATCAATCCCGATGTCGATGCCAAGACGCATGCCAAGATCACCACCGGCAAGGCCGAGAACAAGTTCGGCATTCCCTGGCAGCGCGCCAGAGCCGTCTATGCCGAGGCGGCCCGCCTGCCGGGGCTGAAGGTTTGCGGCGTCGACATGCATATCGGCAGCCAGATCACCGACATGGCGCCGTTCGACGAGGCCTATGGCCTGCTCGCCGACCTCGTCGTGCAGCTGCGCGAGGACGGCCACGCCATCGATACGGTCGATGGCGGCGGCGGCCTCGGCATTCCCTACAAGCTCGGCGATCCGCCGCCGCCCGATCCCGCCGCGTTTGCCGCCATCGTCCGCAAGCGGCTCGGCAATCTCGGCGCCAAGATCCTGTTCGAGCCCGGCCGCATGATCGTCGGCAATGCCGGCATCCTCGTCGCCAGCGTCGTCTATGTGAAGGCGGGCTCGTCCAAGACCTTCCTCATCGTCGATGCCGGCATGAACGACCTGATCCGCCCGACGCTCTACGAGGCGCATCACGACATCCAGCCCGTCCGCCTGCCCGCCAAGGGCACGGCGATGATCACCGCCGATGTCGTCGGCGGCGTCTGCGAGACCGGCGACTATCTGGCGCTCGACCGGACGATGGCGGCGCTCGCCCCCGGCGACCTCATCGCGGTGATGACGGCGGGCGCCTATGGCGCCGTGCAGGGCTCGACCTACAACACCCGCCCGCTCGCCGCCGAAGTTCTCGTCGACGGCGATCGCTTCGCGGTCGTCCGCCCGCGCCAGGACTATGACGCGCTGATCGGCATGGACGTCGTGCCGGACTGGCTCGCCTGAGCCGGCAGACGCCGGCCGGGCGATTTCGCCTTGCACCTGTCGGGCCGGCCACGGTTCGTTCGTCTAGTGTGAGGGGGCGCTGACGCCTCCTCCTCGGCGAAGCGAACGCGGGAGCGCGTGCCATGACAGGGTCCTATCGTTGGGTCATCGTCGGCCTCGGCGCGCTGATGGGCTGCGTCGCCATCGGCGCGATGTTCTCGCTCGCCGTCTTCCTCGAGCCGATCGCGGAGGAGACCGGCTGGTCGCGCGCCGGCATCTCGAGCGCGATGACGCTGAACTTCCTGGTGATGGGCGTCGCCGGCTTCCTGTGGGGCGCGGCGAGCGACCGCTTCGGCCCGCGCATCGTCGTGCTCGTCGGCGCCGTGCTGCTCGGCCTTGCTCTGGTGCTGGCGAGCCGCATGACGTCGCTCCTCGCCTTCCAGGCGACCTTCGGCGTCCTGGTCGGCCTCTCGGCGAGCGCCTTCTTCGCGCCGATGATCGCCGCCGTCTCGGGCTGGTTCGACACGAACCGCAGCCTCGCGATCTCGCTGGTCTCCGCCGGCATGGGCATGGCGCCGATGACGATCTCGCCCCTGGCGCAATGGCTGATCACCGGCCATGACTGGCGCTTCGCCATGCTCGCCATCGGTCTCGGTGCCTGGATCCTGCTGCTGCCGGCCGCGCTCTTCGTCCGCGCGCCGCCCGCGATGGTAGCCGGGGCGGACGGCGCCGATGTCGGCGAGTCCGGAGCCGGCGAGACGAGCCTTTCGGCCGCGGCCGCGCTGCGCTCGCCGCAATTCATCATCCTCGCGCTGACCTTCTTCGCCTGCTGCGCCGCCCATTCCGGCCCGATCTTCCACATGGTCAGCTATGCCATCGTCTGCGGCGTCGGGCCGATGGCGGCGGTGAGCATCTACAGCGTCGAGGGCCTCGCCGGCCTCGGCGGACGGCTGCTCTTCGGCGTCCTCGCCGACCGCATGGGCGCGAAGCCCGTTCTGATCGGCGGCCTCCTGGTGCAGGCGCTGGCGATCGCCGCCTATAGCGCGATCGGCCGGCTCGAGCAGTTCTATGTGCTGGCGATCATCTTCGGCGCGGCCTATGGCGGCGTGATGCCGCTCTATGCCTCGTTGGCGCGCGACTATTTCGGCCAGAAACATCTCGGCACGGTGCTCGGCGCCGCCGGCCTGCTCTCCAGCATCGGCATGGCGCTCGGACCGGTGCTCGGCGGCTTCGTCTATGACCGCTTCGATGGCTATGGCTGGCTGTTCATCGGCTCGTCGCTGGTCGGCCTCGGCGCGGTCGCCATTGCCCTCGCCTTTCCGCCCATCCCCGCTCGCGAGCCGCGCCCGCAGATGGCATGATGAACCGACCGCAGAAGAGGAGCCTCAGATGATCCCCAATGCGATCGAGGTAGTGACGCTGTTCGTCGACGACATCGGGGCGGCCAAGGCGTTCTACCGAACCGTCTTCGCGCCCGAGATCGTCTATGAGGACGACGTCTCGGCCGTCCTCGCCTTCAAGGGCGCGATGGTCAACCTGCTCGCGGCATCAGAGGCGCCGCCCCTCGTCACCCCCGCCCCGGTCGCCGCATCAGCGAGCGGCAGCCGCATGCTCCTGACCATCCGCGTCGACAGCGTCGACGCCACCTGCGCGCTCCTCGCCGCGAGCGGCATCGCCCTCCTCAACGGCCCGATCGACCGCCCCTGGGGCCGCCGCACCGCCGCCTTCGCCGACCCCTCCGGCCATGTCTGGGAGATCGCGGAGGAGATTTGAGGGGAAGCGACCTTCCCTTCGCCCTCGCCTCGCCCCATCTCCGCTGTTAGTCTCTGCCTGGGCGGGCTTTGAGGACGAGTGGAGCGGCCATGACTGAGCCTGCCGGCGACAGGCCCATCAGCGACGACACGAGCTCCGGAGCGCAGGATGGCGCAGGCGCATTGGCGCCCCGAGCCGAGTTCGAGGCGCGGCGGCGGATCGCGGCCGCGGTGCGGCGGGCGCGCTGGACGCTCGGCTTCGAGCATCTGTGGCCGCGACTGGTGCCGCTCCTCGCGCTCGGCGGCGTCTTTCTCATCGTCTCCTGGCTCGGGCTCTGGCAATTGCTGCCCGATCTCGGCCGCTTCGCCCTTGTCGGTCTTTTCGGCACGCTAACGCTGTTCCTGCTGGTGCCGCTGCTGCGCCTCGACTGGCCGAGCAGCGAGCAGGCGCTCGCCCGCCTCGTGCGCGAGAGCGGCACGCCGCATCGCCCGGCCGCCGCCTTCGGCGATAGGCTCGGCGCGCCGACCGAGGATCCGCTGACCCTCGCGCTCTGGCGCGCCCATCGCCTCCGCCTGCTGCAGGGCATCGGCCATCTCAAGAGCGGCTGGCCCTCGCCGGGGATGAACGGCCGCGATCCCTATGCGCTGCGCTATCTGGTGCCGCTCCTCCTCGTCGTCGCCTTCATGGCGGCGGGCGGGGAGCGCGAGGCGCGCCTTGCCGATGCGCTGCGCCCCGGCACCCTTGCCGCCGAAGCCGCGCCGCGCATCGACGCCTGGGTGACGCCGCCGGCCTATACCGCGCGGCCGCCGATCTTCCTGACCGGCGAGGCGGCGCGCCTTGCCGCCGCCGGCGGGCCGATCACCGTGCCGGAAGGCTCGATCGTCACCATCCGCCTGCCCGAGGACGGCACGATGAGCGTCGATGCCGCGACCGCGGACGGACGGCCGGTGCCACTCGAGCTGACGCGGTCGGCGACGACGCCTGCCGTTCCCGCCGCCGCGGCGCCGGAGGGCGGGGCACCGCCGCAGGGCGAGCGGCGCTTTGCCCTTGCCGAGGCCGGCACGGTCGCCATCGCCCGCAATGGCAATGCGGTCGCGCGCTGGACCTTCGCGGTCACGCCCGACAGCCCGCCGACCATCGCGCTGACGCGCGAGCCCGGCGCCACCGCCAGCGGCGCCCTCTCGCTCGCCTATGAGGTCTCGGACGACTATGGCGTCGCCTCGGCCAAGGCCGAGATCACCAGCGCCGAGCCCTCGGCATCGGGCGAGGCTGCGCGACCCCTGTTCGCGGCGCCGGAAGTGCCGCTGTCGCTGCCGAAGCTGCGCATGCGCTCCGGCACCGGCGAGACGATCCGCGATCTCTCCTCGCATCCCTTCGCCGGCGCCAAGGTCAGCCTCGTCCTCGTCGCGACCGACGAGGTCGGCCAGACCGGGCGCAGCGCGCCGACCAGTTTCGTGCTGCCGGCCCGCGCCTTCTCCAATCCGCTCGCCCGCGCCGTGGTCGAGCAGCGGCGTAACCTGGCGCTCGATGCCGGACGGGCGCGCGCCGTCGCCAATGCGCTCGATGCGATCACGATCGATCCCTCGAAATTCAAGGAAGACGGCGTCTATCTGTCGCTGCGCGCCGCCTATCACCGCCTCATCGGCGCCCGCGACGACGAGGACCTCGTCTCGGTGGTCGATTTCCTGTGGCAGATCGCGCTCGGCATCGAGGATGGCGACCTGTCGCTGGCGGCGCAGGACCTCCGCGCCGCGCAGGAGCGACTGAAGAACGCCATCGAGAACCAGGCGAGCGACGCCGAGCTCGACAAGGCGATGGCCGATCTCCGCGAGGCGATGAGCCGCTATCTCGAGGCGCTCGCCCGCAACCGGCAGCAGAATCCGCAGGCGAGAAACCAGCAGCAGAACCAGAATGCGCGCACGCTGACGCCGCAGGACCTCGCCAAGCTGATGGACCAGATCGAGGATCTCGCCAAGACCGGCTCGCGCGAGGCGGCGCAGCAGATGCTGTCCGAGCTGCAGCAGATGATGGAGAATCTCGAGGCGGGCCAGTCGCAGCAGGCTGAGGCCGGCGAGAGCGGCCCCATGAACGAGGCGCTCGACAAGCTGGGCGAAATGATCCGCCGTCAGCAGGAGTTGATGGACGAGACCTTCAAGCTCGACCCCGACACCGATGGCAGCGGCGCCGGCCAGCCCAAGATGACGCCCGAGGAGCGCCAGCAGGCGCTCGATGCCTTGCGGCAGGGCCAGCAGGATCTCGCCAAGGCGCTGGAGCAGCTGCAGAAGGACATGCAGGCGCAGGGCATGCAGGGAGAGGGCCAGCCGGGTGAGGGTCAGGAGGGCGAGGGCAAGCTCGGCCAGGCCGGGCGGGCGATGGAGGGCGCCGCCGAGCAGCTCGGCCAGGGCCAGCCAGGCGCCGCCGTCGGGCGACAGGGCCAGGCGCTGCAGGCGCTACGCGACGGCGCGCGCGGCCTCGCCGAGCAGATGGCGCGGCAGAACGGCACCGGCACGCGCCAGGGCGCGAACGGCACCATGCCCGGCCAGGATCCGCTCGGCCGCGAACGCGAGCGGCAGGGCCGCAATACCGATCTCGGCTCGTCGGTGAAGGTGCCGGACGCGATCGATACCCAGCGCGCCCGCGAAATCCTCGACACGATCCGCAAGCGGCTCGGCGAGGCGGCGCGGCCACTGCTCGAGCGCGACTATCTGGAACGGCTGCTCGACCGCTACTGAAGCATTTTCGAGCGAAGTGGGTACCGGTTCGCGCAAAGAAACTGCGTCAGAACAGACAGAGAGGGCAGTTCCGGTGAACCGGAGTTCGCCGGAATTGCCCAGGAGCGGCGGCGCTTACGCCGCCTCGATCGCCCGGCTGCGGCCGGCGGCGAGCGCGCCACCGACGGCGCTCCGGATCTCGGCGAGCGAGAACGGCTTCGGCACGACATCGTGCACGATGCGGTCGAGGCCGTCGGCGCGCTCGCGCTGGTCGGCGAAGCCGGTCATCAGGAGGATGGTCAGGGCCGGATATTGCGGCGCCGCCTCGATGGCGAGCGCGATGCCGTCCATCATCGGCATGCGGATATCGCTGAGCAGAAGGTCGAACGCGCCCTCTTCCGCCTTCAGCCGGTCGAGCGCGTCGGCGCCGTCCTCGGCGGTGGCGATCTGGTGGCCGTCGAGGGAGAGCGCCCGCGCGACGAAGGCGCGGACCGAATCATCGTCTTCCGTGACCAGGATGCGTGCCATGCCGCTCTAATCCTCTACGACGCCGACGAAGGGCAACTCGCGGAAGGCATGGGCTGCGTCCATGCCATAGCCGACGACAAAGAGATCCGGGCAGAGGAAGCCGATGTGATCGGCCTCGAAACTGACGGCGCGCTTGCCCGGCTTCTCGAGCAGGACGGCAACGCCGACGCGGGCCGCGCCGCGCTGCTCCATCAGCGACTTGGCGAAGGAGAGCGTGCGGCCGGATTCGAGGATGTCGTCGATCAGCAGCACGTCGCGGCCGGCGACATCGCTCTCGATGTCCTTGACCACGCGGACCATGCCGCTCGACTGCGAGCCGGCGCCATAGCTCGACAGCGAGATGAACTCGACCTCGGGCGCGAGACCGGAGCCGTGCAGCGCCCGGATCAGGTCGGCGGCGAACACGAAGCTGCCCTTGAGGATCGAGATGACGAGCAGATTGTCATAGCCGCTGCCGGCGATCTCGGTCGCGAGCTCGCGGTTGCGGGCGTCGATGGTCTCGATATCGTAGAGGATGCGGATCGAACGGCCGCGCACGACGGGCATGGGTCTATTCCTTGGTCCCGGCAAGCGCGAAGCTCACCTGGACTTTCCTGGCGGGATCGGGCGGCGCGGCGAGCCGCGTGCGGAATTTCTGGGTCTCGCCGGCGTCGAGCCGCGGCCGGTCGGGCTCGACCTGCCAGCCGCCGACCCGTGCGCCGGAGCCGTCGACGAGAACGAGCCTGAGCGGCGGCACCTCGACACTGGCATCCGTCACATTGCGGATATTGCCCTCGATGACGAGCCCGGCAGCGCCACCCGCGACATCGCGCAGCGCATGCACATCGACGAAATCGAGCCCGGTGCGGTTCACATCGAGACCGAGCAGGGCATAGAGGCTGGCAAGGCTAGGGGCCGCGGCGACGAGGGACTTGCGGGCGAGCACCGCGCCGGCGACGACCGCGACGAGCAGCACGAGCGCGACCAGCGTCCGGCCGTCCCACGACCGCCGCGTCTCCGCCGATCCGCCCTCGCCCCTGTTGGCCACGCCTTCAGCCCGTTTGCAGTCGGCGCAGCCGAAGGCGCGCCGAAATCAGTTTGAACCCGATTCTTGCGCGGCTGCATAGACGGGCTGCCCCGAAATGCCGCCAAGCCTTTGCCTTGATCGGATGCCATTTCCTCGTCATGAACCATCGGCCGTTCGCAAATCGTTAACGCTGATGCCGGCAAGGTCGATCTGCGCAAGGCCGGCGGCGTTGAAACCGGCCGGACCAGCATCGGCCTTCAGGCGGAAACGGGGAAACTGCGGTGATCCGCTTCGAAAATGTCGGCCTGCGCTACGGAATGGGGGCGGAAGTCCTGCGCGATCTCTCGTTCCAGATCGCGCCGCGCTCGTTCCAGTTCCTGACCGGACCGTCGGGCGCCGGCAAGTCGACGCTGCTGCGCCTCCTGTTCCTGTCGCTGAAGCCGACGCGCGGCCTCATCTCGATCTTTGATCGCGACGTCGCGACGCTGCCGCGCTCGGACCTGCCGGCGCTGCGCCGGCGCATCGGCGTCGTCTTCCAGGATTTCCGCCTGCTCGACCATCTGACGACCTTCGAGAATGTCGCGCTGCCGCTGCGCGTGCTCGGCCGCGAGGAGGCGAGCTACCGCGCCGACGTGATCGAACTCCTGAAATGGGTCGGCCTCGGCGACCGCGTCCAGGCGCTGCCGCCGATCCTCTCGGGCGGCGAGAAGCAGCGCGCGGCGATCGCGCGGGCGCTGATCGGCCAGCCGGAAATCCTGCTCGCCGACGAGCCGACCGGCAATGTCGATCCGCCGCTCGCCAAGCGCCTCCTGCGCCTCTTCGTCGAACTGAACCGTCTCGGCACCTCGGTGGTGATCGCGACGCACGACATCGGGCTCATGAACCAGTTCGACGCCCGCCGTCTCGTGCTGCATGAAGGGCGCCTCTCCGTCTATGAGTGAGCAACGCGCCCCGCGCCCGTCCGACGCCCTGCCCGCCCGCCGGCAGACGGCGAGACCCGCGCCGAAGCCAGGCCCGATCGTGCCAGCCGGCTCCATCGCCGGCCGCTCGCTGACCATCGTCGTCGCCATCATGAGCTTCCTCGCCTGCCTGACGCTCGGCGCCGTGACCCTCGTCCGCGACGCCTCGCTCGACTGGCAGACCGACATCGTGCGCGAGATCACCATCCAGGTCCGCCCGACCGACGGCGTCGATCTCGATGCCGAGACGCAGAAGGCGACCGACCTCGCCACCGCCACGACAGGCGTCGCCAGCGCGCGGCCGCTGTCGGCCTGGGAGAATGCCCAGCTGCTCGAGCCCTGGCTCGGCAGCGGCCTCGACATGAGCGACCTGCCGATCCCGCGCCTCATCGTCGTCGAACTCGCCAATCCCGATGCCGTCGATCTCGCCGCGCTCTCGGCGAAGCTCGGCCAGGAGGTCAAGGGCGCGAGCCTCGACGATCATCGCAGCTGGACCGACCGGCTGAAGGCGATGGCCAATGCCACCGTCATCATCGGCTTCTCGATCCTCGCCCTCGTCTTCGTCGCCACGGTGCTCTCGGTCGTGTTCGCGACGCGCGGCGCCATGGCCTCGAACCGCGACATCGTCTCGGTGCTGCATTATGTCGGCGCCGAGGCCGGCTTCATCGCGCGCGAATTCCAGCACCATTTCCTCTTGCTCGGCCTCAAGGGCGGCCTCTGGGGCGCGGCCGGCGCGACGCTGATGTTCCTCATTCTCTCCTTCCTCTTCGGTCGCTCGATCGCGACGCCGGAGGGCGACCAGGTCTCGGCGCTGTTCGGCCGCTTCGCGATCGGACCGACCGGCTATCTCGGCGCGCTCGGCATCGCCATCCTGATCGCGCTGATGACCGCGATCACCTCGCGCCTCACCGTCTTCCGACATCTCGCGTCGATCGAATGAGAACCCTTTCCGCCCTGCGCGCGTTGTATGCTGGCCACTTGCCAAGCCCGGCCCGCATTCTGCTACCATCCGGCGAAGCATGACCGACGCGGCCCGATCCGATCTCGCGGTATCAAGGCGCCCCGCCTCCCGGGGACCGGATGCGTTTGGCACGCGCCCGGCGCAGCGCGAACAGCGCCTGTTGTCGCCGCGATTCCTCGCTTTCGCGGTCCTTTTCCTGCTCGGCCTGCTGGCCTTTGATTTCATTCGGTTTTCAGACGGTGTCGCGCGTCTCGCAGCACCCGAGGCGATCAAGGCCGAGGGCATCGTCGCACTCACCGGCGGCGCCGCGCGGATCGACGGCGCCCTGGCGCTGCTCGCCGAGGGCCGTGGCGAGAGGCTGCTGATCTCGGGCGTCAACCCCTCCGTCGGCCGCCGCGAGATCGCCCGCTCCGTCGAAAGCGATTCGCGGCAGGCGCTCGATCGCAGCGTCGATCTCGGCCATGCCGCCCGCGACACGATCGGCAATGCCGACGAGGCGAGGGCCTGGGCCGAGAAGCATGGCTTCCGCTCGCTGATCGTCGTCACCAGCGACTATCACATGCCCAGAAGCATGATCGAACTCGCCGGCGCGATGCCGGCTGTGACGCTGATCCCCTATCCGGTCTCCAACCCGCATCTCGATATGGAACGCTGGTGGCGCCACACCGCTGCGGTGAAGCTTCTCATGGCCGAATACGTGAAGTATACGCTGGCCCGGGCGCGGCTCGCCGTCGAGTCGCCGTGGGGTACGACGGCCGTCGCTTCGCTGCCGTCGAGCGCCGCGGCGCAGGTTCGGTAGCGCCGGCGCGGTCGATCGACGCCGAAGTGGGACAGTCCGAATGCTGATCATCCGTTCGCTGCTGTTCCATGTCGCCTTCTACCTGATCATGACCGTCATCATCCTGGTGACGCTGCCGTTCTATTTCCTCCTGCCGCATGCCGGCGCCATCCGCATCGTCAAGCTGTGGACCAGCGCGACCATGGTGATGCTGCGCATCGTCGCCGGCACGCGGATCGAGATCCGCGGGCTCGACCGCCTGCCGAAGGGCGCCGCCCTGATCGCGCCGAAGCACCAGTCGGCCTTCGAGACGATGGCGCTGTTCCCGCTGCTCCCCGACCCGACCTTCGTCATGAAGCGGCAGCTGATGCTGATCCCGCTGTTCGGCTGGTACACCTGGAAGGCCGGCATGATCGCCGTCGACCGCGCCGGCGGCTCGCGGGCGCTCCGCAAGCTCGCCGCGGACGCGAAGGAAGCGGCCGCCGAAGGACGGCAGATCATCCTCTTCCCGGAAGGAACCCGCCGCCCTGTCGGCGCGCCGCCGGACTACAAGTTCGGCATCATCCATCTCTACCGCGAGCTGAAGGTCCCGGTGGTGCCGATCGCGCTCAATGCCGGCCTCTACTGGCCGCGGCGCAGCTTCTTCCGCTATCCCGGCACGATCATCGTCGAGGTTCTCGAGCCGATCCCGCCTGGGCTCGATTCGAAATCCTTCCTCGCCCGGCTGATCGCGACGATCGAGCCGGCGAGCGACCGTCTCGTGGCCGAGGCCGCCGCCAGTCCCAATCCGCCGCCGATCCCGGCCGAAGCCGCCGCGCGGATCGCGGGCATCAAGGCCGGCGCTGCTCCTCCCGCCTGAGCGGAAGCAGAGGTCAGACGGCTCGGCCGGCCTCGCCGCCGAGTTCCCCGGCAAGCCAGATCATCAGCCGGTCATTGATGCCGACGGAGGCGAGATGCTCGGCGGTCGCCAGCACATAGTCGCGATTATGGCCGGAGACGCCGGCACTGTCGCGCACCAGTTCGAGCACGCGCTCGCGGCTGAGCTTGCCGGCATATTGCCGGTGGCTGCGGTCGACGACATAGGCGAGCGCCGCGACGAGGACGCCGCTCTCGAGGCGGACCGGCCGCGTCACCTCGTGATAGACGCTGGTGACGAGTTCGCGGGCGCGGAGATAGGCCAGCACCTTCTCCTGCCGGTCGCCGGCGATGCGGAAGGCGACGCCGCGGCAGGAGCCGCCTTTATCGAGCCCCAATACGAGGCCAGGCTTCTCTTCCGTGCCGCGATGGACGTAGGAGAGGACGCAGAGCGAGCGATGCTCGCCAAAAAGTCGCGCCGGAACGGATTCGACAAAATCGAAACCTGGCCGCCACATGAGTGAGCCATAACCGAAGACCCAGAGATCAGCCATCGCCAAGGTTCCTCTGCGGGAGGCCTCCCGCCTAGCAGCCGACGGCGCGAACTTCAACGGAGAGACGTCCTGTGAGCAGCGTGACCGAGACGGGGCCAGCGCCCGCAAGGCCCGGCAAAGGCCGGCGCCGCTTCCAGATCCTGGTCGGGGTCGTCGTGGCGCTGGCGCTGCTGTGGACCGGCGGCTGGTTCGCGCTGCGCCACTATGTCGGCGGCAAGCTCGATGCCCTCGAGGCACGCGCGAGCGCCGAAGGCGCCGTGCTCAGTTGCGGCGACCGCTCGATCGGCGGCTTCCCGTTCCGCTTCGACGTGACCTGCATGCCGCTCGCCGCATCCTGCCCGGCCGAGGCGGTCTCGCTCGACCTTGCCGGCCTCGAGGCGGTCGGCATGGCCTATAATCCGAACCGGGCGCTGTTCGCCGCCAAGGGTCCGCTCGCGCTCAAGGCGCCGGGCGGCGCCAGCGTCGACGCCAACTGGACCTCGCTGCAATCGAGCATCCGGCTCTCCCTTTCCGGCCTCAGCCGCTACTCGCTGGTGACCGACGGCTTCGACGCGACGATCGCCGACCCGATGAGGCTCGCCGCGCCGATCCCGCTGCGCGCCCAGCATGCCGAGTTCCATGTCGTGCCCGATCCGGCCGGCGCAGAGATGCTCGACGTCTTCCTGTCGCTCGACCGGTTCACCGCGATGGTGCCGGGGCGGCCGTCGCTGCCACCCATCGACAGCGACATCGCGCTCGCCGTGCCGGCCACGCTGGTGCTGGAGCATGGCGACCGGGCGATGGCCTGGGTCGCCTCGGGCAAGCCCATCCGCATCGACCAGCTCGACACGACGATCGGCGGCGTCTCCGCATCGATCACCGGCGAGGTGACGCCGGCGGCCGACGGCCTCCTCAACGGCCGCCTCACCGTTCGGCTCGACCAGCTCGACAAACTGCCCGACGTCGTCGAGACGCTGAGGCCCGGCAGCGGCGCCAGGGTGAAGCAGATGATCGGCCTCGTCTCGGCCCTGCTCCGGCCGGTGACCGTCGATGGCAAGACCTGGCGCGAGGCGACCGTCACCATCGCGTCGGGCCGCGCCATGCTCGGCTTCATCCCGCTCGGCGCGCTGCCGCGCATCGGCCCGGCCCCGCTCGCCCCGCCGCCGGCCCTGCCGGAAGAGACGGGCCCGGTCGCCTCGGCCGAACCGCCTGCGGACGCGCCCACCGGACCCGACGCCGCGATCGCGACCGGCGGCGAGAGCGCCGGCAAGCCGCTCTCCGTCATGCCCGAAGCCCCGGCGGCGGCGGCCGCCGCGCTCGTCCCGGCGATGATCGTCAAGCGCTGCGCCGTCGCCTCCTGACGCGATCGCGGCGGCGCATGCGCCGCCGCTCTGGCGAACCGGCGCCGATGTCGCTATGGTACCGGTACCATGGGGAGGATGGCGATGCGGATCACGGCGCTGAGGACCTTGCAGCTAGCGGAGTTTCCGCATCTCCTCTGGCTGGAGATCGAGACGGACGCTGGCATCACCGGCCTCGGCGAGACCTTCTTCGCGCCGGCCCCTGTCGCCGCCTATCTCCACGCCAATGTCGCGCCCTACCTCATCGGCAAGGACCCGCGCGACATCGAGCTGCATGACTGGCGGCTGCGCAATGTCTATGTCGGCGCGGTCGATTCCGGCGCCGAGACGCGCGGCAATTCGGCCGTGAACCTCGCGCTCTGGGACATCCTCGGCCGGGCGATGGACGCGCCGGTCTGGCGCCTGTTCGGCGGCCTCGTGAGCGACCGCGTGCCGATCTACAACACCTGCGCCGGCTATGGCCATGTCCGCGCCACCAAGCGCCATGCCCTGTTCGAGCGCACGGAGGACTGGTCGCTGAAGCCGGGCGACATGGCGGAGGGACCCTATGAGGACCTGCTCGCCTTCCGCTACGACGCCGGGACACTCGCGAAAAGCCTTCTCTCCGAGGGCATCCGCGCCATGAAGATCTGGCCCTTCGATGTCGCGGCCGAGGCTTCCAACGGCACGCGCATCTCCGGCGCCGATCTCGCCGCCGCGCTGGTGCCCTTCGCCAAGATCCGCGACGCCGTCGGCGACGACATCGAGATCATGGTCGAGCTGCACGGCCTCTGGTCGCTGGCGCCGGCATTGCAGATCGCCGCGGCCCTCGCGCCCTTCCGTCCCGCCTGGCTGGAGGAGCCGATCCGCTTCAACGATCTCGACGCGATGGCGGAGCTCGCCCGCCACACCGCGATCCCGATCGCCGCCTCGGAGCGGCTGGCGACGCGCGGGCCGTTCCGCCAGCTGATCGACAAGCGCGCGGCCTCGGTGGTGATGATCGACCTCGCCTGGTGCGGCGGCCTCTCGGAGGCGAAGAAGATCGCCCATATGGCCGAAGCGGCGGCCCTGCCGGTGACGCTGCACGACTGTACAGGGCCGGTCGTCTTCGCCGCGAGCTGCGCCCTCTCGGCGACGCTGACCAACGCCAACTACCAGGAAGCGGTGCGCGCCTATTTCACCGGCTGGTATCGCGAGATCGTCGACACCTTGCCCGCCATCACCGACGGCCACGTCGCCCCGCTGCCGGGCCCCGGCCTCGGCCTCACGCTGAAACGCGAGCTGTTTTCCCGAGACGACGCGACGGTGCGCGAGACGCGGGCCTGACCGGACCGGGAAACTGATGGCCCTCCCTTCACCTCCCCCTAAGGGGGAGGTCGGACCAAAGGTCCGGGAGAGGGTTTACGGCGTATCCGGCGAGGCCGCAGGCCCTCACCCGCCGCGCCTACGGCGCGTCGACCTCTCCCTCAGGGAGAGGTGAGGGAACCTCTTCCGGTCGGGTGTCAGCAATGGCCACATGATGATGCGACTTGCGCAACAGCCGTACTGACTGCTGGACGAGGCGACACCTTCTTCACCTCCCCCTGAGGGGGAGGTCGGACCAAAGGTCCGGGAGAGGGTTTACGGCCTCTCCGGAGAGGCTACAGGCCCTCACCCGCCGCGCTTCGCGTGTCGACCTCTCCCTGAGGGAGTGGTGAAGGAAGAGGCTTACCCCTTGAACGGAATCAGCGGCAGGCCCCTGGCGCCGGTGCCGTGGATGGCGAAGAGTCCGCCCGGGTGGCTCTGGCCGGCGAGCTGGTCGGCCGGCCGGCGCAGCGTCGCCGATGTGACGTAGAGCGTATCGAGATTGGCGCCGCCGAACTCGCAGCAGGTCGGCAAGTCGACCGGCATCTCGATGGTCTGCATGAGGACGCCATCGGGATCGTAGCGCATCACCTTGCCCTTGAACGGCACGGTCAGCCAGTAGCAGCCCTCGCTGTCGACGGTGGCGCCGTCGACGATGCCGCTCATGAAGGAGAGATCGACGAAGTCGCGCCGGTTCTCGGCCGCGCCTGTCACGGGGTCGAAATCGAACGCCCAGACGACGGGGCCATGGCTGTCGGTATAGTACATCGTGCGGCTGTCGGGGCTCCAGGCGAGACCGTTGGAGCAGCCGATGCCCTCGACGACGCGCGTCGCGGTGAGGTCGGTATCGAGGCGGTAGAGCGAGGCGATCCGCGCCGGCGCCTTGCCTTGCGCCTCGAACATCGAGCCCGACCAGAACCGGCCCTGGCGATCGGTCTTGCCGTCGTTGAAGCGCGTGTCGGCGAGGGCGGTTTCGGGATCGACGATGGGCACGCTCAGCCCGGTCGCCGGATCGAGGAAATAGAAGCCGGTCTCCATGGTGAGCACGAGCCCGCCCGCCTCGCGCACGGCGAGGCAGCCGGGATATTCCGGCAGGCTCACGGTCTCGTCGGTGCCGGTCTCGGGGTCGTAGCAGTGGATTGTCTTGCCGTAGATATCGATCCACCACAGCACGGCGTCATCGACGTCCCAATAGGTGCTTTCGCCGAGCAGCGCCCCGGCATCGACGACGCATTCGATATCGATCATGAGAGCCCCCTCATCAGGATGCCGCGCCCGTGCCGCGCCGGGGCCGGCGGAAGCTGCCGAAGAACGCCGCGAGCGTTTCGCTCGCCAGCGACACCGTCACTAGGATGACGACACCATAGACGATCAGCAGCGCGCCATTGGAGAGGTTGAGCGCCGGCAGCAATCCCGTGAGAATCGTCAGCACCAGCGCGCCGGCGATGGTGCCGATATAAGTGCCGCTGCCGCCGAGGATCGAGGCGCCGCCGATCGCCACCGCCGCGATCGAGGTGAAGAGATAGGGATCGCCCATGCCGAGATAGGCCTGTCCGCTATAGCCGGTGAGCAGCATGCCGGCGAGCGCGGCGGCGAAGCCCGAGAGCGTATAGGCCCCGACCGTGGTCGCAAGCGTCGGCACGCCGGAAAAGGTGGCGACCGTGGCGCTGGAGCCGACCGCGTAGAGATAGCGGCCGAAGGCGCTCCGCGCGAGCAGCAGCGTCGCGATCGCCGCGAGCAGCGCCCAGATGAGCAAGATGACCGGCACGCCGCCGAGGCGGCCGACGGCGAGGAACTGGATCGCCGGCGGGGCCGAGGCGGTCGGTGCGCCCCCGGTCGAGACGAGGATGCCGCCTTGCAGGATGACATTGACGGCGAGCGTCATGATGATCGGCGGCACCCCGAACAGCGCGACGCCGAGCCCGTTGACGACGCCGACCAGCGCGCCGGCCGCGAGCAGCAGCGGCACGAGATAGAGGAGCGGCGCATCCTGGCCGCCGGCGAAGAGCGTCATCAGCACGGCGGCGGAATTGAGCACCCAGGGCACGGAGAGGTCGATGCCGCCGCCGATGATGACGAAGGTTTGGCCGAGCGCGACGATGCCGATGAAGGCGGCGAGCACGACGGTGCTGCGGAGATGCGAGGCCGACAGGAAGCCGGGCGCCACCAGGCTGGTGGCGAGCAGGAGGATGATCATCCCGCAATAGGCGATGAGGATGGCGCGGTGGCGGCGGAGATTCATGAGAGGCTCCGCCGGGCCGACTTCTCGGACAGCGAGCTCGCCAGCACGGCGATCAGGAGAATGACGCCGGAAACGATCGGCTGCCAGTAGCTCGAGATGGAGAGCGCGAAGACGAGATTGCCGATGATGGTGAGGATATAGGCGCCGATGATCGTGCCGATCAGGCCGCCGCGGCCGCCGAACAGGCTGATGCCGCCGATCACCGCCGCCGCGACCGAGGGCAGGATGTAGTCCTTGCCGATGGTCGGCGAGCCCGCGCCGGTCTGGGTCGTGAGATAGAGCGCGGCCAGCGCCGCGAAGGCGCCCGACAGCGCATAGGTCGCGATATTGATGCCGAGCGGCGAGACGCCGGAGAGGAAGGCCGAGCGCTCGTTCGATCCGGTGGCGCGGATGGCGATGCCGAGGCGGGTGCGCTTGAACCAGAGCCAGAACAGGACGAGCAGCGCCAGCAGCCAGACGGCGCTGGAGAGCCCGAGCCAGCCATTGGCGCCGAAGGCCATCCATCCGGACGGCAGGCTGCCGCCGTCGATCGGCAGGATCAGGAGCGCGACGCCGGAGAGGATCGACCAGGTCGCCAGCGTGACCAGGAAGGGCTGCAGCTTGAGCGCCGTGATCAGGACGCCGTTGACGACGCCGACCAGCGCGCCGATGGCGACGATCAGCACCGCCCAGAGCGCCGCCTGCGCCGGATCGTCGCCGAAGCGCGTCGCGGCGAGCACGGTGCCGAGGCTGATCGTGCCGCCGATAGAGAGGTCGATGCCGCCGCGGAGCAGCACGATCGTCTGGCCGGTTGCGGCGAGCATCAGCGTCAGCGCCGCCGCCGTGTCGAGATTGAGCTCATCAAGGGTGAAGACGCCCTCGCGGAGAAAGGCATAGACGCCGACGAGCAGGACGAGCATCGCCGAGGGAATGAGGATGGTGGCGCGGTCGACGAGCCGCGCCTTCAGCGACAGCGAGGGTCGCGGCACGGCGCCTGCGAGCGGCCGGTCGATGGATGCGAGGGTCATGCGGCTCTCGTCTCGATCATGGCGGCGCGGAGGATCTGGTGCTCGGAATTGTCGGCGCCGGCGAGCACGGCGGCAAGCCGTCCATATCTCAGCACCGCGACGCGGTCGGCGACATGCACGAGTTCGGCGAGGTCGCTCGAATAGAAGAGGATCGCATAGCCCTCGGCGGCGAGCCGACGCATCAATTGGAAGATCTCACCCTTGGTGCCGACATCGATGCCGCGGGTCGGATCATAGAGCAGCAGGATCCGCGCCTCGGTCAGGAGCAGCTTGCCGAAGATCACCTTCTGCTGGTTGCCACCGGAAAGCGTGCCCGCCGCCTGCTCGGGCGAGCCCTTGATGCGGAGCGCCGCGATCATCTCGGCGACCAGCGCCGCCTCGCGCTTCGGATCGGTGATGCCGAACCGGGTGAAGCGCTGCAGCACCGACAAGGTCAGGTTCTCGCGGATGCTCTTTGCGAGCATGAGGCCATGCGTGCGGCGGTCCTCGGGCACCAGCGCCAGCCCGTCGCGGCCGGCGAGCGCCTGGCGCGGGCTGCGGATGTCGCGCCGCTTGCCCCAGACCTCGATCGCGCCGTGCGCGCCGCCCATGCCGAACAGCGACTGGAACAGTTCGCGCTGGCCGTGGCCCTGCAATCCGGCGACGCCGAGCACCTCGCCTTCCTTCAATTCGAGATCGATGCCGCCCAGCTTGGCGCCGACGCCGAATTGGCTGAGCTTCAGCGCGACGCGGCCCGTCGCCGTATCGACCCGCTCGGGATAGAGACGGTCCATGCGCCGTCCCAGCATGTCGGCGATGATGGTCTCGTCGTCGACCGCGCCGGTGTCATAGGCGGCGACCGTCTCGCCATTGCGGAACACCGTGATGCGATCGGCGATGGAGCGGACCTCGCCGAGGCGATGCGAGATATAGATGACGAGCTTGCCGGCCTCCGCCATCTGGCGCGCGAGGCCGAGCAGCCATTCGGTCTCAGCCGGCGGCAGCGCCGAGGTCGCCTCGTCGAGGATGAGCACCTTCGGGTCGCGGGCGAGCGCCTTGGCGATCTCGACCATCTGCCGTTCGGCCAAAGTCAGCCGGCGGACCTCCTGCTCGGGCCGCAGCAGCGGAAAGCGATAGCGATCGAGGAGGTCGAGGGTCTTGGCGCGCAGCGCGCCGGCGCGGACGGTTCGGAGCGCCGACAGCGGCTCATGGCGGAACCAGATGTTCTGCTCGACACTGAGATCCGGGATCAGCGACAGTTCCTGGAATACCGCGGCAACGCCGGAGCCTTGCGCATGTTCGGGATTGCGCGGGCTGTAGGGAACCCCGCCGAGCGCGATGCGGCCGCTGTCGGGCTTCACCGCGCCGGCGAGTATCTGGATGAAGGTGCTCTTGCCGGCACCGTTCTCGCCGAGCAGCGCATGGACTTCGCCAGCCCGTGCGGACAAATCGGCCCGCGCCAGCGCGACGATGCCGCCATAGCGCTTGGTCACGGAGGCGGCCTCGAGGAGATCAGCCATGTCGTCTCGCCGCAATCGAGCTCAAGGGGCCGCGGTCATCCGGCCGCCAGGGCGGCGGCCGGACGGGTTCGGCGGCAGGATCAGGACGCGCCGGCGGCCTCTTCGGCTGTGATCTCGACCCAGTCGGGCGTGATCGGCAGCGTCAGGCCCGGCGGGCGATCCGGCCAGGCATTCTTGCCGATCTCGATCTTCTGCATCACCGCGTCCGGATAGAGCTCGGACTTGATCGGATCGGTGGTGATGAAGTCGCCATAGACGAGGATGTGGCGATCGGCCGGCTTCGGCTTGCCGTCGAGGATATCGACCGCCATCTTGATCGCCTCGGAGGAGAGATAGGCCGGGTTGGAGCCGAGGATGCATTTCGCGCCCTCGGTCTGAGCGCAGGTCGTCGCCGCGACATTGTAGGAGAAGGCGGTGACCGGCACGATCTTGCGGCCGGCGTCCTGCAGCGCCTTGATCGCGCCGCTGCCATAGCCCTGCGTCAGGATGCCGTCGACTTCGGGATGGGCGGCGAGCAATGCCGCGACGCCGGCCTGCTCCGGCCCGAGCGCATATTCGCCGTTGTAGTTGCCGACCACTTCGATGCCCGGATATTTGGCGAGGACGTCGAGATAGCCCTTTTCGAGCTGGGCCGAGATCGGCGCGCCGGCAAGGCCGCGGTCGACGAAGACCTTGCCCTTGCCACCCAGCTGCTTCGCCATCCATTCGGCGAGCACGGCCGGAATGCGGTTCCAGTCGGATTCGAGCGCATAGGCGCAGGGCTCGGTGACGACCTGATCGAAGGAGATGACGACGATGCCGGCGTCGCAGGCCTTCTTGATGGTCGGGTTGAGCGCCTCTGCCGAGGCCGCGTCGATCAGGATCGCGTCCGGCTTCGCGCGGATGATGTTGTTCAGCGAGTTGATCTGGGCCTGAACAGTGCCTTCGACATTCTCGATCTTCAGATCGACGCGGCCCGCCAGCGGCCCCTTCTTGACCGAAACCTCGGCGACCCGCTCCATCTGCTGGCGCCAGTCATTGCCGACGAAATTGTTCGACAGATAGATCTTGTAGGTCTTGCCCTCGGCGAATGCCGGCGGGGCAGCAGCCAGCGCGGAGCTGGTGATGGCGAGCGCCATCAACGCGGCCTTGATCTTCACGATCGGTCCTCCCTCGTGAGCGTTTCCTCGGACGATCGGGCAATTCTCAAATGGCTGCCCGTTATGTTAACGGTACCACGGACACAGCAAAGCTGAAAGCCGCGGCGGACGGCCGGTCGAGCGGCCATCATCCGTACAAGATGATGCTATTATAATCTTATGAGACTGTCCAGCGACCACCGCGCTCAGACGAGGTCGTTGGGGGCGTCGTAGGAGAGGCTGAACAGATCGGCGCGGTTGCGGTTGATGGTGAGTTCGACCGGGTCGCCCGCCTCGGAGAGATAGAGCATCTCGATGACGAGGATCGGCCCGCCGACGACATAGTCGAGCGCGCGGGCCAGCGCTTCGTCGGCGACGTCGGCGCGGACGGTGATCCGCGCGCCCGACAGCGTGATGCCGAGATGGCGCTGCACCGAGCGGAACACGACGACATCGTCGAAATCGGAGCGCTTCATGCGCGCGCCGACCTCGGGCGGAAAATAGAAGGTGGTGAGCCCGGTCGGCACGTCCTCCATCAGGAGCGTCGCGCGCAGGCAATGCAGCGCCTCGTCGCCGGAGAGCCCGAGCGCCGCGCTCGCCACCGCTGATCGTTCCTTGCGATAGCTGTGGATCTCGAGGCGGCGGTCGGTCGTCGAGGCGGCGATCTCGGCAAAGCTCTGGAAGCCATAGGTCGGCTTGCGCGCGCCGCCCTTGCCGGCGACGATCGCGGGCTTTGCCGCACGCTTGCGGATGAGGCCCTCGTTCTCGAGATCGCGCAGCGCCTGGCGGACGGTGATGAGGCTGACGCCGAAACGCTCGGCAAGGTCGGCCTCGCGCGGCAGCGAGGTCCCGGCCGAGAGGCTGCCGGTCGCGATCGGCGCGCGCAGGATCGCCGCCATCTGCCGATAGAGCGGGCCGTCGTCACGCGACAGCGGCCGCGGCGAAAAGAGCTCCAGCCCGGCGATCGCGCCCTCGTCCGCCCCTGCCGATGCCCGGTCCTTGTCGTCCGTCCCGCCCGCTCGCAAACCCTTGATCCCTTTTGACAGCCAGGCCGCAGCCTAGCGGAAACCCCGCCCACGCACCAACTCCGCATGGCATCGGCCGGCCACACCGATTATAGTATCATAATGAATATGCCGGGCCGCGGAAATGGCCAGGCAAAGGGTCGAGGACACGGCCGAACCGGGACAATATGCCATGCAATGCGATCTCTCCGGGCAGGTGGCCTTCGTGACCGGCGCCGCCGGCGGCATCGGCCGCGCCATCGTGCAGCGGCTCGCCGACAATGGCGCCCGCATCGTCGTCGCCGACATCAATGTCGAAGGCGCGGAAGGCGTCGCGGCCACCTTGCCGGACGCCATCGCAATCGGCGTCGACATCCGCGACGAGGCCTCGATCGGCCGCGCCGTCGATCGAACGCTCGCCGCCTATGGCCGCCTCGACATTCTCGTCAACAATGCCGGCGTCAACACGCTGGCCCACCGCGTCGGGATCGATGCCTTCCCGGTCGAGGAATGGCACCGCATCGTCTCGGTCGATCTCGACGGCTTGTTCCTGATGAGCCGCGCCGCGCTGGCGCCGATGATCGCCGCCGGCCGCGGCGGGCGCATCGTCAATATCGCCTCGGTGGTCGGCCTCGCCGCGATGCGGCTGCAGAGCCCCTTCGTCGCCGCCAAGGCGGGCATCATCCACCTGACGCGCTCGATGGCGCTGGAACTCGCCGGGCACGGCATCCTGACCAATGCGATCGCGCCGGGCTCGATCATGACCGAGGTGACCAAGCAGCTCTTCTATGGCGAGAGCGGCTCGTTCCACGCCCGCACCGAGGCGTTCATGCGCCATATCCCGCTCGGGAGGCCCGGCCGCCCCGAGGAGATCGCCGAGGCCGTCCTCTTCCTCGCCGCGCCCGAGGCGAGCTACGTCAACGGCCAGATCCTCGCCGTCGATGGCGGCTGGACCGCCGGCTACATGATGTAGGCGTGCCCTTTCACCTCCCCCTGAGGGGGAGGTCGGACCGAAGGTCCGGGAGAGGGTTTACGGCCTATCCGGAGAAGGCCAGAGGCTCCGCCTCTCCGGAGAGGCCGTAGGCCCTCACCCGCCGCGCGTTGCGCGTCGACCTCTCCCTGAGGGAGAGGTGAAAACTGGCGCTACACCAGCAGCCGCAGCGGCGCCTCGGCGAAGTCGCGGATGAGGGCGAGCATCATCACGGCCTCGCTGGCGGAAAGGGCCGCCTCGTCATGGACGAGGAGGAGTTCCGCCCGGCCGGCATCGGCGACGATCACCAGCCACATGTCCGTCCCCGCCGCGAGGCCACCCGCGAGCGGACGGATGCCCGAGCCCTCGAGCAGATCGATGCTGAACGGGGCGTCGCCGGGCGTTCTTGCCTCCAGCCGCGCAGCGATCGTGCCGGGCGACAGCGTCGCGGCGCCCTCGATGAGGGCGAGACGGCCGCCGTCACGGAGGAGAAGCCGCTCGCCACGCGAACCGGCGGCCCGCGCCGCCGCCTTCGCCAGGAAGGGACCGCTCGCAAGGCCCACACCGGCGGCGGCGATCAGCGCCGCGAGCGGGGCAAGGTCAACCGTCGCCTGGAACGCAGCAACGCTGCGCGGCGCGGCGACGGGCGCGCTCGCCGCGATGTCGGCGGCTGCGGGCGGCGCGGCGATGGCCGCGACCGGAGCAGCAGCCGGTTGGACAGCGGGGATGAAGGCGATGACGTCGGCAGCGACGACGCGGCCATCCGGTCCGCTGCCCGCAAGCTCCGTGAGCGGCACGCCGCGCTCGCGCGCGAGGCGGCGGGCATAGGGCGAGGCGGATCGCCGAGGGGCAGCCGCGGTCACGCCGCCGCCCTCGGCTCGCCGACGAGGAAATGCCGGTTGACGCAGTTGGTGAGGCGGCCATCGCGGAGATAGGTCACCGCGACCTCGATCGACTTCCGCCTCAAATCGACCATCGCATCGGGGCTGTAGAAGGCGGCATGCGGCGTCAGCACGAGGCGGCCGTCGAGCCAGGCCTCGCGCTCGCGCCAGGCGGCGATCAGCGGATGGCCGGGGTCAGCCGGCTCGCGCGGCAGCACGTCGAGACCCGCACCGGCGACGGCGCCTGATTTCAGCGCCGCGCCGAGCGCATCGAGATCGACGATCGGCCCGCGCGCGGTGTTGACGAGGACGAGGCCGGGCTTCGCGGCGGCAAAGGCGGCGGCCCCGACCATGCCGCGCGTCTCGTCATTGAGCGGCGCATGGATCGAGACGACATCGCTCGCCGCCATCAGCGCTGTGAGGCTGTGCACCCGCTGATAGCCGGTCGAGAGCTCGACGCCGTTCGAGAGATAGGGATCGAAGAAGACGACCCTCATGTCAAATCCGGCCGCGCGCCGTGCCGCGGCGAGGCCGATGCGGCCGAGCCCGACAATGCCGAAAGTGGCACCGCGGAGGCGACGGATCAGCGGCGCGGCGCCGAAGTCCCAGCCATTGGCACGGCTGCGCAGCGCCTCGTCATAGCTGGATGTGCCGCGCGTCAGCGCCAGCATCAGCGCCAGCGCATGGTCGGCGACCTCGGTGGTGCCATAGTCGGGGACGTTGCAGACCGGCACGCCGAGCCGGCCGAAACCCTCGAGATCGAGATTGTCGAAGCCGACGCCGGAGCGCACGGCGATCCGGCAGCGCTCGAAGGCGGATGGCGCGATGCCGAGATGTTTCGTCGGCGAATAATTCACCACCGCATCGACCGAGCGGCAGAGTTCAGGCGTCAGCATGCCGGTCGGATCCGCCGGCGTCTTGCGGATGACGAGCTCGACATCGGGGAAGGCGCCGCGCTCCAGCTCGCCCTCGTCGGCGGCTTCCCAATTGGTGCAGAGAATTCTCATGATGCCGTCCCCGTGACGCTGCCGATACGGCCGCCCATCGGCACCACGGCGCCCTTGTCGCGCTCGATCGGGCCGAGCACGCCGGCGACCGGCGCCTCGATCTCCACGACCGCCTTATCGGTCTCGATCTCGGCGACGATCTCGCCGGCCGCGACCCGCTCGCCTTCCGTCTTCAGCCAGCGCACGATCGTGCCCTCGCTCACCGTCAGATCGCCGAACGGCATCGTGATCGGCTCGCCCTCGCCGGCAGTCACTGGCTCCGCAGGCGCCGTGGCCCAAGCGGGCGGCGCCGATGGCGGCGGCGCGGCCGCCATGGGCATGTCAGCGGTCCGGCCGCCGAGATGGCGCCAGTGATGCGGCACCGGCGCGACGCCGGCCATCAGCGACCGCACGGCCGCGACGAGCTTCCCCGTGTCGACCAGCATGGCCCGTTCGAGCGCCGGCGCGAGCGGATGCGGCTGCGCGTCGCTGTGCATGCGGCCGACCGGCGCATCGAGATCGTCGAAGGCGAGCTCGTTCATCGCCTGCGCCAGCTCGGCGCCGACGCCGAAGGCGCCCCAGCCCTCGTCGGCGACCAGCAGCCGATGCGTCTTCTTCACGCTGGCGGCGACCGTGCCGACATCGAGCGGCATGATGGTTCGGAGGTCGATGACCTCCGCCTCGATGCCCTCGGCTGCGAGCGCCGTGGCGGCCTCGAGCGCGCGATGCACGACCTGGCCGGCGGCGGCGATGGTGATGTCGCGACCCGCCCGGGCGATGCGGGCGAGGCCGAACGGCACCAGATGCTCGCCGACGGGCACCTCGCCCCTCGAGGCGAACAGCGCCTTCGGCTCGAACATCAGCACGGGATCGCCGGCCCGGAGCGCCGTCTTCATCAGCCCCTTGGCGTCGGCGGGCGTCGCCGGCATCGCGACGATCAGGCCGGGAATATGCGCCCAGACGGGATGATAGGCGCCGCTGTGATGCGGGCCGGCGCTGCGCACCGTTCCCGCGCCGACACGGACGACAACAGGCGCGTTCATCTGGCCGTTCGACATGTAGCGGAGCTTCGAGGCCTGCAGCACGATCTGGCCGGCCGCCTCGAACAGGAAGTCGGCGAACATGAGGTCGGCAATGACGCGCGTCCCCGTCGCCGAGGCGCCGATGGCCGCGCCGGTGAAGCCCTGCTCGGAGATCGGCGTATCGACCATCCGCTGCGGCCCGAATTCGGCGAAGAGGTTCTTGGTATGCGCGAAGGTGCCGCCGCGCTCGCCGGTGCCCTCGCCGAAATAGAGGAGATGCGGATTGCGGCGCATTTCCTCGGCGATGCCGTCGCGGACCGCATCGAGCCAGCCGAGCGTCTCGGTCTTCATCGCGACAGGCTGGAGGAGCGCCTCGGGCGGGTTCAGCGGCTCGGCATAGACATGGAGGCCGGTGGTGGCCGGATCGGGCTCCGGCGACTGCCGCGCAAAGGTCAGCGCCGCCTGGACGACGCCGTCGATGCGCGCGTCGATGGCGTCGAGTTCATCGACGGACGCGCAGGCGAGATCATCCGTCAGCCGCGCCCGGAACGTGGCGATCGGATCGCGCGCCGCCCAGGCGTCGACTTCCGCCTGGGTGCGATAACTACCGACGACAGGGTCACCCTCGTGATGACCGACCGTGCGATAGGTCTTCGCCTCGATCAACGTCGGCCCCTCGCCCGACCGCGCGCGGCGGATGGCCTCGGCCATGACCTGCCAGACGGCGACGACATCGTTGCCGTCGACGGCGATGCCGGGGATGCCATAGGCGGCCGCCTTGGTCGCGATCTCGGTGTTGAGCGTCGCGGAGGCGAGCGGGGTCGCCGTGGCGTAGAGATTGTTTTCGCAGACGAGGACCGCCGGCGCGCGCTGGATGCCGGCGAAGTTGATCGCCTCGTGGAAGCCGCCGTGATTGATCGCGCCATCGCCGAAGAAGGCGACGCCGACGCCGTCCTCGCCGCGCGTCCGCGCGCTGATGCCGGCGCCGACCGCATGGCTGATGCCGGCGGCGACGATTCCATTGGTGCCGAACAGGCCGACCGAGCGATCATAGAGATGCATCGTGCCGCCGCGGCCGCCGCAGCAGCCGCCCTGCTTGCCGAACAATTCCGCCATCAGGATGTTCGGGTCCATACCCTTGGCGAGCGCATGGCCATGGCCGCGATGGGTCGAGGTGATCCAGTCGGTCGGCTTCAGATGCGCGCAGACGCCGACGGCGGTCGCTTCCTCGCCGATATAGAGATGCAGGAAGCCCGGCGTTTCGCCCTTGCGGCAGGCGAGCTGCGCGACGCTTTCGAAGCGGCGCAGCAGCACCATGCGCTCATAGAGCTCGATCAGCGCCGCGGCGGTCAGGCCGGCGGGCAGGATGCCCGTCCGCATGCCCCGGGCACGGCGGCTTCCAGCCGTTGCGCTCATCATTCCTCCCTCGGGTGGCCAGATGGCGGGGGCTCAGCGGCCGATGGAGCCGAATGGTCACCGCTCAATAATTATAATAGCATGATGTTATGTTACTCGGCAGCGGCTTGCCAAGCCCGATTCGAAGGCGATGGAAGCGAATCGGTTGCGGGCCATCCGCCGATCCCGCATCAACAGCGCTGGAGGACCATGATGCGCATCGATCTCGACGGACGCTCCGTGCGGATGGCTGGCCGCCGCCATGCGGTCGCCGAGGCCGCGGCAACGGCGCTCGCCGAAAACGGCGCGCTGCTCGTATGGACCGAGAGGCCGGTGGCCGCCGATCTCTGCGTCATCGCCCATCCGCTCGATCTCGACGCCGCCTACCGGCCCGATGACATGATCACCTTCGCCGAAGCGGTCGCGGCGCTGATGGCGCGATCGGGCGGCGGACGCATCATCCATCTCATCCCGGCCGCGGCGCTGGTGCCGATGCGCCGCCATGCCGCGGCATCGGCGACCATGGCCGCAGTGGTCGCCGCGACGCGGGGCCTCGCGATGCAGGCCGCGCCCGATATTCTGGTCAATGCCGTCGCGATCGGCGCGCTGGACGCGGCGACTGATGCCGGCGATCCTGCCATGCTCACCCATGTGCCGCTCGCAAGGCCGGGCCGCATCGAGGAGGCCATCGCGGCGCTGCTCTTCCTCGCCGATCCGATGAACACCTATACGACTGGCCAGGTCCTAGCCGTCGATGGCGGCTGGACCGCCGGCTATGGCCGCGACTTCTAGAGGGGGGAACGATGATCGAACTGGGGTATGGTGACCTTTCGCTCGGCCTCGTGCCGGACATCGGCGGCTCGATCGCCTGGTTGCGCATCGAGGGGCGGGACGTGATGCGCCCGCTCTCCGAGGCGGATGCAGCGAGCGGCGATGTGCTCGGCACCGCCAGCTTCCCGATGATCCCCTATGCCAACCGCATCGAGAACAACGCCTTCACCTTCGAGGGCGCGACCTACACCGTCGCGGCCAACAATGGCAGCGAGCCGTTCAATGTCCATGGCAGCGGCTGGAAGAGCGCCTGGACCGTCGAGGACGTGACGACGTCGAGCGCCGTGCTCGCGCTCGACCACGCCGCCGGTCCCGACGATCCCTACAGCTATCGCGCGGTGCAGCGCTTCCTGCTCAAGGACGGTGCGCTGTCGCTCGCGACCGAGATCGAGAACCGCGGCGAGAGCCGGATGCCGTTCGGCTTCGGCCATCATCCCTGGTTCCCGCGCGATCCGGACGTGCGGCTCACATTCCGCGCCCGCGACTTCTGGCTGGAGGGCCCGCTCGGCATCGTCTCCGATCGAATCAGCGTCGCGCCGGAGCTCGACTTCGCGGCCGGGCGCGGCCTCCCCTCCGGATGGCGCAACAACAATTACGGCCGCTGGGACGGCACCGCCGAGCTCCGCTTCCCCGGCCGCGGCGTCGGGCTCGTCATCGAGGCGGACCCGGCTTTTCAGAACCTCATGTTCTATGCCGATCCGAAGCGCGACGTGTTCTGCCTGGAGCCGCAGACCAATGTCTCCTGCGCCTTCAACCGCAGCGAAGCCGATCTCGGCGTCATCGTGCTCGGCCCCGGCGAACGCAGCGCCGGCACGATCCGCTTCGTGCCCTTCACGCTTTGACGCCTCAGAGCAGCAGCGCCGTCAGCCCGCCATCGACGACGAAGCCGCTGCCGGTGACGAAGGAGGAGTCATCCGAGATCAGGAAGGCGATCGCCTTCGCGATCTCGTCGGGATCGGCGATGCGCGGCGCGCGGTTCTTCGCGAAGGAGAGGCCGATCGCCTCGGCGCCGCCGGCCTCTTCGAGACCATCCAGCGTCATCCGCGTCGCCACCGAGCCGACCACCAACGCATTGACGCGAATGCGGTCGATGGCATATTCGAGCGCCATTTGCCGGGAAAGGCCGAGCACCGCCGCCTTCGACGCCGCATAGGCCGGCACGCCGGGCACGGTGGCGAGCGCATGCACCGAGGCGATGTTGACGACCGAGCCGCCGCCGGCGGCGCGAAGATGCGGCAGGGTCGCCCGGCAGACGCGGAAGATGGCGGTGAGATTGACCGCGAGGGTGCGGTCCCATTCAGCGTCGGAAAGCTCTTCCAGCCGCTTGCCGGTCGGATAGATGCCGGCGGCATTGACCACCGCGTCCAGCCTGCCATGGGCTTTGAGCGCCGCGGCGAGGCTCGCCTGAACATCAGCCTCGCGCGTGAGATCGGCTTCCTGGAAGAGAAGGCGCAGGCCATCGGACGCGGCACTGGCCGCGAGCGCCCTGCCCTCCTCGCCATCGAGCCCCGCGCCGAAGACCAGCGCCCCTTCGCGGGCGAGATGCTCGGCGGTGGCACGGCCGATTCCTGTGGCGGCGCCGGTGATGAAGATCGATGTCCCTTCGAACCGTCCGCTCATGCGCGTGCCTTTCCGGCGGCTGCCACCGTATTGGTCGCCTGAGCGGTGGCGACCGCCCGAAGAACACGGTCCTCGCTGCCCTCGCCGCGCTCGAAGCCATCGACCACGCGCCCGTCGGCGATGACGAGGCAGCGATCGGCGATCCCGACCACTTCCTCCAGTTCGGACGCGACCACAACCAGCGCGACGCCCTGATCGGCGAGATCGACGATGAGCCGGTAGATCTCGTGCCGCGTCGAGGCATCGACGCCCTTGGTCGGCTCGTCGAGCAGCAGGATGCGCGGCGCGCTCATCAGGACGCGGGCAAACAGCAGCTTCTGCTGGTTGCCGCCGGAGAGATGCGAGACGGACGACTGCGCCGAGCGCGCCTTGACGTTGAGCGCCCGCATTGCCGCGAGCACCGCGCTCTTCTCCATCCGGTCGCGCACGAGGCCATGCGGCGCGAACGGCCCGAGATTGCCGATGGTGATGTTGGCGCCGACCGGCAGGTTGAACAACAGCCCGTCCTGCTTGCGATCCTCGGTGAGCAGCGCGATGCCGGCCGCGCGCGCATCGCCCGCCTTGCGGATTGTGGCCACCTTGCCGCCGATCGCGATTTCGCCGGAAAAGGGAATACGGCCATAGATCGCGTGCAGGATCTCGGTGCGGCCCGAGCCGAGCAGGCCGGCGAGGCCGAGGATTTCGCCCGGGCGGACGTCGAAGGAGACGTCCTGTACGCCGCGATTGACGCCAAAGCGGCCCTTGACGCTGAGCCCGCGCACCGAGAGCAGCGGGGCTGCCGGCGGCGCCGGATCATGATGGGGATAGAGCCGCTGCAGGCGCTGGCCCGACATCGCGAAGATGAAGCGGTCGGCATCGAAATCCGGGCGATCGATCTCGGCGGCGACGCGGCCATCGCGCAGCACCGTCGCGCGGTCGCAGATCGCCAGCACCTCGGGCAGGCGGTGGGTGATGAAGATCATCGTCCGCCCCTGCGCCTTCAGGCGGCGGAGCACCACGAACAGCCGCTCGACCTCGACGCCGGACAGCGAGGCGGTCGGCTCGTCCAGCATCAGCACGCGCGGCTTGAAGGAGAGGGCGCGCGCGATCATGACGAGATGGCGCTGCGCCGAGGTGAGGCTGGCGACGAGCGCGCGCGGATCGATGGCGAGCCCGATTTCGGCGAACAATGCCCGCGTCCGCGCTTCCAGCGCGCGCTGGCGGACGAGGAAGCCGCTGCCGAGCCCGGTCTGGCCGGCGAAGACATTCTCCGCGACGGTGAGGTTCTCCAGCACCTCGATTTCCTGCGGCACATAGCCGACGCCCTCGGCCCGCGCATCGAAGGTGGAGCCGAAGCGGACGGGGGAACCGGCGACCTTGATCTCGCCGCTGAACGAGCCGGCCGGATGGACGCCGTTGAGGATCTTCACGAGCGTCGACTTGCCGGCGCCGTTCTGGCCAAGGAGGGCATGGATATCGCCGGCGCGCACGGTCAGGTCGACGCCGCGCAGCGCCTGTACGCCGGCAAAGCTCTTGATGATGCCGCGCGCCTCGATGACGGGGGGCGATGGTTCTTGGGCTGTCATAGGCATGTCCTCGCCGCAGGTCCCCCTCTCCCGCTGGCGGGAGAGGGATGGGGTGAGGGGCCTCCTCGCTCGCTGCCGAACGGAAGCAAGCAAGACCCTCACCCTGCCTCTCCCGCGCGCGGGAGAGGGGAAGAGATCGCTTCCTACTGGCCGGCGCTGTCGAGCATCTTGTAGAAGGGCTCGAGGCCGTCGGCCGTGATCACCGAGGCCGGCAGCGGATTGAGATAGACCACCGTCTTGCCCTCGGCGAGATCATTGGCGAGCTCGGCCGTCTTGGCGCTCTCCTCATAGAGCGGCTGCGCGACGACGCCCCAGGCCCCGCCAGCCTTCACGATGTCGAGGTTCTGGCGGATATAGTCCATGCCGACGATGACCACGTCACGGCCGGCCTTGCGGGCGGCGCCGGACCAGGTCTGGATGCCGTTGCCGGTCGTCGAGAAGGCGGCGGTGATGTCGGGATTGCCCTGCAGCAGGGCGACCGCCTTGGCCTCGGCGGCGGACGGCTCGAAGCCCTCCATCTGCGTGTCGAGGATCTTGATGTCGGGGAACTTGGCCGCCATCGTCTTGCGGAACGAGTCCGACATGACGTTCTCGGTGTCGTTGGACGAGCCCTGCGTCAGCGCGATGACGCCCTTGCCGCCGAGCTTCTCGCCCATCGCCGTGGCCGCATTGGCGCCGGCCAGCGGAATATCCTCGCCCGTGGCGGCCTTGAGGCCGGGGACGGTGCCCTCGGCCGGCAGCACATGCCAGGTCACGACGGGGAAGCCCTCGCGGCCGAGCTTGCCGATAAACGGGAAGATCTCCGGGCCAGGGCCATAGACGGCGATCGCGTCGAACTTGGTGCGCGCCATCGCCGCTTCGGCGAGCGGGATCGAGGCCGAGACGTCGTAGTTCGTGGCGCTCGGATTGCCGACGATCTCGCAGCTATTGCCGAGTTCCTTGCACTTGGCGAGGAAGCCGGCCTGCATGAGCCGGTGCACGGGATGGTCGCGCATCGGCTGCACCCAGAGGATGTTCTTGCCGGCGGCGAGGCTGGCGCCGGCTCCGGCAAAGAGCGCGCCGGCGGCGACGATCGCCGCGAGAGCCAGGCGGACGGATTTCTGGTGACGTGTCGTTTTCATGCTTTCCTCCCTTTGCGAGCCCGGCTCGAGCCGGACTTCTCCTTGTTTGGCCCTCACGATCGGGCCGATAGTCAGTTGGCGGTGGTCAGGTCGGACCGGAGCCCGGCTCAGGGACCGGCTCGGCGCTGGAGCCCGCCATGAAGGTGCGGCGGCGCAGCACGTCGAGGCCGACGGCGGTCACCATGATCAGGCCGACGGCAATCTGCTGCCAGTTGGCGTTGACGCCGATGACGACGAGGCCGCTGGTGACGACCTGCAGCAGCAGGATGCCGATGAGCCCGCCCGCCATCGTGCCGGCGCCGCCAAAGAGGCTGACGCCGCCGACGACGACGCCGGCGATGACGGTCAGTTCCCAGCCGGAGCCGATCGAGGTCGTGCCGCTGGAAAGATCCGCCATGACGAACATGCCGGCGACCGCGGCCAGCATGCCGACCGTGATGAAGGCGCCGATCTTGTAGCGGGCGGTATCGATGCCGACGAGGCGCGCCACCTCCGGATTGCCACCGGTCGCATACATGTTGCGGCCGAGCACGGTGCGGCGGAGGACGAAGTCGGCCGCCAGCGCCGCGACCACGAAGAAGACGAAGCTCCAGCCGAGGCCGAAGGCGAAGTCGGCCATGCCGATGTCGCCGATCACCTTCGGCAGCGGATAGACGGGATAGCCATTGGTCACGACCTGGATGAGACCCTGGCCGATGAACAGCATGCCGAGCGTCTGGATGAAGGCGGGGATGCGCAGCTTGACGACGGCGAGCCCGTTGACGAGGCCGATGCCGCCCCCGACCAGGACGCCGCCGAGAAGCGCCAGCGGCACCGGCAAAGCGAGCGCCGTCATCAGCTTGGCGCTGGCGACGGCGGAGAGACCCGCCACCGCGCCGACGGAGAGGTCGAATTCCCCGCCGACCAGGAGGATCGTCTGGCCAATCGCGATGATGCCGACGAAGGAGACGACGCGGAGGATCGCGCGGATGTTGCGCTCCGACAGGAAGGCCGGTTCCATCACATAGAAGAAGGCGACGATGACGATGAGCGCCAGGAGCACGCCGACCTCGCCGACGGCCACGAGCCGGGTCAGCCGATCACGAAAAGCGCGGCCGGACAGGCCGGGGGCGGCGGGCCCTCCGAAGAGTCGTTCCATCCTCATCCCTCCCTCGCCGGGGCGCCCTCCTCGACGCGTCCGGCCCGGCCGGTCTGCTGCCGGCCTATTCACATAACATCATGCTATTATAATTTTCTCAATCGGTTTCACGCGTGCACATGTCGATCCACGACAATCTGACGCCGGGTGGCGCGGGCGGCTAGAATGCGGCGAGAGATTGATTCCGCCCGGGCGCGGCGGGGAGGCGAATCGCGATGCACAGCGACGACAGCGGCGATGGATCCGACCGCGGCCGGTCCAGGGACCGCACCCGTGCGGCGGCGCGGGACGTGACAAAGGAAGCGACCAGCGATCGCGGCGCGGACCGCGGTTCCGGCGAGGCGCTGGCTGGAGACGACGGCGACGCGCCGGCCCGCGCCGGCCGCACCGGACGGCTCGGCATGCGCGAGATCGCGCGCCGGGCCGGCGTCGCGCCGATGACCGTCTCGCGCGCGCTCACCGACCCCGGCAAGGTCTCGCCCGAGACGCGGGCGCGCATCATGGCGGTGATCGAGCGCGAGGGCTTCATCCGCAACCAGCTGGCGTCCTCGATGTCGTCGCTGAAGAGCCGTCGCTCGATCATCGGCACGATGGTGCCGCCGCTCATCAATTCCGGCATCGCCGAGCAGGTGCAGGGCATGTCCGATGCCTGCCATGAGGCGGGCTATCATCTCCTGCTGATCCAGGGCGATTTCGACGAGGAGGCCGAGGATCACGCGATCCGCGCCCTGCTCGGCTGGCAGCCGGCCGGGCTGATCCTGCAGGCCTTCGTGCAGGCGCCGGCGGCGCGGCAACTGCTCGCCGACAGCGAGACCGCCGTCGTCGAGATCAGCGAGATTCGCGGCCGTGAGCCGATCGACATGGCCGTAGGCGTCTCCAATTTCGACACCGCCCATGCGATGACCACCCATCTTCTGGACAAGGGCTATCGACGCATCGGCTTCGTCTCGACGCCAGTGCATGGCAATGACCGCCTGCAGCAGCGGCGGATCGGCTATCGCCAGGCGCTCGATGACCGCGGCCATGCCTATCCCGTCGGGCTCGAGATCGAGGTCCCGATCACGCCGGCCGGCGGCGCCGAGGCGGTCGCGGCGCTGACAGCGCGCGACGAAGCGCTCGATGTCATCTTCTGCTCGAGCGATACGCTGGCAATCGGCGCCGTGCAGGAGTGCCACCGGCGCGGCTGGCGTATCCCGGAGCGCCTCGCCATTGCCGGCTATGGCGATGTCGATCTCGCGGCGCAATTGTTCCCTCCTTTGACCACGGTGCGGGTCGACCGCTACGGCATGGGCCGCAGCGCCGTCGTGCAGCTCCTGCGGCGCCTTCGCGGCGAGCCCGACCTGCCGCGGGTGGTCGCGGCCGGCTTCAGCATCATCGACCGCGACAGCGCCTGAAGAGGCTGCGCCGCCCCTCACGGCGCCTCGCGCACGCCGAGCCGCTTCTCCCAGCCCTCGGCATGGACATTGAGATAGGCGCCGGGATCATAGGGATGGGCGCGCGCCACCGCGTCGTCGAGCTCGATGCCGAGGCCGGGCGCCTCCGGCAGTGACAGATGCCCGTTCGCCGGATCGATCACGGGATGCCAGCTGACGAGATCGCGCGTCCATGGCTCGTTGAAGGCGTCGAAATGCTCCTGGATCAGGAAGTTCGGCACGGCCGCCGCGAGCTGCAGGCAGACGGCGGTGGCGACCGGTCCGCCGGACTGGTGCGGCGCGATATAGCTGCCATGGGCGAGCGCGAGATGGGCCACCGCGAGCGTGTTGCCGATGCCCCCGAGCGACATCGGCTCGGGCTGGAAGATGTTGACGCCGCCGCCTTCCGCGAGCGTGAAGAACTGGCCGACGGTGTCGTACATCTCGCCTGTGGCGACGGGGATGGGGCAGGCGCGCGCCACCGCATGCACCGTCTCCTGGCGGTCGCGCGTCGTCGGCTCCTCCCACCAGTAGAGATCGAGCGGCGCAAGGCGCTGGGCGGCGCGGATCGCCTCGACCTCGGTGAAGCGGGCATGCACGTCGATGAGGAGCAGCGTCCCGGCCGGCAGCTTCTCGCGCAGCAGCGCCAGGATGTCATGGGCGAGATCGAGCTCGTCCTTGGCGAGGAAGCCGGAGGCGGTGCCGAACGGATCGAGCTTCATCGCCTTGAAGCCCTTGGCGATGACGCCCTCGGCGGCGGCGAGAAACGCCTCGGGCGTGCGCTCGGTGCGGTACCAGCCATTGGCATAGCCGAGCACGCTGTCGCGCATGCGCCCGCCGATCAGCTGGTGGACGGGAACGCCGAGCGACTTGCCGAGAATATCCCAGCAGGCGGTCTCGATCGCCGCGATCGCCGTGCGGTGAATGTGGCCGCCGTCGAGCGAGACGCTGTCGAGGAGCCGCTTGGCGAGCGCCGTGATCCGGCGCGGGTCCTGGCCGATGGCGAGATGCTGCAATTCGCGCACCGCCGCCTCGGTCGTGCGGATGAAGCCGTTCAGCGTTCCCTCGCCGAGCCCGCTGATGCCGGCATCGGTGTGGACGCGCACGAACAGCCAGTTCTTCCAGCCGGCACCGACCGTGGCCGTCTCGATGTCGGTGATTCTCATGCCAGCTCCTCCGCGGCGATGACGAGGTCCTCGGTGGTGAGCCCATAGCGCTTCTGCAGGGTCGGCACGGCGCCGCATTCGATGAAGCGATCGGGCAGGCCGATCCGCCGCACTGTGCGCTGGATGCCGCGCTCATGCAGCGCCTCGACGACGCGCGTCGCGAGACCGCCGGTCACGACATGGTTCTCGGCCGTGACGATTGCGCCGCAGCGAAGCGCAAAGTCGGCCACCGCCTCGGCGTCGAAGGGCTTGAGGCAGGGCACATGCAGGACGCCCGCCTCGATCCCGCGCGCCGCCAGCCTGTCGGCCGCATCGATGGCGCGCTCGGTCATGAAGCCGGTCGCGATGAAGCCGACATCGCCGCCCTCGCGCACCAGCCGCGCCCTGCCGATCGCGAACTCGAATCCGTCCGGCTCGAACACGACCGGCACCGTGCCCCGCAGGAGCCGCATATAGACGGAGCCTGGATAGGCGGCGGCGGCCCGGGTCGCCGCCGCGATCTCGGTCGCATCGCAGGGATCGATGACGACGAGGCCGGGCACGAGGCTCATCAGCCCGGTGTCCTCGATCGCCTGATGCGTGCCGCCATAGCCGGTGGTGAGGCCCGGCAGGCCGGCGATGATCTTGACCGGCAGGTTCGCATGGGCGCAGGCGATGGCGATGAAGTCATAGGCGCGGCGCGAAGCGAAGACGCCATAGGTGGTCGCGAACGGCACGAAGCCGGTGCGCGCGAGGCCGGCCGCCGCCGCGACGAGATTCTGCTCGGCCATGCCCATATTGAAGAAGCGCTCGGGGAAGGCATCGCGGAAGGGCAGGATGTCGGTGTATTTGCCGAGATCGGCGGTGAGGCCGACGATGTCGGGCCGCTCGGCGCCGAGCGCCGCAAGGGTTCGGCCGAAGGGTGCCTCGATGCTGGCGCGGCCGCCGGCGGCCTCGTCCAGCCCCATGGCGCGCGTGAAGGTCCGTCCGGTCATGCCTCGCCCTCGCGGCCCAGTTCCTCGATCAGTGCGTCCCATTCGCCGGGATCGACGCGGATGAAATGCGCCTTCTCGCGCGCGACCAGCGACGGGACGCCGAAGCCCGGCTGCGTGCGCAACACGATCGCATGCGGGCGTCCGGACGAGACCCGAGCGGCCGCGAGCGCGGCAACGACCGCCGCCATGTCGTTGCCGTCGATCTCGGCGGTCTCGAAGCCGAAGGCACGCCATTTGGCGGCGACCGGCTCCATGTCGAGCACGACGGCGCCGTCGGCCTGGATGCCGTTGCAGTCGATCAGCGCGACGAGGCTGTCGAGACGGAAATGGCTCGCCGCCATCGCCGCCTCCCAGGTCGAGCCCTCCTGCATCTCGCCATCCGAGAGCTCGCAGAAGATGCGCGCCCGCGAGCCGCCGAGACGGAGCCCCAGCGCCATGCCGACGGCCTGGCCGAGGCCATGGCCGAGCGAGCCGCCGATGATCTCGACGCCCGGCGTCGTGTCGAGCGTCGACATCGCGAGGCGGCTGTCATCGGCGCCGTAGCTTTGAAGCTCCTCGAGCGGAAAGACGCCGGCCTCGGCGAGCGCCGCCCAGAGGGCGATCGAATAATGGCCTGTCGACAGCAGGAAGCGGTCGCGCTCCGGGGCCGAAAGATCGGCGGCGTCCCAGCGCAGCTCGTGGAAATAGAGCGCGGCGAGCACATCGGCGATGCCGAGGCCCTGGCCGACATAGCCCTGGCCAGGCCCGCGCGCCATGGTCAGCATATAAAGGCGCATCCGCTGCGCCCGCGCCTTGAGGGCGGGAAGATCGGCGGTGGCGGGCGGATGGTTCGGGATCGCTGCCATGCTCAGTCCCTGTCGAGGCCGCCGGAGAGATTGAGCCGCTCGGCGGTCACATAGGCGGGCGCATCGAGCGCCAGCCACAGGACGCCCGCGGCCACCTCGTCGATCGCGGCGCGGCGGCCGAGCGGCACCCGGCGCGTCCGCTCGTCGAGGAAGGCCTCGACATCGGCGCGGCCCTCGAGCCGGGCAAGGTCCAGCTCGGTCGAGCGCTGCATGTCGGTGTCCATCATGCCCGGCGCGACGGAATTGACGAGGACGCCGAAGGGCGCCAGCGCCAGCGCCGCCGCCCGCGTCACCGCGTCGACGCCTGCCTTGCTGGCGGCATAGGCGGTGTAGTTCGGCAGCGCCATGCGGGAGGCCGGCGAGGTGATGTTGACGATGCGCCCCGTGCCCTGCTGCCGCATCGCCGCGCCGGCCGCCGCGGTCATCAGCGCCAGCGCCACCAGATTGACGGCGAGCGTCTTGTGCCAGAGGGCGGCCGTCATGCCGAGAAACGGCTCGATCGCGCCATAGCCGGCATTGTTGATGACGATGTCGAGCCGGCCGAAGGCGGCGATCGCCTCGGCGACGGCGGCGGCCGGCGCGCCCTCGGCCGTGAGATCCGCGACGATCGACACCGCGCGCGCGCCTTCGGGCAGGGCGGCCCTGGTCGCGGCGAGGCCGGCAGCGCTGACATCGACGAGCGCGACGGCGAGGCCCCGTTCGGCAAGGAGGACGGAGAGCCTTTGGCCGAGCCCGGCGCCGGCGCCCGTGACGAGCGCCGCCTGTGCAATGTCTGTCACTCGATCCTCCCGATCTGAAGTAATGGTAACGCTACCATATAGCACGGTCAACGGCCCCGGCCGGGCGCGCGCCCGAAAGCGAAGGCGCCGATGCACTTTTCACGTTCATTTTACAACTTATAGGATTATATCCCTCTTCCGATGACGTCGCGCTGGACGGAACCCGAGAGGGGCGCGGATCGGCGTCGTCGACCCAAGCGCGAGGCGAATGGCGAGGCCGAACCGACCCCCCGCGGCATTCCGGCCGTTCGCCGCCAACGACCTCCAGCGGAGCAGAGGACCACAATGCCTCTTCGAGTTGATAAGTCGATCTGGCGGGGCAACAACGCCCCCGCCCTCACCTGGACACTGCCCGACGAGGTGCCGATCACCGGCTCGTCCTTCTTCCTGACCATCGGTGCGGCCGGCAGCCTGCTGCTCGCCAAGGACACCGTGAGCGGAACGCTGCTGCTCAATCCCACGACCCGCGAGCTCCGCTTCAGCTACACGACGGCCGAATCGCGGCTGATACCCGCCGGCCAGATCGCCGAATACGAGATCGAGCGCCGCAATGCCGGCGTCGAGATCACCGAGCTCTACGGCTTCATGAGCGGGCTCGGCGGCCTCAACACCGACGAGGCCGCCGGCGAAGGCAGCCTCCTCGACTTTTCGAACCCTGACAATTCGAACCTGCAACTCCTGGGATGGATCTGACATGACCGCGACCGTGACGACCAAGCAGATCAAGGACGCCGCCGGCAACATCTTCCTCCAGCGCGTGCTCGACGCCAGCGGCACCGGCGAGGGCCCGTTCCTGCCGCTGACCAGCCTTACCGATCCCGACGGAACCGGACCGATCGATGTCGCCGCGCTCGTCGACGGCCTTGCCGCCGCGATCGCCGCCGGAGCGCTCGTCCTGCCGACCGGCGCCGCCAGCGATGCCTCGCTCGGCGGCGCGTCGGCGGCCGTCGCCGGCGACAGCGGCGCCTCGACCACCAACGGCTTCCTGCGCTATCTGCGCGACCGGCTCGCCGCCGGCATCGCGCTCGGCGCCGGCACGGCGGTGATCGGCAGGATCGTGCAGCAGGTCGGCGACAGCGACATCTCCGCCAGCAATCCCGTCCCGATCGGCGGCGCCCAGCTCGCCACCGCCACCGCCACCATCGCCTCGGGCAGCAGCCTTTCGTCCGCCGCCGATCTCGGCACGGGCCGGCTGGTCGGCCTCGTCCTCCCCGCCGCCTGGACGACGGCTTCGATCACCTTCCAGGGCTCGGCCGACGGCACCACCTATTTCGATCTCTATGACGACGCCACCGAGCGGGCGATCGCATCCTCCAGCGTCGTCGCCTCGCGCTTCATCGCCCTGCCCATCGCCGACTGGCTGATGGTGCGCGCGATCAAGCTCCGCTCCGGCAGCGCGGCGACGCCGGTCAACCAGGCGGCCGACCGCACCATCACCCTCGTCACGGCGCGCTGATCCGCATGTCCACCCTCATCGCCCGCAAACTCGCGAAACGTGCCGGCTGGCTGCCGCACGGCGCGAACGAACACATGAACCTCCGCGCCGGCCGCTACTGGGCCGGCCGCAAGGAGCAGTCGACCCCCGCCGCGGCCTTCGCCGCGGCGGGATTCACCTTCGCCCGGCCGAGCCAGGCGAGCCGCAGCAATGCGGCCGGCCAGCTCGTCTATGAGACCGCCGGAACGCCGCGCCTCGACTATCATCCGGCGACGCTCGCCCCGCTCGGCCTGCTGCTCGAGCGGGCGATGACGCCGCTGATCGCCAACACCGAGGCGCTGGACAACGCCTATTGGACCAAGACGCTCTCGACCGTCTCGGCCAACCAGGACGTCGCCCCGGATAGCGCGGCGACCGGCGACCGGCTCATCCCGAACGCGACCACGTCGAGCGGCATCCAGCTCGTCAACGCCACCGTCGTCACGCTCGCGAGCGGGACCAAATATGCCATGTCCGGCTATGCCAGGGCGGACGGCTCGAATGGTGTCCCGCGCGTTACCTTCGGCTTCAGCTATTCGACGATCTGGCACGGCGGCTGGTACTCGCTGGTGTCCCGCACGGCCGGAGCGACGCAGAACGCCTTTGCCGGCTTCCAGACCATGGCCCGCGAAGGCGGCGGCGGCTGGCTGCGCTGCATGCTGTCGCATGTCACCGCGACGACATCGCAGCGTGTCGGCGTCCAGCCGGCATCGAGCGACGGCACGCTGCCCTTCACCGGCGACGGCACGAAATACGCCTCGATCTGGGGATTGCAACTCGAGCAGGGCGATTTCGCGACCTCCTACAATGCCGGTGTCGCCCGCGCCGCCGACAGCCTCACCCGGCCAGCCTCGGGTCTCTCGCGCTTCACGCGCGTCATCGGCTTCATCGCGCCCCTCGGCCTCTCGACCAATGTCATCTGGCAGATGGATGGCGGCAGCGAGGCGAACCGCGTCCGCCTCGTCCGCGACACCGCCGGCGCCGTCCGGCTGATCGCGACCGTCTCCGGCTCCGAAGTCGCCAACCTCGCCCTCGGCATCGCAACGGCCGAGAGCTTCAATCGCGTCGCCGTCGCCTATGACGGCACGACCTACCGCGCCGTCATGAATGCCAACCCGGTGATGCAGACGGCCACCGCCGCCCTGCCCACCGTCACGACGGAACGCCTCGGCTCGAGCTCTGCGGCCGGCGAGGAGCTGTGCGGCTGGCTCGGCGAATTCACCAGCTATGACAGTCTCGCCGATGGCGGCCTGCGCGAAGCCTCGCGCGTGTTCCCCGCATGGGTTCCGACCGACGCGTCCAATGCGCCGGCGAAGTTCTTCGCCGACTTCGTCAACGGGCGCTTCTGGTGGAACGGCACCGTCTATCCGACACAGGCGACGCTGGTCGCCGCGATGGGGGGCACCGACTATGGGCCGGCCGACATCGCCGTGCCCTGGGCCAACGCCACCTTCGCGATCCTCGCCGAGGGTCTTGCCGGAAGCGCGCCGAATGACGGCGCCGACTATACGATCGCGACCGTCGACAATGACGGCACGACGCAATACCAGCGGCTCTACTTCTCCGCCGGACAGAACGCGCTCGGCATCACCGGCTACGATGGCGCGCCGTTCTTCGGCTACGAGAACAGCGTCCTCTACGGCAAGTTCAACACCTTCCGCGTCGCCGGCAACTTCAAGGTCAACGACTACAGCGTCTCCTTCCAGGGCGGCACGGCTGCGACCGACACCGCCGGCGCCGTCATGCGCAACCCCGCTCGCCTTCGCATCGGCAACGACTACACGCGGACGAAGCCGTTCGCACAGGGCGGCATCTGGAAGGTCGCCCTGTTCGACGTCTCGCAGTCCTCCAGCCAGGTCGTCGCCCTCGCCAACGCCAACTATCCGCTCATCGGCGCCGGCGACAGCTATATGGGCGGCGCGGGCAATGTCGGCGTTCAGCAGTCGATCGCGCGGCTGCGCAAGCGGCTGATGCTGAATGTCGGCGTCGGCGGCTCGACGCTCGCCAGCCAGGTCGCGCCAGCCACCGCCGCCATCGCCGCCTGGCCGAACGCGATCTTCATCCACCAGGACGGCGATCCCAACGGCTATGGCGCGACGCTCGCCGACGATCTCGCCAACTACGCGACGGTGGTCGATGCGGTGCTGGCGAACGGCCACTCGAAATATGTGCTCGTCGCGCCGATGCCGCGCGGCGGGCAGACGGTCCCGCAGCGCCAGCGCGCCCGCGATCTCTACACGGCGCTCGCCGCCGCCTATCCGGGCCATGTCGTCGACCCCCTGCCGATCGTGCTGGCGCTCGCCGATCCGGTCGCGGATGCCGCCGACGTCACCGCCAACCAGTGCCCGTCCTCGCAGATGCAGGACGGCGTCCATCTGGTCGAGGCGGCGATGGACGCGGTCGTCCTGAGCGGCGTGCTGCCGCTCATCGACGCCAATGGCTGGCTGCCGGCCGAATAGGCAGGGTGGCAGGCTGAAGACGGCCGGCGGGGACCATCCTCGCCGGCCGTATCGTTTTGTGCGTCAGCTCTTCGGGTCGCGGCGGCCGAAATCGGCGGCGGCCGTATCCTGGCCGATGGCGACGATCGAGCGGCGGATGGCGCGGGTGCGCGTGAAGAGATCGAACAGCGTGTCGCCGTCGCCGGTGCGGATCGCCCGCGTCAGCGTCGCGAGATCCTCGTTGAAGCGGCCGAGCATCTCGAGCACGGCGTCCTTGTTGTTGAGGAAGATGTCGCGCCACATCACCGGGTCCGACGCCGCGATGCGGGTGAAGTCGCGAAAGCCGGAGGCCGAGAATTTCAGCACTTCCGAGCGGATGCCCGCCTCGAGATCCGCCGCCGTGCCGACGATGTTGTAGGCGATGAGATGCGGCAGATGGCTGGTGATGGCGAGCACGAGATCATGATGCTCGGCCGACATCGTCTCGACATTGGCGCCGAGCGCCCGCCAGAACGCCAGCATCCGCGCGACCGCAGCCGGATCGACCTCGGGCGCCGGCGTCAGCACGCACCAGCGATTGTCGAACAGCGCCGCGAAGCCGGCATCGGGGCCGGAATATTCGGTGCCGGCGAGCGGATGGCCCGGCACGAAGGAAACGCTCTCCGGCAGATGCGGCTGCATCGCGCGGATCACCGAGGCCTTGACCGAGCCGACATCGGAGACGATTGCGCCGGGCTTCAGATGCGGTCCGATCTCGGCCGCGACCGCGCCGCAGGCACCGACCGGAACCGAGACGATGACGCAATCGGCCCCTTCGACAGCCTCGGCAGCACTGGCGACGAAGCGATCGCCGAGCCGCAACTCCTCGGCCCGGCGCAGCGTCTCGGGCCGGCGGGTGGTGACGACGATCTCGCCGACGACGCCGGCCCGGCGGGCGGCGAGCGCGATCGAGGCGCCGATGAGGCCGATGCCGACCAGCGTCAGGCGCTCGAAGATGATCTCCGCCATCAGGCGCCGCCGATCATGAAGGCCTTGAGCGCGGCGATCGCCGCCTCATTGGCCTCGGCCGAGCCGATGGTCATCCTGAGCGCATGCTTGAGGCCATAGCCGGCGACGCCGCGCAGCACGATGCCGTGCTCCAGCAGGAACATCTCGGCCTCGGCGGCGGTATGGCCCGGCGTTTCCGGGAAATGGATCAGCACGAAATTGCCGACGCTCGGCGTCACCGTGAGGCCGAGCCCCTCGATCGCCTTGGTGACGCGCGGCAGCCATTCCTCGTTATGCGCGACGGAGGCCTCGACATGCGCCCGGTCGGCGAGCGCCGCGATGCCGGCCTGCATGGCCGGCGTCGAGACGTTGAACGGACCCCTGATGCGGTTGAGCGCGTCGACAATGTGCTCCGGCGCATAGAGCCAGCCGAGCCGGAGTGCCGCGAGGCCGTGGATCTTCGAGAAGGTCCGGGTCATCACGACATTCTCGGACTGGCCGACCAGCTCGATGCCGCTCTCATAGTCGTTGCGGCGGACATAGTCGGCATAGGCGGCGTCGAGCACCATCAGCACATGCGCGGGCAGCGCCGCATGCAGCCGGCGGATCTCGCTGAACGGCACATAGGTGCCGGTCGGATTGTTCGGATTGGCGAGGAAGACCATGCGCGTCTTCTCGCCGACCCGGTCGATGATCGCATCGATAGAGGTCGTGAAATTCTTCTCGGGCGCCGCGACCGGCGTCGCGCCGGCGGCGCGGATCGCGATCGGATAGATGAGGAAGCCGTATTCGGAATGCACCGCTTCGTCGCCCGGCCCGAGATAGGCCCGCGCCAGGAGGCTGAGCAGTTCGTCCGAGCCGGCACCGCAGATGATGCGCGACGGCAGGATGCCATGCGCCGCGCCGATCGCGGCGCGGAGCTCGGTCGCCCCGGCATCGGGATAGATCTCGAGCGCACCGGCGCCGGCGGCAAAGGCCGCCGCCGCGGCCGGGCTTGCGCCGAGCGGCGTCTCGTTCGCCGCCAGCTTGTAGAAGCGGCCGCCGCTGGTCGCCTCGGTCCGGCCGGGATCGTAGGCGGCGATGTCGAGGATCCCGGGGCGCGGTTTGGGCCGACGCGGGGTGTCGGACTTCGTCATGATGCGGTCGCCTCCTCGATACGGCGATAGAGGACGGGATCGGCGTCGACATCGCCGATGGCGATGCCGCGCGACAGCGCGCCGACCTCGGCGATGTCGTCGAAGCCAGCCCGCGCCGAAAGCGCCGCGGGCGAGATCGCAGCCGGCAGCGCCACCAGCAATTCGCGCCCGGCCGCCGCCAGCACCGTGCCGCCGGCTGCGCGGATGGCGCGGACGGCGTCGCCGCCGATCGCGGTGACGGCGAAGAGGATGAGGTCCGGCGGGGTCGGGTCGGCGAGTTCCGGCGCGATCACCAGCACCGGCAGGTCGGCGGGCCGGCCGGCGACGGCGATGAACGGCGCCAGCGCCATGATGCGCGGACCCGAGGGCCGGCCGAGCGCCCGCCACCAGGCACCGGCCTCAGGCGGCTGCGCCAGCGCGACGAGGCCGAGATCGGTGCCGCTCTCGCGGATATGGTTCACCGTGTCGAGCGCGCCACTCTGGCGATGCAGCGCGACGGTGAAGCCGAACAGGAAGCGGGCGACATCGCGCATCGCATCATTGTGGAGGCCGGAGCCCGGCGCGCCGGCGTCATAGGCGACGTCGAACGGCGCCTGCATGCGCGTGAACGTGGTGATGATCTCGCGCCAGATATGCTCGACGGTCCAGAGCGGCAGCGGACCCGCATGGCGGTCGACGAGCCGGCGCATCATGTCGGCCTCGCGGCCCGGGCGGAAGGCGGCGCCGGGGCGGCTGGTGCCCTTGACGCGGATCAGCGACGAGATGGCAGCGCCGCGCTCGACGAGGCGCGCATGCATCTCGGCGTCGAGCCGGTCGATCGTCGCCCGGATCGCGGCCAGCTGCGCCGCGTCCTTCTCGTTTGCCGAGGTCGTCGTCTCTGTCGCGGCCATGATGATCGGGTTTTCGAACGGACGGGAGGGCGGCGCTCCGCGTCGCCCGGCGGGGGCCGATTCATAGGCAAGCCCTTCTGCGAAAGCAAAGAAAACATTGACAGGCGAAAGCGCCCGTCCCTAGTTAGTCGCCCATTCCTAGCGGTCACGAACCGAACATGGCCTCTCTCAGCGAGACCCCACCTGCCGGCGGCGCAGGGCGCTTTCCGCTCGATGCCGCAAGCCATGCGCGCGGCGAAGCCGACACCCCCTCGAGCCACGTGATGCGCTTCGGCCTCGACCAGCCGCTCCGGCTCGATTCGGGCCAGACCATCGCGCCGCTGCAGATCGCCTACCAGACTTACGGCACGCTCAACGACGACCGCTCCAACGCGATCCTCGTCTGCCACGCGCTGACCGGCGACCAGCATGTCGCGAGCGACAACCCCGTCACCGGCAAGGCCGGCTGGTGGGAGACGGTGGTCGGGCCAAGCAAGCCGATCGACACCAACCGCTTCTTCGTCATCTGCTCGAATGTCGTCGGCGGCTGCATGGGTTCGACCGGTCCGGCCTCGACCAATCCGGACACCGGCCAGCCCTATGGCCTCGATTTGCCGCTGATCACCATTCCCGACATGGTGCGCGCGCAGGCGATGCTCATCGACGCGCTCGGCATCGACCAGCTCTTCTGCGTCGCCGGCGGCTCGATGGGCGGCATGCAGGTGCTGCAATGGGCCGCCGCCTATCCCGAGCGCGTCTTCACGGCACTGCCGATCGCGACGGGACCGCGCCACTCCTCGCAGAACATCGCCTTCCACGAGGTCGGCCGCCAGGCGATCATGGCCGATCCGGACTGGCGCCGTGGCCGCTACTTGAGCGAGGGCGCGAGCCCGCGCAAGGGTCTCGCCGTGGCGCGCATGGCGGCGCACATCACCTATATGTCGGACGAGGGCCTGCAGCGGAAATTCGGCCGCAACCTGCAGAACCGCGACCGCATCGCCTTCGGCTTCGACGCCGATTTCCAGGTCGAGTCCTATCTGCGCCACCAGGGGCTCTCCTTCGTCGAGCGCTTCGACGCCAACTCCTATCTCTATGTCACGCGCGCCATGGATTACTTCGACATCGCCGCCGACTATGGCGGGCGGCTCGCCAATGCCTTTCTCGGCTCGAAGACGCGCTTCTGCATCGTCTCCTTCACGTCCGACTGGCTGTTTCCGACCGCCGAGAGCAAGGCCGTCGTGCGGGCGCTGAATGCGGGGGGAGCCAGCGTCTCCTTCGTCGAAATCGAGACCGATCGTGGCCATGACGCCTTCCTGCTCGACGAGCCGGTGCTGTTCGCCTCGATCCGCGGCTTCCTCTCATCCGCCGCCACGGCGCGCTGGAGCTAGGGTGATGCAGCCAGCGGCAGCGCCGATCAGCGGCGAAATCTCCAAGCGCCTCGACCTCCTCGCCATCGCAGAACTGGTCGAGCCCGGCAGCCGCGTGCTCGATGTCGGCTGCGGCGATGGCGAGCTTCTCGGCCTCCTCGCCAGCCAGCGCCGCGTCGAAGGGCGCGGCATCGAACTGTCGCAGGCCGGGGTCAATCTCTGCCTCGCCCGCGGCCTCTCGGTCATCCAGGGCGATGCCGACACCGATCTCGTCGACTATCCCGACGACAGCTTCGACTATGTGATCCTGTCGCAGACCATCCAGGCGACGGTACATCCGAAGCGCGTCCTCACCGAGATGCTGCGCATCGGCCGCCGCGTCATCGTCTCGTTCCCGAATTTCGGCCACTGGACCGTGCGCACCTCGCTCGGCTTCCGCGGCCGCATGCCGGTGACCGAGAACCTGCCCTATAGCTGGTACGACACGCCGAACATCCATTTCTGCACGATCCGCGACTTCACGCAGCTCTGCCAGGAGATCGACGCCGCGATCGAGAAGCCGGTGGTGCTCGATGCCGGCGGCACGCGGATGACGCTGAACGCGCCCTGGTGGTTCTGGAATCTCTTCGGCCAGCAGGCGGTGTTCATGCTGTCGCGCGCGCGGACGCATAAGCCCGTCCGATAGGGCTGGCTACGGCGCCGATGCCGGGCTCTCGCCCGTGCCGATGGTCTCGCGGCGGCTGCCGGCCGGCAGCAGCGCCGGCGCCAGCACCGGCATGCGGCGGCTCGACCGGCGGGCGGGAACGCCCTGGTAGACGAGCTTGGTCACCTCGACGATGAGGACGCCCGGAAAGGCCGGCCACAGGACGCGACCGACCCGGTCCCAGCCCTTGCCGCTCCGGAGGAACAGCCGGCTCGAGGAAGGCGGCGCGAACAGGGCGCCCGACCAGCCGATCTCGCTGAACTGCGTCTCGCGCAGCAACGTCGCGATCTGGCCGCGCGAAAACGGCCGTCCATAGCCGAACGGCGTCCGCTCGACCCGCGCCCAGATCCCGCGCCGGTTCGGCACCGCGATGATGAGCCGCCCGCCCGGCGTCAGCACGCGCCAGAGCTCGCGCAGGAGATCGCGCACATTGGCGGTGGTCTCGAGGCAGTGGATGGCGAGGATGCGATCGATCGAGGCGTCGGTGAGCGGCAGCATGTCCTCATGCACCAGCGTCGCGAGATTGCCGCCATCCGCCGACCAGTTGATCACGCCCTGGGCCGCCGGCATGAAGGCGAGGACGCGTTCGGCGCCGCTCGCGAGACCCCCGAGATAGGGCGTCGCATAGCCGATGCCGAGCACGCGGTCGCCATTGGCATGCGGCCAGTGCGCCTTGAGCTTCGCCGCGATCAGCCCGCGCGCCACCTGGCCGAGCCGCTCCGCATAGAAGCTGCGGAGGTCGACGATATCGGGCGAAATGGTCTGGCCTTCTTCCACTGCAGACGGCTCCGGGATGCTTAGGGGCGATGCTAGAGCCTTTCAGGGCTTGGTGGAATCCGTTCTGTTTTCCGCCGGCGCGCGCGATCCGCAAGGAGGGTGGCGACGCCCGATGCCTTCGCATCGGGCGAGCCGGCCGACACGGCGGGCGCCCGCCGGCGGGAAACCCTTCGGGCCGGGCGGCTTCGGGCCAAATCCGTCGGCCTCCGGCTCGGCCGTACTTCAGTACGGCCGTCGCCGCAGTCCTCGACCTTGGCCCGAAGCCGCTCCGGCAGAACGCTTCCAACAAGCCCTGAAAGGCTCTAGGAAAGCTTTCCGCTTGGCGCCAGCCCGCGGCTGTTGATAGGGTCCGCGCTCCCCGATGGAGACCGCCATGCCCCTCGAAATCGTCCAGTTCCCCTGCCTCAGCGACAATTACGGCGTGCTCGTGCACGACAGCGCCTCGGGCCGCACCGCCTCCATCGACGTTCCGGACGCAGCGCCGGTGCTCGCCGTCCTCCGCGACAAGGGCTGGACGCTCAGCGACATCTTCACCACCCATCACCATGTCGACCATGTTCAGGGCAATCTCGAGGTCAAGGCGGCGACGGGCGCGACGATCACCGGCCCCGCGGCCGAGGCCGACCGCATTCCCGGCATCGATATTCAGGTGGCCGATGGCGACGTCTTCGATTTCGCCGGCCATCCCGTGCATGTGATCGCGACCCCCGGCCACACGCTCGGCCATGTCATCTATCATATTCCCGACGACAAGGTCGCCTTCGTCGCCGATACGCTGTTCGCGCTCGGCTGCGGCCGGGTGCTCGAAGGCACGCTGGAGCAGATGTTCTCGTCCGTCGAGAAGGTCGGCGCGCTGCCCTCCGACACCGTGCTCTATTGCGGCCATGAATATACCGAGGCCAATCTGCGCTTCGCGCTGTCGGTCGAGCCGGACAATGCGGCGCTGGTCGCGCGCGGCGAGGAGATCCGGGCGCTGCGCGCCGCCGGCAAGCCGACGCTGCCGACCACCGTCGCCGCCGAGCGCTCGACCAATCCGTTCCTCCGTTCCGATGCATCCGGCGTCCGCGCCGCTGCCGGCCTGCCCGACGGGGCGGCGGCCGAGGTCTTCGCCGCGACGCGCCGCGCCAAGGACGTGTTCAAGGGATGAGCGGCGAGGCTCTCACCGCCGAGGCCGTGATCGCGCTGCTCGATCTCGCCCCGCATCCGGAAGGCGGCTTCTATCGCCAGACCTTTCGCGACACCGCGCTGATCGAGGGGCGCCCCGCCTCGACGGCGATCTATTTCCTCTTGAAGGGCGGCGCGCCCTCGCATTGGCACCGCGTCGATGCCGTCGAGACCTGGCATTGGCACGCCGGCGCCCCGCTCGAGCTCGGCCTCTCCGAGACGGGCGCCGCGCACGAGACGCTCCGCCTCGGCGCCGATCTCTCCGCCGGCGAGCGGCCGCAGGGGATCGTGCCCAGGGGATGGTGGCAGGCGGCGGCGAGCCTTGGCGACTGGACGCTGGTCGGCTGCACCGTCGCGCCCGGTTTCCGCTTCGAGGGCTTCGAGCTGGCCCCGCCCGGCTGGGCGCCCCAAGGCTGAAAGGGGATGCTCCGCCGCGGTTTTGGCTGGACTTCCGCCGCATGATCGGCTAGATGCGCGCAACCGTCGCGGCAGCAAGACCGCCGGTGAACCAACTGAAAACAGCGCACCGAAACGCTCGCGCTTCCTTGAAGGCGCATCGGCAGGAGTTGACCATGTCCAATATCATCGACGAGCTCGACAAGGAGCAGATCGACAAGATCACCGCGCTTCGCGCCGTTCCGGCCTTCGCCCCCGGCGATACCGTGAAGGTCAATGTGAAGGTGGTCGAAGGCACGCGTTCGCGCGTGCAGGCCTATGAGGGCGTCGTGATCGCCCGTTCCGGCGGTGGCCTCAACGAGAATTTCACCGTCCGCAAGATTTCCTATGGCGAGGGCGTCGAGCGCGTCTTCCCGGTCTATTCGCCGCTGATCGACTCGATCGAAGTCGTCCGTCGCGGCAAGGTCCGCCGCGCCAAGCTCTATTATCTCCGCGATCGCCGCGGCAAGTCTGCCCGCATCGTCGAGAAGACCGAGCCCCGCAAGGAGAAGGCGAAGATCTGACCTTCGCCGTTCCGCATAGCGGCACGCATGTCTGAAGGGCGGATCCGCGAGGACCGCCCTTTTTTCTTGCAGCGAGTTTCTTGGGAGAAGCGTGCCGATGGACGCCTTCAAGCAGAGCAACCGGCAGAACTGGAACGAGCGCGCCGATATCCACGCGCAGGACAGCACCGGCTTCTACGCCATCGACGCCTTCCTCGCCGGCGAGGATACGCTCTATCCGGTCGAACGGGCCGAGATCGGCGACATCGCCGGCTTGAGGCTCGCGCATTTCCAGTGCCATATCGGCATCGACACGCTCTGCCTGGCGCGGCGCGGCGCCGATGTCACCGGCATCGATTTCTCGCCGCGCGCCATCGCCCATGCCGAGGCGCTGGCAAGCCGCGCCGGGCTCAAGGCCCGCTTCGTCGAGGGCGAGGTCTATGACGCGCCCGAGCTGATCGGCAGCGATTTCGACATCGTCTACACGACCTGGGGCACGATCACCTGGCTCGACGACATCCGCGCCTGGGCAAGAGCCATCGCCGGGACGCTGAAGATCGGCGGGCACTTCTATTTCGCCGACACCCATCCCGGCGCAGCCCTGATGGAAGAGATCGACGGGTCCCTGCGCCCGACCTATGACTGGCGCTCGGCCAAGGACCATCCCCAGCGCTTCGATGCGCCCGTGACCTATACCGGCGACGTGACGCCGCTCGCGACGGCGCATAATTTCGAGTGGCTGCGCGGCCTCTCCGACGTGATCGGCGCGCTGCTCGAGGCGGGGCTCGCGCTCGACTGGCTGCACGAGCACGAGGTGCTGCCGTTCAAGCTGTTTCCCGGCATGGTTCCGGCCGGCGAGCGGATGTTCAAGCTGCCCGCCGGGCTGCCGCGCATGCCCTTGGCGCTGTCGCTGCAGGCGACGCGGACGCGCTGAAGGCGCCGGCGGGCGGCAAGGATTGTCGGGCGGGCGCGGCACTGCTATCTAGAACCGTTATGAACGACGCCAGCGCCCCCACGCATTGCCCGACGACCGCGGATTTCGCGTCGATGGACGATCATGCGCGCCTGCCGTGGCGCTTCTTCGCGCGTCTCCAGGCGACAGAGGACCGCGGCCGACTTTGACGGGGCCATGGCCGGGCTTCGCACGCCCCGAGCCCCTCGCCCCGATGCAGCGCTGCTTCCTTCTTTCCTTCGATTGCCAGGAACGACGTCATGACCACGTCCGATCAGACACCCCGCACCCTCTACGACAAGATCTGGGATGATCACGTCATCGAGGAGACCCCCGACGGCACCGCCATCCTCTATATCGACCGCCACCTCGTGCATGAGGTGACGAGCCCGCAGGCCTTCGAGGGCCTGCGCATCGCCGGCCGCCGCGTGCATCAGCCGAAGCGGACGCTCGCCGTCGTCGATCACAACGTGCCGACGACCGACCGCTCGCAGGGCATCGCCAATCCCGAATCCGCGCTGCAGGTGGCGACGCTCGCCGAGAATGCCGCCGATTTCGGCGTCGAATACTATTCCGAGCGCGACCATCGCCAGGGCATCGTCCACATCGTCGGCCCCGAGCAGGGCTTCACGCTGCCCGGCATGACCATCGTCTGCGGCGACAGCCACACCTCGACGCATGGCGCCTTCGGCGCGCTCGCCCATGGCATCGGCACCTCCGAGGTCGAGCATGTGCTCGCCACGCAGACGCTCTTGCAGCAGAAGGCGAAGAACATGCGCATCACCGTGGACGGCCAGGCGCCGGCCGGGGTGACCGCGAAGGACATCATCCTCGCCATCATCGGCGAGATCGGCACGGCCGGCGGCACCGGCCATGTCATGGAATATGCCGGCGAGGCGATCCGCGCCCTCTCGATGGAAGGCCGCATGACCGTCTGCAACATGTCGATCGAGGGCGGCGCCCGCGCCGGCCTGATCGCGCCGGACGAGAAGACCTTCGCCTATATCAAGGGCCGGCCGAAGGCACCCTCGGGCGAGACCTGGGACCAGGCCATGCGCTACTGGGAAAAGCTCGTCTCGGACGAGGGCGCGCATTTCGACAAGGAAATCCGCCTCGACGCCGCCCGCCTGCCGCCGATCGTCACCTGGGGCTCCTCGCCCGAGGACGTCGTCGCCATCACCGGCGTCGTGCCCAATCCCGACGAGATCGCCGACGAGAACAAGCGCTCCTCGAAGTGGCGCGCGCTCGACTATATGGGCCTGAAGCCGGGCACCCGCATGGTCGACATCCCCGTCGAGCGCGTCTTCATCGGCTCCTGCACCAATGGCCGCATCGAGGATCTGCGCGCCGCTGCCGGCATGATCGGCGGCCGGCGCGTGCGCGAAGGCGTCAATGCGATGGTCGTTCCGGGCTCCGGCCTCGTCAAGGAGCAGGCCGAGGCCGAGGGTCTCGACGTCCTCTTCAAGGCGGCGGGCTTCGAATGGCGCGAGCCGGGCTGCTCGATGTGCCTCGCCATGAACGAGGATCGCCTGAAGCCGGGCGAGCGCTGCGCCTCGACCTCGAACCGCAATTTCGAGGGCCGCCAGGGCTTCAAGGGCCGCACGCACCTCGTCTCGCCGCAGATGGCGGCGGCCGCGGCGATCGCCGGCCACTTCGTCGACATCCGCGACTGGCACTGAATGCGGGCGGGGGACCGGCGCGTCGCCGGTCCCCCTTTCCGGCTCCCCTTGTCGGTTTCCTGGCCGATCACCAGCCGCGACGGACGAAATGGCAGCGTTCGCCGACCACGACCCGCTCGAAGCGCCAGCCGTGATGGCCGCGGACCTTGACCGTGCGCAGGATCGGCTTGCAGACCCGGACGGGACCGCGGACATGGCGCTCGCCGCGCGGACCGTTCCAGCCGCGATTGTCGTAGCCGCGGTTGCCATGCCAGCCCGGCGCCCCACGATAGTCGCCGCCGCGCCAGTCGACGGCGGTCGGCGCCGGAATGCGGGGCGTCTCGGCATGGGCGGCCCCGAGCGAGCCGACGGTGAGGGCGACGACGGTCGCGGCCGTGATGAGGGCGGATTTCAGCATGATGCTCTCCTCGTTGCAGTCCGCCCCGATCGGGGCGGTTGCCAAGAGAAAAGCGCATCCGGCCTGAACCCTGCCTGAGGCGGGCGTTCATCGCGGGTTCAGGCGGCAGGCAGGAAGGCGAGGGAACAGAGCGGATGACGACGACCGATGCACTCGGCGCCCTGAAGGCGCCCTCGCTCGACGATTTCGAGGCGCTCGGCCGCGTCGCGCTCGCCGGCCTGCCGGAGGAATTCCGCCGCCTGACCGGCGATATCGAGCTCCGCGTCGACGACTTCCCCGAGCAGGCGGTGCTGGACGATCTCGACATCGAAAGCGAGTTCGACCTGCTCGGCCTCTTCGTCGGGGTGGGCCTTGCCCATGCCGGCGCCACCGCCGTGACCGGCATGCCGCCCAACCGCGTCTGGCTCTACCGGCGGCCGATCCTCGATTACTGGGCCGAGCATGACGAGACACTCGGCGCCATCGTGACGCATGTGCTCATCCACGAGATCGGCCACCATTTCGGCCTCTCCGACGAGGACATGGAAGCGATCGAGGAGGCCGCAGACTGACGAGCGGCCGCGCGCCGCCCGCTTGACCGCCGCGCTCGACGAGCGCATGACCCGATAGAAACGCTTGAGACAGACCCTGTCTTTCAGGACGATCCGAGGACGACCGCCATGGACAAGTTCACCACGCTGACCGGTGTCGCAGCGCCGCTGCCCTTCATCAATATCGACACCGACATGATCATCCCGAAGGATTATCTGAAGACCATCAAGCGCACCGGGCTCGGCAAGGGCCTGTTCGCCGAGATGCGCTTCAAGGATGACGGCAGCGAGAATCCCGATTTCGTGCTGAACAAGCCGGCCTATCGCCACGCCTCGATCCTGGTGGCGGGCGACAATTTCGGCTGCGGCTCCTCGCGCGAGCATGCCCCCTGGGCGCTGCTCGACTACGGCATCCGCTGCGTGATCTCCACGTCCTTTGCCGACATCTTCTACAACAACTGCTTCAACAACGGCATCCTGCCGATCCGCGTCGACAAGGAAGACCTCGACAAGCTGTTCGACGATGCCGAGCGCGGCGAGAATGCCCGCCTGACGATCGACCTCGCGGCGCAGGAGATTCGCGGTCCGGACGGCGGCGTCGTCCATTTCGACATCGACGCCGAGCGCAAGGAAAAGCTGCTCAACGGCCTCGACGATATCGGCCTCACAATGGTGAAGCAGCCGGAGATCGCGACCTTCGAGGCGAGCCTCGCCGACGAGCGTCCCTGGGCCTGAGTCCTCCGGCCCTGCCCATGCAGAAACGGCGTCCGGTCTTGCGATCGGGCGCCGTTTTGCTACGGAGCGTAGAACGTGAAGGCTCGACTAGTTGACGTCGCCGTCACGGTTGGCCGGATGGGGATCGAAGGCGCCGATACCCTGGGTGCCATTGGCAGCCACGCCGACTTCCTGGCCGGGCAACAGGCCGTAGAGCACGGTGCCGTTGGCGAACTGGAACGACTGGCCCGACTTGAGGGTCAGCGTGCCGGCGGCCGGGTTGACCGTCTCGACGGTGCCGGTGATCTGCTCGGCGGCGAAGGCCGAAGCGCCGGTGGCGAGGAAAGCGACCGAAGCCGCGGCGAGAATGAGCTTGCGCATGATGATGTCCTTGAAAACGAGGGTGTGTCGGAGGCGAGCGTCAGGTCTTAGTTGACGTCGCCGTCACGGTTGGCCGGATGGGGATCGAAGGCGCCGATGCCCTGGGTGCCATTGGCAGCCACGCCGACTTCCTGGCCGGGCAGCAGGCCGTAGAGCACGGTGCCGTTGGCGAACTGGAACGACTGGCCCGACTTGAGGGTCAGCGTGCCGGCGGCCGGGTTGACCGTCTCGACGGTGCCGGTGATCTGCTCGGCGGCGAAGGCCGAAGCGCCGGTGGCGAGGAAAGCGACCGAAGCCGCGGCGAGAATGAGCTTGCGCATGATGATGTCCTTGAAAACGAGGGTGTGTCGGAGGCGAGCGTCAGGTCTTAGTTGACGTCGCCGTCACGGTTGGCCGGATGGGGATCGAAGGCGCCGATGCCCTGGGTGCCATTGGCAGCCACGCCGACTTCCTGGCCGGGCAGCAGGCCGTAGAGCACGGTGCCGTTGGCGAACTGGAACGACTGGCCCGACTTGAGGGTCAGCGTGCCGGCGGCCGGGTTGACCGTCTCGACGGTGCCGGTGATCTGCTCGGCGGCGAAGGCCGAAGCGCCGGTGGCGAGGAAAGCGACCGAAGCCGCGGCGAGAATGAGCTTGCGCATGATGATGTCCTTGAAAACGAGGGTGTGTCGGAGGCGAGCGTCAGGTCTTAGTTGACGTCGCCGTCACGGTTGGCCGGATGGGGATCGAAGGCGCCGATGCCCTGGGTGCCATTGGCAGCCACGCCGACTTCCTGGCCGGGCAGCAGGCCGTAGAGCACGGTGCCGTTGGCGAACTGGAACGACTGGCCCGACTTGAGGGTCAACGTGCCGGCGGCCGGGTTGACCGTCTCGACGGTGCCGGTGATCTGCTCGGCGGCGAAGGCCGAAGCGCCGGTGGCGAGGAAAGCGACCGAAGCCGCGGCGAGAATGAGCTTGCGCATGATGATGTCCTTTGGGGGAATGAGGAGAGAACGACGGGCGCCGTCAGCGACGGGCGTCAGTCCTTAGTTGATGTCCATGCCGTCCTGGCTGGCCGGATGCGGATCGAAGGCACCGATGCCCTGCGAACCGTTCGCGGTCACGCCGACCGCATCGCCGGGCATCAGGCCGTAGAGCACGGTGCCGTTGGCGAACTGGAAGGACTGGCCGGTCTTGAGGGTCAGCGTTCCAGCAGCCGGGTTGACCGAGGCGACCTGTCCTTCGGTCTGCTCGACCGCGAAGGCGGAAGCACCGGAAGCGAGGAAGGCGACCGAGGCGGCGGCGAGAATGAGCTTGCGCATAGTTGAAGTCCCGTAGTTGTTTAACTGCCGTGACGGCGATCCGGAGGCTCTTTGGGAGCGACCAAGTGATCGTCGCCGGTGAGCCTGATATGGTTCACCAGCATGGTTCGGCAACTCACGGGATTGTCATAACAACGGGTCTTGAATGACCGTGCAGGATGAACGTTCTTCGCAACGGCTCTTTCGCGACAGAAAAATCCCTACGCGCGCATAAAACAGGAATGGACGTCCGGTTCGATTGGTCATTGTTCACCAATCCGTCCGCCTCTGTTGAAGAAATAGCGACGCTTATGATAAGCCTGCATTATTTTAAGCAGGGAGGCTTCACAAAGTCGTCAGCCTGGCCTCACCGGCTGTTCAAGCGGGCGTCAGAAGCCGCGCGCCTCGATCGCGCGGGCGCGAGCGAGCAGGCGCCGAGCGGCCTCGGCATGCAGCCTTTCGACCATCTTGCCCTCGAATGCGACGACACCGAGGCCCGCATGCTCCCGCTGGTCGAAGAGGCCGGCGATCCGGCGGGCGAAGGCGAGCTCCGCTTCGTCAGGCGCGAAGCACTGGTTGGCCATCGCGATCTGGCCGGGATGGATCAGGCTCTTGCCGTCGAAGCCGCAGTCGCGGCCCTGCCGGCATTCCGCCGCGAAGCCGTCCGTATCGACGAGATCGGTGAAGACGCCGTCGATCACGTCCTGCCCGCCGGCCCGTCCCGCCGCCAGCACCGCCATCAGCCAGGGCAGCATCGGCGCGCGCCCCGGGAGCTGCCGCGCGCCCGTCTCGGCGGCGAGGTCGTTGAGCCCGAGTACGAGGACGGCGAGCGGCAGCGCCGCGTCATGCGCCTCCGCGATGCCGAGCGGATCGGCCACCGCCCGCGCCGTCTCGATCATCGCCCAGAGCGGCAGCCGCACGTCCGGCGCGACCTCGGCAGCGACGCGGCGGACGGCGGCGAGATCCTCGGCTCGCGTCACCTTGGGAATCAGCACCCCGTCCGGGGCGAGCGGCAGCAATTCGGCGAGATCGTCCCGGCCGAACCCGCTCGCCAGCGCATTGACGCGCACGACGATCTCGGGGGCCTCGGGCGCGCGCGGCGCGGCCAGCAACGCGGCGACACGGTTCCGCGCCGCCGCCTTCTCGGCCGGCGCCACCGCATCCTCGAGATCGAGGATCACGACGTCAGTGGCGAGCGAGGGGATCTTGGCCAGCGCACGGACATTGGCGCCGGGCACATAGAGGACGGAACGGCGCGGGCGGCTGGAGGGCATCGGTTGTCTCGCGGTTGCAGCGGCGCCGGATCGAATCGGCTAGGGTCCACGCCGTCCCATCAAGGTAGCAATCAATGTCGATCGTTCCGAAGCCCGCCGTCCTGGTCGTCACATCCGACGTCGTGCGCGGCGCGATCGGAAGCCGCGCGGCCGGCTTCGCGCTGGAGCGGCTCGGCTTTCCCGTCTGGGCCGTGCGCACGGTGACGCTGCCCTGGCATCCCGGCCATGGCCGCGCCAGCCGTATCGTCCCCGACGAGGCCGCCTTCGAGCGGTTGATCGATGATCTCATCCGCGCGCCCTGGCTCGGCGAGATCGGCGGCATCCTGACCGGCTATGTCGGCGCCGCCAGCCAGCCGGCTGCGATCGCCCGCCTGATCGACGCGATCAAGGCGGTGCGGCCGGACGCGCTCTATTGCTGCGATCCCGTCATGGGCGACAATGGCGCGCTCTATATTCCGGAGGCCAGCGCCGCGGCGATCCGCGACCATCTCGTGCCGCGCGCCGACATCCTGACGCCGAACCTCACAGAACTCGGCTTCATCGCCGGCCATCCGATCGCCTCGCGCGCCGAGGCGATCGACGCCGCCCGCGCCCTGCGCGCGCCCCGCGTCGCGGTCACCTCGGCTCTTTCCGGCGGCGGCACCACCGAGACGCTGCTGGTCCGCACTGAGGCCGTGCTCTCGGCGCGGCACGGCCTCTTCGACGGCCGCGTGCCGAACGGCACCGGCGATCTCTTCGCCGCATTGCTGCTGGCGCGTCTCCTCAGCGGCACCGCGGACGAGGAGGCCCTCCGGCTCGCAACCGCCTCGCTGGTCGATCTCCTCGACGCCGCCCGCGCCTCCGGCGCCGACGAACTGCCGCTGGCGACCGAGCAGGCAAGTCTCGTCTCCCCGAAGGCCGCCGTCACCGTCGGCATCGACACCGCGCCGTGACGACGGTCGCCGGCGTCGACGGCTGCAGGGCCGGCTGGATCGTCTTTGTCCTGCCGGACAGCGGCGACCCTGACATCCTGGTGACGCCGCGCTTCCAGGAGATCCTCGACCACCCATGGGCGCCTGAAATCATCGCCGTCGACGCACTTAGCGAGCGGCGCAAGCCGCCAGCACATCAAGATATAACGACATCCGCATATGCTTCTGCCTATTAGGTAAGCAACGCTGATGTATTCCGCAGTGCAGCATAGAAACGCAAACGCAGCACTTTGACAAAGACAGTGATTCGTGCGCATTGTGCACGTGCTCAGCACAGAACAACTCGTCGCTGGGTCGGGGGGAGGAACCTCGTAAGTATATGTTTTGTATCACTATTTCGCTCTGCGGGCCAAACGCCCCAGCGGAGACTTTTGTGTTGCTTGACTCTTCGCTTCAACTCCGACCAGAATTTGACATGAGCTTGAAAAGGCGAAGCCGCCTCGCAGCGAACGAGACGGCTTCTGTACTTCAAGCCCCGTCAACCATACTGGTCGGGCGACGGGTCATAGGGTGGGCAACGAAAATAGTAGTGAGTCTTTTCCGCTCCTTGGTCAAGCCCGGCTTTTGCTGCAACAGCGAAAGGACGAACATGCTTGACCTGTTCGGAGACGACCCGCGCCGCCCGTCATCGCGGCTGTCATTCGAGGATGCAATTCAGGTGCATCAGATGATCATCGATGGCTGGCTTCAGAGCCGTATCGCAGCGCACTTCGATACGAACGCTGGGCGAATCTCGGAAATAAAGACCGGGAAGGCGCACCATGGAAGCCGAGAAGAAGCCATCAAGCGGCGGTGGCGCGACGCCTAATCGTCCTGGCGGTCGCCCTTCGGGGCGACCGCTTCATTTTCGGACTTGCCGCCTGCTACTCGCTTCAGGTCAGCGTCAAGGCCTCTGCGCTGTCGTCTGATTCGGCGTCTCAAGCCCGTTGAACACGCCTTGACCTTCGCCGCATCGCCCTGACAATGATGGATATGCCGTGATCCCCTGAGGTCACGCCCGCCCGACGTCAAACCAGGACAGCGCTGCACCATGAGCAAAGTGAAGATCACCGCCGGCCCCTACACCTTCCTCGCCGAATTCGAGGAAGACGCGGCGCCGAAGACCGTGGCGGTGTTCAAGGCGCTGCTGCCCTATCGCGAAAAGCTGATCCATGTCCGCTGGAGCGGCGAGGGCTGCTGGATCCCGCTCGGCGATCTCGACCTCGGCCTTTCCTATGAGAACCACACGTCCTATCCGGCGCCTGGCCAGTTCATCCTCTATCCCGGCGGCATCAGCGAGACCGAGATCCTGCTCGCCTATGGCGGCGTCCATTTCGCCTCGAAGCTCGGCCAGCTCGCCGGCAACCACTTCCTGACCATCACCGAGGGCCGCGAAAACCTCGTCGCGCTCGGCAAGGCGACGCTCTGGCAGGGCGCGCAGGACATCCTGTTCGAAGCGGTCGCGTAGGCGGCAGGCCGGGAGGACATCATGACCGACGATGCACGGCTGCTCGACGAGCTGCTCGAACAGGAAAAGCGGCTCGTCTTCGACCGCTTCGACAATGACACCGCGATCGAGCTCGGCCAGAAGATCATCGCGCGGGCGCGGGCGAACAAGCAGGCTGTCGTCGTCGACATCTCGCGCGGCGACCAGCGCCTCTTCTATGCCGCGCTCGAAGGCACCAGCGCCGACAATGAATACTGGGTGGCCGGCAAGGTCGCGGTGGTCAAGCGCTTCGGCCACTCCTCGTTCTATGTCGGCCAGAAGGCCCGCATTCGCGGCGTCGACTTCGCCGCCAGCTCGCTGGTCGACAAGGAACAGTTCCGCGCCCATGGCGGCGCCTTCCCGATCATCGTCGCCAATGTCGGCATGGTCGGCACCGCCACCGTCTCCGGGCTGCCGCAGGCCGAGGACCATGCGCTCGTCGTCGCGGTGATCGGCGATTTCCTCGCCGAAATCGGATCCGGCGAGGGACGGGCGGACGTCTGGACGGCCTGAGAGGCCGCTCGCTCAGGCGCTCAGCGCCGCCGCATTGTCGGCGGCGTAGACGGCGAGCGAACGCGGCGGCTTGCCGGTCAGCGTTTCGACATCGCCGGTCACCAGCGCCGTCCATCCCGCCCGGACCGGATAGAAGATCGAGGCCAGGAACGCCGCATAGTCCTGCGGCACGCCGGCGCCCGTCAGGATGCCGATGAAGGCCTCGTCGCTGATCGCCGCATAGGTGACGCTCTTGCCGACGACGCCCGAGAGAATGGCGGCCGCCTCGGCATAGCCGAGCGCCTCGGGTCCGGTCAGGTTGAAGGCCTTGCCGTCGAAGGCGCTGGAGGTCAGGGCCGCGGCTGCGCTCTCGGCGATGTCGCGGACATCGATGAAGCTCGTCTTGCCCTCGGCGGCCGGGACGGCGATCTGTCCATGGTCGATGCCGGGCTTCCAGAAGGTCTGGAAATTATCGGCGAACCAGTTCGGCCGCAGGACCACAAAGGGCGTTCCCGACTTTTCCAGCGCGATCTCGACCTGGCGATAGGGGATGCTGTCATCCGCATCGACGCCGAAGACGCTGAGGAACACCACCTTGACGCCGCGCTCGGCGGCGGCGGCGACGACCGGAAGCAGCAGTTCCCTGGCATTCACATAGCCGGTCGGCAGCATGACAAAGGCGCGATCGACGCCATCGAACGCCGCCGCGAAGGTGGCGGGATCGGTGATGTCGAACACGACGCCCGCAGCGCCTTCGACTGGCTTGCCCGACCGCGACGCCGCCTTGACCGTTTCGCCCTTCGCAAGCAGCGCCTTGACGAGCGGCTTGCCGATATTGCCGGTGGCGCCGAGGACGAGAATTCCGTCTGTCATCATGATCCCCTTGGGTATCGATTGGAAACTATCTATCGCAGTGATACATAGAGCCCAACGCGGAAGCCCGTAAGAGGGCACTTTTCGCTCACGAAGTCACCTCGAGGAAACCGGCCACTCGATCGGATCGCTTATGTCGCACGCCTATGACGTCTACAATGACCGCTGCCCGACCCGGATGGTGCTCGACCGCATCGCCGACAAATGGGCCGTGCTGATCCTCGACCGGCTGCAGGACGAGCCGGTGCGCTTCAATCATCTGCGCCGCGACATCCACGGCATCTCGCAGAAGGTCCTGTCCCAGACCTTGAAGAAGATGGAGCGCGACGGCCTCGTCTCGCGCACGATCTACGCGACCGTCCCGGTGACCGTCGAATATGCGCTGACGCCGCTCGGCCGCACGCTGACGGAAACGGTGCGCACGCTGGCCCACTGGGCTGAGAGAAACATGGATGCGGTGCTCGCGGCGCAGCAAGCCTATGATCAGGCGGCTGCACCGCGCCGTTAGTCGCCGGCGAGGGGATTTTCGGATGGGTCTAGGCGCCCGCCATCGGATGCGGGTGATCGCGCAGCAGCGCCGCCTTGACCTTCTCGAGGGCGCGACCCTCGATCTGGCGGACGCGCTCCTTCGAGATGCCGAGCGCCGTGCCGAGCTCCTCGAGCGTCACGGTCTCCTCGCTCAGCCGGCGCGCCTTCAGGATGCGCGCCTCGCGCGGCGACAGCACATCCATCGCCTCGCGCAGCCATAGAGACCAGCGCTCGCTGTCGATCGCCGCCCCGACCCGCTCGTCGGGCAGCGGGGTGTCGTCGACCAGGAAGTCCTGCCGATCGGATGCCGTCGACTCGCCATCGCCGACCGGCGCATTCAGCGACGTGTCGGAGCCCGACAGCCGCGCATCCATCACGGCGACATCATCGGTCGAGACGCCGACCGCGAGCGCGATCTGCTGGTAGATCTGGCGGCTGTTCGCGCCTTCATTGCCGCGCGCCAGCTTGGCGCGGAGGCGGCGCAGATTGAAGAACAGCGCCTTCTGCGTCGAGGAGGTGCCGCCGCGCACGATCGACCAGTTGCGCAGGACATAGTCCTGGATCGCCGCACGGATCCACCAGGTGGCATAGGTCGAGAAGCGGATCTCGCGCTCCGGCTCGAAGCGGGCGGCGGCCTCGAGCAGGCCGACATTGCCTTCCTGGATCAGGTCGTTCATCGGCAGGCCGAAATGCCGGAAGCGCGCCGCGATCGCAATCACGAGGCGCATATGCGCCTGGGTCAGCTGATGCAGCGCTGCTTGGTCGTGTTGCTCGCGCCAGAGCACCGCCAGGTCATGTTCCTGCCCGCGCTCCAGATAGGGAGCCTGCATCGCCGCCTTCACGAACTGGCGGCCGGTCGACATCGTAGACATGGCCATCGGTAGCGCCCCCGTCCTCACACCCGTTTGCGTCCTGTGCAAACTGATACGGACGGGAAGAGCGGACGGTTGCTGCGAAAGTGCACACAAGGGCGTGATCGGACCGCACAAGGGCGATCAAAAGGCCGAAAAACGAAACGCCCGGCTGGGGAGCCGGGCGTTTCGCCTGTGTTTCAGGGCAGCGGCCGCGCAGGCCGCGTCAATTCGGCGCAGCCGCGATCAGGCGGCCTCGTCATGCGTCTCGTCGCCGTCATCCTCGGGCTCGGCCTCGGCCGTCGCATCGTCGGACTTGGCGCCGCGGCGGGGGCTCTTGGCGAGGTTCTGCTCGATCTGGCGCACGGCCTCGGTATCGGAGATCTCGCTGACAGCCGCGATTTCGCGCGACATCCGGTCGAGAGCGGCCTCATAGAGCTGGCGCTCCGAATAGGACTGCTCGGGCTGGCTGTCGGAACGGAACAGGTCGCGCACCACCTCGGAGATCGCGATCAGGTCGCCCGAGTTGATCTTCGCCTCATATTCCTGCGCGCGGCGGCTCCACATCGTGCGCTTGACGCGCGCGCGGCCGCGGATCGTCTCCAGCGCCTTCTTGACGGTGGCGGCGTCGGAAAGCTTGCGCATGCCCACTGCGGTCGCCTTGGCGACCGGGACACGCAGCTTCATCTTGTCCTTTTCAAAAGAGATGACGAACAGTTCGAGCTTCATGCCGGCCACTTCCTGTTCCTCGAGACCGACGATCTCGCCGACGCCATGCGCCGGATAGACGATGCGTTCGCTCGTCTTGAAATCGGAACGAAGAGTGGTCTTCTTGATTGCGGCCATACTCGTATAGACTCCTTGCGGTTACGGTCCCGGCTCGCCAGGCCGGAGGCCGGATGTGACGCGCACAGCGTCAGATCCATCGCTCCTGCGTCCTGGGCGGTGCCAGGGCGCGCAAACGCCCCGGCGGCGAACCGCCCGGATTCGCCCTGCCAACTGTCAGCCGATGGAAAAAATCGTGAGACTCGCCAGGGAGGCGAGGGCAACAACCGCTTTCAGTCGCGAATAGGCCCACTGGCAAAGCTCTCGCCGCGCCAGAAGGACAATTCGCTATCGAAAGAGGAGGTTGACCACCAACCAAACACCAACCAGGTGCGGCGACGCCGTAGGTTTTTACCGACTGTGTTGGGTATATATCACAAAAAGCCGGAAAAACAAAGCGTTACAGAACAGCCCGGCGCGACGATCGCGCAGGCGCATCCTTGACGGCTGGGCAGGCGGCCACTGCCGCCGGGAGATCAGTCGCCCGTGCCGGGCTTCGGCGAGAAATAGGTCTCGAACTTGCCGGCGACCCCGTCGAACTCGGCCGAGTCGGCCGGCGGGTCCTTGCGCAGCGTGATGTTCGGCCACTTCTCGGCATATTCGGCGTTGATCTTCAGCCACTTTTCGAGGCCCGGCTCGGTGTCCGGCTTGATCGCGTCGGCCGGACATTCCGGCTCGCACACGCCGCAATCGATGCACTCGTCCGGATGGATGACGAGCATGTTGTCGCCTTCGTAGAAACAGTCCACCGGGCAGACTTCGACGCAGTCCGTGAATTTGCAGCGAATGCAGTTATCGGTCACGACATAGGGCACGGCAATCTCCTGGTCCGGGCGCGTCAGGCCGCGGGCAGTGGCATGGGGTAAACGGTTTGGTCGGACCGTGCAAGGAACGGAACGCCTCGCAATCCGTTCTGCCGGGAAATGATCATTCAGTCCTCGTCGCCGTCACGGAAGCCCATGCCGGCGAAGCCGCCCCGCGAGGAATGAAAGGCATCGATCGCCCGCCTGTCGCGCTTCGTCGGCCGCTCGCCGCCCGATGCCGGACGAATGGGCGCGGGCGGCGTGACGTCCTCATAGAGCAGGACCGCCTCGCTGGCCGGTCCCCGCCGAACGCCGGGAGCCAGCACCTTCAGCACGCGCACCTGCCGCTCCAGCGCCACGGTCAGCACATCGCCCGGCCGCACCTGCCGGCTCGCCGCATCGACCTTGTCGCGGTTGACGCGGACGGCGCCGGAATGAACGAGCTTCTGGGCCGTGGTCCGCGTCTTGGCGAGGCGAGCGAACCACAGCCACTTGTCGATGCGCTGCGCTCCCCCGTCCTCCCCCATCGTGCCTCAGCTCCCGATGCCTAGCCGCCGCGCTTCTTCGCTTCGAGATCGGCCTTCAAGGCGGCGAGCGCCGCGAAGGGCGAGAGCGGATCGATCGGACGCTCGCGGCGCGGCTCGTCACGGCGCGGCTGCGGCGCGGGGCCGCCATGCTTGCGCTGGTCGGGCCGGTCGTGGCGACGATCGGGACGCTCGCCATCGGCATGAGCAGGACGATCCGGCCGGTGCGGCGGACGGTCCGGACGCGGCCCGCGATCGTCGCGCCGGCCAGGCTTGCCGTCGCGGCCCTGCTGCGGCCGATCCTGCGCGGCTGCCGGCCTGTCTTGCGCGGGCCTGTCCTGCGCAGGCCTGTCCTGGGCCGGACGATCATGCTGCGGCCGACCATGGCGGCGACCCTCGCGGGCCTCGCCGGGCGCGCCGTCGGCGCGGGCCTCGGCCGGACCGCGATTGCGGCCCCCGCCGCGACGCTCGCCCTGCTCGCGCGGCGGACGGCGGTCGAAACGGCCGGGGCGCCAGATCTCGATCATCTCGGGTTCGGCCGCGGCCTCGCCATCCGCAGCCGCGACGGGCTCGGCAGGCGCCGGGTCGTCGGTGGCAACCGCCTCCGCGTCCGGCGGAGCCTCGCTGGCCGCGTCCTCGGCGACAGGCTCGGCCGCGGGCTCCTCGGCCGCGACGGCCTCCGGAGCCGCCTCGACGGACGCCGGGGCGGCCTCTTCGGCGACTTCGGCGACCGGCTCGGGAGCCGCGATCTCGGCGGCAACAGGCTCGGCCGCGTCCTCGAGGGGCGCAACCGCCTCGACGGGCTCCACTGTATCGACGGCGTCAGTCGGCTCGGTAGCAGCCTCGACCGGCTCGGCGGAGGCATCGGCAGCCACCGGCGCCTCGACCTCAACCTCGGCGACCGCCGCGACGGGCGCGGCCGCGACCGGGGCCGCAACCGGCTTCGGCGGGGCCGGCCGGCGCTCCAGCCGGTAGCCGAGCGATTTCAGCACGCCGGCGAAGTCCTCGCCCGAGCAGCCGAGCAGCGACATCATCGAGACGGTGACGGTGAAGCCGTTGCCGTCGACGGCGCCATCAGGCGGCACCAGATTGTCGGAGGTCGGCTTCCAGGCGATCAGCGGACGAATGATGTCGGCGAGCCGCTCGAGAATATCGAGGCGGACGGCGCGATTGCCGGCGATGCGATAGCCGACGACGCGGTACAGCGGCCGGGCGAAGGTCGGGTCGACGAGGATGGTCGTGCGCCCCGAGGCGGAGAGCTGCGGCAGCTCGGCGAGGCCGGGCGTGTCGAGGCCCTGGTTCTTGAGCGCCCAGAGCAGCGCGTTGAGGGCGCTCGGCGCTGGCTTCAGCATGGCCGGCACATAGACGTGATAGGCGCCGAAGCGCACGCCGAGCTTGCGGAGGCCGGCGCGGGATTCCTGATCGAGCGCCTTCAATTCGTCGGCGAGCTCCGAGCGATCGAGCACGCCCTGCCCCTCGACGATGCGGAAGGCGATGCCGCGCGCCGCCGGCGTCAGCTCGGGACCGGCGAGAAGATCGAACAGCGGCTTCAGCAGCGTCTCGACATGGCTCTTCAGCCAGAGATCGACACGGTCCTGCACCCGTTCGCGCGACGGGCCGGAAAGGCCCTCGTCGGCAAGCAGGACGAGGCGCGGCCTGAGCATGTCGTCGGTCGCGACGATCTTGGCGACCGGGGCGCCGAGCCAGCGCAGCGTGCCGTCGACCGAGAGCAGCAGCTCCGGGTTCGGGGCGCGGCCGATCTTCTCGGCCCGCCGCTCCAGTTCGCCGGAAAGCGCGCGATGGGCGACGGAGGCGATGGCCTTGGCGTCGGGGCCGTCAGCCTTCGGATCCGGCGTGAAGCGGAAACCCTGCAGGCTGCCGACATGCTGCCCCTCGACCAGGACGTCGCCGGAGGTCGTGATTTCTGCTTCGAGCATGGCGTTTTCTCTTAGCCGCTTCATGAGAACGCTGGTGCGCCGATCGACGAAACGCTGGGTCAGCCTTTCGTGCAACGCGTCGGAAAGACGATCCTCTATCGCGCGCGTGCGCTCCTGCCAATGGCGAGGATCAAGAACCCAGTTCGGACGGTTGGCCGCGAAGGTCCAGGTTCGGATGTGAGCGATGCGATTCGAGAGCGTATCGATGTCGCCATCGGTGCGGTCGGCGAAGGCGACCTGGCGGGCAAACCACTCGTCCGGAATGGCGCCGTCGCGGGCGACGAAGCGGAAAATCTCGGTGACGAGCTCGGCATGATTGGCCGGCGCGATGCGGCGATAATCGGGAATCTGGCAGATATCCCAAAGGAGTTGCACCCGCTCGCGCGTCGTCGCGAGCGAGGAGACGTCGCTGTCGCGGCCGACGCGCTCCAGCACCGTGACGTCGACGGAGGGCGGCGCCTTGGAGAGGCCCTCGATGCCCGGCGTGCGATCGAGGCTCGCCCGGAGCGCCTCGAGCGAACGAAAATCGAGCGAACGATTGCGCCACTGCAAAGTGCGCACCGCTTGAAAATGATGATTCTCCAGCGCCTCGACGAGATCATCGTCGAGCGGATCGACCTGCCCGGTGACGCCGAAAGTGCCGTCGCGGGTGTGGCGGCCGGCGCGGCCGGCGATCTGGCCGAACTCGGAGGCGGTCAGGCGGCGATACTGGTAGCCGTCGAATTTGCGCTCCTGCGCGAAGGCGACATGGTCGACATCGAGATTGAGGCCCATGCCGATCGCATCGGTCGCGACCAGGAATTCGACATCGCCCGACTGGAACAATTCGACCTGCGCATTGCGCGTGCGCGGGCTCAGCGAGCCGAGCACGACCGCGGCGCCGCCGCGCTGGCGGCGGATGAGCTCGGCGACGGCATAGACCTCGTCGGAGGAGAAGGCGACGATGGCGGAGCGGCGCGGCAGCCGCGTGATCTTCTTCGAGCCGGCATAGGTCAGCATCGACATGCGCGGCCGCGTGATCACGGTGACGCCCGGCAGCAGCTTCTCGATGATGCCGCGCATGGTGCCGGCGCCGAGCAGCAGCGTCTCGTCGCGCCCGCGCAGATTGAGGATGCGGTCGGTGAAGACATGACCGCGCTCGAGATCGCCGGCGAGCTGGATCTCGTCGATCGCGAGGAAGGAGGCCTCCGTCTGCGACGGCAGCGCCTCGACAGTGCAGACCCGGTAGCGCGGATGGGCGGGAATGATCTTTTCCTCGCCGGTGATCAGCGCCACCGCCTCGGTGCCGACCCGCGCCGCGACGCGGCCATAGACCTCGCGCGCCAGAAGGCGCAGCGGCAGCCCGATCACCCCGCTCGAATGCGCGAGCATGCGTTCGATGGCGAAATGGGTCTTGCCGGTATTGGTCGGCCCGAGCACGGCCGTCACGCCGCGGCCGCTGGCTCCTGGGCCGGGCGCTCTGATCACTTCCGTCATCGCGTGGGCGGTCTCACCTCGGCGGATCGTGAAGGCCCGGCCATCCCCTTGGGCAGGGTGAAGCCGGGCGCGAAAACGGGAACGTCCTGCGAACAAAGCCGGCCCGAATCGCTTTCGGGCGCTGCTTCCCGTTCTGTTCCTCTCACTATATGGGGTGTCCGGCCGCGCGATCTACCGTCCGCGTCGCGACGAGGCGATTTTCGCGGCCCGAGCCGATGATTAACGGATCATGACGCGACTGCCGACGATTTGAACGGCTTGTCTTAACCCTCGCACCGAACCGGGAACGGAGCGGCGACGAATCGGATGGAACCGGCCGTTCCCGGTCTGTCTCACCCAGATCTGGTGGGCATCCGAGGCGATGGGTACAAGCTCGAACGACAACGGGCGGCCGCCCTTCCCGGCCGCCGCCCGCATTGTTCAGACTTCGAGGGAGATCCTCGCCCGTTCGTCCCGATGCGGGACGAAAACCTGCTCAGTTCGCCGATGCGGCGCGCTCGGCGCGGCTAAGGCTCTCGAAGCGCGAGGCATGGATGGTGAGGACACCGGCCTCGGTGCCGATCTGCATGCGATAGGGCAGCATCAGGCCGATTTCCGGCGCCGGGGCCAGCCAGACCTCGAGATTGGTGTTCTGCTGCATGAACTTGACCTGCTCGCGGCTCGGCCGGTGGCCGGCGACCGGCACATAGCGGGCGCCGCAGACATAGACCGTGCCCGAATAGGAGCCGCCCTCGCCCTTCACCTCGGCCGTCGACTTGTAGAACAGGCGGATGTCGAAGCGCTGCCAGCCGTCGAAGACCGGAATGGTGCGGTTACAGGCGCGGCCCATGTCGGCGGGATAGAGCGGCGCGATCATCGCCGAGAGCGGATCAACGATCTTGTGCTTGTGCTGCGGCAGGAGCGGCACCCGATCGGCCTTGATCGGCAGCGGCGGCAGCGCGGCGACCGAGACGATGGTGCCCTGGCGCATGCGCATGTTGACGACGCTCGACGTCTGGCCGTTCTCGGTCGTGTCGAGATAGTAGATGTCGGGCATGACGCTCGGGCCGGCGAGATGGCCGCTGCTCTTCAGGAGGCCGGTGCCGTCGGAGACGAGGCGGCTGATCCCGCTGGTGGTGCCGCGGATGGTCATCGAGTAGCGGGCGCGCTCGACGGAGGCGTCCAGCTTGAAGCGGCCGATGGTGATGCCGTTGAGGCCCATCGTGTAGTTCGCCTCGACGCTGCCGCTGCGCGGCGGCTGGGCCGCCGGCGCCCTTGCCTCGGCGCCGGGGCCGGTGGCGCCGATGCTGGCGGCGAGCGCGATGAGGAGCGCGGTCGGACGCAGCATCCGCCGGCTCGTCCGGATGATCCGGCTCGGGAACATGGGCTTACTCCTCGTCGGGACCACGCGGCATGTCGCGGCCGATCGCCGTTCTCACGATTTCATTAACCATGATGCGACCCGTTTCTGACTAAAGTGTTAGCTTCGCGCCTTCGAGTGCTGTTTTTGCGCCTTGGCGGCCGCGCGGCCGGGCGAAGAGCGAGGCTGTGCTTGACGCGCCTTGCTGTGGTGACTATGAGAAGCGCCACTTATCAAGAATATGGCCGTGATGACTGCCGAGGCCGGCGCGCGCGGCGGAAGAGAAGGATCTTCGTTATGTCCCGTGTCTGCGAATTGACCGGCAAGGCTGTGATGACCGGCAATACCGTCAGCCATGCCAACAACAAGAGCCGCCGCCGCTATCTGCCGAACCTCGTCAATGTGACGCTGATCAGCGATGCGCTCGGCCAGAGCTTCAAGCTGCGCGTCAGCGCCTATGGCCTGCGTTCGGTCGAGCATCGCGGCGGTCTCGACGCCTTCCTCGTCAAGGCCGACGCCAGCGAGCTGTCGGCGAAGGCGCAGCTGCTGAAGCGCCAGATCGCCAAGAAGCACGCCGCCGCCGAAGTCGCCGCCGCCTGATCAGGCCGCCGGCAACAGTGATGGGATTGGCCGCCTCCGGGCGGCCTTTTTCGTTTGGAAGCGCCGAGGCAGCCGCTACTCGCTCGTCGCGACGGTTGGGCCGAGCCAGACGAATTCGAGCAGCATCGTGCGCTGGAAGCTGTTCAAATTGTCGTCGGAGACGATGGTGACGCGCATGCGGCCATCGGGATCGGTCGAGACGGCGAGCCCCTCCATATTGTCGATCTGCTCGGCCATCGTCGCTTCGAGCGCCACCGGCCCATCGACCAGCGCGCCGGGGCGAATGTCATCGGCGGCAATCCGGCGGAGCCGCATGTTGACGGCGACCGGGATCGCCGTGATGCGCCGCTCGATCAGCAAGAGATCGCCATTCGGCATGAAAGCGCCGTCGGTCACGTCATAGTCGTCGCTGCGCACGACCGAAAAGGCGCCGGCGCGCGGGCCGCGCACGACCCAGGCGCGATGATTGCCGCTCTCATCGAGCGAGCGCTCGGCGATAAGGACCGGCGATCCGGCCAGCGGACCGTCTTCCGGCGCCAGCGCGACCGTCTCCAGCCCCTTGTTGCGGATCATGCCGCGCGCGGAGCGCGGGATCGCCACGGGCTCGGCCCGTGCGAGCGAGGGATCGCTCTTGAAGCGATAGAATTTCAGATCATTGGCCTGTTCGAAGCTGACATAGGCGCCGCCGGGCGCGAGCTGCAGCGACTCGGCGTCGGCGACGCGCCGGGTCGCGAGCGGCTGGCCCTTGCCGTTCAGCATCGGGCCCCACATCGTGTCGGCAACGCCGACGAGATGCCCGGCGCTGCGCACCAGGCGGCCGCTGAACCATGATCCGAGATCGGAGATGGCGAGGAAGCGGCTGCCGTCGGCGCGAAGATCGAAGCCGGAGAGACCGCCGAAGCGCTTCATCGGCGAGGAGAGGACGAGGCCGCCGCGATATTCGAACTCGCCGAAGCGGGTGGCCTCGCCGACGCGGGAAAAGCGCGCCACCGGCTCGGCATGAACGGTGATCGGCACGAGCCCGGGTTTTGTCCGCGCGGCAGCGTCCGCCGCCGGCGGCAGCAGGGCGGCGGCGGCGAGAACGAGGCAGGCAAGCGCCCGCCTCAACCGGCACGCCTCCGGCGCGGCTGCGCTGAGGCTGCAACCGCCTTCTCGTCGAAGAGCTCGGCGAGCTTCTCCGTCATCGCACCCGCCAGTTCCTCGGCATCGACGATGGTGACGGCGCGCTTGTAATAGCGCGTGACGTCATGGCCGATGCCGATGGCGATCAGCTCGACCGGCGAGCGGTTCTCGATCTCGTCGATGACAAAGCGGAGATGCCGCTCGAGATAGTTGCCGGTGTTGACCGAGAGCGTGGAATCGTCGACCGGCGCGCCATCGGAGATCATCATCAGGATCTTGCGCTGCTCGCTGCGGACGAGCAGGCGCTTGTGCGCCCAGTCGAGCGCCTCGCCGTCGATGTTTTCCTTGAGCAGGCCCTCGCGCATCATCAGGCCGAGATTGCGCCGCGCCCGCCGCCAGGGCGCATCCGCCGCCTTGTAGATGATGTGACGGAGATCGTTGAGACGCCCCGGCGCCGCCGGCTTGCCGGCCTGCAGCCAGGCCTCGCGCGACTGCCCGCCCTTCCAGGCCCGCGTCGTGAAGCCGAGGATCTCGACCTTGACGCCGCAGCGCTCGAGCGTCCGCGCCAGGATGTCGGCACAGGTGGCGGCGACCGTGATCGGCCGGCCGCGCATCGAGCCGGAATTGTCGATGAGCAGGGTCACCACGGTATCGCGGAAATCCGTGTCCTTCTCGATCTTGAACGACAGGGGCTGCATCGGATCGGTGACGACGCGGTGGAGCCGCGCCGGATCGAGGATGCCCTCCTCGCGGTCGAAATCCCAGGAGCGGTTCTGCTGCGCCATCAGCCGGCGCTGCAGGCGGTTGGCGAGCCGCCCGACCGCGCCCTGCAGATTGGCGAGCTGCTTGTCGAGGAAGCCGCGGAGACGGTCGAGCTCGGCGGAATCGCAGAGATCCTCGGCCTTGGTCGTCTCGTCGAAGCGGATCGTGAACGCCTTGTAGTCGGTCGTCGGCAGGGCGCGCAGCTGCGGCGGCTCGGGCCGGCGTTCCTCGCCGGCATCGCGCGCGTCCTCGCTCTCGTCGCCCTCGGTCTCGTCCTCGGCGCCGGTCTCGGTCGATTCGGTCTCGCCGGCGTCGCTTTCCTCGCCGCTCGCCTCCGAATCCTCGCTGGCCTCGCTCTCGGCCTGCTCGGACTGGTCGGAACCGCTCTCCTGCTCGGCCCCGGACTCCTCCGAAGCCTCGCCATTCTCCTCGTTGTCGTCGTTCTCGCCCTCGCCGAGCTCGTCGCCCATGTCGAGCGAGGCGAGCAGCGAGCGGACGGCCGAGGCGAAGCGGCGTTGGTCGCCGACGGTCGTCTCGAGCTTGGCGAAGCCGTCACCGGCCTTGTCCTCGATCCAGCCGCGCCAGAGATCGACGATCTTGCGGCCGGATTCGGGCGGCGCGAGGCCGGTCAGCTTCTCGCGCACGAGCAGCGAGACCGCATCTTCCAGCGGCGCCTCGGCCCGCTCGGTGATGTCCTGGAAATTGCCGCGGTGATAGCGGTCCTCCAGCATCGCCGAAAGATTGCCGGCGACGCCGTCCATCCGCCGTGCGCCGATCGCCTCGACGCGCGCCTGCTCGACGGCATCGAACACCGCGCGGGCATTCTTGCCCTCGGGCGCCGCGGCGCGGTGCAGCGCCTGGTCATGGCAGGCGAGGCGCAGCGCCATCGAATCGCCGAGGCCGCGCGTCACCGCGATCTCCTGCGCCGTCGGCTTGCGGCCGGGCTCGGGCAGGCGGGCGCGCAGACCGGTCAGCACCGGCCGGTCGTTGGAGAAGGTGACCTCGAGATCGGCCTTGCCGGAAATCGCGCGCACGCAGCCGGCGACCGCGCGCTTCAGCGGCTCGATCGCCGCTTCGCCCGGCTTCGGCTTCGGATCGGAGTTGGAGCCGCTCATTGCGCGCGCCGCCTCAGGACAGGACGACGTTGGCCGCCGACTCGGTCAGTTCCTCGCCGAAGGCGCGCTGGTAGAATTCGGCCACCAGCGTCCGCTCGAGCTCGTCGCACTTGTTGAGGAAGGTGACGCGGAAGGCGAAGGCGATGTCGCCGAAGATCTCGGCATTCTCGGCCCAGGTGATGACCGTGCGCGGGCTCATCACCGTCGAGAGATCGCCGTTGACGAAGGCCGAGCGGGTCATGTCGGCGAGGCGGACCATGCGGCCGACCAGGGCGCGGCCCTTCGGATTCTGGAAATGCTTCGCCTTCGACAAGACGATGCCGACCTCGTTGTCATGCGGCAGATAGTTCAGCGTCGTGACGATGGACCAGCGGTCCATCTGCGCCTGGTTGATCTGCTGCGTGCCGTGATAGAGGCCGGACGTATCGCCGAGGCCGACCGTGTTGGCGGTGGCGAACAGGCGGAAGGCCGGATGCGGACGGATGACGCGGTTCTGGTCGAGCAGCGTCAGGCGGCCCGAGGATTCGAGCACGCGCTGGATGACGAACATCACGTCCGGACGGCCGGCGTCATATTCGTCGAAGACGAGCGCGACATTGTGCTGATAGGCCCAGGGCAGGATGCCGTCGCGGAATTCCGTGACCTGCTTGCCTTCCTTGATGACGATCGCGTCCTTGCCGATCAGATCGATGCGGCTGATATGGCTGTCGAGATTGACGCGGATGCACGGCCAGTTGAGGCGCGCAGCGACCTGCTCGATATGCGTCGATTTGCCCGTGCCGTGATAGCCGGTCACCATCACGCGGCGGTTGCGCGCGAAGCCGGCGAGGATCGCCAGGGTGGTGACGCGGTCGAACAGGTAATCGGGATCCGTGTCGGGGACATGTTCGTTCGCCGCCGCATAGGCGGGGACGACGAGGTCGCTCTCAAAGCCGAACGTATCCTTGACCGAAACAGTCGTGTCCGGGAGGGCCGTGCGGTCGCTCGTGGTATCAGTCATGTTGGCTCCGTCGCGTCCGGGGGACGCTTTCGGTCGGGTTTCGCGTCGGAAGAGACCGGGATTGCAGAAGGCCCGGGAGGGGCCGAGGTTTTTGGTTCTAGCAGAAGCCGGCGGCCTTGAGGAAGTTGTAAGCCTGGATGATTTCTCGAAGCCTGTCTTCCGAGCCGCGATCACCGCCATTCGCATCGGGGTGATACATCTTCACCAGCTGCTTGTAGCGCGCCTTGATGGCGTCGGCCGCCTGGGTGCCGTCGAGATCGAGCGTATCGAAGGCCTTGCGCTCGAGTGTCTTCAGATGCCGCTTCGGCGCTTCCTCGACCGGCGCCTGGAAGCCGCGCTCGAACATGTCGAAGGGGTCGCGGACGCCGCCGGTCCAGTCGCGCGCGGCGGTGCGGCGAACAGTCTCGCGCTTCTCGGCCGCGCTGTTGACGCCCATGGTCCAGGTCGGCCGGTGGCCGGTCAGCGAGTCCTTCTGGTAGGCGGCGATGGCGTCGTCGCCCATGCCTGAGAAGTAGTTGTAGGACTTGTTGTAGAGGCGGACATGGTCGATGCAGAAGGTGTGATACTCGCCTTCGCGGTTCCGTCCCTTCGGCGCCTTGTGCGTGCCGGGGCGATCGCAGCCGGCCCAGCTGCAGCGGGCGGCCGAATCCTTCAGCATCGCATCGCCATCCGGCTTGATCCGGATGCGATCGAAGATTTTTGAATCGAGTTTCATCGGCTGATTATGCTAGCCACCCACCGCCCGAACAAGGCGGCGTTTGCGAACGAGGTCAAGGGAGCGTGCGATGGATACCAGAGACCGGATCGCCAGGGTGCTGACGGAAGCCCTTGAGCCGGACCAACTAGATGTGATCGACGAGTCGCATTTGCACAAGGGCCATCATGGCGCACGGCCGGGCGGCGAGACGCATTACCGCGTCCGCATCGCCGCAGCCGCCTTCCGCGGCAAGTCGCGGCTCGAGATGCACCGGACGATCAATACCCTGCTCGCCGGCGAACTCGCTGCCGGCGTGCATGCCCTCGCCATCGAGGCCAAGGGCGCCGACTGAGGCCTGAAGAAGGGCGCCGACTGAGCCCGCTAGGGCGCCGCCTTGGCCGCATTGGCGGCGACGAGCTTCTTCGCCAGCGCTGCGCCGATCGCCCTGTAGACGCCGGCCTGGATGCGCGGATCGGCCTCCCCGGCCGCTTTCAGCCGCGCGCTGTCGAGCGCGATGACCTGCATCGGACCGGACGCGAGGACGCTCGCGCCCGCCGGGGATCCGGCGAGAAAGGCGACCTCGCCGACAAAGGCGCCGCGGCCAAGGCGGCCGACAGCATGGCCGCCGACCTCGGCGACCGCCTCGCCGGCGACGACGAGATAGATCGCCGGGACGCGCGCGCCTGCAGCGATCAGCACGGCGCCGTCGTCGAAATCGAGCAGTTCGCCAAATTCCATCAGCTGCAGCAGTTCCTCGTCGTCGAGTTCGGCGAGGCTATCGCGCAGCAGCGTGCCGCCGCTCGCCGTCTCGACGATGCGCCGCGCCTCGATCAATGCCTTGAGGCGATAGAGATTGATGAGGATGAACAGGCCCATCCAGGCGATGCCGGTATAGAGCGGCGTCGGCGACAGCGCGAAATAGACGATGAGGAAGGCGAAGCCGAGCACCAAGAGCACGCGCAGCCAGACGATGTTCGTCAGCACCAGCGAGACCGCGATCAGCAGGAAGCCGATATGGCCGGGAATGTCGCGGGCATTGCCGAAGAAGAGGCTGAGGATGTCGAGCATCGCTGCACCCTAGGGTTCGAACTCAATTGGAGAGGGGATCTGCGCCCTGCCAAAATGGCCCGCGGGCAGGAGCCGGTTCGCAGCCGATGCCTTCGCATCGGCAAGGAGCGGCGACGCAGCCGCGGGCCATTTTCGCAGGGCCCGAAGGGCATGAGGGAAACCACGCCATTGCGGCGTCGAAGCCCCCTCGCGGGGGAAAGACCCCGCTTCGGCGCCTTCTCCTGGCACTGACATGGTTTCCCTCATGCGCAGACCCCTCTCCAACTGAGTCCGAACCCTAGCGTCAGAGACTGTCGGCGAGGAAGTCCCGGACGGCGGCCGGAGGCACGTCCTTCGCGATGAAGGCCTTGCCGACGCCATGCGTCAGGATGAAGGTCAGCGTGCCGCGCGAGACCTTCTTGTCCTGCGCGATCAGCGCCATCAGCCCGTCGGCATCGGGCAATTCGCCCGGAATCTGGCGAAGCTCGGTCGGCAGGCCGACGGCAGCGAGATGCGCCGTCACCCGCTCGGCGTCATCCGGCGAGGCGAGGTTCATCCGCGCCGAGAAGCGATGCGCCAGCACCATGCCGATGGCGACGCCTTCGCCATGGACGAGACGCTCCGAGGAATAGTGGGTCGCCGCCTCCAGCGCATGGCCGAAGGTGTGGCCGAGATTGAGCAGCGCCCGCTCGCCGGTTTCGTGCTCGTCGGCGACGACGACGCGCGCCTTGGCCCGGCAGCTCGTCGCCACCGCATGCTCGCGCTCGGGGCCGCCATCGAAAACGCCCTGCCAGTTGGCCTCGAGCCAGGCGAAGAAGGCGGGATCGTCGATGAGGCCGTATTTCGCCACCTCCGCATAGCCGGCGCGCATCTCGCGCATCGGCAGCGTGTCGAGCACGGCGGTATCGGCGATGACGAGGCTCGGCTGATGGAAGGCGCCGACGAGATTCTTGCCCTCCGGCGTGTTGATGCCGGTCTTGCCGCCGACCGACGAGTCGACCTGCGCCAGCAGCGAGGTCGGCAGCTGGACGAAACGCATGCCGCGCCGGGTGATCGCCGCCGCGAAGCCGGCGAGATCGCCGACGATGCCGCCGCCAAGCGCGATGACGATGTCGCCGCGCTCGAGCCGCGCGGCGAGGATCGCCCGCACGACCTCCTCGAGATAGTGGAAGTTCTTGGTCGCCTCGCCCGGCGGCACCGTGACCGTCGTCGAAGTGATGCCGGCGCGCTCAAGCGCTACGGCGAGCGGGCCGGCATAGTGCTTGCCGACATTCGCATCGCTGACGATCGCGGCGCGCACGCCGGGCATCAGCCGGGCGATCTCGGCGCCGGCACTGGCGATCAGACCGCGGCCGATCAGGATGTCATAGGCGCGGTCGCCGAGTTCGACGCCGACACGGATCGGTGCGGCGGTCGCGGCGGGGGCTTCGGTCACGTCGGGAGCCTTTCGGGTGGATCGCCGGCATCGGCTATAGGGGCAGCGCCGCCGAGATAGGCGGCGAGCGCGGCCAGCGTCTCCTCGGCCACGACCTCGTGCGGAACATCGCGCGAGAGGACTTGGAGATCGGCCGTCGCATAGACGGGATAGCGCTCGTCCATCAGCCGGCGCATCGTCGCCTGCGGATCGTCGGTCAGGAGCAATGGGCGGTTGGAGCGCTTGCGCACACGCGCCATCAGCACGTCGAGCTCGGCCCGGAGCCAGACCGAGACGGCGCCGGCCGCGATCGCCTCGCGCGTCTCGGCATTCATGAAGGCGCCGCCGCCGGTTGCCAGCACCTTCGGCCGGCGATCGAGCAGGCGGCGGATCACGCGCCGCTCGCCGTCGCGGAAATAGGCCTCGCCATGGCGCGCGAAGATTTCGGGAATGGTGGCGTTCGCCGCCTTCTCGATTTCGGCGTCGGCATCGATGAAGGGCAGTTGCAGCCGCGCCGCGAGGCGCTTGCCGACCGAGGTCTTGCCGGCGCCCATCAGTCCGACGAGCACGATCGCCCGCCCGCCGAGCCGCTCCACCAGCCCTGCGCCGGCCTTCGCCGCCTCATCACTTCCTGCCGCGTCCTGTTGCATCCTCGCCCGCCGCGTCCGCCCGATCTGGACGCAAGAGGTAGAGCCGCAGCGGACGCGGCCTGTCAAGCGAGGCCGCACATGCCATCCGGCCCCCGAGCGGAAGGGCTTGCCAGCCGGCGGGGGCGTACCCTAAGCAGGGGGCATCGACCGGAGGCCCATCGCGCCGGACCCTCACTGCACCGGAACCTGTAGACGCCGGCTCAGGCGTCGCCCGAGAGCCTGGTCTCATGCCGACGCTGTCGCGCTTCATCATGGTGCTCGTCCTGCTCGGCCTGGCCGGCTTCGCCGCCGTCTATGCGCTGGCGACCTTTGTCGAGCCAAAGCCGCGCGAGATCACTATCCGCGTCCCGACCGACAAGCTCCTGAAGGAGTGACCATGCCAGCGACGGCGCCGCAGAGGCCCGCCTTTCTCGGCGATCTCGAATCCTTCCTCGAGATGATGAGCGCCGAACGCGGCGCCTCGCCGAACACGCTCTCGTCCTATCGCCGCGACATCGAGGACTATGCCGGCTTCCTCGCCGGCCGACGTCTCAATGTCCGCACCGCCGGCACCGCCGACATGCGCGCCTATATGGCCGCGCTCGAGGCGCGCGGCTTTGCCGCCTCCTCGGCGGCGCGGCGGCTCTCGGCGATCCGCCAGCTGCACCGCTTCCTCTTCGCCGAAGGCATCCGCACCGACGACCCCTCCGGCATCATCGCCGGGCCGAAGCGGAAGCCGGCCTTGCCGAAGATCATGTCGGAGGCGGAGGTCGACCGCCTGATGGACGAGGCCGAGGCGGCCGTCGGCCGGGCGGACACGCCGGCCAAGGCGCTGAGGGCGGCCCGGCTCGTGGCGCTGCTGGAGACGCTCTATGCCTCCGGGCTCCGCGTGTCGGAACTGGTCAGCCTGCCGGCCTCGGCGGCGCGGCCGGACCTCCGCATGCTGATGGTGCGCGGCAAGGGCGGCAAGGAGCGGATCGTGCCGCTGACGGTGCGGGCGCGCGAGGCGATCGCCCGCTTCATGGCGCTTCGCCGCGCCAGTGAGGGCGACGCGCCGGCGGGACCGTACCTGTTTCCGGCCCTCAGCGAGAGCGGCACGCTGACGCGGCAGGCCTTCGCCCGCGAGATGAAGGAGCTCGCGGTGGCAGCCGGCATCCAGCCGACGCGCCTATCGCCGCATGTTCTGCGCCATGCCTTCGCCAGCCATCTGCTGCAGAACGGTGCCGACCTCCGCATCGTCCAGCAGCTGCTCGGCCATGCCGACATCTCGACGACGCAGATCTATACCCATGTGCTCGAGGAGCGGCTGAAGAGCCTCGTCGCCGACCATCACCCGCTGGCGCGGACGGGCGACGTCGACGCCTGAGACGCTACCAGGCGAGCAGCCGGCGGCCGATCAGCGTCCCGGCGGTGGTCAGCACGGCGATGCCGATGCCGTACCAGACCAGCACGAAGAGCGGCGAATCGTCGGTGCAGTGCAGGGCATAGAGCGCGGCGGCAAGGCCGCCAGCGGCGAGGCCCGCCGCGGCGCCGGCAAGGCCCGGACGCGTCGGCGCGCCATTGCGCAAGGCGAGCAGCAGGGCACCGAGGATCGGCGCGCCGAGCAGCGGCACCAGCACCACGCAGAAGCGCGCATTATGGCCGATGAGACCCGGAAGCCAGGTCTCGGGCGCCGTGACGCCGAGTACCCAGGCGACGCCGAGCGCCATCAGGCCAGCCGGCAGCACCAGCGCGACGGCCGTCGGCGCCGCGCGGACGCCCGGCCGCGCCATCTTCTGCACGACGAGGAGGGCGACGACGGCAAGGCTCAGCGTGACGCCGAACTTGACGAGGAGCGCCGGCTCGAGCAGCCGCGCGGCGAGATCGGGCCGGACCCGCAGGAACAGGACGAACATCGCCACGGCCACCGCGAAGCCGGCCGGCAGCAGCAGCGTCAGCGCCCGGTCGGGGCTCGTCTCCCGCCGCTCGTCGGCGGAAAGGCCCCGAATGAGATCGTCCGTTCTCATCGCATCGTCCTTGCCATCAGTCCGGTGTCCTGAGGCGCGCCGCGAGGCTCGCAAAGCCGCGATGCAGCGCCACGCGGACCGCGCCCGGTGTCATGCCATGCCGCTCGGCCGCCTCGCCGACCGAGGCGCCCTCGACCGCGACGCTCCGGAGGATAGCCCGCTGCTTGTCCGGCAGTGCCGCGAGGTGACGGTCGACCTCGGCCGAATCGGTGCCGGGGCGCTCTTCCTCGGCCGCCAGGATCTCGGCGAAGTCCTCGATCGGCATCTCGACCCGCCGCCCGCGCTTGCGGACGTGATCGATCAGCTTGTTGCGGGCGACCGTGAACAGCCAGGGACCGAACGGATCGCTGGTCCGCCAGGTGTGACGCTTCAGGTGGATCGCCAGCAGTGTCTCCTGCACGATGTCCTCGCATTCCTCGGTCGGCAGGCCCATGCCCGCCAGCTTGCGCCTGACCGTCGCCCGGAGAACCGGCGCGAGCGCGCGCAGCAGCCGCTGATAGGCCGCCTGATCGCCCGCAAGCGCGCTGCGCATGAGCGCGGCCCAGGCCTTCTCACGATGTGCCTGTTCGCGCTGTACGTGCTCGCGGTCGGTCATTCACTCGGTCCAACAGCCTGTTCGTAAGGCGGCCAAGGATCATTACATCGAAGGCGGACGTTCCGATGACTTTCTTGTGATCGCGAACGTGCTGCTCGCCTGTAACACGAAAGCAGGCGGCGCCGAACTGGGCTTCGTCGGACGGCTGAACGGCCCCGATCAAGGCTCCTTACCGCCATCAGAGAGGAACACTCCATGTCCAATGCCACCAATCGGGTCGCGCTCACCCTTGCCGGCTCGCTCGCCGCCGCGATCGGCCTCGCCTCCGCCGCCCATGCCGGTCCGGCCGCCGCGCAGCCGACGATGGACAAGTGCTACGGCATCTCGAAGGCCGGTGCCAATGACTGCGCCGCCGGCGCCGGCACCAGCTGCGCCGGGACGTCCAAGGTCAACTACGACGCCAAGGCGTGGAAATACGTCGCCAAGGGCACCTGCGAGACGATCAAGACGCCGAAGGGCATGGGTCACCTGCAGCCGATGTAGGCCGGCCCCGGGCTCCGCCGCCGGCGGAGCCCCCCTCGCAGAAGGATCTCCGCCATGGACCGCGTCCCCTTGCTTCAGCCGGCCCTTCCGGCCGCTATCGGCGTCGGCTTCAAGCCGGAGCATTTCACCGACATTCTCGAGGCGGCGGGACCGGTCGCCTTCCTCGAGATCCATGCCGAGAACTACATGGGCGACGGCGGCAGGCCGCATGCGCAGCTCGCCGTCCTCCGCGAGCGCCACGCCCTCTCCGTTCACGGCGTCGGCCTTTCGATCGGTGGCGAGGCGCCGCTCGACAAGGCCCATCTCGCCCGGCTCGCCCGCCTCCTCGATCGCTACCGCCCCGAGAGCTTCTCCGAGCATCTCGCCTGGTCGTCGCATGGCGGCGCCTTCTTCAACGACCTGCTGCCGCTGCCCTATACCGAAGCGACCCTCGCCCGCGTCGCCGCGCATGTCGACGAGGCGCAGCAGGCGCTCGGCCGCCGGATCCTGATCGAGAATCCCTCGACTTATGTCACCTTCGACGAGAGCGTGATCGCCGAGGTCGACTTTCTCGGCCGCCTCGTTTCGGCGACCGGCTGCGGCCTGCTGCTCGACGTCAACAATGTCTTCGTGTCGAGCACCAACCATCACACCGACGCCCGCTCCTATCTCGCCGATTTCCCGCTCGAGGCGGTCGGCGAAATCCATCTCGGCGGCCATGACGCTGAAAGCGACGACGAGGGCAGGCCGCTCCTGATCGATGCGCATGGTGCCGCCGTCGCCGATCCGGTCTGGACGCTCTATGCCGAGGTCATCGCGCGCACGGGCCCGCTGCCGACGCTGATCGAATGGGACAACGACGTGCCGGCATGGCCCGTGCTCCGCGCCGAGGCCCTGCGCGCCGAGGCCCTGCTGACGCGCCGCGCCGCACGGGCGGCCTGAGCCATGACCAGCCAGCCATCGACAACCGCGCCATCGACGCTCGCCGCCTTCGCCGCCGCGCTCAGCGACGCCGACCTGCCGCCGCCGGCCGCGCATCGCGGCGCCGAGCGGCGCTTCGCCGTCTACCGGAACAATGTCGCGGTCGGGCTCATCGGCGCGCTCGAGGCCCGCTTCCCGGCCGTCATCGGCGTGATCGGCGCCGAATTCTTCCGCGCCATGGCCAGCGTCTTCATCGCCCGCCATCCGCCGCGCTCGCCGGTGCTGACCTGGTATGGCGATGCGCTGCCCGACTTCATCCTGTCGTTCGAGCCGGCGGCGCCCTATCCCTATCTCGCCGACATCGCCCGCATCGATGCGGCACGGACGGTGGCCTATCACGCCGCCGATGCACCCCGCCTCGGCGCATCCGCCTTCGAGGCGGCCGGCGCGGCGCTGGAACAGGCCCGCTTCGTCCTGCACCCGGCCGTCACGATCCTCAGCTCGCCGCATCCGGCGCTGTCGATCCACCGGATGGCGACCGGCGCCGCGCCTGAAGAACCGATCACGCAATGGAGCCCCGAGGACATCCTCGTCGATCGCCCTGGCTTCGACGTGACGCTCGCCCTGCTCGCGCCGGGCGAGGCGGTCTTCCTCCGTGCCCTTGAGGGCGGCGCGCCGCTCGGCGAGGCCGCCGCCCGCGCCGTCACCGACTCCGCCGCATTCGATCTCGTCGCCGCGCTTGCGGGGCTGATCGGCGGCGGCCTCGTCACCTCGCTCGAACTTGCCGACCCGGAGGTCCCCTCATGACGCTCAGATCCGACATGCCGGCCGCGACGGGCGGCCCCGCCGCCCTCGCCCTCCGGCTTCGCGCCGGCCTCGAGAGCATCCCGATGTCGATCCTGACGCTCTTCGCGCGGATCTTCCCGGCCGCCGTGTTCTGGCAATCCGGCGAGACCAAGGTCGAGGGCTGGCGCGTCACCGACGGCGCCGTGGCGCTCTTCCAGGAGGAATACCGGCTGCCGCTGGTCGATCCCTGGTTCGCCGCCCATGCGGCCGCGCTGGCCGAGCATCTCTTCCCGCTGCTGCTCGTCGTGGGTTTTGCGACGCGGCTCTCGGCCGCCGCGCTGCTCGGCATGACGCTGGTGATCGAGATCTTCGTCTATCCGGACGCCTGGCCGACGCATGGCGTCTGGGCGACCTGCTTCCTGCTCGTTCTGGCGCGCGGCCCCGGCGTCTTTTCGCTCGATCATCTCCTGTGGAGACGGCTTGCTGCCTGACGGATCGTTTTCGCGGCACGCGCATTGAGAGGGTCGCGCGGCAATCCGCCCGCTTCATCTTGCAGGGGCGCCGTCGATGTCGGATCCGATCGTCAAATTCGAGGTTCCGACCACGGAGACGCGCCCGCTCGAAGCGCCCGACCTCACCACGGAGGACGGACCTCTTCCGACCGATCCGAAAGTGGTGATGCTGGCCCTGCTGCTGGTGATCGCGCTCTTGACGGTCGCCTATTTCGCCTCGGCGATCATCCTGCCGATCGTGCTCGCCTTCGTGCTGAAGATGCTGCTCCAGCCCGGCATGCGCGCGCTCGACAGGATCGGCCTGCCTCGCAGCATCGGCGCGCTGCTGCTCATCATCGCCATGTTCGCCGTGATCGTCGGGCTCGGCGCGGCGATGGCCGGCCCGGCCAGCACCTGGGCGGCGCAGCTGCCCGAAGGCATGGCGCGGCTCGAGGAGCGGCTGAAATTCCTGGCGCGGCCGCTGCAGGCGCTGCAGACCTTCCTGCACCAGTTCGACGGCAACCCGGCCGGCTCCGAGGGGCCATCGCTGACGGCGACGCTCATGAAGGGCACGCAGCATTTCGCCAGCGGCTTCTTCGAGACGCTGCTGATCCTCTATTTCCTGCTGATCTCCGGCGATACGTTCCTGCGCCGCATGGTCGAGATCGTGCCGAATTTCCGCGACAAGCGCCGCGTCGTCGAGATCTCGCAGCAGGTCGAGGAGAATGTCTCGGCCTATCTCGTCACCATCACGCTGATGAACCTCGCCGTCGGCGTCGCCACCGGCCTTGCCATGTGGCTGTGCGGCCTCGGCGACCCGCTGCTCTGGGGCGCGATCGCCTTCGCGCTCAACTATGTGCCGATCATGGGCCCGGCGGTCGGCGTCGGCCTGTTCCTGATGGCGGGCCTTCTCACCATCGACCCGCTCTGGCAGGCGCTGCTGCCCGCCGGCCTCTACTTCTTCATCCATCTCGTCGAAGGCGAATCGGTGACGCCGATCCTGCTGGCGCGCCGCTTCACCCTCAATCCCGTGCTGGTGATCATCGCGCTGATCTTCTGGTTCTGGATGTGGGGCGTTCCCGGCGCAATCCTCGCGGTGCCGATGCTTGCCATCGCCAAGATCATCTGCGACGGCGTCAAGCCGCTCAACCCGCTCGGCCATTTCCTCGAAGGCTGATGGGGCGGCCGGCTCCCGAACGCGGACGGCCCGCAGGGTGAAGCCCGCTCCGTGCCGATGGTGCCCGCCTATCCGGCGCGTTTGTTCGGCCCGGCGTGAGCCTGCCGCGGCAGGCGGGTCGCGGCCGGCGAGACAGGGCGGGCTTTGAGACGAGTGTTTGTATGAGGGCCGAGGAACTGACGGCCAAGCGGGCCATTGTCGCCAAGAGCCCTTTTGCGGGCGATATCCGTCCGCCGGATCCAGCAGCGCGCGTGCCCACCGAAAGAATGGCGTCCCGGAAGGGATTCGAACCCCTGACCTACGGTTTAGGAAACCGTTGCTCTATCCTGCTGAGCTACCGGGACGCGGCGAGGGTTCCTCTAGCATGGACGGACGGCACGGTGCACCCCCATCGGCCGATCTTCGCGCCTGAAAACGCGTTCACGCGAGGCCTGCCGCCCTTCCCCGCGCGCCGATCCCGGCCAGTCCCGCCGCGCTGCGACACCGCAGCCACGTGGCGGCGGGTTCATCCCGCGCGGAATGCGTGCGACACTTCCCCCATGCGCGCGATGATCCCTTCGCCCGTCTTCGCCCTCCGGCCGCTCGCGGCAGCGACAGCGCTGCTCGCGCTTCTTGGCACCGTCGCGGCCGAGCCCGTTTGGGCCGAGGAGGGCGCCGAAGCCTGCGAGAGCGTCCCCGGCGAAAGCGGCCGCGTCGCGCGGATCCTCGATGGGGCGACACTGGCGCTGGAGGACGGCCTCGTCGTTCGTCTCGCCGCCCTGTTGCCGCCGGAACCCCCGCTCGGCACCCCGCGCGCCGACTGGCCGCTCGCAGTGAAGGCCGGTGCGGCGCTCGGCCGCCTCGCCCTCGGCCGCGTGGTCACCCTCGCCTATCCGGATGCCGGCCGCGACCGCTATGGCCGCGCCGTCGCAATCGTCACCATCGAGAGCGATCGGACGCCCCTCGGCGAGGCGATGCTGGCAGAGGGGCTTGCGCGCGTGATGCCGGCCGACGAGCCGCACGCCTGCCTCGCCCCGCTCCTCGCAACAGAGCGTGAAGCACGCGAAAAGCAACTTGGCCTTTGGGCCGATCCGTATTACGCCATCCGCGCGGCCCGCGACCCGGCTCTTGCCGAACGCGCGGACACGTACGATCTGGTGGAAGGGCGGGTGCTTTCCGTCGGCGTCCGCGGCCCGATCGCCTATCTTGATTTCGGTCGGAACTGGCGCACGGATTTCACGGCGGTGATTGCCGGACCGGCAACCCGCGCGCTGACAGAGGCGGGAATGCCACCCACTTCGCTCGAAGGCCGACGCGTGCGCGTGCGCGGCTGGATCGAGCAACATGACGGACCGAGCCTCAGGGTGACGCATCCCGCAGAGCTCGAACTGCTGGACGACGGTGATTGATGGCGGATTTGAGCGCACGAGACGGCAGCCTCCCCGGCAGGATCAACCGGCGATTTGGGGTCGCGGTGACGATCCTCGCCGCGCTCCTGCTCGCGGGCTGCACGACCGCGTCGCTGGAAGGGACCTATGGCCCGCCGCAGACCGTGGCCGGGGCCGCGACGCCGCCGCCCGTCGATCCCGAACAGGCCCGCATCGGCGCCGAGCAGCATCCGCGCATCGTCGCGAGCTATGGCGGCGTCTATCACGACGACAAGCTGGAGCAGACCCTCGCCCGCATCGTCGGCCGCTGCGTCGCCGCGTCCGACGATCCCTCGCAGTCCTATCGCATCACCATCCTGAACAGCCCCTCGGTCAACGCCTTCGCGCTGCCCGGCGGCTATCTCTATGTGACGCGCGGCCTTCTAGCTCTGGCGAACGACTCCTCCGAGGTCGCGGCCGTGATCGCCCATGAGATGGGCCATGTCACCGCCAACCACGCCATGCAGCGGCAGAACAAGGCGCAGGCGGCGGTGATCGTCAGCCGCGTCGTCTCCGACGTGCTCGAGGACGGCGATGCCGGCAAGCTGGCGCTCGCCTCCTCGCAGCGCACGCTCGCCGCCTTCTCGCAGCAGCAGGAGCTGGAGGCCGACGCGATCGGCGTGCGCACCATCGGCAAGGCCGGCTACGATCCCTTCGCCGCCGCGCGCTTCCTCGACCTCATGGGCCGCTATGCCGCCTACAAGTCGTCCGGGGCCGTGCAGGACAAGCGGCCGGACTTCCTCGCCAGCCATCCGGCGACGCCGCAGCGCGTCGAGTTCGCCATCCGCGCCGCCCGTCAGTTCGGCGCGCCGGGGATCGGCGAGGTCGACCGCGACCGCTATCTCGCCGGCATCAACGGCATCGTCTTCGGCGACGACCCCTCGCAGGGCTTCGTGCGCGGCCGCACCTTCCTGCATCCGAGCCTCGGTGTCGGCTTCACGGTGCCGGACGGCTTCATGCTCGACAACACCTCGGATGCCGTGCTCGCCACCGGGCCCGACGGCACGGCGCTGCGCTTCGACGGCGCCAACCTGCCGGCCGGCTCCTCGCTCGCCGCCTATGTCGCCTCGGGCTGGGTCAACGGCCTCGATACGACGACGATCAAGACCTTCACGGTCGGCGGGCTCGAAGCCGCCTCGGCGCGCGCCGAGGCCAAGGGCTGGGTGTTCCGCATCGCGGTCATCCGCGTCGGCGAAAGCGCGACCTACCGCTTCATCTTCGCCAATGAGAGCGACACGCCTGGCCTCGCGCGGGCGGCCGAGACCACGGTCCAGAGCTTCCGCCGCCTGACGCCGCAGGAAGCGGCCGCGCTGCAGCCGCTCCGCATCCGCGTCGTCACCATCCAGCCCGGCGACACGATCGCCTCGATGGCCGGCCGCATGCGCGGCGTCGATCGGCCGGAGGATCTCTTCCTGATCCTCAACGACATCAAGCCGGGCGCCGGACTGCCGGCGGTCGGCGAGAAGGTCAAGATCGTCGGGGAGTGAGGGGGGCTCGCCAAAAGGCCGCTCCCTTGCCCTCCCTCGGCTCACGCCGGAGAGGGAGTTCAGCCGCCAGTGCGCGCCATCGATGAAGGCCGTGACAGGCCCTCTCCCCCCTTGTGGGGGAGAGATGGAGAGGGGGGACCTCTCGGCCTCCCAGCGCTCCGACGGGTACGGCCGGCAACCCCCTCCCTTGCCCTCCCCCGCTCCGCGGGAGAGGGGATGGCAGGCGCCTCCGTTCAAGACTCCCCATCGATGAAGGCAGCGCCCAGCCCTCTCCCCCTTGTGGGGGAGAGATGGAGAGGGGGGACCTTTCGGCCTCCCAGCGCTCCGACGGGTACGGCCGGCAACCCCCTCCCTTGCCCTCCCCCGCTTTGCGGGAGAGGGGATGGCAGGCGCCTCGGCTCCGCGCCCTACTCGACCTGCGTCACGTCACGCACGGCGCCGCGGTCGGCGCTGGTCGCCATGGCGGCATAGGCGCGGAGCGCCGGGGTGACGTTGCGCTTGCGCGGCGCCGCCGGCTTCCAGCCTGCCTTGCCCTTGGCGTTCATGGCGGCGCGGCGCGCCTCCAGTTCGGCGTCGGAGATGACGATGCGGATCGTCCGGTTGGGGATGTCGATCTCGATCGTGTCGCCCGGCTCGACCAGCGCGATGGCGCCGCCCGAGGCCGCTTCCGGCGCCGCATGGCCGATGGAAAGGCCCGACGTGCCGCCGGAGAAGCGCCCGTCGGTGATCAGCGCGCAGGCCTTGCCGAGCCCGCGCGACTTCAGATAGCTGGTCGGGTAGAGCATTTCCTGCATGCCCGGCCCGCCCTTCGGCCCCTCATAGCGGATGACGACGACGTCGCCTTCCTTGACCTTCTTGTTGAGGATGCCGTGCACGGCATCGTCCTGGCTCTCGAAGATCACGGCGGGGCCGGTGAATTTCAGGATCGATTCGTCGACGCCGGCCGTCTTCACGATGGCGCCGTTCGGGGCGAGATTGCCCTTCAGCACCGCGAGGCCGCCATCCTTCGAGAAGGCGTTCTCGACATCGCGGATCGCCCCATGCTCGCGGTCGAGATCGAGCTCGTCCCAGCGCGAGGACTGGCTGAACGCGACCTGGGTCGGCACGCCGCCCGGCGCCGCGCGGAAGAACTCGCGCACGCTGTCGGAATTGGTCTGGCGGATGTCCCAGCGCTGGATCGCCTCGCCGAGGCTCGCCGCATGGACGGTCGGCAGATCGGTGTTGAGGAGACCGGCGCGCGCGAGTTCGCCGAGGATCGCCATGATGCCGCCGGCGCGATGGACGTCCTCCATGTGGACGTCCTGCTTGGCCGGCGCGACCTTGGAGATGACGGGCACGCGGCGCGACAACCGGTCGATGTCGTCGAGCGTGAAGTCGATCTCGGCCTCATGCGCGGCGGCGAGGATATGCAGCACGGTGTTGGTCGAGCCGCCCATCGCGATGTCGAGGGCCATGGCGTTCTCGAAGGCGCCGAAGGAGGCGACCTTGCGCGGCAGCACGCTCTCGTCGTCCTGTTCGTAGTAGCGGCGGGCGATATCGACGATGAGATGGCCGGCCTCGACGAAGAGGCGCCTGCGGTCGGAATGGGTGGCGAGCGTCGAGCCGTTGCCGGGCAGCGACAGGCCGAGCGCCTCGGTGAGGCAGTTCATCGAATTGGCGGTGAACATGCCCGAGCACGAGCCGCAGGTCGGGCAGGCCGCGCGCTCGATGACGGCGACGTCCTCGTCCGAGGTGCGATCGTCGGCGGCGGCGACCATCGCATCGACGAGGTCGAGCGCGACCGTCTTGCCATGCAGCACGACCTTGCCGGCCTCCATCGGACCGCCCGAGACGAACACGGCGGGGATATTGAGGCGCAGCGCCGCCATCAGCATGCCGGGCGTGATCTTGTCGCAATTGGAGATGCAGACCATCGCGTCGGCGCAATGGGCGTTGACCATGTATTCGACGCTGTCGGCGATGATCTCGCGCGAGGGCAGCGAATAGAGCATGCCGTCATGGCCCATCGCGATGCCGTCGTCGACGGCGATCGTGTTGAATTCCTTGGCGACGCCGCCGGCCTGCTCGATCTCGCGCGCCACGAGTTGGCCGAGATCCTTCAGATGCACATGGCCGGGCACGAACTGGGTGAACGAGTTCACGACCGCGATGATCGGCTTGCCGAAATCGCCGTCCTTCATGCCGGTCGCGCGCCAGAGGCCGCGGGCACCGGCCATGTTGCGACCGTGGGTGGTGGTGCGGGAGCGATAGGCGGGCATCGTCGAACCTCGTCAGGGTGGCGTTCGTGCCGTCCGCGGACGGCAGCACCCGCTCGTCGAGCAGGTGGTGGCGGGAAGATAGTGTCGTTGCACCAGAATCCGAAGGGTGTCGAGTTTTTTTGGCCCATGCCGCCCTTGAAAGGACTGTGCCTGCCGCCTAGCTGTCGACACACGAGCGGGGTCCGGGCCCCTCTGGCGGTGCGTCGCCCACCGTGATGTCGGACCCTTTCAGCCCATCGGCACGGCGACGATTGCTCGTACCCATGGACCTTTCGTTCCTGTTCGCGGATTTCCTCGGCCAGCCCGTCGCGGCGTGGCTCGGCTTCCTCGTCATCATCGTGACGCTGCTCGCCTTCGATCTCGGCTTTGCGAACAAGGGCGATCACGAGATCGGCATCAAGCGGAGCCTCGTCTTCTCCGCCTTCTATATCGGCGTCGCGCTCCTCTTCGGCGCCTGGGTCTGGTGGCATATCGGCCCGACCGCCGGCATGAACTACCTGACGGCCTTCGTCGTCGAGAAGAGCCTCGCCCTCGACAACATCTTCGTCATCTCGCTGATCTTCACCGCCTTCGCCGTTCCCCGCGCCTATCAGCATCGCGTGCTGTTCTGGGGCATCGTCGGAGTCGTGGTGCTGCGCGCGATCATGATCGGCCTCGGCGCGGCGCTGATCAGCCAGTTCGGCTGGATCCTCTACGTCTTCGGCGCGTTCCTGATCTTGACCGGCGTCAAGATGCTGATGACCGGCGACGAGGAGCCGGACATCGAGAAGAACCGCGTCGTCCGCCTGGTGCGCAAGGTCATCCCGGTGACGCGCGAACTGCACGGCCACAAGTTCTTCGTCCGCGTGCCGCATGGGCCGGCCGGGAAGCTGACGCGGATGGCGACGCCGCTGTTCCTCGCGCTGATCTCGATCGAGATCATCGACATCGTGTTCGCGGTCGACAGCGTTCCGGCGGTCTTCGCCATCACCACCGACCCGTTCATCGTCTATACGAGCAACATCTTCGCCATTCTCGGTCTCCGTGCGCTCTATTTTGCGCTCGCGGCCGCGGTGCACCGCTTCCACTACTTGAAATATGCGCTGGCTCTGGTGCTCATCGTCGTCGGCGCCAAGATCTTCTGGTCACACCTGATCGGGCCGGTCGACTCGCTGGTGTCGCTCAGCCTCACCATCGGCCTTCTCGCCGGCGGCATCATCGTCTCGCTGTGGAAGACGCGCGCCGATGATGCGGCGGCGCAGCGCGACATCGCCGCCTGAGACAGCTATCCTCGACCCAATATTGCGCGCCCGAGCCGATCCGGCCCGGGCGCGCGGATGCGCGTGCGGGGGCGAGCGCTGGCGATGCGGGGATCGGGGGGCTGGACGGCGCGCCTGACGGGCGTCGCGGTGGCGCTGTTCGGAGCAGTCCTCGCCCGCGGCGGCCTCGCTCTCCTCGCCGATGGCGGCACGCCCTATTGTGCGGCCGCGGGCATCCTCATCGTCGCGGCCGGCCTGCTCCTGATCCTGCGCCGAGACCTGGCGCTCCTCGTCTACGCGCTCGTCGTGCTGGCGACGCTGGCTTTCTCGATCTCCGAGGCCGGCCTCGATTTCTGGCCGCTCGCCGGACGGGGCGGACTGATCGTCCTTATCGGCCTCTGGCTGCTCATCCCGCCTGTCCGCCGGGCGCTCAGGGGTCGCATCCAGCGTCCAGGCGCACTGCTTGCGCTCTCGCTCGCCGCGGCTGTCATTGCAGGCATCGCGTCCGCGCTCGTCGCGCCGCATGACCGCGCCGGGACCCTGCCGATGGCACTCGCCTCGGCGCCCGTCACTGCCACCGACATTCCCGATGGAGACTGGCCGGCCTATGGGCGGACCAATCGCGGCGAACGCTATGCACCGCTCGCCGACATCACGCCGGCGAATGTCGCGCGCCTCCAGCCGGCCTGGACCTACAACACCGGCGCCCTCCGCCGCGCTCGCGACTTCGCCGGCGTGACCTTCGAGGCGACGCCGATCAAGATCGGCACGCGGCTCTATCTCTGCGCCAGCGACACCAGTGCCATCGCGCTCGACATCGACACCGGCGCTGAGCTCTGGCGCTTCGATCCGGAGGTCGCCAGCACCATCAAGCTCGTTCCCGTCTGCCGCGGCGTCGCCTATTTCAAGTCCGCCACCGGCGCCGCAGCCAAGGCCTGCCAGGAGCGCATCTTCCTGCCGACCGCCGATGCGCGGCTGATCGCCCTCGATGCCGCGACCGGCCGGCCCTGCGGCGACTTCGGGCTCGGAGGCACCGTCGATCTCCGGCAGGGCCAGCCGAGCCCGGACAGCGACCGCGGCCTCGCCACGACGACCTCGCCGCCGCTCGTCGCCGGCCGTGTCGTCATCATCGGCAGCATGGTCGCCGACAACATCGCCACCGGCGGCCCGTCTGGCGTCATTCGCGCCTTCGACGCCGTCAGCGGCCGCCTCCTGTGGAATTTCGATCCGGCGGCGCCTGACGACACCACCCCGATCGGCCCCGGCCGCACCTACACGCCCGGCACGCCCAACAGCTGGTCGGTCGCCAGCGCCGACGAGGCGCTGGGGCTCGTCTACCTGCCGATGGGCGGCGGCACGCCGGACCAGTTCGGCGGCATGCGCGATGCGGGATCGGAGCGCTTCGGCTCGTCCGTCATCGCGCTCGAGATCGCCACCGGGCGGCTCCGCTGGGTCTACCAGACGGTGCATCACGATCTCTGGGACATGGATGTCGCCAGCCAGCCGAGCCTCGTCGACCTCGACGGCCCCGACGGACGCGTCCCGGCCCTCCTCGTTCCGACCAAGCGCGGCGACATCTATGGGCTCGACCGCCGCACCGGGACGCCAATCCTCGCCGCGCCCGAGCGGCCGGTGCCGCAGGGGGCGGCCGCCGGCGACTGGACCGCGCCGACGCAGCCCTTCTCGGCCCTGACGCTCTTGCCCGAGCCGCCGTTGACCGAAGCCGGCATGTGGGGCCTCGCGCTCCTCGACCAGATCGACTGCCGCATCCGCTTCCGCGCGCTGCGCTATGAGGGACTGTTCACCCCGCCCTCCGTGGAGGGCACGCTGGTCTATCCGGGCAATGCCGGCATCATCGGCTGGGGCGGCATCGCCCTCGATCCGCGTCGCCAGATCGCCTTCGCCAATCCGAGCTTCCTCGCCTATGTCGCGCGGCTGATCCCGCGGCATGCGAGCGAGCGGCCGCCGCCGGATGTCCGGCCGATGCGCGGCACGCCCTATCAGGTCGCGATGGCGCCCTTCGTCTCGCCGCTCCGCCTGCCCTGCCAGGCGCCGCCCTGGGGGAGCGTCGCCGGCATCAACCTCACGGACATGCGCATCGCCTGGCAGCACCCGAACGGCACCATCCGCGGCAACAGCATCCTGCCGCTGCCGCTCCGCCTGGGCGTGCCCAGCGTCGGCGGCCCGATCGTGACCGCCGGCGGCGTCGCCTTCCTGAGCGGGACGCTGGACAATGCCATCCGCGCCTATGACGTCACGTCCGGCCGCGAGCTCTGGCAGGCGCGGCTGCCGGCGGGCGGCCAGGCGACACCGATGACCTATCGTTCCGAAAAGACCGGACGCCAATATGTCGTCGCCGTCGCCGGCGGCCATTTCAGCGCGTCGACGAAGCCGGGCGACGCCGTCATCGCCTATGCGCTGCCGGAGCCTTAACGAGGCGCCAGCGCCGTTTCCACGAGCCGGGCGAGATAGGACGCGCCGACCGGGATCGCTTCGTCGTTGAAGTCGTAGTCGGAATTGTGCAGGCCGGCGCTGTCGCCATTGCCCATGAAGATGAAGGCGCCGGGACGCGCTTCCAGCATGTAGGAGAAGTCCTCCCCGCCCATCATCGGCGCCACGTTGGTATCGACATGCGCGGCGCCGGAGATCGTCGCGGCGACACCGGCGGCGAATGCCGTCTGCGCGGCGTGGTTCACGGTCACAGGATAGTTGCGGTCATACTCGACTGTGATCCGGGCGCCCGAGGCGAGCGCCATGCCGGCGGCGATCTGCTTGATGCGCGCCTCGGCGAAATCGCGCAGCTCCGGCAGCAGCGTGCGCACGGTGCCGCCGAGCCGCGCGCTGCCCGGGATGATGTTGTGCGCCTGGCCGGCATTGAAGCGCGTCACCGAGACGACGACGGCTTCGATCGGATCGACCCCGCGCGAGACGATCGTCTGCAGGACATTGACGAGCTGCGCGCCCGTCACGATCGGATCGACCGTCACATGCGGCTTGGCGGCATGGCCGCCGACGCCGGTGATCTCGATGTTGAACTCGTCGGTCGCCGCCATGATCGGGCCCGGTCGGATCGCGAAGCTGCCGATGGGAAGGCCCGGCATGTTGTGGAGGCCATAGACCTCGTCGATGGCGAAGCGCTCCATCAGCCCGTCCTCGACCATGGCGCGGCCGCCGCCCCCGCCCTCCTCCGCCGGCTGGAAGATCACCACCGCATTGCCGTCGAAATTGCGCGTCTCGGCCAGATAGCGGGCCGCGCCGAGCAGCATCGCGGTATGGCCGTCATGGCCGCAGGCATGCATCTTGCCGGGCTCGCTGGAGGCGTAGGGCTTGCCGGTCGTCTCGAGGATCGGCAGTGCATCCATGTCGGCGCGGAGGCCGATGGTCCGGCCACCCTCGCTGTTGCGGCCGCGGATCAGGCCGACGACGCCGGTGCGCCCCATGCCGGTCACCACCTCGTCGACGCCGAAGTCCTTGAGGAGACCGGCGACCGTCGCGGCGGTGCGATGCACCTCGTAGAGGATCTCGGGATGGCGATGAAAATCGTGGCGCCAGGCGACGATGTCGTTCTGGAATTCGGCCAGACGATTGATGATCGGCATCAGGGACACTCCGCAGGCGGCGTCAAAACGCAAGTCTAGCTGCACCGCAGCAGAAAATCACGCCGCCATCGCGGGCGCCAGCCTCTGTCAGGCCGCGGCCTTGAGCCCGCCCGCCTGCTCGATGAAGGCGACGACGTCGTCGACATTGTGCCCGGAGCGGACATTGGTGAACACGAAGGGCCTCGCGCCGCGCATCCGCTTCGAATCCCGATCCATCACCTCGAGCGACGCACCGACCATCGGCGCGAGGTCGATCTTGTTGATGACGAGGAGGTCGGAGCGGGTGATGCCCGGGCCGCCCTTGCGCGGGATCTTGTCGCCGGCCGAGACGTCGATGACATAGATCGTGATGTCGGCGAGCTCGGGCGAGAAGGTCGCCGCGAGATTGTCGCCGCCGGATTCGATCAGGATCACGTCGAGCGCCGGGAAGCGGCGGTTGAGGTCGGCGACCGCGGCGAGATTGATCGAGGCGTCCTCGCGGATCGCCGTATGCGGGCAGCCGCCGGTCTCCACGCCGAGGATGCGGTCGGCGGAGAGCGCGCCGGAGCGGGTCAGGAACTCCGCGTCTTCCTTCGTGTAGATGTCGTTGGTGATCGCGGCGATGTCATAGCGGTCGCGCAGCTTCTTGCACAGCGCATCCATCAGCGCGGTCTTGCCGGAGCCGACAGGGCCGCCGACGCCGACGCGCAGCGGGCCGTTGGGGGAGCGGGTCATGAGCGGAACAGCCTCGTATACTGGGTTTCGTGTTTCATGCTGGCGATATCGGCCCGGAACGCCGCGCCGCCGAGCGCCTCGAGCGGCCGGCCCTCGGCCCGCTCGACGACGAGGTCCACCACCGGGCCGAGCCGCGCGATGATCTTCTGCCCGTCGGTCTGGCCGAGCGGCACGGCGCGCAGCCCGGCCGAGACGACATTGGCGGCGAAGGCGTGCAGATAGGCATGCAGCGCCGGCCGTCGCGGCACGCCATGCGCCGCCGCCGCCACCGCGACCGCGACCGCGTAGGCCGGCCCCTCGGTGCCGTCGATGACCGCTGCCGCCCGCTCCAGCACCGGATGCGGCCATGCGGCGCGGACGGCGATGAGGAAGGCGCGGCCCTGCGACAGCGATTCGATGCGCCGCTCATTGCCGGGATGGAGCACCGCCGCGAGATCGACGACCTCGCGCAGCGCCGCCGCATCGTCGATCGCCGCCATCGCATGCGAGAAGAGGATCGCGTCCGAGCGCCCGGCGCCGTTGACGAGGATGTCGCCGACCCAGGCCTCGAGCCGGGCCGCGTCCGTCACCGTCCCGTCCTCGATCGCCCATTCGAGCCCATGGCTGTAGCTAAAGGCGCCGACCGGGAAGGACGGCGACAGCCAGGCCATCAGCCGGTGCAGCGCGCCGGGATCGACGAGATCCCCCGGCAGAACATCATGGAGGGTCAAGGCCGGCCCCGGCGGCCGCCATGATCGTGGGAGCCATGATCTTGGGCGCCGTGGTCATGGGCGCCGTGGTCATGGGCGCCGTGATCGTGGGCGCCGTGATCGTGGGCGCCGTGATCGTGGCCCGCATGATCGTGGGAGCCATGATCGTGATGGTGGTCGTGCCCGTGGTGATCATGGTCCTTGTGATCATGGTCATGGTCATGGTCGTGCCGCGGCGGCGGCGGACGATGATCGTGGTCATGATCATGCGGATGGTCGTGATCATGCGCGGGCTCGTGGTCGTGCGCGGGTCCGTGGTCGTGGCCATGCACCCGGCCATGGCCATAGGCGCCGCCTTCCGGATTGAACGCCGCCTCGATCGGCGTGACGACGGCGCCGAGCCCTTCCAGCATTGCCTCGATGACATGGTCGCGGCGGATGCGCAGCCGGTCGCCGAGCAGTTCGGTCGGCAGATGCCGATTGCCGAGATGCCAGGCGATACGCACGAGATGCGCCGGATCGCGCGCCGTCACCTCGGCGAGGGTCTCCGGCGCCGCCTCGACCTGGACGATGCGGCCATCCTCCAGCATCAGCCCGTCGCCATGGCGGAGCGCGACGGCCCCCGGCAGGTCGAGCAGGAACGCCGTCCCGCCCTTGGCCGACATGGCGACCCGCCGCCGATGCCGCGCATCGAAATCGAGCACCACCGTGTCGGAGGCAGCCTTCGACCACAGGCCGGCGGGATAGACGGAAATGGCTCGGATCATTCTAGTCACCGATCAGGTCGTCGGGATGCCATGGCGGCCCCGGCATGAAGGTAGGGTCGAGGATTGCATCGATCGAATAGGGGCAAGCGGACGGGAACGTGCTGATCGACAGCCTCGTCTCTGACGCAGCAAAGCGCACCGCACGCTCATAGGCCCAATCGAGAACCTCGCCTGGAAACCGCTTCAGGCTCGGACTGTCGTCGATGACGCCCTCGATGTGGATCCTCTGCTCGCCGATCGTCGACTGCCAGGAATGGCAGCGTTTGCCTGGTTGAAACTCCCATTTCAGCAGATGGTGCAAGAGCACCCGCAGTCGGTTGCGAATTTCCGACTTCTGCGATCCGCCCAAGCTCTCGATCTCCTCGCCGACATTCTCCCAGTCGATCTCGTTGGCGCGGCGGGCGCGCAGCTTCTCGGCCTGGTCCTGCGTCCAGGCATAGAAGTCCGCCTCATAGTCGGCGGCGCTGCGCGTGGCGGCCTTGGTGCTCATGGCTCCGATCCTGGACAGGGAGCTCCAGTCTAGAACAGGAAGTAGCGCTGGGCCATCGGCAGCACGTCGGCGGGTTCGCAGACGAGCAGCTCGCCATCGGCGCGCACCTCATAGGTCTCGGGATCGACCTCGATGTTCGGCATGGCGCTGTTGTGGATCATCGACGCCTTGCCGATGCCGCCGCGCGTGTTCTCGACCGCGACGAGCTCCTTGGCGACGCCGAGCCTCCCCGAAAGGCCGTTCTCGGCCGCCGCCTTCGAGACGAAGGTCACCGAGGAGTTGGTCAGCGCCTTGCCGAAGGCGCCGAACATCGGCCGGTAATGCACCGGCTGCGGCGTCGGGATCGAGGCGTTCGGATCGCCCATCGGCGCCGCGGCGATCATGCCGCCGACCAGCACCATGTCCGGCTTCACGGCGAAGAAGGCCGGCGACCACAGCACGAGATCGGCGCGCTTGCCGACCTCGATCGAGCCGACATGGCGCGACAGCCCCTGCGCGATGGCCGGGTTGATCGTGTATTTGGCGATGTAGCGCTTGACGCGGGCATTGTCGTTATCGCCGGTCTCGCCGGCGAGGCGGCCGCGCTGGACCTTCATCTTGTGCGCCGTCTGCCAGGTGCGCATCGGCACCTCGCCGACGCGGCCCATCGCCTGGCTGTCCGACGACATGATCGAGAAGGCGCCGAGGTCGTGCAGGATGTCCTCGGCGGCGATCGTCTCCTTGCGGATGCGGCTCTCGGCGAAGGCGACGTCCTCGGGGATCGACGGATCGAGGTGATGGCAGACCATGAGCATGTCGAGATGCTCTTCGAGCGTGTTGCGCGTATAGGGCCGCGTCGGATTGGTCGAGGATGGGATGACGTTGGGCAGGCCGACGACGCGGATGATGTCGGGCGCATGGCCGCCGCCGGCGCCCTCGGTGTGGAAGGCGTGGATGGTGCGGCCCTTGAAGGCGGCGATCGTGTCCTCGACGAAGCCGCTCTCGTTCAGCGTGTCGGTGTGGATCATCACCTGGATGTCGTGATCGTCGGCAACCGAGAGGCAGCAGTCGATCGCCGCCGGCGTCGTGCCCCAGTCCTCATGCAGCTTCAGCGACGAGGCGCCGGCCTCGATCATCTCGATGAGCGCGTCGGGGCGCGAGGCGTTGCCCTTGCCGGCGATGGCGATGTTCATCGGGAACGCATCCATCGCCTGGATCATGCGGGCGATGTGCCAGGGGCCGGGCGTACAGGTGGTGGCGAGCGTGCCATGCGCCGGGCCGGTGCCGCCGCCGATCATGGTGGTGACGCCGGACATCAGCGCCTCCTCGATCTGCTGCGGGCAGATGAAGTGGATGTGGCTGTCGATGCCGCCGGCGGTGAGGATCTTGCCCTCGGCCGCGATCACCTCGGTGCCCGGACCGATGATGATGTCGACGCCGCTCTGCACATCCGGATTGCCGGACTTGCCGATCGCGACGATGCGGCCGTCCTTGAGCGCCACGTCCGCCTTGATGATCCCCCAATGGTCGAGGATGATCGCATTGGTGAACACCGTGTCGACGGCGCCGCCGGCGCGCGTCACCTGGCTCTGGCCCATGCCGTCGCGGATGACCTTGCCGCCGCCGAACTTGACCTCCTCGCCATAGGTCGTGAGGTCGCGCTCGATCTCGATGAAGAGCTCGGTATCGGCCAGCCGCACCTTGTCGCCGACCGTCGGGCCGAACATGTGGGCATAGGCGTGACGGGTAATCCTGCTCGACATCGCTCACCTCCGAGAGGGCCGCCTGGCGACCCGATCCAAGTCCAAAGCCGCCCCTAGAGGCGGCGCAATCGTCCGTCGCGTTCGTAGCGGTCGACCAGCCGGCGTTCGGCCGCGAAAGGATGGCCGCTCCATCCCTCATGGCCGAAACCGGCGATCGCGACATCGTCACCGGGCGCCGCGACCGCGTTCAGCACGTGATCGATCGCCATCAGCCCCGAGCTCGGCACCACATAATCGCCGTCGGTGAGCGGCGCGAGATCGGCATCGAGCCTATCCAGCACCGCCGGTCCGAAAAGAAGGAAGCCCTTTCCGGCCGAGCGCGCGAAGGAAGCGAAGTCGTCCGTCCGGTCCTCGAAGAAGTCGGAGAGGTCCGGCCGCCGCGCGAGGACGCCGGCGCGTCGCCGCGCGAAGGCATCCGGGCTGCGCACGCCCCAGACAGCAGTGGCGGCGCGGACGGCCGGCAGGTCGGACCAGCCGCCCGCCAGCATCGCGCGGGCCGGCTCGCCGGTATTGCACACGGCGACGATGTCCGAGCGCGTGCCGCTGGCGCCGCCGAAATTGCGGCAGCCGTTGAAGCGCACGACGAGATCGGCGCCATCGACCTCCGCCCTCACATCACGCTCCGGTGTGCCATTGCCCATGATCACGATCGATCGACCGCCGCCTCTGCCCATATCCGCGCTCCAAGCCGAACCCCGAAAGGGCCGGTTTGGCGCGCGCCCGTCACACCCTCATGACGACCTCAGCCGAGGGCGCCCATGATCTTCTGCTGAAAGCCCCAGACGGTGCGCGTACCGCCATAGGGCACCAGCGTCACCGTCCGGCCCTGCCCCGGCTCGAAGCGCACCGCCGTGCCGGCGGCGATGTCGAGCCGCATGCCGCGCGCCTTCTCGCGGTCGAAGGCGAGCGCCGCGTTGGTCTCGAAGAAGTGATAGTGGCTGCCGACCTGAATCGGGCGGTCGCCGGTGTTGGCGACCTCGAGCGTCACGCGCGGCAGGCCGACATTCAGCTCGATATCGCCGTCGGCCGAGATGATCTCGCCTGGAATCATGATGGTCCCTCGCCGTTCAGGCGCCGGCGGCGAGCGCGCCGCGGCGGTCAAGACATGGTTGGTCGCTGCGCACGACCCGCCGGGTGGACGGCGGATTGGCGATGAGCTTGCCCGCCGGACGGACCGGACGCGCCGTGAAGGCGCCGCCGCAATTGGGACAGATGCCGCCATAGACGTCGGCGGCGCAGTCCGGGCAGAAGGTGCATTCGAAGCTGCAGATCATCGCGAGAGCCGCTGGCGGCAGGTCGCGGTCGCAGCATTCGCAGTTGGGGCGGAGCTCCAGCATGGCGCAGCCTACCGGATCGGCTGGTGCACGGTGACGAGCTTGGTGCCGTCCGGGAAGGTCGCCTCAACCTGGACGTCATGGATCATCTCGGCGATGCCCTCCATGACCTGCGCCCGCGTCACCACATGCGCGCCGGCCTCCATCAGGTCGGCGACCGTGCGCCCGTCGCGCGCGCCTTCCACCACATAGTCGGTGATGAGCGCGATCGCCTCGGGATGGTTGAGCTTCACGCCCCGCTCCAGCCGCTTGCGGGCGACGATCGCCGCCATGGCGACGAGCAGCTTGTCCTTTTCGCGCGGTGTCAGAATCATCGCTTCAAGCCTCGTCCCGTCTCGTTCTTCGTCAACATGCCCACACGCGCGGCATCGGCCGCCCGCGCAGAGCCAAGATCACGCTTTCGACATCCTGCCGCAAGGCCTGCCCGGAGGGGGCGAGGAAGCGTACGGTGAGAACCTCGCCGAATGTGCTGGCCCCCGCCTCGCCCTTGCAAGCTTCGAGCCGTTCGCGCACCGCGCCGAGATGGGCCCCGACATCGTCGCCGACCATGACGAGGCTCGCCACCGCCACGGCGCCCTTGGCCGTCGCGCCGCGCGCGAGCAGCGCCGCCGCATCGCCTTCGAGGGCGATGCCGTCGGCATAGACGAGACGGCCGCCACGGCGCACGCGCCAGCGGTCGGTCAGCGTCAATGTCGTCACGCTTTCGCCCATCGCCGTCCGGCCGAACACATAGGCCTCGAGCAGCAGCGCGCTGGCATCGGCGGCGAGATCGACGGTGAGGCTGCGGGCGATCGCCGAGCGATCGAACAGGATCGTCTCCTGCGGCAGCCAGTCGATATGGCCGCGCGCCCCGACCTCGATGAGATTGTCGACCCGCGCCGGCACCGCGCCGGCCGAGCGGCGATAGATGCGCTCGGCCGCCTGCGTCGTCACGGTCGCGCTGACGTCCGCGCCGATCGCCGCCTCATAGACGAGATGGTCGCCGCCGGTGATGCCGCCGGCGGTGTTGAGCAGCACGGCGTCCGGCGGCAGGCCGGGCTCCGTGCGCGGCAGGCGGACCTTGCAGCAGCCTTGCTGGATGAATTCGGTGAGCCGCGTCGCATCGCCGTCGCGCCGGAAACCGACCCGCGCCCGGCCGCGCGACCGCTGCATTCCCGCTGCTTCAGCCTCGACGGCCGCACGAAGAGCACGCTCGGCGACGGTCACTTGGCTCTCAACCGCATCACTTGGACTGTCCGCCCCCAACGCTTGGCAGAGGCTCCCCTGACGGAGCCGGCCGAGCGGCGAGGATTTCACGGCGGGAGGATGTGCGCAAGCGGCGCAGGCGGCCAAGCGCCGCCGGCTTTTGCCAAAGATGGCGCCTTTGGTCTATGTAAGGCGGTGGGTCGCTGCGGCGCGCCTGCCTTCCATGCTTGAAACGACCAGGATTTGCCCGTGATGCGTTTGATCGCCCGCCTCATCGTCGCGCTCATGATCACGCTCACCGGAGCGCTCGCGGCGCGGGCCGTCGAGACGCCCTATCTCGTCGTCGACATGGAGAGCGGCCGCGTCCTCTCGCAGCGCAATGCGCAACAGCTCTGGTATCCGGCCTCCATCACCAAGCTGATGAACGCCTATGTCGTGTTCAAGGCGCTGAAGGCCGGCGAGGTGTCGCTGGCGACGCGGGTGGTGGTCTCCAAGAATGCCCTCGCCGAGCCGCCGAGCAAGATGGGCTTCAAGGTCGGCACGGCGATCGACCTCGACAACGCCATGAAGATGATGCTGGTCCACTCGTCCAACGACATCGCGGTGGCGGTGGCCGAGACGGTCGGCGGCAGCGAGGCGGCCTTTGTCGGACGCATGAACGCCGAGGCGGCCCGGCTCGGCATGGCCTCGACCCATTTCGTCAATCCGAACGGCCTGCCCGGCCCCGGCCAGTATACGACGGCGCGCGATCTCGGCGTGCTCGCCCGCGCCATCTGGCTGGAATTCCCCGGCTGGCGGCCGATCTTCTCGATCACCGCCATCAAGTCGGGCAAGCGGGTGCTGAAATCCGCCAACAATCTGCTCGAGCGCTATCCGGGCACCGTCGGCATGAAGACCGGCTTCATCTGCGCCTCCGGCTTCAACGTCGTCGCGGCGGCACAGCGCGGCGACAGGACGCTGGTCGCGGTCGTGCTCGGCATGGACAATCCGACCGATCGCGCCGAGCTCGCCGGCCGCCTGTTCAATGACGGCTTCTCCGGCCGCTCCCGTCCCGGCCCGACGCTGGCGAGCTTCCGCGGCTCCTCGCCCATCGCCACGACGGTCGACATGACGCAGGCGATCTGCAAGCGCAAGAACCGCGGCGAGCACGACCCGGCCGACACCGAAGTCGAGCAGGTCAGCGCCCTCGTGCCGAAGTTCAAGCTGATGGACCCGGTGGCCGTGTCGACGCTCGGCGTCGTCAAGCCCGATGGAACGGTCAACGCCACCGCCTCGACCGAGCCCGACGCTGCCGCACCCGCCGCCAAGAAGGCTGCGTCGAAGAAGACCGCGAAGAAGCCGGGCAAGACACCGGCCAAGGCGACCGCCAAGGCGGCCTCGCCCAAGGCCGCGCCGGCGACGCCCGATGCCGCGACCGGCGACGAGGCGCCGACCGCCGATGCCGCCAATGCGGACGCCGCGACGCCGGCGGCCGTGCCGGCCAGCACCGGCTCGAAGTCTGCGAAGAAGAAGGCCGTGAAGGCGCCGGCCAAGGTCGAGATCGGCATTCCCTTCGATTCGACCGATGTCGCGCCGTTGCCGGAATCGGGTGCCCTGCATTGAAGCCGCCGGTTCCGCTCACCGTCCTCACCGGCTTCCTCGGTGCCGGCAAGACGACGCTGCTCAATAGACTGCTGAAGGATCCGGCGCTTGCCGGCACGGCGGTGATCATCAACGAGTTCGGCGATGTCGGACTCGATCATCTCTTGGTCGGCCAGTCCGAGGACGGCATCGTCGAGCTCTCCTCAGGCTGCCTCTGCTGCACGATCCGCGGCCAGCTGGCGACGACGCTGGAGGGTCTCCTGCGCGCGCTCGACAACAAGCGCATCGCGAGGCTGGACCGCGTCATCGTCGAGACGACCGGCCTCGCCGATCCCGCCCCCGTGCTGCAGAGCGTGCTGCTGCATCCCTATCTGTCGCTGCGCTATAGGCTCGACGGCGTGGTGACGGTGGTCGACGCCGTCAACGGCGCCGCGACGCTTGCCGCCCATCAGGAAGCCGCCCGCCAGGTCGCGGTCGCCGACCGGATCGTCCTGACCAAGACCGACATGGCGGCCGCCGACCCGGCGATCGCCGCCACGATCCGCGCGCTGAACCCGGCCGCGCCGGTGCTCGAGGCCGCCAGCGGCGCCGCCTCCGCTGACCTCCTCTTCGACAGCCAGCCCTTCGGCACCGCCGGCAAGCTGGCCGAGGTCGAGACCTGGCTCGCGGCGGCGGCGAGCGAGCACGACCATGATCACCATGGCCATGGCCATGATCATCACGATCATCATCATCACCATCATCACGATGTCAGCCGCCACGATGCGCGCATCCGCACCTTCACGGCCATCCGGACGACGCCGATTGGCCGCATGAGCCTCGAGAGCTTTCTGGAGCGCCTCGTCCGCAACCATGGCGGCCACCTGCTTCGCGTGAAGGGTCTCGTCCAGACAGCCGGCGAACCGGAGCGGCCGCTGGTCGTGCAGGCGGCGCAGACCGTGTTCCATCCGCCGGAGCGGCTGCCGGCCTGGCCGAGCGCGGATCATCGCTCTCGCTTGGTGCTGATCGTGATGGATCTCTCGGTCGAGGCCGAGGCGGCGATCCTCGCCGCCTTCTCGGGCCTGCCCTCGATCGATCACGCCGACGCCGACACCCTCGCCGACAATCCGCTGGCCATCGCAGGTTTTTCGGGACGGTTCTGAAGAGGCCCTCACCCCGACCCTCTCCCGGGGGGAGAGGGAGAAGCAAGCGGCGCCCTACCTGCTCCCTCTCCCTCAGGGAGAGGGTCGGGGTGAGGGCCTTCTCAAGCTCGACGCGGCCAAGAGTTCTACCAGCCGCCGGCGGCCTTCTCGACGCGGGCGGCACCGATGATCGGGCCGGGGCCGCCATCGGCGGTTTCCTGCTGCAGGAAGACGGCGCAGCCGTCGGTGCCGCTGTCGCGATATTCCGCCATCGGCAGGTCGACCTTGACCGGCTCGCCGCGCCAGACCGCGATCGGCCGGAGCGCCCTGACGACATTGTAATAGCTGAGCGACCGGTTGCGGTTCTCGCCGCGCGTCACCGGCACCTTCACATGCCGGTCATAGAGCGCGAGCCACAGCGTCGCCTTGCGCGGCCCGTCCTTCGCGGCGGCGCCGACATCGACGCTGATCGCATCGCCCATCATCCCGACATGGATCGGCACCGAGGGCGCCGGGCCGGCGGCGATCGCCTTGCGGATCGCCTTCTCGTCGCTGCCGATCACATGCACCCGGCCATTGACCACCATCTGCGGCGTATAGACCTGCCGGTCGCCGCGGGTGTTGGCATAGGCCTTCTGCCGGCTGGTGAACTCGTGCTGGGCGAGCGTGTCCTTCCAGCCCTGATAGTCCCAGTAGTCGACCGAGAACGACAGCGCGACGATATCCGCGCGCTTCGAGAATTCCTCGAGCACCTCGTCGGCGGGCGGACAGGAGGCGCAACCCTGGCTGGTGAAGAGCTCGAGCACCGCGGTGACCCGTTCATCGGCGGCACCGGCGCTGCCGGCGACGAAGCCGGTGCAGATCAGGATCGCCGCGATGGCCGGAATGCGGGACATGGTCTTCGAAGGAGTCCAGGGAGGGCGGCCACAGGAGGGCGACCGACGGACCTCTCCCATACGGCTGCGCCTGATCGCGAACCAGTCAATTCACGGTGACCGGCGCGGGAGCGCCGGTCACGACTGCGAGGCTCCGGGTCAGGCGACCAGGGCGCGCAGCACATATTGCAGGATGCCGCCATTCTTGAAGTAGTCGAGCTCGTCGAGCGTATCGATGCGGCAGAGCAGCGGCACGACCTTGGTGGTGCCGTCGGCGAAGGTGATCTCCGCGTCGAGCATCTGGCGCGGCTTCAGATCACCGGCGATGCCGCGGATCGTCACCGTCTCGTCGCCCTTGAGGCCGAGCGTCTGCCAGGAGACGCCTTCCTCGAAGACGAGCGGCACGATGCCCATGCCGACGAGGTTGGAGCGGTGGATGCGCTCGAACGACTGCGCGATGACCGCGCGGATGCCGAGCAGCTTGGTGCCCTTGGCCGCCCAGTCGCGCGAGGAGCCGGTGCCATATTCGCGGCCTGCGAAGACGACGAGCGGAACACCCTCGGCCTTGTACTTCATCGCCGCGTCGAAGATCGGCATCTCGACGCCGTCGGGCCAATGACGCGTGAAGCCGCCTTCCTTGCCGCCCAGCATCTGGTTCTTGATGCGGATATTGGCGAAGGTGCCGCGCATCATCACCTCGTGATTGCCGCGCCGCGTCCCATACTGGTTGAAGTCGACCGGGCGAACCTGATGGTCGCGCAGATAGACGCCCGCGGGGCTCGCTTCCTTGATCGAGCCGGCCGGGGAAATATGGTCGGTCGTGATCGAATCGAGGAAGAGACCCATCACCCGTGCATCGATGACATCCGAGATCGCCTCGGGCTCCATCTTCATGCCCTCGAAATAGGGCGGATTCTGCACATAGGTCGAGCCGCTGTCCCAGGCATAGGTCTCGCCCTGCGGCGCCTGGATCTTCTGCCAGTTCTCGTCGCCCTTGAAGACGTCGGCATATTTCGCCTTGAACATCGCCTGCGTGACATTGGCGGCGATGAATTCGGCGATCTCCTTCGACGACGGCCAGATGTCGCGGAGATAGACCGGCTCGCCGTCCGAGCCCGTGCCGAGCGGCTCGGTGGTGAGATCGACCTGCAGCGAGCCGGCCAGCGCATAGGCCACGACCAGCGGCGGCGAGGCGAGATAGTTCGCCTTGACGTCCGGATTGACGCGGCCCTCGAAATTGCGATTGCCCGAGAGGACGGCGGCGGCGACGAGATCGTGCTCGTTGATCGTGTGCGAGATGTCGGCCGGCAGCGGGCCGGAATTGCCGATGCAGGTGGTGCAGCCGAAGCCGACGATGTTGAAGCCGAGCGCGTCGAGATCCGTCTGCAGGCCCGACTTGCCGAGATATTCGGCGACGACCTGGCTTCCGGGGGCGAGCGAGGTCTTCACCCAGGGCTTCGAGGTGAGGCCCTTGGCGAGCGCGTTGCGTGCGAGCAGGCCGGCGCCGATCAGCACCGAGGGATTGGAGGTGTTGGTGCAGGAGGTGATGGCGGCGATCGTCACGGCGCCATGGCCGATATCGTAGTCATGGCCGGCGACGGCGGCGCGCTTGTCGGCCTCGCCCGGCTTCTTGAATTCGCCGGCGAGCGCAGCGAGGAAGCCGGACTTCGCATCGGTGAGCAGCACGCGATCCTGCGGCCGCTTCGGACCGGCGAGCGAGGGCAGCACGGTGCCGATGTCGAGCTCGAGCACGTCGGTGAAGACGGGATCGGCGGTCGAGGCGTCGTGCCAGAGGCCCTGCGCCTTCGAATAGGCCTCGACCAGCGCGATGCGGTCGGCCTGGCGGCCGGTCTCGTCGAGATAGTCGATCGTCTCGGCGTCGACCGGGAAGAAGCCGCAGGTGGCGCCATATTCCGGCGCCATATTGGCGATGGTCGCGCGATCGGCCAGCGTCAGATGGCTGATGCCCTCGCCATAGAACTCGACGAACTTGCCGACGACGCCCTTCTTGCGCAGCATCTGCGTGACGGTCAGCACGAGATCGGTCGCGGTGATGCCCTCGCGCAGCGCGCCGGTCAGGCGGAAGCCGACCACTTCGGGCACCAGCATGGAGATCGGCTGGCCGAGCATCGCCGCCTCGGCCTCGATGCCGCCGACGCCCCAGCCGAGCACGCCGAGGCCGTTGACCATGGTCGTGTGGCTGTCGGTACCAACAAGCGTGTCGGGATAGGCGATCTCGGCGCCATCAGCCTCGTCCTTCCGCGTCCAGACGGTCTGGGCGAGATATTCGAGATTGACCTGGTGGCAGATGCCGGTGCCCGGCGGCACGACGCGGAAATTCGAGAAGGCCGACTGGCCCCATTTCAAGAAGCGGTAGCGCTCCTGGTTCTGCTCATATTCACGGTCGACATTCTGCTTCAGCGCGGTCGAATTGCCGAAGAAATCGACGACGACGGAATGGTCGATGACGAGGTCGACCGGTACCAGCGGGTTGATCTTCTCCGGATCGCCGCCGAGCGCCTTCATCGCATCGCGCATCGCGGCGAGATCGACCACGGCGGGCACGCCGGTGAAATCCTGCATCAGCACGCGGGCAGGGCGGAAGGCGATCTCGCGGTCGCTCTTCCTCGTCTTCAGCCATTCGGCGATGGCGCGGATGTCGTCGGCCGAAACCGTGCGGCCATCCTCGCAGCGCAGGAGGTTTTCAAGGAGAACCTTCAGCGAAAAGGGCAGGCTGGAGATCCCCGGCAACCCGTTCTTCTCGGCATCCGGCAAGCTGAAATAGACATAGGACTGGCTGCCGACCTGAAGGGTCTTGCGGGATTTGAAGCTGTCGGGATGCGGGATGCTCACGATGGATCTGGCCCTCGGTTCGATCGCAAAAGAAACCTGACCGAAGACGATGCACGAACCATGCCCGCCTCGATCCGGCGAGACCGGCAGGACGACCGCAAGACGGCCCGAAAGGAGCGTCTGCGGCGCGCGCTGGCGCCGGTCCGGACCGTCGGTCCTCGCCGCGGCGCGGCCCCGCGCCGGGTTGCAGGGCTTATAGTGAATTTCGTAAGGAGAAGCCACAATGAGGAAAGTCGCTGCGGCTGGAACAATTCGAAGTCGCCGCGCCGGCCCGGCTTTGCCGCGAGCGCTGGAGGATGCGTGACCCGTCTCGACGTCAGGGGCCTCGCCGTCGAGCGCGGCGGCAGGCCCGTCCTCGCCGGGATCGGCTTCACGCTGGCGGCGGGCAACGCCCTCGCGGTCACCGGAGCGAACGGCGCCGGAAAATCGACGCTTCTGCGGGCGGTTGCCGGGTTGGTACCGACGAGCGGCGGGCGTATCGACTGGCACGGCGAGGGCGAGCCGCTCGCTGAGGCGGCGCATTATTTCGGCCATCTCGACGCCCTGAAGCCGCCGCTCGACGTCGCCGACAACCTCGCTCTGTGGTCAAAGGTCGCAGGCCGGCCGGGGCTTTCGGTCATCGAGGCGCTGGAGCATGTCGCGCTCGATCATCTCGCCGACATGCCGGCCGCCTATCTTTCGGCCGGCCAGCGCCGCCGCGTCGCCTTCGCAAGGCTGCTGGTGGTGCGGCGACCGCTCTGGCTGCTCGACGAGCCGACGGCGGCGCTCGACGCCGAAGCGGAGGCGACGTTCGGCGCTCTGCTCGCCGACCATATCGCCTCTGGCGGCCTTGCCCTCGTCGCGACCCACCGGCCGCTGCCGGTCGAGGCGGCGACGCTTCGGCTCGGAGAGCCGGCATGACCGGGCTCTTCCTCGCCCTTGCCGGGCGCACGGCCCGCCTGTCGCTCGGCGCCGGCGGCGGCGCCTTCACCGGGCTCGTCTTCTTCCTCTCGGTCGTCGCCGTGGTGCCGTTCGGGGTCGGACCCGACATGCCGCTCTTGGCACGGATCGGGCCGGCGATGCTGTGGATCGCCGCCCTGCTCGCGACGCTGCTCGGCCTCGACCGTCTCTTCCAGGACGATCGCGACGACGGCTCGCTCGACCAGTTGATCCTCTCCGGCCTGCCGCTCGAACTCGTCGTGCTGGCGAAGTCCGCGGGCCATTGGCTGGCGACCGGCCTGCCGCTCGTCATCGGCGCGCCGCTGTTCGGCCTGATGCTCGGCGCCGACGGCCGCTCGATCCTCTTCGTGACGCTGACGCTCCTCATCGGCACGCCGGCGCTGACCTTCATCGGCGCCATCGGCGCCGCCCTGATCACGGCGATGCGGCGCGGCGGACTGATCGTCGCCGTGCTGGTGCTGCCTTTCACCATCCCCGTGCTGATCTTCGGCGTCAGCGCCGTCACGGCCGCGGGTGGCGGCTTCGATCCCGCGACGCCGCTCCTCGTCCTCGCCGGGCTGACGCTCGCCTCCAGCGTCGCCGGCCCCATCGCCGCCGCCGCCGCGCTCCGGGCCGCGCTGGACTAGCATTCGCAGCAACATCCGGCATTCATCGTCATGAGCGACCGATCGCAGCTGTCATTGCCGGGCCTGACCCGGCAATCCAGTCTTCCTTGCAGACCCGGGATTGTGTTCCGCCAGTCGAAGTCAGTCTGGGTTGCCGGGTCGAGCCCGGCAACGACACCTGAGTGTGTCAGGAGCATCGAAGCAGCCCGACTGTTGCTCCTGCCGTCGCGGCGCTCCCCTACCCGATCGACATCAGGCTGGCATTGCCGCCCGCCGCCGCGGTGTTGACGCTGATCGAGACTTCCTCGACGAGGCCGGCCAGCGCGAAGGTCTCGCGCCCGCTGGCGAGGCCGTCGCTCGACACCGCATGCAGGCCGAGGATCGGTCCTTCGCGCGCCGCGAGCCGGACGGCGAGGGCGGCCAGGAGGTCGGCATCGCCCTCGAACAGCACGGCATCGATCGGCTCCGCCTCGGGATCGCCGAGCGCGATGCGGCGGGCGAGCGCCGGCGGCAGGGCGGCGGCGAAAGCCGACGCGGCTGCGCCGGGCGCCAGCACGACATGATTGCCGGTCGCCAGCGCCGCGCCGACCGCGGCGGTCAGCCCCTGCGCCGTCTGCGCCTCGACGAGGACTCGGCCACGCGGCCGGACCAGATAGCTGTCGCGCTGGCCGACGGGACCCGCCAGCACGCGCTCGCCGCCCGAGCCGGCGCGGGCGATGAAGCCCTGCACCGCGGCCGCGCCCTCGGCATCGCCACGGCGGGCGAGCCAGTCGGCGAAATCGCCGGCCGCGGGCTCCGGGCCGACGCCGACCGCATCGAGGCCGCCGGCATCCGCATGCGGCTGCACGAGGCGGCCGAGATAGAGCGGTCCGCCGGCCTTCGGGCCGGTGCCGGAGAGGCCGTTGCCGCCGAAAGGCTGCACGCCGACGACGGCGCCGACGACGTTGCGGTTGACATAGAGATTGCCGGCCCTGACGCGGGCGGTGACGGCCGCGATCGTCTCGTCGATGCGGGTATGCAGGCCGAAGGTGAGGCCGTAGCCGGTGGCATTGATCGCATCGACGAGCGCCTCGAGACCCTCGCGGGCAAAGCGCAGCACATGCAGCACCGGCCCGAACACCTCGCCGGGGATATCGGTGATCGCGTCGATCTCGATCAGCGTCGGCGCCACATAGCTGCCGGCAGCGAGGCCGACAGGCGCCGCGAGGCGGTGCACGGCGAAGCCCTTCGCCGCCATCGCCGCGACATGGGCCTCGAGCCGCCCGGCGGCCTCCTCGGTGATGACCGGGCCGACATCGGTCGAGAGCAGCGCGGGATCGCCGAGCGAAAGCTCGGCCATCGCACCCTTCAGCATCGCCAGCATCCGCTCCGCCACATCCTCCTGCACGCAGAGCACGCGCAGCGCCGAGCAGCGCTGGCCCGCGCTGTCGAAGGCCGAGAGGATGGCATCGCCCGCGACCTGCTCGGCGAGCGCCGATGAATCGACGATCATCGCATTCTCCCCGCCGGTCTCGGCGACGAGCGGGATGGTGCGGCCCTCCGGCGTCAGGCGGCGGGCGAGGCTCGCATTGATCGCGCGCGCCACCTCGGTCGAGCCGGTGAAGAGCACGCCCCGGCCGCGCGGATCGGCGACGAGGGCGGCGCCGACATCGCCGGCCCCCGGCAGCAGCTGGACGGCCGCCGCCGGCACGCCGGCGGCGCGGAGAATCCGTACCGCCTCGGCAGCGATCAGCGGCGTTTCCTCGGCGGGCTTGGCCAGCACCGGATTGCCGGCGGCGAGCGCGGCCGCGACCTGGCCGGTGAAGATGGCGAGCGGGAAGTTCCACGGGCTGATGGCGACGACAGGCCCGAGCGGCCGATGCGTGTCGGCGTCGAAGCGCGCCCGCGCCTCGGCGGCGTAGTAGCGGAGGAAATCGACCGCCTCGCGCACTTCCGAGACGGCATTGCCGATGGTCCGGCCCGCCTCGCGCACGATGAGGCCGACCAGCACCGGCAGCCGCGTCTCCAGCGCCTCGGCGGCGCGCTCCAGCGCGTCGGCCCGCTCGGCGGCCGGGGTGGCGCCCCAGATCGGCGCGATGGCCTCTGCCGCCGCGAAGGCGGCGTCGATCGCCGCCGCTGAGGCGGCGGTCATGCTGCCGACGCGGTCGCGCCGGTCGGCCGGATTGAGTATGTCGACCGCCTCGCCCGGCCATTCGCCCTCGCCGACGAGCGGCACCGCCGTCCAGGGCGTCGCGGCGCTGCCGATGAGCGCGACCGCGAGCGAGGCGAGCCGCTGTTCGCTGGCAAGATCGAGCCCGGCCGAGTTCTGCCGCGCCGCGCCATAGAGCGCCTGCGGCAGCGCGATCCTCGGATGCGGCGCGCCGATCGGGTCGAGCGCCACCGCCTCGCTGACCGGATCGGCGATCAGCGTCTCGATCGGGACGGCGGGATCTGCGATGCGGTTGACGAAGGAGGTGTTGGCGCCGTTCTCGAGCAGCCGCCGCACCAGATAGGCGAGCAGCGTGTCATGCGTGCCGACCGGGGCATAGATGCGGCAGGGCCGGCCGAGCCTCTCCGCGCCGACCACTTCCTCATAGAGCGGTTCGCCCATGCCATGCAGGCACTGGAATTCGTATTGGCCGGCATAATAGTTCGGGCCGGCCATCTCCATGACGGCGGCGAGCGTCTGCGCATTGTGGGTGGCGAATTGCGGGAAGATCGCGTCGGGCGCGGCGAGCAGCTTGCGGGCGCAGGCGAGATAGGAGACGTCGGTGTGCAGCTTGCGGGTGAAGACCGGGAAGTCCTCCAGCCCCGCCTCCTGCGCCCGCTTGATCTCGCTGTCCCAATAGGCGCCCTTGACGAGGCGCACCATCAGCCGCCGCCGGCTGCGCCGGGCGAGATCGACGAGCCAGTCGATGACGAAGGGGCAGCGCTTGCCATAGGCCTGGATGACGAAGCCGATGCCGTTCCAGCCGGCGAGATCGGGATCGAAGGCGAGCGCCTCCAGGAGATCGAGCGAGAGCTCGAGCCGGTCCGCCTCCTCGGCGTCGATGTTGAGGCCGATGTCGTAGCGCTTGGCGAGAACCGCGAGCCCCTTCAGCAGCGGCAGCAATTCGGCCATCACGCGGCCGCGCTGCGCCCGCTGATAGCGCGGATGCAGCGCCGAGAGCTTCACCGAGATGCCCGGCCCCTCATAGATGCCGCGCCCGCCGGCCGCCTTGCCGATGGCATGGATCGCCTGCTCATAGTCGGCGAGATAGCGCGCGGCATCGGCGGCCGTCATCGCCGCCTCGCCGAGCATGTCGTAGGAATAGCGGAAGCCCTTCGCCTCCATGCGGCGGCTGTTGGCGAGCGCCTCGCCGATGGTCTGGCCGGTGACGAACTGCTCGCCCATCAGCCGCATCGCCATCTCGACGCCCTTGCGGATCAGCGGCTCGCCGCCCTTGCCGATCAGCCGCGTCAGCGCCGCCGACAGGCCGCGCTCGCTGTTGGTGGTGTTGAGCTTGCCGGTGACGACGAGGCCCCAGGTGGCGGCATTGACGAACAGCGACGGGCTCTGGCCGACATGGGCGCGCCAGTCGCCGGCGGCGATCTTGTCGCGGATCAGCGCCTCGCGGGTCGGCCGGTCGGGAATGCGCAGGAGCGCTTCGGCGAGGCACATCAGCGCCACGCCCTCCTGCGTCGACAGCGCATATTCGCGCACGAGGCCATCGACGCGGCCGGCCGGCTCCTTGGCGCGCAGCCGCTCGACCAGGGTGCGCGCCGTCCGCTCGGCGCGGAGCCGTGCCTCCGGCGCGAGGCTGGCGCCGGCGATCAGCAGCGGCACGCATTCGGTCTCGGGCATGCGCGTCGCCGCGGTGATGCGGGCACGGAGCGCGCTCTGCGGGGCGAGGTCGCGCGCAAAGCCGACAAAGGGGCCTTCCGACGGCGGCGCAAGGGCTTCGTCGGCAGAGGCACCCTCGAAGCGCTCGCCGCGCTCGGCCTTCTCGATCGCCGCGATCACGCCCTGCCGCGCCAGCCAGTGCGGCGTCCGCCCCACTTGCCCTGCCGCCGCCTTCAGCCGCGCCCGGAGTGCCTCGTCCACCTTGATCGCGATCGTGCTCGACATCGTGCGTTCCCCTCATCGGACGATCGGTATTACCATTTCTCCAGTTGGGTGTCACCTTTCGTCGCCGCAGCCGACTTTCCGGTGGTTCCTTTCCGCCGTCGCCGGGAACCGCCGATTCCCTTCCCGCCGAGGCGGATCAAGGGCCCCTCGCGTGTTGCGATGGGCCGGAGGCTGTGCTAACGAACCCCCGGCTTTCGGGCGGGCCATTCTCGACGACTTCCAGTCGTTTCGACAAAATCCAATCCGTTCAGTGTGTTGCACCGTTGCGACCGGAGCGGGGGCCGAAGCCCGGTCATGGCGGCTTATAGCGAGGATCAGGTGGCGGAAGAGAAAAGCATCGTCTCAGGGGTATCCGGGCGCTACGCCACGGCCCTTTTCGAGCTCGCGCTCGACAGCGGCGCGCTCGACGCCGTCGAAGCCGACCTTTCCCGCTTCACCGCCCTGCTCGCCGAAAGCGACGACCTGACCCGCCTCGTGCGGAGCCCGGTCTTCGCCGCCGAGGATCAGTCGCGCGCCGTGACCGCCGTGCTTGCCAAGGCAGGCATCGGCGGCATCGTCGCGAATTTCATCAAGGTCGCAGCCGGCAATCGCCGTCTGTTCGTGCTGCCTGCCATGATCACCGATTTCGGCCGTCTCGCCGCCGCCCATCGCGGCGAGGTGACGGCCGAGGTGACCAGCGCCGAGCCGCTCAGCGAGGCCGCGACGGCCGCGCTGAAGGATGCGCTGAAGGCCAAGATCGGCAAGGACGTCACGCTGGTTGCCAGCGTCGACCCCGCGCTGATCGGCGGTCTTGTCGTCAAGGTCGGCAGCCGAATGGTCGACACGTCGCTGCGTTCCAAGCTCAATTCACTCAAGATCGCCATGAAAGAGGTCGGCTGATGGACATCCGCGCCGCTGAAATCTCCGCAATCCTCAAGGAGCAGATCAAGAACTTCGGCTCCGAGGCTCAGGTTTCCGAAGTCGGACAGGTCCTGTCGGTCGGCGACGGTATTGCCCGCATCTACGGCCTCGACAATGTCCAGGCCGGCGAGATGGTCGAGTTCCCGGGTGGCACGCGCGGCATGGCGCTGAACCTCGAGACCGACAATGTCGGCGTCGTGATCTTCGGCTCCGACCGCGACATCTCGGAAGGCGACACGGTCAAGCGGACCGGCGCCATCGTGGACGTTCCGGTCGGCAAGGCCCTGCTCGGCCGCGTCGTCGACGCCCTCGGCAACCCGATCGACGGCAAGGGCCCGATCGAGACCGCCGAGCGCCGCCGTGTCGACGTCAAGGCGCCGGGCATCATCCCGCGCAAGTCCGTGCATGAGCCGATGCAGACCGGCATCAAGGCGATCGACGCCATGATCCCGGTCGGCCGCGGCCAGCGCGAGCTGATCATCGGCGATCGCCAGACCGGCAAGACCGCCGTCGCGCTCGACACGATCCTGAACCAGAAGTCGATCAACGACTCAGGCGATGAATCGAAGAAGCTCTACTGCGTCTATGTCGCCATCGGCCAGAAGCGCTCCACCGTCGCGCAGTTCGTGAAGGTGCTCGAGGAGCGCGGCGCGCTCGAATATTCGATCGTCATCGCCGCGACCGCCTCCGACCCGGCCCCGATGCAGTATCTGGCGCCATTCGCCGGCTGCGCCATGGGCGAGTATTTCCGCGACAACGCCATGCATGCCCTGATCGTCTATGACGATCTCTCCAAGCAGGCCGTCGCCTACCGCCAGATGTCGCTGCTGCTGCGCCGTCCGCCGGGCCGCGAAGCCTATCCGGGCGACGTGTTCTATCTCCACTCCCGCCTGCTGGAGCGCGCGGCCAAGCTGAACGACGACAACGGCAACGGTTCGCTGACCGCCCTGCCGATCATCGAGACGCAGGCCAACGACGTGTCGGCCTATATCCCGACCAACGTGATCTCGATCACCGACGGCCAGATCTTCCTCGAGACGGACCTGTTCTACCAGGGCATCCGTCCGGCTGTGAATGTCGGCCTCTCGGTGTCGCGCGTCGGCTCGGCCGCCCAGATCAAGGCGATGAAGCAGGTCGCCGGCCCGATCAAGGGCGAGCTGTCGCAGTATCGCGAAATGGCGGCCTTCGCCCAGTTCGGCTCCGATCTCGACGCGACGACCCAGCGGCTCTTGAGCCGCGGTGCCCGTCTCACCGAGCTTCTGAAGCAGCCGCAGTTCTCGCCGCTCAAGGTCGAGGAACAGGTCGCGGTCATCTTCGCCGGCGTGAACGGCTATCTCGACAAGATCCGGGTGGATCAGGTCGGTCCGTTCGAGCAGGGCCTGCTCGCCGTGCTGCGCACCGAGCACAAGGATCTCCTCGATCTGATCCGCGACAAGCGCGAACTGAACGACGAGATCCGTTCGAAGCTGAAGGCCGCCCTCGACGCCTTCGCCAAGAACTTCGCCTGAACCTAGGGAAGGGCCGGCCCGCCTCGCGCGGTCCGGCCTTCATTCCGCTCGACAGGGACGCTCATGCCGAGCCTCAAGGAACTTCGAAACCGTATCGTCTCGGTCAAGGCGACGCAGAAGATCACCAAGGCGATGCAGATGGTCGCCGCGGCGAAGCTTCGTCGCGCGCAGGCCGCCGCCGAAGCCGCCCGCCCCTATGCGGAGCGGATGGGCGCGGTTCTCGCCAATGTCGCCGCCGGCGTCGCCGGGCAGGCAGACGCGCCGCGCCTTCTGGCCGGCACCGGTGCGAACCAGACGCATCTCATGATCGTCTGCACGGCCGAACGCGGCCTTTGCGGTGCGTTCAACTCCTCGATCGCCCGTCTCGCGCGCGAACACGCGCTCGGCCTGCAGCGGCAGGGCAAGACGGTGAAGATCCTCTGCGTCGGCAAGAAGGGCTATGACGCCCTCCGCCGCCAGTTCCAGAACGAGATCATCGAGCTGGTCGAGCTGCGCACCGTCAAGCAGATCGGCTTCGTCAACGCCGAGGCCATCGCCCGCAAGGTGCTGACGCTCTATGCCGAGGGCCAGTTCGATGTGGCCACGATCTTCTATGCGCGCTTCCGCTCGGTGATCCAGCAGATCCCGACGGCGCAGCAGCTGATCCCGGCCCAGGTTCCGGTGAACGACAACGCCGCGCCGACCGCGTCGGCGATCTACGAATACGAGCCCGACGAGGCGACGATCCTCGAGGATCTGCTTCCGCGCAACATCTCGGTCCAGATACTCGGCGCTCTGCTCGAGAACGTGGCCTCCGAGATGGGCGCCAAGATGTCGGCGATGGACAACGCGACGCGCAATGCCGGCGAGATGATCAAGAAGTACACGCTGCGCTACAACCGCACGCGCCAGGCGATGATCACCAAGGAACTGATCGAGATCATTTCGGGCGCCGAGGCGCTCTGACCGGATTTTTGGAAGGTTGAACACCATGGCGAATACCACCAATCAGAAGGCCGAATCGGGCCGCATCACGCAGGTCATCGGCGCCGTCGTCGACGTTCAGTTCGAAGGCCATCTGCCGGCCATCCTGAACGCGCTCGAGACCAGCAACAACGGCAACCGCCTCGTGCTCGAGGTCGCCCAGCATCTCGGCGAATCGACCGTGCGCTGCATCGCCATGGACGTGTCGGAAGGCCTCGTCCGCGGCCAGCCGGTCCGTGACACCGGCGTGCCGATCCAGGTTCCGGTCGGCGTCGGCACCCTCGGCCGCATCATGAACGTCATCGGCGAGCCGATCGACGAGGCCGGCCCGGTTGAGGCCGAGGGCCTGCGTCCGATCCATGCGCCCGCCCCGTCCTATTCGGAGCAGTCGACGGAAGCTGAAATCCTGCTGACGGGCATCAAGGTCGTCGACCTCCTGGCGCCTTACGCCAAGGGCGGCAAGATCGGCCTGTTCGGCGGCGCCGGCGTCGGCAAGACCGTTCTGATCCAGGAACTGATCAACAACGTCGCCAAGGTTCACGGCGGCTATTCGGTGTTCGCCGGCGTCGGCGAGCGCACCCGCGAGGGCAACGACCTCTATCACGAGTTCATCGACTCCAAGGTCAATGCCGATCCGCACAATCCCGATCCCGCCGTCAAGTCCAAGTGCGCGCTGGTGTTCGGCCAGATGAACGAGCCGCCGGGCGCCCGCATGCGGGTCGCACTGTCCGGCCTCACCGTCGCCGAGCATTTCCGCGACCAGGGCCAGGACGTGCTGTTCTTCGTCGACAACATCTTCCGCTTCACCCAGGCGGGCTCGGAAGTGTCGGCGCTGCTCGGCCGCATCCCGTCCGCGGTGGGCTACCAGCCGACGCTCGCGACCGACATGGGCATGCTGCAGGAGCGCATCACCACCACCACCAAGGGCTCGATCACCTCGGTGCAGGCCATCTACGTGCCCGCCGACGATCTGACCGACCCGGCGCCGGCCACCTCCTTCGCCCATCTCGACGCGACCACCAACCTGTCGCGCGCGATCTCGGAGAAGGGCATCTACCCGGCCGTGGATCCGCTCGACTCGACCTCGCGCATGCTGACGCCGGCGGTTGTCGGCGAGGAGCATTACGCCGTGGCGCGCCGCGTGCAGCAGATCCTGCAGCGCTACAAGGCGCTCCAGGACATCATCGCGATCCTCGGCATGGACGAGCTCTCGGAAGAAGACAAGCTCACCGTGGCCCGCGCCCGCAAGATCGAGCGCTTCCTGTCGCAGCCCTTCGACGTCGCCGAGGCCTTCACCGGCCAGCCGGGCGTCCAGGTGCCGATCGCCGACACGATCAAGGGCTTCAAGGGCCTTTGCAACGGCGATTACGATCATCTCCCCGAGGCCGCCTTCTACATGGTCGGCACCATCGAGGATGCGATCGCCAAGGCGAAGAAGCTCGCGGCCGCGGCCTGAGCGCCCGACGACAAGAGGTAGGTTCCCATGGCTGATCCGTTCCCGTTCGAACTCGTCTCGCCCGAGCGGCTGCTCCTGTCGGAGCCGGTCCTCTCGGTCGTGGTGCCGGGATCGGAGGGCGAGTTCGAGGTTCTGAAGAACCACGCGCCCTTCATGGCGACGATCAAGCCCGGCGTCGTCACGGTGACGCCGGCTGCCGGCGGCACGGCGCGCCGCTTCTTCATTCGCGGCGGCTTCGCCGATGTGAATGCCGGCGGGCTGACGATCCTCGCCGAGCAGGCGATCCCGGTCGAGAGCCTCAATGCCGACGACATCGCCAAGCAGATCCGCGACGCCGAGGAAGATCTCGGTGACGCCCGCGACGACGCGACCAAAACCGCCGCGGCAACCCGGATCGCCCAGCTCAAGGATGTGCAGGCCGTGCTCGGTCACTGACCGATCCCATCTCCTGAATTGAAAAGGCCGCCTTCGGGCGGCCTTTTTGTTTTTGGGTTGGGTGTGGCGGTGGATGAGGAGCGGCCGCGAAGGCCTTCACCCACAAAGGCCCTCACCCCACCCTCTCCCTGAGGGAGAGGGAGAAGTCCGTGGCCTTCCCAGGCCGTTCAGCAAGCGCCGAGGCGGCCAAGCCGCGCCCCCTCTCCCTCAGGGAGGGGGTGGGGTGAGGGCCTTCCTCCCGGCGCCCGGCTCTATGCCGCGAGATGACGGAACGCCGTGACGACCTGCTCATAGACCTTGCGCTTGAACGGCACGATCAGCTCGGGCAGCGCCTCGAGCCGCTCCCAGCGCCAGGCATGGAATTCCGATGGGTGCTGGCCGCCGCCGGGCGAGATCACGTTGATCTCGCTCTCCTCGCCCTCGAAGCGGAAGGCGAACCATTTCTGCCGCTGGCCGCGATACTTGCCCTTGAGCGCGATGCCGAGGAGATCGGGCGGCAGGTCGTAGTCGAACCAGCCTTCCGCCTCGGCGAGCAGCGAGACCGAGGTGATGCTCGTTTCCTCATAGAGCTCGCGCCGCGCCGCCGGCAGCGGCTCCTCGCCATGATCGATGCCGCCTTGCGGCAGCTGCCAGACCGGATCGCCCTCGACGAGCTCGGGATTGGGCGCCCGCTCGCCGATGAGCACGAGGCCGGCCTGGTTGAAGACGACGGTTCCGACACAGGGGCGATAGGGCAGCGTCGCGGGATCGACCGGCTTCTTCTTCGACATCGGGGCTCTCCATGGCTGCGCAATGCGGCGCGGCGCACCTTAGGAGCGCCCGGCCGCCGGTTCAACGCGGCGAATGGCGGCGTGTCAGGGATCGCGGATGATGATCTGGCCGGACGGGTCGTCGGGCTCGGCCAGCGGCTCCGGCGCCGCGGCGGGCATCGGCGGCGGCAGCGGCGGCAGGTCGACGACGACATGCGGCTGGCCGCCGAAGGGATCGGGAGTCATCATCGCCCAGCCGGCGAGCCCCGCGAGGATGATCAGCGTCGGCCCGGCGAGGAACGGCCACATCGGCAGCCGCCGCCGGGGAACGGCGGCAGGCCGGAGGCCGAGAGGCGCGCTGTAGTCGTCGGTCACGTCTGCTGGCTCGGATCGGCGGGATGGATGACTGGAATGGAGAAGCGGCGCCCGATGGGCGCCGCTCGCTTGGCTCAGTTCGGCACGGCCGCCTTCGGGTTCGGCGGGAAGGCGCTGTTCGCCTGCTTGCCGTCGAGAAGGCCGATCGCCTGCTGCAGCTGCTTGTCGTCCTTGGCATCCGGCGGCACATAGGCCTGCGAGCCCGTGCCCTCGTCGCCGCCGGCCTCGTTGGCGAGGTGGCCCTTCAGCGAGGCCTCGCCCTTGGTGTCGGTGACCTGGTCCTTCAGCTCCGGCGGCAGGTCCTGCATCACCTGGATATCGGGATCGATGCCCTTGGCCTGGATCGAGCGGCCCGCCGGCGTGTAGTAGCGCGCCGTGGTGAGACGGATCGCGCCATTGGAGCCGAGCGGGATGATCGTCTGCACCGAGCCCTTGCCGAAGGAGCGCGTGCCGAGGATGGTCGCGCGCTTCTGGTCCTGCAGGGCGCCGGCGACGATCTCGGAGGCCGAGGCCGAACCGCCATTGATGAGGACGATCACCGGCTTGCCGTCCGTCAGGTCGCCGTCTCTCGCATCGTAGCGCGCGTTCTGGTCGCTATGGCGGCCACGGGTCGCGACGATCTCACCCTGGTTCAGGAAGGCATCGCCGACGGCGACCGCCTGGTCGAGCAGGCCGCCCGGATTGTTGCGGAGATCGAGGATGTAGCCCTTGATCTTGTCCTTGCCGATCGAGGCGTCGAGCTTGTCGATCGCGGCCTTCAGCCCGTCGAAGGTCTGCTCGTTGAACGAGGAGATGCGGATATAGCCGATATCGCCCTCGGCACGCGACTTGACCGACTGGATGCGGATGACGTCGCGCACGACCTTGACGTCGAACGGCTTCGCCGTGCCCTTCCGCGCGATCTGCAGCGTGATCGGCGTATTGACGGCGCCGCGCATCTTCTCGACGGCCTGGTTCAGGTTCATGTTCTGGACCGGATCGCCGTCGATGGCGATGATGAGGTCGCCGGCCTGGATGCCGGCCTTGGCCGCCGGCGTGTCGTCGATCGGCGACACGACCTTGACGACGCCATCCTCCATGGTCACCTCGATCCCGAGCCCGCCGAATTCGCCGCGGGTCTGGACCTGCATGTCCTTGAAGTCTTTGGGGTTCATGTAGCTCGAATGCGGATCGAGCGAGGTCAGCATGCCGTTGACGGCCGCCTCGACCAGGGCCGCGTCATCCGGCTTCTCGACATAGTCGGCGCGGATGCGCTCGAACACGTCGCCGAACAGGTTGAGCTGCCGATAGGTGTCGGAGGCTGCGGCATGCGCCGCCCCCGGCACCATGCCCGGTACCTGAGCTATGGTGATGGCCGCCGTTGCGCCGATGATCGTACCGGCCAGGAGGAGCGAAGCATTCCGAATCATCCGCCAACCTTTTCGTCGCTGGATCGCGCCCACCATGGGGCCGGGTCGATCGAGGTTCCGTCTTTTCTGAATTCGACATAGAGCAGGGGCTGCTGGGCGCCAATACCTTCGGCACCCATACTCGCGAGTTGGCGGGTTCCCATCACGCCGACAGGCTCGCCCGCGAGAACGAACTGGCCGAGTTCGACGTTGATGCGCTCCATGCCTGCCAAGAGCACATGATACCCGCCACCGGCATTGATGATCAAGAGTTGGCCATAGGAGCGGAAAGGCCCGGCATAGACCACCCATCCGTCGCTCGGCGCCGAGACGCCGGCGCCGGCGCGGGTGGCGATCGAGACGCCCGCCGTGGTGCCGCCGAGGCCGTCGTCGTCGCCGAAGCTCTTGACCTCGACGCCGTTGACCGGGCGCGGCAGGAGGCCCCTGGTGTCGGCGAAGGCGACGGCCGGCGCGATGCGGTTGGCGGCGCCGAGCGTCTCGGGCTGGCGCGGGGCGGTGCCCGAACTGACGGCGGCCTGGTTCTTCTCCTCGGCCGCCTTGGCGGCAGCCGCCGCATCGGCCGAGGAAGCGATCTGCTTCTCGAGCTGGTCGATGAGATCCTGCAGGCTGCTCGCCTTGGCGGCGAGTTCCTCGGACTTCGATTGCTCGGCGGCGAGCGCCTCCTGCGAGGCGGCGCGCGCCTTCTTCTTCTCGGCGACCAGGAGTTCGATGCGCGTCTGCTCCTCGGCGAGCGCCGTCGCATCGGCACGGACGCGGTCGCGCTCGCGCGCCTTCTCGTCCTTGAGCGCCAGAAGGTGCTGCAAATCGGCGGTGAGGCCGTCGGCCTCGGTGCGCAGCTCCGGCACGACGGCGCCGAGCAACATGGCGCTGCGGACGGCGGCCAGCGCATCCTCGGGACGCACCACGATGGCCGGCGGCGGCTTGCGGCCCATGCGCTGCAGGGCGGCGAGGACATTGGCGAGAATGCCGCGGCGGGCCACCAGCGAGGCCCTGACGCCCTTCTCCTCGTCGAGCAGGCTGCCCATCCGCGCTTCGGCCTCGCCGAGCTGGCGCTCGAGCTGCTTCGCCCGCTCGCCGGTCTCGACCATGCTTCTCGTCAGCGAGGCGCTGTCCTTGTCGAGCTTGTCGATCTCGCTCTTGAGCGCGTCCTGCCGCTCGCGCGTGACCTCGATGTCATGGGTGATGGCGTCGAGCTCGGAGCGGCGCTGGCTGCGCTCGGCCTCGGTCGGCCCGGACGCCGCGGCGCTCACCGCCTGGTCCGCGGCCGGCTCCTGCGCGAGGCCACGTCCCGGCCATGAGCCCGCACCCGCCGCGACGAGCGCGACGACGACAAGGCTGAGCGGAAACGACTGCGGTCGGATCAAGGGACGGCCCGGATGGCGGCTGAGGCTCGTCCGGAGGAGGCGAGAGGATCATCGCCGCCGGAAGCGCACGCCATGCAGGATGCGCACCAATTGCGGCCGAAGCTGGACGCGGTCACACGCGGTGATAGGGATGGCCGGAGAGGATCGTCATCGCGCGATAGACCTGCTCGGCGAGCAGCAGGCGGACGATCTGGTGCGGCCAGGTCATCGCGCCGAAGGCGAGGCGGTGATCGGCCCGCTGGCGCAGCACCTCGCCATGGCCGTCGGCGCCGCCGATGGCGAAGACGACGTCGCGCTGGCCACCGTCGCGCCAGCCGCCGATGCGCTGGGCGAAGGCCTCGCTGCCCATGGTCTCGCCGCGTTCGTCGAGCGCGACGAGCCGCGCGCCCTCGGGCACCAGCGCGAGCAGCGCCGCGGCCTCCTGCGCCATGCGCTCGTCGGCCCGCCCTGCCCGGCTCTCAGGCAGTTCGCGCACGGCGACGGTGAGCCCGAGCGCCCGGCCGGTCTGGCCGGCGCGCTCCAGATAGCGATCCACGAGAATGCGCTCGGGGCCGGCCTTCAGCCGGCCCACGGCGGCAAGGGTGATCAGCATCGGAAGGCTCCGGAGGTCAGTCCTCCGGCACCTCCGCGAGCGGCCGGAGCCCGGCAGCCTTGGGTGCGTCGGGCGACCACATCTTTTCGAGATTGTAGAAGCTGCGCACTTCGGGCCTGAAGACATGGACGATGACATCGCCGGCGTCGATCAGCACCCAATCGCAATGGGGCATGCCTTCGACGCTGCCGACACGACCACCGGCTTCGGTGATGTCGCGGCTGAGATGGTCCGCGATGGCACCGACATGCCGCTGCGAGCGGCCGGTGGCGACGACCATGAAGTCCGCCAATGCCGATTTGCCCGCGATGTCGATCGAGACGATATCCTCGGCCTTCGAGTCATCGAGGCTGTCGAGGATGGCTTTGAGAACGTCGTCCGCTGCGATCTGCCGGCGTACCGACGTCTTGTGAGGCATGCGATCGTTCGCGGCCTCGGTTTGGATTGCCGTCGTCAGTGGTTGATCCTTTCGCCAATAAGGCGTGTTCGGCCTGTCATAGGCCCTGAACCGGTCTCGCTCCCCTGCGGCACGTTGTCCGCATGCTCCAAAGATAGGCACGAGCCGGTGACGCTTTCAAGACCGCGCTGAATTCTTCATCGATCCGGCCCGGAGCGCCGTCGACGACATGGCGACGCGCGGCCCGTGCAGGAAGACCCATGCGGGCGGCGGATGATCCGGGAGCAGCGCCGCATCGGCCTCGTCGAGGCGGAAGCCGGCAAGCGCGTGAGCCGCCGGCGAGGCCATGGCGCGGAACGTGCTGCCCGGCCGGTCATAGACGGCGATCGGCATCGTCGCCGCGATCTGACGCCAGTGCCGCCAGCGATGGAACTGGCTCAGATTGTCGGCGCCCATCAGCCAGACCAGCTTCACGCCGGGCAGCCGGCGGGCGAGGATCGCCAGCGTATCGGCGGTGTAGCGCGTCTTCAGCGCCGCCTCGACGGCGGTGACGGTGATGCGCGGATCGCTCGCCATCTGCTCGGCCGCCGCCAGCCGCCGGGCCAGCGCGCCGGGCGCGTGATCCTTCAGCGGATTTCCGGGCGTCACCAGCCACCAGACGGCATCGAGCCGCAGGCGGCGGATCGCCATCAGGCTCAAGGTGAGATGCCCCTGATGCGGCGGATCGAACGAGCCGCCGAAGAGGCCGATACGCTGGCCGGGAAAAGCGAGCGGCAGGCGGAGCGCCGGTCCGGGCGCCGGATCGGCGGCGGCCTCCGTCACGGACGCGTCTGCCCGTTGCCGCGAACGCGATATTTGAACGAGGTCAGCTGTTCCGTGCCGACCGGCCCACGCGCATGCATGCGGCCGGTGGCGATGCCGATCTCGCCGCCGAAGCCGAACTCGCCGCCATCGGCGAACTGGGTCGAGGCATTGTGGACGACGATCGCCGAATCGACCTCGGCGAGGAACTTCGCCGCCACGGCCTCGTCGGCGGTGAGGATCGCGTCGGTGTGATGCGAGCCGTAGCGCTCGATATGGTCGATGGCCGCATCGACGCCGTCGACGACGCGCACCGCGATCACCGCGTCGAGATATTCCGTCGACCAGTCCGCCTCGGTGGCGGGGATGGCCTCGGCGACGAGGGCCTGCGTCTCGGCATCGCCGCGAATGGTGCAGCCGGCCGCGATCAGGGCATGGACGATCGGCGGCAGATGGCTCGCGGCCACGGTGCGATCGATGAGCAGCGTCTCGGCGGCACCGCAGACGCCGGTGCGCCGCATCTTGGCGTTGACGATCAGCGGGATCGCCATGGCGAGATCGGCCTTGGCGTCGACATAGATGTGCACGATGCCCTCGAGATGGGCAAAGACCGGCACGCGTGCCTCGTCCTGGACGCGGGCGACGAGGCTCTTGCCGCCGCGCGGCACGATCACGTCGATGGTCCCGCCGAGCCCGCCGAGCATCGCGCCGACGGCCGCGCGATCGGAGGTCGGCACCATCTGGATCGCGTCGGCCGGCAGGCCGGCCGATTCGAGCCCGCGCACCAGCGCGGCATGGATGGCGGCGGAGGAGCGGAACGAATCGGAGCCGCCGCGCAGGATGACGGCATTGCCGGCCTTGAGGCAGAGCGCTCCGGCATCGGCGGTGACGTTGGGCCGGCTCTCATAGATGACGCCGATGACGCCGAGCGGGGTCGAGATTCTCTCGAGATGCAGCCCGTTCGGGCGGTCCCATGCCTCGAGCAGCTTGCCGACCGGATCGGGAAGATCGGCGATCGCCTCGACACCCTCGGCCATCGCCTCGATCCGCTTCCGATCGAGCGTCAGGCGGTCGATGAAGGAGGCGAGCGCGCCCTCGCGGGCCACCGCCGCGACATCGAGCGCATTGGCTTCGAGGATCGCCGGCGCATCGGCGCGCAGCGCCGCTGCCATCGCGCGGAGCGCCGCATCCTTGACCTCGGCCGGCGCCAGCGCCAGGCGCCGCGCCGCGCGCCGGGCCCGGCGGCCGATCTCGTCCATCAGCGCCGCGACATCGGTCGGAGCGTCGGGCCTGTTCTTCGTCGTCTGGGTCGCGGTCATGGTCATGCCATCACGCTCCTATTCGCCCCGAAGCGCCATGTCGTCGCGATGGATCATCGCGGCCCGACCGGCATAGCCGAGGATGGTTTCGATCTCGCTCGAATTGCGCCCGGCGATGCGCTCGGCATCATGGGCATCATAGGCGACGAGGCCGCGGCCGATCTCCTCGCCGGCCTCGCCCTGGATCAGGATCGCGTCGCCGCGCTGGAAACGGCCCTCGACACGGCGCACGCCAGCCGGCAGCAGGCTCTTGCCGGCCCGGAGCGCCTTGACCGCCCCGGCGTCGATGACGACAAGGCCGCGGGTCTCGAGATGGCCCGAGATCCATTTCTTGCGGGCCGTCACGGGGTTCTGTTCGGCGAGGAACCAAGTCGCCGGCGCGCCCTCGCTGATCCGCTTCAACGGGTTCTGCGGCTTGCCGAGCGCGATCACCATGGTGCAGCCGGCGCTGGTCGCGATCTTGCCGGCCTCGACCTTGGTCCGCATGCCGCCGCGCGAATATTCGGATGCCGCTCCGCCGGCCATCGCCTCGATCTCCGCCGTGATCTTCTCGACGATCGGGATGAGCCGCGCCGAGGGATCGCTGTGTGGCGGCGCCGTGTAGAGCCCGTCGATGTCGGAGAGGAGCACCAGGAGATCGGCGCCCATCATCGAGGCGACGCGCGCGGCGAGGCGATCATTGTCGCCATAGCGGATCTCGCTGGTCGCCACGGTGTCGTTCTCGTTGATGACAGGCACGGCGCCCATGCGCAGCAGCGTGGTGATCGTCGAGCGGGCATTCAGGTAGCGACGGCGCTCCTCGGTATCGCCGAGGGTCAGGAGGATCTGGCCCGCGGTGATCGCATGGCCGCCGAGCATCTCGGAATAGGCGCGGGCGAGCGCGATCTGGCCGACCGCGGCCGCCGCCTGGCTCTCCTCGAGACGGAGCACGCCGCGCGGCAGGCCGAGCACGCCGCGGCCGAGCGCGATCGCGCCGGAGGAGACGACGAGCACCTCGTGCCCGTTCTTGACGAGGTCGGCGACGTCATCGACGAAGCCGGCGAGCCATTCGGAGCGGAGCGCGCCCTTGTCGCGGTCGACGAGCAGGGCCGAGCCGATCTTGACCACGATGCGGCGGAAGCTCTCCGGCTTCAGCGTCGGCCGGTCGATGAGGCCGGGCAGGAAGGCGGTGGTGGCGCTATGCGCGTGGCTCATGGTGCGATCTCGAAAAACGCCGGGACGAAAGGCGCCGTCATCAGGCGGCAGGGACGGTCATCATCGACGGATGACCGTCACGGTCGCCAGGTATCGGGTCGCGGCGAGGGCACGTCGTTCGGATCGGCGATCTTGCCCTCGTCGATGACGCGGCCGAGCGCGCGCAGCGCCGCCTCGACGCCGAGGCGCGTCGCCGCCGAGAGGATCAGGGGCTTCTGCCCGCAGGCCCGCTGCAGCGCCTTGGTGCGCGCCTCGAGCTCGTCGGCGGGGATCGCATCGGCCTTCGACAGGGCGACGATCTCGCGCTTCTCCGGCAGGCCGGCGCCATAGGCATCGAGCTCGCCGCGCACGACGCGGTAGGCCTCGACCGGGTCCTCGCCGCTGCCGTCGACGAGATGCAGCAGCACGCGGCAGCGCTCGACATGGCCGAGGAAGCGGTCGCCGAGGCCGATGCCCTCATGCGCGCCCTCGATGAGGCCGGGAATATCGGCCAGCACGAATTCGCGGCCGTCGCTGCGCACCACGCCGAGGCCGGGATGCAGCGTCGTGAACGGATAGTCTGCGATCTTCGGCCGCGCCGCCGTCACGGTGGCGAGGAAGGTCGACTTGCCGGCATTCGGCAGCCCGATCAGGCCGGCATCGGCGATGAGCTTGAGACGCAGCCAGATCCAGCGCTCGAGACCCTCGAGACCCGGATTGGCGCGGCGCGGCGCCTGGTTGGTCGAGGTCTTGAAATGGGCATTGCCGAAGCCGCCATTGCCGCCCTTGGCGAGCAGGATCTTCTCGCCGACCCGCGTCAGATCGGCGATCAGCGTCTCGTTGTCCTCGTCATAGATCTGCGTGCCGACCGGCACCTTCAGCACCACATCGGCACCCTTGCCGCCGGCCATGTTGCGGCCCATGCCGTGCACGCCGGTCTTGGCCTTGAAATGCTGCTGGTAGCGATAGTCGATGAGCGTGTTGAGCCCGTCGACGCATTCGGCCCAGACATCGCCGCCGCGGCCGCCGTCGCCGCCGTCCGGCCCGCCGAACTCGATGAACTTTTCGCGCCGGAACGAGACCGACCCGGCACCGCCGTCGCCCGAGCGGATGAAGACCTTGGCCTCGTCGAGGAATTTCATGACGTGAACTCCGGAGACGACCGGACATCCATGGCGGGGCTGCGCTTCATCAGCGCAAGTCCTCGCTGAGGCGCCGGACGGTCTCGATATGACGCGCGCGCGTCAGGTGGGTGTCGATATGCGCAAGATCGCGGCCAAGCGCAAGATTATGAAGCCGCGAACGGCCAGAAACGAGAAAACCGAAGCGTTTCTGGATCGCCAGAGAGCGCTGATTGCCTTCGAAGACGCCGGAACGCAGCCCCTCGACCGTCTTGTCGGCGAAGGCGGCGGCGACGAGCGCGCCGACGGCCTCCGTCATGTAGCCGAGCCCCCAATGACGGCGGGACAGCCAATAGCCGAGCACCGGCTCCGCGCCACGCCCGCGCAGCGACACGACGCCGACGAGACCGCCGGCATCGATGGCGACGACACGATCCTCGCCGCCGGCCCGCTCCGCCTTCTCCCAGGCGAGGAAGCGTCGCGCCTCGTCCAACGTATAGGGATAGGGCACGCGGGAGAGCCAGCGCGCGACTTCGAAGTCGCCGAGGCCCTCGACGAGCGCCGCGGCATCATCGTCCCCGAGCGGCCGCAGCGTCAGTCGCGCCGTTTGCTCCGTCCAGTCAGGCGGCATCACTGGCGTTGTCCTCGTCCTTGGCCACGCGCGGCTCGCGGCCGGCGCGGTTGTCGCGCGGCGCGGCGATCACGGCCGGCTCGCTGCCCCAGGCCTTGAGACTGGCCCAGACCCGCCGCTCCAGCACGAAGCGCTCGACGGGAACCGTGCCCCGCGTCGCCAGCGAGCGCACCAGCCCGGTGTCGCGGAACTGGAAGCCGCACTTTTCCGCCACCCGCCGCGCCGGGGCGCTGGTGACGCGGATCGCGCACCAGAGCCGTTCCGCGCCGCCCGCCTCGAAGGCGTGGTCGACGACGGCATGGGCGATCTCCGTGCCGAAGCCATTGCCCCAGAACGGCTCGGCCACCCAGAAGGAGAGGTCGAAGCCGCCCGGCCAGCTGTCGCTCGGCCGGTGGAACCCGGCGCCGACGAGTTCGCCCGAGGCGACCTGCAGCGCGACCAGCGTCGTGCCGGGCGCCTTGCTCGGCACGCGGGCGCGCTCGATCCAGCCCTCGGCATCGGCCCGCTTATAGGGATAGGGCACGTCGAAGAGGCTCATCGCGACACGCGGGTTGCCGACCGCGATCGCCAGCGAGGCGGCATCGGCCGCTCGCGGGGTGCGCAGCCGGAGCCGCCGCGTGAAGCGGCTCTCTCTTTCGTCGTCGCTCGAATCCTCGCCGCCAGTCTCGTCCGTCGTTGCTGCCTCGGGCATCGATGCCTCCCGTCGGGCCAATGAAAAAGGGGAGATGGTGTCCCATCTCCCCTTCTGACTGACCGTCACGGTCCACCGGGTCGATGTGACACCGGCGTTCCATGGGAATGACCGGTTTTATTCCGCAGCCTCCATCGCCGCCGGGGCGACGGACACGTAGACGCGGCCATTGGCTTTGCGGCGGAACGCGACGTTCCCATCCGTCACGGCGAAGATCGTGTGATCCTTGCCGAGGCCAACGCCGGTGCCGGGATGCCACTGCGTGCCGCGCTGGCGAATGATGATGTTGCCCGAGACGACCTGTTCGCCGCCGAACTTCTTCACGCCGAGACGGCGACCAGCCGAGTCACGGCCGTTGCGCGAGGAACCGCCTGCCTTCTTGTGTGCCATGATCGAACTCCAATTCTGATGGCGCACCGCCTTCGCGATGCCGGCTCGCTCACGCCTCAGCGCAAGGGAGCCATTGAAACCGTGGGCTTGCCTTCGGGCTCGCGCCTCAGGCCGTCATGATCCCGGTGATCTTGACGACAGTGAGCGACTGCCGATGGCCGCGGCTGCGCTTCGAATTCTGGCGCCGACGCTTCTTGAACACAAGGATCTTGCGGGTGCGGATCTGGTCGACGATCTCGGCCGAAACGCTGGCGCCGGCAACGGTCGGCGCGCCAATGGTGGTACCGGCTTCGCCGCCGACGAGGAGGACTTCGTCGAAGGAAACCGTATCGCCGGCTTCACCGGCAAGGAGCTCGACTTCGAGCTGGTCGTTGGCGGCAACGCGATACTGCTTGCCGCCGGTTTTGATGACTGCGAACATTGTTCTTTCCAGTTGTTCAGCCGCGCCTCGAAGGGCGAGCTTCTTCAGTCAGGTTCATGCAATGAAAATCGGCGCAGTCCAGGGACGCGCCGAGATCGGTGGCTGTTATACGGGTGGAGCGCTCGCTGTCAAGGCGAAACGGCCGGAATGCTCGGCTTTTCGCCGCCCCCGCCCGCCGCGTCAGCGCTTCAGGAGATCGGGACGACGCTCGCGCGTGATGCGCTCGGCCTCAGCCCGGCGCCAGCGGGCGATCGCGCCATGGTCGCCGGAGATCAGCGTCGGCGGAATCTCGCGGCCTTCCCATTCACGCGGCCGCGTGTATTGCGGATATTCGAGCAGGCCGGCCTCGAAGCTCTCTTCGAAGCCCGAATCGGCGGCGCCCATGACGCCCGGCAGCAGCCGCACGACGGCATCGAGCAGTACCATCGCGCCGAGCTCGCCGCCGGAGAGGACATAGTCGCCGATCGAGATCTCCTCCAGCGCGCGCGCCTCGATGACGCGCTCGTCGACGCCCTCGAAGCGGCCGCAGAGGATGACGGCGCCGGGTCCCTCGACGAGGTCGCGCACGCGGGCCTGGTCGAGCGGCTTCCCGCGCGGGCTCATCAGGATGCGCGGGCGCGGATCGCCGGGCGGCGAGGCGGCATCGATCGCCCGCGCCACGACATCGGCCCGCATCACCATGCCGGGGCCGCCGCCGGCGGGCGTGTCGTCGACATTGCGGTGCTTGCTGGTCGCATGGGCGCGGATATCGAGCGCCTCCAGCGACCAGACGCCCTCGGCGAGGGCGCGGCCGGACAGCGACAGGCCGAGCGGGCCTGGAAACATCTCGGGATAGAGCGTCAGCACGCTCGCCGCGAAGCGGGCGGGCGCCGTGCTCACGCCTCGTCCTCGCCGCCGGTCTCGTGGCCGGTCTCGTGGCCGCCCTCGTCGCTCTCCTGCCGCGCCTCGACTTCCGGCGGCGGCGCCACGACGAGGCGGCCGCCGGCGATGTCGACGACCGGCACGACCGCGCGGGTGAAGGGCAGATAGAAGGTGCGGGCGCCCGGCGCCGGCTGGATCTCGATCAGATCGCCGGCCCCGAAATTCTGCACCGCGACGACGCTGCCATAGGCCGATCCGTCGGCGAGCTCCGCCCGGAGCCCGACGAGATCGGCCTGATAGAAATCGTCCTCGTCCTCGATCGGCGGCAGCACCGCGCGATCGACCGTGAAGCGGCGATTGCGCAGCGTCTCGGCGGCGGTGCGGTCGCCGATGCCCTTGACGCGGGCGACGAGGCCCTCGCCCTGGGCGCGCACGGCGATGATCTCGATGACGCGGCCATCCTCGAGCGTCACCGGACCATAGTCGGCAACCCCCAGCGGATCCTCGGTATAGGCGACGAGCTTGACCTCGCCGCGAATCCCATGCGCGGCGCCGAACTGGCCGAGAAGGACGCGGTTGTCGTCGGTCATGGGCACTTTCCGAAGGAGCGAGGCGTCAATCCGAGAGGCGCAGTCATCCCGGCTCCGTCCTGGCCGGGCGAACCCGGCCATCGACGATCGCCGAGGCCCTGCAAACGGCCACGCGCGCAGTCGAGACGCGAATGCCCGAGCCGAGCCCGGGCATCACAGCAGAGGCGGACGCCGACGGCCCGAACCGAGCCATCGGCAGCCTTGGACAAGGTCCGACCTTACTCGGCGGCGGCGGCAGCCGCAGCTTCCGCCTTCTTGGCCTTCTCGGCAGCGCGCTCCTTCGCCTTGGCGCCGGGAACGGCCTTCTCGGGATTGTTGCGCGCGACGCGCTCGATCAGGCCCGCATCGGCGAGGAAGCGCTCGACGCGATCGGTCGCCTGCGCGCCGACCGACAGCCAATGCTTGGCGCGCTCGAGATCGAGCACGACGCGCTTGTCGCTGTCCTTGGCCAGCATCGGATCGAACGAGCCGATACGCTCGATGAAGCGGCCGTCGCGCGGCGAACGGGCGTCGGCGATGACGATGCGGTAGAACGGACGCTTCTTGGCGCCGGCACGGGCGAGACGGATCTTGAGGGACATTTTCTTCTTCCTTTCGATAGAAACCGAGATGTGTACGAGGCGGGACGCGCCCGCTATTTCTTCTTTCCGGGGAGGCCCGGGAAACCGCCGCCGCCGAGGCCGGGCAGCTTGTTGCCGAGGCCAGGCAATCCGCCGGGCATGCCGGGCAGGCCCTTGGGGAGGCCGCCGGCGCCGCCCATCTGCTTGGCGAGGCGCTCCAGCTCGGCGGGATTGATGTTGGGCATGCCGCCGGGCGGCATTCCGCCGCCCATGCCGCCGCCGCCGAGCGCGCCCATCATCTTGCCGAGCATGCCGCCGCCCTTCTGCTTGCCCATGGCCTTCATCATGTCGGCCATCTGGCGATGCATCTTGAGCAGGCGGTTGACGTCTTCGACCTTGGTGCCGGAGCCGGCGGCGATGCGCTTCTTGCGGCTGGCCTTGAGGATGTCGGGCTTGCGGCGCTCGGCCCGCGTCATCGACGAGATGATGGCGATCTGGCGCTTCATCATGCCGTCGTCGAGATTGGCGCCTTCCATCTGCTTCTTGATCTTGCCGACGCCCGGCATCATGCCGAGCATGCCGGACATGCCGCCGATCTTCTCCATCTGGCGGAACTGATCGGCGAGATCGTCGAGATCGAAGATGCCCTTGCGCATCTTCTCGGCCGCCTTGGCGGCCTGCTCCATGTCGATGTTCTGCGCCGCCTTCTCGACGAGCGAGACGATGTCGCCCATGCCGAGGATGCGGTTGGCGACGCGGCCGGGATGGAAATCCTCGAGCGCGTCCGACTTCTCGCCGGTGCCGAGCAGCTTGATCGGCTTGCCGGTGACGGCACGCATCGACAGCGCCGCGCCGCCGCGGCCATCGCCGTCGGTGCGGGTCAGCACGATGCCGGTGATGCCGACGCGCTCGTCGAAGGAGCGGGCGAGGTTGACGGCGTCCTGGCCGGTCAGGCTGTCGGCCACCAGCAGGATTTCATGCGGCTTGGCGATGGCCTTGATGTCGGCCATCTCCATCATCAGCGGCTCGTCGATATGCGTGCGGCCGGCGGTGTCGAGGATGACGACGTCATAGCCGCCGAGCCGAGCCGCCTGCAGCGCGCGCGTCGCGATATCGGTCGGCGACTGGCCCGCGACGATCGGCAGCGTCTCGATGGAGTTCTGCTGGCCGAGGATGCGCAACTGCTCCTGCGCGGCCGGACGGCGCACGTCGAGCGAGGCCATCAGGACCTTGCGCTTCTGCTGCAGCGTCAGGCGGCGGGCGATCTTGGCCGAGGTCGTCGTCTTGCCCGAGCCCTGCAGGCCGACCATCATGATGGCGACCGGTGCGGGCGCGTTGAGATCGATCGGCTCGGACTCGGAGCCGAGCATCTCGACGAGCTGGTCGTGCACGATCTTGACGACCATCTGGCCGGGCGTCACCGAGCGGATGACGTCGGCGCCGACGGCGCGGGCGCGGACCTTGTCGGTGAAGGAGCGCACGACGTCGAGCGCGACGTCCGCCTCGATCAGCGCACGGCGCACCTCGCGCATGGCCTCGTTGACATCGGCCTCCGACAGCGCACCGCGGCGGGTGAGCTTGTCGAAAATGCCGGAGAGGCGCTCTGACAGGGTGTCGAACATCAGACCTTCTTCCTCAAAGGGCAGTCCCTTCCCGAACCGGGATTTGGACCGATCCACCGAATGGACAATAGCAATCGACGCCCGCGGGCGCGACGCGCTGGCGGACGTTGACCTCCGGACTCGTGGGTCCGGTCGGCGGCTCGGAGGAAACCTCTTCGCGAATGACCGCGGCTTCTACGTGGAAGCGGCGGCAAAGTCAATCAAGCCCGCGCTGCTGCCGATCGTGGCAAGGCGGCGCGGGCAAGGCTGACGGAAAGGGAGGCGCCGGGACGGCGGCCTCAGCGGGCGGCGACCGGGCAGTTCTTCGCCACCGCGTCGAGCGAGGCCGAGATGCCGGAGAGGGAATAGGCGTCGGTCGTCACCGTGCCGCGGCGCGAGGTGCCGGAGATCGACATCGCCCGCCCCTTCTTCATCGCGGCGAGCAGCGCGGTCTCCTCGGCGGCGTTCTCGACCCAGGCGCCGTCTTCCTTGGTGAACATCGCGAATTTCTGTCCGTCGATGTCGATGGTGACCTTGGAGCCTTCCTTGAACGGGTAGCCGATGATCACCGACACTTCGTTCTTCACGTTCTCCGCCGGGCGGGCCGTGATCATGAAATAGGCCGGGTCACGGTTGAGCCCGTCCGGCTTCTGGCTCTTCGGCTGCGAGGCCGCGTAGCAGACCTTGCCCTTCTTGTCGGCATAGGCGTAAGCGCTCCAGTCCTTGAAGGCCCCGACGCGGTTCGGGGTCTGCGCCTCGGCCGCGCCGATGGTGCCGGCGGCGATCAGCATGGCCGTCGCGATCCTCAATGCGTTCATCTTCCATCCACCCATTGACCAGCCGCCCACGCAGGGCCGAATGCCGTGCGCTCCCATTGCGTCAAACTGCAAAGTGCAGCTTAACATTCCGTGAACCAAAGGGGAGCACCGGCGCAGTCGCGGCCCGACAGCGAATTGGGCGGTCCATTGGGGCAATACTGTGACTGGCAGCGATGAGTTTAAGCGCCGGCCGGCGCAGGCCTTTCAGCCGGCGTCGTCGCCGGCCAGCGCCCGGCGCGCCGCCTCGCGGTGCACCGGCTTCAGATGCGAGCCGAGCATGGTCAGCGCCGTCATCAGCACGGTCGCGTCGTCGGCGAAGCCGATGCCGGCGAGGAAATCGGGGACAACGTCGATCGGCATCACGAAATAGGCCAGCGCCGCCATCAGCATGGCGCGGACGCGGAAGGGCGTATTCGTGTCGAAGGCGCAGTAATAGGCGGCGACGGCATCCTCGGCGAAGGGGATGTTGCGGGCGCCGCGGCGCAGCACCTTCCAGAAATCGCGGCGGACACGCTCGGCGCGCGCGCCGTGCTCCTTGCCGCCCGGATCGTCCTTGCCGAGTATCTCGCCGAAAAGCGGCCGCGCCATCGCAGTCTTCCTTCGCCCAAAGCGGCCATGCAGCCGCACGGGTGAAATGTAGGAAGGCCGGCCGCCCCGCACAACGGCAGGGCGGACGGTCGTGCCAGATGGGTGCCCTCAGCTCTTGCCGGCGAGCTGGTCGATCTTCTTCTGCATCTCGTCGAGCTGGCGCTTCAGCGTGTCGAAATCGCCGTCGGCGCGGGCATCGGCCTTCGGCTCGACGCGCGGGCTCGCCGGCGTCGACGGCAGGTCGCCGCGCCCGCCGCTGAACGGCAGGAACATGCGCATCGCCTGCTCGAACATCTCGGTGTTGCGGCGCACGGTCTCCTCGATCGCCGTGAAGGCGCTCGGCCCGAAGGCATTGGCCATCTGTCCGCGCAGCTTGTCGCTGTCGCGCGTCAGGCTGTCGATCGAGAAGTCGAGATAGGTCGGCACCAGGTTCTGCATCGAATCGCCATAGAAGCGAATGAGCTGGCGCAGGAAGGTGATGGGCAGGAGGTTGTGGCCCTTGTTCTCCTGCTCGAAGATGATCTGCGTCAGCACCGACCGCGTGATGTCCTCGCCGGATTTCGCGTCGAAGACGATGAAATCCTCGCCCGTCTTCACCATCACCGCCAGGTCCTCGAGCGTCACATAGGTCGAGGTGCCGGTGTTGTAGAGACGGCGATTGGCGTATTTCTTGATCGTCGTCGGTTCCTGATCCTTGGCCATGCCCACTCCCATGATGACTGTCGCGCGGTCGGCCCGAGGCCGGCATCGATCAGCGCCTCGCTGATGCGACAGAAACTCCTCCCCGCACCACCACGATAGGGACTTTTTCGCTTCGTCGCCAACAATTTGTGCGGCGCATTGCTGCAGCTTTGCTGCGCACACGATGCGTCGCAACAAGAGCATGCTTCGCCCGTTGGTTGACAGGCGTGCCGCCCCGGTCTTGGATCGCGGACAGTCCTTCAACGCAGCGGGCCGCCATCGCCGCCCGCCCGAGACCAGGAAACGAGGCCATGGCCCTTCAGAACGACATCGTCATCGCCGCTGCCGGTCGCACGGCGGTCGGCTCCTTCAACGGCGGCTTCGCCGCGACCCCCGCGCATCTGCTCGGCGCCGCCATGATCAAGGGCGTGCTCGCCCGCGCCGGCGTTGCCCCCGACGAGGTCGACGAGGTCATTCTCGGCCAGGTGCTCACCGCCGCGCAGGGCCAGAACCCGGCCCGCCAGGCCTCGATCGCCGCCGGACTGCCGATCGCGACCACCGCCTGGGGCCTCAACCAGGTCTGCGGCTCGGGACTGCGCGCCGTCGCGCTCGGCATGCAGCAGATCGCCTCGGGCGATGCCTCGATCATTGTCGCCGGCGGGCAGGAATCGATGTCGCTGTCGCCGCATGCCGCCCATATGCGCGCCGGCACCAAGTTCGGCGACATGAACCTCACCGACACGATGATCAAGGACGGTCTCTGGGACGCCTTCAACGGCTACCACATGGGCGTGACGGCGGAGAACGTCGCGCGCGAGTTCCAGATCACCCGCGAGGACCAGGACGCCTTCGCCGTCGCCTCGCAGAACAAGGCCGAGGCGGCGCAGAAGGAAGGCCGCTTCAAGGACGAGATCATCCCCTTCGTCATCGCCGGCAAGAAGGGCGACATCACCATCGAGAATGACGAGCATATCCGCGCCGGCACGACGCTGGAGGCGCTCGCCAAGCTGCGCCCGGCCTTCGCCAAGGACGGCACCGTCACCGCCGGCAACGCCTCCGGCCTCAATGACGGCGCCGCCGGCTTCGTGCTGATGACGGCGGCCGAGGCCGAGCGCCGCGGCATCACCCCGCTCGCGCGCATCGCCTCCTGGGCGACCGCCGGCGTCGATCCGAGCGTCATGGGCACCGGGCCGATCCCGGCCTCCCGCAAGGCGCTGGAAAGGGCCGGCTGGACCGCCGACGATCTCGACCTCGTCGAGGCCAACGAGGCCTTCGCGGCGCAGGCCTGCGCCGTCAACAAGGGGCTCGGCTGGGACCCGGCCAAGGTCAACGTCAATGGCGGTGCCATCGCCATCGGCCATCCGATCGGCGCATCGGGCGCGCGCATCCTCGTGACGCTGTTGCACGAGATGGCGCGCCGTGACGCCAAGAAGGGTCTCGCCACGCTGTGCATCGGCGGCGGCATGGGCATCGCGCTCACCGTCGAGCGCTGAACAGGGCATCAACGACGAGCCGGACCAACCGGCTCGTCTCGGGGGAAACAGGGATCATGACCAGAGTAGCGCTCGTCACGGGCGGCACGCGCGGTATCGGCGCCGCCATCGCCACCGGATTGAAGGCGGCCGGCCACACCGTGGCCGCGACCTTCGCCGGCAATGTCGAGAAGGCGAACGCCTTCAAGGCGGAGACCGGCATTTCGGTGTTCCAGTGGGATGTCGCCGATCCCGAGGCCTGCGCGGCCGGGATCGCCGCCGTCGAGGCCGAGCTCGGCCCGGTCGACATTCTCGTCAACAATGCCGGCATCACCCGCGACGGCTGGTTCCACAAGATGGACCATGCCGCCTGGTCGGCGGTGATCGCGACCAATCTCGGCTCGATGTTCTCGATGACGCGGCCCGTCATCGAGGGCATGCGCGAACGCAGCTTCGGCCGTATCGTCAACATCTCCTCGATCAACGGCCAGAAGGGCCAGCTCGGCCAGGTCAACTATTCGACCGCCAAGGCCGGCGTCATCGGTTTCACCAAGGCGCTGGCGCTCGAGAATGCCCGCAAGGGCATCACCGTCAACTGCATCTGCCCCGGCTATATCGACACCGACATGGTCGCCGCCGTGCCGGAAAAGGTGCTCGAGGGCATCATCGCCCAGATCCCGGTCGGCCGGCTCGGCAAGGCCGAGGAGATCTCGGCGCTGGTCGCCTATCTCGCCTCGGACGCCAGCGCCTTCATGACCGGCGCCGTGCTCACCATCAATGGCGGCCAGTACATGGCGAACGGCTGAGCTGCGGCCAGCGGAGTGCTGAGCGGTGACGGCCGGCAGCGCCGACCGTCCCTGAAGGCCGGGTGTGGTCAGCGCCCGACCGGCTTGCGGGTCTGGTTATAGGCCGAGAGGATGCGCTGGATCTCGTCGCCGATATCGGCATCGACGGCGGCCTCGACAGGGCTCTTGACCTCGACGGCGGCCTTGTCGGCGGCCTCATCGGGATCGCGCGGCTTGGCCGTGTCGAGGCGCGGCTCGATGCGTCCATCGGTGGCGACGACGGGCGGCGCGACATCCGCGCGCGCCGGATCGACCGCCTGCACCGCCTCCGCGATCGCCGCCAGCAGCGAGCTTTCGAACGGATCGAGCGGCGCCTCGGTGGCGCGCGCGCTGCTGCGCTGTGCCGGCGGACGCGGCACCGGCGGGCGCACGGCGGGCGCGGCCCGTACCGGTTCCGGCGCGATCACCACCACGGGCGCGTCGGCCTCGTCGGCCTCGTCCTCGCCGGCATCGGCCTGATCGGCCAGCGCCGCGAGGTCCTCGTCGCTGACGACGGGCGCAGCCGGCGCCTCGGGGACGACAGGAGGCTCCACGATCACGGCGGCGGCGGCGGCGGGCGGCGCCTCCACCGTCTCGGGCTCGTCGTCGAGCGGTCCCGCCAGCGCCTCGTCGGCGATGGCGAGCGGGTCCTCGGCCACGGCATCGGCGACCGGCTCGACCACGGCGGCGCTGGCATCGGCGGGCTCTTCGACCGCCGCCTCAGGCACCTCTGCAGGCGCAGGATCGGCAACGGGCTCGGCGACATCAGCGACGGCCGCAACCGGTTCGGGCGCAACCGGTTCGGGCGCGCGAAGCTCGGCGAGATCCGCGGTGCTGCCGGCGGCGATCCAGGCGGTGACCTGCCGTTCGACGCGCGGATCGATCTCGATTCCGGCATGGCGGGCGAGATAGAGCACCTGCTCGCGGAAGACGGCGGCGAGCTTCAGCGGCGTGTCGCTTTCGGAGAGGACATGGCCCTTCAGCGCCAGCCCCTTGACGATGAAGGCGACCTGCCGGCGCGAGGCCTTGCGGCCGCCGGCGATCAGACGTCCCGCGACATTCTCGGCCGTGTTCTGGAAATGATAGCCGTTCTCGGCGATCTCGGCCGTGAGCGCCGCGAACAGCTCGGCATAGACCTTCGGCGCGAACATCGGCACGGCAGTGGCGTTGTGGATGCGGCGGGCGAGCCCGGCGAGGTCCTCACGGCCGGATGCGGGGCGCGCGGCCTCGTCCTCGTCCTCGTCGGCGCCGTCCTCGACGGCGGAAAGCAGCGCGACCAGCGACCGCTCTTCCAGAATGCCGTCGGCGATGGCGCGGTAGCTGCCGGCGGTGGCCGCCGTCGCGAAGATCGTCGCGGCGCGGTTATGGGCGCGCAGGCGATAGACCAAAGGCGTGAAATCCGTCTCGGCGCCGAGCAGGATGAATTCGTCGAAGGCGGTGGTGTGGCCGAGCGCGTCGATCGTATCGAGCGTGATCTGGACCTCGGCGGAGTTCCGCTCGCGGCCGGCCAGCGTCGGGCAGTCGACGATCTGGAAGCCCTGCGCCACGAAGCTGTCGCGCGCCCTGCCGAGGGTGCGCGGATCGGCATAGCAGCGCCGCATCAGGATCCGGCGGCGCGCCTTGCCGAGCTGGCCGGAGCCGATCAGCGTTCCCGCCTCGATCGCCTCCAGCAGCAGCCCCGGCCGCGCGGCGAAGCGGCGGCCAAGCGCCGGATCGCGCGCACGGAGCGCCAGATGCAGGCTGTCATAGTCGACGAAGAGAACACTCTTCAGCGTATCGGTCATGGACTCTCCCCGGCCGACACACTGCCGGTTCCGGAGCCTCTACTCGTCATGGGATCGACCGGCCGGCCGGGGCCAATCCTTGGTCCGCTTGGCCGGCAGCGTCAATGCCGGAAATGGCGGACGCCGGTGAAGACCATGGTAAGGCCCGCCGCGTCGGCCGCCTCGATGACGAGATCATCGCGCATCGAGCCGCCCGGCTGGATCACGGCCGTGGCGCCGGCTTCCGCTGCCGCGAGCAGGCCGTCGGCGAAGGGGAAGAAGGCGTCGGAGGCGACGACCGAGCCGATGGCGAGGCTCTCCGGGAGGCCGGCCGCCTTGGCGGCTTCGGCGGCCTTCCGCGCGGCGATGGTCGAGGAATCGACCCGGCTCATCTGCCCCGCGCCGACGCCGACCGTGGCGCCGTCCTTGGCATAGACGATGGCGTTCGACTTGACGTGCTTGGCGACGCGGAAGGCGAAGACGAGATCGGCGATCTCGGCCGCGGTCGGCTGCCGCTTGGTGACGACCTTGAGATCACCCGCCGCGACATGGCCGGCGTCGCGATCCTGCACCAGGAAGCCGCCGGCGACCGAGCGGAAGGTCAGCCCGCCCGCCTTCGGATCGGGCAGCCCGCCGGCGACGAGCAGGCGGAGGTTCTTCTTCGCCGCGACGATGGCGATGGCTTCCTCGGACGCATCGGGGGCGATGATGACCTCGGTGAAGATCTCGACGATCCGCTTCGCCGCCTCGGCGTCCAGCGTCCGGTTCAGCGCCACGATGCCGCCGAAGGCCGAGACGGGGTCGCAGCGCAGCGCCCGCTCATAGGCCTCGGCGAGGCTGCCGCCGGTGGCGACGCCGGCGGGATTGGCGTGCTTGATGATGGCCACCGCCGGCGCGATCGCCGGATCGAACTCGGCGACCAGCTCATAGGCGGCGTCGGTGTCGTTGATGTTGTTGTAGGAGAGCTGCTTGCCCTGCAGCTGCCGCGCCGTCGCGACGCCCGGCCGCGCCTCGCCGGTGAGGTAGAAGGCGGCGCGCTGATGCGGGTTCTCGCCATAGCGCAGCGTCTCGGCGAGCTTGCCGCCGAGGCTGCGCCAGGCCGGCGCCGGCTCGTCGAGGGCGGAAGCGAACCAGGTCGACACCGCCGCGTCATAGGCGGCCGTGCGGGCGAAGGCCTTGGCGGCGAGGCGCTTGCGATAGGAAAGCGGCGTCGCGCCGGAATTCTGTTCGAGCGTCTCGAGCAGGCCGGCATAGTCGGCGGGGTCGACGAGGATGGTGACGAAGCCGTGATTCTTGGCGGCGGCGCGCGTCATCGCCGGCCCGCCGATATCGATGTTCTCGACGATATGGGCGTAGTCGGTCGTCGCCGCGATCGTCTTCTCGAACGGATAGAGATTGGAGACGACGAGATCGAACGGCTCGATGCCGTGCTCGATGAGTTCCGCCGCATGGACCGGATCGTTGCGCAGCGCCAGCAGCCCGCCATGCACCTTCGGATGCAGCGTCTTGACGCGGCCGCCGAGGATCTCGGGGAAGCCGATGAGATCGGCGATGTTGATGACCGGAAGGCCGGCGGTGACGATCGCCTTGGCGGTCGAGCCCGTGCCGAACAGCTTGACGCCGCGCGCATGCAGCGCCCGCGCGAGATCGATCGCGCCGGTGGTGTCGAACACCGAGAACAGGGCGCGCTTCATCGGGACGAGGTCGGGCAGATCGACCTTCGGCGGCGGGACAGCCATATCAACCTCGCAGGGATAACAGGACGGATGGGCGGCGACCGGCGCGCGATAGCACGATTTCGCCGCCGGCACAGCCCCTTCGCGCGCCGGTCAGCCTTCGTCGAAGCCGAGCGTCTCCGTCTCGGCCGGTTCGGCGCGCCGGCGCTGCGCGGCTTCCGCGACGCGCTCGAAATGCCAGTGGATCGCGGCGTCATGCATGGCGCGGCCATAGATCACGATCTGCTCGGCGCGGCGGCTGCCGCGGATATTGGAGAGGCGGATGCTCTCCTCGATCAGAACGTCATGCCCGGTCGCCTCGAATTCCCAGCCCGAACCGTCGGGCAGGACGAGCAGCACCGCCTGTCCAGCCTTGATCCGGCTCGCCTTCACCGCCGGATGCAGATGGAAGCGGATCGCGAAGGCATCCTTGCCGCCGCGCGCCACCGCGCCGCCGGTCGGGTTGGTGAAGCTGTCGACGCCGTCGAGCCGCGTGCCCTCCCGCGGCAGGAAGAGGCGCCGTTCGTGGCGGATGCCGTAGCGGGCGATATAGCCGTCATGCGCGGCGGTGACGAAGGTCTGGCCGCGCTCCTCTTGCCGCGAGGATTCAACCATCGACGGACCGGCGACGATGACCTCGCCGACGCGATCGGCGAGGAGGCCGCCGGCCAGGAACCGGCAGGACGACGAGTCATTGAGTGTCGCCGTCGAATGTGCCGCCGTCATCCGCGAAAGACGGCGGAGCGCCGCAGCGCCGGGGCCGGGAATGCCGCAGTTCACGACCAGCGGCTGGCGGCCGATGCTCATCTCGAAGGAGAGGCAGCCGGCATGCGCCTCGCCCGAGAGCGCCGGCGCCGGGGCGGGGCCGCTGTCGATGACGATCACCGTCTCACCCGCTTCGAGCCGCTGATAGCCGCTATGCGGCGCGTTGCGGAGCGGCGCGCCGCGCGCGTCGTCATGCGCAAGCACGGTCGCGAGCAGGCCGAGCTCGGTCTCGCCCATGCCGTTGAACTTGGCGAAGGAGCCGTCGCCGAGCCGGAAGAAGCGCAGCATCGGCATCATCCGGTCGATGGCGCCGAGCAGGACCGGCGAGGGCTGCAGGCCGCGCGCGGTGAAGGCCTGGCGCAGCGGCAGCAGGTCGACGAGGATATCGAGTACGGCGCCGGGATTGCGGCTGACATGGCCGCCATCGGGCAGGATCTGCCGCGCCAGTTCCTGGTCGACCTGGCGCGAGGCCTGGCGGACGAAGCGCGTCTGGTCGGCGAGCGACAGCGCCGCCGCCGCCAGCGTCATCGTCACGGCGAGGCGCGGCCGTCCGGGCGGCACGTCGTGCACGATGCGGCGGAGCTGGCGCACTTGCGCGACCAGCGACCGCATGAAGCGGCGATAGAAGCCATGGTCGCAGCCTTCGAGCACCAGCGGCGTCTGTGCCAGCCAGGAGGCGACGCGCCGCGCCGTCACGACGGGATCGCGCGCGATCGGATCATGGCTCTTCTGGAAGCGGATCCATTCGTCGATCAGCGCGCGCGCATGCGGCCGCGACACCGCGAGCTCGGAGGCGCGCAGATGCCGCAGCCAGCCGAAGCCGTGCAGGGCGGCGGCGAACGGCCGCGACGGCGCCTCGATCTCAAACACCGAGAAGCCGGCGACGTCGACCGCCTCGCCATTGAAGACGAAGCGGCCGGCATAGATGTCATGCGCGATGGTGGGATCGGCGGTCCTGAGATCCGTCGGCGCGATCAGCAGCCGGTCCGGCACCGGGCCGAGATGGCGCCAGCGATAGAGCAGTCCGGCATGGAAGGCATAGCGGGAGCGGCGCCAGGCCGAAGCCAGCGCGAAGCGGACGAGCCGGCCCTGCCCCGCCTCACTTCCAAATGCCATGCCGATGCGTTCCTTTCCGCCAGATCCCGCGCGGATTTTCGAATCGTCCCCGCGCCGGGATGAGGCAATCTATCGGCGCGTTCAAGCGAATTGAACCGCCCATTCCGCCGGAATGGCAGAGTTTGGCGACGGCCGGCCGGCTTTTTGTCAGGTCTTGACGAAGCGCGCGGCGAAGAAGCCGTCGAGCCCGCCCATGCGCGGTTCGCTCGCGGGGAAATCGGACGGCAGGGAGCGGAGATAGCCGCGACGGCAGATCGCGTCGAGGCCGCCGACTTCCTCCGGCTCGATCGGGACGAGCTTCAAGGGAAGCGTGTCCACCGCGCGCTGGGCCTGGATCTCGCCTTCGGCCGGCTCCAGCGAGCAGGTCGAATAGACGAGGATGCCGCCGGGCGCGAGCAGTTGGGCTGCCCGGGCGATCAGCTCCGTCTGCAGCTTGGCGAGCGAGGCGATGTCCTGCGGTCGCTTCAACAGCGCGACGTCGGGATGGCGGCGGATCGTGCCGGTCGAGGAGCAGGGCGCATCGAGGAGCACGGCGTCGAAGGTGCGGCCGGGCTGCCAGGTGAGGATGTCCTCGGCCACCAGCTCGGCATCGAGCCGCGTGCGGTCGAGATTCTGGCGGACCCGGTGCAGCCGGTCGACCGAGATGTCGACCGCGGTGACATGGGCGCCGGCCGAGGCCAGCTGCAGCGTCTTGCCGCCGGGCGCCGCGCAGAGATCGGCGATGTTCTTGCCGGCGAGCGGCCCGATGAGGCGCACCGGCAGCGCGGCGGCGGCGTCCTGCACCCACCAGGCGCCCTCAGTGAAGCCCGGCATCGCCTCGATGGCGCTGTGCGCAACGAGGCGGATCGAGCCGGTCGGCAGCAAGGCGCCCTGAAGCGTCTCGGCGAGGGCCGCAGGGTCCGCGTCGGCGCGCAGCGTCAGATCGAGCGCCGGCTCTTCGAGATGGGCGATCGCGATCGCCCGCGCGGCGGCGCCGCCATAGGCGCGCTTCCAGCTGGCGGCGAGCCAGTCCGGCGTGTTGAGCACGGCCTCGTCCTGGCTTTCGAGGATCGCCTCGCGCTGTTCGGTCAGCCGCCGGAGCACCGCATTGGCGAGCCCCTTGAAATGACGGGCATCGAAGTCCTCGCCGGCGAGCTCCACGGCGATCGAGACAGCCGCGTGGTCCGCGACGTCCATGAACAGGATCTGCGCCGCCGCGACATGCAGGATCGCGGCGAGGCGGCCGGACTTGCGTGGCAGGCTCTTCTCGAGGAAGCGGCCGAGCGCGTCGACGATCTGGCCCTGCCGGCGGAGCGACATGCCGAGGATCGCCCGCGCCAGCGCCCGCTCGCGCGGATCGAGGCTCGCGAAGGGCCCATGCGGATCCTCGAGCACGCTGTCGGCCGGCTTGTGCTCGGCGAACACGGCATGCACGGCGGCGATCGCCGCGACACGGGCAGCGACTCCCGGCGCCCGCGATTGCGGCGGGCGCTTGGCGCTGGTGGAACGGTCTGCCTTCGCGGCGACGGGCGGGCGGCTCAACCCCATGGTCCCTGGCGCGGCGAGGTCGGCGCCGCATTGCGCCGGCCGCCGAAGCCGCCGGGCAGATCGACACGGCCACCACGGGCAGCGCCCTGCTGCGGCCGCGCGCGATCGAGTTCCATCAGTGCGGCGATGCGATTTTCGGTCGCCGGATGCGTCGAGAAGAGATTGTCCATCCGCTGCCCCGAGAGTGGATTGATGATGAAGAGATGCGCCGTGGCCGGGTTGGCCTCGGCGGCGGCGTTTGGAATATGCGCCGCGCTACCGGCGATCTTGGCAAGGGCCGAGGCGAGCGCGCGCGGATTGCCCGAGATTTCGGCGCCCATCCGGTCGGCGGCATATTCGCGCGTCCGGCTGACGGCCATCTGCACCATCATCGCGGCGATCGGCGCCAGAAGGGCGGCCGCGATGGCACCGATGGCGCCGAACGGGCTTCGCTCGTCGCGGTTGCCGCCGAAGAAGAAGGCGAAATTAGCCAGCATCGAGATGGCGCCGGCGAGCGTCGCCGTAATCGTCATGGTCAGCGTGTCGTGATTCTTCACATGCGCCAGCTCATGCGCCATCACGCCGGCGACCTCGTCGGCGGTCAGCGTCTGCAGCAGGCCGGCCGAGGCGGCAACGGCCGCGTTCTGCGGATTGCGGCCGGTGGCGAACGCATTGGGCTGGGGCGAATCGATGATGTAGACCTTCGGCATCGGCAAATTGGCCCGGGCGGCCAGGTCGCGCACGATGCGGTAATACTGCGGCGCGCTGCGTTCGTCGACCTCGCGCGCTCCATACATCGAGAGTACCATGCGATCGGCGTTCCAATAGCCGAACACATTCATCGCCGCCGCGACGGCGAAGGCGATCAGCATGCCCGACTGGCCGCCGACCAGATAGCCGACCGCCATGAACAGGGCCGTCAGACCGGCGATCAGCATGGCGGTCCGCATCATGTTCATGCGACAGAGCCGCCTCCCCGGCGGCCTCCCTCTTGTGTGACCCCCATATGATGGTAGTGCATACCGCCTTGAGCAAGGCTGGGACCGGCGTCGCGACTGTGCCGGGGTTCGGGGTGGCATAGATGACGGCGACGGCACGCACGGAGCGCCTCAAGGCGCTGATCGCGCATATTCGCGAGACGCTCGGCGTCTCCCTCAATTTCCGACTCTGGGACGGAACCACCATTCCGGCAGACGCCTCGCCGGAGGCGCTGACGATCGCCATCGCGGACGAGGGCGTCATCGCCGCGCTCTTCCGCAAGCCGAAGATCGACACGCTGCTCAATCTCTATGTGACCCGCCGGCTCGATCTCCTCAACGGCACGCTGTTCGACCTCGTCGCCGAGCGGCCGAAGATCCGGAGCCGCGACGTGCGCCGCGCGCTCGACAAGAAGCTCGTGCTGCGCTCGCTCGCCGATTTCATCTTCCGCTCGCGCGGCGGACCCTGGCCGCTCGAGGCGATCCAGGGCCACAAGGCGCAGCGCGACGGCAGCGAGACCGCCAACAAGGAGAACGTCCACTACCACTACGACGTCTCCAACGCCTTCTACGCGCTCTTCCTCGATCCGGAGATGGTCTACACCTGCGCCTATTTCCGCGACTGGGGCAACGACATCGCCACGGCGCAGCGCGACAAGCTCGACATGATCTGCCGCAAGCTGCGTTTGAAGCCCGGCGAGACGCTGCTCGACATCGGCTCGGGCTGGGGCGCGCTCGTCTGCCACGCCGCGCAGCATTACGGCGTCAATGCGGTCGGCGTGACGCTCGCCGACGAGCAATATGTGTTCGCCCGCGAGAAGGTGACGCGGCTCGGCCTGCAGGACAGGATCCGCTTCGAGCTGCGCGACTACACGCAGGTGCAGGGCCAGTTCGACAAGATCGCCTCGATCGGCATGTTCGAGCAGGTCGGCATCCCCAACTACCCGACCTATTTCCAGACCGTGCACCGCCTCCTGAAGCCGGGCGGGCTCTATCTGCACCACGCCATCGCCCGGCCGGCCAAGCGGACCGACAAGGCCTTCCGCCGCACCAATCCGGAATATGCCGCCATCCGCCGCTACATCTTCCCGGGCGGCGAGCTCGATCACTTGGGCATGTCGGTCGCCAATCTCGAGCGCTACGGCTTCGAGGTGCACGATGTCGAGGGCTGGCGCGAGCACTACCAGATGACGCTGCGCCATTGGCACGATCGGCTGCTGGCCCGCTACGACGAGGCAGTGGCCGAGGTCGGCGAGGTCAAGACGCGGCTCTGGCTCGCCTATATCGCCGGCTGCTCGGTCGCCTTCCAGCGGAACTCGGTGACGATCAACCAGACGCTGGCCTCGCGCCGCCAGCGCGGCCCCTCTGGACTCCCGCCGACCCGGGCCGATCTCTATATCGGCTGAGACGACAGGAGATCACCATGACCGACGCAACCGAACCCGGAGCGCCAGTGACGCTGAGCCCGGCCGCCGAGCGCGCCCTGGCGGAAGCCAGGGCCCGCCGCGCCGCGATCGACGCGGCGAGCGACCGCCCGCGCGAAATTCTCGGCCGCGAAGGCCCCGAGCCGGTCCGCTATGGCGACTGGGAGAACAAGGGCATCGCCAGCGATTTCTGAAGCGCCGATCGGCGGTGCTCCCTCTCCCGCGAGGCGGAAGAGGGTCGGTGTGAGGGCGCCGGAGCGCTCGCGGAGCGTCAGACCGCTTCGGTCTTCCGGTTCTGCCGGTTCTGGATCAGGTCCTCGACCACGGCCGGATCGGCGAGCGTGGTGATATCGCCGAGCGCGCCGAACTCGTCCTCGGCGATCTTCCTCAAGATGCGGCGCATGATCTTGCCGGAGCGGGTCTTCGGCAGGCCGGGCGCGAACTGGATGAGATCCGGCGTCGCGATCGGGCCGATCTCCTTGCGCACCCAGGCGACGAGGTCCTTGCGCAGCGCATCGCTCGGCTGGACGCCCGCCATCAGCGTGACATAGGCATAGATGCCCTGCCCCTTGATGTCGTGCGGATAGCCGACCACTGCCGCTTCCGAGATGCTCGTATGCGCCACCAGCGCGCTCTCGACCTCGGCGGTGCCCATCCGGTGGCCGGAGACGTTGATGACGTCGTCGACGCGGCCGGTGATCCAGTAATAGCCGTCCGCATCGCGCCGGCAGCCGTCGCCGGTGAAATACATGTTCTTGTAGGCCGAGAAATAGGTCTGCTCGAAGCGGTCATGGTCGCCATAGACGGTGCGCATCATGCCCGGCCAGGCATCGAGGATCACGAGATTGCCCTCGCAGGCGCCCTCCATGATCTTGCCCTCGGCATCGACGATCGCCGGCTGGACGCCGAAGAATGGCCAAGAGGCCGAACCCGGCTTCAAGGGCGTCGCGCCCGGCAGCGGCGTGATCAGGATGCCGCCGGTCTCGGTCTGCCACCAGGTGTCGACGATCGGACAGCGGTTGTCGCCGACGACGCGATAGTACCACTCCCACGCCTCGGGATTGATCGGCTCGCCGACCGAGCCGAGGAGGCGCAGCGAGGCGCGCGAGGTCGACTTGACGGGCGCGTCGCCGGCCTGCATCAGCGCGCGGATCGCCGTCGGCGCGGTGTGGAAGATCGTCACCTTGTGCTTGTCGATGACCTGCCAGAAGCGGGCATTCGACGGATAGTTCGGGATGCCCTCGAACATCAGCGAGGTCGCGCCATTGGCGAGCGGGCCATAGACGATATAGCTGTGACCGGTCACCCAGCCGACATCTGCCGTGCACCAGAAGATGTCGTCTTCCTTCAGGTCGAAGACGAGCTCATGCGTCATCGCCGCATGCAGCAGATAGCCGCCGGTGGTGTGCAGCACGCCCTTCGGCCGCCCCGTCGATCCCGATGTGTAGAGGATGAACAGCGGATCCTCCGCGCTCATCTCCTCGGGCGGACAGTCGGCCGGCACCGTTTCGGCGACCTCGTGATACCAGTAGTCACGGCCGGCATGCATCGCGACCTCGCCGCCGGTGCGGCGGATGACCAGCACCTTTTCATCGCCGATCGTCTTGGTCAGCGCCGAATCGGTGTTGTGCTTCAGCGGCACCTTCTTGCCGCCGCGCAGGCCCTCGTCGGCGGTGATGACGAGCGTCGAATGGCAGTCGCCGATGCGGCCGGCGAGGCTGTCGGGCGAGAAGCCGCCGAAGACGATCGAATGGATCGCGCCGATGCGGGCGCAGGCGAGCATCGCCATCGCCGCCTCTGGAATCATCGGCAGATAGATCGTGACGCGGTCGCCCTTGGAGACGCCGAGCTTCTTCAGCACATTGGCGAAGCGGCAGACTTCGGCATGCAGCTCGCGATAGGTGATCGCGCGGCTCTCGGTGGGGTCGTCGCCCTCCCAGAGGATCGCGACCTTGTCGCCGCGGGTCGCGAGGTGCCGGTCGAGGCAGTTGGCCGCCACATTGAGCGTGCCGTCCTCGAACCAGCGGATCGCGATCTCGCCGGGCGCGAAGGATGTGTTCTTCACCGTCGTGAACGGCGACATCCAGTCGAGCCGCGCCGCCTGCTCGCGCCAGAACCCGTCCGGGTCCGCCAGCGAGCGCCGGTACATCTCGTCATAGGTCTTGACGTCGATATGCGCCGAGGCGGCCCAATCGCTCGGGACCGCGTGTATCGTCTCGTGCATCTCATCCTCCCTCATCCGCACCCGCGCACGCCTGCAGGAGCGGCAACCTCCACCCATCACTTAATCCCTTCCGCCCCCTGCCCGCAACACGGCCGACGGCGTGACGGCGGAGGCGCGCTGTCGCAGCCGGCCGATCCTCGCCGATCAGTCCGGCAGGATCGAGAGGATGCGCACGGTCTTCTCATCGGCGTCCTCAAGCGCCGGCTCGGCCGGAACGGTCACGCTGGCGCGCACCAGCGTGCCGCCGATCGGCCGATAGGAGCGGCCGGGATCGCCGGCGACGACCTCGATGCCGGATGCGGCGAGGCGGCGCAGCCAGGGCAGCACGGCGGCGGTCATGGCGCGGTCGTAGAAGATGTCGCCGGCGAGAACGAGATCGGCCTCGACCGACGTGCCGACGATGTCGCCGCCGAGCGTGGTGATGGCGACGCCGTTCTCGGCCGCGTTGAGCGCGATCGCAGCAACGGCGTGCTCGTCGATCTCCGCCGCCGTGACCGAGGCGGCGCCGGAAAGCGCCGCGGCGATGCCGACAAGGCCCGAGCCGGCGGCGAAATCGAGCACCCGGCGTCCGCGGACGAGGTCGGGGTGATCGAGGATATGGCGGGCGAGGCCGCGCCCGCCCGACCAGGCGAAGGCCCAGAACGGCAGGGCGGCCAGCATGGAGCCGATCTCGTCGGCGCTGCGCTGCCAGAGCAGCGTCGCGTCGTCGGCCTGCCAGAGCCGGATTTCCGGAACGGCCGGCACGGCGAGAAGCCGCGTCTCGGCCTTGATGAAGCGAAGGCGGGCGACCGCGTCGTCGGGGACGGCGGGGCCCGCGCCGGTCAGGGTGAAAGGCCCGCCATCTCGCAGACGATCGCCCATTCGGCGTCGGTCACCGGCTGCACCGAGAGGCGCGAATTCGACACGAGCGCCATGCCCTTGAGGCGCGGCTCGGCCTTGGCCTCGACCAGCGTCACCGGCCGCGGCACCGGCTTCACGGCGCGGATGTCGACGCATTCCCAGGTGCCGCTGTCGTCGGTCGAATCTGGATGCGCGATTCTCACCACCTCGACGATGCCGACGATCTCCTTGCCCTCGTTCGAATGGTAGAAGAAGCCGCGATCGCCGACCTGCATGGCGCGCATGTGGTTGCGCGCCTGATAGTTGCGCACGCCGTCCCATTCCTGGCCGGCCTCACCCTTGGCGGCAAGGTCGTCATAGGAGAAGACGTCGGGTTCGGACTTGTAGAGCCAATGCGCCACGATGCTGCCCCTCAGGCCGGCTTGCCGATCGCCCAGCGCCAGGCCTTGACCTCGGCCGACTTGAAGAGGTTCGCCTTGGCATAGGGATCGGTCGCGAGCAGGGCCCTGGCCGCCGCCTCGTCCTCGGCCTCGACGATCAGCAGCGAGCCGACCATGTCGCCCTTGTCATCGAGGAACGGACCGGCGATCGCCACCGGATTGCTCTTCAGCCATTCGATATGGGCCGGACGGTTGGCGAGCCGCGTCTCGAGCGCGCCGTCATGGTCGGTGAGGATGGCGACGAAATGCATCTTCTGGTCTCTCTCCCAATGTGGCCGGCAACGGTAGGCGCTGTGCCCTCCGCGGTAAAGGCGCCGGATCAATCCGTCTCGTGCCGGAGCGGCCGGCTCATCAGCGCGGCCATCGCCCCGTCGATGTCGATCTCGCCCTCGACGAGCGCCGCGACCTGCGCGGTGATCGGCATGTCGATGCCGAGCCGAGCCGCGAGGGCCCGCGCGACCGCCGCCGTCGCCGCGCCTTCGACCAGCACGGTGGCGGGCGTCGCACCGCGTCCGAGCGCGAGGCCATAGGAGAAATTGCGCGATTGCGGCGAGGAGCAGGTCAGCACGAGATCGCCGAGGCCGGAGAGACCCATCAGCGTTTCCGGCCGCGCGCCGAGCGTCGCGCCGATGCGGCGGAGTTCGGCGAAGCCGCGCGCGGTCAGCGCCGCCGCCGCGCTGGCGCCGAGCGCCCGGCCGGCGACGATGCCGACGGCGATGGCGAGCACGTTCTTGAAGGCGCCGCCGATCTCGACGCCGATCATGTCGGTCTCGGCATAGGGGCGGAAGCTCGGCGAGCCCAGCGCCTGGCAGAGCGCCATCGCCAGTTTCGGCTCGGCCGCCGCGATCGTCACCGCCGTCGGCAGCCCCGCCGCGACATCGGCGGCGAAGCTCGGGCCCGACAGCACGGCCGGCGCCGCCGGCGGCAGCGCCTCGCCCAGCACCTCGGTCGGCCTCATCTCCGTGCCGCGCTCGAGCCCCTTGGTGCACAGCACCACCGGCGTGTCGTCGGCGATGCCGGCGAGCCGCGCGGTGACGGCGCGCACCGTCTGTGTCGGCGTCGCGATCAGGATCGCATCGGCGCCGAGCACTTCCTCGATCCGCTCGGTGAGGGCAATGCCATCGGGAAGTATGATGCCGGGCAGATAGGCGCGGTTCTCGCGCGTCGCCGCCATGTCGCCGAGATCGCGGCCATAGAGCGTCACAGCGCGGCCGGCGCGATGGGCGGCCAGCGCCAGCGCCGTGCCCCAGGCGCCGGCGCCGACGACGGCGATGCGCTCGAGGCTCATCGCCCGGGCACCGCGAGGCCGAGCCGCATCAGCAGCGCCGGCAGATGGGCATCGAGCCGCCCGAACAGCACCGGCGGCGGCAGCAGCGGCACGAAGGAGAAGGCCATGCGGATCGGCGGCCCGCCGCCATCCGGCGTCTTCTCGGTCCATTCCCAGGCTTCGGCCGGAGCGCTTTCGAGCGGCGCATGGAAGAAGCTGCGATGATGCTGGAAGCGGACGGCGCCGGCCTCGAAGGTGTCGGACCGGAAGACATAGGTCATCTCGCCGAGCGGCGCGAAGAGGGCCGGTGCGTCGAGACCCGTCTCCTCGACGAATTCGCGCCGGGCGGCCGCTTCGATGTCCTCGCCTTCCTCGACCGTCCCGCCTGGCACCTGCACGCCGACCTCCGGGAAATCGGGCTCGCGGAACACCAGCAGCTGCTCGCGCCAGGTCGCATAGACAACCACCTTGCGGCGGAAACGGATCGCATTGCCGGCCTTGGCCGCAGGAGACGGTTCGTCGCTCACGCCTTCGCTCCCTTCATGCCCGAGCCGATCAGCGGCAGGGCGACCTGATCGAGCGGCCAGCGCGGCCGCGCCGGCGCATCGAGCCCGTCGATGAGCCCGAGTGCCAGCCGTTCGGCCCCGGCCCAGGCGATCATGGCGCCATTATCGGTGCAGAGCGCCAACGGCGGCGCGATGAGGCGAAAGCCGCGCGCCGAGGCCTCGGTGGCAAGACCGGCGCGCAGCGCCTTGTTGGCGGCGACGCCGCCGGCAATCACCAGCGTCGGCTCGGCGATCTCGGGGAATTCGGCGCGGAAGCGCTCCAGCGCATGGCCGATCCGGTCGGCGACGACGGCCGAGACCGTGCGCTGGAAGGCGGCGGAGAGATCCGCGACATCGCCGTCGGAAAGCGGCGCCGCGGCCTCGGCCGCCTGGCGGATCGCCGTCTTGAGGCCCGAGAAGGAAAAATCGGCCCCGGCCCGTCCGAGCATCGGCCGCGGCAGCGTGAACCGCGACGCATCGCCGGATGAAGCCGCGCGCTCCACGGCAGGGCCGCCGGGATAAGGGAGGCCGAGCAGCTTGGCGGTCTTGTCGAAGGCCTCGCCGAGCGCATCGTCGATGGTCGTGCCCCAGCGCTCATAGGCGCCGACGCCGCGCACCAGCAGGATCTGGGTATGACCGCCCGAGACGAGCAGCAGCAGATAGGGAAAGGCGACGCCATCCGTCAGCCGCGCGGTCAGCGCATGGCCTTCGAGATGGTTGACCGCGACGAGCGGCAGTCCGGCTGCGAAGGCAATCGCCTTGGCGGTGGTCAGCCCGACGATGACGCCGCCGATGAGGCCGGGCCCGGCCGTCGCGGCGACGGCATCGAGCTCGGAAAATGTGACGCCGGCCTCGTCGAGCGCCGCCGCGATGACGCCGTCCAGCGCCTCGACATGAGCCCGCGCGGCGATCTCCGGCACGACACCGCCGAAGGCGGCATGGTCGGCGATCTGCGACAGCACGACATTGGCGAGGATGCTGCCCCGGCCCGCGTCATCGCGCAGCACGACGGCGGCGGCGGTCTCGTCGCAGCTGGTCTCGATGCCGAGGACAAGGTGGCCGGCGGTCATGCATGCCTTTCGAGAGGGGGCGACGGCGGGAACGCGCCTGATGCTGCAAGGCCCTTCCATCGCGTGAGCGAGCGATTACAGTGGGCCCCGTTCAAGACCGCCCCACCTAGCATCCGGAGCCGACCGCGTGCAATCCGCCCTATCTGCTCCGGTCCTTCGCATCGGCACACGTGGAAGTCCGCTCGCGCTGGCGCAAGCCCATGAGACCCGCGCACGGATCGCCGCCGCCTTCAGCCTCGATCCGGACACGATCGCCATCGAGGTGATTCGCACCTCCGGCGACCGCATCCAGGACCGGTCGCTATCGGAAGCCGGCGGCAAGGGGCTGTTCACCAAGGAGATCGAAGAGGCGCTGATCGCCGGCCGGATCGATCTCGCGGTACATTCCTCGAAGGACGTGCCGACCATCCTGCCGGACGGGCTCGAGCTCTCCGCCTTCCTGCCGCGCGAGGATGTCCGCGACGCCTTCCTGTCGCCGGTGGCCGGCTCGCTCAGGGACCTGCCCGAGGGCGCGGTGCTCGGCACCTCCTCGCTGCGCCGGCGCGCCATGGCGCTGCGCCTCCGTCCCGACCTCAAGCCGGTCGAATTCCGCGGCAATGTCCAGACGCGGCTGACCAAGCTCGCCGACGGCGTCGCCCATGCCACCCTGCTGGCGCTGGCCGGGCTGAAGCGGCTCGGCCTCGCCGAGCACGCCACCGCGATCATCGAGCCCGACGAGTTCCTGCCCGCCGTCGGCCAGGGCGCCGTGGCGATCGAGACGCGCACCGGCGACAGTCGGACGCTCGGCTATATCGCCGGCATCGATCATGCGCCGACAAAGATCGCCCTGCAGGCCGAACGCGCCTTCCTCGCGCGGCTCGACGGCTCCTGCCGCACGCCGATCGGCGGCCTCGCCACGATCGAGGCGGGCGCGCTCACCTTCCGCGGCATGGTGCTGTCGCCCGACGGCCGCAGGTCCGAGGAGGTGTCGCTTCAGGGACCGGCCGAGGATGCCGAGCTGATCGGCTTCGAGGCGGCCGGCGAGCTGATCGGGCGGGGCGGCAACGCCTTCTTCCGCGCGATCGGCTGACCGTGCGTCTGCTCGTGACGCGGCCGCGGCCCGATGCCGAACGCACGGCGGCGGCGCTCGAGGCCCTCGGCCATTCCGCCCTGATCGCGCCGATGCTGGACACCCTCTTCCTGCCGCCGCCACTCGCCCTGGCGACGCCCGCCGCCGTCCTCTTCACCAGCGCCAATGCCGTGCGCGCCGTCGCCGCCTGGCCTTCCGCCCTCGTTCCGCGCAGCGTCACGGCGCTCGCTGTGGGCGATCGCACCGCGGAGGCAGCGGCGGAGGCGGAATTCACGACGGTGATATCCGCGGCGGGCGACAGCGCGGCGCTGGCGGCGCTCGCGGAAGCCGAGCTCGATCCCTCAAGGGGCCCGCTGCTCTATCCGACCATCGCCGAGCCCGCCGGCGACATCGCGGAGCGGCTCGCGGCGTCCGGCTTCAGGCTCACCAAGGTCGAGGCCTATCGCATGATCGCGGCGCGCGAACTGCCGCCCGACATCGTTTCGGCACTCGCCGGGGGGACCATCGACGGCGTCCTGCTCTATTCGCGGCGGACGAGCGAGACCTTCCTCGCGCTCACGGAAACGCTCAGGCCGCATCTCGCCGCAATGCTGTTCTATTGCCTTTCCGCCGATGTTGCGGCGCCGCTCGGCGACCGGCCTGTGCGCATCGCCGCCCGGCCGAACGAGGCCGCGCTGCTGGCCTTGCTCGGCAGGGGAACAGAGGCCGCGGGCATCCGTTGACGGATTGCTCTATAGTTGGGTTCGCGTGAACGAGATCGAGTGCCATGGCCGAAGACGACGACACCCCCTCTGCAGCCGAGCGTAGCGGCCCGAAGCGCCAGAAGCGCCCGCCCGTGACGATCGATCTCGCCGCCGAAGCGCTCGCCCCGGCGGCCCCGGCGGAAGAGCCGCGGCCATCGGAGCCGGAGACGGGAGCCGCGCCGCCGCAGGAACCTGCCGCGCCGGAAACGCCCGCGCCTGACAGCCTCGCCCGGCGGCTGCTGCCGCTCGGCGTCGCCGCCATCATCGGCGGCGTGATCGGCGGCGGCGTCGGCGCGCTGCTGTTCGCGCCGCAAGGCGACACCATCACGCAGGCGAGCACCGACAGCCGCTTCGCGACGCTCGCGAGCCGGATCGAGGCGCTCGAAGCAAAGACCGAGGAGCGCGACGCCGCCGGCAGCGGCGGCGGCGCGATCGACCCGGCCCGCATCGCGGCGCTCGAATCGGCCGTGACCAGGATCGAGAACACGCCGGTTGAGGCCACCGGCGCGTCACAGGCGGCGGATCTGCAGCCGATCGAGCAAAGGCTGGCGGCGCTCGAGGCGCGGCCCGCCGCTCAGCCGGCACCCACCGTCGACCTGCAGCCGCTCGAGCAGAAGCTCACCGATCTCGACGGCCGTCTCAGCACGATCGAGCAGCATCCCCCGTCCGATCCGGCGACGGAGGCGGCGGCCCGAACCATCGCCATCACGGCGCTGCGCCAGGCGGCGCTCGGCGACAAGCCCTTCGAGGCGGAGCTTTCCGCCTTCCGCGCGCTCGGCGGCAATGAACAAGGTCTCGCCGCCCTGGAACCGCTCGCCGGCGACGGCGCGCCGTCGCGCGCCTCGCTGCAGGCCTCGTTCCCGGCCGCCGCCGACGCCGTGCGCAGCGCCGGCCGCCGCATCGACCCCGAGGCCGGCCTCTTCGATCGCCTCGCCGCCTCGGCGGGCGCGCTCGTCTCGGTCAAGCCGGCCGGCCCTGTCGAGGGCTCATCGGCGACCGCGATCGTCTCGCGCATGGAAGCCGAGGTCGACAAGGGCGACCTCGCCGCGGCGCTCGCCGAAAGCGACGCGCTCGATGCGACATCGAAGAGCGCGCTCTCCGGCTGGGCCGATGCCGCCCGCCGCCGCGTCGCGATCGATACGGCGCTCGCCGCGCTGGCGAACGGCAACTGAGGAGGCAGCATGATCCGCATCCTCGTCTATATCGCCCTCGTCTTCGCCGCCGCCGCCGGCTTCGCCTGGCTCGCCGACAGGCCCGGCGCCATCACGCTGGCCTGGCAGGGCTATGAGGTCACCACCAGCCTGATGGTGGCGGCCGTCGTGACGGCCGCCGCCTTCGTGCTGCTCGCGATCCTCCTGTCGATCCTGATGGTGCTCCTGCGAGCGCCACGCCTGCTCGATGGCTGGCTCTCCGGCCGCCGCCGCGACCGCGGCTATCGCGCCCTCTCGCGCGGCATGATCGCGATCGGCGCCGGCGACGTGAAGAAGGCGAAGCGGCACGCCGCCGAATCGGCCAAGATTCTCAAGGACGAGCCGCTGACGCTGCTGCTCGCCGCGCAGACGGCGCAGGCGGGCGGCGATGGCGCTGCCGCCCGTGCCGCCTTCGAGGCGATGCTGCCGATCGCAGAGACGCGCCTGCTCGGCCTGCGCGGCCTCTATGTCGAGGCGGAGCGGGCCGGCGAGCAGGAGGCGGCGCGCCACTATGCCGAAGAGGCGGTGAAGACGGCCCCGGCACTCGGCTGGGCCGGCGAGGCGCTGTTCACCTATCAATCCTCCGCCGGCGACTGGCGCGGCGCGCTGCAGACGCTCGGCTCCAATCTGCAGGCGAAGCTCATCGACAAGACCGCCGCCCATCGCCTGCGCGCCGTGCTCCTGACGGCACGCGGCCAGGAGCTGGAGACCGGCAATCCGCATGAGGCGCTCGCCGCCGCCCTCGAAGCCGTCCGCCTCGCCCCCGGCCTCGTCCCGGCAGCGACGCTCGCGGCGCGGCTCGCCAGCCGCGAGGGCGACATCAAGCGGGCCATGAAAATCCTGGAAGCGGCCTGGAAGCTGGAGCCGCATCCCGAACTCGCCGACGCCTATCTCGATGTTCGCCCGGGCGACGCCGCCGGCGACCGCCTGAAGCGCGCCGAGAAGCTCGCCGACCTCCGCCCGACCAGTCCCGAGAGCGGCTTCGCCGTCGCCCGCGCCGCCATCGGCGCCCGCGAATGGCCGAGCGCGCGCAAGGCGCTGGCCGCACTGCCGGAAAGCGGCCAGTCCGAGCGCTACTGGCTGCTGATGGCCGAGATCGAGGACGGCGCCGAGGGCGACCGCGGCCGCGTGCGCGAATATCTCGGCCGCGCTGTCCGCGCCCCGCGCGATCCGGTCTGGATGGCCGACGGCTATGCCTTCCCGGCCTGGGCGCCGCTGTCGCCGGTGAGCGGACGCCTCGACGCCTTCGAATGGCGGACGCCGAGCATGGCGCTGACCAACGATCCGCGGCCGCTGCTCAACCTCGACCTCTCGGCCGCGCCCGCCGCGGAGCCGCCCGCGCCGGAGCCGGCCGCTCCATCCGAACCGCTGGTGATCGAAGCGAAACGGACCGAGACGAAGCCCGCGCCAAACGGCACGGTCGAGCCGGCCCTGGCCGAGCCGCCGCGACCCGACGACCCCGGGATCGACGATCTCACCCCCGCGAAGGTCGACCGCTTCCGCCTGCAATAGGGACAATCGAGGCGGCGCACTTGAAACTGCCAGCGAATGTGGCTATCAACGCGCCGTCTCCGCCGCGCGCCGATGGCCGCCCGGACGACACGCCGCTTTAGCTCAGCTGGTAGAGCACATCATTCGTAATGATGGGGTCACAGGTTCGAATCCTGTAAGCGGCACCACTACATCCTCTTGTAACTAGAGCATAATTCGGATCGACTGTTTTGCTGCGGCTCGATCGCGCCCAAACTTGGGCCCAAGATTCATGCACCGGCTGCGCGGGAGGCGTTGGTCAATGGGCGAAGCAAAGCGGTCGGCATCTGCACTCAGCAAGCGCCTCCGGATAGAGGCAGACCGATGGGGATCTGCCGAAACGACCTATGAGCGGGAATTCGCAGCCGAAATATCATCGCTGCCAGAGATCAAAGTAAGGCGACAGCCGGTCGCCGCTCTCTTGGCGCATGGGATGAAGCCGCAAGAATGCCATCTCAACTGCTGGAGTTACATACAGCTTGATCCGAGCAAGACATCAGAAATGGTCGTTGGCTGGGTAGAGATTGCCGGCAACTTTGTCCTGCACTCTGTTGTCAAGGTTTCCGATGGACTGACATGCATAACTCCGCCACTTATTCCTGACGACGGGTGGTTATCATTCCGGCAAGATCCAGACATTGTTATGACGGTCGATGAAAAGACGTCGAAGTTCAAGTTCGAACGAAAGGGCCAGATTCTTGGTTACGGAATCCGACCGAATCCCGCGAAAATGCAGAGGCTAGCAGCCTTCGTACGGCGTTCGCTCGATGAAGGCATGTCTCCGCATGAACTCCTCGCGGCGATGGACGAGCCGTCGCGATGGGACCATGGATCGGTTTAGTGCAACTTCGTAATGATGGGGTCACAGGTTCGAATCCTGTAAGCGGCACCATTTCTCCTCCCCTAACAATGATCAGCCGCAGTCTGAGCCCGCGGCCGGATGGGCGCTCCCGCTGGCTTCAATCAAACACCGCTTGCAAAATCGCGCAAAATACACCCGCATGGGGTTGGTGAAACGATTACCTTGGAGATCATGACCATGAATTCGGGTGAACTGGGCGGAGTCAGCGGCGTGGCCGCCGTGTCCTACACCGACCCGGCGGCGCCGGCGCTCTTCGCGGATTCGCTGCGGCGGACCGGCTTCGGCGTCATCCGCAACCATCCGATTCCGCAGGCGCTGGTCGAGGAGATCTATGCCGAGTGGCTCGGCTTCTTCGATGGCGAGGCGAAGCATGCCTATGCTTCGAGCCCGACAGCGCATGACGGCTTCTTCTCGCCGGCGGTGTCCGAGATCGCCAAGGGCAACTCGAAACGCGATCTGAAGGAGTTCTTCCACATCTTCCCGTGGGGGCGCTATCCGGCCGAGGTCTCCGACGCCGCCCGCCGCTATTACGACCTCGCCAGCGCGCTGGCGGCCGAACTGCTCTCCTGGGTCGAGGCGCATACGCCGGCCGAGGTCAGCGCCAAGTTCTCGATGCCGCTCGCCAAGATGATCGAGGGCAGCCCCGAGACGCTGCTGCGCGTGCTGCGTTATCCGCCGCTGAGCGGTGCCGAGGAGCCGGGCGCCGTCCGCGCCGCCGCGCATGAGGACATCAATCTCCTGACCGTCCTGCCCGCCTCGAACGAGCGCGGCCTGCAACTGCTCACGACCGATGGCAGCTGGGCCGACGTCCCGTCCGACTTCGGCTCGCTGGTCATCAATGTCGGCGACATGCTGCAGGAAGCATCGGGCGGCTATTACCGGTCCACCACGCACCGGGTGATCAATCCGACCGGCCCTGGCGCCGGCCGCTCGCGCGTGTCTCTGCCCTTGTTCCTGCAGCCCCGGCCCGAAGTGGTGCTCTCAGAGCGCTACACCGCGGGCGCCTATCTCGACGAACGGCTGCGCGAGATTCACGGCAAATAGCCGCGCGGCGGCGCCGGCACGTTCGGTGCGGCGGCGGGGATCGCGTTCTCCGCCGTCCCTTCAGAGCGCGCGCACGCTGTCGCGCTCGATCAGTTCGACATCGAGCGAGGTCTCGGCCGCGCCGTCTTCGCCCGCGACCAGCGCGAGGATGCGGTCGACGACATGGGTGGCGATCTGCGGGATCGACGGCGAGACGGTCGTCATCCGCGGCGCGCAATATTCCGCCTGCCGGCATTCGATATAGCTCAGCACCGAGAGCTCGCCCGGAACGTCGATGCCGAGCTGGTAGGCCGCCTGCAGGACGCCGAAGCTGAACTGCGTGCCGAAGGTGAACATCGCCGTCGGCCGCGGCCCCGCATCGAGCATCGCCCGCGCCTTGTCGCGCGCGTCGCCGAAGGCATAGCTCGTCTCGACGGTCCAGCGAGGGTCGAGATTGAGGCCGAGCCGGGCGGCCGCCTGCCGCGCCCCGGCGAGGAGCCCCTGCGCGCGCGGCAGCATCGGGCCGGTCATCAGGCCGATATCGCGATGGCCGCGCTCGGCGAGAAACGTGAGCGCCCTGTCGGCGCCCCGGTCGAGATGCTCGACGAGGCCCTGCTGGCGGAACTCGGCCGGACGATCCCAGTTCAGCATGACGCTCGGCAGGTCGGCGGCGAGACGCGCCTCGTCGGCGATCCATTCGTCGGAGTGGCCGAGCACGACGACGCCGGCGGCGCGCTGCAGGAAGGAGGCGAGCGCCCCGCCCTGGCGCATCCGCTCGAGCGTCGCGATCTGCACCCGGAGCACGGAGAGATCGCGCTCGGCGAAGCCCGCCTCGATCGCCGCGGAGACATCGTCGAAGAACGACGTGTCGGCATGCGGGACGGCGAGGAAGATCACCGGGACCTCGGCCGTCTTGAACCAGGCGGCGAGGCTGTCCTTGCGGTAGTCGAGCGCCGCGATCGCCTTGGCGATGCGCTCGGCCGTGGGCGTGCTGACCGCTTTGGTCTTGTTGAGATAGTGCGAGACCGTGGCGATCGAGACATTCGCCAGGGCCGCCACGTCCTTGATCGTCGCCATGCCACCCACTCTTTCGCTGGCGATCATGCAGACCCTGCCGCGCCTGTCCAGCAGCGCCGTCCCGCTCGCGATCCGCCACCGCCTCATTCCGCGTCAGGCGCCGCTCACGAATTGATCTTGACGAAGGAAACCGGCCGATTAAGGTAATGGAAAACGTTTAACCACCTTCCGTTTCGATCCGACCGCGTCAACGCGGCAGCGCAGACGGGCCGTCCAGAGCGGCCGACGACACCAGCACAGGGAACAGCAAGAGCATGTCGACCATTACCCGCCGGGGTCTCGCGACCCTCCTCGCCGGCTCCGCCGCCGCCGCCGTCGGTCTCTCCGTCATGAGCGGTCCGGCCGCCGCGGCCGATGCGCCGAAGAAGGTCATCTTCCTCGTCAACGGCAATCTCGGCGACAAGTCCTATTTCGATCTCGGCGCCGCCGGCATGACGGCGATCAAGGCGAAGTATGGCGATGCCGTCGAGACCAAGATCGTCGAGATGGGCACCGACCAGACCAAGTGGCAGCCGACCTTCGAGGACATCTCGGAGCAGGACTGGGACGTGATCTTCGCCTGCACCTACGAGATCGCGGACATCGTCACCGAGGTGGCGCCGAACCATCCGGGCCGCACCTATGTCATCATCGATGCGGTGGTGCCCTACGACCAGGGCAACTACGGCAATGTCTATTCGGTCGGCTTCAAGCAGAACGAAGGCTCCTACCTCGCCGGCATCCTCGCCGCCGGCCTGCTCGCGGACGGCACCATTCCCGCCGACCAGGGCAACTCGATCGGCTTCCTCGGCGGCATGGACATTCCCGGCATCAACGACTTCCTGACCGGCTATGTCGAGGGCGCGCAATCGGTGACGCCCGACATCAAGGTCGCCATCTCCTATGCCGGCACCTTCAACGACGCCGCCAAGGGCAAGGAACTGGCGCTCGCCCAGTACCGCTCCGGCACGGCGATCGGCTTCAACGTCGCCGGCCTGACCGGCCTCGGCCAACTCGCCGCCGCGAAGGAAGTCGGCAAATGGGCGCTCGGCGTCAATTCCGATCAGGAAGCGATCTTCAAGGACAGTGACCCGGCCATGGCCGCCTGGGTCGCCAGCTCGATGGTCAAGAAGGTCGATGTCAGCATGCTGCGTGCCTATGACCTCTATATCGCCGGCACGCTGCCGGTCGGCAAGGTCGAGGCGATCGGCCTTGCCGATGACGCGGTCGGCCTCGTCGAGACCGGCAACATGGCGAAGATCGCCTCGCCGGCGCTGAAGGAGAAGATCGCCGCCGCCAAGGCCGGCATCATCGATGGCTCGATCAAGGTGACCTCCGGCTTCGATCTGCCGACCGACAAGCTGAATGCGCTCCGCGACAGCGTCCGTCCCTGAGCAGCAAGCGATGACCACGCCGCCGCTCCTCGCCTTTGCCGGCATCTCCAAGCGCTATGGCAACGGCACGCTGGCACTCGACGATGTTTCGTTCTCGGTCGCAGGCGGCGTGATCCACGCTGTCTGCGGCGAGAACGGCGCCGGCAAGTCGACCCTGATGAAGATCCTGTTCGGGCTCGAGCAGCCTTCCTCGGGCCGCGTCCTCATCCAGGGCGAGGAGACTCCGATCACCTCGCCACGCGTCGCGGCGGCGCGGGGCATCGGCATGGTGCACCAGCATTTCTCGCTGGTGCCCTCCCTCTCCGTCACCGAGAACATCGTGCTCGGCCAGGAGCCGCGCCGCGGCGCCTTCATCGACCGGATGGCGGCGCGGGGCCGCGTCGAGGCGCTGTCCGAGCGCTATAATCTCGCCGTCGATCCGGATGCCACCGTCCGCACGCTCAGCGTCGCGGCGCAGCAGAAAGTCGAGATCCTGAAGGCGCTCTCGCGCGAGGTCGGCGTGCTCATCCTCGACGAGCCGACGGCCGTGCTGACACCGCCGGAGACCGACGAGCTGTTCGAGCGGCTGCGCGATCTCCGCGCCGCCGGCCTCACCATCCTCTTCATCTCGCACAAGCTGCGCGAAGTCCGCGCGCTGGCGAGCCATGTCACCGTGCTCCGCGCCGGCCGGCTCGCCGGCGACGCGCCGCTCAGCGCGATCGACGACGAGGCGATCGCCCGCCTCGTCATGGGCCAGGCGTCACGGCCGGAGCTGAAGCGAGGCGGCCGCGCCGCCGGCACCCCGGTCGTCACGGTCAAAGGCGTGTCGCTCGCGGCGCGCGATGCGGCCGACCGGCTTGATGGCGTCGATCTCACGGTGCATGCCGGCGAGATCCTCGGCGTCGCCGGCGTCGATGGCAGCGGCCAGCGCGGCCTCGTCGCGCTCCTGACCGGCCGCGCACAGCCGACGAGCGGCGCCATCGCCTATCACGGCGAGCCGATCGCCGGCCTCGGCACCGCCGCGCTGCGGCGGCACGGCCTCGCCCACCTGCCCGCCGACCGCTTCCATGACGGCGGCTCGAAGCGGATGTCGCTCGTCGAGAACGCCATGGCCGGCGCGCATCGCCTCAAGGCTTTCTCGGCCGGCCCGTTCCTGAAGCGGCGGGCGATGGAAGCCAGCACCGCCGAGATGATCGAGCGCTACACTATCCGCTGTCCCGGTCCGCTCGCGCCGCTCTCGGCGCTCTCCGGCGGCAATGCCCAGAAGCTGATCGCGGCGCGCGAATTCGCCACCCTGCCGCGCTTCATGATCGCCGACCAGCCGACGCGCGGCATCGACGTCGCCGCCGCCGCCTTCCTGCACGAGCGCCTGTCGGAGCTCGCGGCGAAGGGTGGCGCCATCCTCCTCGTCACCGCCGATCTCGACGAACTGCTGACGCTGGCCGACCGCATCGTCATCCTCTATGCCGGCCGCATCGTCGCGCGGCTCGAAAACAGCGCCGATCTGACGCCCGAACAGCTCGGTCCCTACATGCTCGGGCTGGAGAGCGCCGCATGATCCGTTCCGCGCTCGCCTCGCTGGTCATCACCGCGATCCTGCTCGTCCTCGTCGTCGGCGTCGTGCTGGTGCCGATCGCGCTGACGCTGCCCGATCCGCTCGCCGTCCTCGACATGTTCGTGTTCGGCCCGTTCCGCAGCCCGCGCCATCTCGGCAACATCGTCGAGATGGCGACGCCCGGCATGATGTGCGGTCTCGCCGTCGCCATCATGCTCAGGGCCGGCATGTTCAATCTCGGCGTCGAGGGCGCCTTCTTCCTCGGCGGCCTCGCCACCGTGGCAACCGTTCTGCTCGTGCCGCTGCCGGGCTTCGCGATGGCGCCGGTCGGAATTCTCGTCGGCGCGCTGGTCGGCTCGACGGTCTGCGTCGTGCCGGGTTATCTGCGCGCGCGCTATGAGGCCTCCGAACTCGTCTCCTCGCTGATGCTCAATTTCGCGGCGCTCTTCATCGGCCTCTTCATCGTCAACTATTTCCTGCGCGATCCGACCGCCGGCGCCATGGTCTCCTACAAGATCCCGAACGCCGCCAAGCTGCCGAAGCTCATCGCCGGGACGCGCATCCATCTCGGCACGGCCATCGCGGTCGCCGCCTGCCTCATCGGGGCCTGCTACCTCTTCATGACGCGGGCCGGCTTCGAGGCGCGCATCGTCGGCTCCAACCCCGCCTTCGCCGCCCATCTCGGCCTGCCGATCCGCGCGATCCTCCTGCGCGCGCAATGGATCGGCGGGCTGATCGCGGCGGCGGCCGGCGGCATCGAGATGCTCGGCCTCTATCAGCGCTTCTCCTGGCAGTCGCTGCCGGGCAATGGCTGGACCGGCGTGGTCGTCGCGATCCTCGCGCGCGACAACCCGATCCTCTTGATCCCGGCCGCGCTGTTCCTCGCCTATCTGCAGGTCGGCAGCGACATGATCGCGCGCAATTTCGATGTCCCGAGCGAGGCGATGGGGCTGATCCAGGCCCTCGTGCTCCTCGTCGTCACGGCATCGGCGATCATGCGCAATCCGCGCCTCCTCCGCCTCGTCTCCGGACGCGCGGCGGAGGGGAGCAAGGCCCCGCAGCCGAAGATCGCCACTGGGAGCGCCGCATGAGCGATTTCGATCTTCCGAGCCTCATCGCCTTCATTCCGGCTGTGCTGCGCGTCACGACGCCGATCCTCCTGGCCGCGCTCGGCGTGCTGATCTCGGACCGCGCCGGCGTGCTCAATATCGGCGTCGAGGGCATGATGCTCATGGGCGCCTTCGCGGGCGTCGTCGCCAGCGCCTTCACCGGCAGCGCCAGCGTCGGCCTCCTCGCGGCGATCCTGGCCGGCGGCCTTCTCGGCGCGGTGCTCGCCGGGGCGGTGCATGTGCTGAAGGCGGACCTCATCCTCTCCGGCATCGCGCTCAACATCGCGGCGGCCTCGGGCACCACGCTGATGCTCTATCTCCTGACCGGCGACAAGGGCATGTCCGGCTCGCTGCCGAGCGAGGTCCTGCCCAAGCTGACCCTGCCGGTGATCGAGGGCCTGCCCGTGCTCGGGACGCTCCTCTCAGGCCACCACATCCTCACTTATGCCGCCTTCCTCGCCGTCCCCGGCGTCGGCCTCTTCCTGATGCGCACGCCCTTCGGCCTCCGCCTCCGCGCGGTCGGCGAGAATCCGGAAGCGGCAGCCATCGCCGGCATCCCTGTCGTCCGCGTCCAGGTGCTGGCGCTCGTCGCCTCGGGCGCCTTTGCCGGCGCCGGCGGCGCGTTCCTCTCCATGGGCTATGTCAGCTGGTTCTCGCAGAACATGAGCGCCGGCCGTGGCTTCATCGCGCTCGCCGCCGAAGTCATGGGCCATGGCACGGCCTCCGGCACCATGCTCGCCTCGCTGCTGCTCGGCGCGGCGGAGGCGGTCGCCATCGCGCTGCAGGGCAGGGGGCTGCCGAGCGAGCTCATGCAGACGGTGCCCTATATCGTTCCGGTCATCGCGCTCGTCGTCTATGCCCGCCGGCGCCAGCGGCAGCTCGCCAAGGCCTGAGATCGCACCCGCTCCGCCCTCGCCCAACAACCTCCCCGTCGTCAGTGCCCCCAGCCCCTCGCGGCGGACAGCAAAGGATGTTCCCATCATGGACAGGATCAAGGTCATCTTCGATACCGACCCCGGCATCGACGATGCGATGGCGCTGCTCTTCCTGCATCGCGCGCCCGAGATCGACCTCGTCGGCATCACGACGACGCTCGGCAACGGCTTGATCGAGACCACGACGCGGAACGCGCTCTATCTCGCCGAGCGTTTCGGCATCGACGCGCCGGTCGCCAAGGGCCCGGCGACGCCGCTGGTCGGACCCGCGGGGGCGCCGCCCGATTTCGTGCACGGCGCCAATGCGCTCGGCGAGATCCCGCTGCCGGACCATGTCGCGCGGGCGCTCGACCCGCGGCCGGCGCATCGCCTCATCATCGATCTCGTCCGCGCCAACCCGGGCGAGATCGCGATCGTCGCCGTCGGCCGGATGACCAATCTGGCCCTCGCCCTCGAAGAGGCCCCCGACATCGCCGCCCTGGTCGGCCAGATCGTCATCATGGGCGGCGCGTTCGGCTATCACGGCTTCCACGGCAATGTGACGCCGGCAGCGGAGGCCAATATCCATGGCGACCCGCATGCCGCCGACGCCGTGATGGGCGGCAGCTGGCCGATCACCGTGGTCGGCCTCGATGTCACCCAGCGGACGCGGATGTCGACGGACTATCTGAAGTCACTCGCGGCCGATGGCGGCGAGATCGGACGCTTCATCTGGGACATCTCGCGCTTCTACGAGGCGTTCCATCATGCGTCCGGCGTCGACGAAATCTATGTCCATGATTCCTCGGCCGTCGCCTATCTGCTCGACCCGACCCTGTTCACGACGCGGCGCGGCGCCATCCGCGTCATGACCGAGGGCCTCTCGATCGGACAGACGATCCAGAAGCCTGACGGCACCAGCTTCGCGCCCGGCGCCTGGGACGACCGTCCCTCGCACGCGATCTGCATCGACGTCGACGCCGCCGGGCTGATCGACCTCTACCGCCGCACGATCGTCGGCCGCGGCTGAAGCCGGAGGCGGCGGCTCTCCGCGAGCCGCCGCCGTCTTCAGAAGCTCCAGGCGATATCGGCCTTGACCGCGTTGTCGCTGACATCCTCGGCGAACTGGCCGACATAGGAAAGGCCGAGACGCGTCTTGGGCGTGACGAGGAGATCGGCGCCGAGCTCGACGAGCGCCGTGTTCTCGGCGACCGGCACGCCAGCGACAGAGAAGCTGGCGCCGGGCGCGCTGAGGAAGGCGAGCTCTGCCGTCGGGGCGAGATCGCCGAAGGCATATTGCCAGGCAAGGCCGGCGCGCGGCTGCAGCACCATGCCGCCGCCGAGCGCGACGTCGGTCGCGGCGCGAAGACCCAGCGTCGTATAGCCGACGCCCTGGTCGGCCGCGCCGCCGAAGAGGCCCGCCGTCGCGCCGGTCTCGGCGAAATCGTCCGTCGAAACATGAACATAGGCGATGCCGGCGAAGGGCTCGAGCGCAACGCGCTGCACGGAAACGCCGTAGCCGACCTCGGCGAAGACCTGTCCGGTGCCGCCGTCATACTGCGCATTGGCGCGCTCAAGGGCGCCGGGATAGGCGATGGTCCGGTCGGCGTCGATCTGGTTGAAGGCGTAGCTGGCGCCGAGACGGAGATTGAGCGGGCCCGCCTTGGTGCCGGCATAGAGCGCGACCAGGAGGCTGTCGACGGTGAAGGAGCTGCCGAGCGCGGCGACATCGGCATTCGACTGCGAATAGCCGAGCGCGCCGCCGAGGAGCCAGTCGCCGGCGCGCATGTCGACGCCGGAAATGATGCCACCGAGATTGGCGGTGACGTCCGATGTGCCGCTGCCGCCGTCCAGCGTCTCCCAGGCGCCATAGGCCTCGCCCCAGAGCGTCGCGCCGGAGATCTCGGCCGGCTTCGCGACCGTCGGCCCGCCCTCGGCAAGGCTCGCCAGCGCGCCCTCGCCCGCATAGGCTCCCTGGCGAAGCCGGCCGAGCACCGCCTGGCGGCCATAGAGCGCATCGCCCGAGATCACCGACTGCTCGCTGGCATAGGCCTCGCCCGAAAGCGCGCCGAGCGCCGCCGGCAGTTCCGCGGCGGTCAAGGCATAGAGCGGCTCGAGCGCCTCCGGCAGCGCCGCGAGCGTCGCATCGCCGGTGTCGTTGATGATGCCGTCGATGGCGGCGCCGACGGCGCGCTGGTTCGGCGTATCGGCAAGGCGGGCGAGATCGGCGGCGACATCGAGCGTCACCGTGGTCGGGGCATAGTCGAGGACGGCGGCGTAGAGCGCCGGCAGGCCGTCGGTGGTGAAGGTGTCGAACGTCCCGGTGATCCCCTTTGTCGCGCCGAGAACCGCGTAGGACTTGACCAGCGCCGACGTCTGGAAGCTCATGTCCAGCGTGCCCGCGAGCTTGATCGTCCCCGCGACATCGAGAGAATCGTTGCCGCTGTCGGTGACGCGGAAGGCCAGCGTGCCCACCGCGGTCTGCACGAAGGTGCCGCCGAAGAGATCGGTGATCGGCAGCCCCGTGCCGCTGACGCCGAGCCAGCCGCTGTTTTCGAACCGCTTGCCGAGCCCCGCCGTCGCCGCGAGGCGTCCGTCGATGGTGCCGGTGTTGACGATGAGCGTGCCGGTGGCATCGGGACCGGTGCGGAAGGCATCGGCGACGAACTCGGTCCTGAGCGTGCCCTCGTTCAGCAAGGTGCCGTAGAGGCCGTGCATCTCGACCGCCGCGCCGGCGATGCCCGAGGCGGTGACGGTGCCGGAATTGGTGACGACACCATAGGTCTCGCCGCGAAGGGCGACGCCGCCATTGCCGCTGACGCTGACCGTGCCGCTGTTGATGATGTCGTCGCCCTTGCCGCCGGAGAGCACGGCGGTATTGGCGGCGTCCGAGGTCAGCGCGCCGGTGTTGCGGATCGGATTGTAGAGGCCGGGAATGGTGGCGAGATAGCCGTTGATGCCGGTGTCGTCGACATAGATGCCGACGACATTGTCGCCATAGGCCGAATTTGACGACACGGCGGCGCCGGGAATGTCGATCTCGTACCAGGTCGCGATGCCGAGCGCATCGACATGCATCACCGCCGGATGCACGGCGCCGTCGGCGGTCACCCAGTTGACGACGAGGTTGTATTCGTCGGTGCGGCCGGCGCCGGTGATACCCTCGAAATGCGTGGCGACGGCGCCCGGATGATCATAGGTCGTATAGGTGCCGGTGACCCGGTCGTAGATATAGCCGTGCTCGGCATGCAGGCCGCCGCCGACCATGATCTGCCCATAGCCGCCGGCGATCTTGTCGCCATAGATGCCATAGGCGGTCGTGCTGATGGCGCTGCCGTCGGGATTGGTGCCGGGGATGTTGTTGGTGGTGTAGGTGCCGGTATCGATGTCGTAGATGAAGGCGTTGCCGGTCGCGAGCCGCGTATCGTAGTCGCCGACGACGAGGTTGCCGAAGGTGCTGTGCGCGATGGTGTAGAGCGTGTCGCTGCCAGGATAGACGAGCGTCGTGATCTGCTGCCCCGGCGCCGCCGAGCCGTCATAGAGATAGCTGAGATCATAGGGCGCCGAGGCCGCGGTCTGGTAGCTGCCGACGACGCGCAGGATGCCGTCCGGATTGCCGAAATTCGGCCCATAGGGCGACGACCCGATGGCGCCCGGGAAATTGGCACCGTTCGATGTGGCCTCCGGCATCGGCGACCAGGTCTTGCTGGTCATGTTGTAGTAGAGCCCGCCGGTCTCGGTCGTGCCGGGGATCACATAGTCGCCGACGATGTTGCTGCCGCGGATTCCGGTGAGGAAGGTATCGTTGGTGCCGTATCGCAGCGTCTCGTAGCTGAACACGAGCGGCGAGTCGGCCTTCGCCGCCGGGGCGAAGGCGATCGGAAGGACGACGAGGGCCATCGTCGGCCATGCGCGCTCATGCGGCAGGCCACGCAGAATGGATCGGAATGTCATGTTGGGCCCCCGAATCGCGCCCGATTCGGGTGCGGCGGAGCGAGTCTACGTGCAGATGCCGCCTTTTGCGACAGGCCACGGACCACCCGGCGCCTGTCAGACGGCAATGACGCCCGCATGGACACGGACGCAGTCGCGGCCGGCGAGCTTGGCGGCATAGAGCGCGCGATCGGCCTTCATGAAGAGACGGGAGGCGGTATCGCCGGGGTCGACGACCGCGATGCCGGCAGAGAAGGTGTAGGCGAGATCCGGCAGGTCGGAGAAGGGCCGCGAGCAGCGGACGAGGCCGGCCATGCGCTGGACGATGGCCACCGCCTCGTCCTGGCAGGTATCCGGCATGATCAGCGCGAACTCCTCGCCGCCGAAGCGGCCGAAGCAATCGGTCCGGCGAGCCTCCTTGAGGATCCGCCGCGCGAAATCGCGCAGCACCAGATCGCCGGTCGGATGGCCGAAGCGGTCGTTGACGGACTTGAAGTGATCGAGATCGATCAGCGCGACGCTGCCGATGACGCCGGTCCGCTTTTCCCCGGCCTGGATCATCTCCTCGACCTGGGTCAGCACGAAGCGGCGATTGGCGATGCCGGTCAGTTCGTCGGTGAAGGAGGCCTTGATCGCGAAGTCGCGATCCTGGCGGACGGCGCGCTCGTCCGGACGGAGATCGGTGACGTCGCTGGCGATGCACAGCATCCAGCGGTCGGCAGTCACTGTCTCGGTCATCCACAGCCAGCGGCCGTCATGCAGATCGGTCTCGAAGGCGCGGAAGCCGAGCTTGCCGCGCCGCGACTGGGTCTCCAGCAGCCAGGCCTCGATATCATTGGTCTTCAACACGGTGCCGCGCTGCAGCGCGAAGTTCCGCCGCATGATCTCCGACCAGAGCGGCTCCTCGTCCGCGTCGAGGAAAAAGGCGGAGCGGAAGGCGGGATTGGCGAAGCGGAGCCGATCCGACCCATCATAGGCCGCGACCAGCACGGGCGTGTCCCGATAAAGGCTCGCCAAGGACAGGACAAGATCAGTCATGCGGGCGGCGCGGTCCGCCGGGGTCTAGGAGAACACGCGCTCGCCTGAACCCCCGCCTCAGAGGAACGCATATTGATACATAGTGCCATGGCGGCGGCATTCCACAACCTTCGTGGGGGGAAGTCAGCTTTTGAGGCGGTGTGCGCCGTCGATCTCGGCGGGAAGATCATCGAAGGACGCATAGTTGAGGCTGTACAGGCGGGCATAGAGGCCGGGCTTGCGCATCAGCGTGTCGTGATTGCCCTGTTCGACCAGTTTGCCGTTCTGCAGCACGATGATCCGGTCGGCGCCGCGGATGGTGGCCAGCCGATGCGCGATGACGAGCCCGGTGCGACCCTTGAGCAGCACCGCCAGCGCCTTCTGGATCTGCCGCTCGGTATAGCTGTCGATATTGGCGGTCGCCTCGTCGAGCACGAGGATCTGCGCGTCGGCGACGAGGGCGCGCGCAAACGAGATCAGCTGGCGCTGGCCCTGCGAGAGGTTGCTGCCGCGCTGCTCGAGGGCGCTGTCATAGCCCTCGGGCAGCTTCATGATGAATTCATGCGCGCCGACGGCCTTGGCGGCGGCGATGACCTGATCCGGGCTCGCCTCGACCTTGTGGTAGCGGATATTCTCGAACACCGTGCCTGAGAACAGGAACGGCTCCTGCAGCACCATGGCGATATGGCGGCCGAGCGAGTCCTGCGTGACGTCGCGGACATCGCGGCCGCCGACCAGAACGGTCCCGCTGGTGACGTCATAGAACCGGTGCACCAGCGCCATGGCGCTGGTCTTGCCCGAGCCGGTCGGCCCGACAAGCGCGACCGTCTCGCCCGGGCGGACGGAGAACGAGACGTCGCGCAGCACCGGCTGGCCCGGCAGATAGCCGAAGGTGACGTTGCGGAACTCGACCGAGCCGTCCATCGCGTCCGGCAGCGGCGTCGCGCCGTCCTTGTCGGTGACGTCGACGGGAACGTCGAGCACCTCCGAGATCCGCTGCCCCGAGGCCATGGCGCGCTGCATCACGCTGTATTGCAGCGTCAGCGAGCGGATCGGATCGAAGAAGCGCTGGATATAGAACAGGAAGGCGACCATCACGCCGATGTCGAGGCTCTTTGCGAGCACCATCGAGCCGCCGACGACGATGACGGTCGCCATGGCGATGCCGGTGAGCGTGTCGACGATCGGCACCATCACCTGCGCATATTTCGCGGCCCTGAGATTGGCGTCGCGATGGGCACGGACCTTCTCGTCATAGAGATCGAAATTGACGCGCTGGCGGCCCATGCTCTGCACGGTCCTGACGCCATGGATGCCCTCGGCAAGCGCCCCATTGGCGATCGACGAGGTCTCGTGCGCCTCCATGAACGAGCGCTTGGCGAGCGGCAGCCAGTAGAGGCGGACGATGAACAGCACCGGCATGGTCGAGAGCGTCAGGAGGCCGAGCCGCGGATCGAGCCAGAGCAGCACGCCGACGATGCCGACGAGGAGGGCGATGTCGCCCACCGACAGCACCGACGTCTCCATGAATTCCTGCATCGAATTGACGTCGCCCTGCAGGCGCGACATCAGCCGGCCGACCTCGGTCTTGTCCATGAACGAGAGCGAGACGCGCTGCAGATGGCTGAACATCGCCCGGCGCATGTCGAACAGTACCTGCTCGGCAGCGCTGCCGACGACGGATTCCTGCAGGTAGCTGGCGCCGTAATTGATGAGGATCGTCACCGCGAAGGCGAGCGCGCACCAGGCGAGCACCGCCCGGTCGGCGGCACCGCCCGCCATGCCGTGATCGATGGCGAAGCGGATGATGAGCGGGATGGCGAGCTGCGTCAGCGTGAACACCAGCACGGCCGCGACCGAGATCGCCACCTCGCGCTTATAGGGGGCGACGAAGGTCCAGATGCGGCGGACGATCTTCGGATCGTAGACGGCGCCGAAGATCTCCTCCTTCTCGCGGTGCGAGCCGACCACGGCGCGCGGCGGACGGCGGGCGCCGCCGATCATGCTCGTCTCCGAACGCGGGCTCATTCGGCGGCTCCCTGAAGCGCGTCCTCGGCCGGTGGCTGCTGCAGGGCGTGCAGCGCCGCATAGCGGCCGCCCCGCGCGACGAGTTCGGCATGGGTGCCGCGCTCGACGATCTGCCCGTCCTCGAGGAACAGGATCATGTCGGCATGCATCAGCGAGGACAGCCGGTGCGAGATGATGAGGGTGACGCGTTCGCCGGCATGGACGCGGATCGCCGCCCGGATGCGCTGCTCGGTGCCGGCATCGACCGCCGCGGTCGAATCGTCGAAGACGAGCACCTTCTGCCTGAGCATCAGGCCGCGCGCGATGGTGAGGCGCTGGCGCTGGCCGCCCGACAGCGAGGCGCCGCGCTCGCCGACGACGGTGCCGTAGCCGGCCGGCAGGCCGACGATGTAGTCGTGCAGCTGCGCCGATTCGGCCGCCTTGGCGATGCGCGTCTCCTCGGCCCAGGGATCGCCATAGGCGACATTGTTCTCGATCGAGGTGGTGAACAGGAACGCGTCCTGCTGCACGACGCCGACGGCGCTGCGCAGCGAGGCGAGCGTGACGTCGCGGATGTCCTTTCCGTCGATGGTGATGCGGCCGCTGGTGACATCGTAGAAGCGCGGGATCAGATGGGCGATCGTCGATTTGCCGCTGCCGGGCGGCCCGACGATGCCGATCGTCTCGCCCGGCCGCGCGGTGAAGTCGATGCCGGCGAGCGCCGGCGTGTCGGCGCCGGGATAGGTGAAGCCGACCCCCTCGAAGGCGAGCACGCCCGCGCCGACGACGAGCGGCTCGGCGCCCGGTCTGTCGGCGATGGCGACGTCCTGGTCGAGCAGTTCGAACAGGCGGCGGCCGCAGGTCGAGGCGCGCGCGAAGGAATTGACCATGAGGCCGAGCTGGCGCACCGGCATCTGCAGGATGGTCATGAAGGTCAGGAACGAGGCGAGCGTACCGACGGTCATCGTCCCGGCCGCGACGCGGCTGCCGCCGACCCAGAGGACGAGCCCCATGGCGGCGAAGAAGGAGAAGTTCATCGCGCTGGTGTTGCGCACGCGGATCAGCACGCGCTCATGCGCGAGCTTCAACGCCCCTTCCGAGATCCTGTCGAACTTCGACAGTTCGAAGGCCTGCGCCGCGAAGGCGCGCACCACGCGGATGCCGCCGAGATTCTCGTCCATGACGCGCGTCAGCACCGCGAGCCGCTCCTGCAGATCGAGCCAGGTCGAGCGCAGCAGCAACTGCGTCACCGAGGAGCGCCAGGCGACGAAGGGCACGAAGGAGAGGCTGATCAGACCGAGCAGCGGATCGGTCGAGATCAGCAGGAAGGCGCCGACGCCGATCAGGACGCCGAGCAGCACCATGCGGACGAGGCCGGTGTTGAAGAACATGCGGACGCCCTCGATGTCGAGGATGCCGAGCGTGATCAGGTCGCCGGTATGGACCTTGTCGTGGAAGCCGAAGGAGAGCCGCTGCAGCTTGTCATAGACGGCCAGGCGAAGCTCGTAGCCGAGATGATGGCCGACGGCATCGCCATAGTAGTTCTGCGCCATGGTGAAGAGGCCGCGCAGGATGCTGACGGCGAGCAGCAGCGCCGCCGTCACCAAGAGCGCATGCTGCGCCTCCGTGGCGGTGTCGGCATTGGCGTTGAGGATGCCCTGCGCCTCGTCGACGGCGCGGCCGAGCAGGCGCGGGATGACGAGTTGCAGGCTCGCCGCGATCAGCGTGGCGACGAGCGCGATGCCGGCCTGATAGGGATGGCGCAGCGTCAGCCGCGTGATGCGGGCCAGCGTGCCGAGCCCCTTCCCCCATTCCGCCGCCCGGACATGGGCAAGCGGTCGATCGCGCGTCTCGGCGCGCGTTGCAGCATGTGATGACACCGGATCTGTCCAGACTGACCGTTCGGAGGACTCCACGCGGAGGGCGCAGAACGAAGGCGTCGGCTTCGGGGGGCGTTGGCGCGCCCCTGGGTCGGCGGGTGAATCGTGCAGCATTCTACCGATCAATCCGGATCGGTAAGGCTCACATTCGAATTCTGAGAGTGATTCGTGTCAGCATCGGGGCAGATGGCACCTTGGCGACACGGATATTGCGCTGCCCCGACCGACGATGCCTCGGCTGCCGTCTCAGCTGGGCCGATGGCCGGACACCCCGGCTGCGACGGCCGGCGCCGTGCCCGCCTCGTCGCGCTGCAAATCGCGATAGAGGCGGACGATGTCGTGCACGAAGGTGTCGGCGCCATAGCGCGCGCGCATGAGAGCAAGGGCGCTGTGCGTGGCATGGATGCGCTGGTCGTCGGCGGCGATGCGCGCGAGGCGCTGCGGCAGCGAGCGGATGGTCTCGCGGTTGCCATCGGCGCTGATGATCGCCGAGGACCACAGCCTCGGCTCGCCGGGCGGCTGGTAGTGCGGCGACAGCACGACCGGGATGACGCCCGCGGTGATCGCCTCCCACAGCCTGAGGCTGTTCGGCCCCGTCCCGCTCGGGCACAGCGCGAACAGGCTGTCGGCCATCACGGCGCGATATTCGACGGCTTCCGCATTGGCGAGCGGATCCTCGACCGTGTCGATGCTGGCGTAGATCTGCTTCTCATAGACGGCGCGATAGAAGTGCCAGTCGGCCCGTTCGCGCACATAGCCCGAGGGGCTGTCCGACAATTCATCGACGATCAGCCGGCGGACATTGTCGAGATAGAGCGGACCGGGGCGGGTGCCGATATAGCTGAAGAGATGGCGCGGCCTGGCGCTCACCTCATCCCGCGCCGGCGCATTGACCGGATAGAGCGGGAAGGGCGCGACCGCGACGGCCTCGAACCCTCTCGGAGCGCCGTCGTTGCGGAGATGCGACCAGAAGAGGTGGGTGACGCCGGCCTTGGCGAAAAGGTCCGGGAAATCGCCCATGAAGATGTGCTGGCACACCGTCACCACGGCGCCGAAGCGGCGCGTCTCTCGCCCGAGATCCTCGAGGATGTCCAGGAGCCGCGACGCATCCTGCTTGTGCACGATGAGGTCGATGAGCGTCGCCCAGGGAAAGGCGAGATAGGCGACATCCGGAACGGAAGGCAGCCGCTCGGCGGCGCAGCGATAGGCGTTGCGTTCCGTGATGGCCGGCGTCTGCCAGTCGTCATCGTGCACGACGAGGACGGCGCCCGATCGACCCGTGACACGCATGCCCCTCGCCCGCTGCAATGGAGGCGCCGCGTGGCACCGGATCGTGCGATCGGCCGGCAGCTACCCTCAAGCTGGCAAGCTTAGCCGGCGACACTCTCATCTCAACCTATTTCCGGCTGCGGCCCTCGCCGATGAGCGGGCGCTATCGCGGCTTCGGACCCCGGTTCTGTTCGGAGATGCCGGCGATGTCGGGCGGCGGCAGGTCGCCTTCGGCGATCTCGTCATCGCGCTTCTTGCGGAGTTCACGGGCGCGCTCGCTGTCGGCCTCCGGCTGGTTGACCTCGGCCGCCTCGCTGAGATCGACCGGCGGAACGACGGGAATTGAGACGTTCGACATGGTGCTGCTCCTCTGCTCGGCCCGGGACAGGGCCCTGCCATGCAAACGAGGCACGAGGATCAGGGTTCCCATGCTGGCGGCCCGCCATGCTTAACCGGATCGAAACGAAGCCCATGCAAATGTCGGGACGTGGACGCGTTCCGCGTGTTTTTCCGGGTTGTCCATGCAGACAAGGCAGCCATTCTCGCGGCAGCGGGAATGGCTGTCCTCGTTTCGGGGCCGGCCCGCCTCAAGCGGCGAGCGTCAGGATCACCGGCACGTGGTCGGAGGGCCGGTTCCAGCCTCGCGCAGCGCGCTTCACGTCGAGCGAGAGAAGCCGCGCCTTCAGCGGTGGCGTCACCCAGACGTGATCGAGCCTGCGGCCGCGATTGGATGCCTCCCAGTCGGCGGCTCGATAGCTCCACCACGTATAGAGCTTCTCCTCCGGCGGCACGAAGTGGCGCATGGCATCGATCCAGCCGCCCGCCTCGCGCACGGCCTCGAGCAGTTCCGTCTCGACCGGCGTATGGCTGACCACGCCCAGCATCTGCTTGTGCGACCAGACATCGTGCTCCAGCGGCGCGACATTCAAGTCGCCGACGAGGATCGAGGGACCGAGCGTCTCGGCGCCCCGGAGCCAGCCCTTCATTTCCTCGAGGAAGGCGAGCTTGTGGGCGAACTTGTCGTTCTTGACCGGATCGGGCTCGTCGCCGCCGGCCGGGACATAGAAATTGTGCAGGGTGATCGGCAGGCTGCCGGTCTCGATCCGCACGGCGACATGCCGCGCATCGTCCTTGCCGCAGAAGCCGCGGCGGACATGCTCGCCGAGCGGCAGCTTCGAGACGACGGCGACGCCGTGATAGCCCTTCTGCCCGTGCACGACCTGATGCTCATAGCCGAGCTTTCGGAATGCGCCGGCCGGGAAGTTGCCCTCGATGCACTTGATCTCCTGCAGGCAGAGCACGTCCGGCCGCTCGGCCTCGAGAAAGGCGCTGACCAGATCGATGCGCAGGCGCACCGAATTGATGTTCCAGGTGGCGATGCTGAGTGGCATGGATGTTCCGCAGGCGGGTGGGACCCAACACCTACAAGGTCGTGGCGGTCGCGCCAACCGAACTTCGCGCCGACAAAAGAAAACGCCCAGCCCCGGGGGGGAGGCTGGGCGTTGCGCTTCTGAAGCGCTTGCGCCTGTCGCGAACCGAAGTCCAGCGGCACGACGCTCGGGCGGACGCCATCTCGGCGAGACGGGGGGCACTGCCGGGGCGATGGCGGCCCGCTCTGGTTATTCAATTGGGGAGAGCGGCCGGCGATTCAAGAGGGTTGTCAGGCTGCCTTACCGTAAGCCGATCACAAGGACGCGATCACGTACGATCAGCCCCTTCGCAGAGCGACCCGATGCGGCGCCCGAAGGGCGGCAGGCAGCCATCCGGCCGCAAGGGATCCGGCAAGACTGCGCTGGCCGCCGTGCCGCCGGCTATTTCGAATTGGGCAGGTAGTAGTCGATCTTGAAGTTCTTGGGATCGGCCGGCTTGCCCATCTCGACCTCGTAGATGGCGACCGACGTATCGAGCCCCTGCGCGTCGGTGACGACCCATTGCCGGAGCGCCAGCGTCTTGCTGTCGAAGATCAGCTTCAGGCTGCCGTCCGACAGGCTGGAGCTCTGCGTCAGCACGAGGGCGACGAGGTCCTCTTCCTCGGTCATCTGGCGGACGATGTTGGACGAGGTCAGGTCGACGCGGTCGGCCAGCAGGTAGCGCAGCGGCGTCTTCGACAGCGGATAGAGGTCCTGCGTCATCACCTTGGCATCGAGCACCGACACCTGGTTGCCGTCGCAGATCACGTCCATCTTGACCGGCGGGCTGTAGTGGAAGCGCAGCTTGCCGGGACGGCTGATGAAGAAGACGCCTTCCGATTCCTCGCCGTTCGGGCCGTACTGGATGAAGCGGCCCTGCATGGTGCGGATGGCGTTGAAGGTGTCGCTGATCTTCTTCAGCGTCGCCGCCTGGGCGGCGGTGAACGCGGCGGAGGCAGGCGAGGCGAAGGCCGCCGCGGCGGCGAGGCCGGCGCAGCTGGCGAGGAAGGTCCGGCGGGTCGGGCGGGCTGCCCCTTGGAGCATCACGATCGTCATGTCCTTCGTGTCGTGGCCGCGGGCGCGACCGTGTACCCCGTCTCGCCCGTCCGTTAGGGGCGGAGCATGGCGATTTCGCGGCCGGAGCGTCAGAAGCGATCCGCCTCGGCGCCCTCGACCAGGATTTCGCGCTTTCCGGCATGGTTGGCCGGGCCGACCAGCCCCTCCTTCTCCATCCGCTCGATGAGCGAGGCGGCGCGGTTGTAGCCGATCGAGAGCCGCCGCTGGATATAGGAGGTCGAGGCCTTGCGGTCGCGCAGCACCACGGCGACCGCCTTGTCGTAGAGATCGTTCGATTCCTCGCCGCCGACGAGCCCGCCCGTGCCCTCGCCGCCCTCCTCCGCCGCCTCGGCGTCGTCCTCGGTGATCGAATCGAGATAGTCGGGATGACCCTGCGCCTTCAGATGGCGGACGATCTTCTCGACCTCCTCGTCGCTGACGAAGGGGCCGTGCACGCGCTGGATGCGGCCGCCGCCGGCCATGTAGAGCATGTCGCCCTGGCCGAGCAGCTGCTCGGCGCCCTGCTCGCCGAGAATGGTGCGGCTATCGATCTTGGACGTGACCTGGAAGGAGATGCGGGTCGGGAAATTGGCCTTGATCGTGCCGGTGATGACGTCGACCGAGGGACGCTGCGTCGCCATGATCACATGGATGCCGGCGGCGCGCGCCATCTGGGCGAGCCGCTGCACGGCGCCTTCGATGTCCTTGCCGGCCACCATCATCAGGTCGGCCATCTCGTCGATGATGACGACGATATAGGGGATCGGATCGAGCGGCAGTTCCTCCTGCTCGTAGATCGCCTCGCCCGTCTGCTTGTCGAAGCCGGTCTGGATGGTGCGGTTCAGCACCTCGCCCTTGGCCTTGGCCTGGCCGACGCGCGCATTGTAGCCGTCGATGTTGCGCACGCCGAGCTTCGACATCTTGCGATAGCGATCCTCCATCTCGCGCACGGTCCATTTCAGCGCGACGACGGCCTTCTTCGGATCGGTGACGACGGGCGTCAGGAGATGCGGGATGCCGTCATAGATCGAGAGCTCCAGCATCTTCGGATCGATCATGATCAGCCGGCAGTCCTGCGGCGTCAGCCTGTAGAGCAGCGACAGGATCATCGTATTGATCGCGACCGACTTGCCCGAGCCGGTGGTGCCGGCGACGAGGAGATGCGGCATGCGGGCGAGATCGACGATGACGGGCTCGCCGCCGATGGTCTTGCCGAGGCTGATCGGCAGCCGCGCCTTCGAGGTCTCGAAATCCTCGGCCGAGAGCATTTCGCGGAGCAGCACCATCTCGCGCCGCTGGTTGGGCAATTCGATGCCGATGGCGTTCTTGCCGGGAATGACGGCAACGCGGGCGGCGACCGCGCTCATCGAGCGGGCGATGTCGTCGGCCAGGCCAATGACGCGCGAGGACTTGATGCCGGGCGCCGGCTCGAGCTCGTAGAGCGTGACGACCGGGCCCGGCCGCACATTGATGATCTCCCCACGGATGCCGAAATCGTCGAGCACGCCTTCGAGCACGCGGGCGTTCTGCTCGAGCGCCTCGCTGTTGATGCGCGTGAGCGGATCGGGCGCCTTCGGCTCGGTGAGGAGGGCGAGCGCGGGCAGTTCGAAGGTCTCGCTCGGCAGCAGCGAGGGCTGCGCCTCGGCGCCGGCGCGCTTGCCGGGGCGCGGACGCGGCGCCGGCGGCGTGACGCGGCCGGCGAGCGGCAACGGCGGCAGGACATCCTCGTCGTCGAGATCGTCGGCGATATCGGCGGGCGCCCGGCGCCGCGCGGTGCCGGTCTCGATGCCGGGCTCGACGCGGCGGCCCTTGCGCGGCGCGGCGTCGGGACGGGCAGGGGCGAGAGGCTCGTCCGGCTGGCGCCCGAGGAGGCGCGCGAGGCCCGCTCGCGCCGAATAGCCGAAATGGGCCAGCGCCCCGAGCGGCACCGACAGGAAGCCGCCGCCCTCGTCCTCGTCCGCGAGGAAGGCATCCGACTCCTTGAGCGCGCGCCTTGCCGCCGGCTTGACCGGCCGGCTCGGCGCGGCCTCGACAGCGGCGCGACGGCCGCCGATGAAGCCGCAGGCATGGACCATGAACCCGGCCGCCAGCAGGACGAAGATCGTCTGGGCGATGGAGGCCGCGCGGTCCTTCGGCACGGTGCCGAGGATCTCGGCCGGAATGCGCGCCATGAGATCGCCGGCGACGCCGCCCATTCCGGTCGGCAGAGGCCAATGCGCCGTCACCGGCAGGAAGGCGAGCGCGCCGGCCGAGCAGAGCGTCGCGAGGATCCATGTCGCCAGCATCGCCTTGCGGAAGGGACGCCCGCTGAACAGCGCCCGCCAGCCCCAGAACACCACCGGCAGCAGGAAGGCGATCGAGCCGAGCCCGAGAAACTGCATCAGGAGGTCGGAGGCCACGGCCCCCGGGAAGCCGAGAATGTTCGCCACCGGCTTCGCGGCCGCATAGGACAGCGAGGGATCGTCGACGGTCCAGGTGGCGAGGCTCGCCGCGAGGGCGGCGACGCCGCCGATCAGGGCGAGGCCGACGACGAAGCCGACATGCTTGCCGAGGAAGCGGCGCAGGACATCGCCATCCTCCGAGGGCATCGGGAGCGAGACGGATCGGTTGGAGCGCATGCTGTCAGGGTCCCCAGAGGATCAGCCGAGCACCCGCGCCATGCGGCGCAGCGCTTCGGTCGTCGTCGCGATGTCCTGGACCATCGCCACACGCAGGAAGGAATGGCCGGGATTGAAGCCGGCCTCGGTCGGCAGGCAGAGATAGCCGCCGGGGATGGTCCGGACGCCGACCTCGCGCCAGAGGCGGACGGCGGCATCCGCGCCGTCGCCGACCTCGAGCCAGAGGAAGAAGCCGCCCGCCGGCACCGGAGCGCCGATCAGCGCCTCCGCGAGGGCGAACTTCTCGTTGTAGAGGGCGCGATTGTCGGCGACATGGCTCTCATCGCCATAGGCGGCGACGGCGACGGCCTGGATCGGCCCCGGCACCTGCGGTGCCGCCATGTTGCGCAGCCTCAGCCAATTGGCGAGGAAGTCCGGATCGCCGGCGGCGAAGCCGGCGCGCAGGCCCGGCAGGTTGGAGCGCTTCGACAGCGAATGGAAGGTGACGATGTTGGCGAAGCCGCCGCCGATCAGCGCCGCCGCCTCGAGCACGCCGGGAGGCGGCACGCTGCGATAGATCTCGGAATAGCATTCGTCGGCGAAGATCATGAAATCGTGCCGGCGCGCCGTCTCGATCAGGCGGCGCCAGTCGTCGAGCGTGGCGACGCTGCCCTGCGGATTGGTCGGCGAGGCGACATAGAGCGCGACGGTGCGCGCGAGCACCTCGGGCGCAACCCGCGCCAGGTCCGGCAGGTCGCGGTCACCGGGCGCAGACTCCAGCAGGACGATCTCGAGCCCCGCTGCTTCCGCGCCGGCGGCATAGGCCTGGTAGAACGGGTTCGGCAGCAGCACCGCCGGCCGCGCCACGCCGCCCGCCCGCTCGCGCGCGCCGAGCGCGGCGAAGAACAGCCCCTCGCGCGAGCCGTTCAGCGGCAGCACCATGGTCTCCGGATCGACCGGCATGCCGGCGAGGCCATAGCGGCGGTTCAGCCAGGCGGCGACGGCGGCGCGGAACGCGTCGGTGCCGCGGATCGCCGGATAGCGTCCGAACAGATCGAGATTGGCGGCGATCACCGGCCCGACAAAGGGCGGGATCGGATGCTGCGGTTCGCCGAGGCCGAGATTGATCGGCGGCAGGCCGGGCGCGATGCCGGCCAGCCTGTCGTTCAGTTTCTGAAACGGCGAGATCGCCCTGCCGGCGCTCGTCGGCCCGCCCATGCTGTCCGCTCTCCGTGGTGATCGGTCGTGATGAGCCTAGGGCCGGCTGGTTAAGGGCACTTTAACCATCGAGGAAAGGCGCCGCGGCGGGCGGCGGGCGGCCAAAAAAAGAGGGCCCCGATCGCAATCGGAGCCCTGGAGTCTTGGGAGGAGAAACCGTCTCGGAGGAGAGACGCCGTCGCCCGGCGGACGCCGCCGGGAAGTGACGGCCGGCGCGCGAGGCGCCGGCCGGAGTTCATCCGAGCAAGGGCTCAGCTGTGATAGGCGCGCTCGCCATGCTCGACGATGTCGAGGCCTTCGCTCTCGACTTCCGGGCGGACACGCAGACCGATGATCACGTCGACGATCTTCAGGATGATCGCCGAACCGACGCCGGACCAGACGACCGTCGTCAGCACGGCCTGGATCTGCACCCAGACCTGATGACCCATCGTCACGCCTTCGACATAGCCGACGCCGCCGAGCGAAGCGGAGGCGAGGACGCCGGTGCCGATGGCGCCGATGATGCCGCCGACGCCATGGACGCCGAAGACGTCGAGGCTGTCGTCATAGCCGAACGCGCTCTTCACCGTGGTGACGAAGAAGAAGCAGACGATCGAGGCGATGAAGCCGAGCACGATCGCACCGACAGGCCCGATCAGGCCGGCGGCCGGCGTGACGGCGACGAGGCCGGCCACGACGCCCGAGATCGCGCCCAGCATCGAGGGCTTGCCGCGGACGATCCATTCGACGAGCGCCCAGCCGATGGCCGCACCGGCCGTGGCGACGAAGGTGTTCATCATGGCGAGCGCAGCGCCGCCATTGGCCTCGAGCGCCGAGCCGGCGTTGAAGCCGAACCAGCCGACCCACAGCAGGGAGGCGCCGATCATGGAGTTAGTCAGCGAATGGGGCGGCATCAGATCCTTGCCGAGACCGATGCGCTTGCCGACCATGATACAGGCGACGAGACCCGCGATACCCGCATTGATGTGAACGACCGTGCCGCCGGCGAAGTCGAGAGCGCCGAGCTTGAACAGCCAGCCGGTCGACTGCCAGACCATGTGAGCGACCGGGAAATAGACGAAGGTCACCCAGAGGATCATGAACAGGAGCACCGCCGAGAACTTCATGCGCTCGGCGAAGGCGCCGACGATGAGGGCCGGGGTGATCGCCGCGAAGGTCATCTGGAAGGCGATGAACACATATTCGGGGATCTCGTAGCCGGCCGAGAAGGTCGCGGCCGTGCTGGCCGGGGTCACGCCGGCGAGGAAGGCCTTCGAGAGGCCGCCGACGATGCCCGAGCCGTCGGTGAAGGCGAGCGAGTAGCCGTAGAGCACCCAGATGATCATGACCACCGAGGCGATCATCAGCACCTGCATCAGCACCGAAAGCATGTTCTTGGCGCGGACCAGACCGCCGTAGAACAGCGCGAGGCCCGGCACGATCATCAGCATGACCAGGACGGTCGAGATCAGCATCCAGGCGGTGTCGCCCTTGTCGACCACCGCCTTGGCGGCGGCGGCGGCAACTTCGGCCGCAGGAGCGGCGACGTCGCCGGCCGCGGGGGCGGCATCCTGGGCATAGGTGAACGCTGTCAGGGACAGCAGCGCACCGGCCGCTCCCATCAGCGAATATTTGGCATTACGCAGATTCATCAGACCTCTCCTGTCGGATCGCTGGTCATCTCGACTGATCCCATCGGCGATGGCGCGACCCATCCCCCGGCTACTCTTGGCTACGTTCTCAATTCGATCCGTCATTGTGCCCCTTGCTCGCGCTGTTCATGAAAGCTCATGGGTTTCAGAATCGCGCGTCAGAGCGCGTCGGTATCCGTCTCGCCCGTGCGGATCCGGACGGCCTGGTCGATCGAATAGACGAAGATCTTGCCATCGCCGATCTGGCCGGTCTTGGCGGCGCCCGAGATCGCGTCGATGACCTTGTCGACCGCTTCGGTCGACACGGCGACTTCGATCTTCAGCTTGGGCAGGAAGCTCACGGCATACTCGGTGCCGCGGTAGATTTCGGTGTGCCCCTTCTGGCGGCCGTAGCCCTTGACCTCGGTGACGGTGAGGCCCTGCACGCCGATGGCTGTCAGCGCGTCGCGCACTTCGTCGAGTTTGAATGGCTTGATGATCGCCATCACGATTTTCATGTGTCAGTTCCCGTCTTTTTTGCGGCGGGTGAACCGCAAGGATCGATTGGTCGACCGGCATGCCGCCCGATTGACGCCGCTGCGCCGGCCCTTAGGGAATCAAGCTCCGTGCCAACTTTCGCGTGTCCGTCGAAAAGTTCAAAAATCGCGCAAATGCCCGCACGCGCTGTCGCAAAAAGGACATCATACGTGACTGTCGGCGCGGCAAATAACTGAAAATGCCTAGTCAATAGGCAATATTGAGTATGGATTCGGTCAAACGGCGCCTGCTTGCTCAGCCTTCGCGGCGATGCAGCGTGCGGACGAGGCCCTCCTGCGCCACCGACGCAACCAGCCGGCCCGCGCGATCGAACAGACTGCCGCGATTGAAGCCGCGCGCGCCGGCGGCGATCGGACTGTCGCAGACATAGAGCAGCCAGTCGTCGAAGCGGAACGGACGGTGGAACCACATCGCATGGTCGAGGCTCGTCACCATCAGGCCCGGATCGAGCGCCCAGCGGCCCGTGGCGATCAGCGTGGTGTCGAGCAGCGTCAGGTCCGAGGCATAGGCGAGCATGGCGCTGACGATCGCCGGATCCTCCGGCAGCGCCATGCGGGCGCGGATCCAGCTCGCCTGGCCCTTGGCGCCGCCGCTGCGGCCGAGAAACGCCTCGAGATCGACCGGGCGCACCTCGATCGGCCGCTCGCCCTTCCAGAACACCATCGCCGAGGCGGGCGCGCGCGCGGCGATGGCCGCGAGCAGCGCGCTCTCGTCCGGCAGCGCCTCGGGCGGGGGCACCTCCGGCATCGGCATCTGGTGCTCGTCGCCGGGCTCGTCGCGATGGAAGGACGCGGCCATGGCGAAGATCGACTGCCCGGCCTGGCAAGCCACGACGCGCCGCGTCGTGAAGCTGCCGCCATCGCGGATGCGCTCGACGTCATAGTCGATGGAGGCGTCGGGATCGCCGGGCCTGAGGAAATAGCCATGCAGCGAATGGATGCGCCGCGCCGGATCGACGGTCCGCGCCGCCGCCACCAGCGCCTGGCCGATGACCTGGCCGCCGAAGACGCGGCGCCAGCCGGGATCGGTGCTGCGACCCCGGTAGCGGTTGATTTCGAGGGCTTCGAGATCAAGTATCCCGAGGAGGTCGTCGGTCACTCTGGCTGCACCCTCGTTTCGAACGCCCCCGCCATTCCCTGTTGCGGCGCGGGCGCGATGGTGTCAAGCCGCAGCGGCGGTCGCACCCGAAGGCCGCAACGCAGGAACGGAGCGATGATGACCGCCCTCCACGACGCCGACATCCCGCCCTACGACGTGCTCGTCGCCGGCGGCGGCTATGTCGGGCTCTCGCTGGCGCTGGCGCTGAAGCGCGGCGCGCCCGGGCTCGATGTCGCCGTCGTCGATCCGGCGCCGGCCGGTGCCAACGCCCGCGACGGCCGCGCCTCCGCGATCGCCAGCGCCGCCCGCGAGATGCTCGCAGCCCTTGGCCTCTGGGACGGCCTCGCACCGCTCGCCCAGCCGGTCGAGGAGATGATCGTCACCGACAGCCGCACCCGCGATCCCGTGCGGCCGGTGTTCCTGACCTTCGCGCGCGCCGAAGGCAGCGTCGCGCCCTTCGCCCATATGGTGCCGAACGGCGCCCTGGTCGCGGCTCTGTCGGACGCTGCCGACGCCGCCGGCGTCGTCCGCCTGCAGGGCCTCGGCGTCAGCGACTTCACGGCCGGCCCCGGCCTCACCGAGGTCACGCTTTCGGACGGCACCACCCGCCGCACGCGCCTCCTGGTCGCGGCCGACGGCGCGAAGTCTCGGCTCCGCGCGCTGGCGGGCATCCGGACCGTCGGCTGGGGCTATGGCCAATCCGGCATCGTCGTCACGGTGGCGCATGAGCGGCCACATCTCGGCCGCGCCGAGGAGCATTTCCTGCCGGCCGGGCCCTTCGCCATCCTGCCGCTCCCAGGCAATCGCTCCTCGCTCGTCTGGACAGAAGCGACGGAGACGGCCGACCGTCTCGTGGCGAGCGACTCCTTCACCTTCGCCATCGAGCTCGAGCGCCGCTTCGGCCACCATCTCGGCACCGTGACGGCCGAAGGCCCGGCGCGCGCCTATCCGCTCGGCCTGATGATCGCGCGCCGCTTCGTCGCACCGCGCTTCGCGCTCTGCGGCGATGCCGCCCATGCGATCCACCCGATCGCCGGACAGGGGCTCAATCTCGGCTTCAAGGATGCGGCGGCGCTGGCCGAAAGCGTCGTCGAGGCGGCCCGGCTCGGGCTCGATCCGGGCGGCGTCGCGGTGCTCGAGCGCTATGAACGCTGGCGCCGGTTCGACACGGTGCAGATGGGGATGGTGACGGACGGGCTGAACCGTCTGTTCTCGAACGACAATCCGGCGCTTCGCATTGCGCGCGATGTCGGGCTCGGCCTCGTCGACCGCATGCCGGGCCTGAAGCGCCGCTTCATCGGCGTCGCAGCCGATGCCGGCGCGTCGGGTCCCCGTCTCCTCCGCGGCGAGCCGATCTGAGGCGCGTCAATCGTCCTCGAGCGGCCGCGCCTCGTCGGGGAGCATGATCGGGATGCCGTCGCGGATCGGATAGGCGAGCCGCGCGGCACGGCTCACCAGTTCCTGCCGCTCCTCGTCATAGGACAGCGCGGTCTTGGTGACCGGACAGACGAGAATCTCGAGCAGCTTCACGTCGATGCGGGCGGCGGGACGGTCGAGCGCGGCCATGGCGGTCGCTACTGCAGCAGCGGCGAGGGGCCGCCATCGCCGCCGCGTGCCAGCGACATCTCGGTAAGCGCGATCAGCGTCTCGGCCCGGGCGCGAAGATCCGCCGCCTCGAGCAGCGCCTGCTTCTCCGCCGGGCCATAGGGGCTCATCATCGACAGCGCGTTGACGAGCGTCTCGTTCGAGGTCCGCCCGATATTGTCCCAGTCGGCCTCGAGGCGATTGGCCTCGAGATAGGCACGGAAAACATCGAGCAGGCGCGTGCGATCCACCGCCTCGGCGCCGGCATTCTCGGCGAAATCGGCGAGGAACGGCTCGGTCGCGATGCGGCAGATGCGAAAACCTGCCCGTCCCTCGAGCTCGGCGACCACCTTGAAGCGGGCGATGCCGGTCAGGCAGATCATGTAGCGGCCGTCATCGGTCTCGGCATAGGAGGTGATGCGGCCGACGCAGCCGATCGCCGACAGCGCGGGCTCGCCATCCTCGCCGGCCGGAGCCGAAGGCTGGATCATGCCGATCAGCCGGTTGCCGGCCATCGCCTCGTCGACCATGGCCAGATAGCGCGGCTCGAAGATGTTGAGCGGCATCTGCCCGCGCGGCAGAAGCAGCGCCCCGGTCAGGGGAAACACCGGGACGCTGTCGGGAAGGTCGCTGGGACCTTCATAATGGGCTTTTCCAGCCTGCATGCGAAACGTGCCTTACGAGAACAGGAGCGAGGACAACCGGCGGCGGCCCGAAAGCGTGGCCTCGTCGGTCATTCCCCAGGCCTCGAACAGCTGGACCAGCTGCTTGCGCGCCTTCTCCTCCTCCCAATTGCGATTGGCGCGGACGATTTCAAGGAGGAGGTCGGTCGCTTCCTCGCGATCGTCCTTGGCGTTGCGCAGCAAGGCGAGGTCGAACAGTGCCTGGAAGTCCTTGGCGTTCTCCGCGATGCGGGCGCGCAGTTCCCCCTCCTCGCCGAGCGCCGCCGTCTGCTCGATCAAGGCGAGTTGCGCGCGAACGGCCGCGAGCAGCGGATCACCCGCCTTCGCCTCGGGCACGCTGTCGATGAGCGCCTTGGCCTCGGCGGTCTGGCCGAGCGCCAGATGGCAGCGGGCAAGGCCCGCGAGCGCGGCGAGGCTCTCCGGCTCGGCGCCGAGCACGGCGGCAAAGAGCTGCGCTGCTTCCGCGACGGCGCCCTCGGCGATCAGCGCCTCGCCCTCTTCCAGCGCCGCCTCGATCTCCGAGGGGCCGCCGGGGCCGGCGAGCTTCTCGATGAAGGTCTTGATCTGGCTTTCGGGCACGGCGCCCATGAAGCCATCGACCGGGCGGCCATCGACGAAGGCGATCACGGCCGGGATCGACTGGATGCCGAGCTGGCCGGCCACCTGCGGGTGATCGTCGATGTTCATCTTGACGAGCCGCACGGCGCCGCGGGCGCCCTTGACGACCTTTTCCAGCACCGGGGTCAGCTGCTTGCACGGCCCGCACCACGGCGCCCAGAAATCGACCAGCACCGGCTGGCGGCGCGATTCCTCGATCACGTCATTGGCGAAGGTCTGGGTCGTCGTGTCGCGCACGAGATCGCCGCCCGCCGCGTCCGGCGCCGGCTGGTAGGAGGACCCGAAGCTGTAGCTGGGCTGGTTCATGAGCGTCACGCCTCGATTGTGGTTCCGCCGGTCGGGCCGGCGTGTTTCAGCGGTGAAGATGGAGCTTTGCCGCGCGTTTTACAAATCCGCCGCGGCCTCGGCAGCGGCAAAAGCGACGATGAGCGGTTCATGGCCGGTCGCCCGCGCGAAGGCGAGGAGGTCGGGGACAGCGATGCGCGTCGTCGCCGTGTTGACGAGCGGATGGAAATTGGCGTCCGGGCTCGCGAGGAAGCGCTGGTCGAGCACCAGGGTGACCCGCGGCGGCACATCGTTCACGAGCGCGAACGGCGTCACCGAGCCCGGCGTCACGCCGAGCACCTCGAGCAGAAGCTCGGCCGAGCCGAAGGAAAGGCGGCCATTGCCGCCGATCGCCTCATGCAGCCGCTTCAGGTCGATGAGGCTGTCTTCGACCGCGACGACGAGGAAAAGCCGGCCCTTCTTGTCCTTGAGGAAGAGATTCTTGCTGTGCAGCCCGACCATCGCCTGGCGGAGATGCTTGCCGTCCGCGACGGTGTAGAGCGGCGGGTGCTCGGCCGTTTCCGTGCCGATTCCGAGCCCATCCAGGAAGTGGAAAAGCTCCTGCCGCGTCTTCTCCACCGCTCGTTCTCCCCTCGCCATGGCCCGCAAAACGGCTCTGCGCCGCCCTTCTAGCCGGTCGCGGAGGGCTGGCCAATGGGGGCTGTGGATCGCCGGCAAATTGACTGTTGCAATCCTTCGGACCATGCGCCATAAGGTGCGCCGTCCGGCAGCGTCGGGCACGGAAGCGGGTGTAGCTCAGGGGTAGAGCATAACCTTGCCAAGGTTAGGGTCGAGGGTTCGAATCCCTTCGCCCGCTCCAAAATTTCCGCAAGGAAATACGGCAGTGAACAGGCGTCCTTCGGGACGCCTTTTGCTTTTTAGGGGCTCGCCGAGCATCGGCTTGCTTGCGCCGGCCGCGAAAAAACCGGTCAATGACGTCTGGAAAGGGGTTCGCGCCGACGGCGGATCGCCCCTCAGGACCGCATCGACGGAGATAGCCATGAGCGAGACGAGCCCGCCCGCCGGCATCGACGCCAGGACCTTCTGGCGCACGCTCGGCCAGCGCGCCACCGGCATGACCATCGTCACGGCCGAGAGCGACGAAGGCCCGACCGGCTTTCTCGGCCTCTCCGCCGCCCATGTCAGCGCCGATCCCGCCACCCTGCTCGTCTCGATCGACCGGAAGACCAGCGCGCTGGCCGGCGTCGTCTCGCGGCGCCATTTCGCGGTGAACTATCTCCCGGCCGACGCAGTGTCGCTTGTCGATGCCTTCGGCGGACGCGGCGGCGTCTCGGGCGCTGCCCGCTTCGAAGGCCATGAATGGATCACGCTCGCCACCGGCGCGCCGATCCTCAAGGCGGCGCTCGGCGCCTTCGACTGCGCCGTGGAGCAGATCGTCGAGCATGGCGCGGTCTCGATCGTCATCGGCCGCGTATTGGCGGTGCACGGGTCCGAGGGCGAGCCGCTGATCTTCTTTGGGGGCAAGAGCTGGCGCGGCGTCGGCGACCCCGCCTGAGCCTCAGCCGCCGCTCGAAACGCCTCCGACCAGCCGGTCCTGCGTCAGCGGGCAGCGCGCGCCATCGCACCAGCGATCGAGCGCCGCGGCGAACACGCTGTCCGCGCCGCCCTCGGCGACTGCGAACAGCGTCATCGACGAGCGGAACTTCAGATCGTCGGGCGAGCCGAACAGCTGATGCAGCGAGGGCGCCGGGGCCGCGAGGACGGTGCGCGTGGCCGTGCAGAGGCGCGAGCCGAGCAGCGGATGCTCCAGATAGGCGCGGGCCTCGCCAAGCGAGCCGATGCCATAGAAGAGCGCGGTCTCCGACCGGCCGAGTGCGCGCAGCTGCGGGAACACGAACCACATCCAGTGGCTGCGCTTTCGCCCGGCGGCGAGCTCGGCGAGCGCCGCATCAAAGACGCCGTCCTGTGCCGCGATGAAGCGGGCGAGGTCGAACGGATCGCTGTCGCCGGCCATGGTCAACCGCGCCGCTCGGCGGTGCCGAAGAGATCCGCCTCATCCGGCGGCGGCTCCGGCCCGAACACGCTCATGCCGCCATAGGCATGCGAGCGGCGACGCTCCTCGGCGACGAATGTCTTGAAGTCGGGGCCGCGCGCGTCGCGCTCCAGCCGCCGCGTCGCCTCGTCGAGGCGGCGGATCGCCTCGAGCCGGTCGTCATTGCCGAGCTTCGCCTTGGTCATCGCCGATTTCAGCACGGTGATGGTCTCGTCATAGACCTTGAGCGGCACCGGATAGGGATGGCGGTCCTTGCCGCCATGCGCCAGCGAGAAGCGCGCCGGATCGGCGAAGCGGCAGGGCGCGCCATGCACCACCTCGGCGACGAGGGCGAGCGCGCGCACCGTGCGCGCGCCGACGCCCGGCACCGTCAGCAGATCCTCGAAATCCTTAGGCGCGCGCTCGGCCGCGGCGGCGAGCGCGCCATGCAGGCGGCGGAGGATCACGTCTTTCGGCCTGACATCGTGATGTTCGGGCATCACGAGATGCGGCAGCAGCGGCGCCTCGGGCGGCGGCGGGGTGACGGGGATGCCGGCGAGCAGGCCGGCCTCGCGGACGATGCCATCCGGCCCGAGATCGCGCAGCATGTCGACCTGGCCGCGGCGCGAGGCATCGGCACGGCGGTCGGTCAGATTGACGATCTCGCCCTGCCCGCGCCCGTCGATGGCGGCATGCGGCGCATCGACGAAGCTGGTCAGCCCCTCCGACAGCCAGTGATAGCGCCGTGCGAGCTTCGAGCCGCCATTCATGCCCTGCTGCACCACGACCCATTGCCCGTCATCGGCGACGATGAAGCCATGCAGATAGAGATCGAACCCGTCCTGCACGGCGGCGCTGTCGACCTTGGCGACGAGGCGGCTCGCCGCAGCGAGCGCCGCGCCGTCGAAGCCGGCGCGATTGCCGGCGAGGATGAGTTCGTCCGGGGTCTTTCGCGACTGCGCGCCGCGGCCGCCGCAGACGGTGAGCCCGAGTTCGCCGGAGAGCGGCGCGAGGCCCCGCTTCAGGGCGCCGATGACGCTCGTCGTGATGCCGGAGGAATGCCAGTCCATGCCCATCACGGCGCCGAAGGACTGGAACCAGAACGGATGCGCCATCCGCCTGAGAAACTCCTCGCGCCCGTAATGATGCACGATCGCCTCGGTGATGACGGCGCCGAGCCGCGTCATCCGCTGGCCAAGCCAGGCCGGCACACGGCCGCCATGCAGCGGCAGATCGGCGCTTCCTGCGCGGCGTCCCATGCGAGGCCTCAGAGAACGAAAGACGAACGGGTGTCTAGCATGCCGCAGGCGCGATGAAAACCGGCCGCGCTGCTCAGGCCTCGTCGAGGCGATGCACGCGCACGCCGGGGCAGACGCTCTCGGCGATCGGGATCAGATGCTGGTGATGGGTCAGGTAGATCACCTGCCCGACCTCGGCCATGCCGGCGAACAGGCGGAACGCCTCCTCGGCGCGGAAGTCGTCGAAGCTCTCCATGATGTCGTCGGCGACGAAGGGCACCGCCCGCCGCGTCGCCGCGAACTCGTGATAGCCGGCGACGCGCAGCGCCAGATAGAGCTGGAAGCGCGTCCCCTTGGAAAGCTCCGCCGCCGCCTTGGAGCCGCCGCCGGCGACGAGCGCGATCAGCCGCTCGCCATCCTTGTCGGCCTGCGAGGTGAGCCCGGTATAGGCGCCGCGGCTGATGATGCGGAAGGCCTCCGAGGCGCGCGCCATCATCTGGCTGCGATGGCGCTCGCGATAGAGGCGGAGCGCCGCCTCGGCGGCACCGATGCCGGCGCGGAGGCGCAGCGTGCGCAGCGCGCCGTCCTCGATTTCGGCGAGAACCGTGCGGCGCTGCACCTCGAGCGCCGCCACCGCGCCGTCGCCGCCGATGCCCTCCAGCCGGTCGGCGGCAGTGCTGAAGGCGGCGTAGAGCTGCTCGCAGCGCGTATCGAGATCGGCGAGCCGCCGCTGCAATTCGCCCCGCCGCTCGGTGAGCGCCGCCCGGTCGCTCGCCGCGAGCAGCCTTTCCGCATCAAAGATCGCGACGCCGTCGAGCGCCGCGACGATATCGCGTTCGGCCGCGGCCACGGCGGCGACGAGCGCCGCGCGCTCGGCCACCGCCGCCAGCGCCGTCCCGACATCGGCGAGGGTCTCCACGCCGAAATGCAGCAACATGGCATCGCTTTGCCGGCGAAATATCTCTTCCTCGGTCGCCAGCAAGGCCTCGTCGGCGGCATTGGCGGCGAGCCGCTTCGAGAGCGCCAGCCGCTCGGTCTCGGCCGCCCGCGCCGCCGCGATCCGGTCGCGCAGCCGGGCCGCGAGCACTGTCGTCCCGTCCATGACCGGTTCGCCGAGGCGGGCCGCCAATCCCTCGAGCGCGGCGCGATAGGCCTCCCGGTCGAGCTCCATCTTGGCCATGCGATCGGCAAGGCCGGCCTCTCGCGTGAGTTCGGCCCCGAGATCCTTGAGCGCGGCGAGGATGGTTCCCATCGCGCCGACGGGCGGATCGGCATCGCCGAGCCAGCTGCCGGAGAGGGCCGCGCGCCAGGCCTCGAGCCAGGCCGCATCGCGCGCCCGTGCCGCGTCGCGGTCGGCCATGCGGCGGGCGAGATCGCGCTGCCGTTCACTGAGGGCCGCCGCCAGCCCTTCCGCCGCTGCCGCGCGCGCCACCGCCTCCTCGGCGACGAGCCGCAGCCGGTCGAGATCGGCCGCGGCGTCGGTGGGCGCGTCATCGCCGGGAAGAGCGTCCATCCCGAGCCCGGCCGCGGCGAGCGCGGCCACGAGGCGGTCACGCGCCGCCTGCAGCATGCGCTCGGCAGTGTCGAACTCGGCCATCGCCGTTCGGGCGTCCGCCCGGGCCTCCAGAGCACGGTCGCGCCGGCTGAGCCAGGTCGCGAAGCCGCCGAGCCCGGCGCCCTCCATCAGTCCGGGCACGATCGCCGCGACGCGCGAGGCGATCCGGCTCCGCTCGGCCGCGAGCCGTACCTCCGCCGCCGCCAGCAGCGCGCCGGCCCGCTCATGCTCGGCACCGGCAATGGCCAGCGACTGCGCCAGCGCGGCGCGGCGGGCGCCCTCCGCGACATGCGCGAGCCGCGCGCCGGTGGCGACATCGTCGCGGCGCATCGCGGCCTCGAAGGCCTCGGCGCTCGCCGCATCGAGCCGGCCGCGATGATCCGCCCAGGCCGCCTCGCGCGCCAGCCGGGCCGCGGCGGCTTCAGGCTCGGCGCCCGGCCCCGCCAGCGCATCGAGCGCCGAAGCCTCGGCCTGCTGCCGGCTGAGCTCGGTCGCGAGACGGTCGACATCGCCACGCTTTAGCGGCACTTCGCCGGCTAAGTGTTCGAGGCCCGCCTTCCATTCGGCGAGATCGGCTGCCTCCGGCACGATCAGCGCGGCGAGGGCAGCCGCATCGCCCTGCCAGGGCGCCAGCGCCGAGAGCGCCTCATCGAGCGCCGCGACCGCCTCGTCCCGCCGTTCCAGCGCCCTCTGCCGCCGCGCCGCCGCATCCTCGCTGCGAAGGCTCTTCAGTATCGCCGAAAGCAGCGCCAGCGCCTCGCTGGAACCGCTCGCCCCGGCGCCGCCGGCGCCGAGGCGTGCCTCCGCCTCGGCGAGCGCGCGCTCGGCCGCCGCGAACTCATCCTCGGCGGCGGCGCACCGGGCGGCGATGCCCGAGCGCGTCTCGACCAGTTCCATCAGCCGTGCCGCCTCTGCGGCGCCGACCAGCAGCCCGCGCGGATCGGCATCGCCGGGGCGCCCGATCGCGACCAGGAGATCGGCGATGCGGCGCGCGGCCTCGCTGCGCTCCTGATGCCGCGCCGGCAGATCGCGCGCCGCCGTGAGATAACGGGCCGCCACGTCGGCAAGCGCCTCGAACGCCTCACCGGCCGCCAGCGCCTCCTTGTCCTCGGCGAGCGCGGCGAGGTCGTGCTGCAGCTGCGAGGCCTCGGCGCGAAGGCCGGCGCGGCGGGTTTCGAGATGGACCGCGCGCTGCTGTAGCGCCGGCAGCGCCGCCGCCCAGCCGGCCGGCGGTTCCGGCAGCGCGGCAAGCGCCATGAGCCGTTCGCGCGCCGCCTGGAGATCGCCGAGCCGCGGCAGCGCGCCGATCTGCCGCGTGATCGCGTCGAGCTCGGCTTGAACCCTGCCGCGCTCGGCCGTGGCCGCGCCGTAAGCCTCGCGTGCCGACTTCTCCGCCTCGACGAATTTCGCATGCGTCGAGGCGAGGGTGTCGATCGCCTCGCGCTGGTCCTTCAGCGCGGCGAGGCGCGCCTTCAGCTCGGCAAGGCCGGTCTTGCGCGCCGAGGGCTTGTAGAAGCTGTCCGCCTCCTGCTTCAGCCGTTCGAGCCGCTGGCCGAGCGCGGCGAGGCCGGCGCTGGCGGAAAAGAGCAGCTGGCCGAGATCGCCGCGGCTGGCGAGGATGCTCTCGCCGCCCGCCTCCAGCGTCTCGTCGTCGAGCGAGAACATGGTGCGATAGGCGTCGCGGCCGATGCCGCCGAGCTCCGAGAGGATCGCCGCGTCGGGCAGCGGCTGCTCGGCCGCGTCGAAGAGGCTGTTCTGCGGCCGCTTGATGCGCGCGAAGTGGCGCGAGCGGCCCTCCAGCTCCAGCACCGCCTCGATCCGCATGGTCGCATAGGGATGCAGGAAGCCGTAGGGGCTCTGCATGCCGATGCCATAGAGAAGGTCGAGCCAGGCGGCGAGCGTCGTCGACTTGCCGGCCTCGTTGCGGCCATAGACGATATGGAGATCGGGACCCGAGGCCGGCCTCTCGCCGAAATCGAGTGTGCGGCCGGTGAAGCGGCCATAGCGGACGAGGCCGAGCCGATCGAGCCGCATCACTCAGCGCTCCCGGAAGGCGCATCGGCCTGCAACCGCGCCAGCACCTCCTCGGCGCCCTCAGTGGCGAGCCGCGTCATCAGGGCCGTCGCTGTCGCCTCGTCGACGCCGAAGAGATCGCGCAGCTCGCCCGGCAATTGGCCACTGAGCTGCGCCGTCCATTCGCCGAGCCCGGCGCGGAACGCCGGCGCTTCGAGAACATCGGCGCCGATGAGCCGCGCCAGCTCGACCAGCGGATCGGCGCCGTCGCCCTGAACGACCGGGTTGGCGATGCCGAGCACCAGCTTTTCGACATGGGCGTCGCCATGCCGCGCCGCCGCCATGTCCGCCTCGGCCTTCAGGAGGTCGGCGTCGCGGCGGATGCGCCAGGCGAGCGGGGTCGTCCCGGCGAGCTCCAGCCGCGCGACGAGATGCGGCGAGCGCGTCTCGGCCCGTGCCGCCGCGAGCGCCGTGCCGACGGCCGCGACGAGCTCGGACCATTCGGTGAGGCCGGTCGCATCGACGGGAACGCGCCGGAATTCGGCGATGCTGGTCAGCCGCTCCTCGACATGCACGGAGCGGTCGTCGGCGATGGTGACGAGGCTGACCGATTTCGGCCCGGCCTCGTTGATGTCGCGGCCTTGCGGCATGCCGGCCATGACGACGGTGGCGGCGCCTTCATGGGCGGCGCGCTGGTGGATATGGCCGAGCGCCCAATAGTCGAAGCCGTTTGCCTGGAGCTCGGCGAGGCTCGCCGGCGCATAGACGTCATGGCCGGGCGCGCCGGCGAGGCTCGTATGCATGAGCCCGATATTGACGGCGCCGGCCACCGGCGTCCGGTAGCCGGGCAGGAGGCTTTCCGGCGCCTGCGGCTTGGCGAAGGAGAGCCCATGCACGGCGATCGGCACTTCGCCGCGCGCCCGCTCGACCTCGACCGCCTCGCCGCGGCCGCGATAGAGCTTCACCCCCGGGGGGAAGATGAGCTCCTGCGTGATCTTCGACAGCGCATCGTGATTGCCGCGGATGAGGAAGACGCGGATGCCGGCCTCGTCCAGCCGGCGCAGCTGGTCGGCGAGGAAGCGCGCCGTCTTCATCGAGGTCTGCTCGCCGTCATAGAGATCGCCGGCGATCATCAGCGCGTCGACCCGCTCGGCAAGGGCGAGATCGACGATGCCGACAAAGGCCTGCCGCGTCGCGTCGCCGATCAGGCTGGCGAGATCAGCATCGCGCAGCGCCAGCGAGCGCAGCGGCGAATCGAGATGGATGTCGGCGGCATGGATAAATCGATAAGCGGCGATCGCGGCTCTCCCCGGCAACCCATGGCCAAGCTAGCACGGGAAGGCCCCGCCGGTTCAAGCCGGCGGGTGCTGGCCTATCGCTTCAACCGGTAGCCGGTCTTGAAGATCCAGGCGACGATGGCGAGGCAGATCAGCATGAACACGATCGTCATCGCGAGGCTGATGCCGATGGCGACATCCGACTGGCCGTAGAACGACCAGCGGAAGCCGCTGACGAGATAAACCACCGGATTGAACAGCGTCACCGTGCGCCAGAAGGGCGGCAGCATGTCGATCGAATAGAAGCTGCCGCCGAGGAAGGTGAGCGGCGTGATGATGAGCAGCGGCACCAGCTGCAGCTTCTCGAAATTGTCGGCCCAGATGCCGATGATGAAGCCGAGCAGCGAGAAGGTGATCGCGGTCAGGAGCAGGAAGGCGATCATCCAGAACGGATGATCGATGCGGAGGTCGACGAACAGAGCCGCTGTCGCCAGCGTGATCAGCGCCAGCATGGTCGATTTCGTCGCCGCCGCCCCGACATAGGCGATGACGGTCTCCATCGGCGAGACCGGCGCCGATAGGAGTTCGTAGATCGTGCCGACGAAGCGCGGGAAATAGATGCCGAACGAGGCGTTCGAGATCGACTGCGTCAGGAGGCCGAGCATGATCAGGCCCGGCACCAGGAAGGCGCCGTAGCTGACGCCGGCGATCTCGTTCATGTGCGGACCGATGGCCGATCCGAAGACGACGAAATAGAGCGAGGTCGACAGCACCGGCGAGATGATGCTCTGCAGCAGCGTCCGCCGCGTGCGCGCCATCTCGAAGCGATAGATCGCGGTGATGGCATGGATGTTCATCACGTCCCCTTCACCAGGCTGACGAAGATGTCCTCGAGCGAGGACTCCTCGGTGCGGAGGTCCTTGAGGGCGATGCCGGCCGCGGCGATGTCGGAAAGCAGCGCCGCAATGGCATTGCCGGCCGCCTCGCTGTCATAGGTGTAGACGAGTTCGGTCCCGTCCTCGCCGAGGACGAGGGCATAGCCGGCGAGCGCCTCCGGCACGGCTTCGAGCGGCGTCGCGAGCTCGATCGTCAGCTGCTTGCGGCCGAGCCGCCGCATCAGCGCGGCCTTGTCCTGCACCAGGATGAGTTCGCCGCGGTTGATGACGCCGATGCGGTCGGCCATCTCCTCGGCTTCCTCGAGATAATGCGTCGTCAGGATGATGGTAACGCCCGAATCGGCCAGCGCCCGCACGACGCGCCACATGTCATGGCGCAGCTCGACATCGACGCCGGCGGTCGGCTCGTCGAGGAACAGCACCTCGGGCTCGTGCGACAGCGCCTTGGCGATCAGGACGCGCCGCTTCATGCCGCCCGAAAGCGTCATGATCTTGCTGTCCTTCTTGTCCCAGAGCGAGAGGTCGCGCAGCACCTTCTCGATATGGGCGGGGTTCGGCGGCTTGCCGAACAGGCCGCGCGAGAAGCTCGTGGTGGCGAACACCGTCTCGAAGGCGTCGGTGGTGAGCTCCTGCGGCACCAGGCCGACGAGGCTGCGCGCGGCGCGATAGTCGCGCAGGATGTCATGGCCGCCGATGGTGACGGTGCCGGAACTCGCGCGGGCCAGGCCGCAGACGATGCTGATCAGGGTCGTCTTGCCGGCCCCGTTCGGGCCGAGCAGCGCGAAGATCTCGCCGCGCTGGATTTCCAGCGAGACGTTCTTCAGCGCCTGGAAGCCGCTGGCATAGGTCTTGGAGAGACCGTCGATGGCGATCATGGGCTGCATGCCGCGTGCATAGCCCATGCGCCTGTCTTAGGCGAGCGGGCTCTTCCGTCTGCAACGCGATTGTGCGCGGCGTGGCCCATCTTCGAGTTGCCGCTGCTACGCGCGCCGGAGGACGGCACTCAGGCGAGCATCACCACCTTGGTCAGATGGCGCGGCGCCACCGTGTCGAGCCCCTTGGCGCCGGCGACGCGCTCGCCGAGCAGCTGCAGCGCCGGCAGCGCGGCAAGGCCGGCCAGCGCCGGGGCGACCGGGATGGGAACGGCGACATCGCCCGGCCCGCCGAAACCGAGCACGCGCGCGCCCTTCGCCTGCATCTCGCCGACGAGGAGCGCCTCGTCATCCGGCCGCGCGTCGCCATAGAGCATGACGCCGACCGTGCGCTCGTCGAGCAGGCTGATCGGGCCGTGGCGATATTCGAGCGGATGGAAGGCCTGCGCGAAGGTCTGGCTCATCTCGAGCAGCTTCAGCGCCCCTTCGAGCGCGACGCCATAGAGCGGCCCGCCGCCGAGATAGACGAAATGCGAGCGGCCGGCGATCAGCGCCGCCGCCGCCGCGTCGGTCGCGGCAAGCGTGGCCTCGGCGGCCTCGACGACGGCGCCATCGACGGCAACGCCGATCAGCTGCAGCCCCATCAGGAGCATCAGGCTGGCCGAGGCCGTCATGACGATGCCCTCGTCCGGATGGGTCTCGGCGAAGACGACGCGATCGGAGACGGCGGCGAGGCCGCTGCCCGCCGCACAGGTGATGCCGGTGACCGAAGCGCCGGCGGCGCGGCTCGCCTCGGCGGCGGCGATGGTCTCGGTCGTCTCGCCGCTCCGCGACAGCGCGACGACATGGGCGCTCTGCCACTCCGGCCAGTAGCTCTTCGGACGGTCGACCCATTCGCGGCCTGGCACCGCGATCGACCGGCGGCCGACGGCATTGGCCGTGGCGGCGAGCGACAAAGCGAGATTGTACGAGGTGCCGCAGCCGACGAAGACGGTGACGGGGGCCACCGGCAGCGGCTGGCGCGCGACCAGCGCGGCGCGCCAGAACGGGAACTGCTCGACGATGGTCTGTTCGGTGATGCCCATGATGTCTCTTGTCTTTGTCGTTTTGGGTCGGCGCCGGGCCGCTATTTCACGGAGCCGGCGGTGAGGCCGCTGACCAGATAGCGATTGAGGAACACGACGATCAGGATCGGCACGATCATCGCGATGGTGCCGGCGGCGTTGATGAGGCCGTAGTCGACGAAATTCTTGGTCGAGAATTCCGGGATGAGCACGGTCAGCGGCTTGGTCTTGGTCGGCGAGAAGATGAGCGGCACCATGTACTGCCCCCAGGCGCCGAGGAAGGTGATGATCGAGGCGGCGACGAGGCCCGGCGCCGCGAGCGGCATGACGATCCGGAAGAGGATCGTCAACCGTCCCGCGCCGTCGATGCGCGCCGCTTCCTCGACCGACACGGGCAATTGCTGGAAGACGCTGCGCATCAGCCAGAGCGCCAAGGGCAGGAAGGCCGAGAGATAGATCAGCGTCACGCCGAGATAGGTGTCGAGCAGCCTGAGGCTCACCATCAGCCGGTAGAGCGGGATCAGCACCGTGTAGCCGGGAATGGCGATCGTCGCGATGACGATGAAGAAGATCACCTGCCGGCCCGGAAATTCGAGCCGGGCGAAGGCGTAGCCGCCGAGGCTGGCAAGGAAGATCGAGACGCCGGTGGCCGCGACCGCGGTGATGATCGAGTTCACCAGGGCGTTGCGGAACTGCGCCGCCACGGTGACGTCGTTCGAGGCGATGTAGCCGAAGCCGGCGAGCCGCTGGTAGTGGTTGAGGGTCAGATGCTCGGGGAAGAAGTGGATCGGCTGCGACATCAGGTCGGGCGTCGGGGTGAAGCTGGTGGCGATCGCCCAGTAGATCGGGCCGATCGACCACAGGATCAGCAGCGTTAGCCCGATGCCGGTCAGGATGCGATGGGAAAGGCGGAGCTCCATCAGTCGAGCCTCGTGATGCGCTGCACGCGCAGGACATAGACGAGCGAAACGGCCATCGAGGCGATCATGACGAGGACACTGAGCGCCATGCCGTAGGAGAAATGCAGGTTCTGGAACGCCTCGAGATAGACCTGCACGAGGATCGGCCGCGTACCGCGCGCCGAGCCGGTGAGGATCCAGGCCTCGTCGAAGAAATTGAACGCCGCCACGGTCGACTGCGTCATGGCGATGGCAACGCCGCCTCGGATGAGCGGCAGCGTGATGTAGAAGAACATGCGCCGCCGCGAGGCGCCGTCGATGCGCGCCGCTTCATAGAGATCGTTCGGGATGCTCTGCAGCGCCGCCAGCACGATGACGGCGGTGAGCGGCAGCATGCGCCAGACATGAACGAGAGACACCGCGAACAGCGCCATGGTGCGGTCGTTGAACCAGACGAACTTCTCGAAATCGAAGCCGGCCGCGACCAGGAGGCCGTTGAGGAGGCCGAAGGCGGGATTGTAGATCCAGCCCCAGACGACCGCATTGACGACGCCCGGCAGCGCCCAGGGCAGCACCACCGCCGCCAGCACATAGCGGCGCCAGCGGCCGGCCTGGTTGATGAGGAGCGCCGCGCCGATGCCGCCCGCCGTCTCGAGCGCGACGCAGATCAGCACATAGACCAGCGTGTTGCGCCAGGCCTCGTTGACGATCGGGTCGACGAGGAGGTCGCGATAGTGCTGCAGCCCGATGAAGGGCTGGCCGGCCATCATCGGGTTGACCCGGTGCAGGCTGTCCCAGAGCGTCGAGGCCACGGGAAACAGCACCAGCGAGACCATGGCGATGACGATCGGGGCGGCGAGCAGCAGGCCGAGCCGGGCATCGGCGGAACCGTCGATGCCCTTGTCACGCCTTCGCCGCGCCGGGATGGCGGCGGCTGATGTCACTGCTGCTGCGCCTTGACGGTCTCGTCGGCGATCGACTTCACGGCGTCGGCGACCGTCATGTCGCCCTTGACCGCCTGGTTGATGGCGTTCGACACGGCGCTGGAGAACTGCGGATACCAGGTCGGCGTGCCCTGCTTGAACAGCGGGCCGACGGTCGGGGCCTGTTCGATCAGCACGTCGCCGTCAAGGATCTTGCCTTCCTTGTTGAGCGCCTCGAAGGCCGAGGTGCGCGTGGCGAGCAGACCCTGCTCGGCGGCGAGCTTCATCTGCTCGTCCTTGCTGGTCATCCACTTGACGAAGGCGAGCGCCGCTTCCTTGTGCTCGGAGGCGGCGGGAATGCCGAGCGCCTCGGGCAGGCCATAGCTGACCGTCTTGCCGCTCACGGTCGGAACGAGGCCGACCTTGGTGCTGCCGGCGATCTTCGACTTGGTCTTGTCCTCGAAGGCGCCGACCCAGCCCGGTCCGACGCCGAGATCGAAGGTGACCTTGCCGTCCATGAACATCTGGTGGACGTCGCTGTCCTTGAGGCCGGTCGAGGCCGGATCGATCAGGCCTTCCTTCAGCGCGTCGACATAGAATTGCAGCGCCTTGTAGCCGCCGGAATCGGGGCTGGTGAACAGCGGCTTCCAGTCCTTGTCGAAGAGTTCGCCGCCATGGGCGAAGGTCATCAGGTACCAGAGCGTCGAGGTGCCTTCGGAGGGTGACAGCGGCACGCCGAGCGGATAGTCGACGATGCCCTTCGACTTGATGAGCCGCGCATCGGCGAGGAGCTCGTCGATCGTCAGCGGCATCTTGGTGATGCCGGCCTTGGCGAGATGGTCCTTGTTGGCGATGAGGACGCGGAAGTCGTTGGCATAGGGAACGCCGAGCAGCTTGCCGTCGACGGTGAAGATCGAGGCGGTCGGCATGTCCTTGATCGATTCGGCGTCGATCAGCGGGGTGAGGTCCTCATACCAGCCGGCGGCGGCGAACTGGCCGGTCCACGACCAGTCGAATTCGGTGACGTCGGCCGGCGGCGTGCCGGCGATGAGGCCGGTGATCAGCTTCGGGCGGATATCGTCCCAGGCGAGCATCTGCAGGTCGACCTTGATGCCCGTCTCCTTCTCGAAATCGGAGGCGATGCTCGGCGACTGGCCGGAGGGCAGGAGCACGGTGATGCTCTGGCCGGCCAGCGGCTTGGCATCGTCTGCAAGCGCCGGCAAAGCGATGGTCAGCGCCGCGAGAGCGACGGTCGTTCGAAGAAACCTGTTCATCTCTTGTTGTCCCATCCTGATTAGGTGCCGTTTCGGCCATTCCTCGCGTGGATCGCACTCTTCTCGATCGAGGCGGCGAGCCGCCCGATCCATGCTTCATCCACGGGCCAGTCGAGGTCGCGGGCAGCACGCAGCAGCGCGCCGCCAATCGGGGGAAGCCTTGGCGCGAGCGGCGCGTCGCCGACCAGCGCTGCCGTGCGCTCGCGCAGGATCCGGCTTGAAAACGCGCCGCCGGCGATGCTCCAGGGCAGCGCCGCGCCGATCCGCCGCCGGGCCGCCATCACATGCACGGAAAGCTCGCTGGCCGCGCCGTCGAGGATCGCGAGCGCCGAGGCATTGCCGTCCTCGGCGAGGCGGTCGACCAGCATGGCGAGCGCGGCGATCTCGGAGCGGGGATGAGCGAGCCCTGCATGCCAGGCGATCAGCGCATCCTGCGGCGCCGCCGCGTCGAGCCCGAGATGATCGAAGAAGGCGGCGAGGAAATCCGGCGCCTCGCTGCGCCCGTCGATCGCCCGGCTCGCCAGCGCCACGGCGGCATGGCCGATCCAGTGCGCGCTGCCTTCATCGCCGATCGCCTCGCCATAGCCGCCGACGCGCAGCGAGCGGCCGGCGCCGTCGCCGGCCCAGACCATCGAGCCGGTGCCGGCCAGCATCAGCACGCCCGCCCCGCCGGCGAAGGCGCCGTAGTGCGCCGCTTCGACATCGTTGATGACACGCTGATGCGCGAAGGGGCCGTGGTCGCCGACCGCCGCCGCCTGCGCGGCCGACAAGGCGGCGATCTCGCCATAGGCCGGCATGCCCGCCACCACGGCGCCGACCGCGTCGCGGTCCCGCAGCGCGTCGGCGAGCAGCGCGTCGAGCGCGGCGCGCCAGCCCGGCTGGTCCATCGGATTGATGCCGCTGCCCTGCGCAAGCGATGCGATCTCGCCGTCGGCGCCGGCAAGCGCAACCAGCGTCTTGCTGCCGCCGCCATCGATGCCGAGGACGAGCGGCGCGCTCATGCCGCCTCGCCATCGGCCGTCGCGGCAGCCTCGCCGAGGGGATCCACCACCATCGGCCGGACGCCGAGCTCGCCGAGCCGCGCCCGCCATGCGGGCGTCAGCCCGCTGTCGGTGACGACGGTATCGACGGCGGCGAGCGGCGCCACCTTGTAGGTCGACATCATGCCGAACTTGGACGAATCGGCGACGACGAAGCGCTCGGCCGAGCGCGTCAGCATGCGGGCATTGAGGCTCGCCTCGGCGGCGTCGATCGAATAGATGGCGCCGTCGTCGCCGATGGCGCTGGCGCCGAGAAAGAGCTGGTCGAACCAGAGTCCGTCCAGCATCGCCTCGGCCTGCGGCCCGACCAGCGAGGCATTCTCGCTGCGCAGCTGTCCGCCGAGCACGACGACCTCGAGCTTCGGCACGTCGAGCAGCTCCTGCGCCACCGCGAGACCGTTGGTGAAGACCCGCAGCGGGATCGGATTGACCCGCATCAGCCTGGCGAGTTGCAGCACCGTCGTGCCGGCGTCGAGAAAGGCACTGCCATGCGGCTTCAGCGCGGCATAGCAGACGCCGGCCAGCGCGCGCTTGGCGGCGAGATTGAGATTGGCACGCTCCTGGAAGGCCACCTCGACGCTGGAGCCCTCCGCGATGCGGGCGCCGCCATGGACGCGGTCGATCGCGCCCTCGTCCTCGAGAATCTGCAGATCGCGGCGGATGGTGGCGAGCGAGGCGCCGACCGCATCGGCGATCGCCTGGATGGTCGAGGGCCCATTGGCATAGAGGTGGCTGCGGATGGCGTCGAGCCGCCCAACCTTCATGCCGCCGCCCTGTGCCATAACCGCTCCAGCCCGCTGAGCCGTCGAAGAACCACGCGAATGCGATCAATCAATCCATAGGATATGATCGCAGTCAATCATGTTTCTGAGCGATTTTGATCTAGTCGCTCACCAGCGGCAGCGGCTGACCGGCAGGGCGGTCGATCTCGTAGACGTAGTAGACGGCGATCTCGACGCCGCGGAAGCGGCGCGCGATCGTGCCGAGCATCGTGGCGCCGCCGAAGAGGTCGCTGAGCGCCGCATCCATCGGATCACGCGTCACGACGAGGCCGGGGCCGGTGAGGCGACCCAGCGGCCGCTCCAGGAAGGCATAGCGCTCGGGCTCGTTGATCTGCACCACGGGAACATCCGGCATCAGCCGGGCGAGTTCCGCATTGAGCTGGTAGTCGATCGTCAGCACATAGGAGGCGCCCTTGGCGCGGCGGATGCCGTCGATATCGGCAGCAAGCCCGCTCCAGCCGCGCGTCAGCCGCAGGATCGGATCGCGGGCGCCGAGCAGCGTCGTCGGCACCAGCGCGGCATAGAGGGCGGCGAACAGCACGAAGCCGAGCGCCACCGGCACGGTTGCGCGACGAAGCCGCGCCATGATCGCGGACCCTTCGGCCGGGATGACGGTGAGCGCGGCGGCGGCGGCGATCGCCAGCGCCGGATAGAGGAAGCCGGTCCAGTTGCCCTCGACGCGGCTCCGCGTCGCATGGAAGAGGAAATAGGCTGTCGGCACCAGGATCAGCGCCGCGAGCAGCCGCCGTCCCATCGGCGAGCGCCAGGCGGTGCGGCAGCGCTGCAGGAGGCCGAGAACCGCGAACAGGAAGACGAGCGGGGTCGCCAGCCCGATCTGCGCGCCGAAGAATTCGGCGATGAACTGCGGCTGGAACACCCAGTTCTCGGTCGTCCGGCCGCCCTGCTTCAGCACCGTCTGCCAGCCATGCGCGGCGTTCCAGACGAGGTTTGGCAGAAAGACGAGGAGGGCGACGCCGACGGCCGCATAGGGCCAGGGCCCGAGCAGCTTCCGCCGCAGTTGCGGCAGGGCGAGCACCGCGACAGCCATGCCGGCGCCGAGGAAGGCGGCCGAATATTTCGAGAGCAGCGCCAGCCCGGTCACCGCGCCGAGCGCCAGCCACCAGAACGGCCGCTGGTCGTCGACGAGCCGCGCGGCGCAGTAGACGAGGGCGGCGGAGAAGAGGATCAGCGGCGCGTCGGGAGTGGCGACTGCGGGGCCGAAGAAGCCGAGCAACGTCAGATTGAACAAGAGCGCCGCCAGCGGTCCGGCGCGGCGATCGGCGATGAGGAGGGCCGCCGCCCGCCAGATGAAGAGGCTGGCCGGAAGGGACGACAGCACCGGCAAGAGGCGGACGCCGAAGGGCGTATCGCCGGCGAGCATCGTTCCACCGCGGATGAACCAGGCGATCATCGGCGGATGGTCGAGATAGCCGGCGGCGAGCCGCGTCGACCACAGCGCGTAATAGGCCTCGTCCGGCACCAGCGGCACCAGCGCGGCGATGACGAGACGCGCGAGGACGGTGGCGAGGATCAGCAACAGCGCCAGCGGCCAGCGCTCGAGCGGCGGCAGGGTGAGGGGCAGGGCGGCGCTATTGCTTGCTGGCTCAGTCATGGCCGGCTCTTCCAGACGAGGGCCGTGCTGGAGAGATAGTTCCACATCGCGCCGAGCAGCGAGCCGGCGAGCCCGGCCACCCACCAGCGCGAGGTCTCCAGGAACACCCAGCTGCCGACGCCGACATTGGCGAAGGCGCCGAGACCGCAGACGGCGTAGAAGGTGAGCAGACCCGGGATCAGCCGCCAGCCGGTGATGCGGCGGTCGCGATAGGTCAGCACATTGTTGAGGAAGAAGTTGAAGGTCATCGCGACCACCGTGGCGATCGTCTGCGCCTCGGTGAAGGTCGCCCCGCCGACGAGGCCGAGGCGGAGCGCCGCGAGATGGACGACGAGGCCGAACCCGCCGACGGCCGCGAAGGAGACGAAGCGCATCGAGATCGCGCCGCCGGTCGCCTTGGACAGCAGCAGGCCGAGGAAGTCGATCATCACGCGATTGTCGAGCTTGCTGGATCCGCTCTGGCGCACGCCGAAGGCATAGGGAACCTCGGCGACCCGCAGCCCCGGCGGCACGCTCGCGAGGATGTCGAGCAGGATCTTGAAGCCCTGCGTCGTCAGCTTCGGCGCGACCTCCTCGACGACGGAGCGGCGCAGCATGAAGAAGCCGCTCATCGGATCGCTCGAGGGCACCTTGAGAAGCAGCCGCGTCGCCAGCGTCGCGCCGCGGCTCATCGCCCCGCGCAGCGCGCTGAACGAGGACGCCGCGCCGCCGCCGGCATAGCGCGTCGCCACGACGATGTCGGCGCCGCCCTCGATCGCCTCGAGCATGGCCGGCAGGGCGCTCTCGTCATGCTGCAGGTCGGCATCGATTACGGCGACAACAGGCGCCTGCGCCGCCAGCATGCCCTCGATGCAGGCGCCGGCGAGACCGCGCCGTCCGACCCGGCGGATGCAGCGGATGCGGGGATCGACGGCACCAAGCGCGCGCACCGCCTCGGCGGTGCCGTCGGGCGAGTCGTCGTCGACGAAGATCGCTTCCCAGCGCCGGCCGGCGAGAGCCTCACCGAGCCGTGCGGCCAGCGTCCCGACATTGCCGCGCTCGTTGAAGGTCGGCACGACGACGGTCAGTTCGGGAACGGCGGCCAAGGCGGCGACCGGCGGCTGGTCCATTCAACGTCTCCACGCCGGCACCGGCAGGCCGCGCACGGCCGGTCGGCCGCCGCACCGCCGAAGCTGCGACTTAAGCCTCCCTGCGCGGCCCTCCGATACAGGGAGCCTCAAGCCAAGTCCAGATGGCCGCGCCTCGAGGCCGGTCATCACCGCGCTATCCGCATTGACAGGCCTCCCGCCGATGCCTAGCTCGTCTGACGACTCTGGTCCCCTCCCTGATGGAGACGTGGCGATGGCCGACAGGCTCACTCTCGAAAATCTCACCCCCGCCGAACTCGCCAAGGGGCTCGGCGAGGGACGCTACCTGCTCGTCGACGTGCGCGAGCCGGCCGAATTCGACGCCGGGCATATCGAGGGCGCCGTGCCCTTCCCGCTCTCGACCTTCGATCCGGCGGCCCTGCCGGATCCGGAGGGCAAGGCGATCGTCTTCCAGTGCGCGGGCGGCGTCCGGTCGGCGCGGGCGGCCGAGGCGGCGATGGCGGCCGGCGTTCCGGCCAATCGCCATCTCGCCGGCGGCATCAATGCCTGGAAGCAGGCCGGCCTGCCGACGGTTTCCTGAGGGGAAAAGCTGGCCTCAGGCCGCGTCGACGGTGAGCGGCAGCAGCCGCTCGCGCGAGGCGGCGAGGAGATGCTCCATCGCCTTGGCGGCCTCGGCCGGCCGGCGACCGACGATCGCCGAGCAGACGGCATCATGCAGGGCGACGTCCTCGCTCGGCCGCGTCGAATGCCGCTGCAGCATTTCCGAAGAGACGCGCAGCGCCGATTTCACCGCACTGCCGATGGTCACGAACAGGCCGTTATGCGAGGCGTTGATGATGGCGAGGTGGAATTCGAGCGCCGCCTCGGAGGTGGTCTTGACCGGCAGACCTTCGAGCTGCGCCGCCGCCAGCTCGCGGAAATGATGCTCGATCTGCGCGAGATCCTCATCGGTCCCGTCGCGGGCGGCCAGGAACGAGGCGCGCGGCTCGAAGCAGAACCGCATCTCGAAGATATCCTCGACGATCTTGCCGTCGAACTGCGTCTGCAGCCGCCAGGCGAGCACGTCGCGATCGAGCAGGTTCCACTCGGCGAAGGGCAGCACCCGCGTGCCGACCTTCGGCGAGACCTCGACCAGCCGCTTGCCGGCAAGGCTCTTCACCGCCTCGCGCACCGTCGTGCGGCTGACGCCATAATATTCGCACAGCTCGCTCTCGATCGGCAGCGCGGCGCCCGGCAGGAATTCGCCCGAGACGATGCGGCTGCCGATGTGGTTGGCAACCTGCGCACTCATCGTCCCGACCGATAGAAGCTCGCGCTCCAGCATCCCGCGCTCCCCCGACACCGTTTCTTCCCCTACGCGGTTTTTGGTGGGCCGGCCACTCCAAACCGCAGCCTCCGCCCCGTCCGACGCAGCAACGATCCGGTTGACAAAGCCGCCGATCATCAGGATGATCGATGCATATGATAATACCATTGGACGGTGAATGGGGAGGGGCTGGCGAGGAAAATCGTCGCTTGCCGCCACTGGGGCGGAAGTCCCGCCCCTGATATCGTCCGACAGCGGCAGGAGAATGCCGCAAGGATTGCAGGACACTGGTCACCGAGGAGGGCGGCCGGGTTCTGGGAGACGGCGATGCCAGGCTGAACGGCCGCGGGATCGCCGAAGAAAGCATCGCCGGAGGGCGGGTCTTGTTGTGAGACCCGAAAGGCGACCGTGGACGGAGGAGACAAGACGATGCGTGGATTGATGACGAAGGTGCTGGCCACCGCTGCGCTGCTGGCGCTGACGGCAGGCGCCCAGGCCAAGGAAACCGTGGTCTGGTGGGACTTCCTCGGCGGCGGCGACGGCGTGCGCATGAAGGCGCTGCTGGAGAAGTTCAACAAGGAAAACCCGGATATCGAGATCCAGGCGACGACCCTCGAATGGGGCGTGCCGTTCTACACCAAGGTCCAGACCTCGGCCGCCGTCGGCGAAGGTCCCGATGTCATGACCTATCACCTGTCGCGCCTGCCGCTCGGCGTCTCGACCGGTACGCTGCGCGAGATCACGCCCGACGAGATGAAGGCCGCCGGCATTTCCGGCGACAACTTCGCCCCGGCCAACTGGCAGGCGGCGCAGGTCGACGGCAAGCAATATGCCGTCCCCTTCGATATCCATTCGGTCGTCCTCTACTACAACAAGGACCTCCTGAAGAAATCCGGCCTGCTCGGTGACGACGGCCTGCCCAAGGGTCTCGACGGCCTCGCCAATTTCGATGCGGCGCTGAAGAAGCTCAAGGATGACGGCGTCGAGGTTCCGCTCTCGACCCACACCGCCGCCGGCGACTCGCAGTGGCGCATCTTCTATTCGCTGCTCGGCCAGCAGGACGTTCCGTTCCTCAAGGACGGCAAGGTTCTCGACGGCGGCGACGAGCAGAAGGCCGTCGACACGCTGAAGGAAATGGCGAGCTGGGTTTCCAACGGCTACACGCCGGCCAATATCGAATATCCCGCCTCGATCGCGCTGTTCACCTCGGGCAAGGCGGCGATGCACATCAACGGCGTCTGGGAGGTCCCGACCTTCACCGACCTCGCCAAGCAGAACAAGCTCGGCTTCGAATGGGGCGCGGTGCGCATCCCCGTCCTCTACGGCCATCCGGCCACCTGGGCGGACAGCCACTCCTTCGCCATCCCGAACAACAAGGGCAAGGAAATCAGCCCCGAAAAGCTGAAGGCCGTCCTGACCGTCATCGACTGGATGAACAAGAACAGCCTGTTCTGGGCGACCGCCGGCCATATCCCGGCCTACAAGCCGGTCACCGAGACCGCCGACTACAAGGCGATGCAGCCGAACGCCACCTATTCGGTTCTCGCCGAGACCGCGGTGTTCGATCCGTCCTCGACGATCGCCGGCGTGGCGTCGCCGATCTATGAAGGCATGCAGAACTACTTCGTCCCGGCCGTGAACGGCCAGCTCGACCCGGCCGAGGCCGTCAAGAGCCTCAAGGACGAGCTGCAGGGTCTCATCGAGTAACAAGCGCCGTCCTCGCAGCCGGCCGGTTCCCCCCAAGGGGCCGGCCGGTCATCGCCGCCGCTTCGGGATGACCCTATGCCCAGGAAACAGAACCTGACGGCGCTCACCTTCGTCGCGCCGTTCGTCATCGCCTATCTCGTGATCTTCATCTATCCGACGCTGCAGATGGCGCAGCTGTCGCTGACCGACGCGCCGCTCATCGGCGACGGCAAGTTCATCGGCTTCAAGAACTATATCCGGCTGTGGAACGACGCCCAGCTGTGGCGCTCGGCGCTCAACACCGGCTATTTCGTTCTGCTGACGGTCGTTCCGACCACCATCATCGGCCTTCTGCTGGCGCTCATGGTGAGCCGCCTCAGCGGCTGGTTCCAGAGCATCATCCTCGCCTGCTTCTTCCTGCCCTATATCCTGCCGGTCTCGGTGGTGATCCTCGTCTGGCAGTGGATCCTCGACACCCAGTTCGGCGTCGCGCAGAACCTCATCCGCGTCTTCACCGGCAAGACGGTCGCCGTCTTCCGCGACCGCTACTGGGCGATGCCCATGGTCGCCTTCATCACCATCTGGTGGACAAACGGCTTCAACCTGCTGCTGTTCATCGCCGGCCTCCGCAACATCTCGCAGGACTATTATGACGCCGCCGCGCTCGACGGCGCCGGCCGCTGGCAGCAATTCCGCTACATCACGCTGCCGCTGCTCTGGCCGGTGACGGCGCTGGTGCTGACGATCCAGCTGATCCTGCAACTGAAGATCTTCGACCAGGTCTATCTGCTCACCCAGGGCGGCCCGGCCAATGCCACCTATGTGATGGTGCAGTACATCTACAAGCAGGCCTTCCAGCTCAACAAAGGCGGCTATGCCGCGACCGTAGCGCTGGCCCTCTTTGCCTTCATCGTCGTGCTTTCCGTCCTGCAGTACCAGGTGCTTCGTTCGAGGGGACAGAAATGACCAGGCGCCTCAACATCGTCGGCGGGATCATTTCCGTCCTCACCGTCATCTGCGCCGTGATCTGGGCGTTCCCGCTCTATTGGGCGGTGATGACGACGCTGAAGCCGGAGGACGAGGTCGTAGCGTCGGGCTTCCGCCTGCTGCCGAAGATCTGGACCCTCGGCGGCTATCTGTTCGTGCTGCTCAATACCAAGATCGGCATCTGGTATCTGAACTCGATCATCACCTCGGTCTCGGTGACCGTGCTGGTGCTGATCCTCAGCGCGCTCTGCGGCTATGCGATCTCGCAGCTGCGCTTCGCAGGCCGCACCGTGCTCTGGCTGATGATCCTCGCCTCGTTCATGGTGCCGACGCAGACGCTGATCGTCACGCATTTCGTGCTGATGAACGATTTCGGCCTGATCAACACGCTCGCCGGCGTCGTGCTGCCGCAGCTGATCGTTCCGGTCGTGCTCATCGTCTACAAGCAGTTCTTCGATTCGATCCCGAAGGACTACCGCGAGGCCGCGCTGATCGACGGCGCCAAGGAATACCAGATCTTCTGGCATGTCTTCATCCGGATGAACTGGGGCATCACCACGGCGCTCGCCATCATCACCTTCATCGGCGCCTGGAACAACTTCCTGTGGCCGTTCATCGCCGTGACGCAGCAGGAAAAGATGAACGTCACCGTCGGCATCACCCAGGTCGACGACGCCTTCGGCCTCGCCTATGCCCGCAATCTCTCCGGCGCCGTGCTCGCGGCCCTGCCGGTCGCCCTCGCCTATCTCATCTTCCAGCGCCGGGTGACGCAGGCCATCATGCTCTCGGCCGGCATCAAGGGATAAGTACATGACTGCCCCCGGCGCACCGCGCGCCGGTCCCCCCGCAATCCAATGACCCGGAAGGTCATCTCCATGCTGAAAGCCCGCCTCGTCGTCGACCGCGACTTCGTCCTCTCCGATCTCGACCGGCGCGTCTTCGGCGCCTTCGTCGAGCATATGGGCCGCTGCGTCTATGGCGGAATCTTCGAACCCGGCCATGCCACCGCCGACGAGCAGGGCTTTCGCGGCGACGTGCTCGAGCTGACGCGCGAGCTCGGCGCCACCATCATCCGCTATCCCGGCGGCAACTTCCTCTCCGGCTACAACTGGGAGGATGGCGTCGGCCCCGCCGACAAGCGGCCCGTCCGCCGCGACCTCGCCTGGTTCTCGACCGAGACCAACCAGTTCGGCACCAACGAATTCATGGACTGGTCGAAGAAGGCCGGCATCGAGCCGATGTTCGGCGTCAATCTCGGCACCAAGGGACCGGACGAGGCGCGCCAGTTCCTCGAATACTGCAACCATGCAGGCGGCTCGACCCTCTCCGATCTCCGCCGCGAGCATGGCTACGACAAGCCGCACGACATCAAGTTCTGGTGCCTCGGCAATGAGATGGATGGTCCCTGGCAGATCTGCCACAAGACCGCCGAGGAATATGGCCGCGTCGCGCTCGAGACCGCCAAGGTGATGCGCTGGGTCGATCCGACCATCCAGCTCGCCGCCTGCGGCTCGTCGCATCGCAACATGCCGACCTATGGCTCCTGGGAATATGAAGTCCTCGACCATTGCTATGACGAGGTCGACTTCATCTCGCTGCACACCTATTTCAACAACAACGCCGACTCGACCGCCGAATATTTCGGCGTCATCGAGCTGCTCGACAGCTTCATCAAGGAAGTCGCGGCAATCTGCGACGCGGTCGGCGCCAAGCGTCGCTCGCACAAGAAGATCATGCTGTCGCTGGACGAATGGAACGTCTGGTACAAGACCCACAAGATCGAGCACATGAGGAAGCCCGGCTGGCCCGAGGCGCCGCCGCTGATCGAGGAAGTCTACAATGCCGAGGACGCGCTGATCGTCGGCGGCGCCCTGATCGCGATGCTGAACAATGCCGACCGCGTCAAGACCGCCTGCCTCGCGCAGCTCGTCAACGTCATCGGCCCGATCATGACCGAGACCGGCGGCGACGCCTGGCGGCAGACGATCTTCCACCCCTTCGCGCTCGCCTCGAAATTCGGCCATGGCCGCGTGCTGCGGGTGGTGGTGGACTCGCCGAGCTACGCCGCCAAGTCGTTCCCCGAGATCCCCTATCTCTATGCGACGGTGGTCGACAATCCGGCCGACGGCTCGACGACGATCTTCGCGCTCAACCGCAGCCTTTCCGACACGATGGACCTCGAGGTCGAACTGCGCGGCCTCGGCACGGAGCGTAGCCTCGTCGGCGCCACCGAGATCCACCACGCGAACCTCAAGGCGGTCAACACCAAGGACGCGCCGAACACCGTCTCGCCGAAGACCAATGCCGATGTCGCGATCGACGGCGAGAAGCTGCGCATCAAGCTGAAGCCGGCTTCGTTCAACGTCATCACGACCACGGCGCCGCGCCAGGCCGCCTGAGCGGCGATCGCGCGTCATCGAGAGATAATCGGGGGCCGCACGTCCATGCGGCCCCCGATTTCGTCAACGGCCGGCCTCGGTCCGCCGTCCCGTCCGGTTGTCGCATTGCCGGCCGTCGCGGCAGGCCCTATGACTTTCCATCATGGCCATCATCGACCTTGCCAATCCGACCCGCTTCATGACGCTCGCCGGACGGGTGCTGCCCTTCCTGTGGGCGGCGGCGATCCTGGTGCTCGGCACCGGCCTCTATCTCGGCCTCTTCGTCGCGCCGCCGGATTACCAGCAGGGCGAGACGGTGCGGATCATGTTCATCCATGTGCCCGCCGCCTGGCTGTCGATGTTCGGCTACGGGCTGATGGCGGCCTCGGCGCTCGGCACGCTGGTCTGGCGCCATCCGCTCGCCGACGTCGCCGCCCGCGCCATTGCGCCGATCGGCGCCGGCTTCACGCTGATCGCCCTCGTCACCGGCTCGCTCTGGGGGAAGCCGATGTGGGGCACCTGGTGGGAATGGGACGCAAGGCTCACCTCGGTGCTGGTGCTGTTCCTCATGTATCTCGGCTTGATCGCGCTCTGGAACGCCATCGAGGATCCGAACCGCGCCGGCCGCGTCGCCGCCGTGCTGATCCTCGTCGGCTCGGTCAATATCCCGATCATCAAGTTCTCCGTCGAGTGGTGGAACACGCTGCACCAGGGCGCCAGCGTCTTTCGAATGGGCGGCTCGACCATCGATCCGAGCCTGCTCTATCCGCTGCTGATCTCGGCCGTCGGCGCGACGCTGCTGTTCCTCGCCCTCGTCGTGATGGCGATGCGCAACGAGATCCTGCGCCGGCGCATTCGCGCGCTGCGCCTCGTCGCCGCCAGCGGCCCGGCCGGCGCCCGTTCTTCCGCCGGAGCCGCCGCGTGATCGATTTCGGCCCGCATGCCGGCTTCATCCTCGCCGCCTATGGGCTCGCGGCGGTCATCGTCTTGGCGCTCACCGCCTGGGTGATCCTCGACGGCCGCGCGCAGCGGAAGCGGCTCGCCGATCTCGAGGCGCGCGGCGTCCGCCGCCGCTCGGGCCGGCGGGCGGCCGCGGACAAGGGCGATCCGGCATGAGCGAGGCACCGGACAGCGAACCGCAGCGGCCCGCCCGCTCGCTCGGGCGGCGGCTCGCCGTCATGGCGCCGCTCGCGCTCTTCGCCGGGCTCGCGGCGATCTTCCTCGTCAGCCTCGAGCGTGGCGGCGATCCGAGCCTCGTGCCCTCGGTGCTGATCGGCAAGCCAGCGCCGCCGACCGATCTTCAGCCCGTCGAGGGGCTCGCCCTGCCCGGCCTTGCGACCGCCGATCTTGCCAGCGGCAAGCCGATGCTGGTCAATGTCTGGGCGTCCTGGTGCGCGCCCTGCCGGCAGGAGCATCCCGTGCTCGAGGCGCTCGCCAAGGATCCGCGGCTGACGCTGGTCGGCATCAACTACAAGGACAAGAGCGACAACGCCCGCGCCTTTCTCGGCCAGCTCGGCAATCCTTTCGCCCGTATCGGCGCCGACCCCTCGGGCCGCACCGCCATCGACTGGGGCGTCTATGGCGTGCCCGAGAGCTTCCTTGTCGACGGCAAGGGCGTGATCCGCTTCAAGTTCATCGGGCCGCTGACCGACGAGGCGGTGGCGACCGTGCTGCTGCCGGAACTCGACAAGATCGAGAAGGGCGGCTAGCGCGCCCGCAAGGGAGCCGCGTCAGACGCTGGCGAAGATCGACCACCAGCCCCAGACGGTCAGCATCGACAGGGGCACGCCGATCCCGATCAGCAGCGCGCCGAGATCGGGCTCGAGATCATGGTCGAGCGCGATGATGCTGGCGCCGAGCATCGGCGGCATCGCCATTTCCAGCATCGCGACGCGCGCGACCGGATCGCCGGTCTGGCCGATGAGCAGATAGAGCCCGAGCAAAGCGAGCGGCGCCAGGATCAGCCGATGGCCGAGACCGAGCACCAGCGGTGCGGCATGGCCGGCGAGGCGATCGAAGCGCAGCGCGAAGCCGACCGCCGCCAGCGCGATCGGGGTCAGCGTGTCGGCGAGGGCGCCGAGCAGGGCGGTGATCCAGTCCGGACGGCCGAGCCCGTTGGTCGCCAGCGCCAGGATGATGGCGATGAAGGGCGGAAAGGTCACGATCCGCCGGCCGACCTCGCGGAGATCGAGCCTTCCGGAACTCGCGACCGCGGCGATGGCAAGGCCCAGCGTCGAGAGCGCGAGATAGGTGCCGAAGAGATCGATGACGATGCCGAGGCCGAGCCACTCGCTGCCGGCGAAGGCGGCGATCATCGGCAGCCCGACAAAGGACGTGTTGCCCCAGCCGGCGCCGAGCAGCAACGCGCCGGTCCTCTGGCGTGACCAGCCGAAGGCGCGGCAGAGCGGGACGATGACGACGACGGCGAGGAGCACGCCGAGCCAGGGCGTCGCCGCCGCCAGCCACCAGCCGCGGTCGATGGTGAGGCCGTGCACGCTCTGCAGCGCCGCCGCCGGCAGCGCGACATTGATCACCCAGCCGCCGAGGACCTTGTTGGCCCCCTCCGGCAACCGCCCCGACCAGCGCAGCACCATGCCGATCACGAGGCAGGCGATGATGAGAGCGACTTGCTGCAGGACGGCCCCCCGCGCGACGCGCGACTTCTATCCCTTGGTGACGACGCGGCGCCCGGACGGGCCCCAGCCAGGCGCGGCTATTTCGGGCTTTCGTCCTGGACGCTGGTGCGCTGGATCAGCGGCAGTTGCGACAGCGTGAACAGGAAGGTGAGCGGCATGATGCCGAACACCTTGAACTTGACCCAGAGGTCGGTCGCCGCGACCGGGTCGGGCAGATAGACCTGCGCGCCGCGCCAGATCACCTCGTTGAGCACGGCGAGCGCCAGGAAGAACAGGCCCCAGCGGAAGGTCAGCGTGCGCCAGCCCTCGTCGGTCAGGTGGAAGACAGAGTCAAACACATAGCCGAGCAGCGAGCGGCCGAAGAGGAGGCCGCCGAGCAGCGTGAAGCCGAACAGCGCGTTGACGATGGTCGGCTTCATCTTGATGAAGGTGTCGTCATGCAGCCACAGCGTCAGCGAGCCGAACACCAGCACGATGACGCCGGTGACGACGGGCATGATCGGCAGGCGGCGGGTGAGCGCATAGGAGACGCCGAGTGCGATCAGCGTCGCCACCATGAAGGCGCCGGTCGCCATGTAGATGCCGCTGCGGGCATTGGCGAAGAAGAAGACGCCGAGCGGGCCGAGTTCGAGCGCCAGCTTCAGGATCGGGTTGAGATCCTTGTGCTTCGGATCGTTGGGCGCGCGTTCGAACAGGTTTGGCATGGGACGGTCCCCGCTCGTGGACGATGAATGGCGTCAGCCGGCGAGGCCGGCAATGGCGCGGGCGAAATCGCCGGCCTCGAAAGGCTCGAGGTCGTCGACGCCCTCGCCGACGCCGATGAAATGGATCGGCAGGCCGAACTTGCCGGCGATGGCGACAAGGATACCGCCGCGCGCCGTGCCGTCGAGCTTGGTCATGACGAGGCCGGTGACGCCGGCGGTGCGGCCGAAGATCTCGACCTGATTGAGGGCATTCTGCCCCGTGGTCGCGTCGAGCGTCATCAACACCGTGTGAGGCGCCGACGGGTCGTGCTTCTTGATCACGCGGATGATCTTCTCGAGCTCGGCCATGAGCTCGGTGCGGTTCTGCAGCCGTCCGGCGGTGTCGATCAGGAGCACGTCGGTGCCGGAGGCCTGCGCCTCCTTGAGCGCGTCATAGGCAAGGCCCGCGGCATCGGCGCCGATGGCGCGCGCGACGACGCCGGCTCCGGTGCGCTCGCCCCAGATCTTCAATTGCTCGACGGCGGCGGCGCGGAACGTGTCGCCGGCGGCCAGCATCACGGTTCGGCCCTCGGAGCGGAACTTCGCGGCGAGCTTGCCGATCGTCGTCGTCTTGCCGGTGCCGTTGACGCCGACGACGAGGATGACATGCGGCTTCAGCGCCGGATCGATGACCAGCGGCCGCGCCACGGGGGCGAGGATCTTGGTCACCTCCTCGGCGAGGATCGCCTTGACCTCGTCGCCCTCGATTTCCTTGTCGAAGCGGCCCTTGCCGAGCGCGGCGGTGATCGCGGCGGCGGCGCCCATGCCGAGATCGGCCTGGATGAGGACGTCCTCGAATTCCTCCAGCGTCGCCGCGTCGAGCTTGCGCTTGGTGAAGACCGAGGCGATTCCGTCCGAGAGCGCGCTCGACGAGCGGGCGAGCCCGGCCTTCAGCCGCTGGAACCAGGAGAGCCGTGGCGCCGGCGGAGCGACGACGGGCGGTTCCGGGATCGGCAAGCGCTCCGGCTCGGCCGCGAGCGGCGGCACCGCGTCGTCCGTCGCCGCTTCGGGCACCGCCTCGCCGCGGCCGAAGATGCGCTTGAAGAAGCCCTTCTTCTCATCGCTCATGGTCAGGCGGCCCTTTCGATCGGCGTGGCGAGGAGGCCGGACGGGGAGCGCCCGGTGATGCGCGCCTCGACCAGCGCGCCGGGGGCGACGCCTGTGATCGCGACCTCGGTGAAATGTTCGGTGCGGCCACGGCCGCCACGCTCGGCGAGCACGCTCCGCCTCGCCCCGATCTCGCCGTCGAGAAAGACGTCGAGCCGCCGCTTGCCGAGGGCGCGGAGCACTGCCGCCCGCGCCTTGATCGTCTCGGCGGCAACTTGCGGCATGCGCGCCGCCGGCGTCCCAGGGCGCGGCGAGAACGGGAACACGTGGAGATGCGTCAGCCCGCAGTCCTCGACCAGCGCCAAGGTCTCGCCGAACATCGCCTCGGTTTCGGTCGGGAAGCCGGCGATGAGATCGGCACCGAAGACGGCATCCGGACGCCGCGCCCGCACATCGGCGCAGAAGCGGATCGCGTCAGCGCGGCTGTGGCGGCGCTTCATGCGCTTCAGGATCATGTCGTCGCCGGCCTGCAGCGAGAGATGGAAATGCGGCATCAGCCGCGGCTCGCCGGCGATCACCGCCATCAGCGCCGGATCGACCTCGATCGTATCGAGCGAGGAGAGGCGGAGCCGCGGCAGGTCCGGCACCAGCTTCAGGATGGCCGCGACGAGGCGCCCGAGCGTCGGCTTGCCCGGCAGGTCGGCGCCATAGGCGGTGATGTCGACCCCGGTCAGCACCACCTCGGCATGGCCACGCGCGACAAGGCCGCGGATGCTCTCGACCACGGCGCCCATCGGCACCGAGCGCGAGGGGCCGCGGCCATAGGGAATGATGCAGAAGGTGCAGCGATGGTCGCAGCCGTTCTGGATGGCGAGGAAGGCGCGGGTATGGCCCTCCATCGTGCCCACGGCCTCTCCGCTTGCCGCGCGCTCGTCCGTGATCGCGCGCTCCTGCATGACGTCGCCGACGCGCACCCGCTCGCCGGAGCGCCAGTCGGCGGCGCGGAGCTTCTCGGCATTGCCGAGCAGGAGATCGATCTCCGGCATCGCCGCGAAACCGGCCGGATCGACCTGCACGGCACAGCCCGAGACGATGATCCGGGCGCCCGGCTGCTCGCGCCGCGCCTTGCGGATGAGCTGGCGCGCCTGGCGCACCGCCTCGGCGGTCACGGCGCAGGTGTTGACGACGACGGCATCCGTGAAGCCGGCGGCACGGGCATTGGCACGCATCACTTCGGATTCGAGCGTGTTCAACCGGCAGCCGAAGGAATGGACGTCGAGGCTCATGCGATCCGGACAAATGAGGGGGTGAAGCGCGAGGCGCCCGCGCTCTCTATGACGGAAGCGGCCGCCAAAGGCCACCCTCAAGCATCGGCGGCGACAGGCGCCCGAACGAGGCGAAGCGCATCGCCCGCACCGAAACCGAGCCGGCCCTCATGCTCGAATTCGGCGGCGCCGGTCATCAGGATGCGGTCGTCCTCGCGCCAGAGGATGGAGAGGACGCCGCCGGGGAGGGCGACATCGACCGCGCGGCCGGTCCGTCCGGTGCGCGCCGCCGCCACTGCCGCGGCACAGGCGGCCGAGCCGCAGGCCCGCGTCAGCCCGGCGCCGCGCTCCCAGACGCGCAGCTTCAGCGCGCCGGGGCCGGTGATCTCGGCGAGCGAGATATTGGCCCGCTCCGGAAAGATCGGGTGGTTTTCCAGCATCGGCCCGATCCGGCCGAGATCGAAGGCGTCGGCATCGTCGACCCAGAAGATCGCGTGCGGATTGCCGACATTGACCACCGAGGGCGAATGCAGGATCGGCGCGTCGATCGGGCCGATCTGCAGTTCGATGGCGCGTGTGTCGGCGAAGGGCTCGGCGAGCGGGATCTCGGCCCAGCCGAAGCGCGGCCGCCCCATGTCGACCGTGATGCGGTCGGCATCGCGCGCCGTCACCGCGAGCAGCCCGGCCGAGGTCTCGAGCAGGAAATCCTGCCGTCCGCTCTCGCGCGCCAGCACGAGGCCGACACAGCGCGTGCCGTTGCCGCAGGCGCCCGACAGCGAGCCGTCGGTGTTGAAGATGTGCATGAAGGCGTCGGTGCCCGGCGTCCTCGGCGGCTCGATCGTCATCAGCTGGTCGAACGCCGTCGCCGGATCGGCGGCGATGCGCCGTGCCCTCTCTGCATCGAGGCGCCAGGGCGCGCCGCGCAGATCGAGCACGGTGATCTCGTTGCCGATGCCGTTCATCTTGGCGAAGGGCGCGTCCATGGCCGCTCCAGAAAGCTGTGTTCCGCTTGCCCTATATGGCGGAAAGCATGATGAATTGCGAGAGTGGTCGCCGCTGCCGGGGCGGGCGGCGCTTGCGATGCGCGGCAGAGCCTGATTGACTGCGTGAAACGCTTCAAGATGCCGCTAGGCGGCCAGCCGGTGAGGGAGCCGGCCCGATCGATGGCCGCATCTTCGGCCGCACACGCCGCCGGGCGCGCCCCCGCGGACCCAACGCCAGACCAAACCTCCGATGGAATCAGCATGACGCTCGACGTCGCGACACGCGTCTACAATCACGGCTTCCGCATCGACCCGATCGTGCGCACGCTGCTCGACACCGATTTCTACAAGTTCCTGATGCTGCAGCTGATCCGGTCGACCTCGCCCGATGTGCGCGCCACCTTCGGCCTGATCAACCGCACGACATCGGTCCGCCTCGCCGAAGTGATCGACGAGCGCGAGCTGCGCGACCAGCTCGACCATGCCCGCACGCTGCGCTTCCAGAAGAACGAACTGATCTGGCTGGCCGGCAACACGTTCTATGGCGTCAAGCAGATCTTCAAGCCGGATTTCCTCGATTGGCTCGAGGATTTCCGCCTGCCGGAATATCAGCTGCACCGCACGGCGGACGGCCAGTACGAGCTCCTGTTCGAGGGGCCCTGGTGCGAGACGACGCTCTGGGAGGTGCCGGCGCTTTCCATCGTCAGCGAACTGCGCGCCCGCGCCGCGATGAAGGGCATGAGCCGCTTCGAGCTCGACGTGCTCTATGCCAAGGCCAAGGCCAAGCTCTGGGGCAAGATCGAGCGGCTGCGGGTGCTCGGCCGCGAAGGCCCGCTCAAGATCGCCGATTTCGGCACGCGCCGCCGCCACGGCTTCCTCTGGCAGAAATGGACCGTCGAGGCGCTGCAGGAAGGGCTCGGCGACAATTTCGTCGGCACGTCCAATGTGAAGATGGCGATGGATGCCGGCCTCGAGGCGATCGGCACCAATGCGCATGAACTGCCGATGGTCTATGCCGCGCTCGCCGAGACCGACGCCGAGCTGCACGACGCGCCCTACAAGGTGCTGAAGGACTGGGCGAAGATGTATGACGGCAACCTGCTCGTCATCCTGCCCGACACCTATGGCACCACGGCGTTCCTGCGCGACGCGCCCGACTGGATCCTCGACTGGAAGGGCATCCGGCCCGATTCGAAGCCGCCGATCGAGGCAGCCGAGGAAGCCATCGCCTGGTGGGCGTCGCATGGCCGCGATCCACGCGAGAAGCTGATCGTGCTCTCCGACGGCATGGATATCGACACGATCGAGCATGCGGCGCGGGCGCTGCGTGGGCGCGTCAACCTCTCGATCGGCTGGGGCACCAATGTCACCAACGACTTCCGCGACTGCGCCCCCGACGGCAAGGACGACCGCCTGCAGGCGATCTCGCTCGTCTGCAAGGTGATCGAGGCGAACGGGCGGCCGGCGGTGAAGCTCTCCGACAACGCCAACAAGGCGACCGGCCCGGACGACGAGGTCGCCCGCTATCGCCGCGTCTTCGGCCATGACGCGAGAGCCAAGCAGCCGGTGCTCGTCTAGCCTCGGCTCATCTGCTAGATTGACGATGTTCGTTCAGCCTCGACCAAGGGAGGGCCGCGTGATTGCCGTGCGACATCACCTGACATACGGCCCTGTCCTCGCCCTGCAGATGCGTTTGCAGGGCTGATCAGGCAACGGACCAAGACGTCCTCTTCCCGGTCGGCTCATTTCCCGAACATCTGGATCATGCGCGCTCGCGCCGATCCGGCCGGACACGAAGAAGACGTTTCCCATGAGCCTGATCATTGCCCGCTCGCTCGGCATGGCGCTCGGCGCGCCGCTCTTTTCCAATCTCGATCTCGTCGTCCACAAGGGCGACCGCATTGGCCTCGTCGCCGCCAATGGCCGCGGCAAGTCGACCCTGCTCGGCTGTCTCGCCGGCCTCTTCGATCCGACCGAAGGCAGCTGCCAGCACCAGCGCGCCGCCCGCATCGCGCTGATGCTGCAGGACGCCGAGCCCGAGGCGCTCGGCCTCACCGTGCGCGAGGCGCTGCTGCGCGCCCTGCCCGAGGAGGCGCGCGACTGGGACGGATGGCGCGTCGATGTCGCCCTCGACGGGCTCGACTTTCCATCCGACCTTCGCGACCGGACGCTGGGTGCGCTCAGCGGCGGCTGGCAGCGCATCGCGCTGCTCGCCCGCGCCAGCCTCGGCGAGCCGGACGTTTTCCTGATGGATGAGCCGACGAACCATCTCGATCTCGAGCGGATCGGCATCGTCGAGCGCTGGATCGCCGCCTTGCCGAAGGACACGGCGCTCGTCGTCGCCAGCCACGACCGCGCCTTCCTCGACGCGGTCACCACGCGGACGCTGTTCCTGCGGCTGGAGGCCTCGGCCGATTTCGCACTGCCCTATTCCGCGGCGAGGGCGAGCCTCGACAGCGAAGACGAGGCACAGGCGCGGCGCCACGAGACCGACCTTCGCCAGGCGGCGCAGCTCCGGCGCCAGGCCGCGAAGCTCAACAATCTCGGCATCAATTCCGGCTCCGACCTCTTGACCGTGAAGACGCGGCAATTGAAGCAGCGCGCCGAAAAGATCGAGGCGGCGGCGCGGCCGGCCTTTCTCGAAGAATCCGCCGGGCGGATCCGCCTCGCCGAGCGCGGCGCCAGCGCGCGCACGCTGCTGGCGTTCGACGATGTCGCAGTGGCCACACCGGACGGTCGCCGCCTGTTCACGACCGGCAGACTGTGGATCCAGCCCGGCGACCGCGTGATGCTGCTCGGCGCCAATGGCAGCGGCAAGTCGCGCCTCGTCGGCCTGATCGCCCGCGCGCTCGGCGGCGAGGCGATCGCGGGCCTCCGCGTCGGACCGCAGGCGGTGGCCGGCGTCGCCGACCAGCAGCTCAGCTATCTCGCCCCCGGCGAAACGCTGGCCGGCGCTCTCGCCAGCCGCTTCCCGCTCGGCGAACAGCGCATCCGCGCCCTGCTCGCCGGCGCCGGATTCGCGGTCGAGCGGCTGACGCACAGCGTCGCGACACTCTCCGGCGGCCAGCGCGCGCGGCTGGCGATGCTGATCCTCAGGCTGCAGCAGCCGAATGTCTATCTGCTCGACGAGCCGACCAACCATCTCGACATCGACGGCCAGGAGGCGCTCGAGGGCGAACTCGTCGCCGGCGAGGCGGCCGCAGTGCTGGTCTCGCACGATCGCCGCTTCGTCGAGACGGTCGGCAACCGCTTCTGGCGCCTCCGGCGCGGCCGCCTCATCGAGGAGGACAGTCCGGCCGACTTCTTCGCCGAGGCGATGGGCGGCTGACGGTCAGGCCGTGGCGCTGGCCAGATGCGGGCTGGTGAAGCCGAGGCGCGTCAGGCCGCGGCGGACCTGCGGGTCCTGCATCACGAGCCGCCAGAGGAGGCCGCTGCGGTGGTTCTCGATCATGGCGATGATCGGCCCCTGGTCGATGGCGAGATGCGTCTTCGCGAACCAGCCGACCGTCTCGTTGAAGGCGTCGACGAAGCCGTACTCGCCCCAGATCTTCGGCCCGAGATCCTCATAGAAGTGGCGGATCGCCGGCATGACGAGGTCGGGCGCATAGGGAAGGCTCGAAACCGCCGCCGTCGGCGCGATCACGCCGAGATCGTTGTCGGGCGCATGCGCCGAATAGCCGTCATGGCTGTCGCTGGCCGTCAGGCCCCAGCAGGCCGGTCCATAGCCGGCGAAGTTCTTGGGATTGCGGACGCAATAGGCCTGGTTGATGCGGACATGGGCGAGGTTCTGCGCGAAATAATCGGCATAGGCATCCTTCAAGCCGCGCGGATCGAGGCCGAGAAACGAATAATGCGCAAAGAACAGCGGCCCGCCGCCGTCCGGCCCGAGCGGCAGCCGGATATGCTCGTTGGCGGCGTTCTCGCGGCCATTGAGGAAGGTGCGGCTCTGCGTGAAGCCGTTGTGGTAGACGGCCGGATCGATGGCGCCGCGCTCGGCGCCTGCGGCGAGCACCAGCGCGATCAGGCACTCGTTCCAGCCGAGCACCTCGTGGTTGAGGCCGAAGCCGTGATTGGGGCTCCAGTGCCAGTAATAGGCCTCGCGGCCGCCTTGCGTGAACCAGTCCCATTCGATGGCGTTGACGAGCCCGTCGATGCGGCCGCGCAGCCAGGGTTCCTTGCCGGCATCGGCGGCAAAGTATTGCCGTGCGGCGATGAGGCCCTGCACCAGCAGCGCCGTCTCGATGATGTCGGCGCCGTCGTCCTTGCGGCCGAAGCGGATCGTGCGGCCCTCGGGCGTCACGAAATGCGGCAGGGCGCCGTGATAGCTGTCGCAGCGCTCGAGGAAGCGCAGCATCAAATGCAGCCGCTCGACCGCCGCCTCGCGCGTCACCCAGCCGCGCTCGGCCGCGACGACGATCGCCATCGCGCCCATGCCGGAACCGCCGGTCACCAGCCAGCCGTCATTGCCGCCGAAACGGTCGCGCGTCATGCCGCTGCCGGGATCGGCGAAATCCCAGAAATAGCGGAAGGTCTGGCGCTGCACGGTCTCGAGCAGGTCCTCGTCCGAAAGCCGCACGCCAGCCGCTGTCTTCCTGCCGCTCATGGCGCCTCGCTCTCCGTTGGCTCGACGTCGCCGGCCGCGCCGACGAGATTGACCGTGCGGCCGTAGAAATCGGTTGTCGACGGCCGGCCGGCGACCGTGACCAGCCCGGCGCCCTTCAGTTCGCCCTCGAGCAGCGAGCGGAACACCGCGCGCTGCCTGTCGTCGAGCGTATCGATCGACTGCTCGGTGAAGATCCAGTCCGGCTTCAGCAGCAGCAGCCGCGCGAAGGTCAGCCGCTCCTCGTCGTCGAAGGAGAGTTCGCGGCCCCAGCGCGCGCGCCGGTCGAGCGAGCCGACGAGGCGCGACAGCTCGACCCGCTTCAGCGCCGCCGTCAGGTCCGCCTCGCTGAAATCGGTCGGCGCCGCCGGATAGGTGATCGCGGCGCGCAGCGTGCCGTCCGGGATATAGGGTCGCTCGGGCAGGAACATCGTGCGCGCGCCGGGCGGCAGCGCGATGCGCCCGGAGCCGAACGGCCACAATCCGGCCAGCGCCGAGAACAGCGCGCCGCGGCCGGAGCCGGTCTGGTCGACGATCTGCAGCCGCTCGCCTGGCTTGACCTCGATCGTCACCGGATCGAGCGCCGCCGCCGCGGTGATCCAGGTGATGCGGACGTGGTCGAGCACGACATGGTCGCCGGCATGCTCATAGGTCAGGTGCTCGCTGGCCTGGCTGCGCGTCTCGAGGCTGGTCAGCGCCTCGCGGAAGGTCATGACCCGCGACAACGTCGCCCGCCAGTCGGCGATGGCGCTGAAATTGTCGACGAACCAGCGCAGCGCGCCCTGCACCTGGTTGAAGGCGCCGACGACCATCATCAGCTGGCCGAAGGTGAGCTGTCCGCCGAAATATCCCGGCGCGGCGATGACGATCGGCGCGACGATGCCGACCCAGCCATAGCCGGACGTGATCCAGGTCAGCCTTGCGATGGCGTTCACCGTCCGCCGCATCACGGCCAGCACCCGTTCGAGCTCCTCGCCGAGGCGCTTCTGCTCGTCGGCCTCGCCGCCATTGAGCACGATGCCATTGGCGTTCTCGCTGACCTGCACCATCGCGAAGCGGAGATCCGCCTCGCGGGCATAGCGCTCGACGCCGATGCCGATCAGCGGCCGGCCGACCAGCCAGCTGAGCAGCGAGCCGGTCGCGGCGAAGATCAGCGCGCACCAGACCATGTAGCCGGGAATGGCGAGCGTCATGCCGTCGATCGATAGGCGGATGCCGCTCGACAGCACCCAGAGCACGCCGACGAAGGAGACGAGCAGCAGCGAGGACTGGAACAGGCCGATGCCGAGCCCGGCCGAGAGCTCGGCGAGATGGCGGGCGTCCTCATGCACGCGCTGGTCGGGATTGACGCCGATCTCGCCCTCGCTGCGCAGCATGACCAGCCGCCGCGGCGCCAGCCATTGCTCGATCAGGTCGCGCGTCAGCCATTTGCGCGACTGCAGCTTGATCATCTGGTCGAGCCATGTCTGCGCGACATTGAGCGCCAGGAGCACGCCGGCGATGCCGCCGAAAACCATGAGATAATAGAGGAACGAGCGGATGTTCTTCTGCTCGATGGCGTCATAGAACGGCTTGTTCCAGGCGTTGAGCCCCACCTGCATGACATTGGTGGCGAGAATGACCGTGATGATGCCGACCGAGAGCAGCACGAACGTGCTGCGCCCGGACGATCGCCAGAGCGCGAGCACGAAGTCGGAAAACTGGCGGAGGAACTCCGCCGTCTCGCTCGGACGCGGTTCCGCCGCCGCATCTCTCTCGTCGTTCTGTTCCGTCATCGCCTCGTCAGTCCGCCAAGGGGACGGCAGAATAGCGAAGCCAGCGGCAAAGTCGCGCCCCAATCGATCGCCATCCGCCTTGCTCCATCCTGCCTCTTGCCCGCCCCGCCCCGAAGCTGCGACGGTGGATACGGCAGGAACGGGCCAAAGGGGTTGTCACGTCCGCGTGATGACCGCCGTGCCCGACAACGGCGCCATGTGACGAGTCACGCGACGAGCGCCGCGGCAACGACAGGGAGGATGGGCGTGAGCGGTTTCATTCTGGCGATCGATCAAGGCACGACGTCGACGCGGAGCATCGTGTTCGATGGCGGCGGACGGATCCTCGGTCTCGGCCAGCAGGAGTTCCGGCAGCATTTTCCACGCTCCGGCTGGGTCGAGCATGACGGCGAGGACATCTGGCGCACGGTGGTCGACACCATTCGCTTCGCGCTGTCGAACGCCAAGCTCTCGGCGGGCGATATCGCCGGCATCGGCATCACCAACCAGCGCGAGACGACCCTGATCTGGGACCGCGCCAGCGGCAAGCCGATCCACAACGCCATCGTCTGGCAGGACCGCCGCACCGCCGATCTCTGCGACCGCCTCAAGGCCGAGGGCGCCGAGGCGATGGTGACCGAAAAGACCGGCCTCCTGCTCGATCCCTATTTCTCCGCCACCAAGATCGCCTGGATGCTCGACCATGTTGAGGGTGCGCGGGCGAGGGCCGAGCGCGGCGAGCTCGCCTTCGGCACGGTCGACAGCTTCCTGCTCTGGCGGCTGACCGGCGGCGCCACGCATGCGACCGACGCCACCAATGCGGCGCGGACGCTGCTTTACGACATCGCCGGCGGCGACTGGGACGACGATCTGCTCGCCCTCTTCCGCGTGCCCCGCGCCCTGTTGCCGGAGGTGAAGGACTGCGCCGCCGATTTCGGCACCACCGATCCGTCGATCCTCGGCGCTGCCGTCCAGATCGCCGGCATCGCCGGCGACCAGCATGCGGCGACGCTCGGACAGGCCTGCTTCGCACCGGGCATGATGAAGGCGACCTATGGCACCGGCTGCTTCGCCCTCCTCAACACCGGAAGCGAGCGCGTCCCCTCGACCAACCGCCTCCTGACCACCATCGCCTATCGCCTCGACGGCAAGACGACCTATGCGCTCGAGGGCTCGATCTTCGTGGCCGGCTCGGCGATCCAGTGGCTGCGCGACGGGCTTCACTTGATCGATCGCGCCGAGGCCTCGGGTCCGATGGCGGCCGAGGCCGATCCGCATCAGGACGTCTATCTCGTCCCCGCCTTCACCGGGCTCGGCGCGCCCTGGTGGGATGCGCGGGCCCGCGGCGCGATGTTCGGCCTGACCCGCGGCACCGGCCCGCGCGAGATCGTTCGCGCGGCGCTCGAATCCGTCTGTTTCCAGACCCGCGACCTGCTCGATGCGATGAAGCGCGACTGGCAGGGCGGCGAGGAAACGGTGCTGCGCGTCGACGGCGGCATGGTGGCGAGCGACTGGACGATGCAGCGGCTCGCCGACCTGCTCGAGGCGCCCGTCGACCGTCCGGTCGTGCTGGAAACCACCGCGCTCGGCGCCGCCTGGCTCGCCGGACGCCAGACCGGCACCTGGCCCGGCGAAGCCGGTTTCTCGGCCATCTGGCGCCGCGAACAGCGCTTCGAGCCGTCGATGGAGGCCGCGACGCGGACGGCGAAGATTGCCGGCTGGCATGACGCGGTCCGCCGCACGCTCTCCAGTTGAGGGCCGCCCCCGGACGCGTTGGCGTTTCGTAAAGGGTTGGGCGCTACCTGTGGTTCCGTCAGCTCTGCTGGGGGGACGCATCGATGATGCAGAACGAACAGGAATTCGACCGGGACAACGCCCGGATGTCTGCTCGCAAGTCCCAGCTGTTCGCCAACCGCGCCGCCGCGTTGTTCAGGCCTCGGGAGCGGCGCATGCAACCGACCTTGCTGCCCCTCTCGCCTGCCGAACGTCGCCACTATGCGGCGGCCGATTTCGCGTATGATGCCGCCGGCGTCGAGTGTTTCCGCGGCCTCAGCCATGCGGAATCGCTCGACTACATCACGCTGCAGCGGATCGGCCTCGACAATGACGATGCCGCCTTCCTGCGGCTCATTCAGCTGGGCGACCGTCACGCTTCAGCCATGAGGATTGCCGACGGTCGGTGAAGGCCGCGCCCGCACCGGATAGCGGAACGCGCCGTTTCGGTTTCGGGAGGATTGAGTGTCACCCTATCGCTATGCCCTGGTGTTCGCGCTGGCCGCGACCGCCCTTTCGCCCTTTGCCCCGCGTCCGTTCATCGCGGCGGCGCTCGCCCAGGATGCGGCACAGCCCGCGCCCGCGCCGACCGCGCCCTTGAAGGCGCCGTCCTGGCCGAAGACCTATGATGTCGGTGGCGAGACGCTTCAGATCTACCAGCCGCTGATCGAGGACTGGACCGGCGACCAGGTCAGCGGCCGCGCGGCCATCGCGCTCGGCCCGAAGGACGGCACGCCCGTCTATGGCACGGCCCGCTTCACCGCCCGCGTCGCCGTCGACAAGCCCTCGCGCCAGGCACATCTCGGAACGATCTCGGTCAGCCGCGTCGACGTGCCGACCGATGCCACCCAGGACGACCGCCTCAAGGCGGCGCTGCAGTCGCGCCTGCCGACCGCCGGCATCACCGTCGCGCTCGACCAGTTGCAGACGAGCTATGCCGCCGCCAAGCAGCTGTCGGCCGAGCTCAGCGAGCCCGTCCAGAACGACCCGCCGAAGATCGTCTTCGTCTCGACGCCGTCGCTGCTCGTTCTCGTCTCGGGCGATCCGGTGCTGAAGCCGGTCGACGGCGAGCCGTCCTTCCGCCGCGTCATGAATACGCGCACGCTGATCCTCGTCGACAGCGACAACCGCTACCATGTCGAGGCCGCCGGCTACTGGTACCAGTCCGACCGTCTCGACGGCAGCTTCGTCGCGACGACGAGCGTGCCGAGCGCGCTGGTCGCGGCCGCGAAGGCGGCGAGCCGCCAGTCCGAGCCGGATCCGATGCTGCCCGAGAACGGCAAGCGGCCCGACCAGCCGCCGGCGCTCATCATCTCCACCGTGCCGACCGAGCTGATCCAGACCACCGGAACGGCGGAGATGCAGCCGGTCACCGGCACCACGCTTCTGACCATGGCGAATGCCGATCACGCCGTGTTCATGGACCCGGCCAGCAACACCTATTACCTCCTGATCTCCGGCCGCTGGTTCGAGGCGATCGACCTCGCCGGTCCCTGGGGCTATGTGCCGCCGTCCGGATTGCCGACTGAATTTGCCAAGATCTCGCCGAAGGACCCCAAAGCCAACGTGCTCGTCTCGGTTCCCGGCACGCCGCAGGCCAAGGAAGCGGCCATCGCCGCGACCATCCCGCAGACCGCGACGGTCAGCCGCGCGACCGGCCTCACCGTCAGCTATGACGGCCCCGCGCGCTTCAAGAAGATCGACGGCACCGCGCTCTATTATGCCGAGAACACGGCGACGCCGGTGATCGCCATCGATTCGGGCCGCTACTACGCCGTCTCGAATGGCGTCTGGTTCGTCGCCGCCGGGCCGTCCGGACCATGGGCCGTGGCCGATGTCGTGCCGGACATCATCTACACGATCCCGGTCTCATCGCCGCTGCATTACGTGACCTATGTGCATGTCTATGCCTCGACCGCCGACCTCGTCACGGTCGGCTACACGCCGGGCTATTTCGGCGTCGCGCTCAATGACGGCCTGGTCGTCTATGGCACCGGCTATAGCTGCACCGGCTATGTCGGCTCCATCTGGTATGGCTGCCCGGCGACCTATGGCTATGGCGCCGATTTCGCGCTCGATTCGGCGGCCGGTTTCGCCTTCGGCTTCGCGGCCGGGGCACTCTGGGGCGGGGCCTCGCCCTATTGGGGTCCCTATTGGGGCGCCGGGCCCTGGGGCGGCGCCTGGAGCCACGTCAACATCAACCAGACCAACATCTATGGCCGCTGGGGCGGTGACGCGACCTTCAACCATGCCTTCGGCTACAACGCCGCCACGGGCACGGAATGGGCGGCGCGCTCCGCCTATGGCCATACCGCAGACGGCACCGACTTCGCCGCCCGCTCGGGCGCTGCCTTCAATCCCTGGACCGGCAACGGCGCCGCCGGACGCCAGTCGGCGAGCTACAACGCCAATACCGGCATCGGCCATGCCAGCGAAACCGGCGTGACCGACACCGACGGCCATGTCGATGTCGACAGCCGCGGCGTGGCCGGCAATGCCAAGACCGGCAACGGCGTCGCCTGGAACAACGGCAATCTCTACACCGACCACGACGGCAATATTCACCAGTACAGCGACGACAGCGGCTGGCAGCAGCACACCTCGGACGGCTGGCAGGCCGATCGCGACAGCTCGACACTGAATGATCTGAACAGCCAGCGCTCGTTCCAGCAGGCCGGCCAGGACCGCGTTGACGACTTCTCCTCGCGCGGCGGCTTCGATGGCGGCGACCGCTTCGGCGGCGGGGATTTCGGCGGCGGTGACTTCGGGGGTGGCGATCGCTTCGGCGGTGGCGACTTCGGCGGCGGTGACCGCTTCGGCGGCGGCGGCGGCTTTGGAGGCGGCTTCGGCGGAGGGTTCGGCGGCGGACACTTCGGCGGCGGCCGCCGCTAAGGCGGCCGGCCCTCGTCCAGAATCAGCGCGCGCTGTCCCTGGGACAGCGCGCGCCAAAGACGCGGCGGAACGGACTCCTGCACTCTGAAGTGACGAAGACCGCAGGTCGCCGGCTTCGCCGATGGACCGCGCGAGCCGGCCTAATGCGTGCGCGCCGGCGGGTAGCTGATCGCGTCGAGGCGGGTCTTGATGCGCCCGACCTCGGAGACCGTGCCGGCGAGCTTGTCGATCAGCTTGACGTGCAGCCGCGCAGCGACATCCGGATATTCGTTGAGGAGCCGCCGCATCAGCGTCCGGTCGATCTCGACCAGTTCGCAGTCATTGAGGGCGAGCGCCGTCGCCGGACGCCGTGTCTCGACGAACAGCGCCGTCTCGCCGATGAGCGCGCCCGGCCCGAACTGGCCGAGCACGCGCGGTTCGGCGCGGTCGGTGTCAGTCAGTTCCACCTCGCCGGCCATGACGACGAAGCCGGACATGGCCGGCGCGTCCTTGCGGAACAGCACCCGGCCCGCCGGCAGTTCGAGCCGGATCGCACTGAAGGCGATCAGCCGAAGATGATCGCTCGAGAGGTCCGAAAACAGCGGAACCCGCAGCAACAGCGATATGTCTTCGGCAAGCGTCATCGTGTCTCCAGCCCTCAGGGCACCAGCTTGTAGCCGCCGGCTTCCGTGATCAGCAGTTCCGCGACAGAAGGCTCGCGCTCGATCTTCTGACGAAGGCGGTAGATATGCGTCTCCAGCGTATGCGTTGTCACGCCGGAGTTATAGCCCCAGACCTCATGCAGCAGGATATCGCGGCCGACGACCTTTTCCCCGGCGCGATAGAGAAACTTGAGGATCGAGGTTTCCTTCTCGGTCAGGCGGATCTTCTGGCCGCGCTCGTCGAGCAGGAGCTTCGCGCTCGGCCGGAACGTGTAGCGGCCGATGGTGAAGGTGGCGTCCTCGCTCTGCTCGAATTGCCGGAGCTGCGCCCGGAGCCGCGCCAACAGCACGGCGAAGCGGAACGGCTTGGTGACATAGTCATTGGCGCCGGATTCGAGGCCGAGAATGGTATCGGACTCCGAATCATGCCCTGTCAGCATGATGATCGGCGCCTTGAAGCCGCCCTTGCGCAAGAGCTTCACGGCTTCGCGGCCGTCCATGTCCGGCAGGCCGACATCCATGATCATCAGGTCGACGGGCTCGCTGCGCGCCCGCGCAATGCCCTTGCCCGCCGATCCCTCCTCCAGAAGCTCGAACTCTTCATAGAGCGACAATTGTTCGACAAGGCTCTCCCGCAGCAGATCATCGTCGTCAACCACGAGGATTCGTCGTACAGCCATCTCTTGCAGCCTTTTCGCTTTGCAGGTTCCCCCACCCACTGATGTCCGGATCGAGGCGTGATGATCCAAAACCGGAACCGTCGGATTTTGACCGTAACAAGTGCGCCGCGCAAGCAAGCGCGCGGAGGTGCCGGGCAAGGCGCCCTGAGGGAACGAAGCACCTTTCTCGTGCTGAATAGGCGGCCGGGGAGCCGCTCGCAAGGGATCCTGATCATCGGCGGCCGCGCGGTCCCATGCGCGATCGGCCGCTCCGGCATCAGCGGCCTCAAGCGCGAGGGCGACGGCGCGACGCCGAAATCGCCGATGCGCCTCCTCGCCGTGCTCTGGCGGCCGGATCGCGGCCCCCCGCCGAGGACGCTGCTGCCGCTGCGCGCCCTTCATGCCGGCGACGGCTGGTGCGACGCCGCCTTCGATCCGAACTACAACCGCTTCGTGCCGCTGCCCTATGCGCGGAGCCATGAAAAGCTCGTCCGCGACGACGCCCTCTACGACATCGTCGTCGTGCTCGACTGGAACTATTCGCGCCGCCTGCAGGGCCGCGGCAGCGCGATCTTCCTGCATCTCGCCCGGCCCGGCTTCCTGCCGACCGAAGGCTGCATCGCCGTCACGCCCGCCGCCATGCGCTGGCTGCTGGCGCGCCTCGCCCCGGCCGCGACCGTGCGCGTCAACGGCTGACGCGGCGCGTTTTGGCGCATTGCCCGCCGCCTCGGAGCGACTAGGCTGCAATATCGATCATTTTCGCGCAGTTCCACGCGCTCAGCCGCAGCAGGGCCGATCCATGAGCCTCAAAGTCTATCTCGCCGGGCCGGAAGTGTTCCTGCCCGATGCCCGGGCGCAGCTCGACCGCAAGATCGCGCTGACGCGCGCCGCCGGCCTCATCCCGCTCGCGCCAGGCGATCTCGCGATCCCGCCGCAGCCGACCAAGCGCCTGCTCGGCCATGCGATCAGCGCCATCGACGAGAGGCTGATGGACGAGGCCGACGCGATCATCGCCAATCTGACGCCCTATCACGGCGTCAGCGCCGATACCGGCACCTGCTTCGAGCTCGGCTATATGTGCGCGCAGGGCAAGCTCGCCTTTGGCTACACCAATGTCGCCGCCGACATGCGCACGCGGTCGATCGCACTCTATGGCGGCGATGTCCATCAGGATGCGAGCGGCCGGCTGCGCGGCGCCGACGGGCTGATGATCGAGGATGTCGACATGGCCGACAATCTCATGATGCAGGGCGGCATCGAGCGGCGCGGCGGACAGATGATCATCCACGATGCCGCCCCCGAGGCGCTCTACACGGATACCACCGCCTTCGAGATCTGCCTCGCCTTCCTCGCCGAGGAGGCGGCCACGCGGCGCGCGACGCGGCGCGGCTGAGGCGGTAGGGTGCAGTCATCGCGGACGTTGCATTCCAGTCTGCGTTCGGCAACACTTTGAAAGTGCGTTTGTCACTGCTTATCTGATATTGAACTGCCTAATCCTATCGCATCTTCCGCGACAGGTCGCGCCGGTACCGGAACACTTTGAGGAGGCATTGATGGCACCGCGTCCACCGATCGAGTTCTGAGCTTCACGAGACTTTTGTGTTTCAGAAGAAGTATGCGCCACAGGAGAGATCGCTCGATGAGCTCAAGTTCTTTCTGAAGGTCGCCGGTACACGTTTGCCCGATCGCTTGGCTTTCAAGATAGAAGCCCAGCAATTTGACGAACACACCGATCTTTCTGGTTGCCGGCGTGAGATCGCGAAATGCATCGGTTTCAAAGGACCGGTATGTAGCGATGATAACCGACTGCAGATCGTAGAATTGCTTGACTCGCTTAAAGAGATCGCTTTCGAGATGGCTGTAGCGGGTAACAGCGTCGTGCTCGAAAACCTTGATCGTTACATCGCCCGAGACGTTGAACAAGAAGTATCTCTTGTCAGCTTCAATTCGGGCTTCCAACCGGCACGGGCTTCCAGCAAGTTCGTCTTCGAAGTTTCGAATATGCTCTTTAGATTTCTCGATATTCGTTGATATATCGTCGAGAAGTTGCACGGTGTCGAGATACCGGGCGCGGAGATCCTGCCGAAAGTTAAAGACGCTTTCGAAGGACTTCTGCAGCGCCCAAAACGCGAACGGCAGGACGACGATGCCGTAGATGGTTTCATCGGCCATGAGCGAACTCCGGGTAGCGGTGGCGTCAACTTCAACCCAAAGTATGACTGCCATCCGCGCTTCTGTCGAGTTGCCTTGCCGTAGGGGCCTTTCAGCCTCCTCAGCCCCTGCCGCCGAAGATCGCCGAGCCGACGCGGACATGCGTCGCGCCGAAGGCGATGGCGGTTTCGAAATCCCCGCTCATCCCCATCGAGAGGCCGGCGACATCCGCTTCGCGGGCGAGCTTCGCAAGCAGCGCGAAGTGCGGGCCCGGCGCCTCCTCGGCCGGCGGAATGCACATCAGCCCGGCGATGGCGAGGCCGTGCACGGTCCGGCAGCGGTCGACGAAGGCGAGCGCCTCGCGCGGCGCGATGCCGGCCTTCTGCGGCTCGAGCCCGGTATTAACCTGAACGAACAGGCGCGGCTTCCGTCCCTGCCGCACCATCTCGCCGGCGAGCGCCGCCGCGATCTTCTCGCGATCGACGGTGTGGATGACGTCGAACAGCGCGACGGCCTCGCGCGCTTTGTTCGACTGCAGCGGGCCGATCAGGTGCAGCTCGATATCGGGCTGGGCCGCGACGAGCGGCGGCCATTTGCCTTCAGCTTCCTGGACGCGGTTTTCGCCGAAGAGCCGCTGGCCCGCGCCGAGCGCCGGCAGCATGTCGTCCGCTGGAAAGGTCTTCGAGACGGCGATCAGGTTGACCGAGCCCGCCGCGCGCTTCGCATCCTGTTCGGCGGCCGCGATACGGGCGCGAATGGCGGCCAGATTGTCTTCGACGCTCGCAGTCATCGGCGCTCCCAAGGTTGCCCCTGCGCCTAGCATGTCGCGGCCCGCGGCTCAACGCGACGGGCTTTATCGGTTGACCGCCATGCACCTTTCTGGTGAAGGTCGCAGCCTGCCCGGCGCCTTGATTTCGGCGCCGTTTCTCGCATCCAATCAAAAGACGACCATGGCGACAGAACGTTATAACCCGCGCGAGGCTGAACCCCGCTGGCAGCGCGTTTGGGCCGAGCGCGGCATCTTCGAAGCGAAGAATGGCGATCCGCGCCCCAAATACTATGTGCTCGAGATGTTCCCCTATCCCTCGGGGCGCATCCATATCGGCCATGGCCGCAACTATGTGATGGGCGACGTCGTCGCGCGCTTCAAGCGGATGAAGGGCTTCAACGTCCTGCATCCGATGGGCTGGGACGCGTTCGGCCTGCCGGCCGAGAACGCCGCCATCGAGCGCAACTCGCATCCGAAGCTCTGGACCTACGAGAACATCGAGACGATGAAGGCGCAGCTGAAGCTGCTCGGCCTCTCGCTCGACTGGAGCCGCGAGATCGCCACCTGCGATCCCTCCTACTATGCCGAGCAGCAGCGCATCTTCGTCGACCTGCATGAGCGGGGCCTCGCCTATCGCAAGGAGAGCGAGGTCAACTGGGACCCGGTCGACAACACCGTGCTCGCCAACGAGCAGGTCATCGAGGGGCGCGGTTGGCGCTCCGGTGCGCTGGTCGAGCGGCGGAAGCTCTCGCAGTGGTTCTTCCGCATCACCGAATTCGCCGACGAGCTGCTCGCGGCGCTCGACGAGCTCGAGCGCTGGCCGGACAAGGTGCGGCTGATGCAGCGCAACTGGATCGGCCGCTCCGAGGGCCTGTCGCTGCGCTTCGCCCTCGACGCCGCGACCGCGCCGGCCGGGGCCAGCGAGATCGAGGTCTACACGACCCGGCCCGATACGCTCTTCGGCGCCTCGTTCCAGGCGATCGCCGCCAACCATCCGCTCGCCGAGGCGCTCGGGGCCGCCAATCCCGCGCTCGCGGACTTCATCCAGGACTGCCGCCGCGGCGGCACCTCGGCTGAGGCCATCGAGACGCAGGAGAAGAAGGGCTTCGACACGGGCCTCCGCGCCGAGCACCCGCTGGTGCCCGGCTGGATGCTGCCCGTCTATGTCGCGAACTTCATCCTGATGGACTACGGCACCGGCGCCATCTTCGGCTGCCCGGCGCATGACCAGCGTGACCTCGACTTCGCCCGCAAATACGGCCTGCCGGTCAAGGCGGTGGTGCTGCCGGACGGCGAGGATGCGGCGAGTTTCACCGTCGGCGACATCGCCTATGACGGCGATGGCCATCTGTTCAACTCGGCCTTCCTCGACGGGCTCTCGATCCCCGCCGCCAAGGAGGCAGTGACGCGCCGCCTCGAGGCGCAGGCGCTCGGCAACAGCCCGCAGGGTAGGCGGCAGGTCAATTTCCGCCTGCGCGACTGGGGCATCTCGCGCCAGCGCTACTGGGGCTGCCCGATCCCGATGATCCATTGCCCGGCCTGCGGCCCCGTCGCGGTGCCGAAGGCCGACCTGCCGGTGCTGCTGCCTGACGATGTCACCTTCGACAAGCCCGGCAATCCGCTCGACCGCCATCCGACCTGGAAGCATGTCGCCTGCCCGCGCTGCGGCGGCGCGGCGACGCGCGAAACCGACACGATGGACACGTTCGTCGATAGTTCCTGGTATTTCGCCCGCTTCACCGCCGCGCCCGGCGAGGCGCCGCTGACGCGCGAGGCGGCCGATTACTGGCTGCCGGTCGACCAGTATATCGGCGGCATCGAGCATGCGATCCTGCATCTCCTCTATGCCCGCTTTTTCACCCGTGCGCTGCGGAGCGCTGGACGCATCTCGGTGGCCGAGCCCTTCGCGGGCCTCTTCACCCAGGGGATGATCGTCCACGAGACCTACAAGGATGCGGCCGGCAAGTGGCTGTTCCCGGAAGAGGTCGAGAAGCGCGGCGACGGCTCATCGGTCAGGATCGGGACAGACGAGCCGGTGACGGTCGGCCCGCCCGAGAAGATGTCGAAGTCGAAGCGCAATGTCGTGCCGCCGGAGATCGTCGCCGACACCTATGGCGTCGATTGCGCCCGCTGGTTCATGCTCTCCGACACGCCGCCCGAGCGCGACAGCGAATGGACCTCCGCCGGCATCGAGGGCGCCTGGCGCTTCACCCAGCGCATCTGGCGCCTCGTCAACGAGGCCGTCGAACTGGCCGGGACCGACACGCCGCGGCCGGATGCTTTCGGAGCCGAATCGATCGCGCTCCGCCGCGCCGCGCATAAGCTGATCGCCTCGGTCGAGGAGGATTTCGACCGCCTCCGCTTCAACGTCGCCGTGGCGCGCGTCCATGCTTTCGCCAATGTGTTCGGCGAAGCCATCAACGCGGCGCGTACCGCCGGCACGCCGGCAGCTGACCTCGCCTTCGCGCTGAACGAGGCGGCGACCCTCCTGGTTGCCGCGATCGGTCCGATGATCCCGCATCTCGCCGAGGAATGCTGGAGCGTCCTCGGGCGCGACGGGATCGCCGCGGCGGCTCCCTGGCCGCTTGTCGACCGGGCGCTTCTGGTCGAGGATGCGATGACGCTGCCGGTTCAGATCAATGGCAAGAAGCGCGCCGAGCTGACGGTGCCGGCCGATGCGGGCCAAGCCGAGATCGAGGCGGCGGTGCTGGCGCTGGACGAGGTCGTCCGGGCGCTCGAAGGCCGCGCGCCGAAGAAGATCGTCGTTGTGCCGAAGAGGATCGTCAATGTCGTCATCTGATCGGAAGGGCGCCTCGCGCCGCGCAGTCCTCGGCGTCGCCCTCGCGGCGGCGCTCGCGGGCGGCTGCACCGTCCGGCCCGTCTATATGCAGACGGCGACCGGTGGGGCGCCGATGGCCGATCTCTCCGCCATCTCGGTTGCCCAGGTCGGCGATCGCGTGGCGCAGGAAGTGCGCAACAACCTGATCTTCGCCTTCACGGGCGGCAAGCCGGCGGCACCGCCGCGCTACGACCTGACGCTCAACGTCAACACCTCCGAAACACGCCTTGGCTTCGAAAAGGACGAGACGGCACCGGCCTACCAGGTCACGGTGGCCGTCAAGTTCGAGCTGAAGGACATCGCGACCGGCCGATCGATCCTGCGCTCCTCGTCGAACGGCGTCGCGTCCTATGACCGCTCGAACCAGAACTTCGCCAATGTGCGGGCCCGGATCGATGCCGAGGACCGCGCCGCGCAGGCGGTTGCCGACCAGTTGCAGCTGCGCCTTGCCATCGCCCTCGCCAAGGAGGCGAAAGTGATGGTGGCGCCGCCTGCAGCGGCGCCGAGCGTCGACGCGCCGGCAATCCTCGGCTCGGGCACCTGACCGCACAGCGGCATCAGCCCGCCCTCGCGGGCGGTGAGGGCGCGTGAGCACGTGACGTCGCGGGTCGCGGCACGGTATGAGACGAGGCGAGGGCGATGGTGCAGATCAAGCCGCAGGATGCCGAGCGCTTCCTGAGGAAGCCCGACCCGGCCATCCGCGTCGTCCTCATCTATGGCACCGATGTCGGCCTCGTCTCGGAGCGGGCCGCCGGCTTCGCCGCGACGATCGTGGCGGGGAGCAGCGACCCCTTCGCCCTCGTCCGGCTCGATAGCGCCGAGATCGCCGCCGATCCCGGCCGGCTCGCCGATGAGGCCGGCACCATCGGCCTCTTCGGCGGCGACCGCGCCATCCGCGTGCGCGTCGCCGGCAACCGGCCGATCCAGGCGGCGGTGGAGGCCGTGCTCGCGCAGCCGCCGCGCGATGCCTGGATCATTCTCGAAGCCGGCGACATCAAGAAGGGCACCGGGCTCCGCAAGCTCTGCGAGGGCGCCCGCGGCGCGGCGGCTCTTCCCTGCTATGCCGACGGCGTCGCCATGCTCGACGGCCTCATCGACGCGGAACTCGCCAGCGCCGGCCTCACGATCGACGACGAACCCCGCGCGCTGCTGCGTGGCCTCCTCGGCGCCGACCGGCTCGCCAGCCGCTCCGAGATCCAGAAGCTGACCCTCTACGCCACCGGCCTCGGCCGCATCGATGTGGACGCCGTCAAGGCCGTGGTCGGCGATGCGTCGGCGACGGCGACGGACGAGGCGGTCGATGCCATGGCCGGCGGCGACGTCGCGGCGCTCGACCGGAGCTTCCGCCGATTGACGACATCGGGCACGCCGGCCTTCGTCATCGCCGCGGCCGCCCTCCGCCAGTTGCAGCTGCTGCACCGGATCTGCGCCGCGGTGGAGGAGGGGACGTCGCCGGACGGCGCCATCGAAAGCGCCGCCGGCTACATCTTCCCGCAGCGGAAGGCGAAGCTTAGCCAGCAAGTGCGCCTCTGGAGCGCCGATCGGGTGTTCTCGGTGGCCGAGCGGGTCGAGCGCGCCATCTTCGAGAGCCGGATCAAGCCGGCGCTCGGCGACGTCATCGTCGAGAAGGCGCTGACCGGCGTCGCGCTGTCGGCCCGTGCGCGGCGGCGCTGAGGCCTATTCGCGCTTCAGCAGGCGGCAGAGCTCGTCGAGCTGCTCGAGGCTCGTATAGCGGATCGCCAGCTGCCCGGCGCCATTGCCCTTGTGATCGATGCTGACGGCAAGGCCGAGGCTGTCGCCGAGCAGCTTCTCGAGCGCACGGGTATCGGCATCCTTGTCACGGCGAACGCGCGGCTGCCCGGTCTTTTCGACCGTCTTGGTCATCGCCTCGGCTTCGCGGACCGTCAGCCCGCCCTCGACGATGCGCGCCGCGACCGCCTCCGGATCCTCGACCGTCACCAGCGCGCGGGCGTGACCGGCGGTCAGCTTTCCCTCGCGGACATAGGACTGGACGCTCTCGGGCAGCTTGAGCAGCCGCAGCGTGTTGGCGACATGCGGCCGGCTCTTGCCGATCACGTCGGCGAGCGCCGTCTGGCTATAGGCGAACTCGTCGATTAGCTGCTGATAGCCGAGCGCCTCCTCGAGCGCATTCAGGTCGGCGCGCTGGACATTCTCGATGATTGCAAGCTCGAGCGCCTCCTGGTCGGAGACATTGTTGATCAGCACCGGCACGTCGTGCAGCCCGGCGCGCTGCGCCGCCCGCCAGCGGCGCTCGCCGGCGATGATCTCATAGGCCTCGCCGCCGCCGACAACGGAGCGCACGAGGATCGGCTGGACGATGCCCTTCTCGCGGATCGACGCCGTCAGGTCGGCGAGGTCGGATTCCTCGAACGCCTTGCGCGGATTGCGCGGATTGGGCCTGAGGAAGGCGACGGGAACCCGCCGCGACAGGCGCGAACGCTCATTGACGACCGACTCCGTGTCGACATCGCCGATCAGGGCCGCCAATCCCCGTCCGAGGCGCCGCCGCGATCCGTCTTCCATGGGTCGTACTCCTCAAGTCAAGGGGACCGGCGCCCTCAGGCGGCGCGCAGGCGCTTCTCGCGCTGGATGATTTCCGAGGCGAGGCGAAGATAGGCCTGGCTGCCCATGCTCTTGAAATCATAGAGCAGCACCGGCTTGCCATGCGAGGGCGCCTCGGAGATGCGGACATTGCGCGGGATCACGGTGTCATAGACCGCATCGCCCATATGCGCACGCACATCGGCGACGACCTGGCCGGCCAGATTGTTGCGGCTGTCAAACATGGTCAGCACGATGCCGTGCACGCTGAGCTCCGGATTGAGCGCGTGCTTCACCTGCTCGACGGTCTGCAGCAGCTGGCTGAGGCCTTCCAGCGCGAAGAATTCGCATTGCAGCGGCACCAGGATCGAATGGGACGCCGACAGCGCATTGATGGTCAGGAGATTGAGCGAAGGCGGGCAATCGACCAGGACATAGGAGTAGTTTCGGCAGCGAATCGACTCCGCCTGCATCACATGGCTGGCGATGGCGCGGCGCAGCCGGAAGGCGCGATCGGACCGTCCGGCGATTTCGAGCTCGACGCCGAGCAGATCCATCGTCGATGGCGCCACGGAAAGGCGTGGCACCGCCGTCTCCATCGCCACCTCGGCCAAAGTCGCCTCGCCGACCATCAAATCATAGGTCGAGCGCAGCCTCTGCTTGCGGTCGATGCCGAGACCCGTCGAGGCGTTGCCCTGCGGATCGAGATCGACGATCAGGACTTCCTCGCCAATCGCCGCCAGCGCTGTGCCGAGATTGATCGCCGTCGTCGTCTTGCCGACGCCGCCCTTCTGGTTGGCGAGGGAGATCACGCGCGGCGACGGCGCCAGAAGTGACGGCGGAGAGAAGGAATGAGGCTCGGACATCGCGCCCTCTCAGAGGCTGACTGAGGCCGAGCGGCGCTCGGCATGCCTGATTTCGACGATGTGACTCGCCGGATCGATCAGGCTCTTGTGTCTTACCAGATCGAGCGCCCAAGATTGAGAGGCTTCCTGCAGCTCGCTGTCGAAATCCTCGCCTTTGTGCAGCGCCGCGCCGACCCCCTTCGCCATCACCGGCTCCATGAGACCCAGGAGGTTCGTGAGGCTGGCGAGCGCCCGAGCGCTGATCAGATCGGCAGGTTCCTGCCATTGTTTCAGAACCGATTCGATCCGGCCCTCATGCACGACCGCCGCCGCACCGGTCTCGCGGATCGCCGTGCGCAGGAACGCGCATTTGCGCTGATTCGATTCGACGCAGTGGACGCGCGCGCCGGGAACATCGGCGAGCAGGATGCCGGTGACGATGCCGGGCAGTCCGGCGCCGCTGCCGATATCGACCCAGCGGTGGCGACCGGGGAACAGCGCGACCAGTTGGGCCGAGTCGGCGATATGGCGCGTCCAGATCTCACTGAGCGTATGCGGCGAGACGAGGTTCTGGGCCGGCTGCCACTTCCGCAGCAGCGCGACATAGCGCTCGAGCCGCGCCGCTGTTTCACGTGAAACAGGGATGATCTTTTCGACGGCGGCGATGCTGTCCGTCATGCCGCCACCTGCCGCGCCCGGCGCACCGCCGTCAGCAGAATGGCCAAGGCCGCCGGCGTCATCCCCTCGATGCGGCTCGCCTGCCCGAGCGTTGTCGGCCGCACCTGCGACAGGCGCTGCTTCAGTTCGTTGGAAAGGCCGGCCAGTGCCGTGAAGTCGAGCGCGGGATCGAGCGGCACCGCTTCGTCGCGCGCCACGGCTTCGATGTCCGACTTCTGCCGCTCCAGATAGACGGCGTATTTCGCATCCGATTCGATCTGGCTGAGCACGTCGGGGGCGAAGCGCCCGAGCTCCGGCCAGAGCCCGACGATCCGCTCGGCGTCGATGTCAGGATAGGCCAGCAGGTCGAAGGCGCTGCGCCGGACGCCGTCGGCATTGATGCTGAGGCCGCGCCGGTTCGCTTCGGTCGGCGTAACGCGGATGGCGTCGAACGCCACCCGTGCCGCCTCGATGGCCGCGAGCTTCTCGCCGAAGGCCGCAGCGCGCGTGCCGCCGACAAGGCCGACCGCGAGCCCGAGCGGCGTCAGCCGCTGGTCGGCATTGTCGGCCCGCAGCGACAGACGATATTCGGCCCGCGACGTAAACATCCGGTAGGGCTCGGTGACACCCCGCGTCACCAGGTCGTCGATCATCACGCCAATATAGGACTCGGCCCGGCTGAACACGGCGCCCTCGCTGCCACCCGCTCGTCGCGCCGCATTGAGGCCGGCGACGACGCCCTGCGCCGCGGCTTCCTCATAGCCCGTCGTTCCATTGATCTGCCCGGCCAGGAAAAGGCCAGCGCAACGCTTGGCCTCCAATGTCGGCGTCAGCTCGCGCGGATCGACGTGGTCATATTCGATGGCATAGCCCGGCCGCAGGATGACCGCGCGCTCGAGGCCGGGGATCGACTGGACGATGGCCTCCTGGACGTCTTCGGGCAGCGACGTTGAGATGCCGTTTGGATAGACGGTCGGATCGTCGAGCCCCTCCGGCTCCAGGAAGATCTGGTGCCCGTCGCGATCGCCGAACCGGACGACCTTGTCCTCGATACTGGGACAGTAGCGTGGACCGCGGCTCTCGATCTGGCCGGAATACATCGGCGAGCGCGCGAGATTGGCGCGGATGATCGCATGCGTTGCCGGCGAGGTTCGCGTGATGAAGCAGTCGACCTGACGCTGCGTGATCGCGGCCGTCAGCGTCGAGAACGGCTCCGGCTGCTCGTCGCCCGGCTGGCGCTCGAGGCCCGACCAATCGATCGTCCGCCCGTCAAGTCGCGGCGGCGTACCGGTCTTCAGCCGCGCCAGCGAGAAGCCGATCCGCTCGAAGGCGAGTGACAGGCCCATTGCCGGCTTCTCGCCCACCCGGCCGGCCGGCGTGGTGCGCTCGCCGATGTGGATCAGTCCGCGCAGGAACGTGCCGGTGCAGACGACGACCGCGCCGCACTGAAGTGTGCGGCCATCGGCGAGAACGACACCGGCGACGGTGCCATTCGCGATCACGAGGTCGTCGGCCTCGCCTTCGACGATGGCGAGATTCTCTGTCGCGGCGATCGCCTCCTGCATCGCTGCCCGATAGAGCGCGCGATCGGCCTGCGCCCGTGGCCCGCGCACGGCGGGGCCCTTGCGGCGGTTGAGCAGGCGGAACTGGATGCCTGCGGCATCGGCGACACGACCCATCAAGCCGTCGAGCGCATCGACCTCGCGCACGAGATGGCCCTTGCCGAGCCCGCCGATGGCGGGGTTGCAGGACATCACGCCGATGGTCGCCGCCGAATGGGTGAGTAGCGCCGTGCGTGCGCCGGTCCGTGCCGCCGCCGCGGCCGCCTCGGTGCCGGCATGGCCGCCGCCGATGACGATGACGTCGAAAGTCGCCTGGTTCATCGCTTCAATCCTGATGGAGCCTCGCCATAGCGGATGCGCCGCAGCGCGTCAAAGCCGGCCTGTTTCACGTGAAACAGTTGCGCCGTCGCGATCCTCATTTACCGATGCAGAATGCGCTGAAGATGACGCCGAGCATCTCCTCGACATCGACCTGCCCGGTCACGCGGCCGAGCGCATCGCTCGCCGTGCGGAGGCGCTCGGCCACCAGTTCCGGCATCTCACCGGGCGGCAGGCTGCGCAGGGCATCGCGCGCGGCGGCGACGCCGACCCGCTGCCGCTCGCGCGTCAGCAGGACCGACGGCCGCGGCGTCGTCAGCGACAGCGCCGCGCTGATCGCACGGCGGAGATCGTCCAACCCGGCCCCTGTTACCGCAGACACCGCGACGGACCCATCGACCGGCCGGACCGCGCGGAGATCGCTCTTGGTCGCCACCTGCAGAACTGTCTGGCCTGCGGGTGCATCCGGCCGATCGCTGTCGCCATCGTCGAGTAGGAGCACGAGATCGGCAGACGCGCCGCGGTCACGCGCGCGCTCAATACCGATCCGTTCGACGAGGCTGTCCGTCTCCCTTAGCCCAGCGGTATCGACGAGCGTGACCGCGTGACCCTCGATCGTGAGATGCACCTCGATCAGGTCGCGGGTGGTGCCCGCCTCCGCCGTGACGATGGCCGCCTCCCGTTCGGCCAGCGCGTTGAGGAGACTCGACTTGCCCGCATTGGGCGCGCCGATCAGCACGACCTCGAAGCCGGTCCGCACCCGTTCGGCCCAGGCGCTGGCGCCGAGGAGGTGATCCATTTCGCCGGCGATTCGACCGGCGGCGGTGAGGGCGATGTCGCCGACCGAGCCGGGCACGTCTTCCTCGTCGCCGAAGTCGAGATCGGCTTCGATCATGGCGCGCGCGTGCAGGATGCGCTGCCGCCAGTCGGCCAGCTGCCGCGAGAGGCCACCCTCTGCCAGCGCCTGCGCCTGGCGCCGCTGCGCTTCCGTTTCGGCAGCGATCAGATCGGCGAGGCCCTCGACTTCGGTCAGGTCCAGCTTGCCGTTGGCGAAGGCGCGCCGCGTGAATTCGCCGGCCTCGGCCGGCCGAAAGCCCGGCAGACTGCCAAGCCGCGCCAAGGCCGCGGCGACGACGGCCCGCCCGCCATGCAACTGCAGCTCGGCGACATCCTCGCCCGTGAAGCTCGCCGGCTGTGGGAAGAACAGCACCAGGCCGGAATCGATTGACCCGCCCTCTGCGTCGACGATGCTGCGCAACACCGCCCGGCGCGGTGGCGGCACAGCGCCGACCACCGTTTCGAGTCCGAATCGAACGCCGGGGCCGCTTAAGCGGATCACCGCGACGCCGGCCGGCGGGGCGCCGCTCGACACGGCGAAGATCGTCTCACGCTCCATCTGCGCTATGTTCCCTTTCGAGCCGCCCGCGGCATCGACAGACCACCCGGAGACGCCAGCATGCCCATCGATCCGGCACCATCAGGCCCCGCGAGCGCGCTCCCGGCCGAAAACCTGCTTCGCCTGGAGACCAGCCCCTATCTGTTGCAGCACAAGGACAATCCCGTCCACTGGCGCCCCTGGGGGCCGCCGGCGCTCGCCGAGGCCGAAGCCAGCGGCAAGCCCATCCTGCTGTCGGTCGGCTACGCCGCCTGCCACTGGTGCCACGTCATGGCGCATGAGTCGTTCGATGACCCGGCGACGGCCGAGGTGATGAACGCTCTCTTCGTCAACATCAAGGTCGATCGGGAGGAGCGGCCCGATATCGACCAGCTCTATATGGCAGCGCTGCAGGCGCTCGGCGATCAAGGAGGCTGGCCACTCACCATGTTCCTGACGCCCGAGGGCAAGCCGATCTGGGGCGGCACCTATTTTCCGCCGGAGGCACGCTACGGCCGGCCCGGCTTTCGCGAGGTGCTGACCCAGATCGCAGCCCTCTATCGCAGCGACCGCGACCAGATGCTGGTCCAGGCCGACAAGATCACGGCGCATCTCGCCCGTCCGCGGCCGAGCGACGACGTCGTGCTCGACGCCGGCCTCATCCACAGCGCGGCCGATGCGCTGCTCGGGCTGATGGACACCGAACTCGGCGGCACGCGCGGCGCACCGAAATTCCCGAACGCGCCGGTGCTCGACTTCCTGGCGCGGGCCGCAAGCGCCGGCGGCCGCGCCGATATCGCGCGGGCTGTCGAGGCGACACTGCTCGGCCTCAGCAATGGCGGCATCTACGATCATGTCGGCGGCGGTCTCGCGCGCTACAGCACCGATGCACGTTGGCTGGTGCCGCATTTCGAGAAGATGCTCTACGACAACGGCCTCTTCATCGAGCAGCTCGCGCTGGCGATAGCTTCGTCGCCGCACCATGAATTGTTCCGCAGCCGAATCGAAGAGACGGTTGCCTGGATGCAGCGCGAACTCGCGCACCCGGCGGGTGGCTTCGCCGCGGGGCTCGATGCGGATTCGAACGGCATCGAGGGGGCGTTCACCGTCTGGACGCGCGAGGAGCTCGACCGGGTCCTGCCGCCAGACGATGCCGCTAACCTCGCCGAGGTCTACGACATCACGCCCGGCGGCAACTGGGAGGGCCACAGCATCCCGAACCGGCTGGCCCATCCGGGGAGGCTCTCGGCAGACGCGGAGGCGCGCTGCCGCCGCGAGCTCGACGTGCTGCGGTTGGAGCGCGAAAAGAGGCCGCGCCCGGCGCTCGATGACCAGGTGCTGGTCGATTGGAACGGCCATGCGATCGCGGGCCTTGCGACGGCCGGCTTCCTACTCCGCCGTGACGACTGGATCCGCGACGCCGCTGACACCTATCGCGCCGTCGTCGCGGCCGCGACACGCGACGGCCGCCTCTGCCATGTCGCCCATGGCCGCGCCTCGCCCAAGGCGTTCTCGACTGATCTCGCGTCGCTTGCCCGGGCCGCCCTCGCCTTGCATCAGGCGACGGGCGACGCGCCCTGGCTCGTCGAGGCAGAGAGCCGGCTTGCGGCGCTCGAGCGCCACCATGGCGACGGGACCGGCGGCTTCTATCTCGCGCCCGACGATGGCGACGCGCTGATCCTGCGCAAGAGCGAGAGGCTGGACGAAGCCGTCCCCAATGCCCACGGCATGGCGGCCGAGGCACATGTTCGGCTCTGGGCGCTGACGGGCGAGGATCGCCACCGGGCGGCGGCCGACGCGATCCTTGGTGCCGCGGCCTCAACGATCCACGGCAATGTCTTCGGCACCGCAAGCCTGCTCTCGGCGCTGGACCAGAGGCTGCGGATCATGACGCTGGTGATCGTCGTGCCGCGCGGAACGAGCCCCGCCGCCTTGCTGGAGGCGGCGCGGGCAGGGTGGCGGCGGGATCTGGTGGTCGATGTGCGCGCAGAGGGCGATGCGCTGCCATCAGGCCATGCGGCCTATGGCAAGGTCGCCACCGGCGGGTCGCCGACGGCCTATCTCTGCCGCGAGGGCAACTGCTCGCTGCCGCTCACCGACGCCGCCGCGCTGGCCGCCCTGCTGACCGAGGGCGGCGCATCGGATCAGGTGTTCATCTGATCGAAGAAATCGGCATTGCTCTTGGTCTGGCGCAGCTTGTCGAGCAGGAACTCGATCGCATCGACCGTGCCCATCGGCATCAGGATGCGGCGGAGGACATACATCTTCTTGAGGATGTCCGGCGGCACCAGCAGCTCTTCCTTGCGGGTGCCGGAGCGGGTGATGTCGATCGCCGGGAACACGCGCTTGTCGGCCACCTTGCGGTCGAGAATGATCTCGGAATTGCCGGTGCCCTTGAACTCTTCGAAGATGACTTCGTCCATGCGGCTGCCGGTATCGATCAGCGCCGTGGCAATGATCGTCAGCGAGCCGCCTTCCTCGATATTGCGGGCGGCGCCGAAGAAGCGCTTCGGACGTTGCAGGGCGTTGGCGTCGACACCACCGGTCAGCACCTTGCCGGAGGACGGCACGACGGTGTTGTAGGCGCGGCCGAGACGCGTGATCGAATCGAGCAGGATGACGACGTCGCGGCCATGTTCGACGAGGCGCTTCGCCTTTTCGATGACCATCTCGGCGACCGCGACGTGGCGGGTTGCCGGCTCGTCGAAGGTCGAGGAGATGACCTCGCCCTTCACCGAGCGCTGCATGTCGGTGACTTCTTCCGGACGCTCGTCGATCAGGAGGACGATCAGGTAGCATTCGGGATGGTTGACGGCGATCGAGGAAGCGATGTTCTGCAGGAACACCGTCTTGCCGGTGCGCGGCGGCGCCGTGACGAGGGCGCGCTGGCCCTTGCCGAGCGGCGCGACGAGATCGATGATTCGCGGCGTCAGGTCCTTCGAGGCGGGAACCTCGAGCTCCATCTTGAAGCGCTCATTGGGATAGAGCGGCGTCAGATTGTCGAAATGGACCTTGTGGCGCGCCTTGTCCGGGTCTTCGAAATTGATCGTGTTGACCTTGAGGAGCGCGAAATAGCGTTCGCCATCCTTGGGGCTGCGGATATAGCCCTCGACCGTGTCGCCGGTCCGGAGCGAGAAGCGGCGGATCTGCGAGGGCGACACATAGATGTCGTCGGGACCCGCGAGATAGTTGGCGTCCGGCGAGCGGAGGAAGCCGAAGCCGTCCTGCAACACTTCCACCACGCCCTGGCCGACGATCTCGACATCGTTGCCGGCCAGCTGCTTCAGGATGGCGAACATCAGTTCCTGCTTGCGCAGGGTGCTCGCGTTCTCGACCTCGAGTTCCTCGGCGAAAGCCAATAGCTCCGTCGGGGATTTGGACTTGAGGTCCTGGAGTTTCATTTCACGCATGAGTTTTGCGAATCTCGCTTGGATTCAGAAGAAAGCGTTCATCGATGGGATTGCGCAGAACTTGAGCTGGGCGGAGCCGCGAAGGGCTGCCTGCATGGCGCGTTGGTCAACCCTGGGCTAGGCCGACCCGCACCCGTCTGCTTCGACAAGATGGCGCACCATAGTCGGTCGCGCCGCGCTGGGCAAGCGCCCCCGACAAAAGCCGTTGCGTCGTTCAGAACGGCTTAACCACGACGAGCACGACGATGACGATCATCAGCACCGTCGGGACTTCGTTGGCGAGGCGATAGCTGCGCTCGGCGACGGTGTTGCGGTCTTCGGCAAAGGCGCGGCGCTTGGCCGCCAGCCACATGTGGAAGGCACTCATCAGGATGACAAGGGCGAACTTCGCCATGAACCAGCCCTGCCGTTCCCAGCCGCCCATCAGGGCGATGCTGAGCCCGGTGATCCAGGTGACGATCATCGCCGGATTCATGATGATGCGCAGCAGCTTCTGCTCCATCACCTTGAACGTCTCGGACTGCGGCGAACCCTTTTGAACCGCCGCGTGATAGACGAAGAGGCGCGGCAGATAGAAGAGGCCCGCCATCCAGCTGATCACCGCGATGACGTGCAGCGCCTTGATCCAGTCATACCAGGCCATCCGCGGATCCTTTCAAGGCCATCAGCCGCGAACGCGGCGGATGAGCTGTTCGACATGGGCGATCGGCGTCTCCGGCACGATGCCGTGGCCGAGATTGAAGATGAAGGGCGTGCCGTCCATCGCGGCGAGGATATCGTCGATCGCCGCGTCGAGGCCCGCCCCGCCGGCGACCAGGAGCATCGGATCGAGATTGCCCTGCAGCGCGGCGCGTCCGCGGAGTTCGGCGCGCACGGCATCGAGCGACACCGTCCAGTCGACGCCGACCGCATCGACGCCGGTCTCGCCAACGAAATCGCCGATGGCACGGTCGGCCCCCTTCGGGAAGCCGATGACCCTGGCGCCCGGCACGCGCGCACGGACGCCCTCGACGATCCGCGCGATCGGCTCGATGCTCCAGCGCGCGAAGCCTTCCGGCGACAGGACGCCCGACCAGCTGTCGAAGATCTGCACGACATCGGCGCCGGCCTCGAGCTGGGCGGCGAGATAGTCGGTCGAGGCGGTGACGAGATGATCGATGAGGGCGGCGAAGAGATCCGGATGACGGGCGGCGAAGAGCCGGGCCGGCGCCTGATCGGTCGTGCCGCGTCCGGCGATCATGTAGGTGGCAACCGTGAAGGGAGCCCCGCAGAAGCCGATCAGCGCCTTGTCGGCTCCAAGCCCTGCCCGAACCCGCTGAACCGTCTCCAGCACCGGCGCGAGGCGCTCCGAAGCCCCTTCGCTGGTCAGCGCCGCGATACCTGCGGCGTCGATCGGATCGAGCCGTGGGCCTTCGCCCTCCACGAAGCGGACATCGCGGCCGAGCGCCTTCGGGATGACGAGGATGTCGGAGAAGAGGATCGCGGCGTCGAGATCGAAGCGATCGATCGGCTGCAGCGTGACGGCCGTCGCGAGTTCCGAATTGAAGCAGAGATCGAGGAAACTGCCCGCCTCGGCCCGCAGCGCGCGATATTCCGGCAGGTAGCGGCCGGCCTGCCGCATCAGCCAGATCGGCGGCGGTGTGGCGGCCTCGCCGCCGAGCACGCGCATCAGCTTCGGAGCTCGTCCGTCTACCGGCGTTCCGTTCTCCACCGCGACCCCCCTAAATCAAGAGAAAGACTCTGAGTTTTGAATTCTTCTTCTTCTTGGCGGGGGATTAGCGTCATTCAACGCCGTCCACAATCGCGCCTCGCTGCGTCATACCAGCCGGCGGCCTATCCAGCCTGTCTGGGGATTTGTGGAGAACCTCACCATCGGACCATCCTAGCGCGCTGAATCATCGAAGGTCTTTCACGATCGTTAAAATTCGAACGATCGATCGCCGCTTGTTAACTTCTCGTTAAGAAGTAGGGCGCGCTCGCCGTAATTCCCGATTCCAGCCAACATGCGATTGTCGTATCCCCAGCCGCAGCCCCTGTTGATCGTTTGGACCGCATCGGGGAGAGTTTGGCGGGAGCGGCCGGGACGGGGCGACTTATGCGCCCTCTGTCCACAGGCCTGGGGACGAGTGTGTGAAAAACGAACCGCGGCACCTGCATCTCCATCTCGTCTCCGACGCCACCGGCGAGACACTTCTGACGGTCGCCCGCGCCGCCTCGGCGCAGTATCCGAGCGTCTCCGTCATCGAGCATCTCCATGCCATGACCCGTTCGCCGAAGCAGGTCGAGCGAATCCTCGCCGATATCGAGCGGGAACCAGGCATCGTCCTGTTCACGCTGGTCGATCGCTCGCTCGCCGATCCGCTCGAAAGTGGCTGCCGGCTCATCGCGGTGCCGTGCTTCTCGGTGCTCGATCCGGTGCTGCAGGTGTTCCAGTCCTATCTCGGCGCCTCCAGCGAGGGCCGCGCCGGCGCGCAGCATGCCCTCGACGGCGATTATTTCCGCCGCATCGAAGCGCTCACCTTCGCGATGATGCATGACGACGGACAATTGACCGAGGAACTCGATCTCGCCGAGATCGTGATCATCGGCGTCAGCCGCACCTCCAAGACCCCGACCAGCATCTATCTCGCCAATCGTGGCGTGCGAACGGCCAATATTCCGATCGTCCCCGGCGTGCCGCTGCCCCCTGAGCTCGAGACGGCGACGCGGCCGCTGATCGTCGGCCTCGTCGCCACGCCCGACCGGATCGTGCAGATGCGGGAGAACCGTGTCCTCGCCTTCTCGGCGCTCGGCAGCGACGACCCTTACGTCGACCGCGCCGCCGTCGCCGCCGAGATCGCCTCGACGCGGAAGATCTGCGCCCGCAAGGGCTGGCCGGTCATCGACGTGACGCGCCGCTCGATCGAGGAGACCGCGACGGCGATCCTGGCGCTCCGCAAGGGCTCGGCTGAGGGAACGGCGAAGGGCCGGCGCGAATGACCCGCATCGTCCTCGCCTCGACGAGCGCGGCGCGCCGCCTGCTGCTGACGAATGCCGGCGTCGCCTTCGAGAGTATCGCCGCGCCGATCGACGAACGGGTGCTCGAAGAACCGCTGCTCGCGGCTGGCGCCTCGCCGTCCGAGATTGCGCTGGCGCTCGCCGAGGCGAAGGCGCGCGCCGTCCTCGCCCTCGTGCCGGATGCGCTCGTCATCGGCAGCGACCAGATGCTCGATCTTGCCGGCGAGCGTCTGGTGAAGCCCGGCAGCCGTGCCGGCGCCGCGGCGCAGATCGCGCGGCTCGCCGGACGGAGCCATGTGCTGCGCACCGCGGTGGTGATCGCAGCGGGCGGCGAGACCGTCTGGCGCCATCTCGCATCGGCGACGCTCACCATGCGGCCGCTCGGCGCGGCGGCGATCGAGCGTTATCTCGATGCCGCCGGCGAGGGCATCTATGGCTCGGTCGGCGCCTATCATCTCGAAGGCCAGGGCATCCGGCTGTTCACGGCGATCGAGGGCGACTATTTCAGCATCCTCGGCCTGCCGCTGCTGCCGCTCCTCTCGGAGCTCCGGGCGCTGGGCGCGCTCGATGACGAGGACCAGACATGACAGCGACCACCCCGCCGACCGCCGCCGTGTTCGGCTGGCCGGTCAAGCATTCGCGCTCGCCGCTGATCCACCGGCATTGGCTTTCCCGCTATGGCATCGAGGGCGACTATGTCCGCCATGCGGTCGAGCCGGAGGCGATCGGCGATTTCCTCGCGGGCTTCGCGAAGGGACCGTTCATCGGCGGCAATGTGACGGTGCCGCACAAGGAGGCGGCCTTCGCGGCGGTCAGCCGGGCCGATGGCGTCGCGACGGCGCTCGGCGCCGTCAACACGCTGTGGCTGGAGGATGGCCGGCTCGTCGGCGCCAACACCGATGCACTCGGCTTCCTTGCCAATCTCGATCAGAAGGTCCCCGATTTCGGCGCGCGCGGCGGAGCGGCGATCGTGCTCGGTGCCGGCGGGGCGGCGCGGGCCGTCATCCATGCGCTGAAATCGCGCGGCTTCGCGCCGATTCATGTCGTCAACCGCAGCCGCGACCGCGCCGAGGCGCTGGCGGAGCGCTTCGGCGCCGGCGTCGAGGCCGCGGGCTGGGACGCCGTGCCGGCCCTCCTGCGGGACGCAACGCTCCTCGTCAACACGACCTCGCTCGGCATGGAGGGCGAGCCGCCGCTCGTCATCGACTTCGCGCCGGCGCGGCCGGATCTCCTCGTGACCGATATCGTCTATGTGCCGCTGGAGACGCCACTCCTGAGGCTTGCCCGCGCCGCCGGCCTCGAAGCGGTCGATGGGCTCGGCATGCTGCTGCACCAGGCGGCGCCCGGTTTCGAGCGCTGGTTCGGCGTCCGCCCGGAGGTAACCGACGAACTCCGCCGCCTCGTCCTCGCCGATATGGGCGCTGGCGCGTGATCGTCCTCGGCCTCACCGGCTCGATCGGCATGGGCAAATCGACCACCGCCCAGATGTTCGCCCGGCAGGGCGCGGCGGTCTATGACGCGGACGCCGCCGTGCATCGGCTCTATCGGCCGGGCGGCGCGGCGGTTGAGCCAGTCGGCGCCCTCTTTCCGGAGGCGGTCCGCGACGGCGCTGTCGACCGCGCGGCGCTCGGTGCCATCGTCCAGCGCGATCCGGCTGCGCTTGCCGCGCTCGAAGGCGTCGTGCATCCGCTTGCCCGCGCCGAGGAACAGCGCTTCCGGGTCAACGCCCGTGCGAGCGGCCGGCGCGTTGCCGTGCTCGACATTCCCCTGCTGCTCGAGACCGGCGGCGAGCGCCGGGTCGATGCGGTCGTCGTCGTCTCGGCGCCGGCCGTGATCCAGCGCGATCGCGTGCTGGCGCGGCCCGGCATGACCGAGGAACGGTTCGAGATGATCCTCGGCCGCCAGATGGCCGACGCGGAGAAGCGCCGCCGCGCCCATTTCATCGTCGGCACGGGACGCGGGCTTGCGGCGGCTGAGCGGGACGTCGCCGATCTCCTCCGCGCGCTTGCCGCCGCGGCCGCCGGCCGCGCTGGATAACCCAGTCAAGCCCTTGCGGTTTCCGGCGCCGCATCCCACCATGGCTTGCAATTGCCCAGTTGGAGCTGCCTCAGTGCGCGAGATCGTCTTCGATACCGAGACCACCGGCCTCGATCCCCTCAAGGGTGACCGGCTGGTCGAAATCGGCTGCATCGAGCTCGACAATCACCTGCCGACCGGCCGCCACTTCCACGTCTACATCAATCCGGAACGGTCGATGCCGGTCGAGGCGTTCCGCGTGCACGGGCTTTCGGACGAGTTCCTCGCCGACAAGCCGGTCTTCGCGGCGGTGGCGGCGGATTTCGCGGCCTTCATCGGCGATGCGCCGCTGATCGCCCACAACGCCAGCTTCGATATCGGCTTCATTAATGCCGAGTTCAGCCGGCTCGGTTTTCCGCCGGTCGCCTCGGCGCGCGTCATCGACACGCTGATGCTAGCCCGCAAGAAGCATCCGAACGGACCCAACTCGCTCGATGCGCTCTGCGCGCGCTATGGCGTCGATACGTCGAAGCGCACGCTGCATGGCGGCCTGCTCGACGCGCAGCTCCTCGCTGATGTCTATCTGGAGCTGATCGGCGGGCGCCAGCCGGGACTCATCCTTGTCACCGAGCAGGAAGCCGAGCGGGCGGCAACGGTCGCGGCCGGCGGCGGCGTGCGGCCCCTCCTCGTCCGCCCGGCGCCGCTGCCCTCGCGGCTCTCCGAAAACGACTACGCCGCCCATGCTGCCCTTGTCGGGAAGCTGAGCGGCGCATTGTGGGCGAGCTATCTGCCGCCGCCGGAAGGCGCGGCCTGATCGGCCGAGCCTAGCTCGGCCGGCCCGTCGGCTGGTTCTGGGCGAATTCCATCAGGCGCTGGCGATAGAGCGCGGTGAAATCGACCGGATCGATCAGGAGCGGCGGGAAGCCGCCATTGCGCGTCATGTCGGCGAGGATCTGGCGCGCGAACGGGAACAGGAGGCGCGGGCACTCGATCATCAGCGTCGGCGCGAGATTTTCCTTCGGCACATTGGCGATGCGGAAGATGCCGGCATAGAGCAGCTCCGCGATGAACAGCACCTGCTCGCCATCTGTCGCCTTGCCCTCGAGGCGAAGCTCGACCTCGTAGTCCTCGGCATCGAGCGGATTGGCCGAGACATTGATGCCGATATTGATCGACGGCGCGGTGCGGCGCGGCCCGAGCGAGCGCGGCGCATCCGGATTCTCGAACGACTGGTCCTTCACATATTGCGTCAGGACGGAAAGGCTCGGCTGACCCTGGTTCGGGTTGCCTTCGGTGCTGTCGGCCATGAACTGGCGCTCCCTCGACGTGCGAACGGCCGCTTCGGCCGTATCCTTCTGGCGTGGCTCGCTAACACTTCCGACCCCGTGATACAAGCGGACAGGGCCGGCCTTCCGCCGGCCGCCGCGGCAAGCCCTTGACAGCATTGCACACGATCTGCCTTCAACAGCGTGTGCACTTGGATCGACACCCCTCGATAACCAGATAGAAGGGGTAGCGTGTCTGGTATGGGACCGGCCTCGCGGCCTCTATGGATTGGGACGCCTACGGCATGAGCGGCTTCATGGATATCTATACGCTGATCTTCCTGGTGCTGGCCGTGGTCATCTTCTGGAAGCTCAGAGGTGTGCTCGGCCAACGGACGGGCAGCGAACGGCCGCCTTTCGATCCCTTTTCGCGCAAGGGACCGAAGGATATCGGCGCCAAGCCGACGGACGGCAAGCAGGTCGACGCCGGCCTCGGCGACAAGGTGATCCCGATGCCGCGCCGCGCGGGCGACGAGATCCAGCAGCCGGGCACCGTTCCGGCCGATGTCGTCGAGAATCGCATCGCGGCCTATGCGTCGCCCGGCTCGCCGCTGGCGAATGGCCTCGCCGCGATCATGACCGTCGATACCAGCTTCGACCCCAAGCAGTTCCTCGACGGCGCTCGCACCGCCTATGAAATGATCGTGACCGCCTTCGCCGAGGGTGATCGCAAGGCGCTGAAGCCGCTGCTCGGCCGCGAGGTCTATGACGGCTTCGCCGGCGCCATCACGGAACGCGAGCAGCGCGGCGAGACGGTCGAGTTCAACTTCGTCGGCATCGACAAGGCCGAGATCACCGACGCGGCGCTCAAGGGCAAGTCCGCCCAGGTCACCGCCCGCTTCGTCTCGAAGCTCGTCTCCGCGACCCGCAACAAGGCCGGCGAGGTGGTCGACGGCGATCCCGTCGTCGTCGCCGATGTCACTGACATCTGGACCTTCGCCCGCGATACCTCCTCGCGCGATCCGAACTGGCTGCTCGTCGCCACCGAAACCGTCGAATAGCGGGGCTGGCCGTGTCGTCGGAGGGGGGGCCGCTCAATCCGGTCGGCTTTGCTGCGCTCACCGGTTGGGCCGAGGACGACCATGCGGCCGCCTGGCGCGCCTTTCGGCTCTCCGCCGAACGCATCACCGCCGCGCCGCCGAAGACCCGCGCGCTCGGCGTCGACGGGGGCGCTCTCGCCTCGGTCGCGGAGGCAGCGCTGGCGCTCCCCCCCGATCTCGGCAGGGCGGCGGCCCGCGCCTTCTTCGAGGCACACTTCGAGCCGCATGAGGGCGTCGCCGGCGACGGCTTCTTCACCGGCTACTACGAGCCGGAGGCGGAGGCGTCGCTGACACCGGACGCGCGCTTCTCCGCGCCGCTGCTGCGGCCGCCGGAGGAACTCGCCGAGATCGACGAGACCGCGCCGCCGCCCGGCCTGCCGGAGGGCATGCGCTTTGCCCGCCTCACCGGGAACGGCTTCGAACCCTTCTTTGATCGCGGCGCGATCATGGAAGGCGCGCTCGACGGGCGCGGGCTCGAGATCGCCTGGCTCGCCGATCCGGTCGACGCCTATTTCATCCATGTCCAGGGCGCGGCGAGGCTGCGTCTGCCGGATGGCGGCCTCATGCGCGTCACCTATGCCGCAAAGTCTGGCCATGCCTATCACGCGATCGGCCGCGAACTGATCGATCGCGGCGCGCTGCAGCGCGGCCAGGTGACGATGCAGACGATCCGCGCCTATCTCGCCGACCATCCGGACGAGGTCGCCTCGATCCTGTCGGCCAATCCGTCCTATATCTTCTTCCGCGAGGCGCCGGTCGACGACCCCGCGCTCGGGCCGATCGCCGCCGCCAAGGTGCCACTCTCGGCCGGCCGCAGCCTTGCCGTCGATCGCACGCTGCACACCTTCCATGTCCCGATCTGGATCGAGACGACGGCGCCGGCGGCGTCGGGAATCGAGCCGTTCCGGCGGCTGCTGGTCGCGCAGGACACCGGCTCGGCGATCCTGGGTGCGGCGCGCGGCGACATCTTCTTCGGCTCCGGCGCCGCGGCGGGCGAGATCGCCGGCCGCATGCAGGCGAAAGGCCGCTTCGTCACCTTCGTGCCGCGGGCGTCGCTATGACCCGCCGTCGTCGCGGGCTTTCGTCCGAGGAGCGCACGCTTTGGGCGACGGTGGCGCGGACGGCGGTGCCGCTGCGTGCCGATGAGGCGATCCTGCCCGAGCCGCCGCCGTCCGTGCCGATGCCGGAGGAAATGCTCGCGGCCACGCCGCCGCCGGCGCCCGCAGCGCCGGGGCGGGCGGCGCTCGCCAAGCCGTTGCCGCTGCCGCTGCCGCTCTCGCCGATCGAGCGGCGGACGCTCAACCGTGTCGCGCGCGGCATCCTCGCCATCGACGGCCGCATCGACCTGCATGGCCTGACGCAGAACGATGCCCATCATCGCCTCCGGGCCTTCCTGACCGGCGCGCAGGCGCGCGGCGCCAAGCTGGTGCTCGTCATCACCGGCAAGGGACGGGGCGAGGGCGGTCTCACCCATCAGTCGCATTTCGGCGAGATGGAGCGCGGCGTGCTGCGCCGGCGCGTGCCGCAATGGCTGGCCGAACCGGGCCTCCGCGATATCGTCATCGGCTTCGAGGAGGCCCATCGCAGCCATGGCGGCGGCGGCGCGCTCTATGTCCGCATCCGCAAGCGCCGCGAAGGCTGAGCGATGACGCCGTTCGGGCTGAGGCTGCGCGAGATGCGGGCCGAGCGGGGCATCTCGCTGAAGGCGATGGCCGAGGGCATCGGCGTCTCCAGCGCCTATCTGTCGGCACTCGAGCATGGCAGGCGCGGCCGGCCGACCTGGCTGATGATCCAGCGCATCATCGCCTTCTTCAACGTCATCTGGGACGACGCCGAGGAGCTGCAGCAGCTCGCCGCGCGGTCGCATCCGAAGGTGATGATCGATACGGCCGGGCTCGAGGCCGAGGCGACCGAGCTCGCCAATCTCCTCGCCGACGAGATCGCCGACCTGTCGCCGGAAGCGCTCAGGACGCTGAAGGCCGTCATCCTCGCCGCGACGGGACGGAAGCGCTGAGCGGGCGGCTCAGAGCAGGGCGCGCAGCTGCTCGATGCGGTCGTTGACCAGCCAGCCGTAGTAGTTCTCGACCGGCCAGACCTTCTTGTTGCGCTTCCGATCGGCGGCCAGCGCCCGCGCCCGCACCTTGACGTCGCCGACATTGTAGAGCGTCGCGGTGATGCCGGGATTGTCGGAGATGTCGACGCCCGCCGTGTCGCGATAGACGTCGATCGACAGGCGGATGATCGCGGCCATGTAGTCGAGCGAGGACTGCGGGTCCATGATCGCCTGGTAGACCGCCGGCGCCTGGTCGGCGTCGAGCTCCGGCAGGCCGCTCTTCTGGTGCACGATGTCGGTGACCATCAGCGCGGTCAGCGGATTGATCTGGCCGAGGCCGAAGGTCTGGCCGGCGAAGAGCGGCTGGAAGAACACCTTCGAGAAGCGGTCGTTCGGATAGGCGGTGCCGTCCACCTTCTTGCCGCGGAAGCTCTTGTTCCAGACAGATTCGCGGCAGGTCCAGAGGTCGTAGTTCGAGCTCTGCTTGCAGGTCTCGAATTCCGCGCGGGCGAGGAACGCGTCGATCGACTGGCCCTGATAGCCGAACACCAGTTCCTTGGTGCCGAGATAGGCGAGCGCCTTGACGTAGTAGGCCTGCGCATTGTCGATCACGCCGACATTGTAGGTGTGCTCGCCGACGATGGCGCCGATCATGTGGATCGGATCGATGCCGTAGCGTCCGGCCGATTTCTTGATCGCGCGGATGAGGCCGGGATCGCGCTTCAGGAGGCCGACGATGCGGTTGTATTTGCCCTCGAAGCTCTCCTTGGTCTCGCCGGTGCGCTTGATCGAGCTCATGTCGATCGGCGGCTGCGACTTTGACCGGTTGCCGGGCGGCACGTCGACGGCGGCGAAGGCCGGCGCGGCGAGGCCGGGCATCAGCAGGAGAGCCAGAAGGAGAGCCGGCAAGGCTCGGCAGAAGCGCGACATCGGGACGATCCGCCGTTCGGGATCAGGCGCCGCAGGAACGGCGGCAGCAGGACGAGCACCGCGGCCGGCTGGCCGGGCGGCAGGGGCGGCTTATAGCATCCAAACGGGCGCCGGCAACAGGCCGGCACCCGCCACGATCCCGTGAACCTGGCGCTAGAGGATGTAGCGCGAGAGGTCGATGTTGCGGGCGAGGTCGCCGATATGGGCCTCGATATAGGCGGCATCGACGGTGACCGTCTCGCCGCTGCGATCGGCTGCGGCGAAGGAAATCTCGTCGAGGATCCGTTCCATCACCGTCTGCAGACGCCGGGCGCCGATATTCTCGATCGCCGAATTGATCTCGACGGCGATGCGGGCGATGGCGTCGATCGCGTCGTCGGTGATCGCCAGCGTCAGGCCCTCGGTCGCCATCAGCGCGATATACTGTTTGATGAGGCTTGCCTCGGGCTCCGTCAGGATGCGGCGGAAATCCTCTTCCTTCAGCGCCGAAAGCTCGACGCGGATCGGCAGGCGGCCCTGCAGCTCCGGCAGGAGGTCGGAGGGCTTGGCGATGTGGAACGCGCCGGAGGCGATGAAGAGGATGTGGTCGGTCTTCACCGGTCCGTATTTCGTCGCGACCGTCGTGCCCTCGATCAGCGGCAGCAGGTCGCGCTGCACGCCCTCGCGGGAGACGTCGCCGGCCCTGCCCTCGCGCGCGCAGATCTTGTCGATCTCGTCGAGGAAGACGATGCCGTCATTCTCGACCGTGGCGATCGCCTCGGCGGTGATCGCGTCGGTATCGAGCAGCTTGTCGGATTCCTCGTCGATCAGCAGCTTGTAGGAATCCTTGACGGTGACGCGGCGCGTCTTCGTCTTTCCGCCAAAGGCCTTGCCGAGCATGTCGCCGATATTCATGACGCCGATCGAGGCGCCCGGCATGCCGGGAACGTCGAATTGCGGCATGCCGCCCTGGTCGCGCAGCTCGATCTCGATTTCCTTGTCGTCGAGCTCGTTGGCGCGCAGCTTCTTGCGGAAGCTTTCGCGCGTCGCCGGGCTCGAGCTTTCGCCGACGAGCGCTGTCAGGACGCGTTCCTCGGCCGAGAGATGCGCCTTCGCCTCGACATCCTTGCGCCGCGTCTCGCGCGTCATCGCGATGCCGATCTCGACGAGATCGCGGATGATCTGCTCGACGTCGCGGCCGACATAGCCGACCTCGGTGAACTTCGTCGCCTCGACCTTGAGGAAGGGCGCGCCGGCGAGCTTGGCGAGGCGCCTGGATATCTCGGTCTTGCCGACGCCGGTCGGCCCGATCATCAGGATGTTCTTCGGCAGCACTTCCTCGCGCATCGGCCCCGTCAGCTGCTGGCGGCGCCAGCGGTTGCGCAGCGCAATGGCGACGGCGCGCTTCGCGTCGTTTTGGCCGATGATGTAGCGGTCGAGCTCGGAGACGATCTCGCGCGGAGAGAAATTGGTCATGTCGGTCTCGTCAGGTTCCCGGCATCCCGCCCCATGATGAGCGCGGGACCGTCAATCGTGGTGCGTCGGTCGAGCACGCGGAACCCGGCCTTGGCATAGGCCCGGATCGCCCTTTCATTGGCGGGATCCGGATCGATGATGATGCGCGGCACGCCTTCGCTGAAGCGCGCCCGTGCGAACTGGTCGACCAGCGCCCGGCCATGCCCGATCCCGACGAGATCGATCTCGCCGATGAACTGGTCGATGCCGAGCGTGCCTTTCGGCTGGTCCTGGTAGGGATGATCCGCCTCCGCATGCGGATCATAGGATTGGAGATAGCCGGCCTCGCGGCCGTCGATCGTGATCATGTAGGCGCGGACGGAACGGCTTGTGAGATGGGCGGTGATCGAGGCGATCGCGGCCTCGGCGTCTTCCCACCAGTCCGCCACATGCGGCAGGGCGAGCCACGCGGCGATCCGGCCGAGATCCCTCTCGGAGAGCGGCCGGAACGCGTAGCGGGGCCCGGCGTCAGGCGGCATCGAGCTGTTCGAGCGTCACATGCGTGTTGGTGTAGACGCAGATGTCGGCGGCGATCGCCATCGCCTTGCGGGCGATCTGCTCGGCGGTGTGATCGGTGTCGATCAGCGCCCGCGCGGCGGCGAGCGCATAATTGCCGCCGGAGCCGATGCCCATCACGCCGCCTTCCGGCTCCAGCACGTCGCCGGTGCCGGTGAGGACCAGCGACGTCGTCCGGTCGGCGACCAGCATCATCGCCTCGAGCCGGCGGAGATAGCGGTCGGTGCGCCAGTCCTTGGCGAGCTCGACGCAGGCGCGGGTCAATTGCCCCGGATATTGCTCGAGCTTGCCTTCGAGCCGCTCGAACAGCGTGAAGGCGTCGGCGGTCGAGCCGGCGAAGCCGGCGATGACGCCGCCCTTGCCGAGCGGACGCACCTTCCTGGCATTGTGCTTGATGACGGTCTGGCCGAGCGACACCTGGCCGTCGCCGGCGATCACCACCTTGCCGCCCTTGCGGACGGTGATGATCGTGGTGCCGTGCCAGGCGGCATAGGGGTTGTCGGAGTCTGAATGGGACATGAGAGGCTTTCGTGGCGGATCGCCTTGGTCCGCGAGCAGCCCCGCGGCGATCCCTGTGGAAACGAGGTTCATATGTAGGCGTGGCCATTCGAGATGCAAAGATGCGCCGGCATGGCAAGGCAGGTGGCGCGCCATGCCGGTGGCATTCGCCGCGCGCCCCTGCTAAAAGCGCGCCGATCCTCGATTTTCGCGGGGAATGGTGAGAAGGAAGCCCTGCCGATGCGCAGCGCCACGATCGAGCGCAAGACCAAGGAAACCGCGATCAGCGTCGCCATCGATCTCGACGGCTCGGGCCGCGGGGCGATCGCGACCGGCATCGGCTTCTTCGATCACATGCTCGACCAGCTCGCCCGCCATGGCCTGTTCGATCTCGATCTCGCCGCGAAGGGCGATCTGCATATCGACCAGCACCACACCGTCGAGGATGTCGGCATCGCCCTCGGGCTCGCCTTCCGCAAGGCGCTCGGCGACATGGCCGGCATCACCCGCTATGCCGACACGCATCTGGCCATGGACGAGGCGCTGACGCGCTGCGCCGTCGACGTCTCGGGCCGGCCCTATCTCGTTTGGAAGGTCGCGTTCACGCGGCCGAAGGTCGGCGATTTCGACACGGAGCTCTTCCGCGAGTTCTTCCAGGCCTTCGCCCAGAATGCCGCCATCACGCTGCATATCGAAAATCTCTACGGCGAGAACAACCACCACATCGCCGAAACCTGCTTCAAGGCGCTGGCGCGGACGCTGCGCGCTGCTGTCGCCATCGACCCGCGCCAGGACGGCCGCGTGCCGTCGACCAAGGGCAAGCTCGGCGATTGAGACGGACATGAAAAACTACATCGTTCTCGCCCCGCCGCTGCCCGCCAAGGATGGCGCGCCGGAGGCGCTTCGGCTTGAATTCGTCCGCGAGGGGTTTTCCTGGGCGGCGCTGCTGATCACGCTGCCCTGGATGCTGTATCGCCGCCTCTTCGTCGAGGCGGCGCTCTATATCCTCGTCGTCGCGGTGCTCGCCGCCTTCTCGCGAGAGATCGGGCCTGCCGCGACGGCGTTTGGCCTCGTGCTGCCATTGGCGCTCGGCTTCCTCGGCAACGACATCCGCCGCTTCGCACTCGGCCGTCGTGGTTACCAGTTCCGCGGTACCGTCAGCGGCGCGACGCGCGACGAGGCCGAGATCCGCTATTTCTTCGACCTGCCCGAGGAGAGCGCCCCGCCGGCGCCGGCCAAGGTCGCCGCAGCCGCTCCCGGCGCCGTGATCGGCCTCTTCCCGCAGGCGGAGGTGCCGCGATGACCATCGCCATCATCGACTATGGCGCCGGCAACCTGCATTCGGTCGGCAAGGCGCTCGAACTGGCGGTGGCCCGCAAGGGCTCCGGCGGTCCGGTCATGGTGACCTCCGATCCGGCGATCGTCGCCAAGGCCGATCATGTCGTGCTGCCCGGCGACGGCGCCTTCGCCGATTGCCGGAGCCAGCTTGATGCCGTCCCCGGCATGATCGAGGCGATCATCGAGACGATCGACCGGCGCGGCCGGCCGTTCCTCGGCATCTGCGTCGGCATGCAGCTTCTGGCGACGCGCGGCGTCGAATACGGCATCTCGCCGGGCCTCGACCGCATTCCCGGCGAAGTCCGTCCGGTCAAGCCGGCCGATCCGGCGCTGAAGGTGCCGCATATGGGCTGGAACACGCTCGACGCGGCCGATGCCGGTCACCCGCTCCTTGCCGGCATTCCGACGGGGCCGGAGGGCTGGCACGCCTATTTCCTGCACGGCTATCAACTCTACCCGGATGATCCCGCCGATGTGATCGCGAGTGCCGAATATGGCGGCCCGGTCACGGCGATCGTCGCGACCGGCACCATCGCCGGCACGCAGTTCCATCCCGAGAAGAGCCAGAAGCTCGGTCTCGCCCTTCTCGCCAACTTCCTGGACTGGCGCCCCTGATGATCCTTTTTCCCGCCATCGACCTGAAGGACGGCGCCTGCGTCCGTCTGAAGCGCGGCGCCATGGACGAGGCGACGGTGTTCAACACCGATCCGGCCGCGCAGGCGAAGCAGTTCGAGGACCAGGGTTTCGACTATCTGCACGTCGTCGACCTGAACGGCGCCTTCGCCGGCAAGGCGGTCAATGGCGGCGCCGTCGAGGCGATCCTGGCGTCGGTCAAGATGCCGGTGCAGCTCGGCGGCGGCATCCGCGACCGCGCCGGCGTCGAGACCTGGCTGGAGAAGGGCATCGCGCGCGTCATCCTCGGCACGATCGCCGTGCGCGATCCCGATCTCGTGCGCGAGGCCTGCCGGGCCCATCCCGGCCGCATCGCCGTCGGCATCGATGCGCGCGGCGGCAAGGTCGCGGTCGAAGGCTGGGCGGAGACCTCCGAGCTGACGACGATCGAACTCGCCCGCCGCTTCGAGGATGCCGGCGTCGCCGCGATCATCTTCACCGACATCGATCGCGACGGCGTGCTCGAGGGCCTCAACATCACCTCGACGCTGGCGCTCGCCAGAGCCGTCGGCATCCCCGTGATCGCCTCGGGCGGCCTCGCCTCGATCGCCGATATCAAGCGCCTGCTGGAGCCGGATTGCCGTATCCTCGAAGGCGCCATCTCCGGCCGCGCGCTCTATGACGGCCGCCTCGATCCCAGCGAGGCGCTGAAGCTGATCCGCGACGCGCGGAGGCGCGACAACTGATGCTCAAGACCCGCGTCATCCCCTGCCTCGACGTCAAGGACGGCCGTGTCGTCAAGGGCGTGCAGTTCATCGACCTGATCGATGCCGGCGATCCCGTCGAGGCCGCCAAGGCCTATGACGCGGCCGGCGCCGACGAGCTCTGCTTTCTCGACATCACCGCGACGCATGAGAACCGCGGCACGATCCTCGACGTCGTCGCGCGCACGGCCGAGGCCTGCTTCATGCCGGTGACGGTCGGCGGCGGCGTGCGCACCGTCGAGGATATCCGCGCGCTGATGCTGGCCGGCGCCGACAAGGTGGCGATCAACAGCGCCGCCGTCTTCGATCGCTCGATCGTCGCGAAGGCGGCGGAAAAGTTCGGCGCGCAGGCGATCGTCGTCTCCATCGACGCCAAGCAGACGCGGCGCCGCGGCGTCGGCGGCGACAATGAGGACCGCTGGGAACTCTTCACCCATGGCGGCCGCAAGCCGACCGGCATCGACGCGGTCGGCTACGCGATCGAGGTGGCAAAGCTCGGCGCCGGCGAGATCCTGCTCACCTCGATGGACCGCGACGGCACCCGCGATGGGTTCGACCTCGCTCTGACCCGCACCATCGCCGATGCCGTGTCGGTGCCGGTGGTGGCGTCGGGCGGCGTCGGCACCCTCGATCACCTCGTCGACGGCGTCCGTCTCGGCCATGCCAGCGCGGTGCTCGCCGCCTCGATCTTCCATTTCGGCACCTTCACGCTGCAGCAGGCGAAGGCGCATATGGCGGCGGCCGGCATCGCCGTCAGGCTCGACGGCTGAGGAGGCCCTGATGACCCAGTTCACCCTCGCCGATCTCGTCGCCATCGTGCATGCCCGCGCGACCTCGGGCGACGCGTCGTCCTATACGGCGAAGCTCATGGCCAAGGGGCCGTCGCGCATCGCCAAGAAGTTCGGCGAGGAGGCGGTCGAGCTCGTCATCGCCGCCGTCGAGGGCGACGAGGCCGCCTTGACGGCCGAGGCTGCCGACATGCTCTATCACTTCGTCGTTCTCCTCGAGGCCCGCGGCGTCGCGCTCGATGCCGTGCTCGCCGAGCTCGCCGGCCGCACCGGCCGCACCGGGCTCGAGGAGAAGGCGTCGCGGCCGCCTGAATAGGCAGCGGGGAACAGATGATGGACAGCGCATCGCGGCCGCAGCTCGCCCCGCACCGTTATTTCACGCGCGAGGAATGGGCTTCGCTGCGCGCCGACACGCCGCTGACACTGGGCGAGAGCGACCTCGCCCGCCTGCGCAGTCTCAACGATCCGATCTCGATCGACGAGGTGGTCAGCATTTACCTGCCGCTGTCGCGCCTGCTCAATCTCTATGTCGCCGCGACGCAGCGACTCTACACGGCAACGCGCACCTTTCTCGGCACCAGCGACGGCAAGACGCCCTATATCATCGGCATCGGCGGCTCGGTCGCGGTCGGCAAGTCGACGACCGCCCGCGTGCTGCGCGCCCTCCTGCAGCGCTGGCCGGATACGCCGAAGGTGGAGCTCGTCACCACCGACGGCTTCCTCTTCCCCAACGCCGTGCTGCAGCAGGGCGGGCTGATGGAGCGGAAGGGCTTCCCGGAGAGCTATGATCTCCCGGCGCTGCTCGCCTTCCTCTCCGACATCAAGGCCGGCTCGCCGCGCGTCACCGCGCCGCTCTATTCGCATCTCGTCTATGACATCGTCCCGACCGAGCGGGTCACGATCGACGCGCCCGACATCCTGATCGTCGAGGGGCTCAACGTGCTGCAGGCGCCGCGCCTGCCGCGCGACGGCAAGGCCGTGCCCTTCGTCTCGGATTTCTTCGATTTCTCGATCTATATCGATGCCGAGGAGCGCGACATCCATCGCTGGTATGTCGCCCGTTTCGAGCGGCTGCGCGCCACCGCCTTCCGCGATCCGAGCTCCTATTTCCACCGTTATGCGATGATCCCCGAGGAAGAGGCGCTCGCCATCGCCGAGCGGCTGTGGTCGCGCATCAACCTCGTCAATCTCAAGGACAACATCCTGCCGACCCGGCCGCGCGCCGATCTGATCCTCAGCAAAGGCGCGCATCATCTCGTCGAGCAGGTCGCGCTGCGGCGGCTCTGATCGGGGCCGCGCAAAGGCTGGAATGCCACTCGTTCGCAGTTGCGAAGATAGCCGTTGTCGCAGTGCGGCGCGGGTGCTAAGGCCCCACCCGACCCCCACGTGACGCGGATGTGCCCATGCCGGTACGAATGGACAAGGTGACGCTCGTCGCCTTCAGCTCGATCGTCATTGCCCTCCTGGTGATGGGCCTCAAATATGTCGCCTATCTCGCGACGGGCAGCGTCGCGCTCTACTCGGACGCGCTCGAAAGCATCGTCAATCTCGTCACGGCGGTCGCCGCCTTCTGGGCGATCCAGGTCAGCCGCAAGCCGGCCGATACCGACCACCAGTTCGGCCACCACAAGGCGGAGTATTTCGCGGCGGTGCTCGAGGGCGTGCTCATCGTCGTCGCGGCGCTGCTGATCGTGCGCCAGGCCTGGATCTCCTATCAGCTGGCCCTGGCGCCGGAGAACACGCTGAACGGCCTCGCGATCAGTTCGGTCGCGACGCTGATCAATGGCGCCTGGGCCGCCTATCTGTTCCGGTTCGGCAAGCGCCGGCGTTCGCCCGCCTTCATCGCCGAGGCCTGGCACCTGACCAGCGACGTCGTGAGCTCGGTCGGCGTCATCATCGGCCTGCTCCTCGTCGTCTTCACCGGCTGGGCCGTGCTCGATCCGCTGGTCGCCGTCATCGTCGCGGTCAACATCCTGTGGTCCGGCTGGAAGGTGATCCGCGATTCGGTCAGCGGCCTGATGGACGAGGCGGTCTCGCAATCGGTCGAGAGCGATATCCGCGGCATCATCGCCACCGAGGCGGAGGGTGCGCTCGAGGTGCATGACCTCCGCACCCGCAGCGCCGGCCGGGCGACCTTCATCGAGTTTCATCTCGTCGTGCCGGGCTCGCTGTCGGTGGCGGCGGCGCATGCGATCTGCGACCGCATCGAGGCGGCGCTGATCAAGGCCGTCGAGGGCGCCGAGGTCTCGATCCATGTCGAGCCCGAGGGCGAGGCGCGCCATCACGGCGTGATCGTGCTCTAATCGCCGCAACCTCCGTGGCCGCGGGCCGGCCGCGACTTGATTTTCAGGACGGGAGCGCTGATATCGGGCGCAAATCCGCAACCAGTCACGAAAGCGAGACCTCGCAATGACCAACGAACCGCAGTCGATGCCGGAGGATGAGACCTCGGCCGCTCCGGCCGATGGCGACGTCGCGGCCGACGCCCGGGTCGCGGCGCTCGAAGCCGAGACGGCCGAAATGAAGGACCGCGTCCTCCGGACCATGGCGGAGATGGAAAATCTCCGTCGCCGCACCGAGCGCCAGATCGCCGAGACGCGGCAATATGCGATCGCCGCCTTCGCCCGCGACATGCTGACGGCCGGCGACAATCTCGCGCGGACGCTCGAGGCGGTCCCCGAGGACGCGCGCGGCACCCCGGCGATGAAGGCGCTGATCGACGGCGTTGAGATGACCGAGCGCGACCTCCTGAACTCGCTCGAGAAGCACGGCGTCAAGAAGCTCGATCCGCTCGGGCAGAAATTCGATCCGAACCTGCATCAGGCGATCTTCGAGGTTCCGACCGACGCGCAGCCGGCCGGCACCGTCATGCAGGTGATGCAGTCGGGCTATGTCATCGGCGAGCGCGTGCTGCGCCCCGCCATGGTCGGCGTCGCCAAGGCGGCGCCCCGCCAGCAGGACAGCTCGGAGGCGGCCGGAGCCGGCCAGTCCAGCTAAGTGGCGATGGGCCTGGACCTCTCGGCGCTCCAGGCCCTCGACTCGATCGGCGTCGTCGTCTTCGCCGTCACGGGGGCGCTCGCCGCCTCGCGCAAGGAACTCGATCTCGTCGGCTTCGTGTTCCTGGCGGCGATCACCGGCATCGGCGGCGGCACGCTGCGCGACGTCATCCTCGGCGAGACGCCGGTATTCTGGATCCGCGAGCCGCTGCCGGCGATCCTCTGCGCGCTGACGGGCGTCGTCGTCTTCTTCGTCGCGCCCTTCCTCGAATATCGATACCGCGTGCTGCTCTGGGCCGATGCCATCGGCATATCCGGCTATTGCGTGATGGGCGCGGCGCGGGCGCTGGATGCCGGCGCGAGCCCCTTCGGCGCCGTCGTCATGGGCGTGATGACCGCCTCCTTCGGCGGCATCATCCGCGACATCGTCGCCGGCGAGCCCTCCGTGCTCCTGCGCAAGGAAATCTACGTCACGGCGACGGTCGTCGGCGCCGGCCTCTTCGTCGTCACGCTTCGGATGGGATTGCCGTTCTGGCCGGCCGCTCTCCTCGGCGTGGCGGCGGCCTTCGCCGTCAGGGCCGGCGCGCTCTCCCTCGGCTGGACGCTGCCGACCTATCGCTCGCGCCCCGGCCGCGACGTCTGGCCCGAGTGATGGCGGCCGAGGTGGTGAGGACCGGAGCGGTCCTCAGGCGGCAAAGCGGGTCGCGTCGACGCCATAGTGATTGACGTAGCGCTCGTTGATCGCCTTGACCGGCAGCACGATGAGCACGTCGGTGGTGCCGAACTGGCGATCCACCACCGCGTCGTCGCCGACATAGCAGCCGATGCGCAGATACCCCTTCACCAGCGGCGGCAGCTGATGCAGCGCGGACTTCGCGTCGATGGCCTCGGCCGGCAGGCGGTCCATCGCCACGCGGCGGCCCGGCAGCGCGCCGACCTGCCAGTCCTCCGGCGCACGCGCATGGTGATGCAGGAAGGCGAGCGGCAGCGCCAGCCGATCGGGATCGGTGCCCTCGAGCGAGGCGCAGCCGATCATCACGTCGATGCGGTGGCTGAGCACATAGCTCCAGATGCCGTGCCAGAGCAGCTCGACGGTCCGCTTGGTCCGGTACGGCGCCAGCACGCAGGAGCGGCCGAGCTCCAGGAAGCGCAGGCCGCCATGACGCTCGATCAGCGGCGCGATGTCGAACTCGTTCGCCGAATAGAAGCCGGAATAGCGCTGGGCGACGTCCTGGCGCAGCAGCCGATAGGTGCCGACGATCGCCGCCTCGCCCGACTTGGTGATCGTGTCGTGGTCGATGACCAGAAGATGGTCGCAGATCGCATCGAAGGCGTCGCGATCGCGCCGCGAGACCTGCGTCTGGAGATCGGCGATCGCCGACATCTCCTCGTAGAACACCTTGTAGCGCAGCTTCTGCGCCTTCTTGACTTCGCGCGGGCTGACCGCGAGGCGCACTTCGAGAGCGCCGATCCGCCCGAGCGGAGGCGCCGACAACGGAGCCGGCAAAAGACCTCTCGGCATCGACTGTCGCAATCCGTGCAGCATGCGCCGGGAAAGGTCCGGCAACGCGGAAAGCTGTCCGGGCAGCGGGCCGAATTTCGGCCGCGTCCCGCTTTCCTCGCGCTTCAGCATAACACGATCTCCCATGGCGCAGACCCGCCGGCGGCCGGACGACCCAGCCTCCGGCCATGATCGGCTGCTTAGATCACGGAATTCATGCAGTTTGGTGACGGGGACGGGCCGGACTTGTTTGCCTGCTCAGGGCCTCCTCGAAGGCGCGGCAGAGCCGCTCGGCCGAGATCGGCTTTTCGAGGAAGAGGTCTGCGCCCGCGGCCAGCGCGGCCGTGCGGGTGGCGGCATCGCCGGCGCCGGACGTCGCGATCAGGGCCGGCCGGTTGCCGGCATCGGCCATCGCGAAGCCGCGCACGAGATCGAGGCCGTCGCCGTCGCCGAGCCGGAGATCGACGAGCACGATGTCGGGCGGATCACCGATCCGTTCGCGCGCCGAGGCAAGGCTGCGCCGCTCGTCGACCTCATGGCCGAGCCGCTCCAGCACGGCGCGGGCGAGCAGCGCCGAGACCGGATCGTCCTCGACCACCATGACCTCGAGCGGGCGGGTGCCGCGCCGTTCCGCCACGGCGCGTCCGCTCGCATCGGCGGGGTCGGCGACGAAGCGATGTCGCGGCGCCCGGCTCGCCTCCGCCACGACGGCGAGCAGCGAGCGCCGGCGCACCGGGCGCACCAGATAGGCATCATAGCCGTCGGCCTTCAGCGCGTCGGCGGCGCGGCGGGCGCCGGAATCGACGAGCACCGCCACCGCGAGCGCGCTGCCGCTGGCCTCGCGCAGCCGGGCGAGCGCCGCGCGGGCATCGCTGGCGATGCGCGCATCGGCGAGCACGACGCCGTAAGGCTGGCCTGCCGCCTCGGCGGCGCCGACGAGCCCGGCGGCCTCAAGGAGGCTCGTGGCGACGCGGGTCTCGGCGCCGGCCTCCTCGAGCGAGGCGGCGAGCGCATCCGCCTCGAGGCTCGGCGGTGTCGCCAGCAGGACGGAAAGGCCTTCGAGCGGCCGGCTCGAGCGCGGCGGATGGCCGAGCGTCGGCAGAGCCAGCGCGAAATGGAACACGGCGCCGCCCCCGGCACGGGGCTCGAGCGCGATATGGCCACCCATGCGCGAGACGATCTGCTGCGAGATCGCAAGGCCGAGACCAAGGCCGGAGCCGTCGACCCGCGCCCGTTCGAAGCTCGCGAAGATACGGTCGCGATCGGCGCCATCGACGCCGAGCCCGCTGTCATGCACGGCGAAGGACAGCGCGATGCCGCTGTCGGCATTGAAATCGGCCGGGTCGACGGAGAGGAGCACGGCGCCGTGCTCGGTCGCCTCGATGGCGTTGGTGATGAGATTGATCAGCACCTGCCGCAGCCGGCCGGCATCGACCATCACCGGCGGCAGGGCCGGCGCGACGCGCGTGCCAAGGCCGATGCCGCGCTGATGGGCGAGCGGCGCCAGGAGCTCGGCGATGTCCTCGACCAGCGGCTCGATCTCGGTCGGGGCCGGCGCCAGCGAAAACTGGCCTGTGGCGATGCGCGAGGCATCGAGCAGATCGTCGACCAGCCGCGCAAGCGCGCCGGCGGAGTGGTTGATCGCGCCGAGATAGCTCTTCTGCTCGGCCGAGAGCGGCGTCCCGGCGAGGAGGTCGACGAGGGCGAGCATGCCATGCAGCGGCGCGCGCATCTCGTGGCTGACGGTCGCGATCGGAATGGCGGCGTCGGCCGCCTTCTGCGTACCGGCGTCGCTGAGTTCCCAGGAGAGATCCTGCAGGGTCTCGAGCCGCGTCGCCATCGCGCGGGCGGCACGGCGCTCGGCATGGAGCCGCAGCGCCAGGGCGGCGATGATGCCCGATGCCAGGAAGAGCCCCGCGATGCAGAAGCTGACGAGGCCCGTCGACGGCTCGGCAAGTCCGATGACCAGGGCGATCACCGCCGGCAGCCCGGCACCGAGGGCGATCACGGCCGCGGCGAGACGCGGCGGCTCGAAGGACGCGATCACCTCGCGCTGCGGGTGGGCGGACATCAGGGTCGGACCTCGTTCGCCGCACGGGCGCGGCGCCGACACTCTAGCGGCGGGTGATTGCGAAACCCTTGCCGCCCACCTTCCGTCATCGTCAGGCCGCTGCCTGCAACCGCTCGCCGACCGCGCGATAGCCGAGTGCCTCGGCGAGATGGACGCGGCCGACCCGCGGCGCGCCGTCGAGATCGGCGATGGTGCGCGCGACCTTGAGTACGCGATGATAGCCGCGCGCCGAGAGCTTCAGCGCCGTCGCGGCCTCGGCGAGCAGAGCCCGGCCGCCGCTGTCGGGCGCCGCGATCTCCTCCATGAGGCTGGTCGGGCAGCGGGCGTTGCAGCCGATCTCGGCGAGCGACAGCGCCTCATAGCGTTCGACCTGGATGGCGCGAGCACGGGCGACCCGCGCCGCGACGACGGCGCTCGTCTCGCCGCGGCCGGGCAGGATGAGGTCGGAGGCGGTCACCGCCGGCACCTCGATGCGGAGATCGATCCGGTCGAGGAACGGACCCGACAGCCGCGCCTGGTAGTCGGTGAGGCAGCGCGGGCCGCGCGCGCAGACATGGCCGGGCTCCCCCGCCATGCCGCAGCGGCAGGGGTTCATCGCCGCGATCATCTGGAAGCGGGCGGGGTAGCTGACGCGCTGGTTGGCGCGGGCGATCACCGCCTCGCCGCTTTCGAGCGGCTGGCGCAGCGAATCGAGCACCTGCGGCTGGAATTCCGGCAATTCGTCGAGGAACAGCACGCCGTGATGGGCGAGCGAGACCTCGCCCGGCCTGACACGCAGCCCGCCGCCGACCAGCGCCGCCATCGAGGCCGAGTGATGCGGCGCGCGGAACGGCCGCCGGTCGGTCAGCTTGCCCCCGGAAAGCTCTCCGCCGATCGAGGTCACCATGGAGACTTCGAGCAATTCGCGCGGCGTCAGCGGTGGCAGGATCGAGGGCAGGCGGCTCGCCAGCATCGACTTGCCGGCGCCGGGCGGGCCGACCATCAGCAGATTGTGGCCGCCGGCGGCGGCGATCTCGAGCGCGCGCTTGGCGAGTTCCTGGCCGCGGATATCGGCAAGGTCGGCCAGCATCGGCGGCTCGCGCATCAGCGCCGGCTCCGGCCGCGTCAGCTTCTGCGTGCCCTTGAAGTGGTTGGCGATAGCGATGAGGCTCCTCGGCGCGAGAATGTCGAGGTCGCGGCTCGCCCAGGCCGCCTCGGGCCCGGTGGCGGCCGGGCAGATCAGCCCGCGGCCCAGCGCATTGGCGCCGATCGCGGCCGGCAGCACGCCGGCGACGCTGGCGATCGTGCCGTCGAGCGCGAGTTCTCCCAGCACCAGATAGTCGGCGACCCGTTCGCCGGGCAGCGCCCCGATCGCCGCCATCAGCGCCATGGCGATCGGCAGGTCGTAATGGCTGCCTTCCTTCGGCAGGTCGGCGGGCGCGAGATTGACGATGACCCGCTTCGGCGGCAGCGCGAGGCCGGAGGCATGCAGCGCCGAGCGCACCCGCTCCCGGCTTTCGGCGACCGTCTTGTCCGGCAGGCCGACGATCAGGAAGCTGGCGAGGCCCGGGACGATCTGGACCTGGACATCCACGGGAACCGCTTCGATCCCCTGAAAGGACACCGTCGTCACATGCGCGACCATTGCCTCAATCCCCGTTGCAAGGTCGAGACTAGGTCAAGCCATCAGCGAACGCAAGAACAGGGCGTGAACAAAAATCGCGCGTCGGTTGCGCCTGCGTGCGGCGCCCTTCAGCGCTTCGCCTCGATCGCGTCCCAGACGAGGCTGGCGATATCGGCGCCGCCGAAGCGCTTGACCTCGCGGATGCCGGTCGGCGAGGTGACGTTGATCTCGGTGAGAAAGTCGCCGATGACGTCGATCCCGACGAAGAGGAAGCCGCGGCGCTTCAGTTCCGGCCCGATCGCCTCGCAGATCTCGCGATCGCGCCGCGTCAATTCGATCGGCTCGGGACGGCCGCCGACATGCATGTTCGAGCGCGATTCGCCATCGGCCGGAACACGGTTGATGGCGCCGACCGCGACGCCGTCGACGAGGATGATGCGCTTGTCGCCTGCGCGCACCGCCGGCAGATAGCGCTGCACGACATAGGGCTCGCCGCGATAGGCGGCGGCGAAGATCTCGAGCAGCGAGGCAAGATTCTGGTCGCCTTCCGACAGGCGGAACACCCCGGCGCCGCCATTGCCGTAGAGCGGCTTGACGATGATGTCGCCATGCGCCCGGCGGAAGTCGCGGATCTCTTCCGGATCGCGCGAGATCAGCGTCGGCGGCATCAATTGCGGATATTCGGTGACGAAGATCTTCTCCGGGGCATTCCGCACCTCGGCGGGGTCGTTCACGACCAGCGTCTTCGGATGGATGCGCTCGAGGAGATGCGTCGTCGTGATGTAGCCCATGTCGAAGGGCGGGTCCTGCCGGAGCAGCACGACGTCGAAGCTGGAGAGATCGGCGCGCTCGGTCTCGCCGAGGGTGAAATGATCGCCCGGCACGTCGCGCACCAGCACCGTCTCGAGCCGCGCCTCGACGCGCCCGTCGTTCAGCGACAGCCGCTCGGGCGTGTAATGGGCGAGCCGATGGCCGCGCCGCTGCGCTTCCAGCATCAGCGCGAAGGTCGAGTCGCCGCGGATGTTGATGCGGGCGATGTGATCCATCTGGACGGCGACGGAAAGCGACATGGAGGCCTCGGGCGAACGACTTCGGGGCCTGTCTTATCGCGCCTCCCGGCCCCGCATGGCAATCCCGCCGCGCGCTCAGCGATCCCGGCCGAAGGCGTCGACGAGATGGCGCGGCCAGCGGCGAGGGGCGATCAGCACGACATCCAGGCGCAGCGTCAGCGCCCCGACCTCGGGATGGCGGCCGACAAAGGCATCCGCCGCGCGCAGCAGCCGGCGCCGGGCGAAGGGCGTGACGGCAAGGGCCGCCGTGTCGAGATCGGCGCGGCTCTTGACCTCGATGAAGGCGAGAACGTCGCGCCGCCGCATGATGAGATCGATCTCGCCGACCGGGCTCTTGAAGCGTCGAGCGACCACGCGATAGCCCTTGAGGCCGAGATAGAGGGCGGCGATCCGCTCGGCGAAGCGGCCGCGCTGTTCCGCCTTCTGCCGGGCGGCGCGCCGCTGCTCATCCCTCGTCGCCATCGGCCCCGTCGCCCTGCCTCAGCGCCAGCGCGCGCTGATAGAGATCGCGCCGCGGCAGGCCGGTCGTCGCCGCCGCCTGCTGCGCCGCCTCCTTGACCGAGAGGTCCTTGATGAGCCGCAGCAGCAGGCTGTCGACATCGCCGGGTTCGGCGGCGCTCTCCTCGGGCGGGCCGACCATGATGACGATCTCGCCCTTCGGCGTCGCCTCGTCGGCAAGCTCCGCCGCGAGGCTGCCGAGCGTGCCGCGCCGATGCGTCTCGAAGGTCTTGGTCAGTTCGCGCGCCAGCGTCGCCGGCCGGTTCTCGCCGAGCGTCGCCGCGAGATCGGCGAGCGTCTCGGCGGTGCGGTGCGGCGATTCGTAGAAGACCAGCGTGCCGGGAACTGCGGCGAGCGCAGCGATGCGCTTGACGCGGCCGACGGTGCGGGTTGGAAGAAAGCCGGCAAAGAAGAACGCATCGGTCGGCAGCGCCGCCGCGACGAGGCCGGCGAGGATCGCCGACGCGCCGGGGATCGGCACGACGAGATGGCCGGCGCCTGCAACATCGGCGACGAGCCGGTAGCCGGGATCGGAGATGAGCGGCGTGCCGGCGTCGCTGACCAGCGCGATGATCTTGTCCGCCTCCAGCGCGGCGAGGATCTTCGGCCGCTGCGCGTCGGCATTGTGTTCGTGATAGGCGACGAGCGGCGCGGTGATGCCGTAATGGCGGAGCAGGACGCGCGTCGTGCGGGTGTCCTCGCAGGCGATGATGTCGGCGGCCGCCAGCGTCTGCAGCGCGCGGATGGTGATGTCGCGCAGGTTTCCGATCGGCGTCGAGACGATGTAGAGACCGCCGGGCAGAGGCGGCGCGGCGAAGTCGTGACCGTCGATGGCGAAGCGGCGCGCCGGCTCGGAGAGCTCGCTCATCGGCAGAAGCCGGCGCGGCCGGGCAAAAGAAACGTTGAAAATCGCAGCATCGGCCTCTTGCCTCTCGCGGCCGACAGGCCGTTGTCTATTGATACCGGTGGAAGCGGACAAGGAGAAGGCCGGGGTGGGCGTGGCAAAGTCTCGAGGCGGCAGGATGAGCAGGCGGCGGCTGCTCGGCACGATCGCGCTGACCGGGCTGGTAGCGCTCGCCAGCGGCTGCGCGCCGACGCTGGAGGGCAGCCAGCCGGTGACGCCGCTGCAGCCGGCGCCAGCCGCGACGGGCGATGTGATCGGCTCCGGCAAGATCCGCGTCGCGCTGCTGCTGCCGCTGTCGGCCTCCGGCAATGGCGCCATCGTCGCCGCGAGCCTGCGCCGCGCCGTCGAGCTGGCGCTGAAGGAAACCCCCGGCGCCGACCTGACCGTGCTCGTCAAGGATGATCGCGGCACCTCCGAGGGCGGCCGCGCCGCCGCCGCATCGGCCGTCGGCGATGGCGCCGAGCTCATTCTCGGTCCGCTTTTCGCCGCCTCCGTGCGCGGCGCCGCCGAGGTGACGCGGCCGGCCGGCGTGCCGATGCTCGCCTTCTCTACCGATGCGACGGTGGCGGCGCGCGGCGTCTACCTGTTCGGCTTCCTGCCCGAGGGCGATGCCGACCGCATCACGCGCTTCGCCTTGGCGCGCGGCAAGCGCTCCTTTGCAGCGCTCCTGCCGGACAGTGGCTATGGCGCGGTGTTCGGCGCGGCGTTGCAACGGTCGGTGGCCGCGGCCGGCGGACAGCTGGCGGCGGTGGAACGCTATGGCGCCGATGCCGCCTCGCTCGGTGCGCGGGTTCAGGCGGTGGCGGCGCTGGCGAGTGCCGGCGGGGCCAGCGCCGTCGTCGTGCCGGCGGCCGATGATGCGCCGCTGCGGCTCGGCGCCGCGCTCGCCGCTGCGCCCGTCGGCGGCGGCCGCGTGCAACTGCTCGGATCCGGCCAATGGGATGACCCGCGCCTGCTCACGGCGCCTGCGCTTTCCGGCGCCTGGTTCCCGGCGCCGGATAGGAGCGGCTTCGAGGCGTTCGCGGCCCGCTATGCGCGCGCCTATGGCCAGGCGCCGCCGCGGCCGGCCGCGCTCGCCTTCGACGCCACCCGCCTCGCGGCCGGGCTCGCGGCGCGCTATGGCGAGCGCCGCTTCGCCTTCGAGACGCTGACCAATCCGAGCGGCTTCACGGGCGTCGATGGCGCCTTCCGCCTGCTGCCGGACGGGCTCAACCAGCGCAGCCTCGCCGTCTACGAGATTGCAGGCGGCAGCGCGCGGATGATCGACCCGGCGCCGCGCAGCTTCGCGTCCGACCTGCGGCCGTAAGGAACGCCTCAGGCGGCGAGGTCGGCGACGACGGCGTCGAGCACGAAGGCGCCGGCGCGCGTGGCGCGGACGTGATGCGGCCCGATGCGCTCGACCATGCCATGCGCGATCAGGTCGGCGAGGCGGCTCGGGTCGAGCGGCCGGCCGGCGATGGCCTTGTAGCGGCGCAGATCGATGCCCTCGACGAGGCGGAGGCCCATCAGCAGCAGTTCATCGCCCGCTTCCTCGGGCGTCAGCACGTCGTCGGTGTCGACGCCGTCGCCCCAGGATTCGACTCGCGACAGCCATTTCTCCGGCTCGCGCGCCGTGGCGGTCGCGTGGCGGCGGCCGTCGACGACGAGGCGGCCATGCGCGCCGGGGCCGATGCCGGCATATTCGCCATAGCGCCAATAGACGAGATTGTGCCGGCATTCGGCGCCGGGCGCGGCGTGGTTGGAGATCTCATAGGCCGGACGTCCGGCCTTCTCGCAGATCTCCTGCGTCAGCTCGAACAGCGCCGCCGCCGTGTCCTCGTCGGGAATGGCGAGCTTGCCGGCGGCATAGAGCTTCTCGAACATCGTGTCCGGCTCGATGGTGAGCTGGTAGAGCGAGAGATGATCCGAGGCGCGCTCGAGCGCGCGGGAAAGCTCCGCCGCCCACATCTCCGGCGTCTGGCCGGGGCGGGCATAGATCAGGTCGAAGGAGATGCGCGGGAAGGTGGAGCGGGCGATCTCGACCGCCTTCATCGCCTCGTCCGCCGTGTGCAGGCGGCCGAGGGCGCGGAGGTCCCCGTCATTCAGCGCCTGCACGCCGAGCGAGACGCGGTTGACGCCGGCGGCGCGATAGCCGCGGAAGCGCTCCGCCTCGACGCTGGAGGGGTTCGCCTCCATGGTGATCTCGGCATCGGGCGCCACGGTCCAGGCCCCGGCGATGGCGTCGAGCACGGTTGCGACCGTTTTCGGGTCCATCAGCGAGGGCGTGCCGCCGCCGAGGAAGATCGAGTTCACCTGCCGCCCGGGCACGCGCGCCGCCGTCGCCTTGATCTCGGCGACGAGCCCGGCCGCGAAGCGCACCTGGTCGACGCCCTCGCGCCGCACATGCGAATTGAAGTCGCAATAGGGGCATTTCGAGGCGCAGAACGGCCAGTGGACATAGACGCCGAAGCCGGGATCGAGCGGTGCGTCGGGGGTGTCGGCCAAGCGGATCAGCTCCCGAAACCGTCGTTGAGCTCGGCCGTCGCGAAGAGGCCGAAGGCGCGCGCCCGGTGCGAAAGCGCATCGGTCCGGCCGGCTGACCAGCCATGCTTCTCGCTGGCCGCCATCTCGCCGAAGGTCCGCTCATGTCCCTCGGGCAGGAACATCGGATCATAGCCGAAGCCGAGCGATCCGCGCGGCGGCCAGACCATCGTGCCTTCGATCTCGCCGCGATAATAGCGCAGCGTGCCGTCCGGAAAGGCGAGGCAGAGCACGGCGACGAAGCGCCCGGTCCGCGCCGCGGGCGTCACAGCGCCGGCTTCCTGCAGCAATTCCTCGACATTGCGCATCGCGCGCGAAAAATCCTTGTCGGCGCCGGCCCAGTCCGCCGAATAGACGCCGGGCGCGCCGCCGATCGCGTCGACGCACATGCCGCTGTCATCTGACAGCGCAGGATAGCCGGAGGCGGTCGTGGCTGCGAGGGCCTTGATCGCGGCGTTCTCCTCGAAGGTCGTTCCCGTCTCCGCCGGCTCGGGCAGGCCGAGTTCGCCGCCCGAGACGGTCTTGAGGCCAAACGGCGCCAGGAGATCGGCGAACTCGCGCAGCTTGCCCTTGTTGTGGCTGGCGATGACGAGCGTGTCGCCCGGCTTGAGGCGATGGGTCATGGCGTCTGCTCCGCTCGAGGTCAGGCGATCGTGCGCTTCTGCAGATCGACGAGTTCGCCGATCCCGGCCTTGGCGAGCGAGAGCATCGCGGAGAGCTCGGCCTCGTCGAAGGGCTTGCCCTCGGCCGTGCCCTGGATCTCGACGATCCCGCCCGAGCCGGTCATGACGAAATTCGCATCCGTCTCGGCTTCCGAATCCTCGGCATAGTCGAGATCGAGCACCGGCTTGCCGCGATAGATGCCGACCGAGATCGCCGCGACATGGTCGCGGATGACCTTCGGGCCGACCATGTCGCGCGCCTTCATCCACTGGATGCATTCGTAGAGCGCGATCCAGCCGCCGGTGACCGAGGCGGTGCGGGTGCCGCCATCGGCCTGCAGCACGTCGCAATCGATGGTGATCTGCTTCTCGCCGAGATGGACGAGATCGACCACGGCGCGCAGCGAACGGCCGATCAGCCGCTGGATTTCCTGCGTGCGGCCGGACTGCTTGCCGGTTGCCGCCTCGCGGCGCATCCGATCGCCGGTCGAGCGCGGCAGCATGCCATATTCCGCCGTGACCCAGCCCTTGCCGGAGCCGCGCAGCCAGGAAGGCGGCTTTTCCTCGAGGCTCGCGGTGCAGAGGACGTGGGTATCGCCGAAGCGGACGAGGCAGGAGCCCTCGGCATGCTTGGCGACGCCCCGTTCGAACGAGACCGGGCGCATGACGCCGGCGGCGCGCTGGGAGGGTCGCATGGACTGTCCTTGGCTGGCATGAATGCCACCGCTTGTAGCCGTCACACGCCGCCGACGCAAAGGCCTGCTTGAAGCGGCGCGGAAAATCGACACTTAATCAAGGAGGATCGGCCTTGATCCCTGCGAACGGCGAAGGACGAAGAGACCCTGACCGGCGAGCGACCCACATCCGACACGACGGCTTCGACGCTGGCGCGGCTCGACCGCCGCTCGCGCGAGATCTTCCGCCGCATCGTCGACACCTATCTCGAGACCGGCGAGCCGCTCGGCTCGCGCAATCTCTCGCGCATCCTGCCGATGACGCTCTCGCCCGCATCGATCCGCAATGTCATGGCCGATCTCGAATATCTCGGCCTCATCTATTCGCCGCATACCTCGGCCGGCCGCCTGCCGACCGAGAGCGGGCTACGTCTCTTCGTCGACGCGATGCTTGAGGTCGGCGACCTGACCGCCGAGGAGCGGCGCGACATCGAGACCCGCGTCGCCGCCGGCGGCAGCGGACGCCCGGTCGACGAGGTGCTCTCGGATGCGAGCCGCATGCTCTCCGGCCTCTCGCGCGGCGCCGGCGTCGTGCTGGCCTCGAAGATCGACCAGCGGCTGAAGCAGATCGAGTTCCTGCGGCTCGAGCCGACGCGGGCGCTGGTGGTCCTCGTCGGCGAGGACGGCTCGGTCGAGAACCGGTTGATCGAGATCGAGCCCGGCACCAGCCCCTCGGCGCTGGTCGAGGCGTCGAACTACCTGAACGCGCATCTGCGCGGCCGCTCGCTGTCGGAGGCGCGCGCCGAACTCTTGCAGCGCCAAGCCGAGATGCGGGCCGAGCTCGACCAGCTCACCGCCCGCCTCGTCGACCAGGGCCTCGCCAGCTGGGCCGGCGCCGCCGCCGGACGGCCGGAAACGCTGATCGTGCGCGGCCAGGCCAATCTGCTCGAGGATGTCCGCGCCGCCGAGGATCTCGAGCGCATCCGCCTCCTCTTCGACGATATCGAGACGCAGCGCGAGCTGGTCGGGCTGCTCGGCAGCGCCGAAGCGGGAGACGGCGTGCGTATCTTCATCGGCTCGGAGAACAAGCTGTTCTCGCTCTCCGGTTCCTCGCTGGTCGTCTCGCCCTATCGCGACAGCGAAAGCCGCGTCATCGGCGTGCTCGGCGTCATCGGCCCGACCCGGCTCAACTATGCCCGCATCGTGCCGATGGTCGACTACACCGCCAAGCTGGTCGGAAGGCTCATTCGCTAGCCTTCCGCGACCGCATGGCGCCTGTACAGGCTTCGCGCCAGCCTCTATGGAAAAGCACCATATGGACGGCAGGAGACCTTCATGACGGCGGAAACGGGCAAGCTGGTCACGATCTTCGGCGGCTCGGGCTTCATCGGCCGCCACACGGTGCGCGCGCTGGCGAAGCGTGGCTGGCGCATCCGCGTCGCCGTGCGCCGGCCCGATCTCGCCGGCCATGTGCAGCCGCTCGGCGCCGTCGGGCAGATCATGCCGGTGCAGGCCAATCTCCGCTATCGCTGGTCCGTCGATCGCGCCGTCGAAGGGGCTGATGCCGTCGTCAATCTCGTCGGCATCCTCTCAGAGAGCGGCCGCCAGACCTTCGGCGCGGTGCAGGCCTTCGGCGCCCGCGCGGTCGCGGAAGCGGCGCGCGGCGCCGGCATCCCGAACCTCGTGCAGATGTCGGCGCTCGGCGCGACGGCGAAGTCCGATTCGCTCTATGCCCGCAGCAAGGCCGAAGGCGAGGCCGCGGCGCTCGAAACCGTTCCCGGCGCCGTCGTGCTGAGGCCCTCGATCGTGTTCGGTCCCGAGGACCAGTTCTTCAACCGCTTCGCGGATCTGGCCCGCTATCTGCCTGTGCTGCCGCTGATCGGTGGCGGCACGACGAAGTTCCAGCCGGTCTTCGTCGGCGACGTCGCCGAGGCGATCGCCCGCGCCGTCGACGGCAAGGTCGAAGGCGGCCGCATCTATGAGCTCGGCGGCCCCGAGGTGAAGACCTTCCGCGAATGCCTCGAGCTGATGCTGAAGGAAATCGAGCGCAGCCGTCCGCTGGTCACGCTGCCCTGGGGCCTCGCCCGTTTCCAGGCCTCGCTGATGGAATGGCTGCCGAACCCGATGATGACGCGCGATCAGCTGAAGCTGCTCGAGGTCGACAATGTCGTCTCGCATCACGCGATCACCGAAGGACGGACGCTCGAAGGCATCGGCATCACGCCGACGAGCCTTGCAGCCGTGCTGCCGTCCTATCTCGTGCGCTTCAAGCCGCACGGCCAGTTCGCCGACAAGCGCGTCGCCTGACCGGGGCTCATCGGCCGGAAGAGATCGCAAGCGGGGCCCTCGGCCCCGCTTTTGTTTTGGCGGCTCAGCCGAAGGTGATGACGGCGGCGAGCGCGATGGCGCCGACGACGATGCGCCAATAGGCGAACGGCGCGAAGCCGCGCTGGCTCACGAAATCGAGCAGGTGGCGGACGACGAAGACGCCGGCGATGAAGGCGGCGATGAAGCCGACGGTGATGTTGAGCCAGGCAGCGCCCGAGAGCGCATCCTTGTTCTTGTAGAAGTCATAGGCGAAGGCGCCGACCATGGTCGGCATGGCGAGGAAGAACGAGAACTCCGCCGCCGCCCGCTTGTCGCTGCCGAACAGCATCGCCGCCACCACCGACGAGCCCGAGCGGGAGACGCCGGGGATCATCGCGAGGCACTGCGCGAGACCGATGCCGAGATAGACGGGCAGCGGATAATCCATCGCGTCGTGGTAGCGTGGGCGGAGATCGAGCCGGTCGACGATCAGGAGAATGAAGCCGCCGACGATCAGCATGATCGAGATCAGCATCGGGCTCTCGAACAGCACGGTCTTGATGAAGTCATGCGCGAGGACGCCGATCACCACCGCCGGCAGGAAGGCGAGCAGGATGCCGAGGACGAAGCGGCGGGTGCGCGGATCGTGCGGCAGGTCGGTGAGGATCTTCAGGAGGCGCGCGGCATAGACGGTGAGGATCGCGAGGATGGCGCCGAGCTGGATCAGCACCTCGAAGGCGCGGCCCGGACTGTCGAAGCCGAGAAAGTGACCCGCAAGCAGGAGATGCCCCGTCGAAGAGACCGGGATGAACTCGGTCAGGCCCTCGATCAGGCCGAGGATGAGCGCGTCCAGCACGCTGTGCAGATCCATGGAGAACCCCTTGCAAGGAGAAGCGGGGGCTGGCCGCGAATCGGCTTGATCCCCATTGTGTTGCCAGCCTATATGCGGGCCGCAAAGTTCAGGCGGCAATTGGACGAACTGCCGCAAAATCGCTTCGTTTGCCCGCCACACCTCGCCGCGTGACAATGCCCAAGCTCCACCATCATCCCTTTTCCGCCGCGTCGCGCTATGTCCGCCTGGTTCTGGCGGAATATGACGAGACGACGGAGTTCATCGAGGAAAAGCCGTGGCTGCGCGTGCCCGCGCTGCTGCAGATGAACCCGGCGGGGACGCTGCCGATCTTCGTCGACGACAACGACACCGTCGTCAGCGGCGGCGCGGTCGTCGCCGAATATCTCGTCGAGACCAAGGGCGCGCGCATGGGCGAGGTCCGCCTGATGCCCGAGCATGCGAGCGAGCGGGCCGAAGTGCGCCGGCTGGTCGAGTGGTTTTCGCAGAAGCTCCACGGCGAAGTGACCAACTACATGGTCACGGAAAAGGTCTACAAGCGCCGCATGGGCGCCGGCGAGGGCAACAATTCGCCCGATCCCGCAGCCATCCGCGCCGCGCGCGCCAATATCCGCTATCATCTCCAGTATATCGGCTATCTCGCGGGCCGCAGGAACTGGCTCGCCGGCCGTGAGCTCTCGCTCGCCGACTTCGCGGCGGCGGCGGAGATCTCCTGCATCGACTATCTCGGCGAGGTGCCATGGGAGGCCGACGAGACGGCGAAGGCGTGGTACGCGCGGGTGAAGTCCCGCCCGTCCTTCCGCTCGCTCCTCAGCGACACGCTGCGCGGCGTGCCGGCCTCGACCCATTACGCGGATCTCGACTTCTGAACGAGGCCGGCCTCCGGGCCGAGAAGGCGCGGCTCGTGGCGGACGCCGCCGGCGAGGGCTTCGATGCCCTGCGCATCACGACGCCCGACGCCATTCCCGAGGCCGCCGCCCGCCTCTCGACCTTTCTCGCCGATGGCCACCACGCCTCGATGGCCTGGATGGCCGAGACGGAGGCGCGGCGCGCCGATCCGCGCACGCTGTGGCCCGATGTCCGCGCCGTCATCATGCTCGGCCTCAATTACGGGCCGGAGACCGATCCCACCGCCATCCTCGGCTTTCCGGACCGCGGCGCGATCTCCGTCTATGCGCAGAACCGCGACTATCACGACATCATCAAGGGCAAGCTGAAGCTCATCGCCGGCCGCCTCGCCGCGCGCACCGGCGCCGAGGTCAAGGTGTTCGTCGACACCGCGCCGCTGATGGAAAAGCCGCTCGCCGCCGCCGCCGGCCTCGGCTGGCAGGGCAAGCACACCAACCTCGTCTCGCGCGAGTTCGGCTCCTGGCTGCTGCTCGGCGCCATCCTGACGGCGCTCCCGCTGCCGCCCGATGCGTCCGAGACCGATCATTGCGGCTCGTGCCGCGCCTGCCTCAATGCCTGTCCGACCGACGCCTTTCCGGCGCCCTACCGGCTCGATGCCCGCCGCTGCATCTCCTATCTGACGATCGAGCACGCGGGACCCATTCCGGCGGAATTTCGAGTCGCGATGGGCAATCGCATCTATGGCTGCGACGATTGCCTCGCCGCCTGCCCGTGGAACAAGTTCGCCCGCGCGGGCGCCGAGATGAAGCTGAAGCCGCGGCCGGAGCTCGCGGCGCCGCGTCTTGGCGACCTCGCCGCGCTCGATGACGCAGCCTTCCGCAGCCTGTTCTCGGGTTCGCCGATCAAGCGCATCGGCCGCGACCGTTTCGTCCGCAACGTCCTGATCGCCATCGGCAATTCGGCGGAGCCCGCTCTTCTGCCTGATGTCGTCGCGAGGCTCGACGATGCCACGCCGGTCGTGCGCGGCGCCGCCGTCTGGGCGCTCGGACGGCTGTCACCGGAGCGGGCGATGGCGGAGGCTGGCAGGCTCGCTGACGATGAGAGCGATGCCGAGGTTCTGGCCGAGTGGCGTCAGATTGCGTCCGGCAGCGGCAGAAGGCTGACATAGGGGTCGTGGCAGGCGACGCCGAGCGGCTGGAAATGCCGGAGGTTCCGCGTCAGCACGGTGAGTTCGTTCGCAGCCGCGATGGACGCAATGGCGATGTCGGCGAAGCCGGGATTGTGGCCGCTGGCCCTCGCCGCGTCGATCTGGCGTCCGGCAATGGCCGCGGCCACCCTGTCGAAGGGCAGGATCCGATCGCCGTAAAGGTGAACGACGGCATCCCACCAGCGTGTGAGGTCGTCAGCCTGCCGCTGGGCGCCCTCGCGTCGCTTGCGCGCGATGCCGCTCTCGACCTCCGCGGCGGTGATCGCCGACAGCCAGAGCAGCGGCGAGGCCCGGTCGAGCCATGCGACGATCGCCGCGTCCTTGCGCTCGCTGATCACATTGGTATCGACCAGATAGCCCTTCAAAGGTCGACGTCACGAGCTGGCGTCTCGTTCCGCGACGCCGCCTCCCCGAACGCGGGAGCCGCGGCGAGCAACTGGCCAAGTGAGGGTACGCGGCTCAGCTTCTGCCATTCCGCATAGGAGAGGATCACCGCTTCAGGCCGGCCGTGCCGCGTGATCAGAGACGGGTGGCCCAGCAGCGCCTCGTCGAGCACATTCGACAAGGTCGCCTTGGCGTCTTTCAGGGGGATGCGGTTCATCGCGGCACTCCGGATATGACTACAGTAGTCATATCACAGGCCGCGGCGAAGAATCCATCTACCCCTTGAGCACCTTCTTCTCGGCCACCGTCGTATCGGCGTTGAGGCGGTAGAGGATCGGGACGCCCGTCTCGAGCTCCTGCTTCAGGATTTCCTCGGGCGAGAGGCCCTCGAGCGCCATGATCAGCGCGCGCAGCGAATTGCCATGCGCCGCGACCAGCACCTTCTCGCCGCGCATCACGGGGGGAAGGATGTTGAAGAGGTAATAGGGCCAGACGCGGGCGCCGGTGTCCTTCAGCGATTCGCCACCGGGCGGCGGCACGTCATAGGAGCGGCGCCAGAGATGTACCTGCTCCTCGCCCCATTTGGCGCGGGCGTCGTCCTTGTTGAGGCCGGAGAGCTCGCCGTAGTCGCGCTCGTTCAGCGCCACGTCGCGGATCGTCTGAAGGTCCGGCTGGCCGACCTCGCCGAGGATCAGCTTCAAGGTGTGCTGCGCCCGCGTCAGTTCCGAGGTGAAGGCGAGACCGAAGGAGAGATCGAGCGCCTTCAGCCGCGTGCCGGCCGCCTTCGCCTCCTCGACGCCCTTCGGCGTCAGGTCGGGATCGCGCCAGCCGGTGAAGAGGTTCTTCAGGTTCCAGTCGCTCTGGCCGTGGCGCACGAGCACGAGGAGGCGGTCCATCCGGAGGTCCTTTGGGTGGGAGGTCAGTCGGTGAGGCCGAGGACATCGGCCATCGAATAGCGTCCGGGCTTGCGGCCCCTTGCCCAGAGCGCCGCCTTGACGGCGCCCCTTGCGAAGATGGTGCGGTCGCTGGCGTGATGCGAGAGGGTAATCGTCTCACCCTCGCCCGCGAACAGGACCTGATGGTCGCCGGCGACCGAGCCGCCGCGCAGCGTCGCGAAGCCGATCGCGCCGCGCGGGCGCGCGCCGGTATGGCCGTCGCGCACGCGGACCGAGGCATCGGCAAGATCGATCGCGCGCCCCTCCGCCGCGGCCTGGCCGAGCAGCAGGGCAGTCCCGGAGGGCGCGTCCACCTTGTGGCGATGATGCATCTCGAGGATCTCGATATCGAAATCGGCGTCGAGCGCCTTCGCGGCCTGCCGCACCAGCACGGCGAGGAGGTTCACGCCGAGGCTCATATTGCCCGACTTGACGATGACCGCATGGCGCGCGGCGGCGTCGATCGCCGCTTCGTCGTCGGCCGAGAGACCGGTCGTCCCGACGACGTGCACGATCCGCGCCTGCGCGGCGATCTCGGCAAAGCCCAGCGTCGCCGCCGGCGTGGTGAAGTCGAGCACGCCCTCGGCGCGCGCGAACAGCGGCAGCGGATCGTCCGAGACGGCGATGCCGAGCGGCGGCAGGCCGGCGAGCGTGCCGGCATCGCTGCCGATCACATCCGCGCCGGCGCGCTCGACGGCGCCGACCAGCCGCACGCCCTCGGTCTCGGCGATGGTGCGGATCAGCGTCCGTCCCATGCGCCCGCCCGCTCCGACGACGACAAGGCCCATATCCGTCATGAAACATCCCTCTCGGCAGACCGCCATATAGCAGGCGCCCGGCGCCGGCGGGAAGGGCCGCTAACGCGAAAGCGCCCGTTCGATTTCGGCGAGGATCGACCGGGCGGCGCCGCGCGGATCGGCCGCCTCGAGGATCGGCCGCCCGACGACGAGATGGTCGGCCCCGGCAGAGATCGCCGCCATCGGCGTCGCGACCCGCTTCTGGTCGCCGCTCGCCGCGCCATGCGGGCGGATGCCCGGCGTCACGATCGTCATGCCGGCGCCGACGATGGCGCGCATGGCGCTCGCCTCTTCCGGCGAGCAGACGATGCCGTCCATGCCGGCCTGCCTTGCATCGGCGGCGCGGCGTGCCACCAGCTCGGCGACGCTGCCGGCATAGCCCGCGGCGGCGAGATCGGCCTCGTCCATCGAGGTGAGCACGGTCACGGCGAGAAGGCGGAGATCGCCTGCCCCCTTGCCCGCACCCTGGCCTTTGCCGGCCACGGCGGCACGCATCGCCTTCGGATAGGCGTGGATGGTGCAGAAGCTCATGCCGAGCGTGGCGATGCTCTCGACCGCGTGGCCGACCGTGTTGTCGATATCGAGCAGCTTGACGTCGAGAAAGACCTTCTTGCCGCGATCGGTCAGGCGGCGGGCGAAGTCGAGCCCGCCGGCAAAGGTCAGCTGCAGCCCGACCTTGTAGAAGGTCACGTCGTCGCCGAGGGTCGTCACCATCGCCTCGGCGTCGGCGACGGTCGGGAGGTCGAGGCCGACGATCAGTCGGTCGCGCATGTCGAGGAACGGCATCTCTGTTCAGGTTCCTTTCGGCGGATCAGAAATCGGGCGCCAGCCGGCGGCTGGCATGGACGAGTTCGCGGGCGAGCGCCTGCAGCGCGGCGGCGAGATGGGGATCATCGAGCCGTCCGCGCGCGTCGAAGGCAAGGCCGGCCCGGCCGATGGCGAGCCCGCCGCCGACAAGCGTGGCGCCGAAGCCGCGCGCGACCGTCCGCTCGAGATCGCCGAGCGCGGCGAGGGCGCTGGCATCGTCCTCGGCGACCGCGGCCAGCGCAAACAGCGGCGCCGGCGCGCCGCGCGCCCGGGCGCCGGCGGGGCGCAGCCATTCGAGCAGGTTGCGCATCTGCGCCGGCATGCCGCCGGCAAGGCTCGGCGTCGCCAGAAAAACGGCGCCATGGCTGGCGAGGAGGCCGCGCAGCTTCTGCACGGCGCCCGGCGTTGCGGCCTCCGCATCGGCATCGAACAGCGGCAGCGGATAATCGGCAAGCGCGATCAGCGTCGCCTCGGCATCGAGGAAGACGAGTTCGCGCACGAGGGCGGCGGCAAGCCGGCTCGCGGGCGAGGCCGGCGCAGTCGAGCCGGCGAGAACGAGAATGCGGGGCGGCGCCATGGAACTCCTCAGCTGCCGCAGCTTTAGCGCCGCCGCCGGGGTTTAGCCAGATGACGATCCGTCTCGGCGGCTATTCCCTCAATTGAGGCGCGCCTAGGCCAGGCCCGGCCATGTCTCCATCGTCTGCCAGGGGCTGACGAGGCGGAAGGGCGGATGGTCGAACTGGAAGAGGTTGCCGCCGCCGCCCGTCTGGTCGCGGCGACGGTCGATCGGGTGGCCGGCGGCGTGGCAGAGCAGCAGCGTGCCGACGCCGCCATGTCCGACGAGGAGGGTGAGGCCGCCCTCCGGCCTCTCGCCGAGGATCGCGGCGACCGCATCGACGATGCGCCGCTGCGCATCGGCCGCCCGTTCCCAGCCGCGGATGCTCGTCTCGGGCGCAGCGAAGAAGCGGTCGGCCGTCGCCTCGAACTCGGCCGGCGGCAGGAAGCCCGTCGCCGAGCGGTCGTTCTCGTGCAGGTCGTCGCGGATCTCGGCGGCAAGGCCGAGCATTGCGGCGAGGATGTCGGCGGTCTCGATCGCCTTCTGCTCGCGGCTGGAGACGATCCGGTCCACCGCGACGAGGGCCGGATGCTGCGCGAAGGCTTCCGTGCGCGCGCGTCCGAGCGGCGACAGGCCCCAATCCGGCACCGGCACGGCCGGGTCGATCGCGACCTGCGGATGCGAGAGATAGAGGACGCGCGCCATCGTCTCAGGCGCAGCGGCGATAGATCCACACCCGCGCCGGCGGCAGGTTCATTACCACCCAGTGCGTGTGCTCGACGGTGAAGCGGCCGGGCTCGGCGGGGACCGGCGGCACCAGCGCGTAGGAGAACTGGATCAGCGGCCGGCCGGCCGGCATGCGCTCCAGCGCGTCGACGATCAGCTGGCGGCGGGATTCGGGCGGGCGGGTGAACAGTGGCAAGCTGGAGACGACGGCGGACACCTCGCCCTCGACGATGCCCTTCAGCGTGGCGTTGAAGCCATAGGCGTCGCCCTCGATGATGCGCACGCCCGGAAAGCGCTGGCGCAGCAGGGTGCAGAAATCCGGATTGAACTCGATCGAGGCGATCCGGCCGGGCGCGATGCCGCGTTCGAGCAGCGCCTGCGTCACCACGCCGGTGCCAGGCCCGAGTTCGACCACCGGCAGCGTGTCGTTGGGATCGACGAAGCTCGCCATCAGCTTGGTCAGCGCCTTGCCGGACGGGCTGACGGCGCCCGTCGTCAGCGGCCGGCCGATCCAGTTGCGCAGGAAACGGACCTCGTCCGCGACCATGGCCTTCAGCTTGCGCTTCTCGATCGACGACATGGCGCCCCCTTCAGACCGGAAAGGCCCGGTCGCCGATCATGCCGCCGCTTTCACGGCATTCCTATGACGAAAGGCCGATACACGGCAATCGATGCGCCGGCGGACATTCAGGCGCCGCCGAAAAAATCGCGGATGCGGGCGAAGAAGCCGGCCGATTCCGGATTGTTCTCCTCCGATGAGGCCTGCTCGAACTCCTGCAGCAATTCGCGCTGCCGCCGCGACAGGTTGCTCGGCGTCTCGACGACGACCTGGATATACATGTCGCCCATCTGCGCCGAGCGCAGTACCGGCATGCCCTTCGACTTCAGGCGGAACTGCTTGCCGGTCTGGGTCCCCTCGGGAACCTTGACCCGCGTCTTGCCGCCCTCGACGGTCGGCACGTCGAACTGGCCGCCGAGCGCCGCCGTGGTGATCGAGATCGGCACGCGGCAGAAGATGTCGGCGCCTTCGCGCTGGAACAGCGGATGCGGCTTCACCGAGAGGAAGAGGTAGAGATCGCCGGCCGGGCCGCCGCGGAGGCCGGCCTCGCCCTCGCCCGAGAGGCGGATGCGGGTGCCGTCCTCGATGCCGGCGGGAATATTGACCTGGAGCGTGCGCTCCTGCGTCTGCCGGCCGGAGCCGCCGCAGGTGTCGCAGGGGTCGGAGATGATCTCGCCGCGGCCGCCGCAGGTCGGGCAGGTCCGCTCGATCGAGAAGAAGCCCTGTGCGGCGCGGACGCGGCCATGGCCCTCGCAGGTGGTGCAGACCTTCGGATGCGAACCGGGCTTGGCGCCGGTGCCGGCGCAGGTCTCGCAGGCGATCTTGGTCGGGACACGGATCTCGGCGGTCTTGCCGTTATAGGCTTCCTCGAGCGTGATCTCCATGTTGTAGCGGAGATCGGCCCCGCGCTCGCGTCCGCCGCCGCCACCCTGCCGCTGGCCGCGCCGCCCGCCCATGAACTCGCCGAAGATGTCGTCGAAGATGTCCGACATCGACGAGCCGAAATCGCCCGAGAACCCGCCTGGTCCGCCGCCGCCCTGTTCGAAGGCGGCATGGCCGAACCGGTCATAGGCCGCCCGCTTCTGCGGGTCGCGCAGCTTCTCGTAGGCTTCGTTGATTTCCTTGAATTTCGCTTCGGCGCCGTGATCGCCCGGATTGCGGTCCGGGTGGAACTGCATCGCCAGCCTGCGAAAGGCCGCTTTCAGCGTCTTGTCGTCGGCGTCGCGGGCGACGCCCAGCACTTCGTAATAGTCGACCTTGGCCATGGACGAACTCTTGATGCGTGCCGGACGGGACTATTGTGGAAAGAAGAGTATCCGCATCATCGAAATCCCGGCGCGTTGCCGCGCCGGGTTTCGAATCGCAGTCTCGCGAAAGACTATGCCGACTTCTTCTTGTCGTCGTCGACTTCCTCGAAGTCGGCGTCGACCACGTCGTCCTTCTCGGCGGTCGCGTCAGCGCCATCAGTGCCTTCGGTCTGCGAGGCGGCATACATCGCCTCGCCCAGCTTCATCGAGACCTGCGCGAGAGCGCCGACCTTCTGCTGGATCACCTCGGCATCCTCGCCCTCGAGCGCGGTCTTGACGTCGGCGATCGCGGTCTCGATCGCCGAACGATCGGCGGCCGCGATCTTGGAGCCGTAATCCGCGAGCGACTTCTCGGTCGAATGAACGAGCGCCTCGCCCTGGTTCTTGGCCTCGACGACAGCGCGACGCTTCTTGTCCTCGGCAGCATGCGCCTCGGCGTCCTTGACCATCTTCTCGATGTCGGCGTCGGAAAGGCCGCCCGAGGCCTGGATGCGGATCTGCTGCTCCTTGCCGGTGCCCTTGTCCTTGGCCGAGACGTTGACGATGCCGTTGGCGTCGATGTCGAAGGTGACCTCGATCTGCGGCACGCCGCGCGGTGCCGGCGGCAGGCCGACGAGATCGAACTGGCCGAGCATCTTGTTGTCGGCCGCCATCTCGCGCTCGCCCTGGAAGACGCGGATCGTCACGGCGGACTGGGAATCCTCAGCCGTCGAGAAGACCTGGCTCTTCTTGGTCGGGATCGTGGTGTTGCGCTCGATAAGGCGCGTGAACACGCCGCCGAGCGTCTCGATGCCGAGCGAGAGCGGCGTCACGTCGAGCAGCAGCACGTCCTTGACGTCGCCCTGCAGGACGCCGGCCTGGATGGCGGCGCCGGCCGCGACGACCTCATCCGGGTTGACGCCCTTGTGGGGCTCCTTGCCGAAGAACTGCTTCACGATCTCCTGGATCTTCGGCATGCGGGTCATGCCGCCGACCAGGACGACCTCGTCGATCTCGCCCTTGGCGAGGCCGGCGTCCTTCAGGGCGGCGATGCAGGGCTGCACCGTCCGCTGCACGAGGTCATCGACCAGCGCCTCGAATTTCGAGCGCGTCAGCTTGATCGCGAGATGCTTCGGACCCTTGGCATCGGCGGTGATGAAGGGGAGGTTGATCTCGGTCTGCTGCGAGGAGGAGAGCTCGATCTTGGCCTTCTCGGCGGCTTCCTTGAGGCGCTGCAGCGCCAGCTTGTCGCCGCGCAGGTCGATGCCCTGCTCGCGCTTGAACTCGTCGGCGAGATAGTTGACGAGGCGCATGTCGAAGTCTTCGCCGCCGAGGAAGGTGTCGCCGTTGGTCGACTTCACCTCGAACACGCCGTCGCCGATCTCGAGGATCGAGATGTCGAAGGTGCCGCCGCCGAGGTCATAGACCGCGATCGTCTTGCCTTCGCTCTTCTCGAGGCCATAGGCGAGCGCTGCCGCCGTCGGCTCGTTGATGATGCGCAGCACTTCGAGGCCGGCGATCTTGCCGGCGTCCTTGGTGGCCTGGCGCTGGGCGTCGTTGAAATAGGCCGGCACGGTGATGACCGCCTGGTCGACCGTGGTGCCGAGGAACGCCTCGGCGGTTTCCTTCATCTTCTGCAGGATGAAGGCGGAGATCTGCGCCGGCGAATACTTCTCGCCGTCGACCTCGACCCACGCGTCGCCGTTCGGACCCTTGACGATCTTGTAGGGGACGAGGTGCTTGTCCTTCTCGACCATCGGGTCGTCATAGCGGCGGCCGATCAGGCGCTTCACCGCGAAGAAGGTGTGTTCGGGATTGGTGACCGCCTGGCGCTTGGCCGGCTGTCCGACGAGCTTCTCGCCATTGTCGCTGAACGCCACCATCGACGGCGTCGTCCGCGCGCCTTCGGCGTTCTCGATGATCTTCGGCGCCTTGCCGTCCATCACGGCAATGCAGGAATTGGTCGTTCCGAGGTCGATACCAATGACCTTAGCCATTCTCTTCTCTCCTTTTCGGCGGGCCGTGCAGACCCTCGAAGAGGCGTCTGCGAAACCGGGCCGGAATTCCGAACGGCCCCCATCGACATATTCGGTTCGGAGCCGGCGTCTTGCGAGCGCCAGCCCCAGGTTCTGCGCGTATATAAGAAGATGCAGAAACGGCCGCAAGGCAGCAGAGAGCTTGATGTTGCGACGCTTTGACAGCAGAGGGCAGGCGGGCGGCGACCAGAGGAGGTCCCCATGAAGAACGCAGCACTTCCCGAAGGGATCCGCCTCGTCGACGGTCGCCTGGATCGCGACGAGCAGGTCGCGCTGGTCGCCGAAATCCGCGAAGTTCTCGCAAAGGCGCCGCTGTTCCGCCCGGAAATGCCGCGCACCGGCAAGCCGTTCTCGGTGCGCATGACGAATTGCGGCTCGCTCGGCTGGGTCGCCGATCGGTCCGGCTATCGCTACCAGCCGCTGCATCCGGTGACCGGCCGGCCCTGGCCGCCGATCCCGCATCGCCTGCTGGCGCTCTGGGACGAGGTGGCGCAGTATCCCCATCCGCCCGAGGCCTGCCTCGTCAACTTCTACGACGAGACGGCGCGGATGGGCCTGCATCGCGACGAGGACGAGGCGGACCTCGCCGCGCCGGTCGTCTCGGTGTCACTCGGCGATACCTGTCTCTTCCGCCTCGGCGGGCTGGAGCGCGGCGATCCGACCCGCTCGTTCCGTCTCGCCTCCGGCGACGTCCTCGTGCTCGGCGGCCCCTCGCGGCTTGCCTTGCACGGCGTCGACAGGCTCTATCCCGGCAGCTCGACCCTGCTGGAGCGCGGCGGTCGCATCAACCTGACCCTTCGCCGCGTCACGCCGCCCCGTTGACGCCCGCCGCCCCCGCGGCTTTGATCACCGACAGCTAAAGAACAAGAGGCCAGCCTTGACGGATTCGACCAGCGTTCTGATCGTCACCGACATTCAGAACGATTTCCTGCCCGGCGGTGCGCTGGCTGTCGCCAACGGCAATGAGATCGTGCCGCTGGTCAATACGATTGCCCGCCGCTTCAAGAATGTGATCATCACGCAGGACTGGCATCCGGCCGGGCACATCTCCTTCGCCTCGACCCATCCGGGCCGGGCGCCGTTCGAGGTGATCGACCTGCGCTACGGGCCACAGGTGCTGTGGCCGGATCACTGCATCCAGGGCACGTTCGGCGCCGCGCTCGCGGACGGGCTCGACATCCCGCATGCGCAGATGATCATCCGCAAGGGCTATCACGCCCATACGGACAGCTACTCCGCCTTCTTCGAGGCCGATCGCAAGACGCCGACCGGCCTCACCGGCTATCTGTTCGAGCGCGGCATCGAGACTGTCTATGCCGTCGGTCTCGCGCTCGATTTCTGCGTCAACTGGACCGCCCTCGACGCGCGCACGCATGGCTTCGAGACCGTGGTGATCGAGGATCTGAGCCGGCCGATCGACACCAACAATTCGCTCGCCGCCGCCATCGCGCAGATGGACGCGGCCGGCGTCCGCCGGATCACGTCGACAAGGCTCTGACGCACGCGGCTCCGACGGCGCGGCCGCTCAGCCCTGCCGTTCCGGCACCATCCAGCCCTGCATCGCTCCGCCGGGGATCGCGATGATGGCGATCCGCCCGACCATCGGCACGTCGAAGGGCGGCCGCACCACGGTGCCGCCCTCGGTGGTGAGCAGCGCCAGCCTGCTGTCGAGATCATCGACCTCGATATAGCTGAACCAGTTGTCCGGGACGCCCTCGAACTCGGGCCCGCCGATCTGCATGATGCCGGCGACCATGGTCTCGCCGAGCATCGCGATGTGGTAGTCGCCGAACTCTCCCATCGGCATGGAATCGAACCTCCAGCCGAGGGTCTTTGCGTAGAAATCCTGCGCCCGCGCCGCATCGCGCGTCATCAATTCGTTCCAGTAGAACGTCCCGTGTCCGGCCATGTCGCGTCTCCTCCCGCTGGATGGTAAGCGGATGCTAACATCCAGTGGGAGGATTGCACAGCGATGACAGCGGCGCCTCAGCCGCCGACATTAAAGGCGGCGAGCGCCGCCATGTTGACGATGTCGCTGTCGCGCGCGCCGAGCGAGAGGATCTGCACCGGCTTGTCGAGGCCGACCAGCAGCGGGCCGATCACGGTGGCACCGCCCAGTTCCTGCATCATCTTGGTCGAGATCGAGGCGGAATGGAACGCCGGCATGACAAGCACGGTCGCCGGGCCCGACAGGCGGCAGAACGGGTAGGCCGCCATCGCCTTGGGGTTCAGCGCGACGTCGGCCGCCATCTCGCCGTCGAACTCGAAATCGACGCGGCGCCGCTCGAGCAGCTGGACCGCCTCGCGGACATGGCGCGACCGCTCGCCTTCGGGCTGGCCGAAGGTCGAATAGGCGAGCATGGCGACGCGCGGCTCATAGCCGAGGCGCTTGGCGAAATTCGCGGCCTCCTCGGCGATATCGGCGAGTTCCTCGCCCGAGGGCATGTCGTGCACGGCGGTGTCGGCGACGACGACGGTGCGCCCGCGCACCAGCACGATCGAGACGCCGATGACGCGGTGGCCCGGCCGCGTGTCGATGACGCGGCGGACATCGGCAAGCACGGTCGAATAGTTGCGCGTGACGCCGGTCACCATCGCGTCGGCATCGCCGAGCGCCACCATGGTGGCGCCGAAATAGTTGCGGTCGGTGTTGATGAGGCGCTGGCAGTCGCGGAAGAGATAGCCCTGCCGCTGCAGCCGCGCATAGAGGAAGTCGATATAGTCGGCGTTGCGGCGCGAGAGGCGGGCGTTGTGGATCTCGATGCCGTGGATGTCGATGCCGGCCTCGGCCGCCGTCTGCAGCACGATGTCCTCGCGGCCGATCAGCACCGCGGTGCCGAGCTTCTGGGCGACGAAGCTCGCCGCGGCGCGGATCACCTGCTCCTCCTCGCCCTCGGCGAAGACGACCCGCTTCGGATTGCGGCGGACGCGCTCATGGATGCGGGCGAGCGTGCCGACGATCGGATCGCGCCGCGCCGAGAGCTGGATCTTGTAGGCCGCCATGTCGGCGATCGGCTTGCCGGCGACGCCGCTGTCCATCGCCGCCTGCGCCACCGCCGCCGGGATTTCCGACAGGAGGCGCGGATCGAACGGCACCGGGATGATGTAATGCGGGCCGAAGCGCGGCCGGACGCCCTGATAGGCGGCCGCGACCTCGTCCGGCACGTCCTCGCGGGCGAGCGCCGCCAGCGCCTTGGCGGCGGCGATCTTCATCGGCTCGTTGATCGTCCGCGCGCGCACGTCGAGCGCGCCGCGGAAGATGTAGGGGAAGCCGAGGACGTTGTTGACCTGGTTCGGATAGTCCGACCGGCCCGTCGCCATGATCGCGTCGTCGCGCACCTCGGCGACCTCTTCCGGCGTGATCTCGGGATCGGGATTGGCCATCGCGAAGATGATCGGCCGCGGCGCCATCGAGCCCACCATCGCGGGCGTCAGCGCGCCCTTGGCCGAGACGCCGAAGAAGATGTCGGCGCCCTTCATCGCGTCTTCGAGCGTGCGCGCCTCGGTGTCGGTCGCATGCGCGGCCTTCCACTGGTTCATGCCCTCGGTGCGGCCCTGATAGACCACGCCCTTGGTGTCGCAGAGCAGCACGTTCTCAGACGGCATGCCCATCGCCTTGACGAGCTCGATGCAGGCGATGCCGGCGGCGCCGGCGCCGTTGCAGACGAGCCGCGTCGTCCTGATGTCTCGGCCGGTCAGATGCAGCGCGTTGATCATGCCGGCTGTGGCGATGATCGCGGTGCCGTGCTGGTCGTCATGGAACACCGGAATGTCCATGAGCTCGCGCAACCGGCTCTCGATGATGAAGCAGTCCGGCGCCTTGATGTCCTCGAGATTGATGCCGCCGAAGGACGGGCCGAGATAGCGCACCGAATTGACAAAGGCGTCGACATCCTCGGTGTCGATCTCGAGATCGATCGAATCGACGTCGGCGAAGCGCTTGAAGAGGACGGCCTTGCCTTCCATCACCGGCTTCGAGGCGAGCGGGCCGAGATTGCCGAGGCCGAGAATGGCGGTGCCGTTGGAGATGACGGCGACGAGGTTGCCGCGCGTCGTGTATTCATAGGCGAGGCTCGGATCGGCGGCGATCGCCTTCACCGGCACCGCGACGCCGGGCGAATAGGCGAGCGACAGGTCGCGTTGCGTCGCCATCGGCTTGGTCGGCGTGATCTCCAGCTTGCCCGGCCGGCCGCGCGCATGGAATTCCAGCGCCTCCTGGTCCGTGACAACGGGTCCGCTGCGGGCGGTTTTCTTCACTTCGGTCATCGATCGCGCTCGGGGTCAGGCGTTTCCGGAAGGCGGACGGCTCTGAAAAGGCCATCTCTTGGGCGGACGGCGACGATAGCATTGGATGACGCGATGTGAACCCGCGAGATTGATGCCGGACGGATGAAACAGCTTTCGCGGTTTGCTAGGGTCAGCCCATGGCTGACACTGCGAAAAGCGATCCGGCGGGCGCCCGCGCCACGCCGATGATGGAACAGTATCTCGAGCTGAAGGTCGCTCATCCCGGCACGCTGCTGTTCTATCGCATGGGCGACTTCTACGAGCTGTTCTTCGGCGATGCCGAGATCGCCGCGCGCGCGCTCGGCATCACGCTGACCAAGCGCGGCAAGCATCTCGGCGAGGACATCCCGATGTGCGGCGTGCCGATCCACGCCGCCAGCGACTATCTGCACAAGCTGATCGGGCTCGGCCACCGCGTCGCCGTCTGCGAGCAGACCGAGGATCCCGCCGAGGCGAAGAAGCGCGGCGGCCGCTCGGTGGTGAAGCGCGATGTCGTGCGCATCGTGACGCCCGGCACCATCACCGAGGAAACCCTGCTCCGCGCCGGGGAGAGCAATTATCTGGCGACGCTGGCGCGCGGCCGCGGCGTTGGTCCCGGCGGCGCCGATCGCTGGGCGCTCGCCGTCATCGACATCTCCACCGGCGAGTTCCGCGTCATCGAGACCGACCGTCTCCGCCTCTCCGCCGATGTCGCCCGCATCGATCCGCGCGAACTGCTCGCCGCCGACCAGCTGTTCACGGACGCCGAGGCGGGGGCGCTGCTGCGCAGTCTTCCCGTCGAAGCGAACCCCTTGCCGGCGGCCTTCTTCGACGGCGCCACCGCCGCGAGCCGCCTCGCCGGCTATTTCGGCGTCGGCACGCTCGACGGCATCGCCGCCTTCTCGCGCGTCGAGCTCGCGGCCGCCGCCGCGGCGCTCGCCTATGTCGAGAAGACGCAGATCAGCGCCCGCGTGCCCCTGGCGCGGCCGGTGCGCGAGAGCGAGGGCGCGCTGCTCCTCGTCGATGCGGCGACGCGCGCCAATCTCGAATTGACCCGCACGCTCCAGGGCGAACGGCGCGGCAGCCTGCTCGGCGCCATCGACCGCTGCGTGACCGGCGCCGGGTCGCGCCTCCTCGCCGCCCGCCTCGCCGGCCCGATCACCGATCCGGACGAGATCGGCCGCCGCCTCGATGCCGTCGAATGGCTCCTCGCCGCGCCGGAACTCCGCCGGGCACTGCGCGAGAGCCTCGCGGCCTGCCCGGATCTTGCCCGCGCATTGTCGCGGCTCGCGCTCGATCGCGGCGGCCCGCGCGATCTCGCCGCCATCGGCGCGGGATTGCAGGCCGCCGCCGCCATCGCCGCCCGGCTCGGTTCGGGCGACGCCCTGCCGGCCGAGATCGCCGCTGCCGCGACGCGGCTCGCCGCCGCCCCGCCCGGCCTTGCGGCCCGCATCCGCGCCGCGCTTGCCGATGAATTGCCGCTCCTGAAGCGCGATGGCGGCTTCGTGCGCGCCGGCCATGATGCCGAGCTCGACCAGACCCGGGCGCTCCGCGACGAGAGCCGGCAGGTGATCGCCGCGCTGCAGGGCCAGTATGCGGCCGAGACGGACGTCCGCGCGCTGAAGATCCGCCACAACAACGTGCTCGGCTACTACATCGAAGTGCCGCAGCAGCATGGCGAGCGGCTGCTCGGCGCCGACTTTGCCGGCCGCTATATCCACCGCCAGACCATGGCCGGCGCGATGCGCTTCGTCACCACGGAGCTCGCCGGGCTCGAGGCCGAGATCGCCTCCGCCGGCGACCGCGCGCTGCAGCGCGAGCTCGGCGTGTTCGAAGCGCTCGCCGCCGCGATCCGGGCCGAGGATGCGTCGATCCGCTCCGCTGCCGAGGCGCTCGCCGCGCTCGATGTCGCGAGCGGCCTCGCGACGCTCGCCGAGGCCGACAGCTGGTCGCGGCCTGTCGTCGACGGCTCGCTCGCCTTCGAGATCGAGGGCGGCCGCCATCCGGTCGTCGAGCAGGCCCTGAAGCGCGCCGGCGAGAGCTTCGTTCCCAATGACTGCCGCCTCGGCGAGACAGGGGCCGAGGCCGGCAGCATCTGGCTGGTCACCGGGCCCAACATGGCCGGCAAGTCGACCTTCCTGCGCCAGAACGCGCTCATCGCCGTGCTGGCGCAGATCGGCAGCTTTGTGCCGGCAAGGCGGGCGCATATCGGCGTCGTCGACCGATTGTTTAGCCGCGTCGGCGCGGCCGATGATCTCGCGCGCGGCCGCTCGACCTTCATGGTCGAGATGGTCGAGACCGCCGCCATCCTCAACCAGGCGACGGTACGCTCGCTGGTCATCCTCGACGAGATCGGCCGGGGCACGGCGACCTTCGACGGGCTCTCGATCGCCTGGGCGGCGATCGAGCATCTGCATGCGGTCAACCGCTCGCGGGCGCTGTTCGCGACGCATTATCACGAGCTGACCGCGCTGGCGCAGCGCCTCGACCGGCTCGAGAACGCCACCGTGCGCGTGCGCGAATGGCAGGGCGACGTCGTGTTCCTGCACGAGATCGTGCCGGGCGCCGCGGATCGCTCCTATGGCATCCAGGTGGCGAAGCTCGCCGGGCTGCCGGCGGCGGTCGTCGCGCGGGCGCGCGCCGTGCTGTCGCGGCTGGAAGAGGGCGACCGCAAGTCGCCGGCGGCAACGCTGATCGACGACCTGCCGCTCTTCGCCGCGGCGCGGGTCGCGGCGGTGCCGGCCGCCCCCGTCGCAGAGGATCCGCTCGGGCCGATGCTCGACGCGATGGCGCCCGACGAGATGACGCCGCGCGAGGCGCTTGAGGCGCTTTATAGGCTGAAGGCGCTCAGGGCCGGTTCGGCGTGACCCGCCGCTGGCGCGGAAGAATGGCGCTTCAGCGCGAATAAGGTTAGCGTCGCGCATCTCTGCCCTTGCTGGATGCCGCCTCCTTGATGATCCGTTCCGAGTCCGCCCTGGTCGACGGCCGTGCCCTTTCCGCCGAATTGCAGGCGATCGCCGCCGCGGAGCCGGACGACAGCCGCCGCCGGCCGCGCGTGCTGGCACGCCTCAAGGAGGTCCTCCGCGAGGGCCGCCAGCGCGCCGAGCAGCGCCTGATGTCCGGCCAGCAGGGCTCCGCCTGCGCGCGCAGCCTCTCCGACATGATGGACGAGATCATCCGCGCGACCTATGATGTCGCAGCGCATGTCGTCTACCGCGTCGACAATCCCTCGACCGCCGAGCGCATGGCGGTGGTAGCCGTCGGCGGCTATGGCCGCGGCATGCTGGCGCCGGGATCGGACATCGATCTCCTGTTCGTGCTGCCCTACAAGCAGACGCCCTGGGGCGAGAGCGTCGTCGAATTCGTGCTCTACATGCTGTGGGATCTCGGCCTCAAGGTCGGCCACGCCACCCGCAATGTCGACGAATGCATCCGCCTCTCCGCCGGCGACATGACCATTCGCACGGCGATCCTCGAGGCCCGCTTCCTCTGGGGCGACGAGAAGCTGTTCGCCGATCTCGACCAGCGCTTCGACGCCGAGGTGGTCAAGGGCACGGGCCCGGCCTTCATCGCGGCGAAGCTCGCCGAGCGCGACGAGCGGCATCGGCGCCAGGGCGCCTCGCGCTATCTGGTCGAGCCCAATGTCAAGGAAGGCAAGGGCGGCCTCCGCGACCTGCACACGCTGTTCTGGATCGCGAAATACTTCTATCGGGTCCGCTCGGGCGATGCGCTGGTCGAGGCCGGTGTCTTCTCGCGCCAGGAGCTCGCGCTCTTCCACAAGGCCGAGAACTTCCTGTGGTCGGTGCGCTGCCACCTGCATTTCCTGACCGGCCGCGCCGAGGAGCGCATCTCCTTCGACGTGCAGCGGGAGATGGCGGTCCGCCTCGGCTACACCTCGCATCCGGGCATGAAGGATGTCGAGCGCTTCATGAAGCACTACTTCCTCTATGCGAAGGATGTCGGCGACCTGACGCTGATCTTCTGTTCGGCGCTCGAGGAGGAGCACGCCAAGCAGACGCCGCTGCTCAACCGCTTCTTCGGCCTGTCGCCGCGCCGCCGCCGCCGCAAGATCGCCGGCACCAGCGATTTCGTCGTCGAGCATGACCGCATCAACATGGCCGATCCCGAGGTGTTCAGCCGCGATCCGGTCAACCTGATCCGCCTGTTCCACCTCGCCGACCGGCACGACCTCGCCTTCCATCCGGATGCGATGAAGGCGGTCACGCGGTCGCTGAAGCTGATCGATGCCGACCTCCGCGAGGACGCCACCGCCAACCGCCTGTTCCTCGAGCTGCTCTCCTCGCGCAACCAGCCCGAAACCGTGCTCCGCCGCATGAACGAGGCCGGCGTGCTCGGCCGCTTCGTGCCGGATTTCGGCAAGATCGTCGCGATGATGCAGTTCAACATGTATCATCACTACACGGTCGACGAGCACCTGATCCGCTCGATCGGCGTGCTCTCCGGCATCGATCGCGGCGAGCGCAGCCAGGACCACCCCCTTGCCAATGGGCTGATCACGACGCTGCAGGATCGCGTCGTGCTCTATGTCGCCATGCTCCTGCACGACATCGCCAAGGGCCGCCCGGAGGATCACTCGATCGCCGGCGCCCGCGTCGCGCGGCGGCTCGGACCGCGGCTCGGCCTGACCCCGGCGCAAACCGAGACGGTCGCCTGGCTGGTCGAGCATCACCTCCTGATGAGCATGGTCGCGCAGTCGCGCGATCTCGGCGACCGCAAGACGATCCAGGATTTCGCCGCCGTCGTGCAGAGCCTCGAACGGCTGAAGCTCCTGCTGATCCTCACGATCGCCGACATCACCGCCGTCGGCCCCGGCGTCTGGAACGGCTGGAAGGGCCAGCTGCTGCGCACGCTCTATTACGAGACTGAGCCGCTCTTGACCGGCGGCCACAGCCAGATCTCGCGCGACAAGCGCGTCGCCAGCGCCAAGGCGGAGCTCGCCCAGGCGCTCGCCAACTGGAACGAGGCGGAGCGCGAGGCCTATCTCGAGCGCCACTATCCGGCCTACTGGCTGCGCGTCGATCTCGCCCGCAAGATCGCCCATGCCGAACTGATCCGCGTCGCCGACGCCAATGGCCAGTCGCTGGCGACCTCGGTCGCCGTGCGCTCCTTCGAGGGCGTCACCGAGATCACCGTGCTGGCGCCGGATCATCCGCGTCTCCTGTCGATGATTGCCGGCGCCTGCACCGCCGGCGGCAGCAACATCGTCGACGCGCAGATCTTCACCACCACCGATGGCCGCGCCATCGACACGATCTTCATCGCGCGCGAGTTCGAGACCGACGAGGAAGAGACGCGGCGGGCGCGGAAGGTCGGCCAGCTGATCGAGGACGCGCTGTCGGGCAGCGTCGCTCTGCCCGAGGCGATCGCGCGCAAGGCCAAGGCGCGGCCGCGCATCAAGGCCTTCACGGTCGAGACGCGCATCCTGTTCGACAATTCCTGGTCGAACCAGTTCACCGTGATCGAGGCCTCGGGCATCGACCGGCCGGGCCTCCTCTACGACCTGACGCGCTCGATCTCCGATCTCAATCTCAACATCGCCTCGGCCCATATCGCGACCTTCGGCGAGCGGGCGGTGGACGTGTTCTATGTCACCGACCTGATGGGCCGGAAGGTTACCAATGCCAGCCGCGAGGCCAGCATCCGCCGCCGCCTCGCCGAAGTCTTCGACGGCGCGCAGCCGACCGAGAAGTCGCCGATGAAGAAGGTCGGATAAGGCCCGTGTCCGGCGGATCGGCGCGCGCGATGACATCGGAACCAAGGGGCCGCGCATGTCGCTGATGCGCAATTTCCTGACCGTCGGCGGTTCGACGACGACGAGCCGCCTGCTCGGCTTCGTGCGCGACATGTTCATGGCCGCGGCGCTCGGCACCGGCCCGGTCGCCGATGCCTTCCTCGTCGCCTTCCGCTTCCCGAACCTCTTCCGCCGCCTGTTCGCGGAAGGGGCGTTCGCCTCGGCCTTCGTGCCGCTCTTCGCCCGCACGCTCGAAGGCGAGGGCGAGGACGCGGCCCGCCGCTTCGGCTCCGAGGCGTTGTCGGCCCTCTTCGCGCTGCTCGTCGGCGTCACCGTCCTGGCGCTGATCGGCATGGTGCCCTTGATGATGGTGATGGCGCCCGGCTTCGTGTCCGATCCGGAAAAGTTCGACCTGACGGTGATGCTGACGCGGATCGCCTTTCCCTATCTGACGCTGATCTCGCTGCTCGCGCTCTATAGCAGCGTGCTCAACGCCCGCGGCCGCTTCTTCGCCGCGGCGATGGCGCCCGGCCTTCTCAACATCGTCTTCGTCGCGGCGCTCGCCTATATCCTCCTGTCGCATCACGAGAACACGGCCGAGGCCGGCGTGCTGCTTTCGGTCGCGACGCTCATCGGCGGCGTGCTGCAGCTCGGCCTCGTCATGGGCGCCGCCTGGCGTGACGGCATGCTGCTCCGCCTCCGCCGGCCGCGGCTGACGCCCGGTGTCCGCCGCCTCGCCGCGCTGGCGGTGCCCGGCCTCGTCGCCGGCGGCGTCACGCAGATCAACATCGTCATCGGCACGATGATCGCGTCCTTCGCGCCGGGCGCCATCGCCGTGCTCGGCTATGCCGACCGGCTCTACCAATTGCCGCTCGGCATCGTCGGCGCGACGATCGCCGTCGTCATGCTGCCCGATCTCGCGCGGCATCTCAGGGCCGGCCGCGACGACCTCGCCGACCACACGCAGAACCGCAGCCTCGAATTCGCGATGGCGCTGACCCTGCCGGCGGCGATCGCGCTGTTCATCCTCGCAAAGCCCATCGTGCAGGTGATCTATGAGCGCGGCGAGTTCGGCGCGGCCGATACGCTGGTGACGGCCCATGTGCTGATGGGCTTTGCCGTGGGCCTGCCGGCCTTCGTGCTGATCAAGGTGTTCTCGCCCGGCTTCTTCGCCCGCGAGGACACGAAGACGCCGATGTGGTTCGCCGCGGTCGGGGTTGGCGTCAACATCGCCGCCTCGCTGGCGCTGTTCCCGCTCTATGGCGCCGTCGGCATCGCCATCGCGACCAGCGTCTCGGGCTGGGTCAATGCGGCGCTGCTCGGCATCGCCCTCTATCGCCGCGGCCATTTCCTGTTCGACGCCAAGGTGAAGCGCAACCTGCCGCTCGTCCTCGCCGCGGCGCTCGTCATGGGCGCCGGCGTCTTCCTCGCCGCCTGGTGGGCCGAGCCGTTCTTCGCCGATCGGCGCATGCTGATGCGCGCCGCGGCCATGGCCGCGATCTGCTTCGCGGGCCTTGCCGTCTTCGCCACCTTCTGCCAGCTCGCCGGCGTCGTCGACTTTGCCGCCATCGCGTCAAAGCTCAGAAAACGCAAGGGCTGAGCCGCGCGGCGCTTGCGCCGCCCGCACGGCCGCGCGATAAGGCGCCGCGTTCAAGACCCCGCTCTTCAGACCTCCTCATGGCGGATCATGCGATGACCGACTTCCAGCCGCGTGTCTTCTCCGGCGTCCAGCCGACCGGCAATCTGCATCTCGGCAACTATCTCGGCGCGATCGTCAATTTCGTCGCGCTGCAGGAGAGCCATGACTGCATCTATTGCGTCGTCGACATGCATGCGATCACCGCCTGGCAGGATCCGGCCGAACTGTCGCGTCAGATCCGCGAGGTGACGGCCGCCTTCGTCGCCGCCGGCATCGACCCGGTCAAGCATATCGTCTTCAACCAGAGCCAGGTCTCGGCCCATGCCGAGCTCGCCTGGATCTTCAACTGCGTCGCGCGCATCGGCTGGATGAACCGCATGACGCAGTTCAAGGACAAGGCCGGCAAGGACAAGGAGAACGCCTCGCTCGGCCTCCTCGCCTATCCGAGCCTGATGGCCGCCGACATCCTCGTCTACAAGGCGACGCAAGTTCCGGTCGGCGAGGACCAGAAGCAGCATCTCGAGCTGACGCGCGACATCGCGCAGAAGTTCAACAACGACTATGCCGAGTCGATCCGCACGCATGGCTTCGGCGATGCCTATTTCCCGCTGACCGAGCCGCTCATCACCGGCCCGGCCACGCGCATCATGAGCCTGCGCGACGGCACCAAGAAGATGTCGAAGTCGGACCCGTCCGATTATTCGCGCATCAACCTGACCGACGATGCCGACCAGATCGCGCAGAAGATCCGCAAGGCCAAGACCGACGCCGACGCCCTGCCCGGCGAGACGGACGGCCTCAAGGGCCGGCCGGAAGCCGACAATCTCGTCGGCATCTATGCGGCGCTGTCGGGTCTCTCGAAGCAGGATGTTCTCAACCAGTTCGGCGGCCAGCAGTTCTCGGCCTTCAAGCCGGCGCTCGCCGATCTCGCGGTCGACAAGCTCGGGCCGATCGGCGGCGAGATGCGTCGCCTGATGGCCGATCCCGGCCATATCAACCAGATCCTCGCTAGCGGAGCGGAGCGGGCCGATGCGATCGCGCGGCCGATCCTCGATGGCGTCAAGGACGTCGTCGGCTTCATCCGCCACCACTGATGCGCCGCTTGCCGTTCATCCGGCAGGGTGGCAGCATCGCGCCATGCTGAAACGGCGCAGCACCGAAGCCGGCCACCGGCGCAAGTTCCTGGCAGTCATCGACGACACGCCGGAATGCTCGCGCGCCGTGATCTATGCCGCGCGCCGCGCCGAGCGCACCTCGGGCGGGCTGACGATGCTCTATGTCATCGAGCCCTCGGGCTTCCAGCACTGGATCGGCGTCGAGAACATCATGCGTGCCGAAGCGATGGAAGAGGCCGAGGCGACGCTCGCCCGCTTCGCCGATATCGCCCGCCGTCATTCCTCGGTCGAGCCGGAGCTGGTCATCCGCGAGGGCGCCCGCGCCGAGGAGATCACCGCCCTCATCGCCGAGGACGAGGACATCGCCATCCTCGTGCTCGCCGCCGGTACCGACAAGGATGGGCCGGGGCCGCTGGTCACCGCCATGGCCGGGCGCCATGTCGCGCATTTTCCCGTGCCGATCACCATCGTGCCGGGCTCGCTCACCGACGACGACATCGCCGCCATCGCCTGAAACGAGAAGGGCGCCTCAAGGCGCCCTTCCCTGGTCAGATCGGGTAGGCCCGGCTTTACTTCGCCGGCTTCGCCTTCTTGTCCGCCTTCATATCCGTCTTGGCATCGGCCTTGACGATCTCGAAGGTGATGTTGCGGCCGTGCTGGCGGGTATAGAACACGCGCCAGCCATTCTCGAACGGGGTCGGAACGGCGGTGCCGATCAGGCCCTCGACGCTCGTGTCGCCATTGGAGACGTGGATGCCGGTGATCTCGTTGTCGCCGTCGTTCTGGAAGCCGTTCTCCGAGGCCTTGGCCCCCAGCGCGGCGTCGATCGTCGCCATGTCGTCGCGGCCCTGGGACAGGAAGCGGATCGGGTCGGCGGTCGAGGACTTGGCATAGTCGGCGGTGACGTCGACGATATAGCCGCTGTCGAGCGCATTGCGCTGGCCGTGCAGCTTGTCGCCGGCGTCCTCGACGACGAGGAGCTGCGTATCGTTCAGGAACGACAGGTTGTCGAAGCCGGTCTTGGTCACGTCGCCGCGCAGCACGATGCCGACATGGCCCTTGTCGGAGGAGGGCGAGAGCTGCGTCACGCGGAACACGCCGCCGAAGCCGCCGAATTCGGCGCCGGCCTCGGTCTTGGCATTCGTGTCGCCGGTGGCGGTGAAGTAGAATTCCTCGAAGTCGGTGCCGGGGCGGAACTGGCCGTTCTCGGGACGCTTGAACGGCGTCGCATTCGCCGCCTTGGCGAGCGCGTTGGCGTCGAAGGCCTCGGTGGCGCCGGCCGCCGTTTCCTTCAGCGTGACCCAGCGCGAGGCCAGCTCGTTGCCATAGGCATGGATCATCTTCTGCTCGGGGGCGAGGATGTCCTGGTCGGGCTTGCCGTCATGGAAGGTGATCGGGTTGGAATAAGCATCGAGCAGCTGCAGCGCCTGCAGCTTGCCGCCCTTTGTGAGGTCGGTCTTGTCGGCCGGCACGAAGCGGTAGACGAAGGAGTTCGGCTGCTTGGCGTTCTTGGTCTTCGGGCCGCCCTTGCCGCCCTCGTCCTCGACCAGCCAGAGGCTGCCGTCCGAGGCGACTTCGACGCCCTCATAGGCGGCGCGGCCGGTGAAGGCCGAGATGTCGGTGACCTTGGAGGGGAAGTCGGGCGTGGCGATCCAGACGCCGCCGTCGGTGCCTTCCTCGGAGGTGAGCAGCAGGACCTTGGCGAAGGGGTTCCAGGCCGAGCCGTCGATCAGCGGCAGCGGCTTGCCGGCGACGTCGGTCGAGGCCATCAGCGTCACGCGATGCTTCTTGTCGGCGTCGAGATTGATGCGGGTCAGCGCGCCATGCGTCACGCCGGCAGCGTCCTTCGGGCCGTTCTCATGGCCCTGGAACAGGAAATGGGTGCCGTATTTGACGCCCTTGGCCGGGCCCTTGGCGCCGTCCAGCACGAGATAGGTGTTCTTGTCGGGCTCGGTCTTGGTCGCCTCGACATTGTGGCCCTCGGACTGCACGGCGCCCTTCTTCGGCGCGAGCGGACCGTCATTGCCATAGGCGTAGTAGCCGAGCTCCTTGGTCGGATTCTCGAGCTTGTACGAGCCCTCGGCGACGGGGACCTGGGCAAGGCCCGGCGACAGCATGTCGTCGGCCGGCTTGACCACCGCGGACGGCAGCTTGATCGGATCGGCGAGGACGGGAAGCGAGAGCGCCAGGACGGCGCTGGAAGCGAGCAAAATGCGTTTCACGGTGGAATTCCCCGGGCTGTGGTGAGCGGCCTTCCCGATAGGCCCGGCCTGTTGCGGTTCCATGACAGGCGCCGCCGCCGGCGCGAAACTCGGCCGCACGCGTCATCGTCACATCGCCGCTTGAATCCTGACTGCAGAAGTACGATTTCTTCGATCATCGGCGCGAATCCGCTTGAAGCGCTGCTGCCGATCGATCACAACAGGCTTAGAAGAATTCCAATAAGCCAGCGGCGAGGCTCCCGATGTTCATCCAGACCGAAGCGACGCCCAACCCGTCGACCCTCAAGTTCCTGCCCGGCCGGCTGGTCCTGCCCGATGGGACGGCGGAATTCCGCGATTCCGGCGAAGCCGGCCGTTCGCCGCTCGCCGAGCGCCTCTTCTCGGTCAATGGTGTCTCCGGCGTCTTTCTCGGCCATGATTTCATCAGCGTCACCAAGACCAATGGCGAGTGGCAGCACCTGAAGCCGGCTTTGCTCGGCGCCATCATGGAACATTTCATGGCCGGCGTGCCGGTCATGGCCGAGCGCCAGGCCGAGACGGACCAGGGCACTGAGGCCGGCGAGTTCTTCGACGAGGGCGATGGCGACATCGTCGAGACGATCAAGGAACTGATCGAGACGCGCGTCCGCCCGGCCGTGGCGCAGGACGGCGGCGACATCACCTTCCAGGGTTTCCGCGACGGCATCGTCTATCTCAACATGCGCGGTTCCTGCTCGGGCTGCCCGTCCTCGACGGCGACGCTGAAGCACGGCATCCAGAACCTCCTCCGCCACTTCGTCCCGGAAGTGCGCGAAGTGCAGTCGGTCAACTGAGACCTGCGCCCTCGTCCGCCTGATCAGAGCCCGCCCTTCGGCGGGCTCTTTCGTTCACGGCCCCTGCCCTCGACCCGCAGCAGTCGCTCCGATACCCTCCCCCTCGTGCGGATGCCGCGGCATCGCGCGCCAGGCGGGGGAGGCCATGCGCATGACCATTTTCAAGGGAGGCTGGCGGGCGATCCTGTCGGTTGCGGCCGGACTGATGCTCGGTCTGGCCACGCCCGGCCTGGCGCTGCTGCCGGCGCTGGCGGCGACCGATCCGCTGCCGTCCTGGAACGAGGGGCCGGCCAAGGCGGCGATCATCGCCTTCGTCGACAAGGTCACGACCGCGGGCTCGGCCGATTTCGTGCCCGTTCCCGAGCGCATCGCAACCTTCGACAATGACGGCACGCTTTGGTCGGAACAGCCGATGTATTTCCAGATCGCCTTCGCCGTCGACCGGCTGAAGGCGATGGTCGCCGCGGATCCGGGCCTTGCCGACAAGGAGCCCTTCGCGTCGGTGCTCTCCGGCGACCGGGCGAGGCTCGCGGCGCTCGGCGAGAAGGGCCTCCTGCAGATCGTGGCGCTGACCCATGCCGGCATGACGGTCGCGGAGTTCGACGTGATCGTCCGCGACTGGCTGAAGACGGCGCGGCATCCCCGCTTCGACCGGCCCTATACCGACCTCGCCTTCCAGCCGATGCTGGAACTGCTCGCCTTCCTGCGCGAGCGCGACTTCAAGACCTTCATCGTCTCGGGCGGCGGCATCGATTTCATGCGCCCCTTCGTGCCCGAGATCTACGGCATCCCGCCCGAGCAGATCGTCGGCTCCTCCGGCAAGACCGAATACCGCCTCGTCGGCGACACGCCCTCGATCCTGAAGCTGCCGGAGGTCTCCTTCATCGACGATGGTCCCGGCAAGCCGGTCGGCATCGAACGGTTCATCGGCCAGAGGCCCGTCTTCGCCGCCGGCAATTCCGACGGCGACCTCGAGATGCTGCAATGGACGACCCTCGATACGGGCCCGCGCTTCGCGCTCATCGTCCACCACACCGATGCCGTGCGCGAATGGGCCTATGACCGGCAATCGCCGGTCGGCAGGCTCGACAAGGCGCTCGACGAGGCGCCGCGCCGCGGCTGGCTCGTCGTCGACATGAAGACCGACTGGAAGGTGATCTACCCGTTCGAGAAGTGAGCCAGCGCCTTACCAGCGCTGGTGCACGAACGGGCGGATATCCTCGTCATAGATCGCCTTCAGCGTGGCCATGGTCTCCTCCGAGAGCGGCGGCAGGGTCGCTGCCTCGGCATTGGCGCGTGCCTGCTCGGCGTTCTTCGCGCCGGGGATCGCGACCGTGACCGCGTCGAAGGTCAGGATCCATTTCAGCGCGAACTTGGCCATCGTCGTATCGCCGCCGACCAGTGGGCGGATGCGCTCCACGGCGGCAAGGCCCGCCTCATAGGGCACGCCCGAGAAGGTCTCGCCGACATCGAAGGCCTCGCCATGCCGGTTGAACAGCCGGTGATCCTCGGCAGCGAAGGTCGTATCCGCCTTCATCTTGCCGGTGAGCAGTCCGCTCGCCAGCGGCACGCGGGCGATGATGGCGGTCTCAGTCTCCAGCGCGCGCTGGAACAGCCGCTCGATCGGGCGCTGGCGGAAGACGTTGAAGACGATCTGGATCGACACGACGCCCGGATATTCGAGCGACTTCAGCGCTTCCTCGACCCGCTCCACGCTGACGCCATAGTCGGCGATCTTGCCGTCCGCCTTGAGGGCGTCGAGCGCGGCGAACACCTCGGGATCGTAATAGACCCCGGTCGGCGGGCAGTGCAGCTGCAGGAGATCGAGCGTCTCCATCTCGAGATAGTCGCGGCTGCGATCGACGAAGCCCTCCAGCGCCTCGGCGGTGTAGGCGCCGGCCACATGCGGATTGAGGCGCCGTCCGGCCTTGGTGGCGACGAAGGGGCGCTCGCCGCCGCGCGCGCGCAGGACGCGCGCGATCAGCTTCTCGGAGCGGCCGTCGCCATAGACGTCGGCGGTGTCGATGAAGGTCACGCCCTCGTCGAGCGCGGTATTGAGCGCCGCGATCGCGTCGCTCTCGTCGACATGGCCCCAGCTGGCGCCGATCGCCCAGGCGCCGAAGCCGATCTCGCTGACCTCACGGCCTGTCCGTCCGAATGTCCGCGAACGCATGTCTCTCTTCTCCCAGGATGAGTTGTTGCGCTGATATCGGCCGAACGACGCCGGCTGGCAAGCCTCTCAGGCGGAAGGGCGGCGGCCGGCGCTCGCTCAGCCCGGCTCGAACAGCGGCACCAGGGCCATGGCCGGAACGGTGACGAGGCCGCGATCGGTGATGCGGATTTCCGGGATCACCGAGAGCGGGATCAGGTTGAAGCCCATGAACGGGATCGAACAGCCGGCCTCGGCCCAGGCCGCCTTCAGCGTCCGGAGTTCCTCGGCGACCTCGGGAACGCGCTTGTCGGAGAGGAGCCCGGCGATCGGCAGCGCGACGCGCGCCTTGACGACGCCGTCCGCGACGACGGCGATGCCGCCTTCGGTTTCCGCGACGGTGGCGAGTGCCAGCCGCATATCGGCTTCGTTGGTGCCGGCGATGATGAAGTTGTGCGCGTCATGGCCGACGCTGGAGGCGACCGCGCCGCGCTTCAGCGTGAAGCGCGACAGCACGCCATGGCCGACCTGGCCGTCCGACTTGCCGTGCCGCTCGACCACGCTGACGAAGCAGAGCCCGTGCCGGTCGAACAGCGTCGACCAGTCATTGGCCGGCTCGATCGCGATGCGGTCATGGATCAGCGTGATGCCGGGCAGCTCGGTCCGGATGGCATTGAGGATGCCGGCGCCGGCGGGAAGGTCCGGCGTCAGCTTCAGCACCTTCGGCAGGTGCACGGTGTGATAGGCGGCGTCCGGATAACGGTAGCGCTCCGAGAGCGCGGCATCGAGCAGCGGCGTGATGCGGCGGTCCTCGACGACGAGCGCGCCGCCATACCAGGTCGATTGCGGCTCCAGCGCATCGTTCATCAGCACGAGATCGGCCCGCCTGCCGCCGCCGAGCCCGCCGATCTCGCCGTCCTGTCCGAACCGGCTGGCGCCATGCAGCGAGCCCATCGCCCAGGCCGTCTCCGGCTTGACGCCGGCGCGCACCGCCTCGCGCACGACGAAATCGAGCCCGAAATCGGCGAGATCGTCGGCGTCGCGGTCGTCGGTGCAGACGGCGATGCGCTTGGTCGCGGCGCCGAGCTCGGTGATGGTCTTGATCGCCTCGGGCAGCGAATGCCAGGCCGTCGTCGGCGGCCCGCCGCGCAGGAAGACCCAGATGCCGGCCTCGACGAGGTCATCGGCGATGTCGCGGTCGATGGCTTCATGCGTGTCGGTGATGCCGCTCGCGGCATAGGCGGCGACGAAGTCGCGGCCATAGACATGGCCGGAGACCGGCCGGCCGCGCTCGAGCGCCGCCCTGAGGATGGCGTGGCTGCGCTCGTCGCCGAGCGTGACGGGGACGAAATCCATCTTCTCGCCGAGCGCCACCGCCTCCGGCCAGCGATCGAACAGGCCGGCGATCTTCTCCGGCGTCAGGTCGCCGCCCGCGGTCTCGAGCTCCGGCGATGTCGCCGGCACGGTGGAGGGAACCGTCAGGAAGATCGACAGCGGCGCGGCGCGCGCATCCTCCAGCATCGCCTCGATGCCGGCGACATCCATGACATTGCCGATCTCGTGGCTGTCGCAGAAGATCGTGGTGGTGCCGTTGAGCAGCGCCGCCTCGGCATAGGCCGAGGCCGTGACCATGGCCGATTCGATATGGATATGCGGGTCGACGAGGCCGGGCCCGATGATGCCGCCCCTGGCGTCGTGGATCGCTCCGCCGCCCTTCCAGCTGCCGGCCGGCTTCACGGCGGCGATGCGGCCGCCCGCGATCCAGATCTCGCGCTCCGGCAGGATGCGCTCGGAATAGGTCGAGAGCACGCGGGCGCCCGTGATGACGAGGTCGGGTGCGCGCCGTCCCGAGGCGACGGCGGCGAGTTGCCGCGTCATGCCGGCGAGCGGAGCGACGGAAAAGCGTGTCAGCCGGGTCATGATCCCTGCCTCTTCAATGGTAATCGGGAATGCCGGGCATGGTGATGAAGCCGGGGATCGTGCGGACGCGGCGCATCCAGCGGCGGAGCGCCGGATATTCGTCATGGTCGATGCCGAAATCGCGCGAGAGGGCGATCGGCGGGAACAGGGCGATGTCGGCGATGGTCGGCCGCTCGCCGACGAACCAGGTCGCGCCTTCGAGGTGGCGAGCGGTCAGATGGTCTTCCATGACGCGGAAGGCGGCGCGCGCCTCGCGCTCCAGCAGGACCGGGTCGGCCGGCACCTCGAGCATCGCATGGAGCCTTGCCAGCGTCGCCGCTGCGAGCCGCCCTCGCGCGAAGAACAGCCAGTCCATCACCTGGCCGAAACCGGCCGGATCCTCGGGCAGGAACGCGGCGCCGCCGGGCTGCGACCGCGCGAGATAGCAAAGGATCGCCTCGGCCTCCGCGAGCACCAGCGGGCCGTCGACGAGGATCGGCAGGCTGCCGCGCGGGTTCAGCGCCAGATAGGCCGGCGAGTGCTCCTCATGGCCGGGATGGACGTCGACGGCGATCTTCGTCGCGGGAACACTGAGGATCGAGAGGAAGAGCCGCACCACATAGCAGTCGGCGTCGAGTTCATAGTCGTGGAGGACGAGGCTCATTCTGCGGCCTCCAGCTCGGGGGATGCCTCGAAGCGGTTCCGCAGCGCCTCGGCGGCCGCCGACACGGCAGCCGCATTGCCGGTGCCCGCGAGCACCAGATGCAGCGCGGTCCGTGTTGACGTGAAAGGCTGCAGGTAGAGCCGCAGCTCGGCGCCGGCGAGCGTGCCGGCGAAGATCGCATCGGCCCGCTGCGCAAACTCCCGCGCCAGGAGGGCCGCGACCCGTTCCGGCGCGATGTCGAGAATGAGGCTGCGCAGCGCCCGTCCGCCCTCCGGGACCGTCGGCAGCGCTGGCGGCGCCTCGGCAGCTTGCGCCGAATGGACGAAGATCAGCCCGTCCGCTTCCGCTGCGTGATAGGTCGCGACCTTGATCGTCTCGGGGACCACGAGATCGGGATGGGCGGGGATGGCCCGGCACTGGCCGGCGGTGTCATAGGCCCAGCCGTGATAGAGGCAGGCGATGTGGTTGCCGCGTACGAAGCCGAAGGAAAGCCGCATGCCGCGATGCGGGCAGCGATCCTCCCAGACATGGCTGGCGCCGTCCCGGTCGCGCCAGACAACGAGCTCCTGGTCGAAGAGCCGCGTCCCGGCCGATGTGCCCGGCTCAATATCGTCGGCGACGGCGACGGCGTACCAGCCGGCGGCAAGGCTCATGATGAAGGTCCCCGGTTGAAGCAAGGGGTGGCGGCCATCAGCGGCGGCTCCCCTGGCGATAGGTGTCGCGCACGAGGCAGTCGATCGGCCCGAGGCTGCAGGCCATCTCGAACATGTCGACGAGGTCCGCCTCGCCCTCGACCTCGACATCGACCCGTGCCGCATCGAGACGGCGGGGGATGGCGTCGATCGACAGGCGCCCGGCGCGATGGCGCATGAACTCGGCGAAGCTCTCCGGCTGGAACTCGCCGAGAAACACCATCTGCACCCGCTCCCGCATCGATCTCACCTCGGCCGGCCGGCGCGTCCGCCCATCCGGTCTTGCGTTTCAGCCCAACAATCAGGCATGTCTAGCCTCTGGGCAACGCGACATCAACACGCGGCAAAGGGAAGTGAGACATGGCACGGCCGGCGGAAAAAGCCTCGCTCGACAACTGGTACGTGATCGATGCGCTCGCCGACATTCCCTCGGCAGTGCGGCCGAACCGCCTGCTCGGCCGCGATCTCCGCGTCGCCCGCGACGATGCGGGAGCGGTCGTCGTGCGCGAACGGCTTGCGGACGGATCGCTCGGCGACCCGCTGCCGACGCGCGAGCGCTGGGGCTATCTCTGGACGACGCTGGGCGCGCCGCCGCGCGAACTGTTCGATCTGCCGGAGGCCGACGAGCCGGACCGCCGCCATGTCGTCTGCGGCCCGGTCTCGGTGCGCGCCTCGGGGCTCCGGATCGTCGAGAACTTCCTCGACATGGCGCATTTCCCCTTCGTGCACACCGACATCCTCGGCGCCGAGCCGCATACCGAGGTCCGTCACTACACGACCGAGATCCGCCGCGACGTCGACGAGGTCTGGGCGACGAATTGCGAGTTCTTCCAGCCGCAGGCGGCGCTGTCGGCCGAGGGCGGCATCATGACGCAATACATGTACCGCGTCGCCGCGCCGTTCCAGACGCTGCTCTACAAGACCTGCCCGGCCGCGGCCAATCGCTGGGACGTCATCTGCCTGTTCGTGCAGCCGCTCGACCACGACCGCTGCCGCGCCCATCCGGTGATGTTCATCATCGACGATGAAAGCACGCTGACCAGCATGATCCACTTCCAGCAGCTCATCTTCCTGCAGGATCGCATCATCCTGGAAAACCAGCGCCCGCGCCTCTTGCCGCTGGAACCCCGCGCGGAAATCCCGACGCGGGCCGACATCTCCTCGGTCGCCTATCGCCGCTGGCTCAAGGAGAAGGGCGTTACCTTCGGCACCGCCGAGAAGGCGGCCTGAGGCGGGCTCAGCCCTCGACCTCGACGATGCATTCGATCTCGACGGTCATGTTCCCGGGCAGCGTCGACATGCCGACCGAGGAACGGGCATGGCGGCCCTTCTCGCCGAACACCTCGAGGAAGAGATCGGAGCAGCCATTGATGACGCCGGGCGTGTCGCCGAAGGCGGGCACGCAGTTGACCATGCCGAGCACCTTGCCGATGCGCTTGACCCGGTCGAGGTCGCCGAGCGCCTCTCTCATCACCGCGATCAGATAGAGGCCGGTGAGGCGCGCATGCGCATAGCCCTCCGCGACGCTGACGGTGTCGCCGAGCTTGCCGAGCGCATTGGTGCCGGTCGGCAGCAGCGGTCCCTGTCCGCCGAGGAAGAGCAGATTGCCCATCTGGACTGCCGGCACATAGGTCCCGACCGGGGTCGGCACGGTCGGCAGGGTGATGCCGAGCTCGGCGAGGCGCTTTTCGATCAGCATGGGCTTGGTTCCGGAGCGGGGGATGGGCAGGCGGCGCTGCAGGAGGGTTGCGCGCAGCAAAGCCGCTCGGCCTTAACAAACCGCCAAAACCGGCGGCTTGATGGGGGCGCTTGCGCGCTCTCCGGCCGCATTGTAAGGCCGGAGCATGCGGATGGGCGAGATCAGATGGACGATGGCGTGACGGACGACGGCGGGCGCGCTGCAAAGCCGGAGACGGGACGCGGCTTCGGCGTGCAGTTCATCTACGACGCCCTGAAGCGCGACATCCTGGAGATGCGGCTGCAGCCCGGCGCCGGCCTCGACGAAACGCGCCTCTCGGAGCGCTTCCAGATGTCGCGCACGCCGGTGCGCGAGGCGCTGGTGCGGCTCGTCGCCGAGGGGCTGGCCACGACGCTGCCCAACCGCAACACCATCGTCTCGTCGATCGACTTCGCCAACCTGCCCGTCTATTTCGATGCGCTGACGCTGATGTACCGCGTCACCACGCGGCTCGCGGCCCTGAAGCGCACCGATGCCGATATCGTCAGGATGCAGGCGGAACAGGCGAAGTTCGCGGATGCCGTGCGCGCCGCCGATGCGCTGGCCATGATCGGCACCAACCGGGACTTCCACGTCGCCATCGCCGAGGCCGGGCGCAACCGCTACTACACCGAGCTGTTCACGCGGCTGCTCGACGAGGGCCGGCGCATCCTCCGCGTCTATTATTCATCCTTCGACGATCATCTGCCCGATCCCTTCGTCGCCGAGCATGACGGCCTGATCGCGGCCATCGCTGCGCGCGATGCCGACGCCGCCGAAGAGCTGGCCGGCCGTCACGCCCGCCAGATCATCGCGCAGCTGCAGGCCTTCCTCGCCTCCGGCGCCGGCGCGTCGATCACGCTCGGCGACTGAGAAGAGGACCAGCCGTCCGGCCTCAGCCGGCGGTCAGGAACTTCTGGTAGACGAAGCCGCGCTTGTCGCCGGCGACGATCTCGCACCAGCCCTTGCAGGAGACGATCTCGACCGCCGTGCCCTGGCCGAGAACGGCGATGACGGGCGCGCCATTGTCGGGATTGGTGCGGAGCTTGACGCCGCTGGCGATCCGGGCAGCGCCCGGCGCGAGACCGCCGGCACCGGTCGCGGCGCCAGCCGTGGAGGCCGTCTTCGGCGCGGCAGCGGCGGCCGGCTTCGCCACCGGCTGCGGAGCGGACGTCTCGGTCGCAAGCGTCGCGACGCCGTCGAAGGCTGTCGGCTCGGCGGTCGCCTGGGCGGCTTCGATCGTGCCCGGATTGGCGGTGACGACAGGTTCGAGCGGCACGCGCGGGGCGGGCGCGGCCGGGGCCTCCGCCACGACAGGCGTCGCCGGCTCGGGCGTTGCGGTCGGCTCAGCCGTCGCGACAGGCCCCGGCGCCGCCATCGGCGCCGTCGCGGTTGCCGCGCTGTTGTCGACGGCAAGGCGCGGCGCGCCGGCGGCGGGCTCACTCGCCGGCAGCGCCTCGGTGTCGATCTTGGCAGGGGCAATGCTCGGCGCCGGCGTCGCGGTGGCTTCCGGAGCGGCGGCGACCGCCGCCGTCGGCGTGGCGGGCGCCACGACCGGGGCCGTGTCTGTCGTGGTCGCGGCCACCGCCGGTCCCGTGTCGTTGCGGGCGGTCAGCGCGCGGATGGTCATGCCGGCGCCGATGGTCGCGAGCAGGATCAGCGCCGAGATCGCGATGGCCGGCTTCAGATAGGCGCGATGCGCGCCGGGGATCGCGAGCCGCAGGGCCGGCGCGGGCTCGGCCTTGCTGGCGATCTTGCCGCGCGAGGGAGCCCTGGCGGCATTGCTGTTGGCCGTCTTCGGCGGTGCCGCCTTGCGGGTGCGCGGGATCGGCGGCGCCAGGCGCTCGTCGCGGGCGCCGGGCCGCGGCGAGGCGGGATCGCGCGGTGGCAGCGGGGCGGCAAGGCGGTCATCGTCCCGCTCGGCGGCGAAGTCGCGGACCGGGGCGGGCCTCTCGATCGCATCGACCGGTAGCGCCTCGCGGCGCGGGGCGCCGTCGCCCTGGCGGATGCTGGCGAGGAGCCGCTCCAGCGCTTCCTGGTCGGGATCGGCGGCAGGCACGGACGGCGCGCTGCGGCGAAGTTCGGGCTCGGCTGCGGGCGGCGCGGACAGGACGGGCGCATCCGGTACGGCGGCGGCGGGAGCCGGCCCTCCGTCGCGGGCGACTTCGTCGAACAGCGCCACCATCGACTGCAGATCGCTCATCAGCGCCGCTTCGAGCTCGGCTCCGAGATCGGGGTCGGCGTCGACATCGGCGCGCGGGGCGGGAGCCTCGACCGGCGGCGCGGCGCGGCGCGGGGTTTTCGACGGCTCGAAGCCCGGAAAGGCCAGCAGCTTGTCGCGGGCGGAGGCTGGCGTCGCGGCGCCGGCGGAGGGGCGCCCTGCCGCCCGTGCGGCGGCGGTGTTACGGATGGCTGCTTCGAAGCCCGCCTCGTCGGCGTCGTCCTGATAGGGCGGCAGCTTGAGCGCAGTCGATTTTCCAGGTGGTGTCATTCTCTGACCCTTTGAATGATGCCGCGCCCCACGGATGCCGAACCGCTTCATCGCCGGTGGCGGAAAGGGCTCTGGCGTCGTGCCCAGAGGCCGCCACGGCGAGGCCAGGATGATCGGCATGAAGATCATCATGGCTAAAATTCGATTAAAGTGCCGCCTTTCCGAAGAAGGGCGATCCTTGCGTGCGGCGTCCGATCGCCTCGGATGGCCTGCGCGCAAAGAAGTCCTGATCGCAAAATGAGGCGAGACTTAGCCGCGTGGCAAGCCCGGCCTTCTGCGCGTGCCGCCGGGATCGAGCGTCCGGAGCGTGAAGACATAGACCGGCAGGCCTGAAATCAGCACCAGGGCGGCAGCGAACGGCGCCGCGGCGGCATAGGCGCCGTCGCTGGTGAGCGACCAGACTTCGGTCGCGAGCGTCGCGACGCCTGTCGGCGCGAGGATCAGCGTCGCGGTCAACTCGCGCATCAGTTCGAGCGCGACGAGCGCCAGCCCGGCGCCGAAGCCGGGCGCCAGCGCCGGCAGGCTGACCGAGACGAAGGCACCAAAAGCGCCGCGCCCGAGCGTCCTCGCGACGTCCTCCATGTCGGGCGAGACCAGCTCGGCCGAGGCGCGCAGCGCCGACTGGGCGAGCGGCATGAACAGGATGGCATAGGCCGCGAACAGCACGCCGCGCGTCTGGTAGACGGCCGGGACCAGCCGGATCGAGGCATAGACGAGGGCGAGCGCGACGACGAGGCCGGGCAGGCCGTGCACGACATAGGGCAGCCGCTCGGCGAGCCGCGCCAGCCTGCCGCCGCCGCGCAGCGCCACCAGCACCAGCGGCAGCGCGATCAGCGTCGTCGCGAAGGTGCCGGGAATGGCGAGCGACAGCGATCCCCACAGCGCCGGGCCGATCGCATCGAGGCCGCGCCCTGCCGAGACGCCGCGCAGCAGCCAGTAGCCGAGCCGGCCGAAGGGCACGCCGAGGGCGAGGATCGCGATCAGCGTGAAGAAGCCGAGCGCCGGCAGCGTCCAGCGGCCGAGCCGGGCGAGGCTGCGGTGGCGCATGGCGCTGCGGCCGACCCTGTCGCGGCGCTGGTTGCCGCGGAGATGGATCTCGCCGAAGGCGACCGGCAGGCAGAACAGCATCAGCATCGCCGAGAGCACGGCGGCGCTCGCATTGTCGAATTGCAGCTCATATTGCTGGAAGATCGCCGTGGTCAGCGTCTGCACCCGCAGCAGCGACAGGGCGCCGAACTCCGACAGCATATGCGCCGCGACGAGCAGCGCGCCGCCGCCGGCCGCCGGCAGCGCGCGCGGCACCACGACATGCCAGAAGGTGCCGCCGGGTCCGCGGCCGAGCGAGCGCGAGACCTCTTCCGGCCCCGGATCCATGCCGCGCAGCGCCGCCGCCACCGGCAGGAAGACGAGCGGGAAGCTCTCCATCGAGAGGATCAGGATCGCGCCGGGAAGGCCCTGGAAGGCCGGGCCGATCGATTTCCAGGCGAAGCTGGCGACGAAGGCCGGCATGGCCAGCGGCAGGCAGAACAGGATCCGCCACAGCATCCGCCCCGGCAGGTCGGAGCGCTCGGTGCACCAGGCGCCGGCAAAGCCGATGAGAACCGCGAACACGGTGACCGAGAGGGTGAGGACGCTCGTGTTCCAGAACAGCATCAGCGTGCGCTGGCGGAAGAGCTCGGCGGCGATGCCCGACCAGCCGGCATCGACCGAGCGGATCAGCACATAGACGATCGGCAGCGCGATCAGCGCCACCGGCACGAGGGCGGCGGCGACGAGCACGGGCGGCAACCGGCGCGGCTGCCGCCGGCCGCGGAGGCGCGGCGGGGCGGTGATCGTCGCGAGGTCGCCGAACGTGTCGCTCAAGCCAGTTCCGCCTCGCGGAGCAGCGCCAGCGCCGCGCCCGCGTCGCCGAGCTCATTCGGCGTCACTGGCGCCGGATCGAGCGTCGCGAAGGGCGTCAGCGGGAAGGGCGAGACGACGCCTGGCCGGAGCGGATATTCCGCGATCGCCCCGACGATGGCGGCCTGGCCCTCGGCGCTGACCATGAAGGCGACGAAGCGCTGCGCCGCCTCGGCATTCCCGGCCGATTTCAGGACGCCGGCGCCGGAGACCGTGATCAGCGTGCCGGGATCGCCATGGCCGATATTGTAGATCGCCGACTGCACGTCGGCCTCGCCGATCTCGCGGGCGAGCGCATGCCAATAATAGTTGTTCGAGAGCGCGATCGGGATGTCGCCGCTCTCCACCGCCTCGACGGCGGCGCTGTCGGAATTGTAGACGCGGCCATATTGGCGGAGGCCCTTCAGCCAGCCGAGCGCGGCGTCGCGACCCTTGAGCAGCATCACCGCCATGATCTGCTGCTGGAAGGCGCCGCTGGCCGGGGCAAAGGCGACCTTGTCGGCGAAGGCGGGGCTGGCGAAGTCGAGCACCGAGGCGGGCAGCGTCGCCGGATCGACCGCCGCCTTGTTGTAGACGACGACACGGCAGCGCGCGGTGGCGCCGATCCAGGTGCCGTCCTTGGCCGAATAGGCGGCGGGAACCTGGCTGAGCGTTCCGGCATCGAGCGGGGCGAGCAGGCCCTTCTCGGCGAGGGCGAACAGCGACGGGCTCTCCTCCGACCAGAAGAGGTCCGCCGGCGAATGGTCGCCCTCCTCGATCAGCTGGCTGGCTAGCTGGGCGCTGGAGCCGTGGCGGACCGTGACGTCGATGCCGGTCGCGGCCGTGAAGGCGGCGATCAGTGCCTCGACCGGCGGCCGGTGCTGGCCGTTATAAACCGCAAGGCTGCCGCCCGCGGCCCGAGCGGACGGAGCGGCGCCGGCGAAAATCGCGGCGCCACCGAGGGCGGCCCCCTTGATCAGGGTACGTCGCGAGAGGGGATACATTAGAATAACTCTATGTTATTGCAGGCAATTCGGCCTGAACAACACGCGATAGCAAAACCTGTCAAGCGACCGGATCAGTTTCAGGCGCGAATCCTGGCATTGCCGGGGTCGTAGAGCGGTTCGAGATGCGCGCTCGCAGCAAAGCGGGTGCCGGCGACTTCGAGCTCGTAGCGGCCTGCAAGGACGAAGTCGCGATCGACACCCTCGGCACGGCGGACATAGCCATAGCCGATCGGCTTGCCGATCGTGTAGCCGAAGCCGCCGCTCGCCAGCCAGCCGACACGGACGCCGTCGCGATAGATCGTCTCGCGGCCGAGCAGGACGATGTCGGGATCCTCGGTGGTGAAGGCAGCGAGGAGCCGCGGCAGGGGCCGGGAGGCCTGTGCCTCCAACGCCGCGCGGCCGCGAAACGGGATGTCCTTCTTCAACTTGACGAAGGCGGAAAGGCCGGCGACGAGCGGCGAGTGATCCGGCCCGATCTCCGCGCCCCAGGCGCGATAGCCCTTTTCAAGGCGGAGCGACTCGATCGCCCGGTAGCCGGCGAGGCGGAGGCCGCGCGGCCGGCCGGCCTCCATCAGCGCCTCGAACACGGTCAGCGCATATTCGGTCGGCACATGCAGTTCCCAGCCGAGTTCGCCGACATAGGTGACGCGGAGCGCGAGCACCGCCGCGCCGCCGGCCGAGATCCAGCGGGCGCGGCCGAACGGGAAGGCGGCATGCGAGAGGTCGTCCGGGCTGATCGCCGTGAGGATGTCGCGCGCCTTCGGGCCCATCAGGACCAGCGTCGCAAAGGCCGAGGTGACGTCGGTGAGCCTGGCGTCGAGGCCTTCGGGGATGCCGCGGGCGATCCAGTGGAAATCGTGCGTCGCGAAGCCGGTGCCGGTGACGATGTAGTAGCGGTCGCTGGCAAGCCGCGACACGGTCAGGTCGCACTCGATGCCGCCGGCATCGTTCAGCATCTGCGAGTAGACGAGATGGCCGACGGGCTTTGCGACATCGTTGGCGGCGATCATCGACAGCGCCGCCTCGGCGTCGCGGCCGGAGAGCTCGAATTTTGCGAACGAGCTCTGGTCGAAGAGGACGGCCGCCTCGCGCGCCGCCTGGTGCTCGCGCCCGACCGCGGCGAACCAGTTCTGCCGCTCATAGCTGTAGACGTCGTGCGGCGCCTCGCCGGCACCCGCATCGGCGAACCAGTTGGCCCGCTCGAAGCCGAGCTTCTCGCCGAACACCGCGCCCGCCGCCTTCAGCCGGTCATAGAGCGGCGAGCGGCGCAGCGGCCGCGCCGCTTCCGCCTCCTCGAACGGCCAGGCCATGGTGTAGTGGCGGGCATAGGCCTCCAGCGTCCGCGCCCGGATGAAGCCGAGATCGCGATGGTGGCGGCCGAAGCGGCGGATATCGACCGGCCAGAGATCGAAGGGCGGCGCGCCCTTGGCGACCCATTCGGCGAGCGCCATGCCGGCGCCGCCGCCGGACGCGATGCCGAAGGCGTTGAAGCCGGCGCCGACGAAGACATTGCGGACCTCCGGCGCCTCGCCGAGGATGAAATTGCCGTCGGGCGTGAAGCTCTCGGGCCCGTTGATGAACTGGCGGATGCCGGCGTCAGCCAGCGCCGGCACGCGGCCGAGCGCCTCGCCCATGATCGGCTCGAAATGATCGAGATCGTTCTCCAGCAGCTGGAAGGCGAAATCGGCCGGCAGCGGATCGACGTCCCAGAGCTTCGGGTTCGGCTCATAGCCGCCCATGACGAGGCCGCCGACCTCCTCCTTCCAGTAGGTTAGCCGGTCGGGATCGCGCAGCGTCGGCAGGTCCGCCGTCACGCCGGGGATCTTCTCGGTGATGAGATACTGGTGCTGCACCGAGACGAGCGGGATGTTGACGCCGGCAAGGCGGCCGATCTCGCGCGACCACTGCCCGCCACAGATCACGATCTTCTCGCAGCCGATCCGGCCCTGGTCCGTCTCGACGGCGACGACGCGGCCGTTCTCGACGGTGATACTGGTGAGGCTGACGCCCTCGCGGATCGTCACGCCCTTCATGCGCGCGCCCTTGGCGAGCGCCGCGGTGATGTCGGAGGGCGAGGCCTGGCCGTCGGTCGGCAGGAAGGCGGCGCCGACGACATCGTCGATCTGCATCAACGGCCAGAGATCCTGCGCCTCCTTCGGCGAGAGCAGCTGCATCTCGAGCCCGAAGGAGCGCGCCGTCGTCGCCTGGCGCTTGACCTCGGTCCAGCGCGCTTCGTTGCAGGCAAGGCGCAGGCCGCCATTGCGCTTCCAGCCGGTCGCCTGACCGGTCTCGGCCTCGAGCCGGTCATAGAGCGCCACCGAATAGCCGAGCAGCTGGGTGATGTTGGCCGACGTGCGCAGCTGGCCGACGAGACCGGCCGCATGCCAGGTCGAGCCCGAGGTCAGCCGTCCGCGCTCGATGAGCAGGACGTCGGTGATCCCCATGGCGCCGAGATGATAGGCGACCGACGTGCCGACGATGCCGCCGCCGATGATGACGATCTTGGCCGAGGAGGGCAGGTCCGACATGGCGCGCGCCTCAGCGTTCGAGTTCGTCGAAGGCGGCGAGGGCCACCTCGAAGCGGCGGAGGTTTTCCGCCGTATAGGGCACATAGTCGACCGGCAGGGCGCTGTGGATCTCGGAGACCATGCTCCACATCGTCTCGCGCAGGAGCGAGGCCGCCTGCATGGCGAAGGCCTTGCGCCGGAGCATGGGGTCGAGCGGCCGCTCGAAATAGAGCTCGAGCAGCGTGTCGGTCGCGGCCGATCCCAACTGGTTGTTGGAGGCGAGCCCGCCGAGATCGAACAGCGGCGAGTTGAAGCCGGCATAGTCCCAGTCGACCAGCCAGATCCGCGTGCCGTCGTCGATGAAGTTGGCTGCGAGCAGATCATTGTGGCCGAACACCAGCTCGATCGGGCCGATGGCGGTCTCGAGCCGGTCGGCGGCGTCGAGCAGCCGCACCAGCATCGGCAGATAGTGGCTCTCGCCCTCTTCCAGCGTGTGCGTGTAGTCGCGGATCACCTGGAACGGCCAGAACATCGGCGCGGGGCCGCGGAAATAGCGGGGAATGTCGCGATGGGCATGGCGGATCAGCTGGATCAGCCGGGGCAGGTTGCGCGGGTCGCGGATATCCTCCGCCGCCAGCGTCTTGCCCTCGATATAGTCGAGCACCATCGCGCCCGGCTCGGCATGCACGACAATCGGCGAAATCCCGGCCGCTGCGGCGGCACGGCTCGCGGCGAGCTCGATCGAGCGGACGATGCCATGCACCGCCATGTCGCCGCCGATGCGCACGACATAGCGGCGGCCGCGGTCCTCGACGATGAAGTTGGTGTTGGTGAGCCCGCCCGGCAGCGGCACCGGGTCGACCTTGCCGCTCCAGCAGCCGAGCGACGCGGCGAATTCCAGCGGATGGGGATGCACGATCATGGCCGGGACGGTCTCGCGGGCGGGCACAGGCGAGCCTGCCTGCTTGAGCCAGTCAATCCGCTGTCGATGTCCGATGCAAGGGCCGGGTCAGGGGGCCGGTCGGTCCTCACCGAACGGCGCCGGGGCGACGGATCGGAGAGGGGGTGCCGGGGGTCAACAGTCCCCCTCTCCGTCCTGGTCTAGCTGATTACGCAAAACCTGAAGATCAGCTTGCGATCACTGTCGCAAGCGGCTTGCCAGCCACCTTGGCGGCACCCTGTCACAAGATATGGTTCAAATTATGCGGCTGAATCCAACATCTCGTTAGGCTTAACGGCTCGTTGAGGATTGGCGCGTTGCATTCTGCAAGTGGCCTCGCAGTCTGCGAAAGGGCGCCCTTGCATCCTGCGAGACCTGGCCGGTCACGCTGGCGACGATCCGTCCGTCAGGTGCCGCGCGGCAGCGCCAGCCACAGGCCGAGAAAGCGGTCGAGAAAGGCCGAGCTCTCGGCATCATAGAGCGCCCGGCCCTCAAGATGGGCATGGCGCTGCTGCGCGCCCGGCAGCGCGAAGCGCTCGGCGCCGCGCACCGTCCAGCGATGCAGCATGGCGAGCGTCAGTTCGATGTGGAACTGGAAGCCGAAGGCGGAGGGTCCGTAGCGGAAGGCCTGGTTGGTGAAGAGATCGCCGGCGGCGAGCAGGGCGGCGCCCGTCGGCAACGAGAAGCCCTCGCTGTGCCACTGATAGACCTGGCTCGGCCAGGGCAGCAGCGCGGCGCCGTCATCGGTCGCGCGGAGCGGATAGTAGCCGATCTCGACGAGGCCATCCTGGCGGCGGGCGACGCCGGCGCCCAGATGCCGCGCCAGCATCTGCGCGCCGAGGCAGATGCCGAGCAGCGGCGCATTCTCGCTGAGCGGAACGTCGAGCCAGTCGATTTCGCGGCGGACATAGGGCTCGTCGTCATTGGCGCTCATCGGCCCGCCGAAGACGATGGCGCCGGCATGCCCGGCGAGGGTCGTCGGCAGCTCGTCGCCGAAGCGGGGGCGGCGGATATCGAGCGGAAATCCGCGCTCCGCCAGGCGAAGCCCGACACGGCCGGGCGTCGAGTGTTCCTGGTGCAGAACGATCAGGACCGGCCGCTTCTTGGCGCGCGTTCTGGGGGGGATCGACATCGGTGAAACGCTAACCGAGCGCGCGCTGCGCCGCCAGTTCAAGTTCGTCGCAGCACCTGCCGCATCGCGCGGCAGCGGCCGGTCAGGCTTCAGTGACGCCGGCGGCCCCGCGCATCGTCTGCTTCAGGCGGATGCGTGCCTCGCGCGAGACGCCGATCAGGTCCGCGACGCGCCAGATCGTGTTGTCCTCGAACTCGTGCAGCGCGCCGTCCTGGAAGACGAGGTCCCACATCATCGCGATGATCGCCTCGCGGTCGGGCAGATCGAGCCTCTCCTTGATGACACGGGTGAACTGGAAGAGGTCGACCGCCTCCTGGTCGGCGATCTCGGCCTCGCGCATCAGTTCCTCGGTCTCCGCCGCATCGAGGCCGTAGCGCTGCTGCAGGAGATCGTGCAGCCGCTGCCGCTCGCTGTCGGCCACGGTGCCGTCGATCGCGATCACATGGAACAGGAGCGCCGCCGAGGCAAGGCGGTGATCGTCGGGACTGAACAGCCTCTTGTCGCCGCTGTCGCCGGAGAGCTCGGCCAGGAAAGTGCGAAGCGCGTTCAGCATGATCGGATCTCCCGGTGGGGCGCCCGGTGGACGCGGTGGCGCGGGGGGAACGGCGCCTCACACAAAAACAAACCGCCGGCAAGGGGCCGGCGGCGTATTGGACAACTGCTCGTAGAGATGGGGCTCGGACCAGACGGCGCCCGAACGCATGAATGGAGAAACAATCAGGTCTGAAACAACCTTTGGCCGGCCTCTGCCGCAGCGCGGCGTCGATCGGTCTGCAATGAGGCAAACGCTAGCGAAGTTGCGCGCGCGCCGCAAGGGCCGATGGCGTCGCGGGAGCTGTGCCGGGCGCGGCCATGCCCAAAAAGCAAAAACCGGCGCGATCGCTCGCGCCAGTTCATTGTTATCGAGGCGTCGGAATCAGCGTCGCCGCGCCGCACCGCCACGGAAGGGTGTCTTGGACGATGGCGGAGCCATCGAGTCACCCTTGTGCCGGAAGACCAGCCGTGCACGATCGAGATCGTAAGGCGTCATCTCGACCGTTACGCGGTCGCCCGCCAGGGTCTTGATACGATTCTTCTTCATCCGGCCCGCCGTATAGGCGACGACGACATGCCCGTTCTCGAGTTCCACGCGAAACTTGGCGTCGGGCAGAACCTCGACGACCATTCCCTCGAATTCGAGCGCTTCTTCCTTCGCCATGGGGTTCCTCAGGAGACCTTCAGATTCGTCGCCGAGGTCTTGCCCCGACGATCGGTCTCGAGCTCGTAAGAGATCTTGGCGCCGTCGCGAAGCGTCGACAGACCAGCGCGCTCAACGGCGCTGATGTGAACGAACACGTCCTGACCACCCTGATCGGGCTGGATGAATCCATAGCCCTTCGTCGCATTGAACCACTTCACCGTACCCGTCGCCATGGAAATCTCCTTCAGTCTGGCGGTAGAGAACTTTGCTAACGACGCTTCCGTCGTCAAGCCGCGCGGCTGCGTTGTTGACTGCGCCACCGGTTTTTCTTGCTCTTTTGCTGCATGGGCTGTCCCTCGCGGCCTGCCAGTTCGCCACGCTGCGTGTCCGCAACGGTGCGCTGGATCGGCGGTTGGGCCTTGAAATGCGTCGCGACTTCGGGGATCGCCCGGCGGATCAGCCGTTCGATCGCCTTCAGACGCGCAGATTCGCCAGCGTCGAAGAGAGAGTAGGCAATGCCTTCGCGACCGGCGCGTGCCGTCCGTCCAATACGATGGACATAGGCTTCCGGTTCGTCAGGCAAGTCGAAATTGACGACATGCGTGATGTCGGCGACGTCGATGCCGCGTGCGGCAATATCGGTCGCGACGAGCACGCGCAGGCTGCCGTCCTTGAACCCTGCAAGGGCCTTCTGACGCGCACCCTGAGACTTGTTGCCATGCAGCGCCAAGGTCTCGATGCGTGCCTTCTGAAGATGCTGCGCCACCTTGTCGGCACCATGCTTGGTGCGCGTGAACACGATCACGCGCCGCATGGCCTCGTCCGACAGGAGGTCGACGAGGAAGCCGCGCTTCTCGCCGGCCGGGACGCGGTAGAGGCGCTGGTCGATCCGCTCGACCGTCACCACCTCTGGCGTGACCTCGACGCGGATCGGATCCTTGAGGATCTTGCGCGAGAGCACGGCGACTTCGGCCGGCATCGTGGCCGAGAACAGCAGCGACTGCCGGTTGGCCGGCAGCATCGCCACGATCTTCATCACGTCGCGCACGAAGCCCATGTCGAGCATGCGGTCGGCCTCGTCGAGGACGAGATGCGTGACGGTTCCGAGCTTCAGGACGCCGGCCTGGACATGGTCCAAGAGGCGGCCGGGGGTGGCGACGAGGATGTCGACGCCCTTTTCGAGGGCCCGGATCTGCGGCGTGTGACCGACGCCGCCATAGACGAGCGCATGGCGAACGCCGAGAAAGCGGCCATATTTGCGCAGTTCAGCGTCGATCTGGATCGCCAGCTCGCGGGTCGGAGCGAGAATGAGGGCACGCACGCTCTTCGGCTCGAGCCCTTCGGGGCGACGCGAGAGCTGCTGCAGGAGGGGAAGCCCGAAGGCTGCGGTCTTGCCCGTTCCGGTCTGCGCGATGCCGAGCATGTCGCGACCTTCGAGAAGGGCAGGGATGGCTTGCGCCTGGATCGGCGTCGGGGTCACGAGACCCGCCTGGCCGAGCGCGCGCAACAACGGTTCGGCAAGAGCCAAATCCGCAAAAGAGTTCAATTGATTCAAGAAAAAGGCCTAACTTCGCGAATGCTATCCGCATTCGTTGGATGTCGTAACCCACGCGCGAAGGGGCCAGAGGACTGGGTCGTGCCCGCACCTGGCGGGTGGAACCATGGGAAAAATCGCATGGCACAGCGCGATCACGATGATCGTCATCGCCTATATGCCGGTTCGGCTCTGAAAATGCAACCGAAATCTCACCGGGAGACGAGAATGGACCTCTGCGGTTCCAGGTGCAACAGGCGGCGCGATTGCGTTCGGCGCGCATCCATGCACACTCCCGCTCCCGCGAACCGCCCGATTTCCAGAGCCGATGTCGACCCTCCCCCCTCCTTCCGGCCGCTCGGAGCCGCCTCGACTCCTGTCCGGCCCGCTGCTCGGCATCCTCCTGATGGTCGGCGGCATCTTTCTCTATTCGGTGAACGACGCGCTCGGGAAATGGCTGGTCGGCACCTATTCGGTCAGCATGGTGCTGCTGTTCCGCTCGCTGGCGGCGCTGGTGCTGCTCGCCCCCTTCGTGATGCGTGACGGCGGCCTCAAGGGCCTCAAGGCGGCGCCGCGGCCATGGCTGCAACTGGCGCGTGTCGTCCTCGCCACCATCGAGGTCGGCTGCTTCTACTGGGCCGTCCGCTCGCTGCCGCTCGCCGACGTCATGACCTACTATCTCGCGAGCCCGATCTATGTCGCGGCGCTCTCTGCGACGATCCTGAAGGAGCGCATCGATCCCGTGCGCTGGGTGGCGATCATCGTCGGATTCATCGGCGTCCTCTTCGTGCTGAAGCCGTCCGCAGCGACACTGACGCCGCCGGCACTCGTCGCGATCGGCGGGTCGATGATCTTCTCGGTGCTGATGATCCTGACGCGGCAACTGCGGGGCACGAAGGACAGCACGCTGCTCGCCTTCTCCACCATGGCCGCGATGACAGCCGGCGCCGTGACGGCGCCGTTTGCCTGGGTGACGCCGAGCCTCCGCGATCTCGCGCTGCTCTCGCTGGTCGGCATCGTCGCGCTGATCGCCAGCCTCTGCGTCAACCGCTCGCTGAAGCTCGCGCCCGCCTCCGTCGTGGTGCCCTACCAGTACACCATGATCCTCTGGGCGGTGCTGTTCGGCTGGCTGTTCTTCGGCGACCTCCTGCAATGGAACGTGCTGGTCGGCGGCGCCATCATCATCGTCTCCGGCCTCTTCATCTTCCTGCGCGAGCAGCGCGACGCCAAGGCAAGGCCGGGCGAGACGGTGGCCGAGGACGTCGGGCAGACCATGTCCGCCCAGCCCTGACGCAGCGGCATACGCGTTCAGATGAAGATGAAATAGATGATGGCGAAGGCGACGATCACGCCGACAAGGCCGATCGCCAGCATGTAGCGGAGGGTATGCGGCGCCTCCGCCTGACGGGCATCGTCCGTCGCCTCGCGCACCGGCGCGGTGCCGGCGCTGCCGGCTTCACGCCCCGCGGCGCGGTCGATCGAGGAAAATTCCCGGGTCTGCGAAAGGTCGCTGGTCTTGGCCATGGCGCTGTCTCCTTTGGGAGGACAACGCCGAACGCCGCGAAAGTTTCCCGTCATGCTGCGATGCGACGGGATCCGACGCGGTCAGCGGGTCGGGCGGTCGCCCTGATCCGGCTCGACGACCGTGTAATCGGCGTCAATGGTGACGGTGCGCGTACGGGGGCCGCTCGGATCGGCTGCGGGGCCGGCGCCGGGCGCCGCCGTGCGGTCCGCCCCCGGCCGGCTTCCTGCCATGCCGGCCCCGGCCTGGCGGAACAGGGCGCGCAGCAGCGGCCGCCGGAAGAGATAGGCGACGAAGCCGAGCGGGATCAGCACGAGCGCGAGTCCGAGCGACAGGATCACCGCCGCGACGAGAATCGCGCCGCCGACGAGGCCGAGAAGCGCAAGCTTGAGCTTGTCCTTCCAGTTGGCACTGCGGCGGCTGATATAATAGGCCCGGTAGCTGTCCATCGTCATCCGCCTTTCCACACGGCAGTGATGTGGCGATGCCGCCGCGGCGATGCAAGAGCGGCCAACCTGCCGCAAGACTGGCCAAGCCGGCGCAGGACTGGTGCGCTCGGGACAAGGTGGGCTTGGGCCTCCCCGTCGTTTTCGACCAGCCGGACGCCGACCCGCGCCCGTCATCCGCTGGCGAGGGTGGAGCGGCCGGGGCCGTGACGTGAAGGGCGCGTCGGCGGCTGCCGGGCCCCGAAATGCAAAAAGCCGCCCGAAGGGCGGCTCGTTGCGTCACGTCGTTTCAGGAATTGGTGGAGCCAATCGGAATCGAACCGACGACCTCTTGAATGCCATTCAAGCGCTCTCCCAACTGAGCTATGGCCCCGCCGTTTCCTGCGGGAGAGGTTGGGACCCCTCCCGGCGCGGCGCGATACTTAGGCCGCGTTGATTCTCAAATCAAGCCACAATCGACATACCCACAGGCAGGGTGCCGATCGTGGGGAAAACCGCCTACGGCTCCTCGTCGTCGACGCCGCCGATGATGTCGGCGACATCGTCGCCTTCCTCTTCTTCTTCCTCGATGAAGACGTCGCCCTCATCGTCGCCGATCACGACATCCTCGTCATCGCTGTCGACTTCGACCGCGCCGGCGTCAGCCGTTTCCGAATCGGCTTCCTCGAGGCTGATGAATTCGGCGGTATCGGCGACCTCCTCCTCGACCTCTTCCTCCTCGACCGCGCGGGCCGGAGCCGGGCGTGCCTTGGCCGGACCGCTCTCGAAATAGGAGCGCGGATAGGACTGGCCCGTGAAGGGGGAGACGATCGGATCCTTGTTCAGGTCGTAAAACTTCTTCCCCGTCTCGGGGTCGACACGTTTGGTGCCGAGTTCCGCTTTCGCCACGTCGTGCCTCGCTTGTTGATGGAGCGCGGCCCCCATAAGGCTTTGTCTCCGCGCTGTCAAAACGAAATCGTATCCCTTGCTGCCGGCCCCTCGCAAGGCGGCGATCCAAGGCGTCGATCCGGACCATGAAGCGGACCATGATCGAAGGTGGCGGGTCGGCGGCCCTCATGCTATCCGGACCACAGGCCGGTCGGACCGGCTTCAGCCGAGGAGCCGATCATGTCGACAGTCGCGGGAACGCCCGACGGTCCGCAAAGGGCGCTCGTCTCCGGGCCGCTCAACGGCCGCGTCCGCGTCGCCGGCGATCCCGGTTTCGGCCGCCTTGCGCTGATGCTGGGCGCGCTCGCGCTCGGCGAAAGCGTCGTCGAGGGGCTGCCGGACAGCGCCGAGATGCGCGCGACCATCGGCGCGCTCCGCGCCTTCGGCGCCACGCTGTCGAGTGAGCGGCCCGGCCACTGGACGATCCGGGGCGTCGGCGTCGGCGGCTTCCTGGAGCCCGAAGCGGCGATTGCCTGCTCCGCCGCCGGCGGCGCGCTGCCGCTGCTGCTCGGCCTCCTCGCCAGCCAGGGCCTCGCGGCCACCTTCGTCGCCGAGGATGTCGATGGCGCCCATGTCCCGCTTGGCCGCGTGCTCGATCCGCTGCGCCGCATCGGCGCGCAGGTCATCGCCCGCTCGCGCGAGCGGCTGCCGCTCACGATGCAGGGCGCCGACGTGCCGCTGCCGATCGACTACCGCCTGCCGGCACCGCTGGCCGACGTCAAGTCCGCCGTCCTGCTGGCCGGGCTGAACGCACCCGGCGTCACCAGCGTGATCGAGCCGGTGCCGGTCCAGGACCAGACCGAGCGCATGCTCGCCGCCTTTGGCGCCGCCATCGAGACGGATCGCGACAGCGAGGGCGCGCGGGTGGTGCGGATCGAGGGCCGGCGCGATCTGAAGCCGCAGGCGCTCGTGGTGCCCGGCGATCCCGCCGCTGCCGCCGCAATCATCGTCGCGGCGCTGGTCGTCGACGGCTCCGATGTCACGATCGAGGGCGTCCTCGCCAATCCGCTGCGCATGGGTCTCGTCGAGACGCTCATCGAGATGGGCGGCGCCGTCACCCTGTCTAATAGCAGGACCGTCGGCGGCGAGCCGGTCGCCGATATCCGTGTCCGCGCGAGCCGCTTGAAGGCCGTCTCTGTGCCTGCGGCGCGCATGCCGATGCTGGTCGAGGACATCGCCGCCCTCGCCGTGGCGGCGACCTTCGCCGAGGGCCGGACGGTTCTCGAAGGCCTCGGCGGCCTCCGCCTGGAGCGGTCCGGGCTGATCGGGGCACTCGCGGCCGGGCTTGCCGCCAATGGCATCGCCGCGGAGGAGGGGCCGGAATCGCTGGTCGTGACGGGCAGTGCGCGTCCCGCCGGCGGCGGCACGGTTGCTGCAAGCGGCGATCCGCGGCTCGCTTCGGCCTTCCTCGCCCTTGGTCTCGGCGCGGCCGACGGCGTCGCCGTCGACGCCGGCGCAGTGGATATGGCCGCCTTCACCGCGCTGATGACGACGCTCGGCGCAAGCTTCGAACAGATGGAGACGATCCCCCGATGATCATTGCGATCGATGGCCCCGCCGGTGCCGGCAAGGGGACGCTGGCTCAGCGTCTCGCCGCCCATTATGGGCTCAGGCATCTCGATACCGGCCTGCTCTATCGGGCGGTCGGCCGCCTGATGGCCGATCGGGGCCTCGATCTCGACGATCCCGCCGCCGCCGGCGGCGTCGCCCTCGCCCTCGACCCGTCGCATCTCGTCGAGGCGGATCTGCGCGGCCGCGAGGCCGGCGAACTCGCCTCGCGCGTTGCCGTGCATCCGGAGGTCAGGGCCGCCCTCGTCGCGTTCCAGCGCGATTTCGCCCTGCGGCCGCCCGGCGCGGTGCTCGATGGCCGCGACATCGGCACGGCGATCTGCCCGGATGCCGAGGTGAAGCTCTATGTCACCGCCTCGGCCGAGGTGCGCGCCCGCCGGCGCACCGACGAACTCCGCGCCAAGGGCCGCGATGTCGACTATGCCCGCATTCTCGACGAGATCCGCGAGCGCGACGAGCGCGACGCCGGCCGCAGCTCGGCGCCGATGCGCCGGGCCGACGACGCCGTCCTGATCGACACCAGCGGACTCGATATCGATGGCGCCTTTCGCGCTGCACGCGCGGTGATCGACGCCCGAATGGGCTGATCCGGCCTCAAAAAGCGCCGCCGCGCTGCGTTTTGACGCATGTGCGGCTTGCCCCGATGGCGGCGAGGCTCTATAGAGCGCGGGTTCCGCATGGCAGGAAGGCAGAGTTCCGCCGCCGGCCTGCGGACGAGAACCATCGAGTTCCAGTCCGGAAGCGTCGGTCCGCCCCAAAGACGAGGGTGGCCCCGGTCCATACCGCGGGCAGGTCCGGAACTCGATCCCGAAGCACGAACCGCCGGCGCATGCCAGAGATGGCACCAGGAGTTTTCATGGCTGTTACCAATCCGTCCCGCGAAGATTTCGCCACCCTGCTCGAGGAATCGTTCCAGAACGAGGACCTCTTCGAGGGCAGCGTCGTCAAGGGTACCGTCGTCGCGATCGAGAAGGACCTCGCGGTCATCGACGTCGGTCTGAAGACCGAGGGCCGCGTCGCTCTCAAGGAATTCGCAGGCCCCGGCCGCGACCAGCCGATCAAGGTCGGCGATATCGTCGAAGTCTATCTCGAGCGCGTTGAAAACGCCCTCGGCGAAGCCGTTCTCTCGCGCGACAAGGCGCGCCGCGAGGAGAGCTGGGTCCGCCTCGAGGAGCAGTTCAACAAGAACGAGAAGGTCACGGGCGTCATCTTCAACCAGGTCAAGGGTGGCTTCACCGTCGACCTCGACGGCGCCGTCGCCTTCCTGCCGCGTTCGCAGGTCGATATCCGCCCGGTGCGCGATGTCGGTCCGCTGATGCACACGCCGCAGCCGTTCCAGATCCTCAAGATGGACAAGCGCCGCGGCAACATCGTCGTGTCGCGCCGCACCGTTCTGGAGGAAACCCGCGCCGAGCAGCGTTCGGAGCTGGTGCAGAGCCTCGAGGAAGGCCAGATCATCGAGGGCGTCGTCAAGAACATCACCGACTACGGTGCGTTCGTCGACCTCGGCGGCATCGACGGCCTGCTGCATGTCACCGACATCGCCTGGCGCCGCATCAATCATCCGACCGAGGTGCTCTCGATCGGCCAGACCGTCCGCGTGCAGATCATCCGCGTCAATCATGAGACGCACCGCATCTCGCTCGGCATGAAGCAGCTCGAGGCCGATCCGTGGTCGGGCATCGAGGCCAAGTATCCGGTTCAGGCCAAGTTCTCGGGCCGCGTCACGAACATCACCGACTACGGTGCGTTCGTCGAGCTGGAGCCGGGCATCGAAGGCCTCATCCACGTCTCCGAGATGTCCTGGACGAAGAAGAACGTCCATCCGGGCAAGATCGTCTCCACCTCGCAGGAAGTCGAAGTCGTCATCCTTGAGGTCGATCCGGTCAAGCGTCGCATCTCGCTCGGCCTGAAGCAGACCCTCGCCAATCCGTGGGAGAGCTTCCAGGACAAGTATCCGATCGGTTCGATCGTCGAGGGCGAGGTCAAGAACAAGACCGAGTTCGGCCTGTTCATCGGGCTCGACGGTGACGTCGACGGCATGGTCCATCTCTCGGATCTCGACTGGAACCGTCCGGGCGAGCAGGTCATCGACGAGTACAACCGCGGCGATGTCGTCAAGGCGCAGGTCCTCGACGTCGACATCGACAAGGAGCGTATCTCGCTCGGCATCAAGCAGGTCGGCGGCGATCCCTTCGTCGAAGCCTCGGGCGATATCCGCAAGGGCGCCGTGGTCACCTGCGAGATCCTCGCGGTCAACGAAGGCGGCCTCGAAGTCCGCATCGCCGACAGCGACCTGACGACGTTCATCCGCCGCGCCGATCTCTCGCGCGACCGGTCCGAGCAGCGTCCGGAGCGTTTCGCGGCCGGCGAGAAGGTCGACGCCCGCGTCACCAACTTCGACAAGAAGGCCCGCAAGGTCTCCGTGTCGATCAAGGCGCTCGAGATCGCCGAAGAGAAGGAAGCCGTGGCCCAGTTCGGTTCGTCCGACTCGGGCGCCTCGCTCGGCGACATCCTCGGCGCGGCCTTGAAGGCCCGTCAGACCGACGAGTAATCCTCGCGCCCGATCGCGTGGCATGAATAACGGAACGCCCCGGCCGCAAGCCGGGGCGTTTTTTTATTGGCTACGATTTTTCACAAAACCGTCGTCATTCGAAAATATCGAAGCATCGCAAAGCCTTGCGTCCATTTCGCTGTTTGCGTCGTCGCGGCAAAGCGGCTAACTGATCATTCCCTGGCATCGGTAGGGCGAGGAACGGGAACGATGGCTCTCAATGCGGATGACATCATCGAGCGGCGACGACTCCGGCGAAAGCTGGTGTTCTGGCGCGTGCTCGGCGTGCTGGCCCTCGTCGTCGCCGTCGTGGTGGCCGGCGTGCTGATCGCCGGCCCCGACACGATCGGCGCCCGCTCGATGCCGCATGTGGCGCGCATCTCGATCGACGGCTTCATCGCCGAGGACAAGGCCGAACTCGAACTCATTGACCGGCTCGGCAAGAACGACGCCGTCCGCGCGGTGATCGTCTCGATCGATTCAGGGGGCGGTGCCACCGTCGGTGGCGAAGCGCTCTATACGGCGCTGCGCCAGCTCTCGGCCAAGAAGCCAACCGTCGCCTCGATCAAGACGCTCGGCGCCTCCGCCGCCTATATGACGGCGATCGCCACCGACCAGGTCTTCGCCTATCGCTCGTCGATCACCGGATCGATCGGCGTCCTCTTCCAGTCGCCCGAGGTCAGCGAGGCGATGGCGAAGCTCGGCATCAAGCTCACCGAGGTGAAGTCCTCGCCGCTCAAGGCCGCGCCCTCGCCCTTCGCACCGGCCTCGCCCGAGTCGCTTGCCGTCATCAAGAGCCTTATCGACGACAACTACAACTGGTTCGTCGACCTTGTCGCCGAGCGGCGCCGGCTCGATCGGCCGACCGCGCTCCGCCTCGCCGACGGCCGCGTCTATTCCGGCCAGCAGGCCAAGGATGCCGGGCTCGTCGACGGGATCGGCGGCGAGGATGTCGCGCTCGACTGGCTGACGCGCGAGAAGGGCATCGATCCCGCGCTCCGCGTCCTCGACTGGGAAAAGGAGCGGCCCGAGCGCGGTTTCTCCTTCGCCGAAGTCGCCGTTCGGCTGATGGCGCGCCAGCTCGGCTTCGCGCCGGACGCGATCGATGCGAGCGGCCTCGCGCCCTGGCTGCCACGCCTCAACCTTGACGGTCTGCTCTCGGTTTGGCAGGCTCCGGACGGGTTCGACGCTGGGGGGGCGCGGCGATGATCAAGTCAGAGCTGGTCCAGAAGATTGCCGAGCAGAATCCTCATCTTTATCAGCGGGATGTCGAGCACATCGTCAATTCGATCCTCGACGAGATCGTCGAGGCGCTGGCGCGCGGCGACCGGGTCGAGTTGCGCGGCTTCGGCGCCTTCTCGGTCAAGAACCGGCCGGCCCGGCAGGGCCGCAACCCGCGCACCGGCACCAAGGTCGACGTCACCGAGAAATTCGTGCCGTTCTTCAAGACCGGCAAGGAGATGCGCGAGCGTCTCAACGACAGCGACTGAAGGAGGCTCCGACCTTCCATGAAACGCGCCCTTGCGATCGTCATCCTGGTTCCGCTCGCCATTCTCCTCATCGCGCTCGCCGTCGCCAACCGGCACAGCGTCGTCGTCTCGCTCGATCCGTTCAACGGTGACGCGCCGGCGGCGGCGATCGCCCTGCCGCTCTATGTCGTCGCCTTCGGCTCGATCGTTCTCGGCGTCGTCCTCGGCGGCATCGGCACCTGGCTCGGCCAGGGCCGCTGGCGTCGCCAGGCCAAGCGGCTGAAGCGCGAGGCCGTCGTCGTGCGCCGCGAGAATGACGGCTTCCGCGCCGCCGCGACGACGAGCCCCGCAAGCTCCCTGCCGGCGCTCCGCCGCGACGCGGCCTGAATGATCGTCATCGACGGCGCAGCGGTTTCGGCGGCGCTGTCGCGGACTGAACTCGTCGAGACGCTGCGCGCGGCCTTTCGTTCCGAGATCACCGTCCCGCCGCGCCATCACCACGCCATCGAGACGGCGGCCGGCGTCGCGTCGCTTCTGCTGATGCCGGCCTGGAACGCTGTCGCCGCCTCTAGCGACGGCCATCTCGGCGTCAAGCTCGTCACCGTCTTTCCCGGCAATGCCGCCCGTGGCCTCGCCACCGTCTCCGGCCTCTATCTGCTGCTCTCCGGCGACACCGGGACGCCGCTCGCCATCCTCGACGGCACCGCGCTGACGCTCTGGCGCACCGCCGCCGCCTCGGCGCTGGCCGCCTCCTATCTCGCGCGGGCCGATGCGTCGCATCTCCTGATGATCGGCGCCGGCGCGCTGGCGCCGCATCTCGTCGCCGCCCATGCGGCGATGCGGCCGATCCGCCGCGTGACGCTCTGGAACCGTGACCCCGCCCGCGCCGAGGCGCTGGCCGCGACGCTTCGCCAGGCTCCGGGCGAGGCTCTCGATATCCGCGTCGCGGGCGATCTCGCCGCCGCGCTGCCCGAGGCGGACATCATCTCCTGCGCGACGCTCGCCGCCGAGCCGCTGGTGCAAGGGGCGCTCGTCAAGGGCGGCGTCCATCTCGATCTCGTCGGCGGCTTCACCCCTTTGATGCGCGAGGCCGACGACGCGGCCGTCCGCCGCGCCCGCGTCTATGTCGACGGCCCGGCCGCCCTCAATGAGGCCGGTGACATCGCCGTGCCGCTCCGCTCCGGCGTGCTCTTCGAGAGCGACATCGCCGGTGATCTCCGCGGCCTCTGCCGTGGCACGGCGAGCGGACGCCGCTCGGCGGACGAGATCACGCTGTTCAAGTCGGTCGGCATCGCGCTCGAGGATCTCGCCGCCGCCGTGCTCGTCTATCAGAGGCGCCGCGGGCGCTGATGCTGCGGCGCGGCGGCGGTTGGACTCCGTCCGCCTTTCATGGCAAAGCTTCGCGCTGATGTTGGAACGGATGACCATGCCGGAAACCGGGCGAAACCCAGTCCTCGTGAAGATCTGCGGCCTGTCGACCGCCGAGACGCTGGAGGCTGCGCTGGAGGCCGGCGCCGACATGATCGCCTTCAACTTCTTCCCGAAGAGCCCGCGCTATGTCTCGCTCGAGACCGCCGCGGCGCTCTCGGCGCAGGTTCGCGGACGCGCCGAGATCGTCGCGCTCACCGTCGACATGGACGATGACGGCCTCGCCGCGATCGTCGACGCCGTCCGGCCGGACTGGCTGCAGCTGCATGGCAGCGAGAGCCCCGCGCGCGTCGCCGATGTGCAGACGCGGTTCGGCCTCGGCGTCCTGAAGGCGGTCGGCATCCGCACGGCCGAGGATCTCGCCGCTGTCGCCGCCCATGCGGGCGCTGCCGACCGGCTGCTGATCGACGCCAAGCCGCCGTCGGGATCGACGCTGCCGGGCGGCAACGGCGTCGCATTTGATTGGGCCCTGCTCGATGGCATTGATCCGGCGCTGCCCTATATGCTCTCCGGGGGCCTCAATCCGGACAATGTCGCCGATGCCGTGGCGTCGACGGGCGCCAGGGGCGTCGATGTGTCGTCGGGCGTCGAAAGCGCGCCGGGCGTCAAGGACGCGGACCGGATCCGGGCCTTCATCGCCGCCGTGCGCGGCACGCAACCGCTTGAGGACGACCGGCGCCGATCCGGCGAGAGGATAGTGACGTGACCGCTCCGATACTGCCCAATTCCTTCACCACCGGCCCGGACGAGCGCGGCCATTTCGGCATCTATGGCGGCCGCTATGTCGCCGAGACGCTGATGCCGCTGATCCTGGAGCTCGAACAGGCCTATGCCGACGCCAAGGCCGATCCGGCCTTCGCGGCCGAGCTCCAGGCGCTGTCGAACCATTATGCCGGCCGGCCGTCCAAGCTCTATTTCGCCGAAGGCCTAACCAACCATCTCGGCGGCGCGCGCATCTTCTTCAAGCGCGAGGACCTCAACCACACCGGCAGCCACAAGATCAACAACTGCCTCGGCCAGATCCTGCTCGCCCGCCGCATGGGCAAGACGCGGATCATCGCCGAGACCGGCGCCGGCCAGCATGGCGTCGCCTCGGCGACCGTCTCGGCCCGCTTCGGCTTCCCCTGCGTCGTCTATATGGGCGCGACCGATGTCGAGCGGCAGGCGCCGAACGTCTTCCGCATGAAGCTGCTCGGCGCCGAGGTGAAGCCCGTCACCGCCGGCAACGCGACGCTGAAGGACGCGATGAACGAGGCGCTCCGCGACTGGGTGACCAATGTCGAGGATACCTATTACATGATCGGCACGGCCGCCGGCCCGCATCCCTATCCGGAGATGGTGCGCGACTTCCAGTCGGTCATCGGCACCGAGGCGCGCGCCCAGATGCTGGAGCAGGAAGGCGCGCTGCCCGACATGATCATCGCCGCGGTCGGCGGCGGCTCCAATGCCATCGGCCTGTTCCATCCCTTCCTCGACGACACGTCCGTCGAGATCATCGGCGTCGAGGCCGGCGGCCACGGGATCGAGGTCGAGAACGGCCATGCCGCCTCGATGACTGGTGGACGTCCCGGTGTGCTGCATGGCAACCGCACCTATCTCCTGCAGGACGCCGACGGTCAGATCCTCGAGGGTCATTCGGTCTCGGCCGGCCTCGATTACCCCGGCGTCGGCCCCGAGCACAGCTGGCTGCGCGACACCGGCCGCGTCACCTATGTGCCGATCCTCGACGACGAGGCGCTCGACGCGTTCCAGGTCTGCACCCGCACCGAGGGCATCATCCCGGCGCTTGAATCCGCGCATGCCATCGCCGAGGCGATCAAGCGCGCGCCGTCGATGTCCCCCGACCAGACGATCATCGTCAACCTCTCCGGCCGCGGCGACAAGGACATCCACACCGTCGGCAAGCTGATCGGCATCGAGATTTGATGGGGGCTTCGCTTTCGCCTCTCCCTCTAGGAGAGGTCGGCCATGAGGACCGGGAGAGGGTTTACGGCCTCTCCGGAGAGTTCCCTAAACCCTCTCCCGCCGGCCTGCAGCCGTCGACCTCCCCCTTAGGGGGAGGTGAAGACGAGCGAGCCCGCAATCCATCCAGAGTGCCGAACATGTCGGCGTTGGAAGCGCGCTATGCCTCGAAGCCGGGTCACGTACACGATTCCGTGCGATCACCGGGGACTATGGTGACTTCACCTCTCCCTGAGGGAGAGGTCGGCCCGCAGGGCCGGGAGAGGGTTTACGGACCCTCCGGAAAGGGCGTAAACCCTCTGCCGCCGGCTTCGCCGTCGACCTCTCCCTCAGGGAGAGGTGAAGGCAGGCGAGCCAGTTCCGCCCGTAGCGCCGTCAGCACGCCGTCCAGATTGTCGTATATGTCGCCATTCGTGAAGCGAACGACGTTGAAGCCGAGCCTTCGAAGCGCGGCCGTTCGTTCGTCGTCGCGTCGCAGCTGCGCATCGGTCGAGTGGGTGGCGCCGTCGATCTCGACGATCAGTCGTGCCGACATGCAGACGAAATCGGCAATGTATCTGTCGATCGGACATTGCCGCCTGAACTTCCAGCCGTCAAAGCGACAGGCCCGCAATCGGAACCACAATCGCGTTTCGGCGTCCGTCTGGGACGATCGCAACACACGCGACAGCGGTCTTGACCGGTCCATTGCCGACTTCCCCTGCGGCGCAGATTTTGCCTCAAGCTCGAGCCCCACGCCATGACCGAAACCCGTATCGACCGACGCTTTGCCGCCGTGAAAGCCGAGGGCCGGCCGGCGCTCGTGACCTTTCTGACGGCGGGCGATCCTGACCCGGCGACGACGCTGGCGCTGCTCGAGGCGCTGCCCCGGGCCGGCTCCGACGTGATCGAGCTCGGCATGCCCTTTTCCGATCCGATGGCCGACGGGCCGGCGATCCAGGCGGCGGGGCTGCGGGCGCTCCGGGGCGGCATGACGCTGGCGAAGACGCTCGATCTCGTCCGCGCCTTCCGCAAGACCGACGATGCGACGCCGATCGTGCTGATGGGCTATTACAACCCGATCTATTCGCATGGCCCGGCCGCCTTCGTCACCGAGGCGAAGGCCGCCGGCGTCGACGGCCTCATCATCGTCGACCTGCCGCCGGAAGCGGATGACGAGCTCTGCCTGCCCGCGCTCGCCGCCGGGCTGAACTTCATCCGCCTCGCCACCCCGACAACCGATGACAAGCGCCTGCCCAAGGTGCTGACCAACACGTCGGGCTTCGTCTATTACGTGTCGATCAACGGCATCACCGGCTCGGCGGCGCCCGATACGAGCCGCGTCGCCGAGGCGGTGGACCGCATCAAGCGCCATACCAGCCTTCCCGTCGCGGTCGGCTTCGGCGTGCGCACCGCCGATCAGGCGGCGGCGATCGGCGCCAATGCCGACGGCGTCGTCGTCGGCTCGGCCATCGTCCAGGCGGTGGCGAATTCGCTCGATGCCGAGGGCCATGCCACCGCGGCCACCGTTCCCGCCGTCGAGGCGCTGGTCTCCGCGCTCGCCGGCGGCGTGCGCGCCGCCCGCCGGCCCGTCGCGGCCTGACAGGAGAAAGCCATGAGCTGGATCAACGACGTCGTTCGCCCGAAGATCAAGAGCCTCCTCAACAAGCGCGAGGTGCCCGAGAATCTCTGGATCAAGGATCCGGAATCGGGCGAGCTGGTCTTCCTGCGCGATCTCGAGGCCAATCACTATGTGGTGCCGAATTCCGGCTATCACATGCGCATGACCGCGCCGAAGCGGCTCGCGCACTTCTTCGACGCCGGGCGCTATGAGACCATCGCGCTGCCCGAGGTCGCGATCGATCCGCTGAAGTTCCGCGACGAGCGCCGCTACACCGATCGCCTCAAGGATGCGCGCACCAAGACCGGGCTCCACGACGCCGTCCTCGTCGGCGCCGGCTTCGTCGAGGGCGTGCCGCTCGTCGCCGCCGTTCAGGATTTCGATTTCATCGGCGGCTCGCTCGGCATGGCCGCCGGCGAGGCCGTGATCACCGGCATGGAGACCGCGCTGCAGCGCCAGCAGCCCTTCGTCATGTTCGTCACCTCGGGCGGCGCGCGCATGCAGGAAGGTATCTTTTCGCTGATGCAGATGCCGCGCACCACGGCCGGCGTCATCGCGCTGCGCGAGGCGCGGCTGCCCTATATCGTCGTGCTGACCAACCCGACCTTCGGCGGCGTCACTGCCTCCTATGCCATGCTCGGCGATATCCAGATCGCCGAACCCGGCGCGCTGATCGGCTTCGCCGGACCGCGCGTCATCGAGCAGACCATCCGGGAAAAGCTGCCCGAGGGTTTCCAGCGCTCGGAATATCTCAAGGATCACGGCATGGTCGACATGGTCGTCCCGCGCCACGAGCTGCGCGCGACCATCGCGCGGCTCTGCGCCCTGCTCGGACCGAAGCCTGTGGTCGCCGACGACCATCCGCCGGTTCCAGCGCTCGTCGCCTGATCTGGCGCCAGAGGCCGCGAACGGCTATCTCCCTTGCGGGCAGGTTGAAGGCGGGGTCGCGGCGGCGCGGCCCTCGCCGCCATGGGTTTGAGGTTTCGCAACATGGACGACAGCGCGGCGATCCTGGAGCGGCTGTTCCTTCTCCATCCGAAGGAGATCGATCTGTCGCTGGAGCGGCTGCTGCCGCTCCTCGAGAAGCTCGGCCATCCCGAGCGGCAGCTGGGCCCCGTGTTCCACATTGCCGGCACCAACGGCAAGGGATCGACCACGGCCTTCCTGCGCGCCATGCTGGAGGCGAGCGGCCGCACGGTGCATGTCTACACCTCGCCGCATCTCGTCACCTTCCATGAGCGCATCCGCCTCGGCGCCCCCGGCGGCGGCGCCTATGTCTCGGAAGCCGAGCTCGTCGAGACGCTGACGGCGATCGAGCGGCTCAATGCCGGCGCGCCGATCACCCATTTCGAGATCACCACCGCCGCTGCCTTCGCGCTCTTCGCCGCCCATCCCGCCGATGTGACTCTGCTCGAGGTCGGGCTCGGCGGCCGCTTCGACGCGACCAATGTCGTCGACGCGCCCGAAGTTTCCGTCATCACCTCGATCTCGATGGATCACGAGAAGTTCTTCGGCGATCAGATCGATCGGATCGCCTGGGAGAAGGCCGGCATCATCAAGCGCGGCCGGCCGGTGGTGAGCGCGCCGCAGACCGCCGAGGTGATGGCGGTGATCGAGCATGAGGCGGCGCGGGCGAAGGCGCCGCTCTTCCTCGGCAATCGCGACTGGGTCGCCCATGCCGAGCGTGGCCGCCTCGTCTTCCAGGACGAGGACGGCCTCGTCGACCTGCCGGCGCCGCGCCTGCCGGGCCGGCACCAGTTCGTCAATGCCGGCAATGCGGTGGCGGCGCTCCGCCGCTCCTCGCTCGGCATTCCGGCCGCGGCGATCGAAGCCGGGCTGCTCTCCGTCGACTGGCCGGCGCGCATGCAGCGCCTCTCGTCCGGCCGCCTGGTGGCGGAAGCCCCCGTCGATGCCGAGATCTGGCTCGATGGCGGCCATAATCCGGGCGCCGGCGCTGTTATCGCCGAGGCGGTCGCCGATCTCGAGGAAAGGCTGCCGCGGCCGCTCTATGTGATCGCCGGCATGCTGCAGACCAAGGACCCGGTCGGCTTCTTCCGTCCCTTCGCCGGGCTGGTCGCGCATGTGTTCACGGTGCCGATCGCGAGCTCGGCCGTCGGCCGCGACCCGCGCGAACTCGCCGATGCCGCCCGCTCGGCCGGCCTCACCGCCGAGCCGCAGGCCGATGTGCATGCGGCGCTCGCCGCGCTCGGCCGCCTGCTGCCGCCCGGCACCGTGCCGCGCATCCTCATCTGCGGCTCGCTCTATCTCGCCGGCGACGTCCTCAATGCGAACGGCACGCCGCCCAAATGAAAACGGGGCCCGAAGGCCCCGTTCAAACCTGACACGCGCGGCGCTCAGATGGCGTTCTTGATCCAGTCGGCCAGCCGGTTCTTCGGCGCCGCGCCGACCTGGATCGCGGTCGGCTCGCCGTCCTTGAACAGGATCAGGGTCGGGATCGAGCGCACGCCATAGCGTACGGCGATGTTCGGATTCTCGTCGATGTTGAGCTTGGCGATGGTCACCTTGCCGCCCATCTCGGCCTGGATCTCTTCGAGAGCTGGCGCGATCATGCGGCAGGGGCCGCACCACTCGGCCCAGAAGTCGACGACGACGGGGCCGGTGGCGCCGAGAACGTCGGTGTCGAAGGAACTGTCGGTCACTTTGGCGGTCGCCATGAAAGCCTCGCTGGCAATGAGGGGGAGTTGGCACCGAAGGTAGGGAGCGGGTGTCAGGTGGTCAAGCCTTGGTATCTCACGAGGCGGTGATACGCGAGATATGCCCGTCCATCCGCTCGGCCGGCACGGCGATCAGCCTCGGCGTCTCGGTGAAGACCAGCGCCGCCTCGACCCTGCGCCCGGGATAGAGCCGCTGCAGGACGGCGCGGTAGAGCGCGAGCTGCAGGATATAGCTCTCCTGCACCTGGTCGATGCGCGCCGGCGGTCTCGTGTTGGTCTTGAAGTCGGCAATGAGGATCCGTGCCGGCTCGACCACGAGGCGGTCGATGCGGCCGGAGACCTGGAGCGGCCCCGAGGCGGTCATCAGGCTGCCGGCGATCGCGACTTCGGCCCGGCTGCCTTCGCCGAAGAGCGGCGCGACGGCCGCGTCATCGAGCAGCGCCGCCAGCGCATCCGCAAGCCCGGCACGTGCCTCGGCGGTCCAGCTCGCGGCGACGCTCGCGAGATAGTCGCGCGCCACCCGCACCCGCTCGGGCGGGGCATGCTCGGGCAGGGCCTGCAGCAGCCGATGGATGATGGTGCCGCGCTCCAGCGCCAAGGCGCTGGCCGCGCTGGTGGTACTGGTGCCGCTTTCCGATGGCTGGACGCGGCTCGCGGCGCGCGGCGGTGGCGGCGGCGACGCGGCGAGGAAGGCCGGCAGCGGTGCGGCGACGCGCGGCGCCTTTAGCTCACGTGCGCTCGCCGGCTCGGCCGGGAGGCTCCAGTCGCGCCGCCATTCGAGGCTGTCGAAACTCTCGCCGCCCAGCGTCACGGGAACCACGCGGGCGCCCGGTTCCAACGCCGCGAGGGCGAGATCCTGCCAGAGCGGGTCGCTGCCGGCCCGCGACTTGCGCGTGCCGCAGAGCACGAGGCGGTCGCGCGCCCGCGTCAGGCCGACATAGAGCAGGCGGCGATATTCCTCGCGCGCGCTCTCGCGCAGCCGTTCCAGCGCATCGTCGATCGCTGGCGGCCGGCGCCCGCCCGGAGCGATATAGGCGAGCGGCGCGCCGGCGGCATCGTCGGGATCATCGGTGAGGGCGACGATCTTCGGATCATGGCTCGCATGTACCGCCGCCGAGCCGGTATCGACGAGGAAGACGATGTCGGCCTCGAGCCCCTTGGCGCCATGCACGGTCATGACGCGGATCTCGTCGCGGCCGACATCGGCGTCGCGCTTGATCTCGGTCGCCGCCTCGCGCATCCACTGCGTGAAGCCCTGCAGCGAGGGCGTCTCGCTCTGTTCATAGGCGAGCGCCCGGGCGAGGAATTCGTCCAGCACCTCGTCGGCCTCGGCGCCGAGCCGCGCGAGGATCCGCCGCCGTCCGCCATCCGGCCCGAGAATGCGGGCGAAGAAGGCATGCGGGCCCATGAAGTCGGCCCGGTCGCGCCATTGATCGAGCAGTTCGGCGGCCGCGCGCGCCGCCGGCAGGCTCGACTGATGCAGTGCCTGCCAGAGCGAGCCCGGCCGTCCATGTGCGAGCGTGAAGAGATCATCCTCCGAAAGCCCGACCAGCGGGCTCTTGAGGAGGGCGGCGAGCGCGAGGTCGTCCTCGATCTGCAGCACGGTCTCGGCCAGCGCCACGAGGTCCATGACGGCGATATGGCCGCCGAGCTTCAGCCGGTCGGCGCCGGCGACCGCGAGGCCGGCCGTCTTCAGCGCGCGGTTGATCGCGTCGGTCTGGGGGCCGCGCTTCCGGGTCAGGATCAGGATGCCGCCCGGCCGGATCGGCGCGCCGGTCGCCTCGATCCGCTCGCCGCCGTCGATCCAGCCCTTGATGGTGAGGGCGATCCGTTCCGCGAGGCGGACTTCGGGGCTCTGCGTCTCCAGCCGGTCGAGCGGCGTGTGCCAGTCCTCCGGCTCCTCGGCCGGCTCCGCCGCGATCGCCGGCCAGAGGGTGACGCGGCCGGCCTCGCCGCGCCGCGCCGCCTCATGCACGGTCGCCTGCGGCGCGCGGGTAAGGCCCCGATGCGCCTCTTCGCGCGCGAAGACGGCATCGACGGCGGCGAGCACGTCGGCGGTCGAGCGGAAGGAGAGGTTGAGTTCCAGCGTGCGGAAGCGGGCGCCGGCCGACGTGGCGGCGCCCCCGAAGCGCCGCCGCTGGCGGGCGAACCAGGCGGGCACGGCGCCCTGGAAGGAATAGATCGACTGCTTCTCGTCGCCGACGGCGAAGAAGGTGCGCCCCGCGCCGCGCGCCCCCTCGCCGGCGAAGAACTCGTCGGCAAGGCCCGCGATGACCTGCCATTGCCTGGGGCTCGTATCCTGCGCCTCGTCGACGAGGATATGGTCGAGGCCGCGATCGAGCTTGTAATGCACCCAGCTGGAGGCCTCGGCGCGGGTGAGCAGATCGGCGGTGCGCACGACGAGATCCTGGAAGTCGAGCGCCCCGCGCAGCCGCTTGCCGAGATCATAGGCCTCGACCACGGCGGCACCGAGCGTCAGCAGCGCCTCCGTCGCCTCATAGGCCCGCGCGGCGGCGATCCGGTCCAGCAGCGCGTCGATCCGCGCCCGTTCGCCATCGAGGATTTCGTCGAGACCTGGCCAGCCGGTCAGCACGGCCTTCGGCGCGAGGCTCGACAGCGCCTTGACCTTGCCGGCCCCGGTCAGGAGATAAGCGAGCCAGGCATCGCTGCGGCCGATATCGGTGATCGCGTCCAGAAAGCGGGCGAGCTCCTCGCCGGCCGCGCGGTGCTTCGGGCCGCTCGCGAGCAGCGCCTCGGCGAGCCGGACGATCTCGGCCCGCTCGATCGGCAGCTCCGCGACGATCAGGGCCTGCAGCGACGCCTCGCTGTCATCCGGCCCGAGGCCGAGGGCGACGCGCAGCGCGTCAAGCCCGCCTTCGAGCCCGCCATGCGTCGCGATCAGGTCGGCGAGCGCGTCGCGGCGGGCGATGATCTCGCCGAGCGCCGCCTCGATGCCCTGGTCGGAGGCCGCCTCCAGCAGCCGGGCAAAGGCGCGGCCGAGCGGCCCGCCGTCATCGGTGCTGGCGCGGGCGAGCACCTGCCGCTGGGCGCCGTCGATCAGGATCGCCGCGGCGCGGTCGTCGAGAACCTCGAAGGCGCCGGCGACATTGGCCTCGAACGGAAACTGGTGCAGCAGCTTCTCGCAGAAGGCGTGGATGGTCTGGATCTTGAGCCCGCCCGGCGTCTCCAGCGCGCGGGCGAACAGCCGCCTTGCGCGGATGCGGGCGGCCTCGTCCGCCGGCTTGCCGTCATAGTCGGCGAGCGCCGCGTCGAGCGCGGTATCATCAAGCGTCGTCCAGTCGGCGAGGATCTGGAAGACGCGCGCCGCCATCTCGGCTGCCGCCGCCTTGGTGAAGGTGAGACAGAGAATGGCGCCCGGATTGGTGCCGGCGAGCAGCAGGCGGATGACGCGCCGTGCCAGAACATAGGTCTTGCCCGAGCCGGCATTGGCCGAGACCCACACAGAGGCGGTCGGATCGGTCGCCTCCGCCTGGACCTGCCGCGTGGTGGCGTCGACGGTGATCACGGCTCGTCGCCTCCGCCGATCGACCATTCGGCGACGCGCGCCAGATGGTCATAGGGGCTGCCGAAACGGTTCTCGAACATCGGCCGTGCCCGCGAGACATAGGCGCGCGCGGGATCGGCATAGGCAGCGATCAGCGCCGCGAGCCGGGCGAAGGCGTCGTCGCCGAGTTCGTCCGCCGTGCGGTCCTTCACCGCCGAGGCGAACGGCTCGCCCTTGCCGACCTTGCCGAGCCCGATCCAGCCGAGCACGGCGACCGAGGCGCCGGCGGGAATGTCCCCGAAGGCGCCGCGCTTCAGCATCGCGGCCTCCAGCGCCAGCTGCGGCGCGAGGCCGGTCGAAAGCTGCTTCGGCGAAGGCGGCGTGCCGGTCTTGAAATCGAGGATCTCATAGGCGCCGTCGCGGCGGCGATCGATGCGGTCGGCGCGGCCGGTCAGCATGAAATCGGGCGAAAGCACCATTTTGCCGTCGATCTCGGCATGGCGCGCCTCGATCTCTGCGCGCGAGGCCTCCCAGTCGACATACCAGGCGGCGATGGCGAGGAAGCGCGGCCACCACAGCGCGTGCACGGCCGGGAAGGCGGCGATGTCGCGGAAGACGGTGCGCGAGGTCTCGATCAGCTCGCGGAACGCCGCCGCATCGAAGGGCGGCTGCCAGAGCGGCGCGAAGCGGCCGAGCGCCTCGTGGATCAGCGTGCCGCGCAGCGCGCTGTCGGGGATGACGTCGATCGGATCGAGCGGCTCCAGCTTCAAAACGCGGCGGGCATAGACGGCATAGGGATCGCGCACCAGCGTCTCGATCTCGGTGACCGAGAGCCGCTTCGGCCGCGCCTCGACCGGCGGCTTCGGCTGCGGCCGTGCGATGGGTGCCGCCGCCGGGCTCGCATCGAGGGCGCGCGCCCAGTCGAGATAGGTCTCGCCGCGGGCAACGAGCGCCGCCGCGCCTGCCTTGCCGAGCCGCGCGCCGATCCGCTGCAACCAGCGGGCGGCGATGGTCGGCGCGCCGCCGCGCCGCTCGGCGCGGCTGATGAGGACGCGGGCATTGCCGAGCGCGCTCACGAAATCATGCGCCGACTGGCCGAGCCGCCGTTCCGGCGCCTCGAGGCCGAATTCGGCCCGCATCACGCGCGACAGCCAGGGATCGGTGCGCGCCTCGCTCGGCCAGACGCCTTCGTCGAGCCCGGCGAGGATGACGAGATCGGCCGATTGCAGGCGCGCTTCCAGCGTGCCCCAGAGCGCGATACGCGGGTCGCCGGCCGGCCGTGGCTCGACCGTGACGCCGGCCATGGCGGCGTCGAGCAGCGCCGGGAATTCGGGACCCGAAAGCGCGAAATCGGCGGCGTCCGTGCCGGAAAGCCCGCCCAGCAGCGCCGCGAGCTTCGCGCCGGCCGCATCGACGGCGAAGGAGGCCGCGTCCGGCCCGGTTGCCACCACACGGTCCAGCGTCGCCGCGAGCACTCCTGCGATCGTCGCGACGTCGCTCTTGGCGCCATCGGCGAGCAGGCTCGCCAGCGGATCGAGCACGTCGCGGAGCCGCGTCGCGAGGTCGGCCGCGAGCGCCCAGTCCGCGGCCCCGAGCCGCTTGATCGCCGGATGCAGCCGCATAGTCCGATCGCCGGCATCGCGCGCGGCTCTCTCCAGCGCGGCCGGCAGGCCGGCAAGGCCGCCGGCGACGAGGCGGCCGCGGAACAGCGCGAGGTCGATGACGCCGATGGCGGTGCGGCAGGCGGCGCGCTCCATGCCGAAGGCGGCGAGCGGATGCTTGCCGAGCGCGAGCAGGTCGACCGGCGCGCCGTCGGAGCGGGCGGCGGCTGTGACGAGCCGGGCGAGCGTCCCGGCCGGCGAAAGGCGCAGCGGCTGCCCCGCGCTGTCGTCGACCGTGAGGCCGAAGCGGCGCAGCTCGATCGCGACCCGCGCCGCGATGGTGCGGTCGGGCGTCACCAGGGCGGCGGTCGCCCCGTCCGTCTCGACCGCCTCGCGCAGCGCCAGCGCGAGGGCGAGCGCCTCTTCCTGCTCGTTGCGGGCGACGAGCAGCGTCAATCCTTCGGTCGCCTCCGGCGGGACGGGCACGGCGTCCGCCCAGGCCTCGGTCGTCTCGGCCGGCCGCATCGCCTCGGAGACGAGCCGCGCCCGCGCAGCGAGCGCCGGGCTGACCGCGCCGAGCGTCATCACTTCGCGGCGGTCGATGCCGGCGCGGCCGAGCCATTGCTTGAGGCCATATTGCGGGTGGCCGGGCGTCGCGCTCGCGCCCTCCGCACCGCCGATGGCGGTCCAGGCGGCGTCGTCGAGCGCGGTGTCGAGATCGGGCAGCACCACGGCGCCGTTGGGCAGCCGGGCGATGGTCGCGAGCAGTTCGGCGGTGGCGGGGATCGAGCCGGTCGATCCGGCGGCGATGACGAGCCCCGTGCCGCCGTCCCGTGCCAGCCGCCGCGCCTCGTCGCGGATCAGCCGGTCGCGCCGTGTGGCGGGATCGGCGAGATGGCGCTCGTCGAGCAACCCCGGCCAGGCCTCGCCGACGATCTTGAGGAAATCGAGCGTGATCTGCCAGTAGCGGGCGAGGTCGTCGGGGACGAGCGTCTGCAGGCGCTGCCAGTCGAGCCCGGCGCTCGCGACGTCGTCGACGAGCCGGGCGAGATCGCCGGCGAGATGGAAGGCATCGGCGGCCGAGGCGGGGATGAGCACCGGCGCGCCGGCGGCGAGGCCGAGGCGATCCGGCTGCAGCGCTGCGCCCCAGGCCCGCGTGAAGCGGGCGAGGATCAGCTGCCGGTCGAGCCTCGAAATGGCGGGCGGCAGCACCAGCCGCTCGGCCGGATCCTCGATCGGCTCCAGCAGCAGGTCGTCCTCGTCGATATCGCCGATCGGCCGGATCAGCGGCAGGATGGCGCCGCCGCTGCCGAGCCGTGCGACCAGCGCGTCGCCGAGCGCCCGCGCCGCGCGGCGGGTCGGCAGGAAGATGCGGATATCGGCGAGCGCCAGCGGATCCTCATTGGGATCGGCCAGCGCGCCGAGACGGCCGGACAGGAGCGCATCGGCGAGCGTCGGCAGGAAGCGTGCGCCGGCGGGGATGGTGAAGACGCGCGCGGCCGCCGCCATCGCCCCGGTCCAGGCCCTAGGCGGCGCTCTCGGCGACCGAGAGTTCGGCCTCGCGGATGGCCTCGGGCGTGCCGACATGCAGCCAGAGCCCGTCCATGCGCACGCCGAAGAGCCGGCCGCTGGTGATCGCCTTGTCGAAGAGGAGGTTCAGCGAGAAGGCCCCCTCGGGCGCTCCCTCGAAGAGGCGCGGCGACAGGATGGCGGCGCCGGAATAGACGAAGGGGGCGATCGTCCGCTCCGGGCGGCGGGTCAGCCGGCCCTCCTTGTCCATCAGGAAATCGCCAGGGCCGTGATAGCCTGTCGAAGCGACGGTCGGCGCCAGCATCAACAGCGCGTCCATCTTGGCATCGTCCCAGCCGGCGATCAGCCAGTCGAGATTGGGCCGCGGCCCCTCGATCCAGAAACTGTCCGAATTCATCAGGAAGAATGGCTCGGGGCCGAGCAGCGGCAGCGCCTTCGCAACGCCGCCGCCGGTCTCCAGCAATTGCGCGCGCTCGTCGGAGACGATGACATGCGGGCTCTTGCGCTTCTTCACATGCGTTTCGAGCAGGTCGGCGAGATAGTGGACATTGACCACCGCTTCCTCGACGCCGGCCCGGGCGAGGCGGTCGAGCGCGCGGTCGATCATGGCGCTGCCGGCGACTTCGATCAGCGGCTTCGGCACGGTGGCGGTGACGGGGCGCATCCGCTTGCCGATGCCGGCTGCGAGCACCATGGCGCGCCGGGGACCGGCAAGCGACCTGAACGGGATGGGATCGGGCATCAAACACTTCTTCTTCTTGGTTCGGACCCCCGGATGGGATCCGCGTCAGTCATCGAGCGGCAGATGGCGATCATACCAGAGGGCAAGGTCCGACAGAACCTCATGCGCCAGATTGCGCCGAAGATAGGCCCTTACACGGGGAATGTGACGGAGATATTGGGGCCGGCCGAGCGAGGCCGCGAAGCGGGCGAAGGCGCCGAGCACCTTGCTCGACCGCTGCGCGCCGGAAATGGCATAGGCGGCGGCGAATGCCGTCTCGTCGAAGGGGCCACGCACGCGCCGCGCGGCGACATAGGCGCCGACCACCGCCGTCTCGAAATCGGGGGCGAGCGTGATGCGCACATCCTGCGCCAGCGAGGCGACGTCATAGGCCGAGGCCCCGATCATCGCGTCCTGGTGGTCGAGCACGCCGATCCGGGCGATGCCGCTGCGTTCGGCAAGCCAGAGGAGGTTCGGCGAATGATAGTCGCGCAGCAGCCAACTCTTCTCGGTCGCATCGAGGGTCGCATGCAGCACCGTCCAGATGGCGGCATAGCTCTCTTCGGCCTCCTCCGAAAGCGTGACGCCGGCGAAGCCCGCATACCAGCGCGGCAGCAGGTCGACCTCGATCAGGAAGGCGTCGCGGTCGAAGGGAGGGATGGTGTAGCGGCCGCCCCCCGGCAGCGGCAGGACGTCCGGGCGCGGCGCGGCATGCAGCATGGCGAGCAGCTCCGCCGCCACCTGCCAGCGGGCGAGGTCCGGCGCGCCGTCGCGGATGATGAAGGCATCGCCGAGGTCTTCGAGCAGCAGCAGCCCGCCGGGAATGTCGGTGGCGATGAGTTCCGGGGCCGAGACGCCGGCGCCGCGCAGCGCCTCGTTCATCGCGACGAAGGGCGCGACGGTCGTCGCCCGGTGCGCGACGTCGTCATAGCTGCGCCCGCCCCAGACGGGAGGGCCGGGCAGGCGGTCGCGCGCGTCCATGAGCACCGCGCGGCGGCCCTCGCTCCCTCCGATGCGCTCATAGCTGCGGCCCGAGGCATCGCCGGCGAGATGGCGGCGCGTCGCGCCCGTAAAGCCCGCTTCGTCGAGCAGCGCACGGATCTGGAGGTTGCGGGAGAGGCGCTCCGGCCAGGTACCGCCGCCGGAGAGCGTGGCGCGGCGGCCTTCGCCCTCGATCGCGAGGCGGATGGTGAGCGCCTCCGACGGCAGCCGGCCCGCCGCCCGCTCCGGCCATTCGATCAGCACGGCGCCGGTCTCGATCGCCTCGTCGAAGCCGATCTCGTCGAGTTCGTCCGGCCCGCCGAGCCGATAGAGATCGAGATGGGCGATCGGAACGCGGCCTGGATAGGTCTGCACCAGCGTGAAGGTCGGGCTCGGCACGTCGAGCGCCGGATCGTCGGCGATGGCGCGGATCAGCGCGCGGGCGAGCGTCGTCTTGCCGGCGCCGAGATCGCCTTCGAGCGCGATGATGTCGCCGGCGGCGAGCCGCATCGCGAGATCCTCGGCGAGCCGCCGCGTCGCGTCCTCGTCGGCGAGCAGGAGGCTGACCGGCGCGTCGCTCATTCCGCGGCGACGTCGAGCGTGGCCGGGCGCAGCGGCAGGCGGACGGTGACGGTGGTGCCGTGGCCGACTTCCGAGGCGATGGCGACGCTGCCGCCATGCAGCTCGACGAAGCTCTTGACGATGGCAAGGCCGAGGCCGGCGCCGCCGCGCGCCGCGCCCGAGGCCCGGCTCTCGAAGCGCTCGAACACCGCGTCGATGAAGTCGGCGGAAATGCCCGGCCCCTCGTCGGCGACGGTGAATTCGACCATGGCGCTGCTGCGGCGGGCGGCGAGGCGGATGGTGGCGCCGGCACTCGAGAAGCCGACGGCGTTGGAGAGGAGATTGTAGAGGATCTGGCGGATGCGCTTCTCGTCGCCGATGAACGAGCCGAGATCGGCCGGCAGCTGCGTCTCCAGCTTCAGGCGCGATTCGCGCAGTCGGTCGCGCACGCCCTCGGTCGCGGCGGCGACGGTCTCGGCGACATTCACCTCGCCGAGATCGAGCGTGATGATGCCGGCATCGACGGTGGCGAGATCGAGGATGTCGTTGACGATGGCGAGCAGCGAGCCGCTCGAGGAGAGGATGTAGCCGGTATATTCGCGCTGCTTGTCGTTGAGCGGGCCGACCGTGACATCGGCGAGCAGCTGCGTGAAGCCGATGATGTTGGTGAGCGGCGAGCGCAGCTCGTAGGAGACGTGCTGGATGAAGGCGTTCTTCAGCCCGTCGGCGGCTTCCAGCGCCTCGTTGCGATCGGTCAGCGCGCGCTCGACCTGCACCGAATCGGTCACGTCGACGAAGGTCACCATGGTCTGGCCGTTCGGCAGCGGCACGGTCGCATAGTCGACGACGCGGCGGTCGCGCCGCTCGATGCGGCCATGCGTCGGCGCACGGCTCTCGCCGAGCCCGGCGACTTCGGCGGTGAAGCGCGCCCATTCGTCGGGCGAGGTGCTGAGCGGGCGGCAGGCGCGTTCGATCTCGCCGACATGCGGCCGCCCGGCGAGCAGCTTCGGATCGAGCTTCCAGATGCGGGCGAAGGCGGGGTTGTCGAGCCGGAGCCGCCCATCCGAGCCGAACACGGCGACGCCCTCGGCGAGATGGTCGAGTGTCTCGCCCTGCACCTGGATCAGCGCGTTGTAGCGGCTTTCGAGATCGAGCCGGGCGGTGACGTTCTCATAGATCCACGTCATGCCGCCCTGGGGATGCGGATTGGCGATGACGCGCAGCGTCTGCCCATCCGGCAGATGCCACCAGGATTCGCGCGCGTCGACCGATTGGTAGGCGGCGAAGAGCTCCTTGCGCCAGCTCTTGAAATCGACCTGCTCGGGCAGCCGCCGCGCGGCGCGCATGCGGTCGAGCACGGCGGTCTCGTCCGGCATCTGGTCGAGGAAGGTCGCGTCGAGGGCGAACAAGTCACGGAAGGCGGCATTGTAGGAGCGCAGCCGATGGTCCTGCCCGAACACGGCGACGGCGGTGGCGAGCTGGTCGAGCGTGCGGACATGGAATTCGACCAGCCGCTTCATCTGGCTCTGCACGGCTTCGAGTTCGGTCGCATCGACGGCAATGCCGGCGCTGCCGGCCTCCGAGGCGATGTCGATGATGTCGAGCATGCGCCGCTCGCCGGCGACGACGACCGGCAGGCGGCGGCTGAACGGCGTGCCCTCGGCATGGCTGCGCACGATCGCCTGGCGGCCGGCGGTATCAACGAGCTCGAGCCGGCGGCGCACGACATCGCCGACGTCAGTCGCCTCGACGGCGCGGACATAGGCGGGATTGGCCCATTCGAGCGATCCGTCGCGGCCGCGGATCCAGATCGGCAGCGGCGCCGCCTCGATCAGCGCCCGGACGGCGGCGACCTCCTGGCTCAGATGCCGGTGGCGCGCGTCGAGCTCGGCGAGGGCGAGCCGATCGCCGGAGAGATCGCGGAAGCGGGCGACGGCGCGGCCGGCGGCGGTGCGGCCCGCGACCTCGATGAAGCTGCCATTCGCCGTCTCGATGGCGATGCTGAATGTCTCGCCCTGGCTGCGCAGCCGTTCCAGCGCCAGATCGAGCCGGCTGGCGCTCGCCCCGGTCAGCCAGGTGCCGAAGGCGAGGAAGGCGGCGCGCTCCTCGGGCGCGGCGGTGGCGCGCGGCAGCCGGCCCATGACGAGCGGCGGCTCCTCCGGTCCGCTCCAGGCGACGAGGCGCTGGTCGTCGGCATTGACGAGCGCCTCGGCCCGGTCGGCGATGGCGCGAAGGTCGGCGAGGCGGAGCCGGAGCTCGGCATTCTCGCTCTCGGCGCGGTCGCGCGCGCGCAGCAGCACGGCGATGGCGACCAGCGAGAAGGTGAGCACGCCGAAGATGGCGCTGAAGGTGACGATCCGGTCCGGCGCCATGAAGTCGGCGGCGGCGGCGGGGCTTGCGGAGAGCGCGAGGAGGGCGAGGGCGGCGGGCGAGGCGGGGCGGCGGGCGGGGACGGTGCGGCTCCCGGCGAAGCCGGCCCGAATCCATCCCGATATCCTGCGATGCCACGGCATGCGTCAGGCCCTTCCGCCGTCTGAGAACTGGAACGACCCGTCTGCGTCGCCGACCAACTCTTCCGGCATCGCGCTCGAATCACCCTCAATGTAACGGTTCGGGGAATCGCGAGGGAAGCGGCTGGCGACGATAAAAAGGCCATGCGATCGATCATCGCATGGCCTCGGAGTGTCGGCCGGTCATGGTTAACCGGCAGTTAAGACGGCGCGGCCCTCGAGGGCGCGGCGATCAGTAGCGATAGTGGTCCGGCTTGAACGGGCCGGTCTCGGCGACGCCGATATAGGCCTGCTGCTTGTCGTTGAGCTTGGTCAGCTTGACGCCGATCTTGGCGAGATGCAGCGCCGCGACCTTCTCGTCGAGATATTTCGGCAGCGTGTAGACCTTGTTCTCGTACTGGCCGGGCTTCGTCCAGAGTTCGATCTGGGCGAGCGTCTGGTTGGTGAACGAGGCCGACATCACGAAGCTCGGATGGCCCATGGCATTGCCGAGATTGACGAGGCGGCCTTCCGACAGGAGGATGACGCGCTTGCCGTCGGGCAGCTCGATCTCGTCGACCTGCGGCTTGATGTTGTGCCACTTGTAGTTGCGCAGCGCGCCGACCTGAATCTCGCTGTCGAAATGGCCGATATTGCAGACGATGGCGCGGTGCTTCATCGCGCGGACATGCTCGATGGTGATCACGTCGACATTGCCGGTCGCGGTGACGAAGATGTCGGCCTTCGGGGCCGCCTCTTCCATCGTGACGACCTCATAGCCTTCCATCGCCGCCTGCAGCGCGCAGATCGGATCGACTTCCGAGACCATGACGCGGCAGCCGGCCTGGCGCAGCGAGGCGGCCGAGCCCTTGCCGACATCGCCGAAGCCGGCGACCATCGCGACCTTGCCCGACATCATGACGTCGGTGCCGCGGCGGATGCCGTCGACCAGCGACTCGCGGCAGCCATAGAGATTGTCGAACTTCGACTTGGTGACCGAGTCGTTCACGTTGATGGCCGGGAACAGCAGCGTGCCCTTCTTCTGCATCTCGTAGAGACGATGCACGCCCGTCGTCGTCTCCTCGGTGACGCCCTTGATCGCGGTGGCGAGGCTCGTGTACCAGCCGGGCTTGTGCTTCAGGCGGCGCTTGATGGCGGCGAAGAAGACCTCCTCTTCCTCGTTGCCGGGCGTGTCGAGGAAGGCGGTGTCACCCGCCTCGGCGCGGGCGCCCAGATGGACCAGCGCGGTGGCGTCGCCGCCGTCGTCGAGGATCATGTTGGGCACGCCGCCGTCAGCCCATTCGAAGATGCGGTGGGTATATTCCCAGTAGTCCTCGAGGCTCTCGCCCTTGATCGCGAACACCGGCGTGCCGCCATCGGCGATGGCCGCGGCGGCGTGGTCCTGCGTCGAATAGATGTTGCACGAGGCCCAGCGGACATCGGCGCCGAGCGCCTTCAGCGTCTCGATCAGCACGCCGGTCTGGATCGTCATGTGCAGCGAGCCGGCGATGCGGGCGCCCTTGAGCGGCTGCGAGGGACCGAACTCCTCGCGCACGCTCATCAGGCCGGGCATCTCGACCTCGGCCATGTCGAGTTCCTTGCGGCCCCAGTCGGAGAGACCGATATCCTTGATCGCGTAGTCGTGCTGTCCGGCCATGGCGGCGGTATCTCCGTGTGACGTTATTGCCCGCGCTTATAGCGGAGACGGCGTCACCCGGCAATCAGGATATAAAGATATCTTTATGTGAGGGCGCCAGCGGCCATCACTCTTCCTCGCCGAAGCGGTCGGCGACGAGGCGGGCGATCGCTTCCAGCGCCGCGCGCGCGTCCGGGCCGTCGGCGGTGACGCGGATCGAGGAGCCGATGCCGGCGGCGAGCATCATCAGCCCCATGATCGAGGTGCCGCCGACCGTGTTCTGGTCCTTCGACACGGTGATGGTGGCGTTGAAGGTGTCGGCGAGCTGGACGAACTTCGCCGAGGCGCGCGCATGCAGGCCGCGGCGGTTGACGATCGGCAGGTCGCGGCAGAATTCGGCCTCGGTCTCGCTCATTCCGTCCGCCGTCCTACTGACCCGCCAGGACCTGGCTGGCGACGTTGATATATTTGCGGCCGGCTTCCTGCGCGCCCTGGATGGCGAGGGCCAGCGGCTTTTCCACGCGCACGCTGGCGAGCTTGACCAGCATCGGCAGGTTGACGCCGGCGATGACCTCGATCCGGCCCGCTTCCATCACGGAAATGGCGAGATTGGACGGCGTGCCGCCGAACATGTCGGTGAGCAGGATGACGCCGCTGCCGTCGTCGACGCTCTGGACGGCATCGACGATGTCCTGCCGCCGACGCTCCATGTCGTCGTCGGGGCCGATGGCGATGGTCTCGATCTGGGCCTGGCGGCCGACCACATGTTCGAGAGCGGCGCGGAACTCTATGGCGAGTTGGCCGTGGGTGACGAGGACGAGCCCGATCATGCCCTTGGTTACCTGTTCTTCTTGTTGCCCGGCCCGCGCGAGGCCGCTCATTCTTGGTCCGGCCGAAAATTGCGGCCGCTTCGAGGCGGCCTCCGACCGGGCGGCTCCGCATCTTGACCGAACGATTCCGCAACGCAAGAAAAAAGCAGATGCAGCATGGTCGGTCGTCAATGCTCGCCGGCGCGAGGACGGCCGGCCATCAACACGGCGCGGACGCGAATCCAGCCGTCCGAATGGCCGATCGGCAAGGCAAGCCGCGGAATGTCGACCCCGCAGAGCCGCGCCGTCCGCGCCGCGCCCTCCGGCATGCGCACGGAATCCTCGGCCGGCTCGAAGTCAACCAGGAGCCCGATTTCTTGCGGTGCAACATATGGCAGCCTGACAATCCCATGACCGCGGATTTCGATGAGGCCGGCCAGAGTGGGCGGCGGCGCCGCCATCAGCCGCCCGCCATAGGCGGTGAGGGCGACGCGGTCGTCGGCGATGAGGCGGTTGCGTCCCTGGTCGGCGACGATCAGCGCCAGCGCGAGCGACGACTTGCCGCTGCCGGAGGCGCCGCGGATTAGGACGCCAATGCCGTCGACGAGCACCGCGCTGGCATGGATCGTCGGCTGTTCGGCCGTGCTCGCGGCAAAGGCGCCGGCGCTCATGCGCCGAGCCCCGGCAGGCGAACGGTGAAACGGGCGCCCAGCACCGTCGGCGCCTCGTCGCGGCTCGCCCGGCTGCGCAGCCGGTTCTCGGCCCAGATACGGCCGTGATGCGCCTCGACGATCTGCTTGGAGATCGAGAGCCCCAGGCCGGAATTCTGGCCGAACGCCTCCTGGTCGGGACGGTCGGTGTAGAAGCGCTCGAAGATGCGCTCGAGCTGCTCGGCGCGGATGCCGGGGCCCTCATCCTCGACGAGCACCTCGACCGCGGCGCCGTTGCGGCGGACGATGACGCGCACCGTGCCGTCCTTCGGGCTGAACGAGCGCGCGTTCTCGATGAGATTGGTGAAGACCTGGCCGAGGCGGCTGTCATGGCCGAGCACGACATAGGCGTCGCTCTGGTCGGACTTGCCGACCTCGAGTTCGATTCTTGGTCCGCTCGACGCGGTGATCTCGCGCGAGATCGAGACGACCGCGTCGACGATGCGGGCGACGTCGATCGGTACGGCGTCCTGCCGCGCGAGCTCGGCATCGAGGCGCGAGGCGTCGGAAATGTCGCTGATCAGCCGGTCGAGCCGGCGCACATCGTGCTGGATGATCTCGGTCAGCCGCGCCTTGGCGGCGGCGGTCTTGGCGAGCGGCAGCGTCTCGACCGCGCTGCGGAGCGAGGTGAGCGGGTTCTTCAGCTCATGGCTGACATCGGCGGCGAAGCTCTCGATCGCCTCGATGCGGTTGTAGAGCGCCGCGGTCATGTCGCGCAGCGCCTGCGAGAGGTGTCCGATCTCGTCGCGGCGCGAGGAGAAGTCGGGGATCTGCGGCCGCGAGGTGACGCCACGGCGGACGCGGTCGGCGGCGTCCGCAAGGCGCCGCAAGGGCGCCGCGATCGTGCCGGCGAGCAGGATCGACAGCACCACGACGACGGCGGCCGAGACGAGGAAGACGCGGACGATCGCCATGCGCTCGGCATGCACGATCTGGTCGATGTCGCCGCCCTGCGTCGAGAGGAGCAGCACGCCGAGCACCGAGCGGTAGCGCTGGATCGGCACGGCGACCGAGACGATCAGCTCGCCGCGCTCGGTGATGCGCACGATCGAGGACGGGCTGCCGTCGAGTGCCGTCGCGACCTCCGGATAGCCCTTGCCATTGAGGCCGCCGAGCTCGTGATAGATCGGCAGGTCGTCGCGCTGCAGGTGGATCTTGACCCATTCCCAGATGCGGTCGAACAGCGCCGGCTCGTCCTCGCTGCCGGGCGGCAGGTCGAAGCGCATGATCTGGCCGCGCGAATAGAGATGGCGCGAATCGAGGACCGGAATGCCGTCGCGGTCATAGATCCGCGCGCGCGTCCGCGTCGGCGAGATCAGGCGGCGCAGCACGGGGGCGACGCGCTCGGGATTGATCGGGAAGTCGAGCCCCTCGACCGCGTTGAGGCCGGGCGTCAGGCTCTCGCCGGCCTGCAGCTCCAGCAGCTTGTCGGGATCGATGGTCAGATTGTTGGTCTCGACCGTCGCCGAGGCGGCGATGGCGCCGGCGATGATCTCGCCCTGCGTCAGGAGGCTCTCGAGCCGGGCATCGATCAGCCCGGCGCGAAACTGGTTCAGATAGAGGATGCCGGAGACGAGGACGATCAGCGCCGCGAGATTGAGGATGACGATGCGGCGCGTCAGGCTCGAAAAGGCATGCGGCCCGATCGACCGCACGAAGCGTGTGGCGAGCCGGCGCCAGTGCCGGAGGCGAACCCGGCGGCGCGTCGGCCGCGGCGGCGCCTGCTCCTCGATGCTGACGGTCATCGTTCCGTCCGTTCCTGAGCGGCCTCGGCCGCGTCAGGCCTCCTTGAAGCGGTAGCCGACGCCGTAGAGCGTCTCGATCATGTCGAAATTGTCGTCGGCCGCCTTGAACTTCTTGCGCAGCCGCTTGATGTGGCTGTCGATGGTGCGGTCGTCGACATAGACTTGGTCGTCATAGGCCGCATCCATCAGCGCGTTGCGGCTCTTCACGACGCCCGGCCGCTGCGCCAGCGCGTAGAGGATGAGGAATTCGGTGACGGTCAGCGTGACCGGCTCGCCGTTCCAGGTGCAGGTGTGGCGCTCCTGGTCCATCGACAGCGCGCCGCGATCAAGATTGCGCGCGGCGTCCGGAACCTTGGCCGCCGCCGCCGGATCGCGCGGCTGGAAGCGCCGCAGCACCGCCTTGACGCGCTCGACGAGCAGCCGCTGCGAGAACGGCTTCTTGATGAAATCGTCGGCGCCCATCTTGAGGCCGAAGAGCTCGTCGATCTCGTCGTCCTTCGAGGTCAGGAAGATCACCGGCAGGTCGGTGCGCTGGCGCAGCCGCCTGAGCAGCTCCATGCCATCCATGCGCGGCATCTTGATGTCGAGGATGGCGAGATCCGGCGCCGACTGCTGGAAACCGTCCAGCGCCGAGGCGCCGTCGGTATAGGTCTGCACGCGGTAACCTTCCGATTCGAGCGCGATCGAGACTGACGCCAGGATGTTGCGGTCGTCATCGACGAGAGCAATCGTCGGCATTGAGGGGCATCTCCCAGAGATTGGCTCTGTCCGTGGCGCAGGGCCGCGCCAGTTCATTCCGCCGGTCCGGCCAGACCTCGCGATATCAGTCTTAAGGTCGCAGGAATACGCGGAAAATATGGCATTCACCTTAGCCGACTTCGCCGCCGGGCGCCATCGCCGTGGCAGGGAGGCGACAATCAAACATGACTATGCTAGGCAGGTTTCGAGTTTCACAGGCCTGAGGGAGCCCCGTCGTGTCCGCTATTTCATCGTCCGAGCCGCGCTTCGAACCCGTCGCCGCCGCCCGCGGGGTCCTGGAGGCGGCCGGGGTCGCCAGCCTCGCCACGCTCTCCGCGGAGGGCCATCCTTTCGCGAGCCTCGTGACATTTGCGACGATGCCGGACCTCTCGCCGGTGCTGTGGCTGTCCGATCTCGCGGTGCACAGCCGCAATCTTGCGGGCGATCCGCGTGCCTCGCTGCTGGTGGTGGCGCCGGGCGGCGAGGGCGGCGATCCGCTCGCCGGCGCGCGCGTCACGCTGACCGGCACGATCCGCCGGAGCGAGGATGCCGTCGCGGCACGGCGGTTCGGCGCGCTGCACGGAGCCGGCCGGGCCGACTTCGCCGATTTCCACGCCTATCGCATGGAGATCACGGCGGCCCATCTCGTCGCCGGCTTCGGCCGCATCCATACGATCGGCGGCACGGAGCTCACGCGCGACCTTGCTGGCGCCAATGATCTCCTCGCCGGCGAGGCGATGATCGTCGATCACATGAATGCCGATCATGCCGAGGCCATCGCGCTCTATGCGACCGTCCTGCTCGGCCTGCCGGAGGGCGACTGGCGCATCAGCGGCTGCGACCCAGAGGGCGTCGATCTCGTCTCCTCGGCGCGCCGGGCGCGGCTGCCCTTCGCCGAGCGCGCCACCACGGTCGCTGCTGCAGGCGGCGCCTTGAAGCTCTGGGCCAAGGATGCACGGCTGCGGAAAGCGGCGCGGAAAGACTAGGCAATTGCCCTTGTCATTGGCATTCCTTCGAAAGGATTATTTCTTCGACATACTAATTATCAAAAACTAGCCATCCGCGTTGCTTGGTCGCAGTCATATCAATCGATTTAACATGGCCAAAGCCCTTTGGGCGCTTCGGTTTTACTTGCATGGCCGAGTAAAGCCGCCCTAGGCTTGGACGTCGGCGGCTTCATCCGCCGGCGGTCAGGGCGCTGCCGAAGCGCCCGCCGTTAGAGTCTTGGTCCGGCCCCCGCCGGCCGATTGAGGAGAATTCCCTGTGAGCGAGACCGGCCTTCGCAATCCATCGTTCGGTGCCGATGCCTTCGGACTGAAGTGGCTGTCGGCTCTCTATTGGAATCTCGGTGCGCCGGCGCTCTATGAGCAGGCGCTGCGCCGCGGCGAGGGCATCGTCACCGCCGATGGCGCGCTCTCGGTCGAGACCGGCAGCCATACCGGCCGCTCGCCGCAGGACAAGTTCATCGTCCGCGACGCGCTGACGGAGGATCAGGTCTGGTGGGACAACAACAAGCCGGTGTCGCGCGAGCATTTCGACCGCCTGCATGCCGACATGCTGGCCCATGCCGCCAATCGCGAACTGTTCGCGCAGGATCTCCATGCCGGCGCCGATGCGGCCGAGCAGGTCAATGTCCGCGTCTTCACCGAGAAGGCCTGGCACTCGCTGTTCATCCGCAATCTGCTGATCCGCCCCGACGCGGCGGACCTCGCCGGCTTCGTGCCGAGGCTGACCATCCTCGATCTCCCCTCGTTCAAGGCGAGCGCCGAGCGCCACGGCGCCCGCACCGAGACGATGATCGCCTGCGATTTTTCGCGCGGCATCGTGCTGATTGCCGGCACCTCCTATGCCGGCGAAATGAAGAAGGCGGTGTTCACCTATCTGAACTTCACGCTGCCGGCCAAGGGCGTCATGCCGATGCACTGCTCGGCCAATGTCGGCCCGGACGGCGACACGGCGGTGTTCTTCGGCCTCTCCGGTACCGGCAAGACGACGCTCTCCGCCGATCCCGGCCGCACGCTGATCGGCGATGACGAGCATGGCTGGGGCGAGGCCGGCATCTTCAATTTCGAGGGCGGCTGCTACGCCAAGACGATCAAGCTCTCGGCCGAGGCCGAGCCCGAGATCTTCGCCACCACCAAGCGCTTCGGCACGGTGCTCGAAAACGTCCTCATCGATCCCGTGACGCGGCGGCCGGATTTCGACAGCGCCGTGAAGACCGAGAACACCCGCGCCGCCTATCCGCTCGACTTCATCTCGAATGCCAGCGACACCGGCACGGCCGGCCATCCGAAGGCGATCGTCATGCTGACGGCCGACGCCTTCGGCGTAATGCCGCCGATCGCCCGCCTCACCCCGGCGCAGGCCATGTACCACTTCCTCTCCGGCTACACCGCCAAGGTCGCCGGCACCGAAAAGGGCGTGACCGAGCCGCAGGCGACCTTCTCGACCTGCTTCGGCGCCCCGTTCATGCCGCGCCATCCGGCCGAATACGGCAATCTTCTGCGCGCGCTCATCGCCGAGCACGGCGTCACCTGCTGGCTGGTCAACACCGGCTGGACCGGCGGCGCCTTCGGCACGGGACGCCGCATGCCGATCAAGGCAACGCGCGCGCTGCTGACCGCCGCCCTCGACGGTTCGCTCGACGGGGCGCGCTTCTACACCGACCGCAATTTCGGCTTCCAGGTCCCGACCGACGTCGCCGGCGTCGAACCGCATCTGCTGCATCCGCGCAAGACGTGGGCTGACAAGGCCGGCTACGACGCGCAGGCGGCAAGGCTCGTCGGCATGTTCGTCAAGAACTTCGCCAAATTCGAACGCCACGTCGACAAGGACGTCGTCGACGCCGCGCCGGGCATGGTGGCTTAGGGGCAAGAGCAGACCAATCGGTGGCGGGCAAGCACAGGCCGCCGATTGGTCATCCGTCCCGTTCGACTGCGCTGAGCATGGCCTCGACAATCGGGCGCAACCGCGGAAAGTGGACGGTTGCGATCTCCCACATGTCGCGTGGATCGATCCGGTAGTATTCGTGGCGCAGCAAATTGCCGATGCGGATGATCGGTTTCCAGCCCGCCTCGGGATAGGCAGACCGCAAGTCCTCCGGCAACTCCTTGGCCGCTTCCGAGACGATCTGCACCGCTCGCTCGATTGCGCGCACGAACAAGAAGCTGCCGGCGATCTCGTCGTAGGTCCGTCCATCAACGGACTCGGCGACGCCGTCGATCTGGTCGAGGATGTGACGAAGGCGGATTTCGGGGCGCTTCGCCGAACTCATCATCAGAAGATCCGCACGGCTTCGCCTTCGATGCTGCCTCGAAAGGCCGGGGCGATGGCGCCGCGCGTGCTGAAGCCGATCTCCAGCCCAGGCAGGGTCGCCTCGAGCAGATCATAGGCCTCGGCATAGCGATCGAGGCCGAAACGACCCGGCTCGCCGTCGGCGAAGAGATCGACATCCGAGACCGGCCCAGCGTCGCCGCGGGCGCGCGAGCCGAACAGATAGAGCGCCGCGATTCCGCGCGCCCGGAGCTGGGGCTCAATGCCGTGCAAGCGTGCGATGAGGTCAGGCCGGTTCATGCATCTGAAGATAGACCGCGTCGCCATTACCCGCAACGACCAGGCTAGGCCGGCCCTCGCCCCTCACCCCCTCCCGACGACCGAAGCCAATGGCCGGCGGAGGGAGGGCGGCATGGCCGGGGCGTGGCCGAGGCGGATGACGAGGTCCGGGCGCTCGCCCTCGCTGAGGCCGAGATCGGCGGCAAGCTGCCGCCGGATGGCCGGCACCTCCACCGCCTGGTTGACGAAGGCGTTCCTGAGGCCGAGCGCCGTCGCCTGCAGCAAGAGGCGCTGGCAGGCGCGGCCGGCGGCCACCCAGTGCGCGCGGTCGTCCCGTGCCGAGACGATCACGGCAAGGCAGGGCGTCGTCTCCATCTGCGACCGGACGCGTTCGTTCTCCGAGGACGCCCGCACGACGAGGTCGAACAGCAGCCGGCCGAGCAGCGGCGGCACCGTGGGGTTGCCGCTGGTGGCGGCAAAGAGCCCGTCGCCGCGCTCCAACGCCTCACCCGGACTGAAGCGGATCCAGTGCTTCAGTTCGGCGCGAAAGGCGGCATCCGTCATCTGCGCCGTGTTGCCGGCGATGATGCGCTCCGCCACCCTGGCGATCGCGGCCGGCTCGGTCATGAGGATCACGCGGGTGCCGGGCATTGCCGCCGCCGCGACGAGGCTCTGGACCTCCGCGGGCGCGACGGCGCTGCGCTCGAAAGGCGCCCGCGTCGACTGGCGCCGCGTGATCGCTTCCGCGAGCGGCGAGGGGACCGGCGCGGCTGGGGCGAAGTCGTAGAAGATGGTGCCGTCGCCGTCCTCCTCGAAGAGGAGCGTTCCCGGCAGGCCGCCCGCCGCGCCGGCGATCGCGAGCGTCTCGGCGGCGGCGCCGAGGCTGACGAAGAGGTGATGGTCGTCGGGATCGACGACCGGGGTCCGCCGGGCCAAGTCCGGGCGGATGGCGATGCGGCCGTCGCCGATGGCAAAGCGCCAGGGCTGCGTGTTGTGGCTGTTCGGCGCCAGCGTCGCGAGCCGCACGAGATCGGCGGCGCCGGCCGGCAGGGGAAGCGGCGCGCGCTCGGCCGTGGCCACCGCGTCATAGTCGGCCATCGAGGGGCTGCTGGAGAGCGCGAGCACCGCGCCGAAGCCGAGCGCGGCCGCGCCACCGGCGCCAAGGGCCAGAACATCCCGTCGCTTCATCGCCGCGGCTCCCCGTCTCCGATGGGGGAGAGACATGGGCGCGATGCGGCGGCGCCGCGTTGACGAAGATCATCGGGTCACAAAAAAAGCCCGGCGATCGCTCGCCGGGCTTCGGTCGTTCAGAGGCTGAGCGCGCCGATTACTCGGCGGCGGTCTCGGCCTTGTCTTCCTTGATCTCCTGGCCGGTCGCCTGGTCGACGACCTTCATCGAGAGGCGGACCTTGCCGCGCTCGTCGAAGCCGAGCAGCTTGACCCAGACCTTGTCGCCTTCCTTGACGACGTCCTGCGTCTTCGCCACGCGCTGGTTGGACAGCTGCGAGATGTGGACGAGGCCGTCGCGGGCGCCGAAGAAGTTGACGAAGGCGCCGAAATCGACGGCCTTGACCACGGTGCCCTGGTAGATCGCGTTGAGCTCGGGCTCGGCGGCGATGCCCTTGATCCAGTTCAGCGCCGCGGTGATCGCCTTGGCGTCGGTCGAGGCGACCTTGACGGTGCCGTCGTCCGAGATGTCGATCTTGGCGCCGGTCTTCTCGACGATCTCGCGGATCACCTTGCCGCCCGAGCCGATCACTTCGCGGATCTTGTCGGTCGGGATCTGGATCACTTCGATGCGCGGCGCATGCTCGCCGAGCGAGGGGCGGGCGCTGGTGAGCGCCTTGGCCATCTCGTCGAGGATGTGCGCGCGGCCGCCCTTGGCCTGGTCGAGGGCGACCTTCATGATCTCCTCGGTGATGCCGGCGATCTTGATGTCCATCTGCAGCGAGGTCACGCCTTCGGCGGTACCGGCCACCTTGAAGTCCATGTCGCCGAGATGATCCTCGTCACCGAGGATGTCGGAGAGCACTGCGAAGCGCTCGCCCTCGAGGATGAGGCCCATGGCGATGCCCGCCACCGGACGCTTCAGCGGAACGCCGGCATCCATCAGCGACAGCGAGGTGCCGCAGACGGTGGCCATCGACGAGGAACCGTTCGACTCGGTGATCTCCGAGACGACGCGGATCGTGTAGGGGAACTCGTGATGCTTCGGCAGGATCGGGCGAACGGCGCGCCAGGCGAGCTTGCCATGGCCGATTTCGCGGCGGCCGGGCGAACCCATGCGGCCGGTCTCGCCGACCGAATAGGGCGGGAAGTTGTAATGCAGCAGGAAGGTTTCCTTGTAGGTGCCTTCGAGCGCATCGATGAACTGCTCGTCATCGCCCGTGCCGAGCGTCGCGACGACAAGCGCCTGCGTCTCGCCGCGGGTGAACAGCGCCGAACCATGGGCGCGCGGCAGGATGCCGACCTGCGAGACGATCGGGCGGACCGTCGTCAGGTCGCGGCCGTCGATGCGGCTGCCGGTGTCGAGGATGTTCCAGCGGACGATCTTCGCCTGCAGTTCCTTGAAGACGGCGCCGATCTTCTCCTTGTCGAAGCGCGGCTCGGCGCCCTCGGGGAAGAAATGGGCCATCACCTTCGCCTTGACGGCGTCGACGGCGGCGTAGCGCTCCTGCTTGACGGTGTTCTTGTAAGCGTCGCGCAGCTCGGTCTCGGCAATGCCGAGCATTTCGGTCTCGATCGCCGAAAGATCCGGCGCCTGGAAGTCGCGCGGCTCCTTGGCGGCCTTCTCGGCGAGCTGGATGATCGCGTCGATGACCGGCTGGAAGCCGGCATGGCCGAACATCACGGCGGCGAGCATCGTGTCTTCCGACAGCTCCTGCGCCTCGGACTCGACCATCAGCACGGCGTCGGTGGTGCCGGCGACGACGAGGTCGAGCTTCGAGTCGGCAGCCTGCTCGAGCAGCGGATTGAGGACGAAGGCGCCTTCGATCAGGCCGACGCGGGCGCCGCCGACCGGGCCGAAGAACGGCACGCCGGAGAGCGTCAGCGCCGCCGAGGCGGCGACCATCGCGACGATGTCGGGATCGTTCTCGAGATCATGGCTGAGGACGGTCGCAACGACCTGCGTCTCGCAGCGGAAGCCCTCGGCGAAGAGCGGGCGGATTGGACGGTCGATGAGACGCGAGGTCAGCGTCTCCTTCTCGGACGGACGGCCCTCGCGCTTGAAGAAGCCGCCGGGGATCTTGCCGGCTGCGAAGGTCTTCTCCTGATAGTTGACCGTCAGGGGGAAGAAGTCGATGCCGGGCTTCGGCTGCTTGGCGGCGACGACGGTCGCCAGCACGCTGGTCTCGCCATAGGTGGCGAGGACGGCGCCGTCGGCCTGGCGGGCGATCTTGCCGGTTTCGAGTACGAGCGGGCGTCCGGCCCATTCGATCTCGACACGTTGAATGTCGAACATGGAGTTCCTTTCCGCCGCGATTGCGTCGGAGGAGCCATGGACAAGACGGCGAGACGCTCTCGGCGCCGCATCGTGCGGGCGAAAGCGGCCGGCGATCCTGCCATGGCTCGGGCGTACAACCGCGAACATATCAGCGCGGCGACCCCATGCCGCCGCGCGCTAGTGTGCATCTTCTCGGGCGGGCGTTCGGCCCGACCCGCTCAGCGACGCAGGCCGAGACGCTCGATCAGGCTCTTGTAGCGCTGCTCGTCGATCTTCTTGACATAGTCGAGAAGGCTGCGGCGCTGGCTCACCATCTTGAGCAGACCGCGCCGGGAATGATTGTCCTTGGCATGGCCCTTGAAATGCTCGGTCAGGTTGGCGATCCGCTCCGACAGAACGGCAACCTGGACTTCCGGCGAACCCGTATCGTTCGGGGTCGTCGCGTATTCAGCGATCAATTCCTGCTTGCGAGCAGCGGTGATCGACATCGGGAATCCTTTCAAGTGACTGACACCGGGCGACATGCCCGGCCGGATTGGCTGCGGATGGTTCCGAAGCCTTTGTCCCGTCGCGGTCGGCCTGTGCCGGGATGTCGTCCAGCACGGTCGCCGTTCCATAGGGCTTCGCCCTGAGGACCGTCTGGTCTTCAGGGCGCGCGCGACATATGCCCGAAGACGGCCTTGAAGACCAGCGGAAAGTTGCGTCGCCGCGGTCTCAGGCAGCCAGCGCCTTCTCGATCTCGGGCACGGGCATTCCCGTCAGATCCTTCGAGATCTCCTGGCGCACCAGCGCGGCCGTCTCCTTGGAGATTGCTTTGCGGATGACGCCGAGGACGAGCGGAGCCGCCACGATCACAAGGCTCGCGATGCTGCCGGCCTTGGTTGCTGCGTCGAGCCGCTCTGCGATCGAAGCCGCGAAGCGCTCCTTGCCGAGACGGTGCCAGTCGGTCTGTTCCATGCCGCTCTGCCCGCTGGAGGTGCCATCGCCGCCAGCCCCGTTGATGCCGCTGCCGGCCGGGTCCGACCCCTGCTCGCGGGTCGGCGGGTTGTCGTTCTCGAACACGGTGTCGATGGAGAGGCGAAAGCTGCCGCCATGTCCTTCATTGCGGAGGAAGAGTGCCTTGGCGCCGTCGGCGACGACAACGACATGGGCGGGACGTCCGGATGTTGCGTTCATGCTGATCTCCCTGTGTCCAGGGCAACGGCATGGTCGTGGCCGGGGTTCCCCAGCCATGGACATTCGCCCGGCGGATCGTGGCGCTAGGCCGTTCCGACGAAGACGCGGACCGGCTGGAACGAGCCCTGCTCGACCTCGCCAATGGCGATCAGCGTGCCGGCGAGCGAGGCATAGACGGTCTCGCCGGGCAGCGGCGCGTCGCGGCCGCGCAGGATGAACGACTGGCCGTTCCGGAGCCGCGCCGCCTCCATCTCGTTGACGCGGATCTCGCGCATGTCGGAAAGCGCGGTCTCGACCGGAGCCAGCAGCGCGTCCGACCCCTCGAAGCCCTCGCCCTGCCTCTCGCGGAGCTGGTCGAGGCTGATCATCGACGCCTCGTCGAAGGGGCCGACCAGCAGGCGGCGGAGATTGGCGACATGGCCGCGCGTGCCGAGCAGGCGGCCCATGTCGCGGGCGAGCGCGCGGACATAGGTGCCCTTGCCGCATTCGGCGGCGAAGATGGCGGTGTTGGCGTCCGGCATGTCGACGAGGTCGAGCCGGTGCACCTCGATCGGCCGGGCGTCGAGCGTCACCTCCTCGCCGTCGCGGGCAAGGTCATAGGCGCGCTCGCCGTCGATCTTGATGGCGGAAAAGGCGGGCGGCACCTGCATGATGGTACCGATGAATTCGGGCAGCACGGCCTCGATCGCGGCGCGGTCGGGCCTTGCATCGGAGCTCGCGACCACGGCGCCCTCGGCGTCGTCCGTCGTCGTCTCCTCGCCCCAACGCACGGTGAAGCCGTAGATCTTGCGGCCATCCATGACATAGGGGACGGTCTTGGTCGCCTCGCCGAGCGCGATCGGCAGGAGGCCGGTGGCGAGCGGATCGAGCGTGCCCGCATGGCCCGCCTTCTGCGCGCCGAAAATGCGCTTCACGACCGAGACGGCCTGCGTCGAGGTCATGCCGAGCGGCTTGTCGAGGATCAGCCAGCCGGAAACCGGCCGTCCCTTCTTCTGGCGCTGGCCCATGGGATGTCCTGTCGGCTCAGTCGCGCGTCTCAACCGGCCCGTCGCCGCCGTCCGCACCTTCGGGTGCGTCGTCGTCGAGGACAGGGCCGTCATCCTTGCCGATGTCCTGTCGGACGATCGGATCGCGGCGCAGCAGCGCGTCGATCTTCGATCCTTCCTCGAAGGAGGTATCGACGCGGAAGCGGAGATCCGGCGCGAATTTCATGTTGATGCGATGGGCGACCTCGCCGCGCAGGAACTTGCGGTGGCGGTCGAGGGCGGCGGCGACGCCTTCGGGGTTCTGGCCCCCGAGCGGCATGATATAGGCGGTGGCGATCTTGAGATCGGGCGAAAGCCGCACCTCGGGTACCGTCACCACGACGCGCTCGAGTTCCGGCTCGCGGAGGTCGCCGCGCGCGAGGATCTCGGCGAGCGCATGACGCACGATTTCCCCGACGCGCAGCTGCCGCTGGCCGGGAGTGCCGATCTTCTTTCCGTTGGCAGCGGTTCTCGCCATGGGGAATTCTCCTTCGCGATGCCGTCATGCGGCACCTGCCGGGCTTGGACCGGCTTGGTCTTCAGTCAGTGAAAAGCAGAATGGCCCTTGCCGGCGGACATCTGCCGCTGCAATGGGCCGCCAAACGGCTGCCGAACCCGCCGAACACCGCCTCCACGCCCCCTGAAGGGAGCGCGGAAACGGGTGTTGTTTCGGCTCAGAGCGACCGCTTGATCTCTTCGACGCGGTAGCACTCGATGACGTCGCCGGCGCGCATGTCTTCGTATTTCTCGAAGGCCATGCCGCATTCCTGGCCCGCCGGCACTTCCTTGACTTCGTCCTTGAAGCGCTTGAGCGTCGACAGCTTGCCGTCGTGGATGACGACGTTCTCGCGGATGAGGCGAACATTCGCCCCGCGCTCGACCGTGCCGTCCGTGACGCGGCAACCCGCGACCTTGCCGACCTTGGTGATGTGGAAGATCTCGAGGATCTCCGCATTGCCGAGCATCGTCTCGCGCCGTTCGGGCGTCAGCAGGCCCGACATCGCCGACTTCACGTCGTCGATGAGGTCGTAGATCACGTTGTAGTAACGGATCTCGATGCCGTCGCGGTCGGAGAGGTCGCGCGCCTGCTTGTTGGCGCGGACATTGAAGCCGATGATCGCGGCGTTCGAGGCCGCGGCCAGCGTCAGGTCGGACTCGGTGATGCCGCCGACGCCGGAATGGATGATCCGGGCCACGACTTCCGAGGTGCCGAGCGCATCGAGCGCACCGATGATCGCCTCGACGGAGCCCTGCACGTCACCCTTGATGACGAGCGGGAATTCCTTGAGGCCGGCGCTCTGGCGCTGGCTCATCATTTCGGCGAGCGAGCCGCGCGCCGTGGTCTGGCGGGCGACCGACTTCTCGCGCTTCTGGCGGGCACGGTAATCGGCGATCTCGCGAGCGCGCGCCTCGGTCTCGACGACCGCGAAGCGGTCGCCGGCCTCGGGCGCTGCCTGGAAGCCGAGCACCTCGACCGGCATCGAAGGCGCTGCCTCCGAGACGGTCTGGCCGTGATCGTCGATGAGGGCGCGGACGCGGCCCCATTCCGAGCCGGCCACGATGATGTCGCCGGGATGCAGCGTGCCACCCTGGACGAGGACGGTCGCAACCGGGCCGCGGCCGCGGTCGAGCTTCGCCTCGATGACGACGCCGTCGGCGACGCGGCGGGGATCCGCCTTGAGGTCGAGCACTTCCGACTGCAGCAGGATGGTCTCGAGCAGGCGATCGAGATTGGCGCCCGTCTTGGCCGAAACCTCGACGTCCAGCGTCTCGCCGCCCATGGTCTCGACGAAGACCTCGTGCTGCAGCAGTTCGGTGCGCACCCGCGTCGGATCGGCGTCGGGCTTGTCCATCTTGTTGATGGCGACGATCACCGGAACCTTGGCGGCGCGGGCATGATTGATGGCCTCGATCGTCTGCGGCATGACGCCGTCATCCGCCGCCACCACCAAGACGACGATATCGGTCGCACGGGCACCGCGCTGGCGCATCGCCGTGAAGGCGGCGTGGCCGGGCGTATCGATGAAGGTGATCTTCTGGCCGTTCTGCTCGACCTGATAGGCGCCGATATGCTGCGTGATGCCGCCGGATTCGCCGGAGACGACGTTCGTCTTGCGGATCGCGTCGAGCAGCGAGGTCTTGCCGTGATCGACATGGCCCATGATCGTGACGACCGGCGGACGCGACACCTGCTCGGCCTCGGCGTCCTGGCGGTCGAACAGACCCTCCTCGACGTCGGACTCGGCGACGCGGCGCACGGTGTGACCCATGTCCTCGGCGATCAGCTGCGCCATGTCGGCGTCGATGACGTCGGTCGCCTTGAGCAGCTGGCCCTGCTTCATCAGGAACTTGATGACGTCGACGGCGCGCTCGGCCATGCGGTTGGCGAGATCGCCGATGCTGATGGTCTCGGGCAGGATCACTTCACGCGAGATCTTCTCGCGCGGGCCCTGGGCCATCAGGCGGGCACGCTCGCGTTCGCGGCGGCGGCGCACCGAGGCGAGCGAGCGCTCGCGCTCGCTGTCGTCCAGCGCATTGGAAAGCGTGAGGCGGCCACGCGGCTTGACCTCTTCCTTCTTGACCGGCTTCGGATCGACGGCCTTCGGGCGCTTAGCCGTCGAGGGACGCAGGCCGCCGGAGCGATCCTCTTCCTCGTCGGCACGGACCGGGGCGCGGGCGCCGGGAGCGGCGGTGCGGGCGGTCGGCTTCTCGGTCGCGTCCGGAGCGCGTTCGCCATTCGGGCGGTTGGCGGGAGCGGACGCGGTGCGCGGCTTCTCCTCGCCGAGACGACGGCGCGCGGCTTCCTCGGCCTTTTCCTTGACGGCGGCCTCGGCGGCGCGGCGGACGTCTTCCTCGGCCTGGCGCTTGGCGGCTTCCTCGCGCTCCTTGGCGAGGCGAGCCTCCTCGATGACGCGGCGCTTGGCGTCTTCCTCGGCCTGGCGCCGCTCTTCCGCATCGCGGACACGGGCATCGGCGAGGGCACGGGCGCGGGCATCCAGCTCGTCGGACGAAAGCTGACGCAGGACCATGCCGGAGCGCTGCGGCTGGGACCGCGGCGACTGCGACGGCGCGGCGGGCGTCGGCCTTGCCTGCGTATTGGACTGGATGGTGCGCGTCTGCGACACCGGAGGCGCGGCCGGACGCGGGGGAGGAGCCGGGCTGGCGACAGCGGGCGCCGCTGGCGCCGCATCGCTCTTGCCCGGGATCATCACCCGCTTCTTCTTCTCCACGACGACGGTATTGGTGCGTCCATGCGAGAAGCTCTGCCTGACGGTACCGCGCTCGAGGTCGCGGCCCTTGAGGCTGAGTGTCTTCTTCGCGCCGCCAAGATCCTTGTCGCCGCTATTGTTCGTATCGTTCATTCGGTAATCTGTCCTGCGGGTCTAGCGCCCTTTCACGGCGCAATCTTATCGGGCACTTCCGGCTTCTCGTTCTCGCGGCCGTCGTCGCCAATGCCAACGAGCCCGTCTTCTCCCAGAAAACGGGCGAGCGCGTTGACACGCTCAATGACATTCTCGCTCGCCCGGCCCGCGAGCAGTGCAGCATGTATCACATTTGACCGGCCCAATGCCAAATCCAATTGTTCGGATCGGAAGATACGAATAACGGGAACCGCATCGGTGCGTCCGAAGCGGCGCTTCAGCGCCGCCGCGATCTTCGTTCGGCCGTCATCGGCCGCGTTTTGTGCCTGCACGATCGCCGCGACCTGATCCCGCGCGATGGCCGTCTCCACCTTGGTGAAGCCGGTCACCACCTCGCCGGCCTTCCGCGCGAAGGAGAGCGCCTGGACGGCACCCTCCGCGAGCAGCTGGCCGACGCGATCGGCAAGACCCGGTTCGACCGCGACCGCGGTCTTGAATCCCCTGGCGAACAGGCGCTTCTTCTCCGCCGCCGCCACCATTTCCTTGCGCGCCGTCACCCAGACGCCGCGCCCCGGCAAGCGCCGGCGCACATCCACCACGACCCGCCCGTCGGGATCGAGGACGAACCGGAGCAGCTGGTCCGACGGCATCGCCAGCCGCGAGACGATGCAGCTACGGATCGTCGGCTCGGTGCGACGCGGCATGTCCGTCAGTCCGCGCGGTTCGCCGGGGTCAGGCCCCGGTCTCCTCGACGTCGGTCGCCTCGGCCTCAGCTTCGGTCTCGGCATTCGCCTCGATTTCGGCCTCGGCCTCTTCCTCGGTGATCCAGCCCGCCTTGACGCGCGCCGTCATGATCATGCGCTCGGCATCGCCGCGGGTCAGTCCGAACTTGTCGAGCAGGCCGCCGTGGCGCTTGGTTTCGCCCTCGTTGCGTTCCGCCCAGCCGACCAGATCGTCCGGCACATAGCCGGCGAAATCGTCGATCGTCTTGATGCCGTCCCTGCCGAGTGCAACCAGCATCGAGGTGGTCATGCCCGGCAGTTCCTTGAGCTCGTCGGCGACGCCGAGAGTCTTGCGTTCCTCGTCATGCTCGGCCTCGAGCTTGTCGAGGAAGTCGCGGGCGCGCTGCTGCAGCTCGGCCGCCGTCTCCTCGTCGAAGCCCTCGATCGAGGCGAGCTCCTCCGGGTCGACGAAGGCGATTTCCTCGAGCGAGGCGAAGCCTTCGGACGCCAGCAGCTGTCCGACGACCTCGTCGGCATCGAGCGCGGTGTTGAAGAGGCTGGACCGCTCCAGGAATTCCTTCTGGCGCCGCTCGGACTCTTCCTGCTCGGTCAAGATGTCGATGTCCCAGCCGGTCAGCTGCGAGGCGAGGCGGACATTCTGGCCGCGACGGCCGATCGCAAGTGACAATTGGTCATCGGGGACCACGACTTCAATACGCTCGGCGTCCTCGTCGAGCACAACCTTGGCGACCTCCGCCGGCTGCAGCGCATTGACGATGAAGGTCGCCGGGTCGCCGGACCACGGAATGATGTCGATCTTCTCGCCCTGCAACTCGTTGACGACCGCCTGGACGCGGCTGCCGCGCATGCCGACGCAGGCGCCGACCGGATCGATCGAGCTGTCGCGCGAGATGACGGCGAGCTTGGCGCGGGAGCCCGGATCGCGAGCGACCGACTTCACCTCGATGATGCCGTCATAGATCTCGGGCACTTCCTGCGCGAACAGCTTCGCCATGAACTGCGGATGCGTGCGCGACAGGAAGATCTGCGGCCCGCGCTGCTCGCGGCGGACGTCATAGACATAGGAACGGATACGGTCGCCGTAGCGGAACGTCTCGCGGGGAATGAGCTCGTCGCGGCGGACGATGCCTTCGCCACGGCCGAGATCGACGATGACATTGCCATATTCGACGCGCTTGACCGAGCCGTTGACGATCTCGCCGATGCGATCCTTGTATTCGTCGAACTGCCGGTCGCGCTCGGCCTCGCGCACCTTCTGCACGATGACCTGCTTGGCCGACTGCGCGGCGATGCGGCCGAAATCCATCGGCGGCAGGGCTTCGGCGATATAGTCGCCGACACGGGCCGCGGGATTCTGGTCGGTGGCGATGTCGAGCGCCACTTCGATGGCCGGATTCTCGACGACCTCGACCACCTGCAACAGGCGCTGCAGGCGGATCTCGCCGGTCTTCGGATTGATCTCAGCACGCACGTCGGTCTCGGAGCCATAGCGCGAGCGGGCCGCCTTCTGGATGGCGTCCTCCATCGCGGCGATGACGATCTGCCGGTCGATCACCTTCTCCCGGGCGACCGCATCGGCGATCTGCAAGAGTTCGAGGCGGTTGGCGCTGACTGCCATCGTCCTGTCTCCGTTACTCTCTCTGAGCGATCGTCCGGCCTTCAGGCGTCGGACGTATCGTCGGTCATGTCGTCGATATCGGATTCCCCGGCGCCCTCGAGGGCGGCGTGGTCCCGAAGCGTGTCGTCGATGAGCGCGTCGGTGAGGACGAGCTTGGCTTCGCCGATGGAGGCGAGCGGCACCAGCACCCGGTCGGGCGCGCCGGCCGGCGCGTCCTCGAGCTTCAGCGCGGTCGCATCGCCCTCGAGCCCGAGCAGCGTGCCGCGGAAGCGCTTGCGGCCGTCGACCGGAATGCTCGCCTCGATCTTGGCGATATGCCCGGTCCAGCGCTCGAAATCGGAGCGGCGCACCAGCGGCCGGTCGATGCCGGGCGAGGAGACCTCGAGATGATAGGCCTCGGTGATCGGGTCCTCGACATCGAGCGCCGGCGACAGGTTGCGGCTGATCTGCTCGCAATCGGTCACCGACATCGAGCCGTCGGGCCGCTCGGCCATCACCTGCAGCGTCATGCCGTTGCGGCGCGAGGTCTTGACGCGCACGAGGCGGTAGCCGAGATCGGCGACGATCGGCTCGATGATGGCGGCGACGCGGGCATCGAGGCCGGTCTCGACGATGATGCGCGGTTCGATGGCAGCGGGATCGGCCAAGGCAGTCCGTCCGAGAGTTTGATGGGCCGGGCAGGGACCCGGCCGGCAGGAAACTCGCGCGATCGGCCAAGAGGTCTTGCGAGCGGGCCCCTAGGGTCCACCCTCCAACCAACCGATCGTTTGAGATGAATGATTGGCGTATAGGCCGATGACGCGGAGATTGCAAGCCTCGTCGCGATTCCCCGGCCAAGCCGGCGTTCCAACGACGTGGCGGCGCCGCCACCGGCGGCATTTATTTCAATGCCGGCGGTTCGTATCAATACATTGCTAAGCAGGCTCTTCGCAGTGTCGGCGCGTTCGATCCCCGAACCCCACCGGTGCCGCGTATCATGAAGTCAATCGCCCTGCGTTTTGCCGCTTTCCTGATCCTGACCGCGGCGAGCACCTCGCTGCTCGCGCTGCCCTATCTCGTCGGTCCCTGACCGACAGTTTGTCGGTCTGACCGAGAGTCTGTCGGTCGTCGCCGATCAGCGGCGGCGGAACGTCAGATAGGTTCCGCGCCGCCCCTCCCGGATCGCCTTCTCCTCGTAGCGCGTGCCCGGCCAGCCCGGAAACGGCAGCCGCCAGTCGTCGGCGTCCTCGGCCGTCCATTCGAAGTCGGGCGCCGCGGCGACCGCGATCAGCGTCCAGTCGACATAGGACGGGATGTCCGAGGCGAAGCGGAAGAGCCCGCCGGGGCGGAGGACGCGCGCGATGCGGGCGAGATTCTCGGCCGAGACGAAGCGGCGCTTCCAGTGGCGGCGCTTGTGCCAGGGGTCGGGATAGAGCAGGTCGACGAGCGCGAGGCTCGCCGGCGGCAGCCAGGCGAGCAGTTCGGCGGCGTCGCGGTCGAACAGGCGGAGATTGCCGGGCTGGTCCGCATCGATCGCCGCCGCGGCCTTCGCCATGCCGTTCACGAACGGCTCGGCGCCGATCCGGCCGACCTCCGGCTCGGTCGCGGCGCGATGGAGGAGGTGCTCGCCGCCGCCGAAGCCGATCTCGAGTGCGACCTCCCCGACATCAGCCGCAAACAGCGACCGGAGATCTTCCGGCGCCGCGACGGCGGTGTCGACGCGAAAGCGCTCCAGCACGCGGGTCAGCGTGTCGGCCTGGCCGGCACGCAGCGCGTGGCCCTTGCGGCGGCCATAGAACGAGTCGCGGCGCAGCGCCGCGGCAGCAGCCGTCGTCAAAGCAGCTTCAGCAGCGCGTCCGCGACATCGGTCTTCTCCCAGGAGAAGCCGCCATCCTCATCCGGCGCCCGGCCGAAATGGCCGTAGGACGAGGTGCGCGCATAGATCGGGCGGTTCAGCTTGAGATGCTGGCGGATGCCGCGCGGCGACAGGTCCATCACCTTGGCGAGCGCCTTCTCGACGGCCGCCTCGGCGACCTTGCCGGTGCCGTGCAGGTCGACATAGATCGACAGCGGCTGCGACACGCCGATGGCATAGGAGAGCTGGATCGTGCAGCGATCAGCGGCGCCGGAGGCGACGACGTTCTTGGCGAGATAGCGCGCGGCATAGGCGGCGGAACGGTCGACCTTGGTCGGATCCTTGCCGGAGAAGGCGCCGCCGCCATGCGGCGCGGCGCCGCCATAGGTGTCGACGATGATCTTGCGGCCGGTGAGGCCGGCGTCGCCGTCCGGTCCGCCGATGACGAACTTGCCGGTCGGATTGACGTGCCAGATGGTCGAGGGCGTGATCCAGCCCGCAGGCAGCGACTCGGTGATGTAGGGCTCGACGATCGAGCGGACGTCATGCGAGGAGAGCCCGTCGACATGCTGCGTCGACAGCACGATCTGCGTGACCTCGACCGGCTTGCCGTTCTCGTAGCGGACGGTGACCTGGCTCTTGGCGTCCGGACCGAGCGACAGCGTGTCCTTGGAATGGCGCGCGTCGGCGAGCCGCTTCAGGATGCGATGCGCGTAGAAGATCGGCGCCGGCATCAGTTCGGGCGTCTCGGAGCAGGCATAGCCGAACATGATGCCCTGGTCGCCGGCACCCTCGTCCTTGTTGCCCGAGGCATCGACGCCGACGGCGATGTCGGCCGATTGCGCGTGCAGGAGAACTTCGATCTCCACCGTATTCCAGTGGAACTTCTCCTGCTCATAGCCGATGTCGCGGATCGCGCGCCGCGCGGCGTCCTTGATGACGTCGTGCGTGATCGACTCGGGGCCGCGCGTCTCGCCGGCGATGACGACGCGGTTGGTGGTAGCCAGCGTCTCGCAGGCGACGCGCAGCTGGCTCGCATCCCATCCCTGCTCGGGGCCGGTGCGGAAGAACGTGTCGACCACTTCGTCCGAAATACGGTCGCAGACCTTATCCGGATGGCCTTCCGAGACGGATTCGCTCGTGAAGAGATAGGATGTTCGCGACACTTTGGCCCCCGCACACTTTGAGCTCGGTCCGACGCCCCGTCGGGCGCCGGAACAATGGGTATCGATCGGATCGACCGGGCGGTCAAGCGCGATCCACCGCAGTTCCCGATTGCAGGCAGAGTTGGAATGAAACTCCCGAACCGGCGCAGACGTTGGAATGCGCCGGTTCGGGAGCGAGGCCGCTGGCCGATCAGTCCGTCTCTTCGCCCGCTACCGCGCGGACGAGGTCGACGATCTTGCGCCGGACCTTGGGATCCTTGATTCGCACGAAGGCGCGGTTGAGCTGCAGCCCTTCCGAGCTCGACAGGAAGTCGGTCACGAAAGCGGCCGGCCGCGATTCCTCGAAGCCCTGTTCGGACGAAGCGCCGGGCGCATCCTCGAAGAAGAACGAGACCGGGACCTGCAGCACGGACGAGATGTGCTGCAACCGGCTGGCACCGATTCTATTGGTGCCCTTCTCGTATTTCTGGATCTGCTGGAAAGTGATCCCCAGGCTTTCTCCAAGTTTTTCTTGGCTCATGTTCTGCATCATGCGACGCAAACGGACCCGCCCTCCCACGTGTATATCGATGGGATTGGGTACTTTCTTATTGACCATCGAGGGCTCTCTTTCCAGAAATAGCGCAGGGCTATGCCTAGTCGGTTCAGAACCGACTGTTGCACACGGATTCACTCATGACTGGACGACAATATTCCGGCGTCATCCATCCGGCCCACATGCACAAAATGGAGTGCAATATACGGACTGTCAATTCCGGGTTTTAGTTGGAGTGAAAACTGCGGCAATTGCGAGCAGCAATGTCAGCAGAACGGCGCCCGCGAACAGCAGATCGCCATACTGTTCATAGGTCGTTCCGTCGAGCGCTTGCGGTAATGCGCCGTCGACCACGCCGGATTGTTCGAGCGGCAGCGTGGCGGTGATGCGGCCATAGGGATCGACGATGGCGGAGATCCCGGTATTGGCGGCGCGCGCCAGCGGAAGGCCTTCCTCGACGGCGCGCACCCGCGCCTGCTGCAGATGCTGGTGCGGACCCGGCGTGTCGCCGAACCAGCCGTCATTGGTGACGTTGACGAGCCATTGCGGGCGGAGGCGCCGGTCGGTCGCCGCGCCGGGGAAGATGATCTCATAGCAGATGAGCGGTCCGAACGACGGCGCGCCCTCGAGCGGCAGCGTCCTGAGCCGCGTGCCGGCGTCGAAGCCGCCCGGCAGGGCGACCATCTCGTGCAGCCCAAGCCGCGACAACAGGCTGTCGAAGGGCAGGTACTCGCCGAACGGCACCAGATGCACCTTGTCATAGGCATCGCGGATGACGCCGTCCTCGCCGATGACATAGATGCTGTTGAAGACGCGGCCGGCGGCGTCCGGATCAGCGCCCGGCTCGTTGCGGGCAGCGCCGGTGATCAGCGTCGTGCCCTTCGGCAGCAGCGCGCCGATGGCGGCAAGCGCGTTCGGCTGGTCGGTCAGGAAGAAGGGCAGCGCTGTTTCCGGCCAGATCAGGATCGAGAAGGGCGGCGGCGCGCCCTCCTTGAGGCCGGTGGCGCTCAGCTGGAGGTAGCGCTGCAGGACCGCGCTGTCGCGGCCGGGCGACCATTTCTCGTCCTGCGCCACCACCGGCTGGACGAGGCGGAGCGCGACGCCCTGAACGGTGGCGTCGGCCGCGAGGGTGAGGCGCACGGCGCCATAGCCGAGATTGGCGAGGAAGAGCGCGGCGATGAACAGCAGCGTGACGAGATTGCCGCGCCGCCGCCGCTCGTCGAGGATGAGCACCGGCGCCGCGAAGACGAGGAAGGCGGCGAGCGTCATGCCCCAGAGGCCGACCAGCGCCGCGCCCTGCATCAGGATGGGCGCCGGCATCAGCGTGTAGCCGAAGGCGTTCCAGGGAAAGCCGGTGAGGACATGGCCGCGCAGCCATTCGGCGAGCGTCATCATCGCGGCGAGGCTGAGGACGCGGCCCCAGCCCTCCGGCCATAGAAGGCGGGCGATGGCGGCGCCAGCGCCCCAGAAGATGGCCAAGCCCGCCGGCAGCAGCAGTACCGCGACCGGCATCAGCGCGATGAAGGCGCCGGCATCGGCGAGGAAGGCGGCGCCGATCCACCAGAGCCCGCCGAGGAAATAGCCGAAGCCGAAGCACCAGCCGGTCCAGAAGGCGGGCAGGCGGCGGCGGAGGAGGCCGGCGCGCGGATCCGCCGTCGCCCCGTCGAGCAGCAGCACGAGGACGGGCAGCGTCAGGAAGAGGATCGGGAAGAAGCCGAGCGGCGGCAGGGCCAGCGCCGACAGCGCGCCGGCGCCGACGCCGATCAGGGCGCGCCGCCAGCCCCATGACAAGAGGACGGCATCGGCGAGCGCGGAGAGCCCAGCGCGGCGTGGACGCGATCTTGAAATGGCGTGGCTCGCGAATCAGGGGCCGATGAAACGAGCGCCAGACTCGCGGCCGGCCGCGCCGCGGTCAAGCGGCGGCGGCGTTCTCGCGGCGCACGCGCAGCCGTTTGACGCGGCGCTGGTCGGATTCGAGAATCTCGAAGGCGAGCCCGCCCGGCAGCGCGATCGTCTCGCCGGCCTGCGGAATGCGGCCGAGCAGGCCGAACACCAGCCCGCCGACCGTATCGACGTCGTCATGGCCGTCGCCGAGATCGAGATCGACGCCGAGCGCCGCCTCGAGATCGTCGAGATCGGCGCGCGCATCGGCGAGGAAGGTTCCGTCCGCCTCGGGCGTGATCAGCGCCTCGTCCTCGTCATGCTCGTCCTCGATCTCGCCGAACACGATCTCGACCACATCCTCGAGCGAGACGAGCCCGTCGGTGCCGCCATATTCGTCGATGACGACGGCCATCTGCACCCGGCTCGCCTGCATGGTCGAGAGCAGCGTCGCCGCCGGCATCGAGGGCGGCACGAACAGGACGCTGCGGACGAGGTCGGCGTCGGCGAGCTTGACCGAGAGGTCGACCTTGGAGAAGTCGATGCGGCCCTCGGCCATCGCCACCCCGGTCAGGAGGTCCATGAGATCCTTGATGTGGACCATGCCGATCGGGTCGTCGAGCGACTCGCGATAGGCCGGCATGCGCGAATGGCCGCTCTCGCGGAACGAGCCGATCACCTCGGCCAGCGTCAGGTCGATGTCGAGGGCGAGGATGTCGGCGCGCGGCACCATGACATCGTCGACGCGGACATCGCGGAGGCGCAGGATGTTGCGCAGCATCAGCCGCTCGTCGGCGGAGAAGGCATCGGCGGCGCCGTCGCCTTCGAGCGCCTCCTCGATGTCCTCGCGCAGCGTGCCGGTCGGCCTGAAGCCGACAGCGTGGCGCAGCCGGTCGAACCAGCTGTCCGGGGCCTTGTCCGCCTCGCGCGTCTCGGGCGCGAAGGCGGGGCTACTCTGGGGGTCGGGGGCGTTGTCGGCGCCCGATCCGGGCGTGTCTTGGTCGGTCATCGGTCCAGTTGTTCGTGTGAGCAGCGCCTGCCCCGGGTCAGGGGGCGCGCTCGGCATAAGGGTCGGCAATTCCGAGCCTGCCGAGAATGGCCGTTTCCAGCGCTTCCATGCGTTCGGCTTCCACGTCCTCTATGTGATCATGACCGAACAGGTGAAGCAAGCCATGCACGAGAAGATGCGTGAGATGATCGTCGAACGCGATTTTGTCCGCCTCGGCTTCGCTCCGCACCGTCTCGATGGCGACGACGATATCGCCGAGCAGCGGTCCGAAGCGGCCGCGGCCGGGCGGGCTGCCGGGGAAGGAGAGGACATTGGTCGCCTTGTCCTTCTGCCGCCAGGCCTCGTTCAGCTCGCGGATATGGGCATCGTCCGTGAAGACGACCGAGAGCTCGGAGCCCTTGACCACCTTCAGCCGCGCTTCGGCGAAGCTCGCCTCGACGGCGCGGGCGATCAGCGCGGCGAGATCCTCCTCGGTCGGCCAGGCGCCGGCCTCGACGAGAAGATCGATCGCGATCGGCACCGCCGGCAGGGTGCGGGCCGTCGCCTCGGCCGGCGTTCCCTCGGTTGCGGCCTTCGCGGTCACGGGCCGCTCCCGTGCCGGCTCGGGCGGGGCTGCGGCAGCGCCTTCGGTGCGCTGTCATAGGCGCGCACGATCCGCCCGACCAGCGGATGGCGGACGACGTCGACATCGGTGAAGCGGATCTGCACGATGCCCGGCACGTCGCGCAGCAATTCGCTCGCCTCGCCGAGGCCGGAGATCTGCCCCGGCGGCAGGTCGACCTGCGTCGGATCGCCGGTGATGATCATGCGCGAGCCCTCGCCGAGGCGGGTCAGGAACATCTTCATCTGCATCGAGGTGGTGTTCTGCGCCTCGTCGAGGATGACGACGGCATTGGCGAGCGTGCGGCCGCGCATGAAGGCGAGCGGCGCCACCTCGATCATGCCCGAGGTCAGGCCGCGCTCGACCTTGTCGGGCGGCATCATGTCGTAGAGCGCGTCATAGAGCGGCCGGAGATAGGGATCGACCTTCTCCTTCATGTCGCCGGGCAGGAAGCCGAGCCGCTCGCCGGCCTCGACCGCCGGCCGCGACAGGATCAGCCGCGAGACATCGCCGCGCTCGATCAGCGCCGCGGCATAGGCGACGGCGAGATAGGTCTTGCCGGTGCCGGCCGGGCCGATGCCGAACACCATCTCGGCGCGGTCCATGGCGCGGATATAGGCGTCCTGCGCCGGGTTGCGGGCCATGATGGTGCGCCGGCGCGTCGAGATCTGCGCCATGGCGAGCCGGCCCTTCGGCTCGAGGCTCGGCAGCGTCAATTGCTCGTCGGCCGTCTCGGCCATGCGCACCGCGCCCTCGACATCGGCCGGGCCGATCTCGTGGCCCTGCTGCAGGCGGAGATAGAGCCAGTCGAGCGCGAGCCGCGCCTGGGCGCAGGCCTCCGGCCGGCCGCGGATGGTGAGCTGGTTGCCGCGCGCGACCGCCTCGATGCCGAGCCGCTTCTCGAGGATCGCGAGGTTCTGGTCGAACTGGCCGAACAATTCGCTCGCCATGCGATTGTCGTCGAAGCCGACGACGACATGCGCAAGGTCCGAGGCATGCGACATCTCGGTGACCCGGCCCGCAGAAGGGCTGCCTGGCGTCGTCGAGCGTGGTGTCACGGGGCGGTCTCCGCTGCTTGGGCCAAGGCTGTTGCGGGTGAGGCTGTTGCGGGTGAGGCTATCGTCGGATGGGAGCGGGTCGCGATCCCGGCCGGCGCGCCGCGCTGGGCAGCGCCCGCGAGCGTGCCGACTAGGGAGTTGGTGCCGAGCCCGTCGATGGCGACGCGGGCGATGGTGCCGATCCGCTCCGGTCCGGCCGCGACGCCGACGGCTTGAAGATAGGGCGTGCGGCCCATCATCTGGCCGGGATAGCGGCCGGCCTTCTCGAAGAGGACATCGACCACGCGGCCGACCGCCTGGCGGTTGAAGGCGGTCTGCTGCGCGGCCACCAGCGCCTGCAACGCCTGAAGCCGCTCGGCCATCACGCTCTCCTCGACCGCGTCGTCGCGCAGCGCCGCCGGCGTGCCGGGGCGCGGGCTGTATTTGAACGAATAGGCCGCCGCATAGCCGACGGTCTCGATGAGCCGCATCGTCGCCGCGAACTCGGCATCGGTCTCGCCGGGAAAGCCGACGATGAAATCGGAGGAGAGCGCGATATCGGGTCGCGCCGCGCGGATGCGGTCGACGAGGCGGAGATAGTCGTCGGCGCGATGCTTGCGGTTCATCGCCGCGAGAATGCGGTCGGCGCCCGACTGCACCGGCAGGTGCAGATAGGGCATCAGCGCCGGCAGGTCGCGATGCGCCGCGATCAGCGCCTCGTCCATGTCGCGCGGATGGCTGGTCGTGTAGCGGAGGCGGTCGAGCCCCGGAATGTCGGCGAGGCGGTAGAGGAGCTCGCCGAGGCCCCAGGTTCGCCCGTCGGTGCCCGCGCCATGCCAGGCATTGACGTTCTGGCCGAGCAGGGTCAGTTCGCGCACGCCGGCGTCGGCAAGCCGACGCGCCTCGGCGAGGATCGCCTCGGCCGGCCGCGACACCTCGGCGCCGCGCGTATAGGGCACGACGCAGAAGGTGCAGAACTTGTCGCAGCCTTCCTGGATGGTGAGGAAGGCGGTGACGCCGCGGGCGCGCGTCTGCGCCCGTGTCGCCGGCGGCAGGGCCTCGAACTTCTCGTCGATGGCGAACTCGGTCTCGATCGCGCGCTTGCCGGCGGCGACCTCCCTCAGGAGGCGCGGCAGATGCTGGTAGGATTGCGGCCCGACGACGAGATCGACGACCGGCGCGCGGCGGGCGATCTCCGCCCCTTCCGCTTGCGCGACGCAGCCGGTGACGCCGACCGTGACATGCCGTCCGGCGCGCGCGGCCTCGTCCTTCATCACGCGGATGCGGCCGAGCTCGGAATAGACCTTTTCGGCGGCCTTCTCGCGGATGTGGCAGGTGTTGAGGAGGACGAGATCGGCCTCCTCGACTCGGTCGGTCGGTTGATAGCCGTCAGCCGCCAGCGCGTCCGTCATCCTCTCGGAATCGTAGACGTTCATCTGGCAGCCATAGGTCTTGACGTAGACGCGCTTCTTGTCTTCGGATCCGGCCATTGATCCCGCTGGGGGCTTGCCGCGGCTGCCCCCAAGGGGCGGGCCGCCGCGCGGTTTCGAGTACTCTTCCTAGCCTCTTTCGGCGCCGCTGAGAAGCGCGGCTGCCCAAGGAATGCCCGGACGCTCAGCCAGTCTTTGCTGCTCGGCCCCGCGTCGCGCGGATGCGCCGCACCATGGCGCGCACCTCGCGCTCGGCCGCCGCCGTCGCCTGCTTGCGGTCGGCGCCGGGGCCGAGCACGATCGGCGTGCCGAAGGCGACGACCGCATCGATCGCGCCGGTCGCGACGAGATGGGAGAGATGCGGCGCGAGGTCCATGTCGCCATGCCAGGCGACGGCCGTCATGCGCAGCCGGCCGATCGGCAGCCCCTGCAGCGCCGTGTAGAGCACCGCGACCGGCTGGATGGTGATGGCGGGCACCTCGCCCGGCGTCGTGGCGCCGGCGCCGGCCTTGGCGGCGGCGCCGACCAGCGCGCTGCGGAACGGCAGCACCGAGATGCCGTCGCCGGTCGTCCCCTCCGCGAACAGCACCAAGGGGTCGCCGGTGGCGAGGCGGGCGGCGATCGCCTCGCCGGCCTCGGCCGTCGCTGTGCGGCGGGCGCGGTCGATGAAGACGCTGCGCTGCAGGCGGGCGAGCCGGCGCACGACCGGCCACTCGGACACCTCGCGCTTGGCGATGAAGGAGAGCGGCATCAGGCTGCCGAGCGTGACGATGTCGAGCCAGGAGATGTGGTTGGAGACGATGAGCAGCGGCCGCGCCGTCGAGGGAACGCCTTCGACGCGGACCTTGAGGCCGAGCAGGAAGGCGGCGATGCGTTGCCAGGCCATCGGCAGAACGCCGGCCCGGCGCGGGAAGAAGGCCATCGCGATCAGCTGGAACGGCAGGAACACGAGCGTCGTCAGCGCGAGCACGATGACGAGCACGACGAGCCGCGCCGAAAACTTCACGATGTTGTCGCCTTCAAGACCGTTCCTTGCCCTTCGCCTCGATCGGCACAGCGTAGAGCTCCAGCCGGTGATCGACCAGCCGGTAACCGAGCCGCTTGGCGATCACGTCCTGCAGCGCCTCGATCTCCTCGCTGCGGAACTCGATCACCGTGCCCGAGCGCAAGTCTATCAGATGATCGTGATGTTCCTCGGACACCGTCTCGTAGCGGCTGCGGCCGTCGCGAAAATCGTGCCGCTCGATGATGCCGGCATCCTCGAACAGCTTGACGGTCCGGTAGACGGTCGAGATCGAGATGCGCGGATCGATCGCCGAGGCGCGGCGATAGACCTCCTCGACATCGGGATGGTCGTTGGCGGCATCGAGAACCCGCGCGATCGTCCGCCGCTGGTCGGTCATGCGCATGCCCTTGGCGGCGCAGGCCGTCTCGAGCGTGTGGTTGTCTTCGGTGACTGGCTGGCTCATCCCGTTCCCCCGGTCGCCGACCCGGCTGACTGCCGCTTAACGGAGTTGTAACCGCATGACAAGCGCGGTGCCGCCCGGTCCGCCATCGGCATAGTAGCCCTTGCGGCGGCCGACCTCGCGGAAGCCGAGCCGGCGATAGAGCGCGCGTGCCGGCGCATTGCTCTCGTCGACCTCGAGGAACACCTCGCCGACGCCTTCGGCATAGACGCGGCGGATCGCCTCATCGATGAGCCTTCGGCCATAGCCATGCCCGCGCCGCGCCGCGGCAACCGCGATGGTGAGCACCTCGGCCTCGCCGGCGACGCTGCGCATCATGATGAAGCCGAGCACGCGCCGCGTGCCGAGGATCGATTCGCGCCGGAGCAGCAGGCAGCGCACGGTCGGCTCTGCCAGCAGCTTCTCGATCTCGTCGATGCCCCAGCCGCGGCGGAAGCCCTCGGCATGGATCGTCACCATGGCCTCGACATCGCTCTCCCCGCGCACCTCGTCATGGACGATGCGGGACTGCGGAAATGCGTTGAGCATGGTGTAGATCATCGTCGCGCGATCCTCGCTCCGGCCTGCGGCACGGCATCCGGCGGCTTCACATAGAGCGGCTTCGGCGGATGGAGGGCCGGATCGAGACGGGCGCCGAGCGTGAGCAGCGTCTCGATGCGCGGCGCCGAATCGCCGTGCAGCGGCGCGTATCCCGCGCCGAGCAGCGCCGCGCCGGCGCCCGCCACCGCGAAGCCCTCGGACGCCGCGCGCTCTGCGAAGAGAGCCGCCGGTGCGGCGTAGGCGTCTTCGAGCGGCTCGGCTTCAGTGGAGAAGAGTTGCCCGAACGCCTCCTCGCCGCGCGCCGGCAAGAGCGCGAGGATGGGTCGGCCGCCGCTGCCGAGGACGCGGGCGTGCTCGGCATGGGCGGCCAGCGTCGAAATGCCGACGACCGGAATCCGCCGCACCAGCGCGAGGCCACGCGCCGCGGCGATGCCGACGCGAAGGCCGGTGAACGAGCCGGGGCCGACGGTGACGGCGATGCGGTCGAGCGCGTCGGGGCGCATCCCCGCCTCCGCGAACAGAGCGGCGATCTCGCCCATCAGGATCTCGGCATGGCCCCTGCCGATGACGCGCACGCGCGTTGACACCTCGTCGGCGGCCGAAAGGCCGACGGCGCAGTTTTCGAGCGCGGTGTCGATCGCGAGCAGGATCATCATGCCCGAATAAAGCGGCGGCGGCGCCCTGTCGAGGGCAACGCCGTCCCGCCTCTGATCGCGGGGCCGTCCGCCGGCTCAGCGCAGAGCGGCGCGCAGCGTCTCGAGGGCGACGCGGTGGCCTTCGCGGCGGGAGTCGAGATCCTTCTTCGGCCAGCCGAAATCGCTGTCCTCATGCTCGAGCGAGATCACCCCGTCGAAGCCGTCAGCGCGCGCCTCGGCAAGGAAGGCGCGCCAGTCGAGCATGCCGCGCCCGGGCAGGACATAGCGGAACCAGGGGAAGCCGTGCGCCTCGATAGTGTCGCGGTCGAGGATCGTGTCCTTGGCGTGCAGGATTTCGATCCGCCCGGCGAATTCCTTGCGCGCCGCCATCGGGTCGATGTCCTGCCAGAGCAGATGCGAGGGGTCGAATTCGAGCCCGAGCCTCGGGTCGTCGACGAGGGCGAACAGCTTGCGCCAGCCGACCGGATTGACCGCGATGAAGTTCTTGTCGCGGCCGGGCCAGTTCTCCAGCACCAGCTTGATCGGCGAGCCGGCCGAGGCGAGCAGCAATTCCTTCGCCCAGGCGGCGAAATCGCCATAGTTCTCGTCTTCCGAGACCTCGGGATTGCGGCCGGCAAAGAAGACGAACACCGGCACCTCGGCCGCGACGGCGGCGGCCACATAGGCCTTGGTCCGCGCCCTGAGTGCCGCCCGCGCCTCGGCATCGGGCTCGAGCTGGTTGCCGAAGAGGGTCACCGAGGAGACGAACAGGCCCTTGGCACGCGCCCGCTCGACGATCGGCCCGAGATCGGCCGGCGTCGGAATATGGCTGCCGACATCGATCTCGATCGCGTCGAAGCCCTCGCGCGCCGCAAAATCGATGACCTCGTCGATGGGCTGGTCGCCGAGCGTCGAGGTGTAGAATCCGATCTTCAAGGTCATGCGTCCATCCCTGTCACCGGCCACCGGTCTTGCGCCGGGGAGCCCCTCACTCAGTCATACGAAGCGCCGGAGCGGCGTTCAATCGGGGTTGTCGGGCGACTTGATCTGCACGAAGGACAGGACGATGACGACGAAGAGGCAGACCGCGGCCGCCATCGCCGCGATGGCGACATAGCCGAGGCCGCAGGCGACCCCGATCGCCCCCGCCAGCCACATCGCGGCGCCCGTGGTGAGGCCCTTGACCTGGCCGCGGCTCTGGATGATCGCGCCGGCGGCGAGGAAGGCGACGCCCGAGGTCACGGCCTCGATGATACGGACCGGATCGACGACGACGTGCTCCATGCCGAGCACGTCGGAATGGAGGATTTCCAGCATCACGATGGTGAAGACGGCGGAGGCGAGCGCCGTCAGCGTGTGGGTCCGCAGCCCGGCCGGCCGCGAGCGCCAGGAGCGCTCGGCACCGATCAGGGCGCCGAGCAGGGAGGCTGCGGCGAGCCGCAGCGCGATCTGCGACTTCGGCAGATGGGTCGACACGAAGGCGGCGTCGATCAGTTCGAGCACAGTCGGCCCCCGGGGTCAGAACGCGCGCGGCGCGAGAGCTGTTTTCGCGGTCGCATTTTCTTCACGCGAACCGCGAACCACTTCGCTTGAAAATGCTCTAGCGAACCGAGTCTTCGACGGCGTTGCCGGTCTGCTTGACGTCGGTGGCGACGCCGCGAACGGTGTTGGCGCAGCCGGCGAGCGTGGCGGCGAGCATCATGGCGACGACGAGGGCGGTCGAGGGAAGCGATTTCATCGGGGATCTCCAACGCGGGGGAATGCCCCTTCAAAATGCCGGCCCCGCCACTTGGTTCCACTGAGCTGGCGCTGGTGATGGAGGCCCTGGCCGAGTCGGAGTGAGCGGTCAGCCGACGCGCTTCCCCTCGGCATCGAGGACAGGGCTGCCGTCCTCCTTCAGGAGCGGGCCCGGCGGCCAGCGCTCGAGCAGATCGAGCACCGTCTCCGACGGCCGGCAGAGCCTGACGCCCTTCGGCGTCGCGACCAGCGGCCGGTTGACGAGGATGGGATGCGCGATCATCGCGGCGAGGATCGTCTCGTCGTCGACGCCGGGCGCGAGCAGGCCGAGCGCCTCGGCCGGCGACTTCGTCTCGCGCAGCGCCGCGCGCGGCGAGAGCCCCGCCGCGGCGAACAGTGCGAGCAGCTGCGGCCGCGTCCAGCCAGTCTCGAGATAGGGGATCACCACCGGCGCATAGCCTGATGCTTCGATGATCGCCAGCACGTTGCGCGAGGTGCCGCAGTCCGGATTGTGGTGGATCACGACCGGGAAGAAGGCGCTCATCGTCGGTCTCCAGGGTTGAGCAGCCAGCTGAACAGCGCCAGCGCCAGCAGCGCGCCGACGAGTTCGGCGGCGATGAAACCGGGCAGCGAGGCCGGTGCTATGCCGGCAAAGGAATTCGTCAGCGACCGCGCGACCGCCACCGCCGGATTGGCGAAGGAGGTCGAGGCGGTGAACCAGTAGGCCGAGGTGATGACGAGCCCGACGGCGGCCGGCGTCACGGACGGGCGGAAGCGGCTCGTCGCCAGGATGGTCGCGATGAGGGCGAAGGTCGCCACGAGTTCGGAGAGCATCTGCCCGCCGCCGTCGCGCGCCTTTTCCGAGAGGGTGTAGAGCGGCAGCGCGAACATCTGATGCGCGAGGGCGACGCCAAGGACGGCGCCGAGCGCCTGCGCCGCCACATAGGCAGCCGCCGTCCGTGGATCGAGGGCGCGGCGCAGCAGCATGACCAGCGTCACCACCGGGTTGAAATGCGCGCCCGAGATCGGCCCGAACACCAGGATCAGCACGACGAGCCCGGCGCCGGTCGCGACCGTGTTGGCAAGGAGGGCAAGACCAACGGAGCCGCCGGCGAGCCGCTCGCCCATGATGCCGGAGCCGACGACGACGGCGAGCAGCAGCGCCGTGCCGAGCGCCTCGGCGACGAGGCGGCGGGCAAGATCGAAGGCGGACGCGTCGCTTCCCGCCGCGGCCTCGTCGGCGTTCAGCAGGCGCATGGCGCGCGCTCCGCATCCGCAAGGCCCGCCGTCACCGGCAGGCAGATCTCCGGCCGGCCGCCGCAGCAGTCCTGCATCAGGAAGAGGACGAGCGCACTCATCGCCCTGATCTCCGCCCGGTAGATCACCGAGCGGCCGGCGCGCTCGGCGCTGACGAGCCCGGCATGGGCGAGCACATTCAGCTGCGCCGACAGCGTGTTGGCGGGAACGCCGAGCCGGCGCGCGATCTCGCCGGCGGCGATACCCTCGCCGCCGGCGCCGACCAGGAGGCGGAAGATGGCGAGCCGGCCCTCCTGCGCGAGGGCCGACAGGCTCTGGATGGCGGATGATGATTCCATAGTTCGACGATCGTGGAATCATCGAAATGAGTCAAGCCGTCCAAGTCAAGCCGTCAGCGGCGGGTGAGCAGCCCCGCGAAGGGGAGATCCGGCCCGAGCGGCACGATGCGGTTCGGGTTCAGCGACTTGATCGAATAGTAGCCGCGCTTGATGTGATCGATGCTCACGGTTGCCGAGACGCCCGGCAGGCCGAGCACCCGTTCCAGATAGGCCGAGAGGTGGGGATAGTCGGCGATGCGGCGGCGATTGCATTTGAAGATGCCGTGATAGGCGGCATCGAAGCGCACCAGCGTCACGAAGGCGCGGATATCTGTCTCGGTGAAGCGCTCGCCGACGAGGAAGCGCCGGCCGTCCAGCCGCTGCTCGAGCGCGTCCAGCATGGCGAAGACATCGCCATAGGCCTCGTCATAGGCGATCTGCGTCGTCGCGAAGCCGGCGCGATAGACGCCGTTGTTGAGGCGGGGATAGATCCGCTCGTTCAGCGCATCGATCTCCGGGCGCAGGGCCTCGGGATAGAGCTCGACGCTCTCGTCGCCGAGGCTGCCGAAGGCCGAATTCAGCATGCGGACGATATCGGCCGATTCGTTGTTGACGATTGTGCCGCGCTCTCTGTCCCAGAGCACCGGCACGGTCGCGCGGCCGGTGACATGCGGATCGGCGCGCGTGTAGAGCTCGTGCAAATAGGTCGCGCCGACGATCGGGTCCGGCCGGCAGTCGTCATCATCGCCGAAGCGCCAGCCCTCGTCGGTCAGCGCCGGTTCGACCACCGTGATGCCGATGACGTCGTCGAGCCGCTTGACGGCGCGGGCGATCAGCGTGCGCGAGGCCCAGGGGCAGATCAGCGCGACATAAAGGTGGTAGCGCCCCGCCTCGGCCTTGAAGCCGCCGCTGCCGGTCGGCCCCGGCGCGCCGTCCGCGGTGACGAAGTTGCGGAAGGACGAGATCTGGCGGACGAAGCCGCCCTTTTCATCCTTGGCCTGGACCGGGTCCCAGCTGGCGGACCACTTGCCGTCGACGAGCATGGCGCATGCCGTCCCTGAACCGTTGGTGATGCCGAGACCCTACGCCCTCGCGCGGACAGGCGATATCGCGCGGCCGGCGAACGCACTGTCCACTCGGGCGCTGTGCACTCTTGCACTGACCACTTGGGCGCGGCGCGACCTTCCGCCTGGCCGATCGCGTGGCCGGCCGCTTTACAGCGGCGGCGTCGGCTTCTACCTGTCCTTTTCCCCCTTCTTGCCGAGGTTCCCGATGGCTCAGCCCGCCGCGCCGCTTCCCGACGATCTCCTCATCGACGCGGAAAAGGAGATCGCCATCCGCCAGGACCTGACGCTTGTAGCGCTCGGCAAGCGCCCGGCCGACCGCGTGCTCAGGGTCGGACGGCTGCTCGATGTCCATTCGCGGATGTGGCGCGATGACCAGGAGATCGTCATCAAGGGACGCCGCATCGCCTATGTCGGGCCGGCCGGCTACTGGCAGGGCGAGGCGGCCGAGCGGCTGCACGAGCCTGATCTCGCCGCCGTGCCCGGCTTCGGCGAGGCGCACAAGCATATCGAGAGCTCGCATCTGACGCCGGAATATGAGGCGGCGCTGGTGATGCCGCGCGGCGTCACATGGGTCTGCGAGGCGAGCCACGAGTTTTCCAACGTCAATGGCGGCCGCAATCTCGAATTCTGGCTGGAAGCGCGCCGGCGCGGCTCGCCGATGAAGATCTTCCCGCTGCCGGGCTCCGCCGTGCCGCCGACCGCCTATGAATGGGGCGGCGGCTGGTTCGGCTATGACGAGCAGAAGGCGTTCATGGCCGAGAGCCTGATGGTGGCCGGGCTCGACGAGGTCATGGACTGGCCCTCGGTGTGGAACCCCGACAACCCCTCCTATGACCGGCTCTGGGGCATGATCCGCGCCACCTTCGAGGCGCGCGGCGTGGTCGAGGGCCATGCGGCCGGCCTCCGCGATCTCGGCTCGATCAACGCCTTCGCCGCCGCCGGCATGGCCAGCGATCACGAGGGCTGGTTCCTGGAGGAGGTGTTCGAGAAGCTGACGCATGGCCTCTTCGTCGAGCTCCGGCCGCATTCGCTGCCCGACATCGTCAAGGGCCTCCTCGGCAAGGGGCTTGCCGACTGGTCGCAGGTCGCCTTCGTCACCGATGATCGGAGCGCCTCCGACACGCTGAAGATCGGCGCCACCGATCACAATGTCCGCCTCGCCATCGAAAGCGGCCTCGCCCCCGAGATCGCCATCCAGTGCGTCACCATCAATCCGGCCCGTCATATGCGGCTGACGCCCTGGGTCGGCTCGATCGCGCCCGGCCGCTTCGCCGATATCGTGCTGCTCGGCGATGTCGAGCGGCTCGAGGTCGCCAAGGTCTATGCCGATGGGCAGAAGGCTGCCGAGGCCGGCCGCTATGAGGGACCGCTGCCGAGGATCGACTGGCCGGACTGGGCGACCCGGACGGTCAATCTCGGCCGCAGGGTGACGGCGGATGATTTCCGCATTGCCGCGCCGGATGCCGGAGCGCCGACGGCGCATGCGGCGCTGCTGCGGCCGTTCCACTGGCATGACGACTTCATCACCATGGACCTGCCGGTGGCGGACGGCGCCGTGCAGCGCGACGAAAGCCGCAACGTGACGAAGTTCGCCATCGTCGACCGCTTCTCCGGCGAGGCGAAGGTGTCGAAGATGTTCTGGCTCGGCACGGGGCCGCGGGACGCGGATACCGCGCTCGGCGCGACGCTCGGCCATGACAAGCACAATATCTGGGTCACCGGCTCGTCGGACGAAGCGATGGCGCTCGTCGCCAATGCCCTCGCCGAGCAGCAGGGCGGCTGGGTTCTCGCCTCCGGCGGCAAGGTCGTCGCGCGTGTCCATTACGAGGTCGGCGGGCTGATGACGGCGCGGCCGGCCGCGGACCTCGATGCCGAGATGCAGGCGCTCTATGCCGCCGGGGCGAAGATCGACTGGATGTATGAGCCGACCTTCTCGCCGCGCTGGTGGCCGGGCTTCCCCGAGCGCCTCTCCTTCGCGACGCTCACCTGCGCGCCGTGGCGCTGGGTGCTTGTCGCGCCCTCGCCGCTGGCCCCCGACGGCTTCGTCAATGTCGCGACGGGGGCGACGCATCCGGTCGTGTGGTAGCGCGCACACGAGAGTCGATTTGATGTGCACATTTCCAGCCCCAAAGCACGCAATTCGGGCTGGCGAAAATGCGCGCATCGACTAGACCAAAGGATGAAACGGTTCGAACGAGCGGGGACGACGATGTTAGGCAGGATGCGCACGGGTCTCAAACTCGCGCTGGCGGCGCTGCCGCTGCTCTTTGGCGGCGCGGCGATGGCCGAGGCCGACGGGCTCAAGGTGGCGATGGTGCTGCCGGGGCCGATCAGCGACAACGACTGGAATTCGGTCGGCTATAACGGCCTGCAGGCGGCCGCCAAGGCGCTCGGCGTCGAGGTCGCCTATTCCGAGAACGTCTCCGATGCCGATGCCGAGCGCATCCTGCGCGACTATGCCTCGCGCGGCTACGGCCTCGTCTTCGCCCATTCCTTCTCCTTCGGCGATGCGGCCCTCAACGTCGCCGAGGACTTCCCGGACACGGTGTTCATGGCCGGCACGGCCAAGGAACTGGCGCCCAATCTCGGCACCTATTCCAATCCCGACTACCAGGGCGCCTATCTCGCCGGCATGCTCGGCGCCGGCGCCTCGAAGACCAAGACGATCGGCTGGGTCGGCGGCATGCCCGCGCCCAACATGCTCGCCAATCTTCATGCCTATGAGGCCGGCGCCAAGGAGATGGTGCCGGACGCCAAGGTGCTGCACACCTTCATCGGCTCGTGGTTCGATCCGCCGAAGGCCAAGGAAGCCGCCATCGCGCAGGTCGAGCAGGGGGCGGACGTCCTCTCGGCGCAAGGCGTCGGCGTCATCGACGCGGCGATTGCCAAGAATGTCTTCGCGCTCGGCGCCATGACCGACCAGAACCATCTCGGCCCCAAGGTCGTGCTGACCTCGGTCACCTGGGACCTCGGCCCGCTGGTGACGGCCGTCGCCAAGGCGGTAGAGGCCAAGGACTGGAAGAGCCAGAACTGGTCCTATGGCATTCCCGAGGGCTCGGTGAAGCTCGCCGACTTCCACGGCCTCGACGCCGGCGTCCCGCCGGAGGTTCTGAAGGCGGTCGAGGCGAAGTTCGAGGCGATCAAGTCCGGCGCCTTCACCGTCCCGCTCGATACGTCGAACGCGGAATGAGGGCGGCTTCTTACCCTCTCCCGCGCAGCGGGGGAGGGCAAGGGAGGGGGTTGCCGGCCGTACCAGTCAGAGCGCTGAGAGGCCGAGAGGCCCCCCCTCTCCACCTCTCCCCCACAAGGGGGGAGAGGGCCCATCGCCTCGATCGCGGCCAATGACCAAGACGCCTCCCCTCCTCGACATGCGCGGCATCCGTGTCGCCTTCGGCAGCTTCATCGCCAATGACGATGTCGACCTTTCGGTCGCCGCCGGCGAGATCCATGCGCTGCTCGGCGAGAATGGCGCCGGCAAGTCGACGCTGATGCGGGTTCTGGCCGGGCTGCTGGTGCCCGCGGCTGGCGAGGTCCGCATTGCCGGCACCATTGAGCCGCTCGGCTCGGCGCAGGAGGCGATGCGGCTCGGCATCGGCATGGTGCATCAGCATTTCATGCTCGTGCCGACGCTGACCGTCGCCGAGAATGTCTGCCTCGGCCTCCCCTCGACCGGCCGCTTCCTTCCCGATCTCAAGACCGCCGCCGCCAAGATCCGCGCGCTCGCCGCCACCTATGATCTCGACATCGATCCGAACGCCCGCATCAACGCGCTCTCGATCGCCGGCCAGCAGCGGGTGGAGATCCTGAAGGCGCTCTATCGTGGCGCCCGCATCCTGATCCTCGACGAGCCGACCGCCGTGCTGGCGCCGCAGGAGGCCGCGGGCCTCTTCCGCATCTTGAGGGCGCTTGCCACTGAGGGCACCGCGATCATCTTCATCAGCCACAAGCTCAATGAGGTGATGGCGCTGACCCATCGGGTCACGGTGCTCCGCCACGGCAAGGTGGTGGCCTCGGCCCGCACGGCGTCGACCGACGCAAACGGCCTCGCCCGCATGATGGTCGGCGCCGATGTCGCGCTGCCGACACTGGACGATACGCGGCTCGAGGACGCTATCCGCCCTTCTTCACCTCTCCCTGAGGGAGAGGTCGGCCCGCAGGGCCGGGAGAGGGTTTACGGCGCGGCCGGAAAGGTCTCGAACCCGCGCTCGCCGACGTCGTCCTCGACCTCCGGGAGAGCGGAGGCAGGTCCTCTCCTCTCGGTCGAAAACCTCTCCTGCCGCGACGCGCGCGGCCTCCTCCGCGTCGACGGCGTCAGCCTCACGGTCGGTGCCGGCGAGATCGTCGGCGTTGCCGGCGTCGACGGCAATGGCCAGCAGGAACTCGCCGAGGCGATCGTCGGCCTCGCCAGGATCGCGGCCGGACGCATCCATCTTGCCGGCGAGGATGTCACGACCGCGACCATCGCCCGCCGCATCGCGCTCGGCCTCGCCCATATCCCGGAGGACCGCCATCGCACCGCGCTCGTCGAGAAGCTGTCGATCCGCGACAATGTCGTGCTGGAGCGCATCGGCGATGCCCCGTTTTCGCGCGGCGGCTGGATCGACCGCACGGCGATCGCGGCGATGGCGGGCGATGTCATGACCCAATTCGATGTCCGCGCCAGCGGACCGGACCAGCGCGTCGGCACGCTGTCGGGCGGCAACCAGCAGAAGGTCGTGCTCGGCCGGACGCTCGCGCGCGATCCGCGCCTCCTCGTCGCGGTTCAGCCGGCGCGCGGGCTCGATGTCGGCGCGACCGCCTTCGTGCATCGCGCGCTGCTCGCCCGCCGCGCCGCCGGGGCGGGCGTGCTGCTCGTCTCGACCGAGCTCGACGAGATCATCGCGCTCTCCGACCGGATCGTGGTGATGGTGAAGGGCGCCGTCGTCGGCGAGATGGCGCGCGCCGACATCTCCGTCGAGCGGCTCGGCCTGATGATGGCGGGGCGCGCGGCATGAGCCAGCCCCCTGCCCCCCCGAGCAACGCGGCTTCCCCCGCATCGCGGCTGCGCCTGCCGCCGGCGCTCGGCGCCAGCCTCGCGGCTGTGCTCGCCGCCTTTCTCGTCGGCGCGCTGCTGATCGCGGCCGTCGGCGTCAATCCGCTCACCGCCTATGGCGCGCTGTTCGAGGCGGCGCTCGGCTCGCGCAACGGCCTCGCCGAGACGTTGGTGCGCACGGTGCCGCTCGCGCTCTGCGGCCTCGGCATCGCGCTCGCCTTCCGCGCCGGCGTCTTCAATGTCGGCGCCGAGGGCCAGCTCTTCCTCGGCGGCACGGCGGCGGGCGCCGTCGGCATGCTCGGCGCGGGCTGGCCGGGCTTCCTCTTGCTGCCGGCGATGGCGCTCGCCGCCGCGCTCGCCGGCGCCCTCTGGTCGGGCCTCGCCGCCATCCTCAAGCTGCGCTTCCGTGCCGATGAGCTGATCACCACGATCATGCTCAACTATGTCGCGATCCATCTCGTCTCCTTCCTGCTGCATGGCCCCCTCAAGGATCCGAACGGCGCCCTCGCCCAGACGGCGCGGCTGACGGCGGACGGCCGCCTGCCGGTACTGCTTTCCGGCACGCGCCTTCATGCCGGCATTCTCATCGTCGTGGTCGCGGCGGTGCTGGCGCATCTTTTCCTGTGGCGGCGCACCAACGGCTTCCGCCTCCGCGTCACCGGGCTCAATCCGCGCGCGGCCGAGAATGCCGGCATCGATGTCCGCCGCACGATCCTTTTCGGCTTCCTCGTCTGCGGCGCGCTCGCGGGCCTTGCCGGCTTCTCGGAGGTCGCCGGCGTGCAGCGGCGGATGATCGAGAATCTCTCGCCCGGCTTCGGCTACACCGCGATCATCGTCGCGCTGCTCGGCGCGACCAATCCCTTCGGCGTGCTCGCCAGCGCCTTCCTGTTCGCCGCGCTGCAGATCGGCGCCTCGACGATGGAATCGGCCGCCGGCGTCCCCTCGACGCTGACGACCGTCATCCAGGGCCTCGTCGTGCTGTTCCTGATCGGCCGCTCGGCGCTGCCCATGCTGCGCGGCTGGCTCGCCGCTCGCTTCGCGCGGAGGGCCTGACCATGCTGGAGCTCCTCACCGACCCGACCTTCGCCGGCTTCCTCTCCGCCTCGATGCGGCTCGCCATCCCGATCATGCTGGCGGCGCTCGGCGGCGTCTTCGCCGAGCGGTCGGGCGTGCTCAATATCGGCCTCGAGGGCATGATGCTGGTCGGCGCCTTCATCGGCTTCCTTGCCGCCTATGCCAGCGGCCATCTCGTCGTCGGCGTCGTGGCGGCCGTGCTTGCCGGCGCGGCGACCGGGCTGCTGCTCGGCGTCTATACGATCACGCTCGGGTCCAACCAGGTCGTGGTCGGCATCGCGGTCAATCTGCTCGCGGTCGGCGTCACCTCCTTCTTCTACCGCCTCGCCTTCGGCGCCGGCACCGACCGGCCGCGCGTCGATGCCTTCGTGGCGCCGGATCTCGGGCCCCTTGCCGATCTGCCGGTGATCGGGCCGCTGCTGTTCCGGCAGGACGCGCTCGCCTACGGCGCGCTGGCGCTCGTCTTCATCGCCTGGTTCGTGCTGGCCAGGACCCGCTTCGGCCTCGATATCCGCGCCGTCGGCGAGCATCCGGCGGCGGCGGAAACGCTCGGCCTCGATGTCGCCCGCATCCGCTACCGGTCCATCGCCATCTCGGGCGGCCTTGCCGGTCTCGGCGGTGCGTTTCTCTCGCTCGCGGCCACCGGCGTCTTCCTCGACGGCATGACCGCCGGGCGCGGCTATATCGCGCTCGCCATCCTCATTCTCGGCCGCCGCCATCCGCTCGGCGTGCTATTCGCCTCGCTCCTCTTCGGCGCGGCCGATGCGCTGCAATTGCGCGCGCAGATCCTGCCGACCGGCGTGCCGTTCCAGTTCCTGCTGATGCTGCCTTATGTCCTGACGATCATCGTCCTTGCCGGCTTTGTCGGCCGATCCGGCGCCCCCGCCGCGCTCGGCGTGCCGTTCCGGCGCGGCAACGCGGAGAAGGAGTGACCCCCATGCTCGATCTGCACACCGCCACATCGCCCGAAGTGAAGGAGGCGGTCGCGCGCGGCGTCGTCGCCGTGCTCGCGGTCGGCGCGCTCGAGCAGCACGGCGCCCATCTGCCGCTCTCGACCGATACGGTGATGGCAGAGGGCGTCGCCCGCCGCATCGCCGAGGGGCTGGACGCGCTGCTGCTGCCGCCGATCGCCTATGGCGATGCCTGGAACAATGAAGGCTTCGCCGGCACGCTGTCGCTCTCGCCGGATACGCTGCGCGCCGTGCTGATCGATCTCGGCCGCGGCCTCGCGCGCATGGGCGTCAAGGCGCTTATCGTCATCAACGGCCATTTCGGCAATCGCGAGCCGATCGCGCTCGCCGCCCGCGCCCTGAAGACCGAGCACGGCTTCGCCGTGATGCATCTCGACTATCCCGGCATGGAACGGATCGCGACCGCGATCTGCGACAGCGCGCCGGCGGCGCCGACCTTCTATCATGCCGACGAGGTCGAGACCTCGATGATGCTGGCGCTGGCCCCGGGCCTCGTGCAGATGGACAAGGCGGCGCCCGAATATCCCGAATTTCCCGAGCTCTTCGGCACCATGCCGCTCGATCTTTCGAGCTTCAACCGCTCCGGCGTCTTCGGCGACCCGCGCCCGGCGACGGCGGAGAAGGGCGAACAGCTCATCGCCGGCATCAGCGAAGAGAGCCTGAGGCTGATCCGCCTCTTCCTCGCCGGGCTCTGAGCCGGCGCGGGGATGCCAGGCACTGCGCCGACATCGCCCTCCATGACGCCAAGGCCGCCGTGGAAAGAGACGCGGCGGCCCGCAGCCAGCCCGCTCCGTACGCCGGTCAGCGGGCTTGATGCGGGTTGCTCAGGCCTTCTTCTCGCCCTTCACGCGCTCGCGCAGGGCCTGGAAGGTCACGTAGAGCGCGGGGATGGCGAAGATGCCGATCAGCGAGGCGGCGAGCATGCCGCCGAACACCGGCGTCGAGACGTTGCGGCGGGCGAGCATCGCGGCGCCGGTGCCGAACACCAGCGGCGCGAGCCCGAGGATGAAGGCGAAGGACGTCATCATGACAGGGCGGAAGCGCAGCCGCGCGCCCTCGGTCGCCGCTTCCAGCAGCGGCATGCCCTGCTCGCGCCGCTCCTTGGCGAATTCGACGATAAGGATGCCGTTCTTCGCCGCCAGGCCGATGAGGACGATCATGCCGATCTGGCCATAGAGGTCGAGCGTCAGATGGCCGACCACGAGGGCGAGGAAGGCGCCGAGAATGCCGACCGCGACCGAGAGCAGCACCGGCACCGGAATGGTCCAGCTTTCATAGAGCGCGACCAGGAACAGGAAGGCGAACAGCACCGCGAAGCCGAGGATCATCCCCATCTGGCCTTCGGCGCGCTTCTCCTGGAACGAGATGTCGGTCCATTCGCCGCCATAGCCTGAGGGGAGCGAGGCCGCCGCGACCTTCTCCATCGCGGCCAGCGCCTGGCCGGAGGAGACGCCGGGCGCCGGGCTGCCCTGCACGGTGACGGCGAGCTTGTTGTTGTAGCGGATGAGCGCCTGCGGCCCGAGCACGATGCGCGTCTCGACGAGGCTCCGAAGCGCGATCATCTCGCCGGTCTTGCTGCGCACATTGATGCGCGAGATGTCGTCGATCGACTTGCGGTCAACAGCTTCGGCCTGCGCCTGCACCTGCCAGGTGCGGCCGAACAGGTTGACGTCGTTGACATAGGAGCCGCCGAGCGAGGTCTGCAGCGCCTGGAAGATGTCGCTGATCTCGACGCCGAGGATCTCGGCCTTGTCGCGGTCGATGTCGAGGAACACCGACGGGTTCGAGGCCGAGAAGGTGCTGAAGACGCGCGAGAGCTGCGGGTCCTGGTTGGCGGCGACGAGGAGGCCGCGCAGCGCCTGCGCCAGTGCCGCCGGATCGTTGTTGGACAGCGCGCGGAGCACATAGCTGAAGCCGCCGCCATTGCCGAGGCCGATGATCGGCGGCGGGGCGAGCGGCAGCGCGCGGCCGCCCGAGACGCCGGCGAGCTTCTGCGACAGCCGCGCCATGACGGCATTGGCGCTGTCGGAGGCGGAGGTCCGCTCGTCGAAGGGCTTCAGCGAGACGATGACGAAGGCGGCATTCGGCTGCGAATAGTTGTCGACGAAGTTGAGGCCGATGATCGAGGAATAGTCGGCAATCGCTTCCTCGTCCTTGAGGATCGCCTCGACCTGCGAGACCACCGCGCCGGTGCGGCCGATCGAGGCGCCGTCCGGCGTCTGCACGACGACGAAGAAGGCGCCCTGGTCTTCCTCGGGCAGGAAGCCGGTCGGCGTCACCTTGTTGAGCGCGTAGATGCCGATGCCCGAGCCGACGACCATCACGAGGCCGATGATGGAAATGCGCACGAGCCGCGCGACCACTGCGCCATAGGCATCGCGCACATGGTCGATGCCGCGCATGATAGAGCCGATCGGGCCGCGGCGGGGACCGTGATGCGGCTTCAGGAGGATGGCGCAGAGCGCCGGCGACAGCGTCAGCGCGTTGATCGCCGAGAGCAGCATCGAGACGGCGACGGTGACGGCGAACTGGCGGAACAGTTCGCCGGTGATGCCGCCGAGGAAGGCGACCGGCACGAAGACCGAGAGCAGCACCAGCGTGATGCCGATGATCGGCGCGGTGATCTCCTTCATCGCCGCCTTGGTCGCCTCAGCCGGCGAGAGCTCGGGATGATGCTCCATCTTGGCCTCGACCGCCTCGACCACGACGATGGCGTCGTCGACGACGATGCCGATGGCGAGGATGAGCGCCAGCAGCGAGACGGTGTTGGCCGAATAGCCGATGGCGTTCAAGACGATGAAGGTGCCGACGAGGCTGACCGGGACGGCGATGGTCGGGATCAGGGTCGCGCGGAAATTGCCGAGGAAGAGGAAGACGACCAGCACGACGAGCACGAAGGCCTCGAGCAGCGTGTGCTCGACGACCTCGATCGTCGCGGTGACGAAGGTGGTCGGGTCGTAGGTGACCTTCCAGTCGAGATCGTCCGGGAAGCCCTTCTTGGCCTCGTCGAGCTTCGCCTTGACGGCGGCGAGCGTCGAGAGGGCGTTGGCGCCGGGCGCCTGGTAGATGCCGATCAGCGTCGCCGGGGCACCGTTGAGCCGCGTCGAGCGGTCGAGATTGGCGGCGCCGAGTTCGAGCCGCGCGACATCGCCGAGGCGGAGCACCGAGCCGTTGGCATTGGTGCGGACGATGATCTTCTCGAAATCCTCGATCGAGGAGAGGCGGCCCTTGGTCTGGATGTTGAGCTGCAGCTGCTGGTCGTCGGAGATCGGCCGCGCGCCGATGCGGCCGACGGCCGCCTGCACGTTCTGGCTCTGGATCGCCTTGATGATGTCGGCGGTGGTGAGCCCGAGCCCGGTCAGCCGGTCGGTCTGCATCCAGGCGCGGATGGCATAGTCCTGCGGCCCGAACAGCCGCGCATCGCCGACGCCGGGCGTCGAGCGGATCTCGTCGACGAGATTGATCGTCGCATAGTTGGAGATGAAGAGCTCGTCATGCGTCTCCTTCGGCGAGGACAGCGCGATGACGCCGAGCAGCGCCGAGGACTGCTTCTTGACCGTGACGCCCTGCTTCTGGACATCCTGCGGCAGCTTCGACAGCGCCACCTGCACGCGGTTGTTGACGTTGACGGCGTTGATGTCGGGATTGGTGCCGAGCTCGAACGAGACCAGCAGCGAATAGCTGCCGTCATTGCCCGAGACGCTCTTCATGTAGATCGCCTTGTCGACGCCGACGATCTGGCTTTCGAGCGGCTGGGCGATGGTCGCCTCGACCACCGCCGCCGAGGCGCCGGGATAGAAGGTCGTCACCGAGACCTGCGGCGGCACGATGTCGGGATATTGCGCGATCGGGATCGTGAACAGCGACAGGAGGCCGGCGATGACCGTCACCAGCGCGATGACGATGGCGAAGCGCGGACGGTCGACGAAGAGGGCGGAGATCATGGCTCAGCCCGCGCCCGGCAGGGGAGCGACCGGCTGCGCCGTGACGGTGGCGCCCGGCCGGAGCGCGCCGAGCCCCTCGACGACGACCTGGTCGCCGGCGGCAAGGCCCTCATCGACGATCGCGCTCGCGCCGAGCTCGCCGCCGAGCGTCAGGCGGCGCTGCTCGGCCTTGCCACCCACGACGACGAAGACATAGACGCCCTTCTGGTCGGCGATCAGCGCCGATTGCGGCACGAGGATCTTCTCGACCGGCTTTTCCAGCTGCAGCGCGGCCTTGACCAGCTGGCCGTCGATCAGGAAGCCGTCGGGGTTCGGCACCACCGCCCGCACCAGCACGCTGTCCGTGGCGCGGTCGACCGAGACGTCGACGAAATCGATCTTGCCCGGCAGCGGATAGGCCGAGCCGTCGGAGAAGCGGATGAGGACGCTGAGCTGGCCGCCGCCGCCGGTGCGGTCGTCGCTCTTCAGCGTCAGGAATTCGCGCTGGCTGATCGGGATGGTGACATACATCGGGTCCTGGCTGACGATCGTCGTCAGCACGCCGCTGTCCGGCCCGACCACATTGCCCTTGCTGACGGCCGTGCGGCCGATCAGCCCGGAAATCGGCGAGGTGATCTTGGTATAGCCGAGATTGATCTTGGCGGTCTGGACGCCGGCCTCGGCGATCAGCACGTCGCCGCTGGCGGTGAGGTCCTCGGACTGGCGCTGGTCGCGCGTCGCCTGCGTGCCGGTCTGGGTCTTCAGGAGCTGGTCGGCGCGCGCGAGCTGCTGCTCGGCGAAGGCCTTCTGCCCGCGCGCCTTTTCGAGCTTGCCCTCGGCCTCGGAGAGCGCGGCCTCGAAGGGCTCCGGCTCGATCGTGTAGAGCAGGTCGCCTTCCTTGACGATCTGTCCTTCCTTGAACAGCACGTCCTTCAGATAGCCGGTGATGCGGGCGCGGACGCTGACCCGGTCGCGCGCCTCGATGCGGCCGACGAATTCCTTGGCCGGATTGATCGGCTGCGCCGTCGCCGCGATGGTGCCGACCCGGAGCGGCGCCGCATCCTGCGCGCCGGCCTGGACCGCGGGCAGGGCCGCGAAGGCGACGACGAGGCCGAGCGCCAGCCGCCGCGAGAGAAAAGTCCGCCCCATCAATCCGCTCTCCCGCTCGCCCGTCGCCGACATCTTCCATCGCCCGGCGCCTCATCCGCATGGACAGCGCGCCAGCCTGAACGGCCCATCATGCCCTTCATAGCCTAGATTCGTGTGAACGGCACAAGCCTGTCGTGTCGGGGCGCCGGGGCATTGACTTCGGCTCTGATTGCGGTGAGGGAACCCCGCCGCCGCCCTCGCGGCCACCGCAGCCCTCGCAGCCGAGCATTCCCATGGACAAGGTCATCCGCATCGCCGCGGCGCTCATCCTCCGCGAGGACGGTCACGCCCTGCTGGTACGGAAGAGAGGTTCGCCTGTCTTCATGCAGCCGGGCGGCAAGATCGAGCCGGGCGAGCAGCCCGTGGCGGCGCTGCTGAGGGAATTGCACGAGGAACTGGGGCTCGTCCTCGTTGCCGGGCGCGTGCTGCCGCTCGGCCATTTCGCGGCGCCGGCGGCCAATGAGCCCGGCCACCACGTCGAGGCGGATGTTTTTCTCGTGATTGGCGCGGCGGACGCGGCGCCGGCCGCCGAAATCGCCGAGATCCGCTGGGTCGATCCGGCCGCGCCCGGTGACCTCCCCATCGCGCAGCTGTCGCGCACGCAGATCCTGCCGCTCGCCCGCTCGGCAGAGGTTGTCCGCGCCCGGCAGGCCGGACTGCCGGCAGCACCGTGAGGGCCGCCGCCGGCAGGATAGTCGACTGGTGCCGTGTCAGGCCGGCGCGAATGTCATGCCGGTGCGAAGGTCATGGCGACGCCATTGATGCAGTAGCGCAGGTAAGTCGGCGGCGGACCGTCCTCGAAGACATGGCCGAGATGGCTGCCGCAGGTGGCGCAGTGCACCTCGGTGCGGACCATGCCATGGCTGCGGTCGACCGTCGTCTCGACGGCGCCCTCGATCGGATCGTTGAAGCTCGGCCAGCCGGTGCCGCTCTCGAACTTGCCACCCGCCGCGAACAGCGCCTCGCCGCAACCGGCGCAGGAGAAGGTGCCGGGCCGCTTCTCGTGCAGCAGCGCGCAGCTGCCGGGATATTCGGTGCCGTGCTGGCGCATGACGCGGTATTGCTCCGCGGTCAGCAGCCGCTTCCACTCCTCTTCGCTGTGGGTCACCGCAAAGGTCTTGGTCAGCATCGTGCGACTCCTTGTTCGTCAGGTGTTGTCCCTATATAGGGCGCGGCGGCGCGGGCGGCAGCAGCGGCCGTCTCAGGCGCCGCGGAGACGATCGCGCAGCCCCGCCACCTGGCGCAGCAGGCGGACCGCCTCCTCGCCGTCGAGCCCCGTCGCCTCGAAGGCGCAGGCGGGAATGCCGGCGGCCTCGGCCTGGAGCGCGCGGCCGCGCTCGGTGAGGCTGATCAGCACCTGCCGCTCGTCGCGCGGGTCGCGGCTGCGGCTGATGAAGCCGAGCGCCTCGAGCCGCTTCAGCATCGGCGTCAGCGTGTTGGATTCGAGAAAGAGCCGCTCGCCGAGCGCGCCGACGCTGCAGCCGTCCTGCTGCCACAGCACGATCATCACCAGATATTGCGGATAGGTGAGGCCGAGCGCGTCGAGCATCGGCCGGTAGAGCCGGCTGAAAGCGTGGCTGGCGGAATAGAGCGCGAAGCAGAGGTGATCGTCGAGCCCGAACGGCCCGCCTGCGGCCGGCCCGATCGGCGCATCAGACCGCTCCTCCGCAGCACGAGGCGGGAGGTCGGCGATCGGTGTAGACGCTGTGCTCATGTCGATCAGATAGATCGTGCACGAGAGAGTCGCAAGCGCCAGAGCATTTCCGAGCGAAGCGGGTAGCGGTTCGCGTGACGGAAATGCGTGAAAACAGGCAGCGCTAGTTCGTCGTGTCGGCGGCACTGCCGGCCTCGCGCGGCGTGAGGCGCAGCAGGCGGCCGGGATCGGCGTCCTCGATCAGCCACAGCGCGCCGTCCGGGGCGAAGGCGACGTCGCGGATGCGGGCGCCCATGTCGAAGCGCTCGGCCTCGTCGGCCTTGCCGGCCTTATCGACCGTGACGCGAACCAGCGCGTCGACGGCGAGCCCGCCGATGAAGGCTGAGTCCTGCCACGCCGGGAAGAGGCCGCCATTGGAGAAGGCGAGGCCCGCCGGCGCGATCACCGGCGTCCAGTAGAGCGCCGGCGCCGCGAAGTCAGGCCGTGTCGCGTGGCGGGGGATCTTCGTGCCGCTATAGTTGTCGCCATTGGAGACGAGAGGCCAGCCATAGTTGCGGCCGGGCTCGATCCGGTTGAGCTCGTCGCCGCCGCGCGGACCCATCTCGTTGAGCCAGAGGCTGCCTCCCGGCGCAAAGGCGAGGCCATAGGGATTGCGGTGGCCGCTGGTCCAGGTGGCGCCGCGCACGCCGCCGGCAGTGGCCTCGGGATTGTCGGCGGGAATGCCGCCGTCGAGCGTGAGGCGGAGCAGCTTGCCGCGCGCCTGGTCGGGGTCCTGCGCGGTGGCGGGCCGCATGCGGTCGCCGACGGTCAGGAAGAGATGCTGTCCCTCGGGATCGAAGGCGATGATGCCGCCCGGCTGGCCGCCGCCGCCCGCCGGCGTCTGCCGCCAGAGCGCGGTGAGGCCGTCGAGCTGGCCGCGCGTGCCGGCAACGGTGAGCGTCGCCCGCGCCAGCACCAGCGTGCCACCGTCGCGCGAGGGCTCGACATAGGTCATGTAAACGAGACGGTCCCTGCGGAAATTCGGGCCCGGCGCGATGTCGAGCAGGCCGTTCTGGCCCTTGGCGAGGACGTCGGGAACGCCCTCGATCGGCGTCTTGCGGCCGTCCTGCGTCACCAGAAAGAGGCTCCCTGGCTTCTCGGTCACCAGCATGCGTCCATCCGGCAGGAAGGCGAGCGCCCAGGGCGTGTCGAACTCCGCCACCGCCCTGGCCACGAAGGGCTTCTCGGCCGTCGCGCTGCGACCGCCGGCATTGATGCTGGCGTCGGCCGCAGCGGCGCCTGCGACCGCCAGGGCGAGGGAGGCGAGGGTGAAGAGGGCGGCGGCGATGGGCATGGCGGCGGTTCGGATGGCGGCTGTTCTCATGGGGCGTCAACGTCTCCCGTCTCGATCGGTTCGACCCGGTGGGCCGTCTCGCGTCGAGATAGGGTCCGCGTCCGCTCCCTTCACCACACATCGGCGTGACGGGCGCGTGTGCCGGGCTCAACCCTCCGGCGACGGCGCGGCCGCATCGGCCGCTCGCTGTCGCCGCCGCTCGGCCAGCGCGACATGGACGAGGCCGCCGGCGAGCAGCGCCGCCATGGCGAACCAGGTCAGCGCATAGACGAGATGGTTGTTGGAAAAGCGGATCACCGTCAGCCCGCCGATCGGCAGGCCGCCCATATTCTCCGTCGCGTCGGCATCGACGAAATAGGGCGCGACCGGCCCGAGCCCGCGCGCCTCGGCAATCGCCGCGACGTCGCGCGAATACCAGCGCCCGCCGGCGGGATCGTTGGCGCGGAGAAAGGCGCCGCCCGGCTCGCTCATCCGCAAGAGGCCGGCGAGCGCCGTCTCGCCCGTGATCTGCCCGGCCGCGCGCGTCGCCGCCTCGCGCTTGTCGGACGGCACGAAGCCGCGATTGACGAGCACGGTGAAGCCCCAGTCGGTCACCATCGGCGTCAGCACCCAGAAGCCGGGGCCGCGCTCGGTCACCGCCTGGACGAGCGTCTCGCGGTCGTTCTGGAACGTGCCGGAGACGACGACGCGGCGATAGGCGTCCGTGGCGGCGGTAAGCGCCGGCCACTCGGCCGGGCCGGGTGCCGCGACCGGATCGGCCTTCACGCGGGTCTCAACCTGCTCGATGAGGTCAAGCTTCCAGTCGCGGCGCTGCACTTGCCAGATGCCGAGGCCGGTGAGGACGAGCACGACGCAGACGCCGGCGACGAGCAGCGCCCATAGCCCGCGCCGCGGCGTCGCCGCTGTCACGGAATCTGGCTCATGTCGTGGCCGGGCATCATGTTGGTGTTCAAATGGTACATGACCCACAGCGAGCCGGAGAGCGCGATGACGACGAGGATCAGCGTGAAGATCAGCGCCATCATCGACCAGCCGCCTTCGGTCTTCACCGTCATGTGCAGGAAGAAGATCATGTGCACGACGATCTGCACCACAGCGAAGGCGATGATGGCCATGGCGGTCAGCTGGACCGGAAGCGTGCCGCTCATCACCAGCCAGAACGGGATCGCCGTCAGGATGACCGAGAGCACGAAGCCGATCGTGTAGCTCTTCAGGCTGCCATGCGGGGCGGCGGCGCCGTCATGGCCATGATCGTGGCCGTGATCATGGTCATGCGCGGCGGCGGGGTGTGCAGTCGAGCTCATCGCAGCATTCCCATCAGATAGACGAAGGTGAAGACGCCGATCCAGATGACGTCGAGGAAGTGCCAGAACATGCTGAGGCAGGTCAGCCGGCGCTGGTTGGCGGGAACGAGGCCGCGCCGCCCGACCTGCACCATCAGCGTCACCAGCCAGATGAGGCCGAAGGTGACGTGCAGGCCATGCGTGCCGACCAGCGTGAAGAACGACGACAGGAAGGCGCTCCGCTGCGGCGTCGCCCCCTCCATGATCATGTGGTGGAACTCGTAGAGCTCGATCGAGAGGAAGGCGAGGCCGAAGAGCCCGGTCACAGCGAGCCAGGACTGCACCTGCCGCGCGTTGCCGCGCTGCATCGCCAGCATGGCGAAGCCATAGGTGATCGAGGAGAACAAGAGCATCGCGGTGTTGAGCGCGACCAGCGGCAGGTCGAAGAGGTCCTTCGGCGAGGGGCCGGCGGCATAGCTGCCGCCGAGCACGCCGAAGGTGGCGAAGAGGATCGCGAAGATGAGGCAATCGCTCATCAGGTAGATCCAGAAGCCGAGCATGGTGCTGCCGCCCTCGGCATGCTCGTGCTCGTCGGCGAGATAGAACGTGGTCCGGTCGACCGTCGGGGCGAGGGGGCTCATGCTCATGTCGTCACCTCGCTGGCAAGGCGCGTGGTCCGCGCGGTTTCGGTGGCGAGCACCGTCGCGGCGGGGATGTGGAAGTCGCGGCCATAGTTGAAGGTGTGGCCGATCGCGACCGCGAGCAGCGCCAGGAAGCTCACCGCGGCCAGCCACCAGATGTACCAGATGAGGCCGAAGGCCAGCGCCACGCTGAGGCCGGCGAGGATGACGCCGGTACCGGTGTTCTTCGGCATCAGGATCGCCTTGAAGCCGGCGAGCGGCCGCGTATAGCCGCGATGCTTCATGTCCCACCAGGCGTCGTTGTCATGCACCACCGGCGTGAAGGCGAAGTTGTAGTCCGGCGGCGGCGAGGACGTCGCCCATTCGAGCGTGCGGCCGTCCCAGGGATCGCCGGTGACGTCGACGAGGCTGGCGCGGTTCCTGATCGAGACGGCGATCTGGATGAGGAAGAACAGGATGCCGAGCGCGATCAGGCCGGCGCCGAAGGCCGCGATCACGAACCAGATCTGCAGCGAGGGGTCCTCGAAGACGCGCAGCCGCCGCGTCACGCCCATCAGGCCGAGCACATAGAGCGGCATGAAGGCGAAGTAGAAGCCGACGACCCAGAACCAGAACGACATCTTGCCCCAGAACGGATCGAGCTTGAAGCCGAACGCCTTCGGGAACCAGTAGCTGATGCCGGCGAAGAGCCCGAACAGCACGCCGCCGATGATGACATTGTGGAAATGGGCGACGAGGAACAGCGAATTGTGCAGCACGAAGTCGGCCGGCGGCACGGCGAGCAGCACGCCGGTCATGCCGCCGATGACGAAGGTCAGCATGAAGGCCATCGTCCACATCATCGGCAATTCGAAGCGGATGCGGCCGCGATACATCGTGAAGAGCCAGTTGAACATCTTCGCGCCCGTCGGGATCGAGATGATCATCGTCGTGATGCCGAAGAAGGAGTTGACGCTGGCGCCCGAGCCCATCGTGAAGAAATGGTGCAGCCAGACGAGATAGGAGAGGATGGTGATGACAACCGTGGCATAGACCATCGACGTGTAGCCGAAGAGCCGCTTGCCCGAGAAGGTCGCCGTCACCTCCGAGAAGATGCCGAACACCGGCAGGATCAGGATATAGACCTCGGGGTGGCCCCAGATCCAGATGAGGTTCACGTACATCATCGGGTTGCCGCCGAAGTCGTTCGTGAAGAAGTTGGTGCCGACATAGCGGTCGAGCGACAGAAGCGCCAGCACCGCCGTCAGCACCGGGAAGGCGGCGACGATGAGCACATTGGTGCAGAGCGCGGTCCAGGTGAAGACCGGCATCTTCATCATGGTCATGCCGGGGGCGCGCATCTTGACGATGGTGCAGATGAGGTTGACGCCGGAGAGCAGTGTCCCGACGCCGGCGACCTGCAGCGCCCAGATATAGTAGTCGACGCCGACATCCGGGCTGTAGCCGATATTGGACAAAGGCGGATAGGCGAGCCAGCCGGTGCGGGCGAACTCGCCGATGAACAGCGACATCATGACGATGACGGCGCCGGCGGCGGTCATCCAGAAGCTGAAGTTATTGAGGAAGGGGAATGACACGTCGCGCGCGCCGATCTGCAGCGGCACGACGAAGTTCATCAGCCCCGTGACGAGCGGCATCGCCACGAAGAAGATCATGATCACGCCATGGGCGGTGAAGATCTGGTCGTAGTGATGCGAATTGAGATAGCCCTCGCTGCCATTGAAGGCGATCGACTGCTGCAGGCGCATCATGATCGCGTCGGCGAAGCCGCGCAGCAGCATGATGAGGCCGAGCACCATGTACATGATGCCGATCTTCTTGTGATCGACCGAGGTGAACCACTCGCGCCAGAGATAGCCCCACAGCTTGAAATAGGTGATGGCGGCGAGGACCGCGGCACCGCCCATCGCCACGACGACGAAGGTGGCGACGACGATCGGTTCATGCAGCGGCAACTGGTCGAGCGTCAGCCGGCCGAACAGCGCATGCAGGAGGGGGGAGGTTTCGGAGGCGGGGGCGGGGCTCATGGAAGCGGGGCTCATGAGTTCGACGGCCGGCTTTCGCCGACAAGGAGGGAAAGCGAGCGAGCGGGCAGCGGCGAGAAGCCGGGGACCGTCGTTCCGGGCAGGGTCAGGCCGGATCCGGCGAGCGGGCTGCCGGCGGGGATCGAGGCGGGCAGCGGCCGGCTCGCCATCATGGCGGCGGCTTCCTCGGGGGTGCAGATGCTCGGCACATAGCCGGGCTGCGGCCCGAGGACGGTGCCGCGGCGGTTGTACTTGTCATATTCGAGCGGCAGCACATTGGCGATGCCGGCCATGCCGAGCCCGCCTCTGGCGTCGATCGCCATCATCTCGCTCATGCACATCTTGCCGGGCTCGACGCAGCGGTTGAGGATCCGCCGGTAGAGATCGGGATCGACCGAGGCGAAGCGCTGCGGCGGCACGTTCTCGCTCGGCTGCTCGAGGGCGAGGTAGCCCGTCCGGTCGAGGCCGCCCTCGGCCTTCCGCGTGTCGGCGACCCATGTCTCGAAATCGGCGTCCGTGAGGCCATGGAAGGCGAAGCGCATCTGCGAGAAGCCGGCGCCGCTGTAATTGGCCGAGAAGCCCTCGTAGGTGCCTTCCTTGTTGATGACGGCGTGCAGCTTGGTCTGCATGCCCGGCATCGCATAGATCTGGCCGGCCAGCGCCGGGATGAAGAACGAGTTCATCACCGCCGAGGAGGTGATGCTGAAATCGATCGGCCGGTCGACCGGCGCGGCGAGTTCGTTGAGGCTGGCGATGCCGTAGTCCGGATAGATGAACAGCCACTTCCAATCGAGCGCGACGACCTCGACGCGGAGCGGCGTCAGCTCCTCGGTCACCGGGCGGTCATGGGCGAGGCGGTCGAGCGGGCGATAGGGATCGAGCAGATGGGTGCCCATCCAGGTGACGGCGCCGAGGCAGATGATGATGAGCAGCGGCGCTGCCCAGATCACCAGCTCGAGCTGGGTCGAGTGGTCCCAGTCGGGCTCGTAGGTCGCCTTAGTGTTGGATTTCCGGTAGCGCCAGGCGAACAGCACCGTCAGCGCCATGACCGGCACGATGACGAGGAGCATGAGCACCGTCGAGACGACGATGAGATCGCGCTGCTGCGCCGCCACATCGCCCGAGGGCGACAGGACGACCATGTTGCAGCCTGCCAGCAGCAGCGCTGCCGGCAGAAATGCTAGGCTACGAATTCGGCTCACTGTACGGACCTGTCCCGGCTGCATTCCATGGCGAGACATCTAGATGCACTGCAGCAAGGGGGGCACTGGACAATTTGTCCAATGCCGGGAGAGCCCGCGACGGGGGAAAAGCTCGGCTGCGAGGGCGGAGTCCGTCCGGCCCCGCGCGGGATCGGCGCGGGTTCGGCGCTGACGAAGGAACGGTGAGATGACAGTTGAAACGGCGCCGGCCACGGCGACGCCCATGGTGACGGAAGCCGAGAACGACGCGGTGCGCATCCATGCGCGCCACGGCGCGGTGAAGCCCGGCGAGATTGCGATCGGCGTCATCATCGGCCGCGCCTCCGAGTTCTTCGATTTCTTCGTCTATGCCATCGCCTCGGTGGTGGTGTTCCCGAAACTCGTCTTCCCCGAATACGACCCGCTCACCGGCACGCTCTATTCCTTCGCCATCTTCGCGCTCGCCTTCATCGCCCGCCCGGTTGGCACCGTCATCTTCACGACGATCGACCGTCACTACGGCCGCGGCGTCAAGCTGACGGTCGCGCTGCTGCTCCTCGGCATATCCACGGTGGCGATCGCCTTCCTGCCCGGCCACGCCCAGATCGGCGCTGCCTCGGCCTGGCTGCTGGCGGGCCTCAGAATCGGCCAGGGCCTCGCCTGGGGCGGCGCCTGGGACGGACTCGCCTCGCTGCTCGCGCTGAATGCGCCGGACAAGCGCCGCGGCTGGTATGCGATGATCCCGCAGCTCGGCGCCCCGCTCGGCCTCATCGTCGCCAGCGCGCTCTTCGCCTTCTTCGTCGGACGGCTGTCGGCGGCCGATTTCCTCGACTGGGGCTGGCGCTATCCGTTCTTCTGCGCCTTCGCGATCAATGTCGTCGCGCTCTTTGCCAAGCTGCGCATCGTCGTCACGCCCGAATATGCGGCGCTCTACGAGACGCGCGAATTGCAGCCGGCCCGCGTGCGCGACACGGTCCGGTCCGCCGGCCGCACCGTGCTGATCGGCGCCTTCGCCCCGCTCGCGAGCTTCGCCCTCTTCCACATGGTGACCGTGTTCCCGCTCTCCTGGGTGTTCCTGTTCACCCGCGAGCTGCCGTCCCGCTTCCTCTATGTCGAGGCGCTCGCCGGCATCGTCGGCGTGCTCTCGATCGTCGCCTCGGGCTATCTCGCCGATCGCTTCGGCCGCACGGCGCTGCTCGGATTCTGTGCCGTCGCGATCGCCGTCTTCAGCGGCTTCGCGCCGCAATTGCTCGGCGGCGGCCTCATCGGCGAGGCGGTGTTCATGGTGACCGGCTTCCTCTTGCTCGGCGTCTCGTTCGGCCAGTCCTCGGGCGCGCTCGCCTCGAACTTCGCGCCGGCCTATCGATACACCGGCGCTGCGCTGACCGCCGATCTCGCCTGGCTGTTCGGCGCGGGCTTCGCGCCCTTCGTCGCGCTCTATCTGTCGAGCCAGTTCGGCCTGCTCTCCTCCGGCCTCTATCTGCTCTCGGGCGCCGTCTGCACGCTGCTGGCGCTCGGCGCCAACCGCCGGCTTGAAAACGCCGCCCGGCCCTGAGGCCAGGGTCCGCTACTTGACGCGGGCCTTCTCCAGCTTCCGCGCCAGCGTGCGGCGATGCATGCCGAGCCGCCGCGCCGTCTCCGAGATGTTGAAGCCGGTCTCGGCCAGCACCTCGTGGATGCGCTCCCATTCGAGGTTCTTGATCGAGGTCGGCCGCTGCGTCAGCGGCACCGACGTGTCGCCATCGGCGCGCTCGAAGGCCGCGATGATATCGTTGGTGTTGGACGGTTTCGGCAGATAGTGGCAGGCGCCGAGCTTGATCGCCTCGACGGCGGTGGCGATGCTGGCGAAGCCCGTCAGCACGACGATGCGCATCGCCGGATCGGTGCCATGCAGCAGCGCGACGCAGTCGAGGCCCGTGCCGCTGGCGAGCTTCAGATCCACCACGGCATAGCCGGGCGTCACCGTCGCCAGCACCGTGCGCGTGCCCTCGAGCCCGTCGGCCTGGTGCACGGCGAAGCCGCGCCGCTCCAGCGAGCGGCGGAGCGCCTTGGCGAAGGCTTCGTCGTCCTCGACGATGAGGAGCGGCCGATCAGTGTCCACGCGCGCCTCCCGATGGGATCACGTCCGAGCCGAGCCCGTCGCCGGTCGCGAGCGCCTCGAGCGGCAGCACCAGCGTGACGCAGGCGCCGCCGTCGATGCCGTTCTCGGCCGTGACCGTGCCGCCGAGCTTGCGGACGACATTGACGACGAGGAAGAGGCCGAGCCCGCCGCCCGGACGGTTCTTGCTCGATCGATAGGGCTTGCCGAGCGTCGCCAGCATCTCCGCGGTGAAGCCCGGCCCAGAATCGCTGACGGCGATGACGATCACGTCGTCCTGCCGGCCGGCGACGACGCCGACCCAGGCGGGCGAGGCCTCGAGCGCGTTGTCGAGGATGTTGAAGATCACCTGCTTCAGCGCCGTGTCCGAGATGATCGCGGCGTCGGGCTGGATCAGGTTGCTGTAGTCGACCGCCGCCGGCGAGCGGCTCTGCTGCCATTCGGCGAGCGTCTCGTCCATGAAGGTCGCGGCTGTGGTGCGCACCGTGCCCTCGCCGCGCGCATCGCCCGAGGAGATGAGGATGCCCGAGACGATCGCCTTGCAGCGGTCGAGCTGCGACTGCATCTCGGCGATCTCGCCTGCGATCTCGGGATCGGCCGAGAGCGCGGGCATGCGCTGCCAGTCGCTGAGGATGACCGAGAGCGTCGCGAGCGGCGTGCCGAGCTCATGCGCGGCGCCCGAGGCGAGGAGGCCCATGCGGACGATGTGGTCTTCCTCGGCCGAGCGCTGGCGGAGTTCCGCGAGATGCGCGTCGCGCGCCTTCAGATTGTGCTGGATGCGGGTGACGAAGAAGACCAGCAGCGAGGCGGCGAGCACGTAGCAGATGAACATGCCCTGGATATGCAGCGACAGCAGCATGTCGGCATGGCTGCCGGGCAGCGCCAGCGGCCGGTAGTCGAGCGTCAGGAAGACGAAGCAGAAGCTCGTCACCACGACCAGCAGCCAGGCCGACCATGCATCGAGCAGCACCGCGCCGAGAATGACCTGCAGCAGATAGAGCGAGATGAACGGGTTCGAGGCGCCGCCGCTCAAGTAGAGCTGCAGCGTCAGCGCGCCGACATCGAGCATCAGTTCGAGCAGGAGCTCGGAATTGCCGATCGCCTCGCGGCGGAACTGGCGCAGCAGCGTGACGAGGTTGAGCGCCACCAGGAAGCTCAGCACCGCCGCCATGGCGGTGAGCGGCAGGGCGATGCCGAGCTGCAGATGGACATAGAGAATGGTCACGACCTGCCCGACGACCGCCAGCCAGCGCAGCTGGACCAGCAGCAGCAGGTTCTTCTTGTTGGTGATGTCGCGCGCCTTGATCGCCGTCTCCCGAAGCTCTCGTCCGTTGCAACATGTCGCCCGACGCCGCCCGGGCAATGGCCGCGGGCGATTCACCCTGGGACGTCGCGCGCCCGCAAGGGGCGGAACGCGCGCGGGCGCTGTCAAGGGCGGAGTGCCGCCTGCGAAGTCCGTAGCCGAATGAGCCGGCGGAGGCCGATTGTAAATGACCTGTCATCGGCCCATATACAGATAGTATTGATGTGATCGGCGCTGAGAATTGAGGCTCTTTGGTTGAGTCTTGCGTCGATCAAAAGCGGCTTCTGCGCCTTCTCAGGCGTCTTCGGCAGCCGCTATAGACCCGGTTTTTGTGATTTCTAGTCGCGACGACGGGCCGGAACCGCCTCGTTCATCCATGGCGGATGGATGAGATGGGTGCCGCCCCGGTCTTTCCCCATGCGCGGCCGCCCGACATCTCCGGCGCGGACTGCGTCCACCCGAAGAGAGGAATCCCGATGCAGTATCTCGGCCGGATCACCGGCAGCGGCGTGCTCACCTGCAATGGCGAGGACGTCACGCGCGCCTCCTATGTGATCGAGGGCTTCTTCCGGAAGCCCTCGCGCGTCGTCGGCACCGGCGAGATCGGCCTGTCCGGCGCGGCGCTCCGGCAGCTTGCCGGCCGCAAGGACGTCAAGCTGGTCACCGATGACGGCCGCATCCTCGATCTCGGTTTCGCCGTATCGGCCGTCTGCATCGACAACCTCGCCGAGGCCGATATCACCGGCGGATTGCCGCAGACGCCGGCGCTCTGGCGTCATTGATCGCGCCATGGAGCCCGCAGCCGTTCCGCGCATTGAGGGAACGGAGTGCGAGAGGGCATTCGCCGACGTCGAGACGGCGGCTCCCATCCCGGGCCTGCCGCGGCGATCCTGCCGCCCGACCAGCTGGAGCACAGCCATGACCGAGATCAGACGCGTGGCCTTCATCGGCAATTCGCTGCCGCGCCGCTGTGGCATCGCCACTTTCACGACGCATCTCCAGCAGGCCGTCGCCGCGTTCTCGCCCGAGATCGAGACCGTCATCGTCGCGATGACCGATCATGGCCGCGCCTATGACTATCCCGCCACCGTCGGGCTCGAGGTTCGCGACGACGTCATCGCCGACTACGAGCGCGCCGCCGGCTTCCTCAATGCCAAGCGCGTCGACGTCGTCTCGCTGCAGCATGAATTCGGCATCTTCGGCGGCGATGGCGGCAGCCATATCCTGGCGCTGCTCGCAAGACTGACCATGCCTGTCGTGACCACCCTCCATACCGTGCTCGAGGAGCCGACCGAGATCGAGCGCAGCGTGCTCGGCCGCATCGTCGCGGCGTCGGCCAAGGTCGTCGTCATGGCCGAGAAGGGCCGCGAGCTGCTCTGCCGCGTCTATGGCGTCGCCGCCGAGAAGATCGAGGTGATCCCGCACGGCATTCCCGATTTCGCCTTCGTCGATCCCGACGAGGCCAAGGCGAAGCGCGGCTATGGCGATCGCTCGGTCATCCTCACCTTCGGGCTGCTCTCGCCCAACAAGGGCATCGAGGTGATGATCGACGCGATGCCGGCGATCCTCGAGCGCCAGCCCGATTCCGTCTATGTCGTGCTCGGCGCGACCCATCCCAATCTCGTCCGCGAGCATGGCGAAACCTATCGTGACAGCCTGCTTGCCCGCGTCTCCGCACTCGGCATCGAGGATCACGTCGTGTTCCTCGACCGCTTCGTCGACCAGCCGACCCTGATCGACTTCATCTCGATGTGCGATGTCTATGTGACGCCTTATCTGAGCGAGGCGCAGATGACCTCGGGCACGCTCGCCTACAGCTTCGGCCTCGGCCGTGCCGTGGTGTCGACGCCCTATTGGCATGCCCGCGAACTGCTCGCCGACGGGCGCGGCCTCCTGGTGCCGTTCGGCGATTCCGCCGCCATCGGCGAGGCCATCGCCGGCCTCCTGACCGATCCCGTCCGCCGCCAGGCGATGCGCGAGCGCGCTTATGCCGCCAGCCGGGCGATGGTCTGGAGCCGGACGGCCGAGCGCTATCTCCAGGTCTTCGAGGGCAGCCGGCGCGGCCAGAAGCTGCGCATGCTGCTCCCGCTCGAGGCGCGCGGCGGCCCGCGGGCCGATCGCGAGACGCCGGACATGAAGCTCGGCCATCTCATGGCGATGTGCGACGACACCGGCCTGTTCCAGCATGCCGTCCATTCGGTGCCCGATCGCGCGCATGGCTATTGCGTCGACGACAATGCCCGCGCGCTGCTGGTCGCCTGCGCGCTGAATGCGCCCGGCGAGCAGCGGCTCTCCGAGGTGCTGACCTCCCGCTTCGCCGCCTTCGTCCAGCACGCCTGGAATCCGGATATCCGCCGCTTCCGCAATTTCATGAGCTTCGACCGGCGCTGGCTGGAGGATCGCGGCTCGGAGGACAGCCATGGCCGGACGCTGTGGGCACTCGGCGAGGCCGCGCGCAGCGATGCGAGCGCTTCGCGCCGCCGCTGGGCCGCCGCTCTGTTCGCGGAGGCCGCGCCCGTCGTCGCCGATTTCAGCTCGCCGCGCGCCTGGGCCTTCACGTTGCTCGGGCTCGACGCCTATGCCGCGACCGGCGTCGACGATCCGGACGCCGACGCGCTGCGCCTTCTCCTCGCCGATCGGCTGGTCGCGATGCTGGAGGTGTGCGGCAGCGAGGACTGGACCTGGTTCGAGCCGAGCCTTGCCTATGACAATGCCCGCCTGCCGCAGGCGCTGATCCTGACCGGCCGCGCCACCGGCACGCCCGCTTATGTCCTCGCCGGCCTCTCGTCCCTCAACTGGCTGATGGCGCAGCAGCGCAGCCCGAGCGGCCTCTTCCGGCCGGTCGGCTCGGAGAGCTTCGGCGATATCCGCACGCGGCCGCGGCCGTTCGACCAGCAGCCGCTCGAGGCCGCCGCGACCATCGCCGCCTGCCTCGCCGCCTGGAGGGCCGATGGCGACGCCGCCTGGCGGGTCGGCGCCCGTCGCGCCTTCGACTGGTATTTCGGCGCCAACGATCTCGACGCCGTCCTCGTCGATGCCGAGACCGGCAGCTGTCTCGACGGTCTCCATCCCGATCGCCCCAACGAGAACCGTGGCGGCGAGTCGGTCGTCTCCTATTTGCTCAGCCTCGCCGAGATCCGCCAGCTCGATCGCAGTAGCGGCGAGAACCGGCGCGTGTCACCCTTCCGGGCGTTCCGCGCCTGACCGCTGCTTCTCAATCCACGCGCCAACAGACCGAGATCCCCGTGTCACAAACGACCTTCCTGAACCGGCAGGCCCTTTACCTGCGTCCGGATCCGACACGGGTGATCGTGCGGCCGTTCCGCCCGACGGTCGAGCCGGGCGACCTGAAGCCGACCGACAAGACACGGGCCAACCACATCGTCGATCGCGTGATGGCGCTGGATCCGGCCGAGGCGGAGAGCCAGCTCGCCGATGTGCTGGTGAATTTCGAGGGCCGGCACCGCAACCTGCTCGCCAAGTTCGAGACGCGCGCCGTCGAGATGGAGCGCGCCTTCGCGACGCATGAGGGCTTCTCGGTCGTGCAGCGGCGGCTGATCGGCGCCTATTTCATGAGTGAATACTCGTTCGAGGCGGCGGCGCTGTTCAATCCGAGCATCGTCGCCGATCCCGACCAGTCCGGCCTTGCGCCCGGCGAATGCCGCTTCATCCTCAGCCTCCGCGCCGTCGGCGAGGGCCATGTCTCCTCGCTGACCTTCCGCTCCGGCGTCATCGCCGCCGATGGCAGCATCACCGTCGATCCGACCGGCCGCCTCGCCTCGCTCGCCCGCCTCGTCAGCCTCACCTCGGGCCGCGACGGCGACGAGATCGAACTGACCTTCGATGTCGAGGAGGTGCTCTCCGAGCGCGTCATCTTCCCGGTGACGGCCAGCCAGTCGCACGGCATCGAGGATGCCCGCTTCGTCGCCTTCGTCGAGGGCGGCCGCACCACCTATTACGCGACCTACACCGCCTATAGCGGCATCGGCATCCGCTCGGAGCTGATCGAGACGACGGATTTCCGCAGCTTCCGCCTGACGCCGCTCGCCGGCACCGCCGCCCGCAACAAGGGCATGGCGCTGTTCCCGCGCAAGATCGACGGCCGCTACGCGATGATCGGCCGCCAGGACAACGAGAACCTCTATCTGATCTATTCCGACGACCTGACGGTCTGGAACGGCGGCGAGGCGATCCTGAAGCCGCAGTTTCCGTGGGAATTCGTCCAGATCGGCAATTGCGGCGCGCCGATCGAGCTCGACGAGGGCTGGCTCCTCCTGACGCATGGCGTCGGCCCGGTGCGGCGCTATGCGATCGGCGCCGCCCTCCTCGACAAGAAGGATCCGTCCAGGGTGCTGGCCCGCTCGCATGAGCCGCTGGTCCGGCCGGAACCATCCGAGCGCGAGGGCTATGTGCCGAATGTCGTCTATACCTGCGGCGCGATGCGGCACGGCGAACTGATCATCCTGCCCTATGCCGTCTCGGACACCTTCTCCAATTTCGCGACCATGCGCATCGACGCGCTGCTCGCGAGCCTCAGCGGCTGACGCGCCCGGCCCCGCCGGACGCGCCAACTGGGCTCGGCTACATCGCGGCGAACAGGCGCGACACCGTCGCCTTGGCGTCGGCCTGGATCGCGGCGAGATGTTCCGCGCTGCGGAAGCTCTCGGCGTAGATCTTGTAGACCTCCTCGGTGCCCGACGGCCGCGCCGCGAACCAGCCGTCCCTGGTCACGATCTTGATGCCGCCGATCGGCTCGTTGTTGCCCGGCGCGTGCGTCAGCCGCGCCTCGACGCTCTCGCCGGCGAGCTCCGTGGCGTCGATCCTGGTCGCGTCGAGCTTGCCGAGCAGCGCCTTCTGCTCGACGGTCGCCGGCGCGTCGATGCGGGCATAGAAGGACTGGCCGAGATCGGCGGTGGCGGAGGCGTAGAGCTCGCTCGGGTCCATGCCGCTCCGCGCGGTGATCTCCGCCGCGAGCAGCCCCATGATCAGCCCGTCCTTGTCGGTGGTCCACACCGTGCCGTCGCGGCGCAGGAACGAGGCGCCGGCGCTCTCCTCGCCGCCAAAGGCGAGCGTGCCCTCGACGAGCCCCTTGCTGAACCATTTGAAGCCGACCGGCACCTCGACGAGCCGCCGCCCCATCTTGGCGGCGACGCGGTCGATCATGCCGCTCGAGACGACGGTCTTGCCGATGGCGCTCTCCGCGCGCCATTCGGGACGGTTGCCGCAGAGATAGGCGACCGAGGCGGCGAGGAAGGCGTTCGGGTTCATCAGCCCGCCCGAGGGCGTGACGATGCCGTGCCGGTCGGCATCGGTATCGTTGGCGAAGGCGACGTCGAAGCGGTCGCGGAGCGCGATCAGCGGCGCCATCGCATAGGGCGAGGAGCAGTCCATGCGGATCTTGCCGTCCCAGTCCGCCGTCATGAAGCTGAAGGTCTGGTCGACGACCTCGTTGACCACGGTCGCGGCGATGCCGTAGCGCTCGATCACCGGCTGCCAGTAGCCGATCGCCGCGCCGCCGAGCGGATCGATGCCGACGCGCACGCCGGAGGCGCGGATCGCCTCCATGTCGACGACGGCGGCGAGGTCGTCGACATAGGGCGTGACGAAGTCATAGGCGTGGACGCAGGCGGCCTTGCGGGCGCGCGCATAGGGGATGCGCTTGATGCCGGCGAGCTTCGCCGCGATGAAATCATTGGCCGCCTTGCCGATCCAGCCGGTGACGTCGACATCGGCAGGCCCGCCATTGGTCGGGTTATATTTGAAGCCGCCCTCGTCGGGCGGATTGTGCGACGGGCTGATCACGATGCCGTCGGCGAGGCCTTCGGTCCGCCCGCTGTTATAGGTGAGGATCGCATGCGAGATGACGGGGGTCGGCGTATAGCCGCCGCCGGCGTCGATCATGGTCTCGACGCCGTTCGCCGCCAGCACTTCGATCGCGCTGGCGAAGGCCGCCTCGGAGAGGGCGTGGCTGTCCATGCCGATGAACAGCGGCCCGGTCGTGCCGACGCTCTTGCGATAGTCGCAGACCGCCTGCGTGATCGCGAGGATGTGCCACTCGTTGAACGATGAGGCATAGGCCGAGCCGCGATGGCCGGAGGTGCCGAAGGCGACCCGCTGCGCGCGGATCTCGGGATCCGGCGTCAGCGTGAAATAGGCGGTCATCAGCCGCGGAATATTGGCGAGCAACGTGCGCGGGACGTGCTTCCCCGCCAGCGGGTTCACTGATGTCTCCGACATGGTCTTCTCCCTGGCATCACGCAACGAGGCCGATCATGCGGCCATGCTAGCTGGAGAGAATGTCGGGCGCATCACATTTGCCGCGCCGGTCCAGTGTCTGGCACTGCAGCCGGCCGGCAATCGGGTCCGGCCGTGGCAAGGCGGGCGCCGGCGACGCGTCAGTCGTCGGTGTCGGCCATCATCGCCTCGAGCGCGAGGCGCTCGCGCGCCCGCATCCGCTCGCTCTCGCTCTTCAACTGGCCGCAGGCGGCGAGGATGTCGCGGCCGCGCGGGGTGCGGATCGGCGAGGCATAGCCGGCGCGGTTGACGATGTCGGAGAAGGCCTCGATCGTCTCCCATTCCGAGCACTGGTAGTTGACGCCGGGCCAGGGATTGAACGGGATCAGGTTGATCTTGGCCGGGATGCCCTTCAGCAGCCGGACCAGTTCGCGCGCATCGGCCGGGCTGTCATTGACGTCCTTCAGCATCACATATTCGAAGGTGATGCGGCGCGCGTTGGAGAGGCCCGGATAGTTGCGGCAGGCCTCGAGCAGCTCGGCGATCGGATATTTGCGGTTGAGCGGCACCAGCATGTCGCGGAGATCGTCGCGCACCGCATGCAGCGAGATGGCGAGCATCGAGCCGATCTCGGCACCGGCGCGCGGGATCTCCGGCACGACGCCCGAGGTCGACAGGGTGATGCGGCGCTTCGACAGCGACAGGCCCTCGCCGTCGGAGGCGATCAGCAGCGCCTCCTTGACGTTGTCGAAATTATAGAGCGGCTCGCCCATGCCCATCATGACGATATTGGTGACGAGGCGGCCCTCGGACGGCACCGCCGCGCCGACCGGCGTCGTCTTGTCGGGGAAGTCGCCGAGGCGGTCGCGCGCGACGAGGATCTGGCCGACGATTTCTTCCGCCGTCAGGTTGCGCACCAGCTTCTGCGTGCCGGTGTGGCAGAAGGAGCAGGTGAGCGTGCAGCCGACCTGACTGGAGACGCAGAGCGTGCCGCGGCCGATCTCGGGAATATAGACGGTCTCGATCTCGACCGGCCTTCCGGCGCCGCGCTCGGGAAAGCGCATCAGCCATTTGCGCGTGCCGTCCTCGGACACCTGCTCGGTGACGATCTCCGGCCGCTTCAGCGTGAAGGCGCTCGAGAGCGTCGCTCGCATGTCCTTGGAGACATTGAGCATGTCGCCGAAGTCGGTGACGCCGCGCGCATAGATCCAGTTCCAGATCTGCGCCGTGCGCATGCGGATCTGCTTCTGCTCGACGCCGATGCGGGCAAGTTCCGCGCCGATGCCTGCCCGCGACAGGCCGACCAGCGAGGGCGTCTCGGCGACGACGCGCGGGCTATAGGCGGGAATGGGCTTCGTGGCCGGCGCGGCGGCGGCGGGTGCGGTCATGGATGAAATCCAGCTCTCGGCCGACCGGGGCGACGGAGCGCTCAGACGGAGGGCATGACGATGTTGGCCGCCTCATAGCACAGGCGGGCCGGGAAATCAGCGGTTTTGCGCTGAGCTCTCCCGGGTGCGCCCATGAGCCACCCATCGGCCGCCCCGGCGCGGCGTGTCGCCACCGGACCGGCGCGGCCGGCGAGAGACCGGCGAGCGGCCGCTATGCCGCTCAGTAGAACTCCACCTCGCCACCCACGAGATGGTACATGCTGCCGACGATCTTGATCTTGCCGTCGTCCTCGAGCTTCTTGAGCACCGGGCTGTTGGCGCGGATCTGCTCGATCGTCATCTCGACATTGGTCCGCGCCACGGCGTCGACGAAGTCGTAATTGCTGCCCGAACGGTCGCCGTCATATTTTGTCTTCGGGATGGCCGGCTTGATCTTGTCGAGCAGCCCGGTGAGGTTGCCGAGTTCGGCGCCGTCGATCGCACCGCGCACAGCGCCGCACGACGTGTGGCCCATGACGAGCACGACCTTGGCGCCGACGACGGCGCAGGCGAATTCCATGCTGCCGAGGATGTCGTCGTTCTGGATATTGCCGGCGACGCGGGCGTTGAAGGTCTCGCCGATGCCGACATCGAGCAGGATCTCCGCCGGCGTGCGGGAATCGATGCAGCTCAGGATCACGGCCGCCGGAGACTGACCGGTCGCGGTCGCCTGCTTCTGCGCCAGATAGTCGTGCTGGATCATCTTGCCCTCGCGGAAGCGCCGATTGCCTTCCTTGAAGCTGGCGATGATCTCGTCGGGCGTCATCGCGTCGCGCTGTTCCCGCGTCATGGCTGCGGCGTAGGCGAGTGACGGCATCGCCATGGTGGCCAGGCCCGTCGCAGCCACGGCGGAGAAGGTTGCGGTGCGCTTGAAGAAGCTGCGGCGATCGAGGCCGCTGGCAGACGTCTCACACATGGTGGCTATATCCTCCCATTGATGCCGTTATGCGTTTGCGTAGAGCCTGGAATCCAGCTCTCCGCGCCACCCACCTCCGGCGACGCCGCAATGACTGGTAGAGATGCGAGTATATCAGCGCGTTAATCGCACCGGTCAAATGATCGGTAAATTCCCCTCAGAATGACGGATTATCGTCAAGGGTGCGTCCCCCCCTTTGGCTTTAGCCACCCTTAAGTCTTCCGTCGCTAATGTGGACCCTCAAATTTCTCAAAGGGGGAACACACATGCTTCGTAGCCTCGTCGCGGCGGTCTCGATCGTCGCCATGACCAATGCCGCGCTCGCCTGCACGGCTGTCGATGTGGTCGCCTCGGACAAGTCCGTCGTCGCCGGCCGCACCATGGAATGGGCGTTCGACATGAAGTGGACGCTGGAGAGCACGCCGAAGGGCACGACCTTCACGCTGCCGATGCCGGCGGGCATGCCGGCCAAGACCGTGACGACGACCTATTCTTCGGTCGGCATCGGCGCCGGCATCATCCCCGGCACGCCGCTCGTCGAGGGCCAGAACGAGGCGGGCCTCGCCCTCAGCGCCAATTTCCTGCCGGGCTTCACGCAGTATCAGAGCGCCGGCACCGGCGATACGAACGCGGTCGAGATCCTCTCCTTCGCCAAGTGGCTGCTCGGCAGCTACAAGGATGTCGCGAGCGTCAAGGCGGCGCTGCCGACCGTGAAGGTCTGGTCCGATCCGGCCCTGCCGACCGGCCCGACGGTTCCGGCCATGCATTTCAAGATCAACGACCGCTCCGGCGCCGGGCTGATCGTCGAATATGTCGGCGGCGAGCTGCAGATGCATGACGACGCGGCGCATGTGCTGACCAATGCGCCGACCTATGACTGGCATCTCACCAATCTCCGCAACTATGTGAACCTCTCCTCGATCGGCGCCGACAGCCGGAAATATGGCGATGTCGACGTGACCGCGCTCGGCCAGGGCGGCGGCACCATGGGGCTGCCCGGCGACTACACGCCGCCCTCGCGCTTCGTGCGCGCCGCCTTCATGCGCCATTTCGTGCCGGTGCCGAAGGACGCCGTCGAGGCGACGCAGACCATCACGCATATCCTCAACACCGTCGATATTCCGATCGGCGTCGCGCAGTCGAAGGACGGCGATAACGTCGTCTCCGACTATACGCAGTGGGTGTCGCTCAAGGACCTGACCAATAACCGCCTGATCATCGCCGACTACGACCACCGCACCAGCTATTTGACGATCGACCTCGCGCCGCTGTTCGCGAGCGACAAGCCGATGTCGAAGCTCGTGTCGGCGCTGCCCTATCCGGCGGCGGTGGTCGGCGCCGAGGCGCTGGCGCCCTGAGCCCTCCCGCGGATCGCAGCGGCGCTGCGGTCCGCCCTCCTGAGCCTCACCCCTGCGTCGAGGTGATCGCGTCCCAGCCGAGCATGGCGCTGTGGGCGACGGCGGTGAGCGTCGCGATGTCGGCGCCGTCGCGCGCCTCGATCGACATGCCCTTGATCACCGTCGCGAAGAAGGCGGTGATGCGGTCGAGGTCGAGGCCATCGGGCAATTCGCCGTCGGTGACGCCGCGGGCGAGGCGGGCGCGGATGCGGCCCGCCATGTCGCGGCGCTGGTCGCAGAGGAAGTGCTGCGCGGCGTCGGTCTCCGGGCCGCCATTGGCCGCGCCCAGCGTCATGAAGCAGCCGCTCGGCTTGCCGGGCTTCACGCAGGAACGCGCGCTCGCCAGCAGCATCGCCGTGATCGACTGGCGCGTCGTGAGATCGCCCTCGAGCATGCTGAGCGTGCAGGCATCGTCCGTCTCGGCATAGAGCCGCACGGCCTCCTTGAAGAGTTCCTCCTTCGAGCCGAAGGCGGCATAGAGGCTGGGCGGGTTGATGCCCATCGCCTCGGTCAGCTCCGCGATCGACGCCCCGGCATAGCCGCGCGCCCAGAACACATCCATCGCCTGCTCGAGGGCGGCGTCGCGGTCGAAACCGCGCGGCCTGCCGCGGACACCCATCGCCTGACTTCCTCGGAAACCGACCCTTTCCAGGCCGGACCCTATTTCTGTTATGATCACTAAATAAAAGACTTGACCGCCGGGATCAAGGGGTTATGTTTGTGTAACGTTCCCTACAGATAAGGGATCGCCGACGGCGGCCGGCCGTCGCTGGCCTGCGCGGTGCCTCTCCCGCCGCGCAGGCCAGGCTCTCCCGCTCCGCCTTCGGGGCGACACCTGAACCAAAGAGACCCGTCATGACCGACGCATCCCCCGATGCGGCGCGGAAGAAGGCGTTCATTCTCGCCGCCATCTTCCTCGTCGCCGTCACCATCCCGATCTCCTTCACCGGCCCTGCGGTGGCCATCCCCGCGATCGGCGCCGATCTCGGCGGCAGCGTCACCGCGCTCAACTGGATCATCTCCGGCTTCATGCTCGCCATCGGCTCCACCGTGATGCTGGGCGGGGCGCTCGCCGATCAATATGGCCGCAAGCGCATGTTCGTGCTCGGCATGGCCGGCTTCACGCTCGCCTCCTTCGCCATCGGCTTCGCGCCGAGCGTTCTCGCGCTCGACCTGATGCGCGGCGTGCAGGGCGTCGCCGGCGCCATCGCGCTCTCGGCCGGCTTCGCCGCGCTGGCGCAGGAATTCGAGGGCCCGGCCCGCACGCGCGCGCTCGGCCTGATCGGCTCGGGCTTCGGCATCGGCATCGCCTTCGGCCCGATCATCGCCGGGCTCCTGATCGCCTCGTTCGGCTGGCGCGCGATCTTCTTCGCCACGGCCGCGGCCGGCGTGCTGATCCTCGCCGTCGGCGCGCCGCGCCTTCGCGAAACCCGCGATCCCCAGGCGACGCGCATCGACGGCCTCGGCGCCGCGAGCTTCACCGCCATGCTGGTGGCGCTGATCTTCGCCATCATGGAAGGGCCGGTGCTCGGCTTCGATCATCCGCTGGTCATCGGGCTCTTCGGCCTCGCCGGCCTGCTGCTCGTCGCCTTCATCACGGTGGAACGGCTCGCCGCGCGTCCGATGCTCGATCTCTCGCTCTTTACCTATGGCCGCTTCGTCGGCATCCAGGCGCTGCCCGTCGCGGTCGCCTATTCCTTCGTCGTGCCGCTGTTCCTGCTGCCGATCCGCTTCGTGCGGGTCGAGGGGATGAGCGAGCTCGGCGCCGGGCTGATGCTGCTGCCGCTGTCGGCGCCGATCGCCATCGTGCCGTTCATCGCCGCCAATCTGGCGCGCCGCATTCCGGCCGGGGTGCTCGCCTCCGGCGGGCTGCTGCTGTCGGCGGCCGGCATCGTCTGGCTCGCGGCGATCGCGCCCGGCGCGGCGCCGATGGCCTTCGTGCCGCCGCTGCTCCTCGTCGGCATCGGCGCCGGCATGCCCTGGGGGTTGATGGACGATCTCGCCATCTCGGTCGTGCCGACCGAGCGCGCCGGCATGGCGACCGGCATCTTCGGCACGATGCGCGTCGCCGGCGAGACGGTGGCGATCGCGGTGATCGGCGCGGTGCTGGCCGCCTTTGTCGGCGCCGCGCTGCCGGGCGCGGGCGCGGCGATCGAGGGCCTGTCGCCGGCGGTCGCCAATGGCGCCTTCGAGGAGGCCGCGCGCATCGCGCCCGGCGTGCCGCATGCGGCCTTCGCCAGCGCCTATGGCAGCGCCTTCCGCATGACCATGCTGATCGTCGGCGCCATCACCTTCACGGCGGCGGTGGTGACCTTCCTCGCCCTCGTCCGCCGACCCGGCCCGCGCCGGAGCGAGCGGATGCTGGAGATCGAGGCGTAGCGATCGCGATCCGGCCGCCCGCAAGGGCGGCCGGACAAAAAGGCGGCCGGACGCTACTCGACCGGGCCGATGGTGCTGGAGGGCTGGACGCCGAGCGCCTCGGCCGGCAGCCAGAACACCTCGCCCTCGCTCTCCTCGGTGTCGAGCCAGAGGAAGGGCATATCAGGATATTCGGCCTCGACGATCTCGCGGCCTGCGCCGATCTCGCAGAGGAGCCCGCCGCCCGGATTGAGATGGGCGCCGGCCTCCGAGAGGATGCGGCGGACGATGTCGAGCCCGTCGAGGCCGGAGCCGAGCGCCATCGCCGGCTCAAAGCGATATTCCGGCGGCAGCTCGTCCATGGCGACCGCGTCGACATAGGGCGGATTGGTCAGGATCAGGTCGTAGGTCTTGCCCTCGAGCGGGGCGAAGAGATCGCCCTCGATCAGCGAGATGCGCGCGCCATGGCCGCGATCCTCGACATTGATCGCCGCCACTTCGAGCGCCTCGGGCGAGAGGTCGACCGCGTCGATATCGGCATTCTCGAACACCTCGGCTGCGAGGATGGCGATCGCGCCCGAGCCGGTGCAGAGATCGAGCACGCTTTCGATCGAGCCGGTATCCTCGACCAGCGCGAAATCCTCGCCGCCGAAGAGCTCGGAGAACAGCAATTCGCAGATGAACGAGCGCGGCACGATCACCCGCTCGTCGACATAGAGCGGTACGCCCTGAACATAGGCGCGGTTGAGCAGATAGGCGGCGGGCTTGCGGGTCGCGACGCGCGCCTCGATCAGCCCGGCGAGGCGATTGCGCTCGGCGGGCAACAGGCGGCCGTCGAGGAAGGGCTCGAGCTGGTCGATCGGCAGCTTCAGCCCTTCGAGCAGCAGATAGGCGGCCTCGTCGAAGGCACTGGAGGCGCCATGGCCATGGGCGAGACCCGCGGCCCCGAAGCGGCTGACGGCATAGCGCAGGAAATCGCGCAGCGTCAGGAGATGCTCGGCGGCGCCATCGGCGGGGGGCGGGAGTTCGTCGGTCAAGGGAAGCTCTGCGCTGGAGGAACCTCCCTAGGCTCTAGCGCAAATCGCCCGCAAATACAGCGTCCAGCCGCGCGAAGCTCCGCCGATCGGGCAGCGAGCGGTTGCGCCAAGCGCCGTGATCGGCGGCGCTGTCCTTCGCGATGACGCGGATGGTCGCGCGCGGGACGGTCATCGCAGCCTCGCCTGCATCGGCCCGGCGCTGGCGCGCCGGACCGGATGTCTCGTCAGCCCAGGCCGATCAAGTCTACGCTTTGGCCCGGCCGAGAATTCTCAGAGGTGTCGTTGCCGGGCTCGACCCGGCAATGACAGGTTGTCGCGGTCACTCACAATGACCGAAGCCGATCGTCGATCCGTCTTAGCCCGGCAGCGTCAGCTTGCCGTTCGGGCTCAGCTTGTCGACCGTCTCGGGCAGGTATTGCGCGAGCAGCCCCGAGATCTGGTCGAGCGGAACGCCGAACTGGGCGGCGAGCTTCTGCAATTGTTCGTTGCCGAGCGCGCCGCGGATCTGTTCGACATCGATCGGCAGATTGCTGCCATTGCCGAGCCAGGACGCCACCTGCGCGCCGAGGCCGGACGACTGCAGGTGATCGAGGATCCCCTGCAGGCTGCCGAAATCGGTCTGTGCGAGCGCCGTGTTCAGCGTGTCGCCGAGCGAGCTCGGCTCGCCGTCCTTGCTGCCGAGATTCTGCAGCACCGTGTTGAGCAGGCCGTCGAAAAGTCCCATGATTCCCCCCCGGGTGTTGCGGCCCTCGGGCCGCGTGACTGACTGCTGCCTACTGGCCCTTGGCCTTCAGCCGCTTGTTGCAGTCGCTCCAGTATTGCGGCCACTTGGCCCCGGCCGGGAGCTTGTCGGCCGCCTTCTTCGCCTGCCATTCGGCGCCGCAGGAGCGCATGCGCGCCCAGGCGGCCTTCTGGCCTGCGGTCGGTTCCTTCTTGCCGGCGGCGGCGGGCTTCGCCGGATCGACCTTGGCGGCGACCTCCGGATCCGGCAGCGGCGCGCCGAGATCCTCGTCGTCGGCATGCGCGGCGGCATAGTCCTTCGAGCACTGGCTCCAGAATTTCGGCCAGGTCTGGCCCGAGGGGACCTTGCCGTCCGCCTTCAGCTTCGCCCACTGGTCGGAACAGGCCTGCATCGCGGGCGACTTGCCCTTGCCGCTGCCGGCGCCGTCGTCGGCGGGGGCAGGCTCGGCCTTTGCCGCCTCCGTCTTGGCGGCCTCCGTCTTGGCGGCCTCAGTCTTGGCCGCCTCTGTCTTGGCAGGCGTCGCGGCGGCCTTGGTCTTCTTGGCCGGCGGCGGCTCGACAGGCGCGGGCGTCGTCGCATCAGTGGCGGCGGCGGTGTCGGCGGGATGGGCGGCGGCGTAGTCCTTGGCGCACTGGCTCCAGTATTTCGGCCAGGTCTGGCCGGCGGGAACCTTGTCGTCGGCCTTCATCTGCGACCACTGGTCGGAGCAGGCCTGCATGGCCGGCGATGTCGCCGCCGATGCCGCGCCTGCGACGAGGCAGAGTGCAAGGCCGGCGCCGGCAACGGCCAGCCTGATGGCGATCGTCATGATGTGATGTCCTCCCCCTGGGCAGTCGCCAACCTGGCCCATGACCGCCGTTGCGATCAGGGAACATCGGGCCGGAGAGACTGTCAACGATCCCCCGACATCTCGGCCTTTCTCGCCGCGGCCGAGATGTCGCCGTCGCCGCCGAAGGACAGCCGGACGAGACCCGTGTCGATCGCGTCCGGCTGCAGGCAGGGATTATTTGCCGGCGTCGGCGTTCTTGGCGAGCCAGGCGTTCATGAAGGCGATTTCTTGCTCCTGCGCCTTGATGATGCCTTCGGCGAGCGCCCTGATTTCAGGGTCCTTGCCGTATTGCAGCACGATCTTCGCCATGGCGACGGCGCCCTCGTGATGCGGAATCATGCCGCGCACGAAGTCGATATCGGCCGCGCCGGTATAGTCGATCGCCATCCCCTTCATCATCGCCGCGTCGGCGGCCTTGAAGGCCTTGGTCGAGGGCGCCTCCGAAGCGCTCCCGTCCATAGTCATGCCGTCATGGTTCATGGCGCCGTGATCCATGGCGTCATGGTTCATGGTCTCCTCGGCGGAGACGGCGAGCGGGCTCGCCAGCAGCAAGGTGGCGACGGCGAAGGTCTTGATTATCATGATGAAAATCCTGTTCGATGCGGGCGCGTTGACGCCGCCGCGGCAGCCCGCAGGCCGGTGGCGGCTGATGGGAAGCGATGCGGATCGATCAGGCGCGGGGCGGGGGCGGCTCGGGCGAGCGGATGCCGCCCGGCGGCGGCGCATCGGAGACGGGCTCCAGCCACGCCGCGAGGACGAGCGCGGGCTCGGCCGCGACCTCTGCCGCCGCCAGCGCGCTGCCGGAGCCGAAGCAGCATGGCATGAAGGCGAGCGCCTTGCCCCGCGCATGATCCGCCGCGACGCGGCCGCCGTCCGGCTGAGAGGCGTCCATCCGGTGATGCGGGCAATCGGCGTCGGCCGTGGTCATGGCGCTGCCCGGCAGCATGCCGGCCTCGGCGATGCTGGCGAGCAGCATGCCGGCGAGGGCGATGAGGACGAGGCCGATGCCGATGGCTTTGCGCATGGGCTGATGCTGCGGCGGTGAGCCCCTTGCCGTCAAGCGGCCGGCGATGACACCCGCGTGAGCCGCTTTTCCATGAGGACCAGATCGAGATAGCGGCCGAACTTGAAGCCGACCTCGCCGAGCCGCCCCGTTTCGCTGAAGCCCTGCCGCGCATGCAGGCGCACCGAGGCCTCGTTGCCGGCGGTGATCGCCGCGATCATGACATGCTTGCCGGCGGCGCCCGCATGGGCGACCAGCGCGCCCAGCAGCGCCGCGCCGGCGCCCTTGCCGCGCGCCTCCGCCGCGACATAGACCGAATTCTCCACCGTGAAGCGATAGCCCTGGAAGGGGCGGAAATCGCCATAGGAGCCATAGCCGAGCACGGTGCCGCCCTCATCCGCCACGAACACCGGATAGCCCTGGCCGGTGCGGGCCGTGAACCAGGCGCGGCGGTTGTCGAGATCGACGATGTCGTCGTTCCAGATCGCCGTCGTGTTGACCACGGCGTCGTTGTAGGTCGCAAGGATCGATGGCAGGTCGGCCTCGAGGGCGGCGCGGATCTCCATGCTCAGCCTCTCCCGATCTCTTTGTAGAAGATGGTCGCGCCTGAGGGCCGCCCGTCCGGCGACAGCGCATAGCCGGGGATGGTGCCGACCTCGGTCCAGCCGCAGGCGGCATAGAGCGCATGGCCGGCGCTGCCCGTCTCGGTATCGAGCACGAGAAGCGTCCGCCCGGAGGCGCGCGCCGCCTCCTCCGCGGCACCAAGCAGCCGCCGGCCGAGACCGCGCCGGCGCACTGAGGAATGCACGAGCATCTTGCCGATATCGGCGCGATGCGGCTGGTTCGGCTGATGCGCGAAACTGACGACGACGCTGCCGACGACCCGCTCGCCCTCCCGCGCCACGATCAGGATGCGCTGGCCGTCGCTGACCGCCGGCAGCTGGCCGCGCCAGAAGCGCTCGCCATCGGCCAGGCTGAAGCCATGCATGAAATTGACCGAGGCGCCGCCCGCGACCGCGTCCGCGAGCAGCGCGGCGAGGCCGGCGACGGCGCCTTCGGCCTCCGCTGGCGAAAGCGCGCTGAGCTGGATCGCCGCCTCGGGGACAGCGGCGGCGGTCATGGCATCGGAATGCGGCATCGGCGGGCGCCCTTCGCTTGCAGACGGACAAAACCTATCGCGCCGATCCATCGTCCATGTCAATCTAAGCCCATGGAACCATAAGCGTTTCCAAAGCAAGGCATTGGATTTCCCGATGGATGTCGACCAGTTGCGCAGCTTTGACCGCATCGTGCGCGACGGCAGCTTCACCAAGGCCGCCGCGCGCCTCAACGTCACGCAGGCGACGATCTCGATGCGCGTCAAGGCGCTCGAGATCGCGGCCGGCGGACCGCTGCTCTTGCGCGGCCGCACCGTGGCGCTCACCGAGCGCGGCGCGGCCTTCCTGCCCTATGTCCGGCGCATCCTCTCGACGCTGGTCGAGAGCGAGGAGGCGATGCGCAGCGTCGATCGCGGCCATCTCACGCTGGCGACGCTGCGCAGCCTCGGCGCGGCGCTGGTGACCCCGGTGGTGACCGCCTTCCTCGCCGCGCGTCCCGAGGTCGCGCTCGATGTCGAGGAGGGGCGCCACCGCGACGTCGCCGAATGGCTGTATGACCGCCGCATCGACCTCGCCATCATCGCCTGGCCGAATGTCGACCCGCTGCTCGATCCGCTGGAGCCGCTCGCTCTGTTCAGCGAGAAGGCGCGCCTCGTCGCTTCGCCCGGCCTTGCCGCCGAGATCGGCGAGGCGCCGACGCTGGAGCGCGTCTTCCATATCGCGCCGCGCTTCGTCACGCATTTCTGGTGGCAGGTGACGCCCGAGGCGATCCTCGCCATGAGCCGGCGGGCGCGCACGACCTCGCTGATGCCGCTGGAGCCGAGCCGCGCCCTGATCGAGGCGGGCGCCGCGATCGGCCATCTGCTCGGGCCGCAGGTCGACGCCGACATCGCGAGCGGCCGCCTCATCGAGATCGAGCCGCTCGACATGCCGAAGCTCGCCCGCCGCTCCGCCCTCGTCGCCGCATCGAGCGAGGCGGCCGAGCGCCCGCTCGTCGCCGACCTTGCCGCGCGGCTCATCGCCCGCGCCGAGGCGCTCGCCATCCTCGAGGCGGATCGCCGCTGAAAAACACGGCGTCTCGGCGCTTTGCCGGGGCGGACCTTGATGCTATTGAGCGCGCCATGAGCACGCTCTCCTTCGACAACATCCGCAATTTCTCGATCGTCGCCCATATCGACCATGGCAAGTCGACATTGGCCGACCGCCTCATTCAATTGACCGGCGGGCTGACCGATCGCGAGATGACCAACCAGGTCCTCGATTCGATGGATATCGAGCGCGAGCGCGGCATCACGATCAAGGCGCAGACCGTCCGGCTCGACTACAGGGCCAAGGACGGCAAGACCTATATCCTCAACCTCATGGACACGCCCGGCCACGTCGACTTCGCCTATGAAGTCTCGCGGTCGCTCGCGGCCTGCGAGGGCGCGCTGCTCGTCGTCGACGCCTCGCAGGGCGTCGAGGCGCAGACGCTCGCCAATGTCTATCAGGCGATCGACAACAATCTCGAGATCGTCACGGTCTTGAACAAGGTCGACCTGCCGGCCGCCGAGCCCGAGCGCATCCGCGCCCAGGTCGAGGAAGTGATCGGCATCGACGCCTCGCGCGCCGTGCTGATCTCGGCCAAGACCGGCCTCGGCGTCGAGAACGTGCTGGAAGCGATCGTCACCGATCTGCCGGCCCCGAAGGGCGATCCCGACGCGCCGCTGAAGGCGCTCCTCGTCGATAGCTGGTACGACACCTATCTCGGCGTCGTCGTGCTGGTCCGCATCATCGACGGCCGCCTCTCGAAGGGCGGCCGCATCCGCATGATGCGCGCCGATGCCGCCTATGATGTCGAGCGCGTCGGCTTCTTCACGCCGAAGATGGTCGCCGTCGACAGTCTCGGCCCCGGCGAGATCGGCTTCTTCACCGGCTCGATCAAGGAAGTCGCCGATACCCGCGTCGGCGACACCATTACCGACGACAAGAAGAGGGCCGCCGAGCCGCTGCCGGGCTTTCGTCCGGCTCAGCCGGTGGTGTTCTGCGGCCTCTTTCCGGCCGATGCGGCGCAGTTCGAGGAACTGCGCGCCGCGATGGGCAAGCTCCGCCTCAACGACGCCTCCTTCTCCTTCGAGATGGAAACCTCGGCGGCGCTCGGCTTCGGCTTCCGTTGCGGCTTCCTCGGTCTGCTCCATCTGGAAATCATCCAGGAGCGGCTCGAGCGCGAGTTCAATCTCGACCTGATCGCGACGGCGCCCTCCGTCGTCTACAAGATCCTCCTGACCGACGGCTCCGAGATGGAGCTGCACAATCCCGCCGACATGCCCGATCCGATGAAGATCGAGGAGATCGCCGAGCCGTGGATCCGCGCGACCATCCTGACGCCGGACGATTATCTCGGCTCGATCCTGAAGCTCTGCCAGGAGCGGCGCGGCGTCCAGGCCGATCTCTCCTATGTCGGCTCGCGCGCCATGGTCACCTATGACCTGCCGCTCAACGAGGTCGTGTTCGATTTCTACGATCGCCTCAAATCGATCTCGAAGGGCTATGCCTCGTTCGACTATGCGCTGACCGATTATAAGCCCGGCGACCTCGTCAAGCTGCAGATCCTCGTCAATGCCGAACCGGTCGACGCCCTGTCGATGCTCGTCCACCGCACCCAGGCCGACCGCCGCGGCCGCGCCATGTGCGAGAAGCTGAAGGACCTCATCCCGCAGCACCTCTTCGTCATCCCGATCCAGGCCGCGATCGGCGGCAAGATCATCGCCCGCGAGACGGTCAAGGCGATGCGCAAGGACGTGACGGCCAAGTGCTATGGCGGCGACATCACCCGTAAGCGCAAGCTCCTCGACAAGCAGAAAGAGGGCAAGCGCAAGATGCGCCAGTTCGGCAAGGTGGATATCCCCCAGGAAGCATTCATCGCAGCGCTGAAGATGGACGAGTAGGGGGGGGCTTTGCTTGGCCGCGGGGACTTCGGCGCCGAAGCCGATCCGCTTGACGCGGCACGCCGAACAGCGGCTCCGCGAGCGCGCTATCGCGGTCGAATGGGTCGAGACGACGATCCGCCAGCCCGATTGGGTCGAGGCCGATCCGCTCGATCCAGCGATCGAGCGACGGTTTCGCGCAATCCCCGCGCAGGGCGGTCGCATCCTCCAGGTTGCCTGCGCGGAGACGGATGACGAGATTAGGGTTATAACCCTGATGTTCGACCGCGATGCGAGGCCATCATGACCAGCATGACCTACGATCCCGACGCGGATGCCGCCTATATCAGGCTTGGCGGCGGCACGGTCGCGGAGACGTCCGAAGTAAAGCCGGGCCTCATCGTCGACTATGACAGCGAAGGCCGAATCCTCGGCATCGAAATCCTCGCCGCCAGCCGCGCGATCGCCCCCGGCGCCTGGTCCAAGGCGCCGCGCCCGGCGCTCGCTACGCCGCATTCGGACGCCGCCGAGTAGGCCGCCATCAGCTGCGGTCCGTTCGGGAACAACCGCTCTCCACTTTGGCCTCGCCGCTTCCACCACCGAGACCGTCACCCCGGCGAAGGCCGGGGCCCAAGAACACCGGCCTCTGGAATATGGATCCCGGCCTTCGCCGGGATGACGGCGGGGAGGGTACGGCGATCGCTGCCGACGGAGCGCTGCAGCGCGCAGCCCCTCCAAAACGGCCCCAGCCCACGTGCCGTCATGGCCGGGCTCGACCCGGCCATCCACGTCTTGCTCACTGACGGCGGGTGGGCTCACAGTCGGCAGAGGCCAGAAAGTCGTGGATGCCCGGGTCAAGCCCGGGCATGACGACGGTGCGTTGTTGCTGCATTCAAGAGTTCGGTGCCTGGGGACTCCGTCTGCGGCGCGTCATCGCCGACGACAGATCGGATCACCACCTGTCTCGCGCGCCAATCCTCGCTGGCCTCGCCGCTTCCACCACCGAGGCCGTCACCCCGGCGAAGGCCGGGGCCCAAGACCACCGGCCGCTGGAATATGGAACCCGGCCTTCGCCGGGATGACGGCGGGGAGGGTACGGCCAATCGAGACCGGCCGCAGCCCGGCTCTGCAGCGCGCAGCCCCTCCAGAACGGCCCCGTCCCCCATGCCGTCATGGCCGGGCTTGACCCGGCCATCCACGTCTTGCTCACGGACGGCGGGTGGGCTCACGGTCGGCAGAGGCAAGAAAGTCGTGGATGCCCGGGTCAAGCCCGGGCATGCACGGCGGTGCGTTGTTGAGGCCCCCAAGAGTTTGGTGGCCGGGGCGTCATCGTCTGCCGCGCCCCATCGGCTACGACAGAACGGATTGCCGCCCGTCTCGTGGGTCCGTCCTCGCTTGCCCCGCCCGACGCCCCCTTCGAGGCCGTGACGAACCCGGAGGTCTCGGACCACTGCCCGCTGGTGCTGGAGGGGTAGAGCGCAGGTTGATAAAGCGGGCAGCATTGCCGTCCACGACGCCGCGGCGGGGCTCCCAGTTGGCAACGCTTGACTCTCAACTGGGCTGGCGGCTAGTGGGCCGGCTTAACTCAGGGTTGGATCGAAACAAAAATGACACTCGACATCAGGGGGAGCATTAAAAACACAAGGCTCAGTTCGAACCAGTATGTCGTTTTTGAAGAACTCATCGCCAATGCCATCGACGCCTATCTGATCCGCCGAGCAGATGACACCTCCATACCAGGCATGAAAGTCACGATCGAAGTCGATTTCTTGCCCGCCGACATCCTCGAAGACCGCGAGGTCATGAGTGTGTCCTGCAGCGACAATGGCTGCGGTCTCGGCGACGAACAACTCAAGGCATTTCTCACCAAGGATACGTCCTACAAGGACGATCTTTCTATTTCGGGTATCGGCAAGTGCAAGGGTGCCGGACGCATCCAATTCTTCCATCAATTTGCGGAGATGACGATTGCCAGTACTTACCGTGACGGCGGCAAATTCTTGAAGCGCGAGTTGCGCTTTGCCGAGCCGCAGAAGCAAATCGAGGCAGATGATTTCAGCATCGTTCCCAGCGTCGAAGCTGATATCGGGACGGTCATCAAACTGGACCAGTTCAAAGAATCGGTTCGCCACCGGATATCCCACGGTGACGCTCTTAGTGACCTCTTCTCAGCGTATGTGCTCAAGAAGCAAATGCTCGTAGCCTTCTTGCAACGTCTCGTGGGACTTGGCATGGGGCTGGGCGCCTTCGAGATCCGGTTCACCACGCGACATTGGAAGCACAAGGAGGCGCAGAACGTCGTGCTGCGCCTCGCCGATCTACCGGCAGTAACCGCCGAACGTCCGATTGACGTTGAGGAGCGTGATCCGAGAACGGGCGACCGTCTCGGCAGCCGGCAACGATTCAACCTCTCACATTATCAGCTCGACGCCGAGCAATATGACCTTCCGCGCAACGCCATCGCCTTCTGCGCCAAATCAACGCCTGTGAAGGACATTACGGGACACTACCTTCGTACGCGCACCGAACAGACCAACCCGGTCGCTGGCTTTCACCACATCGTGCTTATCGAAGCCGACTATCTGGATGCCCGCGTCAACGAACAGCGCGATGATTTCGACAACATCCCGGACGAGATTCCGAGCGGCGACATCTTTTCCTCCGAAAGACTGTCCTACGCCGACATACATGATGCGCTTGACCCAGTTATCGACGGTATGGTCACCCCGGCAGACTGGAATAAAGACATAGTGCTGAAGGAAGCGACCAACCAGTTCGGCATCAGTGAAGCGATGCTCCAGGATACCAAAACCCGTATTGTTTATGGTGAATCCGCTCAATCGGTCGCCGAACGCGTGTTGACCAAATATCAGAAGGCCGTCATCGACGAGACCGCCGCCATCTTCAACCTCAAAGAGGAGATCATCGTAACGGAGCCGGACTCCGACCAATTCCGGCAGAAGATCCATGAACTTTCGTGGAAATACACATCGTCCCTCAAGAATTTCGATATGGCCAATTTATCGCAACTTATTGTGCGTCGCGCGGCGATCGTCGATATTCTTGATCTCGCGTGCGGCCAGCGGCTTGCTATGCAGGCGCCCGGCGGAATTCGTCGCAAGGATGAGAAGATAATCCACAGCATCTTCTTCCCGATGCGCAAGGACAGCACCGAGACGACTGATCATGACATCTGGCTGTTGAGCGAGGAGTATCAATATTATGACTACATCGCTTCGGACATGCCGTTGGCACATATCAAATGGAACGATGATACGAACGTATTCGAAAGCGATATCGACGAAGCACTCCAGACGGTTCTTGCCAAACGTACTGCGGACAACAGCGGCAAGCGGCCCGATATCGCGGTCTTCAGCAAGGAGGGCTCCGCGATCATCGTCGAGTTTAAAGCGCCCGGTGTCTCTACTGATGAGCATATTGGTGATCTTTCGGAATACGCGCAGCTGCTTGCCGCAAAATCCGGCGGCAAACTTAGGAAATTCTATGGTTACCTCATCGGCGACAGCATCAATACGCTGCGCCTAAGCGGAAACTGGACGCCGTTCCCAACGGGCAATGGCTGGTTCCAATCAAGCGAACTAAAGGATCCCGAGACGCGTCAGTCGCTTGGTGAAACCTATTTCGAGATCCTGCATTTCAGCGATGTGATCGATCGTGCCAAAAAGCGGATAGGCGTGTACCAGGACAAACTCAAACTGGACTTTCGTCGAAACAATCGGTGAACCGCTACCGTGCTCCAAGGTCCGCTAAGCGCTTAGGAGTCATACAAGAAGACCGTCAGCTCGCGAGCGCTAACCGGACGTGCAGACACATGCACAGCAAGGTCCGCTTGGCGCTTCCCCCCAAACAAAATCTATCCCCTACCCCTCCGACCGCGCGCATACTCCCGCTCATCCCCGCCCTTCGAAGAGGGCGAACCGGTCGTTCCGTTTGCGGGTGGGGTGCGGAGGCCTTTTGCGGCCGGGGGTCACGATCCCGGCGGGGAGGTCGGCGGGTTTTAGGGGGCCGTCCCGTGTCGCGGGGCAGCGGCGATGCGTGGCGGTCGGTCGTCTCTTCGTTCGGGCGGCCGGCGGCGCGGATCGGCGTGGGTGATCCAGACCACCCGGGCTTCTGAACTCGAGCCGGACCTTCGCGCGCGGGGCGCCGGGACGTCCGCGAGGGCGGTCCGGGCAACCCTTCTCTCCCTTTCCACGCCGGCGCGCCGCCCGGGCGCCGACGTGCCTTGCGCCCCGCGCTCCTCTTCGCGCCCGAGGACGGCGCGCCCTTGCGCCGCGCCATGGTTGTCAAAGCCCGCCCGGCGCCAAGCCTGCGGGCCGCGTCTGCCTGCCTGCTGCCTGACGGCATGGAGTCTGCCTGGCCGTGATGGTGTCCCCGACCGGGCCTGTGCCCAATCGGTCACAGCCGTGCGCCGGGACGGCGGCATGGCTTGCCCGGGCGCCGCCGAGGTCGCATAGTCGTGGCGCCAGAGAGACGGCGAGCCGAGGAGATCCCGATGAGAGCGTTCCTGTCCAAGACGACCGCAACGCCTGTCAACCGGGACATGATGCTCGATGCTTTCCTCCTCGACCAAGGCGCGCACCAATCCGCGCGCCGCCGATGCGCGCCATAGAAGCCCTTCGCTCCGCCGGCCCGCGTCCGGCCGCTTCACGCTAGCCGGCCTTTTCGGCGCCCTTCGCGGCGCGCCGCCGCAGGGCGCCGCGGCCGTCAGCAGCCGCTTCGCGACCGCGCGGCGGTTTCTTGGCTATTACCGGCCGCATCGCTGGCTGCTCGCCGCCGATGTCGCCTCGGCCATCGTCGTCGCGGCGACGGCGCTGGCCTTGCCGCTCGCCGCCAATCTGGTGACGCGCCAGCTCGCCGATCCCGGGCCGGACGTGCTGCTGCGCATCGGCGCGATCGGCGCCGCCATGCTCTGCCTCCTCGCGCTGCAGATGGCCTGCGTCTTCTTCGTCGACTATCAGGGCCATGTCATGGGCGCCAAGATCGAGGCGCGCATCCGCCAGGAGCTGTTCGATCATTGCCAGAGCCTGTCGTTCCGCTTCTATGATCGCGAGCGCACCGGGCAATTGATGAGCCGGATAACCAATGACAGCTTCTGGCTCGGCGAGCTCTATCATCACGGTCCCGAGGACCTCGCGATCGCGCTGCTGAAGGTCGTCGGCGCGCTGGCGATCCTCGCCGTCATCGATCCGCTGCTCGCCCTCGTCATCGCCGCGCTGATCCCGCTCGCGACGCTTTATGCGCTGCATTTCAATGGCGTGATGACGCGGGCGACGCGGGAGAGCCGGGCGCGCATCGCCGCCGTCAACGAGCGGGTCGAGGATTCGCTCGCCGGCATCCGCGTCGTGCAGAGCTTCGCCAATGAGGCGGTGGAGCGGCGGCGCTTCGCGGATGAGAATGCCGGCTTCCTCGCGAGCCGCAAGGCGGGCTATCGCGGCGAGGCCTGGTTCTCGGTCGGCACCACCGCCTTCGCCGAGCTGGTGACGCTCATCGTCATCGTCGTCGGCGCGGCGCGGGTGGTGACGGCGGACCTCGCCGTCGCCGATCTCGTGACGGCGCTGCTCCTCGTCGGCGTGCTGGTCGATCCGGTGGGTCGCCTCGCCAATTTCGTGCGGCTCTGGCAGGAGGGCTATCGCGGCTTCGAGCGGGCGGCGGAATTGCTCGACATCGCGCCGGAGATCACGGATCGGCCTGATGCCGTGGCGCTCGAGGCAGCGAGGGGCGCGATCCGCTTCGAGCGCGTCTCGTTCCGCTATACGGACGAAGGCGCGCTGGTGCTGGACGAGCTTTCGCTTGCGATCGCGCCCGGTGAATTCGTGGCGCTGGTGGGCCCGTCCGGCGTCGGCAAGAGCACGCTCGCCGCGCTGGTGCCGCGCTTCTATGAGGCGACGGCGGGCAGCGTCTCGGTCGACGGCGTCGATGTGCGCGACGTGACGCTCGCCTCGCTCCGCCGGGCGGTCGGCGTCGTGCAGCAGGATGTCTATCTGTTCGCCGGCAGTGTCGCCGACAACCTCCGCTATGGCCGGCCCGAGGCGACGATGGAGGAGCTCGTTGCGGCGGCGCGGGCGGCCCATGCGCATCACTTCATCAGCGCGCTGCCGGAGGGCTATGACACCGTGATCGGCCAGCGCGGCGTCACGCTTTCAGGCGGGCAGAAGCAGCGGCTGACGATTGCCCGCGCCTTCCTGAAGGACCCGGCGATCCTCATTTTCGACGAGGCGACCAGCGCGCTCGATACGGCGAGCGAACGCGCCGTGCAGGAGGCGATGTTCGCGCTCGCGAAGGGGCGCACGACGCTGGTCATCGCGCACCGGCTCACGACCGTGCGCCATGCCGATCGCATCCTGGTGCTGACGGAGGCCGGTATCGCGGAGGAGGGCACGCATGATCAGCTGATGGAGAAGGGCGGCCTCTACGCCGCGCTGCATGAACAGCAGGGGCGAATATGACGGGCCGGCTCAGACCGCGACAGGCGCGCGGGCCGGGCGGAGGTCAGCGGCGAGCGCGGCCTCGAGATCGTCGGGGTCGATGGCGAGGAGGCGGCTCGCGCCCGCCTTGTCCAGGCGGATCCGTGTCGCGATGCGGCGAAAGGGCAGCAGCGAGACCTGGCAAAGCGTTTCCTGCTCGGTCTCGATGGCGTAGCGGCCGGCCGGCAGTGCCTCCGCCATGTTGGCGAGGCGGAACGGCCGGCGGAACGTCACATGGGCGATGGCGGTGCGGCGGTTCATCGCGGCGCGTCGTAAGGCGGGCGCGCAGGGCCGACGGGGCGCTGGCCGGCGGTGACGCGGATCGGGATTGGCAGCAGGCCGGCGGTCCCGCCCTCGGGGCTCAGAAACCGGTCGATCGCCTCGACCACGCCAGCAAGCGCCTCGCGCAGCCGGGCCAGCGGCGCGGCCCGGCGCGAAACGGCGCGGGTCTGCTCGGCGCGGGGATGCAGGCTGCGGCTGGTCATGGCGGCTCTCCTTAGGGCTCCGTGGCAGGCGTCGTGCGTGATGTCGGCCACTACCTCTAACTGGGTATCACTTCCGCCTTAGTCAATTCCCGCCGCCGCCGGACCGTGGTCACAAAGAAGAACAGCGCCGGCCGGAACCGACGCTGGTCAGGATCGAGAGCGGGAGATGAGGGCGAAGCGCCGATCAACTCGGCTTGCCGGACGACGGCTGCGCGACATAGCGGAGATACGGCTTGACCGTCTTCCAGCCGGCCGGGAATTTTTCCGCGGCGGCCTCGTTGGAGACCGACGGGACGATGATGACTTCATCGCCGTTTTCCCAGTTGGCGGGCGTCGCCACGGAGAATTTCGCGGTCAGCTGCAGGCTGTCGATGACGCGGAGGATCTCGTCGAAATTGCGGCCCGTCGAGGCGGGATAGGTCAGCGAGAGCTTCAGCTTCTTGTCCGGGCCGATGACGAAGACCGAGCGCACCGTCGTCGTGTCGGAGGCATTCGGATGGATCATGCCGTAGAGATTGGCGACGTTCTTGTCATGGTCGGCGATCAGCGGGAAATTGAGCGTCGCGCCGGTCGCGTCCTTGATGTCGGTGATCCACTGGTCGTGATTGGCCAGCGCGTCGACGGAAAGGCCGATGAGCTTGACGTTGCGCTTGTCGAATTCCGGCTTCAGCTTGGCGGCGGCGCCGAGCTCGGTGGTGCAGACCGGTGTGAAATTCTTCGGATGCGAGAAGAGCACGCCCCAGCTGTCGCCGAGCCAGGAATGGAAGGAGATGCGGCCTTCGGTGGTGTCGGCCTCGAAATCGGGAACGATGTCGCCGAGGTTCAGTGCCATGTCGAAACTCCCTTGTGAGCCCTGTGCGGACACGCGGTCCGCGTCCTGATCGCTGGGCACGATTATCGCATGCGCGCGGAGGGGATCAATCGCGGATTATCGGCCGAAACGAGTATGGAATCCTATTCGGCGCCAAAATGCGGCCAAGACGTTCCACGGCGAAGTCGGAATAGCGCCGATGCTGAAATAATCATCCGCGCGGGACGGCGCGCGGATGGCTGATGAATCCTTAACGAAATCGCGCCAGACTATGGGTGAGGGACGGGCGATGGACGCAATGAGGATGGTTTCGATGGCGAGGATGTCGCGCCCGGTTCGGCCCGCTGCCTGGCGGGTTCAAGGATTTCCGGCGCTCGTCGCCGCGCTGCTGGCCCCGCTGCTCGGCGCGCCGCCGGCGCTCGCCTCCGATCCGCTCGCGACGACGCCGGCCAAGGTGCTGTTCAGCAAGGTCAACACGCCGATCCCGCTCGAGGCGCGCTCGATCGGCTCCTATGCCAAGGGGTGTCTCGCCGGCGCGGTGGCGCTTCCGGTCGATGGTCCGGACTGGCAGGCGATGCGCCTGTCGCGCAACCGCAACTGGGGCACGCCGGAGCTGGTCGCCTTCACGGAAAAGCTTGCCGCCGATGCCAAGCGGCTCGATGGCTGGCCCGGCCTCCTCGTCGGCGACATGGGCCAGCCGCGCGGCGGCCCGGCGCTGACGGGCCATGCCAGCCACCAGATCGGGCTCGATGTCGATCTCTGGCTGACGCCGATGCCGAAGCGGACTCTGACGCTCGGCGAGCGCGAGACCATGGCGCCGAAATCCATGGTGCTGGACAAGGCGCGCCGGATCGACGCCTCCGCCTGGACGAGCGGCCAGTACAAGCTGATCCGCCGCGCGGCGCTAGATCCCGAGGTCGCCCGCATCTTCGTCAATGCGGCGATCAAGAAGCAGCTCTGCGTCAGCAGCGGCGCCGACCGCGCCTGGCTCGGCAAGGTGCGGCCCTGGTGGGGCCACACCTATCACTTCCATGTCCGCCTCGATTGTCCGGCCAGCATGACCAGCTGCCTGCCGCAGAAGCCGCCGCCATCCGGCGATGGCTGCGGACCCGAGCTCGATGCCTGGCTGCAGCCGCCGAAGCCTGTGAAGCCGCCGACGAAGCCGGTGAAGCCACCGCCGCCGCCGCGCCAGATCATGCTGTCCGACCTGCCGCCCGCCTGCCGCGAGGTTCTGCTCGGCGCGCCGCCCGGCATCAGGCCGGAGCCGGTCGTGGCCGCCGCCCGCCCTGTCGACGCGGCGCCGCTGCCGGTCGAGGCGAGCCCTGCCGGCGTCGATGTCGAGGCGCCGACCGACGCCGCGCCGACCGGCGTCCTGCACTGACGGTCGATGTCGCCGGCCGCTAGGCGGCCGACTGCTTGGCCTGCGGCGGCGTCACCCAATGACGCATCGTCGCCTGGCTGCGGGCATATTGCGGCACGACATGGAGTTCGGCGCCGAGTTCGGCTGCCGCGCGCCATGGCCAGCGCGGATCGGCGAGGATGGCGCGCGCCAGCGCCACCATGTCGGCGCGGCCGGACGCGACGATCGCCTCGGCCTCGGCGGGCGTGGTGATGAGGCCGACGGCGCGGGTCGGGATGCCGGCACCGGCCTGGATCGCCTCGGCGAGGCCGACCTGATAGAGCGGGCCGACCGGGATCTTCGCCTCATGCGCATTGCCGCCCGAGGAGGCGCAGATATAGACGACGCCCGCATCCTTGAGCGCCCTGGCGACGGCGATCGCATCCTCGACCGCGAAGCCGCCCGCGACCCAGTCGGTTGCCGACAGCCGCGCGCCGACGAACATGTGCGCCGGCAGCGCGGCGCGAACCGCGCGGGCGATCGTCACGATCAGCCGCATGCGATTCTCGAGGCTGCCGCCCCAGCGGTCGGTGCGGTGGTTCGAGAGCGGCGACAGGAACTGGTGCAGGAGATAGCCGTGCGCGCCATGCAGCTCGACGAAATCGAAGCCTGCGCGCTCGGCCCGCTGCGCCGCCTGCACGAAGGCGGCGATCACGCCGGCGATGCCGGCTTCGTCCAGTGCCTCCGGCACGGGATAGCCCGGCGCGAACGGGATGGCGGAGGGGCCGACCGTCTGCCAGGCATCCTCATGCGCCGGCAAGGGACCGCCACCCTCGAACGGGCGCTGGGTCGAGGCCTTGCGGCCGGCATGGCCGAGCTGGACGCCGAACACGGTCGTCGCCGGCGAAAAGCGCCGGGCAACCTCGAGCGCGCGGCGGGCGCTGGCCTCGTTGGCGTCGGAATAAAGGCCGAGGCAGCCATGCGAGATGCGGCCGCGCCGCTCGACGCCGGTCGCCTCGATCGTCACCATCGCGGCGCCGGAAATGCCGAGCGTGGTCCAGTGCTGGATGTGCCAGTCGGTCGCCGAGCCATCATCGGCCGTGTACATGCACATCGGCGCGACGGCGATGCGATTTTCAAGCCGGCGCGGGCCGAGAACGAGGGGAGAGAACAGGGCGGATGCCATGGGGGGCCTTTCAAGCGGAGGGGAAGCGATCGGATGGCAGGGCCGGAGATAGGCAGTCGCCCTGACGAGGGGAAGCCCGGAAACGGCAGCTTCACGATCACGCCCTGTTGATCCGCCACCAGCCGGCGATCGCATGGCGCGGCCGATGCGCCGGCAGCACCTCGTGCGGGATTTCCTCCGATAGCATCAGCACCGTCCGCCCGGCTCGCGGCAGCACCGTTTCGGCCGGTGCGCCCGCATCGTCCGGATGACGCCAGAGTCTCAGCGCGCCGCCATCCTCCTCGGTCCAGTCGGGATCGAGATAGGCGACGAACGACACGACGCGATTGCGCGCGCCCTGCAGCCGGTCGAGATGGCGGCCATAGAAGCCGCCGACCGGATAGGCGATGTAATTGCACTCGAAGTCGAACAGCCCGAGATAGAGGCTGGCATTGATCGCCTGCCGCAACGCTTCGGCCAGGGCGAGCAGCGCGCGCTCGGCCTCCGTGCCGCCGTCGAGCCAGCGGATCGCCGCCCGGCGGATGTCGCCGTCCTTGCGATAGGCCGCCTCGCGGCCGATACCGGCCGTGCCGAGTGCGCCGGCCTCGGCCAGCGCGATCAGCTCGGAGCGGAGCCGCGCGACGAGAGGCAGCGGCAGGATGTCGTCGGCGACGGCATAGCCGGATGTCGCCAGCTGCTCGACGAGGGCGTCCAGCCGGTCCGCCGGCGCTTGCGGCGCCGGCGCTGTCACGGTCGATGGGCCGAGCGGATCGCTCATGCCGCCTTCACGCCGGTGCCGACAGGGCAGGCGACGCCGGTGCCGCCGAGGCCGCAATAGCCGCCGGGATTCTTGGCGAGATATTGCTGGTGATAGTCCTCGGCGAAGTAGAACGGGCCGCGCCCTGCGATTTCGGTGGTGATGGCGCCGAAGCCGCGCTCCGCCAGCGCATGGGCATAGGCATCGCGCACCCGCTCGGCGGTCGCCCGCTCACCGGCATCGGCGACATAGATGCCGGACCGGTACTGCGTGCCGACATCGTTGCCCTGCCGCATGCCCTGGGTCGGGTCGTGGCTTTCGAAGAACAGCGTCACCAGCGCCTCGAAGGAGGTCACCGTCGGATCATAGGCGACCAGCACGACCTCGTTCTGGCCGGTCTGGCCCGAACAGACCTCCTCATAGGTCGGGTTCGGCGTCTCGCCGCCGGCATAGCCGACCGCGGTGACGAGGACGCCGGGCGCCTTCCAGAACGCCCGCTCGGCGCCCCAGAAGCAGCCGAGGCCGAACAGGGCCGTTTGGGTGCCCTCGGGATAGGGTCCGGCCAGCGGCCGCCCGTTCACGAAATGCAAGCCCGGCACGGTGATCGGCGTGGCGCGGCCGGGAAGGGCCCGGCCCGGCGCCGGCATGCTCGCCTTGCGGGCAAAGAGGTCGAGGAGATTCATCGTCAGTCTCCTTGGGTTTGACGTTGCAGCAACCGTCAGGCCAGGGCGCGGAAGCGCGGCGGCCGGGCGGCCAGAATGAGCAGCGCGCCGAGCGCGCCGAAAACGAGCCAGACCGGCAGCGCCAGCACGGCGCCGGCGATCCCGTCCCAGGCGAAGCGGCCGAGATGTGTCGTGACGGCCGTCTCCAGCCTTGCAAGACTGTCCGGGCTCGCCACGAACCAGGCCTGGCCGAGCGGCGTCAGGATGAGGGCCGAGGCTGCCACCGACTTGGTGCCGTCGACGACCAGCGCGATGACCGCGCCGGCCAGGGCGCACAGCCCCGCGAGGCGAACCAGAAAACGCACCATCGCCGCACTCTCCCGCGCGGCCCCGCCGCAGCATCCGCCGGCAGAGGTCCGCCGCTCCCGTTGGAACGGCGAGGCCTTCAGCCGCGTCTCGCCACGCCCGCACCGACCCTTATACGGTCGTTGTGCACGGGGCGTTACAGCCGATCATGGCCGATCCGCCGAATTCGGCCAAGCGTCCCGGGGATGGCCGCAGGGCTGAGATGGGTCGCGTCCATGAAAGAGAGGATGCCGGGCGGCGCGCCGCCTCGCCACAGGGCCCTATATGGGTTTCAGGCGACGCGCGGCAAGTCGGCCGCGATCGCATCCGGACGATGGCCCTGGGTCGCGCAGGGCGGTCATGTCAACCGCAGTCGCCGCCAGCGCCCTTGCATCGGCGCTCTGCTTCGTGATACCGCACCGCTCGTCCGGCCGGCTGTTCCAGCGCCTGCGCCGGCGTCGCGCTGCGAATGCCGCGCCACGCCGAAGGACCGGCGCCCGCAAGGCGCCAGACGGAGGGGTGGCCGAGTGGTTGAAGGCGCACGCCTGGAAAGTGTGTATACGGGAAACCGTATCGCGGGTTCGAATCCCGCTCCCTCCGCCATCATTACGCAGTAACAGCCTGATCTCATTGACTATTGCAGTCCGGGTAAAGTGCTTGCCCTATAGTTTGCCCTAACGCGAGGGCCCGCTTGCATCGTCGCGCGGGACCGTACCGGCCCGTCCTTGAAAGTCTTTGCAGTACGGACTACGTATCTCTCGCCGACCAATTTCCGGCTGATGGAAAAAATGCCTCTGAACATAATTCAGGGCGATCCGTCGGCCGAGAGCTGCCAATCGCCCTAAACAGGAGATTGGAATGTCGGATCCCCTTTTGACTTTGCGTCAACTTTACGACCGGGACAGCGACTTGTTCGTCGCATCCCGTTCGAAGCTCTATGCCGAACTCAGCGCCGGCCGGCTGCGCGCCGTCAAGATTGGCCGGGCCGTCCGCGTGCGCAGGTCGGAGCGCGACAGGTTTGTTGCAGCCCTGCCTGACGCTCAGTTCGGACCGGTGAAGGCCGAGCCCGAGCCCGACGTGAAGGCCGTCGTCCCGCTGCGTCGCCGGAAGGCGAGCGTGTGATGTCGGCGGAAGTCGTCCCCTTTCCGCGATCGAGCAATCGACCGTTTGTGGCAAGGCAGGCGGCTTATGCCGCAGGCCTGCGGCCGGAGAAGGCTGCGGCGCATCTGCGCCGCCAGCTTGACCTGCAGCGTGAGATCATGACCCGCCGCGGCATCGCGCCGGAGCGCATTGCCGTTGAGCTGGATAGGCTGGAGATCGCGCTTGTCTCTGCAATGAGGCGCATGGCCTCTGCCCCGTCAGAAGGGGCGGCATCGTGAAAACCGCAGCACGTGTCCTAGAGGCCGAGCCGATTGAGCCTGTGGGTGATCCCGCGCCCCCAAGGAAGCAGGTTCGCAAACGCATCACGATCTCTCCGGACGGGAGCCCGCCGAAGGATGCCGCAACTTGGGACAAGGGCGAAGGTTCGGCCGGCCGGCGGTACAAGGTTCTGGAGACGTGGCGCGACCAAGTGCTGAGCTCCGGCTTCAAGGGTAACCGGGCAATCAAGATGGCATGGGTGTTGAGCGGTCGGTTCAACCTTGAGCGCGGGCACTGCTTCGCGACCGACAAGTCGCTCGCGCAAAAGGCCTGCATTCCGATCAACCACGTCACGACCGCCCTCAAGGAACTGGAAGACCAAGGTCTCATCATCCGCGACCATGTCGAGGACAAGCTGAAATTGAAGCGGCGGATTTGGCCCCGTTTGCCGACATGACACCCCAACCCGGGGTATCATTCCGATACCCCGGGTTGGGATAAAATCAGTACCCTGGTTCAAGGTATATTCGATACCTTGAACCAGGGTACCCTATAGATATTGATCTTGAATATAGGTCGGCCGATGGCCGTACCCTAAGAAGGAACCGCAGCTCGTAGGCCGGTTCCAGCACCAAGGCGGCGAACAATGGCCGCTCGCGTCAACGCTGGCGACCCTCGACATAGAACGCGAGGCGGGGCTCGGCCCCCGCCGCATCTCCGTCGTATAGGTCGTCAGTAGGATAGGAGCTTCAGCGTCGATATCAGCGACAGTCCCAGGCGGTCCGGTCGCGCTCGGGCGCGATCCGGCGCCGCGACGCAGGGCGAGGACCTCGCGGATAGGTCTATACCTCGCTCCGGCGGGTTCACGGCCGATCCCATCCGCCTCGGCCGGCATGGGGCCAAGGTCGACCGGTGAAAGGATGGACGGCACTCCGTGCAAGAAAGCACCGGCCTCAGGCGGTTGAAACGGCGCGCGAGCGCGACCATTGCCGACCTGATCGCGTGTCCGGCCATAACCCAATCACGTCCGCAGAAAGGCCGAATGCGTCCGCGAGCTTGTCCGCCTCGCCGCCCCGCCTCATCGAGACCCGCGAATGGTCGAGTGCACGGAAGGAGCCCGGCGCATTCGTCGGAGGCGAGACGCTTGCCCCGAAGGGCGGGGACGCCCCGTCCCCGGCCCCGTCCCGACCCTCTCACGACCCCAAGCAAAGGGGAAAGTGACCCGAATAGAACGGGAAGCAACACGGCAAGCAAAGCCGAGGCTGGACCCAAAATAATCGCAGATGTTCGTGCGATTTTCTTCAGGTTTACAATAGACGTACTGTCAGACCCATTGTAAACTGAGTATAGGACCCCCCTCCTGTGATGGGTCCTCCGGCAATTGGGTGGGTGCCGCGCGGCGGGGCAGACCGGCATTCGAGCGTGTACCGGATTATGAAATCTGCGCTTTGCTTGCTAGGTCGGCGGCGCGGTACCGCTTAACCTGTGAGAGCGCAGGATATCGTCAGAGACCAACAGAGACATGGAGGAACTATGAGGAACAGAAGTTGCAAGCGACTGCGATGAGCGATGACGATGCGCTCCTTTAGATTGCGAATTTGGCCAATTTTGCTATTCTGTCGGTGTGCGAATACAAAAAGAATGAGTTCGAACCGCCCGGACTTCGCACGGTCCGGGCGCTGTCCCGGCCCGCGTGACCTCTTCGCGGACTGGGCGGAGGTCGGCGGCGTGGGTCACGGCCGCCGGCCTCTTTCGAAATGCGACAAGGCGGAGATGAAGATGCCACTGACCAATTTCTTCGATCGGCTCGCGGCCGTGATCGCCGGCAAGAAACCCGCTGGCGCCGCCGCCCTTGATCGCCTGCTCGGCGAGGCTCGGCAGCATCTGAAGACGTGCGAAACCGCGCTCACTGCTCTCGAAGCATCGCGGCCCGAGACGGTAGTCTCCGGCGAGGCCGCGAGGCTGAAGCTGCGGCGCGCCATTGCCGAGGCAACGGCTGATCTCGAAGATGCGAGGTCCGCCGTAGTGGAGATTGAGCGCCGTCTCGCCGATCAGCAGGCGGTCGAAGCCGAACAGCGCCGGCAGGCCGCATATGCCGATGCGCTCGCGCTCCGGACCGAAGCCGGAAAACGGCTGCTTGCCGAGTATCCCCCCGCCGCCAAGATCATCGCGGAGCTGATCGCCTCGATCGCGAAGGCCGATGCAGCGTGTGAAGCCGTCAACAGGAGCCTGCCCGAAGGCGCCGAACCGCTCGACACGACGGAGCGCGTCACCCGGACCGGCGGCGGCGCACCCGAGCGCCTGCTCAGCTCGAAGGAAGTCCGGCTTTGGGCTCGCCCCGGCGCTTCCGAGCCGCTCTCCGAGGAGATGCAGGCGCAGGTCAGGGTTGATGCGCAGTCGGCGACGGGGGGCTATCTCCGGTCCGGAGGGTCGATTGGACCTGTGATGCCGGTCGAATTGCGCACGTTTCGCAGGACCGAAGTCCTCGACGTGGTGCCCGGAACATTGCCTCCCGCGCTGGCGTCAATTTCGCTGCCCGCACTGCGCGGCGGCGATCCCGATATCTGGATCGCATCGAAATTCTGGACTTCGCCGGCCGCGATCATGGTGGCGGCTGAAAGCTCCGCCGAAGCGAGCCGCCGCAAGGCCGAAGCGCCCGAGCGCCGGAAGATCGTCATATTCGAGCTGATCGCCGATCACGAGACTGCTGCCTCAAAGACGATCGTTGACGAGGTGGCGGCGTGACCGACCCCGCCGCCGCCGAACGTCAGCGCGCGATTGCGATTGTCCGGCTCGCCGAGGTCGCGAATGGTCTCGGCGTCGCATTCGACGCGGCGGAGGCGGTCCGCAGCAGTATCTCAGCGACTGATCTCATGATCTTGATCTGGAGCGACATCGGCGCCGAACTCGCGGCCGGCGCGCCGACATTCGAGGTGGTCGAGGCCATCGAAAAGGCCGCGCGCGGCGCCTAGTTCGCCGCGCGCGCGAGGTCTGCCGCATCGCGGCCGATCGAGCCCAACAGCGCCTTCGCAAGCGCCGGCCAAAGCCGTCCCGCTTCGATCTTGCCGAACGTCAATACCTTGACCATCAGTGCTTCGGGCGATCCGGCGCGGGCCTTGGTTAGAACTGCGATCGCCATTTGCTGCGTTGCAGCCGCATGGTCGAGCCCCTCCATGATCCCGCGATAGTCATCGCCAGCATCGAGCAAGGCCACGAATTCCGCCGAAGCGGCGTCGAATGCTCGCGCGATCTCGTGAACCTGCATCTTCGCCTCCGGTCAGGTCATCCTTTGCCCCATTCTAGCCGAAGCGCCGCGACGGCGCTTCGCGTCGATCGCAAAGCCCGCCCGTGTCTTTTGGTGCCTGTTTCCTGCCGCTACAGCGGCCGAGGGCGGGCATCGGCAGCTTCCGGCTCCCAAGTCCTGCCGACGCGACGCGGCCCTCCCGTGAGCCCGGTCCGATGGGAAACTGGCGGCGGAACCCTTCGCGAAGATTTCGCAGAGAGCGGGGGGATGTCGCTGCGACACCGCTGGCGACGACGTTGCAGCCGAGGTGAGGGCCATCTTTGAGAGGGTGCGCGAAGCCCCGCAGCGCCTCCTACCACCCATCAAGGCCTTCGATCTGTGGCCATTCCCTAGCGCCTCTCGCGGCAAGAGCTGGTTCGGAGAGCTGACAAGCTCCCGGCAAGTACTTGCCGCGCCTCCGTTGATCTCCACGACCCAAAGGCCGTGGAGACGCGCGCTTCAGTCCGACCCTGACGAAACATCTATCTCGATCGAGCCATCTTCAATATCCTGAGCCCCAACGCCCCACAGGCCGAACCTAGATCGAGATTGCCGTCACGATGCCTAACTCGACCCGCCCGGGCCACCTACCGGACTTTACCGCGCCCCCGCTCAACGAAGTGGTGTTGGGAGTGCAGTTCGATCCGCCACGGGGCTACCAGCAAATCCGGGCGTACGAAGTATGGCAACTTTTCCGAGACAGGTTCCCCAATGTCGAAGAGCAGGCCCCGCTGGCTCCTTCCTTCGAGATGTTCGGACTGCCGGCAAGACCGCAGTTCGGTATCGAAATGCTAACCGGTGCCCCTCAGCTTCGCTTCTGGTTCCTATCTAAGCAAAAGGATGAGCTTATTCAGTTCCAAAGCGACCGCTTGCTCCATAACTGGAGGAAGGTGGGCGATATGACGAACGACTACCCGCGTTTTGAGCGGATGGTTGAGAAATTCGAGACCGAACTGAACGAGTTATTTCCGGTTCTGAACAGTCCAAGTGCTACAAGTCACAATATAACGCAGTGCGAGATATCCTATATCAACCATATATTTGTTGAGCCCGACCTTGGAATTGTAAAGGCGGCAGACGTATTCCGGTTCATGCAGTTACCGGGTGACGAGCTGGAGGGCTTTTCCGTCGCAATCGCCCGCACCATATCTGACACGGATCAAACACCGATCGGCCGGCTCCACATTGAGGGCCATAGCGCCATACACAACGCCACCGGCAAGCGCATGTTTGTGCTGACAATCACGGCGAGGGGCTTGCCATCCGAGCCAACCGTCGAGGGTGCGATAGAGTTCTTGAAGCTTGGTCGTGAAATGGTACTGAATACCTTTGCGGAAATTACAACTGATTTGGCCCACAGTGTATGGGGAAGGACACAATGAGCCCTTCGAGCGCGAACAGCGCGTTTTCTTCCGGCTCGGCGCAGGTAAAACGTCTTGAGCATCGCCTGTTTGCGCGCGAGACGGGAGTTTCGCTTGCGCGAACGGGTTCTCTCACCCGTTTGGTGGTCCAAGCGCCCGATCGGGATTGGCGACCTCAGGTCAAAAGCAGACTGGAAGAGCTAATTCGTTTGCCCACCGGTTGGGACGGATATCGCGGTTTACCTGTTAGCTTGAGCACTGCCGAATTTGCGCTTCTGATGCTCGATGGTCTTTGCCCTTCCGGAACCCCTGTCCCCTCTATCGTCCCGGGGGTCGATGGAGACGTGCAAGTCGAGTGGCACACCGAAAAAGGTGATATCGAGCTTCATGTCCTCCGGCCGAACAGCGTCCATGCTTGGCGTCAAACCGATCATACCGGCGACGATGGCGAGGAAGTTGAGTTGACCATCGACTTCCGACCGATCCTATCTTGGATCCAAGAGCTTTCGGAGCCTGCCGTTGCCGCTGACGCCGCCGCCGCGTGATCAGGACGGAAACGTCATACCGCACGACCACGACGGAATAGGAGATGGGGACACCATCATCCGCCGGATTTCTCCTGAGTGGGTTGTCCCAGGCAGAAACGGCGGGTGGAGGCTTTCATCCCTGGCGTTCAAGCCGTCGTCTGGTCCCAATGGGGGAATGTCGGTCGATCTCGAACCTTTGGTTCTAGAAGACGGGCTCGATCCGCGAAATTATGTAACCACGCCACGCTGGACCGGATCGATCTGGTGGCCGGCCGGGACAATCCGGATGCAAGAGCTGATGGTTGGGTTCGAGCCACTCGAAGAGGATCCACCCCATCCCGCCAATCCATATCACGGCGAGGTCTGGTCCAAAGTCGTAAAGGGCGACAGGAGACCGTTCAGGTCCTCTCAGGAGAAAAGCCTACAAAATAAGGCAGTTTGGTACGTTCCGATCGAGGGCGTAGCGATTGTCGAGGAGAGCAAGGCTAGCGGTGAGTAGCCCACCGCGCCGCGATCACCCTAGGTAGCGGTTCTCCCTGTGCCAGGCCAATGCGTTTGGGGATGCTAAGGCTGCTGTGTTTTGCGGGGTTCGGACGGACGATCCGTGAAGCTCATAGTAGTGCTTACCGTTGTCGAAGTCAGCTTTCAATCTGTGACTGACCTCGAAGCGACCATCGGGTGAGACGGTGACGTACCCGAGATCGAAGAGCTTGTGGATGTCTGTACGGAGCAAAAGTCCATTCGATAGAGAGTGTTCTCCGCCCGCCTCATAGGCCTGAATATGGGCTGCGTCGAGAATTGGGAGCGTCTTCTCTCCGGACACGGCACAACGTCGCTCATAGCTATCCGTAATCGCCAAACGGAAAGCGCCCTGGCCTAGTCGAGGCTTGATGAGGGATGGCGCGCCGTGACGAGGAAGCGCTCCTAGTCCCTCATTCGTAGTGACGATGCCGGCGATACGGTCGGCGACAGCATCCCAAAGATATCGGCCATCGGCTTCATCGGAGGAGAACCCCTTGCCGCTAACGATATTGTGCGCCCAACTAAGCGGGATCGGAAACCACATCTCCTTTGGCCAGAAGAACGGCTGCGTCAGAATTCGGCATCCGATAGCGGGATCGCGCTCAGGCGCGACAGCCCGCCGGTACCGGACGATCCGCTCCCGCATCTCTGGAAAGTCGTTGGCTCCGTTCTTTCGACCGAACGCCTCCCAGGCAAGTGACGCTGGAGCGATCGAGGCGTGGGAGAAGACACCGCCTCCGGCTATGAAATTGTCGGGAGCGTGGAGTTTGAAGAGGAACAACTCGCCCGGCTGCAATGCCTTGAACTGAACAGTCCCGCTGGGCTGCCAGAAGTTGACCTCATCGTGCGGCTGTGAGGCTCGTAACTGGTTGAACCATGAACCATCCGTGACGCCCACATAGAGGCGAACCATTGGTTCAACTCCTCCAGACTAGGCTCGCCGACCAGCTACTCATTCCAGCGTGTTCTCCATTGTCCCAATGTGCCCTATGGAGCCGTCTCTCGAAGGAGGCCTAACTTCCTGCCACCGCGCAACTCCAGATAGGCGCACCTTAGCATCTCTGATGCAGGTGACATCATGCCGCTTCGCTTCCTTTCGACTTCGATCGGCGAGGTGGAGGAGCCGGTCGAGGAGGCTATTGCTGACCACGACAGCGCCACGATCGATCAGACGCCTCTTCGTCTGCTTCCCCGCTCTGCCATCTAGGAGACAATGACTTTCGGGATTGTTTTAAAGGAGTTCGCTTAGCGACGAGGTAGTCAGGCTACCGCGCAAAGTCGATCTAGATATCGGGACATATGGAGGGCGGAATACCGTAGGTCAGCCGATTAGCTTCCCTAACGGCAAGACGAAGCCGCTCTACGACTTCGTCCATCTTTGCGCTATCTGCCACTGCAATCAGATCGGACAACTCAGCCGTTATTCGTCTAAGAGCAGCCGCTTGGTCGGGCCGAGACCCCTCGTCGGATATCTGCAAGGATCGCCACTCCCACTTTCATCTCCTTGAGATAAATGTCCAACGAGTGGCGATTTCATGTCTTCTGGCAGTCGAGATTTTGCCGCAGCCGAGGTCGGCTGCATGTCTGGCTAATTGAAATGCTACAGTCGGCGCCCGTTGGTGTCGATTTGCCCACACTTCGACATCGATGGTGGCCCGCCGCCCCAAGAAGGCGGTGGGCCACTTGCACGTTAAGCCAGCAGCTAGACCTGCTCCGACGGCTGCCGGTCTGGCTCGCTGATCGGCTGATCGCCGAGAGCTATAGCTTCAAAGGCATCGTCGAGCAGGCGTCCCGCGCGACGCATGCCATGGTTCTTCGCAGAACTCGCCAGATACTCTGTCATCCTGAGCATCGCGGCCTTTTCCATTTTGACCTCATCTTCCGACAATATCGTTCCCCCGTCACGCGATGTGCCTTCGAAAAACGGTGTCGAGCCGCGTGTCTGTCTCGATCGTCATGGTTGGTGCGAGAAGTGTGACCGAGGCGCGAGGTCGAACCGCTTGGTTCCCTGAGAGGCGAAAGCGGAATGCCGAGGCGAACTGCAGCGCCACCAACTGCAACTCGATCCTGGCGAGGCTCATCCCCACGCAGACCCGCGGCCCGACCCCGAATGGCATGTAGGCCGGGTGGTCGAAATCGCGGTCGACTTGGAGGCTGTCGGGTTCCCGCCAATAGCGGCCGTCCCGGTGCAACTGCCATGGGCTGACCATGACCATATCGCCGGCTCTGAACCGCTTGCCGTCGATCACCGTCTTTCGAACGAACTCGCGCGACGTCCACCATCCCGCCGGATAGAGGCGCAGCACTTCGTTGACGAGAGCGAGGCTCAGAGGCGCTTCCTTGAGCGCGGTGATCTCGTTGCGCTCCAGCCGCGACATCAACAGATCGGCCTCGAGCGCCACCGTGTCGGCGATCGAGGGATCGATCGCCATGTGATAGAGCATCCAGGCGATCGTCGATCCTGTCGTATGATGGCCGGCAATGAAGAGGCCGAGGATCTCAGCGTTGATTTCCTCGTCGTCGAGACCCGCGGCCTCAAGCGCTGCGAGGAGCGCCGATTTATCTTCGCTGGCCCGCGCCCGTCGCACGATAGAGTGAACGATGTCGCGCGCATGCTGCAGGCGCTGGCGACGCGCGTCGGCCTTCCAGGGCAAGCGGGGCCATATGCGGAACATATCGTCGGCCAGTTCAGCCTCGACGAGGCGGACGGCCTTCACGATCGCCAGGCGATCCGCATTCGAGATCAGCTCCGCACCGAACATCGCCGCGCAAGCGAGATGCAGAGCGAGGGGCGGCAGATCGAGCGTGGTGTCGCATCGACCGTCGACCGCAATCCTGGCGACCCCCTGGTTGATGATCCCGATCAGCTCGTCGAGATGCTTCGTCACGGCCGTGCGCTGCACATGACGATGTATGGCGTCCTTGGATCGCTGGTGTTTTTCCCCGGTGTTGGTGAGAAGGCTCTCCCCGACCAATGGCTTCAGCGTCGCGACCAGCCGGCCCTTGTCGAGATCGGTAGACGGCCACTTCAGGATGCGACGGGCCAACTCCGGTTCCGTGACGAGCCAGATGGGCCGCCGACCGAGATAGAGCGGCACAAAGCCTGGCTCGGCGGCAGCAGAGCGATCGAGGATCAGCTTGAGGGGGTCACGCCGAAAGGCTGGAACGTCCGAAAATGGCATCGGCATCGTCGACCTCCATGGTTTCGACAAGGGAGATGAGGCGCTCAAACCGGGCGCCGCCCTGCTTCGGGAACGGGATCTCTCCCGCCACGACAGTGATCGGGCGGCCAAAGCGGTCGCTGCCTATGATGGCCGGCTCGCCATATCGCTCTGTGATCAGCCCGGCGCGAGCGAACAACCGCTCATGGTTCGTGTCGACGAACCCACAGATGGCGACGCCGCCTCGGCTGCTTACGACCTGCATCATGGTCGAGTAGAGGTGCAGCGCAGTCTCAAACCGCCGTTCGCTGCTCTTTACCGCAATGCGTGACAGCTCCCAAACGACCGGGCTGCTGGGATAGGGCCGCTGCGTCGCCAGAGCCGGGAACTTCGTGGCGGCGAGATAGGGCCGATCCGTGCGGATCGTTCGAAAGTAGCCGACGATCTCGCCTCCCGAACGGATGAGGCAGTGCAGGGCATCCGCGTTGTCGAATTCGTCGACCTCGCGGCCAGCGACCACGGCGAGATCCCACCCCAGACCTTCGACCAGTTCGACCCGTCTGAAGCGTTGCGCCTCAGCAAGTTCGTCAGGCTGATCAGCCCCCCGAAATACACGGGCCGAATAGCGCCGCGCGCCTTCCAGCGCAATATCACCAGCTTGCATTGCTTGCCCCCGACTAGTTAGACGGGAGAAGACGGCTTAGGCTCGCGGATTGGTATTGGGGGATTTACGGGGTTTTAGCTATGACGATGGACGAGGCGATCGGCATGATTGAGGACTGCGAAGATGTCGTCAGTCTGCCAGCCCTCCTGCAGGAGATCATCGAGGCTTGGGGGTTCGCCGCGTATTGCTTCCTCGATATCGGAAAGCCCCACATCGACGTGCCCTATTATGTAGGCACCACCGGCAGTGGCTGGGAAATCGAGTATCAGCACAACGGCTTCATCCAAGTGGACGAGGTCATCCGCAAAGCGCGTCGAACCAACAAGCCGTTTCGCTGGGGCGATACGCCCTTGCCGAAGCGGCTTGGGCAGAAGAAGTCCGGTGCGCTGAAGACGATGGAGGCGGCATCGGACTACGGCTTCAAGGAGGGGCTCGTGATCCCCTTCCATTTTGTCGACAGCATCGGCCGGGTTCACTCCAGCCTGTGTTCCCTGATCTGGACCGACAGCATCGCCGGCTTCCGTCAGGTGACCGAGGCGTCATTCCAGCAGCTTCACCTGATCCTGATCTACTGGATGCAGCGCTCCATCGACCTTCGCTCAGCGGCCGTACAGATGGCCGGCAATGTCGTTAAGCTCCACGATGCCGGCCTCGAAATCGGACTGACGGATCGTGAGCGAGACGTGCTGGCATGGGCTGCCCGCGGCAAGACAACGAGCGTAACGGCGCAGATCCTGAGCATCTCTCCGAAGACCGTTGACGTCTATGTCGCCAGCGCGATTGAGAAGCTTGGCGCCGGCAATCGGACACACGCAGTGGCAATGGCGATCAAGCTCGGCCTGATCGATCTGTAGCGGGCTATCTCCGGTCCTTGTGCTGCACCCGATGCCCGCCATTGTACCAGCCTCTGTCTCCGAACGGGTCGGGCTCGCGGGGCGTAGTGTGAACCTCAGGTGTCGCGCCGCAGCGGACGCAGCCTGGGGCTGTTCCCACCCGAAGCGGCGATCTATGCAAAGCCCGCCCGCGGCGATGCGCGGCGGGCTTCCTTTAGGCGAATGCCGTGGCCGCTCGATCTCGACGTTGGTATGGATCGGAACCTTCAATCGGTGGGCGGCGCACGCAGGTCCCTCTCTCCAACTCTAGGAGGAAGAAGTGAACGACCAAGAGACGCTGAACGTGCGGCGGCATTGGAACGACTATCGGATCGCTAAGGTTCGGCTCGCCGATTTCCAGTCGCCTCACTGGGACACCATGAGCGGCGGCGTCCATGCGGCGTCGCCTAGGCCGATGGTTTACGGCTATATCTGGTGCGACCAACTTCTCGAGGGGGAACTTGGCCATAGCTGCACCCACGGCCCGGCTCCGCACCGGATCAAGGTCGTCGTGGTGAAGAAGGACAATTCGGCCGCCATCAATCGGATCGTCCGAGATGCTGCCGACGCGGATCGCGCGCGCAAGCGTGCAGCGGCCCCCTAAGCGGGGAAAACCAGATCGACGCCACTACTAAGGCGCCGGCTTGACACGGCTTGTCAGCGGCCTAGATTTGTAGCGTGCTTGGCCCCAACATGTGGGCCATCCCCTCGGGCTCCCGGAGAGCGCACGATGACCGCAGCCTTGCGGGGGTCGTGCTTCGGGTGCGATCTCCGCTATCATCGGAGATCGAAATGATGCCGTGGAAGTACATTCCATCCCGTCGGAAGCTTGACAAAGTTTATCCGCCGTCACGGCCTTGGCGTTGGTGGGTGAAAACTCAGAATGGCTGGATGCCAGCCAAGCAACTCGCGGCATATATACTTGGAGTGACGCCTGCAAGTCTCAATACGAGCGACGCCATTTCCCTCTTTAAGGGGCTTGGCGTGCCCTTGAAGCGATACGCGATCGCTCGCTGGTGAGTATCGGCAGCCGCCGCATCCTGAACGATATGTCGGCTGCCGACCGCCTGGTGCCGCGGCTACCGCCGCTTCCCCGCCGGATACCAATCGCTGTCGTCACCGAACACCTTGACCTCGCCCCGGTAGAGAGCCCGAATATCGGCGGCGGTGCCGCTGCAGCGCTGGCACGGCGGCGAACAGGGCTTCCGCTTCATCGTCTGCAGGCGGCAGATCATCGCAACGACCTCCTGATGGCTGGGATGCGCCGTGTAGGCGCGCAAAGCATGCAGGATGAGCCATCCGGTCTCCGCAGTCAGATGGACCTCTTTGCCGGCGCGGACGCGATCGTCGATCCGCTCCCGAAGCTCGTGGATCGTCAGCGGCCGGCGCCAGACCGGCGGCTCATTTGCCATGCCGACGTCCGCGGACGAAGCCGCTGGAAGCCTGTTCGGTGCGGTCGTCATAGGCCATCAGCAGCGTCTCGATTACTGCGCGGAGATCGCCGCCGTGCACCTCGATTAGCTGGTCGATCCTCTCAAGCAGCGCCTTCTCCTGGTCGTCAAGCTTGTCATCCGGCGCCGCCATCTCGATCTCCGTCGCTTCCCCCTGTTCTCATTTTGTTCACACTTGTTGATGCGGTCAAGGCGCACGCGGCAGATGCCTGTGACAACCGGCCGTGCCATAGTGTCGTGGCACGTCCATGACCGGGGGGAACGTCGATGCTGCGTCTCGCGCTTGCTGCTGCTGTCTTTCTGAGCCCGCTTCCAGCTTTCGCTTGGGGTGCATCCGGCCATTCGATCGTCGCCGAACTGGCGCAGCGCCGGCTCACGCCAGCCGCGGCGACAGAGCTGTCGGCACTGATCGGCTCTGCCTCGCTCGCCTCTCTGTCAAGCTGGGCCGACGACTACAAGTTCACGCCGGCTGGCACGAAGACGAAGCGCTGGCACTACATCGACGTCCCGCTCGGAGAGACCATCTACAGCCCGGCCCGCGACTGCCACGCTTCGCCCGAAGGTGACTGCTTGCCGGAAGCGCTCAGCCGCGAGATCGTGGTGCTTTCCGACCCGACCCAGCCGCTGCTGGCGCGGCAGCAGGCGCTGAAGCTGGTCGTCCATCTCGTCGGCGATTTATCGCAGCCGTTCCACTGCGCCGAAGCGCATGGTGATGCCGGCGGCAACGCGGAGCAGATCACCCTCGCTGGAAGCGGACCGGATGGAAAGCCGCGGCAGCTCGCGATGCGCCTGCATGCACTCTGGGATGATGGGCTGATCGACGCCCACACCTTTAGCTGGGGCAACTTCGTCGACGAGATTGAAACCGCGGTGATGCCGTCGATCCGTGTCTCCGACTTCCGGACCGGTGCAGTGATGGACTGGACGACGGGCTGCCATGCCGCGGGGGAACGCCTCTACGCCATGATGCCGGCGGGCTGGGAGGCCAAGCTAGCCGCCGGACAGCCGATCGAATTGCCGCCGACCTATCAGGTCGAGGCGCAGCCGATACTGGCGGCCCAGCTCGCGGTTGGCGGCCTGGAACTGGCCGCGGTCTTGAACGCCGCCCTTGGCAAGAGGTAGGCCGCAGGGCAAGCTTCAGGGCGTAGCCGAGGGACGGGTCGGGTGTGCAACCTCTACTCTATGACGTCGACGCAGGAGGCGATCCGCTTCTTCACTAACGCGATGCTGGACAGCACCGGCAACCTGCCGCCGCTGCCGGGCATCTTCCCCGACTATCCGGCGCCGGTGGTCAGGAACACGCCCGAAGGTCGCGAACTCGCCATGGTGCGCTGGGGCATGCCGTCGTCATCGCAGGCGCTGTTCGCCGCCACGACGAAGCGGGCGGACAAGCTGCGGGCTAAGGGCAAGGATGTCGATTTTCAAGCGCTGCTGAAGGCGGAGCCGGATAGCGGCACCACGAATGTCCGCAACACCACCAGTAAGCATTGGACCCGCTGGCTCCTGCCTGGGAACCGCTGCGTGGTCCCGTTCACCTCATTCAGCGAATTCAACCGCGACGCCGGTGGCGATGTCTGGTTCGCGCTGGATGAAGCCCGGCCGCTCGCCTTCTTCGCCGGGATCTGGGTTCCGCAATGGACGTCGGTCCGAAAGATCATGACCGGGCCAGAGACGATCGATCTCTTCGCGTTTCTAACCACGGAGCCAAACGCCGAGGTCGGCGCCATCCACCCGAAGGCGATGCCGGTGATCCTGCGGACGACACAGGAGGTCGACGCCTGGCTGACGCTGCCTACGCCCGAAGCGGTGGCGCTGCAGCGGCCGCTGCCCGATGGGGTCCTGCAGATCGTCGCCCGAGGCAGCAAGCAGGACCCGTGAGCACGCGGCCGGGTTGCGCAAGCTCGACAACCTTCTGCTCAAGGTGGACAACCTCGATGGGGCGATCGCCCTCTATTGCGACCGGCTCCGGCAATCGCTGTTGTAGCGGACACAGGAAGCGGCCGACCTATTAGGCTCCCGGAGACAGACGCCGAGCTGGAGCTGGTCCTACATCTTCTCCTCAGGCCGGAGACCGACATCGTGGTCGATGACGTCGACCAGGCCTTTGCCTCGTTCCTCCGCGCCGGCGGCCAGGCCATGAGCTGCCGTTCGACATCGCGATCGGCGCTGCGCCCGCGTTGGCCCCATCTTGACTTCCGCCGGCCCTCGGATGCGGGATAGCAGTAGCGCTGCAGCGCACGTAATGGGGGCAGTCATGTCGCGTAGGTTTCTTTCGGCCTCCATCGACGATTTGGAGGCGGCGCTCGATGACGCCATCTCCGAGCGGAACGGCGCGACGATCGACCAGATCGCCGAAGAGCTCACATTCCGGCGAATGCCACGAGCACGCGATCTGATGAAGCGGATCGAGGAAATCCGGGCCTCTCTGTTTCGTCCTGACCCACCTCCGTCGGCCAAGCCGTCCCCGAAGCCCTCCGCTGGATCGGGGTCGGCGAAGGCCGGCAGGTTGGGACACCAGCCGACCGCCGAGCAGCAGAGCGCGATCGATGCCTTTCTCAAGGCGTCATCGCTGAAGATCAACGCCTACGCCGGCACCGGCAAGACCTCGACCCTCGAAATGATCGCGCACAGCACCACGAAGCGCGGTCAGTACATCGCATTTAATCGCAAGATCGTCGACGAGGCGAAGGAACGCTTCCCGAACAGCGTCAACTGCAGCACGAGCCACGGTCTGGCCTTCAGGGCTACGGTCGGTCGGTTCGGCGGCGGCGGCAAGATGACGGGCTCCATCGGTTCGCAGAAGCTGGCGGAGCTTCTCGACTTGAAAAAGGTCTGGCGGATTGACCAGCAGCATTCGCTGCAGCCGCGATCGCAAGCGTTCATCATCCTTGATACCGTCAAGCAGTTCGCAATGTCGGCGGCGGACGAGATCGCGCCAGCGCATGTTCGCCGCCACGGCTCCCTTCTGACGGCATCCGATGCCGTGGTGCAGCAAGTTGCTGACTTCGCAGTTCGCGGTGCCCAGCACGTCTGGCAGCGGATGACCGCTCCGGCCGATCAGATGCCGCTCGGCCATGACGGCTACCTGAAGCTCTGGGCTCTTGGAAAACCGCGGATCGCTGCGGACTACATCTTGCTCGATGAGGCTCAGGACACCAATCCGGTCGTGCTGGCCGTGCTGCAGGCGCAGGCCGCGCAGATGATCTATGTCGGTGATCGTTACCAGCAAATCTACGAGTGGCGCGGCGCCGTCAACGCGATGGAGAAGATCGAGACCGCGGCGACCGCAAGGCTGACGCAGTCGTTTCGGTTCGGCGAGAAGATCGCCGAGGCGGCAACGGCCGTGCTGCGGCAACTCGGCGAGACGGTCCCGCTGATCGGCAATCCGCGTGTCCAAAGCAGGATCGGCCCCTGCGATCCCGAAACCGTTCTCGCTCGCACGAACGGCACCACTATGTCGGTGTTGGTCGAGGCCCTCAACAGCGGCCAGAAGCCCCATCTTGTCGGCGGCACGGCAGAGTTGAAGGAGATGCTAAAGGGCGTCCAGGATCTCAAAGGTGGGACGCCGAGCACGGTGCCGGACTTCTTCGGCTTCGAGAACTGGCGGGAGGTGGTCGACTTCTCGAAGACGCCGGAGGGCGAGCACCTGATCACCTTCGTGACGCTTGTCGAGGCCAAGGGTGAGAGGCAACTGCTCTGGGCGCTGAACCGCGTCGTCGATGAAGCCGACAGCGACATCATCATTTCGACCGCCCACAAGGCCAAGGGCCGGGAGTGGCGCAACGTGGAACTTCGCGACGACTTCCTGAAATCCCGCCCGACCGTCCGGGTCCCGACCGGCGACAAGAAGCCTTCCACCGAGGAGGACGACGCTGCTGAGAAGCGGCTGTTCTATGTCGCCATGACGCGCGCTAAAGAGGCAGTCGATATACCGGAGCCAGTCGCGGTTCGCTTCGGCATAACCGTGACGCCGGCACCGCGCCCGGCGCGCCAGGCGAAATCCCCCGCGCCACCGGCGCCCGCGCCTAGCACGGCGTCGACCCCGCCGCACCAAGCCTCGCCGTGGCCAGAATGGAAATCGCCGACGGACTGGCAGGCACCGAAATCGATGCCGCCGGGTCGACAACCTCCACAGCCTCCGAAGCCTGAGCCGGCGAAGCGCGGCTTCTTCTCCAGACTGTTCGGACGTTGATCGATCGGAGCCAATCTTCAGCATTGCCGGGCTTGGGCGCGCGCGATCGCTGACGAGTGTGATCCCGTCGTCCGAGGTTAGGGGGTATCGCGATGGTGGTGATTGGTGTCCTCGTTCTGGGAGCAATCATCGCGGTCCTGCATCTGCTGCTGTCCCGATGGATGAGTGCCGATCGGGCGCGGGTCGCCGCCCGTCGCGGCGCAGCGGCCGAGCCCGCTCCAAGCCCAATGACGCCGGAGCCGGACGAGGAAGCCGAGCAGCAGCTACAACGGCTGCAAGCCCTGCTGGATGCGATCGAGAAGGACGAGGCCCGGCGGCAGCGACGCTAGCCGGACCTCATCGTCCCCAGCGCGGCGCCCGCCAGCCGGCGGCAACCGCTTCCGCCTCGTCGCAGAACCAGCGCTCGCCGGCGGAGGTCTTGACGCTGGTTCGATCATACCAAGGCGACCATGGCGCATGGTATATGCGGGCGCCGTCGCGGCTGATGTTGCCCTTGATTGGGCAGCCCTTCGGCGCGGTTTGGCGTGCCACGTCCCACCGATGGGCGCGGTAGTCCCAGGGCGTCTCCGTAGCAGCCTCCCAGATCCCGACACGCGCCGCACGGGCCTCGTTCTCGGTGGCCGAATAGGCATCGGAATAGCGCCGGAAGGCCCATGCCAGGCCTTCCTTGACCATCAGGCGGCCGAGATCGAGCCCAACGGCGCGGCAGACCGCGAGTGTCCTGCCGTAGGCGTCTGTGCCCATCGCCTCGCAAGTGACGTCGCCGGAGGCGACGGCCGCGTCCATTGCGGCAGTGGCGAGCTTGCCGCACGGCCACGTCTTGCCGCTGGCAGCTGCGCAGCGCTGACCGGCCTCCGGCGCATCTATGCCGAAGATGCGATAGGTGGTCGCCGCGATCTCGATTGTATCGCCGTCGACGACACGGACAGCTGCTGCCCGTGCCATCGGCGCGGTTACCATCAAAATGGTTGCCACAAGCCCGGCAACTCTCAGCTGCGCGCTCACTCGACGTCGCGAACGGGGCTGAGGCGCTCGTGCTTAAGCACTCGCCCGTTGGCGTCCCTGATCTGCTTCCAGGTCAGCGAGCGCTGCCCGGAGAGCCAAGATTTCGGGAATAGGTCGCGGGCATACTTCTCGGGGCCGTTGTAGACGACCTCACCGGCGGCGTTCTCGAAATCGAGGCTAAGGAAGATCAGCACTTCCGCCTTCATCTCGGTCGGCCGAAACGCAGGGCCGCGACCTGTTCCGGTCGCTTTTATTTGAACCGATCGATTGTCAGGGGCATGTCCATCGATCCCTTCGCCGCCGGCTTCCGTGAGAGAGATCCCGAACAACTCTGAGGCGACGGCTTCGCCGATGTCGCCCACTAGGTTACCGTCTATCGTAAACTTCAGCTCCGACGTGGCGTAGCGCGTCCTGAGACGATCCCGAACTTCGATCAGTTCGCGGACTTCCTTGGGCAGCTTGAACTTCACGGGTCCTCCGTGATCCAAAAAGGCAACGAAAGGCAGCATCACCGCTCACCTAAAACCATGATAAAGCAGGGCGAGGGGAACTAGGGGACGAGAAATGGCAGATCCGGTAGAGAACGCAAAGGCCATTTACCACCAACTTGCTAGGGCGGTTCTAGCCTTCAATCGGCTGGAAAGCCAATTGCGCGGACTGCTGTGGCAGTGGCAGGGCCGACATCCGACGAGTATGCAACTCATCGCAGATATGACAATCGAAGACGTTGCATCTCAGCTTGGAGCATATCGCGGAACCATTCTCTCATACAATATTGAGGATGAGGTAGCGTTTGTGCTGAACGGGAACAACATAATGCGATCTCATTGGAAGCACTATGTTCTATCGCCTGTGCACGAGATGGTAAGTGAAGACGGCCAATATTACCTCTCGACGAACTCGTTGACGTCTCTGTCGCAAAATTCTTCCGCAGATCAAATGGTTTCTGTGCAGCACTACATGGATTTTGTAGAGCAAGCCAATGCCCTTGCGGCTTACGTCGGTCGGCTCCGAGAGCTCGGAGAAGGGCCGCCGGAGCACCTCCTTAAGCTCGCGAGCAATGCCGAGGAGATCCGCGAACGGCACTCGACCCTTCCGCCGCGACCGGTACTGCCGCAGCGTCGGGCTCATCCAAGCCGTGCCTTGAACTGACGATTACGGGTGCGGCCAAAATGCACGCGTTGACCCAAGAGATCCTGTCGCACGGGCAGTCGCGGCTTCAGAAGCTCGTCGACGAAGAAAAAGAGGAAGGCCTCAACCTCGAATTTAAGCGATTTGACGGTGCTTCAGCAACGGGTCTCACTAAGGACTTCGCCAAGATGCTGGGCAGGGCATTGTCCGGCTTTGCGAACGCAGAGGGTGGCGTGCTCGTCATCGGCATGAAGACGGCGCAAATGCAGAGTTCGACCGTCGACGTGGCATCCGCCCTCGCACCCAGCGCCGATGCCGAACTAGTCCGAAATCGCATCGCCGGCATGGTTCCCGAAATCCTAGATCCAGAACTTCCAGGCATTGCCGTGTATTTTATTGCAGAGCCGAGCGCTGGCGGCTTCGTGGTCGTGGATGTCCCGCGATCCGAAACAAGGCCTCATATGTCTATGAAGGATCATAGATATTACAGACGAGACAGCCAGTCGACGCACATAATGGCGCATCGCGAAATCAGAGACTTAGTTCTCTCCATCAACCAAGCTTCGCCGACTGTCGAGACCGAAGTCAGTTGCGGAAAATTTGAAGGTTGGTGCCTAGATATTGAAGTGAAGATATACCTGACCAACCCAAGCAATGTACCTCTTTTCGCGCCGTTCATGTCGATACGAATACCGAACCGAGCTGCGAATTTTAACCAGCCGCTCCGGTTCAATTCCAAACAATCAAGAAACTATAGGACGGTATTTGCTGATCGAACAATCCTGATGCATCGGGGCGATGAGGAGTGGATTTGCACGGCAACTTACAGAGTATACTTTGGAGTTAGCCCAGATACGCTTATAAGCGCCTCGACCGCCGTAAAATTGCTCAGAGATGATGGTGCCGGGTCAATCATCATCAGCGGTGACCGTTCAAATTCACCTGTTTCTGATGGGATCTACCCAATTGAGCTCCTAATCGGCGGGGAGAATGCAACGCCAACCGCCTACACGATAGAATTCTCGAAGTCCGAATTGATGGATATCGCTATGCGATGCCTGACATAAGGCATCAGTCCAATTAAAAAATGACCCTTAGGACAATAGCTTCAGTCGGCGCACATTGTCCCCGCCCTTCGCGGCGTTGCCGTCGAGGAACCCCGCCCAGGCGTCCATCAGCTTCCGCCGCTTCTCCAAGGCATCGCCGCGACGATAGGCCTGCTCGGCTTTGTCGCCGATCGTATGCGCCAACGCGGCCTCGGCGACCTCGCGCGGGAACGCGGTGGCCTCGCCGCACCAGTCTCGGAAGCTGGAACGAAAGCCATGCACGGTCGGCTCCGGCTCGATCTTGAGACGGCGCACCGCCATCGTCATCGACATGTTCGACAGCGGCTTGCCAGTGCGTGCGCCGGGGAAGACATAGGCGGCAGGATCGACCTTGCCGCCGGCCGGCAGCATCTCCTTCAGGATCGCGGCGGCGCGATCCGACAGCGGGACCCGATGTTCCCGCCCGGCCTTCATCCGGATGCCGGGAACTGTCCAGACGTTATCCGTCAGGTTGATCTCGCTCCACGTCGCGCCAATCGTCTCGCCAGTTCGCGCCGCCGTCAGGATCGTGAACTCAAGCGCCTTCGCCGAAGAGCCTGCGACGCCGCGAAGCCGCTCCATGAGGTCCGGAAGCGCCGAAAACGGCAAGGCGGCGTGATGGCCTCGGCTGGCCTTCTGCTCTTTCGGCAATAGGACTTCGAGATGACCCTTCCAACGCGCAGGGTTCGCGTCGTGGCGCAGCCCTTTCGCCGTGGCGGCATCGAGAACCTTCTCGATCCGGCCGCGCAACCGGCTCGCGGTCTCCCGCTTCTCGATCCAGATCGGCTTCAGAACCCGAAGCACGTCCTCCGTGGTGACGTCCTTGATCGAGATATCGCGGATCGGTGCGGCATACTCCTTCAGCGTCATCTCCCATTGCGCGATGTGCTTCTCATTCCGGAAGCCCGCTTTCAGGCTCGCGATGACTTCATCCGCCATCTCGCCGAAGGTCGGGATCGTCTTGCGCTTCAGCCGCTCTGCCTTGCGGTCCGCGATCGGATCGCGCCCCTCTGCGATGGCCTGCCGGAAGCCGGCGGCGATCTCACGGGCGCGGGCGAGCGGAACAGCGTTGATACTGCCAAGACCGGCTTCGCGCTGCGTCCCGCCGGCACGGCTGAGGAAAACCCATTGCTTTGAGCCGCCCTCGGCTACACGGAGATAGAGCCCTCCGCCATCGCTATACCGGCCCGGCTCTTTGACGCCCTTGACCATGAGAGCGGAGAGGCGACCCATCGTCCTTGCCATTTGTCCTAACGCTCCTTGTCCCACGAATTGTCCTAACGCATATCGTGGATCGTCGAGAACGGTCAAGAACAGACAAAAACGTGGAAGCAGGAATTTACAACGATCTCAGCGGCTTGAAGAGACGGCGCCGGACGATCAAGAACGGCTGAAATCGGTCAGTTCGGCGGACGCTCCCTCCGCCATCAAATATCATCTCGCTGCTGACAATGATCTGATAGCATTGGCTTTTACCGATTGCTGACAATCAGCCGGACTAGCCGCACCTCAATTCGCTACCCATTTCGCTACTCAGTGCTCCCCCTCGACTTGGTCTGATGCCGTTTCTGATTGGCCGAGGAGAGTGTGGTGGCGAAGGAGATCCAGCTCGCTCTGCGGGGCGGCGTCTATCAGCTGAAGCGGCGTGTGCCGGTCCGCTACCAGGGGATCGAGCCGCGTAAGGTCGTCTGGGTCTCGCTGCACACCGACTCCGAGACGGACGCCCGCAGCAAGGCGCTGACGCTCTGGAACGAACTCGTCCAAGCCTGGGAGGCGAGGCTTGCGGGCGACAGCAAGGATGCCGAGGCGCGATTCGCGGCTGCGCGCGAGCTTGCCGAGACGCGCGGCTTCCGCTTCCTGCCGGCGAAGCGGGTCGCCGAGCTCCCGGCCGAGGAGTTGATCGCGCGGGTCGACGCCATACCGGTCAGGAACCGCAAGCCCGACCTGGTGGTTGCCGCTGCGGTGCTCGGCGCCGCGACGCCTCCCCAGATCACCATCACGCGCGCTCTTGACCTCTACTGGACGTTGGCGGCCGACAAGACGTTCGGCAAGAGCGAGGACCAGGTCCGCCGGTGGCGCAACCCGCGCAAGAAGGCCATCACCAACCTGGTCGAACTCATCGGCGACAAGCCGCTCCGCGAGATCACCGCCGAAGACATGCTCGACTTCCGCGAATGGTGGATGGAGCGGATCCTCGCGGAGGGGATCACGCCGAACAGCGCCAACAAGGACCTGATCCACATCGGCGACATCCTGAAGACCGTGAACAAGATGAGGCGGCTGCAGCTCGACCTCCCACTCGGGGGCCTCTCCTTCAAGGAGGGCGAGCGCGACTCCCGGCCGCCGTTTTCCGTCGACTGGATCCGCAGCAAGCTCCTCGGCGATGGCGCCCTGGCGGGGCTCAATACCGAGGCACGATGCATCCTGCTCGGCATGATCAATACCGGCTATCGCACCAGCGAGGGCGCCGGTCTGCTGCCGCATCACATCCATCTCGACACCAATGTGCCGCACATCCGCATCGAGCCGGAGGGGCGCCAGTTGAAGAGCCCGCGTGCGCGGCGGCGCATTCCGCTCGTGGGGGTGAGCCTAGAGGCGTTCAGGGCGTGTCCTGAGGGCTTCCCGCGCTATCGCAATAGCCCATCTCTCTCCGACACGGTGAACAATATCTGAGGGAGAACGGCCTGCTGCAGACGCCGGAGCACAGCCTCTACAGCCTGCGGCATTCCTTCGAGGACCGCATGCTGGCGGCGCGGGTCGACGACCGGATCAGGCGCGACCTCTTCGGTCATCGCCTGAGCCGTGAGAAGTATGGCGACGGGGCATCGCTCGAGCACCTGGCCGAGGTGGTTCAGTCCTTCGCCCTGTGAGTCGAGGCAATGATCCGTGCGCGTGCAATCGGGTCGTTGGCGACCTCGGCCGCAGCAACGTAACCCTCGAGAGCTTGGAAGATCGGCGAAAAGGCCGGATCCTCGATGACGAGCAGGGCCACCTTGTCCCTCGCTAGGACGTACTTCCGCAGAGTGATTTTGACACCGAAGGGCATGCGCATTCCTGTGAAGTTTGCTTCCGGCAATCATCTATAGCGACGAGACGAGCGGAAATGCACACGCGCTGACCCGAGCCACAGACGCGCATTCGACCGCCGACGCTCGCGAAGCCGTGGGCTCCGCGAGACGCCAGAGGGACACGCCCAGTCCTCACCGGACGCGCCTGAGTTCTGAGGAGACCGCGTCTAGGCGGCGATATCAGTGCCGGTGTTCTGGCTGGACGTGCTGCCCGCCGTCGTGACCAGAGCCGCCGGCGAGTAGACTTCCGCACACGGGTCGTCGGGGTGGCTGTCGAGACTGAGAGGAACTGGGCGCTGACGCGCAGGGCGTGTACCGCTCGCTCCGCCTTGGCGGTCGACCCGGTCGAGCCGTGGTCGCCGACATACCTCTCGCCAAGCGAGTCGACTTCGTCCTCATCGGCGAAGTCTGGCGGCTGCATGCCGACGCCCGTGAGTTCGGCGCCGATCAGGTCGTACAGCGCGTTGGGCTTGTCCATGTCCTCATCGGCGAGAAATTGGGCAGGGTCCGCCGTAGATAGCCTCGCGAACGAGATGCAGACGAAGCACCGCATATTGATCCAGGGCTTCACCGGCCTCGCCGCGCTCCTCAGCAGCCAGCAGATGCGCCTCCGCACGCTGGTGATCGAGAAGCGCTCGAGCGAGGTCTGGCAGGTGCTCGGCGCGAAGAAGGCCGAGTGCTCGCAGTATGGGCAGGTTTGGGAGAGACTCGGCAAACAGCTCGAGACCGCACGCAAGACCGTGGACGAGGCCGGCACGCGCGCGGTCAGCAGGAAGCTGCGGGACGTCGAGATACTGGAGGGGCCGGAGGCCCCGGTGCTTATCGACCTCGTGCTGGGCGAGGAGGAAGGGCCGGAGGTAGAATCGGAGGCGGCAGAGTAGCGGCGGGCTTCAGACGGACGTCGACCGACGGGAGATGGCGGACACGTCTATCGCCAGAGCCCGGGCGTTCTGCGGCTCGGCGCCTATGCGCTGCAGCATCTCCAGAAACCCCTGGGGATCGGGCTGGCCGAGCGCCAGGCGGTAGTTGAGCAGCTCCTTGAGCATCTGGTCGCGGCGCGCGGACCTCAGGCTGAAGCGCCAGTCGAAGCTGACGCTGACCGGCCGTCCCTGGACGGGAAGCCACCACCGCTCGAGACCCGTCGCGCCGGAGGGCTGCCGCCTGGCGATCGATAGCATGGTGGTGAAGGGGCTAGCGCGGCCGGCCTCCGCCAACGCCTCGGCGCCGTGCGTGCCGGCCAGGGAACGCCGGACGACGAGACTTCCGTAGCGCGCGATGCGGCCTTCGCGCTGCTCGAAGTCGACCGGATCGCCCGGCAGGTCCCAGTGGACGATGCGCCCGCACCACAGATGGAAGTCCAGTCCCTCTTGGCCGACCGAGGTTGTGCAGAGCACGTGCGGCCAGAAGGGCGAGTTGAACGCGCGTCGGAGGGTTTCGCTGCGGAAGCGTCCGCCCTTTCCCTTGCCGCTCTTCCGCTGCTCGCCGCCGGCGAAGGGCGTGACCGCCTGCACGGGGATGCGCAGCTTCGTCTTCTGCCCGCGACGGAACTGCACCAAGCTCGGCCTGTCGAGGATGCAGTTCGCGAGCTGGTCGATGATCTCAAGGCCGCGCGCATCGCCGAGCTGGCCTATGAGGCCCATCTGCTCGTCGAGGACCGCCTCGAAACCGCCCTTGAGCATGGCATCGCAAAGCGCCTCGGGATACCGGCTCTTCCTGGAAGCCTCGAGGATGAGGTCGGCGAACGTGCGATGGCCGAGATAGCCGCGCAGCCGCGTCCAGGCGAAGTCAAACACGCGCTGCATCTGCCTCCGGTCACCCTGCGGGATGTCGTGCCGCCGCACGCAGCGCCCGACGATCGCGCCCGGCGCGGAGAGGAGGTGTTCGGCCAGCGCCTTCAACTCCCCGGGCGAGATCGAGACCGTCGCCTGGATCGAGTCCCATCGTCGGGTCTTCGAGACGCCGCGGGCGTTGAGCGCGACAGTGACCATCCTGTTGAAGGACTGCCTGGAGAGCTGCCGTTCGAGCCCGCAGGCTACGATCCACGTCGGCCGCCTCTCCGTCCCGTCCAGCCGGACGCCGTGGCCGGTAAGGAAGTCGCGGAGCTGCTGCTCGGCCGAAGCCCGTACCGATCTGAGAGACCCGGCCTGCGCTTTCCTCGGTTCGATCGCGTCGGAGAGCGTGGGCCACGGCATGAACAGAGAGATGAGCGCTCCGCTGTCGCTCCCGCCCGGGCGGAGGAACGGCTGGGACTTTCCCTTCCCGGCAGGTTTGATGCCGCCCATCAGGTCGATGGACAGCAGCGCCGAGATCGACGTCGGCGCCCCCCTCCACTTGCTGAAGAGCAGCGTCTTTCCCGCCGTCGCCTTCCCGCTCGCCCAGGGCCCTTCGAGCTTCCACCACGGCACGGTGGGAGGCTGCCACGGCAGCCGGAGCTCGTTCGCGCCGCCCGTTATCGTGGTGAGCTCGCGCAACTGCGGGTGCGCTGGACGCCCTCTGCCCGACCCGGCCTCGAACGGCGGCAGCTTCGCGTCGCAGATGGGCTTCCAGACCTTGTAGCCGTGCAGCGTCTGGGCCGGATAAGGGATCGAGCTCCACATCGCGGGTGCCCAGCCGGCGAACTCCGGTCCCGCGCTCTTGGCGAAGTGGCGGAAGAGCTGCAGGTCCGGCGTCTCGATCTCCACCTTCGGGGTTCGCCGTTCGAACAGGTCCTCCTTGTGCACGAGGGCCCGCTCCGTCCGGGCCATGGAGGGCGCGAGCAGCGCCTCCAGGGCTCGCTTGGCGCCCAGCACCACCCGTTCGACGGCTTCGGGCGCCCCGGGGGTCCGGAGCGCTTGATGGTAGTCGCCCATCGCGACCTCGACCCGCGCCCGGTAGGCCGCGTCGTCCGCCAGGAAACCGGCGAGATCCACCAGCGCCTTGTAGTGTTCGACCGGATGGACCTCCTCACCGTTCAGCCGGCGCAGCCGGTAGGGGGTTGCGGAAAGGAGGAGCACAGCGGGCGGTTCGTCGCCCCCGAGCAGAACCTCGACCAGCAGCGCGTGCACGCGTGCACGTTCCCGCTTGATCTCGTCCTTGGCGTCGGTCTCTCTGGGCAGGATCAAGTCCGCATAACGGTGGAACTCGTCTAGGATCACCAGCCCGGGGCGCACCGTTGGCGACCGCAATGCTGCGAGCGCGAGCGCGGCACGGAAGCGTCCGACGAATTCGGGGAGGTCAACGTCCTTCCGGCCGAGCCACGCCACGATGCACTTCTGAAGGCTACCCTCGCCGCATCCGAAGACGTCGCGGGCCGCCCGGTCGATTCCAGCCCCCGAGAAGCCTTCGAGACTCGCCGCCTTGTCGCGGAGCAGCGGATGGTCGCGCTCCCTATCCATGCGGTCGACGGCCTCCCAGACTTCGGGATAGCGGTCGAGCACCTTCCGGACCGGCGCGCGCTCCGCCTTCCTTCCCGTTCGCGGTCCCGGCTTCCAGCCCGGCAGGCTGGTCTCCGGCGTGAAGGAGAAGATGCGGAAGCCGGCGCCTTCCTGCGGAGGCCGTCCCGGCACGAGTGCGAGCCGGTCCTCGCCGGGGTCATAGTCCTTCTCGTCGGTGCCGGTCAGCGACACGAACTTGAGGCGGTTCTGCCCCACGATCTCGAGGCTGGGGCAGAGATACATGACGTTGAGGTGGCGCCGGGCGTTCCGCAGCTCCTCCGCCACGGCCCGCGCGATGACGGTCTTTCTGAGCCCCACCTCGTCGGCCACGAGGAAGCGGCGCGGCGCCGGACCGCCGAGCCGCTCGAGCGCGGCCTCGACCGTCCTCCGCTGAAACGTTGCGAGGCCGCTCAAGGCGCCGTCCCGATCGCGTCCTCGAGCGTCTCGAGGAACGGCCTGACCTCGGCGATGTCCGCGAGGGCGGCGTCGCGCTCCTTGTCGTGGGGGATCGTGGCGAATGCCTCGGCGAAGGAGTCCAGCATTCCCAACATCCCAGCGACCCTTGCCTCGAATGTGACCGGATCGCGCGCCCAGGCGGACAGAATCGCTTCCAGGGTGAAGATCTCGGTGAGCCGTCCCGCTGGATCGAGCCGCGTCGATGCCGGGGCCGCGTCGGTCCAGCGCTGGCCGCCGGTCCCGTCGACGCCGTCCAGCAGCGACCGCAGCCACTCGCGGAAGCGGCTAGCGCCGACGTAGCGCGCCAGCAGCGCGCGGTCCCTGCGCGCGTCGTCGAAGCCCTCGATCGGAATCGCCTGCACCCAGCGACGCTGGACAGCCGGATCGTCCGGGCTGGTCGCGCGGAAGTTCAAAAGCGTAGTCTGCTCGCTCAGCGCAATGGCGCCGGCAAGGAGGCGCACTGATCCGCCGTCGGGTGGAACCCCCGTCCAGGCTTCCGGCTCGACGAACCGTGACGCGGAGAACGTCGCGCGTTTCAGCACGTCGATTGCCGCGCCCTTCGGAACGACGAGGATGAGGCCCTCTTCATCGTAAGCTAGCCTCACCGGCAACATCAGGAAGTCGCTGATGAGCTCGTCCAGACGGCGCTCGGAATTCTCCCTCTCCACGACGTCCGCATCCGGCTCGTCCGCATCGAGCGGCATGCCGCTCTCCGCGAAGTCGAACAGCGACTTTCCCATGGCGGCGTCGGTCAGCTCCAGGATCGCAACCGCCTCGGCGTTCGGACCGATCATCCCTCTCCTCGTAAGGTTGGCACTCCCCAGCATGAGCGCCGTCCGCGTGCCCTTCGCGACCGCCACCAGCTTGGCGTGGAGCCCGGTGGATGGCGGCTCGATGAACTCCCCTTCGTTTCCTTCCTGCTGCTGCTCGACCGAGACCTGCGCCGCTGGATCGGGGGCAGTGTGTGTGGAAGTCGACACCCGGAAGCGGCGCGCACGCGGCACCCGCGGATTCCGTCGTCAGCAGGGCCAACCTTTTCGCCCCGGCCGCCAAGACTTCACCCAGTCCGTGACGGTCTATGAACGGGCTGACGGCGCAGGCGCGGTCGGCCCTCTCGATGAGCGCGTCGGGCAGGAACCGCCGGATGTCGCCCGGCCGACGCCAGCGCAATTCCTTAACCGTCACTCCGTCGGGAGCGCTCCATCTGGCTGCGCGAATTTCGGATAGCTCCGCTGATGTCAGGCCCGCCTCGCGGAGGAGGTCGCTCGCCAGTTCGGCGACGTCGGTGATAGGCTTCGAAGACCTAGACTTCGACGTGCACAGGAGCAGACCGGCGTCCAAGTCGGTCGACCCCGTGAGGTTGCGGCTACCGATCCAGAACCGCCATTCCGACTTCCCCCCGCGCTCGTATCGGACGAGCGCAATCTTGGGATGCCAGCTCTCCGAGCGTTCGTTCGCCGGGATCGCGCGAACCATGGTGTCCAGAAGTGGCAGGATCGAGCGTTGCCTGGCGGGCGCGACGATGCGTCCGAGCTGGTGGAGCACGGTGAGCCGCCCGCGCATCGTATCGAAGGCGCGCACGAGACCCAGAGGGGACGTCTCGTATTCCGCCTCGCCATCGCCGCCGAGCGTTAGCACCAGGCCGAGGAGGGCGACGAGATCGAGCGAATAGGTCGTGACGACGGCGCGCGTCACGACCTGTCCCGCTACGGGCCGCAGCGCTCCGAAGATCGAGATGCGGTCGTCGTGGCGGAAGCTCATGCAGCCTCCAGCACGCGATTGATCATGGCGCGAACCATCGGCCAGCGGTAGTCGAGTGGCGTGGCGACCGCCTTCCGCCAGTCGGCGCGGCGCTTCTCGCGAACGAGGTAGGCCCGTCCGCTCTTCAGCGCGTGCTCCCGCCGTGCGACGACCTTCGCGATCGCCTCTGCAGGTCGGCCGTCGCGGATCCAGCCCTGGATCGCGATCATGAAGTCGCCGAGATCTCGGTCGATCCCCGTCGCGGACTTCAGGGCATCGACGTCGAGGCGGAGCGCCGCATCCCGATGCTCGTAGACGAGATCGGGAAGAGCATCCTGGTGCCGCTGGTCCGACAGGTCCCGCTCTTCGTTGCGCCGCGTCTCGATGAGCACCGAGTGGACCGCTCGTGCGATGCACGCGAGCGCGGCCGCCTCCTCGGCGAGGACGAGCGCGGCACGCTCTGAGTCGTCCGCGACGGAGCGGACGGCGGAAGACCAGAGCGAGTCTGCGGCTACGCCGTTCTCGACGAGCTTACTGAGCAGGGGTGGTCCTGGACGGCCGGCGCCCTTCCAGCGCGTCCGCAGGTAGTCTGCCTCGGCGGGTCGAAGCGCGAAGTCGAGGTACCCGGATTTGTTGCGCCAGCCCTCGGGCGGCTGGGGAAGTCCATCGAACAGACCGACGGCCGACGAACGACCGTCGTCGCCGTCCTCTCGCGTCAGCGTCCGCTGCCACAGGTCCTGCAGCTGTACCTCCGTCGGGGAATCATCCCCCCGGCCAGCCTGTTCGCCATCCGCCACGAGCGGAGCGCGGTCCAGTAGATGGTGCTGGCCCGGACGACCGGAGTCTCCCCGGCCCGATACTTCATTCAACCCGAGATGCCCGAGTTCGACAGCTGCTCGACAGACTTCATCAAGCGCCGAGAATAGCGCTCCTCGATCTCGCGCAGGCGCTCTCGGGGGAACCGCTCCCCAGCGGTCGACTGCAGCAGCTCCTGGTAAGCCCAAGCGACGAAGAAGACATAACGGAGCTGGGCGTGCTGAACGGAGGTCCCGGGGAAGAAGCGGTCGGCGAAGGCGAAGTGGACGGGTGCGAAACCCAGTTCGTCGCGCGTCCCGTCCGAGGTGAGCGCCGAGAGGAACTTGTTGGCGGCCGACCTGTCGGATTCCGACAGCATGAACCAGCCAATCGCGGGCGTCCCGGTCATTCGGTGCCTCCGACTGCGACCGGGCGCCGCGGAGTTAACTCCTCCTGCTCGTGCACGAGACCCGTCGTCCGCAGGGCCTCCGCCAGCGCGGCGATCGCGCTGCCCGTCATGTCGCCCGGAGCGCTCGGCGCACCGTCCGATGGACGGCCCACCGCTGCGAGGAGTTGCGCGTCCATCATGTGCGGCTGCAGCCGGATTCCGAGTTCCGCAAGTTCGCGTTCGATGTGGCAGAAGATGCGGACGCCGCCACCGTCCATGTCACCCCAATGGTATATCGGTGCACGCGCCAGCTCGGCCAGCCTGCGGATCGTCGCGAGCGCCGGCCTCGACGGGAATCCCCCGGAATAGATGATCAGTGCTTTCTCCGATCGGGCGATCTCGCGCGCGTGACGGACGAACGACGTGAAGTTCTCGATTGTGAGCACGTAGTCAGGCCGGGACCTAAGACCCAGTCCTTCGGCGACCTCGGCGGGGATGCCGACGTATGGCATGCTCGGGAACGGCGCGCCGTTCAGTTCGACGTCGCCGTGGACGAGAATCGGCTGGGGAAGCCGGGTGATCCCGGCGGTGGCCAGGATCTCGTCGGGCTCCATCCCGATCACTCTGTCGTCGGCGCCGTAGATCCTCTGCAGCGCGGCCGCCACGGATCTCAGGTTCCTTTCGAGCGCCTTGCTGTCGGCGACCGCCAGTCTGGAGAACGTGCGGAAGTCCTGATCGGCCTGCAGTTCACCGGTCAGTCGGTTCTGGACGGCCATCGCGAGGTCGATCACGTCCGAGAGCGTCCCGACCTGGCCCCGCCCGACGCCGATGTGCGAGACACCCCTCCCCCAGGCTGAGGCGACGGCGTCGATCAGATCCACGGCGCCGTGCGGCAGGTCGGATCGTGCCCTGAGGGTAGAAACCGACTGTAGAGCGACACGGGCTGCCGGCTCTCGACCGACGAATCCGTAGAGCACCTCCGGGCTTTTCAGCCGCACACCGGTGAACCGACGATCCGTCTTGGGGCCCTTGCTGATCAGCTCGATGCCGCCATTCCGCTCGAGATCGAAGAGCGCCTCGTCGAAGGCGTCGCGCAGATCCATGTTGGCGAACCCGTCGTCGTCGATGGCGGCGATCAGGCCGCGCGCCCCGGGGGTCCGTTCGTGGCGGGCGAGGAGATCTTCGACAAGGGTGGCTATGCTCGAGAATCCGCGACGGCTCATTCGGCGGCCTTCGCCTGCAGGCCCAGCCGTTCGGCGAGCTGCTCATCCGTCGCATGCTGCGGGTTGGCGGCGCGCATCTCCTCGCGTGCGCGGTCCTTGATCCGGATGGACTCCGCCAGGGACATGTCCCCACTGCGGAAGACGTCGATGATGCAGTCGAGGTTCTCGTAGACGACGGCCCGCTTCTCGGTCGGGGCGGCAATGACGACCTGTAGGCCGATCGCCCGGTAGAAGTCGAGCAGCGTCCGCTGGTTGGGGCCGTCCATCTTGCTGAACGCCTCGTCGAAGACCGCCAGGCCCATGCCGGTTGCGCCGGGCGTCGCCGCTTGGCGCGTGCCGTGATACGCACTCGCCAGCGCCGCGCCGATGACGACGTAGAACGGCACCTGCCGCTCGGCGCCGCTCGCGACGCCGCGGCGCTTGTCGAAACTGTAGGTCCGGCCCGCCTTCTCGTCCCGCATGCGCAGATCGTAGGAGAAGTACCTGCGGTAGTCCTGAAAGACGGTGAAGTCGAAGCTGTCGTCGGAGAGCAACTGCTCGATCTGCCGGAGGGCCCGTCCGTGCCGCTCGTCCCGCGCCTCGGCCCGTCCAAACAGCGCGTCGAGCACGGACTCGTCGGTCTCGCTTGCCTTGGCGAGGTGGTAGAGGTCGTCGAATTCGGGCTTCACGAGCTCGACCAGGCGGTAGGTTTCGCCATGGAGCGGCCGCGTCCTGAGCGCGCTGGAGAGCTTCTCCATGTCGGAGTGGAGCTGGCCGAAGCGGCTGTTGAGTTCGTGGATGAATGTCGTCTTGAAGAGCCGCGACACGCGGTTCGCCGCCTCGTCGGCGTGCTCCCGGTAGCGGATGAGTTCGTTGCCCTCCAGCGTCGCGATCCCTTCGACCACCCAAGGCTTGGCCGTCCCGATGATCGGAACCTCCGCATAGCCTTCGAGCGGATCCGGGAAGTCGATCGCGTATCGGCCGAGCGCCGCCCTTATGTCGCGATCGAGAGCGCGATGCCCCTGCTGCGCGTCGATGGCGGCCTTCGCCATGTCGGCGGCGATCCTCGCCGGCGTCTTGGCGGGATGTTTCGCATATTTTTCGCGCAGCGATCGGAATTGGGCGGCCGACGTTACCGAGCCTCTGAACTGACGGCGGCGCACCGCGAGGCAGAGATAGGAGCCGACCGACTGTTCGCCGGCCCCGAGCCTGCCTCTGATCTCCGCGACCTTGGTCCTGAGCGAACCGCGGGCGTCGATGAGCTCGTCGCGGTCGGTCGTCAGGCTGGCGAGAAGCGTCTGCGACCGCCGCTCGCTGTCGAGCAGCTCGGGATCGACCTGGGCGGAGATGCGGCCCAGCCGCCGACGCGCGTCCGCCCTCTTGTCCGCGAGATCGCCCAGCGCGAACGCGAGAGCGTCGAGCCTGTCAGCATCACCGACGGGCCGGCTGCAGTCCTCCAGCCGGCGGATCACGTCCTCGAAGAGCCTCATTCGCTCGGCGTGGGCCTTGAGGTTCTCTGCACGGCTCGCGATACGCTCGCCGAGCGTGGCCTCCATCAGCGGCGCGGCCGCCCTGCCGATCTTGAGGCCGTCCGGCCGGCGCATCTCCGTGATGAGGCCGTCGTAGTAGGCACCGTCGGCCATGACGGCGCGCCCGCCGGAGAGAAGCTCCTCCTGATTCTCCGCGAGGCTGACGTTGCCGATCCGGAACACCACAAACGCCATCGCGAGCTGATCCTCGCTCCGGATCATGGAGGCGAGCGTGCCCGCCTGTGGCACCGCCGATCGCGACTGCAGCTTCCGCGTGTTCACGACGCGGCATCCGGGATAGGCGTCGCGACCGTGGCGGAGGATCTCGGTCGCGCGGAAAGCGTGCTCGGGCTCGACGATGATCGCCTCGCGATCTCGGGTGAGGAGCGATTCCAGCGCGTTGCGCCAACGCTCGTCGACGACGTCAGCCACCTCGCAGAGGGTGCGGGGCGCCATTCCTTCGCGCCGGAGCGCATCCATGAGCTTCGTCGTCGCGGAGTTGAGCGTGATCTGCCCCTTGCGCGCGTTCGCGAGTTGCTCGTGGTCGGCCGCCTGCTCCGCCTCGAGACGGCTCACCCATACGATGGCGTCGTCGCGCCGCTCGGTCGCCTTCGGGACGCGGTTGGCGGCTGCGCCGGCGACGGTCTCGAGCAGAGCGTCCATGGCGGCCGGATCGCGGGGCCAGTCCGGCGGCGCCAGCCCCCGGCTCGCCTCCTCGACGCGCTCCAGGGCGCGGAACAGCTCTCCCGGATTGATCACGCCCAGCCTGTCCCGCAGCTCGAGGAGCTGCATGGCCCGCGCCGCGCCGAGGTGGCGGACTTGGAGGCGGCCCATCACCAAGGCGTGATCGCGCTCCCAGCCCTTGATCTCCTGCTCCACCATGGCACGCTGGCCCTGGGCCCCAGTGGCTGCCAGCTGCCTCTGGACCGATGCGAGGGTCTCTGTCTCGCGTTCGATCTCGTCCTCTACGCGCTTCAGCTCGTCTTGGGCCTCTTCGAGTTGCCGAACCTTCGTCCGCTGCTCCGTGAGGTTCGCCAGAAGGCCTCCCACACCCTCGACCAGCAGGGCGGTCCTCTCGATCGCGCGGCACGCCAACTCCTCGGCGAGCAGGCGGTCGAACTCCTCGATCTGGACCTGGATCGCCCGCAGGGCCTCGAGCCTCCGGTTGAGATCGGAGATCGTCTTCTGGATCTCGCGGTAGCGGCGGATCGAGTCCCGGAGTTCCTCGATGTCGATCGGCTTGGGCTCGAGCAGATAGCGATGGACGAACTGCTCGACGGAGGGGATGTCCGTGAAGGACAGCGCCGCCACGAAAGTGCGGACGAACCGGTCGGGATCCGACGCCCGCCGGCCGGTGAACAGGACGCGCATGTATTCCCGGATGAAGGTCCTGGCGTCATCCGGCGTGAGAAGCTGGCCGCCGGCGCCGGTGCATGCCTGCTCGAGCCGGCGTCGCACGGCAGGCCAGGCGGTCGGCCTCAGCGTGCCCTCGCCTGCGTCGAGCATCATGGAGGTGTCCACGGCGACGCCTTCGGCGACGAAATGGCCGACGACCTCGGTCTGCTGCCCCCTCGCGGCCTCGATGGAAAGGCCGACGCTTACGGGCTTCCTGCCGCCATCCGCGTCCTCGAAGACGAGCGCGACGTGGGTGCGCGCCTGGTTTCTGAGGAATGTGTCCTCGTTGAGCTGCCCGAGGCAGTAACCGCCCAGCGTGCGTTCGGATCGGCCGCCACCCTCGCCAGCCGAACGGTTGAAGCGGTAGAGCCGAGACGATCCCCCGGCCATCACGGCCTGTATCAGATCGATGATGGTGGACTTCCCGGACCGGTTCTGCCCCAGGATGGCCGCGTCGCCGGCAAGCTCGATGTCCGCGCGCGGCATCATGTGCCAGTTTACGAGGACAATGCGGCGGAGCTCCATCATGCGTCGCGCTCCACTTCCGGCGCGTCTTCGGTCTCCGTTGCGCTAGCGACCGGTCGCGTCAGTATCTGCTCGAGTGAGGCGACGAAGTCGTCGCCCGCCACGCTGGTGACGAGGGCGCGGATGTCGAGGTCCATGTCCTGCGCATCCGGATCGAGATCGCCGAGCCGCACGACCGACCGCCGCTCGATCTGGCGGAGCACGTCGCGGAAGTCGTTCGGGGAGAGCGCCGCGCGGCGGCTGCCCGCCACGATCCCCTGGTAGGCCGCATAGGCCTCGTTGAGGGTGGTCCGCACTGTCCCGTTCGCGTAGATTTCGCCAAGTTGGAGGGCTTCTTCCCAGAGGCGACGCAGGACGAGCAGCGCGATCGTCTCGTCGATGCGCATGCGGGGAAGCAAGGTCCGCTCCGGGTCCGGGAGTATGCCAGCCCAACCCTCACTCTCGCGGTGGACGAGCCGATATCCTGCGACGTCGAAGTAGCCTTCAACCAGGCGTGCGAGCTCCGGCCGGTTCAGGGTCTCGAGGAGCGCGGCTGCACCCCTGTCCTCCGCGTGGACGAACTGGTGCCGCATGAGATGGGCGATGAGCTGGGTGACCCGCTGGAAGCCGCGCGGGTTGTTGACCTCGAGGTTTCCGAACTCAACGAGCATAACCGGCCTCCAGCGTGATGGTGTCGTCGAGACGCTTCACCCGGAAGCCAGTGCAGTCGAGCCAGTCGTTGGAGACGTGCTCCTCCGAGACCTCGAGCACGAAGCGACCCTCAAGAGCCTTCGAAAGACGCGATACCCCGTCGGTGCCCAGGCCCCCTGCAAGGAGCACGCGGACCGCCTCAAAAGCCAGGAAGTCGTCGACGGTATCGATTTGCATGTTGGCCGCAGACGTCTCGCCGAACGGCGGAACCTTGCGCTCGAGGAAGCGGCTGACCTTGGCTGGGGAGATGGTGAGACGGTCGAGGTAGTCGCGCTCGAGTTGGCGCCTGAACTCGCGTATCGGATCGTCCGGCGGCAGGTCCAAATCGGCATCCGCTATCGCCGGCCTCGCCCCGCGGGGTTTCGCCATCAGATCGGGCGCGAGAACGGATGCCTTCGCCTCGATCATGCCGTCGATCGCGAGCGCGGCGCCGGCGGACAGTGCCTCGTCGAGGGCGTGGATCACCTGCTCGCTGCGCTGGAGGAAGCTAGTCCGGCGCCCCGCGTAGCGGACGACGTTGCGCAGGCGCGTCTCGAGTCTCGATCGGTGCTGCTGGATCGCCTCGAAGGACTCCTCGATCCTCTCGAAAACGCGTCTGATCCGAAAGATGTCCTCGTGAACGAGGTCCCGGGCGGTCTTGAGATCCTGGACGAGCCGCGCGTCGAGATAGGCGTCGGCCACGGCGGCGAGATCGATCTCCGAATCCTCCAACTCGTCGAGCGATGCGAGGATGGCCCGGCGGTGCCGATACGGATGCGCGGTCGTGGCGATGGACGTGTAGTCGCGCAGCAGCACCTTCTCGACGAAGTCCTCGAAGTAGTGTCGGAGACGGTCGGCGAGCGTCTCCGACGACAGCACCTGCCGGTCGACCTCGCGGAGGGCCGAGAGCACGCTCCTGAGGTAACGGCCGAAACGCGCCGAATCCTGCGCCGCCTTGTTGAGCCCGAGGGCGTTCTCGGCCGGCTTCTCGCGCACCGCCCTGATGGCGTTCCTGACCTCGACGACAAGACCGCCCAGTTGCTCCGCGCCGCCTTCCTTCAGCGTGCACAGGAACTCGGCGAGCCGCATCGGCCCTGCGGTCATCTCGACGGTGATCTTGAGCCCGTAGCTAGTCTCTTCGAGCCAGCCAGTCTGCAACATCCGGTTGTAGATGTGCCGCGAGCGACTGATCGCCGATCCGGTGGCCTGGTCGTCGGTACCGACGCCACGGCGGCGCCGGACACGACGGCCGGAGCGGGTGACCAGACGATCGAAGTCCACCGCGGCCTCGTCCTCGGTCCATAGACCGGGCTCCCGCGCGATGCAGTCGTAGATCACACCCACGACCTCAGCCTCGGTCGGGTATAGGAGCTCGGATCTATAGAGCCCGTCGTAAACCGCGAGGACCGCCCGCTCGTAGAGCACGCGGTTCCCGCCGGAGAACACCGTGAAGATGTCCGGAGGAAGTTGAGCGAAGAGCTGCGAACGCGGAGCGTCCGGAATCGAAATGGTCGCGGAACTTGCCAAGAATACCCCCGCCGGAGAAATTGGCGGTGATGGTTGCGCGGGTCAAGCAATCAAGCACGACGGCCAAACTTTCCGCTTCGGAATCGGCGCATTCGTCGGCCGCGCTACCAGCATCGCTCGCGCCGTTTGAAGCCCAATAACCTTTCGCGACGACGTCGTGAACGACCGCAAGTCTCGATGGGACGGCAACGGTCAGGCTTGCTCGTTCGAGCGCGTGATACGGCAAATCCTGACGTGTCCGCTCTTGCCAGAAGCCGACCTTCGCCACAAGGCTCGCGAATGACCGCCTCGTCCCAATGCCGGTCATTGCGCCCGCCGCCGAGAGCTTTATGAACAGTGACAGGGCTCTGGATCGTGCCGAACGAGGTTCAGCAGCGACAATGGTGGCGCTAAGCTGACGTTGGCGATGGAGTGGCGATAAGGTCCCCTTAGCTTAACAGCTGCCACAGCGGGGGGCTGCTCGACAAAGTGAAGGCTTGCGTCGATCCTACTGCTTGCCGCTGGGTCCCCCTGCGTTTAGGCCCCACCCAGACGAAGCAGCCAGGCGGGATCGCAGACGAGCGCCTTGGCGAGAGCCGGTACCCGGTCGATCGGCAGCTTGGTCGCGCCGCTCTTGATCATCGCCAGCACGTTGGCGTTGACGAAGCCGGCCTCAAAGGCGATGTCGGCCTGGGTCTTCGGCCTCAATTCGAGGGTACGCTTCTGCAGATATTTTGCGAGGCGCGTATCAGCATGCGGATTGGTTCTGGAACTCATCGCTATTCCTGCGTCAGTGCATCTCTTGATTGAGTGCAATTCGTCTATAGCTGACGCTTGATTGGGGATTGGAACGACCATTCCTCTCCTCAGAAAAGCTTAATTTATTGGTATATTTGCTTCCGAATTCCCGCTGTTCATCTGGAAACCGCAGCTCCGGGAGTTCCATGCTGCAGAGCGCATGTCCAGGTGACTGCGGTCCAGCGATCGGTCCCTCGATCCGCTCCGGCGAGTCCCTTGGTGGCCGGCGCGTCCTCGAGCCGTTCCCCGCCCCCGAGGCAGCTAACTCGGGCGCGCGGCAGCGTCACGTGGTCGAAGTGGCCCATGCGGCAGCGAGGCGGCCAACGATCAGCAGGTCCGCTCGGCGGTCCGGCCTCCTCACGCTGGCCAGTAGATCCGCTTGAGCGGCAGGAGCTGCTGCGTCTCGAGATCGAGGCGGTCGTAGTTCTGAACAAGCGCGTCGACGAGGTCGTCGATCGTCATGAGCGACAGCGGGATGCTGGCGCGCTCGGCCTCATAAAGCGCGTCCTTCGAGAAGCCGCCGGTCGAGACATAGAGCCCCTTGTCCTGGGGATGGCGGCCGCCCAGAAAGCTGCGGATCGCCTGCGATCCGATGACACCCTCGCGGTGTTTGACCTCGACGACGATCCGCGGCGCCTCGAAGCCGAAACCGTCGGGCGAGGCGACGATGTCCTTGCCGCGATCGGGACCGGCGGGAGAGATACGCGTCTTGTAGCCCATGGCGCGCAACAGGCCGGCGACGAGTTCCTGCATGTCCGACCAATCGAGCGCGTGGACGCGATCCTTGGTGAACTCGATCGCCTTCTCCTGGATGTTCTTGAACACATCCTCTTCGGCGATCTCGGCTGCCGCCACCGTGTCGATCTTCGCCGGCTGGTGCGATTGCAGCGCGCGCAGCAGGTCCTCGACCACATCGGGCGAGAGCTGGAACAGCGTGGAGATGGCGCCGAGGCTGTTGCGGCTGCGCACCGAGAGGAGATCGCGCGAGACCTCGCCCTGCCACGTCACCGAACGGAGGTTCGGATCGCCAGGGTCGAGAGCGGGATCCCATCGATAGTCGCCGGTAATTTCGCCGATGAGATAGACGCGGCGACTCGGGTCATAGGTGACGATACGATCGCCGATCTTCATCTCGCTGCGGAAGCGATGGAGCTGGCCAGCCGACATGGCGACCGCCTGCGGCTTCCAGTCCGGAAAGGTTGCCGCAACGCGGGCGGCGATCTTCTCGCGCGACTTGAGGTCGGCCAGCGAACCGACTTCGCTCCAGCCGATCGCGATGATGGAATTGTCCTTGAAGACGTCATAGAGCCGCCCACCGCGCTCGGCGCGCACCACCCAAGCCTGCTTCATCACATCCCCTGCTACGCTCTGGAGATGCATCCTAAGGTGGTTGCAGGCGGCAGGGGAAGTCTGCGCGTGATTGCTGGGCAAACGTTCGCCGAACCAAGCAGACAACACCCTAGCTCAGACAGCCGCGTGCTAGCCGGGGCTCAGAACGACCCCATCGGCATCCACTAGCTCTGCGCCTTGCGCGAATTTCCCCACCAGGCCGGCCAGCGTCGAGTTCTCGAAGATCGCGTCGTGCGGGATCATCACGTAGCGCCAAGGCTTGCCGCCATAGCTCTGCGCGTGGGTGTTGGCGTGGCCAACCCAGATCCGCGCGGCTCTTGCCTTGGCCTTGACGGTCTCGTCCTCGAGATCCTTCCGCGCCTTCACCTCGACGATGAGCTTCTCTGAAATCGTCTCGACGACGAAGTCCGGCTCGTATTTCTCCGCGCGCCGATATTCGATCTGGAACTGCTTCGGACCTGGCTTCACCCAGCGGATGATCTCGGCTTCATGCGCGGAGTCGATGAGGACTGCGAAGCGCCGCTCCTCGTCGGACTGGAAGGATTGCTGCGGGAAGGCGCATCGGGTGAAGCCGCTATAGATGAAGCGCCTCGTGTCTGACGGAGGCACCACCGGCGCCCTGAAATCGCGGATCGAGGTCGGATCGGCCACCCTGAACGTGAGCGGCGTCAGCAGCTGGAAGCCGCGCGTGACCTTCGCCTGGTAGCGGGTCGGGGTCTCGCGGTAGTGGCGCATCATCTGCCGGAAGATGAATGCCGCAAGCATCTTGCCCTGGTGCAGGAGAACGTTTTCGACTGCATCGTCGTCGGGTAGATAGGATCTGAGCCAGCCGACCATCTGACCCGCGAGCTTGTAGAGCAGGTCGGCATTCGCATCGTAGTCGACGGGATCGAAGTCGATGAGATGAGCGACCAGATAATCCTCCAGACGCGCCTCGCGGGCTACGGCCATGTCGCGGTCGATGGTGATCCTGAGGCCGGTACGGATCTGCTGGATGGTGATCTCGTCCGAAATCGGCTGCGGCGCGATGGTGGAGAGGTCGGTCAGGTCGAAATCGAGAAAGCTGAAGGTGACGTCGCTCGTCGGGAGCACGACGATCTCGGGGATCTCGATCGTGTTGGCGATGACGGTGTTGGTCACTGCCGAGACAATGGCGGCAATGTCCGTCCCGGCGACGATGCCTTCGAGCGTGCCCTGAACGGGCCGCATCATCGCAGCGACCCGCTCCGCCATCCTTGCCTGGACGTCGTTCGCCTGCAGCGCCCCGATGCTGGCGACTTCGCGTTCAACCTGCCGGATCACGGCATAGGCCACCTTCGCGACCTCGCGTTTCTCCAATGTATCGAACACGAAAGGGCGCTGCGGATTGTCGTCGAATTCCGAGGCATGGCCGGTGATCGCCGTCTCGACAAGCGTTGGTGTCGAGATCTCGACCTTGCCGGCGATCCACACATTGCCGTCGGCGCCGATCTCGACCGCTTTGAGCAAGATCGAGCCCGGCTCCCTGGCGCGGCGGATGATCTCGTCGAAGCGGTCGTGCGCGATCACGGTCAGTGTGTCGATCGCCTCGTCGCCGGTGCGCTGGCCATAGGGCAGTCGCAGGCCGCGGCCGAGCGTCTGTTCGGTCAGGATGTCCGAAGCCGAGGCCCTGAGCGGTACGATCGTATAGAGATTGGTGACGTCCCAGCCTTCCTTCAGTTTGTTGACGTGGATGACGATCTCGGTCGTGCCATCCGTCTCGAGCGCCACGAGACGCGCTGTGGCCTCCTCGTTCTCTTCGCCACGCAGGGCGGAATCGATGCGGATGACGCGGCCCTGATAGCGGCCGGCGAAGAACTGGTCGGACTCGATGTGCTTGCGGATCGCCTCGGCGTGGCTAGTGTCCTGAGCGACCACAAGCATGAAGGGATGCACCAGGCGATTGCCGGTTCGGTCGGCATAGTCGATCAGCTTCAGCTTGACGTTCTCATGCGCCTTGATGCCGTCTTCCAGCTTGATGATCTCGAGTTCCGCCTCGCCGAACGCCTTGGGATCGAAATCCTTGCGCGTGGCGACGGCTGGCTCCTTGATGAAGCCGTCCTCCATCGCCTCGGCGAGACCGTAGCGATAGATGACATTGTGGAAGTCGACCGGTTTGGCGCCGACGGTCTTCGGTGTGGCGGTCAGTTCGAGGCCGAGCATCGGCTTCAGATCCGCGATGGCCTTGAAGCCGGCCTTGGCGCGATAGCGATGCGCCTCGTCCATCAGGAGGACGAGGTCCGGCAGGCCGGCAAGATAGTCGTAGTAGCTCTCGCCGATGACCTCGTGCAGCTTGCGGATGCGGCCGACATCCTTGTTGATCTTGTCGACATTGAAGACATTGATGATCACGTCGGCGTCGAGCAGTTCGCCCTGCCGGCGAAGGCCACGGCCCTGGTCCCAATTGTCGCCGGTGACGAGCTGCGGCGGGGCAAGTGCGAACTCGGAAATGCCCTTGAACACGTATTTGGGCTTGCCTGGCGTGAAGTCGTCGACGAGCTTGTTGTAGATCGTCGTGTTGGGCGCCAGGACGAAGAAGTGCTTGGAGCGGCCGGTGAGCGCCAGATAGGTGATGAAGGCGCCCATCAGCCGCGTCTTGCCGACGCCGGTTGCGAGAGCGAAGCAGAGCGAGACGAAGTCGCGCTCGAACGCCTCGATCTCCCGCACATCGCCACCGGCGAGCCCCTGGACGGCCGCAAGCGCCTCGTCGGAATTGCCCGCCGAAGCCAGAGTGGTTTCGGCCGCGTGCAGAATCTCCAGCGAGCGCTCCTGCGGCTTGCGCAGCGACATGCGGGCCGAGATCTGGCGGATCAGCCTGTCCGTGAGGGTCGGTACGATCGTCATCGGCGCTTCCCTCGTCCGCGTGTCTTCTCGACGGTCTCGGCGATACGCTTCAGCTCTTCGATCTCGGGAACCGCCGCGTCGGCCGCTTTCGCCTCGGCGGCGCGCTTCTGGTCAAACGCCTCATAGCGCTCATGCGCCAGTCGCTCGGCATTTGCGGCGCTAACCCGTCCGGCGTTGCGCAGGAGCGGCAGTTCGTTGGCGCGTAGGAAGTCGTCGAGAATGCTCTCCCAGTCGGCGAGCATGATGCCCAGGCGGCGGCGTGTTCGCAGTTCAGCGGTATCGAGGAACATGGTCACGACGAGATTGAGCTCCGAGATTTCGGCCTCATCGAGATAGTTCTTGGCCGTCGCGACGTCGCCCTTGCGGACGCGCCCGCCCGCCCAGCTCGTCAGGCCCATATTCGGCCTGGCGGCATCGGCGCGGGCGATGATCAGCTCGGCGGCGGTGTGGCCCGTAACCGCATGCAGCATCTTGTTCTGGATCGTCGCATAGAAGGTCGCGACGCGCGGGTCGCCCTTCACGTAATCGGCGCTGAGGCTCAGGATATCGCGCAGCTTCTGATAGAAGCGCGCCTCCGATGCCCTGATGTCGCGGATGCGCTCGATGAGCTCGTCGAAATAGTCGGCACGGGTGCCCTTGAGCTTCGCGTCGTCCATCGCGAAGCCCTTGACGAGATACTCTTCCAGCACCGTGCCGGCCCAGCGGCGGAACTGCACGCCGCGCGGCGAGCGAACGCGGAAGCCGACAGCGAGCACCATATCGAGGCGATAGTGATCCACCTGGTAGGTCTTTCCGTCGGCGGCAGTTGTTGCATGATTTGCAACAACTGAATCCGGGGGGAGCTCACCTTCCTCGAGAACTGCCTTGATATGCCGGGAGATCACCGACTTATCGCGGTCGAAGAGCGTCGCCATCTGGTTGAGGCTAAGCCACGCGGTGCCGTCGATGGCGCGGAGTTCGATCGTCGCCGCGCCGTCCTCGGTCGCATAGAGGATGATCTCGCCCGTGGTCATCGCTCGCCGTCCTCGCCGTCGAAGAGGGTTGCCTGCCCCGCGGCCTTCTTCCGGCCGCGAGCCGCCGGTGCAGCGGCCGGCGGTTCCTGCTGCTCGTCACTCGGTACCTGCTCGGGCAGATCGGCGATGGCGAGGCTGTAGTCGTCCTTGCCCCATTCGCAGCGGGCGAGGATCGCATGCGGGATCTTGGTGACGGTGAGGTTGTCGAACTCGTCGACGCGGGCATTGAAGGCGCTGCAGCAGATCAGCAACGTCCTGTCGGGGCCGACATCCTCGGAGATGGCGCGCAGCTGGTCATGCGTCAGCGCCTGCGTCGTCACATAGATGAAGTCGCGCTCGGAGGAATGGCCGTGCTGCCAGTATTCCGCCGGTTCCTGCGACGGCGCATAGGTGAAGTTCATATGCTTGCACAGCGCCTCGGCCAGCATCGGCGCGTTGTACTCTTTCGAGATGACCCAGCGGCCCCATCTGTCGCTCTCGAGCAGCGAGGGAGCGAGATCGTAGAAGCGATAGCCGCCGCCACCCTGCCAGCCCGTTGCCTCGGTGACGCCGCCTTGGTCCGTTCCGTCGATGACCTTGTCGAGGCGCGGCACGATATGGGTCACGGCATGCTCGCCGAGCTCGACCATGATCCAGCGCCGGCCCATCTTGTGCGCGACAGCGCCCGTCGTTCCTGAGCCGGCGAAGGAGTCGAGGACGAGGTCTCCAGGGTTGGTTGAAATATAGATTATCTTTTCAATCAACCGCTCCGGCTTCGGGGTCCCAAACGCCTCAATTTCCGGAAATAGATCCAGAATCTCCTTCTTGGCTGCCTCATTGTCTCCGAACTCTGAAGAGGTCCACCAAGTCGTGGGGACTAGTCCGTCTTCTTCTCCCATGAATTGCTTGATCCGAGGTCGACCATCGCCGCCCTTCGGAAAATAGACCAGGTTCCTTGCAAGGTACGATAAGAATACAGGTTCAGTCGCGCCCCAACATCTGCCCTTCGGGGGGTCAAGCTCTAGGCCTGTAGGAGTTTTTATCTTGTACATTTGGTTCGGCCGAAAGCCTTGTGCGCTGAATGGAATGGAGCGCCAAGGCCCACGCAAGTCATTGTCCGGGTTACCGAACCCGGCCTCTGACGGCGGCAACTTCTTGCGGAATTGCTTCCATTCGGATGCAGGCATCCGTGCATAGACCAGAATATGATCGTGTGATGACCCTATCGCGGCTCGATTTTCTCTAGAAGTACGTTTCTGCCAGACGACATTGGCTATAAAGTTGGCTCGACCCAAAATGTCATCACACAACACCTTGAGATAGTGAGCCTCATTATCGTCGATCGTGATCCAGAGAGAGCCATCCTCGGACATCAGCGTTCGGATGATCTCCAACCTGTCCCGCATCATCGTCAGCCAAAGTGAGTGCTCAAGTCCGTCGTCGTAGTGTTCAAAGGCTGAGCCGGTATTGTAGGGCGGGTCGATGAAGACACATTTGACCTTGCCGGCATGGGTCGCCTCGAGCGCCTTGAGCGCCAGCAGGTTGTCGCCATGGATCAGCATGTTGTCGAAGAGGTCGCCCTCCTTTCGCGTCGCTGCATGATGGCTCTTCGACGGGTCCTCGATCAGGATGCGCGGCTCGAGCCGGGGTCGGACGTCCTTGCCGATCCAGGTCAGCTCCAGCCGCGTCTTGTTCCTGCCGTTCATAGATTCGTCCTTGCCGCTTCCAGTTGCCAGCCTATCGCATCGACGACGGCCGGATCGAGATTGACCGATATCACGGCGCCGTTCGGATGGAGGTAGGGAACCGGTTGGCGTAGCGGCCGCACGTCGCGAAATTCCCAAGGAACGCACCAGCCATCATCGAAGGCCGAAGCCTGCCGCTCCGGCGGAATGCGATGGCGATCGAAAGCGCCGGCATAGGCGGCGCGAGAGGTGAGGGGCGGATGGCAGCCGACCATGGTCGCGACGCCGACGATGCGGCCTGAGCCCTTACGAATGAGGCCGAGCGGCCCGCGGTGCTTCCAGGGGCGCTTGCGCATCTCCCATGTCTTGCGTCCGGCCAGGATCTCGGAAATCCACGGCTCGTCGATGATAACGGCCTTCTCCACCCGCATGGTGTTCACGTCTCCTGTTCGCTTCGAAAGATCCGCATCGCCGCGAGGCGCTCGGTGCTGCGCCCATCGACCGCCGCCATGAAGGCATCGGCGACGAAGCGCAGATGACGCGGCGGAGGCAGGCGGATATCGGCGCTGCGCCAACCGCCCGCCCGCGCGCACCAGCGCAGCACGCAGAGCGGCTCGAGCTCGCCGTGGTCCGTGATCCCCTCCAGCACCGCCTGCTCTAGATCCTCGGTCTCCGTCCGCAGAAATCGGACGTTGCGCCGCATGCCCACGCGAAGCTCATCAGCCATTTCGTCGAGCCGCCGCAGGGAGGCGTCGATATCAGCCCTGTCCGCGGCGGCCGCATCTGGGTTTCGCCGCCTCTGTCGCAGCAGGCGCTGCCGTGCACCCATCTTCGCCTCGAGCGCCGCGCATTCCGCCTCGAACTGAGCGATCCGCCGATCCTGCGCCTCCGCGGCGTCCGAGAGCTGCCGTAGCGCGATGAGGTCGACAGTGCCGAGGAAATCCCAATAGGCGGCATCCATCGCGTCATCGAGCTCTGCCGGCGGATAGCTTTCCGCATCGCGCGGCCGCGAGGCCGGCATGTCGAGCAGGCGCGCCGCGACATGGGGATAGTAGACTTCGCCGTGGTCGGAAATGGCGGCCACCAGAGGGCGGCGATACTCGCCGAAGGGCGTCTCCATCCGAGCCTCGGACAGCATCAGCCAGCCCGAGCGATGACGGAAAGGCGCGGCGGCCCAGGCCGGACCATCATAGTCGGCAAGGAACAGATCGAGCTCGAATGGAAAGGCCCCCGTCTCCATCGGCATGGTTCAGGACATCAGCTCACGCCACCAGTTCCCAGCGGATGGTGAAGAGCGGCGTCAGCTCCGGCTTCGCCCTGAGGCTCGCCTGGATCTTGTCGAGGAGCGCCTCGACTTCCTTCCGGATCGCCTTCTTTCGCTCGAACTTCGCCATCATCTGATCGTCGCGCTGCGCCTCCAGCCGTTTGATGGCGCGCTGCATCTCGACCTTGTCGGCGACGCCGAGCCCCGCCGTGGAGCGCATTTCCTTACGACGCGCCTTGATGTCGTCCTCGAGAGCTTTGATCTCCGCATCGGCGGCCTTCTCGAGATCCTCGGCGTAGGCGTCGAGCTTGTCAGTCTCTCTCGTCATGTGTTCGGCGTGCTGCTGCTCGATCTCGCCGAGTTTTGCGCGCTGGAGCGCCGTCTCACGCTGCTGCAGGATCGCCTCGGGCGGCGCCAGCGTCGACGAGGCATCCGTTTCGGCGGGAATATGGAACAGCCTGTTCAGCACCGCCTCGTCGACGGGGCGGCCGTCATCCGCGACCGCCGTCAGCAGCAACTGGCTGGTGCGCTGAGCCGATTCGACGGCGAGCAGTGACACCTTGAGCCACCCCGCGCGCCCGATCTGCTGCTTGACGTCGGACAGCTGGCCGTCGCCCTTATAGGCGCCATAGGAGAAGATGAGCCTGGCAGGCCCAAGCGGCCGCCCCTTGGCGCGGTCGACAAGGGACTCTGCCAATTCGCCATCGGCGAGCCGGAAGAAGCGCCAGTTGCGCGCGTCGGCCAGCGCCCAATCCGTTGTCCAGGTCTGGCCCTGATAGTCGAAGCAAGGGCTGCCGTCGTCGTGCCAATGAAACGCCGCCTCCGGTAGTTCGGCCGCCGCGATCGTCGCCAGGCTCTCCTCGAAGTCGTCGAGCACGCGCTTCAGCGCCGCCTTCCGGTCCGAGAGCCTCTTGACGACATCCTTGTCGAAGGAGCCGATCAGCTTGCCGCGCGCATCGATCATGTCGGCCTTGATCTGGCTCTCCAGTTCCGCGCGAAGCGCATTGAAGGCCGCGTCGATCTCGTCGTTGCTCCGCGCGGTCTGCTGGATCTCGAAGACGCGCTTGGCGAAGTCCGTGCCACTTTCGATCGCGCCGAGCACCTCGTCGCTGGCGCCGAAGACACCATCGAAGAGCTGGAACTTCTCCGAGAGAAGCTCGAACACGCGCTCTTCGGCGCGGTTCTTCAAGTTGAGGAAGTTGATCACCAGCACATCGACCCGCTGACCATAGCGGTGGCAACGGCCGATGCGCTGCTCGACGCGCTGCGGGTTCCAGGGCAGGTCGAAATTGATCACCAGCGAGCAGAACTGCAGATTGATGCCCTCGGCACCGGATTCCGTCGCGATCAGGATCGTCTTGTCGTTCTTGAACGATTCGACGATGGCGGCCTTCATATCCGCCGTCTTGGAGCCGGAAATTGCCCCGGTCTCGGCGTGCCGTGCGCGCCATGCGGCATAGATCGCCTGGCTCGCAGCATCGGCATTCTGGCCGTTCATCAGTGCGATCTCGCCGTCATACCCGTTGGCGGCCAGGAGCTCGGCGAGGTATTTCTGGGTACGCACGGACTCGGTGAAGATGACGGCCTTGCGCTCTCCACCTGTATCCTCGACGCGGTCGAGCACCGCGCCGAGCTGGCCGAGCAGGGTCTGGCCCTTCGCATTCATGCGGATGCTGCGTGCGAGGTCGCGGAACCCGGTGAGCTCGATGATCTCGGCCTGCAGCAGCAGCGGATCGACCTTGGTCTCGTCGTCTTCGTCCTCGGCCGACTCGTTGTCCCACTCCTCGGCGATCTCGTCGGCCGTATCGATGTCGGCGAGATCCTCGGCGAGCACCGCTTCCATCCGCTTCAGCCGCTCGATGATGGCAGAGAGCGTGTCCGCGACCGCAAAGGTCGAGGACCCCAGGATCTTGCGGACCACCAGCGTGACCAGCTGGTTCGGCTTCGAGCCGAAGGCGAAGGTGTCCTTCCGCTGGAGATAGGCCGAGAGCCCCTCATAGAGCTTCACCTCGTCGGCATGCGGCTCGAACTTGAAGGTCGTCGAGATGCGGCGCGTGAAGTTGATATGGCCGGCTGCCTGGACATCCTTGCGCAAGGTGCGAAGGCACACGGGCTTCAGCCGATCGCGCAGGATGGCGAGATGGGCCGGCGTCGGCTTGCCACCGTAATTGGTCCGGAAGCTCTGCTCGTCGCCGAACAGCCGTTCGTCGACGATTGAAACGAGGCCGAAGAGCTCCATCAGCGAGTTCTGCAGCGGCGTCGCAGTGAGGAGCAGCTTGAAGCGATCCTGCAGCGCCCGCTTCAACGCCGAGGCGCGCTTGGCGCTCTTCTTGTAGACATTCCGGAGCCTATGCGCCTCGTCGAAGATCACGAGATCCCACTCGACAGCGACCAGGTCGCTCTCACGCAGCGCCGCGAACTCGTAGGAGACGACGACGACCTTGTTCTTCGCCTCGAACGGCTGCTGGATCCCCTGCTTCTTCTGCTCGCGAAACGACTTCGATTCGAGGATCACCGAATCGAGACCGAACTTCTCGGCGAGTTCCTGTGTCCACTGCTTGCGGAGCGACGCCGGGACGATCAGCAGGATCCGCCGGCGCCGCTCGGCCCAGCGTTGCGCGATGACGAGACTCGCTTCGATCGTTTTCCCGAGACCCACTTCGTCGGCGAGGATGGCGCCGCGCGGAACAGGCGGCTGCAGCGCGAACAGAGCGGCGTCGACCTGATGCGGATTGAGCTGGACACGTGCCGTCGAGAGCGACTTGGCGAAGGCATCGTCATCGACACCCTCCAGCGTGACCCTATGCGCCAAGTACTGACTGTGAAACGGTGTGAAGCGGTACATCAGGCAACTCACAACGGCGTCGGCTCGGGCGAATCGACATCGTTGCAGCCTAGCGTTGTTTGAGATCGCTGGCACGCGGCTGCCGGAGCGTCGAGTTTCGGCACTGCGGAGGATGGATTTCCCGGGCTAACACTGACTGAAGTCGGGCGCCGTCATTGGACTCAACTCCAACAGATCGACCGGTAGATCGTTCAGAGCATCAAGAGACAGCACGAGCGCCAGGGACAATGCGCCGGGTGCTCTCGAAGTGAGCGGCCCCGACGCGATGATCGCCACTCTGCGGTCTGCGGCATGAGCTCCGGAATACATATTCGAGAAGGCTAGGCCTCAGTTTCTCCGCGTCGATGCATCATGGATTGCTACGAGTCCGCAGTGTTGTCCGGCAGATCGCGGTGCTCGCCTCAACACCAGCAGGAACCGCGGCGTTCATCCGGGATCACTGTCCGTGAGGGGCTCTGTCATGGCGCACAGGTGGTTTACATCGGCCCGATTTACTCGTTGGCGTCAACTTAATGTAAACTTTTGTCAACTTGCGTCACCCAGCAGCGAGCTTTCGGATCGTCGCTTTCACTGCGCTCCAGTTGAGGCGAAGCGGCCGAAACCGCGAGGATCCAGCAGTTAGCCAGGAGCGGATGTCGGGCGCTCAGGCCACCGACTGCTGCCGTCGATCGCGGGCGGGGGTAACCCCGAACAGCCGTCCATACTCGCGCGTGAACTGGGGGACGCTCTCATAGCCGACGCTATAGGCGGCGTTGCTGATCGGCTCTCCCGCCGACAGCATCAGGCGCCTCGCCTCGATCAGGCGAAGCTTCTTCTGGAACTGCAAGGGTGTCAGCGACGTGATGGCGCGGAAGTGCTCGTGGAACGCGGAGAGGCCCATTCCGGCGGCGCTCGCCAATTGCTCGACACGCAGCGGCGCCGCGAGATGCGCGCGGATGAGGTTGACGGCGCGGGCGATGCGCTGCGCATGGCTGCCGGGGATTCCCAGCGCGCGAATGGCGCCGCCGTGACGGCCGGACAGCAGCCAGAAATGCAGCTCGCGCAGCAACTGTGCCTGAAGGATCGGGATCGTCGCCGGCCTATCCACCAGCCGCAGCAGGCGCAGCGCCGCGTCGGCGACCTCGCTCTCCGTCGGGTCGACCCGGATCGGGGTGCCGGCCAGAAAGGGCGCCGCCCCCATGTCCGTTACGAGTTCGGCCACCACGGCTGCGTCGATCTCGAAGACGATGGAGATGTAGGGCCTGACGAGATTGGCCTCGGTGATCTGGCTCACCGTCGGCACGTCCGCGGTGATCAGCAGCGACTCGCCGGGATGGAGATCGAAGGTGCTGGCGCCCATGGCCACGTGCTTGCGGCCTTGCAGCACCAGGGCGACGAGCGGCCGGTTGATCGCATATTGAATGGCCGTCGGCATGGTCTCCCGCACCACGGCAAGCCCGGGGACGGGGGTCGTGGCCACGCCGTGTGCGTCGGCATGGACCTCGGCGAAGCGGGAGGCAGCGGCGAGCAGTGTCTCTGTCATGAGCCAAGGGTAGCCTGCACAGCGAGGTCACTCAAGCGCCGCGGACGATCAGGCAAGGAATGGCGAGCATCCGGCAACTTTACCGGCCGCGGCTGCGCGATTGTTCCTCCAGCGAAAACGCTGATCAAGGAGCAAGCCCATGACCACCATCTCGATCGTCACCGGCGGCAGCCGCGGCCTCGGCCGCAACACCGCCATCAGCATCGCCCGCCGCGGCGGCGATGTGATCCTCACCTATCGCAGCGGCGCCGCCAACGCCGCATCGACTGTGGCCGAGATCGAGGCGCTTGGCCGCAAGGCGGTGGCCCTGCAGCTCGACACGGGCATCGTCGCGAGCTTCCCGGGCTTCGTCGACGCCGTTCGTTCCATGCTGAATGACGTCTGGGGTCGCGAGACCTTCGACCACCTCGTCAACAATGCCGGCCATGGCGAGATGGCGAGCTTCACGGATACTACCGAGGCCCAGTTCGACGCCCTGTTCGACGTCCATGTGAAGGGCGTCTACTTCCTCACCCAGGCGCTGCTGCCGCTGATGGTGGATGGCGGACGGATCGTCAACTTCTCCAGCGGCCTCACGCGGGCCAGCTACCCCGGCTTTTCCGCCTATTCCGCTGCCAAGGGCGCCGTGGAGATCCTGACGCTCTACATGGCCAAGGAATTGGGCAGCCGCGGCATCACGGCCAACACGATCGCGCCGGGGGCGATCGAAACCGACTTCCTCGGCGGCGCCGTCCGCGACACGCCGGCCTATAACGAGGCCTTCGCGAGCATCATCGCGCTCGGCCGCGTCGGCCTGCCCGACGATGTCGGCCCCGCCGTCGCGAGCCTGCTCGGCTCCGACAACCGCTGGGTGACCGCGCAGCGCATCGAGGTGTCGGGCGGCCAGAATATCTAGGCTCGCCCCTTCTGCTTCCGGCGCGGGACCGACCTGTCGTGCCCTTGTCGGAAGCGTGTGATTGTCCGCTTCCGGGTCAGTTGAGTGTCCGAGTTAGGCGGGACGAAACTGAGGCCTGAGCGGACTTGCGGGGTCTGGGTGCTGATGTGCAGCCGACCTCGCCATAGTAGTGCGCGTTCTTTCCGCGCCGAGGAACAGTCGTTCAGCGGACTTCCCACCAGGCGGTCGCATCGACACCGGCGGGCAGGAGCATCGGGCAGTCGCGGTCAGTTGTGGCGCGGAAGACGGCTTCGGCGACATCCTTCGCCTTTGTCACCTCGGCGCTTGTCGCATGCTGCTGCATGCCCTCCATCGTCTGCTGGACAAAGCCGGCATAGGCCTCGAGAAAGCCGCCGTTCGCGGCGATTTGCGCCCGCGCGGTCGTGGCGAAATTGTTCCCGGATGCGGCGCCGGGGCAAAATCACGCGCGCGGATACCGAACTCCGCAAGTTCCAGGTCAGCAGATTCAGTGAGCGCGTTCACGGCCGCCTAGCTGGCCCGGTAGATCGACAGGAGCGGTAGCGGCTTTATGGTTGTGCTGGAACTGATGTTGACGATCACGCCCGACCGCCGCAGGCGCATGCCGGGGAGGACCGCCTGCATCATGGCGATGGCCGCGAACATGTTCGTCTCGAAGATCTGACGCACCGTCTCCATTGAGGTGCCTTCCACAGAGTTGAGCCAGCCAACGCCCGCATTGTTGACCAGTACATCGATCACGCCGGCCGCGGCGGTCGCGGCCGCAATGCTGTCTGAGAAGCAGCAATCGATCAGGTGTCGCTGTGCGTAGAGGTGCCTGTCGAGGCCGTGCTTTCTGGCACGGGAGGGGCTGGACGGGATGACGGGGTCCGCGTTCCTTGTCGCGCAGGGCGTCGCTGTCATAGGCGGTATCGGCCATGACGACCTCGGCGGGCATGCCTTCGATCAGCCTCTGAGCCTGTGGCGCATCCCCCTTCTGACCGGCCGTTAGGGACATAGCGGACCGGACAGCCGCGCCCGCGGACGGCCATGTGGATCTTGGTGGTCAGTCCGCCCCGGGAACGGCCGATGGCCTGATCTTCAGACCCCCCTTTTTGGCGCCCGCCGCATGCTGGTGGGCGCGAACGATCGTCAAATCCACGATCAGATACTCGAAGTCGGGATCATCCGACATCGCCTCGAACATCCGCCACCACACGCCTTTCCGGCTCCAGCGGCTGAACCGGCGGAAGACGCTGTTCCATTCTCCAAATGCCTCGGGAAGATCGCGCCAGGGCGAGCCGGTGCGCACGATCCACAGCACCGCCTCCACGAACATCCGATTGTCCCGGCCCGAAGAGCCGCGCGTCCGCTCGTCGCCGATGATGTGTGGCGCTATCCGCGCCCACTGCTCATCCCCAAGCACCAGTCGATCCAGAGCGCCCATCGCTGCCTCCTCAAAGGCAGCCTTGAATCACACATCACTCAACCAGGGAATCCCAAGCGTCCACACCACCTAGCAGTTGTAGACGCCGACCGCGCAGCGGCGCACCGTCCGCCGCGCCGAGCCGGCGACGCTGACCGGCGTCAGCGGCCGTCCGACGACGGCTTCGGCGGTCGATACGTAGCCGCCTATGCCGGGCACTGCAAAGCGCTGGCCCAGTTCAGCGCCCGTCAACGCGATCGCCAGAGCGCCGAGACCGATCGCGAACTTCTTGAAACGTGTCATTTCTGGTCTCCTTTCACGAAGTTGGGCGGCAGGTCGCCCATCTTGTCCCTGACGTCCTGCAACTCGATCTTCTTGGCATTCGTCGTATTGTCGAACGTGAAGCTGACGGCGGCGACGTCGCTGCCGAACTTCCAGTCGCGGAACTGGATGCTGTATTGCGGCGACTGGGGCTGGTCCTTGGACGTCACGACGAATTGGCAGGGGACCGGCTGTGGCCCTTGCGCGATCCAGATCTGCCAGTCGACCTGATCCTTGCGGAAGGCGAGGGAATCGCATTCGACGCCATTGATCACGCCGCTGCCGAGATCCTTCGCGTCGAAGACGCCGTCGGACAGCGCGTCATAGGCGTTGCTCATCAGGAGATCGGCGGCGGGCAGCGGCCGGTTGTACTTGTCCTGCAGATCGTTGATCAGCTGGTCGACAGTACCGGAGGCCGCCGTCTGCGCATAGGCGTTGGCGCCCTTGCCGAAGAGGCTCAGCGTCTTGCCGTCGAAGTCGATCACGATGTCGGTGAACCCGCCGGATCGGGTTGCATGGATCTTGTCCGGGCGGTTCAACGTCACCGCTCCCGACGCCGCCAGGCCGATCTTCTGGTCGGCCGTTGTCACGACTTCGTAGTTCGAATCGTAGCTGAACGACAGCATGGCCTGCCCGGCCAGGAAGTCGGACATCCCCTTCAGCAACTTGCGGGCCTCGGCTGAATCGGTGAACCGGACCAGTTCGACGCGGCGATTGAGTGCCCGTCCCTCGGGCGTGTCGTTGCTGGCAATGGGAGCATCTTCGCCGAGACCGGCCGCGATGAGCCGGGTCTGATCGACCCCGCGGGCGATGAGTTCCGCCTTGATCGCGTCGGACCGCGCCTGCGAGAGCTTGATGTTGGGTGCCGGATCGTCGGTCGCGTCCGTGTGGCCGACGATCCGCAGCCGCCAGTCAGGATAGTTCTTCAGCGTCGTGGCGATATCGTCCAGAAGCTGCTTCGACGAAGGCTGGATCGTCGCCTTGTCGCTGTCGAAGTGGATTCCATAGAGAGCGATGCGCTGCCTGGTTTGCAGCGCGAGCTCCATCTTGTCCATGCGGTAGCTGCTTTCCAGCTCCGTGGCCGTCTGCGCATTGCCGGGCAGGCTGGCGAAAGCCAGGAAAGCGGCGCCCCCCGCGAGCGCCAGGATGCGGAGACTGAACACGCTTCTCGTCGTACTCATACTGTCCTCCTCCCACTGGTTGGTGGTCAGCCGAAGCAGATATGATCAAAAGCATCGACGTCAGCCGACAGTGCGAGTATTATCACACATGCCATATCGTCGTATCGCAAATAGTTGATCGACCTGCGAAATTCGTCTTTTGGCGAACGGCAATGGGATTTCTTGCACTTGAGGAAAAGTGCTCACCTTGGCGATCATGAAGAGTGACATTGATCCAGATCAAAGGTGTATATATTTTACATATCAAATCATGTGTGATGCTTGACCATGATTGGTGACTCCGGAGACAGACAAGGCGAGGCGGTTGCGATGGATCGCCGGGGGATGTCTACGGCGCATCTTCATCGTCTCGGAGCCGACGGTTTGGTTGCGCCATCGGTCATGATGACGATGGCGGCTACTCAGCGGGACACGTCAGTGTCCTCGTCCTGCTGGACTGTCTCGCGTTCGCGATGACGCGACAGGTCTTGCCGGAAACCTGTGAGGCGTTCGGGGAGTCCATGCCGGTAAAACAAGCTACTGTGGACGTTGGGGACATGGAAGATGCCGCACCGCCAGCCAGACATCGCGCGCGTCACGCTGGTGGTCCTGTTCATCGGCGCCCTCATCGCGGCCAGCTTCGGCATCATGCAGCCGTTTCTGCCGGCGATCATCTGGGCGATGACGTTGACGGTCGCAACCTGGCCGCTGCTTCTGCTGGTCGAGCGCCATGTCGGCGGCAGGCGATGGGTGGCCGTGCTCGTCCTCACCCTCACATTGCTGCTCACGGTGATCATTCCAAGCTGGCTCGCCCTCAGCATGGTCCTCACCCATCTGGACGAACTTGCCGAACTCGTCCGCTCCGTCCTCTCGATGCGCGTGCCGCCAGCACCCGAATGGCTTCAGTCGATTCCGCTGATCGGTAGCCGCGCCGCCGATGGCTGGGGCAAGGTCGCGTCGCTGCCGGTCCATGAGCTCGGCTCGAGGCTGGAGCCCTATGCCGGCGCGCTGACCCGCTGGTTCGCCGCGGCTGTCGGGGGGCTCGGCAGCGTCATGCTGCATTTCGTCCTGACAACGGCCATCGCCGCGGTGATGTATGCCAAGGGCGAGGTGGCGGCCGCGATGGCGATCCGCTTCGGCCGCAGGCTTGGCGGCGATCGCGGCGAACTGGCGATCCGGCTCGCCGGGCAGGCCATCCGCGGCGTGGCGCTCGGCGTCGTGATCACCGCGCTCGCGCAATCTGCCATCGCCGGCGCCGGGCTCTTCGTCGTCGGCATGCCCTTCGCGGCCGTGCTGACGGCGCTCGTCTTCGTGCTCTGCCTGATCCAGATCGGACCGGGCCTCGTGCTGATCCCCGCGGTCGTCTGGATGTATTATGTCGGCGACACGGTGTGGGCGACCGTACTGGTCGTCATCAGCGTTCTCGCGATGACCATAGACCAGTTCATCCGCCCGGCCCTGATCCGCAAGGGGGCCGATCTGCCGATCCTGCTGATCCTGGCCGGCGTGATCGGCGGACTGATCTCCTTCGGCATTCTCGGCATCTTCATCGGCCCGACAGTGCTGGCCGTCGCCTATACGCTGTTCGGCGCGTGGATAGCGGAGGCCGCAGCCGACGAGCATGTATTGCCCGACTAGACTCGACGGCTGAGCTCACTGCGCGGCGGCATTCCGCAATTCCGGAGCCGCCGGCCCGGCGGCGATATCAAGGTGAACCGCCGAAGGGGCGAAGGCGCTGCCGATGCCGATCGCCAGTGGCGGCCCCTGTCCGATCGCAGCGACCGTCTCGGGAAGCTCTGCCAGGCGGCAGAGCCGGAGAATCTGGTCGGGACGGCCGATCGATGCCGCGACCGCGACCGGCATATCCGCGGGGATGCCGAGGCGAAGCAGCTTGGCCGTGATCTCCGGCGCCGTCCGGCCGGCCATGTAGAAGATGGTCGTCGCCGAGGGATCGGCGATCGCCGCCCAGTCGACGTCCTCGGGCAGGCCGCCCCGCTTCGAATGGCCGGTGACGAAGCGGACCGATTTCGCATGGTCGCGATGCGTCAGCGACATGCCGAGCGCCGCCGCCATCGCGATCCCGGCCGTGATGCCCGGCACCACGTCGAAGCCGATGCCGGCGGCGCGAAGCTCTTCGATCTCCTCGCCGGCGCGGCCGAAGATCATCGGATCGCCGGATTTAAGCCGGACGACGCGACGGCCGGCGCGCGCCAGCTTGATCATCAGCGCGTTGATGTCCTGCTGCTGGCAGCTCGGCCGTCCCGCGCGCTTGCCGACGAGGATGCGCTTCGCCTCGCGGCGCGCCAGTTCCAGCACTTCGTCGGAGACCAGATCGTCGAACAGGATGACGTCGGCCGCCTGCAGCGCGCGCACGGCCTTCAGCGTCAGCAGCCCGGCATCGCCCGGCCCGGCGCCGACGATGCTGACATGGCCGCTGACTTGGCCGGACCCCCTCCCGACATCGCCGAGCGAGGCTTCCAGCGCGACCTCGCTCTCCGAGGTCGGCGCCGCGATGAAGGCGCGATCGACAAGACTCTGCCAGAAGGCGCGCCGGCGATCGGGCGCGAGGCGGGCGAGGACGTCGCCGCGGATGCGCTGCGCCAGGGCGGCCCAATCGGCGAGCCAGGGCGGCAACAGCGTCTCGATGCGGCGGCGGATCGCCTGGCCCAGGATCGGCGCCGCACCGGCGGTCGAGATGCCGACAACCACCGGCGAGCGGTTGACGATGGCGCCGAACTGGAAATGGCAGAAGTCCGGCCTGTCGACGACGTTGCAGGCGACGCCCTGCCGCCGCGCCGCGATTTCGAAGGCCGCGGCCTCGCTGTCGTCAACCGCGTCGGCGAGCGCGACCGCGGCGCCGGCCAGGTCCCCGTCCTCCCAGCCACGTGCGACATGGCGAAGTGCGGGCTGCGTCCGGATCAGATCCGCCATGCCGGGCGCCACATCGTTGGCATCCGCGAAGAGCGCGACCTCGGCGCCTGCCGCCAGCAGCAGTTCCGCCTTCCAGGCCGCGGCCTCGCTGCCGCCGGCGACGACCGCGCGTTTGCCGCGGAGATCGAGGAAGACCGGCAGCACGGCCAGCGGGCCGATCCGCGCCGGAGCGGTTTCACTCGGCAGCCTGGAGATGACCTGCATCGATGATTGTCCTTATTTCCGAGCGGCAGGAGCCGCAATTGGTTCCGGCGCGCAGCGCCGCGCCGACGGCCTCGACGCTGTCGCAGCCCTTGGCCACCGCCTCGGCGATCTCTATGGCGCCGACATGGAAGCACGAGCAGACGACGCGGCCGATCGAGGGCAGCGGCACCGGCGCCCGGCCGGAGAGCAGCGCCCGCCGGTCCTCGGCCGCGACCGGCTCGCGGCTCGCGAGGAGCGACAGCAGCCAGTCGCGGCCGGGCAGGCCGCCGGGCGGGCCGACCAATAGCGCCTCCTCCAGCGCCCCGGCCGCGTCAACGACCGCCGCGCGATAGGCCGAGCCGCGCCGGTCGCGATATTCGAGCCGCTGGTCGCGCGGGAAGACATCGAGCAGGCGCTGCGCCAGCAGCGTGCCCTGATCGGGCGGCTCGGTGCCGGCGAATTCGTAGACAAAGCCGCCCTCGGTCGCCGCGCGGCTCCAATGCACGAAGCCGGTCGGCCGCAGATCGCGCCGCGTGATCAAAACGCCAGTCCAACCGACTGCCTCACGGGTGACGCGGATGGGGACATGCTTCAGCTCCGGCTGGCCGGAATAAGGGTCGGTGATTGGCGTGGAGAGGGTTCCAGTCGAGGCGGCGGCAGCGAAATGACCGCTCCAGTGCATCGGCAGGAATGCCTCGCCGGGGCGCTGGCTGGCGGTGATCCGAACCTTCGCCCGAGCGAAGCCATAGCGGGAGGCGAGATGCGCGAGGTCGCCCTCGGCGAGCTTGAGGCGCGCAGCATCGGTGGGGTGCAGATCGACCATCGGCTCCGGCGCGTTGGCGGCGAGGCGAGGGACGTTTCCCGTTCGCGTCATGGTGTGCCACTGGTCGCGGAGCCGGCCGGTATTGAGGACGATCGGATAGGTGGCGTCCGCGGCGAGCGCCGGTCCCTCCTGGCGCACGGGAACGAGGCGGGCGCGGCCATCGAGGGTCGGGAAGCGCCCGTCGCCGAACAGACGTCCGCCCTCGTCGCCCTCGTGCATGACCGGCCAGCGTCGCGGCGCGAAGGCCTCATAGGCGGCATCGTCGATTTCGGAGAGGCCGCCGATATCGAACCCGCGCCGCCCCCCGTTCTCGAAGCCGGACAGCGCCGCATGCTCGCGGAAGATCGCCGCGGGATTGTCGAAGGCGAAGGCGTCTGCAAAACCCATGCGCCGCGCGACGTCGCAGAGGATGCGCCAGTCGGCCCGCGCTTCGCCCGGCATCGGCAGGAACGGACGCTGGCGCGAGATCAAGCGCTCCGAATTGGTGACGGTGCCGTCCTTCTCGCCCCAGGCGGCGGCGGGCAGCAGCACATCGGCATGGCGCGTCGTGTCCGTGCGCGTCACATCGGTGACGGTGACGAAGTCGCAGCGCTTCAGCGCGGCGCGCACCCTCGTCGCGTCGGGCATGCTGACCGCCGGGTTGGTGCCGATGATCCAGAGCGCCTTGAGCCTGCCCTCCTCCGCGGCGCGGAAGAGATCGACCGCCTTCAGCCCGGCGCGGCGCGCGATGGCCGGCGCCTTCCAGAAGCGGGCGACGCGATCGATATCGGCCGGATCGTCGAAGCCCATATGCGCGGCGAGCTGGTTGGCGAGGCCGCCCACCTCGCGGCCGCCCATGGCATTGGGCTGGCCGGTGACCGAGAACGGCCCCATACCCGGCCTGCCAATGCGGCCGGTCGCCAGATGGCAGTTGAGGATGGCATTGACCTTGTCGGTGCCATGCGCCGACTGGTTGATGCCCTGGCTGTAGACGGTGACGGTCCGCTCCGTGGCGGCGAAAAGCGCGAAGAAGCGGCGGACATCGGCTACGTCGACGCCGCATCCGGCGGCAACCGCGGCCGCGCCGGGCGCATCGGCCGCGGCGACGGACGCAGCGGCCTCGAAACCCTCGGCATGGGCGGCGATGAAGGCCGGATCGATGGCGTGCGTCGCGACGAGATGGGCGAGGAGGCCGTTGAAGAGCAGCACATCGGTTCCGGGCCTGACTGCGAGGTGCAGGTCGCAATCCGAACTCGTCGCGGTGGCGCGCGGGTCGATGACGACGATCTTCGTGCCACGCAGCGTCCGGGCGGCCATCAGCCGCTGATAGAGCACGGGATGGCACCAGGCGGTGTTGGATCCGGCGAGCACGACGAGATCGGCGCACTCGAAATCCTCGTAGAGGCCCGGCACCACGTCCTCGCCGAAGGCGCGGCGGTGGCCGGCGACCGAGGACGCCATGCAGAGGCGGGAATTGGTATCGATGTTGCCGGAGCCGATGAAGCCCTTCATCAGCTTGTTGGCGACGTAGTAGTCCTCGGTCAGCAATTGGCCGGATACATAGAAGCCGACCGCATCCGGTCCGTGTTCGGCGATCGTCTCGCTGAAGCGGGTGGCGACGAGATCGAGCGCCGCCTCCCAGCTTGCGGGCTTGCTGCCGATCTCGGGCGCGAGCAGGCGGCCGCCGAGCCCCATGGTCTCGCCGAGTGCACCGCCCTTCGAGCAGAGCTTGCCGCGATTGGCCGGATGGTCGCTGTCGCCGCGGACGGCGACGGCGCCATCCGCGGCGACGGCGGCCCGCACGCCGCATCCGACCCCGCAATAGGGGCAGGTCGTCCTCACCTCGGCTCCAGGCTGGCTCATCGCATCTATTCCGCCGCCATGAGGGAAGGAGCGAGGCGGAGATGGAGCGCAATCCGCCCGGCCTCGACGCGGACGGGAACAGTCGCGACGGCGCCCTCGTCGGCGCCCTCTGCCATGCCTGTCTCCAGCGAGATCACCCAGTTGTGCAGCGGGCACGTGACCGAGGTGCCATGCACGATGCCCTGGCTGAGCGGTCCTCCCTTGTGCGGGCAATGATCCTCGATCGCGAAGATCCTGTCGTCGGCCGTACGGAAGACGCCGATCCGGCCGCGGGGCGTGGCGACGCAGCGGGCGCCGCGCCGCGGGATGTCGTCGAGCGAGCCGATATCGACCCAGTTGGTCTTGATTGCGCTGGTCATCACCCTACTCCGCTGCCTCGGCGAACCCGGCCGCGGCGAGCGGCTGGAATTCGTGCTTGTCCTTGCCGGAGACCCGCTCCGACCACGGATCGACCTGTGCGAAGGACTGTGAGAAGACGAAGCGGTCAAACAGCGTCTTGCGGCGCTCGACGTCGTCGAGGACCTGCCGCCTGATCTCGGCGGTGCCGATGCGCTTAGCCCATTTGTAGATGCGCTCCAGATAGCGCGCCTGCTCGCGATACATCTGCACCAGCGCCACGACCACCTCGAGCGCCTCGTCGTCCGTAGGTACGAGGCCGAGCACCTCGGTTCCCTTGATGTCGAGGCCGGCCGCGCCGGCGAAATGGATCTCGAAGCCTGAGTCGACGCAGATGATGCCGACATCCTTGCAGGTCGCCTCCGCGCAGTTGCGCGGACAGCCGGAGACGGCCATCTTCACCTTCGCTGGCGTCCACGAGCCCCACATGAACTTCTCGATCCGGATGCCGAGGCCGGTCGAATCCTGCGTGCCGAAGCGGCACCAGTCCGTCCCGACGCAGGTCTTCACGGTGCGGAGGCCCTTGGCATAGGCTTGGCCCGAAACGAAGCCGGCCTTGCCGAGATCGGCCCAGACGGCGGGGAGATCTTCCTTGCGGATGCCGAGCATGTCGATGCGCTGGCCGCCGGTGACCTTGACGGCGGGGATCTCGAACTTGTCGACGACATCGGCGATGGCGCGCAGCTCCTTCGCCGAGGTCATGCCGCCCCACATGCGCGGGACGACCGAATAGGTGCCGTCCTTCTGGATGTTGGCGTGCACGCGCTCATTGATGAAGCGCGACTGGTAGTCATCGGCATATTCGTCCGGCCAGTCGGCGATGAGGTAGTAATTGAGCGCCGGCCGGCATTTGGCGCAGCCGCAAGCCGTCTTCCATTCCAGCTCCTGCATCACCGCCGGAATGGTCTTCAGCCGCTTCGCCTTGATGAGGCGGCGCACATCGTCATGGCCGAGCACCGTGCAGGGGCACATCGGCTGCACGGCCGCGGGGTTGTAGGAATCGCCGAGCGTCAGCCGCAGCAGTTGCTCGACGAGGCCCGTGCAGGAGCCGCAGGAGGCGGATGCCTTGGTGTGGGCGCGCACCTCGTCGAGGCCGGTGAGGCCCTTGCCGGTGATCGCGCCGGTGATCTTGCCCTTGCAGACGCCGTTGCAGCCGCAAATCTCGGCGTCATCCGCCAGTGCTGCAACGGCCGCCAGAGGGTCCGCGCCGGCCCCTCCCTGGAAGGCCTGCCCGAAGATGAGCGTGTCGCGCATCTCCGAGATGTCGGTTTCCTTCTTCTTCAGGTCGTTGAACCAGGCGCCGTCGGCCGTCTCGCCGAACAGGACCGTGCCGAGGATGCGGTTTTCCTTGAGCACGATGCGCTTGTAGACGCCAGCCGAGGCATCGCGCAGCACGATCTCCTCGCGGTCGTCGCCATCGGCGAAGTCGCCGATCGAATAGAGATCGATGCCGGTGACCTTGAGCTTGGTCGGGGTGTCGGAATGGACGAACTGCCGTTCCGCATCGCCAGCGAGGCCGGCTGCCGCGACGCGCGCCATCTCGTAGAGCGGCGCGACGAGGCCATAGACCCGCCCGCCGACTTCGGCGCACTCGCCAAGCGCGAGGATCGCCGGATCGGCGGTGACCATCCGCTCGTCGACGACGATACCGCGATTGACCGCGAGGCCGGCTTCCCTGGCGAGCGCGACATTCGGGCGGATGCCGACCGCCATGACGACCAGCGTCGCCGGGATGACGGTCCCGTCGGCAAGCTCGATGCCCTCGACCTTGCCGTCGCCGACGATCGCCTTTGTGTTGGCCTTGGTGAGGATCTTGATGCCGCGGCCCTCGAGCGCCTTCTGCAGCAGATAGCCGGCGGCCGGATCGAGCTGCCGCTCCATCAGCGTCGGCGTCGCATGCAGCACGGTGACGTCGAGGCCGCGCTCGGCCAGTCCGGCGGCCGCCTCGAGGCCGAGCAGGCCGCCGCCGATCACCACGGCCTTGGCGCGTGCCTGTGCCGCGAGCAGCATGGCGTTGACGTCGTCGAGATCGCGATAGGTGAGCACGCCGGGCAGGTCGTTGCCGGGAACCGGAATGATGAACGGCATCGATCCCGTCGCGATGACCAGCCGGTCATAGGCCTCTGTCACGCCGTGACTGGAGGTGACGGTCTTCGCCTCGCGGTCGATCGCCACGATCTTGTGGCCCTTCCAGAGCACGATGCCGTGGCGCTCGTACCAGCCGTCGCCGTGGATGACGATTTCCTCGAACGACTTCTCGCCCGAGAGAACCGGCGACAGCATGATGCGGTCGTAGTTCACGCGCGGTTCGGCGTTGAAGATGGTGATGGAATAGCGGCTGGGCGCCGCCTCCAGCAGATGCTCCAGCATCCGGCCGGGGGCCATGCCGTTGCCGATGATGACGAGTTTCTCGGTCATGGCTTCTCTCCGCCTCCCATTCATTTGCCGGCCTCGGCGAGCGTCACGGCCGCGCCGACAGGGTTCTGCGGGACGTTGCGCGCCATGCGGCGGATGCTCAGATGCATCCAGACGAGGCAGGCCGAGACGATGACGAACAGCAGCATGAAGCAGCTCGTCCACATGCCGGTCAGCTCGTTGAGCGCGCCGAAGGCGATCGGCAAGACGAAGCCGCCGAGGCCGCCGATCATGCCGACGAGCCCGCCGACGGCGCCGACATTGTTGGGATAGTAGGTGGGTATGTGCTTGTAGACGGCGGCCTTGCCGAGGCTCATCGAGAAGCCGAGCACGAAGGCGACGGCGATGAACGCGACCGGCCCGATGGCGAAATGGAAGGTCAGCGGGCCGTCGATGCCCTGCACCGTGTAGTCCGCTGCCGGCAGCGACAGCACGAGCGTCGCCGCGATGCCGACCGCAAACGTCCAGTAGAGCACCGAGCGGGCGCCGAACCGGTCCGAGAGCACGCCGCCATAGGCGCGGAAGATGCTGGCCGGGATCGAATAGGCGGCGGCGATCATGCCCGCCGTGGCGAGGTCGAAGCCGTAGACGCCGATCAGGTAGCGCGGCAGCCACAGCGACAGCGCGACGAAGGCGCCGAAGGCGAAGAAGTAGTAGAAGGCGAAGCGCCAGACGCGGACATCCCTGAGCGAGGCGAATTCGCCCCAGAAGCTGCGGGCCGGCGCGCCATGGATGCGGCGCTGGCGGATGACCGGATCATCCTCCGTGGTGAACCAGAAGATGACGGCCATGACGGCGAGCGCTGCCGCCCAGACGAGCGCCACGGTCTGCCAGCCGCTCACGAGCAGCACGAGCGGCGCGAGGAACTTGGTGACGGCGGCGCCGACATTGCCGACGCCGAAGATGCCGAGCGCCGTGCCCTGCCGACCCGACGGATAGAAGCGCGAGACATAGGCGACGCCCACGGCGAAGGATCCGCCGGCAAGGCCGACGCCGAGCGCGGCCAGCAGCATCATTCCGTAGGTGGTCGCGAAGGCGAGCAGGAAGGTCGAGACGGCGGCGGCGAGCATGGTCGCCGTGTAGACGAGGCGGCCGCCGAAGCGGTCGGTCCAGACGCCGAGCAGGACGCGCACGAGGCTGCCGGTCAGGATCGGCAGGCCGATCAGCAAGCCGAACTCGGTCTCGGTCAGCCCCAGCTCCTGCTTGATGCGGATGCCGATAATGGAGAAGATCGTCCAGACGGCGAAACACACCGTGAAGGCGATGGTGGACATCGAAAGCGCACGCGTCGCGGCGGGATCGGGCGCGCGGCTTGCCGGGAAAATATCTGGCATGTCTGGCTCCATGGCGGCGACCCAGCGCCGCGTCGAGGCTGAAAAACGAAAAAAGCCGCCGGCCAGACCTCGCATCCCCTCGATCGGAGACGGAAAGACCTGAACGGCAGCTTTGCCTGGATGCGCCCGGCGCTGGACGCGAAACGGATGGCCCTACATTGGGCCTATCCTAAGAAAAGCATGAAGCGTGCCAGAAGTGGCGACAAGAAAATCGTCCAATGAAATCAACAGGGACGCCGACGGCGCGCGCGGTGATGCGCGGCGTCGGCAGTTCGCCGCCTGATCAACCCTTCCGCAGTGCAGCGCAAATCTTGGGCAGCCGCTCGCATGGCGAGACGCCGCATCAGGCCGAGTTGGCGCCGGAGAGCCCCGCCAGATAGGCGTCGATCCGGTCGGGATCGAAGATACGGCCGTCGAAGAAACCGTCCGGGCCGAGCGTCAGGCTCGCACCGGCCGATCCGACCGGCGTCGGCACCCTGAGCGCCCCCTCGACCTTGGCATTGGCGCCAGGCAGAGCCACGCCGAGCGGCTTCAGCGCCGTGCGATAGAGATCGGGCCGGTAGGTGTCGCGCGCGATCGCCTCGTTGGCAGGGCCCGCCGTCACCTGCTGCCAGCGCACCATCTGCGAATAGAACCAGAGGGCGTGGCTCTTCCAGGGGAAGGTGGCGGCGCGGGCCAGCGGCAGGAAGAAATCCGGCACTGCCACCAGCGCTCCGTCGCCGGCGTCGATGCGGCCGCCCAGCGCCGGAAGCAGCCATTCAGCGGGACAGCCGACATAGGCCGGGGCGGACAGGAGCGCTGCGAGTTCGCCGTGATGGCCCGGCGCAGCGCACCATTCGGCGGCGCGATAGAGCGCGCGCAAGAGCGCCGCGACCGCTTCCGGCTGCTCCTCGGCGAAGGCAGCGGCGACGCCGAGCACCTTTTCCGGGCTCGACTTCCAGATCGCCGCCTTGGCGGTCACGATCCGGCCGACGCCCTTGGCGACGGCGGCGGTGTTCCAGGGCTCGCCGGCCGAATAGAAATCAATGCGCCCGGCCCCGAGCGCATCTGCCATCAGCGGCGGCGGCACGATAACGATCTCGACATCGCGGTCGGGATCGACGCCCGACGCCGCCAGCCAATAGCGAAGCTCGTAGTTATGCGCCGAATGCGGATGCACCACGGCGAGACGCAGCGGCTCGCCGCCTGCCCGCCGCCGGACCACGGATGCGAGCGCGGCGCCCGTGCCTGCCGGCTCGAGATCCAAGGGCGCGCCGGCATCCCGCATCGCGGCCCAGAGCGCGGCGGATGCGGTCATGGCATTGCCGCCGAGGCCGAGCGCCATCGGCACGACCGTGCGGGCGGCCAGCGGCGTCAGCCCGAGATTGCAGGCGATCGGCATCGGCGCCAGCATATGGGCGGCGTCGAAATGGCCGACGGCGAGGCGGTCGCGGATATTCGCCCAGGAGCTTTCGCGTGTCAGCAGCAGTTCGACGCCCTCGGCTTCGGCGAAGCCCATCTCGCGGGCGGCGACCAGAAGGGCGCTGTCGAGCAGCGGCATGATGCCGACGCGGAACTCGAACGTCATGGCTGCTCTCCCGGATCGAGCAGGCCGGCCGCGGTGACCAGGCTCTGCGCGATGTCGCTGATCTTGCGATTCTGGTTCATCGCGGTCTTGCGCAGCTGCTGATAGGCCGCCTCCTCGGTGAGACCGCGCGCCTTCATCAGGATGCCCTTGGCGCGATCGACCAGCTTGCGGCTCTCGAGTTCGCCACGCGCCTTCTCGAGTTCGCGTTCCATGCGCGCGAAGGCGTTGAAGCGCACGATCGCCATGTCGAGGATCGCCTTCACCCGCTCGCGCCGGAGGCCGTCGACGACATAGGCCGACACGCCCGCCTCGACGGCAGCCTCTATGGAGGGCTGGTCGGAGCGATCGACGAACATGGCGATCGGCCGCTTCACGGCGCGCGAGAGCTGGAACATGTTCTCCAGCATGTCGCGGTTCGGGTTTTCCAGATCGATGACGATGACGTCCGGCTCGATCTCGGCGATGCGGCGGGCGATGCCGGCGACGTCATGCACCAGCGTGACGCGCTCGTGCCCCGCATCGCGCAGGCCCGCCTCGATGATCGCCGCACGGATGCGATTCTCGTCGATCACCAGGATCGTCAGAGGGGGTGGTGCCATGCCGCCATTGTGCCGAGATGGCCGTCATGTGCAATGCAGAATAGCCAGCGCCGCTTGGGCCGCTGATCCGGTCCCATTTTCTGGACCGCCGGGAGGCAGAGTTTCCGGCAAGCAGGACTATGTCCTGCTCGAGGGACGCAAGAGCATCGGCCCATAGGCGAGGGTGAACCCGATGAAGGCAGCGATCCAGGCTGCCGCCGCGGCGTCGATCAGCGGCATCGCCATCTGCGGTATGAACACGGCGGCAACCCGCAAGACCGTCGCCGCAAGGACGGCCGCGTAGATCAGCTGCGTCGCGCTGGACGCGACCAGTTGTCGTCCGGAATGGCCGAGGGTCGCTCGCGTCATGACGGCGAGCGTCATCGTGCCGATGCCACCGACGGCCCAGACATGGAGCGAGGCGCTCTGGGGCATGCGATCCGGCCAGAGGGATGCGGCTCCGGTGAACAGGAAGCCGACGGCGGTGAGCAGGAAGCCGACGTGGAGGACGAGCACCAGCCTGTCCGAACGGGCCGCCCAGCCGTTCCAGCGCGTGAGACGCCACAGATTCGCCATCCCCGCGGCGACGAGAGCCGTGCCGGTCCAAATGGCGTGGGGCTGAACGATCCAGAGGAGCAGCGCGGCGGCGGAGACCAGCATGATCGCGGCGTCCGGCTTGCCGAAGGGCACAGGCAGCGAGGTTGCGTTCCTCTTGGCGAGCCAGTTGCGTGTGAAGCTTGCTGCCCAAGTCGCTGCCCAAGTCGCTACACGTCGTTTCCATAAGAAATTGATATTACACAATAGTTTCTCTGAAGAGCTCAAGAACGACGGACGCTCCCTCCGCCCTGGTCTCATCCTGTGACTTCTCGGAATCCGGCAGGCCGTTTCGGCTCAGGCGAGGCGCCCGAGAGCCAGTTCCAGGCAGGAGATCATCGCTTCGCCGTCGAAGGGCTTGGCGAGGAAGCCGATTGCGCCGCCGGCTTCGGCCTGTCGCCGGATCGGCTCTTCCGGATAGGCGGTGATGAAGATCACGGGCAGCGTGCTTCCGAGCGCGCGGAGTGCCGACTGCAGTCCGAGCCCTCCCATGCCCGGCATCTGGACATCGGTGATCACGCAGTCGCTGGCGGCTTGCAGGGGAGACTGCAGGTAGTCTTCGGCCGAGGAGAAGGTCGCCGTCTTCAGCCCGAGCGAACGGACCAGGCTGGCGGTGGCGACGCGCACCGCCTCGTCATCGTCGATGATGGCGACGAGCGCGGGTCGGCGCGCTTGCTTCGGGGTCATGTCGGCATCCTTCCGCGCGGCCGGCTGCAAAGGAGAGCGGCGCGTTCTCGACGTCGTCCTCCATCGCCCCCGGATTGCCAGGCGTGACACAAGCCCAAGAGCGCCAGGCTCATCCGTTCGCCCGCTCGCAGGGCGCCGCGATCAGGGCCGGGCGGTGTCAAGGCCGAGGGCCTCCGCCATGCGGACGAGATCGGCGAGCGAGCGCGCGCCCATCTTGCGCATGACATTGCCGCGGTGGATCTTCACCGTGATCTCGGACAGTCCGACTTCGCCTGCGACCTGCTTGTTCATCAGCCCCGCCGTCACGAGGGCCATGATCTCCCGCTCGCGCGGCGTCAGCCCCTGATAGAGGGCCTGGACGCCGGCCAGCGCCTTCGCCGAGGCGCGCGCCTCGCGATCCTTCTCGACGGCATTCGAGACGGCGTCCAGCATGTCCTGGTCGCGAAACGGCTTGGTCAGGAAGTCGACCGCGCCCGCCTTCATGGCGCGCACCGACATCGGGATGTCGCCATAGCCGGTCATGAAGATGATCGGCATGTCGAGCGCCGAGTTGGCAAGCTGGGCCTGGAAGTCGAGCCCGCTCACGCCGGGCAGGCGGATATCGAGCACCAGGCAGCGCGGCCGCTCCGGAATCTTGGCCGCCAGCAGTTCGGCGGCGGAACCGAACAGCGCGACCTCGAGCCCGACCGAACGGAACAGGCTCGACAGGGCGTCCCGGACACCCGGATCGTCATCGACCACGATGACGAGCGGGGCCGCGTTCACGGACGAAGCGGATCTGTTCGCGGGAGCGGTCACGGCTGCGCCTCCTCGTGTGGGTTTGCTGGCCGCGCGGGCAGCACAAAGCGGAATGTCATGCCGCCATCGCCGTTGACCGACGCATCGATCCGGCCGCCATGCGCCTCGATGATGGTCCGGCAGATCGACAGCCCCAGTCCAAGACGGCCGGGCTGGGCATTGCTGAAGGGCTCGAAGATGCGCGGAAGGCGGGCCGGATCGATGCCGATGCCCCGGTCGCGCACCGCGACGCAGGCAGAAGCGCCATCAAGGGCTGGATCGGCAGAGGCGGTGACGGTCAGACGCCGCGGCGGCGATAGGTCCTGCATCGCCTCGGCCGCATTGGTGGCGAGGTTGATGACGACCTGCAATAGCGCGTCCCGGTCGCCCGTGACCTCCGGCAGCGCCGGATCGATCGCGAGATCGACGGCGACGCCGCATTGGGCGAGATCCCATTCGATGACCGCAAGACCGTCCGTGACCACCGCCCCGAGGTCGAGCGGCGCAGTCACCCGCTGTTCGCCGCGCGCCAGGGCCCGCAGCCGCGCCACGACATCGCCGGCGCGGCGGCCATTCTCGACGATGCGCTGCACCGCATGCCGCGCCTCGGCGACGTCGGGCTCGGGCCGATCGAGCCAGCGGAGGGCCGCTGCCCCGTTGGTGAGCACGGCTGCCAGCGGCTGGTTGATCTCATGCGCCAGCGCGGCCGTGAACTGTCCGACGATCGCGGCCCGGCTGACAGTGGCGAGCTCGGCCTGAGCGGTTCTGAGCGCCGCCTGCGCCTCATGCCGGGCCGTGATGTCGTTGCTGGTCTCGATCACCGTGGCAGGATTCCCGCTTCGGTCGTACTGAAGTCTCCAGCGGACGGCGACGATGATCGTGCTGCCATCGCTGCGGAGGCGCTGCAATTCGCCCTCCCAGCGGCCGGTGCGCAGCAATTGCTCCATGGCGGCCGCGGGCGCGCTGCCGGGATCCGTCGCCAACACGCGGTCGGTCGGCTGGCTGACCGCCTCGTGCCGGCTCCATCCATAGAGGTCCTCGGCGCCGCGATTCCAGGTGAGGATCTCGTCGGTGAGCGTGCGGACCACGATGGCATCGTGGGTGAGATCCAGCAGTTCCGCCTGATCGCGCAGCGACTGGCGGGCGGCGACGGTCCGCGCGGCGAGCAGCGTCACCACGGCGACCACGCTGATGCTGACGGCGCAGCGCATCAGCGCCGACGGATCGAGGCTCGTGCCATGCGCGGCGAGGAAGCTGAGCAGGGTGAGCGCGATGCAGAGGGCGCCGGCGAGGATGATGCCCCGCCTCGGCAGGTGGTCGGCGAGAAGCATCACGATCGCGCCATAGAGTGCCGCAATTGCGGTATCGAGCGGCGTGAACGTATCGACGATGAAAATCGCGAGGCCCGCGGCGATGGCGAGCACCATCGTGGTCGGAGGAGCTACCCAGTGTTGCCGGGCGACGGGTTCACGCACGTCGGTTCTGATCGCCTCTACAGCCAATGACCGGCCCACCCTAGCAAAGGCGTGCGGCGCGGGGACGTATACGTAGGTATGCAGCAACGCCCCGCATCTCCGCGATCTGCGCCGGCCCCCGCCCGCCTGCCGAACGGCAGGGGACGGGAGGCCGGAGCGATGTCGGGGGCGCGATCGCGCGCCCATCGCCCTCAGCCCTCGATGAAGGCCAGGAGGTCGGGGTTGATCACGTCGGCATGGGTGGTGAGCATGCCGTGCGGGAAGCCCGGATAGACCTTCAGCGTGGCGTTCTTCAGGAGCTTGGCCTGCAGCAGCGACGCATCCTTGTAGGGCACCACCTGGTCGTCGTCGCCCTGCAGGACGAGCGTCGGCACGGTGATCGCCTTGAGGTCCTCGGTCTGGTCGGTCTCGGAGAACGCCTTGATGCCCTCGTAATGCGCCTTGGCCGAGCCGGTCATGCCCTGCCGCCACCAGTTGCGGATCACGCCGTCGGAGACCTTGGCGCCCGGACGGTTGAAGCCGTAGAACGGGCCGGCCGCGACATCGAGGAAGAACTGGGCGCGGTTGGCGGCCAGCGCGCTGCGGAAGCCGTCGAACACGGCGATCGGCGTGCCATCGGGATTGCTGTCGGTCTTCACCATGATCGGCGGCACCGACGAGACCAGCACAGCCTTGGCGACTCGGCCCTGCGGCTCGCCATATTGCGCGACATAGCGGGCAACCTCGCCGCCGCCGGTCGAATGGCCGATATGCACGGCATTGCGGAGATCGAGATGCTCGGCGACGGCATTGGCGTCGGCGGCATAGTGGTCCATGTCGTGGCCATCCGACACCTGCGCCGAGCGGCCATGGCCGCGCCGGTCATGCGCCACGACGCGGTAGCCCTTCGAGAGAAAGAACAGGATCTGCGCGTCCCAGTCGTCGGACGACAGCGGCCAGCCATGATGGAAGGCGATCGGCTGCGCCGACCTCGGACCCCAGTCCTTGTAGAAGATTTCGACGCCGTCTTTGGTCGTGACAAAAGGCATGATCGTTTTCCTGAGTATGAGGGGAGGTCAATACTTGGCTAGGGTAGACAGTGCGCCGTGATGATCGTTCTTATCGGTCACCGGTTGCTGTCTTGCCCCCTCATCTTCAGGATTTGCGCCGAGACCACAATTGACCGGAACGATCCTCGGTCTAGTGACTGTCGATGACGCCGATATACCTTGATATGATTGTCCGGCGCGAACACCCCGGCTGGCCTCTCGATCGGATGCGTCTGACCGGCGCGCCCGCGCTGCGGGATGCGCGCAGAGCCCGGCGGAACGGCCCGCGCTGACGAAGGGAAGGTCTGGCGCGGCGGCGATCGCCGTCGCCAGACCGGGCGGCAGTGTTCCGACCGGACCTCCGCGCGCGGATCATACGATGGTTTCGACTCGCCGATCCGAAGTCGTGACCGGGCGGCCAGCCGTATGATGTTCAGGCCGGCCGTCGCGGGCGAAGGTCGCTCACCGGGCCCCGCTCCGTCGCCGAGGCACTGATCGCCTTTGGCAGCAGAGGCGGAGCTCCCTCAAGTCGGAGAGAAACCATGTCCCCACGCATCCTCATTGTCGGCGGCTCGATCGGCGGGCTCTTCATTGCGACGCTCCTCCACCGCGCCGGTTTCGATGTCGCCATCCGCGAACGCTCGAGCCATGGCCTTGATGGACGCGGCGCCGGCCTCGTCGCCCAGCGCGAGGTCTTCGACATGCTGCGCGAGATCGGCCGTGTCGACCTCGCCCATTTCGGCGTCACGGCGACGGAGCGGATCTATCTCGACCGGACGGGCACGATCCTCTCGCGTCAACGCATGCCGCAGACGCAGCTGTCCTGGGACACGCTGTTCCGGACATTCAGGGCGAAGATCCCGAACGAACGCTACCAGGGCGGTGTCGGCATCGAGCGGGTCGAACGCGATGGCGCCGGGCTGATTCTTCGCCATGCCGATGGCACCAGCGAGCGCGCCGACCTCGTCATCGGCGCGGATGGCATCGGATCGCGGATCCGCGCCGCCGTGGCGGGCGATGAGTCCCGCCCGCGCTATGTCGGCTATGCCACCTGGCGCGGGCTCGTGCCGGAGACGGCGATGGCGGGTGCGGCGGCGGAGACGCTGTTCGAGCGGTTCGCCTTCTATGACATGCCGGGCTCGCACATCCTCGGCTATCTCGTACCCGGTGCCGACGGTTCGATCGCGCCCGGCCGCCGCCGCTACAACTGGGTCTGGTATCGGCGCTACGCCGAGACGGAGATCGCATCCGTCCTCACGGATGTCGAGGGCGAGGTCCACCCCTTCTCGCTGGCGCCGCCGCAGGTCCCGCGCGCGGCGGCCGAACGCCTTTATGCCGACGCGGCGGACCTCCTGCCGCCGGCCTTCGCGGCGGCCGTCCTCGCCGAGCCGCGCCCCTTCGTGCACGCGATCTTCGATTACAGCGCGCCGCACATGGCCCGGGATGGCGTCGCGCTGCTCGGCGATGCCGCCTTCGTCGCGCGGCCGCACACCGCGATGGGCGTCGCCAAGGCGGCGGGCGATGCCTTCGCGCTGCGCGATGCCCTCGTCGAGCATGAGGATCTGCCGGAGGCACTGGCGGCCTATGAGCGCGCGCGCTTCGAGGTCGACCGCGCCGTTGTCGCCTATGGCGCGAGGCTCGGCGCCGCCCTCGGCTGAGCGCCCACCCTCCGGCGTGGCTCCTGCAAACGATCGTATGGCCAGCCCAATCCAAGGGCCGATGTCGCCGGGCGCCCGGCCGGCCCACAGTCGATCAACAGATGAGCCAACGGAGATTTCTCATGACCGCCCAGCAAGGCCCGCCGTCGCCTCTCCTGAAGCCGGGCGAGAGCGCCCCCGACTTCGCGCTGCCGGCATTTCCCTTCTGAAAGAGGCACCCCATGACCAGTGTTGACGTCACAAGGAGCCCGGATGCGGGCTCGACGCTCCCTATCGGAGCGACCTATGCCATGGCGACGGCCGCCGGTCTCGCGGTTGCCAACATCTACTACAACCAGCCGATGCTGGCGCTGATCGAACAGGATCTGCCCGGCCGCCTGGCCGGCGCCATCCCGACCGCGACGCAGCTCGGCTATGCCGCCGGGCTCTTCCTGCTCGTGCCGCTCGGCGACCTCGTCGAGCGGCGCCGCCTCATCGTCGTGCAGTTCCTGCTGCTGGCCGCTGCGCTCGCCCTTGCAGCGCTGGCGCCGAGTGCCATGCTGCTGGTGCTGGCCTCGCTGGCGGTCGGGCTCTGCTCCACCGTCGCGCAGCAGATTGTGCCGTTTGCCGCCCATCTCGCCCGCCCCGAGCAGCGCGGCGCCACGGTCGGCATGGTGATGGCGGGTCTCCTGACCGGCATCCTGCTCAGTCGGACCCTTGCCGGCCTTGTCGCCGCGGAGGCCGGCTGGCGCGAGATGTTCTGGCTCGCCGTGCCGCTCGCGGTGGCCGGCGGCATCCTGATGATGGTCGTCCTGCCGAAGAGCCGGGCGCAATCGACGCTCAGCTATCCGCAGCTGCTGCACTCGATCTGGCATCTGTGGCGGCACTATCCGGCGCTGCGCCTCGCGGCCCTCACGCAATCGGCGCTGTTCGCGGCGTTCACGGTGTTCTGGACCATCCTGGCCTTCCGCCTCGCCGAGCCGCGCTTCGGGTTCGGAGCCGGCATCGCCGGCCTGTTCGGCCTTGTCGGCGCCGTCGGCATCCTCGCCGCGCCGATCGCCGGGCGCTTCGCCGATCGGAAGGGGCCGCACGACGTCGTCGTGCTCGGAGCCATCGTGACGCTCCTCGCCTGGCTGGTGTTCGGCGCCTGGACGACGCTGCCCGGTCTCGTGCTCGGCGTGATTCTGCTCGACTTCGGCATCCAGAGCGCCCTCGTTTCCAACCAGCACATCGTGTTCTCGCTGGATCCTGCGGCGCGGGCGCGGCTGAACACCGTCCTCATGGGCACGATGTTTCTCGGCGGGGCCGTCGGCTCCGCGAGCGCGACGCTGGCCTGGACCGCCGGCGGATGGCTTGCCGTCAGCGCGCTCGGCACGGCCTTCTCGGCTGTCGCCGCCGGACTGCAACTGCTCGCCTGGCGGCGTCGCTAGGACACTGGGCGGCGCCGAGTCGCCCGATCGGGTGGCCGCGACCATACCTTGGTTTGCCCCGGCCACATCTGCGGATCATGTCTCCGCCGGTGGTCCATGGCCATGATAGGCGGCGGTGCAACGGGTAGCCGCACGGCCGCCCGCCTCGCGGTACCCCGCGCAACGAAGGACCCAGCCATGGCCAAGTCGATCCGTCCCTATCACCAGCCGGCCGGCGGCTGGGGTGCGCTCAAGGCCATGGGCTCGGCGCTCGTCGAGCAGCACATCGCCGTGTCGGGCATGGCGACGCTGGCACGGATGAACCAGCCGGACGGCTTCGACTGCCCCGGTTGCGGCTGGGGCGAGCCGAAGCACACCTCGCCGTTCGAATATTGCGAGAACGGCGGCAAGGCCGTGGCCTGGGAGGCGACGACGAAGCGCTGCACGCCGGATTTCTTCGCCGCCCATACGGTGAGCGAACTGGCGCGCCTCTCGGACTTCGACCTCGAGATGGAAGGGCGCCTCACCCATCCGATGCGCTACGACGCCGCCAGCGACCACTACCAGGCTGTGAGCTGGGACGAGGCATTCGCGCTTGTCGCTGAGCACCTGAAGGCCCTGCCGGACCCCGACATGGCGGAGTTCTACACGTCCGGCCGCGCGTCGAACGAAGCGGCGTTCCTCTATCAGCTGTTCGCCCGCGAATTCGGAACCAACAATTTTCCCGACTGCTCCAACATGTGCCACGAGGCGACGAGCGTCGGGCTGCCCCGGTCGATCGGCGTGGGGAAGGGGACCGTCGTCATCGAGGATTTCGACCGCGCCGACTGCATCTTCATCTTCGGCCAGAACCCCGGCACCAATTCGCCGCGCATGATGACCGAGCTCCGAAATGCCTCGCGGCGCGGCGCCACCATCATGTCGTTCAATCCGTTCCGCGAGCGGGCGCTGGAGCGCTTCCAGGCGCCGCAGAGCGTGGTCGAGATGGCGACGCTGACCTCGACGCCGATTTCCTCGCGGCTCTACCAGGTCAAGATTGGCGGCGATGTCGCGCTCATCAAGGGATTGATGAAGTGCCTCGTCGAGGCGGACATGGCGGCGCGCCGCGAGCAGCGGCCGCCCGTGCTCGACTGGGACTTCATCAAAGGCCACACCGCCGGCCTCGATGCGCTGCTGGCCGACCTCGACGCGACCCGCTGGGAGGATATCGAGGCGCGGTCGGGAATCGCTCGCGCCGGGATCGCGGAGGCGGCGGATGCCTATGCCAAGGCCGAGCGCGCCATCCTCGTCTATGGCATGGGCATCACCCAGCACCGCCACGGCACGAAGAACGTCCAGCAACTCGCCAATCTCGCGTTGCTGCGCGGCAATATCGGCCGCGAGGGCACGGGGATCTGCCCCGTGCGCGGTCATTCCAACGTGCAGGGCGACCGCACGGTCGGCATCACCGAGGTGCCCTCGGATGCGCTGCTCGACGGGCTCGCGGCCCGCTTCGGCTTCGAGCCGCCGAAGCGCTTCGGCCACAATGTCGTTGCCGCCCTGGAGGCGATGCTGCGCGGCGAGGTCAGGGTCTTCATCGGCCTCGGCGGCAACTTCGCCGCGGCGATTCCCGACTGGACGCAGACGCAGGCGGCGATGCGCAAGCTGGACCTCACGGTCCATGTCGCGACCAAGCTCAACCGCAGCCACCTCGTCCATGGTCGCGACGCGCTGATCCTGCCCTGTCTCGGGCGGACCGAGCGCGACCTGCAGGCATCCGGGCCGCAGGTCGTCACGGTCGAGGACACGATGTCGATGGTGCATGCCTCGCGCGGCCGCAACGTGCCGGCCTCGCCGGAACTCAAGAGCGAAGCCGCCATCATCGCCGGCATGGCGCGAGCGACGCTCGGCGCGTCCTCGAAGGTCGACTGGGAGGCCCGCATCGCCGACTATGCGCTCATTCGCGAGGACATCGAGGCCGTCTTCCCGATCTTCCAGGGCTACAATGAGCGCATCCAGCAGCCGGGCGGCTTTCACCTCACCTCGCTGGCGCGCGAGCGCATCTGGGCGACGCCGACCGGCAAGGCGAATTTCCTCGTCTGCCCTGGCCTTTGCGAGGATGCTGCGGAGGCGGCCGACGACATGCTCTGGCTGACCACCGTGCGCAGCCACGACCAGTACAACACGACGCTCTATTCGCTCTCGGACCGCTACCGGGGCGTCTATGGCCAGCGCGACGTCCTCTTCCTCAATGCGGGCGAGATGGCGAGGCGCGGGCTCGAGGCCGATGACCGGGTCGACATCGTGACCCTCTCCAATGACGGCGTCGAGCGGGCGGTGCGCGGCTTCCGTGTCGTGCCCTACGCCTTTCCCGATGGCGGTTGCGCCGCCTACTATCCCGAGGCCAATCCGCTCGTTCCGCTCTATGCGCACGACCCCGAAAGCTTCACGCCGGCGTCGAAGGGCATCCCCGTGCGCCTCGTGCGCACCGGCCCGTCACGGACCGCCGACTGAGGGCCGAGGCCGCGAAACGGGTTCGGAGGGGTGCCGCGCCCGCTCTCCCCGCCCGGCATGAGCATCCACGACAATGACGGGAAGAACTGCCTCCAGCGCGGGCATTTCACTTTCCTGCCCGCCTTGTTTGCAATAGGGACTAAAGAAAGGCGGCCTTACCGCTCGACTGAACCACGTCGCCGCCCATATCGAGATCGCCTGGGAGACGGACGCATGCGCATCGAGGACGAGCTCGGTCAGCCCGGTCAAGAGACGGAGCGGCCGGGCGACGAGCCGAACGGCGCCTCGCGCATCCCGGACGCGGCCGCTGCGCCCGTCCGGCGGCTCCAGCGGATCGACGGCGCATGGTGGAGCCGTCTCGCCGTCTCGCCAGCAGGGACCGAGGACGGGGTCGATATCCATCTCGGGCGCGAGGCCGACGGCCGCTCGTGGCGTATCCTCAGCGCTGCGCATGATACGCCCGCCGCCGCGCGGCTCGAGCGCGAGGCGGCACTGGCGAGCCGGCTCGATGGCGCCATCGCCGAGCTGCCGGAGAAGATCGGCCATCGCGAGCGGGTGATCCTCGTCTATCCGGCCCGCGAGGCCCCGACGCTGGCCGAATTCGGCGGAGGCACGCTGCCGCTCGGCCGCTTCATCGATCTTGGCCTCGCCGCGGCCCGATCGATCGCAAGGCTGCATGCGCTCGGCGTGGCGCATGGCAGCCTGCAGCCGGCGCGGCTCTTGGTCGAGACCGATGGCAGCCTGCGCCTTGCCGGCTTCGGCCGCGCCCTCGCAGAGACGCTTCCGCCCATTCCGGGCGGGGAAACCGTGTCGCTGCCGGACATCGGCTATGCGGCGCCCGAGCAGGCGCGGCGACAGGATCCCGAATGCGATGCCCGCAGCGATCTCTATGCGCTCGGCGTGATCCTCTACGAAGTCCTGACCGGAAGCCTCCCGCTGCAGGCGAACAGTATCGCCGCCTGGCTGCATGCCCATGTCGCGATCGCCGTGCCGCCGCCGAGCCAGATGCGCACCGACAGCCCGCCCGGGATCGACGCCATCCTGCTGAAGCTGATCGCCAAGGATCCCGAGGACCGCTACCAGAGCGCCGACACGCTGGTCGCCGACCTCTCCCATGCGCGCGAACTGCTGCTGCGGACGGGCACCGTCGAGGCTTTCGCCCTCGGTCGCGGCGACCTGTCGCCGAGGACATCGCTGTCGAAGCGCCTGTTCGGCCGCGGCCGCGAATGTGCCGATCTCGTCGCCGCGGTCGGGCGCGTCCGCCAGTCGGGCCGGATGGAGGCCGTGTTCATCTCCGGCGAGGCCGGCATGGGCAAGTCGGCGCTGGTCGAGCAATTGACGAAGATCCTGCCGGCGGCCGATTTTCAGTTCGCGGTCGGCAAGAGCGACCTGCTGCAGAAGGACATTCCCTATGCGCCGTTCGCCGAGGCGCTCGGCTCCCTGATCGCGCGGATTCTCAGCGAGAACACAGCCGCCCTGCGCGCGACGCGGACGCGGCTCATCGCGGATCTCGCCGGCTATGGCCGCCTCCTGGTCGATCTGGTACCCGAGGCCGCCTTCGTGCTCGGCGACAGTGCCCCTTTGCCCGATGTGTCGGCGACCCTCGCGCAGGTCCGCATCGGCCGGGTGATCCTCCAGGCCGCGGCCGCGATCGCCCAGCCCGACGCCCCGCTCGTCCTCTTTCTCGACGACCTGCAATGGGCCGATGAGGCGAGCCTCGCGGTCGTCAGATCCTTCCTCGGCGAGGCGCCGCCGCATGTGCTCATGATCGGCAGCTACCGGACCGAGGCGCTGGCCGATCGGCCCGACCTCGTCGCTCTCCTCGCGCATGCCCGCTCGGGATCGGTCCCTCTCCTGGAACTCGCGCTGCAGCCGCTTTCCTCCGCCGATACGGCAGAGATGATCGCCAACGCCCTCGACAGCGCACCGGCCGATATCGCGCCCCTTGCCGACATCATCCATCTGAAGACGCATGGCAACGCCTTCTATGTCGGTCAGGTGCTGCGCAAGCTCGTCGACGAGAAGATCGTCGCCTTCGACAGCGAGCACCGGCGATGGGCCTGGGATCAGGCCCGGCTCGGGCAACAGCGCCCGATCGGCGAGTTCATGCTGAACCGGCTCGATGGCCTGCCGGAGGGCCAGAAGGAGTTTCTGCGCCAGCTCGCCTCGGCGGGCGGACGCTGCAGCGCCGCATTGCTGGAGCGGCTGCTCGGTCGAAGCCGCGAGGAATTCGGCGCGATCGCCGCGCTGCTCACCGAAAGCGGCCTCCTCGTCCAGCAGGGCGCCGACTATGCGACGGCGCATGACCGCGTCCTCGAGGCGGCCTATGCGCTGACGGCAGAGGCGGACCGGCCGGCGGCGCATACCGCGATCGCCCGGCACATGATCGCGCTCCATGGCGATGATCACGCCGAGCTCGCCTTCGACATCGCCAGCCAGATCGAGCGGGCCGATCGGACGAGGCTCAGCTGGGCGGAGAGACTGTCCTTCGTGCGCGTCCTGGCGGCGGCGGCCCGGCGCGCGCGCAGCGCCGGCGCCATCCCGCGGTCCGCGAGCTACCTGCTGCCGGCGCGGGAGATGATGCGTCCGGAGTGGCTCCTCAGCCATCATCGGCTCTTCTTCGATGTCGAGCTGCTGCATTGCGACTGCCTGCTGGCGCTCTCAGCCGCCGATGAAGCGCTGCGCGCGATCGACCGGTTGCTGGAGGATGCCCGCCAGCCGCTCGATCGTGCCGAGGCCTTCCGCCTCAAGGCGATCGGCCACACCATCCAGTCAGACTATCGCCGCGCCATCGATGCTGCTCTGGCCGGGCTGCAGATGCTCGGCATCGCGCTCGAACGCTCGCCCGATCCGGACCAGTTGCGGCGCGCCTACCTCGCCTGCCGCGCGAAGCTCGATCGCCTTTCGATGGCGGAGCTCGCGGCCTTGCCGGAAATGCAGGATGCCACGCGGCGCTCGGCGCTTGCCCTGCTCTCGACGCTGATCGCCTCGGCCTTCGTCGACGGCGAACTGCGCTTCCTGCATGTGATCAAGATCGTCGAACTGACCCTCGATCACGGCATGGCGCCGGAATCGGCCTATGGACTGGCCTGGTTCGGCGTCTTCAGCGCCCATCACTACGAGGTCTATGAGGATGGCGCCGCCTATGCCCTCGCGGCCGTGGCGATTGCGCGGCGCGATGGCTATGAGGCGCAGCGCACCGCGGCCCTCATCGCCCTCGACCAGGTCGCGGTCTGGACGAAGCCTCTCGGCTTCTCCCTTGCCCGCGCCCGCGAGGCGGCGGCAGTCGGGCAGGCGGCGGGCGATCTCGGCATGGCCTGCTATGCGCGCAACCACATCGCCTCCGACCTGCTGATGCTCGGCGAACCGCTGCCCGCCACCCGCGCCGAGATTGAAGAGGGCCTGATCTGGACGCGCCAGATCAATTACCGCGACATCGAACTCATCCTCGACGCCCAGCTCCGCCTGGTCGATACGCTCGTCTCCGGAGACTATGATGCCGGCAGGCTGGTGCCGTCCGATCCGATCGTCTCGATCCCGACGCGGTTCTGGGTCCGCCTCTATGCCGGCATCACCGCCTTCCTGTTCGGCGACATCGACCGGGCGCGCCTCGAGCTGGAAACGTCGGAAAACCTGATCGGCGCGGTACCCGCCCATATCGACGCCGCCGCCTGCCGCCTGTTCCTGGCACTGGCGATCGCACGGTCTCCCGGCGCCGGAACCGATCCGGAAGATGCCCTTCTGCGCATGGCAGGCGCCCGCGCCCGTTTCGCGGCCTGGCGAGCGCTCAACCCGGCGACCTTCGCCAGCAAGTCGCTGCTGCTCGAGGCAGAGGCGGCGCGGCTCGCCGGCGACGGGCTTCAGGCGCAGAAGCTCTACGCTCAGGCGGCGGAGGCAGCCCTCGCATCGGGCTTCGTCCACGAGCAGGCCCTCGCTCATGAACTCGCGGCCCGACAGTTCTCGCAAGAGGGGCTGGACACCGCCGCGCAAGGCCATGTCCTCGCTGCGCTGCGGCTCTACCGCCAGTGGGGCGCCGCCGGAAAGGCCGCGCATCTCCGCGGCGAGTTTCCCTGGCTGAAGGAGGAGAGCGAGCCCGCACCGCGGCCGCAGGATGGGCAGAGCGCGCTCGACCTCGCGGCCATGACGAAATCGGCCCAGGTGCTGGCCGAGGAAGTCGGGCTCGAGCCGGTCATCCGCACCTTGATGCGGGAAATGATCATCCATGCCGGCGCTGAGACCGGCCTGCTGCTGCTCGTCCGCGACGACGAGCCGGTCATCGAGGCGGCGGCCCGCGTCGAGCATCAGGACGTCGCGGTGGAACTCAGGACGTCTCCGCCGACGGACCGGGATCTGCCGCTCGCGGTCCTGAATACAGTGATGCGCACCCGCAAGGCCGTCGTCTTCGCCGATGCCCTCGCCGAGCTGCCGCATCTCGGCAAGGCCGGGTCGAACGAGCGCGGCGCTCGCTCGCTGCTGTGCCTGCCGCTGATCAAGCGCGGCACCCTCGTCGGCGTCCTCTATCTCGAGAACAGCCTCGCGGCGAACATCTTCACGCCCGACCGGACGGCGATGCTGGAAGTCCTGGCGCCGCAGGCCGCGATCTCGCTGGACACGGCCAGGCTCTACCGCGATCTGGTCGACGAGAACACCCGCCGCGCCCAGGCGGAGATCGCGCTGCGCGAGGCGCGCGGAGAACTGGCGCGCACGTCGCAGATGACGGCGATGGGCAGCTTCGCCGCGTCGATCGCCCATGAGATCAACCAGCCGCTGGCAAGCGTGGTCGCCCATGCCGACGCCGCCATCCGCTGGCTGAACCGGGCGGAGCCGGACCTCGGCGAGGCGATGAGCGGCCTGGAAAGCATCCGCGCCGCCGGGATGCGCGTCGCCGGCATCGTCAAGTCGCTGCGATCCCTGGCGAAGCGCGCGCCGGCGGCCTTCGCCCCGGTCGAACTCGACGCCGTTGCCGAGGACGTGCTGCGCCTGACCGCGAAGGAACTGGAGGCGCACCGGGTCACGGTCATCAGGCGCATGGGAGCATCGCGCGCCGTCGTGCTCGCCGACCCGGTGCAACTGCAGCAGGTCGTCTTCAACCTCATCACCAACGCCATCCAGGCGATGGAGGCGACCGCTCCGGAAGAGAGGCGCCTCGTCGTCGAGACCAGCCTCGAGGAGGGGAGGATCGGCCTCTCCATCAGCGATACCGGCGCCGGCATGGCGCCCGACATGCTCCAGCGCATCTTCGAGCCCTTCTTCACGACCAAGGAAGCGGGCATGGGCGTCGGCCTTGCGATCTGTCGGTCGATCATCGAGGCGCATGGTGGCACGCTTGAGGTGCGATCGGAGCAGGGCGCGGGAACGACCTTCTCCTTCACCCTCGGCCTGATGCCTGACCCGGACCCGAGCGGCACCTGATCGCGCTTGCGACAGCCGGGCTGTCCGGCGCGCGAGGCGGCGAGGGGAGCGCGCGAAGCGTCCCGCTCGTCCACCTCGGCCGCGCCGTTTGCGACGTCAGCGCTGGGAGCGCGTCGCCTCGAACAGGAACCAGGTGCGGCGTTCGCTCTCGTCGATCCAGTTCTCGATGACGCTCGCCGTTGCGACGTCGTTGTACTCGTCGCAGACCGCATGGGTCGCGCGGAGGTATCCCGTGATCTGCAGATTGTCGCTGGCGAGCTCGGCCAGCATGTCCTCTGCGGTCACATAGGCGGCATCGTTGTCGGCGATCCGCTGGATCTTCTGGATATGGCCGATCGATCGCAGCGTCGTGCCGCCCACCTTGCGCGCCCGCTCGGCGATGTCGTCGGTCATCGCGAAGAGCTGGTCGCCCTGATCGTCGAGCATCAGGTGATAGTCGCGGAAGTGCGGCCCGGACATGTGCCAGTGGAAGTTCTTGGTCTTGAGGTAGAGCGCGAAGATGTCGGCGAGCAGGGTCGTGAGGGCGGCGGCAATGTCGCGCGTCGCCTCTTCGCCGAGGTCGGTCGGTGTGCGGAGCGGGGCGATCTGCCGCGTCTTGGCCGTGAGGGTGGTCATGGAACTCTCTCCTTGAGCAGGGGGCTTGAGCGCGGCAGCGGCATCCGGCGGGTCTCGCCACGAGACGTGCTGTCATCACGGCTTCAGCAATAGAAGCCCCGGCCATCCCGCGAAATCGGCTGTTCGGTTGGCCGGCCCATACCAGGGTTTAGGGTCGCGGAGAGCAACGCTGGCTGGAGGCGGGGAGGCCGCCCTCGGTCAAGCCGTCGATCCCGCAATCGTCTCTCGCATGGCCATGGGCCTCCATGCCGCAACTCGCTCTCGCGATGCATTGATGAGGCGGCTCAGTTCGTCGGCAAAAGCAGGAAAAGGCGACTCAGTCCATCTGCAGGATGAGCCGCGCCGTGTTCTCGTCGGTGATGAGCGAGTTGGCGAGCCTTCCCCGGAGGGCGGCGCGGATGGCCGGGGCGCGGTGGACGCCGGAGGCGACGATGGTCGTCGGCCGGTCGGCGGGCTGGGTGCGCACGAAGGACGTCAGGCGATCATGATAGGCCGCATCGACGATCTCGCCGTCGGCGGAGATCGCGCAGCCGAGCAGTTCGCCGACGCCGCCCGCCTGCATGGCTTGGGCCGTCTCGGCGGCGGTGATGAAGCCGTCGGCATAGAGCGTCGCCTCGGCGCTCCAATAGCCGATGCCCATGATGAGCAGGGTGGCCTCGTCGACGAGCGAGCGCAGCACGCCGTAGCCCGGCTGCGCCTGCAGCACCTTCCGCTCCTCGACCGTGTTGGTGACCACCGGCACGGGAAGGGGATAGCACTGGGCATTCAGCCGTTCGGCGAGGCGCGTGACGACGTCGTAATGCGTGGCGCGGCCGTCGCGCGTCAGATTGCCCATCAGCGAGACGCAGCGATGCTGCGGCCGGTCCATCGGCGGCAGCCGCCGCGAGACCTCGCGCATCGCCCCGCCGCTGCCCATGCCGATCGTCAGCGGCGCCTTCTGCTGGAGGATGATGTTCTCGAGGTAGAAGGTCGCCTGCGAGGCCACCGAGGGAATGTCCTCGGTGCTGCCGCTCTCATTGAGGCAGACATCGCAATAGATCAGCCCGAACCGATCCTTGAGGCGGTCGGCCAGTTCGATGGCCTCCGCGAGCGGATGCACGAGTTGAAAGCGAATCAGCCGCTCCGAATTCGCCAGCGCGACGAGGCGCTGGACGATCTGGCGCGAGATGTTCAGCTCGTTCGCGATCTGCTCCTGTGTCCGCCCCTTGAAGTAGTAGAGCCAGGCGGCGCGGGCGGCGAGATCGAGACGCTTCTCGCCGGCAGGATCGGGTCGCTCCGTTACGCTCGCCACGCTGCATCTTTCCCCGTCATGCCGGCCCTTCGCATCTGCAAGGCTAGAGCTTCAGAAGGCGCGCGATATTGCCGCCGACGATCGACCGATAGCCTTCAGGATCCGAGGTCGCGCGCTCCATCTTCTTGAACTCGAATTCATAGTCGACGAAGGGCGAATCTGTCCCCCAGATGACCTTGTCCGGGCCGAGACGCTTCACCGCAGTCTGGATCTCGAAGATCGGCGCCCGCGATGTCTCGAGGTAGAGGTTGTCGAATTCCGCGGCAAAGGAAATCGCCTGATCGACGGCCCAGAAGAAACCCATATGCGCCATCATCAGTGGCACCTTCGGGAAGCGCTTCGCCATGATCGCGAATTCGGGCGGGCTGTTGAAGAGATCGCTGGCGCCATGGACGATGATCGGGAAGCCGAGCTCGTCGGCGAGGCGGAACAGCGGATCGACCAGCTCCGGATCGGCGAGGTGGAAGCCGTTGATGGTCGGATGCAGCTTGAGGCCCTTGAAGCCCCATTCGCTGATGCACTGGCGCGTGACGTCGACGGCGTTGCGTTCCCAGGGATTGACCGCGCAATAGGGGATCAGCCGTTCGGGGAACTGGTCGAAGGCGTCCTTGACGAAGTCATTGGTGAAGTTGCCCTCGACGAAGGGAAACACCACCGCCTTGTCGACGCCGGTCGCGTCGAGCTTGGCGACGAGCTCCGCGCCGGTCTGGCGGGCTCCGGGGCGGTCGCCGAGATGATTATGGGCGTCGATGACGAGGGTCATGGGATGTCCTCCTAGCTCTTTCGTTTGAGGGCGCCGATCGCCATGGCGAGCAGGATGAAGCCGCCGTTGAGCGCGTAGCGATAGGGCGCGCCGAGGCCGAGCAGCGTCAGCCCGTTGCCGAGAAAGGTGATGAACAGCGCGCCGATCAGCGTGCCCCAGATGGTGATGTCGGCGCGGCGCGACAGCAGCGTGCCGAGATAGACGGCCGCGAAGGCATCGAGCAGATAGGGCTCGGCGCCACGCGGCATGGCGATGCTGGTGCGCGAGACCAGCGCGACGCCGGCGATGCTGGAGAGGAGACCCGCCAGCACGAAGCCGCCGGCAAACACCGCCCTGACATCGACCCCGGCGAGATAGGCGGCGCGCGCATTGCCGCCGACCGCCTTGGCGCGCCGCGCGAATGTCGTCACGGTCGTGACGATCATCATCACGGCAAAGATGACGGCACCGAGCAGAACCAGCGCCGAGATCGGCCCGATCGACCCTTGGCCGATGAAGAAGAAGTTCCGCGTCAGCCCGCGCGGCAGCGTGAACAGGATCTGCGGCTCGGCGCCATTGGTCATCAGCAATTCGCCGGAGCGCACGACGAACATCATGCCGAGCGTGCCGATGATGGCGGGGATGCCGAGATAGGCGATCAGGAAGCCGTTGACGAGGCCGATCAGCGTTCCGAAGGCGAGCGGCGCCGCGATCACGAGCCAGAGGGGCTGGTGATGCAGCATGAGCACGGCCGCGAGCAGCCCGGCGCCATCGGCGATCTGGGCGATCGAGAGATCGACGCCGCGCATCGCCATCACGACGCTGAGGCCGAACGCCATGATGACGAGGATGACGCTCTGGTGAAGGACGTTGCCGATATTGGCGAGGCTGACGAAGGACGGCTTCAGCAGCGCGAACAGGAGCAGCACGGCCAGCATGCCGAAGGCAGGACCATAGGCGCGGAGCTGCTCGAAGAGCAGGGTGTCGACCGGACGTCTGGTGGCCGCGGATTGCATGGTCGCACCCTAGAAAATGAGGACCTGCCCGATCGCGCGCCGCCGCATCAGGCCGAGCGAGATGGAGAGAACGAGCACGATGCCCTGGATGCCCGGCAGCGCCTGGTTGGAAATACCCATCAGGATCAGGCCATTCGAGAGCGAGGCGAGGAAGATGGCCGCGGCGACGGTACCGATCACGTCCAGTTCGCCGGCGCGCGAGATCGTGCTGCCGAGAAAGGCGGCCGCCAGTGCGCTGATCAGGAAGTCGACACCGGTCGCGAGCGCCGAGGCGCCATAGCTGTAGGCGGCGAGGATCACCCCGGCGAGGCCGAGCACCAGCCCGCCGAGCACGCAGGAGGCGAGCGCATAGCGATTGCGGCCGACACCGCGCAGCAGCGCCGCTGCCTCGTTCTGGCCGACGGCGTACATCCTGAGCCCGAGCCGCGTCCGCTTCAGGACGACATGCAGCACGAAGGTCATGGCGATGAGGAGGATGAAGACGAACGGTACCGGGCCGACATAGCCCTGCCCGAGAAAGAAGAAGGACGGGAGATCGGAGAGCGTCAGCGCCTGCCCACCATTATAGAGCAGCGTCGCCCCCATGATGACGAACATCATGCCGAGCGTCGCCACGAAGGCGGGAATGCGGAAGATGAGCATCAGCGCTGCGTTGAGGAGGCCGATGACGGCGCCGAGAGCGCCGCCGATCACGATCGCCGCGCCCGAGCCGAGGCCGGCGAGCAGCGTTCCCGCGGCGACATTGGCGGCGAACTGGCTCGTCGCCCCGGCCGACATGTCGAAGCCGCCGGCGATCAGCACCACCGTCAGCCCGAGCGCGATGAAGGCGAGCACGCTGCCCTGCTTCAGCACGTCGAAGACATTGCCGAGGGAGAGGAACTGCGGCGCCAGCGCGGCGATGATGGCGAGCGTCACCAGCATGCCGATGACCGTGCCCCAGCGCGCGAGGAATTCCGCAAGCGGCGAGGCCCGCCCGGCCCCGTCCGCCGCGTTCAGCACATCGTCGGCCTTGTCGCCCTCGACGCTGCCGGACGCAAAATAGAGCAGGGCCTCGGGCGTCGCCTCGGACTGGTCGTCGATCACCCTGGCGATCCGTCCGCGCCGCATGACGATGGTGCGGTCGCACATCGCCGCGATCTCCTCGAAATCGGAGGAGATGAAGATGACGGCGGCACCCTGGCGCGCGAGCTCGACCATCTGGCGGTAGATCTCGATCTTCGAGCCGACATCGACGCCGGTGGTCGGCTCGTCGAACAGGAAGACGCGGGCATCGCCCGTCAGCCAGCGGCCGACGACGATCTTCTGCTGGTTGCCGCCGGAGAGGTTGCGGGTGACAGGCTTGATCGAGGGCGGCTGGATATCGAGCCGGGTCACCAGTTCGCGGGCCGCCTCGCGCTCGCGGCGGAGGTTGAGCAAGCCGAACCGCGACCAGCGAGCGATGTTGGGCAAGGTGAGATTGTCGCGCACGCTGAGCTCGGTGATGAGGCCCTCGTGGCGGCGATCCTCCGGGATCAGCGCGAAGCCGTCGCGCTTGGCGCGGCGCGGATCGGCGGGATGGGAGGGGCGTCCGCCGAGCATCACGGTTCCGCCGCTGCGGGGCAGCGCGCCGACCAGCGTCATCGCCAGCTCCGACCGGCCGGCGCCGACGAGACCGGCGATGCCGAGGATTTCGCCGGCGCGCACGGTTAGGTCGATGCCACGCAGCGCTGTCCCCTGGCTGAGGCCGCGGACCTCGAGCATCGGCGCGCCGATCGGCACGGCGACCTTCGGATAGAGCTGCGCGATCTCGCGCCCGACGATCATCTTGACGACCTCGCCGCGCGAGATCTCGGCGACCGGCGCGGTCGCGACCAGCCTGCCGTCGCGCAGCACCGTGATCCGGTCGACGAGATTGAGGACCTCGTCGAGATAGTGGGAGATGTAGATGATGGTCACGCCTTCGGCGCGCAGCTTGCGGATGATGTCGAACAGCCGCTCGGCCTCCTTGTCGCTGAGCGAGGCGGTCGGCTCGTCGAGGATCAGCGCCGTCGGATTGCGCAGCAGCGCCGCGGCGATCGAGACCTGGGCGCGCTGGGCGACGGAGAGGTCGCGGACCAGTGTCGTCGGCGCGAAATCGGCGGCGACGCGGTCGAGCGCGGCCTGCACCGTGCGGTTCATCGCCTGGCGGTCGAGCAGTCCGCCCAATCGGACGATCTCCTTGCCGAGCAGCGCATTGGAGGTGACGTCGAACTGGGCGATCAGCTGCTGGTCCTGGTGGACGATCGCGATGCCGTTCGCTTCGGCGTCGCGCACATCGCGGAGACGGACCGCCTTGCCGGCGATCAGCACCTCGCCGGCGTCGGGCTGGTAGACGCCCGTCAGCACCTTGACCAGCGTCGACTTGCCGGCGCCGTTCTGGCCGAGCAGAGCATGGATTTCGCCGCGCCGGATCGAGAGCGAGACGTCGTCGAGCGCGACGACACCTGGAAACGCCTTTCGGATCGAGCGGCATTCGATGGCGGCGATCGATGTCGCTGCCGGTGCCGGCTGCGGAACGGCGACGGTCATCTGGCACCAAACCCTTCACGTGGGGGGAAATCGGCCGGGGCGGCAGGCCGCCCCGGCGATGACGAGCCTAGGGCAGGACCGGCCGGACGACGACCAGCGCACCATCCTGCGGCCAGCGCTTCTCGACGTCGGCCCTGGCGATGGCGGTATCCTCCCAGACGGTCGGGCCCCAGCGCTTCTCGGCCGCGGCGACGCCATTGGCATGGGTGGCGACATAGACCTCGGTGAAGATGGCGCTCGGGAAGTCCTTCTTGCCACCGACGGCTGCGATGATGTTCTCGCCGGCAAGGCGTCCGATCGCCGGCACATCCTGCACGACGGTGGCGACAAACGGGCTGCCCTCGTCGAGCAGCATCTGGAAGCCGATGCGGTCGCCATCGATCGACGCGATCTTGATCTCGTCGCGGCCGGAGCGGCGCACCGCCTCGACGGCGCCCGAGACGAGCAGGTCATAGGCGCCCCAGACGCCGGCGATGCTGCCCTTTTCGGGATTGGCGGTCAGAAGGTCCTCCATCTGCGTCTGCACCTTGGCGGCGCTGTGCTCGGTCGGGACCCACTGGACCTTGACGCTCGGATAGTCGGCGAGGATCGCCTCGAAGACGCGCTTGCGCGTTTCGAGCAGCGGCGCGCCGGGCACCCAGAAGCCGATGACATTGCCCTTGTAGTCGATGCTGGAGAGCAGCGAGCGGGCGAGCATCGTCGCCATCAGCGCCTCGTCGCCGCCGACATCGGCGATCGCACCTTCCGTCTTGGAGCCGATCGAGGTCGTGATCACGGGAATGCCGGCGGCATTGGCCTTGGCCACCACCGGCGCCAGCTGCTGCGGATCGCCCAGTTGCACGATGATGCCGGCGACGCCCGAATTGATCAGGCTCTCGATGTTCTCGTTGTGCTTGCGCGGATCGGTGCCGCCATCGGTCACCACGACCTCGGCCCCTGCCGCCTTCAGCACCGTGGTGGCGCCGGCGATGATGTCGCGATTGTAGTCGTTGGTGATCTCGCGCGCGGCGATGCCGATCTTCTTGCCGGCGAGATCCTCTGCCTCGGCCGACCCGGCCGCGAGCGCGACCGATGCCAGCAGCGCAACCGCGGCCAGCCCATTGAACAGTCTCATGGCGTTCCTCCGTTTTCCGTCGTTTCAGGCGGCGCTGATGCGCTTCTTGTTGTGCGAGCAATTGCTTATATCAAGAACAATTGCGCGACGTTTTGATGATGTCAAGCCCGGCTTCTCCAGTTCGATCCGCGCTTTTGATCGATGGTCGTACAAATGACTGACAATGCGGCCCGGTCGAGAGGCAGCAGCGGTCTGAATGGGGCGCATCGGGAGGGGAGGGAGAGGGTGACGGGCGGTTCAGCCGGTCCCGGGCAATCGCCTCGTGCGCACGGAAGGGGGCTACGGCTCGGGGCGTTCGCCTGGTATCCGCCGCCGAAAGCCTCGCTGTCTTGCCGTGGCCTCGGCCTTGGCGGAACATGTTCCCCCTGGTGGCATTCTTAAGCGAGCGACATGTTCCTGCCCGAGGTGCTTCGATGGCGACCGACAAGCTTTCTCGCTACAAGACGCGGCGCGATTTCGAGAAGACGCAGGAGCCGAGCGGCCAGGGCGCAGTGGTGGCGTCGAACCGGCGCCGCTTTGTCATCCAGAAGCATGACGCGACGCGCCTGCACTATGACCTTCGCCTGGAGCTGGGCGGCGTCTTCAAGTCCTTCGCCGTCACGCGCGGTCCCTCGCTCGATCCGCATGACAAGCGTCTCGCCGTCGAAGTCGAGGATCATCCGCTCGACTATGGCGATTTCGAAGGCACGATCCCCAAGGGCCAGTATGGCGGCGGCACGGTCATGCTGTGGGACCGCGGCTACTGGGAGGCCGAGGGCGAGACGAGCCCGGACGAGCAGCTCGCCAAGGGCGATCTCAAGTTCCGCCTCGAGGGGGAGAGGCTGCAGGGCGGCTTCGTCCTCGTCCGCATGGCGCATGACCGCGACAATGGCAAGCGCACCAACTGGCTGCTGATCAAGCATCGCGACGCCTTCGCCGTGGAGGGGAAGGGCGACGCGGTGCTGGAGGAGAATGCCACCTCGGTCGCCTCCGGCCGGACGATGGCGGCGATCGCCGCCGGCACGGGCCGCAAGCCGAAACCCTTCATGCTCGAAGGAGGCAGCGTCGACGCCGATGCGGTCTGGGACAGCAGCGCCGGCCCCGCCGCCGACGAGCGCCGGGCATCCGGCGTCGGGGCGACGGTCGGGAAGGCCGCAGTGTCAAAGTCCAGAACCGGAAAGGGGACTGCCAAGGCGACTGTCGCAGGGAAGGCGGCTACCGGAGCGAAGACGGCCAGCGAGGCGTCTGACGGTAAGCCATCGGCCAGCAAGGCGAAGCCCTCAGCCGACCTTCCGGGCTTCATCGCGACGCAGCTCTGCCGGACGGTCGAGCGACCACCCGCCGCGAAGGGCTGGATCCACGAGATCAAGTTCGACGGCTATCGCATCCAGCTCCGCGTCGACAATGGCGTGGTGACGTTGAAGACCCGCAAGGGCCTCGACTGGACGGACCGATTCGCGGCCATCGCGCATGCCGCGGAAGAGCTGCCCGATGCGATCATCGACGGCGAGATCTGCGCCCTCGACAAAAGCGGTGCCCCCGATTTCGCCGCGCTGCAGGCGGCCCTCTCCGAAGGGCGGACCGATGATCTCGTCTTCTTCGCCTTCGATCTCCTCTTCGATGGTGCCGACGATCTCAGACCGCTGCCGCTCACCGAACGCAAGGCCCGCCTGCAGCAGCGGCTCATTGAGGCCGGCGAGGACGCGCGGCTCCGCTTCGTCGATCATTTCGAGACTGGCGGCGAGGCGGTGCTGCGCTCAGCCTGCAAGCTGTCGCTCGAAGGCATCGTCTCCAAGAGGGGTGACGCGCCCTATGTCTCCGGACGCAGCGAGAGCTGGGCGAAATCGAAATGCCGCGCCGGCCATGAGGTGGTGATCGGCGGCTATGCCACCACCGACGGAAACTTCCGCTCGCTGCTCGTCGGCGTCCATCGCGGCGATCACTTCGTCTATGTCGGGCGCGTCGGGACGGGCTATGGCGCGGCGAAAGTGAGGACGCTCCTGCCGAAGCTCCGCGCCTTCGAGGCGAAGACCTCGCCCTTCACCGGCATCGGCGCGCCGAAGCGGGAGGCGGGTGTCGTCTGGCTGAAGCCGGACCTCGTGGCCGAGATCGAATTCGCCGGCTGGACCGGCGACGGGCTCGTTCGCCAGGCCGCCTTCAAGGGATTGCGCGAGGACAAGCCGGCGGACGAGGTCGAGGCCGATCCGCCGGCCACGCCCGAGACCACCGAGGCCGCGGAGCCGGCGGCCCCGGCGGCGCCGAAGTCCCCCCGGCGCGGCGGCAAGGTCGACGTCATGGGCGTGCTCATCTCGCACCCGGACAAGCCGCTCTGGCCCGATGCCAATGACGGCAAGCCCGTCACCAAGGAGGAACTCGCCCGCTACTATGAGACGGTCGGGCCCTGGCTGATCGAGCATGTCCGTGGACGCCCCTGCTCGATCATCCGCGCGCCCGACGGGATCGAGGGCGAACAGTTCTTCCAGCGCCACGCCATGCCGTCGACCTCCAATCTCCTCGAACTCGTCACCGTCTCCGGCGACCGCAAGCCCTATCTGCAGATCGATCGCGTCGAAGGGCTGATCGCGGTGGCCCAGATCGGCGCGCTCGAGCTGCATCCCTGGAACTCGGCGCCCGGCCAGCCGGAGGTGCCCGGCCGCCTGGTGTTCGATCTCGATCCCGGCCTCGATGTGCCCTTTTCCGCCGTGGTCACCGCGGCGCTGGAGATGCGCGAGCGGCTCGATGCGCTCGGCCTGGTGAGCTTCTGCAAGACGACGGGCGGCAAGGGCCTCCATGTCGTGACCCCGCTCGCTGTCGCCAAGCGCAGCCCGGTCGCCTGGCCGGAGGCCAAGGACTTCGCCCGCGCGGTCTGCCAGCAAATGGCGAGCGATCGGCCCGACCTCTATCTGATCAAGATGACCAAGAGCCTCCGCGGCGGGCGCATCTTCCTCGACTATCTCCGCAATGATCGCATGGCCACCGCCGTGGCGCCGTTGTCGCCGCGCGCCCGGCCCGGCGCGAGCGTGTCGATGCCACTCACCTGGGACGCGGTCGACGAAGAGCTCGATCCGAAGCGCTATACGCTCCGCACCGTGCCGGCGCTCCTCGCGAAGACGACGGCCTGGGAGGACTATGCCGATGGCTATCGCCCGCTCGGCCCCGCCATCAAGCGGCTCGGCATGAAGAAGCAGGCCGCCTGACGGGCCTCAGCGTTTGCGCGGGCGGGCTTCGGCCTCGATGGATTTCCGCAGCGCATCCATGATGTTGATGACATTGCCCGGCGTCGCCTCGGGCTCTGCGGCCTTCGGCTTGGCCGGCCGCTTCGTCTTCTTGCGCTTCGCCGCGATGATCTCCAGCAGCCTGTCCTGGACCGGGTCGGCGACCAGCGCGCTCGTCCAGTGGCGGGTGCGCTGCTTGATCATCTGGCGAATGAGCGGCATCGCCTCGCCCTCCGGCGGCGCCGCGTCGATGGCGCCGAAATAGGGTTCGGCCTCGCGGACCTCGTCGCCATAGCGCAGCGTCCACAGCACGATCCCCTTGTCGCGCGGCTCCAGCATCACCGCGCGTTCGCGCCTTGCGAGGACCAGCCGCGAGATCCCGACCATCTTTTCCGCGTCCATGGCGTCGCGGATCACCGCGAAGGCCTCCTGGCCGACTTCATCGTTGGGCGCGAGATAGTAGGGCGTATCGAGCCAGATCCATTCGATCGACTCGCGCGGCGTGAACACGCTGATGTCGATGGTCTTGGTGCTCTCGAGCGCGACGGACTCGAGCTCGTCGTCCTCGAGCATGACATAGTCGTCCTCGCCGCGCTGATAGGCTTTGGCCTCGTCCTCGTCCTTGACCGCCTGGCCGGTGACGGCGTCGACATAGCGGCTGACGACGCGATTATGCGTCTCGCGGTTCAGCGTGTGGAAGCGGACTTTCTCGCTCTCCGAGGTCGCGGGCATCAACTGCACGCGGCAGGTGACGAGCGAGAGCTTCAGATAGCCTTTCCAGTAAGGATGCAGCGCCATGACGGTCTCCGATCACGCCGCTTTCGTGGAACGGGATTGTCGCTTCTTCTTCGGCGCTGGCGCCTCGGCTCCGGCCTTGGCCTTCGCGGCCCCGCGCTTCGGCTTGGCCGGCGGCGCCTGCCCGGCGCTTTCGCGCAGCGCCTGCAGGAGATCGCTCGGCTTCGAGGGCGCCGGCGCCTTCCTCTTCGGCAGCGTTCGCCCTTCGCTCTTCGCCTTGACGAGTTCGGCGACCGCGGCCTCGTAGCGGTCGTCGAACGTGCTGGCGTCGAACGCGCCGGTCTTCGTCGCGATGATGTGCTTGGCGAGCTCGAGCATCTCGCCGTCGATCGTTACGTCCGGGAGATCGCCGAAGGCCTCCTTGGCGGCCCGGACCTCGTAGTCGAAGTTCAGTGTCGTGCCGACGAGGCCATCGCCATAGGGGCGGATCAGGACGGTGCGCAGCCGCCGGAACAGGACCGTCCGCGCCAGCGCCGCCACCTTGGCCTGCCGCATGCCGTCGCGCAGCAGCTTGAAGGCCTCGGCGCCGACCGTGTCGGGTGCGAGATAATAGGGCTTGTCGAAATAGACGTCGTCGATCTCGCCGGCCGGGATGAAGGCCTCGATCGCCAGCGTCTTGTCGCTGTCCGGGACCGCGGCGGCGACCTCGTCCGGCTCCAGCACGACGAAATCGCCATTCTCGATCTCGTAGCCTTTGACCTGATCATCCCGCTCGACGAGGTCGCCGGTTTCGCTGTCGACGAATTCGCGGCGGACCCGATTGCCGGTGGCGCGGTTGAGCGTGTGGAAGGCGATGCGTTCGGACGCGGAGGCCGCCGTATAGAGCGAAACGGCGAAGGTCACCTCGCCGAGCTTGATGAAACCCTTCCAGTTCGCCCGTGCCGCCGCCATCACCCGCCCTCCGAAAGCTCGAGCCCACGCCGGAAACGGCCGGGCGCGACACTCGTTCCGCGAAAGGCGCGTCGCTCGGCTGGAACGCCGGCGCCGCCCTCTCAGCGCGGGGCGCGCTTCGCGAGGATCCGCTGCAGCGTGCGCCTGTGCATGTTGAGGCGGCGCGCGGTTTCCGAGACATTCCGCTCGCAGAGTTCGTAGACGCGCTGGATATGCTCCCAGCGCACGCGATCGGCCGACATCGGATTGTCGGGCGGCACGGCCTTTTCGGTCGGATCGCGCGTCAGCGCCAGGAACACCTCGTCCGCATCGGCGGGCTTGGCGAGATAGTCGACCGCGCCGAGCTTCACGGCGGTGACGGCGGTGGCGATGTTGCCATAGCCGGTCAAGACGACCATGCGCGATTCCGGCCGCTTGCGGCGGATCAGTTCGATCACGTCGAGCCCGTTGCCGTCCTCGAGCCGCATGTCGACCACCGCGAAGGCCGGCGGCCTCGCATCGACCTTGCGCATGCCCTCGGCGACGCTGTCGGCGGTCTCGACCTCGAAGCCGCGCGTCTCCATGGCGCGGGCGAGGCGCTGCAGGAATGCCTTGTCATCATCGACGATGATGAGCGATGTGTCTGTGCCGGCCAGTCCGGCGCTGTCGATATCCGTCATCGGATCCTGCCTCGGCCCCCCGTTCAATGGTTTCGTTCCTCTTGGCCGGGTTATAGGAAGGGCGAGCCCATCCGCCAACCCCGCGCGCGGTTTCCCATCATAGACGGCAAATCGCCGCAATGCGCGGGTGTTGCATGTTTCAGCCGGCGGCGAGCGGCCGGCGGCTGCCGTCGTCGCGCTCCTTGGCCTCCTCGCCGACCTTGCCGGCGAGCGCGTCGCGGTCCATCGCATTGCGCGGCCAGTCGATCCGGACGATGGCGCCATGCGCCGGTGGCAGGCGATTGGAGAGCTCGACCCGGGCATGCGAGCGCTCGAGCAGCGTCTTGGCGATGAAGAAACCGAGGCCGAGGCCGCCGGCTCGTTCCTCGCCGTCCCCGGTGACCGGCGCCCGCGTCGTCACATAGGGCTCGCCGATATGGTCGATGACATCGGCCGCGAAGCCCGGTCCGTCGTCGGCGATGACGAGCGAGACGCTGGTCTCGGTCCAGACGGCGGAGACCTCGACGAGGCTCTCGGCGAAATCGACGGCATTTTCGAGGAGATTGCCGACACCATACATGATCGCGGGATTGCGCCGCCCGACCGGTTCGCTGCCGGCCGCGCCGACCAGCTTGACGTCGATGCGCACGCCCGTGCCCTGATGCGGCTCGACCACCTCGGCGATGAGATGGCTGATCGGCAGGCGGTCGAGATGCTGGTCGGTCTGGGTCGAGAGCGAGGTCAGCTTGCCGAGAATGTCGCGGCAGCGCGCCGACTGGCTGCGCAGCAGCGCGACGTCCTCGGCATAGGGGCTGTCCGGCGGCAATTCGCGCTGCAATTCCTTGGTGACGAGGGCGATGGTGGCGAGCGGCGTGCCGAGTTCGTGCGCGGCGGCGGCGGCGAGGCCGTCGAGGGCCGACAGATGCTGTTCGCGCGCCAGCACCAATTCCGTCGCCGCCAGCGCCTCGGCCAGCTGGCGCGATTCCTCGGCGACGCGGAAGGCGTAGTTGCCCATGAAGAACACGCCCGAGGCCAGCGCCACCCAGACTCCGGCGACATAGGTGAGCGGCAGGCTGATCGGCTCGCCGGCCCAGGGCAGCGGCAGATGGACCACGGCGAGCAGGCTGACGGCGATGAGCACCAGCGTGCCGAGCGCGGTGGTGAGGCGCGGATCGAGCGTCGTCGCCGAGACCATCACCGGCACGATCAGGAGGATCGAGAACGGGTTCTGCAGCCCGCCGGTGAGATAGAGCAGAGCCGAGAGCTGCAGCACGTCATAGGCGAGCAGCAGCGCCGCCATGCGCCCGCGCAGGCGAAGGCTCGAGGGATAACGGATCTTCAGGAAGAGGTTCAGCCAGGCCGAGAGCGCGATCGCGCCGAGGCAGAGGCCGAGCGGCATCGGAAAGCCGAGCCAGAAGCGGACGACCACCACGGCCGTCGTCTGCCCGGCGACCGCGAGCCAGCGCAGCCGCACCAGCGTGTCGAGCTTGAGCCGCGGCTGGTTGGCGTTCTGCGACGGCAGGCTTTCCTCGGCCATGGTCATGCGGGGTGGCTCTCCTTTGCGCCGCGTCGGCGCCGCGCCCCGGCCCCGACATGGCGGCGAGCATAGCATGCTCCGCATGAAGGGCGCGGCGCGGGGCGGTGTCCTCTCGAATGACTTGCGCGGCGAATGAAATCGTCCTTACATATTGCGGCGCAAAAACAGCCGGCCCCGCCTCCTGCCCGACGGTCATGGCCGACTTTCTGCTCCCGCCGAGCGGCAGACGGACGGTTTGATGACGCCCTTTTCCTACTACCAGATGTATGAGCTGCACCACGCCGCGATGACGCCGCTGCGGGCGGCGGCGGACGCGATGAAGCTCGTCCTGCAGAATCCGCTCAATCCCTTCGCCAAGACGCCGGTCGGCAAGAACTGGTCGGCCGGGCTCGAACTCTTCGAGCGCGCCACCCGCCGCTATGGCAAGCCGCAATTCGGCCTGCCAACGACCCTCGTCGGCGGGACGCGCGTCGCCGTCACCGAACGCATCGTCTGGACGCGGCCCTTCTGCAATCTCATCCATTTCGAGCGCGCGCTGGAGCGGCCCCGCAACGATCCGAAGCTCCTGATCGTCGCGCCGATGTCGGGCCATTACGCGACGCTGCTGCGCGGCACGGTCGAGGCCATGCTGCCGCGGCACGAGGTCTATATCACCGACTGGGTCGACGCCCGCGCGGTCCCGCTCAACGAGGGCGGCTTCGATCTCGACGACTATATCGACTACCTCATTTCCATCCTGCACGCGCTCGGCGGCGACACCCATGTCGTGGCCGTCTGCCAGCCGGCGGTCCCGGTGCTGGCGGCGGTCTCCGTGATGGAGACGAAGGGCGATCCCTATGCCCCGCGCTCGATGACGCTGATGGGCGGGCCGATCGACACGCGCATCAATCCGACCGCGGTCAACAAGCTCGCCGAGGGCAAGACGATCGACTGGTTCCGCGACAATGTCGTGATGAAGGTGCCGTTCCCGCATCCGGGCTTCATGCGCGACGTCTATCCGGGCTTCCTGCAGCTCTCCGGCTTCATGTCGATGAACATGGACCGCCACGTCACCGCGCATAAGGAATTCTTCGGCCATCTCGTGGCCGGCGACGGCGACAACCAGACCAAGCATCGCGACTTCTACGACGAATATCTCGCGGTGATGGACCTCTCGGCCGAGTTCTATCTGCAGACCGTCGATGCGGTGTTCATCAAGCATTCCCTGCCCAAGGGCGAGATGATGCACCGCGACACGCGCGTCGATCCCGGCGCCATCCGCAATGTCGCGCTGCTGACCGTCGAGGGCGAGAACGACGATATCTCCGGTGTCGGTCAGACAGAGGCGGCACAGCGCCTCTGCGCCAACATCCCGGACGACATGCGCGCCCACTACGTGCAGCCGAAGGTCGGCCATTACGGCGTCTTCAACGGCTCGCGCTTCCGCGCCGAGATCGCGCCGCGCATCTCGGACTTCATCCTGACGCACAATCGCCGGCAGCTCGCCGCCGCGGCCGTCCCCGCGCCGCGCCGCAGCGCCGAGGCAGCGGCCGATACGCTCGCGGCCATCGTGCTCGCGGCCCCCAAGGGCGCGGCCGACGATCTGAAGGCGATCACCGGCGTCGGTCCCAAGCTCGAAAAGACGCTGAACGCCGTCGGCATCTTCCATTTCTGGCAGCTGGCCGCGCTGACGCCGCCGCAGATCGAGGAACTCGACGGCCGTCTCGCCTTCAAGGGCAGCATCGCCCGCGACCGCTGGGTCGAGCAGGCGGCTTCGCTCGCCGGCGAGCACGCGAGCTGACCGCGGCCGGCGGTGCCGCCGCCGGCGCATCCAGGGCAAAGCCATTCCGATTTTTCTTGAAGTGGGGGCAAACCCTTCCCACCTGATTTTCCGTTGGGGATTTCCAGGAAGGAAAGGGATCCATGACCCATACTCAGGCCTTGCGTCCGGGCTGGACGCCGCTCACCATCGCGCTGATGGTCATCGGCTTCGTCGTGTTCTGGCCGCTTGGTCTCGCCATGCTCGCCTACATCATCTGGGGCGATCGCATCCCCGAATTCCGCCGCAATGCGGAAGGGGTGCGGGACGATTTCAAGCGCTCGTTCGGCGGCTGCGGCGCCAAGCGCTGGAATGCCGGCAGCACCTATCAGAGCGGCAATTCGGCCTTCGACGCCTATCGCGCCGCCGAGCTGAAGCGCCTCGATGAGGAGCGCCGCAAGCTCGATGGCGAACGTGCGGAGTTCGAGGAGTTCGTTCAGAACCTGCGCCGCGCCCGCGACCAGGAAGAGTTCGATCGATTCAAGACCGATCGCAGCCGCGCCCGCCAGGCGCCGGCTTCCGAAAGCCGCGATGCCGGCAACGGTCCGGTGATCGATCTCTGATCCCTCTCGGGTGACAAGCAATGCGGCCGGGCAGCGATGCCCGGCCTTTTCGTGTCACGATCACCGTGACGATCGAATCAGGCGCGGGCGCAGCGGGCGTCCTCGCCGGTGAGCGCGGATGACGGCCGCAAGCGAGCGCGATGAAGGGCTTTCTCTCCAGGCTGCTGGCGCCACCCAGCGCCGGCGAACGCGTGACGGGCCGCGTTGCGGCGCCGCTGCCCGATCATTGCCATGTCGCGATCGATGGCCGCGCGGTCCGCGTCGCGCTCAACTGGAACCGCCGCGCCCGCCGCTACACGCTCCGCCTCGCCGGCGCCGTGCGCGAGCCGGTGGTGACGATCCCGGCGCGCGGCAGCCTCGCCGAAGCGCGTGTCTTCCTCGATCGGCATGCCGGCTGGCTCAAGGCGCGGCTCGATGCCTTGCCGGCGGCGGTCCCGCTCGCCGATGGCGCGCTGGTGCCGCTGCGCGGCGAGATGCTGCGGGTGAGCCACCGGCCGGGCCGCGGTCTCGTTCGTGTCGAGCGCGCGGGCGGTGAAGCCGTCCTCGTCGTCCATGGCGATGCCGCGCATCTGCCGCGCCGGATCGCCGATTTCCTGAAGCGCGAGGCCCGCGCCGATTTCACCGCCGCCACCGCCCGCCATGCCAAGGCGCTCGGCGTCACCGTCACGGCGATCCGTCTCGGCGATCCCTCGAGCCGCTGGGGCTCCTGTTCCTCCTCCGGCACCATCGCCTATTCCTGGCGCGTGGTGATGGCGCCGCCTTCCGTGCTCGACTATCTCGTCGCCCATGAGGTGGCGCATCTCCGCGAAATGAACCATTCGCCGCGCTTCTGGAAGCTGGTACGCCAGCTCTGCCCCGGCATGGACGAGGCCAAGGCCTGGCTGACCCGCCACGGCGCCGGCCTGCATGCCGTCGGGGCGGGGTAGGCGGACTATAGTTCGGAGAACCCTGCTTCCGGGTCGAAGAGATGCTGCAGCCGGTAGGCGGCGGCCTTGCCGAACTGGATCATCATCGCCTTGCGGCGTGCGGCGCTGAGCGGCGTCGGATCGGGCTCGCGCAGGATTTCGGCGCCATAGGCGTCGGCGAGGATGAGGCCGGCCGCGGCCGGGAAGATCTCGGCCGGCACGCCGGCATGGCTCGCGAAATAGAGCCGGTCGCAAAAAAGCGCGTAGTCAGGCCATTTCCGGTCGGTCCGGAAATCCTCGATCGACGACTTGATCTCGACGATCGCGATCTCGCCGCTTGGTCCCAGCGCGACGACATCGGCCCGGCGGCCGTTGGCAAGGCCGAGCTCGGTGATGACGGCATGGCCGCGCGCGCGGAACAGCCGTCCAACGCCGCGCTGCAGGGCGAGGGCGGTGTCCGACTGCCGTCCGTCACGCGGTAGGGTGATGGCTGCGGAATAAACCATGAACAGAACTGTGCCACGGAGGGCGGCCGATGTTCAAGCCGCTGGAGCGCCGGCACCGCATCGCCAGCGCGCGTTGAAAGGAAGGCCCCCACCGCAACCCTCCCCCGCAAGGGGGGAGGGAGTTCCGCCGCTTGTATTCGGCGTCGATGAAACGGGAAGCCGGCCCCCTCCCCCCTTGCGGGGGAGGGATGGGGTGGGGGACTTGCCTTCGCGTCAGGATCTCTCGAAAGCCGCCTACCGCCAACGGTTGTGCAGCCAGAGCCACTGGTCGGGATGCTCGCGGACCCAGCCTTCGACGGTCGCCATGACGAGGGCGGTGCCGCCGGCGACGTCGATGCGGCCGTCGGCGTCGCGCGGCATGTCGAGCGGCGGCGTCAGCTCGACGCGGAAGCGGCCGTCCGGCAGGCGGATGGTGCGCGCGCCATGCACCGGGCAGTCATATTGCCGGGCGAGGCGGGCGACGAGCGGATTGGCCGAGACCGGGCGGCCGAAGAAGGGCACGCGCGGCCCGCCGGTGTGATGCTGGTCGGTGAGGAGGCCGAGATGCTCGCCGCGATCGAGCGCCGCCGCCACCTCGAAGGTCGCGCCGCGGCCGGAGGCGACCAGCGTGCCCATCAGTTCCTCGCGCCGCTTCATCAGGTCCTGCGCGATGCGGTTGTTGGACGGCATGCGGAAGAGGGCGACGACCGGCAGGTCGAAGCGCGCCGCGACGACGGCGAGCGCTTCCCAGTTGGCGAGATGGGCCGAGAAGATGATGCCGGGCTTGCCGTCCTCGCGCAGCGCCAGGAACTGGTCGAGCCCGGAAATCTCGGTGCGGCCGCGTTCGGGGTGATAGGGGTCGATGTCGATCAGCCGGTCGAGATGGACATATTCGACCACGGTGCGGCCGAGGCTTTCCCAGGCGCCATCGAGGATCGCCTGCCGCTCGGCATCGGTCTTTTCGGGGAAGGCCGCCTTGAGATTGGCGAGCGCCAGCTTCGATTCGGGCACGAAGCGGCCGACGAAGCGCGAGAGCCCGGCGGCGAGGCTGCCGGCGCGCTTCGGGCCGAGCATCCGCACGAAGCCGATCAGGCCGCGCACGCTGCCGCCGATGATCGCGCTGACCGCCGGCGAGGCGAGCAGCTTGCGGGTGAACTCTTTCCTGCGCCGCTTGCGCTCAGCCTTGCCCATCGGTCCGCCTTCAGAGCGTGACGATGATCTTGCCGAAGACCTGGCGCTGCTCGATGCGGTCGAGCGCGCTGTCGATAGTCTCGAGGTCGACGACGCTGTCGATCACCGGGGAGACGACGCCGGTGCCGATCTTGCCGAGGGCATGGGCGATGTTCTCGATGCGGCAGCCGAACGAGCCGATCAGGCGGAGCTGCTGCTGGTAGAGCTGGAACAGGTTGATCTCGGCCGAGATGCCGGTGGTCGAGCCGCAGGTGACCAGCGTGCCGCCGCGGCGCAGCGAGAACATGCTGCCGGCCCAGGTGTCGACGCCGACATGCTCGAACACGACATCGACGCCGCGCTTCTTGGTGAGCTTGCGCACCACGCCTTCGAAGCGCTCCTCGCGGTAGTTGATGACGTGATGGGCGCCGAGCTCCAGCGCCTTCTCGGCCTTTTCCGGGCTGCCGACGGTGGTGATGACGGTCGCGCCGGCTGCCCGCGCCAGTTGGATCGCCGCCGTGCCGATGCCGCTGCCGCCGGCCTGGACGAGGATGGTCTGCCCGGCCTCGAGCTTGGCATTGTCGAACAGCATATGCTCGACGGTGCCGAAGGTGATGGGCGTGCAGGCCGCATCGCGCACCGAGACGCCGTCCGGCGCCGGCACGACGAGGCGCGCCTTCATCGTCACATAGTCGGTGGCGAGGCCATCGATATGGAAGCCGCGCACGCCGGCGACGTTCTCGCAGAGATTGTCGCGGCCGGCATGGCAGGCCGGGCACATGCCGCAGGTCTCGGCGCCGTAGATGGCGACGACCTGGCCGACCCTGAGCCCTTCGACGGCGGGGCCGATGGATTCGATCGTCCCGGCCGCCTCGGCGCCGATCGTCAGCGGCAGCTTGCGCTTGGCGAAGGCCATGCCGCGCCAGCCCCAGACATCGATATGGTTGAGCGCGACGGCGCCGACCTTGACGCGGACCTCGCCGGGGCCGGGCTCCGCCGCCATCGGCACGTCGACGATCGAGAGCTTGCGGTCGGAGAGGAGTTGCAGCGCGCGCATCGGGTCGGTTCCATCCGGCCGCGTGGCGGCCGTCCTTCGAAAACTCGGTTCAGCAGGAGGCTTTAGCCGTTCACGCGCCGCCGCGCCAGAGCCGGCACCGGTGGCCCGTCAGGCGCCGGCTGCATGGCCGGGGCGCGCGACCGCCGGTCTCGTCAGGCCGGCTCGGCCGCGATCAGCAGGCAGGCGTTCTGGCCGCCGAAGCCGAACGAGTTCGACAGCACCATCGTGACCGGCTGCGCCCGCGCGACATTCGGCACGACATCGAGATGAATGGCCGGATCGGGATTGTGGAAATTGATCGTCGGCGGGATCAGCCCCTCGGCGATGGTCTTCAGCGAGAACACCGCCTCGATGGCGCCGGCAGCGGTCAGCGTATGGCCGATCATTGACTTGTTGGACGAGGTCGGAATGCCCTTCAGCGCATCGCCGAACACGGCCTCCAGCGACATCGCCTCCATCTTGTCGTTCTCGGGCGTGCCGGTGCCATGCGCGTTGATATAGTCGACATCGGAGGTCGAGACGCCGCCGTCGTCGAGCGCCTGTTGGATCGCGGCGATGACGGGCGAGCCGTCCGGCTTGGAGCGCGTGCGGTGGAAATCGTCGGCCTTCTCGGCGATGCCGCGGATGATGCCGAGGATCTTGGCGCCGCGCGCCCGCGCCGCGTCATAGTCCTCGAGCACCAGCGCGCCGGCGCCCTCGGCCATCACGAAACCGTCGCGATCCCGCGAGAACGGGCGCGAGGCGCGCTCGGGCTCGTCATTGGCGGTGGAGAGCGCCGAGAGCAGCGAGAAGCGCACGAGGCCTTCGATGCGCACCGAGCCGTCGGTGCCGACGACGAGCGCCGCATCGGTATCGCCGCGGCGGATCGCCTCGACGCCGAGCTGGATCGCCGAGGCGCCCGAGGCGCAGGCGGTCGACAGCGAGATCGGCGCGCCGCGCGTGCCGAAATGATCGGCCGTGCGGTCGGCGACGCAGCCATAGAGCGCGAATTCGTAGGTGTCGGGATCGTTGAGCGACAGCACGTGCTGGATCATGCGGTCATAGGCATCGCCCTTGTCCGGATCGGTTCCGGCGAAGAAATCGCGCCGCGCCGGCCATTCGATCTCGACCGGCGGCACGGCCATGAACAGCATGCCCGGAAAGTCGCCCGGCGAACCGATGCCCGACTGCTCGACCGCTTCGCTGGCGGCGAGATGCGCGAGCCGCTCGCTGAGAACCGGCGAGCGGACCTCGTCGGGAAAGAGGAAGTCGACCGTGCCGGCTATTGTTGTGCGCATATGCTGCGTCGGGAAGCGCGTGATGCGGTGGATGCCCGACTTGCCGGCGGTCAGCGCCGCCCAGTTGTCGTCGATGCCCTGTCCGAGCGATGAGACGACGCCCATGCCCGTCACGGCCACCACCGGCCGTCCGAGGTGATCGCGAGTCTTGCCAGACGCCATCCGCGTAGTCCTTTCGCTAGTCCGCCGCCTCGACGAAGGCCATGCCCTCGCCGCGCCAGAAACCCCAGCTGGTCGCGAGGATCTGCGCCGGCGTCTCCGCCGGCCGCTCGATGCCGCTGGCGTCCGTCGGAAGGTAGAAACCCCGACGCTGGATCGCAAGTGCAGCCAGCGCGACCTGAACCGGGAAGGCGGCCTCGATCGCATTGCCGATCAGCGTCTGCGAGGCGCGGATGCCGCCGACCCTGCCCTCGGCCGCGAGCCCTTCCCAGAGCGCGCGTTCCTCGGCCGTTGCCGCGGCGATGCCATTGGCGCCGGAGAGGACGCCGGGCGCTGCTGCGCCGAAATGCCTGGAGAGCTCGTCGAACTGCTTGCGCGCGACCGCGGCCGCCTCGCCGGGTCCGCGGCGGCTGCGCCCCGACAGGACCGAGGTCAGCTTGGCATAGGCGGTCTTGCCGCGCGCCTCGGCATGGGCGCGCGATTCGAGCACCAGGAAGGCGCCGGCCGAGCCGGTGATCATGCCGCCTTCGCCGCTGGCGCCGCGTTCCCAGACGGATGCCGGCTCGCCCTGCCAGAGCGTACGGCCCATGGCGAGCGAGAGCAGCATGTCCTTGCGCTCGGCATTATAGGCCGCGCCGACGATGAAGAGCTCGCCCTGGCCGGCGCGGATGCGCCGCGCCGCGACCTCGACGGCGCTGATGCCGGCGATTTCCTCGCCCATGAAGGTGCGCGAGGAGCCGGTGACCTTGTGCACGATCGAGATGTTGCCGGCGAGCAGATTGGAGAGCTGGGCGAGGAACAGCGTCGGGCGCAGGTCGTTCGAGAGATGCTCGTTGAGATAGGAGGCAGGATCCGCCGCGGTCTCGAGACCGGCGAGGATCTGGCCGTCGACATCGAGATCGCGCTCGCCGCCGCCGGCCGCGACCACCATGTCCATGCGCGCCAGCCGCTCGGCATCGCCGGTCAGACCGGCGTCGTCGAGCGCGAGGCCGGCGGTGTAGGTGCCGAGCCGCTGCCATGTCTCCATCTGGCGGATGTCGGCGCGGCGCGGGATCTGCTTGTCGAGCTCGAGCGGCACCATCGGGAAGACCGGAAACGGCTTGAACGCCTCCGTCTCGGCCGGATGCGGCCGCGCGCCGCTCTCGGCCATCGCCTGCCAATGGGCATCCAGCCCCTCGCCGAGCGAGGAGACGAGGCCGATGCCGGTCACGAGAACGTCGTTCGGGGCGCTCATCAAGCCTCCGGGCTTTGTTCGGGCCGCGGCATGGGCACGAGGCCGATCGCCTCGGCGCGCTTCAGGATGTCGCCGCGCAGCTCGGGGGCGGGAAAATCCATGATCCGCAAGGTCAGCTCGGCGTCGCAGACGGGGCCGTCCTGCGCGATCCGCGCTTCGGTCACCGTGAAGCCGGAGCCGTCATGCACGATGCTGGCGAAGACGTCGAGCACGGCGCCGGGCTGCACGAACTTGCGGAACTTCGCCTTCTTGACGCCCATGAAGAAGGGCATGCGCGAAAGAGAGTTCATGCCGAGGATCAGATAGCCCGAGGCCTGCGCCATCGTCTCGATGAGCAGCACGCCGGGCATGATCGGATAGCCCGGGAAATGGCCCTCGAACACGGGGCTCGTCTCCGGGACGATCGCTCTTGCGTGAATGGTGCCGGCGGCGCCGTCGAATGCGACGACGCTGTCGATCATCTGGAAATATTCGAGGCGCATCTCGCCGTCAGGCGTTCTTCTTGGCGATCAGTTCGTCGATATGCGCGCAGAGGTTCTTCAGGAGGAAATACTCCTCGACCGAAGCCTTGCCGGCATTCACTTCCTGCGTCCACTGCTCGAGCGGAATCTTGATCCCGAACTTCTTGTCGAGCGCGAACACGATGTCGAGGAAGTCGAGGCTGTCGATGCCGAGGTCGTCGATCGCGTGCATTTCGGGCGTGATCTTCTCGCGCGGGATCTCGCTCGTCTCGGAGATCACATCGGCAACGATGTCGAACGTGGATGACATGACGGTCAGTGGTCCTATGTTCTCGCGGGGGTTCCGGGCTGGCGACGCCGGCAGCATCGAAGCGGCGCTTGGCCGCGGGCGCTGCCATCGAACCAGTCCGGCGAGCCGGCGTGCGAAGCAATTGCTGCCGTCCTGATACCGTGTGCAGCCGCGAAATACCAGCCCGTCGCCTCAGTCGGTCGCTGCGCCGCACCCACCGGAGGCCCGGACGGGCGCCGGGCCGCTGGTCGTGCCGGCTGGGTCACGCCGCGACGGGGACGACGTCGACGGCGACGTCGATCGTGTGGTCGCCGGAGATGACGATGACGCCGCCGGACGGGGCGGCGTCCGAGTAGTCGCGTCCGATGGCGAGCACGACGTGGTCCTCCGCTGCCATGACGCCATTGGTCGGATCGAGGCCGACCCAGCCCGTCTCGCGGCCGCACCAGACGGCCACCCAGGCATGGGTGGCGTCGGCGCCTTCCAGCCGCGGCTTGCCCGGCGGCGGCTCGGTGCGCAGGAAGCCGCTGACATAGGCCGCCGGCAGGCCGATCGTCCGGAGCCCGGCGATCATGACATGGGCGAAATCCTGGCAGACACCGGCGCGCTTGGCGAAGGCGGCGGCCGGCAGCGTCGAGACATCGGTCGCGTCGGGATCATATTTGAAGTCGGCCTTGATCCGCTTGGTCAGCTCGAAGGCGCCCTCGAGGATCGGCCTGCCGGCGGGAAAGCTCTTCTGGACATAGGTGGCGATCGCATCGTCCATGGCGATGAGCCGGCTCGGGAACAGGAAATGCACGGGCGACTGCGCGCCGAGATGGGTCTCGGCCACCGCCTGGCGGCGGATCTGCTCGAAGGCGGGCGTCGCGGCCGCATCGCGCGTCACCACCTTCTCGACCAGCACGCGGGCCCGCGTCTCCAGCCGCAATTCGCTGTGCGGAAAGGCGAAGGCGACCGTGGTCAGGCGGTTGCCGAAGAAGTCGAAGCTGTCGCTGCGCTCGGTCGGCGCCGGGCGGATGACGAGGTCGGCGGCGACGACGCGCTGTCCCGGCCGCTCGACCGGCAAGAGGCGCAGCACCTGGCGCGCGAACGGCACCGGCGAAGCGTAGCGATAGTCGGTCACCAGACGGATGTCGTACAGCACGGTCAGTCCCCGCCCTCGATCGGCTCGGACGGCCGGCGATGGGTGAAATAGGCCAGCGCGATTTCGTCGGAAATGCGCATCAGGGCCTGCTCATAGCCGATGATCGTGTCGACGGCGAGGACGGCGGCGTCCGCCGTCTCCAGTTCCGAGGCGAGGCGCGAGGCGAGCCGGTCGGCCGGCGCGAGGATGCCGGCCGGCGCATGTCCCGGCAGATTGGCGAGCGACGCGCGGATGCGGTCGGCCTGGAAGGCGAGCGAGCGCGGATTGCCGCCATCGAGCAGCACGAGGTCGACCACCGGCACGCGGGCCGCCTGCATCACATAGCGGATGCGGTAGGTGATCTGGCTGTCGGCGATCTCGAGCAGTGCGTCGAGCTCGGCCGCCGCGTTGCCGAGCCCGCAATGGCGCGTGGCGCGCGCGACGCCGAGGCCGCGATCGATGCGCCGGCCGATCTCGAGGAAGCGCCAGCCATTGTGGCGCACCATGTTTTCCTGGGCGAGGCCGGAAAAGGCGGCGACGATCCGGAGCGCCTCGCTCGCCCGCTCATGCATGTCGCTGCCGGTATGGGCCGAGAGCGGCTTGTTGAGCAGGATTTCGAGGTCGGCGACGGCGCGCCAGGCATCGGGCGACAGGCGGTCGCGGATCACCGAGGCGGCCCGGCGCGAGGCTTCGGCGAGCCGCGGGATCGTGTTGAAGGTCTTGCGGTCGGTAAGGGCGGCGAGCGCGAGGCGCGCCGGTTGCACCGGGCCATGCACCGACCCGCCGGCTCCGGCGGCGACGAGTGCGTCGACGAGGCGGGACACCGCGCCGCCGCTGCCCTCGGCATCGACGAGCCGGCCGGCGATGGCGCGCACGAGCCGCAGCGCCTGCTCGGTGCGTTCGACATAGCGGCCGAGCCAGAAGAGATTTTCCGCCGCCCGGCTCGGCAGCGTCGAGGTCGCCCGGCGCAGCGCGACCTTGTCGGGCGAGGCGAGCAGCGTCGTCTCAGCGACGGGCCGGTCGGACAGCACCCAGACATCGGCCGAGGCGCCGCCCTGCTGCAGCGTCACCGCGCGCGCATCGGCCCGGTCGGAGATCCGGCAGAAGCCGCCGGGCATCGCCTTCCAGCCATCGGCGGTCCGCGCGACATAAAGGCGCAGGATCGAGGGGCGGGGTTCCAGCCGCGCCTCGTCGCCTTCGCCGCTCCACACCGGCGTCGTCGACAGCTTCACCGCTTCCTGGCCGACATAGTCCTGGCCGCGGCGGCTGATGGCATCGATGAGCTTCGCCTTGTCCTCGGGCGAGAGATTGCCGCCGAGGACAGGCCCGCGCGCGAGGATGCCCGGCATGGTCGCGCCGAGCGCCGGCGCGATCACCAGCCGGTCGAAGGCCTTGACGACATGGTCGCGCTCCAGTGTCTGGCCGCACCACCAGGTCGCGACATTCGGCAGGATCAGCTTCTCGCCAAGGATGCGCTGCGCGAGCCCCGGCAGGAAGCCCATCATGGCGCGCGCCTCGGCAACGCCGGAGCCGAGCGCGTTGGCGATCGCGACATTGCGATGGCGCACGGCGCCGGCAAGGCCCGGCACGCCGAGCCGCGAGGCGGGGTTGAGCTCAAGCGGGTCGGCGAAGTCGCTGTCGAGGCGGCGCAGCAGCACGTCGGCCCGCTTCAGCCCCGAGATCGTGCGCATGTAGACGGTGTCGTCGCGCACCGTCAGGTCCTCGCCCTCGACGAGAACGAAGCCGAGATAGCGCGCGAGATAGGCATGCTCGAAATAGGTCTCGTTGAGCGGCCCCGGCGTCAGCAGCGCGACGCGGGTCTCCTCATGCCGGTTGAGCGCATTGAGGCCGGCGCGGAACTCCTGGAAGAAGCCGGCGAGCCGCTCCACTTTGAACGAGCGATAGACATCGGGCAGTGCCTGCGACAGCGCGATGCGGTTCTCGAGCGCATAGCCGGCGCCGGAGGGGGCCTGCGTGCGGTCCGAGATCACCCACCAGTCGCCGTCCGGCCCGCGGCCGACATCGACGGCATAGAGGCGGAGGTGATGGCCGCCGACCGGCTGCGAGCCGACCAGCGGGCGCAGGAATTCCGGGCTGCCCGCGAGGATCGCCGCCGGCAGTGCGCCATTGGCGGCAAGCTTGCCCTCGCCATAGGTGTCACCGAGGATCGCATCGAGCAGCTTCGCCCGCTGGATCAGCCCGGCCTCGAGCTGCTTCCACTCCTCGGCCTCGATGAGAAACGGCACATGCGCCAGCGGCCAGGGCCGCTCGTCGCCGTTCTCGGCCCCGTAGACGCGCAGCACCACGCCCGATTCGGCGAGGTGCCGGTCGGCGAGCGAGAAGCGATGCGCCACCTCGCGATTGCCGAGCTCGGCCATCGTGTCGACGAAGCGCTGCCAGTGCGGCCTTATGCTGCCGTCGCGCCCGACGAGTTCGTCGGCGACGCCCGGCAGCGGCTTGTAGTGCCGCACGAGGCGCTGGGCCCGCTCGGCGACGGCGCGGCTCTTCCGCGTTGTTTCCCGGCGCGGCATCGTCGCCTCAGAGCCCCGCCGGGCGGCGGAGATCGAGGGTCAGCGGGAATTCGGACGAGACGGGCTCGACCGGCGGCAGGAAGGCGCCGCCGGTATGACCGATCGCCTCGAAGCGGGCGAGGCGGCGCGCCTCGGCTTCATAGGAATTGACCGGGAAGGTGTCGTAGTTGCGGCCGCCCGGATGGGCGACATGATAGACGCAGCCGCCGAGCGAGCGGCCCGACCAGCTGTCGACGAGGTCGAACACCAGCGGCGCATGCACCGGAATGGTCGGATGCAGGCCCGAGGCCGGCTGCCAGGCCTTGAAGCGGACGCCGGCGACGAAGCTGCCGGCCGTTCCGGCCGAGGTCATCGGCAGGCGGCGGCCGTTGCAGGCGATGACATGGCGGCGCGGATCGAGCCCGTCGGCCTTGACCTGCAGCCGTTCGACGGAACTGTCGACATAGCGCACGGTGCCGCCGATCGCGCCCTCCTCGCCGAGCACATGCCAGGGCTCCAGCGCCTGGCGCAGCTCGAGCCGGACGCCCTGCTGCTCGACGACGCCCGAGAAGGGGAAGCGGAACTCGCGCTGCGCCTCGAACCATGCCGGATCGAAGGCATAGCCGGCGAGGCGGAGATCGCGCAGCACGTCGAGGAAATCGGCCCAGACGAAATGCGGCAGCATGAAGCGGTCATGCAGCTGCGTGCCCCAGCGTACCAGCGAGCCCTGCTGCGGCTGCTTCCAGAACCAGGAGATCAGCGCCCGGAGCAGCAATTGCTGCGCGAGGCTCATCCGGTAGTCCGGCGGCATCTCGAACGAGCGGAACTCGACGAGGCCGAGCCTCCCGGTCGGTCCGTCCGGCGAATAGAGCTTGTCGATGCAGATCTCGGCGCGATGCGTGTTGCCGGTGACGTCGACCAGGAGGTTGCGGAACAGCCGGTCGACCAGCCAGGGCGGCGGCGGCGCGCCCCAGCCGGGCGGCGACACCTTCGACATCGCGATCTCGAGCTCATAGAGCGAATCGTTGCGCGCTTCGTCGATGCGCGGCGCCTGGCTGGTCGGGCCGATGAAGAGGCCCGAGAACAGGAACGACAGCGAGGGATGGCGCTGCCAATAGGTGACGAGGCTCTTCAGAAGGTCGGGCCGGCGCAGGAACGGGCTGTCGGCCGGATGGGCGCCGCCGACCACGACATGGTTGCCGCCGCCGGTGCCGGTGTGGCGGCCGTCGGTCATGAACTTCTCGGTGCCGAGCCGCGACTGCCGCGCATCCTCATAGAGATCGCGGGTCGTCGCGACGCACTGCGTCCAGTCGGCGGACGGATGGATGTTGACCTCGATGACGCCGGGATCCGGCGTCACCTTGATCACGTTGAGGCGCGGATCGATCGGCGGCGGATAGCCCTCGACATGCACCGGCAGGTTCAGTTCGCGCGCCGTCGCCTCGACCGAGGCGATCAGCTCGAGATAGTCCTCGAGCCGCTCCGTCGGCGGCATGAACACGCAGAGGCGGCCGTCGCGCGGCTCGATGCTGATGGCGGTGCGGACCGCGCCGGTGCCGGTGAAATATTGCTCGATCTGCTCGGCCCGCTCGGCGTCGCGCTCGCGGCCGGGCTGCGACAGCTGCGCGGCGATCTCCTCCGGATCGGGGAGGGGCACGTTGATCGAGCCGGGATCGGCCTGGATGATGAAGGGATAGGACGAGGCCGGCACGAAGGGCAGCGAGGACAGCGGCAGGCGGAAGCCGACCGGGCTGTCGCCGGGCACGAGGAAGATGCGGCCGCGGCGCATCGGCCAGCGCTCGGATGCCCAGCGCCGCTTCGGCCGCGCCTGCGACTGCCAGCGCTGCACCGGAAGCACATAGCCCGACGGGCTGGAAAGGCCGCGCTCGAACACGCGGGCGATGCGGGCCCGCGCCTCGGCGTCGTCGAGCTTCGAGTCCGAAGCCGTGACGTTCTCCGGCAGCTCGGCCTCCTTGAGGATCCAGTGCGCCGGATCCTCATAAGCGGGAATGACGAAGGAGGGCGGAATGCCGAGCCGCTCGGAGAGATTTTCGAGGAGCGCGCGCGCATCCTCGGCCGCCGAGCGCTCGGGCCGGCTTTCGGTGGCGATGAGGCTCGCATCCTGCCAGATCGGCTTGCCGTCCTTGCGCCAGTAGAGCGCGAAGGTCCAGCGCGGCAGGCTCTCGCCCGGATACCACTTGCCCTGCCCGTAATGCAGGAAGCCGCCCGGCGCGAAGCGGTCGCGCAGCCGGCGGATCAGGTCGTCGGCGCGGCCGCGCTTGGTCGGCCCGACGGCGGCGGTGTTCCATTCGGCCGCCTGGTAGTCGTCGATCGAGACGAAGGTCGGCTCGCCGCCCATGGTAAGGCGGACATCATTGGCCTTGAGATCGGCATCGACCTGATGGCCGAGCGCGTCGAGCGCGGCCCAGCTCTCGTCCGAGAAGGGCAGCGTGACGCGCGGCTGCTCGGCGATGCGGTCGATCCGCATCTCGAAGGCGAATTCGGTCCGCGTGTCGGGATCGGCCGCGAAGGTGCCGCTGATCGGCGCCGCCGAGCGATAATGTGGCGTCGCCGAGAGCGGCAGATGGCCTTCGCCGGTGAAGAGGCCGGAGGTCGGGTCCATGCCGACCCAGCCGGCGCCGGGAATATAGACTTCGGCCCAGGCATGCAGGTCGGTGAAGTCGACCTCGGTGCCGGAGGGGCCGTCGAGCGCGGCGACGTCGGGCTTCAACTGGATCAGATAGCCGGAGACGAAGCGGGCGGCGAGGCCGAGATGGCGCAGCGCCTGCACCAGGAGCCAGCCGGAATCGCGGCAGGAGCCGGAGGCGTTGCCGAGCGTCTCCTCCGGCGTCTGCACGCCGGGCTCCATGCGGATGAGATAGCGGATGTCGCCCTGCAGGCGCTGGTTGAGCGCGACCAGGAAGTCGACGATCTGCGTCTTTTCGCGCGGAATGCTGGCGACGAAGGCCTCGAGCAGCGGGCCCGACGGTTCGGGCTTCAGATAGGCGGCGAGCTCTTCGGCGAGTTCCGCCTCATAGGTGAAGGGAAAGCTGTCGGCATAGGGTTCGACGAAGAAATCGAACGGGTTGTAGACCTCGAGCTCGGCGATCAGGTCGACGGCGATCGAGAACTCGGTCGACTTTTCCGGGAAGACGAAGCGGGCCTGCCAGTTGCCGTGTGGATCCTGCTGCCAGTTCACGAAGTGATTGTCGGGCTTCACCGTGAGCGAATAGCTCGGCACCTTGGTGCGGCAATGCGGCGCCGGGCGCAGGCGGATGACCTGCGGCCCGAGAGCGACCGGCTTGTCGTAGCTGTAGCTGGTGACGTGGCGAAGCGCGGCGAGGATTGACATCGTTCAGCGGAACTCTTTCTGGCGGCGGGCATCACCACCGGACGATACACGAAGACGCAACAATTGCGCCAAGGTCGGCGCGACGCATCGGCGCGGCATCCAATGAGGCTCAGGTCTTCACGACAGTGGAGCGGAACTTGGCAGCGAGATATTCGCCGGAACCGATCGGTGGATATTGCGGGCTTTCGCCCGGCGCGAGGCAGGTCTCGATGCAGGCGATCGAGGCATCCCAGTTCGGCTGGTGAAAGAAGGCGATCGACTGCCGGCGCGTCGGCCGGCCCGGCGAGGGCGGCGGCACGGCGACGCGGTGCAGCGTCGACTTCCAGCGGTCATTGGTCCAGCGCTGCATGAGATCGCCGATATTGATGACGAAGCTGTCCGCGACCGCCGGCACCTTCACCCAGGCGCCGTCGAGGCCCATCACTTCGAGGCCTCCCGGCGAATCCTCCTGGCAGAGGATGGTGAGCGAGCCATAGTCGGAATGGGCGCCGGCGCGGAGCTGTCCCTCAGCCGGCGGCTCGTCGACTTCGGGATAGTTGAGGAGGCGCAGCGCGCTCGCCTCGCGGTCGATGAAGCAGTCAAAATAGGTCTCGTCCAGCCCGAGCGCGAGCGCGAAGAGCCGCATGATCCGGCCCGAAAGCCCCGACATCGCGCGGTAATACTCCATCACCGCGCGGCGGAACGCATCGCCCTCGAACGGCCAGGGATTGGCCGAGAAGACGAAGGCCTCGGCGTCGTCGGCGGGCTTGTGGTCGAGCCGGCGGAAGGCCGACGGGCCGAAGGAGAAGGTCTCCTTGAGATCGGCCGGCCGCGCCGCGCCGAGCGAGGCCGCCAGCGTCTCGCCCTTGACGGGGCTGTAGCCATAGGGATAGCCGGGATAGGGCATGGAAGCCGAGAGCTTCTCCTCCAGCGGCCGGTCGAAGAAGGCGCGGGCCGCGTTCCAGCCGGCATCGATCGCCGTCTGGTCGACGCCATGCCCCTTAACGAGGAAGAAGCCGGTCTCGCGGCAGGTCTGGCCGATCGCCGCGGCGACGGCGTCCTTGCCGCGGGGGTCGGCGAGGTCGATGAGAGGAATGGCGGTCATGCGGCGGTCCGAAGTGGTCTTGATCAACGGGACAAGATTATGAGCGCGGGCGCGGCTTGGGAACTGCCAATCGACGGAGCATGCACATGAATGAGGCAGTGTTGCCGCGGCGCATTGCCCTGATCGACGTCTGGCGGGGCATCGCGCTCGTCGCCATGATGACCTATCACGGCGCTTGGGACATCGCCTATCTCCGCCTGATCCGCTTCGATCCGGGCGGCTCGCTGCCCTGGCGGCTCTATGCCCATCTGATCGCCGGCAGCTTCCTCTTCCTCGCCGGCGTCAGCCTGGTGCTGGCGACGCGGAGCGGATTTCGCCTCGAACCCTATCTCCGCCGGCTCGGCGTCATCGTCGCCGCGGCGGCGCTGGTCTCGCTCGCCACCTATTTCGTGATGCCCGAGGGCTGGGTCTATTTCGGCATCCTGCACCAGATCGCGCTGGCGAGCGTGATCGCGCTGCCGTTCCTCAGACTGCCGGCCCTCGTCACCGCCCTGGTCGCGGCCGCCGTGATCGCGCTGCCGAATGTCGTCCGGACGGAAATCTTCGCGGCGCCGTGGTTCTGGTGGGTCGGCCTCGCGCCGGTGGCGAAGACATCGTTCGACTATGTGCCGGTGTTCCCATGGACCGGCGTCGTGCTCGCCGGCGTCGCGAGCGCCCGCTTCGCGGTCGCCAGCGGGCTCGATGTACGGCTCTCCCGCTGGCAGCCGCAGGCCCGCCTTTCCCGGCTGCTCGCCTTCGGCGGACGGCACAGCCTCGCGGTCTATCTGATCCACCAGCCGATCCTCTACGGGATCTTCTTCGCCGTGGCGCAGTTCGCCATGCCGAACGCCGCCGTCGACGGCGCCCGCGCCGATTGCACCGATCGCTGCGTCGCCTCGCGCGGCGACGTCGCCGGCTGCACGGCCTATTGCCGCTGCGTCTTCGACGATCTCGCCGATGCCGGCCTGATCCAGCCGCTGATGAAGGGCACGCTGACGGAGGCCGACAACGAGCGGCTGCGCGGCATGGCGATGACCTGCACCGCGCTCACGCTGCCGCCCCAGGTCCCGGCGACGCCGGTACCCGAGAGTCCGGCATCCGAGAGCCCGGCACCCGACACGCAGCAGACCGCGCCGGCGCCGGGAGAGTGATCCTCAGGGATCGATGACGCCCATCTTCAGGATGACATTGCCATAGAGGCGCCGCTCGCCGGTGGCGACGATGGCGAAGCTCTGCTTGGCGCGTTCGTAGAAGGCGAAGCGCTCGAGCTTCGCCAGTTTGTAGCCGGGATCGCGATTGTCGATCACGGTCTGGAACAGCGTGCAGACGGCCGGCTCGGCCGCGGGGTCGCCGACGACCTCCATGCGGATCGCCGTCTCGTCGGGCGCGAAGCGGTCGAGCGGCATCAGCGAGAGGATGGCGTCGGTGACGCGGACCGCGTCGTGGCCGTCCATGCGGATCAGCCGCTTGGCCATGGCGAGCGCCGGGAAATTGGCGTCGACCACGGTGATCTCGTCGCCATGGCCCATGGCGCGAAGCGTGAAGAGAAGGTCCGGTCCGATGATCGGATCGATGCCGCGCAGCATGGTGGTCCCCCCGGGAGCGTCGTGCCGGCTCTCCGCCGGCAATGGTTGCTGGAGGGCGATGATCGGGCGGCGCGGCGGCGCCGTCAACCGGTCAGGCGGGCAGGCCGTTATAGCCGCGATACCAGTCGACGAAGCGGACCATGCCGGTCTCGATGTCGGTGGTCGGGCGATAGCCGAAGGCGGCGCCGCTCGCCTCGACATCGGCGAAGGTCATGGCGACATCGGTGAGCCGGGGCGGGCCGAGGCGGATCTCGGCGACGCGGCCCGTCGCCTTCTCGATGGCCGCGATGAAGTCGGCGAGCGGCACCGGGCAATTGTTGCCGAGATTGAACAGCCGCGTCTCCGCCGGCTCCGGCTTGCGGTCGATGGCGCCGAGCGTCCCGGCGACGATGTCGTCGATATAGGTGAAGTCGCGCTTCATCGCGCCGCCATTGTAGAGCGTGATCGGGCGGCCCTCGAGGATGGCGCTGGTGAACAGCCACGGCGCCATGTCGGGCCGACCGAACGGCCCGTAGACGGTGAAGAAGCGCAGGCCCGACGAGGCGATGCCGTGCAGATGGCCATAGGTGTGGGCGATGAGCTCGCCGGCGCGCTTGGTCGCGGCATAGAGCGAGCTCGGCCGGTCGACCCGGTCGGTCTCGCGGAACGGCACGTCCTCGTTGAGCCCGTAGACCGAGGACGAGGAGGCATAGACGACATGGCGCAGCTTCGGCAGCCGCCGCGCCGCCTCGAACATCACCACCTGTCCCGTGACATTGGCATCGGTATAGGCGAGCGGGTTCTCCAGCGAATAGCCGACGCCTGCCTGCGCGGCGAGATGCACGACGACATCGATGTCGGCATGCGTCGTCGCCAGCCGCTCCATCGCCTCCATGTCGGAGACGCTCGCCTCGAGGAAGCGGAAGCCGTGATGGACCTCGAGGCGGCCCAGCCGCGCCCGTTTCAGGGCCGGATCGTAGTAGCTGTTGAGATTGTCGACGCCGATGACGCTGTCGCCGCGCGCGAGCAGCGCGAGCGCGACGTGATATCCGATGAATCCGGCCGCGCCGGTGACGAGCAACTTCATGATGATCGGCTGTAGCCGATTTCCGCGCCGGCACATAGCCATGCCGCTGCGGCCGATCCGCGTTTCCAAGCGGGGCGCCATCCGCTAAGACAAGGCGACACGCATCCAGTCCTCTCCCCGCCGGACGACGCATGATCTCGCAGAAGGCCAAATACGCGTTCAAGGCGCTCATTCATCTGGCGCGGCAGCCGAAGGGCGAAACGATCCAGATCGACGACATCGCGCGCGAGGCCGGCGTGCCGCGCAAGTTCCTCGAACATATCCTGCTCGATCTGAAGCATCGCGGCATGATTGCCAGCCGGCGCGGCCGGGCCGGCGGCTACTCGCTGATCAAGCTGCCCACCGAGATCACCATCGGCCAGGTTCTCCGCGCCATCGACGGGCCGATCGCGCCGCTCTCCTGCATTTCGCGCACCGCCTACCAGCCCTGTGCCGATTGCCCGGACGAGGCGAGCTGCGGCGTCCGCCGCATGTTCGCCGCGCCCTATGCCGCGCAGCTGGTGCTGTTCGATGCGACGACGCTCGCCGATGCGCTTGGTGGCGACGACGAGGCCGCTGCCCTGACGGACTCCGGCCTGGTTCCTCGGGAAGGCATTTTTCAGGAATGATTTTCTAATCGGTCTGGTCCGATCGCACGCGCACGGGTTTGAGATTGTCGACTTCCTATGTCGAGATAGGACGTCTTCTCTCAAGGGAGCCTCACCATGGTACCTTTTGGAACTCGGTTCACAGCGCATGTCCGACGCATCGTCGTCGCCGCGACGCTCGGCCTTTCGGCGACCTTTCCGGGCGCGATCCTGCCGGCCCACGCCGATGTCACCCTGCTCAATGTCAGCTACGATCCGACGCGCGAGCTCTACAAGGCCTATGACGAGGCGTTCGCCGCCTATTGGAAGGAAAAGACCGGCGAGACCGTGACGGTCGAGCAGTCGCATGGCGGCTCCGGCGCGCAGGCGCGCGCGGTCATCGACGGTCTCGATGCCGATGTCGTCACGCTGGCGCTCGCCGCCGATATCGACGCGATCGTCACCAAGAGCGGCAAGGTTCCCGCCGACTGGGCGAGCCGGCTGCCGGACAATGCGACGCCCTACACCTCGACGATCGTGTTCCTCGTCCGCAAGGGCAACCCGAAGGGCATCAAGGACTGGGACGATCTCGTCAAGGACGGCATCGAGGTGATCACGCCCAACCCGAAGACCTCGGGCGGTGCGCGCTGGAACTATCTCGCGGCCTGGGCCTATGCCAACCAGACGTTCGGCGGCGACGAGGCCAGGATCAAGGAATTCGTCGGCAAGCTCTACAGGAACGTGCCGGTGCTGGATTCGGGTGCCCGCGGCTCGACGACGACCTTCGCCCAGCGCGGCATCGGCGACGTGCTGCTCGCCTGGGAGAACGAGGCCTTCCTCGCCATCAACGAACTCGGTCCCGACCAGTTCGACATCGTGACGCCATCGATCTCGATCAAGGCCGAGCCGCCGGTGGCGCTGGTCCAGGGCAATACCGACAAGAAGGGCACGACCAAGGTGGCCGAGGCCTATCTCGACTATCTCTACAGCGACCCCGCGCAGAAGATCATCGCCAAGAACTACTATCGTCCGGCGAAGCCCGAGGCGGCCGATCCCGAGGATCTGAAGCGCTTCCAGCCGCTGACGCTGGTGACGATCGACGATGCGCAGTTCGGTGGCTGGTCCAAGGTGCAGCCGGCCCATTTCGCCGATGGCGGCGTCTTCGACCAGATCTACAAGCCCGGCCAATAGGACGATCCGAACCGCCTCATGACCGCAACTGCCGCCTCTGCCTGGCGCAAGCCGAGTGTCATCCCGGGTTTCGGGTTGGCGCTCGGTTTCACGTTGGCCTATCTCTCGCTGATCGTGCTGATCCCGCTCGGCGGCCTCGTGCTGCGCACGGCCGGGCTCGGCTGGCCGGCCTTCCTCGCGATCGCGACCGACCCGCGCACGCTGGCAGCGCTCCGCCTCTCCTTCGGCGCCTCTGCCGCCGCGGCGCTCGTCAACACGGTGTTCGGCCTCGTCGTCGCCTGGGTGCTGGTGCGCTATGACTTTCCGGGCCGCAAGATCGTCGATGCCGTCGTCGACCTGCCCTTCGCGCTGCCGACCGCCGTCGCCGGCATCGCGCTGACGGCGATCTATGCGCCGAACGGCTGGATGGGCCAATATGCGGCGGCGCTCGGGCTCAAGATCGCCTATACGCCGATCGGCGTCTTCATCGCGCTCGTCTTCATCGGCCTGCCCTTCGTGGTCCGCACCGTGCAGCCGGTGCTGGAGGACATGGACCGCGAGGTCGAGGAAATGGCGGCGACGCTCGGCGCGCACCGCTTCGTCACCATCCGCCGCGTGGTGCTGCCGACGCTGATCCCGGCGCTGCTGACGGGTTTCGCGCTCGCCTTCGCCCGCGCCGTCGGCGAATACGGCTCGGTGATCTTCATCGCCGGCAACATTCCCTATGTCTCCGAGATCGCGCCGCTCCTCATCGTCATCCGCCTGACCGAGTTCAACTATGCGGCGGCGACGGCTGTCGCGAGCATCATGCTGGCGCTCTCCTTCGTGCTCCTCTTCGCCATCAACCTCTTGCAGGCCTGGAGCCGCCGGAGACTGTCGCATGGCTGAGATAGCCGCACCCGGCCGCTTCGTTCCGGCCTCGACCGAAAGCCCGCTCGTGCGCATCGTGCTCACGGCCGTGGCGCTCGGCTTCCTCGCGATCTTTCTCGTTCTGCCGCTCGCCAGCGTCTTCTACGAGGCGTTCCGCTCCGGCTTCAGCGTTTTCCTGAAGGCGATCGGCGAGCGCGACACGCTCGCCGCCATCCGCCTGACGGTGCTGGTCGCGGCGGTGTCGGTGCCGGCCAATCTCGTCTTCGGCCTCGCCGCCTCCTGGGCGATCGCCAAATACGAGTTCAGGGGCAAGAGCTTCCTGGTCACGTTGATCGACCTGCCGTTTTCGGTCTCGCCGGTGACCTCGGGCCTCATCTATGTGCTCCTGTTCGGCGCGCATGGCTATCTCGGCCCGTTCCTGCAGAGCCAGGGCATCCAGATCATCTTCGCGGTGCCCGGCATCGTGCTGGCGACGATCTTCGTCACCTTCCCGTTCATCGCCCGCGAGCTGATCCCGATCATGCAGGCGCAGGGCACGCAGGACGAGGAGGCGGCGCTGTCGCTGGGGGCGAGCGGCTGGCGCGTCTTCTTCCGCGTGACGCTCCCCAACGTCAAATGGGCGCTGCTCTATGGCGTCCTTCTCTGCAATGCCCGCGCGATGGGCGAGTTCGGCGCCGTCTCGGTCGTCTCGGGCCATATCCGCGGCAAGACCAACACGATGCCGCTGCAGGTCGAGATCCTCTACAACGAGTATAGCTACCAGGCGGCGTTCGGCGTCGCCTCGCTGCTGGCGCTGCTCGCGCTGGTGACGCTCATCATCAAGACGGTCCTGGAGTGGCGCTATGCCGAAGAGATCGCCGCCACGCGCCGCCACTGAGGTGATATCCATGAATGCGATGACCGAGATTGAGCAGGAAACGTCGATCGCCCTCGGCGCCCCGGTCGATGTGACGATCGAGAGCGTCGCCAAGGACTTCGGTGACAGCCCGGCGCTGCACGGCGTGTCGCTCGCCGTCGAGGCGGGCGAGCTCGTCGCGCTGCTGGGGCCGTCGGGCTCCGGCAAGACGACGCTGCTGCGCATCCTGGCCGGCCTCGAGGCGCCGTCCTCCGGCCGCGTCCTGTTCGGCGGCGAGGATGCGCTCGGCCTGCCGGTGCAGGACCGCAATATCGGCTTCGTGTTCCAGCACTACGCCCTGTTCCGCCACATGACGGTGTTCGACAACATCGCCTTCGGCCTCACCGTGCGGCCGCGCCGCGACCGGCCATCCAGCGCCGATATCCGTCGCCGCGTGCTGCATCTCCTCGACCTCGTGCAGCTCACGGGGCTCGAGAAGCGCTATCCCTCGCAGCTCTCCGGTGGCCAGCGCCAGCGCGTGGCCCTCGCCCGGGCGCTCGCGATCGAGCCGCGGCTGCTGCTGCTCGACGAGCCCTTCGGCGCGCTCGACGCGCAGGTCCGCCGCGATCTCCGCCGCTGGCTGCGCGAGATCCATGACCGCACCGGCCACACCACCTTCTTCGTGACGCATGACCAGGAAGAGGCGCTCGAGCTTGCCGATCGCATCGTCGTGATGTCGAAGGGCCGCATCGAGCAGGTCGGCTCGGCCGACGACATCTATGACCGGCCGGCGAGCCCGTTCGTCTTCTCCTTCATCGGCGAATCCTCGCTGCTGCCGGTCGATCTCACGGAGGGCAGCGTCCTGCTCGACGGCCAGCCGACCGGACTGTCCCATACCGAGCCGGCCGCGGCGACGGCGACGCTCGGCTTCCGCCCGCATGACGTGACGCTGGTCGCCGGCGACGGCCCGGCGATCCGCGGCCGCATCGTCGCCGAGCGGCGGCATGGCGCGCGCCGGCGCCTCGAGCTGCAGGTCGGTCCGCGCCAGCTCCGTGCCGAGATCGATGTCGAGCTCGACGCCGAACGGCCGATCGGCGGCCTCGTCGCCTTCCGCCCGGAACGGTGGCGAATCTTCCCGGCCTGACGGATTTCGCCTTCACCTCGCGGCGCCTTTGCGCTTAAGTCGCGCCGCCGGCGACGACGGCCGGACATGCCCGGGAGGAGACAAGTCAAATGAAGCGCTCGCGTGTCAACGAGATCATGCAGGAAGCGGACGAGTTCATCCGCTCGTTCGGTTTCGTGCTGCCGCCCTTCGCCTATTGGACGCCCGAGACGTTCCAGGCGAACCAGGCCAAGGCCAAGGGCATCATCGACGCGCGGCTCGGCTGGGACATCACCGACTACGGCAAGGAAAAGTTCGACGAGCTCGGCCTCTTCCTCTTCACCGTGCGCAACGGCAACCAGGCCGATCTCGCGACCGGCCGCGGCATGCTCTATGCCGAGAAGATCATGATCTCCCGCCAGGACCAGATGTCGCCGATGCACCGGCACAATCTGAAGGCCGAGGACATCATCAATCGCGGCGGCGGCACGCTGACGCTCGAACTGTTCATGCCCGATGCCGAGGGCAATATCGATCGCAATGCCGAGGTGCATGTCCCGACCGACGGCGTTATCCGCACGCTTCCGGCCGGCGGCATCCTGAAGCTTGATCCCGGCGAGAGCGTCACGCTGCTGCCCGGCGTCTGGCACGCCTTCTGGGGCGAGGGCGCCGACGTGCTCATCGGCGAGGTCTCGACCGTCAACGACGACCTGACCGACAATGTCTTCGCCGAGCCGATCGGCCGCTTCGCCGAGATCGAGGAAGACGTCGCCCCGACCCATCTCCTTGTCGCCGATTACGGCACCTGGCTGAAGGGCTGATCGGACCGCGCCTCGGCGCCCTGCCGGCGCAAGACCGGGAGATGCTGCTTGACCGAGGATGCCAAAGCGGAACGTCACGAGATCGGCGACCCTGTCGTCAGGATCGCCGATCTCGTGATCGCACCAGACGATCTCGACCGCTACAAGGCGCTGCTCACCGAGGAAATCGAGGCCTCGGTGACGAAGGAGGCGGGCGTTTTGTCGCTCCAGGCGGTGTCGGCGAAAGCGGATCCGACGAGGATCCGCATTCTCGAGATCTATGCCGACCAGGCGGCGTATCAGGCCCATCTGGCGACGCCGCACTTCCTCAAATACAAGACGCTGACCGCCGGGATGGTGCGTTCGCTCGAACTCGTCGAAGTCGACCCGGTGGCGCTGAGGGCGAAGTCGCCTTTCCCAGCGCTCTGACCCCGTCAGTCCTCGATCCGCTCATGCCCGTCGGCCTCGCCGCGCTTCCAGTAGCCGGCCGCCTTGATGAAGGCTTTCGGCTGGCCGCGCTCGGTCAGGCGCGCGCGCAGCGCGCGGGCGACCGAGGATTCCGCCGCGATGAAGACGAAGCCGTCGCCCGACGGCAGCGGCCGGGCATCGGTCAACGCGAGCAACTGCGCGGCATCGTCGCCGCCGCCGCTGTCGCGCTCGGCCCAGAGCCCCGTCCAGGCGGCGCCGGTCGCAAAGTCCTGCCGCTCGGCTGCATCGGCGATGGCGACGGCAGTCAGCACGGGCACGCCGGCCCTGAGACCCTCGACGAAGCGACCGATCGCCGGCAGCGCGGTCTCGTCGCCGATCAGCCAGTACCAGTCGAAATCATCCGGCACCACGGCCGAGCCGCGCGGCCCGCCGATCTCGAGCTCGTCGCCGGGCTTGGCAAGCGCCGCCCATGATGTCGCCGGCCCGGCCTGGTGCAGCGCGAAATCGATGGTGAGCGTGCCCGCTGCGACGTCGAAGGCGCGCGGCGTGAAATCGCGCATGACGCTGCCCCCGGCGCCATCGGCGAAGAACAGCTTGATGTGATCGTCGGCGCCGAGGCTCGCGAAGCCCGCGAGGTCGCCTGCAAGGGTGATGCGCTTCATGCGCGGCGTCAGCGCCGTCGCGCTCGTGACCGTCAGCGCGCGGCGGCGGGTGTCGTAGCGCACGCGGCGGATGGCGTGCCGTTCGGCAATCGGTTCGTTCATGGATGTTCTCATATCGTAAGACATGTCTCACGATATGTCATAAGAGCGCTTGCTGCAACTGGCGAGCGCTCTCGCGCGGCGGCGAGCATGCCGAGCGTCGTGTTGCTGAGCGCGACCCAATTGGAGGGGGGGTCGCGGAGCCGGCGCGGCGGCGGTCGGGAGGGGAGGGGCCATGGCAGCGAACCCCTGGGAACCGTCCCGCTCTCCCGCGCGGCGCGAGGAGAGGGGAACGGTCCGGAATTGATGTGTGATGCTTATCGTCAGTGAGGCGTCACATCAGGATGGTGCCGCCCGCTCCCGGCCGGCAAGCGCGGCACACTGCCTTCTGCCGCGCGTGTCGCCGTCAGGCGCCGATGACGGACTCGAAGCCCTCGAAGACGGGATGGCCGATGAACAGCGGCTTGCGGTCGCCGCTGCCGCCATGCGCCTTGCGGAACTGCTCGGACTTCGTCCAGGCGGTGAAATGGTCGCGCGTCTGCCAGATCGTGTGCGAGGCATAGAGCGTGTGGTCGTCGGCCTCCGGCCCCTTGAGCAGGTGGAAATCGACGAAGCCGTCCATCTCGGCGAGATGGCGGTCGCGCGAGCGCCAGACCTCCTCGAACTCGGCCTCCGAGCCCCTGGTGACCTTGAAGCGGTTCATGGCGATGAACATGGGAAAGTGCCTTCTTTGCGTGCCGATGGGGTGCGTCGTCATCGTGATGGACCCCGATTGCGGGGGAATGAGTGAGGAGGGAGGCTCCGTGGAACCGTCCCTCCTCGCGCCGGTTGGCGTCACCACACCACCTTCCGGCGTTTCGCGGAAGCCGGGTCAGAACTGGTAGGTGAGGTTCACCTGGTAGTTGCGGCCGGGCTCGGAATAGAAGTCGAGATTGCTGCTCGACGCCGTCACCGAGGTCGGGATGTCGAGCGAGTTGAAATAGGTCTCGTCGAACAGGTTGAAGACGCCGGCCTGGACGCGGAGGCCCTTGATCTTCGCGGGCTGCCACCAGGCCGTCCAATCGACGACGGCATAGGCGGGCGCCTGGAAGTTGGCCGATGTCTGGGCGTTGACGGCAGCGGCGGTGAGCAGGAGGTCGGTGCCCCATTCGATATCGGCATAGCCGATGCCGATGACGCCCTTCAGCGGCGGCACGCTGTCGAGATAGGTGCCATTGGCGAGGTCCTGGCCGACCATCCAGGCCATCGAGCCCGAGAGCTTCCACTTCGGCGCGAACTTCCAGGCGCCGCGCGCCTCGATGCCGTAGATGTTGACGCTTTCGAGGTTCACATATTCGCTGATGCCGAAGGGATATTCGGAAAGGTCGTAGCCGCGCTCCGCCGCCTCGGCCGCCGTCAGCTGCTCGCTGTCGATGAAGTTCTTGTAGAAATTGGTGAAGGCCGAGAAGCCGCCGCCGAGCTGGTCATCGCCGAACTTGGTGCCGATCTCGTAGCCGGTGCCTTCCTGCGCCTCGAGGTCGGGATTGCCGATCGAGAGATAAGCGCCGGGTCCGCCATAGGTGAGATAGAGCTGGCCGGGGGTCGGCGCGGTGAAAGCCTGCGCCCACTGCGCATAGAAGGAGAGCTTCTCGGTCGCCTTCCAGGTTCCGAGCAGGCTCGGCGAGAACTTGGAGCCCGAGGAGGTCTCGGGCAGGCCGATATAGGCCTCGTTGCCGCCGCCATAGCCGGCCGTCTCCTGCGGCACCTGCTGGTACCAGTCGAAGCGGAGGCCCGGCGTCAGGAAGAGGTTGTTGCCAAGGGCGATCTCGTCGCGGCCATAGATGCCGAAGGTCGTGCCGTTGGCATCGGGCATGTCGGCCTGGTTGGTGTGCAGCATCGAGCAGGGCGACGTCGTGGCGTTCGGCGGGCAGTTGTCGAGGCCGGCCGAATACTGGCTGGTGTTGGTCAGGTAGAATTCGCCGCCCCAGGTGAAGCGGTTCTCATAGCCGCCGAGGGTCAGTGCCTTCTCGGCAAAGCCGGTGATGCCGTATTCCTGCACCTGGTTGCTGTTCTCGCGCTGATACGGGCCGATGACGCTCGTCGAGCGATAGGCATTGGTCGTGTTGTCGAGCTCGACATTCTGCCAGTAGAGGATCGCCTGCGCCCTGTCGGCGAAGCCGCCGGGCTCGGGCGAGAGAAAATCGTAAGTCAGCGAGAAGCGCTGCCGCCGCGCTTCCTCGCCGGTCGTGTAGTCGCCGGGACGATAATTGCCGGTGAGCGACTGGCTCGTCATCGCGTCGGTGGTCGAGTTGCCCTGGAACATCTCGCCGGTCAGCGTGAAGGTATGGCCGCCGTCGACCGTGTGCGCCAGCTTGCCGAGCAGGCTGTACTGGTCGAAGTCCTCGGGATTGGCCTCGGTGCGGGTCGAGCCGTAGCCGCCGACATCACCCATCGTCTCGGTCTCGTGACCGGTCGTGTAGGAGCCCTGCACCAGCGCCGTGGTGTCGCCGAAGCGGGCGGCGACCGCGTCGCTGGTGGTGAAGGAATTGTTGGCGCTCGCATAGAGGTTCTTGGTCAGGAAGCCCCAGTTGCGGCCCTCGGCGATGATGTCGTCCGCCGACAGCGTCGTCAGCGCGACGAGGCCGCCCATGGCGCCGGAACCGCCGATGCTGGAATCGGCGCCGCGCACGATGTCGATGGCGCTCAGCGCATTGAAGTCGAAGGTCGAGAGGCCGCCGGTGACGCCGCGCGCGTCGCCCGAGCCGAGCCAGGGCAGGCGGATTCCGTCGATCGTGGTGAGGACATTGTTCTCGCCGAGACCGCGGACATTGATCGAGTTGCTCTGGCTCGAGAAGCTGACGCCCGGCTCGGCGCGCTGGCCGAAGGCCTGCCACGAGTCGATCATCCGGTTGGTGAGCTCTTCCTGCGTCGTCGTGGTGACGAGCGCGGTGCCTTCCTTAGCGGTGACGGCGGGCGTCACGTCGCCCGTGGAGGCGCCGGCGGCAGAGCCGCCCTGAACGATGACGGCATCGAGCTGCACCGTGCCGTCGGCACTCGCCTCGGTGGCCTGTTGCGCGGTCGTCTGCTGCGCCGTCGTCTGCTGGGCAATGGCGCCGCCGGCGGAAACGGCCAGACAGGCGAGGAAGGTCGAGCCGGCCAGAAGCCGGGCGTTCAGTCGCGCGATGCTCATCGGAGCCCCCAGGGACGAAAGACGGGAAGCGCCTGGCTGGCTGTCGCGGCCGCGGCTGCGGACGAACTGGCGGGCTTGGCGGGAGCCGCCCGCCTGATGCGGCGGACGACGATGGATTCGACATTTGGTCGTTGCGATCCATAGGAAAGGTGAGTATGGCAGTCAAGTAATTAGTTGCGAATGGTTCGCAAGTTTAGAAGTGCTCAAGACTGCCGCACCGCGCGGCCGACCAGCCGGAGTGATCGATGTCCGCCGAGAACGCACCGAATGGCGAAGACGAGGCAGAGCGCCGCGCGCCCCGCATCGTCGCCAGCGAGGACCTGCTCAAGGGCGCCCGCGAGATCATCATCCGCCATGGCGCCGAGGACTACCGGCTGCGGCTGACCCGGGTCGGCAAGCTGATTCTCAACAAGTGACCGCTCGTTCCGATTTGACCGTCAACAACCCGTGACCGGAGGCATCCCGATGCGCGCCCTGTCTCTTCTTCCCCACCCCCACCTTCCGATGCCCGGCCGTCAGGCCCGCCTCGCGCTCGGCTTCATGGCCGCCATGGTGATCACGGTGTTCGCCATCCAGCAATCCATGGCGGCGGATCGCACCATCGTCGACGCCAAGGGCCGGACGGTCACCATCGGCAGCACCGCGCGCATCGTCTCGGTCGGCGGCGCCGCCACCGAGATCCTCTATGCGCTCGGCGCCGGCGACCGCGTCGTGGCGCGGGATTCGACCAGCCTCTGGCCGAAGGAGGCGCTGGCAAAGCCCGATGTCGGCTATATGCGCGCGCTCGCCGCCGAAAGCGTCCTGTCGATGAAGCCGGATCTCATCCTCGCCGTCGAGGGCGCCGGCCCGAAGGAGGCGATGGACATGCTCGAGGCCGCCTCGGTGCCGATCGTCATCCTGCCTGAGCCGCACAGCGCAGCCGGCATCGCCGCGAAGATCGCGATGATCGGCGCGGTCATCGGCGAGGACGAGAAGGGCAAGGCGCTCGCCGCCGATGTCGAGCAGCGCGCCGCGGCACTGGCCGCGGCCACGGCCGCCATTCCCGAGGCCGAACGCCGCCGGGCCGTCTTCCTGATGAGCCTTGCCGGTGACCGGCCGCTCGCCGCCGGCAGCGACACGGCCGCCAATGCCATGATCACCGCCGCCGGCGGCATCAATCCCTTTGCCGGCGTACAAGGCTACAAGCCGGCGTCGGCCGAGGCGATGGTGGCAGCAAGGCCGGAGAGCATCGTCATGATGACGCGGCCGGGCGCCGAGGCCCTGACGCCCGCCGCCGTGTTCCACATTCCGGCGCTGGCCGCGACGCCGGCGGCGGCCACGGAGTCTCTGGTCGTCATGGACGGGCTCTATCTGCTCGGCTTCGGTCCGCGCATGCCGGATGCCGCCCGCGATCTCGCCGCCGCCTTCTATCCGGCGCTGGCGCTCAAGGCAGGGAACTGATGGCGCTCGTCATGGCCGCGCCGGTGGAAGGCGACCGCCGCGCCCGCGCAAGGCTCGCGATCCTCGGCCTCGCGCTGCTGCTCGCCGTCGTGATGCTCTCGGCGCTCGTCCTCGGACCGTTCGGCCTGCCGGCGAGCCGGGCTCTGGCGATCCTCGCCGACTGGCTGGCGGGCCGAGAGGCCGCCGACATGACCGAGCGCATCGTCGTCGTCGATATCCGCCTGCCGCGCCTCTTGCTCGGCGCGCTCGTCGGCGCGGCGCTCGCGGTCGCCGGCGCCATGCTGCAGGGGCTGTTCCGCAACCCGCTCGCCGATCCCGGCCTCGTCGGCGTCTCCTCGGGCGCCGCGCTCGGCGCGGTGCTGGTGATCGTCGTCGGCGGCGCGGCACTTAGCCCCCTCGCCGCGGTGCTCTCGGTCGGCGCGCTGCCGGTCGCCGCCTTTGTCGGCGGCTTCGCGACGACGCTTGTCCTCTATGGGATCGCGACGCGGCGCGGCCGCACCTCGGTCGCGACCATGCTGCTCGCCGGCATCGCGCTCGGCGCCTTCGCGGGGGCCGTGACGTCGTTTCTCGTCTATCGCGCCGACGATGCGCAATTGCGCGAGCTCACCTTCTGGACGATGGGCAGCCTCTCCGGCGCGACATGGCTGAAGCTGGCGCTGGCCGCGCCGCCCATCCTCGGACTGCTGGCGCTCTCCCCCTTCATCGGCCGCGGTCTCGATGCGCTGGTGCTGGGCGAGGCCGAGGCCCGCCATCTCGGCGTCGATGTCGAGCGGCTGAAGGGGCTCATCGTCTTCGCCGTCGCGGTGATGGTCGGCGTCTCCGTCGCCTTCACCGGCGTCATCGGCTTCGTCGGCATCGTGGTGCCGCATCTGCTGCGCCTCGCCATCGGTCCGGAACACCGCACGCTGCTGCCGGCCGCGGCCCTGCTCGGCGCCAGCCTCCTCGTCGGCGCCGACATCGTCTGCCGCATCGTCGTCGCCCCGGCCGAACTGCCGATCGGCATCGTCACCGCGCTGATCGGTGCGCCGTTCTTCGTCTCGATCCTGCTGCGCCGCCGCGGCATCGTCGATCTCTAGGGACCGCCATGATCCTCGCCGAACACATCACCGTCCGCGCCGGCCGCCGCCCCCTCATCGATGGCATCAGCCTCGCGATCCGCCCCGGCCGCGTCACCGCGATCATCGGTCCGAACGGCGCCGGCAAGTCGACGCTCGTGAAGGCGCTGACCGGCGAGGTGAGGCCATCGGGCGGCCGCGTGACCCTCGACGGCGCCGATCTGGCGCGGCTGCGCCCGGGCGACCTCGCCGCCCGCCGCGCCGTGCTGCCCCAGGCGACGACGCTCGCCTTCCCCTTCACGGTGCATGAGGTCGTGCGCCTCGGCGCCGTCGACCGGAGCCGTGCGGCGGGTGTCGATGGCCGCGTCGCCGAGGCGCTGGCGCGGGCCGATCTCGCCGGCTTCGGCGCGCGGCTCTACCAGGAGCTCTCCGGCGGCGAACAGCAGCGCGTGCAGCTCGCCCGCGTGCTCTGCCAGGTGCCGGAACCCTGCCGGAACGGTGTGCCGTCCTATCTCTTCCTCGACGAGCCGACCGCGAGCCTCGATCTCCGCCACCAGCTGATGACGCTCGCCGCCGCGCGCGGCTTTGCCGAGGGTGGCGGCGGCGTGGTCGCGGTGCTGCACGACATCAATCTCGCTGCGCTTCATGCCGACACCGTCGTCGTGATCGATCGTGGCCGCATCGCCGCCGAGGGCACGCCGTCGGAGGTGCTGACCGAAACGCTGCTGCGCACCGTGTTCGGCGTCGCCCTCGCGGTCGGCCAGACGGCTTCCGGCGTCCCCTTCATCTTGCCGGGAGCGGCGACGGCCGCGTGATCAGGATGCATCCGCCGTCGCCAAGGGTGGCCCTTCCGGGCGGGCGTCGCTAGATTGCCGGCCTCGCGACACGAAGGGGACGGCAGCGACATGGCAGCGGAACGGATCCTCATCATCGATGTCGGCACCTCCTCGGTGAAGGCGGTGCTGTTCGATGGCAGCGGCCATGTGCTCTGTGCCGCCGACAGTCCCGTTGCGACCGATGCGCCTGAGCCGGGCCATGCCGAGCAATCGGCCGACGACTGGTGGCAGGCGACGGAGAGCGCCGTCCGCGCCCTCGCCATCGACCAGGCGCCCAACGCGATCACGCTGACGGGCTCGATGCAGAACGTGCTGCTCCTCGGCAGCGACGGCGTCGCCCTGCGCCCCGCGATCCTCTACAGCGATGCCCGTGTCGATGCGGACCGCGTCGCATCCGTTGGTGCCGACCTGCCGGAGGATTTCGAGCAGCGCATCGGCAATGCCGCCGATCCCGCGCTCTGCCTCTACCGGCTCGACTGGCTGCATGAGCACGAGCCCGACATCATGGCGGCGACGGGCCGCATCCTCTTCGGCGCCAAGGATGCGGTGATCGCGCGGATGACCGGCCGCGCCGTCGTCGATCCCGCGACGGCGACGACGACGGGACTCATGAATCTCGCCGCGCGCGGCTGGGATGCCGCGATCCTCGCCGCCATCGGCCTCGGGCCTCATCTCCTGCCCGATATCCTCGATGCCGACGCACTCGCCGGCCCGCTGCTGCCCGAGGCGGCGGCGGCGCTCGGCCTTCCCGCCGGCATTCCCGTCCATGTCGGTTCCGGCGATGGCGGCGCCACCGCCTGGGGCACGGCGAGCGAGGCGCATGACCGGCCGCACGCCTATCTCGGCACAACCGGCTGGATCGCCGCCGCCATGCCGCTCGAGACCGCCGCGCCGCCGCGCGCCTCCTATACGCTGGCGAGCCCGGTCGGCAGCGATGTCGTCGTCATCGCGCCCTTCCTCGCCGCCGGCCTCGCGCTCGACTGGTTCGCGACAATCGTCGGCCGCGGCGTCGCCGAACTCTACGCCGCCGCCTCGACCTATGACGCCGAGCCGCCGACGGCGCTGTTCCTGCCCTATCTCATCGGCGAGCGCGCGCCCTTCGTCGATCGCAGCGTGCGCGGCGCCTTTCTCGGCCTCGACAAGGCGCAGCCGGCCGAGGCGCTGGCCTATGCCGTGCTCGAGGGGCTCGCCTTCGCCATCCGCGACAATCTCGACGCGCTCCCCGTCCGTCCGCGCGCCATCGTGCTCGCCGGCGGCGTCGCCGGCGCCGCCCTGATGGCGCAGCTCGTCGCCGACGTCACCGGCGCCGATGTCGAGGTGCCGCCCGAAAGCCGGCTCGTCACTGCCTATGGCGCCTATCGCATGCTGGCGCCGGTCATCGGCGCCACCGCAGCGCCCGAGACCGGCAGCCGCGTGGTGTCGCCGCGCGCCGAGCGCACCCAGCGGGCGGCGCGGCGCTTTGCCGCCTATCGCAAGGCAGGCGAGGCGGCGCGGGCGCTGGCCGAGGATCTCTGAAGAGAGCGGATCGGCCGCGCTTGCGCATCGCCCCGGCGAGGCGATAACAATCGAGCCTCAGATCCTCGGGGGACAACAACAATGATGCGCGCCAAGATCCTCGCACTCGCCATTCCACTGGCCCTGACCGGTTTGGCCGCCACCGCCCCGGCGGCGAGCGCCGTCGACGTCGCCGTGCTGACGCCCTATCAGAGCTCGGTCGCGACCAACCAGATGATCAAGGTGTTCGAGGAGAAGGCGAAGGCGGCCGGCTGGAACGCCTCTGTCGTCGATACGCGCGGCGACATGGGCCAGCTCGCGAGCCGCATCGAGGATGTCACCGCCGCCAAGGTCGGCGCGATCGTCCTCGTCAGCGTCGATCCGAAGCAGATCCAGGATCAGGTCAGCGCCGCCGCGGCCGCCGGCATCCCGGTCGTCACCATCGACGGCGCCACGGCGCCGGGCGTCGTGCTCAACGTCACCTCGGACAATTTCGAGCTCGGCAGCAAGCTCAGCGCCTTCCTGTTCGAGAAGCTCGGCGGCAAGGGCAATATCGCCAAGTTCTATTATTCGGCGCATCCCGGCGTGCATCAGCGCGAGCTGGCGCTCGACGCGGCGCTCGCCAAGAACCCCGACATCAAGGTGGTCGCCGAGCACTACATGGTCGTGCCCGGCCCGATCGACGATGCGCGCAAGGTCACCGAGGACCTCCTGAAGAGCAAGGGCGACCAGATCGACGCCATCTGGGCGGCTTGGGACGAGCCTGCCATCGGCGCTGAGCTGGCGATCGAGGCCGACAAGCCGGATTCGAAGATCATCATCGCCGGCATCGACGGCAATCCGCAGGCGGTCGAGCTGATCAAGTCCTGCAGCCATATCAAGGGCACCGTCAGCCAGGATTTCGACGCCATGGCCGGCCTTGCCGCCGAAGGCCTCGGCAAGATTCTCGCCGGCGCGAAGCCCGAGAAGGCGGAGCTGTTCGCGCCCGCCAAGCTGATCACGCCCGAGACGCTCGGCGTCACCTGCCCGTGACGGAGAGGGGCGAAGGGCCGCGGCCCTTCCTGGTGCTCGACGGCGTCGCCCGGCATTTCGGGGCGACGCGCGCGCTCGACGGCGCCAATCTCGCCATCCGGCCCGGCGAGGTGCATGCGCTGGTCGGCGAGAACGGTGCCGGCAAGTCGACGCTCATCAAGCTGCTCTCCGGCCTCTACCAGCCGGACAGGGGCCGCATCGTCATCGATGGATCCCCGGTCGCGATAAGCAGCCCGCGCGCGGCCGAAGCGCTCGGCTTCGGCTTCATCCATCAGGAACTGAACCTCGTTCCGCAGTTCGATGCGGTCGGCAATGCCTGGATCGGTCGCCGCCATCCGCGCCGCGGTCCCTTTCTCGACCGCGCCGCCATGCGTGCTCGTGTCGAGGCGGTCGCCGGCCGCATCGCGCCCGACCTGCCGCTCGGCCGGCCCGCCGCGCGGCTGACGCCGGGACAGCGCCAGATGGCGGAGATCGTCCGGGCGCTGATGCTGGAGACGCGCCTCCTCGTCATGGACGAGCCGACATCGAGCCTCAGCGAGGCCGAGGCGGAGCGGCTGCATGCCGTCATCCGCCAGCTCGCCGCATCCGGCACGGCCGTGCTCTTCATCTCGCACCGGCTGGACGAGGTGCTGGCGCTCTCGGATAGCTACACAGTGCTGCGCGGCGGCCGCAGCGTCGGCAGCGGCCGCGTCGGCGACATCGATCGCGCCGGGCTGGTCCGCCTGATGTCCGGCCATGAGAGCGCTCGTGACGGGGGCCAGAGGCCCGAGCGCCGCGCCGTAGCCGATCCGGCACCATTGCTTTCGGCAGACATCGCCTTCGGACCGCCGGGCGGGCGTATCAGGATCGCGGCGCGAGCCGGCGAGATCGTCGGCCTCTATGGCCTTGTCGGCGCAGGCCGTTCGGCGCTCCTGAAGACGCTCTGGGGCGCGCTTCCCGTCTCGGGCGACGTCCGGCTTGCAGGCAGTGTGCTCAAGGGCGGCCCGGCCGGGCGTATCGCGCGCGGCGTCATCTATGTGCCGGAAGATCGCCGCCGCGAGGGCTTTGCCGGCGCGCTGTCGATCGCCGACAACCTGGCGCTTGCCCATCTCGAGGATTTCCGTGCGACGCCCCGCCTGCCGCTGCCGGCGCGCGGCAGGATCGAGGCTTTCGCGGCCAAGGTCGCCGCACGGCTCCGCCTCGTCGCCGGCGGCATCGATCACTCGCCGCTGACCCTTTCCGGCGGCAACCAGCAGAAGCTCCTGTTCGGGCGCTGGCTCGGCCGGCCGATCCGCCTCGCCCTCGTCGACGAGCCGACCCGCGGCGTCGATGTCGGCGCCAAGGCCGAGATCCACGCCGAGATCCGCCGCGTCGCCGACGAGGGCGCTGCGGTGCTCGCCGCCACCAGCGACATCGAGGAGCTGATGGCGCTCGCCGACCGCGTGCTCGTCATGAATGGCGGCCGCCTCGTCGCCGAGCTCTCCGGCGCCGGCCTGACGCGCGATGCCGTCGTCGCCGCCGCCTTCGGCCACAGGGCCGACCCGACCCCGCCACCGGACCGCGCCGCCGCATGACCCTCCTTCGCCGCTACGGCACGCTTCTCGCGCTGGCGCTGATCGTCGCCGTCTTCGCCGCCGCTTCCCCCGGCGCCTTCGGCACGCTCGCCAATCTCGTCAACATCACCCAGCAGATGTCGCTGCTCGCCATCGTCGCCATCGGCGCGACCCTCGTGATGGTAGTCGGCGAATTCGACCTCTCCGTCTCGGCGGTCGTCTCCTTCGCCGGCATCGCCGCGGTGGCCCTCTTCGGCGCCGGCTTCGGCCTCGCTGCCGTGTTCGCGATCGTGCTCCTCGTGGCTCTCGCCTTCGGGGTCGTGTCCGGCGTGCTGGTGGCCCGCTTCGCTGTGCCGAGCTTCATCGCGACCCTCGCCTTCGGCACGATCATCGGCGGGCTGACCTTCTGGATTTCGGACGGCGCGACGCTCTTTTCCGGCATCCCGCCTTCCTTCCGCAATCTCGGCCGCGGCGCGGTGCTCGGCCTGCCGGTGCCGACGCTCTGGCTGATCGGCACGGCCGTCATCGTCTGGCTCTTGCTCGACGCGACCGAGTTCGGCCGCCGCCTCTATGCGATCGGCGGCAACCGCGAGGCGGCGCGCCTCGTCGGCCTGCCGGTCCGCCGCGACATGATCCTCGCCTTCGCGCTCTCGGCCGGGCTCGCGGCGCTCGCCGGGATGCTGCTCGCGGCACGCCTCGGCAGCGCGCATCCGACCGGCGGTGGCGGCTACCTGCTCTCGGCCTATGCGGCGGTGTTCCTCGGCATGACGGCCTTTCGCGAGGGCGAGCCGAGCGTGCCCGGCACGCTGGTCGGCGCCGCCATCATCGCCGTCGTCTCGAATGGTCTCACCATTCTCGGCGTGCCGAGCTTCCTGCAGGACCTGATGACCGGCGCGATCATCCTCGCCGCCGTGCTGGTGCGCCAATTCGGCCGCGCCGGCGATTGAAACGCCGCATTTCGGGCTTAGCTTCGGCCGGGCGGTCCCCCCCGCCGCCCCCCTCATGACGAGAGACGAACGAATGCCGCGCACAATCGCGATCGAGACGGCCGACGGCCTTTGCCGGGCCGAACTGCACAGCCCGGCCCGCCCTTCGACGACCGGAATAGTCCTCTATATGGACGCCTTCGGCCCGCGGCCGGCCCTCTCAGTCATGGCCGCGCGGCTGGCGGATGCCGGCCACCATGTGCTGGTGCCCGATCTCTTCTACCGCTTCGGCGCCTATGGCCCCTTTGCGAGCGACGCCTTCGCCCATGAGGAGAGCCGCAACGCGCTGATGGCGATGATCACCGGCACCTCGCAGGCGATGACCGAGGCCGACAGCGCCGCCTTCATCGCGGCGCTGACGGCGGCGGGCGCCACGGGCGCGCTTGCCACGCTTGGCTATTGCATGGGCGGCGGCCGGGCGCTGGTGGCGGCGGCGGCCTATCCGGACCGTGTCCAGGCGGCCCTCTCGTTCCATGGCGGCAACCTCGCGGGCGACGCGCCGGACGCGCCGCTGCAGCGCGTCGGCGCGATCCGCTGCCCTGTCTATGTCGGCCAGGCCGGCGTTGATCCGAGCTACCCGCCGGAGCAGTCGACACGGCTCGCCGAAGCGCTGCGCCGCGCCGAGGTGGATCATGTCATCGAGAACTATGTTGGCATGAACCATGGCTGGACGGTGCCGGACAGCCTCGCCTTCGACGCGCGCGGCGCCGAGCGCCACTGGAGGCGGCTCTTGACCATGATCGAGGAAACCCTCGGCTGATCTAGGCGTCCTGCTTCTTCGCGCGACGGCGCGTCGGCATCGCCGCGAGGGCGGCGCCGGCGACGACCAGGACGGTGGCGATGGCGAGCCGCCAGCTCGGTTCGGCGGCGCCGGCGGCGACGAGAAGGATCATCGAGAGCGGCGGCGTCGCATAGGAGAGCGCGCCGAGCACGGTGATGTCGCCGCGCTTGGTCGCATGGTCCCAGGCGGCGAAGGCGGCGCCGACAGGACCGACGCCGAGAATGACGAGGGCGAGCGCCGTGCTGCCATCCGGCATGACGAAGCGCTCGCCGATCGCGAGATGGCCGATGGCGCCGAGCAGCGCGACCACGGCGCAGACGCCGATCATCGGCTCGCTGCCCGTCGCGCCGATGCGGTTGTTCAGAACCGAATAGAGGCCCCAGACGAAGGCGCAGGCGAGCGCGCAGGCATAGCCGATCAGGGCATCGCCACTGACGGCGAAGCCGCCGGAGCCGACGAGCAGCACCGTCGCGCCGAAGCCGATGACGCCGCCGAGAAGCTGCGGCCAGCCGAGGCGGCTGTCGCCGCCGGGCAGAACGCCGGCGAGGATGACGATCGTCAGCGGCCACAGATAGTTGATGATCGTGACCGGCCCGACGGGCGCGAGGCGGAACGAGATGAAATAGAGCGCGTGGTAGACGAAGATGCCGCCGATCGCGAGCGCCCAGGCCCGTGGCGGCCAGCGCCGGAAGGCGCTGAGGATGCCGCCGACGCCCTGGCGCGGCAGGAAGCACAGGAACAGCGTCAGCGCGCCGATGGCAAAGGTGATCGCCAGCGCCTCGAAGGTCGGGATGGCCCGCGACAGGCTGGTGACCAGCGCGAGGCAGGACCACAGCAGGATGGCGAGCGCCCCGATCGCGGTCGCGAGCCGCTTCGCCTTGTCCATGCGATCAGCCCTTCAGCGTGCCGGAAAGCGCATCGATCGCGCCGAAGTCCCTGGCGACCGGATGGCCGTGCCCCTCGGGCAGCACCGCCTCGCCGCGGTCGAGCGCGATGGTGAGCATCCCCGCCGCCCGCGCCGCATCGAGCTCGGCGGTATTGTCGGAGAGGAAGAGAATGCGGAACGGCGGCAGGTCGGCCGATTCGGCGATGGCGGCATAGGAAGCGGGATCGGTCTTGGCGCCGACCAGCGTGTCGAAGAAGCCGGAGAAGAGGATGGTGAGGTCGCCGAATTCAGTGTGGCCGAAGATGAGCCGCTGCGCCAGCACCGAGCCCGACGAATAGACGAACAGCGAGAGGCCCTCATTGCGCCAGCGGGCGAGAAACTCGGCCGCATCCGGATAGATGTCGCCCTTGAGCGCGCCCGAGCGATAGCCGTCTTCCCAGATGAGGCCCTGCAGGCTCTTCAGCGGCGTCGCCTTGCGGTCGGCATCGATCCAGCCTTCGAGCAGCGCCACGGTCTCGTCCTGCGAGAGGCCGGGCGCGCCCGCCAGCGCCCGCGCCTCGGCGAGCGCCGACTGGACGGCCGCCTCGCCGGCATGCGCGGCGACATAGGGCCCGAGCCGCTGCCGCGCATAGGGAAAGAGCACGTCCTTGACGAAGGAGATCGAGGAGGTCGTGCCCTCGATATCGGTGAGCACGGCGCGGATCGGGTGGCTGGTCATCTCTTCAGCGTCCTGGTCGGTCCCGACCCGAAGCGGTCCCGCCTCGCGAAGAAGGCGTCGGCCGAAGGCCGGATCGGGGTTGAACAAAGGAGGCTCCGCCTCTACTCGATAACGCCGTCGGGGTCATCCCCTTTCCGCCGGCAGCGCCGGCCCGCTGGAGTAACGTGATGAAAGTCGACGGCGTCGCCTATCGGTCGATCTGGCGGGACGGCAACGAGGCCGCGGTGACCGTGGTCGACCAGACGCTGCTGCCGCATCGCTTCGAGACGCTCCGGCTCGAAAACGTCGCCGAGACGATCGACGCCATCAAGCGCATGGTGGTGCGCGGCGCGCCGCTGATCGGCGTCACCGGCGCCTATGGCTATGCGATGGCGCTGGCGGCCGACCCCTCGGATGCGAATGTCGCCGCCGCCTATGACGCGCTCTATGCGGCACGGCCGACCGCGGTCAATCTGCGCTGGGCGCTCGACATCATGCGCGCGGCCGTCGCGGGGCTGCCCGAGGACGAGCGGGCCGCGGCCGCCTTCGCCACTGCCGACAGCCTGCATGCCGAGGACATCCGCACCAATGCCACCATGGCGGCCCATGGGGCCGAGCTGATCCGCGAGATCTGGGAGGCAAAGGGTCGCTCGGGTCCGGTCAACATCCTCACCCATTGCAACACCGGCTGGATCGCCTGCGTCGACTGGGGCACGGCACTCGGCGTCGTCTACCAGGCGCATGACCAGGGCATCCCCGTCCATGTCTGGGTCGACGAGACGCGGCCGCGCAACCAGGGCGCCAGCCTGACGACATGGGAGCTCGGCGCGCATGGCGTGCCGCACACGCTCATCGCCGACAATGCCGGCGGCCATCTGATGCAGCATGGCGCCGTCGACATCTGCCTCGTCGGTGCCGACCGCGTCACCGCCTCAGGCGATGCCTGCAACAAGATCGGGACCTATCTCAAGGCGCTCGCCGCGCATGACAACACGGTGCCGTTCTATGTCGTGCTGCCGTCCTCGACCATTGACTGGCGCGTCGACGACGGCGTCCGCGAGATCGAGATCGAGGAGCGCGGCGCCGACGAGGTGACGCATATCACCGGCATGTCGGGCGACGGCACGCTGGTGAAGGTCCGCCTGGCGCCGAAGGGCACCAAGGCCGCCAATCCCGCCTTCGACGTGACGCCGGCCCGCCTCGTCACCGGCCTCGTCACCGAGCGCGGCGTCGCCAAGGCGAGCCGTGAGGGTCTTGCGGCGCTCTTCCCCGAGCGCGCCTGACCGCGCCGCAGCCGTTCAGTTCGGCAGGGCCGGCCGCGCATCCTGCGGCCGCGTCCGCGTCGTGCCCTGGCGTGTCCCGCCGCCGGCCGAGGCGCAGTAGCAGCGCGAGCCCGAGCGCTGCAGGCGGCCGAGCGGGCAGGTTCCGGCGGCGAGCTGGCACTGGTTGGCGTTGAGCGAGGGCATCACCGAAGGCGGCACGCTCTTGATGATCTTGGGCGGATCGAGGCCGATCGAGGGCTGCTTGAAGAGCTCGCCCGCTCCGGCGATCGGCGCCATGCCGGCGAGCGCCAAAGCGAGCGCGAGCGCGCGTCCCCATCGTCTGTTCCGGCTGTCCCGCTTCATCGCGCTTCTCCGCCGGCAAACCGACCGGACCTTTCGTGACGCCGCATCGCGGCTTGAAAAGCCGCCGCCGCACGGGCTTTCGAACAGGGGGAGCCTATGTTAGGAAGGCCTCGGCTCGGGGCCGGTTCGCTTGTCGCTTTCGGCGCGCCCGACATGGTGCATATGGCATCCGCCGGCGAAATGCGCCAGCGGCACGCCGAAAAGAGGTAGACTGACGGCAATGGCAGACCGCCCGTCGAGTTACGATTATGAGCAGCTTCTCGCCTGCGGGCGCGGCGAATTGTTCGGCGAAGGCAATGCCCAGCTGCCGCTGCCGCCGATGCTGATGTTCGATCGCATCACGTCGATCAGCGAGGAAGGCGGCGAATTCGGCAAGGGCCACATCCGCGCCGAACTCGACGTGACGCCGGACCTCTGGTTCTTCGCCTGCCATTTCAAGGGCGATCCGGTGATGCCGGGCTGCCTCGGCCTCGACGCGCTCTGGCAGATGCTCGGCTTCTTCCTCGGCTGGTCGGGCTCGCCCGGCCGTGGCCGCGCGCTCTCGACCGGCGAGCTGAAATTCTCCGGCATGGTGCTGCCGAGCGTGAAGCGCGTCGAATATGGCGTCGATCTGAAGCGCGTTCTCCGGTCGAAACTGGTTCTCGGCATCGCCGATGGCTGGCTTAAGGCCGACGGAGAGACCATCTACCGTGCGAAGGACCTGCGCGTCGGCCTGTTCAAGGGCGATGCGGTGCCGACGGCCGGTTGAACGGCGCCGTCGGCGGGGGGCTGGGCGCAACGACTTAAATGAAGGACAGCGGACCATGAAGCGGGTCGTCGTCACGGGGATGGGCATCGTCTCGTCCATCGGCAACAACACGCAGGAAGTGCTGGCGAGCCTGCACGAGGCGCGGAGCGGCATTTCCTTCGCGCCCTCGCAGGCCGAGCACGGCTTCCGCAGCCATGTCTATGGCGCGCCGACGCTCGATCCGGCCGAAGTGGTCGATCGACGCGCCATGCGCTTCCATGGCGGCGGCACCGCCTGGAACCATGTCGCGATGGACCAGGCGATCCGCGACGCCGGCCTCGAGGAGAGTGATATCTCCAACGAGCGCACCGGCATCATCATGGGTTCCGGCGGCCCCTCGACCCGCACGATCGTTGAGTCAGCGCAGAAGGCGCTCGCCTCCGGCTCGTCCAAGAAGGTCGGCCCGCTCGCGGTGCCGAAGGCGATGTCGTCCTCGCCCTCCGCGACGCTCTCGACCTGGTTCAAGATCAAGGGCGTCAACTATTCGATCTCCTCGGCCTGCGCGACGTCGAACCATTGCATCGGCAATGCCTATGAGACGATCCAGTGGGGCAAGCAGGACCGCGTCTTCGCCGGTGGCTGCGAGGAGCTCGACTGGACGCTGACCGTGCTCTTCGACGCGATGGGCGCGCTGTCCTCGCGCTACAACGAGACGCCGCAGGTCGCCTCGCGCGCCTATGACGTCAACCGCGACGGCTTCGTCATCTCCGGCGGCGCCGGCGTGCTGGTGCTCGAGGAACTCGAGGTCGCCAAGGCACGCGGCGCGCGCATCTATGGCGAGATCGTCGGCTATGGCTGCTCGTCGGATGGCGCCGACATGGTCGCGCCGTCGGGCGAGGGCGCCGCGCGCTGCATGCGCCAGGCGATCGCCAATGTCGGCAAGGTCGACTACATCAACCCGCACGCCACCTCGACGCCGATCGGCGATCTGAAGGAAATGGAAGCGATCCGCGAAGTGTTCGGCTCGGGCGACGATTGCCCGCCGATCTCGGCGACCAAGTCGCTGACCGGTCATTCGCAGGGCGCCACGGGCGTGCACGAATCGATCTATTCGCTGTTGATGCTGAACAACCGCTTCATCACGAAGTCGGCCCATATCGACGAACTCGACCCGGCCTTCGCCGACATGCCGATCGTGCGCGAGCGCATCGACAACGCGAAGATCGACACCGTGCTCTCCAACAGCTTCGGCTTCGGCGGCACCAATGCGTCGCTGGTCTTCCAGCGCTATGCCGGATGATCGGCGTGACCTGCGGCATGGCTGGAGAGCTTCTATGACGACGACGACAACGCTGATGGCCGGCAAGCGCGGCCTCGTCATGGGCGTCGCCAACGACCATTCGATCGCCTGGGGCATTGCCAAGGTGCTCGCCAGCCACGGCGCCGAGCTCGCCTTCACCTATCAGGGCGAGGCCTTCGGCCGCCGCGTCCGCCCGCTGGCCGAATCGGTCGGCGCCAGGCTGCTCATCCCCTGCGACGTCGAGGACCTCGCCTCGGTCGACGGCGTGTTCGAGACGCTCAAGCAGGAATGGGGCGGTATCGATTTCCTCGTCCATGCCATCGCCTTCTCGGACAAGAACGAGCTGAAGGGCCGCTACGCCGACACGACGCGCGAGAACTTCGCGCGCACGATGATGATCTCGTGCTTCTCCTTCACCGAGGTCGCCAAGCGCGCGGCCGCGCTGATGACCAAGGGGGGCTCGATGGTGACGCTGACCTTCGGCGGCTCGACCCGCGTCTCGCCGAACTACAACGTCATGGGCGTCGCCAAGGCGGCGCTCGAATCCTCCGTTCGCTACCTCGCGAGCGATTTCGGCGGCGACGAGATCCGCGTCAACGCCATCTCGGCCGGGCCGGTGCGCACGCTTGCCGGCGCTGGCATCGCCGATGCGCGGCTCATGTACAATTTCCAGAAGAAGAACGCGCCGCTGCGCCGCACCGTCTCCACCGAGGAGATCGGCGGCACCGCGCTCTATCTGCTGTCGGACCTCTCCACCGGCGTCACCGGCGAAATCCATTTCGTCGATGCCGGCTACAACATCATCGCGATGCCGCGCCTCGACGACTTGAAAGTCCACGAGGCCCAGTCCGAAGGCACGCCCGAGGCGGCGGAATAGGCGCGCTCGCGCCGAAGGATCGCGGACGCGAGCTCGGTGTCCCGGTCGCGAGCCCTGTCTTCACCTCCCCCTGAGGGAGAGGTCGGACCGAAGGTCCGGGAGAGGGTTTACGGGCTGTCCGGAGAGGCCGTAAACCCTCTCCCGCCGGCTTCGCCGTCGACCTCTCCCTCAGGGAGAGGTGAAGGGGCCGTGCAGCTGCTCTCAACCCTCTCGCCCCAGCCGTCGCGGCGCCCGTCGTGACCGAGCTGGCAACCGCTCTCCCCGTCGAAGACGCCCTTCCCGACCTGACGGCGGCCCTCGCGGCCGGCCGCAATGCCGTGCTGGTCGCGCCGCCGGGGGCCGGCAAGACGACGCGCGTGCCGCTGGCGCTGCTCGAAGCGCCCTGGCGCGGCGACGGGCGCATCCTCGTGCTGGAGCCCCGCCGTCTCGCCGCCCGCGCCGCCGCCGCCCGCATGGCCACGACGCTGGGTGAGGAGGTCGGCGCGACCATCGGCTACCGTGTCCGCATGGAGCGCCGCGTCTCGGCCGCCACCCGCGTCGAGGTGGTCACAGAGGGCGTGTTCACCCGCATGATCGTCGATGATCCGTCGCTGGACGGCATCGCGGCGGTGATCTTCGACGAGTTCCATGAGCGCAGCCTCGAGGGCGATCTCGGCCTCGCCTTCGCTCTCGATTCGCAGGCCGGCCTCCGCGAGGATCTCCGCATCCTCGTGATGTCGGCGACGATCGACGGCGCCCGCGTCGCGCGCCTGCTCGGCAGTTCCGCCGTCGTCGTCGAGAGCCTCGGGCGGATGTTCCCGGTCGAGACCCGCCATAGCGGCCGCGATGGCGCAAGGCGGATCGAGGACGAGACGGCGGCGGTCGTCCGCCGCGCGCTCGCCGAGGAGACCGGCAGCCTGCTCGTCTTCCTGCCCGGCCAGGCCGAGATCCGCCGCACGGCCGAGCGGCTGGCGGACGGCCTGCCCGCCGGTGTCGAGATAGCGCCGCTCTATGGCGCGCTCGATTTCGCGGCGCAGGACCGCGCCATCCGCCCGGCCGGCCCCGGCCGCCGCAAGGTGGTGCTGGCGACGTCGATCGCCGAGACGTCGCTCACCATCGAGGGCGTGCGCGTAGTGATCGATTCGGGCCTCGCCCGCGTGCCGCTCTATGAGCCGGCGACCGGGCTGACGCGGCTGGAGACCCGCCGCGTCTCGCGCGCCTCGGCCGACCAGCGCCGCGGCCGTGCCGGCCGCACGGAGCCGGGCGTCTGCTACCGGATGTGGGACGAACCGCAGACGGCGGCGCTCGCCCCTTTCGACCGGCCCGAAATCCTCGATGCCGATCTCTCGCCCTTCGCCCTCGATTGCCTCGCCTGGGGCGTCGATGATCCGGCGCGCCTCGCCTTTCTCGACGCGCCGCCCCGCGCCGCCTATGACGAGGCGATGGCGCTGCTGGAAAGGCTCGGCGCCATCGACGCGGATCGCCGCCTCACCGCCGAGGGACGCGGGCTCGCGCGGCTCGCCATGCCGCCGCGCCTCGGCCATATGCTGCGGCGGGCCGCCGTCCTCGGCCTCGGCGGCGTCGCCGGCGCGCTGGCGGCCCTGCTCGCCGAACCCGGCCTCGGCGGGAATGGCGCCGACCTCCGCGACAGGCTGCGCATGCTGCGCGTCGCGCGCGACCAGCGCAGCCGCGACGCGCTGGCGCTCGGTGCCCGCTTCGCCCGCGCCGTCTCGGCAGACCCCGCCTTCGACGGCGCCGCGATCGAGGCGGCCGGCCTCCTCGTCGCCTTCGCCTTTCCCGAGCGCATCGCCATGGCGCGCGGCGCCCCCGGCGCCTTCGTGATGGCGAATGGCCGCGGCGGCATGCTCGACGCCGCCGATGCGATGGCGCGCTCCCAATTCATCGCCGTCGCCAGCTTGCAGGGCGCCGCCGAGAATGCCCGCATCCTCGCCGCGGCGCCGATCGATCTCGCCGAGATCGAGGAACACTTTGCCGGCTCAATCAGCGTCGAGGAAGGCGTCGCCTTCGACGAGGCGACCGGCTCGGTGCGCGCCCGGCGGAGCCGCCGTCTCGGCCGGCTGGTGCTTGCCGAGGCCGCGGCCGGCAAGCCGTCCGATGCCGTGGTCGCCGCTGCGCTGATCGCCGCGATCCGGCGGCGCGGCATCGGCGCTCTGCCGTTCGAGGGTTCGGCGGCGGCGCTGCGCGCCCGGCTCGCCTTCGTGCGCGCGAAAAAGGGCGGCGACTGGCCGGACGTTTCGGACGAGGCGCTGCTGGCGGACCTCGAAACCTGGCTCGGCCCGCATCTCGGCGGCAAGCGGCGGCTCGACGCGATCGATGCCGGCCTGCTGCACGAGGCGCTCGCGGCGCTGCTGCCCTGGGACCAGAAGGCGCTGCTCGACCGTCTCGCGCCGACGCATTTCGATGCGCCGTCCGGCTCGCGCCTGCCGATCGACTATTCTGACGCGAATGGGCCGGTGCTGGAAGTGCGCGTGCAGGAACTGTTCGGTCTCGACCGCCATCCCGCGATCGCCGACGGTGTGCCGCTGACGCTGCATCTCCTGTCGCCGGCGCGGCGGCCGATCCAGATCACCGGCGACCTGCCGTCCTTCTGGCGCGGCTCCTGGCGCGATGTGCGCGCGGATCTGCGCGGACGCTATCCGAAACATCCCTGGCCGGAGGATCCGCTCGCCGCGCCGCCGACCGCGCGGGCGAAACCGCGCGGCACCTGACGAGGCGGCGACGGCGTCAGCGGCGCCAGTGGCGGCCCTCGGTGGCGACGCCGAAGGTCTCCGGCCGCCGCGCATAGGCGGTGAGCCCGGCCAGCGCCGGCTCCGGATGGATCACGACGGAGGTCGGCATCTTGTCCATCAGCGCCTGATGCGGCGCCTTGTCGATGAAGGCGGCACGGAAACCGCTCTCCGCGAGGAACGGCGCGATCCGGGCGGCGATGCCGCCGGCGAGGAAGACGCCGCCCCGCGCCATGAAGGCGAGGGCGAGATTGCCGGCGAGGCGGCCGAGATGGACGCAAAACAGCGACAGCGCCTCCTCGGCGGCGCCGTCGGAGCCGTCCATGGCCGCGGCCGTTACTTCGGCGGGCTCGTCGAACCGCGCCTTGGCGCCGTCGGCGGCGACGACGGCCTTGTAGAGCCGCACCAGCCCGGCGCCGCAGAGCAGCGTCTCGCCGGAAATGCGGCGATAGGGTCCGGTGCTGAACGGCTCCTCGATATGCGGCCAGATCGCGAAGTCGCGCGCGGTGACCGGCGCGAGATCGACATGGCCGCCTTCGCCGGGAACCGGGAACCAGGTGCCGCGCGCATGGATCATCCCCGCGGCGCCGAGGCCGGTGCCGGGCCCGACCGCGACGCGCGCGGCATTCTCCACCGCCTCGCCGCCGCCGATCGCGAGGACATCGCCGCTGCCAAGGCCCGGGAGCGACAGCGCCTGCGCCTCGAAATCATTGATGAGGATCACCTCGTCGAGGCCGAGCCGCTCGATCATCCGTCGCGGCTCGATCACCCAGGGGCAGTTGGTGAGCGGCACGCGGTCGCCCTGCACCGGAGCGGCGACGGCGAGCACCGCCGAGCGCGGCCGCGCGACCGGCAGCACCGTTGCGGCGATGGCGTCGTCGATGGTGGCGAAATCGGCGGTCTGGGCATTGGCGAAGCGATGCGCCGGGCCGTCGCCATGTCCGTCGCTGACCAGGGCAAAGCGCGCATTGGTGCCGCCGATATCGCCGATCAGCGCCGGGAAGCGGATGAAATCGCGGTCGGGGGTGGTCTCTAGCATGCTGCCTCGGTCGACACTGGCGTCTGGCGCGCTCATGCGGGTCGTCCCACGGCGCCGGGATGGGTGATGATGAGTTCGGCCGTGGCGCTGTTGAGCGCCATCGGGATGTCATAGAGCTCGGCGAGCCGGGTCAGCGCCTTGACGTCGACGTCATGCGGCATCGGCGTCAGCGGATCGACGAAGAAGATCAGCGCGGTGATCCGCCCTTCCGCGATCATGGCGCCGATCTGCTGGTCGCCGCCGAGAGGGCCGCTCTTCAGCCGCGTCACCGGCAGTTCTGGTGCCGCCTCGACGATGCGGCTGCCGGTCGTCCCTGTCGCGAACAGCTCGAAGGCGGCGAGGCGCTTCGCGTGGCTCTGCGCGAAACGCACCATGTCGTCCTTCTTCTTGTCATGCGCGATCAGCGCCAGGGCCGGCTTCTTCGGCGTGTTCGTCATGGATGGCGTGCCCCCGCTGGCGACCTGTCGCCCGCCAGTGATAGAAAGATCGGGGTCCGACGAAAAGCGGAAAGTGCAGTTGGTGCCCTTGAAATCGGCGCAGGGCGCAAATTCGCGGCAGCGGCATCTCGAGCGGCCCACCCGAGCTTGACGGGCTCTCCCGCAAGAGGCTTCAATCGCCGCCATCCACCTGCCGGCGCGCCGCGCCCGGCTGCGACGACCGGAGTTGCCCCTTGGACGCCGATCTCTTCGAACGCGCCAAAGCTGTTCGAGACAATGCCCACGCCCCTTACTCGCGCTTCCATGTCGGGGCGGCGATCCGCACCGAGGATGGCCGCGTCTTCGTCGGCGCCAATGTCGAGAACGCATCCTTTCCCGAGGGCTGGTGCGCCGAAACCTCGGCCATCGGCGCGATGATCGCGGCGAGCACGGGGCCGGCCGGCCGCCGGATCGCGCATGTCTCCGTCGTCGCAGACCGGGTCGATGGCGGCATCGTCTGCACGCCCTGCGGCGGCTGCCGCCAACGGCTGCGGGAATTCTCCACCTCGGCGACGGTCATCGAGTGCATCGATCCGGCCGGCCGTGGCCAGAGCTTCGGCATCGCCGATCTCCTGCCGTCGGGCTTCGTGCTCGAGCCCGAAGCCTGACCGGCCGGCCTGGCCGGGGATCCGCTCAGACCCAGCCGCCGTCGACGATATAGGACTGGTTGGTGCAGGCGCCGGCCTCGTCCGAGGCGAAGAACAGGACCGGACGGGCGATGTCGTCCGGATAGAGCTTCCGCTTGAGGCACTGCCGCGCCATGATCTCGGCTTCGGCCTCCGGCGTCAGCCAGAGATCGAGCTGGCGCTGCGTCATGATCCAGCCGGGCATGACAGAGCAGACGCGGATATTGAACGGCCCGAGATCGCGCGCGAGGCTGCGCGTCAGGCCGAGCACGGCCGATTTCGACGCGCTGTAGGCCGGCATGCCGCCCTGGCCGATCTGCCAGCTGATCGAGCCCATATTGATGATCGCGCCGCCGCCGGCCGCCTTCATGTCGGGGGCGACGGCCTGGGCCGCGAAGAACTGGTGGCGCAGATTGACCGCGATCCGCTCGTCCCAATAGTCCGGCGTCACGTCCTCCAGCTTGTGGCGCTGGTCGTGGGCGGCGTTGTTGACGAGGACGGTGATCGGGCCGAAGACGGCGCGCACAGCGTCGATCGCGCGGCGCAGCGCCTCGATGTCGCGGAGGTCGCAATGCTCGAAATGCACCGAGCCGCCGGCAGCCGAAAGCTCGGAGACCAGCTTTTCGGACGCCGCCTTGTCGATGTCGAGGAAACCGACCCTGGCGCCCTGGGCCACGAAATGGCGCACGATCGCCTCGCCGATGCCGCTGCCGCCGCCGGTGATGATGACCGTGCGGTCCCTGAGGCTCGGATAGATCGCGCCGCTCGTCATGTGATCTCGCATGTCCCTGATTGCATACAAAGGCCGGCCCGAACCGGCCGGCCTCCTTCTAGGACAATCCTGTGCCGCTGCAAGCGCCGAATGCGCGCGCCGCAGGCCTCAGGAGATCGCCGCGTCCTGGTGGCTCCCGTCGGAGGCGAGCGCCGCGTCCAGCACCTTCTGGATGGTGGCAGCGCGGCGGAAGGACGGCTCCTGCGTCTTGCCGGCCCGCACCGCGGCGACGAAGCGCTGGTAGTTGGTCTCGACCGGATCGAAGGCGACGTCGCGCCAGGTCGCGGTGTGCACGTCCTCGCCGATGCAGGCGCGGAGGCTCGACTTCCCGGTGTCGTAGATGATCTCGATCGAGCCGGCCGAGCCATAGATGCGCAGGCGAAGCTGGTCGAGCTGGCCGGGCGCCGTGCGTGTCGCCTGGATCGTGCCGATGGCGCCGTTGGAGAAGTCGACATTCATCGTGAAGCTGTCATTGGCATCGAGATCATACTCGCCGATCTTGTTGCCGGGCGCCTTGTCGAAGGTCTTGAGGCGGCCGAAGACATGCGCGACGTCGAGACCGGAGCCATAGGACGCGAAGTCGACGATATGGATGCCGATATCGCCGAGCGCGCCGTTCGAGCCGTGCTTCTTCGACAGGCGCCAGAGCCACTTGCTCTCGCTCGTCCAGTCGCCCCAGGCCTTGCCGACCAGCCAGCTCTGCAGATGCGAGGCCTCGACATGGCGGACGCTGCCGACCGCCCCGTCCATCACCATCTGGCGGCCCTTCTGCAGCGCCGGCGAATTGCGATAGGTGAAGTTGACCATGCCGACCTTGCCCGACGCCTCGATCGCCTCGGTCATTTCCATCGCCTTGACGGCATCGGTCGCGAGCGGCTTCTCGCAGAAGACATGCTTGCCGGCGGCGATCGCCTCGAGAGTCGTCGGGTGATGGATGCGGTCCGGCGTCACATTGGCGACGGCGTCGAACTCGCCCCATGCCAGCGCCTCCTCGAGCGAGGCGAAGCCGCGGGGGATGCCATGCTCGGCGAGGAAGGCCGCGAGGCGCTCGGGCACAACGTCGACGCCGCCGACCAGGGTCACGCCCTCGATGGCACTGAAATTCCGGGCATGGGCCGCGGCCATGCCGCCGGTCCCGAGAATGAGAAGTCGCATGAAAATCCTCCCAGGGGGCAGAGCGCCAACTCGTTGCACTGGCTGGCTGCCGGCCACTTAACGTCAGTCTGCCGAAAGATTCCAGACCGTTGATGTGCGTACGTCAGTCCCATCGCAGTTTCAGCGGCGATCGATGTCGAAATGGTGCGAAGGGCGAGCCCGCCTGTCGGCAGGTGGCCGTTCCGGTCGTCCTTGGAGAGAGGAAAAGAGGGAGGGCTCCAGATGGTCTTCGCGGGTGAAAGGCAAGCGGCGGTGCCACGTGTGGTCGCGGACGGGCTGATCCTCGGCGAATCGCCGCGCTGGCATGACGGGCGGCTCTATCTCTCCGACTGGGGCGCCCGGAGGATCGTCGCGATCGACGCCCTCGGCCGGGTCGAGGAGATCGCCCGCGTCGAGGCGATGCCGTTCTCCTTCGCCTTCCTGCCCGACGGGCGGATGGCGCTTCTCGCCGGCACGACGCTCCGGATCCGCCGGCCGGATGGCAGCTTCGCCCCGCATGCCGATCTCCAGGCGCTCTCCGCAAAGGCCTGGAACGAGATCGTCGTCGACGGCGAGGGGCGCGCCTTCGTCAACACGATCGGCTTCGATTTTCCGGGCGGCGACTTCCGGCCGGGCCTCGTCGCCGCGGTCGCAAGCGACGGCGTTGCCCGGCTGGTCGCCGAGGATGTGGCCTTCCCGAACGGCATGGCCGTGACGCCGGACGGCCGCACGCTGATCCTCGCCGAATCCTACGCGAACCGCCTGACGGCCTTCACCATCGGCTCCGCCGGCCAGCTCATGGACCGCCGCGCCTTCGCCGAATTGCCCGGATCCTATCCGGACGGGATCACCATCGATGCCGAGGGCGCGGTCTGGTTCGCCGATGTGCCCGGCCGAAGCTGCACGCGCGTCGCGGCAGGCGGCGCGATCCTCGCCCGCGTCACGGTCGATCGCGGCTGCTTCGCCTGCATGCTCGGCGGCGCGGACGGAAGGACGCTCTTTATCGTCGCCGCTGACTGGAATGGACCGGAGGCGATCGGGACGGGCGGTCCGAGCGGCCAGGTGCTCGCCGTGGAGGTCACGGCTCCCCGTGCCGGCTGGCCGTGAGGCCGAGCCGGACGGGCGATACCGATCATCGCCGTCAGTCGAGGCCTTCGAACAGCGCCGTCGAGAGATAACGCTCGGCGAAGGAGGGGACGATCAACACGATGTTCTTGCCCGCCATCTCCGGCCGCTGGCCGACCTTGACCGCCGCGGCGATGGCCGCGCCCGAGGAGATGCCGACCGGGATGCCTTCGAGCCGGGCGGCGAGGCGAGCATAGTCGAGCGCCTCGGCGCTCTCGATCTGGATCACCTCGTCATAGATCGTGGTGTCGAGGATCGATGGCACGAAGCCGGCGCCGATGCCCTGGATCTTGTGCGGGCCCGCCGCGCCGCCCGAGAGCACCGGGCTCTCCTTCGGTTCGACGGCGATCACCTTCAGCGAGGGGCGCCGCGGCTTCAGCACCTGGCCGACGCCGGTGATGGTGCCGCCGGTGCCGACGCCGGCGATGAAGGCGTCGATCTCGCCATGGGTGTCGTTCCAGATTTCCTCGGCCGTCGTCTGCCGATGGATCTCGGGATTGGCGGGGTTCTGGAACTGCTGCGGGATGATGGCGTCGCCGATCTCGCCGACGAGTTCCTCGGCACGGGCAATCGCCCCTTTCATGCCCTTCGGCCCTTCCGTCAGCACGAGCTCGGCGCCGAGCAGCTTCAGCATCTTGCGCCGCTCGATCGACATCGTCTCCGGCATGACGAGGATGAGGCGATAGCCGCGCGCCGCGGCGACGAAGGCGAGCGCGATGCCGGTATTGCCGGAGGTCGGCTCGATCAGCACGGTCCTGCCGGGCGTGATGCGGCCCTCGCGCTCCAGCGCGTCGATCATGGCGACGCCGATGCGGTCCTTGACGCTGGCGATCGGATTGAAGAATTCGAGCTTCGCCAGGAGGTTGGCCTTGACGCCCTTGGCCTCGACGATCCGCTTCAACCGGACGATGGGCGTGTCGCCGATCGTGTCGGTGATCGAATTGTAGATGCGGCCGCGCCCGCGCGCGGCGCCCGTCGTTTCCTCGGCCATGGCTCTTTCCGGCTCCCTGATTGCGTCCCGACTCTAGTTCAGCCCTGCGTCCCGGTCGAGCCGAAGCCGCCTTCGCCGCGCGCCGTTGGATCGGTGAAGGCGTCCACCAGCGTGAAGGTCGGGCGGGCGATCGGCAGGAACAGCATTTGCGCGATCCGCATGCCGGGCTCGATGACGGCGGGCGCGCTGCCGGCGGCGTTGCGATTGACGAGGCTGACGAGGATCGGGCCCTGATAGTCGGGGTCGATCAGCCCGGCGCCGTTGCCGAGCACGAGGCCCTGCTTATGGCCGAGGCCCGAGCGCGGCAGGATGACCGCGCAGAGCTGGGGATCGCGGATGAACAGCGCGAAGCCGGCCGGCACCAGCACCGCCGGCGCGCCGGGCGCGATCGCGAGCGGCGCCTCGATGCAGGCATGCAGGTCGATCGCGGCGGCGGAGGGGCTCTGATAGGCCGGCAGCCCCCAGGCGGAAAGGCGCGGGTCGAGGATCTTCAGCTCGATGGCCGGCGCTGGAGTCATGGTCTCACCTTCAGGCTCAGTTGGCGGGAGGCGGCGGCGCCAGCGGCGCGCGGATCCGCGAGGAGAAATCGAGCGCCGCGCCGGCGGCCTGTGCCCGTTCGCTGATCGCGGCGGCGTTCCTGAAATCGGCCAGCGTCATCCCCTCCGGATGCGGCTGGCGATCGAAGATATAGCCGGGCAGGAAGCCCGAGACGAGGATGCGCCAGTCGAACGGCAGGCTGCCCGGATCGAGCGCCTGCACCAGGCGGAAGACCACCGTCGTGCAGTTGGTGGTGAGCGTGTTGTAGAAGCGCGGCTCGGCGGCGAGCTCGTTGCCGAGCGTGACGAAGGAGAGGAACAGCGCCCGCATCCCGGCCTTCGGCAGCTCGAGCGGATAGAGATAGACGTCTTCCTTGCGGATAGTGGTGCGCAGCTTGACGACGTCGCGCTCGTCGGCGCCGATCAGCACCAGCTCGAATTCGCGGAAGAAGCCGCCGATCGCCGAGAAGCTCTCCTGCGCCTCCGGCCGGATCTCGGCCGAGAAGGCGATGTGATCGCCATTGTCGAAGCCGAAGGAGAGGATCGTATGGGCGATCTTCGGACCGTCCCAGTAAGCGAGGATCAGGTCGACGGAGGAGAGCTCCCGGAGATCATAGGTGCGCGTGTCCCAGCGCGGCGTGACGTCCATCTCCGAGCGCCAGTCGAAATCGCGGACATTGTCGAGCGTGACCCTGTCGCCCGCGACCTTGCCGGAGACGCCATGCGCGACGAGCTCGGCCCAGTCGCGGTCGTTCGAGGGGCGGATGGTCGACCACCAGCCGAGCACCGCCGCGAAGGCGACGAGATAGACGATGCGCGAGCGCCACGTCGGCTTCACCAGTTCGTTGAGCGCGATGGCGACGACGAAGATCGTCCAGACGACAATGGCGACGACGACGCCCTGCTCGCCGAAGGGCAACTGGAACCAGAAGGCGAAGCCGGTCCAGGCGCCGGTCGCGAGCACCAGCACCGCGGCGAGAAGCCGTCCGAGGCCGCGCAGGATCATCATGGCGCGATCCGCCCGGCGATGAAGGCGACGAGGCGCTCCGCCACCGCGTCCTTGCCGAGCCTCGGCCAGCGGAAGGTTCCCTCAGTGGTCACCAGCGCCACCTCGTTCTCGTCGCCGCCCATGACGCCGCCTGACGGCGAGACGTCGTTGGCGACGATGACATCGGCGCCCTTGCGGACGAGCTTGGCGGTGGCATTGGCGAGGAGATCGTCGGTCTCGGCGGCGAAGCCGACGACGAAGAGCGGCCGCCCCTCGGCGCGGTGAGCGATCGTCGCGAGGATGTCCGGGTTCTCGGTCATGGCGAGCGGCGGCGCCGCGCCGCTGCCGTCCTTCTTAATCTTCGAGGCCACTTCGCTGGCCGGCCGCCAGTCGGCGACGGCGGCGGCGAAGATGGCGATATCGGCCGGCAAGGCCGCTTCCGTGGCGGCGAGCATCGCGCGCGCCGTCTCGACACCGATCGCGGTGACACCGGCCGGCGGCGCGAGCGCGACCGGGCCATGCACCAGCGTCACCCGCGCGCCCGCCCTTGCGGCGGCGGCGGCGATGGCGAAGCCCTGCTTGCCCGAGGAGCGGTTGGCGATGTAGCGCACCGGGTCGATCGGCTCATGCGTCGGGCCGGCCGTGACCAGCACATGCCGTCCGGCGAGGGGCTTTTCCCGCGGCGACAGCAAATCTTCCGCGGCGGCGACGATCGCGAGCGGCTCGCTCATGCGCCCCGTGCCGGCCTCGCCGCTCTCGGCCATCTCGCCGCTCGCGGGTCCGACGCTGGCGATGCCGTCGGCAACAAGGCGGGCGGCATTGCGGCGGGTCGCCGGATGCGACCACATCAACGGGTTCATCGCCGGCGCGACCAGCACCGGCGCGCGCGTCGCGAGCAGCACGGCGGTGGCGAGATCGTCGGCGAGCCCCGCCGCCATCTTCGCCATGAGATCGGCCGTGGCCGGCGCGACGATGACGCAATCGGCGCCGCGCGCGAGGCGGATATGGCCGACATCATGCTCGGCGTCGCGATCGAAGAGATCGGTATAGACCTTGCCGCCCGCGAGCGCCCCGGCCGCCAGCGGCGTCACGAAGCGCGCGGCCGCGCTGGTCATGATCACGGTGACGGCGGCGCCGCGCTCCTTCAGCCGGCGGATGAGGTCGAGCGCCTTGTAGGCGGCGATGCCGCCGCCGATGACGAGGAGGACGGCGCGGCCGGCGAGGGGAGAGGAAACCGTCATCGACGCGCTCCCTCGCTCATCGCAGCGCCAGATAGGCGAGCAGCGCCGCGACCACCCAGATGCCGATCGCCAGCCAGCGATTGCCGCGGCCCTCGGCGCGGCCGATGGCTGCGATCGTCTCCGGCGACAGCGTGATGCCGTCGCGGGTCGCCGCGTCGAGCTGCGCCGCGACGCGCGCGCCATGCTCCATCAGCGCCGGCAGCCGCGTCGCGGCGCGGCCGAACTCGCCGAGCCCGCTCGCCGCCTGGCTCAGCTGGCCCATCGGCCCGAGATTCTGCTCGATCCAGTCGCGCACCACCGGCTCCGAGGCGCTCCACATGTCGAAATCGCTGTCGAGCGATCGGGCGACGCCCTCGACGACCACCATGGTCTTCTGCAGCATCAGCAATTCCGGCCGCGTCTGCATGTCGAAGAGTTCGGTCACTTCGAAGAGCAGAGTCAACAGCTTCGCCATCGAGATGTCGCGGGCGGGCTGGCCGTGGATCGGCTCGCCGATGGCGCGCAGCGCCTGCGCGAAATCCTCGGCCGCATGGCGCGGCGGCACATAGCCGGCCTCGATATGCACCTCGGCGATGCGGAGATAATCGCGGCGGATGAAGCCATAGAGGATTTCGGCGAGGAAGCGCCGCTCGGCGAGGCCGAGCCGGCCCATGATGCCGAAATCGACGGCGACGACATCGCCGGCCGCATCGACGAAGAGATTACCCTGATGCATGTCGGCATGGAAGAAGCCGTCGCGCATCGCATGGCGCAGGAAGGCCTGCATCAGCCGGCGCGCCACCTCTTTCGGGTCGTGCCCGGCGGCGGCGATGCCGGCCGGGTCCGAGAGCTTGACGCCGTCGATCCATTCGAGCGTCAGCACATCGCGCGCCGTCTGCGCCCAATAGACCTTGGGCACGCGGAAGCCGGGATCGCCGCTCGTCCGCTCCGCCATCTCGGAGAGCGCGGCGGCCTCGAGCCGGAGGTCCATCTCCATCGAGACCGAGCGGGCGAGGATGTCGACGACCGCGACCGGCTTCAGCCGCTGCATCTGCGGGTCGAAGGCATTGGCGAGCTCGGCGCCGGCATAGAAGGTCGAGAGGTCGCGGCGGAAGCGGCCACGCACGCCCGGCCGGAGCACCTTGACCGCGACGGCGACGCGGGTGCCGTCGGCCTCGATCAGCTCGGCCTTGTGCACCTGCGCGATCGAGGCGGCGGCGACCGGCGGCGAGAAGGCGGCGAAGATCGCCTCGGTCGGCCGGCCGAAATTCTGCGCGATCGTCACCCGCGCGGCGGCCTCCCCGAACGGCTCGATCTCGTCGCGCAGCTTGCCGAGCGCGTCGGCGACGTCCTGGCCGACGACATCGGCGCGTGTCGCCATGAACTGGCCGAGCTTGACATAGGACGGGCCGAGCCGGTTCAGCGCCGCGGAGATGCGGGCGCCGCGGTCCTCCTTCGCGGCGCGGCGGCGCTCGAACAGGCGCGCGAAGCGCACACCGAGCGCGGCGCTGGCCGGCAGGTCGTCGATGTCGACAATGCTGAAGGCGCCCTCGCGGGCGAGCACGAAGCCTGCCTGCGCGAGGCGGAAGAGCTGGACGGGGCCGATCGCCATGGGCCGGTCAGATCTTCCAGCCGGAATGGATCGCGGCGATGCCGCCGGTCAGGTTGCGATAGCTGACGCGGGAAAAGCCGGCGCTGCGGATCATCTCGGCAAAGCGCTCCTGATGCGGGAAGCGGCGGATCGATTCGACAAGGTAGCGATAGCTCTCGGCATCGCCCGCCACCAGTTGGCCCATGCCGGGAATGACGTTGAACGAATAGGCGTCATAGACCTTGTCGAGCAGCGGCACGTCGACGGCGGAGAATTCGAGGCAGAGGAAGCGTCCGCCCGGCTTCAGCACGCGATAGGCCTCGGCCAGCGCCTTGTCGATGCGCGGCACGTTGCGGATGCCGAAGGCGATCGTATAGGCGTCGAAACGGCCGCTCTCGAAGGGGAGTTCCTCGGCATTGCCGAGGGTGAAGTCGACATTCTCCGAAAGGCGGCGCTTCTCGGCGCGCTCGCGGCCGACATCGAGCATGGAGGCGTTGATGTCGGCCACCGTGACATGCGCCGCGCCGCCCGAGCGGGCAACGATGCGGAAGGCGATGTCGCCGGTGCCGCCGGCGACGTCGACCACCTCGAACGGCCGGCCGCGCGGCGGCGCCAGCCAGGAGACGGCGGCGTCCTTCCAGATGCGATGCATGCCGGCCGACATCACGTCGTTCATGATGTCGTAGCGGGCGGCGACCTTGTGGAACACCGCATCGACCATGCCCTGCTTGGCATCGACGGCGACATCGCGGAAGCCGAACGAGGCGCGCCGTTCGGCGCGCTCGGCGACGGTCTCGCTCGTCGGCCCTGTCGTTGTCTCGGTAGCGATGCTTGTCCGGGTAGCCATGGCACGCGGCTCCTTATATGACGCTCTCGCGCCCTTGATAGCCGAAGCGCTGCGCCCGCGCCACGGTGGCGGGGCGGCAAGGGAGGACAAGCGACACCATGCCCGAGCTTCCCGAAGTCGAAACCGTCCGCCTCGGCCTGCAGCCCGTGTTCGAGGGCGCGCGCATCGAGGCGCTCGAACTCCGGCGCCCCGATCTCCGCTTCCGCTTTCCCGAGCGCTTCGCGGCGCGCCTCACCGGCCGCACCGTCGCCAGCCTGTCGCGGCGGGCGAAATATCTCCTCGCCGATCTCGACGACGCAACGCGCCTCATCATGCATCTGGGCATGTCGGGCTCGTTCCGCATCGAGGAGGGCGGCGCCAGCGCGACGCCCGGCATCTTCTATCATCCGCGCGACAAGCAGGCGGCGCACGACCATGTCGTGTTCCATCTCTCGAACGGCCATGCCGTCGTCTACAACGACCCGCGCCGCTTCGGCTTCATGGACCTTGCCGATGGCCCCGGCGACGCGGCCTCGCCGCATCTTGCCGGCCTCGGCCTCGAGCCGGTCGGCAATGAATTCGACGGACCGGCGCTGACGCGGCTCTTTGCCGGGAGGCGCACGCCGCTGAAGGCGGCGCTGCTCGACCAGCGCCTCGTCGCCGGCCTTGGCAACATCTATGTCGCCGAGGCGCTGCACCGCGCCGCCCTGTCGCCGATGCGGCCCGCCGGCTCGGTCACGCGAACCGAGGCGGGCCGGCTTGCAGATTCCGTCCGCCTGGTGCTCGGCGAGGCGATCGCCGCCGGCGGCTCCTCGCTGCGCGATCATCGCCAGGCAAATGGCGAACTCGGCTATTTCCAGCACGCCTTCCGCGTCTATGACCGCGAGGGCGAGGCCTGCCCGACGCCCGGCTGCAGCGGCACGATCCTGCGCAGCGTCCAGTCGGGCCGCTCGACCTTCCATTGCGTCGCCTGCCAGCGCTGAGCGCCGGGGCTCCCCTCGCCACGTTTCTTTGGCCGCGCTTGCCTGGCAGCAGCGGCTCCGCTACCCCTTTTCCGTCCCATTGAAGGAGGCCGCGCGTGAACTTGGAGACGGTGATCGTCGAACGGGAGGGCGGTGTCGGCATCGTCCGCCTCAACCGGCCGAAGGCACTGAACGCGCTGTCGCGCCAGCTCATCGCGGACCTCAACCAGGCCCTCGACGCCTTCGAGACGGATGCCTCCGTCGGTGCCGTCGTCCTGACCGGCTCCGAGAAGGCCTTCGCCGCCGGCGCCGATATCCGCGAGATGCAGCCGCTCTCCTACGTTGACCTCCTCAGTGACGACTTCGTTGCCGAATGGGAGCGCCTCGCCCGCATGGCGAAACCCGTGGTCGCGGCGGTCGCCGGCTTCGCGCTCGGCGGCGGCTGCGAGCTGGCGTTGATGTGCGACATCGTCATTGCCGCCGACACGGCGAAGTTCGGCCAGCCGGAGATCACGCTCGGCCTGATGCCCGGCGCCGGCGGCTCGCAGCGCCTCGCGCGCTCGGTCGGCAAGGCGAAGACCATGGACATGGTGCTGACCGGCCGGATGATCGACGCCGCCGAGGCCGAGCGGATCGGCATCGTCTCGCGCGTCGTGCCGGCCGGAGAGCTCATGGAGACGGCGCTCGCCGTCGCGACCCGCATCGCCGCCCTGTCGCAGCCCTCGGTCCGCCTCGCCAAGGAGGCCGTCAGCCGCGCCTTCGAGACGGGCCTTGCCGATGGAATCCGCACCGAGCGGCGGCTGTTCCATTCGCTGTTCGCGACCGAGGATGCCCGCGAGGGCATGGCCGCCTTCGCCGAGAAGCGGCCGCCGGCCTTCCGCAATCGCTGAATCCGTCGCCGCCGATTGACGGCGCGGCCACAGCCGACTATAAGCCGCCCTCGAACCGAGGCGGGGTCAAGACCGCCATTCCGTGCTTGAGCGGCCCAACGCTGCCGAACCGGAAGCCCGACGCACAGTTGATGGATCAGGAAGGCCCTGAATGGCCAATACGCCCTCTGCCAAGAAGGCCGCGCGCAAGATTGCTCGTCGTGCCATCGTGAATCGCAATCGCCGCAGCCGCATGCGCACCGAGGTCCGCAAGGTCGAGGAAGCGATTGCCTCCGGCAATGCCGCCGCCGCTGCCGAAGCGCTCCGCAAGGCGCAGCCGGAGCTGATGCGCGCCGCCCAGAAGGGCGTGCTGCACAAGAATACGGCGTCGCGCAAGGTGGGCCGGCTTGCCGCCCGCGTGAAGGCGCTCACGGCGTAAAACAATCCTTTCTGGGGATGATGGAAAGCCCGGCTCTGGCCGGGTTTTTTGTTATGCGGATAAGTGGTTGTTCGCGCATCAAATTGCGCTTCTTTCGTGATTCCCACCCCGTCGAGGCGTGCCGGCTTCACATGAAAACCCGTTAAAAAACAAAGAGTTGAGGGTTGGTCTCCGGATGCGGGCAGATTCCCTGCGAGTCAAGGGGCGGGGGGTTAAAATTTTTCGCTCCCTATGCATCACGCGGCGGTCGCGCTGATGCAGGAAGTGAATCCGTTGACTCGCAATGGCTTACCCGGCGGCTTCAGGCAAATGGGTCTCCCGGGGGTGCGTCGGTGGGGTCGATGCGAGTCTTTCTGCCGTTGCGGCACCCCCCCACCCTGTGTATTTTCCCCTCATGGAGATGGCGGCCGAAGAGTTGGCTGCGAGGGCGTAATGAACGCTTGTACATCTCACTGTAGAGTTGTCGCTTCCGCCGATTTGCAAAGAGTACGCGTATCCAAGAATTGTGAAGTCGTGTCTGATTAATCTGTAGCTCACCTGCTTATTTTAGCGCCCTTTCTCGGAGGGGCTTTCCAACATCCATCGTCGTCCATGATCGACATTGTTGCCGCGTCGATGCGGCCGCAAGAGGGGTTTTTTATGTCCGGTTCGCCTGCTGGAACCTTTGCCGGTGACGTGACCGCCGCCGAGGCCTTCGATGGCCTCGCGAGCGAGCCGCAGTCGATGCTGATCGACGTCCGCACCAAGCCGGAATGGGCCTATGTCGGCATCGTCGACCTGTCCTCGCTCGGCAAGGAGACGCTGCTGGTCGAATGGCAGAGCTTTCCGGCGATGTCGGTCAATGCCGATTTCGCCGAAGTGCTGGCGGCGGAGCTCGAGCGGCGCGGCGTCGGCCGCGAAACGGCGCTTTATTTCCTCTGCCGCTCCGGCGTGCGCAGCCTGGCTGCCGCACGAGCGATGGCTGCGGAGGGTTACGACCGGTGTTTCAACATCGCCGGTGGGTTCGAGGGGCCGCTCGATGAGACGCGCCACCGGGGTTCGGTCGACGGCTGGAAAGCCGCCGGTCTGCCCTGGGTTCAATCCTGATCACGACAACAATGAGCACAGGGGCAGCGATGCGCGATGACAGGACGGGTGACTTCGGCTCCGGGACGGCGGCGCTCAAGGCGATCGCCGATGTGGAGAACGTGGCCGTGAGTGCACCCCGGGCCGCAGGTCCCGCCGATGCCGCTCTCTGGGACCGCGTCAAGCGGCGCCTTCGGAGCGAGCTCGGCGAGGACGTGTTCCAGAGCTGGTTCGCCCGTGTCGAATTCGCCGAGGCCGATGGCCTCCAGGTGAATCTCTCGGTGCCGACCCGCTTCCTGAAATCCTGGATCCAGGCGCATTACATCGAGAAGCTGCTCGGCCTCTGGCAGGACGAGATCGAGAGCATCCGCCGCATCGAGCTGATCGTGCGCGGCGCCATCCGTGCGCGTCCGCAGCCGCGCATCGAGGCCGCCGTCGCGGCGGTGGAGCCGGCTGCGCCCGCGCCGACCCTGCTTCCGTCCGCGCCGCTCGCCGCCGTCGCCGCCCCCGCGCCGCGCAGCGAGAGCGAGGGCCCCGGCTCGCCGGTCGATCCGCGCTTCAGCTTCGACACCTTCTGCGAGGGCGCGGCCAATCGCGTCGCCTATGCGGCGGCCCGCGCCATCGCCGAGACGCCCTCGGGACGGCCGACCGCCTATAATCCGCTCTATCTCCATGCCGGCGTCGGCCGCGGCAAGACGCATCTCCTGCATGCGATCGCCCAGGCCGCCCGCGCCGCCGATCCCGCGCGCAAGGTCGTCTATCTGACGGCCGAGCATTTCATGTTCCGCTTCGTCGCCTCGCTCAAGAACCAGTCGGCGATCGCCTTCAAGGAAGGCCTGCGCGAGATCGACCTCCTGCTGATCGACGATCTGCAGTTCCTGCAGGGCAAGTCGGTGCAGCAGGAATTCTGCCACATGGTCAATGCGCTGATCGACGGCGCACGGCAGGTGGTGGTGGCGGCCGACCGACCGGCCGCCGATCTCGAGACGCTGGACGAGCGGGTGCGCTCGCGCCTCCGCGGCGGTGTCGCCTTCGAGATCGACGCGCCCGATCTCGACCTGCGCCGCCAGATCCTGAAGAGCCGCTATCGCCTCGCCCAGGGCCAGAACGCCAATGTCGCGATCCCCGAGACGGTCATCGAATATGTCGCGCAGCAGGTCGTCTCCAACGGCCGCGATCTCGAAGGGGCGCTCAACCGCCTCGTCGCGCAGTGGCAGTTCACAAACCAGCCGGTGACGATGGCCTCGGCCGAGATCACGCTGCGCGATCTCGTCGGCGTGCGCGAGCCGCGCCGCGTCAAGATCGAGGACATCCAGAAGGTCGTCGCCGTCCATTTCAACGTGTCGAAGGCCGATCTCCTGTCGAGCCGGCGCACCCGCACGATCGTCCGGCCGCGCCAGATCGCGATGTATCTGTCGAAGACGCTGACGCCGCGCTCGCTGCCCGAGATCGGCCGCCGCTTCGGCGGGCGCGATCACACCACGGTGCTGCATGCCGTCCGCAAGGTCGAGGAATTGATGCGCGATGATCGCAACCTCGCCGAAGAGGTCGAGCTGCTGAAGCGCATGATCGACGAGTAGGCAGCGGCCCGGCCCGTCGCCCGGCATCGGCTGCCGCTCCCGCGCTTTTGCGGGGCGGCGCCGATTTCCAGCCTCTCTCGATGCGGCCCGCTCTTGCCTTCCGCGGTGGAAACCGCCACTTTCCTCCGTCCATAGAGGAGGCTCGCCCGCCTCGTCCGACCCCGCGCCGCGCGCGGCTTCACTCCCAGGGTTCCCGCGTTTCCATGAGAGCGATCCTCGAGCGTTCCAATCTCTTGAAGTCCCTCAACCACGTTCATCGCGTCGTCGAGCGGCGGAACACGATCCCGATCCTCTCCAATGTGCTGATCCGCGCCAGCGGCGCGGCGCTGACGCTGAAGGCGACGGATCTCGATCTCGAAGTGCTGGAAACAGTGCCGGCCGAGATCGGCCGCGCCGGCGCCACGACCGTTCCCGCGCACATGCTCTACGACATCGTGCGCAAGCTGCCCGACGGCGCCGAAGTCGCGCTCGAGACGGCGCCTGACGGGCAGACGCTGCTCGTGCGCTCGGGCCGGTCGAGCTTCTCGCTGCAGATGCTGCCGGAGACCGATTTTCCGGATTTGACCACCGGCCAGTTCCCGGTCCGCTTCGAGCTGCCGGCGACGAGCTTCAAGACGCTGATCGACCGCACGCAGTTCGCGATCTCGACCGAAGAGACGCGCTATTATCTGAACGGCATCTATCTGCACACGCCGACGATCGAGGGACGCACGCTGCTGCGCGCCGTCGCCACCGACGGCCATCGCCTCGCCCGCGCCCAGACCAGCGTGCCCGAAGGCGCCGACGGCATGCCGGGCATCATCATTCCGCGCAAGACGGTCGGCGAGATCCAGAAGCTGCTCGACGGCGCCGATCCGGCGGCGCTGGCGGCGATCGAGATCTCCGATACCAAGATTCGCGTCACCTTCGGGCCGGTTGTCCTGACCTCGAAGCTGATCGACGGTACCTTCCCGGACTATGCACGCGTCATCCCGCAGGGCAATGACAAGGCGCTGAAGGTCGATCGCGCCGCCTTCTCGGACGCCGTCGACCGCGTCTCGACGATCGCCAGCGAGCGCGGCCGCGCGGTGAAGCTGTCGCTCGGCGAGGACGGGCGGCTGTCGCTCACCGTCAACAATCCGGACTCAGGCTCCGCGACCGAGGAGCTCGACGTCGACTACAGCTCGGCCGCGCTCGATATCGGCTTCAATTCGCGCTACCTGCTCGATATCGCCGCGCAACTGAAGACCGGCACGGCGCTGTTCCGCTTCGCCGATCCGGGATCGCCGACCCTCATTCAGGACGAGGGCGACGAAGACGCGCTCTATGTCCTGATGCCGATGCGCGTGTGAGCGGCGACGACACCGCCGCGCCGCGCGTCGCGCGGATCGTCCTTGCCGATTTCCGCTCCTATGCCAGCCTCGATCTCGCGATCGGGAGCCGGCTGGTCGCGCTCACCGGCGAGAATGGCGCCGGCAAGACCAACCTCATCGAGGCGCTGTCGCTGTTCACGGCGGGGCGGGGCCTCCGCCGCGCCGATCTCGGCGAGATGGTCCGCGCCGGGGCTCCGGGCGGCTTCGCGGTGTCGCTGGCGCTCGAACATGCCGACGGGCTGCTGAAGCTCGGCACCGGCATCGAGCGGCTCGCCGATGGCACGCTGTCGCCGCGCCGCTGCCGCATCGACGGCGCGACCGTCTCCTCGCCCGCCGCCTTCGCCGAGCATCTCCGCCTCGTCTGGCTGACGCCGGCGCTCGATGCGATCTTCACCGGCCCGGCCGGCGACCGCCGCCGCTTCCTCGACCGTCTCGTGCTCGCGCTCGATGCGCGCCACGGCGCCCGCGTCTCCGCCTATGAGCGCGCCTTGCGCGGCCGCAACCGCCTGCTGGAGGAGGCGCGGCCGGATCGCGCCTGGCTCGACGGCATCGAGGCGGAGGCGGCGAGCCTCGGCGTCGAGATCGCAGCGGTACGCGCCCGCATGGTGGCAAGGCTGGCTGAGCTCGCCGCCGGCGCCCGCGACGACGCCGCGCCGTTTCCCTGGGCCGACCTTTCGCTCGAGGGAACGATCGAGGCTTTCCTTCCCGAAGGCGAGACGGCGGCGACCGAGCGCTTCCGCGCGCTGCTGCGCGAGGGCCGCGCCCGCGATGCCGCCGCCGGGCGCGCGCTTGCCGGCCCGCATACCTCCGATCTCAAGGCCCGGCACGGCCCCAAGGACGTCGCGGCGGACCGCGCCTCGACCGGCGAGCAGAAGGCGCTCCTCGTCGGCATCGTGCTGGCCCATGCCCGCCTCGTCGCCGAGGCGAGCGGCCTCGCGCCGATGGTTCTCCTCGACGAGGTCGCCGCCCATCTTGACCGCCGCCGCCGCGCGGCGCTCTATGCCGCGCTCGACGCGTTGGGCGGCCAGGTCTTCATGACGGGCGCCGATCCGACGCTCTTTGGCGAATTGCCGTCCTCGGCCGAGATTTTCGCGGTTCAGGGCGGTAGAGTGGAGCGCGTCGCGGCCGGGGAGGGAGAACCATCGTGACCGGATTGTCGGTATCGGGCCTTGCCATCTTCGCCCTTGCGCTTGCGGTGGCCGCCTTTTCGCCCGGCCCTGGCATCGCGGCGATCGTCGGGCGCGTGCTCGGACGCGGCCGCCCCGGCGCCGTCGCCTTCGTCTCCGGCATGGCGGTCGGCGATGTCGTCTGGCTGTCGCTGGCCGTGCTCGGCCTCGCCGTTCTCGCCGAGACCTTCCGCGAGGTGTTCACGGTCGTCAAATATGCGGGCGCCGCCTATCTCTTCTATCTCGCGATCAAGATGTGGACGGCCCCGGTCTCGGCACGCGAGATCGCGCCCGCGGCCGGCCGCGAGAGCCGGGCGCGCCTCTTCCTCGCCGGCCTTGCCGTGACCATGGGCAATCCGAAGACGATGATCTTCTATCTGGCGCTGCTGCCGAACCTCATCGATCTCGGCCGTGTCGATGCGCTCGCCTATGTCGAACTCGCCTTCGTGACGCTGGGTGTCCTCGCGGTCGTGTTCGGCTTCTATATTCTCGTGACGCTGCGGGCCCGCGACTTGATCACCAGCCCGCGCGCGCTCCGCCTCGTCAATCGCAGCAGCGGCGCGATCATGGCGGGCGCTGCGGTCGCCATTGCCGCACGCTGACGGCGGCGTGGCGAAAGGCGTGAATTGCGCCGCGTCAGACGTTAGCATCGCGCCAACGAATCACCCCGTCCCCGGACCCTCCATGACGCTGTCGCGCGCCCGTGCCGCGCTCAATACCATTTTCGGCTACCGCGATTTCCGGCCCGGCCAGGAAGAGGTCATCGGCGCCGTGCTTGCGGGCGAGGATGTGCTCGCCGTGATGCCGACCGGCTCCGGCAAATCGATGTGCTACCAGCTGCCGGCGGTGGTCGAAGGCGGGCTCACCGTCGTCGTCTCGCCGCTGATCGCGCTGATGCGCGACCAGGTGCAGCAGATGGCGCATGTCGGCGTCTCCGCGGCGACGCTGAATTCCAGCAATGGCGACGAGGCCAACCGCGACGCGCTCGCCCGCGTCCGCTCGGGCGACCTCTCGCTTTTGTTCGTCTCGCCGGAGCGGCTCGCCTCCGACGGGCTCGTCTCGCTGCTCGCCGCCTCGAATGTCCGCCGCCTCGCCATCGACGAGGCGCATTGCGTCTCGCAATGGGGCCACGACTTCCGCCCCGAATATCGCCAACTCGCCGCCGTGCGCACCGCGCTCGGCAATGCCCAGGTGGTGGCGCTGACCGCCACCGCCGATGCCGCGACGCGCGGCGACATCGCCAGCCAGCTCTTCGCGAAGCCCCCGCGCATCGTCGTCCACTCCTTCGACCGGCCGAACATCCATCTCCGCTTCGAGGCCAAGGACCGTCCGCGCAGCCAGATGGCCGATTTCCTGAAGCGGCACGAGCGCTCGAGCGGCATCATCTATGCTTCCTCGCGCGACCGCACCGAGAAGCTCGCCGAGTGGCTCTCCGCCTCCGGCCGCCGCGCCGTCGCCTATCATGCCGGCATGGATTCGGCGCTCAGGGCCAAGAACCAGGACATCTTCCTGCAGGAGGACAATGTCGTCGTCGCCGCGACCATCGCCTTCGGCATGGGCATCAACAAGCCGGATGTCCGCTTCGTCATTCATGCCGACCTGCCGGGCGGGGTCGAGTCCTACTATCAGGAGATCGGCCGCGCCGGTCGCGATGGGCTTCCCGCCGATACGCTGACGCTCTACGGCATCGAGGACATGGCCTTCCGCCGCCGCCAGATCGACGACAAGGCCGTGTCGGAGGCGCAGCGGCGGCTGGAGCATCGCCGCCTCTCGGCGATGATCGACCTCGCCGAAAGCGCGACCTGCCGCCGCCAGGCGCTGCTCGCCTATTTCGGCGAGGAAAGCGGACCCTGCGGCGCCTGCGATCTCTGCCAGGGCGGCGCAGCGCTCGGCGATGCGACGCGCGAGGCGCAGATGGTTCTCTCGGCGGTGGCGCGCACCGGCCAGCGCTATGGCGCCGGCCATCTCATCGACGTCTTGCGCGGCGAGGCGACCGAGGCGGTGCAGCGCCAGGGCCACGACAAGATCAAGACATTCGGCGTCGGCACGGCGAGGAGCGCCAATGGCTGGCGCACGCTGATCCGCCAGATCTTCGCCGCCGGGGCGCTCACCGAGGCGAGCGAGGAGCATGGCGGCTTCCGCCTCACCGAGAAGGGCGAGGCGATCCTGTTCGGCCGCGAGACGATCGAACTGCGCCAGGTCGAGGATGCGCCCGCGCGGCCGCGCCGCCAGGCATCGCGCGAGAGCCGCGCCGACGGGCTCGAGGGCGAGGCAGCGAGCCTCTTCGAGGCGCTGCGCGCACTCCGCCGCGAGATCGCCCGCGACGAGGGCGTGCCGGCCTATATGGTCTTCCCGGACCGGACGCTGATCGAGATGGCCGAGCTCCGGCCCGCCTCGCGCGAGGCGCTCCGCTCCGTGCAGGGCGTCGGCGAGCGCAAGCTCTCGCTCTATGGCGATGCCTTCCTGGACGCGATCCGCGAGGCGTCCTGACTTGCGCGCCTTCCTGCGGATCATCCTCGTCATCCCGCTCGGCCTGATCGCGGCGATCCTCGCTTCTGTCGCCGTCTATCTGCTCGCCTTCGGCTTCGCCCCGGCGGACTTTCACGTCGCAGCCGAAGGCGCCCTGCCGGACGTGCTGACACCGGCGCTGGTGCTCACCGCGGTGATCGCGCAAGGCGCGCTGCTGCCTTTCCTCGTTGCGATCGCGCTCGCCGAAATTGTCGCGCTGCGCTCGATGCTCGGCTGGGTGCTGTTCGGCGGCGCCCTCGGCTTCGCGCTGCAACTGATCGGCCTGCCCGGCAGCATGGCGTTCCTGCCGCCGGTCGCGGCCGGGCTCTCGGGCGGCTTCGCCTATTGGCTGGTCGCCGGCCGCGGCTCGGGCCTGTTCGGGCGCGCTACTTCCCCTGCGCCAGAATGAGGCGGACGGCGAAGGCGCCCATGACGCCGGCGAAGAGATAGTCGACCGCCCGCGTCGCCTTCGGCGAACGCTTCAGGAAGGTCGCGATCGAGCCGGCCGACCAGATCAGGGCAAGGCTGATCGGCGTCGCGACGACCACGAAGAGAATGCCGAGAAACATCAATTTGCCGGCGGCATGCGGATCGCCGGGCGAGACGAATTGCGGCAGGAAGGTCACGAAGAACACGATGATCTTCGGATTGAGCAGGTTGATGGCGAGGCCCTTCAGATAGACCTTGCGGATCGGATCGGCCGAGCCCTTGCCGCCGACCGAGAGCGCCGAGCCATGCCGGATCGCCTGATAGGCGAGATAGACGAGATAGGCCGAGCCGACGACTTTCAGGATCGTGAAGGCGGTGACCGAGGCGGCGAGCAGCGCCGAGAGGCCGACGGCCACCAGCACGGTGTGGATGATGAGCCCGGTCGAGGCGCCGAGAAAGGCCGCGACGCCGGCACTCCGCGACTGGCCGATCGCCTTGCCGAGGAAGAGCGTCATGTCCGGCCCCGGCGTCAGCGTCAGCGCCACAACGGCGATGACATAGGCGACGAGGATCGGGGTCTGTGGCACGAAGGCGAGCATGGACGGTCATCCCGTTGGACGCGCCAGCTATAGCATGTCGGCGCGAAATGCGTCATCGACGGTGCCCTGCGCCCTCCGATCGGCTATCATAAGGGCGCATTAGCGATCAGGCCCCGATGACATCGTCCATGCCCCTGTCCTTGCTCGGCCGCGCGCCGCGTCCGCTGCAATGGGCAGCCCTTTTCGCCGTCTCGGCCCTGCTGGTCGCCCTGCTGATGGAAGTCGGCCTGCCCGCCGCGCTGCTGATCGGACCGATGCTCGCCGGTATCGCCGCCGGCTTGGCAGGCGCGACTATCCGCGTGCCGGGGCCGATGCTGCTCTCGGCGCAGGCGATCGTCTCGATGCTGATCGCCTCGGCGATCACGCCGGCGATCGTCGTCGCCTTCCTCAAGGACTGGCCGCTCTTCCTCGCCGTGGTGCTGGCGACCGTCGCGGCGTCCTCGGCGCTCGGCTATCTGATGAGCCGCCGCCGCATCCTGCCGGGCACCACCGCTGTCTGGGGCTCCTCGCCCGGCGCCGCCTCGGCGATGGTGCTGATGGCCGAGACCTTCGGCGCCGATGCCCGCCTCGTCGCGCTGATGCAGTATCTCCGCCTCGTGATGGTGGCGAGCGCGGCCGCGCTGGTGGCCCGCTTCGTCGTCGACACGAGCGGCGTAGCGCCGCCGCCGATCGTCTGGTTTCCCGCGCTCGATCCCGCCGCCTTCGCCGGGACGATCGCCATCGCGGTGGTCGGGACGCTGGTCGGCCGCGTCCTGCCGATCCCCTCCGGCGCGCTGATCGTTCCGATGGTCGCGGGCGCGCTGCTGCAGGGCTTCGGGCTCGTCCAGATCGTCCTGCCGGAATGGCTGCTCTCGATCGGCTATGCCCTGATCGGCTGGCGCATCGGCCTCGGCTTCACGCGGGCCGTCGTCCGCCATGCGGCGCGGGTGATGCCGCAGATCGCGCTGTCGATCCTCGTCCTCATGGGCTTCAGCGCCTCGCTGGCGGCGCTGCTCGTCCATCTCCTCGGCATCGACCCGCTCACCGCCTATCTCGCCACCAGCCCGGGCGGCATGGATTCGATCGCCGTGATCGCGGCATCGACCCCGGTCGATCTCTCCTTCGTCATGGCGCTGCAGGCGGTGCGCTTCTTCATCATCGTGCTGACCGGCCCCTCGATCGCCCATTTCATCGCCCGCCGCATGCAGCCGCATCCGCCGGCCTGATCCAGCCGGCCGGCGCAAAAAATGCGCAATCGGAGGGGCGCAGTGCAGTGTCGCAAGTTGCGAAACTCCTCTAGCCTCGCCGTCCCGCCGGGCAATGGCGATCGATCAGGGAGGATAAGACGATGCAGGGCTTTGGAATTCACACCAGCCTCTGGGCGCATAGCTGGACGCGGGACGCGGCCGAGCTCGCCATCCCCGAGGCGGCGCAGCGCGGCCTTGCCTTCGTCGAGATCGCCTTGCTGGAGCCGGCCAAGGTCGACACCGCCCATACGCGCGCGCTGCTCGAGAAATACGAGCTCGGCGCGGTCTGTTCGCTCGGCCTGCCCGACGACGCCCGCCCGACCAGCAATCCCGACAAGGCCTATGACTTCCTGAAGCTCGCCCTCGACAAGTCGGCCGAGATCGGCGCCAAGGCGCTGTCGGGCGTCATCTATGGCTCGATCGGCGAACGCACCGGCAAGCCGCCGACGGAAGCCGAATATGACGTCGTCGCGCGGGTGATGCAGAAGGTCGCCGCCCATGCGCGCACGCTCGGGCTCGAGCTCGGCATCGAGGCGGTCAACCGCTACGAGAACCACATGATCAACACGACCGAGCAGGCGATCGGCCTGATCGAGCGGATCGGCGCGCCGAACGTCTTCCTGCATCTCGATACCTATCACATGAATATCGAGGCGAAGGGCCAGGCCAACGGCATCCTCGCCGCCGGCGAGCATCTCAAATATATCCACCTCTCCGAAAGCGACCGCGGCGTTCCCGGCACCGGCACCATCGCCTGGGACGAGGTGTTCGCCGGCCTCAAGGGCATCGGCTTCAAGGGCGGCATGGCGATGGAGAGCTTCATCCACATGCCGCCGCAGCTGGCCGCGGCGCTGTCCGTCTGGCGGCCGGTCGCCGACAGCCGCGAGCAGATCCTCGCCGAAGGCCTGCCGTTCCTGCGCAACAAGGCCCGGCAGTACAAGCTGATCTGAGCATCGAGGCGGTGTCCGGATGCGGCTGGATAGCCGGCCGCATCCGGCACTCCGGCCGCCACGGGCCTTCTGCCGGCGAGGATGAGGGGCGGGGCGCCACCATTCGCCATTGAAGCGCCGCCCCGCATCGTCTAAGAGAAGCGTCGGCTCAGCACCCGTAGCTCAGCTGGATAGAGCGCTGCCCTCCGAAGGCAGAGGCCAGGGGTTCGAATCCCTTCGGGTGCGCCACCCCCCGTCTTGGTTGTCACGACAGATAGGTTCTCCGAACTCGCTTAGCCCGACCCGCGCCGATCATCGGCGAAGCCCTATAGCGAGCATTCGGAGAATGCTCATGCGTCGTCGCGCGCCTTGGCGTCGTAGGCCTTCAAGAAGAGCGCAAGACCACTTTCGAGGACGTATTCGCTCTCCTGGTCCGACGGCAGTTCGAGTCCGATCAGGCCGTTCAGAGGAATGTCGACAGAGACGAGCTGGATGAACTGCTGTGCAGCGAGGTGAGGATCGGGTGTCACGATGTCGCCCCTCGCATGGGCATTGCGTAGGATCGTCTCGATTCGCCCCTGGACCACCTTGGGGCCAACTTCGTAGAAGACCCGTCCGATCTCGGGAAACCTGGAAACATGGGCGACGATGCTGCGATAGAAGGCAAATGCCTGTGTTGTCGCGAACATCGCCCGGAAATTCCTGGCGATGATCCGAAGCGTCGCTTCGAGATCATCAGTCCCGCGGCTTGACGTCCATATGCCCCGAGCCAGTTGCTCGCACTGGTCGCTGACAACAGCCATGTACAGCGCCTCCTTGCTCGGAAAGTGAGCATAGAGCGTCGCCTTGGAAACATTGGCTGCCTTGGCGATGACGTCTGTGCTGACAGTCTCATAGGACTGGTCAAGAAAGAGCTCGTGTGCCGCGGTCAGCAGCTGGGACACTTTGGGGTTTGAGCGATCCGGCCGCGTAAACGGGATCGTCGCACCTGCTGGGGCGGCACCCTCGGCTGTCGACTGACCAGATTCTCGACCAGGTTCCGACTGGTTCATCGTCTACTCCCTCACTCAAGACATCGGATCGCATTCGCGTCGGTTGGCGGCAATGAGGCTGCGATCAGCCGCCGACGTCCCGTGGTCAGACGGCCGAGAGCTTCTCCGCCAAGCGCGATCGAACGTCGTTCACGAGAAAGCGAACTGATCCGTTCAGTGCAGTATTGATCTTGACGGAGATATCTGTCAAGTCCAACTGAACTGAACGGTGTAGTTCAAATGGATGCCTGGCCATGCGCATGCGTTTCTCAGATCCCACAAAGACCGAGCCGAGCCCGCCGCGAGCGCAGTTCGGGGCTCTCGCCGTAACCTTGCTCTTCGCCGCATCGCTTTCGGGGTGCGCGCCGGCGGAGAAGACAGCCGCGCGTGCCCCTGAACTGGTCACGGTCGAGCCCGCGTCAGTCCGGCCCGTCGCCCAAAAGGTCTCCCTGACGGGCACGATCGCCGCGCGGGTGGTCAGCAACCTGTCGTTCCGCACGTCCGGCCGCATTTCGGAACGCAGGGTCGACGTCGGCGACCATGTGAAGGCGGGCGACGTCCTCGCGATGATCGCGCCGGTCGAGCAGCAGGCCGATGTCGCCTCCGCCAATGCTGCGCTGCAAGCCGCACAAGCGTCGCTGGTGCAGGCCCAGAGCAGTTTCGACCGGCAGCAGCATCTGATGGACGGCGGCTTCACAACGCGGAGCAGCTTCGATTCGGCGCAGGAGCAGCTGCGCGCCGCCCACAGCACGGTTGACGCGGCTAAGGCCGACCTCGCAGCGGCGCAGGAGCAACTGTCCCTGACCGTCCTCAAGGCGGATGCCGACGGGGTGATCACGGCCCGCGACGCGGAGACCGGCCAGGTCGTCGCTCCGGCGCAGACGGTCTTCACGCTGGCACATAACGGCGGCCGTGACGCGATCTTCAACGTCTATGAGGGCATTCTGGCCAGCCATCCGCCCAAGGATGGGATCACAGTCAAATTGCTGTCCAACCCGGACGTGGTCGCTTCGGCGGTCGTCCGCGAAGTCTCGCCGGCGCTCGATACCACGACGGGAACGGTCCAGGTGACGATGTCTCTGATCGACCCGCCGGCCGCGATGGGGCTCGGTGCCGCCGTGCTCGGCATCGGGACGACCGAGACCGAGAACCTGATCATGCTGCCATGGACGTCGCTTGCGGCAGGAGAGTCCGGACCAGCGGTCTGGATCGTCGACCGCGACACCAACACGGTCTCGCAGCGACCAATCAAGGTCGACCGCTACAAGGCAGGCGAGATCCTTGTCGCCGCCGGCCTGAAGGAAGGCGAACTGGTCGTCACTTCAGGCGGGCAGTTCCTGCACACGGGACAGTCCGTTGCGATCGCCACCGGAGCCGCGTCATGAACCCCCGTCTCGCCCTTCTCACCTTCGGCGCCGCCTTGGTCCTCGCCGGTTGCTCGCAGAACGAGGCCGCTCCGGCGCCGCCGCTCCGGCCGGTCCTCTCGGTCGTGGCGAGCGCCCATGCCCCGGATACCGCGAGTTTCGTCGGCACGGTCCAGCCGCGCTTTTCCCACGATCTCGGCTTCCGGGTGCTCGGGCGCGTCGCGGCCCGCGACGTGAGCCTCGGCCAGACCGTCAAGAAGGATCAGGTGCTCGCCTCCCTTGACCCGACGACGCTCGCCTTGCCGGTTCGGCAACTCGAGGCGCAGCTCGAAAAGGCCAGGGCCCAGCTCGTCTATGCAACCGCCACAAGAGACCGCAAGAAGGCACTCCTCGCCAAGAACGTCGCTTCGCAAGCCGATCTCGATGCCGCCGAGGACGCCCTCGCCACCGCCAGCGCTGCCGTAACCCAGGCCAAGGCCAGCCTGGACAAGGCGAAGGAGCAGCTCTCCTACACCAAGGTTCTGTCGCAAACGGATGGCGTGATCACGGCGGTCAATGCGGAGGTGGGGCAGACGGTCAATGCCGGTGATACCGTATTCACCGTCGCACAGACGGGCGATCGCGAAGCCGTCATCGACCTTCCCGACGAAACGGCTCAGCTCCTGAAGCCCGGCGAGGCGTTCGAGGTCACCCTGCAGGTCGATCCGGCTGTCCAGACCCGCGGCCATGTCCGCGAGATTGCGCCGCAGGCCGATGCGGCGACACGCACCCGTCGTATCCGCATCACCCTCGATGCCCCGCCGGCCGCATTCCGGCTCGGGACCACGATCGTCGCGACTCCGGTCGAGCCCGAAGGGACGATCGTCGATCTGCCCGCCTCTGCCCTGCTCATGGCCGAGGGCCGATCCTTCGTCTGGGTCGTCGATGTCAAGGCCGAGACGGTCTCGCGCAGGCCGGTCGAGGTCCTGCGGAAGGACGGCGGACGACTTCAGATCAAGAGTGGAATTCAGCCAGGCGAGCGGATCGTTACGGCCGGCGCCAACAGTCTCACCGAAGGCCAGACGGTCAAGGTCGACCCGGAGATGCTTCAATGAACGGTTTCAACCTCTCCGACTGGGCGCTGCGGCATCGCTCGCTCATGTGGTACTTCATGATCATCGCCGCGGTCGCCGGAATGCTGTCCTATATGCATCTCGGCCGTGAGGAAGACCCTGCCTTCACGATCAAGACGATGCTGATCTCGGCCACATGGCCGGGCGCATCGACCGAGGAAATGGCGACGCAGGTCACCGACCGCCTGGAAAAGAAACTCGAGGAGATCGATACGCTCGACTACACGAAGAGCCAGACCTCGCCGGGCCAGACCACGATCTTCCTCAACCTGCGCGATACGACGCAGGGCCGCGCCGTTCCCGATACATGGCTCCGGGTGCGCAACATTCTTTCCGACATCAAGGGCGACCTGCCGAGCGGAGTGCAGGGACCGTTCTTCAACGATGATTTCGGCGATGTCTTCGGCAACATCTACGCCCTGACGTCGGACGGGCTGACCCAGCGGCAGCTGCGCGACTATGCGGAGGCTGCTCGGGCCAAGATCCTTACGGTGCCGAATGTCGGCAAGGTCAATATCATCGGCGCCCAGGACGAGGTCATCTATCTCGATTTCTCGACGCAACAGATGGCGTCGCTGGGTCTGACACAGCAGACGATCATCAACGCCCTCGCGGCGCAGAATGCCGTCGCCCCCTCCGGCACCATCGAGTCGGACGGAGAGCGGATCTCCGTCCAGACCAACGGACAGTTCGCGTCGGAGAAGGATCTCGGCAAGGTCAATCTCTGGGTGAACAACCGCTTCTTCCGCCTTTCCGACATCGCGACCATCTCGCGCGGCTATGTCGACCCTCCGACATCGCTGTTCCGCTATAATGGTGAGCCGGCTATCGGCCTTGCCATAGGCATGAAGCCGTCGGCGAACCTGCTGGAGTTCGGCGAGGCGCTGAGCGCCAAGATGAAGACGATCGAGGGCACGCTGCCTGTCGGCGTTTCGATCCATCAGGTTTCCGACCAGCCGCACGTGGTCGACGAGGCTGTCGGTGGTTTCGTCAAGGCTCTCGTCGAGGCCGTCGCAATCGTGCTGGCCGTCTCGTTCATCAGTCTCGGCATGCGGGCCGGCTTCGTCGTGGCCTTGTCGATCCCGCTGGTGCTCGCAATCACGTTCATCGGGATGGAGTTCTTCGGCATCTCGCTGCAACGCATCTCGCTCGGCGCGCTGATCATCGCGCTCGGCCTGCTCGTGGACGACGCCATGATCGCCGTGGAGATGATGGTGTCACGGCTCGAGGCCGGGGACACACTGAAGAAGGCCGCGACGCATGTGTACACATCCACGGCCTTCCCGATGCTCACCGGAACGCTGGTCACGGTCGCGAGCTTCATCCCGGTCGGCCTCAACACCAGCAGCGCGGGCGAGTTCACCTTCACGCTGTTCGTCGTGATCGCGATATCCCTGCTCGTCTCCTGGGTCGTCGCGGTGGTGTTCACGCCGCTCCTCGGTGTCACCATCCTGCCGAAGACCATGAAGAAGCATCACGGGGAGATCGGATGGTTCGCGCGGATTTTCCGCGCGCTGCTCGATCTCTGCGTGCGCTTCAAATGGACGACGATCATCGTGACCCTGGCCCTGTTCGCTGGCTCCATCTTTGCCATGGGCCATGTGCAGCAGCAGTTCTTTCCCTCCTCGGACCGGCCTGAACTGATCGTCGACTGGACGGGCCCGGAAAACAGCTCGATCACCAAGACCCGGGCAGAAATGGATCGTTTCGAGGCGCTGCTGAAGAACGACCCCGACATCTCATTCTGGTCGTCCTATGTCGGCCAGGGGGCGCAGCGCTTCCTGCTGTCGTTCGATCCTCCGCCTGCAAGCCCCAATTTCGGTCAGATCGTGATCATGACCAAGGGGCTTGAAGCGCGCAATCGCGTGCTGGAACGACTGAAGGCCATCGGCCGCGACCAGTTCGTGGGCACGGACGTCTTCGTTCATCTGCTTGATATTGGCCCCCCGGTTGGCCGTCCTGTCCAGTATCGCGTCAGCGGCCCCGACATCGCGCAGGTCCGCGCTTATGCGCAGGACGTGGCGGCGATCATCAGCGGCAATGAGAATACGGGACGGGTCACCTATGACTGGAACGAACCGGCCCGTGTCGTGAAGATCGACATTCTCCAGGACAAGGCGCGTCAGCTCGGCATCACATCGCAGGACGTGGCAACGGTGCTGAACGGCGTCGTCGGGGGCTCGACGGCAACCCAGATCCGGGATTCGATCTATCTCGTCAATGTGGTCAGTCGCGCCCGTTCCGCGGATCGCGCCTCGATCGACGCTCTGGAAAACCTCCAGATACCGACCTCGAGCGGAAAGTCCTTCCCGCTCGCAGCGATCGCCGATTTCCGCTACGAGATGGAGCAACCCATCCTCTGGCGGCGCGATCGAGTCCCGACGATCACCGTCAAGGCCGCGCTCGAAACCTCGGTTCAGCCGGCAACGGTGATCACGCAGCTGAAGCCCCAGATGGATGCGTTCATCGCCAAGATGCAGCCCGACTATCATATCGAGGTCGGCGGCGCCGTCGAAAGCAGCGCCAAGGCCCAGGGGCCGATCATTGCGGTGATGCCGCTGATGCTTCTGGTCATGGCGACGCTGCTGATGCTGCAGCTGCAGAGCTTCCAGCGCCTGTTCCTGGTCGTGGCGGTCGCCCCGCTCGGCCTCATCGGCGTCGCGGCGGCGATGCTGCCTTCGGGAGCACCGCTCGGCTTCGTGGCGATCCTCGGCGTGCTCGCCCTCATCGGCATCCTCATCCGCAACTCCGTGATCCTGGTCGTCCAGATCGAGCATCTGATCGAAGAGGGGCATGACAAGTGGAGTGCGGTGATCGATGCGACGCAGCATCGGATGCGGCCGATCATGCTGACGGCAGCGGCGGCGACGCTCGCGCTGATCCCGATCTCGCACGAGACGTTCTGGGGACCGATGGCCTATGCAATGATGGGCGGAATCGTGGTCGGGACGGTGCTGACGCTGCTGTTCCTCCCCGCCCTTTATGTCGCATGGTTCCGCATCAGCCCTCCCGCGGATACGACCACCAGCGCTGAAGTTGGTGAAGCGGTTCCCGCCGGCTGAAGCCAATACGGCCCTGTCCGGGGCAAATGGGGCTCCGGACAGGGCGAGAACAGTCGATCGCATCCTCTCGACGGAGCCCAGTTCAAGCCGAGGGCACGTCCGGGGCCAACGTCATAGCCTTATGGCCATGCGGCGAACGACTGCGGCTCACGGGTCGCGGGCGCGGTCGGTCGGCTCAGTCGGTAAGCGCCGGGCGTCATGCCCGACAGCCGCCTGAAGAAGCGGTTGAAATAGCTGGGATCGCGAAAGCCGAGGCTATAGCCGATCTGCTCGACCGGAAGTTCCGTCTGTTCCAGCCGGGACTGCGCTTCTTCGAGCAGGCGCACATGGATAAGCGCCAGGGGCGTTTCCTGCGTCGCCCGGAGGCACGCGTCGTGCAGATGCGCGCGCGTCACGCCAAGCCGATCAGCATAGTCGTCGACGCTGAGATTCTCGCGATAGTGGAGTTCGACCAGTTGCCGGAAGCGCTGGACGGTCGCGGCGCCGCTGCCGCGCTGCGCGGTCGCCGCCCCACGACCCGACGCGCGCCAGAGATGGATCATCACGATACCCAGATGCAGCGCCATCATGGCGGCGCCACCGGCCTGCGGTTCGCGCGATTCCCGGACGAGGGCATTCAGCGACGCACCAATTTCGGCAATCTGGGGAGCTATTCGGTCCGCGGGCGCCACGGCGACGCGTTCCAGCATCGGCCGAAGATGGGCAGCGATCGGACTGTCGCCGATGATCCGCCAGACGAAGTCCTCCGCGATCATCGCCGAGACACCGTCGCTCCCGGCTTCGAGGCAAAATTCGCCGGCAACGGATCGCGGAAGCCAGAGCAAGGCCGGCGCCATCAGATCCATCTCATGTCCGTCGACGCCCGAGAACACCGCGCGGCCATGCCGGACGAAGAACAGATGGCAATGATGGCGCCGGTCGCGCTCGGCGATCGACCATGTGCGCTCCGCCAGGGCTGTGTCCAATCTGGACGCGATGACCGCCGCGTCCGCCCGCAGGACTCTACCCGGCCGAGCCATTCGGACGGGATCGTTGTTGGAACCTGTCACCGTGGACCAGACCTCCTGATGAGCACACTCACCTGAACATCCAGGAAAATGCCATTTATGTCGAGAATAATGCATTCCACCTGTGATTGGAGTGAGGCTTACTGGCGACTGTCAATCCAGCCAAAGAACTGGATGGTAGGAGGAGACGAGCACCGGATGATTTTCGCCTTTGGAGGAGCCAGAGCGAAGCATCCGATCCTTTAGATCTGAAAGAAATGGGACCGTGAACGTCATGGCGACGTGAACGGATGAGGTTGATCGCGCCAATAATCCGAAAGCGAGCGTTTTCGGCGCAGGGATTTCTATGGCCTGCCGTTGGAGGATGATGCGGTGGCGAATGCTTCACTGTCGCTGGACGAGCGCGGCATCAGCCACGCTGGCACTTTCGCAAGTAGGGGCAAGGAAGCAGGCGCCGAGGCCGCGGGGTAGGCGTTCAACGTCGCACGGGCCACAGCCATCGCCGAGGTAGACGAACTGCGCTGGAACAGGCTTTCGAACCAGCCGTGAACGACCCGAACCGGCGCCGATCCTTCGGCGCCGCGGGAACGAAGGGAGGAACCAGAGTGTCCAGCAATCCGATCCATCCGAGGATCCTTCGGCCGAACCGCCGCCAGTTCCTGGCCGGCATCGGCGCCGGCGGCCTCGCGCTCGCGACGCATGGCGGCGCGTTCGCGGCCGGGGCGGTTGATGTCATCAAGGTGGGCTTCGTGAGCCCGCGCACCGGGGCGCTGTCCGGTTTCGGCCAGACCGATGGCTATGTTCTCGAGCTCGCGCGAAAGGCGCTTGCCGGCGGCCTCGCGATCGGCGGCAAGACCTATGCGGTCGAGATCATCGATGTCGACACGCAGTCCGATCCGTCCCGCGCCAGCCAGCTGGCGAAATCGCTGATCAACAGCGACCAGGTCGACCTGATCCTCGCGATTTCGACGCCCGAGACGATCAATCCCGTGGCCGACGCCGCAGAGGCGGCCGGCGTGCCGTGTCTTTCGACGGTCATGCCGTGGGAGGCCTGGTATTTCGGCCGCGGCGCCAAGCCGGGCGCATCATCGCCGTTCAAATGGACCTATCATTTCGGGTTCGGCGTCGGCGAATTCTACAAGATGTATGTCGCTCAGTTCGGCCTTATCGAAAACAACAAGAAGATCGGCGTCCTCTATCCGAACGATGCCGACGGCAACGCAATCCGCGCCAATCTCGTACCCCTGCTCGAAAAATCCGGCTACACGATCATCGATCCCGGCGCCTATGAGGATGGCACGACGGATTATTCGTCGCAGATCTCGCTGTTCCGCAAGGAGAAGGTCGAGATCTTCAATTCCTTCCCCATTCCGCCGGACTTTGCGGCCTTCTGGCGCCAGGCCGCCCAGCAGGGTCTTCGCAAACAGTTGAAGATCGCCCAGCTCGCCAAGACGGGCCTTTTCCCCGACGGCGTCGAGGCGCTGGGAACGCTCGGCTACAATCTCGGCAACAATGCCTATTGGCACAAGACCTTCCCTTATACATCCTCGCTCACCGGCATCGGCGGCGAGGCGCTCGCCGATGGCTATGAGGCCAGTTCGGGCAAGCAGTGGACCCAGCAACTCGGCGCCACGCTCTCGCTTCTCGACGCCGGCTTCGCTGCCCTGAAGGCGAGCGCCGATCCCAAGAGCAAGGCCGCGATCGCCAAGGCGATCAGCACGCTCAACACGGTTACGATCTCGGGCAAGGTCGACTTCACCAGCGGACCGGTGCCGAACGTCTCACCCGGCCCGATCGTCGGCACGCAATGGGTCAAGGCGGCACCGGGCTCCAAGTTCAAGCTCGACTTCGTCGTCACCGACAATGCGACGGATCCGAATGTTCCGATCGGCGGCAAGCTCCGTCCGCTCAACGGCTGACCGCCAGCCGCACCCAACCGCCCGGGACATCGGCGATGGCCCGGGCGGCCTTTGCCCCCACTGGAACAACACCGTGATCGACGCAAGCAACCGGCCGATCCTTGCGGTCTCGGGACTGCACAAGCGCTTCCGCGCGCTTGTCGTCCTCGATGCCATCGACTTCACCATGCGCGCCGACGAAGCGGTTGGCATCGTCGGACCGAATGGCGCCGGCAAGACGACCTTCCTCAGTGTCCTTGTCGGCGCCCACCCGCCGACGAGCGGCTCGATCCTGTTCCGCGACGAGGACGTGACGCTGACGCCCGCCGCGGATCGGTGTCGACGCGGCCTTGTGCGCACGCACCAGATTCCGCGTCCCTTCGGCGGCATGACGGTGTTCGAGAACGTCTTCGTCGCCGCGGCCAATGGCGGCAATTTTCCGCGGGAGGAGGCTTATCAGCGCGCGATGGACTCGCTCGACCTCTGCGGCATGCTGAACGTCGCCAACCGGCGCGCCGAGACGCTGGGCCTCCTCGATCGCAAGCGGCTTGAGCTGGCCCGTGCGCTTGGAACTGATCCGAAGCTGCTCCTGCTCGACGAGATCGGTGGCGGGCTCACCGATGGCGAGGCCAACGAACTGGTCGCGACCATCCGCGAACTGCGCAGCCGGAACATCGCCATCGTCTGGATCGAGCATATCGTGCACATCCTGCTCCAGGTCGCCGATCGCCTGATCTGCATGGACCAGGGCCGGATCATCGCCGATGGCGATCCCGCCGCGGTCATGGCAACGCCGGCCGTCGTCGAGGCCTATCTCGGCGGAGGCGTGGAATGAGCCGGCTCGAGATCACCGACCTCGATGTCCGCCATGGCCTGCTTCAGGCCGTCCGGGGCGTCAGCCTCGCGGTCGAGAAGGGCGAGACGGTGGCTCTGGTCGGCGCCAATGGCGCTGGCAAGACGACGCTGCTCCGGGCGATCGCCGGCGCTCATATCCCGGCCGGCGGCCATGTCCGCTTCGGCGGCATCGACATCACGACCATTCCCGCCCACAGCCGGGTCGGGCTCGGCGTCGCGCTTGTGCCGGAGGGTCGGCGGCTCTTCGGCCAGATGAGCGTCGAGGAGAACCTCATGCTCGCGCGCTCCGCCGGCCGCACGGGGCCATGGACGATCGAGCGCGTCTTCGAGGCCTTCCCGAACCTCGTGTCGCGCCGCAAGGCCAAGGCCGGCAACCTTTCCGGCGGCGAGCAGCAGGCGACGGCGATCGGGCGCGCGCTGATGACCAACCCGGAAATCCTTCTCCTCGACGAGGTCTCGCTCGGCCTGTCGCCGCTCGCCGTCGACCGCGTCTACGCCTCGCTCGACACGCTCATCACGAGCGGCACCACGATCGTGCTGGTCGAGCAGGATCTCCGCCGGGCGATGCACGTCGCTGACCGGATCATCTGCATGCTGGAGGGAAAGATCGTGCTGGAGGGGAAGCGCGGCGACATCACGCGCGAGCAGGTGTCGGAAGCCTATTTCGGTCTCGGCGGCGCCAAAGGGAGGCTGCACGGATGATGATCTGGGCCAATCAGATCGTGCAGGGCATCCTGCTCGGTGGCTATTACGCCGTGATCGCCTGCGGCCTCTCCTTCATGTTCAGCGTCATGCGCATGATCAACCTTGCGCATGGCAGTCTCGCCATCGTCGCCGCCTTCGCGCTGTTCGTGCTGGCCGACCAATATGGGATCAACCCGTTCACGGCGCTCATCCTCGTGCTGCCCGCCATGGCGGTTCTCGGCTGGGTGCTGCAGCGGACCGTGTTCGAGCGCAGCCAGCGCGGCGGCATGCTGGTGCCGATCCTTTCGACGTTCGGCCTTTCGATCGTGCTCGACAATCTCATGTTCGAGCAGTTCGGCGCCGACACCCGCTCGCTCGCGCCCTTCATCGACGAGCTCTCCTATGACAGCTGGTCGCTCACGGATGACATCTATATCGGCAAGCTGGCGGCGCTGACCTTCGTGGCGGCGGTCGTCATCCTCGGCGGGCTGCAACTCTTCCTGACCCGCACCCAGCTCGGCCGCGCCATCCGCGCCACCGCCGAAGACCCCGACACGGTCGGCCTCATCGGCATCAATGCAAAGCGCGTCAACGCCGCCGCGGCCGCGATCGCCCTTGTCACGGTCGGCATTGCCGGTGCCTTTCTCGGCATGCGCGCGACCTTCGATGCCTATGCCGGCGGACCGCAGCTGATCTTCGCCTTCGAGGCGGCCGTCATCGGCGGCGCCGGCTCGCTCTGGGGCACGCTTGTCGGCGGCATCGTGCTCGGCGTGGCACAGAGCCTCGGCGCGCAGGTCAGCCCGCAGGGCTTCCTGATCACCGGCCATGCCGTCTTCCTCGCCGTGCTGTTCGGCCGTCTCTATATCGACACGATCGGCACGACGTTCCGCAAGACAGTGAGGCGCGCCGCATGAGTGAGACCATGACCTTCCGCGTCGAGCGCTGGACAGGACTCTCGCGGCTCTCCGTCATCGGCGCGATGCTGATCCTCGCGATCCTCGCCGCCGGGCCGCTCGTCTTCGACAACAATGCCATCGACAAGCTGACGACGCTGTTCATCTACGTCATTCTCGCGGTGACATGGAACGCGCTCGCCGGCTATGGCGGCCTCGTTTCGGTGGGGCAGCAGGCGTTTTTCGGGCTCGGCGCCTATGCGGCCGTGCGGCTCGCCGATATGGGGATCAACGTCTATCTGTCGCTTCTCCTTGCCGCCGCTGCGGTCGCCGCGGTGTCGCTGCCGATCTCGGCCTTCATGCTGCGGCTGCGCGGCGGGGAGTTTGCGATCGGCATGTGGGTGGTGGCCGAGCTCTGCCATCTGCTCGTCAATCTCGACAGCCTCGTCCAGGGCGAAACGGGCACATCGCTGATCGCGCTCAACGCCTATGACGCGGCGACGCGGCACGCCTTCAATTACTGGATGGCGCTCGCCGCGATGACCACCATTCTCGTCGTCCTCTTCCTGCTGCTGCGCAGCCGGGTCGGCTCGGCGATCCAGGCGATCCGCGACAATGAGGAGGCGGCGGCATCCATCGGTGTCCGCGTGATGGCGACGAAGCGTATCATCTTCGTCTTCGCCGCCTTCGGCGCTGCGCTCGCCGGGGCGTTGTGGCTCTCGACGGCGATCACCTTCCAGCCCAAGACCTATTTCGGGGTCCAGTGGACCGCCTACATGATCTTCATGGTGCTGGTCGGCGGCCTCGGGACGTTCGAAGGCGCCATTCTCGGCGCGCTGATCTTCTTCCTGATCGAGGCCTGGTTCGGCGGCAGCGGCGTCTGGTACCTGGTCGGTCTCGGCGCCACGGCGCTCGTCTTCTCGCTGTTCGTGCCGCGTGGCATCTGGGGCTGGCTCGAGCGCCGCTTCGGCCTCGGCCTGCTGCCGCTCGGCTACCGCATCTTCGGCATCGGGGCGGGGCGTCCGCCGCGCGCCCGACAGGAGGACGGCCGGGGCGCGGCGCCTTCGGCCGGCACGCCCTAGCCTCATTCCAGACCCACAGAAACGAAAGGCAGATCCATGCTGTTCGGCAAGACCATCCTCATCACCGGCGTCGCATCCGGCATCGGCGCCCGCACCGCCGAACTCGCGCTCGCCGCGGGTGCAGATATCATCGGCGTCGACCAGCGCGTCCCTGCGGCGGCGCTGGCGTCCTTCATCGAGGCCGACCTGTCCTCGCCCAGCTCGATCGCGGAACTCGTCGCCCGCCTGCCCCAGCGCATCGACGCGCTTGCGAATGTCGCCGGCGTGTCGGGCACGCTCGGCGACGCCAAGACGATTGCCATCAATTTCTATGGCCTGCGGGCGCTGTCCGAGGCCGTGGCGCCGCGCATCCGCGAAGGCGGCGCCATCGTCAATGTCGCCTCGATCGCCGGCTATGGCTGGCGCGCCAATCTCGCCCGGGCCAAGGGGCTCGTCGACATCGCGGGCTTTCCCGACGCGGACGCCATCGTGCGGGACTTTGCCGTCGCCGAAGGCGAAGGCTACCCGATCTCCAAGGAGGCGCTGCTGCTCTGGACCCAGCGAGCGGCGCATCAGCCGCTGTTCCACGACCGCGGTATCCGCGTCAATGCTGTCAGTCCGGGTCCGGTCTCGACGCCGATCCTGAAGGAGTTCCGGCAGGTCTTCGGCGATGCGCGGGTCGACAGCGACATCACGCGGGTCGGCCGCGCCGGCAACGCCCCCGATATCGCCCCGGCGATCCTGTTCCTCGCCTCTGACGGCGCGCGCTGGATCAATGGCGCCAATCTGCCGGTCGATGGCGGGCTCGAAGCCTCGATCAATGCGGATGTCCTGGGCTTCTGAGCCCTGTCCCCGAACCTTTCTCCGGCCTCAGCGGCCGGCTTCCTGAGAAGGAGACTGTCATGAAGATCGGCTTCATCATCGACGGCGAGGCGGTCGATTCCGCCACCGGCGCAACATTCGAGCGGCGCGATCCCGTCACCGGCACCGTCGCGACGAGCGCCGCGGCTGCAACCCTCGCCGATGTCGGGACGGTCGTGGCCTCAGCGGCAAGGGCCTTCGAGAGCTGGTCTGAGACCGGCCCGGGCGAGCGCCGCGCCCTGCTCTTGAAGGCGGCGGATCTACTGGAAGGCAGAATTGAGGATTTCGCCCGGCTGATGGTCGAAGAAACCGGCGCGACAACCCCCTGGGCCGGATTCAACGTCCATCTCGGTGCGAGCATCTTGCGCGAGGCCGCCTCGTTGACGACGCAGATCACCGGCGAGGTCATTCCGTCCGACAAGCCCGGAATCCTGTCGCTCGCGATCCGGCAGCCGGCCGGCGTCGTTCTCAGTATGGCGCCCTGGAATGCGCCGGTGATCCTCGGCGTGCGTTCGATCGCCGGCCCGCTCGCCTGTGGCAATACCGTGATCCTGCGCTCCTCCGAGGCTTGCCCTGGCACCCATCATCTGATCGGCCAGGTGCTGAACGAGGCCGGCTTCCCGAAGGGCGTCGTGAATGTCATCTCCAATGCACCGGCTGATGCGCCCGCCATCATCGAGGCCTTGATCGCCCATCCCGCTGTTCGCCGCGTCAACTTCACCGGCTCGTCGAAGGTCGGCAAGATCATCGCCAAGCTCGCGGCCGAGCACCTGAAGCCTGTTCTGCTGGAACTCGGCGGCAAGGCGCCGTTTGTCGTGCTCGACGACGCCGACATCGACCAGGCGGTCTCAGCCGCGGCCTTCGGCGCCTTCCTCAACCAGGGACAGATCTGCATGTCGACGGAACGCTTTGTCGTCGACGAAAGCGTCGCCGATGAGTTCGTGGCGAAGCTCGCGGCCAAGGCTGCGTCGCTGCCCGCGGGCGATCCGCGGGGCCATGTCGTGCTCGGCTCGCTCATCGACCTCAAGGCTGCCGAGCGGATGGACGAACTGATCGCGGACGCCGTTTCCAAGGGCGGCATCGTCGTCGCAGGCGGCAAGCGGACGGGCACGATCGTGGAGGCTACCGTGATCGACCACGTGACGCCGAACATGCGCATCTATGCGGAAGAATCCTTTGGCCCGGTGAAGCCTATCGTTCGCGTCAACGGCGTCGATGAGGCCGTACGGGTCGCCAATGATACCGAATACGGTCTTTCCTCAGCAGTGTTCGGACAGGACATCAAGCGGGCCTACGCGGTGTCGAAGCGGCTTGAGACCGGCATCTGTCACATCAATGGCCCCACGGTCGCCGACGAAGCGCAGATGCCGTTCGGGGGCGTGAAGTCGTCGGGCTATGGCCGCTTCGGCGGCAAGGCCGTCATTGCCGAATTCACGGAACTGCGCTGGGTCACCATCGAGGGGCCGCAGCCCTATCCGTTCTGATCGGGTACCAATCGCGCCGGCTCATGCCGGGCCGGCGCGAGCCGCCACGACATGTCGTACAGACTGGGAGAAGAGCTGCACCGGCAGCGTCGGTGGTGTGTCGGCCCGGGTCGTGAGGCCGACGGGGCCGAGCGTGTCCGACGTGTCGGCCGGCAGCATCGCGAGCAGGCCATGCGCGACATCGTCGATGACGACGCCCTGCGAGATGATCCATACTGCGTCGGTAGCGCGCACATAACTGCGCGCGAAGGCATCCGACACGGTCTCTATCTCGTCGCCGCGCGCCGGTCCGATCGCGTTTGCGAGAAGGAGCCGATCGACGATCGGTCGGATGATCGAGCCTGGCGGCGGCATCAGCATCTGGTAGCCGCCGATCGCCCCGATGTCGAAGTTCGCCGCCGCCAGCAGAGGATGGCCGGGCCGGACGACCAGCGCGATGGCCTCCGAATAGAGATGTTCAAACGTGAATCCGCGCATCGCGTCGGGCTCCGCCATGCGGCCGATGACGAGATCGACATCGCCGACGCGCAGCTGCGACATCAGGAAGGCGTTGGGGCCGGTAATGAGGCGGGGCTTCATGGCGAGCCGCCGCGCGGTGAAGTGCAGTACCGCAGCCGGCAATATGCTGGCCGAGACAGTCGGCAGCGCCCCGACCGTGAAGGTAACGGCGCTATCGGCCTGCCCCAGCGAGCGCACGCCCTGCTTCAGCGAGGTCAGGCTCGCGCCGACATAGCGCTGAAACACCTCGCCATGGCTGGTCAAGACGAGGTTTCGCCGGCTCCGGTCGAACAATTCGGCGCCGAGAATCGCCTCCAGTTCCTGGATCGTCTTGGAAGCGGCCGGCTGGCTCAACCCGAGCACGGAGGCGGCGCGCACCACGCTCTTCAGCCGCGCCACTTCCAGGAAGCAGACGAGATGGCGGAGCTTGATCCTTCCATCGACGATGTCGCCCCTCGCCGTATCGGTCATCATAACTCCACGGTTATATGAGTAGCCCTATATGTCATTTTACATGAATATTGCCCACGAATAAGCTGCTCATTGATGGCTGCAAATGGACCTGAACCGATATGGCGTTCTCGCTGCTGAACCAACGGGTGATCCACTGGACGGAAATGGGCCCTGCCGACGCCCCGGCGGTGCTGTTCGTCAATTCGCTCGGCACGGACTTCCGCATCTGGGACGATGTCGCGGCGCGCCTCGCCGACAACTGGCGCATCGTTCTCCACGACAAGCGGGGCCACGGTCTTTCCGACGCGCCGGCCGGACCCTATTCGATCGACGATCACACGGACGACCTTCTCGCCCTCGCGGACTATCTGGCGCTTGGCCGTTTCGCGCTGGTCGGACTTTCCATCGGCGGGCTCATCGGCCAGAACATCGCCATCCGCACTCCTGAAAGGCTGACGGCGCTCGTCCTTGCCGACACCGCCGCCAAGATCGGCACGGCCGCGAGCTGGGCCGCCAGAATCGGCGCCGTGACCAAAGGGGGCTTGGCGCCGATCGCCGACAGCGTGATGGAACGCTGGTTCACGCCGGACTTTCACGAGAGACGCCCTGTGGAACTCGCTGGCTGGCGCAATATGCTGCTGCGGACGCCGCCCGAGGGCTATATCGGCAGTTGTGCGGCGATCCGCGATGCCGACCTCACCGACCGGATCAGCACGATCGCAGCGCCGACGCTTGTCGTCGTTGGCGACCAGGACCAGTCGACACCGCCCGATCTCGTCCGGGCCACCGCAGACCGCATAGCCGGCGCCCGGTTCGAGACCATCGCATCCTGCGGCCATATTCCGACCGTCGAGCAGCCGGCGGCGTTCGCGGACTTGATCGCGCGCCATCTTGAGGAGGCTGGCCATGTCTGAGCCGACCGATCGCTACCAGACGGGCATGGCGACGCGGCGCGCCGTCCTGGGAGAATCCTATGTCGAGGCGGCCGTAGCGTCGACCTCCCCGTTCAATGCCGACTTCCAGACCCTGATCACGGAAAGCGCCTGGGGCTCGGTCTGGTCGCGCGAGACCATCAGCAAGCGCGAGCGCTCCATGCTCACGATCGCCCTCCTGGCCGCGCTCGGCCACCATGACGAGGTTGCGATGCATGTCCGCGCGACCCGCAACACCGGTGCGAGTCCGGACGACATCAAGGAAGCGCTGCTGCATGTCGCCATCTATGCTGGCGTGCCGGCGGCGAACCACGCCTTCAAGATAGCCGCGAAAGCCTTAGCGGAAATGGACGCCGAGGCCAGGACCACAGACTGACGGCGGAAGATCGGGAGGAGGTCCCATCATGCGGAACGAAAATTCATCCTATCAGGACGGCGCGTTCTTCCAGCGCGACCGCTCCTGGCACCCGCCGGCTCTCACGCCCGACTACAAGACATCCGTGCTGCGCTCGCCGCAAAAGGCGCTCCTGTCGCTCGGCAATACGATTTCGGAAATGACGGGCCCGGTCTTCGGCCACGACATGCTGGGTCCGCTCGACAATGATTTGATCCGTAATTTCGCGACCACGGGCGATCCGATCGGACCCCGCATTCTCGTCTACGGCCGTGTTCTCGACGAGAACGCGCGGCCGGTCCCCGGCGCCCTTGTCGAATTCTGGCAGGCAAACGCAGGCGGGCGCTATCGCCACAAGAAGGAAACCTATCTGGCGGCGATCGACCCAAACTTCGGCGGATGCGGGCGCACGATCACGGATGAGGACGGCCGCTACTGGTTCCGCACCATCAAGCCGGGAGCCTATCCCTGGCCGAACAGGGTCAATGACTGGCGCCCGGCCCATATTCACTTCTCGATCTTCGGCCATGCCTTCGCGCAGCGGCTGATCACGCAGATGTATTTCGAAGGCGACCCCATGATCTGGCAATGCCCGATCGTCATGGGTATCCCGAGCCGCGAAGCGGTGGAGACCCTGGTGGCTGCGCTGGACCGCGAAGCGTCGCTGCCGATGGATACGCTCGCCTACAAATTCGACATCGTGCTGCGCGGCCGCCGCTCGACGATGTTCGAGAACCGCAAGGAGGGCAATTGATGGTCCAGAAGCTTGAAAGGCTGAAAGAGAGCCCCTCTCAGACCGCCGGTCCCTATGTCCATATCGGCGCCACCCCGAATTTCATCGGCATCGACAGCGTCTATCCCCTGGATCTCGGCTCCCGGCCCGTCCCCGCGGAGGTCGAGGGCCAGCGTATCGTCGTGACCGGCCGGGTCTTCGACGGCGGCGGCAACATCCTGAAGGATGCGCTGATTGAAATCTGGCAGGCGGATGCCAGGGGCCTCTATCCCGGACGTGGCGAGCATCGCGGCGCGGCCGACCCGGCGTTCACCGGCTGGGCGCGCGGGCCGGTGGACGGCACCACAGGCCTCTATCGCTTCGAGACGATCAAGCCCGGCTCGGCGCCCTATACCGACGGAAGGCCGATGGCGCCGCACATCACCTTCTGGATCGTTGCGCGCGGTATCAATGTCGGGCTGCACACGCGACTCTACTTTGGCGACGAGGAGGCGGCCAACGCAGCCGATCCCGTGCTCGGCCGGGTCGAGCATCGCAACCGCGTTGCGACGCTGATCGCGCCGCGCTCCCTGGAGAGCGGCGTTCCGACCTATCGTTTCGACATCCATCTCCAGGGCGAGAAGGAAACGATCTTCTTCGACATCTGACGGACGCGGCGGCGGGATCCGATCCTTGGCCGTCCTCGCAAGCTTAACGCTCCACGCCAGAACGCACGCAATCCATGACATCAGCACTGCTCAGTGCCCTCGCCGGCGACGCCACGATCGAGGCCTTCTTCTCCGAAGGCAGCGAGATCGAGGCGATGCTCGCCTTCGAGACGGCGCTCGCGGGCGCAGAAGCCGACGTCGGCATCGTTTCGCCAGAGGCGGCTGCGGCGATCACGGCGGCTTGCAACGGCTTCCGGCCTCCGCTGGACGCGCTTCGCGCCGGCATGGCGAAAGATGGCGTCGTCGGGCCTTCTTTCGTCGCGCTGCTGCGCAAGGCGGTCGCCGAGCCGCATGGGCAATGGCTGCATTTCGGGGCGACCAGCCAGGATCTGGTCGACACCGGGCTCGTCCTGAGACTGAAGCCGGTGATCGCCGAACTCAGCGCTCGCCTCGCTGGGCTGATCGGCACCCTGGAGCGGTTGAAGACGACCGAGGGCGCCATCGCCCTCATGGCGCAGACACGAATGCAGCGCGCACTGCCGTTCACCGCGCGCGACAAGATCGATACCTGGCTCCGGCCGCTGGAACGCGATCGCGCTCGGCTCGCCGAGATCGCGCCGCGCCTTCTCGTCGTTCAGTTCGGCGGCCCGGTCGGCACCCGCTCCGGTCTCAGCGGCAAGGGCGACCTAGTGGTGCAGAAGCTCGCCGAACGGCTCGGTCTCTCCGCGGCGCCCTCCTGGCACACGGCCCGCGACAGCATCGCCGAATGGGGCAGTTGGCTTGCGCTGGTCACGGGGACGCTCGGCAAGCTCGGCGCCGATGTCGCGCTCATGGCCCAGAACGAGGTCGCGGCCGTCCACATCGCCGGCGGCGGCGGATCTTCCGCGATGCCGCACAAGTCGAACCCCGTTGCGGCGGAGGTTCTGGTGGCGCTTGCCCGTTTCAATGCAGGCCTCGTCGGAACCCTGCACCAGGCGCTCGTGCATGAGAACGAGCGATCGGGCGCCGCCTGGACGCTGGAATGGCTGGTGCTGCCGCAGATGGCGATCACGGCCGGAGCGGCCTTGCGGCATGCGGGGCAGCTCGTCGAGGCTCTGCGCTTCCTGCCGGACGCGGAACTGGATCACCCGGCCGCACGATAGTCGGACGGCGACTGGCCGGCGCGGGCGGCGAAGAAGCGTGAGAAATAGGCCGGATCGGAAAATCCAAGTCCGAAGGCGATCTGCGATATGCTCATCGACGTGTAGACGAGATGCCGCCTTGCCTCGAGCATCAGCCGGTCATGGATGATCCGGATCGCCGGATGGCCGATCGTCTCCCGGCAGCAGCGCGTCAGATGGGGCACCGACACGCCGAGCTGCCGGGCATAGTCGTCGAGCGGCTGGTGACTGCGGAAGTCGTGCTCGACGCGAGCCACGAAGCGCTGCACCAGGGCGATCCGCCCGTCGACGGAGGGCTCCAGCACGCTCGACATTTGGCTTACGGCGCGCGCAAACCAAGTCGCGAGCAGCGCCGCATGGGCTGAGAGAGCGATCTCGCGCCCACCGGCATTGCGTCCAAATTCACAGAGCGCAGCCTGCATGGCAGCCCGCAATTCCTCGATTTCGGACGTTTCAGGCGACAAGTCCAGGACCCGCGGGCTGCCGAGCGCCTGCATCGTCATGGGTTGGTGCTGGAATGATCGGCGCAGGATGATGTCGGCAACGCTGGCGACGTAGCCCACCGTTCCCGCTTCGAAACAGAACTCGTGAATGACGAAAGGCGTGATCAGCATGGCGGTGCCTGCCGCCAGCCGATATTCGACGCCATCAATCCGAGCCCGGCCGCCGCCCCCGATGACCAGGAAGAACTGAACCATGTCCTGGTGACGATGCGGCTGGATACGCCAGTTGTTGATCGCGCTGCGCGCGTCGATCGTCTCGATATGCAGCGCGTCGGGAAAGCGATCCTCGCGGCGCTCGCCATATAGCCAATAGGCAGGGACGGTGGCCGCCGACATCGAATGCTCGTTGCTCGATTTGTCCAACAGGCTGCGCGAATGCTCCATTCCCGTCAAGACGCGATCGGTCGAGACTGCACCCTGCGGGGTCGGCGCAGTTCGGCTCCGCGAGGGAGGACACCAATATGCGGACACAGGTCGCGATCATCGGCGCGGGCCCGGCCGGACTGTTGCTCGGCCAGCTACTGTCGCGCCAGGGCATCGACAATGTCATCATCGAGCGCAAGAGCGGCGACTACGTGCTCTCGCGCATCCGCGCCGGCGTGCTCGAACAGGGCATGGCCGATATGCTGGAGGAGGCGGGCGTCGCCGAGAGGCTGCACCGCGAAGGCCTAGCGCATGAAGGCTTCTCGCTCGCCTTCGACGGTCGCCGCCATCGCATCGACCTGAAGGGCCTGACGGCCGGCAAGACGGTCACCGTCTATGGCCAGACCGAAGTGACGCACGACCTGATGCTCGCACGCAATGCTATAGGTGCCACGACGATCTATGAGGCCGACGAGGTCGCGCTACATGATTTCGATAGTGGGTCGCCCCGCGTCTCCTTCATCAAGGATGGCGTTCGAACGGAACTCGCCTGCGACTTCATCGCGGGCTGCGACGGCTTCCACGGCGTGTCGCGGCCTTCGGTTCCAGAAGGCGCGATCCGGGAATTCGAGCGCATTTATCCCTTTGGCTGGCTCGGCCTGCTCGCCAACGTACCGCCCGCCGCCCATGAACTGGTCTATGCGAGCTCCGACCGCGGCTTTGCGCTCTGCTCGATGCGCTCGGCGACGCGCAGCCGTTACTACGTGCAGGTCTCGCTCGAGGAACAGGTCGAGGATTGGTCGGATGAACGCTTCTTCGACGAGTTGCGGCGCCGGCTGCCCGAGGACGTCGCGGGAGCGGTAACGGCCGGGCCGTCGATCGAGAAGAGTATCGCGCCGCTGCGCAGCTTCGTCGCCGAGCCGATGCGCTTCGGACGGCTGTTCCTTGCCGGTGATGCGGCCCATATCGTGCCGCCGACCGGCGCCAAGGGGCTCAACCTCGCGGCAAGCGACATCTATTACCTGTCGCAGGGGCTGGTCGAGCACTATCGCGACCGCTCGGGAGCGGCGCTCGACGCCTATTCGAGCCGCGCGCTCTCCCGGATATGGAAGGCCGAGCGGTTCTCCTGGTGGATGACCACCCTGCTGCACCGCTTCCCGGCCAACACCGCATTCGACCAGCGGATGCAGCGCGCCGAGTTCGACTATATCGCGACGTCGGTGGCTGGGTCGACCAGCGTGGCCGAGAACTATGTCGGCCTGCCGTTCTAGCTACGCCTGCGGGCCCGCCGGGCCGGACGTCTCCTGGGATGCCAGTCGCATCGCGCGGAGCACCCATTTCTGGGCTGTGTCCGGGATGAAGAAGCCACCGATGCCGGAGGAGAACAGGAGGTCGAGAGACTGCTCCGTGACGCGCTCCAGCGCCCGTTCGAGATCCTCGCCCGCCTCGGGCTTCGGCGGCACGATGATGACGATGGTGTCCTCCGCCTGCTCGATGATCTCGATCTTCAGGTCCGGCCCCGGCGTATAGCCGAACTCCGCTGACAGAGTGGCGACCGGATCGGCCAGCAGCCTGGCGCGGTAGGCCGGATCGGTCGCGATGCGCTCGTACGTGGCCTCGACGAAATCAGGGCTTCGCATGACCATCCCCCGTCTGGCGCGCGGCGTTGCGCAGGGCGAGCAGCTCGAACTTGGCGGCAACCGGGACCAGCCAGATGAACAGCCCCTTGCTCGACCAGAGGTCGAACTGGTTGAGGGGCGCCGCCGGCGGCGGCGAGCCAGGGGGGCGGACCGGCGGGATGGTGAAGTAGATCCGGTCGCGCTTCTGCACGACGACCTTCACCTTGACCCCGGCCGGCACCGGCAGGCCGATCGACTGCAGGGCCTCGTCGGGGTGCTCTTCCAGCCGCGCCGCGAAGGCGTCGTCCGCCCAGACGCGCCGCGTCAGCTCTCTCTCGAAATCGCCGGTCATGACTGCTCCTCGATTGCATCGATCAGGGCGCGACGAGCCTCAGCGTCGACGCGGCAGGCTCACCTCATTCCGGTGCGGAAAACCGCGCCAGATAGGCGGCGATCTCCGGCCAGTCTCCCTCCGGCACGGACATCGCCAGATAGCCGTCGGGCCGGACGAGGGCGAGGCGGCCCGCCGCCAGCGGGGCGCGAAGCCGCGGCTCCAGCAGGGCCGGGTACTCTGACATGAGCGACGTGGCGCCTTGGCCGCTGCCGTGCAGACCGAAGCGGGGCGCATCCGCCCCGCCATAGGGCGCCTCTCCGGCGACCGGTGCGACACGGGTGCCTGCGCCGGCGTGATGCGAGGCTCCATTGAGGGGGCTGTTTGGATAGCCGATGGAAACCTCGGTGATCGTTCCCGCGATGGCGTGCTGCGCGGCCGGAAGCCCGAGGACCAGATGGGCAACGACATTGCGGAGCGCCTGCAGGGCGTGGCTTTCGAGGGACGCGGCCTTGGTGAGCCTGCGGGATTCGCGGATCACCGCGGCGCCGACCGGACGCCGCTCGGCGTCGTAGCTGTCCAGCAGCATCGGCGCCGCTGAGGCGCCTCGACTGACGAGCGCCAGCTTCCAGGCGAGATTGATCGCGTCCTGAATGCCGGTGTTCATGCCCTGGCCGCCGGCCGGGCTGTGCACATGGGCGGCATCGCCGGCGAGAAAGATCCGACCAGAGCGGTAGGCGTCGACCTGCCGCTCATTGATGCGGAAGGCGCTGGTCCAGACGGTGCCGGTCAGCGTGATCCCGCCCGGTCCGCGGCGATCGATGACCTTCTGGAAGGCGTCGAGGTCGAGCGGAACCGGTTCGGCATCGGTCGATGGCCCGAGGCTGGTGATGATACGGTAGCGATCCGGCGCCATCGGAAAGAACAGGAGCGCGCCCTCGGGATGCCAGAAGATGGCGAGTTCCGACGACGGGATGGGCATGCCGGTCAGGTGAAAGTCGCCCTGCGTCCAGTCGAGCCCGAGCGTGTCGCCGTCGAATTCGAGACCGAGTCGATGGCGCACCACGCTATGCGCGCCGTCGCAGGCGACGAGCCAGTCGAAGCGCTCGGTCGTCTCAGTGCCCTTCGCCGTCCGCAGCGTCGCGGTGACGCCGTTGTCGTCCTGCTGGATATCGGCCAGCTCCGTCGAGAATTGCGGCGCGATGCCGTGCGCCTTGAGATGGCGTCTGAGCACGCCTTCGGTCTCATATTGTGGCGTCATCAGCGCGAAGGGGAAGGGCGACACGACATCCTCGATCCGGATGCGGCCGACCTGGTTCTTGCCGGAAAAGATGTTGGCGGTGACGACGCGGTTGCCGACGGCAAGGAGGTCCGCCGCCACGCCGGACCGGTCGAGGAGCTCGAGCGTTCGCGGCCAGATGGCCACGGCACGCGAGGTGTCGGAGGGACCGGAAATCTTGTCGATCACCCGCGCCTTGACGCCGTAGCGCGCAAGCTCGAGCGCCATCGTCAGCCCCACCGGCCCTGCGCCGGCGACCAGAACGCCATCCGTCATGCTGTCTTCTCCCCGAGCCTCGGTCCGGCCGGCCTCGATCCCGTGCCGCCGGCGTGATGTGCGTCGGCCATGCGCGACGCTCGCCTTTCTTTATTGAGCGGACCCGCCGGAGCGGGTCCCCCGTCCTTTGCCGGCGCTGGTTACTGCCCTTCTTCGAACAGCCAAAGCTCCGCCGTCGGCTGAGCCATGCCGTTGTTCGCCTCGCGCAGACCGAGGAAGGCCGGAACCCGGCGCTGCTGCTCCGGCGTCAGCGTCGCAACCAGCGGCTTCAGAGTCTCGGCGACGGCCTTCAATTCGGCGGCGCGTGTCGCCTCGGCGTCGGCTGTACGCTCGAGGATGACGACGAAGCTCGCCGGCTCCGGAGCCTCGGCGCGCGCTGCCCGCCGTTCGGCGGAATTGGCGGCAACCTTGCGAATGGCCGCCTCGACGTGTGCCCACAGCGCTTCCTGATCCGCCGAGAGCCCGATCACGGTCTTGAGCGCGATGATGCGGGCATCGAGGACAGCCTGCGCGTCGGCGGGACTGTAGAGCGCGACGGCGGGCGGATCGGCCGGCGGGGCCGTGTCGTCGGCAAGGGCCGGCGCCACGGAGGCGAGAAACGCGCCGAGCGCGAGTGTGGTGAGGAGCGTTGTTCTCATGATGCTGCTCTGTCTGTGTTGATCCTGTTCGGGCGGCGATGCTGGCATCGCCACTCCTGGCCGGTCAGCGCGTCTTCCAGGCGGTCGCGACTTCGATCAGGGACGGCTTGCGGGCCCCGATCGCGCGGGTGAAGGCGGCAGCGAAGGCGTCGTCCGTCGTGACCCGCACGGCCTCCACGCCGTAGCCCGTCGCGATGGCGACGAAATCGATGTCCGGCACGTCGAGAGCCGGCACGCCGTCCGCATGCAGTACGCCGGCAAACCACCGAAGCGCGCCATAGGTGCCGTTTCGCAGGATGACGAACACGACCGGCACGTCGTGCTGCGCGGCGGTCCACAGTGCGGTGATGCTGTAATTGGCCGAGCCATCGCCGATCAGCGCGATCACCTGCCGGTCCGGTTCGGCGAGCTGGACGCCGACCGCGGCCGGCATGGCAAAGCCGAGGCCTCCCGCCGCGCCGAAATAGTAGCTGCCCGGGTTCTCCCAGCCCATCCGCTCCCACATCGCCTCGATGGTGGAGGTGGACTCGTTCACATAGATGGCATCGCGTGGAGCGAGTTCGTCCATGAGGTCGAGGAACCGCTCCGCGGCAAGGGGAGTGTGGCCGGGAGCTATCCGCTGAGGGACCACGCGCGGCTCCGGGGAGCGTCGTGTCGTGCCAGTCACCGTGTCGGCGAGCGCCGGAAGGATGAGGCCGACATCGCCGACGATCGCATCGCCCGTGGGCGCGCGCGCGGCCTCGTCGGGATCGCAGGTGATCTGGATCAGTTCGGCGCCGTCCGGCAGCAGCGGACCCGGCTCGTACTCGTGGTACCTGAACACCGGCGCGCCGGCCACCAGCACCAGATCATGCCCGGCAAGCAGCCTGGAGATGCCGGCCATGCTGGCGGGCAGCAGGCCGCGGAAGTTCGGATGGGTGGTCGGGAAGGGGCAGCGTGGCGCAGAGGGCGCGACCCAGACCGGCGCCGCGAGCCGCTCCGCGAGCCTCACGGCATGCGCGTTGGCGCGCGCCGCGTCCACATCGGGTCCGAGGATGATGACGGGATTGGTGCTGCGATCGAGGCGAGCGGCGAGCACGGCCGCGGCGCCGGCGTCGAGGGCGGCGGCGGCGGAGACGGTGCGCCCCAGTAGCCGCAGCGACTCCGGTTCGGCAGCCTTGGACCAGTCGTCATAGGGGATCGAGAGATAGACCGGTCCGGCGGCGGGCAGGCTGGACAAGTGCAGCGCGCGGCTCATGGCGAGAGGCACGTCCTCGGCGCGTGCCGGCTCGTAGGACCACTTCACCAGCGGTTTCGGCAGCATGGTCGCGTCGAGATTGGTCAGCAGCGGCTCGATGCCGATCATGGCGCGGGTCTGCTGGCCGGCGGTCACCACCAATGGCGAATGCGAATTCCAGGCATTGGCGAGGCCGCCCATGGCATTGCCGGTGCCGGCTGACGAATGGAGGTTGACGAGCGCGGTGCGGCCTGTGGCCTGGGCGTATCCGTCGGCGATGCCGATGGCGACGCCTTCATGCAGGGCGAGGACGTAGCGGAAGTCGGATGGGAAGTCCTGCAGGAAAGGCAGCTCGTTCGAACCGGGATTGCCGAAGATCGTCGTGATGCCGTTGCGGCGGAGGAGGTCGTAGGTGAGCTCGCGAATGGTTGCCATGATGTGCCTCGGGAGTGGCTGCTGGCCGCCGACCGGCCTGATGTCGATTGGGTGACGCCTCAGGCTCGCCGCTCACTGGATGCGGCCCAGTCTCCCGGGGCGGTGGAGGCATTTCGCCAGCGGCGAGCGCCAGGACACGCGCCGCCTGGAGCCGTCGCGAGAGGCCGGCATGCCGCTGCGGGCGCCGCCCCCAGTCTTGCCCGCTAGTGTTTCCGCTTCCGGCGAAACGTCAAGCCGAGATCGCGCAAGAGTTGCGGCCCGCCTGCGACAGTGCCGACGTTATTCGGTCGGCAGTTCGTCCCGCTTCACCGGAGGTCCAAGGAACTCGACCTGCCACTTGACGCCGAATGCATTGAGCGCATCGGTGTCGGGAAGGCCGTTGTGCATGACGCCGTCCAACTCGGTGAAGAAGGCGGCGGCATCGAGGGCCGGCGTCATCAGGATATACTGCCGGGCCGGAGCGTCGCCGACATTGACGAAGCCGTGTTCCATGCCGCCGGGGATGCAGACGACATCCCCCGCCTCGGCATAGAAGCGGCGTCCATCGGCCTCGTAGAGATAGCGGCCCTCGATGACGCGGAAGATCTCCGCTTCGGGATGCCGGTGGCGTGGCGGCCCGAAGCCCGGTGCATTGATCGTCTCGATGAAGCAGAATGCGTTGCCGCTGTCGGCTGGCGGCATTCTCACGAACAGATCGAGCCCGATGGCGGGGATCTTGATGGGCAGCTCCGTGCCCCTCGAATGCAGGAAATTGATCGACATTGCGGGACCTCATGATGTGCGGTTTCAGGCGTCCGGCATCCTGATGGGCTGCGTCGCAGCGCTCGCTCTTCCTCAGTATGTGCGGGCATGCCAGCGTCGACCGGAGCCGACCCGGCGCAAGATACTGTTCGGCCCGCCGGACGCATCAACAGAACGGACCATGGCGACCGTCGCGTTGCTGGCCCTGCAGTCGCCCTAGGCTCTGTTGACAAAGTTTTGTCCCGTCTCCCTGCGGACGCTTTGCCGAAACTCCTGCCGCTGGCCTTTTACCGCTCGTGGAGTGGCAAGATTGCCCGAAATCCTGCCGCTCCGCGTTGTGTTGATATCTCCGCTAATCTTAGGCAAGCCGACCTTCATTTTGCGGTGAAACGTCGGTTGTGCCCTCGTAGTTAGAGGTATCGTTTTCGATCACCAATCGTCCCCGGAGTTGATCGATAGCCCGTTGGAAAACGGCTGGATCGTCCATTGCCCGAGAAAGAACAATTGCTCCTTGGATAGCGAGAACTGCTTCTTCCGCGAGGAGGCGCGATTGATCGGCTTCACGACCCTGCCGAATAAGCGCTGACTGCAATGCGTCCACCCAAGCTACGAAATAACCTCGGATGGCTTGCGCGAAGAGGTCACGCGTATTGGCCACTGCCAAGGCACCGACGAGGCACACGCGCCTGCCGGACCGGAAATATTGGTCCGTCGAGGCGAGCATTGCGCGGATGGCACCATTAACATCGCTCTCGTTACGCAACGGGGAATATACGGCATCCTCGAACCATTGGCCGATTTCGCCGAGAACAGCCCGCACCATTTCTTCTTTTCCGTTCGGGAAGAAGTGGTAGAGGCTGCCCTTGCCGAGACCGGTAGCCTTGCCGATCAAGGCAAGGCTTGCGCCTTCGTAGCCATGTTCGCGGAAAACTTCGGCCAACGGGGCTATGGTGTCGGCCCTTTCGGCGACCATGCGGGCCATGACTAGAGGCCGAGATCGCTGAGGCTGGCGTGATCATCCGGCCGGCGGCCAAGAGGCCAGTGGAACAGACGATCGCTTTCAGCAATCGGCATTTCATTGATGCTCGCGTGTCTGTGCGCCATCAGACCGTCCTCTGCGAATTCCCAATTCTCGTTACCATATGCACGGTAACAGCGGCCGCCGTCGTCGCGATATTCATACGCATAGCGTACCGCGATGCGGTTGCTGGTAAAAGCCCATAGCTCTTTTATGAGGCGGTATTCGTGTTCCTTGTTCCACTTACGTGTCAGAAATGCCTGAGCTTCTTCGCGATTGCTCGCGAACTCGACGCGGTTCCGCCAGCGGGTGTCGAGCGTATAGGCCAGAGCAACTTTCGCCGCGTCTCTAGTGTTCCAGCCGTCCTCGGCCAACCGAACCTTTTCGATGGCGCTTTCGCGGGTAAAGGGAGGGAGTGGGGGACGTGACATCTCTAGTTCCTTGCTGAGTTGATGGAAATGTACCGTTCGGTAATGAATGTACCGAACGGTACAGTCTCGCATGAGCCTGTGGTTGTCAAGCGGCATTCCGTCTGGCTGTTTGAGATCGATTGGGCAAGACACGAACATCCTTCTCAGCATTCCTTGCCATGGCCGCCGCAAAGATAAGGCTGCCATACTTTGTCAACAGGGCCTAGCGTGACCTGAGCCGGCCCGCAGCGTCCGTCGACCTCGTCGGTTCCTCTGTTGTTCGGGATATATAGTAGCCTCCATGGAGCGGCCCCCGGCGCCGCACCGTCTTCCGCCTCGACGTCCGAGCCACCAGCAGCCCCTGAACAAGGAATTGACCGAATGCAGGACGAACCGCAGTTGGCCAGACCCGCGCCCATGGAAGGACGCGGAGGCTACAATACGAGATCGGCGGTGCAGGCCGCAGGGGCTTCGCCAGCCTTGCCTTGGCTTGAGCGGGCTGCCCTCGACGTCCCGCTGCCGGAGGGGACGGGTCCGATCGTCGTCGCCGACTACGGCGCTTCCCAGGGTCGCAACTCGCTGACGCCGATGGCGATCGCGGTGCAGACCCTGCGGCAGCGCCTCGGCAGCGGCCGGGCCATATCGGTCGTCCATACCGATCTTGCCGACAATGACTTCAGCGCACTCTTCAAACTGTTGAACGATGATCCGGGAAGCTATCTGAAGCTGGACCAAGGCGCGTTTGCCAGCGCGATCGGTCGTTCCTTCTACGAGCAGATCCTGCCTGACGACAGCGTCACGCTCGGATGGTGCGCCTGGTCGGTGCAATGGCTGAGCCGCGCCCCGGCAGAAATTCCCGACCATGTGCAGGTTGCCTGCAGCAAGGATGAACGCGCGCGTGCCGCGTTCGCCTCCCAGGCCGCCGATGACTGGTCTGCCTTCCTGAGACATCGCGGCCGCGAATTGCGGCCAGGAGGCCGTCTCGTCATCATCACCATGGCCCTCACGGATGAGGGAGACTTCGGCTATGGGCCAGTCCTGAAAGCCATGGTTGGCGCGCTGCAGGAGTTGGTGGCCGAAGGCGTCGTCCAGCAGGAGGAGGCGGCGAGGATGGCAATCCCGACAGTCGGTCGGACGCGTGCGGAGTTCGCGGCGCCGTTCACGTCCGGTAAGCTTTCCGGCCTCGCGCTGGAGCATATCGAGATCTTCGAAGGCGTCGACGAGATCTGGCGCGATTTCCTCGTCGACGGCGACGCAGCAGCGTTTGGCGCCCGCTGGGCCGCATTTTCGAGGGCGTCTGTCTTGCCCACGCTTGCGCTCGGCCTTTTGGAGGGCACGCGTGCTGAACGCGTTCGGGACTTCGTGGAGCGGATGGAGGCCGGCATGGCCGCGCGCCTTGCTGCCAGGCCTGACCGAACCTTGATGCCGCTGGCAATCATCGTCGTCGCGGCAGCCGAGGAAGCGGCCCCACGGCCGCAGACGGCATGAGACGTGCCGAAGCCATCGTCGCCGGCCGGCGGGGAGCGGGTGAGATCAATGCGGTCGCGCCAGCGGTCAGGCGATGCCGAAAGCATCGCGCGGCCTTGCGCTTCGTGGAGCTTACGCCACCAGCCGGGAAATCTCGCCCGCAACGTCCGCGGCGGCCTGCCTCAGCCGCTTCAGTGTCTGTACGGTTGTCCTCGCGCCGTTCTCTCCAAGGAAGAACATGTGATTGCCCGGCAGCGTCGCGCTCAGCCGTCCTGCGGCGTCCCTCACATGCTCGACCAGCAACGCCCATGTCTCGGGAGGAAGCGCGGCAAGCTTGTCCGCCTGCGAGAAGACGAGAGCCTCGCAAAGCTGCTGGGTGATGTAGACGCCCCATGTCGAGCGGTCGGTGAGGGCGTGTCGGGCGTCGATCGCAGAGGCGTGCGTCATCACCGCGAGCGGTGGAAAGTCCCGGTAGCGCGCGGTGCCGACCTCATTTGCGTCGGCGGCTGGTTCGTGAATGAAGCCTCCACTGGCGTAACGCATCGCAGATGCTGCAAGCCCGACCGGAAGATCTCCCGTCATCTCGCGGGCGAACACGTCGGCATCGAGCACCGTGTGGCCGGTCGCATCGTTCTGGTCGGCAAGGCAGCGGACCAGCCAGTCGAGATAGGCGCCCTTGATCGCAGCGAGGCCACTCGGCGCCGGCTGCAGTTGGAGGCCGGGCAAGGTATTGGGAAGTGCCGACGTGGCCGCCATCGCGACGAAGAGTTCGATGCCTTTTCCCTTTCGTCGCAATGCGGCATGAAGCGGCTCCGCAATTCGCCCCGCCATGCTCCAGCCGAGCACGACGACGTCGGCCGGCAGACCATGCCCGTCCACATGGCGGGCGATGATCTCGGCGCTCTGCTCCGCCCAGTTGGTCATCGAGAACAGCGGGAACGCGGCATCGAACACACCGCTGTTGTCGATGGGGTAGGACAGGACCAGCGACGGGAACCCGTCCTCATGCAGCCAATGGCAGAGGAAATCGGCGGCCTTTCCCCCGGGTGGTCCGTAGGCTATGCGACCGAGCACTCCGCCTCCGGTGATGAACACGACGACGGGAAGGTCCGGTCGGCCCGGTTCGAACCGCACCAGAGCCGGGTAGCCGGCCGCCTCGGTCAATTCCTCGCGCGGATAGAGCATCGGACGTCTCCTCTGAGCTTCCGCGGTTGAGCACCTCGACGCGGCCAATGCCGCGCCGAGCATCGCAACCTCAAGACGATCGAGATCGTGGACCGCCAGTTGGGAGGGCCTCTGCTGTCGCTGCAAGACTAGCCGAATGGATCGGCCCCGATCAAATCGCCGCCCCCCCCGCATTGTCCGCACCGGACCGAGGATAAAGCGCGACGCCGACGAGCCACCCGCCCGCCGGCTCGACCGATCGTGCCCACGCAGCCGCCGCCGAATGAGACCTCTCGTCAAACGGCCGTCAAATGAGCGGGGCGGCAGCAAACGGTTGAACGCCACTGCGATCCTGCGGCTGGCCAGCGCCATTGCCCCGCGTCATGCACACGGCGGCGAAGGCGCGATGGGTGCCGCCCGAGGCCTGCACGATGTGGCGTGCCTTGCCGACCGTCTCGAGGTCGGCCGACAGGACGCGGTCATTGAGGCGTGTGCGACCGAACGGCCCTCGGCGTCGAGGACGTTGCACATCGTGTCGCAGACAAAGCCGGTCTCCACCAGCTCGTTCAACTCGCCGGCCGAGATCAGGCTGCGCGACGGGGGCGTCGCCACCGGCGGGATGTCTCCAGTGCCTGTCTCGGTCAGTGCGCCTGCGGCGAGAGCGCCTCGAGGAGGTTGGCGACGGCGGCGATCGTCGAGCGGTCGACCGAGGCGTCGGTGAAGCCGCCGATATGGCTGGTCAGCACAACCCGCGGGTGGCCGATGAGGGCCGAGGGGCAAGGCGGCTCGGTCTCGAACACGTCTGTCGCATAGCAGGCGACGCGGCCGTCCTCGAGCGCCGCCAGCAGGGCGGCCTCATCGACGAGCCCGGCCCGCGCGGTGTTGACGATGACGGTGTTCGGCGAGAGGCTCGCCAGCCGCGCCGCCGAGAGCAGCGGGCTGCCATCGTCGGGCAAAGGCGCGTGCAGGCTGATCGCATCGACGCCAGCGATGGCCTCGTCGAGCCCGACGCGGCTGAAGGCTGGATGCCTGATCCTCTCCGCATTGGCGAAGGGATCATAGCCGCGCACACGCGCGCCGAGATCGAGGCTGAGCTCCGCCAGCAAGGTGCCGACTGCGCCGAGGCCGATGACGCCGATGGTCGCCTCGCACATCTCGCGGCCGATGGCCCGCGGCCACGCGCCCCTGCGCACACCCTCATGCGTCCACACGATCTGCCGCAGGCCGCCCAGCGTCAGCGCCAGCGCCAGTTCGGCGACGCCGCGGGCATTGCTGCCGGCCGCCTTCCTGAGCGCGATGCCCCGCGCCTCGATGGCGCGCAGCGGCAGATTGTCGACGCCCGTGCCGTTGCGGCTGATGACCCGCAGCCGGTCGGCGGCCTCGAGCACGCGCTCGCTGACCGGCTCGATGCCGGCGAGCCAGCCGACACAGCCGGGCAGCGCGTCGATCAGCGCCGCCTCGTCGGGAATGGCGCCCGGCGTCGGCATCACGAGATGGTATCCGGCCGCCTCGAGGGCCATGAGGGCCGGGTGGCCGCCTTTCGAGAGCGAGCGCGGCGTGACGAGAATCCTCCGCATCAGGCGCGCCCCGTCGCCCGGGCGGCGATGGCCGCGATCGCGTCGAAGTCGGGCCCCGATGAGGGGATTGCGATGTCGAACACTTCGGCGATGACCTGCGTCCAGCCGTGGATGAAATAGGTCCAGCCATCCTCGACCTGCAGCGACCGTTCGCTCTCCTCCGCCCGCGCCTGGTCGAGGAAGACGAGATCGCCGCGATAGTTGAGCTCCCAGACCACCGCCCGTTCGGGGAAGCGCGCCGCGTCCGACAAGGGCGAACCCGGCGCGTCCTTGCCGAGGCCGGTCGCATTGACGATGAGGCTGCCGGGCTTCATGCCGGCGAGGATGGCGTCGTTGTCGGCCGTGGTCGGCGCCAACAGATATTCGACCGGGATGTCGCTGCCGATCCGCTCATGGATGGCGCGGATATGGTCGAGGCGCGATTGCGACCGGTTTGAGACGACGATCCGCGACGGGCGGTCCGCGCCGCGCGAGGCCTGCATCAGATGCCAGGTCAGCGCGATGGTCGAGCCACCGGCCCCCATCGAGAACAGCTCCGCGCCGCTCCGCGCGAAATGCCCAGGTGGCAGGAAGCCGTCGATCGAGAGGCCGGACGAGATCGGGTCCTTGGCGTGGCAGATGAGCCTGCCGTCCCGCTTCGACAGGCAGCTCGTCTCGGCCATCAGGCTGGCATGCGGGTCGATCGCGTCGAACATGTCCCGGCAGGCTTCGAAGAGATCGAGCTTGTGGGTGGTCACGAGCGCGCCGAGCGAGAGCGGATCGGACTTCAGGAAGGCGACCGCCGCGCGATAATGCTCAGCCGTGTCGTGCGGCACGAGGTCGATGCCCCGGATCGCGACATCGCCGAGGCCGAGATGACGGGCCCAGAGCGGAAACACCGTCATGATCGACGACTTGGCGGTGGTGACGCCGATGAAATAGAAGGTCGGCCGGGTTGCAGGCGTGTAGCTCACGACGTCATCACCTTTCCATTCGCCCTGATCTCGGCGACGCGCGCCACCGCCGCGCGGGCATTGGCGGTGATCCTCGCCCAGTTGCCGGCCGCGATGTCGGCCCTGGTCGCAATCCAGGTCCCGCCGACGGCGGCGACGTCGGGCAGCGCCAGCCAGTCTGCGAGGTTATCCATGGTGACGCCGCCGGTCGGATTGAAGCGGATGCCGGTATGGGCGTAGGGCGCGGCGATGGCCTTCAGCATGGACGGTCCGCCCGCCGGCATCGCCGGGAAGAATTTCACCATCCGGCAGCCGGCCCGGAGCGCCGCCTGCAGGTCGCTCGGCGTCATGATGCCGGGCGCGAACGGCAGTCCCCGTGCCGCGGCATGGGCGAGGACCGCGGCGTCGAGGCCCGGCGACAGGGCGAAGGTCGCCCCGGCATCCCAAGCCTCGTCGACCTGGGCCTCGGTCAGCACAGTCCCGGCGCCGATCAGCATGCCCGGACGGGCGGCGGCGATCGCGGCGATGGTCGCGCGGGCCGCCGCGGTGCGGAAGGTGACCTCGGCAACCGGCAGCCCGCCTTCCAGCAGGGCATCGGCGAGGGGCAGGGCGGCGGCCGCGTCGTCGAGCGCGATGACGGGCACCACCGCATGGGCGGCGAGACGGTCGAAAATGGACATGGTCAATCCTGCGTCGCGAGGAGGGCGTCGATCTCGGCCCGGCTACGCGGTCGATAGGTGCGGTTCTCGATCGCCCGCCAGCCCGCGCCGTCGGAGACGATCCGCTTCGCCATGCCGCCCGAGCGGGCGATGACAGCGTAGTCCTGGCCGGCATCGCTCGGGTAGCAGAAGCTCATCACCAGCGGCACGGCGCCGATATTCACCGAGCGGTGAATCCAGAGCGGCGGCACATAGACGACGACCCAAGGCGTGATCGCGAGGATCTGCGTTTCGCCCTCGGGGGATTCCATCAGCATCAGCCCGGCGCCCGCCTCGCCGCGATAGGTCTCGGGCCGGTTGGCGCGCGCATGGATATGACCGCGTGTCACGTAGAACTCGTCCCCGATCCGGCCCGGCTGCATCTGCGTCGTGCCGAAGATGAGATCGCCGCGCGCCGCGGCCGGACGGACCTCGTTGACGGTGTAGACGACCGGGTCGCCGCCCTGCGCCACCGCGTCGCCAAAGGCCGCCGCGTCCGCATAGATGCCGGCGAGCTCGCCGAGCCGCTTCTCATACGCCCCGGTGGCATGAGAAAGCGCGCCGCTTTCCGGATCGATCAGATGCGAGCTGGGCGAGATGAGCATGGAAGGCCTCCGTTGTGTAGCAACACTACCAATCACGTTTGATCATGCAATCAGAAAAAGCGGATCATGCCCAATGTCGCCCGAGAATGCGGCTGATCGGGCCGATTGACGCTTGAAGGATCAAAAATATGTAGTATGAGTACGTAACCGGTCGCACAAAAGCGCTGGGTCTGCCGGAGGAGGCAGGGCGTCAACCGACATGCGACGGCAAGCCGGGCGGGCTTCGATCAGGAGCGCGACCGGGCTGACCCGTCAGGGCATTCGCGCTCCGGCCTGTCGCGTCACAACACATCTGGGAGGATTTCCATGACTATGGTTTTCGGGAGACAGGGCCTGCGCGCCTCGCTCTTCGCTCTTGCATCGACGGCCGCGCTGATGGCCGGCGGCGCTGCCTCCGCAGCGGACATGGCCCCGATCGCGGGCCGTCCGGAGCCGGTCGCCAACGACGCCGGCACCAAGGCCAAGATCGCGATCATCGGCTTCGCCAACAATCCCTACTGGGTCGCCGTCCAGTCGGGCGCCGAGACGGCGAACGAGGTGCTGAAGTCGCGCGGCGGCGAAGTGCGCTGGATCGTCGGTGGCGCGAATATCGACGTGCCCACGGTCAACCAGGCGATCAACGCGGCCGCGACGCAGGGCTATAACGGCATCGGCTTCTTCATCGCCGGCGAAGGCAACTGCACGCTGCTGAAGAAGCTCGTCGACGACAAGAAGATCGCGATGGGCGCCTACAACACGCTGTTCCCCTGCGTCGAGACGGGCGGCGGCGTCATCAACTACGCCCAGGACCAGATCAAGGCGGGCGAAAACGCCGCCAAGGAACTGGTCAAGGCTGTCGGCGACAAGGAAGGCAAGGTCGGCATCATCGTCAGCCAGTTCACCGCGCCCGGCTCGGAACAGCGCCGCAAGGGCTTCGTCGAGGGCCTGAAGGGCAGCAAGCTCACCGTCGTCAACGAAGGCGTCGAGGCCAAGGACTCGGCCGGCGCGACCTTTGCCGCCGCGAAGGATTTCCTGACATCGACCCCTGACCTCGTCGCGATCTACGCCACCGCCGGCGGTCCGTTCGGTGCGGCCCAGGCCGTCAAGGCGGCGGGCAAGCAGGACAGCGTCAAGGTGATCGGCTACGATTTCACCAAGGAGAACATCGCGGCCATCCGCGACGGCAGCATGTATGGCGCCACCGGCCAGGACGAGTTCGGTCAGGGCTACAATGTCGCGATCGCGCTGTTCAACAATATCGTGGCGCAGCAGAAGCCCGCCGAGATCCTCCAGCCCGCGGTCAGCCTGTTCATGACCAAGGACAATGTCGATCAGCTCGATCCGGCCAAGCAGCCGCTCGGCGCCGTTCCCAAGCTGTAAGCTTCCGATCCTCGCAGCGCTCGAAGCGGATTGACCTATGTCGACGGACAACGAAATCGCCCTGGAAGTCGTGTCCGTCGACAAGCGCTTCGGTCCGGTTCATGCGCTTGCCGATGTCAGCCTCAGTTTTCGCCGGGGGCGCGTCACCGCGCTGCTCGGCGAGAACGGCGCCGGCAAGTCGACGATGATCCGCGTCTGCTCCGGCGAACACCAGCCCGACAGCGGCGAGATCCGCGTCTCGGGACAGCCGGTGCGGATCGCCGGATCGCTGGCGGCCACGGCCATGGGCATCGCGGTCGTCCACCAGGAGCCGCATCTCGTCTCGCAGATGACGGTTGCCGAGAACATCTTCCTCGCCCGGCTCGGCACGCGGGCCGGCCTGGCGTTGCATCGTCGCGGCAGCCTCGTCACCGAGGCGGCGGCGCTCCTCGCGAGCCTCGGCCTCGATCATGAACTCACCGATCTCGGCGGCAAATGCACCGGCCTTTCCGCCGCCGAACGCCAGCTCGTCGAGATCGCGCGGGCGCTCGCAGCCGATCCGCATGTGCTGTTCCTCGACGAGCCGAATTCGAGCCTCACCCGCAACGAGACCGACCGCCTGTTCGCCATCATCCGCCGCCTCCGCGATCGCGGCACCGCCGTGGTGCTGGTCAGCCATCGCCTCGGCGAGGTCTACGAGATCGCCGACGACGTGATCGTCATGCGCGACGGCCGCAAGGTCGGCGAGGGCGCGGTCGAGGCGCTGCCCAAGCAGCAGGCGATCCAGCTGATGGCGGGCGAGCGGCTCACCGCAGCGCTCGATATCGGCGAGGCGGAGGCACGCCCGCCGCGTCCCGACGATGCTGTGCCGGTCCTCTCGGTGCGCGGCGCCCGCGGCATCGCCTTTTCCGATGTCTCCTTCGACATTCATCCGGGCGAAATCGTCGGCATGGCCGGCCTTGTCGGCGCCGGCCGTACCGAGATCATCCGCGCGGTGATCGGCGCCGATCCGCTGTTCGAGGGCGAGATCCGCCTCAAGGGCAGGAGGGTGCAGTTCGGCTCGCCGCGCGATGCGCTGCGCGGCGGCATCGCCTTCATCAGCGAGGAGCGGCGCACCTCGGTCTTCTACGGCCACGACATCAGCTTCAATTTGACCTCGAACGTGCTCGAGACGTTCGGGCGGTTCGGCTTCTTCAGCCGGGCGCGGCGCCGCGCCTTCGCGCAGGCCAGCGCCGACTCGATCGGCGTCAAGGCCAAGTCGGTGGACGTGCCGATCCGGACGCTCTCCGGCGGCAACCAGCAGAAGGTGCTGATGGCGCGGGCGCTCGCCTCCAGGCCCTCGCTGGTCATTCTCGACGAGCCGACGCGCGGCGTCGATGTCCGCACCAAGGCCGACATGTACCGGCTGATCCGCGACCTCGCCCATGTGCAGGGCCTCGCGGTCTGGTTCGTCTCCTCCGAGATGGACGAGGTGCTGCAGCTCGCCGACCGCATCCTGGTCGTGCGCAACGGCCGCATCGCCGACAATCTTCCGCGCGGTCCCCAGGCGGCGCGGGTCGTCGCCTCGGCGCTCGGCGAGAAGATCGAGGATGCGGCGGCGACGGTGCTCGCCTCGGACCTTCACTGAAATGAACGCAGCGCGATCCCGGGCAAGACGGCCCGGCCCCATTCCTGTCAGGAGAATTCGATGAGCATGGCGAGCCTCAGGCAGGTGCCGTTCCTGAAGGGCCAGGAGGCCGGGCTGGTCGGCGTCATCGTCTGCCTGTCGGTCGGCTTCTCCTTCATCAATCCGAACTTCCTGACCACCGACAATCTCCGCAACGTGCTGGTTGCCGTGGCGGTCGTCGGCATCATGTCGATCGGGCAGTGCTTCGTCATCATCGCGCGCGAAATCGACCTTTCGGTCGGCTCCGTCATGGGGCTCAGCGGACTGTGCGGCGCATGGATGATGTCGCAAGGCATCAATCCGTGGGTGGCGATCGCTCTGGCCATCGGCGTCGGCGCCGCGGCCGGCTTCGTCAACGGCCTGATCGTCGTGCTCTTCCGCGTCAATTCCTTCATCGCGACGCTCGGCATGCTCTCGGTGGCGCGCGGTCTGACCCAGGTGATCTCGGGCGGCCTGCCGATCATGGTCGATCCGAGCGTCATGTTCATCGGCCAGGGCGAGTTCCTCGGCTTTCCGGTGCAGGTGCTGATCTTCATCGGCCTCGTGATCGTCGGCCAGCTGATCCTGACGCGCAGCGTCATGGGCCAGCGCATCGTGGCCGTCGGCGACAATGACGAGGCGGCGCGGCTGTCGGGCATCCCGCTCAATTCGACGCGGATCGCGGTGTTCGTCGTCAGCGGCGCGCTCGCCGCTGTCGCGGGCATCGTCTACACGGCGCAGGTCAGCGTCGCCGAGGCCCAGGCGGGCAGCGGGCTCGAGCTCGACGTCATCGCGGCGGTGGTCATCGGCGGCGCCAGCCTCTCCGGCGGCCGCGGCTCGATCCTCGGCGCCATGCTCGGCGCCTATCTGCTCGGCGCGCTGCGCAACGCCTTCATCCTGCTCGAACTGTCGCCCTTCCTGCAGCAGATGAGCGTCGGCCTCGTCATCGTGCTGGCGGCGATCTTCGACCAGTTCCGACAGGGCTCTTTCCGGCATGCCGGCGTCATGCAATCGTTCATCAATGTCGTTCGCTCGAGAACGCGGTAGCGCCGGCCTGTCGGTGCGGGAACTTGATTGCGATGCGGACCCACGTTTCCGCCTTCATCGGCGGGACCGGCAATATTCTCGAAATCGCGCGCGAGATGCGCGACGAGCTCCGGAAGTCGGATCGCAAGGTCTGTGACGTCATCCTCGCCGATCCGCGCCGCATCCTCGGCGCGACCGTGGCCGAGACGGCGCAACTGGCCGGGGTCAGTCAGCCGACGGTCATCCGCTTCTGCAATGCCATCGGCTGCGAGGGCTTCCAGGACTTCAAGCTGCGCCTCGCGCAATGCCTCGCGCTGGGCGTTCCGGCGACGCATTCGGTCATCACCGATACCGACAGTCCCGAGGCGGTCGCGGAGAAGATCTTCGACTACACGATGACCAGCCTCGACTGGGCGCGGCATCGGCTCGACCGGACGGCGATCCGCCGCGCGGTCGATGCCCTCGCGGCGGCACGGCGGATCGAGTTCTTCGGCTTCGGCGCCTCCGGCATCGTCGCGATGGATGCGCAGCAGAAGTTCCCGCTGTTCGGCGTCCCCTGCGGCGCCGAGACCGATTCCCACCAGCAGGTCATGGTCGCCTCGTTCCTGAAGCCGGGCGACGTGGCGGTCGCGATCTCGAATACCGGCTCGACCCGCTCGACCGTCGAGGTCGCCCGTCTCGCCCGCGAGAACGGGGCGACCGTCATAGGCATCACCGGCAATGAAGGGCCGCTCGTCGATGTCTGCGACATCGTCCTGCTGACGGAAACGCTCGAGAACACCAACATCTACACCCCGACCATCTCGCGCATCGCGGCGCTGGTCGTCATCGATATCCTCTCGACGGCGGTGGCGCTCCGGCGCGGAGAGGCTCATGTCGAGAGCTTCAAGCGCATGAAGCGCACCCTCAGCCATATGCGAACGACGTCCCGCCTCTGATCTGTATCAAAAGTACGGATTGAGCGCTCGTCTGGAGCCATAGCGATTGATGGGACGCTTGTTTCCGTAGTATGGCTACGAAATCAGTCCTCTGGCGGTGATTTCATGACGCGTCCTATTCCAAACAGCCTGACCAGCGCCGATCTCGCCGCGATGATCGACATCAGCGCCGTGCAGGCCTTTCACACGGCGGACGACGTGCGGGCGCTGGCCGGCCTCGCGGTCGCGCAGGGGTTCATCGCCGCCCATGCGCTGCCGAACTTCGTGCCTCTGCTGCGCGCGCTCATCCCGGCGGGCGGGCCGACGCTGGTCGGCGGACCGATCGGGTTCCCGTCTGGCGGCCATATGACGGCGATCAAGATCGCGGAGGCGGAAGCACTTCGCCTCGCCGGTGCCGATGAGCTCGACATGATGATCAATGTCGGGCGCCTGAAGTCGGGCGAGTTCGGCTATGTCGCCGACGAGATCGCGGCCGTGGTCGCGGCGGCGGCGCCCGTCCCGCTCAAGGTCATCATTGAACTGCATCACCTGACCGACGCGGAAGCCGATCGCGCGGCCGAGATCGTCGCGGCGAGCGGCGCCGCCTTCGTCAAGACGGGAACCGGCTGGACGCCGTCGGCATCGACGCTCCCGCGCATCCGCCGCATCGCCGACATCGTCGGCGGCCGTGCCGGCATCAAGGCCTCGGGCGGCATCCGCGATCTCGACACCGTCGCCGCGATGGTGGCGAGCGGCGTGACGCGCTTCGGCATCAATGCGACGACGGCGATCGAGCTGGTCGCGGCGGTCGGCGCCCTGCCTGAGGGCCGGTTGCCGATCGGCGACCGCAGCGACGGATAGGCGGCGATGTCGAAGACGGTCCTCGCGCTCGATCTCGGCACAGGCGGCGTCAAGTCGGCGCTCTATGATGCGGCCGGCGCCTGCCTCGCCGAGCGCGTCGAGGCCTATCGCACCTATTATCCCCAGCCCGGCGCGCATGAGCAGGATGTCGAGGAGTGGTGGAGCGCGGTCAGCCGCAGCATCCGCGCGCTGCTCGCCACCGACGGCGTCGATCGGTCCCGCGTCGGGGCGATCAGCATCTCCGGTCACAGTCTCGGCTGCATTCCGCTCGGCGCCGACGAGCGGCCGCTGCTGCAGCGGGTGCCGATCTGGTCGGACGCCCGCGCCGGCGCCGAGGCCGCCGCGTTCTTCGGCCGCTTCGACTATGAGCGCTGGTATGGCCTCACCGGCAACGGCTTCCCGGCCGCGCTCTATCCGCTGTTCAAGATTCTCTGGCTGCGAAGCCACCATCCCGAGATCTATGCCCGGACGCGGTCGATTGCCGGCAGCAAGGACTATATCAACCTTCGCCTCTGCGGCCGCCACGCCACCGACCCGTCCTATGCCTCGGGAAGCGGCGGCTATGATCTCCACCGTCGCGCCTTTTCGGGCGAGATCTTCGCGGCGGCCGGCATCGACCCCGACCTCTTTCCGGAGGTCGTCGCCTCGACCGAGATCCTCGGCCGCATTCGCCCCGCGGAGGCGGCCGAACTCGGCCTCAGCCCGGACGTGGTCGTCATTGCCGGCGGCGTCGACAACAGCTGCATGGCGCTCGGGGCGCGCACCTTCAGCGAGGGCGATTTCTACTGTTCGATGGGCTCGTCGAGCTGGCTGACGGTCTCCTCGGCGTCGCCTGTCCTCGACAGCCGTGTCAGGCCCTTCGCCTTCGCGCATGTGGTGCCCGGCCAGGTCATCTCGGCGACGTCGATCTTCTCGTCCGGCTCGAGCCTCGCCTTCATCAAGGACATGCTGCTCGGCGGCCCCGTCGCTGCCGAGGGAGTGCCCGGCTATGACGCGTTGTTCGCCCTGGCGCGAACGGCGCCGTTCGGCGCGAACGGCCTCGTCTTCGTGCCGACGCTCGGCGGCGGGACCAGCCTCGAGGGCGGCCCCGATCTTCGCGGCGCCTTTGTCGGCCTCGATCTCGGCCATAGCCGCGCCGACATGCTGCGCGCGACGCTGGAGGGCATCGCGCTCGGCCTTCGCTTGGCGCTGGACGAACTGCGCCGGCTCACCACCCTCGCTGGCGCCATGACCATTGTCGGTGGCGGTGCGCGCAGCGGCCTGATGCGGCAGGTGCTGGCCGACATCCTCGACTGCACCATCGTCAAGACCGCGATCGACCAGCAGGCGGCGTCGCTGGGCGCGGCGGCGCTGGCAATGGTCGGCACGGGCCTCTGGAGCGATTTCTCGCCGGTTGCAGCCCTGCATGCCGAGGAGGACCGCCACGCACCTTCCGTTGCCGCCGCGGAGGTCGCGCCCCTGCTCGCCGCCTATCGCGCCGCCGCCGAAGGCCAGCGCCAGCTCGCCCCGCTCCTCGCCGCTCTGAGGCACAAGGCTCCCGCCGCGCCGTGAGCGCCGTGCCTCGGTCGGGCAGTCACGGGCAGAAACGGGCATCTTCCGTGGACGGCCGGAAGGCGGGCGCAAGGCTGCTTGACTTCGCCTCGAAACCGACGGCTCGTAAGGGTGCACATGGTTTCGGCCGGGATTCGATGACGCATTCCGATCGAAATGGGAACGAGGAAGGGCTCCGGCCCGAAGCCTCGACCGCCCCCGCGACTGTGAGCGGCGAGCCACCTTCCGGTACGCCACTGGACCAAGCCCCCAAGGCGCGGTCTGGGAAGGCGGAAGGTGGCGATGACCCGCAAGTCAGGAGACCGACCATGCGCGCACGATGCAACGCAAGCCGTCGGTGGGACGGCAGAAGGAGCTTTCCATGCATATCGAACCCGGACTGGTCGACGACAGCAAGATCTGGCTGTCCTATGTCACCGCTGCCGGCGCCGGCAGCTACGCGCTGAAGCTGGCCTATGAAACCGCCAAGGAGCGCGGTTTCCTTTCGCTCGCCGGCCGCAGCGCGGCGACGACGGCGCTCGTCTTCGCGTTCTTCGAGGTCCTGCCGCATGTTCCGGTCGGCGTCTCCGAGGTGCATCTCATCCTCGGTTCGACGCTGTTCCTGATCTTCGGCGCCGCCCCGGCCGCGATCGGACTGGCCCTCGGCCTCCTGATCCAGGGCCTCTTCTTCGCGCCGTTCGACCTGCCGCAATATGGCATGAACGTCACGACGCTGCTGGTGCCCCTCTTTACGCTCTCGGCCCTGGCGCCGAAGGTGATCGCGCCGAAGACGCCCTATGTCGAACTGAAATACCGGCAGGCGCTCGCGCTCTCGACCGCCTATCAGGCCGGCATCGTCGTCTGGGTGGCGTTCTGGGCCTTCTATGGCCATGGCTTCACGGCGGAGAACGCGGCCGCGATCGGCAGCTTTGGCGCCGCCTATATGCTGGTGATCATCGTCGAGCCGCTGGTCGATCTCGCCGTCCTCGCCGCCGCCAAGGCGCTGCATGGACTGAAGGGCAACGGCCTCGTCGAGCGCCGGCTCTACGAAGCCGCCTGAGTGCGTGCCGGCGGCCCGATCGGGCCGCCGGCAACCCCGCGCCCGAGGCGTCGCCGCGCGATGCGCAGGGCGATTTCGGCCGCCTGCGACCGACCCGTCATCCTTCGTCCGCCGCGGATCATCACCCGCGCGCAGGCGCGTTCGCCGACCGTGTCGGCGCGACCATCGATCCGATCCTCGCAGCCCGCGCCATGACGCGCCGCAGCAGATGCCCTCCATCTGCTTCGCTTGTGCAATATCGGACTGATCGCTCCCTCAAATCGACAAAATAGTATCGGTTATGGATTTGGAACGAGGTGGCAGCGGTCGCTTCGCCGCCTCATACTTGTCCAATCAAGGCGAGACGATCGAACGATCAAGATCAAGAGGCGCAAAGCTCAGATCTCGGGAGGGGGAGTGATGAAGCCAGATCTTGAAGTCGTTGAGATCGGCAAAGGCCAGTCTTTCACGGCCTGGGAGCATGGTTATCCCTATCGGACCGTGCGCTGGCATTTTCATCCCGAATGCGAGATCCACTACGTCGTGGCGACGTCCGGCCATTATTTCGTCGGCGACTTCATCGGTGATTTCGGACCGGGCAATCTTGTGATGACCGGCCCCAACCTGCCGCACAATTGGGTCAGTCATGTCCAGCCGGGCGCGACCGTTGCACTCAGGAGCCGCGTGGTCCAGTTCCGCGAGGATTTCCTGACGCGCATCAGCGACGTGTTCCCGGAAATGTCCGCCTTCGCCTCGGTGCTGGAGACCAGTCGGCGCGGCGCGCTGTTCAGCGAGGCGGTCTCGGGACGCGCAGCGGCTATCCTCGCCGAGTTGATCCCTGCGCGGGGGCCGTGCCGGGTCGAGCTCTTCGTCAGCCTGATGTCGACCCTTTCGGCCGACCGGCACCTCACCACGCTGTCGAGCCCGACCTATAGGCCCGATCCCTCCGGCTTCATGTCGGCCGGCGTCAACAGGGCGCTGTCCTATATCAACGAGCAGCTGACCGAACCCTTCGGCGAGAACGAGCTCGCCGCCTGCGCCGGCCTGTCGGTCGGCACCTTCTCGCGCAGCTTCCGTCGCCACACCGGCATGGGCGTCGTCGACTATGTGAACCGGCTCCGGATCAACCTTGCCTGCCAGTTGCTGATGAACGAGCCGGACATGACCGTGACGGACATCTGCTACGCCTGCGGCTTCAACAATCTGTCCAACTTCAACCGGCAATTCCTGCGCCGCAAGGGAATGCCGCCGTCGCGCTTCCGCGCGCTGCTGAACGAAAACAACGCGGTCGTCGCCGCCTGAGAGGCGTGCGGGTCAAGGGAGGTTCGCGTCATGTGAGTCTGGAAGGCACCCGACCGCTGGTCCCGCGGTGCCGGGGCGACTGGAGGGTCGTCCGGCGGGGTGATGGCGGCGTGATCCCACGAGATCGCGCCATGAGGGGCCGAGCTCAAGGTCCGATCGAATCCTGCACGCCTCTTTGCGCCACGCGCCGGGAGCAGGGTTCTCTATTTCTTGAAAACAAGGGGAGTGAATCGATGCCGAATTTCTACCTGAGGACGGCAGCCGCCGTCGCCGCGCTCACGCTGTCCGCCGGCGCCGCGCTGGCCGGTGACACCGTCGCCTTCCTGATGCCCGACCAGGGCTCCACCCGCTACGAGCAGCACGACTTCCCCGGCTTCAAGGCCGAGATGGCGAAGCTGTGCCCCGATTGCGCGGTCATCTACCAGAACGCCACCGCCGACGCCTCGCTGCAGCAGCAGCAGTTCAACTCGGTGATCTCGCAGGGCGCGAAGGTCGTGGTGCTCGACGCGGTCGACTCCACCGCCGCCGCCTCGCTGGTGGCGCTCGCCCAATCGCAGGGCGTCAAGGTCATCGCCTATGACCGTCCGATTCCGGACAAGGCGGCCGACTACTACGTCTCGTTCGACAACAAGGGGATCGGCAAGGCCATCGCCCAGTCGCTGGTCGATCACCTGAAGGCCACCGGCGTGCCGGCGGGCGCAGGCGTGCTGCAGATCAACGGCTCGCCGACCGACGCCGCCGCCGGCCTCATCCGCGACGGCATCCACGAGGCGCTCGTACCGTCGGGCTACAAGACGCTGGCCGAATACGATACGCCGCAGTGGACCCCGGCCAAGGCACAGGAATGGGCCGCCGGCCAGATCACCCGCTTCGGCGCCGACATCAAGGGCGTGGTCGCGGCCAATGACGGCACCGGTGGCGGCGCCATCGCGGCCTTCAAGGCGGCTGGCGTCAATCCCGTTCCGCCGGTCACCGGCAACGACGCGACCATCGCCGCGCTGCAGCTGATCATCGCCGGCGACCAGTACAACACCATCTCCAAGCCGTCGGAGATCGTCGCCGCCGCCGCCGCCAATGTCGCCGTCACCTTCCTGAAGGGCGGCACGCCCGAAGCGAAGACGACGCTCTACAACACCCCGTCCGAACTGTTCGTCCCGGCCGTCGTCACCGCCGAGAACATCAAGGCCGAGATCTTCGACAAGAAGATCCAGACCCCGGCCGAAGTGTGCACCGGCGAATATGTCGAGGCCTGCAAGAAGCTCGGCATCGAGTAAGCTCGGCAGCGAGCCATTGCGGCGGACCGGCCCCGGCGGATGATCGCCGCCGGGGCCGGTTCCGACCCACCGACGTTTGACATGACGCGACAGGACAGGGTGCGACAGGCATGACGCCATCCCAGAATTCGACCGAGCCCGTGCTGAGCCTGCGCGGCATCACCAAGAAGTTCGGCGCCGTCTCCGCGCTGACCGACATCGATCTCGACGTTCATGCCGGCGAGGTGGTCGCGCTTGTGGGCGACAACGGCGCCGGCAAGTCGACGCTGGTGAAGGTTCTCGCCGGCGCGCATCAGCCGAATGGCGGCACGATCCGCTTCGCCGCCAAGGAGGTTCATCTCGATACCCCCGCTACCGCCATGCGGCTCGGCATCGCCACCGTCTACCAGGATCTCGCCCTCTGCGAGAATCTCGACGTGGTCGCTAATCTCTTCCTCGGCCACGAGCTTTCGCCGGCGCGCCTCGACGAGGTGACGATGGAAGTGCGCGCCTGGACGCTGCTGAGGGAACTCGCCGCCCGCATTCCCTCGGTGCGCGAGCCGATCGCCTCGCTGTCGGGCGGCCAGCGCCAGACCGTCGCCATCGCCCGCTCGCTGCTGCTCGACCCCAAGATCATCATGCTCGACGAGCCGACCGCGGCGCTCGGCGTCGCCCAGACCGCCGAGGTTCTGAACCTCATCGAGCGGGTGCGCGATCGCGGCCTCGGCGTCATCATGATCAGCCACAACATGGAGGACGTCCGCGCGGTCGCCGATCGCATCGTCGTGCTCCGGCTCGGCCGCAACAACGGCGTCTTCACCCGTGAGGCGAGCCATCAGGATCTGGTCGCCGCCATCACCGGCGCCACCGAGAATTCCGTTTCCCGTCGCAGCGAGCGCCGCCAGGCGCAGGCAGAGGCCGCCGAGGTGTCCCGATGAGTTCTCCCGTTTCCGCACCCCCCGAGCCGCCGCGCAGCTCGACGCCGCTCGACCGCGCCGACGTCCGCCTCAGGACCGATGAGGGCTTTGCCGGCGCGCTCAGCGGCTTCATCGACAAGGTCCGCTCGGGCGATCTCGGCATGCTGCCGGTCGCTGTCGGCCTCGTCGTCATCTCGGCGGTGTTCACCAGCCTCAATCCGGTGTTCCTGCTGCCGAACAACCTCGTCAACCTCTTGTTCGACTGCGCCACCGTCGGCGTCATCTCGCTCGGCATCGTCTGCGTGCTCATCGTCGGCGAGATCGACCTGTCGGTCGGCTCGATGAGCGGCTTCGCCTCGGCGATGGTGGGCACACTCTGGGTCAGCCAGGGCTGGCCGGTGTGGCTCGCCATCCTCGCCGCGATCGCCGTCGGCGCCGTGGTCGGCTATCTCTACGCGATCCTCTTCAACCGGCTGGGCATGCCGAGCTTCGTGGCGACGCTCGCGGGCCTGCTCGCGCTGCTCGGGCTGCAGCTCTATGTGCTCGGCGCCGCCGGCTCGATCAACCTTCCCTTCGAATCCGCTCTGGTGAAGTTCGGCCAGATCCTGATCATGCCGGCCTGGCTGTCGCATGCGGCGGCGCTGCTGCCGGGCATCGTGATGGTCGTCTCGGGTGTCGCGGTGATGCGGCGGCGCCTTGCCGCCAATCTCTCGGCGCAGTCGATCGGCGGTCTCGTCGTCAAGGCGATCCTGCTCACCGCCCTGCTCGAATTCGCGGTCTATTATCTCAATCGCGGCCGCGGCGTGCCGTGGATGTTCTGCCTGTTCCTCGTGCTCGCCGTCATGCTGAACTACGCGCTGACCCGCACCAAATGGGGCCGGTCGATGATGGCCGTCGGCGGCAATCGCGAGGCCGCCCGCCGCGCCGGCATCAATGTGCGCCGCGTCTATGCCAGCGCCTTCGTGCTCTGCTCCATGCTCGCCTCGCTCGGCGGCATCCTCGCGGCGTCGCGCCTCGCCTCGGCCAGCCAGCAGGCCGGCTCGGGCGACGTCAACCTCAACGCCATCGCGGCGGCGGTCATCGGCGGCACCAGCCTCTTTGGCGGCCGCGGCAGCGCCTGGTCGGCCGTGCTCGGGATCATCGTCATCCAGGCGATCTCGAGCGGGCTGACGCTGCTCAACCTCTCCTCCTCGCTGCGCTACATGATCACCGGCGGCGTTCTCGCCATCGCCGTGATCGTCGACTCGCTTGCCCGGCGCTCCCGCATCAGCCACGGCCGCGCTTGACCCGATTTCAGACGGAGTAAGTTTCATGTCCTCATCTCTCGAGGGAAAAGTCGCGGCCGTGACCGGCGCCGCGTCGGGCATCGGCCTCGAATGCGCCCGTGCCATGCACGCGGCCGGTGCGACGGTATTCTTTGTCGACCGGGCGGGTGACCGGCTGAAGGCGATCGTCGCCGATCTCGGCGACCGCGCCCATCCGCTGGAGGTGAACCTCACCGATCCCGCGAGCGTCGCCGGAATGCTGCCGGCGATCCTCGACAAGGCCGGCCAGCTCGACATCTTCCATGCCAATGCCGGCGCCTATGTCGGCGGCCATGTGCTGGAGGCCGATGCCGACGCCTGGGACCGGATGCTGAACCTCAACGTCAACGCCGCCTTCCGCTCTGTGCTCGCGGTGCTGCCGCACATGGCCGCGCGCAAGACCGGCGACGTGATCATGACGAGCTCGGTGGCCGGCGTCATTCCCGTCGTCTGGGAGCCGGTCTACACCGCCTCGAAGCATGCCGTGCAGGCCTTCGTGCACACGACGCGGCGGCAGATGATCCCGCACAAGGTGCGCGTCGGTGCCGTATTGCCCGGCCCGGTCGTCACCGCGCTGCTCGATGACTGGCCGAAGGCCAAGATGGACGAAGCGCTCGCCAATGGCAGCCTGATGCCGCCGAAGGAAGTGGCCGATGCGGTGATGTTCATGCTGACCCGTCCAGCCGGGGTCGTCGTGCGCGACCTCGTGCTGCTGCCGCACAGCGTGGATCTCTGACGTCATGGCCGGCGAAACCCGTTCCGCGCTTGTCGGCGTCGATGTCGGCACGGGCAGCGCCCGCGCCGGCGTCTTTCTCGCCGACGGCACCCTGCTGGCGACGGCGAAGCGCGCCCTGACGCTCTGGCACGAGCCGGGCGACATCGTCGAGCAATCCGGCGACCAGATCTGGACGGCGGTGTGCGAGAGCGTCCGCGAGGCGGTCGCCGCCTCCGGCCTGCCAGCCGAGGCGATCCGGGGCATCGGCTTCGACGCGACCTGCTCGCTGGTGGCGGTGAAGGCGGACGGCGCGCCGGTGCCCGTCGGCCCCTCCGGCGATGCCGCGCGCAACGTCATCGTCTGGATGGACCACCGGTCGGCTGCCATCGCCGCCGAGATCAATGCCGGCAAGCATCGCGTGCTCGATCATGTCGGCGGCCGCATCTCCCCGGAGATGGAGACGCCGAAGCTCGCCTGGTTGAAGCGCCACTTGCCGGCCTCCTTCGCGGCGGCCGACCACTTCTTCGATCTCTCGGACTATCTCACCTGGCGCTCGACAGGCTCGGCGGCGCGATCGATCTGCACCGTCACCTGCAAATGGACCTATCTCGCCCATGAGAAGCGCTGGGACGAGGGCTATTTCCGTGCCATCGGTCTCGGCGACCTCGCCGACGAGGGCTTCGCCCGCATCGGCACCGAGATCGTGCCGCCGGGCACGGCCATCGGCGCCGGCCTGACGGAGCGCGCTGCCGCCGATCTCGGCCTGGTACCCGGAACCGCCGTCGCGGCCGCGCTGATCGACGCCCATTCGGGCGGCATCGGCACGCTCGGCGTCGAGGCCGCGGGCATCGATCCGGCCATCGGCAGCCGCCTCGCCTATATCTTCGGCACCTCCGCCTGCTCCATGGCCTCGGCCGCCGAGCCGATCTTCGTCGACGGCGTCTGGGGGCCCTATTTCTCGGCCATGGTGCCGGGGCTCTGGCTCACCGAGGGTGGACAATCGGCGGCGGGCGCGGCGCTCGATCACCTCGTGCTGCTGCATCCTGAAGCGCCGGCGGCCGCTGAGCGGGCGGCGGCCGAGGGCGTGCCGTTGACGGAATGGCTGACGCGCCGGGCGGCGGCCAAAGCGGGCGACGCGTCCGCCGTCATCGAGCTTGCCGGCCGGGTGCATGTGGTGCCGGAATTCCTCGGCAACCGCTCGCCCTTCGCCGATCCGGACGCGCGGGCGGTGATCGCCGGGCTCGGCCTCGAACGCGACGAGGACAGTCTCATCGCGCTCTATGTCGCCGGCCTCGCGGGCATCGGCTATGGCCTTCGCCAATTGCTCGAGCGGCTGAGGCTGCGCGGCATTCCTGTCGCCTCGATCGTCGCGAGCGGCGGCGCGGCGCGCAACCCCGTCGTCTGCCAGATCCTCGCCGACGCGACGGCGACGCCCGTGCTTCTGCCGGGGGCGGACGAACCGGTTCTGCGCGGCGCGGCGATGCTCGCCTCGGTGGCTGCCACCACCAGCCCCGATCTGCCCTCGGCGATGGCGACCATGTCCGGCCCCGCCGTCGTCCTGCACCCCGCCGGGAGCGACATCGCCGCCACTCACCTCAGGCGTTACGCCGCCTTCGAGGGCCTGCAGCGTGCCGCGCGCCGCATTCGCGACGGGGAGGCGGAGAACCCGTAGCGGTGCCGGTCGCCGTCACTCGGCAAGCTGTCGCAATTCGTCGAGATCGCTGGCCGCAAGGCTGATGCCGCCGGCCAGGCTGCGCCGGCGGTTGACGAGGCGGCGGTCGCCCGGAAGGCGGGAGACGCCGGCCTCGGTGAGGCGCGCCAGCAGGCTCTCCGTCCGCGCGGCAAATGCGGGGCGGCGGCCGCGATCGGGATCGACGACGATAATGACCTGGCCGGTATGCGGCGTCTGCGCGCCGGGATAGTCCGACCAGTCGACCTCGAACGAGAAGTCGCCGCCGGTGAGCGCGGCGCAGAAGAGCTCGATCATCAGCGAGAGCGTCGACCCCTTGTAGCCGCCGAATGTCAGCAGCGCGCCGCCATCGAGCACGGCGGCCGGGTCCGTCGTCGGCTCGCCGTTCCGGTCGACGCCCTGGCCGGGCGGCAGGCGGCGCCCCTCGCGCCGCGCGATCTGCACGTCGCCATTCGCCATCGTCGTGGTGGCCATGTCGGCGACGAGCGGGGGCGCCCCGTCCCGCGGCGCCGCGAAGGCGATCGGATTGGTGCCGAGGACCGCGCGCCGGCCGTCGAAGGGCACGGCGCAGGCGAAGGAGTTGACCATCGTCAGCGCCAGCAGGCCCTTCTCGGCGAAGGGCTCGACATCGGGCCAGAGGGCGCTGAAATGGTGCGAGTTGCGGATGGCGAGCACGGCGGCGCCGGAGCGCTCGACCTTGTCCAGCACCAGCGCGAATGCTGCCTCCAGCGCCGGCTGGGCAAAGCCGTTCATCGCGTCGACGCGCACGAAGGCCGCCCCGACATCCTCGATCTCCGGCTCCGCTGCCGGATCGACCCAGCCGCTTCGGATCGACGAGACATAGCCGCGCATGCGGAAGATGCCGTGCGACGCGGCGCCGTCCCGCTCGCAGCCGGCGCAGTTCCGGGCGAGAATGCGCGCCACGCGGTCGCTGGCGCCCGCTTTCAGGAAGATGGCGCCGAGGAGATCCTCGAGCGCCGTGTAGGAGAGTTCCACGCGCGGGTGATCGGTGCCATCGATCCATCTCATCTGGCGAAATCCCATCCGTCTGCCGACGAACCGTGTTGACAGGTTCGGGCACCAGATTACCATCGGAAAAGAAAGTTCCTATCGGAAATGACACTGCGCGGCCAACGGTCTCGGCCAGCGAGGGGCAGCACGGGCGCTCATGCAGACCAGCCGCGTGATCCATGTCGTTGGCGTCCATGCCGAGGGCGAGGTTGGCGATGTCATCGTCGGCGGCGTGCCGCCGCCGCCCGGCGAAACGCTGTGGGCGCAGTCGCGCTTCATCGCCCGTGACGAAGGCCTCCGGAATTGCGTCCTGAACGAGCCGCGCGGCGGCGTCTTCCGCCATGTCAATCTGCTGGTACCGCCCAAGGACCCGCGCGCGCAGATGGGCTTCATCATCATGGAGCCGGCCGATACGCCGCCGATGTCGGGCTCGAACGCCATCTGCGTGGCGACGGTCCTCTTGGATACCGGCATCCTGCCGATGGTGGAGCCGCTGACGCATCTGGTGCTCGAAGCGCCCGGCGGCGTCGTCGAGATCGAGGCGTCCTGCCGCAACGGCAAGGCCGAGCGCATCGCCGTGCGCAACGTGCCGTCCTTCGCCGTGCGCCTCGGCGTGCCGCTCGATATCGCCGGCCTCGGCACCCACCGCGTCGACATCGCCTACGGCGGCGACAGCTTCGTCATCGTTGATGCGCCGGGGCTCGGTTTCGCCCTCTCCGCCGATGAGGCGCGGGACCTCGCCGAGGCTGGCATGCACATCACCGCCGCTGCCAATGAGCAGATCGGCTTTGCGCATCCGACCAATCCCGACTGGGACCACATCTCCTTTTGCCAGATCGCGGCGCCGGTGGTGCGCGAGGGCGGGGTGCTGGTCGGGCGGAATGCCGTCGCGATCCGGCCGGGCAAGATCGATCGCTCGCCGACGGGGACCGGCTGCTCCGCGCGCCTTGCCGTCATGCATGCCCGCGGCGAGATCGGCGTCGGCGAGACCTTCATCGGCCGCTCGATCATCGAGTCCGAATTCGCCTGCCATATCGCTGCGACGACCGAAGTGGCCGGCCATCCGGCGATCATCCCCATCGTCTCGGGCCGGGCCTGGGTGACCGGCACCGCGCAGCTGATGCTCGATCCGGCCGATCCCTGGCCCGAGGGCTACCGGCTGAGCGATACCTGGCCGCGCCTCGCATGAGCGTCACCCTGGACGGCCGTTCGCTGGTGGATGGCAGCGGCGCGGGCGCGCTGCTGGTCGCGTCGGTGGGGCTGAGCTTCTGGGGCGGGGTCGATCCGGCTGACGGCCGCGTCATCGACAGGCACCATCCGCTGGCCGGGCAGTGCGTCTCCGGCCGGGTACTGGCGATCCCGCAGGGGCGCGGCTCCTGCACGGGCAGCGGCGTCCTGCTCGAACTGATCCTCTCCGGCAGGGCGCCCGCGGCCATCGTCGTCTCCGAGCCGGAGGAAATCCTCACCCTCGGCGCGCTCGTGGCGGAGCAGCTGTTCGGCCTCTCCCTGCCGGTGCTGCAGGTGAGCGCGGACAACTTCCAGCGGCTCGGCGACTACAGCCATGCGGCGCTCGGGGCGGGGCGGCTCGTGCTCGCCAACCACCCGCTCGGCGTGGCCGATAACGCGGAGGGCGATCGCCCGCCACCGCCTGCGGCGGCGATCCGCCTCGACACTGTCGACCAGGACCTGCTGGACGGTCGCCACGGCGCGGCGGCGGCGGCCGCGATGCGCCTCGTGCTGGCCATGGCGGCGCTGCAGGGCGCGGACAGCCTCATCGATGTCGCGCAGGTCCATGTCGATGGCTGCATCTATACCGGCCCGGCCAGCCTCCGCTTTGCCGAGCTGCTGGTTTCGCTCGGCGCGCGGGTTCGGGTGCCGACGACGCTCAACGCGATTTCCGTCGATCGGCGGGGCTGGCGCGCGCAGGGCATCGACGCGGATCTCGGCGTGCCCGCGAGCGCGCTCGCCGACGCCTATGTCGCGATGGGCGCGCGCCCGACCTTCACCTGCGCGCCCTATCTGCTCGACAGCGCGCCGGCTTTCGGCGACCAGGTCGGCTGGGCGGAATCGAACGCCGTCGTCTATGCCAACAGCGTCATCGGCGCCCGGACGATGAAATATCCCGATTTTCTAGATATCTGCATCGCCCTGACCGGGCGGGCGCCGAAGGCCGGTTGCCATGTCGACGCCGGCCGGCGGGCGGTGCTGGCGATCGACGTGCTGCTGCCCGAGGGCGCCGACGACGCCTTCTGGCCGCTCGCCGGCTATTGCTGCGGTCTCCTGGCCGAGGGCGACATTCCGCTCATCCGCGGGCTCGAGGCGAGCCGCCCGAGCCGCGATGATCTCAAGGCCTTCGGCGCGGCGTTCGCCACCGTGGCCGCGGCGCCGATGTTCCACATCGCCGGCGTCACGCCCGAGGCGAACGGGCAGGCCCCTGAGCGACGGGTGATGCTCGACGCGGAGGGGCTCCGGCGCGGCTGGGACGAGCTCAACAGTTCCGGGGAGGCCGAGATCGGCCTCGTCAGCCTCGGCAACCCGCATTTCTCGCTGGCGGAATGCGGAAGGTTGGCCGAACTCGTCGAGGGGCGGCGGCGCTCGCCCGCCGTGCCGGTGGTCGTCACTTGCGGCCGCGCCGTCTATGACGCGGCGGTGCAGGCCGGCCATGTCGCCCGCGCCGAGGCCTTCGGCGTCACCTTCATCCGCGACACCTGCTGGTGCATGCTGGGCGAGCCGGTCGTTCCAAGGGCAGCCAAGACCCTCATGACCAATTCGGGCAAATACGCCCACTACGCGCCGGGGCTGGTCGGCCGCAGCGTGCGCTTCGGCAGCCTCGCCGCCTGCATCGAGGCGGCCTGCATCGGCGAGGCCGCGCTGGCGAGGCCGGACTGGCTCTAAGGGTGGCCGCCCGTCAGCTGTGCGGCCGCTCATGGCGGATGACGTTGCGGATCGCGAAGCTCGACTGGATGCGCGCGACGCCCGGCAGCCGCGACAGCACGTCGGTGTGGATGCGCTCGTAATCGGCCATGTTGCGGGCCTCGACGCGCAGGAAATAGTCGGTCATCCCGGTCATAAGATAGCACTCGCGCACCTCGACCGTGCGCCGCACTGCCGCCTCGAAGGTGCGCATCACCGTCTCCGTCTGCCGGTCGAGCGAGATCTGCACGATGATGACCGCGGTATCGTCGGGACCGGGATCGGCGATGATCGCGGTGTAGCCGCGGATCGTGCCATTCGTCTCCAGCGTGTGCAGCCGGCGGAGGCAGGCCGAGGGCGAGAGGCCGACCGCCTCGGCGAGCTTGGCATTGCTGATCCGCCCGTCCTGGCGCAGCAGCTGCAGCATCTTTCGGTCGATCGGATCGAGGCTCATGCACGTTTCATCCACCAGGCGCCGGATCATTGCGCGAATGGCACCAGATCGCAAGAAATCACCGATGATCCGCAGGATTTTCGATGATCGTTGCGCCTATGCTCACTGATCGACACGGGAGGTCACGATGTCAGCAGTCTCCGGCATGCCAGCGTTTTCGTCGTTTCCGGCAGAGCGCGTCACCGGCGCCGTGCTGCATGTCGATTTGGGCGCGATCGCGGCCAACCATCACGCGCTCAGCGGGATGGCACCAACGGCGACGGTCGCCGCAGTGGTCAAGGCGGATGCCTATGGCATCGGCGCCGAGCCGGTCGCGCACCGCCTGTTGCACGAGGGCTGCCGGCGCTTCTTCGTCGCGACCTTCGGCGAAGGCGTCGCGCTGCGCCGCGCCCTTGGCGCTCTCCCTGAGATCATGATCCTCAACGGCGTTGCGCCGGAGGACATCGCCGCCTGCCGGTCGCTCGGCCTGACGCCGGTCCTCAACAGCCTCGTCCAGGCCAAGGCGTGGGCGTCGGCGCGGGGTCGCGAGCGGCAGAAGGCGGTGCTGCAGGTCGACACCGGCATGTCGCGGCTCGGCCTCTCGGAGGCGGAGCAGGCGCAGCTCCTCGCCACCCCCGGCCTCGTCGAGCGGCTCGATCTCGGCCTCGTCATGAGCCATCTCGCCGTCGCCGACGAGCCCGATCATCCGGGCAATGTCGCGCAGCTGAAGGCCTTCGAGGCGGCGCGGCAGCGCTTCCCCGCCGTCCCGGCGTCGCTCGCCAATTCGGCCGGGATGTTCCTCGGCCCCGATTTTCATTTCGATCTCTGCCGGCCGGGCGCGGCGCTTTACGGCATCGAGGCGGGACCGCGCATGAGCGGGATCCGTCCGGTCGTCCGCCTGACCGCGCCGGTGATCCAGATCCGCACCATCGAGCGTGATACGGCGGTCGGCTATGGCTACAGCTTCCGCGCCTCGCGCATGATGCGGCTGGCGACGGTCGGCTTCGGCTATGCCGATGGCTGGCCGCGAAGCCTTTCGTCAGTCGGCGCGGCCTTCCTCGGCGAGCGGCGCCTGCCGATCATCGGGCGCATCTCGATGGACAGCTTCACGGTCGATGTCTCGGCGATCCCGGGCGAGGCGCTGAAGGAAGGCGATCCGCTGGAGCTCATCGGCCCCGAGCAGAGCGCCGACGACGTCGCGAGGGCGGCCGGCACCATCGGCTACGAGATCCTGACCCGTTTTGGCCAGCGCCATCACCGGGTCTTCAGCGGGCAGGTTCCTTCATGAAAGTCGTCGTGCTCGGCGCGGGCGTCATCGGCGTCACGACCGCCTATTTCCTTGCCAAGGCCGGCCATGCAGTCGAGGTGATCGACCGCGCGTCGGGGCCGGCGCTCGAGACCAGCTTCGCCAATGCCGGCCAGGTCTCGCCCGGCTATGCCTCGCCCTGGGCGGCGCCCGGCATTCCGCAGAAGGCCGTCCGGTGGCTGCTGATGAAGCATCCGCCGCTGATCCTCCGGCCGCATCCCGATCCTGCCATGCTCGACTGGCTGGTGCGGATGCTCGCCAATTGCACCGCCGGCCGCTACGCCGTCAACAAGGCGCGCATGGTCCGCATCGCCGAATACAGCCGCGACGTGCTGAAGACGCTGCGCGCCGACACTGGCATCGCCTATGACGAGCGCACCGGCGGCACGCTGCAACTCTTCCGCGAGCAGAAGCAGGTCGATGCGGCCGCCAAGGACATCGCCGTGCTCGAGGCCTATGGCGTCGGCTACGAGGTTCTCGACCGTGCCGGCTGCCTCCGGGCCGAACCCGGCCTCGCCGGCTCGGCGGCGACCATCGCCGGCGCGCTGCGCCTGCCCGGCGACGAGACTGGCGACTGCCATCTCTTCACGACGCGGCTCGCGGCGATGGCCGAGGCGCTCGGCGTGACCTTCACGATGAACACGACGATCCATGGCCTTCGCACCGAGGGCGGCAAGGTCACCGGCGTCGAGACGAGCGCCGGGACGATCGTCGGCGATCACTATGTGCTGGCGATGGGCAGCTTCTCGCCGATCCTCGGGCGGGCCGTCGGGCTTCGCCTGCCGATCTATCCGGTCAAGGGCTATTCGATCACCGCGCCCGTCGTTGCGGCTGCGAAGGCACCCGTCTCCACCGTCCTCGACGAGAGCTACAAGATCGCCATCACCCGGCTTGGCGACCGCATCCGCGTCGGCGGCATGGCCGAGATTTCCGGCTACAACAGCCGCCTTTCCGACAAGCGGCGCGAGACGCTGGCCTTCTGCGTCAACGATCTCTTTCCCGGCGCCGGCGACACGGCCAAGGCCAGCTTCTGGACCGGCATGCGGCCGATGACGCCCGACGGCACGCCGGTCCTCGGGCGCAGCAAGCTCACCAATCTCTTCGTCAATTCCGGCCATGGAACGCTCGGCTGGACCATGGCCTGCGGTTCGGCCCGCGTCGTCGCGGACCTCATCTCGGGCCGGAAGCCCGATATCGACACCACCGATCTCGGCCCGGAACGCTACGCCTGACGCGCGTCGCGTTGCCCGCCTTGCCGGCTCGATCCGCCGAGCGGGCTCGGCTCGCAAGGGCAGCGCCGTAGAGGTCGGCTCGGATCGCCCCATTGATTCAGGTCAACGACGCAAATCCGTAAGGCTCCACTATGGATGCCGAGCGGCGCCGTCGTCCCGTCCCCCTTTCGCGCATTGCGCGGCGGGCGGCCGGCCAGGGCTCGCCAAGCAATCGAGGTAGGACTGGGCATGGCTGCAGCAGGCTGGAAGAAACTCGTGGCTGTCGCGGCGGCCGTCATCGTCGCCGGCGGCGGCTACTATGCCTGGACGCTCTCCACGCGGAGCGACCTGCCGGCGGGCATCGCCAGGGGCAATGGCCGCATCGAGGCGGTCGAGATCGATGTGTCGACCAAGACCTCCGGCCGGATCAAGGACATCCTGGTCAATGAGGGCGATTTCGTCGAGGCCGGCCAGGTTCTCGCCGTCATGGACACGCAGCAACTGGAGGCCAAGCGCCGGCAGGCGGAGGCCGAACTGCGCCGCGCCAGCGTCTCGGTCGATGCGGCCCGTAGCCTCGTGACCCAGCGCGAGGCGGAAAAGACGGCGGCCATTGCCGTCGTCGCGCAGCGCCAGGCCCAGCTCGACGGCGCCGACCACCATTTCGCCCGCTCCGTGGAACTGGCGCGCACCAACACCACCTCGCAGCAGACGGTCGACGATGATCGCGCCGCAGCCGAGGGCGCCAAGGCCGCGGTTGCGGCGGCCAATGCCGAGCTCGCCGCTACGGAGGCGGCGATCAGCACCGCGAAGGCGCAGATCATCGACGCGCTCGCCGCCGTCGACGCGGCCACGGCCGCGATCGAGAGCATCGACGCCGATATCGGCGACAGCACGCTTCGCTCGCCGCGGGCCGGCCGCGTCCAGTATCGCGTCGCCCAGCCCGGCGAGGTGCTGTCGGCCGGCGGTATCGTGCTCAATCTCGTCGATCTCGGCGATGTGCACATGACCTTCTTCCTGCCGACGGCAGAGGCTGGACGGGTCGCGATCGGCGCCGAGGTCCATCTCATCCTCGACGCCATCCCGCAATATGTCGTCCCCGCCACGGCAACCTTCGTCGCCGACGTCGCGCAGTTCACGCCGAAGACGGTCGAGACCGAGGAGGAGCGCCAGAAGCTGATGTTCCGCATCAAGGCGCAGATCGCACCCGAGCTGCTCAAGAGATATATCCGGCAGGTGAAGACCGGCCTGCCCGGCATGGCCTATGTCCGGCTCGATCCGGCGGTGGACTGGCCGGCCAAGCTCCAGACGACGCTGCCGCAATGACCGAGGCGCCTTTGCCTTCGGGCGGCGATCTCGCGCCGGTCGCCCGGCTCGCCGCGGTCACGCTCGCCTATGGCAAGACCGTAGCGCTCGATGGCATCGACCTTTCGGTTCCCGCCGGATGCATGGTCGGCCTGATCGGACCGGACGGCGTCGGCAAGTCGAGCCTTCTCTCGCTCGTCGCCGGCGCGCGGGTGGTCCAGAGAGGCCGGGTCGACGTGCTCGGCGGCGATATCGCCAATCGGCGCCATCGCCAGTCGGCTTATCCGCGCATCGCCTACATGCCGCAGGGGCTCGGCAAGAACCTCTACCCGACGCTGTCGGTGGCGGAGAATATCGACTTCTTCGGGCGCCTCTTCGGCCATGACGTCGCCGAGCGCCGCCGCCGCATCGCCATGCTGCTGGAGCGGACCGGCATGGCGGCCTTTGCCGATCGCCCGGCGGGCAAGCTCTCCGGCGGCATGAAGCAGAAGACGAGCCTCTGCTGCGCGCTGATCCACGATCCCGACCTGCTCATTCTCGACGAGCCGACGACGGGCGTCGATCCGCTCTCGCGCCGCCAGTTCTGGGAACTCATCGACGACATCAGGGGCGAGCGCCCCGGCATGAGCGTGATCGTCGCCACGGCCTATATGGAGGAGGCGGCGCGCTTCGACTGGCTGGTGGCGATGGATGCCGGCAGGGTCCTCGCCGTCGGCACGCCGCGTGACCTGCTCGCCCGCACCGCGACCGCCGATCTCGACGCGGCCTTCATCGCGCTGCTGCCGGAGGATCGCCGCCGCGCGCATCATGCCGTCGTCATTCCGCCGCGGCCGGCGGGCGCGGATGGCGACATCGCCATCGAGGCCGATGCGGTGAGCGTGCGGTTTGGTGATTTCACCGCGGTCGACGCGGTCAGCTTCAAGATCGCGCGCGGCGAGATCTTCGGCTTTCTCGGCTCGAACGGCTGCGGCAAGACCACGACGATGAAGGTGCTGACGGGCCTGCTTCCGGCGAGCGCGGGCACGGCGCGCCTGTTCGGTCGCGCTGTTGATCCCGACGATCTCGCGGTCCGCCGGCGTGTCGGCTATATGAGCCAGGGCTTCTCGCTCTATTCCGAGCTGACCGTCCGCCAGAATCTCGACCTGCATGCCCGGCTGTTCTCCCTGCCGGCGGAGACGATTCCCGGCCGGGTCGAGGCGATGATCGCCCGCTTCGGGCTCGGCTCGGTCGCGGACGGGCTGCCCGATGCCTTGCCGCTCGGCATCCGCCAGCGCCTGTCGCTCGCCGTCGCCATGATCCATGCGCCCGACATCCTGATCCTCGACGAGCCGACCTCCGGCGTCGATCCGATCGCCCGCGACGCCTTCTGGCAGATCCTGTCCGATCTCTCGCGCAAGGACGGCGTCACCATCTTCATCTCGACGCATTTCATGAACGAGGCCGCGCTCTGCGACCGCATCTCGCTGATGCATGCCGGCAAGGTGCTGGTCAGCGATGCGCCGGCGGCGATCGTCGCGGGCAGCAAGGCCGCCTCCCTGGAGGACGCGTTCATCGGCTATCTCGTTGCGGCGGGGGCCACGTCCGCTCCGTCGCAGGAGACGGCGCACGCAGCTACCGAGGCGGTGGCGGATCGCGCCGACAGTGCGGCTCCGGCCCGCCGCGCCTTCGATATCCGCCGCATGTTTGCCTTTACGCAGCGCGAGAGCCTCGAACTCCGGCGCGATCCCATCCGCGCGACGCTCGCCATTCTCGGCTCGCTGCTGCTGATGATCGTCATCGGCTACGGCATCAACATGGATGTCGAGAATCTCAGCTTCGCCGTTCTCGATCGCGACGACACCGTCCTCAGCCGCGACTATGTCCAGCAGTTGTCGGGATCTCGCTACTTCTCGGAACAGCCGCCGATCACCGACTATGCCGAACTCGACCGCCGCATGGGCGATGGCGAGATCAGCCTGGCGCTCGAGATACCGCCGGGCTTCGCCCGCGACCTCAAGCGCGGCCGCGCGGTCGAGATCGGCGCCTGGATCGACGGCGCCATGCCGATGCGTGCCGAGACCATCAAGGGCTATGTCGAGGGCATGCATCTCGCCTGGCTGACCGCGAAGGCGCGCGAGACCTATGGCGTCACCGCGGCCGGCAGCTTCAACATCGCGCTCCGCTACCGCTACAATCCCGACGTCCAGAGCCTCGTCGCCATCGCGCCGGCCGTCATCCCGATCCTGCTCCTGGTGATCCCGGCCATGCTCGCCGTCCTCAGCGTGGTGCGGGAAAAGGAACTCGGCTCGATCATCAACTTCTACGTCACGCCCGTGACGCGGATGGAGTTCCTGCTCGGCAAGCAGATCCCCTATGTCCTGCTGGCGATGCTGAACTTCTTCATGCTGTCGGCGCTGGCCGTCTTCGTCTTCGGCGTCCCGTTCACCGGCAGCTTCCTCGCCTATGCCGTGGCGGCGCTGCTCTATGTGATCTTCACGACCGGCCTCGGGCTGGTGATGTCGACCTTCATGAAGAGCCAGATCGCCGCCATCTTCGCCACGGCGCTGATCACGATCATCCCGGCGGTGCAGTATTCCGGCCTCGTCAATCCGGTGTCGTCGCTGGAGGGCCTCGGCGCGCTGATCGGGCAGATCTATCCGACCACCTACTTCGTCAATATCTCGCGCGGCACCTTTTCAAAGGCGCTCGGCTTTCAGGAGCTCGCCGCCTCGTTCGTCCCGCTCGTCATCGCCATCCCGCTGCTGCTGGGGCTCGGCGCGGCGCTGCTCAAGAAGCAGGCGGACTGAGCCATGCGCCTCGCCAACATCGTCGATCTCGGGATCAAGGAGTTGCGCGGTCTCCGGCGCGACCCGATGATGCTGGTCCTGATCGTCTACGCCTTCACGCTGGCGATCTACACGGCGGCAACCGCCATGCCGGAAACGCTGAATCGCGCGGCGATCGCCATCGTCGACGAGGACCAGTCGCCGGTCTCCGCCCGCATCGTGTCGGCCTTCTACCCGCCTTTCTTCGTGGCGCCGAAGCTCATCGCTCCCGCCGAGATGGACGGGCGGATGGATGCGGGCATCGATACATTCGCGCTCGACATTCCGCCCAACTTCCAGCGCGACCTCATCGGCGGCAAGGTGCCGACCATCCAGCTCAATATCGACGCGACGCGCATGAGCCAGGCCTTCTCCGGCGGTGGCTATGTCCAGTCGATCGTCTCGGGCGAGGTCGGCGAGTTCCTCGCCGGGGTGCGCGGAGCCGACGCGGTGCCTGTGACGCTCGCGCTGCGCGCCCGCTACAATCCGCAACTCGACAAGAGCTGGTTCGGGGCGATCGACAATGTGATCTCGTCGATCACCATGCTGTCGATCATCCTGACCGGCGCGGCGCTGATCCGCGAGCGCGAGCACGGCACGATCGAGCATCTCCTGGTGATGCCGGTGACCCCGGCCGAGATCATGCTGAGCAAGATATGGTCGATGGGCCTCATCGTCCTCGTCGCCGCGGCGCTGTCGCTGGTTCTCATCGTCGAGGGCCTGCTCGCGGTGCCGGTCAACGGCTCGCTGGCGCTGTTCCTCGCCGGGGCGGCGCTGCAACTGTTCGCGACCACGTCGATGGGCATCTATCTCGCGACACTCGCCGGCTCCATGGCGCAGTTCGGGCTACTCCTCATCATGGTGCTGCTGCCGCTGCAGCTGCTCTCGGGCAGCATGACGCCGCGCGAGAGCATGCCGGAGTTCATCCAGACCGTGATGCTGGCCGCGCCCAACACGCATTTCGTCATCCTGGCGCAGGCGATCCTCTTCCGCGGCGCCGGCATCGACGTGGTCTGGCCGCAGTTCCTGGCGCTTGCCGCCATTGGCGGCGCCCTGTTCGTCTTCGCGCTCAGGCGTTTCCGCAAGTCGCTGCAGTGATCCTTCGGGCGACCACCGGCCCGCAAGGGCGGGGTCGGATCACGCCTTGCGGAGGAACTCCGTCTTCAGCACCAGGCCCTTAACCTGCTTGGTGTTGCATTCGACCTCGGCCGGATTGCCGGTGAGGCGGATGCCCTTGACCAGCGTCCCGCGCTTGATGGTCTCGGACGTGCCCTTGACCTTGAGGTCCTTGATCACGGTGACGGCGTCACCATCGCTCAGCGCATTGCCGTTGCTGTCCCGCGTGATCGCGTCGCTCATGGCCGTGTCTCCTGGTTGTTCGCTCCCGACGCCCGGCTTATCCGCCACGGCGCCGATGATCAATCGGCCACTGTGACGCTGACGCTTGAGGTCATCGCTTCCGTTCGCAGGACGGCCATCCCGAATCGGATCGATGATCAGAATGACAGCGATTGATGATCGGGGCTTGTGCAAAGGAGAAATAGCGCCTATATCACGGTCATCGATCTTACTTGTTGAATTTTGTTTCGGCGCGATCCGCGTCTTTGGCGAACTTCCCCGATCAAATCGATGTCTCTACGGCGTTCGGCGCGTTGTCGAACGGCGAACCTCTATGTCGATTGAAAGGAAATCGTCATGAATGTTGGAACCGTCAAGTTCTTCAATGCCACTAAGGGCTTTGGCTTCATTCAGCCGGACAACGGCGGCTCGGATGTGTTCGTTCACATCTCCGCCATCGAGCGTGCCGGCATGAGCTCGGTCAGCGAAGGTCAGAAGCTCAGCTTCGACGTCGTCACCGACAGCCGCAGCGGCAAGAGCGCAGCCGAGAACATCAAGGCCGCGTAAGGATTTCGTTTCTGGCCCGAGACCACGGATGTACTGGCGACGGCTATCGAGACGCATCGGAGAAGGTCGGGTTTGCCCGGCCTTTTTTCTTTTTTGAGGCCTAGGAGGATGCCATGAAGTCCGCCCCGGATGCCGCTCCCGCGAAGCCCGCTGCCTCGCGTATCGAGGCCAAGAACGAGCTGACCACCAAGGCCGCTCGCTCGATCATCGATGGTGAGGTCGCCAAGCGCGTCGCCAAGACCGATCGGCTGCGTGCTCTCCGGCTCGAGCAGGAGGCCGTCGCGGCCGCTGCCGCCGCCGCCGAGCCGAAGAAGCCCGCCAAGAAGGCGCGGAAAGCCGCCGCCAAGGCCTGAGCAAGGCTGGCCGGCCTGCGTCGTCGGGCCGCGCCCTGGTCTGAAGAAGGGGCGTCGTGCCGTCAGGCCGACTTCCACCAGCGCGCGATATCGATCCGCCGCATGAACTCGGCGCCGCCCTTGTCGATGGCATAGTCGAGGAACTCGCGCAGCGCATGCACGCGGCTCGCCTGGCCGATGATGCGCGGGTGGAGGCCGATCGACATCAGCCGCGGGCTCTCCGCGCCCTCTTCCCACAACAGATCGAAGCCGCGCTTCAGATTGTCGAGAAAGTCGCTCGGCGAGCCATAGCTCGGCAGCAGGCTGAAGCGCGCGTCGTTGTAGGTCGCCGAATAGGGGATGACGAGGTGCTGCGTGCCGCCGACGGCGACATAGTAGGGAAAGTCGTCGTTATAGGCGTCGGAGTCATATTCGAAGCCGCCCTCCTCGACGAGGAGCTCGCGCGTGTTGACCGAGGCACCGTAGCGGCAATACCAGCCGAGCGGCCGCTGGCCGCATGTCTCCTCGAACGAGGCGATGGCGCGGCTGATATGGTCGGCCTCTTCGGCGCGGGAGAGCTTCCAGGTCTCTTCCAACGCCAGCCATGCGAGCAGGGCTCGTGGCCCTTCTCGACGATCCAGGCGGCGACATCGCGGTTCTTCTCGAGCGCCACCGCGCTGGCGAAGAAGGTCAGCGGAATATTGCGCGCCGAGAACAGCCGCTCCAGCCGCCAGATGCCGACGCGCGAGCCATATTCATAGACCGACTCGGCGCAGAGATCGCGATATTGCGGATCCATCGCATAGAGCGATTCCGTCATGCCGTCATTGCGGCCATCGCCATTCGGATGGGCGTATTCCGACCCCTCCTCATAGTTGATGATCAGGCTGACGGCGACGCGGCCGCCCTTCGGCAGAGGCTTCTTGGGGACGGTGCGGCCATAGCCGATGAGATCGCGCTTCGGCCCGGGAACTTGCGTGTCGGCAAAGGGTCGGAAGGCGCTCATGCCGGTTCCTTCGTCGCTGCGAGATAGGCGAGCACTTCGGCCTGCGGTACGACATCGCCGCAGAAGCGGTTCATGTCGAACAGGCTGATGCGATGCGAGATGTCGATCCGGTCGAACACCGCTTCCTCGGGAATGATCGTGAAGAAGTTGTTCTGCTCGCTGTCGATCGCCGTGGCGCGGACGCAGTTGGACGTCGAGCCGCCGACGATGATGCAGGTGTCGACGCGCGCGTCGATCAGCAGCGAGAGCAGCGGCGTGCCGTAGAAGGCCGACTTCTTCTTCTTGTCGAGGACGATCTCGTCCTGGCGCGGCTTGAGGACGTCGACGATCTCGGCGCCGAACGTGCCGGCGAAATAGAGATTGTCGCCGCGCCCGGCTCCGACGCCGACCTTGCGATGGAACATGCCGCAGTCGTCGGCATGCGGATTGACGATGAAGCGGGTCTGGAACACCGGCACGCCGCTCGCACGGGCGGCGGCCTGCAGTTCCGCGATCCGGTCGACCGCCGCGAAACCGGCTGCGCCGCAGGCGAGCGGAAATTTCTCGGCATTGTCGGGCGCGCCCTTGATGCCGGTCATGTAGTTCTGGGCATCGACGATGATGAGCGCCGGCCGCTTTCCGTAGCCGGCACGCTGGGCCCACTGGCCGCGCGCCAGGACGGCCCGGTCGTTTTCGGAGAGAAGATGGCGCCAGTCGGTATCGGTCACGGAAAGCTCCACGCGCAGGGGATCGGGCAGGGTGGCCGTCAGGCCATATGATCGCCGCCATTCATGTTGAGGCACGCCCCGACATAATAGGCGCCGCCGTCTCCGGCGAGCAGCAGCACGGTCGGCGCGACCTCGTCGACGGTGCCGAAGCGGCGGATCGGCGTCCCCTCGACCTTGGCCTTCACCCACTCCGGCGGCAGCGTGTCCTTGATCGGGGTGTCGATCGGCCCCGGCGCGATGGCGTTGACGGTGATGCCGTCGCCGATCACCTCATAGGCGAGTGCCCGCGTGAAGCCGAGCACGCCGGCCTTGGTGGCGCAGTAATGCACCATCCCAGGCGCGCCCTTGTAGGCGCTCTGCGACGCGGTATTGATGATCCGGCCCCAGCCCTTGCGCTTCATCGCCGGCAGCACAGCGCGCGTGCAGACGAAGAGGCTGCGCAGGTTGACGCGGATCATCTCGTCCCAGACCTCCGCCGACATGTCGACGAGATCGACCGAATTGTCGATGCCGGCATTGTTGAAGAGGATGTCGATGTCGCCGAAGGCGGCGACGACCTCGGCGAAGGCGGCCTCGACCATGGCGATGTCGGCGACGTCGGCGACGACTGCCAGCGCCTTGATGCCCTCAGCCGTGAGGCCGGCCGCAACGGCCTCGGCCGCCGCGCGGTTGCGGTCGAGCACGCCGATGGCGGCGCCCGCTTTGCCGAGCGTCAGCGCGACGCCCTTGCCGATGCCGCTGCCGGCCCCCGTCACCACGGCCACTTTACCACTGAGGTCGGTCATTTCAGGCTCACCTTCCGCTATCTGTCTTCCCGTCTATACCACGTCCCAAAAATTGTCTACAGAAGACAGAACTCGAACCAACGCGTGAGGCGGACATGAAGGCGGTAGTGCTCAAGGCCTATGGTGGCACGGATCAGCTCAGCTATCAGGACGTCGCCGACCCCGTTCCGGTGCGCGATGAGGTGGTGGTGCGGGTGCATGCGTCCGGCCTCAATCATTGCGATATCGACGTCCGCCGCGGCGTTTTCGGCGTGACGCAGCCGCTGCCGCATGTCATGGGCGTCGATGCGGCGGGCGAAGTCGCGGCGATCGGCCCGGACGTCACCCGCTGGAAAGTCGGCGACCGCGTCTCGCCGCATTTCGTCCTCGCCTGCGGCCGCTGCGCCAATTGCCGCGACGGCCGCGAGAACATCTGCCTCAATGTGCAGATCCTCGGCGTCGATGTCTGGGGCGGCTATGCCGAGCAGCTCAAGGTGCGCCAGACCCAACTGATCGCGCTGCCGGACGGCGTCTCCTATGTCGATGCGGCGGCCTCGATGGTGCCGTTCGCCACCGCCTGGGAAGCGCTGGTCGCAACCGCGAAGATCCGGGTCGGCGAGACTGTCCTGATCAACGCCGCCGCCGGCGGCGTCGGTTCGCACGCCGTTCAGGTGGCACGGCTCGCCGGCGCACGGGTGATCGCCAGCGTCGGCGCGGCCGACAAGGTCGAGAAGGTCAAGGCGCTCGGCGCGCATGAGGCGATCAACTATCGCGAGGAGGGACTCGCCGAGGGCGTCATGCGGCTCACCGGCGGTCGCGGCGTCGACCTCGCCTTCGACGGTGTCGGCGGCGACATCCTCAAGGCCAGCATCAAGGCGCTCGCCGATGGCGGCCGCCTCGCCTCGATCGGCGCGCATGGCGGCGAGATCGTCGATATCGACATGATCGACTTCTTCCGCCGCCACCTGACCGTGATGGGCTGCGGCCGCTTCACCCAGGAGATCGCCGCGACGGTTCTGGACCTTATGGCGCGGGGCGATCTGAAGCCGGTCATCCACGACGTGTTCGACCTCAGCGCCGCTGCAGAAGCTCAGGAACTGATGGAAAGCCGCAATTTCTTCGGCCGCATCGTCCTGAAGCCCTGACGAAACGCGAAAGGCCGGAGCGTCGACGGACGCTCCGGCCTTTCGGGATCAACGGATGCACCGCGCGCCGTCAGGCGCGCGGCGCCATATCCTCAGTCGAGATCGTTGATCGGAATGTCGATGGCGAGCAGCGGCGCATGCTGCTGGGCGCCATAGACGTCGCTGTCGCCGATATCGCCGGCCGGAATCCGCCGCGGCACCGTCGCCTTGAAGGCGAGGGCGGCCGGATAGATGGTGAACTGAACCTGGTCGAGTTCGACCTGGTAGAGCCTGGCGAAGAGCTCCGCATTGATCACGCCGGTCGCGCGCACCCGCTCGAACATCGCCTTCTGCTCGAAGACGACGTCGATGGTGAAGAAGAATGGCCCGGCATTCTTGCTCTTGCAGACCTGGGCGATGGACGCGATGGAAGCCATGGTCAGACGGTCTCGTAGGTGATGGGGAACAGCGCGGTCGGCGAGGGCGCCTCGACCGTGTGGAAGACGCTGAAGCGATACATCGCGCCCGCCTCGAGATCGGAGGGCGAGAAGGGGATGGCCATGTTGCCTTCCTTGCACAGCCGCCCGGCGAAATCGGAATGCAGCATGGTCGTGCGCGCGATGGCGATCACCGCAGACGCCTGCTCCTGCGTCGGGCAGATCGCTTCCAGCACGAAGCAGAGCTCGTGGCCGAGCGGACCCTTGTAGGGCTCGAGCGCGCCCATGACGCCGTCGCGGCCGTAGACGCGGATGACCAGCTGGTAGTCGTCGCCGGAAATGCCGAAGGCGCTCGTCTTCTCCGCGACGATTTCGCGAACCCTGACGAGATAGGGATCGATGGTCGCGATCAGCACCGGATCGCGGGTCGCGCAGATGGCGACGGCGCGATAGCCGACCAGCTCGACGCCCTCGAGCTTGATGGTCAGGAGATCCGATGGCTCCCAGCGCATGCCCGAAATGCGGACGGCGCGGTCGGAAACGGCCTCGAAGACGCAGTCGGTCGTGTCGAGAATGCCGCCCGGCTCGACATGGCGCACCGGGCTCGCATTCTCATGCAGCGCGAAATTCGCCACCGACATCGGCGTGCAGCGGCGGATCGGATTGGTCGGCTCGCACTCGACATAGCCCTCGCCGACCGTGACGAAGAGGCAGTCTTCCTTCTTCGGCAAAGCGGGCTCGGCGCCGCATTCGAGCATCTTGCCGGCATACCAGGCCTCGGCCGTGCCGAGTCCGGCCCGGATGACCGCCGCCGCCCAGGGGGCGGGATCGGTGCTGCGGCCGCCGATGATCACCTGCGCCCCGCCGTCGAGCGCCTCGATATAGGGCTCGGGCCCCATCAGGCCGACGACGCGGGTCGCCTTGTCGATCGTCTCGCGCGACAGCGGCGGCAGGCCGGCCAGCGCCCGCACCTTGCCGGCCGCGGCCTGGGCGGCGAGGAAGCCCTTGTCCTGCTCGGAACCGATCAGGGCCATCTTGAAACTGAGCCTGTCCTCCCGAGCGATCTCGCGGGCGAGTTCCGCCGTCGCCTCGAGATGCGGCGTGCCGCCGGCGCCACCGGCCGTGCTGATCGCCACCGGAACGCCCGTCTCCGCCGAGGCGCGCAGCATCAACTGCAGATCGCGCTTGATCGCGCGCGGCGAGGCGAAGCTCTTGCCCGAGCCGAGATAGTAGGGTCCGGGATCGACGCTGCCGGCATCGGCACCGATCAGGTGCGGATCGCGGGCGAGGCCGCGCTTCAACGAATCCTCAGGAAAGCCGTAGCCAAGGATGGCGGTCGTCGAAAGGAGGCGAACCTCTGTCACAATGCAAACTCCTCGATAGGAATCGCATTATCCAGTAGACTGTCTACAGAAGTCAATGAGCCTTCGCTTGGTCACGCCATATGCGCGCCGCCGTTCACCTGGATGACCTCGCCATTGATGAAGCTCGCGGCCTCCGAGACGAGGAATGCGACGACGGCGGCGACCTCCTCGGCGCTGCCGAGCCGGCCGGGCACAGTGGCCGCGGCCATGCGCTCGAGCTCCTCGCGGTCGTTGCCGCCGAGGGCCTGCGCCGTCAGGATCATGCCGGGCGCCACGGCATTGACGCGGATGCCATCGCGCGCGACGTCGAGGGCCGACGCACGGGTCAGCGCATCCATCCCGCCCTTGCTGGCGCTGTAATGCACGCCGCGCGGCGTCCCGAACGAGGCCACCGAGGAGACGTTGACGATGGCGCCGCCTCTGCCGGCCTTGCGCATGATCGCGACGGCCGCCTGCGTGACGAAGGCCGCGGCGCGGAGGTTGACGTCGAGGGTGAGGTCCCACAGCGCCTCGCTGAGATCGGCGAGGGGGGAGCGCGGGAAGACGCCGGCATTGTTGACGACGGCGTCGAGCCGGCCATGCGCGGCATGGGCGGCCTCGACCAGCGCCCGGGCCTCGCCGATGGCGCCGAGATCGGCGCGATGCAGCGTCGCGCGGCGGCCGAGCGCGGCGATTTCGGCGGCAAGCGTCGTCGCGGCAGCCTCGTCGTCGAGGAAATGCGCGGCGATGTCATGGCCTTGGCTGGCGAGCGCCAGGGCGCTGGCGCGGCCGATGCCCTGCTGCGCGCCGGTGACCAGCGCGACCTTCATCATGGACGGGGACATGGACGAGAACGGCCTTCCTGGCTCAATCGAGCTTGATGATCGCCCCGTCCTTGCGGACGTCGCGGGTGATGTAGCTCATGGTCGAGCTCGGGATCGGCTTGTTGATGTTCTGGTAGGCCTTGAGCAGGATCACGCTGCGGAACAGCGCCTCGGCCTCGCCGGGATCGCCGGATTCGAGCACCTTCAGAAAGGCGCCATGGCGACGGGCGACGTCGGCGGGCTCGTCGTGATAGAGCGCGCTCTTGGCGAGATAGGCATAGAGCAGCGTCCGCAGCGAGCGCCAGCTCGACAGCAGGAAGCGATTGCCCGACCCGACAACCACCGCCTCATGGAACTGCGAATCGAGGTCGCGATAGGCCGTCTCGTTGCCGGACGAGGCCGCCTCCATCATCGCCTCATAGATGCGGCGGATGCTGGCGAGCGAGTCCGGCGTTGCTACGGCCACGAACTGCCGCGCCGCGAGGCCCTCGAGCAGGGCGCGCAGCAGCGACATGTTCTCGACCTCTTCGGCTGTCAACTGAGCGACGCGCGTGCCGCGGCCCATGCTGGTCTGGACGAGACCTTGGCCGGCGAGGATCTTGAGAGCCTCCCGGAGCGGTCCGCGACTGACGCCGAGACGGGCGGCCAGCTTCGTCTCGATCAGTCTCTCGCCCGGCTGAAGTGTTCCCCCGACAATCGCGTTGATCAGCTTCTGGACAACTTGCTCCGTCAGCGCGACCTGCGCCGGCACGGCCATGTCTTCGTCCTCAGTCGCGTCACTGTTCGGTAGTGTCACTTGACCGGTTCCTTGGTTTTCACCGCGATCTGCTTCCGTCACATATCGCTTTTGACGCCGATCGTCGACGGCGCGCGCGTTTCCTGTTGACGGCTCACAACCAGAATCGACCAGTCGCGCTGGCTCTGCAAGCGATCGGACCACCGAAACAGGGCCGCCTCAAAAAATTCTTTCAATCAGCGCATCATTCTGTAGACTGCATACAGAAACCGATTATCGTGGTTTCGATGACTGCGCAACAAGAGAGGGTCGACATGAATCGACAGCAGGGAAGATGGGGCAAGATCGCCCTCGGTCTGGCGGCGATGGCATTCGTGGCGGCTGCCGGCGGAATCGCCCGGCCGGCGTCGGCGGAGACGCTGGATCTGCAGCCGTTCAAGGACAATCTGGCGCGCTTCCAGCAGAAGCCGGTGTTCAAGGCGGCAGGGCCCGCCTTCGATGCCAAGCAGTGCATGGCCGGCAAGAGCATTCTCTCGATCCCCGTGTCGAGCGAGAACACCTTCACGGCGGCGATCGAGAAGGAAATGAAGTCGATCGCCGACAGCCTCGGCTTCAAGTTCATCATCTGGGAAAACCAGGGCACCAGCCAGCAATGGGCCCAGGGCATCAATGCCGCCATCACCGAGAAGGTCAATCTGATCGATCTCCTGGCCGGCGCCGATCCGCGCACGCTGGTGCCGCAGGTGCTCGCCGCGCGAGAGGCCGGCATTCCCGTCGTCGCCTCGCATAACAGCGGCAAGGAACAGCGCGAGGAGATGCTGAAATATGTCGATGGCGACGCCGTCGTCGATTACCGCACCGTCGGCAACATCCTCGCCGACTGGGCGATCGTGAAGCGCGAGGGCAAGCTGAACGCGCTCGTCCTGATCGCGACCGGTCCGCTCGCCACCGGCCTGATCGAATCCGGCATCAAGCAGCAGCTCGAGAAGTGCCCGACCTGCAAGAGCACGACGATCAACGTGCCGCCGGCCGACTGGGCGACCCGCCTGACGCCGACCGTGCAGTCCGCGCTGACCGCCGATCCCTCGATCAACTACATCATCACCATCTATGACGGCATGACGCAGTTCGTCGTCCCCGGCGTCATCCTCGCCGGCGCGCAGGACCGCGTGCTGATCAACGGCTTCAACGGCACGCCCGGCGCGATCAGCCTGATCCAGAACGGCCAGGTCGACATGACCATCGGCGAGAATCTCAACTGGATCGCCCATGCCGTGCTCGACGCCAATATGCGCCGCGTCTGCGGCCTCGCCCCGGTCGATGATCCCTTCATCCCCTTCTATCTCTTCGACGCCAGCAATGCCGCCGAAGCCGGCACGCCGCCCGAGCTCTCCAAGGGCTATGGCGATGCCTATGTCGAAGGCTACAAGAAGCTCTGGATGCTCGACTGATGATCGGGGAGGCCATGGGACTGGAAGCGCGCCATTTCTCGAAGACGTTCGGCGGTCATCGTGCCTTGGACGATGTCTCGCTGACGGTTCGGAAGGGCGAGGTCCATGGCCTCCTCGGACAGAACGGCTGCGGCAAGTCGACCTTGATCAAGATCCTGGCCGGCTATCATGATCCCGATCCGGGCGCCGAGCTCAGTCTCGGCGGCCGGACCGTGCCGCTGCCGCTGCCCTCCGGCCAGTCGCAGGCACTCGGCATCAGCGTCGTGCACCAGCATCTCGGCCTCATTCCCTCGCTGAGTGTCGTCGAGAATCTCGAGCTGACGCGGCTCAGCGCCTCGCGGGAACTCGCGATCTCCTGGCGGGCCAAGCGCGCCAGGGCCGCCGAGATCTTCGCCCGCTACGACCTCCCGATCGATCCGGCTGAGAGCGTCGGCCGTCTCGCCGCGGTCGAGCGCGCGATGGTCGCCATCGTCCGCGCGGTTGAGGATCTCCGTACCGGCGACGGCGCCGGGACCGGCGTGCTGATCCTCGACGAACCGACGCCCTTCCTGCCGAAGGCGGATGTGCAGAAGCTGTTCGGCCTCGTGCGCCGCATCGTCGCCGGCGGCGCCAGCGTGCTGTTCGTCTCGCATGACATCGACGAGGTGCGCGAGATCACCGATCGCGCCACGATCCTGCGCGATGGCCGCAACACCGGCACGTTCGATACCGCCGCCTGCAGCCGCCAGGACATCATCGAGCTGATCGTCGGCCGCAAGATGACGGAGAGCACCAGTGCGCCCTCGCTCGCTTTGTCCGCTCCGGCCCGCGTCTCCATCGACAATCTCTCCGGCGGCAGCGTGCGCGGCCTTGATCTCGACATCCGCCCCGGCGAGGTCGTGGGACTGACGGGATTGCTCGGCTCCGGCTTCGAGCAGGTCGTCTACCAGCTCTATGGCGCGAGTCCGGCCCGCACCGGCACGCTCACGATGGATGGCCGCGTGACCGCCATTCCCGGCCATGCCCCCGACAGCTCGATCCGCGGCGGCATGGTGCTGATCCCCGGCGACCGCAACCAGAATGCGGCGATCGGCGTGCTGCCGATCGAGGACAATGTCACGATGCCGCTGCTCGGCACCAAGCTGAACCGCTGGAACGTGCGCCGCGCGGCGATGCGCAAATTCGCGCTGCAGCTCGGCGAAGACTTCGGCGTCTCGCCCAACCGGCCGTTCCAGCCGCTTGCCTCGCTCTCCGGCGGCAATGCGCAGAAGGTCGTGCTGGCCAAGTGGCTGCAGACCAATCCGACGCTGATCCTGCTCGACGAGCCGACCCAGGGCGTCGATGTCGGCGCGCGCGAGCTTGTGTTCGAGGCGATCCGCAAGGCGACCTCGGCCGGCGCCTCGGTCATCTGCGCCAGCTCCGACTATGAGCAGCTGGCCATTCTCTGCCATCGCGTCCTCGTCTTCTCGGACGGCCGCGTCATCAGGACGCTGGATGGCACCGACGTCACCAAGGACCAGATCGCGCGCACCTGTCTGGAGAGCCCCTCTTTGATCCGAGCCGCCTCATGAGCACCGCCGCCGCCCATTCCAGCCATCGCCGTCGCCAGATCGGCGTCCAGCTCGAGCGCTACGGCCTCGTGATCGGCCTGCTCGTGCTCGTCGCCTTCTTCGGCGCCGTGCGCCCGGACACCTTCCTCAGCTGGGGCAACATCTCCGGCATGCTCGGCAGTCAGGCGATCCTCGCCATCGTCGCGCTGGCGCTGATCATTCCGCTGACCGCCAATGATTTCGACATGTCGATCGCCAGCGTGCTGGCGCTCGCCTCGGTGATCGTCGCCGTGCTCAATGCGCAGATGGGCGCGCCGCTGTGGCTGGCGATCGCCGCGGCGCTCGCCATGGGGCTCGTCGTCGGCGTCATCAACGGCTTTCTCATCACCTATTTCCGCATCCATTCCCTGATCGTCACGATCGGCACCGGAACATTCGCGACCGGCGTCGCCGTCTGGTTCAGCGGCGCCCAGACGATCAGCGGCGTCGACTTCGCGCTGATGCAATATGTGATCGTCAAGCGCATCTTCGGCATACCCATCGTCTTCTACTATGCCGTGCTGCTCGCTCTGATCATCTGGTACGTCTTCGAGCATACGGCGATCGGCCGGCGGGTGCTGTTCGTCGGCCGCGGCCGCGAGGTCGCGCGTTTGAGCGGCATCAACACCGATCGCGTCCGCTGGGGCGCGCTGATCGCCTCCAGCCTGCTCGGCGCCATCGCCGGCATCCTCTATTGCGGCACGCAGGGCGCCGCCGATCCATCCTCGGGCACCTCGTTCCAGCTGCCCGCCTTTGCCGCCGCCTTCCTCGGCTCGACGGCGATCATTCCCGGCCGCTTCAATGCCTGGGGCACGCTGATCGCGGTCTATTTCCTCGTCGTCGGCATCACCGGGCTGATCTTCATGGGCATGAGTTCCTACGTCCAGTCGATGTTCTATGGCGGCGCGCTGCTCGTCGCGGTGGTGCTGTCGCAATTGGTCCGCGGCCGCGCCGAACAGCAGTTCTGAGCCGTTTCTGCCCAAGCCGGGCGCATCGCCCGGCCTGGGTTTCGTGATTGATCGAACCCCGCGCTCAGGCGGCGTCCTTCAGCGTCGCCATGTCGATGACGAAGCGGTAGCGGACATCGTTCTTTTCCAGACGGCGGAAGGCCTCTCCGATATCGGCGATGGCGATCACCTCGACATCGCTGACGATGCCCTGCGCGGCGCAGAAATCGATCATCTCCTGCGTCTCCGAAGGGCTGCCGATCGAGGATCCGGCGACGGAGCGCCGGGCGACGATGAGATTGCCGCCGACGACCGGGGCGAGCGGCGTCAGCGCGCCGACGATCGCCATGGTTCCGTCGAGGCGGAGCAGCTCCAGATAGGGATTGGCGTCGTGCCCGACCGGCACGGTGTTGAGCAGGAAGTCGAAGCTCCCCGCATGCCGGCCGAGCGCCGCCGCGTCGGTCGAGACGAGAACCTCGTCGGCGCCGAGACGGAGCGCGTCGGCGCCCTTCTCCGGCGAGGTGGTGATCATCACGACATGGGCGCCGAGCGCCTTGGCGAATTTCACGCCCATATGGCCGAGCCCGCCGAGGCCGATGACGCCGACCTTCTGGCCCGGGCCGACGCGCCAGTGCTTCAGCGGCGAATAGGTGGTGATGCCGGCGCAGAGCAGCGGCGCCACGGCCTTGAGATCGAGCGAGGCCGGGATGTTCACGGCGAAATGCGCGTCGACGACGATGCGGTCGGAATAGCCGCCGAAGGCGAGCTGCTCGGAGCCGCGCTCGCGCGCATTGTAGGTCCAGGTCGGGACCTCCTCGCAATATTGCTCGAGCGCGCTCTTGCAGGGGCGGCAATGGCGGCAGGAATCGACCATGCAGCCGACGCCGGCGAGATCGCCGACGCGGAACGTGTCGACCTCGGCGCCGACAGAGGCGACGCGGCCGACGATCTCGTGGCCGGGCACCATCGGATAGAGCGCATTGCCCCAGTCGTTGCGGCTCTGGTGCAGGTCCGTGTGGCAGACGCCGCAATAGAGAATCTCGATCTCGATATCCCGAGGGCGCGGGGCGCGGCGCTGGAAGCGGAACGGCTTCAGCGGCGTGTCGGGACCCTCGGTCCCGTAGCCGATCGCATCGATCATGTCAGTCTGCCTTTCAAATGGGGGCGCGAACCGCGCCTCGTCCGGGGAGGGGCGTGCCTGTTACGGCCCGTTGCGCCGCCTGCCGCCCTGTTGCGCTGCCGCCGAATGGCGGCAACGCGAGCGAGCGGCGCGGCAGGACCCGGCATCCGGCCGCGGACGACGCCCTTGCAGGCGCGAATGAACGACAAAATCTGTCAGCAGTCTACAGAAACACAGGTGTAGACGATGCCGCGGAGGCGATCGGCGTGCCCGGCGCGTCGCCAGTCCCGTCCACCAGCGGGGATAGCGGGCGGAAAGCCATCCGGATATCTCAGCATAGGCCTCGAAGACGGTCCCATCGAGGCTGACGGACGGTCGCCCGTCCCGGCTGATCAGGGCTTGGGCAGCAATCCCAAAATGTAGACAGAAACGGACGCGCCGATGCCGTGCAGCCGGTGCCGTCCTCCGTCATTGTGGAGATCAATTAATTTAGCAAAAACAATGATATAAGACCTCTGCGTGCCGCGTGCCAGAGCGCGCATCGCAGCGCCCTGGGCTCATTGTCATCACCATTATGTTTTCTGTTGACAGTATGTAGGATTTGGCCGAGTTTTTTGGCAGGCGCTTTTGCGAGCCCTCAACAAACGAGCAGGGAACACAGTCATGAAGAACGGCACGAACGCGCCGACGGCCATCAGCCGCCGCGACACATTTCGGCTTGCCTCGCTGTTCGCGGCATCAGCCTTGACCAGCGACCTGATCGGCGGCGCGGCGGCCTTCGCGGCGACGCCGGGCCGGCTGGTCGTCGCGGCGCCGGGCACGCCGCAGAGCCTCGACAATGAATATGACGGCAGCCTCGGCACGATCGACGCGATCGGCCAGCTCTATGACAGCCTCGTCGCCTACAAGAAGATCCCCGATCCGAAGGTGCCGGGCGTGATGCGCGAGAACATCGTCGATGTTCCCGGCCTGCCGGGCGACGCCGATCTCGAGGGGCGCCTCGCCGAGAGCTGGGAGGTCGCGCCTGATGGCATGATGCTGCGGATGCGGCTCAGGAAGGGCGTCAAGAGCAACTGGGGCAACGAGCTCACGGCCGACGACGTCAAGTGGACCTGGGACCGCAAATTCGCGCTCAACGCCATCGGCGGCTTCCAGGTCGGGCTGATGGATCTCGCGACGCCCGACAGCGTCAAGGTCGAGGATCGCTACACGGTGTCGTTCCACCCGGCGCATCCGAACCCGATCATGCTGAAGATCCAGACGCACCGCTATGCGAACATCTTCGATTCCGTGAAGTGCAAGGAGATGGCGACGGCGGAGGATCCCTGGGCGCGCAAGTTCCTGGAGAACAATTCGGCCGGCTTCGGTCCCTACAGCCTGAAGTCGCTGGTGCGCGGCCAGCAGGCGGTGTTCGAGGCGCGCGCCGACTACTATCTCGGCAAGCCGGCGATCGACACGGTCATCTACAAGGAGGTCCCGACCTCGGCGACGCGCGTCGCGCTGCTGCAGGGCGGCGCCGTCGACATCGCGCAGGCGCTGCAGCCGCTCGAGATCAAGCAGCTCGCCAAGGCGCCCGGCGTCAAGATCGAGACCGTCGACGCCTCCTCGATGATGTGGATCATCCTCAACGCCAAGGTCGCGCCCTTCGACAAGCCCGAAGTGCGCCAGGCGATGAACTACGCCTTCCCGCGCGATGCCGTCATCGCCTCGATCTTCCAGAACATCGCCGGACCGCTGAAGGGCTGCATGCCCTCGATCTATCCGGGCTTCAGCGACGCCTTCGACGACTACAGTCTCGATCTCGACAAGGCCAAGGCGCTGCTCGTCAAGGCCGGGCTGCCGGACGGCTTCAAGGTCGAGATCTCCTATAATGCGGGTGATCCCGTGCAGGAGCCGATCGCGCTCCTCTTCCAGACATCGCTCCGGAAGATCGGCGTCGACCTCGTGCTGCACAAGGTGCCGGCCGGCACCTATTTCAACGAGGTCTCGGGCAAGAAGCAGGCGATGCTGTTCTTCGTCGATGCGCCCTGGACGGCGGATCCCGTGTTCGCGCTCCGCCTCTATTTCTATTCGAAGTCCTTCGTCGATTATTCGAACTACGCCAATCCCGACGTCGACAAGATGATCGAGGCCGGCTCGCAGATGACCGATCTCGCCAAGCGGACCGAGCTGATGCTCGAGATCCAGAAGATCGTCATGGCCGATGCGCCCTGGGTCTTCGTCGCCTCGCCGAACTTCACCATGGCGCGACGCGACAAGGTCGAGGGCTTCACCTACTACACCTCGAACTCGATCAACTTTGCCGACTTCCAGGTCAAGGGATGACGGCAGGAACGGACCCCATGCGCGCCGGCCCCTTCGCCGGCGCGCGGGCGGCCGCGCCGGTGGGTCGCGGCGGGGCGGGGGCGGTCTTCCGCCGGCGCCTCGCCGTCTTCGTCGCGGTGCTGCGTTGGAAGCCGATCTTCGCGGCCGGCTATGCCATCGTCCTCGCCGTCACGCTCTGCGCGATCTTCGCGCCCTGGCTCGCGCCCTTCGATCCGGTCACGGCCAATCCAGAGGTCTATCTGCTGCCGCCCGGGCTCACACACTGGTTCGGCACCGACAATACCGGCATGGATATCTTCAGCCGCATCCTCTACGCGCCGCGGACGGATCTCACCATCGCCGTGCTCGGCACGGCGCTGTCGGCGCTGATCGGCATCCCGCTCGGCGCGGTGGTCGGCTATTACGAGCGCCGCTCGCCCATCCGCTCCGCCTTCAGCATCTGCGTCATGCGCGCCGCCGACGTGCTGCAGGCCTTTCCCGTCTTCGTCTTCGCGATCGCGCTGGTGGCGGTGTTCGGCCAGGGCATCCTCAGCGTCGTCATCGCCATCGCCTTCGTGAACATCCCGATCTATCTCCGCCTGATGCGCAGCCAGGTGATGGCCATCCGCAACATGCGCTATGTCGATGCCGCCTTCGTCTCCGGCGCCTCCGACTTCGCGATCCTCCGCCGCCACATCATGCCGAACGCCATCGGCGCGGCCATGGCGCAGCTCTCGATCAATATCGGCTGGTCGGTGCTCCTGACCGCCGGCCTCTCCTTTGTCGGCGCCGGCGTCGTCGCCCCGACGCCCGAATGGGGCTCTATGATCGCCACCGGTTTCCAGAACGTCACCACCGGCCAGTGGTGGCCCTCGGTCGTGCCCGGCATCGCGCTCGGCATCACCGTGTTCGGCTTCGCGCTCGTCGGCAGCAGCCTCGAGGTGCTTACCGACCCGGCGCAGATGCGCCTCGTCGTCCGCCGCGACAGGGAAGGGTGACACGGCCATGGCCCTTGCCCGCTATATCCTTCGCCGGCTCGCCTTCGTCATTCCGCAGCTGCTCGGCATCCTCATGGTCAGCTTCTTCCTGGTGAAGCTGATCCCCGGCGATCCCGCCGTGCTGATGCTCGGCCCCAATGCGACGCCGGATTCCGTCGCGGCGCTCCGCGCCTCGCTCGGCCTCGACCAGTCGGTGCCGGCGCAGTTCCTCGTCTATATCGGCCATGTCCTCCGCGGTGATCTCGGCATCTCCTGGCAGTCGACGCGGCCGGTGCTCGACGATCTCGTCGAGCGCTTCCCGGCGACGCTGGAGCTCGTGACGCTCGGCCTCTGCCTCGCGCTCGTGATCGGCGTGCCGCTCGGCATCGCCGCGGCGAGCGAGCGGCGCGGGTCGCTGCGCAAGGTCGGCGACGTCTATGGCCTCCTCGCTGGGGCGATCCCCGACTTCTGGCTGGCGCTGGTCATGATCTATGTCTTCTATTCGCTCTTCAACATCGCGCCGCCGCCGCTCGGGCGTATCGACATCGCGCTCGCCAATCCGCCCTTCGTCACCGGCAGCATGATCATCGACAGCCTCCTCGCCGGCGATTTCGAGCTGTTCGGCTCGGTGCTCGGCCATCTCGCTCTGCCGGTGCTGACGCTCGGCCTCATCAATGCCGGCCCGATCCTCAAGGTGACGCAGTCGACCATGCTGCGCGTGCAGGCCTCGGATTTCATCCGCTATGCCGAGCTCTGCGGCCTGCCGCGCAAGGTGGTGCGGCGGCAGGCGATCCGCGCCTCGCTGCCCTCGATCGTCACCATCGTCAGCGTGCTCTACGGCTTCCTGATCGGCGGCGCCGTGCTGGTCGAGATCGTGTTCAGCTGGGGCGGCGCCGGCCAATATGCGGTGCAGGCGGTACTGAATGCCGACATCAACCCGGTGCTCGGCTTCGTCGTGTTCTCGGCGATCTTCTCGCTGGTCGTCTATCTCGTCGTCGACCTCGCCTATTTCATGCTGGATCCGCGGACGCGAGGCTGAGATGACCACCGTGACCAGCCTGCCGTCCGAGGCGGATGCCGCGCCGCTGCTCGACGTCCAGAACCTCCACGTTTCCTTCCCGCATCCGACCGGCGCCCCGGTCACCGCGCTGCGCGGCATTGACTTGACCATCGCGCGCGGCGAGATGGTCGGCGTCGTCGGCGAATCCGGCGCAGGCAAGTCGACGCTGGCGCGGGCGATCCTCGGCCTCGTGCCGCGGCCGGGCCGGGTCGACGCGGGCAGCGTGACCTTTCGCGGCGAGGTGCTGACGGAGCTTTCCGACGATGCCCGCCGGGCGATCCTCGGCCGCGACCTCGCGATGATCATTCCCAATCCGCGCAGCGAATTGAACCCGGTGCTCACCGTCGGCGAGCAGATCGGCAATGTGCTGCGCTACCATCTCGGCCTCGACAGGAAGGCCGCCCGAAAGGGCGCGCTCGAGATGCTGAAGGCGGTGTCGATCCCCGATCCCGAGCGCCGCCTTTCGGCCTATCCGCATGAGCTCTCCGGCGGCATGGCGCAGCGCGTCGTCATCGCCATCGCGCTCGCCTGCTCGCCGACCCTCGTCGTCTCGGACGATGCGACCAGCGGCCTCGACGTCACCGTGCAGGCGCAGATCCTCGAACTGATGAAGACGCTGATCCGCGCCAAGAACGCCTCGGCGATCTTCATCACCCGCGACATCGGCGTCATCGCGCATTTCTGCGATCGCATCGCGGTGCTCTATGCCGGCGAGATCGTCGAACTCGCCGATGTCGCCACCTTCTTCGACCGGCCGACCCATCCCTACAGCATCATGCTGATGGCGGCCTTCGCCTATAGCGCCGACCTCCGCCGCCACTGGACGCGGCCGCTCGACGACACGGACGCCCCAGTCGGAACCGGCTGCCGCTTCGCGCCGCGCTGCGTCCGCCGGCAGGAGCGCTGCTTCAGCGAGCATCCGCAATTGCGCCAGCTCAGCGACGGCTGCGCCGTGCGCTGCCACTTCCCGGTCGGAGGCTGATCGTGGCGCTCCTCGAAGTCCGCAATCTCGTCAAGCATTTCCCGATCAGCGGCTCGCGCCGCCGCGTCCAGGCGATCAACGACATCAGCTTCCAGATCGAGCGCGGCCAGACGGTCGCCCTTGTCGGCGAATCCGGCTCCGGCAAGACGACGGTCGGCCGCTGCATCCTCGGCCTCGTCGAGCCGACCAGCGGCACCATCCTGTTCGAGGGCGAGCCGATCGGCCGCCGGCTCAATGTGCGCTCGCCGCGCCTCCGCGGCCGGCTGCAGATGGTGTTCCAGGAACCGGCGGAATGCCTCAATCCGCGCATGCATGTCGCCGATATCCTCGCCGAGCCGCTGATCTATGGCGGCGTGGCGCGGGCCGAGCGCGAGCGCCGCGTCATCGAGGTCGCCGAGCAGATCGGCCTGCCCGCGTCGCTGCTCGGCCGCCTGCCGGCCGAGCTCAGCGCCGGATTGCAGCAGCGCGTCGGCATCGGCCGCGCCATCATCACGCGGCCGGATCTCGTCGTCTTCGACGAGCCGACCTCCGCGCTCGATCCGACCGCACGGGCCGAGATCGTCGATCTGCTGCAGCGGCTGCAGGCCGAACTCGGCACCGCCTATCTCTTCATCTCGCATGATCTCTCGACGGTGCGCTTCCTCAGCGACCGCGTCGTCGTGCTCTATCTCGGCTCCATCGTCGAGGATGGGCCGGCGGTGCCGGTCTTCGCGGCGCCTGGCCATCCCTACAGCAATGGCCTGCTCGCCTCGGTGCTGCTGCCGCACCCCTCGCTGACATCGACGACGCGGCTGACCCTCGCCGGCGAGATCCCGAGCCCGATCGACCTGCCGCCCGGCTGCCCGCTCGCCGGCCGCTGCCCCTTCGTCGAGGAGCGCTGCCGCGCCGCCATGCCCGCGCCGGTCAGCGCCGGGCCGCTGCACGACGTCTTCTGCATCAACCATGACAAGGTGACGTCGCTCGGCGCCGTGACCGATCATGCCGCCCGCTTCCAGGAGATCGTCGCCCGCGTGCTCGATCCTGGGCGGGCATGAGGCCATGAACGCCATCATCCTGCCGGCGGCGCGCCCGCCTCGCCGGCCCCGCTCCCTTTCGCCGGCCGCCCTGGTGGCGCTCGGCTTCGGCCGCTGGACGGCCTATAACCTGAGTGAGCCGACCGTGACCCCCTTCACCTTCTCGACGACCAAGAACGTCCATTTCGGCGCCGGACGGCTCGCCCTTCTCGGCGATGTCGTCCGCGACCAGATCGGCCGCCGCGTGCTGCTGGTGACCGATCCCGGCATGATCAGGACCGGCATCGTCGAGCGGACCATCGGGATCCTCAAGGCGGCACAGGTCGCGGTGACGCTCTTCGCCGAAGTCGAGGCCGATCCGCCGGAGCCGGTGATCCTCGCCGCCGTCGAGGCGGCGCGGGCCGCCGGCGCCCGGGGCATTGTCGGGCTCGGCGGCGGCTCCTCGCTCGATGTGGCGAAGCTCGTGGCGGTGCTGGCGCTCGGCGAGGAGAAGCTCGCCGACATCTACGGCATCGGCAAGGTCAAGGGCGGGCGGCTGCCGCTGGTCCTCGTGCCGACCACGGCCGGCACAGGCTCGGAAGTGACGCCGGTCTCGATCGTCACCACCGGAACCAGCGAGAAGATGGGCGTGCTCTCGCCGGTCATCCTGCCCGACATCGCGCTGCTCGATCCCGAACTGACGCTCGGCCTGCCGCCGCATGTGACGGCCGCGACCGGCATCGACGCCATGGTGCATGCCATCGAGGCCTATGCGTCGCTCGGCGCCAACAACAATCCGCTGTCGAAGCTGCTCGCCAAGGAAGCGCTGACGCTGATGGGCCGCGCGCTGCTGGTCGCGGTGCATGACGGCAGCGATCTTGGCGCGCGGAGCGCGATGATGCTCGGCTCGATGCTGGCCGGGCAGGCCTTCGCCAATTCGCCCGTCGCCGCCGTGCATGCGCTCGCCTATCCGCTCGGCGGCCACTTCCACATTCCGCACGGGCTCTCCAACGCGCTGGTGCTGCCGCATGTGCTGCGCTTCAACGCCGAGGTGGCGCCGGAGCCCTATGTCGAACTCGCGCCCTACGCCTTTCCCGATCTCGCCGCCATCGACGGCCCGGCCCGCGCTTATGCCTTCGCCGAACGGCTCGCCGCGCTTTCGGCCGATTGCGGGCTGCCGCAGACGCTCGGTGCGATGAACATCCCGCGCGAGGCCCTGCCGCGGCTTGCCGCCGACGCGATGAAGCAGACCCGGCTCCTCGGCAACAATCCCCGCGAGGTCAGCGAAGCCGATGCGCTCGCGATCTACACAGCCGCTTTTTGAGGATCCGCGCATGACACTTTCGCTCGACGATCCGAGCCTCCTGGAGACGCGCGCCTTCATCGCCGGCGCCTGGCAGGAGGCGGAGACCCGTTTCCCGGTCGTCAATCCGGCGACCGGCGCGGTCATCGCCCATGTCGCCAATCACGGCGTCGCCTCGGTCAGCGCCGCCATCGATGCAGCCGCCCTCGCGCAGAAGGACTGGGCGGCGCGGACGGCGGGCGAGCGCTGCGCCATCCTCCTGAAATGGCAGGCGCTGCTGCTCGAAAACCGCGAGGATCTCGCCCGCATCCTGACCGCCGAGATGGGCAAGCCGCTGGCCGAGGCGCGCGGCGAGATCGCCTATGGCGCCAGCTTCATCCAGTGGTTCGCCGAGGAGGGCCGCCGCATCTATGGCGACGTCATCCCCGGCCACCAGCGCGACAAGCGCATCCTCGTCCTGAAGCAGCCGGTCGGCGTCGTCGGGGCGATCACGCCGTGGAACTTCCCGAATGCGATGGTGGCGCGGAAGGTCGGCCCGGCGCTCGCCGCCGGCTGCGCCTTCGTCATGCGCCCCGCCGAAAAGACGCCGCTGTCGGCGCTCGCCCTTGCCGTGCTCGGCGAGCGGGCGGGACTGCCGCCGGGCCTCTTCTCGGTGGTGACCGGCCAGGATTCGAAGGGGATGGGGCTCGAGCTCTGCACCAATCCGAAGGTGCGCAAGCTGACCTTCACCGGCTCGACCGAGGTCGGCCGCATCCTGATGCGGCAATGCGCTCATGACATCAAGAAGCTGTCGCTCGAACTCGGCGGCAACGCGCCCTTCATCGTCTTCGACGACGCCGATCTCGATGCCGCCGTCGAAGGCGCGCTGATCGCGAAGTTCCGCAATTCCGGCCAGACCTGCGTCTGCGCCAACCGGCTCTATGTCCAGCGCGGCGTCATGGACGCCTTCGCCGCCAAGCTCAGCGCGGCGATGGCGCGCCTCAAGGTCGGCAACGGCATGGAGGAGGGCGTCATGATCGGACCGCTCGTCGATGTGGCCGGTCTCGCCAAGGTCGAGGACCATATCGCCGATGCGCTCGCCAAGGGCGCCCGCGTGCTGGCCGGCGGCAAGCGCGCGGCGGCGGGCGGCACCTTCTTCGAGCCGACGGTGCTCGCCGGCGTCGCGCCGGGCATGAAAATCCTCAGCGAGGAGACCTTCGGCCCGGTCGCCCCGCTGATCGCCTTTGACAGCGAGGCGGAGGGCGTGGCGATGGCCAACGACACCGAATTCGGCCTCGCCTCCTATTTCTACACCAATGATCTCAGCCGTGTCTGGCGCGTCGCCGAGGCGCTCGAATATGGCATGGTCGGCATCAATACCGGCCTCATCTCGACCGCCGAGGCCCCCTTCGGCGGCATCAAGTCCTCCGGCCTCGGCCGCGAGGGCTCGAAATACGGCATCGACGACTATCTCGAGCTCAAATATCTCTGCATGAACGTCTAGGACGGGTCAGCCGGTGTCGCCTGGAGCGATCACCTCAACCTGTCATTGCCGGGCCTGACCCGGCAATCCAGCCTGCCTTCCTGCGCGACCCTCGATTGTGTTCCTTCAATCGAAGAGAGTCTGGATTGCCGGGCCTGACCCGGCAATGACAGCGGAGAGCATCCGCTCTATCGGCAAGACCTGTCGCCTCGGTCCGAGCCGCGCTCAGCGCTCCCCGCCGCAGATGGCGCGGACGCAGTCGCGCAGCCAGCGATGGGCGGGGTCGGCATCGAGCCTTGGATGCCAGAGGAGCGCGATCGAAAGCTCCGGCGTCTCGAACGGCAGCGGGAAACGATGCAGCCCGTCGCGGAGTGCGCGCGTGTGCCGCTCCGGCACGCTGGCGACGAGATCGGAGCCCCTCGCGAGCGCCAGCGCCTCGGTGAAGCTGCCGACGCTGGTGGCGATCCGCCGCGTGAGCCCGATCGCCGCCAGCGCGTCGTCGACCGGCCCGCCGTCGAGGCCCCGCCTCGAGACGAGGATGTGCCGCTCGGCGGCGAAGCGCGCCGGCGTCATCGCGCCCGCCGCCAGCGGATGTCCGGCCCGCACCACGCCGATGAACTGGTCGCGGAAGAGGGCCTGTGCGCGCAACTCCGGTCCGAGGCTCGCGCCGACGACGCCGGTCTCGAGGTCGACGCTGCCGTCGCGGAGCGGCGCGCTGTCGCGGTCGGGCTTGACGATGAAGCGCAGCCGGACCCCCGGCGCCTCCGCCGCGACGCGAGCGATCAGCGCGGCGCCGAATGTCTCGACGAAGCCCTCGCGATTGCGCAGCGTGAAGCTCCGCGCGAGCCTTCCGAGATCGAGCGCCGCCTGTGGCCTGAGCAGCGCGGCGGCCTCCTCGACGACCTTTCCGACGCGCTCCGCGAGTTCGCTCGCGCGCGGCGTCGGCACGAGGCCGCGCCCGGCCCGCACCAGCAGCGGGTCGCCCGTCGCCTCCCGAAGCCGCGCCAGCGTCCGGCTCATCGCTGAGGGGCTGAGTCTGAGCCGCCGCGCCGCGCCGGCGACGCTGCCCTCGGTGAGGAGCACATCGAGCGCGACGAGGAGGTTGAGATCGGGGATCGTCATGCCGGCGATCCTAGCACGGGCGCCATGCCCGGACATGGCGTTCCATGCAGGGATGACGTGCAATCGCTGCGCGTTCCGCCCTGTCAGCGCGCGCCTTAGCTTCCCCGAGGCCGCACCGTCGCGGCTTCTGACGAAGGGGATGGCGATGACATCGGGGACCGCGGCCGGGCAGGCCGGCACCAAGGCAAAGGAGGGAACGGCCTCGCCGCGTCTCGCGCTGGCGAGCCTCTCGCTCGCCATGCTGCTGTCGGCGCTCGGCGTCAGCAGCGCCAATATCGGCCTGCCGGCGCTCGCCGCCTCCTTCGGCGTCTCGTTCCAGGCGGTGCAATGGGTCGTCCTCGCCTATCTGCTGGCGCTGACCGCCTCCATCGTCAGCCTCGGCCGCGCCGCCGACCTCATCGGCCGCAAGCGGCTGCTCATGGCCGGTATCGCGCTGTTCACGCTGGCCTCGGTACTGTGCGGTCTCGCGCCCACCTTCGAGACGCTGATCGCTGCCCGCGCGCTGCAGGGCCTTGGCGGCGCCGCCATGATGGCGCTGACCGTCGCCTTTGTCGGCGATCTCCTGCCGAAGGCGCGCATCGGCAGCGCCATGGGCCTGCTCGGCACCATGTCGGCATGCGGCACCGCGCTCGGCCCCTCGCTCGGCGGCGTCCTCGTCAGTCATGGCGGCTGGCCGGCGCTCTTCCTCGTCAATGGGCCGCTCGGCCTCGCCGCGCTGGCGCTCGGCGTCTGGTCGCTGCCCTCTGGCGCGCCGGCGCCGCGTCAGGATGGCGGCCGGCCCGGCTTCGATCTCACGGGCGCGCTGCTGCTCGCCGCGGCGCTGGTCGCCTTTGCTCTCGCGATGACGGCGGGGCGTGGCCATTTCGGCGGAGGGAACCTCGCGCTGCTCGGCGCGGCCGTTCTCGCCGGCGGGCTGTTCGTCCTCGCCGAGCGCCGCGCGGCTCAGCCGATGATCCGCCTCGACATGCTGCGCGCGCCGCTGCTGAGGGCGAGCCTCGTCATGAACCTCCTCGTCTCCACCGTGATGATGGCGACGCTGGTGGTCGGGCCGTTCTTCCTGGCGCGCGCCCTCGGGCTCGACGCGGCGGCTTCCGGCCTCGTGATGGCGACCGGCCCTGTCGTCTCGGCGCTCGCCGGCGTGCCGTCCGGGCGCATCGTCGATCGCGTCGGTGCCGGTCGGACCGTGATCGCGGCGCTCGGCGTCATGGTGGCGGGAACGGGCGCGCTCTGCCTGCTGCCGGGGCTCGCCGGCACCACAGGCTATGTCGCGGCGCTGGCGGTGCTGACCTCCGGCTATGCGCTCTTCCAGGCCGCCAACACCACCGCGGTGATGGTGGAGGTCGCGGCGGAGCGGCGCGGCGTCGTCTCGGCGCTGCTGAGCCTTTCGCGCAATCTGGGGCTCATCGCCGGCGCCTCGCTGATGGGCGCCGTCTTCGCCCTCGCGGCAGGCGCGTCCGATCTCGGAACGGCGCCGCCGGAGGCGATCGCCTCGGGCATGCGGGTCACCTTCGGCGTCGCCGCCCTGCTGATCCTCGCCGCGCTGGCGGCGGCGATATCGAGCCGCCGCGCGCCGGCCTGACGCCCTCAGGCGGCGGCGAAGAGGCCGGCGTCGTCGCGGACGGCGCGGCCGCCCTGCAGCACGGCGGTGACGCGGTTCGCGTCCTTGGCGAGGCATTCGAGCCCGTCGAGCGGATTGGCGTCGACGACGACGAGGTCGGCGAAGGCACCTTCCGCGATCACGCCGACGAGGCCCTCCATGCGGATGATCTTCGCATTGTTGATCGTCGCATGGCGCAGCGCCTCGATGGGGCCGCAGACCTTCTGGTGGATCAGCAGCCCATCGGCCTGGTAGGTCTTCGGCGACCAGCAGAGATCGGTGCCATAGCCGACATTGACGCTGTTGCGCAGCGCCACCTCGAGCGACTTCAGCCCGCTCGCCAGCACCTCGGCGTTCTTCTCCTGGTTCTCCTCCGACCAGCCGAAGCCCATGCCGTAGATGGCGTCGGCCTCATAGGTGATGAGCGTCGGCACGAGATGCGCCTCGCGCTCGGCCATCAGCTTCGCGGTCTCGTCGGTCAGGAAATTGCCGTGCTCGATCGAGCGGACGCCGCAGGAGACGGCGCGGCGGATGCCGATGTCGCTATAGACATGCGCCATGACATAGCGGCCGGCGCGGTTCGCCTCGTCGGCGATCGCCGTGATCTCGTCCAGCGAATATTGCGGATGGTTGAGCTTGTCGCCCGGCGAGGAGACGCCGCCGCCGGCCATGATCTTGATCTGGTCGCAGCCCTGGCGGATGTTCTCGCGCGCCGCGCGGCGCACCTCGTCGATGCCGTCGGCGATGCAGGTGATGCCGCCGAGCGAGGCGCCGCAGGTGCAGGTCTCGGCGCGGCCACGATGATCGCCATGGCCGCCGGTCTGCGACAGGATGCGGCCCGAGACGAGCATGCGCGGCCCCTTGAAGAGGCCCTTCTCCAGCGCGGCCTTGTGGCCGTAATCGGCGCCGCCGGCATCGCGCACGGTGGTGAAGCCGCGATGCAGCATGCCTTCGAGATGAACCCCGGCGCGGGCCGTCATCTCCGAGGGCAGCACCGTGCGGCCGTCGTTGAAGGCGCCGATGAAGACATGCGAATGGCAGTCGATGAGCCCCGGGATCAGGTAGCGCCCGCCGAGCGGGATCCGCTTCACGGAAGGGTCGAGCAGCCGCTCCTCGGTGATGGCGAGGATCTTGCCACTGCGAATCGTGACGGCCCGGTCGCGGAGGATCGTGCCGCCCACGACGTCGACGACATGGACATCGGTCAGCGCATAATCAGGATTTGGCATAGGTTTCCACCGTGATGGGCTCGATCGGATCCGCGGCGGGATCGACATAGCCATTGTCGATATCATATTGGGCGGCTGCTTGGTCGCGCGCGGCCGGGTCGCCCCAGCCGGAGCCGCCGGCGCTGTAATTGACGAAGCGCTCGCCCTCCTTGAGCGTCGCCCGATACATGCCGACGGTCTTCTCGCGCGGCTCGCCCGGCCACAGCACCATGTGGTTGCGCACCGGCGAGGGCTCGCCGCCTTCGAGGCCCCAGCCGCCGGTCTTCGACTTCTTCTTCATCGAGATGACCTCGGTCTCGCCGACCATGCGCATGGCGCGCCGCACGCCGAGGCCGCCGCGATAGCGACCGCGCCCGCCGGAATTGGGGACGAGCTCCAGCCCCTCATGGAAGAGATTGGCCTGCCGCTCCAGCACCTCGATCGGCGTGTTGCGCACGGTGCTGGTCGAGGGATGCTGCAGCGCCGTCGCGCCGTCATGGCGGTGGGTGGCGCCCCAGCCGATGCCCTCATTGTTGCTGATGACATAGGTCTTGCCGGTGCGATGGTGCCGGCCCATCGCCATGAAGCCCGGCTCGTCGCCGCCGGAGGCCATCGGCAGCCAGTCGATCGCCGGCGCCAGCGCCTTGGCGATCAATTCGAACGCGACCATGTGCGTCCACGGCATGTAGGTCGAGCACGGATAGACGGCGTGGAAGAGGTTGCCGGGATCGGCCCTGACGTCGAGGGCCATGAAGTTGCCGTGGTTGCTCGGCGTATCCGGCGAGGTCAGGAACTTGAAATAGGTCTTGGCCATCGAGATCGTCGCCCCGAAGGGCACATTGACCGGCCCCGGCACGATGGCGTGCGAGCGGTTGTAGTCGACGGTCATGCGGTTGTCGGTGATGGTGACGTCGACCGCCATCTGGATCATGTCGCTGCTGACGCCGTCATCGTCGAGCCATTCCTCGGCCGACCAGGTGCCCTTCGGAAGATGTGCCAGCGCTTGGCGCGTCTTCTCGTTGGCATGGACGAAGAAGGCCTCGATGGCGGCGAGCACGCGGTCGCGGCCGAACTTCCGGTAGATGTCGCGCACCGAGGCTTCGCCGGTCCTGAGGCAGGCGACCTGCGCGCCGAAATCGCCGCGGATCGCCTCGGGCAGGCGCGAATTCGCCTCCAGCACCTTCCAGAGATCGGCGTCGAGCTTGCCTTCCTTGATGATGCGCACGCCCGGAAGGATCAGGCCTTCCTGGTGGATATTGGTCGAATCGATCACATAGCCGGGGTCCTTGGCGCCGAGATCGAGCCAATGCGCGCGCACGCAGAGGAACATGTCGATGGCATCGCCATCGACGAAGACGGGCGCCATCAGAAGCGCATCCGACATATGCGCCGAGTTCCAGTAGGGATAATTGAGGATCACGACATCGCCGGGCCGAAGGCTGGCCATGTCCATGTTCTCGATCAGCATCTTCAGCGCGTAGTCGTTGCCGCCGATGAACGAGGTGATGCCGGCCGCCTCGGCGACCATGCGCCCGCTCGCATCGGCGATCGAGATGCCGAAATCGAGCACCTCATAGATGACCGCGTTGAAGGCCGTGCGCACCAGCGTGCGCCGCATCTGCTCGGCCGCCGAGAAGAAGAGGGCCGAGATGATCTCGGTTTCCGCTGCCTTGCTGATCGTCATCTCACGCCTCCTCGAGCGGAACGGCGTCGCGGCGCCGCACCGAGATCATGCCGTAGGGATCGACCGACAGCTGTTGGTTGCCGTGGATCGCGAGCGAGGAGCCCTCGTCGATGACGAGGAGTGGCCCGTCATAAGTCTCGCCGGGCTCGAGCGCGTCGCGGGCGATCTTCAGGCAGTCGGCCATGCGGCCGCTCGCCTGGTCGAAGAGGCGGTGCGGCACGCTCGGCGCAAGCGCGGTGCTGGCGCCGATCCGCGTCGCGAGATCCGGCTTCTCGGTCACCACCACCAGCTTGACCATCAGCGAGACGATCTCGGCCTCGCTTTCGAAGGTGTGGCCGAAGCGGTCCTGATGCGTCTTCCTGAAGCGCGCGAAGAACGTCGCCGCATCGTCGCCCGGCGCATAGGGGATGCTCAGCGTGTGTTCCTGGCCGATGAAGCGGAGCCGCGCCACCATCTGCACGTCGGGATCAACAGGGCGGCCGACCTTCTCGCTGAGTGCCGCCGTGCTGCGGCTGGCGAGCGCCGCGGCGGTCTCGGCGAGACGCGCCATCGCGGCGTCCGAGATCGTCGCCAGCACCGAGACGCTGTCGCTGAAGGACAGGTCGCTCGCCAGCATGCCCCAGGCGGAGAAGACGGAAGGGAGCGGGGGAATGACGAGTTCCGGCATTTCGAGCTCGTTCTGCAGCATCGGCCCGAGCAGGGGACCGCAGCCGCCGAAACCGAGCATCGAGAATTCGCCGGGATCGAGCCCGCGCTCCAGCATCATCTCCTTGATCGAGGAGGCGGTGCGCGAGATCAGCACGTCGAACACCGAGCGCGCCGCTTCCTCCAATGAGAGTCCGAGCGGCGCGCAGATGGTCTCGCGCAAAGCGGTCGCCGCGAGATCATGGGCGACGGTCATCGAGCCGCCCATGAAATTGCCGGTGTCGATATAGCCGAGGATGACGGCGGCGTCGGTGACGGTGGCGTTTCGGCCGCCGCGGCCATAGCAGGCGGGTCCCGGCACCGCGCCGGCGCTTTCCGGACCGACGCGGAGAAGCGCATTGTCGATCCAGGCGATCGAGCCGCCGCCGGCGCCGAGGGTGCGCAGGTCGAAGATCGGCTGCAGGATCGGGAAATTCTCGATCCGCGCCTCGAACACGTCCATGGGCTGGCCGTCGACGATGAGGCAGGCGTCGAGGCTGGTGCCGCCGACATCGACCGAGAGGACATTGCGCCGTCCGGTCTCGCGGGCGACATGCAGCGCGCCGGAGACGCCGCCGGCCGGACCGGAGAAGACGGTGGCGATCGGCTCGGCCTCGGCGAGATCGAAGGTGAGCGCGCCGCCGGAGGAGTTCATGACGAATTTCTGGCCCGCGAAGCCCTGCTTCCCCATGCCGGAGGAGACGCGGCCGAGATAGTTTTTCAGGACCGGCTTGATATAGGCGTCGAGCACCGCCGTGCTGGTGCGCTCATATTCGCGATATTCGTTGGCGATCAGCGCCCCGGCCGAGACTTCCAGCGCCGGCAAGGCCGCGCGGATCAGCGCCACCGCGTCGCGCTCATGCGCCGTATTGGCATAGGAGTGCAGGAACGAGACGGCGAGCGCCGCGCAGCCGGCCTCATGCAGCGCCTTCGCGGCGGCGACGACGGCGTCGCGATCGAGCGGCGCCACTTCGACGCCCTCATAGGTCATGCGCCCGCCGACGCCGGCGATATGGCGCCGCTCGACGATGCGGGGCGGCGGCTCGAGATCGAAGCGGTACATGTCGACGAAGTCGACGGCGCCGCGGCCGATCTCGAAGATGTCGCGAAAACCTTCATTGGTGATGATGCCGACCCTCGCGCCTTTCCGCTCCAGGATGGCGTTGAGGCCGAGCGTCGTGCCATGCACGAAGTCGGAGATTTCGGCGGGCGGAAAGCCGAGCTGCCCGACGGCCGCGACCACGCCCTCGGCCGGATCATGCGGCGTCGTCGGCAGCTTGAAGGCGCGCAGCAGCCTGTCGTCGAGGTCGAAGACGACCACGTCGATGAAGGTGCCGCCGATGTCGATGGCCAGCTTGTATCGGCTCATTGTTGCCTCGGATCAGTAGACGGCCTCGAGCAGCCGCGCGGTATATGCGTTCTGCGGGCGGCTCAGCACCTCCCGCGCGAAACCTTCCTCGACCACGGCGCCCTGGTTCATGACATAGACGCGGTTGCAGAGAAGCCGCACGACATTCACGTCATGCGAGATGAAGACGATGGTGAGATCGCGTTCCTTGATCATGCGGACGAAGAGTTCGAGGATCTGCGCCTGGATCGAGACGTCGAGCGAGGACAGCGGCTCGTCGAGCACCAGCAATTGCGGCTCGACGGCGATGGCCCGGGCGATGGCGACGCGCTGGCGCTGGCCGCCCGAGAACTCGTGCGGATAGCGATCGCCGGAATCGGCGGCGAGGCCGACCTCCTCGATCAGCTGGTCGGCGCGCTCGATGCGCGCGGCGCGCGAAAGATCCTTCCGGTGCAGGATCAGGCTCTCGACCACGCTGGCGCGGACGGTGGCGCGCGGGTTGAGGCTGCCATAGGGGTCCTGGAAGACGATCTGCACATCCTTCTTGAAGCCGAAGCGCTCGGCCCGCGTGAAGGCGGCGACGTCGCGGCCCATGAAGCGGTAGGTGCCGCCGTCATAGGCGGTGAGAGAGGTGATGATGTTGGCGACGGTGGATTTGCCGGACCCGCTCTCCCCGAGAATGCCGACCACCTCGCCGCGCCGGACGGTCATGTCGATGCCGGCAAGCGCGAAGCTGCGGTTCTGCACGAAGAGGCGGCGGGCGAAGCTCTTGGCGATGCCTGTGAGTTCGACCATCGGCACGGGATCGGGGCCGGCCATCACGGCGCTCCCCGTCCGAGGATGCAGGCGCTGAAGCGCGGTGCGATGGCGGCGTTGAGCGGCAGCGCCGTGGTCCGGCACGCCTCGACCGCATAGGCGCAGCGCGCGGCGAAGGCGCAGCCGATGCGCCCGAAGCCGGCGCCGACGGGCTCGCCCGGGATCGAGCGGATCTCGTCGAGGCTCTTCTCGCGCGTCGGGATGCAGCGGAACAGCGCCTCGGCATAGGGATGGATCGTCTCTCTGCCGATCGCGGCGGCATCGACGATGGTGTGCAGCTGGCCGCCATAGAGCACGGCGATGCGGTCGACGCTCTGGCGCAGCAGTTCGAGATTGTGGCTGATCAGGACGACGGCGAGGCCATGCTGGCGGCTGCGATCGAGGATGAGCTCGATGATGCGGCGCTGGGTGATCGCGTCGAGCGCCGTCGTCGGCTCGTCGGCGACGAGCAGCTTCGGCTCCTGCGACAGCGCGATGGCGAAGACGATGCGCTGGCGCATGCCGCCGGAGAACTGGTCGGGAAACTGGTTGAAGGCGAGCGCCGGTTCGGGAATGCCGACCTCGGCCATCAGGCTGATCGCCGCCTCCCGCGTCCGCTCGGCGCCCATCGGCCAGCCCTTGGCGAGATAGATCGCCTCGGTGATCTGCTTGCCGATCCGCATCGAGGGATTGAGCGAGGAGAACGGGTCCTGCGGCACGAAGCCGATCGCATGGCCGAGCAGGTGGCGGACGCGGCGCGCATAGCCCTCCGCCGGCAGGGTCTCGCCGGCGAAGCGGACGCTGCCGCCGGTGACCGAGGCATCGTCCTGCAGGCCGAGCAGCGTGCGCGTCAGGAGCGTCTTGCCGGAGCCGCTCTCGCCGACGATGCCGAACACCTCGCGCGGGCGGACCGCGAGCGAGACGCCCGAGACCATGGTGCGGCCGCCATTCTTCAAGGCGATCGAGACGTCGCTGATGGCGAGCAGCGGCTCGGCGGCGAGGACGGGAGCGGGGTGTGTCGCCATGGTCAGCGCCGCCGCGACGTCGGATCGAGCTCACGCCGCAGCATGTCGCCGATCACGTTGAAGCTGACCGCGGTGATGAAGATCGCAAGGCCGGGCGCCAGCACGATCCACCAGCCATTGGCGACATAGGAGCGGCCGTCGGCGATCATCGCGCCCCATTCCGGCTGCGGGATCTGCGCGCCGACGCCGATGAAGGAGAGGCCGGAGATCGCGAGCATCACGGCGGAGACGTCGAGCGCCACCTGGATGACCATGACGTCGAGCGCATTCGGGATGACATAGTTGAAGAGCTTGCGATGGGTCGGCACGCCGAGCGCATCGGCGCTGGCGATGAATTTCTGCGCGAGGATGTCGGACGTCACCATGCGCGAGAGCCGCGCATAGTTCGGCCACCAGGAGAAGATCAGCGCGAAGATCGCCGCCTCGAGGCTCGCACCGAGCGCCGAGGCGAAGCCGAGCGCGAGGATCAGCGGCGGGAAGCCGAGCCAGATATCGGCGAGGCGCATCAGCATGTTGTCGACGGCGCCGCCGACAAAGGCCGAGAAGATGCCGATGCCGCAGCCGATGACGACGACGACGGTGATGACGATGAAGGTCGAGGAGAGCGTCAGCTGCGCGCCATGGAGCAGCCGGCTCAGCACGTCGCGGCCGGAGCCGTCGGTGCCGAGGAGATGCGTCAGCGAGGGCGCCTGCAGCTTGCCGCGGAAATCGATCTTCATCGGATCGAACGGCACCAGGAAGGCGCCGAAGATCGCGACGAGCAGGACGAGGATGGCGAGCACGACCGCGGTCCGCTCGACATGGGTCTTCGGATAGGACCAGAGACGACGAAGCACGCTCACGCCCCCGCGAGCTTGCGCGGGGAGAGCAGATAGAGCGCGATGTCGACGAGGAGATTGGCGAGGAGGAAGACGAGGCCGACCACGAAGACGACGGCGACGACCGCATGGATGTCGGACTGCGTCACCGCCTTGACGGCATAGCGGCCGATGCCGGGGCGGCCGAAGATCTCCTCGACGAGCACGGTCGCGCCGAGCATCCAGCCGAACTGCATGCCGAACACGGTGAGCGCCGGCGTGGCGCCATTGGCGAAGACGTGGCGGATCATGATGCGCGCCTCGCTGGCGCCCTTGGCCCGGGCCAGCACGACATAATCCTTGCGGAATTCGCCGATCATGGCGGTGCGGGTGATGCGGACGCCGACCGCGGTGAAGAGCAGCGTCAGCGCGAAGGCCGGCAGCACGAGATGGGCGAGCGCGTCCGCGAAGACGTCGAGCCGGCCCTGCGCCAGGCTGTCGAAGAGCGTGAAGCCCGAGCCGCCGACGAAGTCGCGGTTCTCGAAGGAGAGCCGGCCGGCGGTTGGCAAGAGATGCCACTGCCCGGCGACGACCTGCTGCAGGATGATGGCGAGCCAGAAGATCGGCAGGCCCGCGCCGGCCATGACAATGAGGCGGACGACGTCGTCGAATGTCGAGCCATTGTAGCGCGCGGTCAGGAGGCCGAGCGGCAGCGAGATCGCGAGATTGATCAGCATGGCGACGAAGACGAGTTCCAGCGAAGGCGGCAGTTCGCGCATCATGTCGGCGGCGATCGGCTGCCGCGTGAACCAGGAGGTGCCGAGATCGCCCCGCAGCACCTCCGTGCAATAGATCCAGAACTGCACCAGCAGCGGCCGGTCGAGCCCCATCTCCTGCCTTATCGCCGCGATCTTGTCGGCGCCGGCATTCGGTCCCGCCGCGACGATGGCCGGATCGCCCGACACGACATGGCTGAGCAGGAAGGTGATGAAGAGCAGCATGCCGAGCGAAAGGATCGAGAACAGCAGCCGCTGAAGCACGTAGCGCATGTCTCGATCCTTGAGGCTCGAACGTTGGAAAGCGGCCTATTTCAGGCCGATATCCATGTAGTTGAAGGTCTGGTGATGGGCGGCGTTGTACTTGTAGCCCTCGACCTTGTCGCTGAGCGCGACGACGGAGCCGGGATAGGACACGGTGATGACCGGGAAGTCCTTGCCGATCAGCTGCTGCGCCTTTTTGTAGAGCTCGGCGCGCTTCGCCTGGTCGGCGGAACTCGCCGCCTCGTTGAGCAGCGCGTCGACCGCGGGATTGGAGTACTGCGCCCAGTTGTAGCCGCCCTTGGCGCCTGTCAGCGCCGAGTTGAACGAGGAGTTCAGGATGGCGTGCGGATCGGGGAAGGGCGGGAAGGAATAGATCATGTTGATGTCGGCGGTCGTCTCGACCTTCTGCACCGTCGCCGCCTGCGCCGGCCAGGTCATGCCCTCGGCCTCGAGCGTGATGCCGATCTCGGCAAGGTTCGACTGCAACTGCTCGACGGCGCTCTTCTCTTCCTGGATCGCGGGGAGATAGCGCACCGTCAGCTTGGTGCCGGCCCAGCCATTGTCGTCGACCAGCTTCTTGGCGGCGGCGAGGTCGAAGGCCTGCTCGGTGCCGCTCTCATGGCCCGGCCAGGACGAGGGCAGCGGACCGTCCGGCAGCGTGCCGAGGCCCATCAGCACCTGGTCGAGATGCAATTGGCGATCGAAGGTCTTCGCCAGCATCTCGCGGAACTTCGGGTTGCCGGTCGGGCCCTTGCCCGCCGTGTTGAAATCGAAATAGAGCGGCGTCGCGGCATTGCCGACATCGATGAGGAAGCCCGGCTCCGTCTTCAGCGCCAGCTTGTCCTCGACGGTGATGTCGGGGGCGATCTGCACCTCGCCGCCCTTCAGGAGCGACAGCTGCGTCGAGGGCTCGGAGATGTAGCGGAACACGACCTCGGCGACATGATTGCCGTCCCAGCCGCCCCAATATTTGTCGAAGGCCTTCAGCGTCACCGCCTCGGTCGGATTGTAGGCGGTGATCTGGTAGGGGCCGGAGCCGGCTTCGTTGACCGCGAGCCACTGGCGCGCATTGTCCTCGGCCATATGCGGCTCGACCAGCGCCTTGTTGACGATGTAGATGCGCGACAGCGCCGGCAGGAACGGCCCGAACGGCGCCGAGAGCGTCAGCTTCACGGTATGGTCGTCGACGACCTCCGCGCCGGAGAGCAGCGCGATGTCGTTGAGCACATTGGCCTTGGCGGCCTTGAGGCGGTCGAGCGTGAACTTGACGTCGGCGGCGGTGAGCTTGGTGCCGTCATGGAAGACGACATCGTCGCGCAGCGTGAAGGTGTAGGTCAGCCCGTCCTCGGAGATCGTCCAGCTCTTGGCGAGCGAGGGCGACAGCGCCGTCTCGCCGGCCTTGAACTGCACCAGCGCGTCATAGGCGCCGACGAGCAGCTGGTCGACCGTGGAATTGGTCGCGTTGGCCGGATCGAGATTTTCCGGCGTCTCGTTCTCGGCGATGACCAGCGTTCCCGACGGCGCGGCGAGCGCGATCGTCGAGACGCTCGCCAGCGCGACCGCGAGGATGGGCACGAACCGTGTAAAGGAACGCATTGACGACCTCCGGAATTCGTTTTGTATACCGTGTGTATTCGATGCTAGCATGCAGCGAGGGTCTGTCAACGGCTTTCTCGGCTGGATGGGCGCTTCGGCACGGTGGAAACGGCCACGCGGCGGGCGGCGCGGCAGGGCGCGAACCGTCCGGATTCCGCCTGTATACGTCGTGGACAATCGAGGTCCGATCGACTAGGCATGGGCCATGGAGACGGAGCCTATCCTGATGCGCAAGACCGCAGCAAGCACCGGGTCGGCGGACCGCAAGGCGGGCGAGCCGGCAAAGCCTCTCGCGCCCGCCGTCTTTGCAACCCGCCCCGTCGCGAAGAACCTCTCCCAGCTCGCCTATACCGAGATCGCGCGCCTGATCGAGAAGAAGGAACTTCGCGCCGGCGAGGTCGTGGTCGAGCAGAACCTTGCCGCCTATCTCGGCATCTCCAGGACGCCGGTGCGCCAGGCGCTGCAGCGGCTCGAGCTCGAGGGGCTGCTGGTCAAGTCGAACACCAAGTCCTTCGTCGTCCGCAAGGTCGACCTCAAGGAATATCTGCAGAGCCTCAAGGCGCGCGAGATCATGGAATCGGCCGCCGCCGGCATGTGCGCCGAGCTCGCCCCGGCCGAGCGGGTCGCCGCCGCCAAGGCGACGCTGCAGCGCCTCAAGGGCGCCGAGCGCTACGACCAGGAGGAGCACTGGGCCTCCGACCGCGAAGTGCACGACATCATCGCCGATTATTGCGGCAACCAGGTCGTCGGCAATATCGTCAAGTCGCTGCGCGTCACCACCAAGCTGTTCGAGGTCGAGCGCCTCGCCGAGCGGCTGGAGCCCGACACGCGCCAGCATGAGGTCATCCTCGACAAGATCGAGCAGCGCGATGCCTCCGGCGCGCGCAAGGCGATGGCCGACCACATCAAGTCGCTGTTCCAGTTCGCGCTCGATACCGTCGCGTAAGAGCGCGATCCGCCGTTGACGCCGGCGCCGCGGGCGTCGATACCGGCCGGGCGCCAATCCGGGCGCGGGGACTGAGAGATGGCCGAGACGGCATTGTTTTCGGGGCGGAGCTTCGCAGCCCTTCTCTTCGACATGGATGGAACGCTGCTCTCCTCGCTGGAGGCGGCCGAGCGCATCTGGGGCCGCTGGGCGACGAGGCATGGCCTCGACGTCGCCAGATTCCTGCCGACCATCCATGGCGTGCGCGCCGTCGACACGATCGCCCGGCTCGGCCTGCCCGGCGTCGATGCGCAGGCGGAGGCCGATGCGCTGACCGCCGACGAGATGGAAGACATGGGCGGCATCAAGCCGATCCCCGGCGCGCCGGAATTCCTCGCCGCTCTGCCGGCCGATCGCTGGGCGATCGTCACCTCGGCGCCGCATGCGCTCGCCCGCCGCCGCCTCGCCGCCGCCGGCCTGCCGGTGCCGCAACTCCTGATCGCCGCCGAGGATGTCGCGCGCGGCAAGCCGCAGCCGGATTGCTATCATCTCGCCGCGAAACGTCTTGGCGTCGTGACGGCGGACTGCCTCGTGCTCGAGGACGCCCCGGCCGGCATCAAGGCCGGCGAGGCTTCGGGCGCCGCTGTCGCGGTGATCGCGGCAACGCATCTGGAGCCGATGGCGACGCCGCATCCGCTCTTCGAGGACTATCGCGACCTGACCCCGTCGATCATCGCCGGCCGCATCGGCCTCTTTTCGCGCGGCTGATCGCGGGCGCCGTGCCGGTACCGATCGACATTCGGGCCGTTTCCATGCTGAGAATGCTCAAAGCTGTCCTTGCCGGGCTTGATCCGGCAACCGAGACTCTCCTCAACGCTCGCCGGCAATTGCGGGTCGGCTAGGAGAAAGACTGGATTGCCGGGTCAAGCCCGGCAATGACAAATGCGGGCGCATGCTGACGATGGATCGATGTCGAGTGTCGATCCGTCCTCGCATCGCGCCGGTCGGGGAGGCGGTCGTGTCCGAAGGCAGTGGGAGAGGCGGCGTCGAGGCGCGGGCGCTGGCCGAGATCGCGGCGATCCGGGCGCTGCTCGGCGCGAAGCCGCGGCCGGTCGGCTGGTCCGAGCGGCGGCACCGGATCGAGGAGGTCGGCGCCGCCGCGCCGGTGGCGGACGACATCGCCCTCGAACCCGTCACCATCGGCGGCGTTCCCGCCGAATATTCGCTGGCGCCCGGCAGTGACCCCTCCCGCGTGCTCCTCTTCTTCCATGGCGGCGGCTATTGCTCGGGCTCGATCACCAGCCATCGCCGCCTCGTGACCGAAGCGGGGCGGGCGGCAGGAATGCGCACGCTCGCTATCGGCTACCGGCTGGCGCCGGAGCATCCCTACCCCGCCGCGCTCGAAGACGCCGCGGCCGCCTGGCAGTTCCTGCTGGGCTCGGGAATTCGGCCTGAGCACATCGTCGTCGGCGGCGACAGCGCCGGCGGCGGCATCACGCTGGCGCTGCTCTGCCAATTGCGCGATGCCGGCGCGGCGCTGCCGGCCTGTGGCTGGCTGATGTCGCCCTGGACCGACCTGACGCTCTCGGGCGACACACTCGCGACCAAGGACGCCGTCGATCCGCTCATCCACCAGGGCTATCTCGCCGAGCTCGCCGATGCCTATGTCCCGGCGGGCATCGATCGCCGAAGCCCCGGCGTCTCGCCGCTCTTCGCCCCGCTCGCCGGACTTCCGCCGCTCCTCATCCAGGTCGGCTCGAACGAGACCCTGCTCGCCGATTCCACCCGCCTCGCCAGCGCGGCCGGCGCTGCCGATGTCGCGGTGACGCTCGAGATCTGGCCGCACATGATCCATGCCTGGCCGCTCTGGAACGCCACCCTCGAACGCGGCCGCGCCGCGCTCATGAGCGCCGGCGCCTTCATGCGGGCGTCGATGGGCTGAGACCCTACCAGCGTCCGTCCCAGAAGGCGGCCGGATCGCTCGCCATGATCGCGTTGATGCCGGGCGGGACGACCTTGATGACTTCGTCGCCGACCCGCTCGCGCAGCTCCGCCTTGGCCGCGGCGACGAGGTCGGGCCGCGTCAGGAAGGTGACCGCGGCGAGCGCGATCGCCTCCGAGGCCATCAGCGGGCCGGGGCTGCTCGCTCGATGGCCGGAGAGCGCGGTCCAGGCCCAGTGGTGGATCGGCACCGTGGTCGGATAGGCCCAGTTGAGCCGGGCGAGCGGCACGATCCAGCTCGCATCGCCATCGTCCTGCCCGTAATAGTCGATGCCGCTGTCGTAGAAGGCGATGGAGCGGTCGAGCGCGAACGGCTTGCCGGGGCTCGCCGCGGCCGAGAGCTCTTTCATGAAGGCGATGTCGTCCTCGCTCCAGTCCGGCGGACCGATGACGCGGAGGCTTTCATCGAGCACGCGGCCGGCGACATCGTTGGCGAGATAGCCGCGGCAGGCCGAGATGAACTTCTCCTCGAGCCCGACGCCGGTGCGGGCGGCGACCTCGGCGAACACCGCCTTCATCGCCGCATAGGCCTCCATCATCGGCTGGAGATCGCGATGATGCAGCGAGCACCAGAGCCGCACTTCCTCCGGCATGACGCCCGGCATCACGCCGGCCGAGCGGAAGATGTGCTTCTCGCCGGCGCCCGGAAAGCGCGCGGGCAGCATCGCGTTGAAGGCCGCCATCGCCTCTTCGGCCGTCTTCAGCGCGTCGCGGACGGTGCCCATGCCGGCATGGGCGCTGTCGCCGCGCAAGACGAATTCGGCCGAGACGAAGGCATGGCAGGGCCGCGACAGCGCGCCGTTCTGATAGTCGCCATGCGAGGTCAGGATGATGTCGAGATCATCGAAGATGCCGGCCTCCTGCAGCGCGATCTTGCCCCAGCAGATTTCCTCGGCCGGGCAGCCGACGACGACGATCTCGCCGGCGAGGCCGAGCCGCGCGGCCGCCAGCGCCGCCGCGATGCCGGCGCCGGTATTGGCCGGCCCGATATGGTTGTGGCCGCAGCCATGGCCGGGCTTGCGCCCCGAGCCCGAGCGATAGGGCACGGCGTCGTTGTCGAGGCTCGCGAGCGCGTCATATTCGGCGAGGATGCCGATCCTCGGGCCGGCGCCGCTGCCCTTCCGTGCCACGAAGGCGGTCGGCACGCCGCCGCTGCCGCGCTCGACGCTGAAGCCGTGCCGCTCGAGGAAATCGCAGAGCATCGCAGCGCTCCTCACCTCCATCCCCGGCATTTCCGGCACCTGCCACAGTGCCGCGAACAGCGCCTCGATCTCCCCCCGCAGCGATTGCCAGGCGGAGCGGACGGCGGGGATATCGGGCATGCGGAAACCTCGTGGCGGGCAGGGACGGCGCGGCGAGGGCCGCTGCGCCGTCCGCATGATGTTGGCCCGCCCGGCCGGCGGTCAAGCGCGCCGCCGTCCGAAGCGCCCCGATGGTGTGGACGAGCCGGCCGGGACGGATCGACGTCTGGCTTTGGTCGTCATGGGCAGACGTTCCCACCTGTCATTGCCGGGCCTGACCCGGCAATGACAGCTGAGAGGATCCGGAAGGATGGACAGAGCGCGATGTCGATTGGTCCTAGAGATCCTGGTTCTGCGGCAGCATCACGAGGTCGCGGATCGTCACATGGGCCGGGCGCGTCAGCATGAAGAGGAGCGCGTCGGCGACATCCTCGGAGAGGAGGCCTTCATGCGCGGCGGCGCGGCGCTTGATCTCCTCGGCGTCATAGAGGCCCCAGAGCTCGTTCAGCACCATGCCCGGCGCCAGCGCGCCGACGCGGACATTGTGCGGGGCGACCTGGCGGCGGACGCCATGCACGAAGGACTGCACCGCATGCTTGGTGGCCGAATAGACCGGCTCCCAATGGATCGCCTGATGGCCCGAGATCGACGAGGTCACGACGACATCGCCCGAGCGGCGCGCGATCATCTCGGGCAGGACCGCATGCACGGCGCGGAAGACGCTGTTGACGTTGACGTCGATGATCGTGTCCCAGAGATCGGGATCGCCCTCCGCGACATCGCCGGAGACATAGCTGCCGGCATTGGCGAACAGGATGTCGATTGGCCCGAAATGGCTGCGGGCGGTCTCGACCATGCGGGCGATATCGACGGCGACGGTCAGGTCCGCCGGCACCGCGAGCGCGCCGGCGCCGATCTCCTCGGCGAGCGCTGATAGCTTCTCGGCCGAGCGGGCGACGAGCACGAGCTTGACGCCCTCGCCGGCGAAGCGGCGCGCGACGGCGCGGCCGATGCCCGAACTTGCGCCGGTGACGATCATCACCTTGCCGGCAAGCGACTGTGTCATGTCCTTGGTTCCTTCCCGCTCAGCGGATCGTGTAGCCGCCATCGACCATGAGATTGGCGCCGTTGACCATCGCCGCGGCGTCGGAGGCAAGGTACAGCGCCGCGAGCGCGATCTCGTCCGGCTGGGCGAAGCGCCGCGTCGGGATCTCGGCGCGGGCGCGCACGCCCTTCTCGCCCGACCAGCCGATCCTGCCCATCTCGGTCTCGACCACGGTCGGCGAGATGCAGTTGGCGGTGACGCCGCGCGGGCCCCATTCGAGCGCCATGCAATTGGTCATGCCGAGAAGGCCGGCCTTGGAGGCGCTGTAGGCGACATGGCCCTCGATGCCGATGATGGCGGCCTGCGAGGCGATGGTGACGACGCGGCCCCAGCCTGATGCCAGCATGTGGCTGGCCGCCTCGCGGGCGAAGAGGAAGGGCGCGCGGAGGTTGACGGAGAGCGTCAGGTCCCAGTCCGCGGTCGGCATCGCCTCGGCCGGGTAGAGCGTGCCCATGCCGGCATTGTTGACGAGGATGTCGATGCGGCCGAAATGCGCGGCGACGGCGGCGATGCCGGCGATGATGGCCGCCTCGTCGGTGACGTCGCCGACAAAGCCCTTGTGCCCGGGCCCGAGCGCCAGCGCGGCCTCGATGACGGCCGGATTGCGGTCGAACAGGGCGATGCGGGCGCCGGCCTCGGCGAAGCGGCGGCAGATCGCGCCGCCGATGCCGCCGGCAGCCCCGGTGACGATCGCCACCCGTCCGGTCATGTCGAAGGGCCCGGCGGCGGCGCCGGGCGAGCCAATGGCTTCGCTCATTCTGTCCTCCCGATCCCGCGCTTCTGCACAGGCGTTTTGTCCTCGGAAGCGACCCTATCCGCAGGCTCCCCTTGAAGGCAAGTTAGTTTGCTGCTAATCACAACAAATAGGCGATGGAAGATCGCCGCTCGATAACAGCCTCGGAAACGCTCATGACCAAGCTCGGCATTCACTCGTTCGTCTGGACCGGCGGCAGCACGCAGGAGGCGCTCGAGGGCGCCATGGAGAAGACGCACCGGCTCGGCTACGGGCTGATCGAATTTCCCCGCCTCGACCCGAAGAAGTTCGACGTGTCCTGGCTCGCGCGGCGCCTTGCCGACTACGGCCTCAAGGTCGTCGTGACCATGGGCCTGCCGGCGGACGGCGACGTCTCCAGCGAGGATGCGGCGGTGGTCGCGCGCGGCGAGGCGATCCTCGACGAGGCCGTCTCGATCACCCGCGATCTCGGCGGCGAGAAGCTCGGCGGCATCATCTTCTCGGCCCATACCAAGTATCGCAGCCTGCCCACGAAGAAGGGCTGGGACAATTCGGTCGCGGCGCTCGCCCGCGTCGCCGATCGCGCCAAGTCCTCCGGCGTCTCGCTCAATCTCGAGGTCGTCAACCGCTTCGAGACCAACCTCCTCAACACGACCGCGCAGGGCCTCGCCTATATCGCGCAGTCGGGCTCGGACAACATCTTCCTGCATCTCGACACGTTCCACATGAACATCGAGGAGGCCGATCCGGCCGCGGCGATCCGCCTTGCCGGCGACAAGCTCGGCTATTTCCATATCGGCGAGAGCAATCGCGGCTTCCTCGGCTCCGGCGTGATCGATTTCACCGCCGCCTTCGATGCGCTGGCCGCGATCGGCTATGACGACTGGATCACCTTCGAGAGCTTCTCCTCGGAGGTCGTCGACGAGGATCTCTCGGTTACCTGCGCGATCTGGCGCAACACCTGGACAGACAATGTCGAGGTCGCCCGTCTCGCCAAGGCCTTCATCGAGGCGAAGCAGGGCGAGGCGGCGCGCAAGGCCCTGACCAACCGCACGCCCTAGTCCCGGGTGACACCAGGGCTTTGGCTCTGCTGAGAAGGCTCAGAGGTGTCGTTGCCGGGTTTGACCCGGCAACCCAGACTTTCGCGGACTGACCGCCGACAAGGTCGGGTCCGCAAGCAGAGAGTCTGGATTGCCGGGTCAGGCCCGGCAATGACAGGTGTGAGCGGTTGCTCACGCCGACCGAAGCCGACTGTTGATCGGTCCCGGCTGTTTCAGGCGGGCATCGTCCGCCACACTATGTTTGCTGCCACAACCAACAAAAATCGAAGTCCGAACATAATCGGATCGTTGGGAGGACACGCATATGAACGACCCGACATCGCGCGATCCGTCTCCGGACGCCCCGCCGTCCGGCAGCGCCGCACCCCGCGCGAGCTCGCTCGCGAGGCCTGCGGACGCCGTCGCCGCCACGGTCCTCCGCGGCGCAGCTCCCCCTGCGTCGCCGGCCGCCCCCCAGCCGCCTTCCCTCTCTCCTCCCGCGGCGGCTGGGGCGGCGGACGAGTTTCTCCTCGCCGCGACCAGCATCGCCAAGGCCTATGCCGGCGTGCCGGCGCTTCTCGACGGCCGCATCCAGCTGAAGCGCGGCTCGATCCACGCGCTCTGCGGCGGCAATGGCGCGGGCAAGTCGACCTTTCTCTCGATCCTGATGGGGCTGCAGCGGGCCGATGCCGGCGCGATCCTCGTCAAGGGCCGCCTCGTCCACTACGGCTCGGCCGCCGAGGCGCTCGCCGATGGCATCGCCATCATCACGCAGGAGCTGTCGCCGGTCCTCGACATGACCGTCGCCGAGAACATCTATCTCGGCCGCGAGCCGCGCCGCGGCGGCTGGTTCGTCGATCGCGCCCGCATGGAGGCGGATGCCGGTGCGCTGTTCGCCCGCCTCGGCTTCGACATCGATCCGAAGGCCCGCATGCGCAGCCTCTCGGTGGCGCGCATCCAGCTTGTCGAGATCGCCAAGGCGATCAGCCGCGACAGCGACATCCTGATCATGGACGAGCCGACCTCCGCCATCGGCGAAAAGGAGACGGCGACGCTCTTCAAGGCGATCCGCGGCCTCGCCGCCTCCGGCGTCGGCATCATCTATGTCTCGCACCGCCTCACCGACATCTTCGAGATCGCCGACAGCTACACCGTCTTCCGCGACGGCCGCTTCATCGAGAGCGGCGCGCTGGCCGATATCGACCGCCAGCGCCTGATCGCGCTGATCGTCGGCCGCGACCTCCGCGATGCCGCCAAGCGCGAGAGCACGGCGCGGCCAGAGACGATGATCGAGATGCGCGGCTTCTCGCGCGCCGGCGAGTTCGAGGACATCTCGCTGGCCATCGCCAAGGGCGAGATCCTCGGCCTCTACGGGCTGATGGGGGCAGGGCGCAGCGAATTCGCCAATGCCGTCTATGGCAATGCGCCGAAGGACAGCGGCGAGGTGCTGATCGAGGGCGCGCCGGTGACGATCGAGACGCCGTCGCAGGCTCTGAAGCACGGCATCGCCATCGTCACCGAGGATCGCAAGGAGACCGGCCTCGTCCTCTCCTCCAGCGTCTCGGCCAATATCGTGCTCGCGGCGCTCCATCGCTTCTCGCGCTTCGGCGTCGTCGATGGCGGCAGCGTCGCCCGCTCGGTCGACGGCCAGATCGCGCATTTCCGCATCCGCACGGCCTCGCGCGATCTGCAGGTGCAGAGCCTTTCCGGCGGCAACCAGCAGAAGGTCGTGCTGGCGCGCTGCGTGGAGACCGAGCCGCGCATCCTCATCTGCGACGAGCCGACGCGCGGCATCGACGAGGGCGCCAAGCGCGAGGTCTACGCCTTTCTCTCGGCCTTCGCGGCGGCCGGCAATGCCGTGCTGATGATCTCCTCCGAGATCCCCGAAATCCTCGCCAATGCCGACCGGATCGTCGTCTTCCGGCGCGGCCGCATCGCCGGCGAGGTCATGGCGCGGGACGCGACGCAGGACGCGCTCGTGCATCTGGCGAGCTGACCCGACCCCATCCCTTGCAAACGCCGAGACACGCCATGTCCCACACCACCACCACACCGTCGGCAGCAAGCGAGCATCGCGGCCGCGCCTTCGGCCGCTTCCTGTCGCGCTACGGCATCCTGATCTCGTTCCTGATCCTCTTCGTCGCGCTCTCCTTCGCCCATCCGAACTTCCTGTCGACGGGCAATCTGACCAATGTGCTGCGCCAGGTGTCGATCAACGGCATCCTCGCCATCGGCATGACCTTCGTCATCCTGACCGGCGGCATCGATCTCTCCGTCGGCTCGATCCTCGCGGTCGCCGGCGTCGTCGCCGGCAGCCTCGTCACCGGCGGCGATCCCTCGCATCCGATGATCGCGATCCTCGCGGCGGTCGCGGTCGGCGCCGCTGTCGGCACGCTGAACGGCACGCTGATCGCCCGCTTCGGCGTCCCGGCCTTCGTGGCGACGCTCGGCATGCTGTCGATGGCGCGCGGCGCGACGCTGCTTTACAGCGACGGCCGGCCGATCCCGAACCTCTCGCCGGCCTTCCGCTGGCTCGGCCAGGGCTTCATCGCCGGCGTGCCGGTGCCGGTCATCGTCTTCCTCGCCGTCTTCGTCATCGCCTGGATCGTGCTGCGCTTCACCGTCTATGGCCGCTGGATCTATGCGGTCGGCGGCAATGCGAAGAGCGCGCGCACCTCGGGCATCCCGACCCGCAGCGTCGTGTTCTCGGTCTATCTCCTGATGGGCGCGCTCGCCGGCCTCGCCGGCGCCATCCTGACCGCGCGCACCACCTCGGCGCTGCCGCAGGCCGGCCTCGGCTATGAGCTCGACGCGATCGCGGCCGTCGTCATCGGCGGAACCTCGCTGACGGGCGGCATCGGCTCGGTCGTCTACACGCTGATCGGCGCCCTCATCATCGGCGTGATCTCCAACGGCCTCGATCTCATGGGGGTCTCGTCCTACTACCAGCAGATCATCAAGGGCGCGATCATCGTCGTCGCCGTCCTGGTCGATCGCTCCCGCAATTCGAATCCGTGAAGGATCCGCGCGACCGTCGCGCGGCCCAAAAAGCCATGACCACTGGGAGGAACCCGAATATGGCAGTCTCGACCATCACCCGCCGCGGCCTCGCCGCGCTTGCCGGCGTCGGCCTCGCGGCCCTTGCCGTCAGCGGCGCGCTCGCCGCCGACAAGCCGCGCATCGCGGCCGTCGTGCAGAGCCTCGACACCGAGTTCAACGTGCTCTGGGCCAATGCCGCCAACAGCCATCCGCTGGTCAAGGACGGCACCGTCACGCTCACCGTGCTCGACGGCCGCATGGACGCGCTGACGCAGTCGAACCAGTTCGACACCGCGATCAGCGAGAAGTACGACGCGCTGATCTTCGTTCCGGTCGACATCAATGCCGGCAACGATCCCGTGCAGCGCGCCAAGGAGGCCGGCGTGCCGGTCATCGGCTCCAACACGCTGATTTCCAACACCGATCTCTACAAGGCCTATATCTCGTCGAACGACGTCGAGGCCGGCAAGATGCTGGCGAAGTCCGTGTTCGACAAGATGGGCGGCAAGGGCAATGTCGTCATCGTCGAGGGCATGATCGGCCAGTCGGCGCAGGTGCAGCGTCTCGAGGGCATCGAGGCGACGCTGAAGGAGTATCCTGACATCAAGGTGCTCGAGCAGAAGACCGCCAACTGGTCGCGGGCCGAGGCGCTCTCCCTCGTCGAAAACTGGCTGACGGCGCATCCGGACGAGATCCAGGGCATCATCGGCGAGAATGACGAGATGGCGATCGGCGCGCTCGAGGCCGTCAAGGGCCACGGCCTCGATCCGAAGAAGATCCCGATCGCCGGCGTCGACGGCGTCACCGATGCGCTGCTCGCCGTCCAGCGCGGCGAGATGATGTCGACCCTGCAGGATGCCGACGCACAGGCGCAGGGCGCGATCGATCTCGCGCTCGCGGCGGTTGAGGGCGAGAGCTACAAGCCGCTCGCCAAGGTCTGGGACGTCAATGGCGGCAAGCTCGCCTGGGAAGGCGGCAAGGCCCAGCATTACTCCGTGCCGTGGGTCCCGGTCACGGGCGACAATGTCGAGGCGCTTCTCGCCATGCGCAAGACGCAGTAAAGCAAGACGCAGTAATCAGGACGCAGTAGAGCGTTCACGACGACACGATTACGGCAAGGCGGCCCCGGCCGCCTTGCCGACCCACCGAGGCGGAGGGGCCTCGCCACAGACCATCCGGATGCGGCAAGCTTGCTTCCGCCTTCCGATTCCGATCCCGAGCGCCCGCGTTCGCAGCCGAGTCCGCAGCCAAGTGGCAACGCCCCAGTCCGTCCGCTACCTCAATGAAATCCGGGCACTCAACGCCCTGTTCCGCAATGGCGGCATGAGCCGCGCCGATCTTGCCCGCCTCGTCGGCCTCAACCGTTCGACGACCGGCAACATCATCGCCAATCTGATGGCGGAAGGGCTCGTCGTCGAGCGCGCCGACCAGACGCGCGGCGATGGCCCGGCCCGGACCGGCCGCCCCGGCATCCGCATCGACCTCGATGCCGACGGCGCGACCTTTCTCGGCGCCGAGATCGGTGTCGACCGGCTGACGGTGGTCGCGATCGACATGGCCTCGCGCGAGATCCGCCGGCAATCGGCCTCCTTCCCGACCTTCGACCAGACCCCCGCCGCCGCCTCCGACCGCCTCGCCGCGATGATCGCCGAGACGATCACGGCGATCGGCCGGCCGGACCGGGTGCGCGGCCTCTGCGTCACGCTGCCGGCGCTGCTCGACGACGAGGGCCGCGTCATCAACGCGCTGATCATCGGCTGGCGCGACGTGCGCCTCAAGGACATGGTCGCCGAGCGGCTCGCCGCCCGCCTGCCGGGCCTTGACGTCGCCATCGAGGTCGAAAACGACGCCAATGCCTTCGCCATCGCCGAGACCTATCGCGACACCTCGCATCGCTCGGAGACGGTCGCCTTCCTCCTGATCGAGAACGGCGCCGGCGGCGGCATCGTCATCGGCGGCCGCCTCTTCCGCGGCTCGGCCGGGCTCGCCGGCGAATTCGGCCAGATCGTCGTCGGCGGCGACGGCTTCTATGTCGGCCGCCACAAGCCGGGCCATCTCGAAAGCTATATCGGCAAGGACGCGGTGGTCGCGCGCTACCGGGCCAACGGCGCCGATCCGGCAGCCTCGCTCGACCGCCTCGTCGCCGCCCTCGCCGCGCGCGAGCCGGCGGCGCTGCGCACGGCCTCCGAATGGGGCCGCCATCTCGCCATCGGCCTCGTCCAGGTGACGAGCGTGCTCAATCCCGGCGCGATCATCCTCGGCGGCACGGTGGCGCCGCTGTTCCGCGCCGTCGCCGGCGAGGTCGAGGCCGCGATGCGGCGCGAATTCCTCGACGGCTTCCCGATGCCGCGGATCGAGGTGTCGACGCTCGGCCTCGAAGGCCCGGCGCTCGGCGGCGCGCTGATCATGCATCAGCGCATGTTCTCGATCGACGAGAGCGCGATCTATGCCGGCGAACAGCCGATCACGCTGTTCCGCAATTGAGCCGCGGCCTGCCGCGGGAGAGGTGAGGAGACATCATGAACGGACCCATCGTCACGATCGGCGAGATCCTCGTCGAGGTCATGGCGACGACGCTCGGCGACGGCTTCCTGGAGCCGCAGCCGCTGGTCGGTCCCTTTCCGAGCGGCGCGCCGGCGATCTTCATCGACCAGGTCGGACGGCTCGGCGCCGCCGCCGCCATCGTCTCGGCGGTGGGCGACGATGATTTCGGCACGCTCAATCTCGATCGGCTGGAGCGCGACGGCGTCGACGTCTCGGCCGTCGCCGTCCTGCCGGGCGCCGCCACGGGCAGCGCCTTCGTCCGCTATCGCGCCGACGGCAGCCGCGCCTTCGTCTTCAACATGCGCGACAGCGCCGCCGGCAAGATCGCTGCGACGCCGGAGGCGCGCGCGGTGCTGGCGGCGGCGAGCCATCTCCATGTGATGGGCTCCGGCCTGCCGATGCCGGCCGTCAGCGAGATGGTGTTCGCGACGATCCCGGCCTTGAAGGCGCGCGGCGGCACACTCTCCTTCGATCCGAATGTGCGGCCCGAGATGCTGCGCGATCCGGCTGGCCGCGCGGCGCTCGACAAGGTGCTCGCCGTCACCGATCTCTTCCTGCCGTCGGGCGAGGAACTGATGATGTTCGCCGGCGCCAGTGAGGAGCACGCCGCCGTCGCGGCGCTGCTGCAGACGGGCATCCGCGAGATCGTCCTGAAGCGCGGCGCCGCCGGCGCCAGCCATTTTGACCTGAGTGGCCGCACCGACATGCCCGGCTTCGTCGTCGAGGAGGTCGATCCGACCGGCGCCGGCGACAGCTTCGGCGCGACCTTCCTCGTCTGCCGCCGATTTGGTCTCGGCATCGCCGAGGCGCTCCGCTATGCCAATGCCGCCGGTGCGCGGACGGTGACGATCAAGGGCCCGATGGAGGGCACCTCGACCTTCGCCGAGCTCGACGCCTTCATCGCCGGCGCGACCGTGAGGAGCCTTTGATGTCCGATTTCTTCCTGGCCTTGCCCAAGGCGCGCCGTGACGGCCGCCGCATGGGCATCACCTCGGTCTGCTCGGCCCATCCCGCCGTCATCCGCGCCACCTTCCGCGAGGCGAAGGGCGGCGGCGCGCCGGTGCTGATCGAGGCGACCTGCAACCAGGTCAACCAGGATGGCGGCTATACCGGCATGCGGCCGGCCGATTTCCGCCGTTTCGTGCTGGAGATCGCGGCTGAGGAGGGCTTCGATGCCGGGCGGATCCTCTTCGGCGGCGATCATCTCGGCCCCAATCCCTGGCGGAAGCTCCCGGCCGAGGAAGCGCTCGCCAAGGCGGAGACCATGGTCGCGGCCTTCGTCGCGGCAGGCTTTTCGAAGATCCATCTCGACGCGTCGATGGGCTGCCTCGGCGAGGCCGACGCCCTCGACGACGAGACGACCGCCCGCCGCGCCGCCCGCCTCGCCGCCGCCGCCGAGCGCGCGGCCGCGGATGCCTCGCTGCCGCCGCCGGTCTATGTCATCGGCACGGAAGTGCCGACCCCGGGCGGCGCGACCCATGCGCTCGACCATCTCGTGCCGACCACCGCCGCGGCCGTGAAGCAGACGATCGCCACCCATCGCGACGTCTTCGCGGCGGCGGGGCTCGAGGCAGCCTATGACCGCGCCATCGGCATCGTCGTACAGCCGGGCGTCGAATTCGGCCATGAGAGCGTCGTCCGCTACCGGCCGGAGTTGGCGCGTGACTTGGTCGCCGTGCTGCACGGCGAGCCCGGCTTCGTCTTCGAGGCGCATTCGACCGATTATCAGCCCGTGGACCGGCTGGCGGCGCTGGTCGGCGACGGCTTCTCGATCCTGAAGGTCGGGCCGGGCCTCACCTTCGCGCTGCGCGAGGCGCTCTACGGCCTCGATCTCATCGCCGCGGAGCTCGATCCCTCTTATCGCGGCCGCCCGCTCGCCGAGGCCATGGAAGCGCTGATGCTGGCCGAGCCGAAGAACTGGCAGAGCCACTATCCGGGCACGGCGGAGGAGCAGCATGTGCTGCGCCATTACAGCTACAGCGACCGCATCCGCTATTACTGGCCGCATCCCCTCGCCGAGGCCGCCGTCGCCCGCCTGATGGCGGCGCTGGGCGGACGGACGATCCCGGAGACGCTGGTATCGCAGTTCCTGCCGCGGGCGATCGAGGCCGGCCCGCTGACGGCGGCAGGCCATGTGTCCTTCGCCGTCGAACAGGTCCTCGCCGACTACGCCGCGGCGATAAGGGGATAGGGCGGCCCTGGCTTCGGCTGCCGTTGCCGTGAGAAGCCGTTCCCACCTGTCATTGCCGGGCTTGACCCGGCAATCCAGACTTCACGGCGGCTGGTAGAAAACTGTGCGTCGGCCAGGAGCAAGACTGGATTGCCGGGTCAAGCAACTGTGGATCATTGAGGGTTTGGTTTGAGTGCCTCGGCGTCTCTGACGATGGCGTTGAGGATGGTGATGAGCTTGCGCATTGCGGCGGTCATGGCGAGCTTGGCGGGCTTTCCGGCCTGTCGGAGGCGTTGGTAGAACGGCTCGATCTGGGGTGCCTTGGCCTTGATGGCGCTGAGGACGGCCATGTAGAGCACGGCTCGGATCTGCGATCGGCCGCCCCTGCATTGGCCATGGCGATCGGTGGCGCCGGATTGCCTGGCATGGGGCGCGACGCCAACCAGCGAGGCGACCGCCTTGGCGCTGATGCGGCCGAGTTCCGGCAGCTCGGCGATCAAGGTGGCGGCGAGGATCGGACCGACCCCCTTCACCGCCGTCAGCGTCTCGAACCGGGCGTCGAGGTCGGCGCTCTCCGCCACGCTCTGGCGGATGACCTTCTCGAGCGTCAGCATGCCCATGCGCAGCGTCGCGATCCGCGCCCGGATCATCCGGCACACGGTCGCCTCGTCGATCGTGTCCAGCTGCCCCTTGAGCATGCTCAGTTCCGCAGCGAGGCGCCGGCGATGGGTCACCAGCGCATCGAGCCTCTCGACCCTCGGATCGGGGGCATAGGCGGGCAGGCCCTCCCATGTCAGCTCCAGATAGCGGGCGATCATCGCGGCATCGATCGGGTCGGTCTTGGCCGGCCGCTTCATCGCGCGCGCAAAATGCCGGACCGCCGCCGGCGCCACGACATAGACCTTCAGGCCGGCCGCAGAGAGCCGCTTCGCCAGCGCCCGCTCATAGCCCCCCGACGCCTCCAGCCCGATCGCCAAAGGCTTCAGCTGCTTCAGCCGCCGCACCAGGTCCGTCACCGCCGCCGGCTCGTTCAGAGCCGTCAGCCGCGCGCCGGACGGGTGCAGATGCACGTCGAACCGCGCCTTCGAGACGTCGATGCCAACAAACATCCGCTCGTGTATCATCTCTCCGCTCCCAGGCTTGTGGTGCGGGCTTCGAGCCCGTCCAACTGTTCGGGGTCAAAGGGAGCAGACAGGGCCTTGCTTGACCTCGGTCGCCATCGACCCGCCCGAAAGCGGCCACCTGTCTGCATCAGGGGCGTTTCGCTCACGCCCCTGATGCACCCATCAAATCACAGAATGTCGACACAAGCCCGGCAATGACAGTTTGCAGCGAATGCGTACGACGTCGGACGCCCAATCTCGATCAGACTCACAAGTCCGCGCGCTTTACTGCCGACCGAAGCGCCTCGCCGCCCTCAGGTCGGGCAGCCCTTCGCCGTCATGGCGCTGCGGATCGTCGAGCGGTCCTGCGACGAGCGGTTGGTGGGCGAACCGGCGCTCGGGCCGCCGCCGCCGATCGGGAAGCTGACCGTGGCATTGGCATCATTGGTCGGGCCGCTGCCGAAGGTCTGCTGCTGCTGGCGCCGCGCCCAGGCGGCGTCGGAGCTCTGCTGGCGCGCCACGGCCTCGAGCTCGGCGCAGCTCATGTCCTGATAGGAGGTGGCCGTGGCCGGACCCGGCACGGTCGGGGCCGGTGCGGTCGTGCTCGCGCAGGCCGCCAGCGGCAGCAGGGCGATGATCATCAATGCAGACGGTTTCATCGAGGGTCCTCCACGCGTCGATGCGCGACAGATGACCCTTTGAAGCCGCTTCCGGCAAGTCATTTCGCGAAAGCTGGCGCTCAGCCGCACTTCCTGGCCTTGCGGACATCGGAGATCGCCGCCTGCTCGCCCTTGAGCCGGGCGACCTCCGGTCCGATGTCCTGCCCGGCCATGGTCGCGACCGAGACGCCGATGACGAAGCCGCTGACGGCATCGCTCGCATAGGCCTGGCTCTGCTGCTTGACCGCCTTGGCGAGGGCGGCGTCGTTGTTCGCCTTGGCCGCCGCGAGCTGGCGGCAGCTCATCTTCTGGAAGGAGAGGCTGCTGACATAGGCCGGCTGGATGCGATCCGGCGAGGCGGCACTGGTGCAGGCGGCGAGCGACAGCACCATCGCGCCGACGAGGGCGGCGGCCGTCAGGGCCCGCGGGGTCAAGACAGCCGGGGTCAAGACAGCCGGGGTCATGGTAGCCGAGGTCATGGCAAGGGGTCTCCGGGCCGCCAAGGGCGGCCAGTTCTCTCGTGAGCGGGCGAACGAGGCCGTGGGTCCGCCCCCGGCCTCCGATGGCTCATGCTGGCGCGGCAGGCGTTAGCGCTTTCGGAAGATCGGCGTCCCGATTGTCGGCAAATGCGCCATTCCTATGCTTTTCCTATGCCGCGCCGCCGCGCGCCCGCTCGCATTCCTATGCGCCGATGCCGATCCTTGCACGGTCGGGCGATCGCGCCTCCCGCCTTGCGGCCGGGGGCGGGCGCGCCGATGCCGGAAGCGATGGTTCCCATCGCGCGGCAACCAGCACATGGCAGTTCCATCATGCTCGACATACTCATGCTCGCCCTGGGGTTCGCATGTTTCGGCGTGGCGATCCTCTACGCCCGGGCCTGCGGCAGCTTCTGAGGCGGAAGGCCTTTTCCATGACAACAGATCTCTGGCTGGGCGGCGCCGTGACGCTGCTCATTCTCGTCTATTTGACCTATGCGCTGCTGCGCCCCGAGCGGTTCTGAGAGGCGGCGATGACCATCAACGGTTGGCTTCAGATCGCCCTCTTCATCGGCCTCGTCGTCGCGTTGACGCGGCCGGCGGGCGGCTACATGACGCGCGTCTTCAAGGGCGAGCGGACGCTGCTCTCGCCGCTTCTCGTTCCCGTCGAGCGCGGCCTCTACCGCCTCGCCGGCACGAGCGAGCGCGAGGAGCAGCATTGGCTCGTCTATGTCGGCGCGATGCTCCTCTTCAACCTCGCCGGCTTCGTGCTGGTCTATGCGCTGCAGCGCCTGCAGGCCGGGCTGCCGCTGAACCCGATGGGCATGGCGGCGGTGCCCGAGGCGCTCGCCTTCAACACGGCGGTCTCCTTCGTCACCAACACCAACTGGCAGAACTATGGCGGCGAGGGGACCATGTCCTATCTCGTCCAGATGGCCGGCCTCACGGTGCAGAACTTCCTGTCGGCAGCGACCGGCATCGCGCTCGCCGTCGCGCTCATCCGCGGCTTCGCCCGGCACGAGATGCGCACGATCGGCAATTTCTGGGTCGATATGACGAGGACCACGCTCTACGTCCTCCTGCCGATCTCGGTTCTCTTCGCGCTCTTCCTCGTCTGGCAGGGCGTGCCGCAGACCTTCGGGGCCTCCGTCGAGGCGACGACGCTGGAGGGTGGCAAGCAGTTGCTCGCAATGGGGCCGATGGCCTCGCAGATCGCGATCAAGATGCTCGGCACCAATGGTGGCGGCTTCATGAACGCCAATGCCGCGCATCCCTTCGAGAACCCGACCGCGCTCTCCAATCTCGTGCAGATGGTGTCGATCTTCGTCCTCGGCGCCGGCCTCACCAACGTCTTCGGCCGCATGGTCGGCAACGAGCGCCAGGGCTGGGCGATCCTCTCGGCCATGGGCGTGCTGTTCATCGCCGGCGTCATCGTCTGCTACTTCGCGGAAGCGTCCGGCAATCCGCTGATCCATGCGCTCGGCATCGGCGGCGGCAACATGGAAGGCAAGGAAGTCCGCTTCGGCATCGCGCTGTCGGCGCTGTTCGCGGTCATCACCACGGCGGCCTCCTGCGGCGCGGTCAACGCCATGCATGACAGCTTCACCGCGCTCGGCGGCATGATCCCGCTGATCAACATGGAGCTCGGCGAGATCATCATCGGCGGCGTCGGCGCCGGCCTTTACGGCATCCTCCTGTTCGTCGTCATCGCCGTGTTCATCGCCGGGCTGATGGTCGGGCGGACGCCGGAATATCTCGGCAAGAAGATCGAGGCGCGCGAGGTCAAGTTCGCCCTCCTGGCGCTCCTGATCCTGCCGCTGGTCATGCTCGGCTTCACGTCGATCGCGGTGGTGCTGCCCTCCGCGGTTGCCTCGATCGCCAATCCCGGCCCGCATGGCTTCGCCGAGATCCTCTACGCCTATACCTCGGCGGCGGCCAATAACGGCTCGGCCTTCGGCGGCCTCACCGGCAATACCGACTGGTACAACATCACGCTGGGCATCGCGATGTTCGTCGGCCGCTTCCTGATGATCATCCCGGCGCTCGGCATCGCCGGCGCGCTCGCCGCCAAGAAGACGGTGCCGGCCTCGGCCGGAACGCTGCCGACCGATGGCGGCCTGTTCGTCGGCCTCCTGGTCGGATCGATCGTCGTCATCGGCGGACTGACCTTCTTCCCGGCGCTCGCGCTCGGACCGATCGTCGAGCATCTGATGATGCTCGCCCCGGCGGGAGGCTGATCATGGATCTCGGCCGCATCGGCTTCACCAGGACGGCGTCGGGGCGATCGGTCCCGCCGCCGCCCGCCGCCTCCCTGATCATCCTGGCCATGATGGCGGTGCTCGCCGCCGCCGCGGTCCTTGCCGCGCTCATCGCGGATCTCTTCCCGGCCATAGCCGCCTAGGCGGTGGCAAGGCCCAGCATCGGACACGACCCATGTCGAAAACCGCATCCGTGAGCCTGCTCGACCGGAGCATCCTCATTCCCGCCATCGGCGACGCCTTCCGCAAGCTCAACCCGCGGACGCTCGCCCGAAATCCGGTCATCTTCGTCGTCGCGGTGGTGACCGTGCTCACCACCGTCCTGTTCCTGCGCGACGTCGCCTATGGCCGCCCCGGCCTCGGCTTCGCGCTGCAGATCAATCTCTGGCTCTGGTTCACGGTGCTCTTCGCCAATTTCGCGGAAGCCGTGGCCGAGGGGCGCGGCAAGGCCCAGGCCGACGCGCTGCGCCGCACCCGCAGCGAGACCGAGGCGAAGCTGCTCACCGGCCCCAGCCGCACCGACTATACCCGCGTTCCCGGCGCCAGCCTCAAGGTCGGCGATGTCGTCCTCGTCGAGGCCGGCGACATCATTCCCTCCGACGGCGAGGTGGTCGAGGGCGTCGCCTCCGTCAACGAGGCGGCGATCACCGGCGAATCCGCCCCGGTCATCCGCGAATCCGGCGGCGACCGCTCGGCCGTCACCGGCGGCACCGAGGTGCTGTCCGACTGGATCCGCGTGCGCATCACCGCCGCCGCCGGCTCGACCTTCCTCGACCGCATGATCGCGCTCGTCGAGGGCGCCGAGCGGCAGAAGACGCCGAACGAGATCGCGCTCAACATCCTCCTCGCCGGCATGACGCTGATCTTCGTCTTCGCCACCGCGACGATCCCGAGCTTCGCCGCCTATGCCGGCGGCACGATCCCGGTCGTCGTCCTCGTCGCACTGTTCGTGACGCTGATCCCGACGACGATCGGCGCGCTGCTCTCGGCGATCGGCATCGCCGGCATGGACCGCCTGGTGCGCTTCAACGTCCTCGCCATGTCCGGCCGCGCCGTCGAGGCCGCCGGCGACGTCGATACGCTGCTGCTCGACAAGACCGGCACGATCACGCTCGGCAATCGCCAGGCGACGGCCTTCATGCCCGTCTCCGGCGTCACCGCGGCCGAGCTCGCCGACGCGGCGCAGCTCGCCTCGCTCGCCGACGAGACGCCGGAGGGCCGCTCGATCACCGTGCTCGCCAAGGAGCAGTACGGCATCCGCGCCCGCGACATGGCGAGCCTCAATGCCGTGTTCGTGCCCTTCACCGCGCAGACGCGGATGAGCGGCGTCGATGTCGGCGGCCAAATCATCCGCAAGGGCGCGGTCGACGCGGTGCTCGCCCATGTCGGCGCCGAGGCGACCACCTCTGCGGTGGCGCGCGAAATCAACGCCCTCGCCGGCGAGATCGCGAAATCGGGCGGCACGCCGCTGGCGGTCGCCACCGACGGCCGCCTGCTCGGCGTCGTGCAGCTGAAGGACATCGTCAAGGGCGGCATCCGCGAGCGCTTCGCCGAGCTCCGCCGCATGGGCATCCGCACGGTGATGATCACCGGCGACAACCCGATGACCGCCGCCGCCATCGCCGCCGAGGCCGGCGTCGACGATTTCCTCGCCCAGGCGACGCCCGAGGCCAAGCTGGCGCTGATCCGCGCCGAGCAGGCCAAGGGCAAGCTGGTCGCCATGTGCGGCGACGGCACCAATGATGCGCCGGCGCTGGCGCAGGCCGATGTCGGCGTCGCCATGAACACCGGCACGGTCGCGGCGCGCGAGGCCGGCAACATGGTCGATCTCGACAGCGATCCGACCAAGCTCATCGAGATCGTGGAGATCGGCAAGCAGCTCCTGATGACGCGCGGCGCGCTGACCACCTTCTCGATCGCCAACGACATCGCCAAATATTTCGCGATCATCCCGGCGATGTTCGTCGCCTTCTATCCGCAGCTCGGCGCGCTCAACGTCATGGGGCTCGGCACGCCCCAGAGCGCCATCCTGTCGGCGATCATCTTCAACGCGCTCGTCATCGTCGCGCTGATCCCGCTCGCGCTGAAGGGCGTGCGCTATCGCCCCGTCGGTGCGGCGCAGCTCCTGAAGCGCAACCTGCTCATCTACGGTCTCGGCGGCATCCTTGTGCCCTTTGTCGGCATCAAGCTGATCGACGTCGTCGTCACCGCCCTCGGTCTCGCGTGAGGTCCATCATGCTGAAGCAACTTCGTCCGGCGATCGTTCTCATCGTCGCGCTCACCCTCATCACCGGCGTCCTCTATCCCTTCGCGATGACCGGCATCGCGGGCGTCCTCTTCCCGCGCCAGGCGGCCGGCAGCCTCGTCACCCGGAACGGCACGGTGATCGGCTCCGAGCTGATCGGGCAGTACTTTGCCGGCGAAAAATATTTCCACGGCCGCCCCTCGGCGACGACAGGTCCTGATCCGGCCGATCCGTCGAAGTCCGTCGCGCAGCCCTACAACGCCTCGAACTCGATGGGCTCCAATCTCGGCCCGTCGAACCCGGCGCTGATCGACCGCGTCAAGACGGACGCGGCGGCGCTGAAGGCGGAGAACCCGGCGGCTGCCGTGCCGATCGATCTCGTCACCACCACGGGCAGCGGCCTCGATCCGCATATCTCGCCCGATGCCGCCTTCTTCCAGGTGCCGCGCGTCGCCAAGGCACGCGGCCTCAAGGAGGACGACGTCAAGGCGCTGGTCTCCGCCCATGTCGAGGGCCGGCTGTTCGGCCTCATCGGCGAGCCGCGCGTCAATGTGCTGGCGCTCAATCTCGATCTCGACACAATCGCCGGCGGATAGAATGGTGGCGACGAGGCAGGGGCCGGCCGCGAACGTGCGGCCGGCAGGGAGCATCGATGGCTGACGACGAGGACGAGGGCGGCAAGCGCCCATCTCCCGATGCACTGCTCGAGGCGGCGCGGCGTGAAGGCCGCGGCCGCCTCAAGCTGTTCCTCGGCGCCGCGCCCGGCGTCGGCAAGACCTGGGAGATGCTGACGACGGGCCAGGCGCGCCGCGCCGCCGGCGTCGACGTCGTGGTGGGCGTCGTCGAGACGCATGGCCGCGCCGAGACAGAGGCGCTGACGCATGGCTTCGAGATCGTGCCGCGCCGCCGCATTCCCTATCGCGGCCAGACCCTCGAGGAGATGGATCTCGACGCGATCCTCGCCCGCCGGCCCGAACTCGTCCTCGTCGACGAGCTCGCCCATAGCAATGCCGAGGGCAGCCGCCATCCGAAGCGCTACATGGATGTCGAGGAACTGCTCGCCGCCGGCATCGACGTCTATTCGACGCTGAACATCCAGCATGTCGAGAGCCTCAACGACGTCGTCGCCGAGATCACGCGGGTGCGCATCCGCGAGACGGTGCCGGACAGCGTGCTCGACGGCGCCGACGACATCGAGGTGGTCGACCTGTCGCCGGCCGATCTCATCCAGCGGCTGCACGAGGGCAAGATCTACCTGCCGCGGACGGCGAAGCGCGCGATCGACCACTTCTTCTCCGCCGGCAATCTCACCGCGCTGCGCGAGCTCGCCCTCCGCCGCACGGCGCAGCGCGTCGACCAGCAATTGCTCAGCCACATGCAGAGCCATGCGATCGCCGGGCCGTGGTCGGCCGGCGAGCGGGTGCTGGTCTGCGTCAGCGAAGACCCGCGCGCCGCGGCGCTCGTGCGCTATGCGAAGCGCCTCGCCGACCGGCTGCGCGCCACCTTCGTCGCGCTCTATGTCGAGACCGCGCGCAGCCAATTGCTCGGCGAGGCGGCGCGCGACCGCATCGCCGAGGCGCTGCGGCTCGCCGAGCATCTCGGCGGCGAGGCGGTGACGCTGCCGGGCGGCGACCGTTCCATCGCCGACGACGTGCTCGCCTATGCCCGCGGCCAGAACGTCAACCACATCATCATCGGCAAGTCCGAGCGCTCGCGCTGGTTCGAGATCCTGCACGGCTCGGTGGTGCATGATCTCGTCCGCCGCGCCGGCACGATCAGCGTCCATGTCATCGCCGGCGAGGACATGCCGGCGGCGAACGCCCCACCTGCCGCCGAGACGCCCGCCGTGCGCCCGCGCCCCGGCGCCTATCTCCTCGCGGCGGCCATGCCGCTCGCCGGGATCGGCATCGGCAAGCTGATCGAGCCGCTGGTCGGCGTCGCCAGCGTCGACCTCATCTTCCTGCTCGGCATCGTCGTCGTGGCGAGCACGGTCGGCCTGCTGCCGGCGCTGCTCTCGACGGCGATCTCGCTCGTCGCCTACAATTTCTTCTTCATCCCGCCGACCTTCACGCTGACCATCGCCGATCCGACCAATGTCGCGGCGCTGGTCGTGTTCACGCTCGTCACCTTCCTCGTCGCCAATCTCGCGGCACGGGCGCGGGCGCAGGCGCTGGCGGCGCGGACCCGCGCGGCGACCACCGAGGCGCTCTATTCGTTCAGCCGCAAGCTCGCGGCCGTGGTCGCGATCGACGACGTGCTCTGGGCGACCGCCTACCAGATCGCCTCGATGCTCGACGTCCGCGTGGTGCTGCTCCTCAGCCAGGATGGCGCCTTCACGGTCCGCGCCGGCTATCCGCCCGAGGATCATCTCGACGACGCCGACATCGCCGCCGCCAAATGGGCCTTCACCAACAACCAGCCGGCCGGCCGCGGCGCCGACACGCTGCCGGGCGCGAAGCGGCTGTTCCTGCCGCTCTCGACCGGACGCGGGCCGATCGGCGCCGTCGGCATCGACACCGACGACCGCACCGGCCCGATCCTGACGCCGGATCGCCGCCGCCTGCTCGACGCCCTGACCGACCAGGCGGCGCTCGCCATCGAGCGGGTCTATCTCGCCGAGGATGTCGAGCGCGGCCGCCGCGACGCCGAGGCCGACCGGCTGCGCTCGGCGCTGCTCACCTCGATCTCGCATGATCTGAAGACGCCGCTCGCCGCGATCCTCGGCGCCATCGGCACCTTGCGCGAATTCGGCCAGCAACTCGACGAGGATGCGCGGCGCGAGCTCTTGGCGACGACCGAGGAGGAGGCCGAGCGGCTCAACCGCTTCATCACCAATCTCCTCGACATGACGCGCCTCGAGGCCGGCGCCATCCGCCCGAACAGCGCGCTCTGCGATCTTGACGAACTCGTCGGCAGCCTCGCGCGCCGCGCCGCGCCGGTGCTCGCCGCCCATCGCCTCGTCGTCGACGTCGCGCCCGGCCTGCCGATGGTCGATGTCGATCCGGTCCTCCTGGAGCAGGCGCTGTTCAACCTCCTCGACAATGCCGCGAAATATGCGCCCGCCGGCACGACCGTGACGCTGATGGCGCGGCAGGAGGGTGATACGGTGGCGATCCGCGTGCTCGACGAGGGCAAGGGGCTGGCGGCGGAGGATCTGGAGCGGGTGTTCGGCAAGTTCTATCGCGTGGAGAAGGGCGACAGCGTCCGGGCCGGAACCGGCCTCGGGCTCTCGATCAGCCGCGGCTTCATCGAGGCGATGGGCGGCAGCGTGACGGCGGCGGCGCGGACCGAGGGACCCGGCGCCGCGCTCACCGTGCGCCTGCCGGTGCCGCCCCGCGGCGAGACGCCCGCCCCGCGCGGCGAGATGCGATGACCGCCGTCCGCATTCTCATCGTCGACGACGAGCCGGCGATCCGCCGCCTCCTGAAGGCCGGCCTCGGCAGCCAGGGCTATGTCCTCGCCGAGGCGGCCGATGGCGCGGCGGCGCAGAGGGCGCTCAGCGAGGATGCGCCGGATCTCGTCATCCTCGATCTCGGCCTGCCCGATATCGGCGGCCAGGCGCTGCTCGAGGGCTGGCGGCGCGCCGGGGTCACGGTGCCTGTCGTGATCCTCTCCAGCCGCGCCGACGAGGCCGGCATCGTCCAGGCGCTGGAGGCCGGCGCCGACGACTATGTCGTCAAGCCGTTCGGCATGAACGAGTTGCTGGCGCGGCTCCGCGTCGTGCTCCGGCGGCGGCTGCAGGCCGAGGGGCAGGCGCCGCTGTTCAAGGCAGGCAGGCTCGAGGTCGATCTCGTCCGCCGCATCGTGCGCCTCGGCGAGGACGAGGTGCATCTCTCGCCGCGCGAATACGACATCCTGCGCGTCCTCGTGCAGCATGCCGGCAAGGTGATCACCCACCAGCACCTGATGAAGGCGGTATGGGGCGGCGCCATCGATCCGCAGCAGCTGCGCGTCTATGTCCGCCAGATCCGCCAGAAGCTCGGCGATACGCCGGAGCAGCCGGTCTATATCCGTACCGAGACCGGCGTCGGCTACCGGATGCGTGAGCCCGACTGAGCCGGGCTTTGTGACGGTCAGGCGGGCTCGGCCACCGCTGCCGCGGCGTTGCGGTGGCGCCAGACCGTCGGCGAGACCGAGGCCCAGCGGCGGAAGGCCCGGTCGAAGGCGCTCGGCGTGCCATAGGCGAGCGCCGCCGAGATATCGGAAATGTCGAGATCGGTGAGGCTCAGCAATTCGCAGGCGATGGCATAGCGCACCTCCTGCTCGATGGCACGGAAGCTGGTGCCCTCGTCCTTCAGCCGGCGGTTGAGCGTGCGCAGATGAATGCCGATCTGCCGCGCGATCCGCTCGGCCGAGGCGTCGCCGAGCAGGATGTTGGGCTTCAGGATGTGGCGGACATGCGCCGAGAAATCGAGCGCGCCGAGCATGATCGCCGCTTCGACCTGGGCAGCGAGCGTCCGCCGCAGCACCGGATCGCCGCCGGCGATCGGCAGGCGCATCGCCTCGCCGGAGAGGACGATGGCGGCATGGGGCTGGTTGAGCCGCACCGGGCAGCCGAGCGCCGCCTCGTAATGCGCCCGCGACGCGCTGCCGCGATGGCAGATCAGCACCTCGACCGGCCCGGCGCGGGGCCCGGCGAGCATGCGCACGGTGTTGACCGCCACCGCGAGGGCGATGTCGTAGACCTGGTCGGCGCCCGGCTCATGCCGCTCATAAATGCCGTAGCCGAGATTGAACGCCTCGCCCTGCGGCATCAGATAGACGACCGCGCCGCGGGAATTCCGATGCTGGTTGCGCACGAAATCGAACAGGGCCTCGCCGAGCGTCGGCGCCTGCTGGATCAATTGGCCGACGACGCCGAGCGTGCGATGATCGTTGAGCAGTCCGATTTCGAGCCCGATCGACGGGCTGCCCGTCAGCCGCGCCGATTGCCGCAGCAGGCGGACGGCGGCGCGGAACGGGATCGCTCCACCGGCCTGGCCGAGCATCGCCGGATCGATGCCGGTGCCGGCTGCGGCGGCGTCGAGCGTCACGCGATAGCGTCCGAGCACCTCGGAAAGTGAAACCAGCGGCCCGACCCGCTGCATCCGTTCGTCCGACATGACCCCCGCCTGTCGTGAAATGGCGAATCGCCACGGGCTCACCTTGCCCCGGCATCGCCTGATTGCAAATGGAGCCGGTCCGCCGCAAATCCAGTGCCGGCGCCTTCGGCCGCCTCAGGGCGCTGCCGGCCGTTTGGCCGGCGTCGCCACCGGGATCGCGACGAGATCGTCCGGCTCGAGCAGATCGGTCGGCCCGATCGGCACGAAGTCGGCGGCGTCGCGATGCCTGACCATCGGCCGCTCGAAAGTGAGCCCGGCCGTATCCGGCAGGCGGCTCTGGCCGGTGCTGATGCCGCGCGCGACGTCGATCTGCGCGGCGACGGCGGCGATCGCCGCCTGCTGCTGCGCCACCTCGTCGCGGGCGCCCTTGATGCCGTTGAGGATGTCGAGCCGGCGGTCGGAGCGGAGATTGAGTTCGCCCTGGTCGGCGAGCACGATCTCGCGCCGCGCCCGCGAAATATAGGCCTCGACCTCGCGGCGGTCGGCCTCGGTGCTGATGACGGTGCGTTCGAGCTCGAAGACGCGCGGGCTCGGGATGAGGCCCTTGTCGATGAGGTCCTTGAGTGAATCCTGCTCGCGGCGGAGGCTCGACGCCAGTTGCAGCTTGGCGTCGCGCTGCGCTTCCAGCGCGGCGATCTCGTTGTTCAATTGCTGGCGGCGCTGCTCGAAGGTCTTGACCGAGGCGTCGAGCGAGACCTGCCGCTCGGTCATGATCGCCGTTTCCTGGGCGAGGAGGGCGGCGAGACGCTCTTGCGTCACCAGCGGTGCTGCCGCCGCTGAGGCCGTGATCGCGGCCGCCCCGTCGCGCTCGGCCTCGAAGCGGGCGAGGCGGACATAGGAGATCGCCAGCGCGTCGTCCAACTGCTGCTGCCGCTCGGCGAGCCGGCCGACCTCGAGCCGCGCCGTCGCATCGCCCGGCTCGGCGCGATGATAGCCACCGGCGAGCGCGATCGCATGCAGCAGCGTCATGCCCGGCGAGAAGGCATAGGCGCCGGGTCGCTCGACATCGCCGATGACGAAGACCGGGCGATAGGCGGCGATGCCGATGCTGACATCGGGATCGGAGAGGCCGAGCGCCTTCTTCAATTGCGCCGTCAGCAGCGCCTCGGCCTCCGGCAGCGTCAGCCCGCCGAGCATCACGGCGCCGACGCGCGGCAGCCGCACGGTGCCGTCGGCCTGCAGCAGCACCTCGCCGCTCAGAGCCGGCTGCTCGAGCACCTCGATGGCGATCCGGTCGCCGGCGCCGATCCGGTAGGGCGCCGCCGCCAGCGCCGGCACGGCGAGGAGGAAAGCGAGGAGCGCCGTCAGAGCGAACCGCGTCATCAGCTCTGCCGCCCGGGTCATGCTGCGCTCCGCGTCATATGGCGATGGCGCTCGGCCGCCGGATCGAGGCTTCGATCCTGGCTTCGAGCGTCCGGAAATGCGTGGTCCAGTCATAGTCGCGCTCCATGCGCCGTCGGCCGCCCGCGGCGATGCGGGCCCGCAGCGCCGGATCGCCGAGCAGCTTCAGCGTCGCCGCCGCGAAGTCCGCTTCCGTCTCGGCGGCGAGATAGTCGGTGCCGTCGGTGAGCTCGAGCCCCTCGATGCCGACCTTCGTGCCGATCAGCGGCGTTCCGAGCGCCATGGATTCGATCACCTTGAAGCGCGCGCCGCCGGCGCCGAGGCGGAGCGGCACGACGGTCGCCGTCGCCGCGGCGATCTCCAGCCGCACATCCTCGACCCGTCCGGTCAGGACGACGCCGGGCGCCGCGATCTCGGTGCCGGGCGGCACGGCGCCGGTGACGCGCAGCGTGACCTCGGGCCGCTCGGCCCGGATCAGCGGCAGAATTTCGCCGGCAAACCAGGCGACCGCGTCGCGATTGGGCGGATAGCCGATCGAGCCCGGATAGATCAGCCGGTCGGCGACCGGGGCGGCAAGGCCGAGCGGATAGGCGCCGAGGTCGAGGCCATTGGCGACATGCAGCAGCTTCGCGCGCGGCCAGATCCTGGCCAGCGCCTCGACATCCTCGCGCGAATTGAGGAAGGCGGCGTCGTAGAGCGGCTCGATCCGCTTCAGGAAGCGGGCATATTTGGCGCGGCGCAGCGACCAGAGCGGCCGCTCGATCGGCCCGGCCAGCGCCGCGATGCGCTCCAATTGCAGCGTGACCTCGCAGACATAGTCGAGCACCAGCGCCCGCCCCGCGAGCCGCTCGACATAAGGCGTCAGCGCGGGATCGCCGACGAGGATCGCCTCGGGATCGTGGCGCGCGACGAGATCGGCGACATGCGCCGCCATCGCCGCCGAGCGGAAGCGATAGACATCGGCGGGGTAGGGCGACAGCCGCTGTCCCAGCGCCTCACTGATGCCGGGCGCGGGCGGCTCCAGCGCGGCAAGCCGAATCTCGGCGAAGAGCGCGCGGGTCGCGGCGTCGATCTCGGGTTTCTGCCCCGGCTCGACGAAGGCGGCGAGGGCGACATGATGCCGTTCGGCGAGCGAGCGCGCCACGAGGGCGAGCCGATGGGTCTGGCCGTTATAGGCCGGGAAAGGCTGGCAGGGCAGCAGGACGAGAAGGCGCATCGGTCAGAGCCCGAGGCCGGCGGGCCAGTCGGCGATCTCGGTCCGGCAATCGACCATGCGGGTCGGCGAGATCACGAAGCCGTCGAGATCCTGTCCGCCCCTGACCACCGCCTCGTCGAGAATGACCGAGCGGCGCACGGTGATGCCGCGCTCGACGCTGGCGCTGCGGCCGACGACGACATTCTCCATCACCGCGTCCGGATGCAGCCGCGCGCTGGCGTCGACGACATTGCCGCCGCCGAGGCTCGCCGCGACGCGGAGGTTGCAGCGCAGGAGGTCGGACGGGAAGGTCAGGTTGATGTCGTCGGCGATGCAGTCGCTGACGCGGACATGATGGCCCTGGTCGATCATGATCTGGATCGAGTCCGTCAGCTCATATTCGTTGCGCATCGCCGTGCGCGGCGTCCGCTTGACGGCATCGAAGATCGCCGGATCGAACAGATAGAGCCCGACGCCCTTCAGCCGGTTCTCGGCATGGCGCGGCTTCTCGATCACGCGCGTCACGCGTCCCTCGCCATTGCGAATGATGGCGAAATTCTTGGCGATCGCCACGGGGTCCGGCTCGTCCTTGGCCGCCAGCACGGCGGCGCAGCCATGGCGGTCGAAGGTCTCGACCATGTCGGCGAGGCGGCGCGGCTCGAAGAAGATGTCGCCGAGCATCAGGAGGAACCGCCCGCTCACCACCTTCTCCATCTGGCCGAGCGCATGGGCGATGCCGGCCATCTCGGTCTGCTCGACATAGCGCACGCGGATGCCGAGCCGCTCGCCATTGCCGAGAATGCTGGCGATCTGGTAGCCGCGATGGCCGATCAGCACGGCGACCTCGGTGATCCCGAGCGAGCGCATCTGCTCGATCTGGTATTCGATCAGCGGCTTGTTGGCGATCGGCAGCGCCGCCTTGGGGATGGCCTGGCCGAACGGCGCCATGCGCTCGCCGCGGCCGGCCGCGAGGATCACGCCCATCAGTCCCGCCGTCATGACCGTCCCTCCTGCCGGGAAATGCCGCCGGGCGCGGACGGCTTGCTTGCCCGAAGCCGCTGCCACTCGTCCTGGCCGAGGATGAGCCCCGCGCGGGCCGAGAGGGCGGCGAGGGCGACATAGCGCATCGGATTGAGCGGCCCGGCGTGATGCTTGGCATAGTAGCGATAGGCGCCGCGATGGAAGTCGACGACCATCCGCGTCCGCCGCACCTTGCGGTGGCGGGCCTTCAGATTCTCGTTGTGCACGACGGTGGCGCCCGGCAGCGACAGGATGCGCCAGCCGCCCGCCTTGATCCGCCGGCACCAGTCGGTGTCCGACCAGTAGACGAAGAAGGCCTCGTCATAGGCGCCGACGGCCTCGACCACGCTGCGCCGCACGGCCATGCAGGCCGTCGACAGCGTGTCGACGTCGAAGGGGACGGCGACGCCGTCATGGTCGGCCATCAGATAGCGGCGCGAGACCGGATTGTTCGGGAAGAGCCGCGTCAGCGCCGACCGCCGCCCGAACAGGCCGGCGAGCGGCGAGGGGAAGCGCCGCGCCGTCTTCTGCGGTGTGCCGTCCGGATAGACGAGCGTCGCGCCAGAGGCGCCGGCATCCGGCGTCGCATCGAGCACGGCGAGCATGGCGTCGAGCGCGCCCGCCGTCACTTCTGTGTCGCTGTCGAGCGAGAGCAGGATGCGCCCCTCCGCCGCCGCGACGCCGCGGTTGAAGCCGCGCGTCAAACCGAGATTGGCGGCGAGCGCGATCACTTTGACATCGGCATGCGCCGCCGCGACGCGCTCGCGGCTGCCGTCGACCGAGGCGTTGTCGACGAGGATGATCTCGGTCGCGACGGAAGCGGGATTGGCGGCGAGCGAGGCGAGGCAGGCGTCCAGCAGCGCGCCGCCATTATAGTTGACGATGATGACCGAGAGGACGGGGGAGGCCATGCCGGCGGCCGTCAATGCGGGTCGGCCGAGCGGGCCGCCGCCGCCGGGCTCGCGGGCTCGCTCTCCGGCCGTGGCGGACGCGCCGCTTTCTTGGGGCGGACCTTGCTCGGATGGCGCTCGAAGATGTCGCAGCCGTCACAGATCGTGCGCGGCCGGCCTTCCCACTCCTTGTCGGTGTAGAGCGCGCGGGCGCTCTTGTATTTCTCGTTGTTGTAGATCGCGCCGATATCGATCTCCGCATGGTCTTCCATGTGGTCGAAGTCGCGCCGATCCTTGTAGACGATGCAGCAGGGCGAGACGCCGCCATCGGTGTTCACGACCATCGAGCGGTAGAGATAATAGCAGGGCGCCGGGCGGTCGGCCTGGCCGAAGGTCTGCGGAATGTCCTTGCCGGCGTCGCGGCCCGAGAACCTGGTCGGGAACCACTCGTCGGCCAGCGCCTGGCGGTTGCGCGTCTCGAAGGGCAGGCCGACCGGGATGAAGCGGATCCGGTCGACGCCGAGCTTGGCCGCGATGCGCTCGGCCTCCTCGACCTTGTCCTCGTTGTGCTTCATGACGATGTACTGCCACTCGACGAAGGGCGTCTTGCGGCCGCGGGCGTTCCGCTTCTGGATGAGGTCCGCCATGTTCTCGATGACGCGGTCGAACTTTCCGCGCACGCGGTATTTTATGTAGGATTCCTCGTCGGCGCCATCGAGCGAGACGGTGAGATGCTCGAGCCCGGCATCGATCAGTCTGTCGAGATCCTCCGGCTGCGCGATGACGAGGTTCGACGACATGTTGGTGCCGACATTGCGGCTCTGGGCATAGTCGATCATCCGGAAGATCTCCTTGTTGATCAAGGATTCCCCCCAGTTGTGGACATTGACCTCGAAGAGATAGGGCACGTGCGGGTCGAGATAGCGCTGGAAGCACTCGAACGACATCATGCCCTGCTTGCGGCCGAGGTCGTCCATGCCGGTCGGGCAGAGCGGGCAGCGCAGATTGCAGACATTGCACGGATCGAGAAACAGGATGTAGGGCCGGCCCTTGACCTCGATCCGGCGAAGTTTCCGCTCGGCCTCGATCAATGCAAGGTTCGCCCATTTGCGCGGCGTGCCATGGTCGATCACCGCCCTGATATGACGACCAGCGCGTGTATACTGCGGGATACGCTTCAGGAAGTCCTGGGCTCTGGTCATCGCAACCGGTCCTGTCGCAGCAGATCGAGTTTGGATAGATCAGAACTACACTCTAGGTCCCGCTTTTCATGCGCACAACGGGATTCGCAGTTGCAATCCTCATCACGGTCAATTCTTATGTCTTGGCCCGCGAGCGGGATCGTTATTCTTGTCTCAGAGCGGGCTAGGCGGTGCGGCTCTCCGCTGGTGCCCACCCGATCGAGGAGGTGGCGAGGTGAAAACCGCGAGCGTCGTCTGTCCCGCCTGTCATGGCCGGCTGAGTGTCGATCACGGCGGCGCCGCTGTCTGTGATGTCTGTCACGCCCGCTATGTCGCCGAGGCCGGCCGGCCGGTGCTGCTCGTGCCCGGCGACCAGCGCTTCGACGATGCGCTCGACTGCTGCCTGCTCGCCGACGAGGAGCGCACCAACGCCTTCACGACGTCGAGCTATCACCTGCCGCTGCTCAGGCGACTGCTCGGGCCGGACTTTGCCGGCCGCGCGGTTCTGAGCGCCGGCTGCGGCGTCGGCGTCGATGTCGATCTCTATTGCGATGCCGGGCTCGACGCGCATGGCGTCGATTGCGGCTCGCGCGTCGAGGCCTGGCCGCGCCGCCGCCATCCCGGCGCCTTCGAGATCGGCAGCGTCACGCATCTGCCCTATCCCGACAATGCCTTCGACGCGGTCATCACCGGCTGCCTGCTGCCGCATATCGGCGTCGTCGGCGACAGCGCCCGGCTACGCCCCGAGGGCGAGGCGGAGCGCCGCAGGGTGGCGGCCGAGCTCCTCCGCGTCACCAAGCCCGGCGGCCATCTCATCATGGGCAATCCCAACCGGCTCTGCCCGGCCGATCTCTTCCACAAGGGCCAGATGGCCGGCCCCGGCAGTCTCATCCGATGGCATGGGCCGTCGGAACCGTTCCTCTTGTCCTTTGCCGACTACGAGGCGCTGTTCGGCGGCGCCGCGCGGCTTACAACCCTGCCGCCGAGCAATTACTGGGGCTTCCATACCAAGGAGGAGAAGCTCGCCACCCGCCTGCTCGCCCGCGCCCTCAAGGCCTATTTCGCGCTGCTGTCGTTGCCCGCGCTCGGCTGGCTGCGCCGCTCGCCGGCCAATCCCTGGCTGATGGTGCTGGCGACCAAGCCGCGGCAGCACGGCGCCGAGACGGCGGCGGCCGGACTGGTTCCGTGACCCGCATCGCCCTTTTCCCGGTGATGGCCGGGCGCAGCGGCGGCGGCCCCGAGACCTATGAGCGTGAACTGGTGCATGGCATCGCCGCGCTCGACGGCGACACCGACTATCGCCTGACCTGCCTCAACGCCGCCGCCGCCAGGGCGCTCGATCCGGGCAAGGCCAATTTCAGGAGCCACATCCTGCCCGGCCGGCTGCGGCCCGTCGCGATGACGCTCGGCCTTCCGCGCGTCTTGAGGCGCGAGAAGATCGACTTCATGCATGCCGCCTATATCGCGCCGCCCTGGTCGCCGGTCCGCTACATGTTCACGCTGCATTGCTCGAGCCCGTTCGCGGCGCCGGAACTGTTCCCGCCGCTGATCCGCACCCGGCTGCTCTTTCTGATCGGGCGTGGCATGCGCGAGGCCGAGCATGTCGTCTGCGTCTCGCGCGACGTGCTGGAGCGGGCCCGCGACCATTACGGCGTTTCGGAAGAGCGGATGAGCGTCGTGCACAACGGCGTCGGTGCGCATTTCCGCCCGATGAGCGCGGAGGAGCGCGCGCCGGTGCTCGCCCGCTACGGCATCCGCGGGCGCTATGTCTTCGCGGCGGCGCGCTTCGAGAAGCGCAAGAACCTCATCCGCCTGTTCGAGGCCTTCGCCCGCTACCGCGTCGAGGTCGATCCGGAGTGCCGGCTGGCGCTCGCCGGCGACATGACCTGGGAGGCCGAGGCGGTCGGGGCCAAGATCGCGGCGCTCGGCCTCGAAGGCGCCATCCTCCGCCTCGGCTATGTCGCGCATCACGACCTGCCGGCGCTCTATGGCGGCGCCGAGTTCTTCGCCTTCCCCTCGCTCTGGGAAGGCTTCGGCATCCCCGTCCTCGAGGCCATGGCCTCAGGCACGCCGGTGCTGACCTCCAATGTCACGGCGCTGCCGGAGATTGCGGGCGACGCCGCCGTGCTGGTCGATCCCTTGTCGGTCGAGGCGATCGCGGCGGGCATGGCGGCGCTCGGTCCGGGCGCTGCGCTGCGCACGCGGCTCTCCGCGGCCGGGCTCGTCCAGGCGGCGCGCTTCTCCTGGGCACGGACCGCGGCCGAGACGCTGGCGCTCTACCGCCGCCTCGCCTGATCGCGCGCCGAGAGCACGCGGTCATAGAGCCCGCCCATCGCCTGGAGCATGCCGGTGAGCGTGAAATCGTTCTCGACGCGGCGGCGCGCGGCGGCGCCCATCCGCCGGCGAAGGTCGGCATCGGCGAGCAGCGGTTCCAGCGTCGCGGCGAGCGCCGCCGCGTCGCCGGGCGGGCAGAGGAAGCCGGTTTCGCCGACGGTGAGCGTCTCGCGCGTGCCGCCGATATCGCTGGCGACGATCGGCAGGCCTGCCGCCTGCGCCTCCATCGAAGCGGTCGGAAAACCTTCCGCCAGCACCGAGGGCAGCGCGGCGATGTCGATCGCCTCGAGGATTTCCGTGGCGTCCTCGACATAGCCGGGCATCACCAGCCGGTCTTTGATCCCGAGGTCGGACGCCCGCTGCTTGAGCCGTGCGACGTCGGGCCCGGTGCCGGCCAGCACGGCGGTGAGGCCGGGATGGCGCGGCGCGAGGCGGCGCACGGCCTCCAGGAGATGCTCGTGCCCCTTCTCGATCGAGACGCGGCCGACGGCGCCGACGGCGAGCGCCCCCGGCCCGAGCCCGAGCCGCGCCCGCACCGCGTCGCGGCGGCCGCGCGGCGCGAAGCGGGCGGCATCGAGGCCGGTATGGATCACCGCGATCCGCCCCCCCGGCGTGCCGCCGCGGCGGATCTTGGCCGCCATGTCATGCGACACGGTATAGACGGCATCGAAGCGCGGCAGCACCAGCCGCCGCTCGATCGCGTAATAGGCCTTGAGCTTGGCATTGAGCTCCCACCAGCCGAAGGCGGTGGCGATCGCCGGCAGGCGCGGCCGGACGCCGAGGCCGACCAGCGTGTTGGAGAGATTGTCGTGGCTGTGCACGAGATCGATGTGCTCGTCCGTTATGATCCGCCTCAGCGTCGCCGTCGCGCCCTGCCAGTCGCGAAAACCGCGCCAGCGCACCGGCTCGGCGATCGTGGCGCCGGCCTTCTCCGCGGCCTCCGTGAAGGTCTGGTCGGCCTCGCCCGACGAGAACGGCGCCAGCACGATCTCGAAGTCGCTGCGCGGCAGCGAGCGGATCAGCGTCAAGAGGATGGTCTGCGCCCCGCCCATGGCCCAGGTGCGACTGAGATAGAGCAGCCGGCGCGCCATCCTGCTAGACCGCCTGCCGCTGCGGATCGACGGCGGACGCGGCCTTCGACATACTCGCAGGAGGGTACGATCGCGGGGGACCGATCCGGTGGCCGGCTTCCATTTCTCCATCGACGACGTGTTCGACTGCCTGGTCGAGTTGTCCGAACGCGGGAGTCCCGCCGAGGCGCAGCCCGTGCTCGCCTTCTGCCGCGCGCTGGCGGAGAAGGGGGCGCTGACCGATCTCTATTGCTTCCGCCGCGGTCCCGGCCCGGATGGCGCGATCTGGCGGCTCGATGATCTCTCGCCTGAGGCCTGCGACAGCCTCCGCCGCCTCGAGGGCGTCCGCTTCGGCCCGCATGCCGAGGACTATGCCACCGCGCCGCATGCGCAGACGCTGGACGAGCAGACGCGGACATTCGAGGGCCTGTTCCGGGCGCTCGGTCGCTTTGCCGGCGAAGAACAGCGGGCGCGCTGGCTGCGGCTGCATTATTTCTCCGAATGTCACGAGATCGCTCCCCTCTGGCAGGCGCATGGCGTCGAGGCGCTGCTGACGACCGACAAGCCGGCCATCGCCTATCGTCTGCCGCCGCCGGAGCGCGAGACGCTGGCCCGGCAGGGCTCGGTGATGGTGGGCGGGCTCCGCTTCATCCGCAGCCATCTGCGGCTGGAAACCTTCGCGGCGGAGGCCGCCGATCCGCCGCGCTTCCTCGCCCGCGTCGACGCGGCGCTGGAGACGCATGGCTTCGTGACGCTCTTCACCCATGAGATCGATCTCGCCGATGCGCGCGTGCGCGCCCTGGCGCTCGCCAGCATCCGTCATCTGGTCGCGCGCGGGGCGACGGCGCTCTAGGACGGATCGACATTCAGACGTTGCCCATGCTCAGAATGTTCTCCGCTGTCGTTGCCGGGCTTGACCCGGCAACCCAGACTTTCTTCGACTACCCGCCTGCAACTGCGTGCTCGCAACGAGTGAGGCTGGATTGCCGGGTCAAGCCCGGCAATGACAGGTGGGCGCGGTCGCACCACGACTGACGTCGACTGTCGATCCGTCCGGGTCTCACGCATAGACGGTCGCGAGCCGCTGCTCCGCCCAGCCATAGAGCTCGGCGATGCCCGCCTCGAAGCTCACCTTCGGCTGCCAGCCAAGCAGCGCGCGCGCCTTGGAATAATCGGCGCAGCGGCCGAGATCCCCCTCCGGCTTCGACGGATCGTAGAGGATCTCGATCGGCTTGCCGGAGACGCGCACGACCGTCTCGGCCGCCTCGCGGATCGTCGTGCAATGGTCCGGCCCGATCTGGATCGGCCCCCGGCCGAGACCGTGCTCCAGGACGGCGACGAGCCCGTCGACGACATCATCGACATGGACGAAGGCGCGGCCCTGCCGTCCGGTGCCCCAGACGCTGAAGGCGCCGCGCGGCCATTCGATCGCCCGGCGCACCAGCGCCGGCAGCACCTGGCTGCGTTCGCGCGAGAGATCGGAGGGCGTGCCATAGACATTGTGCAGCATCGGCAGGCCGACCGGGATGCCGGTCTCCTTCTGCAGCAGTTCCGCCTCGTACTGGCCCATCAGCTTGCTCCAGCCATAGGCCGATTCAGGCGCTGCCGGATAAAGCTCGTCCTCGCGCAGCGGCGCGGCGTCCGGGCCGGTCTGCCGGGCGGCGGGAAAGCTGCAGGCGGTGCCGACATAGATGTAGGACTTCAGCGCCGGGAAGCGGCCGACGCTCGCCACGACATTCGAGTTGATCAGCATGTTCTGGCGGAAGATCGCCCGCTCATTGGCGAAGACGAAGCCGATCCCGGCGACGACGTCGGCGAGATGAAAGACATGGTCGACATCGCCGAGCAGGGCATCGAGCGCGCCGGGAATGGTGAGGTCGAGCCGATGCAGGCTGCGCTCGGGGTCGATGAGCCAGCTTCCATCGCTGCGGCGCAGATTGTCCGGATGCCCGCGCGAGAAATCATCGACAACCGTGACGCGCAAGCCTTCGCCTGCAAGTCGCCGGACGAGATTTGAGCCGATCATCCCGGCGCCGCCGGTTACCAAGATGTGTGTCATCACGCCATCCATTGGTCGTCACACAGACTAGCGCCCTGGTGACGCCGACTTCAAGTTCGCGGAGGCTCTTCTGCTGTGACCGAAGTCTCTGGAGGGAGGCGCCGTTTCTGCTAGTCTCCCGAGGCGCGTGGCTTTGGAGCGGGGGCAGCTTGGAGCGAGGCATGACGGCGTGGGGCTTCCGGGGGATCGCCTTGGCACTGGCGGCGGCGTGGCTCGCGCTGGCGGGCCCGGCGCGGGCGGATGTGCTCTATGGCTTCACCGCCTTTCCGCATGACTATACGGCCGAGTCCGGCGACGAGGTCCATGCGCTGATCCTGCCCAACGAGACGCTCTATGCCCAGCACATGGACCAGTGCCTGCCCTGGTACGAGGCGCTCTCCGGCGATCCCTTTCCCGCCTGGCTGCAGGGGGACCTTGCCGAAATCAACAGCCGCAAGACCAAGGCGCAGACGCTCTATGTCGCGATGACGCCGACGGCGAATGATCGCAAGAGCCTCGCGGCGGCCTGCGGCGCGGAGGAGGGCGAGGAGCGCGACCTGCCGCCCGAGATCGCCGGCGCAGCCTTCGATGCGCCCGCGGTCGAGACGGCCTATCTCGCCTATGTCCGCCGCATCATCGACACGCTGAAGCCGGCCTATGTGAATATCGGCATCGAGATGAGCGAGCTGGCGCTGCAGCAGCCGAAGGACTGGCCGGCCTTCGAGCGGCTGTTCCGCCACACGGTCGATGGCCTCCGCCAGTCGCATCCGAAGGTGAAGGTCGGGCTCGAACTGGTGCTGCAGTCGATCATGAAGCCCTCGGTCGGCGCGATGGTGAAGCCGGCCGCCGACTATGGCGACTATGTCGGCATCAGCTTCTATCCCTATGGCAGCGCGTTCGGCGAGATGTTCGGGGCGCCGGCTTTGCCGCCGCCGCCCGAGCAATGGCGGGCGCCGCTGCGCTTCCTGCGCGACTGGACGACGAAGCCCGTCGCCTTCGCCGAGACCGGCTACACGACCGAGGATGTGCGCATCAATGTCGGCGACGGCATCGATTTTCCCGGCACGGCCGAGCTGCAGACCGCCTTTCTCACCGACCTCATCGATGAGGCGGTGCACCAGCGCTACCTCTTCGTCGTCTGGTTCGTGCCGGTCGACTACACCAAGCTGCTCGCCAAGCTGGACGCGCTCGGCGCCGGCGCCGAATGGATGAAGATCTGGGTCCATGCCGGTCTCTGGGACGCGGAGCTGCAGCCGAAGCCCGCCTTCGGCGTCTGGCCGCGCTGGCGGAGCCAGGCGGCGATCGCTGCCGGCAAGCCGCGCTTCTGAGACGGGCGGCGCGCCGGATTTTCGGCGCGGCGCGGATGAACCATCGGCCCTGCGGCTCTGCCGTGGGCCGTGACTGAACCTGAACCGGTCCGAGGACCCGCATGCCCCAATTGCCGGACGCACGGAACACAGAGGACGACCGGCTCGATCCGGTCGAGGCGATCGCCATCCTGGCGGCGGCGATCCTCCGGCGCTGGCGGCTGGTGCTGCTGGTCGCCGTGACCATGCTGCTCTGCGTCTATGCCGCCGTGCAGCTGATGAGCGACGGCTACGATATCGATGCCAGCCTGCTGGTCACGGTCGGCCGCGAGAATCTCGAAGTGCCGACCGCGCTCGGCCCCGGCGCCGTCGTCTCCAGCGGCGTGCGCAAGGAGGACGTCAATTCGGACGTGACGCTGCTCGAGGACCGCGCCCTCGTCGAGAAGACCGTCGACGATCTCGGCGTCGATGCCTTCCTGCCGCAGCCGGCGCCGGCGGTGACGCTGTTCCAGAAGTCGAAGCGCCTGTTCAAGGACGCCGCGACGGCAACGCTGCGCGGCGTCGAGGCCCTGCTGGTCGATCTGAAGCTCGCGACGGCGCTGACCCCGCGCGACAAGATCGTCAACAAGCTCGAGCACGGGCTCTTCGTGCGGCGAAGCGGCGAGTCCGACGTCATCCAGATCACCGTGCGCTGGAGCGATCCGCAGATGGGCGTGCGCTTCCTCAATCGCCATATCGAGAATTTCCTGCTGCAGCGCGCCGCGGCGCGGCGCAGCGTCGGCACGGTCGATTTCTTCGCCGACAAGGTCGCGACCTCGAGCCAGCAACTGGCCGATCTCGACGCGGAGATCGGCGCGCTGCGCGGCGCCGACAAACTCACTTCGGTGGCGCTGGAGCGCGAGCATCTTCTCGCCCGCGTCGCCGGGCTCGACGAGGAGATCGCGGCGGCGACGGCGGCCGGCGCCTCGGCGAGGTCGCTCGCGAGCTTCGCCGCCAAGGAGGACGGCGGCACGGCCGCGGGCGGCGGCGCCGCGTCGGCAGCGGTGCGCGACAAGCTCGGCGCGCTGATCATCGAGCGGGCGACGCTCCTGCAGAACTACGCCTCCGGCAGCGAGCCGCTGCGCGAGGTCGAGGGCAAGATCGGCCAGTTGACGGCGCTGCTCGGCAGCGCGGCCGACAAGGAACTGGCGACGCTGACAGGCGAGAAGAGCGCGGCCGAAGCGCGGCTCGCGGCGCTCACCGCCGGCGAGATGCGGCTCGACCGGCTGCAGATCGAGCGCGAGCTCGCCCGCACGCGCTATGGCGAATATATGCGCCAGTTCGAGATCGCCAAGGTCGGCGCCGAGCTGGAGCGCCGCCGCGTCGCCAACATCTCCATCCTGAGCCCGCCGACGGCGCCGCCCGCGCCGTCCGCGCCGCGCAAGCTGATGATCGTGCTGATCGCGCTGCCGCTCGGCCTCGTGCTCGGCATCGCGCTGGCGGCGCTCCTCGCCTATCTCGACCAGCGCATCTTCACGCTGCGCGAACTCGGCCGCATCCGCGGCCTCACCATCCTCGGCAGCTTCCGCGAAGCGGGCGGGCAGCATGCCTGAGGCGGTCCTCGCGGCTCCAGCGCGGCGCGGCCTCAGGGAAGCGGTGCTGGCGCTCGGCGTCGGCGGCTTCGGCGCGGTCGTCATGGTGCTCGGCATGGCGCTGACCTCGCCGCTGCTCGGCGCCGCCATCTTCGTCGCGGTGGCGGCCGGCCTTGCGATCATCGCCTTCGCACCAGGCCTCGCGCTCATCGCCGTCGCCTTCGTCGTGCCGCTCGAACGGCTCGGCCGCTTCGGCGATGATTTGTCGCTGCAGACCTTCTCGCTGATGCGGCTCGTCGGGCTCCTGGCGCTGATGGCGGTGCTCGCGCACATGATCATGCGGCGGCAGAAGCTCGAATGGTCGCTGCCCCTGACGCTCTACGGCATCCTGCAGCTGATGGCCTTCGGCTCGATCTTCTATGCCGTCGATCCGGAGGCGACGCGGGCCGAGGCGCTGACCATGCTCGGCTCGTTCCTGATGATGCTGACCATCTCGCAAGGGGTGCGCGACTGGCGCCTCGTCGACGGCATGATCCTCGCATGGCTCGCGGCGACGCTGATCATCGGCGTCTACCAGGTCTATGACTGGCATTTCGGCGTCGTGCTCAGCGACAGCGAGATCGGCGAGCTCTCGACCCGCTTCTCGACGACCATCAATGCCACGTCGGAGAGCGATACGCTCGGCGCCGTCCGCCGCGCCGTCGGCACCACCTCGAATTTCGCCGTCTACGGCATCAACCTGCTCCTGGCGACGCCGTTCCTGTTCTACCGGATGCGGCTTTCGCGGCACTGGGCCGGGCAGGTCTTCTGGGCGCTCGGCGTGGTGCTCGTCTTCTACAACATCATGCTGACCAACACGCGCGCGACGCTGCTCTTCGCCTTCCTGCTCTATGCGATGATCGTCGCGACCGGGCTGTTCCGCCTGACCCCGGCGCGGATCATGCTGGCGATCGCCGGCGTCGTCGCGATGATCCCGTTCCTGCCGCAGAGCATCTGGGACCGCATCCTCAATCCGCACGCCTATGAGCTCGACAAGGCGACCAATCTCTCCTGGCGGTTCGATCTCTGGGAAGCGGCGCTGAAGCTCGGCAGCGACAACTGGCTGTCGGGCATCGGCGTCGGCAACCGCACCGCCATCATCGCTGGTCTCGATCCGACCCGCTTCGAGGGCGACTGGATCATGGCGCACAACGAATTCCTGCAGCTCTTCACCGAGCTCGGCCTGCCGGGGCTCGTCGTCTTCCTCGCCTTTCTCGGCGCGACCATCGGCAAGACCTTCGTGCTGTTCCGCCGCTCCGGGGGCGATCCGGCGCTGGAGCGGCAGCGCTGGTTCGCCGCCGCCGCGCTCCCGGCGCTGATCATCGCGCCGCTGTTCGGCCTGCAGGTCGACGTCTTCCATTTTCCGCTGAAGGGCTGGTGGCTGGTTGCGAGCCTCGTCCTCGTCGTCGACCGTCTCTTTGCACGAAGCGGCGCCGCGGCGCCCGGGAGGAGTTACGCTTGAGCGCCCTCGAGACCGACGCGACCGCGCCCCGCTCCGAGACGCTGCGTCTCGCCGCCAGGCTGAACCCCAAGCTGCACGAGCCGGCGGTGGTGATGGTCTGCGGCGTCGACCGCGACGACGGCGTCGCCGCGCTCGCCGTCGAGCTCGGCCGCTCCTTCGCGCTGATGCGCGGCGGCTCCGTGCTCGCTGCGGATTGCCGCTTCGGCTCGGCGGCGGAGCCCGCCTTCGGCGCGGCGGCGGGACGCCCTGGCATCCGCGAAAGGCTGACCGGCGCGCAGTCGCTCGTCGAGGTCGAGACCGCCGACAGCGTGCCGGGCCTCGCCCTCATCGGCACCGGCAGCGCGCATCAGGCGCCGAGCCCGCTGCTCGGCCCCGACGCGGTGACGCTGACCGACGAATTGCGCAGCCGCTACCGCGTCGCCTTCCTCGCCGTCGATCCGCTGTTCGTCAGCCCGACCGCGTTGCGGCTCGCCCGCGCCGTCGACGGCGTCATCCTCGCGATCAAGGCGGGCGAGGACCGCGGCGACCGCATCCAGACGGCGATCAGCCTCCTGGAACAGATGGAGGCGAAGCTTCTCGGCGGGATCCTCGTCGAATGACGAAGCGCATCGTCGCCGAATACCGGCCGCCAAGGCGTCTCTGCCCGGTGTAACCGAGATCACAGCCGCCCGCGCAAGGCGCAGGCGCAATGTTCAAGCCCCGATCTGTTTCCGCTATACAGGACTCTCTGGGCCGCGATCGTCCCCGTTTCGGGGCGAGGCCGGGTGGCTGGTGGACATGGCACGTGTAGCAGTCATCGGCGCGAGCGGAATGCTTGGCCATGTGGCGAGCCGCGACCTCGCGCGCGACCACGCCGTCGTCGCCGCGCTTCGCCGCGCGCCGGAGCCGGGGTCAAAGCTCGCAGAGGCGCTCGCGGGAGCCGAGGTCGTGTCCGGCCTCGATGTCCGCGCACCCGGCGCCGTGGCCGCGCTGATCGCGCGCGTTCGCCCTGACGTCGTGCTCAACTGCGTCGGCCTCATCAAGCAGCGCCCGGAGGCGGCCGATACGGCACTCGCGATCGAGCTCAACGCACTGTTCCCGCATCGCCTCGCCGCCGCCTGCGACGCGCATGGCGCGAAGCTGATCCAGGTCAGCACAGACTGCGTCTTCTCCGGGAGGCGCGGCCTCTACACGGAGGATGACCAGCCCGATCCCGTCGATGGCTATGGCCTCTCGAAATGGCTCGGCGAGGTCCGGGCGGCGCCGCATCTCACCATCCGCACCTCGATCATCGGGCCGCAGCTCGAAGGGACCGAAGGCCTCGTCGGCTGGTTCCTGTCGCAGCAGGGCCGCGCGATCAACGGCTACACGCGCGCCGTCTTTTCCGGCCTGACGACGCGGGCTCTCGCGGCCGTGCTCGGCAGCATCATCGCCGATCACCCCGAGCTGACCGGCCTCACCCATGTCGCGGCCGCGCCGATCTCGAAATTCGACCTGCTCCGCGGGCTGGCGACGCGCATCGGCTGGCGGGGGACGATCACCCCCGTCGACGCGCCGGCGATCGACCGCAGCCTCGACGGATCTCGCTTTCGCCACGCGACCGGGATCGCGATTCCGGACTGGGACTCGATGCTGGATGCCCTGGCCGCCGATCTCGGCGGGGCAGGGGGAAGGAGCGGCAGCGCGGCGGATTGAATGGCGGCGAGGGCGAGGGGCCTGCCGAACTCTGGGGGGAGGGACGCGCATGATCACCGTGCCGATCGACGAGGCGCCCGTTCAGCGCGGACGGCGGGAGGGCGCGCGCTCGCGCCTCCTGACCATCCTGACCTCGGGCTGGCGCCACCAGACGTTTCTCGGCAATCCGCTGCTGCCGGTGCTGATCCGCGCGACGCCCGCGCCGGCGCGGCGCGCGCTGGTGCTGCATCTCCTCGGCATCAGCCCGCATTACTTCACCGAGCGCGACAGCGCCCGCTATCCGCCCGGCATGGCCGAGGCCGCGATCCTCGAGAAGGAGCTGGAGCGCAACGTCGTCTCGCGGCGCCTTCTCTTCAACGATGTCGTGGCGCCCTATCTGGCAAGCGACATGACGGCGCTCGATTTCGGCTGTGGCGCAGGCATCCTCGCCGCCGAGATGGCCGGGCGCTGCAAGGCGATGATCGCCGTCGACATCTCGACAGGGGCGCTCGCCTGCGGCGCCGTGCTCTTTCCCCTCCCCAATCTCCGCTTCGTGCTCTCGACGCGCGGCCGCATCGCCGGCGTCGCCGATGCGAGCGTCGATCTCGTCACGGCGATCGCCGTCATCCAGCACATGACCGACGCGGAACTGGACGGAACCTTCGCCGAATTCGCCCGCATCCTCGTTCCGGGCGGGCGGGCGCTCTGCCATGTGCCGCTCACCGAGACGGCCGCCGCGACGCCGGCGGCGACGCTGCACCGCGATCGCCGCAACCCGCTGATGCGGCGGCTGCAGAAGCAATATGGCCTGTTGATGCTCTATCGCGACCGCGCGGCGCTGGAGGCGATGGCGGCGCGGCACGGCATGCGCGTCGAGAGCGCCGCGGTGATCGGGACGCTGAGCACCATCGACGACGACATCGCCCACCAGCAGCTATTCGTTCTGCGGCGGGACGGGGCGGCGGAGGCTCCATAGCGCGATGCCCTGCACCGCGGCGGAGCGGAGCAGCATCACCGAGGTGGTGACGATCGCCGCGCCGATGACGCCATTGCCGGCGATCGCCAGCGCATAGGCGGCGGCGACGAACGGGAACAGCGCGAGATCGAGCACCAGCAGCGCCCGCTTGTGGCGGAAGAGTACCAGCGGCAGCGCCAGCGGCACGGTCGCGAAGGCGGCGAGCGCGCCCGGCATCAGGATGAGCGCCACCGTGCCTGACAGCGCATAGGCCGGCGGCAGCACGAGCGGCAGCAGCAGTGGCCCGATCAGGATCGCGCCGGCGAGCCCGGCGCCGGCCAGCGCGAGCAGCGCCGGCTGGACGCGGCGATAGAGCGCCGCCGTCTCTCCCGCGCGCATGGCGCCGACCAGACGCGGCGTCAGGAACACCGCGAGATAGCTGCCGCCGAGCTCGGCGATCGAGGCGATCACCTGTCCCGCCGTGAAGAGGCCGATGCCGCTCGCCGGCGCCAGCCAGCCGAGGGCGAGCACGTCGAGCCGTCCGATCAGCGCGCCGACCGCGGTGGTCGCGAGAACCCAGAAGGCGATGCCGGAAAGGCGCGCATAGGGCAGCCCGCCGCGCCCGCTGATGCGGAGGAGGCCGGGCTGCAGCACGAGGCCGCCCCAGGCGGCGGCGAGGAGCGCGCCGGCGCCGAGCGCCGCCAGCGCCAGCGCGGCGCCGGGCGGCAGCAGCAGCACGGCGGCGGCGATGAGCGCGATGCGCAGCACCAGTTGCAGGCTCTCGATGCTCGCATAGGCGAGGAACCGTCCCGAGACCTGCAGCGTCACCTGCACGCTGCGCACCACCAGCATCGAGGTGATCGCGAGGAGCGTTGCCGCGAGGAGGCCGCCGCGCTCCTCGGGCGCGCCGACCAGCGCGTCGAGCCCGGCAACGGCGACGAGGAGGCCGGCGGTGACGGCGAGCTTCACATGCAGCGCCGCCCGCGCCGCCGCCATCGGCCCCTCCGCGCCGGCCGCGCGCTCCTCGCCGCTGAGCTTGATGACCGCGAGATCGAACGGCGCGCCGATGATCGCATCGGCGAGGAGCACCAGCGTCATGCAATAGGCGAAGCGGCCGAATTCGGCGGTGTCGAGCACGCGGACGAGCAGGAGGTTCAGCGCCAGCAGGAACACGCCGCCGCCGGCCTTCGGCACCGCCAGCAGCAGGAAGCGCCCGACCTCGCGCGCGATCAGCCGCCAGTCCTCGGCCGTTCGGCGCTGTCTCATCCGCGTGGCGGCGCGGCGGAGCCGGCGCGCGCCGGATGCTTGTCGCGCGGCGCGATCTCCAGGTACCAGGCGGCATAGTCGTCGACCCCGTCGCGCCAGTCGATGCGCGGCTGCCAGTTCCAGCTCGAGAGGTCGGCGATGTCGGCGATGAAGGCGCTCGGATCGCCTGGACGATTTGCGCCGGTGAATCGGATCGGGATATCGGGCGCAAGCGCCGCGCCGAGCCGTTCGAGGATGGCGCCGACCGGGGTGCCGATGCCGGTGCCGCCATTGGCGATCGGGCACTCCGCCGAGGCGAAGCCCGCGGCGGCGACGACGAGCGCGGCGGCGTCGTCGACATGCAGCCAGTCGCGCAGCTCGCGCCCGGTGCCGCTGAAGGCGCCGGAGCCCGATTGCAGCCGGGTGCAGGCGTCCCACAGCAGCTGCTTGCGGAGATGCCGTCCATAGATCGAGAAGAAGCGGAGGATGGCGGAGCGGACGCCGAAATTGAGCGCATAGCTGCGGCAGAGCTCCTCGGCCGCCCGCTTATGCGTGCCATAGGGCGAGAGCGGCCGCCCGGTCGCGCCGGTCGGGATCGGCAGCACCTTGGTATTGCCATAGACGGCGGCGCTGGAGGGATAGACGAGCCGGGCGCCGGGCGCCGCGACCCGCATATGGTCGAGCACATCGGCCGTGGTCGCGACCGTGCGCTCGAAATCGCCGCGCGGGTCCTCGAAGGAGCGGCCGACCAGGCTGCCGCCGGCGCAATGGGCGATGATATCCGGTCGCGGCGTGATCGCCGCCAGCGCCGCCCTTGTCACATCGCCGGGCCGCCAGTCCGCCAGTCCCCAGTCGGCCGGGCTGCCATCTCCGAAGGGGCCATGTCCGAGGCCGATGACGAAGGCGCCGCCGGCCGCGAAGCGGCGGGCGACGTGGCGGCCAAGGAAACCCGACGCGCCCGTGACAAGAACGATCTCGCGGCTCGCCTCCTTCATGTCTCCGCTCTCCCCCCGCTCAGATCGACAAGGAAATGCTCCGATGAAGATCTGGCTGCCGGCAGCAGTAGACGGCGTGGATCACGAACCGGCAAGCCGTAAACCTTGTGACGAGCGTCACACGTCCCCCGGCCGTCAGCGGCTAGTGTCACGATGACATCCAGAGATTGCACGAGGCCGCCGGATGGGCCGAGCGCGAGGGTTGGTTGCCTTATCGTCGTTCCGCCGAATGGAATAAATTTGGTCTTTTGAATCAAGACAAAGCATCGCGATTGTCGATTGTCGAGAAGTTCCGGCGCTGAAGATCGATACAATCCGATGCGTTGATAGAGATCGCGTCATGAGTGCTCTGCGGCGTGCAATCAAGGCTTCGAGGGGCGCGAGAGAGACGTGACGGGTCCGCCCGAGTGATGCAGAGGCCGTTGCGAAGTCTTGAGGAACCACGCAGTATACCGCCGACACCCACACCTGATGTTGCCACTCTGGCATGAGGGCTTTCATGGCGATCCGCGTGGTGCCCCAATCCGCGTTGCAGCAGGCAGCGCCCTCCGCCTCCGAGGCGTCCGCGCCGGTCGCCGGCGCGTCCGTCATCCCTGTTGCCGCCGATCACCGGGCGCCCTGGTACCGGATTTTCGAGGTCGCCGCTTCGGCTCTGGCGCTCGTCGTCTTCGCGCCGCTGATGCTCGTCGTCGCTGTTCTGATCAAGTTCGACAGTCCCGGTCCGGTGTTCTTCACGCAGCAGCGCGTCAGCAAGGGCGGCCGTCTCTTCACCTTCATCAAGTTCCGCAGCATGATGGTGGACGGCAACAGGCGCTTCCCCTCCTTCGCCCCCGAGGCGCTGCAGCGCCAGGAGACGGCGACGCTGCATCTCTCGGTGCCGCATGACCCGCGCGTGACGCGGTTCGGCGCCTGGCTGCGGCGCAGCAGCGTCGACGAGATCCCGAACTTCCTGCATGTCGTGACCGGCGACATGGCGCTGGTCGGGCCGCGGCCGGAAATGCCGGAATATCTCGCCCACTACAGCGCCGATCAGCTGGCGAAATTCTCGGTGCCGCCCGGCATCACCGGATATGCGCAGATCTTCGGCCGCGGCGAGCTCTCCTTCAGCGAAACGCTCGACTTCGACTTGGCCTATGTGCGCGAGCGCTCGACGCGGGTCGATTTCATGGTGCTGGCGAAGACGATCGGCGGCGTGATCGCCCACAAGGGCGCCTGGTAGCCGATCGGCAGGTCATCGGCGGGCGAAACCGCGCGCGCGGCAGGGACGGATTGGGAGGAACGATGACAGACCCCTTTGCGGCCCCGGTGCGCCGGGACGAGTGCTTGTTCGACGGCAAACGAATCCTCGTCACCGGCGGCACCGGCTCGCTCGGCAAGGTGCTGGTGCGCCGGCTGCTGTCGGGCCTGCATGGACGGCCGCAGAGCGTCACGGTCTTCAGCCGCGACGAGGCCAAGCACTACGACATGCGGCTGCTGTTCGACCGCATCGCCGCGGCCTCGGAGGATGTCGTCTACCAGGACCATGCCAAGACGCTGCGCTTCCGCCTCGGCGATGTGCGCGACTACAATGCCGTGCAGCATGCGCTGGCCGGCGTCGACATCGTCTTCAACGCCGCCGCGCTGAAGCAGGTGCCGAACTGCGAGTATTTTCCGGGCGAGGCGATCGCGACCAATGTCGGCGGCCCGCTCAACATCACCAGGGCGATCGCCTCGCTGAGGCTTCCGGTCGAGACGGTCATCGGCATCTCCACCGACAAGGCCTGCCATCCGGTCAATGTCATGGGCATGACCAAGGCGATGCAGGAGCGGATCCTCATCGCGGCCAATCTCGATTGCCCGGATACGCGCATGATCTGCGCCCGCTACGGCAATGTGCTCGCCTCGCGCGGCTCGGTCGTGCCGCTGTTCCATCACCAGATCCGCTCCGGCGGGCCGGTGACGATCACGACCTCCGAGATGACGCGCTATTTCCTGTCGCTCGAGCAGGCGGTCGACACCGTGATCGACGCCTATCGCTTCGGCGAGGCCGGCGACATCGTCATCCCGCGCGTGCCGGCCTCCGGCATCCGCATGATGGCGGAATGCCTGATCGGCGAGCGCGACATCCCGATCCGCGAGCTCGGCATCCGCCCCGGCGAGAAGATCCACGAGATCCTGATCGCCGACGACGAGGCCGAGCGCACGGTCGCCCGCGAGAACTACTATGCGATCCGGCCCTCCCTGCCGGAATTCTCCGAGGGCGCGCCGATCGTGCCGGTGCTGAAGGCGGAGTATTCCTCGCGCGACCATGTCATGGACCGGGCCGCGCTCATGGAGATGCTGCGCTTCAATCGCCTGCGCATCGAGGACGAACCCGACTTCACGACGATGTTCGGCTCGCGCTCCTTCCCGACCCGCACGCCGCCGGCGACCGTGCCGGCCTGACCGGCCGCGCTGGCGTCGGTCTGGCGCGAGCCGCACGCGGGCGGCCCATGCCGGCGCCGCCGCGCGCGCGCCCGCCGCGCTTGCCCTTCATCACCGCCGCCGCCCGCTCGACGTCGCTGCGTGAATGAACAGGCGCTCGGCAAGGATGTATCCGCGCTGGCGAATTCATGTATCATCTTCATCGATGCAACGAATGACGTCAGATCATCGTTGACGTCATGAAGTTCCGTTGCACATGCAAATTGTGATCAATAAGAGACAATTGTTCTCGCCGCGGCGCTGCCATTCCTGCGAATCGAGGGCAAAGCAGATGCGGAAAAGTTACAGATCATTTATTTCAAGAGTGGGCGTTCTTGTTTGCCTTTCGGCTCTGACTGCCTGCGTCGGCGGCGCGCCGATCGGGTCGATGGCGGGCGCCGACCAGATGGTCACGGGCAGCGTCAGCGGCAGTTCCGCCGAGACGGCGGCGGAGGCGATCTCGTCCTACCGCGCCTCCCATGGTCTCGGCCCGGTCAAGGTCGATGCATCGCTCAACCGGCTCGCCGCCACGCAGGTCCGCGCCATGGCGAGGGCCGATACCATCGGGCACAATGTCCCCGGCGGCGGGACGCTCGCGAAGCGGGCGAAATCGGCCGGCGTCTACAACGCCCATGTCATGGAAAATGCCGGCGGCGGCGAGCGCTACCGCAGCTTCGGCCAGGTGTTCGCCGGCTGGCGCGGCTCCCCCCGCCACAACGCGGCCATGCTGAAGCCGGACATGACGAGGCTCGGCATCGCGACGGTGTCCGACCCCGGCACGAAGCACAAGGTCTTCTGGGTGCTCGAGATGGCCGGCCCGCCGGTCAACTGACCGTCGATCCCTCGCCCGGCCGGCCGGAGCTTCGAGGACTACCGGGCGGCGCCGCTCTGCTGGAGCGATGCTCAGTGCGCGTCGCCGCCGGCAGACGGGGCCAGCCGTAGGCCGAACAGCCAGTGCGAAAAAAGGCCGATGCCCCATCCGAGCAGGACCCACTCGACCCACCAGGGCGGACCGGTAGCGTAGTCGATCGCGGCGATCCCCGGGAGCGCGATGACGAAGCAGAGGGCGTGGATCTGGAAGCCGAACTTCCGCTGCGCGGGCGTCGCGTTCTTCATGGGGTCTCCCGATGGTCCGAGCGCTACTCTGCGGCACGTGCGATGGCCGCCGCGACCGCGTCGGCCTGCGACACGAGGCCGGAATGGCTGGCCGGGATCTCGGTCACCTCGGCCTTCATGCGTCCGGCGAAGAAGCGCTGGGCATCCGGCGGGATCACCTGGTCCTCAGTGGTGACGACATAGAAAGCCGGCTTGTCGTGCCAGGCAGCGACCTCCGTGACGGCATCGAAATTCGCGGGATTGGACGGAAGCTGCCGCGCCGCCATCGCCTCGGCCTCCGCCTTCGGCAGGTCGCCGGCGAAGAGTGCCGGGAAGGCCGCCGGATCGAAGATGAGCCCGCCCTCGGCATTGGGACGGATCGCCTTCGTGCCCTCGCTCGGCGGCGCGCCCTGAAGGAGTTTCGTCAGCGACTCGCCCTTGTCGGGAGCAAAGGCCGAGACATAGACGAGGGCCTTGACCTTGGGGTCGTCGCCCGCCTCGCCGATCACCACGCCGCCCCAGGAATGGCCGACCAGAACCGTGGGGCCAGACTGCGCGGCGAGCGCGGCCTTGGTCGCGGCGACATCGTCTGCGAGCGAGGTCAGCGGGTTCCTGACCTTGGTCACCGCATAGCCCTTTGCCGTGAGGAGGGCGGCCACTTTGTCCCAGCTCGTCTCGTCGGCGAAGGCGCCGTGCACGAGGACGATGGTCGCCGGTTTGTCGGCTGCGGCGGCCGCGGTAGCGCCGAAGGCTGCCGCGGCAAGGAGGAGGGTTGCGAGCGTTGTCTGCATCATGATCTCCATGGAGCCTGTCGGATCGGGCTGGCGCCTCGTCAGGGCGAGGGTTCGGGAACGGGCATGTCGAAGGCGTTGAGGGCGACTGCGATCAGGGCATAGCCGCCGATCAGGAAGACGAGTTCGCCGAGGCCGTCAGGACCGAGAAGCGCGGTGGCGCGCTCGAAGGTCGAGATCGGCAGGATCCGCCCGGCCATCAGGACGGCGGCGACGTCATGGGCGATCGCGGCGGTCTCCGGCAGGTTCGGCGGCCGCCCGCCGGCGGCGAGCGTCGCGATGTCAGCCGGCGGGAGCCCGGCGACGGCGGCCATGATCTCATGCGCATAGAGTTCGTACCGGGCATTCAGCCTGGCGCCGACGGCGAGGATCGCCGTCTCGCGCACGATCGGCGGCAGCCTGGCCTCGGTGCCGATCGCCGCCAGGAACTGAAGCGCCGGAATGCCGAACTGAGGAAAGTGCAGCATGATCGGAAAGGGGCCGATGAGCGCGCCGTCGCCATCCTCGGCGACGATTTGCGGCTGCCTCCTGACCATCAGCGCGACGATCGTGTCGTGAACGCTGCGAAGCGCGGGCGAAAGACTGTCCGGGGGGAGCGGCTGGAGACGCATGGTCAGAGCCCGTCGGCGTAGCGGCCGTCGACCAGCACGAAGGCCATCCGGCAGACCCGGTCCGATCGGTTGGACCAGGCATGGCTGGTGCCACGCTGGATGACGACATCGCCGGCGTGGAGCGACGTCTCGGCGGCGTCGAGCACCAGCGTCATCTCGCCTTCGAGAACGATCCCGAAGTCGACCGTCTCCGTGCGATGCATCAGCGGATGCGCGCCGGTCTTGAACCGCGAGGCATCGCCGCCGCCCATCGCGCCGAACGCCTCCTGGGCGCCGGCGGCGCCGAGCCGGCGGATCGCCTCGCCCTCGGGCGGAAAATCGATGATGCGGATGCGCGTCCCGCCCTTGGGCGGTGCCAGCACCAGTCCGCTTTCGTCCGGCTCGTCCGCTGCCCTCGTGATCGTGGCCGGGGCGGCGCCCGTGCTCCAGATCTCGAAGAAGGTCGGACCGCCCGGCCCGCCGACAAGCACCGCCCGCGTCGGCGGCGCATCGGACAGGATGACCGCGGCGCCGGCCTCGTCATGGCCGGTGACGATGCGCCTGAACTCTGCTGGCATGACCAGGCCCTCCGTGAGGCCGCGGCAGCGGCCGAAAGCGCGCATGGCGGATCGTTCGGCGCAGCGCGCCCCTCTCGACCAGCAGCGGCATGGGACAGTTGAACGCGACCCGCGACCGTCTTCGCCGGCGTCTTGATGCCGTGCCTGCGATGGTCCCTGGTCTGAACGAGGCAACCCTAGCAGCAACCTAGACTTGCCGATTTCAGAATCTTGCTATTCGCGCCGGACGGGCGGCCCGTGTTCTGCTACTCTATTGACCATCCTTGCAGTTGCGTGTTGCCTCATCCCGGCTCTCGTCACAGGTCGCTGCATGTCCCCATCATCAGGTCCAGGTGCCGCCGAGCCACGCGGCCTTCCCGACATCGCATCGAGCGATGCGACGCCGACCAATCATCGCGAGAATGTCGAGCGCTTCCGGATGAGGCCGGTGCGCAGCATCGGCATCGGCAGCAAGTCCTCGCTCAAGGCCTCCTTCTGGCGCACCGACCTCGAGGACACTTCGGTCGACGGCGATCCCGATTTCGGCGCCGTCATGATCCATCTCGGCGGGGGCCGCGTCTGGCGCAATGCCGACGCTGTCCCGGGCGAGCTCGGATCGATGTCGGTGCAGCCGCTGGAGACGACGCGCTGGCGGCTCGAGGGCATGGTGAGCTTCGCGCATCTCTTCGTGCCGGTCGCGCTCATGGGCCATGTCAGCGCGAGCCTCTATGACCGGGACTTCAGCGCGGAGAATATCGCCGTTCCCTGGGCGACGCGCGATGAACGTCTGTTCGCGGCGGTCAGCGCCGTCAAGACGGGCCTGCTCACGGCCGAGCCGACAGGCCTGCTGCTCGACAGCTGGGCGCTGATCCTGTCCGAAATCCTGGTCCGCCGCTTCTCGAGCCATTCCCGGCGCTATGCAAGGCTGCCCAACGGCAAGATCCCGTCGCGCGGCGTCGCCCTCGTCGTCGACTATGTCGAGGCGCATATCGACCGCGATCTCGACCTCGCCGAGCTCGCCGCTGTCGCCTCGATGAGCGTCTATCACTTCGCGCGCCGCTTCAAGGAAACGGTCGGCGTGAGCCCGCACGCCTATGTTCTCTCAAGGCGCGTGCGCCGCGCCGAGGCTCTGCTCGGTCACCGCGGCACCAGCCTCGCCCAGGTGGCGATCGCCTGCGGCTTCTCCAGCCAGGCGCATCTGACCACGGCGTTCCGCAGCCGGCTCGGCGTCACGCCCGGACAGTATCGGCAGATGCGGAGCTAGACGCGCAGTCTTTCGTGCGGCCGGCGCCCCCGATATCGCCCGCTGTCAGCTATCCGCCTTCTCGGGCCGCCCGAACAGGATGGCGCGCATGCGGGGCCAGCCGAGGATCCGCGTGACGTTCTTGAATGCGAAGAACGGGATCAGCGAGATGAACAGCACGGCCGCCACCAGCGCGACACCGAGGAGGCCGCCGCCGCCCATCGAGAGCACGCCCTCGCCATGGCCGCCGCCGCGGAAAGCCTCGATGGCCAGCCGCTCGACGATGTGGAAGCCGATGAACAGCAGCGTGCAGAGAAGGGCCTCCAGCACGATCGAATAGATCGCCGGCTTGCTGCGCAGCCAGCGCGCGAAGTCGAGATGCTCGGCGATCATCATTACCTTGCCGAGCACCAGCGCGTTCACCAGCGCGAAGCCCTGCAGCATGAACGTGTCGCCATCCTGGCGCCGGGCGATGTTCTGGTTGAGGACGAACACGCCGAGCAGCACCCAGAGATAGAGGAACAGTGTGAAGAAGAGGCGGAATTCGCCGACCAGCCGGGCGAGGAGCGTCGGCCGGGCCGTGGCGCCGGTGGATCCGTCAGTCATCGTTGCATCCACCATCGAGAGAGGTCTTCTGCGCCGGCTGCGGTAGCCGTCACGATCCCATGTGCATCGGGCCTCGATGCGGACTGCCGCGTCAAGGGCCACGTCGAGGGCCACGCCGAGGCCCGCGTCCCGGCCGGGCCAGTCCCTCGGCCAGCATGGGAACGCCGGCATCGAGGGCCGAGACCCCAGCGGCGACGCCGATCTTGAGGACCTCCGCGATCCCGGCGACGCTGGCGCCGGCCGGTCCGTCCCCTGACAGTGGGCCTCAGTTCGTGCCGGCGGCGGCGATCTCGGCTGCGAAGTCGCGATAGGAGCGCAGCGGACGGCCGAGCAGCGCGGTGAGGCGCGCGACGTCGCCGGCTTCGGGCAGCATGCCGTCGCTGAGGAAGCGTTCGCTCATCAGGCGCATGTCGAAGGCCATCCATCCGGGCATGAAGGCGCGGAGGCTCTGTTCGAAGCCGGCCGTGTCATCGCCGCCATAGGCGACCGGGCGTCCGAGCACATCCGACCAGAGCGCGGCGACGCTGGCGCCGGTCAGCGTGTCCGGGCCGACGAGATTGATCCCCACCAAGGGAAGGCTGGCCGGGCTCGTCTCGCGGCGAACGAGTTCGATGGCGGCGATCTCGCCGATATCGCGGCTGTCGATCATGGCGAGGCCCTTGCTGCCGATCGGCATCGGATAGACGCCATGGCTGCGCACGACATCGACGATCGTCAGGTCGTTGTTGATGAAATAGGCGGGGCGCAGGATGGTCGCCTCGAAGCCCATCCGCTCGATCATCCGCTCCACCCCGAACTTGCCGGCAAAATGCGGCACGTTCACATAGACGTCGCTGTGGATCACCGAGAGGTAGACGAGCTTCGTGACGCCGGCGGCCCGCGCGACATTGAGCGCGATCAGCGCCTGGGTGAATTCGTCGGGGGCAACGGCATTGAGCAGGAAGAGGGTGGAAACGCCCTCCATGGCGCTGCGGACGCTGTCGACGTCGAGCAGGTCGCCCTGCACGACGGCGACGCCCTCGGGAAAGGTCGCCTTGGTGGAATCGCGAACCAGCGCGCGCACGCTGGCGCCGCGCTTGACGAGCTGGTCGACGACCTGGCGGCCGACACTGCCATTGGCACCGGTAACGAGGATGGTCATGGGCTTCACTCCGTGTGTTGGAAGACACAGGGAATTTAGTGATCCACAGAAGTCGCAATAGACGGTATCTCTAGACCCATCGTCTCAGAGGTGGAACGAATGGATCTTCTGGCGCTCGCCGATTTCAATCTGGTTGCCCGCCATGGCGGGTTCGGCAAGGCTGCCCGCGCCGCCGGCCGGCCCAAGGCGACCCTCTCGCGCCGTGTCGGCGATCTCGAGGCGAGCCTCGAACTGCGCCTGTTCGAGCGCGGCGGGCGGCTGCTGAAGCTCACCGAGGAAGGGCGCGCGCTGTTCGAGCGCACCGCGCAATTGCTGACCGAGCTGGACGAGGCGGCAACGGCGATCGCATCGGGCGGCGGTACGCCGCGCGGAAGGCTGCGGATCAGCGCGCCGCTCCTCTTCTCACAGATGGCGATGGGGAAGCTCGCGGCGGAGTTCGGGATGAAACATCCCGAGGTGCGGCTCGAGGTGACGACGGAAGACCGCGAGGTCGACATGGTCGAAGAGGCCTATGATCTGGTCATCCGCGTCAATCCGAAACCGAGCGAGACCTTGGTCGGCCGGCCCTTCCTGCGCGATCGCCTGGTCGTCGTCGCCGCTCCGGCCTTCGCGCGCCCCGCGGACGATCGGCCCGTTGCCGCCGTCATGCGCGGGGCCAGCGACGCGGCCACCGCCTGGCAGATCAGGTCGCCCGAAGGCACCGCCACGATCAGGGTCGAACCCGTCCTGCATCTCTCCTCGATGATGATGGTCCGGGATGCCGTGCGCGCCGGCATCGGTGCGGCGCGCCTGCCGATCTCGCTCGTCAGCCATGATCTCGCGGCCGGCCGGCTCGTGCATTGGGCCGATGTCGAGGCGCCCGACATCGCGCTCTGGACGCTCTATCCCTCGCGCCGCCTGCTGAGCGCCCGCGTCGCCGCCTTCCTCGAACATCTGCGCCAGGCCTTCCCCAAGGGCACGCCCGACGAACTGGCCGCTTATGTCGGAAACGAGCGGGTCGCGGGCCCCGGCGCGCCAGAGGCGGCAGCCGATCGGCCTCGCCAAGTGGCGGCTGCATGCGGCCGCGTCACGGCATCATCCGGATGAGGAGGACACGCCGACATCCCGCGCGACCTGGTCCGCCATCGCCGCCTGCCAACGGAACGCCCAAAACGACATCGGACCCCTGAGGGTCCGATTTCTTCGCATTTCTGCCGTTTTCCAGAGCCTGCCAGCAGGCTCTCACTCGGGAAATGGTGCCCAGAAGAGGACTCGAACCTCCACGACTTTCGTCACACGGACCTGAACCGTGCGCGTCTACCAATTCCGCCATCTGGGCGACGGGCGGATGCTTAAGGGGCCGCTTCCGCCTTGTCAATCGGGATTGCCGGCTTGGTGTGCGCTACAGGGGATAACCGTGCTGGCGGGCGAGGTCCTGGAGCGAGACGGCGGGGCGCGGGCCGATATGGGTGATGACTTCCGCCGCCACCAGCGAGCCGAGCGCGGCGGCGTCGGTGAGCGCGAAGCCGCGCGCGACGCCGTAAAGGAAGCCCGAGGCATAGAGGTCGCCGGCACCGGTCGTGTCGACCACCGTCTCGACCGGCGTCGCCGGCACCTGCTGGATGCCCTCGGTCGTCACCACGAACGAGCCGCCGGCGCCGACCGTGACCGACGCCATCCGGCAATCGGCGCGCAGCGCCTCGAGCGCCGCGCCGAAGCTCGAGGTCTGGTAGAAGGATTTGATCTCGGCCTCGTTGGCGAGCAGGATGTCGATGGTGCCGTCGCGCAGCAGCGTCGTGAAATCGCCGCGGAAGCGATCGACGCAGAAGGCGTCGGAAAGGGTCAGCGACACCCGCCGCCCGGCCGCATGGGCGATCGTCGCCGCCTTGTGGAAGGCATCGCGCGCGCTCGGCGCGTCCCAGAGGAAACCCTCGAAATAGGTGATGGCGGTGTCGGCGACGAGGTCGGCGTCGATATCCTCGGGCCCGAGCTTGTGGCAGGCGCCGAGATAGGTGTTCATCGTGCGCTCGCCGTCCGGCGTGATGAAGATCATCGAGCGGGCCGTCGGCAGGCCGCCCGCCGGCAGCGGCGCGACGTCGAAGCGGGCGCCGATGGCGCGCATGTCGTGCTGGTAGACGGCGCCGAGCTGGTCGTCGGCGACCTTGCCGACATAGGAGCAGCGGCCGCCGAGCGAGGCGATGCCGGCGACGGTGTTGCCCGCCGAGCCGCCCGAGGCCTCGATCGCCGGACCCATCGCCGCATAGAGGCGCTGCGATTCGTCCATGTCGACGAGGCGCATCGATCCCTTGGTCAGTTTCTGCTCGACGAGGAAGTCGTCCTCCGCCCGCGCCAGGATGTCGACGATCGCATTGCCCATGCCGAGTACGTCGTAGCGGGCGTCTGTCATCAAGGATGTCCTGGCTGGCGGGGCCGGGGAGCCGGCCGTGGAACGGGATAAAATCCGTGACGGACTATACAATCCGCCCTTCGCCGCGCAACCATCCCGCTGCGGACGCCTTGACGGGGCGCCTCGGTGTTGCGGCGCCCGGCGGACGTCTCTATCTGCAGGCCGCCGGCGCTGGTGCCGGAGGTGGTCCGCCGGCCCTGACGCCGGCCTCGTCGCCGGACCTGCCGGAGGGAGGCTTCGATGCTCGCAGCCGCATGGCTTGCCCTGAACGACCTGCCGACGCCGCCCTTCCGGGCCGCGCTCTGGAAGATGCTCGGGCTGACGCTCCTCTTGCTGCTGCTCGCCTGGTTCGGCCTGCAGGCGCTGGTGCTGCATTTCGCGGTCTGGCCGAGCCAGCCCTGGATCGAGACCTCGGTCGCGATCGTCTCGGGCTTCGGCTTCGTCGTCGGCCTCGCCTTCCTGATCGGCCCGGTCTCGGCGCTGATGGCCGGTCTCTTCTCCGACGATGTCGCCGCCGTCGTCGAGACGACGCACTATCCCGCCGATCCGCCGGGCACGCCGCTGTCGATCGGCGAGAGCATTCTCGGCACGCTCGGCTTCACGCTGACGACGATCCTCGTCAATCTCGTCTGCCTCGTGCTGCTGCTGGTGCCGGGCGTCAATCTCGTCGCCTTCTTCATCGGCAACGGCTATCTGCTCGGCCGCGAATTCTTCGAGGCGGCGGCGGCGCGCTTCGGCGGCGTCCAGCATGCGCGCGCGGTGCGGCGCGAGAATGCCGGCCTCGTCTTCGTCGGCGGCCTCGTCATCGCGCTGTTCCTGGCGATCCCGATCCTCAATCTCTTGACGCCGCTCTTCGCCATGGCCTTCATGACGCATCTGAGCAAGCGCGTTGCCGGCCGCCGACCCGTCGCGGCCTGAGGAGCCCTCTCATGCTGGTCGATCTGGTGCTCGCCATCCTGCACCATCTCCTCGTGTTCGCATTGTTCGCCATCCTGGCTGTCGAGCTGGTCTGGCTGAAGCGCGACATCGACCTGCCGGGCCTCCGGCGCATCGGCAAGCTCGACGCGACCTATGGCGCGCTCGCCGGCGCCGTGCTGGTCGTCGGCATCCTCCGCGTGTTCTTCGGGCTCAAGGGCTATGAGTATTACGTCTCCAGCCACTCCTTCTGGGCCAAGATGGCGGCCTTCGCGGTGGTCGGGCTGCTCTCGATCCCGCCGACGCTGCAGATGATCAGGTGGCGGCGCCGGGCGGAAGGCGAGCCCGGCTGGCTGCCGTCTGCGGCGGAGATTTCCGGCGCGCGGCGCTATCTCCATATCGAGGCGGCGGTGTTCCTCGCCATCCCGATCTTCGCGGCGGCGATGGCGCGCGGCTATTGAGCCGCGGCGCCGGGGCGCTTCAGATTGGAGAGGACGATCCCGGCGACGATGAAGGCGGCGCCGGCGAGATGGAAGGGATGCAGCCGCTCGCCGAGGATGAGGTAGGCGAGGATCGCGACGAAGATCGTCTGCGCATAGAGCATCAGGCTCGCTCTGGACGGGCCGAGCACCTCGATGCTCCAGTTGAAGAGATAATACATCAGCGCCCCGCCCGGCAGCGCGCAATAGAGCAGCGCGACGAGCCCGCTCGTCGTCAGCGCCGAGCGGGCGCCTGACAATTCCTCGAACAGCCAGAACGGCATCGCCGTCAGCGCGCCGGCCGAGAGCAGCAGCACGAGGAGCGGCAGCCTTGCGAGGGAAAAGCGCGCCCGCTTCAGGAACACCGTGTAGAAGCCGAAGGCGATGGCGCTGGCGAGCACCCAGATCTCGCCGCGATTGATGTCGAGCCGCATCAATGTCGCCACCTCGCCGCGGGCGATGATGACGAGGACGCCGGCAAAGGCCGCCGCCGCGCCGAGCCCCTGCAGCAGCGTCATCCGCTCGCCGAGGACGATCCAGGCGATGACCATGGTGGCGAGTGGCATCAGCGCCATGATGATGCCGGCGGTCATGGCGTCGGAATAGCGCAGCCCGACATAGAGAAAGCCCTGGCAGATCGCGAGCCCGAGGCCGCCGATGAAGAGGAGTTCGAGGCCGCGCGCCCGCACCAGCGCCGCCATGGCGCCGAATTGCTTCAGCACCACCGGAGTGAGGACCAGCGCCGCGAGGAAGGCGCGCCAGAAGCAGAGCGTCCAGGGCGGCATTTCCGGCGAGATCCACTTGGCGGCAATATAGACGCCGGCCGACAGCAGCCAGCAGAGCGCCGCGACGCCGTAGCCGGCGGCGAGCGATGGGCCCGGCGCACCGGCCGGCTCGGCCGTGACCTCGATGGCCGCCATTGGAAGTGCCATGCCCGATCCCCCGATGAAGCGGCAGCAGCCTAGCATGGTTAGGCCGTCACGGTCCTCCAGCATTGCGGGCGATCACTGGCAGCGGCGCACGGAGCGTCAGCGTTCCTCCGGGGTGGCCATCGCCTTGACGCCGAGCGAGCGAATCGCGGAACGTTCCGGGAACGGCGAGGGAGCGAGCGCGATGGAGAGGTTGCAGGCCGAGTTCGAGCGCGCGTCCGCCGCCTATGCCGCCGCCCATGGCATCACGCGGGACCGCGACTGGTTCGTGCTGAAGCTGGTCGAGGAGTTGGGCGAGCTCACCCAGGCCTGGAACCGGCTCGAAGGGCGCGCCCGTCCCAAGGGGCGTTCGGAGGCCGAACTGCGCCAGTCGCTCGCCGACGAAACAGCCGATCTCCTCGGCCATGTCCTGCTCTTTGCCCAGCACAACGCGATCGATCTCCCCGCCGCGATCGAGCGCAAATGGCTGTTCAGGCCTTCCGGCGGCGTGTAGCGCCTCAGCCGATCGTCTTCTCCGGCCACCGGCAGAGATCGGCGACGATGCAGGTCGGGCAATCGGGCTTTCGCGCCTTGCAGACATAGCGGCCGTGCAGGATCAGCCAGTGATGCGCATGCAGGCGGTATTTCGGCGGCACGACGCGCTCGAGGCCCGCTTCGACGGCGACGACATCCTTGCCGGGCGCGAGGCCCGTTCGGTTGCCGACGCGGAAGATATGCGTGTCGACCGCGATGGTCGGATGGCCGAAGGCGATGTTGAGGACGACATTTGCCGTCTTGCGGCCGACGCCTGGCAGTGCCTCGAGGCTCGCGCGATCTTGCGGGACGGTCCCGCCATGCCGGGCGATGAGGAGTTCCGACAGCGCGACGACGTTCTTCGCCTTCATCCGGAAGAGGCCGATCGTCTTGATCATGTCGCGCACGCGGTCCTCGCCGAGCGCCACCATCTTTTCGGGGCTGTCGGCGGCGGCGAAGAGGGCCCGCGTCGCCTTGTTGACGCCGGCATCGGTCGCCTGCGCCGAGAGCACCACCGCGACCAGCAGCGTGAACGGATTGACGTAGAGGAGCTCGCCCTTCGGCTCCGGCTCGCGCGCGGCGAAGCGGGCGAAGAAGGTCTCCACCTCGGCCCTGGTGAACGGTCGCGGGCGGCGCGGCCGGTCGGTCGGTCGCGGGCGTTTCGGTGCGGCGGGAGGCTGGGAATCCGGCATCGATGATCTATACTGACCCCCTATGGATGATCGCAACAACGACGACCGGACCGGCGACGGCGAGGCCCGCGACGCGGCGGGCGAAATCCTGTTCGCGGCCGAGCTGAAGCCCTATCGCTCGCTCGGGCCGCGCGGCTTCGGCCTCTTGCTGATGCTGATCGCCGGAACCTGCTTTGCGAGCGGCCTCCTGTTCTGGTCGATGGGCGCCTGGCCGATCGCCGGCTTCTTCGGCCTCGATGTTCTCGCGATCCAGTTCGCCTTCCGCCTCAACTACCGGGCGGCGCGGGCGCGCGAATATGTCGAGATGACGCGCGAGACGCTGAAGATTCGCCGTGTCCAGCCGAATGGCCGCGAGCAGACCTTCGATTTCAACCCCTATTGGGCGCGGCTCGAGGTCCAGCGCGTGCCCGAGTGGGGCATCACGCGGATGGAACTCGCCTCGCATGGCCGCCGCCTCGCGATCGGCGGCTTCCTCAATCCGGACGATCGCGAGGGCTTCGCCACTGCCTTCCAGGACGCGCTCACCAGCATGCGCCGGGCGGATCACGCGATGCTGTGACGGCGCAAGAATCGGGTGTCGCCGGCGGGATGCGGCTCCTAGATTGCCGCAATAGCTCATGGGACTTCGGAAGCCGCCGCCATGCTCAACATCGCCACTGCCCTCGCCAAGGCCGATCCCGTTCCGCCCGCGCCGCATCAGGACTATGAGATCATCCGCCGCGCGATCGAGTTCCTGACCGAGCATTGGCGCGAGCAGCCCTCGCTGGAGCGGCTCGCCGCCCATGTCGGCATGAACCCCTTGTCGCTGCAGAAGCTGTTCACGCGCTGGTGCGGCCTGTCGCCGAAGGCCTTCATCCAGGCGCATACGCTCGATCACGCCCGCATGCTGCTCGACGCCGACGCCTCGGTGCTCGATACGAGCTACGAGGTCGGCCTCTCCGGTCCGGGGCGGCTGCATGATCTCTTCGTGACGCATGAGGCGATGAGCCCCGGCGCCTACAAGGCGCGCGGCGAGGGCGTCGCCATGAAATGGGGCTTCCATGGCTCGCCCTTCGGCTATGCGCTGATCCTCATCACCGATCGCGGCCTCGCCGGCCTCGCCTTCGCCGATCCCGGCGAGGAAAAGGCGGCGCTGGCCGACATGATGCGGCGCTTTCCCTGCGCCAGCTATGAGGAGGACTGGGAGGCGACGGCGCCCTATGCCGCGCGCATCTTCGAGCCCTCGCGCTGGAGGCCGGATACGCCGCTCCGCCTCGTCTTCATCGGTTCGGATTTCGAGGTGCGCGTCTGGGAGACGCTGCTCTCGGTGCCGCTCGGCCATGCCGCGACCTATTCTCAGATCGCCGAGAAGGTGAAGAACAATCCGAAGGCGGCGCGGGCCGTCGGTGCGGCGGTCGGGCGAAACCCGATCTCCTTCGTCGTGCCCTGCCATCGCATCCTCGGCAAATCCGGCGCGCTGACCGGCTATCACTGGGGCCTGACGCGCAAGCGCGCCATCCTCGGCTGGGAAGCCGGCGTCGCCCAGCAGCCGGCCGGCGGCTGAGGCGGACACGCTCGCCCAGCGCCCCGCGGGGCGGCGGGAGGGCAGTCTAGTTCCTTGTTTTCGCATCGGATTGTCGCGGCGCGGATTCCCCTTCGCCGCCTGATGGTCTAGTCTCCCGGCGCAGCGCCCGGAGGCTTCATGCAGGACGATCATCTCTTCATCTTCGGCCTCGGCTATTCGGCGCTGGCCTTTGCAAGGCGCGCGCGCGGCCGCTTCGCCTCGATCGCCGGCACGGTGCGGACCGCCGCCAAGGCCGAGCGGCTGAGGGCCGAAGGCATCGAGGCGCTGGTCTTTGACGGCAGGGCGGCGAGCGATGACGTGCGCGCCGCGCTCGGCCGCGCCACCCATCTCGTGCAATCGATCGCGCCCGATGCGGCCGGCGATCCGGCGCTCCGGGCCTTCGCGGGCGACCTCCGCGCGTCAAAGGCGCTCGCCTGGATCGGCTATCTCTCGACCGTCGGCGTCTATGGCGATCATGGCGGCGGCTGGGTCGACGAGGCGAGCCCGCCGCGCGCGAAGTCCGAGCGCTCGCGCTATCGCGTCGCCGCCGAAACGGCCTGGGAGGCGCTCGGCGCCGAGATCGGCGTGCCGGTCGCGCTGCTCCGCCTCGCCGGCATCTATGGTCCCGGCCGCAACACCTTCGTCAATCTCGAGGACGGCTCGGCGCGGCGGCTGGTGAAGCCCGGCCAGGTGTTCAACCGCATCCATGTCGACGACATCGCCGCGGCGATCGCGGCGGCGGCCGAGCGGCGGGCATCCGGCGTCTTCAACGTCACCGACGACGAGCCGGCGCCGCCGCAGGATGTCGTCGCCTTAGCCGCGGCGCTGGCGGGCTACGCGCCGCTGCCCGATATCCCGTTCGAGGCGGCGGAGCTGTCGCCGATGGCGCGCTCCTTCTATGGCGAGAACAAGCGCGTCTCGAATGCGCGCCTCGGCCGCGATCTCGGCGTCACGCTGGCCTATCCGACCTATCGCGAGGCGCTGACCGCCTTGTGGCAATCGGGCGACTGGCGCGGGCCGGAATAGCGCGGATCGAGATTCAGGGTTTGTCCGTCTCCGGATTTCTCAGGTGTCGTTGCCGGGCTTGACCCGGCAACCCAGACTTTCTTCGACCGACCGCTACATTTTCGGGTCCGCAAGGAGGGAGGCTGGATTGCCGGGTCAAGCCCGGCAATGACAGTTCTGAGCGGTCGATCACATCAATGGAAGCCAAGCGTCGATCGTCCAAGCGGTCCATCAGACCTTCGACCCCCCGTAACGCTCCGTCCGCACGCTCGCGAACGGCACGCCGGCCGCCAGCACCAGATCGGCCGCCGCTTCGACGAAGGGGGTCGAGCCGCAGATATAGGTGAGGCGAGGGGCCCCCGACGACAGCGCGTCCGCCATCAGCGCCGCGTCGATGCGGCCGAAATGGAGGCCTTCGCGCGCGGATTCGCGGGTCAGGGTCACGACGAGGCGGAAATTCGCGTCCTCGGCCTGGCGGCGGACGAGCTCCTCGCGCCAGATGAGATCGTCATAGCGCCGCGCCGAGAGGAGCAGCACGGCCGGGATCTCCGGCGCAGCGACGGCGCGATGGCGGAGGATCGACATCAGCGGCACCAGGCCGGAGCCGCCGCCGACGAGAAGGATCGGGCCGCCGAGCGGCTTTTCCCAGATGAAATGGCCGCCGATCGGCCCGCGGATCTCGATCGTGTCGCCGATCTCCACGACCTCGTCGAAAAAGGGCGAGACCTCGCCGTCGGGCAGTTTCTCGATGGCGAGTTCGAACGTGCCGCTTTCGTCCGGCGCCGAGCCGATCGAATAGGAGCGCTGCGCCTGATAGCCGTCCGGCGCGGTCAGGCGGATATCGACATGCTGGCCGGCGGTGAAGCCGGCCCAGGCCGCGGGGCGGAGGCGAAAGCTCTTCACCGTCGGCGTCAGAACGGTGATCGTCTCGACCACCGCCTCCTGCCAGAGGAGGCGGGCGGGCTGATGCGGCGTGTCCATCGCGGCGCTCAATCGCCGGTGAAGCGCTGTTCGCGCCAGGGATCGCCATACATGTGATAGCCGCGCAGCTCCCAGAAGCCGCCTTCGTCGCGCTTGGTGAACTGCAGGCCGTTCACCCACTTGGCCGATTTCCAGAAATAGAGATGCGGCACCAAGAGCCGCGCCGGCCCGCCATGATCGGCGGTGATCGGCTTGCCCTCATAGCTGGTGGCGATCATCGCCTTGCCGCCGACGAGATCGGCCGTCGGCACATTGGTCGTGTAGCCGTCGAAGGCATGCGCCAAGGTGAACTCGGTCGGCGGCGCGATGCCGGCCTCGGCGAGGATGTCGTCGATCATCACGCCCGACCAGGCGGTGTTGAATTTCGACCATTTCGTCACGCAATGGATGTCGCGCGTCAGCTTGACATGCGGGAGCTTCGCGAACTCGTCCCAGCTCCACTTCGCCACCGGCTTGACGCCGTCCTTCAGCGTGAAGCTCCATTTCTCGTGGTCGACGCGCGGCGTCGGCCCGGCCGAGAGAACCGGGAAATCCTCGGTGAGATACTGGCCGGGCGGCAGGCGGTCGCTCTCGCCCTCGCTCGGCCGCTTGCCGAAAAAGCCTCTGGTCGCCATCTCCGTCGTCCTCTGTTCTCGTGGGTTCGCTCAGAACCGTCTCAGGCGATCGCCGCGACCGCGGCGATGATCTTGGCCAGGTCTTCCGGCCGCGACAGGCGATGGCCGGCATCCTTGACGAGGGTAAGCACGACATCGTCTTCGGCGAGATGCGAAACGAGGTCGAGCGCATGGTGATAGGGCACCTCCTCGTCGAGCACGCCCTGGATGATATGGACGGGTGCGCCGATGGCAATCGGCTTTCCGTCGAGGAGATGCGTCGCGCCGTCGTCGATCAGCGCCTTGGTGATGAGATAGGGCTTGTCCGAATAGGCGCTCGGCTGGCGATAGGCGCCGGTCGCCTCCATCTCGGCCCGCGCCGCAGCGCCGAGATGCGGCAGGATCAGGCTGTGCGTCATGTCGACGGCGGGCGCGAGCAGGACGAGCCCGGCGATCCGCCGCCGCCCGGCCTTTGCCTCGGCCAGCGCCAGAAGCAGCGCGATCCAGCCGCCCATCGACGAGCCGACGACGACGAGCGGCGCCCCTCCGGCGATATCCAGCACGGCGGCGGCCTCCTCCAGCCAGCGCGAGATCGTGCCATCGGCGAAATCGCCGCCCGATTTGCCATGGCCGGAATAGTCGAACCGCGTGATGGCGCGTCCCTCGCGCGCCGCGAAGGCGTCGAGCGCCTCGGCCTTGGCGCCGCGCATGTCGGACATGAAGCCGCCGAGAAAGAGGAGGCCAGGCGCGCGTCCCGGCCGCTGCAGGAGCGCGATCCGCCGCGCCGCATCGCCGCTGCCGACCGTGATCTCCGTCCGCGCGAGGGTCATTCATCCGCTCCTTGATCGCCAGCCGGCCGCCTCCTATCTAGGGAAACACCCGGCCAGGGTCCAGTTCCGGTTGACTTCGCGGGGCTTTTGGCCGATTTTCATCATCAAGTCAGGGTCGGAGGACCCGATGGGCCGAGCACGATCTCCGCACGAATTGCCGGAGACAGTCGCGTCGGTCATTGTCGTTTTCCCCCATCGCCCCGCTTGCCTGCAATAGCTAGAGGAGTCCGCCCCCATTCGCCGCCCCTTCAAAGCGCCACTTCCCTCCAAGGATGGTCCGCGCATCAACCGCGAGATTCGCGGCATCCGCGAGATCCAGCTGATCGACCAGGACGGCCAGAATGTCGGCCTCACCCTGCTCGACGACGCACTTGCCATGGCCACCGAGGCCGGCCTCGATCTCGTCGAGATCTCGCCGAACTCCGAGCCGCCGGTCTGCAAGATCCTGGATTTTGGCCGCTTCAAATATCAGACGCAGAAGAAGGCCAACGAGGCCCGCAAGAAGCAGAAGATCGTCGAAGTCAAAGAAATCAAGATGCGCCCGGCCATCGATGACCACGATTACGAGGTCAAGATGAAGGCGATCAAGCGTTTCTTCGAGGAGGGCGACAAGGTCAAGCTGACGCTGCGCTTCCGTGGTCGCGAGATGGCGCACCAGCATCTCGGCATGAAGCTGCTCGAGCGCGTGCGCGACGAGACGGCCGAACTGTCCAAGGTCGAGGCCGAGCCGAAGCTCGAGGGCCGGCAGATGATCATGGTGCTCGCTCCTCGCTGAGCGGGTACCACCCCCGCCCTTCACCCGGTTGGAACGTCGCGGGAACAGGCCGCGACGGGGGAAGGGCGCCAGTTGGCGCTTGTGCTGGCGAAGCATCGCCGCTATAACCGCGCCGTTTCCGAGCCGCCCGGCGCGAGGGACGCTTCCCATGGAAGTTGTCGCTCAGGGCATGCCGCGGCGGTTCATGAATGCTTCCATGCCGAAGCGGACCGTCCCACTGTGCATCGCGAGATGCGCGGCGCGGCGGCCGTTCACGTCGGCGCAAAGTCGAGGATGTGAAAATGCCCAAGTTGAAGACCAAGAGTGGAGCGAAGAAGCGCTTCAAGCTCACGGCCACCGGCAAGGTGAAGACGGCTCAGGCCGGCAAGCGGCACGGCATGATCAAGCGCACGGCCAAGTTCATCCGCAATGCGCGTGGCACCACCACGCTCTCGGATGCCGATGCGAAGATCGTCAAGCAGTTCCTGAACGGCTGAGCCACCTGAACCGGAGAGTACACCATGTCACGAGTGAAGCGGGGCGTAACCGCCCATGCCAAGCACAAGAAGGTTCTGAAGCGGGCCAAGGGCTTCTATGGCCGCCGCAAGAACACCATCCGGACCGCCAAGGCTGCCGTCGACAAGGCCGCGCAGTACGCGTTCCGTGACCGCAAGGCCAAGAAGCGCAGCTTCCGCGGCCTGTGGATCCAGCGCATCAACGCTGCCGTCCGCGAAGTGGCCGATGGCCTGACCTACAGCCGCTTCATCGACGGCCTGGCCAAGTCGGGCATCGAAGTCGACCGCAAGGTGCTGGCCGAACTCGCCATCAGCGAGCCGGCGGCGTTCAAGGCGCTGGTCGACCAGGCGCAGAGCGCGCTCGGCGCGGCTGCGACCGCCCAGGCGGCCTGACCCACGCGAAGACGCACAAGGACACCGGCAGGGCTCACCGCCCCGCCGGGTTCCAACGATCTCTCCCCCTAGGCCATGTCGCGTCGCGCCGTGCGCGGCTTGGCGCCTCTTTGGCGGCTGACGCGATCCGGCATCGCCGCCGCCCCAGCGAGGAATGACATGGCCGATCTCGACGCGCTCGAATCCGAACTCCGCGAGGCGATTGCTGCGGCCTCGGACGAAGGAGCGCTCGAAGCGGTCCGCGTCGCGACCCTCGGCAAGAAGGGCGCCGTCTCCGAACTCCTGAAAAGCCTCGGCACGATGTCGCCGGACGAGCGCAAGACCGCCGGTCCCGCGCTGAACGGCCTGCGCGACCGCGTCACCGAGGCGCTCGCCGCCCGCAAGTCCGTGCTGAAGGCCGAGGGCATCGCCGCCCGCCTCAAGGCGGAGGCCGTCGACGTCACGCTGCCGCTCAGGCCCGGCGCGCTCGAGAGCGGCCGCATCCATCCGGTCAGCCAGGTCATCGACGAGATCACGGCGATCTTCGGCGATCTCGGCTTCGCGGTCGCCGAAGGCCCCGATATCGAGACCGACCATTACAATTTCACGGCGCTGAACTTCCCCCTTGGCCATCCGGCGCGGGAGATGCACGACACGTTCTTCTTCTATCCGGACGAGAACGGCGAGCGTCTGCTGCTGCGCACGCATACCTCGCCCGTGCAGATGCGCACCATGGAGCGCCAGGCACCGCCGATCCGCATCATCGCGCCCGGCCGCACCTACCGGATGGACAGCGACCAGACCCACACGCCGATGTTCCACCAGGTCGAGGGCCTCGTCATCGACCGGTCGAGCCATATCGGCCATCTCAAATGGCTGCTCGAGGCCTTCTGCCGCGCCTTCTTCGAGGTCGAGGCGGTCGAGATGCGCATGCGCCCGTCCTTCTTCCCCTTCACCGAGCCGTCGATGGAGGTGGACATCCGCTGCCGCCGCGTCGGCAACGAGGTGCGCTTCGGCGAGGGCGACGACTGGCTGGAGATCCTCGGCTGCGGCATGGTGCATCCGAACGTCATCCGCGCCGCCGGTCTCGATCCGGATGTCTATCAGGGCTTCGCCTTCGGCATGGGCATCGACCGCATCGCCATGCTGAAATACGGCATGCCCGACCTCCGCGCCTTCTTCGACGCCGATATCCGCTGGCTCAGCCATTACGGCTTCCGCCCCCTCGACATGCCGACGCTGGTCGGCGGCCTCAGCGCGTGAGGAGCAAGCCATGAAATTCACCCTCTCCTGGCTCAAGGAGCATCTCGACACCGAGGCGTCGCTTGGCGAGATCGATGAGGCGCTGACGCGTGTCGGGCTCGAGGTCGAGGGCATCGAGGACAAGGCAAAGGCGCTCGGCGCCTTCACCATCGCCTCCGTCATCTCGGCCGAGCAGCACCCGAATGCCGATCGCCTGCGCGTCTGCATGGTCGATACCGGCTCCGGCACGCCCGTTCAAGTCGTGTGCGGCGCGCCGAATGCCCGCGCCGGCATCAAGAGCGTGTTCTCGCCGCCCGGCACCTATATTCCGGGCAAGGACATCACGCTCACGGTCGGCACGATCCGCGGCGTCGAGAGCCATGGCATGCTGTGCTCGGCGGCGGAGCTCGAGCTCTCCGAGGATCACGACGGCATCATCGAACTGCCTGCCGATGCGCCCGTCGGCGCCGCCTATGCCGACTGGGCCGGCCTCGCCGATCCGGTCATCGACATCGCCATCACGCCGAACCGCCCGGATTGCCTCGGCGTTTATGGGGTCGCGCGCGATCTCGCCGCCGCCGGTCTCGGCACGCTCAAGGATGGCACCGTCGCGCCGGTCGCGGGCGAGGGCGCCTGTCCGGTTGCCGTCCGCTTCGAGTTCGGCGATACGTCGCCGCTGTCGCCGGCCTTCGGCCTCCGCCTCATCCGCGGCGTCCGCAACGGACCCTCGCCGGACTGGCTGCAGGCGAAGCTGCGCGCGATCGGTCTCCGCCCGATCAACGCGCTGGTCGACGTCACCAATTTCCTGACCTATGACCGCGGCCGCCCGCTGCATGTGTTCGACGCCGCCAAGGTCACCGGCGATCTCGTGGTGCGCCGCGCCAAGGCGGGCGAGAGCATCGTCGCGCTCGACGGCAAGACCTATGTCCTCGACGAGAGCATGTGCGTCATCGCCGACGACAATGGCGTCGAATCGATCGCCGGCATCATGGGCGGCGAGGCCTCCGGCTGCTCCGAGGCGACCGTCGACGTGCTGGTCGAGTCGGCGCTCTGGGAGCCGCGCAACATCGCGCAGACAGGCCGCAAGCTCAGCATCAATTCCGACGCGCGCTACCGCTTCGAGCGCGGCGTCGATCCGGCCTTCATGCTGCCGGGGCTCGATCTCGCGACCAGGCTGATCGTTGATCTCTGCGGCGGCACGCCGAGCGAGGTCGTTGCCGCCGGTGCCGTGCCGGAGCCGCGGCTCGTGCTCGCCTTCCCGGTCTCGGAAGTAAAGCGCCTCGCCGGCATCGATCCGTCGGTCGACGAGATCCGCGCCGTGCTGACGGCGCTCGGCTTCGGCGTCTCGGGCGAGGCGCCGTCGCTGACCGTCTCCGTCCCGTCCTGGCGTCCCGACATCGATGGCAAGGCGGATCTCGTCGAGGAAGTCGTGCGCATTCTCGGCATCGACCGCGTCCCGTCGACGCCGCTGCCAAAATCCGAGGATGTCACGCGTCCCGTGCTGACGCTGATCCAGCTCAGAACCCGCCGCGCCAAGCGGGCGCTCGCGGCGCGCGGCCTCGTCGAGGCCGTGACCTGGTCGTTCCTCGGCCATTCGGCGGCGCTCGCCTTCGGTGGCGGCGCGGCGGAACTGGTGCTGGCCAATCCGATCTCCTCCGACATGTCCGACATGCGGCCGAGCCTTCTCGCCGGTCTCGTGCTGGCGGCGCAGCGCAATGCCGATCGCGGCAATGGCGATGTCGCTTTGTTCGAGGTCGGCCAGATCTTCAAGGGAAGCCGGCCCGAGCATCAGAAGATCGCCGCGAGCGGTGTCCGCCGCGGCACCGCGACGGTGGGCGGCGCCGGCCGGCATTGGCAGGGCGCGGCGAAGCCGGTCTCGGTCTATGACGCCAAGGCCGATGCGCTCGCCGTGCTCGAGGCGCTCGGCGCCCAGGTCGACAAGTTCCAGATCGTCGCCGGCGCGCCGTCCTGGTTCCATCCGGGGCGCTCCGGCACGATCCAGCTTGGCCCGCAGACGGTGATCGGCTGGTTCGGCGAATTCCATCCGGCGACGCTGGAGGCGCTCGACGTCGACGGCCCGCTCGCCGGCTTCGAGCTGATCCTCGACCAGCTGCCGGTGCCGCGTGCGCGGCCGACCCGCACCAAGCCGCCGCTGGAGGCGCAGCCCTTCCAGGCGGTGACGCGCGACTTCGCCTTCGTCGTCGATCGGACGGTCGAGGCCGGCCGCATCGTCAAGGCGGCGCTCTCCGCCGACAAGGCTCTGGTCGCCGGCGCGGTCGTGTTCGATATCTTCGAGGGTGCGGCGCTCGGTTCGGACAAGAAATCCGTGGCGATCGAGGTGACGCTCCGTCCGACCGAGCGCACATTGACCGACCAGGATATCGAGGCGGTGTCCAAGCGCCTCGTCGCGCAGGTGTCCAAGGCGACGGGTGGTGTGCTCAGAATGTGATGAATGAGCGGATCATGGCGTGATCCGTGTAGCGAACGGTCGCCCGGCTACGCCAGGGCTGGATCTGCGGGCCGTGACCGCGGATCGCGGATCAGTGGGAACAGAGACGGTTCATGCCACGCTACGAGATCCATGGCCACGCGATCGTCTCGGCCGACGATTGCATCGCCAACGCCGATGGCAGCATGCCGGCGGCGTTGAAGAACGCTGCCGACTGGCGCCGCTTCCAGGCCGAGCTCGACCGCGCTGTGCTGCAGGTGGTCGGCCGCATCGGCCACCAGTCCTTCCCGAATCAGCCCGGCCGGCGCCGCATGATCGTCTCGTCGCAGGCGTCCGGCGTCGAGCAGCGCGAGGATGGCTGGTGGTGGAATCCGGGTGAGGCCTCGCTCGGCGAGGCGCTGAAGAAGGCCGCGCCCGAGGGCGGCATCATCGCCGTGCCCGGCGGGCGGCGGGTCAACGACCTCTTCCTCAGCCTCGGCTTCGACGCGTTTCACCTGGTGCGCAAGAGCTCCGTCCGCCTGCCCGGCGGCGTGCCGGTGTTCAGCCGGGCCTGGGCTGCCGGCTCGGCCGAGCGGCTCCTCGTCAGCCATGGGCTGCACCCGGCCGACACCGTCGTCCTCGACCCGGCCGATCACGTCTCGGTCACGGTCTGGATGCGCTGACGCCCCGCTTCAGCAGCGGGGCGGACACGGGCGACAATGGGCGACCGGCCGCGGCCTTGGCCAGGCGGTCGCCCTTGCCGTCAATGCAGGCTGACGGCCTCGAGATCGTTTTCCTTGGCGTTCATGACGACGGCGTCGCGGCTGTCGGACACCATCAGCGGTGCGCCGGTGGCATCGAGCAGCGCCCAGAAGGTCTGGCCGGGCGCCAGCTGCGGCGCGTCCGGGAAGAGCTGGCGGATCTGCTCGGACTGGACCGACTTGACGAAGGCGATCTCGCCGCTGCCGAGGCCGGCGAAGTGTTCAGGTGACATGACGAAACGGGCTTCGGACATGACGATGTCTCCTCAGGATGAGCGAGAAAAGGGAGGGGGAAGGCCCTCCTCGCGGCGGCTGGTCATTGGATCGCGCGCGGAAAGCGAGTTGGCGGCGCGAGGCGGCATGCGCGAGGGGCGGTTCGCGCGGGAAAGCTCTAGTCGCGGACGCCGATCTCGATCTTTCGGATGATCCGCTCGGGCGTCGGCCGCATGAGATCGATGGCGAGCAGCCCGTCCTTCAATTCGGCGGAGCTGATTTCGATGCCGTCGGCGAGCACGAATGTCTTCTGGAACTGGCGCGCCGCGATGCCGCGGTGGAGATAGATCCGCTCGCGGTCGTCGACCTGGCGGCCGCGAATGACGAGCTGGTTCTCCTCGACCGTCACCTCAAGCGACTCGCGGGAAAATCCCGCGACCGCGAGCGTGATGCGCAGGCACTCGTCGCGCGCATCGCTCTTGGCGATTCGTTCGATATTGTAGGGCGGGTAGCCGTCGCCGGAGGCTTTCGCAACCCGGTCGAGCGCACGCTCGATCTCGTCGAAGCCGAGCAGCAGCGGGCTCGAAAACGCAGAAACACGCGACATCACAAAGTCCTTCCAAAAGCGACCTTGCAGTCGGACCCTCCTGGAGGCATCCGGCGGGAACCGATCCCGCATCGCATCATATGGGGGCCTCGGCGAGGGGTTCAAGCGGCGCGGCCGCCGCCGTCACGGCGCCTCGAAGCCGCCCGACCGTTCCGAGCGGACGAGCGCATCGAGCACGGCCATGTTGGCGATGGCATCGTCGATGCCGTGCAGCCAGGGTCCGGTGCCGGCGACGGCCCGCGAGAAGGCCTCGACCTGAAGCTGATACTGGTCGACCGGCGGAAACTCGACCGCTTCCATCGCCTCGCCCGGCCCGGTCACGTCGACGAAGAAGGCCGAGATCGCGTCGGTCGGCGCCGAGAACGGCGTCGGCATCTCGATGCGGCCGAGCGTGCCGACGATGCCGATGCGCTGATGGCGGAAGGCCTGTGTCGACAGCATGGCCGAGAACTGCCGGCCGTCGCCGAAATCGGCGATGATCGTGTCGGTGCGGTCGGTCTTCATCGCCGGATCGCGATCGATGAGGGCCAGCACGCGGACGGGTTCGCAGCCGAAGATGGTGCGGGCGGCGCAGACGGCATAGCAGCCGATGTCGAGCATCGCGCCGCCGCCGGTCTCGGGCCGGTTGCGGATATTGGCCGGGTCGACATTGAGGAACGAGAAGAAGGCCTGCGCCATCCGGACGTCGCCGATGCGGCCCGAGGCGATGATCTCGCCGACGCGCTGCCATTGCGGATGATGGCGGATCATGAAGGCCTCGGCGACGAGGAGGGGGCCAGCCGCCTGCTTCAGGGCGACAGCCTCCGCGCGGCTCATGCCGACCGGCTTCTCGACCAGCACATGCTTGCCGTGCGCCAGCGCCGCGCGGGTCGTCTCGAGATGGAGATGGTTCGGCAGCGCGTTGTAGACGGCGTCGATCTCGGGATCTTCGAGGAGCGCCTGGTAGCTGCCATAGGCCTTGGCGATGCCGAACGGCTCGGCGAAGGTGCGTGCGGCCTCCTCGCTGCGCGAGGCGACGGCGGCGACCACGGCCGAAGGGCTCTTCAGCAGCGCCGGCACGATGCGCTGGCGCGCGATCCGCGCCGTGCTCAGGATGCCCCAACGGACCGGTTTCGGCGCCGCGGCGCCGGCAAGCTCCACCATGCTGATCGTCTCCCTCTGGCCGGGGCGACCGGCGCCCCGCAGCGTCATTGCAGAATAGCCGCGCCTTCGATAGAGGGACAGGCAGCATGCATTGGCGCATCCGAGCGCTTTTCTCAGGACAACGGCCTCTTCCATGACGATCCGCCTTCATCGCGGCGACCTGCCCGACCTCTCGCGCTATCATGGCTCGGTCGCGATCGACACCGAGACGCTGGGGCTCAACCCGCATCGCGACCGCCTCTGCGTCGTCCAGCTGTCGCCGGGCGACGGCAGCGCCGACGTCGTCCAGATCGCGCAGGGGCAGAGCGAGGCGCCGAACCTCGTGCGCCTCCTCGCCGATCCCGCGGTCACCAAGATCTTCCATTTCGCCCGCTTCGACGTCGCTGTGCTGGCGAAGACGTTCGGCGTCACGGTGAGCCCGATCTTCTGCACCAAGATCGCCTCGCGGCTGACCCGCACCTATACCGACCGGCACGGCCTCAAGGATCTCGCGCGCGAATTGCTCGACGTCGACATGTCGAAGCAGCAGCAGAGCTCGGACTGGGCGGCGGAGACGCTGAGCGACGCGCAGATCGCCTATGCGGCCTCGGACGTGCTCTATCTGCATGCCCTGCGCGAGCGGCTCATGGCGATGCTGGCCCGCGAGAACCGCACGGCGCTGGCCGCGTCCTGCTTCGACTTCCTGCCGACCCGCGCGGCGCTTGATCTCGCCGGCTGGCCGGAAGAGGATATCTTCGCACATTCGTGACGCGGCGCCGCGGGCAGACCTGTTGGGCCGCCGCCGTTAAGCCATATATATGCTTGCTAGCTTGCTGGACGGGCTTGTCGCGGCCGGGCCGATGGAGACTGCATGCGTTCGACGCCGGAGACGGTCGAGGAAAGCGAGGACTACGGCTGGTTCGATCAGACCCGGGCCGAGATCGACGCGCGCTATGCGGAGGCCCAGCGGCACAGCCGGCGCGTCCGCATCCTCAAGGTGCTCCTGCCGGTCGCCAGCATCCTCGCGATCGCCGTCATCGTCGTCTATGTCTACATCATGCCGAGCCTGCCGCCGAGCTTCGGCGCGAGTTCGATCGACGTGTCGCACAATTCGATCGTGATGCAGGACCCGCATGTCTCCGGCTATCTCTCCGGCGGCCGCTCCTATGAGCTCAAGGCCGACCGCGCCGAGCAGTCGCTGCAGAATACCAAGGTGGTGACGCTGCAGAATATCGGCGCGACGATCGGCATGGGCAATGACGACAGCGCCCGGGTGCTCGCCCGCACCGGCACCTATTATTCCGACGCCGAACGCATCGTCCTCGACGACATGATCACCTTCAAGACGACCAACGGCATCGAGGGCGCCTTGCAGTCGGCCGATATCGACTTGAAGGCCGGCACGATGAGTTCCGACAAGCCGCTGGCGTTCCGCTCGGCCGGCAGCGAGATCAAGGCCAATGGCGTGCAGGTGCGTGATCGTGGACAGCGCATATCGTTCTTGAATGGGGTAAAGGTAACCTATTCAATCCCGGCCGAATCGTCCCAGCCTGGCCAACGCGCAGCTCCATCGGTGACCGAATGACCTCTTCGACCATTCGCTTCTGCTTCGCTCTCGCCCTCGCGGTGCCCCTGGTCGTCGGTGCGGTCTCCGCCCGTGCCCAGACGACGGGTGAAATGTTCAAGGGCTTCCAGTCCGACGAGAAGGGCCCTGTTAATGTCGAGGCCGATGCGCTCGACGTGCAGGAAAAGGACGGCCAGCGCGTCTCGACCTTCTCGGGCAACGTCACCGTGACGCGTGGCGACTCGGTGCTGAAGGCCGGCAAGATCGCGATCTACTCGTCGAACGAGAAGCCCGCCGACGGCGCCAAGCCCGCGCCGGGCAGCGATGTCATGCCGGGCGCCGGCAGCTTCACCCGCATCGAGGCCAGCGGGAAGGTCTATGTGAACTCGGGCGACCAGACCGCCACCGGCGATGTCGGCGTCGTCGACATGCTGTCGAAGCAGGTCACCATGACGGGCAATGTCGTGCTGAGCCAGGGACCGAACGTCATCACCGGCGACAAGCTGACCTGGGACATGACGACCGGCAAGGCGCGCGTCGACCAGAAGCAGGGCGGCCGCATCCGCGGCGTGTTCACGCCGGGCGCCACCCCCGGCGCGCCGGGCGGCCCGGCCGAGCCGGCGAAGCAGAATTGAGCCCTTCCATGGTTGGGTCCCTTTCGCATCGCTCCGACGCCTGCCGGACGGAGCGTCTCTGATCGTGGCCGGTCCGCAGCGCGGCAACGGTGCCGATCAGGATTCCTATGGCGAGATGATCGCCGAGCCGGCCCAGGTCACCCGCTATGCGGACAATGCCGGCGGCCCCGGCTGGCTGGTGGCGCGCGGGCTCGGCAAGAGCTATCGCCGCCGCCGCGTCGTGCATTCGGCGAGCCTTGCCGTCGCGCGCGGCGAGTCGGTCGGCCTGCTCGGGCCCAACGGCGCCGGCAAGACCACCATCTTCTACATGATCACCGGGCTGGTGCAGGCCGACCACGGCATGATCGAGCTCGACGGCCACGACGTCACGACCCTGCCGATGTATCGCCGCGCCCGTCTCGGCATCGGCTATCTGCCGCAGGAGACGTCGATCTTCCGCGGCCTGACGGTCGAGCAGAATATCCGCGCCGTGCTCGAGGTGGTCGAGCCGAACCGGGATCGCCGCGAGGCGGAGCTCGATTCGCTGCTCGAGGAATTCCATATCGCGCATCTCAGGACATCGCCGGCCATCGCCCTGTCGGGCGGCGAGCGGCGGCGCTGCGAGATCGCGCGGGCGCTCGCCAGCCGGCCGGCCTTCATGCTGCTCGACGAACCCTTCGCCGGCATCGATCCGATCGCGGTCGGCGACATCCAGGCGCTGGTCCGCCACCTGACCGCCCGCGGCATCGGCGTCCTCATCACCGACCACAATGTCCGCGAGACGCTGGGCCTCATCGACCGCGCCTACATCATCCATTCCGGCGAAGTGCTCATGGAAGGCCGCCCGAGCGACATCGTGGCGAGCCCCGAGGTCCGCCGTCTTTACCTTGGCGAACAGTTTACGCTTTGACGGCGGCTCGGCTTGGGCTACCTAGTAAGTAACCAAGCAAGAGTTGGACCAGTTTTCTGAGGCCGCCGCGTATCGATGTCGCTATCACCGAAACTTGAGTTCCGGCAGACCCAGTCGCTGGTGATGACGCCGCAGTTGATGCAGGCGATCAAGCTGCTGCAACTGTCCAATCTCGACCTCGTTTCCTATGTCGAGGCCGAGCTCGAGCGGAATCCGCTGCTGGAGCGTGACGAGCGCGACGACGGCGACGGCATCCTGGTCGGTCCCGACAAGGCCTCGATCGAGACCGAGGGCTTCACGGAGGCCGAGAGCGGCGAGGAGCGCACGGACTGGCTGGAGACGCGGCTCGAGACCTCGCCCGACGCCATCGCCGAGCGGCTCGATACCGACCTTTCCAATGTCTTCCCCGACGATCACGGCCAGGTCGCCGGCGAGACCATGCCGCAATCCGCGAGCGGCGACCCCTGGTCGACCCAGCCGGGGCGCGCCCAGGCCAGCGCCGAGGACTACAATCTCGAAGCCTTCGTCGCCGAGGAGAAGTCGCTCACCGACCATCTCGCCGACCAGCTCGGTCTCGCCGTCACCGATCCGACCATGCGGCTGATCGGCCATGCCCTCATCGACGAGGTCGACGAGGCCGGCTATATCCGCGGCGATCTCGGCGCGGTCGCGAGCCGCCTCGGCGCCCCGCTCACGCTCGTCGAGGAGACGCTGGCGATCCTGCAGGGCTTCGAGCCGACGGGCATCTGCGCCCGCACGCTGACCGAATGCCTCGCGCTGCAGCTCGCCGACCGCAACCGGCTCGATCCCTCCATGCTGGCGCTGATCAATCATCTCGATCTCGCGGCGCGGCGTGACTTCTCGGCGCTGAAGCGCATCTGCGCCTGCGACGACGAGGATCTCGCCGACATGCTGCAGGAACTGCGCGCGCTCGATCCGAAGCCCGGCGCCTCCTTCGGCTCGGCCCCCGTGCAGCCGGTCGTGCCGGATGTCATCGTCCGCGCGGCGCCGGACGGCAGCTGGCTGATCGAACTGAATTCCGAGACGCTGCCGCGCGTCCTCGTCAACCAGACCTATATGGCGAGCGTCGTGCGGGCGCCGAAGCAGGATGCCGAGCGCGCCTTTCTCGCCGATTGCCTGCAAACCGCCAACTGGCTGGTGAAGAGCCTCGACCAGCGCGCCAAGACCATCCTGAAGGTCGCGACCGAGATCGTGCGCCAGCAGGACGGCTTCCTGACGCATGGCGTCCGCCACTTGCGTCCGCTCAACCTCAAGACCGTCGCCGAGGCGATCGGCATGCATGAATCGACCGTCTCGCGCGTTACCTCCAACAAGTACATGGCGACCTCGCGCGGCATCTTCGAGCTCAAATATTTCTTCACCTCCGCCATCGCCTCGTCGGAGGGCGGCGAGGCGCATTCGGCGGAAGCCGTGCGCCACCGCATCCGCAGCCTCATCGACGCCGAGAGCGCCGAGGACGTGCTCAGCGACGACACGCTGGTCAAGATGCTGCGCGAATCCGGCATCGACATCGCCCGGCGCACGGTCGCGAAATATCGCGAGGCGCTGCGCATCCCCTCATCCGTCCAGCGCCGGCGCGAAAAGCTGGCCGAGGCGTCGTCGGCCCGTTGAGGCCGTTGCGACCTCTTGAGGCGCTTTGCCCTTGTCGTGGCCTCGACGGATGCCCAGCTTCAGGTGATGATGGTCGGGATAGCCGGGTTTCCTTGACTTCGGAACCGGCCGTCACTAGAAGGGCGCGGCGCCGGACGGCGTGTTGGGCCTCGGGACCGGAGAAAACTCCGGCCAAGCGAAGGGTGGGCCCGGACGAGGCTGATATCGGCAACGTGCCCGACGGGGCATCGGCTCGCTTGCGAACCGGGCCTCGGATCGCAACGACGTCGAAAGGGTACGTGCTCCCATGTCTCTCCGCATTTCCGGCAAGCATATCGAGATCAGCGACGCCTATCGCACCCATGTCGAAAGCCGTGTCGGCGCTGTCGTCGGCAAGTATTTCGACGGCGGGTTTTCCGGCCGTGTCGTGCTCGAGCGCGATGGTGGCGGATATCGTGTCGACTGCGCGCTGCATCTCGACAGCGGGCTCGACCTCCAGGCCGAAGGGCGGGGCCACGAGATCTATCCGACCTTCGAGCAGGCGGCGGATCGCATCGAGAAGCAGATGCGGCGCTACAAGCGGCGGCTGAAGGAACACCACCACGAGGTCCGCGTTATCCCGGACGAGGATGCGAGCTACACGGTGCTGGCGGCGACGCCTGAGGCCGATGAGGAGCTCGCCTCGGACTACAGCCCGATGGTGATCGCGGAGGAGACGAAGTCGCTCCGCACGCTGTCGGTGTCGGGCGCCGTGATGGCGATGGATCTCGCCGATGCGGCCGTCGTCGTGTTCCGGCATGCGGGGCATGGCGGCGTCAACGTCGTCTATCGCCGCCGCGACGGCAATATCGGGTGGATTGACCCGGCTGCGGCGGGCAAAGGGGATTCCGTCAGCCCGTAATTCCGCATAAGATGGACCAACTGCCCGGCGCGCATTGCGTGCGCCGGGAAGGTGGGTCGCGTACCCAGGGTTTGAACGAGGCATTTTGAACCAAGTCATGGACCTCAGCGATCTCATCAGCCCGGACTCGATCATTCCGGCGCTGAAAGCGAACGGCAAGAAGCAGGCCCTGCAGGAATTGGCCGAGCGGGCCGCCCGCCAGACCGGCCTCGACGAGCGCCAGATCTTCGACACGCTGCTGCAGCGCGAACGCCTCGGTTCGACTGGTGTCGGCAATGGCATCGCCATCCCGCACGGCAAGATCCGCTCGCTGAAGCGGATCCACGGCATTTTCGCGCGCCTCGCCAAGCCGATCGATTTCGAATCGCTCGACGACCAGCCGGTCGATCTCGTCTTCCTGCTGCTGGCGCCGGAAAGCGCCGGCGCCGACCATCTGAAGGCGCTGGCCCGCATCGCGCGGCTGCTGCGCGAGCCGGGCCTCGCCGCCAAGCTGCGCGCCTCCAGCGACCAGGCCGCGCTCTATGCGGTGCTGAATGGCGGCGCCGCGGCATCGAACGCCGCCTGAGAGCTTCTGCCGGTCGCCGTTCGCGGCGACACAGCGGCGCGCCGCCCTCAATCGGTCCGAAATCGGTGCTACCGTCTTCCGATCCACCCGCTCTGGCTGCGGGGTGCGGAGGGGGCGGATGATGCGGCACCTCGTGATGCTGATGGCGGCGTGGCTCTGCCTCGCGGTGGCCCCGGCGGCGGCTGCGACATCCGATCCGGCGCCGCCCGTCTCGTTCGAGGCGACCTTCCATGGCATGGGCATCGGCCGCGGACGGCTGGTGAGCCGGGCGATCGGGCTCGACCGCGGCTTCCTCGTCTGGACCAAGGGGCGCGAGATCGGCGGCGTCTTCGTGCTCGAGCAGTTCTTCCGCTTCGACGACGGCGAGACCGACCGCCGCACCTGGCGCTTCCGCCGCACGGCACCCGGCGTCTATGTCGGCGAGCGGCAGGACCTCGCGGCGCCGGCCAAGCTCTGGATCGACGGCGACCGCGTTCGCCTCTCCTACGACATCTGGCTGAAGCGGCGCGGCAAGTCGCCGATCCGGCTGCATTGCGAGGACCGCATCATCCGCCTCGCCAGCGGCGCGCTTCTGAGCCGCGGCACCATCTCGCGCCTCGGCGTGCCGGTCGGCTCGGTCGAGACGCATCTGATCCCAGATGCCGCGAGGCGTCCGCAGACCCGCTGACTGCGATTGTGTGGTCGGCGGGCCGCGCCGATCGCCCGGCCCGCTCTCTTTTCAGCGGTAGCGGACCTGGTTCCAGCGGTGACCGAGCAGCGACAGGATGATGATCAGCCCGTTGAAGAACTGCACATAGAAGCCGGAGAGGCCGCCGGCGACGATGCCCGTCTGGATGAACGAGACGATCACCGCGCCGATCGCGCCGCCGGCCACCGTGCCGACGCCGCCCCAGGTCGGCGTGCCGCCGACGAAGACGGCCGCCAGCGTCGGCAGCAGGTAGGCGTCGCCCGAGGACGGCCACCAGGTGAAGTTGATCATGGTCGAGAAGACGCCGGCCAGCGCCGCGCCGAGGCCCATGAAGGCGAAGGTCGCCACACGGACGCGCTTGGTGTCGATGCCCATCTGGGCGGCGCTGTCGGGATTGTCGCCGACGGCGCGGACGCGGACGCCGAAGCGATGGCGGTTGTAGAGGAAGATCGAGATGATCACGAAGATCAGCGCCCAGACGACCTGAATCGGAAAGCCGCCGACGGAACTCGAGAGCATCTGGTAGGCCAGCGTGTCCTTGAGGCCGAGCAGCGAGATCGATTTGCCCTCGGTCGGGATCATGATCAGGCCGCGCAGCAGGAAGTTCATGCCGAGTGTCGCCACCAGCGAGGAGAGGCCGGCATAGACGACGATCGCGCCGACGCCGAAACCGAGCCCCATGCCGACGGCGACCGCGCCGATGATGCCGAGGAACGGGTCGTAGCCCGCCTGGACGACAAGCGCGAAAATCCACGCCGAGAAGCCCATCGTCGCCGGGAAGGAGAGGTCGATCTCGCCGACCGTGACGATGAAGACGAGCGGCACCACCAGGAAGAGCGCCACCGGCAGCGTCAGCAGCACGGAATTGTAGATCGGCCAGCGCGAGAAGATGCCGGGCGCGAAGGCGAAGAAGATCAGCATCATCACCACGAACACGGCGAGCGTGCCGAGCGAGGCGCGGTTGCCGAGGACGAATTTGCGCCAGGGGCTGAGCTTGATGGAAGCGTTGTTCGGCTGGCTGAGGCTGGTCATGCCTGTGCTCCCTGCCGCCGCGCGGCTCGTTCGGCGAGGATCGCTTCCAGCGGATTGGCGCCGCTCGGATGGGCGACATGCTCCATGAAGCCGATGAGGTTCTCGGCGCTCTTCGCTTCGTCCTTGGTGATCTCGAGCGCGACGCGGCCGCGATCGAGCACGATGAAGCGCTCGGCGATGTCGAAGACGTGGTGGATGTTGTGGCCGATGAAGAGGATCGAGCGGCCGCTCTCGCGCACGGTGCGCACGAAGCGGAACACCTTTTCGGTCTCGGTCAGCGACAAAGCCGTGGTCGGCTCGTCGAGAATGATGAGATCCGCCTTGTTGTAGATGGCGCGGGCGATCGCGACGCCCTGGCGCTCGCCGCCGGAGAGCTGGCCGACGATCGAATCGGGCGAGAACACCTTCGAGGTGAAGCCGATCTCGCGCATCAGCCGCTCGGCTTCCGATCGCTCCTTGGCGATGTCGAGGAAGCCGAAGGCGGTGGTGATCTCGCGCCCCATGAAGATGTTGCGCACGATGGTCTGCTGCACGGCGAGGGCGCGGTCCTGGAACACCGTCTCGATGCCGGCATCGCGCGACTTGGCCGGGCTCCAGCCGGGAACCGCCTTGCCGCGCACGAAGATCTCGCCATCGCTCGGCCGGATCGCGCCGGCGAGGATCTTGATCAGCGTCGACTTGCCGGCGCCGTTGTCGCCGAGGAGGCCGACGACCTCGCCGCGATCGACATGCATGGAGACGCCGCCGACGGCGAAGACATTGCCGTATGATTTCTTGATGTCGCGAAGCTCGATCAGCCGTTCGCCCATTTCACGCTCCCTGTGGCAGGTCCGGCCGGGCCGGGGAAGGGGCGAGGCGGCCGAAGCCGCCCCGCCCGGCCTTCTCGCGCGATCAGCGCAGGCCCTCGGTGGCGAGGTCCGCCACGGTCTTGTAGTTGTCGGGCGTGACGAAGCCGGCGCCGGTGTCGACATTGAGCGGGCCGAGGCCATAGACGATCTGGCCGCAGAGGCTGACGATCGGGATATAGCCCTGCAGGAAGGGCTGCTGGTCCGAGGTCAGCTGCACCCAGCCGTCCTTGAAGGCGGAGACGATCTGCGGCGAGGTGTCGAAGCCGATATTGGCGATCTCGCCCGGCTTCTTGCCGACCGTCTGCATGTAGACCGGCGCGTTGCCGAGCATCTGGCCGCCCGGATAGCCGATCAGCTTCGTCTCCGGATTGGCGAGGAGGCCCGCCGAGATCACGGGAATGGCGAGGTTCGGGTCGCCGGCCATATCAGGCGTGCCGTTGAGCTTCACCACCTTGACGCCGGCATCCTCGAGCGCCTTCACCGTCGAGGCCTCGCGCACGACGCGCGTCTCCTGCGACCAGTCGGCGATGACGATGGCCGTGTCGCCGGACTTCAAGCCGAACTGGCGGACCGCCTGCTCGCCGAGCGCGCGGCCCTGCGGTTCGAGATTGGCGCCGACATAGCCGCCGCCGAACTTCGCGCGCACTTCCGGCACGTCGACGTTCTGGTATTCCATCTTGATGCCGGCGGCCGCGGCCTGTTCGGCGAGCGGCATGATCGCGGCCGGGCCGGGATGGCCCATCATCGCGATGCCCTTCGGCGCCGAGGCGATGGCTTCGCGGAGCTGCTGCACCATCTTTTCGAGCTGCCAGCCCGAGAAGACATATTCGACGTCCGCGCCGGTATCGAGCGCCGCCTGCTTGGCGCCGTTATAGACGATCGTGCCGAAGGCATCGCCCTCGGCGCCGCCGACGAAGAAGCGGATCTTGACGTCCTTGCACCACTTGTCGCGGAGCGCCTCGGCCTGCGCGGCCGTCCCCGTGGCGACAAGCACGGCGCCGATCGACGCCGCGGCGAAAAGGAGACCGCGAACCCGCGCGGTCGTTGCTGAAAAAGCCATGAGTTCCTCCCTCTGTTCAGTCAGCCGGCCGGCATCGGCGCGGCTCCGTCCTCGTGCCCGGGGCAAGCTGTGTCCCGGCCATCGGTTGTCGGGACGTGTCCGGCGGTTCTCCTCCCCCCGGCCTCGTCCCGTCTCGCGATCCTCTGCTCGGCGCCGCCTTTGGCCGCGCCTCCTGTGCTGGCGTGCCGGAGCCTATCGGCTCAGGCCGGATTGGCGATGAAGGCGGCGCCGCCGCGCGCGCTCTTCAGATGGTTGAGCGCATAGACCTGGCCGGTCATCTCGAGCGCATCACGATAGACCGGATCGTGCCAGCCCTCGATATCGATCGTGCCCTTGAAGCCGGCGAGGCGCAGTTCGCTGATGACGCGCGTCCAGTCGCTGTCGCCGAAGCCGGGCGTGCGCATCTGCACGAAGGGATGCTTGCCGAAGATGCCATGCTCGCGGATCACGTCCCAGCGGATGGTCGCGTCCTTGCCGTGGATATGGAAGAACTTCGGCGCCCATTTGTGGATCTGCGGGATCGGGTCGATCAGGTAGACCATCTGGTGGCAGGGCTCCCATTCGAGCCCGATATTGTCGTCCGGCGTCTCGTTGAACATGAGTTCCCAAGCGTCGGGATTATGGGCGATGTTCCAGTCGCCCGTCGCCCAGTTGCCGTCCATGGCGCAGTTCTCGAAGGCGAGCCGCACGCCCTTGTCGGCCGCGCGCTTCGCCAGTTCGCTCCACACTGCCTTGTAGCGCGGCAGGCTCTCCTCGAGCGGGCGGCCACGGAGGCGCCCAGTGAAGCCCGCGATCGTCTTGGCGCCGAAGAGATGGGCGTTGTCGATCAGCACCTTCCAGCCTTCGAGCGTCTGGCGGTCGAGATCGGTGTCCTCGAGCGGGTTGCCGAACATGCCGAGCGTATCGATGACGACGTCATGGTCGCCGATCGCCTCCTTCAGCTCGGCCGCGAGCTTCGGAATGTCCTTGCCGCCGAGCGTCTGCCAGAAGAACGGCTCGATCGACTCGAAACCGTGCGGCAGGATCTCGCGCACATAAGCAGCGGGATCGGGCGCATTGCCCTTGATCATGGTGCCGATGCGGATGTCGAGAAGGGGATTGGTCACCGACTGCTCCTTATGGAAACGTCACGGGCTGTCGCCACGCCTGAGCGGGCGGCGGCCTTCTAGATGCGGATATCGACCCGGCGTCCGGCCTCGGCGCTTTCGATCGCGCCGAACACCATCGCGAGGCTCTTGATGTTCTCCCGGCCGACCGTTTCCGGCTCGGACCCGCCGCGCGTCGCGGCGACGAAGTCGGTGATGAGGCCGAGGTGGCCGCCCGTGCGGTCGGACGGATCGAGGGGAGGGATCTCGATTGCGGCCACCTCGGAAAAGAGACCGGTGCCGGCGCCGGTGGCGACCTCGGCCCGGATCGCGTCGTGCCCGTCCCAGGTCAGCGTGCCCTTGGTGCCGACGATGCGCCAGGCGCTCTCCCAGCTGGTGCCGAGGCCTTCGGCGCACCAGGAGCCGCGATAGTTGAAGATCACACCCTCGCCGAACTCGAAGATGGCGACGGCGGAGGCGCCCTGCTTGTACCAGGAATTCTTCGGCTCCCACTCGCGGCAATAGACGCCTTCGGGATCGGCGCCGGCCAGGAACCGCGCCGCGTCGAAGGTGTGGATCGCCATGTCGAGCAGCAGCACATGCTCCATCTCCTCGCGGAAGCCGCCGAAATGCGGCCCGAGGAAGAAATCGCAGTGGAGACTGGTCACCTCGCCGATGAGGCCCGCCGCCAGCGCGCGGCGGATGCGGCGCGGCCCTTCGAGATAGCGGCGGTTCTGGATCACGACATGCAGCCGGTCGGCGGCCTTTGCGCGGGCGACGAGATCGCGCGCCTCGTCGAGCGTGCCGGCCATCGGCTTCTCGGAGAGGACATGGCAGCCGGCAGCCAAAGCGGTGGAAACGACATGATGGCGGGCGCCGGGAACGACCACGTCGAACAGGATGTCCGGGGAGGTCGCGGCGAGGAGCTCCTCGATGCTCGTCGCGATCACGGCCTTATCGAGGCCAAACTCGGCGGCGCGCGCGGCGGCCCGGTCGGCGTCGATATCGGCGACGCCGACGATCTCGAGACCCTCGATCGTCTGCGCGGCCTCGAACCAGGCGCGACTCATCGCGCCACACCCAATCAAGGCGGCTCGCTGCATCAAGGGTCTCCTCCCCCTTCGGCGCTGGTTTGGTGCGCTGCAAACGTTTTCGATGCAGTGCAATGGCGCCGTAAACGTTTACAATCACACATCAGCCTTTCCCCCTTGTCAAGAGAGACGATGTGCTCGACCAATGGGGCGGGGCCTCTCCGGCCCTTGAGGGACGCCGCCGCGCCCGGTTGCCGCGACGGCTGCCGGCGCTGCCGGCTTTGAGGAAAGAGGATCGGTCCGCGTGAGCATTCGCGAGCTGGCGAAGCATCTGAACATCTCGATCGGCACGGTGTCGCGGGCGCTCAACGGCCGCTCCGACGTCAATGCCGAAACGCGCCGGCGCGTCTTCGAGGCCGCCGCCGCCCTCGGCTACATGCCCAACCAGTCGGGCCGGAGCCTCCGCCAGGGCACGACCAACGCCATCGGCTTCGTCGTCGAGACCAACAGCGAAACGAGCCTCCACGGCGACACGTTCTTCACCAGCGTCTATGCCGGCGTGCAGCAGGTCTTCGCCGCCCACCATCTCGATCTCGTGGTGCTGCTCTGTCCCTTCGACGAGGACCCCTATGATCACATCCGCCGCGTCGTCTCGCGCCGCTTCGTCGACGGCTTGTTCATCTCGGCGATCAAGCGCCACGACCGCCGCATCGACTATCTGATCGAGCGCCAGATCCCGTTCATGGCGCTCGGCCGCAGCCTCTCCGGCGGCGGCCATCCCTGGGTCGATCTCGATTTCGCCGGCGTCGCCACCGCCTCCGTCAATCGCCTCGCCGCGGCGGGCCATCGCCGCATCGCGCTGGTCAATCCACACTCCGAGCTCAATCTCGGCTATGTCTTCGCCGATGCCTATCGCGCGGCGCTCGCCGCCAACGGCCTTGCCTATGATCCGGCGCTGCTCGTCCGCGCCGAGACCAGCGAGGGCGGCGGCTATGCCGCGGTCGACCAGCTGCTGTCGCTCTCCGACAGGCCGACGGCGACGGTGCTCATCAACGAGATCATGGCGATCGGCGCCTATCGCCGGCTGCATGATGTCGGGCTGACGCCGGGGCAGGACATGGCGATCATCGGCCTGCGCCAGTCGCCGCAGTCGCGCTTCCTCTCGCCGGCGCTGACCTGCTTCCGCCTGTCGCTGTTCGATCTCGGTCGCCGCCTCGCGGAAGGGCTGCTCGCGACGATGCCGGCCTTTCGCGACGCTCACCCGGTCGGGCTGGTCCAGGACATCTGGCCGATGGAGCTGGTGCCGGGCGAAAGCGACCCGCCGCCGCGCTGACGGTTGCGCCGATCGGCGGCGGGCTGCTTCGACCCCCGAACAATTTATTCACTGCGAGGGCAAGGTCCGCGCGCCATTTCCGCCGCGACGCCGTATAAGCGTCGGTGACGGCTACCCCCGGAGCCCCGGATGTCCCTCTTCGAAGCGCTGAACGGCCGCGTCAGTGGACATGGCACCGTGACCGTCGTCCTCGCGCATGGCTTCGGCACCAATCAGTCCTCATTCGACGGCATCCGGCCCTGGCTCGACGCGCGGTTCCGGACGGTGTCGTTCGATCTCGCCGGCTCCGGACCGTCCGGGCCGGAGACTTACGACCCGCGCCGCCACGGCGCGCTGCTCGGCTATGCCGACGACCTCCTCGCCTTGCTCGACGAGCTGGGTTGCGGCCCGGTGATCCATATCGGCCACTCAGTCGGCGCCATGATCGGCGCGGCGGCTGCGGTGGCGCGGCCGGACGCCTTCGCCCGCCTCGTGATGATCGGCGCCTCGGCGCGCTATCGCAACGACAGCGACTATCACGGCGGCTTCGACGAGGCCGAACTCGACGGCCTGTTCGCCGCCATGGCCGGCAATTTCCAGGCCTGGGGCGCGGGATTCGCGCCGACCATCGTCGGTGCCGCCGACGCGGGCGCCATAACGGAATTCGCGCGCACGCTGTTCCTGATGCGGCCGGATATCGCGCTCGCCATGGCGCGCACCATCTTCCAGTCGGATATGCGCGCGATCGCCGCCCAGGTGACGACGCCGACCCATCTCGTCCAGGCGAAGCGCGATGCCGCCGTGCCGCTCGAGGCCGCCCTCTGGCTGCACGACGCGATCCCAGGCTCGACCTTCGCCGTCATCGACGCCGAGGGGCATCTGCCGCATGTGACCGGCCCCGAGGCTGTCATCGACCAGCTGGCCCTCTCGATCGGCTGAAACGGGAGACGAGGCCGATGGAACCGGGCGCGCCCGATCCCGACATGTCGCCAGCCGGCGGGCTCGCGAGCCTCCTGAAGCTGGCGCGCCTCGGCTCGGGCGCGGATTATGCGCTCGCGGCCGAAATCGGCGCCGATGGTGTCGCCGTTCCCGTCTCGGCCGATCCCGGCGTCCATCCGCCGGCCTTTCTCTGGCCGTCCCGGTCGGAGCGTCCGGCCCGGGAGGCGACGCCCGAGCCGGTACGGCGGCTGCATCTGCCTGGCTCCGTCATCCTGGCGACGGGGCGCCCGGCCCGCGCGGCCCTCGCGGTTCCCCTTGCGGTGCCCGGCGGTTCCGCCGCGGTGCTGATCCTGCTCTGGCACGACGCGGCGCCCGCCTGGACGGCGGAGAAGGCGGAGGCGCTCGACCACGTCAGCCGGGCCGCAAGCGAGGCGCTCGCCGCGCGCGGCATGTTGCGGCGCCAGGTCGAGGCGCGCTTCCACGACCTCTTCGAGAGCGTCCCGCTCGGCATCATCGTCATCGACGGCTCCGGCCGTGCGCCGCAGGTCAACGAGCGCGCCGCGGCCCTGCTGGAGCTCGCGGGCGGCTTCGTCGATCCGGCCCGCCTCGCGGCGGCGATGCGGCAGCTGCGCGAGCGCTGCAGCAACGCCGCGGCCCTCGCCGAGCGCTATGAGCAGCTCGGTACCAATCTCGACTATGCCGCGACGCTGCTCTGGCGACTCGGCGACCGCGTCATCCAGGTCGACAGCCACCCCGTGCTCGGCGACGGCGGCAATGGCCGCATCTGGCTCTTCCATGACGTGACGGCCCAGCAGCGGCTCGAGGACGATCTGCGCCGCCTTGCCGGCCAGGATCCGCTGACCGGCCTCTCCAACCGCCGCGCCTTCGAGGCGGCGGCCGAGCGCGCCTTCCAGCAGGGCGGCGCGCTGGCGATGGTCATGATCGACATCGATTTCTTCAAGCGGATCAACGACGAGCATGGCCACGCCATCGGCGACACCGTGCTGGCGCAGGTCGCCCAGCGTCTCGGTGGCGCGCTGCGTGACGGCGATCATGTCGCGCGGATCGGCGGCGAGGAATTCGCCTGCCTGCTGCCGTTGACGGCGCCCGACGATGTCGCGGCGATCGCCGAGCGCCTCCGCGCGACCATCGAGCTCGCGCCGGTGGTGACCGGCATCAAGGCCGTCAGCGTGCGCATCAGCGTCGGTGCCGCCAGCCGCGCGGCCGGCGACCGCAGCGCGACGGCGCTGCTCGCGAGAGCCGACCGCGCGCTCTATGCCGCGAAGCGCGCCGGCCGCAATCGCGTGGCGCTGGCGCCGTAAAGCGGCGCCCCGTGGCGATCCGCCGATGAACCATTCGCAGGGCCGCGCGTTGATGAACGCAACAACGAACGGAGCACGCGATGGCACAGTCCAGTGAACTGCATCAGGCCGCGGAAAAGATCGGCGCGCGGGCGAGTGCCGCCTCGGCCGAGGCGCGGCGTGCGGCGCGCGCGGCGACCTCCGAGGCAGCGCGGGCGGTCCGCAGCAATGGCGGGGTCGTCCGCAACGTCTTCCACGATCTCGCCGACGAAGCCGAGCAGCGGGCCCGCAGCGCCGGCGAGGCCACCACCGCCGTAGGCCGCATGGTGGCGCGCGGGACGCAGGGGCAGCCGCTCTTGACCGTCGCCCTGATCGCCGGCGCCGCGGCGCTGGTCGGCTTTGCCCTGACGCGGCGCTGAGGCGCGCCGAGCCCGTTGTCGCCCCGGCGCGTCATTCTGCTAGGATGATCGGCAACGAGGTCGGGAGTGCCGGATGGCAGTGATGCGGGTCGAGGCGGGAGATGGCGGCGTGGCCGGGCGGGCGGTAGTGAGCGCCCAGCCCCAGGCCGCCGCGATTCCGGCCACCACGACGCGCCGGCCGCCGCATGTGACGGCCTGGAAGCTGGTCTCGAACGTCTTCGTGCGCTTCATCGCCCATGACGACATGCTGATCGCGGCCGGCGTCGCCTTCTACGGCTTCCTCGCCGTCTTTCCGGCGCTGGCGATCTTCATCTCGCTCTATGGCCTGTTGTTCGATCTCTCCGGGGTGACCAAGCACGCTTCCGACATCGCCTCGGTCCTGCCGGACGAGGCGCGGCCGATCGTGCTCGATTTCCTGACGGCGCTCGCCCTCAAGGGACCGGCGCAGCTCAATGCCGGCCTCATCATCGGTCTCGCCATCGCCTTGTGGAGCTCGCGCGCCGGCGTGGCGGCGCTGATGAGCGGCGTCAATTTCGCCTATGAGGTCAAGGACGACCGCAACATCTTCGTCTCGATCGGCATCTCGCTCGGCCTGACGCTCGGCGCCGTCATCTTCGCCATCCTGACGCTGACGGTGATCGCGGCGGTGCCCGTCGCCCTGTCGATCCTGCACGTGCCCTATGCGAGCGTCACGACCCTGCTCCTGATCCGCTGGCCGATCCTGGCGCTCATCGCCTTCTGCTCGATCTCGGCGATCTATTTCGTCGTGCCGCACAGGAAGCCCGGCGGCCCCTGGCGGCGGGCCCGCCGCATGCTGCCGGGCGCCATCGCGGCGACGCTGATCTGGCTGCCGGGCTGCTCGCTGTTCTCGATCTATGTCACGCGCTTCGCCGTCTATGACGCGACCTATGGCTCGCTCGGCGGCCCGGTGATCTTCCTGCTCTGGCTGTGGTTCACCGCGCTCTCGGTCCTCATCGGCGCCGAGATCAATGCCAGCTGGTCCGGCCTCAAGACGCCGAAGCCGCGGCAGGAGACACCCGAGCCGAACTGATCGAGGCTCAGGGTTTCGCTTCGGGCGGCCGCCCCTGCCGCTTCATCAGCTCGCCGCGGGCGAGATGCAGGATCGCGAGCGAGGCGACGCCGATGGCGAGCGCGATCAGCAGCTTGTGCTCGAGGCCGTGCAGGCGCCCGGAATAGGTCTCGATCAGCCGGCCGAACACATAGCCGATCGACGTGATCAGCGCCGCCCAGACCGCGGCGGCGATGACGTTCAGCACCGTGTAGAGCAGCGGCGGCACGCCGGCGATGCCGATGGCGATCGGGCTGATCGTGCGCACGCCATAGATGAAGCGGAACGAGAGGATGAACAGGACGCGGTGGCGCGTGATGAGATCGAGCACGCGCACGAAGGCCGGCCGCGCCGTCTGCCGTTTGACGAGCCGTGAATCGCGGGCGTAGCGGCCGACATAATAGAGGATCTGGTCGCCGGTCAGCGAGCCCGCGAAGGCGGCGAGGAAGACGCCCGTGGGATGCAGGACGCCCTGGTGGGCGAGGAAGCCGGCGGCGAGCAGCACGCTGTCGCCCTCGATGATGACGCCGAGATAGACGACGATCAGTCCGTAGCTGGCGAGAAACTGATCGATCCAGTGCATCATGGCGCGGCTCTTCATGGGGCCCGGGCGGGGGCCCTTGCAACGCCGACCATCGTCTGGCCGTTCCCCGCGCGCAAGCGCTGATCGCGGGCGCCGCCGCCGCCACCTTCGCGCCGTGTTTCCTCGCTAGGGTCCAAGGTGCAATTTCGAAGAAGAAGCAATAGATTAGCACTACGAATCGATGCTCGCGCGCGCGCCTCAGGCGCGGCTCGCGCGACCACCCAGGAAAGACTGAATGTCCGATATCGCCCGCGACAACGCCTCGGAAGCCTACGGCGCCGATTCCATCAAGGTGCTCAAGGGCTTGGATGCTGTTCGCAAGCGGCCCGGCATGTATATCGGCGACACGGACGACGGCTCGGGCCTGCATCACATGGTCTATGAGGTCGTCGACAACGCCATCGACGAGGCGCTCGCCGGCCATGCCGATCTCGTCAGCGTCACGCTGAACCCCGACGGCTCCTGCACGGTCATCGACAACGGGCGCGGCATTCCGACCGATATCCACACCGGCGAAGGAATTTCCGCGGCCGAGGTCATCATGACCCAGCTGCATGCCGGCGGTAAGTTCGACCAGAATTCCTACAAGGTGTCGGGCGGCCTGCATGGCGTCGGCGTCTCCGTCGTCAACGCGCTCTCGGCCTGGCTGAAGCTCAAGATCCGCCGCGGCGGCAAGATCCACGAGATGAGCTTCACGCATGGCAATGCCGACGCGCCGCTGCGCGAGACCGGCACCTACGAGTCGCGCGTCGTCACCGGCGTCTATGAGGGCCGGTCGGGCAGCGAGATCAGCTTCCTGCCCTCGACCGAGACCTTCACCAAGGTCGAGTTCGATTTCGACACGCTGGAGCACCGGCTGCGCGAGCTCGCCTTCCTGAATTCGGGCGTGCGCATCGTCTTGACCGACCGGCGCGGCGTCGAGGCACGGCGTGAGGAGCTCGTCTATGACGGCGGCCTCGAGGCCTTCGTGCGCTATCTCGACCGCGCCAAGCACCCGCTGCTCCAGGGGCCGATCAGCCTCTCGGCGGAGCGCGACGGCATCACCGTCGAAGTCGCGATGTGGTGGAATGACAGTTACCACGAGAACGTGCTCTGCTTCACCAACAACATCCCGCAGCGCGACGGCGGCACCCATCTCGCCGGCTTCCGCGCCGCGCTGACGCGCCAGGTCACCGGCTATGCCGACCGCGAGGGCATCTCGAAGCGCGAGAAGGTGTCCCTCACCGGCGATGATTGCCGCGAGGGCCTGACCGCCGTGCTCTCGGTCAAGGTGCCCGATCCGAAATTCTCCTCGCAGACCAAGGACAAGCTGGTCTCCTCCGAGGTGCGCCCGGTCGTCGAGAGCCTCGTCAACGAGGCGCTCGGCATGTGGTTCGAGGAGCATCCGTCCGAATCGAAGCAGATCCTCACCAAGGTGGTCGAGGCGGCAACGGCGCGCGAGGCGGCGCGGAAGGCGCGCGAATTGACCCGCCGCAAGGGCGCGCTCGACATCGCCTCGCTGCCCGGCAAGCTCGCCGACTGCCAGGAACGCGATCCCTCCAAGTCCGAGATCTTCATCGTCGAGGGCGATTCGGCAGGCGGCTCTGCCAAGCAGGGCCGCAACCGCGAGAACCAGGCCGTGCTGCCGCTGCGCGGCAAGATCCTCAATGTCGAGCGTGCGCGCTTCGACAAGATGCTGTCGTCCGAGCAGATCGGCATGCTGATCATCGCGCTCGGCACGTCGATCGGCAAGGACGAGTTCGCGCCCGACAAGCTGCGCTACCACAAGATCATCATCATGACGGACGCCGACGTCGACGGCGCCCATATTCGCACGCTTCTCCTGACGTTCTTCTTCCGCCAGATGCCGGAACTGATCGAGCGCGGCCATATCTTCATCGCGCAGCCGCCGCTCTACAAGGTCACCAAGGGCCGCTCCGAGCAGTACTTGAAGAACGAGCGCGCGCTCGAGGATTACCTCATCGACCAGGGCGTCGACGACGCGGCGCTGCACCTTGAAAGCGGCGAAGTCCGGACCGGCGCTGATCTCGCGGCGATCGTCAACGACGCCCGCCAGGTCAAGCATCTGATCGACGGGCTGCACACCCGCTACGACCGCCGCCTCGTCGAGCAGGCGGCGATCGCCGGCGCGCTGAACAGCGCCGTGATGAACGATCCGGATGCCGCGCTCGCCGCGGTGAAGAAGGTCGCCGAGCGGCTCGATTCGATCTCCGACGAGATCGAGCAGGGCTGGACCGGCACGATCGGCCGCGACGGCGGCTATCTCTTCGAGCGCGAGGTGCGCGGCGTGCGCGAGGCGGCGATGATCGACGCGGCGCTGATCGACAGCGCCGATGCGCGCAAGCTCGACAATCACTCGGCGCGGATGCGCGAAGTGTTCGAGCGCCCCTCGGTGTTCCGCCGCAAGGACCTCGCGACGCCGATCTACGGCCAGCGCTCGCTGCTCGAGGCGGTGTTCGCCGCCGGCCGCAAGGGCATCACCATGCAGCGCTACAAGGGCCTCGGCGAGATGAATGCGAGCCAGCTCTGGGAGACGACGCTCGATCCGAATGTCCGCTCGCTGCTGCAGGTCCGCGTCAAGGAAGCCGACGCCGCCGACGACCTCTTCACCAAGCTGATGGGCGACGACGTCGAGCCGAGGCGCGAATTCATCCAGGACAATGCGCTCAGCGTGGTGAACCTGGACGTTTGACGGGAATCCGCCTGCGCAATCGCGTTTGACGAGTTCCGCAGTCGCAGCGTTACGCTTCATCTCCCCCTGAGGGGGAGGTCGGACCGCAGGTCCGGGAGAGGGTTTACGGCCTCTCCGGAGAGGGCTCAGGCCCTCACCCGCCGGCTTCGCGGTCGACCTCTCCCTGAGGGAGAGGAGAAAGAAGCGGTCCAGGCGACATCGGTCCTTCTGATCGACGCCGCTGGACGCCTGCGAACGAGCCTACTCCGCCCGCAGCAGCGCAAAACCCTCGTCGGTGAGCTGGTAGCCGGAGACGCGGGTCTTGACGAGGCCGAGCTCGATCAGGCGCTGGACGGCCTTGCCGTCGAGGCCGACATAGGGGCCGGGGCGGGCGACGCGGGCGAGCATCTTCAGTTCGATCGCCGAAAGGTCGGCCTTGGTCGGTGCGGGCTTGGCGGTGGCCATGGTCATGTCCTCGTGTTGTCAGGGGCTGTGTGCGCCATTCAGACGGCCGTGTCCATCAGCCCGCGCTTCCGGAGCAGCGCTGAGGGATCGGGATCGCGGCCGCGGAAGGCGCGGTAGGCGGCGTCCGGCGTGCGGCGATTGCCGGCGGCATAGACGAACTGCTTGAGCTTGGCGGCGACCTCGGGCGCGAAGATGTCGCCGGCCTCCTCGAAGGCGTCGAAGCCGTCGGCATCGAGCGTCTCCGACCAGAGATAGCTGTAATAGGCCGAGGAATAGCCGTCGCCGGCGAAGACATGCTGGAAGTGCGGCGTGCGGTGGCGCATCACCATCGCCTCTGGCATGCCGATCTCGTCGAGCACGGCCTTCTCGAACAGGGTCGAATCGAGCCCCGCGCCGTCGGCGAGGAGATGCAGCTTCAGATCGACCAGCGCCGAGGCGACATATTCGACCGTCGCGAAGCCCTGGTTGAAGCTTCGGCTCGCCTTGAGGCGCTCGATCAGCTCGGCCGGCATCGGCGCGCCGGTCTGGTAATGCACGGCGAAGCGCTCCAGCGTTTCCGGCCGCTCGAACCAGTGTTCATAGAGCTGCGAGGGGAATTCGACGAAGTCGCGCGCGACGCTGGTGCCGGCGATCGAGGGATAGGTCACGTCGGACAGGAGCCCGTGCAGGCCGTGGCCGAATTCATGGAACAGCGTCCGCGCGTCGTCATAGGAGAGCAGCGTCGGCGCGCCGTCGGCGCCTCTCGCGAAATTCATCACATTGACGATGATCGGCCTGATGTCGCCGACGAGCTTTTCCTGGCCGCGATAGTCGCTCATCCAGGCGCCGCTGCGCTTCGAGGGCCGCGCGAAATAATCGCCGAGGAAGAGGCCCACCGGCGCGCCCGCGGCATCCGTGACCTCGAACACGCGCACATCGGGATGATAGGCCGCGATGTCCGTGCGCTCGGCGAACTCGAGGCCGAACAGCCGTGTCGCCGTGTCGAAGGCGGCTTCGATCACCTTGTCCAGCTGCAGGTAGGGCTTGAGGCCGGCCTCGTCGAGATCGAACTCGGCCTTGCGCCGGCGCTCGGAATAATAGCGCCAGTCGGAGGCGGCGAGCTCGAAATTGCCGCCCTCCTCATGCACCAGCGCCTGCAGCGCGGCGCGTTCCTCGATCGCGCGCGCCCGCGCCGGCACCCAGACGGACTCGAGCAGCGCCATCGCCGCTTCCGGCGTCTTCGCCATGGAATCGTCGAGGCGGAAATGCGCGAAGCTGGCGAAGCCGATCAGGCGCGCCTGCTCGGCCCGGAGCGCCACCGTCTCGGCGATGATGGCGCGGTTGTCGGTCTTGCCGGCCTCGCCGCGGGCGGTCCAGGCGGCGAACGCCTTCTCGCGCAGGTCGCGGCGCGACGAGAATTGCAGGAAGGGCTCGATCGAGGAGCGCGACAGCGTGATGAGATACTGGCCGTCGAGGCCGCGGTCGCTCGCCGCCTGCGCCGCCGAGGCGATCAGGAAGTCCGGCAGCCCGCCCAGATCCTCCGGCCCGAGCACCAGAGTCCAGCCCTTCTCGTCGGCCAGCACGTTCTGGCCGAAGGTGGTGCCGAGCGTCGCCAGCCGCTCCGAGATGGCGGCGAGACGCGCCTTGGTCTCGGGCGGCAGGCCGGCGCCGGCGCGGCGGAAGCCCGTGTGATAGCGCTCGAGCACGCGCTGCTGCTCGGCATCGAGCCCTTCGCCATTCGCGGCAGCCGCAGCCTTGGCGACGGCGTCGATGCGCTGGAACAAGGCCTCGTTGAGCGAGATCGCGCTCCGATGGCGCGACAAGAGCGGCGCCACCTCCATCTCGATCGCCTCGAGCGCGTCGTTGGTATGCGCGCTGGTCAGGTTGAAGAACACCGACGCGACGCGGTCGAGCAGCCGGCCGGCGCGCTCCATCGCCTCGATCGTATTGGCAAAGCTCGGCGCCTCCGGATTGCCGGCGATCGCGTCGATCTCGGCGCGATGGGCCGTGATCGCCGCCTCGAAGGCCGGGCGGTAATGCGCCGGCTCGATCGCGGCAAAGGGCGGCAGGCCGAACGGCGTCGTCCAGGTGGAGAGAAGCGGATTGTCTTCTGTCATCGACGCGGCCTCGGCGGGAAACGGTGGGCGGGCAAACTGGTCCGGTCTGGTGACATGGGACCATGCGCCACCCGGATCAAGCATAACGAGCCGCGCGATTCGCATTATAGAAGGGCGGAAGCAAGTCCTCCGTTGCGATTCGATCCGTCCGTCATGTCTGCGTCCGCCTCAACATCCACTCTGCCGCCGCCCCGCGTCCTCGTCATCGGCGATGTGATGACCGATGTCATCGTCCAGCCGGAAGGGCCGATCGTGCCCGGCTCGGACCGCCGCGCCCGCATTGGGCTCTATCCCGGCGGCTCCGCCTGCAACCAGGCCGCCTGGCTGGCGCATCTCGGCATTCCCGTCGCGCTCGCCGGCAAGGTCGGCCGCCGCGATGCCGAGGCGCAGGCCGAGGCGCTCCGGCAAGCCGGCGTGACGCCGCGGCTCGGCATCGACGAGACGCGCGGCACGGGCATGCTGATCGCGCTGATCTCGGAGGGCGGCCAGCGCTCCTTCCTGACTGATCGCGGCGCCAATGACGCGCTTGCGATCGAGGACCTTCCGGTGTCGCTGCTCGCCGGGCTCGATCTCGTCCATGTCTCCGGCTATGCGCTGTTCACGCCGGGTCCGCGCGCCGCGGTCATGTCGCTGATGGCGGTCGCAAGGTCGCGCGGCATCGCCGTCACCGTCGATCCGGCCTCGGTCGGCTTCCTCGACGAGGTCGGGCGGGACAATTTCCTCGGCTGGACCCGCGACGCGACGATCCTCTTCCCGAACGAGGACGAGGCCGCCTTCCTCGCCGGCTCGTCGGATCCGCTGACGCAGATCCGATTCCTCACCGAGCGCTACGGGCTCGTCGCGGTGAAGCGCGGCGCGGCAGGCGCCGAGGTGGCAACCCCGCATCTCCGCCTGAAGGCCGTGCCGCCTGCCGTCGACGTGGTCGATACGACCGGGGCGGGGGATGCGTTCCTCGCCGGCTTTCTCGCCGCGAGGCTCTCCGGCGAGGGCATCGAGCAATGTCTCGCCGCCGGCGTCGCGGCCGGGGCCTCGGCGACGACGGTGATCGGCGGAAGGCCGCCGGCGCGGCCTGCCTGATCAGTTCGGGAACAGCTTCCGCACCCGCTCGACCTTCTTCTGGGCGCGCCGCGTGCGCAGCATCAGCTTGATGAAGCGGTGTACCTTGGCGAACAGAGACTGCTTGCCGTCGTCCTCGCGCGCATCGAGCCATTTGGCGATCGAGAGCGCCTCGGCGGTGTGGCCGAACAGCTGCGAGATGAATCGGTTGATGGTCGGGTCGTTGAAATCGACGGCGACCAGCTTGCTCGGGTTCTGCTCGATCTTGGCGAGCCACAGATTCATGAAGACGGCGCTGTCCTTGATCTTCTTCTCGGTCGGCGGCTCGAACGGACCGCCGAGGAAGCCCTCGAGGCCGGCGAGAAAGGCCGCCGCGCGGGGACGCGCCGTCTGGTAGCGCCGCGCATGCGCGATCATCACCTTGACCGCGCGCTCGCGCAGCATCTTGTAGTCGGTGCTGTTCCAGCGCGCCGGATGGATCTCGTGCAGCAGGAAGGGCGCGGCGATGAACTCGACCGGATGATGCAGCGAGGCGACCGTCGGCAAGAGGATGTCCCAATAGGGCGCGCCCATCTGGAAGGCGCCGACATCGGGATCGGCGCTGATCTCGGCCATCGCCCCACCGGAAAAGAAGATGCCGTCGATGCCGCGATTATAGGTGCCGACGACGCCGGTCGCGGCGGTGGCGACGTCGAGCCGGCGCGCGATCAGCACCGTGCCCGGCCGGGCGCTGAGCACCTCGGCGATGTCGCTCTTGACCATGTAGATGTCGGCATTGACGATGGCGCCGGGGTTCTCGCCGAACTGGGCGAGGATCTGGCCGAAATTCGGCCCGTACTTGTTCGGGAACAGCCCGCCCGGCGGCACTTCGCGGATCTCGACCGTCGGGAAGCCGCGAATGCCCGCGGCCTCCCCCTCGCGATTGACCGAGACGACGCGAAAGCCCGCCGCCTCGAAGGAGGCGATGGCATCGGCCATGGTGAGGCCGGCGCGCGAGAGCTGGCGCGCCTCGTCGTCGCCGCCGAAGCGCGGCGGGATCGAGGTGCAGAGAAGCATGTCGCGGGTGCCGTCCGTCATCAGGGCGCGATCCTCAGCCATTCAGTCGTTCAGCCACGTGGCCGCGACGATGGTGTCGAAATAGAGATCCAGGAAGCGCTGTGCGTCGCCGTCGATGCAGATCAGGTGCTCGGGGCGTCCCTCCCAGGCATTGCCCGGCGGGAAGCGGCGCGTGTTCGGCATCTGGATCGTCTGGCCGATGGCGATGCCCTCGGTGACGACGCGCAGCGGGCCGCCGCGGGTGGTGAACAGCGTGGGATCGAGCAGATAGGCGACCGCCGAGCTGTCATGGACGGGAATGCCGGGCAGGCCCGTCGCGTTCAGGTAGAAGGTCTCGTAGAAGCGCGAGATGTCCCAGATGAACTGGCCGGTGCGGCCGGCGGCATCGCGCAGCCGCTCCAGATAGGCCGTGCTCATCACGGCTTCCTGCGTCACGTCGAGCCCGACCACCACGATCGGCCAGGCGGCGGCGAACATCTCGTCGGCGGCGTGCGGATCGCCGACGATATTGGCCTCGGCCACCGGCGTCACATTGCCGGAATGGCCGCGATAGCCGAAGGCGCCGCCCATGATGATCACTTCCTTGACCAGGGAGGCGATCTCGGGGTCCTCGCGCAGCGCCAGCGCGAGATTGGTCATGCGGCCGACGGCGACGATCGAGACCTCGTGCGGGTTGGCGCGCACTGTCTCGATGATGAATTTGTGGGCCGGCAGCGGATGCGGCTCGGAGCGGATGACGTCCGGCAGCGCGATGTCGCCGAGCCCGTTCTCGCCATGCACATAGGTCGGCGGATTGCGCTCCTCGATGACGAGCGGCGAGCCGGCGCCGCGCGCCACCGGCGCCTTCAGCTTGAAATAATCCTTGAGGAACAGCGCATTGCGCGTCGTCGTATCGATGCGGTGATTGCCGAGCACCGTGGTGATGCCGACCAGCTCGACGTCGGGCGCAGCGGCGAGGAAGAGGAGCGCCATGGCATCGTCGATGCCGGGATCGGTGTCGTAGATGACTTTCTTCACGGCCATGGCGGCGCTGTTCCTTCAACAATGCATGCGGCGGCGGGCGGCGATCGCCCCCCTCCGATCATGGGCTAACCTCTCCTGCGCCGGATCGCAAGGCGGCGCATGCGACGCGCGGCCGTCGTCAGAGGAAGCTCTGCGGGTCGATGTCGATCTGCACCTTGACGCTGCCGCGCGGCGGCGGCGCGCTCGCGAGCCAGGCGGCGATGAAGCCCTGCATGTCGAAGCCGCGCGGCGCCCGCACCAGGAGGCGGAAGCGATGGCGGCCGCGCAGCACGGCGAGCGGGGCTTCCGAGGGGCCGAGCACCATCGCGATATCCTCGGGCGGTGCCGCGCGGCGGAGCGCCGTCGCATGGCCGAAGGCGCTGGCGCGGTCGGCGCCCGAGATCACGATTCCCGCGAGGCGGCCGAATGGCGGCAGGCCGGCGACGCGGCGCGCCTCGATCTCGCGGGCGTAGAACGCCTCGCTGTCGCCGGAGGCGATCGCCGCGATGACCGGATGCTCCGGCGCATAGGTCTGCAGGAAGGCGCGGCTGTCGCCGCCGGCGCGGCCGGCGCGGCCCGTCACTTGCGCCAAGAGCTGATAGGTGCGTTCGGCGGCGCGCGGGTCGCCCTGGGCGAGGCCGAGATCGGCGTCGACCACGCCGACAAGGGCAAGGCCCGGGAAATTATGGCCCTTGGCGACCAGCTGCGTGCCGATGACGATGTCGACCGCGCCGGTGCGGATCGCGTCCAGTTCGGCGCGCATCTGCTTGACACCGCCGAGGATGTCGCTGGAAAGGACGATCCGCCGCGTTTCCGGGAATCTCGTCGCCACCTCCTCGGCGATGCGCTCGACGCCGGGGCCGCAGGCGACGAGACTGTCCTCGGCATCGCAGATCGGGCAGCGGTCGGGCCGGCGCTCGTGATGGCCGCAATGGTGGCAGACGAGCTGGCCGCGGAAGCGGTGCTCGACCAGCCAGCTCGAGCAGTTCGGACACTGGAAGCGGTGGCCGCAGCTCCGGCAGAGCGTCAGTGGTGCATAGCCGCGACGATTGAGGAAGAGGAGGGCCTGCTGGCCGCCCGCCACCGTTTCCTCGATCGCCTTGACCAGCACCGGCGACAGGAAGCTGCCCTTTTCCGGCGGATCGGCGCGAAGGTCGATCGGCCGGATCTCGGGCAGGCGGGCGCTGGCGAAGCGGGAAGGCAGCTTCAGCCTCACATAGCGGCCCTGGTCGGCATTGACGCGGCTTTCGATCGACGGCGTCGCCGAGGCGAGGATCACCGGGAACGCGCCGATGCTGCCGCGCACCACCGCCATGTCGCGGGCGTGATAGGTGACGCCCTCGTCCTGCTTGTAGGCGCCGTCATGCTCCTCGTCGACGACGACGAGCCCGAGTTCGCGGAAGGGCAGGAACAGCGCCGAGCGCGCCCCGACGACGGCGCGGACAGTGCCGTCGGCGACGCCGCGCCACACCCGCTCGCGCCCGCGCGGCGGCAGTTCGGAGTGCCATTCGGCCGGCCTTGCGCCGAAGCGGCGGGCGAAGCGATCGAGGAAATCGCCGGTGAGCGCGATTTCCGGCAGGAGGATCAGCGCCTGCCTGCCGCGCCTCAGCGCCTCGGCGACCGCCTCGAAATAGACCTCGGTCTTGCCGGAGCCCGTCACGCCGTCGAGGAGGGCGGTGGCGAACACGCCCTTGCCGATCATCTCTGCCAGCGCCGCCGCGACCTCGTCCTGGCCGGGCCCGAGGGCCGGCGGGGCGTGACCCGGATCAGGGAGCGGCGGGGTCGGCGGCGCGATGCTGGTCTCGACCAGCACGCCCTGCTCGACGAGGCCGGCGATGACCGAGGGCGAGACACCGGTCGCCCCGGCAAGCCCCGCCTTCGGCCAGGCGGCGCCGTCCGCCATCTGCTCGATCAGGCGGCTGCGGCCGGGCGTCAGCCGGGCCGGCACGCTGCCGGAGAATTTGAGCGCGGCGATCGCCTTTTCCGGCGTCAGCGCCTCGGGCGCCCGGAGCACCATGCGCAGGATCATGCCGCGCGGCGTCATCGTGTAATGCGCCACCCAGTCGACGAAGCGGCGGAGGCTCTCGGCGAGCGGCGGCGCGTCATAGCGCTCAGCGACGGGCCGGAGGCGGTTGTGGCCGACCGAGCCGTCCGGCGGCTCGTCCCAGACGGCGCCGATCATCTCGCGCGGCCCGAGCGGGACGCGCACGATGTCGCCCGGCGCAAGCGTGAGGCCTGGCGGCACGCTGTAGGTATAGGGTCCCTCAACGGCCAGCGGCAGCAGGACGGAGACGGTTCGGCCGGGCAGCACGTGCGGCGATCCTCGCTTGAAAGAGCGCGACCATGGCCCTGCCGCGCGCGAAAGGGAAGGCTCCGCGCACAGGGCGTGCGACCCCCGCGCGGCGGGCCGACATGGGAAGCGAGATCTTAACATCTTGGCGCCAAACTCCGACCAATCTCCGTTCGAAGGCGGCTGATCCCGTGAAATCGCCGCATTCGGCGGGCATCAGGCGGAAGGACCCACCAGAGAGACTGAGCAAAGGACCCGCGCCAGCATGGCGAGACCGCCTCCGCGCCGCGATCGGATCGAGCCCGTGCTCGACAGGCCCCGTGAACGAACGGACGACGAGCTCGACATCGGCCTCGGCGAGCGCGATCGCGCCTCGTTCGGCCGGGCCGCCGGTTCCGCGCGCAGGGCCTCCCGCGACGATGACGGCATCGAGGACGCGGAGTTCGTCGATTTGGGCAGGGACGATGGCAGGGCGCGCGGCCGGCGCGGCAAGGCGTCGGACCGGCGCAGCGAGGCGCGCGAGAAGCGGCGGCAGAGCGGCTTCGGCTTCTTCCGCCTGTTCCGCAGCACGGTCAAATGGGGCATCATCCTCAGCGTCTGGGGCTCGATCGCCCTTGTCGCCGGTGCGGTCTATTTCGCCAGCCAGCTGCCGTCCTCGACCGACTGGTCGGTGCTGCCGAAGCGTCCGCCCAACATCAAGATCCTCGCCAATGACGGCGCGCTGATCGCCAATCGCGGCGACACCGGCGGCGAGTTCGTGCGCATCGACGAATTGCCGCCCTATCTGCCCGAGGCTGTCGTCGCCATCGAGGATCGCCGCTTCTACAGCCATTTCGGTGTCGATCCGCTCGGCCTCGTCCGCGCCGCCGTGGTGAACGCCCGCGCCGGCACGGTGGTGCAGGGCGGCTCGACGCTGACGCAGCAGCTCGCCAAGAATCTCTTCCTGAAGCCGGAGCGCACCTTCAAGCGCAAGCTTCAGGAGGCGATGATGGCCGTCTGGCTCGAGATGAAATACTCGAAGAGCCAGATCCTCGAGGCCTATCTCAACCGCGTCTATCTCGGCGCGGGCGCCTATGGCGTCGATGCCGCCTCGCGCCGCTATTTCGGCAAGTCGGCGCGCGAGATCTCGCTGAAGGAGGCGGCGATCCTCGCGGCGCTCCTGAAGGCGCCGTCGCGCTATGCGCCGACCAGCGATCCGAAGGCGGCCAATGATCGCGCCGATCTCGTGCTGGCGGCGATGCAGGAAGAAGGCTTCATCACCGCCGACCAGGAGAAAGAGGCGACCTCGGTCACCGTCGCGCCGCAGAGCGAGGGCGTCGGCGGCAGTTCGCTTTATGTTGCCGACTGGGTCGCCGATCTCGTCCCCGACGTCGTCGGCGCGCTCGACCAGGACGTCATCGTCGAGACGACGGTCGATTCCCATCTCCAGGACGCCGCCGGGCGCGCCATCACCGAGACGCTCGACAAGAGCGGCAAGTCCTTCGGCGTCAGCCAGGGCGCGCTCGTCGCCGTCGACGGCACAGGCGCCGTCCGCGCGATGGTCGGCGGCCGCGACTACCGCAAGAGCCAGTTCAACCGCGCCGTCGAGGCGAAGCGCCAGCCGGGCTCGGCCTTCAAGCCCTTCGTCTATCTGACGGCACTCGAATTCGGCCTCGTGCCCGAGACAGTCCGCATCGACCAGCCGGTGCGCATCGGCAAATGGGAACCGAAGAACTACGAGAAGACCTATCGTGGCCCGGTGACGCTGCAGACGGCGCTGGCGCTCTCGATCAACACCGTCGCGGTCGAGCTCGCCAACGAGGTCGGCCCGGCCGGCGTCGTCGCGACCGCCCATCGCCTCGGCATCAAGTCGGACCTGCAGCCCAATCCCTCGATCGCGCTCGGCACGTCGGAGGTCAACCTGCTCGAGCTGACCGACGCCTATGCGCCCTTCGCCAATGGCGGCTATGCCGTGCCGCCCTATGTCATCACCGCGATCAAGAATGTCGACGGCAAGGTGCTCTACCAGCGGCCGAAGAGCGAGGCGATCCAGGTCATCGATCCGACCCATGTCGGCATGATGAATTCCATGCTGTCCGATACGCTCTCGCGCGGCACCGGCCGCAAGGCGGCGATCGCCGGCTGGCCGGCCGCCGGCAAGACCGGCACCACCAATGATTCGCGCGACGCCTGGTTTGTCGGCTACACGGCCAACCTCACCGCCGGCGTCTGGCTCGGCAACGACGATTTCAAGCCGACCAAGCGGATGACCGGCGGCTCGCTGCCGGCGGAGATCTGGAACCGCTTCATGGTCGAGGCGCATCAGGGCGTCGCGGTCGCCAATCTGCCGGGCGACTATTCCTTCCGCGATCCGGCCCGTTTCCAGGCCGAGACGGCGCCGCCGCAGGTGATCGGCGATGGCGCGGTCGTGCCGCAACAGGCCGCTTCCGGCGCCGACATGCCGCAGCCGGGCGCGATCACCGATCCCGGCGCGCCGCAGCCGGGCGGCCTCGTCGATCCCGCCGAAACGACCGGCAGCACGCATCCCGCCAGCCAATATGCCCGCTACGGCGACCCGGAAAGCGGCGCCGGCACGCTCGCGCCGCCGGAGGAGGACCCCGGCTATCGCGCCAATGGCTATCCTGAGATCCAGCGCGAGCCGTTGTTCGGCGGCGGCGCGGACGAGGGGCCGGTTCCCCCGGCCGGCGTCGGCGAGACCGAGGGCGGCGGATTGTTCTGAGGCGGCTCGCCGTGCCGCGCATCTTGCCGCCCGGCTGGACTTCGGGGCGATGACGCGGCATGAGGAACGCCTTTGGGGATGAGCGCGGCGTGATCGACAGGAAGAGCCTTTACAGCGAATTGTCGGTGGCGCGCGAAGCCTCGGCCGCCGAGATCGACAAGGCCTATCGCCGGCGGGCGCGGCAGGCCCATCCCGATGCCGGCGGCAATGCCGAGGCGTTCCATGCGCTCGCCCATGCCCATGCCGTCCTGTCCGATCCCGACCGCCGCGCCGCCTATGACGCGACCGGCTATGAGGGCGAGATCGACGCCGAGACCATCGCCGCGCGGGCGATGGACCATATCCAGCAGCTCGTCGCCACGGTGCTGGAGAGCGACATTCCCTTCGAGGAGGTCGACCTCGTCGCGGCGATCCGCGACACGCTGGTCAAGCAGAAGGCCGAGATCGCCGGCGCCGTCGTGAAGCTCGAGAAGCAGGCAAAGCGCGCCGAGGCGATGGCGCGGCGATTCCGCCGCGGCAGGGGGGAGGACTTCATCGGCGCCGCGCTCGACCGCCGCGCCGGCGAGGCGCGGCAATCGGCCGAGAAGACACGGCACGAGGAAGCCGTGTTCGCCAAGGCGATCGGGCTCCTCGCCGACTATGCCTTCGAGCATGAGCCGCCGGCCGGCAAGGCCGTCGGCGCGCGTCAGGCGGCGAAATAGGCGCGGATGAAATCGCGCTCGATGGCGAGATGGCGGATCTCGTCGTCGTCGGGCCCGTCATAGATCAGCGTATAGGGGCCCTCGAAGCCGGCGGCGGTCGCTGCTTCCAGGCAGGCGCCGTAGTCGTCGGTGTCGAGCGCGCCGGACGAGAAGTCGCCCTTGGCATGGCTGCAGACGGCGCGCGGGAAGATCGCGCGGAGATCGTCATATTTCGACGGACCATGCCAATTGCCGAAATCGCCATTGAGGGCGACGCTGCCGTCGAGCCGTGCAAAGAGCGCATCGACATCGGCGGGGCTCGCCAGGAGGTCGAACCAGTTCTCGGTGACGATCTGGACGCCGCGTTCGGCGCCGTAGCGGCCGAGCCGGTTGAGGCCCGCCGCGCTCAGGCCGAGCGCCTCCGGCGAGGGCTTCGCCTTGCCGGCGATGACGCGCGCCTTCTCGGCGCCGAGCGCGGCCGCGGCATCGATCCAGCGCTCCATCCAGAGAAGATCGCGCTCCGCGGTCGTCGGATCGGTCAGGTCGCCATATTCGATCAGGAGCGTCTGCAGCGTGACGCCGTTCTTGGCGAGCGCAGCCTTCAGCGCGGCGAGAAAGGCCGGCTCGCGGCTCTCGAGATGGAACGAGCAGATCTCGACCCGGTCGATGCCGAGCGCGGCGACGACGGACGGAAATTCGAGCAGCGTGATCTCGCCCTCGCCCCAGGTCGGCTCGGCTTCCGGCGTCACGTCGTGGTCCGGCCGGTTCGGCCAGGAACGGCCGAGCGCACGATGCAGGCTCCAGCTGGAGACGGCGAGCGGCGGGGTCCTCGTCATCAGGCATTCCTCTCATCGCAACCGGGACAGGAGCCTAGATCATGTGGCTTCCAGCGGATACCCTCCCGGCCGACAGTGACAGACAGGAGTTTTCGCGATGGCGAAGGTGGCGTTTCTCGGCCTCGGCGTGATGGGCTTTCCGATGGCGCGGCATCTTGCGGCCGCCGGCCATGCCGTGACGGTCTACAACCGGACGCGGGCGCGGGCCGAGGCTTTCGTCGCGGCGCATGGCGGCAGCCTCGCGCCGACGCCGGCCGAGGCGGCGAGCGGGCAGGACATCGTCTTCGCCTGCGTCGGCAATGACGACGACCTTCGCGCCGTGACGACAGGCGAGGGCGGCGCCTTCGCGGCGATGGCGCCGGGCTCGGTCTTCGTCGACCACACCACGGCTTCGGCCGATGTCGCGCGCGAACTCTTCGCGGAGGCGCGCGCAGCCGGCTTCGGCTTCGTCGATGCGCCTGTGTCGGGCGGCCAGGCCGGCGCCGAGAACGGCAAGCTCACCGTGATGTGCGGCGGCGAGGCGGAGGATTTCGAGAAGGCCGCGCCTGTGATCGCCGCCTTTGCCAGGGCCTGCCAGCTGCTCGGCCCGGCCGGCTCCGGCCAGCTCGCCAAGATGATGAACCAGATCTGCATCGCCGGCGTCGTGCAGGGTCTCGCCGAGGCGCTGCATTTCGGCAAGCGCTCCGGCCTCGATGTCGAGGCCGTGATCGAGGTCATCTCGAAGGGCGCCGCGCAGTCCTGGCAGATGGAGAACCGCTACAAGACGATGAATGAAGGCGCGTTCGAGTTCGGCTTCGCGGTCGACTGGATGCGCAAGGATCTCGGCATCTGCCTCGACGAGGCCCGCCGCAACGGCGCGAAGCTTCCGGTGACGGCGCTGGTCGACCAGTTCTATGCCGATGTGCAGGCGATGGGCGGCAATCGCTGGGACACGTCGAGCCTCATCGCGCGGCTCGAGACGAAGCCCTGAGACAGGTGAAGGGCGCCGGATCGATCCGGCGCCCTTCACCTGTCGGTCGACGTCTCGTCTCAGACGCGCGCGTACTTGTCCTCGAGGCGGACGATGTCGTCCTCGCCGAGATAGGAGCCGGTCTGCACTTCGATCAGTTCGAGCGGGATCTTGCCCGGATTGGCGACCCGGTGGATCGAGCCGATCGGCAGATAGGTCGATTCGTTCTCGTTGACCGTATAGACCTTCTCGCCCAGCGTGACCTCGGCGGTGCCCTTGACGATCACCCAGTGCTCGGCCCGGTGGTGATGCTTCTGCAGCGAGAGGATCGCGCCGGGATCGACGACGATCTTCTTCACATGGAAGCGATCGCCACGGCAGATCGTCTCATAGGTGCCCCAGGGCCGGTGGATCTTGATGTGCTCGTTGGCCTCGTTGCGCTTTTCCTTCTTGAGGCCGGCGACGAGGTTCTTGACGTCCTGGCTGCGGTCGGTCGGCATCACCAGGATCGCGTCGTCAGAAGCGATGACCGTGAAGCCGTCGAGGCCGATGCCGGTGACGAGCGGACCTTCCGAATGGACGAAGGCGTTGCGGCTGTCGAGCAGCGAGACCGGGCCGAAGGTGACGTTGCCCTCTGCGCTCGGCGTGCCGAGCTCGCGCACGGCGTCCCAGCTGCCGATATCCGACCAGGCGAAACGGCCCTCGATGACGGCGGCGCTGTCGGTGCGCTCCAGCACGGCATAGTCGATCGACTTCGCCGGGGTGGCGAGGAAGGCCGCCTTGTTGAGGCGGATGAAGCCGAGATCCTCGCTGGCGCCCTCGACGGCGGCCAGCGCGCCGGCCGCGATCTCCGGCTCGAAGCGCTCGGCCTCGGCGATCATCAGTGCCGCCGGGAAGATGAAGTTGCCGGAGTTCCAGAGATAGCCCTCGTCGAGATAGGTCTCGGCGGTGGCGCGGTTCGGCTTCTCGACGAAGCGCTCGACCTTGAAGCCGCCCGGCACGCCGAGCGGCGCGCCCGGCTTGATATAGCCGTAGCTGGTGCGCGGCTCGGTCGGCGTGATGCCGAAGGTGACGATATAGCCTTCCTCGGCAAGGCTGGCCGCCGTCAGGCAGGCCTGGCGGAAGGTGGCCGTGTCGGGCACGAGGTGATCGGCGGCGAGCGCCAGCACCAGGCAGTCGTCGCCATAGCGCTGCTGCGCGATCCTGGCCGCGACGATCATCGCGGCGGCGCTGTCGCGGCGGGCCGGCTCGAGCACGACGGTCGCGTTGATGCCGACCTCGGCCGCCTGGCGGCGCGCGAAGAAGCGGAAGTCGTCGCTGGTCACGACGATCGGATCAGCGACGTCGGCGCCGGCTTCCGGCAACCTCAGCAGCGTCTCCTGAAAGAAGGTCTTGGCCGAGCCGAGACCAAGAAACTGCTTCGGCAGGCTATCCCGGGAAATGGGCCAGAGCCGCGTTCCCGAACCACCAGCGAGAATAACGGGAACGATCTTCGAACCGGTCATCAGTGATCCTCTAGCCCTATCGCATTGCGGCATTTCATGCTGCACTGCCGCGTGATCCTTCCGAATGTTGGCATGCCGGGGCCGGAAGTTCAACGCATTGCAGCATTTTTCGGCGGTCATGCTGCGCGCCGGGCGTTGACAGTCGCCGTTCGATCCCCATGGCGACGCCGATTTCGGCGAGGCATGCGCGGCGAAGGCCGCCGCTGATCTCTCCGACATTGCGAACAAAACGGGAAACGTGGTGCAGTCGGGCGGGCGCAACCGCCTGATTCGGAAGGATTTGCCTGCCATGGACCGTTCGCCATGAGCGCAGCCACCAGCGCCGCCCCCAATGCCGCCGCAAGCGTCGATCCGCTTGCGCGCCTCAACGACGACCAACGCCGCGCCGTGGAGCATGGCGTGACGACGGAGGCGCGCGGCCCGCTCTTGATCATCGCCGGCGCCGGTTCCGGCAAGACCAACACGCTCGCCCATCGCGTCGCCCATCTCATCCGCCATGGCGCCGATCCCGGCCGCATCCTGCTCCTGACCTTCTCGCGCCGCGCCGCCGGCGAGATGAACCGCCGCGTCGAGCGCATCGCCGCGGCGACGCTCGGCGACAAGGCCGAGGCGCTGACCCGCGCCATCCTCTGGTCCGGCACCTTCCATGCCATCGGCGCGCGGCTCCTGCGCGAGCATGCCGCCTGGCTCGGCCTCGATCCCGCCTTCACGATCCATGACCGCGAGGATTCCGCCGACCTGATGAACCTCGTCCGCCACGAGCGCGGCCTCTCGAGGAAGGAGAGCCGCTTTCCGCAGAAGAGCACCTGCCTCGCCATCTATTCGCGCGTCGTCAACGCCGAGATGTCGCTGGAGACGGCGCTGCGCGACGTCTTTCCCTGGTGCGCGATGTGGAAGGACGATCTCGCCGGTCTCTTCGCCGCCTATGTCGAGGCGAAGCAGCGCCAGGGCGTGCTCGATTACGACGATCTGCTGCTCTATTTCGCCGAAGCCATGGCCGAGCCGCAGGTGGCCGAGGCGATCTCGGCCCGCTTCGATCATGTCCTCGTCGACGAGTATCAGGACACCAACCGCCTGCAATCCTCGATCCTCTACCGGATGAAGCCGGCCGGCGACGGGCTGACCGTGGTCGGCGACGATGCGCAGTCGATCTATTCCTTCCGCGCGGCCGATATCCGCAACATCCTCGATTTCCCGGCCCGCTTCGCGCCGCCCGCCGCCGTGGTGACGCTCGCCCGCAACTATCGCTCGACGGCGCCGATCCTTGCCGCGGCCAACGGCGTCATTTCGCTCGCCAGCGAGCGCTTCACCAAGGACCTCTGGACCGAGAAGACGGCCGGCGAGCCGCCGGCGCTCGTCGTCGTGCGCGATGAGACCGACCAGGCCCGCTATGTCGTCGAGAAGATCCTCGAGAAGCGCGAGGAGGGCACCGCACTGAAAGCGCAGGCCGTCCTCTTCCGCGCCTCGCATCACAGCGGCCCGCTCGAGGTGGAACTGACCCGGCGCAACATTCCCTTCGTCAAGTTCGGCGGCCTCAAATTCCTCGATGCGGCGCATGTGAAGGATCTGCTCGCCGTGCTCCGCTTCGCCGAGAACCCGCGCGACCGCGTCGCCGGCTTCCGCGTCGTGCAGCTGATGCAGGGCATCGGCCCGACCACCGCCGGCAAGGCGCTCGATGCGGTCGCAGGCGCGGCCGATCCGCTGGCGGCGCTCATGGATTTCGCCCCGCCCGCGCGGTCCGCCGAGGACTGGCAGGGCTTCGCCGCGATGATGACGGCGCTGCGCGGCCGCAGCCTCGGCTGGCCGGCCGAACTCGCGGTCATCCGCAACTGGTATGAGCCACATCTCGAGCGCCGGCATGAGGACGCCGCCATCCGCCTGCTCGACATCGTGCAACTCGAGCAGATCGCCGCCGGCTATCCCTCGCGCGAGCACTTTCTCACCGAACTGACGCTCGACCCGCCCGATGCGACATCGGACCAGTCCGGCGTGCCGATGCTCGACGAGGACTATCTGATCCTCTCGACGATCCACTCGGCCAAGGGGCAGGAATGGACGCAGGTGTTCGTGCTGAACAGCGTCGACGGCTGCATCCCCTCCGATCTCGGCACCGGCACATCGGCCGAGATCGAGGAAGAGCGGCGCCTGCTCTATGTCGCGATGACGAGGGCCAAGGAAGCGCTCCATCTCGTGGTGCCGCAGCGCTTCTTCGTGCATCAGCAGTCACGCGGCGGCGACCGCCATGTCTATGCCGCCCGCACGCGCTTCATTCCGGCGGCGCTGCTGCCGCTGTTTCGGCAGAGCACCTGGCCGCTGGCGCGCGAGGCCGCCGCCGGCGCGGCGCCGGCTCAGCCGCCGGCTCCCGTCGATATCGCGGCGCGGATGCGCTCGATGTGGCGCTGAAGCGGGCGGGTGGTGTGCGGGGTCGACGCCGCTGCTGCTTGAAACCCGCGGCGCTCTCGTATTGAACGGAACATCAAGAACAATCGGCAGGGGATGAGACGATGCATGTGTTGATCGTGGGCGCGGCCGGAATGGTCGGGCAGAAGCTGACCGCCTCCCTCGTCGCCGATGGCGGACTGAACGAGCGGGCGCTGTCGCGGCTGACGCTGGTCGACATCGTCGCGCCCTCGGCGCCGGCCGGCTTCTCCGGCAGCCTCGCGACGCTCGCGGCCGATCTCTCGGTGCCGGGAACGGCGGAGCGCCTTGTTGCCGAGCGCCCCGATGTGATCTTCCATCTCGCCGCCATCGTCTCCGGCGAGGCCGAGGCCGATTTCGACAAGGGCTACCGCATCAATCTCGACGGCACGCGCTATCTGTTCGACGCCGTGCGACTGGTCGGCGACGGCTACGCTCCGCGTGTCGTCTTCACCTCGTCGATCGCCGTCTTCGGCGCGCCGTTCCCGGAGAAGATCCCCGACGCGTATTTCACGACGCCGCTGACGAGCTACGGCACGCAGAAGGCGATCGGCGAGCTGCTCCTGTCGGATTATACGCGGCGCGGCTTCTTCGACGGCGTCGCGATCCGCCTGCCGACCATCTGCGTGCGGCCGGGCAAGCCGAACAAGGCGGCCTCGGGCTTCTTCTCCAACATCATCCGCGAGCCGCTCGCCGGCCATGAGGCGGTGCTGCCGGTCGACGAGAGCGTCAGGCACTGGTTCGCCTCGCCGCGCGCCGCGGTCGGATTCCTGAAGCATGCGGCGGTGCTCGACGGCGCGCACATCGGCCCGCGCCGGGCGCTCTCGCTGCCGGGCCTCTCCTGCACGGTCGGCGACCAGATCGCGGCACTGCGGCGGATTGCCGGCGACAGCGTCGTCGCGCGCATCCGCCGCGAGCCGGATCCGCTGATCGCGCGCATCGTGGCCGGATGGCCGAGCGATTTCGATGCAAGGCGCGCCGCCGAGCTCGGCTTCGTCGCCGAGACCGATTTCGACGAGATCATCCACGCCCATCTCGCCGACGAACGCGGCGGCGCCTTCGTCGCCTGACGGGCGAGCGCTCAGCCGCCGCGCGGCAGCCGCGCGCTGGTGCCGAGCGTCGCCGCCGTCTCCAGCGTTCCCCCGTCGAGCAGCGGATCCTGCAGCGACAGCGGCGTCGCGCCGCGTGCCGTGCGCGTCGCCGGATGGACATCGCCCCCAGCCGGCGCCGCGACGGCCATGCCGCGCGCGATGCGCGGCTCGGCCGCGCCCGAAGGTGCCAGGTCATCGGCGACGGCTGGTCCGATGCCGGCCGCGCCGATCAGTGCAACCGCTGCGATCGAGCGGATCAATCCCAAGTAGATCATCCCCGAATCCTCCCCTGAAAGACGAATTTTGTGCGGCGCACAATCGTCTTTTCACGACACGCGACGAAATTCTTCAGCAATGAGCGAAGCAAAGGTCACGCCTGGCGCACGATGATCGTCAGGAAAGGTGGCAAAGGATCAGAAAGGACAGTCGCCACGGACGATCCGCCGAGGACGAATACTGCGGACAGGTGCGGCGATATGTCAATCCGGATTGTATGCAATCACGTGAAATTGCATACAATCCGGGAGGGTAAGCGGGACGGAGAGCCGTCGTGCCGGTCAGGCGTCGAACAGGCAGACCCTGAGACGATGGCCATCCGGATCGAGCGCGACGAAGGTCGGCCCGAAATCCATCGTCGTGAGCGGCTGGGCGATCGGCAGTCCGCGGCTCGTCCAGTCGGCGAGGCGTGCCTCGATCTCGGCAGGCGACTTCACCATGAAGGCGATCTCGCCTTCGGCGCCGCCGGCAGCCGCCGGAGGCTGGACATTCGACCGGGTCCAGAGCCCGAGCGCCATCCCCTCGGCCAGCGTGAAGGACGAGAAGCCGGGCGCGGCGACGTCGGGCTCCCGCCCGAGCAAGTCGCGATAGAAGGCGGTGCTCCGCGCGTTGTCTTCGACATAGAGGATGATGAGATTGGCTGCGGCCATGATGGCGCTCCCTTGGTTGCGGACGCGGCGAACCTAGGGGAGGGTGCTGCCAGTTTCTGTCAGCATGATTCAGCCGTGGCCTGCCGCCTCCGGCCGCGCGCGCCAATCCTTCAGGAGCGCAGCCCGCCGGCGCGGATAGCGCTGGCCGACGCTGGCCAGCGTCGCGATCCGGTCCGTGCGGAAGTGGCGGAAATCCCGGCGCAACTCACACCAGGCGACGAGGACCCGTACCTTTTCGAAGAAGCCGAGCGCGAAGGGCCAGACGATGCGGTCGGTGACGCTGCCGGCGGCGTCGGCATAGCCGATCGCGATCTTCTGCTCGGCGCGGATGGCGGCGCGGATCGATGCGAGGTCGACTTGGTGCTGCGGCGGCTTCAGCGGCGCCACGATCAGGGTCGACGCCTCGAGATCGGTCCGCAGATCCTCGGGCAGCACGGCGGCGATCCGGGTCAGCGCGTGCTGCGCCGCCCGCTGCAGCGGCGGATCGCCCTGCGCGCCGACCAGCCGCATGCCGAGCACCAGCGCCTCGATCTCCTCATGCGAGAACATCAGCGGCGGCAGCAGGAAGCCGGGCTTCAGCACATAGCCGAGGCCGGGCTCGCCCTCGATATCGGCGCCCTGCGCCTTGAGCGTCGCGATATCGCGATAGAGCGTGCGGAGGCTGATGCCGAGATCGCCGGCCAGCGTCGCGCCGGCGACCGGCCTCCGGTGACGCCGAAGTTCCTGGATGAGATCGAGCAGCCGTTCCGAGCGGGCCATGGGCGCCTCCTTGCGGCGAGTGTGCCACAGGCGGCATTGCCATGCCCGTCCCGGCCGCGTGATCAGTTCGGGACGGGATAGTTTGCCGGCGAATGATAAGCCGGCATGTCATTGAAACTTCATTACTCTTGGGCGTCACGATCGGTTAACCCGATCTCCGTCGCGCCGGACGAGGCGCTCCACCCCATTTCCGTGAGGCTTCCATGCACGCCAAATTCCTCGGCGCCGCCGGCATGTTCGCGGTCGCCGCCATGCTGGCCGGCCCCGCCATGGCCGAGAAGACCAAGATCGACTTCTGGTTCGGCAATACCGGCGACATCGCCAAGCGCGTCCAGGAACAGTGCGACCGGTTCAACCAGTCGCAGGCGGATTATGAGGTCGTCTGCACCTCGCAAGGCTCCTACGACGCCTCGCTGCAGAACACCATCGCCGCCTTCCGCGCCGGCAAGCAGCCGACGATCGCGCAGGTCTCCGATGCCGGCACGCTCGACATCATGCTCTCCGGCGCCTTCTATCCCGCCAAGAAGCTGATGGCCGACATGGGCTATTCAGTCGACTGGAACGACTATTTCTCCGGCATCAAGTCCTACTACGCCACCTCCAAGGGCGACATGGACTCGTTCCCGTTCAATTCCTCGACGCCGCTGCTCTACTGGAACAAGGACGCCTTCGCCAAGATCGGCAAGACCGCGGCGCCCGCCACCTGGGAAGAGGCTGCGGCCGATCTCAAGGCGCTGAAGGAAGCGGGCTATGCCTGCCCGCTCGGCTTCAACATCTCGCGCGACGAGATCTGGCAGTATGGCGAGCAGTTCATGGCCGTGCATGGCGAGCCGATCGCCACCAAGCGCAACGGCTATGACGGCCTCGATGCCGAGCTGGTCTTCAACAAGGGCCTGTGGGTCAAGTACATCAAGGACCTGAAGAGCTGGTACGACAACGGCTATGCCGTGCTGAAGTCGAAGGACACCGGCCAGACCTTCGTCGAGGCCTTCGCCCAGGGCGATTGCCAGATGATCCTGACCTCGGTCGGCGACCACGGCAATATCGGCCGCACCGCCAAGGAAGGCATGAACTGGGGCGTCGCCATGCTCCCGGTCTATGCCGGCACCGAGCGCAAGCACTCCTTCGTCGGCGGCGCCTCGCTCTGGGTGCTCTCCGGCAAGTCGGACGCCGAATACAAGGGCGCGGCGTCCTTCTTCAACTTCATCGCGAAGCCCGAAGAAGCCCTGACCTGGTCGACCGTGACCGGCTACATCCCGGTCCGCACCTCGGGCTACGACTACCTGGTCAAGCAGGGCTTCTACGACAAGGCGCCCTATGCCGGCCGCGAACTGGCGATCACGAGCCTGACCGCCTCGCCGGCGGATGATCCGAAGTCCTATCCCGGCATCCGCCTCGGTGGCCTGCTGCAGATCCGGCAGGAAATGGCCAACGGCCTGCAGGCGATCTTCATCAACAACGCCGACGTCCAGGCCTCGCTCGACGAGGCGGCCGCCCGCGGCAACCAGATCCTGCGCCGCTTCGAGCAGACCTATAAGGGCAAGCAGCTGCCCTAGGGCCTGGCCTGCCCCTTCCCTCGGGAAGGGGCACTCGCTCTCCCTCGGGGAGAGGGCTTTCGGCCTTGGCGTCGCAGCGAGCGAAGCGAACGAGACGCCTAGGCCGGAAGGGTGAGGGTCCATCCCTCTCCGGAAATGCCGTAAACCCTCACCCGCCGCACCTTTGGTGCGGCGACCTCTCCCTCAGGGAGAGGTGAAGAAGAGACCGATGGAAAAGCGCGCCACCTTCTCCTCGACGACCATCGGCCTCCTGTTCGTGGCGCCGATGCTCCTGCTCATCTTCGTGTTCTTCTACTGGCCGAGCGGCCAGGCGCTCTATTGGGCCTTCACCCTCGAGCAGCCCTGGGGCGGCGGCAATCAATGGGTCGGCCTGCAGAATTTCCAGCAGCTGCTCTCGGACCCGGTCTACTGGAACGCGATCAGCCGCAGCCTCGTCTTCGGCCTCTCCTCGACGGCGATCGCCATGGGCGTCGCGCTGGTGCTGGCGCTGTTCACCGACCGCGAGCTCCGCTTCCACCGCGCCTATCGCTCGATCTTCGTCTGGCCCTATGCCATCGCGGCGCCGGCACTCGGCCTCGCCTTCCGCTTCATCCTGGCGCCCGAGGCGGGCCTCCTCTCGGTGATCAATGCGATCTGGCCGGGGGCGTGGAACCCGGCGCTCGACGGCACCGACGCGATGATCGCGATCATCGTCGCCTTCTCCTGGAAATATATCGGCTACAACTTCATCTTCTTCCTGTCGGCGCTGGCCTCCATTCCGCGCTCGCTGATCGAGGCGGCCGCGATGGACGGCGCCGGCCCGGCGCGCCGCGTCTTCGACGTGCAATTGCCGCTGCTGACGCCGACCTTGTTCTTCCTGCTCGTCATCAACATCACCGAGAGCTTCCAGGATAGTTTCGGCATCGTCGACATCATGACCCAGGGCGGCCCGGCCCGGGCGACCGAGCTCATGGTCTACAAGATCTATTTCGACGGCTTCAAAGGGCTCGATTATTCCGGCGCCGCCGCGCAGTCGATCATCCTGATGGGCCTCGTCGTCCTGCTCACCATCGTGCAGTTCCGCTTCATCGAGCGGCGCGTGCACTACAAATAGGAGCGGGACCCATGGTCGAGCGCACCCCCATCTTCGACGCGATCTGCCAGGCGATCCTCGTCATCGGCCTCCTGATGGCGCTGCTGCCTTTCGCGATCGTCATCATCGCCGCGACGCATGACATCCGCACCGTCAACATCGTGCCGATGCCGCTGACGCCCGGCCGCGATCTCTTCGTCAATTTCGCCGAGGCCTGGGTGCGTGCCGATCTCGGCCACAAGCTCTTCAACAGCCTCGTCTTCGCGGTCTCGGTCGCCTGCGGCAAGGTCATTCTCTCGGCGATGGCCGCCTTCGCCATCGTCTATTTCCGCTTTCCCGGCCGCTCGCTGCTGTTCTGGGCGATCTTCATCACCTTGATGCTGCCACTCGAGGTGCGCATCGTGCCGACCTATGCGGTCGCCGCCAATGCGCTGGCGCCGTTCCAGGCGATCCTCGACTGGACCGGCATCAGCTGGCTCATCCATGCCGTCTCCGGCATCGAGGTGAAGCTGCAATGGGGCCTGCTCAATTCCTATCCCGGCCTCGTCCTGCCGCTGGTCGCCACCGCGACGGGCACCTTCCTCTACCGCCAGTTCTATCTGACCGTGCCGGACGAACTGGCCGAGGCCGCCAAGATGGATGGCTCGGGACCCGTCCGCTTCTTCGTCGACATGCTGCTGCCCTTGTCGCGGCCGAACATGATCGCGCTCTTCACCATCATGTTCGTCTGGGCGTGGAACCAGTATCTCTGGCCGCTGCTCGTCACTACCGATCCGAAATTCGGCATCGCCGTCACCGAGCTGAAGACGCTGATCCCGTCCGAATTCGGCCTGCCCGACTGGAACGTCGCCATGGCCGGCACGCTGATCATCATGATGCCGCCGCTCGTCGTCGTCATCCTGATGCAGCGCTGGTTCGTGCGCGGCCTGATCTCCACCGAGAAATAGAGGGAAGCGGACCATGGCCTCGATCGGCATCCGCGGCGTCCGCAAGGCGTATCAGAAGAACGCCGTCGTGCATGGCGTCGATCTCGACATCGCCTCGGGCGAATTCATCGTCATCCTCGGCCCGTCCGGCTGCGGAAAGTCGACGCTCCTGCGCATGATCGCCGGGCTCGAGGAGATTTCGGCCGGCGAGATCGCCATCGACGATGTCGTCGTCAACAGGCTGGAGCCGCGCGAGCGCGGCTGCGCCATGGTGTTCCAGAACTATGCGCTCTATCCGCATATGAGCGTCGCCGACAATATCGGCTATGCGCTGAAGGTCGCCGGCGTGCCGAAAGCCGAGCGCCGCCGCCGCGTCGAGGCGACGGCGAAGATCGTGGCGCTCGAGGCCTTTCTCGACCGGCGGCCGATGGCCCTCTCGGGCGGCCAGCGCCAGCGCGTCGCCATGGCGCGCGCCATCGTGCGCGAGCCGAAGGTGTTCCTGTTCGACGAGCCGCTTTCCAATCTCGACGCGAAGCTGCGCGTCGCCATGCGCGCCGAAATCCGCCGCCTGCATCGCCGCCTCGGCGCCACGTCGATCTTCGTCACCCATGACCAGGTCGAGGCGATGACGCTCGGCGACCGGCTGGTGGTGATGAATGCCGGCCGCGTCGAGCAGGTCGGCGCGCCGGCCGAGGTCTACAACCGCCCGGCCAGCCGCTTCGTCGCCGGCTTCGTCGGCTCGCCCGCCATGAACCTGATGGAGGGCGTCATCGATCGCCAGGGCGTGTTCGTCTATGACGGCGAGCGCCGCATCCCCGTTCCCGGCGCGCTCGAATCCCGCCTCGTCGGCCAGAAGGTCGCGCTCGGCGTCCGCGCCGAGGCGGCGCGCCTCGTGGCGCCCGGCACCGCCGGCAGCATTCCGGCGACGGTCGATTTCGTCGAGGAACTCGGCGCCGGCCGTGTCGTCCATACCGATCTCGACGGCCTCTCCTTTGCGGTGGCGGTGAGCGAGCCGGTGACGCTCGTCCCCGGCACGCCTGTCGGCATCGCCATCGACGGCGCCGACATCCACCTCTTTTCGGTCGAGACCGGTCTCAGGATCGACGCCGCCCCGGCGGCGGCCGTCTCACAGGCGCCGTGATACTGTCCCATTCAAAGCGTTGAGCCTTCAAACCTGCCAGGAGCCACACGCCATGTCCGCGACGCTGCCCATCTCGCATGTCGGTTTCTCGACCTCGCCGCATAAGGGCGATCTCGCCGATCTCGAGGCGTCGATCGCCGCCATCGTCGACCTCGGCGCCGATGTCGTCGAGCTCGGCCTGTTCGGCGAGGATCTCATCGCCGGCGGCCGCGTCATCGAGGGCCGGGCGAAGCGCCTTGCCGAGATCTGCGCCAAGTTCGACATCCGCTACACCGTGCATGGCCTCATCGTCTCCAACTTCATGGACGAGGCGCATCTCGCCTATCAGAAGGCGGCGGTGACGGCGATGATCGAGCTCTGCGACCGCATCGGCGCTGATACGCTGGTGCATCATTCGGGTCACGCGCCGATCGGCTCGCGCCCGCTGTTGCTCCACTACGACCGCGTCGAGCGCGCGGCGCTGGCTGAGATGGCCGTCGTCGCCGCCCGCCACGGCATCCGCATCGCGCTCGAGAACATCTTCGCGGTCGAGAACACCGAATATCGCCAGCTGCCCTCCGAGGTCGCGGCGACGGTGCGTTCGGTCGGCAGCCCGCATCTGGTCGGGCTGATCGATTTCAGCCACGCCTATATCGAGGCACGGCGGACCGGCGCCGATTTCGTCCACGAGATCAAGGCGATGGCGCCGACCGCTGGTCATCTGCACGTGCATGACAGCTTCGGCCGGCCCTACACGATGTCGAAATTCTACTACACCAGCGAGGCGATCGCGCTCGGCATCGGCGATCTGCATCTGCCGCTCGGCTGGGGCGACCTGCCCTTCGCGGCGCTGTTTGACGAGATCGAGGTGCTGCCCGGCACCGCGCTGATCATGGAGATCGGCGAGCGCTTTGCGACCGAGCGGGCGGAGTCGCTCGAAAAGGCACGCGCGCTGGCGGCGCGGATCAACGCCCGCCACGCCGTCGCCGCGGCCTGAGGCGGGGCGATGCGCTTTGCCGACAAGGCCGCCGCGGCCGGGCTCGCCCATGTCGTGGCGGCGAGCGTCCCGGCGCTGCCGAGGCCGCCTGCCGCGGTGCTCGAGGAGGCCGAACGGGCGGCGCTGACCCATGATGCGCATGACGCGCTGGCGCTCGACCTGCCGGCCTTCAACGCGCTCGAATGGCTCGCGCGGCCGGCGATGCCCGCAGCCGGGCAGCCGCTGCGCGTCGCCGCCTGGAATGCCGAGCGGCTGAAGCATGCCGATCCCTCCGCCGCGCTCGTCGCCGGCAGCAGGGCGGATATCCTGCTCCTGACCGAGACCGATCTCGGCATGGCGCGCTCCGGCAATCGCCACACGACCGCCGATCTCGCGGCGGCGCTCGGCATGAGCTACGCCTTCGGCGTCGAGTTCCTCGAACTCGGCCTCGGCGACGACCGCGAGCGGGCCTGGCATCGCGGCGAAACCAATCGTGTCGGCTTTCATGGCAATGCGCTGCTGTCGCGCCTGCCGCTCGTCGATGTCGCGCTGATCCGTCTCGATGACGGCGCGGTGTGGTGGCTCGATGCGCCGAAGGGCCAGCGCCGCCTCGGCTGGCGCATGGCGATCGCGGCGCGGATCGAGACCGCAGCGGGTCCGCTTCTGGCCGTGGTCGTCCATCTCGAAAGCAAGTCCGATCCGGCCGATCGCGCCCGCCAGGTCGCCCGGCTGCTGCGGACCATCGACCTCCTCGCCGAGGGGCTGCCGGTCGTCATCGGCGGCGACTTCAACACCAAGGCGCTGCCAGCCGAAAGCGCCGACTGGTGGGCCGATCCGGCGGCGCATGAGCCGCTGTTCGGCCTGATGGCGGCGGCCGGCTTCGACTGGCAGGGCGCCAACACGGCGGATGTGACCATGCGAACGCTGCCCGACGGCAAGCCGCAGCCGCCCTTCCATCGCCTCGACTGGCTCTTCGTCCGCGGCCTCCGCGCCAGTGCTCCGGCGACGGTCGCCGCCGTGGACGACACGGGCGACGCCATCTCGGACCACGATCTCATCGCGGCCGACCTGACGCCTGACTGAGGCAGGGCCCTGCATCGCCGCTTGGCGGGGCGGGGCCGGGAGCGCTCACCTGCCGCAGGCGCCGGGGCGCCGGCCGGCTGGCCTGCCCAGCGTCCGCTCGGCTATGATTCCGCGCGGAAATCGGGCGTCCGCGATCGGCGCTCGGCACGGATCGTCGCGTTCATGAGCAGTTCTCGTCCCGGACCGGTCCGGGAGCCACTGGTTCCGTCCGAGGCGCTAGCGCAGGTCGTCGTCGTCGGGCGCAGCAATGCCAAGAAGCCGTCGCCGCTTCTCGATCGCCTCATCGCCGACCTTCAAGAGAGCGGCGTTGCCGTCACCCTGTTCGAGACCTTCTCGCGTCGGACATCGCGCTTCCTGGACGAGGCGCTGCAGGGGCTCAACGCGCCGGTCGCCGCGCGCCTCATAGGGCAGCGGACATGGGCGGGGATCGCCACGCGGCGAGGCGTCAAGTTCCTGATCCTGCTGGCGTATCCGTCGCGGTGGCGGTATGTCGCCCATGTCCTGACAGGGCGACGCGAGGATGTCGCGGCGGAGCTTCGCGCCTTCATCCGCACCCGGCCTGATCGCCCGCTCTCTCTCATCGCCCATTCCGCCGGCTGCATCGCCGCCTGCCGCGTCGCGGACGAGCCCGCCATTCGGGGACTGATCGGCTTCGGCTATCCGTTCCGCCATCCGGAGCGAGCGGAGGAGCCGTACCGGACCGCCCCTCTCGCCGGCCTTCGCAAGCCGCTCCTCATCCTGCAGGGCGTTCGCGACCCCTATGGCAGCACCATCGATGCCGGGCGCTATCCGCTCTCCCCGCAGGTCAAGCTCGTCTCGATCGACGCCGATCACGACTATGGCGAGGTGCCGGAGGACGAGTATCGGCGGGTCCGCGCCCTCGTCGGGGACGTCCTCGGCCTGCGGGACATGCCGCGCGCCTGATGTACTGTGGACTGTCCGCAGCGGCGCAGCGGCCGAAACCGCGCCGGGCCGCCGGTCCTGGGCCTCTCCGCCTGTCGCCATCCCCAGCCACAGCCGCTGGTCACCTGTCGCGGTTGACTCTTGCGGCTTGCAGAGTCGTTATAGAACAAAACAGGAACATATAGGCGGACGACATGAAGACGGGCGGCATGAAGACGGACGACATGAGGACGGCATGGGGATGACGGGCACGGCGGCGCAGGCGAGCCTCGACGCGCTGCGGCGGAAGGTGGCGGCGATCGAGCGGGCCGGCGACGGCACGCGGGCGGCGGCCGGACGGCGGGTGGCGCTCGACCATGGCGCCGTCGATGCGGCGCTTGGAAGCGGGCTCGCGGCCGGCGTGCTGCACGAGATCCTGCCCGGCACCGTCGCCGACAGCGCGGCGGCCGGCGGCTTCGCGCTGGCGCTCTCGCTCTGCCTCGCGCCCTCGGCGCGGCCGCTGGTCTGGATCCGCAGCCAGGCGGCGGGGCGCGAGAGCGGCGAACTCTATGCCGATGGCATCGCCGCGCTCGGGCTCGATCCGGCCCGGCTGATCCTCGTGCGCCTCAAGGATGCCGGCGCGATCCTCCGGGCCGGCGTCGATACCGCCCGCTGCGCGGCGCTCGGCGCGGTGATCGTCGAGCTCTATGGCGACCCGAAGGCGCTCGATCTGACCAGCGAGCGGCGTCTTCTGCTCGCCGCCGAGCAATCCGGCGTCAGCGTCATCCTGCTGCGTCCCGGCGCGAAATCAGCGCCGGGCGGCGCGGAAACGCGCTGGCGGGTTTCTTCCGGCCGGGCGCGGCCGCTGCCGATGAATGCGCCGGGTCGTCCGGCCTTCGACCTGACGCTCGTCCGCCATCGCCATGGCCCGCCCGGCGGACCTTGGCGCCTCGAATGGAACGCCGATGCGAAACGCTTCGAACCCGATGTCATCGATCAAAGGCGCCTGCAGCCCGAGACGCTATGGCGCGATCCGGATGCCGTGCCTCGCCTCGAACCGGCTGCGCCGGCTGCCGGGGGCGCCCTATGGCGCCATGCCGGCTGAGGCGCCGCTGCTGATCGTCGAGAAGGTGAAGGGCGCGCTCGTGATCGCGGCGCCCGATCCGGCGGCGGTGCGGCTCGGCCTCGCGCCGGGGCTGACGCTCGCCGAGGCGCGGGCGCGGGTCGCCGATCCCGCCGTGGCGGAAGCCGATCCCGCCGCCGACGCGACGCTGCTCGAGCGCATCGCCGACTGGTGCGATCGCTATACGCCGCTGGTCGCGCTCGATGGCGAGGCGGGCCTGATGCTCGATCTGACCGGCACCGCCCATCTCTTCGGCGGCGAGGCGGCGTTGCTCGAGGATTGTTTGAAGCGCCTCGCCGGCTTCGGCATTGCGGCGCGCGGTGCCATCGCCGGGGCGGCCGACGCCGCACGGGCGCTCGCCCGCACCCGTTCCGGATCGATCGTGCCCTCAGGCCGCGAGGCCGCTGCCGTCCGCGATCTCCCGGTCGCCCTGCTCGGCCTCGACGCGGCGCGCACGCTCGCGCTGACACGGGCCGGGCTGAAGACGATCGGCGATCTCATCGACCGGCCGCGCGCGCCGCTCGCCGCGCGCTTCGGCGCCGAATGCGTGACGCGGATCGCCGGGCTGACCGGGCTCGTCCATCACCCGATCTCGCCGCGCCGGCTGGTGCCGGTGGCGCTCGCCGAGCGCATCTTCTTCGAGCCGGTCGCGCGCAGCGAGGATATCGAGGCGACGCTCGCCCGCCTCGCCGCCGATGTCGCGGCGCTGCTCGAGAAGCGCGGCGAGGGTGGCCGCCGCTTCGAGGCGGTGTTCTATCGCGTCGACGGCCTCATCCGGCGCATCGGCGTCGCGACGACGCGGCCGAGCCGCGAGCCGAAGGCGCTGCTGCGCCTTTTCCGCGAGAAGCTCGATGCGCTGTCCGATCCGCTCGAGGCCGGCTTCGGCTTCGACCTGATCCGCCTCGGCGCCTTCGAGACCGAGCCCTTTGCCGAGGCGGAGACCAGTCTCGACGGCCGCGCCATCGAGGAGGATGCGCTGGCCGATCTCGTCGACCGGCTCGGCGCCCGTTTCGGTCCGGAACATGTGCTGCGCTTCGTGCCGGAGGATACGCATATCCCCGAGCGGCGGGCGCGCATCGTGCCGGTGCTCTCGCAGGCGGCGGTCGCCTGGGATGCCGATCTCCTCGCCGGCGAGCCGCCGCTGCGCCCGCTCAGCCTGTTCGATCCGCCCGAGCCGGTCGAGGCGCTGGCCGAGGTGCCGGACGGGCCGCCGCTGCGCTTCCGCTGGCGGCGCGTCTTGCACCGTGTCGCGCGCGCCGAGGGGCCGGAGCGGATCGCGCCGGAATGGTGGCGGCGCGGCGACGACAGCCTCGACCGCGACTATTACCGTGTCGAGGACGAGGAGGGGCGCCGCTTCTGGCTGTTCCGCGAGGGTTTCTATGGCGGCGAGGCGGCGAGCCCGCGCTGGTATCTGCATGGGTTGTTCGCATGACCCGCGTGATGGAGGGCAGCCCGCCCGCCTATGCCGAGCTCGCCGCCATGAGCAATTTCTCCTTCCTCGAAGGGGGATCGCATGCCGGCGAGCTGATCATGCGGGCACTTGCGCTCGGCCTTGCCGGCATCGGCATCGCCGACCGCAACACCTTCGCCGGCATCGTCCGCGCCCATGACGCCTGGTGCGACGAGGATCTCGGCAATGCCCGCGCCAGCGGCTTCCGCCTCGTCGTCGGCGTGCGGCTCTGCTTCCGCGACGGAACGCCTGATATCCTCGCTTATCCGACGGATCTCGCCTCCTATTCGCGGCTCAGCCAGCTGCTCAGCCTCGGCAAGAAGCGCGCGCCGAAGGGCGACTGCCATCTCGATCTCGCCGATTTCCTCCATCATGCCGAGGGCGTGCTGGCGATCGTCATGCCGCCTGAGCATCCGGGCGAGGGTTTCGCGAAACTCCTGCGCCGGCTTTCCAGCGCGATCCCGGGCTGCGTCTGGCTCGCCGCCAGCATGCCGCGTCGCGGCGCCGATCGCCGCCGCCTCGCCGGGCTCGCGGCGTTGGCCGAGGCGGCGCGGCTGCCGCTCATCGCCGTCGGCGACGTGCTCTATCACGCGCCGGATCGGCGGATGCTGCAGGACGTGCTCACCTGCATCCGGGAGAAGACGACGATCGAGAAGGCCGGCCGCCTGCTCGAGGCGAATGCCGAGCGGCATCTAAAGGACGGGACCGAGATGGCGCGGCTCTTCCGTGATCGCCCCGGCGCTGTGGCCGAGACGCTGCGCTTCATGGCGCGCATAAGCTTCACCCTCGACGAGATCAAATATCACTATCCCGCCGAATCCGTGCCGCGCGGCATGACCCCGCAGCAGCATCTGGAGCGCCTCACTTATGAGGGCGCCCGCGAGCGCTTCCCGGACGGCATACCGAAAGAGGTCGCCGCGACGCTCGCCAAGGAGCTTGAGCTGATCCGCGCGCTCGACTACCCGGCTTATTTCCTCACCGTGCACGACATCGTCGCCTTCGCCCGCTCGGCCGGCATCCTCTGCCAGGGTCGCGGCTCGGCGGCGAATTCCGCCGTCTGCTATTGCCTCGGCATCACCTCGGTCGATCCGGTGCGCCACCAGCTCTTGTTCGAACGCTTCGTCTCGGCCGAGCGGCAGGAGCCGCCGGATATCGACGTCGATTTCGAGCATGAGCGGCGCGAGGAGGTGATCCAGTACATCTATCGCCGCTATGGCCGCCTGCGCGCCGGCATCTGCGCCACGGTGATCTCCTATCGCACCAAGAGCGCCATCCGCGAGGTCGGCAAGGCGCTCGGCCTCTCCGAGGACGTGATCCTCGCGCTCGGCGGCACGGTCTGGGGTGGCGGCTGGGGCTCGGCCGTGCAGGAGAAGCATATCCGCGACCAGGGCCTCGACCCGAAGAATCCGGCCATCGAGCGCGCCGTGCGCCTCGCCATGGAGCTGCGCGGCTTTCCGCGCCATCTCTCGCAGCATGTCGGCGGCTTCGTGCTGACGCGGCGCCTCCTCAACGATCTCGTGCCGAGCGGCCCGGCGGCGATGGAGGGGCGCAGCTTCATCGAATGGGACAAGGACGACATCGACACCGTCAAGATGATGAAGGTCGACGTGCTCGGATTGGGCATGCTGACCTGCATCCGCAAGGCCTTCGACCTGATCGCGGGCGCCGGCGGTCCGCTCTATGAGCTGCACACCGTCCCCGCCGAGGATCCCGCCGTCTACGCCATGCTGCAGAAGGGAGATTCGATCGGCGTGTTCCAGGTCGAGAGCCGGGCGCAGATGAACATGCTGCCGCGTCTCAGGCCGAAGACCTTCTACGACCTCGTCATCCAGGTGGCGATCGTCCGCCCCGGCCCGATCCAGGGCGACATGGTGCATCCCTATCTCCGCCGCAGGCAGGGGCTGGAAGAGGTGAGCTTCCCCTCGCCGGCGCCGGAGCACGGACCCGCCGACGAGCTCGAACAGGTGCTCGGCCGCACGCTCGGCGTGCCGCTGTTCCAGGAGCAGGCGATGAAGATGGCGATGGTGGCGGCGAAGTTCACGCCGGCCGACGCCAATGGGCTCCGCCGCGCCATGGCGACCTTCCGCCATAACGGTACCATGCACAAATACGAGACCATGCTGGTCGAGGGCATGGTCCGGCGCGGCTATGAGCGCGAATTCGCCGAGCGCTGCTTCAACCAGATCAAGGGCTTCGGCGAATATGGCTTTCCGGAAAGCCATGCCGCGAGCTTCGCCCGCCTCGTCTATGTCTCGTCCTTCCTGAAGCATTACCATCCGGCCGCCTTCGCCGCGGCGCTGCTCAACGCGCAGCCGATGGGCTTCTATGCCCCGGCCCAGATCGTGCGCGATGCGGCCGAGCATGGCGTCGCCGTGCTGCCGGTCGACGTCAATGCGAGCCTCTGGGACAATCAGCTCGAGCCGCATGAGGGGCCGCTGGCGCTGCGCCTCGGCTTCCGCCAGATCGATGGTTTCCGCGAAGACTGGGCCGACGGGATCGCGGCGCGGCGCGGCGCGGGCTTTGCCGATTTCGACAGTTTCGTCCGCCACACGCGGCTGGAGCGGCGCGCCTATGAGCGCCTCGCCGATGCCGATGCGCTGCGCTCGCTCGGCCTCGACCGCCGCGCCGGCCTCTGGAGCGTCCGCCGCCTGCCCGGCACGCCGGCGCTGCCGCTGTTCGCGGCGGCCGATGCGGCCGAGCTCGGCCGCGAGGTCGACCGGCCGCTGCCCGTGATGCCGCTCTCCGAGCATGTCGTCGCCGATTACCAGACGCTGCGCCTGTCGCTGAAGGCGCATCCCATGACGTTTCTCAGGGCTGATCTTGCCCGCGAGCGCATCCTCTCGGCCGCCGAGACCACGGCGCTCCGCGACGGCGCCAAGGCGCGCATGGCCGGCGTCGTCCTCGTCCGCCAGCGTCCGGGCAAGGGCAATGTCGTGTTCATGACGCTCGAGGACGAGACCGGCATCGTCAATGTCGTGGTCTGGACGCGCCTCTTCGATACGTTCCGCCGCGCCATCCTCGGCGCCAGGCTGGTGCTGGTCGAGGGCCGCATCCAGAAGAGCCCGGAAGGGATCATCCATCTCGTCGCCGACCGCCTCATCGACCGCACCGGCGATCTCGCCCGCCTTTCGGAGGACAGGAAGCCGAACCTGCAGCTCTCGCGCGCCGATGAATTCGTCCATCCGCAGAACCCGCGCGGGCCTGGTCATCCGAGGAATGTCCGCATCATCCCGAAGTCGCGCGACTTCCATTGATCGCGCTGCCGCAGGGCGAAAAGCGCTGGACAGACGCGCCGCCCCGATTATGGGTTATCGCCGCATCGAGGGAGGAAGAACGCGATGGAACAGTGCTGGCGTTGGTTCGGGCCGGAGGATCCGGTGACGCTCGATCATGTCAGGCAGGCAGGCGCCAGCGGCATCGTCACGGCATTGCACCATATCTATGACGGCCGCGCCTGGACGCTCGCCGACGTGCTGGAGCGCAAGGCCATCATCGAGAAGGCGGGGCTGCGATGGAGCGTCTGCGAATCGATCCCCGTTCCCTCCGAGATCAAGCTGCGTTCCGGCGCCTATCGCGACAAGATCGACGCCTGGAAGACCAGCCTCACCAGCCTCGCCAAGGGCGGCGTTCAGGTCGTCTGCTACAATTTCATGCCGGTCGTCGACTGGACGCGCACCGATCTCCTGTTCCGCCGCCCGACCGGCGGCTATGCGCTCCGCTTCGACATGCCGGATTTCGTCGCCTATGACGTCTTCATCCTGAAGCGGCCGAATGCGGCGGCGGGCTATGACGCCGCCCTTCTGGAGGAGGCCGAGCGCCGCGCCAAGGCGATGGACGAGGCGGCGATCGCCCGGCTCGAGAAGAACATCATCGCCGGCCTTCCCGGCGGCGAGGACAGCTATTCGCGCGAGGGCATCGCCCGCCAGATCGCCCGCTTCGACGGGCTCGGCGACGCCGAGATGCGGGATCACCTCATCGAATTCCTGAAAGAAGTCGCCCCGCTCGCCGAGGAGCTCGGCGTCCGCCTCGGCATCCATGCCGACGACCCGCCCTTCTCGCTGTTCGGCCTGCCGCGCGTCGTCTCCACCGCCCAGGATGCGCGCACCATCCTCTCCGCCGTCGATATCCCCGCCAACGGGCTGACCCTCTGCTCCGGCTCCTATGGCGCGCGGCCCGACAACGACCTGACCGCGATCGCCGAGGAGTTCGGCAGCAGGGTGCATTTCGTGCACCTCCGCAACGTGACGCGCGAGGCGGACGGCTCGTTCTTCGAGGACGATCACCTTGCCGGCAGTACCGACATGGTGAAGCTCATCGTGGCGCTGACCCGCGAGGAGCGCCGCCGCGCCAAGGAGGGCAGGGCGGACAGCCTCATCCCGATGCGGCCCGATCACGGCCATCTCCTCGTCGACGACATCGCCAAGGTCGAGGCGGGCATGCGGGTCAATCCCGGCTATTCCTGCATCGGCCGCCTGAAGGGCCTCGCGGAACTCCGCGGCGTCATGACGACCGTCGAGCAGCTCGTCCCGGCCTGAGCCTTCGTCCCTTCCCCCTCTCCCGCGGAGCGGGGGAGGGTCGGGGAGGGGGGCAAACGCCCGCTGCGAGACGGCAGAGCGTCGGCTGCATCCCCGCCGACACGGCCCAGTGGATCAACCGCCGGTAGATTCCGACTCCGCACGGCTTGACTCTTCATGTTGCACCGCCCATTTCGAGAGCGAACGTTCATTCGCAAGGCGGAGCGCGGCTTTCGGCATGGTGGCGATCGCGGGACCAGAGGCGGCCGAGAAGCTGCAGGGCGCACAGGATGCGCGCCGCACGCAGGTGCTCGATGCCGCGCGCATCTGCTTCGCGCGCTCGGGCTTTCGCGGCGCCTCCGTGCAGGAAATCTGTGCCGAGGCGAAGATGAGCCCCGGCGCGCTCTATCGCTATTTCCCGTCCAAGGAAGCGATCATCGAGGCGATCGCCGAGGATGAGCGCTGCGACGCGGCCGCGATCGTCGAAACCATGCGCGGCAGCGCGCCGCTGCTCGACCGCATGACCGGCTGCGCGCTCGGCTATTTCGCCTATATGCGCGAAGAGGGCGCCTCCAGCCTGATGGCCGAGATCGGGGCGGAGAGCCTGCGCAACTCGGCGATCGGCCAGCGCTTCGCCCGTATCGACGACAGTGTCCGCGACACCGTCCGCGAGATCTTCCTCGAGGCGGTCGCTGATGGCGAGATTCCGCCGATCGATGATATGAACGCGACGATCGGAATGCTGATGGCGGCCGTCGACGGCATCGCGCTGCGCCAGATTTCCGATCCGGACATGACCCTCGCCCGTATCGAGCCGGTGCTGCGCCGGATGCTCGCGGGCGTGCTGCAGATCAAGACCTGACGGCAGGGACCGCGGCGCAGGGCCGCTCCAGCCACCCTTCGTGCAAGAGGCGCCGCCGACGCGGCGATCACCAGTGATGTCGACCCTTCGCCTTGCTGCCACGGCCGCCCTTGCCGCCTTCCTCGCCGGTTCGGCCCTCGCCGTGCTGACTGCGCCCTCCTATGGCGCCGAGCCTCAAAAGGCCGCCCCTGTCGTCGCCAAGCCGCCGGCGATTACCGTTGCTCCCGCGGCGCGCGGCGTCGTCGTCGAAACCGAAACGGTCGTCGGCTCGCTGGTGCCGCGCGAGGAGGTGCTGGTCGGCGTTGATCTCGACGGCTATCGGCTGACCGAGCTCAATGCCGAGGAAGGCGATGTCGTCAAGGCCGGCCAGGTGCTGGCGCGGCTCTCGACCGACACGCTCGAGGTGCTTCTCGCGCAGAACAGTTCCTCGCTCGCCCGCAACGACGCGGCCATCGCGCAGGCGAAGAGCCAGATTGCCGAGGCGGTGGCGACCGAGGTCGAGGCCAAGGCCTCGCTCGATCGCGGCGCCTCGCTTCAGGAAAAGGGCTTCGCCTCGGCGAGCGTGCTCGACCAGCGTCGCTCGCTGGCCGGCGCCGCCAGCGCCCGCCGCGCCGCCGCCGAGCAGGGCCTCGCCGTCGCCGAGGCCGACAAGACGCTGACCGAGGCGGTGCGCCGCGAACTCGAGTTGCGCCTCGCCAAGACCGAGATCAAGGCGCCGACCGACGGCATCGTGCTGGCCCGCAGCGCCCGCATCGGCGCCATCGTCTCGGCCGGCAGCGAGCCGCTGTTCCGGATCGCCGAGGACGGCGCCATCGAGATGGAGGCGCAGGTGCCCGAAACGGCGCTCGCCCGCATCGGCGTCGGCCAGCCCGTCGCCATCCATGCCGCCGGCATCGACCAGCCGATCGAGGGCAAGGTCCGCCTCGTCGCCCCGCGCATCGACAGCGGCACGCGCCTCGGCCGCGTCCGCGTCGCCCTGCCTGTTGGCGCCAAGGTCAATGCCGGCGCGTTCGCCCGCGGCACGATCGAGATCGCCCGCCACGAGGGCGTCACGCTGCCGCAATCGGCGATCGTCACGGTCGCCGGCAAGCCGACGGCGCAGGTCGTGGTCGGCGGCAAGGTCGAGACACGGGCGATCGAGACCGGCATTTCCGGCAATGGCATGGTCGAGGTGCGCTCCGGCGTCGCGGAGGGCGAAACCGTCATCGTGCGGGCCGGGACCTTCGTGCGCGATGGTGACCAGGTGACGCCGATCGAGACTGTGGTGGGAGCGAAGGGATGAACTGGAACTTCTCCGCCTGGGCGATCCGCAATCCGGTTCCGCCGATCCTCTTGTTCGTCGTGCTGATGGCGCTCGGCCTCTATTCCTTCGCCCATCTGCCGATCACCAAGTTTCCGAACATCGACGTCCCCGTCATCGCGGTGACCGTCTCCGATGTCGGCTCTGCGCCGGCCGAGCTCGAGACGCAGGTGACCAAGAAGGTCGAGGATGCGATCGCCAGCATTTCCGGCGTCAAGCATGTCACATCGACCATCACCGACGGGTCCTCGACCACGGCGGTCGAGTTCCGCCTCGAGATCGATACCGATCGCGCGCTGAACGACGTCAAGGACGCGGTCGCCAAGATCCGCGCCGACCTGCCGGGCTCGATCGACGAGCCGATCGTGCAGCGCATCGATGTCGAGGGCCAGTCGATCCAGACCTATGCCGTCTCGGCGCCGGCCATGACGCCGGAAGAGCTGTCCTGGTTCGTCGACGACACCGTCATCCGTGATCTGCAGGGCCTCAAGGGCGTCGGCCGCGTCGAGCGCATGGGCGGCGTGACGCGCGAGGTCCAGGTCCGCCTCGATCCCGACCGGCTGATGGCGCTCGGCGTCACCGCGGCCGAGGTCAGCCGGCAGCTGAAGTCGACCAATGTCGATCTCTCCGGCGGCAAGGCCGAGGTGGGCGGGCAGGAGCAGACGATCCGCACGCTGGCCAATGCCGGCAGCCTCGATGATCTCGCCGCGACGCGCATCGTCCTCTCCGGCGGCCGCGAAGTGCGGCTCTCCGACCTCGGCACCATCATCGACGGCTACGAGGAGCCGAAATCCTATGCCCGGCTCGACGGCAAGCCCGTCGTCGCCTTCGCGATCTATCGCGCCAAGGGCGCCAGCGACGCCTCGGTCTCCGATGTCGTCGCGGCCGAGGTCGAGACGCTGAAGGCGCGCTATCCCGATATCGGCTTCACCCGCATCGACGACAGCGTCTACTACACCTATGGCAATTACGAGAGCGCGATGGACACGCTCGTCGAGGGCGCGCTGCTGGCGATCCTCGTCGTTCTCCTGTTCCTCCGCGACATGCGCGCCACTCTGATCGCCGCCGTCGCCTTGCCGCTGTCGGCGATCCCGACCTTCTGGGCGCTGTCGATGATGGGCTTCTCGCTCAACCTCATCAGCCTGCTCGGCATCACGCTGGTGACCGGCATCCTGGTCGACGACGCGATCGTCGAGATCGAGAACATCGTCCGCCATATCCGCATGGGCAAGAAGCCCTACAAGGCGGCGCTGGAGGCGGCCGACGAGATCGGCCTCGCGGTCATCGCCATCTCGGCGACGATCATCGCCATCTTCGCGCCGGTCTCCTTCATGGGCGGCGTCGCCGGCCAGTATTTCAAGCAGTTCGGCCTGACGGTCGCGATCGCGGTGTTCTTCTCGCTGCTTGTCGCCCGCCTGATAACGCCGATGATGGCGGCGTTCTTCATGCGCGAGCCCTTCGTCGGCGACGGCACCGACGGGCGGAAGGTCTATCCGGGCGTCCTTGCGTCGCTCCGCCGCCGCGTCAGCGTCTATGCCATGCTCGGCATCGCCTTTGTCGGCGTGATGCTGCTCGTCGAGAATGCCGGCCCCGCCGCGTCCTGGTGGTCGCCGCTCGCAGCGCTCGATACGCTCGCCGCCCGCCTTGCCTCCTTTGGCTGGCCGCTGGTCATCGGCGCGACGCTCGGCGTCGTCCTCTTCGCCGCTGCCTTCATGACCTGGCTCGGCCGGCCGCATCCCGAGGAGCATGAAGACGGCTTCATCATGCGCCTCTACACGGGGCTGCTGCGCGTCACGCTGTGGCGGCCGCGCATCCGCGTGCCCTTCGCCCGCCGCCTCGAAGGCGGGGTCAAGCGCAAGATGCATGTCCGCGTCCCGGTCATGCCGCTCGTCACCATCGCCGCTGGCATCGCCTTCTTCCTCGTCTCGATGAACGCGACGCAGTATCTGCCGACCGGCTTCATCCCGCCGGTCGACGAGGGCCGCATCGTCACCTCGGTCGAACTGCCGCCGGGCTCCCGCCTCGACGAGACCGAGCGGGTCAGCGATGCGATCTCGGCCAAGCTCGGCGCGATCCCCGGCGTCGCCAGCGTCTTCGTCATGGGCGGCACCTCGCCGACCGGCACGCTGGAGAAGCGCCGCGCCACCGTCATCATCAACCTGACGCCGAAGGAGACGGGCCGTCTCGCCCAGAAGGACCTGCAATTTGTCGTGCAGGATGCGCTGACCGGAATCCCCGATATCCGCGCCTTCTTCATGAACGAGCGCGGCGACCGCGAGGCGACCGTCGGCATTCTCGGCCGCGACGGCGATGCGGTGGCGACGGCCGCCAGCAATCTCGAAGCGGCGATGCGCAAGGACCCGATCTTCTCCAATCCCGCGGCGCAGGCCTCCTTCGCCCGGCCGGAAATCCGCATCAATCCGAAGGCCGACCAGGCCGCCGATCTCGGCATTTCCACCGCCGCGATCTCGGAGACGGTGCGTGTCGCCACCATGGGCGATGCCGACAGCCAGCTGGCGAAATTCACCGTCGGCGATCGCCAGATCCCGATCCGCGTCGAGCTGAAGGAGGGATCGCGCGGCGATCTCGATCTCCTGTCGGCGCTGCGCGTGCCGACAGGGTCGGGCAGTTCGGTCCCGCTCGCGACCGTCGCCGATATCGGCTTCGGCCAGGGGCCCTCGACCATCGAGCGCTATGACCGCGAGCGGCTGGTCAAGGTCGGCACCGACATGGCGCCGGGCTATACCTCGGGCCAGGGTCTCGAGCGGATCCAGGCGCTGCCGGAGGTGAAGGCGTTCCCGGCCGGCGTGCGCATCCAGGAGACCGGCGACGCCGAGATCCAGGGCGAGGTCTTCTCCGGCTTCGCGCTCGCCATGGGCTCGGGCATCATGATGGTGTTCGTGGTGCTGATCCTCCTGTTCAACAGCGTGATCCAGCCGATCACCATCCTCGCCTCGCTGCCGCTCTCGGTCGGCGGCGTGGTGGCGGCGCTGCTCCTCACCAACAATGCGCTGTCGATGCCCGTCATCATCGGCATCCTCATGCTGATGGGCATCGTCACCAAGAACGCGATCATGCTGGTCGACTTCGCCGTCGAGCGCGAGAAGCACGGCATGGAGCAGACCGAGGCGGTGATCGATGCCGGCCGCAAGCGCGCCCGGCCGATCGTGATGACCACCATCGCCATGGCGGCGGGCATGCTGCCGGCCGCCTATGGCGTCGGCCAGGGCGGTGAATTCCGCGCGCCGATGGCGATCGCGGTGATCGGCGGCCTCTTGGTCTCGACCGTGCTGTCGCTGGTGTTCATCCCCTCGGTCTATTCGATCATGGACGACGTCTCGCGCGGCATTTCCGGCCTCTTCCGCTGGATCGTGAAGCCGAACCGCAGCGAGGAGGCTGAGGCGGCCGACGCGACCGGCCCGGCCTCCGCGCAGGCGGCGTCAGGTGCGCCCGGCGAGCCCGAACACTCCGCGGCGATGCGCATCGCCGCGGAGTAGGGCGGCCACGAGTTCGACGAGACGACAACACCTGCCGCGTCACATCACGCGGCAGGCGCTCGCCCAACTGTTCTGGGCGTCGCCGACTTAGGGGCGCTGGTTCACGAGCTTCGACTTGTCGCAGACCGGGCAACGCCCGCGGCCGCGGATCACCACGCCCTCGCGCTTGAAGCGATTGTTGACCGGGTTCACAGTCTTGAACGGATAGCCGAGCTGCCGTTCGATGCAGGCGTCGCAGATCGGCTCCGTGCGGCTGACCAACAGCTGGAGTACCGCGACGCCAACCTCTGCATTCGACATGCTGCATCCTCTTGCTGGCAATCGAGTAGCACCAGAGCCCCAACTGCAACCTCATCGAGGCCATCATTCGCCGTTGACTGTCAAGTTGCGTGCTGGCCTGCTGAGCTGGCTTTTTATTGGAACGATCCAAATTTTGTTGAGCCAGCTGGCGTGGCGCCCGGATCGCCCCAATCGGTAACGCTGAAAAGTAGCCGGTTGACACTGGTGTCGCGCTTGACGCGTCTCGGCCGGGTGTATATCAAAAACTGGAACGTTCCAAAACGAGATCGCAATCGGTCCATGAACGCCCGGGAAACGCCAGCCTCCGCGTCACGCGTCACGATGATCGACATCGCCCGCCATGCCGGCGTGTCGAAGTCGACGGTGTCGCTCGTGCTGCAGGCGAGCCCGCTGGTGAAGGCCGAGACGCGCGACAAGGTCAACGCGGCGATCGAGCGGCTCGGCTATGTCTATAATCGCGGGGCGGCGAACCTCCGCGGCTCGCGCTCCAACATCGTCGGCATGGTCATCAACGACCTCGCCAACCCGTTCTTCGCCGAACTCGCCGTCGGCATCGAGCGGGTGTTCCATGCGGCGGGCTATATCCCCTTCATCGCCAACACGATCGAAAACTCCAAGCGCCAGAGCGAGGTGCTGCGCTCGATGTCGGAACACGACATCGCCGGCCTCATCATCTGCCCGGCGCGGGGCACGCGGCCGGCCGATATCGAGGCCCTGGCGCAGCTCGGCGTGCCGACCGTGCTCGCCATGCGCCGCCTTGCCGGGCCGAAATTCTCCTCCGTGACGCCGGATAATCTCCGCGGCGCCCGCCGGGCGACGGAGCATCTCATCGCGCTGGGCCACCGGCGCATCGCCTTTTTCGGCGGCTATGCCGACATGATCGCCCAGAACGACCGCTGCGGCGGCTATCAGGCGGCCATGCTGGCGGCCGGCCTCCGGCTGGATCCCTCGCTCGTCATCGAGGGGCCGCCCAATCGTGACTGCGGGCTGACCGCCGTCGGCCATGTCCTCGACATGGCCGAGCCCGCGACGGCGGCGCTCTGCTTCAACGATGTCGTCGCCTTCGGCGTGCTGTCCGGCCTCGAGCGGCGCGGGCTCGCCGCCGGCCGCGACTTCGCGCTGGTCGGCTTCGACGATGTCGCCGAGGCGCGCCACACCAATCCGCCGCTCACCACCGTGCATGTCGATACCGGCGCCCTCGGCGAACGGGCGGCGCATCAGGTGCTGCGCATGATCCATGGCGACACGCGGCCGGAGGAGTTCGTCAGCGATGTCGACCTCGTCGTCCGAGCGAGCTGCGGCGCCCATTCCGGGAGAAACCAATGACCACGATCCGCTGGGGCCTGATCGGCGCCTCCAATATCGCGCGCGAGCACGTCATCAACGCCATCCGGGTCAATGGCGGCGAGGTGCTGTCGGTGATGAGCTCCAATGCCGCCCGCGCCGTCGACTATGCCGAGGCGAACGGCATCCCCTCGGCGACGGACCGGATCGAGGCCCTGCTCGAACGCGACGACATCGACGCGGTCTACATCTCCACCACCAACGAGCTGCATCGCGACCAGGCGCTGGCGGCGGCGAAGGCGGGCAAGCACATCCTCTGCGAGAAGCCGCTGGCGCTGGCGCTCGCCGACGCGCATGCGATGGTCGATGCCGCCAAGGCGGCGGGGGTCGTCTTCGCCACCAATCATCACCTCCGGAATGCCGGCGCGCACCGGGCGATGCGCGAGGCGATCGCCGAGGGCCGCATTGGCCGGCCGCTCGCCGCGCGCGTGTTCCATGCCGTCTATCTGCCGCCCTTCCTGCAGGGCTGGCGCATCAACAAGCGCGAGGCCGGCGGCGGCGTCATCCTCGACATCGCCGTGCATGATGCCGATACGCTCCGCTTCGTGCTCGGCGACGAGCCGGAGAGCGTGCAGGCGCTGACGCAGTCGGCCGGCATGGCCGAGGGCGGGCTCGAGGACGCGGTGATGACGACGGCGCGCTTCCGCTCCGGCCTGATCGCGCAGACCCATGACGCCTTCACCTCGAAATATGCCGGCACCGGCTTCGAGGTGCACGGCACCGAAGGCTCGCTGATTGCGCGCGATGTCATGACCCAGCGGCCGATCGGCTCGCTGGTGCTGCGCAACGAGAGCGGCGAGCACGTCGTCGACTTCGACCGCGGCGATCTCTATGTCCGCGCCCTCGGTGCCTTCCATGGCGCGGTGCGCGGCGAGGGCCAGCCCGCGGCGACCGGCGAGGACGGCATCCGCTCGCTCGCCTTCGGCCTCGCCGTGCAGGAAGCCGCGCGGACAGGCGCGCGTGTCACGGTGGAGACGGGGCTCTGAGCATGGCGTCCAAGGTCATCACGGCCGCCGCGGCCGCTGCCCTCATTGCCGACGATGCCGTCGTCACCGTCTCCTCGGCGAGTGCGCTCGGCTGTCCCGACGCGATGCTGGCCGCGATCGGCCGCCATTTCGACGAGACCGGCCATCCGAAGAACCTGACGATGCTGCATCCGATCGCCGCCGGCGACATGTATGGCGTCAAGGGCATCGACCATGTCGCCAAGCCCGGCCTGCTCGGGCGCATCCTCGCCGGCTCCTATCCGTCCGGCCCGTCCTCGGCCGAGCCGCCGGCGATCTGGAAGATGGTCGGCGACAATGCCGTGCCGGCCTACAACATCCCCTCCGGCATCCTGTTCGACATGCATCGCGAGGCGGCGGCGAAGCGGCCGGGCGTCATCACCAAGGTCGGGCTCGATACCTTCGCCGATCCGCGCCGGCAGGGCTGCGCCATGAACGCCGCGGCGGAAGCGGCCCCGGTCGTCGAGGTGATCCAGTTCCGCGGCGAGGAATGGCTGTTCTTTCCGGCCGTCGTGCCCGATGTCGCGATCATCCGCGCCACCACGGCCGACGAGCGCGGCAATCTCACCTTCGAGCATGAGGGCGCCACTCTCGGGCCGCTCGACCAGGCGCTCGCCGTCCGCAACAATGGCGGCATCGTCATCGCGCAGGTGAAGCGCATCACCCGCGCCGGCACGATGAAGCCGCTCGAGGTGCATGTGCCGGGCATTCTCGTCGATCATGTCGTCGTCGCGCCCGACCAGTGGCAGACCTGCCAGACGCCCTATGAGCCGGCCATCTCCGGCGAGATCTCGCGGCCGCTCGAGAGCTTCGATATCCCGGCCTTCGATATCGCCAAGGTCATCGCCCGCCGCGTCGCTCTGGAGCTGCGCGAGGGCTGGGCCGTCAATATCGGCTTCGGCATCTCGGCCAATGTGCCGCGCATCCTGATCGAGGAAGGCCGCCACGGCGATGTCACCTGGGTGATCGAGCAGGGCGCCGTCGGTGGCGTGCCATTGCTCGACTTCCAGTTCGGCTGCGCCTCGAATGCAGAGGCGATCGTGCCGAGCCCGCAGCAATTCGTCTATTTCCAGGGCGGCGGCTTCGATTGCTCGCTGCTCTCCTTCCTGCAGATCGACGCCGCCGGCTCGGTCAATGTCTCGCGCCTCGCCGCCCGCCCGCATGTGACGGCGGGCGCCGGCGGCTTCGTCGATATCACCGCGCGGGCAAAGCGCATCATCTTCTCCGGCTATTTCAACGCTGGCGCGAAATTCGCGATCGAGAACGGCGCCGTCTCGATCGTTAAGGAAGGCAAGGTCAGGAAGCTGGTGCCGGAGGTCGAGCATGTCTCCTTCTCCGGCCGCCGCGCCGTCCAGCAGGGGCAGCAGATCCTCTACGTCACCGAACGCTGCGTCATGCGGCTGACGCCTGATGGCGTCGAGGTGATCGAGATCGCGCCGGGCTTCGAGCTCGAACGCGATATCCTCGGGCAGGCCGATTTCCCGCTGCTCGTCGCCAAGGACCTGAAGCGAACGCCGGAGCGGCTCTACCATCAGGGGCTGATCGGCCTTGCGCTCGATGGCGCGCCGCATGGGGTCGCTCATGGGGTGCATCATGGCTGACGCCCGCCTCCGCACCGACTTCGACGGCCCGGTCGCGATCCTGACGCTCGACCGGCCGGAAAAGCTGAACGCGCTCGACCAGGCGATGATCGCCGGCATCGAGGACTTCGTCGTCGCCGCCGAACGCAATCGCGACATCCGCGCTGCGATCATCACCGGATCAGGCGAGAAGGCCTTCTCGGCCGGTGGCGACATCGCCGCCTGGGCCGGGCTCGATCCCGTCACCTTCATGCGCGACTGGATCCGCAACGGCCATCGCGTCTTCGATCGGCTGGCGCGGCTCCGCCAGCCGCTGATCGCATGCCTCAACGGCCATGCCTTCGGCGGCGGGCTCGAACTCGCCGCGACCGCCGATCTCATCGTCATGGAGGCGCATGGCCGCATCGGCCTGCCCGAGACCGGCCTTGCCATGGTGCCCGGCTGGTCGGGCACGCAGCGGCTGGTGCGGCGCTTCGGCTCGCGCGTCGTCAAGCGCATGGCGCTCGGCGGCGAGATGTTCGGCGCCGAGGAGGCCCTGGCGCTCGGGCTCGTCGACAAGGTCGTGCCGAAGGGCGAGGGGCTGGCCGCCGCCAGGGCGCTCGCCACGGCGATCGCCGCGCGCGGCCCGATCGCCGTCCAGGTCACCAAGCAGCTCATCAACGCCGCCGAAGGCGAGGAAGAGGCGGCCGCGATCGAAAGCGTCGCCGGCGCGCTCGCCGCCTTCACCGAGGATCTGAAAGAGGGCGCCGCCAGCTTCCGCGAGAAGCGCGCGCCCCGTTTTGAGGATTGCTGACATGACGCTGCACATCGATCCCGCCCGGCTTGACGAGGCGACGAGCGGCCCGCGCCGCTACCAGATGCTGATCGACGGCAAATGGACCGATGGCGAGATCGGCGTCGAAGGCGAGCGCGTCAGCCCCGGCCATGGCATCGTCGTCAGCCGCTATGCCTTCGGCTCCGAGAGCGACGTCGAGCGCGCTGTCACTGCTGCCCGCCGCGCCTTCCATCGCGGTCCCTGGCCGCGGATGAAGGCGGCCGACCGGGCCGCCGTGCTTCTGAAGGCCGCGGATCTCATCGATGCGCGGCGCGAGGAAATCGCCCGGCTCGATGCGATCGAGAGCGGCAAGCCGATCGCCCAGGCGCGCGGCGAGATCGCCGGCGCCGCCGATATCTGGCGCTATGCCGCCTCGCTCGCCCGCACGCTGCATGGCGAAAGCTATGCCAATCTCGGCGATGCCATGCTCGGCGTCGTGCTGCGCGAGCCGATCGGCGTCGTCTCGATCATCACGCCGTGGAACTTCCCCTTCCTGATCGTGGCGCAAAAGCTGCCCTTCGCGCTCGCCGCCGGCTGCACCGCCATCGTCAAGCCGAGCGAGATGACCTCGGCCTCGACCGTGGTGCTCGGCGAGATCCTGATGCAGGCCGGCCTGCCGGAAGGTGTCTGCAACATCGTGCTCGGCACCGGCGCCGATGTCGGCAAGCACATGGTCGCCCATCCTGCCGTCGACATGGTGACCTTCACCGGCTCGACGAGGGTCGGCCGGGCGACGGCGGAAGCCGCCGGCGCCGGCCTCAAGAAGGTCGCGCTGGAGCTCGGCGGCAAGAATGCGCAGATCGTCTTCCCGGATGCCGATCTCGAGGCGGCCGTCGATGCTGCGGTGTTCGGCGCCTTCTTCAATGCCGGCGAATGCTGCAATGCCGGCAGCCGCCTGATCATCCACAAGGACATTGCCAAGGACTTCCTCGCAGCGTTCGAACAGCGGGCCGCGCGGGTCAAGGTCGGCGATCCGCTCGACGAGACGACCAAGGTCGGTGCGATCATCACGCCCGAGCATCTGAAGAAGATCGAGAACGCCATCGTCGACGCAGCCGCCGACGGCGCCGAGGTCGCGCTCGGCGGGGCAGGGCTCACCAGCGGCGCAGGCCAGTACATGTCGCCGACCGTCGTCACCGGCGTGAAGGCCGAGATGGCGATTGCCCGCGAGGAAGTGTTCGGCCCGGTGCTCTCGGTGCTCGCCTTCGAGCGGATCGAGGAAGCGATGCGCCTCGCCGACCAGACCGACTACGGTCTCTCGGCCGGCGTCTGGTCGCGCGACATCGATACGGCGATGACCGTCGCCCGGTCCGTCCGCACCGGCACGGTCTGGGTCAACACCTTCATGGACGGCTATCCGGAATTGCCCTTCGGCGGCATGAAACAGAGCGGTCTTGGTAGAGAACTCGGCCGAAATGCTGTAGAAGATTTTTCGGAGACCAAAACAATTCAGTTCCACCGGGGTCCGCGCACATCATGGTGGGTCGCGGACTGATGGAAGAGGAGTGGTCGTGACCGGGAGGGGGCACGGCCGGTTTCAATCGGGAGGAGAGAGACTATGCGTAAGCTGATGATGGCTGCGGCCATGCTCGCGTCGACGGCGCTCGTTGCACATGCCGACGACGTCAAGGAAGTGCAGATGCTGCACTGGTGGACCTCGGGCGGCGAAGCCGCGGCCCTCAACGTCCTCAAGGACGATCTCGCCAAGGAAGGCTATACTTGGAAGGACGTTCCGGTGGCCGGCGGCGGCGGCGATGCCGCGATGACCGCGCTGAAGGCGATGGTCGCCGCGGGCAATCCGCCGACCGCCTCGCAGATGCTCGGCTATACCGTGCTCGACTATGCCGAGGCCGGCAAGATGGGCGACCTGACCGCCACCGCGGTTGCCGAAGGCTGGGACAAGGCCGTCCCCGCCGCCCTGCAGAAGTTCTCGGTCTATGACGGCAAGTGGGTCGCGGCGCCGGTCAATGTTCACTCGGTGAACTGGCTCTGGATCAACAAGGCCGTGATGGACAAGATCGGCGGCACCGAGCCGAAGACCTTCGACGACTTCATCGCCCTGCTCGACAAGGCCAAGGCGGCCGGCGTCACGCCGCTCGCGCTCGGCGGCCAGAACTGGCAGGAAGCGACGATGTTCGACAGCATCGTGCTCTCGACCGGCGGGCCCGAGTTCTACAAGAAGGCCTTCAATGACCTCGACGAGGACGCGCTGAAGTCCGACACGATGAAGAAGTCGTTCGACAATCTCGGCAAGCTCAAGGCCTATGTCGATCCGAACTTCTCCGGCCGCGACTGGAACCTCGCCACCGCCATGGTCATCAATGGCGATGCGCTGGTCCAGGTCATGGGCGACTGGGCGAAGGGCGAGTTCGTGGCGGCCAAGAAGGTGCCGGGCACCGACTTCCTCTGCTACCGCTTCCCCGGCACCGACGGCTCGGTGATCTACAACTCCGACATGTTCGGCATGTTCGACGTGGCGGATGACCGCAAGGCGGCGCAGGTCGCGCTCGCCAAGGCGACGCTCTCCAAGAGCTTCCAGTCGGCCTTCAACGTCGTCAAGGGCTCGGTTCCCGCCCGCACCGACGTTCCGGATACCGATTTCGACGCTTGCGGCAAGAAGGGCATCGCCGATCTGAAGGCGGCCAATGAAGGCGGCACGTTGTTCGGTTCGCTGGCCCAGGGCTATGGCGCCCCGCCGGCCGTCGCCAATGCCTACAAGGACGTCGTCTCCAAGTTCGTCCATGGCCAGATCACGTCCTCCGACCAGGCGGTCGAGGAACTGGTCAAGGCGATCGACGACGCGAAGTAAGCGGATACGGCTCCCTCTCCTCCGAGGGGAGGGAGCCACCCTCGCTGCACCTTTCGTCGAGGGAGGCGAAGGGGGTTCTTCACCTCTCCCTGAGGGAGAGGTCGGCGCGAAGCGCCGGGTGAGGGTTTACGGCGTTTCCGGTGAGGCACTTTTCAGAGCCCTCTCCGGACCCTTCCCTAAACCCTCTCCCGACGGCCTTCGGCCATCGACCTCCCCCTCAGGGGGAGGTGAAGTCCAGCATTTCGATGTCCAAGCTCTTGCGTCCACGGCCCGCGGGGAGGCCTTCATGTCGTCGATCGTCACCAACAGGATGGGGCAGCCAGCCAGCGCGCCCATTCGCCCCTCGCTGCGCGCCCGCATGCAGGATGCGCTGCCGAAGCTGGTGCTGGCGCCGAGCTTCGCCATCACGCTCATCTTCGTCTACGGCTTCATCCTGTGGACGATTTACCTCTCCTTCACCAATTCCAAGGCCTTCCCGAAATATGTGCTGACCGATGCGCGCGCCTATCAGAGGCTGTGGCGCTGGACCTTCGAGAGCGACCCGCCCTCGTCCTGGTATACGTCGATCACCAATATGGGGATTTTCGGCGTCCTCTATATCGTCATCTGTCTCGGCCTCGGGCTGCTCATCGCCATCCTGCTCGACCAGAAGATCCGCGGCGAAGGCCTCTTGCGCCCGATCTATCTCTATCCGATGGCGCTCTCCTTCATCGTCACCGGCGTCGCCTGGAAATGGTTCCTCGATCCAGGTCTCGGCCTCGAACAGACGCTGCATCAGTGGGGCTGGACCTCGTTCCATTTCGACTGGATCAAGAACAAGGACTTCGTCATCTACACGGTGGTGATCGCCGGCGTCTGGCAGGCCTCGGGCTTCGTGATGGCGATGTTCCTCGCCGGCCTCCGCGGCATCGACAGCGAGATCGTCAAGGCCTCGCAGATCGACGGCGCCTCGACCTTCCAGCTCTATCGCCGCATCATCATCCCGCTGCTCCGGCCGGTCTTCCTGTCGGCGCTGATCGTGCTCGCCCATATGGCGATCAAGTCCTACGACCTCGTGGTGGCGCTGACCTCGGGCGGGCCCGGCGGCTCGGCCTGGCTGCCGTCCAACTTCATGTATGAGTACACCTTCAAGCGGAACGAGATGGCGGTCGGCTCGGCCAGCGCCGTGATCATGCTCGCCACGATCTCGGCGATCATCGTCCCCTATCTCTATTCCGAACTCCGGGAGAAGGCGCGATGAGCACCGCCGCCGCCGCACCGCGCCGGGGACCCGGCTCGTCGACGATGTCGCGCATCGTCATCTACGGGCTGCTGATCTTCTTCGCGCTCATCTACCTGATCCCGTTCTTCGTGATGCTGGTGACCTCGCTGAAGACGATGCCGGAGATCCAGCACGGCAACATGCTGGCGCTGCCGAAGGCGCCGACGCTCGATCCGTGGATCCGCGCCTGGGGCGAGGCCTGTGTCGGCCTCACCTGCGAGGGCATCCACGGCTATTTCTGGAACTCGATCAAGATGGTGGTGCCGGCCGTCGCCATCTCGACGCTGCTCGGCGCCCTCAACGGCTATGTGCTCACCAAGTGGCGCTTCAAGGGCCACCGCCTCGTCTTCGGGCTGATGCTGTTCGCCTGCTTCATCCCGTTCCAGGCGGTGCTCTTGCCGATGGCGACCGTGCTCGGCCAGTTCGGCCAGCTCGGCAAGTTCCTCGCCAACACGACCGGGCTCACCTTCGGCTTCGGCAACCCGACCGTGAACCTCGTCTTCGTCCACGTCGTCTACGGCCTCGGCTTCACGACGCTGTTCTTCCGCAACTACTACGAGGCGTTCCCGACCGAGCTCGTCAAGGCGGCGATGGTCGACGGCGCCAGCTTCTTCCAGATCTTCCGCCGCGTGCTGCTGCCGAACTCGCTGCCGATCATCGTCGTCACCGTCATCTACCAGTTCACCAATATCTGGAACGACTTCCTGTTCGCCTCGGCCTATGCCGGGTCGGGCGACGTGATGCCGATGACCGTCGCGCTCAACAATGTCGTGAATACCTCGACGGGCGTCGTCGAATACAATGTCAACATGGCCGCCGCGATGATCGCCGCGCTGCCGACCCTCCTCGTCTATGTGCTCGCCGGCCGCTACTTCGTGCGCGGTCTGATGGCGGGCGCCGTCAAGGGATAAAGCCATCTTGGGCGGGAACCAAATCTTGGGCGGGAACTAGAACATGGCGTTTCTTGAAATCGACCGTCTCGTCAAGCGCTTCGGTGCAACCGATGTCCTGAAGGGCATCACCTTGTCCGTCGAGGAAGGCGGCTTTCTGGTGCTGGTCGGGCCATCAGGCTGCGGCAAGTCCACGCTTCTGTCGATGATCGCCGGGCTCGACACGATCTCGGAAGGCGAGGTGCGCATCAATGGCCGCCGCGTCAACGAGCTGCATCCCTCGCAGCGCGACATCGCGATGGTGTTCCAGTCCTATGCGCTCTATCCGAACATGAGCGTCGCCGAGAACATCGCCTTCGGCCTCGAAATGCGCGGCGTGCCCAAGGCCGAGCGCGAGGCGGCGGTGGCGAAGGTCGCCGACATGCTGCAGATGGGCCATCTCTTGAAGCGCAAGCCCAGCCAGTTGTCTGGTGGCCAGCGTCAGCGCGTCGCCATGGGCCGCGCCCTGGTGCGCGATCCGCAGGTGTTCCTGTTCGACGAGCCGCTGTCGAACCTCGACGCGAAGCTGCGCGTCGACATGCGCACCGAGATCAAGCGGCTGCACCAGCGCATGAAGACGACGATCGTCTATGTGACGCACGACCAGATCGAGGCGATGACGCTGGCGACGCAGATCGCGGTGCTGAAGGACGGCGTGTTGCAGCAGTTCGGCACGCCGGCCGAGGTCTACAACAATCCGGTCAACGTCTTCGTCGCCGACTTCATGGGCTCGCCGTCGATGAACCTCGTGCCGGCGGCGATCCGCGCCGAGAACGGCAAGACCATCGTCGCGCTCGCGAGGGCCAATGAGGACGACCTCGTCCTCGATCCGGGCGCAGCGTCGGAGAAGCTCGGCGCGGTCATCGGCCAGAACGTGCTGCTCGGCATCCGCCCCGAGGCGATCACCGACCATGACGGCGCCGACCGCAATGCGCGGACGCTGGTCGACGTCGCCTGCCATGTCGACGTGGTCGAGCCGGCCGGCTCGGACACCTTCGTCGTCACCCAGCTCGGCGGCAAGCACGTGATCGCCCGCATGCGCTCCGACGCTTCGGTCAAGGCCGGCCAGCGTGCGCCGTTCACCTTCAACATGGACAAGGCCGTGTTCTTCGATCCGAAGACCGAGCAGCGAGTGGCGTGACGCATGACCCCTGATATCGTCATCATCGGCTCGGGCATGGGCGGGGCGACGCTGGCCGCCGGGCTCAAAGGATCGGGCGCCCGCGTCGTCATCCTCGAAAAGGGCCGCCAGCTCGCCGATCGGCCGGAGAACCGGGATGCGCGCGCGATCTTCCAGCGCGGCTATTTCCGTCCCAAGGAGCAGTGGTACGACGCCGAGGCGAACGGAGCGCCGTTCAACCCCGGCAACTATTATTATGTCGGCGGCAATTCGAAGTTCTATGGCGCGGTGCTGATCCGCTATCGCGCCGAGGATTTTGGCGTCATGGAGCATGATGGCGGCGTCTCGCCGGCCTGGCCGATCTCCTATGCCGAGATGGAGCCCTATTACAGCCGCGCCGAGCAGCTCTACCGGGTGCGCGGCGAGCTCGGCGACGACGACACCGAGCCCTTTCACTCTGCGCCCTATGCCTATCCGGCGATCAAGGACGAGCGGGCGCTCGCCGAGGTTCGTGCACGGCTTGCGGCCGTTGGCCTCCATCCGGCCTCGCTGCCGCTCGGCGTCGACATCGATCAGTGGCTGAAGAAGGCGCGGACTCCCTGGGACGCCTTCCCGGATGCCCGCACCGGCAAGATGGACGCGGAGACCTGCGGGCTCGCCACCGCGCTCGCCGATCCGAACATCACGATCGAGACCGGCGCCGAGGTGACGCGGCTCATTGCCGGGCCGGACGGCCGCATCACCTCCGTCGTCTATGTCCAGGACGGTGAGACGAAGACGCTGGCGCCGAAGATCGTCGTGCTCTCGACCGGCGCGGTGAAATCGGCGGCCATGCTGCTCGCGTCCAAGAGCGAGGCTTTCCCGAACGGGCTCGCCAACGGCTCCGATGTCGTCGGGCGCTATTTCATGAGCCACAACATGACGGCGATGATCGCCGTCGATCCGCGCTTCACCAATGATTCCATCCATCAGAAGACGTTCGGCTTCAACGACTTCTATCTCTCGGACGGCAAGGGCGGAAAGCCGCTCGGCAATATGCAGCTACTCGGCCGCGTCTCCGCCGAGATCCTCAAGGCGAATGTCCCAATCGCGCCGGAATGGGCGCTGAGGCTCCTGTCACGCCGCAGTGTCGATTTTCTCGCCATGAACGAGGATCTGCCCGATCGCGACAGCCGCATCCGCGTCGATGGCGACCGCGTCATCATGCAGTGGAAGCGCTCCAACATGGAGGCGCACTGGAAGCTCGTCCGCGTCATGAAGGAGCGCTTTCATGCCGCCGGCTTCCCGCTGGTGCTGACGCATCATTTCGACGGGCGCACCCCCTCGCATCAGTGCGGCACCATCCGCTTCGGCAATGACGCGGCGACCTCGGCGCTCGACACCAATTGCCGCGCGCATGACCATCGCAATCTCTTCGTCGTCGATGCCTCGTTCCTGCCGACCTCGGCGGCGGTCAATCCGGCCCTGACGATCGCGGCGCAGGCGCTCCGGACCGCCGACCACATGATCGCGACAGGGTTCGACGCATGAGCGGCCCGCCGGAACGAACGCGGCCGGTGGCCCTCGTCACCGGGGCGCGGCGCGGCATCGGCCTTGCCATCGCCGAGGCCTTCGCCGCGGCCGGCCATGACGTCGCGCTCGCCGATCTCGTCCGCGACGACGCGGCGGAGCGCGCCTTGGCCCGCGTCGCGGCGCAAGGTGCAGCGATCGGCGCGCGGGTCCATTTCGAGGCCTTCGACCTCGCCGATCTCTCCAGCCATGCGCCGGCGATCGCGGCGGTCGAGACGGCGCTCGGCCCGGTCGATGTCCTCGTCAACAATGCCGGCATCGGCGCCGTGGTCCGCGGCGACCTGCTGGGTCTCCTGCCGGAGAATTTCGACACGGTGCTCGCCGTCAATCTGCGCGGCACGCTGTTCCTGACGCAGAGAGTCGTGGCGGAGATGCTGGCGCGCGCGCCCTTGCATCCGCGCGCGATCCTGACGATTTCCTCGGTCTCGGCGGCGCTCGCCTCGCCCGAGCGCGCCGATTACTGCATCTCGAAGGCGGCGCTGGCGATGTTCGTGCAGAACCTCGCGCTCCGCCTCGCCGCGACCGATATCGGCGTCTACGAGATCCGCCCCGGCGTGATCCGCACCGACATGACGGCAGGCGTCAGCGAGAAATATGACCGCCTCATCGCCGCCGGCCTCGTTCCGGCCGGCCGCTGGGGCGAGGGCGCCGACATCGCCAGGTCCTGCGTCGCGCTCGCCTCGGGCGCCTTCGGCTTCGCGACCGGCGCCGTGATCAATCTCGATGGCGGGCTGGCCATCCCGAGACTTTAGCAAGGGGCGGCGGCCGTCGCTGGGCGCGGCCGCGCCGAATGGTTGGAACGTTCCAAAGTGCGCGCGGCGCATGGCGGAGGGAGGAAGCGATGGCGGACTACATCATCATCGGCGGCGGCCCGGCCGGCTGCGCGATCGCGGCGCGGCTCTCGGAGGATCCCGCGGTCAGCGTCCTGCTGCTGGAAGCGGGCGGGCGCGACAACAACCTTCTCTATCACTGGCCGGCCGGCTTCGCGAAGATGACCAAGGGCATCGGCTCCTGGGGCTGGTCGACGGTGCCGCAGAAGCACATGCAGAACCGCGTGCTGCGCTATACGCAGGCGAAGGTGATCGGCGGCGGCTCGACGATCAACGCGCAGCTCTACACGCGCGGAAACCGCCTCGATTATGACGAGTGGGCGCAGGCCGGCTGCCGCGGCTGGTCCTATGAGGATGTGCTGCCCTATTTCCGCCGCGCCGAGGACAACCAGCGCTTCAGCGACGATTTCCATGCCTATGGCGGGCCGATCGGCGTCTCGATGCCGGTGGCGCCGCTGCCGATCTGCGATGCCTTCATGCGCGCGGCGCAGGAGACGGGCATCCCCTATAATTTCGATTTCAACGGCGCCCGCCAGGCCGGTATCGGCTTCTACCAACTGACCCAGAAGAACGCGCGCCGCTCCTCGGCTGCATCGGGCTATCTGGGCGAGGCGTCCGGCCGCGCCAACCTCAAGGTGCGCACCGGCGCCGAGGTGCTGCGGATCGTCGTCGAGAAGGGCAGGGCCGTGGGCGTCGAGGTCGCCGAGGCCGGCGGCAAGACGCTGCTCCGCGCCGAGCGCGAAGTGGTGGTCTCCTCCGGCGCCATCGGCTCGCCGCGCCTCCTGCTGCTCTCCGGCATCGGCCCGGCCGATCACCTGACATCGGTCGGCGTCCCGGTCGTGCATGACCTCAAGGGCGTCGGCGGCAATCTGCAGGATCATCTCGACCTCTTCGTCATCGCCGAATGCACCGGCGATCACACCTATGATTCCTATGCGAAATGGTATCGCTCGGCCTATGCGGGCCTTGAATATCTCCTCTTCAAGAAGGGGCCGGTCGCCTCCTCGCTCTTCGAGACGGGCGGCTTCTGGTATGCCGATCCCGAGGCGCGCTCGCCCGACATCCAGTTCCATCTCGGCCTCGGCTCGGGCATCGAGGCCGGCGTCGCAAAGCTCAACAATGCCGGCGTGACGCTGAATTCGGCCTTTCTCCGCCCGCGCTCGCGCGGCAGCGTCCGCCTCGCCTCGAGCGATCCGGCGATGGCGCCGCTCATCGATCCCAACTACTGGGCCGATCCCTATGACCGGGAGATGTCGATCCGCGGCTTGAAGCTCGCGCGCGAGATCGTCCGGCAGAAGGCGCTCGAGCCCTATATCCTCGCCGAGCGGCTGCCCGGCCCCGGCGTCGTCAGCGATGCCGACCTCTTCGAGTATGGCTGCCGCCACGCCAAGACCGACCACCACCCGGCCGGCACCTGCAAGATGGGCATCGATGAGCATGCCGTGGTCGATCCGGAGCTCTGCGTGCGCGGCCTCGAAGGGCTCCGCATCGCCGACAGCTCGATCATGCCGCTGGTCAATTCGTCGAACACCAACGCCCCGACGATCATGATCGGTGAAAAGGCGGCTGACCTTATTCGTGGCGCCGCGCCGCTACCGAGGGCTACAATCGCTCCCGTCGAAGAAGCGCGGCCGCGAGTCGCCTGAAAAAAGGGCAGGAAACCAAGCATGATCACCCATTGCGTCTTCATCCGCTATCGCGCCGAAGCGAATGACGGCACGCGGGACGATATCTACAAGGCGTTGCATGCCTTGAGGCCGCGCGTTCCCGGGCTGACCAATATCGTCATTGCCGCCAATTCCAGCCCCGAAGGTCTCGACAAGGGCTTCTCGGAAGGCTTCATCGTCACCTTCCGCGATGCCAAGGCGCGCGACGCCTATCTCGCCGACAGCGAGCACGCCAAGGTCGGCGCGATGATCGTCGCCGCGGCCGAGGGCGGCATCGACGGAATCCTCGTCTACGATCTCGAGCATTGACCGTCCGCTGAACACCGCGTCAACCGGATGCGGCGCCGGCAGTGCTGGCGTGGCAGGCGGTTTCGCTGCTAAGACGGCGGTCTGTCGAAGACGGCCCGGTGGAAGCAGGACATGACGCTGAACAAGGTTGAGGAAGCCATCGCGGCGATCGCCGCCGGTGAACTCGTGGTCGTCGTCGACGACACCGATCGCGAGAACGAAGGCGATCTGATCATGGCCGCCTCCAAGGCGACGGCCGAGAATGTCGCCTTCATGATCCGGCACACCAGTGGCATCATCTGCGTGCCGCTGATGCCGGATCGGGCCGAGCATCTGCATCTGCCGCCGATGGTCGCCAACAACCGCGACCCCATGCGCACTGCCTTCACGGTGACGGTCGACTATCGCGTCGGCCTCACCACCGGCATTTCCAGCGAGGAGCGGGCGAACACGATCCAGGCGCTCGCCAACGACAATTGCACGGCCGCCGATTTCCTCAGGCCGGGGCATATCTTCCCGCTGATCGCGCGCGAGGGCGGCGTCCTCATCCGCTCGGGGCATACCGAGGCGGCAGTCGATCTCGCGCGCCTCTCAGGGCTCGAGCCCGCCGGCGTCCTCGCCGAGGTGGTCAATGACGACGGCACCGTCAAGCGGCTGCCGCAGCTCATCGAATTCGCGCGCGAGCACAATCTGAAGATCGTCTCGATCGAGGATCTCATCGCCTATCGCGCGCGCAACGAGAGCTTCATCAAGGAAGTCGACAGCTTCCAGGTTCCGGTCGGCGGCCGCACGGCCACGGCCTATGTCTATGAGACGCCGTTCGACCCGATCCAGCATCTCGCCATCGTCTTCGGCGATGTCGCCGAGCAGCCGGACGTGCTGGTGCGCATCCATCGCGCCAATCCGATCAGCGATCTGGTGTCGCGCGGCCCGGATTCGAAGAGCTGGCTCGAGACCACGCTGCGGAAGGTCGGCACCGCCGACCGCGGTGTGTTCCTGATGATCCGCGATCCGGCCGTGGCCCGTCCCGACGGCTCGCTGGCCAGCGACGGCGAGGAGAAGCATCTCTCCGCCCGCCAGCGCAAGGAACGCTGGCGCGAGATCGGCGTCGGCGCGCAGATCCTCCGCGATCTCAAGGTGCGCTCGATCCGCCTCCTGACCTCGCAGGAGACGCAATATGTCGGCCTGCAGGGCTTCGGCATCGAGATTACCGGCCGCGAGCCCGGCGCCTGACGCATCGCGGGAACTCTTCCGTCCCTCTCGCATTGTTCCTGCGAAGCGGTGCTTCGACCGCAGAATCGACGGGAGTTTCGTGATGCTGAACTGGGCTATCCTCTTCCTGATCGTCGCGCTGGTCGCGGCCGTCCTCGGCTTCGGCGGCATCGCCGGCACGGCGATCGGCATCGCCAAGATCATCTTCGTCGTCGCGATCGTCCTGTTCCTGATCTCGGCGGTCATGCATGTGATGCGCCGAGCCTGACAAGGCCGCGCACTGAAGTCGATAAGGCCCGCCGCGTCCCCGCGGCGGGCTTTTTCGTGGTCTCTCAGGACTTCTGCACCACTGCTGCGACGATGCGCGCGACCTCGGCGATCGCCGCGTCGCGGTCCTCGGCCGGGGCGGTGGTCTGCGTCAGATAGACAGCGACGATCAGCGGCTGCCGCGCCGGCGGCCAGATGATCGCGATGTCGTTGCTGGTGCCTTGATCGCCGCCGCCGGTCTTGTCGCCGATCCGCCAGCGCTTCGGCAACCCGGCGCGCAGCTTCGTGCCGCCGGTCCGGTTGGCGATCATCCAGTCCGCGAGCTGGTTGCGCGAGCGCATCGAGAGGCGCGATCCGAGCAGCACGGCCTGCAGCGACCGCGCCATGGCATCCGGCGTCGTCGTGTCGCGCGGATCGCCGGGCGCTGCCTCGTTGAGCGCGGTCTCCCAGCGGTCGAGCCGCATCGCCTCGTCGCCGATCGAGCGGGCATAGCCGGTCAGCCCGGCGGGGCCTCCGATCGCCTTCAGCATCATGTTGCCGGCAGTGTTGTCGCTGGTGGTGAGGGCCGCGCGGCAGAGCTCGGCGAGGGTCATGCCCATGCCGCCGACCTTCCCTTCCGTCACCGGCGAATGGGCAACGAAGTCGCCGGCGCGGATGACGACGCGGCGCTCCAGCGTATCGGTGCGGGCATCGACGCGCGCGAGGATCGCCGCGGCGGCGAGGACCTTGAACGTGCTGCAGAGCGGAAAGCGCTCTGCGCCGCGATAGCTCCAGCGCCTGCCGCCGTCGCTGTCGATGATGGCGATGCCCAGCCGGCCGGACAGCCCGGCCTCGATCGCGGCGAAGGCCGCCGAAGGATCGACCGGCTCCGTCGCGGCGTGGACAACCTCCGGCAGGACCGTGCCGATGCCGGCGGCGGTCAGGAAAGCGAGGCAGTCGCGTCGCGTCGGTGGTGGTAGCATTCGGGATCCCCCTGTTCGGCCTCTGCGGCCCGGCGTGGGATCACTACGGTTTCAGCCCTTTTGATGGCGGCGCTCTCAGGCGCGCAGCCGCATCGCATCGGCGATCTCGCCAGCCGATTTCGCGGCGCTGTCGCCGCCCGGCAGGTCGATGCCGCCATTCAGGATCTCGTCGAGGCGCGATCGGGCGCGCGAGACGCGGCTCTTGACGGTGCCGACGCGCACGCCGCAGATCTCGGCCGCCTCCTCATAGGAGAAGCCGCTGGCGCCGATCAGGACCAGCGCTTCGCGCTGTTCATCGGGCAGAAGCTGCATGGCGCGCAGGAAGTCGTCGAGCTCGAGATGTCCCGGCTGGGCGGCGATCGTCGAAAGCCGGCTCGCATGCGTGCCCTCGGCGTCCTCGACCTCGCGGCGCCGCTTGCGCACTTCGGAATAATACTGGTTGCGCAGGATGGTCACCAGCCAGGCGTGCAGATTGGTGCCTTCCTGGAACTTGTCGCGATTGGCGAGAGCCCGCATGACGGTCTCCTGCACCAGGTCGTCTGCGCGGTCGCGATTGCCGGACAAGGATCGGGCAAAGGCACGCAGCATGGGCAGGGCCCCGACCAGTTCGTCTCTCATGGATGCCTCCTCGGCGCCGGGCACCGTGTCTGCGAAAGCGTCACGCGCCGTCCTTGGCGGGCTTGCTCGGTTCGTCGATCCGCTCCAGCAGCGACATGATGTCGTCGGGAAGAGGCTCGTTCAGCGCATCGTCGAAGACGCGGCGCAGCTGTCGGCCGATCCAGTCCTCCTTGCCGTCGCGCGGAGGAGAGGCCGGCGGCGCGGAAAGAGGGGCTGCGCCCTTCAAGTCCTTCTCGTCATTGCTCACGTCATTTGTCCCAGCAGTTGCCATGCGGCTCACCCGTTCTTCCATCGGCGCGCGGCCGTTCCAGCGCCTCCTCGCGGCTCGCAGCATTCGACAATGCGCTCGCCGCTTTTTGGTTCCATCCTGTTGGAACCGGATGCAGCATTCGGCGTTGAACCACCAATGCCTGATCCTGATAAGGGGGAACCCATGCCTGATAGCCTGTCGCAACTGCTGGCGCCGCATCTGCCGTTCCTGCGCCGCTACGCCCGCGCCCTGACAGGAGGGCAGCAGAGCGGCGACGCCTATGTGCGGGCCTGTCTGCTGGCAATCATCAATGAACCCTCGTCCATCCAACGCGATGTCCACCCCAAAGTTGCACTCTATCGGCTGTTCCATGCGATCTGGGCCGGGACGCAGGTCGGCGGCGACGCCGGGATCGAGGGCCTCAGCCGCCAGGAGGAGACCGCGCAGCAGCGCCTCGCCTCGATGACGAAGGAGAGCCGGCAGGCGCTTCTCCTCTCGGCCATGGAAGGCTTCTCCGATGCGGATACCGCGGCGGTGATGGGGATCGACAAGGCGCAGGTTCAGCCGCTGATCGCCGAGGCGCTGAGCGAGATCGACCGGCAGACGCGCACACGCGTCCTCATCATCGAGGACGAGCCGATGATCTCGATGGATCTCGCGGGCATCGTGCAGGAGCTCGGCCATGAGGTCGCGGCGATCGCGCGGACCCGGACCGAGGCGGTGGCCGCGGCCGGCAAGGAACTGCCCGGCCTCGTTCTCGCCGATATCCAGCTCGCCGATGGGTCGTCGGGCATCGATGCCGTCAAGGACATCCTCGCCGGCTTCAGCGTGCCGGTGATCTTCATCACGGCGTTCCCGCAGCGCCTTCTGACCGGCGAGCGCCCGGAGCCGACCTTCCTTCTGACCAAGCCCTTCGACCCGCGCACGGTCAAGGCGGCGATCAGCCAGGCGCTGTTCTTCAACTCGACCGCCTCGATGGCGGCCTGAGCGGACGCTGCCCGTCTCGACGATCTTCGGCCCCGGATGACCTCCGGGGCCTTTTCATTCGGGAGAACCGCTGGGCCGTCAGCGACGGCGGCCGAGGCCGGACAGGAGGCCCATGGCGAAGGCGACGGCGGCGGTGGTCGTGTCGCCCGTCTCCGCGGGACGCCGCCGCGGGCGGGATGAGCCGTAATTGACGGCGACGATGATCACGAGGCCGACCAGCACGAAAGCGCCGGCAAAGGCCAGCTTGGCGGTGCGCGGACCAAGCGCGATGGCGAGGGCGTCGTAGCCGGCGGCCGCCGCGAAGGCGACGCCGATCAGGATGAAGACGGCCGCGAGCGAGGTCCAGGCGAGCTTCTTGACGAGGCGCGCCGTGGCCTGCGCCGCCACTGCTGTGGCGACGCTGGCGAGGGCTCCGAAGACCCCGTTCATCGGCGACCCAGGACGGCGCCGATGACGAGGCCGATGCCGGCGGCGATCAGGACGGACGGCAGCGGGTTGGCGGTGATGCGTCCCTGCAGGTCCTCGGCGAGCTGCTCGCCACGGCGATGCGCCTCATGCGCCGCGCCATAGGCGGCATCGCCCGCCTTGTCGGCCGCATGGCGCACTGCCTCGGCGCCGGCGCTCGCATGGTCCTTCGAATAGGAGCGAACGGTCTCGGTCAGCGACAGCAGCTCGGCCTGGATGGCCTTGATCTGTTCGGAGAGGTCGGAACCCACGGTCTTTTCTGCCATCATGCACTCCTCTTGAAGCGGTCTCGCCAGTCCGCGCGACCCGTCGCTGGAAGCCGCCGGCCACGACTATAGCGCGGCGGCGGCCGGTTGTGGTCAGCCTCCACCGCCGCGCCGACGATTTTACGCGCGGTGGGTGCAGACTGATCCTTGCGGTCAACGGCGGAGGAGGAGGTGGGTTCCGGCGGGCGCCGTCATTCGCCGAGGCCGGCCAGCCGGGCAGGCATGGATTTCCGCCGCGGCGGCGCCCATCCGCCGATCTTCGAGGTGGCGAGGCCGAGCGAGGCGAGCGTCTCGACGAGCCGCACTGCCGCCGAGACGCCCTCGATCACCGGCAGGCCGTGCTCGGAGGAGAGCGAGCGGGCGAGATCGGCAAGGCCCGCCGTGCCGAGGACGATCGCCTCGGAGCGGTCCTCGCGGATGGCGCGGTCGATCTCGGCCGAGATGCGGTCGCGCGCCGCCGAATGCGGGTCGTCCAGCGACAGCAGCGACACCTCCGCCGCGCGCACGCGGGCACAGCGCCCGGCAAAGCCGTAGCGCTGCAGATTGTGCTCGATCAGCGGCACGGTCCGCACATGGGTGGTGATGACGGTGAAGCGGCCGGCGACGAGGCTGGCGAGATGGAAGGCCGCCTCGCCGATGCCGACGACGGGTGCGCGGGCGATCGAGCGGGCCGCGTCGAGGCCGGGATCGTCGAAGGCGGCGATCACATGGCCGGCGACGCCCTCGCTCTCGCCGCGCGCCACCTGCTCGATGATGCCGGCCAGCGCCAGCGCCGCCTCGACCGGCCCTTCGATCGATTGCGGCCCGCCTTCGGCGGCGATGGCGATGATCTCGGTTCCGGCCGAGGCGAAGGCGTGCGCGGCTGCCGCGATCCGGGCGGTGGTCGGTGCCGCGCTGCCCGGATTGATGATCTGGATGCGCATGCGCGCCGTTATAGACCCTTGCCGGCGTCCGATCCAAGCCGCCGCCGCCGCGCCTGCACGATGAGCAGCGTCAGGATGGCGATCGCGATCACCGCGAAGGAGACGGCGGTGGTCACCGTGCCGAGCGCATAGATGACCGGCGTGGTGACCGTGGTCGTCAACCCGCGCAGCGTCAGCGGCAGCGTGTTGGCCGAGCCGACGGCCTGGCTCGAGCGCGCGATCTCGTCCCATGAGAGCGTGAAGCCGAACAGCGCCACGCCGACCAGCGAGGGCAGGATCATCGGCAGCACGACGAAGCGGAAGGTCTGCCAGGGCGAGGCGCCGAGGTCGCGCGCCGCCTCCTCATAGGCCGGATTGAAGCGGTTGAAGACCGCGAACATGATGAGGAGGCCGAAGGGCAGCGTCCAGGTCAGATGCGCACCGAGGCCGGAGGAGAAGAGCCCCATCAGCGTCAGGAAATTGTCCTGGATCGTCATGCCCACGAAGCCGAGGAAATTGGTCCAGGCGGTCGGGTCGTCGATATCGACATAGGTGTCGACCAGATGATCGCCGAGGCCGGTGATGGTCTGGTTGAAGAGCTGGAACTCGAGCGCGATGCCGAGCGAGACGATGATCGAGGGCAGGATCAGGCTGGCGATGGCGGTGAAGAACAGCGCGTCCTGCCCCTTGAAGCGGCGGCGGAAGGCGTAGCCAGCCATCACCGAGATGACGACCGTGAGGATGGTGACGACGATGCCGAGCTTCAGCGAATTCAAGAGCGCGTCGACGACATTGGGCACGCCGATGCCAGCCCACAGATTGTGGAACCAGTGCAGCGAGACGCCGTTCATCGGGAAGGTCATGCCGCCCGATGGCCCCTGGAACGACAGCACCAGGATGGTGATCGTCGGTCCATAGAGGAACAGCACATAGAGGGCGAAGACCGCCGAGAGGATGTAGAACGCACGCGAGCGACCCTCGGTCATGCCTCAGAGCTCCTTGCGGATGTCGACGAAGCGCAGCAACGTCCAGATGATCATCATCACCACCACGAGCAGCACGATCGCGTTGGCGGCGGCGATCGGGAACTGCAGCGCCGTGATCTGGGTCTCGATCACCTTGCCGGCCGAGGCGATCTGCTGGCCGCCCATCAGGCCGACCGAGATGAAGTCGCCCATGACCACGGTGACGACGAAGATCGAGCCGATGGCGATGCCGGTCTTTGACAGCGGGACGATGACGTTCCAGATCGTCTGCCAGGCGCTGGCGCCATTGTCATAGGCGGCCTCGATCAGCGACTTGTCGATGCGCGACATGGAATTGAGGATCGGCACGATCATGAAGACGGTGTTGATGTGCACCAGCGACAGCGTCACCGAGAAGCTCGAATAGAGTAGCCACTCGATCGGCTCGCTGGTCAGTCCCGCGCCCATCAGCGCCTGGTTGACGAGGCCGTTGCGGCCGAGCAGCGGGATCCAGGAGATCATGCGGATGACGTTCGACGTCCAGAACGGGATCGTCGTGATCAGCGCCAGCACGATCCGTGTCGTCGGCGACTTGATCTCGAAGACGAGGTAGTAGGCGATGGTGAAGCCGAGCACGAGCGTGATCAGCCAGACCAGCAGGCAGAATTTCAGCGTCGACAGATAGGTGCGGAAGGTCGTGCAGAGGTCCGGCAGGCTGGCGATGCACTTGTCGAAGGCAGTCACGTAGTTGTCGCCGACGAAGGCCGGTTCGATCGAATAGCCGGTATAGGTCCAGAAGCTCACCATGAAGGTGATGGCGAGCGGCAGCACGAAGAACAGCAGGAAGACGACGGCAAGCGGCGCGGCCTGCCAATAGGGCGTCCAGCGCGATTTCGCATCCAGCATGGATCGGGTGTCTCCGTCCGTCGTCGCAAGGGAACGGCGCGGGCGCCTTAAGGCGCGCCGCGCCGCGGCATGTCGGGACCGGCGGGAGGAAGCCCGCCGGTCGTGTCGGATCAGGCGGCGATGAACTCGTTCCACTTCTGGATCATGTAGGCGTTCTCATCCATGATCGAGTTCCAGCAGGCGACCGCACCCATGCGGGTGTTGTAGGAGCCGCCGTCGCGGGTCGAGCCGGCCTTTTCGAGCAGGCCGCCATCGGGTCCGAGGATGTCCTGCTCGGCCGGCTTGCCTTCCATCCAGAACGCCCACTCATAGGGCTTCATGTTTTCCTTGGCCGTCTCGAGCACGGCGGCGTAGTAGCCCTGACGGTTCAGGTAGGCGCCGGCCCAGCCCGAGAGGAACCAGTTGATGAACTCGTAGGCGGCGTCGAGCTTCTTGCCCTTCAGCGTCTTCGGCAGGCCGAAACCGGCGGCCCAGGCGCGATAGCCTTCCTTGAGCGGCTGGAAGGTGCAGGGGATGCCCTTGAGGCGGACGGCGGTCACCGCCGGCGACCACATCGACTGGATGACGGTCTCGCCCGAGGCCATCAGGTTGACGCTCTCGTTGAAGTCCGACCAGAAGGCGCGGAACTGGCCGGCCTTCTTGGCCTCGATCAGGGTGGCGATCGTCTTGTCGATCTCCTCCTTGGTCATGTTGCCCTTGTCGCCATATTTGACGACGCCCATCGCCTCGTTGACCATCGCGGCGTCCATGATGCCGATCGACGGGATGTTGAGGATCGAGGCCTTGCCCTTGAATTCGGGGTTGAGCAGCTCGGACCAGCTCTCGATCGGCCGCTTGATCAAGTCGGGGCGGATGCCGAGCGTGTCGGCATTGTAGGTGGTCGGGATCAGCGTGATCCAGTCGGTCGGCTCGCTGGCGAAGGTCTTGCCGCGCTGCTTCTCGAGATAGAACACCTTGTGCGGCGCCGTGCCCTGGTCGCCGATCTTCTTGCCGTCGATCTCGCCGCGCGTCAGCGCCGGGACCAGCTTGTCGACGAGCTTGATCTTCTTGGCGTCGATGCCGACGAGGCTGCCCGAGGGGATCAGGTTCTTGAGCTGGAAATACTCGCTGTCGACGAGGTCGAACGAGTCCGGCTGCGTCAGGATGCGCTTGGTGACGTCGTCGGTTGTGACGGTCACATATTCGATGTTGATGCCGGTCACTTCCTTCGCCTTGGCGGCGATGGCGGGCGACTGGTTGGTGGCGGTCGAGAGATAGCGCAGCGTGATCGGCTCGTCGGCATGCACGGCCGGGAAGCCGGTGACGGCGGTGGTGCCGATGAAGCCGGCGGTGATGGCCGAGCCTTTGAGCAGCGTACGGCGCGAGATGCCGCCGGTGTCGGTCTTCTTCATGACAGTTCTCCTCTGGTGGACCCGTGGCCGCTAGGCGGCGAGCTCGTGGATGTCGGCCGCGTCCCAATGGACCTTGACCGCTTCGCCGGCCTCGAAGGGCCGGCTGTAGAAGATGCGTTCCGGCACGATCGCCATCATCTCGACGCCCTCATCGGTGGCGAGGCTGACATGCACGGCGATGCCCTGATATTCGACGTCGCGCACCACGGCCGGGGTGCCGTGGCCGCCGCTCGTCACATGCAGCCGGTCCGAGCGGATGCTGATCTTGCGGCCCTCGTCCGGAATGATGTTGTGGCCGCCGATGAAGCGGGCGACGAACTCCGTCGCCGGCGCATTGAAGATGTCGCGCGGCGCGCCGGCCTGCTCGATGCGGCCGTTGTTCATGATGATGACGAGGTCGGCGAGCGCCATCGCCTCTTCCTGGCTGTGCGTCACATGGATGAAGGAGATGCCGAGCTCGCGCTGGAAGCGCTTCAGCTCGGCGCGCACCCGCACCTTGAGGAAGGGATCGAGCGCCGAGAGCGGCTCGTCGAGCAGGAGGATCTGCGGATCGGTGACGAGGGCTCTGGCGAGCGCCACGCGCTGCTGCTGGCCGCCGGACAGCTGGCTCGGCAGCCGCGCCTGGTAGCGCTCCATATCGACGGTCTTCAGCGCCTCGGTGGCGCGGATCGAGCGGTCGACCTTGTTCATGCCCTTCATGCGCAAGGGAAAGGCGACATTGTCGCGCGCCGAGAGATGGGGGAACAGCGCATAGGACTGGAACATCATCGCCGTGCCGCGCTTGGCCGGCGGCAGGTCGTTCACCACTTCCGGGCCGAGCACGATATCGCCGTCCGAGACGCTCTCATGGCCGGCGATCATGCGCAGCGTCGAGGACTTGCCGCAGCCGGACGGGCCGAGCAGGCAGCAATAGGTGCCGGCCTTGATCTTCAGGTCGATCCTGTCGACGGCAGTCGTCTCGCCATAGCGTTTGGTGACGGAAGCGAGTTCGAGATCGGCGGGTCTTGCCATCGTCGTCTCCGGTGAGGGCCGGCGCATTGGATCGCAAGTCGTGTGCCAAGCCGGCCTGAGCCGCCGGAGTGAGCCGTAACGCCTTGAGGATGAAGCGATATGCCGGCTCGCCCCGCGCTGGCGCGCAGGAGAGCCTGCCGAATTCGCATGCACAAAGATTCAGCGTTGAGGACGATCGAATGCCTCAATCGTATACGATCCGACCCTTTGCGCTCTCCGACGCCTCATCTACTCTCTTCTCGGAGGGTTCGGCCCGGCATGCTCCGCAGCCGGCCCTTGGAAAGGCCGTCATGTCGAGACCAGAGGGCGCGCGCGCCGAGACCGTCGCATCGACCCCGCACCGCGTCCCGCTGCGCAGCGCTCGGGCGGCGGCCGTCTATCGCGAGCTGCTCGCGGCCATCCTCGATCATCGCCTCGCGCCGGGGACCCGCCTGCCCGAGGACGAGATCGGCGCCGTCTATGGCGCCAGCCGCACCATCGTCCGCTCGGCGCTCGAGGCGCTGTCGCATGAAGGCGTCGTGCATATCGAGCCGAACCGCGGCGCGATGGTGGCGCAGCCGACCGTGGCCGAGGCGCGCAGCGTCTTCGAGGCGCGGCAGCTGATCGAGCCGCGCGTCGCCGCCGCCGCGGCGCTGCGCGCCACCGCCGCCGACATCGACAGCCTCCGCGCCGAGATGGAGGCCGAGCACCAGGCGCTGCATTCCGGCGATCACCGCCGCGCCATCGTGCTGTCGGGCTCGTTCCATGTCTCGATCGCCGAGATCGCGGGACAGCCCGTCTATGCGGGCTTCGTGCGCGAGCTCGTGGCGCGCTCCTCGCTGATCATCTCGCTCTATTGGCGGCGCAAGGAGAACACCTGCGCGACGCCGGCACACGGCGCGCTCATCGCCGCCTTCGCAGCCGCCGATGCCGAAGGCGCCGCCGCCTGCATGGAGGCGCATATCGCCGATCTCCTCGCAGGCCTCGATCTCGTCGAGCGGCCGGCGGCCCCGATCGCGCTTGCCCATCTGCTGGGGAGTGGGGGCTAGGCTCGCTCCGCTGCGGCAGGGCAAAGGAGGCTTGCCAGCCGCCGCGCCCACGGCTTATATGGCCGCGCTCCGGTGCATTGCGCCGGACCGTAAGCGTTACCGTCAATCAACGCGCTCCTTGACCCACGCCGTGGGTCGTACCGGCTTCGCCGGCGGGCGCATGGCGTAACCTTACGGATAAGCTGATGACATCCTCCTCCTTGCGGCAGCGCCGCACCAAGCTCCCCGCCCGCTACGGCGCGGTGGTGTTTCCCTTCATCCTCTCGATCTTCATGTGCGGCACGGTTTCGGCCGTCTCGACGCTGAAGGGCCTCGGCCTCACCGCCGATTTCCCGATGCGCTGGGCCGTCGCCTGGCTGCTCTCCTGGCTCGTCGCCTTCCCCGTGCTGCTGCTGATCCTGCCGCTCGTGCGGCGGGTCGTCGGGCTCGTCGTCGAGCCCGCCGGCCGCTGACCCGGCCGCGCGCCCTGCGTCGCACCCGACCGTCGATGGCGGCGGTGGTGACGCAGGGGGCGGCATGCTGCGATTTTGAGCATTGCTAGATTGGAATTGCTCGAATCCATGCCTTGACGCGTGATCTGGAATTTGTCCAAATGATCAAGAGTTTTCGGCCCGGTGTCGCGACAGCAAGATCGCGCGAGGGCTGGATCGCCCGGGCGCGGAGACCGCCCGGCCAGGGAACGGCCGCGGGGCCGCAGGGAGAGTGATCATGGCGACGACAGCGCCGGACATCGCATCGGGCCGACTGACGTCCGAGCAATATGCCGTCAATTTCAGCGACATCCATCCGCCGCTCGGCCGCCACGAGGCGCTGGTCGAGGCCGATCGCTGCTATTTCTGCTATGACGCGCCCTGCGTGAAGGCGTGTCCGACGACGATCGACATCCCGCTCTTCATCCGCCAGATCCTCACCGACAACCCGATCGGTTCCGCCGAGACGATCCTCTCCCAGAACATTCTCGGCGGCATGTGTGCCCGCGTCTGCCCGACCGAGACGCTGTGCGAGGAAGCCTGCGTCCGCGAGGAGGCCGAGGGCAAGCCGGTCAAGATCGGCATGCTTCAGCGCTATGCCACCGACACGCTGATGGACGAGAAGGGCGAGCAGCCCTTCGCGCGCGCCGCCCCGACGGGCAAGCGCGTCGCCATCGTCGGCGCCGGGCCGGCGGGTCTCGCCTGCGCCCATCGCCTCGCCATGCATGGCCATGACGTCGTGATCTTCGAGGCAAGGGAAAAAGCCGGCGGCCTCAACGAATATGGCATCGCCGCCTACAAGACGCCGGATGATTTCGCCCAGGCCGAGGTCGATTTCATCCTGTCGATCGGCGGCATCACGATCCAATATGGCAAGAAGCTCGGCGTCGACGTGACGCTGGACGAGCTCAAGCGCTATCACGACGCCGTTTTCCTCGGTATCGGCCTTTCCGGCGTCAACGGCCTCGGACTCGAGGACGAGGCGCTGCCGGGCATCGAGGACGCCGTCGACTATATCGCCGACCTGCGCCAGGCCGAGGATCTCGGCACCTTGCCGGTCGGCAGCCGCGTCGTCGTGATCGGCGGCGGCATGACCGCGATCGATATCGCCGTCCAGTCGAAGCTTCTCGGCGCCGGGGAGGTCACGCTGGTTTATCGGCGCGGCCGCGACCGCATGGGCGCGTCTCTCTACGAACAGGACCTCGCCGCCACCAGCGGCGTCGTGATCCGGGACAATGCGCGTCCGCACCGCCTGCTCGCCGAGCAGGGTCGGGTCACGGGCATTGCCTTCGAAAGGACGGCCGACCACGACGGCAAGCTTGTCGGTACCGGCGAGATCTTCGAACTCCCGGCCGACATGGTGTTCAAGGCGATCGGCCAGCGGCTGGTGCCGGGTCCCTTGCATGATCATGCCATCCGCTTCCGCTATCAGCACGGCACGGTCGATATCGACGACGACGGTCGGACGTCGATGCCCGGCGTCTGGGCCGGGGGTGACTGTTCGGCCAAGGGCGACGGGCTGACGGTCGAGGCCGTCGCCGACGGCCGCAACGCCGCCGAATCCATCCATCGCGCGCTCAGCGCCGGCTGAGGGAGGACGTCACCATGGCCAATCTCGCTTCGAGCTTCGTCGGCATCAAATCGCCGAACCCGTTCTGGCTGGCGTCGGCGCCGCCGACCGACAAGGCCTACAATGTCGTCCGCGCCTTCAAGGATGGCTGGGGCGGCGTCGTCTGGAAGACGCTCGGCACCGATCCGCCTGTGGTCAACGTCTCGGGCCCGCGCTATGGCGCGATCCATTCGAACGACCGCCGCCTGATCGGCCTCAACAATATCGAGCTGATCACCGACCGGCCGCTCGAGATCAATCTGCGCGAGATCAAGGAGGTCAAGCGCGACTGGCCCGATCGCGCCCTCGTCGTCTCGCTGATGGTGCCCTGCGAGGAGCACTACTGGAAGGACATCCTCGCCAAGGTCGAGGAGACCGAATGCGACGGCGTCGAGCTGAATTTCGGCTGCCCGCACGGCATGTCGGAGCGCGGCATGGGCTCCTCCGTCGGCCAGGTGCCCGAATATGTCGAGATGGTCACGCGCTGGTGCAAGCAGCACAGCCGCATGCCGGTCATCGTCAAGCTGACCCCCAACATCTCCGACATCCGCCAGCCCGCCCGCGCCGCCAAGCGCGGCGGCGCCGACGCGGTCTCGCTGATCAACACCATCTCCTCGATCATCGGCGTCGACATCGACACCTTCTCCCCGTTGCCCTCGATCGACGGCAAGGGCAGCCATGGCGGCTATTGTGGCCCGGCGGTGAAGCCGATCGCGCTCAACATGACGGCCGAGATCGCCCGCGACGCCGAGACGCGCGGCCTGCCGATCTCCGGCATCGGCGGCGTGACCACCTGGCGCGACGCGGTCGAGTTCATGGCGCTCGGCGCCGGCAATGTGCAGGTCTGCACCGCCGCCATGACCTATGGCTTCCGCATCGTGCAGGAGATGATCACCGGCCTGTCGGAATATATGGACAGCCACGGCTTCACCTCGGTCGAGGAGATCACCGGCCGAGCCGTCGGCAATGTCACCGACTGGCAGTATCTGAACCTCAATTACGTCGCCAAGGCGAAGATCGACCAGGATCTCTGCATCAAGTGCGGCCGCTGCCACATCGCCTGCGAGGACACCTCGCACCAGGCGATCACCTCGATGGTCGATGGCATCCGCCATTTCGAGGTCATCGACGCCGAATGCGTCGGCTGCAATCTCTGCGTCAATGTCTGCCCGGTGCAGGACTGCATCACGATGGAAGAGATGGTGGCCGGCACCGACCCGCGCACCGGCTTCCCCGTCACCGGCGAATACACCAACTGGACGACGCATCGGAACAACCCGATGGCAAAGCCCGCCGTCGTGGTCGAGCCGGCGGAGTAAGGGCGGATCAGGCGTCTTCGGGGCTCTCCAGGAGCCGTCCCCGCCGGCGCAGCCCGCCGGCGATGGACGCGAGGAGAGCCTCCGGAAAGCCGGAAGGCAGCGCGGCGGCCGTCTCGGCAATAGCCGGCTCGATCCGCGCTGCGATCTGCTGCAAGAGACTGCGGACCAGGCTGCCTCCGATGCCGGCCTTGTCGGCCGTCTGCAAGAAGTGGCGCGGCATGATCTCGCCGACGACGTCGTGGCGTGACGCGCCTATCGACATGGCCAATCTGAACCCCTTTGCCGGGATTTCGCCGGCGTCGACATTGGGCTGCGTCGACAGCACGTCGTAGAGCGGGGTCAGCGAAAAGCCGCGTGGGACGAGATAGAGGCTGAAATTCTTGGCATGGCCGTCTGTTGCGCCAAGGAGCCAGAAGAGGATCGCGGCAGTCATGGCCGATCGGATGTCGTGCTCCGGATCATCGCTGCCTCTGAGCAGCTTGACGATATCGATGAGCTCCGGGCCTCCATCCGACTGGTACTTGGCGTTGGGCGGAACCGACATCGCCTGACAGAAGTCCTCCTGCGGCCGACGGAGCAGGCGCCCATCAGGCGTCCATATCCGGTCAAACCGCGTGACGACCAAGGTCGGAATCCCGAAATCGGCCATCTCGGCCTCGGCGACGGACAGGCCGAAGGCCTTGAGCAGCTTGAGGCACAAGTACTCATTCTCGACACTGCCGGAGAGATCGAGTCCATGGGGGCGGCGGCCGATGCGCGGCTTCAGAATATGCGTGGTGGCCGTTGTCTGATGGGGGCGATACCAGCGCCCGTCCATGCGCAGCAATGCCGTCTTCTCCTGCGCGCCCGCGAGGGAAATGCGAAAGTCGTTCTCCTTGGTGATGCCCAAGGGGTCGTCGCCAAGCGTGGCGATCGTCCTTGCGATCTCATCCTCGGTCACCTCCTCGGCCTCGATCTGTCCCGCTGGTCCAGGGGCGCGACCTTCCGGAAGGAACTGAAGGGCTCCGACGCAGTCAGCGCCGATCACGGCCAAGAGGCTGTAGACGTCCGAGCCGGCTGCCCCGACCCGTTCAGCGATGCGGCGGCGGATGGAGAGCTGGTCTGGCAGGAGATTTTCGAAGACATTGATGACGGCCTCACCCGCATAGGCCTCCTCTCGCAGCGGCATGGAGAGCGAAACGGGGGTGGGATTGGAGGCTGTCAGCCAATCATCTGCGTATCGAAAGCTGACGGCTCCCGAGGGCGCCTTGTGCAGGTGCCCGACGAGCCTGCTGTTTTGAAAGACATTGAGCGCTGCATGACTTGGGCGGCGCGCCATCAGACGAGGTCTCGGATCAGGGCGTCGATATCGTCCGCATCGGTCTTGGATCGCGGCCGCACCACCAGTTCGAGGTCGAGGGCGGCGAGGACGGACATGATCGTGCTGAGCTGGACCGCCGGTTCGCCGGCCTCGACGCGCGAGATCGTCGCCTGACGAAGATGGACGCGTTCGCCGAGCACGGATTGCGACAGACCCATCTTGCGGCGGGCGCGGCGCAGCGCGGCGCCGAGTTGCTGTTCGTTGCGGACGATCTGATCGGACATGCGGATACGATACGCGAGAGCGTATATTCAGGCAATATACGCGCTCGCGTATCGTTACGGCTCATACGCGATGGCGTATAAATCGAAGCTATACGTGATCGCGTATGACCATGGAGATCGCCGGCAGGCAGGCGCCTACCGCCCGAACACGCCGTTGAGGATCACGGTCTCGAGCGCCTGCGTCGCCGCCTCGAAATGGCGGTCGCCCTCCGCCTTGTCGCCGAGGACGGCGCGGACCTGGACCTCGAAGTCGGCATAGTGCTGCGTCGTCGCCCAGATCATGAAGATGAGATGGTCGGGGTCGACGGGCGCCATGCGCCCCTCGGCGATCCAGCGCCGCATCAGCGCGGCCTTGTCGTCGACCAGCGATTTGAGGCGCGTGCCGAGCACCTTGCCGAGCATCGGCGCGCCCTGCAGCATCTCCATCGCATAGAGCCGCGAGGCCTTCGGATTGTCGCGCGACATCTCCAGCTTGCGGTCGATATAGGCGCGGAATTCCTCGCGCGGATCGTCGCCGGCGCCGAGGAGCTCGAGCGGCTGCAGCCAGTCCTCGAGCGTGCGACGCAGCACCGAGAGGTAGATGTCGTCCTTGCGGCGGAAATAATAGAGGAGGTTCGGCTTGGTCATGCCGGCGCTGGCCGCGATCTGGTCGATCGTCGATCCGCGCAGCCCGTAGCTCGAAAACACCTCGAGCGCCGCATCGAGGATGCGCTGCTCGTTCTCTTCCTGGATCCGCGTGCGCTTCTTGGTCTGGTGGGCGCGCGCCGGCTCGGCAGGGTTCATCAGAGCTGTCCGGTTGACCACGGGGATGACAGTCTCGCGGTTTCGGCGCCGCGATCAACATCCCCGACGATCACCCGCGTTCCCCCGCCCATTGGCGGCCGGGGGAACCGAGGGTGTCGATCGGATCAGGCGCCGACCATGACCTTGCGCTCGCGCCGCCGATCATGGACCGGCTGGTAGGCGATGCGCGAGTGATATTCGCAGTAAGGAATGCCGCTGCCCGAGCGCTGGCCGCAGAAATGGAATTCCTCGGTGCTCGGATCGCCGATCGGCCATTTGCAGGTCTGCTCGGTCAGCGTCAGGATCGTCGCATGCAGGCTGATCGGCACGACGACGGCGCCCGTGGCTTCCGCACGGAGGGTGCGGCGCGGTTCGGGCGCGGCCTGGGCGATCGGCTTCAGCGCCGTATTGCCGGCAACCAATGGCCTTGCCGGTGCCGCGCCGCGTGGCTGAACGCCGACGCGGCTGTTCGCGACGGCCGGCTTCCGGGTGCGGGCGGACGGCGCGGTGGCCGGCTTTGCCCGTCCGGACAGGCTCAGCCGGTGCACCTTGCCGATCACGGCATTGCGCGTCACCCCGCCGAGCTCGGTTGCGATCTGACTGGCGCTGAGGCCGTCGATCCAGAGCTTCTTCAGCAACTCAACCCGTTCGTCCGTCCAAGTCATCGCTTATCCTTGTCCGTCGGAGGGACGGTCCGAATCCCTTATGAACGCCGTCCTGGACTGCGGACGGCGACACACTCGACACATTGTTCAGGGGGGACCGACGCTCGATATTTCGTATCTTAACGAGCGTTAAGCTACTATATGGCGTGACTCCCTGACAAGAGTCGGCGGGAATCGAGGCGGCTGATCGCGGCGTTTTCCCCAGTTTCGGCCCGTGGGGCGGAACAATGAGTCGCGTCAACCGCTTAGCCGACTGTCTGGCTGTGGATGGCGGCGGTCCATTGACAGAAATCGTCACGACCGTGATATAAGGGCAACGCAAAAAGGTGCTGCCCGGCGCGACGGCCTCGGGTGGCACCTTTGATTTTTGGCATCCGGCATCGTACCGCCCGACCCGAGGAGGGCCAATGACCGCCCCCGCATCCAGCGCTCCCGCTCCTTCCAGCAGCCTGTTCGATACCTTCGCGCGGGCTCCGCTCGCCTTCGAACGAGGCGAGGGCGCCTGGCTCTATACGCCGGAGGGCGAGGCCTATCTCGACTTCTCCTCGGGCATCGCCGTCAATTCGCTCGGCCATGCCAATCCGGTGCTGGTGGCGGCGCTGGCCGAGCAGGCCGGCAAGCTCTGGCATACGTCGAACCTCTTCCGCATCCCCGGCCAGGAGCGCCTGGCCGATCGCCTCGTCGCGTCGAGCTTCGCCGACCGGGTCTTCTTCGCGAATTCCGGCGCCGAGGCGAACGAATGCGCCATCAAGACGGCGCGGCGCTATCACTATGTCGCCGGCCATCCCGAGCGGTTCCGCATCATCACGGTCGAGGGCGCCTTCCATGGCCGCACGCTGGCGACGCTCGCCGCCGGCGGTCAGCAGAAATATCTCGACGGTTTCGGCCCGAAGTCCGATGGCTTCGACCAGGTCGCCTTCGGCGACATCTCGCTGATCAAGGCGGCGGTGACGCCTGAGACAGCGGCGATCATGCTCGAGCCGATCCAGGGCGAGGGCGGCGTGCGCGCCTTCTCCAACGGCTTCCTGCGCGAGGTGCGGGCGCTCTGCGACGCCGAGGGCCTGCTGCTGATCATGGACGAGGTCCAGACCGGCATCGGCCGCACCGGCAAGCTGTTCGCCTATGAATGGACCGGCATCGCGCCCGATATCCTGACCTCGGCCAAGGGCATCGGCGGCGGCTTTCCGCTCGGCGCCTGCCTTGCGACCAACGAGGCGGCGCGCGGCATGACGCCCGGCACGCATGGCACCACCTTCGGCGGCAATCCGCTCGCCATGGCGGTCGGCAATGCCGTGCTCGATGTCGTCCTCGCCGACGGCTTCCTCGATCATGTCCGCGAGACCGGCCTCTACATGAAGCAGCGGCTCGCCTCGCTGGTCGATCGCTTCCCGGACGTCTTCGACGGCGTGCGCGGCGAGGGGCTCCTCGTCGGCCTGCACGGCGTCAAGCCGGTGCCGGAGATCGTGCTCGCGCTCAGGGCCGAGCACATGCTCGTCGCCGGCGCCGGCGACAATGTCATCCGCCTGCTGCCGCCGCTCACCATCGGCCATGACGAGGTCGACGCGGCGCTCACGAAGCTGGAGGCGGCCGCGGCCGCCCTCGCGCCGGCGCAGCAAGACGCCCGGCACGAAGGCTGAATCGGAATTTCCATGGTCCGTCATTTTCTTGATCTCGCCGATTTCGATTCCGCCACGCTCAACGGCATCCTCGATCGCGCACGGCGCCTGAAGGCCGCGCGCGACGGCGCCCGCGACGGCGTCGGGCCCCTGGCCGGAAAGGTGCTTGCGCTCGTCTTCGAGCAGCCCTCGACCCGCACCCGCGTGTCGTTCGATGTCGGCATGCGCGAGCTCGGCGGCCAGACTCTGATGCTGACCGGTGCCGAGATGCAGCTCGGCCGCGGCGAGACCATCGCCGATACGGCCCAGGTCATGTCGCGCTATGTCGACGGCATCATGATCCGCATCCTCGACCACGACGCGCTGGCCGAGCTCGCCGCCAATGCCAGCGTGCCTGTCATCAACGGCCTCACCCGGCGCTCGCATCCCTGCCAGGTCATGGCCGACATCCTCACCTTCGAGGATCATCGCGGTTCGATCGCCGGCAAGACGGTGGCCTGGGTCGGCGACAGCAACAATGTGCTGGCGTCCTGGGTCCATGCCGCCGCGCGCTTCGACTTCAGCCTGAAGATCGCGACCCCCGCCGAGCTCGCCCCTTCGCGCCGCCTGCTCGACTGGGCGCGGACCGCCAATGCCGCCGTTGTCGCCGGCGAAGAGGCCGAATGGGCCGCCACCGAGGCCGACTGCATCGTCACCGACACCTGGGTGTCGATGGGCGACAGCGAGGCGGAGCGCCGCCACAATCTCCTGAAGCCGTTCCAGGTCAATGCCCGGCTGATGGCGCGGGCGAAGCCCTCGGCGATCTTCATGCACTGCCTGCCCGCCCATCGCGGCGAGGAGGTGACGGCCGAGGTCATGGACGGTCCGCAATCCGTGGTGTTCGACGAGGCCGAGAACCGTCTGCACGCCCAGAAGGGCATTCTCGCCTGGGCCATGGCCGGCGAGGCGGAGACAGCGTGATGGTCGAAATCGGCGCACTCGGACCCCGCTCGGTCCAGCCGGCGGGCGATGATGCCGTGCTGCCCTTCGAGGTCGAAGGCCTCGACGTGCGCGGCCGCGTCATCCAGATGGGCCCGGCGTTGTCCAGCATGCTGGCGCGGCACGATTATCCGAAGCCGGTGTCCAAGCTGCTCGGCGAGGCGGTCGTGCTCGCGGTCCTGCTCGGCTCGTCGCTGAAATTCGAGGGACAGTTCCTCCTGCAGACGCAGACCGACGGCCCGGTCGACATGCTGGTCGTTGATTTCCGTACGCCCGGCAACCTGCGCGCCTATGCCCGCTTCGACGCCGAGCGCGTCGCGGAGATGGAAGCGGAGGGCACGCTCGAGCCGTCCGAACTGCTCGGCAACGGCATCCTCGCCATGACCATCGACCAGGGCGCGCATACCAGCCGCTACCAGGGCATCGTCTCGCTCGACGGATCGAGCCTCGAAGAGGTGGCGCACACCTATTTCGCGCAGTCGGAGCAGATCCCGACCGCCGTGCGGCTCGCCGTCGCCGAGATGATGACGCGCGAGGATGGCGGCGTCACGCATAGCTGGCGGGCGGGCGGCCTGCTGGTGCAGTTCCTGCCGCAGTCCTCGGACGAGACGCGCCACCGCGACCTGCCGGGCGGCGATGTTCCGGGCGGCGGCGAGGACGAGGGCGAGGAGGACGACGCTTGGGTCGAGGCGAAGTCGCTGGTCTCGACCACCGAGGACCACGAGCTGATCGATCCCGAGGTTCCGGCCGAGCGGCTGCTCTACCGCCTCTTCCACGAGAGCGGCGTGCGCGTCTTCGATCCGGTCGGCGTGCGCGACCAGTGCTCCTGCTCGCGCGAGCGCATCGTCGGCGTGCTGCGCTCGTTCTCGGCCGAGGAGATCACCGAATCGATCGAAGACGGGGCGATCACCGTCACCTGCGAGTTCTGCGGGCTGAAATACGGCTTCGATCCGGCCGAATTCCTCTCCTGACGCCTTCCGCGCGCGGGCACGGCGCAAAGGGTCAGTGGACGACGCGAACGCCGTTCGGCAGATCGAGCGAGAAAGCCGGGATCTCCACGACGAACATCTCGCCGCTGTCGGTCTGCATCTGGTAGGTGCCGACCATGATGCCGGATGGCGTCGTGAGCGGACAGCCGCTCGTATATTCGAAGCTCTCGCCGGGCTTCAGCGTCGGCTCCTTGCCGACCACGCCGCGGCCGCGCACCTCCTCGGTGCGTCCGCTCGCATCGGTGATGCGCCAGAAGCGCGAGCGCAGCTGCACATTCTCGAGACCGAGATTGATGATCTCGATGTGATAGGCCCAGACATAGCGGCCCTCGCCCGGCGAGGATTCATCCTCGACGAAGCTCGGCTCGACCGTGACCTGGATCGATCGCGTGACGGCACGGTACATCGTGGGGGGCGCTCCTGCTGCGCCCGGCTCATAATCGAATTCCGGCGGCCCCGTCAACACGCCGGCCAAAGGATCGGCCGGCCGCCCGTTCCTTGTCATGGCGTCCGGCTCCGCTAATGTCGGTCACATCGGGCGATGGTGAGGATTCGCCGGCCGGCCAACAAGGGACAAGGACGATGCTGAAGGAATTCCGTGAATTCGCCCTGCGCGGCAACATGGTCGATCTCGCGATCGGCATCATCATCGGCGCCGCCTTCAGCGGGCTCGTCAATTCGATCGTCAACGACATCATCATGCCGATCATCGGCCGCATCACGGGCGGCATCGACTTCTCCAACAAATATGTCCAGCTCGCCGGCGATCCGCAGGCGACGCTCGACGCCGCCCGCAAGGCCGGCGCCACCATCGCCTATGGCAACTTCCTGACGTTGCTCATCAATTTCATCATCATCGCCTGGATCCTGTTCATGATCGTCAAGGGCATGAACTCGCTGAAGCGCGCGCAGGCGGCCGCCCCGGCACCCGCCGCGACGCCTGAGGACGTCGCATTGCTGCGGGAGATCCGCGACCTGCTCTCTGCCCGCAAATAGCCGCCTTTTGCTGGTTTCGAGGGGTTGTGATGCCGGTCACTGCGAGCGCAGGCCGGGTTTGATTTCCTGACATGCTGACGGCCCGTGGCGTGTCGGCAGGCCTTGCCTTGATTGATCGGAACACCCCTTTGACATCCAAGTTCGCCACTGACCGGCTGCGTCCGGAAGCCGCCGATGCCCCGGAAAGCGGCATCGTCGAAGTCTTCAACTATGGGCGCGACCGCAAGGGCCTGATCCCGCTCTGGGTCGGCGAGGGCGACCTGCCGACGCCGGACTTCATCGCCGAGGCGGCCCGCGCCGGCCTCGACGACGGCGAGACGTTCTACACCTATCAGCGCGGCATCCCGGAACTGCGCGCCGCGATCGCGCGCTATCATGAGCGCCTCTACGGACGCCCGTTCGATCCCGAGCGCTTCTTCGTGACCTCGGGCGGCATGCCGGCGATCCAGATCGCGCTGCGCATGATCGCGGGTCAGGGCGACGAAGTGGTGGTGCCGACGCCGGCCTGGCCGAATTTCGCCGCGGCGACCGAGATCGGCGGCGCGCGCTCCGTCGAGGTGCCGATGCAGTTCGGCAATGACGGCTGGTCGCTCGATCTCGATCGCTATTTCGACGCCGTGACGTCGCGCACGACCGCGCTGTTCCTGAATTCGCCCTGCAATCCCACCGGCTGGACCGCGACGCGCGAGGAACTCGTCGCCATCCGCGATTTCGCGCGGGCCCGCGGGCTCTGGATCATCGCCGACGAGGTCTATACGCGCTTCGTCTATCAGGGCGACCGCGCGCCGTCCTTCTATGACGTCACCGAGCCGGACGAGCCGGTGCTCTATGTCAACACGCTCTCGAAGAACTGGGCGATGACCGGATGGCGGGTCGGCTGGCTGGCGGCACCGCCGCGCTATGGCCAGACGATCGAGAATCTCATCCAGTATTCCTCGTCCGGCACGCCGAAATTCCTGCAGCGCGGCGCGACGGCGGCGCTCGACCGCGGCGATCACTTCATCGAATTCCAGCGCGACCGCGCCATGGCGGCGCGCGAGATCGTCTGCCAGGGCATGGAGGCGACGGGCCGCGTGCGCTTCACCTGGCCGAAGGGCGCCTTCTACCTGTTCTTCTCGGTCGATGGCGAGCGCGACACCCGCAGGCTCGGCATGCGCCTCGTCGACGAGGCCAATGTCGGCCTTGCCCCCGGCGATGCCTTCGGCGCCGCCGGCGCGGGCTTCATGCGGATGTGCTTCCTGCGCAATCCCGACCATGTCGCCGACGCGACCGATCGCCTGAGCGACTGGCTGATCGACCGGAAATAGAGCCGGACCGTCCAGGACGGATCGACTTCGGCTTCGGTCGTTGTGAGCGACTGCTCCCACCCGTCATTGCCGGGCTCGACCCGGCAATCCAGCCTCTCTGCCTGCAGGCCCCCAATTGTAGGCGGTCAGTCGAAGAGAGTCTGGGTTGCCGGGTCAAGCCCGGCAACGACACCGCTGAGCATTCAGCGGGGCCAAAGCCTGAATGTCGATCGGGCGAGGCCTGGCGCGAGCCGAGGGCCGGCGGTGCGGTGAGTCGAGCCCGGCGGCGTCTCAGCCGCCCGAGGCCGAGACGGCCAGGCGCTCGACGCCTTCGAGCGCGCGCAGCGGCATTTCCGGGGTGCGGCCGAGCGGCAGCCACAGGCGCCGCCAGACATCGACCAGCGCATCGCGGAGGCCGAGGATCAGCGCCTCGTCATGGCACGGCGTCGGCGTGATCCTGAGCCGCTCGGTGCCGCGCGGCACCGTCGGATAGTTGATCGGCTGGATATAGATGCCGTGCTCCTCGAGCAGCATGTCCGAGGCCTTCTTGCAGAGGTCCGGATTGCCGACGAACAGCGGCACGATATGCGTTTCCGACGGCATCACCGGCAGCCCGGCATGGATCAGCACCGACTTCGTCCGCTGCGCATAATGCTGCTGCAGCGCGCGCTCGGTCTGCGACACCTTCAGGTGCCGGATCGAGGCGGTCGCCGCGGCGGCGATGGCGGGGGGCAGCGCCGTCGTGAAGATGAAGCCGGGCGCATAGGAGCGGACGGCATCGACCACCGCGCGGCTGGCGGCGATATAGCCGCCGAGCGCGCCGAAAGCCTTGGCGAGCGTGCCCTCGATGACGTCGATCCGGTGCATGACGCCGTCGCGCTCGGCGATGCCGGCGCCGCGCGGGCCATACATGCCGACGGCATGGACCTCGTCGATATAGGTCATGGCGCCGTATTTCTCGGCGAGATCGCAGATGCCGGCGATCGGCGCGACATCGCCATCCATCGAATAGACGCTCTCGAAGACGATGAGCTTGGCGCGGCCCGGCGCCGTCTCGGCCAGGAGTTCCTCGAGATGCTCGAGGTCGTTGTGGCGGAAGATCTTCTTCTGCGCGCCCGAGCGGCGCACGCCCTCGATCATCGAGGCATGGTTGAGCTCATCCGAGAAGATGATGCAGTCGGGCAAGAGGCGGGCGAGCGTCGAGATCGACGCCTCGTTGGAGACGAAGCCCGAGGTGAAGACGAGGCCGGCTTCCTTGCCATGCAGGTCGGCGAGCTCATGCTCCAGCTCGACCAGCGGATGATTGTTGCCGGAGATGTTGCGGGTGCCACCGGCGCCGGCGCCGAGCCCCTGCGCGGCCGCGACCATCGCGCCGACGACATCGGGATGCTGGCCCATGCCGAGATAATCGTTCGAGCACCAGACGGTGATCTCGCGCTGTCCCCGCTCCGAGCGCCAGAGCGCATGCGGGAAGCGGCCGACGATCCGTTCGAGATCGGCGAAGACGCGATAGCGCTTCTCACTGTGGAGGGCGTCGATCGCATCCGTGAAGAACGACTGATAATCCATCAACTCGGCCTGCTACCTGGAACCATTGCAAACTAGCGGAGGGCGTCGAACCTGTCCAATGGAGCCGGCCGGCGTCGGCATTCACTTTCCTGTAACCGGCCCACACTTAAGGCGCGTGCTCCCCGTCCCGCCATGACGCAATTTACCGCATGGGGCTGCCTCGACTTTGATCCAGGTCACGGAGGGGCGCGGCAAGCCGTCCCGCCCGGAGACGGAAATGCCGGCGCGAGGCCGGCATTGCCTTGATATGGCTCAGGCGCGTGGGCCTGGCAGGCGCGTGGGCCTAGAACGCGTATTTCATCGCGGCGGCGATGTTGATCTTGTCGCCGTAATAGCCGGAGCCGGTGTTCTTCCAGGAATAGCCGACATTGAGGTTGAGCTTGGCCTGGTCGCTGAAGCTGTAGGTGAGGCCGGTCGAGGCCTTCGGCGTCTGCCACTGATAGTCGAACGCATCGCGCCAGCGGAGGTTGAACACCGTCCACGACCACTGCTTGTTGAGCTTCAAGTCGCCGGCGAGATAGAGGGCGTAGTAGAGCGCATTGGCGGTGCCGTCGTCGCCGAGGCCCGTCGCGTCCCAGGTGTCGCCGAGGGCGGCCTGCGGCGTCAGCGTGAAATCGCCCCACTTGAATTTGTAGGCGAGGCCGGCCTCGGCGTAATACTGCTCGGTGTTGTTATTCTTCAGCGTCGCCTGGACCGAGCCGTTCAGCACCCAGTTCTTGTCGAAGCTGTAGGCGAGGCTGGCCTTGATCGCGGTGTCGGCATAGTCGCCGGCCTTGTTCGAGCCCTTGGTGGTCGCGTAATATTCGGGGCTGACCTCGAGCCCGACCGACCAGTTGAGCATCTTGTCAGGCGCCTTGACCGGGCCGAGATCGGCAGGCGCCAGATCGGCGGCGAAGACGGGCGCGGCGGCGAGCATCAGCGGCGCGGCGACGAGCAATGTGGCGACGGTGCGCATTGGCATTTCCCGGTTATCGGTCCGAGCCAGTTGCTGCGGGCCGGTTGGTCCTACCCCGCGGCCACCCTATTTCTGCTGGTTAATGAGTGGTTATGACGGCGCCGACACACCGTTCTGTCATAGAGCCGTCATCGTCGATCGGGGCGGCGTCGCTGCTCCGCCTGGAGCCTGCGCGAGGAATCGGCAAGCGCTTGACGTCGACGGGACCGATGCATGAGCCGGCTCAGCTTCTCTAGCGGGGGCTTGGCGCAGGCTGCGTATGATCGCCGGCGATGTCGGGCCGCCTGTGTGTCCCAGAAGGTGCGGCAGGCGTCGAGGCTCCGAGCGGACGGGTGTAGAATGGAGCGGGCGGCGATCGTCCTCGTGGAGGCGACTGCCCAACGATGGAGGAGACACCATGCTTGCCCACTACGATGCCATGCCGACGCTCGCGGTACGGGACCTCGACGCCGCGCGGGCCTTCTATGAAGGGATGCTCGGTCTCGAGCCCCAGGGCGACAGCCAGCCCGGCACCGTGCTGTACCGGGCCAAGGCGACAACGATCCTGGTCTATGTCTCGACGTTTGCCGGCACCAACCAGGCGACGGCCGTGAACTGGCCCATCCCCGAAGGGATCGAGGGCCTTGTCGAGCGGCTTGCTGCCGTAGGCATCGCCTTCGAGCATTATCAGATGCCGAACATGGCGATCGCGGGCGATCTCCATGTCGGCAACGGCATGAAGATCGCATGGTTCAAGGACCCCGACGGCAACATCCACGCCCTCACGGAGGGATGATCCCTCCCACCACTCGGCACAAGCGATCGCCGCTCAGGCCTGGTCGAGCGCCGCGACGATGTCCTCGACGAGATCCTCGGGATCTTCGAGGCCGATCGAAAGGCGCAGCATGCCCTGCGTGATGCCATAGCCGAGCCGTGCCTCCTCGCTGAGGCGCTGATGCGTCGTCGTCGAGGGATGGGTGATGAGGCTCTTCGCATCGCCGAGATTATTGGAGATCTTGACGATCTCGAGCCCATCGGCAACGCGGAACGCCGCCTCCTTGCCGCCCTCGACCTCGAAGGCGATCAGCGTCGAGCCGCCCTTCATCTGCCGCGCGATGATCGCGGCCTGCGGATGGTCGGCGCGGCCGGGATAGATCAGCTTCGTGACCTTCGGATGGGCCGCGATCACATCGGCGATGCGCGCGGCGCTCGCCGTCTGGCGCTGGACGCGGATCTCCAGCGTCTCGAGGCCCTTCAGCAGCACCCAGGCATTGAAGGGCGAGAGGCTCGGTCCGGTCTGGCGCAGGAAATTGTGCAGATGGTCGGCGACATAGGCCTCGTCGGCCGAGAGGATGATGCCGCCGAGCACGCGGCCCTGGCCGTCGATATGCTTGGTCGCCGAATAGACGACGACATCGGCGCCGAGTTCGATCGGCGACTGCAGGATCGCGGTGGCGAAGACATTGTCGACGACGAGCCGCGCGCCGGCGGAATGGGCGATTCCCGCGACGGCGGCGATGTCGATCACCTCCAGCGTCGGATTGGTCGGGCTTTCGAGGAAGAACGCCTTGGTGCTCGGCCGGACGGCGGCGCGCCACTGGTCGAGGTCGGTGCCGTCGACGAGGGTCGAGGCGACGCCGAAGCGCGGCAGCAGCTCTTCGACGACATAGAGACAGGACGAGAACAGCGCCTTGGCCGCGACGACGTGATCGCCGGCCTTCAGCATGCACAAGAGCGAGGCGGTGACGGCGGCCATGCCGCTGGCGGTCGCCCGCGCGGCTGCGGCGCCTTCGAGGAGGCGCATCCGCTCCTCGAACATGAAGACGGTCGGGTTGGAGAAGCGCGAATAGATGAAGCCCGGGCTCTCGCCCTTGAAGCGCGCCTCGGCAGCCTCGGCGTCGTCATAGGCGAAGCCCTGCGTCAGGAACATCGCCTCGGACATCTCGCCGAATTGCGAGCGGAGCGTCCCGCCATGCACGAGCTCGGTGGCGGGGCGACGACGGCGAGGGGGCTTAAGGTCGGACATGGCGGTTCCCGATACGAAAATCCCGGCCAGGGGCCGGGCGCAAAAGATCGGGATACGGGTTCGCCGCAAACCGACCTTTTAGCGACCTTGTTTAACGTGGCGGCAAGCCGGTCGGCTCAAAGGACCACGAACGATGGATTTTGATAGGCCGCTTGCCGCGCGCCGTCAATCGTGACCGCGCTGCGACGTGCTGGCGCGGCTTGGACCCGCGCGCGACTTGGGACTGGCGCGACTTGGCCTTCCGCCGCAGTTCGGCTAAAGCCGGGAGCGGCTTCCGACCGGAAGCGGCGAGGGACAGGGCGACGCAATGAGCGACGAGACCAAGATCGGCATCCTGTCGGACGAGCGGATCAGGGCCGCCTTCGCGCGCGGCGAGATCGAGGCGTCGCGTCCGCTCGACGCCGACCAGGTCCAGCCGGCGAGCCTCGACCTCCGCCTCGGCGATGTCGCCTATCGCGTCCGGGCGAGCTTCCTGCCGGGGCCGACCGTCACGGTGCAGGAGCGGATCGACCAGCTGAAGCTGCACGAGATCGATCTGACCCGCGGCGCCGTGCTCGAAACCGGCTGCGTCTATATCGTGCCGCTGATCGAGCGCCTCCGGCTCCCGGAGGGCATCGAGGCCTCGACGAACCCCAAATCCTCGACCGGCCGGCTCGACATCTTCACCCGCGTCATCACCGATCGCGCCCAGTCCTTCGACACGATCCCCGTCGGCTATGCCGGTCCGCTCTATCTCGAGGTCAGCCCGCGCACCTTCCCGATCGTCGCGCGCACCGGCTCGCGGCTGTCGCAGATCCGCTTCCGCCACGGCGATGCGCGGCTCGGCGACGCGGCGCTGCGCGCCCTGCACGGCGTCGAACCGCTCGTCGACGGGGCGCCGGCGATCGCCAACGGGTTGCTGCTCTCGATCGACCTCATGGGCACCAACGGCATTCTCGGCTACCGCGCCAAGCGCCACACCGGCGTCATCGACGTCGACAAGCGCGATGCCTGCGACCTGCTCGATTATTGGGAGCCGATCGCGACGCGCGGCCGCGCCGAGCTGATCCTCGATCCGGACCAGTTCTACATTCTCGTCTCCCGCGAGGCGGTGCATGTGCCGCCCGACTACGCCGCCGAGATGGTCGCCTTCGATCCGCTGGTCGGCGAGTTCCGCGTCCACTATGCCGGCTTCTTCGATCCCGGCTTCGGCCACAGCGCCGCCGGCGGCGCCGGCAGCCGCGCTGTGCTGGAGGTGCGCAGCCACGAGGTGCCGTTCATCCTCGAACATGGCCAGACCGTCGGCCGCCTCGTCTACGAGACCATGTCCGAACGCCCGGCCGTCCTCTACGGCGCCGGCGCCGGCTCCAACTACCAGGCGCAGGGCCTGAAGCTCTCCAAGCATTTTCGGCTGCCCTGAGGGGGCGTTTCGGTTGAAGCGAAGGCCCTCACCCTAACCCTCTCCCTGAGGGAGAGGGGACCGGTCGAGCCTTGGTATGGGGTGCCGGAACAAGCGTCGATGCCGGCGTCCCCTCTCCCTCAGGGAGAGGGTTAGGGTGAGGGCCTTCTGTGGTCTTCATCGGGGCCAGCCACTCAGTCCGGCGGCAGGACGCACCGCGCTCACGCCTCGACGGCGAGCTCCACCGCCCCGAGCCCCTCGATCGCGATCCGCGCATGATCCCCGACCTGCAGCCACCGCGTCTCGACGAGGCTGCCCGTCAAGACGATCTCGCCGGCCTCGAGCCGCCGGCCGCGCGCGGCGAGCGAGGCGGCGAGCCAGGCGAGCGCCGCATAGGGATGGCCGAGCACGTCGCCGCCGATGCCGCGTCCGCGCTCCGCGTCATTGATGGTCATGACGCCGATTGCCGCGGCGAGATCCGGCAGCGCATCCGCCGGCACGGCCTCGCCGACGACGCAGCCGGCGGCGAAGAAATCATCGGCGATCAGCGTTGGCGCGCCGAGCGAGCGCCAGTCGGCATAGCGGTCGTCGACGATCTCGATCGCCGGCATCGCGCTCTCGATCGCGGCGGATACCGCGGCGAAATCCGGAACGCCGCCGGTCCCGTCGAGCGGTCGGGCGAGGCGAAGGGCGATCTCGCATTCGATGCCGATGCGCCGGAAGCCGCCCGAGCGAAGACGCGCCGGCGAGCGGTGCCGCGTGCCTTCGAAGAGACCGGCGGCGCAGGGCGCGTCGATGCCGAGATAGGCCTGCATCACCCTGGTGGTGCAGCCGATCTTCCAGCCGATGCGGCGGCCGAAGCGGGTCTCGCCCAGCAGCGCGTGCACGCGGTCCTGGATGGCATAGGCGGCGGCGAGATCCGCCGGCCTGTCATCCGCGCCGAGCGGTTCGACGGCGAGGCCTTCGAGCCGGCAGTCGGCCAATCGTCGCGCCGCATCTTCGGTCGGCATGATCCCCTCCTTCGCTGTGCCCGATCCTTCCGGTGCGGCCGATGCCCGCTTGCTCTTGTCGGATCGGCTGGTTCATGCTGTGACACGAAGCGGAAGAGCATCCGGGAGGCGATCTTCATGTATGTCGGCGTCGAGGGAAAGGTGCTGCTGGTGACGGGCGGCACGCAGGGCGTCGGCCGGGCGATCGCCATCGAGGCGGCGCGATCGGGCGCGGAGGGCGTCATGATCACCGGGCGCAACCTCCGGCGCGGCGCCGCCGTCGCGGAGGAGCTCGAGGCGCTCGGCATCGAGGCTGGCTTCGTCGATGCCGCGCTCGATGATCCGGATGCGCCGGCCGCCATCGTCCAGGCGACGCTCGATCGCTTCGGCCGCATCGACGCACTCGCCAATGCCGCGGCGCTGACCGAGCGCGGCTCGGTCGCCGAGGCCGATGTCGATTTCTTCGACCGGATGTTCGCGGTCAATACGCGCGCGCCGCTGTTCCTGATGCAGGAGCTGATCCGCCATCTGAAGGAGCGCCGTGCGCATGGCTCGATCGTCAATATCCTCTCGGTCAACGTGCATGGCGGCACGCCCGATCTCGGCATCTATGCCGGCAGCAAGTCGGCGCTGGCGACGCTGACCAAGAACGCCGCTTTTTCGCATCGCTTCGACCGCGTCCGCATCAACGGCATCCTGCTTGGCTGGGCCGATACGCCCGGCGAGCGCGAGATGCAGTCCGTCCGGCTCGGCAAGGGCGAGGGCTGGCTGGCGCAGGCCGAGGCCGGCATGCCCTGGGGCCGGCTGATCAAGGCGGAGGATGTCGCGCGGCTCGCGCTGTTCCTCCTCTCCGACACCTCGATCCCGATGACCGGCTCTCTCATCGACCAGGAGCAGAGCTACATCCTCGGCGTCAGGGACTGATCCCTGCCACCGACCCGCCGGACGCCGCCATGTCGCATCATCAGAGCCTGACCGATCAGGCTGTCCTCGCCGCCCTGTTCGAGGCGGCGCTGTCGGCCGCTCTGCCCGATGGCCGCTTCGAGGGCCACCTGCCCGAGCCGCCGAGGGGCCGCGTCATCGTGCTCGGCGGCGGCAAGGGCGCGGCGCGGATGGCGGCGGCGTTCGAGACGGCCTGGATCGCGGCCGGCCATGCCCCGCCCGAGGGCCTCGTCGTCACGCGCTATGGCCATAGCGAGCCGACCCGCTTCATCGAGGTGGTCGAGGCGTCGCACCCCGTGCCCGACGCGGCCGGGCTGGTCGCCTCCGAACGCATCCTCGAACGGGCGCGCGACGCCGGCCCCGACGACCTCGTCGTGTTCCTGATGTCGGGCGGCGCCTCGGCGCTGATGGCGCTGCCGGCGGCGGGGCTGACGCTCGAGGACAAGCAGCGGCTGAACAAGGCGCTCCTGAAGAGCGGCGCGCCGATCGGCGCGATGAACCGCGTGCGGAAATCGCTGTCGGCGATCAAGGGCGGGCGCCTCGCCGCGGCGGCGCTGCCTGCGCGGATGGTGACCTATCTCATCTCCGACGTGCCCGGCGATGATCCGGGCGCGATCGGCTCCGGCCCGACGATCCCCGAGGCCTCCGATCCCGAAGGCGCGCTGGCGATTCTCGCCGAATATCGCATCCCCGTCGACGCGCGCGTCGAGGCGGCGATCCGCGCCAATCGCGTTGCAGCGGGGGCGGGCGGCCCGCTGGTGATGCTGGCGACGCCCAGGATGGCGCTCGACGCGGCTGCCGCCAAGGCGCGCGCGCTCGGCCTCGCGCCGCTGGTGCTCGGCGATGCTCTCGAAGGCGAAGCACGCGACGTCGCCCGCGTGCTCGGCGCGATCGCGACCTACGCCAAGGCGCATGGTGAACCGGTGCGCCCGCCAGCGGTAATCCTCTCCGGCGGCGAGACGACCGTCACGGTGCGCGGCGAAGGCCGTGGCGGACGCAATGCGGAATTCCTGCTGGCGCTGGCGCTCGCCCTCGGTGGCCATCCCGGCATCGCCGCGATCGCCTGCGACACCGATGGCATCGACGGCTCCGAGGACAATGCCGGCGCCTGGTTCGGGCCCGAGCTCCTCGCGGACGCCCGCGGTGTCGGTCTCGATGCAGCAGCCTTTCTCGCGAACAATGACGGCTACGGGTTCTTCTCCACCCTTGGCCGCCTCGTCGTGACCGGCCCGACGCGCACGAATGTCAACGATTTCCGCGCTATCCTCATCCGGTGAGTCGTTTGCCGGCGCCGCCGCTCGGGGGCCTGCCCGTTGCGAAAGCCTTGGCGCGCGGGGCGGCGGGCCTTAAGACAGGCAGATGGCTTCCAGACGGGGCCATGCACGCGGAGCCATGGACATCGAGCCATGGGCTTGGAGCCATGGGCTTGGAGCCATGACGGATCAGCTCAGTCATCACGCGGGCCGCGGCTTTGGCCGCAGCTACAAGCATGTCGCCCGCCGCATCGTCGCCTCGCGCCGCGACGGCATGGCGGACAACCAGCTCGGCCTCGTCCTGACTTTCGTCGCCGGCGCGGTCAATGCCGGCGGCTTCTTCTATGTCGGCCAGTACACCTCGCACATGTCGGGCATCGTCGCGGCGATCGCCGATCATGTCGTGCTCGGGCTGAGTGATCTCGTCCTTGCCGGTCTCGCGGCGTTCGGCGCCTTCCTGCTCGGCGCCGCCACCTCGGCGATCCTCATCAACTGGGGCCGCCGCCATTATGTCAGCACGCAATATGTGCTGCCGATCTCGCTCGAATCCGCGCTGCTGCTGGTGTTCGGCGTCGTGGTCGGGCCGACGCTGCCGGCCTCGCTGGTACAGCCGATCGCCATTCCGCTGCTCTGCTTCATCATGGGGCTGCAGAACGCGACCGTGACCAAGATTTCGGGCGCGCGCATCCGCACCACCCATGTCACGGGCATGGTGACCGATCTCGGCATCGAGATCGGCAAGTTCGCCTATGAGATCACGGCGCGCTTCCGCCCCGCCGATCCGCATCCGCCGGTCCTCGCGGACCGCGCAAAGCTCGGCCTCCTCGCCTCGCTGCTTGGCGCCTTCGTCGCCGGCGGCGTCATCGGCGCGCTCGGCTTCAGCCGGATCGGGCCCGTCTTCGCGACCTTCATGGCGCTCGTGCTCGCCGCGCTGGTCGCGCCCTCGCTCGGCGGCATCCTCCGCCATCGCCGCCTGCTCGCCCGCCGCCGCCAGCGGCGTGGCCGACTCTAGCGCGCGTCGTCCTCGTCCTCGTCCAGCCCCTCGATCTCGACCACCGCTTCGGCCTCGGAATTGGGCCTTCCGTCGGTATCGAAGATCGTGTCGAGGAAGGCGTTGTTGGCGCGCTCGTCGATGGGCGGCACGTCCGGATAGCGCGGCTTCGGCAGGTCCTTGGGATCGGTCATGCTGTCCTCCTTGCGACTATAAGATCAATGCCCGAGATGCCGGCGCCGTTCCTTTGAAGGCACGGGATTGACGGCCGCGCCGCCGCGCGCTCTTGATGCCGGCAAAGTGGGGAACCTCGATGATGACGATGAGACGATCGGCGCGCTTCGCATGGGCGCTCGCTGCCCTGATCTTCGCCCTGCCGGCAGTAGCGCGCGCCGACACCGCCGCTCCGGCCTTCGACCGGGCGCTGCTCGGCACGCTCTCCGAGGCGAGCCAGGGCGGCATCACCGTGCGCACCAGCGTGCCCGGCGCGGCCGAGGCCAAGACGATCCTCGGCATGCCCGTCATCGAGAAGGGCATCCAGCCCGTCTTCGTCGAGATCGTCAACTTGAGCGGCGCGCCGCTCTGGTACATGCCGATCACCACCGACGAGACCTATTTCTCGCCGGCCGAGGTCGCGTTCCGCTTCCATGATTCGCTGCATCCGGAACGGAGCGTCGACCAGGCGCGCCGGGCCGAGCAGCTGGCGATGCCGATGGCGATCGCCGCGGGCGCCACCGCCTCCGGCTTCGTCTACACCCATCTCGAGACCGGCCTCAAATTCCTGACCTTCGGCATGCTGAAGGACGGCGACGAGATCGATTTCCGCTTCATCCTGCCGGTCGCGGGGCCGGGCTATGCGACGCTGCAGCTCGGGCCGAGCCATCTGCCGGCGACGGCGCCGATCGAGGATGTCGACCTGCCGACGCTGAAGGCGCGCATCGAGGCGATGCCCTGCTGCACCACCGATGCCGCCGGCACGCGCAACGGAGATCCGCTCAATCTGGTCGTGATCGGCAGCGGCATCGACACGGTGTTCCCCTTTGTCGGGCGCGGCTGGCACCTGACCGAGCCGCTCGACCTGCACAGCGCCGTCGACACGGCGACCTCGTTCCTGCTCGGCACCGAATACAGCACCTCGCCGGTCAGCCCGCTCTACGCCTTCGGCCGCCATCAGGATATCGCGCTGGAGAAGGCGCGGAATTCCATCAACGAGCGCAACCACATGCGCTTCTGGCTGACGCCGCTGCGCTATCAGGGCCAGTCCGTGTGGATCGGCCAGATCAGCCGCGATATCGGCGTCGAGCTCACCGACAAGTCCTGGTATCTGACCACCCACAAGATCGGGCCCGAGGTCGATTTCGACCGCGACTACCTGCTGCAGGACATGCTGAAGGCCGGCGCGGTCGCTCATTTCGGCTATGCGGATGGCGTCGGCGTCTCCACCCCGGACGATCCGCGCGTCAATCTCACCAACGATCCCTATTTCACCGACGGCCGCCGCCTCGTTCTGATGATCGACGATGCAGGCGGGCGCATCGAGGGGGCCGACGCGCTCGAATGGGGCAAGCTGCCGCTGCCGGTGGAATAGCGCCGGGCGGCGGCTCAGCCGCGGCGCGCCGCCTCGATTGCGGCGACGTCGATCTTCTGCATGGTCATCATCGCCGCAAAGGCTCGGCTAGCCTCGTCGCCGCCGGCCGCGAGCGCCTCCATCAGCACGCGCGGCGTGATCTGCCAGGAGATACCCCAGCGGTCCTTGCACCAGCCGCACTCGCTCTCCTTGCCGCCATTGCCGACGATGGCGTCCCAGTAGCGGTCCGTCTCCTCCTGGTCGTCGGTGGCGATCTGGAACGAGAACGCTTCGCTGTGCTGGAACATCGGCCCGCCATTGAGGCCGAGGCAGGGAATGCCGGCGACGGTGAATTCGACGGTGAGCACGTCGCCCGCGCTGCCGGAGGGATAGTCGCCCGGCGCCCGGTGCACGCCCGTGACCGCGCTGTCCGGGAAGACGCTCGCATAGAAGCGCGCGGCCGCCTCGGCGTCCTTGTCGTACCAGATGCAGATCGTGTTCTTGGCCATGGGGTCGCCTCGCTCCGGTTCGGGTTGCGTCACTCTCTCGCCCAAGGACGATCCGGACCTGATAGTCCCGACATCAGGCCGGCGGATCGGCGATCGTCTCGGGTTCCTTCTGCGTGATCAGCCGCGAGCCGCGCTGGTTGCGGAGATAGATCCACAGCCAGCTGAGCGCGACGGCGAGGCGATAGCGGACGCCGATCAGGAAGAAGACATGCGCGATGCCCCAGATCCACCAGGCGAGCGCACCTGAGAGCTTGATGCGGCCGAAATCGATCACCGCGCGGCCCTTGCCGATCGTGGCGAGGCTGCCGTCGTGATGGTAGCGGAACGGCGCCGGCGTCCTTCCGGCGAGGCGGGCGCGGATCGCCTCCGCGACATGGCGGCCCTCCTGCTTGGCGGCGGGCGCGATTCCGGGCACCGGCTTGCCGTCGGGGCCGGCGATGCTGACCGTGTCGCCGACGGCGAAGATGTCGGGATGGCCGGGCACGCTGAGATCCGGCAGCACCTTGAGCCGTCCGGCCCGGTCGGCCTCGGCGCCGAGCCAGGCGGCTGCCGGCGAGGCCTCGACGCCCGCCGCCCAGATCACCGTCGCGGCTTCCAGCCGTTCGCCGCCCTTGACGATGCCGCCGGCATCGATCTCCGTCACCGCCGCCCCGAGCGCGACCTCGACGCCGAGCCGCTCCAGCGCGGCCTTGGCATAGTCCGATTGCGCGGGCACGAAGGCCGGCAGCAGGCGCGGCCCGGCCTCGACGAGGACGATCCGCGTCTCATGCGTGTCGATATGGCGGAAGTCCCGCTTCAGCGTGTCGCGCGCGAGTTCCGCGATGGCGCCGGCCATCTCGACGCCGGTCGGGCCGCCGCCGATGATGGCGAAGGTCAGCAGCGCCCGCTGGCGGATCGGGTCGCTCTCCGCCTCGGCCTCTTCGAAGGCGGTGAGGACGCGGCGGCGGACCCGCGTCGCATCCTCGAGCGTCTTCAGCGCCGGGGCGAAGCGCTCCCAGTCGTCATGGCCGAAATAGGAGTGCCGGGCGCCGGTGGCGAGCACGAGCATGTCGTAGGGCACGGGATCGCAGGCCGCGAGATGGACGAGGCGGCGCTCGGTGTCGATGCCGGTCGCTGTCGCCATCAGCACCGTGACCTCGGGGCGGTCGCGGAACAGGAAGCGGATCGGCCAGGCGATATCCGACGTCGCCAGCGAGGCGGTCGCGACCTGGTAGAGCAGAGGCTGGAACAGGTGATGGTTGCGCGCGTCGATCACGGTGATGTCGACGGCCTCGCCCTTCAGTCCGCGCACCGCCTCGAGACCGCCGAAGCCGGCGCCGATGACGACGATGCGGGGTCGGGGCGGCGTGGTGTCGCTCATGGCAAGGTCCTTCCGTTCAGTCCTCCCGTCCTCCGCCACCCACTCTTTCACGATGACGCGGTTTGGACGAGTGCCGAAATTTCATGCTTCGGAATGCCGCCGTTGCGGAAGAATCGATCTCGCGGATGACGCGGGACTGGCCTATTCAGAACGCTGTGCTGCGGCGGCGCCCCTTTGCGTCCGGCCGCCCCGTGAGATGCCGCAATGCCGATCGAGACCGTCCCGCCCGCCGTCGCGCTTGACGATGTCAGCAAGAGCTATGGCGGCCGCGTCGTGCTGAACGGCGTCACGCTCGAGGTCCGCAAGGGCGAGTTCCTGGCGATCCTCGGACCCTCCGGCAGCGGCAAGACGACGGTGATGCGGCTCATCGGCGGTTTCGAGGCGCCGGACCGCGGCCGCGTCTTCATCGCCGGCGAGGATGTCACGGCGCAGCCGGCCGAGCGGCGGCGGGTCAACACCGTCTTCCAGAGCTATGCGCTGTTCCCACATCTCTCGGTGCTCGACAATGTGGCCTATGGCCCGCGCATGCAGGGCCTCGGCCGCGCCGCTCGGCGCGACAAGGCGATGGCGATGCTCGCCCTCGTCCGCCTCACTGACGCGGCGGAGCGGAGGCCCCACCAGCTGTCGGGCGGCATGCAGCAGCGCGTCGCGCTCGCCCGCGCGCTCGCCAATGATCCCGCCGTGCTGCTGCTCGACGAGCCGCTCGGCGCGCTCGACCGCAAGCTGCGCGACGAGATGCAGCGCGAGCTCCGCCGCGTCCAGGCCGAACTCGGCGCGACCTTCATCTATGTGACGCATGATCAGGACGAGGCCTTCGGCATGGCCGACCGGCTCGCCGTCATGCGCGAGGGCGGCTTCGTGCAGATCGGGCCGCCGGCCGAGGTCTATGACCGCCCGGCCGACGCCTGGGTGTCGCGCTTCGTCGGCAGCGCCAACAGCCTCGCCGCCCGCGTCGAGCAGGTCGGCGCGCCGGCCCGGCTCATGTCCGATCTCGGGCCGGTCGAGGCCGCCTTCCTCGCCAAAGGGCTCGCCCTGGGCGATAAGGCGCTGGTGCTGGTTCGGCCCGAGGCGACGCGCTTTTCGCCGGCGGGCGGCCCCTCTGCCGTCAACAGCATCCGGGCGACGCTCGTCGACAGCGTCGCGATCGGCCCGGCGCTGCGCCTTCGCGCCGTCACGGCCGGCGGACTTCCCTTCGAATCGATCGAGACGCGGCCGCTCCATGCCGCGCCCGGCGCTGCACTCGCGCCCGGCGATCCCGTCCTCGTCAGCTTCGACACTGATGCCGCCCGCGCCTATCCAGACGAGACAACGCTTTGACGTGCACACCGAAAGGACAGAGGTCATGACACCAGCTTTCCGCCGCGGCGGCGTTCTCAGCCGCCGCTCCGTGCTCGCTTTGCTCGGCGCCGCGCCGGCCACCGCCGCGCTCTCCGCCGCCTTCCCGGGCGCCTTCCGCGCTAGAGCTGCCGGCAGCGGCCAGCTCAACGTCTATTCCTGGCCCGACTATTTCTCGACCGGCAATCTCGAGGCCTATGCCAAGACGTCCGGCGTCACGCCCAACATCACCACCTATGATTCCAACGAGACGCTGTTCGCCAAGCTGAACAGCCCGGCCGGCGCCGGCTTCGACATCGTCATCCCCTCGTCGAGCTGGATCCAGCAGCTCGCCGCCAAGGGCCTGCTCGCCGAGATCGATCACTCGAAGCTGAACCTCGCCTCGCTCGACCAGGACCTCCTCAACCGCGACTACGACCCCGGCAACAAATATTCGATCCCGAAGGACTGGGGCCTGCTCGGCGTCGTCTACGATCCGGAAGCCGTCGGCGGCGAGATCGAGACCTGGGACGACTTCTTCAAGGCCGGCGCGAAGCCGGGCGTTTCCGGCAAGGTGCGCCTCTCCGACTCGGGCTGGGAGACGATCGGCCCGCAGCTCTGGCTCGAAGGCAAGGACTGGAACACCGCCACCACCGACGAGATCAAGGCGGCGGGCGAGAAGCTGAAGGCCTTCGCCAAGCATGTGAAGTCGTTCTCGGGCCTCGATCCGAACCAGGTCGCCAATGGCTCGATCGTGCTCGCCCAGACCAACAACGGCACGGCCCGCGCCGCGATCGGCCTCAATCCCAAGCTGAAATGGGTCGTCCCCGGTCCGTTCAGCGAGCTCTGGGTCGATAATTTCGCGATTCCCAAGAACGCGCCGAACCTCGACCAGGCCTATGATTTCCTGGCCTACCAGCTGCAGCCCGAGGTCCAGCTCGAAGAGACGCAGTATATCGGCTTCCCGGCGGCCCTCGCCGGCCTCAAGGAGAAGCTGCCGGCCGACACCAAGAATGTCGACATCATCTTCGGCGGCAAGGATCTCGACTTCAAGAAGCTGACCTCCTTCGTCGTCAACCCGGAGACGATCGGGACCTATCTGCAGGTCCAGACGGAAATCCAGGCGGCGGCCGGCGGCTGAGCGTGGCGGCCGATCCGATCATCGTGAGCGGACCCAACCCCGGCGGCGGCGCCGCCGGGGCGATCGCACCGCGCGCCACCGACCATGTGCTGGCGGCGGTGCCGGTGCTGTGGCTCGCGCTGTTCTTCCTGGCGCCGCTCGGCTTCACGGTCGTGTTCTCGTTTGGCCGCTCGACCTTTGGCGGCGTCGAACTCGCCTTCACGCTCGACAACTACGCGACGGCGCTCACGGGCTTCTACGGCGCCACCTTCCTGCGCACCGTGCTGTTCGCGGCCTCGGCCTCGGCGCTCTGCCTCGCGGCCGCCTATCCGGTCGCCTATTTCATCGCCCGCCACACCGCGAAGCGGCAGACGCTGGCGATCCTCCTCATCCTCATTCCCTATTTCTCGAGCTTCCTCATCCGCGTGATGGCGCTGCACATGCTGATGTCGCGCGGCGGCGCCAGCGAGATCGTGCTGAACGCGCTGCACCTGCATCAGGGACCGCTCGACATCCTCGACACGCAGACCGCCGTCTTCATCGGCATGGTCTATGCCTATCTGCCGATCGCCATCGTGCCGCTCTTCGTCGTCCTCGGCCGCATTCCGAAGCCGCTGATCGAGGCGAGCCGCGACCTCGGCGCCTCGCGCTTCAAGACCTTCCTGTTCGTCACGCTGCCGCTGTCGCGGCCCGGCATCGCCACCGCGGTCCTCCTCACCGCCGTGCCGATGCTCGGCGAGATGGTGATCCCGAAGCTGCTCGGCGGCAGCCGCGGCGTCTTGATGGGCCAGGCGATCGCCTCGCAATATCTGCAGTCGCAGAACTATCCGCTCGGCTCGGCCATGGCGGTGCTGGTGCTCGTCGCCGTCGCGGTCATCGTGCTGGCGCTCGCCCGCCTCACCAAGGGCTTCGACGAGGTGACGGCATGACCGCCGCCGCCGCGCGCCTTGCCGGCTGGCGCAGCCGCCTGCCGGACACCGTGCTGCTCGTCTGGTACTCTGCCGCTGTCTTCTTCCTGTTCGCGCCGATCGCGGCTGCCATCATCTATTCGTTCAATCTCGGCGTGGTGAACAAGCAGACCGCGACCTGGACCGGCTGGACGCTGCAATGGTATCCGGCCGCCTGGTTCGATCTCTCGCTCCGCCGTGCCGTCGAGCAGAGCTTCGTCGTCGCCTTCTGGACGGCGCTGGTCTCGGTCGCCGTCGGCGCCGCGCTCGGCTATGCCATGGTCCGCCATCCCGCGGCGGGCATCCGCCGCCTGCTGGCCGGGCTCACCTATGTCCTTCTGATCGTGCCGGAATCGGTGATCGGCGTCTCGCTGCTGCTCTTCTATGCGGTGACGCTCATTCCGCTCTCCGTGGCGACGCTCGTCGCCGGCATCACGCCGCTCACCATCGCCGTCGTGGCGCTGATCATGCGCGCCCGCGTGCTGACGCTCGACCGCCGCATCGAGGAGGCCGCCGCCGATCTCGGCTCGTCGCGGCTCACCACGATCCGCCTGATCATCCTGCCGCAGGTGGCGCCGGCGCTCTTGGCAGGCGCGGTGATGGCCTACACCTTCGCCTTCGACAATCTCGTCGTCTCCGCCTTCCTGACGACGCCGCAGGTCAACACGCTGCCGGTCTATCTCTATGGCAGCCTGCAGTATGGCCCATCGCCGGCCGTCTATGCCGCGGCCTCGGCGGTGTTCGTGTTCACGCTTCTGATGCTCGGCATCGCCGGGCTCATCTATCGCTCCAGTCGGCCTGCCCCCGCCGCCGACGCTTGAGGATCGTGCCGTGCCTTTCGACGATTTCATGCCGCTTCTGGACGTTCCAGCCTTTCCCGCCGACGGTTTCGCGCCGCTCGCCGACCGTCTGACGGCGGTCCTCGGCACCAAGGCCGATCTCGTCTTCGTCCAGGCCGAGGCGCTCCTGGCGCTGGAAGCCGCCGCGACCAGCCTGGCGCGGCCGGGCCTCACGGCGGTCAATGTCGTCACCAGCCCCTATGGCACCTATTTCGGTGCCTGGCTCCGCCGCGGCGGCGCCGCGGTCGTCGACGCCACCGCGCCCGCCGGCCAGCCCGTCGAGGCCGCCACGGTCGCGGAGGCCATCGCCAGGCAAGGCCGGGTCGATCTCGTCGCGATCGTGCATGGCGAGGCGGCGAACGGCGCCCTCAATCCGCTGGAAGAGGTGGCGGCGCTCGCCAAGGCGGCTGGCGCGCTGCTCGTCGTCGATGCGGTCGCCTCCGCCGGCGGCCATGTCGTCGATGTCGACGGGCTCGGCATCGACATCTGCGCGTTCGGACCGCAGAAGGCGCTCGGCGGCCCGGTCGGCCTCTCCTTCGTCACGGTCAGCCCGGCGGCATGGACGGCGATGGAGGCGGCGCCGCGACGGTCGCCCTCGCTGCTGTCGCTCCTCGACATCAAGGAGGCCTGGCTCGATCGCGGCCGCGGCGCCTTGCCCGGAACGCCGGCGCCGCTCGAGTTCCGCGCCCTGGCAGCAGCCGTCGACCGGCTGGAGGCCGAGGGGCTCGCCGCCCGCATTGCCCGCCACCAGCGCGCGCGGGATGCGAGCCGCGCCGGCCTCCGCGCGCTCGGCGTCGCGCCCTGGATCGCGGACGATGCGCACGCCTCGGCCCTCGTCACCGCCGCGCCCGTGCCGCCCGGCATCGAGGCCGACGCGTTGATCGGCGCGGCCGCCCGGCTCGGCATCGCGCTCGGCCGCGGCTTCGGCGACATCGAGCATCGGCTCGTCCGCCTCGACCATACCGGCGCGCGCGCCGCCTTCGCGCCGGTCCTTGCGAACATCGCCGGCTATGGCGCGGCGCTCGCCGCCCTCGGCGCCCGCGTCGATATCGGCGCCGCCTGCGCCGCCGTCGCCGCCCAATACAGCGAGGCCAGCTGATGTTTTCCCTGCCTGCCGCGCAGTCCTTCATGGCCGAAAACGGCATCGATGCCTGGCTGCTGCATGACTATCGCGGCTCCAACCCGCTGTTCTGGCATGTGCTCGGCGTCGAGCGCGCGCCGACGCGGCGGGCGATGCTCGTCGTGCCGCGCGCCGGCGCGCCGACGCTGCTGATCCACACCGTCGACCAGTTCTTTTTCCACGACATCGATTTGCCGAAGCGCATCTATCGCGGCTGGGAGGAGATGCGGGCCTCGGTCCGGGATCTCCTCGGCGGCGCGCGGCGGATTGCGGCCGAATATTCGGAAGAGGGCAGCGTCCCCTCCGTTTCCTTCGTCGATGCCGGCACGATCGAATGGCTGCGCACTTCCGGCTACGCCATCGTCACCTCGGCCGATCTCTTCCAGGTCTCGGCGGCCAGCTGGGACGACTTCGCCATTGCGAGCCACGAGCGCGCCTCTGCCGTCGTCGCCAGCATCAAGGATGCCGCCTTCGACGCGGTGCGCCGCGCCATCGCGGCCGGCGGCAGCATCAGCGAATATGCACTGCAGCAGTTCATCACCGCCGAGTTCGAGCGGCTCGGGCTCGAGACGGAGGGCCAGCCGGTCGTGCAGGCCAATGGCCATTCCGGCATCGTCAGCTACGAGCCGAAGGCCGAGGCCTCGGCGCCGATCGGCGCCGGCGACTGGCTGCTCATCGATTTCTGGGCGCGCTTTCCGGGCCCCCGCAACGTCTATTCGGACATCGCCTGGGGCGCCTTCGCCGGAGCCGTGATCCCGCCGCGGCTGCAGCATGTCTTCGACATCGTGCGCTCGGCCCGCGACGGCGCGCTCAAGGCGATCGAGACGGCCTGGCGCGAGGGCAGGGTGCTCGCCGGCTTCGAGGTCGACGACATCGCCCGCGGCATCATCGCGGCGGCGGGCTTCGGCGAGAATTTCCATCACCGCACGGGCCACAGCATGGGGCCTGGCAAGCGGCTGCATGCGCTGGGCGTCAATCTCGACAATCTCGAGACGCATGACACGCGGCTGATCCTGCCGCGCACCGGCTTCTCGATCGAGCCCGGCATCTATCTGCCGGAGTTCGGCGTGCGGCTCGAGATCAACGTCTTCATCGATCCCCGGCGCGGCCCGACCGTGACGACGCCGATCCAGGACGCCATTATCCGCCTCGCCTGAGCCGTTAACCGATCGCTAACCATGCCGGCGCAAGCTTGACGGCAATCATGGTCCGGACGGGGAGCGGCGCATGCTCAGGAAGATCTATTTGACCTCGGCGCTCGAACAGCTGATGGCGCAGGGACGCATCCAGCGCCCCTCGCGCGCCCATTCGATCCTGCGTCTCGTCATCAGCGACGGCGCCGCGACGCTCTCCGACGCCGACCGCCGGTTCTACGATCTCGAACTGGTGCCGCTGATCGAGCGCGCCGCCGCTTAGCAGGTGCCCGCGGGGTCGGGTCGATCGTCATTCCGCGCCTGCCCGGGCATGGACCAGCCGAAGTGAGGTCGCCGGCGCGCGGCAGCCTCGACCGTCAGTCGTTCAGCTCGTCGGCGGCGGCGATCACCTCGCGCAGGATTTCGCCGACATCCTCTGCCGTCGTTCGATGATTGACGAAGCAGGCGCGCAGGGCGAAGTGACCGTTGATCGTCGCATTCGAAAGATAGACCCGACCGCGCGCAATCACGCGCCTCAGGATTGCCTCGTTATTCTTCGTGCGATGGCGGAAGCAGACGGCACTCAGCGGCACCGGCGCAAGCAATTCCAGTTGCGGGTGCGAACGGATGGATTCGGCCAGCAACGCTGCGTGCCGAAGGTCACGGCCGATCGCCTCGCGATAGGCGTCCCGCCCATGGTACTGCAGCGACATCCAGAGCTTCAGCGCACGGAAGCGCCGGGTCAGCTCGATCGATTCGTCGAAAAAGGCGAACGTCTCTTCCGGATCCTGGTTGAGGATCTTGACGTAGTCCCCACTGTGCGAAAAGGCTCTGCGCGCGGCTTCGCGATCCCGGTAGAGCAGGCAGCTGCAATCGATGGGCTGGTAGAGCCACTTGTGGGCATCGAGGGAGATCGAATCGGCCAGGGACAGGCCGTCGAACTTCTCCGGCGCGGCAAGCGCCGCCATCACGCCGAACGCGCCGTCGGCATGCAGCCATAGCCCTTCCGCCTCGGCGATCTCGGCCAGGTCACGCAGCGGATCGATGGCGCCGGTGGCAACCGTCCCGACACTCGCCACGATCGCCAGGGGTGACTTCCCGGCGCGGCGGTCCTGCGCGATGGCCTCCGTCAGAGCGTCCGCGCGCAGGCGGAAATTCCCGTCGACAGGAAGCAGGCGAAGGTTGTTTCGACCAAGGCCCAGCAGCGAGACGGCCTTGGCGATCGACATATGCGCCTGTTCGGACGCATAGACGACCCCAGGCCGAGCGCCGTCGTCATTGGCGGGCAGCACGCTCTCGCGAGCGATCGCGAGGCCCATCAGATTGGCTGTCGAGCCGCCCCCGCACAGACTTCCGGCAAAACCGGCGCATCCGACAGCGTCTGCGAGCCAGTCGATCACGACGCGCTCGATGGCGACCGCAGCGGGGGCCGAACGCCAGGACGTGCAGTTCTGGTTGAGGACCGATGCAAGGAAATCGCCGATGGCCCCGACCGGTTCGCCCGAGCCGGCGACATAGCCGAAGAAGCGGCCTGTGCACGGCCGGACATGCTCGGCTATGGCCGTGAAATCGTCGAGCACGGCACTGCCGCGTCCTTTGTCCGTCCAGGGCCGATCGAAGAGGCGCGTCGTTTCCGCTCCGCTCGTCGATGGATAGGCCGGCCGCGACTCGAGCGAGGCCCAGTAATCAGAGGCAATCCGTGTCGCCTCCGAGGCAAGTTCCGACAAATCGCGATCGGAGATTTCCAGCGCGCGCATGTCATTGCTCCACAGAGCTCGGATCGAGCGTGTGGAGCAAGCATAGCGCAAACAAGCGGCCCGATCATCGACGGACGACAACCTCGAACGGGTGCTGCTGATCGAGCGCGCGGCGGCGTAGCGTCAGCCCTTCTCGAGCGCGTCGCGCTTTGCCGAGAGGCGGTCGAGCTCGGCCTGCTGCTGCGCGATCCGCCGTGCCGCGAGATCGTCGTCGCCGGCGCCGGAATAGGCCGCCGCCTGCTCCGTCAGCTCGATGAGATTGGCGCGGATATCAGCGATTTCCCGCTCGATCGCCGCGAGCTCGCTCTTGTCGACTGCCATGCTGTTCTCCTCGCTTGGGAGGCAAGGAGAGCACGAAGCGAGCCGGGCGTCTATTCCGCCGCCGCCGCGACACGTCCGCCGGCCTCGTCGATGAAGCCGACGAGTTCGTCGGTCATCATCACATCGGCGAAGATCGAGACCATGTTGTTGAGCGTCGCGTTGTGGTCGGCGTCGGACAGCGCCGCCGTGCCGTCGGCGACGAAGATCACCTTGTAGTCGAGCTGCATCGCATCGCGCGCCGCCGATTCGCAGCAGCAATTGGTCACCGTTCCCGTGATGATCACCGTGTCGATGCCGCGCGCCTGGAGCACGGCGTGCAGATCGGACGAGCCGGGCACGAAGGCGGAAAAGCGCGACTTCGGTACCTTGAGATCCTCGGGCCGGACCGTGAGCGCCGGAACCAGCGCGCCGCCCTCGGCGCCCGGCGCGAACAGCGCCTTGGCCCGCTCGCCGCGCTCCTCGGTGCAGAAATAGCCGAGCCAGGTCGACCAGCTCTTCGGCGTCTCCTTGTCGACGACGAACTGGATGAAGACATTGGTGCCGCCCGCCGCAGAAAGCGCCTCGGAGATGCGGTTGATGTTCGGGACGATCTCGCGGCAGAGCGGCACTTCGAGCTCGCCGCCGACCTCGGCGAAGGCGTTCTGCATGTCGATGACGAGATGGGCCGTGCGGGCCGGATCGATCGCCTCGAACATATGCGGCTTGCCGCGCCAGCGCGTGACGCGCGCAAGAATATCGGGGTCGATGGCGATCTGGTGCATGGCGGCGGCTCCGGTCCTTCTGCGAGGCATGATTGAACGCGAGGACGCCCGTCCCGCGCAATCGGGCGGGCGCGCGATTTTGCGGCAGCGCGCGAATATTTGCGGCAAGGGGCGACGGCGCAAAATCGGCTAGGCTGGTGCGTCCATCCCCTCTGGAGCCTCCATGCCCTTCGATCTCGTTCTCGACAACGCCATCGTCCCCGAACTGTCGGAACGCCCTCTGTCCATCGGGGTCGAGAACGGTCTGATCGCCGCGATCGGCGCCGGCATCGGCCCCGGGCGCGTCCATGAGGATGCCGGCGGGCGGCTGGTGCTGCCCGGCTTCGTCGACAGCCATATCCATCTCGACAAGGCCTGTATTCTCGATCGCTGCCGCGCCGAGGGCTCGCTCGCCGAGGCGATCGCCGAAGTCGGACGTCTCAAGGCGGATTTCGATGAGGCGGATATCCATGCCCGCGCGGAAGCGACGCTGAGGAAGGCGATCCTGCAGGGCACCACGCGCATGCGCACCCATGCCGAGATCGACACGCGCATCGGGCTGCGTGGCTTTCATGCGCTGCAGCGGCTGAAGCGCGACTATGCCTTCGCCATCGATCTCGAGATCTGCGTCTTCCCGCAGGAGGGGCTGACCAATGATCCGGGCGCCGAGGATCTTCTCGTCAAGGCCTGCGAAGAGGGCGCCGATCTCGTCGGCGGCTGCCCCTATACCGACACCGATCCGGACGAGCAGATCGCGCGCATCTTCGCGATCGCGCGGCGCTTCGATCTCGACGTCGACTTCCATCTCGATTTCGACCTCGATCCGAGCTGGACCCATCTCGATGCGGTGATCGCGGCGACCGAGGCGAATGGCTGGCAGGGCCGCGTCGCGGTCGGCCATGTCACCAAGCTCTCAGCGATGCCGCGCGGGCGCGTCGCCGACTATGCGTTGCTGCTGGCGCGAGCCGGCGTCGCCGTCACCGTGCTGCCGGCGACGGACCTCTTCCTGATGGGGCGCGGCCGCGATGGCGACGCGCCACGCGGCGTCGCGCCGGCGCATTTCCTCTCGGCTGCGGGCGTCACCTGTTCGCTCGCCACCAACAATGTCATGAACCCGTTCACGCCCTTCGGCGACTGCTCGCTGAACCGGATGGCCAATCTCTACGCCAATATCGCGCAGCTCGGCCGCAAGGCGGAGATGGCGCTCTGCCTCGACATGGTGACGCATCAGGCGGCGCGGCTGATGCGCTGCGAGGGCTATGGCATCGCCATCGGCAATCCGGCCGATCTCGTCGTCATCGACGCGGTGAGCACGGCCCATGCCGTCGCCGAGATCGCGCCGGTGGTGATGGGCTTCAAGCGCGGCGTGAAGACCTTCGAACGGCCGCAGGCGCGGCTGATCCGCCCGCATCAGCCGGCCATGTCGGCTGTTCGTTGACAAGCCTCGTCGCGTCCTGTCCGATCCGCCGCTGAGGCCGGGCGGTCGGGCCTGATCGCGACGGCACCAGAGACAATGAGGCGGATGTGGTAGCGGCAGGTCGAGGCTCGGGCAGCGCCGGCGCGGTCTTCGCGCTCGTCATAGCTGCCGCCGCCGTGACCGCGGCGGTCGATCGCTTCGGCGTCTCCGTGCCATTGCCGGAGTTGCTGGCCTTCGTGCCGCTCGCGGCCGGCCTTGCCGTCGCCGTCCGGGCGCGCAGCCTCGTCCATCGCGATGTGGCCGCAGGCGCGGCGCCGGGCGAAGCCGGTGCGGCCGCGGGCACGGCCCTCATCTCGGCGCTCGCGCTGGTCGCGGCGCCGATCGCGGTCGGCCTCGGCGGCCTCCCCGGTCTCGTCCTCGTCGGTGCAGCGGTGGCGGGCGCTGCCATCGCGCGCTTCGGCATCGCGCCGGCGCTCGGGCGCACCGGGGCGACGACCATGGCCGGCGCTCTCGGCAAGCGATTCGGTGCACCCGCCGGCGTGCTCGCGGCGCTGGCCGGCCTGCTGGCGCTCGCGCCGCTCGCCGCCGCCGAGGCGGCGCTCGCCGGAACGGTGCTGCGTCAGACGCTCGGCTTCGCCGAGGCGCCGGCCCGCGCGCTTATCGTCGCCGCCGCGACGCTCGCCGCGCTCGCCGGCGGCCGCCGCTCGGCCATGCTGATGGCCGCGGCGCTGCTGCCGGTGCTGGCGCTCGCCTATCTCGCCCCCGTCGTCCTCGCCGCCGTCGCGGCCGATGCGCTGCCGCTCCCCTGGCTCGCCCTCGCCGACGCCAGCGTCTTCGCCGCGCCGACAGCCATGCCGCCTGTCGTCGCGGCCATCCTCGCGCTGCTGCTGCTGGCGGGCCTTGCCGCCCTGCCGAGCCTCGCGGCGCCGGTCGCGGAGGGCGCCCGGCGCGAAGGGCGCGGCGCCCTGCTGGTCGCGATACTCGTTCTCGCCGCCGCGCCGGCCTATGTCCTCTATGGCCGTCTCGGCGGCATCGATCCCGCCGTCAATCCGGCCGGCCTCGTGCTGAACTTCGCCGCCTATGTGCCGGTCGGCACCGCGCCGGCGCTCCTTCTCGCCGGAGGCCTGGTCGCCGCCGCCGCCGCCGCCTTGGCGCTCGGCCTCTCGGCCTTCGGCGCCCTGCTGGCCGAGGATCTCTATCCGCGCCTCGTCGAGCGCGAGGCGCCGGCGGGACGGCGCGCCTTCATCGCGCGCCTTGCGATGATCGCCGCCGCCCTTCTGGCGCTGGCGCTCTCCGGTGGCGCCCTCGGCACGGCGGCGCTCGCGACGCTCGGCCTCTCCTTCGCTGCCGCGGGGCTGGCGCCATCCGTCATGGTCGCCTGGAACTGGCCGTCGGCGCGCGGGGCCGCCGTCAGCCTCGCCATCGGCGCCGGCCTTCTCTTCGTCGCCGTCGACACGCTGCTCGCCGTCCAGTTCCCGGCTCTCGGCCGCGCACTCGGCATGGCCATCGCGCCGACCGTGCTCGGGCCGACCGCCTGGCTCGGTCTTCCCGTCGGTGCCAGCGGCGCCGCCGGCGCCGTGCTCGGCCTCGCCGTCCTCGTGCTGGCGACGCTCGCCAGTCGCCAAACCCTCCGCCGCGCGTCCCGCGCTGCGGTCGCCGCCGCGGGCGACGCGCCGCCGCCGCTCCCGATCCCTGCTGAAACCGATCTGCCTTCCGACCCTGGAGTCCTTCGACCGTGACTGCTGACGCTTCCGATGCCCGCCGCTCGCTCTTTCCCCCGATCGAACCCTATGCCGTGCACCGGCTGAAGGTGTCGGACCTGCACGAGATCTATGTCGAGGAATGCGGCAATCCGGATGGAAAGCCGGCGATCATGATCCATGGCGGCCCCGGCGCCGGCTGCAGCCCGAACATGCGCCGCTATCACGACCCCGAGCGCTACCGGATCATCCTGTTCGACCAGCGCGGCTGCGGCCGCTCGACGCCGCATGCCGAGCTTCGCGAGAACACGACCTGGGACCTCGTCGCCGACATGGAGCGGATCCGGACGCATCTCGGCATCGAGCGCTGGCAGCTCTTCGGCGGCTCATGGGGCTCGACGCTGTCGATCGCCTATGCCGAAACCCATCCGGAGCGGGTCACCGAACTGCTGGTGCGCGGCATCTTCACGCTCCGCCGCAGCGAATTGCTGTGGTTCTACCAGGAGGGCGCCTCGTGGCTGCTGCCCGAGGCCTTCGCGGTCTACCAGAGCGAAATCCCGCCGGAGGAGCGCGGCGACATGATCGCGGCCTATCACCGGCGCCTGACCGGACCGGACGAGGCGGTCCGGCTTTCGGCGGCGCGGGCCTGGAGCATGTGGGAGGGCGGGGCGCTGTCGCTGCTGCCCGATCCCGGCCTCGTCGCCGCTTTCGGCTCGCCGCATTACGCGCTCGCCTTCGCGCGCATCGAGTCCCACTATTTCGTCAATCGCGGCTTCTTCGATCGCGACGACCAGCTGCTCGCCGATGCCGGCAAGCTGAAGGGCATTCCCGGCGTCATCGTGCACGGCCGCTATGATCTGTGCACGCCAGTCGCCAATGCCATCGACCTCTCCCGTGTCTGGCCGGAGGCGGAACTGGTTATCGTGCCGGATGGCGGCCATGCCATGTCGGAGCCGGGAATCCTCGACGCGCTGGTGCGCGCAGCGGATCGCTTCAAGGCGTAAGCGGGGTGACGGCGGCCTCCGGCGGCTCTGGCCGGTCGAGGCCGCCCTTCCATTCGCGCGTCAGCGCGAAGAGGCGGCGGAGTCCCTCCGCGCCGACGCCGCGCGCGCGCTCCAGCGCCGGCGTGCCGGTTGCCGCCGCGTGGCTCTCCAGCGCGCCGACCCGGCGGGCGAGATCCGCCACCGCCGCGGCGAGCGCATCGATCCGCGCCGCGACGGTGTCGCCACGCGGGTCCGCGGGGCTGGCCGTCTCGGGGATCAGGGTGCAGCGCCAGTCGCTGCCGGCAATGTTCCCGTCGCGGCGGCATTGCGCGACCTGGCCGGTTTCGGTGTCGAGGCGCACGAAGCCGCCATCGGCCGGCACCATGGTGAAGCGGCCGGCGCCGGAGGCATCGGCTGCCGGCAGGGCTGGCACTGGCGCCTGATCCTCGGCCAGCGCGGCGAGGGGCGCGAGCAGGAGCGGCGCGGCCAGCAGGGTGGCGAGCATCGGTGTCGGCAAAAGCTGCATCGAACCTCCTCTCCCTTTAGAGCGCATCAACCGCCAGAGGACTCCTTCTGCCGGATCAGTCCGTTGACGACGCTGACCGTGCGGCGCAGTTCCTCGAGCGCCTGCTCGATATCGACCTTCTGCCGCTCCAGGATCTCGATCTGCTCGGTAAACTTGCCGAGCGCGAGCCGCATCTGCGGCACCTGCCCGTCCTTGAGATCATAGAGGTCGAGCATCGCCTTGATCTCGGTCAGCGAGAAGCCGACCTTCTTGCCCATCAGCACCAGCTTGAGCCGGCCGCGGTCACGCCGCGAATAGATGCGGCCCTGGCCGTCGCGGCGCGGGCTGAGCAGGCCCTTGTCCTCGTAGAAGCGCAGCGTGCGCAGCGTCACGTCGAATTCGCGCGCGAGATCGCCGATGGTGAAGCTCGTCTGCCGGTTCCCGTCCGGGAGTCCGGTTCCGTCGACATCATCCCGCGATATCTCTGCCAGCCGCGTCGCGCTCATCGATCCCCTTCCTCGCCGGTCGCGCCCTGCCGCGCCGCTCTACCAATCTCGTCATGCACGCGCCTTGTGGCAAGCGCGCGGCTGAAGCCAGGCGATCCACCCCCGGTGATCGAAGCTTTCCATTAAGGGGCGTTACCCAATTCTGACAGCTGCAGCCATCGGTTAACGCCTTGTTTACCATGATTTGCCAAAGCTCGTGGTGAGGCGAACGGTTCGTGGTGTTCGCGCCCCTGGGGAGTGCTCCGGGGCGGCGCGGCGGGATCGAGCCACTGAGGCAGGGTCGGGGGTCGATCGGCGATGATGACGGGCACAAGATCCGATTTCGGCGCGGCACGGCCGGCGGCAGGCCAGCCGGCCTATCCGGCGGCTGACCCCTCGCAGGGGCGGCGCCCGCCGAGCGCGGATCGCATCGCCGCGCTGTCGGCCCTTGTCGAGAGCATCACTGAACAGATCGACGCCATCGAGGGCGCGGCCCGGCGCGGCGGCGGCCAGCGTCCCTATCCGCAGCGCTCCGAGCCGCAGCGCCAGTCGTCGCAGCACGCGTCCTGGCAGCAGGAGCCCGTGCGGCACGAGCCGCTCGCCGACATTCCGCAGCGCCGCGCCTATCCGGCACAGGAGCGCCTGCAGGACCGGATGCCGGAACGCGCGCTGCCCGAGCCCGACCGGCTCGGCGAGATCGAGGCGCGCCTCGCCGCCATCGCCGGCCAGATGTCGGCCGCCCAGGCTGCATCCGCTCCCGCCGCCCCGATGCCGGCTGCCGATGCACCGCCGGCCGGCCTCAAGAGCGCCATCGCCGAGATCGCTGCGCGCCAGCAGGCGATCGACGCCGATGCCGGCCGTCTCGCCGCCGTCGATTCGATCGCCATCGAGGATGCGATCACGGCGCTTCGGAGCGACATCGCGACGCTCGGCCGCCGCATCGGCACCGAGGCCCGCCGCAGCGAGGACATGGACAAGGCGCTCCGGGCCGATTTCGCCGCCCGTCTCGAGCAGCTGCCGCGCGAGAATTCCGGCCTCTTCGACGAACTGCGCCGCCATCTCGACGAGATCCGCGGCGCGATCGAAGCCTCGGCCCGCGAGACGACGCTCGCCTCGATCGAATCGGGCTACGGCCATGTCATCGAGCGGCTCGACGATATCGTCCGCCGCGTGCCCGAGCGCGGCCATGTCGAGACGCTCGCCGACGAGGTCGCCCGCATCGGCGGCCTGATCGAGCGCGCGCAGCCGTTCCGCTCGATGGAAGGCGAGCTCGAAGATATCCGCAACGCCATCGCCTCGCTCGCGGCCGTTCGCGTCGATACCGGCACCGAGCGTCAGATCGCCGAGCTGCGCCAGACCATCGAGCGCCTCGCCGCGATCCCGCGCGACCGCGTCGATCTGCAGCCGATCGAGCGCGAGCTCGCCGCCATCCGCCGCGAGGTTGACGGCTTCGCCAAGGGGACCGATCCGATCCTCCTGATCCGCCTCGAGCAGCAGGTCTCGGCGATCCACGCCATGCTGGAAGCGGTCGCCGCGCGCGGCGCCACCGGCGGCGAAGCGGTGCTCGGCCGGCTCGAAGAGCGCATCGACGCGCTGTCCGGCCGCTTCGACGCCATCGTCGAGTTCCCGAGCCTCACGCCGGCCGCCGACAACTCCGCCGCGGCGATCGCCGCCATCGACGCGCTGCGTGGCGAGATTTCCGGCCTCCGCGATCATATCGTCGAGCGCGAGCCGGTCCGCTTCGACGCGATCGACCAGCAGATGCAGGCGCTGATGGAGCGGCTCGACGCCGCAACGCAGCGCGACGACAACCAGACGCTGGCCCAGCTCGAGGCCCAGGTCTCGGCGCTCGCCGACAAGTTCACCGCGATTTCGCCCGGCGTCGATGCGCTGTCGAAGGTTGAGGAAAATCTCGACCGGATGCAGTCGCTGCTCGGCGACCAGCGTCGCGAGACGATCGAGGCTGCGCGCGATGCCGCCCGCTCGACGCTGACAGAATTCACCGGGCAGCTGCCGAGCTATCCCGACGAGGCGCTGATCCAGGCGCTGCGCGAGGATCTGCGCAGCCTGCAGCAGGCGGCCCTCAGCTCCGATCGCCAGAACCACGAGACGCTGGAAGCCGTGCACGACACGCTGTCGCGGGTCGTCGAGCGCATCACGCAGCTCGAGGCCGACGAGCGGGCCGCGGCGTCCGAACCGGCACCGCGCCGCTATGCCGAAATGCCGGAGGACCACCGTCCGCTGGCGCCGGGCTCCGGCAAGCCCGACCTCTCGCTGCGCATGCCCTTCCTGCCGGCCGAGCCGCCGCGCGAGGAGCCCGCTTCGCGCAACAGCGATCGCAAGGCCGATTTCATCGCTGCCGCGCGCCGCGCCGCCCAGGCCGCCCAGGCCGAGACCGCCAAGGCCAGCAAGTCCGAGCGCAAGGCCGCCCAGGCAGCGCGCGATCTCGCCGCCCGCACGGGCGAATCGTCCGACGACGCTGCCGGCGAGCCGGCCGAGCGCCGTCCGGGCCCGCTCGCCCGCATCGGCCAGGTGTTCCGCTCGCGCCGCCGTCCGCTCGTGCTCGCCATCGCGGCCGTGGTGCTGGCGCTCGGCGCCGTCAAATATGGCCCGCCCGTCGCGACGCGCCTCCTGGTGCTGGCCGGCGACCAGGCCGCGCTCGACTATGCGACGACGGCGTCCATTCCCGAGCAGACTGCCCGCCCGGCGGTCGCCGCGACCCCGGCGATGCCGGCTCCGGTCGCCTCGGCTGCTCCGGCCGTTCGTCCCGCCATCCCCACCGCGGCACCGGTCGCTGATCCTTCGGCGCTCTCGGCTGCCCCGTCGCTGGTCGCGCCCGGCAGCGGCAGCAGCCTTGCCTTCGCGCCGGCCAGCAGCCTGGCGAGCCCGATGACGGATGCGCCGGCCAGCCCGGCGCCCGCGGCCCCGTCGGCCGATGCGGCCGCGCCGCTCCCGATCAACATCGCCTTCGTCAAGCGCGACGCCAGCTCCGGCGATCTCGGCGCCGCCTTCGAGCTCGGCAAGCAATATGCCGAGGGCATCGCGGTCCGCCAGGACGTGCAACTCGCCGCGGAATGGTACAGCCGCGCCGCCAAGGGCGGCCTCGCCATGGCGCAGTACCGGCTCGGCAGCCTCTATGAGCGCGGCGAGGGCGTGAAGCGCGATCCGGCGATGGCCGAGGAGTGGTACCGCAAGGCGAGCGCGCAGGGGAACGCCCGCGCGCTGCACAATCTCGCGGTCCTCGTCAGCGAAGGCGCCAATGGGACGCCCGACTATATCGGCGCGGCGCAGCTCTTCATCCAGGCCGGCAATCTCGGCGTCGCCGACAGCCAGTACAATCTCGGCGTGCTCTATGCTCGCGGCCTCGGTCTCAAGATCGACCTGATCCAGTCCTACAAGTGGTTCGCGCTGGCCGCGGCGCAGGGCGACACCGATGCCGGCAAGCGCCGCGACGAAGTCGCCAAGGCGCTGCGTCCTGCCGAGCTCGCCAGCGCCCGCGCCGCCGTGCTGGCCTTCCAGCCGAAGACGCCGGATCCCGCCGCCAACCAGGAGCCGGCGCCGAAGGCGGCCTGGATGCAGACGGCTTCCACGGCGTCGACGGCCTCGACAGCCGCGCCGTTCGCCGGGGCCAGCCTCTCCGACGCCAAGGGCTGAACGCCGCCCCCGACCGGCGGCCCTTTCGAGGGCCGTGCGCGTTGACAGGCGGCGGCGCTGCGGCTTTATCGGGCGGCCGGCACACCCGTCCACACCGGAGCCGTCCGGCCCCGGAACCGCCAGCGGGCACGCGCCGTGCAGATCTATCTTCCCATTGCCGAACTGCCCGTGAACATGTTCCTCCTCTTCGGGATGGGGGCGGCGGTCGGTTTCCTGTCGGGATTGTTCGGCGTCGGCGGCGGCTTCCTGCTGACGCCGCTCTTGATCTTCTCGGGCATCTCGCCGGCGGTCGCGGTTGCGAGCACGACGGCGCAGGTCGTCGCCTCGTCCTTCTCGGCGGCGCTCACCTATTGGCGGCGGCGGCTCATCGATCTGAAGCTCGCGGCCGTGCTCGTCGTTGCCGGCATCATCGGCTCGGTCATCGGCGTCGGCCTCTTCACGCTGCTGCGCCGCTCGGGCCAGCTCGATCTGATCATCGCCGTCTGCTACGTGACCTTTCTCGGCCTCGTCGGCGGCTTGATGCTGACGGAATCGGTGCGCTCGATCGTCAATGTCCGCCGTGGCCGGCCCGCGCCGCTGCGCCGGCCGGGCCAGCATGGCTGGCTGCACGGCCTGCCGTTCAAGATGCGCTTCAAGCGCTCGAAGCTCTATGTCAGCGTCATCCCGATCCTCGGCATCGGTATCGGCATCGGCGTGCTCGGCTCGCTGCTCGGCATCGGCGGCGGCTTCATCCTGGTGCCGGCGCTGATCTATATCCTGCGCGTGCCGACCAACATCGTCGTCGGCACCTCGCTGATCCAGATGATCGGCACGATGTCGGTCGCGACGCTGCTGCAATCGGGCAACAATCATTCCGTCGACGGCGTGCTGGCGCTGATCCTGATGGTGGGCGGCGTCATCGGGGCGCAGTTCGGCGCGCGGCTCGGCGCCCGGGTCGGCGGCGAGCAACTGCGCGCCATGCTCGCCCTCCTCGTTCTCGCGGTCGGCATCCGCTTCCTCGTCAATCTCGTGACGACGCCGGACGAGCTCTATTCGCTGGTAACGCTCGGCGGGGATGCACGGTGAGCGCGCCGCAGAGGCTGCTGCTGCTCATCGCCGCCCTGGTGCTGGCGTCGCTGCGACCGGCCGCCGCCGAGACGCTGGTCGTCGCGCTCTCGACCGATCATGTCGAGATCTCCTCGAGCTTCGCCGGCACCGGCATCACGGTGTTCGGCGCCATCGAGCGCGACGGCGCGGCGCTGCCGCGTCCGGTCTACGATATCGTCGCGGTGGTGCGCGGTCCGGACGAGACGCTGGTGACGCGGCGCAAGGAGCGCGTCGCCGGCATCTGGCTCAACCGCGCCGCCCGCACCTTCCTCGACATGCCGTCCTTCTATGCCGTCCATTCCTCGCGCCCGCTCGGCGAGATCACCGATCTCACGACGCTGAGGCGCTACCAGCTCGGCCTCGGCAATCTCGCCTTCCGCAGCGAGGGCGGCTTTGAGGCGGCGGACGATCCGGCTTTCGAGGCCGCCTTCGTCCGGCTGAAGAAGGAGGCGGGTCTCTATCGCGATGCGTCCTATGGCATCACATTCCCCGGCGGATCGCTGTTCCAGACCGGCGTCGCCATCCCGGCCAATGTGCCTGTCGGCACCTATGTCGTCTCGGTGTTCCTGTTCGCGGACGGCGTGATGCTGGCGACGGGCAATGCCGCCTTCGGCATCGGCAAGACCGGCTTCGAGCAGTTCACCTTCGATCTCGCTCGGCACAACGGCTATCTCTACGGCCTCATCTGCGTCGTGCTGGCGCTCGTCACCGGCTGGCTGGCCGCCGTTCTCTTCCGCCGCGACTAGGTGAGGCGCGTCACGCCTTGCCGCGGCCCATGTTGAGCAGGCGCAGGATGATCCAGATCGGGATGACGACCACGGCGCCGACGAGGAAATAGTTCCAGATCCAGCCGACGGCGCCGAAGCCCATGTTCCAGATCCGCCGCACGAAGGCCTCGAGCCGGTCGAGGATCTCCCAGGGCGTGACGCCGAGCGCCGACAGCACGATGCCGACGACCAGCGAGAGCACCACGAGGCGCAGCAACACCTGCGCCGGCGATCCGCCCATGAAGCGCTGCAGCCCGTTCATTCCACTCTCCATCGGCTTCGAATCATGCCGCGATCATAGCGCGAGGCGATAGAACTTGCTGTCGACCGCCATGCGCGGAAAGGCAGCGGGGAGATCCGCCGCGGCGATCTCGGCAAAGCCGTTCTTCTCGTAGAAGCGATGGGCGGCGAGGAAGCGCGACGTCGTGCCGAGCAGGATGCTGTCGAGCCCGGCCGCCCGCGCGTGAGCGAGCAGCGCGGCGAGGAGGGCGCGCGCCGTGCCGTCGCCGCGATGGTCGGCGCCGACGAACATCTTGCGAAGCGCCGCTGCGCCATGGCCGATGTCCTTGAGGCCGATCGTCCCGACGATGGCGCCATCGGGGCCGAGCGCGACCCAGAAGCCGCCCGATCCGCTTTGATAGAACGCGGGAATGTCGCGGAGATCGGGCTGCTCGTCATAGGTGATGGCTATGCCGAATTCCTCGCGCTGGATCGGAACGATCAGTCGGCCGATGGCCTCCTCGTCGCCCGGGACGAAGGCGCGGATCGACGTCAGGGTGCTGCTGGGTGGTGCGGTCATTCGAGATCCACTGCGCCGCCACGTGCCGCCTGTCAATCGGCGACGGCGAGCAGCGCCTCGAGCGTCTCGATGCGGTCGGCCTCGCGCGGCGGCTTGTCCCAGCGGAGCCGGGCAATCCGCGGAAAGCGCATGGCAACGCCCGATTTGTGCCGGGTCGACCGGTTGAGGCCCTCAAAGGCAACCTCGAACACGAGGCCGCGCTCGGCCTCATGCGCCACCTCGCGCACAGGGCCGAAGCGGTTGGTGGTGTTCTTGCGCACGAAGCGGTCGATCGCGGCCAGTTCCTCGTCGGTGAAGCCGAAATAGGCCTTGCCGACCGGCACCAGCTCGGCGCCGCCGGCGCCGTCCTTCCAGACGCCGAATGTATAGTCGGAATAGAAGGACGAGCGCTTGCCATGGCCGCGCTGCGCATACATGAGCACCGCATCGACCGTGTAGGGATCGCGCTTCCACTTGAACCACGGCCCCTTGGGGCGGCCCGGTTCATAGACGCTGTCCCAGCGCTTCAGCATCAGCCCCTCGATGATGGCGGCGGGCGGGGCGGCGCGCTTCGCCATGAGGTCGTCGGCATCGGCATAGGCGATGATGGGCGAGAGATCGACGCGCTTTGCCAGCGACCCGGCGACGAGGGTTTCGAGCCGCGCGCGACGGTCGCGAAAGGGCAGGGCGCGCGTGTCCTCGCCGCGGTCGACGAGACAGTCATAGGCGCGGATGAAGGCCGGATGGCTGATGACGAGCTTGCCCGAGACGGTCTTGCGATTGAGCCTTTGCTGCAGCTCCGAGAAGCTGCCGGCATTGATGGCCTCGCCCTCCAGCCGTCCGACCAGCAATTCGCCGTCGATGGCGCCCTCGAAATCGAGGCCGTCGAGCACATCCGGAAAGGCGTCGCCGATGTCCTCGCCGGTGCGGGTGTAGAGGCGGCGGACGCCCTGGTCCGAGACGGCCTGCACGCGGATGCCGTCCCATTTCCATTCGGCGGCATAGGTCTCGGGCGTGATGCGGGCAAGGTCGGCCTCGTCCAGCGGCTGCGACAGCATCACGGGACGGAACGGCGCCCGCGCCAGCGAGACGGGCTTCCCGGTTCGGCCCTCGAGCCAGGCGAAGAGCTCCAGATAGGGCGGCCTCAAGCCGTGCCAGAGCTCCTCGACGGCGTTGACGTCATGGCCGCCGAGATCGGCGAGCGCCTGCTTGGCAAGGCGCGCGGAGATGCCGATGCGCAAGCCCCCCGTCACCAGCTTCAGAAGCGCCCAGCGGCCCGCGGCGTCGAGCCCGTCGAGGAAAGCGGCGACGCGGCGCGGCCCTTCGCTCCGCGAGGACGCCTGCAGCGTCTCGACGATGGCGGCGAGCGAGGGCGTGTTGTGGTTATGGCCATGCGCCGGTGCGGGGAAGTCCCCCACCCAACCCTCCCCCGCAAGGGAGGAGGGCTTTTCCGCCTCGGCGGTTTGACTGTCGATGCCAGCCTGAGGCAGGCCCTCTCCCTCTTCGGCTGGAGAGGGGGCCTTGTCCTCTCCAGCCGAAGAGGGAGAGGGGGCCTTCACTGCGGCGGAACGAGAGGGCGCGCGAGCCTCCCCCTGTTCCCAGACCAGGGCGATCGTCTCGGCGAGATCGCCGACATAGTCGTAGGAATAGGCGAAGAGCACGGGGTCGATCCGCTCGGCGACGAGCGCGCGCAGCATCGCCGGCTTGACCGCGGGCATGTCGAGTTCGCCGGTGAGCGCCGCGAGCGCGAAGCCGCGGTCTGGATCGGGCGTCCGCCGGAAATAGTCCGTCAGCAGCGTCAGCTTGGCATTGCGCGACGGCGTCAGGATCAGGCGGTCGAGCAGGGCGGCGAAGTCTTCCATGCGCAATAGGTATGGTTTTTCCGCGCGACGAAAAGGACGGAGATCGGCATTCCTTGCGGGCGGCGCCGACGCGGCCTAGATCTGGTCCGTCCGGCGCGTCGCCGGATCTCGTTCTCAGGGCGGGGCGAAACTCCCCACCGGCGGTAGGCAGGACATCCTGCAAGCCCGCGAGCGCTTTTCCTCGCCGAGGAAAAGGTCAGCAGATTCGGTCGAACTCCGAAGCCGACGGTCATAGTCCGGATGGAAGAGAACAGCGTCGATGATACGGACCGGCCCTTGGGCTGGTGCGTCGTCTCATGCGCATGCCCTGATTTCGTGTTGTCCAGAGATCGAGGACCAACATGAGTCAGACTGTCGTCGTTTCGTCCCGCCCCGTGCTTGGGGCTCCCCTTGCCGGCGCCTTGTTCATGGTCGCCGCCGGCATCGCCTTTGCCGGCGTCAACACGCTCGAGCAGGTCGCGACCACCCGGCTCGGCCTGCCGGCACCGACCGCCGCGTTCCTGCAATATGCCGTCGCGCTCCTCGCCGTCCTGCCCTGGGCGCTCCGTCGCGGCTTGCCCTCGCTCGCGACCCGCCATCCGTTCCTGCAGCTCTTCCGCGTGCTGCTGGCGGCGCTCGGCGTCCAGGCCTGGGTGGCCGGCCTTGCCCATGGCGTGCCGATCGGTCAGGCGGTGGCGCTGGTGATGACCTCGCCCTTCGTGGTGACGCTCGGCGCCGCGCTGCTGCTCGGCGAGCGGGTCACGGCCGAGCGCTGGCTCGCCGTCACGGTCGGCTTTGCCGGCGGGCTCATCATCCTCGACCCGTTCTCGGCGGCCTTCACCCCGGCGAGCCTCTATCCGCTCGCCGCCGCCGTGCTCTGGGCCGGGGTCTCGCTGCTGCAGAAGCGGCTGCTGGTGAAGGACAGCCCCGAGGCGGTCGCGGCCTGGCTGCTCTTGTTGCTCGCGCCGGTCAATCTGGTCTTCGCCCTGCCGTCCGGCCTCGTGCTGCCCTCGGCCGAGGGCTGGATCGCCATCGTCGCCGTCGGCATCCTGACAGCGGCGGCGCAGGCCTTCCTGGCGCTCGCCTATGCGAAGGCCGATGCCGCCTATGTGCAGCCCTTCGACCATGTGAAGCTGCCGCTCAACGTCATCGCCGGCTGGCTGGTGTTCGGCTGGCTGCCGCCGAGCCAGCTCTGGATCGGCGCGGCGCTGATCGTCGCCGCCTCGATGTTCCTGCTCTGGCGCGAAAGCCGGGCCGGGGCGCCAGGCGGGGCTCAGTCGCCCTCGTCCTCATAGCCGACGAGATGCAGCGGGCGGGCGCGAATGCCCGCCAGCTCGCACCAGCGCACCAGCGCCTCCTCGCGGCCATGCGTCACCCAGACCTCGCCGGGCGCGATCTCGGCGATGGTGTCGATGAGCTCGTCCCAGTCCGAATGATCGGAAATGATCAGCGGCAGCTCGACGCCGCGCTGCTTGGCGCGCTGGCGGATGGTCATCCAGCCCGAGGCGAAGGCGGGCACGGGATCGGGGAAACGCCGCGCCCAGCGATCGGCGAAGGCCGAGGGAGGACCGACCACGACGGCGCCGGCGAAGGCCGCGCTCTCGCCGCGTTTGCCGGCCTCGAGCGTCGCAGGCGCCAGCGGCCCGAGCGCGATGCCCTCGGCCTCATAGAGGGCGCAGAGCCGATCGAGCGCGCCGTGGATATAGATCGTCTTGTCATAGCCCTCTTCGCGCAGCCGCTTGATGACGCGCTGCGCCTTGCCGAGCGCATAGGCGCCGACGAGATGCGCCCGTTCGGGAAAGGCGCCCAGCGAGGCGAGCAGCTTGCCGATCTCGATGCCGTCGTCCGGATGGCGGAAGACGGGGAGGCCGAAGGTCGCCTCGGTGATGAAGACGTCGCAGGCGACCGGCTCGAACGACGCGCAGGTCGGATCGCGCCGCCGCTTGTAGTCGCCGGAGACGACGATGCGGCAGCCGCCCGCCTCGACGGCGATCTGCGCCGAGCCGAGCACATGGCCGGCCGGATGGAACGAGACCGTGACGCCGCCGATCGTCATGCGCTCGCCGAGCACCGCCACCTGCGTCGTGCCGGCGAAATCCTCGCCATAGCGCACGGCCATGATCGCCAGCGTCTCGCGCGTCGCGAGCACGGCGCCGTGGCCGGAGCGGGCATGGTCGGCATGGCCATGCGTGATCAGCGCCCGCTCGACCGGCCTGACGGGGTCGACATGGAAGCCGCCGAGCGGGCAATAGAGCCCGTCGGGACCGGGAGCGAGGAGAGCGTCGGGGCGGATCATCGCCTCTAGATAGGCCTCCACGCTGCGCCGAAAAGGCGAGGCGGCCTTCCGGCATCGCCGCGGGCCGTGAGAACCGCTAATTGAGAAGAGGATCGTCAATCTCGCAACGACATGTAAAGTCGGTCCGTCCATACTGGAAGCCGACTCCGGCGATGCCGAGATCGCCGCGGTCCGGTCGGGCGGCCGCCATGAGTGTTGGGTGAGGAGCCGACGCAGCCGATGAAGCTCGCCGCTGACAGCGGATCGACGCCGTTCGATCCCGGCACGCCGCGCGATGAGCGCGCCGCCGCCATCCACGCGCTCTGCCGCACGGCCCTTCGCCTGTTCGATGTCGCCGTCGCCGGCGTTACCCTCGAAGGCGGGGCCGACTGCCACCTCGCCTTCGCGGACGGCGCCGATCCCGCCTCGTGGCGCTTTGCCGGCGAAGCGATTGGCAGGCTTGGTGGCCCCGGTGGCCCGGTTGTCCTCGACGATGCCGCTCTCGAGGTGGCGGCCGCCGGCCTTGCGGACGGGGCAGCGGCGCCGTTCCGGTTCTTCGCCGCGATCGGCTTCGGCGAGGGTGGGTGCCTCGGCGTGCTCGGAAGTCACCCGCGCACATTCGGCGCCGAGGACGCCCGGCATCTCGCCGACCTCGCCGCCATGGCCGAGGGGCTCAGCGGCCTGGCGCGCCGCGCGCGCGAGGCCGAGGCGCGCGAAGCGCATTTCCGCCTGCTCGCCGAAACCTCGACGGATACGATCGTGCGCGGCGATCTCGACGGTGTCCGCCTTTATATCTCGCCGGCAGTTCGCGAGCTGCTCGGCTATGAGCCGGAGGAGATGGTCGGCAAGCGGGCGATCGAGATCACTCATCCGGACGATGCGGGCCCACTCGGCGCCATCATGCGCGACGTCCGCGCGGGGCGCCTCGCGGTTGGGCGGTCGGAGCAGCGCCAGCGTCACAAGAACGGTTCCTGGGTCTGGCTCGAGTCGCATCTCCGCCTGACCTATGACGCGATCACGGGCGAACCCGACGGCTATGTCGCCTCGGTGCGCGGCATGGACGAGCGCAAGGCGATCGAGGCGCGGCTGGAGCATCTCGCGACGCATGACGCGCTGACCGGGCTGCCGAATCGCACGCTGTTCCGCGAACAGCTGCTGGCCTCGCTGGCCGAGACGGCGGCGGGCCGGCGCTTCGCCCTCCTGTGGATGGATCTCGATCGCTTCAAGGAGATCAACGACAGTCTCGGCCACCAGGTCGGCGACGCCGTGCTCTGCACGGCAGCCGAGCGCTTTGCCGCGACCCTCCGCCGGGGCGACAGCGTCGCCCGGCTCGGCGGCGACGAATTCGCCTTGATCGCGGCGCTCGGGGACGGCATCGACGACGCGACAGGGCTCGCCGAACGGCTGATCGACGCGATGGCGGCGCCGATGCTCCTCGCGGGTCGGCCCATCGAGGTCGGCCTCAGCGTCGGCATCGCCTGCGCGCCCGACGCCGGCCGTGACCCGGACGCCCTGCTGGCGGCGGCGGATGCCGCCCTCTATGCCGCGAAATCGGCCGGGCGCTGTACCTATCGCGTCTTCGATCCGCGCGCGCCCATGGACTGATCGACGGGGAGGGACCGAGCGGCTCGACTTGCCGCCTGTTCAGCCCTACCTGTTGACCGTGACCGCCGCCACCGCCCTCCTGCCGACGCCTTTCACGGACTGGTTCGCGCTGCGTGGCTGGGCGCCGCGCCCGCATCAACTCGACCTTTTGGAGAAGGCGCGCGAGGGTCGTCCGGCGCTGCTGATCGCGCCGACCGGCGCCGGCAAGACGCTGGCCGGCTTCCTGCCGAGCCTCGTCGATCTCGCCACGCGGCCGAAAAGCACCCGGCGGCCCGGCATCCACACGCTCTACATCTCGCCGCTGAAGGCCCTCGCCGTCGATATCGCGCGCAATCTCGAAGCGCCGGTGGCCGGCATCGGCCTCGATGTCGCGATCGAGACGCGGACGGGCGACACGCCGGCGCACAAGCGCCAGCGCCAGAAGCTCAATCCGCCCGATATCCTGCTGACGACGCCCGAGCAGCTGGCGCTGCTCCTGTCCAACCCCGATGCCGGCCGCTTCTTCGACAGCCTCGAGACCGTCGTGCTCGACGAATTGCATGCGCTGGTGACGGCCAAGCGCGGCGATCTCCTCTCGCTCGGGCTGGCGCGCCTGCGCCGGCTGCGGCCGGGGCTGCGCGCCGTCGGCCTTTCCGCGACCGTGGCGGAGCCGGACGATCTTCGGCGCTGGCTTGTTGCCCAGGCGGAAGGCGAACCGCCGCGCCTCGCCGATCTCGTCACCGTCGCCGGCGGCGCCGCGCCCGATGTCACCATCCTGCCGACCGAGAGCCGCATTCCCTGGGCCGGCCACTCCGCCGTGCATGCGATGGAGGCGATCTACGCCGCGATCAAGGCGAGCCGCATGGTGCTCGTCTTCGTCAATACGCGCAGCCAGGCCGAGCGCATTTTCCAGGAGCTCTGGCGCATCAACGAGGACAGCCTGCCGATCGCGCTGCATCACGGCTCGCTCGATGTCGGCCAGCGGCGGCGCGTCGAGGCGGCGATGTCGGCGTCGAGCCTGCGCTGCGTCGTCTGCACCTCGACGCTCGATCTCGGCATCGACTGGGGCGATGTCGATCTCGTCATCAATGTCGGCGCGCCGAAGGGCGCGAGCCGCCTGGCGCAGCGGATCGGCCGCGCCAATCACCGCATGGACGAACCATCGCGCGCTCTGCTGGTACCGGCCAATCGCTTCGAGGTCATGGAATGCACCGTGGCGCTGGAGGCGAGCCTCGTCGGCGCGCAGGATACGCCGCGCCTTCGCACGGGCGCGCTCGACGTCTTGGCGCAGCATGTTCTCGGCATGGCCTGTTCGGCCCCCTTCGCGGCCGATGATCTCTTTGCCGAAGTCACCTCCGCCGCGCCCTATGCGGCGCTCGACCGCGAGAGCTTCGACCGCGTCGTCGATTTCGTGGCGACCGGCGGCTATGCGCTGAAGAGCTACGAGCGCTTCGCCAAGATCCGCAAGGGCGGCGACGGCCTCTGGCGCGTCACCCATCCGGCCATCGCCCAGCAATATCGCCTCAATGTCGGCACCATCGTCGAGGCGCCCCTGATGAAGGTGCGGCTCGCCTCGCGCCGCAATGGCGGTCCGATCGGCATGGGCGGCCGCGTGCTCGGCGAGGTCGAGGAGTATTTCGCCGAGCAACTGGCGCCCGGCGACACGTTCCTGTTCGCCGGCCTCGTCGTGAAGCTCGAAGGCATCCGCGACAATGTCGTCGTCGTCTCGCGCACCCATGACGAGGCGCCGAAGGTGCCGGCCTATAATGGCGGCAAGTTCCCGCTCTCGACCTATCTCGCCGCCGGCGTGCGGCGGCTGCTCTCCGACGAGGCGGCCTGGAGCCGGCTGCCGGAGCAGGTCGCCGACTGGCTGCGGATCCAGAAGGAGGTCTCGGTGCTGCCCGGCGCCGGCCAGCTGCTGGTCGAGACCTTTCCGCGCGGCGGGCGCTTCTACATGGTCGCCTATCCGTTCGAGGGGCGGCTCGCGCATCAGACGCTCGGCATGCTGCTGACGCGGCGGCTGGAGCGGGCGCGGCTGAAGCCGCTCGGCTTCGTAGCATCGGACTACGCGCTCGCCGTCTGGGGCCTCGGCGACATGGGCGCCGCCTTCGCGAAGGAGAAGCCGGCGCTCGGCGATCTCTTCGCGCCGGACATGCTCGGTGATGATCTCGATGCCTGGCTCGCCGAAAGCTATCTGCTGAAGCGCAGCTTCCGCTCCTGCGCGCTCATTTCCGGGCTGATCGAGCGGCGCCATCCCGGCAAGGAGAAGAGCGGCCGTCAGGTGACGATCTCGACCGACCTCATCTATGACGTGCTCCGGAGCCACGAGCCCGATCACATCCTCTTGCGCGCCACCTGGGCCGATGCCGCCACCGGCCTGCTCGATGTCGCGCGCCTCTCCGACATGCTGATGCGGGTCGAGGGCAGTATCCTGCATCAGCGGCTCGACCGGATCTCGCCGCTCGCGGTTCCGGTCATGCTCGATATCGGCAAGGAGAGCATCGCGGGAGCGGCGGCCGACGAGATCCTGCGCGAGAATGCCGACGATCTCGTGCGCGAGGCGATGGGCGAGGGCTATGCAGCCTGATGCCGGCCTTGCCGAGGGGATTCCCTCACGTCTAGGATCGCCAACAGTGAACGAAACGAGAATCGACGCATGATCCCCGAGACGTCAGACAGGGTTGCCGACGATCAGGCCGACGCCGCGCCGCCGGCGGCCGTCTGGACGGTCGCGGGCGCTCGGGTCGATCTCCTCGCCGAAGGCGCGCTCTATTTGCCCGAGGCGGCAACGCTGGTCGTCGCCGACCTCCATCTCGAAAAGGGCTCCGCCTTCGCCGCCCGTGGCCAGATGCTGCCGCCCTACGACACCGCCGCGACGCTGAAGCGCCTTGCCGCGCTGGTCGCGCGGCTGGCGCCGGCCCGGGTGATCGCGCTCGGCGACAGTTTCCACGACCGCGGCGCCGACCGGCGCATGACCGGGGCCGATCGCGCGGCGCTTCAAGCGCTCACCGCTGCGGCGGACTGGATCTGGATCGCCGGCAATCACGATCCCGAGCCGCCCCGCGATGTCGGCGGCACCGCCATGGCCGAGCTCGCGCTTGGGGACCTCACGTTCCGCCATGCGCCGCGTCCGGGCCCCGCGCGCGGCGAGATCGCCGGCCACCTGCATCCCTCGGCCCGCGTCGCCGGACGCGGCCGCTCGGTGCGCCGCCGCTGCTTCGCCGCCGATCGCGAAAGGCTGGTAATGCCGGCCTTCGGCGCGCTCGCCGGCGGTCTCTGCGTGCTCGATGCGGCCTTCAGCCCGCTGTTCGAGCGCCGGCCCTTCCATGCCTTCATGCTCGGCCGCGACGTGCACCCCGTCGCCAGCCACCGGCTGGTCGGCGAGGCGCGCATCCCGGCCGCGCGCTGAACGGCTCTACTTGGCCGCCTTCGGCAGCGCGTCGCAGTTCGACGCCGCCTTCTCGCCGGCGAAGCGGGCCTTCAGCCAGGTCGCGGCATCATCGGCGCCGTCCTTCATGACGCCCTGGTGATCGGCGCCCGGATAGGTCCGGTAGTCGAGCAGCGTTCCGCCTTCGCAGAGTTCCGCGGCGACCGCGTCGGTATCGACCGGCCGCACGGTGACATCGGCATCGCCCTGCATGATCACGGTCGGGACACCGATCGCGAGGAGGCCCGGCTCGTTGTCCTTCGCCTTGGCGAGGAAGGCGTCCAGCTTCGGCGCGGCGAGGAACGCATCCTTGGCGATCGCCGTCGCGAAGGAGGTCTTGGTCAGCGCATAGCTCATGCACTGCTCGTCGAGCTCGGGCAGGTTGGCGATCGTCGTATCCGTCAGGATGCCCGAGAGATCGATCGCCGGGTCATAGGCGGCGTAGGAGCGCATCGCATAGAGCACATAGGGCAGAGCCAGCTCGGTCTGGTCCGAGGCCATGATCGTCTCGAGGCGGGCCTTGATATGCGAGCCGGGCGCCATCGCGATGTTGCCGACCAGCGTGTAGTCGGGGAGATAGGCCGGGCCTTCGGCGGCGGTGAAGAGGTCGGCCTGGCCGCCCTGCGAATGGCCGACGACGGCATAGCGCTTGCCAATACCCGGCTCGATCGCCCGTGCCGCCCGCAGCATGTCGAGCGCATTCTTGCCGTTCGGCGCGCCGATCAGGAACGGATGGAAGCCGACGGCGACGCCGAGGCCCTGATAGTCGGTGGCGACGACCGCGAAGCCGTCTGAAATGAAGCGGTCGAGCAGCGGCTGGATCACCTTGATATAGCCGTGCTCGGGGCCGGTCTCGGTGTCGAGCGAAGGCGCGCAGACCGGCGAGAGGCCGGTGGTGCCATGCGTCCAGACGATCACCGGCCAGCCGCCTTCCGGCGCCGTGCCCTTCGGGATCGACAGGGTGCCGGAGACCGGCACCGTCTTGCCGTTGGGGTCGACCGAGAGATAGAGCAGCAGCTCGTTTCTCGCCGCGGAGGGGAGGGCCATGGTGCCCGAAAGGGCGCGTGACCAGATCGGCGTCCCGGCGCCGCCATCCGGCAGCGGCGATGGCGGGACATAGAAGGCAGCGCCCTCGGGTCCCGCCGGCAGCGCCCCGGCTTCCCGCGGAGCAAGCAGACCCATCAGGGCGACGGCACATGCCATCGCCCGCCAACCCATTCCACTCGCCAAGCCGGCCTCCATCGCCAAACGCATCGCCCCAGTGCCGGCGATCATGCGCGATCGGGCGTTACGGCGCGATGAAGCTTCGCCGCGAACGGCGGAATCCCGCGATGCGGCTCCTCAGTGGTCGAGCATCACGGTGAAGCCGCCGAAGATCATGCGCTTGCCGTCGAAGGGCATGGTCTCCATCGAGCCCTTCAGCCGCTCGTCGGCCATGACCTTGGCGTTGACCGCGTCGCGATGGGCGCGCGATTCATAGCGGATCCAGGAGAAGACGACGATCTCGTCGTCCTGCGCCTGCACGGCGCGCGGAAACGAGGTCAGCTGGCCATAGGGCACGTCGTCGCCGAGGCATTCGACATAGGCGAGCGCGCCATGCTCCATCCACACGCTGCTCGCGATCGTCGCCAGCTCTTTGTATTCCTCCAGGCGCGCCTTCGGCACCGGAACGATGAACCCATCGACATAGGACATGGTGGTCTCCTCATGCTGTGACACAGACCAAGGACGACGGGCGCCGCCGGGTTCCGACACCGCCCGCGCTGGTCGCTATGCACGGGGCCTGTCCGCGGGGCCGCGGCGCGCCGGCCGCCCGACATGCGGCGTCTTCGCCCAGTGATGCGGCGCCACCACCAGTTGGAACAGCGCGCGGTAGCAGGCGAGCGACAGCAGCAGCCAATAGGCCGGCAGATAGAGCAGCGCACCGGCCGGCCGCTTCGCCCGCCGGAGACGGTAGGTCTGGCGCGACAGCAGCACGAAGACGAGATAGGCCGCGACGAGATTGACGAGATTGAGCGCCGTCATCGTCGCAAGCGCCGGACTGTCGGCCCGAAAGAGCCGCGCCGGATCGAGGATCAGCATCAGGGCCGTCGCGAGATAGAGCGGATGCACCGCCGCGGCGACCAGCGCGCCGATCGAGGTCAGGAGGAAGCCGGCGAAACGGCGAAGGCCGATTTCCCGAAGGAGGCGGCGCGGCGCGCGGAGGTGCACCAGGGCCGTCTGCATCCAGCCCTTCAGCCAGCGCGTGCGCTGGGAGAGCCAGGCGCGGACGGTCGCCGGCGCCTCCTCATAGGTGGGTCGCTCCAGCATCGCGGCGCGATAGCCGAAGCGGGCGAGGCGGATGCCGAGATCGGCGTCCTCGGTGACATTGTAGGGATCCCAGCCGCCGACCCGCTCCAGCGCCGCGCGGCGGAAATGGTTCGACGTGCCGCCGAGCGGCAGCGGCAGGTCGAGGGTCGCGAGCAGCGGCAGAACGCCGTCGAACTGCACCGAATATTCGAGCGCGAACAGGGCGGTCAGCCCGTTCCTGTCAGCATTGTCGATGAGGAGCGGCGCCTGCAGGCAGGCGAGATCGTCATCCGCAGCCGCAAAGGCGAGATGCGCCTCGACGAGCTGCAGCGGATCGGGCCGGTCCTCGGCGTCATAGACCGTGACATACGCTCCGCGCGCCAGCGGCAACGCGAAGGCGAGCGCCTTCGGCTTGGTGCGCGGCCGCATGACCGGCACCTTGATCAGCTCGAACGGCGCCGAGAGCTTCAGCGCGGCAATGGCGGATATGGTGGCGGCATCGTCGGCCTCGACGACGAGCTTGATGTCGAGCTTGTCGCGCGGCCAGGAGAGCCGTTCCATCGCCGCGACGAGATCGGCGACCATATGCGCCTCGCCATGCAGCGGCAGCAGAACGGTGTAGATGGGGAGGGTCGACGGATCGACCGGCGGCAGGACGGCGGGTCGCTGCCGGGCGCGGTGGGCGACGAGCGTGATCGCCTGCATCCGGAGGATCACCACCGCAAGGAAGAGGAGGCCGGCGAGAATGTCGAGCACGGCGACCGCCGTCCATCCGGCCGTGGCGATCGAGACGGCGACGAGCGCCACGAAGGCGAGGAGAGCGAGGATCTGGGGAAGCGTCGCGAGCCGCGCCGCCGAAAGGTCCGGGCGGCGACGCTTGAGCCGCGTGACGGCGCTTTCGACCAGCGCCTGCTGGTTGGCGACGAGCAGCAGGCGGCGGATCGCGGCCGGCGTCGTCAGGACGATGCGCTCGCGCAGCGTCGGCTGCTGGGCGAGGCGGGTGGCGAGGAGGGCCGCGTCCTCGACGCTGGGCGCGACCAGCAGCCGCGACTGCCCGCCCCGCGTCGCCATCGCCGCCTTGCCTTCCCGGATCGCCGCGGCGATCGCCTCGACCCGGCCGGCATCGCGGCGCTCTTCGGGCCGCGCCTTGTAGCCGTCGCGGTCGGGCCGGGGTTCGAACGGCAGACCGAGGGTCGCGGCGCGCGCAGCCGTCGTCCGTCTCTCCCCGTATGGATGCCGAACTGATGCGGCGTCATCGCCGATGGCGAACCGCCCGTCGCGGATGTTCAAGGACGCCCCCGTCCACCGTCTCTCGCAAAGACGGTTCCTCGTCTATAATCCCGCCGTGTTCATCATCCTCAATCGTCCGGGCGGACGCGCGCCGCCACAACCAAGAGTTATTCCAGATGCGTCGGTTCTTGGCAATTCGCGCCGCTGCGGTTTGCATGCTGGCCGGCCTCGCGGGGCTGGCCCCGGCCGGGCGCGCGCCGCAGGCGGTTGCCGCCGATGGCGATGCCGACCGCTCGGCCGCGCGCGCGATCATTCCCGACTTCTTCGATCCCAATCGGCGTCTCGATCATCCGCCGGCTGATGACGTGCGCAGCATCCGCTTCGCCGCGAGCGCGGATTTTCCGCCCTTCAGCTTCATCGGACCCGGCGGCACGTTCACCGGCTTCAATGTCGATCTCGCCCGCGCGATCTGTGCCGAGCTCGCGATCCCCTGCACGATGCAGGCGCGGCCCTTCGACAGTCTGGAAGCCTCGCTGCTCGAAGGCCGTGTCGATGCCGTCATCGCGGGCCTCGCGATCACGCCGGCCTCGCGCCAGCGCCTCGCCTTTTCGGATGTCTATCTGAGGCCCGCCGCGCGCTTCCTCGGCCTCGCCGCGCGCGCGAAGGACACGGTGACCGCGTCATCTCTCGCGGGGCGCACGGTCGCGGTTGTCGCCGGCAGCGCCCATGCGGCCTATCTCGCCGCCTTCTTCCCGAAGGCGACGCCGCTCGCGGCCCAGACGCTCCCGCTCGCCGCCGCGGCCGTGAAGGCCGGCAAGGCCGACCTCGCCTTCGGCGACGGGCTGGCGCTCGCCTTCTACCTGCAGTCGGAGGCGGCCGGCGATTGCTGCGCCTTTGTCGGCGGCCCCTATCTTGAGCCGCATTTCTTCGGCGAGGGCTTTGCGATCGCCCTGCCGCCGGACAGGCCGGAACTCCGGCGCGCGATCGATTGGGCGCTCGACAGCCTCTACGACAAGGGCGTCTTCGCCGAGATCTACCTGCGCTCTTTCCCGGTCGGCTATTTCTGAGGGGTCAGAGCGTGCGGTAGCGGGCGCGGGCGCCGCGTTCGATCGCGGCGGCGGTGAGCGCGTCGACGTCGAGCACGTCGCGCAGCAGCTCGAGGAAGCGCAGTTCCTCCTGTTCGACATGCAGGTCCGCCGCGGCGACCTCGACGGCCAGCGCATAGGCGGTCTCGTGCAGCTTTTTCGGCAGCGCGGTCGCGATCACCGTCAGCACCTCGTGCAGGCCGTCGGCCTCGCGGGTGATGGCGCCGCAGGCTTCGGCGACATGGATCAGGCGATCGGTATCGAAGCCGCCGAAGATCGGCAGCGTGTTGACGACATCGCCGATCTTGCGCAGCTCGCGATCCGTCATCTCGCGGTCGACGGCGGAGAGCGTCACCATGACGTAGATCAGCGCCTCCTGCGGCGAGACTGCGCTCTCCTGGGTGGCGATGGCTTTGTCCATGTCAGTGAAACTCCCGAATAAGGGCGGCTTCGCGCCGCGCGAGCACGAAACTAGGATGTCGGGAGGGGATGTTCAACGTTCCTCGCGTTTGAGCGGGCGGGCGGCTTCTCCATTGACGGCGCCCCGCCGCGTCCCTATGCCTCTCGCGCCTGCGACGCCCCCTGCGCGCAGCCGCACTTTCACGAGGTTTCCATGCCCGACGCCACGCCGCCAGTCCTCGACCTCTCGCCCGCGATCGTCGCAGCGGCGAAGGAGTCGAAAGCCTGGCCGTTCGAGGAGGCGCGGCGCATAATCGCACGGCTCGAGGCGCGCGGGCCGAAGTCGCCTGTCCTGTTCGAGACCGGCTACGGTCCGTCGGGCCTGCCGCATATCGGGACCTTCGGCGAAGTCGCCCGCACCACCATGGTGCGCACGGCCTTCCGCCTCCTGACCGAGGATGCGATCGAAACCCGGCTGCTCTCGTTCTCGGACGACATGGACGGGCTGCGCAAGGTGCCGTCCAATGTCCCGAACCAGGAGATGATGCAGGCGCATCTCGGCATGCCCCTGACGCGCGTGCCGGACCCGTTCTCGAACGAATATCCCTCGTTCGGCGCCGCCAACAATGCGCGGCTGCGTGCCTTCCTCGACGGCTTCGGCTTCGCCTACGAGTTCGCGAGCGCCACCGACTACTATGCCTCCGGCCGCTTCGACGTCGCGCTCCGCCGCATGCTCGAGGTCTATGACGAGGTGATGGAGATCATTCTGCCGACGCTCGGGGCCGAGCGCCGCGCCACCTACTCGCCCTTCCTGCCGATCTCGAAGAAGACCGGCCGCGTGCTGCAGGTGCCGATGGTCGATCGCGACGTCGCCGCAGGCACGATCACCTATGTCGATCCCGAGGACGGCGAGCGCGTGACGACCTCCGTCACCGGCGGCCTCGTCAAGTGCCAGTGGAAGGCCGACTGGGCGATGCGCTGGTTCGCGCTCGGCGTCGATTACGAGATGAGCGGCAAGGACCTCATCGACAGCGTCAAGCTGTCGACCCGCATCTGCCGCGCGCTCGGAGCCGAGCCGCCGGAATGCTTCACTTATGAGCATTTCCTCGACGAGAACGGCGAGAAGATCTCGAAGTCCAAGGGCAACGGCCTCACCATCGAGCAGTGGCTGACCTATGCCTCGCCCGAGAGCCTGTCGCTGCTCATGTACACGAAGCCGAAGACGGCGAAGCGCCTCGGCTTCGAGGTGATCCCGCGCCATGTCGACGACTATGCCGGCTTCATCGAGGCGCTGCCGCGCCAGCCGCTCGAGCAGCAGCTCGGCAACCCGGCCTGGCATATCCATTCGGGCCAGCCGCCGGCCGTCGTCTCGCCGATCAGCTTCGCCATGCTGCTGAACCTCGTCTCGGTGTCGGATGCCTCGGACAAGGCCGTGCTCTGGGCCTATGTCTCGCGCTACCTGCCCGAGATCGCGCCGGCCGAGCGGGCGATCCTCGACGATCTCGCCGGCTTCGCCATCCGCTACTACAACGACGTCTTGAAGGCGAAGAAGCACTATGTGCTCCCCGAGGGCGCGATCGCCGACGCGCTGGCCGCCCTCGACGCCGCCCTGGCGGCGCTGCCGCAGGGCTCCACCGCCGACGAGATCCAGACCGTCGTCTTCGATGTCGGCCGGCGCTATTTCCCGGATCCGGCCAAGAAGGGCCCGGACGGCAACCCGCCCGGCGTCTCGCTCGACTGGTTCCGCGGGCTCTATCAGGTGCTGCTCGGCCAGGACCAGGGCCCTCGCTTCGGCTCCTTCGTCGCGATCTACGGCATCCCCGAGACCCGCGACCGCATCGCCCGTGCGCTGGCGGGGACGCTCGCCGGCGAATAGTCGCCGATCGGGGTTGCCTTCGGCGCGTGGCTATGGATCGATCGGCGGCTTAAGGGAGTGCCGCCGATGACTCTTGAACACTGGCTCGCCTTCGCCGCCGCCTCGGCCGTGATGCTCGCGATCCCCGGACCGACCGTGCTGCTCGTCGTCAGCTATGCGCTGGGGCATGGCCGCCGTGCCGCCCGGGCGACCGTCGCCGGCGTCGCGCTCGGCGATTTCACGGCGATGACCGCCTCCATGCTGGGGCTCGGCGCGCTGCTCGCCGCCTCTGCCGCCGTCTTCACCGTGCTGAAATGGGTCGGTGCCGCCTATCTGATCTATCTCGGCATCAAGCTCTGGCGCGCGAGGCCGACGACTGAAGGCGTCGACGCGGCGGCCGAGACGCGGCCGCTGCGCATCTTCGCCCATGCCTATGTCGTGACGGCCCTCAATCCGAAGAGCATCGTCTTCTTCGTCGCCTTCCTGCCGCAGTTCCTTGTCGCCGGCGCGCCGCTCTTGCCGCAGATGCTGCTGTTCGAGGCGACATTCCTCGTCCTCGCGACGCTGAATGCCGCCCTCTATGGCTGGCTGGCGGCAAGAGCCCGCACGACGATCCGCAAGCCGAACGTCCAGTCCGCCGTCAACCGTGTCGGCGGATCGCTCCTCATCGGCGCCGGATTGCTGTCGCTCGGCCTTCGCCGCGCGCAGGCCTGATCGCTCAGCGCGGCGGGCAGCTGTCCGGACGGGGCGCCTCGGCCCAGAGGCCGGCATTGGCGCAGCGGGCGGCGTCCTCGGCCGTGCGATAGGCCTCGGGTGCATCCGCGGCGGCCATGGCCCAGCCCTGGTCGAGCAGCCATTGACTGAGATCGGTCGTGCCGATGCGGCAGGCGGCGGGCTCGGTGCCGATGGTCTCGAGCCGCTCGAGCCGGCATTCGACGCCGCGCGCCCGGAGCCGCTGGCGCAGCGCCTGCATGGCGAGGAACGCGCATTCGAAGGTCTCCGGTCCCGCGCTGGCGCGGCAGCGCAGGCCGTTCTCGGGCGGTGCGATGCCGGCGAGCTGCACCTTGCGGCCGCCGAGATTGAGCGTGCCGGCGCCGATGACGACGACCTGTGTGAATGGCTGCCAGGCCGGCCCGCTGTCGATGGCGGCCTCCGCTTCGGGCTGCTGCGGCGGCGCCTCGCGCTCCATCCTCCCATGCCCCACGGGACCGGGGCTGATGCCGGGGCCGCCGACGATGCGCGGCGGCGGTCCCGCCGCCGCCGGATCTTCGGCCGGCACGGCGCTGGTGATGATGTCGGCCGGCGGCGGCACCGCGCGCGGAACGAGCAACTGCGGCCTCGCCGGCACGGTCGGGACCGAGGGCGCGGGCGCCGCGGTGCGCAGCGCCGGCGCGGACAGCGGCGGCGTCGGCTCTGGGCTCCAGAGCTCGCCGCCGATGAGAAGTGTCACTGCGCCGGCGAGCACCAGCGCCAGCGCGGCCGAAAGGGTCATCGCCCATCCCCGCGTCATTGGCTGGCCCAGATGATCCTGGCCAGCCGTTCGACCTCGCTTATGGGAATTGTGATGTTCGGATGTTCGGGGTTGAGCGAAGCGAACTCGAACTCGCGACCGTCGCGGCGGGCGAGCACCTTGGCCATGATCTCGGACTGCCGTGTGACGACGACGACGCGGTCGCCGGTGCGGCACTGCGCGGTCAGCGAGGCAATGATCACGTCTCCCGGTCGGTAGAGCGGCATCATCGATTCGCCGATCACCTTCAGGGCGTAGACCGGCTCGGCATTGCTGGAATAAGGCGCCGAAACGTCATCGAGGCCGGCGGCTCCGATCGAATCGCCGTCATAGATGAAGCCGCCGGCGCCGGCGCGGGCGAAACCGACCAGGGAAACCTGCCGGAAGGGTCCCTCGAGTTCGACGAGGGACGGCCCGACATCCGGCTCGGCGAGTCCGAAGAAGCGCTCGATCGGCTCCTTCGTCGCGTCCAGAATCTTGGCGATGCTCTCGGTCGAGGGCCAGCGCGGCCGGCCGTCATGCGCGACCCGCTTGGAGCGGTTGAACGTCGTCGGGTCGAGGCCCGCCCGACGGGCGAGGCCCGAGACGCTGAGCGCGTGGCGTTCGGCCAGCACATCGATCGCCGCCCAGATCCGCTCGTGTGACAACATGGCCGGACCCTCCGGAAACAGGAGCCTGGCTGGCTCTCACCCGCCACGGCTCATTGCGTGAACTCCCTGGAACGCGGCACATCGGAACGCACGAAAGGAATAAAATCCCTGAACGCAGGATTTATCCCCGCGCGCGGAGCCTGTCCAGCGTCCGCCCGCGCTTTCTTCGGCGCCGGCTCCGCCGCTTGCCGGCAGCCGCCGGGCCGGGTAGGCTTTTTCATCTCAACGGGAATGACGATGACCCTCATCTACAAGATCGCGCCGGGCGAGCTCTGGCGTGCGGCCGAGGCGCGCGGCGTGTTCGAAGGTGCGCCGATCGATCACGCCGACGGCTTCATCCATCTCTCCGCCGCCGCTCAGGTGCGCGAGACGGCCCGGCTCTATTTCGCTGGAGAGGATGATCTGGTGCTGGTCGCGGTCGAGGCGGAGCCCTTCGGCGCGGCGCTCAAATGGGAAGCCTCGCGCGGCGGAGCGCTGTTCCCGCATCTGTTCGCGCCGCTGTCCTGCGCCGATGTCGTTTCCGTGGTGCCGCTGCCGCGCGGCGCCGACGGGGCGCACCAGTTTCCGGCCGAAATCCCGTGAGCCTCTATGATCTCATGCGGCCCGCCATCTTCCGGATCGATCCGGAGACGGCGCATGGCCTGTCGCTGAAGGTGCTGGGCGCCGGCCTCGCGCGGCCGGTCGACGCGAAGGCCGATCCGCGCCTCGCGCGCCGCCTGCTCGGGCTCGACTTCGCCAATCCGCTCGGCCTCGCCGCCGGTCTCGACAAGAATGCCGAGGTGACGGACGGCCTGCTCGCGCTCGGCTTCGGCTTCATCGAGATCGGAACGGTGACGCCGCGCCCGCAGGCCGGCAATCCGCGCCCGCGCATGTTCCGCCTGGTGGCGGACAAGGCTGTGATCAACCGCCTCGGCTTCAACAATGAGGGCCAGGCCGCGGCGCGGCAGCGCCTCGCGGCGCGGCGATCGCGCGGCGGCATCGTCGGCGTCAATATCGGCGCCAACAAGGATGCGCCCGACCGCATCGCCGACTATGTCGCGGGCATCGAGGCCTTCGCCGATCTCGCCAGCTATTTCACCGTCAATGTCTCCTCGCCCAACACGCCGGGCCTCCGCGATCTGCAGGGCCGCGCGGCGCTCGACGCGCTGCTGACGCGCGTGGTCGAGGCGCGCGACGCGCTGCCCCGCCGTGTGCCGATGCTGGTCAAGATCGCGCCGGACATGGACGAGGCGGCGCTGGCCGATGTCGCCGATGTCGTCCTGGCGCGCCGGCTCGATGGCGTCATCATCTCCAACACGACGGTTTCGCGCCCGCCGCTCGGCGACCGCGCGCATGCGGTCGAGACGGGCGGCCTCTCCGGCAAGCCGCTGTTCACGATGTCGACGGTGATGCTCGCCCGCTTCCGCGGCCTGGTCGGGCCCGATCTGCCGCTGGTCGGCGTCGGCGGCGTCGATTCGGCCGAAAGCGCCTTTGCCAAGATCACGGCCGGCGCTGATCTGGTCCAGCTCTATACCGGCCTCGTCTATGGCGGCCCTGGCCTGCCGGGCGAGATCCTCAAGGGCCTCTCGCGCATTCTCGATCGCCGCGGTCTCGCCTCGATCACGGAGGCCGTCGGCATCGAGCGGGAGCGCTGGGCCGCCGGCGGCTGAGCTAGCTGCCGAACGTCTCGCGGATGCGCGCACGGCAGCGCCAGGCGAGCGAAAAGCCGCGCGCGCCGAGGAACACGATGAGCGCCAGCCACAAGCCGTGCGTCCCGAGAGCCGGCTCCGCCCACCACCAGACGGCGAGATAGAGGGCCAGCGAGGCGAGCATCATGTTGCGCATGTCGCGCGACCAGGTCGCGCCGATGAAGACGCCGTCCATCTCGAAGGCAAGCACGCCGGCGAGTGGCGTCAGCGCCGCCCAGGGCAGGTAGGTCCGCGCCGCCGCCCGCACCTCCTCATTGGTCGTCATGAAATCGATGACGGCGGGTCCGGCGAAGGCGAACAGCGCGGCCGCGATCCCGGCGAGCACATAGCCCCAGCCGAGCGTCAGCTTCAGCGCGCGGACGAAGGCCGGCCGATAGCGCGCGCCGACCGCGCGCCCGGCATATTGCTCGGCAGAGGCCGCGAAGCCGTCGAGGAAATAGCCGCCGACGAGGAAGAAGTTCATCAGGATCGCATTGGCGGCCAGCACGACATCGCCATGGGCTGCCCCGCGCGCGGCGAAGAAGCCGAAGGCGAACAGCAGCGCGAAGGAGCGGATCATGATGTCGCGGTTGACCGCGACCATCCTCAAGAGCGCCGTCCGGTCGAGCACGGCGGCGCGCGAGGGACGCTGCCCGCGATCGAGCGCGGGCAACACGACGAGGAGCCCGACACAGGCGGTGACCGCCTCGCCGATCGTCGTGCCGAGCGCGGCGCCGGCGACGCCCCAGCCGAAGCCGAGCACGAACAGGATGTTGAGCGCGATGTTGAGCCCGTTGAGGAAGGTCTGCAGCACGAGGCCGGCGCCCGCCCGCCCGAGCCCGACCAGCCAGCCGAGCATGACATAGTTGGCGAGCGCGAACGGCGTCGAGAGGATGCGGATATCGTAATAGGCCGCGGTCGCCGCCTTGACCGCCGGGCTGCCGCCGAGCGAGGCGAGAGCAAGCGCGAGGATCGGCCGGCCGAGCAGGATGACGGCGAGCCCGATCACGACGGCGAGCAGGAGGGCGCGGAAGAAGATCGCCTGGATCTCGCGACTGTCACCGGCGCCATAGGCCTGCGCCGTCAGCCCGGTCGTGCCGGCGCGGAGGAAATTGAAGGTCGCGAAGACGAAATCGAAGATGACGGCGCCGAGCGCGATGCCGCCGATCAGCGCCGCATCGCCGAGGCGGCCGATCACCGTCATGTCGGCGACGCCGAGCAGCGGTGTCGACAGATAGGCGAGCGTCATCGGAACGGCGATGGCGAGGATGCCCCTGTGGGTGACGGCAAAGGGGCGGACGGAATCGGCGCTGGTCGCGGTGGACATCGCTCTGCCTCGCTACGGGGACGCCAGCCATAGACGGCAGAGCAGGCGTCGTCGACGCCGCCGATTGCACAAGGTGCTGTTTCTGCGCGGCCGGCGCGCTATTTTGCGCTCATGCCGCTGCCGATCGTCCATCACGCCGCCTATACGGCCGATATCCCGGCCGACCACCGTTTCCCGATGGGCAAGTATCGCCGGCTGACGGCGCTCTTGACCGATGCGGGCCTCGTCCCCGATGGCTTCGTCACTCCCGAGCCCGCAAGCGCCGCGGAACTCGCTCTGGCGCATGATCGCCGCTATGTCGATCAGGTGCTGTCGCTCGCTGTGCCGAAGCCGATCGAGCGCGAGATCGGCCTGCCGATGAACGAGACCGTCATGCGCCGCGCCGCGGCCGCGACCGGCGGAACCATCACCGCCGCGCGGCTCGCGCTGGCGCATGGCCTCGCCTGCAACACGGCCGGCGGCAGTCATCATGCCCGCTCGGACCAGGGCGCCGGCTTCTGCACCTTCAACGATGTCGCCGTCGCGATCCGGGTGCTGCTCTCGGAGCGGCGGATCGAGACCGCCCTCGTCGTCGATTGCGACGTGCATCAGGGCGACGGCACCGCCGAGATCTTTAAAGGCGATGCCACCGTCACCACGCTGTCGCTGCATGCCGAGCGGAACTATCCCGTGCGCAAGCGGGCGTCGTCGATCGACATCGGCTTTGAGGATGAGACCGGCGATGCCGACTATCTCGGTGCGCTTGCCGGCGTGCTGCCGGAGCTTGTCGGTCGGCTCGCCCCGGACATCGTCTTCTACAATGCCGGCGTCGATCCGCATCGCGACGACAGGCTCGGACGGCTGGCGCTCAGCGATGATGGGCTGCTGGCGCGCGATCGCTTCGTGATCTCCGAGGTGCGACGGCGCAAGGTGCCGCTCGTCGGCGTCATCGGCGGCGGCTATGGCGCGGATGTCGAGGCGATTGCCGCCCGGCACGCGCTCCTCTTCAAGGCCGCGAGCGCGGTCTCATGAGCCCTCAGAGCAGGCGGCGCATCGGCTTCGCGGCGGCGGCATCGCTCTCGGCGAGGCATTCCGGCGCGATATAGGGCCAGGACTGCACGTCGCAGCCCTTGCGGCCGCCGACGCCGGCCTTGTCATAGCTGATCACCGCCGTCGGATCCTTGGCGCCGCTGCCATGGCCGGTGGCCTGCGTGCCATAGGCGGTGATGGCGACCGCCACGATGGCGGCCGTCGCCAGGATGCCCGCCAGACTCTGCTTTCCGAAACCGATCATCGTCGCCCCCGCCGCTGAGCGGCGCCCCTGTCATCTGTCATGCGTTCAATGCCGAAGGACGGCGGAGGTTCAATCACATCGACGCTCCCGGGGCTGTGAAGACAATCACGGGGACGGTGTGACCCCTGTCCGTCCGAACGCGAGGGCCAGTGCGCCGTCCTCGCCCGGACGGGATTTCCATTCCGCATTGCTGGCCCGTCGCGAAAATCGTGTTTCGATCCTCGCGGCGCTGGCCAGGACGGCCGACTGGGCCAACGCCCATCGCGACGAGGTCGCCGCAGCGCTCTCGGAGATCACCGGCGTGCCCATCGCTCCGCAGACCGTCGCGGTTGGACGCGTCGTCTATGCCATCTTCCCGCTCACCGACGCCGTCATCCCCGGGCAGCAAGCGACGGCCGATCGCTTCCAGAAGCTCGGCCTGATCCCGAAGCCGATCGCCGTGCGCGACATCGTCTGGCAGGCGCCCAAGGCTGACCGAACCCTCCCGCCCGTCCGGAGTTCACCATCATGTCGACCGCCCAGCCACTCAATGTATTTCTGGTTCATCCCCATCCACGGGGACGGATCCTATCTCGGCTCCGAGACGCAGGGCGGCGCGGTCCCGGCTGCTGAGACAGCACGCCGCGTCGCGCGCTCGGCAGGCCGCGTGCAAGCCGCCGCTTAATCGTCTATCCCTCGGCCATAGCGGGTGCGAAGGTGCGGATATGACGGCGGACGACAATCGCGGGCGGTTCAGGCTCTTTCTCGACACGGCCGACAAGGCCGCCTGGCGGACATGGCTGCCGACGGGCCTGTTCCATGGCGTCACCACCAACCCCACCATCCTCGCGGCCGCAGGCATTCCCTGCGATCTCGGCGCGCTCAAGCCGCTGGTCGACGCCGCCTTCGATTTCGGCGCGGCCGAGATGCAGGTGCAGACCTTCGGCCGCAGCACCGACGCGCTCGAGCGCAACGGCCGCGCCATCGCCGCGCTCGACCCCCGCATCGTCGTCAAGGTTCCGATCACCCGCGAGGGCCTGCTGGCGGCGCGCAGCCTCGGCGCCGACGGCGTCCGCGTCACCATGACCGCCGTCTATGCCGCCCATCAGGCCCTCAGCGCCGCCGCGCTCGGCGCCGACTATGCAGCGCCCTATCTCGGCCGGATGAACGATGCCGGCCGCGACGGTATGGCCGAGATCACCGCGATGCGCGACATGGTCGCCGCCAGCGGCAGCACCATGCGGATCCTCGTCGCCAGCCTGCGCTCGGCCGATGATCTCGCTGCGCTCGCCGCGCGCGGGCTCGATACTTTCACCTTCAGCCCCAAGGTCGCCGCGATGCTGTTCGCCGACCCGCTGACAGAGGCGGCGGCGGAGGCATTCGAGGTCGCGGCAGCCGGCGGCTGAGGGAACGTCCATCGCGCTGCGCCATTGATCATGATCAAGGCCCGGCGCACGCTGCTGCTGCTTAAGTGCCGCCGACCACAACCGGTCGAACGCGGCACCGGCCGGCACAAAGGAGACGGGCATGGCAGAAGACGGACCGTTGGATGCTGAGGAGCTCGATCTCCTGCATCGCTATTGGAAGGCGGCTAACTTTCTCTCCGTCGGCCAGATCTACCTGCTCGACAACCCTCTTCTGCGCGCGCCCCTTCTCAACGAGCACATCAAGCCGCGACTGCTCGGCCATTGGGGCACGACGCCCGGCCTCAACTTCATCTACGCGCATCTGAACCGCATCATCCGCGCGCGTGACGCCAATGTGCTCTATGTCTGCGGCCCCGGCCATGGCGGGCCCGGCATGGTCGCCAACACCTATCTCGAAGGTTCCTACAGCGAGATCTATCCCGAGATCGGCAAGGACCTCGACGGCCTCAACAAGCTGGTGCGGCAGTTCTCGTTCCCGGGCGGGATTCCGAGCCACGCCTCGGCCGATACGCCGGGTTCGATCCATGAGGGCGGCGAACTCGGCTATGCGCTGGTGCACGCCTATGGCGCCGCCTTCGACAATCCCGATCTCGTCGTCGCCTGCGTCGTCGGCGATGGCGAGGCGGAGACCGGGCCGCTCGCCGCCTCCTGGCATTCGAACAAGTTCCTCAATCCGGCCCGCGACGGCGCCGTGCTGCCGATCCTGCATTTGAACGGCTACAAGATCGCCAATCCGACCATCCTCGGCCGGATGAACGACGCCGATCTCGTCCATCTCTTCACCGGCTTCGGCTACGAGCCGTTCTTCGTCGAGGGCCACGAGCCCGCGCTCATGCATCAGGCGATGGCCGCGACGCTCGACACGATGTTCAGCCGCATCGAAGCCATCCAGCTGGAGGCCCGCACCGGCGACGGCGCGAGGACGATGCCGCGCTGGCCGATGCTGATCCTCCGCTCGCCCAAGGGCTGGACGGGGCCGAAGGAGGTCGACGGCAAGAAGGTCGAAGGCTTCTGGCGCGCCCATCAGGTGCCGATCGCCAATGTGCGCGACAATCCCGCCCATCTGGCGCTGCTCGACACCTGGATGCGCTCCTATGATCCCGATGATCTCTTCGATGCCGATGGTGCGCTGAAGCCGGAGCTGGCGGCGCTGGCGCCGGAGGGCATCCGCCGCATGGGCGCCAATCCGCACGCGAATGGCGGCCTCCTGAAGCGCGAGCTGAAGCTGCCGGATTTCCGCGCCTATGCGCTGGCGGTGCCCGCCCCAGGCGCCACCAGCGGCGAGGCGACGCGCGTCATGGGGACGTTCCTCCGCGACGTCTTCAAGCTCAATGCCGAGGCGCGCAACTTCCGCCTGATGGGTCCGGACGAGACCGCCTCGAACCGGCTCGACACCGTGTTCGAGACGACGGACCGTGTCTGGATGGAGGGGATCGAAAGCTATGACGACCATCTCGCCGAGGATGGCCGCGTCATGGAAGTCCTCTCCGAACATCTCTGCCAGGGCTGGCTCGAGGGCTATCTCCTCACTGGCCGGCACGGCTTCTTCTCCTGCTACGAGGCCTTCATCCACATCGTCGATTCGATGTTCAACCAGCATGCGAAATGGCTGAAGGTGTCGCGCGCGCTGCCCTGGCGGCGGCCGATCGCCTCGTTCAACTATCTCTTGACCTCGCATGTCTGGCGGCAGGATCACAACGGCTTCAGCCACCAGGATCCCGGCTTCGTCGATCTCGTCGCCAACAAGAAGGCCGATATCGTCCGCATCTACTTCCCGCCGGATGCCAACACGCTGCTGTGGACGACCGACCACTGCCTCCGAACCTATGACCGCATCAACGTCATCGTCGCCGGCAAGCAGCCCGCGCCGCAATGGCTGACGATGGAAGAGGCGATCCCGCATTGCGAGGTCGGCATCGGCATCTGGTCATGGGCGGGCACCGAGCATGGCGGGGTCGAGCCCGATGTCGTCATGGCCTGCGCCGGCGACGTCCCGACGCTGGAAACGCTGGCGGCCGTCGACATGCTGCGCCGAGAGCTGCCGGACCTCCGCATCCGCGTCGTTAATGTCGTCGATCTCATGACGCTGCAGGCCAAGGAGCAGCATCCGCACGGCCTGACCGACCGTGAGTTCGACGCGATCTTCACGCGCGACAAGCCGGTGATCTTCGCCTATCACGGCTATCCGCAGTTGATCCATCGCCTGACCTATCGCCGCGCCAACCACGCGCGGCTGCATGTGCGCGGCTTCATCGAGGAGGGCACGACGACGACGCCCTTCGACATGACGGTGATGAACGAGCTCGACCGCTTCCATCTCGCCATCTCGGCGATCGAGCGCGTCCCGGGCCTCGCCGTCGCCGCGGCTGCCGTCACCCAGGGCTTCCGCGACAAGCTCGTCGAGCACGGCCACTATGTGCGCGAGCATGGCGAGGACATGCCCGAGATCCGCAACTGGGCCTGGCCGGCCCGGGCGTAACGCTTTGCCCGGCCGCGCGGAGGCGCGGCCGGGCAAAGCATGAGCGGCCGTTACTTGGCGAAGATCTGGCTCATGTCGGCGAAGGCCTTGAATTCCAGCGCATTGCCGGCCGGATCGAGGAAGAACATCGTCGCCTGCTCGCCGACCTCGCCCTTGAAGCGGATATAGGGCGCGATGATGAAATGCGTGCCGGCGGCGGTGAGCCGCTCTGCCAGCGCCTCCCAATCCGCCATCTCCAGCACTACGCCGAAATGGGGCACCGGCACGTCATGGCCGTCGACAGGATTGTGGTGGGCGGAGGCGGCGCCCGGGTCCTTCGGCTTCAGATGCGCGACGATCTGGTGGCCATAGAGGCTGAAATCGATCCAGCGATCGGAACTGCGCCCCTCCGGGCAGCCGAGCACCTCGCCGTAGAAAGTTCGCGCCGCGGCGAGATCGTCGACGGGGAAGGCGATGTGGAAGGGCGTCAGCTGGGTCATGACCTGGTCTCTGAAAGGGGAGCGGGAGGAATGGATCGCCGACGTGATGGGGCAATGCGACGGCGCCGACGGGCGAAGGAAACATCGCCGCCGGTCCGCCAGCGGCATCATCGAACATGACGAGTGATAACGCCGGCGGGGCCGGTTGTCAGCATCGGCTCGTCTCCCCGCCGCCGCCCCTCGGGGCCTGAAATCCGGCCAATGCTGGTCGCCGGTGTGGCCCACTCGAGGGCCGATGCACCGCCGTTTCATCGATCATTTAAAGACAATCCTAAGCAGTAATGATGCGCGGCATGGCGAAGCGCCGTGCGGCCATGTTAGGTCTTCCCCGTGTCGGTACGCCGCCGAGGGCTGCGGCTGCCGGGACGGCAAGGGAGGAATGATGTCGGATATCGTCTTTTCCGGTCCGTCGGCCATGGATGGCCGCTCGGCGCGTCGTATCAGCGATTTCACGGTCAGCGATGCCGCTCGGACCGATTGGCGCCCGGCGCCGATCAATCCCGCCTGGATTTTGTCCGGCGATCCGGTGGCACAGTATATTCCCGTCGAACAGGGCGCCGACGGCTATTCGTCGATGTCACTGTGGAAATGCAGCGAGGGCCGCTTCCGCTGGACCTTCGACTGGGAAGAGTCCGTCTATATCCTCGATGGCGAAGTCGAGATCGCCTCGCCGGATGGCAGGATCGCACATCTCCGGCCGGGATCCGTCGCGCTGTTCCAGGCCGGGACCTCGTCCATCTGGACGGTCATCCGGCCCGTGCAGAAACTGGCGGTGTGCCGGCGCGCAATCAGCCCGCGTCTCTCGAAGCTGCTGCGCTTCGTGCGTCGCCCCTGGAGCCTGCCGATCCTCGCCGCCGGCCTGATCGACCGTCTGGCGATCTTCGAACCGGCCTTCATCTGAGGCGGGCCAGAGAGGGGCGGCAGCACGCTTGTGCCGGCCCTCGCCGCGCGAGGCGCTTGATCCGGACCGGGTGAAGCGCTTACAACATGGCGGCGAGCAGCGGCCGTCCTCTCTGATCGGCCGCTGACCGGGTCTTCCTTCTTGGAACCCGCGCGGGTGTAGCTCAATGGTAGAGCGAGAGCTTCCCAAGCTCCAGACGAGGGTTCGATTCCCTTCACCCGCTCCACTTTCTCACAGGCATCATTCGGTCAGGCCGATCCCGCTTGGCGTCGGCACCGGCCTCAGGTCGATCCGACCATCAGCGGCTTCTTGTCGTTGCCCTTCTTCATCAGGACGCCGGTGTCGGGGCCGAACATGGAATAGATCGGCAGGAGGCTGGCGCCGAGTGCCGAGCCGCGTGCGCCGATCGAGCCCGCAAGGATGGTCGGGGCGATCAGGCCCGGCGGCAGCATCTCGGCAAAGGCGGCGCGCACGCGCGTGACGGTCTCGACCAGCACCGCGGTCGGCAGCAAGCCATCGATGACGACGGCCTCGAGGTCGACAAGGGCGATGCTGCCGATGATCGCCTGCGCCAGGGCGTCGGCGCAGTCGGTCTGCCATTCCGAGACCAGCGACCGCGCCGCCGCGGGCATCGGCTCGAGATCGCGCACGCGCGTGATGTCGAAGCCGTTGGCGCGAAGATGCGCCACCAGCGTGTAGACCGAGGCGCGATGCAGGAGGACCTCGAACTTGCCGGACGGGCGCGGCACGGAGGCAAGGCTCGAGAAGGTGACGGGAAACGGCCCGAGCGCCGCGGTATTGCCGTTCGGTCCCGTCTGCAGCGTGCCGTTCAGGACGAGGCCGCCGCCGACGAAGGTGCTGAGCGAGATGTGCAGGAAGTCGGAAAACTGCTTGCCGACGCCATAGACGAGTTCCGCCACCGCCGCCGCCGAGGCGTCGTTCTCGATCATCACCTGCAGGCCTTCGGTTCCCTGGAAATGGGTGCGCAGGTCGACCGCCCGCCAGGCGGTCTGGACATGGCCGGGGAAGCCGAGTTCCTCGTCCCAGCCGCCGATGAAATAGGGCGCGGAGATGCCCATGCCGACGAGCCGTGCCGATGCCGCCGCGCCGAGCTGGCCACGAAAGCGCGCGATCGCCGCGCTGCCGATCCGCTTGATGCTGTCGGGATCGGGATGGTCGTAGTCATGCGTCTCGAAGGCGCAGGTCTGCCCGGCGAAGTCGATCAGGATCGCATCGATCGCGCGGCGTCCGATATGCAGGCCGATCGAATAGGCGCCTCCGGGGGCGAGGCCGTACATCGCCGAGGGCTGGCCCTTGCCGCCGAAGCGCTTGCCGTTCTCGACGACATAGCCGCCTGCGACCAGCGCATCGATGATCGCCGCCACCGCCGGTGGGGTGAGGTGCGCGAAGCGTGCCACTTCGGCCTTCGAGGCCTGGCCTGACCGGCGAATGGCATCGAGCACCACGCGCTCGTTGTAATGGCGGAGGTGAACCGAATTGCTACCCTTGCCGGCCATCAACGCCCCGCGTGGATCGGACTTGTTCAAGCATATTGCTTTATTACCTCAAATTCTGTCGCGCGCCAGCCACCGGAGCGCGCGAGCGCCCTGCCAGAGCCATCCGCCAAGAGTCGCCACTCTCTGCCAAAAATCAACCGGGAAGAGCAGCTTTTGGCACCTTGACGTCTCTCGCCTTTGTTTATAGTAATTTGCTTTAAGTAATGGCGGCAGTGCTTGCCGTGGGAGAGGGCGCTCGATCTGGACGAGCACGCGCAGCCGGGCGCGACGAGGACGTCGTTCGGGCGTTGTGTGTGCAGTTCCACAAGGGCGGAGGGTTCGCTGCGGCGGGCCGGAACGAGGTGAGAACCGATGCGCGTGACGATCATTCATCGCCGCCTGGGCACAGCCGTGCCGGGCCGCAGCGACTGCCGCCATGCTTGAGCGGCCCGTCCTGATGGCCGCGGGCTCTGTGAACGCCGAGGGCCGCGTCGTGGCTGCGCTTTCGGGCGCGACCAAGGTCTTTGGCGGCACCGTCGCGATCGCCGACGTCTCGATCACGCTCCGGGCCGGCGAGGTCCTGGCGCTGCTCGGCGAGAATGGCGCCGGCAAGAGCACCTGCGTGAAGCTGCTGGCCGGTGTCTATCGCCCCGATTCCGGCAGCGTCCTCGTCGAAGGCGAGGGCGTGTCGTTCCATTCGCCGCTGCAGGCGCAGCGCGCCGGCATCGCCGTGATGCATCAGCATCCGGGCCTCTTCCCCGATCTCAGCATCGGCGAAAACCTGTTCATCGGCCAGACCGGCACCACCTCGCGCTGGCTGATCGATCGCGGCCATATCCGCACCGAGGCGCGGCGGCTCCTGAAGCTGGTCGGCCTCGATGCCGACATCGATGCGCCGCTGTCACAGCTGCGCACCTCCGAGCAGCAACTCGTCGAGATTGCCAGGGCACTGTCGCAGGATGCCCGCGTCCTGATCATGGACGAGCCGACCGCGGCGCTGTCGCAGCGCGAGGTCGAGCGCCTCTTTGCCGTCGTCAACGACCTGCGCGCCCATGGCGTCGCGATGATGTTCGTCGGTCACCGCATGGACGAGATCTACCGCGTCGCCGACCGCATCGCGGTGCTCCGCGATGGCCGGCTCGTCGGGACGGAGCGCGTGGAGGACCTGACGCGCGAACATGCCGTCCGCCTAATGGTCGGCCGCTCGCTCGACGGGCTCTATCCCCGTCACGCGAGCGCGCCGGGCGCGGTGGTGCTCAGCGCCGAGGGCCTCTCGCGCGAGGGCGCATTCAAGGACGTGTCGTTCGAACTCAGGGCCGGCGAGATCCTCGGCTTCGGCGGCCTCGTCGGCAGCGGCCGTACCGAGGTCGCGCGGGTGCTGTTCGGCATCGACCAGCCGACAGCCGGCACGATGACGCTCGACGGGGCGCCGATCCGGTTTGCGTCCGCGCGCGACGCCATGGATCGCGGCATCGCCTATGTCTCCGAGGATCGCATCGGGCAGAGCCTGGTGATGGATTTCTCGATCCTCACCAATGCCTCGCTGACCGTTCTCGGCGAGACGACGCGGCTCGGCCTCGTGTCGCGCGCCAAGGAACTCGCCTTCGCGACGCCCTTCCTCGACAGGCTTCGGCTCCGCTTCCGCTCCTATGACCAGCCGGTCTCGACCCTCTCGGGCGGTAACCAGCAGAAGGTCGTGCTGTCCAAATGGCTGGCGACCCGCCCGCGCGTGCTCATCCTCGACGAGCCGACCCAGGGCATCGACGTCCAGGCCAAGGCCGATGTCCATGCGATGATCGCCGACCTCGCTGCGCAGGGCCTCGCCATCATCCTGATCTCCTCCGAGCTGCCCGAACTGCTCGGCATGTGCGACCGCATGATCGTGCTGCGCGAGGGGGAAGTCAGCGCGCGCTTCGATCGCGACGACGCGACGCAGGAAAAGGTCATCGGCGCGGCGACCGATTCCGGCAAGTCCGGCTCCGAGACGGCGCCCTTGAAGCTCGCGGAAGAACGGCTCGCGTCCGACGAGGGCGAGGACGGCCCATCCTGGCGCCGGCTGTTCGCGCGTCGGGAATTCGGCCTCGTCGCCGCGATCGCCGCCGTGATGATTCCGATCTCGATCCTCAATCCACGCATGCTGAGCGGCGCCAATCTGTCGGCGCTGGCCATGGATGCCGGGCTGCTGATGACCGTCGCGGTCGGCCAGATGCTCGTCGTCATCACGCGCAACATCGATCTTTCGGTCGCCGCCGTCATCGGCCTCGCGGCCTATGGCGCCGCCTCGATGCTGCACGCCCATCCCGAGATCGGCATCGTCGGCGGCGTGCTGCTCGCCTCGGGCATCGGCCTTGCGGCGGGCCTCTTCAACGGCTTCGTCGTCACCTGGGGCAAGGTGCCGGCCATCGTCGTGACGCTCGGCACGATGACGATCTTCCGCGGCATCAACAGCCTCTGGGCCGGCGGCAAGCAGGTCAGCGCCGACCAGGTGCCGCAGGCCTGGCTCGACATGACCAGCGCCAACCTCTTCGGCATTCCGGCGGTGCTGCTGATCGCGCTGGCGACGCTCGGCGTCATCGCCTTCGCGCTGCGCCGGACGGTCATCGGCCGCGAGCTCTATGCCATCGGCTCCAACCCTGCCGGCGCCGCGCTGATCGGCATTCCCGCCCGCGCCCGCATCCTGCTCGCCTTCGCCATCGGCGGTCTTCTGGCCGGATTCGATGGCGCACTCTGGGCCTCGCGCTATGCAACCGTCGATGCCCGCGTCGCCTATGGTTTCGAGCTGACGGTGATCGCGGCGGTGGTCGTCGGCGGCGTCGCCGTGCGCGGCGGCTCCGGCACGGTGCTCGGCGTCGCCCTCGGCGCGCTGACGCTGCTCGTCATCAACAATGGCCTGACGCTGGTGCGCGTCGATCCGCTCTGGCTGCAGGGCGTCTATGGCCTCGTCATCCTCGCCGCTATCGGCATCGATGCCACTGTCGCCCGCCGCGGCGCCCGTGGACGCAAGGGAGCGCGCGCATGACCCGCCCCACTGATTCCGCGCCGGACTTCGTCGCGCGCTTCGCCAACTGGGACAATTTCCTGGCGGCATTGACCATCGCGGTCATCGCCTATGCGGTGGCCTTCGTTCCGAACTTCGCCTCGACGTTCAACATCTCCCAGGCGATCGCCGGCGTCTCCGAGCGGGCGCTGATCGTGTTGCCGATGGTGCTCCTGATCATCGCGCGCGAAATCGACCTGTCGGTGGCGAGCATCCTGGCGCTGACCAGCGTCGTGTTCGGCCTCATGGTCCAGGCCGGCGCGCCGCTCCTTGTCGCCATTCCGCTGACGCTCGTCGCCGGCGCCGTCTGCGGCGCCTTCAACGGCGCGCTCGTCACCGCTCTCGGCCTGCCCTCGCTGGTGGTGACGCTCGGCACCATGGCCCTCTATCGAGGCATCGGCTACATCCTGCTCGGCTCGGGCTCGATCAACATCTTCCCCGACAGCTTCCTCGATTTCGGCATCAACATGGTCGGCTCGACGCCGATCCCCTGGACGATCGTGCCGTTTCTCGTGCTGGCGCCGGTCTTCGCCGTCGCGCAGCAGAAGATGCCGCTCGGACGGCGCATCTATGCGATCGGCGGCAATCCCGACGCTGCCCGCTATTCCGGCATCCGCCTGGCGCGCACCGTCTTCGGCCTGTTCGTCACCTCGGGCGTCGTCTGCGCGGCGGCGGGCATGGTCTATGCGGCGCGCCTCGCCAATGCCCGCGCCAACAATGCCCTCGGCATCGAGCTCGACGTCATCACCATCGCGCTGCTCGGCGGCGTCAGCGTCTTCGGCGGCAAGGGCCGCCTGACGGGCGTGCTGTGGGCGCTGCTCCTGGTCGCCACCATCCGCAACGTGCTCGGCCTGCTCCAGATCGGCGGCGATGCGCAGGGCAGCATCATCGGCTCGCTGCTCATCCTGTCGCTTCTCGTCAGCAACGCGGCCGAGCGCCTGTTCGGCCGCGTTCGCTTTCATCTCGCATCCCGAAAGGCTGGCGACTAGCGGCCGGAGCCTCGCCAGCTTGAATGAAATCCGGATTGGACGTCTTGAGGAGGACACCCATGACATCGAAGCTCCTGAAATCCCTGCTGTTCGCCAGCAGCCTGATCGCCGCCGGATCGGTTGCGACGCTCGCCAGCGCCGAGGAATGCGCGACCGGGCCCGTCACCGTCGGCTTCCTGCCGAAGCTCGACACCGACCCCTATTTCCAGGTCGCCCAGACCGGCGCCGAGGAGGCCGCGGCCGAGATCGGCGGCAAGGCGCTCAAGCAGGCCCCGTCGCAGGCGACCGCCGAGGCGCAGATCGAGTTCATCAACAATCTCGTCTCGCAGAAGGTCGGCGTCATCGCGATCTCGGCCAATGACGCCAATGCCGTCGCTCCGGCGCTGAAGCGCGCCATCCAGCAGGGCGTGAAGATCGTTTCCTACGATTCCGACGTCGCCCCCGCCGCGCGCACCGTGTTCCTCAATCAGGCGGCCGGCGACAGCCTCGCCGAGATGATGCTGGAATCGATGGGCAAGCTCATCAACTACGAAGGCGAGTTCGCCATCCTGTCCTCGACGCCGACGGCCTCGAACCAGAATGCCTGGATCGACTTCATGAAGGCGAAGATGGCGGCCGAGCCGAAATACGCCAAGATGAAGCTCGTCCAGGTCGCCTATGGCCAGGAAAGCGAGCAGGTCAACCAGCAGCAGGCGCTGGGCCTTGCCCAGGCCTTTCCGGATCTGAAGGGCATCATCATCCCGGCCGGCATCGGACTGCCCGCCGCTGCCCGCGCGATGGAGCAGGCCGGCCTTCTCGGCAAGATCAAACTGACCGGCCTCGCGCCGGCGACGCTGATCAAGAAGTACATCCAGGACGGCTCGGTCCAGGACATCTGGTGGAACGTCAAGGATCTCGGCTACCTGACCTATTACGCGGCGCAGGCCGTGGCGCAGTGCAAGGTCACCGGCAAGGAAGGCGAGACCTTCAAGGCCGGCCGTCTCGGCGACTATACCGTCGGCAAGGGCGGCGAAGTGCTGCTTGGACCCGCCGACATCGTCACCCCGGCCAATGTCGAAGAGTTCAAGTTCTGATCGGCTGAGCCTGACCACCCGGCGGCGCCGTTTCTCCCCGGCGGCGCCGCCGGACATTCTCGACGGCACGATGTCTCCCGCTCCCGACCCAAGGATACCGCCATGAAACCCGTCCTGCTGGCCGGCGAGACGTTTCACATCACCTCCTTCGCCTCCAAGGGCTACGAGGTCGGCGCGTCCTCGCGCTACAGCAATGGTGCGGTCCGCTATCTGCAGGCGATGCGCTCGGCCGGCATCGACGTCACGCAGATCGGCGGCGAACGCTGCGAAGCCGAGTTCCCGACCAGCCTCGCGGCTCTTTCGGACTATTCCGCCGTCGTGCTGTCGGATGTCGGCGCGCTGTCGCTGCTCTATACGCCGGAGACGCGCGCCGGCCGCCGCTCGGTCAACCGGCTCGAATTGCTGCGCCAATGGGTCGAGGCCGGCGGATCGCTGATGATGGCCGGCGGCTATACCAGCTTCCAGGGCATGGACGGGCTGGCGCTGTTCCATGGCACGGCCGTCGAGGCCTGCCTGCCGGTCGAATGCCTCGCCGGACCCGATGGGCTCGAACTGCCCGAGGGTTTCGATCCCGCCCCGGCCGAGCCCGATCATCCCGTGCTGGAAGGCATCCCGATGCCGATCCCCTATGTGCTCGGCCTCAACCGCGTCGTGGCGCGGTCCGCCTCGGCGGCGACGACGCTGCTGCATGGCAGGGCGCCGGGCGAGGTTCTGCCGCTGCTTTCCGTTCGCAGCTATGGCAATGGCCGGACTCTCGCCTGGATGACCGATATCGGTCCGCACTGGCTGTCGCGGGATTTTCTCGATTGGCCGGGCTATGATCGGCTGATGACCAACATGGTCCGATGGCTGGCGCGCGAGATCTGAGGGGCGAGAGAGTGGCGAACGGCGAGACTGCAGCGGTTCCCGTCGCATCGATCGATGCGCTGGCGGATATCCTCCTGGCGCGGAAAGGCGATGCCCGTCTCATCGTCGCGCTCGCCGGCCCGCCCGGCGCCGGCAAGACGACCACGGCCGCCGCGCTCGAGGCGCGCATCAACGCGCTGGCGCCGGGGACGGCCGCTGTTCTGCCGATGGATGGCTACCACTATGACGACCGCGTGCTCGTGCCGCGCGGCCTCCGCCCGCGCAAGGGCGCGCCCGAGACCTTCGACGTCGCCGGCTTCGCCGAAATGCTGAAGCGTATCCGCGCGGACAAGGAGGCGGAGATCGCGGTGCCCGTGTTCGATCGCGACCTCGAGATCGCGCGCGCCGGCGCGCGCATCATCGGGCAGACGGCGCGGATCATCCTCGTCGAGGGCAACTATCTCCTCCTCGATCGCGAGCCCTGGCGGAGCCTTCCCTTCGACATGACGGTTATGATTTCCGTCGATCGCGCCATCTTGCGCCAGCGGCTCAGCGAGCGCTGGACGCATTACGGGCTGACGGGCGAGGCGTTCATCGCCAAGCTGGATGGCAACGACATGCCGAATGTCGATCTCGTTCTGTCTCAGAGCCGGACGCCGGACTATGTGCTGACGACCTGACTGCGGAGGCCGGCATCAGGCGCCGGCCTATTTGCCCATGCCGGCGACGCCGCCGCTCACCAGATAGCGCTGGAAGAAGATGAAGGCGAGGATCGGCGGGATGGCGCCAGACGGCAAAGTCGAGCGTCAGCGTCGCCGAACCAGGGCCACCGCCGGTCATGACATAGATCATGCCGAAAAGGCCCGTGAACGAGGTCACGACGGTGATGATCAGCACGAATTCGACGAAGCGGCGCATCGCCGGCAGGATGACATGGCGGCCGCGCCCTGGACGATGGGCGTATAGCCCTTGTCCTTGAGGCGCTTGACGGCGGCCTTGAGTTCGTTCCGCCGCACACGGGCAGCGATCCCCTCCGGCCTCGTCCTGCAGCCGGAAGACGTGGCGCGCGACGTCGCTTTCCTCGCCTCGCCCGACAACCGCCACACCACCGGAACGGTGATCGTGTCCGATGGCGGCATTTCGCTCGCCTCGCTGATGAACCCCGGCAAGTTCACCTGAGGCTGCCTGGCCAGGCGCCGGCGACCGCAGGCGTCCGGTGATCGTCCGATCGTGACGTGAATCAAGCCGGGCGCGCCGAACCCCTGTTACAGTGAGGAGGAGAAGCGCTCCGCGACCTTTGCGTCGGCCGCCGCGCGCTCGCGACCGAGCCGCGGGGATTGCCGCATGCATGCCATGGTCCTCAACGCGCTGCGGGCGCCGCTCGAATGGACGGAGCTGCCGGATCGCCAGCCGGGGCCGGGCCAGATCCGCCTCGCCGTGACCGCCTGCGGCGTCTGCCGGACGGACCTGCATGTCGTCGACGGCGACCTGCCGCGCCCCAAGCTGCCGATCATCCCGGGGCACGAGATCGTCGGCCGGATCGATGCGATCGGAGCCGGCGTCGAGGGGCTCAGCCTCGGCGAACGGGTCGGCGTGCCCTGGCTCGGCCACACCTGCGGCGTCTGCCCATATTGCCGGATGCAGCGCGAGAATCTCTGCGACGATCCCGTGTTCACCGGCTTCACGCGGGATGGCGGCTATGCGACCGCCACGATCGCCGATGCGCGCTTCGCCTTTCCCCTCGGCGAGGTCGGCAGCGACGTGTCGCTCGCCCCGCTGCTCTGCGCCGGGCTGATCGGCTGGCGGTCGCTCGCGATCGCCGGTACGGGCGAGCGGATCGGCCCCTACGGCTTCGGCGCCGCGGCGCATATCATCGCGCAGGTCGCGCGGTTTCAGGGGCGGCGCGTCTTCGCCTTCACGAAGCCGGGCGACGGCACCACGCAGGACTTCGCCCGCACGCTCGGCGCCGTCTGGGCGGGCGGCTCCGACGAGGCGCCGCCTGAGCCGCTCGATGCCGCGATCATCTTCGCGACGGTCGGCGCGCTGGTGCCGGTGGCGCTGCGGGCGGTGCGCAAGGGCGGGCGCGTCGTCTGCGCCGGCATCCATATGAGCGATATCCCTGGCTTTCCCTATGCGACGCTCTGGGAGGAACGCGAACTTCTGTCCGTTGCCAACCTGACCCGGCAGGACGGCCTCGATTTCCTCATGAAGGTGCCGGCGATGGGCATCGTCACGCATACGACGACCTATCCGCTGCGCCGGGCGAACGAGGCTCTCGCCGATCTCCGCGCCGGCCGCTTCGACGGCGCCGCCGTGCTTGTCCCGTGAGGCCGCCCGGCCGACGAGCCTGAAACCATCGCCTGCGCCACCCGTTGGAGCGGCGCAGCCACAAGATCGCGCGCTGCCTCGTCGAGGCAGCGCGCCGCCAAAGGAGCCCTGACGATGCTGTCCATTCACACTCGGCCGTCGCGACCTCGGCCGTCGCGGCGTGGTCTCGGCAGGGCAGCCGCCGGGCTCGGCCTCGCCTGCGCGGTCTTGCTGGCCCTCAGCTTCACGGGATCACCCGCCATGGCGATCGAAGAGCCGAAATACACGGTCGTCCTCAAGGACGGCGACGCCGAGATCCGCGACTATGCCGCCGTCGTGGCTGCGGAAGTCACGGTCAGCGGCGACCAGGCGAGCGCGGCGCGGCAGGGCTTCCGACTGCTCGCCGGCTATATCTTCGGCGGAAACACGCGCCGGCAGAGCATCGCCATGACGGCGCCCGTGGCGCAGCAGCCGACCAGCGAGAAGATCGCGATGACCGCGCCGGTCAGCCAGACGCAAGCTGGTGGCGCCTGGGTGGTTCGCTTCACGATGCCGAGCACCTATTCGCTCGAGACGCTGCCAAAGCCCAATGATCCCCGCGTCAAGCTGCGCGCTGTCGCTCCGGCCCGCTTTGCCGTGATCCGCTTCTCCGGCCTCGCCACCGAACCAAACGTCAAGGCGCGATCCGCCGAGCTCGAGGCCTACGTCGCGGCGCGCCATCTGAAGCCCGTCGGGCCGATCTCGCTCGCGCAGTACAATCCGCCCTGGACGCCGTGGTTCATGCGTCGCAACGAGGTCATGATCCCCATCCAAAAGTGAGGCCGGTTCGGCCGGAGCGGTCGGGCGTTCGTCGCCATCGATGGCGCCCCCGCAACGCCTGCGTCTGTTCTTCGGCGGGGATGGCCGCGTGCCACGCACTTGTTTGTGACACCTGAATGACGATCACTGCGGCCGGGACGGATTATTTGCATCGCCCTGAGGCATTGGGCGACGAAGGAGAATGACGTGGCGGATTCCAAGAAGCAGATCCAGCAGGCCCTGCTCGAAGGCGCAGCGGGCGGCCTCAGCGGCGAGCCGCTGCTGCAGTTCGTGAAGCGCGAGACCAAGGCGAAGAGCAAGAAGATCGTCCATGCGGCCTTCTTTGCGCTCAGCGATCCCGACCTCAAGGACCGGAAGGTGCTCGACACCCTGTTCGAGCTTGGGCTGAGCTATCGGCTGCGCGCCGAGGAGGAAGACCAGTCCTCCGACGACGCTGAGCCCTCCTCGAAGGCCGCGACGCTGCCTCTGCCGGAAAAGGCCAAGAAGAAGAGCGCGAGCAAGAAGGACTAGGACGGGTCGACTTTCGGTTTTGCTTATTGTGAGCGACCGTTCACACCTGTCATTGCCGGGCTCGACCCGGCAATCCAGCCTCTCTACCTGCAGGCCCGAAGCATAGGCGGACAGTCGAAAGAAAGTCCGGGTTGCCGGGTCAAGCCCGGCAACGACAATTCGGAGCGTTCGGGCAAAGCCTGAATGCCGATCGGGCCACTCGTGCAAACGACGCGTGGACAGCGGAGCGGGCGCGCGACAACCGCCCGCTCTCGCGAAACGACAAGCGCCGGGTGGCGCTCAGTTCCGCTCCAGCGTCAGCGTCGCCACGCGGCCGGTGCTGCCGGCGAGCGTCCGCGCGAGCTTGTAGGCTGCCTTTCGGCCCTTGAGATCGCGCGTGACCATGACCGGCGGGCCAAGCCAGCCCGGCCGGTCGGCATAGGCGGCGACCTGCCAGCAGCCGGGGGCGAGTTTCGAGACCTGGTAGAGCATCATCCATCCGCCTCCGATTCTCGAGTGATTCAACCATTGCCTGTCATGCTTAACAAGGCGTTACCGCGAGGATTGGTTCCTCAGACCGCCACCGCCCGCGATCAGTAGATCTCGGGCACATACATCTCGGCCGGCACCGGCGTCCGCTTGTAGTCGGGATGGTGGATGCGCTCGGGCAGCTCGATGTCGGCCTTCGGCACATCCTCATAGGGGATCTGCTTGAGAAGATGGGCGATGCAGTTGAGCCGCGCTTTCTTCTTGTCGACCGCCTGCACCACCCACCACGGCGCATCGGCCGTATGGGTGCGGGCCAGCATGTCTTCCTTGGCCTTGGTGTATTCCTCCCAATGGACGCGGCTCTCCATGTCCATCGGCGACAGCTTCCACTGCTTCAAGGGATCGTGGATGCGCATCTTGAAGCGGAATTCCTGCTCCTCGTCGGTGATCGAGAACCAGTACTTGATGAGGATGATGCCGGAGCGGACCAGCATGCGCTCGAATTCGGGTACCGAGCGGAAGAACTCGTCGAGTTCCTCCGGCGTGCAGAAGCCCATCACGCGCTCGACGCCGGCGCGGTTGTACCAGGACCGGTCGAACAGAACGATCTCGCCGCCGGTCGGCAGATGCGGCACATAGCGCTGGAAATACCACTGGTTGCGCTCGCGCTCGGTCGGGGCCGGCAAAGCGACGGTGCGGCAGACCCGCGGATTGAGGCGCTGGGTCACGCGCTTGATGGCGCCGCCCTTGCCGGCGGAATCGCGGCCCTCGAAGAGCACGACGACCTTCAGCTTCTTGTACTGGACCCAGTCCTGCAGGCGGACCAGCTCATGCTGGAGCTGGAACAGCTCGCGGAAATAGGTCTGCCGGTCGAGCGTCTGCGCCGCCGGCTCGGACATGCCCTCGGCGACGAGCTCGTCGAGCCTGTCTTCCTCGAGCTGCATCTCGAGCTCTTCGTCGAAACTGTCGGCGATCTCCGCCTTGATGCGGCTGAGCTGATCCTGATCGATGGCAGCCATGGCAGTTTCCCTTCCTTGCCCGTCGCGCCCATCCTCGCCGCCTCGAGGCGGAGCGTGGCGCAGAGGCTGAGAGGGGAAGCAGCGCCCGAGCCTCCGGACACGACCGCCAACCGCAGACCGCCGTCCATGGGGAGGATAGCCACCTCGCACTATTGGGGATTCATGACCGCTGCATGACAGCGCCGGCGACCTCCTGCGTGGCCGCCGGCCGCTGCGATGGCATCAGACCCGTTCCAGCGCAATGGCGATGCCCTGGCCGACGCCGATGCACATGGTCGAGAGCGAGCGGCGGCCGCCGCTGAGGCCGAGTTCCAGCGCCGCCGTGCCGGTGATGCGCGCGCCCGACATGCCGAGCGGATGGCCGAGCGCGATCGCGCCGCCATTGCGGTTGACGCGCGCATCGTCGTCGGCGATGCCGAGCGTGCGCAGTGTTGCGAGGCCCTGCGAGGCGAAGGCCTCGTTGAGCTCGATGACGTCGAAATCGGCCTCGCCGAGCCCGAGCCGCGCCATCAGCTTCTGTGAGGCCGGTGCCGGGCCGATGCCCATGATGCGCGGCGGCACGCCGGCGGCGGCCCCGCCGAGAATGCGGGCGATCGGCGTCAGCCCGTGCTTTCGGGCAGCCGCGGCGGAGGCGATGATGAGCGCGGCGGCGCCGTCATTGACGCCGGAGGCATTGCCGGCCGTCACCGTGCCGCCCTTGCGGAATGGCGTCGGCAGCTTGGCGAGCGCCTCGATCGTCGTCGCGCGCGGATGCTCGTCGCGGTCGACGATGATCGCCTCGCCCTTGCGCTGCGGGATGGTGACCGGCGTGATCTCCTGCGCGAGACGGCCATTGGCCTGCGCTGCTGCGGCGCGCGCCTGGCTGCCGAGGGCAAAGCGATCCTGATCCTCGCGTGACACGGAAAAGTCCTCGGCGACGTTCTCGCCGGTCTCGGGCATCGAATCGACGCCGTACTGCGCCTTCATCAGCGGATTGACGAAGCGCCAGCCGATCGTCGTGTCGTGGATCTCGGCGTGACGCGAGAAGGCGCTCTCGGCCTTCGGCAGCACGAAGGGCGCCCGCGACATGCTCTCCGCGCCACCGGCGATGATGAGCTCGGCCTCGCCGGCCTTGATGGCTCTTGCGGCGGTGATGACCGCATCCATGCCCGAGCCGCAGAGGCGGTTGATCGTCGTTCCGGGCACGCCGACGGGAAGGCCGGCGAGCAGCAGCGACATGCGCGCGATGTTGCGATTGTCCTCGCCGGCCTGGTTGGCGCAGCCGAAGACGACATCGTCGACCGCCTCCCAGTCGACGCCCTGATTGCGGGCGACGAGGGCGCGCAGGGGGACGGCGCCGAGATCGTCGGCCCGCACCGTGGCAAGCGCCCCGCCGAAGCGGCCGATCGGCGTGCGGATGAAGTCGCAGATATAGGCGTCGGTCATGTCAGAGCTCCGGGACGATCAGGTCGGCGACAGGGCCGGTGACGAGCAACTCGGCCCCGGTGACGGCCTGCAGGTCGGCGAGCGACAGCGAGGGCAGCTTCTCGCGGAGGACGAAGCGTCCGCCCTCGATGTCGATCACGGCGAGCGAGGTGTAGACGCGGGTGACGCAGCCGACGCCGGTGAGCGGCAGCGTGCAGCGGGCGAGCAGCTTCGGCTTGCCGTCCTTGGTGACGTGATCGGTGATGACGGCGACGCGCCGCGCGCCATGCACGAGATCCATTGCCCCGCCGACGGCCGGGACGCCCTTCGGTCCGGTCGACCAGTTGGCGAGATCGCCGTTCTCGGCCACCTCATAGGCGCCGAGGATCGCGATATCGAGATGGCCGCCGCGGACCATGGCGAAGCTGTCGGCATGGTGGAAGAAGGCGGCGCCAGGCTTCAGCGTCACGGCGCGCTTGCCGGCATTGATGAGGTCCCAGTCCTCTTCGCCGGCCGGCGGCGCCTCGCCGAAGTTGAGGATGCCGTTCTCGGTGTGGAAGATCGCCTCGCGGCCCGGCGGCTGATATTGCGCCACCTTCTCGGGAAAGCCGATGCCGAGATTGACATAGGCGCCGTCATGGATGTCCTGCGCGGCGCGCCAGGCGATCTGGTTGTTGGTGAGCTTCTTGGTCATCTCAGGCAACTCCCGGATAGACGGCGTGGGCGCGGTTCAGGTCTTCTTCCTGCGCCGGGTCCGCGACCAGCACGACCTTCTGCACGAAGATGCCGGGCGTGACGACGCTCTCCGGATCGATGGCGCCGGCCGGCACGATGTGCCGTGCCTGCACGACGGTCTCGCGCGCCGCCATGCACATCAGCGGGTTGAAGTTGCGCGCCGCCGCCCGGTAGGTGAGGTTGCCCTGCGGATCGGCCGTCTCCGCCTTGACGAGCGCGACATCGGCCTTCAGCCAGCGCTCCTGCACATAGGGACGGCCGTCGAATTCGGCGACCGGCTTGCCCTTGGCGAGATCGGTGCCATAGGAGGTCGGGGTGTAGAAGGCCGGGATGCCGGCGCCGCCGGCGCGGATGCGCTCGGCGAGCGTGCCCTGCGGCACCAGCTCCAACTCGATCCTGCCGGCGAGATAGAGATCGGTGAACACCACCGGATCGGCCGAGCGCGGGAAGGAGCAGACGAGCTTCCGGACCATCCCCGCCTCGATCAGCGCGGCGAGGCCGACATGGCCGTTGCCGGCATTGTTGTTGATGACGGTGAGGCCGGTCGGATGGCCGGTCGCGCGGAAGCGGTCGATCAGCGCGTGGATCAGCTCGATCGGCGCGCCGGCGCCGCCGAAGCCGCCGATCATGACGCTCATGCCGTCTTCGATCCCGCTCACCGCCGTGGCGAGGTCTGCCACCGTCTTGTCCATCCAAATCCCTCCGCAAGCGCCCGTCAGCATCGGCGCTGGTCGAGCGATAGGCGCCTTGAACCCTTCCCGGCAAGCGGATTGTGCGATATCGTGCATTTGTTCGGATATCGCTCTTTTTGAGGCGTGCGCAGCCGTGACGACCATTCCCGACCGCGACCTGATGGGGGGCCTCGCCAAGGGGCTCGCCGTGATCGAGACCTTCAGCCCCGAGCATCCGCGCCAGTCGATCGCCGAGGTCGCGGCGGCGACCGGGCTCGACCGGGCCACGGCGCGGCGCTGCCTGCTGACTCTCGCCCATCTCGGCTATGCCGACTATGACGGCAAGTTCTTCACGCTGACGCCGCGCGTGCTGCGTCTCGGCACGGCCTGCCTCGCCACCATGCCGCTGCCGCAGCTGGTGCAGCCACTGCTCGACCAACTCTCGGACGCGATCGGAGAGAGCTCCTCGGTCTCGATCCTCGACGGCGCCGAGATCGTCTATGTCGCCCGCGCGGCGCAGAAGAAGGTGATGTCGATCACGCTGATGCCGGGCTCGCGCCTGCCGGCCTATTGCACCTCGATGGGCCGCGTGCTGCTGGCGGCGCTGCCCGAGGCCGAGGCGCGCGCGCTGCTCGGCCCCGGCCCGTTGCCGCGCCGCACGCCGCGGACGATCACAGACCCCGATGCGATCATGGCGGAGCTCGCCCGCGTCCGCATGGAAGGCCATGCCGTCATCGACGAGGAGGTCGAGATCGGGCTGCGCTCGATCGCCGTCCCGCTCTTGACCGCCCGGCGCGTCACGGTCGCGGCCGTCAATCTCGGCCTGCCGGCGCGCGGCGAGCCGATCGCGGCGCTGGTGGCGCGCTACCTGCCGGCGCTCATGGACGTGCAGACCCGCATGCGCGAGATCCTGCGCTGAGTCCTATGCGCGCCCCGCGGCGATGATGAGTTCGGCCGCCTTCTCGCCGATCATGACGGCCGGCGCATGCGTATTGCCCGAGACGATGGTCGGCATCACCGAACAGTCGGCGATGCGCAGGCCTTCGAGCCCATTGAGGCGGAGCTCCGGATCGACCACCGCCTCGGCATCGCTGCCCATGCGCGCGGTGCCGACCGGATGGAAGATCGTCGTGCCGATCGCCCCGGCGAGCGCCGCCAGCGCCGCGTCGTCGTCGGGTCCGGGTCCGGGCTTGATCTCGGTCGGGCGGTAGCGCTCGAGGCGCGGCTGCGCCATCAGGCGGCGCGCATGGCGGATGCTCTCGGCGGCGGTCCTGCGGTCGGCGTCCGTCGACAGATAGTTCGGCTGGATCGCCGGCATGGCGGCGGGATCGGCGCTCGCCGCATGCGTCGCGCCCCGGCTCGACGGCCGCAGATTGCAAACGGAGATGGTGAGAGCCGGCGTCCGGTGCAGCGGCTGGCCGAAGGCGTCGAGCGACAGCGGCTGGACGTGATACTCGATATTGGCGCGGTTATGCTCCGGGCCGCTGCGGGTGAAGATGCCGAGCTGGCTCGGCGCCATCGCCATCGGCCCGCTCTGCGTCAGAGCATATTGCGCGACGATCCCGGCCTTGCCCAAGAGCGTCGCGGCGCGGTCGTTCAGCGTCCGCGCGCCGGTGATGGAGAAGATGGTGCGGAGCTGCAGATGGTCCTGCAGGTTCTCGCCGACGCCCGAAAGCGCATGGACGAGCGGAACGCCGATCCGCTCCAGCACGTCCGGCCGGCCGATGCCGGAGAGCTCCAGCAGCTGCGGCGAGCCGATCGCACCGGCGGAAAGCACCACCTCCTGCGCCGCCCGCGCCTCAAACAGCGCGCCGCCGCGCGTGAACAGGACTCCGGTGACCCGCCGTCCCGCGATCACCAGCCGCGCGACATGGCACTCCGTGACGACGGCGAGATTGGTACGCCGCCGCGCCGGATCGAGGAAGGCCTTGCGGGCGTTCCAGCGGATGCCGCGCTTTTGGTTGACCGGGAAATAGCCGACGCCTTCATTGTCGCCGGCGTTGAAATCGGGCGTCGCCGGAATGCCCATCTCGCCGGCCGCCGCCGCGACCTCGTCGAGGATCGGCCATTTGAGCCGCTGCTGCTCGACGCGGAGTTCCCCGCTCGTGCCATGCGCGGCGTCGGCGGCGCCGAAATGATGCTCCGAGCGGCGGAAGAGCGGCAGCACATCCGCCCAGCCCCAGCCGGGATTGCCCTGCGCCTGCCAGCCGTCATAGTCGGCGGCCTGGCCGCGCATATAGATCATGCCGTTGATCGAGGAGCAGCCGCCGAGCACCTTGCCGCGCGGATAGAGCAGGCTGCGGCCGCCGAGGCCGGGCACCGGTTCGGTGCGGAAGCCCCAGTCCAGCCGCGGATTGCCTATGGCATAGAGATAGCCGACGGGAATATGCACCCAGGGATGGTTGTCGCTCTTGCCGGCCTCGATCAGGAGCACGCGGCGGCGCGGATCGGCCGAGAGGCGGTTGGCGAGTACCGAGCCGGCCGAGCCGGCGCCGACGATGATGACGTCGAAACTGCCGAAATCGGCAGGCGTTGAGAGCGCGGCGCGCATGTCGTCTTTCCGTCGGGGTCGTCAGGGCGCGGTGGCTGCGATGGGTCGCGGGCCGCTCAGAGGAAATGCGACGAGTCGGGCAGCGACGAGGCGGCGTCGAGCTCCTTTTGCAGGCGGTGCCAGCGCCGGTCGAGATAGACCAGCGAATGCGTCTCCGGCGGTTCCTCGCCTTGATGCGCCTCGCCCTCCAAGAGTTCGGCCGCGACCAGCGTCGCGCCTTCGATCGGCAGCACGCCGAGCCGGCGGGCGCGGAACCAGGTCGCGACATTGGTGTAGCGCGGCTCGCCGGTCGCGAGGCGCTCCCAGGCGCCGCCTTGCGGAAAGCGCTCGGCGCCGCTCGAGGCGCAGAGGCGGGCGAGTTCGATATCGGTGAAGCGCAGGAGATGGATGACCATGGTCTCGGCCTCGAGCAGCGGCCCGGCCGAGGAGGAGCGCGTCGACAGCGAGAAGGCGACGACGGGCGGGGCGGCGCTGACCGAGATCAGCGACGACACGGTCATGGCGACGGGCCGCGCGCCGGGATCGGCCGTGATCACCGCGACGCCGGCGGGATGGCGGCGGAAGGCTTCGCGGAAGGCATCGGTCATTGGATGCGGCTGGTTCATCGGCGTCTCGCTTCGTGATCGGGGAGGGCCGGGCGGCATGTGCCGTCCGGCCCCGGTAAAGGCCTACTTCTTCTCGATGAGGTCGTAGAACTGCCAGACGCGGTCGGTCCACTGGCCGCCGATCTCGCGGCCGGCCGAGGTGACGATCGACGGGGCGATGGTGAAGTGGTTGGCCGCCACCATCATCTCGCGGAAGGTGCGCTGGATGACGCCCGCCCGGAGCCCGGCGCCGCCGGCGGCACGATAGGCGAAGGTGCAGACATCGACGCCGACTTCGTGGATCTCGGACTTGGCGAGATGCACGAGGCTGATCTGGCGGGTCGACATGCGCTGGCCGGCCTCGACGGTCGCCTCGATGTCGCGCCACACCTCGAACACGAGGGCGCGGGCGGCACGGTAGCGGGCCTCGGCGCGGCCATAGTCGTTCCAGAACTTCTCGCTCTCGCCGATCAGCCCGGCACGGCCGGACTTCGAGCGCGCGAACTTGGCGATCTCGTCGAGCATGCGCCGTCCGGTGCCGAGCGCCCAGCCGGTATGGCCGATGGCGGCGAGGCCGACGACGCCGAGGCTGAACAATTCCTTCTGGCGCATCGGCGGCGCGGTCAGGATCGGGAACACGAGGTCCTCGGGAATGAACACGTCCTCGGCCGCATAGTCGATCGAGCCGGTGCCACCGAGGCCGAGCACGTCCCAGTTGCCGAGCTGCTTGTGCTCGTCGATGGGCGCATGCGCGCACATGACGATGACATTGCCGTTCGCATCCTTTGCCGGTTTACCGTTGCCGTCGTCGACGAAGGCGGCGCTGTGCGAGTAGGTCGCATGGCTGAAGCCGCTGCCATAGCTCCACTTGCCGGAGAGCCGGTAGCCGCCCTCGACCTTCTTCAGCATGCCGAGCGGCGCGCCCTGGCCGGAGAAGCGGTTGTCGGTGCCGGGCGCGAACAGGCGCTCGACCGCGCTGTCGGGCAGGAAGGCCGCCGACATCGCGCCGATGCAGCAATGCACCATCGAGACCCAGCCGGCCGAGCCGGAATGCCAGGTGATCGCCTCCAGCAGGGTGAGCACCTGCGTCGGCGGCAGCTGCGTGCCGCCGAGCGCCTCGGGCGCCAGCACATGCGACATGCGCAGCGGCTTCAGCGCCTCGAAGCTCTCCTTGGTCAGTTCGCCGCTTTCCTCGTCGGCGGCGGCATTGGCCTCGAGCAGCGGGCCGATCTCCTCGATCCGCTTGAGCAGGTCCTGGTAGTCCACCGACGTTCCCCAGACGGCGTGCTTGATGGGTTTGTTCATGGTCTCTCCTCCTCTCGAATTGGGTCAGATGGCGAGAAAATCGCCGATCTTCGCGAGCGTTTCGGGCTTCTCCTGCAGAACGAAATGGCCGGCTCCCTCGACGAGCAGCAATTCGGCGTCAGGGAGCGCGTCGACGATGAGCGGCGCCTGGCTCGCCGGCAGCAGCCGGTCCTCCGTGCCCCAGACGACCAGCGCCGGATTGGTGATACGGCCGAGATAGCGGCGGAGATTGGGATGGCCCATGCCGAAGGGCGCGAGCACGCGGGAAAGCGTCTCGCCCTCGCGGGCACGGTCGGCGCCGAAGGCCTCGGCAAAGGCCGGATCGGAACCATCCGGGAAATAGCGGAGCGCGACGCCGACATCATGCGCGAGATAGGAAGGCAGATCCTCAGGCGCCAGCGCGCCGAGATTGGTCGCCGGGTGATCCGGATCGTTGAGCCCGGCCGGTGCGACGAGCACCACCTTGTCGAAGCGCTCGCGGGCGAGGCCGGCGAGTTCGCTCGCCATCCAGCCGCCCATCGAGAAGCCGATCAGATGCGGCTTTTCCTGAAGGTCGAGCGCGTCGAGAAGGTTCAGGTAGTGCAGCACCATGTCGGCCATGCCGGCGATGTGCGGCGCGGGACCGGAATGGCCGAAGCCCGGATGGCTCGGCGCCAGCACGCGGAAGCGATCCGCGAGCCCTTCGGCGAAATCGAAGCCTTCCAGCGTCGAGGCGCCGTGCAGGAACAGCACGGGCTTGCCCTGTCCGATGGCCTTGACCACCGTCCTGACGCCGCCGATGTCGTAGTCGAGCGTTTCGAATGCCACGGCCATGTCGTAATCCTCCTCAGGCAAGGTCCGGCTGGATCAGGACTTTGCATTGCGTCGTGCGGCGCCGCAGGCTCTCGAAGATCTGCGGCACGGGTGAAAGGTCGATCCGGTCGGTGATGAGCGCCTGCGGGGCGAAGGGGCCGCCGCGCAGCGCATCGAGCGCGACGCCGAATTCGTTTCTCTGGTGGAAGAAGACCGAGAACAGGAGGCTCACCTCCTTCGTCAGCGCGATGAAGGGGTCCCACTCGTCGCCGCCGATGCAGAGGCCGACGCCGACTACGGTGCCCTGCAGGCGCACGGCATCGACGGCGGCGGCGAGCAGCCCGCGCTTGCCGACGCATTCGAAGACGATGTCGGGCGCGCCGCCGCAAAGCGCCGCGAGGTTTTCGGAGAGCCCGGGCCCACTGAGCGCGAAGCCGGTCGCGCCGAGCGCCAAGGCGCGTTCGCGCTGATGCGCGTGGATGTCGGCGACGATGACGGCGCCGGCGCCCATGCGCCGCGCCCAGAAGGCGACCAGGAGGCCGATCGGCCCGGCGCCGATGATGGCGACACGGTCGCCCGGCTTCATGCCGGACCGGACGATGCAATGCAGCGCCACCGAGAGCGGCTCGGCCAGCGCACCGTCCTCGAGCGCGACCTCGTCGGGCAGGACATGGCATTGCCGCGCCGCGACGGTGACATAGTCGGCATAGCCGCCGCCGATCAGCACCATCTCGGGGCAGCGCGCCGGGTCGCCGCGCAGGCACGACGCGCAATGGCCGCAGCCGCGCATCGGCACGACGGCGACGCGGTCGCCGACGCGAAGCGACGTCACGTCCGCGCCGGTCTCGACGACCTCGCCGGCAAACTCGTGGCCGAGAACGAAGCCGGCGCCGATGCCGAACGGCACGGGATCCTCGGTGATGTGCAGGTCGCTGCCGCAGATGCCGCAGGCGGCGACGCGGATCACGACCTCGTCGGCGGCGGGCGAGGGATCCGGCAGGGTGCCGATCCTGAGTGGGCTGCCGACGGCGTCGAAAATGGCGGCTCTCATGATGTCCTCCCTCTCAAGGCTTTGGCTGGATCAGTTTGCGGCGGATCGGGAACCAGGGCGCGTCCCATCGCTTCGTGACGAGGCCCCAGATGCCGGTGCGGGCATAGAGCGCGACCAAGAGCGTCGCGACGCCGAGGACCACGAAATAGGTCGCGCCATATTCGCCGAACCAGCGGTCGGCGATGAAGAAGATCAGCGAGCCGATCAGGACGCCCTCGATCGAGCCGATGCCGCCGATCATCACGATGAAGATGGCCACATTCGCCCACATCGGATCGAAGGCGGAGCCGGGGGTGATGCGCAGCTGCGCCATGAAATAGATGGCGCCGGCGAGGCCGCAGCCGACGGCCGAGGCGACATAGACGAGGAAGCGCAGCTTGGCGACATCGACGCCCTGGCTCGCCGCCGCCACCGGATTGTCGCGCATGGCGATCAGCGCGAGGCCGAAGCGCGAGCGCAGCAGCCAGTAGCTGCCACCAAGCGTCACCAGCAGCATGCCGGCGCAGAGCAGCGACATCGCGATATTGCGATCGAAGGCGGAGAAGTCCTTCATGACGCGCAGCGACATGCCGCCGCCGGCATTGACGATCGGCAGGTTCGAGGCGGTCAGGCGGAACACCTCGGCGACCACCCAGGTGCCGATCGAGAAATAGGGGCCGTCGAGACGGTGCAGCAGGAGGTAGATCGGCACGGCGAGGATCGCGGGTACCAGCAGCGACAGGATCACCGCCACGAAGGGGTTGATGCCATAGGTCTGCGCCATCACGAACAGCGCATAGCCGGCCGCCCCCATGAAGGCCTGCTGGCCGACGGAGACGAGCCCGGCATAGCCGGCGAGCAGATTCCACATCTGCGCGACGGCGATGTAGCAGCAGAGCTCCAGCATCGAGCGGATGGTGCCGGTCGAGGCCCACCACGGCATGGTGGCGAGGGCGATGAGGCCGGCGACGGCGAGCGTCATCGCGACGCGGCCGGAGGGGGTCTGCCGCTGGACGGTGACGGCTGCCGGCGCGGTCGCCGCGAGGGGAAGTGCGGTCATGCTCATGACTTTCCGAACAGGCCCTGCGGGCGGGTCGCCAGCACGATGAGGAACACGATATGGCCGGCAAGGACGCCCATGCCGGGATCGATGCGGAAGCCGATCGCCTGGGAGATGCCGAGCACCATCGAGCCGATGAAGGCGCCCCAGACGGCGCCCATGCCGCCGATGATCACCGCCTCGAAGGCATAGATCAGCTGGGCCGGTCCGTCGGCGGGGGCGACCGTCGAGCGCAGCGCCTGGAAGACGGCGGCGAAGCCGAGAATGCCCACCGCCGCCGCCGTCGCCATCGCATAGACGGCGCGCGGGTTGATGCCGGTCATCGAGGCCGCCTCGACATCGGCGGAGGCGGCGCGGAGCGCCCGGCCGAAGCGGGTGCGCTTCAGCATCAGGTCGAGACCGCCGGTGAGCCCGGCCGCGACGGCGAGCACGATGACGGGCAGCAGGCCGATATAGATGCCGCCGATCTCGATCGACTGGCTCTCGAGGCCATAGCCCGGCAGCGAGCGGCTGTTGGCCGACCAGATCTGCAGCATGAGGTTCTGCAGCGCGACGGAGAGGCCGAAGGTCGCGATCAGCGAGGGCAGCGGATCGCCGCCGACCACGCGGTTGAGCACCGCCTTCTGCAGGATCCAGCCCATCAGCACGGCGAGCGGCACCAGCGCGACCAGCACGGTGAACGGTCCGAAGCCCCAGGCCGAGGCCATCGAGATGCCGATCAGCGACAGGAGGATCACGAGATCGCCATGGCTGATATTGACGATCCGCATCACGCCGAACATCAGCGCCATGCCGAGCGCATATTGCGCATACATCCCGCCGAGCAGGATTCCCTGCACCAATGCGTCAAACCACTGCATGGCCCGCTCCGAAATAGGCTGCGCCGATCTGTTCCCGCGTGATCTCGGCCGACCGGCCGGTGAGGGTCACGCGACCCTCCAGCATGCAGTAGAGGCGGTCCGTGGCGGACTGGGCGAGGCCCACATCCTGTTCGACGACGATCATCGCCGTGCCGGCGGCCCGGATTTCCGGCAGCGCCGCGTAGATCTCGCGGATGACCTTCGGCGCGAGGCCGAGGCTGATCTCGTCGCAGAGCAGCACGCGCGGCTGGCAGAGCAGCGCGCGGCCGATCGCGACCATCTGCTGCTGCCCGCCGGAGAGGCTCTGCACGGGCGTGCGCGCCTTTTCCTTGAGGATCGGAAAGAGGCTGTGCAGTCTCGCGAGCGTCCAGCCGCCCTTGGCGCCGGCGCGAGCGGCCTGGTCGATGGCGACGCGCAGATTGTCCTCGACCGACATGCCGGTGAAGAGCCGCCGTCCCTCGGGGACGATGGCGACGCCGCGATGGACCATGCGGTCGGTCGCGGTGCCGCCGACAGGCTGGCCGTCGAGATGGACCATGTCGCGGGCGACCGGCAGGAGGCCCATGATGGCACGCAGGAAGGTCGACTTGCCCGCGCCGTTGGCGCCGATGAGGGCCACCGCCTCGCCCTGGTGCAATTCGGTGTCGACGCCGTAAAGCGCCTGGAAGTCGCCATAGCGGGCGACGAGCGCATGCGTTGAGAGAACAGCGGTCATGCCTCGATCCCCATATAGACGCGCTGGACTTCGGGCAGCGCGATCACCTCGGCCGGCAGCCCTTCAGCGATCTTCTCGCCGAAATTCAGCACCAGGAGCCGATCGGCGACGGCGAGCAGCGCATGCAGCACATGCTCGATCCAGACGATGGTGACGCCGCGGTCGCGGATGCGCCTGACGAGACCGACCAGCGCCGCCGACTCCTCGTTGGTCAGCCCGCCGGCGATCTCGTCGAGCAGCAGCAGTTTCGGATCGGAGGCGAGCGCGCGCGCCAGTTCGAGCCGCTTGCGATCGAGCAGCGTCAGCGCGCCGGCCTGGACATTCGCCTTGTCGATGAGCTCGCATTGCCTGAGCACCTCGGCGCAGAAGGCATAGCTCTGCTTTTCGGACCGGCCGCCGCCGAACGCGGCGGCGACCAGCAGATTCTCGAAGGTCGTCATGCCGGAATAGGGGCGCGGGATCTGGTAGGTCCGCCCGATCCCCATCTTGCAGCGCCGGAACGGCGGCTCGTTGCCGAGCCGGACCGTGCCGAACTGGATCTCCCCGGCCGACATCTTCAGATCGCCGCTGATCATGTTGAACAGCGTCGTCTTGCCGGCGCCGTTCGGGCCGAGGATGCCGAGCACCTCGCCCCGACGGACGTCGAAACTCACCTCATGCAGGACGCGGACGGCGCCGAAGGATTTCGACACGCCGCGCGCATTCAGAAGGATCTCTCCACCCATCACCGTCCCTCCGCGTCCTGAAGCCTCACCAGGCGATCGGAACGATCTTCTGCTGCGGCGCGAAGAGCTGGTTGACCGAGTTGTCGACGATCTTCAGGTCATAGGGCCACTTCTCGCCCTTCACCCACTGACCGCCGAAGATCGGCGTCTTGCAGATATTCTTGTGCGGCGAGCCGTCGAACTTGATCGGGCCGACCAGCGACTGGATGTTGGTCGCCGCCATCGCGTCGCGGTTGGCTTCGCGGCTGAGCGGATCGGACGAGCGCTTCAGGATGTCGATCGCGACCTCGAGCAGCGCATGCGAATAGCCGAGCGGCTGCGTCCACTGCTTCTTGGTGTCGGCTTCCCACTGGTTGGCGATGTCCTGGCTGACCTGGCCGGTGAGCGTCGACTTGAACGGGAAGGCCGGCGTCCACCAGACTTCCGACGACATGCCGTTGCCGAGCGGACCCATCGCCTCGACGCCGCCCGGGAACAGGAGGGCCGCGGCGACCGTCACGGCCTTGGGCTTGAAGCCCTGCTGGTTGCACTGGGTGACGAAGGTCTTGAGATCGTCCGGATAGGTGATGCCGCCGATGATCTCGCAGTTGTTCTTCTTAAACTCGGCGATCTGGGCCGAGAAGTCGTTGGTGCGCGGCTGGAAGTAGCCGGGAACGAACACTTCGTAGCCGGCCTTCTTGGTCGGAACCGGCAGGCCGTATTCGTTGTTGCCCCAGGTCTCGCCATCGATGTTCTGCGGGAACAGCATGCCGACCCGCTTGTTGGTCTCGAGGCCGTTCCAGAGACCGACAAAGGTGTTGAGCGCCTCGTCGAGGCCCCAGAAGAAGTGATAGGTCCAGTCGAAGGTCTGCTTGCCGCCGCCGCGCGGGAACACGACCGCCTGCCAGGGCGCGCCGGAGGAGAGGCACGGCGTCTCGTAGAGTTCCGCCTGTTCCGCCGCCGGCAGGATGGTGTCGGTGGTCGAGGCGGGCAGCAGCAGGTGGATCTCTTCGTTGAGGATCAGGTTGCCGGCGATTTCGGCCGACTTGTTCGGGTTGGACTGGCTGTCGCGATCGAGGATCTCGATCTCGTAGGTCTTGCCGTTCGACGACTGCAGCTGGCCGCCCAGCACGGCGCGGATCTTCTCCAGCGTGTAGCCGTCGGTCTCGCCGAACAGCGCCAGCGGCCCGGTGGTCGGGCTGATATAGCCGACCTTGATCTTGCCGGCGGTTTCGGCACGCGCATAGCCGGGCAGGGCCAGCGTGCTGGCCGCGGCGCTGGCGCCGAGACCCTTCAGGATCGTGCGCCGGCTCGGCGCGATGCCCGATTTCAAGAGCTTGTTGTAGTAGGCCATTTCGGTTCCTCCCGTTGGTAAGGTGTCTCCGGCCCCGCCCTCCCTGACGGTGCCGGCCTCAGTTCAAAGCGACGTCACGTCATGCGTGTCAGCGAGCCGCCGTCGATGACGATGAGCGAGCCGGTGAAGAGCGAGCCGGCCGGCGAGGCGAGCAGCAGCGCGAGGCCCTTGATGTCCTCGACATCGCCGATGCGGCCGATCAGCGACTGGCTCTCGAAGGCGGCGCGGTCCGCCTTGTTGCGCAGCCGTCCGCCGGCGATGTTGGTGATGAACGGCCCCGGCAGGATGGCGTTGACGCGGATGCCATAGGCGCCGAGTTCCATCGCCATGTGGCGGACGAAATGGTTCACCGCGGCCTTGGCCGGCATGTAGGAGGTGCCGACGATGCTCTCGTTGATCAGCGAGGCGATCGACGAGGTGACGATGATCTCGCCGCCGCCTTTCGGCTTCATGTGGCGGACGGCGTTCTTTACCGTCGTGTAGACCGAGGTCAGGTTGATCTCGATGCCGCGGTCCCATTGCTCGTCGGGAATGTTCTCGATGGCGCCGTCCGGGTTGCGCTCGCCGGTCACGGTGTTGAAGCCGGGGCCGGGATCGATGCCGGCATTGGCGAAGACCGTGTCGATGCGGCCATTCCGCGCCGCGACCGCGTCGAAGGCGGCGGCCATCGCCGGCCGGTCGCCGACATCGACGACCTCGCCGAAGACGTCCCAGCCCTTGGCCGTCATCTCGCCGACGACGCGCGCGAGGCCGGCCGGGTCGATATCGAAGATCGCGACCCGCGCGCCATGCTCGGCCATCACCTCGGCAAAGGCCTTGCCGATGCCGCTGGCGCCGCCGGTGACGATCACCGACTTGCCCCTGACATCGAACATCGTCTCAAGCGCGGCCATGGTTTCCTCCCGTTCCGCAGTACTCAGCTGTCGTCACGCACCCTTGGCGCGCGACAGCACGAAATCGAACTCGACATCGAAATAGGGGGCGCTGACGCCGACCGTCTCGGCAGCCTGGGCATCGTCGACGCGCGCGAATTCGGCGAGCAGGCTCTTCTTCACGCCGAACACCGCATCGGAATTGATGTAGGGGTCGTCGGGATCGAAGATGTGGGTCGTCAGCGGCTCGTAGCCTTCGGCCGAGATGATGTAGTGGAGATGCGCCGGCCGGTAGGGATGGCGGCCGAGCGCGCCGAGCAGCTTGCCGACCGGGCCGTCATCCGGGATCGGATAGTATTTCGGCTTCACGCCGCGGAACCAGTAGCGGCCGTCGGTGCCGGTGCGGAAGACGCCGCGCAGGTTGAATTCGGGCTGGATGCCCTTCTGCTGCACGTCGTAGAAGCCCTCGTCATTGGCCTGCCAGACATCGATCTTGGCGCCGGCGACCGGGTTGCCCTTGGTATCGAGGATGTGGCCGTGGACGAACATCGGCTCGCCCTTCTGGTCGAGGCAGATATTCGCGCCCATCGGCAGTTCCGGCGCGTCGGCGACATGGAACGGGCCGAGCACGGTCGATTCCGAGGCGCCGGACGGCTTCCGGTTGTTGATCGCGTCGACCAGCATCGAGACGCCGAGGACGTCGGAGAGCAGGATATATTCCTGCCGCCACTCGTTGCAGATCTGGCCCGTCTCGGTGAGGAACAGGATCGCGCGGAACCATTCCTCCTGCGTCGGCTCGATCTCCTTGACCGCCTCGTGCAGCTTGCGGGTGATGACCTCCATCACCTGCTGCAGCCGCTCGTCCTTGGCGTTCTTGTTGCGCGCCACGACGACGTCGGCCGAGTTCTCCTCGGTGAAATAGCCGTATTCGTGTTGGTTGCTCATCGCTGCCTCACCGCGCCAGGATGGATGTGAGAACACGGCGAAGCTCCGCCGCCGGATCGGCCGAAAGACCCTCTGAGCGCCAGGCGACGTGATGGTCGGGCCGTACCAGCAGGCAGCCGGCGTCGCGGATTTCGCGGGCGCGGGCCCAGTCGCCGGTATGGTCCTCGATCGCGCGGCGCGGACCGATGACATGGGTGCGGATCGGCAGGCCGAGTTCGGCGCCGACGCTCTCCGCCGCCTGAACCCAGGCCTCGCCGCCGATGCCGGTCAGGAGCGTGAACTCGCCCCGTCCGCAGAGATCGAGCGTCGAGACCTTCTTGCCTGCGCGGTCGAAGACCCAGACATGCGGCAGCCGCGCGCCCGGCCAGGTGGTCGGCGCATAATGCAGTTCGCGGTCCTTCTCGAAGGCCGGCTCGGCCTGCCCGTCGGTGACGACGGCGCTGGAGGCATAGCGCTGGTTCATCTCGACGCCGTGGCAGTCGAATTCATACTTCTTGAAGGCGATCGCCTTGCGCAGCGCCTCGCGCTGGGCCTCCGCGGCCGGCGTCGCGTCGCAGCGCGCCTCCATGTTGCGCTGGATCTTCTCGTGGTCGACGCCGCCATCCATGCCGAGCGCCTCGAAGATCGGTCCGAATTCGGCGATCGACTGGTTGGCGCGCGTCACGATCTGCCGGGCGATCGGCGCCCGCTCGACCGAATAGCTGTCGAGGAGGCCGAGCCCGGCCTGGCCCTTCACGACCTTGGCGAGCTTCCAGGCGAGGTTGAAGCCGTCCTGGATCGAGGTGTTCGAGCCGAGGCCGTTCGACGGTGGATGCCGGTGCGCAGCATCGCCCATGATGAAGACGCGGCCCTTCTGCATGTGGGTCGCGAAGCAGTTGTTCACCGTCCAGGTATTGGCGCCGAGGAGCTCGATCTCGAGAGCGGGATCGCCGACCAGCTGGCGCGCCACTTCGGTGGCGAGTTCCGGCGTCACTTCGGGCGGCGGCTGGTTGATGTCGTAGCCCCAGACGATCAGCCACTCGTTCCACGGCCGCACCATGCGCACGAGGCCCATGCCGATGCCGCCGACATCGGCGCCGGGCTGCATGACCCAGTAGAGGACGCTCGGGCGATGGGCCACATACTTCGAGAGATCGGCCCGGAACAGGATGTTCATCGAGCCGCCGACGCCCATACGGCCTTCGAAGGGCAGGCCGAGATGCTCGGCGACGGCCGAATTGCCGCCATCCGCGCCGACGAGGAACTTGGAGCGGACCGTGAAATCCTTGCCGGTCAGGCGGTCGCGGCAGGTCGTGGTGACGCCGTCCTCGTCCTGGACATGGCTCACATATTCCGTGCTCATCCGCGCCTGCGTGCCGCGCGCACAGGCCGTCTTGAACAGGATCGGCTCCATGAAGGTCTGCGGCAGGTCGTTCATGAAGGTCGGCGAGGAGAGAAGATGCTCGGCCTTCGAGTTGGGGTGCGTGCCCCAGCTCTTCATGCGGCCGATCTCCTCGCCGGCGAGGCTCTCGCAGAAGACGTTCTCGCCCATCAGTTCCTGCGGCGAGGCATGCATCACCGCCTCGGCCTCGACGTCGGGCCCGAGGTCGCGCAGCACTTCCATGGCGCGCTGGTTGGTGATGTGCGCGCGCGGCGTATTGGCGAGCCAGCGGTAGCGGTTGATGACCATGTTGGCGACGCCGCTGCTGGAGAGCAGCGCGGCCGTCGCCGAGCCGGCCGGGCCCGTGCCCACGACGAGAACGCCGGTTTCGATATCGGCCATCAAATTCCTCCCTCGATCTTCGGACCGGTCAGCCTGCGGCGGACCGGAAACAGGTGCAGCCCGGAACGGCTGGAAATGAGGCCCCACAAGCCTTTCGGGGCGAACAGCATCACGGCGATGGCGATGAGGCCGAGCGTCATCAGGTACCAGCTGCCATAGTCGGCCAGCGCCGAGCGCAGGGCGAAGAAGACCAGCACGCCGAGGATCGGCCCTTCGATGGTGCCGATGCCGCCGATGACGACGATGAAGATGACATAGGCCGTCCAGTCGGTGACGGCGAAGGCGGCGTCCGGCGAGATGCGCGCGGTCTGCATGAAGATCAGCCCGCCGGTCAGCCCGGTCGCGGCAGCGGCGATCAGGAACACCGCCCATTTGAGGCGCCCGGTATCGACGCCGACCGAACGCGCCGCCTCGGCATTGTCGCGCACGGCGGCGAGCGCCAGCCCGAGCCGGCTTCGGAGCAGCCAGTAGATGCCGCCCGTGACGACGACCACGAGGAGGAGGGCCAGCCAATAGGCGAGGATGTCGCGCGCCGCGGCCTCGCGCACGCCGAACAGCGCCCGGATCGCATCGGTGCCGAGGATGGCGCTGGTCGCTTCGCGTGGCAGCGAGGTGCCGGTGCCGCCGCCGAGCGTCTTCCATTGCGCGACGAGGAGGCGCGTCATCTCGGCCATCACCCAGGTGCCGATGGCGAAATAGGCGCCCTGCAGGCGGAAGGCGAAGAAGGCGGTCGGCACGGCGAGTACCAGCGCGGCGAGGCCGCCGAGCGGGATCGCGAGGACCGGATTCCAGCCGAGAAGGATGACGCCGGCGAACATCGCATAGGCGCCGATCCCGACAAAGGCCTGCTGGCCGACCGAGACGAGGCCGCCATAGCCGGCGAGCATGTTCCAGATCTGCGCCAGCGTCAGCATGGTCAGGATGAAGAAGAGGTCCTGGATGACCGAGCGCGAGGCCACTGCCGGCAGGGCGAAGCCGGCCGCGATGAGGAGGACGGCGGCGATCGCTGCGAGTGTGCCGGCGCGGGTGCGGGTGGTGAGCCTGTACATGCCGCCCCTCAATCGACCGCGCGCGGAAACAGGCCGCGCGGCTTCAGCAGCATGACGGCGAGGAAGGCGAGATGGCCGGCGAGGATCTGCCATTCCGGATTGATGGCGGCGCCGAAGGTCTGCGCGACGCCGATGATGATGCCGCCGGCCAGCGTCCCCCAGAGGCTGCCGAGCCCGCCGATGATCACCGCCTCGAAGGCATAGATCAGCCGCGCCGGCCCGATCGAGGGATCGAAGTTGGCGCGCATGCCGAGATAGAGCGCCGCGATGGTGACGACGACCATGGCGATGCCGGTCGCCATCGCGAAGACCCGCTTCGGCTCGATGCCCATCAGCCCGGCGGTGACCGCGTCGTCCGAGGTCGCGCGGAACGAGCGGCCGAGGGCGGTGTGATAGAACAGCGCATTGAGCGCGACGATGACGGCGATGGCGGTGGCGAAGGTCAGGAGCGGCATGACGCCGACCGTGACGAGGCCGAGATCGAGCGAGGCGCCTTCGAGGCTGCCTGCCGGGATGCGGCGGCTATCGGCCGAGAAGGCCTCGAGCAGGCCGTTCTGCAGCGCGACCGAGAGGCCGAAGGTGACGAGGAGGGGCGGCAGGATGTCCTTGCCGAGCACGCGGTTCAGCACCGCGGTCTGCAGCAGCCAGCCGAGCGCGAACATGAGAGGCGCCGCCACCAGCGCGGCGATGAAGGGCGAGAGGCCGAGCAGCGTCGCCGCCATCAGCACCAGATAGGCCGCGAAGACGATCAGGTCGCCATGCGCGAGGTTGACGAGCCGCATGATGCCGAAGACGAGGCTGAGCCCGGCCGCGAACAGGGCGTAAAGCCCGCCGAGAAGGATGCCCTGGACGAGGGTGTCGAGCCAGATCATGCCGCCTCGCCGAAATAGGCCGCGTGGATCTCTCGCCGCGTGACGTCACCGGCCTTCGCGGCCAGCGTCACGCGCCCCTCCATCATGCAATAGACGCGATCGGCTACGTTGAGCGCCTTGGCGATGTCCTGCTCGACCACGACGATCGCCGCGCCGCCGGCACGGATCTTCGGCAGGGCGGCATAGATGTCGCGGATGACGACGGGGGCGAGGCCGAGGCTGATCTCGTCGCAGAGCAGCAGTTCCGGGTTCGACATCAGCGCCCGGCCGATCGCCACCATCTGCTGCTGGCCGCCGGACAGGGCGGTGCCGGGGCTCGCCCGCCGTTCCTTCAGGATCGGGAAGAGATCATAGACGGCGGCAAGATTCCAAGGCCCGGCGGCCTTGCGCATCTGGCCGCCGATCAGGAGGTTTTCCTCGACGCTGAGCGAGGGGAACAGCCGCCGGCCCTCGGGCACCATGGCGATGCCGCGCATCATCACGGCCGCGGACGACAGCGCCCCGATCGGCTCGCCGCGATGCACGACCATGCCGGGCTCGTTGCGGAGGACGCCGGTGATCGAGCGCATCAGCGTCGACTTGCCGGCGCCGTTGGCGCCGATGATCGCGACGCACTCGCCGGCGGCGACACTGATGTCGACGCCGAACAGTGCGCGGAACTGGCCGTAATTGGCGGTGAGGGCGCGGGTCTCCAGCATCAGACCTCCAGCCCCAGATAGATTTCGCGAACCTCTTTCGAGGCCATGATCGCCTCTGGTTCGCCGAGGCCGATGACACGGCCGAAATCGAGCACCAGGAGCCGCTCGACCACCGAGGTCAGCGCATGCAGCACATGTTCGATCCAGATGATCGTTGTGCCCTGGGCGTGGATGCCCTTGATCGTCGCGACCAGCGCCTTGCATTCGCCCTCGGTCAGGCCGCCGGCGATCTCGTCGAGCAGCAAGAGTTCCGGCCCCGTCGCCATGGCGCGTGCGAGCTCGAGGCGCTTGCGATCGAGCAGTGACAGCGAGCCGGCAACGATGTTGGCCTTCTTCAGCAACTCCGTTTCTTCCAGGATGCGGGCGCAGCCCTCGACCATCTCCGCCTCGCGCCCGCCGCGCCCGAAGGCGGCGGCGGTGAGCAGATTCTCGAACACTGTCAGCCCCTCGAAGGGCTGCGGGATCTGGAACGAGCGGCCGACGCCCATGCGCACGCGCTCCATCGCCGGCGCTCTGGTGACGTCGCGGCCGAGGAAGCTGATGCGGCCGGCATTCGGCAGGATGTTGCCGGTGATGAGATTGAACAGCGTCGACTTGCCGGCGCCGTTCGGGCCGATGATGCCGAGCGCCTCGCCGCGCGGCACGGCAACGCTCACGCCGTCGGTCACCTTCAAGGCGCCGAAAGACTTCGAAACGTTGTCGAGCGTCAGGATCATCGCGGTTCTGTCCGGCCTCGGGAGCATCGGGGGCGGCGCGGGCGCCGCCCCCCGATGCCTCAGGAGAGGGCTTCCATCTTGCCGGCGGTCGGGATCTCGGGCGCCGTCGCGTTCTCGACGATCACGAGGTCGAAGCCGCCGCCGTCCTTCTTGCGCCACTGGCCGCCGACGAGCGGCGTCTTGCAGACATTCTTGGCCGCGAAGGGCGGAACGCCGGCGCCGGTCCAAGCGACCTTGCCGACCACCGTCGCCATGTCCGTCGCCGCGATGGCCGCGGCGATCGCCTCGGCATCGGTCGGATCCTGCACGCGGCCCATCACATTGGCAGCCACCTCGAACAGCGAATGGACGAAGCCGATCGGCTGGGTCCAGGGGCGGTTCGTCTTGGCGGTGTAGTCGGCGGCGAGCTCTGCCGAGGACTGGCCGGTGATCGAGGACTTGAACGGATGCGAGGCCGACCACCAGACTTCGGAGGAGAGGTTGTTGCCGGCATCGCCGAGCGTCTCGACCGATTGCGGGAACAGGATCGCCTTGGCGACGGTCACGGCCTTGGGCTTGAAGCCCTGCTGCCGCGCCTGGTTCCAGAAGGTGGTGAAGTCGGGCGGGATCACGACGCCGGTGACGATCTCGATGTCAGCCGCCTTGAAGGCGTTGACCTGCGCGGTGAAGTCGTCCGAGAGGTTCTGGTAGCGGCCGGGATCGGTCAGCGAGAAGCCGGCGGCCTCGAGGCCGGGCTTGAGGCCGTTCTTCGGATCGCCCCAGGCATTGCCGTCGGCATCGTTCGGGAACAGGCCGCCGACCTTGCCGTTGGTCGAGAGCTGCTTCCACATCGCCGTATAGACCGCGATGATGTCCTCGAGGCCCCAGAAATAGTGATAGGCGAACTTGAACGGCTTCCACGAGGCGGGATCGCCGGGATTGCCCTGCTGGCCGATGAACCAGGGCTGCCAGGGCGCCATGGTCGAGATGACCGGGATGCCCTCGGCCTCGCAGGTGGTGGCGACCGGATTGGTGTTCTCCGGCGTCGAGCCGACCACCATCAGGTTGATCTCGTCGTCGACGATCAGCGACTTCGCAACTTCCGCGGCGCGGTTGGGGTTCGACTGGCTGTCCTTGACGATGACCTCGAAATTCTTGCCGGCCGGCGAATCGAGGAACGCCTTGATGTTGTAGGCATCGCTCTCGGCGAAGCCGGCGAGCGGACCCGTCTGCGGCGAGACATAGCCGAGCTTGATCTTGGCGCCCTGCGCGAGTGCAGGCGCCGCGAGACCGGAACCGGCGAGCGTCAGCCCGGTCGCGGCCGATGCCTTCAGGAAACTGCGTCGCGAGATGTGCATGCGTCGTGTGGTCATGGTTCCCTCCCTCTTCTTCTCTGTTCAGCCTGCCGGTCGGCGTCCATCCCACGCCGCCTGCAGGAGTTCCCGGATCGAACCCGGGTCGATGGGTCTTGGATTGGCATAGGCATTGCGAAGTGCGATCGCCGCCGCGCGGTCGAGGTCGCTCTCGGTGATGCCGACTTCCTTGAGGCTCTGCGGCGCGCCGATGCTCTTGGCGAAGTCCCAGAGCCCGCAGCCGGCCGAGCCGCCGCCGAAAGCGTCCGCGATCGGCGAAAGCAGCGGCCCGACCGCGACTTCGTTGAAGGCGGTCGTATAGGGCAGCAGGATCGCGTGGGTCTCGGCGTGCGGCGTGTCGAACGAGCCGCCGAAGACATGCGCCAGCTTGTGGTGCAGCGCCATCTGGACATAGCCGAGCGCCGTCGAGCAGCACCAGGCGGCGTAGAGCGCCTTCGCCCGCGCCGCGTGATCGCCGGGGTTCTCGATGAGGCGCGGGATGCCGTCGCGGAACGCGGCCATCGCGTCCTTGCACATCAAGACGATCACCGGGTTGCGGTCCGGCGCGTAGAACGCCTCCATCGCATGGGCGATCGCGTTCATCGCCGACGTGATGGTGAGCCCGACCGGCAGCGACAGCGTCAGGTCGACGTCATAGATCACGGTCTCCGGCCGGATGTCCGGCGAGCGCCGCGTCGTCTTCTCGCCATTCGCCGTCTCGCCGAGGATGTCGGTCATCTCGGAGCCGGCATAGGTGGTCGGAATGACGACCTGGTCGGCGCCGGTGCGGAGCGCGATCGCCTTGCCGAGCCCGGTCGTCGAGCCGCCGCCGAGGCTGACGACCGCGGTGGCGCCGCTCGAGCGATAGGCCGCGACGGCCTCCTCGGTGACCTCGACCGGCGTGTGCATCACCGCGCCGGCGAAGAGGCCGGCGGAGAGATCGCCGAGACGCGCGGCGAGATGCTCGGCGTCGGCCTTCTGGTGTGGTGTCGCCAGCACCAGCGCCTTCGCATGGCCGAGACGGCGGACTTCCTCGCCGGCGCTCGCCATGGTGCCGGAGCCGAAGACCACCCGTGTCGTGAGGCCGGGGAAGACGAAGCTCTCCATCATCGTGGCGCCTCCATGCGCGGGGGGCGGCCGGCCGAGAGATCGGCGAGGATCGCAGCGAGCATCGCGATCTCGGCGTCGGAGACCGCGTGGCCGCGCCCCGGGAAGACATCGGCGCGCAGCCTGGCGCCGCCGCGGCCGAGCGCATCGGCGGCATCGGCGAAGGCCGCGACCGGAATCCAGGGATCGGCATCGCCGCCGGTGAGATAGACCGGGATGCCGGCCGGCATGGCCTCGGCGCGGCCATCGGCGGCGACGCCGACGCGGCTGCCGGTGAGAGCCGCCAGGGCGTCCGGCGGCGGCAATCCCGCGAGGAGATATTCGATCGAGAGACAGGCGCCCTGCGAGAAGCCGGCGAGCAGAAGCGGCGTTCCCGGCAGTTCGGAACGGGCCGCGGCGAGTGCCGCGGCGAGATGATCGAGGGCGGCGGCAAGCTCTGCGCGGGCGACCGGCGTCAGCGGGTCGACGGCACGGGCCGACCACCACGCGCCCTTCGGCGCGCGCGGCAGCAGGTAGGCGATGCCCGGCACGGCAAGCCGAGCCAGCACATGCGCCTCCATTTCCTCCGGCGACTGGCCGCGACCATGAACGAAGACGCAGATCGCCTTCGCCGCCTGGCCTCTGGCCCCGAGCCGCAGCGGACCGCCGCCCTCGTTCATGCGAAGGCCGCCTCTTCGAGGCCGGCGCGGAGCTCCGCCTCGCGGTCCTTGAACCACGGCGGGAACACCAGCGTCTTGCCGATCTGGCCCGGAGGCTCGTCCTTGGCCCAGCCTTCCGGCGTCGTCCAGGCGAGCTCGAACAGCGCGCCGCCCGGCGAGCGGACATAGCAGGACTTGAAGTAGTTGCGGTCCTTCTGCTCGGAGATGTCGGTGAAGCCGAGCCCCTCGATATGGGCGCGCAGCTTCAGCTGGTTCTCCTCGTCGCCGGTGTTGAGGGCGAGGTGGTGGATGGTGCCGCCGGCGAGCGTCCAGGTACCCTGCGCGCTGTCGCGGTCGACGATGATCTCGACGCGCTGGTTGACGCCGCTGGCGTCCGGAACGCGGTAGACGAGACCCTCGTGGTTGTCGGCTTCCTTCTCCAGCGGCAGCGCGATGGTCAGGAAATCATCCATCGCGGTGCGGTCGGTCACGGCGACGACGGCGCCGTAGATGCCCTTGATGCCATGGTCGACGCCGATGCCCTGCGCCTCGTTGGTGATCGGCCGGCGCGGATCGCTGTCGCTTTCGACGAGCTCATGCGCGATGCCGCAGGGATGCAGGAAGGCGGCGCGGTCGGCGCCGAAGCGGGTGATCTTGGTCGCGGCGATGCCGCGGGCATTGAGCCGGTCGACCCAGAAATCGGCGGCGCCCTTCGGGATCGCCTGCAGGATCGTGCGCGACTGGTTGGTGCCGCGCCGGCCGAACACGCCGGGCTTGCGGAAGGGGAAGGTGGTGATGATCGTCGAGGCGTCGCCGTCCGGCGAGCCGTAATAGAGGTGATAGACGGGGATCGTGCCGTCGAACAGCACGGTGCGCTTCACCGAATGCAGGCCGAGCGCCTTGGTGTAGAAGTCAAAGTCCTCCTGAGCGCCGTCTGTCGACATCGTCAGGTGGTGGTAGCCGCTTACTCGGGCCATCGTTCATCTCCTCCCAGAGGGTTCACGGGCGACCCTGCCCGCGCGGGCAGAGCACAAGGGTGAGGTCGAGCGCATGCTTCCGGTGTCCTCCGACGGTCGGAAGCGCGCGAAAATCGGCGAGCAGTTCGGGCTTGACCCCGAAGATCGCGTCGCGCCCGATCGCAGGATCGGCGCGGTCGAAGACATGGGTGGTCAGCGTCTCGAACTCGTCGGCCGAGACGCGGAAATGGATATGGGCGGGGCGATCGAGGCCGAGGCCGAGCGCCTTCATCAGATGGCCGACCGGTCCGTCCGCCGGCAGGGTGTAGCCCTTCGGCTTGACGGTGGTGAAGGAGAACCGCCCCTGCGGATCGGCGAGGAATCGGCCGCGCAGGTTGAATTCCGGCTGCAGGTCCGGCTCCTGGTTCTCGTAGAGCCCCTCGCCATTCGCCTGCCAGACCTCGACGACGGCATTGCGGACGCCCTGGCCGTCGAGGCCGACGATCCGGCCCGTCACGCTGAGCGGCTCGCCCTTGTGATCGCGCGAGATATTGGCGCCGAGCGGCAATTCCGGCGCATCGGCGCGGTAGAACGGCCCGGCGACGGTGTTGGGGGTCGCCCCCTTGGGACGTGGGCTGTTCTGGTCCTCGATCAGCGAGGAGACGCCGAGCACATCGGCGAACAGCACCCATTCCTGCCGCCGCGCATCGGCATAGTGGCCGATCTCGGTCAGGAAATCGATCGCGAGGCGGAACTCTTCTGCGGTTGGCCGGAGCGCCGCCACCAGCGCATGCAGCCCGCCGACGCCGGCCTCGGCCGCTTCGGCGAGGCGCGAGGGACCAAGGGCCACCAGACGGCGCGAGAAGTCGCGCGCCTGCGGCGAGATCGCCTCGGGGGCTTGCCCCCCTTGCTGGCCGTCGTGCTGGCCGTCCATCAGTCCGGGGCCTCCCTTCCCCTTGATCTGAGGGAATAGCATGGCGCCGGGCGTCGCTTGATCAGTTGTGGCGGGACTTGTATAGCAAATTGCTATGAAGCTGAACGAGCGCCACCTGATGCAGCTCGCTGCCGTGCTCGATGCCGGCGGCGTGTCGGAGGGCGCTTCCATGCTGGGGCTGACCCAGCCGGCCGTCAGCCGCTCGCTGGCGATGCTGGAGGCGCGGGTCGGCGAGCCACTCTTCGTCAAGGGAAGGCGGCCGCTGCAGGCGACGCCGCTCGGCGCGCAGCTGGCGGCGCAGGGCCGCACCATCATCAGCGCCTCGCGCCAGGCCTCCGATGCGGTGCAGGGCTTCATGAAGGGCACCAAGGGCGTCGTCCGCGTCGGCGGCGTGCCGTTCTTCATGGATGCGATGATCAGCCGGATGATCGGCGAGTTCCAGAACATCGAGCCGGAAGTCACCATCCAGCAGAGCTATCTGAACCTGCCCGAGATGGTCGCGGCGCTCGAGGGCAACCAGATCGATCTCGGCATCGTGCCGATCGGCGTGCTCGATCTCGGCCCCGGCTTCGAATTCACGCAGATCCTGCCCGGGCGCAACATCGTCGCCTGCCGCCCGGCGCATCCGCTGCTGCGCAACCGCCGCCTCCGGGCGCACGATTTGACCAGCTTCCCCTGGGTGGCGCCGCTGCCGGGCTCGCCGCTGATGTCGGACCTGCAGATGATCCTGATGAGCATCGGCATGTCCGATCTCAACATCCGCTATTCCGGCGGCTCGCTCATGAGCGTCATCAACTATCTCGCCGAAACGGACGCGCTGGCCGTGCTGCCCTTCTCCGTCGTCTTCGCGCAGCGCAAGGAAAACCGCGTCACGGTGCTCCCCTACGAGATCCCGCAGCCCAACCGCTCGCTCGGCATCCTGCGCCGCGTCGGCGCGCCGCGCTCGCCGGCGGCGGAGCGCTTCGCCGGCCATGTCACCAGCGCCTTCGAGGACCTGAAGCACATCATCAAGCGGCACGAAAACGCCGTGGTCTGGGGTCGTTAGCCGGCACCCCCGACCTTTCGCGGCCTGCCCCGCGCGATGCCGCCGATTTCTGTTGATCTCGGCGCCAAGCGGCGCCAAGCACGGCTGGATGGAGCGCAGGCCGATCGGAAGGCCTGCCGGGCAAGGTGCCGGGCATCCGGCCATGGCGCGTCCGATGGGGGAGGGGCAATCATGAGTGCTGGCTTGATCGGGTTGGTTGCCTTCGCCTGCGTCTTCTGCGGCGCGCTGCTCGGCATGTGGCTGCGCAAGGTGCTGCCGGACGAGCATCTCGGCCCGGAGGCCCGCGACGCCATCAAGGTCGCCATGGCGATGATCGCAACCCTCGCTGCGCTGGTGCTTGGGCTCCTGACCGCCGCCGCCAACAGCGCTCTCTCCGACAAGCAGGCGGAACTCAGAACCAGCGCCGCCGAGATCGTGCTGCTCGACCGGACGCTCGCCGAATATGGACCGGAGACGGCGGCCGTCCGCGCGACGCTGAAGGCGGTCGTCGCGGCGCGCATCCAGTCGGTCTGGCCGGGGGAGGCGTCCGGCGATGTCGAGGTCGCCGCCATCGGCTCGGGCGCCAGCATCGAGCAGGTTCAGATGATGGTCCTGGCGCTCTCGCCGAAGACCGACCCGCAGCGCTGGCTGCAGTCGAATGCCCTGCAGATCAGCAATACGATCGCGCAGTCGCGCTGGGCGCTGCTCGAACAGATCGGCACCAGCATCCAATGGCCGTTCCTGGCGGTGGTCGTCTTCTGGCTGACGATCATCTTCGTGAGCTTCGGGCTGTTCGCGCCGACCAATCTCAGCGTCACGGTCGCGCTCGGCGTCGCCGCGATCTCCGTCGCCGGCGCCATCTTCCTGATCCTGGAAATGGACCAGCCCTATCGCGGGCTGATCAAGATCCCGAGCGCGGCGATGAAGAGCGCCCTGTCGGAGCTCGGCAGGCCGTAGCGGCTCACCGCAACGCAGCGATGGGGCGCCGACGAAGCTTGCCGCTCCGCCGACGCGTTGTCGCCGCCGTCAGACCGCGATGCGGACGACGTTGTAGGAGAGCGGCGGCAGCTTGGAGCGGAGCGCGCCGTCCTCGACCAGCGTTCCGCCGACCGTGTTCGGCACGACATTGTCCGGGTTCTCGGCGGTGTTGATGGCGCGGAGATCCGGATGCGTCATCTGGATATGCTCGATGAGCCGGGCCGCCGGGAAGCCTTCCAGCGCCGCGGAGAGATCGAGCGTCTCCGTCAGATGGCGGTTGACGGCGAAGAAGGTGACCTCGTTGCCACCAGGCGAACGCACCGCCGTGACGTCGAGATAGGGAATGTCGTCGCCCTGGACGCTGTCATAGGTCGGACCGTCGACGACGGCGCGCAGCGCCGTGCCGCGGCCATAGAGCGAGGCGTAGAGGAACGGATAGTAGATCGTCTGCCGCCAGGCCGGACCGCCCTCGACGGTCATGATCGGCGCGATGACGTTCACGAGCTGCGCGATGCAGGCGATCTTCACCCGGTCGGCCCGGCGGATGAAGGTGTTGAGGATGCCGCCGACCTGCAGCACGTCCTCGAAATTGTACATGTCCTCGAGCAGATGCGGTGCATCCGGCCATTCGTCGCCTTCGAGGATCTTCCTGTCGGCCTCGCGGCTGTGATACCAGACGTTCCACTCGTCGAAGGAGATCTTGACGTCCTTCTTCGAGCGCTTCTTCGCCTTGATGAAGTCGATCACGCCGCCGATCGTGTTGATGTAGCGGTCGAGCTTCTCGGACTTCGCCAGATAGCCGAGCGTATCGTGCTCGTGATTGGCGAAATACATGTGCAGCGAGATGTGGTCGATCGAATCATAGGTGTGCTCGAGGACCGTCGCCTCCCAGTCGGGATAGGTCGGCATGTCCGAATTGGACGAGCCGCAGACGATCAGCTCCAGCGACTTGTCGAACAGCCGCATCGCCTTGGCGGTCTCGTTGGCGAGGCGGCCATATTCCTCGGCCGTCTTGTGGCCGACCTGCCAGGGTCCGTCCATCTCGTTGCCGAGGCACCAGAGCTTGACGCCGTGCGGATCGGCCCAGCCATGCTTGCGGCGCAGGTCGCTCCAGTAGGAGCCGCCCGGATGGTTGCAATATTCGAGGAAGTTGCGCGCCGCATCGAGGCCGCGCGAGCCGAGATTGACCGCCAGCATCGGCTTGGTGTCGGCCTTCTTGCACCAGTCGACGAATTCGTTGACGCCGATGCGGTTGTCGTCGCGGGTGCGCCAGGCGAGGTCGAGCCGGACGGGACGGTCCTCGCGCGGGCCGATGCCGTCTTCCCAGTTATAGGCCGAGACGAAATTGCCGCCGGGATAGCGGACATAGGGGGTCTTCACCGCGCGGACGAGATCGATCACGTCGCCGCGGAAGCCGTCCGCATCGGCGGTCGGATGGCCCGGCTCGTAGATGCCGGTATAGACGGCGCGGCCGAGATGCTCGAGGAACGAGCTGTAGACACGGTCGTCAATCGCTGAGATCGCGAAGTCCTTGTGGACGGTCACGTTCGCTTTCACGGCACCCTCGCTCTGCGTTTCCTGATTTCTATATCATTAATTCCGATACAGTCTGCAAATCATGGGCGAGCGGGGCGGCTGTGTCAATCGTCGCCGCCGGCCTCAAGGCGCTTCACTCTGCCGCTGTCAACGCGGCGCGCGATGCAGCCGCATGATGATGTCCTGGTCATGATTGCCGAATCCACGGCCGAAAATGTTGATTCCGCCGGGATGTCGCGCGTCCTCGGCGATGCCGATGCGCAGCCGGATCGAGCGATGATCGCCGAGCGCGAGGTCGTCGAGTTTAATATCAGATATCTTGATATTGTCGATGAAGGTGCCCTGGTCCGAAATCGTCCAGTTGGTCAGCCGGCCATATTGCGAGCCTTCGAGCTTCCACCAGCGCGGCGTCAGCGCGCCGCGCGTGTCGCCATAGTCGCCGGGCGAGGTCCAGGTGCCGACGGCGACGGTGTTCACCCAGAGCGTGATGTCGGACGGCCAGTCGGGATTGGTGCCGGGCACCTCCGAGGACAGTTCGAGCGAGAATTCGATCGCGCGGATGGTCTCGCCGAGCAGTTTGGCATTGTTCGGGAACTTGTATTCGACATAGCCGCGCCCGAACCAGATCAGGCTCGCCTGCATCCGGCTCGGATCGAGGAAGAAGTTCGGCACGTCGAGCAGGCCGATCACCCCCTCGCGCGAGCAGAGCCCGCACGGCGCCTCGACGGCGCAGCTGGTATAGAGCCCGATCGGCATCGACACCTCGATGGCGGCGTCGTCCTGCGGCTTCGCCGCGCGATCGAAGCGGATGACGATCTCGTCATAGCGGGCCGAACAGATCTTCTGGTGGCCCTTCCTGGCCTTGACCGTCCGCGTCTCGATCAGCTCGGCCTCTTCCAGCATCTGGATGCCGGTCGCGACCGTCGATTGCGGCAGTGAGAGCGCCGCGCTGATCTCGTTGACGTTCATCGGCCCGCGCGCATGCAGCAGGCGGAGCATCTCGAGCCGCGCCGGCGAAGACAGCGAGCGCAGCGCCGCCTGGCTCTCCGCGGCCTCGAGCGTGAGAAAAGTCCTGTCCAAGGCGCGCACTTTCACGAGGCGATCCGACACCGCCCGAAGTCATAGCATCCAGCGCGATGATGTCGATGGCGGGGCTGATCTGTTCCCAGGGTGAGTGCCGCGCGAGCGAAGGACGCGCTCCTTGCATGGCGCGCAGGGCGTCCGGTGACGGGTATCAAGACACAACTATAGCGAGATTTTTGCATCGCACACTCTTGAAGAGTGCAGAGAGGCGGAGCATCCTGTCCTCGTTGCCTTGGGGGCGAGGCGCAGTGCCGGGGGCAGAGTTGAAGATCAGACAGAGTTTCGGCCTGGTGCTTCTGGCCATGGCTTCAGTCCTGGCGGAGCCCGGGCTCGCCGGCGCCGAGGATGCCGGGCAGATGCCGCCTGCGGTTGAGAGCGCCGCGGATGCGACGTCGATCGACCAGATCCGCAAGGCCGATGACGCTGCGCGCGCCAGAAGTGCCGCCTTCGCGAAGCAGGTTCGCGAGGTCGACATGCTCATCGAGGAAATGGAAAGGCTCGCTTTCCAGGTCGATCTCCGGATCGCCAGGATCCGGCGCGGCGAGTTCGAGCGCAGCTGCGAGGGGGCCGAGGACGAGGCGGCTGCGCTGCTGCAGGCGATCAGTGTCTTTGACGGGATGCGCAATGAGGCGGAGACGCTGTGTGCTGGCGTCGCCGCTGATGACGCGGCCGGACAGGAGATCTGCGCCAATCGCCGCGCATCGCTGAAGGAGCGCGGCGCCGATCTCGGCCGCAAGAGAGCGGAACTCGCCGCCGCTTGTCCCGCCGCTCTGCCGACGGAGGGCAAGTGATGGCCCTCCGCATGATGCTTCTCGTCGCCGCTTGCGCGGTGCTGGTCCTGAATGCTGCCCGCGCCGAGGATCAAGCCCCTCCCGCCGGGGGTGGAGCAGGGGCCGCGCCATCCGAGACAGTTGCTCCGGACGCCGGTATCGCCGCGCCCACCCCTCCGGTTGCCCCGCCTCCGACCAGTCGGAAGTCGGTGGAAGAGCGCCTGGAGGAACTGCGGCAAGAGATGGAGGAACTCAACCAGAACCTCAGCAACGGCCGGGCAGCCCTCGAAGCCTATATTGACCTGACAGCCTCGATTTCGAGCACGGAAGCACAGCTGGACGAGCTTCGCGGCGGCTGCGCGGTCTTGCGGGATCTCGTCGACACCGGCGGGCCGATGAAGAAGAAGAAGGAAAGGCAATTCAAGCGCTGTGTCGACAATATGGCCTATGTCGAGTCGGCTCTTGCCGCCGCAAACAGCCAGATCGACTACATCGAAAGCCAAGTCAAAGAGATCAAGCAGATCATCAGCGAGAGCAAGACGTCGAAAGACACGATCGACAATCAATTCAAGGCTCTCGACAAGGCTGATGAGCTGACGGGGAAACTGTCGCGCTATATGAAGAACGCCGATCACACGCTCGACTACGCAAGGCGGATCGGCCAATGACGCGGAGCGTGGCGCGGGGCCTGAAGGCGTTCGTCGTGATCCTGATCGCGATCGGGTCGATCGCGGTCGCGGAGGGCGCACCGGCGGACTTCCAGCGTTTCGACCAGTTGCTGGCAAAGGCGATCGGTACTCCCGGCCGGTCGGTCGTCGGCCTCGATCCCGGCCCTGACATTGCCGAGGCTGGCGACGACATCGCTCTCGCAAACCGCCGCCTGCTCGTCCAGGCGCTCGCGATCCTCGAGCCGGTGCGCGAGGATGTAGCACGGATGAGCTCCGATCAGGCCGACATCCTCCTGTCGATCCTGCAGACGGTCGCCAGCAGCGCGGCCTATGAGAGGCGGCTCGGGATCCGCAATGATCTGGACGCCGTCGGGGAGGCGGTGTGGTCGAGCTATGTCGCGCCGCTGCTGGACGATGCGCGGTCGTTCGGACTGATCGGCCTTGCCGACCATCAGCTGGACGAGCGCATCGCCAAGCGCTGGTATGATCCCGCGGCCGGGAAGGTGACAGTGGCCGAACTCTATGCCGTGCCCGACCAGCGCACCTTGCGCTGGGCCTTCGCCGATACGCTCGGCCGCGCCGACAAGAGCCTTACGCGCGACGACGGCGGCGCCAAGCGGCGCCCGGCTCTCGTCCTGCTCGTCGATCTCTCCGATTTCACGGGCGACCGGGCGGCGACATTGCAGCAGCTTCAAGCAGAAGGCGGGGCTCGCCTCGCTGTCCGCGCCTCGGACGAGCAGGCGCCGGTCCGGCACTGCCTGGCCGAGGCGCGCTCCTCGATCATCGAACTGCCCGTCGCCAAGCCGGCGCCGCCGGGGCGAACGACGAAGGCGGATGCTGCGCCCCGCCCGGCGCCGCCCACCCCGGCCGAATGCCGAAAGCTGGCGCCGGCGCCTGGCGCAGCCACTGGCCGCGCGATCCTCATCGATACGAAGCGGCGCCTCGTCATCTTCGATCGGCCGGCCGCGGGCGAGGTCGATGTCGAGCGCGCCGCCCGGCTGGCCCGGAGCCTTGCCAAGGACTGGCCGTGAGACGGAGGCGCGCTGCCGCCCTTCTCGTGCTGCTGCCGCTGGTCGCCTGCGTCTCGCAGGCGCCGCCCCCCGATCCACTGCGTGCCGACGACCTCGGCCGCTATGTCGGCGGCCCGGTCGCGGACGGCGCGGGACTTCTTTCGGCCTGCGGTGCCGGACCGTGGGCGGACCAGGCCCGCGCCGGTGTTCGCGACTGGCTCGATGTGATCGGCCATACCGATAGCTGCGCCGTCGGCCAGATCAACTATCAGCTGGCGCAGCGTGGCGCCTATACAAGCGCCCTCCGCCAGTTGGCGCAGGAGCCCGGCGCCTGTGGCCGGCAGGCGACAGGGCTCGATCGGCGCCTCGCCTCCTTCGCGGCCAGGATCGGCACCATAGCGCGCGAGAACGCGGTCAGCTGCGGCGTCGACGCGGTCGGCGAGGACGTGCGCCGCGTCGCCGACGACACGATGCGCCAGTCGAAAAACCTGCAGAGCAGGATCGCCCGCGACTTTCCTGAGCTGGGAGAGGGTCGCTGATGGTCGATGAGTGTCCGTATAAACTGCCAGACGGAATCTGCACGACTTATCTGATTTTAGTCAACGCGACGATGACAGAGAAGATCGCTGTAATAGCGGTTGCATTGATTGTCTACATCGTTGCGATAATAATAAACCTAGTTGTCTTTGAGAAGCATCTGAGCCCATCGAGCATCCAACGATCTCTATTTGTTGGAGTGCCGTTTGCGTTTATCGCGTTTGTCGTGGTAGCACTGTTTGTTGGTGTTGGCGCCTCAAACAGGCCGACGACACGCGAGGCTCAATTGCCGGCCCATGCGGAGTCGCGGCCGACACACATCCCCGAACCGCCAGCGTCGCCCTCTGCGCCGCCGCTCATCCCAACTCCATCCCCGCCGGCCTCGTCGATTGGCTGCCCCACGGCCGCCGAGACGATCGCCGGCACAGGTTACCCCTTCATCAAGGCCTGCTATCAGGAGGCGGGCTGCGACGCGACGGCCGTGATCTGTGCCCGCGCCGGCAAGGCCTCGCCGATCGGTCTCCCCTGTACTGCCGGGGCCGCGACCGCCGTCGCGTCAAGCGACCTCCTGCTCGTCGCCGAGGCGGCGATCGATAGAAGCTGCTTCAGGGATGCGCTCGGCTGGCTCGCCGGCGCGCGGCCCGACGCTCGGCCGGCGGCGCGCGACCGCGCGGTCAATCTCGTCACCCGCGAATGTCGCAACGGCACGTTCGCGCCGGACGATCCCCAGTTGCAGATCTTCGCCGTGGCGCTCGGGACCAAGCTTCCATGCGTCGGCGATCTCGGCCGAACCACCCAGCAGGGAGAGGCTCAGTGACAGCGTCCAGACATCGGGATGGTCGGGCCATGCGCCGTCTGCCGGTATGGAATGGCGAAGCTGCGGCGGGGGCCGGCGCCCGGTCCAAGTGGCCGGATTCGCGCGCGCGTTTTCTCCATCTCCTGGTAGCTTTGGCGTTGCCGCTCGCTGGCTGCCAGTCGGTCGACCCGGCCACGGGACAGGCGAAGCCATCCGAGGCGGCTGTTCACGGATCGCAAGACGCCACGACCGGAGCGCTCGTCTGCGGGCTGGCGACCGCCATCAATGGTGGCAATGGCGAGCAGGTGCTGAAGAACGCCGCGGCCTGCGGCGTCGCCGCCGGCATCGCCGGCTTCGCGGCCGGATCGATCGAGGACCAGAAGGATCGTGAGCTGCTCGCGGAATTCCGTCAGGCCGGCCTCTCGGTCAGCGTCCGTGGCAACGCACTCGTCTTGAACGCCAGCGAGCGGATCGGCTTCGAGCAGGGGTCGGCCTCGCCCGATCCGGCCGGGCAGTCGCTCCTCAGATCCGTCGCCAAGATCGTCAATCGCTTTCCCCAGCGCCGCGTCCAGGTCGTCGGCCACACGTCCCCGGACGAGAATCCGGCCCTGTCGCTCGCGCGCGCCAACGCGGCGCGGTCGATCCTCGCGGCGAACGGTGTGGCCGCCGGCCGGATCGGCACCACCGGCCTCGGCTCGAGCGAGCCGCTCGTCGCGGTCTCCACCTCGATCAGCGCCTATCGCAACCGGCGTGTCGAGATCTTCTTCGTGCCGCCCTATTGAACCCCCTCACGTCACCATGAAGCCGCCGTCGACGGGGAGGGCGACGCCGTTCATCATCGAGGCGCGGTCGGAGAGGAGGAAGAGGATGACCTCGGCGACCTCGTCGGGATCGGCGAAATGGCCGATCGGGATGCGTGAGAGCATTCCGCCTGATTTCACCGGGTCGCTCCAGGCCTTCACTGCCATTGGCGTCAGCGTGACCGTCGGGTTGACCGCGTTGACGCGGATCGAGTGGCGGCCGAGTTCGTTGGCCATCACGCGGGTGAGCGCGTCGAGCGCCCCCTTCGAGGCGCAATAGGCGGCGTGGTCGGGCAGGCCGTAGAACGAGGCCATCGACGAGACGTTGACGATCGCGCCGGGCAGGCCCTTGGCGACGCGGTCGCGGGCATATTCCTGCGCCACGATCATCGGCGCGCGTGTATTCACGGCATGGATGAGGTCGAAGGTCTCCGCGCTGACGTCGAGGAAGCTGTCGAGCGCCGTGGTGCCGGCGCAGTTGACGAGATAGTCGGCCGGGACCGCCTCGCGCGCTGCCCGCCGCGTCGCGTCGGCATCGGCGAGGTCGACCGCGATCGCCTGGCAGCCGATCTCCTCGGCGAGGCCGTCGAGATCGGCCTGCGAGCGCGACAGGGCGATGACATGGGCGCCGCGCGCCGCCAGCATTTTCGCCGTGGCATGGCCGATGCCCTTGCCGGCGCCGGTGACGATGACGCTCTTGCCGCTGAATTCCATCTTCGAAGTCTCCTTGTGGCCTACCAGCAGGTGAAGCCGGCGTCGGCCTGAACGATCGATCCTGTCATGAGGCTGGCTGCGTCGGAGGCGAGGAAATGCACCACCGAGGCGATCTCGTCCGGCTGGCCGAGCCGGCCCATCGGCGTATCGGCGAGCCATCCCTCGACCATGCCGGGCACGTCATAGGCGAATTTCATCAGCGGCGTCTCGATATAGGTCGGCGCCACCGCATTGACGCGAACGCCGCGCGGCGCCCATTCGGTCGCCAGCGACTTGGTCAAATGGTGCACCGCCGCCTTCGAGGCGTTGTAATAGGACTGGTTCTGCGGCCGATTGACGATGAAGCCCGACATCGAGCCGATATTGACGATCGACCCGCGCCCGGCCGCCAGCATGTGCCGGCCGAAGGCGCGGTTGCACCAGAAGACGCCGTTCAGATTGACGTCGATGACATTGAGCCAGTGCTCGTCGGTCGTCGCCTCGGCGGCGACGCCCGAGCGGGCGATGCCGGCATTGGCGACGAGGATGTCGATGCGGCCGTGCCGGGCGGCGATGTCGTCCGCGACGGCGGTGACATCATCAGGCTTCGTCACGTCGAGCGTGACGATCTCGGCGTCGAACCCCTTGTCCTTGAGGCTCGCCTGGCCCGCGGCGGCGACGCCGGGGTCCCGATCGGCGATGACGACATGGGCGCCGGCTTCCGCCAGCGCCTCGCTGATCGCGAGCCCGATGCCGCGCCCGCCGCCCGTGACGACGGCAACGCGGCCGGTGAGCCTGAGCTTCTCCAGATACATTCGCTCCCCCCGCAGCCTTCAGCCCGTTCGAGAAGGGCCAAGATCAGTCTGGCATCTCGATCTGGATCTTCACCTGGCCCGCCGGCGAGGTCGCGGCATATTCGAATGCCTCGACGCTTTCCGAGAAGGGGAAGGTGCGGGTGATCAGCGAGGAGACGTCGATGGCGCCCGAGGCCAGCATGCCGACGCAGCGCGGATAGACATGCGCATAGCGGAACACATGCTCGACGCGCACTTCCTTGATCTGGCCGCCGGCGACGTCATAGGGGATCGGCTCGAGCGGGATGCCGATGAAGACGACTTTGCCGCCGGGGCAGAGCGGCTCGAAGACGGCGGCCGCGGCGCGCGCATTGCCGGAGCATTCGAACACGATGTCGGCGCCCCAGCCCGCCGTCTCGGCCTTGACCACCTCGACCAGCGAGGTGCGGGCGACATTGACGGGCGTGACGGCGCCGAGCTTCTCGGCGATGGCGAGCTTGGTGTCGTCGACATCCGTGACGATGACGCGGGCGCAGCCGGCGGCGAGCGCGGCCAGCACCGTGACGAGGCCGATCGGGCCGGCGCCGATGACGATGGCGACATCGCCGGGCTTCACCTGCGCCTTGGTGGCGCCGTGCACGCCGACGGCGAGCGGCTCGACCATGGCGCCGGCGGCAAACGAGACGCTGTCCGGCAGCTTGAAGGTGAAGTCGGCCGGATGGACGACGGAGGGGCGCAGCACGCCGTGGATCGGCGGCGTCGCCCAGAAGCGGACGGCCGGATCGAGATTGTAGAGGCCGAGCCGGGCGGCGCGTGAGGCGGGCTCGGGAATGCCGGGCTCCATGCAGACGCGGTCGCCGACGGCGAGTTCGGTCACGTCGGCGCCGACCTCCTCGATGACGCCGGAGGCCTCATGGCCGAGGATCATCGGCTCGCGCACCACGAACGGGCCGATGGCGCCGTGGGTATAGTAGTGGACGTCGCTGCCGCAGATGCCGACCGTCTTCAGCTTGATCCGGACGTCGCGCGGCCCGAGCGTTTCCTCGATCGGGAAGTCGCGCAGCGACAAGCGGTTCTTTTCCTCGAGAACAAGCGCCTGCAAGGTCGTCACTCCAATTGGCGCGGCAGGCGCTCGCCTGCCGCTGCGGTTGATCATGTCGCGCCGCGTCGGCCCGGGGGGGCGGGCTCAGCCGCGCGCGATGATGAAGGCTCCAAGGATCACGGAGAGCACCGTGGCCACAGTGAGCGAAATATCCTGCTCGAGGAAGCGCATCCAGAACAGGTGGATGGCGACGAAGCAGACGACCGAGATGAACACGCGGTCGAAGCCGTTGGTATGGATCGGCAAGAAACCCTGGCGCGGGGCGCGGCGGACCGGGACGTCGTTGCTCATCTCGCTCATCCCTTGACGGCGCCGAAGGTCAGGCCCGCGACGATATGCTTCTGCACCAGCGACAGGAAGATGATCGCCGGAATGAGGGTCAGCATGGCGGTCGCCGCCATCTGGCCCCAATTGGTGCCGGTGACGGTGACGAATTCGGCGAGGCCCGTGGTGATGGTGCGGGCATGCACGCTCGTCAGCGTCGCGGCGAAGAGATACTCGTTCCAGGCGAACACCCAGGTCAGGATGCCGGTGACGGCAAGCCCCGGCCGGGCGAGCGGCAGGATGATGTGCACGAGCACCTGCCAGGTGCTGGCCCCGTCGACGAAGGCGGCCTCGTCCAGTTCCTGCGGGATGGCGTCGACGACGCCGCGCATCGTCCAGATCGCGAAGGGCAGGTTGAAGACGCAATAGAGCAGGATGAGGCCGATGCGCGTGTCGAACATCTTCCAGTCGCCGACGACGAAGACCTGCGTGTAGAGCAGGAACAGCGGCAGCAGGAAGGCGGCCGGCGGCGCCATGCGGTTGGTGATCGTCCAGAAGAAGATGTTCTCCTTGCCGGAGAGCTTGTAGCGCGACAGGGCGTAGGTCGCGAACAGCGACAGCGTCGTCACCAAGAGCGCATTCGACGTCGCGATGACGATCGAATTGAACATGTAGCCCTGGAAGCTCGTATTGGTCAGCGTCGCCCAGTAATTCTCGGAGAAGAAGCTCTTGATGAGGAAGGTCGGCGCTCCGAAGAGCTCGACGCGGCTCTTCGCCGAGACGACGAACATCCAGTAGATCGGGAAGAGGGTGATCAGGCTCGAGAAGAGCCAGAACGCCAGGGACAGGCCTTTGCGGTCGCGGTTCATTCGGGCTTCCTCAAATCGCGGCGGGCGACGAGACCGGCATAGAGCAGCCAGCACATCACGATGGTGAGATAGAGGGTGATCAGCGACATCGCCGAGCCGTAGCCATAGTCGGTCTTCGGGAAGACGACGCGCCAGATATAGAGGCCGACATAGCGGGTGGCCGCGGCGGGGCCGCCGCCGGTCAGCATCCAGACCTCGTCGACGGTGCGCATCGCATCCATGAGGCGGATGAACACCGCCGAGAGGATCGCCGGCTTCAGGAGCGGCAGCGTCACATACCAGAAGGTCTGCAGCTTGTTGGCGCCGTCGATCTGCGCCTGCTCGAACGGCTCCTTCGGCATCGAGGAGAGCGCGGCGAGCAGCGTCAGCGTGACGAGCGGCGTCCAGTGCCAGACATCCATCACCACGGTGGTGAAGAAGGCCTGCCCGGCATAGCGGCTGATCAGGTAGTCGTAGCCGAACCACTTGTCGAGATAATAGGGGATGGGCCCGAGGCCCGGCACCGTCATCAGCCGCCAGGTGGCGCCGACAGCGACCGGCGCGATCATCAGCGGCAGCGTGTGAATGGTGCGGAAGAAGCCCTTCAGCGGGAAATTGCGCATGAACAGCTGGGCGAGGAAATAGCCGAGCACGATCTCGCTCGCGACGGCGAAGACGCCGAATTTCAGCGTGTTCCAGAGCGACATCAGGAAGCCGGTGTCGAACACCAGGTCGCGGTAGTTCTGCACGCCCGAGAACCGCATGGTCGGGTCGGCAGCGAAGGAGTTCCAGTCGAAGAACGAGACGACCAGGACATAGATGAACGGCAGGACGCCGAACACGGCGAGGATCAGAAGGGTCGGTGCCAGGAACAGCCAGCCGACGGATTGTGGGCGCATGGAGCTCTGTCTCCTCGGACGGCGGCCGGTCGGGGGAAAAGGCGCGGGCCGACAGGGAGACGGCCCGCGCGAGGAACGGCGCGGCCCCTCGGGGGACCGCGCCGACCGTGTCCGGCTTACTTGCGGTAGCCGAGCTTCGTCAGTTCCTTCTCGGCCGCGGCCGCCATCTGGTCGAGGGCGTCGGAGGCAGAGAGCTCGCCCGTGATCGCCTGATAGAAGAAGGGCGCCGTCGCCTCGCGAACCTGCGCGTGGAACGGGTAGGGCGGGGCGCCGGCGAACAGACGGCCGTCATTCTTCATCAGCGTGTAGTAGCCGTCGGTCTTGGCATCCTGCGCCACGACCTTCGGATCGTCATAGGTCGCCTGGTGGGTGATGCGCGAACCGGCAACCGCCCAGTCGGCCTGGACCGAAGGCTGCGCGATGTACTGCAGGAACAGCAGCGACGCATCCTTGTTCTTCGAGGAGTGCGGGATGCCGAAGGCGCCGCCGTCATAGTAGCCGATATAGCCCTTGCCGCTTTCGGCGGCCTCGAGCACGCCCGGCTCGAGCGGCGGCAGCGCGACGCCGACCTTGCCGACGACCTTGGACTTGGTGTCGTTGGTGGCGATCCAGGCGGCGTTCTCGCCATAGACGAGGCCCTGGGCGGTACGGCCGGCGGCGAAGGTCGCCGCGACTTCATCCCAGGTCGAGGCGGTGGATTCCGGCGGCGCGTCGGGCAGGAGGCTCAGCCAGAATTCGAGCGCCTTCTTGGCCTCGGGGCTGTTCATCGTGCCGCCATTGGCGACGCTGGCAGCGTAGTTCTTGCTGGGATCGATGCCCCAGTTGTAGACGCCGAAGGTTGGGGCGATGCTCTCGAAGAACTCGTACCAGGACGCCGGATGGCCGGTATGCGCCTGGACGGTCGAGCCCCAGAGTTCGAGGCCGTTGTCCTTGCCCCAGGCCGTGAAGAAGTCGGCATTGTCCTTGTACTGCTGGTGCGTCTTGGCGACGCCGAGGTCATAGCCGTACTTGGCCTTGAACGCTTCCTTGGCCTTCGGATCCTCGAAGAGGTCCTTGCGATAGAGGTAGACCTTGATGAAGGCCTCCATCGGCACGCCGAAGATGTCGCCCTTGTCGCCCTTGAAGTAGTTGACGAAGGTCGTGAACATCGCCGGGTCGAAATCGGGCGCCTTCAGGTTCGGCTTGTCGGCGAGCGACTGCGTGATGTCGACCAGGAAGTTGCGCGAGAGATACGAGTAGACGATGTCCTGCTCGATATAGACGAAGTCATAGATGCCGGTATTGGCCTCCATGTCCTTGATCGCCTTGTCGTACATCTGGTCCCAGGACGTCGCCTCGAACTCGACCTTGATGCCCGTCGCCTTGGTGAACTGCGGGGCGAGCACGTCCTTGACGAAATTCGACGGCGGCGTCGACTCGGAGACGCCGTGGATGGTCGTTCCCTCGAGGCCCTTGGCCGCGTCCGACCAGAAATCCGCCCGCGCCGGTCCGGCGCCGATCACCAGCCCGGCGACAGCAGCGCCGAGCATCATGCGTTTCAAACCTGACATTCCCAGTCCTCCCTCGGATGTCGGGTGCGCGACGGACAAAGACCAGCCATCGACGGAATCCGCGCGGTTCGCGCAGTCCGAAGCAACGCAGGCCTCTGTTGTCTGTGTTCCCTGAGATCAGGGAAGACGCCCCTGGTAAACCCTGTGTATGAGCGGCGGAGCTTCCTCCAAGCTTCGGTTGTATTCCGAAACCCGCACGCCCGATTTCGACTCTAGAAGACGGGTTCTCGCCTCACCACGCGCATTCGAAACCTCATCTGTACAATTTTGCGACGCGCGCAACAAAGACAGCGAGCCTTGCTAGACTCTGACCTCGATGAGCGGATCGAGGCGGGGCGCCGCGCCGATCCGCCGCGCGTCGCGCCGATAGGCCGAGGGCGAGCGCCCGCAGATCTTGACGAACTGGCGATTGAAATTGGCGATGTTGTTGAAGCCGACCTCGAAGCAGATGTCGGTGATCGGCATGTCGGAGGTCGACAGGAGATTGCAGGCGGCATGGACCCGCATGCAATTGACGTAGCGGGCGAAGGTGTGGCCGGTCTGCTTCTTGAAGAAGCGCGAGAACGCCGTCGCCTCCATGCCGCAGAGCGCCGAGAGCTGGGTCAGGCGGATCGGCTGCGCCGAATGCTCCAGGATGAAGTTGATCGCGGTCTCGATCTTCTCGGACGAGCGCACCTGCTGGCCGGGTGCGGGCGCAGCGCGCGAGAGGATGCGCCGGTCGCGGGGATTGCGCGCCAGCATGGTCATCAGTTCGAGGAAGAGGATCAGCCGCTGCGCGCCATGGGCGCTGCCGATCGCCCGGAGCAGCCGGCGGCCTTGCTCCGCCGTCGCGCCGGAGAATTCGATGCCGCGCGCCGCGTCCTCGAAGAGCTCGCCGACATCGTCGAATTCGGGGCAGAGGCTCGCGACCTTCTCGGCGAATTCCGGGCTGAACTGGATCAGCATGTCGCGATTGACGACGCGCTCGCCCGGCTGGATGCGGCTCACCCAATTGTGCGGAACGCCCGGCCCGGTCAGAACCAGGCTGCCGGCCTCGAAGCCGCCGACATAGTCGCCGATCATCATCTCGCCGGCGCTCGACTGGATCAGATGCAGCTCATATTCGGGGTGGTAGTGCCACTTGGCGAGATGGTGCGGATAGTCATGCACATTCCATCGGAAGGATTCTTCCGGTGCGCACACGATCACCTCGAAATCAGGCACGATACGGCGCTCGAAACCCATGATCATCTTTCCTTGGCGAACCGCAGGCCCTCGCGCGTTGGTCGCGCTTGTCCGAGCCGGCATCTCACTCCCTCGCCCGCCGCGCCGGACTACCGTTCGCAGCGGAGGCACACACTATCGGCATTCACTAATTCTTGGACCTAAAATTATCCTATCCTCAGATTCCGATCACGCGATCGCCACAGTTGGCTGCCCTGCGGCGGCCTCGGCGGCGATGAAGTCGACGGCCCGGCTCGCCAGCGCCATCACCGGCGCATTGGTGTTGCCGGAAGGGATCGCCGGCATCGCCGCGCAGTCGATGACGCGCAGCCCCTCGATCCCGCGCACCTTGAGCCGCGTGTCGAGAACGGCGCCGGCATCGCCGTCGCCTCCCATGCGGGCGGTGCCGATCGGGTGGTAGTTGGTCTTGACGGTCTTGCCGCAATAGGCGGCGAGCGCGGCGTCGTCGAGGATATCCGCGCCGGGCAGCAATTCGCTGCCGATCTTGGCGGCGAGCGGCTCGGTCGCGAGCAGCCTCCGCGCGAAGCGCAGCGAGGCGATGGTGAGACGGAGGTCGTCGTCGTCGCCGAAGAAATTGGCGTCGACCAGCGGCATCGCCGCAGGATCGGCCGAGCGGAGGCGCACGCTGCCGCGCGCCTTCGGCCTGAGCAGGCAGGAGGTGAGCGTCACGCCATAGGTCGGCTCGGCCGAGGAGACGTCGCGGTCGAGATAGACGATCGGCGCGCAATAGAGCTGGATTGTCGGCCGCTCGCCGCCATCCGGATCATAGAACAGGCAGGATTCGATGCCGGTCGTCGTCACGGGGCCGGTGTTGAAGAGGAGGTATTGCAGCCCGTTGCGCAGCATGTTCCAGCCGCGATCCTGGCCGAAATAGCCGCTTGGTCCCTTGGTCGTGGCGATGACCGGGACCTCGTGATGGTCCTGCAGCATCCCGCCGACGGGAAGGTCGGCGACGACGGGAAGGCCGTGCTCCTTCAGATGCGCCGCCGGCCCGATGCCGGACAGCATCAAGAGCTTGGCGGTGTTGTAGGTGCCGGCCGCGACCAGCACCTCGCGGGTCGCCCGCGCCGAGCCCTCGCCGGTCTCGCCGCGCCACACGATCCCGGTGGCGCGCCTGCCCTCGACGAGGATGCGGTCGACGCGCGCACCGGTCACGATCGTGAGGCGCGGATCGTCCATCACCGTCGACAGGAAGGCGGTGACGGCGTCGCAGCGCTCCATGCGGCCGTTGAGGAGGCCCATCGTGTGCTGCATCACGCCGACGCCGGCCTGGCGGGCGCCGTTGAAGTCGGGATTGTAGGCGATGCCGGCGCCTTGGGCGGTCAGGATATAGTCCTGCGTCGTGTCGCAGAGGCTGCCGGGATCGGAGACGCGAAGCCCGCCGGAGATGCCATGATAGGCGTCGTTGAACTTCGAATTCCGCTCGAGCGCGCGAAAATGCGGCAAGAGGTCGGCATAGGACCAGCCGGTGCCGCCGCCGAGCATCGCGTCCCAGCCGTCATAGTCCTCGCGCTGGCCGCGCATATAGACCATGGCGTTGACGGCGCTGCCGCCGCCGAGCGCCTTGGCCTGCGGCACGATCGGCGCGCGGCCGCCGAGCCGCGGCTGCGCCACCGTCGTGTGCATCTCGAGATAGTCGTCGCGTCCGAGATATTTCATGTAGCCGGCCGGCATGCGCATCACGCGCGCCGTCTTGGCCGGGCCGCGCTCGACGAGAAGCACGCGGAATCCGTGCTCTTTGATGAGCCGCATCGCCGCGACGCAGGCAGCCGACCCGCCGCCGACGATGATGTAGTCGTAGGCCTCGCTCATGTATTCGGCCGGTAGCCGGGCCGCATCAGCACTTTGATCGAATCGAGCGAGATCGCCATCTTCAGCGCCTCGTCCCAGTCCTCCAGCGCAAAGGAATGGGTGACGATGCCCTTCGACGTCACGAGGCCGCGCGACAGGAGGTCGATGGCAACAGGATAGCAATAGGGGCCGAGATGCGCGCCGCGGATGTCGAGTTCCTTGCGGTCGCCGATGATCGACCAGTCGGCGGTCGTCTCGGAGCCGAACACCGAGAATTCCACGAAGCGGCCGAGCTTGCGGATCATCGTGAGGCCCTGCGTGACGCCGGAGGGATGGCCGGTATTCTCGATATAGACGTCGCAGCCATAGCCGCCGGTGAGCGCGCGCACGATCGCGTCGGCATCCTCGCGGCCGGGATTGATGGTGAGGTCGGCGCCGTAGCTCTTCGCGAGCGCGAGCCGTTCGTCGACCATGTCGACGACGATGAGCTTCCGCGGCGTCTTCAGCCGTGCCACCTGCGTCATCAAGAGGCCGAGCGGGCCGGCGCCGGCGATCACCACGACGTCGTCGAGCTGGATGTCGCCGCGATTGACGGTGTGGATGGCGCAGGAGAGCGGCTCGATGATCGCCGCGTCCTCGAGCGGCATCGCGGGCGGAATCTTGTGCACGCGCGACGTCGCCGGATAGAGCATGAATTCGGCGATGCCGCCGTCCGCGACCTGGCGCTGGAAGCCGAAGATATTGTGCACCTCGCACATCCAGTACTGGCCCGAGCGGCAGAAGCGGCAGCGGTCGCAGGGCACGATCTGCTCGGCGATCGCCATGTCGCCGATGGCGACGCCGTGATATTCGCCGGCGCCCTCGCCGAGCGCCTCGACGGTGCCGAAGAATTCATGCCCCGGAATGACCGGCGGCTTCACGTAAGGGCTGGTGCCGCCCCAGAACATCGGCGCGCCGGCCCAGCATTTGCAGTCGCCCGCGCAGATGCCGCAGGCGGCGACGCGCACGACGATCTCGCGCGGTCCGGGTTCGGGCTTGCCAACCCGCTCGACGCGATAGTCGCGCGGGCCGTGGCAGACCACGGCGGTCATCGTCCTGTCCAGTCTGGTCATTTTTCCATCCCTTCCCGGCGCGCTCTTTGACTGGCGATGCGGGATATGGCGGGAAGTCTAGGAGGGGGCTGCCGCTTCGGCCACGATCAATCTTCCCGGCGGCGATACTTTCTTGCACCGACCGGTACCGATTTGGCCCATCTCACGCCGCGGGGGGCGCGCGCCGGACGGTGCTGCCGCGCACCACGAGGCGCGGCGTGATCACGAGATGCTCGGCCTGCTCGCGCCCCTTGATCCGCTCGACGAGAAGCCGCGCCGCCTGCAGCCCGAGCAACTGGCCGGACTGGTCGACGCTGGTGAGCGCGTTCTGCGCGAGGTCGCAATAGCGCGTGTTGTCGTAGCCGACGATCGCGACATCATCGGGCACGGCGAGGCCGAGTTCGCGGGCGACGGAGAGCGCCTCGAGCGCGACGAAGTCCGTCCAGCAGAAGATGGCGTCGGGGCGCGGGCGACCCTGCAGCAATTGCCGAACCCGCGTGCGCACCTCGCGCGGCGCCTGCTCGGCCAACACGACCGAGATGTAGCGGCCAAGGCCCGCCTCGGTCATCGCCGCGCGATAGCCGATCTCGCGGTGATGGGTGACCTGGCTCTCGTTGAACTGCAGGTCCTGGCTGAAATAGACGATCGAGCGATAGCCCATCCCGGCGAGATGCTGGACGATCAGCCGGGCGCCGAGCTGGTCGTCGTCGTTGACGGTGTCGAAGCGGGTGGGGCCAACGGCGTGATGCGCCATCACGACCGTCGGCGCCCGCTCTGCGATCGCCGCCATGCGGTCGATGGTCATTCTCGGCCCGAGCAGGATCAGCCCGTCCATCTGCCGGTCGAGCATGGCGTCGACGAGTTCGAGCTCGACGGCCGGCGAGGATTGGCCGACGCCGAGCAGCGGCTGATACTCCGTGCGCTCCAGCGCCGCGTCGATGCCGGCCATGATGTCGGCGAAGAAGGGATTGGTGAGGTCGGGCAGGATCACGCCGAGCGTATAGCTCTGGCCGCGCATGCCGCGCGCCGCCGCATGCGGGCGATAGCCGAGCTCGGCGATCGAGGCCTGCACCTTGGCGCGCAGGGCGTCGCTGACGCCATAGGCATTGCGCAGCACCTTCGAGACGGCCGCGACCGACACCCCGGCATCGGCCGCGACGGTGCGGATCGTGACGCGCTCGCTCTTCTTCTTCGGTGCCATGTCTTCGGTGCCGTCTCCGTCGGTCTCGATCCCAGTGCGCATCGGCGCTGCCGCTGCCGATCATCAGTAGCAGTCCGAAGCCGGCGCCGGAACCGCCGGGATGGCTTGACAGCGTTTCGTAGAACGATATACGTAAAACGGTCTACGAGGCGCTGCGAGGACCGGCACAGCCGGCGGCGGCTCGATGAGGGAGGACGAGATGCACGACGCCATGCCATCGCATGCGGAGAAGACGGCTGCGCAGCCGGAGGGCGACGTTCGCTGGACGGCCCAGATGGTTCGCCCGCTGACCGATGCGGGCGTCGGGACTCAGGCCTCGTTCCTCCGCAAGTCGTTTGAGCTGCCGTCTGTCGGCGGTGGCGAGCGCCTCCGCATCAGCGCGCTCGGCCTCTATCGCGCCTTCATCAACGGCGTCCGCGTCGGCAACGATCTCCTGACGCCCGGCTGGACCGCTTATGACAAGCGCCTGTCCTACCAGACCTACGATGTCGGCGATCTCCTGCAGGTCGGCGAGAACGTCATCGACATCTGGCTCGCCGATGGCTGGTACCGCTCGCAGATGATGTGGGCGAAGCAGCATGCCCTCTACAACACCTGGGGCGACAAGATCGCGGCGATCGCGGAACTTCGCGCCGGCCCCGGCGATGCGCCGCTGCTCGTCGGCACCGATGGCAGCTGGGAGAGCGGGCTGCTGCCGATCCTGAAGAGCGGCATCTATTTCGGCGAGATCTACGACGCGCGTCTCGAGGAGCTCCGCGCGATCTCCGGCAGCGCGGTCCTCCCCTTCGATCCCGCGCGGCTCGTCGCTTATGAGACCGGGCCGGTGCGCGAATTGCCGGAGCTTGCACCGATCGACAGCTGGCGCGATGCCGAAGGCCGGATGATCTATGACTTCGGCCAGAACTGCGGCGCCTATGTCGCCTTCCGCGTGCGCGGCGCTCGCGGCGCCGAAGTGATCATCGAGCATGCCGAGATCCTTGATGCCAAGCGCAACATCGACAATTCCAACTATCGCTCGGCGGTCGCGCGCGTCGAATATGTGCTGAAAGGCGAGGGCGAGGAGAGCTTCCGCCCGCTCTTCACCTTCCAGGGCTATCGCTATGCCCGCCTCACCATCGCGGGTCACGCCGAGATCCTCGACATCGTTTCGGTGCCGATCTCCTCGGCGCAGCAGCTGACCGCTTCCTTCACCTCCGGCAATCCGCTGGTCGACAGGCTGGTCGAGAACACGATCTGGTCGCAGCGCTCGAATTTCATCGACGTGCCGACCGATTGCCCGCAGCGCGACGAGCGGCTCGGCTGGACCGGCGACGCGCAGGTGTTCGCGCCGACCGCCTGCTATCTGCATGAGAGCCACTCGTTCTGGGTGAAATGGCTCCGCGACGTCATGGCCGACCAGCGCGAGGACGGCGCCGTGCCGCATGTCGTGCCGGATCCGACCCGCATGCGGCCCGATGCCTATCCGGGCTTCTATGGCTCGACCGGCTGGGGCGATGCCATCACCATCGTGCCGTGGACGCTCTACGAGCACTATGGCGACACCGCGATCCTCGCCGAAACCTTGCCGGCCATGGTGAAATGGGTCGACTTCGTCTGGTCGATCAGCGATGGCCCTGTCGTCAGGCCGCCGCGGCCCTGGGGCGCGCGCGGCTTCACGTTCGGCGACTGGCTGCAGCCGAAGGGCCCGAGCGAGAAGCCGCTGCCGACCATCGGCGACGATGCCGCGGCGACGATCTATCTCTACATCTCCTCTCGCCTCACCGCGAAAGTCGCCCGCATCCTCGGCGACGCGGCGACGGCCGAGCGGATGGATGCCCGCGCCGATGCGGTCAAGGCGGCCTTCGCCCGCGAGTTCATCGCGCCGTCGGGCCGTCTCGTCTATGACGACCAGACCTCCTATGCGCTCGCCATCCTGCACGACCTCATCCCGGCCGAGCAGCTCGAAGCCGCGAAGGGCTATTTCAAGGCGACCATCGCCCGTTCAGGCGGACGCATCGGCACCGGCTTCATCGGCACGCCGGCGCTCCTGCCCGCGCTGGTCAAGATCGGCGAGGCCGGCCTTGCGAGCGACGTCTTCCTGCAGGAGGGCGTTCCCGGCTGGCTCTATCAGGTCAAGACCGGCGCCACGACGATCTGGGAACGCTGGGACGCGATCGGCGCCGACGGCACGCCCTTCGATCCGGCGATGAATTCCTATAACCATTATGCCTATGGCGCCGTCTGCCAGTTCCTGTTCGAGGAGGTCGCGGGCTTCCGCCCCGATCCCGAGCAGCCGGGCTTTCGCCATGTGCTGTTCGAGCCGCTGGTGATCCCAGAGCTCGCCCCGGTCGCCGCGCATCATGACGCCGCGACCGGCCGCATCGAGGCCGCCTGGACGATCGAGGACGGTCTCGTCCGCTATCGCTTCACCGTGCCGGAGGGGGCGACCGCGACGCTGCTGCTGCGCCCCGGCTATCGCGACATCACCGTCGACGGCGCGCCGATTGCCGCCGCGGCGGAGGGGTCGACCCGCGTTCCGGTCACGGCCGGATCGCATGAGGCGACGTTCAGGATTGGCTGAAGTCGGGCGGCGCGAGGAGGCGCCGGCCGGAGACGTGGATCAGCTGACAGGAGCCGGACGACCGTCCGGCCGGGGAAAAGGGAGGAGAGACCCATGACCGATCACAGGATGCGCCTCAAGGCGCTGGCCGGCGGCGCGGCCGTCGCGCTGGCGATGCTCGCCGGGCCGGCGCTGGCCGAGGACGTGACGCTGAGCTTCCTTGTCGACAACGGTCCGCAGACCGTGCCGGCGGCGCAGAAGCTGGCCGACGACTTCATGGCCAAGAATCCGGACATCAAGATCGAGCTCGAGACGCGGCCGGGCGGCGGCGACGGCGACAACATCGTCAAGACCCGTCTCGCCACCGGCGAGATCGGCGATGTCTTCCTCTATAATTCCGGCTCGCTGTTCCAGCAGATCAATCCCGGCAAATATCTCGTCGACCTGACCGCCGAGCCCTGGCAGGCCGATATCCAGCCGGCCTTCCAGAAGGTCGTCACATCAGGTGGCAAGATCTACGGCGCGCCGATCCAGACCGCCATGGGTGGCGGTGTGCTCTACAACAAGAAGATCTATGCCGATCTCGGCCTCAGCGTGCCGAAGACCTGGGCCGAATTCATGGCCAACAACGCCAAGATCAAGGCGGCCGGCAAGGTGCCGGTCATCCAGACCTTCAAGGACACCTGGACCAGCCAGCTCTTCGTTCTCGGCGATTTCTACAATGTCCAGGCGGCCGTCCCGAGCTTTGCCGACGACTACACCGCCAACAAGGCGAAGTTCGCGACGACGCCGGCCGCGCTGAAGGGCTTCGAGCACCAGGCCGAGGTGTTCAAGGCCGGCGATCTCAATGCCGACTTCGCCGCGGCGACCTTCGACGACGGCATTCGCATGCTGACCGCCGGGGAGGGCGCGCATTATCCGATGCTGACCTTCGCCGTCGGCGCCATCAAGACCAATGCCCCCGACCAGATCGGCGATGTCGGATTCTTCGCCCTGCCGGGGGACGATGCCGCCAAGAACGGCCTGACCGCCTGGATGCCGCCGGGCGTCTACATCTCGAACGAGAGCGAGCATGTCGACGCCGCCAAGAAGTTCGTCGCCTTCATCGCCTCGAAGGAGGGCTGCGACGCGCAGACCGCCGGCGCCGGCGTCACCGGTCCCTATCTGGTGAAGACCTGCGCGCTGCCCGCCGACGTGCCGCCGGCAGTCGCCGACCTGCAGACCTATTTCGACAAGGACGGCGCCGCGGCGCCGGCGCTCGAATTCGTCTCGCCGGTAAAGGGCCCCTCGCTCGAGCAGATCACCGTCGAGGTCGGCTCGGGCATCCGTGCGCCGGCCGATGGCGCCGCGCTCTATGACGAGGACGTCAAGAAGCAGGCGCAGCAGCTCGGCCTGCCGGGCTGGTAGGCTCACCCGCAACGGACGACCGGACCGGCTCGCGCGAGCCGGTCCGCCACACCCAGAGGGAAGGAGCGTCGCCCATGGCGAGCCTCACTGCCGCCGCCGCCATCGCGCCGGCGGCCCCGCGCCGCGCCGCGGTCCGCACGCCCTATCCGACCTGGTTCTATCTTCCGGCCGCGGTCATCTATGCCGTGCTGTTCCTCTTCCCGACCATCGCCTCGCTGTTCTTCAGCCTGACGCGGTGGACGCTCTCCGACGCGACCTTCATCGGCCTCGACAATTTCCGCCAGTTCTTCAGCGAGCCCTTCCTGGTCCAGGGCCTCGTCAACACGCTGATCTATGCCGGCGTCACCTCGGGCCTCAAGGTCGTGCTCGGCCTCCTGCTCGGCATGCTGCTGACCTCCGAGATCATCGCCCGCGACTATCTGCGCTCGGTCGTCTTCTTCCCTGTGCTCGTCTCCACCGTCGGCGTCGGCATCACCTTCACGGTGCTGATGCATCCGACGCAGGGCCTCATCAACGAGACCCTCGCCGTGTTCGGCATCCCCGGCCCCGGCTGGCTCACCGATCCGCGCATCGCGCTGCTCTCGGTCGCGCTGGTCGATGTCTGGAAGGGCGTTGGCCTTGCCACCGTGATCTACATCGCCGGCATCGTCTCGATCCCGCGCGACTATTACGAGGCGGCGATGATCGACGGCGCGAGCTCCTTGCAGCGCTTCTGGAACGTCACGCTGCCGCTCGCCCGCCCGGCCACCGTGACCGTGGTGATCCTCTCGCTGATCGGCGGCCTGCGCTCGTTCGACCTCATCTGGTCGATGACCCGCGGCGGGCCCGGCTTCACCTCCGATGTCATCGCCTCGGTGATCTACAAGCAGTACCAGGCCGGCTTCTACGGTCTTTCCACCGCCGGCAATGTCGTCCTCTTCGTCATGGTGGCGCTGATCATCGTGCCGCTGTCGGCGGTCCTCAACCGGCGGGAGGTCGCGCGATGAAACGGGGTGGCGTGATCCGCGGCGGCGTGGCGATCCTCGCCTCGATCGTCATCTTCATCATTCCCTTCGCCTTCATCGTCATCACGGCGCTGAAGGACAAGAAGGAGGCCTCGCTCCGGAGCTTCGCCTGGCCGACGAGTTTCCATTTCTGGGACAATCTCGTCGCGGTGATCAAGGCGCGCGACTACATGCTGCTGACCGCGCTCGTGAACAGCACCATCCTGACGGTCGCGAGCGTCACCCTCATGGTGGTGCTCGGCGCCATGGTCGGCTTCGTCATGCAGCGCCGGCCGTCCGGCTGGACGCGGCTCGCCAATCTGCTCGTCCTCACCGGCCTCATCATGCCGCCGGCCGTGGTGCCGACCGTCTGGACGCTGCAGGGGCTCGGCCTCTTCAAGACCCTCCACGGCATGGTGCTGATCGAGGTCGCCTATGGGCTGTCCTTCAGCATCCTCCTGTTCCGCGCCTTCGTCTCGACCATTCCGCGCGAGATCGACGAGGCGGCGACGATCGACGGCGCCGGCCCGCTCAACCTCTTCTTCCGCATCATCCTGCCGCTGCTGAAGCCGGTGATGGTGACGGTGATCGTCGTGCAGTCGGTGGCGGTGTTTAACGATTTCACCAATCCGCTCTACTACCTGCCCGGCAAGCAGAACGTGACGGTCCAGCTGACGCTCTACAATTTCCAGAGCATGTTCGACACGTCCTACAATCTCCTCTTCATGAACATCCTCATCATCACCATCCCGCCGCTGATCGTCTTTCTCTTCTTCAACCGCCAGATCGTCGTCGGCATGACGGCAGGCGCCGTCAAGGGCTGAGGCGCTCCGGCGCCGTGGCGACCGGACATGTTCCGAAACAGATCTTCGCTTGATGTGGGAAAAAATCCCACGTACTGTCGGCTCCGTTGATCGGGCGACGGCGCCTCTGTCGTCGCCACAGCGCGGAGCTGCGACATGCGGGCGATGATGAAGGCGAGCGGCCTATCCGGGACGGGCACTGCCCTCGCATGGCGATCCGCCCTCGTCGGTACGCTGCTGCCGCACCGCACGGCATTCAGCCTCCCCGAGGCAGCGGCGCTGCCGGTGCCCCGCCGCTTCCAGCCGCGCCTTGCCGCCGGCTTCGACGAGGCGGCGAGCCCCGACGACCGCGACCGGACCGTGCCGCGCGTCTTTGTCGAGGCGCCGTTCGGCACCGTCCTCGCTTTGGTCGCCCTGCTGGCCGTCGCCGCGATCCTGATCGGTTGAATCTGTTGAGTCGCGCCGCCCGCAGCGCGGCCGCCTGTCGCGAAAGGGCAAACGAAGTTTGAAGGCCCCTGATACAATTGACGAGGGGTTCCGCATTGCGGTTCCGTTTCGGCCTTTCGGGGGGAAGGCTGGGGCGGGATTGTCGTCGCGCGCCCCTTGTTCGGTTCGCGACCGATTTCGGGGGACACATGCGCATCTCGACACTCTGGACGACGACAGTCGCCTTCGCCCTGCTCGCCCTCGGGTCGGCAGCGTGGGCCGACGACGCCACCACCCTGCCGGCCGGCCGGCCGGAGGCGCTGCAGACGACGGGGGTGGCGGGATCACCCAATGCCACGACCACGATCGACGGCCGCGTCCTTCCCAATCCGCCCGCCCCGTTCGCCGGGAGCATCGACCTGAACGCACTCCAGTCCGTTCCGGCCTGGGCGCCGCGCATCGTGCCGCCGAAGGGCGCGCCGAACATCCTCCTGATCATGACCGACGATGTCGGCTTTGCCGCGCCCTCGACATTCGGCGGCGTGATCCCGACACCCTCGCTGGACCGGATCGCCAATGACGGCCTGCGCTACACGAATTTCCATTCGACGGCGCTGTGCTCGCCGACCCGCGCCGCGCTGATCACTGGCAAGAACCATCATTCCGTCGGCTTCGGCGTCGTCGCCGAGCAATCGACCGGCTTCCCAGGCTACAATTCGACGATCGGCCCGGAGAATGCCACCATCGGGCGGATGCTTATCGAGTACGGCTATCGCACCGCCTGGATCGGCAAGAACCACAACACGCCCGACTATGCGCAGAGCCAGGCCGGCCCGTTCGACCAGTGGCCGACCGGCCTGGGCTTCGAGCACTATTATGGCTTCAACGGCGGCGACACGAGCCAGTGGCAGCCGAACCTCTTCCTGAACACGACGCAGATCTACCCGTTCCAGGGCAATCCGAAATGGAACCTCATCACGGCGATGGCGGACGACGCCATCGACTGGATGAGCGCGCTCAACGAGATCGATCCCTCGCTCCCCTTCTTCCTCTATTACGTGCCGGGCGGCACGCATGCGCCGCATCATCCGACGCCGGAATGGATCGACAAGATCCATCAGATGCATCTCTTCGACGGCGGCTGGAACGCGCTGCGCGACACGATCTTCGCCAATCAGAAGAGGCTCGGCGTCATCCCGCAGTCGGCTGAGCTGACCGCCTGGCCGGACGGGCTCCTGAAGAACTGGGACCAGCTCGGCGATGACGACAAGAAGCTCTTCATCCGCCAAGCCGAGGTCTATGCCGCCTATCTCGCTTATACCGACCACGAGATCGGCCGCGTCATCCAGTCGGTCCAGGACATGGGCAAGCTCGACAACACGCTGATCATCTATATCAGCGGCGACAACGGCGCCTCGGCCGAGGGCACCCCCGTCGGCACGCCGAATGAGGGCCTCGTCTTCAATGGCATCGAACTGCCGGTCGCCGCGCAGATGAAGTGGTACGACGCCTGGGGCACCGACCAGACCTATCCGCATATGGCGGTGCCGTGGTCCTGGGCCTTCGATACCCCGTTCAAGTGGACCAAGCAGATCGCCTCCTATTTCGGCGGCACGCGCCAGGGCATGGCCATCTCGTGGCCGGCGGTGATCACCGACAAGGGCGGCATCCGCAACCAGTTCGGCCATGTCATCGACATCGTCCCGACCCTGCTCGAAGTGGCCGGCATTCCGGCGCCCGCCGTCGTCGACGGCGTCGCGCAGAAGCCGATCGAGGGCACCAGCCTCGCCTACACCTTCGACAAGGCCAATGCCGACGTCCCGACCCGCCACCACACCCAGTATTTCGAGATGTTCGGCATGCGGGCGCTCTGGCATGACGGCTGGATGCTGTCGACGCCGCCGCTGAACGATCCGTGGAACCTGTCGGGTCCGGCGATTCCCGATCCGGCCAGCGCCTTCAAATGGGAGCTTTACGACACGACGAAGGACTGGACGCAGGCTAATGACGTGGCGGCAGCCAATCCTGGCAAGCTGCGCGAGATGCAGGATCGGCTCTGGACCGAGCTTGCCACGCACCAGGTGCTGCCGCTCGATTCCTCGCTCGCCACCCGCATCGTGGCGCCGCGACCGAGCGTGACCGCCGGCAGGACGGAGTTCGACTATTCGGGCCGCAAGCTGATCGGCCTGCCGCGCTCGGCAGCGCCGAACCTCCTCAACACCTCCTACACGATCAAGGCCGACATCACCGTTCCCGAGGCCGGCACTGAGGGCATGATCAACACGCTCGGCGGCCGTTTCGGCGGCTATGGGCTCTATCTGCTCAAGGGCAAGCCGGTCTTCGTCTGGAACCTGCTTGGCCTCAAGGAGGTGCGCTGGGAAGGCCCCGCCGTGCTGGAGCCAGGCAAGCACACGCTCGAATTCGACTTCGCCTATGACGGGCTCGGCTTCGTGACGCTCGCCTTCAACGACACCTCGGGCATCGGCCATGGCGGAACCGGCACCTTCAAGGTCGACGGCACCGTCGTGGCTGAGCAGAAGATGGACCGCACCATCCCCCTTCTGCTGCCTCTCGACGAGAGCTTCGACATCGGCGCCGACACGCTGACCAGCGTCACCGCCGACTACCAGCTGCCGTTCGACTTCACCGGCACGATCAACGGCCTCACGATCACGCTCGATCCGCCGAAGATCACGCCGGAGCAGGAAGCGGCGCTGAAGGCGAAGCTCGCCGCCAGCCTGCAGAAGGCCAACGACTGATCGCCTCGCCCCGGCTGCAGCCAAGGCCGGGGCGACGCGCTCTCTTCATTGCCGGCGAAACGTGTCATGGTGGCCGCTCTGCGCAAGCAGGGCGGCCGCAACGCTTCGGCCTTGCCGGCGTTGGATGAGGGGAGCGGCCGGCACGGCCGTCCCGACCGATCGAGAGCCCGGCAGCAGCGCCGCACCCTTCGATGCACAGGCCGCTGCTCGGAGTACGGATGTTTTCGCTTTTCCAGAATCTCGTCAGCCTCGCGATGGAATCGCAGCAGGTGATCATGCTGCGCACCATGAAGATGGCCGCCGGCGGCCCGAAGGCCGAGGCCGAGGCCCGGCTGATGATCGCCGAGAAGCTTGCCGCCGCCGAGGACGCGACGCTCGCGCTGATGTCGGGCAAGCAGGTCGATCACGTCGTCGCGTCCTATCGCAGCCGCGTCCGGGCCAATTCGCGCCGCCTGATGAAGGGCTGAAGATACGCCCCGGATTTGCACTGGCTGCCAGGGCGGGGCCTTATGCCGCTCGCCGCTTCTGGCTGATTCGACCTAGTCTCGCCGGCATCGGCGCCGAATCGCGCCCGCCGGAAACACGTCATTGGCCGAGATAGAGCCCGCGTCGACAGAGAGCAGCCGCGCCCGCACCATCGGCATCGCCTCGGCGATCTGGGCGGCGTCGATCTTCCTGTCGCGCATCATCGGCCTCGTGCGCGAGCAGATCGTCGGGCGCACGCTCGGCGCCAGCCGGCAAGCCGATCTCTATTTCGCCTCGTTCACGCTGCCCGATTTCCTCAACTATCTGCTCGCCGCCGGCGCGCTCTCGATCGTCTTCATCCCGATCTTCCTCGAGCATGTCCAGCGCGGCGAGCGCGAGGGCGGCTGGAAGGCGTTCAGCGTCATCACCAATTTCATGCTGGTGGTCGGCACGCTCGGCATCGTCATCCTGATGGTGTTCGCGCGGCCGCTCGCCGGCGTCGTCGCGCCAGGCTTCAACGATCCGGCCGAGATCGACACGCTGGTCCGCCTGATGCGCATCATCCTGCCGGCGCAGTTCTTCCATGTCGTCGGCGGGCTCTTGTCGGCGACGCTGCAGGCGCAGGACCGCCACGTCCTGCCCGCCATGGCGCCGCTCGTCTATTCGGTCGGCATCATCGCCGGCGGCCTCGTCGGCGCCCAGCTCGGCTGGGGCGCCGACGGCTTCGCCTGGGGCGTCCTCGCCGGCTCGATCATCGGGCCGTTCGGCCTGCCGCTCTATGGCTGCCTCAAGGGCGGCATGCGCTGGTATCCGCTGCTCTCGTTCCGCAACGCCGATCTCCGCCGCTATCTCTTCCTGTCGCTGCCGATCATGATCGGCTTCTCGATCGTGCTGGTCGACCAGTGGATCATCAAGAACCAGGCGTCCTATCTGCCGGCGGGCGACCTTTCCTATCTCCAATATGCGCGCACGCTGATGAATGTGCCGATCGGCGTCTTCGGCATGGCGGTCGGCGTCGCCGCCTATCCCTCGCTGAGCCGCATGGTCGCCGGCGGCAGCATCCCCGAGGCCTATGGCGTGCTCGTCCATGCCGTCCGCCTGATGCTGGTCGCGACCTTCGCCGCCGAGGTCTGCCTGACGCTTGCCGGCATCGAGGCGGTCTATCTCGTCTGGGGCGCCTTCGCGAGCCGCTTCACGGCCGCGGACGCCATCGCCACCGGCACCATCCTCGGCTTCATGAGCCTCGGCCTCTGCGGCTGGGCGGCGCAGACGCTGATCAGCCGGGGCTTCTATGCGCTCGGCAGCACCTGGGTGCCGACCCTCGTCGGCACGATCGCGACCGTGGTGCTCATCCCGCTCTATGTCGTGCTGCGCCAGCAGGCGGGCGCCATCGGCCTCGCCATCGCGAGCTCCATCGCCATCATCGTCTATGTGCTGGTGCTCGGCGGCCTGCAGCGCCGCCGCTTCGAGCGCGAGGCGCGCGTGCGCGGCCTGACGCTCGGCAGCGGCCCCGGCATGCTCGACGGCGCCTGGCGCGCCGGCCTTGCCGCCGCGATCGCCATCGGCTGCGGCCTCGCGCTCCGCCACGGCCTGATGCTCTGGCTGCCGGGCATGCATGTGGTCCCGGTGCTCATCCGCGCGGTGATCCTCTGCGGCGTCGGCGTCGGCCTCTATGCGCTGATCGTCAACCGGCTCGGCATGCATGAGTTCGGCGAGCTGGCCACCATGGTTGCGGCGCGGCTGCGCCGCCGTCGCCGCAAGCCGGCCTGAGCGCTGGTCGGCGGATGCTCTGCCGGCTGATCATGCTATGAGGGACAGGATCGGCCGGGCAGGCGGCCCGGGCCGATCGGGGCAAGCGAGCCGCCGGCGGAATGGCATGGATCGATCGGGCAGCGACGCGGCAGCCGGAAGCACGGGAGCGCCGCAAGGGGTTCCCGGCCATCTCGGCTACCGGGCCGATATCGATGGTCTCCGCGCGCTGGCGGTCCTGCCGATCGTCCTCTTCCATGCCGGCGTGCCCGGCTTTGGCGGCGGCTTCGTCGGCGTCGATATCTTCTTCGTCATCTCGGGCTATCTGATCGCCGCCAATATCTGGCGCGATCTCGGAGAGCGGCGCTTCTCGCTTCTCGCCTTCTACGAGCGGCGCCTCCGCCGCATCGTGCCGGCGCTGATCGTCATGCTCGCCGCCACGACGATGGCCGCCTGGATCCTTGTGGTCCCGTTCGATCTCGCCAAATATGCCCGCTCGCTCGGCGCCACGGTCGTCTTCGCCTCCAACGTCTATTTCTACGGCTCGACGCTCTATTTCGACATCGCCGCCGACCAGAAGCCGCTGCTGCACACCTGGTCGCTCGCGGTCGAGGAGCAGTTCTACATCGCCTTCCCGCTGTTCCTGATGCTGTTCGCGCGCTGGAAGCGGCCGGTCGTCCTCGCCGCGCTGACGCTCATCGCGCTCGCATCGCTCGCCCTCTCGGTCCTCTTCACGGCGTCACACCCCGCGGCGCTGTTCTACCTGCCGTTCGGACGGGCCTGGGAGTTCCTCATCGGCGCGCTCATCGCGATCGCCCCGCTGCCGCGCCCGCGCGGCGGCCTTGCCGATGGCCTCGGCTGGCTCGGCATCGGCCTCATCGTCCTGGCCGTCACGATGTTCGACCGCGTCATGCGGTTTCCGGGCGCCGCGGCCCTCGTGCCCTGCATCGGCGCGGCGCTGGTCATCGCCACGGGCAGCGGCCTCCCGGCGCGGCTGCTCGGTGCCTTTCCGCTGCGCGCGATCGGCCTCGTCTCCTACTCGCTCTATCTCTGGCACTGGCCGCTGCTCGTCTTCTATCGCTATGTCTTCGGGAATGAGATCGGCGGCGCGGCGATCGCGACGATCCTCGCACTCAGTCTCGTCCTCGCTGCCCTCTCCTGGCGCTTCGTCGAACAGCCCTGGCGGCGGCCGGGCGGCGCCTGGACACGCCCGCGGCTCTTCGGCGCCGCGCTCGCCGCCGCGCTCGTCTTCATTGCCGCGAGCTGGGCGCTGCCGCGGCTCGACAGGCATGTCGCGCGCTTTCCGCCGGCGGTCGATCGTCTCGCGCGCGGCTCGACCGACCGCAATCCGCTGCTGCCGGCCTGCAACCGCCCGCCGATCGCCCGGATCGATGCCGACGACATCTGCCGCATCGGCACGCCAGGCGCGCCGCCGCGCTTTGCCGTCATCGGCGACAGCATCGCCGATGCGCTGGTGCCGGGCTTCGATGCGGCGGCGATCGCGAATGGCACGGCGGGCTACACGGTGACCTTCACCGGCTGCCGGCCGATGCTCGGCGCCTCGGCCATCGACCCGACCTGCCCGCCCTCCTATGAGGCGACGGCGCGATTCCTCGAGCGCCACCCCGAGATCCGCACGGTCGTTCTGGTCGGACGCTGGCCGACGATCTTCGGCGATCCCCGCAAGACCGGCGATCTCGCCGACGGCATGGCGATGTTCGACAGCGAAACCGTGACGCCGTCACCGGCCGAGAACGCGCGCATCTTCGCCCGCTCGATGGCGCGCCTCACCGCGCGGCTACCCGGACGACGGATTCTCATCACCGCCTTCGTGCCGGAGCAGCGCATGGACGTGCCGCGCGTCCTCGCGATGGATGCGCTGCGCGGCGTCCCGCTCCGAAAAGGCGTCACGCGCGCGCAGCATGATGCGCGCAGCGCTGTCGGCCGCGCCGAGATCGAAGCCGTCGCGGCCCGGCCGGGCTTCGGCCTCATCGACATGAGCGACATCGCCTGCACGGCCACCGAATGCCCGCTGGCCGATGCCGCCGGCCACCCGCTCTACTACGACCACGACCACCCCTCGCGCACCGCCGCGATCCTCTGGCGCGACGCGTTCATGGACGCGACGCGATAGTCGCGGAGGTCCAGCCGTCAGCCTCAGGCGGGCGTCGGGCGGGGCGCGTACGAGGCCCGCAGCATCAGCGATGATAAGGGGGCTGCGGTCGCACAGGCACAACGACAACGGGGTACCGACCGGCGTCATAGATGCTGTCGAGCCAGGCTTCATCCTGATGGCGCAGCCGCTGGCGATCGGCCGCCGCGGCTTTCCTGAGGCAATCGTTGTAGCGAGCGGTGTTGTTCTTGGACTGCTCGCGGCATTTTCGATCGACCGCGGCTTGATAGGCCTGCCAGGTATTGCATCCGGAGAGGAGCGCGACGGCGGCGGCTCCGATGACCCATCTCTGCCAGATCATGAGCGGGGCTTCTCCAGAGCCGACAAGGACAGCCGGCCCATGGCAGCCATCGTCGCCGGCATCGCCGCATCTCTGCTGTCCTCTGCGAGGAATAGCACACCGTTCGATCCGAGGGCAGGGCGGCCTCGGCGCAAGCGAGGCGGCGGCAGGCAAGCGCGAGCGACCCGTACCTACGAGGAACCGTCACTGTCGAGATACTAAAAAAGCTGGCAAGGAGAAGTGGTGCCTGGGGCCGGAATCGAACCAGCGACACGCGGATTTTCAATCCGCTGCTCTACCAACTGAGCTACCCAGGCGACGCGCGCAGCGCTCAGCGCTACGAAGACTGCGGCCTTATAGGGGAGCGCGCCGAACCTGTCCAGAGCCTCGGCATGCCGCCTGTGGATGGATTTTGCGCGGGGGCCGGGCGCTCAGCGATCCTGAGCCGGCCCATCATCGTCGCCGGCATCGACGCCCTCGTCGCTCTCGACCGCGGCGATCGCATAGCGGCCGGAGAGCCAGCTGTTGAGGTCGATGTCCTTGCAGCGCTTCGAGCAGAACGGGTAGGCGTCGCGCTCGGACGGCTTGCCGCAGATCGGGCAGGGGCGGCGCGGGCGCAGCGGCAGGATGTCCGCGGCGCGGGCAGGCGGGGTGGTGTCGTCGGTCATGATCGTCTCGTTGGTCAGGCGGGCTCGAGCCAGCCCTTGCGGACGGGATAGCCCTCGCCCTCGAGCATGGTGATGGTCTCATAGAGCGGCAGGCCGACCACCGAGGGATAGGAGCCGGAAAGCTTCACCACGAAGCTGCCGGCGAGGCCCTGGATCGCATAGCCGCCGGCCTTGCCGCGCCATTCGCCCGACGCAAGATAGGTATCGATCTCCAGCCGCGAAAGCCGCTTGAAGCGGACCTTCGTCTCGATGAGCCGCTGGCGGATGGTCCCCTTGGGCGTCGCCAGCGCCACGGCCGTGTAGACATGATGCGAGCGGCCCGAGAGCAGCAGCAGGCATTCGGCCGCCTCGTCCTGGAACTCGGCCTTGGGCAGGATGCGCCTCCCGACGGCGACGACGGTGTCCGCCGCCAGGAGATAGGCGCCGGCCTGCTCCGGATTGCGCACCGAGAGGGCCAGCGCCGCCTCGGCCTTGGCGCGGGCGAGACGCTTCGCCAGGCTGCGCGGCAGCTCGTTCTTCAGCGGCGTCTCGTCGAGCGAGGTGGGCAGCAGTCCGTCCGGCTCGATCCCCGCCTGGGCGAGGAGCTGCAGCCGCCGCGGGCTGGCGGAGGCGAGCAGGAGCTTCGGCGTATCGGTCATCGGCAATCCGGAGTAGAGAACAAGGCGCGCGGCGGACACTAGAGCATTTGCCGCCTCTTGCGATAGCCGGCGCGGCGATCAGCTTCCCGTCGGCATCCAGCCGAAGCGCGCCTTGATCCGCTCCGTCAATTGGTCGCGCACGGCCCTGTAGGCGTCGAGGATCTGCTCGCGTGGGCCGGTCGTCAGCGTCGGATCGGCGGTCGGCCAGTATTCGACGGCGACGGCCATCGTCCGCGTCAGTTCGAGCGCCGCGTGATGGGCCTCGGGCGCCAGCGTGATCACGACATCGAAATTGCTGTCCTCGAGATCCTCGATCGTCTGGGCGCGATGGCGCGAGATGTCGATGCCGTCCTCTTCCATGACGGCGACCGCGAACGGATCGACCTCGCTCTTGCGGACGCCGGCCGAGGCGACGTAGAGCCCGCGCGGATAGAGCCGCCGCATGATCGCGGCGCCCATCGGCGAGCGCACGGAATTCATGCCGCAGACGAAGAGGACGGAGCTCGGCGGCCGTGACGGGGTTGTGGCGGGCAAGGCCGGCCCGGCATCGGCGCCATCCTCTGCCGCGCCCAAGCCGCTCACCCTTTCCAGTGCAGCGCGCAGACGAGGGTGAACAGGCGCCGTGCGGTCTCGAAATCGACGATGATCTTGCCGGCGAGCCGCTGCATCAAGAGCTCCGATCCCTCGTCGTGCACGCCGCGCCGGCCCATGTCGATGGTCTCGATCTGGCTCGGCGTCGCCGTGCGGATCGCCGCGTAATAGCTGTCGCAGATGGTGAAATAGTCGCGGACGATCTTGCGGAGCGGCGTCAGCGACAGGATGTGCAGCACCAGCGGCGAATCGTCGGCATCGCGCACGTCGAAGACGAGGCGGCTGTCGCGGACGGCGAGATGCAGGCGGTAGCTGCCGGTCGGATGGCCGGGCAGCACGAAGCGGTTGTCCTCGACGAGGTCGTAGATCGCGATGCGGCGCTCATGCTCGACATCGGGCGTCGAGCGTCCGATCGAGGCCGCGTCCAGCTCGACTGCGACCAGCCGTCCCGCCTCCTCCTCGATCCCGTCCGCCATTGTTCCCCGGTCCGGTCCAGCGCTCCCGGTGCCGATCCTGCTACAGATTGAGCCGGATGGCCACCGAGCGGGCATGGGCGCCGAGCCCTTCGGCTTCGGCGAGCGTGATCGCCGCCGGTCCGAGGGCCCGCAGCTGCTCGGGGCCCGTCTTGAGGATCGAGGTGCGCTTCATGAAATCGAGCACCGAGAGGCCCGAGGAGAAGCGCGCCGACCGCGCCGTCGGCAGCACATGGTTGGAGCCGCCGACATAGTCGCCGATCACTTCCGGCGTCGAGCGGCCGATGAAGATCGCGCCGGCGTTGCGGATCGCGGCGACATAGGGCTCGGCATCGGCGACGGCGATCTCGAGATGCTCGGCGGCGATGCGGTTGGCGAGCGGGATGGCATCGGCAAGCCGCGCCACGACGATGACGGCGCCATAGTCGCGCCAGCTCGCCGCCGCCGTCTCGCCGCGCGGCAGCGTCTTCAGTTGCCGCTCGACGGCCGCCTCGACCGCGTGCGCGAAGTCCGCGTCGTCGGTGATGAGGATCGATTGCGCCGCGGTGTCGTGCTCGGCCTGTGCCAGCAGATCGGCGGCAATCCAGTCGGGATCGTTGTCGCCATCGGCGATGACCAGCACTTCGGAGGGGCCGGCGATCATGTCGATGCCGACGGTGCCGAACACCTGCCGCTTGGCCGCCGCGACATAGGCATTGCCGGGCCCGACGATCTTGTAGACCGGCTTGATCGTCGCGGTGCCATAGGCCAGCGCCCCGATCGCCTGCGCCCCGCCGATCCGGTAGAGCTCGTCGACGCCGGCGAGCTTCGCCGCGACCAGCACCAGCGGATTGACGATGCCATCCGGCGTCGGCACGACCATCACGACGCGGTCGACGCCGGCGACCTTGGCCGGCACGGCATTCATCAGGACGGAGCTCGGATAGGAGGCGGTACCGCCCGGCACATATAGCCCGACTGCCTCGATCGCCGTCCAGCGCGAGCCGAGCTCGACGCCGAGCGCGTCGACATAGCGATCATCCTCGGGCTTCTGGCGTTCGTGATGCGAGCGGATGCGGTCGCGCGCCAGCGTCAGCGCGGCCAGAGTCTTGTCCTCGACGGCGAGCGCCGCGGCCGCGAATTCGGCCTCGCCGACGCGCAGCTTCTCGGCGGTGAGCGGCAGGCGGTCGAAGCGCGCGGTGTAGTCGAGGAGCGCCGCGTCGCCCTTGGTCCTGATATCGGCGAGGATCGCGCGCACGACGGCGTCGACATCCTCCGACACCTCGCGCTTGGCGGCGAGCAACTCCGTGAAGCGCGGTTCGAAATCGGCTTCGCGCTGATCGAGACGAATGGCCAAGACACGGCTCCTTCTTCTGGCGCGCCGTGTCTAGCGCGGTTGGCCGCCGGGCGAAAGGCTGCGCGACGCCGCTGCGGCGAAGGAGCCTTTGAGCGCCAGCCGCCCGCGTCAGGCCTTCATCGTCACCGGCGCCTGCGTCGCGGTTGCGGCCTTGCCGTCGGCGGCGTCCACATCATGCTGCGGGCAGCAGGCAGTCGCCCAGGCGGGGCCGAAATCGCTGATCGAGGCTTCGATGCATTCGACGTCGAGGGCAATGGCGCCGCCGCCGGCGAAGATCAGCGTCACCGTGCCGGCCGGCTGTTCGGCGGCGTCGAAACCGATGGCGAGGAGGTCGAGCACGGCTTCGGGATTCGAGCGGTCGATGCCGATCGAGCGCACGGCGGAGACACGGTCGAAATGGAAGCCGGCGCGGCGGCGCTCCCAGCTCTTGCGCAGCGTGCCCTCGGCCGGCTTCTCCCAGACGAAGCGATTGATCACGGCGGCGAAGCGGCCTTCCTTGGGCAGGAAGGTCATGTCCTTGACCTTCAGCACCGCATCCTGGACATGCGCCGAGACCACGGCGAGATCGTCCTGGTCGAAAGCGACAAGCTTCAGTCTGTCCATCATCACGCACCCCTTGGGCAGAGCTTCTATTCTGCAGCCAAGGTGGTTACGCCCGTCACGAATCGCAAGCTCTTCTTGCCGCGCTCGTCCCGCGCGATGAATGCGGCGACCGGCCTCAGCCGTTGATTCGCTCGATCGTCGCGCCGCAGCGCGACAGCTTGTCCTCAAGCCGCTCGAAGCCGCGATCGAGATGATAGACGCGGTTGACCATGGTCTCGCCCTCGGCGGCGAGGCCCGCGATGACCAGCGAGACGGAGGCGCGCAGATCCGTCGCCATGACAGGCGCGCCCTTCAGCACGGGAACGCCGACGATGGTGGCGTTCTGGCCGTCGAGATGGATCTCGGCACCGAGACGGGCGAGCTCCTGCACATGCATGAAGCGGTTCTCGAAGATCGTCTCGCGGATATGCGAGGTGCCCTTGGCGCGGCAGACCAGCGCCATCAGCTGGGCCTGCAGATCGGTCGGGAAGCCCGGGAACGGCTCGGTGATGACGTCCACCGGCTGCAGGTCGGCGCCATTGCGATAGACGCGCACGCCCTCATTGGTGACCGTGATCTCGGCGCCCACCTCGGTCAGCACCTCGAGCGGACGCAGCAGCGTGTCCTCGCGGGCGCCCTCGAGCAGGACGTCGCCACCGGTCATCGCCACCGCCATGGCATAGGTGCCGGCCTCGATGCGGTCCGGCATCACCGAGTGGCGCGCGCCATGCAGGCGGCCGACGCCCTCGATGCGGATGGTCGAGGTGCCTGCGCCGGTGATCTTGGCGCCCATCTTGATGAGGCAATCGGCGAGATCGACGATCTCCGGCTCGCGCGCCGCATTCTCGATGATGGTTTCGCCGCGGGCGAGCGTCGCCGCCATCATCGTCACATGCGTCGCGCCGACGGTGACCTTCGGGAACACGACATGGCCGCCGGTGAGACCGCCGGGCGCCTTCGCGATGACATAGCCGGCATCGATCTCGATCGAGGCGCCGAGCTTGGCCAGGGCCTCCAGGAAGAAGTCGACCGGCCGCGTGCCGATGGCGCAGCCGCCGGGCAGCGACACCTTGGCATAATGCTCGCGGGCGAGCAGCGGCCCGATGACCCAGAAGCTGGCGCGCATCTTGGAGACGAGTTCATAGGGCGCCGTGGTGTCGACGATGGTGCGCGCCGTGAAATGCGCCGTCTCGGACGAGAGCTCGGGATCGCCGATCCGCTTGCCGGAGATCGTCATGTCGACGCCGTGATTGCCGAGGATGCGCTTCAGGAGCGCGACATCGGCAAGGCGCGGCAGATTGGCGAGCGTCAGCGTCTCGTCGGTCAGGAGGCTCGCGATCATCAGCGGCAGGGCCGCATTCTTGGCGCCGGAGATCGGGATCGTGCCGCTCAGCCGCGCGCCGCCGACGATGCGAATCTTGTCCATCAAGAAGGCCCCATGTTCGAATCACCGGCAGGGCATGAAGCCGCCGAAGCGTGAAGTCGGCCTGATTACATGAGGAATGGGGCCGACTCAAGGTTAGCCGCGGGAGAAGCCGGCGCTGCCGCCGCAGGGCCGGCACGCCCGACGCGTGGAGGGTCGGCCGCTTCGACCGTGCGTCCGGCCTCAATCGCGGGAGGAGGGGGATATCGCGGACCGCGGGGCGGCGCCTTGGCCCCTGGAACCGAAGCGAGGCCAAGGTGAACGGGGGATGCGGCACGTGGCGCGGCCCGTCTCGCCGGCCGGCGTCCGGGGCCGGCGGGCTCAGTCCACCTCGCCAGCCGGCTTGTCGTCGGCGGAGCGCCCGGCCGCTGCCGCCCGAGCGGCCGCCTTCCGCTTGGCGAGATTGGCCTTGAGCGCGGCGGCGAGGCGGTCGGCGCGCTGGTCCTTCGCCCGCGTGCCCTCGGCGCTCGCGCCCGGCCGGGCCTTCGGTTTCGGCGTGGTGTCGTCGGTTGTCATGGCAAAAGACTAGCATCGCCGGCGGCCGGCGAAAATTGCTTGCGGCCGAAAGGATCGGGGAAAGCGCAAGCCATTGGCCGAAGCGGCTTGATCCGCCCGCCCCACTGTGGCAGTAACGCGCCGTCCGCGTCACCGACGCCCGGCGCGCTGCAGTAGCTCAGTGGTAGAGCACTCCCTTGGTAAGGGAGAGGTCGAGAGTTCAATCCTCTCTTGCAGCACCATTTTCCTGAGAGTTTCCAGCCAAGCCTGCTTCCCGCTTCGGCGATCGGCTCCCGCCCGCTTCCGTGCGCCGCGACAATGTCTCTGCCTGATTTTGCGTTGCCGCTTCGGCGGTCTATGACAGGAGGGTGGGCAGGGGCGTGCGTCCCAAGGGGGCGGTTGTGGGATGAAATCGGCAACGCTGATGGAGGTGGCCGCGCGGGCTGGCGTCTCGACGGCGACGGTTGCCCGTGTGCTGAAGGCGAAGGGCTATGTCTCCGAGGAGACGCGCGCGCGGGTCGAGGCGGCGGTCAAGGCGGTCGGCTACCGGCCGAACGCCATGGCGCGCGGGCTCAGGCAGCAGCGCAGCTTCACCATCGGCCATATGCTGGATGCCATCATCATCAACCCGTTCTTCGTCAATGTCGCGCATTGGGCGGAAGAAGAGGCGCTCGATCACGGCTACAAGACCTTTCTCTTCAACCATAACGGCAGCGCCGATCGCGAGCGGATCGGCATCGAGCGCTTCATCGAGCGGCGGGTCGACGCGGTATTGTTCACCAATGCGGTGGCGACCGAGAATGTCCGCCTGCTGGCCGCGGCCGGCATTCCCGCTCTGCAACTCGAACGCAGCCGCTCCCCGGCGGCGCCGGCGATCCGCGTCGACAACACGGTCGGCGCCCTGCAGGCGATGGCGCATCTCGCCGGCCACGGCCATCGCCGGATCGCCTTCATCGGCGGCGATCCCGACCTGATCGGCCGCGGCGAGACGCTAGGCCCGACGGTCGAGGATGATCGTCTCGCGGCCTATGGCGCCGGGCTCGATGCGGCGGGGCTGCCGTTCGATCCGGAGTTGCTGCGGCTCGGCAAATATTACAGCCTCGACGAAGGCGGATCGGGCACGGAAGGCTATCGCCACATGCGCGCGCTGCTGTCGCTGGCGGAGCGTCCGACCGCGGTCTTCGCCACCTGCGACATCCTCGCCGCCGGCGCGCTGCAGGCGATCTACGAGGCGGGCCTCCGCGTCCCCGATGACATCTCGGTCATCGGCTTCGACGACACGCTCGCCGCCAATCTGACGCCGCAGCTGACGACCGTCGCGCAGCCGATGGAGGCGCTCGGCCGCACCGGGTTCCGCGCGGTTCTCTCGGCGATCGAGACGGCCACATGGCCGTCGCTGCCGCTGCTGCCGAGCCGGCTGGTGCTGCGCCGGTCGACGGGGCCGTCCCCGCGCTGAGCCGCGCCCTCCAACCCGCGATCGTAATTGACTTGGCCGGAGCGAGAGTGGTACCGATTGCATGTGTCATCGATGACATATCGCGATCGGAACCAATCCGACGCGGTTTGGCCCGCAAAAATGACGGGCCCAGGAAACGCCATCGCCGTGCATCGTCGCGGCTCAGGAACCGAATTCGGAGGGACACTCATGCGCATCAAGGCGCTTCTCGCAGCCACGGCCATGGCAACCGGCGTGATGGCCGCGAGCCTCATAGCGGGTCCGGCGCTCGCCGAGACCAACGTCACCTTCTGGCAGTTCTCCACCCGCGATGCCGATATCGCCGCCTGGAACGAGGCGATCGCCGCGTTCGAGAAGGTGAACCCGGACATCAAGGTCACCATGGAGATCGTGCCCTGGTCCGAGCAGCAACAGCGCCTCGTCAGCGCGCTCTCGGCCGGCGGTCTGCCGGATGTGTCGATGCTCGGCAACAATGTCGTGGCGCAGTTCCAGGCCGCCGGCGCGCTGGCGCCGCTCGACGACTACATCGCCGCCTATGACAAGGCGACAGGCGACGATTTCGCCGCCAATGTCTGGCCGGGCGACAAGGGCTATTACAATCTCGGCGGCAAGTGGTGGGCCTCGCCGGTCAATGTCGAGACGCGCGCGCTCTACTATCGCAAGGACCTGTTCAAGGCCGCGGGGCTCGATCCCGACAAGCCGCCGCAGACCTGGGAAGCCTTCGCCAAGGACGCGAAGACGCTGACTCGCGACGGCGTCTATGGCGCCGGGCTCTCGATGAGCCTCGACTATTTCACCGTGCAGAACTTCATGAGCGCCTATCTCGGCTATGGCGCGCGCATGATCGGCGACGACGGCAAATGCGGCTTCGAGACGCCCGAGTTCAAGCAGGCGCTCGACACCTATGTCAGCGTCTACAAGGACAAGGCGACCCATCCCGACGCGCCGACCATGAATGGCGATACCTTCCGCAAGGGCTTTCGCGATGGCAAGTTCGCGATGATCCTGTCGGACCCCGGCCTCTACAAGGACCTGCAGAACGACAAGGCGCCGTTCCTCGACGATGTCGGCATCGCCTTCGTCCCGGCGGGCGCCAAGAACCGCTCCGGCTTCCTCGGCGGCTGGCCGCTGGTCCTGTGGGATGCTTCCGAGAACAAGGAGGCGGCCGCGAAGTGGATCCTGTTCGCGACGCATGGCGAAGCGCTCAAGAACCTCGCCACCAAGGGCGGCTTCATTCCGGGCGCCGTGTCGCTGGCGAAGAACGCCCCCTGGACGGAGTTCCCCTATCCGCTGTTCGTCGAGCAGCTGAGGGATGCCAAGCCCTATCAGTTCCCGGGCGAGGCGATCCCGCAGATGGGCCAGCTCGAGGTGGACACGATCCAGAAGGCCGTCCAGGCCGTGGCGCTCGGCCAGCAGTCGGCCGACGAGGCGACCGCGCAGCTCTGCACCACGATCAACGACGTGCTCGCCCGCTGAGCGAGAGGCGATGACCGTGGCATTCGAGACAACGACACGGCTGGCCCCGGCGCGCCCCCGGCGTCGGCAGATCATTCCCGATCGTCTCCTCCCATACGGCATGATCGGGCCAGCCGTGTTCGTTGCGTTCGCCATCGCCATCGTGCCGCTCGCCTACGCGCTCTGGCTGTCGCTGCAGGACTGGTACATGCTGCGGCGGCCGACCCCGACCTTCGGCGGTCTCATCAACTACCGCCAGCTGCTGCAGGATGGTCCGCTCTGGGCCGCCTTCGGGCGCACCTGGATCTGGACCATCGGCACGGTCTTCGTCGAGCTGGCGCTCGCTCTGCCGATCGCGCTGCTGCTCAATCGCGAAAGCGCGGTGGCGCGCGCCGCCTCGGCCCTCATTCTCCTGCCCTGGGTGACGCCCTTCATCGTGCTCGGCTTCGGCTGGCGCTTCCTGCTCGACAGCGATGTCGGGCCAATCCATGGGCTGCTGCACTTTGTCGGCCTCGCCGGTGACAGCTCGATCCTCAACGATCCCACCGGCGCCTTCGCCATGATCATCTTCATCTCGGGCTGGAAGGGGACGCCGTTCCTCGTCATCGCGCTGCTGGCGGCGCTGAAGTCGATCCCCGACGAGCTCTACGAGGCGGCGGAAGTCGACGGCGCCGGCCCCGTTTCCCGCTTCGTCCATGTGACGCTGCCCGAGATCTGGAACACGGCCATCACGGTCGGTCTCGTTCTCGGCATCCTCGCCTTCTATTCCTTCGACCTGCCCTGGATCATGACCAAGGGCGGTCCGCAGGACGCCACCACCCTTGTCGGCATCGCCATGTACAAGGCGGTGTTCCTCGACCTCCGGCCGGCCTATGCCGCGGCGATCTCGATCGTCATGCTGGTGCTCCTGTTCATCGCCTCGCTCTTCGTCCTCCGTCTCCGGAGGCGAAGCTGATGCGCCATCGCTCGCCCGTCCGGGAGCTCTCGCTCGATCTCGTCACGCTGGTGGTGCTGTTCCTGCTGCTGGTGCCGATCCTCTGGGTCTTCGTCGCCTCGGTGCGGCCCGAGACGGACATCACCGGCGGCGGCCTGCTGCCGACCCGCTTCACCTTCGATCACTACGCCGCCATCCTCGCCAAGAAGCCGTTCCTCGTCGCGCTGAAGAACAGCCTGATCGTCGGCATCGTCGTGGCGATCGTGACGACGGCGCTGGCGATGCCGGCCGCCTATGCGCTGTCGCGCTTCACCTTCGCCGGGCGCAACTTCTTCGCGCTGCTGATCCTCGGCACGCAGATGCTGCCGAGCCTCGCCGTGCTGGTGCCGCTGGTGGTGATCGTGCGCCAGATCGGGCTGACCAACACGCTCACCGCCCTCATCTTCACCCATCTCGCGCTCGGCATGCCGATCGCGGTCTGGATGCTGAAGGGCTATATCGACGCGATCCCGAAGGAGCTGGAGGAGGCGGCGCTGATCGATGGCTGCAGCCGCCTCGGCGCGCTCTGGCGCATCGTCGTGCCGCTGATCCGACCGGCGATCATCGCCGTCGGCACCTTCGCCTTCGTCCTCTCCTGGGGCGAATATCTGATGGCGCTGGCGCTCATCTCGAAATCGGACGTCAAGACGCTGCCGCTCGCGCTGCAGGGGCTGTTCGATCCCTATTCCTTCTCCTGGGGCCAGGTCATGGCCGGCGGCACGATCATCGCGCTGCCCGCCATCCTGCTCTTCCTCATCTTCCGCAGGCAATTGGTCGGCGGCCTCCTGGCCGGCGGCGTGAAAGGATAGTCCATGGGCGCCACATCCCGCTCATCCACCACCCGCTCGCTCTATTTCACCGGGCCGCGCGATTGCGAGATCCGCGCCGAGCCGCTCGCCGAACCCGGTCCCGAGGATGTCGTCCTCGCGGCGATCGTCTCGGGCATCAGCGCCGGCACCGAGCTCAACGTGTTCCGCGGCCTCGCCCCGCAGTGGCGCCAGCACATGGATCCGGCGACGCGGCTCTTCCTCGATGGCGCCGCGGACTGGCGCTGGCCGGCCCGCTATGGCTACGCGATGGTCGGGCGCGTCGAGCATGTCGGCTCGGCGGTGACGGAGCGGCAGGTCGGCGATCTCGTCTTCGCCTATGCGCCGCATGGGGCGCATGCCGTGCTGCCGGCAGGGTCGGTCGTGCCGCTCGGCGATCTCGCCGATCCCGAAACCGGCGTCTTCTTCGCCAATCTCAACACCGCCTATAACGGCGTGCTCGACGCGCATATCCCGCTCGGCGCCGATGTCGTCGTCAGCGGCCTCGGCGTGATCGGCCAGATGGTCGTCCGCTTCCTGAAGCGCAACGGCGCCCGCACCATCATCGGCGTCGACGGCATCGAACTGCGGCGCGAGCTGGCGCTTGCCGGCGGCGCCGATCACGTGCTGGTCCCCGGCGAGGACAAGGTCGCCGAAACGGTACGCCGGCTTACCGACGGGCGCGGCGCCGACACCGTCATCGAGGTCTCCGGCGCGGCGCCGGCGCTCAACGAGGCGATCCGCACGGCCGGCTATAACGGCACGGTGGTCGCGATGTCCTGGTATGGCGGCACGTTCGAGAGCCTCAGCCTCTCGGGCGAATTCCATCACAACCGGCCGCGCATCGTCTCCTCGCAGGTCGGGGCAGTGAATCCGTATCTCGGTCCGCTATGGTCGACCGGCCGGCGCGGCGCCATCGTGCGCGAGTTCATGGATGCCTATGCCGGCGACCTCAAGCGCTTCGTGACGCATCGCGTGCCGCTCGACGAGGCCGGACGCGGCTATCGCCTCCTCGACCAGGGTTCGCCCGATGTCATGCAGGTCCTGATCGACTATCGTTGAGCCGCCCCGTCCCTGATCTGATCCGAAGGACAGTTCCATGCGCTATTCCGCCTGCCTTGAATGGCTGTTCGCCGCCGAGGCGCCCGACTTCGCCGATCGCATCCGCCTCGCGAAAAAGGCCGGCCTCGACGGTGTCGAGTTCTGGCTCTGGAGCAACAAGGACATTGCGTCCATCCGCGCCGCCCTCGACGAGACCGGCCTGCCGCTCACCGGCTTCGTTGCCGAGCCGATGGTGCCGCTCACCGATCCGGCGAAGCATGGCGAGTTCCTGGAAGGGCTGAAGCGATCGATCGAGATCGCGCAAGAGCTCGGCGCGCCGATGCTGATCGCACAGGCGGGCGCCGATCTTCCGGGCCGCAGCCGCAACGCGCAGCGTATGGCGCTCACCGACTGCCTCAGGAAGGCGGCCGATATCCTCGCCGGCAGCGGCGTCGTGCTCGCGGTTGAGCCGCTCAACACGCTGGTCGACCATGTCGGCTACTTCCTACCCTCGACCGAGGAGGGGCTCGACATCATCGACGATGTCGGCCGGAAGGAGATCCGCATCCTCTACGACATCTATCATTCCGCCGTGATGGACGAGGCGATCGCCGAGGTGCTCGAAGGCCGTCTCGACCGCGTCGCCCATGTGCACCTCGCCGACATGCCGGGCCGCCATGAGCCGGGCACCGGCCGCCTCGACTGGCAGGCGCGCGTCGCCTGGCTTGAGGCGAGCGGCTACGCCGGCATGGTCGGCCTCGAATACAAGCCGACCGTTGCGACGGAAGCGAGCCTCAAGGCCGTGCTCGGCCGCTGAGCGATCGTCGATATCCTCTCCCGCAAGGCGGGGGAGGGCGTCGCCGGCGGTCCCTCAATGCATCGCCGCGCCTGGTACCGTCTCGCCCTCGGGCTTGCGGACGAACAAGGCGGCGGCGACCGCGGCGAGCGAGATGACCGCGCCATAGAGGAAGGCCGTGGCGATGCCCGATGTCAGCGCCGCCGTGGCCGTGGCGCCGGCCGTCGCGGCCTTCTGGCTTCCGAGCGTCATCACCGCGACAAACAGCGCCGTTCCGGCCGCGCCGGCGACCTGCTGCGTCGTGCCGATCATCGCGCTGCCATGCGAATAGAGATGCGGCGGCAGCGACCCGAGGCTGACGGTGAAGAGCGGCGTGAACATCAGCGCCAGCCCGACGCTGAGCACGAGATGAGCGGCGAGCAGCCACCAGAACGAGGTCTCCGGCGTCACCAGCGTCAGCCCCCAAAGCGAGGCCGCGAGCAGGAATGCGCCGGGGATCACCAGCGGCTGCGGTCCGTAGCGATCGAAGAGGCTGCCGACCGGCGGCGCGCAGAGGCCCATGATCAGCCCGCCCGGCAGCAGCAGAAGGCCGGTCTGCAGGGTCGTGAGGCCAAGCACGGTCTGCAGATAGATCGGCAGCAGGATGAAGGCGCCGAACATCGCCATCATCAGGATCGCCATCATCAGCGTGGCGATGGTGAACGTCTTGTTGGCGAGAGTCCGGAGGTCGAGCAGGGCGCGATCCTCGCGCTGCAGGACGAGCTGGCGCCAGACGAACAGGAGGATCACCACGACCCCGATGGCGAGCGGCACGGTCGGCGGCACGGCGGCCGGATGCAGCGCGCCCTCGCCGAGCTGGCTGAGGCCGTAGACGAGGCCGCCGAAGCCGACGGCCGACAGCAGCACCGAGAGCAGGTCGATCCGCGCCGTGGTCGGCGTCGTCACGTTGACGATCCATTTCGCGCCGAGCGCGAGCGCGGCGAGCGAGATCGGCAGCACGCTGAGGAAGAGCCAGCGCCAGTCGAGCACCGACAGGATGAGGCCCGACAAGGTCGGCCCGATCGCCGGCGCGACGGAAATGACGATCGAGATGTTGCCCATGGTGCGGCCGCGCGTCTCGGGCGGGACGAGGTTCATGACGGTCGTCATCAAGAGCGGCATCATGATCGCGGTGCCCGAGGCCTGGACGATGCGGCCGACGACGAGCAGCGGGAAGCCGGGCGCCAGTGCCGCGATCAGCGTGCCGGCCGAGAACAGCGACATCGCCAGGATGAACACCGGCCGCGTGTTGAGCCGCTGCAGCAGCATGCCGGTGATCGGGATCACCACGGCCATGGTCAGCATGAAGGCGGTGGTCAGCCACTGCGCCGCGCTCGCCGTGATCGCGAGGCTTTCCATGAGCCGCGGCAGGGCGACGCCCATGATCGTCTCGTTGAGGATGACGACGAAGGCGGAGACGAGCAGCAGCCCGATCACCATCCGGTCGCGCGCCGCGCGCTCATGCGGCAACAGGACGGCGGTCTCGGAGGGAGCCGGGAGCGGAGCGGTCATGACGGTTCCATGGATCGGGGCGGAAGCCCAAGGACGCACTGGCGTCGCAGATTCCGACAGAGGCCGCAACCGCGCAGGGACGTCCCGTCCCGATTGAACGTCACCTCCCGATGCGGCTGACGATGTCGCAGACATCGGCGAGGAAGCGCTGCCTCTCCGGCCCGCTGGTGTTGCGGCGCTGATAGAGCGGCACGCGAGCGAACCAGTCGGCCTCGTCCTCGATCCGCTGCTCGATGAAGGTCTCGATCAGGCCGGCGCGGAGCAGTGAGCGTTCCGGTTCCCAGTCCGGATAGGCGGGCGCAACGATGCGGTCGCGGAAGGCGGCAAGCGCCACGCGCGCCGCAGCCGGCGAGAGCCGGGCCGCCGTCCAGGGCTCCTCGTCCGGCGCAGCCGGCTCGGCCGGGTCGCCGGGCACAGCCGGAGCCTCTGCCGGGTAGATCTGGCTGATATCGGCGAATCCGACCTCATCGGGGGCAACTGCCTCGCTCGGCGCATCCTCGATCGCGGCCGCCGCTCCGTCATCGCCCGCATCCGGGACCGCCAGGGGCTCGGCATCGTCAGCCATCGCGGGCGGCGGGCTCCGATCGAAGGCGAAGGCGGCCGTGCGCAATTGCGGGGCGTTGACGAGGGCGGTGAGTTCCGCCGCCAGCCGGTCGGCCTGGCGATCGGGATTGTCGAACCAGTCGGTCGACCAGACGCGCAGGATCGTCCAGCCGAGCCCTTCGAGCACCTCCTGCCGCAGCCGGTCGCGATCCCTGGCGCTCTTTGCGGCGTGGTAGGGCGCGCCGTCGCATTCGATGCCGGCGAGAAACGCGCCGGGACGAGCCGGGTCGATGACGCCGAGATCGATGCGGTAGCCGGAGACGCCGACCTGGTGGCGGATCTCGAAGCCGCGCGCCGCGAGGCGGTCGGCGACATGCAGCTCGAAATCGCTGTCCGGCTCGCGCCCCGTGACCTCGCCGGCCTCGCCGCCGGCCGTCTCGACATAGGCGAGGTATTTCTTCAGCAGATGGACGCCGCGCGAACTGGTCTCGGACGGCTTCACGTCGCTGGAATCCATCGAGGTCACCAGGCCGATGCGCATCCGCGCGCGGGTGAAGAGGACGTTGAGGCGGCGGTCGCCCTGCTTCCGCGTGATCGGCCCGAAGGTCTGCCGCACCACGGCTTCGCCGGGCTTCGGGCCATAGGTGAGGGAGATCAGGATGGCGTCGCGCTCGTCGCCCTGGACGTTTTCGAGATTCTTGACGAAGACCGGCTCGCCGCGCGCCGCGACCTTGCTGCGGTAGAGCTCGGCCGTCTGGTCGCCCGACCAGCGCAGCCGCAACTCCTCCTGGATCAGCTCGGCCTGCGGGGCGTTCATCGCCACCAGCCCGAGCGTCGGCGGGGTCTCCGCCTCGGCATGGCGATGCATGAACTGCAGCGCCTCCTCCGCCATGCGCTGCGCCTCCGGCGCATTGCGGCTGGCCTCGAAGGCGCCACGGACCCGGATGCGGTCGATCGAGAACGAGCCGGGCGCCGCCGCCGGGAAGGTGATGAGCTGGCGTCCCTCGGGCGCGTAGATCTCGCGGTTGGAAAAGGCGATCAGGCTCTCGCAGCGGCTCCGATAGTGCCATTTGAGCAGGCGAAGCTGGCGGAACGTCTTGTGGCAGGCCTCGAGGATCGACTCGTCGTCCTCGTCGTCATCCCCCACTGCCTCGCCGGCGAGGCTCACGGCGTCGAGGGCCGTGCGCTGGAAGAAATCGGTCGGCGGCAACTGCTTCGGGTCGCCGACGACGACGATCTGCCGGGCGCGCAACAGGCCGCCAAGGGCATCCTCGGGCCGCATCTGCGAGGCTTCGTCGATGACGAGCAGGTCGAAGGAGAGGCTCCGCGCCGGCACGAACTTCGCCAGCGACAGCGGCGACATCATGAAGCACGGCTTCATGGCCAGCACCGAGCGGCCGGCCTGCGTCATCAGCTCGCGCACCGGGCGGAACGCCTGCGCCTTGCCGAATTCGTTGTTGAGAAAGGCGCCTTCGGTCCAGCTACGTCGCGAACCGATGGCGGCGCCCGCCAGCGCCTCGCCGGCGATGACGCGGTTGGCGACGGCCTGTCGGTCCTGCTCCAGCCGCGCGCGATCCCGGCGCGCGAATTCGGCGCGGCGCGCCGAGAGGCCCGCACCCGTCGCCTTCGACAGGACGGCATCGCTGCGGCGCAGCCGGTCGCCGCGCTGCTGGGCGACAAGCCCGCTGAACAGCGCCGGCAATTGCGACGCCGCGATGTTCATCTCGCCGGCGCGGGTGAGGAAGCCGCCAAGGCCTGCTTCGGAGGCTTCAGCCCGTGCGCGGAAGACGCTGAGCCACTGGCTGAGTTCGTCGCGTTTCTCCGCGAGCCGGCCGATCAGCGCGAGGAGCGATCGATAGTCATCGCTCTCGAACCCGCCGACGCCATGGTCATCCGCGATGGCGGAGACTTCTGCACGCACGCGCGCCAGCAGCGGCACGAGCCCTGCGATCGCCGCGGCGAGGGACTGGCGGAGCGCGGATGCGCCCGGCGCAGAAAGCGCCGTCGCGAGCGGCCCGGGTTCGGCGCGCGCCAGGGTCTCGAGCCAGTCGAGCGCAGCCGCGGCGCCGGCCGGATCGCCCCGGAAGCGGCCGACTAGCTGCGCGTGCCTGTGGCCCGCGAGCGCCGCTTCGGCCGCATCGAGCCGTGCATGAGCAGCGAGCGCGTCGCCGATGGCGGCAAGGCTTGCGTCGGCGGCGGCGAGACCCTGCTCGGGGTCGGCGACGAGCAGCGCCCGCGCCTCGCGGCCGGCCGCCTCGAGATCATCGACGACCGCGCCGAGGGCGGAGCGGCATGCCGCTCCGCGAATCTCGGGCGGAAGCTGGGCGAAGCGCAGGAAGCGCGGCGTGGCAGCGATGGCGTCAGCGATCCAGCCTGGGTCGCCGGCGCGGAGCCGCGCGGCAACGGCATCGCCGCCGGGGACACCTTCGACGAGCGCCGCCGTTTCCGCCCGCTTCGCACGGGCGGCGACAAGTGCCTCGATGGGCGTGCCCAGACCGTGCCAGAGGTCGTCGAACAGCGCGCGGCCTTGACGGTCGGATGTGAACGCCGCCATGGCGGCGGCGTGCGCCGCCAGCGCGCCATAGTCGTCGGCGGAGAGCTTGATGCGCGGCGGCAGCCCGAGCGCGTTGTTGATCTCTCCGACAAGCCTGCTGTCGGCGAATAGCCTTGAAAGCCCGGTCTTGCGCCGCTCGGCTTCGGCGGCGCGTAGCGCTTCCGCCGCCGGCCAGGGCGTGGAGGTGCCGGGAAAGCGCGTCCGCCAGTCGGCTTCGCTCGCAACCAGTGCGCGCCATGTCGCAGCGATCGCCGCGAGAGCATCGGCCGACCCGGCGTCGTCCCGGAGGAGGCCGCGCAGCTCGGCCGGAATCGCGTTGAGGGCGCGTCCGGCGAGGAGCAGGCAGAGCATCGCGGACGCTGGCAATTCCGGCGCGAGGCCGAGCGCCAGCGCGGCCGCGCGTCCTTCGGTCGCCGCCGTGATGGCGGCCTCGCCGTCCGCATCGAGGCTCTCCGCCTCGGCAAATCCAGCGGCCGGCGACCGGTCGCGACGGGCGGGCGGGACGGCGGCGACGACGGCGGCCGCACGGTGGCGGAGCTCGGCGTCGGTGAGGTCGAGCCCCTCCAGCACCGGCAGGGCGAGCCTCAAGGCGTCGGCGCGCGCGATCCCGGCGGCGAGGGCGCGCGCCTCGCGCGGGTCGACGCCCGCAAGGGCGCCGAGCCACGCATCGCTCGGCGTCGTCGCCCGCAGCAGGGCATCGAGCGCGGCGGCGGCGTCGATCGCAGCGGCAGTCTCGAAGACAAGCGGCGCCGCGGCCTCTGCCGCCTCGGTCAGCGCCGAGAGCGCCGTGCGCAGCGACGCCAGGCTGTCGACGAGCCCATAGGCGAGACCCGGATTGGCGCTCTCCGGAAAAGTGAGCCGCGCCCAGTCGGATTGCTCGAAGGGACCGAATGTCGCCGCGAAACCCTCGCTCTCGGCGGCATAGCGGGCGATGCGGTCATGCGCGCGCTCGAATCCCGCTCTGGTGCTGACAACATCGGCGACAACCGCCGCGCGGCGGAAGGCACTGACGAGATCGCCATGGGCCTCGCGGGTGCGGATGGCGCGCCAGAACTGGTCGAACGGCTTGCCGATGTCGCCGGGGGTATGGAGGGCCTCGACATAGGCGCTGAGTTCCCGCCGCGCCTCGCGCCAGGCGAGATCGACGGCCGAATGCTGGCCGTTCCCCTTGTAGCCGCGCTTGTCGCGCTGCTTGAGGGTCTGGATGATCTGTTTCGGCGTCGCCTTGTCGGAATGCACCTCGAGGCAGAAATCGCCGAGCCCGACCGCATCGAGCCGCCGCTTCACCACCTCGAGCGCCGCCATCTTCTCGGCGAGGAAGAGCACCGTCTTTCCGGCCGCCAGCGCATTGGCGATCACATTGGTGATGGTCTGCGACTTGCCGGTGCCGGGCGGTCCCTGGATAACGAGGTTGTCGCCCTTCATCACGTCGATCACGGCGCTGTGCTGCGAGGCGTCGGCGGGAAGCACCAGATAGGGCGCGATCTCCTCGATCTCGGGATGGTCGACGTCATGATCCTCGGGCGCCGCGGCGAGGCCGACGCTGCCATCATCAGGCGTTTCGGTCCCGCGCAGGATCGCGGCGACGAGCGGCGCCTCGGCCGGATGGGTTGCCCAGTTCGCGGGGTCGAGATCGACATACATCGCGAGCCGGCCGAAGGCGAAATGGCCGAGCGTCACGAAGCGGCGCACGCGCCAGCCGGCCTGGTCGGCGACGGCGCCGCGCACGGCGTCGAAATAGTCCTCCAGCGGCTCTGCCGCCTTCTCCTCCGGCGCGAAGTCCGGCAGCGCGATGCCGAAATCGGCGATGAGCTTCTTCTGCAGCGAGAGATTGGTCTCGGCCTCTCCGGCGGTCGCGCTCAGCGTATGCACGATCCGGCCGCGCGCCGTCTTGCGGGCGTCGAGGCGCACGGGCAGGAGCAGCAGCGGCGCATAGAGCCGCCTGGCCGGATCCGTGCTCTCGGCCCATTCGAGGAAGCCGAAGACGAGAAACAGCGTCGAGACGCCCATTTCCTGCTCGGCGAGGCGCGCGCCGTCGGCGATCTTCTCCAGCGTGGCGTCGAGCGTATCCGGCCATTTCAGCGTCTGCAGCGTCCGGTCGTCATGGCCCTCCTTGCTGGCCTCGGCCGGAAGCTCGATCTCGGGGGCGATGCCGAGCGAGCGGGCATGCTCGGCCGGGTTGACCGTCTTGCGGTTCAGCCGCGGCGGCAGGCCAAGCTTGTCCCGGAGGCGCACCCGCAGCCGCGTCTCGGCCTCGGCGAGGGCGTAGTCATCGGCCCGCGCGACATTTTCGAGCGCCTCGAGCTCGGTCAGGTAGGTCAAGTCCGCGACCTTGGCATGGTCGAGCTCGGCGCGGAATTCATCGGTCTGCTCGTCGGCGGGCAGCCCGTCCGGCTCCGGCAGCGGCGCCATGTCGACGGCGCCACCTTCGCTCGCAAGCCGGCGATAGATCGCCTCGGGCACTTCGTCGACGATCTGAAGCTGGTTCTTCGCCGTCGGCCTGTGCCTATAGTTGAGCATCGGGTTGGACAGCCGCATGTCGAGCAGCCGGTCGCGCATCTGCTCGAAGCGAGAGGCGAGCCGGGCCGTTTCGGCCGAGAGGATATCGGGCCGGGCCGTCGCGTCGCTCTGTTGGGGCATCGATCGTCCTGATTCAGCGGCAGGTTGCAGCGTCCGCTTCATATCTAGCCGTTCGCTCTTCGATCGCAAATCGTCCAGAGCGCGCCGGACCTTGACGGAGAGCGCCCGACCGCGCTCCGAGCGGCGATAGCCGAGTTCATGGAGCAGCGACGTCAGCGTCGGCTTGTGATGCTTGCTATCCGCAAACAGCGATTCGAGTTCGGCGACGGAGGTTTGCAGCAGCGGACGGGAAGACACAGGCGGGAGAGATCGAGCATTGAGGGAAGCGAGGACGCGACCAGTCTCGCGCGACGCGGGGTTGCGACGCAAGTCGCCACACGGTTGCTGGCGCCGGGGCTTGCCGGAGGGGGCGTCGCGCGGTTAGCTCGCGGCGGCCCTCGCCATCCGGACTCTCGCCCGGATTCTCACACCGACAAGGTCGCCATGCCCGAACGCATCGCCTTCCGCATGAAGGTCCATCCCGGCCGCATCGCCGAATACAAGAAGCGCCATGACGAGATCTGGCCGGAACTCCAGGCGGCGCTCACGGCGGCCGGCATCTCCGACTATTCGATCTGGCACGATCCCGAGACGGACTATCTCTTCGCGACGCTGGTTCGTTCCGACGATCACAGGATGGCCGAACTGCCGAAGACCGAGGTCAACCGGCGCTGGTGGGCCTTCATGGACGACATCATGGACTATGACGCCGACGGCACGCCGACCGTCGTGGCGCTGGACAAGGTGTTCCATCTCGCCTGATCGGTGCCGCAGCGGCTGTTCAGCGGCGCCGAACTGCCGCACAATGCGCCCTGTCGCAACAAAGGCGCTCCGTGCCGGGCGGGCCATCGCCGTCCGCCGCCGGCCGATACCAAGAATGACATGCCCGGGAGGCATTTTAAGGACATGAATCAGATCGATCTCGTCGGCCAGATCGCCGTCGTCACCGGCGGCGCCCAGGGCATCGGCTATGCCATCGCCGAGCGCCTCGTCGCCTCGGGCGCCAAGGTGGCGCTGTGGGACATGAACGCCGAACTGCTCGCTGGCGCCGTCGCGAGGCTCGGCCAGACCGCCACGGCCTTCACCGTCAATATCTCCGGCTATGAGGCGGTCGAGGCTGCGCTCGCCGAGACCGAGGCGAAGGTCGGCCCGGTCGACATCCTCGTCCATTCCGCCGGCATCGCCGGCAAGAATGCCCCGCTCGACGAATATGACCTCAACGAGTGGCGCCGCGTCATCGACATCAACCTCAACGGCGCCTTCTATGTGAACCGGGCCATCATTCCCGGCATGAAGGCGCGCAATTACGGCCGCATCGTCAACATCGCCTCGATCGCCGGCAAGGAAGGCAATCCCAACGCCTCGGCCTATGCCGCCGCCAAGGCGGGCGTGATCGGCATGACCAAGGCGCTCGGCAAGGAAGTCGCGAAATACGACATCGCCGTCAACGCGATCACGCCGGCCACCGCCAAGACGCGCATCCTCGACGAGCTGAAGCCGGAATTCATCGACTACATGCTCTCGCGCATCCCGCGTGGCCGCTTCCTCGAGGTCAACGAGGCCGCCAACATGGTGGCCTGGCTGGTTTCCCGCGAGAACTCGTTCACCACAGCCTCGGTGTTCGACCTCTCCGGCGGTCGCGCCACCTACTGATCGAGGCCGCCGACCGCGAGCAGCTTCGCCATCCGGGCCGCCGCGCGGTCCGGATCGTCGAGGCAGCGTGCCGCGTCGGCGAGGCGGAACAGCTCGGCGAAATGCAGGAGCGAGCGGGTGCCCTGCTGCCCGCCCGTCATCAGGAAGTGGTCCTGTTGGCCGTTGAGCCAGGCGAGGAAAACGACGCCCGTCTTGTAGAAGCGGGTCGGCGCCTTGAAGATATGCCGCGACAGCGGGACCGTCGGCGCCAGCAGCGCGTGGAAGCCCGCCTCGTCGCCGTCGGCGAGCCTGCCGAGCGCCAGCGAGGCGGCCGGCGCGATCGCGTCGAAGATGCCGAGCAGGGCATGCGAGTAGCCGAGATCGTCGCCGGCGATCAGTTCGGCATAGTTGAAATCATCGCCCGTATACATCTTCACGCCAGCGGGAAGCCGGCGGCGCATGGCGATCTCCTTCTCGGCCGAGAGTAGCGAGATCTTGATGCCGTCGACCTTGTCGGCATGGGCGGCGATGATCGCCAGCGCCGTGTCCATCGCGGCGGCGTGGTCGCTGCTGCCCCAGTAACCTTCGAGCGCCGGATCGAACATCTCGCCGAGCCAGTGGATCACCACGGGCTGCCGCACGGCGGAGAGGATGCGGTCATAGACGCGGATGTAGTCGTCCGGGCCGCGCGCGGCCTTCGCGAGCGCCCGGCTCGCCATGAGAATGATCCGCCCGCCCGCCGCCTCGATCGCTTCGACCTGCAGCTCATAGGCGGCGATCACGTCGTCGATGGTGACGTCGGGGCCGGGCTCCAGGTGATCCGTGCCGGCGCCGCAGGCGATCACGGCGCCCGGCCGGCTGCGCGCCTCGGCGATGGCGCGCGTCGAGAGCTCCAGCGCGTCGGGCCAGGAAAGGCCCATGCCGCGCTGGGCCGTGTCCATCGCTTCGGCGACGCCGAAGCCGAGATCCCAGAGATGATGGCGGAAGGCGAGCGTCCGTTCCCAGTCGAAGGCGATGTCGAGCGAGGGATCGGTGTCGGCGAAGGGGTCGACCACGACATGTGCCGCCGCATAGGCGACGCGCGAGAAGGCCGGCGGCGCGCTCTTCATCGGCGCCGGCAGGGGCGCGTTCCGGATCGTGTAGCGCTCGGCCGCGCCGCCGCTGGTCGGAAGCAGGATGCTGGTCATGTCGGGATCCTCGCCCTCGCGCGGCACCCGTCTCCTCCGGCGCCACTTGTAACCAATTAGTTACAAGTGGCCTGTCCGCTTGTCAAGGGCGCGGCTCGCGCGGTCGCGCGAAGGCGAGCACGACCTCGGCGACATGGTCGCGCCAGGCTTCGACCTGCGTGCTCTCCATGAGGTCGCGGCCGAAGATCGCCGAGAGCGTATAGCGGTTGGAGAGATAGAAGGCGCCGAGCGCGGCGATGGTGATGTAGATGTCGAGCGCATCGAGCCCCGGGCGGAAGACGCCGGTCGCCGCGCCCCGCGCGAGCACGCGGTCGAGATCGCCGAGAAAGGCGCCATGCATGGTCCGCAGCCGCTCGGAGGCGCGGATCGTCTCGGCCTTCATCAGGTTCTCGGTGGCAAGCAGGCTGAGAAAATCTGGGTTGGCGCGGTAATAGTCGAAGGTGAAGCCGGCGAGGCGGGCAAGGCTCGCCTCGGGCTCCAGCGCATCGAGGTGAAGCTCGGCCTCGGCGGCGCGGATGCGGCCATAGGCGGCCTCGAGCACGGCGAGGTAGAGCCCCTCCTTGTTGCCGAAGTAATGGTAGAGCATCCGCTTGTTGATGCCGGCGCGCGCCGCGATGGCGTCGACCCGCGCGCCGGCAAGGCCCTTCTCGGCGAATTCGCCGGTGGCGGCGGCGAGAATCGCGCGCTGCGTCCCATCGGGATCCCGCGTCGCGGAGGTCCGCGCCGCAGCGTCGTCCTCGCCCGCCTCCGCCACGCCGGTCAAGCCTCCCAGCAGGCGAGGTCCTGCGGCGCGATGGTCGCGCCGCCGAGGCGGAAGCGCTTACCGTCCGCGCCCGGCACCGTCCAGTCCTCGCTGCCATAGTTGAAGGCGAAGACGAGGCCGCCGCGCCGGCGGAGGCGGATCGTGTCCGGCAGGTCGAGCGGCGCGAGCGCCGTCTTCGGCAGCGCGATCCTGGTCAGGATCTCATGGAGGAGATCGGCTTCCGGCCAGGTGGCGGCATAGATGAAGCGGCCGTCGGCGACGACCGCGGCGCCGCCATCCTCGAAGGTCGCGAGTGCCGGCAATTCGGTCTCGAGCCATTCGCGCCAGCGCGTCGCATGGCCGTTGAGCGTGCCGGACACCGCATGCTGGGCCGGCCGCATCGAGGCGACCTGCGTGACCTTGACCGCGACGAGATCGGCGAGCGGTCCGGGCGGGAGATTGTCGGGGAAGGCGAAATTGCGCGTCTTGGAGCCGGCGCGCGGGCCGGCCAGCACGACGGCCTCCGTCGCCTTGAGGCTCGCCAGCATCGCCTCGCTCACATGCGGCAGGCTCGGCAGCAGCACCAGCGCATAGGAGGAGAGATCGCTGCCCGGCTTGACGATGTCGACATCGAAGCCGAGCCGGCGCACCGCCTCATACCAGCGATAGCTGATCTCGCCATGGCTGTAGTCCTTGCCCTGCGGCTGGATGCGCGTCATCCACGAGGCCTCGTAGTCGAACACCAGCGCGACCGGCGCGGGGGTGTTGTCCGGCAGGGCCCCGAAGGCCTTCAACTCGGCGCCGATCTGCGCCGCCTCGACTCCGCCGGGCGAGGGCACGCGGTCGGGACGGTTGAGCCCGGCATGCATGCGCTCCTGCCCGAACGAGGCCTGGCGCCAGCGGAAATAGCTGACCACCTCGGCGCCATGGGCGAAGGCTTCCCAGGCCCAGAGCCGCACCATGCCCGGCGCCGGCACGGCGTTCCACGGCGCCCAGTTCACCGGGCCCGGCTGCTGCTCCATCACCCAGAAGCGATTGCCGGCCATGCCGCGATAGAGGTCGTGATTGAAGGCGGGCACGTCCGGATGCGAGGTCCGCGTGAAGCGGGTGCGCTCCTCCTCCGAGAAGGGGAACACCTCGAGGAAGCCGAGCGGATAGGAATCCCAGGACGCGAAATCGAGCGACTGGCTGACCTCGTAATGGTCGAAATCGTGGAAGAAGCCCATGAAATTATGGGTGACGAAGCGGCCGGGCGACAGCCGCCGCAGGATCGCCACCTGCATCTCGTTGTAGCGGGCGACCTGGTCGGAGGCGAAGCGCCAGTAATCGAGCCGTGCCGCCGGATTGGTCTCGGTCACGGCGCCGACCGGAAGTCCGATCTCGTCGAAGCTCGCGACCTCCATCGACCAGAACACATTGCCCCATTCGGCATTGAGCGCCTCGGGCGTCTGGTAGCGGCGGCGCAGCCAGCTGCGATAGGCGAGAAGGTCCTCCGGCCCGTAGGAGAGCACGGTGTCGTGGCAGCCATATTCGTTGTCGGTCTGCCAGCCGGCGACATGCGGATTGTCGCCATAGCGCTCGGCCACCGCCGTGACGATGCGGGCGCTCTCGCGGATGAAGGCGGCGCTGGAGAAGGTATAGTGACGGCGCGAGCCGAAGCCCTTGACGCGGCCGTCCTCGCCATAGGGCAGGATCTCCGGATAGCGGTCGATCAGCCATTTCGGCGGCGTCGCGGTCGGCGTGCCGAGCACGACCTTGAGCCCGGCGCTGCCGAGGATCTCGATCGCCCGGTCGAGCCAGTGCCAGTCGAACTGGCCGGATTCCGGCTCCAGCCGGCTCCAGGCGAATTCGCCGATGCGGACATAGCGGATGCCGAGCGCGGCCATCTCGGCGGCGTCGCGCGCCCACCAGGCCTCGGGCCAATGTTCCGGGTAGTAGCAGACGCCGAGCATGGCAGGATTCCGTGATTGACGGGTTTTCGAAGCGGATGACCGCCATATAGCACCGCTTCGGCCACCGAGGGGAAGGGCGCATCGCGTGTCGGCGCTTGGCTTTTCACGCGCGGATCGCCGGTGCATTTTGGCTCTTGATTCAGCGCCGAACTGCCACTAGCCTGATCTGAGAAAAGGGTTTCTCAAGCCCTCGGGGTGGCCGCCAACAGGTGTCTGCCTTTTTTATGAGCAGTCTGAGAAAAGCTTTTCTCACGCTGCGGGGTGGAGCGCTGCATGTCGGATGGGATCGAACGCGAGAGTGTCGCGCCGCGCAGGCGGCCGGTGACCTTGCGCGACGTCGCCGAGACGGCCGGCGTCAGCCTCGCCACCGCCTCGAAGGCGCTGAACGACCAGGGCCGCATGACGGCCGAGACGCGCAGCCGCATCAAGGAGACGGCGAGCCAGCTCGGCTTCCGGCCGAACAGCCTGGCGCAGAGCCTGTTGCGGCGGCGCAGCTTCACCGTCGGCATGCTCACCAACGATACCTATGGCCGCTTCTCGCTGCCGCTGATGGCGGGCATTTCCGAGGCGCTGGTCGACAATGGCGTCTCGGTGTTCCTGTGCAATGTCGAGGACGATGCGCGTCTCGGCCAGATGCATGTCGAGGCCATGCTCGACAAGCGCGTCGACGGCATCATCGCCACCGGCAAGCGGCTCGACCGCCGCCTGCCGGTCGATCTCTCCAGCCTCGGCATCCCCGTGATCTATGCCTATACCGAGCCGGATGCCGGCTCGATCGGCTTCGTCTCCGACGACGAGGGCGGCGCCCGCCTCGCCGTCGAGCATCTCGTGCGCATCGGCCGCAAGCGCATCGTCCATGTCACCGGGCCGGAGCGCTTCGCGGTGGTCCACCAGCGCGCCGCCGCCTATCGCGCGGTGCTCGCCGAGGCGGGCCTCCCCGCGCAGCCGGTCCTGATGGGGCGCTGGCTGGAAAGCTGGGGCCGCGAGGCGGTGGGCATCCTCTTCGGCTCCGGCGGCGAGACGCCCGATGCCCTCTTCTGCGGCAATGACCAGATCGCCCGCGGCGTCATCGACGCGCTGCGCGAGCGCGGCATCGACGTGCCCGGCGATGTCGGCGTCGTCGGTTTCGACAATTGGGAGATCGTGGCGACGGAGTCGCGTCCGCCGCTGACCACGGTCGACATGAATCTCGCCGCGCTCGGCCGCGAGGCCGGGCTGACACTGCTTTCGCTCGTCGACGGCAAGCCCGTCGAGCCGGGCATCAGGAAGCTGCCGTGCCGCCTGGTGGTGCGACAGTCATGCGGCCGTCCGGAAGGCGGCTGAACGGAAATATCGGCGCCAGCCCGGGGAGGAGCCGCGGGCGGCGATCAGAGAGGGAGGAAGAAACCTATGAAACGCTTGACCAGCCTGATGGCCGCTACGGCGGCGCTTCTGTCGATGACGGCGCTCGCCGGCGCCGCCGAGACCGCGAATATCTGGGTCCGGGCCGACGGCTCGAATTTCATGCCCCAGATCGTCGAGGCCTTCAACAAGAGCCACGAGAACCAGATCAAGCTCGACATCATCCCGAATGGCGAGCTCGTGCAGAAATACGCGACCTCGGTCGCCGGCGGCACCGCCCCGGACGGCCTGTCGCTCGATCTCATCTATACGCCCGCCTTCGCGGCGGCCGGCCAGCTCGAGGACATCACCGACTGGGCGAAGTCGCTGTCCTATTTCAAGGACCTCTCGCCGGCGCATGTCACCACGGGCACCTACAAGGACCGCATCTACGGTCTGCCCTTCTCGGCTGACAGCTCCGTGCTGATCTGGAACAAGAAGCTGTTCAAAGAGGCCGGTCTCGATCCCGAAAAGGGCCCGGCCACCTGGGCCGAGATCGAGGCCGACGCCGAGAAGGTCAATGCGCTCGGCGGCGACATCAAGGGCTTCTACTTCTCCGGCGCCTGCGGCGGCTGCAACATCTTCACCTTCACCCCGCTGGTCTGGGCGACGGGCGGCGAGATCCTCTCCGCCGACGGCAGCAAGGCGACGCTCACCGATCCGAAGCTGCGCGAGGCGATCGACTTCTATCGCTCCATGGTCAAGAAGGGCCTCGTGCCGGAAGGCGCGCAGACCGACAACGGCGCCAATTTCTTCGCCGCCTTCGCCGGCGGCAATATCGGCATCGCGCCGTCGGGCGCCTTCGCCATCGGCGCGCTCAATACCCAGTACAAGGACATCGACTACGGCGTCACCTTCCTGCCGGGCAAGGACGGCGGCTGGTCGTCCTTTGCCGGCGGCGACAACTTCGTGTTCACCAAGGGCACGCAGAAGGCCAAGGTCCTGCAGGAATTCCTCGACTACGCCTATTCGCTCGAGGGCCAGACCCTGCTCGCCAGCCGCGGCAGCCTGCCGGTCCGCGGCGATATCGCCAAGGAAGCGCTGAAGGATCTCGATCCGCGCTACCAGATCGCCGCCGAGGCGATGGCCAAGGGCCGCACGCCCTATTCGGTGGTGTTCAACGACATCATCAACTCGGCCAATGGTCCGTGGGCGCAGATGATCAGCGAGGTCTTCTTCGGCGATGACGTCGACGGCGCCATCGCCAATGCGCAGGAGACCATGCAGGGCATCATCGACGGCGCCGCGAAGTAGCGCCGCCTCCGCCCTCGCTCTGGAACCGGAGCGGGCGCGCCTTGCGCCCGCTCCACCAGCCGCCACGCTCCAGGGAGAGCGCCATGTCCTCGATATCGGCCGCACCGGCCACCCCAGGCGGCAGCAGAGACAGCGCTCACCGGCCGGCGCGGCGTCGCATCGACCGCAGCCAGTGGGTCGGCCTTCTCTATATCGCGCCGGCGATCGCGCTGGTGACGGTGTTCTTCGTCATCCCGCTGGTGATGACGGTCTGGATGTCGCTGCACAACTGGCCGCTGATGGGTGGCCACACCTTCATCGGCCTCGACAACTACATCGCGATCACCAAGGACACCCGCTTCTGGAACGCGCTGAAGTTCACGCTCTACTATACCGTGATCATCACGATCGCGATCTTCGCCGTGGCGTTCCCGCTGGCGCTCTATGTCGAGAAGCCGCGGCCGATGAACGGCCTCTATCGCACCGCGATCTTCATGCCTGTCGTGGTCGGCTTCGCCTCGGCGAGCCTGCTCTGGGCCTGGCTGCTCAATGTCGATGCCGGCCTGTTCAGCCCGGCCGCCTACCGCCTCGGCCTCACCGAGAAGAAGTTCAACCTGCTCGCCACCTTCGATCCCGCCTTCTGGTCGATCATCGTCATGGTGGTCTGGAAGGTCGCCGGCTTCACGATGGTGATCCTGATGACCGGGTTGCAGTCGATCCCGGGCGATCTCATGGAAGCCGCCAAGATCGACGGCGCCAATGGCTGGCAGCGCTTCCGCACGATCACGCTGCCTTTGATGCGGCGGACGCTGGCCCTCGCGCTGATCCTCTCCGTCGCCGGCTCGATCCTCGCCTTCGACCAGTTCTACATCATCCTGCGCGGCGGCCCGCGCAACCAGACGCTGACCGCGGTCTACTGGATCTTCAACCAGTCCTTCGTCTCCTTCAAGCTCGGCTACGGCGCCGCGCTGTCGGTGGTGCTGCTGGTGATCCTCGTCGTGATCAGCCTCGTGCAGCTCCGCCTCTTGCGCAATCCGGAGGGCACCTGATGTCCAGCATCGCCCCCGACCGCAGCCCCGGCAAATTCATCGCCGAGCATGCGACCGGCATCTTCCTGTCGATGATCTTCGTCGCGCCGATCGCCTGGACGGTCCTCTCCTCGCTGAAGCCGCCGCCCGAGGCGCGCCAGCCGCCGCTGCCGCCCTGGCCGACCACCGGCTTCTCGGTCGAGAACTATGTCTCGCTCGACAGTTTCGGCGCCGGTCTCTGGCACTCGGCCGAGAACAGCATCTTCGTCGCGGTCTCGAGCGTCGTGCTGACGGCGGTGATCAGCCTGCTCGCTGGCTACGGCTTCTCGCGCTTCCGCTTCCCGTTCAAGAACCTCTTCTTCGTGCTGATCCTCTCGACGATCATGATCCCGTTCCAGTCGATCCTGACGCCGATCTTCCTGATGCTGGCGACCTTCAAGCTGCAGAACACGCTGACCGGCCTCGTGCTCGTCTATGTGACGCTGCAGATGCCGTTCTCGATCTTCATGATGCGCAACGCCTTCGACGCGGTGCCGAAGGAGATCGAGGAGGCAGCCCGCATCGATGGCGCCAGGAGCCTCTCGCTCCTCACCAGGATCATGCTGCCGCTGGTCTGGCCGGGCCTCGTCACCGTCGCCTTGTTCGCCTTCCTCAACACCTGGAACGAGTTCATCGCCGCGCTGGTGCTGATGACCGACCAGGAGAAGTTCACGCTGCCGATCATGATGACGGCCGTGCAGTCCGGGCGCTTCGGCGCCGTCAACTGGGGCGCCGTGCAGGCCGGCGTCACCGTGATGATGATCCCCTGCCTGATCCTCTTCCTGCTGCTCCAGCGCTTCTACATCCGCGGCCTGACGGCCGGCGCGGTGAAGTAGCCGCCCCACAAGACCCAAGGAGAACGCCATGACCGCCCAGTCCGCTCCCGATCGCGAAGCGCCGCGCGCGCGCTTCCGTCCCCCCTCCGTGCCGCAGGTCGATGTGCACGGCTTCTGGGGCAGCCGCGTCGATGCCGTCGCCGACAAGACGGCCGACATCCTCTATGAGCGCTGCGTCGAGGCCGGCATGCTCGACCAGCTGGATCCGGACCGCCCGGTGCCGGCGCTGCGCATCCCGTTCATGTCGATGTCGCCGGCGGCCGTCGCCGAGGGCAAGCCGACCTTCACGTCCGGCACCGTCACGACGCAGATGTTCTGGGACTCAGATCTCGGCAAGACGATCGAGACGGCGGCCTACAGCCTCTATCGCAAGAAGAATCCGGCGCTCGAGGCCAAGATCGACGCCGTCATCGACATGTTCGGCAAGCTGCAGCAGCCGGACGGCTACCTCTCCAGCTGGTACCAGCGCATGCAGCCGGGCCTCCGCTGGACGAACCTCCGCGACTGCCACGAGCTCTATTGCGCCGGCCACCTGATCGAGGGCGCGGTCGCCTATTACCAGGCGACCGGCAAGCGCAAGCTGCTCGACATCATGAGCCGCTATGCCGACCATATCGACACGATGTTCGGACCGGAGCCCGACAAGAAGAAGGGCTATTGCGGCCATGAGGAGATCGAGCTCGCGCTCGTCAAGCTCGCCCGCGTCACCGGCAACGACCGCTACATGAAGCTCGCCAAATACTTCATCGACCAGCGTGGCCAGCAGCCGCACTATTTCGACGAGGAGGCGATCGCGCGCGGCTCGGACCCGAAGGCCTTCCACTTCAAGACCTACGAATACAACCAGTCGCACAAGCCGGTGCGCGAGCAGGACAAGGTCGTCGGCCACGCCGTCCGCGCGATGTATCTCTATGCCGGCATGGCTGACATTGCGACGGAGTATGGCGACGAGACGCTGCGCGTCGCGCTCGACCGGCTCTGGGACGATCTGAACTCGAAGAGCCTCTATGTCACCGGCGGCCTTGGCCCGTCCGACAAGAACGAGGGCTTCACGAGCGATTACGACCTGCCGAACGAGACCGCCTATGCCGAGACCTGCGCGGCGGTCGCGCTCGCCTTCTGGGCCAACCGCATGCTCGGCATGGGCCCGAACACCCGCTATGCCGACGTGATGGAGCTCGCGCTCTATAACGGCTCGATCTCGGGCCTCTCGCTCGACGGCTCGCTCTTCTTCTACGAGAACCCGCTGGAGAGCCGCGGCAGCCACAATCGCTGGAAGTGGCATCGCTGCCCGTGCTGCCCGCCGAATGTCGGCCGCATGGTCGCGTCGATCGGCACCTATATGTATGGCGTCGCCGACAACGAGATCGCCGTCCATCTCTATGGCGATGCGACGGCGCGGCTCGAAGTGGCCGGGACCGAGGTGACGCTGACGCAGGAGACCCGCTATCCCTGGGACGGCGCCATCGCCATCGGCCTCAAGCTCGCGAAGCCGACGCGCTTCACGCTCAGCCTCCGCGTTCCCGGCTGGTGCCGCAAGGCGAGCCTTTCGGTCAATGGCGAGGCGATCGACCTTTCTTCCATCAGCGTCGACGGCTATGCCCGCATCGACCGCGAATGGAAGGACGGCGACGCCGTCGCGCTCGATCTCGAAATGGCGGTCGAGCGGATCTATGCCCATCCTGAAGTGCGCCAGGATGTCGGCCGCCTGACGCTGAAGCGCGGCCCGCTGGTCTATTGCCTCGAGGGCGCCGACAACGCCGTCGCGCTCAACCGGATCCGCGTGCCGCAGTCCGCCCGCTTCGAGGCGACGTTCGAGCCGGGCCTGCTCGGCGGCGTCGTGACGATCGCGGCGGAGGCGGCGGACGATTCGGTCGTCGGCTGGAACGGCACGCTCTATCGCAGCGAGCCGCCGAAGTCCGAGCCGGTCACCATCAAGGCGGTGCCCTACTATGCCTGGGACAACCGCGAGCCCGGCGAAATGCTGGTCTGGCTGCGCGGCGGATAAAGACCGTGCACCGTCCGGTTCCTCCTCCCGCCGGACGGAACCTGCGCCCCACCGGACCCTCCAGTCCGGTGGGGCCTTTCGTTTCCGCTATGTGACGCTGACCGGTTTCGAGCGGAGACGGCTCGCGATGGCCGGATCGGCGCGGCGGCAGAGCTGCGGCGGCAATCCGCGCATGATCAGCTCGGCATCGGCGACCGCCATGCGGCCGATCGCAAAGAGCGCGTCGACCGTGCCGCCCGTCCGATGGGCCGAGAGGATCACCCCGTCGAGCGCCCGCACCGGATCGTCGGCCGGCACGGGCTCTTCCGGGAAGACATCGACCGCCGCCGTGATATGGCCGCTCGCGATCGCCGCCAGCATCGCCGGGAAATCGACCACGGCCGCGCGGCTCATCAAGAGGAAGGCCGTGCCCTTCTGCATACGCGCGAAGGCGCTCGCGTCGATGAAGTGCTGGTTCTCGCTGGTGACGCTGGCGAAGACGAAGATCACCTTGGAGGTCGCGAGCACCTCGTCGAGCGAGGCGGGCGTGCAGTCGTTCCGCGCGATGATCTCGTCGGGCAGCCAGGGATCGAACACCTTGACCGGGTTGCGGAACGGCCGGATCAGGTCGCGCAAGTTCCGCCCGAGATCGCCGAAGCCGATGAGGCCGACCGGCGCGCCGGCGAAGCGGAAGGTGTCGCGATTGCCGGCGAGGCCATAGTCCTCGGTCCCGGCGCGGAAGGCGCGGTCGGCGGCCGTGATGCCGCGGGCGAGATCGAGCGCGAGGCCGAGCGCCGCTTCGGCCACCGGCGAGGCGAAGGCCGAGCCCGGCGTGATCACGGGTATGCCGCGTTGCTGGCAGGCGTCATAGTCGACATTCGGCATGAAGTTGGTTTCGACATTGATGATCGCCTTCAGCTTCGGCGCGCGGTCGAGCCGTTCGCGCGGCATCGCCGTCTGGCCGAAGATCAGCGCCGTCTCCGGCAGCAGCGCGTCGATGGTGGCGTCATCCATCGGCTTGTCCTCGGAGATCACCAGCCGCCCGAGCTTTTCGAGCCGCGCCCGCACATCGGGCTCCATGATGAGATCGAGCGTCCGCGGCAGCGGATCGACCAGGATCACCGGTTGCGTCATGTCGTCATCTCCTCCCGTCTTTTCTTGTCGTGGCGGCAGACGCTAGACGAGATCGCGGCGGAGTGGAATCCGGCAGACGCGGGTTATGCCGCGGCGCCATGGCCTTGGCGCCGCTTTGGCGGCAAACTCCGCCGAGCGGTTCAAGAAAAGGCCAAGCCCCGTGACCTCGTCCGACCTCCTCGATGCTTTCATCCGTCTCGGTCTCGCCAGCTTCTGCGGCCTCCTGATCGGCATCAACCGCGACACCAAGGCCAAGACGGCCGGCATGCGCACGCTGGCGCTGGTGGCGCTCGGTGCGGCGCTCGTGACCATGGCGGCGGCGACGCATCCCGACTTCGGCGGACATGCCGATGCCCAAAGCCGCGTGCTGCAGGGGGCGATCCAGGGCGTGCTGGCCGGCATCGGCTTCATCGGCGCGGGTGCAATCCTCCGCCATGGCCGCCACGAGGAGATCGTGCACGGCGTCACGACGGCGGCCACCGTCTGGATGGCGGCAGCGCTCGGCATATCCTGCGGCCTCGCGCGCTGGCCCTTGGTGCTGGTCGCGCTCGGCTTCGTCTTCGTGATCCTCATCGTCGCCAAGCCGATCGAGCGCTGGATCCTCAGGCGCTTCGGCATTTCGGAAGAGGCCGCGAAGCCCATTGAGCCTACTGGATCAGGCTCGCCGCCACATTGACCGCGAGCGCGAGCAGCACGGTGTTGAACACGAAGGAGGCGATGGCGTGGAAGAGAACGACGCGCCGGAAATCGCTCGATTTGAGGTCGACATCGGCGGTCTGCGCGGTCGCGCCGATGGTGAAGGAAAAATAGACGAACTCGATGATCCCCGGCTCCGGCGTATCGAGAAATTCGAGACCGCCGCTGTCGCGCTGCTTGCCGTCGGAAGCGCTGGTCGGCGCGTAGTAGAGCCGCGCATAGTGATAGGCATAGAGCATGTGCAGCGTCGCCCAGCCGAGCGGAATGCTGGCGACCGCGAGCGCGAGATGCGCCATCGTCGGATTGGCGTCCTTGCCGAGCAGCGAGAACACCGAGACGAACGAAAAGCCGATGGCGATCGCCGTCAGGATGACGATCAGGAAGATGCCTTCGTCCTCGTTGCGGGCGCGGTCGCGGAGCTTGCCGATCGTCGAGTGCGACGCCATCCAGATCATCGCGCCGAGATAGACGGTGAAGAACACGTCGCCGGCGCCGATGGCGGCGAGACGCGGCATCACGATCGCCAGCGCGGCATAGGTGACGACGGCCGCGGTGACGGCCCAATAGAAGCGGACATGCTGCTGCCAATGTCGCGCGAGGATCGAGCCTGCCATGGTCTGGGGGAGCCTTATTCGACGAACACCGTCACCCGGTCGGAGCGACCGGTCGAATCGACGACCGACAGGGTAACGAAGCCGGGGCCATCCGGCTCCCAGCTTTCCGAGCGGGCAAATGGCGTCTGCGCGATCGGGTTGCCGTTGGCGAACCAGGTGAAGGGCGGCTTGCCGTTGCGGATCTTGATGATGAGCGGGCCGGGATCGCCGGCGCGAATGCCGAGATCGACCTGCACGCCGTCAGGCGGATAGGCGATCTCCGGCCGGTCGGGCGCCTTGCCGGCGACCATGTCCGGCGTGCGGAAATGGCGGAGCGGGGCGGGCAGGTCGCCATTGGCGGCGACAATCGCGCCCGCCGGTGCGCCCCTGAGCGGACTACGCTCGCCGCCGATGCGGTCGAAGCTCTCGAAGAGGATCGGCGCGGCCGTGCCGATGCCCGATAGGCCGGGGACCGGGGCGCCGTCGGCGCGCCCGACCCAGACGCCGATCACCATGCGTCCGTCGAAGCCGATCGACCAGGCGTCGCGATAGCCATAGGACGTGCCGGTCTTGTAGGCGATGCGGCCGCGCGCGCCGATGGTCGGCGGCGGCACGTCGGCGAGGATATCGGAGACATACCAGGCGGCGAGCGGCTCCAGCACCGGCGCGCCGTCCTCGACCTTTTCCGGCGGCCCGGAGGCGTCATGGAGCGCGATGGGCCGGCCGCCGCGGGCGAGCGCCGCATAGACGCTGACGAGGTCCTCGAGCGAGATGCCGACGCCGCCGAGGCCGATGGCAAGGCCCGGCGCCGATAGATCGGGGAGCTTCGGATGGGCCGCCGCCCGCTTCAGCCGCGCCACCAGCCGCGCCGGGCCGACCGCGTCGAGCACGGTGACGGCGGGAATGTTGAGCGACTGCGTCAGCGCATCGTGCACCGTGACGGTGCCGCGATAGAAGCCGTCGAAATTGACCGGCGCATAGCCGCCGAATGCGCTCGGCCGATCCTCGATCAGGCTCTGCGGATGGGCGAGGCCCTGTTCGAAGGCGAGGCCGTAGATGAGCGGTTTCAGGGTCGAGCCGGGCGAGCGGATCGCCCTGGTCATGTCGACATAGCCGTTGCGCGTGTCGTCCATGAAGCCGGCCGAGCCGACCGAGGCGAGCACCTCGCCGGTGACATGGTCGGCGACGAGGATCGCCACCGAGGCTTTCGCGCCGACCTTGGCCGCGCGGTCGGCGGCGAGCTGTTCGAGCTTGGCCTGCAGCCGCGCATCGATGGTGAGCCGCAGCACCGGGCTGGCCGGATCGCGCTTGCGCGCGGCATCGCCGAGATGGGCGGCCAGCATCGGGAAGGTCTTGCGCGCGGTGGCGATGCGTTCCGTCTTGGCCGAGGCGGCGGTCTCCGCGTCGATGACGCCGGCTGTCACCAGCCGGTCGAGCACGCGGTCGCGCGCGGCCTTGGCCGCCTTCGGGTCGCGATCGGGCCGCCGCGCTTCGGGGGCCTGGGGCAGCGCGACCAGCAGCGCGGCTTCCGCAATCGTCAGCCGCTTCGGCTCCTTGCCGAAATAGGCGAGCGTCGCGGCGCGGATGCCTTCGAGATTGCCGCCATAGGGTGCGAGTTCCAGATAGAGCGAAAGGATCGCCGCCTTGTCCAGCCGGTCCTCGATCGCCCGCGCGAACACCATCTGCCGGAGCTTGCCGCTTGCGCCGCGCGTGAATGTGCCGTCGACGAGGCGCGCCACCTGCATGGTCAGCGTCGAGCCGCCGGAGACGATGTGCCCGCTCCGCGCCATCTGCAGCGCCGCCCGGCCGATCGCGCGCCAGTCGATGCCGCGATGCTCGGCGAAGCGGCGGTCCTCATAGCCCTCGAGCATGGTGATGAACATCGGGTCGACATCGGCGAGCGCCACCGGCAGCCGCCAGCGCCCGTCGGCGATCGTATAGGGCCGCAGCAATTGCCCGGCGCGATCGACGACGATGGCGGATGTCGGAACGGCGGCAGGCGCCGGCACGGCGGGCAGGCTGGCGCGGATCTCATGCAGCGCGCCGCCGAGCCCCGCCGCCGCCAGGTAGCCGGCAAAGGCCAAGACGACGCCCGCAATCGCGAGCCGCCGAGGCCACCGTCCTTCTCCCTCCCCCCTTGCGGGGGAGGGTCGGGGTGGGGGCCTCGCTTCCTCGTCGCCATCGGCGAGCGGGAAGTCCTCCTCTCCACCTCTCCCTCGCAAGGGGGGAGAGGGCCAGGTTGTGCCGATTGCGAGGGTGCCGCCTGCCGGAGGGGCCTCTGCTCCCTCCCCCCTTGCGGGGGAGGGCGGGGTGGGGGCCTTGCCTGCGGTCACGGCCGGGCGATCACTTCGTCACGGTCGGGCCGACCACCTCGACGCGGCCGGTGTCGGTGTGGGCCTGGCGGTCGGGGTCGTACATGTCCTCGACGGTTGCCGCCGGATGGATGAAGCGGCCGGGCGAGACGGCGCGGACGCCATAGGCGACCGAGAACTCGACCGGGTCCTCCGAGGTGCGGTTCAGCGCCGCCATGAAGCGGTCGGTGCGCGCCTCGGTATGGGCGACATTGCGCTCCACCGACAGCCACTCATAGGTCGAGGTGTCGCCCGAGGCCGAGATATTGGGATTCTCGATCTCGAAGCCGGCCGGCAGCGGATCGACCACCATCAGCCGGCCGAAGCGCTTCTGGTCGGCGATGACCTTCAGCACCACCACCAGCCGGTCGTTCTGCGCGACCGTCGTCGGGTCGGCCTCGGTGCCGTCGGTGTTGTAATAGCTGCGCGTGATGGTGAAGCCATCGCCACCCGCCGGTTCCGGATCGAGCGGAATGCCGGTCAGCGTCAGCGATGCGTCGAGCGGGATGGTGCTGGTGTTTTCGACGACGAGCGGCCGTCCCGCCACATCGGCGCCGAGGAGCTTGCGATAGAGCGGCACGTCGGCCTTGTTGCCGTCGACATCGAGCGAGGCGTCCTTGAGCTCCTTGGTCAGCGAGGCCGCCGCGAGCAGCATCCAGCCCTCTTCCTGCGTCGAGAGGAAGCGGCGCTGTTCCCTTGTCGCGACGACGGTGTCGACGAGAGCCGGCAGGTCGGCATTGCCGGCGCTCGTCTCGGCGACGAGGGTCAGCACGCCGGCCTGGTCTCGGAGCATCGAGCCATAGTCCTCGCGATAGCCGGGCGCCGGTCCGTAGCCATCCTTCACATTGGCAACGGCGACCTTGAACACCTCGGCGGCGCGCGCCTTGTCGCCATAGAGGGCGAGGCCGGCGCCGATCTGCGCCTGGGCCAGCGGCGTCGCGAAGCTGCCGAGCTTGCTCTCGGCGTAGTAGCGGAGATCCCCCACCGCCGCCTTGCCGTTCGCGGCCAGCACATAGAGGCTGTAGGCGATCGCCTCGCCGCCACGATCGAAATCCTGCGCATAGCCGATGCGGTTGGCGAGGTTGTCGAGCGCATTGTTGAAGGCGATCTCCGGCACGTCATAGCCGGCCGCCTTGGCGCGGGTCAGGAAGTCGGTGACGAAGGCGTCGAGCCAGAGATCGTCATAGCCGGGCCCCCACAGGCCGAACGAGCCCGAGGCGGCCTGGTTGTCGAGCACCTTGCCGATCGAGGCCTGCACGCGCTTGCGGATCTCGCTGTCGCTGGCAAGTCCGATCGTCGCCGCCACCTGGTTGAGATAGAGCAGCGGCATCGCCTTGGAGGCGATCTGCTCGGTGCAGCCATAGGGATAGCGGTCGAGCGAGGCGAGGATCGCCGCGACGTCGAGCCGGGCCGAGCCGCCGACGGCGAGCGTCGCGCTGGTCGTCCCCGGCTTGAACTCGGCGAAGGCGCCGTCATCGACGCGGAGCTTGGCGCCCGGCGCCAGCGCGATCAGCGAGCGGCGCGAGATCGGCTGGCCGGCCGGGCGGATGCCGAGCATGTAGGTCCGGCCGAAGCTTTCGCCGTTGGGGCCGTTCAGCGTCACCGAGATCTGGTGGTCGCCGATATCCTCGGCCGTGATCGGCAGCGCCAGCGTCGCCTTCGCTTCCTTCTCGAGGCGGATGCCGCGATCATTGTCGCCAGCCTGCAGGCTGAGGCCGGGGGCATCGACGGCGAGGCGATAGTCGCCCGCCGCGCCCTCGACATTGTTGATCTCGACGAGCAGGCGGCTTTCGTCGCCCGGCGTCATGAAGCGCGGCAGGCTCGCCATGACCACGACGGGGTCGCGGACGATGACGTCCTTCTCGGCATGGCCGATGCCGTCCTTGGTCCAGGCCATCGCCATCAGGCGAACCGTGCCGTTGAAGTCCGGCAGGTCGAAGGTGATCGTGGCCTTGCCGTCGGTGCCGACCTTCACCACGCCCGAATAATAGGCGATCAGCTTCTCGGTCGGCGGCGGGGCCTTGAGGCCAGGCGCGCCGCCATCGCCGCCGGAGCGGAGCTTGCCGGGCACGCCCTGCATGCGGTCGATGAGCTGCCCATAGAGATCGCGGATCTCCATGCCGAGCCGGCGCTGGCTGAAATACCAGTCGTCGGGCGCCGGCGTCTTGAAGCCGGTGAGGTTGAGGATGCCGACATCGACGGCCGCCACCGTGACATAGGCCTCGGTACCGGCGGCAACGTTCGCCAGCGTGACCGGGATCGTCAGCGGTCCACGCGGACGGATCTGATCATCCGCGTCGAGCGTGATGGCGATCCTGCGGTCGCCGGGATCGACCGGCACCCAGGCAAGCCCGAGCGCCCGTGTCGGCATACGCTTGGCGGCGATGTCCATCGGCCTGTAGAGCGCCGCCGTGACATAGGCGCCGGGTCCCCAGTTGCCCGTGACCGGAAGGTCGACGGTCGTGCCGCCCTCGGGGACGGCGACGGTCTTCATCTCGATGACGCGGTCGTCGATGACGAGGATCTGCGCGATGCCCGGGAAGCGCGGATCGAGACGGAGCTTCGCCGTCTCGCCGACCGCGTAGCGCGGCTTGTCCATCGAGACGGCCAGCATGTCGGGCGTCTCGGACTGCGCGGCGGCGTCGACATACCAGCCGGCGTCGAAATCGACACTGGACGAGGTCGCCTCTTCTCCGGTCAGGTTGACCGTCAGGCGGTAGTGGCCCCAGTCGACCTTGGCCTCGACGGGAACCGAGCCGTCGGCGGGGATGTCGACGGTGCCGTTCGCGACCCGCTGCGTCGTCGTGATCGGCTCGTATTTCCAGGCGCCGTCGCGGCGGTACCATTGGTAGTTGGTCTCGAGCTTCTCGATCGACCAGTCGGCAGCCGGTGCAGCGATGCGCGCCCCGTCGGCGCCGATGGCGATCAGGTTGAAGCTGGCCATGCCGCCTTCGGACACGCTGCCGCCTTCGAAGCCCGGCTTGATGCCGACATGCGGACCGCCGGCGCTGGCCGGCAGCTGCAGCCGCCGCTCGACGGCGCGGCCATTGGTGTCGGTGACGCGCACGATGATCTCGGCGTCGAACAGCTTGGTCGTGGCGGCGAGTTCCGGCACGGTGACGTCGAGCGTCGCCTGGCCGTCCTCGTCGGTGATGGCGGTGGCGCCGAGCGAATCCCGCATCGTCTCGACCGGATCGTCGGCAAGGCCGAAACTGTAGCCGGGATAGGCGGCGGAGGCGCTGGTCGGCGTCGCCACGAAAGTGCCGTCGACGCCGAGGCCGGTCGCCTTGGCGCCGTAGAGATATTTGGCGGTCAAGTCGATCGGGAAGCTGTCGCCGGAGGTCAGCCGCCTCGCGGTGGTCGAGAGCTCGAAGGCGATCCGCTCCGGCTCGAAATCGTCGACGAGGGCCGAGACGTCCGCGAGCGCCGCGCCTTCCGGGTCGGCATAGACGGAGAAGCTCCAGGCGCCGCGCTGCGCGCCGTCCGGCATGGCGATATCGGCGCTGTAGCCGCCGAGGCCTTGATCGGTGAGGGTCTTGCGCAGGAACTCGACGCCGTCGGGCCGGTCGACGACGAGCGTCAGCGGCAGGCCGGTGACGGCGCGCGCCTCGGCATTGCGCAAGAGGGCGGTCAGGTGAACCGTCTCGCCGGGGCGATAGATGCCGCGCTCGGTGGTGAGGAAGGTGTCGAGCTTGCCCGGCGCCGGGCGCCCGTCGACGCCGCGATCGGTCAGGTCGAAGGCGGTCTTCTTCAGATCGAGAAAGGCATAGTCGCCATTGCCTGTTTCGGCGACGATGAGCTGCGGCGCCATTCCGCCCTGGCCGCGCGCAAGGCCCGGGTCGAAGCGGACATAGCCCGATGCATCGGTCTTCGCCTCGCCGAGCACCTCGTCATTGGTGGCGATGAGCCGCACGGTGGCGCCGGAGACGGCCTCGGCGGAATTCAGCGAGCGGACGATGGCATGGACGCCGTCATTGCCCGAAAGCGCGGTGAGGCCGAGATCGGAGACGATGAACCACTGCGTGGCGAGATCGCCGTAATAGTCGGCGTCGTTCACCTTGGCGCGCGCGGTGATGACATAGACGCCGGGCTGCATGGTCTTCAGCGCATCGCCGATCGGGATCGCCGTCGTCACGGTCTCGTTGAGCTTCGCGCCGACCTCGATCACGCCCTTCCAGATCTCCTGGCCGGACTGGCTGGCGATCTGTTCGGCCGAATACGTATCGAGCTGGCGCAGGAACGTGCCGTCGCGCACGGCGATCGCCACCGAGCGGTCGCCGATCCGGTAGACGGTGGCGGCGATGCTGGCGGCGTTGACGGAATCGATCGGGATCGAGGCGCCCTGGCCGGCCGGAAGCACATAGGCGTTGCCGGCAAAGCCGACCCAGGGGTCGCGGTCCCTGATGAAGCTCGTGATCTCCGCCGTCTGCGCCAGCGTCTCGCCCGAGGCCGAGGGCAGGCCGGCGCGCAGGCGGACGGTGTAGCGGTTGCCATGCTTCAGCCCGTCGACGCAGATCTGGTTGTCCTCGGGCTCGATGGCGAGGCCGGCGCCGCCCTCAACGACGACGAAACTGGAGAGATTGGGATCAGCGACCGGCAGCGGATCGGAGAAGGCGATGCACAGCCGCGGCGAGGCGGCATCGGCATCGACGCTGTTCGAGACGATGCGGAAGCCATGGTCGCGCAGCACCGTGTCATAAGCGGCGCGCACCGCCTTGTCCTCGCGGAAGGTGAGCGCGAGACGGTAGGTCTTGATCGCCTCCCGCCACATCTCGCGCCGCTCCAGCGCCTTGCCGAGCAGGCCGAGGGCCAGCGCCTGGTCGCTGGCGCCGTCGGAGCGGAGATAGGCGTTGATCGCGGCCGCGCTGGCCCCGTTCGCCGCCTGCTGGCGCAGGCTGCCGTCATTCGGGTTCTGATCGAGGAAGGCCTCGGCGAAGGAGCGCCAGACGGCGGGATCGTCGGGCGAGATCGCGAGCATGGCGCCATAGGCGCGCGTCGCGACGAGCGCATCGCGGCCGAAAGCGGGCGCCTCGGTGGTCCGCGCGATCTGCTCATAGCCGAAGCCGTTGGCGGGATAGGCCCGGGCAAGGCCGCCCTGCTGGGCCTTGGCCTCGTCGAACGGGCCGGGTCCGAGGAACGAGATCTCGTCGGTGCGCGTCGAGGCGATCGAGGCCGCGACGGGCTTCGTCGTGACGATGCGCCCGGCGACGGCACCGGTCGCGGTCGACAGCGCGCCGAAATCGCTCTTCAGGAAGCACCAGCGCGCCTTGGTGTTGTAGGTGAAGGCGTGGCAGGTCGTATCAGTGACGCAGGCGCTGGCGCAGGCCTCTTGGTCGACATCCTTCAAGGTCTGGAAGTCGAAGCCGGCATAGTCGGCGTCGCGGCTGGTGATCACGCTGCGGTCGGCGGAGAGGGCCGCGGGCGCGGCCAGCAGTCCGGAAGCGAGCAGGAAGCCGAGCGCGAGGCGCCGGAATGCGCCGGAAATGCGAGCCATGATCTTCTCCCCGTGGCAGACGCCACCCTCAATCGGGCCGCAGTCTACGTCCCCTCCGCCGCGCGGTCAAAGCGTCCGGCGGGCAGCAGGAAGGCAGCTAAGATTCTGGCACTGCTCGATTTTCGGCGCGACACCAGCGACGCTGTGAAAGCTGTCACAGACGCTCACGCCTCGCCGAGCGCGGTCAGCGCCACGACGGCGGCGGAGGCTCGGTTTTCGACGCCGAGCTTCTGGTAGATCTGTTCGAGGTGCTTGTTCACGGTGCGCGGGGAGAGGCCGAGGATCTCGCCGATGTCGCGGTTCGACTTGCCACGCGCGATCCAGAAGAGGACCTCCGCCTCGCGCGCCGTCACGGCGAACTGGCGGCGGAGCAGCGCTTCCTTGCCGCCCGAATCCTCGCTCGTCAGGCGGAACAGGAATTCGTCCTCGCCGGTGTTGCCGAGATAGGAGAGCTGCAACTGCTTGCCGTCGGCGGTGACGAACGGCGCCGGCGCCGGGATGCCGCCGCGCGGGCCGGCCGAGATCTTGAGCCAGACCTTGACGCTCTCCGGCAGCATGATCGTGCCCTCCTTCGAGGGGAGGGCCGCCTCGAGCAGCTTCACCGCCTGCGGCGTGCACCAGAGGATCTCGCCGCCGCCATTGGCGGCCAGGAGATAGCGGCCCGCGGTGTCGAGCGCGAGGCGGGCGCTCTGCGCGGTGCGGGCATTGGCGAGATGGACGCGGATGCGCGCGAGCAGCACGTCGAGCACGATCGGCTTCGTCACATAGTCGACGCCGCCGGCCTCCAGTCCCTCGACGATATGCTCCGCCTCGGAGAGGCCGGTCATGAAGATCACCGGCACATGCGACAGCGCCGCATTGGCCTTGAGGCGGCGGCAGGTCTCGAACCCGTCCATGCCGGGCATCACCGCATCCATGAGGATGACGTCCGGCGTGATCCGCTCGACGAGCGCCAATGCCCGCGCCCCTTCGGTGGCGACGAGCACGGTGGCGCCCGAATGCTCGAGCGCATCGGTGAGGAAGCTCAGCGTCTCCGGCGAGTCGTCGACGACGAGCACGATGTCGCGGGCCTTGGAGAGTTCAGCCATCGCCGCCGATCGCCTCGAGCACGGAGTGGTAGCGGTCGAAATCGAAATTGCGCAGATGGGTGCGCATGGCCGCGACGAAGACGCGGTTGTCGGTCTCGGCGTCGAGCTGGTCCAGCTTCGCCTCGATGCCGCGGACATAGCCGATCCGGCCGAGATGCAAAAGCTCCTCGACATGGCCGCGCCCGGGGCTCTTCAGTGTCGCCGGCTCCTCCACCTTCGGCGGCGGCGCCAGTTCGCTGGTCCAGTCGAGCCTCAGCAGCGTCTGGATCCGGTCGAGCAGCTGGCGCAGCTCGAACGGCTTCGGCAGTGCGCCGTCATGGACGGCATCCTCGGCGGCGGCCGGCTGGGTCTCGCCGACATTGGCCGAGAGCATCAGGATCGGCGCGACATGGCCGAATTCCCGGAGCCGCCGCGCCAGCTCCCAGCCGGTCATCCCGGGCATCGAGATGTCGAGCAGGAAGAGGTCGGGGCGGATATCGCCGGTGAGCGCGAGGCAGGATGGCCCGTCGGGCACGGCGAGCACGATGAAGCCGAGCGGCTCGAGGATGTGGCGGACCAGCTCGCGGTGATCCTCGTCGTCGTCGGCGACGAGGATCGTCCGCCGCGAGCCCTCATAGCCGTGGATGCGCAGCGCCGGCGGCGGCAGGGCGGCGGCCGGCCGCTCGATCGAGGCCAGCATCAGCTTGACCTCGAAGCGGCTGCCTTCCCCCACCCGGCTGGTGACAGTGACGTCGCCGCCCATCAGCTGCGCCAGCATCTTGGTGATGGTGAGCCCGAGCCCGGTGCCCGGAACGGCGCGCGAGCGGGTCGAGGCGCCGCGCTCGAACGGCTCGAAGATGCGCTCGAGGTCGCTCGCCGGCACGCCCGGTCCGGTGTCCTCGACGGCGATGGTCGCGATCTGGTTGCGATAGCCGATGACGAGCCGCACCGACCCGGTCTCTGTGAACTTGATGGCGTTGGAGAGGAGGTTGACCAGGATCTGGCGCAGCCGCTTCTCGTCGGTATGCACGAGATCGGGCAGGTAGGGCGGCCGCTCGAAGGAGAAGCCGAGGCCCTTGCCCTCGGCCTGGAAGCGGAACATGTCGACGATCTGGTCGAGGAAGTCGCCGAGGCGCACCTCGTTGCGCTGCAATTGCAGCCGACCGGCCTCGATGCGCGAGATCTCGAGCAGCCCGTCGATGAGGCCAGAGAGATGCTCGGCGCTGCGGCGGATGACGCGGATGCGGTCCTGGCGCGAGGGGGCGATCGTCTCGTCGCGCTCGAGGATCTGCGCATAGCCGAAGACGGCATTGAGCGGCGTGCGCAGTTCGTGGCTGAGGCCGACGAGATAGCGGCTCTTGGCGAGGTTGGCCGCCTCGGCCGCCTCCTTGGCGCGCTGCAGTTCGGCGTCGGTCTTCCGATGCGCCTGGATCTCGCGCAGGAGCAGCGTGTTCTGCCGCGCCGATTCCTCCTGCGCGACATGGCGGCTCTCATTGGCGAGCACGAGGAACCAGGAGGCGATGCCGCCGACGATCAGGAGGATGAAGAAGGCCGCCCACAGCGTCTGCGTGATGATGGTGTCGTGCAGGCCGCCATGCGCCGTCGCCTGCACATGGATCAGCATCAGGACGAGGCTGATCACCGCCATGAAGAGGGCGAGGATGCCGAGATACTGCACGATGCGCGGGCTGATCCGCGCGGCGACGCTCTCCGGAAGGACGGCCGCGACCGTCGCCGAGACCTGCGTCTGCAGCCGTGCATGCGGCTTGCAGAGATCGTGGCAGCGGGCATCGAGCGAGCAGCAGAGCGAGCAGATCGGTCCGGAATAGGCCGGGCAATAGGCGCTGTCCTCCGGCTCGAACTGCAATTCGCAGACCGTGCAGGTGATCTCGGTTCGCAGATGCCAGGAGGCGCGCGGCTTGCGGGCGAGGTAGTAGCGCCCGCCGGTGGCATAGGCGATCGCCGGCGCCGTCACGAGCGCAAGGCCGAGCGCGATGAACGGCGCCAGCGCCTTGGCGACCTCGCCGAAGAGGCCGACGGCGGCGACCAGTGCGACGCCGGCGGAAAGCGCCATCGCGCCGACGCCGACCGGATTGATGTCGTAGAGATGGGCGCGCTTGAACTCGATGCCGGCAGGCGACAGGCCGAGCGGCTTGTTGATGGCGAGATCGGCGACGATCGTGCCGAGCCAGGCGACGGCGACCACCGAGAAGAGGCCGAGGGTCTGTTCGAGCGCCCGGTAGATGCCGAGCTCCATCAGGAGCAGCGCGATGGCGACGTTGAACATCAGCCAGACGACGCGGCCCGGATGGCTGTGCGTCAGCCGCGAGAAGAAGTTCGACCAGGCGAGCGAGCCCGCATAGGCGTTCATCACATTGATCTTGAGCTGCGACACCACGACGAAGGCGGCGGTCAGGAACAGCGCGGCATCGGGCCAGGGCAGGACATAGCCGAAGGCGACGACATACATCCGCGCCGGCTCGGCGGCATGCTCGACCGGGACGCCGTGGCGGAGTGCCAGCACTGCGAGGAACGAGCCGAACAGGAGCTTCGGCGCGCCGACGATGATCCAGCCGGCGCCGGCGAGCAGCGTCGCGATGCGCCCGCGCCGGCCGCGCAGGCCCTCCGGCGGTAGGAAGCGCAGGATGTCGACCTGCTCGCCGATCTGCGGCATCAGCCCGAGAATGACCGAGCAGGCCGAGCCGAAGGCGATGAGATCGAGGCCATGGCCGCTGCTGCCGGGCGTCAGGCCTTCGAAGGCGAGCCAGGACCCGACGGAGCCCCAGTCCTGCCAGAGGATGAAGCCGACGGGGAGGAGGTTGAGCCCGATCCAGAGCGGCTGCGTCACCAATTGGAAGCGGCTGATCCAGGTGATGCCATGCGTCACCAGCGGGATCACGGCGGCGGCCGACAGGATATAGCCGAGCCAGATCGGGATGCCGAAGGCGAGCTCCAGCGCCGTCGTCATGATCGAGGCTTCGATCGCGAACAGGATGAAGGTGAAGGTGGCGTAGATCAGCGAGGTGATCGTCGAGCCGATATAGCCGAAGCCGGCGCCGCGCGTGAGCAGGTCGATGTCGACGCCGTAGCGCGAGGCATAGCGGGCGATCGGCAGGCCGGTGAGAAACAGCACGACGCCGACGACCAGCGTCGCCGCGAGGGCATTGGTGGTGCCGTGCGAAAGCGTGATCGCGCCGCCGATCGCCTCGAGCGCCAGGAACGAGATCGCGCCGATCGCCGTCTGGGCGACGCGCGGCGTCGTCCAGCGCCGGGCGCTCTTCGCGGTGAAGCGGAGCGCATAGTCCTCCAGCGTCTGGTTGGCGACCCAGCGATTATATTCGCGGCGGACCGGAAGGATCCGCTGTCGTCCCGCCATCGTCTCCTTGCCCAGTTTGAAGGCGTGCACACCGATCGGGCGAGAGTAGCGAAGCTGCCGCCCGGCGCAAGCGCCGCGTGACCGCGGGGCAGCGGAGCCGGCCGCGCGGCCTTCGCAGGCGCACCTACGTCAATCGACGTATATCCCGCACTGCGAAAACAAGTCGAAACTCCGTCCGAGCGTCAGGGCGGCGCGGTTTCAGGCCGACCCTGTCGTTTCGGAAAACGATCGAAACCAGAAGCGACGATCGCCCGGGCCCCAAAGGTCGGTGGCGCCGTCACAGCAGGGGGAATTCCTCAATGTTCAAACGCGTAGGCCGGACCCTCGGCGCGCTCGCGACGGCCGCCATGATCGGCGCCGGCGTTTCGAGCGCTTATGCCGCGGACGATACGATCAAGGTCGGCATCCTGCATTCGCTGTCGGGCACGATGGCGATCTCGGAGACGACCCTCAAGGACACGGTGCTCTTCCTCATCGACGAGCAGAACAAGAAGGGCGGCGTGCTCGGCAAGAAGCTCGAGGCGGTCGTCGTCGATCCGGCCTCGAACTGGCCGCTCTTCGCCGAGAAGGCCCGCGAGCTGATCAGCCAGGACAAGGTCTCGGTGGTGTTCGGCTGCTGGACCTCGGTGTCGCGCAAGTCCGTGCTGCCGGTGTTCAAGGAACTGAACTCGATCCTGTTCTACCCCGTCCAGTACGAGGGCGAGGAGAGCGAGCGCAACGTCTTCTATACCGGCGCCGCCCCGAACCAGCAGGCGATCCCCGCCGTCGACTATCTGATGAGCGATGAAGGCGGCGCCGTGAAGCGCTGGGTGCTCGAAGGCACCGACTACGTCTATCCGCGCACGACCAACAAGATCCTCGAGGCCTACCTTAAGTCGAAGGGCGTCGCCGCCGAGGATATCATCGTCAACTACACGCCGTTCGGCTTCTCCGACTGGCAGACCGAAGTCGCCGCCATCAAGAAGTTCGGCTCGGCCGGCAAGAAGACCGCCGTCGTCTCGACCGTCAATGGCGACGCCAACGTTCCCTTCTACAAGGAACTCGGCAACCAGGGCATCAAGGCCGAGGACATTCCCGTCGTCGCCTTCTCGGTCGGTGAAGAAGAACTCGCCGGCATCGACACCGCCCCGCTGGTCGGCCATCTCGCCGCCTGGAACTACTTCCAGTCGATCGACACGCCGGAGAACGAGGACTTCATCAAGAAGTGGCATGCGTTCATCAAGAACGACAAGCGCACCACCAATGACCCGATGGAAGCCACCTATATCGGCTTCAACGCCTGGGTCCAGGCCGTCACCAAGGCCGGCACCACCGATCCGGACAAGGTCATCGACGCTCTGATCGGCGTCTCGGTGCCGAACCTGACCGGCGGCTTCTCGACCGTGATGCCGAACCATCACATCACCAAGCCCGTCTATATCGGCGAGATCCAGGACAATGGCCAGCTCGACGTCGTGTGGCAGACCCCCGGCCTCGTCGTCGGCGACGAGTGGTCGGACTTCCTCCCCGACTCGAAGGACCTGATCTCCGATTGGCGCGCTCCGCTCTCCTGCGGCAACTTCAACGTCGCCACCGGAAAGTGCGGCGGATCCTGAGCCCCGCCCTGCGGCACGGTTCGTGCTTCACCGCATGAACCGTGCTGCCGCCTGATCGACACCGGGAGGCGGTCCGCCGCCTCCCGGCCTCCGCCGGCCCGAAGGTCGGCCTTGTTTCCGGGAGAATGGCATTGACGACCCTGCGCCCGACCCAGCCGATCATCGCGCTCCTCTTCGCGCTCCTTGCCACCCTCGCTCTGTTCCGCCCGGCCTATGGCGCGGATGTGCATGCCGAGGTCAACGCGCTCGGCCAGGGCGACTACGCCGCCCTCGAAGCCGCGATCACCGCGCTGGCCGCGACCGGCGACCCGGCCGCCGCCACGGTGCTCGACGCGCTGTCGAATGGCGATCTCTATGTGCGGAAGTCCGACGGCGCCGTCTTCAAGGCGGTGAAATCGGGCGACGGCTTCGCCCTCACCGACCTTGTCACCGGAGCGGATGCCGGCACCGCCGCCCGCGCCGACGTGACGAAGATCAGGGTCAACAACAAGATCCGCGGCCAGATCCGCGCCGCATCCGGCTCGCTCACCTTGATGAATCCGGATCCGAAGCTGCGCTATGCCGCCGCTGCCGATGTGTTGAAGAGCGCCGATCCGGCGCAGATCGCCCTGCTCGACCAGGTCATCGGCAAGGAGACCGACGCCGCCGTCAAGGCGATGCTGGCCGAGGCGCGCGCCGCCGCGGTGCTAAAATCCGACATGAGCAGCGACGAGAAGGTCGCCGCCGTCGCGATCATCGCCGCGCGCGGCGATCAGGAGGCGCTGGCCATCCTCACCGGCGCCGGCGCTGCGGGCGCCGATCCCGCCGTGAAGGCCGCCGCCGACAGCGCCGCCGCCTCGATCGCGGGCCAACTCCAGCTCTGGAACGGCGTGCAGAACATCTGGTACGGCGTCTCGCTCGGCTCCGTGCTGCTGCTCGCGGCGATCGGGCTCGCCATCACCTTCGGCGTGATGGGCATCATCAACATGGCGCATGGCGAGATGGTCATGCTCGGCGCCTACACGACCTATGTCGTGCAGGAAATCATCCGCAACAGCTATCCGGACCTGTTCGACTGGTCGCTCGCCATCGCGCTGCCGCTCGCCTTCCTCGTCTCGGGCGCGGTCGGCATCCTGATCGAGCGCTCGGTGATCCGCTTCCTCTATGGCCGCCCGCTCGAGACGCTGCTCGCCACCTGGGGCATCTCGCTGATCCTGCAGCAGGCGGTGCGCACCTGGTTCGGCCCGAACAACCGCGAGGTCGGCAACCCCTCCTGGATGTCCGGAACCTTTGATCTCGGCCATCTCGCCATCACCTACAACCGCATGTGGATCGTCGTCTTCGCGCTCGGCGTGTTCGCGGTGCTGATGCTGGTTCTGAAGCGCACGCCCTTCGGCCTGCAGACCCGCGCCGTGACGCAGAACCGGCCGATGGCCTCCTCGATGGGCATTCGCACGCCCTATGTCGATGCGCTCACCTTCGGCCTCGGCTCCGGGATCGCCGGGATCGCCGGCGTGGCGCTGTCGCAGATCGACAATGTCAGCCCCAATCTCGGCCAGAGCTACATCATCGACAGCTTCATGGTCGTGGTGTTCGGCGGCGTCGGCAATCTCTGGGGCACGCTGGTCGGCGCCTTCACGCTCGGCATCGCCAACAAGTTCCTCGAGCCCTATGCCGGCGCGGTCCTCGCCAAGATCCTGGTCCTCGTCTTCATCATCCTCTTCATCCAGAAGCGTCCGCGCGGCCTCTTTGCCCTGAAGGGCCGGTCGGTGGAGGCATGATCATGATCGCAAGGGCAATGGCCTATCTCGACATGGCCTCTCTCGACAGGGCCCATGGCGGCCCCCAGAAGACCCCCTCTCCAGCTCTCCTCCGCAAGGGGGGAGAGGGCTCGTCCGCAGCAGCCGATGGGTCATCGATCGCGAGGGGAGCGGGGCGCGCTCCTTCTCCCTCCCCCCTTGCGGGGGAGGGCCGGGGTGGGGGCCTTCGCGGCGCCACTCAAGCAAAAACCGGGTCCGCAGCGGGGCACAGCGTATGATAACCGCCTTCATCTTCCGCGCGCTCGACCGCAACACATACATCGTGCTCGGCCTGCTGCTCGCCGTCGGCATCCTCTTGCCGCTGCTCAGCCTCACCGATCCGAGCGTCCCGCTGCATGTGCCGACCTATGCGATCGCGCTCATCGGCAAATATCTCTGCTATGCGCTGCTCGCCCTCTCGGTCGATCTCGTCTGGGGCTATTGCGGCATTCTCTCGCTCGGCCATGCCGCCTTCTTCGCGCTCGGCGGCTATGCCATGGGCATGTATCTGATGCGCCAGATCGGCGCGCGCGGCGTCTATGCCAATCCGATCCTGCCCGATTTCATGGTCTTCCTGAACTGGACCGAATTGCCGTGGTTCTGGTACGGCTTCGACCACTTCTGGTTCGCGCTCATCATGGTGCTCGCGGTGCCGGGGCTGCTCGCCTTCGTCTTCGGCTGGTTCGCCTTCCGCTCGCGCGTCACCGGCGTCTATCTCTCGATCATCACGCAGGCGATGACCTATGCGCTGCTGCTCGCCTTCTTCCGCAACGACATGGGCTTCGGCGGCAATAACGGCCTGACCGACTTCAAGGACATCCTCGGCTTCAACATCCAGGCGCCGGAAACGCGCGGGGTGCTGTTCTTCGCCTCCGCCCTCGCCCTCGCGCTCGGCTTCCTGATCTGCCGCGCGGTGATCGCGTCGAAATTCGGCAAGGTGCTGATCGCGGTGCGCGATGCCGAGAGCCGCACTCGCTTCATCGGCTATCGCGTCGAGGGCTACAAGCTGGTCGTCTTCGTCCTCTCCGCCATGATGGCGGGCGTCGCCGGGTCGCTCTACGTGCCGCAGATCGGCATCATCAATCCCGGCGAGTTCGCTCCGGCCAATTCGATCGAGGCGGTGATCTGGGTCGCGGTCGGCGGCCGCGGCACGCTGATCGGGCCGATCGTGGGCGCGCTGCTCGTCAATTTCGGCAAGACCTGGTTCACCTCCGGCGCGCTCGCCGAATACTGGCTGTTCGTGCTCGGCGCGCTGTTCGTCGCCGTCACGCTGTTCCTGCCGAAGGGCGTCATCGGCACGCTCTTGGCGCGGGCGCGGGCGAAGCCCACCTCGACCTCGGCGCCGCCCGCCGCCTCGCCGATCAAGACCAGCGTCGCAGCGGAGGAAGGGGCATGACCGAGATGGCAACGACATCGGGCGCCAAGCTGAAACCCGCCGAGGGCGCGACGCATGAGCGGGCGAAGAACTCGCTGCTCTATCTCGACGGCGTCTCCGTCTCCTTCGACGGCTTCAAGGCGCTGCGCTCGCTCTCGCTGGTCATCGAGCCCGGCGAGATGCGGGCGATCATCGGGCCGAACGGCGCCGGCAAGACGACGATGATGGATGTCATCACCGGCAAGACCAAGCCGGACGAGGGCGACGTCTATTTCGCCGGCAATACCGACCTGACGCGCATGGACGAGGCCTCGATCGCCTCGCTCGGCATCGGCCGCAAGTTCCAGAAGCCGACCGTGTTCGAGAGTCATACGGTCTGGAACAATATTGATCTCGCGCTCGCCGGCGTCCGCAAGCCCTTCGCGACATTGTTCCATCGCACCAGCCTGAAGGAGACGGCGCGGATCGAGGAAATCCTCTCGATCATCCGCCTCTCCGACAAGAAGGAATGGCTCGCCGCGAACCTCTCGCACGGGCAGAAGCAGTGGCTCGAGATCGGCATGCTGCTGGCGCAGGAGCCGCAATTGCTGCTCGTCGACGAGCCGGTGGCCGGCATGACCGATGCCGAGACGCGCGAGACCGCGGCTCTCCTCAAGGAGATCGCGAAGACCAAGTCGGTGGTCGTCGTCGAGCACGACATGTCCTTCGTCCGCGAACTGGACGTCAAGGTGACCGTGCTGCATCAGGGCTCGGTGCTGTCGGAGGGCACGCTCGACGCGGTGTCGGCCGATCCGACGGTCATCGAAGTCTATCTCGGGCGGTGAGGACGATCATGCTGGACAGAACTTCCGGATCCCAGACCAAGCCGATGCTCGAGGCGACGAATGTCGACCTCTACTACGGCGCTGCGCAGGCGCTGCGCGGCGTCTCGCTGACGGCCGAGATCGGCAAGGTCACCTGCGTCATGGGCCGCAACGGCGTCGGCAAGTCGAGCCTCCTGCGCGCCATCGTCGGCCAGAAGCCGATTTCGGGCGGCGAGATCCTGCTGGACGGCAAGGTGCTCGGCCGCATGCCGGCCTATGACCGCACCCGGTCCGGCATCGCCTATGTGCCGCAGGGCCGCGAGATCTTCCCGCTGCTCACGGTCAAGGAAAATCTCGAGACCGGCTTCGCGCCGCTCGCCCGCAAGGAGCGCTTCATCCCTGACTATATCTTCGAGCTCTTCCCGGTGCTGAACGACATGCTCGGCCGCCGCGGCGGCGACCTCTCCGGCGGCCAGCAGCAGCAACTCGCCATCGGCCGCGCGCTGGTCACGCGGCCGCGCCTCCTCGTGCTCGACGAGCCGACCGAAGGCATCCAGCCCTCGATCATCAAGGATATCGGCCGCGCCATCCAGTGGCTGCGCGGGCAGGGGACGATGGCGATCCTCTTGGTCGAGCAATATTTCGATTTCGCGCATGAACTCGCCGACACCTTCGCCGTCATGGATCGCGGCGAGGTCGTCGCGGCGGGCACCCAGGCCGAAATGGGCAGCGAAACGGTGCGGGCGCATCTGACGGTGTAGGCAGCGGGTGCGAAACGACGGACGCGCCCCGGCAGTGTTGGCCGCACGGCTCTCAGAGAGAGGGAGTCACGTTTGCACCAGATTGGTCGCAAAGGCTTGACGTCGCCACGTTGTCATTGCCGGGCTTGACCCGGCAATCCAGTCTTTGCTTCGACAGCCGAATGCGCACCGTTGACGGCGAGAAGTCTGGATTGCCGGGTCAAGCCCGGCAATGACAGAACTGCGACACAAGCCGAAGTCCCAGCGACGGACCACGCGGTCAGCGGCCCGCGCAGGTCTCGAAGAGCTGGCGCGGACGCGGCGCGGCGCGCTTGCGGTCCTTGGCGGCGACGTCGCGGAACAACGCGCGGATATCGTCGGAATGCACGCCGTCGCTCGACATCAGCATGGCGATGATCGGCTCATGCAGAAGTTCGTTCAGCGAGGAATCCTTGCCGGGGCAGGGGTTGGAGTCGTTCATCACGAACCTCCTTGTGCGTTCGGGCTTTGCGTGCCTCCCAAACATTAAGGAAGTCCATGACGTTTGTAAGAAAGAAGGCGCAGCCTCCGTTCACGATCGTTTGATGCTGCGTGGCAATATTCGTTAGGCGGCTTTTGTTGCAGCGTCGAAGGCGGCGACGAGTTCGGCGGCGCGCGCCGCGACATCGGCAATGCTGGAGCCCGGCTTGTAGAGGAACGAGCCGATGCCGAAGCCGGCGCAGCCGGCCTTCAGATACTCGCCGAAATTGCCCGCATTGGCGCCACCGACCGCCAGGACCGGCAGGTCCTTGGGCAGCACGGCCTTCATGGCGCGGATGCCGCCCGTGCCGATCAGTTCGGCGGGAAAGAACTTGAGCGCGTCGGCGCCGGCATCGATGGCGGCGAAGGCCTCGGTCGGCGTGAAGACGCCCGGATAGGAATCGAGCCGCAATTCCTTGGTCCGCCTGATGACGGCGACATTGGCATTCGGCGAGACGATCAGCGTGCCGCCGCTGTCCTTGACCGCGTTGACCTGCTCGACCTGCAGCACGGTGCCGGCGCCGATCCGCGCCCGCCCGTCGGCGCGCTTCGCCATGGTCTCGATCGACAGGAACGGATCGGGCGAATTCAGCGGCACCTCGATCAGCGAGATCCCCGCTTCGACCAAGACGTCGAACACGGCCGCGGCTTCGCCGGGCGCGATGCCGCGCAGGATGGCGACGAGCGGGCGGTGACTTCCGAACAGGGGATGGGTCATCGAATGTCCTTCGAAGAGGCGTTTCAACTCTGCTCCGCCGTCTCGGCGCGGGGCGTCACAACAATCCGTTGACGCGCGCGATGCGGACGAGGCCGCGCCGCACGAGGGCCGATCCGTCGCGCGCCTCGGCCGTCTGGCCGGCAACAGTGAAGGCCGCCTGATAGGCGCGGGCGAGCGAACGCGAACCGATGATGCGGATCGGCTGGTCCGCCGCGAGCAGGCCGGCATCGCGCGCCGCGGCGATCTCGCCGCCGATGACGAGACCAGAGAGGTAAGCCAGATTGTCGTCGCCGGAGACGCCGTCGAGCAACTGGCGGACGCGGACGGAGAAGATGGCGCCGAGGAAGGGCAGGCCCTCGACGACGCTGCGGCGCACCGCGAGCGCGAAATGCCCGGACGAGGCGATGTCGTCGGCCTGTTCGGACACCGAATGGCGCAGGAAGGATTTCCGCGCCAGCAGCTCGAACATCTCGCCGGTCATGAAGGTCTGGAAGTCGCGGATGGTACCCTCGCCGACCGCGGCCCATTTGGAATGCGTGCCGGGCAGGATGGCGATCCCGGCGAAATCGGGCTCCTCTTCCATCAGGCCGACCAACTGGGTTTCCTCGCCGCGAATGACGTCGCCGTCGCGCGCTGCCGACCGCAGCACGAGGCCGGGGACGATGGCGAGCGGGCGATGGTCGGCGCCCTCGAAGCGCTTGAGGCCGGCCGCCAGCGCCGCGCTGGTCGCGGGAACGGGGACATAGGCCGCCTCACGCCAGCCCTGCCGGCTGCCGACCATGCCGGCCATCAAGACGGGCACGCGCGGCCATCCGGACGTCAGCCGCTCGAAGGCCTCCTCGTGACCCTGGCCGCCGAGCGGCCCGATGCCGTCATTGCTCTCGGCCTCGGTGATCAGGCCGCCGTCCTTGTCGAGCAGCATGGCGCGGCAGCGCGACGTGCCCCAGTCGACCGCGACGAGCGCGGCGTCGGCAAGCGCTGGCGCCCTCCGGCCATTGTGCGCCGCGGCGTCGATCTCGGAATCGGCATAGGTTTCGGCGGAGGAGGAGGCGGCATTCACGGCTTGAAACTCGCGGCGCACGGTCAAAAACGATCGAAAGCGTTGTTCGACGTTCCCCGGCCCCTGTCAAGCGCGGCAATCAATCCGCCGGTGCCGGCCCCGTCGAGGCGCGAACGACCAATTCGACCGGCCAGAGTTCGTGCACCGTCTCGGGCGCGCGGCCGTCGACGATTTCCATCAGGAGCTCGCCGACGCGCTTGCCGGCGGCGCGGATCGACGAGCGCGTCGTCGACATCGTCGGCACCATGCTGTCGGGATTGAGGAACGGAAACACGTCGTCATGCGCGATCATCGAGACGTCGCGGCCGAGCTCCAGCCCGGCGGCGCGGATCGCGCGGAAGGCGCCGAGCGACATCATCATCGAGGAGACGAGCAGCGCCGTCGGCCGCGGCCGCTCGGCGAGGAAGCGCTCGGCAATGCGGTAGCCGACCTCGTCGCTCATCACGCCGCTGGCGATGATGCGCTCGTCGGCGGCGATGCCGCGCGCCGCCAGCGCCGAGCGGAAGCCGATCTCGCGGTCGCGGGCAAAGGTGAAGCGCGCCTCGCCATTGACGAGGCCGATGCGCCGATGGCCGAGATCGATGAGATGCTTGGTGGCGTGGCGGAAGGCGCCCTCGTTGTCGATGTCGATCCAGGCATGCGGGGTGGTCGATTCGGTGCGGCCATGCAGCACGAAGGGCAGGCCGAGCTCGGTCAGGAGCGGCACGCGCTCGTCCGAGATCAGCGGGCTCGACAGCACCACGCCGTCGACGCGCGAGCCGACCGCCATGCGCTGGTAGTTGGCGATCTCGTCGCCGCCGCGGGACGGCGACAGCACGATGTCGATCTCGTCGGCGAGCAGCGTTTCGCCGAGCCCCGCCTGGAATTCCATATAGTGCGGATCGAGCAGCATGTTGCGGTCGGTCGGCAGCACGATGCCGATCGCGCCGGCGCGGCCGGTGGCAAGGCGCCTTGCGCTGGCATTGGGCTGATAGCCATGCCGGCGCGCGGCCTCGAGCACGCGCCGCCGCGTTTCCTCGTTGACCTCCGGATAGCCATTGAGCGCCCGGCTCACGGTCGTCTGCGACAGACCGAGATGCAGAGCGAGATCCTTGAGCTTCATAGAGCCCGTTCCTCCCCACGCCGGCGCATTCAAAGCGCTTTCAAATCGTCTTGCAAGGCGCTTCCCGGAACCGAGGCGATCCGGGCAGCTTCAATCGCACCGCAGCATGACATGTCCCCGCCCGATTCCATCGAAGATTCAGAGAAGTGCGCTGTTTTATCATACGAAATCACGGGCAATCTTTGCTGCACCGCATCCTATTGCGCCGATGCTGGAGCTTGACAGCCGCGGCGCCACCTGCTGAAACTGCTTTCAAAGCGCTTTGGGTTCTCGTCTCGGGGCGGGAGTTCGATCAGCGTTTTATGGGGAGGAGTGGACGCGAGGGCCGGTCGGGGGACTGGCCCGGCGGTTTTGCTCACCCTCATGAGCTTCGACTGTCTCTCAGGGAGGTTTCCACATGAACATGCGTTCCGCGCTCCTCGGCTTCGCTGCGGCGATCGCTGTTGCCAGCGCTGCCAATGCGGCCAATCTGTCCATCGTGTCGGGCGATACCGGCAACGGCCTCGCCGTTCTGCGCGAGAAGCTCGACATCTTCGAGAAGTCGAGCGGCAACAAGGTCACCATCGTCCCGATGCCCTCGTCGACGACCGACCAGTTCGGCCAGTACAAGCTCTGGCTCGCCGCTGGCAATTCCGACATCGACGTCTATCAGACCGACGTGATCTGGGCGCCGCAGCTCGCCGAGCAGCTCGTCGACCTGACCGAGGCGACCAAGGACGTCATCGGCCAGCATTTCCCGTCGATCGTCGAATCGCAGACCGTGAACGGCAAGCTCGTCGCCATGCCGCTCTTCACCGATGCGCCGGCGCTCTACTATCGCAAGGACCTGCTCGAGAAGTACGGCAAGACGCCGCCGAAGACCTGGGAAGAGCTGGCCGCCACGGCCAAGGAGATCCAGGACAAGGAGCGCGAAGCCGGCTCCAAGGACATCTGGGGCTTCGTCTGGCAGGGCAACGCCTATGAAGGCCTGACCTGCAACGCGCTCGAATGGGTCAAGTCGAACGGCGGCGGCCAGATCGTCGAGGCCGACGGCACCATCTCGATCAACAATCCGAAGGCCGCTGCGGCCCTCGAGGCGGTCAAGGGCTGGGTCAACACCATCTCCCCGCCCGGCGTGCTCGCCTATCAGGAAGAAGAGTCGCGTGGCGTCTGGCAGACCGGCAATGCCGTGTTCATGCGCAACTGGCCCTACGCCTACTCGCTCGGCAACGGCGCGGATTCGGCCGTGAAGGGCAAGTTCGACGTCGCTCCGCTGCCGGCCGGCACCGGTGAGGGCGCCGGATCGGCCGCAACGCTCGGCGGCTGGAACCTCGCGGTCTCGAAATATTCGAAGAACCAGAAGGAAGCCATCGATCTGGTCAAGTTCCTGACCTCGAAGGACATGCAGAAGAAGCAGGCGATCGAGGCCTCCAACCTGCCGACGATCGTCGAACTCTATGACGACGCCGACATCGCCAAGGCCGTTCCGATCATCCCGCGCTGGAAGGACGTGTTCCTGAACGCCGTTCCGCGCCCGTCGGCTCCGACCAAGGTGAAGTACAACGAGGTCTCGTCCAACTTCTGGACCGCCGTTCACAACACCATCTCCGGCAACGGCTCGGCGGCCGAAAACCTCGAACTGCTCGAGGCCCAGCTGACCAAGCTCAAGGGCGCCAACTGGTAAGCGTCCCGTTCTCGCCGCCTCCCGCGTTCGCGCGGGGGGCGGTTTCCGATTGCATTCATCGCGTCCACGCGGTTGGCTGCCCCTCTGGGCCGTCTGCCAGAGGGTCGCGGGCATTCCGTGAGTGAGCGGCCGCGAGGGCCGAGGGGGGACGATCAGCATGGCCATTGCCGAAACCGCCGATGTCGCCGAAGTCAGCGCCGGCTCGGACCTCTTCCGCCAGCGCGTCCGGTCCGCCTGGCTGTTCCTGACGCCGATGCTGATCGTGCTGGCGATGGTCGCCGGCTGGCCGCTGCTGCGCAGCATCTATTTCTCCTTCACCAACGCCTCGCTGACCAATCTCGACGCGGCGGAGTGGGTCGGCTTCGAGAACTATCTGTCGATGACCACGCTGAAGAGCGGCCGCGTCATCTATGACGGACTGCTCGTCGATCCGCTGTGGTGGAAGTCGGTCTGGAACACCGTCCGCTTCTCCGTCGTCTCGGTCATCCTCGAGACGGTCATCGGCATGGTCGTCGCGCTGGTGCTCAACGCCGAATTCAAGGGCCGCGGCTTCGTCCGCGCCGCCATCCTCGTCCCCTGGGCGATCCCGACCATCGTCTCGGCCAAGATGTGGGCCTGGATGCTCAACGACCAGTTCGGCATCATCAACGACATGCTGCTGCATCTCGGGCTGATCTCGCAGAAGATCGCCTGGACCGCCAATCCGGACACCGCGATGCTGGCGGTGCTGATGGTCGACATCTGGAAGACGACGCCGTTCATGGCTCTGCTCATTCTCGCTGGCCTGCAGATGATCCCCGGCGACATCTACGAGGCCGCGAAGATCGACGGCGTCCATCCGGTGAAGGTGTTCTTCAAGGTGACGCTGCCGCTCGTCCGGCCGGCGCTGATGGTCGCGATCATCTTCCGCATGCTGGACGCGCTACGCATCTTCGATCTGATCTACGTGCTGACCGCCAACAATTCGCAGACCAAGACCATGTCGGTGTTCGCCCGCGAGAACCTGTTCGATTTCGACAAGTTTGCCTATGGCTCGGCGGCGTCGACCATGCTGTTCCTGATCCTGACCGTGATCACGGTCGTCTATATCATCGTCGGCAAGGTCAATTTCGAGGGAGGCCGCTGATGCTCTGGCATGTCGTCAAGCGCGCTGCCTTCTACCTGCTGGTCGTCGGCATCGTCCTCATCTCGATCTTCCCGTTCTATTACGCGATCATCACCTCGTTCAAATCCGGAACCGCGCTGTTCCAGATCAACTACTGGCCGACGAGCTTCTCGCTCGCCAACTACACGCAGGTGCTGACCACCGGCAGCTTCGTGCGCAATCTCGGCAACTCGCTGCTCATCGCCTCGGTCGTGGTCGCGATCTCGCTGCTCCTCGCCGTGACCGCCTCCTTCGCGCTGTCGCGTGTCCGCTTCCGCGGCCGCTCGCTGCTCCTGTTCACGATCCTTGCGGTGTCGATGTTCCCGCAGATCGCGGTGCTCTCGGGCCTGTTCGAGCTGATCCGCTTCCTCGGCATCTTCAACACGCCGTTCGCGCTGATCTTCGCCTACATGATCTTCACGCTGCCCTTCACCGTGTGGATCCTGACGACCTTCATGCGCGACCTGCCGATCGAGATCGAGGAGGCGGCGATCGTCGACGGCGCCAGCCCCTGGGTCATCATCACCAAGGTGTTCCTGCCGCTGATGTGGCCGGCGCTGGTGACGACGGGCCTGCTCGCCTTCATCGCCGCCTGGAACGAGTTCCTGTTCGCGCTGACCTTCACCTCGTCCAACAACACGCGGACGGTGCCTGTCGCGATCGCGCTCTTGTCGGGCGCCACGCAATATGAAATCCCGTGGGGGAACATCATGGCCGCATCGGTCATCGTCACCGTGCCGCTCGTCGTCCTCGTGCTGATCTTCCAGCGCAAGATCATCTCGGGTCTCACCGCCGGCGGCGTGAAGGGCTGATGATGGACCAGATCGTGCAGCAGCAAGTTCCCGGCTCGATCCTGTCGAGCGACCCCGACTGGTGGCGCGGCGCCGTCATCTACCAGGTCTATCCGCGCTCGTTCCAGGACACGAATGGCGACGGCATCGGCGACCTCAAGGGCATCGCCGAGCGCCTCGGATACATTTCCGCGCTCGGCGCCGACGCGATCTGGATCGCGCCGTTCTTCAAGTCGCCGATGAAGGATTTCGGCTACGACGTCTCGGACTACTGCGCCGTCGATGGCATGTTCGGCACGATCGAGGATTTCGATCATCTGATCGCCGAGGCGCATGCCCGCGGCATCCGCGTCCTGATCGACCAGGTGCTGTCGCATACCTCCGACCAGCATGCCTGGTTCAAGGAGAGCCGCTCGTCCAAGGACAATGACAAGGCCGACTGGTATGTCTGGGCCGACGCGAAGCCCGACGGCAACCCGCCCAACAACTGGCTGTCGATCTTCGGCGGCTCGGCCTGGGAGTGGGATACGACCCGCTGCCAGTATTACCTGCACAACTTCCTGACCTCGCAGCCCGACGTCAATTTCCATTCGATGGCGGCGCAGGACGCCCTGCTTGAGACGGTGGACTTCTGGCTGAAGCGCGGCGTCGACGGCTTCCGCCTCGACACGGTGAACTTCTACGTCCACTCTGAGGGACTCGAGGACAATCCGCCCTCGAAGCTCGAGGACCGCAACTCGCCCGAGGCGCCGGCGGTCAATCCGTATAACTGGCAGGATCATATCCACGACAAGAGCCAGCCGGAGAACCTCGAATTCCTGAAGCGCCTCCGTGCGCTGCTCGATCGCTATCCCGGCCAGACCACGGTCGGCGAGATCGGCGACGGCCCGCGCTCGCTGCGCACCATGGCCGCCTACACCTCGGGCGGCGACAAGCTGCACATGTGCTACACCTTCGACTTCCTGTCGCCGATCTTCACGAAGGAGCATTTCGTCAAGCGCGTCATGGCGTTCGAGGAGATCGTCGGCGACGGCTGGCCGTGCTGGGCCTTCTCCAACCACGACATCGTCCGCCATGTCAGCCGCTGGACCACCGACGGCGACTATGACGGCGTCGCCAAGATCGCCGCGGCGATCCTCCTGTCGCTGCGCGGCTCGGTCTGCCTCTATCAGGGCGAGGAACTCGGGCTCACCGAGGCGGTGATCGCCTTCGAGGATCTGCAGGATCCCTACGGCATCCGCTTCTGGCCGGAATATAAGGGCCGCGACGGCTGCCGCACGCCGATGGTCTGGGAATCGAACGGCACCTATGGCGGCTTCTCGAGCGGCAAGCCCTGGCTGCCGGTGTCGCAGGACCACATCGCCCGCGCCGCCAATCGCGAGGATGTCGACCAGTCCTCGGTGCTCGCACATTACCGGCGCATGATTGCCTTCCGCAAGGCGCATCCGGCGCTGGTCTCGGGCTCGATCCGCTTCGTCGAGACGCCGGACGACGTGCTCGGCTTCATCCGCGAGGGTGGCGGCGAAAAGATCCTGGCGCTGTTCAATCTCGGCTCGGCGCCGGTCACTGCGGACCTGCCGCCGGGCGTCGAGGTCACGGTGCTCGACGGGCACGGCTTCACGGCGACGCTGCATCAACAGGAACGAACCATCAGCCTCAACGGGCGCGACGCGTTCTTCGCAAGGATTGCCTGAGAAGGCTGGGAAGGGGAACGAACATGGCTGGACTGCTGCTGCGCGGCGTCAAGAAGAGCTACGGCACCGTCAAGGTGCTGCATGGCATCGATCTCGACATCAAGTCGGGCGAATTCATCGTCTTCGTCGGCCCGTCGGGTTGCGGCAAGTCGACCCTCCTTCGGCTCATCGCCGGCCTCGAGGACATCACGGCGGGCACGCTGCAGATCGACGGCCAGGTGGTGAACCAACTGGCGCCCTCGAAGCGCGGCATTGCCATGGTGTTCCAGTCCTATGCGCTCTATCCGCATATGACCGTCTACGACAACATGGCCTTCGGCATGAAGCTGGCGAAGGGCCATGAGGCCTCCGAGATCGACACGCGCGTGCGCCAGGCGGCCGACATCCTGCAGATCACGCCCTATCTCGATCGCCTGCCCAAGCAGCTCTCGGGCGGCCAGCGCCAGCGCGTCGCCATCGGCCGCGCCATCGTTCGCGACCCCAAGGTGTTCCTGTTCGACGAGCCGCTCTCGAACCTCGACGCGGCGCTGCGCGTGCAGACGCGAATCGAGATCAACAAGCTGCACGAGCGCATGGCCGGCGTGACGATGATCTATGTCACGCATGACCAGGTCGAGGCGATGACGCTCGCCGACCGCATCGTCGTGCTGAATGCCGGGCGCATCGAGCAGGTCGGCGCGCCGATGGAGCTCTATCACCGGCCCGACAATCTGTTCGTCGCCCGCTTCCTCGGCTCGCCGTCGATGAACACGATTGACTGCACGATCATCGCCGGTGGCGCGACGCCGTCGGTGCAGCCGGATGGCTGCGGCCCGATCAAGGTCTCGACGGTCATTCCGGCGTCGAGCGCCGGCAAGCGCGGCACGTTCGGCGTTCGTCCGGAGGATCTGCTGCTCACCGAAGGCGATGACGCCATCTTCCGCGGCACCATCGATATCGTCGAGCAGCTCGGCGAAGTGACGCTCATCTATGTCGATGTCGGCATCGCCGAGCCGATCGTCGCCAAGATCGAGAACGATATCGAGGTCAGCAAGGGGCAGAAGGTGGCGCTGACCACCGATATCCGCCACCTTCACGTCTTCGACGAGAACGGCATCGCCTTCCCGCGCACCTGACCGGTCCCGGATGGCGCGGCGACAGTTGCTTTGCTAGAGCGGAATCCGATCATGTTGCATCGTATCCGGCGTTTGCGAAGAAGTTCCTGCATTCGGTCGGGGTGAAGCGGTCGAGGCAGTTTGCGACGGCGGACCAGAGACCTTCCCTCGTTCTCTCTGCTGCCTTGCGGAGAAGGGCCTTGAGCTTGGAGAAGGCGTTCTCGATCGGGTTGAAGTCGGGCGAGTAGGGCGGCAGAAAGCGCAGGGTCGCACCGGCCGCCTCGATCATGGCCTGCACGTTCGGCCCCTTGTGGCTGGAGAGGTTGTCCATGACGACGATGTCGCCGGGGGAGAGCGTCGGGACGAGCACCTTCTGGACATAGGTCTCGAAGGCGAGCCGGTTGATCGGCCCGGGGAGCAGGAAAGGCGCGGCGATGCCGGAAAGCCGCAGTCCGGCGACGAAGGTCGTGGTCTTCCAGTGGCCGTGCGGGACGCCGACCCTGAGCCGCTCGCCACGCCGGCATCGGCCGTAGGGTCGCACCATCTTGGTGGAGGCCCAGGTCTCGTCGATGAAGATGAGCCGTTCGGGATCGAGGTCGAGCTGACCTTCGAACCAGGCCTGCCGGCGCGTCATGATGTCCGGGCGGTCCTGCTCAGCGGCGTGGGCCGTCTTTTTTTGCGCGAGATCGCGTGTCGCTTGAAGAAGCGCTGCAGCGAGCCGAAGCTGAAGACGAGGCCCTGTTCCCGCAGGGCCTGCCGGATCTCCTCGATGGAACGATCGGCCTCCGGCCCCAGCGCCGCCAGGACGGCATCCTTGCTGGCCTCGATCCGGCCTGACTTGCGGTCTCCGCCGAGCGCCTTCGGCCGGGCATCGCCCTGCGTCCGCTCCAGCGCCCGCCAGCGGCTCACGCTCGCGGCGCTCACCCCGAAGCGTTCCGCCGCCTCCCGGTGCGTCGCACCCCCCGAAACCGCCGCCAAAACACGCACTCGTAAATCAACCGACAAGGCCTTCGACATGTCCACCGGCCTCCATCCCGGCAGACAGCTTGAATCATCTCTCCCCTGATTTGGGAATCCCGATTCAGTCAGATCGGCCTATCCTCTAGGCCGGCATCCGTTGACGAAAAGGCAAACGCTCAATAGGCCGATTGAGGTGGACGGAGAAGATGTTGAACGACGCGATGAGTGGCCCCAATCCGCTGATCGCTAACCGTCACGTCATCGAACCGAGCGGGCTCTTAGACTTGCTGAAAAAGAGAGTATCCCGATAGCGGTTACGAAGAGAACTCCGACCAACCGATGCCAGAATGGTCTCGAAGCAACGGCGATGCCGGGGGTGGCGATCAATATCAAGGCGCAAAGAAGCAATGATATAAAAATCGCACCATAACAGAATATCATGCTATTGGAATTTGTGCTGCGATTATTGGGTCGCGCGAAATCAGCTATAACGCATGCGGATGCTCCAACGAACCCCCAAATTAACGCGAACAGTAGTCGTGTGCTGATGGCGCTCCAGAGTGTTGCTGGCGCCTGACTGGCAAAAGTACTAGGTTCTACGAAAGTATAAAACGCCACGTAACTCACCATTGACGGCGTGAATGCAGCAATCGTAGCTACGACCAAAACACTCATGTATTGAGTTATCGGGATTCGACGAATGTCCTCGAAAACGATCCAGGTATGATCACGAACCTTGATGGAGCGAATAAAAAGGGCTGCCAGCCCGGCAAATAGAAACGAAAGGCAGTATTCGACTGTTGTGCCTGCTGAGAGAAGTAAAGATTCCTTAACGGAGTCGCCAAAGTTGTAAGCGGCTTTTGAATCCAGCAGCGAAAAATCTATTGCAGAGAGATAAATCCACAGGCCGAGAAGGCAGATAAAGAAAGCTGCGACATTGGCTATAAGTATACTGTTATACCACGGTTCTAGAGCTTGTGATTCGATGGTTGCCAAGCGGGCAAGCTCCCGGAGTACGGGGTCGTTGTGCCGCTGGTTGATTGCGACATTGACTGTGCCTCCACGATTGAACGTGGTGGAATTTGAAGGCATAGTAAAACTATGCGACGCTATCTTGTCATTTCGGGCGATTATCGAGAACAAGGCAATAAGACGTCGTCCAGCGACATCGCTTTCATGAGCTTTGCTAAGCCATCGTTCGCGCAATAGCTCGACAGAATCGAAGGTGGTGGGTGCTTCAGCTGAGCCTTTGATCTGCGCCTTGTTAAACCTAGAGAAATCCACCTTGCGCCGAATGTCATCAACTACGAGATAGTCGATTGGCTTGTCGCGCAGAATGAAGGAAGGATGGGCTCTGAGTGCGTCCAGGATGTAGGCGTTATTCTTGGTCAGGGTGATCAGGTTATTGACGTCTTTTTCAAGAGAGTCAGACCGGGGTTTCAGAAGATCAAAGACTTCCTTATAGCGATCAAATTCTCTCTGAGACCATATATCTCGCCCATCAATGGTCCATTCACGAAATAATCGAACCGAAATAAAACGCCGCGCCATCCGTGCGGCGTCATCTGCAGGAAAGGACAATATCAACAGGAGATTGTTTATCGTCCAGTACAAATCAACCTCAGATTTATACTGAGGGACGTTAGCTACCAGGCTCTCCAGATCACTTGTTGATAGGGCGCTTACTCGCCCGAAGAAATCATCAGGAATCTGCGCCAAGCTGTGAGCTAGTCTCCGAAGCCCAGCTTCAACTTGAGCCACGATGGGAGTTGCGGGCAGGACGCCAACAACTAGAAGTGCGGCACCCAGTGGCCATGAAGTGTTGTCAAATGTAATACCAGACTCGCTGTCTACGAGGACAGATACTATGGGTCGCGTCAGACAAAGAAAAACATAAAGAAACTCGAGAAAGAAAACATAGAAGAAATATGACCGTAGAAAACTGTCTTTGCCTACCATCGTCGATAGGGTCAGCATCTTAGTGAAGTCGTATTCTTCAGCCCTAGGCGGAGATATCAGTTCGCCCAGACGTTTTGTTGCGTAAAGAGCAACGACAAGCATACCAAAGAAAAAAGAAGCGGAAGCGGACCCAGGGAAAATGTGGGATAATACATTGAATAAAAAAGGTCCGCTATCCTGTGCCATATTACTTACATTTACTGACATTAGGGTCGCACGATGATTGGGCAACGGCGTGCGTAGGCGGAGAAATTATCAGAAATGCCGATGAGAAAGTAAAAACGGCGCACATACACAGCATCGCATACCGCATGATAACCCCCGTGGACAACTGAGCTACAGTAGCTCAGATAATACCATGATGTATTCAAGGGAATGAGTCAAGGTTGCCGTTCGTCGGTTTCTCGGCTACGGGTTGTGAAGCGGTTTGGCGGTCTGTTGCAGAGACTGACTTGGAATCGTCTGGTCGTAGCCGACCTCAGGCGAGGCGGCGCGCGATGATCTTGCCCTCGGGGCGCAGCGTCAGCTCGATATGGCCGGATTGCGTGACATCGAGGATCTTCGAGGGCCTGTAGGCGCAGATGTTCTCGCCGCCCTGGTGCCGAAGGCTCGCATAGAGGATGCCGTCCTCGCCCGCGGCCCGCACGCCTTCGCCGAAGGCCTGCGCCGCCGCGTAGTCGGAGGAGGCATAGAGGCCGGGCGCGTCCGTGAAGGCGGCCCGGATGTCGCGATAGCTGCCGGCGAGACGGGCGCCATAGACGCGGTAGGTCGCGACGCGGCGCTCGGTCCGACTGCGGATCATTTCCCGGCGGAGATGATGCGCGACCTCGGCCACCGCCGTCTCGATCCGCATCGCGCCATACCAGGCGCCGAGCGCGCCGGAGGAGAAGCGGAGCCCGGTCGGCGGCGTGTGCAGGAACGACGCCATGATCACGCTGGAATTCGGCCTGCCATAGACCCACTCGCCGGCCGGCAGCCGTGCCAGCCGCTCGGCGACGAGCCGGTCGTTGGTCCAGCCCTCGAGCTCCATCACCGCGGCGAGTTCGCCTTGCGACACGACATCGTCGAAGGCGCCGATCGGCGGATAGCGCGAGGGGATGAGCCGCTGCGTCGGCCCGTCGATGGCTGTCATCGGAAAGCGCCGCATGTCAGATCCAGACGATGTCGTCATCGCCGATCGGCGTCGCGAGATCATCCAGCGCCGGTAGCGGTGCCGAGAACAATCCGCCCCGCCAGGCGTCGAGATGGCGGCGGAGCAGCAGCAAGCCGTCCTGCGTCCCGTTGGCGGCGAGCTGGAGCGGCGGCTGGCCGCCGAACAGCGGGCCGCTGTTCGGCCCCCGCAACCAGGCGAGGGCCTCGGCATCGCTGGCAAAGAGGATGCGCAGCGCCTTGTGGATGCCGAGCACGGCGGAAATCCTGAGCAGCGTATCGAGCGGCAGGCTGAGAGGGGCGTCGGCGCGCGCCTTGGCCAGCCAGCCGAAATAGGTCGAGCGGCCGGGCAGGCCGAGCATGCGCATCCGCTCGGCCTCGCCGAGACCCCAGAGATCGGCGATGGCGATGAAGGCCCGGAGGCCCGGTCCGCCGAGACGCTTGCGGTCGGACGCCGCGAACAGCTGCCCGGCGGCAGGGCCCGGATCCGGCAGCGACGGCTTGGCAGAGATCATCGGCAGGCTCCTGTCCATCTCCGGACAATATAGTCCAGATGTGGACAGATGCAAGGATCACGACGCCGGTTCGAGGAATTCGAGCCGGTTGCCGAAGGGATCGCTGAGATAGAAGCGCTGGTAGCCGGGCAGGGGCTCGTCGTCGACCGGCGCATAGCCGGCCTGGACGCAGCGGGTCCTGAGCGCCGCGAGGTCGGCGACGCGGAAGGCCGGATGGGCCTTCAGTGCCGGCCGGAAGCCGTCCTCGACGCCGAGATGCAGCTGCCGAGCGCCGGCGGCGAACCAGACGCCGCCACGCCGAGCCAGATTGGCGGGCTTCGCGATTTCATCGAGGCCGAGCACGACGCCATAGAACTGCCGCGCGGTGTCCTCCCCGCCGCGCGGCATGGCGATCTGGACGTGATCGAGATCGATGACGGGCATCGCTCAGCGCATCGCCGCCGAGAGCGCCCGCTTGCAGCCGGACGACAGCTGCGCCGCATTGGCCCGGAGGCAGGCGACGGCATTGCCGCCGCCCATGCGGACGGTGCTGCAGAAGCGGTTGAAGTCACGCCCGCAATATTGGCGGACCAGCATCATCTCCTGTCGCGGCGTCATCGGCGGTGGCGGCGGGGCGGCCGCGGCGGCCGGAGCCTTGGTCGCGGGCGGCTTGGTGGCCGGTGCCGCCGTTGCCGGCGCGGACGCGGCCGGCGCCGCTGTTGCCGGCGCGGCGGCGGGCGCTGGGGGCGGGGCCGCGGCGGCGCCGCCCGAGACGGCGTTGACGGCCTGCTGGCAGGCGGCCGAGAGCTTGGCGACGTTCTGCTCGAGGCATTGCAGGGCTGCCGAGCCGCCGGGCGAGACGCCGGAGCAATTGGCGCGGAAGTCGCTCTGGCACGATGCCTTGATCGCTTGCTGCTGCGCGCTGGTCGGCTGCGCCGCAATGCTGGAGGCGACGAGCGGGCCGCCGACGAGAAGCGCCAGTGCGGCGAGGAGCGGAGCTCCCCGTTGCCGCAGCCGGCGAGTGGGTGTCGCGGACGATGTCATGGCGTTTTCTCCCTGGCCCGGGGCCTATCGGGGGAAAGCGGAGGCCCGGGCGGCGCACCTTGCCATGCGCGCGCCCGGACCCGCAATCGCCGCTCAGCGATCGAGGCGGAACACCGTCTCGGCGATGCCGGGAACATCCGAGGCATATGCGAACAATCCGCCGGCGAGCCGCTCGAGCGGGCCGTCGCCCCCCTGCGCGGTGGTGATGTAGAGCGTCTTCAGATCATCGCCGCCGAAGGTGCAGTTGGTGATGTTGCCGACGGGCATGTCGACGACGCCCGCGACCGTGCCGTCCGGCGCGATCCGCACCACGCAGCCGCCGCCATAGCGGCAGTTCCACAGATGGCCTTCCGCGTCGATCTGCGAGCCGTCGGGCGAGCCGCGCTCGAAGCCGGTGAAATGATCGCGCTCGTTCGAAAGCGCGCCCGTCGCCGCGTCATAGTCGAAGGCCCAGATTTCGTTCTTCAAGGTATCGGCCGTATAGAAGCGGCCGCGGGCGAGGTCCCAGGCCATCGTGTTGGTGATGCCGATATCGGCCTTGATCGTCTCGGTCGAACCGTCGGCCCGAACACGGTAGAGCGCGCCCAGCGCCGGGCCGGAGATCGGGATGCCGGAGCCGTCGGGCGCCACATTGTTGAACATCGAGCCGACGATGAGGTCGCCATAAGGATCGGGCCGGCCGTCATTCATCCGCGCCGCCGGCGTGTTGGCCTCGGGCGTGGCGAAATCCGTGCGCGTGTCGGTCGCCGGCTGCCACAGGATCACCTTCGAGCCGAGCGCGACGATGAGCGTGCCCGGCCGGTCGGTGAGGCCGATGGTGGTGGCCGGCTCCGCGAAGAACCAGCTCCGGACGGCGCCGCTTTCGATGTCGAGCCGGTGGATCAGGAAGCGGTTGATGTCGGTCCAGTACACGGCCCGCTCGGCCGCATGCCAGACGACGCCCTCGCCGCAGCGGTCCCCCGCCGGTACGATGCAATGCGGTTCCGCCATGTCGTGATCTCCCTTTGGCCCATATCCTGCTTGATACTGCGCAGCGCTTCGGCGCGGCGCCGGCACGATAGGGCAAACTCGTCGCAGGAGTTTTATTTCGATGCTCTAATTTTCTCCCTCAACATATGAAGCGGAATTGGCTAGGACACGCAGGCCTGCCGGCTGCCGGGATGTCCGGATATCGGGAAAGAGGGATTTCATGACCAGTCGAATCATCGCCGTCGACCCCTTCGACCTCGTCGTGTTCGGCGCGACCGGCGACCTCGCCTATCGCAAGCTGATGCCGGCGTTGTATCACCGCCATCGCGACGACCAGATCCCGGAAGTCTCGCGCATCATCGGCGCCTCCCGGCGCAAGCTCAGCGACGACGACTACCGCAAGCTCACCGAAGAGGCGCTGACCAAGTTCGTGCCCGCCGAGGAGCGCGAGCCGGAGCAGATGGCGTCCTTCCTCGCCCGCATCTCCTATGTCTCGGTCGACGCCAAGGTCGACGACAGCGGCTGGGCCGACCTCGCCGCGATGCTCGACGAGGGCAAGGACCGCATCCGCGCCTTCTATCTCGCCGTGTCGCCCGATCTCTTCGGCGTCATCTGCGAGGGCATCGGCGCGCATGGTCTCGTCACGCCCGAGACCCGCGTCATCATCGAGAAGCCGATCGGCAAGAGCCTCAAATCCGCCAACGCGCTCAATGACGCGGTCGGCAAGGTGTTCGACGAAAGCCAGATCTACCGCATCGATCATTATCTCGGGAAGGAGACGGTGCAGAACCTGATGGCGCTGCGCTTCGCCAACGCCCTGTTCGAGCCGCTCTGGAACGCCGCCCATATCGACCATGTCCAGATCACGGTCGCCGAGAATCTCGGCGTCGAGAGCCGGGCCGGCTATTACGACACCGCCGGCGCGCTGCGCGACATGGTGCAGAATCACATCCTGCAGCTGCTCTGCCTCGTTGCCATGGAACCGCCGAACCAGTTCGAGGCGGACGCGATGCGCGACGAGAAGCTGAAGGTGCTGCGCTCGCTGAAGCCGATCGCCGCCGCCCAGCTCGAGACCGTCACCGTGCGCGGCCAGTATCGCGCCGGCGCCTCGGCCGGCGGCCCGGTGCCGGGCTACCTGCAGGAGCTCGGCCGCAGCGATTCGATGACCGAGACCTTCGTCGCCCTCAAGGCCGAGATCGAGAACTGGCGCTGGGCCGGCGTGCCCTTCTACATCCGCACCGGCAAGCGACTGCCGGAGCGCATTTCCGAGATCGTCGTCTCGTTCAAGTCGATCCCGCATTCGATCTTCGGCAGCGCCGCCGGCCAGCTCGTCTCCAACCAGCTGGTGATGCGCCTGCAGCCGGACGAGGGCGTCCGCCTCTGGCTGATGATCAAGGATCCGGGCCCCGGCGGCATGCGTCTTCGCCATGTCCCGCTCGACATGAGCTTCGCCCAGACCTTCAAGACGCGCAGCCCCGAAGCCTATGAGCGGCTGCTGATGGACGTGATCCGCGGCAATGCCACGCTGTTCATGCGCCGCGACGAGGTCGAGGCGGCGTGGAAGTGGATCGATCCGATCCTCGAGGGCTGGGCGGCGCTGCGCGAAGCGCCGAAGGCCTATACGGCCGGAACATGGGGGCCCTCGTCGGCCATCGCCCTCATCGAGCGCGACGGCCGCACCTGGCATGAAGAAATCGAGTAGCCGTCTTCGGAGCGGGGTCAGGCCCGCGGTCGACGCATGCCGGGCGCGGTCGTGCCCGGCACCATCTGGAGGTAAGCCATGACCATCCATCCGAAGGTCGCCGAGGTCACCGAACGCATCCGCGCCCGCAGCGCGGCGAGCCGCGCGCTCTATCTGAAGCGCGTCGCCGCTGCGGTGGCGAGCGGCAGGAGCGGGACGCGGCGCGGCAACCTTGCCTGTGGCAACCTCGCGCATGGCTTCGCCGCCTGCGGCGTCGACGACAAGGCGGCGCTGAAGGGCGACGTGGTGCCGAATATCGGCATCATCACCGCCTATAACGACATGCTCTCGGCGCATCAGCCCTATGAGACCTATCCCGAGCTGATCCGCGAGGCGGCGCGCGAGGTCGGCGGCGTGGCGCAGGTCGCGGGCGGCGTTCCGGCGATGTGCGACGGCGTCACCCAGGGCCAGACCGGCATGGAGCTGTCGCTGTTCTCGCGCGATGCCATCGCCATGGCGGCGGCGATCGGGCTCTCGCACAACATGTTCGATGCCGCGGTCTTTCTCGGCATCTGCGACAAGATCGTGCCGGGCCTCATGATCGCCGCGCTCTCCTTCGGCCATCTGCCGACGATGTTCGTGCCGGCCGGTCCGATGACGACGGGCCTGCCGAACGGCGAGAAGGCGCGCATCCGCCAGCTCTATGCCGAAGGCAAGGTCGGCCGCGCCGAACTGCTCGAGGCCGAGAGCGCCTCCTATCACGGCCCCGGCACGTGCACCTTCTACGGCACTGCCAACACCAACCAGATGATGATGGAGATCATGGGCCTGCATCTGCCGGGCTCGTCCTTCGTCAACCCGAACACGCCGCTGCGCGAGGCGCTGACCAAGGCGGCGACCAAGCGCGTGCTCGCCATCACCGCGCTCGGCAACGAGTTCACGCCGATCGGCGAGATCGTCGACGAGAAGGTGATCGTCAACGGCGTCGTCGGCCTCAACGCCACCGGCGGCTCGACCAACCACACGATGCACCTCATCGCCATCGCCAAGGCCGCCGGCATCCAGCTCACCTGGGACGACTTCTCCGATCTCTCGGACGTCGTGCCGCTCCTGACCCGCGTCTATCCGAACGGCCTCGCCGACGTGAACCACTTCCATGCCGCCGGCGGCATGAGCTTCCTCATTCGCGAGCTGCTCGACGCCGGCTATCTGCATGAGGACGTCAAGACCGTCTGGGGCAATGGCCTTGCCGCCTATACGGTCGAGCCGAAGCTGGACGAGGCCGGCGCCATCTCCTGGCAGGAGGGCGCCCATGAGAGTCTCGACGAGAAGGTCCTCGCGCCGGTCGCGCGGGCGTTCCAGCCGACCGGCGGGCTCAAGCTCCTCTCCGGCAATCTCGGCCGCGCGGTGATCAAGATCTCGGCGGTGAAGCCCGATCGCCATGTCATCGAGGCGCCGGCGAAGGTCTTCGACGCGCAGGACGAGCTGATCGCCGCCTTCAAGGCCGGGGAACTCACCGGCGATTTCGTCGCCGTCATCCGATTCCAGGGCCCGAAGGCCAATGGCATGCCGGAACTGCACAAGCTGACGCCGACGCTCGGCATCCTGCAGGACCGCGGCCATCGCGTCGCGCTGCTGACCGACGGGCGCATGTCCGGCGCCTCCGGCAAGGTGCCGGCGGCGATCCATGTGACGCCGGAGGCGCTGGCCGGCGGGCCGATCGCCAAGATCCGCGACGGTGACATGATCCGCATCGACTGCGTGACCGGCGAGCTCGCCGTGCTGGTCGACGCCGCAGAATTCGCGGCGCGGGCGGCCGCGATCCGTCCCGAGGAGGAGGTCTACGGCATGGGCCGCGAGCTCTTCGGCATGTTCCGCGACCAGGCCGTCTCGGCCGAGCTCGGCGCCGGCGTCTTCTAGCCGGGGAACGAAATTCTACATAGGCGACTGATTAAGTCGCCTATCGGCATCGGTGAGCCCGGGGCGGCCATGGAGGCGGCGCCGTCCGTGCCGGGGCAGGGCCTTGGAAAGTCGGGCCTTTCCCCATCGCCTCGTGCGCAGCGGATCAGCCGCGGCGAACAGGGCGCTGGAATGATTTTCCATGCGCGATGCGGAGATTGGAACCGCCTTTGTCGCGTTTCCATTCGGCATTCACTAAATACCATGCAAGAATTTTCCGATCTTCATCCGCCTGTTCAGCCGGAGATGTCGATGGCGACTGCCCATCGAAGACTGTCGACCTTTCCCGCCTTCCACAAAGTGGAGGGACGCAAGGTCGTGGTCGTCGGCGGCGGACGCGAGGCGGCGGCGAAGCTGAGGCTCTTGTCGGAGACGAGCGCGCTGCTCGTCCTGTTCGCGCCGGAGCTCGAGGCCGAGGCGGCTCAGGACCTCGCCGCGGCCGGCGCCATGCATGAAGCGCGCTGGCCCGAGGCTGCCGATCTCGCCGGTGCAGCGCTCGTCTTCGCGGCGACGGGCGAGCTCGATCACGACAGCATGGTGCGCGATCTCGCCAAGGCGGCCGGCATTCCGGTCAATGTCGTCGACCGGCCCGATCTCTGCGATTTCTACGTGCCTGCCCTCGTCAACCGCGCCCCGCTGAGCGTCGCGATCTCGACCGAGGGCGCGGCGCCCGTGCTCGCCCGCCATGTCCGCGCCCGCATCGAGCAGATGCTGGCGCCGGCGATCGGCGATCTCGCCCATCTCGCCGAGGGGCTGCGCGAGCGGGTCGCCGCCCACATCCCCTCTGCTGATGCGCGCCGCCGCTTCTGGGCGCATTTCTTCTCGGGCCCGGCCGCGGCCAGGGTGCTGGCCGGCCAGATCGACGGCGTCGATGCCGAGGCCACCACCGCCATCGAGGCGACCGCGGCGCGCGGGCTCGCCGGTCATGTCAGCCTGGTCGGCGCCGGTCCGGGCGCCGAGGATCTCCTGACGCTGCGCGCCGTGCGGCTGCTGCAGGAAGCCGACGTCATCGTCTATGACAAGCTGGTGCCGGAGACCGTCGTCGCCATGGGCCGCCGCGATGCGCTGCGCATCTATGTCGGCAAGGCCAAGGGCATGCATGCCGCCAGCCAGGACGAGATCAACGCCATCCTCGTCCGCGAGGCGCGTGACGGCCGCCGCGTGGTGCGCCTCAAATCCGGCGATCCGCTGGTCTTCGGCCGCGCCGGCGAGGAGATGGCGGCGTTGCGTGCGGCCGGCATTCCCTTCGACATCGTGCCCGGCATCACGGCGGCGATCGCCGCCGCGGCCGAGAACGAGATCCCGCTGACGCTGCGCGACGTCGCTTCGACCTTCGTGCTCGCCACCGGCCATGACATGCGCGGCGATACGCTGCCCGAATGGGCGGGCCTCGCGCTCGCCGGCTCGACCATCGCCGTCTATATGGGCCGCAGCGTCGCCTCGAAGGTCGCCGCGCGGCTGATCGAGAACGGCCTCGCCGCCTCGACGCCGGTGGCCGTGATCGAGAACGCCTCGCGCGCCGACCGCCGGGCCTATGCCGGCCGGCTCGACGAACTCGCCATGATCGCCGATCGCCCGGAGATCGACGGACCGGTGGTGATCATCGTCGGCCGCGTCGTCGCCGAGAGCGCCCTCGGCGTCGCCCCCCTGCCGCTTGCCGCGATGGCGGCGTGACGCGCCCGAACGGAACCGAATGACCGACAGCATCATCACTGCGAACGACCTCGGCGACGGCCTCGTCGTGTTCCTGACCGCCGATGGCGGCTGGTCGCGCCGCCTCGCCGATGCGCGCGTCGTCGGACCCGAGGCGCTGGCCGAGGCGATAGCCTATGGCAAGGCTCAGCACGATGCCCGCATCGTCGTGGAGCCCTATGAGATCGAGGTGACGCTGGAAGCGGGGGTGCCGGTTCCGGTGCGCCTGCGCGAGCGTATCCGCGCCGCCGGCCCGACCGTCGCCTATGGCGAGGCGGAGCTCGCCGAGCGTGCCGCTGCGAACCAGGCAGGTTGACGTCCATGTATCGCTATGACGAGTTCGACCAGGATTTCGTGACCGACCGCGTGGCGCAGTTCCGCGACCAGGTGGAGCGCCGCCTCTCGGGCGAATTGACCGAGGACCAGTTCAAGCCGCTGCGGCTGATGAACGGCGTCTATCTGCAGCTGCACGCCTATATGCTGCGCATCGCCGTGCCTTATGGCACGCTGTCATCGCGGCAGATGCGCAAGCTCGGCGACATTGCGCGCCGCTATGACCGCGGCTATGGCCATTTCACCACGCGGCAGAACCTGCAGTTCAACTGGCCGAAGCTCTCGGACATTCCCGATATCCTCGCCGAGCTCGCCTCGGTCGAGATGCATGCGATCCAGACCTCGGGCAACTGCATCCGCAACGTCACCGCCGATCATTTCGCCGGTGCCGCCGCCGACGAGGTCGCCGATCCCCGGCCCTATGCCGAGATCCTCCGGCAGTGGTCGTCGCTGCATCCCGAATTCGTCTTCCTGCCGCGGAAGTTCAAGGTCGCCGTCACCGGCGCCGAGCGCGACCGCGCCGCGATCCAGGTGCATGACATCGGGCTGCATCTGAAGAAGGATGCGAACGGGCGGCTCGGCTTCGCCGTCTATATCGGCGGCGGCCAGGGCCGCACGCCGATGATCGCCAAGAAGATCCGCGACTTCCTGCCCGAAGAGGACCTCTTGTCCTATTCGGAGGCGATCCTCCGCGTCTACAATCTGAACGGCCGCCGCGACAACAAATACAAGGCGCGCATCAAGATCCTCGTGCACGAGACCGGCGCCGACGAGATTTCGCGCCAGGTCGAGGACGAGTGGGAGCGCATCCGCCACGGCGCGCTCAAGCTGCCGCAGGGCGAGGTGGAGCGTATCCGCGCCTATTTCGCGGCGCCCGCCGGCCTGGAGCCACGCGGCCCGAGCGCCGCGCTCGCCAAGGCGCGGGCCGAGGATCCGGCCTTCGATGCCTGGGTCCGGCAGAACACCGTTCCGCACCGCATCGCCGGCCATGTCTCCGCGACCGTCTCGCTGAAGGCGATCGGCGGCACGCCGGGCGATGCCACCGCCGACCAGATGGATGTGGTCGCCGATCTCGCAGAGCGCTTCGCCTTCGACGAGATCCGCGTCAGCCACGAGCAGAACCTGATCCTGCCGCATGTGGCCGAGGACGATCTCCGCGCCATCTATGACGGCCTCGTCGCCGCCGACCTCGCCACCGCCAATGCCGGCCTCGTCACCGACATCATCGCCTGCCCAGGCCTCGATTATTGCGCGCTCGCCAATGCCCGCTCGATCCCGGTCGCGCAGCGCATCTCGCAGCGCTTCGGCGATATCGCCCGCCAGCGCGACATCGGCGAATTGAAGATCAAGATCTCCGGCTGCATCAATGCCTGCGGCCACCACCATGTCGGCCATATCGGCATTCTCGGTGTCGAGAAGAAGGGCGAGGAATTCTACCAGATCTCGCTCGGCGGCTCGGGCGACGAGAATTCGTCGATCGGCGACATCATCGGCCGCGGCTTCTCGACCGAGGAGATCGTCGACGCGGTCGAGACCATCGTCGACACCTATATCGCCCAGCGCGCGGCGCCGGACGAGACCTTCCTCGCCGCCTATCGCCGTCTCGGCCAGGCTCCGTTCAAGGAGGCCCTCTATGGCACGGCTTGAGGACGGGCTGACCGGCGCCACCGGCAGCGCGCCGCTGTTCGACCATGAGAATGCCGGCCTCGATGAGGCCGCCGTCCTCAATGCGCGCTTCGGCCATCTCGCCTCGCGCGATGCCGTCGCCAAGGCGCTCGAACTCTTCGGCGAGCGCATCGCGCTGGTCTCCTCCTTCGGCGCCGAATCCTCGGTGCTCCTGCATCTCGTCGCCTCGGTCAGCCGCGACGTGCCGGTCGTCTTCATCGATACGCTGCGGCTCTTTCCCGAGACGCTCGCCTATCGCGACACGCTGATCGAGCGGATCGGCCTGCGCCAGGTGCGGACGATCACGCCGGACGAAGCGGTGCTGAAGGCGCGCGACCCCTACAAGGCGGCCTGGATGAGCGATGCGGACATGTGCTGCCACATCCGCAAGACCGAGCCGCTCGCGCGGGCGCTGACCGGCTTCGACGCCTGGTTCACCGGGCGCAAGCGCTTCCAGGCGGCGACGCGCGCGGCGATCCAATTGTTCGAGCAGGACGGCGCCCGCGTGAAGGTCAATCCGCTCGCGACCTGGTCGTCGGCCGAGCTCAAGGCCTATATCGCCGAGAATGGCCTGCCGGCGCATCCCCTCGTCGCCGAGGGCTATCCCTCGATCGGCTGCGTGCCCTGCACCTCGAAGGTGAAGCCGGGCGAGGACGAACGCGCCGGCCGCTGGCGTGGCCTCGGCAAGGTCGAATGCGGTATCCATCTCGGCGAGAGCGACGGAAGCGGAATCTGACATGGCACTCTGGAAGAACGGCCGCTTCGTCGAGGACGGTTTCGTGCGCCTTGCCGACGATGCGGCGATCCCTGAGGGCGCGGCGGTTCTCGTCTCGCTGGCGCGCTACCGGGCCGAGCGCGCCGCGCTGCTCGGCCTCGGCATGCCCGTCGGCATCGTGATCGAGCCCGGTGCCGACTGGTCCGACATCGTCGCCGACCTGCCGCGCCTTGCCGTCGTCGCAGCCGACCTGCCGAAATTTGCCGATGGCCGCGCCTTCTCGATCGGACGGCTGCTGCGCGATCGCGATGGCTTCCAGGGGGAACTCCGCGCCGTCGGCGCCTTCTTCCTCGATCAGGTGCCGATGCTGAAGCGCGTCGGCTTCGATGCCTTCGCCACCAGTGATCCGCTCGTCATCAAGGGGCTCCGCGAGGGGCGCTGGCCCGAGGTCGCCGAATATCTGCAGCCCGTCGCCGACAATGGCGAGGAGCCGGCCGGCAAGCGGCCCTGGGCGCGTCGCCCGGCGGCAGTTGGGAGCGCGCGCTCGTGAAGCTCTTCGTCACCGATCAGGACGGCGGCGAGCATGAGCTCGAGGCGCTCGAAGGCTGGCGCGTCATGGAAGTCATCCGTGACTGGGGCCTGCCGATCAAGGCCGAATGCGGCGGCGCGCTCGCCTGCGCCACCTGCCATGTCTATGTCGATCCCGACTGGCTGGACCGCCTCGTGCCGATGAGCGAGGAAGAGGAAGAGCGGCTCGACGACGCCATGCTGGTCAAGTCGAATTCGCGCCTTTCCTGCCAGATCCTGATGTCGGACGAACTCGACGGGCTCCGCGTCCGTCTCGCGCCGGGCAGCGAACCCTAACGGTCTCTTCAGGCTGCCTCCTCGCTGCGCCTGTCACGCGCCGATCATGCATGCTATGCGATCGTGGCGTTCGATCTGCTCACCTCCGGAGGAGTCTCCATGTCCGATCTCGTCGCCATCGTCTATCCCTCGCTCGAGAAGGCGGAAGCCGTCCGCCAGGAATTCCTGACGCTGCAGAAGGAATACCTGATCAGCCTCGATGACGCGGTCATCGCGGTGAAGACCGAAGACGGCAAGATCAAGCTGCACCAGATGGTCAACACGACCGCCACCGGCGCTGCCTCGGGCAGCTTCTGGGGCCTCCTGGTCGGCATGGTCTTCCTGATGCCGGTCGTCGGCGTCGTCATCGGCGCGGCCTCCGGCGCGCTCGGCGGCCTGCTCGCCGATTTCGGCATCAACGACAAGTTCATGAAGGAACTGTCGGAATCGATCCAGCCCGGCAATGCGGCGCTGTTCCTGCTCATCCGCTCGATGACGGCCGACAAGGTCCTCGAGGAAATCCAGGGCTATGGCGGCGTCGTGCTCAAGACCTCGCTCGACAACGACAAGGAAACCGCGCTGCGCAACGCGCTCGCCGGTCATGCCCATTCCGAGGCTCATGCCGACGCCCCGGTCGCCCCGCCGGCCCCGTCGGTCTGATCCAGTTCTTCGCGGCCGGCCCAAAACCGGCCGCGTTCAATCCAGCGTGCGGCGATAGCGCAGCAGCGCGATCGTCGCGACCGCCAGCCAGAAGGCGATGAGCGGCCAGATCTCGCCGACGAGATCGGCCGGGCCGCTTCCCTTCAGCATGATGCCACGCACCGAGCGGATGTAATGCGTCAGCGGCAGGATCGAGCCGATCGCCTGCGCCCAGTCGGGCATGCCGCGGAACGGGAACATGAAGCCCGACAGGAGGATCGACGGCAGGAACCAGAAGAAGGTCATCTGCATGGCCTGCATCTGCGTCCGTGCGATCGTCGAGAAGGTATAGCCGAGCGTCACATTGGCGGCGATGAACAGGAACGTGATGCCGACGAGAAGCGGCAGCGATCCCAGCATCGGCACGGCGAACAGCACCCGCGCACAGAGAATGATGATCGCGACCTGCAGCGTGCCGATGCCGATATAGGGCACGATCTTGCCGACCATGATCTCGAGCGGCGTCGCCGGCGTCGCCATCAGGTTTTCGAGCGTGCCGCGCTCGCGTTCGCGCGTCAGCGCCAGCGCCGTCATCAGGATCGTCGTCATGGTGAGGATGGTGCCGAGCAGCCCCGGCACGATGTTGTAGGCCGTGATGCCCTCCGGGTTGAAGCGCCGGTGCACGACGATCTCGACCGGCGCCGGCTGCGGCGCCTCGCTCGCCAGCGGTCCCCGAAGGCTGACGGCGAGCGCCGAGCCGATGATCTCCGGCAGGCCGGCCAGCGCATTGGCGGAGGCGGACGGATCGGTGGCGTCGGCCTCGATCAGGATCTGCGGACGGAGGCCGCGCGCGAGATCGCGCTCGAAGGCCGGCGGGATCGAGATGATATAGGCGGCGCTGCCGTCGACCAGTGCTCGCGCGGCCTCGGCCTCGGAAACGAAGCCGGGCTGGAGCGCGAAATAGCGCGAGGTGGCGAGCGCCGCGATGACCGCGCGGACGCCGGGACCGTTGTCGGCCGAGGTGACGAGCGTCGGCAGCTCCTTGGGGTCGGTGTTGATCGCATAGCCGAACAGTACGAGCTGCATCACGGGGATCGCGAGGATCATCGCGAAGGTCATCCGGTCGCGCTTCAGCTGGATGAATTCCTTGATCATCATCGCCAGCACGCGCGACAGCGAGAAGCGCGACGACCCGCTCATCGATGGGCTCCGTCGGCGGAGCGGTCCTCGACGGAGGCCTGCTGCATCAAGCGGATGAACACGTCCTCGAGGCCGGTCGCGCCCGGCGCCGCGCTGACATTGGCGCCGACCGCGGCGATCGCCGCATCGACGGAGGCCTGCAGGAGGTCGGGATCGGTACCGACGATATGGAGATCGTTGCCGAAGGGTGCGATCTGCTCGATGCCGGCGCGCCCGCGCACCGCGGCGGCGATCTTCATGACATCGGCGCCGGTGACGATGATCGTGAACAGGCCCGAGCGCGCGATGACCTCGGCGACCGTGCCGCGTGCGACGATCCTTCCATAGGCGATATAGACGATGCGGTGGCAGCGCTCGGCCTCGTCCATGTAGTGGGTCGAGACCAGCACGGTCAGCCCGTCCTCGGCGAGGCGATGGATCTCGTCCCAGAACTCGCGCCGCGCCTGCGGGTCGACGCCGGCGGTCGGCTCGTCGAGGAGGAGCAGCTTCGGCTGGTGCATGACCGAGGCGGCGAGGGCGAGGCGCTGCTTCCAGCCACCGGAGAGGGCCCCGGCCAGCTGGTTGCGCCGCTGCTCGAGGCCGAGCCGGGTGATCGTGTCCGAGACGCGTGCATGGCGGTCGTCGAGATCGTAGACGCGCGCCACGAAATCGAGATTCTCGCGGATGGTGAGGTCCTCGTAGAACGAGAACCGCTGCGTCATGTAGCCGACCTCGCGCTTGATCCGTGCCGACTGGGTCAGGATGTCGAGGCCGAGGCAGGTGCCCGAGCCGGCATCCGGCTTCAGCAGCCCGCAGATCATGCGGATCGTCGTCGTCTTGCCGGAGCCGTTCGGCCCGAGAAAGCCGACGATCTCGCCGCGGCGGACATCGAGCGCGACATCGTCGACCACCGTGCGGCCGTTGAAGCGCTTGGTGAGGCCGACGATCGAGATGACCGTCTCGCTGCCCGCCGCCGTCACGGCGCGCCGCTCGAAAGCGTCACGTCGAGCGGCTGGCCGGGTTCGAGTGCCAGCGCCGCCTCGTTCGGCCGCGCCTCGACGCGGTAGACCAGCTTGGCGCGACTGCCGGTCGAATAGATGACCGGCGGCGCGAACTCCGCTTCCGTCGCGATGCTGCTCACCGTCGCCGCAAGGCCCGTGGCGCAGCCGTCGCAGCCGAGCGCCACGGTCAGGCCCGGATGCACGGCGCTTCGCTGCGGCTCGGGCAGGAAGAACACGATCTTGCGGTTTTCCGGCGGCAGCAGCGCGACGACCGGGCTCCCCGCCGGCACGATCTCGCCGACGCGGAAATAGGTGTCGGCGACGCGCCCCGTCACCGGCGAGGCCACGCTTCGGCGGGAGAGCCGCGTCTTCGCCGCCGTGACGACCGCCTCGCGGGCGACGAGGCTCTGGCGCGCCGCGTCGATGAGGTCGGGCCGGGCCGGCATCTTCGCCACCGCCAGCGTGCGCGTGGCTGCGTCGACGCGCGCGGTGGCGGCATCGAGCGTCGCCTTGGCCTGGTCGAGGGCCGCCGCCGAGGCGACATTGCGCGTCTCCAGCGCCTGGTTGCGGACATAGGCCTGCTCGGCGGCCGTCCGCTCGGCCTCCGCCTCGGCGAGATTGGCCTCGAAGACGCTGATTTCCTCGGCCCGCTTGCCGGTGGTGAGATCGGCAAGGTTGGCGGCGGCGGCTGCCCGTTCGGCCTCGGCCTCGGCCAGCGCTGCCTTTTCGTCGCGGTCGTCGAGCGCGAACAGCGGGCCGCCCTCGCCGACATCGCCGCCGCGCTCGACCGAGAGGGCGATGAGCCGCCCACCGGCTTCCGGCGCGATGCGCACGAAATCGCCTTCGACATAGCCCGGGATGCTCGGCACCGATGCGCCGCTGCAGCCGGCGAGGGTACCGGCCAGCAGCAGCATGGCGGCCGAGCGTCTGGCGAGGGCGCCGGTCATGCTTGCCCCGATCCGGAGGCGACGCCGACGATGCGATCGATGTTCTCGGTAACGATGCGGGCGATTAGCCGGCGGTCGTCGAGGGAGAGCCCGTCGCGCGCCATCATGCGCAGCACCATCGGCTGCGCGACGCGGAACACCATGACCTGGCCCATCAGCGTGAAGGTGCGCAGACCCGTCTCGTCGTGGTCCGGATCGCTGTCGGTGAGGATGCCGACCAGCCGCCGGAGAATGGCGTGGATCGGCGCCATGAAGGCGAACACGGTCTCGAAGGCCGGCGAGGGCTCCATCTGCTCGCGCACGACGAACCTTGCCCAGGAGCCGGCGGCGTCGGCGCCGAGCATCGCCGTCAGATGCGCCTCGACGATCTGCTGCAGCAGGGCCCGCGCCGCGGTCTTGTCCGGCGCATCTTGCCCGGCCGGATCTTGCCCGCCCGGATATTGGCCTAGCGCGTCGGCGGCCCGCGCGACGGTCGGGCCGATGCGGCTGCCGATCTCGGTGACGACATGCTCGGCAACCGCCTGGTGCAGGCCTTCCTTGCTGCCGAAATGGTAGACGATGGCGGCGAGATTGGCATCGGCCTTGCGGGCGATCTCGCGGGTCGACGCGGCGTCGAAGCCCTGGCGGCCGAACACGTCGAGCGCGGCGAGGATGAGGCGGGTCCGCGTCTCCGTGCCGCGATCCTGGCGGGCGCGCTGATAATGCCGCGATTTCTCGATCGGCGCGGCGCGCTCCAGCGGCTGCCATTCCTCGGACATGCGGCCCGCCTCCGAAGCTTCGACACGATGTTGACGGGAAACTGGCCGACAGCGAACCGGAAGTCAATCAATCGTATGAATTGATTTTGATCAAGGTCATGCGTGCCTTGCCGAGGCGGGCGATCTCACGCACCATGGCTCTACCTGAACGCGAAGAAGGGGCACTTCGACGATGGTCTATCTCCTCGCATTGCTGATTGGTGTCGTTGCCGGATTGCGTGCCATGACCGCGCCTGCTGCGGTCGCCTGGGGCGCCTATCTCGGCTGGCTGGCCGTTGCCGGCAGCTGGGCCGCGTTCATGGGCCACTGGATCGCCGTCCTCGTCTTCACGCTGCTCGCCATCGTCGAACTGATCACCGATCAGCTGCCGTCGACGCCGAGCCGCAAGGTGCCGATGCAGTTCGGCGCCCGCATCGTCAGCGGCGCCTTCTGCGGCGCGGTCATCGGAACCGCCGCGGGCTCGCTGGCCGGCGGCCTCATCGCGGGCGCCATCGGAGCCGTGATCGGCACGCTCGGCGGCGCCGACATCCGTGGCCGTCTCGGCCGCGCCTTCGGCAAGGACCTGCCGGCCGCGCTCATCGAGGACGCGGTCGCCATCATCGCGGCCTTCGTCATCGTGGGCGCCGTCGCGTGAGCCGGCGTTTCGACGCCATCGTCATCGGCTGCGGCCAGGCCGGCATCCCGCTCGCGGGACGGCTCAGCGCCGCCGGCAAGACCGTCGCGCTGATCGAGCGGAAGCTGGTCGGCGGCACCTGCGTCAATACCGGCTGCACACCGACCAAGACGCTGGTCGCCAGCGCCGAGGCGATCCACACCGCCCGCCGCGGCGCCGATTACGGCTTCATCGTCAAGGGCGACATCGAGGTCGATCTCCAGGCGGTGATGGCGCGCAAGGACGCCGTCGTCGCCAAGTCGCAGAAGAGCCTCGCCGGCTGGATCTGCGGCATGGAGAACTGCACGCTGATCGAGGGCCATGCGCGCCTCGAGAGCGCCCGCAGCGTCCGCGTCGGCGATGAACTGCTCGAGGCCGACCAGATCTTCATCAACACCGGCGGCCGTGCCGTCGTGCCCGACCTGCCGGGCATCGGCGCGGTGAAATACCTCACCAACACCTCGATCCTCGAACTCACTGAGATCCCGCGCCACCTCGTCGTCGTCGGCGGCAGCTATATCGGGCTCGAATTCGGCCAGATGTTCCGTCGTTTCGGCAGCGCGGTCACCATCGTCGAGAAGGGCCCGCGCCTCATCGCCCGCGAGGACGAGGACGTCTCGGACGGTGTCAGGCAGATCCTCGAGGCCGAGGGCATCGGCATGCGGCTCGGCGCCGAATGCATCCATCTTCGGGCCGAGGGCGAGGATATCGTCGTCGGCGTCGACTGCACCTCGGGGGACCGCGAAGTCACGGCCTCGCATGTGCTGCTCGCCGTCGGCCGCCGCCCGAACACCGACGATCTCGGCCTCGACAAGGCCGGTGTGGCGGTGGACGGCCGCGGCTTCATCACCGTCGACGACCGGCTGGAAACGAACGTCCCCGGCATCTTCGCGCTCGGCGACTGCAACGGCCGCGGCGCCTTCACCCACACCTCCTATAACGACTTCGAGATCGTCGCCGCCAATCTTCTCGATGGCGACGATCGCCGCGTCTCGGACCGTGTCGAGGCCTACGCGCTCTATGTCGATCCGCCGCTCGGCCGCGTCGGCATGACGGAGACGGCCGTGAGGAAGAGCGGCCGCAAGGCGCTGATCGGCACGCGGCCGATGAGCCGCGTCGCCCGCGCCACCGAAAAGGGCGTCAGCGAGGGCTTCATCAAGATCCTCGTCGATGCCGAGACCGATCTCTTCCTCGGCGCCTCGATCCTCGGCGTGACCGGCGACGAGGTCGTGCACGGCATTCTCGATCTCATCTACGCCAAGGCGCCCTATACGGTCCTCGCCCGCTCCGTCCCGATCCACCCGAACGTCTCGGAACTGCTGCCGACCATCGTGCAGGAGCTGAAGCCGCTGGAGTGAGGGCCAGCCCTTCCGCATGATCGAGGCGAGGAAGGAAGGCCCCCACCCCAACCCTCCCCTGCAAGGGGGGAGGGAGTTGCCCGGCCTGCAGACTGCATCAATGAAGGCCGAAGCCGGCCCTCTCCCCCCTTGCGGGGGAGAGCTGGAGAGGGGCCTTCCTTGACAAAGCTCGCGCGCGACGCGAGCCGATCGCCGCCTCAAATCCGATCCCTGAGCGCATACCAGCTCATGCCCGCGACCAGCGCCGGCCAGCGCAGCAGCTTGCCGCCGGGGAAGCGCGGGCAGGGCAGGGCGGCGAAGCTGTCGAGGCGGCCGGGATTGCCGAGGATGGCGTCGGCGATGATCTTGCCGCCATAAGGCGCGAGCGCCACGCCCTGGCCCGAATAGCCCGAGGCGGCATAGACGCCGGGCCGGAGGCGGCGCAGGAACGGCAGCCGGTTGACCGTGACCGCCAGCGTGCCGCCCCAGGCATGGTCGATCCTGACATCGCCGAGCTGCGGATAGATGCCGAGGAGATGCCGACGCACGAAGGCGAAGATGTCCTTGGGGTCGCGGCGCGAATAGGTCTCGCCGCCGCCGAACAGGATGCGGCCGTCGATGGTGGGGCGCCAGTAATAGACGACGAAGCGCGAATCCGAGACGGCCTCTCCGCCCGGAATGAGCCCGCCCTGCATGCCGGCGCCGATCGGTTCGGTGGTCAGGATGAAATTCTTGATCGGCATCGACCGGGTCTCGGTCTCGTCGTCGATGCCGTCGAGCAGTCCGTTGCCGGCAAGGATGACGATATCCGCGCTGATCGTGCCGTGCGTCGTCGCCAGCTTCGGCGTCATGCCGTCGTCGAGACGCACGGCGGCGGTGCCCTCATGGAGGCTGGCCCCGGCCTTGGCGGCGGCGCGGGCGAGGCCTTGCGCGAATTTCAGCGGATGCAGGTGCCCCGCCGTCGCATCGAAACGGCCGCCATAATAGGCGTTTGTGCCGATCATCGGCGCGAGGCGCTCGGGCTCGATCCACTCCGCATGTGGATAGTCGTAGTGCTCGTTGAGGGTGTCGACATAGTGCCGTTCCTCGGCGACGAGGCGGCGCTTGTGCACGGCCTCGACGAGGCCCGGCCGCCATTCGGCGTCGATCTGGTGCCTGTCGATGAGATCGTGCACCAGCGCCTTCGCCTCTTCGGCGAGCAGCCAGAGCTCATGCGCCGCGGGGCGGCCGAGATGGCGTTCGAGCCAGTCCTGGTCGCGGCGCTGGCCCGTGTGCAGCTGGCCGCCATTGCGGCCCGAGGCGCCCGAGCCGACGCGGCCCGCCTCGATCAGCACGGTCTCGATGCCGGCCTCGGCGAGATGCAGCGCCGCGGAGAGCCCGGTATAGCCGCCGCCGACGATCGCGACGTCAGCCTTGCGGTTGCCGTCGAGGGGGGGGAAGGCCAGCGTCTGGTCCGCCGTCTCCGCATACCAGGAGGGCGCATGCGGCGCCGTCACGAGCGCGGATCCCGGCCGAGCTCGGCATGCGACTTGACGAAACGCAGCTGGCCGTCGGGCATCAGCCCGTCGCGGCGCCAGCCGAGATGCGCATAGAAGCCGTGGGCGCGGAGGCCCGGCTGGGCGCCCGCCTCGAGCCAGGCCTCGGCGACGCCGCTCGCATGCAGGAACGCCTCGGCTTCGCGAAGCAGCAAGCGTCCGAGACCGTGGCCCTCATAGTCGGGCAGGACGAACATCGCGAAGATGTTGCCCTCGGCGCTGTCGGCGATCGCGAATCCCGCATCGACGCCGTCCAAGCTGCCGATGAAGGCCCGCGCCGTGGTCCTCAAGAGATCGGCGATGACCTCCGGCGTGATGCCATAGTCGGCCATCTGCTCCAGCGTCATGTGGTTTTCCCGCACGCTGGTGCGGATGAAGTTGAGGATCGGCACCTCGTCCGGCGTCGCGACGCGGATCGCGATCGTCATGCGAGCCCCAGCCGCTTCACCTCGGCCAGCGTGTCGTCGAGCGTCTTCTCCGCCACCGCGACGAGGTGGTCGGCCTCGTCATGGCTGAGCGTCAGCGGCGGCGAGAGGATCAGCGAATCGCGGACGGCGCGCATGACGAGCCCGTTGCGGAACGAGAAGTCGCGCGCGATCGTGCCGACCTTGCCGGTATCGGCGAAGACGTGCTTTCGCGACGGCTTGCTGGGAACGAGTTCCAGCGCGCCCATCAGCCCGGTCATGCGCGCCTCGCCGACCAGCGGATGGTCGCCGAGCGCCAGCCACTTCGCCTGCAGATAGGGCCCGATATCGTCGCGGACGCGCTCGACCAGCTTCTCGTCCTCGATGATGCGGAGATTTTCGAGCGCTGCCGCGGCGGCCACCGGATGGCCGGAATAGGTGAAGCCGTGATTGAAGTCGCCGCCCCCGATGATGACGTCGGCGACCTTGTCGGAGACCATGACGCCGCCGATCGGCAGATAGCCGGAGGAAAGGCCCTTGGCGATCGGCATCAAATCGGGCTCGATGCCGAAGGTCTCGGAGCCGAACCAGTTGCCGGTGCGGCCGAAGCCGGTGATGACCTCGTCGGCGACGAGCAGGATGTCGCGATCCTTGAGGATGCGGGCGATCTCGGGCCAGTAGGTCGCGGGCGGGATGATGACGCCGCCGGCGCCCTGGATCGGCTCGGCGACGAAGGCGCCGATCTTGTCCTCGCCGATCTCCTCGATGGCGCGCTCCAGCGCCCGCGCGGCGATGATGCCGAACTCCTCCGGCGTCGTGTCGCCGCCCTCGCCGAACCAGTAGGGCTGCGCGATGTGATGGATGCCGGGGATCGGCAGGCCGCCCTGCTCATGGATCGGCTTCATGCCGCCGAGGCTGCCGCCGCCCATGGTCGAGCCGTGATAGCCGTTGCGGCGGGCGATGAGCACCGACTTGTCCGGCTTGCCGAGCGTCGCCCAGTAGTGACGCACCATCCGGATGACGGTGTCGTTGGCCTCCGAGCCCGAATTGACGAAGAAGACGTGGTTGAACGGAGGCGGCGCCAGCCGCGCCAGCCGCTCGGCGAGCGCGATCGCCGGCGGATGCGTCGTCTTGAAGAAGGCGTTGTAATAGGAGATGTCGGCCATCTGGCGCTGGATCGCGTCGGCGATCTCCTTGCGGCCATGGCCGATATTGACGCACCAGAGCCCGGCCATGCCGTCGAGGATGCGGTTGCCGTCGGAATCCCAGATCCATGAGCCCTCGCCGCGGACGATGACGCGGCTGCCTTCGGCATTCAGCGCCTTCATGTCCGAGAACGGATGGATGTGGTGCGCGGCATCGCGGGCGCGATAGTCGGCGGTGATGTTCGAGAGGGTCATGGTTCGGCCTGCCCGCCTGCTTCTAGCGCTCGTCGGTTCTCATGGTGTCATTGCCGGGCTCGTCCCGGCAATGTCAGCGTCCGAAACGTCGTCCCGTCAGACGTTGAGCAGCAGGTATTCGCGCTCCCAGGGACTGATCACCTGCATGAAGGTCTCGTATTCCGCCTGCTTGATCGCGCGATAGGTCGAGACGAAGCGCTTGCCGAAGATCTCGACCAACTCCTCGCATTCCTCGAACAGCGACACGGCTTCGAGGATCGAGCGCGGCAGGTCGATCTCGTCGGAATTGGCCGACCCTGTCACAGGCTCGGCCGGCTTCAGGCCCTCGACGAGGCCGAGATAGCCGCAGGCGAGAGAGGCGGCGATGGCGAGATAGGGATTGGCGTCGGACGAGGGCAGGCGGTTCTCGAGCCGCCGTCCGGCCGCCGTCGAATTCGGGACGCGGAGGCCGACCGTGCGGTTGTCATAGCCCCATTGCGTGTTCACCGGGGCGGAGGACGAGCGCACGAGGCGGCGGTAGGAATTCACATAGGGCGCCAGCATGCACATCACCGCCGGCAGATATTTCTGCGAGCCGCCGATGAAGGCGAAGAACTGCGGCGTCGGGTCGCCATCCTCGTCGGAGAAGATGTTGCGGCCCGTCTCGAGATCGACCACCGACTGGTGGATATGCATCGCCGAGCCAGGCTCGCGCGACATCGGCTTCGCCATGAAGGTCGCATACATGTCGTGGCGCAGCGCCGCCTCGCGCAGCGTGCGCTTGAACAGGAACACCTGGTCGGCCAGCGCCAGCGGATCGCCGTGCAGGAGATTGATCTCCATCTGCGCGGCGCCCTCCTCATGGATCAGCGTATCGATCTCGAGGCCCTGCGCGGCCGAGAAATCGTAGATGTCGTCGAAGAGGTCGTCGAACTCGTTGATCGCCGCGATCGAATAGGACTGCCGCGCCGCCTCCGGCCGGCCCGAGCGACCGGTCGGCGGCTCGAGCTGGTAGTCGGGATCGGTGTTCGGCTTGACGAGATAGAACTCGATCTCCGGCGCCACGACGGGGTTCCAGCCCTGGCGGTGATAGAGGTCGACCATGCGGCGGAGCACCTGGCGCGGCGCGGTCTCGACCGGCCGGCCGTCGCGGTGATAGCCGTCATGGATGACCTGCGCCGTCGGGTCGCTCTCCCAGGGGACGACCGCGAGCGTCGAGAAGTCCGGCTCGAACAGGATGTCCTGGTCGGCGGCGTCGCTGATATAGTCGTCGTCGTCGGGCGGATAGTCGCCGGTGATGGTCTGGGTCAGGATCGAGCCGGGCATCGACATGGTCGGCCCGGCGAGGAATTTCGACACCGGCATCATCTTGCCGCGCGCGACGCCGGCCTGATCCGGGACGACGCACTCGATATCCTCGATCCCTCTTGCCTTGAGCCAGTCGCGGGCCTCGTCCAGCGAGGCGGCGCCGCGTTTCGCGTCTTCGCGCGTCTTCGCGGGCCTTTTCCTTTTCGTCACGATATCCCCTCGGCGCCGTGCCACAAGACACTCACTGTGCCAACCGCCAAGCCGAAGTCAACTGCGCCGGGTCGGGCGGGCCTCCGGACGAGGCCGGACGAGGGGGGAAGATCGATTGCCGCGGGAGACTCGCTGCCAATCGCCAGAAACGGGTTGAGCGAAGGCCGAAAGCCTCATAACGTCGCGAAATTAGGCATGCACAACGGACGTACAGAGGCGTCCGCCTCACGCCGAGATGGAGGGAAGTGTCGATGAAGAAGCTCACCGGACGGATGACCCTGGCAGCCGCTTTTATGGCCGGAGGAATCGTGTCCGCCGCCGCTGCGGACCAGGAAGTCCATGTCTACAACTGGTCGAATTACATTGACGATTCGATCCTCGCCGACTTCACCAAGGCGACGGGCATCAAGGTCGTCTACGACGTCTACGACTCCATGGAGACGCTCGAAGCCAAGATGTTCACGGGACGCTCGGGCTACGACGTCGTCGTCCCGACCGACCGCAACATGCAGGTGCTGATCGAGGCCGGCGCGTTCCAGAAGCTCGACAAGGCGAAGATCCCCAATCTCCAATATGCCTGGCCCGAGATCTACCAGCGCCTCGCCACCTATGATCCCGGCAACGAATATGCCGTGAACTACATGTGGGGCACGACCGGCCTCGGCTATGACAAGGTCAAGGTCCTCGCCCGGATGGCGGATGCGCCCGTCGATTCGATGGACCTCATCTTCAAGCCCGAGATCGCGGCCAAGTTCGCCGATTGCGGCATCTACATCCTGAATTCGCCCGAAGACGTGATGCCGGCCGCGCTCAATTATCTCGGCCTGCCCGCCAATTCGAAGAACAAGGAAGACCTGCAGAAGGCCGCCGATCTCCTCCTGAAGATCCGGCCCTATGTCCGCAAGTTCGAGTCCTCGCTGATCAACCCGCTCGCCACCGGCGAGGCCTGCATCGCTTTCGGTTTCTCGGGCGATATCCTCCAGGCCCGCGACAGCGCCAAGGCCGGCGTCGAGATCGTCTATTCGATCCCGAAGGAAGGCGCTCTGCTCTGGATGGATTCGATGGTGATCCCGAAGGATGCGCCCAATCCGGACGCGGCCCTCGCCTTCATCAACTATATCCAGACGCCCGAAGTCATCGCCAAGGCGACCAACTTCGTGAAGTATCCGAACGGCAATCTCGAATCGCAGAAATACGTCGACAAGGCGATTCTGGACGATCCGACCATCTACCCGACCAAGGAAACGCTGGCTCATCTCTATACGACGACGCCGAACAGCGATGAGATCCAGGATGCGATGACCTCGCTCTGGCAGCAGGTTCTGGCCGGCAAGTAGAGCTCAGGGAGGCAGCGGCCTTTCGCCTCGCCGAATTCGCCGCTTCCCGTCGATTGCAGCGCCCGTCGCCCTTGAAGGTGACGGGCGCTTTTCGTAGCGTCTCGGAACGGCTTGATGGCAGCGGGGGTATCGGAATGGCAGGCGTCGCGATTGGTCCGATCAGGCGATCTTTTGCTCCCTGGAACGATCCCGCCGCCAAGGCCTTCATCGAATTCCGCCATGTGACGCGGTCGTTCGGCGATTTCACCGCCGTCGACGATCTCTCGCTCAAGATTTACGAGCGTGAATTCTTCGCGCTGCTCGGCCCGAGCGGCTGCGGCAAGACCACGCTGATGCGCATGCTGGCCGGCTTCGACGCACCCACCAAGGGCGAGGTGCTGCTCGATGGGCAGAACCTGACCGGCATTCCGCCCTACAAGCGTCCGACCAACATGATGTTCCAGTCCTATGCGCTGTTTCCGCATATGACCGTCTGGGACAACATCGCCTTCGGCCTCAAGCAGGACGGCATGCCGAAGGCCGATATCGCGGCGCGGGTCGAGGAGATGCTGGCGCTCGTCAAGCTCGGCACCTTCGCCAAGCGCAAGCCGCACCAGCTCTCCGGCGGCCAGCGCCAGCGCGTCGCGCTCGCCCGCTCGCTCGCCAAGAAGCCCAAGGTGCTGCTGCTGGACGAGCCGCTCGGCGCGCTCGACAAGAAGCTGCGCGAGGAAACCCAGTTCGAACTGATCGATCTGCAGATGCGGCTCGGCATGACCTTCCTGATCGTGACGCACGACCAGGAAGAGGCGATGACCGTCGCCGATCGCATCGCGGTCATGGATCACGGCAAGATCGTGCAGGTCGCGACGCCGGCGGAAATCTACGAGCAGCCGAACAGCCGCTACGTCGCCGACTTCATCGGCGAGATCAACATCCTCGAGGGCAAGGTCGGCGTCGCGCCGCCGAACGGCGCCCGGCTCGAATGCGTCGCCTCGGGCGCGACGGTCGAGACGCGGCAACAGATCGAGGGCAAGCCCGGCGACCAGGCCTGGTTCGCGATCCGGCCGGAAAAGGTGAAGATCTCGCTCGATCCGCCTGATGACCCCAGCATCAACGCCGTCAGCGGCGAGGTCTGGGACATCGGCTATCTCGGCGACGTCTCGATCTTCCATGTGCGCCTCGCGAGCGGCGCCACGATGAAGGCGACGATCACCAACACGACCCGCCTCGTGGAGCGGCCGATCAGCTGGGAAGACAAGGTCTGGCTGACCTGGTCGGCCGATGGCGGCATCGTCCTGACCAAATAGCGGCGGGGCCGGCGATGCGTGGGGCGTTGCGGCGAGTTCGATGAAACGCAGGGGATGACATGGCGGCGACCGAGATGACGTCGAGGGACGCGAGGCCGAGCCGGCTGCGCTGGCTGGTCGTTGCCGTTCCGCTCGTCTGGCTGCTGGTCTTCTTCCTGATCCCGTTCTTCAACGTCCTGAAGATCTCCTTCTCGACGCGGGCGCGGGCGATGCCGCCCTACAAGCCCGTGCTGTCGCTCGGCGACGGCCTCGCCGGCCTCCTCGACAAGCTGCAGCAGTTCACCGGCGCCAACTACCTGATGCTGGTGAGTGATTCCAAATACTGGCAGTCCTATGTCTCCAGCGTGCAGATCGCGCTGGTCTCGACGCTGCTGATCCTCCTCGTCGCCTATCCGATCGCCTATGGCATGGCGCGCGCGCCGCGGCAGTGGCGCACGACGCTGGTGATGATGGTCATCCTGCCGTTCTGGACCTCGTTCCTGATCCGCGTCTATGCCTGGATCGGCATCCTCGCCGACGAGGGGCTGCTCAACCAGCTCCTGATGCAGCTCGGCCTGATCGACCAGCCGCTTCGCATCCTCACCACCAACTGGGCCGTCTATATCGGCATCGTCTATTCCTACCTGCCCTTCATGATCCTGCCGCTCTATGCGACCCTCGAGAAGCTCGACGAGACGCTGCTGGAGGCGGCCGAGGATCTCGGCTGTCCGCCGCTGCAGGCCTTCTGGAAGATCACCTTCCCGCTGTCGCTGCCGGGCCTCATCGCCGGCTGCTTCCTCGTCTTCATCCCGATCACCGGCGAGTTCGTCATCCCCGAGCTGCTCGGCGGCTCCGGCACGATGATGATCGGCAAGACGCTCTGGTACGAGTTCTTCAACAACCGCAACTGGCCGCTCGCCTCGGCGGTGGCCGTCGTGCTGCTGCTGATCCTCGTGGTGCCGATCGTGCTCTTCCAGAACCAGCAGCAGAAACAGGCGGAGAAGTCGCGATGAAGCGCGGGGCTACCTGGTTCAACACCACCTCGATCGCGCTCGGCTTCGCCTTCCTCTATCTGCCGATCCTGCTGCTGATCATCTATTCCTTCAACGAATCGAAGCTGGTCACCGTCTGGACCGGCTTCTCGTTCCGCTGGTATGGCGAATTGCTGCGCGACCAGGCGATGCTCGACGCCGCCTGGGTGACGCTGCGGGTCGCCTTCCTGTCCGCGACGATCGCCACCATCCTCGGCACGCTCGGCGCCATCGCGCTGGTCCGCTTCGGCCGCTTCCTCGGCCGCACGCTGTTCTCGGGCATGATCTATGCGCCGCTCGTCATGCCGGACGTGATCACCGGCCTGTCGCTGCTGCTGCTCTTCGTCTCGCTCGATCTCGACCGCGGCTTCTGGACCGTCATCCTCGCCCATGTGACGCTGACCATGTGCTTCGTCGCGGTGGTGGTGCAGTCGCGGCTGATCACCTTCGATCGCAGCCTCGAGGAGGCGGCGCTCGATCTCGGCGCGACCCCGACCAAGACCTTCTTCGTCATCACGCTGCCGCTGATCCTGCCCGGCGTCGTCGCCGGCTGGATGCTGGCCTTCACGCTGTCGCTCGACGATCTCGTCATCGCCAGCTTCACCACGGGCCCCGGCGCGACGACGCTGCCGATGAAGATCTTCAGCCAGGTCAAGTTCGGCGTCACGCCGGAGGTCAATGCCATCTCGACGATCCTCATCGTCATCGTCGCGACCGGCGTCATCGTCGCCTCGCTCATCACCAAGCGGCGCGAGGTCGAGCGGCAGAAGGCGGAGCGGCTCGCTTTGCAGGGCTGATCGCTTATTTCATCCGGGTAATATTGACGGTTGGATTTGATCCGGGTAAAACTCCGCGCAGCCATTGCGGAGAACGACCATGTCCGACCAGAACACTGACGCCCCAAACGCCGCGCCCCTGCGGCCTGCCATAGCGAAGCTCGACCCGACCCTTGCCTGCACGGCGTTCCAAGGGCTCAAGCGCGTCGCTTCGGGCCTCCTCGTCGATGTCGCGGCAGCGGTCAAGGCGGTGGTCGACCGCGGCGATGCCGGGGCGATCGCCATCTTCGACGATGCGAGCAGCCGGCCGATCGAAATCGATTTCCGCGGCTCCTTCGACGATGTCCGCCGCCAATTGGCGACACCCGGCGAAGCGGAGGCCGAGGGTGAGGCCGAGAGCGACGCGCAGCCGCGCGGGCCCGGCCGTCCGAAGCTCGGCGTCGTCGCCCGCGAAGTGACGCTGCTGCCGCGCCACTGGGATTGGCTGACCGAGCAGCCGGGCGGCGCCTCGGTCACGCTCCGGCGGCTGGTCGAGGCCGCACGGCGGAGCGGCGAGGGCGCGGCGCGCATCCGCGGCGCCCAGGAGGCGGCCAACCGCTTCATGACGGCGATGGCTGGCGATCTGCCCGGCTATGAAGAGGCGACGCGCGCCCTGTTCGCCGGCGACGGCGCCCGCTTCGCGCTCCTGACCGAGGCGTGGCCGCCCGATATTCGGGACCATAGCCGCCGTCTCGCTGCCCCCGCCTTCGCATCGCTCTGAGGGATCGTCATGGCGAAGAAGCCGAGCCTGCTGCCGGAGGGTCCGCTCTGGCGGACCTTCCTGCTGTTCCTCATCCCGATGATGCTGGCCAATGTGCTGCAGGCTCTGTCGGGCACCATCAACAATGTCTATCTCGGCCAGATGCTCGGCGTCGGCGCGCTCGCCGCCGTCTCGGCCTTCTTCCCGATCCTGTTCCTGTTCATCTCCTTCGTCATCGGCATCGGCAGCGGCGCCTCGGTGCTGATCGGCCAGGCCTTCGGCGCGCATGAGTTCGACCAGGTCAAGCGCGTCGCCGGAACGACACTGGCGGTGGCGATCCTGTTCGGCCTCCTTGTCGCCGGCTTCGGCGGCTCGTCGACCGAGCGCCTGCTGGCCGTCGTCGGAACGCCCGCCGACATCCTGCCGGATGCGACCCACTATGCCCGCATCATGCTGATCGCGATGCCGGGCCTGTTCGTGTTCCTGCTGTTCACCGCGATGATGCGCGGCGTCGGCGATACCGTGACGCCGCTCTATGCGCTGGCGATCTCGACCGTGGTCGGGCTCGTGGTGACGCCGATCCTCATCAAGGGCGCCTTCGGCCTGCCGGCGCTCGGCATCGCCAGCGGTGCCTATGCCTCGATCATCTCCTTCGTCGTCGCGCTGATCTGGCTCGCCTGGTTCATGCGCCGCCGCCACCATCCGCTGGCGCCCGACGCCGCGCTGTTCCGCGCCCTCCTGGTCGACCGCAAGATCCTCCTCTCCGTGCTCAGGATCGGACTGCCCTCCGGCGTGCAGCTCATCCTGATCTCGCTCTCCGAGGTGGTGGTGCTGTCGCTGGTCAACGGCTTCGGCTCGGCCGCGACGGCTGCCTATGGCACCGTCAACCAGGTGGTGAGCTATGTGCAGTTCCCGGCCATCTCGATCGCCATCACCGCCTCGATCTTCGGCGCCCAGGCGATCGGCGCCGGCCGGGCCGACCGGCTCGGCCAGATCACGCGCACCGGCATCGTGATGACGCTCGTCATCTCCGGCGCGCTGGTGCTGCTCGCCTATCTGTTCTCGCGCACGATCATCGGCTTCTTCATCGTCGACCCCGAGGTGATCGAGCTGGCGCAGCGGCTGCTGCACATCACGCTTTGGAGCTATGTCGTGTTCGGTCTCTCGGCCGTGGTCGCGGGCGTGATGCGGGCGAGCGGCACGGTATTGGTGCCGACGGCGATCTCGATCCTCGCCATTCTCGGCATCGAGGTGCCCGTGGCCTATGCGCTGTCGCGCCATCTCGGCATCGACGGGGTCTGGATCGCCTATCCGGTCGCGTTCACCGCGATGCTGGCGATGCAGTCGGCCTATTACTGGTTCGTCTGGCGCAAGAAGCCGATCAAGCGGCTGATCTGATCAGTCGCCGCGCTTGCCGGGCGGCGCGCCGATCCTGGCGCGCTGGTCGGCCGGCGCGCCGTCGAGGACGTCGAGCACGGCGCCCTCGCCGAGCGTTGCGACCGCGTCCGTCCGCGCGCGCAGCGTGGCGAGCGCCGCCTCAACGGTGGCGCGGTCATAGGGATCGGCCCGCATGGCGACAAACACCTGCTGCCGTGCCTCGCGCACCGCGCGGAAGGCGTCGCGCAGCTCCGGCGCATCCGGCCGCAGCCGCTCGGCCACCGCCTCGCGCAGCGGCGGCGGCAGGGCGCGCGGCCCGAGCGACGACAGCCGCTCGGCGGGCGAGGGCCGTCCGCGATCGGGCAGCGCTCGGGCAACGAGAAAGCCGGCGAGGCCGAAATTGACCACGAGCGACAGAGCGAGCGCCACGAGCACCGCGATCGCCGTGCGTCCTCCAAGCGTCACAGCACACCTCCGAGATCGCTGTCGTTGACGGCGAGATAGACCGTGTCGGTGCCGTCGTCATCGGTGCTGGACGGCAAGGCCGTGCCGAGCACGAAGCCGATCGCGAGCGAAGCGGCGAGCGCGGCCATGCCGACGCCGGCGAGCCGTGGCCACGAGGCCGGCCGGATCGCCAGACGCGCTGCCGCGCGTCGGAGCGGCAAGGGCTCCGGCGCGGCTGCCATCAGCGCCTTCAGCGAGCCGTCGATGGCGGTGGCGGTGGCGAGCTCCGCCCGCGCCTTGGCATCGGTCGCGACCAGCCGCTCGGCGGCCGCGCGGGCTGCCGCCGGCCAGATCTCGAGCCGTGGGCCCAGCCGATCGAGGAGATCGGCGAATTGCCGCCGCGTCAGGCCGCCGCCCTCGCTGGTCACTGTTCGTCCGCCCCTTCCTGGTTCAGCCTGGCCATGGCGCGCAGACGCAGCGTCCGCCGCGCCCTGACCAGCAATTGTTCCGTCGCCCCGACGGAAAGGTTCATGACATCGGCGATCGCCGCCGTCGACGGCTCGTCGCCGGATGCGAGCAGGATAGCCGCGCGCTGCCGCGGGGGAAGCGCCTGGAGATCGCGCATCACCGCCGCGACCTCCGAACGGGCGAGCGCCACCGCCTCGGGTCCCGGCGCATCGTCGTGAGGATCGGGCGCCGTGTCGAGGCCGATGAAGCGCAGCAGCCTCGCGCGCCGCGCACGGTCGATCGAGCGGTTGACGACGATCCGCGTCAGATAGGCGCCGACCGGTCCGCGTCCGGCCTCGAGCCGGTCCGCCTGCCGCCACAGCGCGACGAAGGCATCCTGAACGACATCGTCCGCCTCGTCGGCGCGGCCGAGAATGCGCCGCGCGATCAGCCTGAGCCGGCCGCCATGGTCCTGCATGAGCGCTTCGAGCGCCCGCGCGTCGCCCGCCTTGAGGCGGAGGACGAGCGCGTCGTCGGGGTCCCTGGCAGTATCGGCGCTGTCCAAGCTCGCTCTTCGCTCCACGCCGTCCGATCGCTCGTCGTCAATTGGCACGGCGACCGCCGCGCGTAAAGCATTGCCGGCGACGCCGCGATGGGCGCCGCCGGTCTCCGTCCGGGTTGGTGACCAGCCGGCAAGGCCGGGGGCGGCAAGACCATCACGCATGACGAGACCATCACGCATGATCGATCCCACATCGTTCCCCGGCGTGCCGCACCCGTCAGTTCGGCGCGGGGCCGCGACCCTTGCCGGGCTTCGCGGCGGCGGCGAGGAACTCGGCCTTGGTGATGCTGCCGTTCTTGTCGGCATCGGCGCGCGTCAGCATCGGCATCGGCTGGGCGAGGAAGGTCACGAGCGTCACTTCGGTGACGTCGCCGGTGAAGCCGAGACGCTCCAGCATGCGGGCCTCGCGCTTCTCGCGCATTTCCTGCCGCTCGGCGCGACGCTCCTTCCAGCCGGGGCCCTTTTCGCCATGATGGCCGGGTCCCTTCGCATGCGGACCCTTGCCATCCGGTCCCTTGCCGTCAGGTCCGGGACCCATGCCGTCGGGACCCATCGGGCCCGGACCCATGCCGTCGGGGGCCATCGCGTCCTCAGCCATGGCGCCGCCCGGCTTGCCGGCATGGCGCGGGCCGTGCCCGGGCCGCTTCATTTCGGCGAGCACTTCCTCCTTGGTCAGCTTGCCGTCGCCATTGGCGTCGAGCGCGTTGAAGCGGGCGGTGCGATAGGCGGTGATCTCGGTGGCGTCGATGACGCCGTCGCTGTTGCGGTCGAGGAACCAGAACATCATCTTGGCGCGCGGTCCGGCATCGGCCGCGGGATCGCTCGCGGCCGGGCTCGTCGCGGCGGCCGGCGCGGCATCGTTCGCGGCGAGCGCCGGAACGGCCAGCACAGGCGCGAGGGCGAGAGCGGTGGCGAGGAGGATCGTCTTCATGGGGTGGTCTCCTTGGTGACTGCGAGGACGCTTTGACCGCGACCTTCACAGCCATCACGAACGGGCGACCCGCCCCCTACGCTCGCGACGCGATTTAATTGCGGTGCCCGCGCCTGCCTCAGCGGTCCGCCGGCGCGGCCGAGAAATCGGGCGTCACGACCGGATGGCTCCAGCTGCCGTCGATGGTGAACGGCAGGACGAGGGGCGGCACGCGCTGGCCGCCGATCGAGGCTTCGCCGCGCGCCCGGATGGACGGCGCGCCGATCTCGGCCTCCGCCGCCATGTCGATGCGATAGCCCGTTCCGGTGATGGTGATCGCCGGCGCCGAGACGGTACGCGCGGCGATGGAGACGTCGCCGCGCGCACTGGCAAAACGGGTGGTGCCGTTGAAGAGGCGGGCCTGCAGGCTGGCGGGCGGTGCCGCGCTCCCCGTCAGCACGTCGAGCCTCATGCCGTCGATCGTGCCGTCGGTGATCGCGAGGCTGCCGCGGCCGGCCAGCGAGGCGACGAGCGCGTTCCAGCTGGCGCCGCGACCCTGCAGGCTCAGCGTGCCGCTCGCGGTGCCGTCGAGCGCGGCGATGCCGGCGAGATCCGACAGCGCCGCCTTCATCGGCAGGGCGTCGAGCCGTGCCTGCAGGCTGGCCGAGGGCGCCTCGCCCAGCATCTCGGCCGAAAGGCTCGCGGATAGCCGGCCGCCATAGACCTGCAGATCGCCGATCGCGACATCGAGACGGCCGTCGCGCAGCGCCAGCGACGCCGCCATGCGTCCGGCCGTCTCGCCGCCGAGGCGGAGCTGATCGGCCGAAAGGCGGAGATCGGCGTTGAAGCGGTCGAGCTTCGGCCAGCCGAGCGGCGCGTCGGGCGCGATCCGCGACGCCGCGAGGATGGCTCTTGCCGCGGCGGCATAGGCGGTGATGTCGAGCGTGTCGAAGGCGAGCGTCGCCTGCACCGAGGGCCGCGGGCCGGCAAGGGTGAGCGAGACCGCGCCGACGCCCTGGTTGCCGTCGAGCGTCAAGGCGGTGTCGCCGAGCGTCAGCGTGCCGCGCGCCAGATCGGCGGTGGAGCTGATCGAGGCGGCGCCGAAGCGCGGCAGCCGTTCGGACGGGACCGCGAAGAGGGCGGCAAGGCCGGAGAGCGACGGGGTCGAGAGCGAGAGCTGTCCACTCGCCGTCGGGCCGTCCAGCTGGCGCACCTGGCCGGTGAAGGTCCCGCGCAGCGGCTCGGATTCGAGCACGACGCGGGCATTGGCCGCCCGCCCGTCGATGAGCGCCGCCGGCGAGTCGAGCGCGACGTAGAAATCGGCGGTCTTGCCCTGCCAGCGCGCGCGGCCCTGCAGGCTCGCCGCCTCTTCGGGATCCGGCAGATCGAGCACGGCGTTGATCTGGTCGACCGTGACGACGCGCCCGGCGCCGTCGGCATAGTCGACACTGCCATCGGCGATGATGAGCTGGCGGAGCGGCGCCGTCTTGTCGAGGCCCTTCGGCATGTCCCAGTTCGGAACGCCGGCCGCGTCGAAGGCGAAGCGGAAATGCGGCCGCGTGAAGGTGAAGGACGAGGGCTCGATGCGACCGCGGAAGATCAGCGGCAGGATCGGAACCTGCGCCCGGAGCTGGTCCATCTCGACCAGCGTCGTCTCGTCGCGCGCCGAGCCGATCCGCGCCTTGGGAAAGGTCACGGTGAGATAAGGGGTGAACGCGACCTCCGGCGTTCCCTCGAAGGTCAGGCTGCGGCCGCTCCAGCCGGCGATCTCGCGCGACATCGAGCGGCGCACCACCTCGATCGAGACGAGGCGCGGCGCAAGCAGCACGAAGCCGAGGCCGAGCGCGGCAAGGATGACGGCGGCCGGAACGATGCGTTTCAGGAGGATGGCCGGTCCGCGTCCCATGGTCCGAAGGCGTCGCTGCGAAGTGCCTCTCGGATAGGCAGAATTGCCCGCCGCCGCAAGGCTTTTCATGCCGCCGGCCGCCATGCTTTCCGCGTGACAGGCCTTTGCGCCCTCGCTATCCATAACCCTCGGGGCGCGACATGCTGCGCTGCATCATGGCCAGGGAGCGGTCTATCCCATGACGCTGGTTGACGGGCAGGGCAACGAACGTCCCCTCTGGATCCCTTCGCAGGCGCGGATCGCCGCCGAACCGATGACGCGCTTCCGCGCCGCGGCCGAAGAGCGGGCTGGCCGGCCGCTGGCCGATTATGACGCGCTGCATGCCTGGTCGGTCGCCGATCGCCCGGCCTTCTGGGATCTCGTCTGGGATTTCTGCGGCGTCGTCGGCGACAAGGGCGAACGCCGGCTCACAGATGGCGACGCCATGCCCGGCGCGCAGTTCTTCCCCGATGCAAGGCTAAACTTCACCGACAACCTGCTCCGCCGCCGCAGCACCGGCGATGCTCTGGTGTTCTGGGGTGAGGATAGAGTCAAGCGGCGCATGAGCTGGGACGCGCTCGCCGCGCTGGTCTCGCGCCTCGAACAGGCCTTTCGCACCGCGGGCGTCCGGCCAGGCGACCGCATCGCGGCGATGATGCCGAACCTCCCCGAAACCATCGCCGGCATGCTGGCCGCCGCGGCGATCGGCGCCGTCTGGTCGTCCTGCTCGCCGGATTTCGGGCCGCGCGGCGTGCTCGACCGCTTCGGCCAGATCGAGCCGACCATCTTCATCGCCTGCGACGGCTACTACTATGGCGGCAAGGTGATCGACATCGCGCCGAAGCTCGCCGAGATCGTGCCGGCGCTTCCGAGCGTCCGCAGGGTCATCATCGTGCCCTATATCGGCACGGCCGAGGCGACGGCGGCGGCGCTCGCCAACGGCGTCACGCTCGATGAGGCGATCGCGCCGTTTACCGCCGGTCCGGTCGCGACGGTGGCGCTGCCCTTCGCCCACCCGCTCTACATCATGTTCTCCTCCGGCACGACCGGCGTGCCGAAATGCATCGTCCATTCGGCCGGCGGCACGCTGCTGCAGCATCTGAAGGAGATCCATCTCCATTGCGGCATCGGCGAAGGCGACCGCCTGTTCTATTTCACCACCTGCGGCTGGATGATGTGGAACTGGCTCGCCTCGGGCCTCGCCGTCGGCGCGACGTTGCTGCTCTATGACGGCTCGCCCTTCCATCCGGACGGCAATATCCTGTTCGACTATGCCGAGGCCGAGGGCATGGCGATGTTCGGCACCTCGGCGAAGTTCATCGACAGTGTCCACAAGGCGGGCCTCCGCCCGGTCGAGACGCATGATCTCTCCGCGCTGCGCGTCATCACCTCGACCGGCTCGCCGCTGGCCCCGGAAAGCTTCGCCTTCGTCTATGACGGCATCAAGCCTGACGTGCATCTCGCCTCGATCTCGGGCGGCACCGACATCGTCTCCTGCTTCGTGCTCGGCATTCCCGACAAGCCGGTCTGGAAGGGCGAGATCCAGGGGCCCGGCCTCGGCCTCGCGATGGATGTGTGGAGCGAGGACGGCCAGCATCTCGGCGGCGGCAAGGGCGAGCTGGTCTGCCTGAAGCCGTTCCCGTCGATGCCGGTCGGCTTCTGGAACGATCCCGATGGCGCGCGCTACCACGCCGCCTATTTCGCCCGCTTCGACAATGTCTGGTGCCATGGCGACTTCGCCGAATGGACCGAGCATGGCGGCCTCGTCATCCACGGCCGCTCGGATGCGACGCTCAATCCGGGCGGCGTGCGCATCGGCACCGCCGAGATCTACAACCAGGTCGAGCAGATCCCCGAGGTGCTCGAGGCGCTCGCCATCGGTCAGGACTGGGAGGGCGATGTCCGCGTCGTCCTCTTCGTCCGCCTCCGTGCCGGTGCCGTGCTCGACGAGGCGCTCGAGAAGACGATCCGCACGCGCATCCGAACCGGCTGCACGCCGCGCCATGTCCCGGCGCGCATCCTCGCCGTTGCCGATATCCCGCGCACCAAGTCCGGCAAGATCGTCGAGCTCGCCGTGCGCGAGGTGGTGCATGGCCGGCCGGTCAAGAACCAGGAAGCGCTCGCCAATCCGGAGGCGCTGGCGCTGTTCAGGGATCGGCCAGAACTCGCCGTGTGAGCGGTGGGGAGACGCGGCGGCAGTTATGGTTCATCAGGGGTAAATCCAACCTCCGGAAGCTCGAAGATCGGCGCAATCTCGCGTTAATTCAATTTTAAACTGTAGCTGTTCTGTTAAGGTCTGATTAACGGACTGGGCTCGTTATGGCGTCGTCAAAGGGCGTCATCGGGGTTGCTCCATGTCCGTGTTCATGTCCGTGCTCGAGTTCTTCCGCCGCGATCGGCGCGGCAATGTCGCGGTCTTCTTTGCGCTGTCCGCCATCCCGATCCTCGGCGCGACCGGCGTCGCCGTCGACTATGGCCGCTCGACGATGGCGCAGGCCCGCCTGACCGATATCCTCGATGCCGCCGTGCTCGCCGTCGGCTCCAAGCCGGCGATGGACGACACGGCCGCGCAGGCCATGGTGACCGACTGGGTCAATGCCCAGCTCGGCTCCGGCGCGACCATCCAGGATTGGAAAATCGACAGCTTCGCCCAGTCGAACGGCAAGATCACCGTCACCGCCTCGGCGACCGTGCCCGCGACCATCACCAAGCTGCTCGGCTTCGAGACCATGCCGATCTCGGTGCTCTCCGAGGCGATCCGCAGCATCAACAAGCTGGAGCTCGCATTGGTGCTCGATACGACCAAGTCGATGGACCAGCCGAATACGAAGATGTCCGGCCTCAAGACGGCGGCGACAACCCTCGTCAACAAGGTCACGGCCGATGCGAAGGCCGACGTGAAGATCGCCGTCGTGCCCTATGGCCAGTACGTCAATATCGGTGTCGCAAACCGCAACCAGCCATGGGTGAGTGTCCCCGGCGATTACAGCACGACGAAACCTGCGTATTGCGATCCGGACATCACGTCTGCAACGATTTGCGACGCATCGACCTCGACGAAGTCGACATGCTACAACGACGGAATTCCCTACAGCTGCACGAAGACGACATGCACGCAATCGCATGTTGAGACGTATAATCCACCGAAGCCCGGCAAATGCTATGCGGAAACGACGAAGAACTATACGTTCAGTGGTTGCATCGGGTCGCCCGCCTATCCAGACAACGTCAAGGATGACAATCCGGCGCGAGTTTATCCAGGTTATCTGAATATATCCTGCACGAAGACACTGATACCGCTCACAAACAATTTCACGTCTGTAAAGAATACAATCAATTCTCTGGCGCCCAGCGACCAATACACCTATTTGCCGTCGGGTCTGGCATGGGGATTCAATGCGCTGTCCGATGCTGTTCCGCTCACGGAAGCGACCGCATACGACGCGACGGGCCGGAACCTCAATCCTGCCAAGGCGCTCGTCCTGATGACGGACGGCTTCAACACCGTGACCCGCAACACGACCACCAACAAGTCGAACGCGAATTTCGGCAAGCACGATCAGTCGACCGCGCCCAAGATCGCCACGCAGGCCAATACCTGGACCGCAGAACTCTGCGCGAACATCAAGGCCAAGAACATCGAGATCTATACCGTCGCCTATCAGCTCGACAGCTCGCTGACCGGCGCGACCGAGGCGAAGGATACGCTGAAGGCCTGCGCGTCAAGCACCAACAACTTCTATGACGCCGCTGATTCCGCCCAACTGCTGGCTGCGTTCGGGCAGATTGCCGAAGATCTCAACAATCTCCGCCTGACCCGCTGAGGCTCAGCGGCGGCGGATCAGTGCGATCACCGGCGCGAGGCCGACGAGGACGATCATGAGGGCGGCGATGGCGCCGTCCTCGTGCGTTCCGCGCGCCGCCTCGCCATAGACGCTGGTCGCCAGCGTCTCGAAATTGAGCGGGCGGAGCAGGAGCGTCGCCGGCAATTCCTTCATCGCATCGACGAAGACGAGGATGGCGGCGGTCGCGATCGGAGCGGCGAGCAGCGGCGCATGGATGTCGCGCGCGATTTCGGCCCGGCTCGCGCCGAGGCTGGCGGCGGCGCCGTCGAGCGAGGGGCTGATGCGCTGGAAGCCGGCCTCGATGCCGCCGATGGCAATCGCAAGGAAGCGCAGCACATAGGCGATGAGCAGCGCCGCGCCGGACCCGATCAGCACGAGCCCGATCGAGCGGCCGGTCAGCGCCCGCGCCGTATCGGCGATGAGATTGTCGAGGCTCGCCAGCGGCACCAGCAGTCCGACGGCGAGCACCGTGCCGGGGATCGCATAGCCGATCGCCCCGACGCGCATCAGCGGCGCCACGAGAGAGCCGCGCGCGCCGCGGGCGGCAAGGGTCAGCGCGAGGCCGAGGCCGATCGTGACGAGCGCGGCGAGTACGGCCATGGCGAGGCTGTTGCCGGCTGCGGCGAGCACCCCGGCCGGCAGCCCGCGTTCGGCGAGGCGCGTCACGGCGGCCTGGAGGAGATAGGCGGCCGGCACGCCGAAGCCGGCGAGCACCGGCAGCGTGCAGAAGAGGATCGCGAGAGCCGAGCCGCGCCGTCCAAGCGCGATGTCGGCGGGCGGGCGGCTGCCGCGGCCGGGCGCCACCGATCCGAGCCGCCGCCGCGCATGGCGCTCGGCCAGCATCAGCAAAAGCACGATGACGAGCATCGCCAGCGCGATCTGCGCCGCGCCCTCGATCGAGCCGCGCACCGCCCAGGTGGTGTAGACGGCGACGGTCAGCGTGCGGATGCCGAGGAATTCCGAGGCGCCGATATCGTTCAGCGTTTCGAGCAGCACCAGGCTGAGCCCGACGGCGGCCGCCGGCCACAGCGTCGGCAGCGTCACGGTGAGGAAGCTGCGCAGCGGGCCGGCGCCGAGCATGCGGGCCGTATCGGTGAGCGCCGCCGCGCGCATCATCAAGAGCGCCCGCACAGGCAGATAGACGTAAGGGTAGAGCACGAAACCGATGACGAAGATGGCGCCGCCGGCCGAGCGAAGATCGGGAAGGCGGAGCCCGCGCGGATCGTCGATGCCGAAAAGGCTGCGGAGGCCTGCCTGCAGCGGGCCGACGGGGTGGACGACGTCGAGCCAGGCATAGGCCATGACATAGGTCGGCATCGCTAGAGGAAGCAGCAGCGCCCATTCGAAGAGGCGCCGCCCCGGGAAGCGGCAGCGCGCGACGAGAAGCGCGGCGCCGATGCCGACCACGGTCGCGATCATGCCGACGCCCGCGAGCAGCACGAGCGTCGTCCAGCCGGCGCGCGGCAGCACGTTGCGGAGAAGCGAGGGCCACAGCGTGCCGCTGCCGCCGACGGCAAAGCTGACGAGGCCGGCGACCGGCAGGAGCGCCAGCAGGGCGACGGCGAGGCAGAGCGCAATCCGGCCCTTGTCGACAGCAAGAAGCCGGCGCCACGCGGGCGCCGGCCTGATGTCGTCGAGCGCGGGTGAGGCGATGCTCACGGCGGCGTCGCGTCTCCCTGCGTTCAGCCGTCGAAGCCGGTCGCGTCGACCAGTTCGCTCGCCTCGGCACGATGCTTGGCGATCTCGATCAGCGGCAGCGGATCGACGGTGAGCGGGCCGAGCGCGGCGATGAGCGGGTCGGCGGCGACGCCGGGGCGCACCGGATACTCGAAATTCGCCTTGGCGTAGATTTCCTGCGCCTTCTCGCTGGCGAGATAGTCGAGCAGCTTGACGGCATTCTCGCGGTTCGGCGCGTTCTTGGCGATGGCGGCGCCCGAGATGTTCACATGGGTGCCGGCCTTGTCCTTGAAGGTCGGCAGGATGACGCGGATCGCCTCGCCCCAGGCCTTCTGCTCCTCGCCGCCCTTGCCGCTGCGCATCAGCCCGACATAGTAGGAATTGCCGATGCCGACATCGCAGAGGCCGGCGAGAATGTCGCGGGCGACGTCGCGGTCGCCGCCGCCCGGCGTGCGGGCGAGATTGGCGCGGAGGCCTTCGAGCCAGGCCTTCGTCGCGGGCGCGCCATCCTTGGCGATCATCGCGGCGATCAGCGAGGTGTTGTAGGGGTGCTGGCCCGAGCGGATGCAGACCTTGCCCTTGAAGCGCGGGTCGGCGAGGTCCTCATAGGTCAGCGTCTCGTCCGTGACACGGTCCTTGGCGACATAGATGACGCGGGCGCGCATCGAGAGGCCGAACCACTGGCCGGCGGGATCGCGCAGATTGGCCGGAATGCTCTCGTCGAGCGCCTTGGAGGCGACGGGCTGCGTCAGCCCGCGATCGACCAGCTCGATCAGGTTGCCATAGTCGACGACGCTGAGCAGGTCGGCGGGCGAATTGGCGCCCTCGCTCTCGACGCGCTGGGCGAGGCCTTCCTTGATGAAGACGACATTCGCCTTGATCCCGGTCTCCGCCGTGAAGCCCTCGAGCAGCGGCTGGATCAGCGCGGGCTCGCGGGTCGTGTAGACATTGACCTCGCCGGCGGCACTGGCCGGCAGGGCGCCGAGCGCGAGGAGAGCCGTGAGCGCGGCGGTGCGGAGGAAGGCGGGGCGGGACAGCATCGAAAGCTCCGTCATGGGGGCGGAAGGGTCCGTGCATCAGGCGAGCACAGCGCTCGCCCGGCGACAGGCAGGGCTGCATCGCATCCGAGCGTCCTCCTGTCAAAGGTGATGCTGAGCAAATTCAATAGCTTAGATTGATTCCAAGCTGGAGTGGTTCCAGATCAGCGGCTTAGGCGTTGCTATGCCGACAGAACGGGTGCCAAGGCTGCCTGATCACCTGGCGATCACGATGGCGTGAGCAGGGGAACCCGCCGGGCGCTCAGCCCTCGCGCCAGTCGCCGGCAACCGCCTGCACCAGCGCGAGCGCCGCGACGGCGGCGGTGTCGGCGCGGAGGATGCGGGGGCCGAGCGCGATCGCCGTGACGAAGGGCGCCGCCTTCAGCATCGCACGCTCTTCCGGCGCGAAGCCGCCTTCGGGGCCGATCAGCACGGCGAGCAGGCCGGGCGCGAGTAGCGACAGCACGGCGACCGGATCGGCGCCGGCCTCGTCCTCGTCGCAGAAGATGATCCGCCGTCCAGCCTCGGCGCTTTCCCAGCCGGCGAGGAGATCGGCGAGCGGCAGCGGCGCTGCGATCTCCGGGATCGACAGGATGCCGCATTGCTCGGCCGCCTCGATGGCGTTGGCCTTGAGCCGGTCCTCGTTGAGCCGCGTCACCTGCGTGCGACGGGTGATCACCGGCCGCAGCCGCCCGGCGCCCATCTCGACCGCCTTCTGCACCATATAGTCGAGCCGCGCCTGCTTCAGCGGCGCGAAGAGATAGTCGAGCGGCGAGGGCGGCGTCTGCGTCCGCGTCTGCGTCTCGATCACCAGCGCCGCCCGCTTGCGGTCGCCGTCGAGCACGGCGCGCCACTCCCCGTCCTCTCCGTTGAAGACCAGCACGGCGGCGCCCGGCGCCATGCGCAGCACGTTGACGAGATAGTTCGCCTGGTCGCGATCGAGCGGCACACGGTCGCCCGCGCCGAGCGGCGCGTCGAGATAGAGCCTCTGGCTGGTGAAGTCGTAGCGGGACATGGCCGAGGGATAGTCGCCCACCCCGCCAGCCGCAAGCTCTGATCACGTCTGCAGGCTCAGACACCGCCCGGAACCCTTGACCGCGGCGGCCGTCCTCTGGCAATCGGAATGAAAGGAGAACGGCGTGACCGAATCTGCCTCGAATGTCGCCGAATATTCCGTCTCGGAAATCTCAGCTGCGCTGAAACGCACCGTTGAGGACAATTTCGGCCATGTCCGCGTCCGCGGCGAGATCTCCGGCTATCGCGGACCCCATTCCTCCGGCCATGCCTATTTCGCGCTGAAGGACGACAAGGCCAAGCTCGAGGCCGTGATCTGGCGCACCAGCATGGCGCGCCTCCGCTTCCGCCCGGAAGAGGGCATGGAGGTCATCGCCGTCGGCAAGCTGACGACCTTCCCGGGCTCGTCCAAATACCAGATCGTGATCGAGACGCTGGAGCCGGCCGGCATCGGCGCTCTCATGGCCCTGCTCGAGGAGCGGCGCCGCAAGCTGGCCGCCGAGGGCCTGTTCGATCAGGCGCGGAAGCGCCCGCTGCCCTATCTGCCCGCCGTCATCGGCGTCGTCACCTCGCCGACCGGCGCCGTTATCCGCGACATCCTGCATCGCCTCGCCGATCGCTTCCCGGTGCATGTGCTGGTCTGGCCGGTCCGCGTGCAGGGCGAGACCTCGGCGGCGGAAGTGGCCGCGGCGATCGCGGGCTTCAATGCGCTCGTCCCCGGCGGGCCGATCCCGCGGCCGGACCTTCTCATCGTCGCGCGCGGCGGCGGCAGCCTCGAGGATCTCTGGAGCTTCAACGAGGAGATCGTCGTCCGCGCCGCGGCCGCCTCCGATATCCCGCTGATCTCGGCCGTCGGCCACGAGACCGACACCACGCTGATCGACTTCGCGAGCGATCTCCGCGCGCCGACGCCGACCGGCGCGGCCGAGATGGCGGTGCCGGTCCGCGCCGAACTGGTCGCGGCGGTGACAGGCCTCGGCCAGCGGCTCGACAACGCCGCCTTCCGCCATATCGAGACGCGGAAGCGCGAACTCCGCGCTGCCATCCGCGCATTGCCGCGGCTCGATGATCTCCTCGCCATCCCGCGCCGCTCCTTCGACGAGCGGGCCGCCCGGCTCGGCCGCGCCCTCAGTGCCAATACGCTCGCCCATCGCGCCCGGCTCGGCCGCTCGGCGGCGCAGCTGTCGCCACGCGTGCTGTCGCGGCGGATCGAACGGGCGGCGGACCGGCTCACCAGCCTCTCGGAGCGGCAGGGACGCGCGCTCGATATCCATGCCGAGCGCAAGCGCGCCCTCTATGCCCGCACGGCGCAGCGGCTGCGTCTGGAGCCGCTGGCCGAGCGGCTGCGCCGCGGCCGCGAGCGGCTCGCCGACGGCGATGCGCGGATCGACCGGGCCTTCGCCCGCCTCGCCGAACGCAGCCGCGAACGGCTCGACCGCGCCTGGCGGCTCGCCGAGACGCTGTCCTATCGCAGCGTCCTCGCCCGCGGCTATGCCCTCGTCACCGACGGATCCGGCACGCCGATCCGCACTGCCGCCGCGATCGCTTCGGGCGATGCGCTGACCATCGAGTTCCAGGACGGCAAGATCGGCGCCATCGCCAGCGGCACGGCGCCCGCCAGGCCGAAGACCCGCGCCAAGGCCAAGCCGCCGTCGCAGGAAAGCCTGTTCTAGTCTAGGCGCGCGCTTCCGCCGCCCCGGCGGAGGCTGTGGGCATCGGCGGCGCGTGGCGCCAGATCTCCGCATCGATGATCCCGTCGAGTTCGGGGTAGTGGGCGGGGTCGAAGACGGGTGATCCGGCCTGCTTCTGCGCGAAATAATCGCGCGTGAGCTTCACGACCAGTGGCGACAGGAGGCAGATGGCGACGAGGTTGATCGAGGCCATCAGGCCCATCGACGCGTCGGCTGCGTCGAACACGGTCGTCGCGCTCTCGTAGGAGCCCCAAAGCACCATCAGAAGCAGCCCGACACGGGCGCAAAGCAGCCCCAGCCTGTTGTCGAGGCCGAGATAGACCAGAGCATTCTCGGCATAGGAGTAGTTGCCGAGCACCGAGGTCCACGCGAAGAAGAAGATGGCGATGGCGATGAAATAGTGGCCGGCGGCGCCGATCTCGGCGCTCAGTGCCGCCTGTGTCAGCGGCGTCCCGGTGAGCGTGCCGCCGGGCACCAGCGCTCCCGACAGGATGATCATGATGCCGGTCGCGGTGCAGATCAGCAGCGTGTCGATGAAGACGCCGAGCGCCTGGACCATGCCCTGCGACGAAGGATGATGCGGGGTGGGCGTCGCCGCGGCGGCGATGTTCGGGGCTGAACCCATGCCGGCCTCATTGGAAAACAGGCCGCGCTTGATGCCGTTGAGCATGGCTCCCGCCAGGCCGCCGACCGCCTGGTCGAGGCCGAACGCGCTCTTGACGATGAGGACAAGAGCGCCCGGCACGGCGGAGAGATTGGCCAGGAGGACATAGGCGGCGACGCCGAGATAGGCGAGCGCCATGAACGGCACGACATACTCCGCGCAGCGGGCGATCGACTTGATGCCGCCGAAGATCACCACGCCCGAGATGAGGGCGACCACGGCGCCGACGCCGAGCTTGGGCACGCCGAAGGCGCCGTTCATCGCCTCGGCGATGGAATTGGCCTGGACCGCGTTGAACACGAAACCGAAGACGACCAGCAGGCAGACGGCGAAGATGGCCGCCGCCCAGGGCGCGTTGAGCCCGCGCGCGATGTAGAAGGCGGGGCCACCCCGGAATTCCCCATTCTGGCCGCGCACCTTGAACAGCTGCGCCAGCGTGCTCTCGGCATAGGCCGTGGCCATGCCCAGCGCTGCGACCACCCACATCCAGAACAGCGCTCCCGGTCCGCCGAGGGTCATCGCCACGGCGACGCCGGCGAGATTTCCAGTTCCAACGCGCGAGGCGAGGCTGGTGCACAGGGCCTGGAACGGCGTGATGCCGGCGGCGTCGGTTTCAGGTGCCCGCAGCACGACCCGAATGAACTCAGGAAAATGCCTGAGCTGGATGAAACCGAGGCGCAGCGTGAAATAGACGCCGACCGCCAGCAGTCCATAGATGAGGACGTAGCCCCAGAAGATGGTGTTGAGGAAGTCGATGATCGTCGCCATGCCGCACCTCGTTTATGGCCAACGCTCCCGCAGCGCCCCGCCTGCTATGAACTTGGGCAAGTCTGGACGATGTCCAATTCGAGTGCATCATGAAAATGACACAGTCCGGCATGGTCCACAGGAGATGCGGCCCAAATGCCGCAGTGGGTCAGTGTCCTGCCCCGCGCAATCCGCTGATCGTCGCCGTCGGAGAGATGGCTTCGGGATCGGTGAGGACATGCAGGATCGCCGGCTTGCCGGAGGCCGCCGCGCGATCGAAGGCCGCGGCGAAGTCCTCCGTCGTCTCCACCCGTTCGCCATGGCCGCCATAGGCCTTGGCGAGTGCCGCGAAGTCGGGATTGACGAGCGCCGTCGCCGCGACGCGGCCGGGATAGGCGCGCTCCTGATGGGCGCGGATGGTGCCGTACATGCCGTTGTCGACGACGATGACGATGACGGCGGCGCCTTCCTGGCAGGCGGTGGCGAATTCCTGCCCCGTCATCTGGAAGCAGCCGTCGCCGGCGAGCGCCACGACCGTCCGCTCGGGATGGCGCAGCTTCGCGGCGATCGACGCCGGCAGCCCGTAGCCCATCGAGCCGGAGGTCGGCGCCAGCTGCGTGCCTGGCCGGCGGAAGCGGTAGTAGCGGTGCAGCCATCCGGCATAATTGCCGGCGCCATTGGTGAGGATCGCGTCCTCGCTGAGCGTGTCGCGGAGATGGCGGATCATCGCGCCGAGCTCGACGCCCGAGACATCGAGCGCCGCCGGCTCCGACCAGGCGCGATAGGCGGCGTTGGCGGCCCGCGTCTCCTCGCCCCAGGGGATCGTGACCGGGGGATGCACGACTTCGAGCTGGGCCGCGAAGCCGTTCGGCGTCGCGTTGATGCCGAGCGTCGGCCGGTAGACGCGGCCAAGCTCCTCGGCGCTGCCATGCACATGCACAAGGCTCTGCCGCGGTTCCGGCGCCTCGATCAGCGTATAGCCGTTCGACGGCGTCTCGCTCATCCGCCCGCCGAGGAGGAGCAAGAGGTCGGCCTCCTTGATCCGCTTGGCGAGCGCCGGATTGATGCCGAGGCCCACATCGCCGGCATAGTTCGGATGGGTGTGATCGAAGAGGCCCTGGCGGCGGAAGGAGACGCCGACCGGCAGGTCGAAGCGCTCGGCGAAACGGCGCAGCGAGGCAATGGCCTTGTCGCTCCAGCGGCTGCCGCCGGCAATCACGAAGGGCCGCTTCGCCGCCCAGAGCAGCTTCTGCAGCTGCGCCGTCTGCGTCAGCCCCGGATAGGTCTCGATCGGCTCGAAGGGCGCGGGCGCTGCGACCGAGGCGGTCTCGCGCAGCATGTCCTCCGGCAGCGCCAGCACGACCGGGCCCGGCCGGCCGGAGGTCGCGACATGGAAGGCGCGCGAGAGCAGCTCTGGAATGCGCGCGGCCTCGTCGATCTCGGCGACCCATTTCGCCACCTCGCCGAACATGCGGCGATAGTCGATCTCCTGGAAGGCCTCGCGTTCACGATGGCCTCGGGCGATCTGCCCGACCAGGAGGATCATCGGCGTCGAATCCTGCCGCGCGATGTGGAGGCCGGCCGCCGCATTGGTGGCGCCGGGGCCGCGCGTCACGATGGCGACGCCAGGCCGGCCGGTCAGCTTGCCGTCGGCCTCGGCCATGATCGCCGCGCCGCCTTCATGCCGCGCATTGACGATGTCGATCGCGCTGTCGCGGAGCGCATCGAGAACCGCGAGGAAGCTCTCGCCCGGCACGGTGAAGACCCGGTCGACCCCGTTCGCCGCCAGCGCGTCGACGATGAGCTGGCCGCCGGTGCGGGGGAGGAGGGGCGATGTCACGGGCGAAACTCCGATGGTTGCTCTTCCAGCATTCTTACCGGCTGCGAGACGCCGGCGACAAGCCTTCGCCCTGTTCGCCGCCCGCCCGAGACCCTAGGATCGGCGGCGCGATTCCGCGGCGAGGGGAGGGGAGCGACGATGCGATCGACGGCCGCCGGCCTCATCCTCCGCCTGCTCGCGCTCGCCGCGCCGCTGATGCTGGCCGCGCCGCCGTTCCTTGCCGCCGCGCTTGCGGCCGAAGAGGACGGCGCCCAGCCGCCGGCCTTTCCCACGACGGATTTCGCGGAAGGGGCACGCGCGGCAAGCGTCAGCGAGGGCGACCTGACGGCGAAGATCTTCTATGAGCGTCGTCCGAAGATCGATCGCGACCGCGACGTGCCCGTCCTCCAGGTCATGTCGGGCAATCGCCTGCTGCTCGACATCGCCGGCGTCGCCTCCGGCATGGATGTCCCCGCCGCCAGCGCCTCGATCGCCGAGATCGATCCCTATCGCCTCGGCAAGGAGGTCTATTTCTCCAGCTATTCCGGCGGCGCCCATTGCTGCACGCGCGTCATCGTCGCGGAAGATGGCCCGAAGGGCTGGACTGGGATCGAGATCGGCTCGTTCGACGGCGACGGCGACTATCTGGAGGATCTCGATCACGATGGCGTCGCCGAGATCGTCACGACCGACGGCGCCTTCCTCTATGCCTTCGATTGCTATGCCTGCAGCGCGGCGCCGCTGGTGATCCGCAAGGTGCGCGACGGCACGGTGATCGATGTCAGCGCCGAGCCGCGCTTCCTGAAGAACCATCGCGATTGGCTGGCCGAGCTCGAGATCAATACCGAGCCGGAGACGCGCTGGTCCTCGCCCGGCTTTCTCGCCGGCTGGGTGGCAGAGAGCGTGCGCGCCGGCCAGGGCCCGTCCGCCTTCAAGGCGCTGCTCGATCATTGGGACTTTGCCGCCGATGCCGGCGAGATGACCTGCCTCTCGGGCGATGATGTCGATGCCTGCCCGAAGCGCGACCTCAAGCTGCTGAAATTCCCCGATCGGCTGAAGCTCTTCCTCGGCCGTCACGGTTATGTGATCTGAAACTGCGGCGGCAAACGACGGAACGCCGCCGCCTGAGCGTTGACCATGAGCGGGCTTGATGGCGGCGCCAGCCGCCTGGACCAAGGAGGAACCCCCTTGAAGCTGACACGACGTTCTCTGCTCAGCGGACTGTTCGCAGCCGCGATCGTCGCGCCGGTGGCAAGCCTCTCGCTGCCGGACGAGGCCGATGCTCAGTCACGGCCACCGCCCGGCCATCGCCCGCCCCCAGGGCCCAGCCGGCGTCCGCCCGCCCCTCGTGCGGAACGCCGGCCGCCGCCGCCGCGGCGTGGCTATGTCTGGATTCCAGGCCACTGGGTCTGGAGCCGCGGCCGCTATGTCTGGGTATCGGGACGATGGGTCCGAGGCAGACCGGGCTGGCACTATCGCAACCCGCGCTGGGTCTGGCGCAACGGCCGCTGGGTGTTCATCCCGGGCGGCTGGGTCCGCTGAGGCGGACCGGCGTCATGCCATGACGACGAAGGGCGGTGCCTCAGGCGCCGCCCTTTGCATGCGATCAGGCGGCGCCGTCGACCACCTGGAAGCCGGCCCAAAACGGGTCGCGGTCGTCGACGAAGATGGTGTTGTAGCCGGTGACGCGCGCCCAGCCCTCGATGGTCGGGATGATCGCCGGCAGGCCGCCCACGGTGGTCGTTCGCGCGACCCGGCCGGTGAAGGTCGAGCCGATGATGCTCTCATGCACGAAGGCCTCGCCCTCCTCGAGCCGGCCCGTCGCGAAGAGCTGGGCGAGCCGCGCCGAGGTGCCGGTGCCGCAAGGGGAGCGGTCGATCGCCTTGTCGCCATAGAAGACGGCGTTGCGGGCGCTCGATCCCTCATTCTTCGCTTTGCCGGTCCACAGCACATGGGTCAGCGCGTTGAGCGCCGGGTTCTCGGGATGGACGATGGCATGGCGCGCATTGAAGGCGGCGCGGAGCTTCGGCGACAGGCGGACGATGTCCGACGGCTCGAGATCGGCAAGGTCGGCATAGTTCGCCTGCGGCTCGACGATCGCATAGAAATTGCCGCCATAGGCGATATCGACCTTGAGCGTGCCGATGCCCTCGACTTCGACCTCATAGTCGCGGCCGAGCAGGAAGGACGGCACATTGGTGAGCGTGACGCTCTCCACATAGGGACCGTTTTGCACATAGCGCGCCTCGACGAGGCCGGCCGGCGTCTCGAGCCGAAGAAGGCCCGGCGTCTTCGGCGTGACGAGGCCGTGCTCGATGATGAAGGTCACAGTGCCGATGGTGCCATGGCCGCACATCGGCAGGCAGCCCGAGGTCTCGATGAAGAGGATCGCGGTGTCATAGGCATCCGACGATGGCGGATAGAGGATCGAGCCGGACATCATGTCGTGGCCGCGCGGCTCGAAGCAGAGGCTCTTCCGGATCCAGTCGAACTCGGCCAGGAAATGCTGGCGCTTCTCGAACATCGTCGCGCCCTTGAGCACCGGGATCGAGCCGCCGGTGACGACGCGCACCGGATTGCCGCAGGTGTGGCCGTCGATGCAGAAGAACGAGTGGCGCGCCATGGTCAATACCTTGCCTTGAAGCGGGTGACGGAATAGGGGGCCGCGTCGATCGGCGCCGCGCGGCCGGCCAGGAGAGCGGCGACGATTTCGGCCGTCGCCGCCGCCTGCGTCAAGCCGTAATGGCCATGGCCGAAGGCATGCACGATGCGCGGATCCCTGGTCGATGGCCCGATGACAGGCAGCGAATCCGGGATCGAGGGGCGGAAGCCCATCCAGCGCGTTCCGCCCGAAAAGTCGGCCGTCGGCAGGAAGCGGCGCGCGCGGCCGAGGATGGCGTCGATGCGTTTGTCGTTGGGCGGCGCCTCGAGGCCGGCGAATTCGACGCTGCCGCCGATGCGGTCGCCGCTGCCCAGCGGCGTCGTCACGAAGCCCTCGCCCTCATACATCACCGGGCGCGACAGGCCGAGCCGGCCGGCCGGCAGCGTGACATTGTAGCCGCGCTCGGTATCGAGCGGCACGTCGTCGCCGATCGAGGCGGCGAGCGGCTTCGACCAGGCACCGGCCGCGACGACAACCCGGTCATAGAGCGCGAGGCTGTCGAAGCCGGTGACGATCGCCACCGCCTTGCCGGCATCGCGGATGGCGGCCGCCTCCATTTTGACGAAGCGGGCGCCGCGCGCCATCGCGGCTTCGGCGAGCGCCAGCGTCAGCGCCTTCGGATCGGAGACATGGCAGCCGCTGGCATAGAGCGCGCCACGGGCGGCGCGGGGGCCGAGCGCCGGCTCGAGCTCGCGCAGCGCATCGCCGCCGAGCCATTCGACCGGAATGCCGAGCGCCTGCTGGCGCGCGATCAGCGTCTCGGCCGCGGCCGCTGCCGGGACGCTCGACCAGACCGAGAGCAGGCCCTTGCGGCGGATATGACCCGAGAGGCCGAGCGCATCGAGACGGCGCTCCCAGGCGGGGAGAGCAAGGCCGTTCAGCGCGGTGATCGCCGCGATCGAGGCCTCGATCCGGCCCGGCCGGCTCGCCGCGACGAAGCGGCCGAGAAACGGCAGCAGCTTCGGCAGATAGGCGGGACGGATCGAGAGCGGCCCGAGCGGGTCCATCAGCCAGCGTGGCATCTGCCGCCACACCTTGGGCGAGGCGAGCGGCAGGATGTCGACATGGGCGATCCAGCCGGCATTGCCGGCCGAAGCGCCCGCGGCGATGCCCTCGCGGTCGTAGAGGTCGACCGCGTGGTTCTCGTCGATGAGCGCATGCGCGATGGCCGCGCCGACGATCCCGCCCCCGATGATGGCGATGCGCATCCGCGCCGCGCCGGTCAGGCGGCGGCCGGGAGGCCGGTCTCCGGCAGCGCCGGGCGGGTCGCCAGCGCCTTGGCCATCACGGCTTCGAGCTCGGCCTTCTCGGCCGCGTCGAGCGCGAGACGGGGCGGGCGGGTCAGGTCGGTGCCGCGGCCGAGGATCTTCTCGCAATATTTGATCGCCTGGACGAGGTCCGGGCGGGCGTCGAGATGCAGGATCGGCATGAACCAGTCATAGAGCGGCATCGCCTCGGCGAAGCGCCCGTCGCGCACCAGGCGGAACAGCGTCTCGCCTTCGCGCGGGAACACGTTGGACATGCCCGACACCCAGCCGACGGCACCGAGCGCCACCGTTTCGAGCACGACATCGTCGAGGCCGCAGAAGGGGATGAAGCGGTCGCCGGTCATGTTGCGCACATCGACGATGCGGCGCGTATCGCCCGAGGAATCCTTGAAGGCGACGATGGTGTCGATATCGGCAAGGCCGGCGAGCATCGTCGGCGTGACGTCGGTGCGGTAGCTCGGCGGGTTGTTGTAGACCATGATCGGCGTGTCGGTCGCCCGGGCGATCGTGGTCAGATGGTCGATCGTCTCGCGCGGCTTCGCCGGATAGACCATGGCCGGCATGACCATGAGGCCGTTAACGCCGGCCCTGGTCGCCTCGCGGGCATAGTCGGCGCCGAAGGCGCTCGTATACTCGGCAAGGCCCGAGATGACCGGGACGCGGCCGCGCGCGACGCTGACCGCGGTCTCGACCAGCGAGACCTTTTCGGAACGGGTCAGCGAGCAGTTCTCGCCGACCGTGCCGCAAATGATGAGGCCGGAGACGCCATCGGTGACGAGCGCCTCGATGACCTTGGCCGTCGCCTCGAGATCGACCGAGAAATCCGGCCGGAACTGGGTGGTCACCGCCGGGAAAACACCCTTCCAGGTCGTCTTCGGATCCATCGTCATCGCCGTCACGCTCTCCGGTTTCTGTCTTGTCGACAGTTTGTATTTATCTGGTCGCTCGTCGCTTGGCAAGGCGCGCCGCAAAGAAAAGCCCGCCAGGGCGAACCATGGCGGGCTGATCGGCAGAGCCTCGGGACGAGCCCGGGCGGACGGTCAGGCGGCGACCGTCTCGAGCTTCTTGGCGACGAGGCCGCGCAGCGTCCTAAGGTCCTTGGCGAACTGGCGGATGCCTTCCGAGAGCTTCTCGGTCGCCATCGGATCCTCGTTGAGGGCCCAGCGGAAGCCCTTCTCGTCATAGGAGAGCTTGGCGGGCGCCTCGCCGGCATTGGCCGGATCGAGCTTGCGCGCGAGTGTGCCTTCGTCGGCGGCGAGCTTCTCAAGGAGCGCCGGGGCGATGGTCAGGCGGTCGCAGCCGGCGAGGGCCTCGATCTCGCCGGTCGAGCGGAACGAGGCGCCCATCACGACGGTGTCGATGCCATAGGCCTTGTAATAGGCGTAGATCTGGCGAACCGAGAGGACGCCCGGATCTTCTTCCGGCTCGAAGGTCTTGCCCGTCGACTTGACATACCAGTCGAGGATGCGACCGACGAAGGGCGAGATCAGGAACACGCCGGCATCGGCGCAGGCGGCCGCCTGGGCGAGCGAGAACAGCAGCGTCAGATTGCAGTCGATGCCTTCCTTCTGGAGGATCTCCGCGGCGCGGATGCCTTCCCAGGTCGAGGCGAGCTTGATCAGGATGCGCTCGCGCGGAATGCCGAGATCGGCATAGTCCTTGATGATGGCGCGGGCGCGGGCGAGCGAGGCCTCGGTGTCGAAGGAGAGGTCGGCATTGACCTCGGTCGAGACGCGGCCGGGAACGAGCTTGGAGACTTCGGCGCCGAAGGCGACCGACAGGCGGTCGGCGACGGCGGCGGCGATGGCGTCCTTGCTGCCGCCCTGCTTGTTGCCCCAGGTCAGCGCCTTGCCGATGACGTCCTCATAGAGCGGCAGTTCGAATGCCTTCAGCACCAGCGAGGGGTTGGTCGTGCAATCGACAGGGCGGAACGTCTTGATCGCCTCGAGATCACCCGTGTCGGCGACGACCACTGTCATGGACTTCAGTTGGTCGAGTTTGGATGTCATCGACGGTCCTCCAGCTAGGGTGCGGCATTCTTGCCGCAAGGGTCTGTGTCCGGCATATGAGCACCTTGCCGGCCAAATGGAAGCCAAAAATACGCCTCTTCGCAAAACGGCAGCATGACACCTCAGTCTCGCTTCGGCCGTGTGCGGGCGCCGTGCTAAAGCCTGTTCGATCCCGCCGATCCCCGTCCTCCGGAGACCCTGCCTTGACCGACACCATGACCGCCGCCGCTCATCTGTCGCTCGCCGGCGACTGGACGCTCGCCGATGCCGAGGGGGCCGTGCTCGGCGGCTGCGCCATTCCGGGCGACATTCACTCGGCCCTGATCGCCGAGGGCCGCATTCCCGATCCGATGATCGGCCGCAACGAGGCCGCGGTGCAGTGGGTCGGCGAGAGCGCCTTTTCGATCAGCCGCAGCTTCGAGGTCGCACCGGGCGTGGCGACAGGCCGCTGGGCGGTGTTGGAGCTCGAATTCGTCGATACCTTCGCCGAGGTGGTGCTCAACGGGCGGAGCGTCGCGCGGCTCGGCTCGAGCTTCATCCGCCACCAGATCGACGTGACCGATGCGCTGGTCGAGGGGACCAACACGCTGGCGCTTCGCTTCTCGCCGGCCGGCGCCGAGGCGAGTGCGCGGGCCGCGCGCATGTCCTTCCCGATCCCGTGGAGCGTCAACAACAACAAGGTCGCGGACCTCAACATGATCCGCAAGGCGCAGTGCCATGGCGGCTGGGACTGGGGTCCGTGCCTGATGGTGATGGGCGTCTATGCCGAGCCGGTGCTCCATCTCTATGAGGCGGCCCGGATCGAGAGCGTCCAGATCCGCCAGCGCCATGCCGCCGACGGCACGATCACGGCGATCGCCGAGGTCGAGCTGGTGGCGCCCGTCGATGGCCGCGTGCCCGTGAGCTTTACGCTTGCCGGCGTCGAGACATCGGCGGTCGTCGCGATCGAGAAGGGGAGGGCGCACGCCCTGCTCGAGCTCGATGTCGGCAAGCCCGCGCTCTGGTGGCCGGCCGGCCATGGCGCACAGCCGCTCCATGAGGCGCGCATCACCATCCCCGGCGACAGCGTCACGCAGCGGATCGGCTTCCGTACGCTCGAGGTCGTGACCGAGAAGGACGCCGCCGGCGCCTCGATGATTGTCCGCGTCAACGGCATCGACATCTTCGCCAAGGGTACCAACTGGATTCCAGCCGATGCTTTGCCGGCGAAGATCACCGAAGAGCGCACCCGCGCGCTGCTTTCCTCGGCGGTCGAGGCGAACATGAACATGATCCGCGTCTGGGGCGGCGGCTTCTACGAGTTCGACGCCTTCTACGATCTCTGCGACGAGCTCGGCCTGCTGGTCTGGCAGGACATGATGTTCTCCTGCTCGCAATATCCCTCGACGCCCGATTTCCTCGCCGAGGTCGATGCCGAGCTGCGCTACCAGATCAAGCGCCTCTCCAGCCGCCCGTCTATCGCGCTCTGGTGCGGCGACAACGAGGTCGTGGGATCGCTGACCTGGTACGAGCTGTCGAGGAACAATCGCGACCGCTACCTCGTCAACTATGACCGCCTCAACCGCGTCATCGAGAAGGCGGTGATCGACACCGATCCCGGCCGGCGCTTCTGGCCGTCCTCGCCCTGCAATGGCGATCTCGACTATGGCGATGCCTGGCATGACGACGGCTCGGGCGACATGCATTTCTGGGATGTGTGGCACTCGAACAAGAATTTCGAGCACTACTACACGGTGAAGCCGCGCTTCTGCTCGGAGTTCGGCTTCCAGTCCTTCCCGTCGATGACCGGCATCCGCGCCTTCGCCGAGCCCGGCGACTGGAACGCGACCGCGCCGGTGATGGAGTTCCACCAGCGCGATCTCGCCGGCAATTCCCGCATCATCGACACCATGGCGCGCTATTTCCGCGTGCCCTCGGGCTTCGAGCCGTTCGTCTTCCTGTCGCAGCTGCAGCAGGCGCTGGCGATCGAGACGGCCGTGCGCTACTGGCGCAGCCTGAAGCCGCATTCGATGGGCGCGCTCTACTGGCAGCTCAACGATGTCTGGCCGGCGGTGTCCTGGTCGTCGATCGATCACACGCTCGCCTGGAAGACGCTGCATTATCACGCCAAGCGCTTCTTCGCCCCGGTGGCGTTGGCTGCCCGCATCGACGGCGGCATGCTGACGCTCCGCGCCGTCAATGATCGCCATGGCGATGTCCGCCTCGCCGTCCGCATCCGCACGCTGGATCTCGTCGGCCACCCTCTCGCCGAGCGCATCGCCGAGGCCCACCTGCCGCCGGACAGGGCGGTCGATGTCGTCGCGATCGATGCGCCGAAGGCCGATGATCGCTTCTATGTGGTCGACGCGCTCGTCGATGGTATCGCCGATCCGTCTCTGCAGATCGTCGTGTTCCCGGACGTGCCGAAGCGGTTCGACCTGCCGGTCGCCAGGGTCACGGTCACGGCGGCGGGCGAGGGGCGCTTCACGCTCGCCTCGGATGCGCCGGCCTTCTATGTCCGCGCCGAGGCGCCGGCCTCGCCCGGCCATTTCGACGATGCGAGCTTCCTCCTGCTGCCGGGCGAGCCGCGCACCGTGGCCTTCAAGCCGGAGGCGGGTGTCGCGATGCCGGTGCTTTCCGACATCGCGGTCCATCACCTCGGCGCCACCTATCGCTGAGCCGGCAAACGACAATGGCCGCGGCAATGCCGCGGCCATCGAAGCGTTCAGAGCGGTCGGTCACACCATCCAGTAGGGCGGCAGGCCGTAATAGTCGTGAACGCGCTTCTCGTAGTCGCGATTGCCCCAGGCGGGCTCGTCGCCATCGTCATAGACGGGGCCGCCTTCGAGCTGGTCGCGCGTCAGGTTGACGACATAGCCGCCGAGATCGACATTGTATTTGAGCGCGTTCCACGGCAGCGGATGATACTTCTCGCCGATGCCGAGGAAGCCGCCGAAGGACAGGATCGCATAGGCGACGCGGCCGGACTGCTTGTCGATCATCACGTCATGCACGTCGCCGAGGCGGTCGCCGGCGCCGTTATAGACCGCGGTTCCATCGACCTTGTCGGCCGAGATCAGCGGGTTGACCGGCGTTCCGGCAGTCGTTGCGGTTGCTGCAGTCATGGACATCGTCATCCTCCTTTGATGCGCTTCAGGTGTGAGGACAACGCCGTCTCGGAGTGATCGTTCCGCTGGTCGCCGCTCACTCCGGCCTTGGCCGCCGCACCGCGCGCACCTTGCCGCTGGTGCCGCCGCCGCAGAAGAAGCGGTCGCCGCCGTCGGATTCGAGCCCCGAGATGCCGATGCCGGGCGGCATTTCGAGCGTCTCGAGCACGGTGCCCGTCGCGGCATCGAGGCGGCGCAATTCGCTCTCGTCGCCTTCCCAGGTCGCGTGCCAGAGCGCGCCGTCGACGAAGGTGACGCCGGTGACGAAGCGGTTCGTTTCGATGCTGCGCAGGATCGCGCCGGTCGCCGGATCGATCTGGTGAATGCGCCGCTCGCGGTGCTGGCCGACCCAGAGCGTGCCCTCGGCGAAGGCAAGGCCGGAATCGCCGCCATTGCCGGGCGCCGGGATCGTCGCGAGAACCGCGCCCGTCGCCGGGTCGATCTTCTGGATGATCGCCCCGGCGATCTGGAAGATGTGGTCGCCGTCGAAGGCGGTGCCGGCATGGCCGGCCACGTCGAGGGCGCGGACCTCCTGGCCGCTGTCCGGATCGATGGCATGCAGCTTCTCGCCGGAACTGAACCAGACATGGTCGCCGTCGAAGGTGACCCCGTTGATCCGGTCGGCCCCCTCGAACGGGCCATATTCGCGGATGATGTCGGCGGGCTCTCTCTTCATGGGACGATCCTCCAGGTTGTCAGGCGCGACGCCGGGCGAACCATGCCCGGCGGTCTGTCAAAGTCAGGCTAGTCGTTCGGTAGCGGACCCGGGAGCAACAAGCTTGTCGGGAATCCCGGGACGGGCGGTGCGAGCCAGCGCCGCGCGCGCCCGCGCCCGACCTGGCGGACCCGGCCGCCGGCGCCGAGTTCCTCGAGCGCGCGCTGCACGGTGCGCGGACTGGTTCCGAGCGCCTCGGCCAGCGCCGAGCTCGACCAGGCCTCGCCATCGCCGAGCAGCGCGAGCAGACCCGCATGCGGTTCGTCGACCGGCGGCGCCAGCACGACGACGTCAGTGGCGCTGAGCGGCGCGAGGGCGAAGCCGCGCCGCGTCGCATCGATGCCCGCGACAGCCTGAAGCGCCTCGCGCAGCCGTCCGATCTCGACCCTGAGCCTCGCGCGGTGCGAGAGATCGGCCTCGCGCGCCCGGAAGGCGCGGGCGACGAGATCGCCGCGCGAGACGTCGCCGGGCCAGGCCTCCGAGAGCGCGCGGAGGAGGGCGAAGAGGACGGGGCGGGTGGTGAGCGGCAGGATGACGCCGCCCGCGCGGACGACATGGCGGCAGGCGTCGACCACCAGCGCCGGAGAGGCGAAGAGGTCCTCGACAGCATCGAGCGTCAGCGGCACGACGCGGCCCTGCCGGATGAGCCGCGCCGCCGGAGCATCGAGCGCACGGGCCGCGCTCTCGACCTCGGCGAGAAGCGCCGGAATGCCGGACCGCCGGGCGGCGTTCTCGGCATCATCGAGTGCCGCGCGCGCCGCGCGGGGGTGGATGCGGCGGATCGCGAGGCCGGCGATGGCGAGCGCGCGGCCGGCCGCGGTGGCCGGCGGCAGCGGCGCCGCATCCGCACCCGCGAGCAGGCGCTCGGCCGCGTCGAGCCTGCCGATGAGGATGAGCCGCCGCACCGCGAGATTGCGGGCATGCGCCGCGTTCGCCCGGTCGCCATGCGCAGTGAGCGTCGCCAGCGCGTCGTCGAGGGCTGCGGCCGGCCAGCCGAGATCGCGCGAGACGAGGGCGATCTCGGCCTCGGCGACGACGCAGCGCGCGCGGGCGACGGCCTCGCGCGGTCCGAAGCCGAGCGCGGCGCGCTTCAAGAGCTGTTTGGCGCGGGTGAACTCGCCGAGCTGCGCCATGGCGATGCCGCGCAGCGCCAGCGCCGCCGCGTCCTCGCGCAGCCCCACCGCCTTGAGCGCGGCCAGCGGATCGCCCGCCGCAAGGGCATGGGCGGCGGCGGTGATCAGCGAGTCCATCGCATTCCCGTCACACTTGTCACTCCCTCCCCCCGGCCGAACGGCGCCATGGTCCGGTCGTGGGCGGCCAAGGCGGCCGTCGCGGATCGGAAACGGATAGCGGAAAATGACGATGGCGATAACCGCACGGGAAAGGAAGCCGAACGCGATCGCGTCCGGACGACCGGAAGACTGGCTCATGCTGGCGGCGGCGCCGCTCTTCGCGGTCATGACCCTCGTGACCGTGCTCAGCCCCGCGCCTGAGGCCGCCCTTCTCTGCGGCGGCGAGGCGGGGTTCGGCGGGATGGCGGTGATGTACGGCCTGATGGCGATCGTCCACCTCGCGCCCTGGCTCCGCCTCATCGCCGGCTCCGGCCGCGCCTGACGTCAATCCCAGCGCCAGCGGCCAGGAGGCCAGCCGGCATCAACCAAGGAGGTTTCCATGAACGAGATCGTCACAGGCGAGGACTGGCTCAAGGCCCGCCTCGAGCTTCTCCAGGCCGAGAAGGCGTTCACCCGCGAGCGCGAGGCGCTGACCCGCCGCCGCATGGCGATGCCATGGGAGAAGGTCGGGAAGGATTATCGCTTCGAGGGGCCGACGGGGACGCTGTCGCTCGCCGATCTCTTCGGCGGCCACTCGCAGCTCATCGTCTATCACTTCATGTTCGGGGCGGACTGGGAGGAGGGCTGCAAGTCCTGCTCGTTCTGGGCCGACAATTTCGACCATATCCCTGTTCATCTCGCCCATCGCGACGTCGCCTTCACTGCAGTCTCGCGGGCGCCGCTCGAGAGGCTCGAGGCCTATCGCGACCGCTTCGGCTGGTCCTTCCCCTGGGTCTCGTCGGAGGGCAGCGACTTCAACCTCGACTTCCAGGCCGGCTTCACGCCGGAGCAGCTCGCCGAGGGCACGGTCTACTACAACTACACGATGCGGCCGAACAAGGCGTCGGAACTGGTCGGCATCAGCGTCTTCGCCAAGGGCGAGGACGGCGCCGTCTATCACACCTATTCCTGCTATGGGCGCGGCGTCGAGATGCTGAACGGCGCCTATCACTATCTCGATCTCGTCCCCAAGGGACGCGACGAGGAAGGCCTGTCGTTCCCGCAGGCCTGGGTGCGCCGGCGCGACCAGTACTGAGCGCCGGCCGGCCCGAGGACCATCGCCGCGCCGGCCGGGTTGGCCCGGTCGGCGCGGCGCGGTCGCGAGGGGATCAGTTCACCCAGCCGCCGTCGATGATGTGCATCTGGCCGGTCGTGTAGGTCGCGGTGGCGAGATAGATGGCGAGGTCGGCGATCTCCTCAGGGGTGCCGATGCGGCCGATCGGCTGGCGCGCGATGAAGGCGGCGCGGGCGGCCTCGTAGTCGCCCTGCGCCCGCAGGCGATCCTGCAGCGACGGGCTCTCGACGGTGCCGGGGCAGATGCCGTTGCAGCGGATGCCGCGCGTCACGAAATCGGCGGCGACCGACTTGGTGAGGCCGACCGTCGCCGCCTTGGTGACACCATAGGCGAAGCGGTTCGGGACGCCCTTGATCGAGCCGGCGACCGAGCAGATGTTGACGATCGAGCCGTCTCCCTGCGCCAGCATGCCGGGCAGCACCGCCTTGATCGTCCGCCACATCGACTTGACGTTGAGGTCATAGGCGAAGTCGAGATCGGCCTCGGTCGCCTGTTCGATCGTGCCGGCATGGACGATGCCCGCCGCATTGAACAGTACGTCGACGGTGCCGATGGTGCCGACGAGCGCATCGACCGCGCCGCTGTCGAGCACGTTCAGGCTGCGGGTCGTGACATTGGCGCGATGGCCAAGATCAGCGAGCTTCGCCTCGTTGATGTCGGTCGCCCAGACGGTCGCCCCGGCGGCTGCCGCGCTCTCGGCGATCGCCCGGCCGATGCCCTGTGCCGCCGCCGTCACCAGCACGACCTTGCCCGCGAGCTTCTCGCTCATCCGATCATTCCTTCTAGCTTGCAATGGCGAAGCGCGAGCCCGCGACCGTCTGCCGGTCGATGGCCGCGAAATCCCAGTCGATGCCGAGGCCGGCGTCGCCGCTCGGGATCGCATGGCCGTTTTCGATCCGCATGCCGCTCTGCGTCAAGCTGTCGAGCTGCGGGATATATTCGACCCAGCGCGCATTCGGCACCGCGGCGCAGAGCGCGACATGCAGCTCCATCAGGAAATGCGGGCAGACGGCGATGTTGAAGGTCTCGGCGAGGTGGGCGACCTTCAGCCAGGGCGTGATGCCGCCGATCCGCGCGACGTCGACCTGCACGATCGAGCAGGCGCGCCGCTGCAGATAGTCGCGGAACTGCGGCGCCGAATAGAGGCTCTCGCCGACCGCGATCGGGATCGAGGTCGCGGCCGAGAGGCGGACATGGCCGTCGACATCGTCGGCGGCGAGCGGCTCTTCCAGCCAGCCGATATCGGCCGCCTCATAGTGGCGCGCCCGGCGGATCGCCTCGTCGACCGCGAAGGCCTGGTTGGCATCGGTGAAGATCTCGAAGCCGGCGCCGACCGCCTCGCGCACGGCGGTGAGCCGCGCGACATCCTCATGCACGGGCCGGCCGACCTTGACCTTGGCGCCTGAGAAGCCGGACTCCTTGGCGCGGATCGTGTCGTCGATGATGGCGGCGGTGTCGAGATGCAGCCAGCCGCCCTCGGTGGTGTAGAGGCGGATCTTCTCCTGCGCCCCGCCGGCGAGCATGTGCAGCGGCAAGCCGGCGCGGCGCGCGCGAAGATCCCAGAGCGCGGTATCGATGGCGGCGAGCGCCAGCGAGGTGATCGCTCCGACGGCGGTGGCATGGGTCAGGAACAGGAGATCGCGCCAGATCTGCTCGATCATGCCGGCCTCGCGGCCGATCAGGGCCGGGGCGAGCGTCTTTTCGATCAGCGAGAGGATCGCCGGGCCGCCGGTGCCGATCGTGTAGCTGTAGCCGGTCCCGACGGCGCCGTCGGCATCGGTGATGCGGATGATCGGCGTTTCCTGGCTGACGAAGGACTGGATCGCGTCGACCCGCTTCACCTTCGGCTTCAGATCGACCATCAAGCCTTCGACGCGGACGATCCGGGCCATGTTCGCAGTCCTCCCCCGAGCGGCACGATCGTGCCCCGGCTGCTCCCCGCACCGGTCGATGCCTGCGCCTCGTTGCGACGCGGCCGCATACTTTATCCACCCTTGAATGGTGTATTCGTATATAAGCGAAATTGACGGAGCCGAGTCAATGTCTAACCTGAGGCGGCGCCGATCGTCAGCCGTCCGGCCAGGGTTGCTGCCGCCTGCGGGATTCGGGATCCATGCTCGACGACGTCAATGACCGTTACCGCGCGCCGGCGCTCGACAAGGGCCTCGACATCCTCGAGCTGCTCGCGGCGACCGACGAAAGCATGACGCAGGCCGAGATCGCCAAGGCGCTCGGCCGCTCGCCCAATGAAATCTATCGCATGCTCGACCGCCTGGTGCGGCGCGGCTATGTCGCGCGCATTCTCAGTGACCGCTACGAGCTGACGCTGCGCCTGTTCGCGCTCGCGCACCAGCATGCGCCGGTGCGCCGGCTGGTCAGCCAGGCGCTGCCGGTGATGCGCCAGTTCTCGAAGCGCGCCGAGCAGGCCTGTCACCTGACGGTCTATGACCGCGGCCGCGTCATCGTCGTCGCGCAGATGGATGCACCGTCCTACTGGAGCTATTCGATCCGCGTCGGCGCGCGCGTCAGTCTCTACAATACGGGCTCCGGCCATGTGCTGCTGGCCTTCGCGCGGCCGCATGAGCGGGCGCTGATGGAGGCCGAGCGCGAGGACCTCGCCGAGGATCGCGGCCGGCCGGTGGGGCTCGACGAGCGCCTCGCCGCCATCCGCCGCGCCGGATATGAGGCGATGGAGAGCTTCCAGTCGGAGGCCGTGTTCAATCTGTCCGCGCCGATCCTCGGGCCCGGCGACACGGCCATCGCCGCGCTGACCTGCCCCTTCCTGCCGCGTGTCGATCGCCAGGATGTGCCGGGCAAGGAGGCGGCGCTCGCCATCCTCCTCGAGGCGACGCGCGAATTGTCGATCGTGCTCGGCAAGGGTTCGGATTGACATCCGCTCGGATTGACAAGAGTCCGGACTGATGAGCCGCGCATCCCGCCGCGGCGCAAGGAGGAGTGATCATGCAGCGCATGGGTTTCGTGCTCGGCCTCAAACCTGAAGCCATCGCCGAGTACAAGCGCCTGCACGCGGCCGTGTGGCCGACCGTGCTCGCCACCATTTCCGCCTGTCACATCAGCAACTACTCGATCTATCTGCGCGAGCCCGAGAATCTTCTCTTTGCCAGCTTCGAATATCACGGCGACGACTTCACCGCCGACAGCGCGCGCATGGCGGCGGACCCCGAGACGCAGCGCTGGTGGGCGATCTGCATGCCGCTGCAGGCGCCGCTCGCCAGCCGCACTGACGGCGAATGGTGGGCGCCGATGGAAGAGGTCTTCCACGTCGACTGACGGGAAGGGGCCGACTTTCTGAAGTGCCGTTCTCCGAATCTTCACGATGAAATTCTTTCGGCCCCTGTATGCAGTCTGCATGGCCGAAAAGTCCGGCGTGATTGCGTAGTGTCGCTTCGGGTGGCGGGAGATTGTTCGATTCGTGAAATCCTTCGGAAGGGACCGAAGGCGTTTGCTCGTTTGCCCGTGCGCTGGATCGGTGCTGTCGACACCGCACAAAGGGTTCGCCTGATCTCGGCAAGGTCGGGCTGACGCGATGAGCGGAGAACGAGAAGGGCGGTCGTTTGACTACGGTGATCGGGAAATCGACCTGGATTTCGGTCTGGGTCATCTGTGGCATTGTGCTCGTCTCGCTCGGCTTCGAGGCCATCAACTGGGAAAGGCGACAGAACGAACTCGAGTTCCAGGCAGGCCTGATCCTCCGCCGCTCGATCGCGATCGCAACGGAGACGCGCGGCGTCCTGCGCGCGGCGGTCAAGCTGAAGACAAAGCCCTGCTCGCCAGAGGACATCGCGGCGCTGCATTTTCTCGTGTCGGGTTCGGCCTATCTGGTCGATGTCGGCCGGATCGAAGGGCGGCGCGTCCTCTGCGACAGCAGCGGCACGCGCCCCTCCGACAGCGAGTTGCGCAAGCCGGATCGCATCAGCCGCCGCGGTGCGATGGTCTGGCTCCATACCCCCCTGCGCGGCGACTGGCGGATCAATGTGACCGCCGCGGCCAACCACGGGATTATCGTCTTCTCCCGGCCGGCCGCCGCCGCCGACCTCTTCGAAGCGCTTGGCGACGCCACCGCGACGGTTTCCCCGCCGGACGTGCCGGGTCACTACATGAGCTCGGATCGACCGGGCCGGCTCGCGGGCGCCGAGTATACCCATGGGGCGCAGAGCGAGAAATGGTTCGACCATCGCTACGCGCATTGCGCGCCGGACTACGATATCTGCGTCGCGGTCGCCCAGCCGGCCAGCTGGCGCATTCCTGCCGCGACGACGACGGAGACGCTCGGGCTCCTCGCGAGCGGCCTCGTCTTCGGCATGCTGGCGAATGCCGGCGCGGGCAGCTGGTTCGCGTCGCGCCGTACGCTGCACCAGCGGCTGAAGCGCGCCATCGGGCGCGACCTGATCGTCGTCCACTATCAGCCGCTCGTCAGCCTCAAGGATCGCAAGCTGACGGGATTCGAAGCGCTGGCGCGCTGGCGCGGCAGCAAGGACGAGGATATCCCGCCCGATGTCTTCATCCCGATCGCGGAACAGCATGGATTGCTCGCCGCGCTGACCGAACGGGTGGCGAGCCGTGCGCTCGCCGATCTCTCGGCGGTCCTCGCCCAGCGGCGCGAACTCTATGTGAGCATCAACATCGCCATCCAGACGCTGCTGTCGCCGAATTTCCGGACGATGCTCGATCGCCTGGCGACCTTGCACGGCGTCGATCGCCGCTCGATCGTGCTTGAGATCACCGAGCGGGAAACGGGCGATGTGGCGCGGATCGGCGATCTCGTGAAGGAGCTCCGCGACGGCGGCTACCGCGTCTTTCTCGATGATTTCGGCACCGGCTATTCGAGCCTCGCCTATCTCGCCACCTTGCCGATCGACACGATCAAGCTCGACAAGCTGTTCAGTCGCTCGGTCGGAACCAGTCTCGTGGGAACGCTCGTCCTCCGCGAGATCTGCCGGATGATGATGACGCTCGGCCTCAGCGTCATCTTCGAAGGCATCGAGACCGAGGATCAGGCCCGAGTCCTCGAGGAACTCGCGCCGGGTGCGATCGGCCAGGGCTGGCTGTTCGGCCGCCCCGTGCCTCTGTCGGAGCTGACCGCGATGCATCTGGCATGAGCCTGGCCCGGCGACGCTGCCGCCTGCCAGCGGACCAGACCGCGCCGCCGAATGGAGATGAGATGAGCGAGGGGTGATGCGCGGCAGGACTGGCCGAACATGCGACAACATGGTCCAGGCAGGCGACATCCTTCGTCATGAAAGGATGATCGATTGATCCGATCTGGCGATGGCCGGGATTGCCTTTGCAAGATGGCGATTTTGGTCGAAAGCGGTCTACGGGGGTACTGGGGTTAGATGGCCGAGTCTCGAGCAGGTGTTCATGTTTTATTAAGGATATCATGTGCTGCAGCTGCGATTATCGTCGGCTATCTTGTTGCTGCACTCCTGTTTGTCGTCATCTCCTGGTACCAGCGCGACGCCGTTCTTGAAGACAATGCGACGGTCATCCTCGAGCGGGCCAATGATCTCGTCCGCGAGACCCGCACGGCCATCACGGCCGTCCGGGCCCTGACCACCGAGCCCTGCTCGCCCGACGACCTCGCCGCGATGCGGCTGATCGCCATCAACCTGTTCTATCTGATGGATATCGGCCGCGGCCACGACGGCCAGCTTCTTTGCGACATCATCCATGGCACGCAATTGCCAGTCGCCGACCTCGGGCCGCCCGACTTCACGTCGCGGCTCGGCCTCAAGGTCTGGGTCAGCGCGGCCTTGTTCCGAAACAGCGACCTGCGCTCGATCGTCGCCGACGGCGGCGGGGTGATGACGTTTTCCCGCCCGATCATGTTCCATGACATGTTCGGGGCACTCGGGGACGCAAACGCCATCATCACCTCGGTGGACGGCAGCCGGCTCTACGCATGGTCGGACAACAGGGGCGGGCCGTCGGCGCTCCCGGCACGCGCGGCCGCCGAGCCGCCGGGCTGGTTCGAACATCGCATCAGCCGCTGCGACGACGAGGGAAACCTCTGCGTGACCATTCGCGGCGCCGCGCATTTCCAGATCCTGCCGATGCTGACGCCGGTCGGCCTCGCGCTGATGACGGGCGGATCAATTGTCGGCCTCATGGGCTATGCGCTCGTGGCGGCCACGCTCTCGCGGCGCCGGACCATGATCAGCCGGTTGCGGCGCGCCATCCGCAACGACGAGATCCATCTGCTCTACCAGCCGCTCGTGCGCCTCTCCGATCGCGGGCTCGTCGGGGTCGAGGCGCTGGCGCGCTGGCGTCTGCGCAGCGGCGAGATGGTGTCGCCCGATGTCTTCATTCCGATGGCCGAGCGGCACGGGTTGATCAGGGACCATACCGCCAACATCGTCGCCCGCGCCCTCAGCGAGCTGTCCGGTATCTTGAAGTCCGGCACGTCGCTCTATGTCAGCCTCAACATCTCCGTGCAGGATCTTCTGTCCGACGGGCTCTGCGAGCATCTCGCCGCGGAATGTGAACGGAATGGCATCGCCCGCGACCGCATCGCGCTCGAGATCACCGAGCGGGCGACGGACGAGATGGGACGGATCGGTGCGGCCGTCCGGGCGCTGCGCGAGAGCGGCTTCCGCGTGTGCCTCGATGATTTCGGCACCGGCTATTCGAGCCTCGGCTATCTCGCCGAACTGCCGATCGACAAGATCAAGGTCGACAAGCTGTTCACCCGCGCCATCGGCACCAGCTTCGTCGGCACGATCGTCCTGCGCCAGATCTGCGCCATGGTGAAGACGCTCGAGCTTCGGCTCGTCTTCGAAGGCATCGAGACCGAGGAACAGGCCGCAGTCCTGCTGGCGATCGAGCCGAGCGCCATCGGCCAGGGCTGGCTGTTCGGCAAGCCGATGACGGCCGCCGATGTCGACCGGTTCGCGGCGGCCTCAAGCGCCGGCGGAGCCGCCTGACCGCGCCTCGGATCGGTCGACCGATCCCGTTCGGCGGAAGGCGGCGCCGTCCGGTTGGACGGCGCCGCCTTCCGCTGTTGGCCTCAAGGCGGGGGGCTAGCCGGCGTCGACGACACCTTCGAGCACCAGGAGCGATCGGCTCGCCACCGTCAGCACGGCCCCGGCATCGGTGCGCTCGCCTTCGATGCGCTCCGCCGTATCGAGCACGATGGTCCAGCCGCCGCCCTCCTTGCCGGGGACGGTGAACGCGACGTCGACATGCGACGCGTTCATCATCACCATCATGACCGGCTCGTCGGCCCGCATCGGCGCGAGGCGCACGGTGAGGCACTTGGCGTTCGGATCGCCCCACACGTCATCCGACATGCGCGCCCCGCTCGGATTGAACCAGGCGACGTCGCGCTGCCCGAGCGCCGTGCGGGCACCGGTCAGGAATTCGGCCCGCGAAAAGGCGCTGCGGCTGCGGCGTAGGGCGATCACCTTGGCGGTGAACTCGGCAAGGGCAGGATCGGTATTGCCCCAGTCGACCCAGCCGATCTCGTTGTCCTGCGCATAGGCATTGTTGTTGCCGCCCTGCGAATTGCCGATCTCGTCGCCGGCCAGCAGCATCGGCACGCCCTGCGAGAGCATCAGCGTCGCGATCAGGTTGCGCTTCTGCTGCTTGCGCAGCGCGATGATCGCCTCGTCCTCGGTCGGCCCCTCGACGCCGCAGTTCCAGGAGCGGTTGTCGCTGTGGCCGTCGCGGTTGTCCTCGCCATTCGCCTCGTTGTGCTTGTCGTTGTAGGAAACGAGATCCTCGAGCGTGAAGCCGTCATGCGCGGTGACGAAGTTGACGCTCGACCACGGCCGGCGGCGGCCTTCGTTGAAGAGATCGCTCGAGGCGGCGAAGCGCGAGGCGAAGCTCGGCAGAAGGCCCTCCGCGCCCATCCAGAACTCGCGCACTACGTCGCGATAGTCGCCGTTCCATTCCGAGAAGCCGGCCGGGAAATTGCCGAGCTGGTAGCCGCCGGGGCCGACATCCCAGGGTTCGGCGATCAGCTTCAGCTGGCCGAGCACAGGGTCCTGCAGGATGGCGTTGAAGAAGGCGTGGCGCGGATTGAAGCCGGAAGGCTCGCGGCCGAGCGTCAGCGCGAGATCGAAGCGGAAGCCGTCGACGCCATAGACGGTCGCCCAGAGCCGGAGGCTGTCCATCACCATCTGCAGCACGCGCGGATGATTGGTGTCGATGGCGTTGCCGGTGCCGGTCAGGTCGTCAAAGTAGCGCTTGTCGTCCGGCATCAGCCGGTAATAGGAGAAATTGTCGATGCCCTTGAAGGAGAGCGTCGGCCCGAGATGGTTGCCCTCGGCGGTATGGTTGTAGACGACGTCGAGGATCACCTCGATGCCGGCCTCGTGCAGGCGGTCGACCGCCTCGGCGATCTCGGCGAGGCCGCCGCCATCGACATAGTTCGGCTCCGGCGCGAAGAAGCCGATCGTGTTGTAGCCCCAGAAGTTGCGCAAGCCCCGCTCGCCGAGATGCCTGTCCTGCACGAAGGCGTGCACGGGCATCAGTTCGATCGCCGAGACGCCGATCTGGGTGAGGTGCTCGATCGCCTTCGGATGGCCGAGGGCGGCGAAGGTGCCGCGCACATCGTCCGGAATGAAGGGCTGGCGCATGGTCCAGCCGCGCACATGGCTCTCATAGATCACCGTGCGCGGCCAGGGCGTCATCGGCCGCTTCGAGCGGGTGAGGATCTTCGGCGAGACGACGCGGGCCTTCGGCATGAAGGCGGCGCTGTCGCGCTCGTCCTTGTTGAGGTCGGCATCATCGCCCCCGCCGACGGGATAGCCATAGAGCGCGTCGTCCCATGTGAGCTCGCCGACGAGTTCGCGCGCATAGGGGTCGAGCAGAAGCTTGGCGTCGTTGAAGCGATGGCCGTTGACCGGGTCGAACGGGCCGCGCACGCGGTAGCCGTAGAGCTGGCCATCCTTGATGCCGTGGAGATGGCCGTGCCAGACGCCATTGGTGCACTCCGGAAGATCGATGCGCTCGATCTCCTTGGTGCCGTCCTTGGAGAACAGGCAGAGCGTGACGCCTTCGGCGTGATCGGAAAAGAGCGCGAAATTCGTGCCCTTGGCGTCAGGAACGGCGCCAAGGGGGAAGGGGGATCCCGAAGTCAGCTTCGTCATCTGGCGGCGGCTTTCCGGTCGTTTTCAGGGGTGATGAGCGTGGGCAGGCGGGCAACTCCGGAAAAGCCGCGATCCGGAGGCTTGCTCATCGGGACGCTGGCGATGCTGGCGAACAGTTCCTCATAGGCCCGCGCCGGCTCGTCCCAGGCGAAGCTCTTCGCCATGGCGCGATGCTGCATCGCCGCGAGACGATCGGGCGCATGGAACACCTCGAAGGCGCGATCGACCGCCTCGAGAAAGCCGTGCTGCGAGAAGTCGGTGAAGAGGAAGCCGGTCTCGCCGTCCTCGATCGTGTCGGCGAGGCCCCCGGTCGCATGCGCGACCGGCAGCGCGCCATAGCGCTGTGCCTGCATTTGCGTCAGTCCGCAGGGTTCGAAGCGCGACGGCATCAGGAAGAAGTCGCTGGCGGCGACGAGGCGGTGCGCCATGGTGTCGCTGAAGCCGGCGACGAGGCCGATCGATCCGCGATAGCGACGGGTCATGTCGAGCAGCATACGCTCGACGCCGGGATCGCCGGTGCCGAGGATCGCGATCTGTCCGCCGCGCTCGACCACCTGGCCGGCGATGTCGACGACGAGGTCGAGCCCCTTCTGGTGCACGAGCCGCGACACGACGCCGAACAGCGGGCCGTCCGACGGATCGAGGCAGAGCGACGTGCGGATGAACTCCTTGTTGATGGTCTTTCCGGCAAGGTTCGACGCATCGAAGCCACGCGGCAGATGGCGATCATTGCCCGGATCCCACTCCGCCTCGAGACCGTTGACGATGCCCGAAAGCCGACCGTCAGCCGCAAGGCCCCGCGTCACGCCATGCAGGCCCGAGCCGCGCGCATCCGTCGTGATTTCCGTAGCATAGGTGCTGCTCACCGTTGTCACATGGTTCGCGTACAAGAGGCCCGCTTTCATGAACGAGATGTAGCCGTGGAACTCGACGCCATCGGTGCGGAACGCCTCAGCCGGGATACCCAGCGCCTCGAGCCTGTCGGCGCCGAAAAGGCCCTGATGCGCCAGATTGTGCACGGTATAGACCGAGGGAACCTCCGCGCCCATCCAGGCGAGATAGGCCGGCGCCATCGCCGACGGCCAGTCATGCGCATGCACGAGATCGGGCGTCCAGCCGATGCTGGCGATGCCGCGGCCGAGCTCTGCGGCGGCGAGGCCGAGCCGCGCGAAGCGCAGGTCGTTGTCGCCCCAGTCATAGCCTTCCGGGGTCGTATAGGGCGTGCCGGCGCGCTGATAGAGCGAGGGCGCGAGGATCAGGTAGACGGTGATGCCGTCGGCGGTTTCCGTCTCGCCGATGAGGCACGGCTCGATCGACGCATGGCCCGGCAGCGAGGCGACCACCTTCAATTGGGTGATCTTGTCGAGAACGTTCTGGTAGGCCGGCATCAGGATGCGGATATCGACGCCGCGCCGCTTCAGGGCGCGCGGCAGGGCCGCCGAAACGTCGGCGAGGCCGCCGGCCTTGGCGAAGTCGCCGAATTCGCTGGTAACGAACAGTATCTTCATGGCTCGGACGGCCCTTTGCCCTTCAGGTCGAAGCGATCGCAGCGACCTGCGCGATGCCGGCGAGGCCGATGTCGAGTTGCGGTGGCGAGGTTGCGCTGCGGTCCATCAATGATCGGCAGGGCGCTTTGGTTGCCGCGACGATCGCCCAATTTCGCGCCATGCGACGATAGTGCCGCCCGCTGCGGCACTCTTGTTGCATGGTATTCACTTAGGTTCTAAACGGCATCGGGCCGGGTGAGCGGGTGAGCCGCTCCGCCGGCCCATGTGGGATGGGGAGACACCATGGTCGAAGCCGTCGTGAGTTCTGAAGTCGAGGCGCCTGCCGCGCCGCAGTCCGCGAGCGCGCCAGCCGCGACGAGCTACGAGGCCGAGGTCGCGGCCGCGCGCACGGCGATCACCGCCAAGCTCACTTATGCCGTCGGCAAGAACACCGTGACGGCGAGCGACCGAGACTGGTTCCTGGCGACGGCCTTCGCCGTTCGCGACCGGATGGTCGATCCGTGGATCGCCTCGTCCAAGGAGACCTACGCCACCGGCGCCAAGCGGGTCTACTATCTCTCGCTCGAGTTCCTGATCGGCCGCCTGCTGTTCGACACGATGAACAATCTCGGCATCACCGACGTCTACCGGGCGGCGCTCGGCGATCTCGGCGTCGATCTCGAGAAGCTGAAGACGGTGGAGCCGGATGCGGCGCTCGGCAATGGCGGCCTCGGCCGTCTCGCCGCCTGCTTCGCCGATTCGATGGCCTCGCTGTCGATCCCGGCCTATGGCTACGGCATCCGCTATGATCACGGCCTGTTCCGCCAGGTGGTGAAGAGCGGCTGGCAGCAGGAATATCCCGAGAACTGGCTCTCCTTCGGCAATCCCTGGCAGTTCGAACGTCCGGAAGTCATCTACGACATCCAGTTCGGCGGCAGCGTCGAAGCGATCATGCAGCCGAGCGGCTATCCGCGCTATGTCTGGCATCCGGCCGAGACGATCGAGGCGGTCGCCTATGACACGCCGATCACCGGCTGGCGCGGCCGCCATGTCAACACGCTCCGCCTCTGGTCGGCGCGCGCGGTCGATCCGCTGCGGCTCGACGCCTTCAATTCGGGCGACCACATCGGCGCGCTGGTCGAGCAGGTGCGGGCCGAGGCGATCTCGAAGATCCTCTATCCGAGCGACGAGACGCCGGCCGGCCAGGAACTCAGGCTGCGGCAGGAGTATTTCTTCGTCTCCGCCTCGCTGCAGGACCTCATCTACCGCCACATGCGCACCTATGGCGACATCCGCTCGCTCGCCGACAAGGTCGCCATCCAGCTCAACGACACCCATCCGGCGATCAGCGTCGCCGAATTGATGCGCATCCTCGTCGACGTGCGCGACATTCCCTGGGAAGAGGCCTGGGAGATCACCTGCCGCACGCTCGGCTACACCAACCATACGCTACTGCCCGAGGCGCTGGAGACCTGGCCGGTGCCGCTCCTGGAGCGGCTGCTGCCGCGCCAGATGCAGATCATCTATTTGATCAACGCCATCCATCTCGAAACGGCGAAGAAGCTCGACGGCGCCGACGACGCCTTCCTCTCCTCGATCTCGCTGATCGACGAGAATGCCGGCCGCCGCGTCCGCATGGGCCATCTCGCCTTCATCGGCTCGCATTCGATCAACGGCGTGTCGGCGCTGCATTCGCAATTGGTCAAGGAAACGATCTTCCGCGATCTCGACCGCGTCTATCCCGGCCGCATCAACAACAAGACCAACGGCATCACCTTCCGCCGCTGGCTGCAGGGTGCCAATCCCGGCCTGACGAAGCTCCTCGTCGAGGCCTGCGGCGAGAGCATCCTCGATGATCCCTCCGGCCTGTCGGCGCTCGTGCCGCTCGCCGGCGATCCGGCGCTGCAGGAGGCGTTCGGCGCCGTCCGCCGCGCCAACAAGGTGGCGCTGGCAAGGCTCATCCGCGACCGTCTCGACATCCGCGTCAATCCGAACGCGCTGTTCGACGTGCAGATCAAGCGCATCCACGAATACAAGCGCCAGCTGCTCAACATCCTCGAAACCATCGCCCTCTATCAGGCGATGCGCGCCCAGCCGCACAAGGAGTGGGTGCCGCGGGTGAAGATCTTCGCCGGCAAAGCAGCGGCGAGCTACCACCAGGCCAAGCTCATCATCAAGCTGGCCAACGATGTCGCGCAGGTCGTCAACAGCGACCCGACGGTGCGCGACCTGCTCAAGGTCGTGTTCCTGCCGAACTACAATGTCAGCCTCGCCGAGATCATCATCCCGGCCGCCGATCTCTCCGAGCAGATCTCGACCGCCGGCATGGAGGCTTCCGGCACCGGCAACATGAAGCTGGCGCTGAACGGCGCGCTCACCATCGGCACGCTCGACGGCGCCAATGTCGAGATCAAGGAGCATGTCGGCGACGACAACATCTTCATTTTCGGCCTGACGACGGCCGAGGTCGCCGAGCGTCGTCTCCAGGGCATCGACGCCTCCGCAACCATCGCCAATTCGCGCATTCTGTCGGGCGTTCTCGAGGCGATCGAGACCGGCATTTTCTCGCCCGGCGAGCCCGGACGCTTCGCCGCGCTCACCACCGCGCTCCGTCATCACGACTATTTCCTCGTGACGGCCGATTTCGATTCTTACTATGCAGCCCAACGAGACGTTGACGCGTTGTGGCTAGACAGAGCAGCATGGTGGAAAGCGAGCCTCACGAACACGGCTCGGGTAGCCTGGTTCTCCTCGGACCGCACGATTGCGGAATATGCCAAGGATATCTGGAACGTACCCGTACGCCCTGCCGGATGAGGATCGCGTCGGGGAGACGCAATGGCCGGGTGGCGTGCAAGTGAAGTCGATGTCGGTAATCTGATCGCAGCCCGGAACGGTGATCCGTTCTCGCTGCTCGGATTGCATGAGACGCGGGCCGGAATGGTGGTCCGCGCCTTCGTGCCGAATGCCGAAACCGTCGAGGTGGTCGATCTCGACGGTCATCCGATCGCAAGCCTGGAGCGGCGGACGGGCACCGACTTCTTCGAGGCCCTGATTCCGGCCAAGAGCCGTCGCTTCGCCTATCGCCTCAATGCGGCGAATGCCGGCGGCACCTGGTCGCTGATCGATCCTTACGCGTTCGGGCCGGTGCTGGGGCCCCTCGACGACTATCTGCTCGTCGAGGGCACGCATCGCCAGCTCTACGAGAAGCTCGGCGCCCATCTGATCGAGCATGGCGGCGTCGCCGGCGTGCATTTCGCCGTTTGGGCGCCGGATGCGCAGCGCGTCTCGGTGGTCGGCGATTTCAACGACTGGGACGGCCGCCGCCACCAGATGCGCAAGCGCATCGACAGCGGCATCTGGGAAATCTTCGCGCCCGAACTCACCGAGGGCGTCGTCTACAAATACGAGATCGTCGCGCCCGATGGCGTGGTGCTGCCGCTGAAGGCCGATCCGTTCGGCTTCGGCAGCGAACTCCGCCCGTCGACGGCCTCGGTCGTCGCGCGGACGGACAGCTTCACCTGGAGCGACGATGAATTCGTCGCCGCCCGTGGCGCGGTCGACCAGCGCCGCGAGCCGATGTCGATCTATGAAGTGCATCTGCCGTCCTGGCAGAAGGCCGATGGCTGGCGCTTCATGACGTGGGACGAACTGGCTGACCGCCTCATTCCCTATGCGGTCGATCTCGGCTTCACGCATATCGAACTGCTGCCGATCACCGAGCATCCGCTCGATGCCTCCTGGGGCTATCAGCCGATCGGCCTGTTCTCGCCGACCGCGCGCCATGGCGATCCTGCGGGCTTCGCCCGGCTGGTCGATCGCGCGCATCAGGCGGGCCTCGGCGTCATCCTCGACTGGGTGCCGGCGCATTTCCCGACCGACCAGCACGGCCTCGCCCATTTCGACGGAAAGCCGCTCTACGAATATGCCGATCCGCGCCGCGGCTTCCATCCGGACTGGAACACGGCGATCTTCGATTTCGGCCGTCGTGAGGTGGCGAATTTCCTCGCCGCCAGCGCGCTCTACTGGCTCGACCGCTTCCATGTCGATGGCCTGCGCGTCGATGCGGTCGCCTCGATGCTCTATCTCGATTATTCGCGCAAGGCCGGCGAATGGCTGCCCAATCCCGACGGCTCCAACCAGAACAACGACGCCGTCGCCTTCCTGCAGACCGTCAACGAGCTCTCCTATGGCGAACATCCGGGCACGATGACGATCGCCGAGGAATCGACCTCCTGGCCCGGCGTTTCCGCGCCCGTCCATGCCGGCGGGCTCGGCTTCGGCTTCAAGTGGAACATGGGCTGGATGCACGATGCGCTCGACTACATGGCGCTCGATCCGGTCTATCGCCGCTTCCACCACGACAAGCTGACCTTCGGCCTGCTCTACGCCTTCTCGGAGAATTTCGTCCTGCCGCTCAGCCATGACGAGGTCGTGCATGGCAAGGGCTCGATGCTGGCGCGCATGTCCGGCGACGACTGGCAGCAATTCTCCAATCTCCGCGCCTTCTACGGCTTCATGTGGGGCCATCCCGGCAAGAAGCTCCTCTTCATGGGCCAGGAATTCGCCCAGCGCCGCGAATGGAACTTCGAGCAGCAGCTCGACTGGCACCTGCTCGAGGCGCCGCTGCATGCCGGCATCCGCGATCTCGTGCGCGACTTGAACCGCGTCTATCGCGCCCATCCGGGGCTGCATGCCCGCGATTGCGAGGGCGAGGGCTTCCGCTGGGTCGTGCCTGACGACAAGGACCAGTCGGTCATCGTCTTCATCCGCTTCGGCGCGCCCGGCGACAAGCCGGTGGCGGTGGCCTGCAACTTCACGCCGGTCGTGCGCTATGGCTATCGCATCGGGTTGCCCGAGGCCGGCCGCTGGCGCGAGATCCTCAACACGGACGCTGCCCAGTATGGTGGCTCCGGCATCGGCAATCTCGGCGCGGTCCATGCCGCGAGCTTGCCCTCGCATGGTTTGCCGGCTTCGGCGGATATCATCCTGCCGCCGCTCTCGACGGTCTATTTCGAGTTCGATGGTTCGTAAGGCGGCCCTCAGGGTGCCGCTCGCATAACAGACGAGGGGGAGAAGCGACGATGCAGAAGCTCGGCAGTGCGCCTTTGGCGCGCCAGACGATGGCCTTCGTCCTGGCTGGCGGACGCGGCAGCCGCCTGATGGAACTCACCGATCGCCGCGCCAAGCCGGCGGTCTATTTCGGCGGCAAGTCGCGCATTATCGATTTCGCGCTGTCGAACGCACTGAATTCGGGCATCCGCAGGATCGGCGTCGCGACGCAGTACAAGGCGCACAGCCTGATCCGCCATCTGCAGCGCGGCTGGAACTTCTTCCGCCCCGAGCGCAACGAGATCTTCGATATCTTCCCGGCGAGCCAGCGCGTCTCGGAAGAGCTCTGGTATCTCGGCACGGCCGACGCGGTCTACCAGAACCTCGACATCCTCAAGGACTATGACAGCGAGTATTTCGTGGTCCTGGCCGGCGATCACATCTACAAGATGGACTATGAGGACATGCTGCAGCAGCATGTCGAGGCCAAGGCCGACGTGACCATCGGCTGCCTCGAAGTGCCGCGCATGGAAGCGACCGGCTTCGGCGTCATGCATGTCGACGAGATGGACCGCGTCATCTCCTTCATCGAGAAGCCGAAGGATCCGCCGGCGATGCCCGGCAATCCCGACAAGGCGCTCGCCTCGATGGGCATCTATGTCTTCAACACCAAGTTCCTGATGGAAGAGCTGCGCCGCGACGCGGAGGACCCGAATTCGAGCCACGATTTCGGCAAGGATATCATCCCGCACATCGTCAAGAACGGGAAAGCGGTCGCGCATCACTTCGAGACCTCCTGCGTGCGCTCGCGCGCCGAGTCGATCTCCTACTGGCGCGATGTCGGCACGGTCGATGCCTATTGGGAGGCCAATATCGACCTGACCAGCGTCGTGCCGGACCTCGACCTCTATGACCGCGACTGGCCGATCTGGACCTATGGCGAGGTGACGCCACCGGCGAAGTTCGTCCACAACGAGGAAAACCGGCGCGGCTATGCGCTGTCCTCGCTGGTCTCGGGCGGCTGCATCGTCTCCGGCGCCTCGCTCAACCGGGCGCTGCTCTTCACCGGCGTGCGCTGCAACTCCTATTCGCATGTCGAGAGCAGCGTCATCCTGCCCTATGCCGAGGTCGGACGGTCGGCGCGGCTGCGCAATGTCGTCGTCGATTCGCGCGTGCAGATCCCGGAAGGACTGGTCGTCGGCGAGGATCCGGATTTCGATGCCAAGCGCTTCCGCCGCACCGAGAACGGCATCTGCCTGATCACGCAACCGATGCTCGACGCCCTCAAGTGAGCACGCTCAACGTCCTCTCCGTCGCATCGGAGATCTATCCGCTCGTCAAGACCGGGGGGCTCGCCGACGTCGTCGGCGCGCTTCCCGCCGCTCTGGCGGCTGAAGACATTCATGTCACGACGCTGGTGCCGGGCTATCCGGCGGTGCTCGCCGCGCTCGAGGGCGCCGAGACGGTGCACATCTTCCACGGCCTCTTCGGCGGCGATGCGCGCCTCCTCTCGGGCCGCGCCGCCGGGCTCGACCTCCTGGTGCTGGAGGCGCCCTATCTCTATGACCGCCCCGGCAATCCCTATGTCGGCGCCGACGGCCGCGACTGGCACGACAATGCCATCCGCTTCGCCGCGATCGCCCGGGTCGCGGCCGATCTCGGCCTCGGCCTCATCGGCGCGCTGCAGCCGGATGTCGTGCATGCGCATGATTGGCAGACCGGGCTCGCGCCGGCCTATATGCGCTATTCCGGCCGCCCGCATGCGCCCTCGGTCATGACCGTGCACAACATGGCCTTCCAGGGCCAGTATGGCCGCGGCCTGATGCAGGCGCTCGGCCTGCCGCCGCATGCCTTCTCGATGGAAGGCGTCGAATATTTCGGCACGATCGGCTTCCTGAAGGCCGGCCTGCAGCTTGCCGACCGCATCACGACGGTGTCGCCGACCTATGCGGTCGAGATCCGCACCACTGAGGGCGGCATGGGCCTCGACGGGTTGCTGCGCAGCCGCGCCGGCGCGGTCAGCGGCATCCTCAACGGCATCGACGATACGGTCTGGGATCCGGCCACCGATCCGATGATCGCCGCGCCCTTCAGCGCCGCGAAGCCCGCCGGCCGGGCCGCGAACAAGGCGGCGCTGCAGGCGCGGATCGGCCTCGCGCCCGATCCGGACGCCCTGCTCTTCGGCGTCGTCAGCCGTCTCACCTGGCAGAAGGGCCTCGACCTGCTGCTCGACCGGCTCGGCCCGCTGCTCGCGACCGGTGCGCAGCTGGCGATCCTCGGCTCGGGCGAGCCCGGCATCGCCGACGGCTTCGCGCATGCGGCGCTGACCAATCCCGGCCGCGTCGGCATGGTCAATGGGTATGACGAGAAGCTCGCCCATCTGATCCAGGCCGGCAGCGACGTCATCCTGGTGCCCTCGCGCTTCGAGCCCTGCGGGCTGACGCAGCTCTGCGCGCTGCGCTACGGCGCCATTCCGCTCGTCGCCCGCGTCGGCGGATTGACCGACACGATCATCGACGCCAACGAGGTCGCCCGCGCCGCCGGCATCGGCACCGGCGTCCAGTTCGGCCCGGTCACCGGCGATCATCTCGAGGCCGCGATCCTGCGCACCGCCGATCTCTGGCGCGACCGCGCCTATTGGAAGACGATGCAGGCCAATGCGATGAAGACGGACGTTTCCTGGCGGCGGCCTGCAGCGGCCTATGCCAGGCTCTTCCGCAGCCTCAGCGCCGAGCCGGGCTGAGACGCCATGCATCAGCGCCAAGGTGGCGACGCGGTGGGCGATGGGGTGAGCGACGGCGCGAGCACGCCGCTCGGCGTAACGCTCGCCGCCGACGGCATCAATATCGCCGTCCATTCGGCGGCGGCCGAGGCGATCGAGCTCTGCCTCTATTCGGACGACGGCGAGCGGGAGCTTCGCCGCATCCGCCTGCCGGCGCGCACAGGCGATATCCATCACGGCCATGTCGCGGGCGTCAAAGCCGGCGCGCGCTACGGCCTCAGGGCCCATGGGCCATGGCAGGCGCAGGCGGGCCACCGCTTCAATCCGGCCAAGCTCCTCGTCGATCCCTATGCGCGGGCGCTCGACCGGCCGTTCCGCCATGATCCCCTGCTCTTCGACGCGCGCCGGCTCGGCGCTGCCGAGGACACGGCCGACAGCGCAAGCGTCGTGCCGAAGGCGATCGTCACGGCGGAGCTGCCGCCGGCCGCGCGCCTCGCGTCGCCGCCCGCCTTCGAGCGGCAGGTGATCTATGAACTGCATGTCCGCGGCTTCTCGAAGCGCAATCCGGATGTGCCCGAGGCGCTGCGTGGCACCTTTGCGGGCCTCGGTCATCCCGCCTCGATCCGCCATCTCGAGGCGCTCGGCGTCACCATGGTGGAACTGCTGCCGGTCGCGGCCTGGCTCGACGAGCGCCACCTGCCGCCGCTCGGCCTCTCCAACTACTGGGGCTACAATCCGGTCGCCTGGTTCGCGCCGGATCCGCGCCTTGCCCCCGGCGGCATGGAGGAGGTGCGCGCGGCCGTTGCGGCGCTGCATGCGGCCGGCATCGCCGTCATCCTCGACGTCGTCTACAACCATTCCGGCGAGAGCGATCATCTCGGGCCCACCGTCTCGATGCGCGGCCTCGACAATGCCGGCTATTACCGCCTCATCCCCGAGGACAACAGCTACTATGTGAACGACGCCGGCTGCGGCAATGTGCTGGCGCTGGAGCGGCCGGCCGGCCTCCGCCTCGTCATGGACTGCATGCGCCACTGGGTGCTCGCCGCCGGCATCGACGGGTTCCGCTTCGATCTCGCGACGACGCTCGCCCGCCGCGCCAACGGCTTCGACCCGGCCGCGCCGATCCTCTCCGCCATCGATCAGGATCCGCTGCTCTCCTCGCTGATCCTCATCGCCGAGCCCTGGGATATCGGCTATGGCGGCTACCAGGTCGGCGCCTTCCCGCCCGCCTGGGGCGAATGGAACGACAAATATCGCGACACGCTCCGGCGCTTCTTCAAGGGCGATGGCGGCATGATCGGCGAACTCGCGACGCGGATCGCTGGCTCGGCGGACATCTTCGCCGCCCGCCACCGGCCGCTGTCGCGCAGCATCAATTTCGTCACCGCCCATGACGGCTTCACGCTCGCCGATCTCGTCGCCTTTGAGCGCAAGCAGAACCGTGCCAATGGCGAAGACAATCGCGACGGCACCGACGACAACAAGTCCTGGAACAATGGCACCGAGGGCGTGACCGCGGATCCGAAGATCCGCCGCCGCCGTGCCGCCGACATGCGGGCGCTGTTCGCGGCGCTCGTCTTCTCGCGCGGCACGCCGATGATCGCCATGGGCGACGAGATCGGCCGCAGCCAGGGCGGCAACAACAACGCCTATGCGCAGGACAACGCCCTCGCCTGGATGGACTGGACCGCGGCGGATACCGAGCTGCTCGGCTTTGCCCGCGCGGTCATCGCGCTGCGCGCCGCCCATCCGGTCCTGCGCGATCCGCGTCCGCTGACCGGCGCGGCGCGCGACGGCCTTCCCTTTGCCGATGTCGCCTGGTTCGGCGCCGATGGCCATCCTCTGGAGGGCGCGGCGTGGCACGACGGCAATGCGCATGTGCTCGCCGCCGTCCTCGCCGGCCATGACCCGCATGGCCATCCCGAGCGATTCTGTCTGGTGCTGGCCGGCGGCGAAGGCGAGCGCGCCTTCACGCTGCCACCGAGCCGCGGCGCCGGCTGGCGCCTCCTCGTCGACAGCGCCGAGGGCCTCACCCCCGACATCGACCGCCGCGATCCGCGTCAGGCCGAGCCGTCGATGACGCTGCGCGGCCGGACGGTGCTGCTCTTCGCCGATCTCGTCGGTTGAGCCTCAGGCGGCCGCGGGGCGGCCGGCCGGCTCCAGCGGGAAGACGCGGTCATAGGCGAGATTGAAGACGAACGCGTAGCCCATGTAGAAGAGCGAGAACGACACGTCCATCAGGAAGGCCTGGACGAGGCCGATGCCGAGATACCAGGCGATGATCGGCATCAGCATCAGCATGAGCCCGCCTTCGAACAGCACGGCGTGCAGGACGCGGAGGCCGATGCCGCGGCTGGTGTCGCCCTTGAGGCGGACCAGCGCATGGTCGAAGCCGAGATTGTAGACATAGTTCCAGAGCGCAGCGACGATGCTGGTGCCGAGCCCGACGACGCCGACCTCGGCGAGCGGCAGGCCGAAGGCGAGAGCCGCGAGCGGCGTCGCGATCAAGAGCCCGATGACTTCGAAGCTGAGTGTGTGACGGATACGATCACGGATCGACCGCATGATAAAACCCCATCGGCAGCGTCGGGTCGTCCCGACAAGAATCCCCGATGGGGGAGGCCGTCCTCTATGCCGCAGATATAGGCATAGAGGCCGAAGGTGGCAAGGCTCCGGCGGTCCGAATTGCCTCAACGCTGCGCATAGCGGCCATGCTCGGAGGCATTGATCGCCCGCACCTCGCCCTCCGGCGAAGCCGTCTCGCCCGCCGCGAACGGCACGAGGCGCACCTGGCGCGGGGTGCCGGGCGCGAGGTCGAAGCCGCTGTCGAGGGCGCGGTAGCGGTCGTCGGCGATGGTGACATGCGCCGCCATGCGTGTGGCGGAGAGCGTCAGGAACCAGCCGTCGTCGTCGCGGTCCAGCAGGGCCGAAAGGCCGAGCGCATGGCGCTCGCTGCGGCGGCCGGGCAGCCAGTGGGTCGCCTCCGCGAGCAGCGTGCCGTCCTCGGCGGTCAGCCGGGCGAGGCTGACATCATGGCCGGCCGGGCCGAAGCGATAGGCATAGGTCGTGTCGAAGAAGGCGCCGAGAAGATCGGTCGCGGTCAGCGTCAGGCCGCCGCGCGCGGGAATGGTCACAGCGCGAGAGCCCTGCGCCACCGGCAGGCGGCCGTCGCGGAGGCAGGCCAGCGACAGCGTCGCCGCGATCGGCAGGGCGCCGTCATTGACGAGATGGAGATGCAGCCCGTTGACGCCCTCGTCGGTGAGGTTAAGCGCCAGCGGGCGGAAGGCGCGTTTCAGCGCGTGATAGATCGCCTTGGGCCGGCCGAGCGCGTCGACGATGCCCCAGCCGGCGCCTGGGACGAGATCCCTCAAGAACCAGACGAGCGCGCCCGCCGCCGAGGAACCCGGCCGCCGCCATTCGCCGATCGTCGCCTCCGCCACATCGGCGCTGGTGGCGCGGGCAAGCTCCAGCGCGCGGGCGGGGTCCTCGGTCCGGAGCCGCGCGACATCGACGCCGTAGAGGAGGGCGGTATAGTGCTCGCGTACATCCTCGAAATCCCAGCTCGCGCCGAGATCGCGCGGCACCGCCTGCTTCCAGCGCGGATGATGGAACGCGGCCACGGGCAGCGCGGCGTGCAGCGTCGCATCATCAGGCACATTGGCGAAGGCGAGGCATTCGGAGGCGAAGCGGACATCGGCGCGCCGCGCGTCCTCGAGCGGCCGCCTGTAAGCGCCGACGCCGTAGTAGTGCGTGACGCCGGCATCGGCGACGAAGGGCAGCGCGCCGCCGATCGGCGAGGAGGCGACGAAGGGCACGTCGGGCCGGAACGCCGCCCCGGCGCCGGGCAGCACCGCATCATAGAGCCGGCTGGTCCACGAGGCGGGCGGCAAGCCCATCATCGCCGCCTGCTGCGCCACCTCGCTGCCGCCGCAGAGCACGGCCAGCGACGGCGACAGCGCGAGCCGCCCGAGCAGCGCCTCCGCCTCGGCGGCGACGATCGCGGCGAAGGCGTCATCGGCCGGATAGTCGCAATTGGCGAACATGAAATCCTGCCAGACGAGGATGCCCGCCTCGTCGCAGAGATCGTGGAAGGCGCGGTCCTCATAGAGCATGGTGCCGCCGACGCGGAGCATGGTGAAGCCGGCCTCTTGAGCGAGGCGGATCAGCGGTTCCAGCGTGGCCCGGTCGCTCGCCAGAGAGATGATGTCGGCGGGTGACCAGACCGCGCCGCGGCAGAAGACGGGCCTGCCATTGACGACGAGGGCGAAGCCGTTGCCGTCGCTGCCCCGATCGATCGCGATGGTGCGAAACCCGGTGCGGCCGAGATCGACGACGCGCGCGCCCATGCGGAGCGTGACCGGATAGAGCGCCGCCTCGCCAAAGCCTGCGGGTTGATGTCCGTTCGGCCACCACAGCCGTGGCTCGGCGATGGTGATCCGGCCTGCAACCGACGAGCCCTCTCGCTGCAGGGGCGCCTCAGTCTCTCCGACGACGAGGCTGATCGGTTCATGCGGCCCGTCATAGTCGAAGCGGACCGCGACATGGCCGCCGCGATCGTCCAGCGAGACCTCGGCGAGGAGATCCTGCAGGGCGGGCGCCTCGCTTTCGACGAGGCGCACAGGCCGGTAGGGCCCAACGGCATCGACCGGCGGGCACCAGCCGGGCATGTGGCCGAGCAGCGTCGTGCGGACGAGCCGGAGGCGCTGGTCGTCGATCATGGTCGGCCGCCAGCGCGCACGCTTGCCCTTGCGGCGATCGAGCTCGGCGCTGAGGCTGCGGAAGGCGATCGCGAGTTGGCTGCCCGCCTTGCGGTCGATGGCGACGCTGACAGGCTGGAACATGCTGTCGCTGGCAAGGATCGGCGCGCCGTCGAGGAAGACCTCGGCGATAGTGGCGAGACCGCCGAAATCGAGCCGGCACGGGCCGCTGCCGGGCAGCGTCACGCGGTACCAGATGTCCTTGTCGGCGAGCGGCCGAGGCTTCTCCAGGGACCAGAGGCCGAGCGCGGCGAGGGCCTCCGCCGCCGTGCCGGGCACGATCGCCGGTAGCCAGTCGGCATCGTCAGGCGGCTGCGCGAAGGCGCCGGCCGCCGTCAGCGCCAGTTGCCAGCCGGCATTGAGGTCGCACACTGTTGCCGCGCTGTCGGAGATCGGCTGCATCGTTCGGCCCCTGGCCTCCCGGCCGGCGCGCTCAGGCGGCCTTGCGGGCGCCGGGCATCGCGTCGGTTGCGGCGACGAGATCGCCGATCACGGTGTCATAGGCGGCGGCCATCGGCGCGATGAAGCTGTCGAGCCCGTCAAAGCGCCCGCGCGCCATCGCCCGGGCGAGCTTGAACTGCATCACCTTGGCGCTCGAGGCGATCTCGAGGGCTGCTTCCTCCGCTGGCCCGAGCCCGGCCATGCCATGCGCGGCGAGCCAGGCGAGATGGCTCGCCAGCAGCTCGAAATTGGCGCCGAGCTGGCGCAGCGTGTTGAAGGCATAGGCGTGGAAATACTCGGGCGGCCGCTGGCCGAGATCGGCGAGATGGGCGCCGAGCGCCTCGCCATAGGCGCGGATCGGGTTGCCGGCCGGCCGGCGGGCGAGGTGGCGCGCCAGCAGTCCCTTGGCGACCGCGACCGTGTCGATCGCGAGCGGCGCCTCCGGCAGCTTGACGAATTCGACATAGGGAAAGAGGGCGTCCGTCGCGCGCGTCGCGCCGTCGGCGCCGAAGAGCCCGTCATAATCGGCGCCCTCGAGCGCGAAGAAGCCGCCATTGTGGAAATAGCGCATGCGGCGGGCGACCGGATCGAGATGCGTGATGCCGACCGTCGTCTTGGTATGCTGCAGGCGATAGGAGACGCCGCCGGTATCGGGCAGGTAATAGCCGTCCATCTCGATCAGCACGACGCGGCGGCGCTGAAGCTGCTCCGTGACATGGCGTTCGAGCGCGTCGAAGATCGCGAGTTCCTGCACGCGGAGGCCATAGAGCGCCTCGAGGTCGTCGACCGGCACCTTGAAGAAGGTGAACTGGTCGCCCTCGAAATCCTGCGTCACGGTGAAGCCGAACATCGCCTCGACATCGAGCCCGAGCGCGCCGACCAGCTCGATGAAGAGGTCGACATAGCAATTGGTCTCCGGCCAGTTGCGCGCGCCGTCATGCAGCGCATGCGGCCGGTGCGAGGCCGGATCGAGCGCGAAGAGATCGGCCATGGCTCAGCTCCAGAGAACGTCGCGAACCGATTGCGGCCAGTCGGCGACCTTCATGCCGTGATGGCGGAACAGCGCCAGCGCGACGCGCTCGAGGCCGAAGCCGACACAGGCCGAATGCGCCTGCTGGCCATTCGCCTGGGTGATGCCCCAGAGCGTGCCGAAATGGTCCTGGTGATAGTTGAACGAGAGGCAGGCGGTCGGCTTCTCGTTGGCGACCGGGATCAGCAGCTCGAATTTGAGCCCCTGGTCGCGCTGGTTGTTGGCGAGCATCTTGCCGGCGCGGCCGAAGAACGGGTCGTTGGCGAGATCGATCTCGCAGGGGAGGCCGAGCGAGCGGATCAGCGCCGGCCCGCGTTCCAGCCAGCTCTCGCGGAAGGCACGGACCTCCTCCGGCGAGCCGATGCGGACATATTCGCGCATCCGGAACAGCTGCATCCGGGCGGGGTCCTGCGAGGGCTCATGGCGGAAGCAATAGGACTTCAAGTCGAACAGCACGCCGCCTTCCGGCATCGGGCCGCGCTTCGCCACCGTCGGATAGAGCGGATAGCAGGCAGCGGGCGTCAGCACGACGTCGGTCGCCTTCTGCAGCTCGGTCCAGTCCTCGCCGTCGGCCAGCATCTGCAGCAGCTTCGCATGATCGGCCTCGCCGCCCATGAAGGAATGGACGCAGCCGGCGAGCTGCGGGAAGCTCTTGAGATAACCCGATTTCTCCAGCATCGGCCGCGGCATGCCGGGCGGGAAATGGATGCGCTCGGCCTTGTCTGCGCCGGCATAGCGGGTCACGAGAGCTTCGAAGCGCTCGATGACCTCCTCGAAATCGCCGGAGCGGCCATAGAGACCGTCGACACCGGTCTCGGTCAGGACGCCGGCCCCGAACAGCTGGTCGAGGAATTCCTTCGCGCCACCCTTGTTCTGGTTGGCTGCGGTCGCGGTCTCTGCCAATGCATCCATGTCAGTTCACCAGGCTGGTGTCGAAGCGGCTGACGAGCAGCAGGTTCGACGTGTTGGAGAGAATGCGGTCGTTCGAGATCATGATCGCGGCGGAGGTCACATCGCGGAGATGCCGGCCGACGCTGAACGGCGTGTCGTTCTTGTAGCCGGAGAGGCCGGTGATCAGCATCGCATGCGTCACGATCTGGGCGGCGCGCTGCGAGGTGGTGACCTTCAGATTGTTCATCTCGGCGGCGAAGCCGATCGAGGAGAGCTCGTCGGGCCGGCTCATCGCCGCCTCGTAGCGCATGGCGCCGGCGACGACGCTCGCCTTCATGTCCTGCAGCATGGCGACGACTTCGGCGAGACGCAGCGCGCCGGGCGGAACGCTGCCCGGCTGCTTGCGCGCGGCGGCGCGGACATAGGCCTGCGCCCGCGCGACCGCGTCGGCGGCGATGCCGAACCAGACGGCGCCCCAGAGAATGTGCGAGGCCGACAGCATCGACTGCGCCGCGATCTCGGAGAAGGGCTGCGGGAAAATCTGCGCCGCGTCGCCCGACGAGACCAGCCTGTGGCCCTCAGAGCAGGTGCCGCGCATGCCGAGCGTGTCCCAGCCCGTGGTCTTCTCGAGCGTGTAGTCGCCGCGCTTCACCACGACCATCGACTGATCGGAACTCTGCGCCTCCGGAGCGCGCCGGCAGGTGACGAGGATCGCATCGGCATAGACGCCGTAGGAGATGACGGTCGCGTCCTTCTCCAGCGTGAAGCGGCCATCCGCGACATGCACGGCGCAGATCGAATTGCGGAGATCGCCGCCGATCCCGCCTTCCGTCGTCGCCGAAGCGAGGAGATATTGCTCCGCCACGAGGTCGCGCATGAAGCCGGCATGCCAGGGGCTGCTGGCGCCATGCGTCACGAGGCTCGATGCCTTGATCTGGTGCATCGCATAGATCATGGCGGTCGAGCCGCAGGCCTGGCCGAGGATCGTGCAGAGCTCGGCGACCTCGAGCAGGCTGAGGCCCTCGCCGCCGAAGCGCTGCGGAACCATGACGCCCATCAGCCGCTCGGCCTTGAGCGCATCGACGGCCTCCTGCGGGAAGCGGCCGTCGCGGTCGACGTCGCCTGCATGGCGCGCCGCGATCTCGGCGACGGAGCGCATGCGCTCGGCCGGGGCGCGCAGTTCTTCGATCGTGCGGGAGGGCATCGCCATGATGGTTACACCTTCTCGGCCAGAAGCTCGGAAATGGAGCGATCGATCGCCTCGATCGAGGCGAAGGTCTTGCGGGTCAGCATGCGCTCGGGAAACTCGATATCGAAGGCATCTTCGAGCGCCAGCATGAACTGGATCGAGGCGAAGGAGCTGAGACCCGCTTCATAGAGATCGGCCGTGTCGGACAGACTGGCGACATCGACGGCAACGACCTTGCGCTCGGCGATGAGCTGACGAATACGATCCCGCATGTTTCTCCCCTCAATCGAAACAATATCCAATTTGATGCGAATTCTTAGGTCTCGGCCTGCGAACGAATTATGAATCCGATCGCATAAACTTGGACCTATTTCGGTTCAATCTTCCAAAATGGAAGGGCTCCCGCGCCATGATGAACGGATTCTGAACCCTTGCTGCCAAAGTCGGCGTCGCTTGCTGCGCTGCGGCTGCCGAGGACCGCGTCATAGACGGCGCGGTAGCGCGCCGCGACATGGCTCCAAGCATAGCCCTCAACCCAGTCCGGGACCAGCGGGTGCTCGGGCAGCGCCGCGAAGGCGTCGATGACGGCACGGCTCGCCGCGATCGGATCCGAGAAACGGGTCAGCGTGATGCCGCCATGGCGGGCGGCCAGATCGCTGAAGGCGGTGTTGGCGTTGACCACGATGCCGAGCCCGGCGCTCGCCGCCTCGACGAGGGCGATGCCGAAACCCTCGAATTCCGAGGCCGAGACGAACAGCGAGGCGCCGGCCATGGTCTCGCGCACGACGGCGTCGGGCGCATCGAGATGGAGATCGACATGGCCGGCGAGGCCGAGCCGGCCCGCCTCTGTACGGAAGCGCTCGCCGGACCAGTCCGACGCCGCGCCGACGACGGAGAGGCGCCAGCGGGGGTCCTGCCGCACCAGTTCGGCCATCATGTCGAGCAGCCATTCCGGCCGCTTGTTCACGGCGAGGCGGCCGATCGTGATTATCCGCCTCATCTTGACCGGGCTCGCGGCGCCGCGGAATTTCTCGATGTCGACGCCGTTCTCGATCAGCACCAGCCGCTTGCCGGCGATCGGCGCGAAGCGGGCGGCGTCCTGCCGGCTGCAGGCGACGATGGCGCCATAGGCCTTTGCCGAGAGCCGCGTCGGACCGTTGAACCAGAGCCGCTTCAGCCCGGAATAGGCGCCCGAATGAAAGAAGCCGCCATGGGTGGTGGCGACGAGGGGCTTCCGATGGATGAAGCGCGTCGCAGCCAGCGCATCGAAGAAGAAATCGATGGCGTGGACATGGACGATGTCGGCGTCGCCAAGTCCTTTGAAGACGCCGGGCGCCAGCGGATAGCGGCTCGATCCGCGGAAGGGGATGCGGCGGATGGCGATCGGGCCGAGATGGTCGCGCGAGGGCAGTCTCTCATCGGGGCGCACGAACAGCCGGTCGAGCGTCAGCACCGACACCGCATCGCCGCCGGCCGCCTGGACGCGGGCGAGATTGGCGACGAAATCCTCGAGCCCGCCGCGGTTCGGATGGAACTGCCGGACGACATGCAGGATGCGAAGCGGCCGCGCCGCGGCGGATCTGGCGGTGCTCATGGCGTCGTCGCCTCGCCGCAGGTGGTGTCGCCCGCGGCCATCAGCGGCTTCAGGGTCGTCGCCTGCGGCCGGTCGCCGGCATCGGTCGGCTGGATGGTGAAGGGATAGTCGGCCGGCCACCAGGGCCCGCCCGCCCAATAGGCCCAGCCGATCCATTCCGACTTCGCCGCGTTCACGGCCGCGACGATCCTGGTCAGCGCCGCGAGGCATTCGGGATCATCGCTGGCCGCGAATTCGCCGAGGAAGCCGCGCTTGCCATGGGCCTGCAGCCAGGCCGTGACATCGGCGATGCCGGCGAGCGCCGCGTCGGCGCCTGAACACTCGGCATTGCGCCCGGAGAAGTCGGCATCGAGATATTGATGAAAATCATAGGCATAGCGATCGAGCGGATCGACGACCCCGCCCATGACCTTGCTGTTGTTGCCGACGGCGAGGTCCTTGGTCCAGCTATGGGCGCCGGTATAGGCGGTGCCGGGCACGAGGATGAGATTGGGGGCGCCGACCGCGCGGATCGCGGCGATGGCGGCGTTGACATCGGCAAGCCAGTCCGACGCCTTGACGTCATAGGGCTCGTTCATCAGCGAGAACACGGTCTGCGGCTGGCCGGCGTAGTGCGCGGCGAGGCGCGCCCAGAACAGCGCGAAGGCCGACGTGGGCACGGCGTCGGAGCCGATCCGCTGCTCATTGTAATAGGCGTAGTTGTGCGGATCGAGGATCACGGTGAGCCCGGCCGCCGTCGCCATGCCGACGACGGCGTCGAGCGCCGCCAGTTCGTCGCTCGATAGCGGCCCCTGGAGGACCGGCTGCAGCCGCTCCCAGCGGAAGGGCAGGCGGATCGCGCTGGACCCGAGCGAGGCGAAATACTTGATCGTCGCCTCGTTCGGGTAGGTGTAGTCGGTGTCGCGCTTGCCAGGCAGCGAGCCGAACTCGGCGCCGGCGAGGTTGACGCCGCGGAGGCAGGTCTCAGCCAGTGCCGGCGTGAGGCTGGCGAGGAGCGCGAGGCCGAGGGCGGCAGAGCGGGCGATGCGGACGATCATGGCGTGAGCACCGTGCGCAGGGCCGCCAGCAGGCGGTCGCGCGCGCCGCGATGGGTGAAGTTGTGGTCGGCGTCGTCGATAAGCTGCATCGTGACGAGCCGGTAGCCGGAGAGGCGCTGGCCCTCCGCGCCGAAATAGGCGTGGAACTCCTTCAGCCCGGCATCGTCGCTGGAGAACAGCATCGAAACGCGGGCGCCGCGCTTTTCGAGATCGCGAAACTGCCGGTGCACGGCCCGGTGCATGCGCGCATGCTTGGAGAGCCCGCCGAGGAAAGGCGCGAGGCGGCGGCTCACTTTCGTGCCGATGCTGCGCAGGATGTAGCGGCCGGCCTGGGCGACGTTGAGCTGGCCGCGCAGGAGGCGCTTCAGCGTGTCGCGCTTCATCAGCGTCGCGCCGAAATTGGCGACGCTGCGATGGCCATAGCGCACGGCCGTGGCGACGTCCTCGTCCGGGTCCCAGACGAAGCGCTGCGTGTTGACGATGACGAGCTGGCGCACGCGCTCGCGCTGCACCGCCGCCTGCAGGGCGGCATAGCCGCCGCTGCAGCGGCCGACGAGGATGATCGGACCGCCGGTGAGCGCCGCGACATGGTCGACCGCCGCCACGGCGTCGCCGACATGCGCGTTCGAATAGAGCACTTCGGCCGGCGCCCCCGGATGGGCAGGGCTGTCGCCGATGCCGTCCATGTCGAAGCGGAAGCTGCCATAACCGTCCAGAGCCAGCGCCCGCGACAGTTCCACCGTCACGCGGGCCCAGCCGATATGATAGTCGTGGCCGGCATTGGTGAAGACGAGCGTCGGTGCGTCGGGACGGCCGATCGGCCGGCAATGGACGCCAAACAGCCGACCGTCCGGACCGAACCGCCCGGCGAACTCCTCGAAGCCCTCGCCGACCAGAGGCAGCGGCGCGGGCGCCTCGGCCACCGGGCCCTGCCCGCCGGTGTTGAAGGCAGCGAGCCAGCCGGCGATCCGTTCCAGCGTCGGCATCGGCGGCCGTGCCTGCGTCGGGTCGGTCAGGAGCGTCTCGTAGCCCTCGAAATCCTGCCGCGTGACGGTCGCGCCGAGGCTTGCGAGGCGGTCGGCGAGCACGCTGTCGCGGTCCGACATCATGCGGCCGACGACGAGCACGTCCGCGGCCGGGCTTGTCGTCAGCGCCTCCAGGCGGATCGCCTTGATCGCCGCCGCGCGCGCCGGCGCGAGGCTGAGCCCGGCAACGGCGAGGCCGGTGTCGTCGGCGGGATCGCGGCCGATGCCGATCGAGTCGGTGACGATGCGCGACCAGGCCGCGAGCTCGCGGAGATAATGGCGGCCATTGTCGACGGCGGCCATGGAGACGACGACGCTGACGCCGCCGATCTCGGGCGCGAGCTGCAGCGCCAGCGTCGCGCCGAGCCCCTGGCCGACCAGGGCGATCTCCTCGACGCCGGCCGTCCGCTTTAGCCAGCTGGCTGCCTGCCGCACGGCGTCCTTCCAGTCCTCGATGCCGTCGGGCTCGCCCTGCGGGTCGAGCGCATCGCCGGTGCCGGGATAGTCGAAGCGGAGGGCGGGGAGCCCCGCGCCGGCGATCAGCGTCGCGAGGGTCCTCCAGGTCGAGCGGACGCACATCTCTTCGAAGCCGATCGGCGAGAGCATCAGCACGGCGAGCCCGCCGCCGGCCGGATGATAGAAGCCGCCGAAACGGCCGAGCGTCACCGGCGCACCGAACGCCGCGCCGTCGGGCGCGGGCGCCATAGCCTGCGCCGTCGCGGCCGGCCCATCGCTGCGCGTCCGGCGTGCGAGGGCCCCGGCCGTCAGTGCGCCGTCAGCGGCGACCGATCCGCGCGATAGGATCATAGCGAGGCCTCTCCCTTGCCTTCGGCCAGCGCGACGGTGGCGCCGGGGGTCACATCGCGCTCGGACGACGCGCGGCCCGGCCGCGCGTCGAAGAGCAGGAACGGCTTCAGGAAGGCGGTCGCCATATTGTCGATGCGCCAGCGCCGCATCACCCAGACGGTGGCGATCAGGTTCGACGCGACATTGAGGAGCAGCCCGGCGATGGCGATACCCATCAGCCCGTCGAGCCGGGCGAGGCCATAGAGCAGGCCGAGATAGAACACGAACAGGATCGAGCGGCCGATGAGGAAATAGCGCTCGCCGCCGCCGATCATCAAGAGCCAGGAGCCCGGCCCGAAAAAGGCCAGCGACACCGCCGAGAGGCAGAGCGCGATGAGGACGTCGTGATGCCGGGCGAATTCGGCGTTGAACAGCACCAGCACATAATTGCCGACGACGGCGAGGCAGAGCGCGCCGGCGAGCGAGATCGCGAAGCTCGCGAAGGAGAGCCGGCCGACGAGCCGCTGGGCGCCGGGCACATCCTCGGCCTGGAACCGCGCCGCGATCATCGGGATGCCGACCGTATCGATGGCGGCGACCGGCAGGGTCAGGAACATCGCGATGCGCAGCGCGACGAAATAGAACGCCGCCTGGTCGAGCCCGAGCGCGGCGCCGATCACGATCGTCTCGAGATAGGACGAGGCCGAGTTCAGGATGTTGTTGGCGATGAAGTAGTAGCTCTCCTTGCGCCACTGCCGCCGCGTCGTGCGATCGGTCCGCCCCGAGCGGCCGAGCCAGCCGAGCCCCTCGTCGTGCACGAAATGGCGCAGCTGATAGGCGGTGACGGCGGCGAGAAGCAGCGTCACCACCCAGAACGCCTCGGCGCCGCCATAGAGCAGGCCCCCGGCGGCGAGCCCGCCGAGCGCGACGGCCGAGGCGATGCGCCAGGCGATCTCGCGCGGCGTTAGCGACAGGTTGATGCGGCCGTGGATGCGGAAATAGTTCTGCAGATATTCGCTGATGGCGAAAACAGCCGCGAAGATCAGCGCCACATAGAGCTGGTCATAGGGCGAGGAGAGGCGGTGGCGGAGGACGAAGGTCACGGCCGCCGCCAGCGTCAGCGTGCCGACGCCGAGCATCAGCCAGAGCGCGTTGACCCGCAGCAGGGCCTTGTTGCCCTCGTGATCGAGGCCGATGCCGGAACGATAGTGCTTCACCACCAGGATCTGCTGGCCGAGCACGAAGATGAGCCCGAGCGCGCTGCCGAGCGAGAACAGGAAGACATAGAGGCCGTATTCCGTCGTCGGCAGGGCATGGCTGGCGACGAGCAGCACGATGAAGGACAGCATCGCGCTGCCGAGCCGCGAGGAGAAGGCGGAGGCGAAGCGCCCGGCGCCCGGCCGGCCGCGGAGACGCGCGATCAGGTTCATCGGGCGCCCTCCAGCGGCAAAGCGGGGCGCAGGATCGCCGGCGAAACGAGCTCGGTGAAGAAGGTCGTATAGGCGGCGCCGAGCACCGGCGGCAAATAGCGCCGGGCCGAGGCGAGCGCGCCCGCCGACAACTGCGCCACCATCTCCGGGGATTCACTGAGGCGATCAAGCGCGGCGGCGATCGCCGCGGCATCGCCGGGGGGAACGGAATAGCCGTTGACGCCGTCCTCGATCGTCTCGGCGATGCCGCCGGACCTTGCGCCGATCACCGGCACGCCATGCGCGAAAGCCTCGACGATCACCCGGCCGAACGGCTCGGCGAAGAGCGAGGGCACGACGAGCACGTCGATGGTCGGGAAGAAGTCGTTCGGATCGGTCCAGCCGAGGAATGTGGTGTCCTCAGGCGGGAACTGGCTGCGCAGCCGGTCGGCATAGTCGCCGCTGCCGCTGCCGGCGATGCGGAATTCGAAGCGGCCGGTCCCTGCCAGCGCGCGCGCCGCCTCGGCGAGGATGTGCGGACCCTTCATCGGCGTGTGCACGCCGATGAAGCCGACCCGGAGCGGACGTCCCGTCGGCGCAAGCCGCGGCGCGTCGGCCATCAGCCGCGGCACGACGCCGGGGATGCGCCGCGTCGCCGCGTTCGGAAAATAGCCGGCGTCGATATGGCGGGCGATGATGAAGTCGGTCTCGCCGACGACGCCGTCGACGAAGCGGCTCATCGCCTTCTTGCCGATCGAGGTCGCCTTGCAGGAGGCGCAGGCGCCCGCGCAGTTCGTGTCGCCGCGCATCATCGAGCCCTTCCAGCAGAGCAGGAAGGTCGAGCGCAGGATATGGCAGACCGGCACGCCCGCGGCGCGCGCGGCGCCCCAGGTCGCGACATTGATGTTCTCGATGCTGTCGGTCAGCACGAGGTCGGGCGCGAAGTCGGCGATCTCGCGGCGCAGCGCCAGGAAGGCGCGCGGATTGAAATTCTCGAGCGCATGCCAGGCCGCCTTCTTCCAGGCGGGGCGCGGCACGCGGTAGTTCCAGTAGAGATTGAGCGTCTCGAGGCGGCGGACCGGCACGCCGTCGAACACCTCGTCCTTCGCCGCATCGGCGACATTGACGACGCGCAGCTCATGCCCGGCGCCGAGAAGGAGCTTGGCGACGAGCAGCGCCGAGATCGGGCCGCCACCGTCGATGAAGGGCGGGAACGCCGCCGCCGCCATCAAGATCCGCATGGGATCCCCCCGATCGCCGCTGCCATGCCCGCCTCAGTTCTCGGGCCTGAGCCGCTTCGGCAGGGCCTCTTCCTCGCGCGCGATTTCGTCCGGCTTCATGCCCATCCGGGCGAGGCGGAGGCGGAAGACCTGGATGAGAAAGATGGCGAGGCCCCCGGTATAGCGCCAGCCGAGCCGGCGCGGCTCAATCATCAGTCGGAAGAGCCATTCGAGCCGCAGTCGCCGCATCCAGGTCGGCGCGCGCGGGACCGTGCCGCTGATGAAATCGAACAGGGCGCCGACGCCGATCAGCACCCGCGGTTTCAGCTCCGCCGCATGGCGATCGATGAACCTCTCCTGGCGCGGATTGCCCATGGCGACCAGAAGGAGATCGGCGCCGGAGGCGTTGATCTCGTCGATGACGGCGGCCTCCTCGCCCGGCTTCAGATAGCCGTGATGCGTGCCGACCAGCCGGTGGCGCGGGAAGCGCTCGGCGATCTGCCGTCCGGTCTCCTCGACCACATGCTTGCGCGCGCCGAGCAGGTAGATCGATACCGGCTTGGTCGCGGCGGCGAGGATGTCCGGCACGAGGTCGGTGCCGTTCAGATTGTCCTCGAAGCCGTGCCCCATGAACAGCGACGAGCAGATGTCGATGCCGACGCCGTCATTGAGGACGAGGAAGCGCTTCAGCGTCGCCGCATAATCGGGCGAGCGCAGCGCCGAGACCATCGTATTGGCGTTGCAGAAGGCGATCCGGATCTGGCTGCCGTCATGAAACGACCGGTCGATGGTCTGCAGGACCTTCGCACGGGACGCATAGGGGATATGCACGCCTCCGACCCTGAGAAAGCGTGGCACCCACCGACGTTCTGGGCCGTCATAGGACATTTGATTCGAGTTTTACATTTCCGGTCACCGCTGGATACCCGATGCGGCGCCACGGCTAAATCGAAAAGAGCCCCGATATAGAGAGCGCTGTTTTCAATGTTAAGGTCTGATTTCGGAATCGCTTCAAAAAGAATTGACGGCCGTTAACGCTTTGGTGGCGGTACCGATTTCTTAACCCTGTTTCGGCCATCATGCATCGTCGCATCGAAAGGGTGGCCGTACGGCATGGGTGCGCGGTCCGCGGTCTTCGGCTCTTGTCGAGTGGACCGCACGGCTGGCCGCCGCGCCTTGATGGGGATCGTGAATGCTCGCGCGGGAGGATGTTCGGCTCATGGAGGCGGTGACGCCCGCGCGCCGGCCGCTGTCCTCCATCGATGTGATGGAACTGGTCGGCGTCGTGCTGCGCCGCTACAAGATCGTCATCGGCAGCGCGCTGCTCTTTCTCGTCCTCGCCGCCGTCTATATCCACCAGCAGCATCCGGTCTACCGCTCGACGGTCCAGATCCTGGTCGACCCGCAGGGCCTGCAGGTCGTCGGCCGCGACATCCTGCCTACGGACAGCTCCGCTTCGATCGACTTCGCCAATGTCGACAGCCAGCCGCTGATCATCGCCTCCAGCAATGTGCTGGCCGCTGTGCTCCGCCAGCTCGATCTCGAGCATGACGCCTATTTCGCCGGCAAGATGGCCAGCTGGCCGGACGACACGGCCGGCGCCATCAGCCCGCGCTTCGTGCATGTGCTCGACATGCTGCGCGCGAACGTCGTCGTCAGCCGCGCCGATCCCTCGCTCGTGTTCCAGATCACGGTGACGCACACGAATCCCGAGCGCGCCGCCCTCATCGCCAACACGATCTCGAGCGTCTATCTCGCGCAGAGCCGCGAGGCGCGCCTTGCCGCCGCGCGCCGGGCCAACGAGTCGCTGCTCGGCCAGGCGACCTCGCTGCGCGCCCAGTTCGTCGAGGCGCAGCAGGAACTCGAGCAGTTCCGCGCCGACAACGGCCTCGTCACCACCGGGGTCGGCGGCCTCGTCGTCAACCAGCGCCTGCAGGATCTCACCACCCGAATCACCGCGGCCACGGCCGACCTCTCGCAGTTGGAGGCCCGCCGCGACCAGGTGCGCGGGCTCGATCTCGCCGCCGTCGAGGCGGGCGGCATCCCCGAGGCGGTGAGCTCGCCGACCATCACGGCGCTGCGCACCCAATATGGCCGCATCGTCCAGCAGCAGGCCGACCTCGCCCGTCAGCTCGGGCCCCGCCATCCGGCATTGCAGCAGAGCGAATCCGAGCGCGATGCCGTCGCGCGCCTGATCGATGCCGAAGTGGTCCGCATCAAGCAGGCGATCGAGGCGGACTATTCCCGCGCCAAGGCCAATCTCGCCGCGCTCAAGGCGCAGGAGCAGGCGATCACCGCGACGCAGGCGACCAGCAACACCGCCGAGATCCGCGCCCGCGAACTGCAGGGCAATGCCGACGCGATCCAGCAGGTCTACAACGCGGTCCTCAATCGGACCAAGGAGCTCGATCTGCAGCAGCAGATCCAGACCAACAATTCGCGCGTCATCTCGCCGGCGGTTCCCCCGAACAAGGCCGCCGCGCCGCCGAAGGCGATCGTGCTCGCCGCCGGCACGCTGTTCGGCATCGCTGTAGGCATCGGCCTCGCCTTCGCCGTCGATTTCTTCGCCTCCGACCCGATCTCGAAGCTGCGCGGCATCAGCGCCAGCCTCGGCACCGAGCTGATCGGCGTGCTCACGTCGCGCCGCCGCCGCTGGCTGAAGCGCTCGGGCAAGGCCTCGGTCCAGCCCGATGATCCGGACGCCGCCGATCGCGAGCAGCTGATGCCGGCCGCGCAGGCGCTGGCGATCCAGCTTGCCGATCAGTTGCCGGCGACCATCCTCCTGATCGAGGCCGGCCAGGTGCTGAACGGACCGCGCGTCGCGCGCGGCCTTGCCGGCGCGCTGGCCGATCTCGGCGAGGAGACGATGCTGTGCTCAGCGCATGACATGTCGTCGATGCTGCGGATCGAACGCTCGGCGCCGGCGGACGAGCGCGCCGCCCAGAAGGAGATGCGCGGCGCGCTGCTCGGCACCAGAGCCGCCCGCGATCGCTTCGGCGCCTCGGCGCCGCGTCGCGGCCATCCGGAGCGGTTCGAGGGGCAGGAATTCATCCTGATCGACGGCGGCTCCTCGCGCGACGCGCGCACGCTCGCCGCCAGCTACGGCTATGTCGATGCCGTCATCGTCGTCGCCACGACGGGCGAAAGTTCGAGCGAGGATATCCGCGACCTCATCGCCTCGCTCGGCCCGCTCGCCCAGGTGGCGATCGGCGTCGTCGGCGTCGTCGATCGCTGAAGGCGCGCGATGCGCTCCTTCGCCACCGGCCGCGTCGATCCCGCCTATGGCGCGTTCGATGCCGACGCGATCCGCGAGCGCGTGCATCGTCCCGCGATCGTGCTGGTGCTGATCGGCGCGCTCGTCTTCAACATGCTGCTCTGCTTCGTCAATACGGTCGTCTTCCCCGTCACCGATACGATGGTGATGGGCGCCGAGATGATCCTGATCAGCGCGGCCTTCGCGCTCGGCGTCAACCGGCGGGTGACGCTCTGGCTGATCCTCGGCATCTTCATGAGCTACATGGCGCTGTTGATGGCGATGCGGCCGGCGCTCGATCTGAAGGCGGTGCGCGATTTCCTGATCCCGATCACCTTCTATACCCTCGGCCGTCGCTATCCCGACCGCCGGATCGCCGATGCGGCCGCGCTGATCTCCGGCTTCATCGTGCTGGCGTTCGGGCTGTTCGAGTATTTCTTCCTCGACATTTATGTGAAGTATTTCAACATCATCGCCTACTACGTCGCCCGCGGCACCGTGGCGGCCAGCGACGTCACCGGCGACAGCACGTTGTTTGCGAGCGGCCTTCGCCCCGATGCGCGCAACATCCTGCCCTTCCTCGGGCCGCACCGCGTGTCCTCGGTGTTCCTCGAGCCGGTCTCGGCCGGCAATTTCGGCGCGATCCTCTATATGTGGGCGCTCGCCCGCAAGGACATGCGCTGGCGGAAGACGCTGCTCGTGCTCGGTGCCATGCCGATCATCCTCTCCGATGCGCGCTTCGGCCTCTATGTCTGCATCGCCGCGACGGCCCTGCATTTTGTGCCGTTCCGCCTGCCTCGGCTCGCCTGGTACTTCCTGCCGATGGCGGTGATGCTCGGCCTTGCCATCTATGGCTTCACCAGCGCGGAGGTGAACTGGCAGAACAATCTCGGCGGACGGCTCCTGTGGACTGCGCGGCTCCTGACCTCGCTCGATATCCGCGGCGCCTTCGGCATCTCGCCGGAAAAGCCGTTCCTGTCCGATTCCGGCTATGCTCAGACGATCAGCGAGATCGGCATCTTCGGAGTGATCGGCTTCTGGACGCTGTTCATCTTCGGCCGCGAGGACAATCCCGACGCCTGGCGCTTCAAGATGCTGGTGGCGACCTATATCAGCCTGCTGCTGCTCATCAGCGACTCGCCCTATTCGATCAAGACCGCCGCGCTGCTCTGGTTCATGATGGGGACGAATGATGGCGCGATGCCGCCGCTCGTGCCGGCCGGACTGGCGCGAAATCGTTTTACGCGCGGGCGGGCGAACGCCGCGTCCGCATCACCAGCGCATGCACCATCGGCCCGATCGTCCGCTTGAGGCGAAGCGCCGGCTTCTCGACGAAGTGCCAGGAGAGCGCCGCGAGAATGATCGTGGGCACGGCACTGATGATGAAGAAAACCCAGTAATTGCGGATGCCCGGCATGAAATGGATCAGCGTCTGCTGCACCGGGAAACCAAACAGGTAGATGCCGTAGGAATAGTCGAGCCCGGCGACGATCGGCAGCACGAACCATGCGGAAAGGCCAAGAAGGACCGCGACATAGGCAAAGAGCGGTGCGGTGACAGCCCAGACGATTGGATTGTCCTGCCAACTCGGATTGCCGATGACGGCAATGGCGACGAGCGCTGCGCCGGCTGCGACTGCGAGAATGCGGCTCATCGGGATCTCCGCGCGGAAGAGATGGAACAGCGTGCCCGTCAGGAACAGCGGCACCAGCTTCGCGGCGCCGCGCCAGACGAAGATATAAGTGAGCTTGTCACTCATCGGAAAATGCACGCCATAGCGATCGATCAGCCAGAAACCGATCGCGAGGGCGTAGAGGCTGATCGTCGCGGCGAGAACCAACCAGCGCCGCCGCAACAGGCCGAACCCGGCCATGACCGCCAGCAAGATGTAGCAGCTCACCTCATGCGGGATCGTCCAGAGCGATCCGTTGATCTCGGCAACAGGATTGGTCTCGAAGACGCCCGGCAGGGCGTCGTGATGCAACCCTGCGGCATTGAGGAAATAGGCATAAAGGCCCGGTTCGCTGAAATAGGTCGGCAGTCGATCCGCTGTCAGCAGCGGGCCAAGCACCAGCGCCGCGACCGCCACGACGACGATGAGCGCCGGCAGGATCCGCAGCAGCCGGTTGACCATGAACTGGTCGAGGCTGAGCCGTTCGACGCTCGCCGCGACGAGGAAGCCGCTGACGACGAAGAACATCGGCACCGGAAGATTGTTGAGTGCCCATCGCGCCCCATAAGGCCAGAAACCAGCCGCGGCGGCTCCATTGTCGATAAGGCTGCAATGGATGAAGACCACGGTCAGTGCCAGGATCAGCCGCAGCAGGTTGAATCCCGGGCCGATGCCCCTGTTCGCTTCGAGAACGTTGCCGATGCTCTTCATGGCCGACCACTGGTGCGAGGAATGACCCGTTCTGCGGCCACAGTCCTTGACGAAACCTTGCACCAACTACTGCAATTTGAGGGGCATTTGCGAAAAAAGTTCAGCCGCCATGCCGGTCCAGGAAGGCTTCGATCGAAAGCGCCCTGAAGTCGGCCAGCGCAAGACGCAGCCGCTCATGGTCCCAGTCCCACCAGGCGAGGCTGAGGAGCCGTTCGGCGATCGCCTCGGGGAAGCGCCGCTTGACGATGCGCGCCGCGACGCCGACCGCGATCTCATAGGGGCCGACATCTTTGGCCACCACCGCGCCGGCGCCGACGATCGCCCCGGTGCCGATGCTGACGCCGGCGAGGATCGTCACGCCATGCCCGATCCAGACGTCATGGCCGATCGTGACCGGCTGCGACGCCCGCCAGTCGAAGAAGGCGGTCTCGTCGGCCTCGCCGTCGAAATAATGGGACGAGCGATAGGTGAAATGCGACTGCGAGGCGCGCCATTGCGGATGGTTGCCTGGATTGATCCGGACCGCCGCTGCGATCGAGCAGAACTTGCCGATGCTGGAATGGATCACGTCGCCGCCTGGCGAGATGTAGGAATAGTCGTCCATCTCGGTCGCCGCGAGGCTGCAGCCGGCGCCGATCTCGGTGTAGCGGCCGAGCCGGCAGTCGCGGATGTCCGCGCTCGGGTGAATGGTCGGGGCTTCGCTGAGGCGCATCCTGGATCTCCGGGCATTCGGGGCGCGCGGAGGGTCGCCGTCACCCGTGACGCGACGATGACGCAGCCGGCTCACAGGATTGGCCAAGCTCTGGTGAGGCCTTAGCGGACGATCCACAGGGATGGTCCGCTGTCACACCGGTTTCGCACGGTTTCCGCACTCTGAAGGGAACCGGGAGAATGCCTGATGCTCGTTCTCGACGACGTATCGCGACGCTTCAACAACAAGACGGCCGTATCGGGAGTGAGCCTCTCGATCGACAGCGGCAGCTTCGTCGGCGTGATCGGCCGGTCGGGCGCCGGCAAGTCGACGCTGCTGCGCATGATCAATCGGCTCGTCGATCCGACCTCCGGCTCGATCCGTTTCGACAATGTCGACGTGACCCAGCTGAAGGGCCAGGCGCTGCGCGACTGGCGCGCCCGCTGCGCGATGATCTTCCAGCAGTTCAACCTCGTCGGCCGTCTCGACGTCCTGACCAATGTGCTGATGGGCCGCCTCAACAAGGTGCCGACCGCCCGCTCGCTGCTCCGGCTGTGGAGCGAGGAGGATCGCGCCATCGCCCTGTCGGCGCTGGAGCAGTTCGATATCGCCGGCCTTGCCGCCCAGCGTGCCGACAGCCTTTCCGGCGGCCAGCAGCAGCGCGTCGCCATCGCGCGCGCCCTGGTGCAGGAACCGGACGCGATCCTCGCCGACGAGCCGATCGCCTCGCTCGATCCGCGCAACACCAAGGTCGTGATGGACGCGCTGCTGCGCATCAATCGCCATTACGGCATCACCGTCATCTGCAACCTGCACTCGCTCGATCTGGCGCGCGGCTATTGCGACCGGCTGATCGGCATGTCCGCCGGGCGCATCGTCTTCGACGGCGCGCCCGAGATGCTCACCGACGATGTCGCCCGCGAGCTCTACGGACTCGATGACGGCGAGGCGATGGAGCACGCGCCCGTCGCCTATCCCCGGCCTGCCATCAGCGAACCGCTCGCCATCGCCGTCTGATGCCCCAAACAGCATGAGTCCGGCGCCGATCGGCGCCGACGCATTCGACCGGCGCCGACTGGCGCCAAGAGACCGAACCGGCGCCGACCGGCGTCATCACCTGTGGAGAGACCGATGTTCAACCGCCGCACCCTGATCGGGGCCGCCTTCGCCAGCCTGGCGCTCGCCGGCGCTGCCCATGCCGAGGACTGGAAGGCCCAGTATCCCGAGCTGACGCTCGCCGTGATCCCGGCCGAGAACGCCTCGACCACCACCGACCGCTACCAGCCGCTGACCGCCTATCTCGCCAAGGAACTCGGCGTTCCGGTCAAGCTCGCCGTCGCCACCGACTACGCCGCCGTCATCGAGGCGCAGCGCGCCGGCAATGCGCAGATCGCCTTCTACGGCCCGGCCTCCTATGCCCGCGCCGTGCTGACCGGCGTCGCCACCGAGCCGGTCGCCGTCTCGCGCCACTCGAACGGCAAGACCGGCTATTATTCGGTCATCTACACGCTGGCCAACGGCCCCGACAAGACGCTCGAGGACCTCAAGGGCAAGAAGCTCGCCCTTGTCGACCCGAACTCGACCTCGGGCAACAATGCGCCGCGCTACTTCCTGCATCGTGAAGGCAAGGACGTCGACACGTTCTTCGGCGAGGCGATCTATGCCGGCAGCCATGACAACGCCGTGCTGGCGCTCGCCCAGGGCACTGTCGACGCCGCCGCCAATTCCTGGAATTCGGAAGACGACAGCAACCTGACGCGCATGATCACCAAGGGCGTGCTCAAGGATGCCGACGGCAAGCCGATGACCAAGGAAGACTTCCGCATCGTCTTCAAGTCGGACTTCCTGCCCGAGGGCCCCTATACGGTGCTCTCCTCGCTGCCGGCCGAGCTGAAGACGAAGATCGCCGCCGCCTTCCTCGAGATGCCGAAGAAGGACAAGGCCGCCTTCGACGCGCTCTCCGACGGCAAGGACATCGAATTCGTGGCGACGTCGCCGGCCGAGTACAAGCCGATCGTCGACATGGTCAAGTTCAACGACGAGCAGCGCAAGAAGAGCTCGTAAGTCGCAATCCATCGGAAGGGGCGGCCGCCTGTCGGCCGCCCCTTCTTTGCGACCTGCCTCAAGTCCTTCGATCAACCCCCATCACGGATATCTGGCCCTTGGCGACCGCGATCCCCGTTCTGCCGGAGCCCCAGGCGCGCGCGCTCGCGGCGGCCTATGCGGCGGCCGTCTCCGTGCGGCGCTGGCGTGGCGCCGCCGTGCTGGTGACGATCATCGTGCTGGCGCTGGTGAGCGGCTGGCTCGCCCATGTCCGCCCGCTGACGCTCTTCGCCAATATCGGCAATTTCTCCTCGTTCCTCGGCCGCACGGTGCCCGACTTCTCCTCGGGCAACATCCTCGCCGACATGAGGGCCTGGTACTGGGGCTTCCCGGCCTGGCTCGGCCTTCTCGGCCAGACGATCCTCATCGCCTATCTCGGCACGCTGATGGGCGGCATCGTCGCCTTCCTGCTCTGCTTCATCGCCTCGGCGAACCTTGCCCGCAGCCGCTGGTCGCGCGTCGGCGCGCGCCGCCTGCTCGAATTCTGCCGCACGGTGCCGGACATCGTCTTCGCGCTGATCTTCGTCATCGCCTTCGGCCTCGGCCCGATGGCCGGCGTATTCGCCCTCGCCATCCACACGGCCGGCGCGCTCGGCAAGCTCTTCGCCGAAGTGGTCGAGAATATCGACATGAAGCCGGTCGAGGGGCTGCAGGCGACCGGCGCGTCCTGGATCCAGACCGTGCGCTACGGCGTGCTGCCGCAGGTGGCGCCGGGCTTCGCCTCCTATGCGCTGCTGCGCTTCGAGGTCAATGTGCGCGGCGCCGGCGTCATGGGCTTTGTCGGCGCGGGCGGCATCGGCCAGGAATTCCTCGTCGCCATCCGCAATTTCTACTACTCGGACGTCAGCGCGATCCTCCTGATGATCATCGCGACGGTCATCGTCATCGATCTCGTGACCGAGCAGATCCGCCACAAACTGATCGGCTTCGAGGCGACCCGATGAGCGAGATCGCAAACCCATCGGGCCTTCCCGCCGGCCGCGGCCGGCTCAGTGCCGCCGCGCGCGCCGATCTTGCCGGGCTGAAGGCGCGCCATCCCGCTGCCTTCAAGATGTCGCCGCGCAGCCGGGCGCTGACGATCCTGGTACCGCTCGCCCTCATCGTGCTCGCCTTCGCGGCCATGGTCGCGCTCGACTTCTCGCTGGTGCGCATCCTGAACGGCCTGTCGCGGCTCGGCCGCTTCGCCGTGCTGATGGTGCCGCCGGCGCCGGAAGGGCGCTTCTTCGTCTTCCTGTCGGCACTCGGCGAAACGCTCGGCATCGCCTTTCTCGGCACGCTGACCGCGGCGCTCCTCGCCTTCCCGGTCGCCTTCCTCGCCGCCCGCAACGTCATTCCCAACATTTTCGTGCATTTCGGCGCCCGCCGGACCTTCGACGTCATCCGCTCGGTCGATACGCTGATCTGGGCGCTGATGTGGATCAACGTGGTCGGGCTCGGCCCGTTCGCCGGCGTGCTCGCCATCGCCTGCTCGGATTTCGGCTCCTTCGGCAAGCTGTTCTCCGAGGCGATCGAGGCGACCGACGGCAAGGCGTCGGAAGGCGTCGCCGCGTCCGGCGGCAGCCGCGTGCATCAGGTCCGCTTCGGCCTCGTTCCGGGCGTGCTGCCGGTCATCGCCAGCCAGGTGCTCTATTATTTCGAATCCAACACCCGCTCGGCGACGATCATCGGCATCGTCGGCGCCGGCGGCGTCGGCATCTACCTGACCGAACTCATCCGCGTGCTCGAATTGAAGCAGGTCGCGTTCCTGATCCTGATGATTCTCGTGACGGTCGCCATCATCGACTACATCTCGACCAAGCTGCGCCTCGCCATCATCGGCACCAAGAAGATCGCCTGAGGGCGGAGGGCGGATTCATCTCTCCCTCGGGGAGGGGTCGACGGCGAAGCCGGCGGGCGAGGGCCTGCCGCCTCTCCGGTAAGGCCGTAAACCCTCTCCCGGACCTGCGGTCCGGCCTCCCCCCAGGGAGGTGAAGCTGGCGTTTCGCGTCATGACTCGATGACGATCTCGGTGCGGTCGGCGACGAAGAGGGCGTGCGTGAACTGGATCGGCAGTCCGTCCGCGTCGACATTGATGCTGTCGACGGCGAGCAGCAGGCGGCCGGCGACGAGTTCGAGATGGCCGGCTTCCTCGCTGCCGGCGGGACGGGCGGAGATGCGCGTCTCGAGGCGGCGATAGTCGGCGACGCCGCGCGCGGCGAGCGCCCGCGTGATCGAGCCATAGGCGAGATAGGCATCGCCGAGGCGGTCGAAGCGCGGCAGCGGGAAGTAGCCGCTGCCGAGCGAGATCGGCGTGCCGTCGGCCGAGCGCAGCGTGTCGAGGCGGACGACCGGCGTCCCCGCCTCGATCCGGAGCGCCGCTGCGACGCGGGCATCGGCCGGTACCGTCGCTGCGCCGAGCAGCCTTCCGCCGGCCTCGCGACCGGCGCGCGAGACGATCTCGGAGAAGCGGGTGCGCGGCCCGATCGGGTAGGGGATCGGCCGCGCCTCGACGAAGGTGCCGCGCCCCTGCGTCGCCCGGACGAGGCCGCGCAGCGCGAGGTCGGCGAGGCCGCGGCGCACGGTATGGCGATTGACGGCGAAGCGCGCGGCGAGCTGGCTCTCGGTCGGCAGCTGCGTTCCTGCCGCGAAGCGGCCGGCGGCGATATCGGCCTCGATCTCGTCGGCGATCTGCCGCCAGGCCGAAATGCCGGCGCCGCGCGCGATTTCGCGCCCCTCTCCCGCTGCGTCAGTGGGCTCCGCAATCGTCATCAAATCGTCACTGGACTGGCTCATGGAGTTGTCTATACCATTCGACAAATCGAAACGAAAGCCTGTGGAGCTGCCGTGACCGACGATCTGAAGCGAGAGGGCGACGACAACGCGGCCACGGCCCCGGCGATCGCGGCGCGCCGGTCGCTGATGGCGATCCTGGCGGCGGCCTCCGCCGACGAACTGGCCAGTGCGCTCGGCGCGCTCGGCGCCGTCCCTGCCGCCGTCGATATCCGCCCCGCCGAAAGCGGCCTCGTGATGCTGCGCGGTCGTGCCGGCGGCGAGGGCCGACTGTTCAATCTCGGCGAGGCGACCGTCACGCGCGCCGCGGTGCGCCTTGCCGATGGCCGCACCGGCTTTGCCTATCATCTTGGCCGCGACGGGGCGAAGGCGCGGCTCGCGGCGATCCTCGACGGGCTCGCGCAGGGCGTCGAACGGCCCCGCGTCGAGACGGCGCTCGAAGGCGTGCGTGCCCGGCTCGCCGCCACGACTGAAACCAAGGCGCGCCGCGTCGCCGCGACCAGGGTCGATTTCTTCACCATGGTGCGCGGGGAGGATTGATCATGCTGGATACGATCAGCACCGGCTTCGACGATCCCGTCCTCGCCTCGCAGTCGCATTTCCGCGCGTTGATGGACGCGCTGGCCCGGCCGGGCAGTCTGCAGTCCTTCGCGGCCGATATGGTTCCCCCGAACGGTCTTTCGCGCGAACTCGCGGCCATCGCGCTGACCCTCGCCGATCACGAGACGCTGGTCTGGCTCGACCCTCCGCTTGCCGCCGATCCCGCTGTCGCCGCCTGGCTCGCCTTCCATACCGGCGCACGCCTCACCGCCGATCCGGCCGAGGCGGCCTTCGCCTTCGTCTCGGATTTCGCCGCGCTGCCGCCGCTCGCCGACTTCGCCCCTGGCGACGACGCCTATCCCGATCGCTCGACGACCATCGTCGTCGCCGTGACGGAGCTTGCCGCGAGAGGCCCGCTCGCCCTTGCCGGCCCCGGCATCGACGGCGAGCGCCGCCTGGCCGTCGCAGGCTGGCCCGCGGGACTGACCGAGGCGTTCGCCGCCAACCGGGCGCTGTTTCCGCGCGGCGTCGATCTCGTCCTGGCCGCGCCGGGACATATCGCGGCACTGCCGCGCACGACCCGCATCCGGGAGGTCTGAACCATGTATGTCGCGGTCAAGGGCGGCGAGGCGGCGATCGACAACGCCCATGCGCTGCTGGCGCATGAGCGGCGCGGGCCAGAGGCCGTCGCCGAGATCGCGCCCGAGCAGATCGAGCATCAACTGTCCCTCGCCGTCGACCGCGTCATGGCCGAGGGCTCGCTCTATGATCCGGCGCTGGCGGCGCTGGCGATCAAGCAGGCGCGCGGCGACCTGATCGAGGCGATCTTCCTCGTCCGCGCCTTCCGCACGACGCTGCCGCGCTTCGGCCATTCGGCGCCGCTCGACACGGCCAGAATGGCGATCGAGCGCCGCATCTCCGCCACCTACAAGGACCTGCCCGGCGGGCAGGTGCTGGGACCCACCTTCGACTATACCCACCGCCTGATCGATTTCATGCTGGCCGCCGGCGTTCCCGTGCCGGAGCCGGCCGAGGCGGCGGCCGAGCGGGCGAGCGTCCCGCGCGTCACCGATCTCCTCGACGGCGAGGACCTGATCGAGGCCGAGGCGCCGATGGACGACGAGCCGGTCGGCGACCTGACGCGGGCGCCGCTCGATTTCCCGGCCGAGCGCGATCTCCGCCTGCAGGGGCTGGCGCGCGGCGACGAGGGTTTCCTGCTGGCGCTCGCCTATTCGAGCCAGCGCGGCTATGGCCGCACGCATCCCTTTGTCGGCGAGATCCGCTTCGGCGAGGTCATGGCCGAATTCGTGCCGGAGGAGCTCGGCTTCGCCGTGCCGCTCGGCCCGGTGGCGCTCACCGAGTGCCAGATGGTCAACCAATTCCACGGCTCGGCCGAGCGCCCGCCCCAGTTCACGCGCGGCTATGGCCTCGTCTTCGGCCAGAGCGAGCGCAAGGCCATGGCGATGTCGCTGGTCGACCGGGCGCTGAGGACGCGCGAGTTCGGCGAGGATGTCGTGGCCCCGGCGCAGGACGAGGAATTCGTCCTCTCCCATTGCGACAATGTCCAGGCGACCGGCTTCGTCGAGCATCTGAAGCTGCCGCACTATGTCGATTTCCAGGCCGAGCTCGGCCTTGTCCGCCAGATGCGCGCCGAACACGCGGCGCTGCGGCAGACCCTGAAGGAGGCGGCGGAATGAGTGCGCCTGAGTTTCAATCTGGCATCGCCGCAGAAGCACCCCCCTCTCCATCTCTCCCCCACAAGGGGGGAGAGGGCCCCGTCGCGGCCGCCATCGATGGCGCGACCATGCAGGAGAGGCTCTCGCTCGCAGCCGGCACGGCAGAAAAGCCCTCTCCCCGCAAGGGGGAGGGTGGGGAGGGGGTTGCAGGGCCGAGCCACACGGGGGCCTTGCCGTCCGCTCTGCCGACGGCCACCGGCTACAATTTCGCCTATCTCGACGAGCAGACCAAGCGGATGATCCGCCGCGCGATCCTGAAGGCGATCGCCATTCCCGGCTATCAGGTGCCCTTCGCCAGCCGCGAAATGCCGATGCCCTATGGTTGGGGCACAGGCGGGGTCCAGGTGACGGCGGCGGTGATCGGGCCGGATGATGTGCTGAAGGTCATCGACCAGGGCTCCGACGACACCACCAATGCGGTCTCGATCCGCAAGTTCTTCGCCAAGACCGCCGGCGTCGCGACGACGACGAAGACGACGGAGGCGACCGTCATCCAGACGCGCCACCGCATTCCCGAGACGCCGCTCACCGAGGGCCAGATTCTCGTCTATCAGGTGCCGATCCCGGAGCCGCTCCGCTTCCTCGAGCCGCGCGAGACCGAGACGCGCAAGCTGCATGCGCTCGCCGATTACGGGCTGATGCATGTGAAGCTCTATGAGGACATCGCCCGCCACGGCCATATCGCGACGACCTACGATTATCCGGTCGAGGTCGCCGGCCGCTATGTGATGAACCCGTCGCCGACGCCGAAATTCGACAATCCGAAGATGCACCGCTCGCCGGCCCTGCAGCTCTTCGGCGCCGGCCGCGAGAAGCGCATCTATGCCGTGCCGCCCCATACCGATGTCGTGAGCCTCGATTTCGAGGATCATCCCTTCGAGGTGCAGCGCTTCGAAAAGCCCTGCGCGCTCTGCGCGGCCACGGGGGTCTATCTCGACGAGGTCGTGCTCGATGATCGCGGCGGGCGGATGTTCGTCTGCTCCGACAGCGATTATTGCAGCAGCCGCCGGGCGGCGGGCCATCGCGGCGAGATGGCCGGCGATGCCGTTCCCGGAGGGCGGCCATGACCGGACTCACGCTCCGCAAGGCGACCGAGGCCGACCTGCCGGCGCTGATCGCGCTCTATGGCCAGCCAAGCTTCAACAATGGCCGCACCGTCAGCCTCGACGAGGCGCGGGCGATCTTCGCGCGCTTCGCGCTCTATCCGGATTATGCCGTCTATCTGGCGGAAGAGGCCGGCGAAGTCGTCGGCACCTTCGCGCTGATGGTGATCGACAACATCGCCCATTGGGGCACGCCGACGGCGCTCGTTGAGAATGTCGTCGTCGCGGAAGGCCAGCAGGGCGGCGGCATCGGCCGCTGGATGATGCGCGAGGCCTTCGCGCTCGCCGCCTCCAAGGGCGCCTACAAGGTCGCGCTCTCCTCCAATCTCCGCTCGGAGAAGGCGCATCGCTTCTATGAGAGCCTCGGCTTCGAGAAATACGGCTTCAGCTTCAAGCTGGAGCCGGTGCCGGCGGAGATGAAGTCCCCCACCCCGTCCCTCCCCCGCAAGGGGGGAGGGGGTGCGACTGAGACCGGCCTTGAGGCGGTAGCCTCTTCGGTCAGTCTCGACGTCGACACCGCCGCGGCGCAAGAACCCTCCCCCCTTGCGGGGGAGGGCAGGGTGGGGGCCTTTCCTTTCGAACGCAGGGCGCGGAGCGAGGCAGAACAATGACCGACAGCGAACGTCCCCTTCTCTCCGCCCGCGATCTCGGCAAGCTCTATGGCCCGCGCATCGGCTGCGAGGCGGTGAGCTTCGACATCCATGAGGGCGAGGTGCTGGCCGTCGTCGGCGAGTCCGGCTCCGGCAAGTCGACCCTCCTGAAGCTGCTCGCGACCGAACTCGCGCCGACCTCCGGCACGATCCGCTACCGGATGCGCGACGGCGTCACGCGCGATCTCTTTTCGCTCAGCGAGGCCGAGCGGCGCTTCCTGCTGCGCACCGACTGGGGCTTCGTCCGCCAGGATGCCCGCGAGGGCCTGCGCATGAGCGTCTCGGCCGGCGGCAATGTCGGCGAGCGGCTGATGGCGGTCGGCGAGCGTCACTATGGCCGCATCCGCGGCACGGCGGAGGATTGGCTCGGCCGCGTCGAGATCGACACGTCGCGCATCGACGACCTGCCGCGCGATTTCTCCGGCGGCATGCGCCAGCGCCTGCAGATCGCCCGCAATCTCGTCACCCATCCCCGCCTCGTCTTCATGGACGAGCCGACCTCCGGCCTCGACGTCTCGGTGCAGGCGCGCCTGCTCGATCTCGTGCGCGGTCTCGTCGCCGAAATGGGGCTGGCGGTCGTGATCGTGACGCATGACCTCGCGGTCGCTCGGCTCCTGTCGCATCGGATCATGGTGATGCGCCATGGCCGCGTGATCGAGGCGGGCCTCACCGATCAGGTGCTCGACGATCCGCGCGAGGCCTATACCCAGCTCCTCGTCTCCTCGGTGCTCGCAGCATGACCGATCTCGCCTCCGCTTCGCCGCTGGTCAGCCTCTCCGGCGTCTCCAAGAGCTTCACGCTGCATCTTCGAGATGGCATGCGCATCCGCGTCGTCGACAATGTCGCCTTCGAGGCGCGGCCGGGCGAATGCGTCGTGCTCGGCGGCCCCTCGGGCGCCGGCAAGTCGTCGATCCTCAAGATGATCTACGGCAATTATCGCTGCGACAAAGGCACCATCCTCGTCCGCGACGGCGCCGAGGCGGTCGATGTCGCGCGGGCCGAGCCGCGCCGCATCCTGGCGCTTCGGGCCAGCGTGATGGGCTATGTCAGCCAGTTCCTGCGCGTCATCCCGCGCGTCTCGGCGCTCGATATCGTCGCGGCGGCGGCGGCCGAAGGCGGCGTCGGCCAATGCGAGGCCTGGGCGCGGGCCGAGCGGCTCCTGACGCTCCTCAACGTGCCCGAGCGGCTGTGGAGCCTGCCGCCCGGCACCTTTTCCGGCGGCGAGCAGCAGCGGGTCAACATTGCCCGTGGCCTTGCGGCCGATCGGCCGCTATTGCTCCTCGACGAGCCGACCGCTTCGCTCGACGCCGCCAACCGGGCCGTCGTCGTCCGGCTCATCGAAGAGAAGAAGAAGGCCGGCGCGGCCATTGTCGGCATCTTCCATGACGAGGATGTCCGCGACGCCGTCGCCGACCGCATCGTCGACATGACCGCCTTCGCCACGGAAAAGGCGGCGTGACGGGGCTTGATAGCATTGACGCGACGCCCCCCGGCGGCGCGATGGGATCCTTGAGACGGGAAGAGCCAGCCATGAACGAGCCGCGTCACTATGTGCTTGAAAATGCAAGGCTCGTCCTGCCCGATCGCGTGATCGAGAACGGCTGGATCGCCATCTCGGACGGGCTGATCGCCGAGATTGGCGAGGGACCGGCGCCGGAGCGCGGCTTCGACGTCAAGGGCGACCATCTTGTCCCCGGCCTCGTCGAGCTGCACACCGATCATCTCGAGAGCCATTTCTCGCCGCGCCCGCATGTGCGCTGGCATCCGCTCGCCTCGGTCATGGCCTATGACGCGCAGATCGTCAGCTCCGGCATCACGACGGTGTTCGATTCGCTGCGCGCCGGCTCCGACATCGACATCAAGTCGATCGGCGCCGATCTGCAGACGCTGGCCGACGCCATCGACCAGGCGCGGATCGCCGGGCATCTCCGCGCCGATCACCGCACCCATATCCGCTGCGAGATCGCGACGCCCGACGTCATCGAGCATCTCGAGACCCTGATTGCGCGCCATCCGGTGCATCTCATGTCGTTGATGGACCACACGCCCGGCCAGCGCCAGTTCCGCGACCTCGAGACGTGGCGGCGCTTCTACATCCGCCGCAAGGACGTCTCGGAAGCGCATGTCGACCGCCTCGTCGGCGAGCGGCTGGCGCTGCACGACCAGTATGCCAAGGTCAACCGCGCCCGCCTCATCGAGATCGCGGCGAAGAACGGCGTCGTGCTGGCGAGCCATGACGACGCCACCGCCGCGCATGCCCAGGAGGCGGCCAGCGAAGGCGTCTCCGTCGCCGAGTTCCCGACGACGCTGGAGGCCGCCGAGGCGCTGAAGGAAGCCGGCATCGTCGTGATGATGGGCGGGCCCAATATCGTTCGCGGCGGCTCGCATTCCGGCAATGTCGCCGCCGAGGAACTGGCCCGCGCCGGCCTCCTCGACATCCTCTCGTCCGACTATGTGCCGGCGAGCCTTCTGATGTCGGCCTTCGAACTGCCGAACCGGGCGCCGGAGATCGACCTTGCCGCCGCCATCCGCACGGTGACGCTGACGCCGGCCAAGGCGACCGGCCTCACCGATCGCGGCGCCATCGCGAAGGGGCTGCGGGCTGATCTCGTCCGCGTCCATCTCGTCGAGACGACGCCGATCGTCCGCCAGGTCTGGCGCGAGGGCCAGCGGGTCTCCTGAGGCGGGCGGCACGGGGCATACTCAAGCGCGGGGCAGAAGTCGTGAGGCAGCGGTCGTGAGCGGGACATTCGTCGCCATCGTCGGGCCGAGCGGCGCCGGCAAGGACACGCTGATCGCGCATGCGCGGGCAGAGCTCGCCGCCCGCCCGGACATCCTGTTCGCCCGGCGGCTGGTGACGCGGCCGGCCAATGCCTTCGAGGACCACGACACCATCGACGAGGCGAGCTTCGCCGAAGGCCATGCCGACGGTCGCTTCGCCCTCTCCTGGCGCGCGCATGGTCTCGGCTATGCGCTGCCCGCCTCGATCCGCGACGCCCTCGCACGCGGCGAGGACGTCGTCTGCAATCTCTCGCGCGCGGCGCTGCCGATGGCGCGCGACCGCTTTGCCCGCCTCGCCGTGATCGAGGTGACGGCGCCCGTGGACGTGCTGGCGGCACGGCTCGCGGCGCGCGGCCGCGAAAGCCGCGCGGCGATCGAGGAGCGGCTCGCCCGCGAGGCGGCGCGCCGCTTCGAGCTGCGCGCCGATCTCGTCATCGTCAACGACCGCCCCGTCGCCGAAACCGGCGGGGCGCTGGTCCGCTTCCTCGAAAGCCTCCGCGCGGGGGCGGTCGCGGAATAGGCGGCCGCGTCAGGGCAGGAAGCGCCTGACCATATAGACGCCTTCCGAGGTCTCGCCCTGGCCCGGCAGTTCCTCGAGCCCGACTGCCCTGTAGAAGGCGCGGGCCTTCACATTGATCCGCGCGACGCCGAGATGCATGCCGGGCGAACCGGCCGCCGCGAGGCGCTGCATCACGCTTTCCAGCACCCGCCGTCCCCAGCCGCCGCCGCGTGCCTCGGCCAGGAGGTTGATATGCACATGCGAGGGATAGCGCTCGAGCAGGTCGGGCGATTCCGTCCGTCGCTGGTGGATTTGCCAGCGGCGGGCGTCGCTACCGCGCCAGAGCGAGCGATCCTCGCCCGGATGCCGTGTCCGTTCGCGCAGCGCCGGCAGCCAGTCGCGCTCCATGCGATGGTAGAACGCGACCGTATCGAGCGCGCCGACGCAGAAGCCGGCGACCCCGCCGTCGCCATCGATCACCACGGAATGCTCCGGCTCCAGCGCCACATAGGGCCCGGCATAGAGGTGGCCCGGTGCGTCGGGATCGTCCTCGATCCCGGTCGCGTCGCCGCCGGAATCGGCGGTCACGAGGCAGATGCGATAGATGGCGGGCAGGTCGAACAGGGCTGCCTGGCGCAGCCGGTATGAGGTCGTCAACGGGCACTCCATTGTCCTGATCGGGTGCCCGCCTTGGAAACCATCAGCGGCCGCGCGTCAACCTCAGGCCAGCGTGCGGCCGCCATTGACCGCAAAGGTCTGCCCGGTGATGAAGCCGCCGCCGGGCGAGGCGAGGAACACCACCATCGCGGCGATATCCTCCGGCACGCCCTGATGGCCGAGCGGCACCAGCCGGCGATAGGCTTCGAGATCGTCCGCCGTCGCATCCGAATGGCGCTCGACGGGAATGAAGCCGGGCGCGACCAGATTGACGCGGATGCCGTCGCCGCCGAGTTCGTTCGCCCAGGAGCGCGTCAGCCCGACCATCGCCGCCTTGGCCGCCACATAATGGCCGAAAGCGGCATTGCCCATGTCGACGACCTCGCTGCCGATATTGACGACGATGCCGCTGCCGCGCGCCTTCCAGGCCGGCAGCACGCATTGCAGGACGAGGAGCGGCGCCTTCACGAAGAAGCGCAACTGGTCGAGATGATCGTCCCAGCTCTGCTCCTCGATCGGCTTGAACGGCTGCGGGCCGGTGGCATTGTTGACGATGAGGCCGAGGTCGCCGAGCCGATGCTCGATCTCGGCGACGCCGTGGCGGACGCTCGCCTTGTCGGTGACGTCGAACTTGAACGCGGCGGCCCGTCCGCCGGCGACCTCGATGGCATCGACGACGGCGGCAGCGCCCGCATCGTCATGCGCATAGTTGACCGCAACCGCCCATCCGGCCGCACCGAGCCCCTTGGCGATCGCCGCGCCGAGCCCGCGTGAGGCTCCCGTGACGAGGGCAGTTCCGTTCCTGGCAGGCATGGCGTCAATCCTCCGGCTCGATTGTTATTTTCGCCAGCGAAGCACAAAGGGCGTCACCTGTCTCGGAATTCTGCGGAGGGCAGGAAGGCCCCCCTCTCCAGCTCTCCCTCGCAAGGGGGAGAGGGCACGCTTCAGCCTTCATCGGGACTGGCCAAGCCGCCAGCCGCCCCCTCTCCCGCGAAGCGGGGGAGGGTCGGGGAGGGGGGTGCCGGCCGTGATCGTCGGAGCGCTGAGAAGGATAAGAAAGGCCCCCCTCTCCAACTCTCCCCCACAAGGGGGGAGAGGGCAGGGCGCGGCCTTCATCGGGAATTGCCGAGCCGCCTGCCGCCCCCTCTCCCGCGGGAGCGGGGGAGGGACGGGAAGGGGGTTGCCGGCCGTGACTGCTAGAGTTCTGAGAAAGCAGGAAGGCCCCCCTCTCCAACTCTCCCCCACAAGGGGGGAGAGGGCACGCTTCAGCCTTCATCGGGGATTGGCCGAGCCGCCAGCCGCCCCCTCTCCCGCGGGAGCGGGGGAGGGACGGGGAGGGAATTGCCGGCCGTGATCGTCGGAGCGCGTCAGGAGGGAAGGAAGGCCCCCTCTCCAGATCTCCCTCGCAAGGGGGGAGAGGGCGCGCTCCGGCCTTCATGGGGGACTGGCCGAGCCGCCAGCCGCCTCCTCTCCTGCGAGAGCGGGGGAGGGTCGGGGAGGGGGTTGCCGGCCGTGCTCGTCGGAGCGCTGAGAAGGATAAGAAAGGCCCCCTCTCCAGCTCTCCCTCGCAAGGGGGAGAGGGCAGGGCGCTGCCTCCACCCGGATGGCCGAGACGCCGGCCGCCCCCTCTCCCGCGAGAGCGGGGGAGGGACGGGGAGGGGGTTGCCGGCCGTGGCATTGGAGGCCTTGGAGGCAGCCCTCACGCCGCCGCCCAGCCCTCCTTCATCAGCCTGATCGCGCCCTGATAGACGTCCACGGGCTTCTCGAACAGCGGCCGCCAGACGCGCGTCGCCGCGGCGAGGTCGGGCAGGGCCGAGCCGAAGGATTCGACCGTCATCCAGCCATCGTAGCCGACCTCCTTCAACGCCTTGAACACGCTCTCGAAATCGATCGGCCCGGTGCCGGGGACGCCGCGGTCGTTCTCGGAGATGTGGACATGGTTGAAGGCGCCGGCGGTCGCGTGGATGGCGCGCGGCTGGTTCTTCTCTTCGATGTTGAAATGGAAGGTGTCGTAGAGATAGCCGTAATTCGGCTCGGCGACCGCATCGACCAGCGCCTTGGCGGCGCCGGCGGTGTTGAGGAAATAGCATTCGAAGCGGTTGAGCGGCTCGACCGAGAGGCTGACGCCGGCCCTCGCGGCATAGCGCGCCGCCGCCTTGTGCACCTCGACGCAATGCGCCTTTTCTTCCTGCGTCGGACCGGCGCCCGTGAAGCGGCCGAGCGTCTGGTGCAGCGGGCCGCAGACGAGATCGGCGCCGAGCGCCGCCGTGCAGTCGGTCAGCCATTTGAGATGCTCGAGCGCGCCGGCCCGTTCCGTCGGATCGGCCGAGATCGAGTCCTTGCCGCCGCCCGGCATGATCCCGACCCCGGTCGCCCTGAGGCCGGCATCGCGAATGCGCTGGCCGAGCCAGGCAAAATGCTCGGGATCGCCGCCGAACATCGGCACCTCGACGCCGTCATAGCCGGCGGCCTTGAGATCCTCGATGATGGGGAGATGCGCCTCTTCGACATGCGCGGTCCACAGCAAGAGGTTGAAGCCGAACCTCATGCCGTCCCTCCGTCGCCGAGATCGACCCACTGGCCGCTCTTGCCCGAGGCGATGATGGCGTCGCAGACGCGCGTCGTTTCCAGCGCGTCGCGGAAGGTCGGCGCGGCCGGCTTGCCATGGGCGAGGCCTTCGAGGAAATCGGCGACCTGGTGCACGAAGGAGTGTTCGTAGCCGATGATGAGGCCGGGCACCCACCACTTGCCGAGATAGGGATGCTCGCCGTCGGTGACGAGGATCGAGGTCCAGCCGCGCAGCGCGCCCGGCGTGCGGTGATCGAACCAGGCGACGCGGTTGAGGTCGTGCAGGTCCCAGGCGAGCGAGCCGTTCTCGCCGTTGATCTCGAGCGTATAGGCCGCCTTGTGGCCGCGGGCGTAGCGGGTCGATTCGAACGTGCCGAGCGAGCCGTTGTCGAAGCGGGTCAGCACGGCGGCGGCATCGTCGATGCCGACCTCGCGCATCGCGCCGGTCAGCGCATCCTTGCGCTGCTTGACGAAGGTCTCGGTCATCGCCGTCAGGCTGCCGATCGAGCCGTTGAGCCAGATCGCGGTGTCGAGGCAATGGGCGAGCAGATCGCCGGTGACGCCGGAGCCGGCGCTGTCGACATCGAGCCGCCAGGTCGCGGCGCCGCCTTGCGGCACGTCGGGCGAGATCGTCCAGTCCTGCAGGAACTTGGCGCGGTAGTGATAGATATGGCCGAGCAGGCCCTGGTCGATCATCCGCTTGACCAGCATGACCGCCGGGACGCGGCGATAATTATACCAGACCATGTTGGGGACGCCGGCCGCCTCGACGGCCTCGACCATCGGGATGCCCTCGGCCTCGCTGCGGGCGAGCGGCTTCTCGCAGAGCACCATCTTGCCGGCCTTGGCGGCGGCGATGGCGATCTCGGCATGGCTGTCATTCGGCGTGCAGATGTCGATCGCGTCGATGTCGGGCCGCTCGATCAGCCGCCGCCAGTCGCTCTCGACGCTCTCATAGCCCCATGTTGCGGCGAAGGCGGCGGCCTTCTTGGCGTTGCGGGCCGCCACCGCCTTCAGCACCGGCTTGTAGCCGGTGTCGAAGAAGTGGGACACCTTGCTCCAGGCATTGGAATGGGCGCGGGCCATGAAGCCATAGCCGACCATGCCGACATTCAGCGTCTTCGTCATGAAATCCTCCCGATCGATCTCTTGTCTTCGTGGTCGAGATGCAGCGACTGCGATTGCCGCCCGATCCTTCACCTCTCCCTGAGGGGGAGGTCGGCGCAAAGCGCCGGGTGAGGGTTTACGGGCTCTCCGGAAAGGGCCTTTGCCGCGCCTGCGCGGAGAGGTCCCTAAACCCTCTCCCGCCGGCCTTCGGCCGTCGACCTCCCCCTCAGGGGGAGGTGAAGCAAGGCCCCCGACGGTCCCGGCCTACTCGCTCCAGCCATGCGCCTCGCGTACCTTGATCATGGCGCCGAGAACCTTGTTCCAGGTCGCCTGGCTCTCCATGACGGCGTTCGGGAACATGCAGCCGTCCCAGCAGATGTGGCGCATGCGCTTGGTCAGGTTGCCCTCGCGGTCGCGCAGCCAGTAGCCGGCATGCTTTGCGACATCGAGCCGGCCGTTCGGATCGTCGACCTGGCAATGGCGGCCGGTCTTCTCGTGGTCGCCCGAGCCGAACACGGTGCCGTCGTTCTGCGCGACGTGGAAATCCATCGTCCAGGGGCGCAGCGCGTCGGCGACCTTGCGATAGGCGGCGTCGAGCGTCGCGGTATCGGCCCAGTCGAAATCCTTCGGCAGGATGCGGTCGTTCTCAGCATTGTAGCCGAGCGTGTAGAGCATCGAATGCGCCATGTCGGCCTGGTAGCCGACGACGCCGGGCCGGTCGACCATCTCGAGCAGCCGCACCATCTCGCGCCAGGAATGCATGCCGCCCCAGCAGATCTCGCCCTCGGCGACGAGGAACTCGTCATAGTCCTCGGCGATGTCGGCGGCCTCGGAGAAGGTCTGCGCGATCAGCCGTGAATTGCCGAGCGGGTCGGTGTCCCAGGCCTCGACGCCGACCGAGGAATCAATGCGGATGCCGCCGGTCGGGCGGATGCCGAGGTCGCGCATCTGCCGGCCGATGGCGCAGGCCTTGCGCACCTGCTCCAGGAAACGCTTGCGATCGTCGGCCGTGCCCATCGCCGAGCCGCCGCCGGCCCCGCCCCAGATCGGCGCGACAAAGGAGCCGACCTTGAGGCCGTAGGAAGCGATGTGGTCGGTCATCCGCTTGACCGCGTCCGTGTCGCTGTCGATGTCGAAATGCGGCGCGGTGATGAAGAGGTCGATGCCGTCGAACTTGACGCCGTCGACCTCGGCATTGGCGGTCAGCTTCAACAGCGTGTCGAGCGCGATGATCGGCTCGCTGTCGCCGCCCTTGCCGACGACACCGGGCCAGGCGGCATTGTGCAGCTTCGGATAGTTGTTCGGCATCGGATCCTCCCAGATCGCCCTGCTATTCGCCGTTCTTTTCGCGGCAACCGTCATTCCTGCTGTCATTGCCGGGCTTGACCCGGCAATCCAGTCTCCCTTGGGCCGGTTTGCTCCGGCCGCTTCGATCGAAAGCTAGTCTGGATTGCCGGGTCAAGCCCGGCAATGACAGGTGGTGCCTTTTTGGTGACGTTCTATTTGCGCAGATCCTTCCACGGCGCCTCGCCGGCGACCTCGACCGAGACATAGCCGTTGACGCCGATGCAGGGGCCGAGAATGGCGACGACATGCGCCTCGCTGGTGCCGGGATTGAAGGAGGCATGGACGACGCCGGGCGGAATGAACGCGGCGTCGCCCGGGCCGAGCAGGCGCTTCTCCTGGCCGACCCACTGCTCGACCGTGCCGCCGGTGACATAGATCACCTCTTCCTGGTCGGGATGCTTGTGGAAGTCGTGGCCCTTGCCCGGCGACAGCGTCACGTCGATCACGGTCAATTGCTCGGCGCCGGTCGCCGGCGGATGGCTCATCCAGCGCAGCCGGCCCCAGTCCAGCACCTCTTCGGGCGTCGTCTCCGCGACGACGAACTTGCCTTCGCCCATGGTGGTTCTCCTCCCTCGATCGCACCGGCTCAGAAGGCCAGTTCCTTGAATGTGCGCGTCTGCGCCGTCAGCGCGACCTCGACCGGCAGCCGCTCCATGCTGGAGGCGCCATAGAAGCCGTGGCAATGGGCGGTGCGCTTCAGCACATAGCCGGCGTCCTCGGGCATGGCGATCGGGCCGCCATGGCAGAGGATGATGATGTCGGAGCGCACGCTGCGCGCCGCCTCGGCGATGGCGTCGATCTCGGCGATGCAGTCGTCGAGAGATTTCGCCGAGGTTGCACCGATCGCCCCGCCTGTCGTCACGCCCATATGCGCGACGATGATGTCGGCGCCCGCCTCGGCCATGGCGCGGGATTCGTCCGGATTGAACACATAGGGTGTCGTCAGCAGGTCGAGCCGGTGCGCCTCGCCGATCATATCGACCTCGAGGCCGTAGCCCATGCCGGTCTCCTCGAAGCTCGCCCGCATGACGCCGTCGAAGAGCCCGATGGTCGGGAAGTTCTGCACGCCGGAGAAGCCCATCGCCTTCAGCTCGGCGAGGAACTGCGGCATCAGCACGAAGGGATCGGTGCCGTTGACCCCGGCCAGCACCGGCGTCCGCTGCACGACCGGCAGCACCTCATGCGCCATGTCCTTCACGATCTCGTTGGCATTGCCATAGGCGAGGAGGCCGGCGGCCGAGCCGCGGCCGGCCATGCGGTAACGGCCGGAATTGTAGATGATGATGAGGTCGATGCCGCCCGCTTCCTCGCATTTGGCCGAGAGGCCGGTCCCGGCGCCGCCGCCGATGATCGGTATGCGGCGGGCCACCATGTCGTTGAATGTCTCGAGGATTTGCCGGCGGGGAATGAAGGGCATCCGCCTTCCTTTCGGTTCAGATAGCAATGTCGTGGAAGTGCCGGACGAGCGCCGCGGCGAAGTCCGGGTCGTTGATATGGAGCGGCAGACGGACGAGCTGTCGCCGCGCGGTTTGCCGCACGCTGCGCTCCAGCGCCTCGAAAAGGGCAGCGTCGGCCTCCTCGTCATGGAAGGCGCCGCCGGCGATATCGAGCGCCGAGACGCCCTTTTCCGGGATGAGGAAGCGCACCGGACCGTCCATGGCGTTGAGCCTCTCGCCGATCCAGGCGCCGAGCTGGCGGTTCTCGTCCGCCGTCGTGCGCATCAGCGTGATGTTCGGATTGTGCTTGTAGAGGAGGCGGCCTCGATAGCGCTCGGGCACGGTGTCGATGGCCCAGAAATTGACCATGTCGAGCGCGCCGACCGAGCCGACATAGGGAAGGCCGCTGCGGGCGATGGCGCCGAGCCGGTCGGCGCCTGCCGAAAGCACGCCGCCGAAGAGGTGATCGGCGATCTCGGTCGTGGTGACGTCGATGACGCCGACCAGCATGCCGCTGTCGACGAGCTTCTCCATCGCCCGCCCGCCGGTTCCGGTCGCGTGGAAGACGAGGCAGTCATAGTCCGACCGCAGCAGTTCGGCGACGCGGGTGACCGAGGGCGTGGTGACGCCGAACATCGTGAGCCCGATCGGCGGCTTGCCGCTGGTCACCACGGCCGGGGTGCGGACCATGCCGATGATCGCATGCGCCGCATTCTGCAGCACGAGGCGGCTGATGCGGTTGAGCCCGGCGAGGTCGGTCACGGACGGCATCATCAGGATGTCGGAGACGCCGACATAAGGCGCGACATCACCGGACGCGAGCGTCGAGACCATCAGCTTGGGCAGGCCGACGGGCAGCTCGCGCAGCCCCGTGGTGATGATCGAGGTGCCACCGCCGCCGCCGATGCCGATGACGCCGGCGACATCGTCGCGGCTCTTGATGAAGGCCGCGAACGCCGTGCCCATCGCCGTGACGGCCTCGCCGCGATCATCGCGCCCGAGCACGGCGGCGACGCCGTCCGGATGATGCGCCGCGACGCTCGCTGCTGGAAACTCGGCCGCGATCGTCGAGGGGCGCGTGCCGACATCGACGAGGGCGGAGGCCATGCCGGAGGCCGCGATGACGCCCTCGAGGAAGGTGAGTTCCTCGCCTTTCGTGTCCCCGGTTCCGACGATGTAGATGCGGCTCATGCTCGTCCTTGCACGACATGCGGGGGTTGCATCGCGGCCTCGCGAGGCCGAACGGCAGGCATCGCCGGAACGGTCGTTCCGGCGCTGCAAAATGGCAGGATTGCTGGCTTCCTGGTCCGTCCGATGTCCTCCCCAGGCATCGGAAAGACGATTTGCTCGGTTGCTTTTATTCTGAGACATGCGTATCGTATTGGCATGTCAGTCTCAGGTCAAGAGCAAGGGCGAGCAGCCGAGAAGGGACCGCGCGGCCGCATGAAGCGGCTGATGCTGGATACGGCGATCCGTCTGATGCAGAGCGGCGGCAGCCCGTCGGTGTCGGAAGTGGCCGAGGCCGCAGAGGTGTCGCGCGCCACGGCCTACCGCTATTTTCCGAGCCAGGCGGCGATGATCCAGGCGGCCGTCGACGACGCGCTCGGGCCGATCCTCGACTGGACGCCGGCCGATGGCGAGGGCGATGCCGAGGCGAATGTCGCCGCGCTGTTCCGCTTCGCCTACAGGCGGATGGAGGCCTATGAGGCGACCCATCGCGCTGCCCTCCTGCTGGCGCTCGACCAGTGGCAGCGCCGCCGGGCCGGGACGCTCGGCGCCGAGGCGCGCGTGGTGCGCGGCAACCGGCGCAGCCTCTTGAAGGCGGCGACGGCGCCGCTCGAGGAAACGATCGGCCGCGATGCGGCCGAGCGGGTGACGCAGGCGATGTCGCTGGTGTTCGGCATCGAGGCGATCATCATCCTGAAGGATATCTGGGGGCTGGACGCAGCCGCGGCGGAGGATGTCGCGAGCTGGGCGGCCCGGGCCATGATCCGGACGGCACTGGCGGAGGCAGCGGAGGGAGAGACCGCTGCCACCGCAACGACAGTGCCGGACGCGAAGACGACAGGGAGACCGCGCAAGAAGGGGGCCTGACCAGAAACGGTCCGGCATGCCGCCGACCCCTGCGGAGAGACGGCGGCAAGAGGGAAACAGGGAGGAGACCTGCAATGTCGAGGAAAGTCCTGACTGGATTGCTGGCAGGCGTGGGGTTCACGCTGGTCGGTGTCGCGAGTGCTGCTGCCGAGGATCTCACGATCTTCTGGGCCGAGTGGGATCCGGCCAATTATCTTCAGGAACTGGTCAACGAATACGCCAAGGAATCGGGCGACACGATCACGGTCGAGACGACGCCGTGGTCCGATTTCCAGACCAAGGCCTTCACCGAGTTCAACGCCAAGGGCGATGCCTATGACATGGTCGTCGGCGACAGCCAGTGGCTCGGCGCCGGCGCCACGCAGGGTCACTATGTCGACCTGACGGACTTCTTCGTCAAGAACAAGCTCGGCGAAGTCATGGCCCCGGCGACGGTGAAATACTACGCCGAATATCCCGGTGGCAGCGGCAAGTACTGGGCGGTTCCGCTCGAGGGCGACGCCGTCGGCTGGGCCTATCGCAAGGACTGGTTCGAGGATCCGAAGGAGAAGGAGGCGTTCAAGGCCAAATATGGCTACGACCTCGCCATCCCCGAGACCTACGCCCAGATGCGCGACATCGCCGAGTTCTTCCATCGCCCCGATCAGAAGCGCTACGGCATCGCGATCTACACCGACAATTCCTATGACGCCATGGCGATGGGCGTCGAGAGCGCCATCTTCTCGTATGGTGGCGAGCTCGGTGACTACGCGACCTACAAGGTCGACGGCATCACCAATTCGAAGGAGGCCGTCGCCGGCCTCGAGATGTACAAGGAACTCTACAAGTTCACCCCGCCCGGCTGGGGCAAGACCTTCTTCATCGAGGACAACCAGGCCATCACCGAAGGCCTCGCCGCGATGAGCATGAACTTCTTCGCCTTCTTCCCGCCGCTGGTGAACAAGACCACCAATCCCTATGCCGAGGTCACCGGCTTCTTCGCCAATCCGGCCGGACCGACCGGCAAGCGCTTCGCGGCGCTGGGCGGCCAGGGCATCTCCGTCGTTTCCTATTCCAAGAAGCAGGAAGCGTCGATGAAGTTCCTGGAATGGTTCATCAAGGACGAGACCCAGAAGAAGTGGGCTGAACTCGGCGGCTATACCGCCAGCCAGTCCGTGCTGAAGTCGCCGGAATTCCAGAACGCCACGCCCTACAACAAGGCGTTCTACGACACGATGTTCATGGTCAAGGACTTCTGGGCGACGCCCGAATATGCCGAGATCCTCGACCAGATGAACCAGCATATCTATCCCTATGTCGTGGGCGACAAGGGCACGGCGCAGGAAGCGCTGGATGCGACGGTCAAGGACTGGACCGCCACGTTCAACAAGTACAACCGCTACAACAACTGATCGCTGCGTCGATCGCGTCCGGGGGCGTCAACGCCCCCGGATATCATTTGCTTGTCCCCCGGGAGGCGGTGCGTGACCAGTCTTGCGACAAATCTTGATGCGGCCGCGCGGCCGACCAGACGGAACGGGCTGAGTGATCTCGGCATCCGCAACCTCTTCATCATTCCGACGGTCCTTTTCCTGATCGTCTTCAACATCTTCCCGCTGATCTATTCGCTCGGCTATTCCTTCACGGATTTCCGCGCCTCGTCGAATGCATCGCCGAGCTTCATCGGCCTGCAGAACTATCGGGACCTTCTCTCGGACGAGAAGATCTGGTCGAACTTCGCCATCACCGCCAAATACGTCATCGTCTCGGTGAGCGGCCAGATGATCGTCGGCTTCGGCCTCGCGCTGCTGCTCAACCGCACCTTCCCGATGAAGGGCCTCGTCACCACGCTCCTGCTGCTGCCGATGATGATGTCGGCGGCCGTGGTCGGCCTCTTCTGGAAGCTGCTCTACGATCCGTCCTGGGGCATCATCAACTATGCGCTCGGGCTCGGCGACTTCGCGTGGCTGTCCAATCCGGACGCGGCGCTGTTCGCGATCGCCATCACCGATATCTGGATGTGGGCGCCCTTCGTGATGCTCCTGTCGCTGGCAGGCCTCTCCGCGGTGCCGAAATATCTCTACGAGGCCGCGGCGATCGACCGGGCCGGCGCCTGGTACACCTTCCGCCGCATCACGCTGCCGCTGGTCGCGCCGCTGCTCCTGATCGCCCTGATCTTCAGGACGATGGAAGCGTTCAAGACCTTCGACATCGCCTACATCATGTCGACGCAGCCGACGACGGAAGTCATTGCCATCCGCCTCTACAAGCAGGCGTTCCAGCAATGGGACACCGGCAAGTCCTGCGCGCTCGCCTATATCGTGCTGATCATGGTGCTGGCGATCACCAACATCTACGTCAAGTATCTCAACAAGGTGAAGGAGCGCTAGCATGGCCGCGGTCCAGTCGTCCGGCCGTGCCACGGTCAATCGTCTCGCCATCGTCGCGGTTCTTCTGGCGACGCTCGTCTTCCTCGCACCGATCTACTGGATCGCCTCGACCGCCTTCAAGCCGCGGGCGCTGGCGACGACCGTGCCGCCGACGGTCCTGTTCCAGCCCGAGATCACCTCGTTCATCAAGCTGTTCGTCAAGCGCGTGCAGCTGAACAAGCCGGTCGATCCGGCGACCTATGAGGCGGCGCCCTGGTGGGAGAAGCGCATCCTCGACAATGGCGAGCGCGTTCTGCGGACCGGCGACAGCGTGCAGGCCTCGGCCTATCCGAGCCGCTTCATGAATTCGCTCATCGTCGCGATCACCTCGACGGTGCTGGCGGTCGGCATGGGCACGTTCACGGCCTATGGCTTCTCGCGCTTCCGCGTGAAGGGGGAGGCGGACCTCCTCTTCTTCATCCTGTCGACGCGCATGCTGCCGCCGATCGTCGTCGCGATCCCGATGTTCCTCATGTATCGCGCCGTCGGACTGACCGACACGCATGTCGGCCTCATCATCCTCTATATCGCCTTCAACCTCTCCTTCTCGGTCTGGCTCATGAAAGGCTTCATGGACGAGATCCCGAAGGAATATGAGGAGGCGGCGCTGGTCGACGGCTACACGCGCATGCAGGCCTTCTTCAAGATCGTGCTGCCCGAGGCGGCGACCGGCATCGCGGCGACGGCGGTGTTCTGCTTCATCACCGCCTGGAACGAATATGCCTTCGCGCTGATCATGACCAACCGGCGCGCCCAGACGGCGCCGCCCTTCATCCCCTCGCAGCTCGGCTCCGGCCTGCCGGACTGGACCGTGATCGCCGCGGGAACGACGCTGTTCCTGCTGCCGGTCGCGATCTTCACCTTCGCTCTGCGCGGACATCTCCTGCGCGGCGTGACCTTCGGCGCGATCCGGAAATAGGGAGGGAGATCATGAGCTTTCGCGAATTCGCGGCCCGCTACCTCGAGCCGGCATCGATCTTCCTGATGGTGGGCGGCATCATCGCCCTCTGCCAGCCCTGGCATCTCGGCCTCCATTCCTGGAGCGTCGCGATCATCCTCGCCGGCCTTGTCGGCTTCAACATCGCCGCGCACGTGCCGAAGCCGGCGCCGACCGGCAAGGACGCCTGAACCATGGCCGAGATCGTCCTATCCAACGTGCAGAAGTTCTTCGGCCAGGTTCAGGTCATCCGCGACATGAACCTGACCATCGCCGACCGCGAATTCGTCGTCCTGCTCGGCCCATCCGGCTGCGGCAAGACGACGACGCTCCGCGCCATCGCCGGCCTCGAGGACATCTCCTCGGGCGAGATCCGCATCGACGGCAAGCCCGTCCAGGATCTCGAGGCCTCGGAGCGCGACATCGCCTTCGTGTTCCAGCTCTATGCGCTCTATCCGCATCTGACGGTGTTCGAGAACATCGCCTTCCCGCTCCGGGCCGCCGGCGGCCGCCGCGCCGAGGTCGATGCGCAGGTGCGCACCGTCGCCGAGGCGCTCGACATCAAGCACTTCCTGCACAAGCGGCCGTCGGCGCTCTCCGGCGGCGACATGCAGCGCGTCGCCATCGGCCGCGCGCTGGTGCGCCGTCCGAAGGCGATCCTCATGGACGAGCCGATCGGCGCGCTCGATGCCAAGCTGCGCGAGGACATGCGCAGCGAACTGAAGCGGCTGCATATCGAGAACAAGGCGACCTCGGTCTATGTCACGCATGACCAGGTCGAGGCGATGTCGCTCGCCGACCGCATCGTCGTGATGAACGAGGGCATCCTGCAGCAGGTCGGCACGCCGATCGAAGTCTATCGCCATCCGGCCAATCTCTTCGTCGCGCAATTCATCGGCAGTCCGGTGATGAACATCGCCGACGCCAGGCTGGAGACGGAGGGGGAGCAGGCGCATCTCAGGCTCGGCGATGCCGGCGAGGCCTTCGGCGTGCCGATCGCGCTGCCGCGGGCGATCGCCGCCAGCGGCAAGGGCGCGGCGGGGCTCTCGCTCGGCATCCGCCCGGAAGGCGTCATCGTCGCGCATCAGCCGTCCGAGGGCTTCGTGCCGCTCGAGGCCCATATCATCGAGCCGCTCGGCGCCTATGACATCGTCGATCTCAAGGTCGGCTCGGGCGTGCTCCGGGCGCGCACGGCGTCCGGCTTCGTCGGCAAGCAGGGCGACACCGTCTTCGCCCGTCTCGACGCGTCGCAGACGCATTTCTTCGACACCAAATCCGGGCAGTCGCTCGGCCTCAGGCTGGGAGCGTGAGATGGCCCATGTCCGTCTGAACGGCATCACCAAGGTCTTCGGCACGCATACGGCGCTCGAAAATCTCGACATCGAGATCGGCGACGGCCAGTTCTTCGTCCTGCTCGGGCCGACAGGCGCCGGCAAGACGACGACGCTGCGCCTCATCGCCGGGCTCGAGAAACCGACCGCCGGCACGATCGAGATCGGCGGCGTCGATGTCGGCGACTGGGGCGCTGCCGAGCGCGACGTCGCGCTGGTGCTGCAGCAATATTCGCTCTATCCGCGCTACACCGTGCGGCAAAACCTCGAATTCCCGCTGAAATCCAATACCCGCCGCATGGCGCAGCCCGACATCGACCTACGCGTCGCCAAGGCCGCCAAGACGCTGCGCATCGAGCATCTGCTCGAGCGCAAGGTCGACCGCCTTTCGGGCGGCGAGATGCAGCGCGTCTCGATCGGCCGCGCCATCGTGCGCTCGCCGCGCATCTTCCTGATGGACGAGCCGCTCTCAAATCTCGACGCGAAGCTGCGCGAGGCCCTGCGCACCGAGCTCAAGAACCTGCAGATGCAGCTCGGCGCCACCTTCCTGTTCGTGACGCACGACCAGATCGAGGCGATGTCGATGGGCGACAAGGTCGGCGTGCTCAACAATGGCCGTCTCGCCCAGGTCGGCACGCCCTACGAGATCTACCACCACCCGCGCGACACCTATGTCGCCGGCTTCGTCGGCTCGCCGGCGATGAACCTCATCCCCGCCGATCTCCTCGGCGACCGGCTGCGCATTCCCTCGGGCGCCATCGAGCTTGCCGTCGGACCCGCGCTGCGCGCGCGGCTCGGGCGGGCGAGCGGGCCGGTGACGATCGGTATCCGCGCCGAGAATGTCCATCTCGATCCGGGCGGCCCGATCGAGGCGCGCGTCTGGGGCGTGGAGAACCACGGCGTCGAGAAGATCGTGACGCTGAAGGCCGGCGACTGCCTGTTCAAGGCGACCATGCCGGCGATGACGCCGACCGGGATCGACGCGCCGATGCGCCTCTCCTTCGACCAGTCGCGGCTCCATGCCTTCGACGCCACATCAGGCGTCAACCTCTCGCTCGAAGGCCGGGCGCTGCAGGCGGCGGAGTAGGGGGGCGTTCCGGCGCCAGCGCAGCGCTATGAACCCCCTCTCCAACTCTCCCCCGCTGCGCGGGAGAGAGGGCCGGTCACGGCCTTCATCGGGGATTGCCGAGACGTCAGCCATCCCCTCTCCCGCGAAGCGGGGGAGGGCAAGGGAGGGGGTTCGAAGGACCGTTCCGGCGTCGGAGCTCTGCAACCCCCTCTCCAACTCTCCCCCGCTCACGCGGGAGAGAGGGCGCGCCACGGCCTTCATCGGGGGTCTGCCGAGACGCCTGCCATCCCCTCTCCCGCGTGAGCCGCGGGAGGGCAAGGGAGGGGGGTTCACAAGGCTGCGACTCATGGCGGCGCAGTCGCTTGTCGCGGTGTCACGGGCGATCAACCGCTCCTCGCCAGAGCGAAGGCCTTCACCCCAACCCTCTGCCTCTGGGAGACAGTCGATCCTGCGATACGGCGGGTCTCGGCCATCGATGCCAGCGCCCCTCTCCCTCAGGGAGAGGGTGGAGCGAGGGCCTTCCTCCCCATGGATGAAGTCTCCAGACCCCTCAGTCCATATGGAACACTTCCTCCATCATCGCCCACCTTTCGCCGGGCTTCGACGACGTGAGCGGCTGCTGGCAGGGGTCGGTCAGGGCGAGCCAGGCCTTGATCGCCGGCTCGTTGCCGAGGCGCGCGGCGTCGGCCGGCCAGTCGGAGCCGTGATATTCCCAGTATCCGAACAGGAGATTCTCCGGCTCGCGCAGATAGATCGTGTAGTTGCGCACGCCGCAGGCGGCGAGGAGCGCGTTGACCGCTGCGGAGCCCTCGGCGTGCAGGCGCTTGTATTCGGCGATCGCGTCCGCCTTGACGCCGATCACCATGCCCATCCGTTGCATTGGAGGTCCTTCAGAAAATGCCCATGGTCCGCTGCAGCGCCTGCGTGAAATGCAGCTGCAGCGAGGTTTCGGCGCGGTCCGGATCGCGGGCGCGGCAGGCCTCGATGAGGTCGAGATGCTCGCGCAGCGTCCGAAGCACGATCGGGCCGGACAGCGTGCGGTCGAGCCGGATCAGCTGCAGGTAGTTGTGGACGCGGCGATAAGTTGAAGTGATCAGCGGATTGCCGAGCGCGCCGATGATCTCGAAATGCAGCAGCGCATCGAGCGCGACCGCTTCCTTGGCGACCTCCGGCGTGAAGCCGGTTTCAGTGAGCCGTTCGATGCAGTCGAGATGGCGGTCGCGGATCTCGGCAAGCCGCTCGAGCGGCGCCATCTCGGCGAAGACGCGAACCGCCGGCCGCTCCAAGGCGCTCCGGAACTGGTAGGTGTGGCGGGCGAACTCGAAATCGGGCTTCAGGAAGCGGATGCCCGAGCGTGGATGGATGGTGAGCAGCCCCTCCGTCTGCAGCACGCGCAAAGCATCGCGGAGCGGCGCCACGGGAATGCCGACGATGGCGACGAGATCGTTCTGCGAGACGAAGGCGCCGGCCGGCAGGCGCCGCGCGAACAGCATGTCGAGAATGCGCGCATAGGCGATCTCGGACAGCGACAGAGCCGTGCCCTCGCGCTCCGGCGGCTCGCCGGCAGCTTGCGTCGTCTCAGCATCTGATCTATCAGATTGCCTGTGTGGCATATCAAATCCCGCGATTGATGGATCAGGCGACTCATATCATGCGCATTGTCGATTTTCGACTGACCCGTTTCCAATTCGCACGCGATCGCGTGATCGGCGACAGCCAGGTCAGGATCGAGCATGCGCATGTGGCGACGCTTGAGCTCATTTCGGACACCGGGCTCACCGGCCTCGGCTTCGTGTTCTCGCTGTTCAACCCGCTGCCGGCGCTCGCCGAGATCGAGCGGCTGTTCCGCGCCGAGATCTGGCCTGCTCTCGAGGGGCAGGAGCCGGCGGCGCTGGTTCACCGCGTGCGCCGTCCGCGCGGCGGCAATATCCGCGGCGCCTCGCTCGCCTTCGGCGAAGGCGTTGACCAGGCGCTCTGGGATTTGACGGCGAAGCAGCTCGGCCTGCCGCTGTGGCAGTTGCTCGGCGGCACCAAGGAGCGCGTCAAGGCCTATGCGAGCGGCCTCGACTATCACCTCTCCGACGACGCCTTCTGCGCCCTGTTCGATCATGCCGCCTCGATCGGCTACACCGCCTTCAAGATCAAGGTCGGTCATCCCGACATCGAGCGCGACCTGCATCGCCTCGATCTGCTGGTGAAGACGGTCGGCAAGCCCGAGGCGATCATGATCGACGCCAATGAGGGCTGGTCGCCGCAGGACGCCGTCCGTCGCCTCAATATCATCAACAAGGCCGGCTTCGACCTTCTCTGGATCGAGGATCCCTGCCTTCGCTATGATTTCGAGGGGCTGAAGATGATCCGGGCCGGCTGCCCGTTCACGCTGGTCAATTCGGGCGAGTATTTCGATGCCTCCGGCAAGCGCGCGCTGATGGAAGCGCGCGGCACCGACATGATCAACGTGCATGGCCATGTCTCCGAGGTCATGCGCATCGGCTGGCTCGCCGCCGAGCACGGCATCCCGGTCAGTCTCGGCAATTCGGTGCTGGAGATCGGCATCAACATGGCGATCGCGCTGCCCGAGGTCGAATGGCTCGAATACTCGTTCCAGAACTTCGATCATCTGGTCGAGCAGCCGATCGAGATCCGCGACGGCTATGCCTATCGGCCGGAGCGTCCGGGCCATGGCCTCGTCCTCAGCGAGAGTGCGCGGCGCGAGCATGCCATTGCGGATGTCCGGGCGGCGAGCGAGTTGCCGCCGGCGCCGCACAATCCCCGCCTTCCAGGCTGACGGCCGCGCCCGCCGGGAGGGCGGCGCGCGGATGACCCGAACGACCCGCTTTTCGCAACGGAGGAGATGCGAATGACGTCGATGAAGAAGGCGCTCGGCGCCGGAACCATGCTCGCCGCGGCGCTGGTCGCCATGGCCGGCCTCGCCCATGCCGATACGACGCTGACGGTCTGGGACTGGAAGTCGGGCGACCCGACCACGGCGCCCTATTTCGAGGCCGTGAAGAAGGATTTCGAGGCGGCGCATCCGGGCGTCACCGTCAAATACGTCATGCAGCCGCATGACCAGTATTACACGCTGCTCGGCACGGCGATCTCGGCCGGGCAGGGTCCCGACGTCGTGCTGCTGCATGGCGGTTCGCAGACCAAGGAGCGCACCGCCGCGCTGGTGAAGCTCGACGAGAGCGTTGCCGACATCAAGGACCGCATCGCCGGCTGGCCGGAATTCACCGGCACTGACGGCGGCGCCTATGCGGTGCCGATCTCGATCCAGGGCTTCGCGGTCTATTACAACAAGGATCTCTGGCAGAAGGCCGGGCTCGATCCCGCCGCGACGCCGAAGAGCTGGGCCGATCTCGAGGCGATCTGCGCCAAGCTGAAGACGGCCGGCACGACCTGCTTCGCGCTCGGCAACAAGGAAGGCTATGGCGGCGATTTCTTCCTCTCCGCGGTCGCCGCGAATGGCTGGACGGCGGCGCAGCAGGAGGCCTGGACCAAGGGCGACCTCAAATGGTCGAGCCCCGAGGTCAAGGCGATCGTCGATGCGTGGGTCGCGACCAAGGGCGCCGGCTGGTACGCCGACGGCGCCAACTCGACCGCGAAGTTCATGGACGAGTATGAGAGCTTCGAGCGCGGCGAGAACGCCAATACGATCGGCCTCATCTCCGATGTCGCGCATTGGAAGGAATTCGACGACTTCCTCGGCGCCGACAAGGTGGGCGTCTATGTCATGCCGCCGGTCGCTGGCGGCGACGGCTCCCTGAAGCTGCCGCTCGCCGGCGGCATCGGCTATGGCGTGACGAATTTCTCGCCGAACAAGGACCTCGCCATCGCGCTCGCCAAGAGCTTCGCCGACACACCGCATATGCAGATCTTCTTCGAGTCCGCCGGCGCCATTCCGGCCGACACCAAGGTCGACACCTCCAAGGTGGCGAGCCCCTCGGCGAAGGTGATCCTCGGCTGGCTCGCCGATGGCGTGCCGCTCGCCCACAACAACATGTCGACCGCCGAGACCGAGGAATGGCATCGCCAGAGCCAGCTCCTCTTCACCGGCGAGACCACGGTCGACAAGGCGCTCGCCCGCATGGACGAAGTGCAGGCGCAGGCGAAGAAGAAGAGCTGATCTCCTGTCCGGCCCGGCGGTTCCACCGCCGGGCCGTCATCCCGGCGAAGGCCGGGATCCATGTTCCAGAGGCCGGTGTGCTTGGGTCCCGGCCTTCGCCGGGACGACGGAGCCATCTGGTCATCACGGAGAAAGTCATGACCGAGCGCAACCCGCGCAGCCCCCGCCGCCGGCTTTTCGGCGACAATCCCGAGCGGCTCGGCTGGCTCTTCGTCGTGCCGGCCCTGCTGCTGGTGATCGTGTTCCGCATCGTGCCGCTCGTCTGGGGCTTCGGCACGTCCTTCACCGATGCGACCGGCATGACGGCGCCGCGCTTCATTGGCCTCGCCAACTATGCGAGCCTCGCGCATGATCCCGTCTTCATGGACAGCATCGTCAACATGCTGATCCTGCTCGCGACGCTGCCGATCTGGATCGCGCTGCCCCTGGTGCTGGCGATCCTCATTCATCAGGGCGTGCCCGGCGGCAAATTGTTCCGCGCCGTCTATTTCTTCCCGGCGGTGCTCTCCAGCGTCATCGTCGGCGCCATCTTCAACATGCTCCTGCGCTATGACGGCTCGGTCAACGCGATGCTGAAGGGGATCGGCCTTGCGCCGGTCGACTGGCTCGGCAACTCGTCGACGGCGCTGTTCAGCCTGATCGCCGTGCAACTCTGGGCGACCTTCGGCATGAGCCTGCTGATCTTCCTCGCCGGGCTCTCGACGGTGCCCTCCGACATGCTGGAGGCGGCGAAGCTCGACGGCGCCAAGCTGATCGCGACCTGGTGGTACATCGTCATCCCCTCGATCCGCCCGATCATCGAATTCGCCGCCGTCGTCACCACGATCGGCATGCTGACCTCGATGTTCGGCCTCATCTATGTTCTCACCGCCGGCGGACCGGGCACATCGACGACGCTGCCGGAATTCCTGATCTGGCTCGAGCAGGGGCGGATGAACCGGCCGGGCTATGCCAGCGCGATCTCGATGGTGCTGTTCGCGATGATGGCGGGTCTCGCCTTCATCCAGATCCGCATCATGTCCCGCAACGCCAGTCTCTGAGGCACGCCATGGCCGCCGTCGAAACGAGGCAGAAGCGCCTCCTCTGGCTGATCGCGGCGCCGATGGCGCTGCTCGCGCTCTCCGCGGTCTATCCGGTCTTCTTCACGATCAACGCGTCGCTGAAGACGCGCAAGGGCTTCGTGCTCGACCGCTTCGGCCTCGCCACCGATCCGACGCTCGCGAATTTCGGACAGGCCTGGACCCAGTCGCGCCTCTCCGAATACTTCACCAATTCGGTGGTGGTGACGATCGGCGCCGTGCTCGCCCTCCTGGTCGTCTCCTCGCTCGCCGGCTATGCGCTTGCCGTGCTGCGCTTCCGCGGCTCCAAGCTCGTCTTCACCATCATCCTCGTCTCGCTGATGATCCCGGTGCAGGTCGTGCTGGTGCCGTTCTACCGGACGATGATCGCGCTCGACCTCGTCAATTCGCGCGCCGGCCTCGTCATCGCCTATACGGCGTTCTTCCTGCCGTTCAGCGTCTACCTGATGACCGCTTTCTATGCGCGGCTGCCGCGCGAACTGTTCGAGGCGGCACAGATCGACGGCGCCGGCCTGGTCCAGATCTGGTGGCACATCATGCTGCCGATGGGGAAGCCCGCGCTCGTCACGCTCGGCATCCTCAACACGCTCTATTGCTGGAACGACGTGCTGATCTCGCTGCTCGTGCTGCAGGACCAGCGCACGCTGATGGTCGGCATCGCTGCGCTTCGCGGCGAATACACCACCAACGTGCCGCTGCTCGCCGCCGGCATCGTCCTCGCGGCGGCGCCGATCGTCGTGATCTACGTCGTCTTCCAGCGCCAGATCGTCTCGGGCATCGCCGTCGGCGCCGTGAAGGGGTGAGCCGCCCCTTCCCCCTCTCCCTCCGGGAGAGGGTCGGGGTGAGGGCCTTTCCTTCCCCTTTCACCTCTCCCTAAGGGAGAGGTCGACGCGCAAAGCGCGGCGGGAGAGGGTTTAGGGAACCATCCGGAGAGGCCGAAGGCCCTCACCCCGGCCCTCTCCCTGAGGGAGAGGGGGAAGGAAGGCTCAGCCACGGATGGGGAACCATCCTGTGAGGCCGTAAACCCTCTCCCGGACCTTCGGTCCGACCTCCCCCTCAGGGGGAGGTGAAGGAAGGGCTTGCGACCCCCCGCCATCATCCGGCGCCAGAACGACAGTATCAGGGCAGTATCGTCGGCACCGTGAAGCGGTGACGCCCCTTCCCCCTCTCCCTCCGGGAGAGGGCCGGGGTGAGGGTCTTTCCTTCCCTTTCACCTCTCCCTGAGGGAGAGGTCGACGCGCAAAGCGCGGCGGGAGAGGGTTTAGGGAACCATCCGGAGAGGCCGAAGGCCCTCACCCCGGCCCTCTCCCTGAGGGAGAGGGGGAAGGACGGAGACCCCGCTTTACGCCGCGATCCGGCGGCGCGACGAGAGCATCAGGGCGAGCACCGTCACGACGAACGGGATCGAGTGGATCACTTCGCCGGGCACGGAGGGCAGGATGCCGGGCAGCGCGATCGACAGCGCCTCGAAGGCGCCGAACAGCACGGCGGCGACGGCGGTGCCGATCGGATGGCGGCGGCCGAGCAGCACGGCGCCGAGCGCGATGAAGCCGCGTCCCGCCGTCATGTCGCGGGTGAAGCCGACGAAGTTGAACATCGCGAGCTGCGCGCCGCCGAGGCCGGCAAGCGCGCCCGAAGCGACGAGGCCATAGGTGCGCAGGCGGTTCGGCGAGATGCCCGCCGCTTCGGCCGCGGCCGGATATTCGCCGACCGCGCGGAAGCGGAGGCCTTCGGGCGTCCGGTAGAGGAAGTACCAGATGGCGAAGATCAGGAAGACGGCGAGCCAGGTCAGGTAGGAATGGCCCGAGAACATCTGCGTCAGCACCGGGCCGATGCCGGGAATGGCGCTGAGGAAGGAGAGGTCGAGCGCCGGGACCGCCTTGGAGGGCAGGTTGATCGAGGTGCCCTTGTCGCCGCCGGTCGCATAGTTGAGCGCGGTGACGGTGCCGCCGGCCGCGATAATGTTGACCGCGAAGCCGACCAGGATGACATCCGCCTTGAAGCGGAGATGGAACAGCGCCATCAGCCCGCCGAGCAGCGCACCGACGGCAAGACCCGCCATGACGCCGACATACCAGGGCGCATAGGCCGAGACGACGACGGCCGTCAGCGCGCCGATCAGCATCATGCCCTCGAGCGCGACGTTGAGCGAGCCGACGAGATCACTGAGCAGGCCGCCGAGCGAGGCGAACAGGATCGGCGTTGTCGTGCGGATGACGGCGGCGACGAATGCGGCCGAGATGACGGTTTCGAAGATGAGGTTCATGACGTGGTCGCTCGCGCGGCGGCGTTGCCCCCGCCCATCAGGCGGTTCAGGAAGGCGCGGCCGGGGACGGTGAAGGACGAGGCGACAAGCAGGATGACGACGCCCTGGACGATGCCGATCACTTCGGCCGGTACGTCGCTGCGATAGCCCATCAGCTGCGCGCCCTGGCGGAGATAGCCATAGCCGAGCGCGACGAAGGGAATGGCGAGCGGCCGGTTGCGCGCCACGATGGCGATCAGGATGCCCTCGAAGGAGAGCCCGGCCTCGAAGCCGATCGCGATCTTGGCAAAGCCCGTGCCCTGCACGAACAGCGCGCCGAGCAATCCGCCGATCGCGCCCGACGCCGTCATGGCGCTGACCATGATGAAGTTCGAGCGGATGCCGGCATAGGCGGCGAAGCGGGCATTGTGGCCGGTGAGCCGGAGCTTCAGGCCCCAGGCGGTGCGATAGAGCAGGAACCAGACGACACCCACGGCGACGAGCGCCAGCACCAGGCCGAGATCGATGCGCGTGCGCGACACGAAGGCGGGATAGACGGCGCTCGGCGGGAAGGAATCCGAGGCGGTGAAGCCGGCCTTCGGCGAGGCGAGATAGAGGCGAAGGATCAGGTTGGTGAAGTCATAGGCGATATAGTTCAGCATCAGCGACGAGACGATCTCGTTCGCGTTGAGCTTTGCTTTCGCATAGCCCGGGATGAAGCCGAGAAAGGCGCCGGCGAGCATCGCGGCGGCGGCGCCGAGCGGGATCGACAGCCAGGAATAGCCGAGCGGCGACAGCGCGATCGCCGCCGCGACGAGGCCGCCGACATAGACCTGGCCCTGCACGCCGAGCGCGAACTGCCGCGCCTGGAAGACGAGGCTGAAGGCAAGGCCGGCGAGCGCCAGCTTGGCGCTGTCGTCGATCCAGGTGCCGATGGTGCGCTTGGAGGAGAGCGGCGCCGTCAGCAGCAGATGGAAGGTCTCGAGCGGCGTCTTCGAGGCGAAGAAGATGATGACGAGCGCGACGAGCAGCGCGACGACCGCCGCGAAGACGATGCGACCCGTCTCGGAGAGGAACAGCTTGCCCTGGGTCATGCCAGCGCCGCCCGGCGTTCTTGCTCGGATTGCTCGGCGAAGCCGAGCATGTAGCTGCCGAGCGTCTCCGGGGTGAGCGTATTGGTATCGGAGAACGCCGCGACGATGCGGCCGCGATAAAGCACGATCATTCTGTCCGAGAGCGAGAGGAGTTCCGAAAGGTCGGCGGAGGTGAGCAGGATCGCGGAGCCGGCGTCGCGGGCATGGGCGAGACGCTGCCAGATGAATTCGGTTGCGCCGAGATCGACGCCGCGCGTCGGATGCGAGACGAGCAGCAGGCGCGGCTCGGACGAGAGCTCGCGCGCCACCACCACCTTCTGCATGTTGCCGCCTGAGAGTGTTCCGATCGCCGCTTCAGGGCCCGGCACGCGCACGGAAAAGCGCTCGATCAGCTCGACCGCATGCGCGCGGATCGCGCCGAGATCGAGCAGGCCCTTGCGCACGAAGCGGCTGTCGCCGAGCTCGGTCGCGACGAAGTTCTCGGCGACGCTGGCCCCGCCCGCGCAGCCGGTGGCGATGCGGTCCTCGGGAATATTGGCAAGCCCCGCGTTGCGGCGCTCGTCGACGGACAGCGTCGTCAGATCGGTGCCGCCGAGCTCGACCGAGCCATGCTCGATCGGGCGAAGACCGCCGAGCGCGTCGAAGAGCTCGCTCTGCCCGTTGCCCTCGACGGCGGCTATGCCGACGATCTCGCCGGTGCGCAGCACGAGGTCCATGCCGGAGATCGCGTCGATGCCGCGGTCATTCTTGATGGTGAGGCTGGAGATGCGGCAGAGATGCTGGCGCTCGCCGGGCTTGGCGCGCGTCACCTTCAGGGCAACGTCGCGGCCGACCATCATGCGCGCCAGGCTCGCCTCCGTCGCCTCCGCCTTGGCGACGCGGCCGACCATGTGGCCGGCGCGCATCACCGAGATGGTGTCGGAGATCTCGATCACCTCGGGCAGCTTGTGGGCGATGAAGAGGATCGTGCGGCCCTGCTCGGTCAGCGAGCGGATGGCGGCGAAGAGTTCGACGACTTCCTGCGGCGCGAGCACGGCGGTCGGCTCGTCGAGGATGAGGAGCTTGGCGTCGCGATAGAGCGCCTTCAGGATTTCGACGCGCTGCTGCTGGCCGACGGGCAACCGTTCGACCGGCGCCTCGACATCGACGGGCAGGCGGAAGCGATCGGCCAGTGCCTGGACTGTCTCGGCGGCGCGCTTGCGGTCGAGATTGAGACCGGAGCGCGGCTCGACGCCGAGGACGACATTCTCGGCCACGGTGAACGAGGGCACGAGGGAGAAATGCTGGAACACCATGCCGATGCCGGCGGCGATGGCAGCGCGCGGCGAGGGCAGCGTTATCGGGGTTCCGTCGAGGCGGATCTCGCCGGCATTCGGCTGCTCGACGCCGAACAGGATCTTCATCAGTGTCGACTTGCCCGCGCCATTCTCGCCGACGATGGCGTGAACCTCGCTGTGCGAGACCGTCAGATCGACGCTCTTGTTGGCATGGACGCCACCTGGATAGGTCTTGTCGATGCCGATCGCTTCAAGAAAAGGGGTCATGGCGGCCCGGGACTGGTGCTTCGGTCGGGCGTCCGACGCCGAGGCAAGGGAGCGCCGGCGCCGGACAGGTGATGTCGGCGGAGCCCGCCCGCGCGAAAGCGGGGCGGGCGCCTCGCCTCAGTTCATCGTGGTCTCGACCTTGATCTCGCCGGAGATGATCTTCTTCTCCTGCTCGTCGACTTCCTTGCGGACGGCTTCCGGAACGAGTGCGTCGTAGTACTTGTTCTTGGAGATGCCGACGGCGCCTTCCTGCAGGCCGAGGATCGACGACGTGCCATACTTGGCGGTGCCTTCGACGGTCTGCTTCAGGATCAGGAAGAGCGACTCGCCGACCCGCTTCTCGACCGAGGTCAGGATGACATCGGCCTGGGCCGGGTCGGTCGCCGAGAAGATCACGGCCTGGTCGCTGTCGACGCCGATGGCGAGCTTCTTCGAGTCACGCACCGCCTGCAGCGCGCCGATGCCGGTCGAGCCGGCGATCGGGAACACCACGTCCGAGCCCTGCTGGATCTGGGCGAGGGCGAGTTCCTTGCCCTTGGCCGGATCGCTGAACGGGTTGGCCGAGTTGACGGTGGCGCGCAGCAGCTTGACGTCCGGATTGGCCGCCTTGGCGCCCTGCTCGAAGCCGACGACGAATTCGAGGATGACCGAACCCTCGGTGCCGAGGATCTGGCTGAGCGTGCCGGTCTTGGAGACCTTGGCCGCCGCATAGCCGGCGAGATAGGCCGCCGTCGAGGTGCGGTACTGCACCGAGAGGACGTTGTCGAAGCCGCCCTTCGAATAGTCGACGGTGTCGTCGAACAGGATGAACTTCTTGTCGGGATACTGCGGCGCGATCTCGGCCACGAAGCCGGCCATGTCGAAGGTGCCGGCGATCACGACGTCATAGTCGCCGTCGGCGGCGTCGGCGAGCGCCGGCTGCCAGTTGCCGCGATTATAGCCCGGCTCGATCGTCTTCACGACGACCGGCAGGTCCTTCATCGCCTGATCCATGCCGCGCTGGGCCGAATCGAAGAAGCTCTTGTCGCCGAGCGTGCCGTTGAGGACGAGCGCGACCTTGAGCGGATTGTCCTTGGTGTAGGTGGTCTGTGCATTGGCCGGCGCGGCCACCGAGCATACGCCCGCCGCCACCGTCAACGCCGCCGCGCTCTGCGTCAGCGCCTTCATCATCTTCGTCATCGAACTAGTCTCCCTGCCGACTGGCTGTGACGACTGAGAACGTCACATTCTTGGAAAAAACGACCCCGATTCGTTCCGCAGCAGCTCTGTCCGCGCTGGTCCGCGCCCGATGGGCCGCATGATCCTAGGTCGGCGTATTTTCTGTGCAAGCTCAAAATCTACACGGCCCACGGACATTCGTTGTGCTGCGGAGGCGCCGTGCGTGGATATCGATCATCGTGACCCTGCATGCGCATATGCACGCTGCGTATGCATCAATTTGGCCGCATTCGATGTTTTCAGCGCGCGGGCGATGTGCCTACAATCGGCGGAGCGGCCCCGGGTGCGGGCCGGCATCGCGAGGATTCTGATCACATGCGCAGCGCGGCTTTCCGACGTCTTGCCCTTGCTCTCCCGCTGGCGTTGGCGCCGACGCTGGCTCTCGCCCATCCGGGTCATGTTGATGCCAGCGGCTTCGCGCATGGCTTTGCCCATCCGCTGACCGGCACCGACCATATCCTGGCGATGGTGCTGGTCGGCCTCTTCGCCTTCCAGCTCGGCGGCAAGGCGCGGTTGCTCGTTCCGGCGGCCTTTGTCGCCATGATGGCGGCCGGCGGCGCGCTCGGCATGGCCGGCGTCGCGCTGCCCGCGGTCGAGATCGGCATCGGCCTGTCGGTCGTCGTGCTCGGCGCCGCCGTCGCCTTCAACGTCAAGATCCCCGTCGCTCTCGCGATGGCCGTGGTCGGACTGTTCGCGGTGTTCCACGGCTTCGCGCATGGCGCGGAGATGCCAGAGAATGCCGGCGGCCTCGCCTATGCCGCTGGATTCATGCTGGCCACCGCCCTGCTGCATGCGGCCGGCCTCGGCCTCGGCTTCGTCATCGGCGCGCTCGGAAAGCCTCGCGGCCTGTCGCTGGCGCGCGTCGTCGGCGGACTGGCCGCCCTTGCCGGCATCAGCCTTCTCGCCAGCTGACAGCCAAAGCATTCTGCCGACAAAAGAGGCGCTCCCCGAGGGGGCGCCTTTTTCTTTGGTCGGTCCGACGGTCTTGGGTCGCCGCCGTCGCTTTCCGGGCGCCATGCCGGGAGCGGCCGCGTTGACGGGCGTGTGCGGATTTGCGACGGCTTCTGCGCCCGATCGGACGGGCGGGGGGAACTGCCATGTGCTTCGAATGTCGACGGCCGAGCCGCCGAGGCTTTCTGTCTGTCGCGGGCGGTGCCGCCGTCGCGGCGGGCCTGTGGGCCGCCGGCGCGTCGGTGTCGCCCGGCCATGCCGCGACGAGCGCCACCAGCCTGACGCCCGACGAGGCCATCCAGCGCCTCAAGCTCGGCAATCAGCGTTTCGTGGCCGCGCCGCAGCTCTGCGAAGTCGAGCTCTTCGCCAATCGCGGCGCCGTCGCCAAGGGTCAGGCGCCCTGGGCCACCATCCTCACCTGCGCCGACAGCCGTGTGCCGCCGGAGCTGATCTTTGGCGGCGTCGGGCTCGGCGAACTCTTCGTCGCGCGCAACGCCGGCAACATCGTCGATGTCGATGTGCTCGGCACGATCGAATACGGCATCGAGCATCTCGGCTCGCCTCTGGTCGTCGTGATGGGCCACAATCGGTGCGGGGCCGTGCAGGCGGCCTGCGACGTGGTCGCGAAGCACGCCGTCCTGCATGGGTCGATCAAGACGATGGTCGACCAGATCGTCCCCGCGGCCGTGGCCGAGTTCGGCAGGCCAGGCGATTTCACCGACAATGTCGTGCGCGAAAATGCGCGCCGCAGCGCGGCGCAGATCGCCTCCAGCAGCGAGATCGTCCAGGAGTTCAGTCATGCGGGCAAGGTCAAGGTCGTCCATGCCCGCTACGATCTCGATACCGGCGAGGTCGCGTTCCTCGGCTGAGGCGAGGGCCTCGGCCGAGGCCCGGATCTAGGCGGCCTCGCGCTTCTCGGCCACGCGGCGCCAGAACGTCTCATAGGCCGCGGCATAGTCGGCGCGGATATTCGCGAAGGCGCGGCGGGTCAGCCGGCGGTCGTCGACGATGCGCTCGCCGGCGACCCAGACATGGCGGGTGTCGCGGCCGGAGCCGGAATAGATGAGGAGGGTCGCGACATCGGGCGTCGGCGAATAGCCGGGGCCGGACATGTCGATCGCCACGAGGTCCGCGGCCTTGCCTGCTTCGAGGCTCCCGATCTCGTGGTCGAGGCCGAGCGCCTTCGCCCCGTCGATGGTCGCCATGCGCACGAGCTCGCGCGAGGTCAGCGGCTGCGCCCGATGCTCCCTGTGCGAGGCGACGAGCCCCGCGACGCGCATCTCGGCCACCATGTCGTAGCTGTTGTTGGCGGCGACATTGTCGGTGCCGAGCGCCACCGTGACACCTGCCGCGCGGAGCGGCACCACCGGGCAGATCGCCTCGCGGCCGGAGCGGAGACCGGCCGAGGCGCAATGCGCGACCGAGGCGGCTTCGGCGCGGGCGAAGACGGCGATGTCCTCCTCGGAGAGATCGAGGCAATGGGCGGCATGGATCCGCCCGTCGAAGAAGCCTGCCTTCTCCAGTGCCACCGAGGCAGTGGTCCCGAAGCGGGCGAGCGTCTCCTCATTGTCCTCGGGCCCGCAGGCCATGTGCAGATGGATGCCGCAGCCGAGCCGGTTGGCGACCTGCACCTCCTCGGCGAGCAGCGCCTCGGAATTGTCGACATAGGGCGCATGCGGGCCGAACCAGGGCACGATGCGCCCGTCGCCGGAGCGCTGGCCCTCGACGAAGGCGGTCGCCTTCGCGAGTTCCTCGGCGCCGCGCGCCACGTCGCCGAGCTGGACGATGCCATAGGCGACGACGGCGCGAAGCCCGGCCCTGCCGGCGGCGCCGGCGATCTCCTCGGCGAAGAAATATTGGTCGCAGAAGGTGGTGGTGCCCGAAAGCGCCATCTCGGCGCAGGAGAGCGCGACGGCCGGCGCGACGTCCTCGGCGATCATGGCGAGTTCGGGCTCGCGGATCGTGTTGTACCAGCCGTCCATGGTCAGCAGGCTATGGCCCTCGGCATGGCCGCGGAACAGCACCATGACGCTGTGCGTATGCGCATTGACGAGGCCGGGCATCAGCAGATGACCGGAGAGGTCGGTCACGCGGTCGAAGCCGGCGGGAGAGGGGCGCGACGCGGCATCGCCGAGCCCGGCGATGCGACCGTCCTCGATGGCGAGCCAGCCGTTCTCGATGACGCGGTCGTCGGCGTCCACGGTCATCAGGGTGGCGTTGTGGAGAAGTTCACGTGTCATGCAGCGGCCCAGTCGGAAACGAAGGGCCGTCAGAGTCGCGTGCGATGCGCCGCGAGGCAAGCCGCGATTGGCGGCAATTCCCGCTCGCGATGTTCGGTTTTGCTGGACGCGAGCGGCTGCGCGCTGACAGCCCGTCACCGGGCAGGGCCGTCTCCTGCCGGCGAGAAAAGGCTGACGCACAGCGATCCCGCGCCTCGACTTCACCTCTCCCTGAGGGAGAGGTCGACGCGCGGACCGCGCGGCGGGAGAGGGTTTACGGCGTATCCGGATAGCCCGTAAACCCTCTCCCGGACCTGCGGTCCGACCTCCCCCTCAGGGGGAAGTGAAGAGAGCGCCCACGTCGCAGTTCTGTCGCCGGGGCGAGGGTCCTTCGATCCTTACGCCGCGACCTGCTCGCCGAAGCGGGGGATGCTCGCCGAGATCTGGTCGCCGGTGAACTTGGCGACCCAGCCATCGGGCGTCACGAACAGGCGGATGCAGGTGAAGCGCGGCTCCGGGCCCATGTCGAACCAGTGCAGCGTGCCAGCCGGCACCGAGAGGAGGTCGTCGCGCGTGCAGACGACCTGATAGACCTTGTTACCCAGATGCAGATAGAAGGCGCCCGAGCCCTCGACGAAGAAGCGGACCTCGTCCTCGTCATGGATATGCTCGTCGAGGAACTTGGCGCGCAGCGCGTCCTTGTTCGGATTGTCGGGCGTGATGCGGATCACGTCGACGGTCTGGTAGCCGGCGGCGGCGGACAGGCGGTCGACCTCGGCCTTGTAGGCGGCGATCACCTGCTCCTGCGTCGCGTCCTTCGGCAGCTCGACGCTGGCCTTCCAGCGCTCGAACTGCACGCCGACCTCGCCGAGCAGCTTGCCGATCTCGGCGCCGTCGCTGGTCGAGACGAGAGCGACGTCGGGCTTCTTGTCGTCATAGATGGTAAGCGTCGTCATGGCGTGAACCTCCGATAGGAAAGCTCGAATTCGAACAGCGTTTCGAGCGCTTCGAGATGGCGGGCGGCCTCTTTGGGCGAGCCGCCCCAGGCGTAAAGTCCGTGTCCGGCAAGAAGATAGCCGGGTGCGAGGCGGCCGGCCACAGCGGGTGCCGCCAGCCTTGCCTCGACAAGTCCTGCGAGGCGGTCCGTGTCCTGGTCATTGGCGAAGACCGGGACATCGACGGCCTGATCATGAGACGTGATGCCGGGCAGCGCCTTTTGCAACTCCCAGCCCTCGAGGCGGAGAGAGCCGGGGCCGATGAGGCGCGCGAGCACTGTCGAGGCCGGCGCATGCACATGGAAGATGGCGCCGATCGCCGGATCCTTGCGATAGAGCGCGAGATGCAGCGGCGCCTCAGCCGAGGAGCGCGGCAGCAGCGGCGCGTCGAGCGGCTGGATCAGGATGTCGGCCGGCGTGAGCGCGCCCTTGTCGACGCCCGAGCGCGTGATCGCGACGCGACTTTCATCGATGCGCACCGAGAAATTGCCCGAGGTCGCGGGGACCCAGTGTCGCGCGGCAGCAGCTCGGCCCGCGGCGATGACCTCGGCAATAGCGGCGGCCTCGACGGTCGGCTCGGCAGTCAAGGAAAGGGCAGACACCTGAACGCACTCCGTAGCAGTGCCGTCCGCGGTCCGGCACGGGCACCGTTTCTAGATAAACCGCCGCGCGCCCGCGTGGGGAGGCGGAATTTCCCAAACAGGCCATGGAGAAGAGAAAATCGTTCGTTCCAAGGCCCCATCTGGCCGCTGTATCAAAAAACGATTGCGATTTCACCTGTCTTGGGCTGTTCGTTCCGTCAGCACGGAACTCACGGGAGGCCGGCTCAATGATAAATTCGATCGGGGAGAAACATCCATGAAGCGTCTTCTTTCGGGGCTGGCCGGTGCCGCCCTTCTTGCCGGCAGCATCCTTGCGACGCCGGCCCATGCCGAGGGCATCGCCGGTGCGCCGGCGCCCTTCGACAAGGGCGGCGTCAAGGTGGCGCTCGTGACCTTCATCTCGGGCGGCGATTTCTTCCAGGCCTATCAGGCGGGCGCCGAGGCGCAGGCCAAGGCGCTCGGCATCGACCTGCAGATCTTCTCCGGTCGCCAGGACGCCGCCGCCCAGCGCGAGCAGGTCGAGCAGGCGATCAATCTAGGCGTCCAGGGCATCATCATCGACCATGGACAGCCCGAGGCGCTGAAGGACGTCGCCCAGAAGGCGCTCGACGCCGGCATCAAGGTCGTCGCCTTCGACGTCAATCTCGACAACCCGAAGATCCCGCAGGTCGAGCAGAGCGATCACGAGCTCGCCAAGGCGGCCCTCGGCCAGGCGCTGGCCGACAACGGTACCTCCTTCAATGCCGGCTATGTCTATGTCGCCGGCTTCGCGCCGCTCGATCGCCGCAACGAGATCTGGGACGAGGTCAAGAAGGCCAATCCCGGCATCGTCGAGAAGGCCCGCTGGGGCGCGGTGAACGATACCACCGCCACCTCGACCGCCGACCAGACCAAGGCCGCCTTCCAGGCCAATCCCGACATCACCGTCGTGTTCGCGCCCTATGACGAGTTCGCGCGCGGCGTGAAGCTCGCCACCGACGAGGCCGGCATCTCCTCCAAGGTCAAGATCTACTCGGCCGACGTCTCAACCGCCGACATCACCGAGATCGCCGCCGAGGGCAGCCCCTGGGTCGCCACCGCCGCCACCAACCCGGCCGTGGTCGGCCAGGTCTCGGTGCGCGCCGTCGCCAAGCTGATCGCCGGCGAGGATCCGGGCCACAACATCGTCGTGAAGCCCGTCCTGATCACGCAGGCCGATCTTCGTGCAAACGGGATCAAGACGGTCGAGGATTTGAACGCTAAGCTGCCGGCCTTCGGAAAGAGCGACGCTGCGACGGCGCCGTGGATTCCGGCCGTCCAGTAACGCAAGGGGGTTTCCGTGCTTCGGACTCTACGATCCTCACTCAGCAAGGCGGCCCTCGCGGCCGCCTTCGCCGTCCTCGCCGCCGGGCCGGTGCTCGCCGACGAGCCGGACAGCTATCTGCTCTCCTATGAGGCGACGCCCTCGGCCGGCTTCGACCTGCCGAAGCTGGAGGCGGCCGGCTATGACGAGCGCGCCGCCTTCGCCGCGAAGGTCCTCGCCGAGATCGTGCCGAAGATCGCCGATGCCGTTGGCGTCGACGCGAACGATCTCGACACCGAGGTGACGCCGGGCGGCTATCTCCTCAAGACCAACGCCTCGCTGCAGACCGAGGCCGAGGTGACGAGCGCTGAAGCCGACCGTTTCGCGGCGGGCCTCGGCTATGTCTTCCGCCAGTACAGCGTGCTGGTCTCGGGCCTCGACGACGCCAGCGCCAAGACCGGCTATGTCGTCGTCACCTTCCCGGACAACACCTTGAACGCGACGGTTGCGCAGGCCTTCTTCGAGAAGGCGGCGGCGGTCGACAAGGGTCTCGGCGGCGGCTACACGGCCTTCGGCGACGACCAGATCTTCCTCAATGTCGTTGGCGACGACGGCAAGCCCTATAGCGGTCTCGACAACGCCGCCTTCCTCGCCGGCCTCACCAAGGCGGCCGCGGAGTTCGGACCGCCGCAGCCGAAGGTCTCCGATTCGGGCACCGCGACCGCGCGTTTCATCGGCAACGAATGGGACAAGCAGCCGAAGGGCGAGGCCTATATCGAGACGCTCGGCGGCGCGACCTCCGACACCGTCAAGGCCCTCGATGCCATCGAGGCCGACTATGCCAAGCTGGTCGAGGCCGCCTTCAAGTAAGGCGGCTCCTCGCTGCATCTGACTTCCGTCATCATCGCCTCTCGCTTGCGAGGGGCGATGATTGCGTTCAAAGGACCCTCATATGACCCTTGCCACGCCCGACGGCTATCGCCCGCTCGACGATGCCTCGCTGCGCGACTTCCTCGCCTCCCTGCCGGAACTGCGTGACCGTCTCGGCGGCCGGCCCGCCGACTGGTCGGTCGTCGAGGTCGGTGATGGCAATCTGAACCTCGTCTTCCTCATCGACGGCCCCGACGGGTCGCTCTGCGTCAAGCAGTCGCTGCCTTATGTGCGCGCTGCCGGCGAGAGCTGGCCGCTGCCGCTCGACCGCGCCTTCTTCGAGCAGTCCTATTATCGCGCCGTCGCGCCGATCTCCGAAGGGCTGACGCCGCGCTTCTATCACTATGAGCCCGAGCTCTTCGCCCTGGTGATGGAGAAGCTCTCGCCGCACATCATCCTCCGCCGCGGCCTGATCGGAGGCCAGCGCTACCCGAACGCCGCCGCCGCCGTCGCCGAATTTGCGGCGCGCTCGACCTTCGCGACCTCCAATTTCGGCGCGACGATCGAAGAGAAGGCCGAGTTGACGGCGATTTTCGCGCGCAACACCTCGCTGATCCGCATCACCGCCGAGGTGGTGTTCACCGATCCGCTCGGCACCTCGCCGCGCAATCGCTGGACGAGCCCCGCACTCGACGGCCTCGCCGCGGAATTCCGCGCCGACAGCGCCTTGAAGGTCACCGTCGCCGAATGGGGGCGGAAGTTCCTGACCGATGGCGAGGCGCTGATCCATGGCGACCTGCACAGCGGCTCGGTGATGGTCACCGACACGGACACCCGCGTCATGGACCCCGAATTCGCCATTGTCGGGCCGATCGGCTACGACGTCGGCGCCTTCATTGCCAACCTCGTCATGAACGCCATCGCGCAGCCGGGCCACGCCACGGCCGCCGACGATCGCAGCGCGCAGGCGGAGTGGGTGCTGGAGCAGGTGCCGGTGTTCTGGGACACGTTCGAGGCGCGCTTCCTGCAGCTCTTCGAGACCGCCTCGCGCGGCGATGCCTATCCGCCGGCGATGTTCGCCGGGCCCGGCGATGCGGAAGCGCTCGCCAGGGCACGCAAGGCCACTGTCGACCGCATCTTCGCCGATGCCGTCGGCTATGCCGGCGTCAAGACGATCCGCCGCATTCTCGGCTTCGCGCACAATGCCGATTTCGAGCTGATCGCCGATCCGGCCCGCCGCGCCCCGCTCGAGGAGCGCTCGATCCGCCTCGCAAGGCGGTTCCTGCTGGAGCCCGAAAGCTTCAAGTCGCCAGCGGATATCGTGGCGGCGGTCAGGGAGGGGTGATACGGGCGGGCGCGAAGTGCTATATGTGATGCACTAGGTCTGTCACAGGTGGATGCCGCTATGGCTGTACCCAAGAAGTCGGAGCAATACCCGGAGGTCCTGTCCGATGGGACGTCGGATGTCGGACGCGATCGTCACCTGTATGAGATGGCCCTGCGCCGAAATGCCTCGTTTGGCATGCTGAAGGGCACTGTTTCGTTGTCGCTTGAGGAAGCGCTGGCGCCACTCGATGAGGACGAGATCAAGGCCTGGGGCCTCTGATTGCGTCTGCTGCTGGACACGCATGCATTGGTTTGGTTCGTGGCCGGCTCGGCCCAGCTTCCAGAACCGGTCCTCTGGCAAATCCAGTCTCTACGGAATGTCGTCTTCGTCAGCCCGATCTCGGCTTATGAGATTGCGCTGAAGTTCAAGCGAGGCCTCTGGCCAGAGACGAGAGAATTCGCCAGCGATTTCGACATGGTGTGCGATCGTGGCGGGTTTATTCCACTCCCGATCAACGCCGCGCATGCATCCGCGGCCGGCGCTCTTCCGCTCGACCACCGCGATCCCTTCGATCGGATATTGGCGGCTCAAGCGATGGTCGAGGACATGTCGATCGTTTCGATCGACACGAAACTCGATCTCTTTCCCTTGACGCGCGTCTGGTCCTGAAGCCTACCGCGCCCGCTTCCCCAATCCGAAGGTGAGCGCCAGGGCGCCGACGAGGACGACGCCCTTGACGAAGTCCTGCGTGTAATAGGGCGCGTTCAGCATCGTGAGGCCGTTCAGCAGCACGCCGACGAAGATCGCGCCGAGCACGGTGCCGAGCACATGCGGCCGGCGCTTGTCGAGCACGGCGAAGCCGATCAGCGAGGCGGCGACGGCGTCGAGCAGCAGCGACGCTCCGGCCGAGACATCGCCGCGGCCGACGCGCGAGGCGATGATGAGCCCGCCGAGCGAGGCGAGGCTGCCGGAGATGACATAGGCGGAGAGCCGGTAGGCCTTGGTCGGCGCGCCGGCGAGATGGGCGGCGGTCTCGTTGCCGCCGATCGCGTAGAACACGCGGCCGAAGCGCGTCCGCTCCATCAGGAACCAGGCGAGCACCGCGACGATGGCCATGACGATCACCGGCAGCGGCACGATGTCGAACAGGCGCGAGCGCCCGAGGATCAGGAAGGCCGGGTCATAGGCGCCCTTGGCCGTCGAGCCGTCGGGTAGCATCATGCCGGCGGTGATCGAGCGGCCGCCGGTCGGGATCAGCTGCAGGCCGGCGAGCAGGAACATGGTCGAGAGCGTCGCCAGCAGGTCGGGCACGCCGACCTTGACGATGAGGAGGCCGTTGGCGAGCCCGATCAGCGCGCCCATCAGCAGCACCAGCGCGAAGGTCGCGCCGGCATCCAGCTGCAGCACGACCATGGCATAGCTCGCCGCCATCACCGATGAGGCGGCGACCGAGCCGACCGAGAGGTCGAAGCCGCCGGCCGACATGGTGATCGAGACGCCGACGCCGAGGATGGCGACGACCGAGACCGCCTGCAGGATGGAGAAGAGGTTGGCGGAGTTGATGAAGGCCGGCTGCGCCCACCAGAAGCCGACCAGCATGATGGCGAGCAGCACGAACAGCGCATAGCGCCGCGCCAGTTCGAAGGCGTTGCGGCGCGGGGCGGCGGCGAGCGGGGCGGGGCGGTCGGTCATCGGGCTTCAATCATCATGGTTGGCTGCTGGTCTCCGCCGCCTCGACGCCGGCGATGGCGCCTGCAAGCGCCGTCTCGCCGTCATCGGCCGCGAAGAGGGAATGATCGCGCATGACGAGGATGCGGTCGGCGACTTCGAGCGCTTCCTCGGTGTCGCTGGTCGCGATCAGCGTCGCCGAGGCGCTCTGGCTGTTGCGGATGGCGGCGATGAGGTCGGCTCGCGCGCCGACATCGACGCCCTGGAAGGGCTCGTCGAGCAGCAGCAGCCGGCAGGGCTCGGCCTGCCAGCGCGCCAGCACCACCTTCTGCTGATTGCCGCCGGAGAGCTGGTCGAGCGTGTCGTCGGCATTCTTGGCCTTGATGCCGAGCCGGCCGATCGCCTCGTTGCCGATCCGCCGCTCGCGCGTCGCATCGAGGATGCCGAGCGGAAACCAGCGCGGCAGATGCGGCAGCGCGATCGTGCCGGCGATCGAGGCGCCGGGCGTCTCGGGCGGCAGCAGCGAACTCGCCCAGCGGTCCTCCGCCACCATGAAGACGCCGTTCGCGATCGACGCCGCCGGTCCCGAGGAGCGCCAGGCGGCGCCGTCCAGCGTCACGCTGCCGCCGGAGAGGCGCTCGAGGCCGAACAGGACCCGCAGCAACCGGCTCTTCCCCGAGCCGAGCGTGCCGGTGATGGCGACGACCTCGCCGGAGCGGAGGTCGAGATCGAATGGTCGCGCGCCCGGAACGAGTTCGGCGCCGCGCATCGAGAGGATCGACGGTGCCGTCGAGGCCTCGCCGGCGAGCGCCCGTGCCTCGAGGCGGCGGCCGATCATCGCCGTGACGGCGGCCGGGAAATCGATCGGCCGCGGGAATTCGCCGACGACCATCCCGCCGCGCAGTACCACGGCGCGATCGGCGATCGCCGCGAGATCGCCGAGCCGGTGCGAGATGTAGAGGATCGCCATGCCGCTGGCCTTGAGGCGGCGGATGATCGCAAACAGCCGCTCGGCCTCGGCGGTCGAGAGGCTCGAGGTCGGCTCGTCGAGGATGAGCAGCGACGCCTTGGCCGCGACGGCGCGCGCGATGGCGATCAGCTGGCGCTCGGCCGGGCGGAGATCGGCGAAGTCGCGCTCGAGCGGCAGGTCGAGGTCGAGGGCTGCGGCGATCGCCGCGGCGCGCTTGCGGATCGAGCGGCCGGAGACGATGAGCGGACCGCGGCCGCAGAATTCGTCGAGCAGGAGGTTTTCCGCCACCGTCAGCCCGGCGGCGCCGGCCTGGTCAGTCGCCTGATGCACGGTGGCGACGCCCGCCGCCTTCGCCTCGCGCGGGCTTGCGAACGAGATCGTCCGCCCGCCGAGCGCGATCGTGCCGCGATCGGGGGCGAGAGAGCCGGAGATGATCTTGACCAGCGTCGACTTGCCGGCCCCGTTGGCGCCCATCAGCGCGACGACTTCGCCCGGCCGCACGACGAGATCGGCGCCGGCGAGCGCGCGCGTCGGCCCGAAGGCCTTCTCTATCCCAGCGACGGCGAGGACGAAATCGGCGCGGACGGACGCGCGGGCGGCGACGGGCTGGGTCAAGGACGGACTGGCTTGGTCAGGATTGAAGGGCGGCGGTAAGCCGGCGGCGGAGTTACCGCCGGAACGCCGCCGCGGGCAAGGGGGCGCGGCAACAAAACAGGTCTTCGGGCGCCAGAAGCGGTGTCAGCGAGGCGCATGCGTCAGCCGCCATATTCGAGGATGGAGAGGCCTGCATTGTAGTCGGTGGCGTAGATGAGGCCGTTCGCATCGACGAAGAGATCGGCCGACTGGATGACGCGCGGCCGGTTCGGCCGTGCATCGACCATCCGGGTCGGTGCCGCCGGGACCAGCGCGCCGGTTTCCTTCGGGCGGTAGGGATCGGCGATGTCGAACACGCGGATGCCGGCATTCTGCCAGGTGGCGAAGATCAGCGTCTCCGACTGGAAGCTGCCCGGCCGGTTCTCATGCAGGTTGTGCGGTCCGAAATGGCCGCCCTTGGCGGTGTAGTCGGCCTCGTCAGGCGTCGGCAGCGTGGCGATCGAGACGGGATTGGCGGGATCGCGGATGTCGAAGATCCAGACCGGCTTGCGCCCGTCCTCCTCATGGTCGAGCACCGCCTCGTCGGCGACGACGAGGAGATCGCGCGCCGGCAGCGGCAACGGCGAGTGGGTGCCGCCGCCGAAGGGCGGCGACCAGTTGCGATGGGTGATCAGCGTCGGCGCGGCCTTGTCGGCGATGTCGAGGATGGTGAGCCCGCCGTCGCGCCAGCAGGCATAGGCCGTATCGCCCTCAACCAGCGCGTGGTGCAGCGCATAGCGGCGGCCGTCCGGCCAGCGCGCCGTCTCGCCGCCGGCGGTGTGCATGCCGGGGATCCACCAGCGTCCGGCCTCGACTGGCCTTGTGGGATCGGCGAGGTCGACGATGACGAGGATATAGTCGCTGTAGCCGTCGATGAGGGCGGAGACATAGGCGTAGCGGCCGCCGACGAACCAGATGCGGTGGACGCCGACGCCGTCGACCGGGAAGAAGCCGATCTGCCGGGGCGCGGTCGGCGCGGAGATGTCGTAGATCGCCATGCCCGCCGACCAGTTCCGCCGTCCGTCGGCGCCTTGCGCGGTGCCGACCGTCTCGCCGACCGAGCGGGTGTAATAGACCTTCTCGTCGACGGCGAAGGCGGCGTCGGCGAAGAGATCGCGCGCATGGACGACGAGCAAGAGGTCGTCATGCGTCTGCAGATGGATCGTCCAGGTGTTCGGCGGCGAGGGGACATAGACCGTTTCGCCGGGGTTCCTCGGATCGCGGACATCGACGATCGAGAAGCCGCGCGACCACGGATGCGCGACATAGGCGAAGCCGCGATGCACCATGACCTGCAGCGCATCCGGCCGCCCGCCCTGGTCCGAATGGCCGATCAGGCTGATATTGCGGGCATAGTCGGGCGTCGGGAGATCGGTCATGGGTGGCGGGCCGGGTTTCTTTCTGCCCCCTCTCCCGCTTGCGGGAGAGGGCAGGGGTGAGGGTTTCTCAGGGTTAAGAGCGGAGCGACTGCGAAGAGTGGGGCGGCGGATTGGCTGCGAAGCAAGCCCCTCACCCCAACCCTCTCCCGCCAGCGGCAGAGGGGGCCTCGCCGCCTTCGCAACGCGCGATGGCCTTACTTCGCCTCGGGGATCCACGCCGCCTTGGCGGCGTCGCTGTCCTTGAAGCTCGGCACCTTCACCTGCAGGTCCTCGAAGCTCTTGATGCCGTTGTCGAGCAGTTCCTTCTGCGTGACCAGCGCCGGCTTCAGGAGGATCGAGTGGCCGGGATCCTCGCCGGCGATGAGCTTGGCGAGGGCGCGGACCGAGGCTTCGCCGACCACGGCCGGATTGGTCGCGGCGGTGGCGACCCAGGGGCTACCAGGCTCGATGATCGCCTGGATGTCCGAGGTCGAGATGTCGATGCCATAGATCTTGACCTTGTCGGCGACGCCGAGCTCGTCGATGGCGAGCTTGACGCCGCGCGCGAACTCGTCCCAGGGCGTGAAGATCACGGAGATGGTCGGATTGGCGCGCAGCACGGCCTTGGTCTGGTCGGCGACCGAGGCGGCGACGGTGTCGTTGACGACACCCCAGGTCGCGACTTCCTTGATGCCGGGATAGGTCTTGGTGAACTCCTTGAAGACGGCGTAGCGACGGTCGAGCGGCGCGAAGCCGGCGACATAGACGACGCCTGCATCGAAGGTCTCGCCGCGCTCCTTGACCGCCTGGTCGAGCACGAGCTTCGCCATGTCGGCATCGGACTGCTCGACCTGCGGGATCTTCGGATTGTCGAGATTGACGTCATAGGCGATGACGGGAATGCCGGCGTCGAGCGCCGCCTGTGCCACGTCCTTCAGCGCCTCGGGCTGGCCGTTGTTGATGATGATGCCCTTGACGCCGAGATTGATCGCCTGCTGGATCAATTCGCGCTCGGCATTGATGTCGTTGCGCGCCTGCGAGATGTTGGCCTCGATGCCGAGCGCCTCCGCCTGGCGCTTGACGCCGGCCTCGAAGGCCTGCAGCCAGTCGCCCGAGCCGAGGAACGAGACCACGGCGATCTTGACGCCGCCCTTGTCGAACGGCGCCGGCGCGCCGGCGATGCCCGCCGCCGAGGCCGCGCCCGCAAACCCTGCGATGCCGGCTGCGACCGCGAGGGCGCGGATGCTCTTCTTCATGATGACCCCCCTTGAGGACTTTGAATGCGCGGCGGGCGCCCTGGCGTCGGCGCGGCCGGTTGCTGCCTGAAGCTAGCCAACGGCCAAGGTGACGGTAAGGAAGAAAATTCCAAAGAATGGCTGCTTGGCGGTCGGAATGTCTCACGCCGGTTGCAAGGCGGCAATCGGGGAGCATGGCGTTGCGGATCGATGCCCGATTGCGCCCGCGCGACGACGCGTCCTCCCCGTCCGCTCTTCACGAATGATCTGTTCACCTGTAAAGCGGAGCAATCCATCAGCGGAGGAGAGCGATATGGACACGCGCAGGCTGGGCAGCACGCAGCTCGAGGTCACCACGCTCTCGTTCGGGGCGGCCGGGATCGGCAATCTCTATCGCCCGATTTCCCGCGCCGATGCCGAGGCGACGCTGCAGACTGCCTGGGACGGCGGCGTGCGCTATTTCGACACCGCGCCGCGCTATGGCCACGGATTGTCGGAGCGGCGGCTCGGCGACTTCCTGCGCGACAAGCCGCGCGAGAGCTATGCCATCTCGACCAAGGTCGGGCGGCTGCTGGTGCCTGTTCCGGAAAGCGCGGTGCCGGATTACGGCTTCGCCGAGCCGCTGCCGTTCCGCGCCGACTACGACTATTCCTATGACGGCATCATGCGCTCGGTCGAGTTCAGCCTCGCCCGTCTCGGCCTCAACCGCGTCGAGATCCTCTATGTGCACGATATCGGCGTGCTGACGCATGGCGAGGAGGAGAATGCCCGCCATTTCCGCGATCTGATGGATGGTGGCATGAAGGCGCTGGACGAGCTCAAATCCTCCGGCGCCGTCAAGGCGATCGGCCTCGGCGTCAACGAGACAGAGGTGTGCCTCGACGTGATGGACCGCGCGCCGATCGACTGCATCCTGCTCGCCGGCCGCTACACTCTGCTCGACCGCAGCGCCGAGAAGGACCTCATCGCCCGCTGCCGCGCGGCCGGGACCTCGCTGGTGATCGGCGGCGTGTTCAATTCGGGCATCCTCGCCACCGGAGCGGCGCCGGGCGCGCCCTTCGACTATGAGCCCGCCTCGCCCGATATCCTCCGCCGCGTCGAGGGCATGGAAGCGATCGCCGCGCGCCACGGCGTCTCGCTCGCCGCCGCCGCGATGGAATTTCCGATGAAGAGCGACGTCGTCGCGACGGTGCTGGTCGGCACGGCGAAGCCCTCCAGCATGCAGCGCAATCTCGATCTGCTCAGCGAGGCGATCCCGGACGCCGCCTGGCCCGAATTCGACGCGCTGGCGCTCCGGCCCTGAGGCGCTACCGCTCCAGCGGATAGGCCTCGGCGTCGGGCGCATTGGCCCAGCTCTGCATGGTCTGGCCGCCATCGATCAGCCAGCCGGCGCCCGTGACGTGACGGGCGTCGTCCGAGGCGAGGAAGGCGACCACCGCCGCGACATCCTCCGGCTGGCCGATGCGGCGCAGCGGAATGCGGTTCGCGAAACGCTCGATGCCGCGCTGATAGTCTGCCTCGTCGCCGGCCGGGACGCCGAGGCGCGTCTCGATCACGCCGGGGCAGACCGCGTTGACGCGGATGCCGTAGCGGGCGACGTCGAAGGCCGCGACCTTGGTGAGGCCGAGGATCGCATGCTTGGTCGAGGCATAGCCGGCGCCGCCGGCGAGCACGTCCCAGCCCGACATCGACGAGGCCATGTTGACGACCGCGCCCTTCGTCCTTCCAGCAATCATCGCCCGGAGCGCATAGCGCTGGACCAGGAACACGCCGCGCAGATTGATGCGGACGATGTCGTCGAAGTCCTCGGCCGAGAGCTCGTAGACCGGGGCGACCTTGCCGGGGATGCCGGCATTGTTGAAGAGGATGTCGATGCGCCCGAGCGCCTCGACAGTGGCATCGATGGCTGCCGAGACCGCCGCCTCGTCGCCGACATCGGCGGCGACGGTGACGAGATTGACGCCGGCTGCCCGGAGCGTCGCGCTCGCGCTCTCGATCCGCGCGGGATCGCGATCGATCAGCGCGATCGAGGCGCCTTCGGAGGCGAAGCGGCGGCAGGCGGCGAGCCCGATCGCCCCCGCGCCGCCGGTGATGAGTGCCACCTTACCGTCGAACCGTCCGCTTGGCATGGTCATCCCTCAATAGTCGCGCCAGGAATGCCCGGCGGTGAAGCCGAGCGCGGCCTTCGCCGCCGATGTGTCGATCACGCCGGCATGGCCTTCCAGCGGCTGCCGGAGCGTGACGTCCGGAAAGGCGGCGCGGACGAGATCGGCGGTCGGCGTCTCGCTGTAGGTGTCGGCGGCGCTGAGGAAGAAGCGGCGATGCCCGTCCGTCTTCGCCTCGACGGCGGCGAGAAAGCCGGCCGCCGCGTCGCGCGCATCGATATAGGACCAGAGGTCGCGGCCGGATTCGGGGCTAGCGCGGCGCGGGCCGACTTCCTTCAGGAAGGTCGCCGGGCTCTGGATCCAGGGCATGCGCAGGCTGATCGCATCGAGCTTGCCGCGCCGCACGGCCGCGTCGATGACATCCTCGCCGAGCGTCTTCGACAGCGCATAGGCGTCCTGCGGCGCCAGCGGATGGCTTTCGTCGATCGGCAGGAAGGCGAGCTCGACCGGTTTCGTGAAGAACGGGAAGCCGAGCACCGAGAAGGACGAGGCATAGACGACGCGGCGGATGCCGAGCACCACCGCCGCCTCGACGACATTGAAGGCGAGCGCCATGTTGGTCGCGAACACGTCGCTGGCGACGCGGCCGGTCGGGCGCGGGATCGCCGCCGCATGCACGACGACGTCGGCGCCGGCGAGCGCCTGCACGGCGCTGCCGAAATCCTCGAGCCGCACCGTCAGATGGCTGGTGAGGGCCGTCGTCGGCGGCACGGCGTCGATGCCGCGCACCGCGTGACCGGCGGCGAGCAGCGCCTCGGCGATGGCGCGGCCGAGCAGGCCGGATGACCCCGTGAGGGCGATGAGCATGGTTCGGACCCTTCTGCCTCAGGCCGGCCGCGGCGGCATCGCCTTGATGATCGCGACGGCGAGGTCGAGATCGGCGAGGCCGCCGGAAAGCGGCGTGCGCGGCTTGGTGCCGTTCTGGATACAGTCGGCGAAATGCTTCCATTCGCGGCGGAAGGCGGTGTCGGGCACGCCCGGCAGCCGCCGCTCGGAGGCGCCGCTGGGGGCCGCCTCGCGCACCGTCACGACAGCCGAGGCCTGGCGCCAATAGGGGTTCTGGAACTGGATGCGCACCTCGTCGGTGTCGCCATGCACATGCAGGAACTCGTCCCACCATTCGTAATGGGCGACGCCGATGTCGAGGGTGCAGGGGACGCCGTCGCCGAATTCGAGCACGGCGAGCAACTGGTCGTCGCCGACCGGCTGGGCATAGCGCACGCGCCCCTCGCTGCCGAAGGCGCCGCGCAGCACCGCGAGGTCGTGGCTGCCGAGCATCAGCAGCATCAGATAGAGGCCGACATAGCCGGCATGATCGGGGCCGAGGCTCGCCTCGATGCGCCCGGCGGCGGCGGCGCGGCTGGTCGCCATGACGTCGGCGGGAATGTCGGTCGCCTTCACCTGCGTATAGAGCGCGCCATAGGTGTCGAAGCGGCCGGCGAAATCGTGGATCTGGATCGCGCGCGGCTTGCCGATCGCAGCGATCTTCTCGAGCCCGATCTCGTAGCCGGGATCGTAGAGCTTCATGTAGCCGATCATGGCGACGAGGCCGCTGGCCTCGGCGGCCTCGACCATCGGCCGCGCTTCTTCCGGCGTGAAGGCGAGCGGCTTCTCGACGAAGACATGCTTGCCGGCGGCGAGCGCCGCCGCGACGATGTCGCCATGGTCATAGGTGCAGACGACGACCGCATCGACGGCGGGATCGGCGATGAGCGCCTTGTAGTCGCTGTAGAGCGCGTCGACGCCGTATTGCGCGCCGAGCGTCTCGATCACGCCAGCCGAGATGTCGCAGAGCGCCGCGATCCGCAGCGAAGGCAATTCGTCGATGAAGGGAAGGTGCATCAGCTGGGCGATCTCGCCGCAACCGATGACACCGACGCCGATGACCGTGTCGTTCATGTTAGCCCTTTACCGCCCCGGCCGTCAGCCCGGCGATGAACTGCCTCTGCATCAGGAGAAAGACGACGATCACGGGCAGCGTCGTGATCATCAGCGCGGCGAAATAGAGGTTCCAGAGCGAGTCATACTGCTGGAAGAAGCTGACGAGGCCGAGGGGAATCGTCTGCAGTTCGGGCTTCCGCAGCAGCAGGAAGGCGAGGAAGAAGTCGTTCCAGATCTCGATGAAGCCGAAGATGAGCACGAGCGCGACGCCCGGGCGCACCAGCGGCAGCATGATGTGGATGAGGATCTTGAAGCGCGAGGCGCCGTCGACGCGGGCGGCGTCCTCGAGATCGGCCGGCAGCGTCATGAAGAAGCTTCTGAGGATGAAGACCGACAGCGGCAGCGAGGTCGCGGCATAGATGATGGCGATGCCGAGCCGGTTGTTGATGAGGCCGAGATCGCGCGCCACCATGAAGAGCGGGATCGCCATCACCTGCGGCGGCATGAGCATGGCGGCGACGATGACCGCGGTCACGACGTTGCGGCCGCGGAAATGGAGCCGGGCGATCGCATAGGCGCAAGGGGTCGCGGCCGCGACGAGGATGACCAGTGCCGAGGTGGTGATGGCGACGCTGTTGAGGATCCGCGTCCCCATGCCGGCCATCCGCCAGGCCTCGGCATAGTTGGAGAAGACGAAGCCCGCCGGCGGGCCCCAGACATTGGTGATGATCTCGTCCTTGGTCTTCAGCGAGCCGGCGAGGACCCAGAACAGCGGATAGATCGTCTGCACCAGCACGACGACGAGGGCGAGATAGATGAGCCCGAGTTCGGCGAGGCCGCGCCAGCCGAGCGCGGCCAGCGTATCGCCGAAGCGGGAGCCGGCGCGGCGGCCGGGGAGCGGCGCGGAGGGGGCGAGGGCGGGCGTCACAGCGCGAGCCTCTGGCGGCGCATCAGTGCGAGCAGAGAGACACAGGCGAGGCCGACGATCATGAACAGCACATAGCCCATCGCGGCGGCATAGCTCATCGCGCCATCCTGGAACGCCTTGGTCATCATGTAGGTCAGCGCCACCTCCGTGGCGTGGTTGGGGCCGCCCTTGGTCAGCACATAGACGATGTCGAAGTTGCGGACGAAGGCGCCCGACAAGCCCAGGATCGAATTGATGAAGACGATCGGCATGATCAGCGGCAGCGTCACATGCCAGAAGCGGCGGACCTTGCCGGCGCCGTCCATGGTCGCGCTCTCATAGAGCTCGGCCGGAATGGTCTGCAGGCCGGCGAGATAGATCACGCCGTGAAAGCCGAGCCATTTCCAGACATCGACGGCGATGATGGCATAGAGCGCGGTGTTGGCGTCGCCGAGCCAGGAATGCCTGAGGAAGCCGAGGCCGACGAGCTCCAGCGCAGCGTTCAGGAGGCCGAAGACGGGATTGTAGATCCAGGACCACAGCAGCCCCACCGCCACGAACGACATGGTGACAGGCACGAAGGCGGCGGCGCGGAAGAACGAGCGGCCGATCAGCGCCCGGTTGAGCAGCAGCGCGAGGGCGAGGCCGAGCACGTTCTTGAGGACGAGGATGGCGACGACGAAGATGACGTTGTTCTCGAGCGCGCCGAGAAAGATCCGGTCGGAGGCGAGGCGGATATAGTTGGCGACGCCGATGAAGACCGGTGGCGAGAAGCCGTCCCAGCTGTGCAGCGACAGCCAGAAGCCGCTGGCGAAGGGCCAGATATAGAAGAGCGCGAACAGGACCGCGGCGGGCAGGATCATCGCCGCGGCGACGAGCCCGTCGCCCCCGGCGGCGCCGCCGCGGGACGACCGGCCGGGGCGCCCCGGGAGGGGGTGGGCGCCCCGGCCGTTGCCGGCAGCCGTCTCGGGTGCCGGCGCCGTGCTCATGCGGCGGTCTTTCCGGGGGTCAGCACGAGGCCGAGCGTGTCGCGGACATAGGCGATGCTCTCGAGCGTCGACTGTTCGGCCGTCTTCTGCGAGGCGTCGAGCTCGATGATGGCAAGGCCCGCATAGTCGGCATCGAGCAGCACGTCGACGAGGCCGGGAAGATCGACGACGCCGGCGCCGAGCTCGCAGAAGGCGGCGTAGCGGTCATAGCCCTTCAAGGCCGGATCGACGCGCGTGTCTTTCAGATGCATGTAGCGGACGGCCGACATGTAGGTCTTGAGCGTGCCGACCGGGTCGGAATTGGTGTGCGCGAGATGGGCCGGGTCGATGCAGAGGCCGGCATGGCGCGTGTCGAGCTCGGCCATCATGATGTCGAGCTGGTCGCGCCGCTCGATGAAGGTGTCGAGATGCGGATGATAGACCGTCTCGATGCCGAGATCATGCGTGCGGCGGCCGATATCCTCGAGCGAGCGGCAGAAGGCCTTGTAGTCCTCGGCCGTATGCGGGCCGGCGATGCCTTCCGAGGGGCCGCCGCCGAGCACCAGCACCGGCGCGCCGAAGCCCTTGAGGAGCCGCGCCAGCGCCACCAGCACGTCGCGCTCATATTCCCAGGCGACCGGGTTGGTGAAGATCGCGTTCACATAGAGCGAGGAGAGGTTGATGCCGTAGGCCGACTGCGCCTCCGACAAGAGCGCATAGCGGCGCAGGATGTCGGTGTCGGTGGTGACCCCCATCGGCGCCTGGTTGCCGAGCTGCATGTATTTGCGGGCATACTGGTCGGAGAGGCTGGTGAAGGCCAGGATCTCGAACCAGCCGAAGCCCTGCTTCGCGAGGAACTCGATCGCCGGCGTCAGCGGCAGCCCGGCGAGGTCCCAGCTGTTGAGGTGATAGCCGATCTGGAATTTCTGCCGTTCGGCACGGGATGCGGTCATGTCTCTCTCGGGCGCTTCGAGGTCAAAGGGGCATGCGCCGCCGGACACCGGCTTGCGCGGTCGAGGTGGGGCCGCCCCCTCTGTGGGCAAGGGGGCGGCCGGCCGGGTCAGGGGCTCAGTGAAGCCGCAGGCTCACGTGAGCCGGGCTCACTTCTGCCGAAGGATTACTTCGGCGGCCACTGGCCCTGCGCCTTCAGGTCGTCGAACACGGCCTGGATCGAGGTCGCGGCGGCTTCGGGCGTCATGGTGCCGCCGACGACGCCGGCGATCGCCGAGGCGGTCGCGGAGGAGACTTCCGACGGCCAGATCCAGTCGAGGAACTTGATCGTCGCCGGGAAGGCTTCCTTGCGCAGTTCGACGGCATAGGCGTCCTCGACCTGCGGCACGCCCTTGATCGAGGCGGCGATCGGCTGTTCGGGCGCGAGATAGAGCGTCGCGACCTCGGGCTGGGTCAGGTAGCTGACGAAGCGGATGGCAGCGTCGAGCTTCTCGGGCTTGATCGAGGAGGAGACGCAGATGCCGTTATCGGCACCGCCGCCATGGCCGGGCTTGCCGGCGACGCCATCCATCTGCGGGAAGGCGAAGACGCCCCACTGGAAGTCCTTGACGCTCGACTGCAGCGAGGGGATTTCCCAGGTGCCGCCGTAATACATCGCGCTCTTGCCGCTGGCGAAGGCGGCGCGCATGCCGTCCATGTCGACCGCGAGCGAATCCTTGGACAGGATGCCGTCGTCGACCCACTGCTTGATCAGCGTGAAGGCCTCGACATCGGGCGCGTCCGAGAACTTGGCAGTGCCCTCGAGGTTCTTCTGCGTCTTGCCGACGGCATCGCCCGTAGCCTGCGACAGCGTCTCGAAATACCACATCGGCCACATGACCGTGTTCGAGCCCTGATGCAGCAGCGGGATGATGCCGGCTTCCTTGAACTTCGGCACGGCGGCCTTCAGGTCGGCATAGGTCGGCGGCACGGGAATGCCGAGCTTCTTGAAGAGGTCGACATTGTAGAAGATCGTCGAGGTCGACAGCGTCGAGATCGGCACGCCATAGACATCGCCATTGACGGTGAAGGCGCCGAGCGCCGCCGCGTCGATGCGGTCCTGGAACGGCTTGATGTTGTCGGTGATCGGCATCACCAGCTTGCGGCGGACATAGGCGCCGTTGGTGTAGAAGGCCGGGCAGGCGATGAGGTCCATCTCCTGATCGGCGAGGCGCGCGGTCATCAGCCGCTGGATCGCGTCGGCCTGCGGGCCCTGCGCGTCCCATTCGATCGCCGTGACATCCGGATTGGCCTTCAGGAAGCCGTCGATGACCTCCTGCTGGATCTTGGCCTGCACATCCGGTGCCTGGCGCGGCGCCAGCTTGTCGAGCGAGGATCCGCCGAACACCTTCAGCGTGATGCCGTCGGCCGAGGCCGGCGACGCGGCGAGGCCGAGGCCGACGATCGCCGCCGAGGCGATGCCGGCGGCCGACCTCCAAAACGCGCTACGAACTGTTCCCTGCTTGATTGGCATCTCGATCTCCGTTTCAGCCAATGCGGGGCCACCTTTCCCGGCGGCTCCCGCGACCAAGTCGTTGATGGTCTAACAATCCTGTGCGCCGGATTTGTTTTTTGTCAATCAGGCAGGCACGCCAAAAATGGACGCAAATAGCGTGCCTGAACGATGAAAATTTCATCAGTTGATCGAAGGTCGCCGGCAAATGCTGCGATGGCCAAATTCGACAGGGTTCGAAGAAATACGGGGCGGACAGGGGATCTCCGGGCGATCATCGGCCGATCGACCTTCGCCGGGCGGCGTCGGCAGGGCGGCCGGATTTCCCTGCCTGTTCAAGAGTCAGGCATGGCTGTGACTTGAGCATCGAAGCCGATTGACAAAGTTCAAATCTGCGGCAGGATTGTTAGACCATCAACGATATCGGCCTCGGCGCAGGGAAAGCAGCCGGGCCGTTCGCATCGGCGGTGGCGCGCCTTCCTGAGAGAGGGGCGCGTTCTCCAACTCCAGGGGTTTGGGTCATGAAGTCCAGTTGGTCCCGTCGTCTCATCGCGATCTGCGGCGCCTCCGCGCTCGCCTTCGCCGCCACCGCCGCCTCCGCCAAGGAGGTCTCGATCGCCGCCATCTCCGGCTATTTCGCGCAAGGCTTCGGCGTCTCGATCGTCAACGGCCTCAAGAAGGCCGAGACCGATCTCGGCGTGAAGGTCAAGCTGATCGACACCGGCAACCGCGCGCTCGATTACGAAGAGCAGTTCAACAATGTCGGCAAGTCGGGCGAATATGATCTCGTCTTCGTCATGGGCTGGGAGCTGGTCGACGCGCTGACCAAGGCCGCCGCCGCCTATCCGAACACCAAGTTCGTGTTCATCGACGGCGTGCTCGATTCCAAGCAGATCATCTATGCGAACTTCGCCCAGAACCAGGGCTCCTTCCTCGCCGGTGCGCTCGCAGCGCTGATGGCCGAGAAGGGCAGCGCCATCGAGGGCTTCGGCGACGGCAAGGCGATCGGCTTCGTCGGCGGCCGCGACATCCCGGTGATCCGCGACTTCCTCGGGGGCTACGAGGCCGGCGCCAAGGCGGCCGCGCCCGACGTCCGCGTCGACAGCGTCTTCGCCGGCACCTTCGACGATCCGGCCAAGGGCAGCGAGCTCACCATGGCCCTCTATGGCCAGGGATCCGACACGGTCTACAACGTCGCCGGTCCGACCGGCGAGGGCGTGCTGCAGGCCTCCGCTTCGGCCGACAAATATTCGATCGGCGTCGACATCGACCAGTGCGACGTCGCGCCCGGCCATGTCATGGCCTCGATGCTGAAGCGCGGCGACGTGGCGGTCTACAACCTCGTCAAGGACCTCGTCGACGGCAAGGCGATCGACCCCGGCTCGGTGCACACCTATGACCTCAAGACCGGCGGCGTCGAGCTGCTGCTCTGCCCGAAGGTCACCGACAAGATCCCGGCCGACGTCAAGGCCAAGGTCGAGGCGCTGAAGGCCGACGTCATCGCCGGCAAGATCGACGTCCCGACCGTCAAGTAACGGGCGCTGCCGGAAAGCAAAACCCATCCGCCGGCGGGTCTTCACCTCTCCCTGAGGGAGAGGTCGACGGCGAAGCCGGCGGGAGAGGGTTTACGGCCTCTCCGGATGGTCCGTAAACCCTCTCCCGGACCTTCGGTCCGACCTCCCCCTCAGGGGGAGGTGAAGAACCATCGCGTCGCTGAACGGCCCCGCCATGTCCCCTGCCATCGAGCTTCGATCCATCACCAAGCGCTTCGGCAGCTTCACGGCCAACGAGGCCGTGAATCTCTCCGTCGCGCGCGGCAGCATCCACGCCATCATCGGCGAGAACGGCGCCGGCAAGACCACCTTGATGAACGTCCTCTTCGGCCTCTTGCAGCCCGACGAAGGCGAGATCCTCATCGACGGCAAGCCGATGGTGCTGCCCAATCCGGCCGCCGCCATCGCCGCCGGCATCGGCATGGTGCATCAGCATTTCAAGCTCGTCCCCTCGCTCACCGTCGCCGACAATGTCTTCCTCGGCATGGAGATCCTGAAGGGCGGCCTCATCGATCACGAGGCGCAGATCGCCCGCACGGCGGAGCTCTCGCGTCAGTTCGGCCTCAAGGTCGATCCGACCGAACGCGTCGGCCTGCTCTCCGTCGGCATCGAGCAGCGCATCGAGATCCTCAAGGTGCTCGCCCGCGGCGCCCGCACCATCATTCTCGACGAGCCGACCGCCGTGCTGACGCCGCAGGAGAGCCGCGACCTGTTCGAGACGCTGCGCGGCTTCGTGGCCAAGGGCATGACCGTCCTCTTCATCTCGCATCATCTCGAAGAGGTGATGGAAGTCTCCGACACCGTCACCGTGCTCCGTCTCGGCAAGGAGGTCGCGACCCGTCCGACCTCCGAGCTGACCAAGGCCGATCTCGTCCAGATGATGGTCGGACGCTTCGTCTCCTTCGACCGGCGGCCACGCCCGCCCGCCGTCGGCAACACCGTCCTCGAGGTCGAGGATCTCTGGGCGCGCGACGATCGCCGCCTGCATGCCCTGCGCGGCGTCTCCTTCTCCGTGCGCGCCGGCGAGATCGTCGGCATCGCCGGCGTCGCCGGCAACGGGCAGACGGAACTCGCCGAAGTCCTCGCCGGCCTTCGCCCCTCGACCCATGGCCGCATCGCGCTCGGCAGCACGCCGCTCACCGGCCTCTCGGCCCGGGCGATCCGCGCCGCCGGCGTCGCGCATGTGCCGGGCGACCGCCTCGTGCGCGGCGTCGACCGCAACGCCAGCATCGCCCTCAATCTGCTGATGGGCCGGCAGGACCGCGCGCCCTGGTCGCGCGGGGGCATCATCGACCGTTCCTATCTCGCCGAGCAGTCGAAGGCGCTGATCGAGCGCTTCGACATCCGAACGCGCTCGGCCGCGACGCCGGTGAAGAGCCTTTCCGGCGGCAATATCCAGAAGGTGGTGCTCGCCCGCGAGTTCTCCGGCGATGCACGCTTCCTGCTCATCGACCAGCCGACGCGCGGCGTCGATATCGGCGCCACCGAGGCGATCCATTCGGAAATCATGCGCCAGCGCGAGGCCGGCAAGGCCATCCTGCTGATCTCCGTCCAGCTCGACGAACTGATCGCGCTCGCCGACCGCATCATCGTCATGTTCGCCGGCCGCATCATGGGCGATCTCGACGGCGGCTCCGTCTCGGAAGAGCGGCTCGGAATGATGATGGCCGGTGTCGATGCGGCCGGGCATCCTGTCGAAAGGGAGGCCGTCTCGTGAACGACCGTTTCGCGGCCATTGGCGGCCAGGCGCTCGCACTGCTGATCGCCCTGACGCTGGGGGCGATGGTGGTGCTCGCCGTCAATGAGAGCCCCTGGAAGGTGCTGGTGACGCTGATCGACGGTGCCTTCGGCAGTCCCGAGCGCATCGCCGGCACGCTGCTGCAGACGACGCCGATCCTCATCTGCGGCATCGCCGCCTGCATCTCGCTGCGCGGCGGACTGTTCAATATCGGCATCGAGGGCCAGCTCTTCATGGGCGGCTTCGCGGCGACCTGGGTCGGCTTCACCTTCTCGATGCCGGCGCCGCTGCATGTCCTCGCAGGCCTCGGCTTCGCAGCGCTCGCCGGCGTCGCCTGGGTGGCGGTGCCGGCCTTCTTCCGCGCCCGCTACAACACCAACGAGGTGGTCTCGACCATCCTCGCCAACTATGTCGCGGTGCTGGTGACGTCCTATCTCACCATCAACATCTTCAAGCGGGCGGGCGGCGCCCCGGATACGCCGCCGATCCTTGAAAGCGCCTATCTGCCGCAGCTCTTCTCGTTCTCGCGCGCCAATTGGGGCCTCGTCATCGGGCTGGTGCTGGCGGTCGGCGCGCATCTCTTCTTCACGCGGACGGCGCGCGGCTACTCGGTCACCGAGATGGGCGCCAATCCGAAATTCGCCGAATATGGCGGCATCGACATCAAGAAGCAGACCTTCGTCGTGCTGCTCGTCTCCGGCGCGGTCGGCGGACTCGCCGGCGGCATCGAGTCGCTCGGCGTGCATCACCGCTTCATGGAGGGCTTCGCGCCGGGCTTCGGCTTCGACGGCGTCATCGCGGCGCTGCTCGCCAACGGCAATCCGCTCGGCACCATCCTGACGGCGCTGTTCTTCGGCGCGCTCCGCAGCGGCTCGCTGCTGCTCGAGGTCGATACCACCGCCTCGCGCGAAATCATCACGGTGATCCAGGCGCTGATCATCCTCGCCGTCTCGGCCCAGATTCTCGTCCGCCGCCGCGCGGCCGACAGCTCCGCGGGAGAGCGACGTTGGAAATTCTAGAACGCCTGTTCAATGTCACGCTCGTCGTCGCGACGCTGCGCACCACCGCGCCGATCCTTCTGGTTGCGCTCGGCGGCTCCTTCACCACGCGGGCCGGCATCTTCAATATCGGCCTCGAAGGCCAGATGCTGCTCGGCGCCTTCTTCGCGGTGATCGGCACGATCTTCACCGGCTCGCCCTGGATCGGCATGCTCTGCGGCGTCGCGGCCGCGCTGGCGCTGGCGCTGGTCTTCGCGCTGCTGGTCGTCACCTTCCGCGCCAACGAGGTCGTCGTCGGCCTCGCGCTCAACATCCTCGCCGGCGGCATGACCGTGTCGCTCCTGAAGGCGATCTTCGGCACGCGCGGCTCGATCTTCGGCCATGGCCTCGTCGGGCTGCCGGTGGTGCGGCTGCCCTTCGCGCGCGATCTCGGCTGGTTCGGGCAGATGATCTCGGGCTATACGCCGCTCGTCTATGTCGCCTTCTTCTCGGTGCCGCTCTTCATCCTCTTCTACAAGCGCACCAAGCTCGGCCTCTATATCCGCGTTGTCGGCGAAAAGCCTGAAGCCGCCGAGGCGCTCGGCATCTCGATCACGAAGATCCGCTACACCGCCTCGCTGCTCTGCGGCCTATTCGCGGGCCTTGCCGGCGCCCATCTTTCGCTCGGCTACACGACGATGTTCACCGAGAACATGTCCTCGGGCCGCGGCTTCATGGCGGTCGCCATCCTGATCTTCTCGGCCGGCGATCCCGTCCGCGTCCTCGCCGGCTGCCTCTTGTTCGGCTTCTCCGACGCGCTGTCGCTGCGCCTGCAGACCTTCGGCGTCTCCTCCTTCCTGGTGCTGATGGTGCCCTATCTCGTCGCGCTCGCCGCGCTCTTCGCGCTGTCCTATCGTGCGCGTCCGCGCATCATCCAGGAGACGCTCGCCTCGATGGGCCGGGCGCTCAGCGTCAAACCGCATTCCGCCAACGAACCGCCGGCCATGGCGAGGGAACCCTAATGGAACGCATCATTCTCGACGTCGATTCGGCAGGCGACGACATCCTCGCCGTGCTGTTCGCCGCCGTGTCGCCCCATGTGAAGCTCGAAGGCGTCACCACCTGCACCGGGGCCGCCGGCCCGATCGAGCAGGTGACCAATGTCGTCCTCAACACGCTGGCGCTCGCCGGCCGCAGCGACATTCCGGTCGCCAAGGGCGCCTGGCGGCCGATCGTCGGCAACGCCAAGGCCGACATGGAGGCGCCGGTTCATTTCGAGAAGCGGCTGACGGCGCGCTTCGGCGACCGGCTCAAGAAGTTCAATCCGCCGGCCCCGAAGCCCGCCACGGCGCCGATCGACAGGCATGCCGCCGACTTCATCATCGACACGGTGATGGGTTCCCCAGGCGAGATCACGCTGGTCGCGACCGGGCCGATGACCAACCTCGCCATGGCCTTCCTGCAGGAGGAGCGGCTCAAGGACAACGTCAAGCGCATGTGCCTGCTCGGCGGCAATTTCGTCACGCCCGGCAACATCACGCCGCTGTCGGAATACAATATCTGGGCCGATGCCGAGGCCGCCCGCGTGGTGCTGAACCAGGGCGTCGACACGATCCTGGTGCCGCTCGATGTCTGCGAGGACAATCGCGCCGCCGCCTCGATGCTGACGCGCGATGATCTCGCCGATCTCGAGGGCGCCGGCAATCATCCCGTCCTCGCCATGATCCGCGAGACCTTCCCCATCTATATCGACATCTGGCGCGAGTTCTTCGATCTCGTCGGCTTCCCGATGGACGACATCATCACGGTGGCGCTCGCCTTCGACCCGACGCTGTGCACCATGACGGCCCCGCTCTTCTGCGACATCGTGCTCGACGGGCGCCTCGCGCGCGGCCAGACGGTCGCCTATCGCGGCCGGCAGCTGCTGCCGGGCGGCGGGCCGAAGACGACCCGCATCTGCACCGATATCGACGGGCGGCGGTTCATGCAGCTCTTCAAAGAGACGATCGCGCTCTATCAGGCGGCCTGAGGACGGACCATGACCATGACATCGACTGCCCCCGCCCGCCCGACGCCGATCATCCTCGATTGCGATCCGGGCCATGACGACGCCATCGCGCTGGTGATGGCCCATCGCTCGAAGGCCATCGACCTCCTCGGCGTCACCGTCACCTGCGGCAATGCTGAGCTCGACAAATGCGTCTCCAACGCGCTGCGCATTCTCGAATTCATCGGCGCCGGCGACGTGCCGGTCGCGGCCGGCTGCTATCGCCCGCTCGCCCGGCCGCTGGTGCTCGGCACCGCCGATGGCCCGAGCGGCCTCGAGGGATCGCCCTATCTGCCGATGGCGACCAAAGAGCTCGAGCCGATGCATGCGGTGGATTTCATCGCCAAGACGCTGCGCGAGCAGGACGAGCCGCTCCGGATCGTCGCGACGGGACCGCTCTGCAATATCGGTCTGTTCGTGCTGAAATATCCCGAGCTGCTGCACAAGATCAAAGACATCACCTGGATGGGCGGCGTCTTCTATCGCAAGAGCGAGATCATCACGCCGACGGAGTTCAACGCCTTTTGCGACCCCGAGGCGCTCCGGATCGTGCTCGATTCGGGCGTCAAGCTGACCATGGTCGGCCTCGACGTGACGATGCAGGTGCTGGTCGAGGAGCCGCAATACGCCGAGTTCAAGACAATCGACACCGAGCTCGGCCGCGTCGTCTACGACTGGCTGCTGTTCTACGAGAAGCTCCACCGCAACTCGATGGGCGTCGGCGGCGCGCTGCATGACCCGCTGGCGCTGGCCCTCATCATCGATCCCAGCCTCGTCCGCACCCGACCGGCCCATATCGGCGTCGATCTTGCAGGCACCTATGCGTTCGGTGCGACGGTCGCGGATTTCTGGAAGGAACGCGGCCTCGCCGACAACGCCGAGATCTGCACCGAGGTCGATGCCGACCGCTTCTTCGACCTTCTCTACAGCCTGCTGCGCGACTGACCCGAACGAACCGCTGACAAGGAGAGCCCGATGTCCATCGATGTCTTCTCGGCCCACAACAATCCCGAACAGGCGCGGCTCGATCCGGCGCGCACCGCGGTGATCGTGGTCGACATGATCAACGAGTTCTGCAAGCCGGGCGGCCGCATGGTGCTGCCGGGCTATGAGACGCTGGTCGCCCCGCAGCTTGCCGTCATCGACGCCGCCCGCAAGGCCGGCGCTCCGGTGATCTGGGTGCATGACAGCCATCGCCGCAACATGCGCCGCGACCGCGAATGGGTGAAACGCACGCCGCATGGCGTCGAAGGCACCTGGGCGACGGAGATCATCGAGGATCTCGGCGCCCGCGAGGACGAGATCCATGTGATCAAGCATCGCTATTCCAGCTTCTTCCAGACCGATCTCGACCTCGTCCTCAAGGACATGCTCGTCGACCAGCTGGTCGTGTTCGGCGTCGTCACCAATATCTGCGTACGATCGACCGTTCACGACGCCTTCTTCAACGGCTATGAGGTCGTCGTGCCGCGCGACTGCTGCGCGGCGACCGGCCCGCGCGAGCAGGAATCGACCCTTTACGATATCGCCACCCATTTCGGCGTCGTCAGCGACGCGGCATCGGTGGTGGCGGCGCTGACAAAGGGTCAGGTGATCGACAATCAGCAGATCGCGGCCTGACGCCGCCTGCGACGAAAGAGGTGTGCCGGATGGCATCCGACGACGAGATGGACGGGGGGCTCATGAGCCTCGACGGCGAGCCGATGAAGACCCGGTCGGCCGCTGCCGAGGCGACGCAGCGCGACCTCTTCGCCTCCAGCGGCTACGAGCTGACCGTCCATCCGGCGCACATCATCCGCAAGGCGCATCAGCGCGCGACCATGCGCTTCCAGCAGGTCATGGGCGAGCATGACCTGACGCCGACCCAGATGGCGGCGCTCGCCACCGTCATGAAGCATGGCGAGGTCTCGCAGAACCAGCTCGGCCGTCTGACGGCGATGGATCCCTCCACCATCAGCCTCGTCATCCGCAAGCTGTCCAAGCAGGGCCTCGTCGAGCGCTATGCCTCGCCGGACGACCAGCGCCTCTCGATGATCCGCCTGTCGGAAAAGGGGCTCGCCTATACGCTGCCGCTGCTCGCCAAGAGCGTCGAGGTCGGCCGCCGGGTGCTAGCGCCGCTGAAGCCGAGCGAGCGGGCCCTGTTCATGGAGATGCTGATCCGCATCGCCGACGCCGAAGACGATCCCGAGGCGTGAGGCCGCGCGGCGCCGCCCTGTCCCGCCGCTCCTCGCCCTGCATCTGCCATTTGATTGAAAGGATGACCCATGAGCCATGACGCCCCGGCCGCGAGCGAGGGTCCGACCAAGCTCGTCATCGAGAATATCGGCCTCGTCCTTTCCGGCGATCTCGCCCGCCCCATTCTCGACGCCGACACGATCATCGCCGAGAACGGCCGCATCACGGCGGTCGGCCGCAAGGGCGATCTCGACACCTCCGGTGCCACCACCCGCATCGATGCGCGCGGATCGGCGGTCACGCCTGGCCTCATCGACAGCCATGCCCATCCGGTCGCCGGCGATTGGACGCCGCGCCAGAACCAGCTCGGCTGGATCGATTCCTGCCTGCATGGCGGTGTCACCACCATGATCTCCGCCGGCGAGGTGCATACGCCCGGCCGCCCGCGCGACATCGTCGGCCTCAAGGCGATGGCGATCTCGGCGCAGCGCCAGTTCGAGAATTTCCGTCCCTCCGGCGTGAAGGTCCATGCCGGCGCGCCCGCGATCGAGCACGGCATGGTCGAGGAGGATTTCGCCGAGCTCGCGCGTGCCGGCGTCAAGCAGATCGGCGAGGTCGGCCTTGGTTCCGTGAAAGACGGCGAGACGGCCCGGCAGATGGTCGCCTGGGCGCGCAAATATGGCATGAAGTCGATGACCCACACCGGCGGGCCGTCGATCGCCGGCTCGGCGCTGATCGACAAGGACGTCGTGCTGGCCGCCGACGCCGATGTCATGGCCCATATCAATGGCGGGCCGACGGCCCTGCCGGACGAGCAGATCATCGCGCTCTGCAAGAGCTGCGATCGCGGCATCGAGATCGTCCATAACGGCAATCCGCGCGCGGCCCTGGTGGCGCTGAGGACCGCGACCGAGATCGGCGCGCTCGACCGCGTGCTGCTCGGTACCGATGCGCCGGCCGGATCCGGTGTGCAGCCGCTCGGCATCCTCCGCACGATCTCGCTCCTCTCCTCGCTCGGCGGCACGCCGGCGGAGGTGGCCTTCTGCTTCGCCACCGGCAACACGGCCCGCATCCGCGATCTCGATTGCGGCCTGATCGAGGTCGGCCGCTCCGCCGATTTCGTGTTCATGGACCGGCCGGAGCAATCGGCCGGCCAGACCCTGCTCGAGGCGGTCGCCCTCGGCGATCTCCCCGGCATCTCCATGATCGTGATCGACGGCGTCGTCCGCACCCATCGCTCGCGCAACACCCCCCCGGCAGTGACCATGGCGCAGGTGGTGTAGGCCGCGAAGCCAGGCCCCCCCTCTCCAGCTCTCCCCCACAAGGGGGGAGAGGGCAGGACAGCCGCTTCATCGGCATTGTGCGGAGCGCCCGCCGCCCCCTCTCCCGCGCAGCGGGGGAGGGACGGGGAGGGGGTTCGCACGCGCAGAGCCTTCCATGCGACGTATGCGGCCGCCGCCTGTTGCGCCTAGGATGAGCAGCGATTCGAATCCGCAGGGAAGGACCCGCCATGAAGATCGTCGTCATGGGCGCCGGGGCTGTTGGCTGCTATTTCGGCGGCATGATGGCTCTGGCCGGGCATGCGGTGACGCTGGTTGCGCGGCCTCTCCATGTCGAGGCGATCCGGCGTGACGGGCTCCTGATCGAGCGTGCCGACGGTCCGCATCGCGTGCGCCTCGCCGCGACGGAGGATCCCGCCGCCGTCACGGACGCCGAACTCGTGCTCTTCTGCGTGAAGTCGACCGATACCGAGGCGGCGGGCGAGACCCTTCGCCCGCACCTGCGCCGTGCGACCGCGATCTGGAGCCTGCAGAACGGCGTCGACAATGCCGAGCGGCTGGCGAGGACGCTTGGTCGCCCGGTCAGCGCCAGCGTCGTCTATGTGGCGGCCGGCATGGCGGGTCCCGGCCATGTCCGCCATCACGGGCGCGGCGAGCTGATCGTCGAGCCGGGCCCGGGCAATGACGAATTCGCCGCGGGTTTCACGGCAGCCGGCCTGCCGGTGACCGTCTCCGTGGATGTCGCGACCGCGCTCTGGACCAAGCTCGTCATCAATTGCGCCTACAACGCCATCTCGGCGATCTCGGGCCTGCCCTATGGCCGCTTCGTCGCCGAGCCTGGCGTCACCGAGATGATGCGCGATGTCGCCGAGGAATGCAGCGCGGTGGCCGCTGCGGCGGGCATCCCGCTGCCGGACGATCTCTGGCACCAGGTGCTGGCCATCGGCACGACGATGAAAGGGCAGATGTCGTCGACGGCGATGGATCTCGCCCGCGGAAGGCCGACCGAGATCGACCATCTCAACGGCTATGTCGTCGCCAAGGGGGCCGGGCTCGGCGTCGCGACGCCGGTCAATCGGGCCTTGCTGCTGCTGGTCAGATTGCGCGAGCGCGCCGCCGCAGGGCCGGAGGGCGCGCCCGAAGCCGCGCCCTGACTTTGCCTCTCAGCGCAGGCCGTCCTCGCCCTTGATCTCTTCCTTGCGGAGGCCGCCGACGCGCGCATGCGGGCGGCCGGAATCGGTCAAGGCCACGGCAACGACGATCTCGTCGGCGCGCGGGGCGTCGGGGATGCGCACCTCCATGCCGTCGAAATGGCTGCGCACGCGCGCCGCATCCTTGTGGCCGAGCGGGATGTCGAAGGTGGCGCCCGGCGCGATGCGCTTCTTGGAGGAGGGGATGAGGGCAGCGCCCTTGCTGAGCAGCGCCCGGAGCGGCGCGCCGAGGCGCGGATGCATCAGCGCGGCGCCGTGTTCGAGCCCGCCTTCGGCCCCGATCGCGGTCGCCTTGCCGAAGCTCTCGACGCTCGCGCCGGGAATATCGAGCGCCGCCAGCGCCCGCGCGCCGAGCAGGGCGCCGAGCTCCTCGCCGGCGACGAACAGCGGCTCGAGATCCTCTACATAGCGCCCGGCGAACGGGTTCTCGATCACGGCCAGCGCCGCGGCACGGCGCGTCGGGCTTTCGAGCGCGCGGCCTTCCTCGATCAGCGTTTCCTCGAGGATGGTGACGATCTTGCGGATGCGCGTGCTCACCGGAGGCCGTCTCCGGCCTTGATGTCTTCCTTGCGGAGGCCGCCGACGCGGGCATGCACGCGCGCGCCTGTCGTCATCGCGAGGATCAGCACCATCTCGTTGCGGCGCGGCGCATCGCCGATGCCGATCTCGATCGCGTCGAAATGGCTGCGCACATAGGAGGCGTTGATATGGGTGATGGGTATGTCGATCTTGGTGCCGAGCCCGCCGACCTTCTTGGCCGAGGGCACGATCGCCTTGGCGCCGCCGAGCAGCTCGCGCATCGCATAGCCGCCGGGATTGTGCCACAGCGCGCCGTGCTCGAGCTCGCCGGCCTCGCCGACGATGGCGCCCTTGCCATAGCCTTCGACCACCGCTGCGTCGCCGCCGAGCGCCTTGACGAGGCGCGTCGCCATCTCGAGACCGAGCGGCTTCAGGTCCTCCATCAGCTGGACGATGTCCTCGACATAGGCACCGGCATAGGGATTCTCGACCACGGCCGCGACGATGGCGCGGCGCGGCGGCACGGCGGCCGGCGGGCCACCCTCATGCAGGATCTCCTCGACCACCGTCACGAATTTGCGGACCTTGATATCGGGCATCGGGCCTTCCTCGGCGTGGTTGCGGACCCATGCCTGCAACCAAGATTGTTAGACCATCAACAATCTTGCGCGGCGGCGTTCCTGTCAAGAAAGCAGCGGTGGCAGCAGCATGGAAATTCACCGGGAGGCGGAGGGCGGACCTTGATCGCGGCCTTCTCCGCCCTCGGGAGCGGCGGAGCGCCGTTGCCGGGCGGGGACCCGGCAACGGCGGCTTGCATGGACGGCCCGCCGACGCGCCGAGCTTCGTGATGTCCAGGCAGTCGCGACCGACGCCGGACTGCGGGCGTCTCAACCCTAGGTCGCGACCCTGCCGCCATTCAGCGCCAGCACCGCCTCGAAATCGTCCGGCAGGACGAGATCGGCATCGGCATAGGCGGCGAGGCCCGGGATGATCGCCTGCTGCTGGTCGAGCAGCAGCCGCAGCGTCAGGCCGCGGATGAGCCGGGGCAGGGCATGGCGATGGCCCGAGATCGAGGTCGAATGCGGGCCGTTGCTGACCATGGACAGCGAATTGAACGCATGCACCCGGCTGACCCAGGCAGGGCCGCCCGGCTCGCGCGGCTGGAACTGATAGGCATCGCCGAGATAGGGCAGGCTGGCGAGCCCGTCATCCTCCTCGCCGGGCGGCGGCGCGAAGCAGTCCTGCCAGCGCGCGACGAGGCCGTGCAGGGATTTCAGCTCCGGCCGCGACGGCAGGTCGATCGCCTGGCCGGTCGCCGGGATGACATGGTCGAAATGGAACACCTGGCCGGGCGTCGCGACGCGCACCGTGTCGCCGTCCATGCCGATGTCGAGCCAGGGCGATCCGGCATGCAGCCGGAAGCCCGGCATCACCACGGCGCGCTCGAAGCTCGCCCAGGCCGGCGGCTGGTCATGCAGGCGGAAATGCCGGGCGATGCGCCAGCGCACGGTGTCGTCGAGCAGCGGGTGATGCGACATGATCCCCGCATTCTCGATATAGCGATGCGGGTTGGCGCGCGGCAGCCGGGCGCGGCGGAAGCAGAGATCGACCGAGGCGACGCCGGCTTCCAGCGCCGCCACCGCCGTGTCGAAGGCCGAGGCGCCATGGCCGAGAATGCCGATCGCCTTGCCCTTGAGGCGGGCGAAGTCGATGGCATGGTTGGAGTGGTCGTAGCGATCGGGTGGCAGCGCCTCGGCGATGAAGCGCGGCACGCGCCAGGCGCCGGCGCCGTCGGAGCCGGTGGCGAGCACGACCAGCTTGGCATGGCGCACGCGCGTGGCCCCGCCGGCGCGGCTCTCGACCGCGACGAGGCCGCCTCCGTCCGCTATGTCGGTCACCACCGTCTCGTTCTCGACCTCTATGCCCCAGACGGCCCGATACCAGTTGAGATAATCCATCCAGTCGGTGCGCGGCAGCCGGGCCAGACCGTCCCAGGCGCCGGCGCCGTAGCGCGTCTCGAACCAGCGGCGGACGCCGAGATTGGGGATGCCGAACTCCATCCCGACCGTGATCTTCGGGGTGCGCAGCTCCGGCATGCGGGCAAAGCTCACCCAGGGACCCTCGACGCCCTTCGGCGACTGGTCGAGCACGATCACGTTGCGAATGCCTTCGCGGCGAAGCGCGGCCGCGATCACGAGGCCCGATTGGCCGGCCCCGACGACGAGGACATCAGCGGCCGTCTCCCCGTCGGGTGCAGTGACCGGCTGGACCCAGGCCTTGTCGGGATAGGCGAGGGCGGCGATATCGGCGCGGGCGGCGTCGGCCAGCGCATCGAGCGCCGGCTCGGTGGGCGAAAAGTCGAAATGATCGAGGGGCAAGCTCGGCTCCGGACGTTGGATCCCGGCAGCAAAATGGCCCCGGGCGTGCGCGGCAAGCGACGGCCGCACAAGACTTCATCATGCACGTTCCGAAGGCAGGACGACAAGCGGCTTGGCGCGGCAATCCGTCGCCGCAGCGCACAGTGAGCGACAATTGTCATGACGAGGGGCTATATAGACTGGAATTATTCCAAGAAAGGATTTGGCCATGGCTCCGTCGGCGCACGCGGAATCGCATCTCGTCCACCGGATCGGCTGGCTGAGGGCCGCCGTGCTCGGCGCCAATGACGGCATCGTCTCCACCGCGAGCCTCATCGTCGGCGTGGCGGCGGCATCGACGGGGCGTGGCGACGTGCTTCTGGCCGGAGTCGCCGGCCTCGTCGCCGGCGCGATGTCGATGGCGGCCGGCGAATATGTCTCGGTGTCGTCGCAGTCCGATACGGAAAATGCCGATCTCGTGCGCGAGCGGCATGAGCTCGAGGTCAATCCCGAGGCCGAGCTGTCGGAACTCGCGGCGATCTATGTCGAGCGCGGCCTCGATCCCGATCTCGCCGAGCAGGTCGCCATCCAGTTGACGCGGAAGGACGCGCTCGGCGCCCATGCCCGCGACGAGCTCGGGCTCTCGGACCTCGCCTCGGCGCGGCCGGTCCAGGCGGCGCTGACCTCGGCCGCGACCTTCGCCGCCGGTGCCGCCATGCCGCTGATCGCCGCCGTTCTGGCGCCCGAATCGATCATCGTGCCGACCGTGTCGATCACGACCTTGTTCTTCCTGGCGCTGCTCGGCGCGCTGGGCGCGCGGGTCGGCGGGGCGACGCTCTCGAAGGGCGCGCTCCGCGTCACCTTCTGGGGCGCGCTCGCCATGGCGATCACCGCCGGGATCGGCGCGCTGGTCGGCACGGCGGTCTAAAACCGCCGCGCCGTCTTCAATCAGGCTGAAGCCTCGTCGCTCAGGCCTTGGCGGCGACGATGATGACCTCGACCTTGTATTTCGGCGCGGCGAGCTTCGCCTCGCCGGTGGCGCGGGCCGGGGGATTGGCCTTGTCGACCCAGACGTCCCACACCGAGTTCATCTCGGCGAAGTCGGCGATGTCGGCGAGCCAGATCGTCGCCGAGAGGATGCGCGACTTGTCCGAGCCGGCCATCGCCAGCAGCCGGTCGATCTCGGCGAGCGCGGCGCGGGTCTGGCTGGCGACGCTGTCGCCCTCGCCGACCTGGCCGGCGAGATAGACCATGTCGCCATAGACGACGGCCTGGCTCATGCGCGGGCCGCTCTCGATCCTGGTGATGGTGGTCATCGGGTCACTCCTCTGTGGGGACTGTGCAAACGCAGCGTTGCTATCGGCAAGCCGGCGGCTCCGGTCAAGACCGGCCGGCGATTCTGGTCTGGGTTGGCTCTATCGGCCGCGCGTCAGGAAGGAAGCGTCGAACGGCACCGTGAGGCTGGCGCCGCCCTCGTCGCGGATGGTGACGCTGTCGGTGCCGACCTCGACATCCGCGGCGCGCGTCCAGCCATCCGGCAGCGGCAGGCCGCCGATGACGTTGCGGACCTCGACCTCGCCATAGGGATCGAGCACCAGCGCGGTCGGCACGCCATCCTCGCTGAGCGGGTTCGGCGCGATCGAGGCCTTGTGGCCGGCACCGCCATAGGTGCGGCCTTCCTCGATGCCCTGCACGCCGATATGGCGCGAATTCCACGGCGCATAGTCGCGGCCGCCATTCGAGAACCAGAGCAGCGTGACCGGCAGATCGGCCGGGTTCTTGAGGCTCAGGTAAATGTCGCGCTTGTCCGGCCGCGTCGCCGCGGCCCAGCCGATCCTGGCGCCCTCCGCCTCCACCAGCATGATGAAGTCCTCGTTCATCGCGGCGAAGGGATAGGTCGTGACATCGGCGAAGGAGCCGTCGGCCATCGGCACGCGCGTCAGGTCGGTGAAGCGGGCGGGATAGGCGAGGCTCGAGCGGCCAAGGCTCGGATCGGGCTCGGGGGCCGTGTCGGGCGTCGTCGCGTAGCGCTTCGGCGAGAAGGCGAGGCGGCCGCCCGGCGTGAAGCGCGTCATGCCATGGCTCGCGACCGGCAGCGCGCCCTCGCCGCCATAGAAGATGTGGCGCTGATACAGGAAGGGATGGCCGTCGCGCAGCGCGAATTCCTTGACGAGGCGCGCGCCCATCACCGGACGCGACAGCTCGTAGCGGGCGATCGTGCCGCCTTCCGGATGCGGCACGGTTTCGAGCACGGTCCAGCGGGCATTGGCCGCCCAGCCATGCGCCGGGGCGCCGTCGACATCGGCGGTGCTGAACGGGGCGCAGAAGAAGTCGCCGGAGAGATAGCGCAGGTTCGGCAGGATGCTCTCGTCGGCCTGGATCGCCGCGTCGTCGGCCCAGGGCGCGGTATGCGTCGGCTCGATGACCCGGCCGCCGCTGGTGACCGCGAAACGCCGCACATGGCCGCCGCGGAGGTCGAGGACGGCTTCGGCGCCATCGGCGGTGATCGTGTGGGTATCGGCGCTCTGCACGGTGTCCTCCGGGATCAAAGGGCCTCTTCATGGGCCCGCTGGCGATGCCATGGCGTTAGCATGACCGGCCCGGAGCCGCACGGCAAAATCGCGCTCTGATGGAACGCTCGGGCGGTTGAGGCATTGGCTTCCCGTGTTCAATCAGCCCATCCGGGAGAAACGACATGACCAGCAGCACCACCGACAAGATCAAGGGTCTCGCCAACGAAGCCGCCGGCAACGTCAAGCAGGGGGTCGGCAAGGCGGTCGGCAATGACAGGCTCCAGGCCGAAGGCATCGCTCAGGAAGTGAAGGGCGAGACGCAGCAGGCCGTGGGCGAGGCCAAGGACAAGGTCAAGGATACGGCGGACAAGCTGCGCGACGCCGCGCACCGCAACCTCTGATTCTCCCCCACATCTGATCCGTCCCGACGGATGACTGGAAAGGGCTGCGCAGCGCGCGGCCCTTTTCGTTTGGGCGTCGTCATGGAGAAGCTCTTCCAGCCGCGGCGGCATGCGGGTCGGGACACAGTGAGCCGGATTCACGCCGCGAGATATGACATAGTCCTCGATCTGCGGCGCGCCGAGGCACGGGCGCGGCGGATCATGCAGGCTGCGGCCGGCGAGGGCGACAGGAGAGCGGATGCCGTTCGGCAGGGACTATCATCCACGTATGGCCGACCGATCGCCGCATGAGCGGGCAGCGCCGCCGCGCGGCTCGGCCGGACGCAATCTCGTCCATGCCGCCGATCACAATGCCCGCGTCACGCTCGAGGCGCTGCGCCGGGCCGTCTCGCTGACCCGTCAGGATCTCGCCGAGGTCACCGGTCTCACGGCGCCGGGCATCACCAACATCATCCGCCGCCTGGTCGAGGCGCATCTGATCCGGCCCGTCGACGGCGGCCGCGCGACGCGCTTCGCCATCGAGCCCGACGGCGCCTTCGCCCTCGGCGTCGATCCCTATGGCGATCTCGTGCAGGTCGCGATCGTCGACCTCAAGGGCCGCATCGTTCATCGCGCGCGCGAGCGCGCCGCCTCTTCGGCGATCGAGGACATCGGGCCGGCGATGCGCTCCGCCGTCGAGCGCGTGCTGTCGCGCCTCGATCCGGCCCTGGCCGGCCGCCTGCTCGGCATCGGCGTCGCGACCCCGTTCGATCCCGCTGCGATCACGGCGGCGCTCGCCGATCATCCGGTGGTAGTCGAGCGGAGCTCCGTCGCGGCGGCGCTCGGCGAAAGGCTGCTCGGCAGTGCGCCGGCAGATGGCAGCTTCGTGCATGTGCTGTTCGGCCGCGAGGTCCGCGCCGGGCTGATGATCCGCGGCCATCTCTTCCACGGCGTCACCGACCGCGCCGGCCGCATCGGCCAGATGCGCACCGGCGAGGATGGCATCCTGCTCGACGAGGCGGCGTCGATGACCGCGCTGCAGCCTCTGCTCGACCGCCATTGGGATGTGGGCGGCGATCCCGATGCCTTCCTGGAAACGCTGGATGCCGGCGATCGCGCCATTGCCGAAGCCTGGGTCGACCGGGCCGCGCAGCATTTCGTCGATGCGGTGATCGCCGTCTCCGGCTTCCTCGCGCCGGGTGGCATCTTCGTCGGCGGCCGCCTGCCGCGCGATCTCGTCCGCCTGTTCGCCCATCGCTTCGCCGCCATCCGGGCCGAGCGCATGGCGGGGCCCCTGCAGCCGCAATGGCTGCCCGAGATCGTGCCGGCCAGCCTCGGCTCGGATTGCGTCCTGCTCGGCGCGGCGATGCTGCCCTTCCTCGAAACGCTGCTGCCGGATCCGCGCGCGCCGCCCGAGGTCAGCGGGTTCGCGGCCGGATGATCTCCGGCCGCGCCGTGGTCAGTTCGCGTCGGCCTTGACCGCATCGCAGCTGACATGCGGATTGTTATCGGAGAAGGCGCCGGTCGGATTGGCGCGCCACGCCCAGACATGCAACTCGTAGAACGGCCCGAGCCCATAGCGGTTCGGCGCGCCGGTGAAGTTGAAGAGCTGCCCCGCGAGCGAGGCCGGGCCCTTGCTGGTGATGTACTCGACGGCAACCAGTTCCAGCCGGCCATTGCCCTTCGGCTCGTACATGACGGCCTCCGGCCGGGCGATGTCGATGGCATCGTCCTTGAGATAGGCCCCGTTCACATAGTGAATGCCCATGGCGCCGCCCGTCGGGCTGCTGGCGCAGGGGATCGGCGCATAGCCTTCGGCTTTCGCCGCGGCGACGTCCCGGAAGCGATCATTCGCCTTGCGGACGGCGGTGACGAGTCCGGGATCGGCGGAGCCGTGCTGCCCATGCGCCAGCGCCGGCGCGCTGAAGGAAACAAGGCAAGCGAAGGCAAGCCCTGCCGAGAGAGAGATGGTCTTCATCGATGATGTCCTGTGGGTGGGAGCGGGGCGGAGGCGCCGGCAGCGCCCGGACCCCGAAGGAGAGTCGGGGTTGCGGCGCCAGCAACCGGGCGAGCCGATCGCCGACGCTGCGTGCTGCTGTGGAAGCCTAGGCGTTGCCGGTGCGCGGGCCGATGATGGCGGCGACTTCCGTCACGCTGTTGGCCGGAAAGCCGGCCTCATTGGCGTGACGGCGGATGGTCTCGGCGTTCTCTGCCTCGTGGACGCAGTACACCTTGTCGCCGGCGACATAGCTGGTGTGCCATGTGTAGGGCACACCGAGGCCGGCGACGACCTCGTTCGACTTCGCCGCGATATCGCGGAGTTCGTCCGCGCTCAGCCTGTTGGCGCCGGGGATCTCGCGTTCGATGACGTAGATTGGCATGATCGGTCTCCTTCTGCTGTGACCGCGGCCAAGGAATGATGGCGCCGTTTGACGCCGCGCGCCTCGTGTCGTCGAAGTCGAAGGAAGCGATCCAACGCTTCGTCAAACGCTTCCGGATGATCTGCTGCGCGCGTCAGAGAGGAAGGCCGAGCCATGCGCATGACGATCAGGCTGCTGGGCGAGCCGGCAATCCTCGATGCAGAGGGTGTCAGCCAACCGGTCCGCGGCTATCAGGCCTGGGCGCTGCTGGCGCGGGTGGTGCTGTCGCGGGCGCCGCTCGACCGGCGCGGCCTTGCGGCAGAGCTCTTCCCCGAAGCGGCCGATCCGCTGGCAGCGCTCCGCTGGTGCCTGGCCTCACTCAGGAACGCGCTCGCGGCGTCCGACTGCCTGCGCGGCGATCCGATCGAACGCGACTTCCCGGCCGATATCGCGATCGATGTCAGGGCGATCGAGGACGATGGCTTCGACATCGAGGCTGCCGGGCCGCTGCTTCTCGGCATAGAGCCGCGGTCGAGCGCGGAATTCGCCACCTGGCTGCTGGTCGAGCGCGAGCGCATGGCCTCGGCCCTCGCCGCGAGGTTGCGCCGTGAAATCCTCAAGGCCATTGCGCTCGACGATGCGGATCGCTCGATCCGCCTCGCCGCGCAGGCCGTGCGCCGCGATCCGTTCGACGAAGGGTCGCATATCCTCTTGGTGCGGAGCCTCGTCCAGGCCGGACGCCATGACGCGGCGCTCAGCCATGTCGAGGCGACGGAGGCGCTGTTCGCCGCCGAACTCGGCGAGCGGCCGACGCCGGCGCTGAGGAGCGCCGCGCGCCGCAGCGTCGCTGCGCCGCCTGGCGGCATTGCCCCGGCCACATTTGTCCGATCGCTGATCACCTCCGGTCTCGCGGCACTCTCCGCCGGCGCGGTGGATGCCGGCGTCGAGTCGCTGCGCCGGGCGGTCGACGATGCAGAGAAGATCCCGGATGCCGGGCTTGCGGCTGAAGCGATGTTCGAGCTCGGCACGGCGCTGGTGCATGCCGTGCGCGGCTATGATGACGAGGGTTCGGTCATCCTGCGTTCCTGCGCAGAGCTCTCACTCCGCACGGGCGCCGCCGAACTCGCAGCCTCCGCCTATCGCGAACTCGGCTATGTCGAGGCGCTGGCAGGGCGGCGGCCAGCGGCGGAGGCCTATCTCGCCCAAGCCGGCGCGCATGCGCTCTCGGCCGACAACCGGGCCGGCATCCATGCCGTCGCCGGCTTCAACCTCGTCGATTGGGGCCGCATCGACGAGGGGCTGGAGCAGCATGCCATCGGGCTCGATCATGCCCGGGCAGCGGGAAATGTCCGGCGCGAGATCTGGTCGCTCGGCATCGGCGCCTGGGGCCTGCTCGCGGCGGGACGGGCGGGGGAAGCCGAAACATGGCTGAACACTTGCCTTCGCATGATCGAGGCCCAACGCTGGATCGCTTTCCAGCCCTGGCCGGTGGCACTCCAGGCCGAAGCACGGCTGAGGCAAGGGGCCAAGCCCGCCAGCCTTCGTCCCGCGCTCGAAGCGGCATTCGCGCTCTCATGCCAGCTCGGTGACCGATGCTGGCAAGGCGCGACCGCGCGCACGATTGCCCTCACTTATGCCGCCGACAATGACTTCGCGCGCGCATCCGACTGGATCGCCGACGCCAGGATCCGCTGCACGCGCAGCACGGACACCTATGTCGCGATGGCGGTCGAGATTCTGGCGAGCGAGGTCGAGATCAGCCTGCGGCAGAACCGGCTCATCGAGGCCGAGCGTATCGCGCGCGACTGGGTGGCGCTGGCGGCACGCAGTCATATGGACGGGCATGTCGCGCGGGCGGCGAAGGTAATTGCCGGCCGGTGACGGGGGCAGGGTCAGACGATGAACGCGTTGGCCTGCGCTGGCAGGCCGGTCAGCGGCAGGCGGCGGCGCTGTGCCGGATCATAGGATTCGAGCCGCAGCACCTCGGCGAGCGGCATGGTCGCGGCGCCGAGCGCCGTGGCGTCCTCCGAGCCGGCGGCGCGATGGATCGCCGGGGCCGGACGTGGATCGCGCGCCAGGAACTCGTTCACATAGAGCAGCATCTCGTCGACGAGCCGCACCGGCAGCCGTCCGCCGATCACCACCGCGTCGGGATCGATCAGGAGCCCGATATGCACGGCGGCCTCGGCGATGTAGCGCGCCGCCTCGCGCAGCCAGTCGGAGACGAGCGCCCGCCCGCGCGTGTCGAGCCCGAGCAGGTCGGCGGGCCGCGTCACTGCGATGCCGTGCCGGGCGAGGAAGTCGTAGAGCACATAGAGCGAGACGAGCTGTCCGAGCGGCTGCACGCGGCTGCCTTCCGGCTGGTTCTGCGCCAGCGTCGGCAGCCAGCCGATCTCGCCGGAGAGCCCGGTGACGCCATGGTGGCACATGCCGTCGAGCACGACCGCGCCGCCGAGGCCGGCGCCGATGAAGATGTAGAAGAAGCTGCGGCTCTCGACGCCGAGGCCATAATTGAGTTCGCCGATCGCCGCCGCGATGGCGTCGTTCTCGATATAGAGCGGCAGGTCGGTGAAGCGCGCGAAGCGGGCGCGGATGTCATAGCCGGTCCAGGCGGCATAGTCGGCCGGCATGCCGGGGAAGGGGATTTCGCCGAGCCAGTCGGGCAGCGCGAGGCCGAGGCCGGCGAGGCGGCGGTCGTCGATGGTGCGGCGGCGCTTGAAGGTGGCGAGCGCGTCCTCGATCAGGCTGATCGCGGCTTCAGGCTGCGCATAGGCGATCTCGTGATGGATGCGTCCGCGCACCGCGCCGGAGGCGTCGATGGCGACGATGGTGACATGGTCGCGGGCGACATAGGCGCCAATGGCGTGGCAGCCATCCGGGTTGATCTCGAGCTCGATCGCCGGCTGGCCCGGCTGGCCATGCCGCCGCCGCGCCTCCAGCACCAGCTTCTCGCCGATCAGCCGCTCGGCGATGCGCGTCACCGTCTGCTTGGTGAGGCCGGAGCGCTTCGCGAGCTCCGTGCGCGAGATCGGCTGATGGCGCTGGATGGCACGCAGGATCACGCCGCGGTTATGGCTGGCGGCAAGCTCGGAATTGGATCCCGCGAGGTCGTTCATGGTGCGCCCTGCTTGCCGCATTGCTCCGGCGGAAGCAACACGCTCTGAAAGGCTCGAAAAGTCAGCCCCGCTGTCGGCCCATCAGCGATGATCGGCGGGCAGCGGGGCTGGGCCGGCGCCGGCCATCGCCCCGTGGGAGGTATCCGGGGCGGTGGCGCTGGCGCGACGGGCTCTATCGGGCGAGGCGAAGGCTCCTCACCTCGAACGGGCGGATGCCGAAATCGCCCGTCCGCTCGACGTCTTCCTCGAGCAGGTTGACGTCGCCGGCGACCGACCAGCCGGATGCGAGGCTGACCTCGAGGCCGCCGCGGCCGCCGACCGGCTCATAGACGCGCAGCACGACATCGGCGGTATCCTCGGCCGGCTTCAGCCCGGCGAGCGCGACGCCATGGCCCGAAAGCCTGACCGGCGTCACCTCGCCGACCTGAAGGCCATGCGCGGTCGTCGCCAGCAGCGGCTGGTTGAGATCCTCAGCCTCGCGAAGGACGCCGGCGGCGAACCAGTCGCCGCCATGCGGCATCAGCGCATAGGTGAAGCTCTGCTCGCCTTCGTCGGCCAGCGGGTCGGGATAGATCGGCGAGCGCAGCAGGCTGAGTCCGAGCACGTTGCCGCGCACGCTGTGGCCATACTTGCCGTCATTGAGCAGCGCGACGCCGAAGCCGGGCTCCGCGAGATCGGCGAAGCGATGGCCGGGCACCTCGAACTTGGCGGCGTCCCACGACGTGTTCTCATGCGTCGAGCGGCGGACGATGCCGAAGGCGCATTCGAAGGTCGCATAGTCAGAGCGGACGGCGACCGGGGTCAGCGTGCGCAGCAGCACGCGGCGATCATGCCAGTCGAGATGCGTCTTGATGTCGAGACGCGGCGCATTGGCCCACAGCGAATAGGTCTGCGTCACGACCGAATCGCGGAAGCGCTTGACGATGCGGATCGCGGCGCGATGCGGGCCGCTTTCGACGATCTCGACGCTCTCGACCTCGGTCAGTTCCTGGGCGTTGGCGGTATAGTCGTCCTCGACGTCCCAGGCGTCCCAGTTGCGCGGCTTGTCCATCGGATAGGCGACGAGCTGGTTGCCGCGGCCGGCGAGCGCCTCGCGGCCGGTCTGCTTGTCGAAGAGGCTGGTGATCGTGCCGTCCTTGCCGATGGTGACGCGGATATGGCTGTTCTCCAGCCGGTCGGCGCTGACGGTGAGGCCGGGCGCTGCCGTGAGCCCGGTCGGCCCGACGACGGAGATGCCGAGCGCGGGCACGCTGGAGCCGGCGGCGACCGGACCATTCTTGCCCTCGAAGCGCAGCGGTCGCGGCGACAGGGTCGGGTTGACGACGACCGCGACATCCTCTGCCTCGCCCTTCGGCAACGTGCCGACGAGCGCGGCGAGCGCCTCCTGCTGCCGGGCGAGACCGGCATCGCGCGCGGCGGCCAGCTCGCTCTCGGCGTCGACATAGACTTCGCGCACGCCCGAGCCCGGCAGGATGTCGTGGAACTCGTTCTTGAGCACCGGACGCCAGAGGGCCTCGAGGCTCGTAGGCTTGTCGGCGCCGAGCAGCATGGCGAGCGAGGAGATCGTCTCGGCCGTGATCAGCGCGCGCTCGGCCTCGCGATGCTTCTTCTTGGTGCCGGACTGCGTCGTCAGGGTGGCGCGATGCAGCTCGAGATAGATCTCGCCGAGCCAGACCGGGACATTCGCCGGCAGATTGTCATGGATGCGGCCGAAGAACTCCTCGACGCGCGCCGGGCGCATCGAAGGCACCGCCGGGAAATCGGCGAGCTGCTTCTGCCGCTCCAGCATTTCCGGCATCACGCCGCCGCCGCCATCGCCATGGCCGACCGCGAGCAGGCTCTCGTCGTGGATCACCTTGCCGCGGAAGTTCTTCCAGGTGCCGATGATCGCCTTCGGCTCGGTCGAGCCGTTATAGCCGTTGACCGGATTGTCGAAGGTGTGCGCGAGCACGCGGCTGCCATCGAGACCTTCCCACCAGAAGAGGTCATGGGGGAAGCGGTTGGTCTCCGACCAGTTGACCTTGATCGTGAAGAAACTGTCGACGCCGGCCTGGCGCAGGAGCTGCGGCAGGGCGCCGGAGAAGCCGAAGCAATCCGGCAGCCAGCAGACGCGGTGGCGGACGCCGAACTTCTGCTCGAAATAGCGCTGCCCGTAGAGGAGCTGGCGCACGAAGCTCTCGCCGGTCGGCATATTGGTGTCCGGCTCGACCCACATCGCGCCGATGGTTTCCCACTGGCCGGCTTTCACGGCGGCCTGGATCGCGGTGAACAGCGCCGGATCGTCTTCCTCGATCTGGGCGTAGTAGGCCGCCGTCGACTGGTTGAAGACGAAATCCGGGAACTGCTTCATCAGTTGCAGCGCCGTGTGGAAGGTGCGGCGCGCCTTGCGGCGGGTCTCGGCATAGGGCCAGAGCCAGGCGAGATCGATATGGGCATGGCCGGTGACGGCGAGCTTGCCCTGCTGCGGATAGATGGCCTTCAGCGCCTTCAGCTTGCCGCGCAGCGCCTCGAGCGCGGCCGTGACGCTGGCGCGCTGGTCCTGACGAAGAGCATCGGGATTGTCCTTCAGCGGCGGCAACTGCCAGATCCGCTGCTGGCCGCGCTGCGGCGCCGTGCGCGCGACATAGTCCGCCGTCGCCGACGGCCAGTCGAGCGCGGCGAAGGTCTCCTCGGCCGCCTTGATGAGATGCGGCACCACGTCGTGCTCGCCGAGATACTGCACCGCCTCGGCAACCTGCTGCAGCAAGAGGCGGAGCTCGTGCACGGGCTTGTCGATGCGGGCGAGATGGGCGCGCGTCAGCCGCGGCTCGCGCACCGGCTCGCCGAAGGGCTTGCGCGCCACGGCGTCGATGTCGATGGCGAAGCTGCGGGCGGGGACCGGGAATTCCTCATGGAACGGATCGAGGCCGAAGCGCTCGGTCTCGCCGCTTTCGGGCGTCAGCGCGATCAGGCTCTCGCCACCGACATTCAGCATCAGCAGCGTTTCGTCGAGCGGCCAGTGATCGGGCACCACGGCATGGGCGGCGAGCTTGCGGACGCCGTCGCGCGCCGGCCAGAAGCCGCCGAGCGCGATCGGCTGGCCGTCGAACTGCCAGCCCTCGACGGGGACGGTTTCGCGTTCGCGCCAGAATTCGAGCTCTTCGACGCGCACATTGATGCGATCCAGCCGCTGCTGGAGGGTGAGAGACATGGAGGCTACTCCTCAGGGGGCGAGAATGGAGGGGGACGGGGCCGGGCCGGCGCTCAACCCTTGACCGCGCCGGCCGTCAGCGCACCGACGATCATCCGCTGAAGCAGCAGGAAGGCGACGATGGCGGGGACGACGGCGACAAGACAGGCCGCGGCGAGCACCTGGGTGGAGGAGGCGTTCGACGTGCCGGCGAAGGTGAAGATCGCGACCGAGATCGGCAGCTTCGAGTCGCTGCTGAGCAGCAGGAACGGCACGAGGAACTGCGACCAGTTCAGGATCATGATCAGGATGAAGGCGGAGGCAAGGCCGGGCGCGACCAGCGGCAGCGTGATGCGCCAGAAGATGCCGAACCGCGTGCAGCCGTCGATCTCCGCCGCTTCCTCGAGCGATTTCGGGATGCCGTCGATCGAGGCCTTCAGCAGCCAGACCGCCATCGGCAGGCTGACCGCGATATAGATCATGGTGACGCCGAAATGCCCGTCGAGCAGGCCGAGCGAGGCCATGTAGCGATAGAGCGGCACCAGGATGACGAGCGGCGACACCATCTGGAAGGCGAGGATCGTCATCATCAGCGTGCCGCGGCTGCCGAAGCGGAAGCGCGAGAAGGCATAGGCCGCCGGCGCCGCGACGATGAGGCAGCCGATGCCGCCGAGCGCCGAGAGCTTGAGCCCGTTCCAGAGATAGTTGACGAAGGCCGGATCGGAGAGGATCTGCTCGAAATTGGCCAGCGTCGGCCGCTTCGGGATGAAGCGGCTGGCGCCGAGGAACACTTCCTGCCGCGTGCGCAGCGACAGCGACAGGAGCCACAGCAGCGGCGTCAGGAAGAAGGCGGCGATGACCACCGCTATCAGATAGGTCACGTAGTCCCAGAGCCGTTCGCGTGTATCCGAGGTCATTCCGAGGGCTCCCTGCGCGGCAGGAACGAGGCATAGCCGAGGGCGAGCACCAGGCTGATGACGAGCATCAGCACCGAGAGCACGCTGCCGCCGGCGAGATCGAGGTTCCGGAACACGGTGTTGAACGTGTAGAGCGACAGCACCTCGGTGGCGCGGCCGGGGCCGCCGCCGGTGAGCGAGATGATCGCGTCGAAGGTGTTCAGCGTCGCGATGGTGATGAGGATCGAGTTGACGAGGATCGCCGAGCGCATCTGCGGCAGCGTGATGAAGCGGAACTTCTGGAAGCCGTTGGCGCCGTCGACGCTCGCCGCCTCGTAGAGCGTCGTGTCGATGGCCTTCAGCGCCGCATAGAACACGATCATGGAGAAGGCGGTGCCGCGCCAGACATTGGAAACGATCGACGAGACCATCGCCATGCCGGGGTCCGACAGCCAGGCGACCGGCTGCATGTGGCCGAGCCGGAGCACGCTGTTGATGGCGCCGAACGGCGCCTCGCTGAATAGCATCTGCCAGATGAGGCCGTTGGCGATGCCGGGAATGACCCAGGCGACGAGCACCAGCGTGCGCAGCGCCGTCATGCCATAGAGCCGCCGCCGCTCGCCGCGCATCACGAGGACCGCGATGCCGAGGCCGAACAATTGCTGGCCGATGACGCTGCCGGCGGTGAAGACGAAGGTCGTCCAGAGGATTTCGGGCAGCAGGGAATTGGCGATCAGCGCGACGAAGGACGCGGTCGTATAGACCTCCTCGCCCCCGCGCAGGCTCGCATTGGTGAAGGCGAGGCGGATGACGTCGACGATCGGCCAGAGATAAAAGATGCCGAGCAGGAGTGCCACCGGCAGCAGCCAGGAGAACGGATTGTCCTCGATCCGCCGCCTGAGCCGCGAGCGCGCGATCACATCGCGCCGGCCGGGTAGGGCCGCTTCCGTAACCGTCATGAAGTTGGCCTCCTCGCCTGGCCGTCAGAAAACTGCAAGGTCCCGGTGAGTGTTCCCGCCGGGACCTTGCCTCACGTCACGTCTAGGCCAGCCTCAGAGGCGGGCGTAGGCTGCCTGAACCGCTGCATTGGCCGCGTCGAGGGCGGCTTCGGGCGTCTTGGCGCCGGTCAGCACGTCGCCCATCATCACCTGGATCTGGTTGGAGATCTCGGGATAGATCGGGACGCCCGGACGGGCCTGGCCGTTGACGAGCGCTGCCGAGAAGGCCTGGTTCGCTTCCGACTTGAACACGTCATACTTGCCGAACAGCGCCTTCGAGGTCGGCAGCTGCTGCTGCAGCGCATTGCCGGGGCCGGAATAGATCTCCTTGGCAATGCCGGCGCACATCGCGACCTTTTCAGGGTCGGACGAGAACGCGCCGATGGTCCAGCCGCCGGTGCCGGTCGAGCGCTGGTCGGGCGTCGGGCCGGGGATCGCCGAGAAGGTCCACTTGGCGAATTCTTCCGGCTCGAGCGTGCTCTTCAGCTGGGCGAGCTGCCAGTTGCCGCCGATGAAGAGGGCGGTGGTGCCGGCCGCGGCGGCCGCGTTGAACTCGTCATAGTTGACGATCGTCGCGATGCGCTTCGGGGCCGCGCCCGAATCGACGAGGTCCTTGAAGTAGTTGACCGCCTTCAGGAACTTCGCGCGGTTCTCGCCTTCGGCGAAGATCGGCTTGCCCTTGTCGTCGACGAGCGTGCCGCCCTGGGCCCAGTAGTTCGCGAGCCAGTCGAACGTCGTGCCTTCCCAGCGTCCGCCATTGACAAGGACGCCTTCCATGCCCTTGTCCTTGGAGGCGATGGCCGCGGCCTTGAGTTCGTCCCAGGTCTGCGGCGCGTCGGCGACGATGTCCTTGTTGCGGTAGAGGACGCGCAGATCCGTATCCCACCACCAGGCATAGAGCTTGCCGTCCTTGCCGGTGACGCCCTCGCGGACGAACGGGAAGAGATCGTCGATCTCGGCCTGGGTGAAGTGATCGTTGAGCGGCTTGAGAACGCCGGCATTCATGAAGAGCGCGAGCACGAAGCTGTCGACCGCGGCGCAATCCGGGCCGCTGCCCGACTTCGCCTGCTCCAGCATGCGCGCCTGCTCCTGGCCGATATTGTCGGACATGCGCTCGAGCTTGATCTGCCAGCCGGGATGCTTCTGCACGAAGTCCAGGAACAGCTTCTGGTAGCCCTCGGCCACGGCCGGATCGGTGTTGCCGGGGCCATCGCCGGTGAGACGGAACGACAGCACCTTCGGTGCGTCGGCCGGCCCGATGCGGTCCTTGGCAACAAGGTCGTCGGCCAGCGCCGCGCCGGCGACGAACGTCGCCACCGTCGCCAGCATGGCGACGCGCAGGGATCTTCTCATGTCTCGAAACTCCTCAAGAAGCGGTTTCCATCCGGGAGCCGGCTTTGGCCGGTCCGACACGCCTGTCAGCGGCGCTTGAGGGGGAGTAAATCACTTTGCTTTCGCTTGGGCAACGACGAATCGAGCCGGTCGATCGCCCTGTGGATGGCGCGTCGATCGGCGGTTCGGTCGTGATCGGCTCACGGCGCCCGGCGCACGAGCCGCAGCCGCGCCGGGGCGCTCGTGAGATAATCGGGGTGGTAGAGCCCGTCGGCAAAGCGCATCGCGCCCCGCCGCGCGCCGTCTGCCGCGCTCGACCAGTACCAGTGATCGTCGAAAAGGCGGACGCGCGCCCGCCGCTCGAAGAGCAGCGCCAGTTCGTCCGGGGCGGGCACCTGCCAGTCGTCATGGCCATGCAGGCGGCAATCGCGCGCGATCGCGTCGACATCGTCGCCGCGGATGGGGATGAGGTGCAGCGGGAACAGGCTGATATCGGAGCGGGCGGCGAAGAGCAGCCGGCCGCTCTCCGGCATCGCCGCGACGAACACCGTTCCATCCGCCATGTCGAACGGTCGCGCCGGCTGCGGCTTCATGAATTCGGGCACGTCGAAGCGCTCGATGATGGCGTCGAGCGGGTCGCGATCCCCAGGCGATCCGGGATGGCCGGGCGGGAGTGTCTTCGCCATCGAACCTATCCCGTTCTGCTGGTCCGGCTCCGGGGCCGGACCAGCGCAGCTGTGTTCATCGGCGCGGCGCTACGGCCTCGGCCGGGCATGGCGGCTGAAGAAGGCCTTGTCGCGATTGTCGAGCCCGTCGACATATTCGGCGATGTCGCGCTGATCATCGTCGGAGAGGGGTTCAAGGCGGCGACAGAAGGCGATGAACTCCAGGATTTCCGTCTGCTTCGCCGTGAGTTCGCCCTCGTCGAGAGGCGTCGGGTCGAGGTCGAGATCGCTCTCGAGCGGCGGCGAATCCGGCAGCACGATGGGGTCCATGGTCCCTCTCCGATCGGGTTCAGGCTCTAGGGAACCCAGACATTGCCGTTGCCGAGATAGCTGCTCTGCACGACCGTGCCTGAGGACGTGTGCACCGTGACGGTGCCGCCGGCCACCGGGGCGGAATTGTCGCTCGTCGTCATCCAGATATTGGTCATTCTTCTTCTCCTCATGCTGGCGGCACCGCGCCGCCGCTGTGACAAGAACGACCCTAAGTCGTTGACGTTCATGATGAAACGTCAAACTCTCCCATGTCTTTTTGACAGGGTCAGCGGCGTTTCGGCGGCCGGTCGCCGCGGGTCCGCACCGCCCAGCTCGCCTGCCGCGCCTTCCGCGCCGTCTCGGCGTCGTCGGGGTCGAGCCCTTCGGCCTTGAGCGCGCGGGCGATCGCCTCGCGGTGCACCGGCAGGTCGAGATGCTCGTCCTTCGGATGCCGCTTCTTCCACTGCGCATAGGCATTGTAGAGCGGGCGATCGAGGGCGCCGAGACTGCGCAAAGTGAGGGTGCCGGCCGCCAATTGCGGGGCATAGACGCGTCGGATGAAGTCGACGCAGCGCTCGTCACGGTCCGGCCGTTCCGACCAGAGCGCGGGCGCCGCCTCCATCACGGCGGCGACGGGTTTCACGCGCGCGAGGTGATGCAGCAGCATCGTCCGCGCGAGGGCCTGCTTCTCGGCCTCCGGCCAGTCGGCAAACTTCAGCTTGATAGCGAAGAGATCGAGCTGCGACCCGTCGATCCACCACTGCGTTTCGCCATTGGCCTCGATCACGGCCGGACCGCCGATCCTGTGGCGCTGGCCGTCGACATACCAGGCCTTCGAACCGTCGGGGCTCTCGCTGGCAGGCAGGTCGTTGCCCCGATGCAGCCTGTCATCGCGATACCATTGCCGCGTGCCATTGCCGTCCTCGAAGGCCGGACCATCGTCGCGGTGGATCAGCCCGCGCCGATACCAGACCGTGATCCCGTCCGCGAAGACGAGGGCCGGACCATCGTCGCGATGCAGCGCGCCGTCCTGCCACCATTCATGCGTGCCGTCGGGCCTCATGACGGCCGGTCCGTCCTCGCGGTGGCGAGCGTCGTCGGCCCGCCGCCGCCACAGGAGGTCACCATCCGGGTTCATCGTCACATAGACGTCGGTCTTCGTCGCCGCGGCGTCCGCCATCGCCCGAGCCCTTCCATGATGGTGTCCGGCGCGACAGTCTTGGCGATGTCCCGGCCCTGATCAACCCGCTTCGTCGCCACCGGCGAGCGTCATGACGCCATCGATCAGCCTTGGCAGGCTCTCGGACTTCAGCACCGCCGGCAGCAGCGCCTCGGGCAGGTTCTGGTAGGAGACCGGACGCAGGAAGCGGCGGATCGAGAGCGTGCCGACCGAGGTGAAGCGGCTGTCGGCGGTGGCGGGGAAGGGGCCGCCATGCACCATGGCATGGCTGACCTCGACCCCGGTCGGCCAGCCATTGGCAAGGATGCGGCCGACGCGGCGCTCGAGGATCGGCAGCAGGCGCCGCGCATCCGCGATGTCGCCCTCGTCGATCTGCAGCGTCGCCGTCAATTGCCCCTCCATCCGCTCGGCCGCCTCCAGCATCGCCTCGATGCTGTCGCAGCGCACGATCATGGAGGAGGCGCCGAACACCTCGTGGCCGAGGCTCTCGTCCGCCTCGAAGCGGGCGGCGTCGGTGAGGAAGACGGCCGGCGGCGTCGCATTGGCGTCCTCCCCGTCGCGGCCACGCGCCAGCGTCTGCACGTCGGGATGGGCGGCGAGCGCGGCGATGCCCTTGTCGAAGGCGGCGTGGATGCCGGGCGTCAGCATCGCCTCGGCCGCCTTGCCGGCCAGCGCCGCCTCGACATGGGCGAGGAACGCCTCGAGATCGGGGCCGTCGACGGCGTAGACGAGGCCGGGATTGGTGCAGTACTGGCCGCCGTCGAGCGAAAGCGAGTCGACGAAGCCGCGCGCGATGGCCTCGGTGCGCTCGCTGAGCGCCGCCGGCAGGATGAAGACGGGGTTGATGCTGCTCATCTCGGCATGAACCGGGATCGGCTCGGGCCGCGCGGCGGCGATCGCCATCAGCGCGAGGCCGGCGCCTCGCGAGCCGGTGAAGCCGACCGACCTGACGAGCGGATGGCGCACCAGCGCCGTGCCGGTCTCGACGGCGCCGTTGAGGAGCGCGAAGACGCCCGCCGGCAGGCCGCATTCGGCGGCGGCCGACTGGATCGCGCGGCCGACCAGTTCGCCGGTGCCGGGATGGGCCGGATGGCCCTTGACGATCACCGGGCAGCCGGCCGCGAAGGCCGCGGCGGTGTCGCCGCCGGCGACCGAGAAGGCGAGCGGGAAATTGCTGGCGCCGAACACCGCGACCGGCCCGACGCCGATCTGGCGGAGGCGGAGATCCGGCCGCGGGAAGGGCAGGCGGTCCGGCAGCGCGCCGTCGATGCGAAGGTCGAGCCATTCGCCCGAGCGCACCACCTCGGCGAAGAGGCGGAGCTGCCCGGTGGTGCGGTTCCGCTCGATGCCGAGCCGCCGCCGCGACAGGCCGGTCTCGAGCGCGGCGCGGTCGATCAGCGCCTCGCCGAGCCCCTCGATCGCGTCGGCCACCGTTTCGAGGAAACGGGCGCGGGCGTCGAGATCACTGTTCCGGAAGGTGTCGAAGGCCTGCCAGGCGAGCGTTGCGGCGCGGTCGACGTCAACAGCGTCTGCGAAGGCGAAGGCTGGCTTGAGGCTCGCGCCCGTCTTCGGGTCGGTGGCGCGGTGGCTGCGCGGGCCGCCCGTCTCCGTCATCCCGCCGATGAGGATGTCGCCGGTGATCCCTGCCATGGCCGCGCTCCGCTTGGTTGATGCGCCTCATAGATCGAGTGCGGCGGGCGGCGGCGCAACGGGCGCTGCGGTCGCACCCGGTCGGCGGTGCGGGAACGATTGGGCGCCGCCGGCCGTTTGCTTCCGATAGACGATGTCGGTGAGGAGAGCGGTGAGCATGAGCGCGGAACGCGGGACCATCCTCGTGGTCGAGGACGAGCCGATCCTGCGCATGGTGCTCAGCGATCATCTGGCCGATCTCGGCTACGAGACCATCGAGGCCGAGAATGGCAGCGCTGCTCTGCCGGTGCTCGAAAGCGAGGCGCCGATCGCGCTGATGATCACCGATGTCGACATGCCCGGCATGGACGGAAAGGCGCTGGCCGCCGCGGCGCGAGAGTTGCGCCCCTCCCTCGGCATCGTCTTCTCGACCGGCGATACCGGTGCGATCCGCGCCTGGTCCGGCTTCGACGCGGCGATCATGCTCGCCGTCTCCAAGCCGTTCGAGGCGAAGGAACTCGCCGCCGCCATCGATCGCTTCGCGGCCGGCCCGCGCGACTGACGACGTCTAGTAGGGCGTCTCGCCGGCATCGGCGTTGACGGCCTGGCCGCGGATCAGCATGGCGTCGTCGGTGAGCAGGAACGAGGTGACGCGCGCCACCTCCACCGGCTGCAGATGGCGCACCAGCTGCTGGCTCAGCATCTTGTCGAAGATCGCCGGCGCGGCCTCGCCGCTGAAGCCCGAATAGGCCTCCGACACCTCACGCAGCATCGGCGTCGCGACGCCGCCCGGGCAGACGCAGTTGACGTTGATGTCGTGAGGCGCCAGCGTTTCCGACAGCATCCGCGTCATCGAGATCAACGCCGCCTTGGACGCGCTGTAGGCGAGCGATTCCTTGTGGCCCTTCTTGCCGGCCTCCGAGGCGATCGAGACGATGGCGCCGCGCGTGCCGTTCTCGATCATGTGCTTGGCGACGCGACGTGAGGCCTCATAGGCGCCGAAGAGATTGATCTCGAATTGCCGGCGCCAGTCGGACCAGCTCACCTCGAGCGGATCGGAATGGAGAACGATGGCGGCGCAGTTGACGAGCCCGGAGGCGGTGCCGAGCGCGGCGATGGCGGCGTCGATGCCGGCGCCGACCGACGTCTCCGAGCCGACATCCATCGGAACCGCGAAGCAGCCCTTGGCCGCGCCGCCGAAGCTCGCCGCGGTCGCCTCGGCGGCTTCCGGCGAGAGATCCGCGACCACGACGCGCGCGCCTTGCGCGAGCAGCAGGCCGACGATCGCCTTGCCGATGCCGCCGGCGGCGCCGGTGACGATGATTCCCTTGCCCTCATGCACCGGGAAGATGCGGGGATTGCGCAGCGGCAGCGCCGTTTCGGGGCGGGAAGTGCTGTATTTCGACATGGGGAAGAGGTCCGGGGGCGTGCAGTTTTCAGTTGACGGAGGATAGGCGCGGTCCCGCCGGGGTCAATCGCTGTTGTCGCCAATGCCGCGACTGGATAAGTTTCAGCCATCGCATGGCATGAGGAGTGGACAATGAACGTTCGTGGCTTGGTGATCGGCGGCGCGGCAGCGCTCGTGGCGTCTTCCGCCCTCATGGCGCAGCCGGCGGCGGCGGCCGATCCGAAGCTCGTCGTCTTCGTGTCCCCCAATCCGATCGGCGTCAACGACTTCCTGAAGCTCGCCAAGGCCGGCACCGAGCGCGCCGCGGCCGCCATCGGCGGCACCGCCAAGGCCTATGAGAGCACCGACCCCACCACGATCCGCCAGAATCTCGAGGCGGCGGCCAAGGAGGCCGGCGTTGTCGTCGCGGTCGGCTTCGAGTTCAACGACGTCCTGCCCGAGGTCGCCAAGGCCAATCCCGAGACGAAGTTCCTGCTCGTCGACAGCTGTCCGCAGGCCCTGCAGCCCAATATCTTCTGCTCGGTCTTCCGCGAATATGAGGCGACCTTCCTCGCCGGAGCAGAGGCCGGCCTCACCACCAAGTCCGGCAAGGTCGGCGCCATCGGTGCGCTCGATATCCCCTTCATCCATCGCTACACCGATCCCTTCCTCGAAGGCGCCAAGCACGTCAACCCGAAGGTCGAGGCGGCAGCGCCGCTCTGGATCGGCGGCAACAATCCGTTCTCCGATCCGGCGCGTGGCCAGCAGCGCGCCGCCGTGCTCGTCTCCGACGGGGTCGATCGCGTGATGGCGGCCGGCGCCGGCTCGAATGGCGGCATCTTCAAGGCGATGTCCGATGGCGACGGCGCCGCCTCCTTCGGCGTCGACGTCAACCAGTGCAAGCAGGCCGAAGGCGTTGTCATGGACAATGTCGAGAAGCGCACCGACATCGTCATCGAGAAGGGCGTCGCCGGCATCGTCAAGGGCGACCAGCCGCAGGTCGCGGCGCTCGGCCTCGCCGAAGGCGGCATGACGCTGACCGGCCTCGAGCCGGGCGTCGAGACGTCGGGCTGCCTGATCGCCGAATATCCCGAGGCGCTCGCCAAGGTGAAGGCGCTGCGCGATGAGATCGTCGCCGGCACGCTCACGGTCGCCGACCCGATGAAGCTCGCCAAGTGATCAAGCGCGTCAAGTAGGGCCGAGCCGATGGCTGTCGCCCCGGCGGAACTCGAGGCGCGGGGCATCGTCAAGCGCTACGGGCCGCTCGTCGCCAATGACCGGATCGACCTCGTCGTCGCGCGCGGCGAGGTTCACGCCGTCATGGGCGAGAACGGCGCCGGCAAGTCGACGCTGATGTCGATCCTCTACGGCATGCAGCAGCCCGACGCCGGCGAGATCCTGCTGCGCGGCCGGCCGGTCGCCTATCGCTCCGCCCTCGACGCGATCGCCGAGGGCATGGGCATGGTCCATCAGGCGTTCAAGCTGTTCAATTCGCTCACCGTCTGGGAAAATGTCGTCTATGGCATGGAGCCCTCGCGGCACGGGCTGATCGACCGCCGGGCGGCGATCGCGCGGGTCGGCGACATCGCGGCGCGCTATGGCCTCGCGGTCGATCCGGGCGCCGTCGTCGGCACGCTCTCGGTCGGTGTCCGCCAGCGCGTCGAGATCCTGAAGGCGCTCTATCGCGACGCCAAAATCCTGATCCTCGACGAGCCCACCGCCGTGCTGACGCCGCAGGAGCGCGACGGCCTCTTCGACGTCATCCGCCATCTTGCCGCCGATGGCCGCACCATTCTCTTCGTCACGCACAAGCTGCATGAGGTGATGACGATCACCGACCGCGTCACGGTGCTCCGCGACGGGCGCGTCGTCGAGGCGATGGCGACGCGGGAGACCTCGCCGCGCGCGATCATCCGCGCCATGACCGGCCGCGCCGTCAGCCTGACGGTCACGAAGGGCCGGGCGGCGGCGGGCGCACCCGTCCTCGTCGCCGAGGCGCTCACGGTCCGCGCCGATCATGGCCGGCCGCTCGTCGACCGGGCGAGCCTCACGGTGCGCGCCGGCGAGATCGTCGGCATCGCCGGCGTTGCCGGCAACGGCCAGACCGAGCTGATCGACGCGCTCACCGGCCTCCGCCGCCCCGATGGCGGCAGCGTCGCCATCGCCGGCCATGACGTCACCGCGGCCGATGTCGCCGCGCATCGGGCCGCCGGGCTCGCCTATATCCCCGAGGACCGCGCGACCACCGGCACGGCGCGGGCGGCGAGCGCCGCCGACAATCTCGCCATGGGTTTCCATGCTGAGCCGCCGCTCGCGCATCACGGCCTGCTCGACGGCCGCGCCGTCGCCTCGGCGGCGCGCGCGATGATCGCCCGCTTCGGCATCAAGATCGGCTCGGAGAAGCTCGCCGTCGGCACGCTTTCCGGCGGCAATCTGCAGAAGGTGGTCGTCGCCCGCGAACTCAGCCATCGCGCGCGGCTCCTGATCGCCGAGCAGCCGACCCGCGGCGTCGATGTCGGCGCCATCGAATTCATCCATGCCGAGCTCGTGGCAGAGCGCGACCGCGGCGCCGCGGTCCTGCTCGTTTCGGCCGAGCTCACAGAAATCCTCGCCCTCGCGGACCGCATTCTCGTGATGTATGAGGGCCGCATCCTCGCCGAGGTCGCCGCCGAAACGGCGACCGAGGAAGGCCTCGGCCTCGTGATGGCCGGCCGCGTGCCGGAGGCCGCATGAGCGACCTCGCCCCGCCCGCACGGCGGCTGCCGCGCATTCCGCCGGTGCCGCTCGCGATCCTCGTCGGCGTCGTGCTCGGCGGCCTCTTGGTGCTCGCCTCCGGTGGCGATCCGCTCGCCGCCTATGCCGCCATCGCCACCGGCGCGCTCGCCTGGTCCAATCTGCCGAACACGCTCAACTGGGCGGTGCCGCTGGTCGGCATGACGCTGGTCGCGGCGATCCCGCTGCGCGGCGGCATGATCAATCTCGGCGGCGACGGCCAGATGGTGATCGGCGGCCTCGTCGCGGCGCTGATCCCGCTCTATCTGCCCGGACCCGGCTGGCTGCTGATCATCATCGCGATCCTCGCCGCCATGATCGCCAGCGGGCTCTATGCCACCATCGCCGCCTGGGGCGAGACGCGGCACGGCATCCCCATGCTGATCTCGAGCCTCCTGCTCTCCTATCCGGCCATCGGCATCTGCTCCTATATCGTCGGCTTCCCGCTCCGCGACGTCACAACGGGCCTTGCCCAGACGGCGATGATCCCCGATGCCGTCCGACTGCCGACGATCAGCGGCCCGCTCAATGTCGGCCTCCTGATCATGGCGGCGGTGGCGATTCTCGTCGTCCTGTTCGATCGCTTCACGGTGGGCGGCTATGAGCTGCGCATGCGCGGCCTCAATGCCCGCTTCGCCGGCTATGGCGGCGTCGGTCTCGCCCGCCAGATGACCGGCGTCATGTTCGCGAGCGGGGCCATCGCCGGGCTGGTCGGCGCGCTGATCGTGCTCGGCTCGCAGTTCCGCTTCCAGGACGGCGCGCTGCTGTCGCCGGGCTATACCTGGTCCGGCCTGATGGCGGCGCTGCTCGCCGGCGGCGAGCCGCTCGGCGCCATCCTCGCCGGCGCCTTCTTCGCCGCGCTGCAGACCGGCGGCTTCGCCATGCAGCGCGAAACCTCGATCCCGCGCGTGCTGACCATGGTGCTGCAGTCGATCATCATCCTCTTCCTCGCCATTCGCCATGGTGTCGGCGGGGCTGGCGTCGGACGGCGGGACCCGCGCTGATGCTCGATCTCATCACGCCCTTCCTGGTCAATTCCGCCGTGCAGGCGATCACGCCGATCCTGCTCGCGGCGCTGGCCGGAACGCTGTGCGGCCGCGTCGGCGTCTTCAACATGGCACTCGAAGGCCAGATGCTCGTCGGCGCCTTTGCGGCCGTCGTCGGCAGCTATGCGACCGGCAGCGCGCTCGGCGGCATCGTCTGTGCCATGCTGGCCACGGCCGCCTTCTCGCTGATCCTCGCCTATGGCGTCACCGTGTTCCGCGGCGATGCCGTCGTCATCTGCGTCGGCATGAACCTCCTCGCCGCCGGCCTCACCGCCTATCTGCTCCGCCAGATGTTCGGCGTCAGCGGCACGTTCAGCGATCCGGCCATCGTCGGGCTCGAGAAGATCAAGATCGCCGCGATCAACAGCTGGCCGGTGATCGGCTGGATCGTCTCGCGCCAGACGGCGATCACCTGGGCGGCCTGGATCCTCGTCGCCGTCGTCACGGTCGTCATGTTCCGCACGCCGCTCGGATTGCGCCTTCGCGGCGTCGGCGAGGATGCCGAGGCCGCCGAGACGATGGGCATCGATGTCACCCGCTACCGGATCGTCACCGTGCTCGTCGCCGGCGCGATCGTCGGTCTCGCCGGCGCGCAGCTCTCGCTCGGAACGGTCAGCATCTTCTCGGAGGACATGAGCGCCGGCCGCGGCTGGATCGCCGTCGTCGCCGTCATGCTCGGCCGCAATCATCCGCTCTATGCGGCGCTCGCCTGCGTGCTGTTCGGCTTTGCCGACGCCTTCTCCGTCCGCCTGCAGGGGCAGGGCCTTCCCAACCAATTGACCGACGTCGTCCCCTATGTCGTGACGCTGGTGGCGCTGGTGCTCAGCCATTCGAAGCGCCGCCGCCGCCAGGAACCCCTCCTCACCGCAGAGCCTTAGCGAAAGCCACCGCCTTGACCGAACCTTGCCGCATCATTCTCGACGTCGACACCGGCGTCGACGACGCCATGGCCATCTTCTATGCGCTGCGCCGCCCCGGCATTCGCCTGGAGGCGCTGACGACCACGTTCGGCAATACCGACACGGCGATCGCGACCGAGAACACGCTGAAGATCCTCGAACTGCTCGGCCGGCCCGAGATCCCGGTGGCCAAGGGCGTCGGCCGCTCGCTGATCCGTCCCTACAAGCGCATGGCCGATCACGTGCACGGCTCGAACGGGCTCGGCGATGTCGACCTGCCGGCGCCGACGATCAAGGCGACCGACGAGCATGCGATCGATCTGATGATCCGCCTCGTCAAGGAGAACCCCGGCGAGATCACGCTGGTGCCGGTCGGCCCGATCACCAATGTCGCGCTGGCGCTCTCCAAGGCGCCGGAGATCGCCAAGCTCGCCAGGGGCATCGTCGTCATGGGCTCGACGATCCTGCATCCGGGCATCCACGGTCCTGTTTCGCCGATGGTCGACGCCAATTTCGCCAATGATCCGGAAGCCGCCCATATCGTGCTGCAGGCCGGCGCGAATGTGACGCTCGTCGGCATGGACGTGACCATGACGACGCTGCTGACCGACGAGATGCGCGCGCGCATCGTCGCGGCCGGCGATCCGGCGGCGGTGACGCTGATGAGGATCACGGACTTCTACGTCAATTCCTACAAGACGATGTATCCGGGCATCCGCGGCTGCGGCCTGCATGATCCGCTCGCGGTCGCCATCGCCGAGGATCCGAGCCTTGCCACCATGGAGCGGATGTATGTCGACGTCGAACTCAGCGGCGAGCTGACCCGCGGCCAGACCGTCGCCGATCGCCGCCGTACCGCCGTCGACCGTCACAACGCCAATGTCTGCATGGCGATCGACCGTGAGCGCTTCGAGGCCGATTTCATGGCGCTGATGGGCGTCGCCGGCTAGCCGCGCGCCGGCCGTCACATGATCGTCACGCGCTGCGGCTTGGTAGGCCGCCGCGACACTTGGAGGCGATCAGGTGCAGTTCATCCACACATTCGACCCGGCCCAGTTCCTCGATTCGGTGGCGAGCCTCGTTGCGGCCTTCGTGCTCGGGGCGCTCATCGGCGCCGAGCGGCAGTACCGCCAGCGCACGGCCGGCCTCCGCACGACGGTTCTGGTCGCGGTCGGCGCTGCCGCCTTCGTCGATCTCGCTGTGCGGATCGCCGGCTCCGTCGAGGCGGTGCGCGTGATTTCCTATGTGGTCTCGGGCATCGGCTTTCTCGGCGCCGGCGTGATCATGAAGGAGGGCATGAATGTCCGCGGCCTCAACACGGCGGCGACGCTCTGGTGCGCGGCGGCGGTCGGCGCCTGCGCCGGCACGGACATGCTGGCCGAGGCGGCGCTGCTGACGGTCTTCGTCATCGCCGGCAACACGCTGCTGAGGCCGCTGGTCAACTTCATCAACCGCATCCCGATCAGCCACGAGCAGGCGGAAGCGACCTATGAGGTCCACCTGATCGTCAGCGACAGCGCGCTCGGCGATATCCGCGACCAGCTGGTGGCGCGGCTGGCGGCGGCCAAATATCCGGTCGGCGATGTCGATGTGATCGAACGCGACGACGACGTCATGGAGCTGGTGGCGACCCTCGTCAGCACCTCGGTCGTCGGCAAGGAGCTCGATGCGGCGACGCGCGGCCTCGCGCTGCTGCCGGGCGTCCGCCATGCGAGCTGGGAAGCCAGCACGACGGACTGAGGCATCGCCGCGCCTGTCGGGGCGGCGATGCGCAGGGTCTTGGTGCGGCTCAGGCCGAGGTCTGGACTTCGCTGCCGTCCTGGCTCCAGCGCGTGTGGAACTTGCCGGGCTTGTCGAGGCGGCCATAGGTGTGGGCGCCGAAATAGTCGCGGAGCCCCTGCAGCAGATTGGCCGGACCGCGCGCGCGGCGGAGCCCGTCATAATAGGCGAGCGAGGAAGCGAAGGCGGGCACCGGGATGCCCTCAGTGACGGCAAGGCCGACCACCTTGCGCCAGCTCTCTTCCGCCTTGATCACCGCATCGGCGAAATAGTCCTGCAGCAGCAGGTTGCCGCCGCCGGTGCCGGCCGCATAGGCCTCGCGGATGCGGTTGAGGAAGCGGGCGCGGATGATGCAGCCGCCGCGCCAGATCGTCGAGATCTCGCCGAGCTTCAGCTCCCAGCCATACTGCTCGGCCGCGACCTGCAGCTGCTCGAAGCCCTGGGCATAGGCGACGATCTTGGAGGCGTAGAGCGCATCCTTGATCGCGTCGATCTCGGCCTTGGAGGGCGCGCGCGCCGCGACGGGCGCATGCGGGAAGCGGGCCTCGGCGCTGGCGCGCTCGGAGCGGCGGGCGGAGAGGGCGCGTGCGAACACCGCCTCGGTGATCGAGGTCAAGGGAATGCCGAGATCGAGCGCCGACTGCGCCGTCCAGCGACCCGTGCCCTTCTGCTCGGCCTCGTCGACGATCGAATCGACCAGCGGCTTGCCGGTGTCGTCGATCTTGCGCAGCACGGCCGCGGTGATCTCGATCAGGTAGGAGTTGAGCTCGCCCTCGTTCCACTCCGCGAAAATCTCGGCGATGGCGGGGGCGTCGAGGCCATAGACCGTCTTGAACAGGTCATAGGCCTCGGTGATCAGCTGCATGTCGGCATATTCGATGCCGTTATGCACCATCTTGACGAAGTGGCCGGAGCCCTCGGTGCCGATATAGGTGCAGCAGGGCTCGCCATCGACCTGCGCCGCCATCTTGGTGACGATCGGCTCGATGCGGGCATAGGCCTCGCGCGTGCCGCCCGGCATCATGCTCGGACCCTCGAGCGCGCCTTCCTCGCCGCCGGACACGCCCATGCCGATGAAGCGGAGCTTCTTCTCGGTCAGGTAGTGGAAGCGGCGATTGGTGTCGGTGAACAGCGAATTGCCGCCATCGATGATGATGTCGCCTTCGTCGAGATGCGGGATCAGCTCCTCGATCACCTCGTCGACGGGCTTGCCGGCCTTGACCATGATGATGATCGGGCGCGGCCGCGCGATCGAGGCGACGAAATCCGCGATCTCCTTCGCAGGCGAGAAGCGCCCTTCGCTGCCGTAGTCGGCGATGAGTTCGTCGGTGCGGCCGCCATGCCGGTTGTAGACCGCGACGCCGAAGCCCTTGCGCGCTGCGTTGCGCGCGAGGTTCGCACCCATGACGGCGAGCCCGAGCACGCCGATATCCGCCAATTCTACCACGCTATCCACCCTGTCGAGGCCGTTAGTCCTGAATTCGAGGCCGGACCTTACACCGCCAGAGCCGACGCCGCCACCTCGGGCGGGCAGCGATGAGCCGGGAAGCGCGCGAAGGCGGAGCGATGCCGCCGCTCGATCGGCAGCACTGCCAACCCGTCGTCCGGCCCTGTCTTGCCATGCTTGCGATCCGGCGGCACAGTCAATGCGGACGTGAGGTGAAGCCAAGTCCTGGGGAGGACAGACCATGCCAGACAGTCCGCATGCGCAAGGCCAGACCGCCGATGCAGCGCCGTCGCCGGAGCATTTCATCCACACCCTGATGAGCATCCAGAAAACCGCGGCGCTCAAGGCCGCGGTCGAGATCGGCCTCTTCGGCGCCATTGCAGCCGGCAGCGGCAGCGCGGCCGACATCGCGCAGGCGACGGACGCCGACGAACGCGGCGTCGCCATCCTCGCCGACTATCTCGCCGTTCTCGGCTTCGTCACCAAGACCGGCGACTGCTACGGGCTGACGCCTTCGAGCGCGCTGTTCCTCGATCCCGCCTCGCCGGCCTATTTCGGCGTCGTCGTCGAATTCCTCGCCTCGCCGGAGATGATGGGGCTGCTGCTCGGCGATCCCGCCGCCTATGTCCGCACGGGCGGCTCGATCGGGTTGGCCAATGTCGCACCCGACAATCCCGTCTGGGTCAAGTTCGCGCGCGCCATGGTGCCGCTGATGGCACCGGCCGCGGCCGAGATCGCGGCCCGCGCCGCAGCCATGACGCCGCCGCTCAAGAAGGTCGTCGACATCTCGGCTGGCCATGGCCGCTACGGAATCGCCATTGCCGAGGCGATCCCCGATGCCGAGATCGTCGCCGTCGACTGGGCGAACGTGCTGACGCTCGCGCGGGAGAACGCGGCCGCAGCCGGCGTCGGCGACCGTTATCGCACGCTTGCCGGCAGCGCCTTCGAGGTCGATTGGGGCAGCGGCTGCGACCTGGTGCTGATCCCGAGCTTCCTGCATCACTTCGATCCCGAGGCCTGCGCAGCGCTCGTCCGCAAGGCGCGCGCCAGTCTCTCCCCCGGCGGCAGGGTGCTGGCGGTTGAGTTTGTCGTCGACGAGGATCGGCTGGCCCCGGCCTGGCCGGCGGCCTTCTCCTATCTCATGCTCGCGACCACCCCGAAAGGCCGGGCCTATTCGGCCGTCGAACTCGACGAGATCGGCAGGATGGCGGGCTTTTCCGGCGCACGCGTCGAGCCGATCGGTCCGCCGCACAGCCTCGTCTGGTTCGAATAGACCACCGAACTCGGCTGCCGCATGAAAAAGGGGCGCCTCGCAGCGCCCCTTCAATCTCCATCGCTCCGCCGATCACTCGGCCTTGAGCGGAACCTTCGGCACCAGGCCGCCGCGCTTCGGCGGGGTCTTCTCGGCGGCCGGCTTCTTGGCCGCCGCGGGCTTGCGCTTCGGACGCGCGGCCTTCGCCTTCGGCTCCTCGGGCTCGGGCTTCGGCGTCACCGGACCATCCTCGATCGGCTCGAGCTTCAGTCCGGTCTCGCCGTTCTCCTTGGCCTCGACCGTGATCTTGACCGTGCCGCCCTTGCGCAGCTTCCCGAACAGCACCTCGTCGGCGAGAGGCTGCTTGATGTTCTGCTGGATCACGCGGCCGAGCGGCCTTGCACCCATCTGGCGGTCATAGCCCTTCTCGGCCAGCCAATCGATCGCCTCGGACGACAGCTCGAACGTGACGCCGCGGTCGGCGAGCTGGGCCTCCAGCTGCAGGACGAACTTCTGCACGACGCTGCGGACCACCTCGATCGGCAGATTGCCGAACTGGACGATCGCATCGAGCCGGTTGCGGAATTCGGGCGCGAACAGGCGGTTGATCGCCTCCTGGTCGTCGGCGTCGCGCTGCGAGTTCTTGAAGCCGATCGCCGGCTTCGCAAGGTCGGCGGCGCCCGCATTGGTCGTCATGATCAGGACGACGTTGCGGAAGTCGACCTGCTTGCCGTTGTGATCGGTCAGCTTGCCGTGATCCATCACCTGCAGAAGGATGTTGAACAGGTCCGGATGCGCCTTCTCGATCTCGTCGAGCAGCAGCACGCAATGCGGATGCTGATCGACGCCATCGGTGAGAAGGCCGCCCTGGTCGAAGCCGACATAGCCGGGCGGCGCGCCGATCAGCCGCGAGACCGTGTGGCGCTCCATATATTCCGACATGTCGAACCGGATCAGCTCGACGCCGAGGCTGGCCGCGAGCTGCTTGGCGACTTCGGTCTTGCCGACGCCGGTCGGGCCCGCGAACAGATAGGAGCCGATCGGCTTCTCCGGTTCGCGAAGGCCGGCGCGCGCCAGCTTGATCGCCGAGGTCACCTGCTCGATGGCGCGGTCCTGGCCATAGACGACCCGCTTCAGCGTCGTCTCCAGCGAGCGCAGCACCTCGGAGTCGTTCTTCGAGATCGTCTTCGGCGGGATCCGCGCCATGGTGGCGATGGTGTCCTCGATCTCCTTGACGCCGATGGTCTTCTTCCGCTTGCCCTCGACGAGCAGCATCTGCGAGGCGCCGGTCTCGTCGATCACGTCGATCGCCTTGTCCGGCAGCTTGCGGTCATGGATGTAGCGCGCCGAGAGTTCCACCGCCGCCTTGATGGCGTCGTTGGTGTAGCGCACGCGATGGAAGTCCTCGAAATAGGGCTTGAGGCCCTTGAGGATCTCGATCGCATCGGGAACGGTCGGCTCGTTGACGTCGATCTTCTGGAAGCGGCGGACGAGCGCCCGGTCCTTCTCGAAGAACTGGCGATATTCCTTGTAGGTGGTCGAGCCGATGCAGCGGATCGAGCCGCCGGCGAGCGCCGGCTTCAGGAGGTTCGAGGCATCCATCGCCCCGCCCGAGGTGGCGCCGGCGCCGATCACCGTGTGGATCTCGTCGATGAAGAGGATCGAGCCCGGATACTCCTCGATCTCCTTGACGACCTGCTTCAGCCGCTCCTCGAAATCGCCGCGATAGCGGGTTCCGGCGAGCAGCGTGCCCATGTCGAGCGAGAAGATCGTCGCGCCGGCGAGCACGTCGGGAACGTCGCCCTCGACGATGCGCTTGGCGAGGCCCTCGGCGATCGCGGTCTTGCCGACGCCGGGGTCACCGACGAAGAGCGGGTTGTTCTTCTGGCGGCGGCAGAGGATCTGGATCGTCCGCGCGATCTCGGTGTCGCGGCCGATCAGCGGGTCGATCTTGCCCTTCTTGGCCTTCTCGTTGAGGTTGACGCAATAGGCGTCGAGCGCGTCGGCCTTCTTCTTGTTGCCTTCCTCGCGGCTGTCGACCGTCGCCGCGTCGTCGTCGACGCCGCGCACCGGCCGGCTCTCGCTCATGCCCGCCCGCTTGGCGATGCCATGCGAGATGTAGTTGACCGCGTCGTAGCGGGTCATGTCCTGCTCCTGCAGGAAATAGGCGGCATGGCTCTCGCGCTCGGCGAAGATCGCGACGAGCACGTTGGCGCCGGTCACTTCTTCGCGACCGGACGACTGGACATGGATCACTGCCCGCTGGATGACGCGCTGGAAGCCGGCGGTCGGCTTCGAATCCTCATCCGGCCCATGCGCCAGATTGGCGAGCTCGGTGTCGATATAGTCGATGAGGCTGCGCTTCAGCATGTCGAGATCGACATTGCAGGCGCGCATCACGGCGGCCGCGTCCTGATCCTCGATCAGGGCGAGCAGCAGATGTTCGAGGGTCGCATATTCCTGATGGCGCTCGTTTGCGAAGGCGAGGGCCTGGTGAAGTGCCTTTTCGAGGCTGCGGGAGAATGACGGCACGTTAGGACCTCACTTCCTTTCCATCACGCATTGCAGCGGATGCTGGTGTTTGCGCGCGAAATCCATCACCTGGGTGACCTTGGTCTCGGCCACCTCATAGGTGAAGACACCACATTCCCCCACGCCATGCTGATGAACATGCAGCATGATCTGCGTCGCTTCTTCGCGATTCTTGTTGAAGAACCTCTCGATGACATGCACGACGAATTCCATCGGCGTGTAATCGTCGTTGAGCAGCAGGACACGATAGAGGCTCGGCCGCTTCGTCTTCGGCTTGACCTTGGTCGCGATGCCGATCGATGGGTCGCCATCCTCGGGCCGGCGGATATCCTTGCTCATCTGGAACCGATCGCAGGTCGCATGAAGGGAATCCTGCCGAGAATCTCGCTGCAGCGCAATCGCTTAGTTTGGCGAGGATGCGCCGCCTTGCCGAAACGGCCGGGCAGGGGGTGTCGTTCGCTATATGGGATCGGCCGCGGCGGTTAAAAGAGCCGCCGGCGCGGCGTCCTCAGCCGAGCGCGATGGCATGAAACCAGCTGCCCGAGACAAGGCCGCGCCTTCCGCCACCATCGCCGACCAGCGTCCCGCGCGCATCCTCGATGCGGGCGAAGGGCGCGTCGCTGCCTGGCTCGAGGATCGTCGCATAGTGGAATTCGTGGCCGGCGATGCGCGTGCCGGCGTGGCCGAGGGCGCCGTCGGCGGCGAGCACGGCCCGTCGGTAGCCGAGCGAGAGGCGGCGCGCGGCAAAGCTCGTCACATGATCGAGCAGCCCGGCCATCGCATGCGCCGTGCCGTCGGCGTCAATGAGCGCCCGGCCGAGCACCATGTGGCCGCCGCACTCGCCATGCACGACCCTGTCGCGGCCGAAGCGGCGGAGGCCTCCGAGAAAGGCGTCGGCCGCGGCAAGGCGGCCGGCATGGAGCTCGGGATAGCCGCCGGGCAGCCAGCAGGCATCCGCGGCCGCATCCGGCGGCTCGTTGGCGAGCGGCGAGAACGGATGGATGCTCGCGCCGGCGGCACGCCAGCCTTCGACGAGGTGCGGATAGAGGAAGGAAAAGGCCTCGTCCCGCGCCAGCGCGATGCGTTGCCCCGGCGGTGGCAGCAGCGGCAGCGGGGCGTCGGCCGGGGCAAGAAGGCGCGGCGCGCGGGCGAGCGCCAGCAGCCCGTCGAGATCGACATGCCGGGCGACGAGATCGGCCGCGGCCGCGATTCGCGCAGCGAGGTCGGCCTGTTCGCCGGCCTGGACGAGGCCGAGATGCCGCTCCGGCAGAGCGAGGGCGGCGTCGCGCGGCAGGCTGCCGAGGATCGGCAGGCCGAGCGGCTCGACCGCTTCGGCGATCAACAGGCGATGCCGCTCGCTGGCGACGCGGTTGAGGATCACGCCGGCGATGGCGACATCGGCGTCATGCTGCATCAGTCCGCGCAGCAGCGCCGCCACCGTCTGCGACTGGCCGGAGACATCGATCACCAGCACGACCGGCAAAGCGAGGCGCGCGGCGAGATCGGCGGTGGCGCCGCGCGCGCCCGGCGGACCCGAAACGCCGTCGAAGAGGCCGAGCGCTCCTTCGATCAGAAGGATGTCGGCATCTCCCCCTGCGCGGGCGGCAAGACCTGAAAGCAGCGCCGGCGGCATCGCCCAGCTGTCGAGATTGAGGCTCGGCCGCCCGGTCGCGGCGGCATGAAAGGCCGGATCGATATAATCGGGGCCGTTCTTCGCGCCGGTGACACGGAGCCCCCGCCGCTTCAGCGCAGCCATCAGCGCCGTGGTGACGATGGTCTTGCCCTCGCCGGAGCGGATCGCCGAGACGATGAGCCCGCGCGTCGGGCTCATGGCGGCCCGCCATTGCGATAGCGGCGGACATAGTCGGTGCTGTAGAGCGCGCTGTCGCGAAACCCTTCCGCCGCGAGAGCCGGTCCGACGAGGATCGTCGCGGTGCGGTCGATGCCGCTGCCGGCGAGCGCCGCCTCGATCGTCGAAAGGGTCGCGCGCACCACCTGCTCGTCCGGCCAGCTGGCGCGAAAGACGACGGCGACCGGCCCGTCGGCGCCATAGAAGGGCGTGAGCTCCGCGACGACGCGGGAAAGGGCGGTGATCGCGAGATGCAGCACCAGCGTCGTGCCGGTCGCGGCGAAGGCGGCCAGCGTCTCGCGCTCCGGCATTGCCGAGGCGCGGCCCGAGACGCGGGTCAGCACCACGCTCTGCGCGACGCCGGGAATGGTCAGTTCGCGGCCGAGCGCGGCGGCGGCGGCGGCGAAGGCGGGTACGCCCGGCGTCATCGTATAGGGAATGCCGTGCCGCTCCAGCCGGCGGATCTGCTCGGCGACGGCGGAATAGATCGAGATATCCCCGGATTGCAGCCGGGCGACGTCGAGGCCGGCGCGGTGTGCGGCGAGGAACTCCGCCTCGATGGCGTCGAGATCGAGCGCGGCCGTATCGACCTTGCGCGCGCCGGGCGGACAGAAATCGAGCAGCGCCGCCGGGACGATCGAGCCGGCATAGAGGCAAACAGGCGATCGCGCGATGAGGTCGTGGCCGCGGAGCGTGATGAGATCGGCGGCGCCGGGGCCCGCCCCGATGAAATGCACGGTCATGCGCCGGCCTCGCTTTCGGTGTGGCTGGCGGCGATCGCGCAGGTCGCGGACCCGGCGACGCGGCGCGGTGCGATCAGCCGGGCGCCATCGCCGGCCGCGGCGAGCGCCGCCGCCTCCGCGACGGAGGGCACGGCGAACAGCGCCACCACGCGCGCCGAGCGCGTCACGGCGTTTTCCCCGGCGCGCCGCAGCTGGTCTGGCGGCACCAGCACCAGCGGCCGGCCGAGCAGGGCCGCGGCAGCCGCGATCCCCTGTTCGCCGCCCTTCTCCGCCGCCGTCGCCACGAGGTCGAGGCGTTCAGCCGCAAGCCCGGCCGCCTCGCAGGCGCTGGCGATGGCGGCGAGCACATCGGCCTCGCTCGCGCCGCGACGACAGCCGATCCCGGCGACGATCATGGCGCACACCCGGTGTCCGGCGCCCACCATGTCCATTGCGTGATCGGCCGCGCCGGCTCCCAGGCGGTCATGCCGGCGAGCGGCTGGGCCCGGTCGATGGCGATGCGGAGGAGGCTGCCGCCGAGCCTTGCATGGGCGGCGAGCACGAGCTGCTCGGTCTCCAGCGTCACGGTGTTGATCACCAGCCGCCCGCCGCTGCCGAGCGCGGCAAGCGCTGCCTCGAGGACGCCGGGCTGCGTTGCGCCGCCGCCGATGAAGATCGCATCGGGCCGCGCGAGACCGGCCAGCGCTTCCGGCGCCGCGCCGCGCACGAGCTCGAGCCCCGGCACGCCGAAGGCCTCGGCATTGCGGAGGATGCGGTCGGCGCGATCGGCGCGCGGCTCGATGGCGATGGCGCGCATGAAGCGGCCCGCCAGCATCCATTCGATGCCGACCGAGCCGGAGCCGGCGCCGATATCCCAGAGACGCTCGCCGGGCTTTGGGGCGAGCGCGGAGAGCGTCAGCGCGCGGATCTCGCGTTTGGTGATCTGGCCGTCGCTCTCGAACAGCGCATCGTCGAGGCCGTTTGCGCGCGGCAGGATCCGCGCGCCGGGCGCGGCTTCGACTTCGATCGCGAGGAGATTGAGCGGATCGATGAAGTCGAGGTCGAAGGCGGCGGCGGTCGCCGTCCGGATGCGCTCCTTCGGACCGCCGAGCGCTTCGAGCAGCGTGACGGCCGAGCCGCCGAAACCGCTGGCCGCGAGCAGCGCCGCGATCGCGGCGGGGGCGGCTGCATCCGACGTGAGCGCGAGCAGGCGCGCGCCGGGATGGAGATGCGGCCGGATGAGGCTGATCGGCCTTCCATGCAGCGACAGCGTCGTCACGTCTGCCAGCGGCCAGCCGAGCCGGCTTGCGGCGAGGCTGAAGGCCGAGGGCGCCGGCAGCGCGAGGAATTCGGCCGCCGGGATCGCGGCGGCGATGACGTTGCCGACGCCGTAGAGGAACGGATCACCGGACGCGAGCACCGCGCAAGGCTCGCCGCGCCGGGCGAGCAGCGGCGCGATCGAGAACGGCGTCGGCCAGGCCACGGCCTCGCCGGTGATGAGGCTGGCGGCGAGATCGAGATGCCGCCTGCCACCGATGACGAGGCTCGCCTCAGTGATGGCGTGGCGGGCGCGCGGCGACAGGCCGTCAGTGCCGTCCTCGCCGATGCCGACGATGGACAGCCAGGGCTTGGCCGGGGCAGGGTCGGCGCTCACGATGCGACTCGCTGCTGAAGCCCATGGCGACCAGACTGCTCATCCTCGGCGGGACGACCGAAGCGCGCCTGCTGGCGGAGCGGCTGGCCGACATCCCCGGCTATGCCGCCACCCTGTCGCTCGCCGGTCGGACCAGCACGCCATTGCCGCAGTCCCTGCCAGTGCGCATCGGCGGTTTCGGTGGCGCGGCCGGCCTTGCCGCTTTTCTGCGCGCCGAACGCGTGGATGCGCTCGTCGTCGCGACGCATCCCTTCGCAGCCCGCATTGCCGCCAATGCCGCCACCGCTGCGCGCGAAACCGGGCTTCCGGCGGTCATGCTCGTCCGCCCGCCCTGGCAGCGCGGGCCGGGCGATGACTGGCGCGAGGTGCCCGATCTCGCCGGCCTCCCCGCCGCGCTCGGCTCGGTGCCGCGGCGCATCCTCGTCACCATCGGCCGGCAGGAGGCAGCCATCTTTGCGGCGGCGCCGCAGCATGCCTATTGGTTCCGCAGCATCGAGCCGATCACGCCAGGGCTGGACCTGCCCCACGCAACCTATCTGCTGGAGCGTGGGCCGTTCACCGTCGAGGCCGAGATCGCGCTGATGCGGACCAATCGCATCGACCTCCTCGTCACCAAGAACAGCGGCGGCGCGGCGACGCGCGCCAAGCTCGACGCCGCCCGTTCGCTCGGTCTTCCAGTCTTGATGGTCGCGCGCCCCGCGCCCTGCGGCTTGCCGGAGGTGGAGAGTATCGACGCCGTGCTCGATTTCCTCGGGCATCACGCGCCTCCCGCCGAGCGCGGCGCATAGATCAGCGGCGGCAGGCCCGGCCGCTCGATGATGCGCGTCTCCTCCGTGCCGATGATGACGAGCGTCGCCATGTCGGCCTTGTCGGGATCGGCGTTGGCGAGCGTCTCGATCGCGACGCGCTGGTCGGGCCGGCCGACGGCGCGGCCGAAGATCACCGGAACGGTGCCCGGCAGGACATTCTCCAGCAGGGCGAAGGCGGCGCCGAGCTGCCAGGGCCGGGCGCGCGAGATGGGGTTATAGAGCGCGATGACGAAGCCGGCCGAGGCAGCGGCCGCGAGGCGCCTCTCGACCAGTGGCCAGGGCTTCAGATTGTCGGAGAGCGACAGCGCGCAGAAATCATGCCCGAGCGGGGCGCCGCAGGCGGCGGCGACGGCGAGCATGGCGGTGACGCCAGGAATGATGGCGACATCGAGGGCGCGCCATTCGGCCGGCCCGTGCTCGATCGCCTCGCAGACGGCGGCGGCCATGGCGAAAACGCCGGGATCACCGCCCGACACCATCGCGACCTCTGCGCCGGCAGTGGCATGGGCGAGCGCCGCGCGGGCGCGGTCGAGCTCGACGCGGTTGTCGGAGGCGATCTTCGTCTGACCCGGCCGCTCCGCGACGCGGGCGAGATACGGCCCATAGCCATAGAGCGCCTCGGCGCGGGCGAGCTCCGCCTCCGCCTCGGCCGTGCGCTGCAGCGGGCCGCCGGGGCCAAGGCCGATCACCGCGAGGCGGCCGCTCACGGCATCCCCTCCCAGCCCGGCACCAGCACGATCGAGAAATAGGGCGCGTCGTCGTCCAGCTTGTCGGCGAGCGGCAGGATGCGTTGGCTAGCGCTCGTCGCCCGCTCGACATAGAGCGCGCGGCCGAGCTTGCCGGCGGTCTGAAGCGCCCGGCGGACCTTGGCGAGGTTGCGGCCGAGCTTCATCACCACGGCGGCGTCGGCGCTGGCGAAACGGGCGGCGAGATCGGCCTCGCCGAGCGTTCCCGGCAGCACCATCAGGATGTCGTCGCCCTGCGCGATCGGCACGCCCGCCTCCGACCAGCCGCCGGACATGCCGGTGACGCCGGCGATCACCTCGGCCGGATAGCGACCGGCCAGCCGGCAATGGAGGTGCATGTAGGAGCCATAGAAGAGTGGATCGCCCTCCGAGAGCACCGCGACGTCGCGGCCGGCGTCGAGGAGGCGCGCCACCTGGGTTGCGGCCTCGGCATAGAAGGCGCCGATGGCGGTCCGATAGGCCGGGTCGTGCCGGTGGATCTCGGTCGTCACCGGATAGGGCAGGGCCAGTTCCTGCTGGCGGCCGAGCCGTCCGGCGACGACGGCGCGCGCATTGGAGGAGCGGCCCTCCTTGGCGAAATAGGCGACGACATCGGCCGTATCGATGATCCGCGCCGCCTTCAGCGTGAGGAGTTCGGGATCGCCGGGTCCGACGCCGACGCCATAGAGCCGGCCAATGCGCGCCGCGCTCATAGAAGGTCGCTCGCCAGCGCATTGACCGCCGCGGCGGCAATGGCGCTGCCGCCGAGCCGGCCCTCGACGATCACGAAGGGGATCGCGAGCGGGCTGGCGGCAAGCGCCGCCTTCGATTCGGCCGCGCCGACGAAGCCGACCGGGGCGCCGATGATCGCGGCAGGCCGCGGCGCGCCGGCGGCGATGGCATCGAGGAGATGAAAGAGAGCCGTCGGCGCATTGCCGATGACGACGAGGCTGCCGGCGAGCCGCTCGCCCCAGAGCTCGATCGCCGCCGCCGACCGGGTGGTGCCGAGCCTTGCCGCCTCTGCCGCCGTGCGCGGATCGCGCAGCGTGCAGACGACCTCGTTGGCGGCCGGCAGCCGCGCCCGCGTCACGCCGCGCTCGACCATCTCTGAATCGCAGAAGATCGGCGCGCCCGCGAGAAGCGCGGACCGCGCGGCCTCCGCGAAGCCGTGGCCGAACCGGACGACCTCGGCAAGCGGGACGAAGCCCGCGGCATGGATCATGCGCACGACGACATGCGCCTCGGCGGCCGAGAAGCGCGCGAGATCGGCTTCCGCGCGGATGATGGCGAAGGAGCGCGCATAGATCGCCGCGCCGTCACGCAGATAGTCGCTCGCCGCCTGATGATCCCCGCTCGCCGCCATGCTCCGCCGCTATCCCTCCCGTGATCGCTTCCACGATGCCGGCCTGTCCGATCCGATCGAGCGCCGCGCGCGCCGTCTCGCCCGCGGCGCGCCTCGCCCCGACCAAGGCCAGCTGCTCGACCAGCATTTCCGGCAAAGCGAATCCGATCGCCGTATCCCGCGCCCGTCCGTCAAGCACAAGTCCGGCGCCCTTGTCGATACCGGAAAGGGTGACGTCGGCCGGCTCGGGATGGGCGCAGCCCTTGGCGCAGCCGGAAAAATGAATGTCGAGCGACCCGTCGAGGAGGCCGTCGAGCGCGCCGACCGAAGCGGCCGCGACCGCGCGCGCCGGGAAATGCCCCGAGGCGCAGCCGGCGCTGCCGATGCAGGCCGACACGAACCGGCGCGGATCGGCAGGGTCGGTGATGAAGCCGAGTTCGGCGGCAGCGGCAAGCGTCGCGGCGACGGCGGTTTCCGTCCCGGCGAAGAGGAGGGTTCGGTCGGGGGCGGGGGCGAAACGGATGATGCCCGCCGATATTGCACGGCGGACCAGTGTGGCAAGCGCCGCCGCCTCGGCCTGACCGAAGGTGAGCATGATCCCGCCGGCAGCCGTTCCGAGGCCCGCGATCGGCCCGATGGCGGCGATGGGCGGCGGCGCCAAAGGCTTTGCTGCGGGGCGGAGGGTTTCAACGGCCGCGGCGATGGCCGCGTCGGCGTCGCGTCGCCCCGAACTGCCGGCAAGGCGGGCGTCCGGCGGAAGGCGCGCCAGCGTTCCAAGGATCGCCAGCGCGGCGGTCACCGCCTCCTCCGCCGGCACGGTGCCGATCCATCGCGCGCTGGCATGCGTGCCGCCGAGGCCGAGATGGACATCGGCGCCGCGAAAGGCGAGGCGGAGATCGGCGGCGACGCCGGCGGGCGCGGTCGGCGTGCCGAGATCGACGACGAGCGCCACCTTCGGCGCGAGCCGCGCACCGATGCCGGACTGCGCCAGCCTCGCATGGAGGGCGGCGACGATCGGCGCGGCATCCGGCGCGCCCTCGACAAGCGCCGCGAGCGGATCGGAGCTGACGGGAAGGCCTTCTGAGAGATCGAGGCCGGCGTCGGCGAGATCGGCGGAAAGCTCAGCCGTATCGGGTGAGGCGAGGCCGCGCAGCTGCAGATTGCCGCGCTTGGAGATCTCGACGAGGCCGTTGCCATGCGCCCGCGCCGCTGCCGCGATGGCGCCGAGCTGTTCGCCTGTCAGCGCCTGCGCCAAGGGCGGCAGCCGCGCCAGAAAGCCGTCGCCGGTGCGCATCGGCACGGCGAGGCTCGGACAGGCATTGCGGCGGAGGTCGGTCATGCCAGGACGGTAGGCCCGAGCGCCGGCGATGGCCAGTCCCCTCACGGCTCGGCCTGCTCAGGCGCGCGGTCAGCGAGGCAGAGGCAGTCCCCCACCCCAGCCCTCCCCCCGCAAGGGGGGAGGGGGCGGGCCGCAGGCTGTCGTCCAAGTCTCCGGCCTTCACCAACGCCCGAACAACGGCGCTGGAGCTCCCTCCCCCCTTGCGGGGGAGGGTTGGGGTAGGGGACTTACTCGCCGCAGCGGCAGCGCGGCACGTGCTCGCCGCCGCTACAGCCGGTATGCCGTCTTGGCGAGGCCATAAGCGAGGTCGTGCGCGACGTCGGCCGCCTCGTCCTCGTCGAGGCGATGGGTGACGACCAGTTCGGCGAGAAAGGCGCAGTCGACGCGGCGGGCGACATCGTGCCGGGCCGGGATCGAGCAGAAGGCGCGGGTGTCGTCGTTGAAGCCGACGGTGTTGGAGAAGCCGGCCGTCTCGGTGACGAGTTCGCGGTAGCGGCGCATGCCCTCGGGCGAATCGTGGAACCACCAGGCCGGCCCGAGCCGCAGCGCCGGATAATGGCCGGCGAGCGGGGCGAGTTCGCGCGCATAGGCGGTCTCGTCGAGCGTGAACAGGATGATCGACAGCGAGGCCTCGTTGCCGAAGCGGTCCAGCAGCGGCTTCAGCGCGTGGACATAGTCGGTCTGCACCGGGATATCCGCGCCCTTGTCGCGGCCGAAGCGGGCGAAGAGCTGCGGATTGTGGTTGCGGAACGAGCCCGGATGGATCTGCAGCACCAGCCCGTCGTCGAGGCTCATCGCTGCCATCTCGGTCAGCATCTGCGCGCGGAAGAGTTCGGCATCGGCGGCCGAGACATGGCCGGCATGGACGCGGTGATAGAGCGCCTCGGCCTCGACCGGCGTCAGATCGGCCGTCGCGGCGCTCGGATGGCCGTGATCGCTCGAGGTCGCGCCACTTGCCTTGAAGAAGGCGCGCCGGGCGCGATGGGCGTCGAGATAGCCGGCGAAGGTGGAGACGTCACAGCCGGTCAAGGCACCGAGCGCGGCGAGATTGTCGCGGAAGCCCGGAAAGTCCGGATCGACGACCGGGTCCGGCCGATAGGCGGTGATGACGCGCCCGTTCCAGCCGGACTGGCGGATGCTCGCATGATGGCGGAGATCGTCGAGCGGGCTCTCGGTGGTGGCGATCACCTCGATGTTGAAGCGCTCGAAGAGGGCGCGCGGGCGATAGGCGGGCAGCGCCAGCCGCTCGGCGATGCGGTCATAGGCGGCGTCGGCATTGGCCGCCGACAGCCGCTCCTCGATATCGAAGAGGGTCGCGAAGGCGTGGTCGAGCCACATCCGCGTCGGCGTACCGCGGAAGAGATGATAATTGGCCGCGAAGAGGCGCCAGATGGCGCGTGGGTCGGTCTCGACCGGGCTGCCATCCGTGGTCGGCACGCCGAGCCGCTCGAGCGGGATGCCCCGGCTGTAGAGCATGCGGAACACATAATGGTCCGGCACGACGAAGAGACGGGCCGGATCCGGGAACGGCTCGTTCAGCGCATACCAGGACGGGTCGGTATGGCCATGCGGCGAGACGATCGGCAGCGCGCTGACTTCGCCATAGAGGCGGCGCGCCACCGCTCTGGTCGTCGGATCGGCGGGAAAGAGGCGGTCCTCATGGATCAGCATTTGTCGGCCCTTTCGAAAGGCCGCCATATCATCACGGATGGCGCGGCGCGGCGATGGTTCGCAGTCGTGATGCTTCGTCGCGGGTCATCGCCTGGTCAAATGTCGCCGGAGACTTGATCCCGGCGCCGGAAGCGGCGAGTCTGGAACCAATCAAGAGTTCACGAAAAGGATCGGGTGGGAGGATGGAGGATCAGGCCGGCCGCGTTATGGCGATCGTCGAGCGGTTTCGCGGCGTGGAGGGCGCGACGCTGCCGATCCTGCATGCCGTGCAGGAGGCGTTCGGCTATGTGCCGGCCGAGAGCGTGCCGATCATTGCTGCCGCCCTCAACCGCACGCGCGCCGAAATCCACGGCATCGTCACCTTCTATCACGACTTCCGCGACAAGCCGGCTGGCCGCCATCTCGTCCGCGTCTGTCGCGCCGAGGCCTGCAAGTCGATGGGCTCGAACGCCGTTCTCGAGGGCTTCGAGCAGGCGCTCGGCCTCCGCCTCGGCGAGACCTCGGCCGATGGCGCGGTGACGCTGGAGCCGGTCTATTGCCTCGGCCTCTGCGCGACCGCGCCGAATGCCATGGTCGACGGCAAGCCGGCCGGACGGCTCGATGCGGAGAAGGCCGCGGCGCTCGCCGGGGGGCTGGTGCGATGAGCGCGGTCCGCATTTTCGTCCCCGGCGATGCCGGCGCGCTCGCCGTCGGCGCCGATGAGGTGGCCCGCGCTCTGGCTCTCGCTGCAGCGGCCGCCGGTGTCGCCGTCCAGATCATCCGGAACGGCTCGCGCGGGCTCTATTGGCTGGAGCCGATGGTCGAGGTCGAGACCGCCGCCGGCCGTGTCGCCTTCGGGCCGGTCGCCGCTTCCGACGTCCCTTCGCTGGTCGCCGCCGGCCTCTTCGACGGGCGCGGCGACGCGCTCTTTCTGGGGGCCACCGAGGCGATCCCCTTCCTCAAGGCGCAGACGCGCTTCACCTTCGCCCGCTGCGGCATCGTCGATCCGGCCTCGCTCGCCGACTACCGCGCCCATGGCGGCGGCATCGGGCTGATGCGGGCGGCGGCGATGGCGCCGGCCGAGATCGTCGCGCTTGTCGCCGCCTCGGGGCTGCGCGGCCGCGGCGGCGCCGGCTTCCCGACCGGCATCAAGTGGAAGACCGTGCTGGAGGCGGAGGCGCCGCGGAAATTCATCGTCGCCAATGCCGACGAGGGCGACAGCGGCACCTTCGCCGACCGCATGCTGATGGAGGGCGACCCCTTCATCGTCATCGAAGGCATGGCCATCGCCGGCCTCGCCGTCGGCGCGACGCATGGCTATCTCTATATCCGCTCCGAATATCCGCATGCGATCGCCCGCATGCAGGCGGCGATCGCGACCGCCCGCAGCGCCGGCTGGCTCGGCGCCGATTGCGCCGGCTCCGGCCGCGCCTTCGACATCGAGATCCGCGCCGGCGCCGGCGCCTATGTCTGCGGCGAGGAAACGGCGCTGATCGAATCGATCGAGGGCAATCGTGGCGAGGTGCGCGCCAAGCCGCCGCTGCCGGCGCTGAAGGGCGTGTTCGGCCTGCCGACCGCGGTCAACAATCTGGTGACGCTCGCCTCGGTGCCGTTCATCCTCGCCGAGGGCGCGGAGGCCTATGCGGCGGTCGGCACGGGGCGCTCGCGCGGCACGATGCCGATCCAGCTCGCCGGCAATATCCGCCATGGCGGGCTCTATGAGGCGGCCTTCGGCGTGACGCTCGGTGATCTCGTCGAGACGATCGGCGGCGGCACGCTGACCGGCCGTCCCGTCAAGGCGGTGCAGGTCGGCGGTCCGCTCGGCGCCTATTTCCCGCCGTCCCTGTTCGATACGCCCTTCGACTACGAGGCCTTCGCCGCCCGCGACGGGCTGATCGGCCATGGCGGCATCGTCGTCTTCGACGATACGGTGGAAATGGCCGCGATGGCGCGCTTCGCGATGGAATTCTGCGCGCTCGAAAGCTGCGGCAAGTGTACGCCCTGCCGCATCGGCTCGACACGCGGCGTCGAACTCATGGATGCGATCATCGCCGGGCGCGAGGTCGCGAGAAATGCCGCCCTCGTCGAGGATCTCTGCGATATCATGAAGTTCGGCTCGCTCTGTGCCCTCGGCGGCTTCACGCCCTATCCGGTGATGAGCGCGCTCCGGCACTACCCGGCTGATTTCGGGCTTTCGCCCGCGCTGCCCGCGGCGGCAGAATAGGAGAACCGGCCATGGGCATGATCCACGAGATCGACTACGGCACGCCGGCTTCCACGTCGGAAAGGCGCGTCAGCCTCACCATCGACGGCCGCACCGTGACCGCGCCGGCGGGCACCTCCGTGATGCGCGCCGCCGCCGAAATGGGCACGGCGATCCCCAAGCTTTGCGCCACCGACCGCGTCGAGGCCTTCGGCTCGTGCCGGCTCTGCCTCGTCGAGGTCGAGGGCATGCGTGGCACGCCGGCCTCCTGCACGACTTTGGTCACCGAGGGCATGGTGGTCCGCACCGAGACCGACCGTCTCCGGAAGCTCCGTCGCGGCGTGATGGAGCTCTACATCTCCGATCATCCGCTCGACTGCCTCACCTGCGCGGCGAATGGCGACTGCGAATTGCAGGACCAGGCCGGCGCGGTCGGCCTCCGCGAGGTTCGCTACGAGACGGGCGCCAATCATGTCGCGAAAGCGGAGAACCCGCTCTTCCTGCCGAAGGACCAGTCCAACCCCTATTTCGACTACGACCCCTCGAAATGCATCGTCTGCTCGCGCTGCGTGCGCGCCTGCGAGGAAGTGCAGGGCACCTTCGCGCTGACGATCGAGGGCCGCGGCTTCGAAAGCCGGGTGTCGCCCGGCCAGCATGAGAGCTTCCTCGGCTCGGAATGCGTCTCCTGCGGCGCCTGCGTCTCGGCCTGCCCGACGGCGACGCTGATCGAGAAGAGCGTCGTCGAGAAGGGCACGCCCGAGCATTCGGTGGTGACGACCTGCGCCTATTGCGGCGTCGGCTGCTCCTTCAAGGCCGAGATGCGCGGCGAGGATCTCGTGCGCATGGAGCCCTGGAAGGACGGCAAGGCCAATCACGGCCATTCCTGCGTCAAGGGCCGCTTCGCCTGGGGCTATGCCAACCACCGCGACCGCATCCTGAAGCCGATGGTGCGCGAGAGGATCTCGGATCCCTGGCGGGAAGTCACATGGGACGAGGCGCTCGCGACCGTCGCTACGAGATTCCGCGCCATCCAGGCCGACTACGGCAAGGACGCGATCGGCGGCATCACCTCCTCGCGCTGCACCAATGAGGAGACCTATCTCGTCCAGAAGCTGGTCCGCGCCGGCTTCGGTAACAATAATGTCGACACCTGCGCCCGCGTCTGCCATTCGCCGACCGGCTACGGCCTCAAGACCGCCTTCGGCACCTCGGCCGGCACGCAGGATTTCGACAGCGTCGAGCAGGCCGATGTCGTACTGGTCATCGGCGCCAACCCGACCGACGGCCATCCCGTCTTTGCCTCGCGGCTGAAGAAACGGCTGCGCGAGGGCGCGAGGCTCATCGTCATCGATCCGCGCCGGATCGATCTCGTCCGCTCGCCGCATGTCGAGGCGGCGCATCACCTCGCCCTGAAGCCCGGCACCAATGTCGCGCTGCTCTCGGCGCTCGCCCATGTCATCGTCACCGAAGGGCTCGTCGACGAACGCTTCGTCACCGAGCGCTGCGACCGCGATGCCTTCGAGCATTGGGCGAGCTTCGTCGCCGAAGAGCGCAACAGCCCCGAAGAGGTCGAGCGCGTCACCGGCGTTCCGGCCGCCGAGATCCGCGCCGCCGCAAGGCTCTATGCCACCGGCGGCAACGCGGCGATCTACTACGGCCTCGGCGTCACCGAGCACAGCCAGGGCTCGACCACCGTGATGGCGATCGCCAACCTCGCGATGGCGACCGGCAATCTCGGCCGCCCCGGCGTCGGCGTGAACCCGCTGCGCGGGCAGAACAATGTCCAGGGCGCCTGCGACATGGGCTCGTTCCCGCACGAACTGCCGGGCTACCGGCACATTTCCGACGACGCGACGCGCTCGATCTTCGAGAAGCTCTGGGGCCGGCCGCTCGACGACGAGCCGGGCCTGCGCATCCCCAACATGTTCGATGCGGCGCTCGATGGCTCCTTCCGCGGGCTCTACATCCAGGGCGAGGACATCGTGCAGTCGGATCCCGACACGCACCATGTCACCGCCGGCCTCTCGGCGATGGACTGCGTCGTCGTGCACGATCTCTTCCTCAACGAGACCTCCAACTACGCCCATGTCTTCCTGCCGGGCTCGACCTTCCTCGAAAAGGACGGCACCTTCACCAATGCCGAACGGCGCATCAACCGCGTCCGCAAGGTGATGACGCCGAAGAACGGCTATGCCGACTGGCAGGTGACGCAGAACCTCGCCAATGCCATGGGCCTCGGCTGGACCTACAGCCACCCGTCCGAGATCATGGACGAGATCGCGCTGACGACGCCGAGCTTCGCCGGCGTCTCCTATGAGGCGCTCGAGCGGCTCGGCTCGGTGCAGTGGCCCTGCAACGAGAAGGCGCCGGAGGGCACGCCGGTCATGCATATCGGCGGCTTCGCGCGCGGCCTCGGCCAGTTCATGATTACCGAATATGTGCCGACCGACGAGCGCACGGGACCACGCTTCCCGCTGCTGCTCACCACCGGCCGCATCCTCTCGCAATATAATGTCGGCGCGCAGACGCGGCGCACGGCGAACACCGTCTGGCACCAGGAGGATCGGCTCGAGATCCATCCGCACGACGCCGAGAACCGGGGCCTCAAGGACGGCGATTTCGTCCGCGTCGCCAGCCGCGCCGGCGAGACGACCTTGCGCGCGACGATCACCGACCGCGTCGCGCCCGGCGTCGTCTACACGACCTTCCATCACCCGCTGACCCAGGCCAATGTCATCACCACCGACTATTCCGACTGGGCGACCAACTGCCCGGAATACAAGGTGACGGCGGTGCAGGTCTCGCCCTCCAACGGGCCGAGCGCATGGCAGGAGGAGTATCGCGAGCATAGCGCCGAGAGCCGCCGCATCCTCGGCCGGCTCGACGCGGCGGAGTGAGCGGCATGGCCGGCGAAATGCCTTCCGGCGACGACGTCGCGGGTTTCGCCTATCGGCGTGGCCGCGTCGCCCCCGCGCGCCGCATCGTGCCGACGGAAGTCGCCATCGCCATGACCTATGGCGGCTCGACGCAGGCGGTGCTGATGGCGAGCCCCGACGATCTCGAGGATTTCGCGGTTGGCTTCACGCTGACGGAGGGCATCGTCGACAGCGCCGACGAGATCGAGGCGATCGAGCGCATCGACAGCGATCTCGGCATCGAGATGCGGCTGACGCTCGCCCGTCCGCGCGAGGCGCGGCTGGCGGCGCGGCGGCGCTCCATGGCCGGCCCGGTCGGCTGCGGCCTCTGCGGCATCGAGAGCCTCGAGGCGGCGACGCGGTCGCTGCCGCGGATCACGGCCGAGACCCGCTTCGCGCCGGCGGAGATTCTCGCCGCCATGGCCGCGCTGGAACCCCTGCAGGCGGTGAACGCGGTGACCCATGCCGTCCACGCCGCCGGCTTCTGGCATCCGCTGAAGGGTGTCGGGCCCGTGCGGGAGGACATCGGCCGCCACAACGCGCTCGACAAGCTGGCCGGTGCGCTGGCCCGATGGCGCGGGCCGGTGGCCGAGGGAGCGGTGCTGCTGACGAGCCGCGTGTCCGTCGAGATGGTGCAGAAGACGGCGGTGATCGGCGCGCCGCTCATCGTCGCGGTCTCCGCCCCGTCGAGCCTCGCCATACGCACGGCCGAGGCGGCGGGCATCACGCTGGTCGCCATCGCCCGGGCGGACGGATTCGAGATATTCACCCATGAAGGGCGCATCGGCGCCATGAGCGGAGCCGCGCGCGATGTCGCCTGACAAGCTCGTTCGCATGGTCAACCAGATCGCGCTGTTCTTCGCCGCCCAGGGCGCGGAGACGGCGCCCGATCAGGTGGCGGCGCATCTCCGGCAATTCTGGGACCCGCGCATGCGCCGCGCGATCCTCGCTTTTGCTGCAACCGGCGGGACCGGGCTCGATCCGATCGCCGCGAAGGCGCTGGCCCGTCTTGCTGTTGACGAACCGGCATGATGCACTGCCACTTTCAGGGTGCAGTGCGGGCAGGATTGAACATGGACACGATCAAACTCACCAACGGCCAGATCGCGGTCGCCATCGCGCCGAAGGGCGCGGAGCTGCAATCGCTCGCCGATGCCGAGGGACGCGAATGGCTCTGGCAGGGCGATCCCGCCTTCTGGAGCCGGCACGCGCCGATCCTCTTTCCGATCGTCGGCCGCGCCGCCGGCGATAGCATCCGCGTCGGCGAGGCCCACTATCCGATCGGCCAGCACGGCTTCGCGCGCGATCGTGCCTTCGAGGTGCTGTCCTTTGGACCGGAGCGGGCCGGCTTCCGCCTCGTCGCCGATGCCGAAACCCGTCGCCACTACCCGTTCGACTTCGAGCTCGACATCCGCTTCGAGATCGCGGGCACGACGCTCTACCAGACCGTGACCGTGCGCAATCAGGGCACCGTGCCGATGCCGGCCTCGATCGGCTTCCATCCGGGCTTCCAGTGGCCGCTGCCGGGCGCCAGCGCGCCGCAGACCGGCCATGTCGTGATCTTCGAGCGCGAGGAAATGGCGGATATCCGCCGCCTGAAGGAGGGTGGTGTCGATGTTGCCGGCCATCCGACGCCGGTCGAGGGCAAGCTGCTGCCGCTCGATCCCGCGCTCTTCCTCGAGGACGCGATCATCTTCGACGATCTCGCCAGCCGCTCGCTCTGGTTCGGCGCCCCGGGCTCCGACGGCATCCGCATCGACTATCCGGACCTGCCCTATCTCGGGATCTGGACGAAGCCCGGCGCGCCGTTCCTCTGCCTCGAACCGTGGCAGGGCCATGCCGCGCCGCTCGGCTTTGCGGGCGAGATGAGCGCGATGCCGGGCATGGTCGTGGTGCCGCCCGCCGGCAGCATGACGCGGCATATCGCGATCCGCATATGCGCGCCCGCGCCCTGATCGGGCTCTGGCACGCAATTCGCTAGACAAATGGCATTGTGCAGGAACAACGGAAGCGCGTGATGGATCACAAGGCGTCGGTGCGGGAACGGGTTTGGGGCGCGCTGCGCGACGTGGCCTTCCCGGACAGCCGGTTCGACTTCGATTTCGCGGAATTCATCGCCGATTTCGAGGGCGGCGAGGCGGCCTGCGAGCGGCTCATTGCCGATGCGGCCTACCAGAATGCCGGCCTCATCTTCATCACGCCCGACAATTGCCTCGAAAGATTGCGCCATCGTGCCCTTCTCGACGGCAAGACGGTGCTGGTGACGACCTATTCCATCAAGCGCGGCTTCTGGCTGCTCGATCCTGCCACGATCGCGCCCGACCTGCTGCTCTACGCCGCGACGCTCGACGGCATGGAGCGGGTCGGCCGGCCGGTCGATCTGAAGGCGATCGCCGCGATGCCGCCGGTCGACTATCTCGTGACCGGCACCGGCGCGATCAACCATGACGGCATCCGCTTCGGCAAGGGCCACGGCTTCTTCGATGTCGAATGGGGCATGCTCTATCGCCTCGGCCGCGTCGGGCCGCAGACGCCCGTCGCCGCCGTGGTGCATGACTGCCAGCTACTCGACGAGGACCTCGTCCCCGACGTCTTCGACACGACGGCCGATCTCGTCTTCACCCCGACGCGGACCATCCGCGTCGCCGGCGCGCAGAAGCCGGACTGCGGCATCCTCTGGGACCGGCTCGACCCGAAGATGTTCGCCACCATCCCGCCGCTGCGGGAACTGAAGGCGATGCAGCCCTAGCTGTCGAAGCTATGAAGGTTGTTCATCCGGGGCCGGGATGTGAGGCTGGGGTTGCGAAGCCAACCAACCCTGACCGGAGCGCCCGGATGAACATTCATGAGAATGCGCGGATGACCTTTCGCGGTCGAGTCCTTCTGGTGAGGCGGATCGTGGAAGACGGGTGGCGGGTTGCGGCAGCGGCCGAGGCTGCCGGGGTTTCGGTCCGCACGGCCTACAAGTGGCTGGCCCGCTTCCGGGCGGGCGGCGAGCGGATGCTTCATGACAGGAGCTCGGCGCCCGTCCGGACGCCGCATGCGACACCTGTCGCGACGATCGAGACCGTCGAGGTGCTGCGCCGTCAGCGCCTGAGCGGCCCGGCCATCGCGCGCCTGCTCTGTCTGCCATGCTCGACCGTCGGCGCGGTCCTGCGGCGGCTTGGGCTTGGTCGCCTGTCGGCCCTCGAGCCGAGGCCGCCGGAGAACCGCTACGAGCGCCAGCGTCCCGGCGAGTTGATCCATGTCGATACCAAGAAGCTCGGCCGCATCCAGGGCATCGGCCATCGCATCACCGGCGACCGCACCCGCCAGAGCAGCCGGCGGGGACGCGGCGAAGGGCTCGGCTGGGAATGCCTGCATGTCGCCATCGACGACGCCTCGCGCCTTGCCTACACCGAGGTGCTCGCCGACGAGAGACAAGAGACCACCTGCGCCTTCACGGCCCGCGCCATCGCCTGGTTCCGCCGGCACGGCGTCACCGTCGACCGCCTGATGTCCGACAATGGCAGCGCATACAAGAGCCACGCCTTCCGCCAGCTTCTCGCCGGCCTCGGCATCCGCCATATCCGCACCCGGCCCTACACACCCCGCACCAACGGCAAGGCCGAGCGCTTCATCCAGACCAGCTTGCGCGAATGGGCCTATGCCGCGCCCTACCGATCGTCGTCCGAGCGAACCGAAGCCATGCCATCCTGGATCGACGCCTACAACACCCGAAGACCCCACTCAGCCCTCAACGGCATCCCGCCATTCCAAAGGCTGAACAACCTTCTTGGAAACGACATCTAGCCGTCGCCGGAACTCCCGGCTACTCCGTGCCGGTCAGGTTGGAGATCCGCCGGTAGGCGCCGTGCCAGTAGAGGAGGGGCTGCGCCTCGGCCGTCAGCACGACGTCCTTGACCGCGCCGATCAGGATCGCATGCGAATGGCGTTCGATCGCTTCCTCGAGCACGCAGTCGATGGCGACGAGCGCGCCGGCGAGGCCGAAGCCGCCGCTCGCGAAGCGGACCCATTCGGCGCCCTCATAGCGATCCGGTCCCTTGATGCCGCCGCGGCCGGAGAAGTTCTCGGCGACGGATATCTGCGCATCGGCGAGGATGTTGACGCAGAAGCGCCCGCTCCGCTCGAGGATCGGCCAGGACGACGAGGTGCGGTTGAGCGAGACGATGATCGAGGGGTGGTCGGCCGAGAACGAGGACACCGACGTCGCCGTGAAGCCGGTCCGTTCGTCGCCGTCACCCGTTGTGATGACGCTGACGGCGCCGGCGAGATGGCGCATCGCATGCTTGAAGGCGCCGGCCTCGACGCGATGGGTCTGGTGATCGATTGCGTCGGCGAGCGACATCGGCATTCTCCCGGCCACAACGGCTGCGCCCGGCGGTTCGCAAGCGATCCGGGACGCGGCGGTCGGCTTCAAAGGCTATCTCGAACTGATTAAGCCATTTGAACATGGAGCGGGAGACGGGGCGAGACCAGAGCGTGCGCGCTGATCCCCTGAGGTCAGGTCAGATATTCCGCAGTTCGGCCGCGGCGGGGTATGACGCCGCGGCCGGACGCGCGAGGCGGGAGACTATTTCGCCTGTTCGAGGCACTGGCCGGCGGCCATGGCCGAATCGCGGGCGGTGCCGCGCGCGATCGTTCCGGCCTCGACGAGGCTCTTGGTGCTGGTGGTGACGATCGACTTCAGATCGCCGCTGCCGACCGAACCGATCGAGGCGGCGTAGATGGCCTTGGCGTCGGGGGCGAGGCCCGCGGCGCAGGCGTCGGCCGCGGCCTTGTCGGCGAAGGCGGAGGCGCTGCCGAGCGCGAGCACCAGTGCTGCGGACGCGAAGAACGTCTTCATCATCTCTTTACCCTTCCAGACGATTTCAGCGGACACCGACCCGGTTGACCGGACCGCCGCGGTTCATCGGCTGCACGCCGACGCCGGGCGCTCCGACGCCGACACCGCGCGTCACGCCGACGCCGGGGGCACCGACGCCGCCGACGCAGCCGACCGGATAGCCCGGACGCGTGCAGGCGATGGCGGCGGCGGTCGGCCGTGCCACGCAGCCCTTGGGAACGCCCACGGTCTTGCAATAGACGACCGCCGAAGCCGGGGCGGGCAGCAGGACGGGCGTCGCGCCGGCCAGCGCGAGCGCGGCGGCGAACAGTCCATTGCGTGCGAATCGGTTCATTGCTTCCTCCTTCAAAGTGGTGACGCGGTTCTTGCGCGCATTGGCCGAACACCTCAATGTCGTTTTTTGACCGGATCGGGGGCGGTGCGGCAAAACGGATTCGTGATGAGCATAGCGGCAAACGCCAGCGAGGCCGAGGGCACAGCGGAGGCGGCCCCGGCTCTCTCCCCCGAATCGGTGGCGGTATTGCGCGCGGAGCCTCACTTCGAGCGCGCGATGATCATCGCCGCCAACGGCATCATTGCCGGCTTCGATGGCAATCCGCTGGTCAGTCGCGTCATGAATGATCGCGGGCGCTCGCTGTTTGCGGTGGGCGCGCTCTATCTCGATGCCCTCCCCGACGCCTTCGGCCGCCGCCTGACGCCGGCGCGGATGATCGACCTCGCCACCAGCATGGGGCTCGGCAGTGCCGGTCGCGCCAAGGCGATGCTGGCGCTGCTGCGCTGGGGCGGCTATCTGGAGCCCGTCGAGGGCAACGGATCGAGCCGTCAGCCGGGCGCCGGCGACCGCCGCGAGCGGCCGCTCGCCCCGACCGAAAAGCTCCGCTCGGTCGTGCGCGGGCGCTGGCGGGCCTTCTTCGAGGCGCTGGCGCTCATCCGGCCCCAAGGAAAGGCAGCGCTGGCTGCTCTTTCGGACGCCGGCTTCGAGCGCGCCTTCGCCGCCGAACTCGGCGCCGCGTTCCGCGCGGGCTTCCGGCCGCTCGACCGTGCACCGCTTCTCGCGCCGGTGTCGGAGCGGGACGCCGGCCTCGTCGTTCTCCTCGTGCTCGTCGTCGCGGCCCATGCTGGCGGGCCGCCGCCGCCGATCGCGCAGATGGCGCGCCGCTTCGGCGTCTCGCGCGCGCATGTCCTCGACGTGCTGCGCGATGCCGAGGCCGGCGGCCTCGTCGTTCGCGATGGTGCGCGGAGCACGCCGGTGGTCACGCCGATCTTGATGGAGAGTGTCGCCGACCTGGTGGCCGGGATCCTCGCCATCACGCTCGCAGCGGCGACGACGGCGCTGGCGCGGTTCGAGAGGGTCTGATCGAGGGCGCCGCCGCCATGCGGCGGCGCCCGATCGTCGGCGGCTACCCGGCGGCGCGCCGTTCCTTGTTGCGCCTGCGGGTTTCCGCGCCCTTCTTGGCTGCGGCCGAGCGGTCTGCCGCCGGCCTCGCCGCGGCCGCGGTGCCGCCCTTGGCGCCGCCGCGATGGGCGGCGGGATGGCCGGTGACCTTGCCACGGCCTGAGCCGCCGGGGTTCTTGCCGCCGCCGTCGTCCTTGTTGACGGTCGCCCAGGCCCGGCGCTCGGCTTCCTTCTCGGAAACGCCGCGCTCCTCATAGCTGTCGGCGATGTGGTCGGCCTTGCGTTCCTGCTTGTCGGTATATTTGCTCGTGTCGCCTCGCGGCATGATCAATCCTCCTCGCGGCCGGCGATGATCCCAGAGCCGGCGGGTCAGCTCGCCGCGCGGAGGTTGACCTTCGCCTCGGCGATCCTTGTCAGCTTCTGGTCGGCCGCCTTCTCCTCGTCGAGCGTCTGGCGCAGCAGCGCCGCGCAGTCCTCGCGGCCGAGCTGGCGGGCCCAGGCGATCAGCGTGCCGTAGCGGGCCATCTCGTAATGCTCGACGGCCTGCGCCGACGCGACGAGCGCCGCATCCAGCACCTCCTTGTCGTCGACATCGCCGGCGACCTCGTCAGCCTCCTTGACGATGCCGTCGATGGCCGGGCAGGTGACGGCCTTGATCTCGGCGCCATGCTGGCGAAAGACCTGCTCGAGCCGCTGCACATGACCGCTGGTCTCGGCGAGATGCGCCTCGAAGCCGGCCTTCAGCTCCGGCGCCGTCGCCTTGTCGATCATCTTCGGCAGCGCCTTCAGGATCTGCTTCTCGGCGTAGTAGATGTCCTGGAGCTGGTGGACGAAGAGATCGTCCAGCGTCTTGATGTCCTTGGAAAACAAGCCCATTTCGGCCTCCTTCTCAGTGGGTCGAGAGTGTCGGCCCCCGGTCTCGACACCCATCCAATGGGCTCGGATGCCGTGCGTTCCCGGCAATCCCCAAAAACTGCGGCGCGCTGCCGCGACCGTCTTGCAGCCTTCGGCGAATCTGGTCTATACCGTTCGCAGCGGTCTATACCAGATAGGGAAGCCGACGTGTCCACCTCCGTTCCGCGCTACCGGGCCATCGCCGACGCGCTTGCAGGCGCCATCCGCTCCGGCGCGCTCGACATCGGCGGCCAGCTGCCGTCCGAACGCGAGCTCAGTGCCGAATATGGCGTCAGCCGGATGACGGCGCGTGTCGCGCTCAAGTCGCTGGTCGAGCAGGGGCTGGTCTCCAGCATCGAGGCCAAGGGCTATTTCGTCGCCGCGAGCCGCATCGACCAGCGGCTGCAGACGCTGACGAGCTTCTCCGAGGATATGCGCCGCTCCGGCCGCCGCCCGTCCAGCATCGTGCTCGCCGCGCGCATGGTGCAGGCCGGCGCCGATGTCGCCGCCCGCCTGGGCGTGGCGGAGGGCGCGGCCGTCTATCATCTGCTGCGCCTTCGCCTCGCCGATGCCGTGCCGGTCGCGCTCGAGGCGGCGCATGTGCCGGACAGCCTCGCGCCGGGCCTCATCGATTCCGCTGACTTCGCCGCCGAGTCCCTCTACGCCACGCTGAAGCGCCGCTTCGGCATCCTGCCCGTCGAGGCGGAGCAGAGCTTCGAGGCCAGCGCCGCCAGCGCGTCCGACGCCGCCATCCTGCAGATCGAGGTCGGCTCGCCCGTGCTGCGCATGACCCGCCTCAGCCTCGCCGCCGACGGAAGGCCGATCGAATTCGTCCAGTCGGTCTATCGCGGCGACCGTTTCACCATGCGGGTGCGCCTCGCGCCCGGCAGCACCGACGCCTGAGACGAGATGCCATGACAGCCGCCAGCTACCTTTCCGAAGCGATCGCCCTGCTCGAGGCCGCGGCCCGCCGCGAAACGCCGACCCTCGTCGCCGCCGCGGCGGTGGCGAGCGATGCCGTCGCCAAGGGCGGCCTCATCTACATCTTCGGCACCGGCCATTCGCATATGATGGCCGAGGAAGGCCATTTCCGCGCCGGCGGGCTCGCCTGCGTCGTGCCGGTTCTCTCCTCCGCCGTCATGCTGCATGAGGGCGCCATGGCGAGCACGCAGCTCGAGCGGCTCCCCGGCCTCGCCGACATCGTGCTCAGCCGCTATCCGATCGGCCCCTCCGACGTGCTCGTCGTGTTCTCGACCTCCGGCGTCAACGCGGCGCCCGTCGAGGCGGCGCGGTTCGGCCGCGCGCGCGGCGCGACCGTCATTGCGGTGACCTCGGTCGCCTATTCGACCGCCGCCGCCCATGGCCGCGAGCGCCTCGCCGATCTCGGCGACTTCGTGCTCGATACCGGCGCACCGCCCGGCGACGCCATCGCCACCATTCGCGCGGACGCCACCGCCGGCCCGGTCTCGACCGTACTCGGCGCGGCGCTGCTCAACGCTCTCCTCGTCGAGGTCGCCGTCGACCTCGAACGCAAAGGCCACCCCGCCCCGGTCTATCTGAGCGCCAATATGCCGGGCGCGGCGGAGAACAACGCGAAGCTGACGGAGATCTACAAGGCGCGCAATCCGCACCTCTGAACGAGGGCGGCAAAAGAGGGATAGACCATGCGTTTCAAGGGAACAGCACTGGCCGGTGCCGCGGCACTGACCATCTTCGGGGCGCTGCCGGCTCTGGCGGTCACCGACGTCAAGATCTGGCACATGGAGCAGCCGCCGCACCGCGTCCAGCGCGTGCAGGAGCTCATCGATGCCTTCAACGCCGCCAATCCGGACATCAAGGTCAGCCAGGAGCCGCAGAGCTGGGGCGAGGTCTATGCCAAGGTCCCGGCCTCGATCGCGGCCGGCAATGCGCCCGACATCCTGTTCGCGATCCCCGATTTCACCACGGTGATCCGCAAGGCCGGCACGCTCGACAGCGTCGCCGACTTCGTCAAGGAACTCGACGAGAAGCACCACTTCATCCCCGCGACCGTCGAGCCCTATAGTTATGACGGCGGCGTCTGGGCGGTGCCGCTCTACAATATGAGCCTCAATTTCTGGTACCATAAGAAGATGTTCGCCGACGCAGGCGTTGCCGTGCCGACGACCTGGACCGAATGGAAGGCCGCCACCGAAAAGCTGTCGAAGGACGGCGTCGTCGGCCTCGGGCTCCCGGCCAACAAGCAGCTCTACACCGACCAGACCACCTATGCCGTCATGGTCAACAACGGCGCGTCGGAGCTCTTCAACGCCGACGGCACGCTGCGCTTCGACAATCCGAAGACGGTCGAGTCCTATGCGTTCTACAAGGACCTCTACAAGTACTCCTCGCCCGACGCCGCCAACTGGACCTGGGGCGAGGCCGAGGCCTGCTTCGCGTCGGAGACCTGCGCCTCGATCCTGCAGTTCTCGGTGATCTCGACCTTCGACCAGCAGGGCGGCGGCGACGCGGCCGAGCTCGGCATCGCGGCGGTTCCCCATGCCGACGGCGAGAAGGGCTCCGCGACGATCGCCTATTCCAATGCGGCGATCATCCTCGCCAAGGACGCGGCCAAGCGCGACGCGGCGAAGAAGTTCATCGCCTTCCTGCTCGAGCCCGACAATTACGGCAAGTTCCTCACCATGGAGCCGGGCCTGTTCCTGCCGGTCACCAAGGACGGCGCCGAGGCCAAGACCTTCTGGAGCGATCCGCTGGTCGTGAAGTACAAGCCGCAGGTCGAGCAGATGATCGCCAATTCGCAGAATGGCAAGCTGTTCGGCTTCACCGACGGCCGCGTCTTCCCGGCGATCGGCCCGATCTCGGCCCAGAACATCCTCGCCGAGACGCTGCAGAAGGTCGTCATCTCCGGCGAGGACCCGGCCGCCGCCGTCAAGGCAGGCCAGGCCCGCATGGTCGAAGCGACGAAGTAGTCTGCCCCGAAAAGGAGGGTCTTCCCGCAAGGGGAGGCCTTCGTTCCTGAGAACGCTCTTGAAGCAAGGCCCTCACCCCAACCCTCTCCCTGAGGGAGAGGGGGCAGGCCGTGCCGGTTGGGACTCCCTCTCCCTCAGGGAGAGGGCGGGGTGAGAGCCTTCAACTGGCTGATGGCCTTCAATACCCCGCTGGCCCCCCGGCGCTCGGCACGTGTCAACAAAGGTATGCCGGTGGCATCGCACTCTCCCTCCCGCGCGCGAACAGGTGACGGACGCATTGCTGTCCTCCTGCTCGCTCTGCCGCTCGGCCTGCTGGCACTGACGCTGATCGTGCCGATGCTCTCGGCAATCAATATCAGCCTGCACGACATCCGCGTCATCGGCTCGGACGGCCCTTTTGCCGGCCTCGACAACTATGCCCGCGTGCTCTCGGACGGCACGTTCTGGCATGCGCTCGGCATGTCGGTCATCTGGGTTGTCGGCAATGCCGTGGTGCAGACCGCGCTGGCGCTCACCGCGGCGCTGGTGCTCAACGAGAAGTTTCCCGGCGTCCGCGTCGCGCGCATCTGGATCATCCTGACCTGGATCATCCCGACGGTCGTCGTCGTCATCATCTGGCGCTGGCTGCTGTCGCCCTCGGGCGGCATGGTCAATCCGCTCCTGATCCAGCTTGGCATCATCGATCGTCCGATGGGCTTCTTCGCCAGCGGCTCCTCGGCGATGACGAGCCTCATCCTGATCAATTCCTGGCGCTGGTTCCCTTTCGTCGCCATCATGCTGCTTGCCGGCCTCCAGCGCATTCCGAACGATATCTATGAAGCGGCCGCCGTCGACGGCGCCGGCGCCATCGCACGATTCCGCGCCATCACCTGGCCGCTGCTGCAGCCGACGCTGCTCGTGCTCACCGTGATGGGCACGCTGCTCTCCTTCAACGTCTTCGACATCATCTGGCTCCTGACCGCCGGCGGTCCGGCCGGCGCCACCGAGACGCTGCCGGTGCTCATCTACGAGACGGCCTTCAAGGCCTACCGGATGGGCGATGCCGCCGCGATGTCGGTGGTCGCCAGCGTGCTGATGATCGGCCTCGCGCTGCTGCTGCTCGATCGGCTCGCGCCGAAGGAGGCGGGGCGATGAAGCGCAGTGCCCTCGGCTGGGTCGTCCTCTTCCTCGCTGTCCTCGCGCTCGCCTTCCTGGTGCTGGCGCCGATGTGGCTGGTCGGCTCGTCCTCGTTCAAGCTGCCGCGCGAGATCATCCACCGCGTGCCGACCTGGTTCCCGAAGAGCTTCACGCTGCAGCACTACGAGAAGCTGCTGCAGACCTCGGCCTTCCCGACCTATTTCCTGAATTCCGTGCTCGTCGCCGCCGCCTCGGCGCTGGTGACGGTCGTGCTCGCCCTGATGGCCGGCTATGCCTTCTTCCGGCTCGAGTTCCGCGGCCGCGACTTTCTCTATCGCCTGATCATGGTCGCCTATGCCTTCCCCTCGATCGTGATCCTGATCCCTGTATATCTGATGTTCGCCAAGGTGGGCCTCATCGATACCGATCTCGCGCTGGTGCTGGTCAATGTCACCTTCGCGCTGCCCTTCTCGATCTGGATGATGCGCACCTTCTTCGCCTCGCTGCCGCGCGAACTGGAAGAGGCGGCGGCGATCGACGGCGCCGGGCGCTGGAAGACCGTCGTGCATGTGCTGATCCCGCTGCTCCGGCCGGGCATCGCCGCCATCGCCATCTTCGCCTTCGTCGCCAGCTGGACCGAATATCTCTTCGCCTCCGTCCTCATCATTTCGGATGCGAAACGGACGCTGCCCGTCGGCCTTTCCGGCATCATCGGCCAGTACCAGATCGACTGGGGCCTCTTGCTCGCCGGCGCGTCGCTCAGCGTGCTGCCGGTGGTGGTGTTCTTCGCGCTGGTCGGCCGCTGGTTCGTGGCGGGTCTGACCGAGGGCGCGGTGAAATAGCGCCCTTGCCGGCGCCGCCGCGCGATCGGACACTCACCCACCGCCAGATGGAACAGGCCGCATGACGACGCGCGCAGTGATCGGGATCGACATCGGCACCTCCTCGGTGAAGGCGGTCGTCGTCGACGACGCGGCGCGGGTGCTCGCCTCCGGCCGCGCCGCCTATCCGACACGTCAGCCGCGCGACGGCTGGTCCGAGCAGGATCCGGACGACTGGGTCAAGGCCGCCATCGCCGCCTGCCGGGCGGCGATTGCCGGCTTCGACGGCGCCATCGCGGCGATCTCGCTCTCCGGCCATATGAGCGCGCCGGTGCTGGTCGGCGAGGACGGCCGGCCGCTCGGCCCCTGCCACACGATCACCGATCGCCGCGCGGCATCCGAGGCGGACGGCATCGCCGCCGACGCCGTCGCGGCGCTCGCTGCAAGCTCCGGCAACCTGCCGGCGACGCATCTCATCCTGCCGAAGCTGCTCTGGTGGCGCGACCGCCATCCGGAGACATGGGCGGCGACGCGCGCCGTCCTGATGCCGAAGGACTTTGTCCGCCTCTTCCTTACCGGCGTGACTTCGAGCGACCCGACCGACAGCGGCAATTCCATGCTGTTCGATCCGCTCGCCTGGGCCTGGTCGAAAGACCTGCCGGGGCGCGCCGGCATCGACCCGGCGAAGCTCGCCCCGCTGCTGCCGTCCGAGGCGGTGGCCGGGCCGCTGACCGCCGCGGCCGCGTCGGCGCTCGGCCTCCCCGCCGGCATTCCCGTCGTCACCGGCGCCGCCGACATGGCGGCGACCTTGCTCGCCGCCGGCATCGACCTTGCCGACGATGTCGCGCTGACCATCGGCACCAGCGCGACGGTGATCGCCGGGCTTTCCCGCGTCGAGCCGGCGCTCCTCGGCGCGATGAACATCAATGTCTCGCTCGATCCGGGCGTCCTCTATGCCATCGGCTCGCATTTCGGCGGCGGCGGCGCGCTCAACTGGCTGGCGAGCCTCTCGACCGGCCTCGCCGAGCCCGATCCGTCCTGGTTCGCGCCGGTGACGGCGGAAGCTGCCCGCGTGCCCGAGGGCAGCGAGGGGCTCGTCTTCCTGCCCTATCTCTCCGGCGCCGGCAGCCCGGCCTTCGATACCGAGGCGCGCGGCGCCTTTCTCGGCCTCTCGATGAAGCATGGCCGCGGCCATATGCTGCGCGCCATCGTCGAGGGCGTGACGACGGATGTCGCGGCATCGATCGATCTCCTCGCCTCGGTCGGTGCCCGCAAGCGCATCGTCTTCACCGGCGGCGGTTCGCGCATCCCGTTCTGGACGCAATTGCTCGCCGATGTCACCGGCCTTCCCGTGATCAACTCCGCCGCGGCCGATGCCTCGGCGCTCGGCGCCGGGCTCATCGCCGGCGTCGGAATCGGCTGGTATGGCGGCGATTTCGCCGTCGCCCGCCGTCTCGTCGCGCCGCGCGGGGCGTTGGTTCCGCCGAAGGACATCGGAGCCGGCCGCGCGCTCCGCCAGCGCTTCCACCGCGCCCGCGCCGCAAGGCGGCTCGATCAGCTGCCGGAAGGGTAGGGAAGGCAAGAAAGGCCCCCCTCTCCAGTTCTCCCCCACAAGGGGGGAGAGGGCGCGCTTCTGCCTTCATCGGGACTTGCCGAGACCTGCGCCGCCCCCTCTCCCGCGGGAGCGGGGGAGGGACGGGGAGGGGGTTCAAGCGCCGTGCCCGTCCCGTTCGGCGATCACCTCTTCCGTATGCTCACCGAGCCGTGGCGCGCGGCGATCGAGGGCGAGGTCCGAGGCGGAGAGCGTGATCGGCGTGCGGATGCCGGGAATGCCGTCCGGCGCGATCTGCATGCCGCGCGCGACAACCTGCGGATCGGCGAAGACCTCGGCGACCGTGTTGATCGGCCCGGCCGGGACGCCGGCGCCCTCGAGCGCCGCGAGAAGATCATCGCGCGTCCACATCGCCGTCCGCGCCCCGATCAGCGCCGTCAGCGCGGCGCGGTTGGCGACGCGGTCGGCATTGGTCTGGAAGCGCGCGTCGCCGGCAAGCTCGGGCGCGCCGACGACCGCCGCGAAGCGTGCGAACTGGCCGTCATTGCCGACGGCGAGGATGAAATGGCCGTCCGAGGTCGCGAAGGTCTGGTAGGGCGCGATATTGGGGTGGGCGTTGCCGAGCCGGGTCGGGCTTGTGCCGGTGGCGAGAAAGTTCATCGCCTGGTTGGCGAGGACGCCGGTCATTGAGTCGAGCAGCGACATGTCGATATGCTGGCCGAGGCCGGTCGTCTCGCGCGCCGCCAGCGCCGCCTGGATGGCGATGACGCCATAGAGACCGGTGAAGATATCGGCGAAGGCGACGCCGATCTTCTGCGGCTCGCCTTGGGGATCGCCGGTCAGGTCCATGATCCCCGCCATGCCCTGGATCAGGAAATCATAGCCGGCGCGCGCCGCATAAGGGCCGGTCTGGCCGAAGCCGGTGATCGAGCAGGTGACGAGGCGCGGATTGATCGAGGAGAGGCTCGCGTGATCGAGCCCGTATTTGGCGAGCCCGCCGAGCTTGAAATTCTCGATGACGACATCGGCCGAGGCCGCCAGCCGGCGAACCAGCGCCGCGCCCTCCGGCGTCGCGAAATCGGCGACGACCGAGCGCTTGCCGCGGTTGCAGGCGTGGAAATAGGCGGCGGTCGTCTCGCCGCCATGGGTGATGAAGGGCGGCCCCCAGCGGCGGGTGTCGTCGCCCTCCGGGCTCTCCACCTTGATGACGTCGGCGCCGAGATCGGCCAGCGTCTGCCCGATCCAGGGTCCCGCGAGGATGCGGGCGAGTTCGATGACCCTGAGGCCGGCGAGCGGAGCGGCCATCGGCTAGAAGAACGCCTGCAGGCCGGTCTGCGCGCGGCCGAGGATCAGCGCATGCACGTCATGCGTTCCCTCATAGGTGTTGACCGTCTCGAGGTTCTGCGCGTGGCGCATGACGTGATACTCGATCTGGATGCCGTTGCCGCCGTGCATGTCGCGGGCGTCACGGGCAATTCCGAGCGCCTTGCCGCAATTGTTGCGCTTGATGAGCGAGATCATCTCCGGCGCCGCCTCTCCTGAATCCATCAGTCGTCCGACCCGGAGCGAGGCCTGCAGTCCCAGTGCGATCTCGGTCTGCATGTCGGCGAGCTTCTTCTGGAACAGCTGCGTCTGCGCCAGCGGCCGGCCGAACTGCTTGCGGTCGAGCCCATAGCTGCGGGCGCGATGCCAGCAATCCTCGGCCGCGCCGAGGACGCCCCAGGAAATGCCGTAGCGGGCGCGGTTGAGGCAGCCGAACGGTCCCTTGAGGCCGGAGACGCCGGGCAGCAGCGCGTCCTCGCCGACCTCGACATCATCCATGACGATCTCACCGGTGATCGAGGCGCGCAGCGACAGCTTTCCGCCGATCTTCGGTGCCGAGAGGCCCTTCATCCCCTTTTCGAGGATGAAGCCGCGGATGGCGCCGTCATGCGCCTCGGACTTCGCCCAGACGATGAAGACATCGGCGATCGGGCTGTTGGAGATCCAGGTCTTGGCACCGTTGAGCCGATAGCCGCCATCCGTCTTGACCGCGCGCGTGATCATGCCGCCGGGATCGGAGCCGGCATCGGGCTCGGTGAGGCCGAAGCAGCCGATGAGCTCGCCGCGGGCGAGGAGCGGCAGGTATTTCTGCCGCTGCGCCTCGCTGCCATAGGCATAGATCGGATACATGACCAGCGAGGACTGGACCGACATCATCGAGCGATAGCCCGAATCGATGCGCTCGACCTCGCGCGCCACGAGGCCATAGGCGACATAGCTGGCCGCCGCGCCGCCATAGGCTTCCGGAACCGTGACGCCGAGCAGGCCCTGCTCGCCCATCTCGCGGAAGATCTCGGGGTCGGTGACCTCGTCGAGATAGGCTTTCTCGATGCGCGGCGCGAGCCGGTCGCTCGCGAAGGCGGCCGCCGCGTCGCGGATCATCCGCTCCTCGTCGGTCAGCTGGCTGTCGAAGCGGAACGGATCGGCCCAGCCGAACCGCGAAAGATCCGGGCGATCCTTGGCGGCGAGGGCGGTTTGCGCGGCGGCGGGGGCGTCGGTCATGTCAGGTGCATCCACGGCAGGGCGTCGTCATGGTCTGGCACGCTATGTAGCAGCCGGACCCGCCAACACCATAGAGCGGAGATTGTTAGACCATCAACGACTTTAGCTTGATCGACGCATCGGCGAGCGCCGCGGCGGCGGGCGCGGCCCGGCGCGCGATCAGCATTTCGGCCAGGCGGACATCCTTGGCGATGCGGCCATTCGGGCCGACCGCGCTCACGGCGACGAGGCGCCCATCGGCCGCGCGGTGAAAATCGATGCGCGCGCCGTCGCCGGCATCGCGGGTCACCGTCTCCGTGCCTTCGTCGGCAAGCCCTGCGATCTGCAGCGTCAGCTCGTAGTGATCCGACCAGAACCAGGGCACGGAGGCATAGGCCTCGCCGGCGCCGAGCATCGATTTCGCGACCGCATTGCCCTGGTCCTGCGCGTTGCGCCAGGCCTCGAGGCGGATGCGGCGGCCACCATAGAGGGCGTGCGGGAACGAGCAGCAGTCGCCGGCGGCGAAGATGTCGGCATCGCTGGTGGCGAGTTGCGCGTCGGCGGCAATGCCGTTGTCGAGCGCGAGGCCCGCGGCTTCCGCCAGCGCCGTTTCGGGCAGCGCGCCGACGCCGGCGATGATCGTGTCGGCGGCGACTTTCTCGCCGCTGCCGAGGATGACGCGGTGGCTGCCATCGGCGTCCGTCTCGATCCGGTCGATCGTCGCCCCGACGACAACGCGCACGCCGGCGCTCTGGTGCCGCGCCGCGATCACGGCCGCGATCTCGGCCGGAACGGCGCGGCCGAGCAGTCGCGGCGCCATCTCGATCACGGTCACCACGGCGCCGCGCGCCACCGCCGCCGCGGCGAGTTCGAGCCCGATGAAGCCGCCGCCGATGACGACGAGCCGGTGGCCGGCATGGAGGCGGCGGCGCAGTGTCAGCGCCTCGCCGAAATTGCGGAGATAGTGGACGCTGTCCGGCCCGGCGCCCGGCACGGCGAGCCGCCGCGCCCGCGCCCCGGTCGCGATGAGCAGCCGGTCGTAGCGGAGGGGATCGCGGCCTGCGAGCGTGACCAGATGGCCGGCCCGGTCGATCGCCGTGGCGGCGGTGCCGTGGAGATGGGTGACGCCGTGTTCTGCGAGGCGCGCCTCGTCGATGATATGCGGCGGCGCCGGCTCACCCTCGCCGGTCAGCACCGCCTTCGACAGCGGCGGCCGCTCATAGGGCAGGTGGATCTCGTCGCCAATGAGGGTGATCGCGCCGGCAAAGCCGTTCTCGCGCAGCGCCACCGCCGCCCGCGCGCCGGCCTCGCCCGCGCCGATGACGACAAACTGTTCGGTCATGATGGCCTGCTGCGGCTAGAGCCATGTTCGGGGATGATTATGCTCAAGCGCTCAGCATCCTTGTCATTGCCGGGCTTGACCCGGCAATCCAGACTGGCCGACGGCCGACCAGCCTGCTCGTTCGGCCCGAAGACTGGATTGCCGGGTCAAGCCCGGCAATGACAGCGTCAGGCGGCTGCGCTCTGGTCGCGGCTCAGTGGCCCCCGCCTCAATCGAGCCCGATCAGCACTTTCCCGGCCTCGACCCTGACCGGATAGGTCTTGAGGTCCACGCAGACGGGCGCGCCCTTGGCCTTGCCGGTCATGTAGTCGAAGCGGCCGTTGTGCTTCGGGCATTCGATGATCGCGCCCATCACGAGGCCATCGGCGAGATGCACCTTCTCATGCGTGCAGAGCCCGTCGGTGGCGAAATAGCGGTCGTCGTCCGAGCGATAGATCGCGAAGCTGCGGCCGCCCTCGTCGAAGCGGATCACGTCCTCCTCGTCGATCTCGTCGGCGGCGCAGGCCTCGACCCAGCGCGTGGCAATGGCGGTCGGCATCTCTCTCTCCGGGATTGCGTAAGGCTGGCGTCTACTCGGCCGCGACGGCGCCGGCGGTGCCGATATCGAGCGGCGCGACATGCTTCGGCAGTTCGCGCTTCACATACCAGCCGGGCTCCCGCCGCTGGCGCAGCAGCGCCGGGATGATCTCGCGATAGGCGGCCAGCGTGTTCGGATAGGGCGTCGGGCAGTCGTCCTTGATCGCCGCATGCAGCCGCGGCAGCGCATGATAGGGCACCATCGGGAACATGTGGTGTTCAACATGGTAGTTCATGTTGAGATAGAGGAAGCGGAAGACCGGGTTCATGTAGACGGTGCGGCTGTTCAGCCGGTGATCGAGCACGTCCTCGTCGAGGCCGGCATGCTGCGTCAGCCCGAAGAACACCATCATGAACGCGCCATAGAAGCTCGGCAGCCCCAGGAACATGGCGGGCAGGATCGAGCCGACGGCCAAGCACCACACGGGAATGGCGAGGTAGAGCAGCGCCATGATGCGCGCCTCGCGATAGACCTGCGCCCGCTCGCTCTCGGGGATATAGGTCTCCTCGCCCGGCTCCAGCCGGCCGCGCACATGGTAGGAGAGCTTCTTCACCAGCGCGATGGCGCTCTTGATGCCGAAGAGATTGAGCAGGATGCCGGCGATATCGGGCGGACGCGGCACGGCGATCTCGGGATCGAGGCCGACGATGATCGTGTCGGTGTGGTGGCGCGTATGGCTCCAGCGCCAGACGGTCGGCTCGCGCAGCACCATGAAGCAGGCGATGTAATAGACGACGTCGTTCATCCAGCGCGTCTTGAAGGCGGTGCGGTGGCCGCATTCATGCCAGCGCGAATCGCATGCCGAGCCATAGAGCACGCCATAGACGAGGAAGAACGGCACGGCCGCCCATGAGCCCCAGAAATACCAGCCGCCGAAGCCGGAAAGCGCCATGACGCCGAACCAGATCGCGGTGTCGCGCAGCGCCGGGCCGTCGGAGCGCTGCATCAGCGCCTTCATTTCCTTGCGGCCGACCGGGCACTGATACCACTCGGCCGTCGCGAGGCCGCGCTCGATGGCGCGATCATGCTCCGGCCCGACCAGCGAATAATCGCGGGGTTTGAAAGCTGCGTTCATCAGGCTCCTCCTGCCGTGACGCGCCGGGCTTGTCGCCCATGTTCCTCAAGGGGTGAATCTAGCGAGGCTGTGCGCCAGCGACAATGCGGCTATGATGGTTTCTATCAGCAGTGATCAAAAGGCCTGCGCCGGATCATGATAGAATCCATCATCGCGCCGCCGCCCGGCCGCCGCCCGACCATCGACGATGTCGCCCGCGCCGCCGGCGTCGGCGTCGCGACCGTGGACCGCGTGCTCAACAAGCGCGCCCGCGTCCGCCGCGAGACGGCCGCGCGCGTGCTCGCGGCTGCCGAGGCGATCGGCTATCACGGCGCCGGCCTCCTGCGCCGCCGGCTCGACGAGGCGCTCGACGACCGGAGCTTCGGCTTCCTGCTGCAGCGGCGCGGCGACACGTTCTATCGCAACCTCTCCGCCGCCCTGACCGGCGCGACGCGGCGGCTGACGAGGCTGCGCGGCCGCCCGGTGGTCGAGTTCGTCGACGATATCTCCGCCTCCACCGTCGCCGGCGAATTGCTGGCGCTGGGATCCCGCGTCGATGCGATCGCCGTCGTCGCCGCCGATCATCCGAAGGTGACCGAGGCGGTGACGGAGCTCGCCGCGCGCGGCGTCCCGGTCGTCACGCTCCTTTCCGAACTGTCGGCGCCGGTCGCCGGCCATTTCGGCATCGATCATCGCAAGGCCGGGCGCACCGCCGCCTGGATCGTCAGCCGCCTCGCGCGCGAACAAGGCGGCGTCGGCGTTCTCGTCGGCAGCCATCGCTTCCTCGGCCATGAGCTCTCCGAGATCAGCTTCCGCTCCTATTTCCGCGAGCATGCGCAGGGCTTCCGCCTCATCGAATCCTTCTCCAATCTCGAGGATCCCGGCCTTGCCTATGAAGGGACGCTGGAGCTCGTGAAGCGCAATCCGGATCTTGCCGGCCTCTATCTCGCCGGCGGCGGCATGGCGGGCATGGTCGCGGCGCTGCGCGAGGCGGCAAGCGCGCGCCACATCGTCGCCGTCTGCAACGAGCTCATCCCGGAAACGCGGGCGGCGCTCGTCGACGGCGTGCTCGATGCGGTCATCGATACGCCGATCGCGGCGCTGGCCGAGCGGGCCGTCGACCTTCTGGCCGCGCTGGTGTCCGGCGGCGGCACGGAGCCGGGCGGGCCGCATCTGCTGCCCTTCGGGCTCTATGTCTCGGAAAATGTCTGAGCCGGGGCGGTGCTGGGCCGCCCCGGCTCATCACGCCGCTCAATCGTCGGCGTAGATGTCGCGATCCTTCGTCTCGGGCAGGAACAGCATGCCGATGACGAAGCAGATCGAGGCGAAGGCGATCGGGTACCAGAGGCCGAAATAGATGTCGCCCGTCTGCGCCACCATGGCGAAGGCGGTCGCCGGCAACAGGCCGCCGAACCAGCCATTGCCGATGTGATAGGGCAGCGACATCGAGGTGTAGCGGATGCGGGTCGGGAACAGTTCGACCAGCGCCGCCGCGATCGGCCCGTAGACCATCGTCACGAAGATGACGAGGATGAACAGGAGCCCGATGATCGCCGCGACCTGCCCGCGGAAGATGTCGAACGGGTTCGACATCTTGACGATGCCGGCATCGCCCGCCTTCGGATAGCCGGCCGCCTGCAGCGCGGCCAGCATGGTCTTGTCGAACTCCGCCTTCGCCGCCTTGACGTCGGCGGCTCCTGTCGGATCGAAGGCCGGGAACTCCTGGCCGTTGACGACCATCTTCACCGGGCTGCCGGCCGGGGCGTCGACCAGCGTGTAGCGGATCGAGTTCTTGGCGAGGAAGTCGCGCGAGACGTCGCAGGGCGCGGTGAAGACCCGCGTTCCCACCGGATTGAACAGCTTGCCGCAAGAGGCGGGATCGGCGACGACCTCGACCTTGACGGTGTCGAGCGCCTTTTCGAGCGCCGGGTTGGCCGTCGAGGTGATCGCCTGGAAGAGCGGGAAGTAGCAGAGAGCCGCGATCAGGCAGCCGGCCATGATGATCGGCTTGCGGCCGATCTTGTCGGAGAGCCAGCCGAAGAACACGAAGAAGCCGGTACCGAGCACCAGCGACCAGGCGATGAGAAGATTGGCGGTATAGCCGTCGACCTTCAGGATCGATTGCATGAAGAACAGCGCGTAGAACTGGCCGGTATACCAGACGACGCCCTGGCCCATGGTGAGCCCGAGCAGCGCCAGCAGCGCGATCTTGGCATTCGACCATTTGCCGAAGGCCTCGGTCAGCGGCGCCTTCGAATGCGTCCCTTCCTCCTTCATCTTCAGGAAGGCCGGCGATTCGTTGAGCTGCAGGCGGATCCACAGCGAGACGCCGAGCAGGACGACCGAGACGAGGAACGGCACCCGCCAGCCCCAGGCCGCGAAGGCCGGCTCGCCGACGGCGGTCCGCGTGAACAGGATGACCAGCAGCGACAGGAACAGGCCGAGCGTCGCCGTGGTCTGGATCCACGACGTGTAGAAGCCACGCCGGCCATGCGGCGCATGCTCGGCGACATAGGTCGCGGCGCCGCCATATTCGCCGCCGAGGGCGAGGCCCTGCAGCAGGCGCATGATGATGAGGATGATCGGCGCGGCGATGCCGATCTGGTTGTAGCCGGGCAGCAGGCCGACGACGAAGGTCGACATGCCCATGATCAGGATGGTGACGAGGAAGGTATATTTGCGGCCGACGAGATCGCCGAGGCGGCCGAAGACCAGCGCGCCGAACGGGCGCACGAGGAAACCGGCGGCAAAGGCCAGCAGCGCGAAGATGTCGGCCGTCGCCTTCGGGAACTGGCTGAAGAACTGCGCGCCGATGATGGTGGCGAGCGCGCCGTAGAGATAGAAATCGTACCACTCGAACACGGTGCCGAGAGAGGAGGCGAAGATGACCTTCTTCTCGCCTCGTGTCATCGGACGCACGGGATCCTCGCCCGTGCTCGGAATTGACCGCGTCGCCATGTCCCCTCCCTGGTCGGCTATAACGTCGACATTCCCAAAGGGGCTTCTCCCGACCTCGTTGAAGTGGGCCGCGCCGTTTTCCGAGTAAGAAGATCCCCTCGCCACAGCAGAAGAGGATGTTCGACTTTTGTCAATCGCATTGACGGCGATCGAACACATTCCGGAAAAGACAAAGCGAGAGCCGACATTGCGCCAATCGGTTGACAGCAAGGCAAAGATCGGCAGCCAGTCCCATCGACAGCTGTTGCATTTTACAACAATCGTCTCCGGAAGCTGCAACTTAGCTGTTTGCGACAGAAATCGTCGCCGCGCCACGGACCGAAAGCTGTCGCCGGCCAGTCATCGGGGGGCTTCCGGGTGACGCCGGGCAAACGGTATTTGACGCCCGAGCGCCCACACGCAATGCTTGCCTTGCAAGGGGGAGGCGATCGATGACGAGCAGCTTGGAATGGCGCGGCTACCAGATCAAGGCGGGCCTTGTCGGCGGCAAGCCGGCGGCGCAGGTCTATCTCGGCCTGAAGCGAGCGACAGCGGAACGGTTCACCGGTGCCTCGGTAGAAGCGGCGATCGAGGCGGCGCAGAGCTGGATCGACGCGCGGCTTGCGGCAAGCTTCGCAGCGCGCCGGGCGCCCTATGTCGCGACCGCAGCGGAATATGCGGATTACTTCACAGTACATCCTGTTCCTGAGCGTGTGCGACGAATGCTCGCCGCTCATGTTCAGGCAAGGCAGCTAACGCTGAGACAACTCGCGGCAGCAGCCGAGTGGGACAGTCTTGAGGTTGCATCACTTCACTATGGCGCACTCGCCCATGACGCGGCAGACTGGATAGGGCTCCAGGTCTGGCGTCGCCCAAGCGACGACTTGCCCGTATTCCGCCGAGCCTTCGCCGATGAGGCGGGTTGGGACGAGCGAGGTGAACTTCTGATCGAAATTCACCCGGAAGTTGTCGAAGGACTACACCTCTCCGGCGTCCTCAGTCGGCGGTGAGGGCAGGCGCCTCAGCGGCGCCCGCCCGTCCGTTCAGCGGCCTTCGCGGAGAATCTCGCGCTTGCCCGCGTGGTTGGCCGGGCCGACGATGCCTTCCTTCTCCATCCGCTCCATGATCGAGGCGGCGCGGTTGTAGCCGATCTGCAGCCGGCGCTGGATGTAGGAGGTCGAGGCCTTCTTGTCGCGCAGCACGATCGCCACCGCCTGGTCATAGGCGTCCTGGCCGTCGTCGCCGAAGGCGCCCTTGTCGAAGACGGCGCCGTCCTCGGCGGGGGCGGCTGCCTCGGCCTCGTCTTCCTCGTCCGAGGTGACGGCGTCGAGATATTCCGGCCGCGCCTGCAGCTTCAGATGCGCGACGACCTTCTCGACCTCGTGGTCGCTGACGAACGGTCCGTGCACGCGCTGGATGCGGCCGCCGCCGGCCATGTAGAGCATGTCGCCCTGGCCGAGCAGCGTCTCGGCGCCCATCTCGCCGAGAATGGTGCGGCTGTCGATCTTGGAGGTGACCTGGAAGGAGATGCGGGTCGGGAAATTGGCCTTGATCGTGCCGGTGATGACGTCGACCGAGGGTCGCTGCGTCGCCATGATGATGTGGATGCCGGCGGCGCGGGCCATCTGCGCGAGGCGCTGGATCGCGCCCTCGATGTCCTTGCCGGCGACCATCATCAGGTCGGCCATCTCGTCGACGATGACGACGATATAGGGCAGCGGCGCGAGGTCCATCACCTCTTCTTCATGGGTGATGTCGCCGGTGTCCTTGTCGAAGCCGGTCGCGACCTGGCGGGTGATGACCTCGCCCTTCTCGCGCGCCTCCGCGACGCGGGCATTGAAGCCGTCGATATTGCGCACGCCGAGTCGCGACATCTTGCGATAGCGCTCCTCCATCTCGCGCACCGCCCATTTCAGCGCGACCACGGCCTTGCGCGGGTCGGTGACGACGGGGGTCAGGAGATGCGGGATGCCGTCATAGACGGAGAGCTCCAGCATCTTCGGGTCGATCATGATCAGCCGGCACGCCTCGGGGCGATACTGGTAGAGCAGCGACAGGATCATCGTGTTGATGGCGACCGACTTGCCCGAGCCGGTGGTGCCGGCGACGAGGAGGTGCGGCATGCGGGCGAGATCGACGATGACCGATTCGCCGCCGATGGTCTTTCCGAGGCAGATGCCGAGCTTGGCCTTGGCCTCGCTGAACTCGTGGCTCTCGAGCAGTTCGCGCAGCCACACGGTCTCGCGGCGGTGGTTCGGCAATTCGATGCCGATGACGTTGCGGCCCTCGACCACGGCGACGCGCGCCGAGACCGCGCTCATCGAGCGGGCGATATCGGCCGAAAGCGCGATGACGCGCGAGGATTTGGTGCCCGGCGCCGGCTCCAGCTCATAGAGCGTGACGACGGGCCCCGGATTGGCGTCGATGATCTCGCCGCGCACGCCGAAATCGCGCAGCGTCTGCTGCAGCGTCGTCGAATTCTTGACCAGCGCCTCTTCCGAAAGCTCGGAATCCGGCTCGACCAGCGGCGGCTCGGCGAGCAGCTCGAGCGCCGGAAACTCGTAGTCGTCGGCGCCGGCGATCGCATGCGGCCGCGCCACCGTCGTGCGGGGGGCGGGCGGCGCCTCCGGAACGGCGGCCACGGCCTCGAGGGCGACGGGCTTTGCGGCGGGCGCCGCGACGACGGGGGCCTTCACGACCTGGGGCGCCGGAATGGGCGGGGCGGCGGCCGGCTTGGTCTCGGCGACCGCTGCGATCACCGGAGCGGCAACCGGCAGCGGCGGCAGGTCGATCGCCTCGCCGGCGTCCAGTTCGCTCTCGGCCTCGCCGTCGAACGCGTCTTGGATGCCGTCGTCGACCGGCCAGACGAAGGAGACACGCACCGTGGCGCGCAGCGGCGGCTCGATCGGCAGGACCGTCGGCACGATGCTGTCCGGCGGCGGGAACGCGGCCGCCGGGGGCTCGTTCCGCCGTTCGGTGCGCGGCTGGATCGGCTGCGGCGCGTCGTCCTGGTCGGCGGAGCGGGCAGGCGGCGTCACGATATCGGTGCGGATCATGCGCGCGATGCTGCGCAGCGTCGGCAGCGCCGCCGTCATGGTCTCGGCAACAGGATCGGCGGGGGCGTCTGCGGGGACGTGGCTCACGGCCTCCTGTGCAGCGGCAAGAACCGGGGCGTCGTCCAGCGGTCCCGTCTCGACGGCAGCCGCCATCGGCTCGTCAGCAGGGGCGACCGGCGGCTCGGCAGCGGGGACGCTCGGCGCGACGGCAGCCGGAGGCGGCGCTGCGACGGGCTGCCGCGGCGCGGCCGGTCCGCGCGCCGGAGCGTGCAGGCGCGTCGTCGGCGCCATGGGAACGCGCACCGGCAGGGGCGGCGGCGCCCGGTCCTCCTCGCGCGGCCGCATCAGATAATCCGGCGTGCGGGTGAAGCGGCTGGTCGGCGTCGTGGTGAACGGCCTCAGCCAGCTCGGCACGGTGTCGAGCGCGGCGAGGTCCTCGGCGCGCAGCTGGAACGGGTCCGGCTTGCCGGCATTCGGCTTGCCGGCGTCCGGCCGCGCGTCGATCGGACGGCGCAGATGCAGCGTGCCACGCTCGGGCCGCCCCTTGTCCTCGGCGGTGAGGCCGGCGGCTGCCGAATCATCGGGAGAATGAGGAGGGCGGGGTGGGGATCGCATGATGCCGAAGACCTTGCGCTCGGAGCTGCTTCACTCCGTTGCTGACCCGACAAGGCATACGGAGCACAGCGTTAACGAAGCGTTTTACGCTTCAGCTCCGCCATGCGGAAAAGCGCGGAATCGCGGGCTTCCGCGGTTCCGCCTGTGGAGAAATCGAGCACCTGTTGCGCGCGGGTCGCAGCCCGTTTCGAGGGGGCGGGCGGCAGACGAACTCTTCAGACTTAGCTGCCATCCTCGCTTCCGGCCGGTTGCTCGCGCGCGTCGCCGGGAGCAGGCCGAGCGCGGAGCGCGCAGGACGGGGGCTGCGTCCTATAGGGAGCTGAACAATGAACATGACGACGGCGGTTTCGACCGTCTTCTCCAAATATGTGACCTTCTCGGGCCGCGCCTCGCGCTCCGAGTTCTGGTGGTGGGTGCTGTTCATCATCATCGTGAGCATCGTCGCCTATGGGCTCGATAGCGCCTTCGGCTGGAACTATGACGAGCTGCAGTCCGCAGGACCGCTCTCGGGCCTCTGGTCGCTGGCGACGCTCTTGCCCAATCTCGCCGTCACCGTCCGCCGGCTGCACGATACCGACCGCAGCGGCTGGTGGATCTTCATCAGCCTCATCCCGCTGATCGGCGCGCTGCTGCTGCTCTACTGGTACCTGAAGCCGGGTACGCCGGGCGCCAACCGCTTCGGCTGAGCCACCGTCACGACGCGCGGCGGGTCTCTGGCCCGCCGCTCTTCCAGATCAGCCGGCGATAGAGCGTCGAGCGATCGATGCCGAGCTTCTTCGCGGCGCGCGAGACATTGCCGTCGCACTCCGCGATCGCGCGCGCCATCGCCTCCAGCGTCAGGGCCGAGAGGCTGGTGTCGCTGGCCTCCGCGGCACTCGCCCCTCGCGCGCCCTCGGCTCCCGCCTGCTGCGGCAGCCTCTGGTGCTGGACGATCTCCTGCGGCAGCGCCGCCCGCGGCAGCGGCTCACCCGGCTCGGCCAGCGCCAGCAGCGCGCGCAGCATGCCGGCGAGCTGGCGGAAATTGCCCGGCCAGTCATAGGCGGCGAGCGGCTCCAGCGTCTCCTCGGAGAGGGTCACGCGCGCCGCGTCGCCGCCAAGGCCTGCCCAGAGCGTGCGGATGACGCCGCGCCGGTCCGCCATGGTCCGGAGCGCCGGCAGCTCGACGACATATTGCGCGATGCGGAAATAGAGATCGGAGCGGAAGCCGCCGCTCTCGACCAGCGCCGCGAGCGGCCGATGCGTCGCGCAGAGCAGGGCGAAATCGACGGGAACGGCGGCGCCGCCACCGAGCGGCAGCACCTGCCGCTCCTGCAACACGCGCAGCAGCCGTCCCTGCGCCGCGAGCGGCATGTCGCCGATCTCGTCGAGAAAGAGGATGCCGCCCTCCGCCTGGCGGACGAGGCCGCTCTGGCCCTGCCGGCGCGCGCCGGTGAAGGCGCCTTCCTCATAGCCGAACAGCTCCGCCTCGATGAGGCTCTCGGGCAGCGCGGCGCAGTTGACGGCGACGAACGGGCCGTCGCGGCGCGCCCCGCGGGCATGGACGCGGCGGGCGAACACCTCCTTGCCGGCGCCGGTCTCGCCATGGACGAGCACGGGCACGTCGGCATCGACGAGGCGGACGGCGCGGTCGAGCGCCGCCAGCGTCGCTGCGTCGAAGACCGGCTCCGGCGCACTGCCGGACGCGCGGGCGCTGCCGCGCGGCGCGCGGGCGATCGTCTCCATCGGCGCCGCGAGGCGGCCATGCAGCATGGCGCCAGAGCGACTGCGGATCGCGCGGACCTCGTCGGAGACCTCGACGGTCTCGAACAGTTCCGGCAGCCGGACGCTGTCGATGGCCGACCAGTCGAGCTTGACGAGGCCGAGGCCGCGGCGATTGCCGCCGACGAGGCGGTCGCCCTCGAAGACCAGCACAGCCTCCCGCGTCGTGCCGACCAGTTCGGCCTCCTCATGGAAGCGCAGCACGCTGAAGCGCTCGAAGCCGCGCTCGAACAGGCGATGCTCGATCTGCTCGACGGCGAGGCGCACGAGACCCAGCGCGTGCACCGGCCGCACCGAGGCATGGCCCGACATGTCGAGCACACCGGCGAGCTGGCCGCGCGGATCGAAGATCGGCGCGGCGGCGCAGGTGAGAATCCGGTGCGGCTCGAAGAAATGCTCGGCGCCGTGCACGCCGATCGGCCGCCGCTCGACCAGCGCCGTGCCGATCGCATTGGTGCCGATCGCGGCCTCGTTCCAGGCGACGCCGGGGCGGAGCGCGACCCGCGAGGCGCGCCCGGCGAATTCGGGATTGCCGGTCATCTCGAGCACGAGGCCTTCGCCGTCGGTCAAGATGACGACGCTGTCGGTGAGCTTCGCTTCCTGCCGGAGCGACATCATCTCCGGCCGCGTGATGCGGCGCAGGAGATCGTGCCGCTCCTGCTCGCCGCGCAGCGCGGCACTGCTAATCGGCTCGACATGCGGCCGCTCGCCGGCGTCGAGGCCCTGCGAGGAGCAGCGCTGCCACGAGCGCAGGATCGGCGCCGCGACAAGTCCTTCCGGCGAGGTGCCGTCGAGAAAGAAGCGCTTCCTGGCGGCCTGGACAGTATCCGCGGTGGCAATAGGCGCCATGATCACGTCCTCCCGGCTGTGGCATCCTGCAACAGATGTCGCGCGGTGCCTCAGTCCTTTCGGAAACTGTTGCACCCATTCGCGCGCGCCGTCCACTGGCAAGGCGGCAAAGCAGACGGACGCTTTCGGGGAGGCGATTTCTGTCAGTCACTTACCGCTATGCAGCAATGAAATGCCCCGGCGCGGCTGGCCGTCGGCACGGCCGCTGCAGGGCAGCTCCCGTGTTCACCATGGGAGGAAACCATGAACAAGCCCGAATTCCTTGGCGCCAAGACCGCCAGCCCTTTCAAGCCGCGCTATGAGAATTTCATCGGCGGCCAGTGGGTCGCCCCGGTCGGCGGGCGCTATTTCGACAACGCCTCGCCGATCAACGGCCAGAAGATCACCGAGATCCCGCGCTCGCAGAAGGAGGACGTCGAGCTGGCGCTCGATGCCGCCCATGCCGCCAAGGTCGCCTGGGGCCGCTCCAGCGTCGCCGCCCGCGCGCTGATCCTCAACCAGATCGCCGACCGCCTCGAGCAGAACCTCGATCTGCTGGCGCTCGCCGAGACCTGGGACAACGGCAAGCCGATCCGCGAGACGACCAATGCGGACATCCCGCTCGCCGTCGATCATTTCCGCTATTTCGCCGGCGCCATCCGCGCGCAGGAGGGCTCGCTCTCCGAACTCGACCATGACACGGTCGCCTATCACTTCCACGAGCCGCTCGGCGTCGTCGGCCAGATCATCCCGTGGAACTTCCCGATCCTGATGGCCGTCTGGAAGCTTGCCCCGGCGCTCGCCGCCGGCAATTGCGTCGTGCTGAAGCCGGCCGAGCAGACCCCGGCCTCGATCCTCGTCCTCGCCGAGCTCATCGCCGACCTCCTGCCGCCGGGCGTGCTCAACATCGTCAACGGCTTCGGTCTCGAGGCCGGCAAGCCGCTCGCCTCGTCGAACCGCATCGCCAAGATCGCCTTTACCGGCGAGACGACGACGGGCCGGCTGATCATGCAATATGCCAGCCAGAACCTCATTCCCGTCACGCTGGAGCTCGGCGGCAAGTCGCCGAACATCTTCTTCTCCGATGTCGCCGCGGCCGATGACGACTTCTTCGACAAGGCGATCGAGGGCTTCGTGCTGTTCGCCTTCAACCAGGGCGAGGTCTGCACCTGCCCGAGCCGGGCGTTGATCCAGGAGGACATCTACGATCGCTTCATGGAGCGGGCGCTGCCGCGCATCCGCGCCATCAAGCAGGCGAGCCCGCTGGATGCTTCGACCATGCTGGGCGCGCAGGCCTCCGGCGAGCAGCTCGAGAAGATCCTGTCCTATATCGACATCGGCAAGCAGGAAGGCGCCGAGCTCGTCATCGGCGGCGAACGCGCCATGCTCGAGGGCGAGCTCGCCGGCGGCTACTACGTCCAGCCGACCGTCTTCAAGGGCCACAACAAGATGCGGATCTTCCAGGAGGAGATCTTCGGGCCCGTCGTCTCGGTAACCACCTTCAAGACCGAGGAAGAGGCGCTCGCCATCGCCAACGACACGCTCTATGGCCTCGGCGCCGGCGTCTGGACCCGCGACGGCAACCGCGCCTACCGCTTCGGCCGTGGCATCGAGGCCGGCCGTGTCTGGACCAACTGCTACCACGCCTATCCGGCCCATGCGGCCTTCGGCGGCTACAAGCAGTCCGGCATCGGCCGCGAAAACCACAAGGCGATGCTCGACCACTACCAGCAGACCAAGAACCTCCTGGTCAGCTACAGCCCGAAGAAGCTCGGCTTCTTCTAGGCCAGGCTGCTTCGGGGCGAGGACGGGCGGAACCCGCGCCGCCCGTTCCTCGCGTCTCAAAGGCGGCGCCGTCAGGGGGCCGCCCAGGGATCGCCGGGCCGGATGTCCATCCGGAGCCCTCGAGCGATCCGGACTGTCAACAGGAGGGTCCCAATGGCCGATCACCTCGCGATCGAACCCATTCCCCGCGTCACCGCCACCCCTGCCGCCATCTCCCTCCTCCGCACGCTGCGGCAGGACTACGGCGACATCCTGTTCCATCAGTCCGGAGGCTGCTGCGACGGCTCCTCGCCGATGTGCTTTCAAAAGGGGGACTACATCGTCGGCGATACGGATATCCGGCTCGGCGAGATCGACGGCGTGCCGTTCTTCATGACGGCCTCGCAGTTCGACTACTGGCAGCACACCCAGCTCATCATCGACGTGGTGCCGGGACGCGGCGGCATGTTCTCGCTGGAGAACGGCCGCGAGATCCGCTTCCTCACCCGCTCGCGCCTCTATGACGACGCCGAGGCCGACCGCCTCGCGCCGGTGACGGCGGCTGGCGAAGCGAATGGGTGACGCTGGAGGCGGCCGCGCCGCCTCGAACGGTTGCACCGCGCCATTAGTGTAACTACACTAATTGGCATGGTCATCCTCTGGGACGAGCCGAAGCGTCTTGCCAATCTCGACAAGCACGGCATCGACCTTGCCGATATCGGCTTCGACTTCTTTCTGGGCGCGATGGTTCTCCCGGCCCGGCTCGGCCGGATGATGGCCATCGGGCGGCTGAAGGACGGCGCACTGGCTGTCGTCTTCGTCCATTTGGGCGACGAGGCGATCTCCATCATCAGCGCCCGGCCCGTGAGCCAGAAGGAGAGGGAGTTGCTGCCATGACCGATCAGAAGGAATTCAAGCCCGGCCGGGGCTATACGCAAGAGGACTGGGACGCGGTTTCCGACACGCCTGAATGGATGGCGGAGGATCTCGGCCGCGCACGTCCTTTCGCCGAAGCCCTCCCTTCTCTCACTGAGAGCATCGAACGGTCGCGGGGCAGGCCCCGTCTGCCGGTCGCCAAGAAGCAGATCACGCTCCGGCTCGACCAGGACATCATCGATCGCTTCAAGGCATCCGGCCCCGGCTGGCAAAGCCGCATCAACGACGCGCTTCGCAAGGCGGGCGGTCTGTAAGGCACCTCTTCGCCTTAAAGCCGCTGATCTGCCAAGTTCTGGAGTTCGACAACCGATCCCTGCCTGTCATTGCCGGGCTTGACCCGGCAATCCAGGCTTTCAGGCGACGGCCGCTTGTGCGAGCGAGTCTGGATTGCCGGGTCAGGCCCGGCAATGACAGAGGAGGGGCTGCCGTGAACCAGACGTCGGCAGAGTCCCGCGCCCCTAAGGCCGCGCCATCCGGTTCCAGGCGTCGAGGCCGGCGATCTTGTAGGCCTCGGCGAGGGTCGGATAGTTGAAGGTGTTCTCGATGAAATAGTCGATGGTGCCTTTGAGGTTCAGCACCGCCTGGCCGATATGGATCAGCTCGGTCGCGCCTTCACCGACGATGTGCACGCCGAGGAGGCGCCGCGTCTTGGTCGAGAAGATCATCTTCATCATGCCGGTGTTGAGGCCCATGATGTGGCCGCGCGAGGTCTCGCGGAAGCGCGCGATTCCGCATTCATAGGGGATCTCGCGCTTGCGCACCTCTTCCTCGGTCATGCCGACGGTCGAGATCTCCGGCACGGAATAGATGCCATAGGGGAAGAACTCCGGCGGCGGCGGCGGCTGCAGCCCGAAGGCATGGCAGGCGGCGACGCGGCCCTGCTCCATCGAGGTCGAGGCGAGGCTCGGAAAGCCGATGACGTCGCCCGCTGCATAGATATGAGGCACCGATGTCTGCATCGTGTTCGCCTCGACGACGATGCGGCCGCGATGGTCCGTCTTGATGCCGACCGCATTGAGATTGAGCGTGTCGGTGGCGCCGACGCGGCCGGCGGCGAAGAGCAGCATGTCGGTCGTCACCATGCGGCCGTCGGCGAGCGCGGTCACCACCTTGCCGGCGTCGTTGACCGTGATGGTCTGCACGGCGGCGCCGAGCCGCAGCGCGACGTTCCGGTCGCGCAGATCATGCATGAACTCGTCGATGAGTTCCTTGTCGATGAAGTCGAGGAAGGTGTTGCGCGGCTCGATCAGCGTCACCGAGACGTCGAGCGCGCTGAAGATGGTCGCGTATTCGACGCCGATGACGCCGGCCCCGATCACGGCGAGGCTCCGCGGCAGCTTCGGCAGCTCGATGATCTCGTCGCTGTCGAAGACGTTGATGCCGTTGAAGGGCACGTAATCCGGCCGGAACGGCCGTGTGCCGCAGGCGATCAGCACATGGCCGGCGCGGTAGATGCGCGTTTCGCCCGTCTCGCCGGTGACCTCGACCTCATGCGCGGAGACGAAGCGGCCGGAGCCGATGGCCGTCCAGACGCCGTTGCGGTTGAACTGGTGCTCGAGCACCTCGACCTCGTGGTCGAGCGTCTTGTGCAGCCGCGCCATCAGATCGCCGGCGCTGATGTCCTGCTTGACGCGATAGGAGCGGCCATAGAAGCCGCGCTCGCGCCAGCCGGAGAGGTTGAGCACCGTCTCGCGCAGCGTTTTCGAGGGGATCGTGCCGGTATGGACGGAGACGCCGCCGACCCGGCGGCCCTTTTCCACGACGAGGACGCTCTTGCCGATCTTGGCCGCCTGCACGGCGGCGCGCCGGCCGGACGGGCCGCTGCCGATGACGATCATGTCGAAATCGTTGCTGGCGATCATGGGGTTCCGGTCGGTCAGTTTCACGGGGACAGCATCCGCTCGTTCAGCGAAGCCAGGGTCGGCGGGGCATCGAGACGCATTGCGCGCAGGCGTCGTCATCGATCCCGGCCGCGCGCAGGCCGGTCTCGCCACAATTCCGAGCAATCGGCGTGCCAGTGAGGCGGATGGACCGATGGCGCGATCATCGGCCGCGATGTTGACAGGCCGATGACCGATGCCGCACTGCAGTGGAATGACCACGGAATTCACATCCGCCGGGAGTGCGCCGACCGGCAGGCCGCCTCTCTGCCGCCAGAGGAGCGCGCGCGGATGAGCCGTCTCGCCCGCATCGCCGGCATCGCCGCCGTGAGCTTCGCCGGCCTCGCCATGGCGGCGCTGCTCGCCATCGAGCCGATCGAGGCGCACAACCGCAACGCGCTCGCCCTCTCGGTCGATGGCTGCCTCGTCACGGAGCGCACGCTGCATGTGCCGTTCCCCTGCCTCGCCGTCGATCTCGACGGCGGGCCCGAGGGAGGCTACGCGGTCATCCGGCCGCCGCTCGGCCGCAGCGAGGTCCTCCTGGTGCCGACCGAGCCGATCATCGGCATCGAGAGCCCGGCGCTGCTTGCCAAGGACGCGCCGCCCTTCTTCCAGGAAGCCTGGGCGGCACGGCGCTTCGTCGTCGCGGCCCTGCCGAACGATCCCGGCTGGGCGGGGCTCGGCATGGCGGTGAATTCACGCCCGAGCCGCAGCCAGGACCGTCTGCACATCCATGTCGATTGCCTGCAGCCCGACGTCGTCGCCGCGCTCGCCCGCTCGGCCCCGCGCATCGGCGAGCGCTGGACGCGGCTTCCCATGACGCTCGAGGGCGGCCGCTACTGGGCGCGCCAGGTCAGCGTGGCCGCTTTCGCCACGATGAACCCCTTCGCCGAGATGCATGCCGGCATACCCGCGGCACGGCGGTCGATGGCCGACATGACGCTTGTGGTGGCGGGGATCGTCCGGCCGGGCGGCAAGCCCGGCTTCATGCTGCTCGCCGCCGATACCAGGGCCCGCGGTGCCGCGCATGCGGTCGGCGAGGACCTGCTCGACCACACCTGCCGGCTCGCCGCCACGCGCTGATCGCCGCGCCAGCGCGCGCCTTCAGTGCGCCATGCCGGGCGCGTCGGCGCCCTCCTTGTCATGGACGGCGAAGCGCTCGACGAGGCTGGCGCTGGCGCTGTTGAGCCCGACGACTTCGACCTCGAGGCCGTGGCGCCGGGCCTTCAGCACAACCCTGTCCAGCGCGCCGACCGCCGAGATGTCCCAGAAGTGGGCGTTGCGAAGGTCGAGCACGATGCGTTCGACAGGCTCGAGGAAATCGATCGCATCGACGAAGGTGCCGGCCGAGGCGAAGAAGATCTGGCCCTCGACGACATAGAAGCGCGTCTTGCCGTCTTCCGAGATCGCCGAGGTGACGCGGCTGAGGCGCGACACCTTGCCGGCGAAGAACACGCCGGAGAGCAGGACGCCGACGAGGACGCCCTTGGCGAGATCATGCGTCGCCACGACGGTCGCGACCGTCGCCAGCATCACGACCGAGGACGGCACCGGATTGGTGCGCAGCCGCGCCAGCGAGCGCCAGGAGAAGGTGTTGATCGACACCATCAGCATCACCGCCGTGAGCGCCGCGACCGGCACGATCGCGAGGAGATCCTGCAGCGCCACCAGCAGCACCAAGAGGAAGACGCCGGCGACGAGGGTCGACAGGCGGCCGCGCGCGCCCGAGGAGACGTTGATCACCGACTGGCCGATCATGGCGCAGCCGCCCATGCCGCCGAACAGCGCCGAGGCGATGTTGGCGAGGCCCTGGCCGCCGCATTCGCGGTTCTTGTCGCTCGGCGTGTCGGTCATGTCGTCGACGATCTGCGCGGTCAGGAGCGATTCGAGCAGGCCGACGGCGGCGAGCGTCAGCGCGATCGGCAGGAGGATGCGGAGCGTTTCCAGCGCAAAGGGCACTTCGGGCAGGCCGAAGCTCGGCAGCGCGGAGGGGAGTTCGCCGAGATCGGACACGGTGCGCACGTCGAGATGCAGCACGACCGAGAGGACGGTGACGACCGCGATCGCGACGAGCGGCGCCGGCACGGCCTTCGTCAAGAGCGGGAACAGGTAGATGATGGCGAGCCCGAGCGCGATCAGGCCATAGGTCGCCATCGGCACATTCACCAGTTCGGGCAATTGCGCGAGGAAGATGAGGATCGCCAGCGCGTTGACGAAGCCGGTCATCACCGATTGCGACACGAAGCGCATGAGCCGGCCGAGCTTGAGGAAGCCGGCGCCGATCTGGATGAGCCCCATCAGGATGGTGGCGGCGAAGAGATACTGGACGCCGTGCTCGCGGACGAGCGGACCCATGAGCACGGCGGTCGCCGCGGTGGCGGCCGAGATCATCGCCGGCCTTCCGCCGGTGAAGGCGATGACGATGGCGATGACGACGGAGGCATAGAGGCCGATCTTCGGATCGACGCCGGCGATGACCGAGAAGCCGATTGCCTCTGGGATCAGAGCGAGGGCGACGACGATGCCGGACAGAATATCGGCGCGCGGGTTGGCAAACCAGCCGCGCCTGGCGGTAGCGATGGAGTTCATGGGATTGTTCCGCAGCAAACGACCCGCCGGGGAGACCGGCGCGGGTTTGTTTTCGTTGTGCGTGGTCCGGCGGATCGGCGGCCGGAAGAGCCACCCGGAGTTTCACCGGGTCCCTGTGAATGGGATTGATCTAGCCGACGAACGACCGCCGCGGCAATGTCGATCGTGCCCTCCCGGGCCGGCAGGCGGGTCGTTCCCCCGCGCCGTGGCCGATTTGCCATACCGGGCGCCCGGCAGCCTCCAGCATCGCGCTTGAAGCGTGCCCGGATACGGATCGACATCGCATCGGATCGCGCTTCGGGTTAGCCTCGGCCGGGTGCCGAAGGTCTGCGCCGAGGGGTTGCGGCAACCTCGACAGAGGATCGATTGCTGTTGCTATACGCGGTATTAACCGCAATCACGCATAGCAAAGATCCGCAACAAAGCGGGCTGCACGGCGTTGCGAGTTCGGACAAGGTGAGCGTTGCGTTGACGAAGTCGGCCCGATCAAGCGAGAGGAGACAGCGTCCTGCGGCCATCGGCCGGATGGCGGCGCTGGCGTTCGTCCTCGTCGCGGCCGGCTCCGGCGTCGCCTTGGCCGAGGACAGCCCGAGCTTCATCGACCGTATCCGCGGCGTCTTCGGCCAGACGAAGAGCGAGCCCGTCGTCGACGCGGTTCCCTACAAGGCGACCATCGAGGTCGTCGACGCGAGCCGCTCGCTGCGGCGGACGGTCATCGGCGCCTCGGGCCTTGAGAGCATGCGCCGCTCGCCGCCGTCGGGCGCCGCGGGCCTCCTGCGCCGGGCGCGGTCCGATTTCGATCTCATCACCGCCGCGCTCTATTCCGAGGGCTACTATGCCGGCCAGATCGCGATCACCGTCGCGGGTGTCCCGGTCGAGAGCGACGGGGCGCTGGCGGCGATCGAGGCGGCGCGGCCGGCCGGGCCTGTCCCTGTGACCGTGACGGTGACGCCGGGTCCGATCTTCACTTTCGGCAAGGTCCAGTTGCTCGACGCGGCCAAGGAAAAGCCGATCGCCGACGTGCCGAGCCTCCGCGATCTCGGCATCATCCCGGGCCGCACGGCGCAGTCGACGGCGATCCTCGCCGCCGAGAGCCGCATCACCGCCTTCTATCGCGACCGTGGCTTCGCCTTCGCCAAGATCGTCGACAAGGATGTCGTCGCCGATCACGAGCGCCGCATCGTCGATGTCGACTTCTATGTCTCGACGGGCAGCCCGACCACCTTCGGCGCCGTCACCGTCACGGGGACCGAGCGGCTGAAGAAGAGCTTCGTCGAGGACCGCGTCCGCATCATTCCGGGCGAAATGTTCTCGCAGAAGCGCCTCGCCGATACCCGCCGCTCGCTGCTCAAATATGACGCGATCTCGGGCGTGCGCATCGTCGAGGGCGACGCGCCCGACGGCAAGGGCCGCGTGCCGATCGATATCGAGGTGACCGAGCGCAAGCCGCGCTTCGTCGGCTTCGGCGCAAAATACGCCACCACCGACGGCGCCTCGATCAACGCCTTCTGGGGCCATCGCAATCTCTTCGGCGGCGCCGAGACGCTGCGGCTCGACGGGCAGGTGTCCTGGTACGGCAATGTGCCGGACGCGGTGCCGGACGCCAATCCGCTCGGCTACCGCTTCACGGCGAGCTTCACGAAGCCCGGCATCTGGACGACGGCCGACGATCTCGCCGCCGAGGCCGCCGTGCTGCGCGAGGTCACCGACGCCTATGTCCGCGAGGCGATCACCTTCAACGCCAGCGTCAAGCGGACGATCAACGAGCAGCTCTCGGTGCAGGCCGGCGTCGATCTCGAAGCCTCGAACGTCCAGGACAGCACCGGCACCAACGCCTACAACATCGCCGGCATCCCGATCCAGGCGGCCTATGACACAACCGACAATGCGCTCGACCCTTCGCGCGGCATCCGCGCCACCGGCACCGTCGAGCCCTTCGTCTATCTCGGCGATGCCGGCGCCGGCCCGATGATGCTGCAGGGCCAGCTCGCGGCCTATCATGCCTTCGACGAGGACAAACGCTATATCGTCGCCGGCCGCATCGCCGCCGGTTCGCTGTTCGGCACGGAACTGCTCAACGTGCCGCCGCAGCGCCGCTTCTATGTCGGCGGCGGCGGCACGCTGCGCGGCTTCGACTACCAGTCGCAGAGCCCGCGCAACGAGGATGGCGACATCATCGGCGGCCTCTCCTATGTCGCCGCCTCGCTCGAGGCGCGCATCAAGGTCACCGACACCATCGGCATCGTGCCCTTCGTCGATGTCGGCACGGCCTCCGAAGGCAGCGTGCCGGAATTCGGCGATCTCGGCGTCGGCGCGGGCCTTGGCCTGCGCTACTATACCGCCGTCGGGCCGGTTCGCCTCGACGTCGCCATTCCCGTCGCCAATGAGGGCGAGGACCAGGCCGGCTACGGCGTCTATCTGAGCCTCGGCCAGGCCTTCTGATGCGCACCGCCCGCATCATCGTCGCCTGGCTCGGCGTCGTCCTCATCGGCATCGCCGCCGTGCTGGTCGCAGCCTTTGCCTTGCTGCAGACGACGCCCGGCAAGTCCTTGCTGGCCGATCTCGCCAGCCGCCTCGCCAGCAGCGACGGGCTGACGGTCACGGTCAGCGACATCACCGGCTTCGTGCCGACCGACATGCGGATCGGCGAGGTGGCGCTCGCCGACGAACGCGGCTCCTTCGCCCGCCTCGGCGGAGTGGAGCTCGCCTGGCGGCCGCTGTCGCTCCTCTCCGGTACGGTCGACGTCGAGCGCTTGACGGCCGAGCGCGCCTCGCTCGACCGCCTGCCCGTCCTGCCGCCGGCAGCCCCCGAGACGAGCGCATCGGGGTCCTCGATCCCGAGGATGCGGGTCGTGCTCGGCAAGCTGCAGGTGGCCGATATCATCCTCGGCGAGCCGGTGACCGGCGTCGCCGCCCGCCTCAGCCTCGATGCGTCGGCACGCCTCGTCAACCTGGCCGAGGGGCTCGATCTCGACTTCGCGCTGGAACGGCTCGATTCGCCGGGCATGCTGCGCGGCCGCGTCGGCTACAAGGCCGGCGAGGGCAATGGCAGCCTCGCGCTCGACCTGACGGCCTCGGAACCGGCCGGCGGCCTCGTCGCCCGGCTCGGTCGCCTGGAGGGATTGCCGCCGCTGGCGCTGACGGTCAAGGGTGACGCGCCGCTCGACAACTGGAACGGGACGGTGGCGCTGGATGCCGGGCCGTCGGGCCAGCTCGGCGGCACCGCCGCGGTGCGCCGCATCGACGGCGGCCGCCGGGTGATGGTCGATCTCGGCGGCACCATCGACGGACTGCTGCCGGCGACGATCCGGCCGCTCTTCGCGGGCCACAGCGCGCTGATCGGCTCCGCCGTCGTCGCCGACGATCTCAAGGTCGATGTCGAGGGCCTCAACCTCACCGCCGCCGGCTTCGGCCTCGCCCTGCTCGGCACCATCGACGCCGCCCATGAGACGGCCGACGTCACCTTCGATCTCGTCGGCGGCGATGCCTCCCATTTCGCGACGCTCATCCCCGGCATCGGCTGGTCAGGCTGGCGGCTCAATGCCCATCTCGCGGGGCCGTTCGCCTTGCCGGCCGTCGATGCGACGCTCACGGCAACGGATCTCGCCGGCCGCGGCTATGGCGCCAGGACGCTCAACGTCACCGCCAAGGGCACGCCGGCCGAGGCCGCGCTGGCGCTCGTCGTCGACGGCGCCGCCGAGGGGCTGACCTCCGACCAGCCGAAGGTCGCGGCCGCGCTCGGCACCAGCGCCCGCCTGTCGGCCTCGGCCTCGGTGTCGGCGAGCGCGCAGGCGCTGACCGCCGCGACGATCACGCTGGCGCCGCTGGAGCTCTCCTTCGTCGGCCGCGCCGATCCGACCTCGGTCAAGGGCAGCCTCAAGCTGCCGCGCCTCGATCTCGCCGCCTTCGCCTCGCTGACCAACCGTCCGCTCTCCGGCACCGTGGCGCTCGAGGGCGCCATCGACACCGGCAAGGATTTCTCCGCGGTCTCGCTCACCCTCGACGGCTCCGCCAAGGATGTCCGCGCCGGCATCGATGCGGTCGACGGGTTCCTGGCCGGCACCAGCCGCTTCAAGGGCGCGCTCGCCCGCGCCGCCGACGGCACCATCGCGGTCAAGGGGCTGACCATTGCCGCGAACGGCCTCGATCTTTCGGTCGATGGCGGCATCGCCGAGGACACCGCCGATCTCAACGCGGTGCTGACCCTCGCCGATCTCGGCCGGCTCGATCCGCGCATCAAGGGCGGCGCCAAGGCCGATGTGCGCTTCAGCGGCGGCCTCGGCGCGCTCGCCATGGACGGCCGCATCGACATCGCCTCGGCCGAGGCGATGGGCAAGCCGATCCGCGATCTCGCCGTCACCGTCGATTTCGTCGACCTGACCGGCCTGCCGAGCGGCCAGGTCAGCCTTGCCGGCCGCATCGCCGACCGCCCGGCCAAGGGCAGCGCGCGCTTCGCCACCGAGGAGAGCCGCCGGCGGGTCGACGATCTCTCCCTCGAGGTCGGCAGCGTCCGCGCGACCGGCGGCGCATCGATCGCCGCCGACAACATCGTCACCGGCCGCTTCAGTGTCGCGGCGCGCGATCTGACCGATCTCGCCCCGCTGATCCTCACCGAGATCGGCGGCAGCCTCGACGGCACCGTCGCGCTCGATGCCGCGAACGGCGCCCAGCGCGTCGCCATCACCGGCCGTGCGCAGAATGTCCGCTTCGCCGGCAACCGGCTCGAGGCCGCCGATGTCGACCTCCGCGTCGTCGACCCGGCCGGAACGCCCGTCCTCGACGGCCGCGCGACGCTGACCGGCCTCCTCGCCGGATCGCAGCGCATCGACCGCGCGACGCTGACCGCGAAGAGCAGCGGCCAGACCACCGACGTGACGCTCGACACCGCCGTGCTCGGCGCGACCCTCGCGGCACGGGCCAATATCGCCCCCGCGGGTGCGGCGACGCGCATCCGGCTCGACCAGCTCCGCCTCGCGCGCGGCCCGACCACCGTCACCCTGTCCGCGCCGGCGACGATCACGCTCGCCGGTGGCGGCGTCGCCATCGACCGCATGCAGCTTGCGACCGGCGGCGGCGGCGCGACCATCGCCGGCCGCGTCGGCGAGACGCTCGACATCACCGCCGATCTCCGCAACCTGCCGCTCACCATCGCGGCGCTGGTCGCCCCCACGCTCGATCCGCGTGGTACCCTCTCGGGAACGGCCCGCATCACCGGCTCGGCGGCGGCGCCCGCCGGCAATTACGACCTCCGCATTGCCCGTCTCTCGACGGCCGACCTCGCCACCAAGGGCATCGGCCCCTTCGACATCGCCGCGCGTGGCACGCTCGGCGGCGGCCGCGTCAATGTCGACGCGACGATCAACGCGCCGTCCGTCTCGGGCCTGACGGTGCGCGGCTCGGTGCCGATCGCCGCCGGCCAGCTCGATCTACGCGTCGCCGGCGCCATCGATCTCGGCATCGCCAACACCTTCCTCGCCGATCAGGGCTCGACGCTGCGCGGCCGCGCCACCGTCGACATGACGCTGCGCGGCACCAGCGCGGCGCCGGCCGCCTCCGGCACAATCCGCGTCGCCGGTGCCACCTTCACCGACAGCGTCAACGGCGTCACGCTCACCAGTATCCAGGCCGTGCTGACCGGCTCCAACAGCCAGATCGTCGTCAGCCAGCTCACCGCGGCGACGCCGCGCGGCGGCTCGATCTCGGGCAGCGGCACGATCGGGCTCGATCCCGCCCGCGGCTTCCCGGCCAATATCCGCATCGACCTCTCCCGCGCCAACATCGTTTCCAGCGACCTGCTGCAGCTGGTGGCGAGCGGCCGCGTCACGATCGAAGGCCCCGTCGCGACGCGCCCGCGCATCGCCGGGGCGATCGACATCATCCGCCTCGACATCAACATCGCCGACAACCTGCCGGGCGGCCTCGATCCGCTGCAGGTGCGCCATGTGAACACCGGCGGCGCCAAGCAGCCCTCGCAGCGCGGCCTCCGCGCCCAGTCGCAGACGCGCGCCGCGGCAACGGCCGAGCGCGACGCCCGCCGCGCGGCGGCGGCGCCCGCCTTCGTCGCCGATCTCGACCTGACGATCGCCGCCCGCAACGCCGTCTTCGTGCGCGGCATGGGCATCGACGCGGAATTCGGCGGCAACCTGACGCTGCGCGGCACGACGGCCGCCATGGTGACGCTCGGCGGCTTCGAGCTGCGTCGCGGCCGCTTCGATCTCCTGGGGCGCCGGCTCGATTTCACCGAGGGCAAGGTGACCTTCGAGGGCAACACCGATCCGGCGCTCGATTTCACCGCCTCGACGACGACCAGCGACGTGACCGCCTCGATCATCGTCTCGGGCCGCGCCTCGGCGCCGGTGGTGAGCTTCACCTCGACGCCGGCGCTGGCGCAGGACGAGGTGCTGTCGCGCATCCTCTTCGGCCGCTCGATCTCGACGTTGAATGCCAGCCAGGCGCTGCAGGTGGCGCAGGCGGTGGCGCAGTTCTCCGGCGGCGGGCCTGGCGTGCTCGACAAGGTGCGCCGCTCGCTCGGCGTCGATAGTTTCGATGTCGACACCACCGGCCAGGTCGGCATCGGCAAGCGGCTCAACGACCGCGTCTATGTCGGCGCGCGCCAGGGTCCGAATGCCAATTCCGGCAAGGTGACCGTCGATGTCGACGTCACCCGCAATATCCGCCTGCAGGGCGCGGCCGGCGGCAATGGCACCGGCGAGCTCGGCATCGGCGCGCAGTGGGATTATTGACGGGCGGGGCGGGGAACAAGCCTAGCAAGGCCCCCACCCCAACCCGCCCCCGCAAGGGGGAGGGGGCCCGTCTCTGGCTGTCATCAACGTCCGAACACAGGCGTTGGGACTCCCTCCCCCCTTGCGGGGGAGGGCCGGGGTGGGGGACTTTCTTACCTTGCCAGAAAGCCGATCGCGAAGGCGTTGGCGATATCGATGAAGAAGGCCGAGACGAGCGGCAGGATGATGAAGGCCCGCGCCGCCGCGCCGTGCAGCTTGGTAACGGCCGTCATGTTGGCGATGGCCGTCGGTGTTGCGCCGAGGCTGATGCCGGTGAAGCCGGCCGCGATGACGGCGGCGAGATAGTCGCGCCCCATCGCCGGAAACACCACGAAGACGATATAGCCGACGGCGGCGATGGTCTGCAGCGCCAGGATCACGACGAGCGCCGGGCCGAGATCGCCGAGCGTCCAGAGCTGCATACTCATCAATGACATCGCCAGGAAGATGTTCAGCGCGAGATCGGAGATGAGGGCGAGGCCCTTGCTGCGCGACGGCCAGACGAGGCGCGGAACGAGCCGCGGCACCAGATTGGTCGCGACGATGGCGACCAGCAGGCAGACGACGAAGAGCGGCAGCTTGATGCCGGTCGCCTCGACCGTCTCCTCGAGCGCATAGGCGATGAGGATGATGATGTTGACCACGAGGATGGTCCGGAGCAGGCTGACATGGCTGATCTCGTCGCGGACCCCATCGGTCTCGGCGGGGAGGCCCACGACGGGCTCCGCGTCGCCGACAGGACCCTGCAAGCCGTTGCGCCGGATCAGATAGCCGGCGATCGGACCGCCGACGAGGCTCGCCACGACGAGGCCGAGCGTCGCCGTCGCGATCCCGACCTCGAGCGCATTGCCGATGCCGAACCGCGCGCTGATGACCGGGGCCCAGGCGATGGTCGTGCCATGGCCGCCGATCAGAGAGGCCGAGCCGAGAAAGGGTGCGAGACCCGGCGGCAGGCCGAACAGCGCGACGCTGCCGACGGCGATGGCATTCTGGACGACCAGGAAGGCGAGCGTCAGTGCGAGCAGGACGACGAGCGGGCGCCCGCCGGCGACGAGATCGGCGAACTTGGCGTTGAGGCCGATGCCGGTGAAGAAATAGAGCAGCAGCATGTCGCGCGCGGCCAGCGTGAAGCTGAGCTCGACGCCGAAGACGCGGTAGGCAATGAGCGTCGCCAGCGCCGCGAGCAGGCCGCCCGTCACCGCCTCGGGAATGTTCCAGCGCTGCAGCGGCGGGATCGCGCGGTTGAGCCCGGCGCCGGCGAAGAAGACGAGGATGGCGATGGTGAAGGTCAGGAGGCCGGGAACCTGGATGGCGGTCATCGGTGCTTCGCTCGTCTTGCGCCGGCGGCGCGGTCAGGATGAGGGCGTGATCAGGTGCATGCAAGGAACCGGCCGGGCGTCGCCCGGTCGATCTAGGCGAGGGCGGGCGGCGCGAACAGGCTGAGGCCGAGCCGATGGGCGAGGAAGCGGGCGGCGCGCTGTCCCTTGACGCTGTTGCCGGCGCCGTCGAGCCGCGGCGCGAAGGAGCCGATGCCGCCTCGCCCGGGCGCGACCGTGACGATGCCGCCGCTGATGCCGCTCTTGCCGGGCAGGCCGACATCGAACAGCCAGTCGCCCGAGGTCTCGTAGAGGCCGGCGGTGGTCATCGCGGCGAGGGCGTCGCGGCAGGCGGCGGAGCTCACGACGCCAGCGCCGGTCAGCGGCTGCACGCCGCCATGGCCGAGCGCCGCGCCCATCGCGGCGAGATCGCGCGCCGTGACGGTGAGCGCGCATTGCCGAGTGTAGAGCTCGACCGCCTCGACCGGATCGGTGCCGAGGCGGCCGAAGGTCGCGAGCAGCATGCCGAGCGCCTTGTTGCGCGTGTTGGTGAGGCTCGCCGAGCGGTAGACGGCGTCGTCGAGGACGAGCGGGTGGCCGGCGAAGCGCTCGATGCCGGCGCGGATGAAGCGCCATTTCGCCTCGAGATCGGCGCCGGGCACATGGCTGCTCGCGGCGATCGCGCCGGCATTGACCATCGGATTGGTGCGGCCCTCGCGCCCGTTCTCGATCGCGGCGAGCGCATTGAACGGCAGGCCGGTGGCGTTGAAGCCGATCTCCGCCCGCGCGGCCTCGCCGCCGATCGCGTCCGCGAGCAGCGCGAACACGAAGGGCTTGGAGACGCTCATCAGGGAGAATGGGTGATCGGCATCGCCCGCCGCGTCCACGCTGCCATCGATCCCGACATAAGCGACGCCGAAGAGATCGGGATCCATGGCCGCCAGCGCCGGATAGATCTTGATCGTCTCGCCGTCGCGATCATCGCGCAGGGCGGCATGGGCCTCCGTGACCGCCAGGGAAATGGCGCTGCCGGTCACGGCACGGCCTCACCGCCATGGGCGATCGCATGGGCGGTGACCGCGACATCGACCGTGAGACCGGCGAAATCGCCGCCGCCGCCGACATAGGCGCCCGAGATCGGGCTCGCCTGCGATGCGAGGCGCGTGACGCCGACGCGGACGAGGTTGGAGCCGGCGACGAGGCCGTTGGTCGGGTCATATTCGACCCAGCCCGCGCCCGGCAGATAGACGCTGCACCAGGCATGGGTCGAGCCGCCGCCGCGCGTCTCGCCCGAGAGATCGTCATAGAGATAGCCGGTGACGAAGCGGGCGGCGAGGCCGAAGCTCCGGAGCGCCTCCATCATCAGTACCGCGAAATCGCGGCAGGTGCCGGAGCCGAGCGCCAGCGTCTCGGCGGCGCTCTGCGTGCCCATCTCGTGGCGGGCGCCATAGCGGAACTCGGCCCGGATCGCATGAGTCATGGCTTCGAGCATGCCGAGCGTGCGGCCCTCGCCCTCGACGACGAAGCGCTGCGCCCAGGCGGCGACCCGCCCCTCGGCATCGCCCGCGGCCGGCTGCGTCGACGCCGCGAGATCGGGCAGGTCCTCCGCGTCATAGGCGAAGGGAAACATCGTCGCCGCCGCGTCGAGGCTGTAGTTCGGCAGCGGCGGACCCTCGGGATGATGGGTCAGGTCGAGGTTGGAGATGATCTCGAGATGGCGCGTGCGCAGCGTCTCCGGCCATTCGAGGAGGCAGACCGAATTGTTGAACGGGTCATGCGACCAGTGGACCGCCGAGGGCGGCGGATAGACGTCGAGGCCGGCGTGATGCAGGCGGAGATCGTGGCTGTCGTCCGGCCGCACCATCAAGCGGTGCCGCATCAGGCCGACAGGATTGCGATACTCGTATCGCGTCGCATGGACGATACGGATCCGTGCCATGGTGCCACCCTCCGGCCAAGCCGTGCCCGCGCGGGGAACGGTCCGAACGTCTCGCAGCGCCTGCGAATCGCCGGTCGTGATGCCATATCCCGCCCCACGGGAATTGTCATTCCCGCGCCGCGTCATATCTCAACGCCGTCGCCATCGCCCGGCGGCAACGAAGGACAGCCATGAGCTTTTCAGCCTACGATATCACCATCCCCGTCTTCGAGCGGGGCTTCGCCAATCTCTCGTCGATCCTCGCCAAGGGCCTCGCTCATGCCGAGGCGGCCGGCATCGATCCGGCCACCTATGTCGAGGCGCGCCTTGCGGCCGACATGCTGCCGCTGGCCGGCCAGATCCAGCGCGCCAGCGACACCGCCAAGGGATGCGCCGCGCGCCTTGCCGGCGTCACCCCGCCGAGCTTCGCCGACGAGGAGGTGAGCTTCGCCGATCTCGAGGCTAGGATCGCCAGGACGCGGTCGTTCCTCGCCGGCATCGACCGGACGGCGCTGGACGGCGCCGACGCGCGCACCGTCGTCCTCCGGGCCGGCGGCAACGAACGCTCGTTCCTCGGCCGCGACTACATCCTGCAGCACGCGCTGCCGAACTTCTTCTTCCACGTCACCACTGCCTACGCGATCCTGCGCCAGAACGGCGTCCCGGTCGGCAAGCGCGACTATCTCGGCTTCTGAAGCGAGGTTCCCCAAGCGGAAACGGCCCCCTCCCGCGGGGAGGGGGCCGCCCCATTCCTGACGATCGACCGGGCCGTGGGGCGGTAGCTGGTCGATACGCGTGTCAGGAATTCACGGAGCCGGCGGGGCCGGCATTGCCTCGGGTTCGTCCGGTGTCGCGGGCGGCGCATCGCCCTCGGGCGGGAGCGGGGCGTCGCGCCCGCCCATCGGGCCGGCGATCATCGGGCCGCCGTCCCGCGGCGGATGGCCGGGGCCGTGCTCGCTCATCGAACCCGGGCCGCCGCGGAAGGGCGGCATCGGCGGGCGCGGGACGAGATCGATCCGTCCGAGCGCCGCGAGCTGGGCTTCGGTGAGCGTGTCGCGCAGCGTCGCGATGGCGGCGAGCAGCGTGTCGGCCTTGGCCGCGCGCTCCTTGATCCGCCGCGCCATCTCCTCCTGGCGGGCGAAGGCCTTGCCGGCGGCGGCATCGCCCGAGGGCGGCGGCGGCGGCGCCGGCGGCTGGACGAGGTCGATCAGCGCGCTGGTATAGCCGCGCCAGGCATCGAGCTGCGCGCTCTTGATGCCGATCAGCGTTTCGGCCGCGGCGAGGCGGGCGGCGAGCTGCATGCCGCGGTCGGCCTCGGGCGGCCGCTGGCCGCGCGGCGGCATCGGCCGCCAATCGCCGGATCCGGGCGCTGGAAGCGCGGGCGCGGGGCGCTCGGTCGCCGTCGCCGGGCCCGGATCGCTCGGGGCGGCGAGAGCGGGACCGCTGAGAATGAGCAGTGTGCCCAGAGCTGCCGTTATGCGTTTCATCGTAACCTCCATGGCTGCGTCACAGCGCAGTCACGCTAGGTGCCGGTCATGTCCTGCCGAGGACATTGCATGGCGAAGCCTTGCCCGTCCGGGATTTCTTGTGTCGCAACATTGCTGCCCCGCCCTCCGACAGCTTTGGTTACCAATTGGTCGGCGGACGCCCCGCGGGAGGCTGTATGGCTCGATTTCAGATAGGCAACCGCGCTAGTGTACACCCCACCATGATCATCCCGCACATCCTCGTCGTCGACGACGATCTCGAAATCCGCAAGCTGCTCGGCCGCTATCTCGACCAGCAGGGATTGCGGGTGACGCTCGCCGCCGACCGCCGCGAGCTGGAGGAAAAGCTCGCCACCCAGCAGATCGATCTCATCGTCCTCGACGTGATGCTGCCCGACGGATCCGGGCTCGACATCTGCCGCCAGCTGCGCGATCGCAAGCCGCATATCCCGGTCATCCTGCTGACGGCGCTGAAGGAGGATGTCGACCGCATCATCGGGCTCGAGATCGGCGCCGACGACTATGTCGGCAAGCCGTTCAACCCGCGCGAGCTGCTCGCCCGCATCCGCGCGGTGCTGCGCCGCGTCACCGATATCGCCGAGCCCTCGTCGGTGGACGCCTATCGCTTCGCCGGCTTCGTCGCCTCGCCGACGAGCCGCGCCGTTGTCGATCCCGACGGCGCCGACGTGGTCCTGACCGGCGCCGAGTTCGACCTGCTCCGCGTCTTCCTCGATCGGCCCGGCCGCGTGCTCTCGCGCGATCAGCTGCTCGATCTGACCCAGGGCCGCGAGGCCGATCCGCTCGATCGCTCGATCGACGTGCTGATGAGCCGGCTGCGCCGGAAGCTCGGTGACGGCGGCAATTTCCAGATCTTTAAGACGGTCCGCAATGGCGGCTACCAGCTGTCCACCAAGGTGGAGACGGTCGAGGCGCCGCGTTGAACACGCTCCGCCTGCGGATTGCCGCCCTCATCGTCTGCGCGATCGTCGCGGTCGTCGGCATGGCGACATTGGCGGCCATCGCCGTGATCGGCCGTCCGGGACCCGACCGCATGGTCCAGGACGCGGCCGTCCAGGTCGACCTCATCTCGCGCCTCGCCGAACTCCTGCCGGACGATTTCGAGCCGGGGTCGATCAATCCGAAGCTGCGCGGCATGCGCCTTCTGCCGGGTCCCGCCAGCGGACCCGTCGACGAAAGGCTGACCGATGTGCTGCGCACGGAACTCGCCCGGATCGGGCAGGCGCGGCCGGTCCTCGTCAGCCAATCCGTGTCCGAGGCGCCGGTGACGGTGTCGGTCCCGATCGCCAGCCAGGGCTGGTGGATCGCCATGCCGCTCTCGGCCCGCGCGCCGCCGCCGCGCGCCGCCTGGTTCATCCTGCTCGGCTGGATGTCGGCGATCGTCCTCGGCGCCGCGGGCATCGCGGTCGTCATCTCCAATCGCCTGACGCGGCCCCTGCAGATGATCGAGGGCGCCATCGCCTCGGTCGGCCCCGATGGCACCTTGCCGGTGCTGCCGGAGATCGGCACCGGCGAGCTCAAGGCGACGGCCAAGGCGCTGAACCGCCTGTCGGCGCGGCTGAAGACGTCGATGGAAAGCCGGATGCGTCTCGTCGCGGCTGCCGGGCACGACCTGCGCACGCCGATGACCCGCATGCGCCTTCGCGCCGAATTCGTCGCCGAGGACGACGAGCGGGCGCTCTGGTTGCGCGATCTCGAGGAGCTCGACCGCATCGCCGACAGCGCCATCCGCCTCGTGCGCGAGGAGGCGGGGACGGGCCCGGCCGAGCGCGTCGAAATCGCGGGACTGCTCACCGCCATCGTCGGCGAGCTCAAGGCGCAGGGCTTCAAGCTGGAACTGGGTTCCGTCGCGCCCGCCTCGGTCGGTGTCGCCCGGCTGGCGCTGACGCGCGCCTTCCGCAACCTCTTCATCAATGCCGCGACGCATGGCGGCGGCGGCGTCGTCGGGGCCGGCATCGATGGCGCGGACGTCGTCGTGACGGTGCGCGACCGCGGTCCGGGCATTCCCGAGGCGCTGATCGCGCGCGTGTTCGAGCCGTTCTTCCGGGTCGATCCCTCGCGGCGCCAGTCGATTCCCGGCGCCGGCCTCGGCCTTGCCATCGCCAAGGAGATCATCGAGCGGAATGGCGGCGCGATCACGGTGCGCAACGCCGCCGACGGCGGTCTCGTCCAGGAAATCCGCCTGCCGATCGTGCCCGGCGAAGCGTCCGTCTAGAGCCTTTCAGGGCTTGTTGGAAGCGTTCTGCCGGAGCGGATTCGGGCCAAGGTCGAGGATTGCGGCGACGGCCGTACTGAAGTACGGCCGAGCCGGAGGCCGACGGATTTGGCCCGAAGCCGCCCGGCCCGAAGGGGTTCCCGCCGGCGGGCGCCCGCCGTGTCGGCCGGCTCGCCCGATGCGGAGGCATCGGGCGTCGCCACCCTCCTTGCGGATCGCGCGCGCCGGCGGAAAACAGAACGGATTCCACCAAGCCCTGAAAGGCTCTAGGAAGCACCGCTCAGGCCTGGAGGCGATCCGGCATGCTGCCCGAGACCGCGCGTCCGGCCACGAAGACCTTCGCGAGATTGGGCCGCGACGCGGTGTAGACGATCTTCTCGAGGAGGTCGGCCTCTTCATCGACTTCCTCGAACAGGCGCATCGTCGAGCCGGGCGCCTCGGGATCGACGAGGATGGCGTCGAACTGCCGTCCCGCCGCGAAGCTGCCGACCGGCAGGTCGAGCGCATCGGCGCCGCCGGCGGTGGCGAGATGGAAGGCGAGGGGCACGTCGATGCGGGCGCCGGGACGGCCGCGCCGCTCCGCCGGAAGGTCCGGGTCGACGCCGCCCTCCAGCATGCGCGAGGCGGCGATCGCCATCCGCTGCACCTCCAGCATCGAGGCGCTCGGTCCGCCGGAGATGTCGGTGCCGAGCCCGACACGCACGCCCTTGGCCAGCGCAGCCCGGAGTGGGAATACCGCATTGGCGAAATAGGCGTTGGAGAGCGGGCAATGCGCGACGCCGGCCCCGCGCGCGGCGACGCGGTCCATGTCGGCACCGGTGAGGAAATTCGAATGGGCGAGGATGGTGCGGCGGGTCAGGAGACCGAAGCGATCGAGCATCTCGGCGTCGGTGGCGCCATGGCGCGCGAGGACCGCGCCGTGTTCCCAGTCGCTCTCCGAGCAATGGGTCTGCACATGGCAGCCGCAGGATTTCACCAGCGCGCCGAGCCCTTCCAGCAGGGCGTCGGTGCAGGCGGGGATGAAGCGCGGCGTCGCCACCGCCCTGACCCGCCCGTCATTGCCGGAGAGGGTGGCGAGATGATCGATCAGCGCCGCTGTGCCCTCGATCGCCGCCCGCGCGCTCTGGTCGCGATAATTGGGCGGACAGGCCTCCGGATGGTCCATCGCGACCTTGCCGACCAGCGCGCGCTGACCCTTCGCGAGGCAGATCTCGGCCAAAAGCCGCGTCGCCTCCTGATGGATGGTGGCGAAATAGAGCGCCGTCGTGGTGCCGCCGGCGAGAAGGTCGCCGACCAGCGCCTCGTAGCTCTTCCGCGCGAAGGCGAGGTCGGCATAGCGCGCCTCGAGCGGGAAGGTGTAGCGCTGCAGCCAGACCTCGAGCGGCACGTCGAGCGCCTTGCCGAGCTGGGGATATTGCGGCGCATGGATATGCAGGTCGATGAAGCCGGGCAGCATCGCGGTCTTCGGCGGCAGCGTGACGAGCCGGTTCTCCCGCGCGGCGCTCGCTGCCAGCTGCGCGTGCTGCGGGTCGGCCGTCCTGGTGACGGAGCGGATGGTGCCGGCCGCGTCGATGTCGACCAGCGCCTCGGTGAGGATCTCGACGGCGTCCCGCGTCGGGGCATGCAGGAACCGGCCGCTGACCACCTTGCCGCGCACGTCCATCATCGATCCGCTCCCATTGTCCCGGCCGCCGGCTTCCTCGCATCGCCGGCCCGCCTTGTCCAGACGCGGCCACCGCAAGGGGCGCTTGACGGGCCACCGGTCCTCCCGCTGCGCCGTCGCGCGCCATCATGCGGCCACACCCGCCGGTTCAACGCATCCTTAACCACGTTCGTCTAGGGTGACTGCGGGCTCCTGGCGTTCTTGGGCTGCCCCTGTTGCGTTGGCGTGGAGTCGAGCGTGCTGAAACCGTCTTCGTCGATCCTGCTGCTGCTGCCGGCCCTGCTGGCGCTCACCCCCGGCGTCGCGACAGCCGAGGACTACGGCTACGGCTATGGTGACGGCTATGGCGACCCCTCGGGATACGCCTATCGCCACTATGGCTACCAGCGCTATCGCGTGCCGCCGCCGCCGCTCGCCGCGGTTCCCGAAGTGCCCTATGCCGATAGCGCCGCCGGCCTGACCTATGGCGGCGAGACGCCGGCACCTCCGTCGGAGAGCTTCCAGCCGCCGGAAGCGGGCGATCCGCAAGCCGCCGAGGCGCCCGCTTATGGTCCGGCGCCGGGCACCGCCGCTGTGGCGCCCGAGCCCGCAGAGCCGCAACCCGGCCAGTCTCCGCTCACCGCGCCGCCTTCCGTCGCGGCGACGCCGCCCGTAACGCCGTCCGCGCCTGTCGCTGTGGCGCCGGCGCCCGTTCCCCCCTTCATTCCGGCGAAGTTCATTGCCAGCGCCAACGAGCCGGTCCTGCCCGAAACGCTGAAGCGCGGCGTCAAGCAGGCCCTGCCGGCCGTGGCGCGGCTGCAGATCCTGCTCGATCGCGCCAATGCCTCGCCGGGCGTCATCGACGGCATGACCGGCGGCAATCTCGCCAAGGCGGTCTCGGCGCTCGAAAACATGAATGGCCTGCCCTCGACCGGGCGCATGGGCCCCGAGATCGATGCGATCCTTGCCTCCTACGGCGCCTCGCCCGTGCTCGTGCCCTATGTGATCACCGCCGCGGACACTGCCGGACCCTTCGTGCCGGTGATGCCGAAGGACTATGGCGAGATGGCCAAGCTGCCGGCGCTCGCCTATCGCAGCCCGTCCGAAGGTCTCGCCGAGCGTTTCCACATGGACGAAGGCTTCCTGCGCCGCCTCAATCCGGGCGCCCGCTTCACCGAGGGCGAGACGATCGTCGTCGCCGATGTCGGCCCGGCCGCCAGGACCAAGGTCTATCATCTCGTCGCCGATAGCGCCGCGCGGCAGTTGCTCGGCTACGACCAGCAATGGAACCTCGTCGTCGCCTATCCGGCGACGATCGGCTCCACCGACATGCCCTCGCCGAGCGGCATCCATGCCGTCAAGGCGATCGCCGTCAATCCGGAATACTGGTATCGGCCGAAGGTCAATTTCCAGCAGGGCAAGAACGACAAGCCGCTGAAGCTGGCGCCTGGCCCCAACAATCCGGTCGGCGCGGTCTGGATCGGGCTCGACAAGCCGACCTACGGCATCCACGGCACGCCGGAACCGAGCCGCATCGACAAGACCAACAGCCATGGCTGCCTGCGCCTGACCAATTGGGATGCGCTCGAGCTCGCCCATCTCGTGCGCCCCGGCGTCGATGTCGAGTTCGTCGATCCGGCCCGCACCGCCTCGATCGCCCCGGCTGCCCCGGCGCCCGGTTCGCTGGCCCAGCCGATGCCGCCGGCAGTCCGGTAGCAACGCTGGACGCTAGAATGGGCCCTGTGAGGCGATCCGGTTGAAGGCGGCCTTGAGCGCGCCGATCCGGTCGGCATAGGCGGCGCGAAGGCAGGTGAGATCGCTGCCGCAGGCCTGCCGCCAGCCGAGCCAGGCCTTCTGGTCGTCGCGCAGCGCACCGGCGCCGCCCATCGGCAGCAGTTGCAGCAGCATCGAATAGCGCGTCGCCATCTCGACATCGGCATCGTCGAGGTCACGATTGGCACAGATGGCGATCTCGTCCAGCTTCGCGGCCTTGGCGCAGTCGAAGCTGGCGGCGCCGGCGCCCACCGGCATGGCCGCGGTGCCGACGAAGAGCGCGACTGCGGCGCCGATCGATCTCCGCCCAGTCGCCCGATATGCGCGCATGCCCTGTCCCTTCGCTGCCGATCGCGGCGTCAGCATAGGATGCATCGGCCGCGATCGCGAGACGGGAAAGCGGTCAGAAGCGGGTCGCGAAGCCGACGAGCCAATCCGGCATCGCCTCGACCAGCGCGCCCTCGACCACCTTGTCGAGCCCCGTCACCATGCCGAACCCGACCAGCGCGAAGGCAAGCCCGAGCAGCGCGCGGCCGATCGCCGCCGACCGGCCGGCGACGGCGCGCCCACGCCGCGCGAGGTGGCCGAGGCCGTAGCCGGCGGCGAGCAGCGAGGTCGCGGCGCCGAGCGCGAAGACGGCCATGGTCGCCATCGCCGCGGCGAGCGAGCCGCCGGAGGCCGCCAATGTCAGCGCCGCGCCGAGCGTCGGCCCGACACAGGGCGCCCAGGCGAGCGCGAGGATTGCGCCGATGCCGGCCTGCGCCGCGAGGCTGGAGCCCTCGATGCGGCCGCTGCGGCGATCGGCAAAGGCGCCGAGCGGCGCCATCGCCAGTTCGGCCCGGTGCGCCAGCGGCGGCACCAGCATGACGATGCCGAAGCCGAGCATCAGCGCGCCGATGACGATGCGGCCGGGCCCGGTATCGCCGAGTTCCGCGCCGAGCGAGGCGAGGAGGCCGCCGACCAGCGCGAAGGTGACCGCGAGCCCCGCCGCCAGCGCCAGCGGCGCTAGCGGATCGCGAACGCGCGCGCCGGCTATGATGATCGGCGCCAGCGGCAGCACGCAGGGATTGAGGATGGTCAGCAGGCCAGCGACATAGGGCAGGATAAGCGCGGAGAGCATCAACCGGCCGCGTCGAGGACGCCCGCCACCGATGCTTCCGACGTGCCCCAGGACATGCGGTCCACTTCCTTGCCGCCCTTGAAGGCGATCAGCGTCGAGCGGGGCACGCCCAGCGCCTTCACGACGTCCTTCTGCTTGTCGTAGTCGACCTTGAAGAAGGCGATGTCGCCATAACGGCCGGCTTCCGAGAAGCGGTCGAGGATCGAGGCCTGCGCCCGGCACTGCAGGCACCAGGGCGCATAGACATGGATGACGACGGGCTTGCCGGACTTGATCGCCTTGGCGACGGCGGCCTCGTCATAGGGCTGAAGCGTGAAGGCCGCGGCTGCGGGCTGGATGGCGCCGAGCGACAGCGCGGTGGTGGCGGCGAGCGAGAGGGCGAACAGGCGGCGGCGGGTGAGCATGCGATTTCCTCCGGAAGGGGACACGCCTCTTGATACGGAGACGGCCGGCCTTCCGTGACGCCATCACGGCAAGTTGAGCGGCGGGCGCTAGTCGATCACGGTGCAGGTGGTGGACTTGCCGGCGAGCGTCAGGCTGGCGCTCTCGCCCTTGATCCAGAACTCGTCATCGCCGGTCGCATAGCGGCCGCCATCGGCCGAGAGCGCCTGCGGCAGCGCCAGCGCGCGGCCGTCGGCGAAGGCGAGGTCGGCCGCGCCCGGACTGGTGATGAAGGTCGCGACGAACACGGCGCCATCCTCGCAGTGATACTTCGCGGTCGCGTCCGCGGCGGCGGGGCCGGCGGTTGCAGTGAGGGCGAGGAGGGCGGCGGGGATCAGGTGGCGTCGCATGCGCGAGGTCCTTCCAGCGCTCGGGGCGCTCAGATCGCCAGCGCGCCGGCCATCAGTCCGACAAGGCCGATCGAGGCGAGCGCGCCCGTCCAGTAGAGCTTGCGGTGATGCTGGCTGCCGAGCGCCGCGCTCGGGCGCACGAACTGCGATCCGAGAGCGAGAGCGGCGGCAGCGCCCATATACAGCAAGATTGCGATCATTGTCTTTTCCCCCTTAAGCTTTCCTTAAGACTATCCGCGAACGGGGGCATGAGTCCATGCTGCGGCGGGGGCTGCCCGCGACAAACGAAACCTATCGTTAAGCGTGAGGGTTAAAGGCGGCGGCCTATTGGATCGGCCGCCGCCTGGCAACGCCGCCTTCGGTGAAGCTGAGGGCGATCGGGCCGAAAGCCCGCGGCACCACGCGGCCGGAGGCCGGGCCCCGCCCGAGGCCGAGCGCAAGCTGCACCAGCAGGCGCGTGAAGATGCCCGGCCCGCTCGAATAGGTCCGCCAGCCGCCATCGACCGCGACCGCCCCGGCCGAAAGCTGCCCCCAGTCGCTCGACGCCTTGTAGCGGTCGGCGAAGGCGGCGTCCGAGGACGAGAAATAGGTGTTGCGCTGGCGGAGCGACGCCTCGCCGAGCACCTCGGTGACGCGGATCGGATTGGCGAGGGCGATCGCCTGCCAGAGCGCCTCGGCGGCGCCGAGCTTCGCGAGAACCTCGGCCTGGCGGAGATGCGCATGCACATACATGAGCCCGATCTCGCGCCCGAAGAAGGCGGCGGACTCGGCCCGGCGGAACAGCGTCTCCGGCCCGCCGGCATAGGCGACCGGCCGGTCCATCAGCCGCATCCCGTCGGGGAAGGTCAGCGCCTCGGCGATGGCGGCGAGCTGGGCGAAGGTCTCGTTCTCCTCCACGAGGCCGCCGAGCATCGATTGCGTCATGGCGATCAGCGAATAGGAGAGCCCCGTCCGCCGGTCGGTCGGATGCAGCAGCAATTCGGTCCGCTGGCCATGCGGATCGAACAGGGCATAGCCGGCCGTGATGCCGCCGGCGATGAGATGGCGGTTGAAGTCCGCGCGGATCGCCTCGCAGAGCCGCTCGAGCCGCCGCGCCTCGTCATGGCCGCCGGGCGGATTGTTCTCCGGCGTCTGCGCGAGGATGGCGGCATAGCGGGCGAGCTGTTCGTAGAGGAGGCCCGCGGTCCAACTCGATACCATCCAGTCGCGCAAGTGCGGGTCGTGCGGCTGCAGCGAGTCGTTCCAGTCGCCTTCGCCATAGCGGATGAGATGGGTGCCCGGAATGAAGCGCTTCTCGCATTCGGCGACGAGCGCGCGGACATGGTCGGCGATGCTCGACGTCTCGCCCGCCGCGCCGCCGCGCCAGCCGACCTTCTCAGCGAGGATGCCGCTGTCGCCGCTCGCCTCGATATAGTCGCAGAGCGCCTTCAGCGGCCAGATGATGACGTCGCCATGCGCGTCGCCGGCCCTGATGTCGGAATAGGGCGGCAGCATGAACCATTGCGGCCAGTCGGCGCCCTCTTTGTTCTGCTCGGCGAACAGCGCCCGCAGGATGCGGTGCACGGCGGTGTCGTGCTGCATCGCCAGGAGGAACTCGACCGGACCCTGGCAGACGTCGCGCGTGCCCCAGGCGGCGCCGGTATATTGCTCGAGGCCGTGCGGCACCGTGAGATGGACGATGGCGTCATGGGCGAGCCAGGGCAGCAGCAGGCTGGCCGCCTCGATGTCGGGATGCGCGCCTGTGAGCGTCATGTCGCGGGTGGCAAGGCTCCAGAACCGCCGCGCCGGGGCGAGCAGCTCCTCCTGCGTCCGCCCGCGCGCGTAGAGATCCGCGAGCTGCTCGGCCTCGCCGGCATCCTGCATGGCGCCGGTGATGGCGAAGCTGAGCGCCTCCGTCGGCTCGGACAGCAGCGCGACGACGGGTCCGCCGCGCTGGACGCCGTCGGGATAGACGAGTTCGTCGCCACCGACAGCCGCGACCGCGTCCGGCGTCGACGTGACGAGATGCATCCGCGCATCTGGGAAGGCGCGGCCCCAGAGCCAGTCGCCGCCCGGCGCGAAGCTGATCCGCTTGGCGGCGTGGTCGATGGCGACGCTGCCCGACTGCTCGAATTCGCGCTCGCCGAGCACGAGATGGCCGATGACGAGGAACCGCGCCGGCGCGCCCTCGACTTCGATCCGCCATTGCATCGCGGCGCCGTCGCCGGCGGCGGCCGCATGCACGGTGACGGTGCGCTCGCCGAGCGCATAGATCCAGCGGGAATCGGAGAGCCCCATCTCGAACAGCGAGGGCACGCCGAGCAGCTGCCAGCCGGCGCCGGTGTCGATGAGGATGCGCAATCCGCTGGCGCGGGTGAGGCCGTAAGGATCGCGCGAGACCGACAGCAGCTTGTGGAACGAGGTGTTGCCGATGGTGAGCTGCGCGGCGAAGACGCCCTGCATCCAGCAGGTCGCCGACAGCGTGGCCTCGTCGAGCATCAGGCTGTCGCCGGAGCGGAGGATCGAGCCGGTCCGCCTAGCGACCAGCGCCTCCTTGGCGGCGGTGACGACATGCCGGTTCTGCGCGCCCTCAGCGACGAAGAAGGAGAGCAGCGTCCCGTCCTTGCTTTCCTCGCGGAGGCGGGCCGGATAGCGGCGATCGAGCGCCTCGGCCGAAAGCGCGGCGGCGGCCGCTAGCGGCGCCGTCTCGAGCAGGCTGTGCACGGTCGGGAGCGTCTCGATCGGGGAGACCCCATCGGCGGGCACGCGATCGGCGATGCCGTCGAGGCGGGCGAGATCGTCGGGCCCGGACGCGTCCGGATGGTCGGCGAGGAAGAGCGCGAACAGCGTCAGCCGGGCCGTCTCGCCGGGGCCGAGTGTCCGCGCCGCCGTCTGCAGCGTCGGGCAGGCGACCTCGTGCTGCAGCCGCAGCGAGGGCAGGCTGGTGCCGAAGGGAAGCGCGACGGTGTTCGCAAGGCGGAAGCCCGGACCGAACAGTTGCAGCGCGTCGGTGGCGTAGGCCGCCGTACCCTCCAGCGTGCCCAGCGCCAGCCACGGGTGGCGGCCGCCCTGGTCGAGATTCTGCCGCGACAGGATCACGGGGCCGAAGTCGGGATGCGTCTCGACATGATGATCGAGATATTGCGAGGCATAGGCCTCGCTGCCCATCAGGAAGCCGCGCCCGCCGAGGCCGACATCCTGCGCCGCGACGATGTCGAAGGGGATGCGCTCGTCGCCGTCATTGCTGACGTCGATCTGCCAGAACCACAGCGCCTCGTCCTCGGCGAGCGCAAGGCGCGCGTGCCAGCGAAGCGGGCCGGCCGAGCCGGCATGGGCAAGGCTCGATGCGTCATGGCCGAAGCTGGACGCGCTGCCGCTGCCGACGATCGGCGCGATCTCCGGCGCACTGCCGCCGAAGCGCAAGAGGATGCGGCCGATACCGGCGGCGGTGGGGGCGCCGAGCACCTGGTTGATCATGATCGTGCCGCGCGGCTCGCGATGGGTGATCGCGAAGATCGTGCCGTTCGGCAGCGCCTCGACGGCAAGGCCGGCGCCATTCTCGATCCGGACAAGGCCGAGGCCGCTGTCGCGCGGGGTTGCGAAGCGCGTGATGCCGTCGTCCATGCACAGTCTCCTTCAGGCCGGATCGACCACCGCTTCGGCCTCGATCTCGATTTCATAGGACCCGACCAGCGCGCCGATTGCCAGCAGCGTATTGGCCGGCCTGACATGGCCGAGGGTGCGGCCATGCACGCGCGAGGCGGGTTCCCACGCGTCGACATCCTTGAGATAGACACGTGTCCGCACGATGTCGTCGAGGCTGCCGCCGAGCGCCGTGATCGAGGCGGCGATCTTGTCGAGGATATAGGTCGTCTGTCCCGCGATATCGCCGGGGCAGATGGTCGAGCCGTCGGTATGGGTGGCGGTCGTGCCGGAGACGAGGATGCGGTCGCCGATCCGCATTGCCCGCGAATAGCCGGCGATCGGCTCCCAGATGCTGCCGCTGTCGATGCGGAGGCGGCCGGGTTTCCCCGGCACCGGCTCGGCCGTGTAGATCTGCGGCAGGCTGGCGAGATGGTGGCTGAGATCGCCAGAGGCGGTGAGGAAAGGCGGCTTCCGGTATTCGTCGCCGCAATCGCCGGGCAGCGGCTTCGAGCCGGCAAAGGCGGCGTCGAGGCTCGCTTTGTCCTCGCCGTCGAACTCGAAGGAAAACGCCTTCAGATTGTCGGCCCGGTGTTCGCGTTCCCCGAGCCGCGCGCCGATGATGACCGCCGCGACCGCGTCATGGCCGAGCACCCAGCGCGTCGCGACATTGGAGATCGAGACGCCGTGCTTCCGGGCGATCCCTGACGCCGCTTGAAGGATCGCCTGCAGCACGTCCCAGCCGCCGATCGCGTCGACGAAGCGGCGATATTTCATCTTCGACCAGTCGGCCGCGGCCTCGGGCTCCGGGACTCCGAGCCAGCGCTCGGACAGCCAGCCGCCGCCCATCGTGCCATAGGCGAGCAGGCGGATGCCGCTGTCGCGGCAGAAATCGCTCATCGCGCCGGCGGCGCGGCGGTCGAGCAGCGAGAACGACACCTGGTTGGTGGCGATGGTGATGCCGTTGCGGGCGACGAGCGCGAGATGGTCGGTGTTGAAATTGGTGAGGCCGAGATGGCGGATGATGCCCTCGCGGCGCATTTCCTCCATCTCGGCGAGCGCGTCGAGATAGGCCGGATGCTCGAAGCTCCACCAATGGAACTGCATCAGGTCGACACTGTCGGTTCCGAGCCGGTCGAGGCTCTTCTGCACGCCCGCCCGCACGACGGCGCGGGTCATCGGCCCCGGTTCCGGGCACCATTTCGTCGAGATGAAGGGCGTCAGCCCCTCGGATTTGGCGAGCTTCAGGAAGCGGCCGGTGATGAGTTCGGCGCTGCCATAATGGTCGGCCATGTCGAAGGCATCGAAGCCGGCGCGGGCGTAGCCGAGCATCGCCTCGGCCGCCGCATCGATATCGACCGTCCGCCCATCGCGCTCCATGTCGGCGACCTGCCAGAGCCCGGTCGCGATGCGGGGCATCCCGAAGCCGGCAGGAACGGCGATGCGGGGCGGGGTAGCGGGGAGGGTCATTGGGGCTTCCGGTCGGTGCTCGCGCACAGAAGTGTTTGACTTTACCTCCCCCCGAGGGGGAGGTCGGACCGAAGGTCCGGGAGAGGGTTTACGGCCTCTCCGGATACGCCGTAAACCCTCTCCCGCCGCACTTCGTGCGTCGACCTCTCCCTCAGGGAGAGGTGAAGTAGAGTAGCGGCGGCGCCTCTTCTCCCTCTCCCGCGCAGCGGGGGAGGGTCGGGGAGGGGGTTGGCGAACGACGTCCCATCAAGGAGAGGAAGAACCCCCTCTCCAGCTCTCCCCCGCTGGCGCGGGAGAGAGGGCCGGTCGTGCCGATCTCGCCTCACTTGGCGATCGACGCCTTGACCTTGTCGACATCGGCGGTCGACATCGTGCCGACGGTCGTGACCTCGCCATTCTGGATCCGCCATAGGCGGAACGGGCCGGTGATGTCGCCATAGGCGTCGAAGGCGACCGGGCCGATGACGCCCTCATACTTGATCGGCTTGCCGTCCTTGATGAGGCCGAGCGCCTTGGCGAACTCGTCCTTGCCGGCATGGACGACGGTGCCGTTCGGGTCGAGCACCTTCGGGATGGCGGCGAGGATCGCCGCGCTGTCAGCCTTGCCGGCTTCCGCGATGGCGAGGCCGACGATGGCGCCGGCGTCATAGGAGCGGTCGGCGGCGGGGCTGGCCGGATCGAGGCCGGAAAAGGCCTTGTACTCCTTGTTGAAATAGTCGGTCGAGGCGGTGGCGTCGGTGCCCGATGAGGTGCCGAAGGCGTCGTTCAGATATTCCGGCCCGACATTCTTGATGAATTCGGCGCTGTTCATGCCGTCGTTCAGGAGGAACTTCTGCGGCCCGCCCTGCGAGATCCAGGCCCGCGCGATCGTCGCGCCGTCGACGGGCGTCGAGACCAGATAGAGCGCATCCGGCGCCGAACCGAGCGCGGCCGTCACTTCCGACTGGTAGCTCGACTGCTTCTCGTTATAGGGCGTCACCGAGGTGATCTCGCCGCCGAGCGCCTTGTAGGCCGAGGCGAACTCGCCGACCATGTTGACGCCGAAATCGTTGTTCACATGGATGACCGCGACCTTCTTGATGCCCTGGTCGAGGGCGAACTTCGCCGCGGCGATGCCCTGCAGCGCATCCGAGGTGATGGTGCGGAAGAAGACGCCGTTGGTCTTGCCGTCGCGGCCGAGCTTGGTCAGCGTCGGCGAGGACGAGGCGGGCGAGATCTGCGGGATCTTGGCCGGCGCCGTCACCGAGGTCAGGATCGGGATCGACACCGAGGAGATGATGCCGCCGATGATCACCGGCACCTTCTTGACCTGAACCAGCTGCGTCGCGACATCGACCGCGACCGTGCCCTGGCTCTGGGAATCGCGGGTGTCGGTGACGATCTTGCAGCCGGCGACGCCGCCGGCATCGTTCAAGTCGCGGAACGCCATCTCGACCGACTTGGCACCGGCCTGGCCATATTCGCCGGCCGGTCCCGTCAGCTCCATCACGAGCCCGACGGTGATGTCGCAATCGGCCGCGCGGGCAGCGCCCGAGGCGGCGAGCACGACGGCGCCGCCGAGCAATGCGGCGCGCAGCATGCGGATCGATGTCATGGAAAACTCCCTGCTCCGCATGCGCGGATTATGCCCCCCGGCTGGATCGCTCGTCCGCCTGCAGCCAGGTTTCCTGCAGATGGCGCCACACGACCCCGCGCGGCGCGCTGTCGTCCTTCAGGAAGAACGCCATCGACTGCCGCCGCGTCGTGCGGCCGTCACGATACTGTCGCTCGACATAGATGAGCAAGACGGCATCGGCGCCGGCCTCGATCACCTCGACATCCTCGATGCCGATCTCGAAGCGGCTCGTCATCGAACCTTTCGCGCCGCCGATCCATGTCGTGATCGCCGGAAGGGCGAGCATCGTTCCATCGGGCGTCGTCAGGCGGAAGTCCGGCGCGGTGGTCCGCTTCCAGAGCGCGAATTCCGCGTCGTCCGCGGTGCCGAGGAACCAGCGGACGAAGAAGTCATGCGAGGCCTCGATCTCGCGGATGGCGGCGGCGACGAGCGGATGGTCCGCGGCGGGATGATCTGCGGTCATTGGGCGTTCAGATTGTATTTCATGATCGAGCCATGGCGGCCGGTGCGGTCGCGCTCCAGCGTGTAGACATCGCCCTCCGGCCCCTGCCGCCGCGCCAGCACGGCGTCGATCTCGGCGCGGTCGTCCGCTGTCAGCGCGAGCGCGCCGATGGCGAGGTTGCGCGGCAGATGCGAGCGATTGCGGGCGCCGACGATGACGGCGGCGACGCCGGGCCGGTCGAGCACATGGCGGCTCGCGACGGTCGCGATATCGGTGCCGTGGCGGGCGGCGACCGTGGCGAGCGCCGCGAGAAGCTCCTGGTACAGCGCCCAGCCGCCGAAATCGTCGATGATCAGCTTGTATTTGGTGAGCGAGCGGTTCTCGAGCGGTCCGGTCGGCTCCGGGACGCCGAGCCAGCGCTCGCTGAGGAAGCCGCCGGCGACGGTGCCATAGCAGAAGAGGTCGATGCCCTCGCTGGCGGCGAGCGCGATCAGGCCGTTCTCCGGCCGATGGTCGAGCACGGAATACTGCACCTGCAGCGTCCTGAGGGGGACGCCGGCGGCGAGGATCTCGCGGGCGCGCGCCGTGTCGAAATTGGTGCCGCTGACATAGCGGATCTTGCCCTCGCGGCGAAGCTCGTCGAGCCAGACGGCGACGTCGACATAGCGCGGCACGTCATAGTCCCACCAATGGAATTGGACGAGATCGAGCCGCTCCATGCGCAGCCGCTTCAGCGACTGGTCGATGATCGCGGCGATGTCGGCCTTGCGGATGCGCGAGAGGATCGCGAGATCGGGCACGCATTTGGTATGGACATGGATGCGCTCCAGCGCCGCCTTGCCATGCGAGGCGCCATAGGCGGCGCGGAAATCGCCGATCATCGCCTCGACGCCGGTATAGATGTCGGCGCAGTCGAAGGTGACGATGCCGGCCTCGGCAAAGGCGGTCATGTCGTCGACGGCCATGGTCCGGTCGACGGCGCCGTGGCCGCCGGCGAGCTGCCAGCCGCCGCGGATGACGCGGGAGATCGCATAGTCGGGCGCGAGAGCGAAATCTTGCATGCGGCGGGTCCTTCAGTCCTTGTCCGGCAGCGGCACGGCCGTCGTCGCGGCATGCGAGAAGCGGCGGAGGCCGAGCCGTGTAATACGCAGCCGCGACGGGCAGTTCGGATCCGGGCAGGCGATCTCGGCGTCGCTGGTCATCCAGTCGTTCGGGTGCGTCGGCCGTTGCTTGGCCGCGAGCAGCGGCAGCACCGAGGCGAGCGAATAGATCGAGATGCCCTGTCCCGGCGGCAGATGCAGCATCTCGCCGCGAAGTTCGAAATGATCGCCGATGCTGGCGCCGCAATAGAGCCTCGCCCCCTCGGGCGCGACCACCTCGACGCGAAGGTCGTAGAGATCGAAATGGTCGCCGTCTGCCTCTTCCATCGCTCTCTCAGCTCGCAATTCAGTTCTTCTTTTCACCTCTCCCTGAGGGAGAGGTCGGCCCAACGGGCCGGGAGAGGGTTTACGGCCTCTCCGGTGAATTCCCTAAACCCTCTCCCGCCGGCCTGCGGCCGTCGACCTCCCCCTCAGGGGGAGGTGAAGAAAGCATGTCCTGCGCAATTCAAATGAGATCGCCCCATCTCTTCTGAGATCGCTCCATGTCTTCGGTGCTCGCCCCTTGAGAGTTGGGCGGAGCCATGTAGAACGGAGCGAGGCCCTGCGGCCCCTCCCGCTTTCCGCCTCTGGTCTGGCGCACGCATGCTCGAAGTGCAATCGGTTTCCAAGTCCTTCGACGGCTTTCGCGCCGTCGACGATGTCAGCTTCGCCGTGGAAGCGGGCGCGATCGTCGGGCTGATCGGACCGAACGGCGCCGGCAAGACCACGACCTTCAACCTGATCGCCGGCACGCTTCTCCCGAGTTCCGGCGCGATCCGCATCGCCGGCCGCGACGTCCAGCACGAGCCGGCGCATCGGCGCATAAAGGCGGGCCTCGCCCGCACCTTCCAGATCCCGAAGCCGTTCGGCGCGATGTCGGTGCTCGAAAACGTGCTGGTCGCGGCACAGTCGCAGCCCGGCGAGCGCATGCTGCCGAACCTCTTTGCACGCGGCGCCGTGCGGCGGCGGGAGCAGGCCGACATCGCGCGGGCCCGCGACATCCTCGCCTTCCTCGATCTTGCCGCCGTCGAGCGGCTGCCGGCGCGGGCGCTGTCGGGCGGCCAGCGCAAGCTGCTCGAGCTCGCGCGCGTGCTGATGACCGAGCCGAAGCTGATCCTGCTCGACGAGCCGGCCGCCGGCGTCAATCCGGCGCTGCTCGAGACGATCATGGCCCGCATCGAGACCATCAACCGGCAGGGCGTCACCTTCCTCATCATCGAGCACAATATGGACCTCGTCGCCCGGCTCTGCGGCGAGGTGATCGTCATGGCCGAGGGCCGCGTGCTCGGCCGCGGGGCGCCGGCCGCGATGGCGCGCGACCCGCGCGTCGTCGAGGCCTATCTCGGCGGCGCGCTCGCATGACGGCACCCCCCGTTCTCAGCGCCACGGCGATCGAGGCCGGCTACGAGCCGGGCCTCCTCATCGTCAAGGGCGCCAGCATCCATGTCGCGCGCGGCGAGATCGTCGTGCTGCTCGGCCCGAACGGCGCCGGCAAGTCGACGCTGATGAAGGCGATCGCCGGCCTCGTTCCGGTGACGCGCGGCAGCGTCTCGCTCGAAGGCAGCGACATCACCGGGACGGCGGCGCACCGGATGGTCCGGCGCGGCCTCGGCTTCGTGCCGCAGACCGAGAATGTGTTCACCGCGATGAGCGTCGAGGACAACCTCGTGCTGGCCGGCCATGTCGCCCCGGCGGCCGAGCGCAGCGCGCGCGTCGCGGCGATGTTCGCGCTCTTCCCTGATCTTCAGCGCCAGCGCCGCCTCGCTGCCGGCCGCCTCTCGGGCGGCCAGCGCCAGATGCTGGCGGTTGCCCGCGCGCTGATGATCGAGCCGAAGGTTCTGATGCTCGACGAGCCCTCCGCCGGGCTGTCGCCGAAGCTCGTCGCCGAGGTCTTCGCGAAACTGCGCGAGATCCGCGCCGGCGGCGTCACCATCCTGATGGTCGAGCAGAACGCCCGCGCGGCGCTCGCCATCGCCGATCGCGCCTATATCCTCGCCGACGGCCGCAACCGCCACGAGGGCAGCGCCGCGGCGCTCGCCGCCGACCCCGACATCGCCGCGCATTATCTCGGCCTCGGCGGGGCGGATGCCGGCGTCGCGGGGAGGGCGCGCGCATGAGCCTGCAATTCCTCGCCGACGGCATGTTCGCCGGCGCGCTGATCGGGCTCGGCGCGGTCGGCCTGACGCTGACCTATTCGATCCTGCGCTTCTCCAATTTCACCCATGGCGACTTCATCTCCTGGGGCGCCTATCTCGCGCTCGGCGCCGTCGCCGCGCTGACCGGCTGGATCGGGCCGGCGGCGCGCCTCGTCCCCTTCTCCTTCGGCTGGACGCTCCTCGTCGGCGGGTTCATTGCCATGGCGCTGACCGGGCTCTTGGCGCTGGCGCTCGACGCGGTGCTGTTCAAGCCGCTGCGGCGCACCGGCCACGGCATCGTCATGGTGATCGCGAGCTTCGGCGCCTCGCTGGCGCTCCGGGCGAGCCTCGAATTCCTCTTCACCTCCGAGCCCGCCTATTTCAGCCGCGCGATCCAGATCGCGATCCCGATCGGTCTCGGCATCCGCGTGACGCCGGATCAGGCGGCGATGATGGGGCTCGCCGTCGTGGTCGTCATCGCCATGCATCTCCTGCTGACCCGCACCCACATCGGCCGCTCGATGCGGGCGGTCAGCGAGAATCCGGCCCTTGCCCGCGTCGTCGGCATCGATGTCGCCGCCGTCATCCGCGCCACCTGGCTCATCGGCGGCGCGCTCGCCTGCGTCTCCGGCATCATGCTCGGACTCACCGTGCAGATCCGGCCGCAGATGGGCTTCGATCTCCTGCTGCCGCTCTTCGCCGCCGCGATCCTCGGCGGCATCGGCAGTGTCTCCGGCGCCATCCTCGGCGGCCTCATCGTCGGCATCGCCGAGGCGGCGGCGGTCCAGCTGGTTGGCGCGGAATACCGCTCGGCCGTCGCCTTCCTGCTGCTCATTGCCATGCTGCTCGTGCGTCCGCGCGGCCTCTTCGGAGTGCGCGAGGGATGATCGACCTTCTCGGCTATGGCGCCTTCTTCCTCGTCAACGCGCTCATCTTCGGCGTCGTCTGCCTCGGCCTCAATCTGCAATGGGGCCAGACGGGCCTCTTCAATGTCGGCGTCGCCGGCTTCGCGGCGATCGGCGCCTATGCCTCGGCGATCCTGACGACGCCCGAGACGGCCGAGCGGATCGGCGGCTTCGGCTGGCCGATCCTCGCCGGCTGGATCGCGGCGATGCTGATCGCCGGCGCCGCCGCGCTGCTGGTCGGGCTCGCGACGCTGCGCCTTCGCGCCGACTATCTCGCCATGACGACCTTCGGCATCGCTGTGACGATCCAGGTGATCGCGCTCAACGCCACGCCGCTCACCGGCGGCCCGTTCGGCATCGCCTTCATCCCGCGGCCCTTCGCCGGCCTCGCCGAGACGCCGATCGCCTTCAACGTCGCCAATCTGGCGCTGACGGCGGCGGTGGTGCTCGGCCTCTTCCTGGTCTTGGAGACGCTGACGCGCAGCCCGTTCGGCCGCGTGCTGCGCGCCATCCGCGAGGACGAGGCGGCGGCCGCCTCGCTCGGCAAGAGCGTCAATTTCTACCGCCTGCAGGCCTTCGCGCTCGGCGGCGCCATCATGGGCCTCGGCGGCGCCATGCAGGCGCATTTCATCGGCTTCATCGCGCCGGATGCCTATCTCTCGATCCTGACCTTCCAGGTCTGGGCGATGCTGATCGTCGGCGGCTCCGGCAATAATCGCGGCGCGCTGATCGGCGCCGTCGTGGTCTGGGCGCTGTGGAGCCTCTCCAGCCTCGCCGTCGGCTCCTTCGTGGCGCCGGCCTTCCAGGCGCGCGCCGCGGCGCTGCAGATCGTCGCCATCGGCGTCGCGCTGGCGCTGGTCCTCATCATCCGCCCGCGCGGGCTCGTCGGCGAACGCGCGATCGTGTCGCGCGATGTCGAGACGCTCTCCGCCGCTCCTTCCGACCCCCCAAGGGATTGAGACCGACATGTCGCTGCTTCCGATCTTCGACGGCCACAATGATGTGCTGCTGCGCCTGATGCGGCGCGAGGGCGGCGCCCGCGCCTTCCTCGAGGGAACGGCCGATGGCCAGCTCGACCTGCCGCGGGCGCGGCTCGGCGGCATGGTCGGCGGCCTTTTCGCGGTGTTCTCGCCGTCTTCCGGCGGCTTCGCCTATGCCGACAAGATGAACGGCGCCGAATATGACGTGCCGCTGCCGGCGCTGCTGCCGATGAGCGAGGCCCGCGAGGCGACGCTGGCGATGATCGCGCTGCTTCTGCGCATCGAGCGCCAATCGGCCGGCGCCGTCGCGCTCTGCCGCACGGCGGCCGAGATCCGCGCGGCCATCGCCCGCGGCGCCTTCGCCACCGTCCTGCATATCGAGGGCGCCGAGGCCATCGACGCCGATCTCGATGCGCTCGAGGTGTTCCATGCCGCGGGCCTCCGCTCCATCGGGCCGGTCTGGAGCCGGCCGACGGTGTTCGGCCATGGCGTTCCGTTCCGCTTCCCCGGCTCGCCCGATACCGGGCCCGGACTGACGGAGGCCGGCGAGCGGCTGGTCGCCGCCTGCAACGCGCTTCAGATCCTCATCGATCTCTCGCATCTGAACGAGGCCGGCTTCTGGGATGTGGCGCGGCTCTCCAGGGCGCCGCTGGTCGCGACCCATTCGAACGCCCATGCGGTGACGCCCTCGGCCCGCAACCTGACCGACCGCCAACTCGACGCGATCCGCGACAGCGACGGCATGGTCGGGCTCAATTTCGCGACCTGCTTCCTGCGCGCCGACGGCCGCATGCGCACCGATACACCGCTCGACACGATGCTGCGCCATCTCGATCATCTGATCGGCCGGCTCGGCGAGGACCATGTCGGCTTCGGCTCCGATTTCGACGGCGCATTGATCCCTGCCGAGATCGGCAGCGTCGCCGGCCTGCCTAATCTCGTTGCTGCGCTCCGTGCGCATGGCTATGACGACGCATTGCTGACGAAGCTCGGCAGTGAAAACTGGCTGCGCCTGCTGGAGAAGACGATCGGCTGACGTCGTATCGGGCTGACAATCCGACAGAGAGTGGGAAGGCTGGAGTATGACGCTCGTTCGGCGACTGGCATCCGTTGCCGCAATCCTGGCCCTCATCTTGAGTTGCGGGGTGGTGTTCGCACCGACCGGGGCCGAGGAGCCGACGGCCGCTTCGCCCATTACGGGAGCGGTCACCCCCGACGGGGTGGCCCCGTCATCAGTCAAGCCGCCCGCCGGCGATCCGCAGCCCGTCACGCCGCCGCTGGTGGCGCCGCCCGCGACCCAGCCCGTCGAGGAAGCCACTCCTGAGCCGGCCGTCCCTGCTGACGAGTTGCAGATCACGCCGGCCGACGGGGACGACGTCGTTCAGGGTCCGCAGCGGCCGATCCGGGTCGGCGTTCATCTGAGCGCGCCGTTCGTCATGAAGCGCGCCGGAAAGTATACCGGCATGGCGATTGAACTCTGGGAAAGCCTCGCCACCAATCTGAAGCGGGATTTCGCCTATCAGGAATTTCCGACCGTCGGTGCCCTCATCAGGGCGGCCCATGACGACCAGATCGACATCGCGATCTCGAACATCACCGTGAACGAGAGCCGGGCACGGCGGATCGACTTCACGCAGCCCTGGTTCGATGCCGGTCTCCGGATCATGATCAACGAGCGCTCGCACGCCAGCGTCTTCGACGTGATCACCGAACTGCGCGATGCCGGATTTCTTCAGACCTATGCCCGGATCGGGATGATCCTGCTGCTCGCTACCGTGCTGATGACAGTGTTCGATCGCCATTTCGACGGCGCATTCCCGAAGCGCTGGCGCGATGGCTTGGGCGAGAGCTTCTATACCGTGATGCAGATCGCGACGACCGGCAAGCCGGCGGCGCGCAAGAACCTGTTCGGCTGGATCGGCCGCGTCTGGCAGGGCATCTGGCTGATGGCCGGCGTCGCGGTCATCGCCTATGTCACCTCGTCGGTGACGACGGTCATGGCGACGCTTTCGGCGGCCAACCAGATCCGCAACGTCGATGATCTCGACGACCGCACGATCGGCGTGCTCAAGGACACCGTCTCCGACGACTTCGTGCGCGCGCAGGGCCTCCGCAATATTGCCTTTCTGACGCTCGATGAGGCGATCAAGGCGCTGGAAAGCGGCGATGTCGACGCCCTCATCGAGGATGGCCCGGTGCTGCAGTACTATATCTACACCCATCCGCGCGCCGATGTTCGGCTGGTCGGCCCGCGCTTCGAGCCGAGCAAGTATGCCTTCGGCACGCCTCAGAGCAGCCTCTTGCGCCGCCCCGTGACCATCGAACTGCTCTCTTCCGAGGAGCACGACGAGATCGACAAGCTGCGCATCAAATATTTCGGTCAGGACGAGTAGGCGGTGACTTGCGCACGAAGCCCGTGCTCGCCGCCAGCATCGCCCGTGTCGTCGCGGTCGTGACGGAGCCGTCGCGCAGCGCCGCCGCGGTCGTCTCCTCGACGACGCGGCCCTGCCGCATCACGATCAGCCGCTCGCAGAGATGGGCGACCACCGCGAGGTCGTGGCTGACGAGGATATAGGAGAGGCCGAGTTCGCCGCGCAGCGTCTCGAGCAGGTTGAGGATTTCCGCCTGCACCGAGGCATCGAGCGCCGAGGTCGGCTCGTCGAGCAGCACGATGCGCGGCCTGAGGATCAGCGCCCGCGCGATCGCGACGCGCTGGCGCTGGCCGCCGGAGAGCTGGTGCGGATAGCGGAAGCGATAGGACGGGCCGAGCCCGACCTCGCCGAGCGCCGCGACGATGCGCTTCTCGGCATCGGCGATGCGGTTGATCGCCAGCGGCTCGGCGAGGATCTGGTCGACCGTGTGGCGTGGATGCAGCGAGGCATAGGGATCCTGGAACACCATCTGCACCGCGGTGAAGAAGGCCTGCCGCCGCGGCGTCGCGACCGGCGCGCCATCCAGCACGATGCGGCCGCGCGAGAGCGGCGCGAGGCCGGTCAAGGCGCGCAGCACGGTCGATTTGCCCGAGCCGCTCTCGCCCACGAGGCCGAGCGATTCGCCCGCCCGCAGCGTGAACGACACGTCCTCCAGCGCCGCGACCGTCAGGCGGCCGACGCCATAGCGGACGGAGAGGGTGTCAGCTTTGAGCAGGGGCGGCGCCATCATCAGAGCGCCCAGCCGGGATCGCGGGCGAGCACCGGCAGCGGATGGCTGTCGCCGGAGAGGCGCGGCAGGCAGCCGATCAGCCCGCGCGTATAGGGATGGCGCGCCTCACCGAGCGCGCCGCTCGCCAGTTCCTCGACGACGCGGCCGGCATACATGACAAGGATGCGGTCGCAGAACGAGGCGACCAGCTCGAGGTCGTGGCTGATGAGGACGAGGCCCATGCCACGTGTCGAGACGAGGCGGTCGAGGATCTTGAGCACCTCGATCCGCACGCTGACATCGAGCGCCGAGGTCGGCTCGTCGGCGATGAGGAGATCGGGGTCGGTGATCAGCATCATGGCGATCATGACGCGCTGGCCCATGCCGCCCGAGAGTTCGTGCGGATAGAGCGCCATCACGCGCTGCGGCTCGCGGATCTGCACCGCTTCCAGCATGGCGAGCGCCGCCGCGCGCGCCGTCCGCTTCGAGACGGGCTTGTGAGCGCGATAGGCCTCGACGATCTGTTGCTCGACCGTCATCACCGGATTGAGCGAATAGCGCGGGTCCTGCATCACCATGGTCATGCGGCTGCCGCGCAGCGACCGCCGCTCGCGCGGCGAGGCCTTAAGGAGATCGATGCCGTCGAAGGCGAGGCGCTTGGCGCTGACGACGCCCGGCTTCGCCGTCAGGCCGAGGATGGCGCGGCCGGTCTGCGACTTGCCGGAGCCCGATTCGCCGACGATGCCGAGCCGCTCGCGGTGAAGGGTGAACGAGACGCCGCGCACCGCCTCGACGACGCCCTCGGTGAGCGCGAAGCGGACGCGGAGGTCCTCGACCTCGAGCAGCGGCGCCCTCATCGCGCCGCCTTCGGGTCGAGCGCATCGCGCAGGCCGTCGCCAAGCAGGTTGAAGCCGAGCGAGACGATGAAGATGGCGATGCCCGGCATGGCCGCGACCCACCACTGGTCGATCAGGAAGCGCCGGCCGGCGGCGATCATCGTGCCCCATTCCGGCGCCGGCGGCTGCGCGCCGAGGCCGAGAAAGCCGAGGCCGGCGGCGGTGAGGATGATGCCGGCCATGTCCAGCGTCACCCGCACGGTGACCGAGGAGAGGCAGAGCGGCACGATATGCCTCACGAGGATGCGCGCGGAGGATCCGCCCTGCAGCCGCACCGCATGGATGAAATCGCTGTTCCGGATCGTCAGCGTCTCCGCGCGGGCGAGCCGCGCATATGGCGGCCAGGCGGTGATGGCGATGGCGATGATCGCATTCTCGATGCCGGGTCCGAGCGCCGCGACGAAGGCGAGCGCCAGCACGAGGCGCGGAAAGGCGAGGAAGATGTCGGTGATCCGCATCAGCACCCGGTCGATCCAGCCGCCGAAATAGCCGGAGACCGTGCCGACCACGAGCCCGATCGGCGTCGCGATCACCGAGACGAGCACGACGACGGCGAGCGTCAGCCGCGAGCCGTAGAGGAGGCGCGAATAGATGTCGCGCGCCTGGTCGTCGGTGCCGAGCCAGAATACAGGTCCCGGCGGCAAGAGCCGCTCGGTGCGGAGGTCGCCGCCCTCGATCGGCGAATGCGTCGCGAGCAGCGGCGCGAATGCGGCGACGAGGACGAGCAGCACGACGACGCCGAGCCCGGCCATCGCGGCCCTGTTGCGGGCGAGGCGGCGGAAGGTCTGGTAGGCATGGCCGAGCCGCGCCTGCCGCCGCGATTGCGGCTCCGCCGTGGTCAGCCAGTCCCTCCATGATCCGGCCGCGCCCGCCATCAGCGCGTTCTCGGATCGAGCAGGCGGTAGAGCAGGTCGCTGAGGAGGTTCAGCGTCACGAAGGCGGCGCCGACGACGAGCGTGCCGCCGAGCACGGCGTTCAAATCAGCATTCTGCAGCGAGTTGGTGATGTAGGAGCCGATGCCCGGCCAGGCGAACACCGTCTCGGTCAGCACCGAGCCTTCGAGCAGCGTCGCATAGGAAAGCACGACGACGGTCAAGAGCGGCACGGCGGCGTTCCTGAGCGCGTGGCGCCAGACGACGCGCGCCTCGGAGAGGCCCTTGATCCGCGCGGTGACGACATATTCCTGCGCCAGTTCGTTGAGGAGGAGGGCGCGCGTCATGCGGCTGATATAGGCGAGCGAGAAATAGCCGAGCAGAGAGGCTGGCAGGATGATGTGGCTGACCGCGTTCCAGAAGACGTCGGGCTGGCCCTGCATCAGGCTGTCGACGAGCAGCAGGCCGGTGACCGGCGTCACCATGTAGTCATAGGCGATGTCGAGCCGGCCGGGTCCGGCGACCCAGTCGAGCTTCGCATAGAAGAGAAGCAGCGCCATCAGCCCGAGCCAGAAGATCGGCACGGAATAGCCGACCAGCCCGACGATGCGCACGATCTGGTCGAGGAGACTGCCGGAGCGGACCGCCGCGAACACCCCGAGCGGCACGCCGATGAGCGTCCCGATCAGCGTGCCGAGCGTCGCGAGCTCGATCGTTGCCGGGAAATAGGTGCGGATATCGTCGATGACGGGATTGGTCGTCAGCACCGAGCGGCCGAAATCGCCGGTCACGGCCTTTTCGAGATAGAGGCCGAACTGCTCGATGAGCGGCCGGTCGAGCCCCATCTCGGCCCGGACGCGCTCATAGACGGCGCCCGATGCGCGGTCGCCGACAACGGCCAGCACCGGATCGATCGGCACCACGCGGCCGATGACGAAGGTCACCACGACGAGGCCGAACAGCGTGATGCCGAGCGTGACGAAGAAGCTCGCGATCCCCCGCGCGATGCCGAGCGCCGCGCGCCCGCGCGGTTCCGGCAACCGTGTGGCGATCGCGCCCGGATCGAGGCTCAATCCTTGCTCGCCGCCGTCGCCAGGTTGTTGTCGAAGGAGGGGCCCATGATGAAGTTCTTCACATTGGACCGGAGCGCCGCGACCTCCGTCTGCTGGAACATGACGACGAACGGCCCGTCCGCCAGCACCTGGCGCTGCATCGCCTCATAGAGCGCGGCGCGCTTGGCCGGATCCTGTTCGAGGATCGCCGCGTCGACCTCGGGTCCGAGCACCGGCGTTTCCCAGGCATTGCGCCAGGCGAGCGTCTTCGACGAGGCATCGTCCTTGTTGTCGGGATTGGAGGCGAAGGTCTGCGCGTTGGTGTGCGGGTCCTGATAGTCCGGGCCCCAGACTCCGATATAGATGTCATGCGTGCGGGCGCGATATTTGGTCAGCGTCTGCTTGCCGTCGCCCGGGATGATCTCGACCTTGACGCCTGCTTTCGCGAAGGTCGACTGGATCGCCTCGGCGACGCCGGTGATCGGCTGCGTCGAGCGGACATCCATGGTGACGGGGAAGCCGTCCGGCAGCCCGGCCTTGGCGAGCAGCGCCTTGGCCTTGTCGACATCAACAGCATAGGGCGTGTCGTTGACCGCGCCGAGGAAGCCCTTCGGCAGGAAGGCCTGATGCACGGCGCCCTGGTTCTTCATGATGGTATCGGCGATGGCGCTGTAGTCGACGAGATATTTCAGCGCCTCGCGCACTTCGGGCTTGGCGAGGTTCGGGTTCTTCTGGTTGAGGCCGAGATAATAGAGCGTGCCCTTCGGCGCCGCCTGCGTCCTGATGTCGGGATTGCCCGAGATCGCGGCGATCTGTTCCGGCCCGAGATTGCGGGCGATGTCGACATCGCCTTTTTCCAGCAGGATGCGCTGCGTCGCCGTCTCGGGGATATGACGATAGATGACGCGGGCGAGCGGTGCCGGCGTGCCGGAATAGTTCGGATTGCGCTCGAGCACGGCGACTTCATTGGCGCGCCAGTCGCGGATCGTGAACGGACCGGAGCCGGCATAATGCGTCTTCAGCCACTCATAGCCGAGATCGCCATTCGCCTCGTGCTCCATCACCAGTGTCTTGTCGACCACCGAGGCGACAGAGGAGGTGAGGGCATAGAGCGCGAAGCTCGGCGCATAGGGCCGGTCCATCGTGAAGTCGAGTGTGTACTCGCCCGTCGCCTTGATCGACGTCTTCGCATTGTCCTTGGTGATGCCGAACTGGTTGATGATGAAGGCCGGCGACTTGTCGAGCAGCACCGCGCGCTGCAGCGAGAATTCGACATCGGCGGCGGTGATCGGATTGCCGGAGGCGAATGTCCGCCCCTCGCGGATCTTGAAGGTGATCGTCTTGCCGTCGGGCGACACCGTCCAGCTCTCGGCGACGACGCCGAACATCTTCGAGACGTCGTCGAGATCGTAGCCGATCAGCCGCTCATAGGTGTTGCCGGCGATCTCGGTGGTCGAGATCTCGAAGATCTCGGCCGGGTCGAGCGAAATGATGTCGTCGATCTGCCAGGCCTGGACCAGCGTGTCCTTCGGCGTCGCGGCGAAGACCGGCGTGATGGCCAGCGCGGCGGCGAGCAAACCTGCGGCGAAACCTGTCCTTACGAATGGAAGACCCATGATCGCTCCCGGCAGCATGAGGCAGATCGTTGAAGTCTGCCTCGCCGCGCGGCCGCCGTCCATGGCCTTACGCACCGATGGCAGCGTCTGCGGCGCTGCTGGCCTATGCATGACTCCGGGCGTGAGATCCTTGATGCGGATAGTGATAGAATAATCTCGGTTGATTTGATCGCAGGTACTTCGAATGAAGATGTCAGAGAAAGAGCGCCTGGCCGCAGAGCTATTTGAGCGTGAGAATCTTGGCCGAAAGTGGAAGTGGACTTTCACTGAACAGGCTTCAAAGTATTCCGGTACGCCGCTACCTCCAGCAACAGAGGACGAGCGAGACGATTATTTGAGGCGCGTGGAAGGCTTGCTCGTCGCCCTGTAGAGCTGAGCTGCAGACTATGTGCAGTTTGCGCTTACGTGGCCTGTGTCAGCGGCTCGAACACCAGCGACTGGTGAAGGAAAACGCCGGCCGACACCCCGTCGGCGGACGCCCAGGTCGCATTGTGCGGCACGCGCGCGATGTCACCGGCGGCAAAGACGCCGGCGACGGTGGTCAGCTTGCGCTCGTCGGTGCGGATGAGCGGCCCGAGCGGGCTCTCGTCGAGCGCACAGCCGAGCCGCGCGGCGATGTCGCTGTTGTGGTGCACCTTGGGGCCGACATAGAGCGCGTCGATCGGCAGCGCGCGGCCATCGTCGAGAAGGACTCGTTCGAGGCCGCCCGTCTCGCCCTCTAGGCCGCTGACGACGGCCGGCTCGATCGCAATGTCGCGCGCGGCGAGCTTTGCCGCCATTTCGGGATCGGGCGCCGGTCCGCCATTCATGAAGAGGGTGGTCGGCCCCCAGTCGGCGACGAGCAGCGCCTGATGCGATGCCATCGGATGCGACTGGAGCACGCCGAGGCGGTGGCCGGAAAACTCGAAGCCGTGGCAATAGGGGCAGTGCAGCACCGTCTTGCCCCAGCGATCGGCAAGGCCCGGAACATCCGGCAGCGTGTCGGAGACGCCATAGGCGAGCACCAGCTTGCGCGCCTGGAACGTATCGCCATCCGTGGTCGCCACCTCGAACGCGCCATCGGAGCCTTCGATCCCGGTCACCTCGGCTTCGAGAATGCGCGCGTTCGGATAGAGCAGCAGTTGCTCGCGCGCCGTGGCGATCATCGCGAGCGGATTGCTGCCGTCCTGCGTGAAGAAGCCATGCGAGGCGGCCGCGAAGCGGTTGCGCGGCCTGCCGGCGTCGACGACCAGCAGGGGGCGGCCGGTCCGCGCAATCTGCAGGGCGGCGGACAGGCCGGCGAAGCTGCCGCCGATGATGAGGGCGTCATAGGGGTGCATGATTGGTCTCCAGATCCACGGATCGGCCGCTGGCCACCATCCGGGCGTGAAAATCGGCGCTGAGCGCGGCGAGCGTGACTGTGCCGAACCGCGCGAGGAGCAGCGCCTCGGCTTCGGCGAGACTGTCGTCGAGGGCGGCGTTCACCGCCTGCTCTACGAGGCATGAGGGTGCCTCCGTCCTGTTGCCCATGGCGAACAGGTCGGGTCGGCCGAGCGCGTCGTAGATGTCGCGGAGCGTGATGTCGGCAAGCGCGCGGCCGATGGTCCAGCCGCCGCCATGGCCCTTTTCCGAGCTGACGAGGCCGGCCTCGCGCAGCCCGGCCATGATCCGCCTGACCACCACGGGATTGGTCTGCATGGCGCGCGCCATCGTCTCCGATGTCACCGGCCCCTTCATCTCCGCCATGTGCAGGAGGACGTGCAGCACGCCTGATAGCCGACTGTCGTGTTTCATGTAATTTTATATGTTACATGAAAGCGCATCCGTCAAGGGCAGGTGGCGAGCGGGCAGCCGCGCTGCCGGGCTCGCGCGCCGGATCGGCTATCCGGTTACGTCAGGAGGCCGGCTTCAGGTGACGGACGGGCCGTGCCGGGGCGAGCGCCGCGGCGGCGCGGGCGATCGCGGCGGCGTCGATGCCGTGATGGCGATAGAGGTCGGCGATCGTGCCGGTCTGGCCGAAATGCTCGACGCCGAGCGAGCGCGTGCGATGGCCGGAGACGGACCCCAGCCAGCCGAGCGTCGCCGGATGGCCGTCGATGACCGTGACGAGGCCGCAATGCGCCGGCAGCCGCTCGAACAGCCGCTCGACATGCGAGCGGGCATGCACGAGCCCGCGCTCCCGGGCCCGTCCGGCGGCGGTCCAGCCGGCATTCAGCCGGTCGGCCGAGGTGACGGCGAGGAGGCCGATATCGCGCCGGTCCTCGGCCAGCAGCCCGGTCGCGGCGATGGCCTCCGGCGCCACCGCGCCCTGATAGGCGATGACCAGCTCGGCATTCGGCCCCGGCTCGCGCAGCCAATAGGCGCCGTCGACGATGGCGCGGGAAAGCTCCGGCGTGATCGGCCGCTGCGGCTGTTCGAGCGGGCGCGTCGAGAGGCGGAGATAGAGCGAGCCGCCGGTCTCGTCGCGCAGCCAGCTGCGCTCGTCCGGCTCCGCGCCGTCGGCGGCGCGCTGGATATAGTCGAAGCCGAAGGCGAGGATCGTCGAAAGCTCGTCGACGAAGGCCGGCTCGAAGGCGGCGAGGCCGTCCTGCGCCATCCCGATCAGGGGCGTGCCGATCGATTGATGCGCACCGCCCTCCGGCGCCAGCGTCACGCCGGACGGGGTCGCGACCAGGATGAAGCGCGCATCCTGGTAGCAGGCATAGTTGAGCGCATCGGCGCCGCGATAGATGAACGGGTCGTAGAGCGTGCCGATCGGCAGCAGCCGCTCGCCATTGATGGCATGCGACAGGCCGAGCGCGGAGAGCATCAGGAAGAGGTTCATCTCGGCGATGCCGAGCTCGAGATGCTGGCCGTTCGGCGAGAAGTCCCAGTTGAAGGTCGAGGGGATGCGCTCGGACCTGAAGAGGTCGGCCATGCTCTCGCGCGCGAACAGGCCGCGCCGGTTGACGAAGGGTCCGAGATTGGTCGAGACGGTGACGTCGGGCGCGGTGGTGACGATGCGCCGGGCGAAATCATCGTCGCGGCGTGCCACCTCGTTGAGGATCTGGCCGAAACCGGCCTGCGTCGACAGGAGCTTGCCGCTGGCGGGCGGAACGGGGAGCGTAGCCGGAACGGCGATCGCCGCCGCCGCGCCGCGCTTTTGCCTCTGGGCGAAGGGCACGGCTGCGATGAAGCGTTCGAGTTCGTCGGCCGGCGTTGCGAGCCCCTCGAACCTCTCCCATTCATGCCCCGGCCGCACATGGACGCTCTGCTGCAGCGCCGCGATCTGCGCCGGCGTCATCAGCCCGGCATGGTTGTCCTTGTGGCCGGCGAGCGGCAGGCCGTAGCCCTTGATCGTATAGGCGATGAAGCAGGTCGGCCGCTCATACGTGCGCGCCTTGGCGAAGGCCTCGGTCAGTGTCGGCAGGTCGTGGCCGCCGAGATTGGTCATGAGATGGGCGAGCGCGGCATCGCTCCGCCGCTCGATCAGCTGGGTGACGTCGCCCTGGTCGCCGATCTCGTCGAGAAGGCGCTTCCGCCAGGCCGCGCCGCCCTGGAAGCAGAGCGCGGAATAGAGTTGGTTCGGGCAGGTGTCGATCCACTGCCGGAGGCGCTCGCCGCCCGGCTCCGCGAAGGCGGCTTCGAGCAGCACGCCATATTTCAGGATGACGACGTCCCAGCCGAAATTGGCGAAGATCGCCTCGAAGCGCTGCCACAGCCCCTCGCGCACGACGGCATCGAGGCTCTGGCGGTTGTAGTCGACCACCCACCAGCAGTTCCTGAGCCCATGCTTCCAGCCCTCGAGCAGGGCCTCGAAGATATTGCCCTCGTCCATCTCGGCGTCGCCGACGAGCGCGACCATCCGTCCGGCTTTGCCGCCACCCGTCCAGCCCTTGGCGCGGACATAGTCCTGCACCAGCGCCGAGAACAAAGTCTGCGCCGCGCCGAGCCCGACCGAGCCGGTCGAGAAATCGACGTCGTCGGTGTCCTTGGTGCGCGAGGGATAGCTCTGCGCGCCCTTGAAGGCGCGGAAGTTCTTGAGCTTCTCGAGCGTCTGCCGCCCGGAGAGATACTGGATCGCATGGAAGATCGGGCTCGCATGCGGCTTGACCGCGACGCGGTCCTCCGGCTGCAGCGCCTCGAAATAGAGCGCGGTCATGATCGTCGCGAGCGAGGCGGACGAGGCCTGGTGGCCGCCGACCTTGATGCCCTCGTCATTCTCGCGCAGGTGATTGGCATTGTGGATCATGAAGGCCGCGAGCCAGAGCACCTTCCGCTCGAGCTCGGCGAGGATCGCCATGTTCCGCGTGTCCTCGACCCCCGCTGCGACACCCATCCGAACCTCCCGCGTCAATGTGCCGAAAGATTAGCGCCGTTGCCCGTCCGCGTCGACGAAGGATGACGAAGGGCCGGCCGCCGTGATACTGCCCGTGCCGCCCTGCAACGGGGCGGGAGGACGAGCGAGAATGACAGAGGGTTTGGCCAAGCCTCAGGCGGACGGGTTCAGGGCGAGCGGGGAAGCGGTTCGCGCCTTCATCGACACGGCGCTGAGGGCGGCGGGCTCGGACGCGGCACAGGCCGCCTCCGTTGCCGACGCGCTCACCGAGGCCTCGCTGCGCGGCGTCGACAGCCATGGCGCGCGCCTCCTCGTGCACTATGCCCGCGTGGTGCGCAGCGGCCGCATCAACCCGTCGCCGAAGCTCTCGGCGCGTGTCACCGGCCCTGGCACGGTCGTCGTCGACGGCGACAACGCCTTCGGCCATCATGCCAGCTTCTTCGCCGTCGACGAGGCGGTGAAGCTCGCCGCGACAGCCGGCATCGCGGCGGCCTCGGTGATCAATTCCTCGCATTTCGGCGCCGCCGGCTGCTATGCGCAGCGCGCCGCCGCCGCCGGCATGGCCGCCTTCGCCTTCTGCAATTCCGATAGCTTCGTGCTGCCGCATGACGGCGTCGCGCCGTTCCATGGCACCAACCCGCTCGCCTTCGCGGCGCCCGTCGCCGGAAGCCGGCCCTATCTGCTCGACATGGCGACCAGCATGGTGCCGTGGAACAAGGTGCAGGACATGGCCGCCAAGGGGCTGACGCTGCCGCCCGACGTCGCCGTCGACGCCGAGGGGATGCCGACGACCGAGCCGATGCAGTCGGCGGCGCTCTTGCCGCTCGGCGGTCTCGGCTTCGGCCACAAGGGCGCGGGCCTCGCCAGCGTCATGGAGATCGTCTCGGCCGTCATGACCGGCATGCCGCATTGCACCGAGATCCTCGGCATGGTCGGGGCGGATCAGTCGACGCCGCGCCGGCTCGGCCATTTCTTCATCGTCATCGATCCCGAGCGCTTCGTGCCGCGCGCCGTCTATGAGGCCGGCATGGCGGCCTATCTCGCCAGCCTCCGCGCCTCGCCGGCCCGCGAGGGCAAGAGCGTGATGGCGCCGGGCGACCGCGAGTGGAAGGTCGAGATCGAGCGCAACCGCGACGGCATTCCCGTTGCGCCGGCCTTGAAGCTCGCCTTCGACGCGATCGCCGACGATCTCGCCATCGCACCGCTGTCGCCGCTCGCCTGAGCGTCGGCCCTTGGCGCCGCTACTGCGCCCGCGTGCCGAAGGCCCAGGCGAAATCGTCGCGGAAGGCGTCATAGACGGCTGCCGCGCCGACCGCGTTGACGTGGTGATCGTCGAAGAACGCCACGGCGCCGTCCTTTTCCGGCATGCAGAGCCGCGCGTCGCAGAACACGTCGACCGGATCGATGAAGCGGATGTTGCGGAACTTGGCCGTGACGCTCTTCATGATCGCGACGGTGCTGGCGCGCCGCGCGTCCTCTGCGGCGCGGCTGACGCCGCAGCGATCCAGCGTCATGCCGAGTGCTTCGCTGAGGTCGATGCAGTTGAGCGGATCGGTGCGTTCGAATTTCGGCAGCGGGCCGATCACCAGCAGCCGCCGCGAACCGTCTGCCGTGAAGCGCTCCAGCATCGCCCGCAGGGCGTCGCCGAACCTTTTCTCGGCCCAAGCGGTATCGGCGCCGCGATACCAGTCCGGCACGGTCGCCCAATAGCCGTCGAAGATCGCGAAGCCGGCCTCGGGCCCGAGCCGCGGCATGAAGCGTGCGAGCCGCTCCGCCATCGGCTGGCAGGCGACGTCGTCGCGGCTGGCGGCAGGCTCGAGCAGGAGATTTTGCAGATTGCAGCCGGGTCCGGTCATCTGTAACAGCCGCGTCCCGTTCTGCTCGGCCTCGAAGCCGATTCGCGGCAACATCGCCAGCGCATGCGAATCGCCGAACAGCACGCCCAATGATCCCTTCTGGTCGAAGCAGCCCATTTGCGTGCCGATCGAAGGGGAGAGGCAGACGCTGGTCCCGCCGACATCGGCGGCATCGATGCGCGCGGTCATCGGATCGCTGCGGGCACGATGATAGCCGAGCTCGGCGATCCCCGTACCCGCAAGCGCCAGGACGAGGGCAGCGGCGACGCCGCCGAGCGTGATGCGGAAGCCGAGCCGGCTCGACGGACCGAGATCGACGCGCCGCCGCCAGGTGAGGATCGGCAGCTCGATGAGGAAGCGCGTCGCGATCGCCAGCATGACGGCGAATGCGACCGCGATGGCGTTAACGACCGGCGGCGAGAGGTCGGTCGGCAGCAGGCGGCCGAAGACCAGAAGCGGCCAGTGCCAGAGATAGAGCGCATAGGAAATCTGGCCGAGGAAGACGATCGGCGCCAGGGAGAGAAGGCGGCTCGGCAGCGTCTCCCTGTCGATGAGGCCCGAGAGGATGACGAGCATCGCGCCGGCGACGGGCAGCAGTGCCGCGACCCCTGGATAGCCGAGGACGCGGTCCTCGGTGCCGGTGCCGACGCCGAGCCAGCCGAGACCGACAAAGCCGACCGACAGGGCGATGAGCCCGAGGCCGGCGAAACCGGCGAGGGCGGCGACGGGCCGCGCGGACCGGTGCCACGGCGCCGCGGCGATGGCCGCGATGACGCCGCCGGCGACGAACTCCCAGGCGCGCCACCAGGTCAGGAAGAAGGCCGGGTTGCGATCGGAGACGCGGAGGTCGATGTCGGGGGGCGTGAACAGGATGCAGCCGGCAAGGCTCGCCGCCGCGATGACCGCTGCCGCCAGCGCGAGCACGGGGCCGGGCCGCCAGGAGCGCCGGGCCGCGAGGCCCGTCAGCAGGGCGAGCAGGATCGGCACGACCAGGTAGAACTGCTCCTCGACCGCCAGCGACCAGGTATGCAGCAGCGGCTTCAGGTCGGCGCTGGTATCGAAATAGCCGCTGCTCAGCCAGAAATAGATATTGGCAAGGAAGGTCGGGGCGTAGAGCGCGGAGCGGGCGACGCCCCGGAGATCAGCCGGCGACCGCAAGAGGATGGTGGCGGCGACGACCGTCACGGCCACCATCGCGAAATAGGCCGGCAGGATGCGCAGCGCCCGGCGGGCATAGAAATCAAAGAGGCCGAACCGGCCCGCCGCCAGCTGGGCGAGGATCTGGTTGATGATCAGATAGCCGGAGATGACGAAGAAGATGTCGACGCCGACGAAGCCGCCGGCAAAGCCCGGCACGCCGGCATGAAAGGCGACGACCGCGACGATCGAGATCGCGCGGAGCCCATCGACATGCGGCTGGTAGCCGTCGGAACGTCCGGCCGGCGATCGGGCGAGGCCGGTATCGCCCGGTCGGGCAATGGCGCCAGGGCGCATGCAGCGGTTTCCAAGCGGACAAAGATGCGCCGCCTTATGCGGCACCGTCCGTCCGACGGCAAGGGACCCCGGCCGCGCCGACCGTCCGCGGTGGTTTGGGCGGCGATGCGGCCCCGTCTCTGCTAGGCTCGGCGGCGGATCCCGCCGAAGGAGACTGTCCGATGGAGCATGCGAAGGTGAAGACGCGCCCGGCCGGGGCCGAGGCGTCGCTGGCGCGGGCCGGGCGCGTGGCGCTCACCACCGAGACCGGCGGCCTGATGCCGGTGACGACGCATGTCAGCGAGGCCGGGTTCAGCCCGCTCGATCTCTTGCATTCGGCGCTCGCCGCCTGCCTCGCGCTCAGCGCCCGTGTGGCGGCGAGCCGGCTCGGCGTGCTCGATCGCCTCGAGCATGTGCGGGTTCACGTCACCGGCGACAAGGCGGAGGAGGGGCCGAGCCGGATCGACCGCTTCCGCGTGCGTTTCGAGATCGAGGGCGATCTCGATCCCGCGACGCGCGATGCCATCATCGCGGCGGCGGAGGGCGAGATCTGCACCGTCAGCAACACCTTGCGCGGCGGGCCGGAGATCCTGCTCACCGGCGGCGGACATGCGTGACGGGTGCAGCCGCAGCGTCCGGCCCTGCGGGGCGGGTCGAGCCACCGACGAAGGAACCCGGGCCAGCACCGATCGACATCCAGGCCTCAAGCTTGCCCAGAATAATCAGAGATGTCGTTGCCTGGCTTGGCCCTGCAACCCAGACTTTGCTGAGCTGTCGGTAAGGAAGGACTGGATGGCCCGGTCAAGCCAGGCATGGCAGTGGCGAACAATCGCACAGCACGGCGCGGGCCGGATGTCGACCCGCACCGGGCCTTCCGGCGCCCGGCATGGAAACGCCGACTACTCCGGCTTGTTCCAGCGGATGAGATAGGTCCAGGCGGCATAGACGAGCATTGCGCCGATGATCATCAGCCACAGCGGATCGCGGATGAAGAGCGACTCATAGCCGAACCAGGCGGCGATCAGCGCGACCATCGCGACGCGGCGCCACAGCGGGCCGAAGAAGGCCCGTTCGGTCTCGCTCTTCATGTTGTTCTCCTGTCGGCCCCGTCGCCACGCTCTTTCTCGCGAGCCGCGCCGCGTCGGTCAAGTCTCGCCGCTGATCCCCCCGCCCGGCGCGTGTGTTCTGCAGCGCCGCTTCAGATGAGGTCGCCTCATGCGAGCGGACCCCTTGCTCTGCACGGGACAAGGGAACGAGACTCCCGTTCTCGCATTGTTGATCAGTTGGTCTATTATGTCGGTCGAAGAATGTGGTTCGGCGATGACACGATGACAGCATCAACGCGATTGCTGCTTCAAGACTTTCAAAACGAGATTCTCGAAGCGATCGTCGTCGGCCAGTCGTTGGTCGATGTTGCCAGCCTCATCTGCCGCCGCGTGGAAGCGCTGGCGCCGGGTGCGATCTGCACCTTGATCCGGATCCAGGACGGGAAGCTGCGGCCGCTTGCGGCGCCGAGCCTGCCGGCCGCCTATTCGAGCGCCCTCGACGGCGTCCCGATCGGACCCGATGTCGGTTCATGCGGCACGGCCGCCTGGCTCGGCCATCCCGTCGAGGTGACCGACATCGTGACCGATCCGCTCTGGGCGAACTATCGCGCGCTCGCCTTGCCGCTCGGCCTCAGGGCCTGCTGGTCGAGCCCGATCCTCGCGGCGAGCGGCGCCGTGCTCGCCACCTTCGCGCTCTATTTCCGCTCGCCGCGTGGTCCGGTGGAGTTGGAACGGCGGCTGGTCGATGCGAGCCTGCATCTCTCGGCCATCGCCATCGAGCGCTCCGACGCAGAGCTTTTGAACGATCGGCTCGCGAAGTTCGATCCGCTGACCGAACTTCCCAATCGCCGGTCGTTCGATGCCGCCATCGCCGGGCTATGCGCCGATGCGACGTCGCATTTCGGCCTGCTGCTGGTCGGCTTCGACCGGCTCGATTCGATCGATATCGGCCTCGAGGAGCTTTCCTCCGAGCGGCTGGTGCGCGATGTCGCGGCGCGGCTGAAATCGATCGGTCCCGGCGCCTGGGCAGCGAGCCTCGGCGGCGACCGCTTCGCCGTGCTCGTGCAGCCCTGTGACGATCACGCAAGGCTGCGCGAGGTCGGGCACAGCATCCTCGCCGCCCTCAAGCAGCCGAAAGACTGGTCTGCCGGGGGCGTCGAGCGCGGCGTCGCCATCGGCGGCGCGTTGAGCGGGCCCGACGGGACGACGCCCGAGGTGCTCCGTCAGAACGCCGAATTGTCGCGCGCTGCCGCCAAGGCGCTCTCTCACCGGGGCTATGTCGGCTTCGACGCGAGCCTGCGCGCTGCGGCTCTCACCCGCCGCGCCCTGCTGCGCGATGTCGAGACCGCGCTCGCGGAGGGGCGGATCTCGCCGCATTACCAGCCGGTCGTCCGTCTCGAGGACGGGCGCATCGTCGGGCTGGAGGCGCTGCTGCGCATGTCGCTCTGCGATGGCCGCATCGTCCCGGCGGCGGAGTTCCAAAGCGTCTTTTCCGATCCCCGCCTTGCCTATGCGCTGACGGATCGCCTCATCCACCAGGTCGCGAGCGATGTCGCCGGCTGGCTCGCCGAGGGGATCGACTTCGGCCATGTCGGCATCAATGTCTCGATGTCGGACTTCCTCGAGGAGGATATCGGCGCACGCCTGCAGGCGGTGTTCTCGGCCGCCGGCGTCCCGCTCCGCCACTTGATCGTCGAGATCACCGAACTGATCGCGATGGACGATCCGAGCCATGATGTCAGCGACGCGGTCGAGCGGCTGCAGAAAATGGGGATGCTGGTGGCGCTCGATGATTTCGGCACCGGCTTCGCGTCGTTGACCCATCTCCTCGGCTTTCCGAGCGACATCATCAAGATCGACCGCTCCTTCATCGACCGCATGCTGGTCGACCGCAAGAGCCTCGTCATCGTCGAGTCGCTGCTCGATATCGCGCGGAAGCTGAAGAAGCGGGTGGTCGCCGAGGGGATCGAGACCGAGGCGCAGGCTGAGCGCCTTCGCGAGCTCGGCTGCCTGCTCGGGCAGGGCTATCTCTATGCCCGCGCCGCCGACAGCACGGTGACGCGGCAGCGCCTCATCAAGGGCGTGCTGCTGCCGGCGCTGCCGACTCCGGCCTGAGCGATCCGGCCGCAGGATCGCTTGCCCGGAGGGCAGGCTTGATCCATACAATATTCAATGTATGGATGGCGCACGCATCGCCCACCCGGGCATGGCGGATCCGCATGAGAGCGCTGGCGTCCCCCGCGTGAAACATCGCGAAACACGTTGATCGTCTCGCCCAAGCCGAAACGCCGCGAAGATTTTGAAACAGCGCGAAACGGCCGGGAAAGAAACAGCGCGCAACGACAGGAAACAAAAATGTCCGATTGGATGCCTGTCGTCGACCGCAAGGCGGGGCCGCTCTACCGGGCGATCGTCGATGCGATGGCCGGCGACATCGCCGCGGGGCGGCTCGGCGAGGGCGACCGGTTGCCGCCGCAGCGGGTGCTCGCCGAGCGGCTCGCGATCGATTTCACCACCGTCACCCGGGCCTATGCCGAGGCGCAGCGCCAGGGGCTCGTCGAGGCGCGGGTCGGGCGCGGCACCTTCGTGCGCCGGCGCGCCAAGGCGCCGCCATCCGGCCGCATCGATCTCGCCATGAACCTGCCGCCGCGGCCGAGCGATCCGCGCCTGGCGCGGCGGCTGGCCGAGAGCATGGCGGCTCTCGGCGAGGAGCGCGGGCTCGATCTCCTGATGCGCTACCAGGCGCCGGGCGGGACGACGGAGGACCGCGCCGCCGGCGCCGCCTTCCTCGCCGCGCGGGTGCCGCAGGCCGAGCCGGGCCGCGTGCTCGTCGCGCCGGGGGCACAGGGCGCGCTCACCGCGGTGACGCTCGCGCTCTGCCGCGCCGGCGACGTCGTGCTCGCCGATCCGCTGACCTATCCGGGCTTCCGTTCGCTCGCCGCGCTGCTCGGCCTCACCCTGCTCGGCGTGCCCGGCGATGAGGAGGGGCTGCTGCCGGACGCCTTGGAAACTCTCGTTCTCAAGCACCGTCCGAAGGCGCTCTACCTCAATCCGACGCTCAACAATCCGACCACGATCACCCTATCCGCCGACCGGCGGAGGACCGTCGTCGCCATCGCGCGCCGGCATGGTCTGGCGCTGATCGAGGACGATGCCTATGGCGCGCTGCCGCTCCAGCCGCCCGTGAGCCTCGCCGCCCTCGCGCCGGAACGGACCTACCATGTCGCGGGCCTTGCCAAATGCCTGTCGCCGGCGCTCCGCATCGCCTATCTGGTGGCGCCCGACGAGGAGGCCGCCGACCGCCTCAAGGCCATCCTCCGCGCCACCGCCACCATGGCCTCGCCCCTGTCGGCGGCGCTCGCCACGCTCTGGCTCGCCGACGGCACGGGCGCCGCGATGCTGGCGGCGATCCGCGCGGAAACGAGGATGCGCGAGGCGATCGCGCTGACGCTGCTGCCGGCCGGTTCCCTCCTCTCCGACCCCGAATGCTTCCACGGCTTCCTGACCCTGCCGGAGGGCTGGACACGCGACGCCGTCCTCGCCCGCCTCGACGGCATCGCCCTCGGCCTCGTCCCCAGCGAGGCCTTCGCCCTCGGTCCCGCGCCCGAGGCGATCCGGATCGGCTATGGAACCGCGCCGGACCGAAACAGTTTCGAAACGAGCATCAAGCGTATCGCCGCGTTGCTGTCCGTTCCGCCCTCGGCGTCCGGAAACTGGGTGGTCTGAGCGCCGGAAATTGTATGGTCCGAGCACCGGAGATTGTATGGCCTGAATTCCGGAAATTGGCTGGTGTTAACTGCGGCGCAATGTCTCCTTACAATGGCTAGATTGTATGCATACATTGAGCCATACAGAAGGCTGCTTCAGTCCGGAAAGGACGTGCCATGACCCTATCCGACGCCGCGCCGAAGACGGACACGCCGACGATTGATGCCCGCTATCCGCCGCTGCCGCCGTTCCGGACCGGCATCCGCTGCCGCTGCCCGCGCTGCGGCGAGGGGCATCTCTTCACCGGCTTCCTGACACTGAAGCCGGCCTGCGAGGTCTGCGGCCTCGACTATTCCTTTGCCGACCCCGCCGACGGGCCGGCCTTCTTCGTCATCTGCTTCGGCTGCATCCCGAGCGTGGTGCTGGCGCTGTGGATCGAGACCGCCTTCTCGGCGCCCTATTGGGTGCATCTGTTCACGACACTGCCCTTCATGCTGCTGACCTGCATTCCCCCGCTCCGGCCGCTGAAGGGCTGGCTGATCAACAGCCAATATTACTTCAAGGCCGAGGAAGGCCGCATCGCCGAGCCGTCGCCGGCCGACCGGCCGCTCGGCTGACGCCGATCAGTCGCGGACCAGCAACCGGTCCGGCGCCAGCCAGAACGGCGGCAGGCAGAGCGGCGTCGACGAGAGCGGCAGGATCGACGGCGCCGGATCGACGCCGAGCGCGCGGGCCATGAAGGCGCGCCGGGCCTCGATCCGCTGCCACACGTCGGGATAGAGAGCGGCCAGTTCGGTCCTCAGAGCGTCGTCCGCGAAACTGACGGCGTCTTCGCAATTGAGCGCCCAGCCGTCGGCGATCGGCACCGGAATAACGTCGATCTGGAACGGCATGCCGGAGGCGAGCCGCTCGGTCGAACCGGGGCGGACGGGCGAGTGGACCCATTCGTCATGGCCGACGAGGTGGCTGGGATTGAGAGCCGAGCCGAGGCCGCCTTCGGCGAGCGTCCCGGTGACGGCCTCGAACAGATCGCCGCCGGCAACGCCGATATCGGCGGTCTCATACCAGGCGATCAGCCCGCGGAAATAGGCCTTGGCGATGTCGAGAAAGCCATCGTCGCCCTCAGCAGCCAATCCGGCTCGCGACGACAGCCCGCCCCAATAGCTGACGGCTGTGGTGACGCCGTCGCCGGCGCGGACGATGCGCCCCGTCGGGCTGCGCAGCCCGACCACCGGCTCCCCCTTGGAGGCCGATGCGAACATCACATGCGCATTGAGCACTTCGCCGGCATAGCCCATGCGGCCGGCCGCTTCATATTCGCTGTCGCCAGCCCGAAGGCCCGAGACGATCCGCCAGACGGCGGCAGAGGCGCGGGCCGCACCCCATTCGCCGGCCGCGATCTGGTGCACGTCGACGACAGCGCGGAGGCCATTTTCCGGATGCATGAGCACGGAGGTCGCGTCGGAGACGGAAGCCGGGTCGCCCGCCACGAGGCGCAGGCTGTCGACGACGATGGCCGGGGCCTGGAAGCTCGGCAGCGCGCCCTCCCACTCGTCGGAACCGAGATATTTCCAGCCGACGAGACCGATGGTCGAGCCGCGCGTGAGGCCGGCGTCGCGAAGGACCGTCGCGAGGTTCGGCCGGCGGCTGCGGTCCTGTCCCATCAGGCTCATCGTCTGGCAGAGCACCGTCTCGATCCCGGCGAGGCCGGCGAGCGGGGCATAGGAGAGGCATTCGTTGCCGACGATGAGGATGCGCCTGTCGGCCGGGCCGAGCAGCAGCAGCGCCTCCTCGAAGCGCGGCTCGAAGCCGGTCAGGAACGCCATGTTGGCATTGTGCTCGCGATCGGCATAGACGGCGACCCAGTCGGTGCCGGCGCGCGCCTTGAGCGTGGCGACGCGCTGCTCATAGATCGCGGCCGGAATGGCCGGCCGATCGAGCGGAACACCGAACGCCGGCAAACCAATGGACTTGAGCGAAATGGTCACGGCGTTCCCCTCCGGCAGACGTTTCCACCGTCGAGCCTATCCGCTTCACCGTGACGGGTCATCCCTTGTCGGACGTGCCGCTTCAAGCCGGCGTCGCAGCCGTCTTCTGCAGGATCTGCACGATGACGAACTCGCCCGGGCGGAGGGCCGCGAAGCCGATCTCGATGGTGACGAGACCGTTGTCGCGCTCGGGCTCGGTCGTCGTCGCCCTGTCGCAGCGGACGAAATAGGCCTCGCTCGCCTTGGCGCCCTGGAAGGCGCCCTGACGAAAGAGGGTGTCGAGGAAGCGGGAGATGGCGAGGCGCAGCGCCGCAAGGAGCGGTTCGTCATTCGGCTCGAAGACGGCAAAGCCGATCCCGCGCGCCACGGTCGCCTCCATGAAGAGGGCGAGCCGCCGCACGGGGATATATGTCCAGTCGGAGGCGAGGCCGTCGGCGCCGACAAGCGTGCGGGCGCCCCAGCAGACCGGGCCATGGCCGGTGAAGCAGCGAAGCGCGTTGATGCCGAGCCGGTTGAGCGCGCCATTCTCCGCGTCCGAAAGCCGATAGGCGAGGTCGTCGATCGCGGGGAGGCTGGCCGATGTCCCCGCTGGCGCCTTCCAGATGCCGCGTGCGCTGTCGGTCGCCGCATAGAGGCCAGCGATGCTGCCGCCGGCGCCGATGGTGCGCGGCGTGGCGGGGTCGAGCGGATCGAACACGCGGACGCGCGGAAAATAGACGGCGGCGTTCGGATGCCGGAGGCTCTCATTCGCCGCGAGCCAGGCGATCATCGCGTCCGGCGCGTCGACTTCCGGCGGGATGTCGACGATCAGCATGGCGCGGTGGCGGGCGGCAGCCGCTTCCGCCGCCACATAGACGGTCCGCATGTCCTCCGCCGGAAGCTGGGCTGCTTCCGGAATGACGAGGATGTCGAACGCGTCGATGAGATCGAGAACCGCCAGCCCGCCGCCGGCCGCGCCGCTGCCGAGAAGGCCGGCAAGGCTCGGCCCACCCTCGATCCGGATGACGAAGGCGGCGAGCCCGCCGGTCTCAAAGAATTGCGAGATCGCGTAGGCGGTCTCGCTCGCCGCATCGAGCCCGCCGTACGTCTGCTCGAATGCGAGGAAGCTCGTTACGCGGACCGGGCTGCCGACCGGTCCGGCCGGAAAGCTGCCGATGAAGGCGGCGATCCCGGTCGGGACGCCGGTGATCGACCGAGGGCGGGGAGCCTCGTCGATGAAGACGCCGGGAAAGCCTGGGTCAGGGGACATGGCGGTTCTTGCCGAGACGAGAGGCGGATCCCTCGAGCGGTTGGGATCCCGATGGAAGCGCTTCGGCAAGGCGCCCGTTCAACATCGTGGTGCCGTCATGGCTGGGCCCATTCCGGCCATCCACGCCTTTCCTTCGACCTCAAGCAAGACGTGGATGGCCGCAACATGTGCGGCCATGACGGAGGCTGGAATGGCGAGGCAGCGCCGAGCCTCTCAGCGAAATAAAGAGTCTACCGCGCCCAGATGTCGGATTGCAGCAGATAATCGCGTGTCGAGCGGTCGAGGGGATAGACCATGACGCCGTCGCGGCCGAACCATTTGTCGTGGATGTCCATGTAGCGGCCGCGATAGTCGGCGAGGCCGTCCTCGAGGTCGATGATCGTGTGGTTGACGAAATCGCGCCAGGCGCTGTCGTCCTGCGGCACCATGCAGGACATCGTCTCGTTGCCGAAGGGCGCCGAACGCGGCAGCAGCACGACGCTGCGGGTCGGCTCGAACTTGCGCGACAGGCCGAGCAGCACCACGCCGATATTGGCGACACCCTGCACCTCGCCCTTGCCGAGCGCGACGAAGGCCTCGTCCATCGAGGGATAGTTCTTGATCCGGATGCCCGGCAGCGCGTCGGCGAGGATGGTCGCCGTGGTCGTGCCCTCGGCGACGCCGATCAGCATGTCCTTCGGATTGGTGATGGCGCGCACCGTGTCGCGGAAGGCGAGGATGCGGGTGCCGTCGCGGAAGATCGGGATGGAGAAGTCGACATGCTGCTCGCGTTCCCAGGTCGGCGTGGTGATCTCGCAGACGATGTCGAGTTCGCCATCGGCGACCCGCTGGACGCGGTTTGCCGGCGTCACCACGGAGAGTTCGACCTTGATCGGCTTGCCGAGCGACTTTTCCGCCGCGGCGCGGATTTCCTCGATGAGGTCGACCGAGAAGCCGATCGGCTTGCCGCTGCCGTCGTCGAAGGCGAAGGGAATCGCATCCATGCGCGTGCCGGCGCGGATGACGCCGGTCTCGGCGATGCGGTCCAGCGTTCCGGCTGCGGCGGGCGCGATGCCGCCCAGCAGGAGGGCGAGCCAAGTCGCCGCCACGATCGTCGCTCGCTTCGATGTCACGTCGCGATGCTCCCTGCCGTCCTGATGCCTGAACTCTGGAGAAGGCCTTGTTCACGGGATAGCGTTTATCATCGCCGACGACAATCGACGCGCGGCCCGGCGGACGTGGGACGGAGGCGGATCAGTGATGAGGAAGCATGCGGAGGCTCGCGGCGGCGGAGTGGCGCGTCTCCTTGCCCTCTGGGCATTGGGACTGCTCTTCGTCGTCGTCGCCTCGGCGGCGCGGGCGGACCGGCTCGACGAGATCAAGGCGCGCGGAAGCCTTATCGTCGGGGTCAAGTCGGATTATGCGCCATTCGGCTTCCGCGACGCCTCGGGCGATCTCGCCGGCTATGATGTCGACGTCGCCGCCGGCCTGGCCGAAAAGCTCGGCGTCGCCCTGACGCTGGTGCCGGTGACGAGCGCCAACCGGCTGCAGAAGCTCGCCGCGGGCGATGTCGACGCCATCGTCGCGACGCTCGGCGACACCGTCGACCGCCGCCGCCTCGTCCGGATGATCGAGCCCGGCTATTATGGCGGCGGCGCCAGCGTCATGCTGCCCGACACGAGCCCCGTGCGCGACTGGACGGACCTCCGCAATCGCCCGCTCTGCGCCGTCCAGGGCGCGCTGTGGAACCGGCTCGTCGCGACGCGCCTCAACGCCGATATCGAGGCCTTCGGAAGCATTCGAGACGCCGAACTCGCTCTGCGCGACGGCGCCTGCGAGGGCTTTCTCTATGACGAGGCCGGGCTGCTGCATCTGATCACCGGCGGCGAATGGCCGGGCTACCGGCTGCTTCAGCCCGATTTCGTCGCCCCCTGGGCGATCGCGGTCGCGAGCGATGGCCGGCTTGCCACGCTGTTCGACGACACCGTCGCCGGCTGGCTGCGCGATGGTCATCTGAAGGCGCTGGAGGCGAAGTGGCAGCTGCCGCCATCGAGCTATCTGGTCGAGGCCGGGGCGCTGTGGTCGGCGCGCGAGGCGGACGGCGCCTATAGCTGCCGGCGGCAGGGAGACGGCGCCTGGCCGCTCGCCTGCCGCGAACTCGATCTCATCGAGGCGCAGGAAGTCGTCGGCCTCGCCGGCGTCGCGCTGATGCTGCGCGACCGCTTCGGCATCGACGTGACGCCGTTCTATGACCGCTATCACCGGGCCGGCCTCATCAACGGGCTCCTCATCACGCTGGCGCTGGCGACGTCCGTGCTCGTCGGCAGCCTCCTCGTCGGTGTCGGCGGGGCCTTCATCCTCGTCCGCCGCGTGCCGCTGCTGACGCCGCTCTTGCATCTGTCGCTGACGCTGATGCGGATGACGCCGCCGCTGCTGCAGCTCTATCTCGTCTTCTTCGGCGTCGGCGGCCTCGTCGCGGTCTACGGCCTCACGCTCTCCGCCTTCTGGACCGCGGCGGCCGTCCTCTCCTTCTATGCCGGCGCGGCCAATGCCGCCGCGCTGGCGGAAGCCGTGACGACCATCGGGCCGGCGCCGCAGCAGCGGCTGAAACGCATTCTCCGCCTCGCCCATCCGGCGGTGATGGGCTCCTCGATCAACGTGGTCAAGGCGACGGCCATGGCGAGCGCCATCGCCGTTCCCGAACTCGTCCATGCCAGCACGGCGATCGCCGCCGACTATGGCAACGGCCCGGTGATGATGAATATCCTGCTCGCGACCTATGTCGTGATCGTTCTTCTGGTGGCGCATCTCTTCACGCTGTTCGAGCGGCGGGCGCTCGGACGATGACGCCCTCCGAAATCCTGCCGATGCTGATCGCCTGGACGCCCTATCTCGGCGCCGGCTTCCTCATCAATATCGGCATCTCCCTCCTGACCATGGGTATCGGAACGCCGCTCGGCTTCCTCTTGGCGCGGGGGCGCCTCACCGGATCCAGGGTCGCGGGCTTTCTCACGGCGGCGGCGCGCGTGCCGCCGACCTTCGTGCTCATCTATTATCTCGCCTATGTCGTACCGCCCGAGATCGCGCTCGGAAGCCTCACCGTGCCGCTGCCCGACTGGCTCAAGGTGTCGCTGGCGCTCGCCGTCGCGGTCACGGGCTTCGTCTCCGACAACGCGCTCTCGGCGCTGCGCCATCTCTCCCGCGGCGAGCGGATCGAGGCGCTCTATTTCATCCCCGCCTGGACGACCTATCTCTTGATCATCGTCATGGCCTCGTCGACCGCCTCGGTGATCGGCGTGCCGGAAATCGTGGCGCGGGCCAACACCGTCATCGCCGCCGTCGGCGATCCCGGCGCCATTCTCTGGATCTATCTCTATACGATGCTGTGGTTCCTCGCCCTGTGCTGGCCTTTGGCCCGCCTGATGGGCTATGCCAAGGTGAGGCTCAGCCGTCGGGCGGGCTCCGCGAGCGGAGCGCGTGTCGATCTCGGCGAGCGGACGGCGCTGGCCGAGGAGAGCCTGATGGCCCTGCCTGAGGGAGACGAAAGCGTGGGCGGCGAAGCGGTGCTCGATCTCTCCTTCGACCTTCCGGTCTCGAACGAATCGATCGCGACCATCCAGGAGGGCGTCGAGACGGCCGGGGAGGGCGCGCTCGATCCGGCTGCGGTCTTCCGCCTGACGCTCGCGGTCGAGGAACTGGTGACCAATGTCGTCAAATATGGCGGCGATGTCGGCGGGCGCCTCGCGGTCGCGATCCACCGGCGGCCCGATGGCGTCACGGTCGAGCTCGGCTATGGCGGCGACGCCTTCGATCCGTTCCGCGATGCGCCGCATCCCGATCTCGCGGCCTCGGTCGAGACGCGGCCGATCGGCGGGCTCGGCGTGCATCTCGTCACGCAGATGATCGACCGGGCCTATTACCGCCGCGAGGGGGAGCGCAACGTGCTCCGCCTCGTGATGCTGCGCAAAGACGCCGTCAGCGGCGGGATCATGCCGTGACGCTGACCCGCCGGCTCGTGATCATGGTGGCGAGCTGCATCGCCTTCGCCATCCTCGTGGTCTCGATCGTCTTCGGCATGCTCGGCCGCAACGCGCTGATCGCGCAGGCCGAGGGCCAGGCGCAGGTCGTCGCCCGCATCATCGCCGAGAGCGCGCGGCTGTCCGAGGTCGCGATGGAGGAGGCGCAGGAGGTCGTCACCGACGTGCTGACGACGCTGGCGCTCACCGCCGATCATGTCGAGCAGGTCTCGATCCCCGATGTCAGCGACCGCTTCGCCGAGATCGTGGCGCGCGGCAATCTCGATTCGATCTGGCTGGTCGACAGCGATTTGAAGGTGCTGGCGAGTTCCGTCGGCAATTACGGGCCGGTCATCAGCGGCCAGAGCCTGCCCGACAGGCTGTCGCGCGAGGCCGTGCGCGGGCTCGTCACCGGCCGCAAATACAGCGTCGACTTCGGCCCCGCCCTCGATGGCGTGCGCTATGTCGGCGTGCGCGCCGGCCCCGGCCAGGCCCTCATCGTCGGCCAGCCGGTGCGGGCGCTCGACGCCGTCAAGGCCGCCAACAGCGTGCCGGTGCTGCTGGAGGCGCTGCTCAACCGCAACGACATCATCTCGATCGAGGTGATGGACGACCAGTTGAAGAGCTTCGCCCAGGTCGGCGCCACCAAGACGCCGGAGGACCTGCTCGGCCTCGCCGCCAGCGCGATCTCGACGGGCCAGCCGGATTCCGAGCTGAAGGAGCGCCATCTCTGGGTCTCCGCGCCGATCCGCGACACCGCCGGCATCGTCATCGGCGCCGTCGTCATCCAGCTGTCCAACCAGCGGCTGGACCGCCTCCTCTCCGACATCATCGTCTATGGCGTCGGCTCCGCCGCGCTGGTCTTCGCCTTCGGCGCCTCGATCGCCGCGATTTCGGCAAGGCGGATCGCCCGGCCCGTCCTCGCGATGACGAGCGCGGCGCGCGAGATCGAGCAGCGCAGCTTCCAGCCGGCGAGCCTCGATCCGCTCACGCGGCGGCAGGACGAGATCGGCACGCTCGCCCGCGTCTTCCAGGACATGGCCGTGAAGGTCGAGCGGCGCGCCGAGGACCTCGAGGCCGAGGTGAAGGCGCGGACGCTGGAACTCGAGCAGAAGAATGCGCTGCTCGAGGAATCGGCGCTGCGCGTCGAGGCCGAGCTGCAGGCCGCCAAGACGCTGCAGGCGGCGATGCTGCCGGAGGTGCTGCCCTGGAGCACGCGCTATGCCGGCAAGGCGTCGATGGTGCCGGCGCGCGAGATGGGCGGCGACTTCTACGATTTCTTCCTGCTCGACGAACGCCGCCTCGGCCTCGTCATCGCCGACGTCTCCGGCAAGGGCGTGCCGGCCGCCTTCTTCATGGCGATCTCGCGCACCGTCCTGCAGGCGAGCGCGCTCGACGGCGGCACGACGGGCGATTGCCTCGCGCGCGCCAACGAGGCGCTCTGCGCCCGCAATCCGATGGAGATGTTCGTCACCGCCTTCTACGCGGTGCTCGATATCGAGACCGGCGATCTCGCTTATTCGAATGGCGGCCACAACCCGCCGCTGATGGTCCGCCGCGCGGATGGCACGGTCGCCGAGCTGCCGCGGACCGGCGGCATGGCGCTCGGCGTCATGCCGGATCTCGCTTATTCCGAGAAGACGGCGCATCTCGATCCCGGCGACACGCTGTTCCTCTATACGGACGGCATCACCGAGGCGATGGACCGGGAGGGCCGCGAATTCACCGAGGCGCGCCTGCAGCGGTCGCTGGAAGCCAGCGTGCTGCAGCCGGTCGAGGTGGTGCTGTCGGAAGTGACGCGGGCGGTCAACGCCTTCGTCGCCGGCGCCCCGCAATCCGACGACATCACCTGCCTCGTCGTGCGCTATCTCGGGCCGGACGCCCTCACGCCGCTTCCGTCCGCTTGACCGCGTCGGCCCGCGAGGGGGCGACGTCGAGGATGTTGAGGAAGCCGCTGATCTCGAACACGTCCTTGATGTTGCTCTGGAATCCGGTGAGCACCAGGCGGCGCCCCGCCTGCTTCATCCGCTTCGCCACCACGAGGACGATGCGCAGCCCTGCCGACGAGATGTAGTCGAGCCGGGCGAAATCGATGACGACGCCGCCGCTGCCGTCAGCGAGGCGCGACAGGAGCTCCGCCTCGACGCTCGCCGCGTTGGCGCTGTCCAGCCGGCCGAACAGATCGATGACGATGGCCGGGCCGACGCTTTCGAACGTGACGTTCATCTCAACTCCCATACGACGAACTGAGCCGCGACGATCAGTCAACCATCAGCGGCCAAAGGACAAAAATGACTTTGCAGGGCTCCGTCGACCGGGCATGTTGCGCGGGGCCGGAGTCAAGTGAGGACCAGCATGCATCGATCGGATTGTCGCGGCAATGACTGCCGCGTCTGCGCTGGGCCGAACCGGTCATGATTGCGTTCAAAATGCCGCCCTCGCGGCCGAGACGCCGGCCGCACGAGCTCTCCTTCTCCGCCGACGAGCGTCCGCCGCACGCGACGACGCTGATGCTCGCCTTCCAGCATGCGGTCATGGCGCTCGGCCTGCTCGCCTATACGCTGGTGCTCGCGCGCTATGCGAACCTCTCCGTCGACCAGACGCGCAACCTCCTCGCCGTCACCATCATCACGATGGCGATCGGAACGGCGCTGCAGGCCTGGGGCGGCAAGACCGGCTCGGGCTCGCTGATGATCCACATGCCCTCGGTGTTCATGGTGCCGCTGGCCGGGCCGATCCTCGCGGTGACGGGCCCCGGCGGCATGGTGACGATGACCGTCGTCTCGGCCTTGGCGACGCTGGCCATCGCGCCGCTCCTGCCGCGGCTGCGCGGCCTGTTCCCGCCGATCGTCGCCGGGCTCGTCGTCCTCATCGGCGGCATGTCGCTGGTCAGCGAGGCGGTCGAGCATTCCTGGAGCCTCGATCATGACTTCGTGATCGACGTGCCGAGCCTGATCATGTCGTCGATCACGCTGTCGCTCATCGTCGGTCTCTCCGTCTGGGGCAATCGCCGGCTGAAGCTGATGGCGCTGCTGATCGGCATCGTCGCCGGCGTCCTGGCCGCCTTCGTCATGGGCCGGCTGGATGGCGGGGCCGTACTGCTGTCGGCGCCGCCGGTCGCGATGCCGGACCTCGTGGCGCCGGTCTTCAGCGTGCCGCTCAGCCTCCTGATCGGCCTCGCCTTCATCGCCATCCTGACCCAGATCGACACGGTCGGCAGCCTGATCCTGCTCGACAAGATGGACGATGCCGACTGGCGCCGCCCCGACATGAGGCAGGCGAGCCGCGGCGTGCTCGGCGCCGGCATCGCCGACCTCGTCGGCGGCCTGCTCGGCTCGATGCCGACCGCGACCTCCTCGGCCAATATCGGCCTCTGCCATGCGAGCGCCGTCACCAGCCGCACCGTCGGCCTCGCCACGGCCGGCATCCTGCTGCTCATCGCCTTCCTGCCGCAGGCGACGCTGGCGCTGACGCTGATTCCGACGCCGGTGATCGGCGCGATCGAGCTCTATGCCGCCGCCTTCCTGATGGCGGCTGGCATCGACCTCATCGCCTCGCGCGAACTCGACACGCGCGGCATCTTCATCGTCGGCATCTCGCTGCTCGGCGGCGTCACCGTGCTGCTGATGCCGGGCCTCGCCGAACAGGCGCATCCCGCGCTCCGCCATCTCGTCGGCTCCGGCTTCATCGTGACCGGCGTCATCGCCATCGTGCTCAACCTGATCTTCCGGCTCGGAATCCGCCGCCAGCTCGCAATCACGCTCGCCGCCGACGGCCCGCCGGTGCCGATCCAGATCACCGATTTCATCGAGGAGGCGGGCGGGTCCTGGGCGGCGCGGCGCGATGTCGTGCGCCGGGCGGCGCTCGCTGCCGTCGAGGCGGCGGAAGCGATCGCGCAGGCGGGCGGCGATCGCCATGTGACGGGCATCGCCGGCAGCTTCGACGAGCTCAATCTCGATATCGAGCTGGTGCATACGGGCGCGCCGATGCCGGTTGGCGACGTTGCGGCGGCGGATCTCGCCAGCCTGCTCGATGGCGAAGATGATTCGGCGATCGACGCGGCGATGTCGAGCATTTCGAGCACGCTGCTGCGCCGGCTGGCCGACAAGCTCTCGAGCGGGCCCGGTGCCAAGCCCGGAACCTCGGTCCTTCGCCTGCATTTCGAACACTAGGACCGATCGACATTCAGGCTTTGGCCCTGCTGAGAATCCTCAGAGGTGTCGTTGCCGGGCTTGACCCGGCAACCCAGACTTTCTTCGACTGTCCGCCTACAATTGCTGACATGCAGGCAGAGAGGCTGGATTGCCGGGTCAAGCCCGGCAATGACAGGTGGCAGCGGTCGATCACGATGACCCAAGCCGAATGTCGATCCGTTCTAGAGCGGATCGCGGTTCGGCGTTCGTCGCCGCAGGCAAACGCTCGCACCTGTCAGTGCCGGGCTCGACCTGGCAATCTGACTCTTGCCTCGCCGACCAGCAATCATGTGCCGGCAACCCAGACTTTTAACGACTGCCGGTCGACACTCTGATCTCGACAAGGATAAGGACGGGACTGCCGGATCGAACCCGGCAAGGACGGTTCCGGGGGTTTGCACAAGACGACGCAAACCCGCCTGTCGACCAGGGTCCACCGCCGGCCGCGCGCCGGCCCACGAAAGGGTTTCCGCTTGACCGCCCGCCCGCCGGCCGATGGCGCGCCGTCGCTCCCCGACATGGCGGCGAGCTACGACGCCTATTTCGCTTCCGGCCTCTATCAGCGCCGCTATCCGCATCCAAACCGCCGCACGCTGCGCTTCCTGCGCGCGGCGCTGCCGGCCGGTGGTCGCTTGCTCGATTTCGGTGCCGGCGAGGGGCGCTATTGCCTGGCGCTCGCCAGGGACGCCGGGGCCCGCGTCGTCGCTGTTGATATCAGCCCGGTCGCGCGGGCCCATCTTCGCGACGCCGTCGATAGAGCCGGGCTCAGTGACGCGATCGCCATCGTCGATGCCGTCGGCGCCGACTATCGCCGTCTGGTCGCAGGAAAGGGCGCATTCGACGTCGCTTTGCTCGCCTTCGGCGTACTCGGCCATGTCGCGGGCCGCGATGCGCGGCTGGCGCTGCTCGAGGAACTCCGCCGCAACCTCGCGCCCTCGGGTCGGCTGATCCTCGGTCTTCCCAATGCGGCGAGGCGCTTTCGCGCGGCGCAGGCCGAGGCGGCGGCGATTCCGGGCCTCGAGCCCGGCGACATCCGCTATGCCCGCGCGGCGGGACACGGCACGATCGATCTCTTCTATCATCTCTACCGGCGGGCCGAGATCAGGGCCGAGCTCGCCGATGCCGGCTTTACCGTCGAGCGCCTCACCATCGAGAGCGTGCTGCCGGAATATGCCGTGACGCACCGCCCCCTTGTCGGCTGGCTCGACGACCGCCTGTCGGGCATGCTGCCCGTCAATTGGGGGTATGGATATCTGGTCGTCGCGCGGCCCGCCGCCCGACAGCACGAGGATCTCTAGATGACCAAACTGCCAAGTTTCGATCTCACTGGCCGCGTGGCCCTGGTGACGGGAGCCGGGCGCGGGCTTGGACGCGCGTCGGCGCTGGCGCTCGCCGCCGCCGGCTCGCATGTGGCGCTCGGGCTCCGCGATGTCTCGACCGATAACGGCCTCGTCGCCGAGATCGAGGCCTTCGGCGTCCGTGCCCTTCCGGTCCAGCTCGACGTGCGCCGGCTCGACGAGGGCCGCGCCGCCGTCGATGCCACCATCGAGGCGTTCGGCCAGATCGACATCCTCGTCAACAATGCCGGCGGCGGCATTCCGATGGCGCCGATCGAGAGCGTCAGCGAGGCCGACTACGAGGCGGTGCTCGACGTCAATGTCCGCTCGACCTTCTTCCTGTCGCAATATGTCGGCCGCCACATGATCGCGCGGCGGCAAGGTGCGATCGTCAATATCGGCTCGCAGGCCGGCGCCGTCGCCTTGCCGGGCGAGGGTCTCTATTGCCTGTCCAAGGCGGCCGTCGCGCATATGACGAAGTGCTTCGCTGTCGAATGGGGCATCTACGACGTCCGCGTCAATTGCGTCGCGCCGACCTTCATCCGCACCGACGGCACCACCGACATGCTCGCCGACGAGACCTTCCATGCCGATGTGATCGAGCGCATCGCCGCCCTGCACCGGATCGGCGAGCCGCATGAGGTCTCGGGCGTCGTCGCCTTCCTCGCCTCCGACGCGGCCGCGATGATCACCGGCCAGACCATCCTCGTCGACGGCGGCTGGACCGCCCGCTGAGGCGAGGCCGCCTCAGGCGGTGAGACCGGGACCGTCCAGCCGGCGGCCGCGGCCTGAGGTGGCGGTGATCGCGCCGTCGGCGAAGATCGTCTCGCCGCGGCTCAGCGTGCGGATGACCGCGCCCGTGAAGGCCGCGCCGACATAGGCGCTGTGCGGATTCCTGTAGAAGAGGTCGCTCTCGGCGAGCTCGAATCCTTTGTCCGGATCGACGAGGACGAGATCGGCATCGGCGCCGACCGCGATGGCGCCCTTCCGCGGCGCGAGGCCGAAGAGGCGCGCCGGATTGGCGGCGGTCATCCGCGCGATGGCGGCAAGCGACAGGCCGCGCTTCGCCCCCTCGGTCAAGAGCACCGGCAGCGTCGACTGCAGCCCGGAAATGCCGCCCCAGGCCTTGAAGATGTCGTCGTTGCCCGCCGTCTTCTCCTCGATCAGGCAGGGCGAGTGATCGGAGGCGATGACGTCGACCGCGCCATCCAGCACCCGTTCCCATAGCGCCTCGCGCTCGCCTGCGCTGCGGAGCGGCGGCGCGCATTTCGCCAGCGGCCCGATCCGCGTGAGATCGCTGTCGTCGAAGAAGAGGTAATGCGGGCAGGTCTCGGCGGTGACGGCGACGCCCTTCGCCTTGGCGGCGCTGATCCGGTCGATGCCGGCGGCCGAGGAGACATGCACGACATGCAGCCGCGCGCCGGTCTCGGCGGCGAGAGCGAGGGCGGTGTCGATCGCGGCGAGTTCGGCCGCGATCGGCCGTGCCTCGCCCCAGGCGGCGCGATCCGTGCGACCGCTCGCGCGCAAGGTCGCGGTGAGGGCGGCGGTCATCGCGTCGTCCTCGGCGTGGAGCGCGAGGAAGGCACTGAGGCCGGCGATCGCCCGCATGCCCTCGCGCATCAGCGCCGCGTCGATGCGCGGGAAATCGGTCGCCGTGCACATGAAGGCCTTGAAGCCGACGACGCCGCCGGCCCGCAGGCTGGCGAGATCGGCGCGGTTGTCGTCGACGAAGCCGCCCCAGAGCGCATAGTCGGTGATGCTGACGCGCGCCGCCGCCTGCTTCAGCCGAAGCGCCTCGGCGTTGATCGTCGGCGGATGGGCGTTAAGCGGCATCTCGACGAAGGTGGTGATGCCGCCCGCCGCCGCGGCGCGGCTGCCGGTTGCAAAGCCTTCCCAATGGCCGCGGCCGGGCTCGGAGAAATGCACATGCGCATCGACGAGGCCGGGCATCAGCGTGAGCCCCCCGGCATCGAGCGTCTCGGCCGCGACGGCGTCGCTCGTGCCCTCGAACACCGCGGTGATGAGCCCGGCGGCGATGGCGACACCGCCGGTGAACGCGCGATCATCGGCGATCACGCGCGCGTTGTGGATGATGAGATCGGCTGCGGCCATGCGGCACACCTCGGCGCGGCGGGGGAAGCTGCCAGGAGTGGCGGCGTCGCGGGTTCACTCCGGCAATAAACGACGGCGCGCGGCGAGGCGAGCCCGATTTGCGGGCAATCCGGCGCCGCCGCAGGCGTCCGTTTCGAGCGTCTCGCCAGTTGACCGGGCGGCTGCCGACCGGCAAACAGCGGCGACCCGTCCCCCGCCAGGCGCCAGAGCGAAAGACCGTCCCGATGACCGAACTCGACATCCGCCGCGACATCATCGCCCACTGCCTGATGATGAACGGCAGCGGCCTCAACCAGGGCGTCTCCGGCAATATCTCGGCCCGCTACGAGGACCGGATGCTGATCACGCCGACCTCGATCCCCTATGACCGGATGCTGCCCGAGGAGATCGTCTCGATGTCGCTCGGCGCGGATGACGGCGCCTGGGAGGGCCCGCGGCCGCCCTCGACCGAATGGCGCTTCCATCGCGACATCCTGCGGGCGCGGCCCGAGGTCGGCGCCATCGTCCACGCCCATCCGACCTATTGCACCAGCCTCGCGATGACCCGCCGCTCGATCCCCGCCTGCCACTACATGATCGCGGTGTTCGGCGGCGACAGCGTCCGCTGCGCCGACTATGCGACCTATGGCACGGAGCAATTGTCGCTGAACGCGCTCGCCGCGATGGAGGGCCGCTCGGCGGTGCTGCTCGCCAATCACGGCGCCATCGCCACCGGCCATGATCTCGGCAATGCGATGTGGCGCGCCGTCGAGCTCGAGACGATCGCGCGGCAATATTACAACGCGCTCCTGATCGGCGGCCCTGTGTTGCTCACCGAGGCCGAGATGCAGGAGACCTTCGACAAGGGCCTCGCCGCCAACTATGGCGGCATGGCGAAGCCGCACTGACGCATCAGGCCGAGCGGAGCGCGTCGAAGCGGTCGAGCACGGCGGGAAACTCCGCCATGCTGTCGAAGACGATCTGCGGCGCAAGGGCCAGCGCCAGCGGGCGCAGCTTGCCGGGCGCGACATGCGAGCCGCCGAGAAAGGCCGCGACGATCATGCCCGCCGCCTTGCCGGCCTCGATGCCGGCCGGGCTGTCCTCGATGACGAGGCAGTCGGCCGGTTGAAAGCCCATCGCGGCGGCGGCATGGAGGAATAGGTCGGGCGCCGGCTTGCCGCGCTGCACCAGCGAGGCCGAGTAGACGTGGCCGCCGAAGCGCTCGCTGAGCCCGGCCTTGCCGAGCGAGACCGCCAGCCGTTCCGGCGTGCTCGATGAGGCGATGCAGACCGGCCGATCCAGCGCCGCGATGGCCTCAACGATGCCCGGCATCGGCAGGACCCGCGCGCGGATGCGCTCGAACAGCAGTTCCTTATAGGCCTCGACCTCCTCGGCGGAGAGGCGGATCTGGTAGTCGCGGGCGAGCAGCGCGGTGACCGTCGTCCAGCTGCGGCCGAGGAAATGCCGGTAGACATAGTCCTCGGCCACCGGCAGGCCGATGCCCTGCAGGAATTCGGCGAGCGCCGCGATGGCGACCGGCTCGCTGTCGACGACGACGCCGTCGCAGTCGAGGATGACCAGCCCGGGCGTCGCCATGATCGACCGCCCGCGCTCAGCGGCCGAGATAGCGTGTCAGCGTCGCCGCCGTTCCCTCGCGCCAGAGCGCGGTGAGCGCTTCGGTGAAGGCGGCGCGGAAAATCGCGTTCTCGCCGACCGCGCCATAGATGTCCTGCATCGCCAGCCAGGCGTAGGGGTCGTCCTTGGCGCGCGAAGCGGTCTCGGTCAGCCGCTCCCAGTTCGGATCGTTCGGGGCGATGGCCGCGCCGCTGTCGGTCGTGCCGAAGCAGTAGCGGCACCAGAGCGCCGATTCGAGCGCGAGGCCCTCGATCGGGAGCCCCTCAGACAAGCGGTCGGCGATGGTCGGGATGATGAATTTCGGCTGCCGGTTGGAGCCGTCGAGGCAGAGCCTGCGGATGGTGTCGCCGATCTTCGGATTGGCGAAGCGGTGCTTGATCAGCGCGAAATAGGCGGTGGTGTCGGTGTCGGGCACCGGCGGCACCACCGGCACGATTTCCTCGGTCTCGATCTTCTCGAGGAAGCCGGCGACGAGCGGATGCTCCATCGCCTCATGCACGAAATGGATGTCGAGCAGCCCGCCGGCATAGGCGATCACCGCATGGCCGCCATTGAGGATGCGGATCTTCATCATCTCGAACGGCGTCACGTCGGGCACGAACTGCACGCCGACATCCTCGAGCCGCGGCCGACCGGCGGGGAAATCGTCCTCGAGCACCCATTGCCGGAAATCCTCGCAGAACACCGGCCAGGCGTCGTCGATGCCGAACTCCTCGGAAAGCATCCTCTTCTCTCGTTCGCCGGTCGCCGGGGTGATGCGGTCGACCATGCCGTTCGGGAAGGCGACATTATCCCTGATCCAGGCGGCGAAGGCCGGGTCGGACAGGGCGGCGAGGCCAGTGACGGCATTGCGCGTCACCGCGCCATTATGCGGGAGGTTGTCGCAGGACATCACCGTGAACGGGATGATGCCGGCGGCGCGGCGGCGCTTCAGCCCGGCGATGATGAGGCCGAACACGGTCCTCGCGTGATCGGGATCGGCGGCGTCGGCGACGATCTGCGGATGCTGCGGGTCGAAGGCGGCGGTGGCGGCATTGATGAAATAGCCGCCCTCGGTGACGGTGAGCGAGACGATGCGGATCGCCGGGTCGGCGAGCCTCGGAAGGATCGCCTCGCGGTCGTCAGGCGCGATCGTCGCGATCATCGAGCCGGTGACGCGGGCGAGCGAACTTGTCGCTTCCTGCTCGACGAGGGTCGTCAGGAGGTCCTGTCCCGCGAGCAGCCCGGCGATACGGCCGTCATGCTCGGTGACGCCGGTGCCGATGATCGCGAAGTCATGGTCGCGGCCGGTGGCGAAGAGGTCGTCGAGATAGGCAGCCTGGTGGGCGCGGTGGAAATTGCCGATGCCGAAATGCAGGATGCCGGCGCTGAGCCCGGCGCGGTCATAGGCCGGCACGCGCGCCTTGGCGGCGATCTCGGGCAGGTTGGTCGTCGACAGCTTGATCGCCATGGCCGCTCTTCTTCTCGCTTCTCGATTGTTCGCGGGTGTCGGGGAGGGCGATCATCCATGCCCCCGCGCCGACATTCAACCTCGCCGGTGGCGGCCCTCAGCCGCGGATCGCCTTGCCGCTCTTGTCGAAGCGGTGCAGGCGGGCCGGATCCGGCACCAGCATGACGCGCTCGCCGACCTTGAAGCCGACCTCGCCCTGCGTGCGGACCGTGACGAGGCCGATGCCGGGGACGTCGACATAGAGGAAGGTGTCGCTGCCGAGATGCTCGGCGACGCTGACGGTGCCCGCCCAGCCATTGCCCTCGCGCGCGACCCCGAGATGCTCGGGCCGGATGCCGATCGTCTCCGCGCCATAGCCCGCCGCCGTGGCGCCTGCGACGAGGTTCATCTTCGGCGAGCCGATGAAGCCGGCGACGAAGAGATTGTCCGGCCGCTCATAGAGTTCGAGCGGCGAGCCGACCTGTTCGACCGAGCCGGCATTCAGCACCACGATCTTGTCGGCCATGGTCATGGCCTCGACCTGGTCGTGGGTGACATAGATCGCGGTGGTGGCGAGGCTCCGCTGCAGCCGCGCGATCTCGATGCGCATGTTGACGCGCAGCGCCGCGTCAAGGTTGGAGAGCGGCTCGTCGAACAGGAAGCCCTTCGGCTGGCGCACGATGGCGCGGCCGATGGCGACGCGCTGGCGCTGGCCGCCGGAGAGCATGCGCGGCTTGCGGTCGAGATAGGGCGTCAGGTTCAGCGTCGCCGCGGCGGCCTCGACCTTCTGGCGGATCTCGTCCTTCGGCATGCCGGCCATCTTGAGGCCGAAGCCGATATTGCCGCGCACGCTCATATGCGGATAGAGCGCATAGGACTGGAACACCATCGACAGCCCGCGCTTCGAGGGCGGCATGTCGACGACATTGACGCCGTCGATGAAGATCTTGCCGGCGGTCACATCCTCGAGCCCGGCGATCAGCCGGAGCAGCGTGGACTTGCCGCAACCCGACGGCCCGACGAACACGACGAACGCACCGTCCTCGACGGTGAGGCTGACATTCGCGATCACCTTCACATTGCCGAAGTGCTTCTCGACGCCTTCCAGGACGATCTTGCCCATTTTGGTTCTCTCCCCGTCGTCTATTTCACGGCGCCGAATGTCATGCCGCGCACCAATTGCTTCTGGCTGAACCAGCCGATGATCAGGATGGGCGCGATGGCGAGCGTCGAGGCTGCGGACAGCTTGGCCCAAAAGAGGCCCTCGGGGCTCGAATAGGAGGCGATGAAGGTCGTCAGCGGCGCCGCGTCGGCGGCCGACAGGTTCAGCGTCCAGAACGCCTCGTTCCAGGCGAGAATGATGTTGAGGAGAAGCGTCGACGCGATGCCCGGCACCGCCATCGGCAGGAGGACGAAGACGATCTCCTGCCAGAGCTCGGCGCCATCCATGCGCGAGGCCTCGAGGATGTCGATCGGGATCTCGCGGAAATAGGTGTAGAGCATCCAGACCATGATCGGCAGGTTGATCAGCATCAGGATGCCGGTAAGGCCGCCGAGCGTGTCGAGCAGGCCGAGATTCTTGAAGATGAGATAGATCGGCACGAGCACGCCGACCGCCGGCATCATCTTCGTCGAGAGCATCCACATCAGGATGTCCTTGGTCCGCTTCGACGGCGCGAAGGCCATCGACCAGGCCGCCGGCACGGCGATGAGGAGGCCGATCAGCGTCGAGCCGACCGAGATCACCACCGAATTGAAGAAGTGCCGGAAATAGTTCGAGCGCGTCTGCACCTCGATGAAATTCTCGAACGTCCAGTGCGGCGGCAGGAAGGCCGGCGGGAACAGGATGGCGTCACCCTCGGTCTTGAAGGCGGTGAGGAACGTCCACAGGATCGGGAAGAACAGGATCAGTGCCACGAGCCAGGCGAGGATCGTGAAGGTCCATTTCTTCTGCGGGCTGATTGCGCGGGCCATGGTTCTTTCTCCTCACGCGTCGAGGTTCTTGCCGACAAGGCGGACGAGGAAGATGGCGACGATATTGGCAAGGATGACCGCCACAACGCCGCCCGCGGAGGCGCCGCCGACGTCATAGTCGAGCAGGGCCTGGTGATAGATGAGATAGGCGATGTTGGTGGAGGCGTAGCCGGGCCCGCCGCTGGTGGTGACCAGGATCTCGGCGAAGACCGAGAGCAGGAAGATCGTCTCGATCAGGATGACGACGGTGATCGCGCGGGCGAGATGCGGCAGCGTGATATAGACGAAGAGGCTGGCGAAATTGGCGCCGTCCATGCCGGCCGCCTCCTTCTGCTCCTCGTCGAGCGACTGCAGCGCCGTCAGAAGGATCAGCGTCGCGAAGGGCAGCCACTGCCAGGCGACGATGAGGATGATCGAGAACAGCGGATAGGTTTCGAGCCAGGCGACCGGGGCGAAGCCGAGCCGTGTCGCGATCCAGGCGAAGATGCCGTAGTTCGGATTCATCAGCATGTTCTTCCACACCAGCGCCGCGACGGTCGGCATGATGAAGAACGGCGAGATCACGAGAATGCGGACGATGCCCTGGCCGTAGATGAACTGGTCGAGCAGGAGGCCGAGCAGGATGCCGCCGATGACGGTGATCGCCAGCACCGACAGAGTGAGGATCAGCGTGTTGGCGAAGGCCTGGAAGAAGGCGGGATCGGTGAGGAAATACTTGTAGTTGGTCCAGCCCGCGAAGCCGACATTGGCGGGGTTGAGCAGATTGTAGTTCTGGAACGAGTACCAGATGGTGAGGAGCAGCGGCACGATCATCCAGATGAAGAGGATGACCACTGCCGGCATAAGCATGCTGCGCGCCAGCTTGCGCGTATTGACGGTCGCCGCCATGTCCTCACTCCCCGGCTTGGCTTCTTTGGGTATGGCGCCCCGGCCCCCTCGCATCCTGCCGATCCGGCCGGAGCGTCAGCGAGCAAGGCTCTCCACCGCGATACCCTCTTGGGTCAGAAATGCCCGCGGCCGGAGCCGCGGGCATCAGGGCGATCGGCTACTTGATGTAGCCGGCCTTGGTCATCGTGCGCGTCGCGACGTCCTGCGCCTGCTTCAGCGCATCGTCGACGCTCGACTGGCCGGCAAGCGCCGCCGAGAAGAGCTGGCCGACGGTGTCGCCAAGGCCCTGGAATTCAGGAATGGCGACGAACTGCACGCCCGTATAGGGCACCGGCTTGACGGTCGGCTTGGTCGGATCGGCGGTGTTGATCGAGTCGATCGTCATCTGGGCGAACGGCGCCGCCTTCAGATAGTCGGCGTTCTTGTAGAGCGAGGTGCGCGTGCCCGGAGGAACGTTGGCCCAGCCTTCCTTGGCGGCGACGAGATCGGTGTAGTGCTTGGAAGTCGCCCAGCCGACGAACTTCTCGGCGGCTTCCGTCTTGGCCGAGCCGGCGGGGACCGCCAGCGACCAGGCCCAGAGCCAGTTGCCGCGCTTGCCGAGGCCGGTATCGGGGGCCAGCGCGAAGCCGACCTTGTCGGCGACGGTCGAGGCCTTCGGATCGGTCACGAACGAACCGGCGACGGTGGCATCGATCCACATGCCGCACTTGCCCTGCTGGAACAGCGTCAGGTTCTCGTTGAAGCCGTTCGACGAGGCGCCGGCGGGGCCGGCCGCCTTCATCAGGTCGACATAGAACTGCAGGGTGCTCTTCCATTCCGGCTGGTCGAACTGCGGCTTCCAGTCCATGTCGAACCAGCGCGCGCCGAACGAGTTCGACATCGCGGTCAGGAAGGCCATGTTCTCGCCCCAGCCGGCCTTGCCGCGCAGGCACACGCCGTTGATGCCGTTGGCGCGGTCGGTCATCTTCTCGGCCGCCTGGCGGATGAAGTCCCAGGTCGGGGCGTCGGGCATGGTCAGCCCGGCCTTCTCCATCAGGTCCTTGCGGTACATGACATAGCTCGACTCGCCATAGAACGGCGCCGCATAGAGCTTGCCGTCCGTCGAAAGGCCCGAGCGGATCGCCGGCAGGAGGTCGTCGACGTCGTAGTCGGCGCCGAGATTGTCGAGCGCGACCAGCCAGCCGTTCTTCGACCAGATCGGGACCTCATAGGTGCCGATGGTGAGCACGTCGAACTGGCCGCCCTTGGTGGCGATGTCGGTCGTGACCTTCTGGCGGAGCACGTTCTCCTCGAGCGTGACCCACTGCAGCTTGATGTCCGGATTGGCCTTGGTGAAATCGTCCGTCATGCCCTGCATGCGGACCATGTCGCCATTGTTGACGGTCGCGATGGTCAGCGTGGTCTCGGCGAGAGCCGGTCCGGCCGCTGCGACCGCGACCAGCGAGGCGAGGCCCGCCAGGTGTCGATTGAGTTTCATTGCATCCTCCCTGTATCGAGCATTTGCCCGATGAATGGGAAAATACCCACAACAGGGCGTGTGTGGTCAACGAAATTCGATACTGCGGCGCACAATGCGCGGAGGACGGGTGGGGGCGGCTAGCCGGCGATCAGCATCGCCGCCATCGCCTCGTCGGTGACGAGGCCGTTGACGAGGCGGCCGGCGAGGGCGGCGCCGATGGCGGTCCGCTTGCGGGCGCCGGCGGCGATGCCGATGACGAGGCCGCGGTCGCGATCGGGCACCGGGGCCGAGGCGACGCGGGCATTGGTGCCGATGTCGAGGATCTGCCCGTCGGCGTCGAAGGCCCAGCCGATGATCTCGCCGACCGCGCCGGAGGCCTCCAGCAGCGCCTGCTCGTCGGTGCTGATGAATCCGTCGAGCACCATGGCCGCGTCGCGCGCCATGTCGCCGATGCCGATGAAGGTCACCTCGGCCCGCTCGGCCAGCGCCAGTGTCGGCTTGATCATCGCCTGGGCATGCAGCGTCTCGCGCTCCCCGCGCGAGGAGGCGACGACGGGGAAGGGCAGCGGGAAGGTGGCGCCGCTGATGCGGCCGGCCAGCGAATAGATCACGCTGTGATGCGAGGTGCTGCCATCCGGCAGGATCGAGCCGGTGAGCGAGACGACGCGGTGCTGCGGGCAGTCGATATGCAGCATCTGGTCGACCGAAGCCTGCAGCGAGCGCCCGGTGCCGATCGCCATGACGAGCGGCGCCGGCCGCGACAGCCAGCGCTCCATCTCGGCCGCCGCGGCGCGGGCGATGCCGCCGAGCGCGCCGGGCGCCGCCGGGTCGGAGGGGACGATCTCGCAATGGCTGAGCTGGAAGCGATCGGTCAGCCGCCGCGCAAGGTCCAGGCAGGCCGCGATCGGATGATCGATGCGGACCTTGACCAGCCCCTCGGCGACCGCGAGCGACACCAGCCGCTGGGCGGCCTGGCGCGACACGCCGAGCTTCTGGGCGATCTGGTCCTGCGTGTTCTCGGCGACGTAGTAGAGCCAGGCGGCGCGCGACGCGTCCTCGAGCCTTTCAGACGAAACCATATGCACGCTGCTCCGCTGGTCCGGCACGGCCCTTGGAACGGCCCTCCGCCGCCGGCCCTGGCGGAAAGTCGCGGCAGGCTAACGGCGCGGGCCATCGAAAGTCCATGGGGATCACGCCGTCCGAAACGAAAGCCTGCTCAATACCAGCCGGGCTTGGCGCCGCTGCCCAGCATCTCGTCATAGACGTCGCGGCGGCGGTCGCGCATGACCTGGTTGAAGTCGTTCCAGTTCCGCTTGCGCCGCGCATCGGCGAGATTGATCGTCGCGACGAGGACCTCCTCGCGGTCGCGGCTGGCGGGGCCCGCCACCGGCCAGCCGGTCTGCGCGACGATCAGGCTCTGGCCGATGAAGGGCTGGCCGCGCTCGGTGCCGATGCGGTCGGCGCAGACGACGAAGACGGAATTCGAATGGGCGGCGCCCATGACGATGATGTTGGCCATCGCCTCGCGCGTCGGGTCCTGGCCGGGGATCGGCACCCAGTTGGTCGGCACGCAGACGATCTCGGCGCCCTGCAGCGCGGCGAGGCGGAAGCTCTCCGGGAACCAGCAGTCGTAGCAGATGTGGCAGCCGATGCGGCCGAACGGCGTATCGAACACCGGAAAGCCGAGATTGCCGGGCGCGAAATAGAGCGCCTCGTCGCCCCAGAGATGCACCTTGCGATAGCGGCCGACCAGCCCGTCCGGGCCGACGATGACGGCCGAGTTGTAGAGAAGCTCGCCGTCGCGCTCGGTAATGCCGGCGACGATGTCCAGATCGAGGCGGCGGGCCGCCGCGATCCAGCCTTGCGTCGAGCGTCCGTCCGGGATGGCTTCGGCAAGGCCGCGCGCCTCGGCGCGGCTCTCGAAGACATAGCCGGTGTTGCAGAGTTCCGGCAGCACGACGAGCTTGGCGCCCTTGGCCGCCGCCTGCTCGATCAGCGCGATCGAGCGCGCGAGATTGCCCTCGACGTCGCCGAAGAGCGGCTCCATCTGGATGGAGGCCACCGTCAGCGGCGCTTCCTTGACGCGGGTCGCGGGCATCAGCGGTCTCCTCGGGCCATCGGCCGGTTCAGTCCTTGGCGACGGCCCAGGCGATCATCTGCTCGAAGAGGGGACCATAGCCCTCCCAGGCGACGAATTCCGGCGGCAGCCAATGCGGCCCGACATCGGACGTCCACACCACCGTGCGGCCCTCGCCATGGCGGCGGGTCGCGATCAGCGGCAGCGCGCCATACTCGGTCGAAACGGTGGCGAGCACCTCGGCGTCCGCCTTCAGCATCACCTCGTTGAAGCCGAGCAACGGCGGCCAGTCGGTGCCGAGGCCGGCGAGGATCGGGTGGTCGGCCGCGCCGGTCACGACGGGCGTGAAGCCCTCCGGCACCTCGACGCGGTCGTCATAGGGATGGCAGGTGACCGGCAGCACGGCCTCGACCGCGGTGCCGCGATAGCGGGCGGCGCCGTTGATGCCCTGGAAGCTGAAATAGCCGCCGAACATCAGCAGCGCGCCGCCCTTGGCGACAAAGTCGCGCAGCGCGATCAGCCGGTTCGGCGTGCGCTTCGAATTCAGCCAGGTATCGGGATGCAGCAGCAGCGTGTTGGCGCCGATATCGGAGAGGATGACCGCGTCATAGGCCGACAGCGCCTCGACGGTCTGCGGGAAGTCGCGCTGCGCCTCGTGCGAGGGCATGAAGGTGACGTCGAAGCCGCGCCCGCGCAGCAGCGCCAGCAAGGGATCGGCGCCGGTGTGATAGGTCACCGACTGGAACTGGTCGAAGCCCTTGATATGGGTCGCGGACGACACCCAGGATTCGCCCGCCAACAGAATCTTCAACCCGGCCATTCGCTTCGCCCTCTCTTTTTCGACGCGCAAGAAGTCAAGAATCCACTGTCGTTGTCAAGTCGCTTGAACGACGATCAGAATGTCGGCGGCGTGTTCACCCAGAAGATGCTCGCCCGCTCCGTGCCGACATTGCGATAGTGATGCGGCCGCTCCGATTCGAACACGAAACTGTCGCCGGGCTGGAGGTGGAAGCTCCGCTCGCCGACGCTGAGCTCGATCTCGCCGCAGATGACATAGCCGACCTCCTCGCCGACATGGCGGATCGGCCCGGCGCTCTCGCCGCCCGCCTCGATATGGTGGATGTTGCACTGGAGGAGGTGCCCGGCGGAATAGGGGATGACGCGTTCGAGCGTGATGCCGTCGCCCTGGCGCAGCGGATCGAGCGCGATCAGCGGCCGCGCGCCGGCGCGGAAGATGATGCCCTCCTCGCCGTCGACCTCCTCGAACATCCAGCCGATATTGGTTTCGAGCACCTGGACAAGCCGGTGCAGCATCGGCAGCGACGGCGACGCCTTGCCGTTCTCGATCTTCGACAGGAGGCTCTCGGAGCAGCTCGCCGCCTCCGCCAGCGCCTTCAACGTCATGCCGCGGATCTGCCGCGCCAGCCGGAGGCGCATGCCGAGCCGCAGCTCGGCGGTGGGGGCCGCGAGTTCGGCGGCCGACGCTCTCTTCGTCATCGTCATTCCAATCACGTGCATCACCCGCCCTGCGGCCGGGATCGCAGCAGTGTCCACCCGCGGCGGCGCTTTCGCAACAGGATTGACAAGTGTTCAAGTCCCTTGAATGATGATCGCCATGGATCGGGGGAAAGCGCGGGGTTCGTCTCGTCCGCGATCCTAGCAGGGGGCAGGGATGATGTCGCGTCGTTCAAGTGGGTTTCATGCAGCCTGGCCGCGGAGCGGTCGGCGGTGACGACGCCTCGCGTCGACGGCGCAAGGCTGCTCGCCCGGCTCGATGCCTTCGCGGCGATCGGCGGGCTCGCCAATGGCGGCGTCGATCGTCCGGCCTTTTCCCGTGCCGACCGTGACGCGCGCGGCCTCCTCGCCGATCTCGCTCTGGCGCGGGGCTTTTCGGTGTCGCAGGACAGCATCGCCAATCTCTTCATCCGCCGCGGCGAGATGAGCGGCGCGCCGCTCCTCATCGGCAGCCATCTCGACAGCCAGCCGACCGGCGGCCGCTATGACGGCGCGCTCGGCACGCTCGCCGCCTTCGAGGTGCTGGAGACGCTCGAGGACAGCGGCGTTGCGACGGCGCTGCCGGTCGAGGTCGTCGTCTGGGCCAATGAGGAGGGCAGCCGCTTCCTGCCCGGCGCGATGGGCTCGCGCGCCTTCGCCGCAGAAAGCCTGCCGGAGGGCACGGCCGACGATTCCGCCGGGCTGACGCTGGAGGCCGAGGTGGCCGCGACCCGGGCCGCCTTGCCCGGCGCGGCCGAACGGCCGCTCGGCTTCCCGATATCAGGCTATCTCGAACTCCATATCGAGCAGGGCCCGATCCTCGAGCGGGCCGGCCTTGCCATCGGCGCCGTCGACGGCATCCAGGGCACCAGCTGGCTCGGCGTCACCCTGAGCGGCGAAAGCAGCCATGCCGGCACCACGCCGCTCGATGCCCGCCGCGACGCGGTGGCGGCCCTCGTCGCCGCGCTGGCGCGGCTGCAGGACGAAATCATGCCCGGCGATGCCGAGGCGCGGCTGACCGCCGGGCGGCTCTCCTCGCTTCCGGACTCGGTCAATGCCGTGGCGCGCGAGGCGCGCTGCACGCTGGACCTTCGCCATCCGCGCGCCGACCGGCTCGCCGCCATGGAGGCGCGCGTGCGCGCCGTGCTCTCGGAATCGGCCGTCGCCCATGGCTGCAGCCTCGCGGTCGAGCCGCTCTTCGCCGCGCCGCCGACCGCCTTCGACGCCGACCTCGTCGACACCGTCGCGGCGGCGGCGGCAGGGCAGGGCTTTGCCGCGCGGCGCATGGTTTCGGGGGCGTTTCACGATGCCCTTTCGATCGCTGCGATCGCGCCGACCGCGATGATCTTCGTGCCGTGCCGCGGCGGCATCAGCCACAACGAGCGGGAATTCGTCGAGCCGGGCGATTGCATCGCCGGCGCGTCGGTCCTGCTCGGCAGCACCATCGATGCGGCGGACCGACTGGCCCGGAGAGGCACTGCGGACGCCGGCAACCATCAGAGGAAGAGGATCGGAACATGAGCATGACCTTGACGAGACGCACTGTCCTGGCGGGCCTCGCGCTCGGCGCGACGCTGGCGATGGGCCCGGCACCGGCGGCGAACGCGGCCGAGCTGACCAAGCTGACCTTCGTGCAGGAATGGCCGACGCCGGACGGCTTCTGGATCCCGTGGATCCTCGGTGCCAAGAAGGGCTTCTATGCCGAGGAAGGTCTCGAGCTCGAGATCGTCGTGCCGCCCACCGTCGCCGACACGATGAAGTTCCTCGGCACCGGCCGCGCCGATGTCGCCTTCACCACGGTGATGGACGTCATCTTCGCGCGCGGCGAACAGGCGCCGGTCACGGCGATCGGCCGCTATGGCCGCGGCAATAACTGGGGCATCATCAGCCCCGAGGGCAAGCCGCTCACCGTCGCGGAGCTCAAGGGCAAGCGCATCGGCATCTACAACGACGCCTGGACCAAGGCCCAGCTCGGCATGATGCTCGCCGATGCCGGCCTGACGCTCGACGATGTCGAAATGGTCGCCGCAGCCGACGACACCGTGCCGCTGCTGCTGCAGAACCGCGTCGACGCGATCACCGGCATCACCAATGCCGAGGCGACCGCGATGATGACCGCCGGCAACCAGAAGGCGTCTTTCCTGCCGGCGACCGAGCATGGCGTTCCCAACACGCCGATCTTCATGCTCGCCGCCAATGACGACTGGCTGAAGGCGCATCCCGACCAGGCCAAGGCCTTCCTGCGCGCCACCGACAAGAGCATCCGCTATGCCGCCGCCCATCCGGAGGAAGGCGTCGCGGCGTTCAAGGATCTCTACGCCAAGGCGTTCGACGAGAAGTTCATCACCCAGCAATGGGCGGATACGATCCCGCTGTTCGGCACGCTCGGCGATGATCTCCTCGTCAACAACGAGGCCGACTGGACCGCGCTGCTCGCGGCGCTGACCAAGTTCGGCGTGATGAAGGAGGTCGCGGCGGCGCCCACCTATTTCACCAACGCCTATCTCGCCAAGTAAGGCCTTCGCCAAACGCCGCAATCCTGGCCCGCGATCCCCCATCGCGGGCCACATCGTAACGCCAAGGACTCGGGACGACCGAGACGAGACCCGGAGCAGGAGCGCCCGCCATGACCGCAACCACCGCCGCCAGACGGATCGTTCCCGCCTGGAGCTACAAGCCGGGCCCTGATGTCTCCGATGTGCCGCCGCCTGGCCTTGTCCGGGCGCAGGCGCTCGCAAGGCAGGCCTGCGCCGTCGGCCTGTCGGCGCTCGAGCCCGGCTGCACCGAGGAGGAGATCGATCTCGTCGTCAGCGATTTCCTCGCCCAGAACGGCGTCGAGCATGTCTGGACGATCACGGTGGTCGGTCTCGGCGAAAACGCCAAGATCTGCTTCCCAACCAACGGCCCCGGCGCCATGAAGGCGGCGGAGCGCGACGTGCTGATGCTCGACGTGCATCCGATCACGCCGGACGGTCATTGGGGCGATTGCACGCGCTGCCGCGTGCTCGGCGACTGGCCGGAGGCGAGCCTTGCGCTGGCCGATCTCGAACGGATTCACGCCAAGACCCTTGCTTTTTGCCGCCCGGGCATGCCGGCCAAGGAGCTGTTCGGTTTCTGCAACGACCTCCTCGTCGCCGACGGCTTCGTGCTGCTCGATCTTCTCGGCAATATCGGCCATTCGCTGACGGCGGGCGCGGCCTATCTGCACAACTTCATCGATGCCGGCAATGATGCGCCGATGTGGGGGGCGTGGGCCGTCGAGCCGTTCGCCTCGCGCGAGGACATCGCCGTCAAGGTCGAGGATCTCGTCTGGTTCGGCCGCGAACGCTGCGTGGTGATGTGAGCACCAATCGACCCCGCCCGAAACCCCGCTCCCGTCCGAAGGCCCGATGACCGACGCCGCTCCCCCTAAGCTCGCCCTCAAGGCCGTCATGCAGCGTTTCGGCGAGACGCTGGCGCTGGCGCCGACCGACCTGGCCATTGGCGCCGGCGAATTCGTCTCGGTCGTCGGCCCGTCCGGCTGCGGCAAGAGCACGATGTTCAACATCGTCGCCGGCGTGCTTCAGCCGAGCGGCGGCCATGTCGAGATCGATGGCCGTGACGTTACCGGTCGCGCCGGCGAGGTCGGCTACATGCTGCAGAAGGATCTGCTGCTTCCTTGGCGCACCGTGCTCGACAATATCGTGCTCGGCGCGCTCTTGAAGGGCAAGGCGACGCGGAAGGAGCGGGAGGAGGGCGTCGCGCTCGCCCGCCGCTACGGGCTCGGCGACTTCATCAACCACTATCCCTCGGCCCTCTCCGGCGGCATGCGCCAGCGCGTCGCCCTGATGCGCACGCTCGCGATGCATCGCGACGTGCTCTTGCTCGACGAGCCCTTCGGCGCGCTCGATTCGCAGACCCGCTTCGCCATGCAGCAATGGCTCCTCAGCGTCTGGGAGCGCGAGCGCCGCACCATCGTCTTCGTGACGCATGATATCGACGAGGCGGTGTTCCTGTCGGACCGCGTCGTCGTGATGTCGCCGCGCCCGGGCCGCATCCGCGAGATCATTCCCGTGCCGATCGAGCGGCCGCGGCCGGTCTCGGTGCTGACCAGCCCGGTGTTCAGCGCGATCAAGCAGCGGATCATCGACCTGATCTATGAAGAGGCCCCGGCCCTGGAGAACGCCCATGTCTGACCGCGGCGCGCTCATCCTGAAATTCGTCTATCCGATCGTCGCGCTCATCGTGGTGATCGGCGGCTGGGCCTTCGCGGTCGATCACTATGAGATCCCGCGCTATGTCATGCCCTCGCCGATCGACGTCGCCCGCCATATCGGCGACGACTGGCCGGCGCTGGTGAAGGGTTTCGGGCAGACCTTCATGGAATTCCTCATCGGCTTCGTGCTCGGCGCGCTCGCCGGCTTCGTCTTCGCCGTGATGATGGACGCCTCGAAGCCGGTGCGCGGCATCCTCTATCCCATCCTCATCACCAGCCAGGCGATCCCGATCGTCGCCATCTCGGCAGCGCTCACCATCTGGCTCGGCTTCGGCCTCGCGCCGAAGCTCGTCATCGTCGCGCTGGTGGTGTTCTTCCCGGTCGTCGTCAATGTCCTCGACGGCCTCGCCTCGGTCGATCGCGACATCCTCAATCTCGTGCGCTCGATGGGCGCCTCGCGCGCCAGCATCTTCCGGCACGTCAAGCTGCCGGCAACCTATACGCCGCTGTTCTCGGCGCTGAAGCTCTCGGCGACCTTCAGCGTAACCGGCGCGGTGATCGCCGAATGGACCGCCTCGACCTCGGGCGGCATCGGCGCCTATCTGCTGCAGGCGAATTCCCGCCTCAACACCGCCGGCACCTTCGCCGCGATCGTGTTCCTGGCGCTGCTCGGCCTCGTCAGCTTCCTCATCGTCATCGCCGCCGAATATGCGCTGACGCCCTGGCGCTCCGGCTCCAAGGCAAGGCGCTGGTCGCCAAGCTTCTGGAAGGACTGACGGCGGCGAGCGCCGTCAGTCGCGATATCGCGAGCTCAGTTCGACAGGAACTTGAACGGCACGGCCTCGACGAATTTCGCCGAGGCTTCGCCGGCGATGATCGGGCGGGTCGAGAGATCGAGCTCGCGCGGCCTGGCGCTCTCGGAGAGGTCCAGCTTGTCGAGGTCGACCCAGAAGATCGTCGGGCTATAGGCCGATTCGAAATAGTAGCGCTTCTGGCCGATGTCGGAGACGCTCCGCCAGATCGTCGAGGCGATGTTGGGCTCTTCCTTGTCCTTGATGCCGAGCGGCACCGAGACGGCGCGGATCAGCGAGAAGGCCGTGGCGACCGCGAGGCGCTCGTCGCTCTCCTTCGGGGCGGCATTCAGCGCCCAGCTGGTGCGCACGAAACGGTCGGGCGACTTGATCGTGCCCGGAAGGAAGTTCATGCCGCCGATCGCCTCCCAGTAGGCGCTGAGCGCCAATTGCTTCTCGAAGGTCGGCGAATTGGTCATCACCGTGTATTTCGGGTCGTGGTGGATGACGAGCTTGCCATCCAGATATTCGAAGATCGCGCTGTCGCCGGTCGCATCGGCGAGCGAGAGATGCCCGCCGGCAGCCGAGCCGTTTGGCAGCGTCGGCGCGACGATGGCGAAGGGCTCCTTCGCGAGCGCATCCACGGCCTCGGCGACGGTGGCAAAGTTGTCGAGCGCATATTGCGTCCAGGCGCCGACCGAGATCAGCGGCTTGCCGGAGGCCTTGGCATCGCCATAGTCGGTTTCCGTCAAATAGAGCGTGTTGGCGACGAGGCCGGCATCGTTCATGCCCTCGACGGTGGCGACATCGTAGAACGCGGACACCACCGAGCCATATTTCGACGTCCAGGCGATCGAGCCGTCGCCGACGCCGCCATCGCGCTTCATGCCCTTCGGGAAGGCCCAGAGATTGGTGCCGGGGTCCTGCATCCAGTCCATGGAGCGCCCGACGATGGTGCCGTCAGTGCCCGTCGCGTAGATGAACCGCGTGCACGCATCGGCTTCGACGCTGAGCATCGCCAGCGTCGTCGCGGCGATCATGCCGTATTGCCTCAGTCTCTTCATGGCGAATGGACCCCCATCGCACGACCAACGATCGACCCCGCCGCGATCGCCGGAGCGGCGACCGGCCGAGTCGCGGCAATCTAGTCCATGCCGCGATGGCCGTCTCGATCGTTCCGGAGCCTCAGCCGAGCGCCGCCGCGAGCATGTCCGCGTCATGATGCCCTGATGACGCGACCGCCATGGCAAGGCCGCCCGAGGCCGAGAGGATCGCGCCCTGGTAGAAGCTGGCGAGCAACTGCCGGCCCGCCGCGCGGCCGGCCTCCGCCTCGGCCTCGGCGAGGCGCTGCAATTCGGTGCCGCCGATGACGAGGGCGAGCAGGCGGAGATAGGGCGTCGCGGCGGCGAGCGCCTCGGTGCGGCGTCCCCCGGCGAGCCGCTCCAGCAGCAGCGCCGTCGCCGCGCGGAGATCGGCGATCGCCGGGGCGAGGCGGGCCGCCGCGGCCGCATCCATGATCGACCCCTCGAGAGCCGCGATGAGCGCTGCGATCGTCGCGCCGCCATCGCCGCCGATCCGCCGCGTGACGAGATCGATCGCCTGGATGCCGTTGGTGCCCTCATAGATCGGCGCGATGCGGGCATCGCGGAGGTGCTGCGCGGCGCCGGTCTCCTCGACATAGCCCATGCCGCCATGCACCTGGATGCCGAGCGAGGCGACCTCGACGCCGATATCGGTCGCGAAGGCCTTGGCGACCGGTGTCAGCAGCGAGGCGAGCGCGGCCGCCTCCTCGCCGCGGTCGATCGCGGCGGCGGCCCTGTAGCAGATCGCCCGCGCCGCGCCGGTCAGCGCCTTCATGGTCAGCAGCATGCGCTGCACGTCGGGATGGGCGATGATCGGCGAGAGGGTCGCGGACGCCGGATCGGCGCGGCCCTGCAGCCGCGTTTCGGCATAGGCGCGCGCCTGCTGCAGCGCCCGCTCGGCGATGCCGACGCCCTGGATGCCGACCGCGAGCCGCGTGTTGTTCATCATCGTGAACATGCAGTTGAGGCCGCGGTTCTCCTCGCCGACGAGAAAGCCGACCGCGCCCGTGGTCTCGCCGAAGATCATGGTGCAGGTCGGCGAGCCATGCAGGCCGAGCTTGTGCTCGATCCCGGCGCAGACGAGATCGTTGCGGACGCCTAGCGTGCCGTCGGCGCCGACGAGATGTTTCGGAACCAGGAACAGCGAGATGCCCTTGGTGCCGGGCGGGGCATCGGGCAGCCGCGCCAGCACGAGATGGACGATGTTCTCGGCAAGGTCGTGCTCGCCATAGGTGATGTAGATCTTCTGGCCGAAGATGCGGTAGCCACCGTCGGCATGGCGCTCGGCGCGGGTGCGGATACCCGAGAGATCGGAGCCGGATTGCGGCTCCGTCAGGTTCATCGTGCCCATCCAGCGCCCGGCGACGAGCGGCGGCAGATAGGTGGCGCGGAGATCGTCCGAGGCATGCGAGAGTAGCGCCTCGATCGCGCCTTCGGTCAGCGTCGGGCCGATGCCGAAGGCCATCGAGGCGGAATTCCAGATCTCGCGGCAGGCGGCCTGCACGGTTGCCGGCAGCGCCTGTCCGCCCCACTCGGCCGGGGCCGAGAGCGCGTTCCAGCCGCCGTCGCGCCAGGCGGCATAGAGTGCCTTCCAGCCCGGCGTCGTCGTCACGACCCCGCCCGAAAGGCGCGGCCCGTCGCGATCGGCGACAGCGTTGAGCGGCGCGATCGCCTCCGCGGCGAAGCGGCCGGCCTCGGTCAGGATCGTCTCGACCAGCTCGATCGTCAGCGTCTCGTCGAGACGGTCGTCGACCGCGCCGGAGACGCGCAGCGTCGCCAGGATATCGGCCAGCGGGGCGGTGTAGCTCACTTCAATCCCTCCACCGGGGCGCGCCAGGCATTCTCGGGCGGATAGGTCGCGGCGAGCCATTCCGGGCCGCCGAGCGCGACGAAGAGCGCGGCGGCGGTCGGCGCCAGCGCCTCGAGGATCGCGAGATCCGCCGGGCCGAGCGTGCCGCGCGCCTGCGCCGCGACGATGACGAGGCCGAGGATGTCGCCCTGGAAGAGCAGCGGCGCATAGGCGGCTGAGCCCATCCGCGCCGTCTTCAGATATTGCCGGAAGCCGCGGTCCTCGTCGGTGTTGGCGAGCAGCAGCGAGCGGCGATTGGCGACGACCCAGCCGGGATGGCCGCCATCGATCGGTACCATCAGCCGCTGCTGTTCGGGCGGAAAGCCCGTATTGCCGACCAGCATCTGGAAGGCGCGATCGGGCGTGATCAGGAACGTCCCGGCGACGAAAAACTGGCTGAGGCCGGGATCGAGCGCGCCGGGGACGAGATGCGCCGCGCGGTCGCCGAGGCTCGCGTGGCAGGCGCGCATCAGCGTCTCCAGTGCCGCTTCGGGCCCGTCGGCATTGGCGGCGGCGGCGGCGGTCGCGGCGATGAAGGCGGCGGCGTCGACGGTCATGGCTGAAGCTCCGAAAGCGCGCGGGCGAGGCCGAGCAGGGCGCCTTCCGCGAAGGCGCGGCCGACCAGCTGCGCCGAGGTCGGCGGTTTATCGGCGGGGCCGGGCAGGGGAAAGGCGACGGCGGGAAGGCCGGCGATATTGGCGAGCGCCGTGAAGTCGGCCTGGTTCACCGGCGCCGGCGTGCCATGCGCGAAGGCGCGTTGCGGCGCCGTCGGCAGGATCAGCGCATCGACGCCGTCGAGGGCGTTGCGGGCCGCGAGTCCGAGCTGGTCGAGGGCATGATAGGCGGCGGCGATCCGCTCGCCCGGCGCCTTGCGGCCATAATTGATCATCGCGCGGAAACTCTCGGAAAAGGCCTCCGGCCGCGCATCGAGATCGGCACCGATGAGGCTGCCCGTCTCGGCTTCCGAGACGAGCAGCCCGGCGCGGCGGGCGCGGCCGGTGTCCCAGCCGGCGATGTCGAGATCGACGATCTCGGCCCCGGCGGCGCGGGCGCGATCGAGCAGCGCGTCATAGGCGGCGCGGACCGCGTCTTCGCATGTGACGGCGTCGACGACCCCTGGCCGGCCGAGCCGGATGCCGCGGAGCGTGGTCGGAAGCGGCGCCGGGTCCCAGCCGGCGGGCGCCGCGACGCTGCGCGGGTCGTCGCGATCGGGGCCGGCCATGAGGCGGATCGCGTCGGCGAGATCCTCGGGCGTTTCCGCCAGCGGGCCGATCGTGTCCAACGTCCAGGAGAGATAGACGAGGCCCGAGGTGCCGACGAGGCCGCGCGTCGGCTTCAACCCCCAACAGCCGCAATAGGCGGCGGGGATGCGCACCGAGCCCATCGTGTCGGTGCCGAGCGCGATCCGCACCAGCCCGCCCGCAACGGCCGCGCCGGAGCCGCCGCTCGATCCGCCGGGCGTATGGCCCGGCGCGCGCGGGTTCTCGCAGCGGCCAAAGAAGCGGTTGTCGGTGGTCGCGCCGAGTGCGCCCTCATGCATGTTGAGCTTGCCGAGGATGACGGCGCCGGCCGCCCTCAGCCTCGCGATGACGGCGGCATCGCGGGCGGCGACGGCGCCGCGATGCGCATCGCTGCCGACCGTCGTCGGCAGGCCGGCGACGTCGATATTGTCCTTGATCGCGATCGGCATGCCGTCGAGGGGCCACAGCGCCGCGCCCTCGGCCCGCCGCGCATCGCTCTCCGCGGCCGCGCGCAGCGCACCCTCGGCATCGACGGTGATGAAGACATGCCAGTCGTCATTGGTCGCCGCGATGCGCTGCAGCGCCGCGCGCGTCGCCTCGAGCGAGGGTCCCGACGTCATGCGCCGTCCTTGCGCTTGTCGATGAGGCGGATCGGCTTCTGCCGCACCTCGATCTGCGTCAGGGCGCCGAGCGCGCCGGGCGCGGCGAGGCGGACGGCGATCTCGACGCCGAGCCGCATGCGCAGCAGCGCCTCATAGTCGGCGGTCGGCCGGTCGAGCGGGCCGCCGGTCTCGACATGCACCACCATCTCGTCGCGCCCATCCGTCCGCGTGACCTCGCAGACATATTCGCTGAGCAGTTCGGCATGGTTCTCGGTGAGGATCGCGCCGATGCCGGTCGGATAGATGTTGATGCCGCGCAGCTTGACCATGTTGTCGCTGCGGCCGAGGAAGCCGACGATGCGGCGGAGGTTCAGCCCCATCGGCGAGGCATCGGTCCTGAACTGCGAGACGTCATGCGTGTTGAAGCGGATGATCGGGAAGACGTCGTCCTTGAAGAGGCAGGTACAGACCATGTCGCCACTGACGCCGTCGGCCACCGGCTGGCCGCTCTCGATGTCGAGGATCTCGAGATATTGCGCGTCCTCCTGCACATAGAGGCCGGAGAGATCGGGACCCTCGCCGGCGATCGCGCCGGTGTCGCCGACGCCATACCAGTCGAACACCTTGGCGCCGCCCCAGGCCCGGCTCATCGTCTCCCGGCTTTCCGCGCCCATATGGCCGGAGATGATGCGGACCGGAATGTCCCGGCCGGGCTCGAGCCCGCTCTCGCGGGCGATGTCGGCGAGGCGCTTGATATAGTCGCCGAAGCCGATGACGACGGTGGCGCCGAATTCCTTCATCAATCCGACCTGATTGGCCGAGCGGGTCTCGATGCCGGTGCCGGCCGTCATCATCTGCGCGCCGACCCAGTGCAGCACCGCCTCGCGGACATAGTGGCCGCCATTGACCATGCCGTGGCCATAGACCGAATGGATGACGTCGTCGCGCGTGATGCCCTGCAGCGCATAGAAGCGGCCGAGCAGCAGGTTCTGGATCTCGCGGCTCTTCGGGCCGAACAGCAGCGGCTGCGGCTTGCCGGTGGTGCCGCTGGTCGTCTGGAACACGAGCGGCGGCCGCGTCTCCGGCGGATAGGTGTCGAGGCCGTGGAAATCGCCGATCGGCGGATGCGCCTCGACCGAGGCCATCAGGTCGGCCTTCGAATAGGCCGGCAGCTTGACGATGTCCTCGATCGACCTGATATCGCCCGCCTCGACGCCCGCCGCGCCCCAGTGCCGCTGATAGAACGGCACCTTCCAGGCGAAGGCGACGATCTTCAGGAAGCGCTCGTTCTGGAGCGCGCGGAGTTCGTCGCGGCTCATCGCAGTGAAGCGCTCCACGAAGCTCTCCGGGCGACCGTAGTCGCGGATCATCCCGGCATAGTCCATGGCTTCGAAATAGTTGGGCGGCAGCATCGGACGGCGATTCCCTCGGGAGGTGGCGGGGCAGGAGCCTAGCGGGCGGCGATCATGGCGCGGCGAAGGTCGGAGACGGGCGCGCCCTCGGCGAGCGAGAGCGCGGCGAGGATCAGGTCTTCGGCGGCGCTGGGGGCAAGGCCGGCGGCGGCCATCAGCATGCGCGCCTTGTCGAACAGCGCCGCTTCCGCGACCGGGTTCTCGCTGTCGCCGAGCGCATCGGCGACGCGGCGCGAGACCGTGCGGCCATCGGCGAGCGTGACGGTGACGGCGCTGCCGAAATGGCGCGGATAGCGGTCGGTGAAATCGGCCGTCGCGGTCACGGTCGCGATAGCGCGCAGCGCCACGAGATCGGGCCGCGTCAGCGCGGGGAGATCAAATGCCGACAACGGCGGCGCGCCCTCGATCAGCGTCACCGCCACCGCATGCTGCAGGCTGAACTTCGCCTGGTGCGACGTCACGGGCGCCCTGCGGTCGCAGAAGAGCTTGGCGTCGGCGAAGGTCTCGATGGTGATCGCTTCGATCGGCGCGGCGCCGATCTCCTCGCGCAGCAGCAGCGTCGCATCGATCGCCGCATGGGCGTGGCGGCAGGCGGGCCACGGCTTGAAGCTCGTGTCGAAGATCAGCCAGCCGTCGTCGTCAGCAAGGACATCCTCGGGATCGGCGCCGGGGCAGAGCGCGGCGAAGACGCCTTGCGGTCCTTCGAGGATGAAGCGCGGTCCGGTGAAACCGGTCGCGGCGAGGCGGGCGGCGGTGAGGCCGCGCCGGGCGGCCTCCGCGCAATGCAGCGTCTTGGTCATCACGGCTTCGTTGCGGCATTGCCAGAGCCCGCCCGAAAGGCTTCCGGCATTGCCGAGCGCAGAGGCGAGCGCCGCGGGCCCGAGGCCGACGAGATGGCCCGCCGCCACCGCCGCGCCAAAACCGCCGCAGGTCGACGTGTTGTGGAAGAAGGCGTAATGGCCGGGCCCGACGGCGCGGCCGATCCGGATCATCGCCTCATAGCCGAGGATCATCGCATCGAGCAGCGCGGCGCCCGCGGCGGCATCGGGCGCTGCCGCCAGCGCGGCCGGGATGACCACGGGGCCGGGATGCAGCAGCGCGGTGCGGTGGACGTCATCCATCTCGTAGAGGCTGCCGAGCGCGCCGAGCGCGAAGGCGGCGCCGGCCGGATCGGCGCTGTCGCCGCCGAAGAGCGGAACCTTGCCGGATCCGCGCGCCTCGGCTGTCAGGATCTGCCCCGCCTCGACCGTCCGGCCGATGACGGCGCAGCCGATCCAGTCGACGAGATGCAGCGCGGCGCGACGGCGATCGGCGGCGGCGATCGGCCGCTCCAGCCGCTCGATCAACCGTTCCGTCACGCTTTTTTCGCTTGCGGCCGCCGCCATGCGCCTTGCTCCCCGGCGGCGATTGCCGCAATGTGCAGGAGAATTTGTCCGGACATATTTGCCCGAATGGAGGGGTCGCGCAAGTGCCGAGAAGGGGTTTTCCGCGGTGATCGGTTCGGCGCCCTTGCTTTCCGGTCGCGGCCCGTCCGCGCCCAGGATTTCGGCGGCCGAGGCCGCGCGCCTCGCCGCGCCCGGCAGCCGGATCTTTGTCGGCGGCTGCTGCGGCGAACCCTCGGCCGTGCTCGACGCCGTCGCGGCGGATCCGGACCTCTGGCAGGGCGTCGTGCTGACCGGCGCCTTCATTCCAGGCGTCAACCGCCGCGATCTCTCTAGCCTCGGCCGCGCCACGCGCGTGCGCACCATCTTCGCGACCGAGGGACTGCGGCCCGGCCGCTCGGCCGGCGACGTCGCGCTGTGGCCGGCGCATTATACCGAGCTCTGGCGGAGCTTGAGCGTCCCGGGCGCCATCGACATCGCCTATTTCCAGGTGCCGCCGCCGCGCGCCGACGGGACCATCGGCTTCGGCATCGCCGGCGATTTCTCGCCCGCGACCGTGCTCGCCGGCGCGCGGCTCGTCGGCATCGTCAATCCGAACATGCCCGACGTCGTCGACGGGCCGCGCCTTCAGGCCGACCGCTTCGCCGCCTTCGTCGACAGCGAGGCGCCGCTCCTCACCTATGACGCCGGCGCGCCGGACCCAGCCATCGACCGCATCGCGGCGCTGATTGCGCGTGAGATCGCGCCGGGCGACACGATCCAGCTCGGCCTCGGCAAGGTGCAGAAGGCGGTGCTCGGCGCGCTTGGTGGCCATCGCGACCTTGGCTTCCATGGCGGCATGATCTCAGATCCGATCCTGCCGCTCATCGATGCCGGGGTCTTCGCGCGCAGCATCACCACGGGCGTCGCGCTCGGCAGCGCCGCGCTCTACACGCGCTGCGGCGAGGCGGGGCTTGCTTTCCGTCCCGTTGGCGACACTCATGCGGAGACGCGCTTGTCGCGAATCGAGCGTTTTGTCAGCATCAATTCGCTCGTGGAGGTCGATCTGTTCGGGCAGGGCAACGCCGAGATGCTGGAGGGGCGCCAGATCAGCGGACTTGGAGGTTTGGCCGATTTCGTGCGCGGTGCGCGCAACTCGCCGGGCGGGCGGTCGATCCTTGCGCTGCCGGCGACATCGCAGCGGGGCACGCAGAGCCGCATCGTCGCCGCGCTCGGGAAAGCTACGCCGGTCGGCGTCGCCCGCTCCGATATCGACTGCGTCGTCACCGAGCATGGTCTCGCGGATCTGCGCGGTGCCGATGTCGAGACGCGCGCCGAGCGGCTGATCGCGATCGCCGCGCCGGCGTTCCGTGACCGCCTTGCCGCCGACTGGGCGGCGCTGCAGCAGGGCGCCGCGCGGCCATGACCACCAGCGACACCAGCGAGCTGCCGCGCTACCAGGAGATCGGCAACATCCTGATGGGGCGCATCGGCGCGGGGGTCTATCCGATCGGCGCGCTGCTGCCGACCGAGATCGATCTCTGCGAGGAATTCGGCGTCAGCCGCTACACGATCCGCGAGGCGCTGCGCCGGCTGACCGATGCCGGCCTCGTCCGCCGCCGCCAGGGCTCGGGCAGCCAGGTCGTCGCCGATCGGGCGGCGTCGGGCTATGTGCACACGATGCGCTCGCTGAGCGAATTGTTCCAATATGCCGCGGACACGGTGTTCCGCGTGACGACGATCGAGGAACGGGTGCCGGAGGCGGAACTCGGGTCCTACTTCGGTGCCATGGCCGACCAGCCTTTCGTCTATGTCGAGGGCGTCCGCCTCGATCACGACGGGCGCACGCCGATCGCTTTTTCGCGCGTCTTTATCAATCCGGCCTATGCCGCCATCGTGCCGGATCTGAAGGGCTTCAGCGGCGCGATCTACAGGCTGATCGAGCAGCGCTTCGGCGTCGCGGTCGAGGATGTCGAGCAGGAAATCCGCGCCGAGCCGATGAGCAAGCATGCGGCGCGTCAGCTCGGCTCGACGACGCGGGTCTGGGCGGTGCGCGTGATCCGCCGCTATTTCGACGGCGAAGGCAATATCATCCAGGTCTCGGTCAACTACCACGCCGCCGACCGCTTCTCCTACACGATGCACCTCCGCCGCGAGGGCTCGAAGGGCTGGGCCTGAGCCTCAGCGCTTGGCGGTCGCGACCAGCGCCGCGACGGTGTCCGCCGGCAGCCCCGCCGCCGTCAGCACGCTGTCCGTATGTTCTCCGAGCCCCGGCAGGCGCGGATCGAGCCGGCCGGGTTCGTCGGCGAAGCGGATCGGCAGGCCGATATGCAGCGTGCCGTCATCGGCGCGGACCAGCATCTCGCGCGCCGCCACCTGTTCGCTCAAGAAGGCCTCGCGGAGATCGAGCACCGGCGCGAAGCAGACATCCTTGTCGGCGAAGAAGGTCTCCCACTCGGCCCGCGTCCGCGTCGCGAAGGTCTCGCGGAGAAAGGCCTTGACCGGCTCCTGCCCCGGGCCCGGCGGTCCGAAGGCGGCCGGTTCGAGGTCGGCGCGACCGAAAGCGGCGAGGAGATTGCGGACGAATTTGTGCTCGACGCCGCCGAGCGCGACTTGGCCGCCATCTGATGTCGCGTAGATCGAATAGAATGCATAGCCGCCGAAGGATCTCTCCTCCTTGACGCGCGGCGCGCGGTCCTCGGCGAAGACCGGGCCGGTGACATTGGGCAGCCACGCCATCGTCGCATCCTGCATGGAGATGTCGAGATAGTCGCCGCGGCCCGTCTTCTCGCGGCCGATCAGCGCCATCAGGATGCCGGCGAGCGCCGTCATCGAGCCGGCGAGATCGGCGACCGGCATATGCGGGTTTGTCGGCGCGCCGTCGCTGCCGAGATTGAGGCTGACGACGCCCGACAGCGCCTCGATGGCGAGGTCATGCGCCGGACGGCGCGACTCCGGCCCGGTCTGGCCGAAGGCCGAGATCGAGGCATAGACGATGCGCGGGTTGACCGCCTTCGCCGCGGCATAGCCGACGCCGAGCCGGTCGACGACGCCGGGCCGGAACGCCTCGACGACGACATCGGCGGTCTCGACCAGCTTCAGGAAGGCGCTAACGCCGCGCGGATCCTTGAAATCGAGCACGATGCTCTTCTTGCCGCGATGGGTGTTGCGGAACCAGACGCTCTCGCCCTGCGCGCGATAGCCGACATGGCGCACTGGCTCGCCGGCGCCGGGCGGCTCGATCTTGATCACCTCGGCGCCATTGTCGGCCATCATCTGCGTCAGCATCGGGCCGGGCAGGAACAGCGAGAGATCGAGCACGCGGATGCCGTCGAGCTTCATGGCAGGTTTCCTTCAGACGATCCGTGCCGCGCGCAGCTCCGCGATTTCGGCACTGGCATAGCCGAGTTCGGCGAGGATCGCGTCGGTGTGCTCGCCGAGCGATGGGCCGCGCCGCGCCTCGGGCCGCCGGCCGCCGACGCGGATCGGGTTCGAGAGCACGGCGAGTTCATCCCGCGCCGGATGCGCCACGGTCTGCGTGCCGCCATGCGCGCGGAAATAGGGACTGTCGAGCGCGGCGGCGACCGTGAGCACCGGCGCCGCCGGCACCTGGCCGGCGAGCACGCCCATCCACTCGCCGGTGCTCCGCTCCCTGAACGCCGCATCGAGCCGGGCGACCAGTGCCCCGCGATGCTCGAAGCGGTCGCGATTACCCGTGAAGCGCGGGTCGGCGATGAGATCCTCGCAGCCAATAAGGCGGCAAAGGTTCTCCCAGAACTTCGGCAGGATGCACATCACGAAGATCTGCCCGTCGCGCGTCGGGAACACCTCGCAGGGCACCACCGAGGGGTGGCCGGAGCGCGGGCGCCGTCCGGTCTCATGGCCCTCGTTGAGGTACCAGGTCGCCGGATAGGTCAACTGGTGCATGGCGACGTCATAGAGCGTCACGTCGACATCGCCGCCCGTGCCGCTGCGCGCGGCGCCATAGAGCGCGGCGGTGAGCGCAAAGGCGGTGGTGATGCCGGTCAGATAGTCGACGATCGAGAGGCCCATCCGGGTCGGCGCGCCGTCCGCCTCGCCGGTCAGCGACAGGAAGCCGGCCTCGGCCTGCATCAGATAGTCATAGGCCGGCCAGGCGGCGCGGCTGCCCTCGCGGCCATAGCCGGAGAGATGGGCGCAGACGATCGACGGCTTCACGGCCTCGAGGCGGTCATAGGCGAGCCCGAGCTTGCCCGGCTGGTCACCGCGGAGATTGTTGAGCACGGCATCGGCGCCGGCGACGAGCCGGTGCAGGATCGCCTGGCCCTCGCTCTGGCGAAGGTCGAGCGTCAGGCTCTTCTTGCCGAGATTGAAGGTCTGGAAGAATTCGCTGTCGTTCTCGCCGAGGAAATAGGGGCCCGACTGGCGCGAGCTGTCGCCGGCGGGCGGCGCCTCGATCTTGATGATCTCGGCGCCCATGTCGGAAAGATACATGGTCGCGAACGGGCCGGCGCCATATTGCTCGACGGCGATGACGCGGACGCCGGCGAGCGGCGGCCGGGCGAGCCCGAACCGCGCCGCGGGCTCGAACACTTCCCCCGTCACACCGGGTTCCTCTCGATCAGCTGCTTGGCGATGATCATGCGCTGGATCTCGTTGGTGCCCTCGCCGATGACCATCAGCGGAGCGTCGCGATAGTAGCGCTCGATATGGTATTCCTTGGAATAACCATAGCCGCCATGGATGCGCATCGCTTCCAGCGAGTTCTCGACCGCCGCTTCCGAGGCGAAATACTTCGCCATGCCGGCTTCCATGTCGCAGCGCTCGCCGCTGTCATAGGCCCTGGCCGCGTCATAGGTCAGGAGCCGAGCCGCCTGCAGCCGCGTCGCCATCTCGCCGAGCTTCAGCTGGATCGCCTGGTGCTGGGCGATCGGCTTGCCGAAGGTCTTGCGGATCTGGGCGTAGCGCACGCTGTCGTTGAGCGCCGCCGCCGCGAGGCCGCAGCCGCGCGCCGCGATGTTGATGCGGCCGAGCTCGAGCCCGCCGAGCGCTGCCTGCATGCCGCGGCCCTCTTCGAGGCCGATGAGATTGGCGGCGGGAATGCGGTAATTCTCGAAGATGAGCTCGGCGCTGTCGACGCCCTTGTAGCCGAGCTTCTCCAGCTTCTTCGACACCGTGAAGCCCGGCCCCTTCTCGGCCAGGAACATCGACATGCCCTTGTGGCGGGGCTCGGCATCGGGATTGGTCTTCACCAGCAGGGCGAAGCAATCGCCATAGATGCCGTTGGTGATCCAGGTCTTGGTGCCGTTGATGATGTAGTCGTCGCCCTCGCGCACGGCGCGGACGCGGATCGCCTGCAGGTCGGTGCCGGCATCGGGCTCGGTGAGGGCGAGGCCGCCGCGCTTCTCGCCGGTCGCGAACAGCGGCAGGAAGCGCTGCTTCTGCTCCTCGGTGCCGTTGCGGGCGATGCAGGCGGCCATGATCAGATGGCTGTTCAGGATGCCGGACAGCGACATCCAGACCGAGGCGATCTTCTCGATGATGCGGGCATAGGTGGTGGCGCTGAGGCCGAGACCGCCATAGTCGGCCGGGATCGTCGCGCCGAACAGGCCGAGCTCCTTCATCTGCTCGACCATCGCATGCGGATATTCATCGGCATGATCGAGTTCGAGCACATGCGGGCGCACATCGCGATCGAGCCATTTCTCGATCGCGTCGAAGATCATCGCATCCTCGGGGCTGAGGTCGGCGCTCTTGGTCATGGTTGTTCTCCCGCGCGTCAGTAGCGCGCCTTTTCCTCGACGTCGAAACCGCGCTTGGCGATCAACATGGTGCGCTCGAAGTCGCAGACGAGCGTGCCGTCCTGGTTGAAGCCGCGCGTCTTGACGCTGACGATGCCGGCATTCGGCCGCGACTTGCTCTCGCGCTTGCCGAGCACCTCGCTCTCGCCCGAGAGCGTGTCGCCGGCGAAGAGCGGATGCGTCAGCTTGATCTCGCTCCAGCCGAGATTGGCGATCGCCTTCTGGCTGACATCGGTGACGCTCATGCCGACGAGGAGGGCGACGGTGAAGGGCGAGCAAATGATGCAGCGGCCGAATTCGCTGTGCTTGGCATATTCCGCATCGAAATGCATCGGATGCGTGTTCATCGTCAAAAGCGTGAACCAGGTGTTCTCGGTCTCGGTGATGGTCCGGTTCGGGCGGTGCTCGTAGATGTCGCCGGTGACGAAATCCTCGTAGTAGCGACCGAAGCTCTCGCGGTAGCGGTTCGGGCCGACCTCCTTGATGGTAACCACCATTGTCCTGTTCTCTCTTTTTCTAAGACTGATGCGATTGGGCGCCGCGGCGCGCCAGGATCTGTTCCATCGCGCGGATGACCGGCTTCTCGACGAGCTTGCCGTCGACGGTCGCGAGCCCGTTCGGGCTGGCGCGATAGGCGGCGATGACGCGCTCGGCGGTGGCGATCTCGGTGTCCGACGGGGTGAAGGCGGCGTTGACGACGGCGATATTGGCGGGGTGCAGCGCGCCCTTGCCGGTGAAGCCGAGCGCCCTGGCGGTCTCGGCCTCGGCCTTGACGATGGCGGCGTCGCGGAAGGCGAGGCAGGGCACGTCGAAGACGTCGACCTCGGCGAGGCGCGCCGCATGCACGACGCGCGAGCGGGCATAGAGCAGCGGCTCATGCGCCACGGCGACGCCGAGCTCGGCCGCAAGATCCGCGCCGCCGAACATTGCGAAGCGGATGCGCCGGCTCGCCTTCAGGATGGCCACGACATTCTCCAGTCCCTCGACGCTCTCGATCAGCACGGCGAGGCCGAGATCGAGGCCGGCCTCGGTGAAGAGCCCGTCGACGAAGCGCACCTCGTCCGCCGTCGCGACCTTCGGCAGGAACACCGTTCCGCCTGATGGCCGCGCCTCGATGATCGCCAGGAGATCGCGAAGTCCTTCGGCGCTGCGGGCGCTGTTGATCCGCACCACGCGCTCCGGTCCGTCGTCTTCGACGAGGAACGGCAGCGCCGCCGCGCGCGCCTCGGCCTTCAGCGCCAGCGGAACGGCGTCCTCGAGATCGAGGCACACGGTGTCGGCGCCGGCGGCGAGCGCCTTGGCATGGACCTCGACGCGGTTGCCCGGTGCGAAGAGCAGGGATCTGCGGGCACGCATGATGGAGGTTGGCTTCCTCACGGTTGGGTGATGATTTGTCCGGACAAATATGGAAGGGCAGAGCGGCTTGTCAATCAATTTGTCCGGACAAATCGAAGGGTCTGGATCAGGCGAGCGTCAGGTCGACGAGGCGTGCGGCATCAGGCAGCGATTGCAGATCGGCGATCGTGGCGATCATCGCCTCGATCTTGTCGCCGGGGAGGGGGCGGAGGCCGTAGCCGGCGCAGCGGCGGAACTTGGCGGTGTTCTCGGACTCGCTGAGCGGCGCGCGCGGATGACCATAGACCTCGGTGAGCGTCACCGAATGCTCCGCGCCGGAGGTGAGGCGGACATGGATGGTCTGCGGATCGAGCGCGTTCAAATCGGGATTGTCGTCTAGGACGACCTCGACGAGGCCGGCATAGCGGTGCACCTCCGGGTCGTCGAGCACGGCTCGGCCGCGGAAATCCGGCACGTCGACATGGCCGCGCGCGAGGAAGGTCCCGGCGACGAAGCGGAGGCAGAGCTTGGCGTAGTTCGCCTCCGGATGGGGAATGTCGGGGCGCCCGACCAGCCTGTGCACCAGCGGCGGCACATGGCAGGTCACCGCCGCGATATCGCCGGCCGCGAAGCCGTGCCGGCGCATCAGCCGGCCGAGCCCGTCGACGGCGCCATGCGTCAGGCGGCCGCTCGGATAGGGCTTGTGCGACATCTCGTTGATCTGCCAGTCCTCGCCGAGCCGGGCGAGGAAGGGATCGAGGTCGTAGTCGTTCTGCTCGAACAGGACGAAATAGCCGTAGGGGCCGGTGAGGATGTCATGGGGCCCTCGGAACCCGGCGGCGGCAAGATCGGCCGAGACCAGCGCGGCGCGGGCATTGAAGCCGACCTGCAGCCCGAGCATCGGCGAGCCCTCGACATGGGGCTGCAGCGTGCCGCTCGTCTGCGAATACTGGGCGCCGAGCGCGTTCTTCAGCGTGGTCGCATCGAAGCCCGACAGTTTGCCGATCGCCGCCGCCGCGCCGAAGCCGCCGGCCGTCGCCGGGCGGAAGAAGCGGAGCGCCGCATTGGTGACGACGCCGAGCATGGTCGAGACGTCGACGCCGAGCGCCAGCGCCGTGATGAGGTCCTCGCCGGAGATCAGCCGGCCCTTGGCCCGCTCGCGCTCGGCATAGGCGAGCAGCGCCGAAAGGATCGTCGCCATCGGATGCAGCACAGCGCCCTCATGGACGCAGTCGAATTCGAGGCAATGGATCTGGTAGGCGTTGATGATCGCCGCCTGCTGCGCCGGCATTCGCTCGCCGGTGAGCCAGACGGTCGCCTCGTCGCCGGAGCCCCAGCCGGCGGCGACCTGCTTCAATTCGGGGATGCCCGTCCCGGCCGAGCCGGCGATGCCGACGCCGAGCGTATCGAGCAGGAAGGTCTTGGTCTTGGCGACCGCGCTTGCGGGCAGGTCCTCGAAGCGGGTGTTGAGGACATGGTCGACGACGGGATCGAGCGGGTTGGCCATGGCGCTGCTCAGACCGGGGCCGGCACGGCGGCGGCGAAATGCCGGGCGATGTCGAGACGCGTCGCGCACCAGACGTCGGAGCGGCTCTTCACATGGCCGATGAACTTCTCCAGCGCGCCGATGCGGCCGGGACGGCCGATGATCCTGAGATGCAGCCCGAGCGACATGATCTTCGGCGCGTCGGCGCCTTCCTCATAGAGCTGGTCGAAGGTGCCGACCGCATAATCGAGCCAGTCCTGCGGCGTATAGGACGGCGCGGTCCAGAACTTCATGTCGTTGGTGTCGAGCGCATAGGGCACGATGACGATCGGCTTCGGGCCGGAAGCCGTCTCGACCACGTCCCAGCGCGGCACGTCGTCGGAGAAATCGTCCATGTGATAGGCGAAGCCCGCCTCGGCGAGCAGGCGGCGCGTGCGGTCGGTGTGGAGATAGCGCGACAGCCAGCCATAGGGCCGCGTGCCGGTCGTCGCGGCGATGCTGGTCACCGCCTTGTCGATGAAGTCGCGTTCGCGCGCCTCGTCATAGGAAAACTGGTGGATCCAGCGCCAGCCATGGCTGCAGGTCTCGTGGCCGCCATCGCGGATGAAGGTCGCAAGTTCAGGCGCATTCTCGATCGCCATCGCCGCCGCCGTCACGGTGGTGCGGATGTCGTGCCTCGCGAACAGGCCGAACACGCGCGGCGCGCCGGCGCGGATGCCGTACTGGTAGTTGCTCTCGTTGGCATAGTTGCGGATCGGGATCTTCAGCGCGACGCCGAGTTCGTCGACCGGCTCCGGACCCTTGTCGCCGCGCGCGACGGTCATCTCGGAGCCTTCCTCGATATTGACGACGAAGGACATGGCGAGCCGGGCCTTGCCCGGCCAGGAGAAGGCGTTCGACATCAATGATATTCCTCGCCGCCGGAGACGTTGATCGCCTCCGCGGTCACATAGGCTGCGGCGTCCGAACAGAGGAAGGCGGCAAGTTCCGCGGTATCCTCGGGCGTGCCAGTGCGGCCGAGCGGGATGCGGCCGCGCATCGCGGCGAGATACTCGTCCATCGTCTGACCGCGCGCCTCCGACATGAAGCGGTTCTGCCAGGCGCCGAGCCCGGTCGTGACATGATTCGGGCAGATGGCGTTGACGGTGATGCCGTGGGGCCCGAGCTCGAGGGCCGCCGAGCGGGTCAGGCCGATGAGGCCGTGTTTCGAGGCGGTGTAGGCGCCGGCGAAGGCAAAGCCCGATTTCGCCGCCTGCGAGGCGATGTTGATGATGCGGCCGCCGTCGCCCTGGGCGATCATCTGCGCGGCCGCATGGCGCGTGAGCAGCGCCGGCGCGCGCAGATTGACGCCGAGCACGGCGTCCCAGGTCTCGGCCTCGAGCTCGACCAGCGGCCCGAACAGATAGCCGATGCCGGCATTGTTGATGAGGATGTCGAGGCGGCCGAAGGCCTCGACCGCGCCGGCGACGATCGCCGGCAGCACCGATGCGTCGAGGAGGTCGCCGGTCACGGTCGCCGCGGTTCCGCCGGCGGCGGTGATCTCGGCGGCGTTCCGCTCGAGATCGCTCGCGACGCCGATGCCATGCGCCGGAGCAAGGTCGCCGGCCAGCGCGCCGCGATCATGCAGCACGACCTTGGCGCCGGCGGCGGCGAGGCGCTTCGCCATCGCCTGGCCGAGGCCGGCCGGGCGTCCGGCGCCGGTGATGAGCGCGACCTTGCCGGAAAGGTTCATCACGCCGCTCCGAGCGGGCGCGTCAGGATGAAGACCGGGTTGTCGGCAAAGGCCTGGAACTCGGCCGCCACGGCCTGCATCGTCTCGGTCGCGACATCGCGGCCGAACTGGTCCATGTCGGCGATGTCGACGATCTCGACATAGGCGTAAGGCGGCGTCGCGTCCGAGCCGAGCACGCCGGTCGCGGCATGAACGGAGAAATTCTCGATCGAGGCGAGGCCGTTCACGACGGGAATGTCGCGCGCCGCCGCCCAGGCCTCATAGGCGGCGACGTCGACGCCCGCCCTCAGATTGAACAGCACTACGATCCGCATCGCCTTCACCCTCGCCACGTCACAGCGTCAACTTCACCCAGTCGGCGTCACCGCGCCAGCCGGTCGGGTCCGCTATTTGTCCGGACAAATGTTCCGGTCCCCGTCGCCGGAGTCAACCCCCGTTCGCGTTCGACTTTTTCCAAGAAGCGCTTGACAAGGCGCCGATGCTGATGCGTGATTTGTCCGGACAAATCCATAAAAACCAGAGGGAAGCTGCTATGTTGAAGAGGAACACGCTGCTGTCGGCGGTTGCCGCACTGGCGCTGGGTGCGACGGCCATGCCGGCTGTCGCCCAGCAGATCCTGGTGCTTTCGGAGGACGTTCCCGCCGGCCTCGACTATGACGGTCCCTCGGCCGCCATCCCTGCGAGCCAGCAGGGCATGGTGACGCTGATGGAGCCGCTGGTGAGCTACGCCGCCGGCGCAACCAATGCGGACGGCGTCGTGCTGCCGGACTTCTCCAAGTTCGAGGGGCGGCTGGCCGAGAGCTGGACCTATGACCCGGCGACGCTGACCTGGACGATCAAGCTGCGCCAGGGCGTCAAGGGCTGCGACGGCGCCACCTTCAATGCCGACGACGTGGTCTACACCTTCGCCCGCGCGAAATCGGTCAGCGGCGCGGCGCCGATCGGCTGGTTCCTCTCCAACGTCGCCTCGATCGCCGGCTTCACGCCGGATGTCTTCGGCAAGGACCCGAAGGCCAAGGAGCTCGGCGACGAGGTCAAGAAGATCGACGACTACACCGTCCAGATCAAGCAGTCCGAGCCGAACTCGCTGTTCCTGCCGGTGCTCTCGATCTTCGGTCTCCTGATCTACGACAAGGAGACGATGGAGGCGCACAAGACCGAGAAGGATCCGTGGTCGCACGACTATGCCAACACGGTGAACGCCCCCGGCTTCGGCGCCTATTGCCTCGACAAATGGGCCAAGAACCAGGACATCAGCTACAAGGCGAACCCGGATTATTACCGCGGCAAGCCGGCGCTGGAGAAGGTCACCGTCAAGCGCGTGCCGCAGTCCTCGAACCGCGTCGTGGTGCTGCGCTCGGGCCAGGCCCAGCTCGTCAACGGCCTGACGCCGAAGGAATTCGACAGCCTCAGGAGCGTCAAGGGCGTCAAGGTCGGCGGCGTGACCGGCAACGAGAACCTCTTCATCCACATGAACTTCGCCTCCAAGCCCTTCGACGATCCGAAGGTGCGCGCGGCGATCGGCTATGCCATCCCCTTCGACCAGATCATCAAGACCGGCTATTTCGGCCAGGCGACGCAGTGGAAGGGCTCCGTGCCCTCGAGCTATCCGGGCTTCAAGGAAGGCGCGGTCTCGCTCAGCTATGATCCGGCCAAGGCCAAGGCGCTGCTCGCCGAAGCCGGCTATCCGGACGGCAAGGGCCTCGAGAAATTCGCCGATGCGTTCCAGCTCTCCTATGTCGCGGAGAAGGAATCGACGCTCGGCCCGATCGTCAACATCATCCAGTCCTCGCTGCGCGAAGTCGGCGTCCCCGCGACGCTGAACCCGATCCCGCAGACGCAGTATGGCGACCGCCAGCTCGTGAAGCGCGATCTGCCCTTCGCGGTCAACGACCAGGAGAAGCCGATCGGCGTCGATGCCGGCTATGCGATCCAGCTGTTCTTCGTCTCCAAGGACAAGGGCGGCCTCAACAACATGGTCAACTATTCGAGCCCGAAGGTGGACGATCTCTGGGCCAAGGCGCGCGTCGAGCCCGATGCGGCCAAGCGCACCGCGATCCTCGGCGAGATCCAGGACATCCTGTCGACTGACATGGCCTGGCTGCCGGTGGTCGAATACAAGACGCAGTGGGCCTATTCCGACAAGCTGAAGGGCCTGCGCTGGTATCCGGACAATTCGGTCCGCTACTCCGATCTGAGCCTGCAATAACGGGCGCGGTGCGGACCGGGTCCGTCCGGTCCGCACCGATCGAGCCGGAGTTCGGTCATTGCTTGTCCGCTACATCACCAGGCGCTTCCTCGTCGGGCTCCTGCAACTGATCGGCCTGACGATCGCGGTGTTCTTCATCATCCGCCTTCTGCCCGCCGATCCCGTGTCCCGCCTCGTCGGCATGAATTCGAGCGCCGACGCCTATGCGCAGGCCGCGCGGCAGCTCGGCGTCGATCGTCCGCTGCTCGCCCAGCTCGCGACCTATCTCGGCTTCCAGCCCGATGTCGCGCCCGGCCTGCTGCAAGGCTCGCTCGGCGTCTCCTGGGTGACGGGAACGCCCGTCGCCGCCGAGATCGCCACCTATCTGCCGGTGACGATCGAGCTGGTGACGCTGAGCTTCCTGCTGGCGCTCGCGGTCGCGGTGCCGGTCGGCATGTTCGGCGCGCTCAATCCGGGCGGCAAGGCCGACAAGGGCGTCTTCGTCTACAGCCTCTTCGCCGGCTCGCAGCCGGAGTTCTGGTGGGGCCTGCTCTTCGTCTATGTGTTCTATTTCCAGCTCGGCATCGCGCCGGCGCCGCTCGGGCGTCTCTCGCCGATGACCAGCGCGCCCGATGTCGTCACCGGTTTCATGACGGTGGATGCACTCTTGGCCGGCCAGTTCGACGTCTTCATCGAGGCTCTGCACCATCTGATGCTGCCCGTCATCACCATGGCCTTCATCCTGTCGGGGCCGATCATCAAGATGGTTCGCCAGAACATGGCCCGCGCCCTGCAGTCGGATTTCGTCCTCTACGCACGGGCGAGCGGCCTCTCCGGCCATCGCGTCGCCCGCTATGCGCTGCGCGCCGCTTTGGCGCCGTCGATGACGCTGATCGGCATCCTCTACGGCTTCATGCTGAGCGGGGCGGTCTTGACCGAGAGCGTGTTCTCGCTCGGCGGCATCGGTCAATATTCGGTGCAGGCGGTGCTCGCCTTCGACTATCCGGCGATCCAGGGCGTCGTGCTGGTCATCACCGCCATCTCGCTCGTCGTCTATCTCGCGCTGGACCTGCTCCATGCCGCGATCGATCCGAGGATCGCCTACTGATGGCCCTCACCGATCCCCTCGATCTCGCCGGCGAGGCGCTGCCGAAGCCCCGCACCGACTGGCTGCTGCGCCTCGGCGCGGCGATCGTCGCAACCGCCCTGGTGCTCGCCGTCATCGGCCCGTATATCGGGCCCTATGACCCGACGCTGACGACGCCCGATGTCTCGGTGCCGCCGCCCGCGCTCGGTGAGATACCCGGCCTCTTCGTCGGCTGGATCTCCGGCAGCCTGCCGCAGCCGCCGCACTGGATGGGCACGGACGCCAGCGGCTTCGACGTGTTCTCGCGCGTCATCGCGGCGCCGCGCACCGATCTTGCCATCGCGCTCGTCGCCAATCTGCTGTCGCTGGTGGTCGGCGTCTTTCTCGGGCTGATCGCCGGCTATTTCCGCAATGTCGCGACCGAGTTCATGATGCGCGTCTCCGACGTGATGCAGTCCTTCCCGGTCTTCATCTCGGCGATGGTGCTGGTCGCGCTGGCCGGTCGCTCGACGACCAACATCGTCATCGCGCTCGCCTTCGTCTACACGCCGATCTATATCCGCCTGACCCGCGCCGAGGTGATGAGCCAGAAGGTGCGCGGCTTCGTCGAGGCGGCGCGGGCGCTCGGCAACACCGAATTCGCCATCGCCTTCCGCCACGTGCTGCCGAATTCGCTCACCCCCGCCCTGATCCAGGCCTCGGTCACCATCGGCTTCGCGATCCTGCTCACCGCGGGTCTCTCCTTCGTCGGCGCGGGCGTGCGCCCGCCGACGCCGGAATGGGGCCTGATGATCTCGACCGGCGCCAACCAGATCATCCTCGGCGAATGGTGGCCCTCGGTCATGCCGGGCATCGCCATCTCCGTCACCGTGTTCGGCTTCGCCGTGCTCGGCAATGCGCTGGAGCGTCGCTATGGAGCCGGTTGAACTCCCGTCGCCGGCCGCGACCGCCGGCAAGGTCATCCTCTCCGTCGAGGATCTCGCCGTCGGATATCCGGCCGAAGGCCGCATGATCAGGCCGATCGACGGCCTCTCCTTCGCGATCCGCGAACGCGAGGTGGTCGGGCTGATCGGCGATTCCGGTTCCGGCAAGTCGACCGCCGCGCTGGCGCTGCTCGGCCTCGTCAAGCCGCCGGGCAAGATCCTCGGCGGGCGTGTGACGCTCGACGGTCGTGACCTCCTCGCCATGCGCGAGACGGAGCTCGCCGCCATCCGCGGCCGCGACATCTCGATCATCGTGCAGAACCCGCGCTCCTCGCTGCATCCGATGCTGCGGATCGGCAAGCAGATCGGCTATGCCTATCAGGCGCATCATCCCTCTGGCGGCCGCGACGCCGCCGGCCACGCGGTCGACATGCTGCGCATGGTCGGCATCAACGATCCCGAGCGCCGCGTCGATTCCTATGCGCACGAGCTCTCCGGCGGCATGGCGCAGCGCGCGCTGATCGCGATGGCGCTGTCGTCGAAGCCGAAGCTCCTCATCGCCGACGAGCCGACCAGCGGCCTCGACGTCACCATCCAGGCACAGTTCCTCGACGAGCTCTGGGCGACGGTGCAGAAGACCGGCTCGGCCATTCTCCTCATTACCCAGGAACTCGGCACGCTCGCCAATTACTGCGACCGCGTGCTTGTCCTGCATGACGGCCGGATCGTCGAGGATGCGCCGGTGCGGCAGTTCTTCGAGGCGCCGCAGCATCCCTATAGCCAGGCGATCTTGAAGCTGCAGCGCGAGCGCGGCCTCGATCGTCTCGCGAGCCCGGGTCCCGCGCGCACCGTGCCGCCGTTGGTGACGACGCGCGATCTCCGCATGGTCTTCCCGATCCGCAATACGGAGAAGGTGGTCCAGGCGGTCGACAAGGTCTCGATCACCATCGGCAAGGGCGAGACGCTCGGCCTCGTCGGCGAGAGCGGCTCCGGCAAGACCACGGTCGGCCGCTGCCTGATGCGGCTGCTGCAGCCCTCCGGCGGCTCGATCCTCTTCGATGGCGAGGACCTCGTCCGCCTGCCGCCCTCCGATCTCCGCCGCATCCGCGCGCGGCTGCAGATCGTGTTCCAGGACCCGTTTGACAGCCTCAACCCGCGCTGGACGATCGGCAAGATCCTGGCCGAGCCGCTCGATCTCCACACGAAGCTCTCGGCCGCCGGCAAGCGCAGCCGGGCGGAGGAACTGCTCCGCCTCGTCGATCTCGATCCCGCGCTCGTCGATCGCAAGCCGCGCGGCCTCGGCGCCGGCGCCCTGCAGCGCATCAATGTCGCGCGGGCGCTCGCCTGCAATCCCGAATTCATCGTGCTCGACGAGCCGACCTCGGTCCTCTCGCCGCGCGCCCGCGTCGGGCTGATCGAGCTGCTGATCCGCCTGCAGAAGGAACTCGGCATCAGCTATCTGTTCATCAGCCACGACCTGACGACCGTGCGCTATCTCTGCGACCGTGTCGCGGTGATGTATCTCGGCCAGATCGTCGAGACGGGAACGGTCGCAGACGTCTTCTCCGATCCGCGCCATCCCTATTCGCAGGCGCTGCTCTCGGCGCATCTCTTTCCCGATCCGACCGACCGCCGCGTCGACAAGGTGATCCCGGCCGCGCTCGAGGGCGAGATCCCGAGCCCGATCGACCTGCCGCGCGGCTGCTATCTCGCCAGCCGCTGTCCCCATGTCACCGACGCCTGCCGCGCCACGCCCCAAGTCCTCGCCGACATCGGCGGCGGACGGGAGCTGCGCTGCATGCGGGCCGTCGCCGGCGAGATCCAGCCGCAGGGAGGCCATGCATGAGCGATGCGGTCGATGACGTCGTCATCGTCGGCGCGGGCGCCAGCGGCGCCGCGGCCGCCTGGCGGCTGGCACGGGCCGGGCTCAAGGTCACCTGCCTCGAGCAGGGCGACTGGGTCCGCTATGACGACGTGCCGAGTCTGCGAACCGACTGGGAAGTGGCGCGGCAGACGACGCATCACCCGAACCCGAATGTCCGCCGCGCCACGGTCGACTATCCCGTCGACGACAGCGAGGCGGCGATCAAGCCCTTCCTCTACAACGCCGTCGGCGGCTCGACCATTCTGTGGGGCGCGCATTTCCCGCGCTTCCGCCCGTCGGATTTCCGCGTCCGGACGCTCGACGGCGTCGGTGACGACTGGCCGATCTCCTATGCCGATCTCGCGCCCTATTATGAAGAGAACGACATTGTCATGGGCGTGTCCGGCCTTGCCGGCGATCCCGGCAATCCGCCGCGCGCGCCGCGTCCGATGCCGCCGCTGCCGCTTGGTCGCGGCGGCGAGCGGATGGCGGCGGCCTTCGACCGGCTCGGCTGGCACTGGTGGCCCTGCGATGTCGCGATCAATTCCGTGCCCTATGGCGAGGGGCGCGAGGGCTGCAACAATTGCGGCCCCTGCGATCTCGGCTGCGCCCGCAAGGCGCGGAGCTCGACCGATCTCACTTATTGGCCGCTGGCGCTCGCCGCCGGGGCAAAGCTCGTCACAGGCGCGCGCGCCTTCGAGGTCGAGACCGACAGCCTCGGCCGCGCCACCGGCGTCGCCTATTATGGTCGCGACGGGGTCACCCGCCGCCATGGTGCCAAGGTCGTCATTCTCGCCGCCAACGGGCTCGGCACGGCGCGGCTGATGCTGCTGTCGCAGTCGAAGCGCTTCCCGAACGGCATCGCCAACGACACCGATCTCGTCGGCCGCCGCCTGATGCATCACCCGACCGGCATGGTGACGGGAACCTTCGACGCGCCGATCGACGGCTATGCCGGTCCCTTCGCCGTCTCGATCCTCAGCCAGCACTTCTACGAAACCGATCCGGCGCGCGGCTTCAAGCGCGGCTACCAGATGCAGCTCGTCCGCTCCAACGGCCCGGTCGGCACAGCCTGCGGCGGCTACCTGCCGCGCGTGCCCTGGGGCGAGCGCCATCATCAGGTCTTCCGCAACACCTTCGCCCGCACGGCGAGCCTCACCGTCACCACCGAGGACCTGCCGAACCCCGACAACCGCGTGACGCTTTCGGAGAGCCTCACGGACGCCTGGGGCATCCCGGCGCCGAAGATGACCTATCGCCTCGACCAGAACACCCGCGACATGATCGAGCACGGCATCGTCCAGGCGACGACGGCCTTTCGCGAGGCGGGCGCCGTCGCGGTCGCGGCCGAACGGCTCGTCGTCAATGCCGGCTTCCATTTGCTCGGCACCGCCTGCATGGGCGCCGACCCGGCCTCGAGCGTCGTCGACGGCGACTGCCGCGCCCATTGCGTGCAGAACCTGATGGTCGTCGACGGCTCGGTCTTCACGACGGCCGCCGCCCTCAACCCGACGCCGACGATCCAGGCCGTGGCGCTGCGCGCCGCCGACCGCCTGATCGCGGCTCGCCGCGACGTCGAGGTCGCGGCATGAGCAAGCCCGAACGCCTGGCATACCTGCTCGATATCCTCATTCCCGGCGATGCCGATTTTCCGCCGCCTGGCCGGATCGATCTCGCCGCGGCGATGCTCGGCCATGACCGCTTCGGCGCCTTTGCCGAGGCGGCGCTCGCCGGGCTACCGGACGGTTTCGAGTCTCTTGCGCCGGCCGAGGCGATCGCCGCTGTGGCGGCACTTGAGGAGGCCGATCCCGCAGGCTTCGGCGCCCTGCTGACGGGGCTCTACAGCCTCTATTATGTCCATCCCGCCGTGCTGCAGGCGGTCGAGCGCGTTTCTGGCTATGCCGCGCGGCCGCCGCAGCCGGAAGGCTATCGCCTGGCGCCGTTCGATCCGGCCGTCGTCGCCATCCCCGCGGCGCGGCGCCCGCATTATCGTGATCCCGAGGAGCAGCGCCGATGAACATCCGCGATCCACACCGCCATGAGGGCAAGGGCGTGCTCGTCACCGGCGGCGCCAGCGGCATCGGCCTCGGCATCGTCCAGCGCTTCCTCGCCGAGGGCGCCTCCGTCGCCGTGCTCGATCTCGCCCCGATCGAGAAGGCGGAGGCGAGCGGCCGCCTGCTGAGCCTCACGGGCGATGCCACCGACGAGGCGACGGTCGACTGCGCCGTGACTGATGCGGTCGCGGCCTTCGGCAGCCTCGATGTCATGGTCTGCAATGCCGGCGTCATCGCCATCGGCCCGGTCGCCGAGATGAGCTTCGCCGAATGGCGCCGCGTCATGGGCATCAATGTCGACAGCGTCTTCCTCGGCTCGCGCGCCGCCGCGCGGCAGATGATCGCGCAGGGGAGGGGCGGCTCGATCATCAATGCCTCGTCAGGCGCCGGCCGCCGCGGCGTGCCCAATCTCTCGCATTACTGCGCCTCGAAGGCGGCGATCATCACGCTGACGCAGGCGCTCGCGATCGAGCTCGCGCCGCATCGCATCCGCGCCAACACCTATGTGCCCGGCCATATCGAGACGCCGTTCTGGGAGGGCATCGCCAGCGGCTTCGCCAAGGTGACCGGCAAGACCCCGGCCGAGGTCGTCGAGGGCTTTCGCGCCACCGTGCCCTGGGGCCGCTTCGGCACGCCGGACGATGTCGCCGCCGCCGTCTCGTGGCTCGCGAGCGAGGAGGCCGACTATATCAGCGGCCAGGCGATCGCGATGAACGGCGCCGAATTCCCCTATTGAGGACAGACGCATGACCGCCGTGGCGGAGTTCGATTTCATCGTCGTCGGCGCCGGTTCGGCCGGCTGCGTGCTGGCCAATCGCCTCAGCGAGGACGGCCGCAACAGCGTGCTGCTGCTCGAGGCCGGCGGGCGCGACAGCAATCCGCTGATCCGCGTGCCGATGCTGGCCGGGCTCGTCTATTTCTGGAAGTCGATCAACTGGAACTACCAGACGGCACCGCAAAAGGGCCTCGCGGGGCGTGCGATCCAATGGCCGCGCGGCCGTGTCCTCGGCGGCTCGTCCTCGATCAACGGCATGATGTATATGCGCGGGCATCGCGCGGACTATGATCTCTGGCGCCAGCAGGGGCTTCCCGGCTGGAGCTATGCCGACGTGCTGCCCTATTTCCGCCGGTCGGAAGGCCATCTCGAACGGCCCGAAAGCGCCTATCACGGCACCAAGGGACCGCTCGCGGTCGTCAAGGCGAAGGGCGAGAACCCGCTCTACCACGCCTTTCTGCAGTCGGGACGCGCGGAGGGCTTCGCCGCCAATCATGATTTCAACGGCGCCGAGCAGGAAGGCCTCGGCCTCTATGACTTCAACATCCGCAACGGCCGCCGCGAGAGCACGGCGACGGCCTTCCTCCGCCCCGCCGAAGGACGCGGAAACCTCACCGTCTGGACCGGCGCGCTGGCGACAAAACTCGTCCTCACCGAGGGGCGGGCGAGCGCGCTGGAGATCCGGCGCGGCACGGAGACCGTGACGGTAAAAGCGCGGCGGGAGATCATCCTGTCCGGCGGCGCGATCAACACGCCGCAATTGCTGCAGCTCTCCGGCATCGGCGATCCGGACTGGCTCGCCGCCGCCGGCATCGCGCCCAGCGTCGAGCGCAAGGCGGTCGGCCGCAACCTGCAGGATCATCTCGGCGTCTATCTCAAATATCGTTGCGCAGAGCCGATCACGCTCTATTCGCTGTTCCGCCCGGATCGCGCCATCGCCGCCGGCCTCTCGGCGCTTCTCTTCGGCAGGGGCGTCGCCACGGCGGTGCCGCTCGAGGCGGGCGGCTTCCTGAAGACGCGGCCCGATCTCGACATCCCCGACATCCACATCACCTTCGTACCGGGCCTCAATCTCGAGACGACCCGCGCCGGCCAGGGCCAGCACGGCTATCTGATCAATTTCTACCAGCTGCGCCCGGAGAGCCGCGGCGAGATCCGCATCACCGGCCCCAATGCCGCGACCGCGCCGCGCATCGATCCCAACTATCTCGCCGCCGAGGCCGACCGGCGCTGCATGCGCGACGGCGTCCGCCTCGCGGCGCGGATCGGCGCGCGCGAGCCGCTCTCAGGCTTCGATGCCGGCGCGATCTCGCCGCTCGCCGGCGATCTCGCCGATGATGCCGCCATCGATGCCTGGGTCGCGGGCTCGTCCAACACCATCTTCCATCCGGTCGGCACCTGCCGTATGGGCAGCGACGCGGATGCGGTCGTCGATCCGGAGCTTCGCCTCCGCGGCGTCGACGGGCTTCGCGTCGTCGATGCCTCGGTGATGCCGACCATCGTCGGCGGCAACACCTCGGCGCCGACGATGATGATCGCCGAGAAGGCCGCGGACATGATACTCGGTCGTCCGGCGCCGCCGCGTGCCGAGGCCGTTTGAGGGGATGGGCGTGAGCAACGAAACCTGGTTCGCCGAGGGCCGGCTCGGCCTCGTCCGCCGCGGGGCGGTCGCGACCATCCTGCTGAACCAGCCCGAGCGGAAGAACGCGATCTCCTTCGCCATGTGGCAGGCACTGCCGGAAGTGACCGCCGCGATCACCGCGGACGAGACGATCCGCGTCGTCCTCGTCACCGGGGCGGGCGGTACGGTGTTCAGCGCCGGCGCCGATATCAGCGAGTTTGCCGCCGTCTATGCCGATCCGGAGCGGACCATTGCCTATAACGCCGCCGTCCGCGCCGGGCAGGCGGCGCTGCGCTATCTGGAGCGACCGGTGATCGCGATGGTCACGGGACCCTGCATCGGCGGCGGCTGCGGCCTCGCGCTCGCCGGCGATCTCCGCTTCGCCTCCAGCGACGCCCGCTTCGCGATTCCGCCGTCGCGGCTCGGTCTCGCTTATTCCTATGAGGACACGGCGCAACTCGTTGAGAAGGTCGGGCCTGCCCGCGCCAAGGACATGCTGTTCTCCGCAAGGCAACTCGATGCCGCCGAGGCGCTGGCCATCGGCCTTGTCGATCGTGTATTCCCCGTCGGGGAACTGACGGGGGCGACGAACGCTTACGCCGATGAGCTCGCTGCGCTCTCGCAGACCTCGATCCGTGCCGCCAAGGCGATCGTCAACCTGATCGCCGACGCGGCACCGGATGGACGCGAGCGGGCCGCGTCGATCGCCGCGGCGAGTTTCGCCGGTCCCGATTTCCAGGAAGGCTTCCGCGCCTTCCTGGAGAAGCGCCGGCCAGAGTTCGGCTGAAGGCTGAGGAGAACAGGATGACGGCGGACGAGCTGCCCGCGCGCGAGGCGATGGAATTCGACGTGGTGATCGTCGGCGCGGGGCCGGCGGGTCTCGCGGCCGCCATCCGCCTGAAGCAGATCGACCCGGACATCTCCGTCGTCATTGTCGAGAAGGGGTCGGAGGTCGGCGCGCATATCCTCTCCGGCGCCGTGATCGACCCGATCGCGCTCGACCGCCTCCTGCCCGAATGGCGCGGCGAGGAGACGCCGATCAAGACGGCGGTGACCGAGGACCGCTTCCTCTATCTCGGACCGGCCGGCGCGGTTCGCCTGCCGAATTTCGTCATGCCGCCGCTGATGTCGAACCACGGCAATTTCGTCGTTTCGCTCGGCAATGTCTGCCGCTGGCTCGCCGGCAAGGCCGAGGCGCTCGGCGTCGAGATCTATCCGGGCTTCGCCGCCGCCGAACTGCTGTTCGACGAGAACGGGGCGGTCGCGGGCATCGCCACCGGCGACATGGGCGTTGGCCGCGACGGCGAGCCGGGACCCAACTACCAGCGTGGCATGGAACTCCGCGGTCGCTACACGCTGATCGGCGAGGGCGCGCGCGGCTCGCTCGCCAAGCAGTTGATCCAGCGTTTCGGTCTTTCCGAGGGCCGCGAGCCGCAGAAGTTCGGTCTCGGCCTCAAGGAGCTCTGGCGGATCGATCCGGCACTGCACCGGCCGGGCCTCATCCAGCACACATTCGGCTGGCCGCTCGGCAACAGCGTCGGCGGCGGTTCGTTTCTCTATCATCTCGAGGACAACCAGGTCGTAGTCGGCCTCGTCGTCCATTTGAACTATGCCAATCCCTATCTGTCGCCGTTCCGCGAGTTCCAGCTCTTCAAGACGCATCCGGCGATCGCGCCGCTGTTCGAGGGCGGCAAGCGGCTCTCCTATGGCGCGCGGGCGATCACCGAGGGCGGCTTCCAGTCCGTGCCGAAGCTCGTCTTCCCGGGCGGCGCGCTGATCGGCTGCTCGGCCGGCTTCGTCAACCTGCCGCGCATCAAGGGCAGCCACAACGCCATGCTCTCGGGCATGCTGGCGGCAGACCATCTCGGCACGGCGCTCGCCGCCGGCCGCGCCCATGACGCGCTCGACGACTACGAGGCGGCCTGGCGCGCGTCCGAGATCGGCAGCGACTTGAAGAAGGTGCGCAACGTCAAGCCGCTCTGGTCGAGGCTCGGCACGATCGGCGGCATCCTCGCCGGCGGCATCGACATGTGGGCGAACACGCTCGGCTTCTCGGTCTTCGGCACGCTGAAGCACGGCAAGGCCGATTTCGAGGCGACGAAGCCGGCGGCCTCGCAGGCGCCGATCGACTATCCGAAGCCCGACAATCGCGTCAGCTTCGACCTCGCGTCCTCTGTCTTCCTCTCGAACACCAATCACGAGGAAGACCAGCCGGTGCATCTGAAGGTCGGCGACATGGCCTTGCAGAAGACGTCGGAGCACGACGTCTATGCGGGGCTGTCGCAGCGCTATTGTCCGGCCGGCGTCTATGAGTGGATCGAGGAGCCGGCTGGCCCGCGCTACCAGATCAACGCGCAGAACTGCGTCCACTGCAAGACCTGCGACATCAAGGATCCGAACCGCAACATCACCTGGACGGTTCCCGAAGGCGGCGGCGGCCCCAACTATCCCAATATGTGAGGCCGCCGCGAAGGCGCGCTACTCGTCGAAATCGCCATCGCCATCGCCATCGCCGTCGTCGTGGCCATGGCCCTCGTTCTCGGCCTCATACGCATCGCCATGGTGCGAGCGTCCGCCCTCGGTCGCGCCGGGCGCATCGTCGTCGTCCTCGCCGGCGACACCCTTGACCGACAGCGGGCCCTTGACCGGCTGGACCGGGATCGCCTCGAGATCGAGCGCGGCGGGGTCGGCCGGGCTCGTGACGGCCGCAGGCTGCGCGAGGGCGGGAAGGGCGAGGCTGCCGCCGATGAGGAGGCCCGCGGCGAAGGGCGCGAGGGCGGCGGCGATGAACAGTGATCTGGCCATGGTTCTGATATCCTCTTTTGCGTCCGGAACGGGACGCGACGATCCTCTCTAGCCGGCCCGGCCTTGCGGCATGCTGACAGGATGTGTCAGCGCCTTGACAGGTTCGACGTGGCAGGAACATCGGATGGGTATGCGCGTTCGACGGTCAGTCCTCATCGGCCTTGCGGCCTTGGTCGTCGCCATTCTGGCCGTCGCCATGCCGCTCGTCGTGCATGCGTCCGACGACGACCATGATCGCGCGCGCGAGTTGCACGAGGGCGGCGAGATCCGCGGCCTCTCGGAGATCCTGCGCGAGGTCTCCCGCAGCGTTCCCGGCGAGATCGTCGCCGTCGATCTGGTGCGCGCCCGCGACCGCTGGGTCTACCGCGTCCAGGTCGTCAGCGCGGACGGCCGCCGCCGCGTCGTCGATGTCGACGCCGGCAAGGGCACGCTGTTCGACGACGAGGAGGGCGAGCGATGAAGATCCTGGTGGTCGAGGACGAGCGCCGCATCGCCGAGGACATCGCGGTGAGCCTCAAGGCGGCCGGCATGGCGGTCGACATCGCCTCGGACGGCGAGGACGCCTGGTTCAGGGGCGATGTCGAGACCTATGACGCCGTCATCCTCGATCTCGGCCTGCCGAAACTCGACGGATTGACGATCCTCCGCCGCTGGCGCGCGGCCGGACGAAAGTTCCCGGTGCTGATCCTGACGGCGCGCGGCGTCTGGACCGAGCGCGTCGAGGGCATCAATGCCGGCGCCGACGACTATCTGCCGAAGCCGTTCGAGATGGAGGAACTCATCGCCCGCCTCCGCGCGCTGCTCCGCCGCGCCGCCGGCCAGCCGGCGCCGGTGATCAGCGCAGGACCGCTTTCGCTCGACACGCGGCAGATGCGCTTCACGCTGAACGGCGTGCCGATCGCGCTCTCCCCGCTCGAATACCGCCTGCTCGCCTTCTTGATCCACCATGCCGGCGAGGTCGTCGCCCCGACCGCGCTCGCCGAGCATCTCTACGATTCCGGTCATGACCGCGATCCGAATGCCATCGAGGTCATCGTCGCCCGCCTCCGCCGCAAGCTCGGCAGCGACATCATCGAGACGCGGCGCGGCTTCGGCTATCTCGTGCCCGGCAATCCGTCATGAGGCGGGGCTCGATCCGCTTCCGCCTCTGGTCGGCCGCGGCGATCTCCGTCCTCGTCGCCTTGGTGATCGCCGGCATCGGCCTGCGCTTCCTGTTCGAGCAGCATGTCGAACGCCGCGTCGTGGCGGAGCTTGCCGTCGACCTCAACCAGCTGATCGGCGCGACGCGCTTCGGCGCGGATGGCGCGCTGACCGTTCAGCCGGTCCTCACCGATCCACGCTTCGGGGCACCGCTCTCCGGCTATTACTGGCAGCTCCGTGACCTCACGAGCGGCCGGCTCGTCCGCTCGCGCTCGCTCTGGGACCAGGCGCTCGACCTGCCGCCGGGCGGTGACGGGACGCAGCAGGTGAGCGAGATCACCGGGCCCGACGGCGCGAAGCTCATCGCCATCGGGCGGCGGATCACCGACGCCGACGGCCGCGGCTTCGCCGCCGTGGTGGCGGAGGATCACCAGACGATTGCGAACGCCGTCGACGACTATCTGCTGCAGCTCGTTCCGGCGCTGGCGCTGCTCGGCGGCGTGCTGCTCGCGGCGATCTTCGTGCAGATCTCGGTCGGCCTCGCACCGCTGGAAGCGCTGCGCAAGGCGGTGCGCGATGTCGGCGCGCGGCGATCCGCCCGCCTCGGCGTCGCGGTGCCGAGCGAGGTGCTGCCGCTCGCCGACGAGATCAATCGTCTCCTCGATGGCCAGGAGCGCGCTCTGGCCCGGGCCCGGACCCGGGCGACCGATCTCGCCCATGGGCTGAAGACGCCGCTGCAGATCCTCGCCGCCGACATCCGCGCGCTGCGCCAGAAGGGCGAGACGGACCTCGCCGACGCGATCGGCAAGAGCGTCGCAGCCATCCGCCGCCATGTCGAGCGCGAGCTCGCCCGCGCCCGCATCGCGCCCGGCGTCGGCGAGCCGGCGGGATGCCGCGTCGCCACTGTCGCCGCGCGCGTCGTCTCGGTCGTGGCGCGCATGCCGGGCGGCGAGAATCTCGCCTTCAAGGTCGACGTGCCGGACGCATTCGAGGCGCCGATCGATGAAGGCGACCTCTCGGAGATCTTCGGCAATCTCCTCGAGAACGCCGCCCGCTTTGCCCGCTCCGCGATCACCGTCTCGGCCACGGCCGATGCTGCGGGAACGCTGATCACCATCGCCGATGACGGTCCCGGCATCGCCGCCGCCGACCGGGAGGCGGCGCTCATGCGTGGCGCCCGCCTCGACGAAAGTGGCGGTACCGGCCTCGGCCTCGCCATCGTCTCCGACATCGTCGCCGCCTATGGCGGAACGCTGACGCTGGGCGATGCCGGGCCGGGGCTCATCGTGTCGATCCGGCTGCCCGGCCAAGCCTGACGCGGTAGACGCCGTCGCCTCAGGCAAGGCCCGAGAAGAAGTCCGTCCGGATCCGCCGCCGCTCGACGCCCATGCCGAGGAGCAGCGTGCGCATCGCGGCGACCATCGCGCCCGAGCCGGAGATGTAGAAGGTCCGCTCGCGATAGTCGGGGATCGTCTCGCGAATGAGCGAGGCATTGATCGGCCCCTGATGCTCACCCGGCCCGGCGTCGCGCGAGACGGCATAGACAGTGGGGATGCCGAGCGCGGCTTCGGCCGCATCCAGCACGTCGCGATAGGCGATGTCCTCGGGGCGGCTCACCGCATAGAGGACCTTGATCGGCCGCGCCTCGTCCCGGTCGAGCAGCAGGCGCAGCATGCTGCGGAACGGCGTGATGCCGATGCCGCCGGCGATGAAGGCGAGCTTTTCCGTGCGATCGGCGGGCAGCGTGAAATCGCCGGCGACCTGCGACGCCTGGATCGTGTCGCCCGGCCGCATCGCCGCCAGCGCCCGCTTGAAGGCGCTCGGCTTGGAATAGAACTTCACGCCGAGCCGCACGGTCTCCTCGGTCGGCGCCGAGGCGAGGGTGAAGGTGCGGCGGTTGCCGCGGTTGTCGGGATGGTCGAGGGCGAGCGTCCAGTCGAGATACTGGCCGGCGCGGAAAGCGAGTTTCTTCGGCGAGCGGAAGATGAAGTCATAGCTGTCGGCCGCCGACTGCTCGATCCGCTCCAGCGTCAGCACGAAGCGGCCGCGCGGTCCCACCGCATAGGCGAAGAGATTGCCGATGAGGAGCGCCAGTTCCGGCGTGAAGTAGAACGTGCCGACATGGACATTGGGCGCGAAGAAGAAGCCGGTGATCGCGGCGAAGGCGAGGCGCGGCCAGCGCATGGTCGGGGCGGTCAGCGGCTCGGTCAGCATCACGAAGGCGAAGAAGAGGAGCGGCGAGGAGCGCAGCGTCTCGGTGAGGACGGTGCCGAACTGCGACGGCTGGGCGGTGGCGAGCGTCGTCGCGAGCGCTGCCGCCGCGAAGACCAGCGCCATGTCGAAGCGGCGCAGCTTGCGTAAGACCAGCAGCCCGCCGACAAGCACGAGCGGCAGCAGCGGCAGGTTGCCGGCGACCCACCAGGTGGCGGGATGGTCGAGCAGGAGGGCGGTCATCGCGACCGCGACCGCCGCCGGATTGAACAGATGCCGGCCGCCGACCGCGACGATGTATTTCGATGCCATCGCCCAGACCGAGGCGAAGACCAGCACGCCGACGCCCCGTGTGTCGGAGGCGGTCACGGGGTCGAGGATCAGCGCCAGGATGAGCGCGGTGATGGAGACCGAATCGCTGTTGGCTGGCACGCGGAAGACGAAGGCGAACAGCCGGTTGGAGATGAGGCAGGCGCTCGTGGTGAGCACGGCCGAGAAGGCGATCGCCGTCGGGTCATGCGGCGTGACGGCGAAGAAGCCGAGCACGAAGGCGGCCGCCAGCAGCGCAGCGAGATAGGTGAGCACCAGGCGATACATGGTGATGGGGTCGAGCATCCGGTCAATGAGCGTGATCATGACGTCACGAAGTCTCCAAAGCCGCTGGTGGGGGTCGCGCGTCCGGCGCGGTCGACGGCATAGCCCTCGAGGCCCGGACGCTCATCGATGAAATGGATGCCGTCGCGGCCCATGGCGAAACCGGCGGTTGCGAAGCGGTCGGCCTCCAGCACATCGGCGGCGATGACCGTCAGGCTGACGATCTCGTCGAGCGGATCGGCGGGCGCATGTGGGTTGCGGATATGGCGGCCGCGCACATAGGAGCCGGAGGTCGCGATGCCATGGCCGCGCGGCTCGACCACCTTGATGATCGCGGTCTCGTCGAAGGGGCTGCGGATGCCGACGCGCCAGGGCTCGCCCGCCGCATTGAGGCCGGCGGACTGGATGTCGCCGCCGGCATCGACGAAGAAGTCGCGCGCGCCGGTGGCGGCGATCAGGCAGGCGGCGTTGCGGATCGCCCAGCCCTTGACGATGCCGGAAGGATCGAGCGCGCCGGTCGGGCGGCGCATGTCGAAATAGCCGCCGCTCTCGATCCGCGTCTGCTCGGCCAGTTCGAACACCGCGTGCATCTCGGCGCTGTAGTCCGCCGGCCGGGCGCGGCCGCTGTTGATCGCGGCGATCTCGCTGTCCGTCCGATAGGTGCTGAAGCGCCGGTCGACGGCGTCGAACACTGCAAAGGCCGCCGCGATCACGGCGCCGTCGCGGGCACCGACGATCTCGATGGTGATCGGCATGCCCATCATGAGCCGCGTTTCGCGCATGGTCAGGCCACAGCCTGCTTGAGCGCGCCGCTGAGTGAGCGGATGAAGGCCTTGCTGGTCAGCGTCGCGCCCGAGACGATGTCGACATTCGCGCTCTGCGCCGCCACCGCCTCGTCGCGCAGCATCGGCAGCGCCTGGCGGTTGATCGCGACCGAGGTGCGGCGATCGGACGGATATTGCAGCACCTTGATGCCGGCGAGGCGGCCGCCGCGGACGATCGCCTGGATCTGGACGAGGCCGTAATAGGCGTCGACGGCCGGGCCAGTATAGGCGCCGTCGGCGAGGCTGCCATTGCCCGCCACCGTCATCGACACTTTGGTCGCGATCGGCATGGATGCGGCGATGCGCTGCGGCCTTGGCCGGGGTGGCGGCGGCAGCGGATCGGGCACCACGGCGACGATCGCGGCCGGGGCCGGGGCGGGGCGAACGGGCGGCGCGATCGGCTGTGCCGGCGGCGCGGTGGCGGCATCGGCGGCGATTGGCTGCACGGGTGGCACCGGCCGTTCGATGACGAAGGGCGCTGGCAGGATCACGGCGGCGGGTTCCGGCGTCGGCGCCGGCGCCGGATCGGGAATCGGAGGAGCCGCCTGCGGCGCGCTGCCGGGTAAGGCGCTGTCCGCGCCGGTGAGGGCATCGGCCGGCGACAGTCCGAGCAGAGCGTCGGTCTGATCGGCGCCGGACTGCGACCAGACATAGGCGCCGGAGGCCGCGACGACGAGGAGCGAAAGGGCGATCTTCTTCATGAACATGGGGTCCCGGTGGTGACGAGGCGGGTTTCCGGCGCGCCGCATGCGGCAACCGGCTTGTCGCGACATTCGCAAAGGTCACCTGACAGGGCGCTGTCATTCCCCGGGACAGGAAAAATCGAGACGGCTTTGGCCTTGCCAGCGCGCGGCGTCCGCAGGAAGCTGGCGCGCCAAAACCGGAGAGGATGCAATGCCGCTTTATGATTTCAGCCTGAAGGACCTGCGCGCCTATCACAGCGACGTGGTGACGCCGCCGGATTTCGATGCCTTCTGGCAGCGCACCCTCGATGAGACGCGCAGCATCCCGCTGGCGCCGAGCTTCGTGCCCCATGAAAGCGGCCTGAAGCTGGTCGAGGTCTTCGACGTCACCTTTGCCGGCTTCGGCGGCCATCCGGTCAAGGCCTGGCTGACGCTGCCACGCGTGCGCACGGGTCCGCTCCCTTGCGTCGTCAAGTTCATCGGCTATGGCGGTGGCAGAGGGTTCCCGCAGGATCACCTGCTCTGGCCCGCGGCCGGCTATGCCGTCCTCGTCATGGACACGCGTGGGCAGGGCAGCACCTGGTCGAAGGGCGACACCGCCGATCCCGTCGGCTCCGATCCGGCGCATCCCGGCTTCATGACGCGCGGCATCCTCGATCCCGAGACCTATTATTACCGCCGCGTCTTCACCGACGGCGTCCGCGCCATCGAGACCGCGCGCAGCCATCCGGCGATCGATGGCGGCCGCATCGCCGTCATCGGCGGCAGCCAGGGCGGCGGCATCTCGATCGCGGTCGCCGCGCTCGAGCCGGCGGTCAAGGCCTTGATGCCCGACGTGCCGTTCCTCTGCGATTTCCCGCGCGCCGTCACGGTGACGCCGCGCGATCCGTTCCCGGAGATCTCGCGTTTCCTCGGCATCCATCGCGACAGCGCCGAGCGGGTGTTCAATACCTTGAACTATTTCGACGGCGTCCACTTCGCGCGCCGCATCGACAAGGCCTCGGCCCTGTTCTCGGTCGCGCTGATGGACACGATCTGCCCGCCCTCGACCATCTTCGCCGCCTTCAACGCGGTCGCCTCTCCCGACAAGACGATCCGCGAATATGGCTTCAACGACCATGAAGGCGGCGGCGCCTTCCAGGAGCGCGCCCAGCTCGCCTGGCTCGCCGAACGCATCTAGCGCCGATCGATATCCAGCTTCTGCCCATGCTCCGAACTCACTCCGCTGTCGTTGCCGGGCTTGACCCGGCAACCCAGACTTTCGTGGGTTGCCGGCGCACAATCACCGGCCGGCAAGGAAAGACTGGATTGCCGGGTCAGGCCCGGCAATGACAGGTGTGAGCGATTGGTCGCGACGACAGACGCCGAAGGTCGGCCCGCCTAGATCATGCCGGCCTGACGGAGCTCCAGCTTGGCGAAGGCATAGAAGACCGGGGCGGCGATGAGGCCCGCGACGCCGAAGGCCGCTTCCATCACGATCATCACCACCAGCAATTCCCAGGCTCTTGCATGGATGCGCGATCCGATGATCGCGGCATTGAGGAAATATTCGAGCTTGTGGATGACGATCAGGAAGACGAGGGCGCCGATTGCGGCATAGGGCGAGACGCTGAGCGCGACGAGCGCGATGGCCGTGTTGGAAATCAGGTTTCCGATGACCGGCAAAAGGCCGACGACGAAGGTCACGGCGATCAGCGTCTTGGTCAGCGGCAGGGGAACGCCGACTGTCGGCATCACCACCGCCAGGAAGAAGCCGGTGAGGGCGGTGTTCACCGCCGAGATCCGCACCTGCGAGAACACGACCTGACGGAAGGCGATGGCGAGATTGCGCGAGCGGCGCCGTCCGGCCTCGGCGAGCGGCGGCCGGCGGCGGTCGGCGGCGCCGGTTACCTGCTCGCCGATCTCATGCGAGAAGGCGACGAGGGCGCCGATGGCGATGCCGATGATGATGTGCACCGTCAGCCGCCCGACATCCTGGCCGACCGAGGCGACCTGCCTGCCATTGCTGCGCAGCCAGTCGGCGCCGAGCACCTTCAGCGCGTTCAGATCGGCCGGAATGAGATCGGCTGCCCATTGCGGCAGGCTCGGGCGGATATGTTCGAGCGCCACCGCCATCTGGCTCATCAATTCCTGGATCGGCTGCCCGCCGGCGGCGATGAAGGAGCCGAGCCACAGCGACAGCACCAGCAGCGCGCCGGCGATCGCCGCGGTGATGACGGCGATCGAGAAGGTCTTGGCGAGGGCGGCATTGACGCCGAGGCGGCGGAAGGAGGGGACCGTCAGGTCGACGAGTTCATAGACGAGCAGCGCCGACAGGAGGACGGAGAGGATATGGAGGTGCAGGACGAGCCACAGCGCGAGCACGGCAAGGATCAGGGACGCGATGTCCCAGCGGTCAAGTCTCTGCAATTCCGGGCTCGATTCGGTTCTTTCCAACATGAGGCCGATGCTTGCATTTTTACGTGATCGGCTGGGTGACAATCTTGCTGCCGGCGGCGCCCGGGACGCCGCCGCCGATCCCGTGTTCGAGCCCCCGCCGCGCTGCAGGCGGACGCGTCGCCCTTCAGGTCTGCGGCACGCCCGATGTCAGGCGGGCGACCATCAGCGCGCCGAGAATGATCGCGCCATAGATCGCCTGGATCCAGAACGAGGGCACCTGCGCCAGCGTCAGCAGGTTCTGCACGACGCCGAGCAGCAGCACGCCGGTGAGCGCGCCGAACATCGTGCCCTTGCCGCCGTCGAGCGAGATGCCGCCGATCACCGCGGCGGCGAAGACCGTGAAGATCATGCCGTTGCCCTGGTTGGCGCTGATCGCGCCGACATAGCCGGTGATCACCAGGCCGCCGATCGAGGCGAGCACGCCGGCGAGCACATAGACGCCCCAGGTGATCCGCTCGACGCGAATGCCGGCGGCGCGCGCAGCCTCGGGATTGCCGCCGATCGCATAGAGCGCCCGGCCGAGCCGATGATATTTGAGTACGAGGCCGGCGATCAGGAAGGCGAGGGCGGCGAGCCAGACGGCGAGGGGAATGCCGAGGAAGGTGACGATCATCAGCGCGTAGAAGGCGTCGGGCAGGTCGAACAGCGTCCGCCCCTTCGAGGCGCCGACCAGCATGCCGCGCAGGATGATCAGCATGGCGAGCGTGACGATGAAGGCGTTGAGCTGCAGGCGGACGATCAGGAAGCCGTTGATGAAGCCGATGACGGCGCCGACCGAGAGCACCAGCAGCATGCCGACCACCGTCGGCAATTCGAGGCCGAAGCCGTTGCTGGCGACTGGGAGCACGACCAGCGCGCCGATCGCCGGGGCGAAGCCGGCGGTCGATTCGAGCGAGAGGTCGAACTTACCGGTGATGATGATGAGCGATTCCGCCAGCACGACGAGGGCGAGCGCCGCCGAGGAGGTGAGGATCGTCGTGATGTTGGCCTGAGTCAGGAAGGCCGGGCTCACCAGCGCCCCGACGATGACGAGGACGACGAGCGCCGGCAGCAGCGCGAGGTCGCGGATGCGCCCGGCGAGAAGCAGCGAGGAGCCGCGGGCGCCGCCGAGGGCCGGGGCGGCGGAGGGAGTGGTGCTCATAGGGCCTCGATTCCTTCTATGGAGGCGACGAGCGCATTGTCGCTCCAGCCCGCCTTGTGTTCCGCGACGATCGATCCGTGGCGCATCACCAGCACCCGGTCGCAGGTTCTGAGGTCCTCGACCTCGCTGGAGACGACGAGGATCGCCTTGCCTTGCTGCCGCATGCGCTCGACGACGCCGAGCAGCGCTTCCTTCGACTTCACGTCGACGCCGGCCGTCGGGTCCATGAGGACGAGGACGCTCGGATCATTGGCGAGCGCCCGGCCCATCACGACCTTCTGCTGGTTGCCGCCGGAAAGACCCGAGACCAGTTGCTCCGGCCCCTGCGTCACCACGCCGAGCGCGCGGATCGTTTCCCTTGCGAGCCCCGCGCGCTTGCCCGGCCGGATGAAGCCGAACGGCCCGAGCCGCCGGTTGACCGTCATGGTCGTGTTGTCGGCGATCGGCATCGACAGCACGAGCCCCTGCTTGTGCCGGCTCTTCGGCACGCAGCCGACCCCGAGCGCCAGCGCCGCCGGCACATCGGCCGAGGGCAGCGTCTTCTCCGCGATGCGGATGGTGCCGGCGCGATAGGGCTCGATGCCGGCGATCGCCTCGGCGACGCCGACGCGGCCGCTCGAGGTCGAGCCCGAGAGGCCGACCACCTCGCCGCGGCGGACGGTGAAGCTGACATCGGTGAAATCATCGCCCGAGATGCGGTCGACCGAGAGCGCGACCGCCGCCGAAGGATCCGCTGTCCGGCCGGCCGCATCGGCGACATCGAGATGGACGTTCTCGCCGGTCATCGCCTCGATCAGCCGGTTCTTCGGCAGGTCCGCGACCGAGGCGGTGACGATGTGGCGGGCATCGCGAAGCACGGTCACCGCCTGGCAGATCTCGTAGACCTCCTGCAAATGGTGCGAGATGAACAGAAAGGTGACGCCGCCCGCCTGCAATTCGCGGATGCGGACAAAGAGGCGCTTGATCTCCTCGCCGTCGAGCTGCGCGGTCGGCTCGTCGAGGATGATGAACCGTGTGCCATAGGAGAGGGCGCGGGCGATCTCGACCAGTTGCCGCGCCTCGACGCGGAGGTCGCCGGCCCGCATGTCCTCGGGCACGGCGATGTTCCAGCGGTCGAGCAATTCGCGCGCCTGCCGGCGCAGCGCCGACCAGCTGATCATGCCGCGCTCGAGCGGCTGGCGATTGATGAAGAGGTTCTCCGCGACCGAGAGATCGGGAATGATGGTCGAATGCTGGTAGACGCAGGCGACGCGCTGGCGCCAGGCCGCGCGGTCGGCGATCGGCGGCGCCGGTTCGCCGGAGAAGCGCACCTCGCCGGTGTCCGAGGCGCGCAGCCCGGTGAGAATTCCGACCAGCGTCGACTTGCCGGCGCCGTTGCGCCCGACCAGCGCATGGGATTCGCCGGGAAGGACTGTGAGGCGCGCGTCGCTGAGCGCGATCGTCGGGCCATAGCGCTTGGAGACGCCGATCGCCTCGACGATCGGCGGCTGAGCGCCCGTTGGGGTCTCGTGCATGCCGCGGTGCTCGTAATTCGAGGAGAATGCGCGCCCCGCCGGTCGCGGGGCGCGCTCCGAACCTAGAGCTGGTTGCCCCAGAACGCCTTGTCGTCGACATTCTCCTTGGTGACCAGCGGCGCGGCCAGCTGGTCCTCGAGAACGCCCGGCCGGACTTCGATGATCATCGAATCATGATCCGTCGCGCCGGGAGCGAAGGTCTTCCCCTCCATCGCCTGCTTCAGATACATGATGCCGTACTTGGCATAGAGGTCGGCCGGCTGCGAGACGGTGGCGTCGATCTCGCCCTTGCGGATGGCGTCGAACTCCTGCGGGATGCCGTCATTCGAGACGATGACGATGTGACCGGCTTCGCCCGCGGGCTTGAGCAGACCCTTGCGCTTCAGCGTCTGCAGCGTCGGCGCCAGGAACACGCCGCCGGCATGCATGTAGATCGCCTTCAGGTCCGGGTTCGAGTTGAGGATCGCGTCGAGGCCGGCCGCCGCATCCTCGCCCGACCATGCCTTGGTCGGCACTTCGAGCTGCGTCAGCTTCGGATAGTTCTTGGTGATGCAGTCGCGGAAGCCGTTGCCGCGGTCGCGGCCGTTGATCGAGGCCTGGTCGCCCATGATCTGCAGGACGGCGCCTTCCTTGACGGTGTCCCCGATGAACTTGCAGGCCTTCTCGCCATAGGCGACGTTGTTGGCGCGCACGACGATGGCGACCGGGCCATTGTCGGGGGCGACGTCGACGGCGACGACCTTGGCGCCGGCCTTCTCCGCAGCCTTCAATACATTGCCGGCAGCGGCCGATTCGAAGGGCGAGAAGATGATGCCCTTGGCGCCGAGCGCCAGCGCGTTCTGCACGCCGGTGATCTGCTTGGCGGTGTCGAATTCGGAGTTGAACGGCTCGAGCAGCTCGACGCCCTGCGCCTTCGCCTCCTCGAGGATGTACCGGTTGTAGGACGTCCAGAACGGCGAGGTGAGCGTCGTCAGGTCGACGGCGACCTTGCCGGATTCGGCCTTGGCGCCGGTGACGCCGAGCGCCATGACGCCGGCCAGCAAGACGGCCTTCGCAATCGCGACCGGCCCCTTTTTCAGAGACTTCATTGGCAGTTCCTCCCTAGGTTTTCTTTTTTGGGTAGTGCCTTCCCGTGCCGTCGGTCGTCCGTGCCTTGATGGCATCGAGATAACCGGCGACGACGACCCTCCCTCGGTCGTCCCGTGCAGCCCATCGCGGCGACCTCCACCGCCGCGATCCGTCCGGTCAGCCTCTGACCGGCAGTTCCTCCGGCGCCCGAGACAACATGGCGTCGCGGCTCGCGGTCAGATGCGCCCGCAAGGCGTCGACGGCCCCCTCCGCATCGCCACGCGCGATCGCCTCGACGATGGCCGAATGCTCGCGTTCGGTGCGGTCCAGCGAATAGCTCTTCAAGGTGAAATTGCGGATCGTCTGCGTCTGGCGCTGCACGACGCGGTGCCAGCCGGCGATGGTCTCGTTGGCGCCGAGGCCGACCAGCATCTCGTGAAATTCGCGGTCGAGCCGGATCGCATCGACGAGGGCTTCGTCGCTCTGCTTGCGCACTTCGGCGAGATGGGCCTGGAACAGGCTGTTGAGCCGCGCGACGAACTCGGCCGTCGCCCGGCCGGCGGCCATGCCGCTCGCCACCGCATGCAGTTCCACCAGCATGCGGGCCTCGAAGATCTCGACGATGTCGGCCGGCTCGAACCGCCGCACGATCGAGGCGCGCCGCGCCGAGCCGCTGACCAGGCCGTCGCGCTCGAGCAGCGCCAGCGCTTCCTTGACCGGGGTCTGGCTGATCGCGAGCTTGTCGGCGATCTCGTCGGCGAGGAGCCTTTGGCCGCCCTGCAGCCGACCGGACACGATCTGGCTGCGCAGCTCTTCATAGGCCTGTTCGGCCAGGGTCGCTCGTTTCAGGGCTCGCATGATCGCAACCTATGCGGCACTCGGTCCGGTTGGCAATAAAAAATTTTTTGTTTCGGATTTTGCGACGATGCGCTACCCCCTGAGAGGCTGCGCGCCCTGGACGGCGCCGTTGTCAGGAGGAAATCGTGCCTTCATCGATCGATCCCCGCCTGTTGCTGCTGCATGACGGCGACAATGTCGTCGTGGCGCGCTCGCGCATCGCGGCAGGCGAGGTCGTGACCCTCGACGGCGTCAGGGTTCCGCTCGGGGCAGCGCTGTCGATCGGCCACAAGCTGGCGCGGCGCGACATCGTGGCCGGCGAGAAGATCCTGAAATACGGTGCGCCGATCGGCTCGGCGACCGCCCCGATCGCGCGCGGCGCGCATGTCCATGTCCACAATGTGAAGAGCGACTACACGCCGACGCACCACCTCCTCGCGGAGCAGGCGGCAACGGAGGCGCGGTCATGATCGCCATGCGTGGCTATCTCCGCGAGGATGGCCGCAAGGGCATCCGCAACGTCGTCGCCGTCGGCTATCTCGTCGAATGCGCCCATCATGTCGCGCGCGAGATCGCCATCCCCTTCCGCGAGGATGGCGTCCACGTCATCGGCTTCCCGGGCTGCTACCCCAACGACTATGCCGCGCGGATGATGGAGCGGCTGTGCACGCATCCGAATGTCGGGGCCGTGCTGCTCGTCTCGCTCGGCTGCGAGAGCTTCAACAAATATGCGCTGGAGCGGGCCGTGCGCGCGAGCGGCCGGCCGGTCAAGACGATCGTCATCCAGGCCGCCGGCGGCACGCGCGCCTCGATCGCGGAGGGCCGCGCCTTCATCGAAGAGCAGCGCGCGCTGCTGGACGCCGCCCCGACAGTGCCGATGGATCCCGGCGAACTCGTCATCGGCACGGTCTGCGGCGGCTCCGACGGCACCTCGGGCATCTCCGGCAATCCGGCCGCCGGCCGCGCCTTCGATCTCTTCGTCGGCGAGGGCGCCGCCTGCATCTTCGAGGAGACCGGCGAACTCATCGGCTGCGAGCACATCATGGCCGCGCGCGCCGAAACGCCCGCGCTCGGCGTGGAGCTCGAGGCGAGCGTCGCCAAGGCGGCGCGCTATTATGCGACGCTCGGCTATGGCTCGTTCGCCGCCGGCAATGCCGATGGCGGCCTCTCGACCATCGAGGAGAAGTCGATGGGCGCATATGCGAAATCGGGCACCTCGGCCATCTCCGGCCTGATCAAGCCCGGCGACATCCCCCCGCGCGGCGGCCTCTACCTGCTCGACGTCGTCCCGGACGGCGAAGTCCGCTTCGGCTTCCCCAACATCAACGACAATGCCGAGATCGCCGAACTGATCGCCTGCGGCAGCCATGTCGTGCTGTTCGTCACCGGGCGCGGCTCGGTCGTCGGCTCGGCGATCTCGCCGGTGGTCAAGATCTGCGCCAATCCCGAGACCTTCAGGCGGATGGCCGACGACATGGACGTCGATGCCGGCCGGATCCTCGAGGGGAGGGCGGGTCTCGCCGAGGTCGGCCAGGAGATCCACGATCTCGTGCTCGGCCTCGCGGCCGGCGGGCGCACCAAGTCGGAAGAGCTCGGCCACCAGGAATTCATCCTGACCTACAAGTCCTTCGAGCCCATCGGGCCCGCCTGCCTGCCCGCCTGAGGAGGTCATCCTGCCGACGCTCACTGAACGCCTTGAGGCCTGCTACACCGGCGTCGTCCACGACGTCATGCGCGCCATGGGCCTCAGGAACTTCACGCTGCCGCCCGAGCTCCGGCCGATCCTGCCGGAGCGCGCGATGGCCGGTCCCGCCTTCACCATTCTCGGCAAGGTCGACACGGCCGCCGATCCGCACGAGACGCTGCTCGCCTGGACCGGGCTCCTCTCCAGGGCGCCGTGCGGCGCCATCTGGGTGTCGCAGCCGAACGACGCCGAGGTTGCCCATATGGGCGAATTGTCGGCCGAGACGCTGAAGAACAAGGGCGTGCGCGGATGCGTCGTCGACGGCTTTGCCCGCGACGTCAATTTCCTGATGGCGATCGGCTTCCAGACCTGGTGCCGCGGCTTCACCCCGCGCGACATCGTCGGATACTGGCTGCCGGCAGCGACCGACGTCGAGATCCGCATCGGCGACGTCGTCATCGCGCCGGGCGACTACCTCGTCGGCGACCGCGACGGACTGATCCGGATTCCGTCCGCCCTCGCCGAGGAGGTCGCCGACAAGGCGGAAACGGCCATCGCGACGGAAGACCTCGTCCGCACGGCCATCCTCGCCGGCGTCGATCCGCAAGAAGCCTATCTCCGCTACGGCAAGTTCTGACAAAGAATCTCTTGGATCGGAGCGCCGTCGAGATGGCGTTCTTCATCGTCGTTTCGGTCGAGCCGGGAGATTTAATAAAATACAGACGGAGCTTTCGTGAGGCGAGTTCATTGTTTGGCGATGCTCGGAAAATAGAGTGTCGCCGTATTCAACGAACCATAAAGGCGTCTCCATGAAAGCGCGCGTTTTCGTCACTGTCGGCGCTGTTCTCGCCGGCCTCATCGCCGGGCCGGCCCTCGCAGCGGATGCGCCGAGCCTCGTCGGCACCTGGAAGGGTTCGAGCGACAGCATTTCGAAGGAAGACGGCTTCACCGGCGGCACGGTGACGATCGTCGTCGGCGAGCAGAACGGCCGCTCCTTCCGCGCCAAGCTCGTCTATCCCTCGCCGAAGGGCGACAAGAGCGAAGACCTGATCGGCACGATCACCCCGGACGGCAAGGGCGCCTATTTCGTCGGTGACGACGGCGTCCATCTCGGCACATTGAGCGGCACCACGCTCGACGTCTGCTATCTCGAAATGGGCGATGACGCGATGGCGTCGTGCTCGCGGCTCGAGAAGCAGTCCTAGCGGCACTGAGCTGCACGCGGTGGCGCGCATCCGCGCCGCCGCGTGCTGGTCAGCCGGCCAGCAGCTCCGCGATGCGCGCGTTGATGAAGGCCTCATCCGCCGCGTTGGCGCCGGGCGCGCCGGCGATGTGGCCCCAGATCGAGGGGATCGGCGCGCAGCGGGCGTTCGGCATCAAGGCGACCTCGGCCTCGTTGTCGGCGACCGGAAAATACAGATCCGTCTCGCCCGGCATCACGACGGCACGGGCGGTGATGGACGCGAGCGCGGCACCGAAGTTGCCTTTGTAGCGGTCATTGGCGCTGACATCGGCGTGCTGCCAGGTGGAGACCATGGCGAGCAGGTCGTTGGGATCGCAGTCCTGGAACAGCGGATCCCAGTAGCGGATAAGAAAATCATCGACGGACGCAAAGCCCATCACGCGCCTGTCGATCTCCGCGCGATAGAAGGCCTGCGAGAACGCCCAGCCGGCAAAGACCCGGCCGAAGGCGGCGAGCCCCGCGACCGGCTTCTCCGTGCAGTCGCCGCCGTTGAAGCGGTGGTCGGCCTGGAGCGCCGCCGCGAGCCCGGCGAGGAAGGCGTAGTTGTGGCGCGAGCAGCGCGCGGCGCCGCAGATCGGCGCGATGCGCGCGACCATCTCCGAATAGTGCGCGGCCCAGTGATAGGCCTGCAGCGCGCCCATCGAGAAGCCGGTGACCAGCGCGATCCTCTCGATGCCGAAGAGCTCGGTGACGAGGCGGTGCTGCGCGCGGACATTGTCGGCGATGGTGACCGTCGGAAAGCGCGGGCCGTCGAAGGGCGGCGGCGTGTTGCTCGGCGAGGATGACTGGCCGTTGCCGATCAGCGGAATGACGATGATGAACCAGTGCGCCGGATCGAGCGGCGATGATCCGCCGATGCGGGACGCATGCTCGGCGACGCTCGCATTGAAGCCGCCGGTGAGGACGATGACATTGTCCTTCGCCGCCGACAGCGTGCCATAGGTCGTGTAGGCGAGCCGCGCTCCGGGCAGGACGACGCCGCTTTCGAGGGCGAAGTCGCCGAGGTCGAAGAGGTCGTGGTCGACCGAGGGCGTGCCGCCGCCCGCCATCAGAACGGCGTCTCGTCGAGGAAGCGCTCGAGGACGTTGAAGGTGATGCGCGAGACATTGTTGTCGCAGTCCTGATGCAGCAGCGAGCCGCACCAGGCGATCGACGAGGTGGCGAACACCGCGCCGCCGGCCGCGGTCTCGTAGAAGGCGAGATCGGCATGGACGCGTTCGTTCTGGTCGCCGCCGAGATTGGGCAGCACGACGCCGAACTCCTCGTTGACCAGCATCATCATGCCGCTATGCCCGTCGGAGGAGGCGAGGCGGAGGATGTTCGGCGCCGAGCCGAGCGGCACGGAGATGCAGTCGAGCTCGATGCCGGCGGCGCCGCCGCCGACGAGGCCGAAATCGCCGATGATCTCGTCCGGCACATCCTTGAAGATGAAGTGCACGCGCGGATTGTCGGCGTCGGGTCCGCGGCGGTAATAGGCCGACATGTCGAAGCCCTGCGCGATGAAGCCGACGCCGCAGATGACATTGGGCGCGCGGCCGATGCGTCGCCAGAGGCCGCCGAACTCGCCGTTGAAGGCGTGGTGATATTCGCCGGGCTCCTGCTCCCAGGTGCGGATGCCGTCCTCGGCGCGGCGGATCTCGATGACCCCCGGCTCCGTCTTGTGGAAGGCGATGCGCCAGTACCAGCCATTGGCGCCGAGATACATCAGCCGACCGCCCCGGTCGATCCAGGTCTTCATCGCGTCCCACATCGCCGTCGAATGATATTCGGGATGCGTGCCGGTCAGGACGACCTGGTAGTCGGCGAGGAGGTCGTAGCCTTCCTCATGCAGGTCCTCGTCGGTGATGACGTCGTAGTCGATGCCCTTCCGGTCGAGCCAGGCGAAGAGATGGGTATCGGCATTGTACTGGTAGAGAGCCGAGCCGGGGCCGCCGAGCCAGGAATGGTAGCGCGGCGAGAAATTGAGGTTCGGCCTGAGGCGGCTCGAATAATTGACGCCCGAGCCGTCGGCATGGGTGTCGTAGAGCGAGCCGCCGATCTCCGGATGATCATACATGTAGAGATCGGCATGGCCGAAGGTCAGGAGCCGCCCCATCTGCCGCTCGGCGCCGCGCGCCGTGATGTGTTCGGCATGATTGGCATAAGCGAGATAGGACATGGTCGGCGCGAGCAGCAGCACCTTCGGCCGGTTGACCCGCGCCGCCTTGGCGCGCGGCGGCCGCACGAAGAAGGCGATATAGGCCTCGCGCGTCGCGGTCTCGTCGCTGTCGCCCGAGACGGCATGCAGCGCATAGGGGCCGCTCGGCAGGTCATCGGGCAGCGTCACCGCGACCGAGGTGTTCCAGGCCGCGTCATAGACGTCGTCATGGTGGAAGTGCACGGCGCCATACTGTTCCGGCTTCCGCGTCCAGGACTGTTCCTCGCCGGTCCAGTTCCAGCCCTTCATGCCGCGCGTCGGCATCTGCCAGAAGCGTCCATGCAGCAGCGACGGCCCGGCATCGATGGCCTCGACCGTGTCGATGCCGCGCGAGAAATCCCAGCGGGCGATGACGGCGGCGGCGAGGTCCGGCGGCACATGCGGTTGAAGCAGGCGGAGATGCGCCGCGCGCGGATGCCGTCCGGCAAGGAGGGTGGGGCTGTCGATCTTGCCGTCGAAATGCCGGTCGACGCTGCCGTCGGCCGCCACCGTGCCGGCGACGAGGAAGGGCGCCGCGACCGCGGCCGGGCGCACGTCGAGTTCGGCAGAGACGTGCCCGGCATCGCCTGTCTTCGCATAGGCGACGAGCGGATGCTGATCGATCGTGACGGCGCCGCTGTCCGGATCGAGCGTGACCGCGAGGTGATACCAGCGGCGGGCGATCATCATGCCATCGACGAAGGCGGCGGCGATGCCGCCCTTGCCGTCGCCGGCGACGATGCCGGTGCGGCCGCCGGCGATGACGACGCGAAAGCCGGCGCCCGTGCTGCTGTCCCACTGCGCCGCCACGGTCTGGTCGGGGCGGTTCGGCAGGGTCGGCCAGACGAAGGCGGAAAAGGTGAACGGACGCACTGCCAGCGGCGGGACGTCCGCGGCCGTCATGTAGGAGCCGGCATCGACGCGCTGGATCTCGGCCTTGTGGCGGCCATCGGCGGCGGTCGGCACAGGGCGGAAATCGAGGCCGGGACCGTCCGGATTGCAGTCGCCATTGACGACGCGGACGATGCGCGCCTCGAAGCTGTCGCACTCCTCGGCCGAGATCTTGAAGGCGATCGTCTCGCCCGGCGCGACGCTGTAGCGATCAGGATAGCCGACGATTTTGAGCATGGCTGCAATCCGGTGAGGCGAGGTCAGTCGCGGAAGGGCATGTTGATGTCTTCGCCGGTGATGACGCGCCAGCGGCGGCGGAAGACTTCCCATTCGGCCGTGCCGATATCGGTGAAGACGGGCTCGTCTTCGATGGCGATCGGCTCTGAGCGGTCGGCGGGCATCAGGCCGAGCACCCACTCCTCGAACGGCTTGCGGCAGACGAGAACCACCTGACGGCCGCTCGGATCGTGCCGCATGATGTTGAGCAGGCGCTGCAGGCCGGGGCTGTGCGCGCCGATCGGCTTCTGGCGGAATTCCTCGATATAGACGCGATCGGCATCGGGATCGATCTTGTAGACCATGCGGATCCTCCCCCGGCGTGGCGTCGTCGATGTTTCGCTTCGATCAGGATAACCAGCAAGCGAACAGATTCAAACGAAATATCGCAATCCTCGCTGGCCATCGCGCCGGCCGCTGCTGGGATCGCTCGCCGGCGCGTGCGAAATCGCACAGCGCTAGAGCGGAAAGTGCAGCAGGTCCGACAGTACCAGCCCGGCGGCGCCGAGCAGGGCGGCGCGGTCCTCCGTGTCGCCGGTCTCGAAACTGACATCGCCGCCCGGTCGGCTCGGCACGAGGCGGCGCACATGCGCGGCGATGGCCTCGACCATGCGCGCGCCCCCGCCGACGACGTCGCCATGCAGGATGTAGAGGTTCGGCGCCACGGTCTGCTGCAGGTTGGCGATGCCGACCGCGACATTGCGGGCATAGAGGTCGAGCAGCGCCGCCGCCCGCGCGTCGCCGTCGTCGGCAAGGGCGACGAGCCGGCGCGAGGTGATCGTCTCCGGTTCGGGCAGCCCGGCGGCGCTTGCCTCGCGGCGCAGCCAGCCGAGCGTCGCGATCGTCTCCCAGCAGCCGCGCCGGCCGCAATGGCAGAGCGCCCCGTCGACCTGCACGAAGGTGTGGCCGAGCTCGCCGCCGGCCCCAGAAGGGCCGCGATAGAGATGGCCGTCGAGATAGAGCGCCCCGCCGAGCACCTCGCCGGTATAGATGACGGCGAAGCTGCGGATGCCGCGGCCCTTGCCGAACCAGCGATCGCCAACGAGCAGGGCGCGCGGGTGATGGTCGATCTGGACGGGCAGGTTGAACGCGCGGGCGAGAATGTCGCCGAGCGGATAGCTGGCCAGCACCGGCGCGAGATTGACCGCGATGATCTGGCGGCGGTCGGTGTCGACCATGCCGCCGACGGCGACGCCGATGCCGAGCGGACTGCGCTTGGCCGAGGCGAGCGTGCGCGCGACGCAGCGCGTGAGCCGCAGCGTGACATCGTCGGGTCCGGCCGGATGGGCGGGCAGCGCTTCGCTGTGCTCGGCCTCGATCTTGCCTTCGAGGCTGACGAGGCAGGAGCGCACCTCCTCCGGCATCAGCAGGATGCCGCAGATCGGCCGCGACTGCGGGGAGAACCAGAGCGGCCGCGCCGGCTTGCCGCCGACATCGCCGGCCGGCAGGGGATCGCCCTCGACGAGGAAATTCTGGTCGAGCAGCGGCTGCACGATGCCGGAAATCGTCGTGCGGTTGACGCCGGCGAAGCGGGCGAGATCCGCCCGGCTGCTCGGGCCGCGATCGAACAGCGCCTGGACGACGCGGCCGCGATTGGTCGAGCCGACCAGCGAGGAGGAGAGCAGGGACGGGCGCTCGCGGCTCGTCATCGGACCGTCTGACGGCGCGAAGGCCGACCGATCCTGATCGAACAAACCGTCCTCGTGCGTCGCCATGTCGTCCGTGTCCCAGCTTCTCGCCCTGCGCATATCCCTTTCAGGGGCAGTCGCCAAGCATTGCGCCAAGCATCGCGCCAAGCATCCCGCGTGCGCCGGTTGTCGAAGGCGTCCGGCGCGCGCCGGGCGGGAGGCGGCCGGGCGCGGCGAGCCGTTCCAGCCCGTGTCGTCCATCCCGCTTCTTCCTAGCCGATTGTCCCGCCGTTGACGATCACGAATGTTTGTGCGAGCCTCAAACATACAGGGAAGTCCAGCGGCCAGGCGCGCTCCGAGAGAGCGGCCCGAAGGCGGCGGAGAGTGGGAACGCAGCGGCAAACGCTGTGCGCAGGCCAACCAAAGAGATGAGGAGACTCGGAGAATGGCGACACATTTCACACCGACCCGACGCGGACTGCTGAAGGGCGGCACGGCCCTTGCCGGCGCGGCGGCGCTCGGCGGCCTGCCGCGCAGCGCGGCGGCTGAGGGGAAGACGCTGCGCGTCCTCCTCGCCGGCGATCCGTTCTATTACGCGATCGAGGGGCTGAAGGACGAGTTCCAGAAGTCGACCGGCATCACGCTCGAGATCGAGGCGATCTCGCTCGAGGCGCTCCAGGCGCGCCTGACCTCGTCCTTCGTGTCGAACGAGCCGGATGCCGACGTCATCTCGGTCGACCAGATGTGGCTCGGCCAGTATCTCGGCTCCAAGTGGATCAAGCCGCTCGACGACTTCATCAAGGCCGACAAGGACACGGATATCGGGGACTTCGTCCCGGAGATCCTCTATTCGATGAATACGTGGCGCGGCCAGGTCGGCACGCTTCCCGTCGCGTCCTATGCGCAGATGGTGTTCTACCGCAAGGACCTGATGGACCAGAAGGGGATCAAGATCCCCGAGGACGGCAGCTGGACCTGGGATGAGTATGCCGCGATCATCAAGCAAGTGAACGGCGCCGACTTCGCCGGCAACAAGATCGTCGGCACGGTCCTCGCGGGCCAGCAGCCGGCTCCGGTCGTGCACATGTATACCCAGCTCCAGGCCAGCAAGGGCGCCCGCTGGTTCAAGGCCTTCCCGGCCGCGGCGACCTGGGATTTCGAGCCGACCATCGACAGCCCGGAAAATCTCGACGCGCTCAAGGCCTTCGTCGATCTCTACAAGTACGCCCCGCCGGAATCGATCAACTACAACTGGTTCGACGCCGGCATGCGCTTCGCCAAGGGCGATATCGGCATGTTCTACTGGTGGACGGCCTATTCCTATCTTTGCAAGAAGGACGGTTACATGTCCGGCAAGGATTCGGTCGTCGCCGACAAGATGGGCATCGTCCCGCTGCCCAAGCAGCCCGGCAAGGACCAGGTGGTCTCGCTCGGCGGCCATAGCCTCGGCATCGCCGGCAACACGCAGAAGCCGGACGAAGCCTGGCAGTTCATCAAGTGGGCGACCTCGGCCAAGACGCAGAAGGCGATGGGTCTCTTCAACAAGTTCGGCTACCAGTTCTCCGACTTCGCTCGCAAGTCGCTCTATTCCGACGCCGACCTCCTGAAGATCTATCCCTATCTGCCGGGCCAGCTCGTCGCCCTGCAGGCTGGCAACGGCAAGATCGTCCGTCCGCCGGCACCGGTCTACACGACGCTCGAAGGCATCTACGGCCTCAACCTCAACAACGCGCTCTCGGGCGCGATGACCCCGGAAGAGTGCCTGAAGCAGACCTCGAGCTATTTCACGAACATCCTCAAGGGGAACTTCCTCATTCCCTTCAGCCAGCCTTCCTTCGACGATACGCTGGACGCCACCAAGGCGCTCATCACGTCGCTCGCCTGAGGCTGACATCGGGCGGCGCAGGGCCTCGTCCTGCGCTGCCTCCTTCGTGAAAGAGGTTGTCGATGACGCTCGCTTCCAGCCCGGCGGCGCCGCAGAGGCGTGTGCGGCGGCACATGCCCGATTTCGTTCCGTGGCTGCTGATCAGCCCGTCCGTCATCCTGCTCCTGACGCTGATCGCATTCCCGCTGCTGTTCGCCCTCAAGAACAGCTTCTATTTCTGGAATCTGCAGATGGGGCCGGAGCCGCTCGGCTTCGTCGGCCTCGACAATTACCGGATGGCCCTGCAGGGCGGCTTCTTCCTCGGCGCGCTGTGGAACACGATCCTCCTGACGGTGGTCGGCACCGCGATCGAATTCATGCTCGGGCTGATGATCGCGCTCCTCCTCGCGCGGCAGCTCAGGGGCATGAATGTCGCCCGCGCGCTGCTGATCATGCCGACGACCATCGCGCCGATCGTGGTCGGCTTCCTGTTCCGCTACATGTATGATCCGGGCGGCGGGCTCATTCCCTGGATGCTGACCTCGGTCGGCATTCCGATCCCGGCGCAGGGCCTGCTCGGATCGAGCGCGACCGCGCTCTGGGCCGTGCTCTTCGCCGACATCTGGCAGTGGACGCCGTTCTTCGCGATCGTGCTCTATGCCGGGCTGCTGTCGATCCCCGACGACATCCTCGAGGCGGCGCGGCTCGACGGGACGCCGCCGCTCGCCATGCTGAGGCACATCAAGCTGCCGCTCATCAGGAAGACGGCGCTGATCGTGGTGATGCTGCGCTTCATGCAGCTCTTCAACACCTTCGATCTCATCGTCGTCCTGACCAAGGGCGGGCCCGGCGCCTCGACCCGCACGCTCGGCTACACGCTCTATCAAGCCGGCATGGTCGACTTCAATATCGGCCTCTCGAGCGCGATGACCTGGCTCATCGTCATCATCGTCAACGCGATCATCGGCCTGTTCGTGTTCTTCGCCTTCCGGGACTGGGATTGAACATGGACCAGAGCGAAACCCTTCCGAGCAAGATCCTCGCCTATGCGCTGCTCGCGATCCTCCTGCTCGTGTTCATCGGTCCGATCGTCTGGTTCGTGCTGCTCGCCATCCGCCCGACGGCGACCGCCTTCACGATGCCGCCGGTGCTGTTCTTCGAGCCGACCTGGGATGCGATCCGCTATACCTTCATCGATCCCGGCAACAACCGGCCGCAGCTCTTCAACAGCGTCATCGTCGCCGCCGGCGCGGTGATCCTCAATTTGCCGTTCTCGTTCCCCGCCGCCTATGCGCTGTCGCGCTACAGGATCCGCGGCCGCAAGAACATCATGCTCTGGTATCTCGGCCTCCTGATGGCGCCGCCCGTCGCCTTCCTCATTCCCTATTCGATCCTTGCGAGCGCCGTCGGCCTCAAGGGCAGCTATTTCTCGATGATCCTCATCTGCCAGACGCTGACCATTCCCTTCTCGGTCTGGCTGATGCGCTCGTTCATCGACGAGGTGCCGGTCGAGATCGAGGAGGCGGCCCGCGTCGACGGCGCCGGCACGCTCGACATCATGCTGCGCATCGTGCTCCCCCTGGTGCGTCCCGGCATCATCGTCACCTCGATGTTCGCCTTCGTGTTCTCGTGGAACAACGCCGCCTTTCCGCTGGTCCTCGCCAACCGCGCGACGACGACGCTTCCCGTCGGCACGCTGCAATATTTCGGCACGGCCGGCGTCACCTGGGGCTTCATCGCGGTCGCCGCCGTCGCGGCCATGATCCCGCCCATGATCATCTTTCTCGCCCTCGACCGCTATGTCGTGCGCGGCCTTACCTTCGGTTCAGTGAAAGGATGACTGACATGTCGCACCAAAGCGCTCCGGGCCGGAAGACCCGGTTCGGAGTGATCGGAGCCGGCCTCTGGGGCTCGTTCCACTGCCAGACGCTCAACGCCATCGCGGCGTCGGAGCTCTATGCCGTCTGTGACCTCAATCCCGAGCGCGGCGCCGAGATGCAGCGCCAGTTCGGCGCCACCAAGGTCTATACGGACTATCGCGAGCTCATCGCCGATCCGGATGTTGAGGCGATCACGGTCGCGACGCCCGACTTCGCGCATGGCGACATCGTCCTCGCCGCGATCAAGGCCGGCAAGCATGTCATGAGCGAGAAGCCGCTCGCGACCACGCTGGCCGAGGCCGAGGCGATCGCGAATGCCGCGGCGGCCTCCTCCGCCAAGACCATGGTCGACTTCCACAACCGCGTCAGCCCGCCGGTCGTCGCCGTCAAGCAGGCGATCGATGCCGGCGAGATCGGACAGCCGCTGCATGCCTCGGCGCGGCTGTCGAATACGCAGTTCGTGCCGTTCGAGCTGCTCTCCTGGGCGTCCAAATCGTCGGCGCTCTGGTTCCTCGGCAGCCATGCCGTCGATGCGCTGCGCTTCGTCATGGGCGCCGAGGTCCGCCGCGTCCAGGCGATGGCGCGCCACGGCCATCTCGCCGGCAAGGGCGTCGACACCGCCGACGTGCACATGGCTCTGCTCGAATTCGACAACGGTGTCGTCGCGACGCTGCAGAACAGCTGGGTGCTGCCGCTCGACTTCCCGAGCATCGTCGACTTCCGCATCGACATCGTCGGCGACAAGGGCGCGGTCGAGACCTATCCGACCATGAACGACGTCGTGAAGAAGTTCTCGGGCAATGGCCTCCGCAATGCCGACGTGATCGGCGTCACGCCGACCGCCGGCGGTCGCATCGGCGGCTTCGTCACCGAGGCGATCGCCCGCTTCGTCGATTCTGTCGTCCTCGACGTGCCGGTGCTCGCCGATGCCCGCGACGGGCTGCAGGTGACTCGCGTCCTCGTCGCGATCGAGGAAGCCGCCAAGACCGGCAGGACGATCACCCTCGCCGAGGGCGTCGCCTGAGCCTCACGCCGGCGGCGGCGTCTCCTCCTCCCGCGCCGCCGCGACGCTGGCGGCCGCGCGTTCCTCCCTCGCCCCCGAGACGGCGGAACGCGCGGCGGTCATCGGTCATAACAGGAGCAGGGCCTTGATGGCGCGGCGCTCGTCCATCGCCTTGTAGCCTTCGGCGACATCGGCGATGGGGAGCTCGAGATCGAACACCTTGCCGGGATTGATCTGGCGGGTCAGCACCAGATCCATCAGATGCGGCAGGAAGCGGCGCACGGGGGCGGGGCCGCCGAGCAGGCTCGACTGCGCGAAGAAGAGGCGCTGGCCATCGAAGGTCACGCCGTGGGGCACGCCGACATAGCCGATATGGCCGCCGGGGCGGCAGACGCTGATCGCCTGCTCCATCGATTCCTGCGTGCCGACGCATTCGAGCACCGAGTCGGCGCCGATGCCGCTGGTCAACTCGCGAATGCGGCTGATGCCGTCCGCGCCGCGCTCCGCGATGATGTCGGTCGCGCCGAAGTCGAGCGCGAGGTTCTGACGCGTCTTGTGGCGGCTCATGGCGATGATCCGCGCCGCGCCCATCTGCTTCGCCGCCAGCACGCCCATCAGCCCGACAGCGCCGTCGCCGACGACGACGGCCGTGCCGCCCTCTCTCACCTGCGCCGCGTCGGCGGCATACCAGCCGGTGCCGAGCACGTCCGAGGTGGCGAGGAGGCTCGGGATGAGATCGTCCGGCGGCAGTTCGTCGGTCGCGACCAGCGTGCCGTCGGCGAGCGGCACGCGGGCATAGGGTGCCTGCGCGCCGGTCATGAACTCGCGCTGCTCGCAGGAGGACGGAAAGCCGAAGCGGCAATGCGGGCAGGTGTTGTCGGAGGTCGCGAAGGACCCGACGACGAACTGGCCGGGCTTCACGCTGGTGACCGCGCTGCCGACCGCGACGACAACGCCGCAATATTCGTGGCCCATATTGGCCGGGCCTGCGAGCGGCTGCAGGCCGCGATAGGGCCAGAGGTCGGAGCCGCAGACGCAGCTTGCCGCGAGCTTGATGATCGCGTCGGTCGGCCTCTGGAGCGTCGGTTCGGGCACGTCCTCATAGCGGACGTCGCCCGGAGCGTGGAGAACGGTGGCGAGCATTTGCGTTGGTCCCTGCTGCTTGTCAGGCGCCGTAATCGGCGTCGGAAACCTGTTCGGCCCAGTCGACGGCCTTGCCGTCCTTGACCTCCTGGATCGCGAGATGCGTCATCGCGGCCTGAGGCGAGGCGCCATGCCAGTGCCGCTCGCCGGGCGCGAACCAGACGACATCGCCCGGCCGGATCTCCTCGACCGGCCCGCCCTCGCGCTGCGCGCGGCCGAGGCCCGCGGTGACGATCAGCGTCTGGCCGAGCGGATGGGTGTGCCAGGCGGTGCGGGCGCCGGGTTCGAACGTCACCGCGGCGCCCTGGACGCGGGCGGGATCGAAACTGTTGAAGAGGGGGTCGATGCGGACGGTGCCGGTGAACCAGGCCTCGGGGCCCTTGCCCGAGGGCCGCGTACCCGCGCGGATGATGTCCATGAATGGCCTCCTTGATCTCTGTGTCAGAGCGCCTCGATGCGCAGCGGGAATTCGCCGCGCACATGCAGCGCATCATAGCCCTCGTCGAAGCGGCCGAGCCGGATGAGGCCCGGGTGACGATAGGGCGCGTGGAACATCGCAAGATTCCCCCACGGCATGAAGTAGCAGAGGTCGTAGGGGCGTTCGTTGCCGAAGGGTCCGCTGCCTTCCTCGGTGAGCTTGCGCGGCAGATACGCGATCTTCTCGTTGGTCGAATAGTCGGAGATCTCGAGATCGAGCGGCAGCATCGCGAAGAAATCGCGCGCCGAGGGGTTGTCATAAAGCGTCGCCGTCATCACGTGGCCGTCGAAGCTCATGCGGATGCGCATCGGGGAAAGCTCCTTCGTGGCGGCACCATTCGCCGCTTGTGCCTGGGCGAACCGTGGCAGCAGGGCTGACGCGGCGAGACCGCCGATGAGGCGGCGCCGGTCGAGGATCGAACCTGTCATGATCGCACCTTTCGCACGGTTGGCCGCGCCGCTACGGCGAGCAGCGAGGCGCCGGTGAGGAGGAGGGCTGCGAGCGCGAAGGGCGCCCACCAGCCGGTTTGGTCGAACAGGAGGCCGCCGCTGGCGGCGCCGAGCGTGATGGCGAGCTGGATGATCGCCACTTGCAGCCCGCCGCCGGCCTCGGCGTCCTCCGGCAGTGTCCGCGCCAGCCAGGCGCCCCAGCCGACCGGCGCCGCCGTGCCGAAGAAGCCCCAGCCGACGAGCAGCGCCGCGACCATGACCGGGCTGTGGCCGAAGACGATCAGGGCGAGGGCGAGGCCGGCCATCACCAGCGGGATCACGGCGAGGACGCTGAAGAGCCACTTGCCGAGCAGCCGGCTGATGACACCGGTGCCGGCAACGCCGGCAAGGCCCATCGCGAGCAGGATGGCCGAGAGCGCGGGGATATCGACGCCCGTCACCTGTTCGAGGAAGGGCCTCAAATAGGTAAAAAGCGCGAACTGGCCCATGAAGAGGAGAAGGATGGCGGCCATGCCGATGGCGACCGGCCGCCGCCGCAGCAGCCGGAACACATTGGTCGACCGGCCGGCATGTTCGGGCGGCAAGGAGGGCAGGGCGATCCACTGCCAGACCAGCGCGAGCAGAGCGAGGGGAACGACGAAGGCGAACGCCCCGCGCCAGCCGAGCGCGCCGCCGATCAGGCTGCCGAGCGGCGCCGAGACCGTGGCAGCGACGGCATTGCCGGCATTCAGCATCGCGAGCCCCTTCGGCACGCTTTCGGCGGGCAAGAGGCGCATCACGATCGCCGTCGACATCGACCAGAAGCCGCCGATCGCGACGCCGAGCAGCGCCCGCCCGAGCATCAGCCAAAGAGGACCGGGCGCGAGCGCGACCATGGCACCGGAGAGGACGAGCAGCCCCGAGAAGCCGAGGATCACCGTCCGCCGGTCGATCCGCCTGATGAGGCCGGCGACGACGAGGCTGGTCGCGACCGCGAAGAGGCCGGAGATCGAGATCGCCTGTCCGGCCTGGCCTTCGGTGATGCCGAGATCTCCAGCGATCGGCGAGAGCAGGCTGACGGGCATGAACTCGGACGCGATCAGCGTCGCGACGCAGAGCGTCATCGAGACAACCGCGCCCCAGGCGGCGCTGCCGCGTTCGATCTGATGGTCTGAGGTGGTGGCCATGGCTCTCGCACGGCGCCCGCCCTGCGGCGGGGCGCCTCTCCGTCTCGTTGCGCCCTGATATAACAGCGCCGTATTCCTCCGATTATCCGCTAAGATGCGCATGGACTTATCGATGGCGGACATCAATCGTGGGGGAGAGAAGGCCGTGCGACGCGAGGAACTGACCGATCTCCTGTGGTTCCTGGCCGTCGCCGAGGAGCGGAGCTTCACCAGGGCGGCGGCGCGGCTCGGCACGTCGCAATCGACGCTGAGCCACACCATCAAGCAGCTCGAGGCGCGCATGGGCCTCCGCCTCTTGACGCGCACGACCCGCAGCGTCGCCCCGACCGAGGCTGGCGAAAAGCTGCTCGCCGCGCTGGCGCCGCGGATCGAGGACATCGAGCAGGACGTCGCCGCCTTGCAGGCGTTCAGCGACCGGCCGTCCGGCACAGTGCGGCTCACGGTCTCGGACCATGCCTTCGAGACGGTGATCTGGCCGAAACTGCAGCCGGTCCTCTCCGCCTATCCCGACATCCATCTCGAGTTCAGCATCGACAATGGCCTCCGCAACATCGTCGAGGAGCGCTTCGATGCCGGCGTCCGTCTCGGCGAGAGCCTCGACAAGGACATGATCGCCGTCCGCGTCTCGGAGGATTGGCGGCTGGTCGTGGTCGGGTCGCCGGGGTATTTCGCCAGCCATCCTGCCCCGTCGACCCCGCAGGATCTCGTCCGCCACACCTGCATCAACCATCGTCATGGCCGCAGCGGCGGCCTCTATGCCTGGGAGTTCGCGAGGGATGGCCGCGAGCTGCGCGTGCGCGTCGAGGGCCAGCTGACCTTCAGCTCCTCGCTCCCCATGATCGACGCGGCGCTCAGGGGCTTCGGCCTCGCCTATATCCCCGAGAACCTCGTCGCGGAACACATCGCGGCCGGAAGCCTCATCCAGGTGCTGGACGACTGGTCGCCCTTCTTCCCCGGCTATTATCTCTATTACCCGAGCCGCCGGCAGATGTCCCCCGCCATGACCGTCCTCGTCGAGGCGCTGCGATTTCGCGCGGCCTCCGCGGGCGGCATTGCCCCGATAGGGCAGGCGAGCGCGGCGGCACCATGAAGCCGGCGCGAAACGCCGGAAACAGGATCCCGGCGGAGCCCCCGGCATGGACGCCGCCCCTGACGGTGCCCTAGAGTGCACGCGGGGGTGGCGCCATTGACGATCGTATCGAGTGAGCTGGAAGACCTGATCGCGCGGGTGAAGGCGTCGGGCGGGTCGGAGATCGCGAACACGCAGGTGTTCATCGAGCGCCTGTGCAAGGCGCTCGGCCTCGCGCCGCCGGAATTCAGCACCTCGCAGAACCATTTCAACGATTATGTCTTCGAGCGGCGGGTCGACTTCAACCATCCGGACGGCTCGACGACCACGGGCCGCATCGATCTCTACAAGCGCGGCTGCTTCGTGCTCGAATCGAAGCAGTCGAGCATCGCCCATCGGCCAAGGCCGGCCGGCGACCAGATCGCGCTCCTCCCCGAGGATGCCGGCCAGGTGAAGCTCGGCACGGCCCGTCGCGGCACGCGCGGCTGGGACCGCGCCATGCTGGAGGCGCGCGGCCAGGCCGAGAGCTATGCCCGCGCGCTGCCGGTCGAGCATGGCTATCCGCCCTTCCTGATCGTGCTCGATGTCGGCAACGTCATCGAGCTCTATGCGGACTTCTCCGGCCAGGGGAAGAACTACGCGCATTTCCCCGATCGCCAGTCCTATCGCATCACGATGGACGATCTCCACGAACCGGCCGTGCAGGCGCGGCTCAAGGCGATCTGGACCGATCCGGCGAGCCTCGATCCGGCGCGGCGCTCGGCCGAGGTGACGCGCGACATCGCCGAGCGGCTGGCGCGGATCGCCCGCAACCTCGAAGGCCGCCACGATCCGCGCGATGTCGCGGAATTCCTGATGCGCTCTTCGTCATGGCGGGAGAGATGGACAATCAATGCCAGTTCCATGCCCTCGAGATCAATCTGCCCGCTGTCCGAGGTAAATGATGCCGCGTTATCATCCTTCATTTAGGCCCTAAGTATGCCCAAAGAAAAATTGCCGATAGCGACGCTCGATCGAGTTGAGAAAATGCGAAAGCATGTATCAGATTCGACTGAAAAGGTATATAAATCAAAGCTTGGCCAATTCATGACTCCGGCTTCGACGGCTCGATTCATGGCGTCACTTTTCCCAGACGCCGCGGGGGTATGCCATTTGCTGGATGCCGGTGCAGGCGTGGGTGGGCTCACCTGCGCATTCCTGGACAGGTGGGACGAAGGCGGCTTTCACTTCGAGAGCATTGTTGCTGAGGCCTACGAAATTGACCCTCGCCTTAATTGGCACCTCAAACAGCATCTGGCTGAATATTCCACCAGGATGGCATTTGAATCCAAGGTTTTTGGCGACGATTTTATTGAAGCCAGTGTTCCGCGCTCGATCGCCCGGCGACCGACGTTTACCCACGCTATCCTCAATCCACCCTATAAGAAGATCAACACGGGTTCCCAACATCGGATGGACCTAAGCCGGGCCGGCCTGGAGACAGTGAACCTGTATACCGGTTTCGTCGCTCTTGCGCTTGATCTGATGGTCCAAGGCGGGATGTTGGTCGCAATCATCCCACGTAGCTTCTGCAACGGGCCATACTACCGCCCCTTCCGTCATTGGGTACTTGAACGGGCTGCGATCAAACGTATGCACCTTTTTGATAGCCGGAACTCCGCATTCAAGGACGACAAAGTTCTCCAGGAGAACGTGATAATCGTCCTAGAGCGCGGCGGTCAGCAAGAGGCAGTCGAAGTGTCTACTTCTACCGACGACACTTTCAGCGACCTTATGATAACGAAGCATGACTTCAGCAAGATCGTTCACCCGGGCGATCGGGAGCGGTTCATCCATATTCCGACATCGGAAGAGCTAGACCCGCTTGATCTTCCTGGGCTGACACATTCGATTGCCTCGTTGGGCCTGACCGTATCCACGGGGCCGGTTGTCGATTTTCGGATGCGGGACCACACGCGTAAAATGCCGGAGAACGGAACCGTTCCGCTGCTCTATCCAGCCCACCAGATTGGATACGGCCTAAAGTGGCCGATTGAAGACATTAAGAAATTCAACGCAATTGTTGAGGATGACACTTCACGGAAATGGCTCATCCTTAATGGCTGGTATCCTGTTGTTCGCCGCTTTTCTTCGAAGGAAGAACGTCGGCGGATTGTAGCCGGTGTGATTGATCCGAGGCAGTTGAACGGCTTTACTCACATCGGCTTGGAGAACCACATCAATTACATCCACGAGAAAAAGCGGCCTCTAACTGAAGAGCTAGCTAAGGGGCTAGCCGTGTTCCTGAACACGTCAGCTGCCGATGCCTCGTTTCGCAGGTTCAATGGACATACCCAAGTGAACGCGGGGGATCTGAAGAGCATGAGATACCCTTCGCGCGAGGTTCTTAGTGCCTTGGGTCAATGGGTGATAAGGCTCAACGAAATCCCCGATCAGGAAAAGATTGATCGTGCATTTGAAAAGGCACTTAAGTGAGCGAAGAGCAGGCTGCAAAGCTGATCGAGGAAGCTTCCCTTATTCTCTCCGCTCTTGGTCTTCCTAAGGAACAGCATAACGAACGCTCCTCTATATGCCTGCTGTCGATCCTGGATCTGCGGCCGGGAAGGACCTGGGCGGACGCCTCGTCACCGCTTATGGGGATCACTCCCATTATGGATTGGGCAGCGGAACACTGCGGGAAGGAATGGAAACCGAACACGCGGGAATCGATCCGCCGCCGCACGATGCACCAATTCGTTGACGCGGGCCTTGCGCTCTATAATCCAGATGAACCAACGCGCGCCGTTAACTCGCCGCGCGCTGTCTATCAGATCGAGCCATCAGCGCTTTCATTGGTGAAGTCCTTTGGCAGTGCTGCATGGCAAAAGAACTTGACCGACTATTTAGCGCTGCGGGAAACCCTTACCGCGCGATACGCGGCCGAAAGGGAGCAGACTAAAATTCCTGTTAAGCTCGCCGATGGAAGGACGCTTTCACTTACCCCTGGCGATCACAGCGAACTAATTAAGGATATCATTGAGGATTTTGCCGCTCGTTTTGTTCCCGGCGGGCAACTAATTTACGCAGGAGATACAGGTAGCAAGGTCGGCTATATTGATATCGAAGCGCTGAGGGCGCTTGGAATAATGGTCGACAAACACGGAAAAATGCCGGATGTAGTGATTTACTATCCAAAGAAAGATTGGCTGCTTCTAATCGAGAGCGTGACATCTCACGGTCCCGTTGACGGGAAGCGCCATAGCGAGTTGGCGAAACTGTTTTCTTATGCGAGGCCTGGGCTTGTTTATGTGACCGCCTTTCCGAACCGGCGGATCATGAAAAAATACTTATCAGAAATTGCGTGGGAAACTGAGGTGTGGGTTGCCGACGCTCCTACGCATCTTATCCATTTCAATGGTGATCGCTTCCTGGGACCGTATTGATCGCGCGGACAGCGCGAGCAATCCCCAGCCACACCGGATCGGCGCTTATATTCTGCGCTGAACTTACCACGCTGAAACTAGCGAGCGAGGCAGGGTCTCGCCGGTTTCACCTTCACATCTCGCGGCTACGTTGCCGGCTGGCCGAGCATGACTTTCTGACCATGACAGGGCTCTATAATGTGCTGGAGCGGCTGCGGGAACTCGACGACGGCGCCGACTGACCTTGCCCCCGGTTTATCCCCGTTCATAACCAGAATCCGTTCTGGTTCTGGTCCGCTCGGGACCGTGCTGCAAACTCGTTCGGGGTGAGCCCGTCGAGGCTCGTGTGGGGGCGCTCGGTGTTGTAGTCGGTTCTCCATTCCTCGATGACGTGGCGGGCATGAGCCAGCCCTCGGAACAGGGTCTCGTTCAGGCACTCGTCTCGAAAGCGCCCGTTCAGGCTCTCGACAAAGCCGTTCTGCATCGGCCTGCCGGGAACGATGTAGTGCCACTCGACACGGTTCTCTTCGGACCAGCGGAGCATGGCATGCGACGTGAGCTCCGTGCCGTTGTCGCTGACGATCATCGCCGGTCGACCACGCAGGGCAATCAGACGATCCAGTTCGCGAGCGACCCGCACGCCCGAGAGCGAGGTGTCGACCAGCAGTGTCAGGCATTCCCGCGTGAAGTCATCCACCACGACGAGGACCCTGAAGCGGCGTCCGTCGACGAGCGTGTCGGAGACGAAGTCCAACGACCAGCGCTGGTTCCGTCCCTGTGGGATCGCCATCGGTGCTCGTGTACCCAACGCCCGCTTCCGGCCGCCGCGCTTTCGAACCGTCAGACGCTCCTCCCGGTAGATTCGGTAGAGCTTCTTGTGGTTCACGACGACGCCCTCCCGCCTCAACAGGATGTGCAGGCGGCGATAGCCGAAGCGACGACGGATCGCCGCCAGTTCCCGCAAACGCAGCCGAATGCCGTCGTCGTCGCCGCGCCGCGAGGCGTAACGATAGACACGCGGCGCCACGCCTAAGAGCCCGCAGGCGCGGCGTTGCGAATAGCCCTTCTTCTCGATCGCCCAGCTCACGGCGCGTCTCCGCGAACCAGGCGTCAGAAGTTTTTTCCCATCATCTCCCGCAGAGTGGCGACGTCGAGCATCGATTCCGCCAGGAGCTTCTTCAGGCGACGGTTTTCGTCCTCGAGGGTCTTCAGCTTTCGGGCATCGGAGACTTCCATACCGCCATATTTCGATCGCCAGGTGTAGAGCGTCGCGTCGCTGATGCCGTGCTTCCGGCACAGCTCCGCCACCGGCACCCCTGCCTGATGCTCCTTCAAAATGCCGATGATCTGTTCTTCGCTGAACCTGCTCTTTCGCATCGTCCGTCTCCTGTCGACGGATTCCAGTTCAGAACGAGGACATCCCCGGGGGCAAGGTCATCTGGATTGCCGGGGCAAGCCTGCAGCTGGCAGCGGTCGCTCGGAATGACCGAGGCCGAAAGTCGATCCGTCCTGGGTCGGCCCAGCATCTTTTGGACGAGGCCTTGCATTTGCTTGGCGACATAGGTGGAATCGACATCAGTCAAAAGAGAGTGAGTCGCTCCGTCAGCCTATCGACTGATTTCGTGGTTGCCATGACATGACGAAGCGTCAAACTCGAAAGGGGTTGCCTTCTCATCCAGCCAAGGGCGACGACATGACGAGCTTCTTCGATGTCTTCAGGTGGAACCGCTTCATCTCGCCGTTCGCGATGGAATTGCTGTTCTGGCTGTTCTCCGCCCTCGTTACCCTGTCGGGGGCCTGGTTTCTCTATACGGGCATCGCGATGACCGAGCGCGACGCTGCGCCGGGCCTGATCCTCATCGCCATGTCGATCATCGGTACTCTGGTCGGAGTGATCGCGGCCCGCGTGGCCTGCGAGGCGATCGTCATCCTCTTCCGCGTGAACGAGAACCTGATGGACATCGCCGAGGCGGCCGAGACGGCCGCCGAGATCGGGGCGCGCTTCGCCGGATCGACCATCCCTCGCCGTGCGGTCACGAACGCCGACATCGAGCGCCCCTCGCCGTCGGTTCTCGGGCCGGTTTGACGGCAGGCTCGACACGGCAGTCCCGGCTCCTCTCCGGGCCCCCCGGAGACAAGAACAGGCGGCGGCAGCCGCCGTCCCGACGCGGTCCCTGTCCGCCGCAGCGCGGAGAGCAGGGCATTCTGTCGTGCCGGGCGAGAGGCTCCGGCACGCATCCTCCCGGCTTGCGCGCCCTTCGACGGCGGCTGATGGAGGTCGCGGCCGGCACGGGCTCCTGCTGCGGTGGGGCGGCCTCATCTGAATGGAGGACCCCCGCGACGATCGGACCGCCATTTAGGGGATGCGCGCATCCGGTTTGCCAGCGTTCAACCGATCGAGAAGGCTGGCAATCTCCGTGGTGAGCTAGGCCCGTTCCAACCACGGATCGGCCGATTTCGGAACGCACCGCATGATCCGCTTCCGCCCTCTGAACCGCGACTATTCGATCCTGCCGAATGCGTCGGTGACGTTTGCCTCCCGCGAAGGCGGCTTCATCCCGGCGGCGCCGGTGATCAGCTTGAGGCCCGAGGACCTCGTCGTGGATGGGGCGGCGCAGGGCTCGTTCGCGCGGGATCCTTCCGGCGGCGATGGCATGCCGGCCGGGCCGGCCCGGATGTCCGAGCCGTCTTCCTGGCCGAGCGGCCTCTTTCAGCCAGCGTCCTCGGCGGGCGACGCGGCCCCGTCTTCAGCCGATCGGACGACCCCGCCTGGTTTCCCCGAAAAGGCGATCTCGGGCGGCTCCGCGGCGCCGGCGGCGGCGGCGGCCTTCTCGCTCGATGCCGAGGTGGCGCTCCCCTCGGCAGTCAGCCCGCCGACAACGGGGGACGCAGTTTCGCAATCCAGGGTCCCGTCCGGATCGTTGCCGGTGCTCACGGCTGCGACGGCCGACCCGGCGGCGGCCGCCATGCGGGTGACCGCTCCGACCCTTGTCGCCGAGCCGGCGGCCGATCTCCCCTCCGCGGCGGGTGTCGCCGCGACGACGCTCGCGGTCACCACGGCGTCGGAGGGTCCGCCGCCCGTGGTGCATGTCGATACGGTATCGAGCGAGATGCCCTCGGGGCCCGTGGCCTCGGCGGTCCCCGGCGCCGATACCGAGGTCATCCAGTCCGATCCGGTCGCGACGATCCAGACCGGCGCACCCAACAAGATCACGATCGAGAACGCGAAGCAGGGCAATCCGCGCAGCGAATGGGCCGTCGATGGCGATGGCGACGGCAATATCCAGGGTTTCGCGACGCAGATCAGCACCAATATCGGCGGCACCGTCGACTTCAAGATCGCGACGGACTCGACGCATTACCGTCTCGATATCTATCGCATCGGCTATTATGGCGGCGATGGCGCCCGCAAGGTTGCGACGATCGACCAGACGCTGACGAGCGCCCAGATTCAGCCCCATCCCATCGTCGACCTCAGCCGGGGGCTCATCGATGCCGGCAACTGGTCGGTGTCAGCCAGCTGGGAGATTCCGAGCGATGCCGTCTCCGGCGTCTACTTCGCCAAGCTCGTGCGCGAGGACGGCACCGAGGGGGCCAGCATCGTTCCGTTCGTCGTCCGCGACGACGCCTCGACCAGCGATATCGTCTTCCAGACCTCCGATACCACCTGGCAGGCCTACAATGCCTGGGGTGGCGCGAGCCTCTATTTCGGCGAGGTACCGGTCGATCCGGCCGACCTGATCGGATACATGCCGCCGAATTGCAGCTGCGGAGTAACGGCCATCGGACGGGCCACGGCGGTCAGCTACAACAGGCCGATCATCACCAACACCAGTCCCGTCGGCGGGACGCACGACTTTGTCTTCGGGGTGGAATCCTCCGCGATCCAGTGGCTGGAGCAGAACGGCTACGACGTCTCGTATATTTCCGGTGTCGACACAGCCCGATCCGGCGCATCCCTCATGAATCATGACGCCTTCCTTTCGGTTGGCCATGACGAATACTGGTCTGCCGAACAGAGGGCCAATGTCGAGGCGGCACGCGACGCCGGCGTCAATCTCGCCTTCTGGGGCGGCAACGACATGTACTGGAAGGTCCGCTGGGAGACCAGCATCGATGGCAACGGGACGGCGTACCGCACCATGGTGTCCTACAAGGATACATGGGGCACGACGAGCGACCCGACCGGAACGGCGACGGGCACCTGGCGCGACCCCAACAATGCGGCCCCGGGACAGGAGCCGGAGAATGCGTTGATCGGGACGATGTTCCAGGTCGATTCATACCGCCAGGACGCCATCACGGTCAGCTCGGACTATTCGAACCTCCGCTTCTGGCGCGACACAGACATTGCCGACCTCCAGTCGGGAGAGACGCTCGAACTGTCGAAGAATATCCTCGGCTATGAGTGGAATTCCGACGTCGAGAACGGCTATCGGCCCGCCGGCCTCATCAACATGTCGCTGACCACGGTCTCGGTCGACACCTATCTGCGCGACTATGGCACATCGATCGGCCCTGCCGATGCGACGCACAGCCTGACGATGTATCGCGACGCAGAGAGCGGCGCGCTGGTATTCAGCGCCGGCACCGTGTTCTGGTCCTGGGGCCTCAACGCCGATCACGAAGGGCCCGAGACGGCAACGGATCCCAATGTCCAGCAGTCGATGGTCAACATGTTTGCCGACATGGGCATTCAGCCCTCGACGCTGGATGCCAGCCTGATCCTTGCCACCCAGTCGACCGACCACATCAAGCCGAGCTCCAGCATCACCTCGCCGGATATCGGCAGCACGTTCCTCGAAGGCCAACACGTAACCATCACCGGCACCGCGCAGGACAATGGCGGCGGCGTGATCGCGGGTGTCGAAATATCGACCGATGGCGGCGGGCATTGGTTCAAGGCCACGGGTCGCGAGAGCTGGAGCTTCAACTGGGTCGTCCAGGCGAGCGGCACCTACACGGTCCTCTCGCGCGCGGTCGACGATAGCCTCAATCTCGAGACACCCTCGGGGGGAAAGCAGGTCTCGGTCACGCTTCCGGCGACGACGGGACTCTGGACGTCGGCATCGACGCCGTCGGTCGAAACCGTGCGTGATCGCAACGGCGTGGAGCTCGGCGTCCGCTTTCAGGCGACCAATGGCGGGCTTGTCGAGGGCATCCGCTTCTACAAGGGCTTCTACAATACCGGCTCGCATCCGGTCAGCCTCTGGACGGCAGACGGCACCCTGCTGGCGACGGGCGTCGCCGCCGGTGAATCGCTCTCCGGCTGGCAGACCGTGACCTTCTCCAGTCCTGTCGCGATCGCGGCCGGGACGACCTATGTCGCGTCCTATCACAGCGACGGCTACTATTCGGCCGACGTGGGCTATTTCAGTGCCGGCTATTCCAATGGCCAGGTCACGGTGGCGCCGGGCGGCAGCGTCCACTCATATGGCGCGGCGGGCACTTTCCCGACCGATGTCTCGAACGGCACCAACTACTGGGTCGACGTGATCCTCGACGCCGGACCGAATACGGCACCGGCACCTGCCGATGACAGCGGACTGCTCGTCGAAAAGAACATCGCGCGGACATTCGCTGCCGCGTCGCTGCTCGCCAATGACAATGATCCCGATCAGGACGCGCTGAAGATCGTCGCGGTCGGCGAGGCTCTGAACGGGACCATCAGTTTCAACCAGGCCGCCGGCACGATCACCTTCACGCCGACGGCCGGCTATACGGGCGCCGCGAGCTTCAGCTACACGATCTCCGATGGGCGCGGCGGCACCGGCGAGGCCAATGTCGGCCTCTCGATCGAGGATACGCCCGTCGACGTCTCGGTGTTTCAGCCCGGCGAAGCTCCGAGCGGCAGTGCCTATGTGGACGGCCCGCTCGAGCTCGGCATGAAGTTCGTCGCTTCGGCGGATGGCACCATCACCGGCATCAAGTTCTACAAGGCGGCAGGAGATGTCGGCAGCCATTCCGGCACGCTGTGGAGCGCGACTGGAACAGCCCTCGCCACCGTGACCTTCGTCGACGAGACGGCCAGCGGCTGGCAGACCGCCGTTCTGTCCAATCCGGTGCAGGTCACGGCAGGAACGACCTATGTCGCCTCCTATCACACCAGCGGCACCTATGTGGCGACCGGCAACTATTTCACCACCAGCCACGGCAATGGAGCGGTGACGGCGCCGTCCTCTGCGTCGAGCGGTGGAAACGGGCTCTTTGCCTATTCAGCGTCCAGCGTCTTTCCGACCAACAGCTACAATGCCACCAATTACTGGGTCGACGTCGTGTTCAATCATGCGACGGCGAATGTCGCGCCCGTCGCCGTCAACGACAACGGGTTCAGCGCCACCCAGAACGTGCCCCGCGTCTTTGCATTCTCGGACCTGCTCGCCAACGACACCGACGCGAATGGAGACGCGCTCACCATCACGGCGGTCAGCAGTCCGACGAATGGAACGGTTTCGATCGATCAGCAGGCCGCGACGATCACCTTCACCCCGACCGAGGGTTATGCCGGGCCGGCCAGCTTCACCTATACCGTTTCGGATGGCCATGGCGGCAGCGCCTCGGCCAATGCGTCGATGTCGGTCGCAGCACCGAGCACGACGGCGAGCCTCTACGGCGCGACCGACACACCGGCCGTCACGGCATTCAATGACGGCGGCCCCGTTGAGCTCGGCGTCAAGTTCGTCGCCTCGGCGGCCGGCACGATCACGGGGCTGCGCTACTACAAGAGCGCGCAGGAGACCGGCACGCATGTCGGCTCGCTTTGGTCGAGTACGGGTGCGCTGCTCGCCAGCGTCACCTTCACCAATGAAAGCGCGAGCGGCTGGCAGACGGCGACCCTCTCGCAGCCCGTCACGATCTCGGCAGGGACGACCTATGTCGCCAGCTACCAATCGAACGGCAGCTATGCGGTCACGCCAAACTACTTCTCCACCAGCCACGGCAGCGGACCCTTGACGGCCCCTGCCAGCGGCACCAGCGGCGGCAATGGCGTCTACGCCTATGGCTCGGGCAACGAGTTCCCGAACCAGAGCTACAACGCGACAAACTACTGGGTCGACGTCGTCTATGAGCCGGCCAGTGGCAACCAGGCGCCGGTGGCCAGCAACGACAGCGGCCTCTCGACGGAAAGCAATACCCCGCTGGTCATCCAGGCCTCGACCCTGCTTGCCAATGACAGCGACCCGAATGGTGATGCGCTCGCCATCACAGGTGTCAGCACTGCCAGCAATGGCGATGCAGTGTTCGACGCGCAGGCGAATACGATCACCTTCACGCCGACATCAGGCTATAGCGGGGCGGCCGCCTTCTCCTATGCCATCTCCGATGGCCATGGCGGCACCGCGTCCGCCGAGGTATCGCTGTCCATCGTGCCCCTGGGGCAGGGGGCGCCGCAGAGCGTCTTTTCCGCCAGCAGCACCCCGACCATCCTCTCGGCTTCCGATACCGATCCGGTCAATCTCGGCATGAAGTTCCAGGCCGACGTCTCGGGCTGGGTCACCGATATCCGCTTCTACAAGGCCGCCGAGAACACCGGCGCCCATACCGGCTATCTCTGGACCTCGACCGGCACGCTGATCGCATCGGTGAGCTTCTCGGGCGAGACCGCGAGCGGCTGGCAGCAGGCAACGCTCAACACGCCGGTCGCGATCGATGCCGGCACGACCTATGTCGTGTCCTACAGCACCAACGGTCACTATTCGGCGACGCCGCAAGGCCTCGGCTCGGAAATCGCGAGCGGCAATTTGCACGCGCTGTCATCGGCACTCAGCGGCGGCAATGGCGTTTATGCCTATGGCGCGGCCGGCGCCTTCCCGAGCAGCAGTTTCAACGACACGAACTATCACGTGGATGTCGTGTTCCGGCCACAGCTCGCGGCATAGGCAAAGCTATGGCGCGCCTCTCGGATCAGGATGACCGGCTGCCCGTCACGGTCCTCACCGGCTTTCTCGGATCGGGCAAGACCACGCTCCTCAATCACGTGCTCTGCAATCGCGAGGGGCGGCGCGTCGCGGTCATCGTCAACGATATGAGCGAGGTCAACATCGATGCAGACCTCGTTCGCGACGGCGGCAGCCTGTCGCGCACGGAGGAGTCGCTGGTCGAGCTGTCGAATGGCTGCATCTGCTGCACGTTGCGCGACGATCTTCTCGGCGAGGTTCGCCGCCTCGCGGGCGAGGGTCGTTTCGACTATCTGCTGATCGAGGGAACGGGAATTGCCGAGCCGCTGCCGATCGCGGCCACGTTCTCGTTTCGCGACCAGGCCGGCGCGGCGCTCGCGGACATTGCGCGGCTCGATACGCTGGTCACGGTGGTCGACGCCGCAAACTTCCTTGCCCTCTATGGCAGCCGCGACCGGCTCGCCGACCGGGGGGAAAGCCGCGACGCCGACGATGCACGCAGCCTCACGGACCTCCTCGTCGAACAGGTCGAGTTCGCCGACATCGTGGTCGTCAACAAGGTTTCCTCGGCCAGCGCAGCGGACCGCGCCGCCATTCGCCGGATCGTCGCCGCGCTCAATGCCGATGCGCGTGTCATCGAGACAGATTTCGGCCGTCTGCCGGCGGACGCGGTACTCGACACGGGTCTTTTCGATGCCGTCAAGGCGGCACGCCATCCCCTCTGGCACAAGGAACTCTTCGGCGCCGATGGTCATGTGCCCGAGACAGAGGAATATGGCATCGGCAGCTTTGTCTATCGGGCGCGACGTCCCTTCGATCCGGCTCGCTTCGATGCCGCGCTCGACATGGAATGGCCCGGACTGCTGCGCGCAAAGGGCTACTTCTGGCTGGCGACGCGGCCGGACCGGATCGGACTTCTCTCGATCGCCGGGGCGCAGCGCCGCGTCGATCCGAAGGGCTTTTGGTGGGCGGCCGTGCCGCGCTCCGCATGGCCGGCGAGCCCGGCGTTCCGTGCCTTGATCGACCGCCATTGGAGCGCGGACTGGGGCGACCGGCGGCAGGAGCTGGTGTTCATCGGCGTGGGCCTCGACGAGGGGGCGCTGCGTGCGGTGCTCGACGCCGCCCTCGTCGGCCCGGAGACCGGTTTCGATCCGGCGTCTGCTGCCCATCTCGTCGATCCGTTCCCGCCCTGGCAGTCGACCGTGCATGCCTGAGCGAGCGTCCGCCACCTGTTCCTTTATCCGAATTTCATCCGAGGAGAGTGCCATGTCCGACGAACTCTATGCCGATGGTGTCGGCGAGATCACGATCACCGGCTCGATCGTACGCATCGACTTCGTGAGCCTTTCCCCTGAAGAGCGCGACGCGAAGAACAACCCGAAGGCGGTCTTTCGCCAGCGCGTGATCATGCCGGTCGACGCCTTCGCCAATTCGATGGACCTGCTGCAGAAGGCATTGAACGGTCTGGTCGAGGCGGGTGCCATCCGCCGCATCGCGGATCTGCAGAAGCCGCCGATCGCCGAGGTCAGTCAGGAAGCGGCGAGCGCCGCCAATGCCTCGCCCAACTTCAACTGACGCGCAGCAATCCTGCTGAGGGCAGATCATGGCCGGCTCCCCTCATACCGGGCTTGAATGTCTTGCCCTCGTCGCCCGTCATCACGGGGTCGACCTCTCGCCCGAGAGACTGATGCATGATCACGCCCTGGACGGTTCGCCGGTCGCTGCGCGGCAGTTGTTGCGCATGGCGAAGGAGGCAGGCCTCCGCGCAAGGCACACCCCGCTGAACTGGGGCGCCCTGACAAGTCTCGGCGCGGCCTATCCAATCCTGGCGCGGCTGGAGAATGGCAACTGGGTGGTCATTGCAGGGATCGTCGAGGGAAAGGACGAGACACGTGTCCGTGTTCTCGATCCGCTCGCGGCGAGGCCGGAGATGCTGCTGCTCGATCAGGCGCGGCTCGCGCGGGTCTGGGACGGCACTGTCATTCTCATCAAGCGGGCGCATGGTCTGCTCGACGAGAGCCAGCCCTTCGGGCTCCGCTGGTTCATTCCCGAGATCGTTCGACAGCGCCGGCTGTTTCGCGACGTGGCGCTCGCCGCAATCGTGCTTTACGCGCTGGGGTTGGCAACTCCGATCTTCTTCCAGATCGTCATCGACAAGGTGCTGGTGCATCAAAGCTATGCCACGCTGACGGTCCTGACGATCGGTGTCGGAGCAGCGCTGGTCTTCGATGCCGCGTTCACGTTCCTGCGCCGCTATCTGCTGCTCTACGCCACCAACAAGATCGATATCCGGGTTGCGACGCGGACATTCGGTCACCTGCTCGACCTGCCGATCGCGCTGTTCGAGCAGACGTCGGCCGGCGTCCTCGTCAAGCATATGCAGCAGGTCGGACGTATCCGCGAGTTCCTCACGGGCCGCCTGTTCCTGACACTCCTGGACGGCCTGTCGCTGTTTGTCTTCCTGCCGATCCTGATGCTCTACAGCGTCAAGCTGACCCTCGTCGTCCTCGGCTTCACCGCTCTGGTCGGGCTGGTCGTGCTGTTGCTGGTCGGTCCGTTCCGCCGGCGCCTGAAGGCGCTCTACGAGGCAGAAGGCGAGCGCCAGGCCCAACTCGTCGAAACCGTGCATGGCATGCGCACCGTCAAATCGCTGGCGCTCGAGCCGCGCCAGCGCCGTGCCTGGGACGACGGCTCGGCCCAATCGGTCTCCGTGCGCTTTCGGGTCGAGACGATATCCACCATCGCGCAGGCCGTGACCGGGCTCCTCGAAAAACTGATGAGCGTCGCGATCATCGGACTGGGCGCGCTCGACGTCTTCAACGGAAACATGACGATCGGCGCTCTGGTGGCGTTCAACATGCTGGCGGGGCGTGTATCCGGGCCGCTGGTCCAGATCGTCACCATGGTGCATGAATATCAGGACGTGGCGCTGTCCGTCCGCATGCTGGGCGAAATCATGAACCAGCGCCGCGAGCACTTCGGTCGGGGGCGGGGCCTGCAGCCGCGCCTCGCGGGCCGCGTCGAATTCGCCAACGTCTCTTTCCGCTATGGCCCCGATGGGGCGCCGGCACTCGATGACGTGTCGTTCACCGTTCCCGCTGGATCGGTGTTCGGCATCGTCGGCAAGAGCGGATCTGGCAAGACCACCGTCACGCGGCTCATCCAGGGCCTCTACACGATCCAGCAGGGGCTTGTCCGCATCGACGGCTATGACAGCCGTGAACTCGATCTCGTGCACCTGCGCAAGAGCATCGGTGTCGTTCTCCAGGACAGCTTCCTGTTTCGCGGGTCGGTGCGCGACAATATCGCGGCGGCGAAGCCGGATGCCAGTATCGAGGAGATCGCCGACGCCGCGCGCATCGCCGGTGCTGACGAGTTCATCGAGCGACTGCCGCGGGGCCTCGAGACCCTGCTCGAGGAGAACGCCTCCAACCTGTCGGGCGGCCAGAAGCAGCGGCTCGCGATCGCCCGCGCGTTGATCACCAATCCGCGCCTCCTCATCCTCGACGAGGCGACCAGCGCGCTCGACCCCGACAGCGAGGCGATCATCCGACAAAACCTGCGGCGCATCGCCGAGGGGCGCACGGTGATCATCGTCTCGCACCGGCTTTCGACATTGACCGATGCCGACGCCATACTCGTCATCGAACGTGGCCGCATCGCCGATCTCGGCCGCCACGACGCCCTCGTCGCGCGCTGCCCGACTTATCGCCATCTCTGGTCCCAGCAGACGAGGCAGGTCGCATGAACGCCAATGTGCGATCGACGGAAGGCAGCGAGCCGGTCCAGCCCGAGCGCCGCCCTGTCATCGTGCCGTTGCAGGAGAATCGTGCCGTCATCGCCGAGTTTCAGTCCGACGCGCTGGAACTCGAGGAACGCGACCCGCCGCGCATCGCGCGCATCACGCTCTATGGCATCCTGGCGCTGTTGGCCTCGACAGGGCTCTGGGCGTCGCTCGCCTCGGTCGACGAAGTCGTGGTCGCCCAGGGCAAGCTCGTCACCACGAAGCCGACCATCATCGTCCAGCCGCTCGAAACCTCGATCATCCGATCGATCGACGTCGCCATCGGCGAGACGGTCCGCGCGGGACAAACGCTGGCGCGGCTCGATGCGACCTTCAGCCAGTCGGACGTCGATCAGCTCGCGGCAAAATTCCGTGCGTTCGATGCGCAGGTGAAGCGGATGGAGGCGGAGATCCGCGGCGACGACTATGGTCTTTCGGCTGGCGGCTCGGCGGACGAATTGCTGCAGGTGGAACTCTTCGGACAGCGCCGCGCCTTCCGGCTGTCCCAGTTGCAGAACTTCGATCAGCAGATCGCCGGCCAGGCGGCCGCCCTCCAGTCGGGAAGGGAGCAGGAGGCGATCCTTGTGGCGCGAAGGGAAAACCTGCAGGTGATCGAGGCAGCGCGCGACAGCCTCTACAAGAAGGAGTTCGGGTCGCTGCTCAACCTGCTCAGCTCGCGCGACTCGCGTCTGGACGTCGATGCGACCATCGCAGCCCTGCATGGCAAGCGCGCGCAGGAAACGCATCTCCTCGCCAAGCTCGAGGCAGACCGGCAGGCCTTCCTCGATGATCTTCGTCGCACGACCCTCGAAAAGCTGGTCGAGGTCCGCAACCAGCGGGATACGGTCGACGAGGAGCTCAAGAAAATGCAGCTCCGCCGCAATCTCATCGCCTTGACGGCGCCTGCCGACGCGGTCGTGCTGGATCTGGCCCAGCGCTCGATCGGCTCGGTGGTGCGCGAAGCTGAGCCGATCGTCACGCTCGTGCCGCTCAACGTGCCGCTCGAGGCCGAGGTGTCCGTCAACGCGCTCGATATCGGTCGCATCAAGGCCGGCGATGCGGTGAGGGTCAAGTTCGATGCCTATCCATTCCAGAAATATGGGACGTCAACAGGATCGGTTCGCACGATCAGCCGCGACGCCTTTGCGCCGAGCCAGCAGGAGGCGGCCGCCGGCCGATCGCCATTGCCCTATTATCGTGCGCGCGTCGCGCTTTCGGGCAACCAGCTTCGGATCGATGGAGCGCCTGTAGCGCTGCTGCCGGGCATGTCGGTCTCGTCCGAAATCAAGGTTGGCCGGCGGACCGTGATGTCCTACTTCCTCTACCCGATCCTGCGGGGGCTCGACAGCGCCATCCGCGAACCCTGACACGGCCTATGTCAAAACGACGAGGTCTCCACCGGCGCACGAGCCGGCCGACACCGCGAGCGCCCGCCGGTGGAAAACCCTTCGGCCGGGCAGCAGGACGCTTCCAACAAGCCCTGAAAGGCTCTGAGCCGCCGCAGAACGGCACCGATGGGGACGGGAGGCCGAAGGCGCAACCGCGGGACCGTTCGTTCGCGCCGGCGGGGCACTTCGAGGGCCTCGATGGTCGCGGCCGGGGTCGCGTGTGTCGTCCGGCCGGGCGCCGCATGATCGAAGAACCGGGTGTCTGGACCGAGACCCGCCGCGCGGTCCCTGATGTGGCAGAAGAGGTGCGCCGCGGCGATAGTAGGGTGTTGTACTTCAGCTATGGAACGTTGATTCGACGTCACTTTGATTGAGGGGATCGGAGTTGACACATCTGTCGCGGAAGATTCGGATGTGACGATGGTCATCGCGCGGTGGAGACATAGCTGCTATCCTGGTTGGGCGATACGCCTTTCGACGTGGGCTTACCCAATTTAACCGACATCAACACAATCGATTGAAGTCCTTGCCGATGGTTGGTGGGCATATAGTCTGGAGCATGAGATTCGTCTCTGATTATAGCCCGAAAAAAACCAATCATCTGATCGAGCGATCCGCCAGTCTCACTCACGCTTTTGTTTGGCAGTTCCGAACCCCCGGCTTTCTGAGGCGCTGTAGCCTTGGCCGGGGCACGCAAGCGCGAAGCTGTTTCGATTGGCTGAGTGGGATCAATTGTAAGCCATGGAACAGTTGCATAGCCTGGTATTGATCGATCGGAACGTGCTCGGTCGAGACTGCTTGAGCCGCGTCCTTCGCTCATTCAAGAGCATAGAAGTGGTCGCCTCCGTCGCCAGCATTGCCGAATGGGTGAGCATGGCGGCGATGCAAGCCGACGTCGCCGTATTCGTGCAGCGCGGCGATACTCCGTCAGCAGCCACCCTGCAACGCGAGATCGACCGCTTTCGTGCACTGGCCGAGACCACTCCCATCATCATGGTCTCGGATGACGAAGATCCGAATGCCATTCTTCGTTCGCTGGATTCGGGCTGCAGAGGCTATATCCCGAGCAGCTTCGGCGTAGACGTCGCGTTTGAGGCAATCCGCCTCGTGGCGGCCGGCGGGATCTTCGTCCCTGCCAACAGCCTGCTCGCCTACCGTCGATCGATGCTCAGGAATACCGAAATCCCAGCGCCACACATGTCCCCCTTTACGGCGCGCCAGGAGGCTGTCGTTCAGCTTATTCGACAAGGCATGAGCAACAAGAAAATCGCGAGCGAGCTCAACATGCGCGAAAGCACGGTCAAGGTTCATATTCGCAACATCATGAAAACGATCAAGGCGAAGAATAGAACCGAAATAGCCGTCAGGACAACGCGAATGAGCGACGGCAACGGATCGGAAGACAACTAGATCTTGATGGTATGCGCGGTAGGTCCTGCCGGAACGCGCGTCTCCACTCGCTGAATCCCCAGTTCGCGCCACTAAAAGCGCCGTAGACGTCAGAGAAACGCGTTTCTATCGCGTGCTGCAGATCGTCTTGTGGCCGAAGAAAGAGTTGCGGCGAGGCGCGGGGGCTGATCGATCACACAGCCAAATGAAGCGGATGATAGAAGGACAAGAGGGCGCCCACATCGACCTCGATGGAAACGTCTGGAAATACGCGCGCTGGGCTGCTCGCCGCGCCGTTCGCGGGTGATAGTGCTGCTGCAATCGGCGCGCATCGCGCATCCAGGATCGACCGCCGGCGTGAAGACGGCGCGACGGTCGTTGACCACAGACATTGACGGGTGAGCAACATCGCCTCGATGCAGCAAGGATGGTGATCCATCGACGGAGAGGCACCCGCAGCTCTCGCAAAGGTCGTCAAACCGCGATCCCGCTTGATTACGTGTAGTACTTGTTCAGGGATTTGGCATACATCTCGGCATCCCTGTAGCCATACTGTCGATGTTTATTGACGTCGACTCGATTGATGGCGACCAGGATCTCGCCGGTGAATCCTTCCCGCAGTCGTCGAACAGCGAAATCGATCGCACTTATTCGAGTCTTTGCCCATCTAGAAATGAGGAGTGTTCGCTCGACCTGCGCGGCGAGATGGACCGTATCGGTCGATGCCAGGACCGGCGCAGTATCGATCAGAAGGATTTGCCCTCTCGACTGAGCATACTTCTTGAGTTCAGACAGGTCGGGTAGATAGTTTCGCAAGAACTGCGACGATTCTCCTCGCAGGATGTAGTCGATGCCAGTCTTGGCATGATGATTGACCACATCAGCGAGCTTGGCCCCATGGTTGAGATAGTCGCTCAGCCCCATCGTGTCTTCGGAGTCGAAGAAGGCCGCAAGATTCCCGCGCACGAGGTCGCTCTCGACCAGAAGCACCGACTGCTTGGCCGCGACCAACTCCATCGCGAGGGACAGAGCGACGAATGACTTCCCCTCACCATCGAGGGCGGAGGTGACCACGATGCTGTTGGGCAGCCGGCCACCGTTGGATTGCCGGAGAGCGACGATGATCGAGCGGATTGATTCACCAAACAGACTGCCCTGGTCCCTTCGGAAATGGGCTGGCCACCCCACCCGCCTTGGCATCGCTGCGGACGGTATCAGTCCGGCAGATACAAGGCCTCCTATTGTATCGAGTTGCTCGGGACTGCGCACGGACGTGTCCAGCATCTCGCGAATGAAGGCGACTGTCACCGCGACCGAGATCGACGCAAGCAAAGCGCCGATCAGGTAAAACAACCGGCCTCGACCCTGCGGCTTGAATGGAACGGCGGCCGGCGAAAGCAGCTCAACGTCCGTGGTCGGTACCGCGGCCTGGTCCGCAATCGAGCGTCGCTGCAGTTCCAGCTTGTCCAGCGCCGCCTGCTCCTTCTCCGCGGCGGCCAGGAGGGCGGCAAGCTCGGTCTGCGCATCGGCCATGCGGGAGATGCGCTGCTCGGCGAGAGAAACCGCGGTCCCCGACTGCGCTATCTCCCGATCGATATCGGCAAGCTTGGCCCGTTGAGACTGAACATACTGGTCGATTTCAACGCCCAACGCGTTGGTCATTGAGGCGATGGTCGCGCGCTGGTTGACGACTTCGTCGGCGTTGTCGCCGTAGGTCTGCAGCAATTGGTCGAGGGTGCGCTGCTGGAGGCGAAGGTCGCCCTGCAGCGCGATGATGCCATCGGGAAGTGGCAATCGTGGTGATGACAGGTCGCGGTTCTGCGATGAGAGATCGGCGATCGTCGCCTGTGTGTTCTCTCTCGCTTGCCGGAGCTTCTCGAGCTGATCGTTCAGGGCGGCAAGCGACCTGATCTGCTCTGCTTGCGCCTCGGTCGAGACGGGGCTCGCCAGCTCTCGATATTTGACGGCGGCGGCGCGAGCGATGTCCAGGCGAGCCTTTTGATCGTCGATGCGCTGCTGGAGCAATCGTGTCACGGAGCCGAGCCGGCTGAGGTCGCGTTGCTTCCGTTCATCGAGATAGACGTCGATGAGCCGGTTTGGAACCGCCGCCGCAAGAACCGGATCCTCGGAATCGAAACCGATCTGGATGACATTGGTCACGGCATCGCGGCGCACGGTGAGCGCTCGGAAATAGGCCTGCAAGACGCGCTCGATGCCGTTCTCGTCGGATGCCGGAGCAGACTCGATGCCAAGGAGTGATCGCAGCTTGTCCCGTGCGACGCCGACGACAGATGGCGCAGCCAGCGCCGGGTTGAATTCTTTGCGATCGGACAGCTTCAGCTCATTGACGACCCGTTCCGAAATGCTTCTGGAGACCAATCTCTCGGTCTCCGACGGCAGGTCCAGCGGAGTGGCTCGCTGCGGATCTCCCTCGCCAAGGATCATGCCGAGTTCATTGCCGATCAGCAGCCGCGACTCCGCATGATAGACGGGCTTCAAGCCCATGATTGTCGGCGTCAGGGCAGCCGTCATCAGAACCGACAGGCCAATGATCAGCACCAGCCTTCGCCGAAGGAGACGAAAGACGGCTGAAACATCGAAGTCGTCCGACCTTGGTTCCATCGGAGCGGGCGCCCCATAGCGGATCAGCGGGCGGGAGGCACTATCGGCCGGCGGGAGCAAAACGGTCATCGGCAAACCGTCATCTGGTTCGAATGGAGACGGCGTCATAGATCCGGCCGATCGACCGGCTGTATGACGCCATGCTGAAGCTGGCGAGATAGCGGGCGCGGCCGGCCGACGACAGCCGGCTCCGCGCGGCAGGATCAGAGACCAGATCTGCGAGTGCAGCAGCCAAGGCGTCGACATCGCCAACCGGCACGAACCGGCCGGTCTCGCCGTCGCTGATCACCTCCATATGCGCACCGACGCGGGTAGTGACGACTGACAAGCCATAGGCCAATCCCTCGACCACCGCCATCGCCAGTCCCTCGGCATGTGATGGCAACACCAGGATGTCAGCCCGGTGGCACAGGGCGCGCAGATCGTCAGGCCCCAGCCACCCTGGCATTTCGACCCGCGCGGCGAGCCCGAGCTCCGACGCCTGCTGACGGTAGTCGGCAACGGGCCCATCCCCAGCCAGCACCGCTCGCCACTCGAGGGCGGACATGGCCGGACTGCTCAAGGCTCGAAGCAGTTCCGGCACACCCTTCCTCTCGCTCAGCCGGCCAAGAAACACGATCAATGGCGCCAGATTGCCGGATTTCGAGACGGGGCGCGGATCGGGAACGCAGTTGTGGACGATCGTCAGCCGAGACCTGTCCACATCGAGCATGGTCTTGAGCGTGTCGCGATCACGCTGTCCGAGGACCACAACATGATCGGCACCCTGGAACATGCGGCGGATCCAGGCCAAGCGACGCCGCGAGCGGCCCGCCAGATCGGCTGCGTAGTCGTAGTCGTGCAGGTGGACGACATGGGCGCATCCCAGCGTCCGGGCGACCGCCGAGAGCACGCATTTTCGCAGCGTGCTGCCTCGCCCCGCAACGTGGATATGATGGATGCGATCCGGCGCAACGCCGCGATCCCTGGCCATCAGGAGGATGGCGGCGATAAATCGTGGCAGCGACGCAGGCGGAAACCAGCGCGTGCCACGGGTGTCGGTCACGACATGGTGGACGCCCGCCTCGCGGGCGCTGTCGACGATGTAGCCGACCATGCGACCGATTCCTCCGCCGTGCTCGCGACCACCCGCCACATAGTGGCGGACCACGGCCCCGCCGTTCCTTCGCGCCCGCACCGAGGGTGTCGCCGCCTCTTTCGTGGGCTTCAGTCGGTCAGCGGAATGATCTAGGTCAGCGCGCATTCATCCACCACCGCTCGATACAGGGATGCAGCATTGGCGCCGACTGCCTCGGCGGCGTTGGGGCCAGCGGCCCATGCAAGCGCGTTCGCGCCATAGTACTCTCGGCGCTCTTGGTCCTGAGCCATCATCCAAATGGCCCGCGCGAGCTGATTTGGATCCGAAGCGGGAACGACCAGTCCGAGACTGTTCGTTGCGACGGTCGCCCGCAGCTCGCCCACATCCGTGACGATCACCGGCTTGCCGAACGTGGCCGCCAGATTGAGGACGCCGCTCTGCGATGCCTCCGTATAGGGAAGGACGACGAGATCAGCATCTGTGAAGAGTTGCGCTACCTCGATATCGTCGATGAAGCGGTTGCGGATGTCATACCGACTTGGATCCGCCATGAGCGATCTGAACATCCACGGATCGTCGCCACGTCCAGCGATGGTAATCTGAAGATTGGAAATCGATCCAGCAAGCAATGACTCGGAACGAATGAGGTCTTCCAGGCCCTTATATGCAAATATGCGGCCGAACAACAGAATGCGGAATTTCCGGTCGTGCGGGCTCCGGGACATCCTGTCTCGCGTTGCGATATCCGCGTAACGCTTGATTGCGGGATGCGACAGGACATGCACCCGGCCGGCGGGCTTGGAGTATTTGTCCAGCACCATTTGCTTCAGGCCATTGCCATGCACCACGATATCGCGCGACTGCCGGATGATCAGATCGGTTGCCCAGCGCGGGAGCTTGCCGGTGTCGGTATCGCCCGGATGGACGCGGACGTCATGGACGGTGGTGACGAGCGGGATGGGGCGCCAGAACGGCGCTGCGAAATTCAGCCAGAGTGTCGTGTTGCTCAGAAGATGGATGAGGCTCGGGGCTTCGCGTTTGATGAGGCGTGTCAGCTGGAACAGGAAGAGCGGATTGGACATGGCACTGTGTCGCGGCCAGTCCAGCAGGCGCAGATCCACGGTCGGATCGAACCAGGAGGCGAGGTGACCATAGCGGCGGCGAGGCACGGCGAGCGTCACGGGAAGATGGCTGGCAACGCCGTTGGCGAAGGCTATCGTATAGTCTTCAAGCTCGGAGACGAGCATCAGGACCTTCATGATGCTGCCTTCGATGTGTCGGCGGGGTGGCTGAGGCGACCGAGGTCGAGAACAGCGCGCAGCGCATCGCGCACACGGCGTGGCAGGTTCGGCTCGCCTCCGAACGACAATCCTTCGAACAAGAGCCTGGCACGTGAACGCGCCTCGGTCTCAAGCAACATCGCCGACGCCACCTGATACGGATAGTGGTCGCTGAGGCTCACGCGAAACCGAACGTTCCGCCCGGCAAGAAAGCTGTTTGTCGCGTCGACCGTGGCGCGCCAGTGAGCCATCCGCCGTCTTAGCATGGCGGCGTCATCGACAGTTCTGAACCAATTGTTGTTGTGTATTCTGTAATATCCGTGCGTTCCAGACAGTCCAGAGACCAATCCGATGAACGGATAGATGCCTGTCAGCCATGCATCGGCGGAAATCCGAAACTGTCTCGGTATCTCCCCGACTTCGTCCCAGGCACGGCGCCGAACCGAAACCGCCGATGTCATCGGAAACGGCCACCACCCCGCCGAGGCGGCCAGTCGCCGCGACAGGTTGCCTGAACAGAGCGTGCGTGGAATCGGCTTGAGGACTGGGCTCTCGTCAATGACCGGCTGAAGCCTGTGATAGACGAGAGAGACGCGATCGTCCGCGCGAAAGGCGGCGGCCACGGCGGACAACTTGTCGGGCGCCCACCAGTCGTCAGCATCAAGAAAGCACAGGAACTCGCCCCGGCTCGCGGCGACGGCGGCATTCATGGCCGCCGCTTGCCCGCCATTTTCCTGCAGGACGATCGTTGCACGATCACGGAAGCCGGCCAGGACGGATCGCGACTCGTCGCTTGACCCGTCGTCAACGACGATCACTTCGGTATCGTTCGCGCTCTGGTTCAAGGCACTGGCAATGGCTCGGCCGACAAAGCGCCCATAATTGTAGTTGTTGATCAGGATGCTGAAGACCGGCCGCTGCATGCTAGCCTCGCGAGGCTGTTGCAAGTGATGAAAGGCCTCGCGCCGGCGCCGCAAAAGCCTTCAAGCGGCGCCTGCTCGAACATAGGACGACCAAGCGCATCATCCCGATCCCCTCGCGAATGAGACATCGACGACATCCCCCGGACGTATCTCTGTATTCATCTCGGCACTGATCGTCTCTTGCTGAGAGCCGGTGGCTCTGTAAATGACGATGACGGGCAGAAACTGTCTGTCGTCGGAGATATCGATGCCGGCGCTCAGGATTTTTGCTGACAGGGCATCGATGCTGGCGCTGATCTGGGCTCGCTCGATGAACGCGTCGCGAAGTTGCTGTCGAATGTCTATGCGCCATTTGATGTCGGCGGAGTTCAGCTGGTACTGAACTGACGATCGGCTTTGACGAGCGCGTGCGGCGAACGCCCTGTTCTCCAGATAGTCGCGCGCGGCCTGCGACTCGGTGCGCTGCAGTTCCTGCAAACGTGGCAGCGGCACCAGGCCCTTTTCCACGAGCGCCCTGGTCGCATTGACCTGCGTTGCCAGCAGCTTGCGCTCGTCGTCCTGGATGGTCGCCTGCTGACCGAGCACATCAATCTCGAGATCGAACAGCGCCATCTCATCATGAAGGTGGCTTTGGTTCTCCGACCAGGTGGCAAGTTGATCCTTCAGGATGTTTCTGTCGATAGCGACAACAGGTTCGGCGGCGGGTGACGAGACTGAGCCAGTCGGCACGGCTGGATCGCTTGCTTCATTGCGAACGAGTTCAGCATTCAGCCGGGAGATGCGGCTATTGACCTGTGCAAGCTGGAAGGACGCCGTCTCCCACTTGGCGCGTAGATCGGCGACATCGACAGTCCCCAGAATGTCGTCCTGAGCGCGGCCCAAGCCGCCGGCCAATATGATGGCGTGGCGAACAGTAAGGCCCGGCTCGAAGTCGATGGCACCGGGTCGACCAACCTTCCCGCCGACATAGAACGGCCTGTACTTCGCAATCTCGACAACAACGGTTGGTGCCTTGAGCAGTCCGCGACTGATCAGTTGCTGTTCGAGCTGGGCTCGCACCGCGTCAAGATCGAGCCCAGCCACGGCAATGCCACCCAGTTGGGGGACCATGATGCGGCCGTCGGCGTCGACCTTCCTCGGGCCACTGGATTTGGGCGCTTCGGCGATGGACACAAGGATGGTGTCGCCCCGTTCGATCAGCGTCGCGCTCCACGACAGCGGAGCGGACAAAGCCAGCATGGTGAGCGCCAGAGCGCTGGTCGTGAGCCGATTGCCGGCAATGTGCCGAGTCTTTTCCATCCGTTCTCTCGATATCCCTGCCGACATTCAGTCGTGCGCATCGGAACGCAACGAGGTCTGCGCCGGACGCCGTTTCGCGATCAGCGGGGTGGTGCTGACCACGTCGGCGGTGGAGTCGATCCGCAGGATCAGAGTACCGGGCACGCCGCTCCGAACATAACTACGCATATGGAGCATTCTGACCCTGCCGGGATCAGCAGTTTCGGGGGAGCCACCTCAGAAGCGTTAAGGCTGTACCTCATTCGGAGGAGGTGTCTCAGCCAATGACTGACTGTCCGATTTCATTCGCGTCGTTTTCTTGGCAGGCGGTGCATGGGAAGATCAACTCGGCTTCGTGGCGTACCCAGAAAGGGACAATGGCGGACCCGCGTGGCCCGCCGAGAGCGTGTCCCGTTTCACAGTCGGATCTCAGGCAATGGAGTTGCTGGTGCAGCGGAGCGGCCGCCGAATTGCCCTTCAGAGGCGGACCGTCGAATGGTGGGGCGCCGGCGTGTCGCTTTTCCTCCAGACCGGCGCCGTCTTTCCCCTGTTGCTCTCCGGCTATGACGGCGACTTGCCCGACAGCGCGAAGTCCAAGCTGCGCCTTCTTTCGCTGCCGGTCTACGCGTTCACCTTGCTCATGTTGTCTCGGCACTTCCGGCAGTTCTGCATCGCACTGAAGCGCAGCATCCTCTTCCAGCTGCTCTTGCTGATGCCGCTGCTGTCCGTGCTTTGGTCAGTCAGCCCGTCGACGTCGCTGCGCAGGGCTCTCGGACTGCTCTTCAGCGTATTGCTCGCCTATGTGCTTGCGATCAGGTTCACGCCTCGTCAGCTGCTCTTGCTCGTGATCGCAACCCTCGGCACCTGCATCGTATCCAGCCTGGCGCTCCGCCTCGCTTCTCCTCGCTTGGCGAGCATGCCGATGGACGGCACGTTGCGCGGAATATTCCTGCACAAGAACGGCCTCGGCTGGTACGCCAGCATCCTGGCGGCGCTGGCGGCGATTGCCGCGGTCGACAGCCTCATGGGTATCCGCCGGAAGGCCATAGTCCTCACAATCGCGAGCCTTGCCTGTCTCGCCGGGTCCACGTCGATGACGTCGATCATCGCGACAGCGTCCGCGGGCGTCGTGTTTGTGTTTTATTCCATGCTGCCCAAGATAAGCGGCGTGAAGCGAGCGGCCCTCATCCTGATCGTCGTTCAGGTCATCGTGGTCATCATGATCACGTTGCACGAGTATCTCGTGCCCCTGCTCGAGGCCTTGGGCAAAGACGCGACGCTCACAGGGCGGGTGCCGCTCTGGGAACTCGTCGATGGCGAGATCAGCAACCGGCTGCTCGTCGGCTTCGGCTACCAGGCGTTCTGGACGGAAGCCAATCCGAGCGCCTGGGAGATCTGGGCGAAGATCGGCTGGCTGGCGCCGCATTCCCATAACGGATTCCGGGAGACGCTGCTTGGATTCGGCGTCGTCGGGTTCGTGCTGTTTGTGCTGGTCATGCTGCGGGCCATCTGCCAAGGCGCCGTTCTCCAATGCCGGGCGCCTGAAGACGGATGGCTGTGGCTGAATGTCTTCGTGGTCATGGTTCTCGTCATGAACCTGACCGAGAGCATGTTTCTCCTGCAGAACGACTGCATCTTCACCCTGTTCTCGGCCGCGATCATCCAGTTCGCGTTCTACTCTCCAGCCTATGCCGACCGGAGGAGCGAGCGGGCCAGCACACCCGTATCGACCCTGCAGCGCTTGATGCCGGCCACGCCACTCAAAGGGGCGACGCCTTGAAACGCCGGCGATCGGTGGTGGTCCTCGCGGGACTGCCCGCTCTCCTTGCCGTGCCCGCCGCTGCCGTCAGCGACATGCCGGTCATGGAACCCGCGGCAGGACTGCAATCGAAGCCGCAGGAGCGTGGCTTGATGGGCTTCGCCATCTGAGCGATGCAAGCTTGCAGATCCAGCCTGTCATCATGCCGTCGGGCGGCTTCGGTCGCCTCGAGGATGTACAGAGCCGGCGAGGATACGGGCAGCGCCGCCCTGCCGCAGGGCAGCCAGAGAGCAGGGCCCTGGCCAATCCGCCAGTCCTCCAAGGGGCGCGCAGCCGCGACATTCGATCGGCGTGGGGCTTTGCCTTTCCAGGTGACCTCTATCCCTCGCGGAGCAACTCGGAATGGCGACAGCGCCGGGGCAGCGCCGCGGGACGCTGGCTCCGGCGGCGATGTTCACTTCATCGCTCCTTGTCGCGGCGGCGCGACCTCAACGGAGAGATCAGGCCGACAGCCGAATGGTCTCGCGACCCCGCTCCTGCTCATTGGCAGTCTTCCCGCGGCCGATGCACTCATAGACAAACCCGTGCCGGGAGAGTTCCTCCGGCTCATAGATGTTGCGCAGGTCGACCACGATCGGCCTCCGCATCTCCGACTTGAGGCGGCCGAAGTCCAGCGACCGAAACTCGTTCCATTCGGTGACGATGACGAGGCAGTCAGCACCCGCGGTTGCCGCGTAAGTGCTTTCCGCATAGTCGATCGGAGGAAGCAGCGCTCGAGCCGAAGCCATGCCCTCCGGATCATAGGCCGTTATCGAGGCGCCGGCATCGACCAGGCCCTGGATGATCGCAATGGACGGTGCCTCGCGCATGTCGTCGGTGTTGGGCTTGAACGTCAGGCCGAGGACAGCGATCCGTCGACCGCGGACACTCCCGCCGCAAGCTTCGATGACGCGGCGCGCCATGGCGCGCTTGCGCTGATCGTTCACTGCGAGTGTGGTCTCGACCAGCCGCAATGGTGTTCCGAAGTCCTGGCCCATCCGGGCAAAGGCAAGCGTGTCCTTGGGAAAGCAGGACCCGCCATAGCCCGGCCCGGCATGCAGGAACTTCGACCCGATGCGACTGTCGAGACCCATGCCGCGTGCCACATCCTGGACATCTGCTCCGGTCGCGTCACAGAGGTCCGCGATCTCGTTGATGAACGTGATCTTCATCGCGAGGAATGCATTGGCCGCATATTTGATCAGCTCGGCACTGCGTCGGGATGTGAACTCGATGGGCGCCTGATTGAGATAGAGCGGCCGATAGACTTCGCTCAAGACAGCGCGGGCGCGCTCGTCGTCCACCCCGATGACAATACGGTCCGGCCTCTTGAAGTCGTCGATTGCGGCGCCCTCGCGCAAGAATTCCGGATTGGAGGCAACGGAGATATCCGCGTGGGGGCTGACTTCCCGGATGATCCGTTCGACCTCGTCACCCGTCCCGACCGGAACGGTCGACTTGGTGACGACGACCGTAAAGCCCCTGGCGGCCCTGGCAATGGATGCGGCCGCTGCATAGACATACGAAAGGTCCGCATAGCCGTCGCCCCGGCGCGAGGGTGTGCCGACCGCGATGAAGACGATATCGGCTGCCGCGACGGCTGCTGCAAGCTCAGTCGTGAAGGACAACCGGCCGGCGCTGCAGTTGTGCGCAACAAGGCCGTCCAGATTCGGCTCGAATATCGGAATCTGCCCGTTACGGAGAGCTTCGATCTTGTTCCTGTCGAGATCGACGCAGACGACATCGTGGCCAAAATCGGCAAAGCACGCGCCACTGACAAGCCCGACATAGCCAGACCCGATCATTGCAATATTCATCCGCCTAACTCCATAACGTTATTGATCTCTACTTCTTCGATCGGAGGTGCATGCCCCCCCGAAATCTGCAGATGCAAATGATGTTCTGCGTGGCGTGTCAGGCGCCTCGGTATCAAGGGAGGCTGCCACCCATGCCAGCCAATGGGCCTTGGCTATCCAGCACACCCTCGGCCAGCAGGCGGACTGAAGATCATTCCGACTTCGAGCAACCGTTGAACCAAGGCTGTACCGAAACACGCGGCCGCATTAGCTAGACAATCCATCGACCAATCTCGGTCGGTCAAATTACACTTTCGATGTATTGATCAACAGAAAGAGGGGGGACTACGCAAAGGATGCTGCATCAAGCTAGTCGATCGAAGCGATTGGCCGATGCTGCATAGCCGGAAGGGCGGGTAGGTACGGGCGGAGGACGAAAATATGCTGCGCCAATGCACTTGAGCCGTCGCGAGGCGGCAAGGCACCAGGAAGCGCAGACAATGGACTCGACCCAAACACCTGGCAGGCAGCTCCACAGAAGTCCTTCGCTGCGGTTCCCGGCATCCGTCAATGTTCTTGGTGTCAGGGTGACCGCGGTCAACCTTCAAAGCGCCACCAAACGCCTGCAGGACGCAGTCGCCCACGGCACGAAGGGCTATGTGTGCGTCAGAGACGCGCACGGAATTATCCGCTGCCAGGCGAACGAGGAACTCCGGTCCGTCCACAACCGGGCCTTCATGGTGACCCCGGACGGCATGCCACTGGTATGGGCGCTCAAACAGGCCGGCTACAGCCAGAGCGGCCGGGTCTATGGGCCCGACCTGATGCAGGCGGTATTCGCCGCTGGCGTGCCGCAGGGCCTCAGACATTTCTTCTACGGAGCCGTCCCCGATACGCTCGAGCTGCTTGAGGCGCGCCTGCTGGAGCGTTTCCCCGGAGCGCTGATCGTCGGGGCCTATGCACCGCCTTTCCGCGATCTCACCCCCCATGAAGAGGCCGATGTCGCCGAACTGATCAATCGCTCGGGAGCCGATGTGGTCTGGGTGGGCATCGGCACCCCCAAGCAGGAGTTCTGGATGGCGCGGATGCGGGACCGCCTGGAGGCGCCGATGCTTGTCGGCGTCGGCGCCGCGTTCGATTTCCATGCGGGCAAGAAGCGGCAGGCGCCAAGGTTCATCCAGCGAAGCGGCTTTGAATGGGCCTTCCGCCTTTTGTGCGAACCGCGCCGGCTCTGGCGCCGCTATGCGGTGACCGTGCCGAGCTATCTGGCCCTGATCACGCTGCAGCGCCTCGGACTCCGGCAGTTTCCCCTGGACGAGCGACCTGCAGCCGCGACCGGCATGTCGGGGGCCCGAGCCACCAAGCCTGCCGAAGAGTAGACGGCGATGCTCCCGCGCCCCGCTTCACCATCACGCCCTTTCATCAAACGCCATGGCCCCTGCGCGGCTGTGCGTTGCCATATGTGGGACCAGCGCCGTTATGGTTGACATCTCCACTTCGACCTCGCAGCACGCCGCGCCAAATGCGCCGCCCGCCATCGCCGAAGGGGGCGGGGCAGGGATGGATCTGCTGGCGCTTCTCGGCCACCAGCTTTCACGATCGGTCGTCTGTCTGCTGCTGATCGGCGCCGATATCGGTGCCTATTTCCTGACCTATATGGCCGTCGCGCCATTTCTCCTTGGCCGGCCGGAACGCGCGATGGAGGTCGGCGTGTTCGGGCTGGCAGCGGTCGCCGCGATTGCGTTGAACGCAGCCAATTCGCTCTATCCCGGCTACCAGCTGTACGATTTCGAACACCTCCGCCGCCGCGTCATTTCATCCGTGAAGGCGATACTGCTCGCCGTCCTCGGAGCGTTGCTGGTTCTTGGCAGCTGGCCTTCCCCGGCGCTTGTGCTCGCCTTCGTCGCGGCCACGTTGGTCGTCCAGCCGATCCTGCATTGCTTTGCCCGGCGTATCTGCTGGCAACTGGGCCTCTGGGGCGATCGAGCCACGATCATCGCGCCCGTTGATGTCGCCGCGCGCCTGGCCGCCCATTTCCGACGCCAATGGCATTACGGCATTCGCCCCGAGGCGCCCCTGCGGAACCAGCAGGAGGCGTCACCCTTCGGCAGCCGGCGCATCGCTCTCCTTGTCGGAGAGTCCATACCGCACGCCGAGCAATTGGCAGCACTCCGGCAGAGCTTCGCCGAAGTCATTCTGCTGGCGGATACGCCGAACCTGAAACTCGGCGGATTGCGGCCCGTCGATATCCACGGCCAGATTGGCTTGCGCATCGCCATGGGCGAACAGAAGTCGGCTTCCGAGATGGGCCGGCGCCTTCTGGACCTGGTCGTCGCGCTGCCGGCCGCGGCGATCGCTCTTCCGATCGTCGCTCTCGCGGGCGCCGCGATCTATGCAATCGATCCCGGTCCGATCTTCTTCTGGCAGACGCGGGAGGGATTGGCTGGCAAGCCGGTCCGCGTGCTGAAGCTTCGCACCATGTACAAGGATGCCGAACAGCGTCTCGAGGCCCTTTTTCTCGTTGATCCTGCCTTGAAGGCAGAATGGTTGGCGCACTTCAAGCTGAAGCGGGACCCTCGCATCCTGCCCATCGTGGGCAAAGTGCTGCGCTCGACCAGCTGCGATGAGCTGCCCCAGTTGTTCAACGTCGTCGTTGGCGACATGGGTGTCGTCGGGCCCAGGCCATTTCCGGATTACCACCTCAGCGCAATGGACGCGGAATTCCGTGAAAAGCGGCGATCGGTCGTGCCTGGCCTGACGGGACTTTGGCAGATCTCCGAACGGAGCAACGCCGACCTCGAGCAGCAGCGGCAGATCGATGAATTCTACATCGACAACCGGTCGTTCTGGCTCGACCTGCAAATCCTCGCGAGAACGATCCCGGCGGTACTGCGGCGGGGCGGAGCGTACTGATCCCTCATCAATCCTTTGAATGGACTTTCAGCAACGGAGAGATTCTATGCAAGATCGGAAACGCGTCCTGGTAACAGGCGGTGCAGGCTTTCTTGGTTCCTTCTTGTGCGAGCGTCTACTGCGCGACGGCAATTTTGTGCTCTGCGTCGACAATTATTTCACTGGCTCTCGCGAGACGATCCAGCATCTCGTCGACGACCCGCGGTTCGAAGCCATTCGTCACGACATAACATTCCCGCTGCATGTCGAGGTCGACGAGATCTACAATCTGGCGTGCCCTGCTTCGCCGGTGCACTACCAGTTCGATCCGGTGCAGACCGTCAAGACGAATGTCCACGGCGCCATCAATGTCCTCGGATTGGCAAAGCGTACCGGGGCCAAGATCTTTCAGGCATCGACGAGCGAGGTCTATGGAGACCCGGCAGTCCACCCGCAGGCGGAAGATTATCGAGGCAGTGTCAACCCGATAGGGCCGCGCGCTTGCTATGACGAAGGCAAGCGCTGCGCTGAAACGCTGTTCTTCGACTATCACCGGCAGTATGGTGTTGAAATTCGCGTGGCGCGCATCTTCAATACCTATGGTCCGCGCATGCATCCCAACGATGGCCGGGTCGTTTCCAACTTCATCGTCCAGGCGCTGCGCAACCAGCCCATCACCCTCTTCGGCGACGGCTCGCAGACGCGGTCGTTCTGCTATGTCGAGGATCTCATCGACGGTTTCGTCCGCCTGATGGCAGCGCCCGACGGCACGACGGGTCCCATCAATCTCGGCAATCCCGGGGAATTCCAGGTCCGGCAGCTGGCAGAGCTGGTGGTCGAGATGACGGGATCCCGGTCGACGATCGTTCACAAGCCGCTGCCGACCGACGATCCGACGCGCCGCAAGCCGGATATCAGTCGCGCCATGGGCGAACTGGGCTGGAAGCCATTGGTGCCGCTGCGGGAAGGGCTGGCAAAGACGATTGCCTATTTCGAGTGGAAGCTCTCGGAAGATCGCGCATCGGACGAGATGGTCCGCAACGCTGGCCGCATGAAGACAGCACGGCGGAGCGCAGCCAACCACCTGCCGGTTTCCGCGACCAACGGCGTGCAGTCCCCGTTGACGTCCGTCCAGCTCTAGTCGAGGCCAAGATGAAGATTGCCGTTGTTACGCCCTACTACAAAGAGACCGACGAGGTCTTGACGCAATGTCACCAAAGCGTCGTGGACCAGATCGTGCGGTGCGATCACTATCTGGTGGCGGACGGCTTTCCCAATCCGATCGTCGACACGTGGGACGTCAAGCGCATCGACCTCGCCGATGCACATGCCGATTGCGGCAATACGCCGAGGGTGCTCGGAAGCCTGAGCGCCTTCAATTCGGGCTATGATGCGGTCGCTTTCCTGGACGCGGACAACTGGTTCAGGCCCGACCATATCGGGCGGATGGCCGAGCTGCACCGCAGGTCCGGCGCGGATGTCTGCGTTTCCAACCGCTCCATGTGGCGTCCGGACGGCAGCTACATGTTCGATGACGACAAGAACGACGGCAGGCGGCATGTCGACACGAGCTGCCTGTTCATGACGCGATCCATCTTTTCCGTGCTGGCGCGATGGGCCGCGATGCCCAAGCAGCTGGGGCCCGTTTGCGACACGGTCTATTGGGAGACCATCAAGGAAGCCGGTCTCTCGGTCGCGCATGACCCGACCCCCACGGTCTGCTTCCGAACAACCTACGAATCCGACTTCCGCAGGCTCGGCGAACCATTCCCCAGTGGAGTGAAGAGTGTCGCATCGACGGACGCGCCGTTCGACTGGATCGCGTCCCAGCCACCTGCTGCCCGCAGGCGGATCCGGCGCGAACTGGGCTGGCCGCTGAGCATTCGCAGCCGGCTTTCCCGCCGGCTCGGGACGTTCGGGCAAGGCCTGGCAACATCCGGGGCGTGAGAGATGAGTAGAGTCCTCGAGCTCTCGAATGATCCTTCCGCGCAGCGCGAAGGTCGCTTTGCATTTCAGGAAAGGCATCAACGCATGGGCGGGGCCGATCAGGATTTTGAAAGGCAGGTTCTGCGAGGCTGGCGCCTTGCGGGGCGTGAGCGCGTTGTTGAGCACTCGGCGGAACTGAACGAACTCGTCAGGCCGATCGACAGCCTGATCGACGGGAAGCGCCACGAAGAGGCTGCCCTGGCCGCCCAGATCGCCGCCAACCATGCCGTGCTATGGCATCCCGGCTTTTTTGCACATGCCGAACTTGAGCGACAGTTGCATCGGCTTGGCCAGGAGGCCGCCATGTTCGCCGGCCGGAGCCGGCCGCCGAAGCAAGGCTCGCAGGCGATGGCGGTGCTGCACGTCGCGACCGATCTGGCGGAGATCAACGGCCATACCCGGATGATCGCGCGCTGGGTCGAGCACGACAAGGCCAACAGGCATACGCTCGCGCTGACACGCCAGAGCGGCCCTGTTCCAGGCAAGCTCTGCAAGGCGATCGCCGGCGCGGGCGGGAACGTCCATCGCATCAATCTCGGCCGCGGCGGGCTTCTCGACTGGGCGCGCGATCTGCAGAGGTTGATCGCCGAAGCCGACCTCGTGGTGCTGCATGTGCATAGCATGGACGTGGTTCCCTTCATTGCCATTGCGGGAATGAAGCGGCGGCCGCCTGTGGCGCTGCTCAACCACGCTGATCATCTGTTTTGGCTCGGCGTCAGCTTCGTCGACCAGGTCATCAGTTCGCGCCGATCCGGCTTCCAGCTCTGCATAGATCGGCGAGGCGTCGCACCGGAGCGCAATACGCTCCTGCCCCTCTGCCTCGAACTGCCCGTCCGGACCCGGTCACGCGACGAGGCGAAGCGCCAACTCGGCCTTCAGCCGGATTCGATCGTCATCCTCACGATCGCACGCGCATTGAAGTTCTATGCCGTGGAGGGCACGACCTTCGCCGACACGCTCGTTCCCGTGCTTCGGCGCAATCCGAACGCCCACCTGATCGCCGTGGGGCCGGGCGGAAAGGTGGACTGGTCCGCCGCCGAGGCGGCCGTACCGGGGCGGATCCGGATCATCAAGGAAACACCGGACACCCAGATCTATCTGGAAGCTGCCGACATCTACGTCGACTCCTTCCCGTTCGTGTCGATCACCTCATTGTCGGAAGCGGGCCTCTTTGGGCTGCCTCTGGTAACCCGCACCCCGTTCGGCAACAGCTGCGCGGTGATGGCCGCCGACTCGCCCGGGTTCGACGACGTCGTGCTGCACACGCGAAGCCCGTCGGACTTCCACGATGCGCTTGAAAGGCTGATACGAGATCCCGCGCTGCGGCTGGAGATCGGCCAACGGACCGAGGCGAACATCGAGGCCGTCAATGTCGGCGAAGGGTGGCGGCGTGAACTGGCCAAGGCCTATGAGCGGGCGCTGAATACGCCTCGCGAGGCCCAGCTTCCGCCTGATCCCCATCCATGCTTCGACGACCTCGATCTGTTCATCCCGCTTGTCTTTGAACACCCGAAGCGTGGCGCATCAGCCGCATCGAGACGCGCGTTCGACGTCGAGTTGATGATCAAGGCGGCTCGATTCGGCTGGAGACTGCGCGCCCTGGCCGGGTTTGCGATCAAGGGGCAGCTCGGTCTTTTGGAGGCTCCTGCCTGGCGGCTTCTCATCCCGGAGTGGCTGGGGTCGAGGATTCGCACCGTCCTCCCGCGCCGGCAGCCCGTCGCGACCGTGAGCGCCAAGAATGCGCGGCCGGCGGAATCGGACCGAGCGGCGGCCCCGGCCAAGGCGGCCGTACAGGCGGCGCGCCGATGAACGTCGTGCGGCGGTCGATCGCGTTCTCGGTGGCGGACAAATATCTGACGCAGGGCCTTTTGATCGCAACGACGGCGATCATGGCCCGCATCCTGACACCGGCGGAAACCGGCCTCTTCCTGACCGCCAATGCCATCATCCTGCTCGCCGACAACCTGCGCTATTTCGGTGTCGGCATCTTCATCGTTCAGGAACCAGAGCTCAGCCGGACAATGGTGCGCTCGGCATTCACGGTCACGTTCGCGCTGTCCTTCATCAGCGCCTCCGTCATCTATCTATGCACTGGGCTCCTCGCTTCCTTCTACGGATCGCCCGAGCTCGAGCACCTCTGCGCGATGGCGCTGCTCGGCTTCTTGCTGGTTCCCTTCAGCAGTCCGATCATTGCGCTGCTCCAGCGCGATCTCGCCTTCAAGACGCTGGCAATCATTAACGTGGTATCGGCACTGGCCGGATCCGTTCTGACGGTCGGCTGTGGGATGCTTGGCGTCGGTGCCATGAGCTATGTCTATGGCTATCTCGGCACAAGCATCGTGGTCGTGATGCTCGCCCTTGTCGCCCGGCCGGACTTCTGGGCGTTTCGACCGAGCCTCGATCGCGCCAGGGCGATCTTGTCCTTCGGTACCACCTCGTCGCTGATCACCGTCTCGAACATGGCCTACGAGTTGCTGCCAAGGCTCGCCTTCGGCAAGATCCTGGGCTTCGATGCCGTCGGCCTCTACTCGCGGGCGGTGACGATCAGCCAGCTGTCGGATCGCATGCTCGTTTCGGCGATGCAGCCGGTCATCCTGCCGGCACTGGCCGCGCATATACGGGCCGGCGGCAATGCCAAGGACAGCTATCTCCGGGGCATCACCCTGATGTCGGCCGTGCAGTGGCCCAGCCTGATCATGCTGGCCCTGCTGGCGGATCCCGTCGTGCGGATCCTGCTCGGCTCGCAATGGGGCGCGGCCCCGCCGCTGGTACGGGTGATGGCCCTGTCGAGCATGGCGCTCGCGCCGAGCTTTCTGACGTTCCCGGTGCTCGTCTCGGCGGGGCGAATTCGCGATGCGCTCTGGGCGAGCCTCATCAGCCTGCCGCCGTCCTTTCTGATCGCAATCGGCGCGGCCTTCCTGAGCCTGCAGGCGGTCGCGACAAGCTTTCTTATCATCGCGCCGCTGCAGATGGTGGTTGGCTACCTTTTCGTTCAGCGCGCGATCGACGTGAACTGGGGCGACCTTCTCCGTGCTCTTCGGGAAAGCGCTGTCGCCGCCGTGGGAACCGCAGCCGTGCCCGGTGTCGTTGTCCTGGTTTCACCGAGCGGCTTCGACCTGAACTGGACCCAGACGATCATCGCGATCATCGGCGGAGGGGTCGGCTGGCTGGTCGGGTTGCATGTCGTCGACCACCCCCTGAAGCACGAACTGGCAAGCATCGGTTCAGCTGTGGCCAAGCTCCTGTCGAAGCTGCGCCTCATCGTGGCAGCGCGCTGGATGGCCACAACTGCAAAATAGTGGCGTCATGCGCCCCTGCGACTGACCGTGCGATGCAATGCGGGACCGGGCCGCCCGGCCCCGACGCGCGCCGTCAGTCCTTCAGCTGAAGCGGACCACTTCGGCAGATGGGATATGGATAGGTTGGTCCTCCGGCGATTGGAGCGGCTCGCAGCCGACCATCACCGTGCCGCCTGGTGTCTCGAACACAGAGACGACCAGCATCGGTGGTCCATCCGATCTCAAACGGACCACATCCCCAACCCTGATTTCGTCCGGCATTCCGCTCGAATCCCCCGCCCCAACAACGCTCTTAGGGCATCATCGATTGAGCGGCTACTTCAAAAACCCACTCTCTGCACAGATTCGCCAAAGCCAAGCTGAAGCTTGCCGCGGAGCCGCCTTTCGCTGAGAAAGCGAGACGCATTGACCTGGCCGAAAGGCCATCAGGCCGACGAGCGGCTGCGCAAGAGAAGGTCTTTGCCATCGGCAGCGGGGACAAAGAATGCCGTCAATCAGGCGATCATCCCCCTCAAGTTGGCGCGACCAATGCGGCAGTGCACAGCCATCTTCTGGTAGAATTTTGCACAGAACGCACGTCCAACGGCTGGTCCTCATCGCTCGTCTGGCGCCTAATATATGGGTCGATGTCCAGGAGGGCATCTTCCCGCATGACAGACTTCCCACGATGGAGAGATGTGATGACTGCAATTCGACTGAAGAGCGATCCCGTTGCAGTGGGCCGCCCGACGCGCGGCTCCACCGGCCAGGCAATGGCCGAAGCCGCAAAGGCTATCAGCAGCGTCGAATACGACAATCTGTTGATCGAGATCGACACGACGAGCGCGACTTGCTGGTGCTCGATGGATCCGGTCGGCAAGCCGAGCTACACGCACGAACTGATGCATGACATCACCCGGCTGCAGAATTCGATCACGCAGACCTTCGCGAGCTTGCCCGGCCCGGAGGCGGCGCCGTTCGCCTGGTTCGTCATGGCCTCGGCCGTGCCGGGCATCTACAATCTGGGCGGCGACCTCGGGCATTTCGCGGAGCGAATCCGCAGCCGCGACTTGGATGCGATGCGTCACTACGGCCATGTGGCCGTCGAGGCGATCCACCGCAACGCGGTTGCCTTCGATTCGCCCGTCGTGACGATGGCGCTCGTGCAGGGCGATGCGCTCGGCGGTGGCTTCGAACATGCATTGTCGTTCGACCTGATCGTCGCCGAGCGCAGTGCGAAGATGGGCCTGCCGGAGATCCTGTTCAACATGTTCCCCGGCATGGGCGCCTACAGCTTCCTCTCGCGGCGCATGTCGCGCGACCGCGCGGAGGCCCTCATCTTGTCGGGCCGCATTCACACGGCCGAGGAACTGCACGCAATGGGCGTCGTGGATGTGCTCGCAGAAGACGGGCAGGGGCAGTGGGCCGCGATCGACTATATTTCCCGGCACAGCCGAAAGCAGAACGCGCATCAGGCCCTCTACCGGGCGCGGCGACGCGTCAACCCGGTCACGCTCGGCGAGCTCTATGATGTCGTCGATATATGGGCCGAGGCGGCATTGAATTTGACCGAAGCGGACTTGCGGAAGATGGATAGGCTCTGCGCCGCCCAGCAGCGCCGGCTTGCTGCGCTGGAACCACGATCGCCCGTCCTCGCGGCTGCCGAGTGAGGTGAATTGGCGATGCACCCGGAGGGGTGCGTCGCCAGCCACCCTCATTTGGCAAGGTCGGTCAGGCTGATGGAGTATAAGCGGATCGCATTCTGCGTCCGCTTAAGCTCGGCCCGTGCCTGACGGGCGAAGTCTGCGGCACTTTCCTGAAGCTCCTCGCTGCGCAGGTTTCGCCACGGTGTTCCGATTTTGCCGAGGGCCAGCGCTCCGACATTCGTGGAACAACTCATCAGCGCGTGATCGTCGCTGCGGAACGCCACCATGTCGCCTTGCGCCGCACTCTTGCACAACCGATCGAGTATGACTTCGGCATCAGCGAGATAGTCTTCCAGAAGCTCGATTACGAACCCCGTGGTCCCGAGGTTCTGAAGTCTTTCGAGCACCGCCTCGTCGAGGGTCGCAACTGTGTCGTTGCCGGTCGGCCTCGGCGCCTCGACGTGTGGCGCGTTCCCATCGATCGGGTCTCGCGCAAGCCTCTCGATGGCGGCCAGGAGCGCATCCGGCTCAACGGGCTTGATGAGACAATCATCCATGCCTGCCTCTCGCCAGCGCTTGTCCTTCAGGGACGTCGCGTCGGCCGTGAGGCCAACGATCGACAGGTGCCTGTCGCCAGCCGACATCACGCGATAGAGCTTGGTCGCCTCCAGCCCGTCCGTTTCGGGCATGTTGAAGTCCATGAGGACGATGTCGATTTCGTCTTCCTTCTCCTCGAGCAGATCGAGCGCCTGGCTGCCGGTCTCCGCCATCAAGACCGAATGCCCGGCTTTCTCGAGTATCCGTGACAACACCAGCCGATTGATGCGATTGTCATCGGCGAGCAGCACACGTGAACGCCTTGACCTGCTGACGAGCCGCGGTGGCGCTGGTCGATGAGCCGGCGCCGCCGGTGCGCTCAGCCGACTGGCCAGGGCCAGCGCCCGGCCGAGCTCCACGATGGTCGGGTCAATCGGGAGCAGGCTGACGCAGCGCTGCCGGATGGCCGTGATGGGCAACGATGACGCTGCCAGCGGCTGGATCAGTACGGGCTTGGCAGGGCGCTCGGTTTCGCCGGCAGACGCCAGCGGCAGGTTGAGGCTGTCCGGCCCGAAAAGCAGACGGATGGCGCCGCGGGACTCTGGGGGAAACATGCGCGCCGGTCCAAGGCGCGGGTCGGCAATCATGGGTTTCGCACCCATCAGCGTCAGCGTGTTGATCAGACTGCGAAGCGGCTCGGTATCCCTGCAGACCAGAACCACGCCGCGCTGGCGCCAGGTCGCGATGTCCAGCCCCTCATCGAGTGGCATCGTGACCGGAACTTTGCAGCTGAATGTACTGCCTTCGCCGAGTTTGCTTTTGACTGAGATCGAGCCTCCCAGCAGATCGACCAGTCGCCGCGTGATTGCGAGTCCGAGCCCTGTGCCGCCGAAGCGGTTCATGATGCTTGGGTTGGCCTGCGTGAAGTCCTCGAATATCCGCTCCTGCTCGCTAACTGCGATGCCGATCCCGGTATCGTTCACGTCGATGAGAAGCTGCAGGACACCATCTTCGTCTGGAAGGGCATCGACCCCGATCGTCACCCCTCCGTCGCGGGTGAACTTCACCGCATTGCCGACCAGATTGACCAGAATCTCATGCAGATGCTGACGGCTGCCATTCAGGCGAAGCGGTGTCCGCGGCGTAACGTGAATGTCGAAGCTGAGCCCGCGTTCGCGCACCTGGCTTTCAACCAGCCGCCGAGCATCGATCAACAGTTGAACAAGGTCGAACTCGCCGCTGGACACCGGCATGCGGCCTGCTTCGATCCGCGATAGGTCCAGCAGGCCGTTGATCAGCGACAGAAGCGACCGGCTCGCGACATCGATTGTTTCGACCATCTCGCGCTGCTCGGGAACGAGCGAACTCCCGCGCAGCAGTCCGGTCATGCCGACAATGGCGGTCAGCGGGGTGCGCAGCTCGTGACTGACGCTAGCAAGGAACAAGCTCTTGGCCTGGCTCGCATCCTCGGCAGTCCGCGTCGCCTTCGAAAGCTTGCGGATCAGCGTGCCGGAATAGGCCGGCAGGATGACCAGACCCACCAGAAGTCCCGCCGAAAGATGCCATTGGTCGCTCCAAAAGGGCGTCGTCAAGACGACGATGCCAAAGCTGGCGGTCGCGACCGGTATAGCAATGGCAAGTGAAGTCAGGCCAAATCGGAAGCCGTTGCCGAAGATGACCCACAGATAGATCGGAAAGAACAGCGAGGCGACTTCACCGCCGAGATGCAGCTGCCAGGACAGAAATCCGCAGTCAAGCAGCAGGGCGAAGAGCCGTCTGAGAGGTGAAACGCCCGGAGCGAGGATGATATGGCCGAGCAGAGTGACGGCAAGCGCGATATAGAGCGCCATCACGTCCAGGGCAGGGCCGAGATCGCCGCTTTCGGGGTTCAAAAGCAGGACGATGACGATTATGGTCGCGAAGATGAGCCGGTTGAAGCTCATCTCATGCTCACTGTCAGGTCGTTCCCGCAGACGTGCGAACACCCATCTTATCGACGCGGGCAAGGCCGTGCCCACTTATCCCGAGCCTATATGCTCGGCATCGGTCGAAGGCCCGACGGGCTGGGCGGCTGCGGTGTTGTGCTGGATCATCCACCGCGCGAACGCATCGGCTGAGACTGGCCGGCTGAAATGGTATCCTTGCACCTCGTCGCACCCTTCACGACGCAGAAGCGCGAGTTGCTCCTCCGTTTCAACGCCTTCGGCGAGAACATGGAGATGCAGGACGTGCCCGAGATCGATGATGGTGCGCACGATTGCGAGCGCGCTCGGATCGTTCTCCAGATCCTGCACAAATGAACGATCGATCTTCAAGCGCTGCAGCGGAAATTTGCGCAGGTAGCTCAGCGATGAATAGCCCGTGCCGAAATCATCGACCGAAAGCGTGACCCCCTGGGAGCGCAGGAGGCTCATCTGCCGGACGATGTGTTCGTCATTGGCGAGCAGGATGCCCTCCGTCAGCTCGAGTTCGAGAGCGGTTGGCCGCATCCCGTTCGTCCGCAGGGCCTGCCTCACGAGATCTTCCACGCCTTGGCGCTTGAACTGGATCGGCGATATGTTCACCGCAACGCGCAGGTCATCCAGTCCTTCAGCCTCCCAGGCGACCGCCTGCCGACAGGCTTCGTTCAGGACCCATTCGTTGATAGGCAGTATCAGTCCGGTCTCCTCGGCGAGGCCCAGGAACGCCACCGGGGTCAGCATGCCGCGCTGCGGGTGGTTCCAGCGCAGCAAGGCTTCCACACCGACAACCTTGTTGGTGCAGAGCTCGATTTGCGGCTGGTAGTGGAGCAGGAATTCCTGGCGAGACAGCGCGCTGCGGAGCGCGCCCTCGAGATAGGCAGTCTGCCTCGCGCGCGGACGCATGTCTGCGGCGAAGAAGCGCCATGTTGCGCCGCCCACCGACTTGGCCAGATACATGGCCTGATCCGAATTCCTGAGCAATTCGTCGGGATCGGTTCCATCGACAGGCGCGAGCGTGACACCGATACTGGCCGTCACCGAGAGCGCCAGGGGACCGTGTTCCTCCGTGTTCAGCAGATCCAGGATCGACTGGGCCATCAGGCCGGCGTCATTCGGCTCAGCGATATCCGACTGGAGAATGGCAAATTCATCGCCGCCGATGCGAGCAACGGTATGATCGTCGCCGGCCAACTGCGACAGGGTCTTGGCGACATTCTGCAGGAGTTCATCGCCCCTGTGATGGCCGTGCGCGTCGTTGATCGCCTTGAAGCGGTCGAGATCAATGAAATGCAGCGCGAACTGATGGTCGCCTCGGCGACCGCGCGCCAGTTCACGCCGCATGTGATCGCGCAGAAGCAGACGGTTCGGCAGTCCTGTCAACGAGTCATGATTGGCGATATGCAGAAGACGCCGCTCGGCCTGGCGTTGATCGGTGATGTCGATCGACGTCGTGAGGACGCTCTTTATCTCGCCGATGGCATCGAAGAGGGGCGCCTTGCTGGTCAGGAAGATCCGGCTCTTGCCGTCTAGCCCGAACACCTCCTCCTGACGGGATGAGATGGCGCGCCCGGTCTTCAGCACAAGCTGGTCCAGCCTACGGCTGACATGCGCCCGGTCTTCACCGAGAAGCAGTTCGATAGGCCGCCCGACGAAGTCGCCCGGCAGCTGGCCGACGAATGCTGCCTGCTGAGCATTGACGAAAACGCAACGGCCGTCGCGGTCTGTGGCGGTGATCATGGCCGGTACTGTGTCGATGACCTGCGCAAGCGCCTCGCGGCTCTCGCGGAGCAACTCCTCGTTCGCATGCAGGCTCTTTTCGAGCTGATCCGCCCGTCTCGCGATGAAAAGCTGCTGCGCCCTCAGCTTCAGCAGGTTCTTCGCCCGGGCGAGAAACTCGATATGGTCGACCGGACTCAACAAAAAGTCCGTTGCACCCGCCTCGAGCGCGGCGAGCCTGTACTGATGATCATTGTAGGCCGTCACGACGATGATGGGCACATCCCGATTGTGAATGTTCGCCCTGATCGCGGCCGTCAAGGCGGCGCCGGACATCATCGGCATCTTGTAGTCGGTGATGATCAGATCTGCCGCGTTGTCGGTCAGCCAATCAAGAGCCTTCAGGGGATTGCCAAAAGTACGAACGTCGAGATCGCCTCCGAGCTGCCTCGAAAGTCTTGAGTAAATGCGCTGGTTGGTCGAGCTGTCGTCAACAATCAGTATTGTCAGCGTCGATGCGTTCGCCATCGGGTACACAGATGACCTCCCACGGTAGCATGCGCAGAGTACACGGCAGACCGCACGACTCCACGCTGCCTCACCGGCCTGGTCCAGCTTTGATGTCGCGGACTCCGACCGATCCCATGCCCTAGAATTATATTAACAAGCCCATAAGGGCTAATTCTTTCTCAGGCGCCTCGGATCCGTCGCGCGAGGGAGGTTGCCCACCCTCCAGGAATGGAAGGGCGCCGGAAACGGCCCGGCGCCCTCCTTGTGCTGTCACGGGCTCTCGTGTTCCCCCATCAGGGACACTTCGCAAGCCCACTCGGGCAGGCGCCGACATCGATGGCCCCGGCGGTCTGCTGGACCCAGAACGGCACGACGACGCCGTAGCCGAGGCCCGGACTGGCCCCCGAACAGGTCGCCGCGGGCGCAGCGACGCCTGTGCAGAGGGCGAAGTTCCCGGCGGCAGGATCCACGAAGCGCGGGTTCGTCGCCACCTTGTTCGTCGTCGAGCTGAAGACATTGGGCGATGTCATGTTGGGTGACGCGCCGAATGCGATGTTGTTCGACCACGAATTGGTCCCCTTGGGATTGCCTCCAAGATAGGGCGAATTGTTGGCGAGAATGCCGGACCCAGGCATCGAGTAGGCGATATTGTTCTTGAAGTTGACGCCTGACGTGATCGATGACGACAAGTCGCCTCGCCAGGTTCCGGTGTTGTAGGTGTCGCGATAGTTGTTGTAGGCAGTGTTGTTGAAGACATCGGCATTGGCCGAGGTGGGCCCGATCTGGATGCCGGCACCGCCATTGCTCCAGGTGACGTTGCCCATCAGCAGGGCCTTGGGCGTGTAGACGACATTGGGCGCGCTCTGCGTATGCTGGGTGTCGTCATAGATGATGCCATTGCCGTCGGTGTGTGGGCCTCCAGCCGGCGACGTGAAGTTGTTGCTGGCGCTGTTGTAGAGGTAGATATTATGATAGGGGGCGAAGGCCTTGTCATAGGTGGTTTCGACATATCCAGGAATGACAATCGGCTGATAGGTCGATGCGCCGCTGTTCCAGCTGCTGTACGCGTTACTATTGAGCTTATTGCGATAGATTCGATAATACTCGGCCCAACATGTCGCGATCCCGTTCTCATTCATGTTGTGAATGTAGCTGTTCATCACGGTGATGTGGTGAATGCCATTGTAGGTTGGTCCGCCCGTGCAGGTGTTGATCCCATGCACGGCCCGGTTTTCGCCGCTCAGCTCCAACCCGTCAAAAATGACGTAGGGCGCATTCACATTGAAGATATTGCCGCCAGAACTGGAAGCGACCAGCTTCGCGCCGAGAAGCGTCGTCGACCTGAACACGAGGAAGCCGGTCATTGAAGCGACGTTGCCACCCTTGGCCACATTGATGCCGCCGACACTGTAGGTCCCGGGGCCAATGTTCACGCACCAGCCCGGGGCAGGCGAGGGGACAGACGCGGCCGCCTTGGCGATCGTCAGCCAAGGGCCGTTCCCGCCGCCCGCATTGGTCGCCTGGGTGCCGTTGTTGCTGTCGCTTCCGCCATTGGCTGCCGTCGCGACATAGCGATTGGTGACGCATGTGTAGAACGGCCGAGCCTGGAACGTCGTTGCGCTTGGGCCTGGTGGATCGAATGCGGCGGGCTTCGCGGGGGACGTCGCGGTTACCGTCACCGTAGCCGTGGCGGTTGCAGATCCTCCGGCGCCCGTGCAGGTCACAGCGTAGTTGGTCGACGTGCTCGGAGCTGTCGATGCGGTGCCATTGACGCGACCCGCGGTAAACCTGAAGCCCTCGCAACTGGTCGCGCCGGTCGATGACCATGTCAGGGTCGATGCCTTGCCGGCCGCGATGGTGGCTGGATTGGCAGACAGGCTGACTGCTGGCTTTGCTGCCGTCGTCGCCGCAACGAATGTCACGTCGACGAAATAATTCGAGTTCTGGTAGACGGAACTGGGGAAGGCGCTCGTGGACGTGTACCGATACACGCCCGACCCGGCCGATGCTGTCAAAGGGCCTGAGACGCGCGTTGAGGCGAGGCCTCCGTTGGTTGCGGCGTAGCTTCCATTGGCCGCGAAGTACGACGCGACATAGGTTGTTCCGGCCGTGATGGACACTGGTGTGGCAAGGGCTACCTCGCGCCAACCAGCAGTTGCGGCTGAATTCGCCGCCACAGACCTGGTCGCCAGGGAGGTTCCAGTGGACGACCAGAGATGGACCACATATCCGGATCTGTCTTCGACACCGCGATAGAACCGGATTGCCGTGATCTTGCCTGCAACCGAACTGCTGAACCTGAGGCCCAACTCCACGGACGCCTTGTCCTGGTCAATCGCGATTGCTGGGGTTGAGGTTCCGAAGACGTTGGCGCCAAAGGCACTTGACGGGAGTTGCGTCGCCGCAATGGCGACGGCGAGAGTTAGATAAATTCCGTGCATCTTTGCTTTTTGCACAACATGATCTCCTAGTAATCCGAGATTATCGCAAATACATATGCGAATCATCACATATTGTTCTGTAGAGCTGCTCGACAGTGCGGCTAGATAGCGCCGAAATGTGTCCAGAAATTGCCATTTCTATGGCATCCGGGCTCGGTATAGCCATTCGGCCACAAGGAACGCCCTCGGCATGCGTCACATAGCGAGCTGAGTCGCAGGCTCAACTAATGCTTCCTTATCACTTGCGATTCGTTTTTCGACTCTATTAGTCCGTTATTTTACAAACACTTGCCGCGCGGTTGGGGCCGAGCGGGAAGCCCTGTGTCGATCGATTGGTTTTCCGGCTGACACCGCGCGGAGGGTATCGGCTTCTCCCGCGCTTGGAGCGTCAAATGAATCGGCCGGCTCCCAGTCGTGCGTCAAGAAAAACAATCCAAGATTGAGAGCTGATGGGCTGGTTCGGCCAGAAATAGTGGAATGCGGCGGCGTGACGCGACGAAGTCATTGCCGGGTAGCAGCTGCGGTTCCTGGGGTGCCCAAGAACAACGCGGGCCGCATCACCCTCACCGATGGAACGACATGACCGCCAGGTCATGCGGTCCCGTCGGTACTGGATAGTCCCATGCTCCATGGACCAGGACGCGTGCGCGACGCCCCGTTGCTTCCGCCATGGTCGGCGCGCCCAAACTGGTTCGACAGAGTTGGCGCGACGTCGAAGCCGGGCTCCGCGTTCCCGAAACGCGCACCCTTTCAGGATTGGCCATCCACCATTGGGAGTAGGTCACCCCCAGTCGGACACCGCTCCTTTTGGGCGGGTTTAATGTCCCCGGAAAGCAGCTATTCAATACGTCGTCCGATGTGATCGGAGACGGAAAACTGGAAGAGAGGTAGATTTTAATATGCCAATCAACTCCAGTACAATCGCAGAAGATGTCATAATATCGTATCCAGACCTTGTGAATATTTATGGATGCCGTATTGGCGCCGGATCGCGTGTTGGTCCATTTGTAGAAATTCAGAAGAACAGTGTCATTGGCGAGAGATGCAAGATCTCGTCTCACTCCTTCATCTGTGAAGCCGTCACTATTGAAGACGAAGTCATGATCGCGCATGGCGTAATGTTCACGAACGGGCTGCATCCGCGGGCGACCAATCCGGATGGCTCCCTGCAGCGCGATGGCGATTGGGACTGTACACCGACGCTGGTCCGGCGCGGCGCGTCCCTCGGATCCAACGCGACGATCGTGTGTGGCGTCACGATCGGGCGCCAGGCCCTGGTCGGCGCCGGCGCCGTCGTGACCAGGGACGTGCCCGACTTCGCGATCGTCGCCGGTGTTCCGGCGCGCGTGATTGGCGACGTGAGGGATCCGCCCCGGACAGAACCGCATGTCAACAGGCTTCGCGGGTCGACACCCGCCAACGCGCTCGATGAGGTGAACTAGATATGCCGCGCATGGGGGTAGTGGGATACGGATATTGGGGTCCAAACCTCGCCAGGGCGATCGCCGAAGTCGATGCGATGTCGCTTGTTGCCATAGCGGACTTCTCCCCGCAGGCGCTCGAGCGCGCCTCGAGGCGCCATCCATCGGTACGGCTGCTGACGGACTGGCGTGATCTCGTCGCCGATCCCGCCATCGACGCGGTCGTCATCGCGACACCCGCGAGCACGCATTTCGAGATTGCCCTGGCCGCGCTCAGGGCCGGCAAGCATGTTCTGGTCGAGAAGCCGATGACCGACAACGTGTTCAAGGCTGCGCTCCTCGTCGAGGAAGCAGCGCGCCGATCACTGACGCTCATGGTCGACCACACATTCATCTATACGGGCGCCGTACGCCGTATCAAGGAACTCATCGAGACGGGACAGATTGGCGACATATATTACTATGATGCCACTCGGGTGAATCTCGGAATTATCCAGCGGGATGCCAGTGTAATCTGGGATCTGGCGGCTCACGACTTCGCCATTCTGGACTATCTGCTCGATTCGACCCCAGTGAGCGTGTCAGCCAGCGCGGCTGCCTTCCTGCCGAACAGCCCGGAAACGGTGGCCCATCTATCGGTCTACTTCAACAACGGTGCGATGGCACATCTCAACGTCAACTGGATGGCGCCGGTCAAAGTCAGGCAGACGATGATCGGCGGGCGGCAACGCATGATCATCTATGACGACATGCTCAACAGCGAAAAGGTCAAGGTCTACGACCGAGGTGTCGATACGGCGGACAGCAGCGACAACATCCACGAGCGTCTCGTCTCCTACAGAATGGGCGAGATGTGGGCGCCGACGATTTCCACCAAAGAAGCGCTGATCACCGAAATCGAGCAGTTCAGACTCAGCATCGAGACGGGCAGTCGCTCGCCCTCCGACGGCGAAAGCGGCTTGCGGGTCGTGGAAATGCTGTCGGCGGCAACGCGTTCGGCTGCTTTGCGTGGCCATCCCACCGAAGTCGTACAGTTGAAAGACGCCTCATGACTCCATTTCTCGATCTTCGCGCACAGTACCGGTCGATCGGACCCGAGCTTGAACAGGCCGTGATCGCCGCGATGCGCGACTGCAACTTCGTATTGGGCGAACGGGTCGAGCAATTCGAAGGCGCCTTCGCGCGCTATTGCGGGTCCAGCCACGCGATCGCCGTGAACACGGGCACCTCGGCGCTGCACCTGGCGCTGCTTGCCGCCGGCGTCGGGCCGGGCGATGAGGTCATCACTGTGCCGATGACGTTCGTGGCCACGACAGCCGCCATCCTCTACACCGGCGCCAAGCCCGTCTTCATCGATGTCGATCCGATCACCTGGACGATGAGGCCGGACCTCATCGCCGAAAAGGTGACCAGCAGGACCAAGGCGATCATGCCTGTACACCTGCATGGGCGACTCGCCGACATGGAATCGATCTGCGCAGTCGCCCGTCGCTTCGGACTTGTCGTGATCGAGGACGCTGCCCAGGCACACGGCGCCGAGCGCGACGGGGTGCGCGCCGGAGCGTTCGGCGACATAGGCTGCTTCAGCTTCTATCCCGGCAAGAATCTCGGGGCCTGCGGCGAGGGCGGCGCCATCACGACCAACCGCACGGACCTCGCTGCCGTGATGCGTTCCCTCCGGGATTGGGGCCAGCAAGGAAAATACAATCATGTCAGGCCCGGCTTCAACTTCCGGATGGATGCGATCCAGGGCGCGGTCCTCGGCGTAAAGCTTCCGTTGCTGGATGGGTGGAATGCAGCGCGCCGACGGGTGGCCCACGCCTATCACGGCAGGCTGCTCGACCGCCGCGCCCTTCCGGCCGGGCCGTTCGGTCTCGATCATTCCTGTCACGTCTACGCCATCCGCGTCGGGGATCGCGAGCGGTTGCGGGCGACCCTGAACGACGCCGGCATTGCGACCGGCATCCACTATCCCGTGCCTGTCCACCTGCAGCCGGCCTATTCGGACCTCGGCTACAAGGCCGGCCAGTTCCCCGTATCGGAAGCGTTGGCGCGCGAGATGCTCTCGTTGCCGCTGTTCCCCGAACTGACCAACGAGCACATCGCCCATGTCGTCGGCACCCTGAATGCCGCGACGCCCCAGATCTTCGCAGACGCGGCTGCAACGGTTGGAGTCGGAAATTGAGTGTGCTTCACGGAAAGCGGGTTCTGGTGACCGGGGGGGCCGGTTTCATTGGCTCTCACATTGTCGATCAACTCGTCGCGGCGGGTAGCGCCAAGATCATCGTCATCGACAACATGGTGCGCGGACGGCCCGCAAATCTGGCCAGCGCCCTCAAGTCCGGGCGGGTCGAGCTCGTTCACGGCGATATCCGCGATCGCGCACTTATGGCAACGCTGGTGGCAGGCACCGACACGGTCTTCCATCAAGCCGCCCTGCGCATCACCCATTGTGTCGCCGAGCCCGACGAGGCCATGCAGGTCATGGTCGACGCGACATATGATCTGCTTCAGCTTTGCGCTCAGCTCAAGGTTCGCAAGATGGTCATGGCCTCATCGGCCTCGATCTACGGAATGGCCGAGACCTTCCCGACGACCGAAGCGCACAACCCCTACAACAACAGAACGCTCTATGGGGCAGCCAAGTCCTTTGGCGAGGGGCTGCTGCGCTCGTTCAATGACATGTACGGCCTCGACTATGTTGCACTCCGCTATTTCAACGTCTACGGGCCGCGAATGGATATCCATGGTCGGTACACAGAGGTGATGGTCCGATGGATGGAACGGATCGAGGCGGGCGAGCCGCCGATCATCTTTGGCGACGGCCTTCAGACAATGGACATGATTCACGTCACCGACATTGCGCGGGCCAATATCCTCGCCGCAACGTCGCCCTTGAGCGACGCCGTCTTCAACGTCGGCTCGGGCACCGAAACATCTCTGCTCGAGCTCGCGCACGCCTTTGCCACCGCGATGGGCCGGCCGTCACTGCGCCCAATTCACAAGGAGGCAAGGTCGGTCAATCCGGTGCCGCGGCGGCTCGCCTCGACGCATGCGGCTGAGCACTTGCTCGGCTTTCGGGCTATGGTGGGACAACGCCAGGGACTTGAAGAGCTCATCGACTGGTGGCGCAGCGAAATGAAATCTCAGCAACCGCGGGAGTTGGCATCGTGATCCCCATTGCAAAGCCACTCATTGGCCAGGAAGAGGCGGACGCCGCAGCGCGGACGATATTGTCCGGCTGGCTGACGCAGGGTCCGCAAGTCCAGGCGTTCGAGAACGAGTTCGCGGCTCTGGTCGACGCAAAGCATGCTTGCGCGGTATCCAACTGCACCGTCGCGCTTCATCTGGCTCTGCTGGCCCTGGAGGTCGGCACGGACGATGAGGTCATCACAGTCAGCCACACCTTCATCGCCACCGCGAACGCCATCCGCCAATGCGGTGCGAAGCCGGTATTCGTCGATATCGAGGCCAACGGATTCAATATCGATCCCACACTGATCAGCCGAGCCATCACGTCGCGTACCAAGGCGATCCTGTGCGTCCACCAGATGGGCATGCCCTGCGACATGCGCGCCATCCTGCAGGTCGCTCGTCTACACGGACTTCCGGTGATCGAAGACGCGGCCTGCGCGATCGGATCGAGGATCCGCATGGACGGCGAATGGAAGCAGATCGGATCTCCCATGGGGGATATCGTCTGTTTCTCGTTCCATCCCCGCAAGGTGCTGACGGTTGGCGACGGCGGCATGCTGACGACCGAGAATCCGAAATGGGACCAGTTGTTCCGGCTGTGGCGTCAGCATGGAATGTCCGTGTCCGATGCCGCTCGGCACGACAGCAGCACCGTGATGTTCGAATCCTACCCCGTGCCAGGATTCAACTACCGGATGACCGACATTCAGGCGGCCGTCGGTCGTGAGCAGCTGAAGCGGCTGCGAGGCATCATTGCCGGACGGCGTCGGCGCGCCGAAATCTACGCGTCCGCCCTGTCGCGCGTCGATGGATTGACTGCGCCGGTCGAGCCGTCCTGGGCCTTGTCCAACTGGCAGAGCTACTGCGTCAGGCTGGCGCCGCACGTCGATCAGCGCGACGTCATGCAGACAATGCTCGATCACGGCATTTCGACACGGCGCGGGATCATGTGCGCCCATATGGAGGCGGCATACCGGGATGTGCCGATGTCGCAATCGCTGCCGCGGTCGGAAGCCGCTCGGGATCACTCGATCATCCTGCCGCTATACCCGCAGATGTCGGATGAGGAACAGCTTCGTGTCATCGAAACGCTGGTCGCTGCCGTCGAGCGATCGGACCGGAGCTTGCTCCGGGCCGCTTCGTAGAAATTGAAGCGATGGCCGGGCCCGTCTCCTACCCCGTCCGGGTCTCCGCTGAAGCGCGGCGCCTCGTGCGCAGCATCGAGCGCAGGATCGAGATCCTCGATCTCGATCTGTCAGGCCTACAGGTCGCGACAGAAGCGGCGACCGGTCCCTATGCCGCAACGGCGGTCATTGCGGCCATGGCGGGCGGCATCGTCCACGCCTGCGCCCGCGATACGCGGAAGCATGGCACGGCTGCTGAGGCCATCGGGAAGACGGAGGAACTGGCTCGCCTTGTCGGGGTCAGCTCGCGGATCTCCTTTTCGCAAGGCGTCCCCGAAGACGCCTTGCGTGCTTGCGACATCCTGACCAACTCAGGCCGCATCAGGCCGATCGATCGCGGGATGATCGACCTGCTCCCGGCCGAGGCCGTGATCGCGCTGATGTTCGAGGCCTGGGAGTTCCGCGAGACAGACATCGACCGTGCCGCCTGCGATGCACGCGGTATCCGAATTGCGGCCGTCAATGAGCGGCATGCCGACGTCGCCGTCTTCCCTTTCCTGGGTCAACTCTGCGTCCGCCAGCTCCGTGATGCCGGGATGACGGTCCGGGGACAGCGTGTCGCGGTGATCTGCGACAATCCCTTCGCCGCCTTCCTTCTTCAGGGACTGGCCGATGCTGGAGCCGAAGCGGCGCACTTCGAGGGTGTGTCCGAATTGACAGAGCATCCGTGGGACGCCGTCGTCATCGCGCTGCTCCCGCGCACCCACTTCCTTGATCGCAGCCAGCTGGAGATGATCTCTGCCCGCGCCGCAGGGGCGATTGTGGCGCAGTTCTGGGGCGATATCGATCGCGCCGCCGCCCTTCGGCTCGGCATTGCCGTCCACCCGCAGGAGGAGCCTGATCGTGGGCATATGGGCATCCTGCTCAATCGTCTCGGTCACGAACCGATCGTGCGCTTGCAGGCAGGAAGCCTGAAGGCGGCGGAGCTCGTCCGTCGCAACAGGCCGCTGCTTCCCGATGGGATCGCCTCGCTTCTGTAATGCGTCGGAACTGCTGTCCTGCGGCGAGCAGCGCTTGTGGAGCTGTGGAAGTGCACGAACGGGCGTCCCTCCCTCGGTGCCGGGTCGCAGGGACGGTGTCCGCGATGTTGGAGTGACGAGACCGATGGCCTTGGATGGAGTCCCTTGGGTCCTCGAGAAGGTGGAGCATAGTCCTCGATGCAGCGGCGCCGGCCATGAACGGGTTCGCTTTCCTCAGACGCTCGGCCCGATCAGCAGGCGTGACACGCGGCCGTGTTGCGGCTGCGCGCATGCTGGTAGAGCGCCACGTCCTGGGCGCGGTCAGCGGCAGCGCCGGATCTGCCCGGATCGAGGGCAGGATCCTCTGCTACCATTCAGTTGGTCAGCCCGAATGCGGCGTCAACGACATCTCGCCATCGCGGTTCCGCCGTCAGATTGAACGCGCGCTTCGATCTGGGTTTCGGTTCGTGCCGGCGGAAGCGATCGCCGGGGGAGGCAGCAGCCCGCATGATCTCGCTGTCACCTTCGACGACGCGACAGCGAGCTGCATCACCAATGCCGCACCAATCCTGTCAGAATACGCCATACCGTGGACGCTGTTCGTGGTCGCCGGCTGGAGCGAAGCCGCGACCAAGGGCAGCTCGATCATGGATTGGAGCGCCATCGCCAGGCTGCAGGAACAGGGCGTCACGATCGCATCCCATTCGATGACCCATCCTGATTTCAGCCGGATCGCCCCGGATCAAGTTGAGCGGGAACTCATATCCTCTCGCGCGCTGATCTACGAGCGGCTGGGTATTCTCACCGATGCGTTCGCCATTCCATTGGGCCAGTCCAAGAATTGGAACCAGCTCTGCCAGGCCTCGGCGATGCGAGCTGGCTATCGCCGCGTCTATGCCCAGGCCCAGCGCAGTCGGACGCCTGGAACGATCCCAAGGAGCTTTGTCACCCGGTTTGACAACGACTTCGTCTTCGGTGCCCTGCTGAGGGGCGCCTACGACGACTGGGAGGAATGGTACTGAGCCGGTGGTAAGGCCCTGGGCACAAGGTGCCGATCGGATTGCCGATGCGGGAATGCCCCCGGGGTCCGATCGACAGTCACGCCTTGGCCCGGCTGGGAACGCTCAGAGCGCCGGTTGCCGGGCTTGATCCGGCAACCCGGACTTTCTTCGACTGACGGAACACAAATTCTGGTCGGCAGGGAAGGACTGGATTGCCGGGTCCGCTCCGGCAATGACAGGTTGCAATGGTCGCTCACAATCACCGAAGCCCCATGTCGATTCGGCCTATGCCTTCGGTATTCAGGATCATCCAAAAGGCTTAGGAAGGATCCGCTCGTGCGCGATCGCCTTATGAGGGACGACACGATTCCGGCCGGGAACGAGTGGCGAAAGTCATAAGTAACGAACCGTCAAGAATCGAGCAAAACCGACTGTATTCACTAGCCATATTGCGATGCACACTAGATGTTGCAACGCAGCATTAATTTATTGCGACAAGATCAAAAATCCGCCAGAAAATTGCCTTTCGTACATCGACTGTCCGATCCCCTTTCTCCTATCAGTAGTCCTTTTGGGGTAGAATTCTGGCTAGTACAAAAGGCGTTACGACGGAAGCGAGACTCGCGTTGCTATCATTGCGAACTTCAATTAGGTTGTTTTTCGTTAAGCAATTGGCACTCAGGGTAGTGGCAGCTACCTCGTTGGTAGACGAGCTTGTGGTCTAGGGGCAACATACACACTGAAGAACGTGGGTGGGTCGAAATGGTGTCTAAGACATTCGATGATGAATCGCTAAGCCTTGGCCCGACTGATGCACAGATCCAGCGTATTGGTGAATCAAGGGGCGTCACTGGTCAGAATCCTACTGCGACCTCGGTAAAGGTCAATATATCGATCATCGATGAGAATGCATTCTCGCGAGACTGCCTGGCGCGTTGTCTGCGCGAAATCGAGCGTGAATACGCCATTTGGGTCTATGACAGCGTCAACCAGTGGGCGTTGGGCGAACGAGGCACAGGGGGGGTATCCGTCATTTTGCTCTGTGCCGTCGGACAGCGAGCAACCGAGCAGGCATTTCGGCGTGATCTTGCCCTGCTGAAGGCCGCCGACCCCGCAAGTTTCTGCGTGATCATGTCCGACTGTGAGAATACGGATCAGATGCTCGATGCGATAGAGCACGGTGCAAGCGGCTACATTCCAAGCAGCATAGGCCTGGATGTGGCGGTCGAGGCCATCAGGCTGGTCAAGGCCGGCGGTATCTTCATTCCCGCAAGCGCGTTGATCAGGAGCCGGACCAGTGCGGACCAGGCCGCGTCCCGCAATGAAGGGGAGGGCAGTCTTTTCACCGCCCGGCAGGCGGAGGTCGTTCAGGCCTTGCGTCGCGGAATGCCGAACAAGCTTATCGCCTATGAGCTCAAGATGGGTGAGTGCACCGTGAAGGTCCACATACGAAACATCATGAAGAAGCTCAACGCGCGGAATCGGACGGAGGTCGCCTTCCTTACCAATTCGATGTACACATCCAGCAATTAGTTCCTGCTGATCATGTGTCTCGATCTGACAGAGTTGGTGGCGCCATGGGGTTTTGGGCCACCGCCAAGTCAGAGGCCGCATGGTCGCCAAAACGCGATGACATCAAGCACGGCCTGATCCCGAACCTGTCGGGCACCATCAGCCAGGCGCCCGATGGCGATATCGCGGCGCCAGGATGGCTCCGACGACACGTCCCGAAGACCCGGTCGGGAGAGAGGCTTGCCAGAAGCGCTCGAGACGGACCGCCCTGGCGACGTTCGCTCACATCACTCGCGCAAGGGAAGCCAGATACCAGACCAGCCACAGCGCCGGCCCGAGGAAGGCGCCGAATGGTACCAGCAGCGGATGGATTTGCTGCCCGCGGCCCGCTTGCCCGTGTAACAGCAGCGCCAGCAGCAATGCGGCTATCGCAGCGATCAGCAGGGCCCAGGCGATGAGTTCCGACGGCAGCCATACAGCGCCGGCCGTCGCCAGCTTGACATCTCCCAGCCCAAGTCCGCTGCGGCCGCGCAGAGCCCCATAGGTCCAGCGCAATGCCAACATCAGCGCCCCGACGAAAACGGCGCTTGCAACAGGCGCCAGGAGTGACGACACGCTGCCGCCGGACTCGAACAGCGTGAAGCCGAGACCGAGGACAAGCAGCGCGGCGTTGATGCTGTCTGGCAGGCGGTAGTCGGCAAGGTCGTTCACGGCCGCGGCCGCCACAAGCCCTGCGAAGGCGGAGCTGAACAGGGCGGTCGCCAGATCGAGTGTCAGGAGGCTGGCCAGCGTCGCGAAGAGCACCGCCCCTGCACCCGTGAGCCCCTCGCGGCGGGGGAAGCCATGCATCAATTGTCGTCGTTCACGTTGAAGACACGGTCGCGCATCCGCTGCGCGATCGTGGCGGCGTCCTGCGCGTCGCGGATGATCTGCGGCTTGATGAAGACGATCAGCTCCGTTCGCGTCCGCACCAGCCCGGTATTGGAAACGAGGCTGCCGATGATCGGAACATTCATAAGGCCGGGAATGCCGGACTTCGTGCCCTCCTGGCGATCGCTGATCAGCCCGGCGAGCAGGACGGTCTGTCCGCTTGGAACCGAAATCTGGCTTCGGACACGGCGCTGCGAAATCGTCGGCGTCAACGTATCGGCGTTCGAGTTGTTGACGACTGCGCTGATCTCCTGCTCAACGTCGATGCTGACCATATTGTTGGCGGATATCCGCGGCCGCACGTTCAAGATGACGCCCGTATTCTTGAACTCGATCTCATTTACGGTCGGCGCGTCGGTAGTGTCCGTACTCTGTGAACTGCGCGTCGTCACCGGAACCTGATCACCAACCTGAAGTGCCGCCGTCTCGTTATTGACGACGACGAGCGACGGCGACGAAACGATCTTGACCCTTGTCACGGTATTCAACAGGTCGATAATCACCCGGGATCCTGTTTCGGATCCGACGATGAGGTTGAAGGCCGGGGCCACCTGCGTCAAAGCAGTGGTTGCGCCAAACTGCGCCATATTGATGGTTGTGCCATTGATGTTGGCGCGCAAGAAGTACTGCACGCCATACTTCAGTTTATCGTTGAGGGTAACTTCGGCAATCGTCGCCTCGATCGCCACCTGTTCTGGTTGACGATCGAGATCGATCAGAGCCCTCTCGATAATGCGATACTGCTCGGCATTGGCGAAAATGACGATCGAGTTTGACGATGGATCTGGTGTGATCCTGATATTGTCATAGGCGCTTGCGCTCGTGTCGCCGCTGTCGCTGCTGTCGCCGCCGTCGACCAACGCGCCAAAGCCGGCGTCCCCGGAGCCATCGCTGCTGAAGGTGGCCTCGGTGCCGCCATCAGCCGATCCGCCGGCCCTTCCTTGACCGCCACTCGATGTGTTGCCCCCCGGATCAGAACCACCGCCATTCTGGTTCGCGTTGCTCTGCCCGTCATTCATCGAGAAGCCAGGCTGACCCGCTGGGCTCTGGGCTCGCGACGCGGTGGCGCCCGGTGCCAATTGGTCCACGGCGCCACCACCGCTGCCGTTCTGGCCGAATGAATTGTTGAGGATGGCGGCGAGTCCCGCCGCGCGACCGAATTTCACATGGTAGATATGGATGCGTGCCGAACCGTAGTCGGCGCGATCGAGACGTGCGACCCACTTTCCGATCTCGTTGATCGTCTGCGGCCGGCGTGCAACTGCAAGCACGGCATTCATGCGGTCGATTGGCTGAAGTCGGATATCCGCGGGCAGGCCGGCGCGGCCGTTTCCGCCCAATACGGTGGCCAACTCGCGGATAATGGCCTGCGGCGACGCGTTGGTGACGGGAAAGAGTCCGGCCGACTGGTTCCGCATCCAGTCGACATCGAAGGCTTTTGCCGTGCTGATCGCAGATTGCCGTTCCTGAGCCGTCCCGGCGATGAGCAGCAGATTGTTGGCGGGGTCGACCCGGATCGATCCGGGCCGGGCGCCGAAGCCCTCGACGAGGCGCATGACAGACTGTGACGATGCGTATTGCAGCGGCAACACCGATATGCCGTACCCCGCCGACGGCTGGTCGCGGCCGCGCACCCACTGGGTGTCGCCGGCCCCGGCGGCGTCGCTGGCCGGGATAATGCGATAGAGTGATGGATCGCGCACGATGACGGCGTTGTTCATCCTCAGCGCTGTTTCCAGCACCGGCAGGACGGCAGACGCTGCGATCGGACGGCCAGACGACAGGGTGAGGGTGCCTTGCACGCGCGGATCGATGGCGAACGGCTGCTTCAGGATATCGCCGATGATCGCCTGCGCCACGGACTGGATCGGCGCGTCGGAGAAATTCAGCGAGTACTGGTCGCCGCCGCTCGGAGATATGCCCGCGGGTGCGTTGGTGATCGGACTGCCGCCTTCCGCGCCATAGAAGAACTGCGCCGCAGCAGGCCCGCCGGACCTCCCATTGGCGCCAAAACTGGAGCCGGCCGAGCCGCCGCCCTTCGCAGAGAGATCGACACCCTTGATTTCGTTGAATTCACCGCCAGAGAATATCCCGCGCTCAATGCTCTGGCATGACGTTAGCATTACGATCAAAGCGACCAGAATTGGCCAGAATATCTTGTAATCCAGCATACGCATGCATGACATTTATCAATCCAGTCCAGGAGTGGCACGCAGGCCTCTCTCATGCCCCCATTGGTTATAACCCACCTTGGAACAATATATATTCCATATTGGTGCATACCGCCATTCTCCTAGTCTACCACTTTTGTATCATCCAAAAGGAGTACTGGAGCGATGCACTATCGATTGCAATATTCTGATTGAGTATGCCGCAACGTATTGATTCTTCTCTCGAATGTATTCGATCTGTATTTTCAATACACTTTTCGAACTTGTTTCAGCTCGGCGTCCGGAGGCGGCGCCGTATCGGGTGGCGACACCTCGACCTGCGGGACCGATTTGACCGGCTCCTCATCGGGCGCACCCGGTTGCGGGGCGGCAGTCGATGCGGGGAGCCCCGAGGTTCCGGGACCGATTGTCAGATGGTCCACCCCGTTCTCGCCGGTGCTCCAGATGCTGGCGTCCTCAAAGAGCGACAGCCGCCGATCCTCGCCGGCCGGGCCAATGAAGAACACAGTCGTCGGCTCGATGCGCGTCAGCGTCCAGCCGTTCAGCGTGTCGCCGGCTCTCGATCGCAACGGTGTCGCAAGTCCCGGCTGGCCGAGAATGGCGACCGAGTCGGCTCCATTGCCGACGATGCCCCTCAATTCAAAGTCGAACGGCGGTTCGGCGACGACGTCGCTGACGAGCGGGGGGGCGGCAGAGGAGGGCGGCGGCGGTGGCAAGACCGGACGCCTGCCAGGCTGGAACAGCGGCCGATCACGTGTTGCCGACAACTGATCCAGGTCGAGATCCGGTAGCGCGGTCCGGTCCGCCGTCGCCCCCTCGATCTGCATTCGCCCTACGGCGGCGGGCTGTCGGTCCCCTCCGGGCGGAGCAGTAACCTCGATGTCGGGCGGCGAGGCGTCCGGGCCGGGCGAAAGCTCAGGGTCGACGGCCACGCGTTCCCCCGGGTCCGAAATCGCGATCTCACCGGTTTCCTGTGCAGGGCTCGCGATACCGACGGCAAAAAGGCATGCGGCGAACACAATCGACGCGAATGCCAGGCGGCGCCTCACACTGGTCCGAGCGCTTGTCACGGCGTCACGTCCTTCCACCGGGCTCGGATTGTAGCGACAATCGAGAGACGGTCGTCATCGGTGCCAGTCTGGCGCTGAAGTTCCAGTTCACTGACAAACAGGTACGGAACGCCCGTTTCAATGCGGAAGAGCGCCGCCTGCAGCGCGTTGATCGTGCCCGTCGCCTCGAGCCGCAGGCCGGCCGTTCGATCTTGATCGCCGCCCGAAAGCGTCTCGACCGTCATGCGCGCGACGCTGAGCCCGGCGTCCGCGGCATAGGCAGACAGCATGTCCTGGAGCGATGACGCGGCCGAGCCGGCACTGCTGGCGGCGATGAGCCTGTTGTCGCTTCCCAAGGCATCCGTTGGAACGTGCGGCGGCGGCGCCGGCAATTCCCGCCGCGACAATCCATCAAGCCGCGCCTGCAGGGCCTCGACATCGGCAGCGCGATCGTCCACGGCTGCATTGGCGAGGCCGAGCCCCAGCAGGATCGCTGCCGCGACGAGCAGCGTCGCCGCCGCAGTCACGAAGCGGCGGTCGGAAAGATCGGACCCAGATCCAGGTCGCCAGAGCGTCACGGAGCCTCCATGTGGCGCGTCGGCCGAATGACCAGTTCGATTGAAAAGCGGTCGCTGCCGTCCTCCTGCCGCTCGGTCGGCTCGGCAAACGTGGCGTCTTTGAAGTATGGCGACTGGATGAGCAGCGGTACCAATCTCGACAAGCTGCCGGTCCGGCCGGCGATGCGCACCGAGTTGTCCTGGAGGCGGAGGGACGACAGCCAAGTATCATCCGGCAACAGGCGCGACAGGGCTTCAAGAACGACGACGGCGACGGGAGCGGTCTGCTTGGATCCGTCGATCGGGTCGATCGAATTGACCATGCTCTGCGCGGAGGCCGCCTCGCGCAGGACCGTCAGGCGCTGGTCGATGCGCTCCTGCAGCTCGGCCGACTGCCGCGAGAGATCATAGGTCTTCAGGCTCAGCGTGACGGCCCATGCCCCCGCAAGTGCCGCGAACAGTCCGATGGCAAGACCGATGCGGCGCCGGAGTCTGCTCTTTCGCAGCCGCGACGACGGAAGCGAGATTTCGATTTCGAGCTCGCCGTCGCGCCCTGAGCCGGTTGCCGCGTCAATCGAAAGCGATCGGGCGCCAGCCGTCTCCGCCGCGTCGATGAGCGGGGCCACAAACACGCGCGCCGTCACGGCGATGCTGACGCCGATCTGGCCGCTCTCGTCCGATTGCGCGACGAAGCCCGTGAGCCGATCGTCACGACGCCATGGCGCGATCCGATCCACGCGATGCTCGACGATCGCCGGCAGGAATTCAAGACTTTCGGCGGGAGCCAGGGGCAGTTCCGCGCGGAACAGCCGGCCTTCGGGCATCGTGACGACGATGCGTCGGCCGTGCATCTGTCGATTGAGCTCCGTGCTTGAAGCCGTCGCCGAGGCCAGGCGGCCAAGCAGCTGACGCTCGGCATCGAACAGTACCCAGTCGGCTCCATCCAAGGACGCGAAGAGCGGCCGATCCCGGCCTGCCAGGCGGTCGGAGGTCGCGGAGACCGCCCCGGCAAGACCGTCGATCCAGGCATTCAGGAACGCGGAAAACCAGTTCGGCATCAGCTCTTGCCTCCCTTGCCGCTGGCATTGGCGCGTGGTTGCTGCGGCATTTCTGCCCGCATCTCCGAGAAGCGCAGAACATCATAAGGCATATCGTGGCGTGAGGAGACGAGCAGAGATGCCTCGTAGTGATTGAGGCTGCCGCCGCCCGTAGACACTGCAATGCTCAGTCGCCAGACCGATGAACTCCCTTGGCCGACATAGGCGGCAGACGACCCGAGTCGTTCGAGCGCCTCGGCCTGAGGTCTACCGCGCCGGATGGCATCGACATAGCTCGCGACGTTCATCGGCGTCGCGCCGGGCAAGGCCAGCATCACGGACCGCGAAGCGATGCGTGCGTCGACCTTGTCCGAACCGCTTGCCACGGTGATCAGCGGCTCGACCGCGGCAGCAATGGCCGGCGTGACGCCGAGCACGCGGCCGATCTCAGCTGGATCGATGAACGGCCCGTTGCGCGGCGGCGGCGCGGCAGGACCATAGTCGAGCCTCTCGGCGCCGCCGGATGTCGCTTCCTCATCTGGGTCGCGCCAATCGATGACGGCGGCAGCCAGCTGTGCCGCACGCGCAGATGGCACGCCCACCGAGCCGAAGAGGCCTTCGAGCAAAGCTTGCGGGGCCCTGTTGATGTCGATGCGGGACATCTCGTTCTCGAACGAAACGGTCGCGAGAGACTGTCCCACCGAGGCAGAGGCCGAGCCTCGACCCGTCTCTGAAGCGCCCGTGATGATCTGCCAGGCGGCGGCGTCAATCACGGCCGAAATCGCGAACTGCTCATGCGCGCGCTCGAGGGCGAGAACGGCGCCGGCATTGTGGGCGCTTGCCAGCCTCGCCGCCACCAGAGCAAGAGCTGCGATCATGCCGAGCAGCCAGAGAACCAGCACCATCGCCATGCCGTCGCTGCCGCTCTCGGGCCCATGCAGACGGTGGAGCACTAGAAGCCCCCTCGAGGCTGACCGGATCCCGCGCCGCCGCTGCGCTGCTCGCCAGGGCCTTGACCGTCCGCCGAGTTCGCCTCGCCGGCAGTTTCGCGGCAGGCCTTGCCGGCAAATTCCTGCGTGGCAACGCAGCCAACGGGTAGCGTCGCGTGGACCGGCAGGATGACCGGTCCCCCGAGCAGCGTCTCCTTGCCGCGCATGAACGTGACAATCACCGCCTCGGGCATTTCTGCCTTGTCATGCCACTCCGTGCTGTCGCCACCTGCCGACGAGCGATATGCGAACCGGGCCGAGATGGGGTGGTCGAGCAGTGCGACCCTAGCCTCTGCGCCGAGGGATGGATCGGACGAGCCCCACAGCCTTGAAGAGCGGACGAGCGCCGGATTGCCGCTGGTTCCCGCCGCCGATGCCACGGTCACGAGCTCCGGCATTCCGCCGGTCGCACCGACCATGGAGAATCCCGTGGACGTCCCCCGGAACTGCATCTGAGGCGGATCGGATCCCTCGGCGATGGCTGGCAGAGCGACCGCAAGGTCGCGGCTCAACCGGTCGATCGCCGCGGCCAGCATATCGGCGCGTCCCGCCCTGTCGGCATCACGTGCCCAAGTCGAGATCATCCGCCCCGCGAGTGGTGTGAACACCGCCATCAGCCCGCAAAGGATCGTCAGCGATACGAGGACTTCGATCAGGCTGAAGCCGGCTTCGCCCTGCCTTGCAACCAGACCGGCCCGCTTCATTGCGACGGGTTCTCCCCAGTCTTGCCGGAACTGCTGATGCGGATCGCCTCGAACTGATCAATCACGGCGCCGCGGGCCCGGATGGTCACGGTGATCGCATAGCGCTGCCAGGCCCGTACCGGGGGCCGGCTTTCCAAAGCCGGTGTCGAACCAGTTGAAGGGGACGCGGAGACATCACCGGTGCCCGTCGCCTGCAGTGATCCCGCCGCGCTGGCGCGGGGGCTCTTTTCGACGATCGGGACGCCCGTCATTTCCCAATCCATCTCGCCGCGCGAACCAGACAGCCGGAAAGCGGCCCCATCTGCGGCCGGCGGCAGAGCCGCCATGACGGCTGTCTCAAGCGCCGCGAGGGCAAGCTTCTGATCGGCATGGCCGGTGACGACGTGCGTCGACGACATGAAGCGGACAAGCCCGATAGAAAGGATCGCCGCGACGACCAGTGCGACGAGACTCTCGAGCAATGTGAAGCCGGCATCGCGGACGTGCCGAGCGCCAGGCGGATTGCCCTGCCAGGAAGCCTGGCCATCAAGAGCGGATTGCCTTTGCATCAATGGCTCCCGTCATCCAGTTGATCGCCACGCGCCAAGAGATCCGGTCTTTGCTGATGGAGAACACGCCGCCGCAGGAGCGGCCGTCTGGATGGAAAGTGACCACATAGACACCTGCAGAAAGGCGGCAGCGCCGATCGGTTGTCATGTCGATCGTCAGGTCCGGCGCCAGCGTGACGATTGTGTCGCCGCTGGCGATCTCGCGCCGATTGAGATCGAATGTCACACGGATCGGCTGTCCCTCCCGCCCCGCTTCGGCGCGTTTGTCACGGAGCAAGGCGGCGGTGTCGAGAGCCGTGGCGCTCAACCGCGGGACAGTGGACCGCGTCAGCAATGCCGGCCAGGCCAGAAGCGCGATGGTCAGGAGTATGGCGAGTGCCATGACCATATCGAGCAGCAGAAACCCTGCTTCACCCCCTTCAGGTGCCGGCGTTCGAGATATCCGCGGCGACACCATCGCCGCCCGGGCGTCCATCTGAACCGAGTGAGTTGATGTCGAAGGCCCCATTCTGGCCCGGAGACTGATATTCATAGGCATTGCCCCAGGGGTCTTTCGGAACGACGCCGCCGCGCGTGCTGAGGTAGGGGCCCGACCAGGCGGTAACGCCAGCAGGCTTCACCTGCAATGCGATCAACCCCTCACTCGTTGTTGGATAGCGCCCGGCGTCGACATAGAAGAGATCGAGCGCGTTGACGAAGGACGCGATCTGCAACCTTGCGGTCTTGGCACGCGAGTCCGACAGGTAGTTCAGGACCCGGGGGCCCACCAGGCCCATGATGAGCCCGATAATCACCAGCACGACGAGCATTTCGACGAGGGTGAAGCCCCCGTCAGACGCGCCGCCGTTCAACGTTCGTCGTGCAGTCGTATGGTCGAGAGTGCTTGCGCTCATGAGAGATTGGTTCCTCAAGGCAGGCAGGCTAGAGCGCCACCTGGTTAAGACTGAGCAGCGTCGTCATGATCGAAACGATGAGGCCGCCGACGATAGTGCTGATGAAGACAATGGCCAGCGGGCCGGCGATCGCAGTGAGGCGATCGATCTTCTGTGCAAGTTTTGCCTCGTTGAACGCACCCGTACGGCGAGCGACCCTGGCAAATTCGCCCGATTCCTCACCGACACGCAGCATGTGGATTGCAAGCGGCGTCAAATACTGGCTCTGGGAGAGCGCATCGGCGAGCCGACCGCCCCGCCGGACCCTCTCATAGATATGGCGCAGTTCGGCCTGCTCGATCGCCGCGGATTCGGCAAGGACCTTCAAGGCATCGACCAGCGTCACGCCATTCTCGACGAGAAGGCTGATGGCGTTGCAGAACTGCGCGGTCCGCTTGTGAGAGACGATGGCGTTGATCCCGGGCAGTCGCGACAAGGAGCGCTGCAAGGGGATGCGCGTTGCTTCCAGGCGGAAGATGAGAAACAAGAAGACGACGATCGCCAGCGCCGCTGCTCCCACGATATCGCCTGAATGGACCATCAGGTCTGACCCCGCCAGCACAAGGCCGATGAGCCCGGAGGTGGGCGTCTTGAAGTCGCGGATCACGTCCGCAAACTGCGGCACGACAAAGATCATGAAGAAAACGAGGATGCCGCAAGAAAGAAGCAGCAAGAAGGCGGGATATCTCAAGGCGGAGGCAAGCTTGTCCGATGTCGCCTCGAGGCCGGTGCGTTCTTCGGCGATCGTTTCAAGGACACGGTCCAGCTTGCCCGAGAGTTCAGCAATCCGCACGATCGCAACGAGAGCTGGCGAGGGGCGCGGGAGGTGCCGTTGAAGGGCATCCGAAAGCGCATGACCTTCAAGCACGCGTTGGCGCAGCTGCCCGAGCAGGCGGGCCACCGGCCGTGAAGCCCCGTCCGACAGAAGCTGCAGGGAGTCGTCGAGAACAAGGCCCGAGCGCAGCAGCATGCCAAGGTCACGCAGTATTCCGGTGATGTCGCGCTCGCTGACGCCAAACCCTCCGATGCTCGTGCCGAGGGCGATGCTCTTCGGCTTGCTCGCTTGTTCGAGCGCGAGAACCTGGAGCCCGTTGCGAGCAAGCTTCAGCGCGGCCGCATCTCGGGTGACATCATCGATCTCGCCGCTGACAAACCTGTCGCGATCGTCCAATGCCTTGTAGACCATCATCACCATGCGTGAGGCGCCCCCCAGGCTGACGCTCTGCCCATCTATCTCACCGCCGTCAAGCGCAGGACTTCATTGATCGATGTTAGGCCAGCCCTGATCTTGGCAACGCCGTCATCGACCATCGTGGCCATGCCATCGCGTCGAGCCGCCTCCTCGATCTTTTGCTCGGACGCGGAGGCGATGATGAGTTCGCGGATCGGGCTGGTGATCTCGAGAATCTCGAAAATGCCGAGTCGCCCGGCATAGCCCGAGCCACCGCAACGGCCGCATCCGACCGCCACGGCCACGCTTTCGCCGGCGGCGAGGCCGAGAGCGAGCGGCCGCGGGTCTCCGGCCAGCCGTTCTGCCGTCAGCCGCTGCGTCCGCTTGCAATGCGGACAGAGTGCACGGACGAGACGCTGGCCGACGACGCTGCGCAGGCACGCGGCCACGAGATAGGGCTCCACGCCGAGATCCGTGAGACGCGGAATTGCCGCGGCGGCGGAGTTGGTGTGGAGCGTCGTCATGACCAGATGACCGGTGAGCGAGGCCTGGATGCCGATCTTGGCCGTTTCGCTGTCGCGCATCTCGCCAACCATGATCACATCAGGATCCTGACGAAGAAACGCACGAAGGGCGGCTGCGAAGGTCAACCCGATCTGTGGACGGAGCTGCGACTGCGCGACGCCCTCGATTTCGTATTCGACCGGATCTTCGATCGTCAAAACCTTGCGCGTGGCGCGATCCATGCCGGCCAGTGCCGAGGCAAGCGTGGTCGTCTTTCCGCTGCCGGTCGGTCCCGTCACGATCACGAGTCCATGCGGGGCCTCCAGATGGCTTTGCAATTGCGCTGAACCGGCTTGAGCGAGGCCGAGCGCGTTCAGGGTCGCCAATCGTCTCTTCTGGTCGAGAAGACGCAGGATCGCCGTCTCGCCATGAGAGGTCGGCATCGTGGCGACGCGGACGTCGAATATGGCCGTATCCATCACCTGGCGCAGCCGGCCGTCCTGCGGCAGCCGCCGCTCGGCAATGTCGAGGCCCGCGAGGATCTTGACACGCGATACGAGCGGTCGTGCCATGTCCGGCGGCAGCATCTGCAGTTGCCGGAGCAGTCCGTCCACGCGGATGCGGATTCTCATCCCGCCGCGGACGGGTTCGAGATGGATGTCGGTAGCCTTGGCCTTCGCGGCTGCTTCGAACAGATCGTTGAGCAGGCGAACGACCGGCGCGTTGCTGGCGAGATCGCGCAGCGCTTCGATGTCATCATCACCGCGGGCAAACTCGACCATTCCCGGTCCGGAGTCCGCGTCAGGCCTCTCGATCACCTCCGGCGACGCTTCCTGGAGCGCAGTGTCTATCTCTTCGGCGGTGATGGTCAGACGCTCGGTGTCGTCGGGAGAAATCCCGAAGGTGGCGCAGACGAGGTCGACAGCCTCGGCATCCTCCGGATGGCGTATGGCAAGCGCCATACTGCCATCTGGAGCCGCCAAGGGCAGAATGCCATGTTCGCGCAGATATCGAGGCGACAATGGGCCGAGGATGACGGGACCGAAACCAGCGATGCCAGCATCGCCATCGGCCGGTGATTGAACATGAAGTTCAACGATCCGGGCTGTCGCCGCGGCTACCAATGTAGAATTCGTCGCGCCACGGCAACGTCCATATCAATACTCCGTTCGCGCAATGCTGCGGACTGCGGCCGGCGGGTTCAGTCGCGCTCTTCGAGGCGACCAACGCGAACCAACCGGCATTCAGACAGCAGCCTCGGCACAGAACACTGCGGCCGTTCGGGCTGACCAGTCTGGCGGCCATGATATCCGCCGATGCCAATATGGTTGGAAAGATGGCGGCGTCATGTCGTGCACACGTGCGCGAAAGACGCCGGGGCCTCGCTTGCGTGCGGATGCGCCGGGCGTCGCGTCAGTGCCGTGGTGGCCGTTGGGCGCCATCCGCGAGCGGGATGATGAGCGTTGAGTCTCTGCGGCAGTCTGGAGCGGCCGGCCCTGAGCGTCTGCTGGCGGACATCGCTCTCAGCAGGATCCACTGGCCGCTCCGAGGCATCGGGCGACAATGGGTCATTGCCCGACCGAGCAGTCCGCCACCAGAGATTAGACCTCCGACCGCAACACCCTTCCCGGCAGAACTGACCTGAGGGCCCAAGCCGCACGTGCGCCAGTCGGTCGCCAAGGTGCACGCGCTAACCGTTTCCAGCCATGCGCATCCGCTGACCCCGGAACCACCGGTTGAATTCCAGACTCTTGAAAACGGATGTCGAGTGGCGGGTTTGCTTTGGTACAGCTGGGTGGTCTCGAACCACCGACCTCCGGAGCCACAATCCGACGCTCTAACCAACTGAGCTACAGCTGCCTGCCCAAAGCGAGCGGAACCTAGAAGCAATGAAGCTGCGTTTCAAGCCCCATCCGCCCGCCCTCAACCGGTTTCGCCGGCTGTGCGAAGAATGGGCCGATCCGCAACGAAAAAGGCGCCGGGCGGCATGGCCGCCGGCGCCCCGATGGGTGCGGTCGCGATCGGCTCAGTTGAGCGTCGCGCCCTTGAAGGCCTTCTCGACGCTCGCCTTCACCGGGCGCGAAGCCTCGGTGACATATTTCTGCGAGAAGTCCTGCAGGTCCTTGACCTGGGCGGCGAAGGCTTCGGTCTGCTTGCGGGCGAAGCCCATCTGCAGCTCGAGCGCCTCGGCGAAGGTCTTGACGCCAATCAGCTCCTTGAAGAAGGCGTAGGTCGCGTCGGAATTCTGCTTGGCCGCGTCGAGCGACTTGTGGCTGAACTCGACAGCGCCCGAACGGGCCGTCTCGATGCTGTCCTCGAAGACTTCGGTCGCCTCTTCGGCGGCAGCCTTCATCTTGGCATAGGCTTCCTTGCTGCCGGTCAGCGACTTCTCGGCGAAATCGCGGAAGGCGGCGGGAATCTCGACGCCCTGGGTGCCGAAGCCGAAGGCTTCAAACGGGGCTTCGAACGCCTTGGCGGCCTTGGCGGCAGCGGTCTTGGCGGGCTTGACGGCGGGGGTATCGGACATTTCGGCTCTCCTTGAGAATGCGTTGATCTCGAGAGCTTGGAAGCCGAACACCCTGGGTGCCTGGCTCCGATCGAGATGCATTGTATATAGACACACCTCTTGTGCGTTGCAACATCATTTCGCGACGCACAACCCGAAAATCGCAACGCCCTTGTCCGAAAACGGCAATTTTCCTGAGGTGCGAATTAATCTCCGCCGCACATTTGCCCGGAGAATGTTGCACTGCGATGCCCAACAATGAGGCGGCCGCCGCTGCGGCCGCGCCACTGCTCAACGCTTCATCGTATCCTTGATCGTCTCGGCGACGCCGCTGGCCGCCTTGGTCAGCGTCTCGCCGACCGACTTCGTCTGCGTCTGCGCCGCTGCGATCTGGCGCTGCAGGAAGTCGCGATGCAGGGTCTGCAACTCCTCGAGCGTGCGGGCCCGCACCATCTTCTGCGCGAACTCGAACGAGGCGGCGACGTTTTCCTCCAGGAAGCCGATCGCCTGCCGGTTGGCGTCGCGGGCGCCGTCCTGCAGCGACTTGGTCGAGGTCTCGGCCTTGTCGACGGCCTTGACGGTTGCCGACACGAAGTCGTCGAAGGCTTTGCGCGCCTGGTCGACGCTCTTGTCGGCGAATGCACGCATCGGTTCGGGAATCTCGAAAGCGGTCTCGTCGGCCATGATGTCCTCCTGCCCGGATGGGGAGGACAGCATAGCCGCATCGGCCGCCGCTGGAAATGAGAGGCGGCTGGTTAACCAAGCCGCCGAAGACTGCGGTGGGTCAGTCGCCCTGCGCGTGGACCTTGGAGCGGCATGGCTCTATTAGAGTCTTGTTAAGCAAATCGGGCCGTCCCTTTCGCGGCGGACCCTGGCTGGCGCGGAGCGCGACGGACGATGAACGGACGCGACTATGCCTATCTCGATCTGGCGGCGCTGCCGGCAGTCGGATCGGCGTTGCTGGCGCCGCGGCCGGTGCTGCTCTTTTCCGCCGATGGCCGCCGGATCCTGTTTGCCAATGCCGCCGGCGCCGCCTTCTTCGGCGAGCGCAGCATGGAGAGCCTGCTCGAACGCCGCTTCTCGCCCGCGCTGCCGGCAACGGAGCAGATCGCGCGCGCCGCGCGCAGCCTCTCCCCGGGCGGCAGCCGGCTGGAGCGCATCCGCTTCGCGGTCGGCGCCGGTTTCGGCAGCCTCGCCGCCGAATGCATCCGCGTTGCGCTGCCGGATGGCGCGGCGGCGGTGCTGGTGCGCCTGCCCGAGGCGCCGCGCCGCGGCGGGCCCAGCGAGGCGGCCCGGCAACTCGTCGCGCTTCTCGCCGCCGAGGACTGCCTCGTCGCCGTGCTCGATGCGGCCGGCATGCCGATCGCCGACAGCGGCGATTTCGATCTCTTCGTCGGGCCCTCGGCGATCCCGGATCTCGTCACGGCCGGGGCGCGGTCGCCGGGCCGGGCGCTGAAGCGCGCCATCCGCATCGGCGACACCCGCCGGCCGGCCGGGCTCGCCGCGGTCGAGACGGCGGAGGGCCTCGTCCATCTCCTCGTCGTCGGCCCGGCCGAGCGCGTCCAGCTGGAGCCGGTCGAGACGCCCGCTGCACCTGCCGCGGTGGAGGCGGACGCCGACACAGCGGCCTCGGCGCCGGTCGCAGACACCGTTGCGCCCGCCGTCACGGCGATTGCCGACCCGTCGCCGCTGCCTGAGCCCGTGCCTGACGCGACACCTGACCTTGCTGCATCGGTGGCTGAGGCGCCGGCCATGACATCAGATGCGCCGGCCGATGACGCAGCGCTGGCCGAGCCGGAAGGCGAGGGCGCGCCGGCCGACGGCTTTGCCTTCGCACCGCCCTCCGGCCCGGTCCGATTCGTGTTCCAGATGGATGCCGACGGGCGCTTCACCTTCGTCTCGCCGGAATTTGCCGAGGTCGTCGGCCCGGAGGCGGCGATCGCCGTCGGCGAGCGCTGGTCCGAACTGGCGGCGCGGCTCCGTCTCGATCCGACCGGCGCGGTGGCACGGCTGATCGCACGGCGCGATACCTGGAGCGGCGTGTCGCTCGATTGGCCCGTCGCCGGCAGCGATGTCGTGATCGCCGTCGATCTCGCGGCGCTGCCGGCCTTCTCGCGCGATCGGCTCTTCGAGGGCTATCGCGGCTTCGGCGTGATCCGCCCGCTCGACCGCCGCGAGGCGCCCGCTGCAGTGCCGCCGCCGAAGCCGGCTGCGCTCGCCGCGGCGACGCCTCCCGCCTCCAACGTCATCCGCCTCGCGCGCCCGGCGCCCGAGCCGGAGCGGCTGAGCCCGCCCGAGCAGGACGCCTTCCGCCGCATCGCCGCTGCCCTCGGCGCGGGCAAGCCCGCGGCCGTGACGGCGGCCGAGGCTCCGACGACCCCGCCCGAGGCCGCGCCGCCGGAACGCGAGCCCGCAACGACTGCGCCGACCGAAACGGCCATCGAGGACGCACCGGCCATCGCCGCGACCGAGCCCGAGCCCGAGCCCGAGGCGCCCGAGCCTGCGGAGACGCTGGCGGCTCAGTCTCTGCCGGAACTGCCCGCCGAGACGCCGGATGCGCCTTTCGCCGAACCCGAGCCGGTTCTGGCTACGGACGTCGCGCCTGAAGAGCCCATCGCGACGGTGGCTGCCGCCGAACCGCCCCCCGTCGTGGTGGAGGCCGTCGCTGTGACGGATCGTGTTGCTGCGGTGGCCCCGCCGGAACCGCCGCCACCCGCGCCTCAGATGGCCGAGCCGCAGCCTGGCCTTGCCGAGCTCGGCGCGGCGCGGCAGCGCATCGTCGAGCTCGAGGCGATCCTCGATACAGCGACGGACGGCATCATCGTCGTCGACGAGGATGCGCGCATCGAGCGGATCAACCGCAGCGCGGAGGCGCTCTTCGGCGTCGAGACCGCCGCGGTCACCGGCCTTCGCCTGCCGGACCTCCTCGCCGAGGAGAGCCGGCAATCAGCGCTCGACTATCTCGACGGCCTCGCGCGCAATGGCGTCGCCAGCGTGCTCAACGACGGCCGCGAGGTGATCGGCCGCGTCCCGCAGGGCGGGCTGATCCCGCTGTTCATGACGATGGGCCGCCTGCCCGAGACCGGCAAGTTCTGCGCGGTGCTGCGCGACATCACGCAATGGAAGAATGCGGAAGGCGAGCTGATCAATGCGAAGCGCGCCGCCGAGAGCGCGTCGATGCAGAAGTCCGACTTCCTCGCCAAGGTCAGCCACGAGATCCGCACGCCGCTCAACGCCATCATCGGCTTCTCCGAGGTCATGATGGAGGAGCGCTTCGGCCCGATCGGCACCGAGCGCTACAAGGAATATCTGCGCGACATCAATCTCTCCGGCGCGCATCTGATGAGCCTCCTGAACGATCTGCTCGACCTTTCCAAGATCGAGGCCGGCAAGCTCGATCTCTCCTTCGAGGCGGTGGCGCTCAACGAGATCGTGATGGAATGCGTCGCGCTGATGCAGCCGCAGGCCAATCGCGAGCGCATCATCATCCGCACCTCGCTCTCCGGCCAGGTGCCGAACATCGTCGCCGATCCGCGCTCGATCCGGCAGATCGTGCTCAACCTCGTCTCCAATGCGGTCAAGTTCACGCTGGCCGGCGGTCAGGTCATCGTCTCCACCGCGATGGAGCCGCATGGCGAGGTGACGCTCAGGATCCGCGACACCGGCATCGGCATGTCCGCGAGCGATATCGAGACGGCGCTGAAGCCGTTCCGCCAGCTCTCGGCCTCGCGCGAGCGGCGCAGCGACGGCACTGGTCTCGGCCTGCCCCTGACCAAGGCGCTGGTCGAGGCCAACCGCGCCGCCTTCGCCATCGATTCGCAGGTCGGTCAGGGCACGCTGATCCGCATCACCTTCCCGTCGACGCGCGTCCTCGCCGGATAGACGCGGGGTCCAGATTATCGCATTTTCGGGCTTCGCCGCCGCTTTGCCCGCGATTGCCCAAGGGACCGATGACAGACCTCCAGACCGTCCTCGACGAGATCGCTGCCGATCTCAAGACCACCACCGAGCGCGGCAAGGTCGCGTCCTACATTCCCGAGCTCGCCAAGGTCGATCCCGGCCATTTCGGCATCGCCGTGCTGACGCCGGACGGGACCCTCCATGCCGCGGGCGATGCCGACACCGCCTTCTCGATCCAGAGCATCTCCAAGGTGTTCACGCTGACGCTGGCGCTCGGCCAGGTCGGCGACACGCTGTGGAACCGGGTCGGGCGTGAACCCTCGGGCAATCCGTTCAATTCGATCGTCCAGCTCGAATATGAGCATGGCATTCCGCGCAATCCGCTGATCAATGCCGGCGCGCTCGTCGTCACCGACGTGATCCTTGCCGGCTACAAGCCGCGCGAGGCGATCGGCCTCATCCTCCGCTTCATGCGCGCGCTCGCCGACGATGATTCGATTGCGATCGACCATGGCGTCGCGCGTTCGGAGGAGGAGACGGGCTTCCGCAACCGCGCCCTCGCCAACTACATGAAGGCCTATGACAATATCCGCCATCCCGTCGAGATGACGACCGGCGTCTATTTCCATCAATGCGCCATCGCGATGAACTGCCGCCAGCTCGCGGTCGCCGGCAGTTTCCTTGCCGGGCAGGGCCGTCACCCGCTCACCGGCAACAAGGTCGTCTCGGCAGAGCGGGCGCGGCGCATCAACGCGCTGATGCTGACCTGCGGCCATTATGACGGCTCCGGCGACTTCGCCTTCAAGGTCGGCATCCCCGGCAAGAGCGGCGTCGGCGGCGGCATCCTCGCCATCGTGCCCGGCAAGGCCTCGATCGCGGTCTGGTCGCCGGGCCTCAACCAGGTCGGCAATTCGCTGCTCGGCTCGCGCGCCCTGGAGCGCCTCGCCAAGGCGATGGACTGGTCGATCTTCGGGCCGTAGCAGCTCCGTCAGCCGCGCTGCGCCAGTTGCTCGAAGGCGGACGGGCGCGGAATGCCCGCGGCGAAGGCGGCGAGGATGAGAGTCGCCGCTTCGTCCGGCGTCACCGTGCTCGTGTCGATCGTGAGGTCGTAGAGCCCATGCGCATGCACGGCCTCCTGCCAGAGCAGCACCGGCGCCGGCGGCGGTTCGCCCTCGGCGGCGCTGGCATAGAGCGTCTCCCGGCCCGCCACCTGTTGCCGGCGCCGGGCGAGGATCGCGTCCAGCGGGCAATGGATGCCGACGAAGAGCGCCGGCAGGCCTTTGAGCCGCCGCGCGCAGTCGGGGAGAATGCCGAGCGGCTGCGAATAAGCGTCGTGATGGCCGAGATCCGCGACGACATCGAGGCCGAGGCGGCTCTGCGCGGCGATCGCCTCATAGAGGCCGGCATAGAGCCGCGGCAGCAGTGGTTCGAGATCGGGCCGCTCGCCGCCCGGCCGCACGCCGATGCCCGGGCGAAGCCGCGGCGGCAGCATGGACGCATTGTGGATGTCGACACCGAGATTGATCCAGACGGCGTCTTCCCGCGCCTGCAAAGCCGCGACGATCGAGGACTTGCCGGAGCGCGGCGCGCCGTTGAGGACGACGATGCGGCCCGCCCTGCCGCTCACTCGGCGGCGATCCGCATCGAGAGGTTGTCGAGCGAGGAGACGATGTGCTCGGCGAGCGCATCGACGATCGCATTGGTCGGTCGTCCGGGCGCGCGCAGGAGACCGATCTCGCAGGGCGCGAGGCGGGGGAGGCCTTCCGATTCGCCGAGGACGCGCATGCCGGGGCGCAGGGCCGATTCGGGCAGCACGGAAATGGCGAGGCCGGCGAGCACGGCGGCGGCGAGGGCGGTCGAATTGTTGGAGGCATAGAGCAGGCGGCTCTTGCGGCCCGTGGCGCCGAGCGAATCGAGCGCGGCCTTGCGCCAGCAGCAGGTGTCGCGGCCGAGCGCCAGCGGCAGGACGTCCTCCTCCTCGAGCCGGTGCTGGTTGGAGACCACCCAGAGCAGCGGCTCCTGCCGCACCACCTCGGCGCCGGACGTGTCCTTGAAGCTGGTGACGATGGCAAGGTCGAGCGACCCGGCGCGGAGACACTCGACCAGTTGCAGCGTCGGCTCGCAGACCACCGTCACCTCGACGCGCGGATTGGACCGCGAGAAGCGGGCGAGGATCTCCGGCAGGAAGCGATCGGCATAGTCGTCCGGCGTGCCGAGGCGGACGCGGCCGGAGAGTTCCTCGTCGTCGAAGGCGGCGACCGTCTCGTCCGAGAGGCGGATCAGGCGGCGGGCATAGCCGAGCAGGCGTTCGCCCTCCTCGGTCAGCTTGGCGCTGCGGCCGTCGCGGCCGAAGATCGGCTTGCCGATCCGCTCCTCCAGCCGGCGCATCTGCATCGAGACGGCAGACTGCGTCTTGTGCACCGTTTCGGCGGCGCGGGTGAAGCTGCCGGCGTCGCAGATGGCGACGAAGGTGCGCAGCTGGTCGAGATCGAGCATGGCAGCCATGTGCGATACCTCACAATTCCGTCACAATTGCCCCGCGGTTCTCTTCGCGACCCGCCCCTGTCGCCGGATCGGCAGGAAACGGGTGGCGAGCCTCTTTCGGGCGGGGCATCAATGCGGTCGACACGCCGCAGATCGCATCATCAATTCCGATGGCTGATATTAGAAACATTCGTTGGAATGATCAATGCGGATGCGTCAATGTTCGATTGTTCCCAAGACGCACGCCGAGCAGCCCCTTCCGAAGAGCGGAAGGACCTCGAAGCGTCAGCCGATGGAGGCACACCATGACGACATTCGAGACGTTCACCACCGAGAGCCGGCCGACCACGGGCGGCAGGATCACCGCCTTCTGCGCGACGGTCCTCGCCGCTGCGGCACAGCGCATCCGCGTCTGGAACAATCGTCGCCAGGTGGCCCATCTGCTCAGCTGGGATGCCCATATGCTGCGCGACATCGGCCTGACGCAGGGCGACGTCTACAGCGCCATGGCGACCCGCGTCGACGAGGATGCCTCGACCCAGCTGGCGATGCTCTCGCTCGAGCGGCGCTTTGCCCGCAACGCCCAGATGCGCGAGCGCCTTTCCCACGGCGCCGAGCTGCATGTCGGCTCCGCGCGCTACCGCGTCAAGCGCTGAGCGACAGCGCACACCGAATGATCCGTAGGGCGCCCAGAAGGCGCGCTACGCCCCACCCCATCGGACGCCGCCCTCCGGCGCCCCATTCCCTGCAGCCGGAACCCCCTCGATCCCCGGGGTGGTTCCGCCCTTGGCCCGCCGTTCATCGGCGGGCCTTTTTCTTTTGAGGCCTACGCCTTCTTCTCCGGCGAAAACTGGTCGAATATCCGCTCCATGGATTTCCAGTAGGCGTCGGTCATCGAGCGGTTGGCGTCGAACAGGCGGTCGATCACCTCTTCATTGGTGACCGGCGCGTCGGCTTCCGGCTCCGCGGGCTTTTCGGGCTCGGCCGGCTTGCCGAGGAAGGCGTTCATCAGGGCGACGAAGGGCAGGTCGGGCTGTTTCTCGACCTTCGGCTTCGGCGGCTGCGTCATGTCCTGCATGAAGCGGAAGAACGGGTTCTGCACCTGCTCGGTCTGCCGCTGCAGGCCGCCCATCATCATGTTGGCGACAACAGGCATCATCCGCCTGACGACGTCCTGCGTGATGCCGGTGGCGGCCTCGACCTGCAGCGAGACGGCGCGCGCGATCTCGGGCGAGCCGAACAGCTTGTCGAGCATGCCGTTGCCGTCATCCATCGCCTTTGGCGACAGGGCGGCGAACGGGTTGTCGAAATAGGAACGGTACGGGCCGGTGCCCAGCGCCTGCCAGAAGGCGGCGACGCCGAACGGGTCGCTGGCGTTCTTGCGCATGCCGAGCCAGAAGGCCGGCATCATCGCCTCGACCGCCTTGGCCTGCTGCTCGGCGGAAAGGCCGAACTCCTTCTGCATGGCCGTGCCGAAAGAGCTCTGCTGAGCTTCCCGCATCAGATCGTAGAAGGTTTTCATCATGCACTCCCGCTGGAAGCGCCATGATCGGGCCGCGCCGGCCTTTCGTCAAATGCCGGCGCGCCGCATCTCAATGCGCCATCAGGATCGGGATCGACTGCTTGCGCAGCATGCCGCGGGTGGCGCCGCCGAGGATCCATTCGAGCAGCCGGCTATGGCCATAGGCACCCATGACGATTAGCCCGGCCTTGGTCTCGGCGGCGTGCTGGCGCAGCACCGCGGCGACGTCCTTGTGCGGATTGGGAAGCGTCACCGTCGTGGCGGCGACGCCGTGCCGGGCGAGATAGCCGGTGAGGCGCTGGCCGGTCGGCAGTTCCTTGCCGTCGTCGACGACGACGATCTCGACCGAGGTTGCTGCGGTGAGGAAGGGCAGGGCCGAGCGCACGGCGCGCGAGGCGGTGATGGTGCCGTCCCAGGCGATGATGACGCGGCCAAGATCAGCGGCCTCCGCCTGCGGATGGCGCGGCACGATGAGAAGCGGCGCGCCGGCATGGAAGAGGATCGCCTCGATCAGCTGCGCGCGGAGTGGCTCCGGATGGTCGGCATCGTCCTCGGCGACGACGACGAGATCGGAGAGGCGCAGCTCATGCACCACTTCGTCGAGACCGCCGGCCGAGACGATCTCGACCGAGCGCGCCACGCTGGCGACGCCCGCCGCTTTCGTCGCCGCAAGGAACGCGTCCTCGGCGGTCTTGGCGATCTTCACCGCCTCGTTGCGGGCGCTCATCATGAAATCGACCGGCACGGGCGAGACGGCGTAGCCCGGAACGACGGGGTCATAGACGAGCGTCAGGCCCGTCAGATGGCCGCTGAGCCGCTGGGCAAGATCGATGGCGACGGCGAGCGAGGGCCTCGTGCCGCGCTGGTCGACGACGACGCTGATATCCTTGATGTCCACGAAGCCTCTCCCTGCGCTAGGCCGGCCTGATACCGAACTCGGTCAATACGCGTGCCGCCTGAATACTTCGGCAATATCACCATGCCAATCGCCGCGATAGGCGGCGAGAAGGCGCTCCGCCGGCGTGAGGCCGCTCGCCACCGTTTCCTGCAGTGGCGCGAGGTAGACGCTCTCGTCGATGCCCTCGCTGTTGAGGCGGGCGCGGCGGGCGAGCCCGCCCCGGGCGATCTCGACCATCTGGCCGGCGATCGTGCGCAGCGTCGTCTGGCGGAACGGCGTCTTGAGGCCGCCGCGCGGCACGCCGTCGCGGAGCGCCTGCCGCTCCTCCGCCGTCCAGTCGGCGATGAGGTCATAGGCCGCATCGAGCGCCTGGCTGTCGTAGAGCAGGCCGACCCAGAGCGCCGGCAGCGCGGTGAGCGCCCGCCAGGGCCCGGCATCGGCGCCGCGCATCTCGATGTATTTCTTGAGCCTGACGTCGGGGAACAGCGTCGTCAGATGGTTGTTCCAGTCGGAGAGCGTCGCCCGCTCGCCCGGCATGCCCGGCAGATTGCCGGCGAGGAGGTCGCGGAAGGACTGGCCGGCGACGTCGTGATAGGTGTCGCCGCGCTTCACGAAATACATCGGCACGTCGAGCGCCCACTCGACATAGCTCTCGAAGCCGAAGCCCTCGTCGAAGACGAACGGGATCAGGCCCGAGCGCTGGTTGTCGGTGTCGCGCCAGATCTCGGCGCGGTTGGAGAGGAGGCCGTTGGCCTCGTCGTCGATGAAGGGCGAATTGGCGAAGAGCGCCGTCGCGACCGGCTGCAGGGCCAGCGACACCCGCATCTTCCTGACCATGTCGGCCTCGGAGGAGAAGTCGAGATTGACCTGCACCGTCGAGGTCCGGAACATCATGTCGAGGCCGCGCGTGCCGACCTTCGGCATGTATCGCGCCATGATCTCGTAGCGCGATTTCGGCATCACCGGCGTTTCCGCCAGCGACCAGATCGGCGAGGTGCCGAGCCCGATGAAGCCGATGCCGAGCGGCGTCGCGCATTCGCGGACCTGGGCGAGATGGGCATGGAGCTCGCGGCAGGTCTGATGCACGGTCTCGAGCGGCGCGCCGGAGAGTTCGAACTGCCCGCCCGGCTCCAGCGAGATCGCGCCGCCGCCGACCGGGTCGACGAGGCCGATGATGAGGCCGCGATCCTCGATCGGCTGCCAGCCGAGCAAGCCTTCCATGAGGCGGAGGATTCGCTCGATGCCGCGCGGCCCTTCATAGGGAACCGGCGCGAGGTCGTCGGTGTAGAAACCGAATTTCTCGTGCTCGGTGCCGATGCGCCAGGCGGATTCCGGTTTGCAGCCGGAGGCGAGCGCCCCGATGAGATCGTCGCGAGATTCGACGATCGTGGAATCGGACACGTCGCGGGCCATGATAACTCCGGTCTAGAAAGGACCGGCACATTAGCGACGGTCCCGCCGCTCGGCAAGGAAGGCGATTGGCCTCGCGCGGGACCGGTCGGCAACCGCCGGTCGGACGCCGGCGTTCTCAACGGAATGGAGGATATTGCCATGTCGAAGCTCGAATTGCCCGCTGAGGGCGGCTGCCGCTGCGGGCGCGTGCGCATCCGCATCACCGCGCCGCCGCTCATCACCGCGGCCTGCCATTGCACCGGCTGCCAGAAGATGTCGTCGAGCGCGTTCTCGCTGTCGGCGGCGATGCCGCTCGATGGGTTCGAGGTCATCCAGGGGAAAACCGTGATCGGCGGTCTCCATGGCGAGGCGGAGCATCATTTCTGCGGCTGGTGCATGACATGGATGTTCACGCGCGCCGACAGCATGCCCTTCGTCAATCTGCGGCCGACCATGCTCGATGATCCCCAGTGGTTCGTGCCCTATGTCGAAACCTATGCGGCCGAGAAGCTGCCCTGGGCCGTGACGCCGGCCGTTCGCTCCTTCGCCGCGCTGCCGCCGCTCGAAGCCTGGCCGGCACTGATCGGGGCCTATCAGGAGGCCAGCGCCTGATCGCGGGCGATGGACGGCGGGGCCGAACTATGCCCCGATGACGAAAACCAATGCGTGGAGGACACCATGGCGAGTGAAGACCGGAAGGTTGCCATCATCACCGGCGGAACGCGCGGCATCGGCGCGGCGATTGCGCGGGCGCTTGCAGTGCGGGGCGTCGATCTCGTGCTGTTCGGCCGCCACCGCGACGCCGAGGTCGAGGCGCTCCTCGGCGAGCTCGGCGCCGCGACGAATGTCGTTTTCGAGGCGGGCGATGCCGGCGATCCCGCCAGCGCCGCGCCTCTCGTGGCGCTCGCCATGGAGCGCTTCGGCCGCATCGACTATCTCGTTCCCGCGGCCGGCGGCGGCGTGCCGGGCACGGCTCTCACGGTCAGCCTCGATGCCTGGGACGATGCCTTCCGCGTCCATGTGCATGGTCCCTTCCACCTCTTCCGGGCCGCGCATGCGGCGCTCGCCGTGCGCGGCGGCTCGGTGCTGCTCGTCTCCTCCGTCGCGGCATTGCGCGGCATCCCGAGTGCCGTCGCCTATGGCACCGTCAAGGGCGCGCTGCTGCAGCTCGGCCGCACGCTGGCGCGCGACCATGCCGGCGAGAATATCCGCGTCAACATGATCTGCCCCGGCATCATCGAAACGCGCTTTCACGCCGCGATGACGCCGCAGGCACGCCAGAACAATCTCGACAACCGCATCCCGCTGCATCGCTTCGGCACCGCCGACAATGTCGCGACCGCCTCGATCGAGCTTCTGACCAATCCGTTCATCACCGGCGAAACGCTGGTCGTCGATGGCGGCATGAGCATGCGCATGGTGTAGCCGGCCCGCCTGCCCAGGGCCGGAACGAAACCCTCACGATGGCGTTCCCTTCTCGAACGGCACCCCGCTGGGCTGCCTGCACGACAAGGAGAAACGCCATGACTTTCAAGGGTCTTGCCGGAGCCGGCATCGTTGCTGTCACGCTGCTCGCCACGGCCGGCGCGCAGGCGCAGGGCATCATCATCGACGAGAACGGCGTCCGCATGGCGCCGCCGATGGCCGACCGCGTGCCGCCGCCGCCCCCGGCGCAGTGGGACAATGGCCCGGGCCGCGGCGCCTATGATCGCGGCGCCGAGCGGGGCATCGGACCGCGCGAGGCGCGCCGCATCGCCCGCAGCGCCGGCATGATGGACACCTATGGCGTCGATCGCCGGGGCCCGGTCTGGGTCGTCGAGGGCGCCGATCGCCGTGGCCGCGGCCTCCGCGTCACCATCAGCGCCCGCTCGGGCGACATCGTCGGCGTCGACCGCGCGCGTCGCGGCTGACCGTGACCGAAGCACCAACGGACGGCGCGGCCGGGACTGACCGCCCGCCGGCGCCGGCTTCAGTCCTCGCCGTCGCCGCCCGTCTCCGGGAGGGAATCCTTCCGGCGGACAGGGCGGCCTGATGCTGCCCGTTCCTCGAACTGGATGAGGCGGAGCGAGGCGAGGTCCGACCGCGCGCCCGCCTCGGCGCTCGCGACCAGCGAGGCCTCGACATAGGCGATATGGGCGCGCGCCGCCTGCTTGGCAGCGTTTGCATCGCCGGAGACGATCGCCGTCAGCAGGGCACGGTGCTGCGCGAGCAGATCGTCGCGCGATCCGGCATGGCCGTAGAGCCGGCTGCGATTGTAGAACACGCCGTCGGCCAAGAGGCGATAGCAGGCCCGGAGCACGTGGATCATGACGATGTTGTGCGAGGCCTCGCCGACCGCCTGGTGAAACTCGACGTCGAGCGCCGCCTCCCGGCGGAAATCCGCCTCGCCATGCGCAGCCTCCATCGCCGAGAAGATCCGCGTGAGGATGGTCTTGTCCGCCTCGGTCGCGCGCGCGGCCGCCATCGCCGCCGCCGTCGCCTCGACCTCGCGGCGGAATTCGAGATAGTCGCCGCCCGCCTTCTGCGAGCCGGCGATGAGCTCGATCAAGGGGCCGGCGAACAGCGTCCCCTCGATCGCGGCCACATAGGTTCCCCCGCCATGCCGGCTCTCGATCAGCCCGCGCGCCTCCAGCGCCTTCAGGGCATCGCGCAGCACCGGCCGCGACACCGCGAGCCGCGCCGCGAGATCGCGCTCGCCCGGCAGCCGGTCGCCCGGATGCAGCACGCCCTCCAGCACCAGCATCTCGATCTGGCCGGCGATCACATCGGCGGTGGGGCGTGCGGGAATGGGTTGAAAAGGCATGGCGATCAGACTAGAGCATTGGGAAGAGTGGTCAACTAAATGATCCAGTTGTCCGCCGCGCTGGCTGAAGCGGCGGTTTCGCGCAAAGATGGATGGCGCCGATGTCCCTTGCAACCGCGACCTCGATCGATGATCTCCGGCTGATGGCGAAGCGCCGCGTGCCGAAGGCCTTCTTCGAGTATTGCGACCACGGCTCCTATGCCGAGGAAACGCTGAACGCCAACCGCGCCGACCTGAAGGCCTTGCGCCTCCGCCAGCGCGTCATGGTCGACGTGTCCAACCGCTCGACCGAGACCACGATCCTCGGCCAGAAAGTCGCCTATCCCTTTGCGCTGGCCCCGACCGGCCTCACCGGCATGCAGCATGCCGATGGCGAGATCCTCGCCGCGCGCGCCGCCGAGAAGGCCGGCATTCCCTTCTGCCTGTCGACGATGTCGATCTGCTCGATCGAGGACGTCGCGGCGGGGACCACCAAGCCGTTCTGGTTCCAGCTCTATGTGATGAAGGATCGCGGCTTCGCGAAGTCGCTGGTCGATCGCGCCATCGCCGCCAAGTGCAGCGCGCTGGTGCTGACCGTCGATCTGCAGGTGCAGGGCCAACGCCACCGCGACATCAAGAACGGCATGACCGTGCCGCCGCGCGTCACGCTCGCCAATGTCGTGGACATCGCCACCAAGCCGGATTGGGCGTTCAAGGTGCTGCGCGGCAAGCGCAAGACCTTCGGCAATCTCGACGGCTTCGTGAAGGGCATGACCGGCGTCAAGTCGCTGGGCGCCTGGATCGCCGGCCAGTTCGATCCGGCCCTCAACTGGGACGACGTCGCCTGGATCCGCTCGATCTGGCCGGGCAAGCTGATCATCAAGGGCGTGCTCGATGTCGGCGACGCCAAGCTTGCCGCCGGCACCGGCGCCGACGCGATCGTCGTCTCCAATCATGGCGGCCGCCAGCTCGACGGCGCCCCGTCCGCGATCTCGACCCTGCCGCGCATCGTCGATGCGGTCGGCGGCGAGACCGAGATCATCTTCGACAGCGGCGTCCGCTCCGGCCAGGACGTGCTGCGTGCGCTCGCCCTCGGCGCCAGGAGCTGCCTGATCGGCCGCGCCTTCCTCTATGGTCTCGGTGCCGGCGGCGAGGCGGGCGTCTTCAAGGCGATCGACATCATCGGCAAGGAGCTGAGCGTCTCCATGGCCCTGACCGGCCGCCGCTCGATTGCCGAGATCGACGGCACGGTCATCGACCGCGGCTAGCGTGCCGCTTCTTCATGACGCGAAATAAAGCGGGCGCTGATTGCGCGGAGCGGCCGCTTTTGACTTACTGCCTCCAACAAGCGGGGGCGGGGCATGCGCGAAGGTCCGAGGCGGTTCGCCGATCATCCAATGCGGACGGCGGCGCTGCACGAGGTGCATGCGCGGCCGTTCCACATGATCGAGGCGCCGCGCCTCCTGCTTCACTATGCCTTCATGACCGATGCCGCCCAGTCGGAGGCCGCGACGCGCCGGCTGGCGGCGCTGTGCCTGCGCATCGGCGAGCCGCCGCCCGCGCCCGAGGCGCGGCATCATGTCGTGGCGCTCGCCGGCGGCTCCCTGCGCTTCGAGAGCCATGCCGAATTCACCACCTATAGCTGGGATGTGCGCGGCGGGCCGGGCGCGCTGCCGGCCGAAACGCCGTTCGGCGATGCCTTCGAGCCGCCGGGGCCGCTGATGGTCGCCGCGCGGCTCGATCTCGTCGCCGACCACAGGCCGCCCTCCGAGCTCTTCGCCGGCTTCGATCCGGGCTCGCTCGCCGCCTCGCAGGCGGCCGGAGGCCGTGCGCTGATCGCGACCGATTTCCGCGAGGATGGCGATGGCTTCACGCGGCTGCTGGTCGTCGATCGCGGGCTCGGTCCGCAGGAGGCCGGTCCCCTGGTGCAGCGCCTGCTCGAGACCGAGACCTACCGCGTCCTCGCCATGCTCGGCCTGCCGGAGGCGCAGAAGCTGCAGCCGGAGATCCGCCGCATCGAGACGCAGCTCGTCGCCGACACCAGCCGCTTCCGCTCCTCGGCCGGCTTCGAGAGCAACCGCGCCCTGCTCGATGACCTGACGGCGCTCGCCGGCGATCTCGAGGCGGGCGCGGCCGCGACGGCCTTCCGCTTCGGCGCCAGCCGGGCCTATGCCGAGATCGTCAATCTGCGCCTGACCGCGATGGATGAGCATCCGATCGAGGGCTATTCGAGCTTCACGGCGTTCCTCGCCCGCCGCATGGCGCCGGCGATGCGCACCTGCATGACGCTGGAACAACGCCAGCAGGACCTCTCGCGCAAGCTCGCCCGCGCCGCGGCGCTGCTGCGCGCCCGCGTCGATGTCGAGCTGTCGCAATCGAACCGCGCTTTGCTCGATTCGATGAACCGCCGCGCCCGCCAGCAATTGCGGCTGCAGCAGACCGTCGAGGGCCTCTCGGTCGCGGCCGTCAGCTATTATGTCGTCGGGCTGATCGGCTATCTCGCCAAGGGCTCGTCGGTGCTCGGCTTCGAGATCGACCCCACCCACCTGACCGCCGCCGCGGTCATCCCCGTGGCGCTCGCCGTCTGGTTCGTGGTGCGCCGCATCCGCTCGCGTCATCAGGATGGGGCAGGGGAGGAGTAGAGACCGGCGGTTGGTCCGATCTGGACGGAAGGGAAGCTGCCGCCTATCTTAAGGCGAAGACCGGAGCGACGATGTCCTCGACGTTCATCACATTCGACAAGCTGGCCTATATCGACCGCCAGAAGACGGCCGGCGTCGGTGACGGCGAAGCGCGCGCTCATGCCGAGGCGCTCGATGCGGCTCTCCGCGATACCGTAGCGACCAGGCAGGACCTGCGCGACGAGGTGGGCCGGGTCGAGAACCGGATCGAGATCGCCGTGCGCGATCTGACCATCCGGGCCGGCGGCATCGCCATGGTGCTGTTCGGCGCCGTCGCGGCGATCAAGTTCTTCGGCTGATCACGCCGCCAGCATCGCCTCGAGTCCGTCGTCCCAGGCGGGATGTTCGCCATAGAGTCCGGCGAGATAGTCGATGAAGAGCCGCACTTTGGCCGCGAGATAGCGTCGGCTCGGATAGACGGCGTGGACGGCGACATGGCGCGAGGCGCGATAGGCCGGCAGCACATGCACCAATTGGCCGGCGCGGAGTTCCGGTCCGACATCCCAGGTCGAGCGCAGCGCGATGCCGAGGCCGCCGAGCACGGCGGCGCGCACCACTTCATTGGAATTGGTCCGCAGCCGCCCGTCGATATGCACGGTGACCGGCCCTTCGCCGCCTTCGAGCCGCCACGGGTCCTGGCCAGCGGTGGCGAGCAGCGCATGGCGCGAGAGGTCGCCGATGCTCGTCGGCGTGCCATGCGCGGCGAGATAGCCTGGCGTCGCGCAGAGCAGGCGATGGTTGGGGGCGAGGCGGCGGGCGACGAGGCTCGAATCGGTCAGTTCAGCGATCCGGATGGCGACATCGATGCCGTCCTTGACGAGATCGACGAAGTCATCCGAGAGCGACAGATTGACCGTCAGCCCCTGATTGCCCTCGAGAAAGCGTCCGAGATGCGGCGCCACATGCAGGCGGCCGAACGAGGTTGGCGCCGAGATCTTCAGCGTGCCGCGCGCGACATCGGATCGCCGGCTGACATAGGCTTCCGCCTCCTCGATCGAGGCGAGGATCTGCACGACGCGATCATGGAAGCCGCGCCCGGCCTCGGTCAGAGCGATCTGACGCGTCGTGCGCTGCAAGAGCCGCGTGCCGAGCCGTTCCTCCAGCCGTTTCAGGCGCTTGGAGACGACCGCCGGCGAAAGGCCGAGTTCCCGTCCGGCCGCCGAAAGACTGCCGGCGGTGATCACCCGGGCGAAGATTTCCATGTCGGTGAAGGCGCTCATCGCCGGCATGGTGGCAATAAAAGGCTGTGACTTTCAACCCCAGGGAAACGATGATTGTTGGCGACGCCGCTTTAGGCGGGGACCGCGCCGTCCTAGAGTGCGGAGCCGTTGCGACAGGCGGGAGGAACCGATGTCCGCTATCTTGATGCCGAAGCCGGACCAGCGCGTGCTGGATCGGCGCGACGCGATCATCGCCGGGCTCGCTCGCCTGCTGCCGGCCGAGGCGCTGATCACCTCGGAGGACGAGCGCCGCGCCTATGAGACCGATGCGCTGACCGCCTATCGGCAGATGCCGCTCGCGGTCGTCCTGCCGCGGACGACGGCCGAGGTGTCGGCGATCCTCGCCTTTCTCAATGCCGAGGGCGTCAAGGTGGTGGCGCGCGGCGCCGGCACCTCCCTCGCCGGCGGCGCGCTGCCGGCGGCCGATGCCGTCGTGCTCGGCGTCTCCAAGATGAACCAGGTGCTGGAGGTCGACACCGCCAACCGGACGATCCGCGTCGAGGCCGGCGTCACCAATCTCGGCGTCTCCGCCGCCGTGCAGCATCTCGGCTTCTTCTACGCGCCCGATCCGTCGAGCCAGCTCGCCTGCACCATCGCCGGCAATATCGGCATGAATTCCGGCGGCGCGCATTGCCTCAAATATGGCGTCACCACCAACAATGTCCTCGGCGTCACCATGGTGATGATCGACGGGATGATCGTCGAGCTCGGCGGTGCCGCGCTCGATGCGGCCGGGCTCGACCTCATCGGCCTCGTCGTCGGCTCCGAGGGCCAGCTTGGCGTCGTGACCGAGGCGGTGCTGCGCATCCTGCCGCTCGCCGAGGGCGCGCGGCCCATGCTGATGGGCTTCCAGTCGGCCGAGGCCTGCGGCGCCTGTGTCGCGGCGATCATCGGCTCCGGCATCATTCCGGTCGCGATCGAGTATATGGACCGGCCGGCGATCCGCGTCTGCGAGGCTTTCGCCCATGCCGGCTATCCGCTCGATGTCGAGGCGCTGCTGATCATCGAGGTCGAGGGATCGGAGGAAGAGATCGCCGATCTGATCGCGCGCATCACGGCGATCGCGGCGGCCTTTGCCCCCTCGACCTTCAAGGTGTCGCAGTCCGAGGCCGAAAGCGCCGCCATCTGGAAGGGCCGCAAATCCGCCTTCGGCGCCATGGGCCGCATCGCCGACTACATGTGCATGGACGGCACCATCCCGACCGGCCAGCTCCCGCGCGTCCTCACCGGCATTGCCGAGATCTGCGCCGGCTACGGGCTCGAGGTCGCCAACATCTTCCATGCCGGCGACGGCAACCTGCATCCGCTGGTCCTCTTCAACGCCAACCAGCCGGGCGAACTCGAAAAGGCCGAAGCGGCCGGCGCCGATATCCTGAAGCTCTGCGTCGCGGTCGGCGGCTGCCTGACCGGCGAGCACGGCGTCGGCGTCGAGAAGCGCGAATTGATGATCCACCAGTTCAACACGATCGACCTGGACCAGCAGATGCGCGTCAAGACGGCGCTCGACCCCAACTGGCTGCTCAATCCGCACAAGGTGTTTCCGATCGAAGGACGGCCGGTTTGATGGAAACTTGCGTCACGACCCTCGTCCTTCCCCCTCTCGGCGCTCGTCCATGACCGCACCGCTCCTCCCCACCAGCGAGGCCGAGCTCGAGGCGATCATCCTGGAGGCCGCCGCGACATCCGCGCCGCTCGGCATCGAAGGCGGCGGCACGCGCGACATCGGCCGTCCCGTCCAGGCGGCGCGCACCCTCTCGACGCGGGCGATGACCGGCATCACGCTTTATGAGCCGACGGAACTGGTGCTCTCCGCACGCGCCGGCACACCGCTCGCCGAGATCGAGGCGCTGCTCGCCACGCATCGCCAGCGCCTCGCCTTCGAGCCGATCGACTGGCGGGCGCTGCTCGGGACGACGGGCGAGCCGACCATCGGCGGCGTCACCGCCTCAAATGCCAGCGGCCCGCGCCGCATCCAGGCGGGCGCCGCGCGCGACCATATCATCGGCATCCGCGCCACCACCGGCCGCGGCGAGACGGTGAAATCCGGCGGCCGCGTGATGAAGAACGTGACCGGCTATGATTTCGTCAAGCTGCTCGCCGGCTCCTGGGGCACGCTCGGCGTCCTCACCGAGGTCACCTACAAGCTGCTGCCCGTTGCCGAGACCGAGACGACCTTGGTCTTCGAGGGCCTCAGTGATGTCAGGGCGGTCGAGGCGATGACGACGGCGCTCGGAACGCCGTTCGAGATCACCGGCGCTGCGCATCTCCCGGGTGCCCCGTCGCAGACGCTGCTCCGCTTCGAGGGCTTCGCCAATTCATGCGACTATCGCACGGCGCGGCTCCGCGACCTCCTCGCCGCCTTCGGCAGCGCCGAGGCCGTGCGCGACGACGCCTCGAAGGCGCTCTGGCGCGACATCCGCGATCTCCGTCCCCTCAGTGCCGGTGGCGAGGATGTCGTCTGGCGCATCTCCGTCAAGCCGACCGACGGCCCGACGGTCGCCGCCCGCCTCAGGGCCGAGCTGGGCGCGCGCAGTTTCCTCGACTGGTCGGGCGGCCTCGTCTTCGCGGCCATCGCCGGCCCGGCCGACGGCGGCGCCGCGACGGTGCGCAGCCTCGTCGCTGCCCTTGGCGGCCACGCCACCCTCGTCCGCGCCCCGCACGGCCTCCGCGCCGCGATCCCGCCCTTCCAGCCGGAAGCGCCGGCGGTCACCCTGATTTCGCAGAAGATCAGGCAGACATTCGATCCGTCCGGTGTGCTCAATCCGGGGAGGATGGGGTGATGGCACTCCTGCCACGCTGGCGTTCGACGCCCGGCAACCCCCCTCTCCAGCTCTCCCCCACAAGGGGGGAGAGGGTAGGCCGTGCGTCGTCGGGCGCGGTGCCGATCGCCAGCGTCCCCTCTCCCGCGCAGCGGGGGAGGGCCAGGGAGGGGGTTCGTAGAGCCGTGTCAGCCGACAAGGAGACAAGGGCATGAACCCCGGCACTGACGAATCAAGACGGGTGTCCTCGGTGCAACGGGAGCGGTCGAAGGCGCTCCACAGCGGGATGACGCCTCCTGAGGCGAAGTTCTGGAATGCGGTCAGGGCACATCGCTTCCACGGTCTCGCCTTTCGTCGGCAGGTCCCCATCGCGGGCTACATCGTCGACTTCGTCTGTCATGAGCGTCAACTGATCGTTGAAATCGATGGAGCGACGCATGGAGGAGACGCGGATGTGGTGCGGGACGCGTCAAGGACGCAACGTCTCGAACAGGAGGGCTTTCGCGTTGTCCGCTTCTGGATCAATGACGTGATGATGAACCTCGAAGGTGTCTTGGTCCGTCTCGAAGAAGAGCTCCTGCTTCGTGATGAAATTCCTGGCAGCTCACATGTGACGGATCGTTGACCCTCGATGCAAACCTCCTTCACCCTCGCCCAGCTGGCCGATCCCGATACGGCCGAGTCCGAGAAGATTCTTCGGACCTGCGTGCATTGCGGGTTCTGCACCGCGACCTGCCCGACCTATCTGCTGCTCGGCGACGAGCTCGATAGTCCGCGCGGGCGGATCTATCTCATCAAGGACATGCTGGAGGGCGGCAAGCCGGCCAATGACGAGGTGGTGACGCATGTCGACCGCTGCCTCTCCTGTCTTTCCTGCATGACGACCTGCCCGTCGGGCGTGCACTACATGCATCTCGTCGATCATGCCCGCGCGCATATCGAGGAGACCTATCGCCGGCCGTTCGCCGATCGCGTCATGCGCAGCCTGATCGCGCATGTGCTGCCGCATCGGAGCCGCTTCCGCCTGGCGCTGGTCGGCGCGGCGGCGGCACGGCCGTTCGCCCGGAGCATCGGCCGCCTGCCGGGTCTCGCGCGGGTCGGCGCCATGCTGGCGCTGGCGCCGCGCTTCCCCTCGGGTCGCAGTCCGTCCGAAGTTCCCGGGACCTTCCCAGCCGATAAGGAGCGGCTCGGCCGTGTCGCGCTGCTCGCCGGCTGCGTCCAGCCGGTGCTCGATCCCGCGATCAACGAGGCGGCGATCCGCCTCCTCAACCGCGTCGGCGTCGAGGTGGTGATCGCCAAGGGCGATGCCTGCTGCGGCTCGCTCGCCCATCACATGGGCCGTTCCGAGGATGCGCATGCCACGGCGAAGCGGACCATCGACGGCTGGATCGCCGAGATGGACGGCGCGGGGCTCGATGCGATCCTCGTGACCGCGTCCGGCTGCGGCACGACGATCAAGGATTACGGCTTCATGTTCCGCGAGGATCCCGCCTATGCGCAAAAAGCGGCGCGGGTCTCGGCCATCGCCAAGGACATCACGGAATATCTCGACAGCCTGAAGCTGGAGCGCGCCGCGCCGGTGGAGCCGCTCACGGTCGCCTATCACTCGGCCTGTTCGCTGCAGCATGGCCAGCAGATCAAGGTGACGCCGAAAACGCTGCTGCAGCGCGCCGGCTTCACGGTGCGCGACGTGCCCGAGGGCCACATCTGCTGCGGCTCGGCCGGCACCTACAACATGCTGCAGCCAAAGCTCTCGGGCGAATTGAAGGCGCGGAAGCTCGCCAACATCGCCAAGGTGAAGCCCGACATCATCGCCGCCGGCAATATCGGCTGCATGACGCAGCTCGCCTCGGGCACGGCGACGCCGGTCGTCCACACGGTCGAACTGCTCGACTGGGCCTATGGCGGCCCGAAGCCGGCGGGGCTCGGCTGAGGGCTCGTCCATGAACAGGCGGCGCGGCCAGAGGGCCGCGCCGCCTGTCATTTTCGCTAGCGCCAGCCGAGCGCCGGCGCGACGTGCTTCAGGATCGCCTCGATCACATGGGCGTTGTAGTCGACGCCGAGCTGGTTCGGGACGGTGAGCAGCAGCGTATCCGCCGCCTTGATGCCCTCGTCCTGGCGCAGTTCATCGATCAGCGCGTCCGGCTCGGCGGCATAGCTGCGGCCGAAGATCGCCTGCATGTTCTCGTCGATGAAGCCGATCTTGTCGCTGTCCTTGCCGCCGCGGCCGAAATAGGCACGGTCGCGGTCGTCCATCAGCGCGAAGATCGAGCGGCTCACCGAGACGCGCGGGGTGCGTTCATGACCGGCTTCCTTCCAGGCGTCGCGGAACGCCTCGATCTGCTTCGCCTGCTGGATATGGAAGGGCTCGCCGGTCTCGTTCTCCTTCAGCGTCGAGCTCTGCAGGTTCATGCCGAGCTTCGCCGCCCAGCGCGCGGTGGTGTTGGAGCCGGCACCCCACCAGATCCGTTCGCGGAGACCCTCGGAATAGGGCTCGATGCGCAGAAGCCCCGGCGGGTTCGGGAACATCGGCCGCGGATTGGGCTTGGCGAAGCCTTCGCCGCGGATGACGTCGAGGAACACCTCGGCATGGCGACGGCCCATGTCGGCGTCGGTCTGGCCGTCTTCCGGCGCGTAGCCGAAATGCCGCCAGCCCTCGACTACCTGCTCGGGCGAGCCGCGGCTGATGCCGAGCTGCAGCCGTCCGCCCGAGATGATGTCGGCGGCGCCGGCATCCTCGGCCATGTAGAGCGGGTTCTCATAGCGCATGTCGATGACGCCGGTGCCGATCTCGATCCGGCTGGTCTTGGCGCCGACGGCGGCGAGCAGCGGAAAGGGCGAGGCGAGCTGGCGGGCGAAATGATGCACGCGGAAATAGGCGCCGTCCGCGCCGAGCTCCTCGGCCGCGACGGCGAGATCGATCGATTGCAGCAGCGTGTCGGAGGCCGAGCGGGTGCCGGATTGCGGCGAGGGCGTCCAATGCCCGAACGAGAGAAAGCCGATCTTCTTCATGGGATGTGCCGCCTGTACCTGTGTCGTCTGTTGGCTGACAGATGGCGGTTGCGGCGGCGGCCGGCAAGCGCAAGCTACCGCCGGCGAGGCCCCGTTCCGATGGACGCTCTGTTCACAGGGAGGAGGTCCGCCTTGTGAACAGCGGCGCTGCCTCTACTGCTTCGCGCTGCAGCGGGTGACCTTCGCGCTTTTCAGCTTTCCGGTGATGAGGTCGAAGACCGTCTGCGTCTCGATCACCGGCGTCAGCCCGTCCTTGGTGATGGCGGCGAAGGTCTTGCAGGATTTCTTGGTCGCCGGGATGTCGCTGGTCGCCCAGAAAGTCGCCTTGGCCGGGGTGATCGTGATGTCCTCGTCGGAATAGCCGCCCTCGAAGGCCGTCGTGCCGGTCTTCAGATCGCGGATCACCAGCGTCCGGTCGGGGCCCGTGCCCGAATCGAGCAGCAAATAGCGGCCGGAGAGCCGCAGCAGCGAATAGGGATCGTCCGTGCTGCCGACGACGACATCGCCGGGGGCGGGCTTGAGGCTGCAGGCTGATTTCGGCGCCGCCGTGCGGTCGCGCACGATGTAGCTGTTGCCGACGCCGTCCTTGTGTGGCGCCTCGACGACGAGATAGGCGACATTGGAAATGCAGGTCGGCGGCGCCGCATGGGCCTCGCCGCCAATGCCCGCTGCAAGGCCGGCGCTGAGACCGGCCGCCGCCATGAATGCGCGCCAGCCCGCCGCGCCGCCGCCCAGTATCTTCCGCATCATCGCCCCTCCGCCTCATTCCTCGCCCCGGCGGCAACGAAGGCGCCGGTCAGCGCATGCCGGCCTCCGCCAGCGCGCCGCGCACGAGAATCCGTGCAAGCGCCTGAGCCTCGCGCGCCACGGCGTCATTGTCGAGACCGCAGACATCGCCGAGCACCACGATCGTTTCGATGCCGGAGAGAAGGGCGAGCCCGTGCACGATCCGCTCGAATGCCGCGGCGGGCAGCTCGCTCGCCACGGGCGCCAGCGCCGCGCGGATCCAGCCGATGCGGCGGCCGCCGCGCGGCGCCGCCGGCCGCGTGCCGCCGCCGACCGCGACGCTGAGAAAGGTGCGGAACAGCGCCTCGTTGGCGATCACCATCGCGAGGATCGCGCCGACGATGCGCTCGGCCCGCTCCTCCGGCGTGGCGCCGTCGGGTGCCGGCGCGATCCGGGCGGCTACTGCGCCTTCCGGATCGCCGCGACCGTGAGGTCGATGAGGGCGCTGGTCGTCGTCCTGGCGGGGCGGCGCATATAGGTGACGAGGTCGTCGCCGAACGGCGCGGTCCAGCGGCTGTCGATCGCCGCCATGCCCTTGGCGGCGCCGATCGCCGAGAGGATCTGCGCGGCATTGCAGTCGACATCGTGGCCGCAGCCGCCGATGATCGCCAGCGTCTCGTCGAAATCGCCATCGCCGAACCAGAGCGCGACGACCTCCGCCGCGGCGTTCGGATAGGCGTGGATCCAGTTATATTCGACATATTCCGCGTCGCAGCGCGCCCAGGCGGTCTCCCAGTCGGGCGAGGTCTTGGCCGCGTCGAGCGCGAAGCGGACGACGGCGCCATATTCGGTGTCTTCAGGCATCAGCGCCACGATTTCCTCGGTCAGCGCGCGGAAATCGCTGGTGACGAAGGCGCGGGCGACCAGCACGGCGTTGAACACCTCGCCGAGAATGCCATTGCCGGTATGCGAGACCTCGGCATCGAGCCAGGCGAGGCGGGCCGCTTCCTCGGCGCGTCCCGGCGCGACCATGCCGCAGATGGCGCCGCGCATCTGCGCCCCGATCCATTCGTCGAACGGATTGCCGTCCTCGGCCGAGAGCGGCGGATAGAGGCCGCGCTTCAGATTGTCGAGCGCCACCGCCTCGGCCGACCAAGCGACCGGGATCAGCCCGACCCAGCGATCGGCGATGTCGGCGCTGGTGACGGCATGGCCCTTGGCCTCGAAGGCATAGAGGAAGGCGAGTTCGAAGGTGATGTCGTCATTATAGGTGTTCGGCGGCCGCATATAGCGGTCGATCCGGCCGAACGCCGCCTTGAGCTTCTCGGCCGTATAGCCTTCGAGCGCCGTGCCGACGGCGGCGCCGACGATCTGGCCCCACCAGGCCGCGGCGATGCGGTCGCGAAAGCCGTCCGCGCCGACATCCACCGCGACGTCGGCCGGGAAGGAAGCGCCGGCGGCGAATTCCTCGAAGCGCGCGATGCGGCGGGTCTTCTGCGAGGGATGCTCCGGGTCGGGCACGGCGGCGCGCAGCACGCCCTTGAGGCGGGCATGGATCGCATGCAGCGTCTCGAAATCGCCGCTCGCCGAAGCGGCGAGACCGGCGGTCAGGAGATCCTCGGTCGGCGGCACGCGCCAGCCCTTGTTCTCGAGTGACTGCACCGCTGCCACCGCGAGGCTTTCCGGCGCGCCGGAGCCCGGCACATTCGACTGCCAGAACATCTTCAGCCAGAAGTCCTGGTCGCGAATCGCCGCCGAGGCGTCCCAGGTCTGCTCCTCTTCGGCGAGCAGCACCGGTTCGGCGGTGCGGAGGAGGTCGCGGGCATATTCCCAGGCTTTCATCGGTCGGTCCTGCTCGAGGGCTGCTATCGTTGGGGGAAGGGCGGGAGCCCGCCCTGGCGCGGAGACGGACTCCGGCGCGGAGAGAGTAGGGAATTTTGCCGGCCTGTCGACCAGGGAGCCGGTTCGAAACGGGGATCGTCGCTCGTGCCTGACCATGTCGCGCTGCTCTATTCGATCGTGCTCGGCGAGGGCCGCCGCGTCATCATGGCCGATCTCCGCGCGCTGGCATCGGAGCTCGGCCTTGAAGCGCCGCGCACCGTGGTCGCAACCGGCAATCTCCTCTTCAAGGCCGATGCGGAGCCGCCGCGCCAGCTCGAGAGCCGCATCGAGGCGGCCTTTGCCGCGCGCTTCGGCAAGCATATCGCGATCATCGTGCGGAGCGGTGAGGATTGGCTGCGCCTCGCCGCGTCCAATCCCTTTCCCGTCGAGGCCGCCGCCGCGGGGAACCGCGTCCATGTCCGCGTCATGCGCGAGCCGATGGGCATGGCCGAACTGGAGCGGCTCGCGGCCTATGCCGATCATGGCGAAGAGCTTCGCCTCGCCGGCGGCGACCTCTGGATCCATTTCAAGGAGGCGCTGCCGAGCGAAGGCCGCCTGCTCGGCCAGCTGTCGTCACGGCGCGGCGGCGTCGGCACGGTGCGCAACTGGAACACTGTCGCCAAGATCGCGGCGATGCTGGAGGGCGGCTGAGAGCCGGCCCGCTACTGCGATCGCTCGGCCCTGGCGAGGACGGCTTCCGTGTCCGTGCCGATCTTCGCCTTCAGGAAGGCTTCGGTTTCCGGCAAAGCAAGGTGGAAATTGCTGAGCGGCTCGATCGCGAGGCGGAGGTTCGCCGCGTCGACATCGAGGAGATGGCCGCCCTTCAGCCGGTCCTTCGAAATGAAGTGGAAATGATAGCCGGCGACGCCGAAGGAGCCCGAGAATTCCGGCGACCAGATGCCGACCAGCGTGCCCTCGATATCCTCGAAGGTGAATTCGTGCTGCGTCTTGGCGGCCTCGGCGAGCCGCATGCCGGGCGGCGGCGGGTCGATCGCCCGCGCCTTCACCCGCGCGAAATGCCCGTCGAGGCGGATCGCATAGAAGATGTTGGCGGAGTCGCGAAAGGGATCGCAGGCCGCCTCCAGCGCTGCGAAGCTGGCGACCGGCGGCAGGGTGGCAAAGCGCTCGGGCGCGAAGCGGGTCACGATCGCGAAGGGCGCGCCAGCGTCGGTGGGCGCCGCCGTGACATGGCCGCCGCCATCGGCGTGATAGGCCGCGCCGTCGAGGACGATCATCTCGCCGTCGAGGCCGGTGAAGGTGCCGAGCCCGAAATCGCCATGCTCGAGCAGCGTCGCGACGCTGACCTCGCGGTCATAGACACCGGCGACCAGCGCGCCTGAGGTCGAGACCTGGAAGACGGTGTGGAGCGACGTCTCGAAATAGAGCGCCAGCGCATCGGCGACGATCCGGTCGACGCCATGTCCGGTCCTGGCGGTCTCGGCGTCGATCCGCGCCTGCAGCGAGGCCGGAATCCTTACCCATCGATGGTGCATCGCTGCCGTCTCCCAACTTCCAAACGCGCGGGGGGACTGTGCGATGGTTCGGCTTCATCCGGCAATGGCGGAGATACGGCGAGGCGGCGATCCCCGGCGGGACCGCCGACTTCTCTGGCTTCTCCCGGTCAGCCGGTCTCGGCGAGCCGCTTCAGCTTCGCCACCCGAACGGCCTGCTCTTCCTCGAACGAGATCGTTCCGCTGAGCGCGCCCTTGCCGTCCATCAGGAAGACCGTGGCGGTGTGGTCCATCGTGTAGTCGCCGCCCTCGGTCGGCACCTTCTGGTAGAAGACGCGATAGGCCTTGGTGAGGCTGGCGATCTCGTCCGGCGTTCCCGACAGGCCGGTGATGCGTGGATCGAAGGCGGAGAGATAGTCCTTCAGCGATTGCGGCGTGTCGCGCTCCGGATCGACGGTGACGAACAAGACCTTCAGCCGGTCGGCGAGCGGGCCGAGCTGGCCGAGGTCGAGCGTCAGGTCCGACAGCGTGGTCGGGCAGACATTCGGACACCGCGTGAAGCCGAAGAACACGGCAAAAGGCTTTCCGCCGAGATCGGCGCTGGTGAAGCGACGACCGTCCTCGGCCGTGAGATCGATCGGGCCGCCGATCGAAAGGGTCGTCGCGGGCGATGGTCCGCCGCCGCGCGCGATCTGGTAGAAGATGGCCGCCGCGGCGCCGATGGCGATGATCGCCACCAGCGCCACGAGGCCGAGCCGTCCTCGACGCGCCATCGTCACATCTTCATGCCGGGCATCGCGTCGTGGTCCTCTGCCTTCGGCTTCGCGCCGATCGCATCGACCGCGAACGCGACCTCGACGGTTCCCGCCTTCTCGAAGGTCAGCGTGCCCTTCACCTCGGTACCTTGGACCAGCGGCGCCTTGAGGCCGACGAACATGAGATGCAGCCCGCTCGGGGCGAGCGTCACGGTCTCATGCGCGGGAATCGGCAGGCCGTCGGCGAGCTCGCGCATCGTCATGACGCCGTCCTTGACGGCCATCTCGTGGATCTCGGCCGAAGCCGATCCCTCGAATGTCGCCGCCACGAGCCGGTCGGGCGTGTCGCCCTCATTGGTGATCGTCACATAGCCGCCGCCGACCTTGGCGCCGGGCGGGGTGGCGCGCGACCAGGGATGGCCGATCTCGATGGCGCCGATCTTGAACTCATGCGCGGCAGCGGCGTCGATCGAGACGAACACCAGCGCGGTCGCGAAAGCGGCGATGCCGATCCGTGCCTCGGCGGACCGGAGGAGGCGGCCGAGCGTGCGGCGGACGGGAAGACGTGGGGTCATGATGGGGTTTCCGAACAAGGGGAACTGAACGGCCGCGCGGGCGAGCCGGCGGCGGGAGGAGGGGCAGAGAACCGCCCCGTCTGGTTCAGCTCCGCGGTGGCGCCCGCGAGTTGAGCGGCATCAGTTCCGCGCGCCGGATGGAAGCGCGTTCGCCTGCCGGCCAATCGGCTCGCATGGCCGGTGCCGCCGGCAGCGGCAGTCTCGTCGCGGCAGGCGGCATGAAACCGCCCTGCAGCGGGCAGCCGAGCGTGCAGCAGCCGGAAAAAGAGGCAGGCGCGCCGCCAGGCGCCGGCAGGTCGGCATGGACGGCGCGTCCGGAACTGCAGAGGATGCGGAGGCGGGCGGCGGCCGTGTCGGCATGGGCGGCGAGCGCGAGGCCACCGAACAGCGCCTGGACGACCATCACGAGGGCGAGCAGCAGCGCTGCCTCGCCGCCCGGTCTCGTCATCGTCCGCCGCGCCATCGTCATCTTTCCGCTCGCTCCGCCGGAGAGGCGTAGCATCCGCGGCCGAGGGCGCAAAGCGCGGCCGGGGCGGCAAATCAACCCGCCCCGCCAGCCGTCAGGCGGCGGCCTGATCCAGTTGTTCGGTGACGACCGTGAACTTCGTCAGGATGTTCGGCCCGAATGTGTGCGTCAGCGGCACGTCGCCGGCGTCGCGGCCGCGCGCGATCAGGATACGGCCGATGCGGCGGCGGTTGTTGCGCGGATCGAACACATGCCAGCGACCGCCGAGATAGACCTCCATCCACGCCGCGAGGTCCATCGTGGCATAGGGCGGCGGCTCGCCGACATCGGAGATATAGCCTGTGCAATAGCGCGTCGGGATGTTCAGCGCGCGGCAGAAGGCGACGGCGAGATGGGCGAAGTCGCGGCAGACGCCGACCTGCTCGCGATAGGCGCTGGCGGCGCTGCGGAAGGGGCTGGCCAGCTGGTAGTTGAAGGTCAGGTGGCTGTTGACGAAGTTGCATACGGCCTGCACGCGCTCCCAGCCGGGCGGCGTGTTGCCGAAGAGCCGCCAGGCCTCGTCGGACAGCTGGTCGGATTCGCAGTAGCGGCTCGGCAGCAGGAACATCAGCACGTCGTCGGGCAGGTCCTCGATCGCATGCTGGACGGCGTCGTAATGGACCGGATCGGGCTCGCCGTCGTTCCAGATCACCGTGCTCGTGCCGAGCGTGAACGGACCCGCCGGCGCCACCAGGCGGCAGCAGCGGTTGCCGAACACATCGAAATAGGCCGAGACGTTGACGACGGGCGTCGTGAACAGCGTGTCGGAATATTCGAGCAGCGGCTCCAGCGACGGATGCACGTTGAGCATCACGATCATCGGCGTCGGTACCTGGAACTGGTAGCTGAGCTCAGTGCCGAGCTTGAGGCGCATGGGACGTCCTTTGTACGGAATCAAAACGCGCTGTCGGTTCCCGCCGGGCCGATCCACCGATCGGCCCTGTCGAATGTGAAAGCGCCATGTTCCCCTAATGGTCACGGTGCGCGCGGGTTCCACAGCCACGCTGCGGCAGCCTTGCAAGTTCGGTGCCCCGCGACGACGTTGACACCAATGCCGGCGGAAAGCGAGTGATCGCGGTGAGCGAACGCGATCGTCGCAGCTTGCGCTCCTCTCGTCACATGATAGGTTGCCGGCGTCTCATCGGGGTGCCTCGGTCCGTTCGCGGATCCTGGCTGAGAGGCTTTTCAAGCTAACCCGCGAACCTGATCCGGATCATGCCGGCGGAGGGATTGAGCCAAGCGCGGCCGGATTGTCCGGCATTCTTCCATCGCGCCCAAGCCGTCGTTCCGTCCTGCGCCAGACGCCAAGGACGACAGAATGCCCGTGACCACCGAAGCCCATTCGATCAACGCCGCCGTGGCGGCCCTCTCCGATCTGCAGGACGCGCGCCCGCTCGTGCAGAACATCACCAACTATGTCGCCATGACCATTTCGGCCAATGTGCTGCTGGCCGTCGGCGCCTCGCCGGCCATGGTGCATGCGCCGGAGGAGGCGGCCGATTTCGCGGCGATCTCCAGCAGCCTCGTCATCAATATCGGCACGCTGTCCGAGGTCTGGGTCGACGGCATGCGGCGCGCCATCGCCCGCATGAACGAGGACGGCAAGCCCTGGGTGCTCGATCCCGTCGGCTGCGGCGCGACGGCCTATCGCACCGCCGTCGCCGTCGAGCTGTCGCGGCTCTCTCCGGCGATCATCCGCGGCAATGCCAGCGAGATCCTGAGCCTTGCCGGCGCGTCGGGTGCCGGCGGCAAGGGCGTCGATTCGACGGCGAGTTCCGATGCGGCGCTCGTTGCCGCCATGGCGCTGGCGCGCGACACCGGCGCCGTCGTCGCCGTCACCGGAGCGACCGACTATGCGACCGATGGGCGGACCGTGGTCGCGATCAGCGGCGGCGATCCGCTGATGCCGCTCTCCACCGCGCTCGGCTGCGCACTGTCGGCGACGGTCGCCGCCTTCGCCGCCGTGCGGCCGCCGCTCGAAGCTGCGGTCGCCGCGCTCGCCATCTATGGCGCGGCGGGCGCCATCGCTGCCGAAGGGCTCAAGGGTCCGGGCCTCTTGCCGGCCGCGCTCTGCGACGCGCTCTATGGCCTCGATGCCGCGCAGATCGCCGCCCATGCCGAGATCGATGTCGTGCCGGTGCAGGCCGCGTGATGGCGCGTCCGTTCGATCTCTCGCTCTATCTCGTCACCGACGAGGGCCTCGCGGGCCCGCGCGGCGTCGTCGAGACCGTGCGCGCCGCCATCGCCGGCGGCGTCACGCTGGTGCAGCTGCGCGATCCGCATGGCAAGGGCGGGTATCAGGTCGAGATCGCCAGGGCGCTCCTCGCGATCCTGCGCCCGCACGGCATCCCGCTCATCATCAACGACCGTGTCGATGTCGCGCTGGCCGTCGATGCCGATGGCGTCCATGTCGGGCAGAGCGATATCCCGGCCGGGCTCGTGCGGCAGATGATCGGTCCGGACCGGATCCTCGGCCTCTCCATCTCGAAGGCCGACGAGCTCGCCGCGCCTGACCTCGCCGCCGCCGACTATCTCGGCATCGGACCTATCTTCGCGACGCCGACCAAGACCAATGCCGCGGCGCCGATCGGCTTCGATGGGCTGGGGACGCTCACCGCCGCCACGTCGCTGCCGGTCGTCGCGATCGGCGGGCTGAAGGCGGAGCATGTGGGGCCGAGCCTCGCAGCCGGCGCCGCCGGGCTCGCGGTCGTCTCGGCGATCATGGCGGCGGCCGATCCAGCGGCCGCGGCGGCCGCCTTCAGCGCGGCGATCGCGAAGGCGCGCATGCGAGGCTGAGGGCGAGCGCACTCAGCTTTCGTTCTGGTCGCAGCGCGTGGTGCCGCCTCTCGTGATGCACCATGCGCTGCTGTCCTTCGCGGCCGCCCGATCTTTGCCGCCAGGGAAACAGTGCTCCTATCACTCCGCTTGTTTCGTTGAAGACGCTGAAGTGAGATGGTGGCGCCAGCAAGCCGTCCGCCTGAGGAGAGTGCCATGTCCGTTCACGCCAACCGCCTCGTCGTCACCGGCGCATCCGCCGCGCGCTATGACGAGATCCTGACCCCGGAGGCGCTCGCCTTCGTCGCCGAACTGCATGGCCGCTTCGATGCCCGCCGCCGCGCGCTGCTCGAATTCCGCGCCGAGCGGCAGAAGCTGTTCGATGCCGGCGGCCTGCCGGACTTCCTGCCCGAGACGGCGGCGATCCGCGCCGGCGACTGGAAGGTCGCGCCGATCCCCGCCGATCTCCAGGATCGCCGCGTCGAGATCACCGGCCCCGTCGATCGCAAGATGATCGTCAACGCGCTCAATTCCGGCGCCAAGGTGTTCATGGCCGATTTCGAGGATGCGTCCTCGCCGGTCTGGTCGAACATGGTCGAGGGCCAGCTCAACCTGAAGGACCGCTGGGCCGGAGAGATCGATTTCACCGACGCGAAGACCGGCAAGGCCTACAAGGTCGGGCCGACGCCCGCCGTCCTCATCATCCGGCCGCGCGGCTGGCATCTGCCCGAGCGCAACATCAGCTTCGACGGCCTGCCGGCCTCCGGCTCGCTGGTCGATTTCGGCCTTTATGTCTTCCACAACGCCAAGGCGGCGCTCGCCGCCGGCTCCGGTCCCTATTTCTACCTGCCGAAGCTCGAGAGCCATCTCGAGGCGCGGCTCTGGGACGAGGTGTTCTCGGTCGCCGAGGAATGGATCGGCCTCGCGCATGGCACGATCAAGGCCACCGTCCTGATCGAGACGCTGCCGGCCGCCTTCGAGATGGACGAGATCCTCTACGAGCTCAAGGACCATATCGTCGGCCTCAACTGCGGCCGCTGGGACTACATCTTCTCGTTCATCAAGACGCTGCGCAACAACAGCGCCTATCTGATGCCGGACCGCGGCCAGGTCGTCATGGGCAAGGCCTTCCTCAAGGCCTATTCGGAACTCCTGATCAAGACCTGCCACCGCCGCGGCGCCTTCGCCATGGGCGGCATGGCGGCGCAGATCCCGATCAAGAACAACCCGGCCGCCAACGAGGCCGCCTTCGCCAAGGTCCGCGCCGACAAGGAACGCGAGGCCGGCGCCGGCCATGACGGCACCTGGGTCGCCCATCCCGATCTCGTTCCGGTGGCGATGGAAGTCTTCAACCGCATGATGCCCTCCGCTAACCAGCTGTCGCGGCTGCGCGAGGAGGTCTCCTACGGCCAGGCCGACATGCTGGAGATCCACGAGGGCACGCGCACCGAAGAGGGGCTGCGCCACAACATCCGCGTCGGCGTCCAGTATATCGAGGCTTGGCTGCGCGGCCGCGGCGCCGTGCCGATCTACAACCTGATGGAAGACGCGGCGACCGCCGAGATCAGCCGCGCGCAGATCTGGCAGCAGCTGCATTTCGAGGCGAGCCTTGAGGGCGGCGTCACGGTGACGGAAGAGCTCTTCCGCCGCTGCCTCGCCGAGGAGATGGAAGTCGTCAAGGGCGAGATCGGGCCGGACAACTATGCCGCCGGCCGCTTCCCCGAAGCGATCGATCTCTTCTCCCGCCTCTCGACCGCGCCGACCTTCGAGTCCTTCCTAACCGTTCCGGCCTATGCGCTGATCGACTGAGCCTCAAGCTTCCAGCGGGCGCGTCTCGACCGTGAGATGCGCCAGCCCATGCATGCCGGCGAGGCGGGCGCGGATATCCGCCGCCTCGACCGCGCCGGCGACGCTGACGATCGCGGCATGGGCGCCGGGTCCGACGCGCCAGACATGGAGGTCCGTCAGGGCGATCGGGCCCCCGTCGCGCGGCATCTTCAAGACGCGCTCGCGCAGCGCGGCCTCGAGCGCGGGATCGCCGCGGTCGAGCAGCACCGCGCCGGTATCGCGCAGCAGCGTCCATGACCAGCTGGCGATGACCACCGCGCCGACGATGCCCATCAGCGGATCGAGCCAGACGAGCCCGAAGGCGCGCCCGGCGACCAGCGCGGCGATCGCCAGCACCGAGGTCAGCGCATCGGCCAGCACATGCACGAAGGCCGAGCGCATGTTGTTGTCGTGTTCCGCGATTGCGGGCTTCTGCGCCGCTTGATGATGTCCGTCGTGATCGTGGCCATGATCATGGTCATGGTCATGGTCATGGTCATGGTCGTGGTCGTGCCCTGCGGCGTGCGCGTGGCCGTGGCCATGCTCATGGCCGGCGCCGAGCAGCACGGCGCAGACGATGTTGACGCCGAGCCCGATGACGGCGATGACCGTGGCCTCGGCGAAGGCGACCGGACCCGGCTGCAGCAGCCGCAACACTGATTCGACGCCGATGCCGAGCGCGATGATCGCCAGCACCAGCGCCGAGGCGAAGCCGGCGAGATCGCCGACCTTGCCGGTGCCGAAGGTGAAGCTGCGGTCATGCGCATGGCGCCGCGCGAAGGCATAGGCGAGCGCCGCGACGCCGAGCGCGCCGGCATGGGTCGCCATATGGAAGCCGTCGGCGAGCAGCGCCATCGAGTTGAAGGCATAGCCCGCAACGATCTCGGCCAGCATCATCGCCGCGGTGACGACGACGACGATCAGCGTCCGCCTCGCATTCTCGTCGTGCCGGCTGCCGAGGAAGACATGGTCATGCGTCAGGAGGTCGAACTCCCGGTCGAAGGTCGGTTCGTGATGGGCAGACATGAGCTGCTCCCTAGCGCGCGTGGCGGCGGATGACCGCGATGAGTTCCTCGGCGCCGGCGGCGCGCTCGGCCTCCGAGAGGCCCGGATGGGCGACATGCTCGCGCAGGTGATCGGCGATGAGCTCGTCCATCAGCCCGTCCAGCGCGCCGCGCACCCCGGCCACCTGATGCAGCACTGTGGCGCAGCCGGCGTCGCCGGCGATGGCGCGCTCGACGGCCGCGACCTGACCGGCGATGCGGCGGATGCGGGCGAGCAGCGGATCCTTGTTCGATGTGAGATGCGACATAGGATAGGGGTGTACCCTATCTGGGGCGACAAGAAAAGACCGCCCGTCGGGGCGGTCTCGGCAGGGATGGCGCGAAGCTTGGTGGCGCGAGGGTTGGCGGCGCGAGGCTTGGCGCTACTCGAGGACGGGCGGCGGGGCCTGCTGGCCGCCGCGCAGCGGCCGCTCGTCCATGATGAGCAGGAACACGAAGGCGACCATGATGCCGATCGTGGCGGCGCCGAAGATGCCGCGGAAGGCGCCGCCGAGCGACTGGCCGGTGGCGCTGGCATTGGCGATCAGCGTTTCGACCGAGATGCCGCCGCTGGCGCCGACGCCGGCGAGGAAGATCGCCCCGAAGGTGGCGACGAGGATGGCGCTGCCGAGCGCGCGCATGAAGTTCACCGTCGCGGTCGCCGTGCCCATATGCTGCGGCGTGACGGCGTTCTGCACCGCGACGACGGTGACGGGGAACAGCGTGCCGAGGCCGGCGCCGACAAGGACCAGGAGGCATTCGATGGCGACGAGCGACATCGTCTCGGCCGCCGCCGTCAGCACGGCCATCGCGATGATGCTGACGACCATGCCGGCCATCGGCGCGCGCTTGTAGTGCTTGACGCGCGCCATGAAGCGGCCGGAGGCCTGTGCGCCGGCGACGGTGCCGACCGAAAGCGGGATCAGCGCGAAGCCGGAGCTGGCGGCGTCGAGATGCAGCACCGACTGGAAGAACAGCGGCAGATAGATCGAGAGGCCGACCATGGTGCCGATGCCGAAGAAGCCGGAGAGGGTCGCGCTGGCGACGACGCGGTCGGCGAGAACGCCGAGCGGCAGGAACGGCTCCGGCGCCGTCATCAGGCGGAGCGTGAACAGCCCCCAGGCAACGGCCGAGGCGGCGAAGAGGCCGAGAATCTCGGCCGACGCCCAGGGATAGACGACGCCGCCCCAGGAGAGAGCGAGCAGCAGCAGCACGGCGGCGAGCACGAGGAGGCTCGCCCCGGCATAGTCGAGCCGGTGGGCGCGCTCGTGCCGCGGCAGCTTCTTCAGCGCGTTGTAGGTCATGAACATGGCGAGCGCGCCGAGCGGCACGTTGATCCAGAAGATCGCCGCCCAGCCGATGGACTGCGAGATGACGCCGCCGAGCACCGGCCCGGCAATGCTGGAGAGCGCGAAGACGATGCCGAAATAGCCCATGTAGCGCGAGCGCTCCTTGGGCGAGACGGCGTCGGCGGTGATCGTCTGCGCCAGCGAGATGAGGCCGCCGCCGCCGAGGCCCTGCACGAAGCGGGCGATGATCAGCGCGAACATGGTCGGCGCCAGCGCGCAGGCGACCGAGCCGATGATGAAGATCACGATCGCCGCGAGCAGCGTCGCTCGGCGCCCGTGAATGTCGCTGATCTTGCCATAGAGCGGCGTCGAGGCCGTCGAGGACAGGAGATAGGCCGTCACCACCCAGGAGATGTTCTGCAGATCGCCGAGCTCGCGGCCGATGGTCGGCAGCGCGGTCGCGACGATCGTCTGGTCGAGCGCGGCAAGGAACATCGCCAGCATGATGCCGATGATGATCGTGCGAACCGTGGCGTGATCGAGCGGCGCGGCTTCGGCGCGCGGCGAGACGGTAGCATCCATGACGTGGCCAAGCTTTGTGAAAGGGCAGGTGCCGGTCGCCGGCGCACCGCCTGGGACAGTCCGTAAGGACACCGAATATTAGCGCGAGGGACCCGCCTTCTCAATGCGGCAGGCCAAATCTTTGCGTCGCCCGCGATCGGCCGGGGATGATCGTCCCTTTCCGGACGGGCCGCGCGCCGCCTCAGTGGCCGCCGCCCGCGGCCGCGGCGCCGCGCGGCGCCGGCTTCTGCGCCAGCGGCACGAGCAGGACGATGGCGCCGAAGATCAGCGCGAGCACGAGGAAGACGTCGGAGAAGGCCATCACCAGCGCCTCGCGCTTGATCGATTGCGACATCGTCTTCAGGGCCGCGATCTCGGCATTGCTGCCGAGCGCCGAGAAGCCGCGGGTCAGCGCGCTGATCCGCTCGGTCGCGGCGACGCTGCTCCACGTCACCGCTTCATGCAGCCGCGCGATATGCAGGTCCCAGCGATCGTTGAGCAGCGTCGTGATCACCGCGAGCCCGACCGCGCCGCCGAGATTGCGGGTCAAATTGAAGAGGCCGGAGGCGTTCTTGATCCGCTCCGGCGGCAGCGTGCCGAGCGCCAGCATCGAGACGGGGATCATCGACGTCATCAGCGCGACGCCGCGCAGCGCCTGCGGAATGAACAATTCGTTGAACGCCCAGTCCTTGGTGATCGGCACCAGTTCGAGGCAGGAGATCGCGAACAGCGACAGGCCGGCCGCCATCATGACGCGCGGATCGAGCTTCTGGGCGAGATTTCCGGCGATCGGCGCCGTGATCATCATGAAGATGCCGGTGACGAACATCGTCTCGCCGATCTGCAGCGAATCATAGCCGCGCACCCGCGCGAGATAGACGGGGTAGAGATAGACGAGGCCGTAGAGGCCGACGCCGAGCATGAACGAGAATAGCGAGCCGGTCGCGAAATTGCGGTTGTTGAAGGCGCGCACGTCGACGATCGGCTCCTTTGCGGTCAGGACGCGCCAGAAGAAGCCAATGCCGGCGACGACGGTGACGACGGCGAGGATCGCGATGGTCTCGTCCTGGAACCAGTCATTGGCCGCTCCCTCCTCGAGCACATATTCGAGGCTGCCGAGGAAGGCGGCGAGGGTGGCGAGGCCGAAATAGTCGAAATGGTCGAGCAGCTTGAGGTTCGGCTTGTCCCAGTCGACGCAGGCGAGCACGCCGATGGTCACGGCGATGCCGGGGATGACATTGACGAGGAACAGCCAGTGCCAGGAGAAGAGATTGGTCAGATAGCCGCCGATGGTCGGGCCGATGGTCGGCGCCAGCGTCGCGATCAGGCCGACGATGGCAGAGACCATCGCCTGGCGGTTCTTGGGGAAGATCGTAAAGGCGGCCGCGAACACCGACGGGATCATGCCGCCGCCGATGAAGCCCTGCAGGCCGCGCCAGATGATCATCTCGGTGATCGTGTTCGCGGTCGAGCAGCCGATCGAGGTGATGGCGAAGCCGCCGGCCGCGAAGGCGAAGAGATACCGCGTCGACAGCGCCCGGCCGAGAAAGCCCGACAGCGGGATCATCACGATCTCGGCGATGAGATAGGCGGTCTGGACCCAGGAGACCTCGGAGGACGACGCCGAAAGGCCGGCCTGGATCTCGGCCAGCGACGACGACACGATCTGGATGTCGAGGATCGCCATGAACATGCCGACGCACATGGCGACGAAGCCGAGCACGCGGCGCGGCGTCATCACGGGCTGTTCGAAGGCGGCGGGACCGGCCATGGCGCAAGGCTCCGGAATTCGCGCCGGCGGTCGGCGAGCGGCCTTTCCGGCGTTCGGATGAACGGGGTCGAGAGGGGAAGCGCCCGCCGGGGTAGGGACCGCGGGCGTTTCCCCTCTCTATTCCTCCCGGGGGAGGATTTCGTCGATCGGACCTAACCGATCGTCAGCCGGCCGACCGTCAGCCGGCCTGGCGCTGGCCGGTGCGTGTATCGACCTCGACCGTGACCGAGAGGCCCGGCCGCAGCGCACCCTCGGCGATGGCGGACGCCGGGATCTTGATCCGGACCGGCACGCGCTGGGTGATCTTGGTGAAGTTGCCGGTCGCGTTGTCGGTCGGCAGCAGGCTGAACACCGAGCCGGAGGCCGGCGCGATGCTCTCGACGGTGCCCTCGAAGCCCTCGCCATCGGCGGCGTCGACGCTCACATGGGCGATCGCGCCCGGCCGGATGCCGGCGAGCTGCGTCTCCTTGAAGTTCGCGTCGATATAGACGTCGCTGAGCGGCACCAGGGCGAGGAGGCGCTGGCCCGAGGCGACGAATTCGCCCGGCTCAACGGCGCGGTTGCCGACGACGCCGTCGAACGGCGCGCGGATGACCGTGCGGTCGAGATCGAGCTTCCGCTGGTCGAGCGCCGTGCGGTACTGGTCGAGCAGCCGCTCGCCCTCGACGCGCTGCGCGGTGAGCACCTCGACATTGGCCTTGGCGGCGGCAAGCCCGGCGGTGGCCGAAGCGACCGCGGCAGCGGCCTTGTCGTTGTTCGCCTTGGCCTGGTCGACCGTCTGCTTGCTGGCGAACTGGTTGGCGTTGAGCTGGGTGGCACGGCCGAGATCGGCGATGGCGAGCTCGCGATCGGCCTCGGCCGAGGCGATCGCCGCCGTCGCCTGGCCGACCGAGGCGTTCGCGGCCGCGATCTGCTTGTCGATGCGCGCCAGCGTCGCCTGTTGCGAGGCGATCTGGTTCTCGGCCGCCGTGATGGCGACGCGCTGATCCGAATCGTCGAGATAGACGAGGGCATCGCCCGCCTTGACGGCGCTGTTGTCGACCGCGTCGACCTTGGCGACGGTACCGGCGATGCGCGGCGCGACGACGGCCGCGTCGGCACCGACATAGGCATCGTCGGTCGAGACCATGAAGCGTCCGGTCGTCCACCAGTCGTGGCCGTAATAGCTGCCAGCGACGACGGCGACCAGCGCCACGGCCGCAAGGATGACGCGGCGGCGGCCGCCCTTCGCCGGCGGCTTCGGCGTGGCGGCGACGGGCGCGCCGGCCGGTTCTGCCGCCGGCTCCTTCACGGCAGGCGCAGCCGGGGTGGGGGCTGCGGGCTGCTCGGCTGTCTTGCGCAGGGCGGGCGCCAGATCGCTCGATCCGGTATCGCCGGCATCCTCGACGAGGGCGACTTTGGCCATGGCCCGCTCCTTGACATTCACTGCGTTGACCGAACGGTTCGGTCAGTTGCGGGTTGATTTAGCGTGACGCAGCGCCTAGATCAAGATCGAACCGAACGGTTCGGTCATTTATTTCTCCCGGCGGGGTCCGTTGGGCGGTGCAGGCGTTGGTTCGGCGATAGGTTTTTGCTAACCTTTGCCACCGTCAGGACCGATCCGCTGGAGAGGCGAGCGCCGCGATGGCGGCAGAGAGGATGCGAGGCGTGTCGATTGTCGAAGCCGATCTGGCCATCGCCGATGAGGGCGCGGCCGGTCAGGATCCGCGCAAGCGGAGGCAGATCCTTCAGGGCGCGCGCACCGTCTTTCTCGACAAGGGCTTCGATGCCGCCAGCATGAACGACATCGCCCGCGTCGCCGGGGTCTCGAAGGGCACCCTCTATGTCTATTTCGAGAACAAGGAGCGGATGTTCGTCGAGCTCATCTCGACCGAGAAGCGCGAGGAGCTGTTCAGCGTCATCCAGCTCGACCACGACGATCACGATGTCGCCGCGGTGCTCACCGATTGCGGCACGCGTCTCGTCGAGATCCTGACGCGGCCCTATTACGTCCAGGCGATGCGGACGGTGTTCTCGATCGTCAACCGCATGCCGGAGATCGGCGCCGAGTTCTACGGCCGTGGCCCGGCGCTTTGCGCCGACCAGATCGCGGCCTATCTCGCCACCCAGGTGAAGGCCGGCATCGTCGAGATCGAGGATTGCGAGCTCGCCGCCACGCAGTTCATGGAACTCGCGCAGACCGGCGTCCTGCGCAAGCTGCTGTTCGGCGTCATCACGACACCCGACCAGGACGAGATCCGCCAGCGCGTCGAGCGGGCGGTCTTCTTCTTCATGAAGGTCTACGGCAAGCGGCGCGAGGCCTGATCGGGCGCGCGCCCCGCGGCGCGGCCTCGATCCGAGGCGGGCTTGTCCTGCTGCCGGCTACTCGACGATGACGCGCGTGCCGATCGGCGCCCGCTCGTAGAGATCGGCGACGTCGTTGTTGACCATGCGGATGCAGCCCGACGAGACATTGTGGCCGATCGTCCAGGGCTCGCTGGTGCCATGGATGCGGAACATCGTGTCGCGGCCGCCGTCATAGAGATACATCGCTCGCGCGCCGAGCGGGTTCTTCGGGCCGCCCTTCATCGAGATGGGGAGGATGCGGCCCTTCTGCTTCTCGCGCTGGCGCATTTCCGGCGGCGGCGTCCAGGTCGGCCATTCGGCCTTGCGGCCGATCTTGACGCGGCCCTGCCAGCCGAAGCCTTCGCGGCCGACGCCGACGCCGTAGCGCATGGCGCGGTCGTCGCCCTCGACGAGATAGAGAAACTTGGCGTCCGAATCGATGACGATGGTGCCGGGCGCCTCGTCGGTGACGTAGCGCACGCGCTGGCGCTTGTATTTCATCGGCACCGCCGCGCCGGGCACCGCCTCGACCGGCTGCACGTCGAAGCCGCCGCCGAAGAGCTTGGCGAAGAAGCCTTCCGCATGCGCTTCGCCCGCCGTCAGCGTCAACGCTACCGCGAGACCCGCCATCTGCAGGCTGCGAACTAGGGCCATGATCGTCCTCCGAAGCTCAGTCTTGTTGGCCCGGCCGGGCCCTGAGACGCACCGGCCAGTACGGCAACGATAGAAAAGCCTGCCGCCAGCGGCAAGCGCCTCGCATCACATCACGATGACGCGCGTCCCCACATTGACGCGCTCATAGAGATCGGTGACGTCCTCGTTGCGCATCCGGATGCAGCCGGAGGAGACCGCCTTGCCGATCGACCAGGGCTCGTTGGAGCCGTGGATCCGATAGAGCGTCGAGCCGAGATACATCGCCCGCGCCCCGAGCGGATTGTTGGGGCCGCCTTCCATGTGCACCGGCAGTCCGGGGCGGCGCTTGCGCATTTCCGGCGGCGGCGTCCAGCCCGGCCACTCGGCCTTGCGCGTCACGCGGTGCTCGCCCGCCCATTCGAAGCCGGGCTTGCCGACGCCGACGCCATAGCGCCGCGCCTGGCCACCGGCCTCGACGAGATAGAGATAGCGCGCATTGGTATCGATGATGATCGTGCCGGGCCTCTCGGGACCGTTATAGGCGACGACCGCCGGCAGGAAGGCCGGATCGAACTGTCGGCTCGCCTGCTTCTGCGTCGCGCGCGGCGGCTGCGGCACCGGCGTGATGCTCGACACCATCACCGGTGCGACCGGCTTGCGGATCGTGCGCTGCGAGATGACCGGACTCTTCTTGCCCGGCTGATATTGCAGCAGCCAGGGCTCGGAGAGATCGGGGCTGAGCAGCACCGGCGGGCGGGGAACATAGCGATCGTTGGCCGCGGCGAGCGAGGGCAGGGCGGTGGCCGCAGCGAGGGCGACGATAAGGGTGCGGGCGAGGGCGAGCTTTCGCATGGACGTACTCTGTACAAGGCGTCTGGCGACGGGGTTTTCATCGGCGCGGCCGGCGCACGCGGCAATCCGGCGTCGAGGCGAGAATGAGGCACGCCCTGCAAAAGAAGGGTGAATGCGCGGTTACTCCTCACGGCATGGTGAATTTCGGGTTAAGCGCGGCCCGTCTTGCGTGCGTCTTGCGCGCGTCTGGCGAGACTTGCGCCCGCGCCGGCAGGTCGCTACAAAAACGCGAACAAAGACCGAACATGCGGGGGAGCCATGGCGCTGGCGGATGGACTTGTCGCGGGCACCGACGGCACGGCGCGCTGCTGGTGGTCGAGCGGGCTCGCCGACTACGAGGCCTATCATGACGCCGAATGGGGGCGGCCGATCACCGAGGATCGGCGCCTCTTCGAGAAGCTCTGCCTCGAGGGCTTCCAGTCGGGCCTCTCCTGGCTGACCATCCTCAGGAAGCGCGACAATTTCCGCCGCGCCTTCGCGAATTTCGAGCCGGCGGCGGTGGCGGAATTCGGCGAGGCGGATATCGAGCGGCTCGTCGGCGACGCCGGCATCGTCCGTCATCGCGGCAAGATCGTCTCGACGATCAACAATGCCCGCCGCGCGCTCGACCTGATCGCGACCGAGGGCTCGCTCGCCGCCTATGTCTGGAGTTTCGAGCCGCCGCCCTCCGAGCGCCCGTCGCGGTTCGACCGTGCCGCGCTCACGGCGGCCTCGACCGCGCCGGCCTCGATCCGGATGTCGAAGGACCTCAAGAAGCGCGGCTGGAGCTTTGTCGGGCCGACGACTGTCTATGCCTTCATGCAGGCGATGGGCCTCGTCAACGACCATCTCGACGGCTGCCCGTGTCGCGACCCGGCGCTCAGGCTGCGCGCCGACCTCGTGCCGCCCTTCCGCAAGGCGGGCTGAGCGTCGTTGCTGGGCGGCGCGTCAGTAACCAGCGCGGCCGCGATTCTGCCGGGCGAAGCGGCGATGGATCATCTCGACCTCGAGCCGGTCGACCGCCTGGTTCAGGGCTTCGGTCTCGGGATTGTGGTCGGTGAAGGAGCGCCAGTTGCGGCGCAGTCGGTCGATCAGGGGATGCATGGTCATGGCCTTTCAAACGGCCGATGCCGGGGGCGCATCGGCGCCCACACATCCTGCATCATCTATGCTGCATTGCGAAATGCGTCTTTCGCAATGCAGCAATTCACTCAGCGCATGAAACCTGCCTCGAAATCGCCGCGCTCGCCTTCTGCGGGCGCGGGCATCCTCAGGCGTGACCCGGGCCGTCGAGCCGGCCGAGCAGGCGCGTCGCCAGCGGGCTCGTCGCCGAGAACACCATGTCGAGCCGCGTGACCGTGACGCTGCGCGCGCCGGCGCCGGTGCGCAGCCATTCGGCGCAATGATAGACTTTCGCCGCCGGGCAATGCAGCGTCAGCGGGCCCGATCCCGTGCCGAACGGCGCCGTCGCGCCGAAGCGGTCGGCCGCGACCAGGGCCGCGCCGGCATTGTCGGTGACATCGGCGCGAATCTCGCGCAGCGCCCGTCCTGATGCCTCGGCCTCGATCCGGTCGAGGATGATGCGCAGCGCCCCGCGCGCCTCGCCGCTCCAGTTGGCGGCGATCGAGGCGACGAGATGCGCCTCGGAGCGCAGGATGACGCCGTCCTCGATGACCTTCAGCGCATTGGCCGTGAGCGTCGTGCCCGTCGTCGTGATGTCGACGATGAGGTCGGCGGCGCCGGAAGCGGGCGCGCCCTCGGTGGCGCCGAGGCTCTCGACGATGCGGTAGTCGGCGATGCCGTGCTCCTGGAAGAAGCGGCGGGTGAGGTTCACATATTTGGTCGCGACCGTGAGCCAGCGGCCATGCCGCGGCCGGAAATCGGCGGCGACATCGTCGAGATCGGCCATCGAGCGCACATCGATCCAGCCTTCCGGCACGGCGACGACGACATCGGCATGGCCGAAGCCGAGCGGCAGCACGAGATCGAGCCGCTCCGCGAAATCGGGCACTTCCTCTTCGACGAGGTCGCGGCCGGTCACGCCGAGATGGACGCTGCCGGCGGCGAGTTCCCGCGTGATCTCGGAGGCCGAGAGATAGGCGATCTCGACTTCGCCGAGGCCGGCGATACGGCCGCGATAGGAGCGCTCGCTGCCCGCCTGCTGCACCGGGAGACCGGCCCGCGCGAAAAAGGCATTGGCATTTTCCTGCAGCCGGCCCTTGGAGGGGACGGCAAGCACCAGCGGGGCGGTCATCGGGCGGTCTCCTTGGCGCTTGGGTCGCGGACGCGGTCGAGCCAGAGGGCGAAACCGACCGCGGGCACGCTCGCCTTGGCTCCCAGCGCCGGCAGCAGGCGATCATAGCGCCCGCCGCCGACGACCGGCTGGCCGGCGACGCCCTCGGGATCGTGGATCTCGAACACGAAGCCCGAATAATAGTCGAGCCGCCGCCCGAAGCCGGCGGCGAATTGCAGGCGCGACAGATCGATGCCGCGGCGGGCGATGCCGTCGGAGCGCTTCTCGAAACTGTCGAGCACGGCGCCCATCTCGATCGCCTCCTCGGCGGCGAGCGCCCGGAGGTCCGCGAGCGCCGCCTCGGGCGTGCCCTCTACGGCCAGGAAACGGGCGATCACCGCGCGGGCGCGATCGTCGAGCCCGGCGCCGGCGGCGAGCGAGGATTGCTCGAGGAAGCGGTCGGCGATTTCGCCGGCCGTGCGGCCACCGACCGAGCGGATGCCGGCGATGGAAAGCAAGTCCTCGACGATCCGGTGCGCCGCATCATGATCGGTGCCGTCGAGCGCGGAGAGGAAGCCGGCATGCGACGGCGCCTCGGCCGACTTGCCGCCGGACAGCCGCTGGATCGCCGCCTCGAGCCGCGCCGCGTCGCCGAAGGCGCGGGCGAGCCGGCGCTTCCAGACATTGGCGATGCCGAGCGCATCGATCACGGCCGAGAACAGCAGCGAATCGCCGATGCGCACGTCGATCGTGTCGAGCCCGGTGAGCGAGACCGCGTCGATGGCGAGCGCCAGCACGTCGGCATCGGCGGTGACGCGGTCGGTGCGCCCGAGCGATTCGATGCCGGCCTGGTGGAATTCGCCGCTGGCGCCGAGGCGATGGCGGAAGACAGGGCCGATATAGGCATAGTCGGCCATGCGATGCGCATCGCCGGTGGCGAGGTGGTGCAGGCAGACGGGAATGGTGAATTCCGGCCTGAGGCAAAGTTCGCGGCCGTCGGCTCCCGTGGTCATGTAGAGGCGGCGGCGGAGATCCTCGCCCGCGACCTCGAGGAACACGGTCGCGTCGGAGAGGATCGGCGGATCGATGAAGCGATAGCCGGCCTCGGAGAGAAGGATGCGCAGCGGCGCGCTGTCGACGGTCATGGGCTGATCCTTGCGGCTCTGAAGGCCCTCACCCCGACCCTCTCCCTGAGGGAGAGGGGGGGCTGGCATCGATATGAGGCGCTGTCCTGCGGCCGCGCAACGGGCACGACCGAACTCCCTCTCCCGCGCAGCGGGGGAGGGGTGGGGAGGGGGTTCATAAGGACAGGCCGGCGACGTTCTAGGCCCGTTTGAGAGGCCCCCCTCTCCATCTCTCCCCCACAAGGGGGGAGAGGGCGCGCCTCTGCCTTCATCGACACCGGCACGACCAGACCCCCTCTCCCGCTTGCGGGAGAGGGCTGGGGTGAGGGGCTTGCTGCCGCGATCATGACGCGTCCCCCTCGACGATCCGCCTGACGGCCGCGACCAGGTCGGCCTCGGCCACCTCGAACTGGGCCGGCCTTCCTTCGCGCCAGGCGGCGTTGTCGGCGATTCCCGCCGACATTTCTTTGCCGAGCGCGAGATCCTTGATCTGCACGACGCCCTTTGCGAGTTCGTCGCCGCCCTGGATGATCACGCAGGGACTGTTACGCTTGTCGGCATATTTCAGCTGCGCCTTGGGGCTGGAGCCGCCGAGATAGAGCTCGGCGCGGAGGCCGGCATCGCGGAGCTGCTTGACCATGCGCTGGTAGTCGCCCATGCGGTCGCGGTCGAACACCGTGACGACGACCGGGCCGGGCTCTGGCGCGACGGAGATCTTGCCGAGCGCCGTCAGCGCCGCCATCAGGCGGGAGACGCCGATCGAGAAGCCAGTGCTGGGCACGCTTTCCGAGCGGAAGCGCCCGACCAGCCCGTCATAGCGCCCGCCGCCGCCGATCGAGCCGAACCGCGCCGGCTCGCCCTTGTCGTTGACGGTCTCGAACAGCAACTCGGCCTCGAAGACCGGGCCGGTGTAATATTCGAGGCCACGGACGACGGAGGGGTCGATCTTGATGCGGTCAGGGCCGTAGCCGGCAGCGCTGACTAGCACCTGAATCTCGGCGAGTTCGCGTAAACCTTCCGCCTCAATGCCATCGGCAGCAATTGCAGCGCTGTCACCAATAGCCGTGGTCAGTCGAGAAACGACCTTGTCGATCGAGCCTTCATCCAGCCCGGCGCCCTTCGTAAAATCCCCGCTCTCGTCCTTGCGGCCAGCGCCGAGCAATAGCCGCACGCCTTCGGGACCAAACTTGTCGAGCTTGTCGATTGCCCTGAGCACGGTCAGCCGGCGGCCGGCGCTCTCGTCGCCGGCGAGGCCGATCGCCTCCATGACGCCGTCGAGCACCTTGCGGTTGTTGACGCGGATGACGTACTGGCCGCGCTCGAGGCCGAGCGCCTCCAGCGTGTCGGCCATCATCATGCACATCTCGGCGTCGGCGGCCGGGGAGGCGGCGCCGATCGTGTCGGCGTCGAACTGCATGAACTGGCGGAAGCGGCCGGGTCCCGGCTTCTCGTTGCGGAACACCCAGCCCTGGCGATAGCTGCGATAGGGCTTCGGCAGCGCGTCAAAGTTCTCGGCGACATAGCGGGCGAGCGGCGCGGTCAGGTCGTAGCGCAGCGACAGCCACTGCTCGTCGTCGTCCTGGAACGAGAACACGCCCTCGTTCGGCCGGTCCTGGTCGGGCAGGAACTTGCCGAGCGCGTCGGTATATTCGATCAGCGGCGTTTCGACCGGCTCGAAGCCGTAAAGCTCATAGACGGCCTTGATCTTGGCGATCATGGCGTCGGCCGCCTTGATCGTCCCGGCATGGCGATCGACGAGCCCGCGCGGCAGTCGCGCCTTCAAGGCAGTCGTCTTCTTTGTATCGGCCATGGCGTGCATTCCCGTGTCGTTGCCCCGGTGCCGGAGCGGAGCGTTAGGTACCGCATCGACCAGAGCGGGGCAACCTTCGGCGGCCCAAACGAAAGGGCCGCCCCGAAGGACGGCCCTGACGGCAGATGGCAGTTCCGATGGATCAGAAGGAGCGGCCGAGCTTGGCGTCGACCGAATACTGGTTGCCGCCGCGGAACACGAAATAGAGCGTTCCGAAGAACCAGAGCGCCGGATATTCGAAGCCGCCGGACTGGGCGAAGAAGCCGTTGCCGATATGGACGCTGAACACCGCGACCAGAAGGACGAAGCTGGTGACGGCCGCGGCCGGGCGGGTGAACAGGCCGATGGCGAGGAAGAGGCCGCCGAAGAACTCGCCGGCGCCGGCGAGAACGGCGAGCGGCAGGGCCGGCTCGAGGCCGATCTGGCTGAAGAAGCCGGCCGTGCCGGGAATGCCGCCGCCGCCGAACAGGCCGAACAGCTTCTGGGCGCCATGCGGCACCATCCAGAGGCCGAGCGCGAGGCGCAGCAGCGCTTCGAACAGCGGCGTGGCGCGGGCATAGAGACCGCCGAGGGCGGGAACGACGAGCTTCTGGCTCGAGAGATCAGTCATGGGGAGGCTCCGTCTGTGAAATGCTGACTGAACGCTACAGCATTCACATTGTCTCCGAAATACGCCCCCATGCCGACATACTGTTCAATATTGGTTGACTATCGCGTGAAGCCACGCCGCCGTGAAATGGCGTTCCGGCCCCCTCAGTTGGGGGCCAGCGCCGGAGCCTCGCCCTCGACCAGCCGATGCATGCCGTCCTCCGCGCCGACGAGGCGCAGGAAGCGCTGGTGCAGCGGCACGAGGCTGGAGCGATGGCCGATCGAGACGACCGTCGTCCCGGGCAGCCGCTCCTCGATGAGGCGGTAGATATCGAGCTGGCCCTGTTCGTCGAGCGCGCTGGTCGCCTCGTCGAGCAAGAGCCAGTCGGGCTTCGCGAGCAAAGCGCGGGCGATCGCGATGCGCTGCTGCTCGCCGCCCGAAAGGCGGTTGCCCCAGTTGGCGGGCTCGTCGATCTCGGCGTGGAGCCGCGACAGGCCGACCGCGCCGAGCACATCGGCGATGTCGGCGTCGGCGATCGCCTCCGGCTCGCGCGGATAGGCGAGGGCTGCGCGCAGCGTGCCGAGCGGCATATAGGCGTTCTGCGGCAGGATCAGCAGATCGGCGCCCTCGGGGATATGCACGCCGCCGGCGCCGAACGGCCAGATGCCGCCGAGCGCGCGGAAGAGGCTGGTCTTGCCCGAGCCCGACGGGCCGGTGACCAGCACCCGCTCGCGCGGGGCGAGCGTCAGCGCGGGGACCTCGACGATCGGGCGGCCATCCGGCAGGCGGACGACGAGATCCTCGATCGAGAGGCCGGCCTCGGCGCGGTCGCGGGCAAGCTTCGGCCCAAGTTCCGCCTCGGCCTCGACGGCGACGAGCGACTTGTCGAAGCCATCCAGACGATCGACGACGGCCTTCCAGTTGGCCAGCGTGTCATAGGCCGTCACGAAGAAGGAGAAGGCGGCGCGGACGGTGCCGAAGGCGGAGGCGGTCTGCATCAGGCCGCCGAGATCGACGGTGCCGGCGAAATAGAGCGGGCTCAGCACGAAGAACGGGAAGATGATGGCGATCTGGCTGTAGCCCGACTGGAAGAAGTTGAGCCACTTCTGGCGCAGCATCAGCTGGAAGAAGTTGCCGACGACATTCTGGAAGCGGCTGCCGAGCTGGGCGCGTTCGGCCGCCTCGCCGCGCAGGAGCGCGATCTCCTCGCCATTCTCGCGGTCGCGCACCAGCGCGAAGCGGAAGTCGGCCTCATAGCGCTGCTGCATGAAGTTGAGCCGCACCAGCGGCTTGCCGATCCAATGGGCGAGGAAGGTGCCGATGATCGCATAGGCGAGCGAGGTCCAGACGAGATAGCCGGGGATGTAATAGCTCTCGCCGAACAGCACGAGCGGCTTGTCGGAGGAGAGGTTCCAGAGAATGACGATGAACGAGACCAGCGTGACGATCTGGCCGAGCATGGCGACGCCGATCGACAGCGTGCCGTCGACGAATTGCTGCGTGTCCTCGGCGATGCGCTGGTCCGGGTTGTCGGCGGCATTCTCGGAGAGACGCATGCGGTAATGCCGCGCATCGCTCATCCAGCGGCCGAGATAGCGCCCGACCATCCATTCGCGCCAGCGGATGCGCAGCCATTGCGACATATAGGTCTGGTAGACGCCGGAAAGGATCGACAGCGCGGCGATCCACGAGAACACGACGAAGAGCTGATAGGCGAAGCTCGGCCAGTCCTTGTTCTGCAGCGCCGAATAGAAGTCGTTGTTCCACTTGTTGAAGCGGACATCGAGCCAGACGCCGAAGAGTTGCAGGCCGATGACGACGGCCAGCATGCCGAGCGCGAACCATTTCTGCTCGGACTTGAAATAGGGTACGGCGAGCCGCGCGATCGTCTTGAGGACGTCGCGAATGGCGGAGAGCTTCATCGTCGGCTCCGGTCTCGGAATAGGTCGCGCCACTATGGGAAAGCCTCTCTGTCGGCGAGCTTGCCGGAATGTTACCGGAAGATGACAGAGATCGGGCTGGCCACAAGCAATGTGCCGGGCTGCCGGTGGCAAGGCATCAATGCACGCGGGTGCTTGCCGTGCGGCGGCGCTGCGGGGGAGAGCATCAAGGCTGAGCCCGCAAGCTCACGGGCTGAGCCGGCGCTGCGGGGAGAGGGCTGATCCGGCGGCGCCGGGGAGGCGGCCGAGCCGCCTAGAACGGCCAGAGCTTGGTGATGTCGAACTTCTTCATCTTCGACTTCGGCGGATCCGACATCGGGGCGTTCGGATCGGGCTCGCGATAGGCGACCGGCGGCTCGGTCAGATATTTGCGCACCGGATTGCCGTTGGCGTCGACCGAGCCGGTCTTCGACTTGTGCAGTTCGTCCCAGGCCTTCTTGCCTTCGGCGCGGCGCTGCGCGTCATAGTCCTTGGCATTGGCCTGTGCATTGCCGATCGAGGTCTGGCCGGCCGGCAGGATGAAGTTCGGCGAGGGCTGGCCGAACGAGGCATCCTTGGCGGCCTTGCGCTGCCGCGCCTCGACATCGGGGTCCTTCGGCCAGTTCGGATCGGACTCGATCGAGGCGACCGTCGTGGCCGAGCCGGGCGGCGGCAAGTTCGCGGTGTTCGGCGGCGCGACGATGTTGCCCCGCGGGCGATAATCGATCGGCGCCGCCTTGCTGCCGCTGAGGCTCGCGACACCCATCAGGTCGGTGACCGTCTGCTGCTCGGGCGAGATGCCCGTGCCATAGGTGGTTCCCGAGCAGGCGGCAAGAAGCCCGGCCAGGATGCCGATGGTCGGCAGGACGGCGAGACGCTGGATGCTGTGTGCGAGCATGTCGACGGGTCACTCCTCGGCGCCCGACGATGGACGCAGCAACTTCGATTCATCTTATCACGATGAAACGGGCAAAATTCCGGCACGCGCTTTGCCGCCGTTCTAAGCGATCACCTCGGCATCGGCAATATCGCTGCCGCCCGCCAGCCGCGCATCGACGGCCGAGCCGGGGCCGGCCGCCAGCAGGATGGCGCGCGCGGCCAGCGAATCGCGGTCCATCTGCGCGATCAGCGCCTCGATCGAGGTGAAGCGCTCCTCGCCGCGCAGATAGGCGTGGAACGTGACCGCGACCTCCTCGCCATAGAGATCGCCGGCGAAATCGAACACATGAACTTCGAGAATCACCGCGCCATTGTCGAAGGTGGGGCGGCGGCCATAGCTCGCCACCGCCGGCAGCACGCGCCCGTCGGCGCGCGTCAGCGTCACGGCATAGATGCCGAGCGCGAGGCCGCAATCGGCGGGGAGGCGGATATTGGCGGTGGGATAGCCGAGTTCTCGGCCGCGCTTGTCGCCATGCTGGACGGCGCCGATGACGAACCAGCGATAGCCGAGCTCGGCATTGGCGGCGCGGATATCGCCTTCGCCGAGCAGGCGGCGGATGCCGCTTGCCGAATAGGGCGTGCCCATGCCGTCGGTGACGGCGCCGACCACCGAGGTCGAAAAGCCGTAGCGCTGGCTCGCCTCGACGAGGAAGGCGGGCGAGCCCAGCCGGTCATGGCCGAACTGGAAGTCATGGCCGACGATGACGGCGGCGATGCCGAGCCGCTCGACCAGCACGTCGGCGACGAAGGCTTCGGCACTGACCTTGGCGAAATCGCTGTTGAACGTCGCGACGACGACGCCGTCGAGGCCGAAGGCGGCGGCAAGCCGCGCCTTGGCCGGCAGCGGCGTCAGGCGGAACAGCGGTTCGCCGGGACGCAGCACCGTGCGCGGATGCGGCTCGAAGGTCAGCATCAGCGCCGGCATGCCGCGAGCATCGGCTTCGCGGCGCCCCGCCGCCAGCAGGGCGTGGTGGCCGCGATGCATGCCGTCGAAATTGCCGATCGCCAGCGCCGCGCCGCGGAGCGCGGCCGGCACGTCGTCGAGCGGGATCAGTGGGGCCGCTGTCAGCATCGATCCGTGGCCGGCATCATGGGTGTGGGGGTCCTGCGCTCCGCCCAAAATGGGTGCGGGGAGCGGGCGCCGTCAACGCGGCAGGCGGCCGCGCTCACCAGCAAAGGCCCGGCAGGAAGGCGGTGGCGCCGAGGCCCTCGGCGACGAGGAACCGATGCACGGCGTCCGCATCCGGAGTGTCGGCCGGCCCGAAATGACCGGCATGGATGCCGCCGGTGACGAACAGCACGTCGAGATTCTGGCGCACGGCGCCGGCAAGATCGGTCGGTGCGCCGTCGCCGATCGCCAGCACGCGGTTCTCCGCCACCGGTGCGCCGCGGATCTCGGCGACGCGGGCGAGCGCGGCTTCATAGATCGGCCGGTGCGGCTTGCCCGCCACGGAGGTCGTTCCGCCGAGCGCGGCATAGCGCTCCGCCAGCGCCCCGGCGCAATAGATCAGCTGATGCCCGCGCTCGACGACGATGTCGGGATTGGCGCAGATGAACGGGAGGCCGCGCGCCGCCAGCGCCGCGAGTTCCGCCTGATAGTCGTCCGGCGTCTCGTGGTCGTCATCGCGGAGACCGGTGCAACTGACGATATCGGCCTCGTCCGGCGAGACGAGCGTCAGGTCGAGCCCGTCATAGAGAGAAAGATGGATGTCCGGGCCGATATGGCGGAGCCGCGCCGGCGCATGCGCCGCCAAGAGGTCGCGCGTGACGTCGCCGGAGGTGACGATCGCGTCATAGCATTCCGAGCCGACGCCGAGGCCGGCGATCTGCGCAATCACATAGGGACTGGTGCGCGGCGCATTGGTGATGAGGACGACCGTGCCGCCGCCGGCGCGAAACGTCTCGAGCGCCGTCCGCGCGCCGGCGAACGAGTCCACGCCGTTATGCAGAACGCCCCAGACATCGCACAGCAGCGCATCATAGCGCGGCGCGATTTCGGCGAGACCCGGGACACGGCCGGGCGTGGAGGAATTGGCCATGCGAAGCGCGTATTGGTTTGAGCAGCAGGGGTCAAGCGCCACCAGCAGCGGCGGATCGAGATTGTGCATCGCCGAAATCGCGCTGCACTGCAACTGACGAATGGAACCCTTTGTTTACCCTGTCCTGCCAGTCTCGATTTCGACAGCGCGATGGGCGCGTCGGAAGAGGGGTCTTCCTGAAATGGGGTTCGTCGACGGCTCGCAAGGGCCCGTCCAGATCGTGATCGTCGATGCCGATCCGGTGCAGCGCCGGATCATGGCCGGTCATGCCAGCACACTCGCCGGGACGGTCGATGCCCCCGTCGCCTTCGCGACTCGCGCCGAGGCGATCGGCGTGCTCGCCGCCGACCGCCGCGCCGTCGTGCTCGCCGATCTCGAAACCATCGGCGGTGCCGAGCAGCTCGCCATCTTTTCCGAAGGCGCCACCCGCGTGATCGCGACCAGCGCGCGCGGATCGCTCAACACCGCCGTTGCCGCGATCCGGGCCGGTGCCGTCGACTATCTGCAGAAGCCGTTCGGCGCGGCAGCGCTGATCGAGCGGCTCGAATCCGCCATCCGCCAGTGGAATGTGGCGCCGTCGCCGTCGCTGCCGTCCGTTGGCACCCCGGCGAAGGCGCGCGACGCCGACGTCCGCGAGGGGTTCGAGGGCTTCGTCGGCCGCTCGCCCGCCATGCAGTCCGTGTTCGAGCAGATCGACCGCATCGCGCCCTCGCGCGCCCCGGTGTTCATCACCGGCGAGAGCGGCACCGGCAAGGAAGTCTGCGCCGAGGCGCTGCATGCCCGCTCCGGCCGGGCCGGCAAGCCCTTCGTCGCCATCAATTGCGGCGCGATCCCGAAGGATCTCATGGAGAGCGAGATCTTCGGGCATCTGCGCGGGGCCTTCACCGGCGCCACCGAGACGCGCGCCGGCGCCGCCGAGATGGCGGATGGCGGCACGCTGTTCCTCGACGAGATCGGCGAGATGGATCTCGCCCTGCAGACCAAGCTGCTGCGCTTCATCCAGAGCGGCACGGTGCAACGGGTCGGCGAGGCCTCCGTGCGCCGCGTCGATGTGCGCATCGTCAGCGCCACCAATCGCGACCCCTTTGCCGAGATCGCCGCCGGGCGCTTCCGAGAGGACCTGTTCTACCGGCTGCATGTCCTGCCGATCCATATGCCGCCGCTGCGCGAGCGCGGCGAGGACATCCTGCTGCTCGCCGACGCCTTCCTCGCCCGCTACGCCGCGGAAGAGGGACGCTCCTTCCGCGGTTTTGCCGCCGACGCCGCCGAGCGCCTGGTCCGCCACCCCTGGCCGGGCAATGTGCGCGAACTCCAGAATGCGATCCGCCGTACCGTGGTGCTCAACCATGGTGGCGAGATCGCGGCCGCGATGCTTCCGGCGACGATCCGCGGCACCGCCGGGCCCGGGCGCATGGACGAGGCCGCAAGCCCGCCGCGCCCGGGCACCGGTTCGATCATGCCCTTCTGGGAGCAGGAGCGCTCGATCATCGAAAGCGCCGTCGGCGCCTTTGCCGGCAACATCGCCCGCGCGGCGGCGGCGCTCGAAATCAGCCCTTCGACCATCTATCGCAAGCGGCAGGCCTGGCAGGAGCGGCGCACGGCCTGAGCCCTTCCGGGCACTTTGCCGGCGTCGTCAGTCCAAAGGCACCGAAATGCTTGCGCAGAGTGTGCCGGAACGGCATGTTCCGCCTGATTGGGCTGGATTTCGGCGCTTTTTGCGCCTGGCAAGGGGTAGGTCATGAGGTCAGGGGCGTCCCGGTTTTCCGGGATGGCGGCGGCGGGCGTGCTGGCGCTGGTGATGTCGGGGGCTGTGGCTGAGGCAGGGGAGGTCGCGACCAAGGCGAGCAGCGCGGAGACGCTCCTGTCCGAGGGCAAGATTCTCGAGGCGATCGATGCGCTCGATGCCTCCGTCGAGGCGTTCTGGAAGGCGGCGCCGCTGTCGTTCCGCAAGGCGCTGTTCGTCGACGACGCCACCGGCTTCGGCGAATATGTACCGCGCGCCAACGCGGTCTTTGCCCCGAAATCCGAGCTCAAGATCTATGCAGAGCCGGTCGGCTTCGGCTGGAAGGAGGCGGACGGCGTCGAGACGATCACCTTCCGCTCGACGATCGAGATCCGCAGCGAAAAGGGCCTCATCCTCGCCAAGTCGTCGACGCCGGCGGTCCTCGAAAAGACCAGCCGCAGCAAGAGCCGCGATTTCCACATCACGGTCACCTTCCAGTTGCCGCAGCTGAAGCCGGGCGCTTATGAGCTGATCCTGACGGTCACCGACGACGCCACGGGCAAGTCTGCGCCGATCAAGCTGCCGCTGACCATCTCCTGAGAGAAATGCGGGTGGCGTCGAGGTCGGCTATGTGACCCGCCTCACTGCGCAAAGCGCCGCCGCGTGGTGGAGACGGTCCGACGGCCGCGCGGGGGGCCGATCGACCGGGGCGGGCCATGCCGAGCATCTATGATCTGAAGCCGCGATTCCAGGCGCTGCTGCGTCCGCTGGTCGCGCGCCTCGCCGCGCGCGGCGTCACGGCCAATGCGGTGACGCTCGCCGCCGCCTCGCTCAGCATCCTCGCCGGCATCGCGCTCGCGGTCCTTGCCGGCCACCGGGCGAGCCTCGTTCTGCTGCCGGTCGTTCTCTTCCTGCGCATGGCGCTAAATGCCATCGACGGCATGCTGGCGCGCGAGCATCGCCAGAAATCGCGCCTCGGCGCCGTCCTCAACGAAGTCGGCGATGTCGTCTCGGATGGCGCGCTCTATCTGGCGCTGGTGCCGGCCCTCGCGCCCTATGGCGCCCATGCCGTGCCGATCGTCGGCTTCGTCTTCGCGGCGCTCCTGTCCGAATTCGTCGGCGTTCTCGGCGAGGTGATCGGCGGCAAGCGGCGCTATGACGGGCCGATGGGCAAGTCCGACCGCGCCGCCGCCATCGGACTGCTCGCCGCGGCGCTTGCCGCCGGCGCGCCTGGGGGCGCCTGGATCGATGCCGTCATGACGGTGCTGGCGCTGCTCGCCGCCTGGACGAGCCTCCGCCGGGCGCGGGCGAGCCTTGGCGGTGCGGCGAGCCCCGGAGATGCGCCATGACCGCCGCCGCGATGCTGGACACGGTGCTCGCCTTCTTTGCCGGACGCGGGCTGCCGCCGATGCTGGTCGCGACGCTCGCGCTCATCCTCGCCGGGCTCGTCTTCGCCTCGGTGTTCGTGCGGCTGAAGCGGCCGGCCCTCGAGGCCAAGGCGGCGGAGAAGCAGCGGGAGCTCAAGGCGCGCATCCGCTCCTGGTGGGTGATGGTGGCGATCCTCGTCGCGGCGCTCGTGCTCGGGCGTACCGCGATGATCGTGCTGCTCGCCTTTGTCAGCTATCTCGCGCTCAAGGAATATCTGACCATCATCCCGACGCGGCGCGCCGACCGCGTCGTGCTGCTGCTCGCCTATCTCGCGGTGCCGATCCAGTACATCTTCGTCGGCACCGCCTGGTACGGCATGTTCGTCATCTTCGTGCCGGTCTACATGTTCCTGATCCTGCCGGCGGCGCTGGTGCTGCGCGGCGAGACCGGCGGCTTCCTCAAGGCGGCGGGCACGCTGCATTGGGGGCTGATGATCGCCGTGTTCGCGATCAGCCACGCCGCCTATCTCCTCGCCGTGCCGCCGCCCGGCTCGCCCGAAGGCACCGGCGCCGGTCTGCTGGTCTTCCTGATCATCGCCACCGAGTTCAACGATGTCGCGCAGTTCATCGCCGGGCGCCGCTTCGGCCGCCGCAAGATCACGCCGAAGGTCTCGCCCAACAAGACCGTCGAGGGCTTCATTGGCGGATTGATCGCGACGACGCTGCTCGCCGCCATGCTTGCGCCGCTCCTGACGCCGATCCATGCGCCAGAGGCCGCGCTGATCGGCGCTATGCTGGCGATCGCCGGCTTCTTCGGCGATATCGTCATGTCGGCGATGAAGCGCGATCTCGGCATCAAGGACACGGGCACGCTGCTGCCCGGCCATGGCGGCATTCTCGACCGCGTCGACAGCCTCGTCTTCACGGCGCCGCTGTTCTTCCACACCGTCCGCTACTTCTATTTCTGAGCGATCCATGCGCCAGAAACTCCGCGCCGTCCTCCGCCTCCTCTTCTTCGCGCTGATCGTCCGGCCGTTCCTGCTGGTCGCGATCGGCCTCTCGGTGCGCCACCCGGAGCGGCTGCCGAAGGCGGGGCCCCTCATCATCGCCGCCAACCACAACAGCCATCTCGATACGCTGGCGCTGATGGCGCTCTTTCCGCTCCGCCGCCTGCCGCGCATCCATGCGGTCGCCGCCGCCGACTATTTTCTGAAGAACAGGCTGATGAAGTGGTTCGCGGTCGATCTCCTCGGCATCATTCCCGTCGAGCGCGGCGCCTCGAAGGGCGGCAAGGACCCGCTCGCCGGCGCGCTGGAGGCGCTCGACCGCGGCGATATCCTCATCATCTTCCCCGAGGGCTCACGCGGCGAGCCGGAACAGCGGCAGGCCTTCAAGCGCGGCATCGGCCATGTCGCGCGCCGCCGGCCCGAGGTTCCCGTGCTGCCGGTGTTCCTCAACGGCTTCGGCCGCGTGTTGCCGAAGGGCGTTCATCTTCCGGTCCCATTCTTCTGCGATATCGTCGTGGGAACGCCGATGCAGGGCGCCGGCGAGGGCTTCATGCAGCGGCTCGAGGCGGCCGTCGACACGCTCGCGGCGGAGACGTCGAGCCCCGAATGGGTCTGACGCGGCGCGGAGAAAAATGCGCCAACGCGCATCGGCCGCGCCTTGACATCGATCCACCCGACACCTAGATCGACGGCGCATGCTGGCACTCGCCTCCGGTGAGTGCTAACAGCCCAGTTCATTCGAGGTTCCGCCGCTGAGCGGAATTTTCACGCGAGGAGAGAATTACAATGGGTTTCCGTCCTCTGCATGACCGCGTCGTCGTCCGTCGCCTTGAAGGCGAAGAGAAGACCAAGGGCGGCATCATCATCCCGGACACCGCCAAGGAGAAGCCGCAGGAAGGCGAAGTCGTCGCCGTCGGTCCCGGCGCTCGTGACGATGCCGGCAAGCTGGTTCCGCTCGATGTCAAGGCTGGCGATCGTATCCTGTTCGGCAAGTGGTCGGGCACGGAAGTGAAGATCGACGGCGAAGACCTCCTCATCATGAAGGAGTCGGACATTCTCGGCGTCATCGACAACAAGGCTTCCGGCAAGAAGGCCGCGTAAGGGTTTCCCCTTCACGCGGTTTTTCTTTGTCTGCTAGCAACTCAAGGGAGCAAGCCACATGGCTGCAAAAGACGTAAAGTTCGCTGCCGACGCGCGCGAAAAGCTGCTGCGCGGTGTCGACATCCTCGCCAACGCCGTCAAGGTCACGCTGGGTCCGAAGGGCCGCAATGTCGTGATCGAGAAGTCGTTCGGCGCCCCGCGCATCACCAAGGACGGCGTCACCGTCGCCAAGGAGATCGAGCTCGAGGACAAGTTCGAGAATCTCGGCGCCCAGCTGCTGCGCGAAGTCGCCTCGAAGACCAACGACAAGGCCGGTGACGGCACGACCACGGCGACCGTTCTCGCCCAGTCGATCGTCAAGGAAGGCGCCAAGGCCGTTGCGGCCGGCATGAATCCGATGGATCTGAAGCGCGGCATCGACATGGCCGTCGCGGAAGCCGTCAAGGATCTCGAGAAGCGCTCGAAGAAGATCAAGACGTCCGAGGAAGTCGCTCAGGTCGGCACCATCTCCGCCAATGGCGAGAAGGAAATCGGCCAGATGATCGCTTCGGCGATGCAGAAGGTCGGCAACGAGGGTGTCATCACCGTCGAGGAAGCCAAGACCGCCGAGACCGAGCTCGAAGTCGTCGAGGGCATGCAGTTCGACCGCGGCTACCTCTCGCCCTACTTCATCACCAATGCCGAGAAGATGGTCACGGAACTCGATGATCCGTACATCCTCCTGCACGAGAAGAAGCTGTCGAACCTGCAGGCGATCCTTCCGGTCCTGGAAGCCGTCGTCCAGTCGGGCAAGCCGCTCCTGATCATCTCGGAAGACGTCGAAGGCGAGGCCCTGGCCACGCTCGTCGTCAACAAGCTCCGTGGCGGCCTCAAGGTCGCGGCCGTCAAGGCTCCGGGCTTCGGTGACCGTCGCAAGGCCATGCTCGAGGACATCGCGATCCTCACCGCCGGCCAGGTGATTTCCGAAGATCTCGGCATCAAGCTCGAGAACGTCACGCTCGCCATGCTCGGCCGCGCGAAGAAGGTCACGATCTCCAAGGAGAACACGACCATCGTCGACGGCAATGGCAAGAAGAAGGAAATCGAGGCTCGCGTCGGGCAGATCAAGGCGCAGATCGAGGAGACCTCCTCGGACTACGACCGTGAGAAGCTCCAGGAGCGTCTCGCCAAGCTCGCTGGCGGCGTCGCGGTCATCCGCGTTGGCGGCGCGACCGAGGTCGAGGTCAAGGAGCGCAAGGACCGCGTCGACGACGCGCTCAATGCGACCCGCGCGGCTGTCGAAGAGGGCATCGTCCCCGGCGGCGGCACCGCTCTCCTGCGTGCCAAGAAGGCCGTCGAGAAGCTGAAGTCCGACAATTCGGACATCGAAGCCGGCATCAAGATCGTGCTGCGCGCCCTTGAGGCCCCGATCCGCCAGATCGCCGACAATTCCGGCGTCGAAGGCTCGATCGTCGTCTCGAAGGTTCTCGAGAGCAAGTCGGACACGTTCGGCTTCGACGCCCAGTCGGAAGAGTATGTCGATCTGGTTTCGGCCGGCATCATCGACCCGACCAAGGTCGTGCGTACCGCCCTGCAGGATGCGGCTTCGGTCGCCTCGCTGATCGTCACCACCGAGGCCCTCATCGCCGATCTGCCGAAGCGCGAGTCCGGCGCTCCCCAGATGCCGGGCGGCGGCGGCATGGGCGGCATGGACTTCTAAGAAGTCCTACCCCCTCGGAAGTTCAGGAAGGGCGCGGCGCGAGCCGCGCCCTTTTTTCGTTTGCGCGTGATTTAGTTTGCGTCGAGACCACATCCAGAGGTAGCGTGACCGCGCTGCGCACGTTGATGGGGGTCGGCGATGGCGTCGGATGGAACGGCTGCGCCGGTCAAGCGACCGGAGCTTGAATGCGACATCGTCATGGCGGGCGGCGTGACGAGCGGCATCATCTATCCGGGCGCCGTGGCGCAGATCGCCAAGCGCTATGTCTTTCGCTCGATCGGCGGCACCTCTGTCGGCGCCATCGCCGCGGCGATCACCGCCGCCGCCGAATATGGTCGGCTGACGGGCAGGAATCCGGACGCCTTCAAGCAGATCGCCGCCATGCCGGCGAGCCTCGGCGAGAGGGCACCCGACGGGCATTCGCGCCTGTTCCATCTCTTCACGCCCGAGCCGGCGACACGGCGGCTCTACGCCTTCATCATGCCGCTGTTCTCCGATGCGCCCTGGCCGATCCGGCTGCTGCTTATGGCGTCGAAGACGCTGTCGACCTTGCCGGTGGCCGTTGCGATGGCGACCGCGCTTGTCGTCGGCCTGGTCGTGATGGCCGCCACGGTCGATAGTGCCGATTCAGCGTGGTTGGCCGGGACCTTCGCCCTGGTGGGCGGGCTCGGCACTCTTCTGCTCGTCGGTCTCGCATGGGCTGCCTCGACCGCGGCGGTGTTGACGAAATGGTGGTTGCCGGCGCTCAAGGACAACCGATACGGGATCTGCACCGGCCTCGGCGATCCTGCAGGCGGGACCGGAACGGGCAGCGAACGGTTCCTCGGTCTGACCAACTGGCTGCATGCCGAGGTCCAGCGCGCGGCCGGTCGGGAAGTCAGCGATGCCCCGCTCACATTCGGTGATCTCTGGGGCGCCCCCTTGAAGGCGGGCGATGCCACCGTCGACGGACGGAATGTCAAGCCGGCCGACCCACGGACGATCGACCTGGCGATGATCGCCAGCGATATCAGTCGCAACCGGACAACCCAGCTTCCCTTTCTCGAGATGCAGTCGCCGCTCTATGTCGAGGAGGAGGTGCTTCGCAGCTATCTTCCGCCGGCAATCGTCAGCTGGATGCTCGCGCACGCTTGGAAGGCTGATCCTCGGATCGCGCATCCGAAGCCCGTTGTGCGCCTTCCCTGGCCGCAGAATCTGCCGGTGGTCTTCGGAGCGCGGATGTCGCTGAGCTTCCCGATCTTGCTGTCGGCCGTTCCCCTGTTGACGCCCGACTTCTGGGGCAAGAAGAACCCGACTGGAAAAGTGGCGCTGAAGCGGGTGTGGTTCTCCGATGGCGGCCTGACCTCGAACTTCCCGATCCACTTCTTCGACAGCCCCATGCCGAGCCGGCCGACCTTCTGCCTCAACCTCGTCGATTTCGCGAGCGGCACCGAGGCGGCTGCGGCTGAGCAAGCCAATGCGGAAGACGCCGAGCCTATCCCCACTGCCTCAGGCAAGGCCGTCGCCGATCCCAATGCCCCGGAGCGACAGGCCGCGGCCCGGCCGACAACGACGCCGGAAGGCGATCCCGTCCCGGGGGATCCGCGCTGGACCTATATCTCGATGGTCAAGGGCAACCGCGTGCAACCGGTCTCCTTCACGGATTTCGAGGCCGGCGGCCTTGGCGCCTTCCTGTCGACGCTCCTGAATACCGCCCGCTTCTGGAGCGACAACGAGATGCAGACTGCGCCCGGCACGCGCGATCGGGTGGTCAATATCGGCCTCCTCAGCGACGAAGGCGGGCTCAATCTCGATATGACGCAGAGGGTGATCGCCGAACTCGACTGGCGCGGCAAGGCGGCGGGCCAGCTGATCGCGGCGCGGTATGATCCGCTGCAAACCACCGACCCCGAAACAGGTGGCCCGAACAGCCCGAGCTTCGCAAGCCACCGGTGGGTCCGCTATCGCAACTTCATGGCAGCGGTGGAGGATCTGTCCCGACGCTTCGTGCTTGCGCGGCGCGCCTCGGACGCCGCCGCCGCAGCGCGGGGCGAAACGAGTCTCGATGACATGATCGATGGGAAGGCAGAGCAGAAGCCGAGCTATGCGGCGCCTGCCCGGGCGCGGCCCTATTATCACATGGTCACCGACGCCTTCGAGAAACTGGCGATCGCGATGGCCGACGCCCGTCGCAGGGACGAATACGCGACCTTCGACAGGACGACCGATGGGCGCGACCGGCCGGTTGGTGCCGCCCCGCGGCCGAAGATGCGGTTTCGCTTGAGGCCGATCGTCAATGACGATCCGCGCCTCGCCCATGCCGACCTGCCGGATCCGTTGCTTGCTGCTCCGCAGGGCGACGCAGGTTCCCCGCCCGGAAACAGCGATCCGTCCTCGCCAGCTTAGGACCGATCGACATTCAGTCTTTGGCCCTGCTGAGAGTGCTCAGAGGTGTCGTTGCCGGGCTTGACCCGGCAACCCAGACTACCCTCGACCGTCTGCTTGCAATTGCAGGCCTGCAGGCAGAGAGGCTGGATTGCCGGGTCAGGCCCGGCAATGACAGGTGGCAGCGGTCGATCACGATGACCGAAGCCGAATGTCGATCCGTCTTGGGGGAGCTGCCCCCGTCTCACCACCACCCCCGCCCGCTCGAACGGGGCCAGCACGGCCGCGTCGATGCCGGCCTCCGTCACCATGCCGGCAAGGGCCGTGATGGGGGCGACGAGGAAGGGGGAGGCGGCGCCGAGTTTTTCGCGGGAGGCGAGGGCGATGGTCTCGGCGGCCTGGCCCATCAGCTGGCGCTTGATCGCCGCTTCCTCGATATCGCCGGTGGTGAGGCCGGCCTCGGCATGGATGCCGGTGACGCCGAGGAAATAGAGATCGGCACGGATGCGCTGGATCTGTTCGGCCGCGATGGCACCGAACGTCACGATCGAATGGCGGAACAGCCGCCCGCCGATGATCACCACCTCGACGCCGTCATGCGGCATCAGAGCCATGGCCGTGCTCGGGGAATGCGTGACGATGGTCGCCCGGAGGCCGGGGCGGAGATGCCGCGCGACCTCGATCGCCGTCGTGCCGCCGTCGAGGATGACCACAGCGCCGTCCTCGATCATCGCCGCTGCCGCGCGGCCGATCGCCTGCTTGCCGTCCGGCGCGATCACCTGGCGCGCGGCGAAATCGGCGACGCCCGGGCTGGCGGGGAGGGCGCCGCCATGGACGCGCTGCAGCAGTCCCTCGGCCGCGAGCTCGCGGAGGTCGCGCCGGATCGTGTCCTCTGACAGCGAAAGTTCCTGGCTCACCGCCTTGGCGACGACGCGGCCCTCGCGCGAAAGGATTTCCAGAATGTGGCGCTTGCGTTCGCTGGTCAGCATGGTCTCTCTCGGTATCTGCACGATGTTGCACGAATTATCGCATTCGTGCAATGTGGCGTCGTTGATCCCAACCCCTGAGAGGTTTCCTCATGTCGACAGCGACTCCGTCCCTGATCATCCTCGTCGCCGGCCCCTATCGCTCGGGCACCGGCGATGATCCCGCGCTGATGGCCGCCAATCTGCGCGTGCTCGAGGAGGCGGCGCTGCCGCTGTTCCGTGCCGGCCATATCCCGCTGATCGGCGAATGGCTGGCGCTGCCCCTGATGGCGGTGGCCGGGTCGACGGCGGTCGGCGATGCCGTCTATGAGGAGATCGCCTATCCGGTCGCCCATCGCCTGCTGCCGCGCTGCGACGCCGTGCTGCGCCTGCCCGGCGCTTCCAAGGGCGCCGATCTCGACGTCGAGATCGCCCTGAAGCGCGGGCTCGCGGTCTATCGCCGCCTGGAAGACGTCCCCGGCTGCGCGAGCCTCGCCGCGTAAATCGTGCAGTTTCGTGCAAGACGCCGGCACGATCAGCGCCGCTGACGGAAGAAGTCGCGCAGCAGCGCGGCGGCTTCCGTCGCGGCGATGCCGTCATAGACGTCCGGCGCGTGATGGCAGGTCGGCTGCTGGTAGAGGCGCACGCCGCTCTCGACGGCGCCGCCTTTCGGATCGGCGGCCGCATAATAGAGGCGGCGGATGCGGGCGAAGGAAATCGCCGCGGCGCACATCGGGCAGGGCTCCAGCGTCACATGGAGATCGGCGCCGATGAGCCGCTCCGAGCCGATCGCGGCGGCGGCGGCGCGGATGACGAGCATCTCGGCATGCGCGGTCGGATCCTTCCATTCGAGCGTGCGGTTGCCCGCGCGCGCGATGATGCGGCCGTCCAGAACCACGACGGCGCCGATCGGCACCTCGCCGCGCGCGGCGGCAAGTCTCGCCTCGGCGAGCGCTGCATCCATCGGGGTCTGATCGAGGGAAGGCCGATCGGCACCCGCCACGGGGCTCGAATCGGATGGTGGCGCGGCGCTGGTCGCGGCGCCTTCATCCTTCGATCCCGCCGTCTCTTTGTTCATGGGGGTCCCGTGAAGCTGTTGCCGTCTCGCCTCGCAGGCAGCGCTCTGTTAAGGAAGCGGCCGAGGTGATCACCGATGAAGCCGCCGAACAAACGCATAGACGACGCCGCCGCCCCTCGCCAGAGCCGTGGCGATGCCGGGACGGAGGGCGACCGCATCGCCAAGGTGCTGGCCCGCGCCGGGCTCTGCTCGCGCCGCGACGCCGAGCGCTGGATCGAGGAAGGGCGCATCGCCATCAACGGCACCGTCCTGACCACGCCGGCCGTCAATGTCGGCCCGCGCGACAAGGTGACGGTCGATGGCGAGCCGCTGCCGCAGCGCGAGCGCACGCGGCTCTGGCTCTATCACAAGCCACGCGGGCTGGTGACGACGGCGCGCGATCCGGAAGGGCGCCCGACGGTCTTCGACGCGCTGCCGGAGCATATGCCGCGCGTGATCGCGGTCGGCCGGCTCGATATCAACACCGAGGGCCTGCTGCTGCTCACCAATGATGGCGGCCTCGCGCGCGTGCTCGAGCTGCCCTCGACCGGCTGGCTGCGACGCTATCGCGCGCGGGCCTGGGGCGAGGTGCTGCAGCCCGATCTCGACAAGCTGCGCGACGGCGTCACCATCGACGGCATGCTCTATGGCGCCATCGACGCCCAGCTCGAACGCATCCAGGGCAGCAATGTCTGGGTGGCGCTGGCGCTGCGCGAGGGCAAGAACCGCGAGGTCAAGAATGTGCTCGCCAATCTCGGCCTCGACGTCAACCGTCTGATCCGCATCTCCTATGGGCCGTTCCAGCTCGGCGATCTCGCCGAGGGCGAGGTCGTGGAGATCAAGGGCCGGGTGCTGCGCGACCAGCTCGGCCAGAAGCTCGCCGACGAGGCCGGCGCCGATTTCGATGCGCCGGTGCGCGAAGCCGGGCGGCCCGGGCGTGGCCAGCGCGCTGGCGATGCGGACGAGAGCGACGACGAACGGCCGGCGCCGCGCGAGCGGGTGCCCAGGCGCCAGCGCGTCGAGCCGGAGGGCGATCATCGGCTGAAGCCGCCGAAGCCGCCGGCCTCGCGCATGCGCGAGACGACGCTGGAGGAGGCGGCGCGGCCGGCGCGTTCGAGCCGTCCCGCATCGACGCGTCCGCCCCGGCGGACCGAGGCCGAGCCGCCGCGCGAGCGCACGCCGGAGGGCCCCGGCCGCATCGGCCGGACCGCCGCCGAGCGGGTGCCGCGTCCTGGCGTGCTCCGGCCCGAGCGCGGAACGCGCGGCCGCGCGCGCTTCGAGGAGCGTGACACGGGCAAGACGGACCAAGCTCCCGAAGAGCGGCCGACGGCGACCCGCATCGGGCCGCGCGGCGGCGTGTCGCGTCCCGGCGGGGCGCGCGCAGCCGCGACCCGTTCCGGCGAGGGACGGGCCCCGGCCGGCAAGCCAGTCACGGGACGGCCGGCGCGTTCGGGTGCGTCCGAGGATCGCGAGGGCCGTCCGGCACGGACCGGGCTTTCGAAGCCGCGTCCGCAGCGCGGCGGCGCTGGCGGCAAGACGAGTTCCGACGACAGGCCGTCGCGAGACATCAAGCAGCCGCGCGCCGGCAAGCCGCCATCCCGCGAGGGCAGGGCGTCCCGCGACGAGAGGCCATCGCGCGAGGGCAGGCCTGTTCGCGAGGGCAAGCCTGTCCGCGAAGGCAAGTCTGTTCGCGAAGGAAAGCCGGCACGTGACGGCCGCGCGTCGCGCAGCGACGGTCCGGGTGCCAAGCGGTCTCCGGGCGGCAGCGACAAGCGCCCCGGCGGCCGCGGACCCGGCCGGCCGAAGACGAGGGGGCCGTCGGATGGCGGCGGAGCATCGGGAGGCGGCGGTGCGGATCGTCGGCGGTGAATGGCGCGGCCGCACGCTGGCCGCGCCGAAGAGCCAGGCGATCCGTCCGACATCCGATCGCCTCCGCGAGAGCCTCTTCAATGTCCTCGCCCATGGCTATGACGACAAGGCGGCCGGCGCGCGCGTGCTCGATCTCTTCGCCGGCACCGGCGCGCTCGGCCTCGAGGCGATGTCGCGCGGCGCCGCCTTTGCGCTCTTCGTCGACGAGGGCGTCGAGGCGCGCGGCCTGATCCGCCAGAACATCGAGATGCTCGGCCTCACCGGCCGCACGCGGCTTTTCCGCCGCGACGCCACCAAGCTCGGGCCGGCCGGAACCGTCGCCCCGTTCGATCTCGTCTTCGCCGATCCGCCCTATGGCCGCGCCCTCGGCGAGCCGGCGCTGGCATCGTCCGTAGGCGGCGGGTGGCTCGCCCCCGGCGCGCTGGTCGTGCTCGAGGAATCCGCCGATGCGGTGATCGAACCGGTCGCGGGGCTGGAGCCGCTGGAGCGCCGCGAGGCCGGCGACACGCAATTGCTGTTCTTTCGCTTCGTCCGGTAAGGCGGCATATTTTCCTCGCCACGCCTGCAAGACTATCCTAGGCTTCTCGCCCGGGGGCTCTGGTGACGCGTGTCGAGGACGGATGAACCTGCGTATGTTGACCGCTGAACGCCGCCGTCCTCCGGCCGTGCGCCGCCTGTTCGCCGCTCTCCTTCTCTCCGTTTCCCTGGCTGGTTCCGCCGTCGCAGCCGGTACGGACGCCGAACCGCCGGTGCGGATCGCGCCCGATGCGACCAGCTTCACGCTCGCCAACGGCATGGAAGTCGTCGTGGTGCCCGATCACCGGGCGCCGATCGTCACCCATATGGTCTGGTACAAGATCGGCGCGGCCGATGATCCGCCGGGCAAGTCCGGCATCGCGCATTTCCTCGAACATCTGATGTTCAAGGGCACCAAGGCCCATCCCGCCGGCGAGTTCTCGGCCAAGGTCTCGGAAGGCGGCGGCCAGGAAAACGCCTTCACCACGGCCGATGCCACCGCCTATTTCCAGACCATCGGCAAGGAACGGCTCGGCACGGTGATGGCCTTCGAGGCCGACCGCATGGAAGGGCTCGATCTCACCGAGAAGGTCGTCCAGTCCGAGCGCGACGTCATCCTTGAGGAACGGCGCATGCGGATCGACAATGATCCGGGCGCCCAGCTCTCCGAGGCGATGAATGCCGCGCTCTACCAGAATCATCACTACGGCATCCCGACCATCGGCTGGATGCAGGAGATGGAGGGGCTGGAGCTCGGCGACGCGCTGGTCCAGTACCGCCGCTACTACACGCCGAACAACGCCGTTCTCGTCGTCGCCGGCGATGTGACGCCCGAGGAGGTCCGCCGCCTCGCCGATGTGACCTTCGGCAAGGTGCCGCGCCGCTCCGAGCCGGGCGAGCGCATCCGGCCGAAGGAGCCGCCGCCGCTCGCCGCGCGCACGGTGTCGCTCTCCGATCCGCGCGTCAGCGAGCCCTCCTGGAGCCGCACCTACCTTGTTCCCTCCTATGCCTCGGGCAAGCCGGGCGAAGCGGAGGCGCTCGACGTGCTCGCCGATATTCTCGGCCGCGGCGCGACCAGCCGCCTCTACCGCGCGCTGGTGGTCGAGCAGGGCATCGCGTCCTCGGCCGGCTCCTATTATGGCGGCGAGTCGCTCGACTATGGCCGCTTCGGCATCTTCGCCAGCCCGCGTGGCGATGTCCCGCTCGCGAAGCTCGAGGCCGCCGTCGACAAGGTCGTCGCCGACATCCGCGACCACGGCGTCACCGAGGACGAACTCGCCGCCGCCAAGCGCCGCACCCGCGCGCAGGCAATCTATGCCCAGGACAGCCAGGCCATGCTGGCGCGGATCATCGGCATGGCCATGGCGACGGGCCAGCCGCTCGACGCCGTCCAGGGCTGGCCGTCCCGCATCGGCGACGTCACCGCCGCCGATATCTCCGCCGCCGCCAATACCTTCCTCGACGCACGCCGGTCTGTGACCGGCACCCTCATCCCCGCGCCGGCCGAAGGCCGTAGCTGACCGAACGGAGACTGACCCGATGGCCAAGCTTCTCGTCCGCCTCGGCATGGCCGTGATCGGCTTCCTCGTCATCGTCCCTGCGACGAGAGCGATGACCATCCAGAAGATCGAAGGCCCCGCCGGGGTCGAGGCCTGGCTGGTCGAGGACTACACGGTGCCGATGATCGCGATGGATTTCGTGTTCGCCGGCGGCGCCGCGCAGGATCCGACTGACAAGCCGGGTGTCGCCAACATGCTGTCGAGCCTCCTCGACGAAGGCGCCGGCGATCTCCACAGCGCCGCGTTCCAGAAGGCTCTCGACGACCGGTCGATCTCCCTCAGCTTCGATGCCGGCCGCGACGGCTTCTTCGGCGATCTGAAGACGCTGGCCGAGGATCGGACGGAGGCCTTCGACCTGCTCGCTCTGGCGCTGCAGAAGCCGCGCTTCGACAGCGAACCTCTCGAGCGCATCCGCGCGCAGATCGATGCCGGCATCAGGAGTGACGAGAACGACCCGCAGACTTCGGCGACGCTGGCCGTCTGCGCCAAGGCCTTTCCGAACCATCCCTATGGCCGCCCGCTCGACGGCACGCCAGAGAGCGTCGCCGCCATCACGCGCTCCGATCTCGAGACCTATCGCGGCCATGTCTTCGCCCGCGACAATCTGAAGGTCGCGATCGTCGGGGCGATCAGCCCCAAGGAGGCAGGCGCGATGCTCTCGCGCGTCTTCGGGCCGCTGCCCGCCAAGGCGCAGCTGGCACCCGTTGCCGACATCGTGCCGGCCGCCGGCATCATCGCGATCGACCAGCCCAATCCGCAGACGCTGATCCGCTTCGGCGGCCCCGGCATCAAGCGGAGCGATCCCGATTTCATGGCGGCCTATGTCGTCAATCATGTTCTCGGCGGCGGCTCGTTCTCCTCGCGGCTCTACAGCGAGGTGCGCGAGAAGCGCGGCCTCGCTTATTCGATCTCGACCTCGCTGGTGACGCTCGCCCATGCCGACGCCTTCGCCGGCGGCACGGCGACGCGCGCCGATCGCGCGCCCGAGACGATCGCGCTCATCAAGGAGGAGATCGGGCGCCTCGCAGCGGAAGGCCCGACCGAGGCCGAGCTCGCCAAGGCCAAGAGCTACCTGATCGGCTCCTATGCGCTGCGCTTCGATTCGTCCTCGAAGATCGCCCGCCAGGTCCTCGGCATCATGATCGACGACCTCGGCATCGATTATGTCGAGAAGCGCAACGCCCTCATCGCCGCCGTCTCGCTGGAGGATGCCCGCCGCGCGGCGCGGCGCCTCTTCACCGACGGCACCAGCATGGTGGCGACGGTCGGCCCGGCCAAGACCAAGACCGCCACCGCCGAGGTCGCGCCCTCGCCGCAGCTCTGAGCCGCGGCGAAGACGACGACGGGGGCGGCCTCATTCGGCCGCTTCGGCGGTCGCCTTCTCGGCGGCTTCGTTGAGGGCCTTGGCGCGGCGCTTCGGCTCGACGAGCGGCTCCGGCTTCAGCTTGCCCTGGATGTCGGTGTAGGAGACCTTGCCGCCGCTCATCTGGATGGCGATGCGGGCCGCCTCGCGCTCGCGGATCGTCTCGCTGATCTCGGACACCTCTTCCTCGGTGTATCCAAGCCCCTGCAGCGACTTCATGCCGAAGGCGAAGGCGGATTCGTAGGTCTCGCGGATCTCGAAATCGACGCCCTGCTGGCGGAGCTTCAGCGTGTGCTGGCGGTCGAACGAGCGCACATAGAGCTTGGCGAGCGGGAATTCCGAGCGGATCAGTTCGACGATGAGGTCGGTCGCCTCGCGCTTGTCCGTGCAGACGACGACGAGATCGGCATGGCCGATGCCGGCCGCGCGCAGCACGTCGAGCCGCGTGCCGTCGCCGTAGTAGACCTTGAAGCCGAAGCGGGCGGCGCTCCTGACCATGTCGGCGTCCGAATCGATCGCTGTGACGTCGATGCCTTCCGAGAGCAGGAACTGCGCCGCGATCTGGCCGAAGCGGCCGAAGCCGATCATCAGCACGCGCGCCTCGAGCCCGTCGGCGACATCGAGGTCGTCGACGGCCGCCTTCGGCTCCGGCAGCCATTTGAGCGCCATCACCGTCAGCGGCGTCAGCGCCATCGAGATGATGACGGTGGCGGTCAGGATCGCATTGGCGCGGCCGTCGATGATGCCGGCGGCGGTGGCGGCGGCATAGAGCACGAAGGCGAATTCGCCGCCCTGCGCCATCAGCGCCGCGCGCGACAGCGCTTCCTTGCGGCTCGCCTTGAACAGCTTGGCGACGGCGACGATGCCGAACGCCTTGATGATCATGTAGCCGAGGACGGCGACGAGGATGACGTGCCAGTCGGAGACCAGCACGCCGAGATCGAGCGACATGCCGACGCCGAGGAAGAAGAGGCCGAGCAGGATGCCGCGGAAGGGCTCGATATCGGCCTCGAGCTGGTGGCGGAAGCTCGATTCCGACAGGAGCACGCCGGCGAGGAAGGCGCCCATGGCCATCGACAATCCGCCGAGCTGCATGGCGAGCGCAGCGCCGAGCACGACGAGGAGCGCCGCCGCCGTCATCACCTCGCGCGCATTGGCGCCTGCGAGAATGCGGAACATCGGATTGAGCAGCCAGCGCCCGGCCGCGACCAGGGCCGCGACGCTGCCGAGCGCGATCAGCGCCGAGATCCAGAACGGCTGATGCGCATCCTGCCCGCTGGCCGGGCCGAGCAGCACGACGGCGGCGAGCAGCGGCACGATGGCGAGGTCTTCGAGCAGCAGGATCGAGACGATGCGCTGGCCGGCCGGCGCCGCGGTGTCGCCGCGCTCCTCGAGCAGCTGCATCACGGTCGCCGTCGAGGTCAGCACGAAGCCCATGCCGGCGACGAAGGCCGCGGCCGGCGGAAGCCCGACCGCGATGCCGGCGAGCGTCAGCAGCGCGCCGCAGACGATCACCTGGGCGAGGCCGAGGCCGAAGATCTCGCGGCGGAGGCCCCAGAGACGCGTTGGCCGCATCTCGAGGCCGATGATGAACAGGAACATCACCACGCCGAGTTCGGCGACATGCAGGATGGCCTGCGGATCGGTGAAGAGGCCGAGCCCGAACGGACCGATGGCGACGCCGGCGGCGAGATAGCCGATCACCGAGCCGAGGCCGAGCCGCTTGAAGATCGGAACGGCGATGACGCCGGCGCCGAGCAGGGCGACGAGCTGGACGAGGTCGGTGCCTGTAGCGTCGGCAGCCATCAAAATGTCTCCGTGGCGTGAGGCCTTACGATGGGCTGGGGCGGCGGCACGCGCAAGGCGAAAGGGACGCTCCGCCTGCATCGGCGGCATGCCCTCCGCGCGCACCTTGCCGCAAGGGGTTGTTCGCGCGCGCCTCGAACCCTACTAAAAGGTCCAAAGGAGACCATGCGATGACAGCATTGCCGGATCAGTCCCGCCTCGTCGATCGCGCCGCCGCGCTGGTCGAGGCCGCGCGCCGTGCCGGCGCCGATGCCGCCGACGCCTTCGCGGTGCGGCGCGTCGGGCTTTCTGTCGATATCCGCAACGGCAAGGTCGACGAGACCGATCGCTCGGAGAGCGACGATGTCGCGCTCCGCGTCTTCATCGGCCAGCGCCACGCGAGCGTCTCGACCAATGGCATCGCGCCGCCGGACGAACTCGCCGAGCGCGCCGTCGCCATGGCGCGGGTGGCGCCGGAGGATCGCTTCGCCGGCCTCGCGCCCGCCGACCGCCTCGCCACCGCCTGGCCCGATCTCGACCTGCTCGACCCGTCGATCCCCGATCCCGACATGCTGGCCGACCGCGCCCGCCGCGCCGAAGCCGCGGCGCTCGGCGTCGCCGGCGTGTCGAAATCGAGCGGCGCCTCCGCCGGCTGGGGCCTCACCGGCGCGGTGATCGCCACCTCGCACGGCTTTTCCGGCGCCTATCTCGGCTCGCGCCACAGCGTCTCGATGACCGCCATCGCCGGCGAAGGCACCGGCATGGAGCGCGACTACGACAGCGACTCGAAGGTCTATGCCTCCGATCTCCGTACGCCCGAGGCGATCGGCACCGAGGCCGGCGAGCGCGCCGCGCGGCGGCTTTCGCCCGGGCGCCTGCCGACGGGCGTCGCGACCGTCGTGTTCGATCCGCGCGTCGCCGTCAGCCTCGTCGGACATCTCGCCGGCGCGATCAACGGCGCCGCCATCGTGCGCAAGACGAGCTTCCTGCAGCATTCGCTCGGCCAGGCGGTCTTCGCGCCCGGCATCCGCATCACCGACGATCCGCGCCGCCCGCGCGGCCTCGCCTCGCGCCCGTTCGACGGCGAGGGTGTCGCCTCCGAGGCGCTCGATCTCGTGGCGGACGGCGTGCTGCAGACCTGGCTGCTCGACAGCGCCTCGGCGCGCGAGCTTGGGCTGGAGACCAATGGCCGCGGCTCGGGCGGCGGCGGCGGGCCGCATGCGACCAATCTGACGCTGCTGCCGGGCTCGGTGAGCCGCGAACAGCTTCTCGCCGATATCGGCGAGGGCTTCTATGTCACCGAGCTGATCGGCCATGGCGTCAACGGCGTCACCGGCGATTACAGCCGCGGCGCTGGCGGCTTCCGCATCACCGGCGGCAAGCTCGCCGAATCGGTGTCGGAAATCACCATCGCCGGCAATCTGAAGGACATGTATCGCCGGCTCATCGCCGCCGACGATCTCGTCTATCGCTTCTCGACCAATGCGCCGACGCTCGCGATCGAAGGCATGATGATTGCCGGACGCTGACGCCGCCTCGCTGGCCGACGATCTCGAGCTGGTCCGCCTCGCGGCGCTTGAGGCCGGACGCATCGCGCTCGGCTTTTTCGGCAACAGCCCGCGCGCCTGGACCAAGGGCGGCGACTCGCCGGTGACCGAGGCGGATATCGCCTCCGACCGCTCGCTGCACGCGGCGCTGACGGCGGCGCGGCCGGACTATGGCTGGCTGTCGGAAGAGACCGCCGATACGCCCGACCGCCTCGGCCGCTCGCGCGTGTTCATCGTCGATCCGATCGACGGCACGCGCGGCTTCATGGAAGGCAACCCGGACTGGTGCGTCTCCGTCGCCGTGGTCGAGGACGGGGTGCCGCGTGTCGGCGTCCTGTTCGTGCCGGCGCGCGAGGAGCTGTTCACCGCGACGCTCGGTGGCGGTGCTTGGCTCAACGGCGTGCCGATCAGGGCGGACGAGCCCGCGGACGGGGTGGCGCTTCGCTTCGCGGGTCCCATGCGCCACATGAGGGCGATCACCGGCGCCGGCCTTGCCGTCGCCGATCGCCGCGTCACGCCCTCGCTCGCCTATCGGCTGGCGCTGGTCGCCGCGGGCCGCATCGACATCGCCACGGCGGCGCCGGATGCGCGCGACTGGGACCTTGCGGCTGCAGACCTTTTGGTGCACGAAGCAGGCGGAACGCTGCACGAGGTCGGTGGCGGGCGCATCGGCTACAACAGGCCCGATCCGCGCCATCCCGCGCTGATCGCGGCGCGGCCACGTCTGGTGGCGGCGGTCGCGGGTTCGATCGCCGCGTCCGAGGCGGCAGCCGAAGCCCTGCGGCGTTCCTGAACGGGGCCGGTGCCCCGGACGGCGATGTTCAGACCTGGCGATGTCAAGACAAGGAGAGCGGCGACGATGCCGGAGACCAAGAAACAGCTCCTCCATCTCGTGTTCGGAGGCGAGCTCAGCTCTGTCGACGCGACCGATTTCGCCGATCTCTCCAAGCTCGACATCGTCGGCATCTTTCCGGACTACAAGACCGCCTATGACGCCTGGAAACAGGCGGCGCAGGTCACCGTCGACAGCGCGCAGACCCGCTATTTCATCGTCCATCTGCATCGTCTGCTCGATCCGCAAGCGACCGCAGCCTGACGGGTACCGCCTCTTGCCGCCGCGCGCGGCGACAGGCGGCGGTCGAGGATGAACAGGAACGTGAACGAGACGGCACCCATGGATCCGGCCGGCGAGGCGGAGACGGCGTCCACGGCGAAGCCCGCGCGGAAGCCGGCGGGCCTCCTGAAGCGGCTCGGCACGTCGGACCGTACCATCCGCTTCGCCGGGCTCACGGCGGTCGCTTACCTCAAGCTGGTGCGCGCCACGAGCCGCATCACCTTCGAGCCCGAGAACCCGCTGGAGGCCTATCGCGCCTTCCTGCCCGGCATCATGACGATGTGGCATGGCCAGCATCTCATGGCGCCCTTCGTGCCGAACAAGGGCTTCAACCTCAAGGTCATGGTCTCGCGCCATCGCGACGGCGAGATCAACGCCATCATCGCCGAGAAGTTCGGCTATGGCACGATCCGCGCCTCCGCCGCGCGCACGCCCTCCCGGACCATCGAGAAGGGCGGCCTCCGCGGCTTCCTCGAGATGAAGTCGGCGCTCGCCGAGGGCGTCACCGTGGCGATGACCGCTGATTTGAGCCATGCCGAATCGCGCCGGGCCGGCCCCGGCATCATCGCGCTGGCGCGGCTTTCCGGCCGGCCGATCCTGCCGATCGCGCTCGCCACCTCGCGCCGCCTCGTGTTGCGCAACTGGGACCGTACCACGATCAACCTGCCGTTCAGCCGCGGCGCCTGCATCTTCGGCACGCCGATCCTGGTTCCCGGCGATGCCGACGAGGCGCTGCGCGAGGAAAAGCGGCTGGAGCTGCAGGCCGAGCTCAATCGCATCACCGCCATCGCCTATGAGCGGGTCGGCGGGCGCGATGACTGATCTCATCGGCGGGACGGCGCGCGGCCTCTATCGCCTCGCCGGCTATGCGGCGCTGCCGCTGGTTCCCCTGCTGCTCGGCTGGCGCACGCGCAAGGGCAAGGAAGACCCGGTCCGGCGCGGCGAGCGCTATGGCCGTCCGTCGGTCGCCCGTCCGGCCGGGCCGCTGGTCTGGGTCCATGTCGCGAGCGTCGGCGAGACCAATGCGGTGATGCCGCTGATCCAGCGCATCACGGCCGAGGGCCTCACCGTCCTCCTGACCAGCGTCACGGTGACGAGCGCCCGCGTCGCCGCGCAGCGCCTTCCGCGCGGCGCCCTGCACCAGTATGCGCCGCTCGATATCGAGCCGTTCATCGAGCGCTTCCTCGATGCCTGGAAGCCGGACCTCGCCCTTTTCTTCGAATCGGAGCTGTGGCCGACGACGATGGCGCGGCTGGCGGCGCGGCGCATTCCCGAGATCCGCATCAATGCCCGCATGACGGCGCGCGCCTTCCGCCGCTGGAGCCGCCTCACCGGCGCGATGCGGCCGCTGTTCGGCGGCATCGACATGGCGCTGGCGCAGAGCGAGGGCGATGCCGAACGGCTGCGCGCGCTCGGGGTCAAGCAGGCGCGCTCGGTCGGCAATCTGAAATTCGACGTGCCGGCGCCCGGCGTCGAGAGCGCGGCGCTCGACGACTTCGCCGCGGCGACGACAGGGCGCGAGATCTTCCTCGCCGCCTCGACGCATGAGGGCGAGGAAACGGTGGTCGCCGCCGCCCACAGTGCGCTGCGCTCAGAACGTCCGGGCTTTCTCACCGTCATCGTGCCGCGCCATCCCGTGCGCGGGCCGGCGCTGGCGGCGAGCCTTGCCGCGTCGGGCCTTTCCGTGGCCCTCCGCAGTCGCGGCGACGGCGTGACCGAGGCGACGGATCTCTATATCGCCGATACGCTCGGCGAACTCGGCCTCTTCTACCGCGCCGCGCCGGTCGCCTTCATCGGCGGCACGCTGGTTCCGGTCGGCGGCCACAATCCGATCGAGGCGGCCCTGCTCGGCGCCGCGATCCTGCATGGGCCGCAGGTCGAGAATGCCAGCGCGATCTATGCCGCGCTCGATGCCGGCACGGGCGTCGCGCCGGTCACGGATTCAGGCAGCCTCGCCGCCGCGCTTCGTCCGCTCTATGCTGATGCCGCCGTGGCCGAGGCGCTCGCCGCAAGCGGCGCCGCGGCGCTGGCGCCGTTCTCCGGCGCCCTGGAGGCGACCCTCGCGGCGCTCCGTCCCTATCTCGCCCCGCTCGTCGTCGCCGCGAGCATCGGCCAGGCGGACATGGTCCGCATGCGCCGCTCCCGCTCCGGCAAGGCGCCATGATCACCGCGCCGCGCTTCTGGTGGCGGCAGAACACCCATCCCGCGGCGCTGGCCCTTGCGCCCGTCGCCGCCGTCTGGTCGGCCGTCGCCGCGGCGCGCATGCGCCGTCCGCCGAGCTTTCACGCCGAGTTGCCGGTCATCTGCATCGGCAATTTCGTCGTCGGCGGCGCCGGCAAGACGCCGACCGCGCTCGCCGTCGCCGACCTCGTCGAGCGCCTCGGCGTTCGGCCGGGCTTCCTGACGCGCGGCTATGGCGGCCGCATCACCGGCGCCCATCTGGTCGATCCCTCGCGCGATGATGCGGCGCTCGTCGGCGACGAGGCGCTGCTCCTCGCCGGCAGCGGGCCGGTCGCCGTCGCGCCCGACCGGCCGAAGGGCGTGCCGCTGCTCGAAGCCGCCGGCGCCGACTGCATCATCATGGACGACGGCTTCCAGAATCCCTCGCTCGCCAAGGATCTCTGCCTCGTCGTCGTCGATGGCGGCGTCGGCATCGGCAATGGCCGCGTGCTGCCGGCCGGACCGCTGCGCGCGCCGCTCGGCACGCAACTCACGCGCACCGACGCCGTGCTCGTCATCGGCGAAGGGGAGGGCGGCGACCGCGTCTCCCGTCTTGCCGCCGGCGCCGGCCGCACCGTGCTGCGCGGGGCGCTGGAGCCGGCGAACGGCGCTGTGTTCGGGCCGTCAGGGGCGGGGGCAGGGCGCTTTCTGGCCTTTGCCGGTATCGGCCGTCCGGAGAAATTCTTCGCCTCGCTGGCCGCCGCCGGCGTCGAGGTCGCGGCGACAGAGGCGTTCCCGGACCATCACCCGTTCAGCGATGCCGATGCGGCCGCGCTGCTCGCGCGCGCGACGGCCGATGGCCTCCGCCTCGTCACCACCGCCAAGGACCATGTCCGCCTCCGCGCGACGTCAGGCGCACGGCAGGAACTCGCCGAGGCGGCGGACGTCTTCGCGGTGCGGCTCCGCTTCGAGGATGAGGCAGCGGTCACGCGGCTGCTCGAACAGGCGCTGCGCAAGCGCTGAGCGTCGGGTTCTCGAGAAGGAGGCGATGGGGCGTCCGGCAGGAGCGCGGTCAGACCAGCCCGAGCGCCTTGTGGCGGGCGAGCGAGGTCGCCGGATCCGCATAGGCCTCCTGATGCGCGACGTTCCAATAGCGCAGCTCGTCGAGCGGAATGGCGACGCCGGTGACGGCGCAGCGCACGAAGGCGCCGGGCGTCAGGATCTGATAGTCGCCGTCGAGGTAGCGCAGTCGCGCTTCGCCGCCGCGGCCGATATTGTCCATGCGGTTCATGCCCGTCCTTATGCGGCGAAACCGTCTGTTTCGCAATTGCCCGCTCACCGCCGGCCGAACAGGCGCTCGATATCGGCGAGCTTCAGTTCGACATAGGTCGGTCGGCCGTGATTGCATTGGCCGGAGCCGGGCGTCGCTTCCATCTCGCGCAGCAGCGCATCCATCTCCTCGGGCCGGAGCTGCCGGCCGGCGCGCACCGAGCCATGGCAGGCCATGGTCGCCGCGACATGGTCGAGCTTTTCGGCGAGCCGGGTCGAACCGTCCCATTCGGCGAAGTCGTCGGCAAGATCGGCGAGCAGCGCGCGCGCATCGACGCTGCCGAGCAGCGCCGGCGTCTCGCGCACCGCCACCGCGCCGGGGCCGAAGCCCTCGATGACGAGGCCGAACGCGGCGAGTTCGTCGGCGCGCGCGAGGAGGCGCGCGACATCCTCGGCCGGCAGGTCGACGATATCGGGGATGAGCAGGATCTGCCGTGCCGCGCCCGAGCGCGCCAGCGCCTGCTTGAGCCGCTCATAGACCAGCCGTTCATGCGCTGCATGCTGGTCGACGATGACGATACCGTCCTCGGTCTGCGCGATCACATAGGTGCCGTGCACCTGCGCCCGCGCGGCGCCGAGCGGCAGCGCGCTGCGCTCGTCGATCGCCTCACCATGGGCGCGCGCATCGGCCGAGGGCCGGTCGACCGCGGCGAAGGCCTGCTGCGCCCCGGCGAAGCTGCGCTGCGGCTCCGCGAATCCCTCAGGCTGATAGGCATAGGCGGCCGCCGACCGCGCCGCTGCGGAAGCCGGGCGCGCGGCATAGGTCGCGGAAGCGGCGAAGGGCGGCGGCGTGCCTGGTCGGAAGGCGGCGATGGTGGCGCCGCCGCCGGTCGAGGTCGCGCGGTGGCCGGACTGGTGCACGGCCTGACGCAGCGCGCCGACGATCAGCCCGCGCACGAGGCCGGGATCGCGGAAGCGCACGTCGGACTTGGCCGGATGGACATTGACGTCGACCTCGTGCGGATCGAGCGCCAGCGACAGCGCCGCCACGGGGAAGCGGTCGCGCGCCATGACATCGGCATAGCCGGCGCGGAGCGCGCCGATCAGCAGCTTGTCGCGAACCGGCCGTCCGTTGACGAACAGGAACTGCTGCAGCCCGTTGGCGCGATGGAAGGTCGGCAGCCCCACATGGCCCGAGAGCAGGACGCCCTCGCGCGCCGCCTCGATCACCATGGCATTCGCGATGAAGTCTCGGCCGAGCACCTGCGCCAGCCGCTCGGCGAAGCCATCGACGCCCGTCGCGGGCAGGTCGAGCGCGGCGCGGTCGCTGCCCGAGAGGGTGAAGCGGATTTCCGGATGCGCCATCGCGAGGCGCTTGACGACATCGCTGATGGCGCTCGCCTCGGCGCGCTCGCCCTTCATGAATTTGAGCCGCGCCGGCGTCGCGAAGAAGAGGTCGCGCACCTCGACGCGCGTCCCGCCCGCGATCGCCGCCGGGCGCAGCGGTTCGGTAACGCCGCCGGAGACGACGACCTCCCAGCCATGCGGCTCCGAAGCATGGCGGCTCGCGATCGACAGCCGCGCCACCGCGCCGATCGAGGCGAGCGCCTCGCCGCGGAAGCCGAGCGTGCGGATATCGAGCAGGTCGCCGGCGAGCTTCGAGGTCGCGTGCCGGTCGACGGAGAGGGCGAGATCGGCCGCATCCATGCCCGAGCCGTCATCGGTGACGCGGATCAGCGCGATACCGCCACCGGCGGTGACGATCTCGATCCGCCGCGCGCCGGCGTCGATGGCGTTCTCGGTCAGTTCCTTGACGACGCTGGCCGGCCGCTCGACCACCTCGCCGGCGGCGATGCGGTTGATCATGTCGTCGGTGAGGCGGCGGATCGTCATCGGCGGACAGTGCCGGATTCGCGCCGGCAGCGAAAGCCGGGAGAGGCAGCTGAAGGCCGATGCGGCCGGCCCCGGCTGACCCGGCCCCAGCTGACCCGGCCCCAATGTCTCGCGTGCCGCGTTCACTTCCGGGCGCCGGGAACTCGTGACATAGTCCGGCCGTCGCTGGCTGAACGCTGGCGCAGTCGCTCGATACCGGGGGGAAGACGATGTCGACGGTGAAGGATGTGACGTTCGATCTCCTGCGCAAGCTGGGGCTGACGACCGTCGTCGGCAATCCGGGCTCGACCGAGGAGCCGTTCCTCAAGGATTTCCCCGGGGACTTCGACTATGTGATGGCCCTGCAGGAGGCGAGCGTCGTCAGCCTCGCCGACGGCCTGTCGCAGGGGCTGCGCAAGCCGGTGATCGTCAATCTCCATACCGGCGCCGGCACTGGCAACGCCATGTGCGCCATCCTGACAGCCTATCTCAACAAGACCCCGCTCATCATCACGGCCGGCCAGCAGACCCGCGACATGCTGCTGATCGAGCCGATGCTGACCAATATCGACGCCACGAACCTGCCGAGGCCTTGGGTGAAATGGGCCTATGAGCCGGTGCGCGCCCAGGATATTCCGGCGGCCTTCATGCGCGCCTATGCCACCGCCGTCCAGCAGCCGGCGGGCCCCGTCTATCTTTCCCTGCCGCTCGACGACTGGGACCAGCCGATGGACCCGGCCGATGTCCTGCGCACGGTCTCGACCCGCGTCGGCCCGGATCCGGCGCGCGTCGCCGAATTCGCGGCGCGCATCAATGCGGCCAAGGCGCCGGTCCTCGTCTATGGCGCCGATATCGCCCGCGGCGGCGCCGATGTCTGGGCCGACGGCATTCAGCTCGCCGAGCGGCTCGGCGTCCCGGTCTGGGCCTCGCCCTTCTGCGAGCGGCCGTCCTTCCCGGAGACGCATCCGCAATTCGCCGGCCCGCTGCCGCCGGCCATCGGCCCGCTCAGCGCGCTGCTCGAGGGGCATGACCTGGTCGTCGTGATCGGGGCGCCGGTCTTCCGCTATTATCCCTATGTCGCCGGCTCCTATTTGCCTGAAGGCGCGGAACTTCTGCATGTGACGGACGACGCCGATGCCGCCTCCAAGGCGGCGGTCGGCGACAGCCTGGTCAGCGATGCCGGCCTGTTCCTCGAGGCGCTGATGCCGCTGGTCAACGCGCGGACGGCCTTCACGGGCGCGCCGCTGCGCAAGCCGCCGCAGGCGCCGACGGCCGAGCTGCCGCTGACGCCCACGGCCGTCTATGCGACGCTGAACGCGCTGCTCCCCGCCGATTTCGTGCTGACGCAGGAATCGCCCTCGAACATCCCGCAGTTGCAAGACCAGATCCGCGTCGGCAAGCCGGATGTCTCCTATGCCTTTGCCTCCGGCGCGCTCGGCTGGACCACCCCGGCCGCTGTCGGCCTCGCCCTCGCGGAGCGCGAGAACGGCCGCAATCGCCCGGTGCTCTGCGTCATGGGCGATGGCTCGTTCCAGTATTCGATCCAGGGCGTCTATACCGGCGTCCAGCAGAAGGCTCACTTGATCTATGTCGTTCTGCAGAACGAGGAATACGGCATCCTGAAACAGTTCGCCGAACTGGAGAAGACGCCGAACGTGCCCGGCCTCGACCTTCCCGGCCTCGACATCGTCTCTCTCGGCAAGGCCTATGGCGCCAAGACCAGCAAGGCCGAGACGACCGAGGACCTCGCCAGCGCCTTCAAGGCCGCGCTCGATTTCCACGGCACCAGCGTCATCGTGGTGCCGATCACGCGCAAGCTCGGCGGCTTGCTCGGCTAGGTCGGCGCCGGTTGTGACAGGCGCGGCGATCGGGGCGCCGGAACGAAACGAGACTGCAGGCGGAGGCGCCTCGATACCCTAGAGGGAGCGTCGAGGCGCCTCCGGCGTGCGGGGGGGGGGAATGCAGTGAGCGCGCCTATGCGCCAACAGAAGGCTGGGACGGATCATGTGCCGCTTTTGTGTCGGAACGATTTTCACCAATCCGAGCCTCTTCAGTGGCTGGAGCGGACCTGGAGCCGGCGCGGATGGACGCGACGGGCCCTCGCGCCGCGCGTTCATGGCGCTTGCCGGTGCCGCGGCCGGCACGGCCGGCCTGGCGATGTCGGCGGGGAGCGCCCATGCCCAGGCGGCTGCAGGCGCGGACATCATTTTTGAGGGCGGCACGATCATTCCGATGTCGTCGACGGGCCTGAAGCGGGCCGAGGCGCTGGCCGTCCGGGGCGGCCGCATCCTCGCCCTCGGCTCGGCGGCCGATCTCGCGGGCCTCAGGACATCGGCGACGAAGATCGTCGATCTCGACGGGCGCACGCTGCTGCCCGGCTTCATCGATCCGCACCAGCACACCTGCTTCGCGGCGCTCTTTGCCGAAATGCTCGCCGATGTCGGCTATGGCACCTATCGCACGCGCGCCGATCTGATCGCCGGCCTCAAGGCGCTCGATGCCAAGCTGCCGGCTGGCGAATGGCTGATGGCCTATAATTTCGACAATCTGCTGCAGGGCGGCGATCTGTCGATGACCGAGCTCGACGGCGTCTCGAAGGATCGGCCGATCCTGATCTGGTACATCAACATGCATGACGCGGCGGCCAATTCGGCCGCCTTCAATATCGCGCAGATCCCCGAGGATGTCGGCACGCTGCCGGGCGGGGGAAGCTTCGGCCGCGGGCCGGACGGCAAGCTGAACGGCCTCATCTACGAAGAAAGCGCCCTGCTGAAATTCGTGCCGCATGGCGTGCCGCCGATGACGCCGGCGCTCTTCGCCAAGGCGATGACCGACTATTTCAAGGCGAGCGCCGCGCTCGGCAATACGACGACGCATGAGCCGGGGACCGTCCAGCCCGCCTGGATCGAAGGCCTCGTCAAGATGACGGCGAGCGGCACCGGGAGGCTCTCCGCCAGCCTCATGATCAACGACCTCGAGGCCGCCAACGCCTATCGCGACCTCGGCCACGGCGCCGCCGCTACGCTGTTTCCCAATTCGCGTTTCTCGCTGTTCGGCATCAAGATCGTCGGAGACGGCTCCAACCAGACGAAGACCGGGGCGCAGACGATCCCCTATCTCGGCGGCGACTGGAAGGGCACGACCAACTACAAGGCGGACGAGCTGAAGTCCCTGGTCGCCTCCGCCAAGGCAGCCGGCTGGCCGATCCAGATCCACTGCAACGGCGATGCGGCCATCGACGATGCGCTCGATGCCATCGAGGCGGCCTATGGCGCGAGCCCGGCGAGCGGCGTCAATCGCATCGAGCATTCGACGCTCGCCCGGCCGGATCAGCTGACGCGCATGAAGGCGCTCGGCGTCGAGCCGAGCTTCCTGATGAACCACGTCTATCTCTATGGCGCCGCCTATCGCGGCCAACTGTTCGGCCAGCCGCGCACCGATTTCATGGATCCCGCCGGCGCCTGCCTCAAGGAAGGCCTCCGCTTCACGCTGCATACCGACCATCCGTGCTCGCCGCCCGGCGCGCTGCGCCTCATCCAGACGGCCGTCACACGGCGCTGCACGGTCGACAATTCGGTCATCGGCCCGGACCAGGCCATCAGCGTCGAGGAGGCGATCCGCGCGGTCACCGCCTCGGCCGCGGCCCAGATCGGCCAGGGCGACCGGATCGGCACGCTCGATACCGGCAAGGAGGCGGATCTCGTGATCCTCGAGCAGGACCCGTTCAAGGTCGCGCCGGACGAGATCATGAAGATCGGCATCTCCGAGACCTGGGTCGCCGGCGAGCGGATCTTCGGATAGGTCGCCTCGTCTTTCTCAGGGCGAGCCGGCCGAACGCCTCATCAGGTCGCGTCCGATCCGCTTCGGACGCTCGCTGCGCAGCACGATCGCCGTCGTGACCGAGCCGTAGCGGGCGATGCCGTCGACGATCGGCTCCAGCTCGGCCGGCGAGGGCACGATCACCTTCAGGTGAAAGCAGTCCTCGCCGGTCAGCCTGTACACCTCGATGACCTCAGGCATCTCCGAGAAGAGCTTCAGGCAGGTCTTGATATGCTCATGCGTCGTGCGGAGGCGCATGATGGCCATCATGCCGAGCCCGACCGCAGCGGGTTCGACAACCGCCCGATATCCCGTGACGATGCCTCGCTCCTCGAGCCGCTTCAGCCGTTCCGATGTCGCGGGCTGGGAGAGGCCGATTTTTCGTCCGAGTTCCGCGATGCTGATGCGGCCGTCGTCCTGCAGGACTTCGATCATCACGATATCAGTCGGATCGAGTTCCGAACGACTATCCGTCATCTTCGACATCGGCCTTGAATCCATCGGAAGATCGGAGGCTTTTCCGTTGAATGCCAATTTTTCGCAGCGCCGTAAACCACCATACTCAAGCGGTGTCAGCGAAGAGGTGAAGCATGACGGACATCATTCATCTGCCGGGCATCGGCAATTCCGGCGAGCGCCATTGGCAAAGCCTTTGGGAGGCGGCCGACCCGGCGATCCGCCGCTTCGCTCCCGCGCAGTGGGACGCGCCGGAGCTCTCCGACTGGATAGAGGCCCTCGACCGCGCCGTGCGAACGGCGGCCCGCCCGCCGGTGCTGGTCGCCCATTCGCTCGCCTGCCTGCTCGTCGCGCATTGGCAGCGTGTGTCGGATCTGCCGGTCGCGGGCGCTTTTCTGGTCGCGGTGCCGGATCCGGCCTCGCCCCGTTTTCCGCAGGAGGCGGCAAGCTTTGCCGCTGTGCCCGCGCAGCGCTTCCGCTTCCCCTCGCTCATCATCGCCAGCAGCGATGATCCCTATGGCTCGCTCGCTTCTGCCGAAATGCGGGCCGAGCAATGGGGCAGCGCGCTCCGCATCATCGGGGCGGCCGGCCATATCAACGGCCAGAGCGGTCTCGGCGACTGGCCCGAGGGCCGCGCCCTGCTGCGGGATTTCGTCGGCAGCGTTCCGAGCGCGTTGCGGCCGGAGGCGGCGCCCGAGACGGCGATCCGTCGCTGCGCTTGAGCCGCGCCGCCGACCGGTCAGCGCCGGCTTCAGCTCCGTTCGATCGCCCGCCAGCCGATATCGGAGCGGCAGAAGCCGTCCGGCCAGTCGATCGCCGCGACGGCCTGATAGGCGCGGTCGCGCGCCTCGCGGATCGTGGTGCCGCAGGCGGAGACGTTGAGCACGCGGCCGCCATTCGCGACCAGCCCGTTCAGCGTCGTCGCGGTGCCGGCCTGGAACACCTCGGCGCCGTCGATCGCCTGCGCGGCCGCGAGGCTGCCGATCGGCGTGCCCTTCCTGTAGCTGCCGGGATAGCCCTTGGCCGCCATCACGACCGTGAGCGCCGCCGCGTCGCGGAAGCAGGGCGCCTCGCCTTCGAGCCGGCCTTCGGCCGCGGCGAAGAGGAGATCGAGCAGGTCGCTCGTCATCCGCATCATCAGCACCTGGCATTCGGGATCGCCGAAACGGACATTGTATTCGATGAGCTCCGGCCCCTTGGCGGTGATCATCAGCCCGGCGAACAAGACGCCCTGGAACGGCGTGCCGCGCGCCGCCATGGTGCGGACGGTCGGCTCGATGATCTCGGCCATGACGCGCGCGCTCATGGCGGCATCGATCACCGGCGCTGGCGAATAGGCGCCCATGCCGCCTGTGTTCGGGCCCTGATCGCCGTCGAAGGCGCGCTTGTGATCCTGCGCCGCGCCAAAGGCGATGGCCGTCTTGCCGTCGGCGATGGCGAAGAAGCTCGCCTCCTCGCCGACAAGGCATTCCTCGATCACCACCTCGGCGCCCGCCGCGCCGAAGGCGCCGTCGAAGCAGGCGTCGATGGCGGCAAGCGCCTCGTCCAGCGTCTCGGCGACAACGACGCCCTTGCCGGCGGCGATGCCGTCCGCCTTGACGACGATCGGCGCGCCCATCGCGCTCGCATAGGCGCGCGCGGCCTCCGCCTCCGTGAAGCGCTGATAGGCGGCGGTGGGGATGCCGGCTTCCGTGCAGAGATCCTTGGTGAAGCCCTTCGAGCCTTCGAGCGCCGCCGCCGCCTTGGACGGCCCGAACACGCGGATGCCCGCCTCCACGAGCGCATCGGCAAGCCCCGCGACCAGCGGCGCCTCCGGCCCGACCACGACGAGATCGATCGCCTCGCGTCGGCAGAAGGCGACGACGCCCTGGTGATCATCGGCGTCGACAGCGCAGAGCAGGGCATAGTCGGCGATACCGGGATTACCGGGCGCCGCAAAAAGCCGCTTCAGCCGCGGCGACTGCGCCAGCTTCCAGGCCAGCGCATGCTCGCGCCCGCCCGAGCCGATCAGAAGGACATTGAGGCGCGTATCGGTCATGGATCGGTCCCCGCAAGCTGATGCGCGGCGGATAGCAAGCGGGGAGGGGATTGTCGAGGGCGGCGGGGTGGTGGAGGGCGGGAGGGCGGGAGGGGATGGCGGGCATGCGGGGCCGGGCTTGCGGGCAATGCGACGGAAGTCGGCTTACGGCAAATGGCGCCCGATGGCTACTTCCGACCGCATTGCGGTCGTTTGCATCGCCGCCATCGCGGCAGAAAATCGATCACAAATCAGCGTCTCGCCAGCAGTACAGCGGGACAAGCGATCAGGTCCGATTTAAACAGCATCTCTTGTATTTCTTTCCGCTACCACACGGACAGGTATCATTTCGTCCGATTTTCATTCGAGGTGTACCACGCGATAGAGACTCAATCGGAACCATCGGCTTTCTTGGCCACGCCGCGAGTGCCTGCTCCATGTTTGCGTCAGCTTCCCACTTGCCTTCGACAGCAAGAGCGCCTCGGATGTCCCCGGTTCCTGGAGCAAGTAGGAGCCCGTACCATACCTGTGACTTTGTATCGTACTTCTTCATTCGACAGTGGGTTGTCAAACGCTGTCGAGCGAAATCATCCTCGAGCGAGTTTACATGAATGGTGAAACCTAACCTATCCGCATCCGATGGAACGGAAAAGTCGTGCGGTTGCCCATCGTTGACGGCCGCACGTACCAATCGGTCAATGCCCCTATTGATGTGCATGGCGGTATCGGACCCGAGTTGAAGAAACAGCATCCCAAGCCCCACCAGTTCGGGAGTTGCTGTGGCCTCAAATTCAGAAATCAATCTGCCGATGGGAGTTCCGTCAAAGCGAGTCAGAATGCCTTTGGGTGTTCTTTCCCCTGGAACTCCCAATCTGCGCGCTGACATCGCTATGTCGAGGGAACTGGTGAAGTCGTCTCCTAGGTTCACGATGTTGTAGTGCTCGTCCAGCCAAAGGTTCTGCTTCAGGTGATAACCCAGGGTTGTGAGCTCCTGGTTTACTAAGATCTGTTGGTCGAATTTTGCTCGCAACGCCAGATAATTTAGAAACTGCAGGGGGGTATCAAGTATATCTGTCAGGACGTCTAGGAAGAATATGTCGGTGACTATCGGCGACAGGACATTGTCCGTGGATTTGATTTTTAAGAACTGCCGAGCTTGTGCGGCCAAGGCAGGAAAATGATCCGATACAGCACACAATGGAAATATCTTTGTGGGCCTCTTGGGGAAGCTTATTGCGCCGCCAGAAGGCGACACGAACCGAAACTGTTCGCCGAGGAGTGCCTCCGAACATAGCAAGGCCTGATCATATGCGTCGTGAATTGCCTTTTTGAAATCGTCCTTCAGCTGAAGATCGTTTCCCTTGCGCGCCTCTATTGTCAGCCGTTTGGATTTGGCTTGCACCACAATCGCTCGGTCGCCATACACGACCAATACGTCCGCTTCAGTGACGCGGTCCTTTCCCTTGTAGATGTCAACATTCTGAAAGACGTACTGGGTTCCAAAGACATGTGCGAGGCGGTCTGCCAAGAATTGTTCAGCGAACGCGCCGCGATTTTTAGATGCTGTTGCGGCGTAGGTCTTATCGCCAGTCATCCAGAAGAAAGGCGCTTCATACAGTGCTTCAAGTAGGCTGTAATGTTGAAATAAGATATACGAGCCGTCGATAGAGGTTATGATCGGAGCGGAATTTGTTTCGTTGAAGGCGCTCAAGCTGGAAAAGGAAGCATTTGCCTTTTTAAGATCAACGGTGAACGCCATAAGGATGCGCTCTATTTTTTCTAACGAAAGTTCTGTTGAATTCTCTAGCTCATCTGCTCTAAAAGCAAATCCAGGCAGAAAAGTCCATTGATTTGGATGCAGATTCAGCATCGATCCATGAAGGTTTCGCAGCCTTCTTAGCTGAAACTCTCCGAGTTGGTGAGCTAATATACAGGCCTCTTCAATTGTGAAGCCGAATCGTGAATTGAGCCAATCGCTGTCTACGAAGTATTTTTTCTGCGCGAGTTGTTCGTATTGGAAGTTGTAGGCCGACTCGCCGCCGTAAAAGATCGGCTCTCTTAGGCCCCCAGCGGTGCTAAATGGATCAATGCGCGTTGCTTTGTTCGGATTGAGAGCTATCGCTTCGAAAGCGGCAAACCAGGGTTTCTGGAGGCTCATATGCATTTCATGCAGCAGCGCTTCCGACCGATCTATGTAATTTTGCAGGGTGCGGGGCTCGGGTATGCCAATGTCAATATTGCCTTTTGCCATTAGGCCTATGAGGGTCGATATTTCCGATCTGAGAAGTTTTTCATGGGAATACTGGCTCTCGACATCTTTCTCTGTGACACGGTCGCCAGAAAACCGAATAATATTATCGCGCCAGCAGAAATATGCGACGGCGTGAATGTATCCGGAGGAGCAGCAAAGATTTTGCAGATCGTTGAATATCTCGAGCTCGTCGCGAGCCTCTTTGGGGCTAATGTCCTTTTTTATCATGGGCCAGTACCATCATTTTATTTGCGTCGGGGTTTTGAAGCTAGTTTAGCTGATCTCTCTGAGTTTGGTGCAAACATCCGTTTCGAATGAGCAGATAGCGACGCCTGCTTCCAAATGTGTCAGTCCAGCAGCAGCCGGGCAGGAAACCACCCTTTCCCGGTCAGCTCCGAGCGTCATTTGCGGAAGCCGCTCGACCGGTTCCTCTTCCTCAACACCCCTCAAGCACGAACGCCTTCCGAACAGCGGCGATGACGCAGACCTGAGGCGAGGCTACATTTCGCGCTGACCATCTTTGGCCCGCGTCGCCGCCTTGCGCGTGCGTCCCGCTCAGCCTCCATCATGCCGCCCGCTCTCAGGAGATCGCATGCAGCCGCTCGTTGTCCTCGCCGACGCGCCCGATGAGGCCGATCACGCGGCGATTCTTGATGCGCTCGTTGCCTACAATGATGCGGCGCATGGCCCGGCCGGCTATGAGAAGGTCGCCGTGCTGCTCAAGCATCCGGAGACGGGCGCGACGATCGGCGGGCTCTGGGGCTGGATCGTTTATGACTGGCTGTTCGTCAGCCTCCTCTTCGTGCCGCCGGAGCTGCGCGGGCAGCGCCTCGGCAGCCAGTTGATGCTGGCGGCCGAGGCGAAGGCGCGCGCCGCGCGCTGCGCCGGCATCTGGCTCGATACCTTCTCGTTCCAGGCGCCGGGCTTCTATCGCGGCCTCGGCTATGAGCTCTTCGGCGAATTGCCGGACCATCCGCGCGGCAAGGCCCGCCATCTCTTCAGGAAAATCCTGCCGCCGGCGCCCTGAGCGGCCGGCAGGAAGAACGGCTGCGCGTGTCAGGCCGGATAATCCAATTCCGGATACCAGCTGGGATCGCGGCCTTCGGGGCGGAGGTCGAGCATCGCCCAGAGCGGCGCGAGCTCGGGGCCGTCGCGCGGGTCCTGGCCCGGGTCCGCCTCGGTCATCTCGCCGCTCCAGAAGTGGCGGATGGTGCCGTCGCGGCGGGTGAAGACATGCATGCCGGGGAGATCGCCGCCCTCCGCGCTGACGGCATGGAAATCGCGCGACCAGAGCCCGTTGGCGTCGCTGTAGAGGGGCAGCGCGCGCCAGCCGCGCTCGCGCTTGAACGCCGTCAGCCGCTCGATCGGCGAGCGCGCGACTATGGCGAGCCCCATCATCTGCAGGACGTCGGTGGCGTTGCCGTCGAGCGCGCCGAGCAGATTGGTGCACATCGGGCAGGGGCGGGCGCGCTGCGGACCGAACATGAAATTATAGATCGCGAGCGTCTGGTGGCGGCCGAACAGCGCCGCGAAGCCGACCTCGCTGCCGTCCTCGGCGATGAAGCGGTAGTCGCCGGTGACCGGCGCGCCCGGCGGCAACTGGCGCCGTAGCGCCGCCACCCGCTCGATGGACCGGCGAAGCTCATATTCCTCGATCAGCAGCGCCTGGCGCGCGGCGCGGTATTCCGCGCTTTCGTTGACGATCCGGACCGGGTTCTTCGCGGCGAGCGCGGCGGCGGGGAGAAGGGGCTCGGTCATGCGGTGGTCCTCCAGCGTGATACGATCCGGCGCCGCTCGGTCGGCAGCGCCGCTCATCAAGGACGCGGCTCCGCGCCCGTTCCCGACAGCCCCGGCCGCGATTGCGTGCTATGGCGGGAATGCCGAGAGTTCGAACGAGGGAACTGCGGGACCGCCGCCGATGATCATCACCGAAGATCGCCATGCGATCATGGCCGGCCTCGCCGATGAGCCGCTCCGGAATGTCGCGCTGCTGAAGCATCTCTTCCTCTACCCGCGCAACAGCCGGGCCCTGTCGGTCGCGCGGGGCGACCAGCGGGCGACGCTTGTCCTCATCGAGACCAGGGCCAGCCCCTGGGACCATGCAGTCCATGGCGGCTGCGCCTGGATCGCGTTCCTTTCGAGCGATGCGGCCGAGCTTTCGGCGGCGCTGCTGGATCGCGTGCCGCTGCAGGGCGGCGCCGTCTACAAGCTGCAGAGCGAGGCCGACCGCGCCGTGCTCGCCGAGCGCACCCCTTCCGAGCAGACGGCGTGCTTCTTCTCCTATACGGCCGCGCGGCCTTTGGGCCGCGACGGCGCGGTGCGGGTGACGGTTGAGCCGCGCGAGGAAGACTATGCCCTCATCGCCGAGCAGGGTCATGGCCGGGCCGGCCTCGCCGCGCAGCTGGCATCCGGCGATGCCTTCTTCTGCGTCCTCGACGACACGGAGGCGCCGGAACGACCCGCGGCGCTTTGCTGCGTCTTCCGCAATCACGGCGCCGTCTTCGAGATCGGCGGCGTGGTGACGCGGCGCGACCGCCGCCGCCAGGGCCTCGCCCGGCGCGTCGTGGCGACGGCGCTCGCCATTGCCGGCGATCGCGGGCTCATTCCGCGCTATCATGTCGAAAGCGACAACGCCGCGTCGATCGCGCTCGCCGAGGGGCTGGGGCTTCGCCGCTTCCTGACGCTGACGCATCACCGTGTGCGCCCATCGGATGCTGATGCGGTCGTCCGGCTGCAGCATCCTCATTCACGCGCGTGAAGCGATCGGATGGAAGCCGGCAGCCGGGCCGAGCTCCTTCGAGACGAGGCGCCGCGCGAGGAAATCCGTGAAGCGGCGCACCTTCGAGGCGATATTCCTGTTGTCGGGATAGACGGCATGGATCGGCACCGATCCGATCGGCCAATCCGCGAGCACGCGGACGAGGCGGCCGGCAAGGAGATCCGGGGCGACCTGGAAGGCGGGCAGCAGCGTGACGCCGGCGCCCGCTATGGCGGCATCGCGCAGGCTGATGCCGTCATTGACCTGGTAGCGCGGAATGATCGGGACGCGGATGGTCTGGTCGTCCTTGGCGAAGATCCAGACGCTCCCCCATCTGAGGCCGGAGAAATGCAGGCAGGCATGGCGCGCGAGGTCCATCGGCTCCCCGGGCGCGCCGTGGCGGTCGAGATAGGCGGGGGCTGCCACGACGAGCAGGGGCGATGTCGCGATCTGGCGGGTGATCAGCCCGGGCTCGACGGAGATCGTGCCGCGAATGGCGAGGTCGAAACCCTCCTCCACCAGATTGACCGCCTTGTGCGAGAACGACATGTCGATCGAGACGGCCGGATTCTGGATGAGAAATTCGGCGACGATCACTGAGAGATGCAATTGGCCGAGATCCGGCGGTGCCGTGATCTTCAGCCGGCCGACCACCTCCTGCTGGAAGCTCAAGGCCGCGCGCTCCGCCTCGCGCACCTGCGGCAGGATTCCGGTCAGCGACTGGTAATAGGCCGCTCCCGCTTCGGTGAGCGCGACATTGCGCGTCGAGCGATGCAGCAGGCGGATCCCGGTCCTGCTTTCGAGAGCCTGCACCTGCGCCCCCACCGTCGCCCGCGATATCTGCAATTCCTCGGCGGCTTTGGTGAAGCTCAGATGCCTGGCCACCGTGATGAAGGCCGCAATGCCTTCCAGGGGATCGCGCGATTTCATGCCCATTGATCCGAACAATGTTGCTCGATCATCGATCTTATCATTCGCCGAGGAACCGTTAAATGCATCGCCAGCGGATTTGGCCGCAAAACGGAGTAATGAAATGATCGAAGACAAGAACAGCCTGTGGTTCATGACGGCGCATCTGGTCGTGCATCTCGAGCAGGCGAGGAATGCCGACCGGCTTTCCATTATCGAACATCGGATGGCCAAGGATTTCGCGCCGCCGCTGCATGTCCATCATGCCGAGGACGAGACGTTTCACGTTCTCGAGGGCCAGTTCCGTTTCCAGCGCGATGGCGAAACCCTCGAAGCGGCGGCCGGCGACACGATCTATCTGCCGAAGGGCAGCCGGCATGGCTTCCGCGTCCTCTCCGACTATGGCCGCTGCCTGACCATGACGACCGGCCCGTTCGAGGACATGGTGCGGGCGGCCGCGCGTCCCGCCCTCGCGGATGGCCTGCCCGAACAGCTTTCCCCGCCGGTCGAGGCGCAGCAGGCTCTCGCGCGCATCTGCGCCGCCCATGCCATCGACCTCATCGGCCCGCCGATCGCCTGAGGCGGCCGGCTGGTCCGGGCGCGATCGTCCGTCGCTCCGCCACCGATCCGGCATCGCACTTTGAGCGGGCCGGTGGCATAACGCACGGGACGAACACGCTTCGAGGACGCCTCACATGACGCGCAACCCTGCCGCCAGCCAGGTCGCCGATGCGCGGCGCGATAATCTCGTCGATCGGTTCGCGCCCGATTGGCTGAAGCCCTATGCGCGCCTCGCGCGTTGGGACCGGCCGATCGGCTGGCAATTGCTGCTGCTGCCGTGCTGGTGGTCGGCGGCGCTGGCGAGCGGGGCGGCCGATGCGCCGCTGCCGAACCTCTGGCAGTGCCTGCTCTTCTTCATCGGCGCGGTGGCGATGCGCGGCGCCGGCTGCACCTATAACGACATCGTCGATCGCGACCTCGACGCCGGCGTCGCCCGTACGCGCTCGCGGCCGATCCCGAGCGGGCAGGTCACGGTGCGCGCGGCGAAGATCTTCCTCGTGCTGCAGGCCCTTGTCGGCTTCCTGGTGCTGATCAGCTTCAACGCGTTCACGATCCTCGTCGGGCTCTGCTCGCTCGGGGTCGTCGCGATCTATCCCTTCATGAAGCGCATCACCGACTGGCCGCAATCCGTGCTCGGCCTCGCCTTTTCCTGGGGCGCGCTGATGGGCTGGGCGGCCTGGTTCGGCAGTCTCTCGGCCGCGCCGCTGCTGCTCTATGCCGGCGGCGTCGCCTGGACGATCGGCTATGACACGATCTATGCGCTGCAGGACAAGGAAGACGACGCGATCATGGGCGTGCGCTCGACGGCGCGGCTCTTCGGCGATCGGGCGCCGCTCTATGTCGGCTTCCTCTATGCCGGCGCGGTGGCGCTGTTTACGGCGGCCTTTCTGTTCGCGAAGGCCGGTCCGCTCGCCTATATCGGCCTCGCCGCCGGCGCCGTGCATCTCGGCTGGCAGGTGGCGCGCATCGATCTCGAGGACGGGGCGCTGCAACTGCGCCTCTTCAAGTCGAACTGGCCGTTCGGCCTGATCGTGCTGGCTGGTCTCGTTCTGGACGGGCTGCTCGGAGCGGTGGGGACCTGAGGTCGACTCAGTCGCGGGCGATGATCTCGTCGGCTTCGATGCGGACGCTCTCGCCCTGGACGCCGATCTTGCGGCGCTTCAGGAAACGCGGGCGGCGGCGCTTCAGCGGCGAGGCCATGCGGCGGGCACGCGGCGCCTGCACGTCGAGCCCGCCGAGCCGCGGCATCGCTTCGCGGATGGCGCCATCGGCCTCGACGATCAGCAGCGGCAGGCCGAGCGCCTTGCCCCAGGCCTGCCAGTCGGCGGCGACATCCTCGCCATCGCCGAGATCCTCGACCGAGGCCAGCGGCAGCGACATCGCGCTGTCGGGATGCATGAGCTCGATCTCGGTCCGGAGCCGATCGGTGGCGGCATCCACCGTCATCTTGACGGCGACGCCGCGGAAGGCGCGGATCGGGCAGGTGAGGGTGGCATCGATCCCGCCGAGCGGGCGCTTGACGGTAACGCGGTCACGGCCGAGAACGATGGCGGCGACGCCGGCGGGGGCGGCGAGGGCGGCCGAATAACGGACGGGCAGGGCGAACGGATCGAGCCGGAGATCGCGCTGGGTGGCGTTCGTGTTGGCGGCCTGACGTCCCATTTTCTGCCTCACTCTCACTGGTTAACAAGGTCTGAAGCGGTGGTTCCGAAGTGCCGGACCGCCGCGTCCTTGGAGGGGAGAATGGCATGGCCAGAGCCGTTTCCGCCTTAAGGAACGTGGTTAATATCCCTTGGTTTCAGAGAGGGTTAGCAGGGCGTGACCGCATAGGGTTGACGGGACGTTGCCAATCCCGCCCCGACCGTCACCGCACGAAGGTGTTCCTCACCCGCCGCGACTTGAGCACATAGGTCGACCAGCCGAAGGCGATGGCGAATTCGATTGCCATCGGAATGAGCACCGCGCGCGAGGCGAGACGGGCCGGGTCCATGCCGAGAAAAGCGATGGCGAGCAGCGGTTCGACACGGCCGATCAGGAAATAGGCGATCGCCGAGGTGACGAAGAGCGGCACGAAGGCGCGCGAGCGGAGCGCCATCGCGGCGAGCACGGCGAGTTGCAGCAGGAAGGCGGCGCCATAGAGGGAGAGGTCCGCGATGACGAGGCCGCGGTGGTCCTGCCAGATGGGCCCGCCGATCAGCGCCGACATCTTCATCAGCGTATCGATCATCCGCGCCGTCACCAGCAATTGCCCGATGGCGAGCAGCCACAGCCAGCCGCCGAAGCCGGTCGGCGGCGCGCGATCCGCCTTCGCCTTGCCCCGGCTTGCTGCCGCCTTGCGGGGCGCCGGTTTCGGCTTGGCGGAAGCCGCCGTCCTGGGGGCCGGTTTCGGCTTGGGCGAGCCCGGCGCCTTGGCGGCGGATGCCTTGCCGGAAGCCTTCGGCGTCGTGCGGGGTTTGGGAATGGCAGTCTCTCCGGCGGTCCGCCGTGGTTTCGGCGCAACCGGTGGCGGATCGGCGTCGAAGGGCAGGTCAGGCTGCTCGGGCGCGTTACTACGCCCGCCGCCCGCGCGACCACCCGCACCCTGTCGCGGCGTCCTCGTCACGGTGTCGGCGCCCGGTCGCGCGTCGACACGGCCGTGCTCGTCCGGCCCGGAAACGAACCCATGCTCCACCCGATTCTGTCGCTGACATCAGGCAGGATAAGCGCTTCGGGCCCGACGCGCGAGGCGCCCCGCGCGATCAGAGTACCTTGCCGGGATTGAGAATGCCGTTCGGATCGAAGGCCGCCTTGATGGCGCGCATCATGTCCATGGCAACAGGTCCCTTGACGCCGGGCAGCAGGTCGCGCTTCAGGCGGCCGATGCCGTGCTCGGCCGAGATCGAGCCGCGATAGCTGGCGACGATGCCGTGCACCAGCGCGTTCATCTCTTCCCAGCGCGCGAGGTACGCCGCCTTGTCGGCGCCGATGGGCTGCGAGACGTTGAAATGGATGTTGCCGTCGCCGAGATGGCCGAAGGGCACCGGCCGGCAGCCCGGCACCATGGCCTCGACGGCGGCGATCGCCTCGATGAGGAAGTCCGGCACGCGGGCGACGGGGACCGACACGTCGTGCTTGATCGAGCCGCCTTCCGGCTTCTGCGCCTCCGACATGCCATGGCGGAGATGCCAGAACGCCTTCCGGTCGGCGAGCGATTGCGCGATGGCGGCGTCGGTGACGGCGCCGGCCTCGAAGGCCGTGCCGAGCACGTCCTCCAGCGTCGCCCCGGCGGCCTCGTCCGAATGGCCCGAGGCGATCTCGATCAGGACATACCAGGGCGCGGGCGCCGCCAGCGGGTCGCGCGTGCCGGGCAGATGGGCGAGCACCATGTCGAGGCCGACACGCGGCATCAGTTCGAAGCCGGTGAGATCATGGCCGGCCCGCTCGCGCGCCAGCGTGAAGAGGGCCAGCGCCGCTGCCGGGTTCTCGACCGCCGCGAAGGCGACAGCCTGGCCGCGCGGACGCGGAAAGAGCTTCAGCACCGCCGCGGTGACGACGCCGAGCGTGCCCTCGCCGCCGATGAAGAGCTGCTTCAGGTCATAGCCGGTATTGTCCTTGCGAAGGCCGGTCAGCCCTTCCCAGATGCGGCCATCGGCCAGCACCACCTCGAGCCCGAGCACGAGGTCGCGGGTGTTGCCATAGGCGAGCACGGCGGTGCCGCCGGCATTCGAGGAGATGTTGCCGCCGATGCGGCAGGAGCCTTCGGCGCCGAGCGAGAGGGGGAAGAGCCGCCCCGCCGATTCGGCCGCCGCCTGCACATCGGCGAGGATCGCGCCGGCTTCCGCGGTCAGCGTGTAGCCCTCGGCATCCACAGTGCGGATCCGCGTCATCCGGTCGAGCGAGAGCACGACCTCGCTGTCGCTCTGGTCGGGCACCTGGCCGCCGACGAGCCCGGTATTGCCGCTTTGCGGCACGATCGTGGTGCGCGTCTCGTTGGCGAGCGCCAGCACGGCGGCGACTTCGGCCGTCGATCCCGGCCTGAGCACCAGGGGCGTCAGGCCCGGAAAGCGGTCGCGCCATTCTGTCCGGTAGGGCAGCGTGGCGTCGGCGTCGGTGAGCGCATGCGCCGGCCCGACAAGGGCGGCGAAGCGGGCGATGAGGTCGGGGGAGGGGCGTTTCGACATGATCGCGGAGACTAGCCGCAAGCCGCGCCGTCGTCACCGGCCGCCATGCCGCATCACGCGATCGTCCGGGGGTTCAGGAACTGTGATCCGAACCCATCCCCCGTCGCTTGAAGCATAAAAACGCCTGTGCGATAGGAGGCGCGCGTCCGGACGCCAAGTGACTGCGAAGAGAGAGACAGCGCATGCCAGAAGTCGGCGGGTTGATGAAGGGTAAACGCGGGCTCGTCATGGGCGTCGCCAACAACCGCTCGATCGCCTGGGGCATCGCCAAGGCTTGCCATGACCATGGCGCCGAACTCGCCTTCACCTATCAGGGCGATGCTTTGAAGAAGCGCGTCGAGCCGCTGGCAGCCGAAGTCGGCGGCCTCGTGGTCGGCCATTGCGACGTCACCGACGGCGCCTCGATCGACGCCGTCTTCGCCGAGATCGAGCGCGCCTGGGGCGGCCTCGACTTCGTCGTGCACGCCATCGGCTTTTCCGACAAGGACGAGCTAACCGGCCGCTATGTCGATACGACTGAAGGCAATTTCTCGAAGACGATGCTGATCTCGGTCTATTCGCTGACCGCGGTGACCCAGCGCGCCGAGAAGCTGATGACCAAGGGCGGCTCGATCCTGACGCTCACTTATTACGGCGCCGAGAAGGTGATGCCGAACTACAATGTCATGGGCGTCGCCAAGGCGGCGCTCGAGGCGAGCGTCAAATATCTCGCCGTCGATCTCGGGCCGAAGAACATCCGCGTCAACGCGATCTCGGCCGGCCCGATCAAGACACTGGCGGCCTCCGGCATCGGCGACTTCCGCTACATCCTGAAGTGGAACGAGTACAACGCGCCGCTGCGCCGCACGGTCACCACCGAGGAGGTGGGTGATTCGGGCGTCTATTTCCTGTCGGATCTCTCGCGTGCCGTCACCGGCGAAGTGCATCACGTCGATTCGGGCTATCACGTCGTCGGCATGAAGGCCGTCGATGCGCCCGACATCTCCGTGATCAAGGACTGATCCCAGCCTCGTCTGAGCCTCTCGCCGATGGGAGATCGTCGTGCCCCGCATCGTCTTCATCCGGCACGGTGAGACCGACTGGAATGCCGAAGGGCGCTTCCAGGGCCAGAAGGATATTCCGCTCAACACGCGCGGCCGTGGCCAGGCCCGCCGCAACGGCGAGATGCTGAAGGCGCGGATGCCCGAGGCGGTCGACTTTGATTTCGTGGCCAGCCCGCTGCTGCGCACGCGCGAGACGATGGAGATCGTCCGCGCCGCCATGGGGCTCGATCCCGCCCTCTATCACACCGACCCGATCCTGAAGGAGATCACCTTCGGGCACTGGGAGGGCTTCACGGCGGCTGAACTCGACGCGCAGTGGCCGGATCTCGTCAAGGCGCGCGAATCCGACAAATGGGCCTTCACGCCGCCCTTCGGCGAAAGCTACGCCGATCTCTCGGTCAGGATCGGCGCCTGGCTCGACACGGTCGAGAACGACACCGTCGCTGTGTCGCATGGCGGCGTCTGCCGCGTGCTGCAGGGGCTGCTCGCCCCGCTCGATCCGCAGGGCGTCACCATGCTCAACATCCGCCAGGACCGCGTCATGGTCTGGGACGGCGAGCACATCGCCTGGATCTGAGTCGCTGCAGCGACCGCGATCGGCACGCGCACCAAGACACGAAAACGGCCTCCGGGGGTGTGCGGAGGCCGTCTTCGGGAGGTTAAGGGGTCAACCGTTTTGGTTCGCCGGGCGTCGTCCGTCAGCGGGCACGGTCCGGATCGAAGGCGCCGATGCCCTGGTTCTGGCCGGAATAGGTCACGCCGACATCATCGCCCGGCATGAAACCGATGAGCACCGAGGGGTTGGCGAAGGTGTAGGTCGCCCCGTTCCGCAGCGTCAGCGTACCCGCGCTGGCATCGACGCTGCTGATGGTGCCCTTGGCTTCCTCGGCGGCGAGCGCCGAGCCGGCGGAGGCCAGAAGGCCGAGGGTCGCGACGGTGATGAAAAGTCCACGCATGTGAGGTTCTCCGTTTGCTGTTCGCCAGGTCAGTCCGGCGGTTTCGACACGCAGACCTTCGCCCAGCGGGGCTCTCAAGAAAATTGCCAGGTCTTTGCTATCGGAATGCAAGAAATTTATGAGGCGGCCTGCCGGTCGGAGCGATCGCCGCGCCCTTCGCCGCAACTTGAGGGTCGCGCGTCGCCAAACGAAAGACGGCCTCCGGGGGGTGCGCGGAGGCCGTCTCGGGGAGGTCAGGGGTCAACTGCTTCCAGTTCACCAACCCATGTGAGTCAGCGGGCGCGGTCCGGATCGAACGCGCCGATGCCCTGATTCTGGCCCGTATAGGTCACGCCGACATCATCGCCGGGAATGAAACCGATGAGCACCGACGGATTGGAGAAGGTGTAGGTCGCGCCGTTCCGCAGCGTCAACGTGCCCGCGCTGGGATTGACGCTGCTGATGGTGCCCTTGGCTTCCTGGGCGGCCATGGCCGAGCCGGCAGAAGCCAGGAGGCCGATCGTAGCGGCAGCTATCATAAGTCCACGCATGGTATTGCTCCGTAGTCTGAACGCCTGGCTCACGCGGGTGTGGAAGCAGCTCCCTACCGCGACGTCCCGCCCGTTGCCGGCACGGCTGAGATGCGCCCGCCACCGCGGAAACTCCAATCACAAGGATGTGTTTGGCGGTTGGCCTTGCGCAATCGGGTGTCCGACCAGTAGGCGGCGTAGCCCCCGCTTTCTGGGTAATTCATTCTCACTATGCCCGGAAAACAGCGCTTCCATGCCCCGATTCCGAGCAGTTTTCACATGTTCGTGAGGGCAGCCAAGCTGATAATAGCGACGCTCATTATCAAGGAACTATGATTTATGTCCGGGGATCGCAGGCGAGATTCGCCGCCGATCGGGCGCCCCCGTGCGGCGCGCGTTTGACGGCGGCGCCCAGCCTTTCTAGAACCCCATCCACAAGCCCGGGATCGATCCATGTCGCACAACACTTTCGGTCATCTCTTCCGCGTGACGACCTGGGGCGAAAGCCACGGTCCGGCGCTCGGCGCCGTCGTCGATGGTTGCCCGCCGCGCATCCCGATCTCGGAGGCCGAGATCCAGGTCTGGCTCGACAAGCGCCGTCCGGGACAGTCGCGCTTCACGACGCAGCGGCGCGAGCCGGACGCTGTGCGCATCCTCTCGGGCGTGATGCCGCAGGACGACGGCACGCTGCTCACCACCGGAACGCCGATCGCCCTCGAAATCCAGAATGTCGACCAGCGCTCCAAGGACTATGGCGACATCCGCGACCGCTACCGGCCCGGCCATGCCGATCTCACCTATGACGCCAAATACGGCATCCGCGACTATCGCGGCGGCGGCCGCTCCTCGGCCCGCGAGACGGCGGCCCGCGTCGCCGCCGGCGCCATCGCGCGCAAGGTCGTGCCCGGCGTTTCCGTCCGCGGCGCGCTGGTGCAGATCGGGCCGCATGCGATCGATCGCCGCCGCTGGAACTGGAACGAGGTCGACAACAACCCGTTCTTCTGCCCCGATCCGGTGATGGCGGCCGTCTGGGAGGAGTATCTCGACGGCATCCGCAAGGCCGGCTCCTCCGTCGGCGCCGTCATCGAGGTGGTGGCGGAGGGCGTGCCCGCCGGTCTCGGCGCGCCTGTTTATGCCAAGCTCGACCAGGACATCGCGTCGCTCCTGATGTCGATCAACGCCGTCAAGGGCGTCGAGATCGGCGAAGGCTTCGCCGCCGCCGCGCTCACCGGCGAGGAGAATGCCGACGAGATGCGGATCGGCAATGACGGCGAGCCGCTGTTCCTCTCCAATCATGCCGGCGGCATTCTCGGCGGCATCTCGACCGGACAGCCGATCGTCGCCCGCTTCGCCGTCAAGCCGACCTCGTCGATCCTGACGACGCGGCGCTCGATCACGGCGGCCGGCGAGGAGGTCGACGTCATGACCAAGGGCCGCCATGACCCCTGCGTCGGCATCCGCGCCGTGCCGATCGGCGAGGCGATGGTCGCCTGCGCCATCGCCGACCATTATCTGCGCCATCGCGGCCAGAACGGCTGAACGACGGCCTTGCGGCCGCGTTGAGCACCAGGGAAGGCCGCGCCGCAAGGGGCGGTCTGCACGGATCGAGGAGGAGACATCGATGACGCCGATCGCCATTCGTCTGGCCCTGCCGCTGGCCGCAGCGCTGCTGCCGCTCGTGGTCGCGGGAGCCGCCCCCGCCGAGGCCGCCGCGGCCAAGGCCGGCGAGCTCAAGCAGTATAAGGATTGGGTGATCGGCTGCGACAATACCCGCGCCTGCACGGCGATCGGCATGTCGCCCGACGAGGACATGATGAGCGGCTATGTCCGCATCAGCCGCTCGGGCGAGGCCGGCGCCGCGCCCGAGATCGCCTTCATCGTGTTTCCGCCCGATGACGCCACCGGGAAGGTTGCCACTCCGCGCGTGCGCCTCTCGCTGGATGCGCATAAGGAGGGTGGCCTGCCGGCCGACGCGCTGCCGCTCGAGAGCGACGGCGATCTCTACCGTCTCCCGCTCGCGGCGGAGGCCGGGCCCGGCCTCATCGCCGCGCTTCGCTCGGCGAAGCGGATCACGCTCGATCTCTATGACGGCGACAAGAAGCTGGGCAGCCAGGCGATCTCGCTCGCCGGCTCCTCCGCCGCGCTCCTCCACATGGACGATGTCCAGCAGCGCATCGGCACCGTGACGGCGCTGGCGAAGCCGGGCACGGCGGCTGCCGATACGATCCCGCCGGTGCCGGACCTGCCGGTCGTGACCTCGCTGCCCGTCGCCGACATGCCCGATCCCCTGCCGAAGGCGCCGAAGACCGCTGCGAAGCCCTCCAGCGACTGCATGGACGGCACGGCGCCCTTCGTCGCCTTCCAGCTGCCGGGCGGCGCCTCGCTCTGGGGCGCCTGCGCCTCGACCGGCGCCTACAACTACGCCTATGACTACCGGCTCTTCGCGGATGGCAAGCCGGGGCGGCCGTGGGACGCGATCGTTCCCGGCACGAAGCGCGGCGGCGATGGCGACGCCCTGTCCTGGCTCTGGAATGTCTATGTCGACGCCGATGCCAAGACGCTCAATTCCGGCTTCAAGGGCCGGGGCCTCGGCGATTGCGGCGACGCCACCGAATGGGCCTTCGACGGCAAGACTTTCGCGGCGCTCACCTACAGCCTGATGGGCGATTGCCGCGGCGTCATGCAGGAAGACTGGCCGGTGCTCTACCGCGCGCGGAAGGGCTGATCAGCCCTTCTCGAAGGCCGCGACCACCTCGACATGCGAGGACCACAGGAACTGGTCGACGGGGGTGACGCTGGTCATGCGATAGCCGCCGTCGATCAGGATGCGGGCGTCGCGGGCGAGCGTCGCCGGGTTGCAGGAGACGGCGACGACGCGCGGCACGACGGACTTCGCCAGCATCTCGCATTGCGACTTGGCGCCGGCGCGCGGCGGATCGAACACCACCGCCTTGAACGTCTTCAGCTCGGGCGGCGCCATCGGGTTCAGCATCAGATCGCGCCGCCGCGTCGTCACCGTCTTGATGCCCTTCGAAAAGCGCATCGAGCGGTCGAGCGCCTTCAAGAGCCCGGCGTCGTTCTCGACGGCGAGCACCGGGAAGCGGCGCGCGAGGCGGAGGGTGAAGGTGCCGATGCCCGAAAAGAGATCGACGGCCGGGCCGGCCTTGCCGATGGCGGCGTCGACGAGATCGGCCATGGCCCGCTCGGCGGGCGCCGCCGCCTGCAAGAAGCCGCCCGCCGCCGGATAGAGCACGGTATCGCCGTGGCGAAGCTCGGGCTGCCGGCTGGTGGCGATCTCGGTGCCATCGATGGTGAGCCGCGCCAGCCAGCCTTCGGCGACGCTGCGGCCGAGAAACTCGAAATCGGACCGCCCCGGCGTCATGCCGCCCTCGATGGCGATGTCGAGCCCGGTATCGGTTGCCGTGACGATCATCTTGCCGCGCTTCGCCCGGGCGACGACGGTCGCCGCCAGCATCCGCAGCCGCGGCAGCCGGCTTTCGATCGCCGGCACCATCAGCGGGCATTCCTCGATCGCCAGCACATCATGGCTCTCGCGGCGATTGAAGCCGAGCGTCACCGTGTCGCTCTGCCGCTCGATGGTGAACACCGCGCGGCGGCGGCTATGCGGGGCGAGCGGAACGAGCGCGCCGACCTCGGTGTCGATGCCGCGCTGCGCGAAGGCGGTCTCGACCAGCGAGCGCTTCCAGGCGCGATAGGGCTCCGGGGCGAGATGCTGCATGCTGCAGCCGCCGCAGCTGCCGAAATGGCGGCACTCCGGCGCGATGCGGTCCGGGCTCGGCGTGATCACCGAAAGGAGCGCGGTGCGGCCGCCCTCGGTCTCGATCTCGACCTCTTCGCCGGGCAGCGCGAAGGGGACGAAGATCTTCTCTCCCCCGCGTTCGGCGATGCCGTCGCCGTCATGGCCGAGCGCGGTGATCGTGAGCCGTTCGGCCATCAGGAGTTCGCTTTCCGCGCGCCGAGCAGGAATTCGTGATTGCCATCGCCGCCGGCGATCGGCGAGGGGATCAGTCCGTCGATGGACCAGCCGGGCGTCGCGTCGACGAAGGCGGCGATGGCGTCGACGGAAGCCCGGCCTTCGTCGGCATTGCGGACGAGGCCGCCCTTGCCGATGCCCTCGCGCCCGACCTCGAACTGCGGCTTGACCAGGAAGAGGCCCCAGCTGCCGGGCGAGGCCAGCGCGAGGGCCGGCGGCAGCACGAGGCGCAGCGAGATGAACGAGACGTCCGAGACGAGCGCAGAAAAGGTCTCGCCGAGATGGTCGGCGGTGAGCTCGCGGGCATTGAGGCCCTCGCGCGAGACGACGCGCGGATCGGCGGCGATGCGCGGGTCCATCTGGCCATGGCCGACATCGACGGCATGCACGCGGAGCGCGCCGCGTTCCAGCAGCACCTCGGTGAAGCCGCCGGTCGAGGCGCCGAGATCGAGCGCGACGCGGCCCTCCGGCGAATACTGGAAATGGTCGAGCCCCGCGACGAGCTTCAGCGCCGCGCGCGAGACGTAGCGGGCCGCCGGATCGTCGAGCGCGAGGTCCGCTTCGGGGGCGACGGCGAGCGAGGGCTTCACCACCGGCTTGCCATCGACGCGCACATGCCCGCGCAACACGGCATCGCGGGCACGCGCTCGCGTCACGGCGAGCCCGCGCGCGACCAGCGCCTGGTCGAGACGGAGGGAGCGGTCGGTCATGGACGGCGGAACTTGGGCGCGGTCGTAAAGGTCATCGGGCGGAGAGATGCAGGGGATGCGGCCGCGGCGCAAGCAAATTCAAAGCAGCATGCCCGTCTCGGGCGGCGGTTCGCCGGCCTTCAAGAGCGCCGCGCCGGTCGCAACCGCCACCGCGATGGCGAGACACCAGAGCCCGACGAAGTGAAAGCTGGCCGCGGCGATCATCGAGCCGGCACCGAAGCAGAGGATGGCGCGGGCGAGCGCGCGGAAGTGATGGCGGGCCGCCTCGCTCGCCATGCTGGCCCGGCGAAACAGCATGTCGGTGAGGTCGATGGCGAACTGCGTCGTCGTGCCGGTCAGGATCGTCGAGGGCGGCTCGGCGGCGAGATGGACGCGCTGCACCGTGTTCTGGATCGCCATGGCGGTGACGCCGACGAGCCCGGTCAGCATCGCGGCCGGCGCGTCGCCATCGTGAAAGGGGCCGAGCGCGACCGCGAGCACGAAGAAGACGCCGAGCAGGACCGCCTGCGCCGCCAGCATCACCGGCATCGGCGCGTGGCCGCGATCGGTGAGCTGGTTGCCGGCGAGGCGGGCCATGCCGACAGCGAGGATGAAGACGGGGATCGCCGCCATCTTGGTGAGGACGCCCGAGGTTCCGAGCACCAGCGAGGCGCCGAGCGTCACGAAGTTGCCGGTGACATGCGACGTGAAGAGGCCCTGCAGCCCGAGAAAGCCGGCGGTATCGACGAAGCCGCCATTGAAGCCGAGCAGGGCGGCGATCGGAATTGCGGGGCGCAGCATGAGTTCCTCGACGGCGCGGCGGGTTCGAGAGGGCGGCCGTGGCCGTAACAGGAGAATAGCCGTCCGGACAGGCACCGTCACCGGCGCGACGGGCGCTGGAGCCGCGTCGCAGCAAAAATCTGCTGCGTTGCAGTAAAATGAACTCGATCGACAGGATTTTGCGAATGGTATTCATTCAAGCGAGGGAGAGTCTTCCACTGAAAACAAGCCGGTGCTAGTTCTTGTATGCAGATGACAAGCATCGGGGGGATGCCATGCGCCACGGGACTGCAGTTGCGACAGTTGTTGCTTCCTTGACGCTCGCCGTCAGCGCGAGCGCCGGCGCGGCGGAGGACGAGCTGGTGGCGCGGGGCGCCTATCTGGTCAACGGCCCGGTCGCCTGCGGCAGCTGCCACACCCCGCTCGGACCCGATTTCAGGCCGATCGCCGACAAGACGCTGGCCGGCGGCTTCCATTTCGATGAGATGGCCTTCAACAGCTACTCGGCCAACATCACGCCCGACAAGGAAACCGGCATCGGCAACTGGACCGACGCCGAGATCATCCGCGCCATCCGCGAAGGCGCGCAGAAGGACGGCCGCATCATCTTCCCGCCGATGCCCGTGCCGACCTACAACGCCATGTCGGACGACGACGCCAAGGCGATCGTCGCGTATCTGCGCACCGTGAAGCCGGTCAGCAACAAGGTTCCGCTCGCGAAATACAACATTCCCCAGCAGACCATGCCGCCGGCCAAGGGCCTGCCGGCACCGCCGAAGACCGACAAGGTCGCCTATGGCGGCTATATCGTGAACGCGCTCGGCCACTGCTTCGAATGCCACACGACGCCGGGTCCGCAGGGCGCGCCTGACTTCGCCGGCCATCTCGGCGCCGGCGGCTTCGAGATCAATCTCGGGCCGGGCATGGTGATCCGGACCGCCAACATCACCTCCGACAAGGAGACCGGCCTCGGCAGTTGGACCGACGCGGAGATCGCCCGCGCGATCACGAAAGGAATCGGCAAGGAGGGAAGGCCGCTGTCGCCGCCGATGGCCTATTCCTATTATGCGAACATGACGCCCGAGGATGTCGAGGCCGTCGTCGCCTATCTCCGCACCGTTCCGGCGATCAGCAACAAGGTCGAGCGCACGCCGTTCCAGGAGAAGGTCTTCCCTTGAACGGCAGCGGCGCGCCGATGGCCGGCCTTCGGACCGGAATCTCGCGCGTCGCGTTGGCTGCGCTCGTCCTTCTCGCCGGCGCCGGGGCGGCCTCGGCGGATGCAGCCGCCGACATCGCCGCGCGCCTGCGGCAATGGACCGAGGATTTCAATGCCGGCCGCAAGGTCGAGGCTTGCGAACTGTTCTCGAAGGAGCTGCGCTCGGATTTCCGCGGCCAGGGCGAGGCCGATTATGCGACCCGCTGCCGATTGATCGAGCGGGCCATCGACAACAAGGCGCATCAGTTTCGCTACGAGCCGCGCATCAAGGAGATCATCGTCTCCGGCGATCTCGCGGTCGTGCGGCTCGACTGGCTGTCGACCGTGATGCCGCTCGACATCACCACCGTCGAGCCGGGCATGGACGTCTTCCGCAAGGAAGCGGACGGACGCTGGCGGATCATCCGCTACATTGCCTATGAAGAGGAAGGACCGGCCCCTTAGGACGTAAACTCATGAACGTAGGGTCCGCTTTCGACCCCATCTCGGCCGTTTATTACTAAAAGGCCCGTTCCCGACAGCAGCCACTCTCATCGACTATCTGTCCGATTTGTTGCTTGCGTACGGCAGTGGAGCATGTCGTAGGTCAGGAGATGGAAGGTTGGTCTCTAGCAAACTGCCTGATTCCCGGGCAGAAGTGCTCTCAGCACCCCATCTCGGAAACCACCGATGCCTACCATTTCGTCGTCTCAAATTCCTCCACCAAAGTCCTGGGAAGAATTCGAAGACATCTGCCTTTCGGCAGCGAAGCAACGATGGGCTTCCTCGAAGTTTTTTGGTAACGGTCGCAAAGGCCAAGCTCAAAACGGGGTCGACATATGGGGGCATGATCCCACGGGTGAGCATATTGGCGTGCAGTGTAAAAACACGCTGACTGGCGTCTCACTGACGGTAGTGGAATCCGAAATCGCCAATGCAGAGGGCTTCACGCCTAAGCTCGACCATCTCTACATTTCCACAACTGCGCCCCGTGACGCCAGTCTGCAGAGACATGTCCGTCTGATCTCAAGTGCGCGTAAGGTCGCTGGGAATTTTCAGGTCGATATCTTGTTCTGGGATGACGTCGTGGCAGACCTCTCGCTCGACGAGGCGGTGGTCTTTAAGCATTATCCGCATTTCAAGCGTGCAAGCGATCCCAGTAAAGCACACGACCAAAATCTCTACGAAGAGTATATCAAACTGATGCGGTCGGACGGTGTCATCGGGTTCATTGACGAATGTAACATGGCTGGGTTTTCTTTTCCCTCAGCGAGGCTGGATCCACTTCGGGAATTCGTCGCAAACTGGAACGCGCCAGAGCGCGAATTTAGTTCGCCGCTGCTTGACGCAGTGCGTAGGGAGTTATGGACGAAGGCCCGCGACTATGTGGCTGCGATCAATCGGAGCACGTTTCCTGCCAATGGGCCGGGTTGGATTACGGTGCCGCCCGAATGGGAGGACAATTTCCCGGATAGGTTCAACCGCGTGGTGAATGAGCTGCACGGCATGGCCGGCGAGATCGTCGAGATTCATGGTCGTTTGGTCCGAACCGCAAAGGCAGTTCTTTTGACGACGAACTGATCTAGACGCCGTTCCGCGCAGGGCTCTCGTTTGCACAAAGATTGTTCATTCCCAAGGGTAGGGAGGCACACAGGTGCTCGTCTGAGAGCGACCCATTTCAGACGCTTGCTCTCGAATTGCGAAATCCCCGAAAATGGTCATTCGTCTGCGAGGCACTGACCGCAGCTCTGCGCCTCGTTCCAGCGGGAACAAGTACCTCAGCCATTTCTCGAGAGCGGATATCCAGCGGCAGAACACGCTGACCGGCCACGAGACGGCCCAACTTGGCAGTATGTCCCATCCATCGAGATCCCGATCGGCGACAGCGACTCCGGCGGAGTGAGACGGAGCGGCCTAAACACATCAACAAAGGTAGGCCGCCGTCTGCAACTTGACACGGATTTTGGCATGCCATCGAGCCCTCACAACCGAACTTGCGTGACGGCGACAAGCTCCAGCCAAGGGGTGACGGAAAGAGACGGCTCCGCCCCGACGACATCCTTTTGCCCGGCGAAGAGCACGTAGTTGGTCCCGCTTTCGCCGGTGGCGCTCCGGTAGCGCAGCCCGTCGATTTTGCCGACACTGAATTGAAAGTCACGAATGAACTCGGTGAAAACCTGGGTGGGGATGTAGTCGACGTTGACGCGATCGTTACGATCGACCGGCTGGATGATCAGATCGGCGAAGTCGGACAGAAAACGCAGGACGCTTCGCTCCATCCGATACGCGTTCGAAAAGAAGCCGGGAACGTCCGGCAAATTCGCCAAATCGAGAATCCGGATCATGCGCAAGGTAGTGAACCTGCCGACCGACGCCATCGAGTTTCTGATCTCTGCGACCGCCAACTTGCGCCGGTCCGCGCCGTAGAACATCGAGATGCCGGGCGGATTCATACGGTTTGACTGGGTGGCCAAGTCGTCGGGCGGCGGCCCGAGCTCTCGGGGGCTGACTATGGGACGACGCGGTTTCCTCGCGCGCGCCCGATACAGCGACTTTCCTGCTGGCAGCTCGACGATCAACTGGGCCGCTTCTGCATGTTCGCAGACGGTCTCGAGAAATTGGAATGGCGAGCGGGCGTCGGGGTCGCGCCCGTCCGAGGCGCCGATATCGTGAAAGAAGAACCTACGACGATGTTTAACGATGTCGCAGAAACGATTCCACGAGAACCTTAGGCTTTCGTCGGGTTCGAGGGAGAGCCAGTCGTAGGCACACCAGATATCGTCCCCGATGCCGTCCACGATCGCGTGGAACAAAGCTCGGCCGCCGTCTTCGCGGGGAAAATCCATACCGAGTTGGTCATGGATCATGTCGTAGCTATCGATGTGCCATCCTTGGTATCCGCCCTCCCTAGATTCATAGGGAAGTTGGTCCCCCGCCCGGCCATAGAATGTTTCGACCCGCTCCGAGATGAATTCGACTAATTCGTCGAGTGGCATCGTCGCGGCGTCTTTCCGACCGCAGAAATGGCAGCCCCGCGCACCGTCGTATCCCCTGATCATCACCCTGAGATCAGGATCACTGAAACACCGGTAACATACGCCTTTTTTCATTGTCGAAGGTCTTCGATTTTGGACAACATATGGCACAAAAAGCGCTGGACCGCGCGACAGCAATCTCGAGTCTAGACCCAAATACTACCAGTCACCGATTGCCAGCTTTTAAACCGGCGCCGGCAAAACCTGCCCGTCCGCTTTCCACCCCATTCCAGATTGTGGCCGTTTGTGAATCTACGGCCTGGAGCGTAGGTCAGCCCGCCATGAGCCGCCTGATCTTCGCCAGCGCCGTCGCGTCGTCTTCCTGGTAGTCGACGGTGCCGACGAGATTGCCCTTGGCGTCTAGCATGTAGACGGCGGCGGTGTGGTCCATCGCGTAATCGTCGCCGTCGCCGACCTTCTTCGAATAGACGCGGAATTCCTTCAGCATCGGATCGAGGGCGCTGCGCGGGCCGGTGAGGCCGGTGATGCGCGGATCGAAGGCGCCGAGATAGCTCCTGATCTGCGCCACCGTATCGCGCTCAGGGTCGACGGTGACGAAATAGACCTTGAGCCTGTCGCCATCGGGCCCGAGCGCCTTCAGCCAGTTGCTGGTGGCGAGCAGCGTTGTCGGGCAGACATCCGGGCAGAAGGTGTAGCCGAAGAACATCAGCGAGGGATGGCCCTTAAGCGCCGCCTCGGTGACGGTCGCGCCGTTCTGGTCGACGAGGCTGAACGGCCCGCCGATCGTGCTCGCCATCATCCGGCCGCCGGTCTCGGCCTTGTAGGCGAAGGCCGCGAAACCGACGATCGCCACGGCGACCGCGAGCCAGAGCAGGACGCGGATGCGGCGGAGCGGCGAGGCGGCTCTCGGGGCGGGCGGGCTCTTCCTGCTGGTCGGCCGGGCGGGCTTTGGCGATTTGCTCATGCGGCAGAGATAGACGGTCGGTGGCGATCACGCAAAGTCACGTTTCGCCGAGCGGCAAGGCGGCGCGCTCAGGCGCTGCGGATGGCGGCGGCCTCGACATCGCGGCCGAGTGCCTCGAACACGGTGGCGACGATGCCGCGCGCGTCGAGCCCGCTGCGGGCGATCATCGCTTCCGGCTTGTCCTGCTCGACGAAGAGATCGGGCATCACCAGCGTGCGGATGCGCAGGCCCCGGTCGAAGGCGCCCGCGCCGGCGAGGAAGGCGAGCACCTGCGTGCCGAAGCCACCACCGGCGCCTTCCTCGATGGTGATGAGGACCTCGTGGTTGCGCGCGAGATCGAGCACCAGCCTTGTGTCGAGGGGCTTGGCGAAGCGGGCATCGGCGACGGTGGTCGCCAGCCCATAGGTCTCGAGCTCGTCGGCCGCCTTCATCGCGTCGGCAAGGCGGGTCCCGAAGGAGAGGATCGCGACCTTGGAGCCTTCGCGGACGATGCGGCCGCGGCCGATGGCAAGCACTTCGCCGCGCGCCGGCAGGTCGATGCCGACACCCTCGCCGCGCGGATAGCGGAACGAGGACGGCGCATCGTCGATGGCGACGGCGGTCGCGATCATGTGCACCAGCTCCGCTTCGTCGGACGGGGCCATCACGATCATGCCGGGCAGGGCGGTCAAGAAGCCGGTGTCGAAGGAGCCGGCATGCGTCGGCCCGTCGGCGCCGACAAATCCGGCGCGGTCGATGGCGAAGCGCACCGGCAGCTTCTGGATGGCGACGTCGTGGACGATCTGGTCGTAGCCGCGCTGCAGGAAGGTCGAATAGATCGCGCAGAACGGCTTGTAACCCTCCGAGGCGAGGCCGGCCGCGAAGGTGACGGCATGCTGCTCGGCGATGCCGACATCGAAGGTCCGCGTCGGGAAGGCCTCGCCGAACAAATCGAGCCCGGTGCCCGACGGCATCGCGGCGGTGATCGCCACCACTCTGTCGTCGCGCTCGGCTTCCTTGATCAGGCTGTCGGCGAAGACGCGGGTATAGCTCGGCGCGTTCGGCGTCGCCTTGGCCTGCTTGCCGGTGATGACGTCGAAGCGGTTGACGCCGTGATATTTGTCGGCGGCGGCTTCGGCCGGCGCGTAGCCCTTGCCCTTCTGCGTCACGACATGCAGCAGGATCGGGCCGGCGGGCGCATCGCGCAAATTGCGCAGCACGGGCAGGAGATGGTCGAGGTTGTGGCCGTCGATCGGCCCGACATAATAGAAGCCGAGCTCCTCGAACAGCGTGCCGCCGGTCCAGAAGCCGCGCGCATATTCCTCGGTGCGCTTGGCCTTGTCGTGGAAGAAGCGCGGCAGATGGCTCGCGAGCTGCTTCGCCACTTCGCGGATCGAGCGATAGGCGCGGCCGGAGACGAGGCGCGCCAGATAGGCCGACATCGCGCCGACCGGCGGGGCGATCGACATGTCGTTGTCGTTCAGGATGACGATGAGCCGTGAGCGCAGCGCGCCGGCATTGTTCATCGCCTCATAGGCCATGCCGGCCGACATCGCGCCGTCGCCGATCACGCAGACGACGGCGTTGTCGTCGCCCGAGAGATCGCGCGCCACGGCCATGCCGAGACCGGCCGAGATCGAGGTCGAGGAATGGGCGGCGCCGAACGGATCATAGGCGCTCTCGGCGCGGCGCGTGAAGCCGGAAAGGCCGCCCGGCTGGCGCAGCGTGCGGATGCGCCGGCGGCGGCCGGTCAGGATCTTGTGTGGATAGGCCTGGTGGCCGACATCCCAGATGATCCGGTCGCGCGGGGTATCGAACACATAGTGCAGCGCCACGGTGAGCTCGACCACGCCGAGCCCGGCGCCGAGATGACCACCGGTCACCGAGACGGCGTTGATCGTCTCTGCGCGCAGCTCTTCGGCCAGTTGCGCGAGCGAACTCTCCGGAAGCTGCCGCAAGTCCTGCGGGGTGGCGACACTGTCGAGGAGGGGGGTATCGAGCTTACCGGTCATTTCAAGTCGAAATGGTTTCCATCAGTCACGGTTACACGAGCGGCGGACGGGTGGCAACGCGGCGGAAGGTCGGCCTCGGGCGCGTTCTGCATCGCGGTGCGAAAATGCCGCCGCAGGACGAGATGTCGCAAATGGGAGAGTGGCGGGGTTGCGGATCGCATGCGGAGGGCGGCTGCGCTAAGCTCGGCCTCTCGACACGAGGACCTCATGAGATGATCCGCCACACCGTCGCCTTTCGCCTTCGCCATGACAAGGGCTCGGCCGCCGAGGCCGCGTTTCTCGCCGATGCCGTGCTCCTCGCCGCCATTCCCGGCGTCGAGGCCTTCGAACGGCTGCGTCAGGTCAGCGCCAAGAACGGCTTCGATTACGGCTTCTCCATGGAGTTCGCCGACGAGGCCGCCTATGAGGGCTATAACAGCCATCCGGATCACGTCGCCTTCGTGCGCGACCGCTGGATCCCCGAAGTCGCCGAATTCCTCGAGATCGATTACGCGCCGCTCTGAGGCGTGGGACACATTGGCAATGCGAACCCGGTCGCTGCCCATGGATCTTCACACCGCGACACTTGTGAGGCGTGGCGCGCCCGCGCCCTATGACAGCCTGAGACGCGCCGGATGACCGGCCCCGATTTCGACGTGCTCGTCATCGGCGCCGGGCCGGCCGGCGCGCTCGCCGCCTATTCGCTCGCGCGGGACGGCTACCGTGTCGGCGTCGTCGACAAGGCCGCCTTTCCGCGCCCGAAGCCCTGCGGCGGCGGCCTCACCATCAAGACATTGAACCGCATGCCCTATTCGGTGGCGCCGGTGCTGCGCAGCGCCGAGACCACCGCGATCATCGGCCTCAGGACGGCGACGCGTCTCGATGAAGCGCGCTTCAAGGCCAGCGCGCCCGTCTGCGCCTTCGCGGTGCGCGAAGAGTTCGATCTCTACAATGTCGGCAAGATGCTGGAGGCCGGCGCGGAACTCATTCACGACGGCTCGCTGGAGCGCATCGAGCAGGACGCTGCCCGCGTGACGGCCGTCTTCGCCGGGCGGCGACTCAGCGCCCGCTATCTGGTCGGCGCCGATGGTGCCAACAGCCTCGTCCGCCGCCTCGTTCCGGTGAACGATTTCTTTGCGCGCGGCTTCGCGCTCGAGGGCATCGTGCCGCGCGCCTCCCTGACGGCAATGCCGGCGATGGAGTTCTTCTTCGGCTATGTCGAGGATGGCTATGGCTGGCTCTTCCCCAAGGGCGACCATGTCAATATCGGCATCTATTCGTCAGGCGCCTCGATCGCGATGGGCAAGGAGCGGCTGCGCGACTATGGCCGCGCGCGGCTCGGCACCGACCGGATCGAGCAGATCGCCGGCTTCCCGCTCGGCTTCGGCGGCCAGAACTACCGGCCGGATACGGGGCGCGTCGTCCTCGTCGGCGACGCCGCTGGCCTTGTCGAGCCGATGCTCGGCGAGGGCTTGCACAATGCGGTCGCGAGCGGGCAGGCAGCGGCGGGCGCCATCCGCCGGGCGGACGCCGCAGGCGCCGGCATCTCGCTCAGCGCCGCCTATGCCGAGGCGCTGGCGCCGATCGCCGCCGACCTCCGCCGCTCCGAGCGCATCCGCGCCTTCTTCTACCGCAACATGGACGGCGCCGGCTTCCGCGCGCTCCGCTCGCCGCTCGCGCGCTTCGCTCTGACGCGCGGCTTCGCGGCCGGCAAGACGGTGCGCGAGATCACCAGCCGCCCCTATCTCGCGCCTTTCTTCCGTCCGAGCCGCCCGCCGAGCCTCGCCGAATTCCTGGCGGCGGAGTGAGGAGAACGGCCTCCTGAAGCTTCACTCCGGCAGCGGGATGAACTCGTTCTCGTCGCCGAAGACCTTGTCGAAGCGGCCGGCCTTCCAGTCGGCTTTGGCCTGCTCGATGCGGTCCTTGGAGGAGGAGACGAAGTTCCACCAGATGTGGCGTGGACCGTCCATCGGCGCGCCGCCGACGAGGAGCAGCCGCGCGGCCGTGCGGGCCTTGACCGTGATCGGGTCGCCCGGCCGCAGCACGAGCAGCCGCCCGGCCTCGAACACGTCGCCGGCGATCTCGATCGTGCCTTCGAAGAGATAGAGCGCCCGTTCGACATGGGCGGCGTCGATCGGCGCGCTGCTGCCCGGCTGCAGCAGCAATTCGGCATAGATCGTATCGCTGAAGGTCTCGACCGGCGAGGCCTCGCCCCAGGCTTCGCCGATGATGAGGCGCACCTTGGCGCCGCCGGCCTCGATCTCGGGGAGGCTCGCGCCGTCATGGTGATGGAAGGCCGGCGCCGTCTCCTCATGCGTCTTCGGCAGCGCGACCCAGGTCTGCAGGCCGGAGATGAGGCGGTCATTGGCGCGACGGCGGAAGGCCTCGCTCGAGCGTTCGCTATGGGCGATGCCGCGCCCGGCGGTCATCCAGTTGACGTCGCCCGGCCGCACCGCCGCCTCGACGCCGGTCGAATCGCGGTGGATGATCTCGCCGTCGAAGAGATAGGTGACGGTCGCGAGCCCGATATGCGGATGCGGGCGGACATCGAGCCCCTCGCCGGAGGGAAAGGCGCCCGGGCCCATCTGGTCGAGGAAGACGAACGGCCCGACCATGCGCCGTTTGGCGGTCGGCAGCGCGCGGCGCACGAGGAAGCCACCGATATCGGCCGTGCGCGGCACGACGACCAGTTCGACCGCGTCGCTCGACGCCGCATCCCCGAAGATCGGGTCGTTGTCGGCAGGGCTGCTCATCTCGTTCGTCTCCCGCAAGGACTGTCCCGCCATCAGATGGCGACAAGATGCCGGCGCAGAAGGGTCGCGGATGACGACAGACCGTTCAAGAGCAGGAGGGGCGGGCGCTCGACGCGCAGGCCTTCCTGCCCAGGCATTGCCGCTCAGCCGTCGCCGCTCAGCCCTCGACGTCGAGCGGCTCGGTGCCGACTGCCTGGCCGCCGGCGCCGGTGCGGATCTTCTCGACCTTCGCCTCGGCCTGCGCCAGCAGCTTCTCGCAGTGGAGCTTCAGCACTTCGCCGCGCTCATAGATGCGGATCGATTCCTCGAGCGGGACGTCGCCGCGCTCGAGCTGGCCGACGATCGTCTCGAGCTCGGCGAGCGCCTTCTCGAAGGAGAGGCTGGCGATCGGCGTGGCCGTCTCGGTCATGGTTCGTTCTCCAAGTCGTTCGTCATCTTTTCCGCCATCGGCCGGGCGGACGCAAGCCTCTCGCCGATGGATCGCCGGTTACAGATCGGGTTAGGGTGGCCGGGCGAGCGCGATGCAGCGGGGCGAGGGCGCATGGACTGGATATTCGGGACGGAGTTCTTCGCCGCGCTGTTCGCGATCATGAACCCGCTGACGACGCTCCCTGTCTTCCTCGCGCTGACGGCGGGCCAGGACGCGGCTGCCAACCGCCGCACGCTGGTCGCGATGCTGGCCACGGTGGCGATCGGCAGTGCCGTCTGCGCGCTGACCGGGCACCTGTTGCTCAAGGTGTTCGGCATCGATATCCCGCATTTCCGCCTCGCCGGCGGCCTCATCGTGCTGCTGATCGCGCTGTCGATGCTGAAGGGCGAGGACCATCCCTCGCAGGCCGGCACACCGGCCGAGAAGAAGGACTTCTCCCAGGCGGCGAGCGTCGGCATCTATCCCCTCGGCATCCCGATCACGCTCGGTCCCGGCACAATGGCGACGATCATCGTCTTCGCCCAGACTGCAGGCGAACAGGGCGCCGGCCTCGTCTATGCCGTCATCCTCATCGCCTATCTCGTGTTCTTTTCGGTCGTGCTGTTCCTCGCACCGCTGCTCGGTCGCTGGCTGTCGCCCATGATCCTCAGCCTGACGCGGCGGCTGATGGGCCTCGTCCTCGCCTCGATTGCGATGGAGATGATCGTCAGCTCGCTCAGCAAGCTCTTCCCGGCCTGGCTGCACTGAGCAACGCGGGGTTGTCAGGCGCCCATCAGCCGCGTGACATGGGCGGAGGTTGAGGCGGCGAGGCCCTTCAGGTCGTAGCCGCCCTCGAGAATGCTGACGATGCGGCCGCCGCAGTCGCGGTCGGCGCGTTCCATCAACTGCTCCGTGGCCAGCGCAAAGTCCTCTTCGGTGAGCTCCAGCCCGCCGAGCGGATCGCGCCAATGCGCGTCGAAGCCGGCCGAGATGATGACGAGGTCGGCGTGGAAGGCGTCGAGCGCCGGCAGGATCGTCTCGCTGAAGGCGGCGCGGAAGGCGGCGCCGCCGGAGCCGGGCGCCAGCGGCACGTTGACGATGTTGCCGGCGCCCCGTTCCGCGGCGGCGCCGGTGCCCGGATAGAGCGGCATCTGATGCGTCGAGCAATAGAGCACGGAGGGATCGTCCCAGAAGATCGCCTGCGTGCCGTTGCCGTGATGCACGTCCCAGTCGATGATGGCGACGCGGGCGGCGCCGTGGCGGGCCTGCGCATGGCGCGCGGCGATCGCCGCTTGGTTGAAGAAGCAGAAGCCCATCGCCCGCTCCGGCTCGGCATGATGGCCGGGCGGCCGCATGGCGCAGAAGGCATTGGCGACGCGGCCCGTCATCACCGCATCGACCGCCTGGCAGGCGCCGCCGACGGCAGTCAGCGCCGCTTCCAGCGTCTTCGGCGACATGATCGTGTCAGCGTCGAGCCGGCCCATGCCTTCGGAGGGGCTGGCATGGCGGAGCGCCTCGAGATGCGAGGCCGGGTGGCAGAGGAGGATCATCGCCTCGTCCGCCATCTCGGCCCGCTCGCGCAGGAGCCCGTCGAAGCCGGGCTCGGCCAGCGCCGCCTCGACCGCGACGATGCGCTCGGGCCTTTCGGGATGGCCGAAGGGGACGATGTGCCGGGCGAAGATCGGGTTGCCGATCAGGAGCGTCGCCATGGATGTTCGCCTCGCATCAAGGCCGGCCGCCGCTTGCCGGGCGGCTTCGTTCATAGCAGTCCGGCCGGTCGACAGCGAGCCCTCCGCGCGCGATGGGGCGCCCTGTGCGGCGGAAACGCCTCATCGGTCAGGGAAGGCGGCATGGCCTCCGACTTGACGGCGGCGCCGGGCTGGCCGCATGAGAGCCCGTTCGAGCGAGGCGGAAAGCGGGACGCGCGATGATCAGGTCAGCCTTCGACGCGGCGGCGATCCGCGAGGCCGTCGCGGTGCTCGGCGCCGGCGGCCTCGTCGCGATGCCGACCGAGACCGTCTACGGGCTCGCCGCCGATGCCCGCCGGGGCGACGCCGTCGCGCGCATCTATGCCGCCAAGGGCCGGCCGCGCTTCAACCCGCTGATCGCCCATGTCGCCGATCTCGCCGCCGCCGAGCGCCTCGCTTTGTTCGATCCGCTGTCGCGCCGGCTCGCCGAGGCGTTCTGGCCGGGCCCGCTGACACTGGTGCTGCCGCGACGGCAGGATTCGGGGCTTTCGGACCTTGCCACCGCCGGGCTCGACACCGTCGCGATCCGCGTTCCCGCCCATCCGGCGGCGCAGGCCCTGCTGGGCGCCTTTGGCGGACCGCTGGCGGCGCCGAGCGCCAATCGCTCCGGCCATGTCAGCCCGACGACGGCGGCGCATGTCGACGCCGATCTCGGCGCGGTCGTGCCGCTCATCCTCGATGCCGGGCCGAGCGCGGTCGGGGTCGAATCGACCATTCTCCGGGTCGTCGACGGGGCGGTGCATCTCTTGCGCGCCGGCGGGCTGTCGCGGGAGCGGATCGAGGCGCTTGCCGGAAGGCCCGTCCTCTCGGTCGGCGTCGACGATCCTGAGGCACCGGTCTCGCCGGGCCAGCTCGCCTCGCATTATGCGCCGGGAGCCGCCGTCCGCCTCGATGTGACGGACGTCCATCCCGGCGAGGCGCTGATCGCGTTCGGACCTCTATTGCCGGCGGGCGCCGAGCAGGCTGTGGCGGTGGTCAATCTCAGCGCGCGCGGCGATCTGATCGAAGCCGCCGCGGCACTGTTCGCGGCGCTCCGCCGTCTCGACGGCGTTTCGCCGACGATCGCCGTGGCGCCGATCCCGGCCGAGGGGCTCGGCGAGGCGATCCGCGATCGTCTCGCCCGCGCCGCCGCGCCGCGACCGTAGACCTCAGCTGTCGTATTCCGGCCCGCGCGCGGAATAGCGCGCGCTGTCGCGCCAACGCTTCATCATCGCCTCGAAATCGGGATCGATCGTCTCGGGCAGCATCAGGCGGAGCGCGACCAGGAGGTCGCCATGTCCGCCGGCCGTTGTCGGCAGGCCCTTGCCCTTCAGCCGCAGCAGACGCCCGCCATTCGACCCCGCCGGCACGGTCATCGTCACCGAACCGCCGAGCGTCGGCACGCGCACCTTGGCGCCGAGCACGGCCTCGTCGAGCGTCACCGGCAGATCGATGCGGAGATTGTCGCCTTCGACCTTGAACAGCGGATGCGGCACGAACTCGACGGTGACCATGGCATCGCCGGCCGGGCCGCCATCCTGGCTCGCCCAGCCCTGGCCGCGCAGGCGAATCTGCTTGCCGGAGCGCGTGCCGGGCGGGATCGCCACTTCGAGCGTGCGGCCCGTCGGCAGTTCCGCGCGGACCTTGTCGCCGCGCACGATCTGCTCGAGCGTCACGGCGACGCTTGCCGTCACGTCCTCGCCGGGCGTGCGCTGCGGCTGCGCCTGAGGACGCGGCCCACCGCGACGGCCGCCGAACCCGGCGCGCGAGGAGAAGCCGCCGAGAATCTCGGACAGGATGTCGTCGTCGGTGGCGCCGCCCTCGCTGGACCAGCGGAAGCTCTGCGCGCCGGGTCCGGGACGCGGTCCGCGCGACGTGAAGCCCTGGAAATCGTCGAAGCCGCCGCCCTGGAAGCGCGGCTTGCCGTCGGCGCCGATCTCGCCGCGATCGAACTTCTCGCGCTTCTCCTTGTCGCCGACGATCTCATAGGCGGAGTTCAGCTCGGAAAAGCGGTCCTGCGCCTTCGGATCGTCCTTGTTGCGGTCGGGATGCGACGTCTTCGCCAGGCGCCGGAACGCCTTCTTGATATCAGCCTCGCTCGCCGTCTTCGCGACGCCGAGCACCTCATATGGATCTCGCATGAATACCCCCTCGACGGGCAGAATTCGTTCCCGGTCCGAAGACCCGGGTTGTCCTTGTCATATAGGAAGATCTAGGAATTGATTCCAGTCAGGTCCGCGTCTCCGCGCCGACAAATAACAGGCTGACGATACGCCGTCGCGCGGTCAGAGCAGAGTCTTGTCGTCGGCCGTCATGTTGAACAATTGCCAGGCGTCCTCGCCCGAACGGCAGGCATCGCCCTGATAGCGGCGCACGCCGCGCACGTCGCTGACCGTGAGGACGAAGGCGCGGCAGCTGAGCGCGCCGCTCTGCTTCGGATCGCCGAGCGCCGCGACCGTGCCGCTGTTGCCGGTGTCGGGATTGCTCCAGTCGAGCGGCGTGCCGGTCGGCGCCGTCCTGAAGCGGGAGGCCGCGACGGCGCGAATCGCCTGCCAATCCGAATCGGCCAGCGCGTCGACGATGGCGGGCTTCGCCGGTGGGGGAGCGACGAGGGCGAGCGGCGGCGCGGCGGCCGAAGGCGGGGGAGGGGCGGCCACTGGGGGGGCGGCTATGGCAGGCGGGGCAGGCACGGCGGCCGGCGTGATCGATCCGGTGGTGACGCTGTCGACGCCGTCGCTGCCGAAGGGCGTCAGCCCGCAGCCGGCGAGCGCTGCCGCGCCGAGCAAGGCCGCGAGCAGTCCCGGGAGCAGCGGCACCCTCATGCGGGGTCCAGGCCGCGCCGGCGGCGCAGCAGCGTGCAGGCCCGGCCGAACAGGGCGAGGCTGGCAAAGGGGCTGGTCCCCGCTATATCTCTCGTCAGTCGCGGCATGCTCGGCCCCTCGGGCAATCGTCGCAGCATCGGGGAAATCGGGTTAACAATGAGTGACTTCACGGATGCGACCGACCCATTCGGCGTTTTCGCTGCCTGGCTGCTCGAGGCGGAGACGAGCGAACCCAATGATCCCACCGCCATGGCCTTGGCGACCGTCGACGAGGACGGTCTGCCCAATGTTCGTATGGTGTTGATGAAGGATTTCGACGAACACGGCTTCGTCTTCTACACGAATTTCGAGAGCGCCAAGGGTCGCGAGCTTTTGGGCCAGCGGAAGGCGGCGCTGCTTTTCCACTGGAAGTCGCTGCGCCGGCAGGTGCGCGTGCGCGGTCTGGTCGAGACGGTGACGACTGAAGAGGCCGATGCCTATTTCGCCAGCCGGCCGCGCCACAGCCGCCTCGGCGCCTGGGCCTCACAGCAGTCGCGGCCGCTCGAATCGCGCTTCGCGCTGGAGAAGGCGGTGGCCGCCGTCGCCGCCCGCTACCCGATCGGCGAGGTGCCGCGCCCGCCGCACTGGTCCGGCTTCCGCATCCGCCCGCTGCAGATCGAATTCTGGAAGGACGGCGCCTTCCGCCTGCATGACCGGGCCGTCTTCCGCCGAGCCGTGCCGGGCGAGGGAGACTGGTCGCGCGAGCGGCTCTATCCCTGAGGCGGGCTCAGTCGAGCCGCGTCCAGTTCATCGAGGTGCAGGCGAGCCCGCCGAGCATGCAGCCGCGGCTGGTGAGGAGTGCGGGCTTGACGGCGATGTCCATCGAGAAGGTCAGCTTGCGACGGCGGTCATAGGCCTTGCCGGACAGCTGGGCGTCGCTCTTGGGCTCGACCATCATCACCAGCGTGTCGCCGACCGATTCGCCCTTGCGGCCAGGCTTCACCCAGATGTTGGTGGCGCAGTAATGCTCGCCGCAGGGCTCGATCTTGACGCGGGCATTGCCGTCGCCGCGCGCCCACACGCCGGTGATCGAGGGCGCGGCGGCGGCCGGATGAGCGAGCATCAGGACGGAGGCGAGGCCGATCAGGCCGGAGAGCGCGGTGCGGGACATCGTGACCCCTTGCGGATGGTTGGCGGTGTCGAACATCTGCTGCGAACAAGCCGCCAAGACGCAGCTTGTTCCCAAATCCCTCAAATGCTCGACGATCCGCCCTTGGCAAGGGCCGGCAGCGCTTTTTTCCGTCTGGATAGTGCCGGTCAGTCGGCCCGAAGCGCTCGTTACGGGCGCGGGGCTCGCCGCGCCAGCGTCACGGTCAACCACACGCCTGAGACGAGAAAGTAGAACGCGCCGAAAGCGGCATAGGGTGCGATGTCGGCAATGCCGACAGCGTTGCTGCCTGCCGCCCGCGAGAGGAAGAAGCCGCCGGCGAGGGCCGACTGGGCACCGCTGAGGACCATCGCCCACTGGGCGCCCGCCTTCCACCGGCGCATGCCGGTGACGAGCTGGAAGAGCCCGGCAAGGATGGCCCAGACCCCGAACACGGCCAGAACCGCGTGCAGGCTCTGTCCAAGGGCGGTGGCGACGGCGATGGTCGTCAGGAGGCTGACGGCCGCGTTGAGCGCCTGGCTCGGATTGGACTTGAGCCCGCCGCCGCTGCGCTGCGCGTCGACGACATTGGCGATCGCGTCCCAGGCCGGATAGGCGACGAGGAGCGCTGCCTCGACCGGCGGCATGTGCCTGCCGAGGGTAAAGGCGGCCGCGACCCAGGCAATGGAAAAGCCGGCGCGGGCGAAATAGTACGACCTCAGCCATTGCGGCGTGGCGGCCAGGGCGGGCGGCTGAAGGCTCTGCGTGCTCATCGGGATGTCCTTATTGCTCCGGCTTGCGGACGATCTGACAATCACTCGTTCGCGCACCGATGGGGGTTCCTGGATCTGCAAAACGCGCGTATCAGCAAGGGATGCGCTGTGTTTCGTGCCCCATCTAGAACCAGAGCCTACTGAGCCTCCATGTCGGATCTGCTGGAAAACTTGATCATTCATCCGGATGCGCCGCAGGCCGGCACGTCCGGAGACCTGCTGTCGCATGTGCTGGCGCAGATCCGCCTCACCGGCGGTCATGTGGTGTCAAGGACGCTCGCGTCAGGGGAGGCGCTGAACACAGGGTTCGATGACGCTCTGGTCGCCGTGGTGACGGCGGGCACGCTGCGGAGCGAGGACGGCGATGGACCCTCCGCGATCATCGGCACACGCGACCTGCTGCTCTTTCCCCGCGGCTGCGGCGCGTTGCGGCTGGTCGCGTCAGAGGGAGGAGCGACTGTCGTCGTCTGCTGCTTCTGGTTCGATCCCGACAGCCTGCGCGGGATGCTCTTCGCCCTGCCTCCGTGCATCCATCTCGAGCATGCCGAGGCGGGCGGCTGGATCGACGGCATCTCCCGCTTCCTGATGCTCGAGGCGAACGATGTCCAGCCGGGCGCCGCCTTGATGATCTCGCGGCTCATCGATCTCATCGTGATCAGGACATTGCGCAGCTGGGTGCATCGCGGCCCCGCCGAAGGGTGGCTGGGCGGGCTCTCCGACGCGCGCATCGCCCGCGCCCTCAAGGCCATTCACCAGCAGCCCATGCGGCGTTGGAGCATCGCCGGGCTGGCGGAGATCGCCGGCATGTCGCGCTCCAGTTTCTGCGAGCGCTTCGCCGCGCTCGTCGGGCGGGCGCCGCTCCGCTACCAGAACGAATGGCGGCTCGGCCTTGCGCGCGACATGCTGGCCAGGCGAGACGCGCGCGTCGGCGAGATCGGCCTCAGGATCGGCTATGCGTCCGAGCCTGCCTTCAGCCGTGCCTACAAGGAGCTGTTCGGCCACTCGCCGCGCGCCGAATACGCTGCCACCGCCGGTCCGTCGTCCGGATAGGCGGCGCGCAGGGGAGGCACGCGCCGCAGACGGCACGGCGTCGCGGTCAGCCCGCCGTACCGCCGACCGTGATCTGGTCGATGCGGAGCGTCGGCTGGCCGACGCCGACCGGAACGCCCTGGCCGCTCTTGCCGCAAGTGCCGATGCCGAGATCGAGCGCCATGTCGTTGCCGACCATCGAGACGCGGCGCATCGCCTCCGGTCCGTTGCCGATCAGCATGGCGCCCTTGACCGGCGCGCCGATGCGGCCGTCCTCGATCATATAGGCCTCGGTCGAGCCGAACACGAACTTGCCCGAGGTGATGTCGACCTGGCCGCCGCCGAAGGAGACCATGTAGAGGCCCTTCTTCACCGAAGAGAGGATCTCGGCCGGATCATGGCTGCCGCCGAGCATGATGGTGTTGGTCATGCGCGGCATCGGGACATGGGCATAGGACTGCCGGCGGCCATTGCCGGTCGGCTGCATGCCCATCAGCCGGGCGTTCTGCCGGTCCTGCATGTAGCCGACGAGGATGCCATCCTCGATCAGCGTCGTCGCCTGGGTCGGCGTGCCCTCGTCGTCGAAGGAGAGCGAGCCGCGCCGGTCGACGATGGTGCCGTCGTCGACGACGGTGACGCCCCTCGCGGCGACCTGCTGGCCCATCAGGCCGGCGAAGGCGCTCTCGCCGCGCCGGTTGAAATCGCCCTCGAGGCCATGACCGACCGCTTCATGCAGCATCACGCCCGGCCAGCCCGGGCCGAGCACGACGTCGAACGTGCCGGCGGGCGCGGGAATCGCCTCCAGATTGACCAGCGCCTGGCGCAGGGCCTCGTCGACGGCGTGCTGCCAGCGCTCGCTCGTCACGAACTGGCCGAAGCCCTCGCGCCCGCCCATGCCGTAGGAGCCCTGCTCCTGGCGGTCGCCCTCGCCGGCGATGATCGAGACATTGACACGCACCATCGGCCTGATGTCGCGGCGATAGGTGCCGTCGGGCCTGAGAATCTCGACGACCTGCCACGAGGCGGCGAGCGAGGCGCTGACCTGCCGGACGCGCGGATCCTTCGCCCGTGCATAGGCATCGATCGTCTCGAGCAGCGTCACCTTGCCGGCGAAGCTCGGCGCGCCGAGCGGGTTCTCGTCGGTGTAGAGGCGGCGGTTGGTGCCGGCCGGCGGCTCGGCCAGCGTGCCGGAATGGCCCGACTTCACCGAGGCGACGGCCTCGCCGGCCCGGCGGATCGCGTCGAGCGACACCTCGCCGGCATGGGCATAGCCGACGGCCTCGCCGGCGACAGCGCGCAGGCCAAAGCCCTGGCGGACATCGTAGCTGGCGCCGGAGAGGCGGCCATTGTCGAAGACGAGCCCTTCCGACTGCGCATATTCGAGATAGAGCTCGCCATCATCGGCGCCCGCCAGCGCCTCGGCGACGACGGCTTCCGTTTCCGCCCGGTCGAGCCCGGCACGGGCGAGGATGGAGAGGGTTTCGTCGGCCATGGGGAACTCCGGCAAGAGGCGGGAAGCGATGCGTCGTGGTGCAGAGATAGGGGATCGGCCCGTGGATTGCACCCCTCGGCGCGGCGCGCGTGCGGCGGTCAGCCGGTCTCGCGCGCCCGGCGGGGGCGGGGAGGCAGACGCCACAAACGCCGCGTCGCCGCATCGGCCCAGGCGAGCAACGGCTTTTCGAGCACGACATGCAGCGCGATCCCGAACGCCGAGGAGACGGCGATCCCGATCGCGATCGCAGCCGTGAAGCCGGCGAGCCCCTGGTCCGCGAGCGGGCCCAGCGCCGGCATCAGCGCGAGCATCAGGATCGTATGCGACAGATAGATCGCGTAGCTGGCCTCGCCGATGCGCATCAGCAGGCGCGACGGCCTATGGATGCGCGGTTCCAGCGCCAGGGTGCCGGCGACGATCATCGCCGCGCCGGCGCTGGTGATGAGGACGCTGCCGGCGGCGCCGGAGAGGCCGCTTGCCCATATCGCCGAGAGAACGGCGCCGACGGGCAGCAGCGCCGCCAGCGCGGCCGGGTATCCGCGGGTGAGCAGCCAGCCGATGCCGAGGCCGGCCGCAAACTGCAGCAGGATCGGGTCGGTCCAGACGATGCCGATCGGGCTCGTCATGACGCCGCTCTTGCCGATGAGGGCGAGAGCGACCAGCGCGGCGGCGCTGAAGGCGGCGGGACGCCCGATCAGGAGGCCGATGGCGAACAAAGCGTAGAACAGCATCTCCCGGTCGAGCGTCCAGCCGGGAACCAGAAGCGGCGTGATATGCGGCGCGATCAGCGCGGGATGCGGAATGAAGCCGAGCGAGAGGACATAGCTCGTGAAGAGGGTGGCCTTCGTCACGTCGGGTCCGTAGCCGGCGAGGTAGATCGCCAGGAGGACGGTGGTCAGAAGCCAGTAGAGGGGCACGATCCGCACGATGCGGCGGCGGATGAACTCGCAGGCCGGCTCCTGGCGCGCCGCATGGTGCATCACGAGGCCGCTGATGACGAAGAAGATCGAGACGCCGACGCGGCCGCTGTTGAACACTTCGAGGCGGTTGAGGCTGCCCGGAAGCATGCCGGCGGCATGCTGCAGCACCACGAGCAGCGCCGCGATGGCACGCAGATACTGGATCGAGACGAGCGTCGTTCGCGGCGCGGCGATGGATCCGCGCGCCGCCTCCGCCGCGACCGCGTCGCCCCCCGGCGCGGCGCTCATTCGTAGAGCACTCTCCGGTAGCGCTCGATCATCGCGGCCTGTGATTCGGGCGCATCCTCGGACCGGGTGTGATCCTTCAGCATCTCGCCCATGGTGGGGAGCAGCGCCCGATCCGGCCAGCGATCGGTCGCCCAGAGATCGGAGCGCATCAGCGCCTTGCCGCATTGCAGATAGGCCTCGCGCACGGTGACGACGAGGACCGTCGCGGGCAGGGCGCCCTCGGCCCGGTGCGCCTCGCGGAGGGCAAGGTCGTCATCCACGACCGCATCGCCGTTGACCCGCAGCGTCTCGATGAAGCCGGGGATGAGGAAGAGCATGCCGACGCCCGGCCGCTCGACGATGTTGGAAAGCGAATCGACCCGACGGTTTCCCGGCCGGTCGGGAATGATCAGCGTCGTCTCGTCGGCGACGGTGACGAAGCCCGGCTGGTCGCCGCGCGGGGTCGCGTCGCCGAGCCCGTCGGGCCCCTGCGTCGAGAGGACAAGGAAGGGCGACAGCGCGATGAAGGCCCGGCAGTGCCGGTCGATGTGACCCAGCTGCTTGGCGAGCGCGCGGGGCGAGGGGGCGCCATAGACGCCCCGCAGCGCCTCGAGGGACCGGATCGGTGCCATGGGAATCGTCCTCCGCCGTTCGTCCGCCGTCAGGGCAGGGCGTCGAAGCCGGGGCCGAATCCGTTCAGCGAGATCGGGATGCCGATACCTTCTTCCGGCGTCTGGAAGATGACGAAGGTCGCCGTCTTGCCGGCGCGGAGCTTGGCGATAAGGTTGTCGTCGAGAATCACCTCGGCGAGGCAGCCATCCGGCAGGCAGCGCACGAAGCCGGCGCGGCCCATCTCGTTCTGGTCGATCTTGAGCCCGAGGCCGGACGGCAGCAGCACGCCGAGCGGCGCCAGCACGCGCATGACCTTGGCCTTCTTGTCGGCCGTCTTCAGCACGATCACCGAGAGGCCGACATTGTCGCGATCCTCGGCGGTGACGAACTGCATCATCGAGCAGATCTCGTCCTGGGCGCCCGGCGGCTTGTCGCAGCGCGTCTCCCAGTCGCCATGCATGCCCTTCGAAACGCCCTGCGCGCGCGCCGCGCCGGCCGGGACGAGGAGTGGCGAGACGGCCATCGCGAGCGCCGCGAGAAGGGCCGTCAGCCGCAGCATGCGGCGTTGCAGCCGACTGTCGAACGTGGTGGTTTTCACCGCTCTGATCTCCTGGATTCCCGCGCTGTCCGTCTTGCATTCATCGCATGAAGGCGACCAGCCCGGGCGCACGAACCATGCGCGCGATGGGCGCGATTTGCCGCATCAATTGTCACGATCCGCCGTTGCGAGGTAAAGGTCCATGTGGTTTGTCTCGGGCAAGTTCGGGTATTCCGAAATCGCACCGTGGAAGCGTCCTGCCTTCGGCCTATACTGTTGTGGAAAGTGGCGCAACGGAGGCCGGATGTGCAAGCCAACCGGATGCCGGCATGGAATTGAGAGGGAGTGAGGACGTGACGAAGGCGAAGACGCGTCTCGGATCGGGCATCAAGCTCGGTGGGTCGATCGCGGCGGTCCTCGGCGCGATGTCGAGCGGCGCCCAGGCTGCGCAGCCGACGCCCTGGGCCATGTGGCTGCAGGAGCCGGCTTCCCCGATCATGGAGCGGATCAACAGCTTCAACACCGGCATCACCATCGCCATGGTCGCGATCGTGCTGATCGTGCTGGCGCTGCTGATCTATGTGATGATCCGCTTCAACGCTAAGGCCAATCCGGTCCCCTCGCGCACCTCGCACAACACGATGATCGAGGTGGTCTGGACGGTCGCGCCGATCCTGATCCTGATCGCCATCGCGGTGCCGTCCTTCTCGCTGCTCTTCGCGCAGCAGGATCCCGGCCGCATCATCAAGGACTACGATCCGGCCAAGGTTCTGACGGTCAAGGCGACCGGCATCCAGTGGTACTGGAACTACGAATATCCGGACAATGACGGCGTCGCCTTCGATTCCAACATGATCCCGGAAAACGAGATCACCGATCCGGCGACCCAGCCGCGCCTCCTCGCCGTCGACAACGAGATGGTCGTGCCGGTCGGCACCGTCGTCCGCATGCAGGTCATCGGCCAGGACGTGATCCATTCCTTTGCGCTGCCGGCCTTCGGCATCAAGATCGACGCGATCCCCGGCCGTCTCAACGAGACTTGGTTCCTCGCCGAGCGCGAGGGCGTCTATTACGGCCAGTGCTCGGAGCTCTGCGGCATCAATCACGCCTTCATGCCGATCGCGATCCGCGTCGTGAAGCCGGAGCAGTTCAAGACCTGGGTGACCGCGGCCAAGACCGATCTTCCCGGTGCCTACAAGCAGCTCTTCGCCAGCATCAAGTCGGACGCCAAGGTCGCGGCCGGCGCGGTGTCGGGCGCATCGAATGTCGAGGTCGCGGCGCGCTGATTTCGAGCGCTGTCGCACATTTGCTGATTATTGGGTCCCGGCGCGCTGCGCCCGCGGGCCGATGAATAGGAAGGGGAGAGGCCATGGCTAGTCATGCCGCAGAGGCGTCGCACGATCACCATCCGACCGGATGGCGTCGCTGGGTCTATTCGACCAACCACAAAGACATCGGCACGATGTACCTGATCTTCGCGATCATGTCGGGCATCATCGGCGGTGCGCTGTCGGTCGGCATCCGCATGGAGCTGCAGAACCCCGGCCTGCAGATCTTCGGCAATCCCTACGTCTTCAACACCTTCACCACCGCGCATGGCCTGATCATGATCTTCTTCATGGTCATGCCCGCGATGATCGGCGGCTTCGGCAACTGGTTCGTTCCGATCATGATCGGCGCGCCGGACATGGCGTTCCCGCGCATGAACAACATCTCGTTCTGGCTGCTGCCGCCCTCGATCCTCCTGCTCGTCATCTCGATGTTCATGCCGAGCGCGGCCGGACAGCACGGCGTCGGCGGCGGCTGGACCATCTATCCGCCGTTCTCGAGCTCCGGCCCCGAGGGCCAGCCCGGCCCGGCGATGGATTTCGCGATCCTCGCGCTGCACATCTCCGGCGCCTCGTCGATCCTCGGCGCGATCAACTTCATCACCACGATCTTCAACATGCGCGCCCCGGGCATGACGCTGCACAAGATGCCGCTGTTCGCCTGGTCGGTGCTGGTCACGGCCTTCCTGCTGCTGTTGTCGCTGCCGGTTCTCGCGGGCGCCATCACCATGCTGCTGACCGACCGCAATTTCGGCACCACCTTCTTCAAGCCTGAAGGCGGCGGCGATCCGATCCTGTTCCAGCACCTCTTCTGGTTCTTCGGCCATCCCGAGGTGTACATCCTGATCCTGCCCGGCTTCGGCATCGTCAGCCATGTGATCTCGACCTTCTCGAAGAAGCCGATCTTCGGTTACATCGGCATGGCCTATGCCATGGTCGCGATCGGCGTCGTCGGCTTCGTCGTGTGGGCGCACCACATGTACACGACCGGCCTCTCCTTCGAGACGCAGGCCTATTTCGTCGCGGCGACGATGGTCATCGCGGTGCCGACCGGCATCAAGATCTTCTCCTGGATCGCCACGATGTGGGGCGGCTCGATCGAGTTCCGCACGCCGATGCTGTGGGCGATCGGCTTCATCTTCCTGTTCACCGTCGGCGGCGTCACGGGCGTCATGCTGGCCAATGCCGGTCTCGACCGCGCCTTCCAGGACACCTATTTCGTGGTGGCCCATTTCCACTACGTGCTGTCGCTCGGCGCCGTCTTCGCGATCTTCGCCGGCTGGTACTACTGGTTCCCGAAAATGTTCGGCTACCTCTATGACGAGCGCATCGGCAAGGTGCACTTCTGGGTGACCTTCATCGGCGTGAACCTCGTGTTCTTCCCGCAGCATTTCCTCGGCATGGACGGCATGCCGCGCCGCTACGCCGACTATCCGGACGCGCTGTGGGGCTGGAACTTCGTGTCGTCGATCGGCTCCTACATCTCGGCCTTCGCCGTGCTGATCTTCCTCTATGGCGTGTTCGATGCCTTCCGCCGCAAGGTGCCGGCACCGAACAATCCCTGGGGTCCGGGCGCTACGACGCTCGAGTGGCAGCTGTCGTCGCCGCCGCCCTTCCACCAGTGGGAAGTGCTGCCCCGCATCGGCGACGTGCGCCACTAGCGGCCTCATGATGCCGGCTGGCGCGATCATCGCGCCGCCGGACGAGATGGTCGGCCGGATGCGTGCTTCGATGAAGCGACATCCTGCCGAACCGACCTGGAATGACGGAGCCGGGCCCCGCCCGGCTCCACCTTGAGATGGTTGACCCTCAAATGTCCGACGTGCAGATCGACAGCATCGAGACCGCGAGCCTCGCCGGCCCGGCGGACTATGTCGCGCTGCTCAAGCCGCGCGTCATGTCGCTCGTCGTGTTCACGGCGCTGGTCGGCATGGTCATGGCGCCCGGCGGCATCCATCCGGTCATCGGCTTCACGGCGCTGCTGTGCATCGCCGTCGGCGCCGGCGCCTCGGGCGCGCTCAACATGTGGTACGACGCGGATGTCGACCGCCTGATGCGCCGCACCCGCAACCGTCCGATTCCGGCCGGCCGCGTCACCGAGGGCGAGGCGCTCGCCTTCGGGCTGACGCTCGCCGCCTTTTCGGTCGGCGTCCTCACCGTGCTGGTCAATCCGGTCGCCGGCGGGCTGCTCGCCTTCACGATCTTCTTCTATGTCGTCGTCTATTCGATGTGGCTGAAGCGCTGGACCTCGCAGAACATCGTCATCGGCGGTGCTGCCGGCGCTTTCCCGCCCGTCGTCGCCTGGGCCTCGGTGACCGGTTCGGTCAGCATCGAGAGCCTGGTGCTGTTCCTGATGATCTTCATCTGGACGCCGCCGCATTTCTGGGCGCTGGCGCTGTTCCGCTCCGAGGACTACGCGCGCGCCGGCGTGCCGATGCTGCCGGTGGTGGCGGGCCAGGCCGAGACCAGCCGCCAGATCCTCATCTATTCGCTGATCCTCGCCCCCGTCGGCGTGCTGCCGACGCTGCTCGGCTTCGCCTCGATCGCCTATGGCGCGGCCGCCGCGGCGCTTGGCGTCGTCTTCATCGTCCTGGCGCTCCGCGTGCGGCGCATGCCGGAGGGCGACGTCGCCATGCTGCCGGCCAAGCGGCTGTTCGGCTTCTCGATCTTCTATCTGTTCATGCTGTTCGCCATGCTGCTCGTCGAGCGCCTCGCACTCGTCGCGGGGCTGTCATGGTAGAGGACCGCGATCCCCAGGCCGCTCAGCCGCTCGCCGAGGGCGGCGTGCGCCTGACGCCGGAACAGCTCCGCCGCCGCCGCGCGCGCTCGATCGCCATCGGCCTCGCGCTCGGCGCGCTCGTGATCCTGTTCTGGGCGGTGACGGTCGTGAAGCTCGGCGGCAATGTCGCCAATCGGAGCCTCTGAGCGATGAGCGCGCCCGAGAGAGACGCCGAGACCAGCAAGGCTGAGACACCGCGAAAGCGCGGCCGCTCGCTCGCCGTGACGGCGGCGGCAAGCGCCGTCTTCGGCGCGGCCATGCTGGCGGCGGCCTTCGCGTCGGTGCCGCTCTATCGCCTTTTCTGCCAGATGACCGGCTATGGCGGCACGACGCAGCGCGCGGAAGCAGCGCCTGATACGATCAGCGACCGCAGCATCACGGTCCGCTTCGACGCCAATGTCGCCAACGGCATCGGCTGGGCCTTCCGGCCCGAGCAGCGCGAGATCCGCGTCCGCCTCGGCGAGGTCGGCCATGTCAATTTCATCGCCGAGAACCGCACGGCGACGGCTTCGAGCGGGCAGGCGGGCTTCAACGTCACGCCGTCCTCGGCTGGCCAGTACTTCAACAAGATCGCCTGCTTCTGCTTCAACGAGCAGACGCTGAAGGCGGGTGAGCGCGTCCTGATGCCGGTGACCTTCTTCGTCGATCCGGCGATGGTGAACGACGTCGATTCCCGCTACACCGACACGATCACTCTTTCCTACACGTTCTATCCGAGCGTCGAGGCCAAGCCGGCGCCGCTCGCCTCGCTTGAGCCCGCCGCGGCGGATCCGAAACTTCGATAAGGACCGGGGAGCACGTCATGGCCGAAGCCCACGCCAAGCATCACGACTACCATCTCGTCAATCCGAGCCCGTGGCCGTTCCTTGGTTCGCTCGGCGCGCTCGCGATGGCGATCGGCGGCATTTCCTACATGCATGGCGCCTCGCTGCTGTGGATCGTCCCCGGCCTCTTGCTGGTGCTCTACACCATGGCGTCCTGGTGGGTGGACGTGATCAAGGAAGGCCAGCAGGGCCATCACACCCGCGTGGTGCAGCTGCACCTCCGCTACGGCATGATCCTGTTCATCGCCTCCGAAGTGATGTTCTTCGTCGCCTGGTTCTGGGCCTTCTTCGATGCCAGCCTCTTCGCCAACGAGGCGCAGCAGGTGTCGCGCGTCGCCTTCACCGGCGGCCATTGGCCGCCGAAGGGCGTCGAGGTGTTCGATCCCTGGCATCTGCCGCTGCTCAACACGCTCCTGCTCCTGACCTCGGGCACGACGGTCACCTGGGCTCACCATGCCCTTTTGGAGAATGACCGCGAGGGGCTGAAGTGGGGCCTCATCTGCACCGTCGTCCTCGGCTTCATCTTCTCCTGCGTGCAGGCGATCGAATACAGCCACGCCGCCTTCTCCTTCGGCGGCAACATCTATGGCGCCACCTTCTTCATGGCGACCGGCTTCCATGGCTTCCATGTCATCATCGGCACGATCTTCCTGATCGTCTGCCTCGGCCGCGCCCTTGCCGGCCAGTTCACGCCGAAGGAGCATTTCGGCTTCGAGGCGGCGGCCTGGTACTGGCATTTCGTCGACGTCGTCTGGCTGTTCCTCTTCTTCGCCATCTATGTCTGGGGTGGCTGGGGCGCGCCGATCCACGCCGCCTGACCTCGCCCTTCTGCCGTCGTCCGCTTCGCGGGCGACGGTTCGGGCTGCTGGAGTACCCTTTGATGAGCGACCCGGACGCGACCCCTCCGCAGCATGCGCCGGATCGGGCGCTCTATGCCCCGATTTCGCCGACGGCGAGCGGCCTCCGCGGCCTCTGCCCGCGCTGCGGCCAGGGCCGGCTGTTCAAGGGGTTCCTCGATCTGCAGCCCGCCTGCCAGAATTGCGGCCTCGACTTCTCCTTCATCGATTCCGGCGATGGCCCGGCGGTGTTCGTCATCCTCATCGTCGGCTTCATCGTCGCCTTCTTGGCGCTCTATGTCGAATTCACCTTCCAGCCGCCCATCTGGGTCCACATCATCCTGTGGGGGCCACTGATCATCGGCCTCGCCATCGGCATGCTCCGGCCACTGAAGGGCCTGATGATCGCGATCCAGTATCGCACCAAGGCCGAGCAGGGCCGGATTGAATAGCGAGGCGGGACGGTTCCGGCTGAACGTCGCCCCGTCGGAGCAGCTGCCGAGGTCATGAGCCGGTCCCGGTCGCCCATTCGCCGCCTGATCGCCCCGGCCATCGCGAGCGCGATCGTGTTCGCGCTTCTCTGCAGCCTCGGCCTCTGGCAATGGCAGCGCCTCCACTGGAAGGAGGCGCTGATCGCGCAGGTCGACAGCCGCATCCACGCCGCGCCGGTGCCGGCACCCGGTCCCGCCGCCTGGCCGAGCCTCGATCTCGCCGAGGCCGACTTCACCCCCGTCACCGTCAGCGGCACCTTCCTCGCCGACAAGGAAGCGCTGCTCTACGCGACGCTCTCCGAGCCCAAGGGCCCGATCGGCGGCGTCGGCTGGTCGGTGTTCGTGCCCCTGGTGACGGACGCGGGCTGGATCGTCTATGTCAACAGAGGCTTCGTGCCGGACCAGCGCCGCGATCCCGCGACGCGCGCCGAAGGCGAGCCGAAGGGCCGCGTCACCGTGACCGGACTGCTGCGCCGGCCGGAGCGGCCGATGCATCTCTTCGGCGATGGCATGAGCCGCGACAATCAATGGTTCGCGCGCGAGCCGGCGCTGTTCGCCCGCGCCGCCGGTCTCCCGACGGCCGAGGTCGCGCCCTATTCGATCGATGCCGACGCGACGCCCAATCCCGGCGGGCTGCCGCAGGGCGGCGAGACGCTGGTCGTCTTCTCCAACAACCATCTGCAATATGTGATCACGTGGTTCGGCCTGGCGCTGGCGCTGGTCGGCGTCTTCGTCGCCTATGCGCGCGGCGTGCTCCGCCGCGAGGGCGAGGACCAAGAGAAGGCCGAGTAACGCCGCTCAGGCGTGGCCGGCCTCGCCCGACAGCATGACCGGATCGACGCCGATCAGTGCGAGGGCCCGGCTGTATTTGCCCCCGAGGTCCAGATCGAAGATCAACCTGGCATCGCCCTTCAGCGACAGCCAGCCATTGGCCTGGATCTCCTGTTCGAGCTGGCCCGCGCCCCAGCCGGCATAGCCGAGCGCCAGGATCGCCCGCTCCGGACCGGAACCCGAGGCGATCGCCTTCAGCACGTCGAGCGTCGCGGTCAGGCAGATATCCTCGTCGATCGGCAGCGTCGAGTTCTCGGCGAAGTAGTCGGCGCTGTGCAGCACGAAGCCGCGTCCGGTCTCGACCGGGCCGCCGCGCTGCACGATCATCCGGCTCGCCGCGCGCGGCAGGCGGATCTCAGGGCCGTCGGGAATGATGTCGAGCTGCACCAGGAGGTCCGGGAACGCGATCTGCGGCACCGCCTGGTTGACGACGATGCCCATCGCGCCCTCGTCGGAATGGGCGCAGAGATAGATGACGGAGCGCGCGAAGCGCTCGTCTTCCATGCTCGGCATCGCGACCAGGAACTGGCCGTCGAGATAGTCGCGCTCGCTCGCCCGCATCTGCATCGCCTCGCTCATCGAGTGGAGTCTAGCATCTGGGTCCGAAATTGAAAGCGCGTCGCCTCCCGCGCACTCCGGCCCGCCCTTCACACGAACAAATGATGCGGCCCGCGCTGGCGCTCCCCGGCGCGCCCGTCTAGATGCGAGGGGCGTGGCATGCCTGGGCCACGAGCCCGCATTCGGACCGCCCCGCTTGTCATGACGCCGTTCTCCGCCCCGCTGCTCGTCCGTCTTTCAGCTCTCGCCATACTGGCCTGGCCGCTGCCGCTTCTGGCCGCCACCGGCGAATGGGTGACGGGCAACCATGTCCGCATGCGCCTCACCGCTACGCCCTCGGCGCCGGCGGGCCCGCTCGAGGCGGCGATCGAGATCGAGCTCGATCCGGGCTGGAAGACCTATTGGCGCAATCCGGGCGATGCCGGCATTCCGCCGCGGCTCGATTTCTCGGCCTCCGGCAATGCCGGCGAGGCCCATGTCGATTTCCCCGCGCCGGAACGGGAGGATGACGGCTTCTCGGTCTCGAATATCTATCACGACCGCGTCGTGCTGCCGGTGCGCTTCGCGGCATCCAATCCGGCCCGGCCGTCGCAACTGGTGCTGGCGGCCGATCTCGGCGTCTGCAACGAGATCTGCCTGCCGGTGAGCCTCGCGCTCGCCCTCGATGTCCCGGCGGGGATCGTCGACGCCGCTGCTGCCGAGACGATCGTCGCTGCGAAAGCTGCGCTGCCCGGGCCTGGCGAACCCGGCACGTTCGAGATTGCGTCGCTCAAGCGGGTCGGCGGCGCCGATGCGACGCCCGAATTCGAGGTGAGCGTCGCGACGCGCGCGCCCGATGCAAGCGTCCTCTTCGTCGAGACGCCATCCGATTGGTATGCGGCACCGCCGACCGTGTCGGCATCGGGAGAGGGCAGGGCGACCTATCGCTTCACCGTCGACCGCAAGACGGCCGCCGGACCGCTCGCGGGCGCCGCGCTGCGCCTGACGCTCGCGACGCCCGACGCCGCCACGACGCAGGCCTTCACGCTCGCCGCCGACGGCTCGGCGGTAGCTGCCCCCTGAGCCCTCGACGGCGCGGCTGCGGTTGGCTAGGCTTCGATCTTCTCATCCTGCCCATCCCCTGACCCTGGAGACTGCCATGACGATTTCGGTCGGCGATCGCCTGCCCGACGCCACGTTTCGCATCAAGACGGCCGATGGCGTCGTCGAGAAATCGACCGCCGATATCTTCGCCGGCAAGAAGATCGTGCTCTTCGCTGTGCCAGGCGCCTTCACCCCGACCTGCCACAACAATCACCTGCCGGGCTATATCGAGCAGGGCGACGCGATCCGCGCCAAGGGCGTCGACGAGATCGCGGTGATCGCCGTCAATGATCACTTCGTCATGAGCGCCTGGGAGAAGGCAACGGGGGCCGAGGGCAAGATCCTGTTCCTCGCCGATGGCGCCGGCCTCTTCACCAAGGCCGTCGGCCTCGACATCGACCTCGTCGCACCGGGCCTCGGCCTTCGCTCGCGCCGCTATGCCATGGTCGTCGACGACGGCGTCGTGACGGCGCTGAATGTCGAGGATGCGCCCGGCGTCACCGTGTCCGGCGCGGCGGCGATCCTCGATCTGCTCTGATCCTTGCGCCGCGCGGACTTTCCCCTTAGCTAAGGGTTAGCTAAGGGTTAGCTAAGGGGAGGCCGCGCCATGACCCGCGTCAAGATGCATGAGGCGAAGACCAACCTTTCCCGCCTTGCGGCGCGCGCCGCGGCGGGCGAAGAGATCATCATCATGCGCGGCGACGTCCCCGTAGCCCGCCTCGTCCCGCTGGCGCCGGAGGAAAAGCCGCGCCGCCAGCCCGGTCGCCTCAAGGGGCTGGTCAATTTCGACGATCGGTTCTTCGATCCGCTCCCCGACGATGAGCTCGAGGCGTGGAACAATCCGAAGTGAGGCTGCTGCTCGATACCCACGCCTGGTTCTGGTGGATGATGGGAAGCAAGCGGTTGCCGTCCATCGCCGCCAGCGCCATCGGCAACCGCGACAACGAAGCCCTCGTCAGCGCCGTCTCGGTCTATGAGTTGATGTTGAAGCATCACATCGGCAAGTTGCCGGAGATGGAACTGGTCGCCCGCGACGTCGAGCGGCAACTCGACCTCGACGGTTTCGGCCGGCTCGCCCTGACATCCGTCCATGCGGCCCGGGCCGGCACCCTGTCCTATAGCCACAAGGACCCCTTCGACCGGCTGCTGATCGCGCAGGCGCTCAGCGAGGGGCTGACGCTGGTCTCGAACGAAGCCTTGTTCGACAGCTTCGGCGTCACGCGGCTCTGGGATTAGCCCCGCCGCGCCGCCGGCTTGAACGGCGCCATGCCCTGGCGGGCGAGCAGATCGGCCTTCTCGTTCTCGACATTGCCGTCGTGGCCACGCACCCAGTGCCAGGCGACGTCGTGCCGCTTCAGCGCCTCGTCGAGCTGCTGCCAGAGATCGACATTCTTGACCGGCTTCTTGTCGGCGGTCTTCCAGCCGTTCTTCTTCCAGCCATGGATCCAGCCGGTGATGCCGCCCTTCACATATTGGCTGTCGGTGTGGAGGTCGATCTTGCACGGCCGCTTCAGGGCTTCGAGCGCGGCGATGGCGGCGCTGAGCTCCATGCGGTTGTTGGTCGTCTCGGCGGCGCCACCCGAGAGCTCCTTCTCCGTGCCATTATAGACGAGGAGGGCACCCCAGCCGCCAGGGCCGGGATTGCCGGAACAGGCGCCGTCCGTCCAGATCTGGACGCGTTCATCATCACTCATGCATCGATACCATAAGCGCGGACATCCGCGACCGATTGATGGAAGCGCAGCTTGCGCCAGTATTCGAGCGGATCCTTCGGCGCCACGAGCGCGCCGGGCGGGACGTTCAGCCAGTCATAGAGCCGCGTCAGCAGGAAGCGCAGCGCCGAGCCGCGCGCGAGGATCGGCAGTGCGGCGCGTTCGGCCGCGGAGAGCGGGCGAACCTTCTGGTAGCCGCTGAGCAGCGCCCGCGCCTTGGTGACGTTGAGCGCGCCATCGGCTTCGAAACACCAGGCGTTGAGGCAGATGGCGACGTCATAGGCGAGGAAATCGTTGCAGGCGAAATAGAAGTCGATCAGCCCCGACAGGCGGTTCGAGAGGAAGAACACATTGTCGGGGAAGAGATCCGCATGGATGACGCCGCCGGGCAGATCCCTCGGCCACGACGCCTCGAGCAGGTCGAGTTCGGCGCGGATCGCCGAAACGAGGCCGGGCAGGACGCTGTCGCCGCGCTCGGCCGAGCGCTCGAACAGCGGCCGCCAGCCAGCGACCGAGAGCGCGTTGCGCCGCGTCAGCTGGAAGCCCTCGCCGGCGAGATGCAGTTCGGCGAGCGCCGTGCCGACGGCGGCGCAATGATCGACGCGCGGCCGGCGGATCCACATGCCCTTGAGGAACGTCACGATGGCCGCCGGCTTGCCGGCGAGCGTCCCGAGCGCGTCCCCGCTCCGGTTGCGCACCGGCTGTGGGCAGGTCAATCCCCGCGCAGCGAGGTGGTCCATCAGCCCGATGAAGAAGGGGAGGTCGTTCGGATCGACGCGCTTCTCATAGAGCGTCAGGATATAGGGGCCGGTCTCGGTGACGACGAGATAGTTCGAGTTCTCGACGCCCTCGGCGATGCCCTTGAAGGACAGCACGGCCCCGATGTCGTAGCCGGCGACGAACTGGGCGATCTCGTCGTCCGCGATCTCTGTATAGACGGCCATGGATGTCTCAGGCCGCCACGGTTCTGAGTTCGCGCGGCAGGTTGAAGGCGATCGTCTCTTCGGCCGTCTGCACCACTTCCACCTTGACGGCGTAGCGCGCGGCGAAGGCGTCGATGACTTCCTCGACCAGCACCTCCGGCGCTGAGGCGCCCGCCGTCACGCCGACGCGGCGGATCGATCCGAGCGCCGGCCAGTCGATGTCGGCGGCGCGCTGGATCAGCACCGAGACGGGACAGCCCTCGCGCTCGGCGACTTCGCGCAGGCGCTGCGAATTGGAGGAGTTCGGCGCGCCGACGACGATCATCGCATCGACCGAGGCGGCGATGCGCTTGACCGCGTCCTGGCGGTTCGTCGTCGCGTAACAGATATCTTCCTTGTGCGGCGCCGTGATCGCCGGGAAGCGCTCCATGAGCACGCGGACGATCGCCGCCGTGTCGTCGACGGAGAGCGTCGTCTGCGTGATATAGGCGAGCGAGGCCGGGTCGCGCGGCTGGAAGGCCGCGGCGTCCTCGACGGTCTCGATCAGCGACACCGATCCCTGCGGCAGCTGGCCCATGGTGCCGATCACCTCGGGATGGCCGGCATGGCCGATCAGCACGATCTCGCGCTCGCGCTTGAAATGGATCTGCGCTTCCTTGTGCACCTTCGAGACCAGCGGGCAGGTGGCATCGAGGAAGAACATCTGCCGCGTCCGCGCCGCCTCGGGCACGCTTTTGGGAACGCCATGCGCGGAAAAGACCACCGGCTGGCCATCGTCCGGGATCTCGTCGAGCTCCTCGACGAAGACCGCGCCCTTGTCGCGCAGGCTGTCGACGACATAGCGGTTGTGCACGATCTCGTGCCGCACATAGACCGGCGCGCCGAATTTCTTCAGCGCCAGCTCGACGATCTGGATCGCCCGGTCGACGCCGGCGCAAAAGCCGCGCGGCGCCGAGAGCAGGATATCGAGCGGGGGCTTGTTGTGTTCGGGCATCACGGTCGCGTCCGTCGGCATGAGCGGAATAGAGGGACGGGGGCGGCTCCTGTCAAGCGGCGTGGACCGTCTCGATGCCTGAGGTGTCGATGTCGCGGGCTGCCTGCCAGAGATCGTGCTCCGCTTGCATCCGCAGCCACACGCGACCGCCATCGCCGAATAGCTTTCCGAGCCGGACCGCCATCGCCGGCGTCACGGGCTGGCGCTGCGCGAGAATGTCATGCAGCGTCTGGCGCGAGATTCCGAGGCGGCGAGCGATGTCCGACTTGGTCAAGCCCGTGCCGGGTATCACGATCTCGGCCAGAAACTCACCGGGATGCGCCGGTTCGACATCTGCGTGCCTGATAACCTCGTCATCCATGATAGTCCTCCAGATCGACGTCGATGGCGTGTTCACCAGCAAAAGAGAAGGTAATCCGCCAGTTGCGTGAGACGGTCACCGAATACCGCCCGGCCATGTCTCCAGTCAGAGCGTGAAACCCGAGACCCGGCAGGTCCATTTCGGCTGCTGCGATGGACGCATCAAGGCGAGACAAGACAAGCCGCACGCGCTTGACCCAGTCGGGCCGCAGTCCGGATGCGTCGGCGCGCGTCCAATAGCTCTTCAAAGCCTTGCTGCGAAAAGAGCGGATCACGCACCTATGTAAGGCAATACCTTACGGCGCGTCAACATCCACTCACGCGATCATCGCCTCTTCCTCGCGGAACAGCAGCGTGCCGGCTTCAGTGGCGGTCATCGCCTGGCCGAACAGCATGCCGGAAGCGAATTCGCAGCCGATGTCGTAGAGGTCGAGCGCGTCGTCGTCGGTCTCGGCGCCCTCAGCCATCACGTCCATGTGCAGATCGTGCGCGAGGCCGACGATGGCGCGGAGGATGACGCGCTTCTGCTTGGCCGTTGGCCCGCGGACGAAGCTCTGGTCGATCTTCAGCGTGTCGAACGGGAAGCGCTGCAGGTAGCTCAGCGAGGAGTGGCCCGTCCCGAAATCGTCGAGCGTCAGGCCGGCGCCGAGCTCGCGCACGCGCGTCAGCACCTGCACGGCATATTCCGGGTTTTCCATGACGAGGCTCTCGGCGAATTCGAGCTTCAGGGTGCCGCGTTGCACGGCCGAGCGCGAGAGCACCGACTTGACGTCGTTGATGAGATCGTGGCGCAGCAATTGCCGGCTGGAGGCGTTGACCGAGACGAACAGCGGTACATGGGGCCCAAGCTGCTCCTGCCAGTCCGAGAGCTGGCGCGCCGCCTTGTCGAGCACGAACAGCCCGAGCGGCGTCATCAGCCCGTTGCGCTCGGCGAGCGTGATGAACTCGCTTGCCGGCACGCGGCCATGCTTCGGATGGTCCCAGCGAATCTCGGCCTCGAAACCGGCGACGGTCCGGTCCTCGAGCCGGACGACGGGCCGGTAGAGAACCTTGATCTCCTCGCGGCCGATGGCGCGGCGGAGGTCCGCCTCCAGCGTCAACGAATCGGTGCCGTGCTGGCGCAGTGCCGGGCGGAACGCCTCGATGCGGTCGCCGCCGAGCCGCTTCGCGCAATACATCGCGATCTCGGCGTCCTTGAACATCGCCGTCGCGTCATGCTGCTCGCCGTCATGCATGACGATGCCGATCGAGGCGGTGAGGAAGATCTCCTTGTCGCCGAACGAGATCGGCGCCCTCAGCGACCTTCGGACGCTGTCGGCGAAGCCCGCGATGCGCTCGGGCTCCGATTCGGAGAGCAGCATGAAGCCGAACTGGTCGCCGGAGAGCCGCGCGAGCGTGTCCTGCGGCTTCAGGAGGCGCGACAGGCGGCGGGCGATGGTGAGGAGAATCGAATCGCCGACCGAGAGGCCGAACGTGTCGTTCACATGCTTGAAGCGATCGATGTCGAGCACGAACACCGAGGGGAGGGCGGCGTCCTCGACTTCGGAGCGGATCAGGGCGCTCGAAAGGCGGTCGAGGAAGAGTTCGCGATTGGCGAGCCCGGTCAGATTGTCGTGCACCGCGTCATGCAGCAGCCGCTCCTCGGCGGTGCGCTCGTCGGTGACATCGCTCATCGTGCCGACGCAGCGGAGCACCTCGCCGTCCGAGCCGATCACCGGGCGGGCGCGCAGATGGAACCAGCGATAGTGGCCATCCTCCGAGCGCAGGCGGAAATCCTGCGCGATGCGGCCGCGCCGCTGTTCGATCACCGCGTCGAGCGTCGCCTTGAAGCGGTCGCGGTCGGCCGGATGCAGCACGTCGAGCCAGTCGCGCGCCGGCCCTTCCAGCGAGCCGTGCTTGAGGCCGAGCAGGTCTTCGGCGTCGGTGCCGGTGAGGATGCGGTCGCGGGCCACGTCCCAGTCCCAGACGATATCGCCGGCGCCGACCAGCGCCAGCGCCCGCCGCTCGGTCTCGCCGATGGCGCCCTGGACGACCGTGCCGCCGGCAAAGGCGTGCTGCATGACCGTGAAGCCGATGAGGAGCACGATGAGCACCAGCCCGCCGTTCAGCGCCGGCTGGATGACGTCGTTGGCGAGCGTGCCCGAGACGGTGAGATAGGCGCCGAACACCCAGACCATCAGCAGCACCCAGGTCGGGATCAGCATGATGGCGCGGTCGTAATGATGCAGCGACAGGTAGACGATGACGATGAAGCCGACCGCGACCGTGGCGCCGAGCGACATGCGCGCGACGCCGGCGGCGATGCCGGGCTCGAACACGGCGACGCCGAGCAGGATCATCAGGCCGACCAGCCAGGCGATCGTCGCGTGGCTGTAGCGCACATGCCATCGGTTGAGGTTGAGATAGGCGAAGGTGAAGATGAGCAGCGCCGCGGAGAGCAGCACCTCCGCGCCGGCGCGCCACATCTTGTCGTCGCCGGGCGCGATCTGGATCACCTTGTTCCAGAAGCCGAAATCGATGCAGAGATAGATGAGGACCGACCAGGCGAGCGCCGCCGTCGCCGGGAACATCGCCGTGCCCTTGACGACGAAGACGATGGTGAGGAAGAGCGCCAGAAGGCCGGAAATGCCCAGCACGATGCCGTGATAGAGCGTGAAGGAGTTGATCGAATCCTTGTAGGCGTCGGGATCCCACAGATAGAGCTGCGGCAGCTTCGGCGTGCGCAGTTCGGCGACGAAGGTGACGACGGCGCCGGGATCGAGCGTGATTCGGAAGATGTCGGCTTCCTGGCTCGCCTGCCGCTCGGGCGGGAAGCCCTGGCTCGGCGTCACCTGCGCGATGCGCGAGGCGCCGAGATCGGGGATCAGCAGCCCTGAATTGACGAGGCGGAAATGCGGCGCCACCAGGAGGCGGTCGATCTGCTCGTCGCCATTGTTGGCCAGCGCGAAATAGGCCCAGTAGGAACTGCCGCCGGCCTCGTTCGAGCGCACCTCGATCCGCCTGACGATGCCGTCGGGTCCGGGCGCCGTCGACACCTGCACGCGGTCCGAGGGATCGCGCGAGGCAAAGTCGATGGCCTTGGTGAGATCGAGCGTCTTGCCGTCGAGCGGCACGGTCAGCGCGTCCAGCGCAAGGGCGGGCGACGCCGTCCCGGCAAACAAGAACAGCACCACACCGATCGCAGCGACGATACGGTTAAGCGACAAACACACCTCCTACAGGCCGCCGAGAAGTACTATCCCGCGGCTGGGCCGTCCAAGGATTTTTCGGCCCTACGCAAAACGCTCGCTCCCCTCGGCCGTCACGGGCGGGGATCGTCGCTCACGATCGCGAACAGCAGGTGGTCCTGCCAGCGTCCGTCGATGTTGAGATAGCGCCGTGCGTAGCCCTCGCGGGTGAATCCGGCTTTTTCGAGAAGGCGGATCGAGGCGGCATTGTGCGGCAGGCAGGCCGCCTCCAGGCGATGCAATCGGAGCGTGTCGAACACGAAGGGGATGACGGCCTTGACGGCGGCAGTCATCAGCCCGCGGCCGGCATGGCGCTCGCCCATCCAGTAGCCGAGCGAGCAGGACTGCGTCACGCCGCGGACGATATGCGACAGCGTGAGGCCGCCGACGAGCGCCAGATCCTCGGTGCGGAAGACGAGAAACGGATAGCCGGTCGCCTCCTGCATTTCGCGCTGGTAGCGGCGCAGGCGGCGGCGAAAGGCCGGCTTGGTCAGATCGTCGATCGGCCAGACCGGCTCCCAGGGCGCGAGAAACGCCCGGCTGGCGCCGCGAAGGTCGCTCCATGCGGCATAGTCCGCCATCGACGGGCTGCGCAGGATCACGGTCTCGGTCGAGATGACCGGGGCGGGCTGGAACGGGACGACAGAGCGCAAGAATTCCATCGCCCGGCCGGCCCCTATGCCGCAACGGGCGAGCCGAGGCGCTCCGCGATCCGGCCGCGATCGGCGAGCGTGTCGATCGGCCCGATGGCAGCAAGCGTCGGCGCGCTGCCGGTAAAGATCTGCAGCGCGAGGTCGCGCAGCTTGGCGACGCTGACGGCGTCGATCCGCGCGACCAGTTCGTCGACCGCGATCGGCCGTCCGAACAGGAGCATCTGCCGGGCGAGCTGTCCGGCCCGTGCCGCCGGGCTCTCGAGGCTCATCAGGAGGCTGGCGCGCATCTGTGCCCGGGCCCGCGACAGTTCCTGCTCGGAAATGTCCTCGCTCGCCCGCTCCAGTTCGCCGAGCAGTACCGGCATGAGCTCGCCGATATCCTCGCCGCCGGTCGCCGCATGGATGCCGAAGAGGCCGGTATCGGCGAAGCTCCAGTGGAAGGAATAGATCGAGTAGCAGAGGCCGCGCTTCTCGCGCACCTCCTGGAACAGCCGCGAGGACATGCCGCCGCCGAGCAGCGAGGCGAGGATCTGCACGGCGTGGAAATCCTCCGACGCATAGGGCAGGCCCTCGAAGCCGAGCAGGATCTGCGCTTCCATGAGCTTGCGCCGCTCGCGCACGTCACCGCCGATATAATGGGCGCGCTGCGCGTCGGGCAGCGGCGTCGAGGGGAGGCCCGCGAAGCGATCCTCGGCGAGCGCCACGAGCTTGGCGTGATCGACGGCCCCGGCCGCCGACAACACCATCGAGGGACCGTGATAATAGCGGTCGAGATAGGACGAGAGGTGATCGGTGCGGGTTCCGCGCACGGTTTCCTCGGTGCCGAGGATGGTTCGGCCGAGCGGCTGGTCCGGGAAGGCGCCCTCGATGAAGAAATCGAACACCCGGTCCTCGGGCGTATCGAGCGAGGCGCCGATTTCCTGCACGATCACATGCTGCTCGCGCTCCAGCTCATGCGGATCGAACGCCGAATGGCAGAGGATGTCGGAGAGGATGTCGACGGCGAGCTCGGCGTCGTCCTTGAGGATGCGCGCATAATAGGACGTCGTCTCGACGCTTGTCGCGGCGTTCAGCTCGCCGCCGACCGCCTCGATCTCCTCGGCGATGTCGGTGGCCGAACGGCGCGTCGTGCCCTTGAACGCCATATGCTCGAGGAGATGCGAGATGCCGTGCTCGACGGGCGATTCGAGCCGTGATCCGGCACCGACCCAGACGCCGAGCGCGGCGCTTTCGAGGTGGTCCATCGCATGGCTCGCGATCGTGAGCCCGGACGGAAGCGTCGTCACCTCGACACCCATCAGCGGCGCCCCCGGCTGGTTGGAACCATCATCCTGCTGTTTCCTCGACGGCCCGGGCTCGCGCTTCGACGAAGCGTGCGACGGACTCAGTATCGTTGGGGAGGACCGAGAAGTGCTCGTCGCGGTCCATGAGATCGCCGAGCCAGAGCGGCAAAGCCGGGCGGACGCCGGTCGCGGCCTCGACCGCGGCAGGGAACTTGGCCGGATGCGCCGTCGCCAGCGTCACCATCGGCGTCACCGAGGGCGGAACGCGGCCGGCGACCGAAAGAGCCACCGCCGTATGCGGATCGGCGAGATAGCCGGTCTCGGCCAGCATCGACTTCATCGTCGCCGCCGTCGTCGCCTCGTCGGCGCGGCCGGCGTCGAATTCGGCCCGGATCGCGCCGAGCATCGCCGGGGGAACGGTGAAGGCGCCGGATTGCGAAAGCCCGCCCATCAGCTGCCGCACGGTGGCGGCATCGCGGCCGGAGGCCTCGAACAGCAGCCGTTCGAAATTCGAGGAGATCTGGATGTCCATCGAAGGCGAGGAGGTCGCCTCGACGCCCTGCATCTCGTAGCGCCCGCTCTGAAGCGTCCGCGCCAGGATGTCGTTGGCATTGGTGGCGATGACCAGACGCTCGATCGGCAGGCCGATGCGCTTCGCCACATAGCCGGCGAAGACGTCGCCGAAATTGCCGGTCGGCACCGTGAACGATACCGGGCGATGGGGCGCGCCGAGCGCGAGGCCCGCCGTGACGTAATAGACCACCTGCGCGACGATGCGCGCCCAGTTGATCGAATTGACGCCGGAGAGCGCGACGCGGTCGCGGAATTTCAGATCGTTGAACAGCGCCTTCACGAGCGCCTGGCAATCGTCGAACGAGCCGTCAATGGCGATGGCATGCACATTGGCATCGCCTGCCGTCGTCATCTGGCGCTGCTGCACCGGCGAGACGCGGCCCTTCGGGAAGAGGATGAAGATGTCGGTGGCCTGCCGGCCCTTGAACGCCTCGATGGCCGCGCCGCCGGTGTCGCCCGACGTCGCGCCGACAATGGTCGCCCGGCGGCCGCGCGCGGTGAGGACATGGTCCATCAGCCGTGCCAAGAGCTGCATGGCGACGTCCTTGAAGGCGAGCGTCGGCCCGTGGAACAGTTCGAGAATGAAGGCGTTCGGCCCGGTCTGCACCAAAGGCGCCACCGCCGGATGGCGGAAGGTCGCATAGGCCTCGCGGCAGAGCCGGCCGAGCAGCGCATCGTCGATCTCGCCGCCGACGAACGGCCGGATCACCGCATGGGCAACCTCGTGATAAGGCCGGCCGGCGAGGCGGATCAGGTCATCTCTGCTGAAGGACGGCCATGTCGCGGGCACATAAAGGCCCCCGTCGCGTGCGAGACCGGCGAGCAGCACATCGCAAAAGCCGAGCTGCGGCGCGGCGCCGCGCGTGCTCACATAATTCACGGAACTCGAAACCTCCACAGGCCGCTCCCCGTCACAAGCCGGCCGAAGCGGCACCCTATCGCCGCGCAGAGCGACCGGCAAGCTTGCGCGGGAAACTTGATCGACGGCGCCGCCGGCGCGAATGAACGCCGCGAAACTGCAAAGCCGCCACCAAGTCGCCAAAGATGGAACGGACTGTTATAGAGGTCGCGCTTCAGCGTCGAGGAATAATCGGAATGCAGTCTTCGTCGGTTCGCCGTCCGCGTCGTGTTCGCTCCAGCCTGTCCCGGTCCGCGTCGCTCGCGGGCGTGGCGCTCGCGGCGGCCCTTCTCTCCGCATGCAGCAGCATCGGCGGGGGCGGCGGTTCGGAGACGGCCGCCGCGACGACCGTGCCGACGGATGGCAGCGCCCCGCTGCAGCCGGCCGAGGGCGGCAACAGCACGCTCGCCAACGCCCTCTTCGGCGGGCCGAGCGCCGGCAAGGCGGGCGCCGTCGTGCTCGACCCGAGCCAGTACCAGAAATCATCGGTCGCGCTCTGCCCGCCGGTCTCGATCCGTCCGGGCACCGAGCAGATGACCGCGTTCCAGGCCGGCGGCAAGCCCGATCCGGTCACGGGCGCGCCGCCGCCGATCTCCTATCAGTCCTCGATCGTCAAGACCGCGCGCGAATGCCGCGCCACCGAGAGCGGCGTCGCCGTCAAGGTCGGCGTGATCGGCCGCACCGTCGCCGGCCCCGCCGGCAAGGCCGGCACGGTCACCGTCCCGCTGCGCATCGCCGTGGTGCAGGGCACCGACAAGATCGTCAAGTCTGAGCTCTACAAGATCCAGGTCGCGCTGACCGAGCCGACGCTCTCGACCGAGTTCACCAAGATCGACGACGGCATCGTGCTGCAGATCGCGCCCGGCAATTCCGACTTCCACATCTATGTCGGCTTCGACGACGCCCCGGCCAAGGCGCGCGGACGCTGAAGCTGACGAGGGGCTTGTCGCAGGCGAGCCGACGTGCCGCAGGGCGTTTCCTTGACTAAGGCGCGCCGGCCATTACACTCCGCAGTCAGGTTGGGTCTCCGTCGCGACCCGGCTAGAGGGTGCCGCTTGGCAACTTCATACGACCGCCGGGAGAGACCGCCGGGGCCTTGGCCCTGTCGGCGCCGAAGGAGCAACCGCCCCGGAAACTCTCAGGCTCAAGGACCGGACGGTCGGCGACGCTCTGGAAAGCAGCCCCTCGCAAGGGAGGGCTCACCGAAGGAGCAACCATGCGTGCCTTAAGGGCGCATGGGAAATCTCTCAGGTTCTCGGACAGAGGGGGCGCGGCATGTCCGGTTTCGGACGTGGCGTGCATTGGAACCCCCGTCCGAGGAGCCGTTGATGGCGCATGCCTCCGAGCCTGAGACCACGTCCGAATCCGTGCTGAGCGAAACGCCGCTCGCCGACCTGCATCGCCGGTTCGGCGCGCGCATGGTGCCGTTCGCCGGCTATGCCATGCCGGTGCAGTATCCGGCCGGCATCTTGACCGAGCACAACTGGACCCGCGAGAAAGCCGGCCTCTTCGACGTCTCGCATATGGGCCAGTGCTTTCTCGTCGGCCCCGACCACGCCACCACGGCGCGGGCGCTCGAGGCGCTGACGCCCGGCGACTTCATCGGCCTTGCCCCCGGACGCATCCGCTACACGCTGCTGACCACCGCCGAGGGCGGCATCATCGACGACCTCATGGTGACGCGGCCATCCGATCCCGCCGCCGACGGCACGCTGTTTCTCGTCGTCAATGCTGGCCGCAAGGCGATCGACTACGCCCATCTTAGCGCGAGCCTCCCCGCCGGCATCGATCTCGTCGTCGCCGAAGACCGGGCGCTGCTGGCGCTGCAGGGCCCGCTCGCGGCCCTCGTGATGGCGCGGCACTGCCCGGCCGCCGCCGCGATGGGCTTCATGACCGCCATGCGGGCCTCGGTCGGCGGCATCGACTGCGCCATCAGCCGCTCCGGCTATACCGGCGAGGACGGCTACGAGATCTCGGTCAAGGACAATGAGACCGAGGCGCTGGCCGAACTGCTGCTGGCCGAGCCCGAAGTCGCGCCGATCGGCCTCGGCGCCCGCGATTCGTTGCGGCTCGAGGCCGGACTCTGCCTCTATGGCCACGACATCGACGAGGCGACCTCGCCGGCCGAGGCCGATCTCGGCTTTGCGATCGGCAAGCGCCGCCGCGCCGAGGGCGGCTTTCCCGGCGCCGGGCGCATCCTCGGCGAGCTGGCGGACGGGCCTGGGCGGCTCCGCGTCGGCATCCGCCCCGAGGGCAGGGCGCCGGCCCGCGAGGGCACCGAGATCCGCGATGCCTCCGGTAGCCTCGTCGGCCTCGTTACCTCGGGCGGCTTCGGCCCGACGGCCGGCGGCCCGATCGCCATGGGCTATGTCAGCGCCGATTGCGCCGCGCCCGGAACGCCCGTGACCCTTTCGGTGCGCGGCAAGGATCTTGCTGCGCGCATCGCGCCCATGCCTTTCGTGCCGCATCGCTACTTCCGCAAATCCGCCTCCTGACACCTTCGAGAGGGAACAGCCTCATGGCGACCTATTTCACCACGGACCATGAATGGGTCCGCATCGACGGCGATATCGCGACCGTCGGCATTTCCGACTATGCCCAGTCGCAGCTCGGCGACGTCGTCTATGTCGAGCTGCCGGAGATCGGCAAGACGCTCGCCAAGGGCGACGAGGCGGCCGTCGTCGAATCGGTCAAGGCGGCGAGCGAGGTGTTCGCGCCCATCTCCGGCGTCGTCGACGCGATCAACGCCGCCATCGTCGAGGAGCCGGCCAAGATCAACGACGCGCCCGAGACCGATGGCTGGTTCATCCGCCTGCTCGTCGCCGACAAGGGCGAACTGGCGGGCCTCATGGACGAGGCGGCCTACAAGGCCTTTCTCGAGACGCTGTGATGTAAGGCCGGGGTCCCCTTCCTTCACCTCCCCTGAGGGGGAGGTCGACGGCCGCAGGCCGGCGGGAGAGGGTTTAGGGAACCATCCGGCGAGGCCGTAAACCATCTCCCGGACCTTCGGTCCGGCCTCTCCCTCAGGGAGAGGCGAAGAAAGTGACCAGCGATGCGCTATCTTCCCCATTCCGAGGCCGACCGGCAGGCGATGCTCGCCACGATCGGCGTCGGCTCCATCGACGATCTCTTCTCCGACATCCCGGCGCATCTGCGCGTGCATGGTCTCGACTTGCCGAAAGCCGCGGGCGAGCTCTCCGTAGAGCGGACGCTCGGGCGGCTCGCTGCCGGCAATGTCGCGGCCTCCTCGGTGCCGTTCTTCGTCGGCGGCGGCGCCTACAAGCATCATGTGCCCGCGACGGTCGACCACCTGATCCAGCGCTCGGAGTTCCTGACCTCCTACACGCCCTATCAGCCGGAGATCACGCAGGGCACGCTGCAATATCTGTTCGAATTCCAGACCCAGGTCGCGCATCTGACCGGCATGGAGGTCGCCAACGCCTCAATGTATGACGGCTCGACCGCCACCGCCGAGGCCGTGCTGATGGCGCACCGCGTCACCAGGCGCCGCAAGGCGGTGCTTTCCGGCGGCCTGCATCCGCATTATCGCGCCGTGGTCGAGACCACTTCGATCATGGCGTCCGACGCCGTCGAGGCTCTGCCGTCAGATCCTCTCGGCACCGAGGACATCCTCGCCCGCATCGACGCCGAGACCTCCTGCGTCGTGGTGCAGTCGCCGTCCTTCTATGGCCAGTTGATCGATCTCGCCCCGATCGCGGCGCGGGCGCATGAGATCGGCGCGCTGCTGATCGCGGTCGTGACGGAGGTCGTCTCGCTCGGCTTGATCGAGCCGCCGGGCGCCCAGGGCGCCGACATCGTCGTCGGCGAGGGCCAGTCGATCGGCAACGCGCTCTCCTTCGGCGGGCCCTATGTCGGGCTGTTCGCGGCGCGCGCGAAGCATGTCCGCCAGATGCCCGGCCGCCTCTGCGGCGAGACTGTTGATGCCGAGGGCCGGCGCGGCTTCGTGCTGACGCTCTCGACGCGCGAGCAGCATATCCGCCGCGACAAGGCGACCTCGAATATCTGCACGAATTCAGGCCTTTGCGCGCTGGCCTTCACCATCCATATGACGCTGCTCGGCGAGGCGGGCCTCGCCCGCCTCGCCCGCATCAATCATGCGAATGCGGTGAAGCTCGCGCAATCGCTGTCTGAGCTTCCCGGCGTAACCCTCCTCAACGACTCGTTCTTCAACGAGTTCACGCTGCGCCTGCCCGGCAACGCCGCTTCGATCGTCGACCAGCTCGCGGCGAAGGGCGTCCTCGCCGGCGTCCCGGTCTCGCGGCTCGAACCGGGCAAACCCGAGCTCGCCGACCTGCTCGTGGTCGCCTCGACCGAAGTGAACACCGATGAAGACCGCGCCGCCTTCGTCGCCGCTCTGAAGGAAGTGCTGGCATGACCATGAACACCCAGGGTCGTCCCACCGATGTCGGCAGCGCGGGCGTTTCCGCCACCGACACCTTCACCGGCAATCGCGGGCTGCAGATCGAGGAAGCGCTGCTGTTCGAGGTCGGGCGGCATGATGTCACCGGCGTCGATCTCGACGAGCCCGAGGCGTTCGCGCCGAAGCTCGGCACCCTCGCGCGCAAGGCACCGATCGATCTCCCCGGCCTCTCCGAGCCGGAGACGATGCGCCATTATGTGCGCCTCTCGCAGAAGAACTACGCCATCGACAGCGGGCTCTATCCGCTCGGCTCCTGCACGATGAAGCACAATCCGCGGCTCAACGAGAAGCTGGCGCGGCTGCCGGGCTTCGGCGACGTGCATCCGCTGCAGCCGCTCGCGACCGTCAAGGGCGCCGTCGCGCTGATGGCCGAGCTCGGCCGCTGGCTGATCGAGATGACGGGCATGGAGAGCGTCGCGCTGTCGCCGAAGGCCGGCGCGCATGGCGAACTCTGCGGCATGATGGCGATCAAGGCGGCGATCGCCGCGCGCGGCGAGCCGCGCGACATCGTGCTGGTGCCGGAATCGGCGCATGGCACCAATCCGGCGACGGCCGCGCTGATCGGCTTCAAGGTCGTCACCGTGCCGGCGCGGCCCGATGGCACCGTCGATCCCGAGGCGGTCAAGGCGCTGCTCTCGCCCAAGGTCGCGGCGATCATGCTGACCAACCCGAACACCTGCGGCCTGTTCGAGCGCGACGTGGTCGAGATCGCGGCGGCGGTGCATGCGGCCGGCGCCTATTTCTATTGCGACGGCGCCAATTTCAACGCCATCGTCGGCAAGGCCAAGGTCGGCGAGCTCGGCGTCGACGCGATGCATATCAACCTGCACAAGACCTTCTCGACGCCGCATGGCGGCGGCGGTCCGGGCGCCGGGCCGGTCGTCTTCTCCGAGCGTCTCGCCGCCTTCGCGCCGCTGCCCTTCATCCGCATCGAGGCCGACGGTCCGGTGCTGATCGAGGACGAGACGGCGCTCATCGCGGGCGAGCAGCCCTTCGGCCGCATGGTCGCCTTCCATGGCCAGATGGGCATGTTCGTACGCGCGCTCTCCTACATGCTTTCGCATGGCGCCGATGGCCTGCAGCAGGCCTCGGAGGACGCGGTGCTCAATGCGAACTATGTCCGCGCCGGGCTTCGCGACGTGATGACCCAGCCCTCCGGCGACCGTACCTGCATGCATGAGGTGCTGTTCGACGATCATTTCCTCGACGGCACCGGCGTCACCACGCTCGATTTCGCCAAGGCGATGATCGATGAGGGCTATCATCCGATGACGATGTATTTCCCGCTCGTCGTGCATGGCGCCATGCTGATCGAGCCGACCGAATCGGAATCGAAGGCCTCGCTCGACCTCTTCATCGCGACGCTCCGCCACCTCGTGTTCAAGGCGAAGGCCGGCGATGTCGAGCGCTTCCGCGAGGCGCCGCGCTTCGCCCCGCGCCGCCGCCTCGACGAGACGCGCGCCGCCCGCATGCCGAAGCTGACCTGGGAGCGGCCCGAGGCGTTCGATCAGGCCGCGGAGTAGGGACGTCCCTTGCCCCTCTACCGCAAGCGGGAGAGGGGATTCGTCGCGCCGGATCGAGCGCCCCCGGCTGATTGCCCGCGGCAATGCCACCGCCCCCTCTCCCACTTGTGGGAGAGGGTTGGGGTGAGGGTACTTCAGCCTCTTGCGCCGGTCCCGATCGCCAGCCGCGTGCCCTCGAACGCGCCGCCCGCGACGCCGTCGCAGAGCGGCGACCATTCGCAGCCGCCGCAACCCTGCCGCGTCGTTCCCTCGGCGAATGCGGTCCGCATCTGAGCGAGCAGGCCGGCGTCGAGCGCGAAGCGCGCGCCGGCCGAGAGCGGCTGGCCGATCAGCGCGGCGACGGCTGTTGCGGCGGCGTCGTCGCGGAGGACGACGCTCGGCTCATGGCAGTGGGTCTCCGGCGCGTCGACGACGGGGCCGCAGATATCGTCCGGCCCGTCGACCATGACGACGTCCTCGCCGGCCGCAAGGCGCAGCGCGATGCCGTCATAGTTGTGGCAGAAGGCCTCGGAATAGCCCTTGCCGACATAGGTCAGCATGCAGAGGAGATGATGCGCGCGCAGCCGGACGGTCATCGCGCGTTTCCACTTAGGACGGATCGACATTCGGGTTCGGTCATTATGAGTGACCGCTCCCGCCTGTCATTGCCGGTCTTGACCCGGCAATCCAGCCTAGCTCGTTGCAGGCCCGCAATTGTAGGCGGAAAGTCAAAGAAAGTCTGGGTTGCCGGGTCAAGCCCGGCAACGACACCGCTGTGCATTCTCTGCATCGCCAAAGCCTGAAGGTCGGTCGAGCCTACTCGTCGAGGCCGGACCATTCGGCCAGCGCCGCCACGATATGCGGCAGGTCGGACATGCGGTTGATCACGGTCTCGGCGCCGGCGGCCGTCAGCGCGTCGGCATGGCCGGGCCAGGAATGCGATCCGCCGGTGAAGCCGACGACGCGCATGCCGGCGGCCTTGGCGCCATGGATGCCATGCGTCGAATCCTCGATCACGACGCAGTCCTTCGGATCAATGCTGAACTCCGCCGCCGCATGCAGGAACACGTCCGGCGCCGGCTTCGGCCGCTTGTCGCGGACGGCGACCGCCGAGAAGACATAGGGACGGAAGCGGTCGTAGAGCTTGGTGCGGGTCAGCGAGATCTTGAGCCGCTCGGGCGAGGAGTTCGAGCAGATGCAGCGCTGGTAGTCGAGCCGGTCGAGCATCTCGTGCACGCCCGGGATGATCTCGAGCTCGTCGGCGAGGCGGCGGTCGAGCTCGCGGTCGGTCTGCTGGTGGAAGCCGTCCGGCAGCTGGTGGCCGAGATCGCTCTCGATGATCTTGGCGATCCTGTCCCAGGTCAGCCCGGCGAAGCGGTGCGACATCTCGTCGACGGAGATGTCGTAGCCGACCTCCTTCAGCCGCTCGCTGTCGACGCGCGAGGCAAGGATCTCGGAATCGACGAGCACGCCGTCGCAGTCGAATATCACCAGCATGGGAAGGGTCCGTATTGGGTTTGCGGCTGCGTCCTAGCAGATGCAGGCCGGGCTGTCTGCGCCGGATCGGCCCGGCGCCTGGCGCTAGTTGACCGAGAGCGGCACGGTGGCGAACACCGCCTTGCCGTCGCCGGCGACATAGCGGAGCTCGTAGCTGCCGGGTTCGGTGGGAACGGTGATGCGGACATTGGCCATGTCCGGCCGGATGCGCGACATGGTGACATGCTCGGACGAGGCCATGCCGGCGCGGGCGATGACCACGTCGTCATAGCGGGCGCCGGGCCCGGTCCAGGCGACATCGATGCGGCTGCCGGCGGCGGCGGAGGCAGGCGCGGTGAGGGTCGCGGCCGGCGGATCGACGGTGAACTGCACCTTGGCCGCGGTCGCGTTGTCGGCGGCGGAGTGGTAGCGCACCTCGTAGACGCCGGGTTCCAGCGGCGCGTCGAGCGACACCGGCTTGAAGTTGTGCTTGACCGGCACGCTGGCGAGCTTGGTCTCGTCGCCATTCGCCGGCGTGATCCAGATCTCGTCGAACTGCGCCGCCGGCCCCGTCCAGGCGATGGTCATCGGAGCGCCGGCGGGCGTCCGGGCCGGCGCCGAGACCGTCACCGGCCGCATCGCGACGTCGAGCACGCGCGTCGCCAGCACCGCGTCGAGCGCGGGATGGTAGTAGCGGATCTCATAGGTGCCGGCTTCCGCGGGCGCCATCATCCGGCGCTTGCTGCCGTCGGCCGCGGCGAGCACGCTTCGGATCTCGGAGCCGGCCGGCAGGCCCGGCCAGGAAATCTGGATGCGGTCGTCCTCGTCCTTCGGACCGTCATAGCCGACCTCGAAGACATCGGACTGGACGACCTTCAAAGGCGCGTCGAGCGAGGCGGCGGGCAGCGTCGCCGGCGGCGCCTTGGCGTTCGCGAGCGCGGCGGCGAGGCCGCCGGCAAGGTCCGTGCCGTCCTTGGCGTTGAGGAACTTGCCGCCGGTCTTCTCGGCGATGCAGGTGGCGACGGGAATGTCGGCATCGTCGAGACCGAGGCCGATCACCTCGATCGTGAGGTCGCGCGCCTTCTCCTTGATCGTCGCGGCCATCAGGCACGGGTCGGCGTCGCAGGCTTCGATCTTGTCGACGAAGAGGACGATCGTCGCCCGCTCCTTGCGATAATCGACCGCATTCGCCGCCCGGTCGATCGCAACCGCGAGCGGCGCCTTGCCGCGCGGCGCCAGCGCCGCGGCGGCCTGGGAGACGGCCTCGTTGCCGTTCGCCTGCGGCCGCACCACCACCGCCGCGTCGGTGCAGCTCGTCTTGCTGGCGCTGCCGAAGGCGAGCAGGCCCAGCCGCGCCCCGGTCGGGAAGTCGGCGACGGCGGCCGTCACCGCGTCGGCGACGAGATCGGCCTTGCGGTCGCGGCCGAGCTTGCCGGCCATCGAGGCGGAGGAATCAATCACCAGCATGGCGCTGTCGGCGAGGGCAGGCGCCGCGAAGAGGGCGAGGAGCAGGGCACAGAGGATCGGAAGGCGGGCAGTCATCGGGGCCTCGGACATCAGGCCCGGCCGCGGGCCATCGAAGGGAGTAAAGGTGCTGCGCCGGCTGAAGCGGAGGCCGCTCCGCGGCCGGGCGGCGCGATCGGCGAACAATCTAGCCTGATATCTCCGGCGAAACGATGTCCGTCTCGCTGTCGACGCGCGAAACCTTCTCTTAACCACGCTTCCTAACGCAACCTTCACCCTGTTCGCTAACCATGGCGGCCGTCGTTGTGCGTGGCGTTGGGAGTTGTGGGGCATGCGTGGAGTTCAGTTGAAGACGGCCGTGCCGGCGGGGCGGCCGGCCTTTGCCGACACGATCATCAAGGGCGACTGCGTCGCCGCGCTGGAGCAGCTTCCGAGCCATTCGATCGATGTCGTCTTCGCCGACCCGCCCTACAATCTCCAGCTCTCCGGCGGCCTGACGCGGCCCGACCAGTCGGTCGTCGATGCCGTCGACGACGCCTGGGACCAGTTCGCGAGCTTCGAGGCCTATGATGCCTTCACCCGCGCCTGGCTGCTCGCCGTGCGCCGCGTGCTGAAGCCGGACGGGGCGCTCTGGGTCATCGGCTCCTATCACAACATCTTCCGCGTCGGCACGATGCTGCAGGATCTCGGCTTCTGGATCTTGAACGACATCGTCTGGCGCAAGTCCAATCCGATGCCGAACTTCCGCGGCAAGCGCTTCACCAATGCGCATGAGACCATGATCTGGGCCTCGCGCGGGCCGCAGTCGCGCTACACCTTCAACTACGAGGCGATGAAGGCCTTCAACGACGACGTGCAGATGCGCTCCGACTGGCTGCTGCCGATCTGCACCGGCGGTGAGCGGCTGAAGGACGCCGATGGCCACAAGCTGCATCCGACCCAGAAGCCCGAGGCGCTGATCGCCCGCGTGATGCTGGCCTCGACCAAGCCCGGCGACATCGTGCTCGACCCGTTCTTCGGCTCCGGCACGACCGGCGCCGTCGCCAAGCGGCTCGGACGGCACTATGTCGGCATCGAGCGCGAGCAGGTCTATATCGACGCGGCCGCCGCCCGCATCGCCGCCGTGGAAACGGCGCCGGCGGCAGCGCTCGAACTGCTGCGCGGCAAGAAGGCCGAGCCGCGCGTGCCGTTCGGCGCTCTGGTCGAGCGCGGTCTCGTCCAGGCCGGCGAGATCCTGACGGCTGTCTCGGGCCGCTACCAGGCGCGGGTCCGGGCCGACGGCTCGGTCGAATCAGGCAGCCACACCGGCTCGATTCACCGCGTCGGCGCGCTGGTGCAGGGCTTCGACGCCTGCAACGGATGGACCTTCTGGAACGTCCACCGCGCGGGCGTCCTCACCTCGATCGACGCGCTCCGCCAATCCGTCCGCGACGAAATGGCGGCGGCCGGCGGCTGAGGCGTCCCCATGTGGAATGACGCGCGTGCCCTGCGCGCGCTAGAGAAGGTTCGCCCAGTCGGCGCGGGCGTAGAGAACGCGGATGACGAGGATGCCATCATCCGCCTCTGAATAGGCGATGACATGCCGATCGTGAAAGTGCACCCGCACGGGTGCGCGCAGATCCGCATGCCTGCGGCCGAGGCCGGGCTGTTCCGCAAGGAGGGCGCAGCAGTCCAGCAGGCGGGCGAGGTAGGTTTCCGCCTGCCTGACGCCAAACTGCCGCACGCCTTCGACATAGAGCGTGAAGATGTCCTCGTCGGCCTGGACCGTTGTCCTATAGCGTCGAGGCATCGCCCGTGCCCGCTCGCCTGCGCGCCTCGGCAAGGATATCGTCGAGCGAACGCGGGCTGATGCCGCTCGCCAGTCCCTCGTCGATAAGGCTCTGTAGCACCCTGAGCCGGTCGCGGCTCTCCTGATCCTTTCGGATCAGGTCGCGCACATAGTCGCTGGCATTGCCATAGCGGCCACTCTCGGCCTGTTGCTCGACCCAGGCCTTCATCGGGTCCGGCAGCGAAATGTTCATGGTCGCCATGACGGCCTCCTCGGGGATCAGTTCGCCATTCTATGACAAAGTTTGCCAAGACGTAAGCGGCTGAGGCGCGCGGGCATCGCCTTACGTGAAGCGGAACCCGGCCGGATAGGCGTGGAAGCCGTCGAAATCCGCCTTGCCGATCGGCACGCCGGCCATGCGCAGGATCGCGAAGGCGGTCATCAAGTGAAAGAAGAAATTGGGCAGGGCGTATTGCGTGACGAAGGTCAGCGCGTCCAGTTCGACAACCGCCTCGCCGGCCCGTTCGCCGACGCGGATCTCTTCCTTGCCGTTGATGTCCTCCGGACGGAGCCGGCCGAGCGCCTCGGCCCGCTCGCCGATGCGCGCCTTGAGATCGGCGAGCGTCGTGCCCTCGGCATCGGGGATCATCGCCAGCGCCGGCGCGATCGGCCTGAGCGCCCGCATGGAGAAATTGCTGGCGATCAGTACCTGCCGGCGGAGGTCGAACATGCCCTCGCGGAGCGAGAGCGCGAGCAGCTCGGCCTCGCTCCGCCCCTCGGCGGCCGCGAAATCGCCGAGGCGATCCAGCATGCCGCCGAGCTGTCCGAGATAACGGATGAGGACGGGCACGGAGACGCTGTAGAAATCGGCCATGGCTCGCTCTCCGCGCGGCGATCGATCAGGACGGCAAAGCGATGCCGTAGCGGGCGAGATCGGCGCGCATCGTCGCCGGATCGATGAACTGCTCGGCATGCCAGCCGGCCGCCCGTGCAGCGGCGATATTGGCCGGCATGTCGTCGAAGAACAGCGTCGCCTCCGGATCGAGGTCGAGCGTCTCGACATGGTGGTGGTAGATGGCGACATCCGGCTTCACGAGGCGGATCGCGCCGGAGACGGTGATGCCGCGGAATGTCGCGAGATAGGGGAAGCGCGCCTGCGCCTCGAGGAAGGTGTCCTCGGCGAAGTTCGTGAGCGCCGTAACGTCGTAGCCGGCCGCGATCAGCGCCGCGAGGATGGAAGCGGTATCCTCGATCGGGCCGGGCACCATCTCGTGCCAATGCTGCCGCCAGGCGCGGATGTGATCGGCGCGGTGCGGATGCAGCGCGATCGCCTCGGCCTCGGCATCGGCCCAGCTGCGGCCGCGATCCTGCTCGAGATTCCAGTCATGCGTGCAGACTTCGGCGAGGAACGCCGCCCGCTCGGCATCGTCAGGAATGAGGCGCCGGTAGAGCCGCTCCGGATCCCAGCGGATCAGCACATTGCCGATGTCGAAGACGATATGGCGAATCTCGGTCATGGCGGGCTCCAGCGGCGTGATGCGGGTTTGATGGCAAGGAACTGCGCCGGCGGCAAGGCGGCCACCGCGCCAGCGATCGTCAGCGTCGCTTTCGCGTCGCGCCGGGATAGGCGACCTCGATCGCCTTCTTCATCAGCGTCGGCAGCGCCTCGCCGGGGAGGTCGGCGGGGCGCGACCACCAGTGGCCCTCCGGCAGGTTGAATCCCGGCGGGGCATCAGTGGCGTAGACATCGAGCGTCAGGCGGAAATGCGTGAAGACATGCACCACGCTCGCCTCGGCTTTCCGCCAGGGCGCCGAAAACGGCGCCGCCGCGAGAGCCTCCCGCGCCGCCAAGGCCGGCAGCCAGTCCGTGCCGGGCACTTCGGTCATCGCGCCGAGCAGTCCCTTGTCGGGCCGCCGGCGCAGCAGGATCGCGCCATCGGCGCGGCTGGCGACGAAGGCCGCGCCGACCCTGTCCGGCCGCGCCGCCTTGGCCGCCTTCAGCGGATAGCGCTCCTCGCGGCCCGCGGCATGGGCGGCGCAGGACGGCCGCCACGGGCAGAGCGCGCAGACCGGGCGCTTCGGCGTGCAGATGGTTGCGCCGAGATCCATCATCGCCTGCGCATAGTCGCCGGGTCGCAGCGCGGGCGTCAGGCCCGCCTGCAGGCGGCGGATCTCCGGCCGCGCCGCCGGCAGCGGCGTCTCCAGCGCGAAGACGCGCGCGAGCACCCGCTCGACATTGCCGTCGACGACCGCGGCCGGCTGGTCGAAGGCGATGGCGGCGATGGCGGCCGCCGTATAGGCGCCGATGCCGGGCAGTGCCAGGAGGCCCGATTCGCTCGCCGGGAAGCGGCCCGCATGCCGCGTCGCGACCGCCTCGGCGGCGGCCTTCAAATTGCGCGCCCGCGAATAATAGCCGAGCCCGGCCCAGGCCTTCATCACCTCTTCGGACGGCGCGGCGGCGAGCGCCGCGACATCGGGCCAGCGCGCGAGAAACGCCTCGAAATAGGGTTTCACCGCCGCGACGGTCGTCTGCTGCAGCATGACCTCCGACAGCCACACGCGATAGGGATCGGGGGCCGTGCCCGCCGCGCGCTCCGCCGGCGCGATGCGCCAGGGCAGGGTGCGGGCATGGCGGTCATACCAGGCGAGGAGTTCGGCGGGATCGGGCGGCGGCAGGGTCGCGGGCGGGGGCGGTGTCATGGCCGGCAGTGTCGTTGAGGCCGCGCCGTCGCGCCAGTGGCGAGATCGCGCAGCCTCTGGTGGCTGCGATTGATCCTGGTCATCACGGCGCAGTGTGGGGGCGCTATCAGACCGGCAACGCGGAGCGGAGACGATCATGATGGACAGCGCTGGGACGGTTGCGTTGCGGGACGAGGTCGAGGCGCTGGCGCGCGCGGTGGCGGCGGAAGGCGCGGCGATCTATGCCGACTGGTCGCCGCTGATCGAGCGGGCCGAGTTCCATGAGAGCGCGCGCAATCTCGCCGATTACCTGGCGCTGCGCCGCCGCGACAACAGGGTTCTGCAGCGCCGGCTGATGGCGCATGGGCTCTCCTCGATCGGCCGGCTCGAAAGCCGCGTCGCGCCGACGCTCGCCGCCGTCCTCGCGGCGCTCGACGCGATCACCGATGCGAGCCCGCGCCGCGCCTTTCCGACCGAGGCCGAGTTCTTCGCCGGCGAGCAGCGCCTTGCCGCCCGCACGACGGCGATCCTCGGGGCGCCATCGGAGGGCCGCGCGGTGCATCTCCTCGTCACCTGCCCGAGCGAGGCCGCCGACGGGCCGGAATTCATGCGAGGGCTGGCCGAACTCGGCGTCGAGGCGATCCGCATCAACTGCGCCCATGACGACCGCGACGCCTGGGCGCGGATGATCGGCCATGCGCGGGCGGCGAGCGACGCGACCGGCCGGCCGATGAAGGTGCTGATGGACCTCGCCGGCCCGAAGATCCGCACCGGCGATATCCGCGAACTGGACGGCCACAAGCGCGTCAAGGAGGGCGACCGCTTCGCCATCGCAGCGCCCGGCCGGCTCGCCGATGTGCCGGAGACGATGCTGGCCGTCGAATGCACGCTGCCGCAGGCGCTCGCCGCCTGCAGACCGGGCGAGCGCATCTTCATCGATGACGGCAAGCTGCCGACCGACGTGATCTCCGTCGAGGCCTGGGGCGTCGTCGTCGAGGCGAGCGGCGCGCCGGACGAGGATGGCTACAAGCTGAAGGCGGAGAAGGGCGTCAATTTCCCCGACACGGAATTCTCGATCCCCGCCCTGACCGAAAAGGACATCGAGGACCTCGCTTTCGTCGCCATGAATGCCGATGGCATCGAGTTCTCCTTCGTGCAGTCGGCCGACGACATCGACGACCTGCACCGGGCGCTGGCGGCGATCCGGCCCGATTGGCAGAATCTTTCGCTGATCCTCAAGATCGAGACGACGCGCGCGCTCGGCAATCTGCCGGACATGATCGTCCGCGCCAGCGCGCGGCAGCCGACAGCCGTGATGATCGCGCGCGGCGATCTCGCCGTCGAAATCGGCTTCAACAGGCTCGCCGAGATGCAGGAGGAGATTCTCTGGATCGGCGAGGCGGCGCAGGTGCCGGTGATCTGGGCGACGCAGGTGCTGGAACACCTGATCAAGAAGGGATTTCCTTCGCGTGGCGAGATGACCGACGCCGCCATGGCCGCCCGCGCCGAATGCGTGATGCTGAACAAGGGCCCCTATCTGATGCGGGCGATCCCCGAACTGATCGCGCTCCTCGCCCGCATGGGCGGCCACCAATACAAGAAGACCCCGACGCTCCGGAAGCTCGGGAGTTGGTAGGGAGCCAATAGACACTGCCGGCTGGAGAACAGTCGTTCCTAGGACTGCCCGCGAAGATGTAGCTCTATGCTCCGCATACGCTTGTGGTCCGATACTCCATAATTGTGAGTTGATTTTTCTACGAACCCACCCAGAACCAATAGCTGGGAGCGTGCGACATCCGGTATCTTCCAATGGGGGCTAGCAAGATTGGCGCACGACATAATCTGATTGCCTGAAACTCTCACCGTCAATTTGCGCGAACCAGGGCCGTTAAATGCGATTTCCTCGTTCGTAACCCACATCTTGGCGTGAGGGGACTTGAGCGATTCTGTTGCCGTCTCTGTTCGGTCCATTAAGCCGGACAAAATCGGAGGTAAGAATTTTCTCAAACAGATGCTGTTGTATGAGGTGCCCTCTTCTGGAGAGAGGTAATACTGTGCTCGATATCCAGAAATTCCACTCATAAACATATCAAGCAGATGGATATCAATAATATTGAACATAGCTCGCGCTCGCTCGAAGTCGCGAAGACCGACTTCTGTGCCTTTCTCAACGCGACAATCATTCATCTCTGACGAATTGAGAATTCTGTCAGCCAGAATGTTAGCGTCGATGTTCTCGTAGAGAATTCGGCGACGCGTTTCTGGGATGGACGCATCCAACACCCAATCCTCTTCGCTGACGGATCGAAGTCCCATTCCTCAGCTCGCCTCCAAAAACCGCTCCGCCGTCTCGAGGTCGACCGAGACGAGCTGGCTGACGCCGCGTTCGGCCATGGTGACGCCGTAGAGGCGGTTCATCCGCGCCATGGTGATCGGGTTGTGGGTGATGGTGACGAAGCGCGTGTCGGTCGAGCGCGCCATCTCGTCGAGCAGGTTGCAGAAGCGCTCGACATTGTGGTCGTCGAGCGGCGCGTCGACCTCGTCGAGGACGCAGATCGGCGCCGGATTGGTGAGGAACACGGCGAAGATCAGCGCCATCGCCGTTAGCGCCTGTTCCCCGCCCGAGAGCAGCGTCATCGTCTGCGGCTTCTTGCCGGGCGGGCGCGCCATGATCTCGAGCCCCGCCTCGAGCGGATCGTCCGATTCGGTCAGCTGCAATTCGGCCGTGCCGCCGCCGAAGAGATGGGTGAACAGCCGCTGGAACTCGGCATTCACCACCGCGAAGGCGGCGAGCAGCCGTTCGCGCCCCTCGCGATTCAGGCTGCCGATGCCCTGGCGGAGCCGCCGGATCGCCTCGATCAGGTCGTCGCGGTCGCCGGCGAGCGTGTCGCGCCGCGCGAGGCTCTCATTGACCTCGTCCTCGGCGCGGAGGTTGACCCCGCCGAGCTTCTCGCGCTCCTGCCGGAGACGCTCCAGCCGCTTGTCGACCTGGTCGAGATCGGGCAGCGGCGCGGCCGGATCGATCTCGGCGAGCTTGGCAACCTCATGCGGCGCGCAATCGATCAACTCGGTGATTCGCGCCTCGATCTCGGCCCGCCGCTCGAGGCTGGCCGAAAGCCGCTCCTCGGCGCGGCCGCGCAGTTCGCGCGCCTCGGAGAGCGCGGTCAGCGCTTCGCGCGCGGCGCTGTCGGCGAGCGCTTGCTGCCGCTCGGCCGCGGCCAGAGCCTCCGCCGCCTCGCGGCGCACGACCTCGGCCTTGCCGATCTCGAAGACGACGGCCCGCCGCCGCACCTCGAAATCCTCGGGCGATTCGGCGAGCTTCACCCGTTCCTTCTCGATCTCGGCGCGCCGGGCGGAAAGGCTCGCCATCTGCTCCTCGGCATTGGCGGCGCGGCTCTGCCAGTTGCGACGCTCGCTTGCGATGGCGGCAAGGCGCCGCTGGCGGACATCCGCCTCGCGCGCCAGCCGTTCGGCATCGGCGCGCGCCTCGGTGTGGGCGGCGCGGCGCTCGGCCAGTTCGGCGCGGAGAAGCGTGCAGCGCTGGGCGGCCTCGGTCGGATCGTCGGCTCCGGAAAGCGCCGCTAGTGCCGCCTCGCGCGCGCTCTCGGCCTCGCCGAGCGAGGCGTCGACGCGGCTGCGCGCCTCGGCCACCGCCGCGCGGCGGGCGGCGAGGCGGCTCTGCTCGCGCTCGGCGCTCGCCATGCGGCTCCTCGCCTCGTCGAGCGCCTTCTGGGCCGCGCGCACGGCCTCGCGGGCGAGGCGTTCCCCGTCGGCAGCAAGGCGCGTCGCGGCCACCGCCTCGTCCAGCGCCGCGCGGCGGCCGACAACGGCGGCGCGCGCGCCGGCAAGCTCGGTGCCGAGCTCGGAGAGGCGATTGCGGTTGGCGAGGCGGATCGCGGCGGCGGTCGGCGCCTCGGCGGTGGCGACGAAGCCGTCCCAGCGCCAGAGGTCGCCCTCGCGCGAAACGAGGCGCTGGCCGGTCTTCAGCAGCGCCTGCAGCGCGGCGCCATGTTCGCGCGGAACGATGCCGGTCTGCGCCAGCGCCCGTGTCAGGAGCGCCGGCGCCTCGACATGATCGCCGAGCGGCGCGGCGCCATAGGGCAGCAGCGGGTCCTCGGACGAGGGCGCCGCGCCGGCCCAATGCGCGGCGGCGGCGGGATCGTCGGAGAGATCCAGATCATCGCCGAAGGCCGCGACGAGCGCCGCCTCATAGCCGCGCGCCACGACCAGCGCATCGAGGATCGGCGGCCGGCGCCCCGCACTCGCCCCGGCGGAAAGAATCTTCTGCAGCGTCCGCATCTCGCCCTCGATGCCGGAGAGCGCCCGCTCGGCCTCGGCGAGCGGGGCGCGCGCCGCTGCCTCCCGCTCTCGCGCGAGCGAGAGCGCCCGCTCGGCCGCGAGCCCGTTCGTATCCGCCGCGGCGCGCTGGGCGTCGGCAAGGGCGACGGCCTCTTCCGCGCCGGCAAGGCCGGGCAGCCGCGCGATCTCGGCCGCGAGCGCCGCCTCGTCGCGGGCGACGCCGGCGGCCTCCTGCCGCGCCCGCGCCAGCCGGTCGTCGGCCGCCTTCACCGCGCGTTCGAGTTCGGCCCGGCGCGCGGCGAGCGCGGCATGGGCCGCCGTCGCCTCGCCGAGCCGCCGCTCGGCCTCCGCCATCGCGGCCTCGGCCGCATCGCGCCGTGCGACCGCCGCCGCGGAGAGCCCGACGGCGTCAAAGTCCTCGCCGCGAAGACGCGCCTCCTCGGCATCGAGCGCCGCCATCATGTCGGCATTCTCGCGCTGCAGCTTCGCCTCGCGCTCGCTGTCGGCGGCGAGATCCTTGAGGCGGCGGTCGAGATCGGCGAGCCGCTCGCGCATGCGCCGCGCCTCGGCGTCGATGCCGTCGCGCGCCGCGCCGAGCCGCTGCAGGGCCGCCGCCGCGCGCGTTTCGGCCTCGCGGGCCGCGGGCAGGGCGCTCGCCGCCACCGCCTGGTCGCGGGCAGCGCCCGTCTGCGCATCCGAGCGCTCGCCGACGCGCGCGGTCGCGGCCGTGAGCTGGGCCTCGGCCTCGCGCATCTGCGCTGATGCGGCGGTGAGGCGGAGATAGAGCGCGGTCGCCTCGGCCTTGCGGATGTCGCCGGAGAGGTTGCGATAGCGATTCGCCTGCCGCGCCTGCCGCTTCAGCGTCTCGATCTGGCCGTCGATTTCGCCGAGAACGTCGTCGAGCCGCTCCAGATTGGCCTCGGCCGCCTTCAGCCGCGTCTCGGCCTCGTTGCGGCGCGAATAGAGCCCGGAAATGCCGGCCGCTTCCTCGAGCACGGCGCGGCGGGCCTGCGGCTTGGCGGCGATCAGTTCGCCGATGCGGCCCTGGCCGACCATGGCCGGCGAGCGGGCGCCGGTCGAGGCATCGGCGAACAGGAGCTGCACGTCGCGCGCGCGTACCTCGCGGCCATTGATCCGGTAGACGGAGCCGGCCTCGCGCTCGATCCGCCGCGTGACTTCGAGATGATCGGCGTCGTTGAAGGCGGCGGGCGCCGTGCGGGCGGAATTATCGATCGCCAGCATGACTTCGGCGGTATTGCGCGCCGGACGGTTGCCGCTGCCGGAGAAGATGACGTCGTCCATGCCGGACGCGCGCATGTTCTTGTAGGAGCTTTCGCCCATCACCCAGCGCAGCGCCTCGACGAGGTTCGACTTGCCGCAGCCATTGGGGCCGACGATGCCGGTGAGGCCCGGCTCGATGACGAAGTCGGACGCCTCGACGAAGGACTTGAAGCCGACGAGGCGCAGGCGCGTGAATCTCATCGCCCCGCCTCGCTGAAGAGATCCGGCTGTCCCGAGCGGACGACCGGCTGGATACGAGGGCGCGACCCTGCGGCCGCTCCCTTGCTGGAGGGAACGCTAGGAGAGAAGCTTGTCGAGATCCTCGAGCGAGAGCGCACCCGGCTTTTTCACTCCGTCCACGAAGAAGGTCGGCGTCGCGTCGACGCCGAATTCCTTGGCGCCGCGATCCTTCACAGCGTTCACTGCATCGAGCAGGGCCTGATTTTTCAAGGCTAGCTCGAAAGTGTCCTGTGTAAAACCGACCTGCTTGGCAAGACCGAGCAGGGCCGTCACCGGATCATCGACGAAGGCCCACTTTTCCTGCTGGTCGAACAGGAGATCGACCATCGGGAAGAAGTTGTTGTTGGGGGCCGCATGCGCCAGCATGAAGCCGGCGGTTGCCAGCGGATCGAGCGGGAAGTCGCGCAGGATGAAGCGCACCTTGCCGGTATCGATGTACTTTTCCTTGAACGGCTTCCAGGTCGTGTCGTGGAAATGCTTGCAATGCGAGCAGGTGAGGGAGGCATATTCCACCACCGTATGCGGCGCCTTCTCGTCGCCGAGCGACATGTCGCCGAGCGGGCCGGGCTTCAGCAGGGCGGCGAGGTCGACCTTGTCTTCGGCGAAGGCCGCCGCGGGCAGCATGGAGAAAGCGCCTGCGGCCAGCGCGCCTGCGCCGAGCCGGATCAGGACCTGTCTGCGAGTGACGTCCACGTGGGTCTCCCTGGAGTGAAGCGCGATCGATGAGGCGCCACGATTGCCACGCCTTTGCGCGACAATACCAGAGAAAATGCGGCGCTTCGCGGGCTGCGACCGTTCACGATCGCTCGACGTCGCCGAAGACGGCCTGCCCGAGCCGCTCGAGCGAACGGCGCAGCGCCTCGCTCTCGACCTCGGCCACCGCTGCCGATGCGGCGCTCGCCGCCGCCGGCGACACGGCCTTCTGCCGTCGCGGCGCCGGAGGCGCGTCGACCGGCCCCTGGATGATCTTCAAGGTCGTGACGGCGCCGAAGCCGAGAAAGCCGTTGACGCGCTCGAGGATCACCGCCGTCTCATGCTGCAGATAGATGGCCATGCCGGCGTCGACCCTGACCACCAGCGTCGCGCCCTTGCGGGCATTGGCCCCCGCCGCCGCCTCGCGGCGCGGCCAGATCAGCTTGTCCGGCTGGGTGACGCGCGCATAGCGCGGACCGACGACGTCGGCCCAGGCCTGGATGAGGTCGGCGGTCGCGAATCCCCGCTTGGCGCAGATCGGCTCGATCACCGCGCCGATGAGGGCGCCGATCTGTGCCGCGTCGCGCGGACGCTGGGGTTTGGCCGGGTTGCTCATGGACGCCCTTGTCGCATGGCCGCGAGCGGCCTTGAAGGGCCGGGCGGCCGGGAAATTGCCGCGGCTGGTGGACAAGCTTGGGCAAAAATGCCAATCATCAAGCCGAATCAAGGCTTTAAGCTATCCCGCCTCTGCCTTGACACAATTTGAGCCCGTCACTATTGTGCGCGCGGTTTCAAGGGGGAAGGCCCAGCGGTCCAGCGGCTTTCCCGATACGCCCGACGAGGATGACGCGATGAGCGACAGCGGTTCGGCGGGCGGCGGGAAAAGCGGCAAGGCCTCGGCCGAGGAAGAAGCGGCGCTGTCCGAAAGACTGCGCGCTCTCGGCACGAAGCTGGACAAGGCCAAGGCCGAATCGCAGCAGCAGGCGAAAGCCGAGGCGGCGAAATCGGGTGGCATGCAGGGCGTCGGCTTTGCGCTGCGGGTGGCGAGTGAATTCGCCTCGGGCGTCCTGGTCGGAGCCGGCCTCGGCTGGCTGGTCGACCGGTGGCTGGGGACTGCCCCTTGGGGAATGATCGTGTTGCTTCTGCTCGGCTTCGCGGCGGGCGTGTTGAACGTGCTGCGGGTCGTCGGCAAGGTGGCGCAGCCGGAAGAGCGGGTGAAGCCGCGGTCCGGCAAATAAGACTGGCATGTGCCGTGGCATTGGCCGCGGTTTTGTGACAGGGAAGGGCTGCGGCATTCGCCGTGGTTGGACACTTAGGCGAAGAGGCGGGCTCGGTGGCGAACGATCCGATCCATCAGTTTCAGATCCACGAGTATTTCCCGCTCGGCCAGTTCGGCGGCATGGAATTCCACTTCACCAATTCCGCGCTGGCGATGGTCGCCAATGTCGCGGTGGTGACCGGCTTCCTCTATTTCGCCACCTCGAAGAAGGCGATCATCCCGGGCCGCACGCAGTCGGTCGCGGAGCTTGCCTACGAGTTCGTGGCCTCGACGCTGAAATCCTCGGCCGGCACCGAGGGCATGCGCTTCTTCCCGTTCGTCTTCTCGCTGTTCATGTTCATCCTGACGGCGAATCTCTTTGGCATGTTCCCGTATTTCCTGACGGCGACCAGCCAGATCATCATCACCTTCGCCCTCGCCATGACCGTGATGCTGGTCGTGGTCGGCTACGGTTTCTACCGTCACGGCATGCATTTCCTCGGCCTGTTCGTGCCGAGCGGCGTGCCGGGGGCGGTCATCCCGCTCGTGTCCGCGATCGAGGTCATCTCGTTCCTCTCGCGTCCGATCAGCCTTTCCGTCCGTCTCTTCGCCAACATGCTGGCCGGACACATCACGCTCAAGGTCTTCGCCGGTTTCGTGGTGACGCTGGCCGGCCTCGGTGTTGCCGGCATCGGCGGCGCCATCGTCCCGCTGATCATGACCGTGGCGCTGACCGCGCTCGAATTCCTGGTCGCCTTCCTGCAGGCCTATGTCTTCACGATCCTGACCTGCATGTACCTGAACGACGCCCTGCATCCCGGCCACTGAGGCCAGGTCAGGCGAACCCTCGATCCTCGATAGAATTACCCTTCAAAGGAGAATGGAAATGGAAGCGGAAGCCGCGAAGTTCATCGGTGCTGGTCTCGCCTGCTTTGGCATGGCGGGCGCCGCCCTCGGCCTCGGCAACATCTTCGGCAGCTTCCTGTCGGGCGCCCTGCGCAACCCGTCGGCCGCTGACGGCCAGTTCGGCCGCCTCATCCTCGGCTTCGCCGTGACGGAAGCGCTGGGCATCTTCTCGCTGCTCGTCGCCCTGCTGCTGCTCTTCGTCGTCTGATATCGGCCTGGCCGCCCTTCACGGGTGGCTGGACGGTTCTTCATGTGGCGGCGGCCCGCCGCCGCATGACGCTCTTCCTCGTTCCGGGGTCCCAGATGACTTGGCTCGTCACGTCCGCATCCGCTCAGGAAGCCACGCCTCCGGCGCCGGCCGCTCCGCAGGCGGACTCGGCGCCTCCGCCGCCGGCTCCGCCGGCGCCCGCTGTCGACGCGCATGCGCCTCCGGCCGCCCCGGACGCAACGCATAGCGCCGTCGGTGCGCCCGAAGGGCACAAGGGTCCGTTCCCGCCCTTCGACACGCACACCTTCCCCTCGCAGATCTTCTGGTTCGTGATCTGCTTCGGTGCGCTCTATCTGCTGATGAAGCGGGTGATCGTGCCGCGTCTCGCCGGCATCGTCGATACGCGGGCCGCCAAGATCGCCGGCGACATCGACGAGGCGCAGCGTCTGCGCCTGCAGTCGGACACGGCTCTCTCGGCCTATGAGAAGGCGCTCGCCGACGCGCGTGCATCCTCGCAGAAGATCGCCCAGGCGGCGACCGACAAGGCCAAGGCCGAGGCGGACGAGCGCCGTCACGCGATCGAGGCGGAGCTCGCCGCCAAGCTCGCCGAAGCCGAACAGCGCATCGGCGGCATCAAGGACAAGGCCCTCGCCGATGTCGGCGCGATCGCCGAGGACGCCGCCGGCGCCGTCGTGCATGCGCTGATCGGCCAGCAGCCGGGCTCCGACGAAGTCGCTGCGGCCGTCTCGGCCGTGCGCACGAACTGAGGAGGACGCCATGGACGCCACATTCTTCGCCCTTGTCGGCCTCATCCTCTTCCTGGTGCTGATGGTCTATCTCGGCGTGCACAAGACGGTCGCCAAGGCGCTCGACAACCGCGCCGACGTGATCGCCAAGGAGCTCGACGAAGCCAAGCGGCTTCGTGCCGAGGCGGCGCTGCTGCTCGCCGAATACCAGAAGAAGGCGCGCGACGCCGAGGTCGAGGCGCGTGCGATCGTCGACCAGGCGGCCCGCGAAGCCGCCGCCCTCGCCGAGGAAGCCAAGACCTCGATGGAGGATTACGTCACCCGCCGCACCAAGATGGCGGAAGACAAGATCACCCAGGCCGAGCATCAGGCGCTGCAGGAAGTCCGCTCCTTGTCGGCGGATCTCGCCGTCGCCGCCGCCGAGAAGATCCTCTCGGCCCGCCTCAAGGGCGAAGCCGGCGCCGACCTGATCCATTCGGCGATCGAGGACGTGCGCAACCGCCTCAACTGATCCGCCGCTTGCGGTACAGGATTTCGAATGGCCGGGCGTCGTCCCGGCCATTGTCTTTTCTGGGGCGCAGTCTCGATTTTGCGCTCGCCAGCGATCAGACGTAGGACGCGGCCAGGAGGTCGTCGTCGAGCTCGGCGGCCGGGACAGAGGGCAGGCAGACGGCCCGCACCGGCGCGAAGCTGACGCGATGCAGCGGCGTCGCGCCATGCGCGGTCAGCGCCGCGAGATGCACCGGCGTGCCATAGCCCATATGCCGCTCGAAGCCATAGGCCGGGTAATGCGCGGCGGCGCGCATCATCAGCCGGTCGCGCGTCACCTTGGCGACGATCGAGGCGGCGGCGATCGAGACGGAGCGGGCATCGCCCTTCACATAGGCCTCGGCCGGGCAGCAAAGTCCGGTCGGCACGTCATTGCCGTCGATGATCGCATGGTCGGCCGGATGGCAGAGCCCGGCGACGGCCTGGCGCATCGCCCACAGCGTCGCCTGGCGGATATTCGTCGTGTCGATCCGCGCCACCGAGGCGGCGGCCAGCGAGACGGTGCTCGTCGCCATGATCAGCACGAACAAAGCCTCGCGCTCTGCCCGGTCGAGCTTCTTCGAATCATCGAGGCCGGGCGGAATGCGGTCCGGATCGAGGATCACCGCCGCGGCGACCACCGGCCCCGCCAGGGGACCGCGACCGGCCTCGTCGACACCGGCGATCGCGCCGAGCCCCTTCAGCCGCAGCCGGCGCTCGATCGCATCGGTCGGCGCGGGCGGCAGTTCGAACAGGGCAGGCGAATCGGCGGGACGGCGGGCCATGGCAGACCCTCGCCAAACCCCGTGGCGGACGCAAGGCGGCGGAGGGACGCGTCGTCCTCGGCTCAGTCGAGGCGGCGCACCATCACCGCCCTGCCGCCGCCTTCCATGTCGGCACGGCGAATCTCGAGCCCTGGCAGGGTCGCCATCAGGTCGACCAGCTTGCGATAGCCGAAATTGCGCGGGTCGAAATCCGGCATCCGCTGGAACAGCATGGTCCCGACCGCGCCGAGATGCGACCAGCCGTCATCGCCGGACACGTCCTCGATCGCCGACATGATCTCCTGCCGCGGCAGCTTGGGACCGCTCTTGGCCGAGGTTGCGGCTGCCTTCGCCGGCTCCTTGGCCGATTTCTCCTCGGCCAGCAGCAGGTCGCAATAGAAGAAGCGGTCGCAGGCGGCGACATAGGGCTTGGTCGACTTCTGCTCGCCGAAGCCATAGACGACGAGGCCGTCCTCGCGGATGCGGCTCGCCAGCGTCGTGAAATCGCTGTCGCTCGAGGCGATGCAGAAGCCGTCGAGCCCCTTCTGGTGCAGCATGTCCATCGCCTCGATGGCGAGCTTCATGTCGGTCGCGTTCTTGCCGACGGCGGCCGGCGGCACATGGACGGGGGTCAGCGCGTGGCTGTGCAGCAGCGGCTGCCAGGCGTTCATCGTGCTCGAGGCGAAATGGCCATAGACGCGGCGGATGACCACCCTTCCCAGCGTCGAGGCCTCGCGGATGATGATCGGCAGGAAATCGGCGCGGACATTGTCGGCATCGATCAGAAGCGCCAGCTTCGCGCTCGCATCGGGCAGGGTCTCGGCCATGGTCAACTCCAGGCGCTGCGCCCCCATGGGGGCTAGGCTTCGGGTCGGCCCTTCTCGCACGGACGGCCCGCTCGCGCACGCCAAACCCTGACGAGCGCTAGAAGAGACTGAGCTGTGCCTGCGCCTTGGCCGGCGGCGAGAAGAGGTCGGTGCGCAGCTTCAGCGTGCGGCGATTGAGGCCGAGGCGTCGCGTCGCGATCTCGAAGCGGCGGCCGACCTGCCAAGCATAGGGGCCTTCGCCCTTCATGCGCTTGCCATAGGTCGCGTCATAGTCCTTGCCGCCGCGCATGTCGCGGAGGAGCTGCAGCACGTGGCGGAAGCGGTCCGGATAGTGGCGGAGCAGCCATTCGCGGAAGAGATCGCTGACCTCGAGCGGCAGGCGCAGCATCACATAGCCGGCCTCGCTCGCGCCCGCCGCCGCGGCGGCATCGAGGATGCGCTCGATCTCCATATCGTTCAGCGCCGGAATGATCGGCGCCGTCAGCACGCCGACGGGGATGCCGGCCGCGGCGAGGCCGCGAATCGCCTCGAGCCGGCGCGTCGGCGTCGCGGCGCGCGGCTCCATCGCGCGAGCGAGCGTCCGGTCCAGCGTCGTCACGGACAGCGCCACCTTGGCGAGGCCCCGCTCGGCCATACGCGCGAGAATGTCGACATCGCGCAGCACCAGCGCCGACTTGGTGACGATGCCGACCGGATGATTGAAGCGATCGAGCACCTCGAGCAGATCGCGCATCATGCGGTGCTGGCGCTCGATCGGCTGATAGGGGTCGGTGTTGGTGCCGATGGCGATGGTGCGCGGGCGATAGCCGGGCGCGGAGAGTTCCTTCTCGAGCAGCGCCGCCGCATCCGGCTTGAAGAACAGCTTCGATTCGAAATCGAGCCCGGCCGAAAGGCCCATATAGGCGTGGGTCGGCCGCGCGAAGCAGTAGACACAGCCATGCTCGCAGCCGCGATAGGGATTGATCGAACGGTCGAAGCCGATATCGGGCGAATCGTTGCGGGTGATGATCACCTTCGCCTTTTCGGCCTGCACCTCGGTCTTGAAGGGCGGCAGCTCCTCGAGCGATTCCCAGCCGTCGTCGAAGGGAATCGACTGAAGCTTCTCGAAACGGCCGCCAGCATTGCTGACCGCGCCGCGGCCGCGACGCCGTTCCGGATCGATGCCGAGCGTCGTCGGGCCGGCGAGCAGCGGGTCGAGTTCGGGATCGAGGGGGCGAGCGAGCGACATGCTCCAAGAGATAGGAGACGATACGGAACAAAGCAAGAACATTAACCCAGAATGGCGCCGTTCCGCGCATTCGCATCGCGATTGATGAAAATTGCAGTTAAGAATGAGCGCATGATTAGCGTGATCATTCCGACCCATGACGACGAGACGGCGCTGGCGCATGCCCTGGCGGCGCTGGTTCCGGCCGCCGCCAACGGGCTGGTGCGCGAGGTGATCGTCGTCGATGCCGGCTCGTCCGATGGCACCGCGCTGGTGGCCGATGCCGCCGGCTGCCGTTTCCTGCGCGGCGGCGGCCGGCTCGGGCCCGACCTCGCTGAGGCCGCGGCGAGCGCGCGGTCGGATTGGATCCTGTTCCTGTCGCCTTCGGTCGCGCTGGAGCCGTCCTGGCAGCGCGAGGCGCATGATTTCATCGATCGGGTGGCGATGGCGGGCGATCCCAAGCATGCCGCCGCCTTCAGCCATGCCCGCGCCGGTTTCGGCTTCCGCGCCCGCCTCGCCGAGATCACCGCCTCGCTGCGCGCCCGCCTGCTGACGGCCGCCGATCTCGATCAGGGCTTGCTGCTGACGAGAAGCTTCTATCGCGAGCTCGGCGGCCATCACGACCTGCCGACCATGGTCGATGTCGATCTCGCCCGCCGGATCGGCCGCGGCCGCCTGTCGTTCCTCCGCGCCCGCGCCGTGCTGCGCGGCGACGCGCCGAGGCGTCAGGGCGCTGCGGCGTTGCGCAACGCCGCCTGCCTCGCGCTCATCGTGCTCCGCGCCCCGCCGCGGCTGATCGGCCGCATCGCTGCGTGATCCGCCGGCGGACCGTCCGTCCGGATGGCGCCATCAGGCCTTGAGCTTGCCGCGCTTCAGGTGTTCGTCGAGCCGCGGCATGATCTCGACGAAGTTGCAGGGCTTGTGGCGATAGTCGAACTGGGGCGCGATGATGCCGTCCCAGGCGTCGCGGCAGGCGCCCGTCGAGCCGGGGATGACGAAGATGAAGGTCGAGTTGGCGAGCCCGGCCGTGGCGCGCGATTGCACCGTCGAGGTGCCGATCTTCTCGAAGCTGATGCGGTGGAAGACGGCCGAAAAGCCTTCCATCCGCTTCTCGAACAGGGGCTCGATCGCCTCTGGCGTGACGTCGCGGCCGGTGAAGCCGGTGCCCCCCGTCGTGATGACGACATCGATGCCGGCTTCCGCGATCCAGCAACTGACGATGGCGCGGATCTCCTCGATGTCGTCGGGGACGATCGCCCGCTCGATCAGCTCATGTCCCGCCGCCGTGATTCGTTCGGCGAGCGTCCGGCCCGAGGTGTCCGTTTCCAGCGAGCGCGTGTCGGAGACGGCGAGCACGGCGAAGCGCACGGGAATGAAGGGAAGGGTCTCGTCGAGCCGGCTCATGATCGCGTCTCCGGGATGGGCGGATCAGTGTCCCACAGTTTCGCCCGCCTCGCGAGGTGCGGCCCGGCCGGGCGTGAGTGTCGTCGTCGCCACGACCCACCAGTCCGGCCGTGCCGCCTTGATCGCAGCCGCTGCCTGCCGGGTGCTGGCGCCATCGCCAAAGAGGCCGAACACGGTCGCGCCGGAGCCGGACATCCGCGCCAGCAGGCAGCCGGCCTGGGCGGCGACCGCCGCCTCGGCGTCGGCGATGACGGACGCCACGGTCTTCGCCGGCGGCGCGAGATCATTGCGGGTGGTCTCGGCGAGGAAGGCGGCGAGCGCCGGCGCGTCCGCGAAGATCGGCAGGGACACGGGCAGCGGCGGATTGTCCGGCCGCGCAAGTGCCCGGAACACGGCCGGCGTCGAGACCGCGACGCCGGGATTGACGAGGACGAGATCGAGCGCGGGGAGGGGGGCCCAGTCGTCGAGCCGCTCGCCGATGCCGCGCGCCCGGAGCGCCACGGAGCGAAGGCACATTGGCCCATCGGCGCCGAGTTCCGCGGCGAGTGACTCGAGCGTCGACGTGTCGACGCCGCCGGCGAGACAGGCGAGGAGGCGCAGCGTCGCCGCGCCATCGGCCGAGCCGCCGCCGATGCCGGAGGAGACCGGCAGGTGCTTCCCGAGCCGCAGCGCGAGGTCCGGCAAGGCCGGGAAACGCTGTCGGAAACGCTCCTCCGCGCGACGGACGAGATTGTCGGCGCCGGCCGAGAGTCCGGCGGCGAAGGGGCCCTCGATGGCGAGGCGGGGTGCCCCGGCAAAGGCCGTGAGCGTGTCGCCGACAGCGGCGAAGACGACGAGGCTGTCGAGAAGGTGGTAGCCGTCGGCGCGCCGGCCGACGACATGCAGCGCCAGATTGATCTTGGCCGGCGCGAACACCGAGCCGAGCAGCTCGATGGCCGCCGCGCCGTCCGTCGGGGTCGTCACCATGCGCGCCAGTCCCGGCAGGCGGTCAGGCGCGCGCCGGACCGCGCCACTCCGTCACGGCGTGGCGGCCGGGATGTCGAGCACGGTGCCGGGCACGATCCGGTTCGGATTGCGCAGCTTGCCGCGATTGGCCTCGATCAGCTTGCGATAGAGCTCGCCATTGCCATAGACGCGCTCGGCGATCTTCCAGAGGCTGTCGCCTTCGCCGACCGTGATCGAGCCGGGCACGACAGGCGCCGGGGCGTTCGCGCTGGCATCGGTGACCGTATTGCCGGTCATCGAGGCGACCTTGCTTTCCTCGACCTTGTCGAGACCGTGCGCGAGCTTGGCGAGGATGATCGCCTTGGCGGCCGGCTCGGGGTTCATGTCGCGGGCATGCGCCCACTGGAATGTCGCCTCGAGCTTGCGGCCGACCTTCCAATAGGCATCGCCGAGATGGTCGTTGATGGTCGAATCGTCCGATCGGAGCGCGATGGCGCGCTCGAGCTGGCCGACCGCCTCGTCATATTTCCCGGTGCGGTAATAGGCCCAGCCGAGGCTGTCGACGATGTAGCCGTCGTCCGGCTTCAGCTCGACGGCCTTCTTGATCATCGCCATGCCGCGATCGAGGTTGATCGAGCGGTCGATCCAGCTGTAGCCGAGATAGTTGAGCACCTGCGCCTCGTTGGGCGAGAGCTTCAGCGACTGCAGCAGGTCGGCCTCGGCCTTGTCCCACTCCTTCGCCTGCTCATAGGCGACGCCGCGATAATAGTAGAGCAGCCAGTTGCGCGGATCGGCCGGGTCGATGGCGGCGAGCGCCTTCGTGTACATGTCGGCCGATTCGAGGAAGCGCTTGTTGCCGCGATAAATGGTGCCGAGGCTGGTGAGCGCCTCGAAATCCTTCGGATTGGCGGCGATGATCCGCTTCAGCTGGCGGATGGCGTCGTCGGTCCGGCCGAGCCCGTCGAGATTGACGGCGATCTGCATGTCGGCGGCGCGGCGCAGCAGCGAGTTCTTCGGCACCTGCTGGAAGACGGCGTTCGAGCGTTCGAACTGCTGCGCGCCCTGCAGGATGTCGCCGAGCGCCATGGTCATCAGCTCGGATCGCGGGTCGAGATAGCGGGCGAGCTGGAGGTAGACGGTGCCGAGCTCGTCGCCGCCCTTTTCGGTGCTGAGCGCCGAACCGATGCCGTAGAGCACCTCGGCGGCGCCCTGCTGCACGGTGGTGATCAGCGGGGCCGGCGTCTTGCCGGCGCGGATGTCGTCCGAGAGCTTCTTGATCAGCGGCTGGCCGGCGCTCATCTTCGAGAAGGCGTCGAGCGCTTTCAGCGCCTCGTCCTTCTTGCCGGCGCGCGCCATCATCCGCGCATAGGCCTCGACGATGCGCATCGAGGCGGCATCGGTCTCATAGGCCTTGGCGATCGAGACCAGCGCCGCGTCATGGCGCCCGGCGAGATCGGCGATCAGCGCCATGTTGAAGTTCTTGAAGGTGCCGTACCATTCCGGCCCGTTCATCGTGTCGACGATCTTCAGCGCCGCATCGGTCTCGTTCTGCCCCTCGGCCGCCCAGGCCGCCAAGAGGCTCGCCGTGACATTGGCGAGCGGTCCCCGGTCGCCCTTGGCGAGGCGCGTCGAGCTCTCGCGATAGTTCTTGGTCTTGAGCGCCTCGATGCCGAGCACGATCTGGCCCATTCGGTTGGAGTCGGACGAGATGATCAGCCGCTCGGCGATGGGCAGCGAATCCCGGATCTTGCCGTTGACCAGCAGCATGCTGAAGGTCCGGTCGAGCAGCACCGGATCCTCGGGATCCTGGCTGAGCGCATCCTCGAAGAACACCGTGGCCGCATCGATATCGGAGGCGCGCGTGGCGCTGAGGGCCGAAAGATAGCTGCCGGACAGCGTCGGCACGATGTCGTCGGGCAGATAGTCGGTCAGCGATTTTTCCGCATGGGCCGGCCCGGCGGCGAGGGCGAGAAGAGCAAGGGAGGCCGCCGCCTGGCGAAGCCTGCGGGCGCGGGAGATCGTCATGCGGGACACCGTGAGTTCAAACGTGACCGATACGGTCGAGGTTCAGCCACAAGCATGGCTGTTTTGCGGCTGTGCGGCAATGAGCTCCGGCCGCTCCGGCGCGCGCCGGTCACGCGGGCCGAGGTCGGCGGGACAGGGGCGTGCCCGTCAATGGGCACGCTCGATGCAGAAATCGACCACTTCGACGAGCGCGTCGCGATGGGCGCTGTCGGGGAAGGGGGCGAGCGCGTCGCGGGCGACGTCGCCATAGTGGCGCGCGCGCTCCACGGTATCTTCAATCGCGCGATGGCTGCGCAGGAGCGCGATGGCCCGGTCGAGGTCGCCATCGGCGATCTCGCCCTTCTCGATCACGCGGCGCCAGAAATCGCGCTCCATGTCGGAGCCGCGCCGATAGGCGAGCACCACCGGCAGCGTGATCTTGCCCTCGCGGAAATCATCGCCGACCTGCTTGCCGAGATCGGCCGAGGAGCCGCCATAGTCGAGGGCGTCGTCGATGAGCTGGAAGGCGAGGCCGAGATTGGTGCCGTAGGAGCGGAAGGCGGCGCGCATCGCGCGGTCGCCGCCGGCGATAATCGGGCCGACCTCGGAGGCAGCCGAGAACAGCGCCGCCGTCTTGGCGCGGATGACGGCGAGATATTCGTCCTCCGTCGTCGCCATGTTCTTGGCGACGGAGAGCTGCATCACCTCGCCCTCGGCGATGACCGAGGCGGCGGTCGAGAGCACGTCGAGCGATTCGAGCGAGCCGACCTCGACCATCATGCGGAACGCCTGGCCGAGCAGGAAATCGCCGACGAGCACGCTCGCCTGATTGCCCCAGAGCATGCGCGCGGCGAGCTTGCCGCGCCGCATCTCGCTCTCGTCGACCACGTCGTCATGCAGCAGGGTTGCCGTATGCATGAACTCGACGCTGGCCGCGAGCTTGACATGGCCATCGCCGCGATAGCCGAGCATCCGCGCGGCCGCGAGCGTCAGCATCGGCCGGAGACGCTTGCCCCCCGACGAGATCAGATGCTTCGCGACCTCGGGGATCATCGAAACATTGGAGCCCGCCTTCGAGAGAATGAGCTCGTTGACGCGCTGCATGTCGGCGGAGACGAGGTCAAGAAGCGGCTCGATACTCGCCGAGGCCTTCTTCTTGTTGTCCTCGAGCGGAATGACCAAACCCACGGGCACGCTCCCGGATTGCATTTTCCGGGGACAATAGGGTCCACGGGCCGTGCGAACAAGTGACAGGATGGCTCACATCGTCCATCCCCGCGCGAATGTCCACCCCTTGCGGCCGGGGCGGTCCGCCGCGCGGTTGCCGAGGCGCCCGTCCTTCCCTAGGGTCGGGGCGCGATTTGAAACGCGGCCCGCCTGCCGCTCCGCCGAGGAAGCATGGACGAGCTCATCCGAACGAACGACATGGTCCTCATCTCCTTCGTCGATGCGCTGCTCAAGGAAGCCGGCATCGAGCATATCCTCGCCGATCAGAACATGAGCGTCATCGAGGGCTCGCTCGGCGTCCTGCCGCGCCGCGTCCTCGTCGCGAGCGAGGATGTCGACGCCGCCCGCCGCATCCTGACCGAGGCCGGCATCGCCGATGAGCTGAGGCCGAAGGGCCGCGGCGGCTGATGGGCGGGCGGGTCACCCGCGACGCCTTTCTGGGTGGCCGCGTCACGGCGCTGCAGCCGGCCGAGGGGCACCATCGCTCCGGGCTCGATGCCGTTCTGCTCGCGAGCCTCTTCGGCGCGGAGACGGCGGGCCCCGTCGTCGATCTCGGCGCAGGAGCGGGTGTTGCCGGCATGGCGCTCGCCGCCCGCGCGCCTCTCTCAAGCGTCACCCTCGCCGAACGCGAAGCCGATCTCGTCGCCGCCGCCACGGAGGCGGTCGCGCTTCCCGGCAATGCCGGCTTTGCCGCGCGCGTCCTGCCTGTCGCCGTCGACATCCTCGATCCCGCCGTGCGCGTTGCCGCCGGCCTCCTGCCATCCTCCTTCGCCCATGCGCTCATGAACCCGCCCTTTCATGACGAGGCGAGCGTCCGCGCCTCGCCGAAGGCCGAGCGGGCGCGGGCGCATGTGCTCGGCGAGAGCGGGCTCGACGGCTGGTTCCGCGCGGCCGCCGCGCTGGTGCGGCCAGGCGGCACGCTTGGCGTGATCCTGCCGGCGGCGCGGCTCGGCGATCTCCTTGAGGGCTTCAGTGGCCGCTTCGGCGGTGTGGCGCTCGTTCCGGTGCAGCCGCGCCGCGACGCGCCGGCGATCCGCATCCTCGCGAGAGCCATCAAGGGCAGCCGCGCGCCGCTCGGCCTGCTGCCGGCGCTGGTGCTGCATGAGGACGACGGCTCGGCCTTCACGCCGGCGCTTGGTGCCGTGCTCGGGGATGGCGCTTCGCTGGCGGATGTCCATATGTCATGGCATGCGCTGGCCTTCCGGCCGTAATCCGTCTCGAGAGGTTTCAACGTGACGCTGTCCTTCCTCGCTCCCCTCCAGCGAATGCTGCCGGCCCGGTTCCGCAAGGAGGAGATCGTCGTCCCGGTGGTGCGCCTCTCGGGCGTCATCGGCCAGGTCTCGGCGTTCCGGCAGGGCATCACGCTCGCCGGCGTCGCGCCGCTCCTGAAGCGGGCCTTCACGATGAAGGAGGCGCCCGTCGTCGCCATCGCGATCAATTCGCCGGGTGGCTCGCCGGTGCAGTCGCATCTCGTCTTCAAGCGCATCCGCGCGCTTGCCGAGGAGCATAACAAGGAGGTCATCGTTGCCGTCGAGGACGTCGCGGCCTCCGGCGGCTATCTGATCGCGCTCGCCGGCGACACGATCATCGTCGACCGCTCCTCGATCGTCGGCTCGATCGGCGTCGTCTCGGCCGGCTTCGGCTTCACCGGCCTCATCGAGAAGCTCGGCATCGAGCGGCGCGTCCACACGGCCGGCGAGAACAAGGCGATGCTGGATCCCTTCCAGCCCGAGCGCGACAGCGACATCGAGCACCTGAAGTCGCTGCAGCGCGACGTGCACGACATGTTCATCGACCTCGTCCGCACCCGGCGCGGCTCAAAGCTCTCCGACGAGCCGACGCTGTTCACCGGCGCCTTCTGGTCGGGCGCGCGCGGCGTCGAGCTCGGCCTCGTCGACGAACTCGGCGATCTCAGGTCACATCTGCGCGAGCGTTTCGGCGAGAAGCTGCGGCTGCGCGGGATCGAGCCGAAGCGCGGCCTGCTGTCGCGGTTTGGCGGCGATCGCGGCGTCAGTGCGAGCAGCCCCGTTTCCGGCGCATTTGTTGGCGAGGCTGTCGACCATGCGCTCGCCGCCGTCGCGGATCGCGCGCTCTGGAGCCGTTTCGGCCTTTGATTCGAGGGGCCGTTGCGGTGCGGTGCGGAAAGAGTCATGCTGCGATTTCGCGTCGGCGCATGATGTTCGAATGCACCGGTTCGCAAGGCTGCAAGTGGGGAAAGGTCACATGCCGCAGGTCGTTTTCATTGCTCTTCTCGGCGCCCTCGGCGTCGTCGCGGCCCGTGCGTTCGCCCGCCAGAAAGCGGCCGTCGCCATCCGCATCCGCGAGGCCGAGCGCGCCATGGCGCACCGTCCCTCCGGCCGCCTGGTGCAGGACCCCGTCACCGGCATCTACCGCCCGGCCGACCGCGTCTGAGCGGTCCGGCTGCCGCTCCCTGAGGGAGGGATCGACGCGCTAGTTGCGCGGCGAAGTATGTTTTTCGTCCTGATCCGAGGGTTGCGCCCGTCACAAGTCCCCCACCCGGCCTCCCCCGCAGGGGGGAGGTGCAGTCAGGGTCTTCTCGGCTGACCTTGCTGTCTTTACCTCTCCCTGAGGGAGCGGTCGCCGCGCTCAAGGCGCGGCGGGAGAGGGTTTACGGCCTGATCGGAAGAGGCAGCGCCCTCGTAGCCGCTCCGCCTCTCTTCTCCCTCCCCCCTTGCGGGGGAGGGTTGGGGTGGGGGTCTTCACTTGCTACCCTCACGGCTCTTCATCGGGATTTGCCGAGCCGCCTGCCGCCCCCTCTCCCCGCAGGGGGGAGGGGCGGGGAGGGGTTGCCGGCCGAAACGTGGTTAGGGGAAGCAAGGCCCCCTCTCCATCTCTCCCCCACAAGGGGGGAGAGGGCAGGGCGGAGACCGTCAGGGGACCGCGACGTCAGCCGCCGACCTTCGAGAAATCGGCGACGGCCTGCGTTGCCGTGCGGATGGCTGCCAGCAGGTTGAGACGGTTGGCGCGGATCGCCGCGTCGTCGGCGTTGACCAGGACCTTGTCGAAGAAGGCATCGACCGGCGCGCGCAGGCTAGCGAGCGCCGCCATGGCGCCGGCATAGTCCTCCGCCGCCACCGCGGCTTCGGCCGTCGGCAGCGCGACGCCGATCGCCTCGGCCAGCACCCTCTCCTCGTCCTCGACCAGAAGCGCCGCATCGACCGCGCCGTCGAAGCGCTCGCCGGACTTCTCCTCGGCCTTCAGGATATTCGCCGCACGGCGATAGCCGGCGAGGAGGTTCCTGCCGTCCTCGGTCGCAAGGAACGCCCCCAGCGCCTCGACGCGGCGGACGATGTCGAGAAGGTCGTCATTGGTCGCCGATCCTTCTCCCTCTCCCCGCAGGGGGGAGGGCCGGGGAGGGGGCGTGCCGGCCGAAGCGTCGCTGGAGGAAGCGAGGCCCCCCTCTCCATCTCTCCCCCACAAGGGGGGAGAGGGCTGGCCGGAGACCGTCCCCGCCGCCAGCACCGCGTCGACGAGATCATGCCGCGCGCCGCTGTCGCGGAGCTGGACCTTCAGGCGGTCGATGAAGAAGACCAGGAGGTCGGCGGCGCGTGAACCCGCCACAACGTGCCCGTCCGGAACGTACGATGCATAGGCAGACACAGTTTGCTGAAGAAGGCGAAATCGCAGCCCATTCTCCAAGACAATCCGGATCACACCGAGCGCCGCCCTTCTGAGCGCATAGGGATCCTTGCTCCCCGTCGGCTTCTCGTCGATCGTCCAGAATCCCGCGAGCGTGTCGAGCTTGTCGGCCAGCGCCACGGCGATCGAGACCGGGTTGGTCGGGACGCGGTCGCTAGGCCCCTGCGGCTTATAGTGCTCCTCGATGGCGGCGGCGACGGCCGGCGACTTGCCCTCGGCGGCCGCGTAATAGCGGCCCATCAGGCCCTGCAGTTCCGGGAATTCGCCGACCATCTCGGTGACGAGGTCGAGCTTGGCGAGGCGGGCGGCCTCGGTCGCCTCGGCGACATCGGCACCCACAAGCGGCGCGATCTCGGCGGCGAGGCGGGCGATGCGGTCGATCCGCTCGGCCTGCGTGCCGAGCTTCTCGTGGAAGACGATGTCCTTGAACTTCGGCAGCCGGCTTTCGAGCGTCGCGGCGCGGTCGGTCTCGTAGAAGAATTTCGCGTCGGAGAGGCGGGCGCGGATGACGCGGCCATTGCCGGCGGCGATCGCCACGCCGCCGTCGCGCGCCTCGATATTCGAGACCAGCACAAAGCGGTTGGCGAGATCGGTGGTGCCGGGCTTCCTGAGCACGAAGCACTTCTGGTTGGCGCGGATGGTGGCGCGGATCACCTCCGGCGGAATGGCGAGGAACGCCTCCTCGAAGGTGCCGGTCAGCACCACGGGCCATTCGACGAGCCCCGCGACCTCGTCGAGCAGCCCCTCGTCCTCGACCAGTTCAAGACCGAGCGCCAGCGCGCGGTCGCGCGCGTCATGCAGGATGATGTCCTTGCGCCGCTCGGGGTCGAGCACGACCTTGGCCTTCTCGAGCTTCTCGGCATAGTCCTCGAAGCGGCGCACGGTGAACGGCTCCGGCGCCAGGAAGCGATGGCCGCGCGTGACATTCGAGGAGGCGATGCCGTCGACCTCGAAGCGCACGATCTCCGGGTCTTCGGTCTCGGGGCCGAAGGTGCAGAGGATCGATTGCAGTGGCCGGACCCAGGTAAGCCTACCCGTGCCCCAATGCATGGATTTCGGCCAGGGGAAGGCGCGAATGATCGCCGGGATCGCCTCGGCGAGGATCTCGGTCGTGTGGCGGCCGTGCTTCTCGATCACGGCGATGTAGAAATCGCCCTTCTTGGGATCGGACTGGATCCTGGCCTCGTCGAGCGAGGCGAGCCCGGCCGAGCGCAGGAAACCCTGCACCGCCTGCTCGGGCGCGCCGACCTTCGGCCCCTTGCGCTCCTCGCGCGTCGCCGGCGAATGGGCGGGAATGCCGGTCACGGTGAGCGCCAGCCGGCGCGGCGTCGAAAACGCCTTGGCGCCCTCATAGGTGAGCCCGGCCGCGACCAGCGCATCGGTCACCAGCCTCAGCAGGTCGTCCGCCGCCTTCCGCTGCATCCGCGCGGGAATTTCCTCGGAGAAAAGCTCAAGCAGGAGTTCGGGCATGATCAGCTTTCGTCGATGGCGCGGAGCAACTCCGCGGCCGCGTAATATTTCGGATGCGAGGTGTTTGGCACCTCTTCGACGACATGGGTCGCGAGGAGCGTTACGACATTCTTCTGGGCAGCGGGATAGGTCACGCCCAGCCGCGTGGCAAGCTGCGGCGTCGTGAAAACGGGCTGGTCGAAGATGAAGTCGACCGCGGAGAGCAGCAGCGCAGACCGTCCGGCCTGCTGCAGTCGGCTTCGATACTCGCTTCGGAGGGCCAGAAGCCGGTCCACCGTCCGGATGGTTCGTCCGGCCGATTGTTCTATGGCGGTCAGGAAGAAGCGAATCCAGCCGCTCCAGTCCCCTGCCGCTGAAACGGCGAACATCCGGTCGATATACTCGTCCTTGTGGTCTTCGAGGAAGGGGCTGACATAGAGTAACGGCCTCGGCAGCAGGCCGCGTTCAGCGAGAAGCACCGGAATGAGAATGCGTCCCACGCGGCCGTTGCCATCCTGGAAGGGATGGATCGTCTCGAACTGATAGTGCACGAGTGCCGCATCGACGAGCGGATGCAAGGCGTTTCGATCCTCGCGCTGCACATAGGCCTCAAGGTCATGCATTGCCGCGCGCGCTTCCGCCGGCGGCGGCGGGACGAAGCGGGCTCTCTCGATCGCCAGCGCGCCGATCCAGTTCTGGTGCTCCTTGAATTCGCCCGGGCGAATTGCGCCCCCGCGATGGCGGCCGACGCCGTCCATGAGCGCGGCATGGGCTTCGCGGATGGTTCGGAGGCAGAGCGGCAGATGGTCGAGGCTATCGATGGCCTGGCGCAATGCGACGACATAGTTGCGCACCTCGCGGGTATCGCCCTGGTGATCGTCGAGCCCAGCCTCCAGCAACATAAGCTGAGCAACCGTCGAATAGGTGCCTTCCATGCTCGAAGATGCCAGAGCTTCGCGGGTCTGAAGCGGGCGGATCAGCAGATAGGGATTGTCGAGCGTTCGGCCGATTCCGCTCAATTCGCCGAGCGCATGCGATGCGCGCGCCAGTTCGTCCGCGAACGCGCCCTTGTCCATGGCCGGCGGCAGCGGATGGGGCACGAAGGCGGCGGCCCCGGCCTCAGCCGAAACCAGTCGCCCGCTGGGCGAGGCTGCAAATTGGCTCTTGTCCATTGGTATAGAACTCCGTCGGCTTTCTATACCAAACGGCTCAAAACTATAAAATGCCTTGGCGCTATTATAGTGGCGTTCAAGACGTCGGCGCAGCCCCGAGAGCGCTCACGCCTCCTTGCCTCCGGCCTCGGTCTGGAGCCAGGCGGCGCCGCAGGCCTTGGAGAGCTCGCGCACGCGCTGGATGTAGCTCTGCCGTTCCGGCACGGAGATGACGCCGCGCGCGTCGAGCAGGTTGAAGCGGTGGCTCGCCTTGATGCACTGGTCATAGGCCGGCAGAACCATGCGGTGGCGCTGGTCGTTGGAACTCGGGTCGGGCGTGCCGGCCTCGAGCAGCAGGCGGCATTCGCGCTCGGCGTCCTCGAAATGCCGCTTCAACATCTCGGTGTCGGCATATTCGAAATTGTGCCGCGAATATTCCTGCTCGGCCTGCTGGAACACGTCGCCATAGGTCACCTTCTCGGCGCCCTCGCGGCCGTTGAAGTTGAGCTCGTAGCCGTTGTCGACGCCCTGCAGATACATCGCGAGGCGCTCGAGCCCATAGGTCAATTCGCCCGAGACCGGGAAGCACTCGATACCGGCGACATACTGGAAATAGGTGAACTGCGAGACTTCCATCCCATCGCACCAGCATTCCCAGCCGAGGCCGGAGGCGCCGAGCGTCGGGCTCTCCCAGTCGTCCTCGACGAAGCGGATGTCGTGCAGGCCCGTGTCGATGCCGATGGCCTTGAGGCTCTCCAGATAGAGCTCCTGCAGGTTGGGCGGGTTCGGCTTCAGGATGACCTGGAACTGGTAATAATGCTGGAAGCGGTTCGGGTTCTCGCCATAGCGCCCGTCCTTCGGCCGCCGCGAGGGCTGCACATAGGCGGCGCGCCAGGGCTTGGGGCCGAGCGCGCGCAGCGTCGTCGCGGGATGGAAGGTGCCGGCGCCGACTTCCATGTCATAGGGCTGCAGGATCACGCAGCCCTTGTCGGCCCAGAAGCGCTGCAGGGCGAGAATGAGGCCCTGGAACGACTTCTCGGGTCGCATATGCGGGGGAAGCGCGTTCGTGGAAAGCTCTTGCGTCAGAAGCTCGTGGGACACCGGCGGACCTTCGCGGAAAGAAGAGCGGCGGCGGCCGCTTCAAAAGGCGGCGCACCCTAATCGCCTCGCGCGCACGCGGTCAACCGCTCCGCCCGATGCGGGGTTATGGCGGGCGATGCCGAGGTCTATATCAGGAGGACGAGCGACGTCGTTGAAGGGAGAGCGGAGATGGCAGGGTTCAGAGCCGTTGTGATCGACAAGGCGGAGGGCACGCCGCAGCAGGTCGGATTCCGGACGCTCGAGGACGCCGACCTGATGGAAGGCGACGTCACCGTGCGCGTCGAGCGCTCGACGGTGAACTACAAGGATGGCCTTGCCGTCACCGGCCGCGCCCCGGTCGTGCGGCGCTTCCCGATGGTGCCGGGCGTCGATGCCGTCGGCGTGGTCGAACAGTCGGAGAGCCCGCTCTTCGCGCCGGGCAGCCGCGTGCTGCTCAATGGCTGGGGCGTCGGCGAGATCCATCTCGGCGCCTGGGCCGAGCGCGCGCGCTGGAAGAGCGACTGGCTGCTGCCGCTGCCATCCGGTTTCTCGCCCGACGAGGCGATGGCGATCGGCACGGCCGGCTACACCGCGATGCGCGCGGTGCTGGCGCTGGAGCGGCACGACATCAAGCCGGGCTCGGGTCCGGTGCTGGTGACGGGAGCGGCCGGCGGTGTCGGCTCGATCGCCGTCGCGCTGCTCGCCGATCTCGGCCACCATGTCGTCGCCTCGACCGGCCGGCCGGAGGAGGCGGATTACCTGAAGGGTCTCGGCGCGGCCGAGGTGATCGAGCGCGCCAGCCTCGCCGGTTCGCCGAAGCCGCTCGCCAAGGAGCGCTGGATCGGCGCCATCGATGCGGTCGGCGGCACGACGCTCGCCAATGTCCTGTCGATGATCCGCTATGATGGCGCCGTCGCCGCCTGTGGCATGGCCGGCAGCCTCGACCTTCCCGGCAGCGTGGCGCCGTTCATCCTGCGCGGCGTGACGCTCTATGGCATCGATTCGGTCTATGTGCCGAAGGCGGCGCGCCTCGTCGCCTGGGATCGGCTCGACCGCGACCTCGACCGCGCCAAGCTCGCCAGCGCCATGCGCCGCATCCCCTTCGACGGCGTCATCGACGCGGCGCGCCAGATCGTCGACGGCAAGATCCGCGGCCGCCTGGTGGTGGAGATCGGCTAGCCGGGTTCGAACGCGTCGCGCTGCAGGCGGCCCGTGCGCAAGAGATGCTGCAGCGTGTAGGCCACGGAGAGGGCGTCATCGAGCGCGTCATGGCCACGGAGCGGCGGGTGCTCGACGCCGTAATAGTCGGCCAGCTTGTTGCTCGGCGTCCGTGCCAGATCCTCGATCGGCATGCCGGCGGCGAGCAGCAGCTTGACGGCGTTGTCGAACCGCCCGGCCGGGATAGATGGCGGGATGCCGGCGACATAGCAGCTGATCGCCACCATGTTCAGCTCGTCCTTGCCCCATGACCAGAACCGGGCGCCGTCCGAGAAGTGGTCGACGGCCTCGAGCGCGTCCGCAAGGCTCACACCCTTGGTCTCGATGTCGTCCTCGGTGATCCCGGTCAGCGCGGTGAAGAACGGATCGAGGCGGTAGCGATTGCCGAAACGGTCGATCGGACGGACATAGGCGGAGAAGCGATCGATGATCGGCGCATCGCCGTCGAGGCCGACCTTCACCGCGCCGATCTGCGCGATGACCGGATCGGGGTCGTGCGCCGCGCACCAGAACCGGCGCTGCGAGCCTTCGAGGCACAGGAATTCGCAGTCGAACAGGATTGCGGTGTTCATCGTCGATGTCCCCTCGCAGTCTGGCCGGGACGCGCGTCGCCCGGTCCTGCGCCGCCCATGCGCCGCTCAGCTCCAGCCACCGCCGAAGGTCTTGTAGAAGATGTGGTGGCCGATCTTGTCCATCTTCCTCATCGTCCGCGCCCAGCGCGGCTTGACATAGTTGGCGTGGTAATGCGTCGCCGAGCCGACATCGGCGTTCCACCAGTTGTCCTCGCTGACGACGCGGCGGGCGAGCTCCTGCGCGCGGCGCCAGGCGGTCATGTCGGTGATGCGGTCCTTGATGCCGTCGCAGGCGAACGAGAACTGGCAGGCGTCGCGCATGTCCTTGTTCTGGTAGACGACGCCGCAGATCGTGTTTGGATAGGCGGGGTTCTTCAGCCGGTTGATGACGACCTGCGCCACGGCGAGCTCGCCCTTCACGCTCTCGCCGCGCGCCTCGAAATAGATCGCCGTCGCGAGGCACTTCTGCTCGGTCTTTGAGCGGGCATTGGGCGGGATCGGGTTGGTGACCCACCAGTGATCGGGCCGGCCGTCCTTGCCGAGCGCCATGGGCTTGGCGAGCACGGCATTGAACGGTGCGGCGATGGCGGCGGTGTCGTCGGCATTGGCATAGGCGCTGACGGCGCGGTCGTCGGCCATCTTGCCAGGATGCGGCGCGCGCGTCGATCCGGCGATCGAGGCGAGCACGGCGACCGGGGCGGCGACCGGTTTCGGCGGCGTCGCGGCCGCGACGAGGTTCTGCGGCGGAGCGGACGGCATCAGCATCGCCACGGCCTCGGTGACGCGCGGCGCGCCGAAGACGAGCGCGCGGGCATCGCGCTGCAGGACGCCGGCGGAATAGCGCGTCGGCGCCACCGGATGCGGCCGCGACATCACGGCGTCGCGCTTGTCGTCACGATTGACGCGCGGCGGGATGAAGTCCGGCGCCGAGACCGGACCTTTCTCCACCAGCGCCAGTTTCGGCTCCACGACGACATCCGTGCGCGTGGCGAAGACGGGACGCGTCTCCGGCAGCACGAGCGTCGGCACATAGCGGGCGCCGGCCGGCGTCGGCACGAGGCGGGCGAGCCAGCGCTGCGCCGGCGGCACGTCGCGGCCGAAGAGGCTGGCGACGTCCTGCAGCGCGACCGTCGTCGATGTCAGCGAGAGCAGCCCGGCGGCAAGAAGGGTGGAGAGCAGCGCGATGCGGCCGCGGCGCGGCTTCGGCCTGCGGCGGCGGGCGATGTGGATCACGGCCGGCGGACCCGGCGGATGATAGATCGTCAGCGATGACGGGCACGGCACATGGCTGACCATCGGGCACGCTACTCCACGCGCACAAACCGGAAGCGCCGCTGTGGCCTTCTGGCAACTCCCGTAAAATCTGCTGGATTAACCTTGAGACCGCGTTAACGACGCAGGAGCCCGCGCGGCGACGCTTCTCAGGCGAGCACGTCGGCGAGGGTGGCGGCGCCGGGCGCTGCGAGGCCGGCCGCGGCGATCGCCGCTTGTGCCGCCGCGAGGCGGGCGACCGGCACGCGGAAGGGCGAGCAGGAGACGTAGTCGAAGCCGAGGCCGGCGAAGAAATGGATCGAGGCCGGATCGCCGCCATGCTCGCCGCAGACGCCGAGCTTGATGCCGGGCCTGACCGCCCGTCCGCGCTCGGTGGCGATGCGGATCAGCTCGCCGACGCCTTCCTGGTCGAGCGTCGCGAACGGATCCGCCGGCAGCAGGCCGAGCCCGAGATAGGTGTTGAGGAAGGGCGCGGCGTCGTCGCGCGAGATGCCGAAGGTCGTCTGCGTCAGGTCGTTGGTGCCGAAGGAGAAGAACATGGCGGTCTCGGCCAGCGCCCCCGCGGCGAGCGCAGCGCGCGGCAGCTCGATCATCGTGCCGAGCTCATAGCGCGGCGCGCGGCCGCGCTGGCGCAGCACCAGCGCCTCGGCGGCGCGGATGCGCTGGTAGATGAGGTCGAGCTCCGCCTTGCTCGCGACCAGCGGCACCATGATCTCGAGATCGACGGCAATCCCGCTTGCGTCCGCGACATCGAGCGCTGCCTCGAGGGTCGCGCGGATCTGCATCTCGACGATCTCGGGAAAGGAGATCGCGAGGCGGACGCCGCGATGGCCGAGCATCGGATTGGCCTCGGCCAGCGCCTCGGATCGCGCGCGGATGCGGGCCGGCGGAATCCCCATCGCGCTCGCGAGCTCGTCGATCTCGGCCTCGCCCGTCGGCAGGAATTCATGCAGCGGCGGATCGAGCAGGCGGATGGTCACCGGCAGCCCGGCCATGATCTCGAACAGCGAGGCGAAATCGGAGCGCTGCATCGGCAGCAGCCTCGCCAGCGCATCGGCGCGATCGCCTTGCGTCTCCGCGAGGATCATCTCGCGCACCACGGCGATGCGGCGCTGGTCGAAGAACATGTGCTCGGTGCGGCAGAGGCCGATGCCCTCGGCGCCGAAGCCACGCGCGGCCCGCGCATCGGCAGGCGTATCGACATTGGTGCGGATCTTCAGCGTGCGGAAGCTGTCCGCCCATTGCATCAGGGTCGCGAAATCGCCGGAGAGCTCGGGCTCGCGCAGCGGCACCGCGCCGATCAGCACCAGCCCGGTGCCGCCGTCGATGGTGATCGTGTCGCCGCGATGGATCGTGCGGCCGCCGGCGGTCATCGTGCCGGCCTTGAAGTCGACGCGGATCGTGCCGGCGCCCGAGACGCAGGGCTTGCCCATGCCGCGCGCCACGACGGCGGCGTGGCTGGTCATGCCGCCGCGCGTCGTCAGGATGCCGCGTGCCGCATGCATGCCGTGCACGTCCTCGGGGCTCGTCTCGACGCGGACGAGGATCACCTTGCGGCCCTGCGCGCGCGCGGTCTCGGCCTCGTCGGGCGTGAACACAACCGCGCCGCTGGCGGCCCCGGGCGACGCCGGCAGGCCGCGGGCGAAGATGTCGCCGCGATCCTCCGGGTCGATGGTCGGATGCAGCAATTGCTCGAGCGTGCGCGGCTCGATCCGCGCCACCGCCTCGGCGCGGCTGATCAGGCCCTCGCCGGCCATTTCCACGGCGGTGCGCAGCGCCGCGCGGATGGTGCGCTTGGCCGGGCGAACCTGCAGCATCCAGAGCCTTCCGCGCTCGACGGTGAATTCGAGGTCGAGCATGTCGCGATGATGGCGCTCGAGCCGCTCGGCCACGGCGGCGAAGGCGGCATAGGCAGCGGGCATCAATTGCTCGAGCGACGCGGTCTCGGAGCCGGTCTCGCGCCGCGCCCGCTCGGTCAGGTCCTGCGGCGTCCGCGTGCCGGAAACGACGTCCTCGCCCTGCGCATTCGGCAGGAACTCGCCCCAGAGGATCTTTTCGCCGGTCGAGGGATGGCGCGTGAAGGCGACGCCGGTCGCCGAGGTCTCGCCGAGATTGCCGAACACCATGGCCTGCACGGTCACGGCCGTGCCGGCGTCGGTGTCGAGGCCGTTGATGCGGCGATAGGCGACCGCGCGCGGATTGTTCCACGAGGCGAAGACGGCGCGCACCGCCGCCCAGAGCTGCGCATCCGGCGATTGCGGAAAGGCCTCGTCCGTCTCCTCGATGACGACGCCCTTGAAGATGTCGCAGACCTCCTGCCAGTCGTCGGCGCCGAGCTCTGCGTCGAGCGCCAGCCCGCGCGCCAGCTTCAGATCCTCGAGCCGCTCCTCGAACACCGCGTGGTCGAGCCCGAGCACGACATGGCCGAACATCTGGATGAAGCGGCGATAGCTGTCGAAGGCGAAGCGCCGGTCGCCCGAGGCGCGCGCGAGCCCTTCGACGGTCTCGTCGTTGAGGCCGAGATTGAGCACGGTGTCCATCATGCCGGGCATCGAGGCCGCGGCGCCGGAGCGGACCGAGACGAGCAGCGGATCGGCGGCATCGCCGAAGCGGCGGCCGGCGATGCGGCCGATGCCGGCGAGCGCCGCCGCGACATCGGCCTCGAGGCCGGCGGGGAACACATGGCCGTTGCGGAGGTAGTGGCGGCCGATCTCGGTGGTGAGGGTGAAGCCGGGCGGGACCGGCAGGCCGAGCGCGCTCATTTCGGCGAGGCCGGCGCCCTTGCCGCCGAGCAGGTCCCGGTCGGCGAGGCCGCCCTCGGCAAGACCGCCGCCGAACGCATAGACCCATTTCGCCATCGCGACGCACTCCTTGCGGCGCACCAGCGCCCGCGCCTAGCTAAATCAAGCTCTTGCTGCATCGCAATACGAATTTAATCGCGAGGGATCAGCGATGCGGCCGGCTCAGCACATAGGCGGCGGCGCCGAGCAGCGCCGCGGCGACGAGGCCGGCGAGCCAGGGCGGCGGGCCGACGAGATAGACGAACATGCCGAAGCCGCCGACCATGCTGACGACCGTGAACACCTTGGCGGCCACGGGGACGGCGCCGGTCTCGCGCCATTGGATGATCGGCGGGCCAAAGAGCGGATGGCCGAGCAGCCAGGCCTCGAAGCGCGGCGAGGAGCGCGAGAAGAACCAGGCGGCGAGGATCATGAACACCGTCGTCGGCATCACCGGCAGAAAGAGGCCGACGATCCCGAGCCCGACCATCGCCCAGCCGGCGGCGGCATAGAGCGGGCGCTTCATGCTGCCATCCCGCCGCCGCCCTGCTAGCGGTCGAGCGACAGCGAGAAGGGATGGCCCTCGAAGGCGTCGTGGCCGCGACCGATCTCCTCGATCGCCTTCACCATGCGGCCGCGGCGCCCGAGGATCTCGTCGGCGAAGCGGACGAGGCGGAGGTTCGGCGTCGCCGAGGCGGAGCCGGCGCGGATGAGCGCGGCGATCTCGGCCTCGTCGCGCTCGGGGCGAAGCGCGCAGACCGTGATGAAGGCCGCCGCCGTCGACCGGCTGATGCCGGCGAAGCAGTGGACGACGATCGGCTTCTCGGCCTTCCAGCCCTCGAGGAAATCGAGCAATTGCTCGACATGCTCGGGCGCCGGCGGCGTCAGCCCGTCCATCGGCTCGAGAATGTCGTTGAAGCCGAGAAAAAGATGGCGCTCGGCGGGGATCGAGTGCGGGCGCTCCACGGCCGTCGAGGCGTTGATCAGCGTCACCAGATGGCTGGCGCCGGTCTCAGCCACGGTCGCGCCGATCCGGGACAACGAACAGACGTGAACGCGCGGCATTGTGGGCTCCTCGGGGTCGATCGATGGGCCCGCCGACAAGGGGGCCGCCATTCCTCATTCATGTAGTGCGCGCGGCGGCCCGGGTCACCTCGAAAGCGCAGCCTCGCCCATCGCGGCGGCGAGGTCCTCGAAGAGGGCGAGAAACCGCTGCTGCGCCACAGCCGTCGGCCAGGGATCGAGCGGCAGTCCGTCCGCCGCGATGCCGCGCGGCCGCCCGAAAAAGGCGGTCGCCTCGGCGCTGCTGAAGCCGGCGAGGCGGGTGGCCTCGTGGAAGGCGGCGATCTTGTCGGCCGCCTTGATCGCGCGCGAGAGCTCGGCGCGCCGCTCCGCCGGAAGGCCGAAGCGGAGATGGATGGCGGCGAGCAGACGCGCCTCGACCACCTTGTACTCGCCCGCAACGAGCGCCTTGAACGGCGAGATCATGTCGCCGATGACATATTCCGGCGCGTCATGCAGCAGCGCCGCCATGCGGTCGGCCGCCGGCATCATCGGCGCCAGCAGCACGGCGATCTCGACCACCAGCACCGAATGCTGCGCGACGGAAAAGGCGTGGTCGCCATATGTCTGGCCGTTCCAGCGCGCGACGCGGGCAAGGCCATGCGCGATGTCGGAGATCTCGATGTCGAAGGGCGAGGGATCGGCGAGATCGAGCCGCCGGCCGGACAGCATGCGCTGCCAGACGCGCGGCGGCGCCGCGATGCGGGTCACGCCGCGCCCTCGTCCTCGGCCCCCGCCGGCCAGCCGAAGCTGGCGAAGGGCGGCAGGCGGATCGCGAGCGGCACGCCGGAGGCAGTGACCGGCACGCCGGCATCGAGCGCGAGCTTCACCCTGTCGAGCCGCAGCAGCGCAATCGCCGCGCCGCCGGCGCTGCTGCCGAGCACGCCGAGAGCCTTGCCGCCGGCCTCGACCGCTGCGCCCGCCGCGGGGAGGGCGTCCTCCGCCGTGACCATCACCGCGCGGCGCCGCGCCGTGCCGCGATGCTGCATGCGCGACACGATCTCCTGACCGACATAGCAGCCCTTGCGGAAGTCGAGCCCGCCGAGATCGTCCATGTCGGCGTCATGCGGGAAGGCCTCGCCGAAGGCGAAGTCGCGGCCGCCTTCCGGCACGCCCTCGGTGATGCGGTACGCGTGCCAGGCCTCGGCCGGCTGCTCGGCGTAGCCGGGCACGGCGGGATCGCTGGCAGCGGGAAGAATGGCGCGAAAGCCGAGCACGGCAAAGCGCGGATCGGCGGCGAGCGCCACTTCTCCGGGGATCGACGGCGGCGCCGCGCTATCCCAATAGACGGCGACCCTGTGGCTCTCGGCAAGGCTCGCAAGTTCCACCTTCGCCCGCAGCCGATAAAGCGTCATCCGCTTGAGGAAGCTCGCGAATTCCGATTGCGGCAGGTCGATCAGGAAGCCGTCGCCGTCTTTCAGAATCAGGAAGTCGGCGAGGATCTTGCCCTGCGGCGAGAGCAGCGCGCCGAAGCCGGCGCCGCTCGACGCGACGCGCGCCATATCCGTCGTGATGATGTTCTGCAGGAAGCTCTCGGCCTCGGGACCGCCGACGCGGAGCACGGCGCGATCGGGCAGAATGGCGAACGACCCCTCACGCATCGGCATGGTTCCCATGCATTTCGCGAACTTGTGCGGAGGCTGCGGGTTCCTTAAGCCGGGAAAGGTGTAGCGCCGAGGCAGGGGCGGGACACCGGCAAGCGCTGGGGAGGGCGGCCATGAGCAATACCTACGAGCTTCTGTTTCGCAACGGCACCGTCGTCAACCACGACGGCATCGGCACACCCGACATCGCCGTCAGGGACGGCCGCATCGCCGCGATCGGCGATATCGATCCGCGCCGGGCGGACCGTGTCGTCGACTGCACGGGCCTGCATATATTGCCGGGCGTGATCGACAGCCAGGTGCATTTTCGCGAACCCGGCGCCGAACACAAGGAGAACCTCGAAAGCGGGTCTCGCGCCGCGGTCATGGGCGGCGTCACCGCCGTCTTCGAGATGCCGAACACCAAGCCGACCACGACCAGCGCCGAGGCACTCGCCGACAAGGTGCAGCGCGCCACGGGCCGCATGCATTGCGACTTCGCCTTCTGGGTCGGCGGCACGCGCGACAATGTCGCCGACATCCCCGATCTCGAGCGGCTGCCGGGCGCGGCCGGCATCAAGGTCTTCATCGGCTCCTCGACCGGCGATCTCCTCGTCGAGGACGATGGCGGCATCGAGGCGATCCTCGGCAAGACTCGGCGCCGGGCGGCCTTCCACGCCGAGGACGAGCCGCGCCTCAACGAGCGGAAGCCCCTCCGTATTGCAGGCGATGCCGCCTCGCATCCGGTCTGGCGCGATGCGACCGCCGCGCTGATGGCGACCGAGCGCCTCGTCGCGATCGCTCGCCGGCAGGGCGCGCGGATCCATGTGCTGCATATCTCGACCGCCGAGGAGATCGCCTTCCTCGCCGGCCACAAGGATGTCGCCACCGCCGAGGCGACGCCACATCACCTGACGCTCTCCGCCGACGACTATGCCCGCCTCGGCACGCTGCTGCAGATGAACCCGCCGGTGCGCGACAAGGCGCATCAGGCCGGCATCTGGCAGGGCATCGCCAGCGGCGTCATCGACGTGCTCGGCTCCGACCATGCGCCGCATACGCTGGAGGAGAAGGCGAAGCCCTATCCGGACAGCCCGTCGGGCATGACCGGCGTGCAGACGCTGGTGCCGATCATGCTCGATCACGTCAACAATGGCCGCCTGTCGCTGGAGCGGCTCGTCGATCTCTCCTCGGCGGGACCGGCGCGCATCTTCGGCATCGCCCGCAAGGGCCGCATCGCGGTTGGCTACGACGCCGATTTCACCATCGTCGACATGAAGCGCCGCGCCACCATCACCAATCGCTGGATCGCCTCGCGCGCCGCCTGGACGCCCTATGACGGCAAGCGCGTCATCGGCTGGCCGGTCGGCACGATCGTGCGCGGCCGCGAGGTGATGTGGGACGGCGAACTGGTGACGCCCTCGACCGGCGCGCCGGTGCTGTTCGCCGAGGCCCTGCCGCGCGGCTGAGCCGTCACGGCGCATCGGCTTCGATCACGACGGACGGCGCCGAGCGCCAATGCGGGCCGTGATAGACCGCCTCGATATTGTTGCCGTCGGGATCGAGCAGGAACGCGGCATAGTAGCCGGGGTGATAGGGCCGCTCGCCCGGCGCGCCATTGTCGCGCCCGCCGGCGGCGAGACCCGCCGCATGGAACGCCGCCACGCTCTCGCGATCCGCGGCCTGGAAGGCGAGGTGGCAGCGTCCGGTCAGGGGCGTGCCACCCGAGACGGCGAGCTCGTCCGCAAAGAAGAACCCTTCCGCGTCGACGATCGGAATGCCGAGCGCCGCCAGAACCGCACCATAGAAGCGCCGGCTGGCGGCATAATCCGCGCTGACGATCTGGACGTGATCGATGAGCCTGCCACGATGGAATTGCATGCGTCGTCCCCTCCGTTTGGAGAGAACAAATCACGAACACATGCGCCCGTCAACGGCTGGCGGCGAGGCCGCCGGCGAACTTGAAAACCGTCAGTCGCCAGCCTGGAATTCGGCCCATTTGCCGTCCGGCGTGATGCCGACGCGATAGAAGAGATAGGCGCCGTAATTCTTCATCTCGTCGAAATCCGAGGCGGTGAGCAGGCGGAACAATTCCACCATCTGGGCGGGCGAGAGCTTGTCGAGCGGGTAGCGCGCGAAATAGGGCCAGAGATAGACCTCGTTCGGCGTTCCGACATCGACATGCACATAGCCGGCCTCGAGCACCTCGCTGAGGATGGCCAGGATCTCGCGTCCGTCAGGATCGCCGGAGAGCGACTTCAGATAGGCGATCGGGTCCTTGGTGTCGCCCTCGTCGGCGCCGAGATTGGGAGGATGCGGACCCGATTCGATGATCGGCTTCAGCTTGTCGATGTCGCCGGTCTTGGCTGCGGCGAGGATGTCGTTCCGGAGCTTCTGCACGGCGGGCGGCAGCTTGCTGAAGTCATATTCGACGACCGGCGCCGGCTCGTCGGCGGAGGGCGCGGCGCTGGCGGGACTGTCCGGGGTCGGGCCGCTCGGCGGTGGTCCGTCGGCATCGCCGTCCTCGCCGGTGCCTTGCGGCGCGATGATGCTCTGGGTCGGAACCTGCTTCGCGTCCGGAACCGGCTTGACGTCGATCGGGGCGGCCGCAAAGGCCGGCGCGCCCGCCGCCAGGACGGCGGCAAGGATTGCGGTTCCGATCAGCGCTGCCAGACTATGCGCGCGCATGGCGTACTCCCTGATGTTCCGACCATGTCGGCCAGGGCAGTGAGCCCGGCCATGCCAATACAGCGGCGCCGCGCCCCGAGAGGGTTCGTGCCGCTCGTCCGATCGGAACAGCAGATTGCGGCAGAACCGGGTTCCGCGACGACGAGGAGGGGGCTTTTACTGGATGGTCCGCTGCAGCGAGAATTCGCCGCGGCGAACGCGGTCCGGCAGCGAGACGGTGAGGTCCGCCACGGCGTCTTCACCATAGGTGAAGATGAGGTCGGAGAGGGCCGCGAACAGCGCCGCATGCGCCATGATGTCGGTGTCGATGCCCTCGGCCACCGCTTCGTCCCATGCCTCGGTCAGATAAGCGAGGGCGGCCCGCTTCTGCTCGGCGATCTCGAGGCTGTCGAGGTCCTGTTCCATGAGCAGCGTGCCTTCCATTGACCTGGGATCGATTCGACCTGCAGCGCGATCCGAATCGCCGACGGAAAAAACCTAGCACGCACAGACTCGCAGGGGACAGCTATCCTGAAGAAGGGGTTAATCCAACACTAAGAATCCGGTTAATTTGGTTAACGTGGCGGCGCTGCATCACTGCCATAGCGGCTGGCCACCGCGCGGGTCAGCGCCGTGCCTTCCGCCATGTAGCGGTCGATCGCCTCGGTCGCCGCCGGCGTGCAGCGGCGATAGAGCGCCGCGAAGCCCGCATAGCCCTGATTGAAGGCAGCCGTCATCCGCGCCCGCCGCTCCGGCGCGGGCGCCTCGGCGTCGACGAGCGCCTGCATCTGGTCGCGCCAGAGGCTCGGCTCGGCGGCGCCGCAGAGCGGCCGAAGATAATGCAGGGCGCCGAGAATCTCGGAGAGGCGGATGAGCGGGGCGTCATAGGGCGCGTCGGCGGCCCCGGCGGCGAAGGGGAAGGCGAGGCCGGCCACGACAAGGGCGGCGGCAGCGCCTCTCAGGACGCGGCGACGGAGCGAAAAAGAAAGGCTGGTCATGGCCGTCCGGCGCAATGGGGTGCGGCCCCCGGTCAGTCGTGGCGGGGGATCATGGTCCGCCGTCGCCAGCCGCGCAAGCGGCCGGGTCAGATGGGACGGGAGAGGGCGAGCACGCGGATGAGATCGGGCGTCGTCGGCAGCAGCGCCGCTTCGCCGAGCGTCAGCCAGGCCGCCTCGGCCGCGTCGCTCGCCGCGAGCGCCTCGCCCTCGGCGTCGCCGGCAAAGCTGACGACGATGAAGTGGCTCGCCGCCGTCTCGCCGGCGCCGATGATCATGTCGAGGGTGACGATCGGGCGGAGCGGGCCGGCGGCGAGCCCGGTTTCCTCGAAGAGCTCGCGCCGCGCCGCATCCTCGAGCCGCTCGCCCCATTCGACGCGTCCGCCCGGCAGTGACCAGTGGCCCTCGAAGGGCGGCTTGCCGCGCCGGACGAGCAGGACGCGGTCGTCGCGCCACAGCGCGGTGCTGACGCCGACGCCCGGCTGCCGGGGCCTGGCGACGATCTCGGGCGGAACGGGCGCTTGGTGCGGCATCGCGATTGTCCTCAATCGATCAGGAGAGACTGGCGCGAATCGGCAAGGCTGGGAAGGCGGATTGCATCGCACGGACAAAGGCCCCGGCGGTCGCGGCGGCCGATGACGGGCGGCGCGGCGGCTGCTAGAAGCGGAGCCGGCCCGATGGATGGATGCGATGTGCGGACGCTATGCGCTGGCGGTTGAGCCGGCGGACCTCGAACAGGAATTCTCGCTGATTCGGATCGAGTGGTTTCCGCCGCGCTACAACATCGCGCCGACGCAGCCGATCCTCATCATCCGCGCGGAGAAGGGCGCCCGCGCCGCCGCTTTGGTGCGGTGGGGGCTGATCCCGTCCTGGGCCAAGGATCCGGCCGATCTGCCGCTGTTCTTCAATGCCCGCGCCGAGACGGCGGCCGAGAAGCCGGCCTTTCGCGGCCCCTTCCGCCATCGCCGCTGCCTCGTTCCGGCGACGGGCTTCTACGAGTGGAAGCGGGCGGGCGGCCACAAGCAGCCTTACCTCGCCCAAGGAACGACGCGGCGGATCCTCGCCTTTGCCGGGCTCTGGGAGGAGTATGCCGATGGCAATGGCAATCTTCTCGATACGGCGACGATCCTCACCACGTCGGCCAATGCCGAACTCGCCCCGATCCATGACCGCATGCCGGTGGTGATCGATCCGGCCGATTATGATCGCTGGCTCGGCCTTGCGTCCGACATCGGCAAGGCGGAGCTCGCCGACCTGCTCGTCCCGGCGCCGTCAGGCACGTTCCGGCTGATCGCCGTCGACCCGCGGCTGGGCAACGCGCGCATCGACGACGCCGCGCTGCAGACGCCAGCCGAGCCCGTGGCGGTCGCTGCGCCGAAGCCAGTCCGCACCATCCCGTCCGCCGATCGCCAGCTCAAGCTGCTGTAGCGCCGCGGCCCTATCGGAACCCCTCGCATGACCCCGTCGCTCGCCGCGCCCGCGCTCGAGGGCTTTCTCCTCGGTGCCAGCCTCATCGTCGCCATCGGCGCCCAGAATGCCTTCGTGCTGCGCCAGGGGCTGGCGCGACGCCATGTCTTTGCCATCGCGAGCTTCTGTGTCCTCGCCGATGCGACGCTGATCGTCGCCGGCGTCGCCGGGCTCGGCACGCTGGTGCAGCAGTCGCCGCGTCTTCTCGCCGTGGTGACGCTGGCCGGCGCGGCCTTCCTGTTCGCCTATGGCCTCATGGCGCTCCGGCGGGCGCTGCATCCAGGCGGCCTCTCGGCCCGCGGCGCCGCCGAGCCGAAACTCGGCCCGGCCCTTCTCACCGCGGCGGCGCTGACCTTCCTCAATCCGCATGTCTATCTCGATACGGTGGTGCTGCTCGGATCGCTCTCCGCCCGCCATGTCGGCTGGGCGCGGGCCGCCTTCGCGGTCGGCGCGGTCTCCGCCTCCGCCGTCTGGTTCTATGGGCTCGGCTTCGGCGCGCGGCTGGCGGCGCCGCTGTTCGCGCGGCCGATGGCCTGGCGGGTGCTGGATGGGGTGATCGCGCTGATCATGACGCTGATCGCCGTGTCGCTGCTGCGGCAGCTGACATGGCCGGTGTTCTGATCGCGCTCGCGGTCTGCGGGGAAACGGTTGACGGAGGGTTGGGCCGGTGCGGGTGTGACGATGGACGCGGCGTCGGCGTCAACGCATTCTCTCAGCGACAGGCCGACGACGGCGGGTCATGCACGGGCGGCGTTCGATGACCGCTCCGTCGCGGCCATGATCATGAGGGCAGGCGCGCGTGCGAATTCACGCGCTGCGATGGTCTTCAGGAAGGCTGGACACTGCGTCCTGCTCAGTCCTGTTCGCGGGCGGCGATCGCCATCTGCATCTGCTCGGACCGCGTGGCGGCCTTGGCAGGCTGTGGGCCCGGCTTCTGCTGGCGGATCACGGCGACCAGTTCGGGGTTGCCGAGTTCGCCATATTTCGAGCGCAGGTCGAGTTCCTGCTCACGTTGTGCTTTCGTCGTAAATGTAGAGTGATCTTTTCTGGTCATGATCTTGCTGTTGTCCTTGGCGTACTCACAGGGCCGTGCCGATCTTTCGCCGGCTGGCACATGCGAATTCCGCATATGATTACCCAATATGGCAGATTCGTGTTTTAGAATTTCGTTAACGACGGACAGATGGTCCACATGCAATCCGTTGGACTTGAAAGGCGTTTGCTGTTGCCATTTCGACACATGACGGTGCGCGCGTTCTATTGGCGCCGCTCTTGCGGGGCTCCGTCGTGATCGGCCGCCTGCCGCGCCGGGAGGCCCCGGCCGCGCGCGCGGCGCTGCGCCTCGCCGCTTTGCCGATCCCGTTATTGCTGCTGGCGGGCCTGCTGCATCGGGCCGCGATGATCGCGCTGGCGCCGCTCATGATCGTGATCGCCCTTGCCTGGCTGCTGGCGGCGCTGGCGCTCGTCGCGGCCGTCATCGCCCTGCGCGCGATCTGGCTCCGCGGCGATCGCGGCGTCGGCGCGGCGGCAGGCGCCGTGGCGCTGGCCGTGATCGTGCTCGCGGTTCCCGCCGCCATCGTCGTCGAACTGGTGCGCCTGCCGCGCATCGCCGATGTCTCCACCGATCTCGTCGATCCGCCGCTGTTCACGGCGGCGCCGGACGCGGTGGTGATGCGGCCGCTGCCAAACGAGGCCGAGCGCGCGGCGCAGCTCGCCGCCTATCCGGAGATCGTGCCGCGGCACTATCCGCAGTCGCCCGAGCGGGTCTATCAGGCGGTCGCGGCGCTGGTGGCGGCGCGCGGCTGGCTCGCCACCGACCAGCGCGCGCCGGACAGCGACAACGAGGTCGGCTGGATCGAGGCGCGCGCGGCGACGCCGCTCTTGGCCCTGCCGGCCGACGTCGTCATCCGCATCATCGCCGACGACACCGGCACGCTGGTCGACATGCGCTCGGCCTCGCGGATCGGCGCGCATGATCTCGGCGACGACGCGCGCCGCATCCGCTCGTTCTTCGAGGATCTCGACACGGCGCTGCAGGGGATCGTCGAGACCGACCAGGATGCAAGGCCTGAGGCGCAGGAGCCCGCAGATCTCGTCCTGCCGCCGCTACCGGCACCGGCCCCCGTCAGCCGGCGCTGAGCGGTCCATATTCGGCGTCCAAACCCTCGCCGGAGAGGACGACGAGCCGTCCGCGCGCAACGAGGTCCTCGATATGGGCGAGCACCGACAGCGCCGCCGCGCTATGCAGCACGGCAGGCGTCTCGCGATAGATGACGGCAACGATGGCGGCGATGCTGCGGTCGCCGCGCTCGATCCGGGCCATGATCGCCGCCTCGCGCAGCTTGCGATGCGCCTTCAGGGCCCGCACGAACACCGGCGCCTCGGCGATGGGGGCGCCATGGCCGGGCAGGTAGATCGTCTCGGGCCGGTCGGCGAGGATCTCGAGCGAGCGCAGATAGTCTGCCATCGAGCCGTCCGGCGGCGCGACGACCGTCGTCGACCAGCCCATGACGTGATCGCCCGAGAACAGCATGCCGCTGCCTTCCAGCGCGAAGGCCATGTGGTTGGCGGCATGGCCTGGGGTCGCGATCGCTTCCAGCGACCAGTCGGGACCTTCGATGCGGCCGCCGTCGGCGAGGGTGATGTCGGGCGCGAAGCGGTCGTCGGTGCCGGCATCGAGCCGGGCGCTCTCGCCCGGCCGCGGGGGCCGCGCGAAGCGGTGGCGCCCGCCGGCATAGACCGGGGCGCCGCAGGCCGCCTTGAGGCGCGCGACGCCGTCCGAATGGTCGCGATGGCTGTGCGTGACGAGGATCGCGTCGATGGTCTCGCCGGCGGTGGCGGCGAGGAGGGCCGCGATATGCGCGGCATCGTCCGGGCCGGGGTCGATCACCGCGACATGGCCGTGGCCGACGATGTAGCTGTTGGTGCCGCGGAAGGTGAAGGGGTTGGCATTCGGCGCCGTCACGCGGCGTACCTGATCGCCGAGCGGCACGGCAAGGCCGGTCTTGGGATCGAAGTCGCGCTCGAAGCTGATCTCTGTCATGCGGGGGAGTTAGGCGCCGCGCGCCGGCAGCGCAACCTGAAACCGCGATCGCTCGCCGGGTAGGCCGCATATGACGACGCCCCGGCGCGGGCCGGGGCGTCAGAGTGTGCCGCGCCTCGCAAGGCGCGGCTGAACCGGATCCGGCTGTAATCAGACGGCGAGCTTGCCGGCGATCTGGGCGACATGGGCGCCCTGGTAGCGGGCGGCGTCGAGCTCGATCGCGGAGGGCTGGCGGCTGCCGTCGCCACCGGTGATCGTCGAGGCGCCGTAGGGCGAGCCGCCCTTGATTTCCTCGAGGCCCATCTGGCCCTGGAAGGCATAGGGGAGGCCGACGACGACCATGCCGTGATGCAGCAGCGTCGTCATGAAGCCGAGAATGGTCGACTCCTGGCCGCCATGCTGCGTCGCCGACGAGGTGAACACCGAGCCGACCTTGCCGACCAGCTTGCCCTGCGCCCACAGGCCGCCGGTCTGGTCCCAGAAATTGCGCATCTGCGAGGTCACGGTGCCATAGCGCGTGCCGGAGCCGACGATAACGGCGTCGTAGTTCTCGAGGTCAGCCGGGGTCGCGATCGGCGCGGCCTGGTCCATTTTGTAGTAGGAGGCCTTGGCGACGTCGTCCGGCACCAGCTCGGGAACGCGCTTGATGTCGACATGGGCGCCGGCGGAGCGGGCACCCTCGGCGACCGCTTCGGCCATCTTCTCGATGTGGCCATAGGCGGAGTAGTAGAGCACGAGAACCTTGGTCATGACGTTGGCGTTCCTTTGAAGGGTGTATCGCGCCCTACATGGGCCGTTCCTGCACCCGGCGATAGGACCCCCCCGGTGAACAGTCTGTTATCGGTGAACGAAAGACGCCCGATTGCGGTCCGCCCCCTGCGGCCTCTTCCAAAGCGCCCGTCAGGCTCTATGCTTCGCCTCGGGAGCGAAACGAGCCGGAGGAACCATGCTCGACAACGATTTCAAGGTGCTGGACGAGCGGTTCCGGCGCTATGCGATGGGCAATGTCCATATCGAGAAGCTGTGGAGCGGAAGCCGCTGGGCCGAGGGCCCCGCCTATTTCGCGGCCGGCAAATATCTCATCTGGTCGGACATCCCGAATGACCGCCTGATGCGCTTCGACGAGACCGACGGTTCGGTGTCGGTGTTCACGGCGCCCTGCAACAACCAGAACGGCCACACCGTCGATCTCGAGGGCCGGCTGATCGCCTGCGAGCATCGCGGCCGCGCGGTGACGCGCATCGAGCATGACGGCTCGCGCCGCATCCTCGCCGATCGCTTCGAGGGCAAGAAGCTGAATTCGCCCAACGATGTCGTGGTGAAGTCCGACGGCTCGATCTGGTTCACCGATCCGACCTATGGCATCGACGGCGAATATGAGGGCGACTTCGCGATCTCGGAGATCGGCGCCTGCAACGTCTACCGGATCGATCCGGTCAATGGCGCCGTGACCGCCGTCGTCACCGACATGGTCCGCCCGAACGGGCTCGCCTTCTCGCCCGACGAGAAGCTGCTCTATGTCGCCGACACCGGCGCCACCCACAAGGCAGACACCTCCCCGGACATCCGCGTCTATCACGTCGCGCCGGACGGGCGCAGCGTCGGTGCCGGGCGGAAATTCGTCACCTGCGACGCCGGCCTCTTCGACGGCTTCCGCGTCGATATCCACGGCAATGTCTGGAGTTCGGCCGCCGACGGCGTGCACTGCTTCACGCCGGACGGCACGCTGATCGGCAAGATCCTGATCCCGGAAGTGGTCGCCAATGTCTGTTTCGGCGGACGCAAGCGCAACCGCCTCTATATCTGCGGCACCACCAGCCTCTATGCCGTCTATCTCAACACCCAGGGCGCCCTGCGTCCAAAGGTCTGAGGCGGCTGCGGCAATCTCGGATCGAATGGCCGGCGCGCATGCGGCGGCCATTCGACGGCATGGGAAAGCTAGGTCAGCTCAATCCATGGAGCCAGCCAAAACGGCTGGCCGGGTTGTTCTGGAAGACCGCAGGGTCGGTGATCTGGATCGCGTTGCCGAATTTCCTGTCGTTGCCCGACGAGCAATGGACCACATTCCCGGCGTCAAGAACGATGCCGATATGACCCTGATGGCCGTTGGCATCCGGATAGACGACGACGGCTCCGGGAGTCGGACCCGGGATCGGCTCGAGAATGCCAGCGGAGCTGGCGATGTCCGTCCAGACGGCCGTGGTTTCGAACCAGCCGCCGTTGAAATGAACATAGAAGCGGTCGCCGAGCAGTCGACTGAAACCGAGCGCCCATGCGGCAAATCCGGTGCAGTCGCACTGTCCGGAAACGCCCGGCGTCGGCGAGCCCGGATTCATCCCGCCTTTACCAAGCTTGTACCTTATCCCAAGTCCCGTCGCAGACACGGCGCGGGCAAGAACTGCATCAACACGCATCGGACCCCCCCTGTCAGATCTGGTTGCATCAGCACTGACAGGTTACACCAAGGAATGCTCCTGGGTAAGGGGGACAATCTAAGCTGGCATAGCTTAATGCGCCTCGTGCAGGCAGGCGTCGTGGTCGCCGAGCACCTCGATGACGCGGCATTCGGCGACACGGCCGTGCTCGCCTTCCTCGACCATGCGCTTGACCTCGCGGCGCAAGGCGGTGAGGCGGGCGATCTTCTCGTCGATATCGGCGAGATGCAGCCGGGCGATCGTATCGACATCACTGCAGGAGCGGTCCGGCTGGTCGGAGAGATCGAGCAGCTGGCGGATCGCCTCGACTGCGAAGCCGAGATCGCGGGCATGGCGGATGAAGCGCAGCCGCTGGATCGTCGCGCTGTCATAGGTCCGCCGGTTGCTGTCGGTCCGATCGGCGACCGGCAGCAGGCCGACATCCTCATAGTAGCGGATGGTGGGAATCTTGACGCCGGTCGCCTTGGCGACGGCGCCGATCGAAATCGCGCGCATGGCGAATTTCCTGCTTGATCCTCTAGTCGCTTGAGCATTTAGCCTCCAGGCACCGAATTGCAAGGACTGAGAGGGATCGCCATGACTGTGAGGCTCGAAGCGGATGCGCTGGCGGCGACCGAAGAGCGCTATCGCATCGGCGGCATGGACTGTGCCGCCTGCGCTGCGAAGATCGACACCGCCGTTCGCCGCATCGACGGGGTGATCGATTGCCGCGTCTCGGTCTCGGCCGCGACGATGACGGTGGCGCTGCGCGGCGATGCCAGCATCGAAGGCGCCGTGACGCGCGACGTCGCCGCGCTCGGCTACAGCGCCCGCCGTCTCGCCCCGCGCGAGGCGCCGCCGGCAGGCCCGGGCGCCACCGAGCCGCATGCCCATGCGCACGATCATCCTCACGACCACGACCACCACCACGATCATGGCCATGCCCACGCGCATGACGGTGGTCATGACCACGCCGCGTCGCCCGCTGTCGCCGCGGGCGAGCCGGCCGGCCTGCATGGCCATGACGACGACGACGAGATGGAGGAGGGGACGCCCTGGTGGCGGACGAAGAAGGCGCGGCTGACCATCGCCGCCGGCCTTGCCATCGTCGCGGCCTATGCCGTCATGCTGGCCGTCCCGGCCGCCGGTCATTGGCCGTTCGCGCTCGCCATGCTGGTCGGCCTCGTGCCGATTGCCCGCCGTGCGATTGCAGCGGCGCGCTTCGGCAGCCCCTTCTCGATCGAGACGCTGATGACGATCGCGGCGGTCGGCGCGGTGCTGATCGGCGCCAGCGAGGAAGCGGCGATGGTCGTCTTCCTGTTCCTGATCGGCGAAATGCTGGAAGGCGCCGCCGCCCGCCGTGCCCGCTCCAGCATCCGCGCGCTGTCGAACCTCCTGCCGGAGACGGCGCTGCTCGAGGGCGAGGGCGGCACGACAAGCGTTCCGGCGGCGAGCCTTGCCGTCGGCAGCATCATCCTGGTGCGGCCCGGCGACCGCATCGCCGCCGACGGCGTGATCCTCTCGGGCTCCAGCGCCATCGACGAGGCGACCGTGACCGGCGAGAGCGTGCCGAAGCGGAAAAGCGAGGGCGATGCCGTCTTCGCCGGCACGATCAACAGCGACGGCGTGCTGCGCGTCGAAGTGACGGCGGCGGCGAGCGACAACACCATCGCCCGCATCGTGCGCCTCGTCGAGGAAGCGCAGGAATCGAAGGCGCCGATGGAGCGCTTCATCGATCGCTTCGCGCGCATCTATACGCCGGGCGTCCTCGTCGTCGGCGCCCTCGTCGCGGTGCTGCCGCCGCTGCTCTTCGGCGGCTCGTGGGACGAATGGATCTATAAGGGCCTCGCCATCCTCCTGATCGGCTGCCCCTGCGCGCTGGTGATCTCGACGCCGGCGGCGATCGCCGCCGGGCTCGCCGCCGGCGCGCGGCAGGGCCTCCTGATGAAGGGCGGCGCCGTCCTCGAGCGGCTCGCTTCGATCAACCGCGTCTGCTTCGACAAGACGGGAACGTTGACCCTCGGCCGCCCCGTGGTGATCGCGCTCGTGCCGCTCGCCGCCGATGAGCGCGAACTGCTGGCGCTCGCCGCGGCGCTGGAAGGGGGATCGAGCCACCCGCTCGCCAAGGCGATCCTCGCCCGCGCCGCGGAAGCGGACATCGTCCTTGCTGCCGCCGAGGCGGTCAGCGCCGTGCCTGGCAAGGGCGTCGCCGGCACGGTCGGCGGCCGCAGCCTCTTCCTCGGCGCCGTCGGCTCCGGCGCGGATCGCGTCAGCCTCGACGCGGCGGCACTTGCCCGCGCCGAGGCGATGGCGAACGCCGGCGACAGCGTCTCGGTGCTGATGGACGGCGGCCGCGCGCTCGGCCTCATCGGCATTCGCGACGGAGCCCGTCCCGATGCCAGGGCCGGCCTGCAGGAACTCGAGAGTCTCGGCGTCAGTGCGATCATGCTGACCGGCGACAATGCCCGCGCCGCCGCAAGGGTCGGCGCCGAACTCGGCATCGAGGTGCGCGCCGAGCTGTTGCCCGAGGACAAGCAGCGCATCGTCGGCGAACTCCGCGCTGAGGGCTTCCGTGTCGCCAAGGTCGGCGACGGCATCAATGACGCGCCGGCGCTGGCGGCGGCCGATGTCGGCATCGCCATGGGCGGCGGCACCGATGTCGCGCTGGAGACGGCCGATGCGGCGGTGCTCAACAGCCGTGTCGGCGATGTCGCGCGGCTCATCCGTCTCGCCCGCCGCACCATGGCGAAGATCCGGCAGAACATCATCATCGCGCTTGGCCTCAAGGCGGTGTTCCTGGTGACGACGATCCTCGGCATCACCGGCCTGTGGCCGGCCATCCTCGCCGATACCGGCGCCACGGTGCTGGTGACGCTGAATGCGCTGACGCTGCTCGGCGTCCGCCGCAGCTGACGCGGCGGCGGGCGGGGCTTGCCTCGGCGGCCGAGCCGGCGAGACTGGCCGCGGAAGAGGAGCATGCGGCATGGCGATTCGGATCGGGCGGGCAGTCGCCCTGGCGGCGGCGATGCTGGCGCCGGGACTAGGGACCGCCGCTGCCGAGGACAAGGCGCCGTCGCCGCCCGGCTGGGTCTCGGCCTGCGATGCGCCGACGCGCGCAGCGCCGCTCGATTGCCACATCGAGCAGCGCGCCGTGCTCGCCGCGAATGGCCAGCTGGTGGCGGCGGTGACGATCCGCGTGCCCGGCGCGACGCGCAAGCCATTGTTGATGGTGCGCCTGCCGCTCGGCCTCTCGCTCGAAGGCGGCGTCACGCTCGCGGTCGACGGCGCCGGTGCCCGCTCGCTGCCGCTGCAGACCTGCGATGGCAGCGGCTGCTATGCCGGGGCGCCGATGCCGCCGGCGCTGCTCGCCGCCATGCGCGGCGGTGCCAGCCTCGACATCGTCTTCACCGGTCTCGACAAGCGGCCGATCAAGCTCGGCCTGCCGCTCGCGGGCTTCACCGCCGCCTTCGACGCGATCGAGTAACGCCGTCAAGCACTTCTTAACCAAGATTACCGAAACTTGTTCTGGTTGATTCGCCGGACAGGCTTCCCCCATGAGTGATTCATTCGACGAACTGGAGCCGCCCGACCCGCGCTCGGTCCTCTACCGGGTGGTCGAGGGGCTGACCGTCGTCGCATTGCTCGTCGCCGTGGTCATGTGGCAATCGGACGGCACGCTGCAGGCGGCCCGCCAGGTCTTCGCGCCCGGGGAAGACGTCGCGCCGGCGCCCGTCATGGTTGCGATGCAGCCGCGCTCCTCCGACATAAGGCTGCTCGGCACCGCGGCGATCGCCGCAAAGCCGGCCGCCGATGTCGATCCGGTCGAGACCGGATCGGTCGCCCGCTCGCTGCCCGTCCCGGCGACTGCCGGTCCTTCGCCGCTCGTCGCGGCGCCGACGCGCATTCCCGCTGCGCAGCGGCCAGTGCCGGCCGCGCTCCCCGCGCCGATCGGCTGGTCGGCCGCCTGCGACAGCAGCAAGGGCGTCTTCTGCACCGCCTCGCAGACGCTGAGCCAGCCCGATGATCCGCTGGTCGAGACCTCCTGGACCATCCAGCGCAGCCAGAGCGGGCTCACCGCGATCTGGACGACGCCGACCGGCGTGCTGGTGCCGCGCGGCATGGTGCTGATCATGGGCGACGGCCAGCCGAAGACGGTGCCCTTTACCGGCTGCGGCGCCCATTCCTGCGAAGTACGCGCGAGGCTCGCCGACGATTTCATCGTCCTGCTGCGCCAGTCGAAGCGCGTCTCGACCGAGATCGTGCTGAAATCCGGCAAGACCGTCACCTTCGACTTCTCGCCCGAAGGGCTCGATGCCGCGCTCGCCAGGCTCGGCGTCTGAAACCTTCCGCCCGGATCGGACATTGACCTCCCGAAGCGGCAACCCGCCGCACGAGGAGACGAGGATGTCATCCCGAGACGCACGCATTCGCGACGAGGCCTATCGCCTGTGGCAGCAGGCCGGTGCGCCGGACGGCCGCGCCGACGAATTCTGGGCGGCGGCCGAAGCCGCCGAAGGAAGCAGCCCGTCGCCGGCGCCGGGCGACGAACTGCCGTCGGCGGGGCCGCATTCGCGGACCGAGCTCACCAATGAGGACGCGACGCCCGGCACCGGCATGCTGCCGCCTGTCGGCGAGAGCGACGACGGCAACGTGCAGCCGTCGGGCTGACCGGCGCGCCGTCACTCGGGAAGCAGATGGCCCGGCGGCCGGCCGCGTACATAGCCGAAGCTGATCGTCTCGGCCCGCGCATCGGCGACGATCAGCAGTGTCTCCAGCGCCGCGCGCCAATCGCCGTCATGCATGGCGATGATGTCGTCGATGCGCTCGTCGAGCGCCTGCTGCTCCGTGTCGTCGGCCTTGATCAGTGCGCCCATGGCGATCACCCCGAATGAGAACATGTTCCGATTTTGTTCTCATTTGGCGGCGAGTCAATCGCCGGCGTCGCGCTTATCCCCGACGCGGTGTCGCGGCCTTCGCTGGCATGAAGCCTGCATTCAACAATCGGTGCTTTGTCGAAAGTCGCATCCCCCCGCGCGCTTCTCCGACAAAGCGTGGATCGCTGCCGCCAGCCGGCAGGGCTCCTCCCAGCCGATTGCCATGCAAGGATCACCCGACATGCCGATAGAGACCGCGCCCTCCAGCCTCGATGTCGGCGGCCTGCTCATCGCCCCCGGCCGCGGCCCGGCAACGGGACCGCGCCGCATCCACATCGAGGCTGGCCGCATTGTGGCGATCGAGCCGCTGGATGGACCGGGCGACGGCAGCCTCGTCATCGCCGCGCCGGTCAACGCGCATGACCATGGCCGCGGCCTCCGGACGCTCGCCTTCGGTGCCGTGGACGATGGCCTCGAGGCCTGGATCACGACGCTTGGCCGTGAACCGAAGCTCGATGCCTACAGACGCGCCGCCGTCGCCTTCGCCCGCATGGCCGAGGGCGGCATCGCCGCCACCAATCACAGCCACGGCCCGCAGGACGAGAGCCGAATCCTGGAGGAGGCCGAGGCGGTGTCGATGGCCGCGCGCGATGTCGGCATTCACGTCGCCTTCGCCGCACCCTTCACCGACCGCAACCCGCTCGTCTATGGCGATCAGCAGGTCTTCCTCGCCGCCGCCGAGCGCTCGCTCCGCCCGAAGCTGGAGGCGCGGCTCGGCCCGCCGAAATCGGTGCAGGACTTCCTCGCCAGCGTCGAGGCGATGGCCGCGTTCGAGCACCCGAATTTCAGCCTGCAATATTGCCCCGTCGGCGCGCAGTGGGTCTCGGAAGCATCGCTCGCCGCGATCGCCGAGGCCTCGGCGCTATCAGGCCGGCGCATCCACATGCATCTGCTCGAGACCCGCTATCAGCGCGAATGGGCCGATCATGCCTATCCGGACGGCCTCATCACGCGGCTCGATACGCTCGGCGTCCTGTCGCCGCGGCTCTCGATCGCGCATGGCGTCTATCTGACGGAGGCCGAGAGTGCGCTCCTCGCCGAACGCGGCGTCATCGTCTCGGTCAACACCTCGTCCAATTTCCGCCTCCGCTCCGGCATCGCGCCCGTCTCCGGCTTCGTGAAGACCGGGCTCCGCTTCGGTATCGGCCTCGATGCGCAGCCGCTCGACGACGATGACGACATGCTGCGCGAGATGCGGCTCGTCTGGCTCAATCATCGCGGCTTCGGCCTCGACGACGTGCTCTCGGCGGAGCAACTGTTCGAGGCGGCGAGCGTCGATGGCCGCCGCGCGGTGATCGGCGAGGATGGCGGCGGCCGGATCGCGGTCGGCGCGCCAGCCGATCTGCTCGTGCTCGACTATGCCGCGATGACGCCGGACGTGCTGTCGGAGGGTGCCGATCCGACCAATGTCCTCCTGACCCGGGCGACGCGGAAGCACATAAGCCGCCTCGTCGTCGGCGGGCGAACCATCACCCTCAACGGCCGCTGCGTCACCGTCGACAGGGCGGCGCTCGAGGCCGAGCTGATCGCCGAGGCCAGGGCCGCCTGGACCGCCGCCCCGCCGCCAGACGCCACCACCGCCGCGATGAAGCACGCCATCCGCCGCTACTACGGCTGCGGCTGCCACAGCGGCGCGGCGCTGCGATAGCCGGGTTCGCCTCCTGAGAATTGGGACGGGACGGTCCTGCGGAGTGGGAAGGTCGGGGCGGGCTCTTCCCCCCCTCTCCCGTCTGCGGGAGAGTGTAGGGGTGAGGGTCTTTGGCCGGACCGAGTGACACCCCGAACAAGCAAAGGCCCCCTCTCCATCTCTCCCCCGCAAGGGGGGAGAGGGCTTCGTGGTGCCTCTCATCGGTGTCGCGGCGAGCGCCTCCCGACTGGTGCGGCCGTCATCGATGCCGCGCGCAGGCGGCTCTCCCTCCCCCCTTGCGGGGGAGGGTTGGGGTGGGGGCCTTGCTCCTGGCGGCCGGAGCGACGGTGAGCAAAGAAAGGCCCCCTCTCCAGCTCTCCCCCGCAAGGGGGGAGAGGGCTTCGTGGTGCCTCTCATCGGTGTCGCGGCGAGCGCCTTCCGACTGGTGCGGCCGTCATCGATGCCGCGCGCAGGCGGCTCTCCCTCCCCCCCTTGCGGGGGAGGGTTGGGGTGGGGGTCTTGCTTCTGGCGGCCGGAGCGATGGTGCAAGCAAAGGCCCCCTCTCCAGCTCTCCCCCGCAAGGGGGGAGAGGGCAGGGTTCGGCCGTCATCGGCGTGTGCCGAGGCGCCTGCCGCCCCCTCTCCCGCGGAGCGGGGGAGGGCCGGGGAGGGGGTTGCAGGCCGTATCGTCGGAGTGCTGCCGGCCTTTTTCGGTGAAGCCGAGCGAGCGAGCCTTGCCTCAGCCGATACCGTCCGGCCCGGCGCCGCAGACGAGGGCCAGCACCTTTTCGCCCGGCCTGACCGCGACGGCGCCGGATTTCAGCGCCGCGGCGGCGGCGGCGCCGGAGAGGTCGGCGGCGATTCCGAGCTCGAACCAGAGCCAGCGCGCCGCATCCTCCATCGCCGCGTCGTCGATCAGCACGATGTCGTCGACGACGGAGCGGACGAGGTCGAACACACGATCGTCGGTGCGGGCGCAGCTCATGGTCGGGACGCGCGTCGTGATCTTCTCGATCGTGACGACATGGCCGGCATCGAGGCTCGCCTTCAGCGTCGGGCAGCCGACCGGCTCGATGCCGATGATGCGCGCCTTCGGGCGCAGCGCACGGATGGCGGTGCCCATGCCGCCGATGAGGCCGCCGCCGCCGATCGCGATCAGGAAGGTGTCGACGTCTGGCAGTTCGCCCAGGATCTCGAGCGCCAGCGTGCCCTGGCCGGCGACGACGAGCGGATCGGCGAAGGGATGGAAATAGACGGCGCCGATCTCGCGGGCATAGGCTTGCGCGGCGCGGTCGGCGTCGTCGAACACATCGCCGACGAGCTCGACCTTGGCGCCCCAGCGCTGGAGCTTGTCGAGCTTCGAGGGATTGATGGTGCGCGGCACGAAGATATGCGCGGTGACGCCGGCGAGCTTGCCGGTGCGCGCCACGGCGACGCCGTGATTGCCGCCGGATGCGGCGACGATGCCGTTGGCGAGCTGCTCCCGCGGCGTCGCCAGCAGCCGGTTGGTCGCGCCGCGCGCCTTGAACGAGCCCGTCGCCTGCAGGCATTCGAGCTTCAGGTAGAGCGCGGCATCGGTGATCGGCGCGCTCAGATTGTCGGCGGCGATCAGCGGCGTGTGGCGGATCTGGTCGCCGAGCCGCGCACGCGCAGCCTCGACATCGGCAAGATGGATCATGATGGAATCCTCGGCAGGGACGTTGAGCCTAGAGCGACGCCCAGCCGCCGTCGACGGGCAGGTCGACGCCGGTGATCTGGCGCGACACGTCGCTGGCGAGGAACAGGCAGGCATTGGCGACGTCGGCATCGGTCGAGATGCGCTTCAGCGCATAGTCCTCGGCATGGCGCCGCGCCGCCTCCTCCTCGGAAATGCCGAGCTTCTCCGCCATGTTGCGGCAGACCTTGTCGCGGAAGCGCGGGCCGTCGACCATGCCCGGCGCCAGGCAGTTGACGTTGATGTTGTGCGCGCCGAGCTCGAGCGCGAAGCTCTTGGTGAGGCCGCGCAGGCCCCATTTCGACGAGGAATAGGCGACGCGGCCGGCGCGGCCGCGCATGCCGAAGGTGCCGCCGACATTGACGATCTTGCCCGAGCGCTGCGCCGCCATCACGGGGGCCGCGGCGCGGATCATGTTGAAGCAGCCGGTCATGTTGACGTCGACGATGTCGCGGAATTCCTCGCTGGTCGTCTCGGCGCCGGTCTTGCCGATCGGCCCGGTGCCGCCGGCGACATTGACGAGGATGTCGACGGTTCCAAAGCGCGCCTTGGCCGCCGCGACCGCCGCCTCGCAATCGGTGGAGACCGTGACGTCGCAGCGCATCACCACGGCTTCGCCACCGGCAGCCAGGATCGCCGCCTCGACCGGGGCGATGGCAGCGGTGTCGCGGCCGAGCAGCAGCAGGCGGCAGCCTTCGGCCGCAAAGGCGAGGCTGACCGCCGCGCCCATGCCTTTGGCGGGGCCGGTGATCAGCGCGACCTTGCCGGTGAGATCGAGGTTCATTCTGGCTCCTTGGATGGAGATTGTGTCGAGAGCGAGCCGCTCTTCTTCACCTCCCCCTGAGGGGGAGATCGACGGCCGCAGGCCGGCGGGAGAGGGTTTACGCGCTCGCCGGATGCGCCGTAAACCCTCTCCCGGACCTTCGGCCCGACCTCTCCCTCACGGAGAGGTGAAGAGAAGAGCGTGCCGCTCGCCTCACTGGCCAGCCTTCGCCGGTTCGCTCAAGAGGCGCCCTTGGCGCCGGCCTTGCGGAGATAAGCCATGCCCATCTCGTAGAAGTCGCGCATATAGGGCCCGTTCTCGAAGGGCTCGAACTGCGGCGTCTCGCCCTCGCGGAGGATCGAGGCGATCGGCGCGATGGTGACGTCATAGTCGGGATTGGCGAAGAACGGGATCGAATAGCGCGGCTTCAGGGCGCGGTTCACCACCCGGTGCGGCGTCGAGACGAAGCGGCCATTGGTCCATTTCATCATGACATTGCCGATATTGATCACATAGGCGCCCTTGACCGGCGGCGCGCCGATCCAGACGCCGTCCTTGCGCTCGACTTCGAGGCCGCCGGTATCGTCCTGCATCAGCAGCGTGAACGCGCCGGTGTCGCGATGCTCGCCGGCGCCGATCTCGATATCCTCCTCGCGCAGCGATGCCGGCGGGCGGTAGTGCAGCAGCGAGAGCTGGACGACCGGCTTCTGGTAGAAGGGCTCGAAATAATCGTCCGGCAGGCCGAGCGCGAGGGCGAAGGCGGCGCGGAGATGCTGCGACAGCCCCATCACCGCGTCGAAATAGGCCTCGACGGTCGGCTTGAAGTCCGGCAGGTCCGCCGGCCAGCGGTTCGGCAGATGCAGCGGCTTGCCGGCGACGACGTCGGCATCATCGGCCGGGAGGTCGAGCATGAAGCGATAGGTCTCGATGGCGCCGCCGACCGTGCCGCCCTCGGCTTCGAGCTTCGAGGGCACATAGCCGCGCCAATGCTCCAGCGTCGCGGCGGACTTCATCCGGCCGTCGAAGGGCTGGGCATAGAACGACTTCGAGACTTCGAAGGTCGCGTCGATCAGCTCCTGCGGCACGCCGTGATTGATGAGGTAGAAGAAGCCGACCTCCTCGCAGGCGCGGCCGATCGCCGCCACGACGGCGAGGCGCTCGGCCTCATTGCCATGCAGGAAGGGACCGAAATCGATGATCGGGATATCGGCGACGTCGACGGTCTGCGCCTTCTCATAGGCCTTGGGCAGGTCGGCGATTGTCATGACGGGTGCTCCTCCGCTTCAATGGGTTGTCTATCGGGGGGTGAGGGGATCGACGGCCTGGCGGGCCATCACGCCGAGCGCGGCCTTGACCGCGCGGATCTCGGTCTCCAGCGCCATCGAGGGCAGTTCCATCGACGCGGCCATGGCGCTGCCGGCCTGGCCGGATTGCTGGCGCATCATCCAGACGATCTGCTCGGGCAGATAGGGAAGGTGCAGGAAGCCGCAGGGGCTCGCGAGGCCCTCAGCCGCCAGCGCGCCGAGATAGGTGTAGAGCGTCAGGTTGCAGAGATGCGTGCCGGCATGGAACGAGGTCTTGGCCGGGATGCCGTCATCGAGGATCGCCGCGACGACCGCGTCGGCATCCCATGTCGCCATGCGGGCCGGCGGCCCGCCCGGCTCGATCGGCTCGCCGCCGAGCGGCCGCGCGCCTTCATTGTCGGGAATGCCGAAATGCATCGCGTTGACGGCAATGGTCTCGATCCGCACCGTCGGCGCGCCGAGCGCGAGCCCGAGCGCCAGCACGAAGGCCGGCCGATACTGCCGGATGAGATCGGGCAGGTGCTGCGGCAGGCCGGCGCGACTGACCGGCGTCGCCTTGGCGATGATGGTGACGCCATGCACCACCAGGCCATCCAGATGCGGCAGCACCAGTTCGGCCGGATTGGTCGGCAGGCCGGCAAACGGCCGCGACCCCGTGACGAGGCCGATCGGTCCCGTCATCGCCAGCCTCGCCGAGAGGACCTCATCACCCGACCCGAAAGACACGCTGCCGTCATCGCCTCGTCCTGCTGTTCAGGCCTCTCTACCGGCAAGAGCCGTGCCAGAGCGGATGCAAGGAGAGTACAGGCGCGGCCCGCCAGCTGCTGCGCAAAAAGGCACCAGCTTGCGCAAATTATCAACAAAGCATCGCTTTATCGACGATCAGTCGGATTGACGATAATCAGACGAGCTTCTTGATGCGCTCGATCACGGTGCGGCGGGTCAGGTCGATATGCGCGGCCAGGATCTCGCCCGCCCGCGCGGCATCGCGGGCGATGGCGGCGTCGAGCAGGCCCTCATGCTGTTGCGACAGGATCACCTGCGCCTTGGGATCGCGTCCGGCGAGGCGGCGATAGCGGTCGAACTGGTCATGCAGCACGGCGCAGAAATGCAGCGTCCAGGGCGAGCCGCAGGCGGCGATCAGCGCATTGTGGAAGGCGCGGTGGCGCGTTTCCCATTCCTCCGGCACGCCGTCTTCGTCCGGCGCTGCCTCCTGCCGGCCGAGGCGGCGGAGCCGGTGATGCGCCAGCACGATGCCTTCCTCCCAGGCGTCGTCGCCGGCGCTCACCGCCGCCTCGATCGCCTGCCGCTCCAGCGCGATGCGGAGCGCGGCGATATCCTCGAAATCCGCCATCGAGATCGGCGGGACGCGAAAGCCGCGATTGACCTCCTGCACGACGAGCCGGTCGGCGGCGAGCCGCGACAGCGCCTCGCGCAGCGGGCTGGTGCCGATGCCGTAGCGCGCCTGCAATTCGATGAAGCGCAGCCGCGATCCGGCGGCGAGCGCGCCTGAAATGATGTCGGCGCGCAGCAGGCGGAAGGCGTCGGCGGAGCTGGTTTCGTCCGGCGGGGTGGCCGCGGCATCAGTCATGCATGGTTCTCCTCGACCGATGACCGGCCGGCCTTTGTCTTGATCGCGCCGATCGCGATTCTGTGGAAAAACCGACAAGTGCGGATTTTCTTGGCTGTTGTCGACAATATCAACGCGCTGCTAGCTTGCGCCACCTCCAAGGAGACCGCGTCCATGTCAGAGTCCCGTCCATCCGCCGCCCCGCAACCAGAGACTGTGGACATGGTGCTGGCGGATGGCCTCGTCGTCAACGAGAACGGCGTCGTCGCCGCGTCGATCGCCGTGGATGGCGGCCGCATCGTCGCCATCGGCGAGGATCGGCTGATGCCGCCGGCGCGCGAGCGCGTCTCGCTCAGGGGGCTGCATGTCCTGCCCGGCGCCATCGACGTGCATGTCCATTTCCGCGAGCCGGGCATGCCGCAGAAGGAGGATTGGGGCACGGGCAGCCAGGCCGCGGCCGTCGGCGGCGTCACCACCGTCTTCGACATGCCGAACACCGTGCCGCCGACCGACACGCTGGCGCATTTCGAGATGAAGCGCGCCGCGGCGAAGGAGAAATCGATCGTCGATTTCGGCCTTTATGGCCTTCTCGGCGAGCACAATCTCGCCGAGCTGCCGGCGCTGGCTGAGGCCGGGATCATCGGCACCAAGCTCTTTCTCGGCAACACCACCGGCGATCTGCCCTGTCCGAGCGACGGCGCCGTGTTGGAAGGATTCGAGATCCTCGCCGAGCTTGGCCTCCGCTGCTCGATCCATGCCGAGAATTCGCCGATCCTGTTCTGGCGCCAGAACAAGCTGAAGGCGGCCGGCCGCACCGACATGCTGGCCCATCTCGCCGCCCGCACCGACGTCGTCGCGCTGGAGGCGCTCAACCGCGCCGCGACTCTCGCCGACTGGACCGGCGCCCGCATCCATATCGTGCATGAGAGCTCGGCCCGCTCGCTGCCCTTCATCCGCTTCTGGAAGGAGCGCGGCGTCGATCTGACGGTCGAGACGCTGCCGCAATATCTCTACCTCTCGGCCGAGGAGATGCTGGCGCCGGGCGGCGAGGTGCTGCGCATGAACCCGCCGATCCGCGAGCGCGCGCAGCAGGCGCCGCTCTGGGCGGCGCTCGCCGACGGCACGCTCGACATGATCGCGACCGACCACGCGCCGCATGCGATCGACGAGAAATACGGCGCGATCGTCTGGGATCTCGCCTGCGGCTTCCCGGGCGTCGAGACGCTGGTGCCGTTGATGCTGACGGCCGTCGCCGATGGACGGCTGACGCTGGAGCGCGTCGCGACCATCACCAGCGCCGCGCCGGCGCGCGCCTTCGGCCTCTATGGCCGCAAGGGCGTCATCCGCGTCGGCGCCGACGCGGATTTCGCGGTCGTCGACCTCGCCAAGACGGCGACGCTCTCGGCCGCGGCGCTGCATTCGCGCGGCAAGGTCTCGGCTTATGAGGGCAAGGTGGTCACCGGCGTGCCGGTCCGCACCTATGTGCGCGGCAAGCTCGTCGCCAAGGACGGCGCCGTCGTCGCCGCGCCCGGCTGGGGCGAGATGGTCAGGCCGCAGATGCCGCCGCCGGCGCCGCGCAATCTCGCGACGACCATGAAGGCGATCCGCGTTCCCGGCCAGCAGCCATGGGGCTGAGCCGTCGGTCGCCGCAGAGGGGAAGGCCCTCACCCCAGCCCTCTCCCTGGGGGAGAGGGGGCAGGGCCGAGATGGCCGCGAAGGCCCTCACCCCAGCCCTCTCCCTGGGAGAGAGTGGGCGAGGCTCGGCCGGCTCGGCGCTTCCTGAATGGCCGGGGAAGGGCGCAGACTTCCCCCTCTCCCTGAGGGAGAGGGCCGGGGTGAGGGCCTTGTTTCGACCCAATCCCATCCAAGCCTCGCTGCATCGGTCTGTCGCCGCAGCCGCGAGACCCCCTCTCCATCTCTCCCCCGCCAGGGGGGAGAGGGCCGGTTGCCCGCGTCATCGACGCTTGGCGCTCGCCGGCTCCCGCTGCCGCTCTGCATTGCGTGCCAGCAGCAAAGGGGTCAAAGGCCGGGGCGCCTCCCGCCACCTTATCTGCACCGGCGGCGGCCAGCCCTTCTCCCTCCCCCCTTGCGGGGGAGGGCGGGGTGGGGGCCTTTGGGCGGGCAATGCCATGAGCACCGGCACATGACCGCACCCCTCCGCATCGGCCTCATCGGTGCCGGCGCGATCGGCGCGTGGCATGCGCGGATCATCGCGGAGCGGCGCGATGCGGTGCTCGCCGCCGTCTGCGACGTCGATGCCGGCCGCGCTGACGCGATCGCCGCGCGCCATGGCGCGCGGAGCTTCATTGATGCCGAGGCCTTCTTTGGCGAGGGCGGGCTCGACGGCGTCGTCATCGCCAGCCCCGAACATGTCCATGCCGAGCATGCGCGCCTCGCCGCGGGCGCCGGGCTGCCGATGCTGATCGAGAAGCCGGTCGCGCCCGATCTCGACGGCATCGCCGCGATCCGCGCCGCTGCGGAAGCCGCCGGTGTCGCCGTGATGGCCGGCCATGTCGAGCGCTTCGAGATCGGCTCGGCGCAGATGAAGGCGGCCGTCGCCGACGGGCTCTGCGGCCGCGTCGTCACCATCGCCGCGCGCCGGCAGTTCGTCGCGGCCGATACGCCCCGCTTCAAGGGCCTGTCGACGACGCTGCGCATCCTCGGCGTGCATGACTTCGATCTCGTCAGCTGGGTGCATCCCGTGCCGGTGATCGAGGTCTATGCCGCCGCCGGGCGGGGCCGCGTTTTCGATGCGACCGGTCTCGACGACCATGTCGTGACGACGCTACGCTTCGCCGACGGCGCCGTCGGCCTCATCGAGAGCGGCTGGACGCTGCCGGCGCCTTACGGGGTCACGCCCGCCGGCTGGTCGCCCGCCGGCAACAACCGGCTCGACGTCTTCGGCGCGACCGGCATGGTCTCCAACGATATGAGCCTCCGCGGCCAGCAGCTGATCGCCTTCGACGAGACGGCCGGCTTTCGCGCGGCCGGCATCCGCCACCAGCCGATCCTCCATGGCCGCGTCGTCGGCGCGCTCGCCGAGGAGGTCGGCGCCTTCCTCGCGATGATCGCCGAGGGCACGCCGCCGCTGGTCGGCCTCGACGATGCCGCCCGCGCGGTGCGGCTGACAGTAGCGGCCGAGGCCTCGCTGGCGAGCGGCCTGCCGGTCCGGCTCGGCGACTGACGATGGCGCTCTATCGCGGCCCCATCGTCGACGCGCATCATCATCTCTGGCGCGATGCCGCCGCGACCATCCCCTGGCTGCGGGCGCCGGAGATGGCCGACCTTGCTGCCGATTGCGGGCCGGACGCGCTGCGCGCCGCCGCCGGCGGGCTCGATCTCGTCGCGACTGTCTGGGTCGAGGCGCTGGCCGCAGATCCCCTTGCCGAGGCGGTCGCGGCGGCAGCGGTTCATGCCGCCGATCCCGGCGTCGCCACGGCGATCATCGCGCATGCGCCGCTCGATGCGCCCGATATCGGCGACCGGCTCGATCGTCTCCGCGAGGCCGTGCCGACGCTGCGCGGCATCCGCGACATCGTCGCCGCAAGGCCGGGCCAGGCCTCCTTCGCCCGCGCGCCCGACCTCCTGTCGCGGCCGGCTTTCGCCCGAGGCCTCCGTGAGCTGGCGCACCGTGAGCTGGTTTTCGATCTGATGCTGGAGCCGTGGCAGATGCCGGAGGTACTGGCGCTCGCAGGAGCCATGCCGGAGCTTGCCATCGTCATCGAACATGCCGGCAGCCCCGATTTCGCGACCGAAGCCGGCACCGCGCTGTGGCGGCGTGCCATGCGTGCCGCGGCCGAACTGCCGAATGTCGCCGTCAAGATCTCGGCGCTGCATTGCCGGATGCCGGGCTGGACCGATCGGCGCCTCGCCGGGCCGATCCTCGATCTCGCCAGCTGGTTCGGCACGGACCGCCTCGCCTTCGCCAGCGACTTCCCCGTGCACGACCGCACCGTGTCCTTCGCCCGCGCCTATGAGACCTTCGCGCGCGCCGTGGATGACCTGACGGCAAGCGAGCAGGCGGCGCTCTTCCACGACACAGCGCGGCGGCTCTACCGGATCTAGCGCGGATCGACATTGGGCTTCGGTCATTGTGAGCGACCGCTCCCGGTTGTCATTGCCGGGCCTGACCCGGCAATCCAGCCTCTCTGCCTGCAGACCTCAATTGTATATGGATAGTCGAAGCAAGTCTGGGTTGCCGGATCAAGCCCGGCAACGACACCTCTGAGCAATCTCAGCAGGGTCACAGCCTGAATGTCGATCGGATCTGGCGCGGGCGCTGGTCGCAGCGTCCGCCTGTTCCGAGGCATTGTCGGCAAAGCGGCGTCTGGCACATCATTTGCGACAAAGAGCGTCCCCGGCCGCCGCGCCGGGCCTCCCTTAGGCCGAAACCGGAGAGTACCGATGCGCCTTCATTCCGTGGTCGAGGCTCGCGACGAGTATTACGCGCTCGAACTCGCCGCCGCCGCACGCCGCATGGTCGACGAGATCCTCGAGGTGAAGCCCGGCCAGAGGGTTGTGATCACCACGGATTCGCATACCGACACCCGCGTCGCCCGCGCCTCGGCGGCGGCGGTGTTCGCGGCCGGCGGGCTGCCGATCCACATCGATTATCCGCTGGCGCGCGGGCCGCTCGAGGAAATGCCGGCGCCGATCGCCGCCGCCGTCGCCGCGGCCGATATCTGGATCGAGCTCACCATCGGCTGCACGGTTTATACGAAGGCCTGGCAGGCCGCGGTCGATGCGGGCGTGCAATATTACGGCCCGAACGGCATCGACGTCGACGGCATGGTCCGCTGCATCGGGCGCACCGATGTCCGGCTGATCGAGGAACTCGGCCAGCGCCTCGAGCAGTGCCTGATCGGCGCCACCATGCGCGTCACCAGCGCCGCGGGATCGGATATCAGCTTCACCAATCCGAAGACGCCGCTCGCCGCCTTCCGCATGCGCGCCAATGCCGAGAAGATCCCGATCATGCTGGCCGGCCAGATCTCCTGGACGCCGGTCGAGGCGACGATGAATGGCGTTCTCGTCGCCGACGGCGTGCTCAGCGAGCCGAAAGAGATCGGGCTGATCGATACGCCGCTCGTGGTGACGGTCGAGGGCGGCCGCATCCAGTCGATCGAGGGTGGCAAGGAAGCGCGGCTGCTCAGGAACTGGATCGCCGAGCGCCACGATCCGACGCTTCACCGCATCGCCCATGTCTCGACCGGCTTCAATCCCGGCATCGCCGTGCCGAGCGGCCGCATCCTCGAGGACGAGCGCGCCTTCGGTGATATCGATTTCGGCTGGGGCGCCTGGGTCGGCCGCCCGGCGGCGGGCCATGTCGATTTCACCTGCCGCCAGGTGACGATCGAGGCGGATGGCGTTCTGCTGCAGAAGGACGGCATCTTCGTCCATCCGGACCTCGCCGAGATCTGCCGCGCGATGGGCGTGCCGCGCCACTGAGGCGCGGCGCCGCTCAAACGATCGTGCCGCCATCGACGAGGAGGTCCTGGCCGGTGATGTTGCGCGCGGCGGGAGAGAGCAGGAACAGGACGGCCGCGGCGATGTCCTCGGCCGTGCTCATCCGCCCGAGCGCCGCAGTGGTGGCGAAGCGGGCGAGGCGCTCCTCATAGGAGATGCCCATCAGCTCCGCCTCCTCGCCGAGCTGGCGCGTCAGGCGCGGGCCCTCGACGCCGCCGGGCGAGACCATGTTGACGCGGACGCCCGCGCTGCCGGCCTCCAGCGCCGCCGATTTGGTGAGGCCGCGCAGCGTCCATTTGGTGGCGCCATAGAGCGAGGCGTTGCGCACGCCCTTGAAGCCGAAGGTGCCGCCGATATTGACGACCGAGCCGCTGCCGCGCGCGATCAGCTCCGGCAGCATCGCCTTCATGACGAGGAAGCTGCCGAGCACGTTGACGTCGAAGAGCGCGCGGAAATCCGCGACGCTGTGCTGCCAGAGCGTCTTGCCGGTCGGTCCGGAGACGCCGGCGACATTGACGGCGCCATAGAGGCGCGGGCCGAAATGCGCCGCGGCTTTGGCGACGGCGTCGAGCACCTCGGCCTCTTCGGTGATATCCGCGGCAAGCGCCAGGACGTCGCGGCCGAGCGCGCGCATCTCGCCGGCGATGGCCTCGATCGGGCCCATGTCGCGGCCGATCAGGACGAGATCGCCGCCGGCCACGCCGATGGCGCGGGTGATGGCGCCGCCCATGCCCTTGGCGGGGCCGGTGACGAGGATGGCGCGGTCCTGGAGCGGCAAGGTCGTCATGCGAAAGCCCTGGTCGGGCGGAGGATCAGGTCCGCCATGAGGTGAAGCGTCTTTCGACGGTGGTGGTCAGCCAGAAGATGACGAAGGCGAGGACCATGCTGACGACGACCGCCGCCCAGAGCAGGTCGTTCTTCCGGTAGGAGGCGGCGTCGAGGATCATCGTGCCGAGCCCCGGCGCGCCGGAGAGCCATTCCGCCAGCATGGCCGAGAGGATGGCGCTCGTCGCCGCGCTCCTGAGACCCGTGAAGATATAGGGGAGGGCAAAGGGCAGCCGCACCTTGATGAAGGTCTTCGAGGCGCTGGCGCCGAGCACATGCATGAGTTCGAGCGCGTTCTTCCGCGTCGAGCCGAAGCCCTTCATGGCATTCACCATGATCGGGAAGAACGAGACGATGACGACGACCGCGATCGCCGTGCCGATGCCGCGGCCGAACACCATGATGAGGATCGGCGCGATGGCGAGCACCGGCGCCGTGCGAAGCCCGATGACGATCGGCAGCACCGCCCGCGTCATCTTCTGCGAATTGACGAAGAGCGCCGCGAGGCTGATCGCCACCACGAAGGCGACGGCAAGGCCCGCAGCGGCGTTGCGCAGCGTGAAGAACACGGCCATGCCGATCTTGCCGGCATTGGCGAGGAAGGCGGAAAGCGCCGCCTCGGGCGGCGGCATGATGTAGGGCGGCACGGCGAAGACCGTCACGATCAGCTTCCAGAGGCCGAACAGCACGGCCGCGAAGAGGATCGGCGCCAGGGCGGACTTGAGCCGGGCGGCGGCGGGACGTCCTGAGGACGGCGCGGCGATGTCAGCCATGACCACCTCCACCGCCGCCGATCGCCTCTTGCGGGCCGCCGAGCAAGAGCCGCTCGGCCAGCGCGACGAGGCCATAGGCCGCGGTCGCGACGAAGCAGACGGCGAGGATGGTCAGCCAGGCGAGCGGCACGTCGAAGGAGAACAGGGCGTAGATCATCATGATGCCGAGGCCGCGATCGGCGCTGACCCATTCGGCGATCAGGGCGCCGAGCACCGACAGCGGCGCGGCGATCTTCAGCGCCGAGAAGAGGTAGGGCAGGGCGGAGGGGAAGGCGAGCTTGATGAGCCTCTGCCAGGGCGAGGCGGCGAGGATGTGGAAGAGCTCGGAGACGTTGCGGTCGACCGCCTTGAAGCCCTGCACGACACCGACGAGGAGGGGAAACAGCGCGGCGATCGTGGCGATGACGATGCGCGAGGCGAGGCCGTTGCCGACCCAGACCATCAGGATCGGCGTCAGCGCGATCAGCGGGATCGAGTCGATGACGATGCCGAGCTTCAGGATCGTCGGCTCGGTCGACCGCCAGGAGACCGCAATCGCGCCGAGCGCCAGCGCCAGCGCCGTCGCCAGCACGAAGCCGGCGGCGGCCGAAAGCACGGTCGGCCCCATATGGTAGAAGAGGTCGGCATAGGACTTGCCGAAGGCCCCGGCGATCTCGGACGGTGCCGGCACGGTGATCGGCAGCAAGCTGCCCATCTTGGCGGCCTGCCAGAGCGCCACGATCACCGCGACGATGGCGACCGGCGCGAAGACCGGGCCAACGCCGCGCCGCCGTCGCGGCGAGGTCGAGACGACGGCGCCGTCAGCCATGCGCCGCCTCGGCCTTGAGCTCGTCGCCGAACAGCGCCGCGCGCACGGCATTTTCGAGATGGTTGAAGGCCGCCGTCTGCAGCATCGCGAGATGGCGCGGCCGTGGCAGATCGACGTCGATGGTGGTGACGAGGCGGCCGGGATGGGCGGCGAGCACATGCACCTGGTCGGCCATGAACACGGCCTCGCCGATGGTGTGCGTGACGAGGATGGCGGTGGTGCCCGTCTCCTGCCAGATGCGCAAGAGTTCCATGTTCATCCGCTGGCGGGTGATCTCGTCGAGCGCGCCGAAGGGCTCGTCGAGCAGCAACACCTTGGGCCGGAGCGTCAGAGCGCGGGCGATCGAGACGCGCTGCTGCATGCCGCCGGAAAGCTGGGCCGGCTTGGCGTTCTCGAAGCCGGTGAGCCCGACGAGGCGGATCAGCGTTTCCGGGCGCGGCGCATCGCCGACCGGCCGGCCGGCGATCTCGAGCGGCAGCTGGATGTTGTCGAGCACCGAGCGCCACGGCAAGAGGCTCGCATCCTGGAACACGAAGCCGATCTCGTGCCTGAGCCGCGCTTCGCCGGGCGGCGAGCCGCCGATGCGGATCGTGCCGGAGGAGGGCGCGAGGATATCGGCGACGAGCCTGAGCAGCGTCGACTTTCCGCAGCCGGACGGGCCGATCAGGGCCGAGAAGCTGCCCGAGGGGAAGGAGAGCGAGATGTCGTCGATCGCGCGCACCGCGCGCCGCTCGATCTCGAAATCCTTGGTGACATGGTCGAGGATGATGGCGGTCATCGGTTCGGCGTTACTCCTGGACCGTCGGCGGTCGTAACTCCGCTGAACCCTCCCCTTGCGGGAGGGTCAAGACGGGCGCAGCCCGTCTTGGGGAGGGGTTGCTGCAAATGCTGGTGCCGCACGGCCCCGACATTTCCAAGCGCGACGCGTCCGGCGAAGCGCCCCTCCCCAAAACCGCTGCGCGGTTTTGGCCCTCCCGCAAGGGGAGGGCTCAAGAGCGCGGTCCTACTTCCCGTGCGCGGCGGCGATCAGCTTCTGCGTGACGACGTCCTCGACCTTGACCTGGCCTTCCTTGAGGTCGCCGGCCTTGATCGAGAAATCGATGCCCTGCTGGAAGACAGAGGGCTCGATCCAGAGCAGGCCATGCGTCGCGGCGTCGCCGACCGGGATGAAGTCCTTGTAGACGCCGGCCTCGACGGTCTGCGCCTCGAGGTCGAGCCCGCGCTGGCCATATTTGTCGACCATCAGCTTCGCCATCGCATCGGGATTGTCGAGGAACCACTGCCAGCCCTTGATCTCGGCCTTGAGCCAGCGCGTGATCAGGTCCGACTTGGTGTCGATCGACTCGTCGGTGGCATAGAGCACGCCGGCATAGCCCGGCAGGCCGAGGTCGTTCATGTAGGCGACTTCGATGTCGACGCCGCGCGTCTTCAGCATCACGCCCTGGTTGGTCGCCCAGCCGTAATAGCCGTCGACCTGGCCGGCGGCGAGAATGCCGGGATCGGTGCCGACGGGGACATAGTTGACCGAGGCCGGATCGAGACCGGCGGCCTTCATCAACACGTCCATCTGCGGACGGGTGGCGTTCGGCAGCGCGATCGTCTTGCCGGGGAAATCGGCCAGCGTCTTGATCGGCTTGGAGGCGAGCGACATGATCGCGCCCGGCGCCTTCTGCATGATCGCGGCGAAGGCCTTGACCGGCACGCCGCTGATGCGGGTGCGGATGACGCCCTCGACATCGCTGTCGCTGGTCATCGCCTGGCCGCTGACGACGACGGCGGTGCCGTCCGTGCCCGGTCCGCCGGCGAGGAATTCGGCCTCGATGCCCTCAGCGGCGAAATAGCCCTGGTCGATGGCCGCGAAATGGCCGCCGAACTGGATCGACTTGATCCAGCCGAGCTGGTGCACGAAGGCGTCGGCGGCATAGGCCTTGCGGGCGCCGAAAGTCAGCGCGCCCGGCGCCATGAAGACGCCGGCGAGCAGGCCGCCGCCCTTGAGCAGCGAGCGACGATCGAGATGAAGGCTCGGCGCGCCGAGTCCGGAAGCGGTCTTGGAGGGGCGGCGGATCGTGTCAGTCATGCATGTGCCTTTCTGGCGTTCTCGCTGGAAGGAACCGCTGGTCAAGTCAGCAAGCTTTGTGCCAGAAGCAATTCGCGGAGAGCGGACTTTCTACAAAAGCAGTTTTTGCCGATAATCTGCCTGACTGTTGAAGATCGCGGCAAATGTATGAATCTTGGGCAGCACCGATGCATGTGAGGTTGACGGCCAACGGGATCGAACACCATGTGGCGCTGGCAGGTCCGGAAGGCGGGCCGGCCGTGCTGCTGGTGCATGGGCTCGGCTGGGATCATTCGCTGTGGGCCGGCCAGATCGCGACGCTGGCCGGGCGCGGCTGGCGCGTGGTCGCGCCGGATCTGCGCGGCATGGGCGCGAGCGACAAGCCCGACGCCCCCTACACGATCGATCTCTATGCGGCGGACATGCTGGCGCTGATGACGGCCCTTTGCATCGCGCGCTTCGCCGTCGCCGGCTTCTCGCTCGGCGGCATCATCACGGCGGCGATGCTGGAAAAGGCGCCCGAGCGGATCCTCGCCGCGGTCATCGCCTGCTGCGCGGTCCAGGCGACAGTGGAGGGCGAGGCGGGCACTGAGGCGATGCTGGCGCGGGCCGAGACGCTGGGGCCGCTGGCCTTCGCCGGCGAACAGGCCGCGGCGATCTGGCATCCGGACTGGGCGGCGGCGCATCCGGACGCGGTCGCCCGCTTCATCGCCTGGCGCGCGGCGATGGACCAGGCGGCGCTGACGCGCGCCTTCCGCTCCGGCTATGGCATCGATTATCGCGGGGCACTCTCGCGCGTGACGCAAAGGCTGCGCTTCATCGCCGCCGACCGCGATCCCTTCGCCTCGGTCGCGGTGCTCGAGGATCTCAAGAGCCGCGTCGCCGGCTCCGATCTCGTCGTGATCGCAAAGGCCGGGCACATGGCGCCGATCGAACAGCGCGCCGCCTTCGACGCGGCGCTGGTCGCGTTTTTCGAAGCGGGCTGACTCTCAGGCGGCCTGGCGCCTGCGCCCCTCGCCAAGCCGGCTGGCGGTCCGGATCGCATCCGCGACGGCGGCGGGGCTCGTTGCCGCCGCGATCCGGCGGAGCGGGCTCCCCGCATGCATCGCCGCCTCGCCGACCCGCGTCATGCCGGCGCTGCTGATGTCGCCGAAGCCGAGATCGGCGAGCGTCGTCGGCAGGCCGAGATCGATGCAGAGGTCGAGCGCTTCGTTGATCTCGTGGTCCGCCCGGTCGCCGAGCACGAGCAGGGCGATCGCGCCGAACGCGGCCGCCTCGCCATGATGGACCGCGCGCCCCGTCCCGAGCACGGCCAGCGCATCGGCGATGCCCATCGCCGCCGGCTCGCCGCTGCCGGCCCCCGCGCGACCCGCCCAGAGGAGGTTGATCTCGATGATGGTCTCGAGCGCACGCGACATCCGCCCATTGGCCGCCGCCGCCATGGCCGCGCGTCCGTCGCGCATCAGCGCTGCGTGACAGGCACCGGCGACGACGAGCCCGGCCGCCGGCGAGCCCGCCGCCGGCTCAAGCTGCGCTTCCGAGATCCGGGCGAGGACGCCGCCCATGCCGGCCGCGAGCAGCCGCGCCGGCGCTGCCGCGATCACGGCGCTGTCGACGAGGACGAGATCGGCCGGGCGGTGGCAGGCGACGACATGGGCGGGCAGGCCAGCCGCCGGCCTGACGATGCCGAAGGACGTGGTCGCGGCGGTGCTCGCCGCCGCGGTCGGCACGCTGACAAGCGCCGTGCCCTGATGGCGCGCCGCGATCTTGGCGGCGTCGAGCACGCTGCCGCCGCCGAGCCCGATGACGGTGTCGCAATCCGCCGCTATCGCCGCCTCGGCGATCCGGCGGATTTCGCCGGCCGTGCAGGCGCCGCCGAAGCGCAGCGAGACCGAGGTGAGCCCGGCCGCATCCAGCGCCGCCTCGACCTCTGCCCGCAGCGCGGCGCAGGCCGACGGCGCGGCGACGACGAGCGCGCGGCTCGTGAACGGCGCGACATGGCGCCCGATCTCGGCGAGCGCTCCGGGCCGCTGGATATAGACGAGCGGTTCGTCCTGATGCCGTTCCGACATGCGCCGACCTTTCCCCAGAAGACCAGCGTTCAACGCAGCGTCAGGCCGCCATCGACCGTGATGACCTCGCCGGTGGTGAAGGAGGCGGCGTCGCTGGCGAGGTAGACGACCGAGCCGGCGAGTTCGTCGACCGTGCCGATGCGGTTCATCACCGCGCCCTTGGCCCAGTGATTGGCGACGACGTCGGGATGTTCCCGCAGCACCTCGTCGGTGAGTTCGGTCATGATGTAGCCGGGGGCGAGCGCGTTGACGCGGATATTGTGCTCGGCCCATTCGGTGGCGAGCGCCTTGGTCAGCATGTGCACGCCGGCCTTCGAGACATTGTAGGCGGCGTGGCGGAACGGCCAGTTGACGATGCGGCCGGACATCGAGCCGATATTGATGATCGAGCCGCTCTTCTGCGCGATCATCATCCGGCCGATCGCCTGGCTGACCAGGAAGACGCCGTCGAGATTGACGCTCATCGTCTGCCGCCAGTCCTCGATGCCGTAGTCCTCGGCATTGCCGGGCAGCACGATGCCGGCATTGTTGACGAGGATGTCGGCCCGGCCCCAGCGCGCCGCGACCTCCGCCGCCATCCGCTCGACATCGGCGGGAACCGACACGTCGGCCTGGATGGCGAAGCTGTCGCCGCCCTTGGCGTTGAGCTGGTCGGCGAGCTCGTTGGCAAGTCCGATCGACGAGCGGACGACGATCGCGATGTCGGCGCCCTGCGCGGCGAGCGCTTCGCTCAGCGCCCTCCCGATGCCGCGCGAGCCGCCGGTGACGATGGCCTTGCGGCCGGTGAGATCGAACAGGCGCGTATAGTCGCGCGGCGGGGTGGCGGACATGGCTTCGTTTCCTCCCGAAACGTCGTGTCGAACAGGGATGGCGGTCAGGCTGCGGCTGCGGCCGGCCGCTCCGTTGGGGCACTCTCGCCGAGCGCTTTCATGAGGTGCTCGCCGGTGCGCAGCGCCTGCGCCACGATGGTCAGCGAGGGGTTGAAGCCGGTCGAGGAAGGCAGGAAGGACGCGTCGACGACATAGAGATTGTCGATGTCCCAGACCTTGCAGTTGGTATCGAGCACCGAGGTCGCGGGATCGGTGCCGAAGCGCGCCGTGCCGCACTGATGCATCGAGACCTTGATGTCCATCTTCTGCGTGATGATGATCGGATAGCCGAGCGCCCGCATGTGGCGGCTCCACACCTTGACCAGCTCGCCATGCGATTTGAGGTTGTTCTCGGTGTAGGAGAGGCGGATATGCCCGTCCGGATCGACCGTGACGCGGTTATTGGGATCCGGCAGGTCCTCCGACATCAGCCACCAGTCGACGCTGCGCTCGGCGAAGGCGCCCATCAGCCATTCCGGCGCAAAGGGCAGGTTGGCGGTCAGCATGCCGGCCTGCAGCTTGCCGAGGCCCTGGATGTTGCCGAGCGGGTAGGGGCGCTCCGAATTGGCGAGATAGAAGTCGTTGATCGCCATCGACTTCTGGAACTTGACCCGGTTTTTCCTGAACGGCGACACGGCCATCATCGCCGTGTTGTTGTGCGCCATGTAGTTGCGGCCGAGCTGGTCGGAGGCGTTGTTGCCGAGCCCGCGCGGATGCTTGTCGTTCGCCGAGCGGAGCAGCAGCGCGGAGGAATTGATCGCCCCGGCCGAGGAGATGAACAAGCCGCCGGTGATGGTGCGGACCGCGCCATCCTTCTCGATCTCGACCGAGACGACGCGCTGGCCGGAGGGATCGGTGATGAGCCGCCGCACATAGGTTTCGGTCGCGAGCGTGATGCCGCCCTTGGCGAGCGCCGGATTGATCAGCCGCACCTCGGCATCGCCCTTCGCGCCGATCTTGCAGGCGAAGCCGTCGCAGGTCATGCAGCGGGCGCAGGCGCCGCCGTCGTGATAGTCGATCGCGATCGGTAGCGGGAAGGGATGCAGCCCGCGTGCGCGCAGCTTGCTGTCGAAGGCGGCGATCTCCGGCTCGTGGCCGATCGCGGGATAAGGCATCGGCCCGGAGCGCGGCGGCTCGATCGGATCGAGGCCCGCCTGGCCATGCGTGCCCATCAGCGTCTCGGCGCGGGCATAATAGGGCTCGAAGGTGTCGTAGGAGACCGGCCAGGCTGGCGCGACGCCCGCCTCGTGCTGCAGCGCCTCGAAATCCTGCTTGCGGAAGCGCACCGTGGCGGCGCCGAAGAATTTCGAGTTGCCGCCGACATAGTAATAGGTGCCGGGGCTGAACAGCGCGCCGTTCTTGTCGCGCCACTGTTCCTTGGCGGCATATTTCCGCTTGTGGAAGACGGCGTCGACGCTCCAGTTGTCGGGCTCGCGCGGCAGCCGCGGGCCGCGTTCGATCATCAGGATGTCGCGGCCGGGCGCGGCGAGGCTGTTCGCCAGCGCGCCGCCGCCGACCCCGGCGCCGATGATGATGATGTCGTAGCTCGCCTTCAGCGTATCCATGTCGTTCCTCCCCCGGCTGCGGTCGTATCGCCGCGCACCGGACGTGCTGGTCTCGCCCGCCGCCCTCAGGCGCCGGACAACCCGGATTTCTTCCGGAATATCTGGCCGTCGCGATACATCGCGCTCATCACCGCGAAGGACGCGTCGAGATGGATCTTCATCGCGAGCTCGGCCTGGTCGGCATTGCGCCGCTCGAGCGCGCGGACGACGGCGGCATGCTGCTCGGTCACCTCGGCGAGATGGCCGGGTACCGGCGCGCTCAGCTGCCGCATCCGGTCGAGATGCGCCTTGACGAGGTTGATGAACTTCCAGATGCGCGGATAGCGGCTGATCTCGGCGATGGCGCCGTGGAAGGCGTCGTCGACCTCGATGTAATCCTTGAGCGCCTCGCGGCGGAGAATGTCGCGCATGTCGGCGATGAGCCCGTCGAGCCTCGCGATATCGGCATCGGTGACGAAGGTGACGGCGCGGCGGATGCTCTCGATCTCCAGCGCCCGGCGGATGACGAAGCCCTCTTCCGCGACGTCATAGGAGATCTTGCTGACATAAGTGCCCGAATGCGGGAACACGTCGACGAGGTCCTCGTCGACGAGCCGCTTCAGCGCCTCGCGCACCGGCGTCCGCGACACGCCATAGTGCAGGCAGAGCTCTTTTTCCGAGATGGCCGCGCCCGGGACCATGGCGAGGCGAACGATCGCCTGGCGCAGCTGCTCATATATGTGTTCCGCTTTCTGAGGCGGCTTTTCGCTCTGCGCTCTCGAACTTCGCGGTGCTGACATCCCGGTTTCCATTGTGGTCGCTGGGCTTTCGAGCTTTGCCTGGTTTCGCGATCTGGACTGGCTCGAATAACTCATATATCGGTTGGCGTGGCAAGGGGCATTGAGCGATGCCTCCAGCGGTTCACCGCCGCATGCTAGATCAGGTCCTCAGTTCACGTTACCCAGCACCGGAACACCGCCGCGATGGCCCTCATCACCTATCTGACCCGCATCGAGTTCGACGAAGGCGCGATCGCCCGGCTGCCGGCGATCCTGGACGGCCTCAAGGTCGCGAAGCCGCTCGTCGTCACCGATCGCGGCCTGATCGCGACCGGCCTCGTCGCGCGCGTCGCCGGCCTTTTCGCGGCGCCGCCGACCGTCTTCGGCGAGACGCCGGCCAATCCGACCGAGGAGGCGGTGCTGAAGGCCTTCGCGCTCTATGAGGCCGCCGGCTGCGACGGCATCGTCGGGCTCGGCGGCGGCTCCTCGATCGACCTCGCCAAGGCGGTGCGCCTCCTGACCGGCCATCCGGGGCCCCTCGCGCAATACACCGCCGTCGAAGGCGGCGCGGCGAAGATCCACGGCAACATCGCGCCGATGGTCGCCGTTCCCACCACGTCCGGCACCGGCTCGGAAGTCGGCCGCGCGGCGGTCATCATCACCGCCGAGGGCCGCAAGCTCGGCATCATCAGCCCGCATATGCTGCCGAGCGTCGCGCTCTGCGATCCCGAGCTCACCTATGGCCTGCCGCCCTATCTGACGGCGGCGACCGGCATGGATGCGCTCTCGCACTGCCTCGAGACCTTCATGGCGCCCTCCGTCAATCCGCCGGCCGACGCCATCGCCATCGACGGGCTGAAACGCGGCTTCAAGGCGATCCGCACCGCCGTCAAGGACGGTTCGGACCGCAAGGCGCGCTGGGAGATGATGATGTGCGCGCTCGAAGGCGCGATGGCCTTCCAGAAGGGCCTCGGCGCGGTGCATGCGTTGACGCATCCGCTCGGCGCGGTGCGTGAACTGAACCTCCATCACGGCACGCTCAACGCCGTGCTGACCCCGGCCGTGCTGCGCTTCAACCGCGCCGCCATCGGCGAGAAATGGGACGTGATCGCCGACATCGTCGGCGGCCCGCCGGACGAAGTCTTCGCGGCGCTCTCGGCCGAGATCGGCCTGCCCTCGGGCCTCGATGCCATGGGCGTCAACGAGGCGATGATGGAGAAGGTCGCCGGCGAGGCGCTGAAGGACCATTGCCACGCCACCAACCCGCGCATCGCCACCCGCGCGGAGTATCTCGAACTGCTGCACGCCTCGCGCTGAACCGCGTCTAGGCGCCGTCGCCCCTTGCTCGCGGGCGGCGGCCTCGTGCTATTCAAGCGGGGCAAACCAAGCGCACTCTGACACGGGAGGAAACGCCATGAAGGCGTCCGACAAGAAGCGCCTCAAGCGCGCCGGCATCGATTTGACGCTGCTCGGCCTCGGCACGGCCCCGCTCGGCGGCCTCTATGCGCCGGTGCCGATCGCCGATGCGCGGGCCACCGTCGCCGCCGCCTGGCAGCGCGGCATCCGCTATTTCGACACCGCGCCGATGTATGGCCTCGGCCGCTGCGAGCATATCGCCGGCGAATTCCTGCGCGAGGAGGACCCGGAGGCCTTCCGCATCAGCACCAAGGTCGGCCGCCTGATGAGCTTCGAGCGTCCCGGCCGCACGCTGCCGCCCGAGCCGCCGAAGAACGAGTTCGACAGTGGCTGGAACAACGGCCTGCCGTTCCGCGAGGTGTTCGACTACAGCTATGACGCCATCATGCGCTCCTATGACGACAGCCGCCAGCGCACCGGCCTCTCGCGCCTCGACCTCCTCTTCGTCCACGACATCGGCCGCGTCACCCATGGCGACCTGCACGACCATCACTGGACGGCGCTGACCAAGGGCGGTGGCTTCCGCGCGCTGATGGATCTGAAGGCCGCCGGGCTCATCGCCGGCTTCGGCCTCGGCGTCAACGAATGGGAAGTCACGCGCGATGCCATGCAGGAGGCCGATCTCGACGTCTCCATGCTGGCCGGCCGCTTCTCGCTGCTCGATGATTCGGCGGTGGAGACCTTCCTGCCGCTGGCGCTGAAGCACGAGGTCGACCTCGTCATCGCCGGCGTGTTCAATTCCGGCATCCTCGCCTCGACCTCGGGCCGCAAGAAGTTCAACTATGCCGACGCCCCGGCCGCGGTGATCGCCAAGGCGGAACGGCTCGGCGCCGTCTGCGAGAGCTTCGACGTGCCGTTGCCGGCCGCCGCGATCCAGTATCCGCTGCGCCATCCCGCCGCCTCGGTCATCGCCGTCGGCGCCAAGACGGCGAAGCAGATCGACACCAGCGTCGACTGGTTCGAGCAGCCGATCCCCGCGGAGCTCTGGACGACGCTGGAGAAGGAAGGCCTCATCCCGACCTTCTGATTGGCCACCGATCCCGCCCCGGCGCGCCCGACGGCCGGCCGGGGCGGGGCGAGGCCGATGATCTCAGGCCGTCCCGGCGCCCGCGCCGAGCGCGGCGAGCAGCGCGTCGAGCTGCGCGAACTGCTCGGGCATGCCGGCTTCCATGCCTTCGATGGAGGCGTCGAGCGCTTCCTTGGACGGATAGAGCTCGCGGAGCGTCAGCAGCGTCTGCTCGCCCCTTGCCTCAAACGTCACAGTGGTGACGGCGCCGTCGGCGCTTTCCTCGTTGGTCCAGACGAGACGCGCATCGGGCACCACCTCGAGATAATGGCCGACAAACTCCATCGCGGTCGCCGGATCATGGCCGAAGGCGACGCGGTAGCTGCCGCCGACCCGCACATCCATCGCGCAGGAGAGCATCGGCACGCCGGACGACTTCGGCGCCCACCAGCGCATGAAGAGCTCCGGCTGGGTCCAGGCCGCGAAGACGAGGCGCGGCGGCCCGTCAAACAGCCGCGTGATGACCAGTTCGCGGTCCGACGCCCGCTCCGCCCGCGTGCGATGCGGCGGCGGGGTGTTGTCATTCGCTCGGCTCTCGTCCATCGGCCTTCTCCCTCTGCTTCAGATCGTCGACAACGGCGTCCAGCGCCACGAAGCGGGCGTCCCAGAGCTGGCGATAGCGCTCGATCCAGGCCGCCTCGCCCTCGAGCCCGCTCCGTCCGAGCCGGCAGGTCCGAACGCGTCCGACCTTCTCGCTCGTGACGAGGCCCGCCCGCTCGAGCACGTCGACATGCTTCTTCATGCCCGTGAGCGTCATGCCGAACGCCGCGGCCAGCTCCGTGATCGAAGCCTCCGTCCGTCCAAGCCGCTCCAGCACCCCGCGCCGGGTCGAATCCGACAGGGCGGCGAAGGAGGTGTCGAGGCGGGCGGCGGAAGACTGAACCATGTGGTTCAGTGTTAGCGGGGGAAGGGGGGTGGGGCAAGGGGGGAAGGAGGGGGCGCGATGAGAGCGATGAAGCGAAGAATCCCCGGCAGCGCTTCCGGTCAAGGCGAACGGCAGGCAGATCGGACCTGGCATGGCGGCCTAGGACCGATCGACATTCAGCCCTGTCCATGCTCCGGCTGCCCTCAGCTGTCGTTGCCGGGCTTGTGTCGACATTCTGTGATTTGATGGGTGCATCAGGGGCGTGAGCGAAACGCCCCTGATGCAGACAGGTGGCCGCTTTCGGGCGGGTCGATGGCGACCGAGGTCAAGCAAGGCCCTGTCTGCTCCCTTTGACCCCGAACAGTTGGACGGGCTCGAAGCCCGCACCACAAGCCTGGGAGCGGAGAGATGATACACGAGCGGATGTTTGTTGGCATCGACGTCTCGAAGGCGCGGTTCGACGTGCATCTGCACCCGTCCGGCGCGCGGCTGACGGCTCTGAACGAGCCGGCGGCGGTGACGGACCTGGTGCGGCGGCTGAAGCAGCTGAAGCCTTTGGCGATCGGGCTGGAGGCGTCGGGGGGCTATGAGCGGGCGCTGGCGAAGCGGCTCTCTGCGGCCGGCCTGAAGGTCTATGTCGTGGCGCCGGCGGCGGTCCGGCATTTTGCGCGCGCGATGAAGCGGCCGGCCAAGACCGACCCGATCGATGCCGCGATGATCGCCCGCTATCTGGAGCTGACATGGGAGGGCCTGCCCGCCTATGCCCCCGATCCGAGGGTCGAGAGGCTCGATGCGCTGGTGACCCATCGCCGGCGCCTCGCTGCGGAACTGAGCATGCTCAAGGGGCAGCTGGACACGATCGACGAGGCGACCGTGTGCCGGATGATCCGGGCGCGGATCGCGACGCTGCGCATGGGCATGCTGACGCTCGAGAAGGTCATCCGCCAGAGCGTGGCGGAGAGCGCCGACCTCGACGCCCGGTTCGAGACGCTGACGGCGGTGAAGGGGGTCGGTCCGATCCTCGCCGCCACCTTGATCGCCGAGCTGCCGGAACTCGGCCGCATCAGCGCCAAGGCGGTCGCCTCGCTGGTTGGCGTCGCGCCCCATGCCAGGCAATCCGGCGCCACCGATCGCCATGGCCAATGCAGGGGCGGCCGATCGCAGATCCGAGCCGTGCTCTACATGGCCGTCCTCAGCGCCATCAAGGCCAAGGCACCCCAGATCGAGCCGTTCTACCAACGCCTCCGACAGGCCGGAAAGCCCGCCAAGCTCGCCATGACCGCCGCAATGCGCAAGCTCATCACCATCCTCAACGCCATCGTCAGAGACGCCGAGGCACTCAAACCAAACCCTCAATGATCCACAGTTGCTTGACCCGGCAACCCAGACTTTCTGGGCTGCCGGTAGACAGTTGCGGATGGGCAAGGAGAGAGGATGGATTGCCGGGTCAAGCCCGGCAATGACAGTTGCGATCGGCCGCTCATGACGATGCAGGCGGAATCTGGGTCCGTCTTACATCCGGTCCATCGCGTGACGATCAGAGGGCGTACGGCTTCGGCTCGGGCGCCCTTATCGTATCGCGGGCATAGCCAAGTTTCCCAATGATGCTAGAAGTTCGGCAGAGCAAGAGCCGACCTCGCTGCTTTGCCGGTATATTGCCTCGTTCATAATCCGAACTTGCGAAGCGCTGACATCAATGATGCGTTCCTCACCGGCGCGCCCCGAGTGAGATACCGCAACGTCTTTGGCAATCGGAAGCCACATTTCTGCTATCGAGCCAGACGGGTCGCTAAGGAGTGGAGGGCGGGGCCGCACGAACGGCCAATCTCCGATAATGAAGCTCCTGCGGGGCTGGGCTATCCTAGCAAAACCGATGCCTCGACTGCCTAGAAGTTCTTGTGTCTGCTCGCCAGGTGCCTGCAATGCATAAATCTTTGCGTTCTGAACGTTTTCTTCAGTCTCAACGTAGTTGCGCAAATAAGCAATCTCTGCGGATCCCAAAGGGCCATGTTCGCTCTCGGTTCTGTCTACGACAAATTGAACTGCTGATTCTAAAGCCGATTGATCCATCTTGACATTGTGAAATGCCGGCAAACGTTTCGTCTGTAGGAAAGTGAAATTGTCCCACTTGGACTTTTCTTGCTTGGTGAGCTTAGGAACGCGCCCCTTCCGAACGCTTGAAAGCATGCGCTCAATTAGTGTTGCCGCTGTATCATCCAAGCGCTTGTAAAAGTCACTTTCCAGCGTCTTGTCGATTGCGCCGCTGTCGTCGATTCTCCAAAAGATTCTCCTTCCGGAGAATACACTTGATACATTGCGGTGCATGATAGATTTTGACGGATTGCTCTTGTTATAATAATAGAATTTATTGTCGTCTGACTGAAATCCCTTAAGTATTAGCTCTGGGACATAGTGATTATTCTTGTAGTCAGCCACGCGATCACCCCATACGTCCGGCTCGCCACGCATCATGCATTTCAACTCGTGGCCGAGATCGAGGCAACGTCGACTCGACCGCAGCAACAGCACTCGACTATCGCCTTGGCAGCGCCAGCCGTGCAATGCGACGCGTAACGGTGACGGCGAGGTGTGACGGCAAGTGACCTATTCGGTAGTCGAGTGTATCCTAAGACATTGTTATTATTCGTGAAATAGAAAAATGGCTGGGGCGGGAGGATTCGAACCTCCGGATGGCGGTACCAAAAACCGCTGCCTTACCGCTTGGCGACGCCCCATTAGGTCGGCGGCCTGGCGCCGCGACGCTGGTGCTATAGCCGGAAGGATGGGCTGCCGCAACGGTGGCCGCGCCGGGAGCGCGCCATCATCCCAACTCTGGCGTATCATGGGCCCAAACGCGGGCGGACCGTGGCTGCGTCTTTGGCTCCGTCTTGGGCTGCGCCTCGGCTCCTTCTTGGCTGCGTCTCGGCCGCGTCATGCGCCCGTCATCCTGCGTCATCCACAGGCGCGATTTCCGCGCTTGCGGCGCGCCGATGCCGTCGCTATAACCCGCCTCGCTGATGGTCACGGAGTGTAGCGCAGCCTGGTAGCGCACGTCGTTCGGGACGACGGGGTCGCAGGTTCAAATCCTGCCACTCCGACCATCGCCAAATCCCCCGCGAAATGACGCGCTGGCAACAGCGCGGTTGGACTGATGACGGCAAAGGCCCAGCCGGATGCCGTGCGTGCGCGCCTGCCGATCGGGCAGGGCAGCGGCGCATGCGGCGTGTCTGTCCGGCGCGTTCGGTCGGCGCGATCCGGCCAGCCGGCGCCGTGTTGCCATTGACGGGATTGCGAGCCGGCTTCGTGCTAGGATGCGCGCGGTCAAACCTTGCGGGGAGGGTGAGATGACGGTTTCGACGAGGCCATCAGGCGGCCGGAGGCTCCGCTTCCTGCTGCTCGGAGCGGCGGCCTGGCTGGCGCTGACGGCGCCGGTCTTGGCGGCCGAGACGCCGCCCGCCGCAGCGCCTCAGGCAGGCGCGGCCGAGCCGGCGCCCGCCAGCGCGGCGGCCGAGGCGGTGCCGGCCGAGGATCTCTTCACCACCGAGGAATTGCGCAGGCTGCTCGCGCCCTTCGCGCTCTATCCCGATCAGCTCCTGGCGCAATTGCTGCCGGCCTCTGCCTATCCTGTTGATATCGTCATGGCGGCGCGGTGGCTGGACAAGAACGAGGCGGCGGTCAAGAAGGGCGATTTCGCCGGCGCCGACGCGCAAGGCTGGGACCCCTCGGTGAAGGCGCTGGTGCGCTTCCCGACGATCATCGAGACACTCAACACCGATCTCGACGCGACCAGCGATCTCGGTGATGCCTTCGTCAACCAGCCCGAGGATGTCGCCGATGTCATCCAGGCGCTCCGCCGCGAGGCTGAGAAGGCCGGCTCGCTGAAATCGACGCCGCAGCAGACGGTGACCGTCCGCCAGCAGACGAGCGGCACCAGCACCACCGTCAACGACTATATCGTCATCGAGCCGGCCGAGCCGGGCGTCATCTATGTGCCGACCTATGATCCGGCGGTGGTCTATTACGAGGACGGCAACGACCTCGCTACCGGGCTGATCGGCTTTGGCGTCGGCGTCGCGGTCGGCGTCGCCATCGACAATGCCTGGGACTGGGGCCGCGGCTATGTCTATCCGCCGCGCTGGCCGGGCTATCCCGGCTACCGGCCGGGCATCGGCGGCGGCATCAACAACGGCAACATCAATATCGGCAACGATATCAATATCGGCTCGGGCAATACGCGGCCGTGGCGGCCGGATGCCGGCAAATATCATCCCGGACAAGGCTCGAAGCCCGGCCTCGCCGCGACCGCCCGTCCGGGCGGCGTCAACCGCAACGCGGTTGGCGAGCGCGCCAATGCCGGCGATCGCGTGAAGGCCGGCGGCGGCGATCTCGCCGGAAACAGGGCGGCGGCGGGCGACAAGCTGGCCGGCGCCGGCGGCGGCAAGGCCGCCGACAAGATCGCTGGCGCCAAGGGGGCCGGCGTCAAGAAGGCCGATGGCGGCGCCAAGGTAGCGGGCGCAAAGAAGGCCGGCACCAAGCAGGCCGGCGCCAAGAAGGCAGTTGCCAACAAGGCGGCGACCAAGCCCGCCGGCAAGCCGGCCATGCAGCAGCGCCCCTCGCCACAGCGTCCGGCCAACAGCGCCTTCAGCGGCGCTAGCCTCGGCGGCGGCACGGCCGGCGCGATGGCCAATCGCGGCGCCGCGAGCCGGCAATCGGTCGCGCGGCCGAGCGGCGGCAGCCGTCCGCAGATGTCCCGCGGCGGTGGCGGCGGCGCTCCGGTGATGCGCGGCGGCGGCGGTGGCCGCGGCGGCCGGCGGTAGGGGGGACAAACACCATGCGGACAATCCTGACGTTTCCCGCCGCGCTCGTCGCCGGCCTCCTGTTCTTCCTTGCTGACGCGGCCACCGCGCAGCAGCAGTTTCCAACGCCGGATGCGGCGGCGGCGGCGCTCGTCGCGGCGGCCAGGGAGCCGGGCAGCGGCAAGCTTGATGCGATCTTCGGCGGCAAGGCGACGGCGCTGCTCTCGAGCGGCGATGCCACCAAAGACCAGCGCAACATGGCGGATTTCCTGGCGCTTGCCGCCAAGGGCGAGAGCGTCGTCGACGGCGCGGACGGCGAGAAGTTGCTCGTCTTCGGCGACGGCGGCTGGCGCTTCCCGATCCCGCTCAAGGCCGAGGGCGGCGGCTGGACCTTCGATATCGCCGCCGGCGAGCAGCATGTGACGGACATGACGATCGGCGAGAACGAGCTCGTCGCGATCGGCGCCTGTGCCGATTTCGTCGCCGCGCAGAACGAATATTTCCAGAGCTTGCATGACGACGAGCCGGTGCAGCAATATGCCCGCAAGCTGGTCTCGACGCCGGGTCGCCATGACGGCCTCTATTGGGAGCCGAAGACGCAGAGCGATCGCAGCCCGCTCGGCGATCGCATCGTCGCGGCGTCCGTCGCGGCCTCCGATGATCCGGCCGCGCCGCGCTCCTATCATGGCTATCGCTTCAAGATCCTGACCCGGCAGGGGCCGTCCGCGCCGGGCGGCGCCTATGACTATCTCGTCAAGGGGCGAATGCTTGCTGGCTATGCGATGCTCGCCTGGCCGGCGGAATGGGGCCAGACCGGCATCATGACCTTCCTCTGCGACCAGCGCGGCACGGTCTACCAGCGCAATCTCGGGCCCTCGACCGACAGCGTCGCGCCGACGATCGGCGTGTTCAATCCGTGGTCGGCCTGGACGCCGGTCGACCGCTGAGGGGGGCCGCGAGGGCCGGTTCCCCAGTAGCGCCGGCGGCGCACCCCGGCTAGAACGCTTCCGAGGCGCCTCGGGAGGACAACGGGATGCGTTGCCAAGGGATCGCCGCTGGCCAAGCGCCGGCGGCGGGGCGGAGCGTCATGCGATGACGGCGTCCGAATTCGAGGCGCGGGCCCGCCGGCTCGTCGCCGATCTCGGCCTTGCGCCGGCCGAGGCCGTTCTGTCCGCCCGGCCGCTCGCGGGCGGGGTCGCCTCCGATATCGGCGTGGTCGATCTCGGCGACCGCACGATCTGCGTCAAGTTCGCGCTGGAAAAGCTGAAGGTCGCGGCCGATTGGCGGGCGCCGGTGCATCGGAACCGCGCCGAATATGCCTGGCTCGCCTTCGCCGGGCGCGCCGCGCCGGGTTCGGTGCCGGCGCTTTCCGGCTGGTCGGCGACGGAGAACGGCTTCGCGATGGAGTTTCTCGCAGGGCCCGACATCCTGCTCTGGAAAACCGAGCTGCTGGCCGGGCGGATCCCGCCAGGGGCCGCGGCCGCCGTCGGCACCGTCCTTGGCCGCATCCATGCCGCCTCGGCCGGGCCGGACTTCGATGCCGCGCCGTTTCGGAATTCCGAGGATTTCCGCGCCCTCCGCCTCGATCCCTATCTCGGCTTCACGGCGACGCGCCATCCGGACCTTGCGGGCCGGCTGAACGGCCTCGCCGCCGCGCTCGATGCCGCGCGCACCGTGCTGGTGCATGGCGATGTCAGCCCGAAGAACATCCTGCTGCGCGAGGGCAATCCGATCCTGCTCGATGCCGAATGCGCCACCATGGGCGATGCCGCCTTCGACGTCGCCTTCTGCCTCAACCATCTCGTGCTGAAGGCCGTGCATCTTCCGGCGATCCGCACGGCGCTCTTCACTGAGGCGCGCGCGTTCTGGGCTGCCTATCGCGCCGAGGTGAGCTTCGAGGACCCGGACGCGCTCGAGGCGCGGGTCGCCGCGCTTCTGCCGGCGCTGATGCTCGCCCGCATCGATGGCAAGTCGCCGGCCGAATATCTCTCCGAGGCGGAGCGGGACCGCGTCCGCCGCCTCGCTCTGCCGCTCGTCGCGGCGCCGCCGGCGCGCCTCTCGGTGCTGCTCTCCACCCTTCAATCGGAACTCGAGACCCATGACTGAGATCATCGCCGTCCGCGGCCGCCGCGTCTGGGATTCGCGCGGCAATCCGACCGTCGAGGCCGAGGTGGAGCTCGCCGGCGGGCTGGTCGGCCGTGCCATCGCACCGTCCGGCGCCTCGCGCGGCACGCGGGAAGCGCTGGAGCTGCGCGACGGCGGGGCGCATCTCCGCGGCAAGGATGTGCGCGGCGCGCTCGGACATGTCGGCGGCGTCCTCGCCTCGGCGTTGGTCGGCCGCGATGCCGGCGACCAGGCTGGCATCGATGCGGCGCTCGTGGCGCTCGATCCCTCGCCGCTGAAGGCGGTGATCGGCGGCAATGCCATGGTCGCCGTCTCGCTCGCCGTGCTGCATGCCGCCGCGGCGGCCGCCGGCAAGCCGCTCTGGCGCCATGTCGCCGATCTCTATGGCCGCGTGCCCTCGCTGCCTCTGCCGGAAATCCAGATCTTCGGCGGCGGCGCCCATGCCGGAAGGCGCGTCGATGTGCAGGACTTCATGGTCATGGTGCCCGGCGCCGCCTCGTTCGACGAGGTGATGGAGGTGACCAGCGGCGTCTATTTCGCCGCCGGCGAGATCATGGCGAGGAAGGGCCGCATCGCCGGCGTCGCCGACGAAGGCGGCTGGTGGCCGGAATTCGCCTCGAACGAGGAGGCGCTCGAAACCCTCACCGAGGCGATCCACCGCTCCGGCGAAACGCCCGGCAAGCGCGTCGTCATCTCGCTCGATATCGCGGCTTCCGAATTCGGCCATGACGGGCGCTACCGCCTGGCGCTCGACGGCACGGAGCTCGACAGCGCCGGCATGATCGACCTGCTCGGGCGCTGGATCGACGCCTATCCGATCGCCTCGATCGAGGATCCGCTCGCCGAGGACGACCCGCAGGGCATGCAGGCCTTCACCGCGCGCTTCGGCGATCGCCTGCAGATCATCGGCGATGATTATCTCGTCACCAATGCGCGTCTGGTCGAGCGGGCGGTCGCGGAGCGCGCCTGCAACGCGGTCCTGATCAAGGTCAACCAGGCGGGCACGGTCAGCGAGGCCGTCGCGACCTTCGCCACTGCCGCCGCCGCCGGCTGGCGCGCCATCGTCTCGGCCCGGTCGGGCGAGACCGAGGATGTCTCGATCAGCCATCTCGCCGTCGGCCTCGGGGCGGGCCAGCTGAAGGTCGGCTCGTTCACGCGCTCCGAACGCATGGCGAAGTGGAACGAATGCCTGCGCATCGCCGATGCGCTGCCCGCCGGCGCCTTTGTCGGTGGCGCGCCGCTCGCCGCGACATGGTGGGGCAGGGCAGGCTAGCCTCAGCGGAGATCACGGGTCGCGACGGCTTGAATCGGTTCATGGGCCGTCCTACCGTTCGGGACGTTCCAAGGAGGATCCTCATGTCGCTCAAAGTTCTGTTCGTCGGTGGCACTGGCCAGATCTCGCTTCCCTGCGTCGAGCGGGCCGTCGCGGCCGGCCATGACGTCACGGTGTTCAATCGCGGCCGCTCGGCCGAGCCGCTCCCCGAGAGCGTCACGCTGATCACGGGCGATATGAAGGACACCGCCAGCTATCGCAGCCTCGGCGCCGGGCGTTTCGACGTCGTCTGCCAGTTCATGCTGTTCACGCCGGAGCAGATGGAGGAGGACATCCGCGTCTTCGCGGGCAAGACCGGCCAATATATCTTCATCTCCTCGGCCTCGGTCTACGAGAAGCCGGCGCAGCACTATGTGATTACCGAGAAGACGCCGACGGTGAACCCCTATTGGCCCTACAGCCAGGCCAAGATCGCGGCGGAAGCGGCGCTGAAGGCGTCCCGCGACCTGCCCTGGACCATCGTGCGGCCGAGCCACACGGTCCGTACCGGACTGCCGAGCATGATGAATGACGGCGATGCGGTTGCCCGCCGCATGCTCGCGGGCAAGAAGGTGATCGTCTGCGGCGACGGCACCTCGCCGTGGACGCTGACCCGCTCGGTCGATCTCGCGCAGCCCTTTGTCGGCCTCTTCGGCAAGACTGACGCGATCTCGGAGGATTTCCACATCACCGCCGACCGCGGCCATGGCTGGGACCAGATCTATCGCGCCATCGCCAAGGGCCTCGGCGTCGAGGCGAAGATCGTGCATGTGCCGACCGATACGCTCATCCGCTACAATGCCGAGTGGGAAGGCCCGCTGATGGGCGACAAGACCTGGGCGGCGCTGTTCGACAACACCAAGGTCAAGCGCGTCGCCGGCGACTTCACCTCTGCCGAGGATCTGGACACGATCCTCGAGGAGTCGCTCAAGCACCTGAAGCGCCGCCTCGCCGAGAAGCCCGATGAGGCGAGTCCCACCGACGCGCTGAGCGACCGCATCGCCGCCGAACAGGGCGCGCTCGGCGGCTGAAGCATCGGACCGATCCGGTCTTCGGGTTGGTCCGGTACGGCAACATGGCGCCGGATCGCCCTGCCTCCCGAAGGACGCAGGGCGATCGAGGCTCAGCGGCTGAAGCGGACCGGCACGGTCAGCGCGATGCGGGCCGGCCCGAAGCCCTCCGGCGGCGCGGGCAGCGGGCTGGCACGGCGCAGCATGTTCACCGCCTCGCTGTCGAGCGCGCCGTCGCCCGAGGAGCGCGCGAGCCGCGCCGAGAGAACGCGGCCGAGCCGATCGATCGTGAAGGTCACCGACGCCGCCCCCGTCCCCGCGCCGCGCGGAAAGCGCTTGTGACGGTTGAGATGGGCGAGCAGCCGGCTCTTCCATGAGGCGGGCGACACCGACTGCACCCCGGCGCCGGCGACCGGCGCCGCCGACCGGGCAGCCTTGACCGCCTTGGCATCGGCACTGCGCGGCGCGGCGCTGCTTTTCGGCTTCGCGGCGACCTTGCGCTCGGCCGGCTTCTTCGGCTTGGCGATCTCGGTCTTGGCGATCTCGGGCTTCGTCACCTTCGGCCGTTCGACCTTCGGTGGCTCGGGTTTCGGCGGCTCAGGCTTGACCGGCTCGACCTTCGGCGGTTCGACCTTGGGTGGATCGACCTTGGGCGGCTCTGGCGGCGGCTTTGCCGGCTCCGGCGGCGGTTCGACCTTGGGCGGCTCCGGCAGCTCTGGTTCCTTCGCCGGCTCGGGCGGGATCACCTTCGGCGGCGTCGGCAGCGCGTCCGGGGCCTGCGCCTCCGGCAGCTTGAGCGGCGGCTCCTCGACGGGCGGCGGGGGCGGCGCCGGCGGCGGTGGCTTGACGGGCTCTGGCGGCGGCGGTGGCTTGACCGGCTCGGGTGGTGGTGGCGGCGGCGGCTCCGGCGGTTTGACGGGCTCCGGCGGCGGCGCTTCCGGCTCCGGCGGCGTGACCTCCGGCTCGGGCGGCGCAGCTTCCGGCTCGACCGGGGCGCTTTCGGCGGCCGCGACCGACTGGATCGGCACGAGGTCGGGCGTCACCGCCAGCGGTGCCAGTTCGATCATCATGGCCGGCGGCGGCTCGCTGGCGGCGGCCGCGCGCGGCTGCCAGTCGATCGCCACGAACACGGCGGCGGCATGGGCGCTCGCAACAAGCGCCCCGGCGAGCCCCCAGCGGAGCGCCGTCTTCGAGACGGACGCCAGCGAGGTCCGGCGGGTCGGCATCATGGCTGCGTCCCTTCGGAAGCGGGCGCGCTAGCGGCACCGGTGTCCTCGATCCCGACCAGCGCGATCTTCAGATAGCCGGCGGCGCGCAGCCCGTTCATCACCTCCATCAGCTCGCGATAGGCCACGGCGCCATCGGCGCGCAGGAACACCCGCTGGCCGCGGTCACCGCCGGTGACGGCGTCGAGGCCGGATTGCAGCGCATCGCGCGGCAGCGGGTCGTTGCCGAGCGCCAGGGAGAGATCGGCGCGGACGGTCAGGAACAGCGGCTTGTCCGGCCGTTCGGCCGGCGCCGCATTGGACGTCGGCAGATCGACGGCGACGTCGACCGTCGAGAGCGGCGCCGCCACCATGAAGATGATCAGGAGAACCAGGATGACGTCGATGAACGGCGTCACGTTGATCTCCGACATCTCGGCCGTGTCGTCGCCGTCGGTGTTCTTGAGCGAGACAGCCATGATCTAGGCCCCCATGATCTAGGCCGCCACGCTGCGCTCGGACGAGGCGCGGCCGGAGGACAGGGTGAGGCGGCTGCGCTCGAGATCGCGCGAGACATGCTGCAGCACCTCGCCGGAGGCGTCCGCGAGCAGGGCGCGGTAGCCGGCGATCGAGCGCGAGAAGACGTTGTAGATGATGACGGCGGGAATGGCGGCGACGAGGCCGATGGCCGTGGCGAGCAGCGCCTCGGCGATACCAGGCGCGACGACGGCAAGGCTGGTCGTCTTCGTCTGGCTGATGCCGATAAAGGCATTCATGATGCCCCAGACCGTGCCGAACAGGCCGACGAACGGCGCCGTCGAGCCGATCGTCGCCAGAATGCCGGTGCCGCGCGACATCGACCGGCCGGCGCGCACCTCGATGCGGGACAGCTGGATCGCCAGCCTTTCCTTGATCCCGTCGGCCGAGAGATGCGCCGAGCGGCCGAGTTCGAGCGTCGCGGCCTGCGTCATCTCGGCGACGGGCCCCGTGCGCGTCGCGGCGCTGCCGATGGTCCGGATCGCCTGGTCGAGGCTCTCGGCATCGGCGAGGCGCCGTGTCGCGGCCTTGGCCTTGCGCTTGGCCGCGAGGAGTTCGACGGCTTTCGCGAGCCAGATCGTCCATGTCACCAGCGAGGCGAAGGCGAGCCCGCCCATCACCGCCTGGACGACGAGGTCGGCATCCTCGACCATCGTCCAGGGCGAGAGCCGTTCGGGCAGCAGGGCCGTGGTCGCCTCGACAGGGACGGGAACCTGCGCCGCGGCCGGCGCCGCTGCGGCAAGGAACGCCAAAGGCAGAAGGGTGGCGACGAGAAGGAAAGGTCGATCGAGCCGTGCTCGTCGGATCATGGCAACCATCCAGCAGTCGAGAACGATTTCCAACGTGAAATCTGTAATCGATCTAATGTAGTACGTGGTGATGGATCGATGACTGCAGCAGTCCGGCGCGGGACGCAAGCAATAAATTCCAGATGTTGAAGATTAGATTTAGAGTAATTCGAGAGAGGCGGCGGCCGGCCCGGCCTGTTGCACGCGGCTCTGCCGACGGCCTCAGGTGCCGACGGCCCGAAGCGCCGACGGGCGCGGCGCGAACTCGGCGAGGAATTCGGGCACGTCCTCGGCCGGCAGCGGCATGGAGATGAGATAGCCCTGCACCAGGTGGCAATCGAGCGCGCGAATGGCGTCGAATTCGGCCCGCGTCTCGACGCCCTCGGCGACGATGTCGAGCCCGAGCGCGGCGGCGAGCTGCACCATCGAGCGAACCACGGCGGTGGTCTTCGGGCTGCCGCTGATGCCGGTCACGAAGGAGCGATCGATCTTCAGCGTGTCGCAGGGCAGCGTGATCAGATGCGTCAGCGAGGCGAAGCCGGTGCCGAAATCGTCCAGCGCGACCGAGAAGCCGCGGGCCCGGAGATCGGCGAGGGTCGCGGCGATTCGCTCGGCATCGCGCGACAGCACCGTCGTCTCCGTCACCTCGATGGCGAGGTTGTGCGGCGCGAGCCCGCGTGCGGCGAGCAGGGCATGGAGGTCGGCGGCAAAGCCGTCGGCGCGGAGGTCGAACGCGGTGACGTTGAGGCTGACATGCGGCGGGATGCTGCCGCCGCGCCAGCGATCGAGATCGTCGATCACCTGGTCGATCATCGTCGCGGTGATGGCGCGGGCGAGCTCCGGCTCGTCGAAGGCCTCGCTGAAGCGCGCCGGGGTCAGGATGCCCTCGGTCGGGTGATACCAGCGCGCCAGCGCCTCGAAGCCGATGATCTGGCCGGTCCGGAGGTCGAGCATCGGCTGATAGTGCGGCCGGATCTCGCCCGAGGCGACGCCATGCGCCAGCGACTGCATCAGCCGGGTGCGCCGATCGACCTCGGCGCGCATCGACGGTTCGAAGAAGGCGGCGCGGGCGCGGCCGCCGCGCTTGGCGCTGTAGACCGCGAGGTCCGCCGCCGCCCGGAGTTCGGTCTCGCCATGCGCATCCGTGGGGAAGACGGCGATGCCGGCGCTGAGGCTGACGGGCACGTCCTGGCGCAGCACCGTCAGCGGCTGCATGACCTCGGTGAGGATGCGCCGTACCGCCGCATGCGCCGCTTCGAGATCGGCGGCATCGGTGAGGAGGACGGCGAATTCGTCGCCGCCGAGGCGCCCGGCCATGTCGCTCGAGCGGATGGTCCGCATCAGCCGTGCCGCAACCTCGCGCAGCACGATGTCGCCTGTGTTGTGGCCGAAGCGGTCGTTGATGTCCTTGAAATGGTCAATGTCGAGGATGCAGAGCGCCACGCGGCGGCCGGTGCGGCGCGCGTCCTCGATGACGTCGTGGAACCTCGTCTCGAAGAAGGTCCGGTTCGGCAGGTCCGTCAGCCCGTCGAAGCGGGCGCGATGGGTCAGCTCGCGTTCCAGCGCGCGGTTGCGCCCGATCTCGGCCCGGAGCTCGAGCGCCGTCTCTTCCAGCGTCTCGTTGGTCGCCTTGAGATCCCCGGCCTGGAGGGCCAGCAGCCGGTTGGCGGTCAGGAGTTCGTTGCGCTGGTTCTCGATGGCGCGCGCGGCGGCCCGCTGCGGCCCGAGATCGACATTGGTGACCGTGAGGCGATCACCGTTCGGCGCCAGGCGCAACTGCCGTTCGACGATGACGCCGCGATGGGGATAGCGCGTCTCGACCACATCGCGGGTCTGCGTCTCGATGGCGTTGATCATGCGGGCGAGGACGCCGGTGTCCTCGGCAAACGGAAACATCTCGGTCAGGTAGCGGCCGATCATGCCGTCGGGCTCGAGGCTCATCCGCCGCGCCGATTCGGCATTGGCGGCCACCATGATGAAATCGACGATCTCGCCGGCGGTGTCGCGCTGCGCCTCCAGCACCGTGATGCTGTCGGTGCTGGCGTTGAACACCGAGCGCATCAGGTCGCGGGATTCCTCGCGGCTGCGCACATAGGTGATGAGCTGCGGCCGCGCTCCGGTCCGGACCGGCAAGAGCAGCCGCTCATTGGTGCCGATCGAGTTGAGGCCGATCTGGTGCTGTACCGTGAAGCAGGGCCGATCACCGAGGGCGGCGTCGACATAGCGCTTCACGAAGGGCAGCACGCCGGGATTGTTCATCTCGCTGAGGCGGCGGCCGGTCGGATCATGGCCGAACAGCGACACCACCGCCGAGCCGACGCTGTCATAGACCATGGTGTCGCCGACCATGGAGAGCATCAGCAGCCGTTGCGTGACCGACTGCGGGACGAGGGCCAGGAAGGCCGTGCGCTCCGGAATGCCACCGGCCTCCGCCTCCGCCGCCCGCCAGGCACTGAGGAGATCGCGGACGTCACAGAACTGCGTAGCGTGCTCGATTCCCTCGTCCGTGTGGTCGACTATCCCGCGCAAGCCATTCCCCGTCGCACGAATGCGGATGCATCTGATGTTGCGAGTGCGAGTCTAGCGCGCTCCGGCTTAAGTCATCGTTTCACGCGAGGCGCAGATAAAGCTGAAAATCGAGATCCGGAATCTCGGCATAGAAGCGGGCGCACTCCGCCTCCTTGATCGTCAGATAGAGATCGACGAAGCGGGCCCCCAGCCGTCGCGGCAGGAAGTCGGACGCCCGCGCCGCTGCGAGAGCGCCATGCCAGGTCGTCGGCAGGCTGGGGGCGATCTGCTCGTAGCCGTTGCCGACGATCGGAGCGCCGGGATCGAGCGCCCGTTCGATGCCCTCGAGGATGCCGGCGAGGACCGTCGCCAGCGCGACATAGGGGTTGGCGTCGGCGCCGCAGACGCGCTGTTCCAGATGGCGCGAGGCCGGCGGCCCGGCGGTGACGCGCACCGGCACCGAGCGGTTGTCGATCGCCCAGGCGGGACCGAGCGGCGCATAGGAATTGGGCTTGAACCGGCGATAGGAATTGGCGTTCGGCGCGAACAGCGCCATGCTCTCGGCCATGGTGGCGAGGAGCCCGCCGATCGCATGCTTCAGCAGCGGATTGGCCTCTCCTTCGCCGGCAAAGAGATTGTTTCCCGCGCCATCGGCGAGGCTCGCATGCACATGCATGCCGCTGCCGGAAAAGCCGGCATAGGGCTTCGCCATGAAGGTCGCGACATAGCCGTGCTGCTCGGCGACGCCCTTGACGAGGCGCTTGTAGAGCACGGCGTCGTCGGCGGCGCGCAGCGCATCGGTGCGATGGCCGAGCACGATCTCGAACTGTCCCGGCGCATATTCCGAGATCAGCGTCCGCGCCGGCAGGCCCATCGCCTTGGCGCCGGCATAGACGGCGTCGAGGAAGGGCGAGAAGTCCTCGAGATCCTGCAGCAGATAGGCCTGCAGCCGCTCCTGGCGAAAGCCGCTCTTGCCGAGCGGCGGCCGCGGCCGGCCCTCGAGCATGGCCGCGCGATCGACAAGATAGAATTCGAGCTCGATGGCGACGACCGGATGATAGCCGGCGGCAGTGAGCGCCGAAGCGACGCGCGCCACCGCATGGCGCGGATCGGCATCGGTCGGGCTGCCGTCCTTCTCATAGGAGGTCAGGATCATCTGCGCGGTGGGCACGGCGAGCCAGGGCGCGGCGGTCAGCGTGCCCGGAACCGGCAGGCAGTCGCGATCGGAATCGCCCTGGTCCCAGACGAGCCCGGTCTCCTCGACATCGGCGCCGGTGATGTCGAGCGAGAGGATCGAGCAGGGCAGGGGCCGGCCATGCCGGAAGGCGCCGACCAGTTCCTCACGGCGCAGGATCTTGCCGCGCTGCACGCCGCTCGGATCGGTGATGAAGGCCTCGAACTGCTCGACCTCGGGATGGGCGGCGAGAAAGGCTTCGGCCTCGCTCGGATCGGATCGGTTCATGTGTCTGCCTCGTCGGCGCCGGTCAGGAAGTCGCAGGCCTCGCCCATCAGCGTGACGAGGCGGTCGACATCCGGTCCGCTCGTCGCCGGCGAGACCAGCATCATGTTGTGGAACGGCGTCAGGATGACGCCGCGATTGAAGAGATAGAGATGCAGCGCCCGTTCGAGCACGCTGTCGAGCCCCGCCCGCGCCTCGGCGCCGGTGCGCGGCGGCCGGGCGCTGAACACGAGTTCGACGCGCGCGCCGAGCCGGATGATCGACCAGGGCAGCCGGCGGGCGCGGATCATCGCCTCGAGCCTGACGGCAAGGACATCCGCCAGACCCAGCATGTGGCGATAGGCGGTCTCGGTCATGACGTCGGCGAGGCAGGCCCGCATCGCTGCCATGGTCAGGAGATTGCCGGCGAGCGTCGTGCCGATGCCGCTATAGCCCTCGGGCCGGTCGGCCTGGATGCGGCGCATCGCGGCCTCGATCTCGGCCGTGAAACCGTAGACGGCGGCGGGCAGGCCGCCGGCGATCGGCTTGCCGACGATGAAGAAGTCGGGTGCGAGCCGGCCGCCGCCGGTGTGGCCGCCGCGTCCGGTCGAGATCGTATGCGTCTCGTCGAAGGCGACGAGCGTGCCATGCCGCCGGCCGAGCGCCAGCAGCCCTTCGAGGAAGCCCGGCTCCGGCAGCACCATCCCGGTATTGGTCAGCGCCGGCTCGGTCAGGATCAGCGCGACATCGTCGCCGGCGAGTGCGGCCTCGACCGCGGCGAGATCGTTGAAATCGATGAGCAGCGTGTCGGCTGTCGCGCCCGCGATCGGGCCGATCAGGCTCGGCTTCGGCCGGGTTCCGCGCTCGGTGCGCTCGGCGAAGGTCTCGTCGACCTGGCCATGGTAGCAGCCGTCGAAGACGAGCAGCTTCGGCCGTCCGGTGATGGCGCGCGCCCAGCGGATGACGGCGCGGTTGGCGTCGCTCGCGGTCGCGGTCAGCTGCCAGAACGGCAGGCCGAACAGCCGCGCCAGCTGCTGGCCGACAGCCGCCGTGTCGGGACCGGGCAGCATCGCGGTCAGTCCGCGCGTCGCCTGATCAGCGATCGCCCTGGCGACGGCGGGCGGCGAATGGCCGAACAGCGCGCCGCTGTCGCCGAGGCAGAAATCAGCATAGCTGAGCCCGTCGGCATCGTTGATCGATGCACCGCGGGCAGCGACGATGGCGAGGGGGAAGGGCGTCTCCCAGTCGAGCATCCAGTGCATCGGGACGCCGCCGGGATAATTCTGCCGCGACCGGGCGGCGAGGGCCTTGGAGACCGGATGGGCTGCTTCGAACGCGGCGAGCTCACGGGCGATCAGTATGCGCGCGCGGCTGTACAGGTCGTCGTTGGAACGCAACAAGTCGTCGTTGGAAAACAATTCGGCTCTGGAACCCCCCAATCGATTGGTGCCAGCATAGCCCGGCGGGGAACCAGAATTGAAGGCCTCGCGCGCGCCGATGGCGTGCGAGGCCGCGGGATCGGTGCGGCAGCCTATTTGGCGCCGCCGAGTGCGAAGGCGCCGATGGGGCTGCGGCGCATCTTGCGCACGGCCCGCTCGGCGGAGATCGCGTCGGAGAAGAGCATGCCTTCGAGCGCCGCGAATGTCCGCTCCAGCGCGTGGAACGCGAAAGCACGGCCGGACTTGACCAGAATGCCGGCGGCTTTGTCGTCGATTTCGATGATGTAGTTGTCGAACACCGAGTGCCTCCTTTCGCTGAACCCTCCCATGCAAGGAACGGGCCGCGATCGAGAATGAGGTCGTTTGGCCGGTCGGCCTTCCGGCCGGCTCGGTCTAATGCGTAACGTCAGGCTTCGTTCCAGCCGTGGCGACAGCAGGTCGCGCCCGTCGATGCGGCGTTGATGAGCGTGGTCGCGAGGGTCAACGGATGGCTCCTCCTTCAGGGGGACGTCCGCCGCAAACGGCGTGTCCGCGGCGCTTTAGCGTTGGTTTCGCGGTGCAAGCTGTTGGTCAAATTCCCGCGGCATCGGCGTGATGCAGGGCCCATGAAGCGCCGATGGCCGCCTTGCTACCAGCGAAGGATTTCCTTTTTTTGACAGGGACGGAGGACCGATTTCTCGACGTCCGGAAAGGCCGTCCGTGCGTTGCGCCAGGCCGGCGTTTCGAGGTTCTGCATGGCTCCGTGGCCACCCGACGCGCAAAGCGAGACCGTCGCCCGGCAGCCGATTTTTGGTCAGCGAGGACGGCCGGTCGGCAATCCCGGCGCCATCGGTCGAGGCTGTGCGCGCGATTCCCTCTCGGCCCGGCGGCGCCCGCCCGGTCGGCCCTGAGCAGTTGCAGGGCGCCGTGCCCATGGATCGTGCTTTGGATCGTGCCCATGGATGAGGCCGAAGGCGCGCGAGGACGCCCGATTCGTCCGCTGCAACGCAGCGACGAATTGCGATTGACTCCAATCCAGAGGCGAAGATTAATTGCATCAGGATGAATTAATGAGGCGGCCGCAAAGGCCGTGCCCGAAACGGGCAAAGGGAGGCGAGGGTGGAGCGGCTCGGCAACGGGCGCGGGAGCAATTCCGCGCAACTGCGGCGCTACAATGAGCGGCTCGTCCTGCAGCGGCTGCGCCGCGCCGGCGAAGCCTCGAAGGCCGACCTCGCCCGCGCCGCCGATCTCACCAACACCGCCATTGGCGGCATCATCGAGAAGCTGGTCGATCTCGGCCTGATCGAGGCCGTCGGCAAGCGCCATGGCGGCGGACGCGGCCAGCCGGCCACCCTGCTGCGGCCCAATCCCGAGGGTGCCTATGGCATCGGCGTCCGGCTCGATCGCCGCTCGATCGAGACCGTGCTGATCGATTTCGGCGGCAAGATCCTGGCGCGCCGCGACCACGACATCGTGCTGCCGGCGCCCGAGACGGCGCTGGAGCTCGTCGTCCGCGACGTGTTCGATCTCCTGGCGACGCTGGGGCCGGCCGCCCGCGCGAGATTCGCCGGCATCGGCGTGGCACAGCCCTATAATCTCGGCGCCTGGCTCGGCCGCCTCGGCCTGCAGCCCTCGGCCTTCGAGCGCTGGGATCTCTATGATTTCCCGGCGCGGCTCGAGGAGGAGACCGGCCTGCCTGTTTTCGCCGAGAATGACGGCAGCGCCGCCGCGATCGCCGAGCTCTTCTACGGCGTCGGCCGTTCGGCGGACGACTTCCTCTATCTCTTCATCGGGCCTGCCATCGGCGGCGGCATCGTCGTCGACGGCGACTGCCTGCGCGGCAGCCATGGCAATGCCGGCGATGTCGCCGTGCTGCAGGTGACGCCGAGCCGCCTCGCCTCGGCGCCGGCGGCGAGCGATGGCCGCGATCTCCTCATCACCCGCGCCTCGCTCAACGCGCTGGCGCGGCATCTCGCCTTCAGCGGGATCGCCGCCGACAGCGCCGCCGCGCTCGAGACCGCCGTCCGCCGCGGCGATACCGCCGTTGGCGAATGGCTCGACGACATGGTCGATGCGCTGGCGCCGTCGGTGTGGTCGGCGATCTCGCTGCTCGACGTGCCGCTGGTGGTGGTCGATGCCGATATCGATGCGGGGCTGATCGACGCCGTTCTGGCGCGCCTCGCCGCCGCGCTCGACGCGGTGAAGCCCGAGGCACGGCGGCCGCCGCGGCTGCAGCGCGGCTCGTTCGGGCGCGACGCCGGGGCGATCGGCGCCGCCAGCCTGCCGATGTTCTTCAGTTTCTCGCCGCGCGCGTCGATCCTGACGCGCGGCGACGACGACCGGGGAGGACGGGACCTCGTCGTCGAGGCCTGATGCGTTTCGCATCCGCTGGAGGGCGGATGCCCTGGAGATCCGGGAGGAGCCGGACGCGCTGCGGAGGAACTGGTCGCTCCGCGCGCCACTGCCAAGACCGACCAGGGAGGAGAAGTCATGCTCAAGAAGATCGCGCTTGCCGCCAGCATCCTGACGCTGTCGGCCATGCCGGTTCTGGCCGACGAAGTCATCGGCCTCATCACCAAGACGGAGACCAACCCGTTCTTCGTCAAGATGCGCGAAGGCGCCCAGGCCAAGGCCGCGGAACTCGGCATCACGCTGCAGACGGCCGCCGGCAAGTTCGACGGCGACAATGACGCCCAGGTGGCGGCGATCGAGAACCTCATCGCCGCCGGCGCCAAGGGCTTCGCGATCGTCCCGTCCGACTCGAAGGCCATCGTGCCGACCATCCAGAAGGCCCGCGATGCCGGCCTGATGGTGATCGTGCTCGATACGCCGCTCGATCCGATGAACGCCGCCGACGCGACCTTCGCGACCGACAACCGCCAGGCCGGCGTGCTGATCGGCTCGTGGGCCGCCAAGACGATGGGTGACAAGGCCAAGGACGCGAAGATCGTGTTCCTCGACCTCGCCACCAACCAGCCGACCGTCGATTTCCTGCGTGATCAGGGCTTCATGCAGGGCTTCGGCATCGACGTGAAGGACCCGAACAAGTACGGCGACGAGGACGATTCGCGCATCTGCACGCACGAGATCAGCCAGGGCGACCAGGAGAAGGGCCGCACGGCGATGGAGAACGCGCTGCAGAAGTGCCCGGACGTGAACGTCGTCTACACGATCAACGAGCCCGCCGCGGCTGGCGCCTGGGAAGCGCTGAAGGCGGTCGGCAAGGATGACGGCAGCGTCATGATCGTCTCGGTCGACGGTGGTTGCCCGGGCGTCAAGAACGTCCAGGCCGGCGTGATCGGCGCGACCAGCCAGCAGTACCCGCTCAAGATGGCCGCGATGGCGCTTGAGGCGATCCATGCCGGCAAGCTGCCGACGATCGATCCGGCCGTCGGCTTCTTCGACACCGGCGCCCAGCTCGTGACCGCCAAGCCGGTCGACGGCGTTCCCTCGATCTCGGTCGAGGAAGGCCTGAAGCTCTGCTGGGGCTGAGACGGGCTGGCCGGGCGTGAGCCCGGCCTGCGGACGAGCGGGAGCCGCAGCAGCGGCTCCCGCAACTTGGCGACAGGGGAGGAGATCGCCGCATGAGTGACAACGCTTCGGGCTCGGCATCGGCCGAGAGCGGACTTGCCGGCGCCGATCAGTCGGTCGCCAGCTTCGACGAGAACGATGTCGGCTTCGTCCGGCGCATCCAGGGGTTCCTGCACCAGTACCCGACCAGCATTCCCTTCATCGTGCTCCTGATCGGCGTCGTGATCTTCTCGATCGCGGCTCCCGGCAAGTTCTTCGCGCCATTCAATTTCTCGCTCGTCCTCCAGCAGGTGACGATCATCGCGGTGCTCGGCATCGCGCAGACGCTGATCATCCTGACCGCCGGCATCGATCTCTCGGTCGGCGCGATCATGATCCTCTGCTCGGTGGTGATGGGCCGCACGGCGGTCGTCTATGGCGTGCCCGTCGAGATCGCCTTCCCGCTCGGCCTCATCTGCGGCATCGCCTGCGGCCTCGTGAACGGCATCATCGTGACGCTGCTGCGCCTGCCGCCCTTCATCGTGACGCTCGGCACCTGGAGCATCTTCGGCGCGCTCAATGTCTGGTATTCCCGCAGCGAGACCATCCGCTCGCAGGACATGCAGGAGGCGGCGCCGTTCCTGCAATGGACCGGCTCTCTGTTCAAGCCCTACGACTTCTTCTCGAAGACGCTCGGTCTCGACTGGACCTTCCTGAAGGGCTGGGTGCTGACCTATGGCTCGATCGTCATGCTCCTGGTGGCTCTGGCGGTCTGGTACATCCTGAACCGCACCGCCTTCGGCCGCCATGTCTATGCGACCGGCGATGATCCGGATGCGGCGCGCCTTGCCGGCATCAGCACCACCAAGACGCTCATCGGCGTCTATGCGCTGGCCGGCTTCATCTGCGCCATCGCCGCCTGGGTCCTGATCGGCCGCATCGGCGGCGTCAGCCCGCAGGCCGGCCAGACCGCCAATCTCGATTCGATCACCGCCGTGGTGATCGGCGGCACCAGCCTCTTCGGCGGCCGCGGCTCGATCGTCGGCACGCTGATCGGCGCGCTCATCGTCGGCGTGTTCCGCAACGGGCTCGCGCTCTCCGGCCTCGAACTGCTCTGGCAGGATTTCGCCGTCGGCGTGTTGATCATCGTCGCCGTCACCATCGACCAGTGGATCAGGAAGCTGTCGGCATGAGCATGGAACCGATCCTGCAGGCGAGAGGCCTGAACAAGCGCTATGGCCGCGTCGTCGCCCTCGACAACGCCGATTTCGACCTGATGCCGAACGAGATCCTCGCGGTCATCGGCGACAACGGCGCCGGCAAGTCGACGCTGATCAAGGCGCTGACCGGCGCCGTCATCCCGGATTTCGGCGAGATCCGGCTGAACGGCCAGCCGATCGCCTTCAAGAGCCCGATCGACGCGCGCAACCGCGGCATCGAGACCGTCTACCAGAATCTCGCGGTCTCGCCGGCGCTCTCGATCGCCGACAATCTGTTCCTCGGCCGCGAGAAACGCCGCGACGACTGGATCGGCACGATCTTCCGCACGCTCGACCGCGGCTACATGCAGCGCGAGGCGCGGCAGAAGCTGTCCGAGCTGGGCCTCCTGACGATCCAGAACATCAACCAGCCGGTCGAGACGCTTTCGGGCGGCCAGCGCCAAGGCGTCGCCGTCGCAAGAGCCGCCGCCTTCGGCAGCCGGGTCGTTATCCTCGACGAGCCGACCGCCGCCCTCGGCGTCAAGGAATCGCGAAAAGTTCTCGAACTCATGCTGCGGCTGAAGGCGAGGGGGCTGCCGATCGTCCTCATCAGCCACAACATGCCGCATGTCTTCGAGGTCGCCGACCGCATCCATATCCATCGCCTCGGCAAGCGCATCGCGGTGATCGATCCGAAGAAGCACTCGATGTCGGACGCCGTTGCGATCATGACCGGCGCGATGGCGCCGCCGGTGCACGAAGCCGCCTGAGCAGCAACGCTTCGATACAAAAAAGGGAGCCGCGTCGCCGCGTGGCTCCCTTTCTTCTTGTGTTCACCCGTGCACATTTGATGCCGCCCCCGTGTGAACGGCATCACTGGGGTGGTGATCGATCGATCCTACACTTTGTGAATGTCGGCAGCGACGACGGTTTGACGGGAGCCCGCATGGACGACGCAGCGCTTGCCGTGATCGCCGCCCTCGCGCTGCTCCAGGTCAAGCATCTCCTGTTCGATTTCTTCTTCCAGACGCCGCGCCAGCTGGCTCTCAAGGGCCGCTACGGCCACCCCGCTGGTCTCTCCCATGCCGGGCTGCATGCGCTCGCGACCTTGCCGATCTTCCTCGTGCTGCCGACGACGCTGCCGGTGGCGGCGGCGATCCTCGCGGCCGAGTTCGTGACGCATTACCATATCGACTGGCTGAAGGCGGTGATCGGCGAGCGCACCGGCTGGACCGTCCGCGACAAGCAATATTGGCGCGGCCTCGGCGCCGACCAGTTCGCGCACCAGATGAGCTATCTCGCCATGGTGCTGGTGCTGGTTCTCGTCAGGAACTGACGCCGGGCGGACGGCCGAACAGCCGCCGCATCGCCTCGATGATCTCGCGGGCACGGCTTTCGCTGGCGGGGAGGGCGGCTGGTCCGAGCAGCCGCGTCCGCCGCTCGGCGAGCAGCGCGCCCATGCGATCGAGCAGTTCGGGCGAGCGCTGGAACAGCGCCTCGAGCGCCACCTTGGTGATCTCGACGGCGATCGTGGTCTCGAGCGCGGTGACGGTGGCCGCGCGGCGGGCGCCCGTCAGCAGCGACATCTCGCCGACGATCTCGCCGGGGCCCAGCGTCGCGATCTTGCGGCTGGAGCGCTGGGTGCCCGTGGTGACGCCGAGCCTGCCGGTGACGATCGCCAGCATGAAGCCGCCGAAATCGCCCTCGGCCATGACGACCATCGGCGGCGTATAGGTCACCAGCCGGCAGCGACTCGAGAGCTCCGCCCGCTGTTCCGCCGTCGTGGCGTCGGCAAAGAGGCTGATCCGCCCGAGGACATCGCGAATGTCCATCCTGTCCGCTCCCCCCTGGAGCGCGGGCCGGGGACTATCCCGACCATCACCGCGCGGCTGCGGTCAGGCGACATGCGCCGGCAGCGCCGGCGTCTCGGCAAAGGCCGGCATCGGCTCGACGGAGAGGTCGAGCAGGCTGCGCAGCTGGCCGCGATCCCTCGCGACATCGGCGACCGTGTAGCGATCGAGCACGGCAAAGAAGGCGCCGAGCGCTTCGGCGAGAATCCGGTTCACGCCGCAGGAATCGACCAGCGGGCAGTCGCGATTGGCGGTGTCGAAGCAGTCGGTGAGGAAGAAGTTGCTCTCCGTCGCCCGCACCACGGCGCCGATGCTGATCTGATCGGCCGGGCGGGCGAGGCGGATGCCGCCATTGCGGCCGCGGATCGTCTCGACGAAGCCGCTTTCGACCAGGACGTGCATGATCTTGAACAGATGCAGCTCGGAGATGCCATAGGTGGCGGCGATATCGCGGATGCGGCTGTTGTCGCTCGTATTGGCGGCGCAGTAGATCAAGACGCGGATCGAATAGCTGGTTTGCTGGGTAAGACGCATGCGACATCCCTCGCTGACGCCCGAGACGGCCCGGATCGAGCCGACTGGACGCACGTCGTCGTTAAAGTTCCTTCTTAAAGTCTCCTTTGGAAGGATTCAACCTTCCCGGCCTTCGCCCCCAAAGGCAGAAGGCCCGGAAGCGTCGCTCCCGGGCCCTCCCTGTCACCAAAAAGGGTGCTGCGATCAGATCAGCGAGCCGTTGACCACGGCCTGGCCGTCCTTGTCGAACAGGTGGACCGTCTGCGGATCGACGATGATGCGGACATTGTCGCCAGCGCGCTGGCCAGCGAGGCCGTCCGCCTTCACGACGGTCGATTCGGTGCCCTCGACGTCGACATAGATCATCGTCTCGCCGCCGAGATGCTCGGAGAGCACGACCTTGCCGGGAACGCCGGTGTCGGTCGGGGCGATGGTCAGATGCTCCGGACGGACGCCGAGCGTATAGGCGCCGGGCGCGATCGAGGCGCCGCGGGTCGGGATGGCGATGGTCGAGCCGCCGGGCAGCTTGATGATCGCCGAGCCGCCGGTCACTTCCGAGACCTGGACGTTGAACAGGTTCATCTTCGGCGAGCCGATGAAGGTCGCGACGAAGAGATTGTTCGGGCGATGGTAGAGCTCGAGCGGCGAGCCGACCTGCTCGATGCGACCGGCCGAGAGCACGACGATCTTGTCGGCCATCGTCATCGCTTCGACCTGGTCATGCGTGACGTAGATCATCGTCGCCTTGAGATCATTGTGCAGGCGGGAGATCTCGATGCGCATCTGGACGCGCAGCGCCGCGTCGAGGTTCGACAGCGGCTCGTCGAACAGGAACACGTCCGGCTCGCGCACGATGGCACGGCCGATCGCGACGCGCTGGCGCTGACCGCCCGAAAGCTGGGCCGGCCGGCGGCCGAGCAGCTCGGTCAGGTGCAGCATCTTCGCCGCCTTGGCGGTGCGCGCCTGGATCTCGGGCTTCGGCATCTTGGCCATCTTCATGCCGAAACCGATATTCTCGGCGACGGTCATGTGCGGATAGAGGGCGTAGGACTGGAACACCATCGAGACGCCGCGCTCGGCCGGCGCAAGGCGCGTCACGTCGCGTTCGCCGATCTTCACGGTGCCTTCGGTGGTGCCTTCGAGGCCGGCGATGAGGCGGAGGAGCGTGGACTTGCCGCAGCCCGACGGCCCGACGAACACGCAGAATTCACCGTCCTTGACCTCGAGATCGACGCCCCGAATGATCGGAACCTCGCCGAAGGACTTCTGCACCTGACGCAGCGTCAGACTTGCCATTGTATCATCTCCCAAAATGTGGGGCCGAAACGCCGAGGCATTCCAAGCCCATAACAGGCTAGTTTCCTCCGGGGGCTAACGTCCACGATCCTAAGGCGGGAGTAAAGTACGAATTCGTCGATTCCCGATACGATCCCGTGCTCCCCGCCCGTGCCGGAGGTGGCGCGGCCGCCCGCCTTCGCTATGATCGCCCGGCACGTCACCACCGAGCCCACCATGCAGCATCAGGAATTCCTGGTCGATCCCGATCACATCACCCCCGCGCGGGGCACGTTCCGGGTCGGCTCGGTCGATACCGTCCGCCTGATGCGCTCGGCGCATGTGCACAGCCATGTCGAGCTCAACCTGCTCGTCGCCGGCCAGATGACCTATCTCTTCAACGGCCGCACCGTGACGCTGAAGAAGGGCGATCTCGGCATGTTCTGGGCGGCGATCCCGCACCGTGTCATCGAGGTCGAGGCGGGGACGCGCTTCATCTGCAGCGACCTGCCGATCGACATGTGCCTCGCAATGCCCGGCTGCGAGGTGCTGAAGACGGCGCTGCTGCAGGGTGGCCTCCTCGTCGCGCGCGTGGTGCGGCCCTTCGAGCAGCAGCAGTTCGAATCCTGGCATGTCGATCTCGCCGAGCGGCGCGACCAGGTGCTGACGGTGGTGCGCGACGAACTCGCGGCGCGCCTGCGCCGGATCGAGATCGACGGCTGGCGGGATCTTGCCTCGGACGACGAGGAGCGGCGCGCCCGCGAGGCCGATCCCGACGCGGCCGAGGCGCATCGCGACAAGGTCCACCGCATGGCGCGCTACATCGCCGAGCATGCGACGCTGCCGATCGCCGTCGCCGACATCGCCGCCTCGGTGGGGCTGCATCCGAACTATGCGATGACGCTGTTCCGCCGCACGCTCGGCATGACCATCAATGAATATGTGACGCGGCAGCGGCTGATGCTGGCGCATGGCCGCCTGCTCGCCAGCGACGACGAGATCGCGGATATCGCCTTCGAGGCCGGTTTCGGCTCGCTCAGCCGCTTCTATGAGGCCTTCCGCGAGCGTTATGGCTGCACGCCGCGCGACATGCGCCGCAGTTTCCGCGAGACCCGCGCCGCCGCTGTCGCAAGCTGATCACCTGCTCACGATTTATTTGAGGGCGTGACCGACGGAGACGGCCGACTGGGCCGTATCAATGCGGTCGGACCTCGGAGCGGATCAGCGTATGGCCTTTTGGAAGCAGTTGGTGCTCTGTCTCGTCGTGCTCGCGATCGCGGGCGGCGGCTATTATGCGTTCCAGCATCGCGACCAGCTTCTGGGCGGCAGCGGCCAGCCGGCAGCGACCGCCGGTGCGGGCGGGCAGCCCTCCGGCGGCGGACGTCCGGGCGGGGCGGGCGCCGGGCCGACGCTCGTCGTCTCCGACGTGGTCGGCAGCGATATCGTCAACGATACCGTCCGCGCGGTCGGCACGGTGCTGGTGCCGCAATCGATCAATCTCTATCCGCAGGTGACCGCCCCGGTCACGGCCGTGCTGTTCAAGGCCGGCGACAAGGTCACCAAGGGGCAGCCGCTGGTCTCGCTCGACGATGCCGACCAGAAGGTGGCGCTCGATCTCGCCAAGGTCGCGCTCAGCGACGCCAAGAAGACGCTCGATCGCTCGCAGAAGCTCGCCAGCACCAACAATCTCACGCAGTCAGCGCTGCAGGACGCGCAGTCGGCCGAGCGCAAGGGCGAGATCGGCGTGCTCAGCGCAGAGATCGCGCTCGACCGCCGCACGATCACGGCGCCGTTCGACGGCGTCGTCGGCATCAGCACGCTCTCGGCCGGCGATCTCGTCACCCCCACCACGATCGTCGCGACGCTCGACGATCTCTCGGTGATGAAGGTCTCCTTCCTGATCCCCGAGCGCTATGCCGGCCGCGTCGCGCTCGGCCAGCCGATCACGGCGTCGGCCGATTCGAAGCCGGGTGCCGTCATCAACGGCACGGTCTCCGCCATCGACACGCGCGTCGACGCGACCGCGCGCACGCTGAAGGTCGAGGCGACGCTGGACGCGGCGGCCGCCGCGGCGCTCGGCGTCCGGCCCGGCATGGCGATCAAGGTCAGCCTGCCATTCCCGGGCGAGACGCAGCTCGCCGTCTCGGCGCTGGCGATCCAGTGGGACCGTACCGGTTCCTATGTCTGGAAGCTCGACGGCAAGGACGGCGTCGCGCGGGCGCCGATCACCATTCTCGAGCGGCAGAGCGGCCGCGTCCTCGTGGCTTCCAGCGACCTGAAGGAAGGCGACCGCATCGTCGTCGAGGGCCTTCAGAGGCTCCGGCCGGGCGCGCGCATCGCCGAGGCCGGCCAGGCGCAGAAGCCGCGGGCGGAGGGCGCTGCTGCGGGCACCGATGGGAAAGCGGCGGCCGCGCCCGTCGCCGCGCCCGCGCGGCAGGGAGGCTGACATGAGCGACAAGCCCGATCAGCCGACGCCGCACCATCACGACATGGATCACGATCCGATTACCGCCGCCGCCGCGACGCCGAGCGGCATCTCGGCCCTGTCGGTGCGCCGGCCGGTGCTGGCCATCGTCGCCAATCTCCTGATCGTCGTTGCCGGCCTCGCGGCCATCGGCGGCGTCGAGATCCGCGAACTGCCGAATATCGACCAGCCGGTCGTCACCATCACCACGACCTATACCGGCGCGACGCCCGACACGATGGACAAGGAGGTGACCAGCGTCATCGAGAACGCCGCGGCCGGCGTCTCGGGCTGGACCGACATCCAGTCGCAGTCGACCAGCGGGCGCAGCCGCGTCACCGTGCAGTTCTCCGACTCGACCGACATCAACGTCGCCGCCAACGATCTGCGCGATGCCGTCGGCAATGCGCAGCGCAACCTGCCGACCGACGCCGACCCGCCGACCATCGCCAAGGCCGACACCAATGGCGATGCGATCATGCGGCTCGCCGTGACCTCGTCGACGCAGAACATCGAGACGCTGACGCAATTGGTCAACGACGTCATCGTCGACCGGCTGAAATCGGTCGAGGGCGTCGCCGACGTGCAGGTCAATGGCGGCCGGTCGCCGATGATCAGCATCTATATCGATCCGATGCGGCTCGCCGCCTACGGCCTCACGGTCGCCGATCTCAAGACGGCGCTCGACACGGTGGCGCTCGACGTGCCCGCCGGTAATCTGACCGACCAGAACCGCACGATGTTCGTGCGCGCCGACGCGAGCGTCAGGGGCGCCGACGACGTCAAGGCGATCCGCATCAAGGGCGATACCCGCGTCGGCGACGTCGCCGATGTGGTGTTCGGACCGGCGGCGAAGTCGTCCTCGCTGCAGATCAACGGGCGCACCGGCGTCGGCCTCGGCATCGTCCGCCAGGCGAGCTCCAACACGCTGACGATCTCCGAAGGCGTCAACAAGGCGATCGAGGAGTTGAAGGCCAACCTTCCCGGCGATGTCAGCATCCGCGTCACCTCGGACGACGCCAACTTCATCGCCGGATCGTTCGAGGAGGTCGAGCGCAGCCTGGTGCTGTCGATCGGCATCGTCATCGCGATCATCTTCCTGTTCCTCGGCTCGCTGCGTACGACCTTGATCCCGGCGATCACCGTGCCGATCTCGCTGCTCGGTACGATCGCGGCGATGTATCTGATGGGCTTCTCGCTCAATATCCTGACGCTGCTGGCCCTCGTCCTCGCCACCGGCCTCGTCGTCGACGACGCCATCGTCGTGCTCGAGAACATCGCCCGGCGCCGCCATGAGGGCATGGGCCCGCGCGCCGCCGCGGTGCTCGGCGCCAAGCAGGTGTTCTTCGCCGTGATCTCGACGACGGCGACGCTCGCCGCCGTCTTCATCCCGATCTCGTTCTTCAAGGGCACGGCCGGACGCCTCTTCTCGGAATTCGGCTTCGTGCTCGCCTTCTCGGTGGCGCTGTCGGCCTTCGTCGCGCTGACGCTCGTGCCGATGCTCGCCTCGCGCCTCCTGAAGGAAGGCGAGACTGGCAAGGAGGCGCGGCCGAACCTCTTCAACCGCGCGCTCGGCGCGATCGGCCGGCGCGGCCACAAGCTCTATGAGCGGTTGCTCGATGCCTCGCTGAAGGCGCCCCTCGTCGTCATCCTGATGAGCGTGCTCTTCGCCGGCGGCGCCTTCCTCGCCTTCGAGAACCTGCCGCAGCAATTGACGCCGCAGGAGGATCGCGGCGCGGTGATCATCTCGCTGTCGACGCCGCAGGGCTCGACGGTCGACTACACGCAAGGGCAGATGCAGCTCGTCCAGGCGGCGATCCAGCCGCTGCTCGATTCGGGCGAGGCGACCAATTCCTTCTCGATCGCCGGCAATTTCAACAGCCCGAACAGCGGCTTCATGTTCGTGACGCTGGCGCCCTGGGCCGAGCGCAGCCGCAGCCAGCAGGCGATCGCCGCCGAGGTGCAGGCCAAGATGCGCGCCATCCCCGGCGCGGTCGCCAATCTGCGCCAGGCCAACAGCCTCGGCATCAGAGGCGGCGGGCAGGGCCTCACCTTCGCGGTGACCGGCGTCGACTATGACTCGATCACCAAGGCGGCGACCGATCTTCTCAACACGCTCTCGGCCAATCCCGCCTTCGCCAATGTCCAGCTCAACTATGATCTGAACCAGCCGCAGCTGAGCGTGAACATCGACCGCGACCGCGCCGCCGATCTCGGCGTCTCGGTCGCCGATGTCGGCACGATCGTCTCGACGCTGCTGGCCGGCGCCGACATGGGTGATTTCTATATCGGCGACGACAAGATCGAGATCCGCGCCATGGCGCCGGATGGCATGATCGTGACGCCGTCGGATCTCGAGAATGTCCAGGTGCGCACGGCGAGCGGCGTCATGGTGCCGCTCTCCTCGGTCATCACCGTCGCCGAGGAATCGACCTCGCCGACGCTGGCCCGCCAGTCGCAGCGCCGCGCCGTGCCGATCACGGCGACCCTCTCGCCGGGCGTGGATCTCGGCTCGGCGATGGGCATCCTCAACGAGGTGGCGGCCGCGAAGCTGCCGGCCGGCCTCGGCATCGTCTTCACCGGCGAGGCGGCGACGCTGAACGAGACCTCGAGCGGCGTCGCCACCACCTTCGGCTTCGCGATCATCATTATTCTCCTGGTGCTGGCCGCGCAGTTCGAGAGCTTCGTCGCCGCCGCCATCCTGTTCGCGACCGTGCCCTTCGGCGTCGCCTCGGGCATCTATGCGATCCTCCTGTCCGGCGGCTCGCTCAATATCTACACGCAGATCGGCCTCGTGATGCTGGTCGGGCTGATGGCGAAGAATGGCATCCTGATCGTCGAATTCGCCAACCAGCTCCGCGACGAGGGTCTTTCGGTGCGCGAGGCGATCCGCGATGCCTGCCTCATCCGCCTCCGCCCCGTGCTGATGACGATGATCGCGACCGTGCTCGGCGGCCTGCCGCTCATCCTGACGGGCGGCCCCGGATCGGAGGCGCGCGCCGCGCTCGGCTGGATCATGGTCGGCGGCCTCGGCTTCTCGGCTTTGGCGACGCTGTTCCTGACCCCGGTCGCCTTCCTGCTGCTCGCCGGCCTCAGCAAGCCGCGCGTCGCCGAGGAACAGCGGCTCATCCGAGAACTCGCAGAAGCCGTCACCGACGATGCTCGCCGGCGCAAGGACGATGCCGCCGCGGCGAAGGACGAGCCACGGCCGCCGCTGCAGATCGCGGCCGAGTGAGGGCATGATGCGCATCCACCCCGCCACGTCAGGCGATCGCGAGGCTGTCCCCCGGGCGGCGATGCGCTATCGTCTCGTCAAGGGCGGAAAGGCGCAGTCGGCCGAGGGCGCCAGCGGCACGAAAGGCGAAAGCGCATCCTTGAGCGCGATGGATGACAGTGCCGCGCAGGCGGCGATCCGGGCCGATGAAGCGCGGATGCGCGCGGTTGCCGACGGCGATGGCGAGGCCTTCGGCCGGCTGATCGCCGACGAGGCGCCGCGACTGACCCGCTTCGTCGCCGCCGTGCTCTGCGATCTCTCGGAGGCCGAGGAAGTGGTGCAGGAGGCGCTGATCCGCCTCTGGCAGAACGCCGACGGCTGGGAGCCGCGCGCGCGCATCGGCACATGGCTGCACCAGGTCGCCTATCGCCTCTCCATCGACCGGCTGCGCCGGCGGCGGCCGCATGTCGATATCGACGATCTCGACAATGTGCTCGAGGACGAAGCGCCGACGCCGGAGCGCAATCTCGTCCGCGTCGAGGATGTCCGCCTCGTCCATGAGGCGCTCGATCGGATGCCGGATCGCCAGCGCGCGGTGATCGTGCTGGCGCATTTCCAGGAACTGAGCCAGGCGGAAGCCTCGGCGATCATGGGCATGAGCCAACATGCCTATGAGTCCCTCCTTGCCCGGGCAAGGCGGCGCTTGCGCGGCCTGCTCGCGGGCGAGGGCATGGAAGACGGGGAGGATTGGAGCGGATCATGACACAGAGGATCGAACCGGAGGCCTCGAGCCTCCATCCAAGCCCGATCAGCCTTCGCGATGCGGTTGATCGCTGGGGCGCCGATCTCGGCCGCTGGCCGGATGCCGGGCTCGCCAGGCGCGGGCGCGAGGCGCTGCTCTCCGATCGATCGTTCCGCGCCTATCGCGACGGGGCGATCGGCCTCGATCTCCGCCTGAAGGTGGCGGCGGAGGCGCTCGACGCGCGCATCGAGAACGGGCCGCTGGAGCGCATCCGCGCCGGCGTCCTCGCCAAGGCGGCGCCGCGCCCGGTACGCTGGCATCGCCGCTTCGCCGCCGCGGCCGCGGTCGTCGCAGTGGCCGGCGTGCTCGGCGGGGCCTCAGGTCTCGTCTTCGCGCCGCCCGGCGACCAGCAGCGGCTTGCCGGCATCGTCCAGCTCGATCCCCTCGTCTTCGGCCCGTCCGAGTTCGGCTACTGATGAGCATCGACCTCAAACCACGGCGCCGGCGCGTCAGCTGGCTGTGGATCGCGCTGGTGGTCTCGGTCGCCGTCAACGCCTTCGTGCTCGGCGCCTTCCTGACCGAGCGACTCGGCTTCCGCCACAGCGCCGATGGCGGTCCGCGCGCGGTGAAGATGGAGCTGCGCTGGCTGCGCGACCGCCTGTCGCCGGACTCCGTCTCGTCGATCGAGACGTCGCTGGAGACGCTGAATCCCGATGTCGTTGCCCGGATCGAGCGGCTGAAGGTGCTCAGGGCGGAGCTGGCGGCGCTCGCCGCCGCGCCGACGCCCGACCGCGCGGCGATTGACGACCATTTGCGCGAAATCAGGCTCGAAGTCGGCGCGATGCAGGAGCAGATCCAGTCGCGCACCTTCGACGCGGTGCTGGCGCTGCCGCCGGCTCAGCGGGCCCCGCTCGCGACGCCGCCGAAGCTCGACTGATCGGCGCGCCGGCAGAGCCCGGCCGCAAACATTAAGGCCACCCGGCCGCCTGCGCCTGACGCGCGATGCGAACGGATGGCCTTCAGTCCTACCGGACGAGCAGTCGCTCGATCAGGCCGTCTGGGCCGGAGCCTCGTCGGCCGCAGCCGGCTGGCTGACATTGGCTTCGGCCAGGACGTCGGCCGCGCGCTCGGCGTTCAGGGCCTGCAGGATCGCGTCTTCGTTCAGGAACAGGTCAAGGCCAGCGTTCTTTTCCACCATAGCATCCTCACATTGGGATTCTGGAGATTGCGGTTATCGAGCGATCCGAACGATCTCCCCGCGTTCGGATCGTGAGAGAGACAGGCGCAGCGCCGGTTGCCGCTGCCGCATGGTCAGGCGGCCCTCGCTGCGGTGCTGGCCCGGTGTCCGGCGGCGGATGCCGAGAGGCGATCGCTCATCGCAAGGCATCCCGCGAGCGCCCGCGCGCCGATCGGCGTCAGGGTGCCATGCGCCCGGATCGTCTCGACGCCCTGCAGCAGCAGCAGAACGCTGGCCGCGCGCCGGTCGGCGATCTCGGCGCGCTCCTCGGCCGTGAGCGTCGTCGCGGTCGAAAGCAGGTCCAGCCCCATGATCATCCGCCCGAGCACGAAGGCGGCGTGAACGATCCCCTCCATCGGCCGCGGATCGAGGCGAAGGGGCGAGGAATAGCGTTCGTCCGCCGGGTTGGCCGTCAGCTGCTCGGCATTCGACAGCGCGGTGAGCAGGCAATGCGCCGTCTCGTGCACCAGCATCTCGGCGATGCCGATGCGGCTGACGCCGATCGGATCGAGGAAGATCGCGCCCCAGAGATAGGTGCTGGTGCCGCTTGAGAAGACCGCATCCGCCGGCTGGCCCGGCGGCTTCGACCGGCGCAGGGCGGTCGCGAGGACGATCTCGTTGGCGAAGGCCGCGATCTCTCCCGCCATCGCGGGGGCCGTCTCAAAGATCAGCGCCAGCGCCGCATCGACGCCGGCACGGCCCTCCGCCCATTCGGCGCCATCAAGGCGGCGCAGCTTGAGCGGCATCTCGGGATCATCGTCGAGAATGTCGTGATAGACGTCCCAGACATCGGCAGGGAGCGGCGGCGCCCCGAAATTGATCACGTCGAAACCGATCCCGCTTGCGAGATCGACCGCGGCGAGCTGGTCGACGACGGCCCGCACGCCCACGTCATCGTCACTCTGGATCGCCAGGACGAGATCCGTATAGAGCGCGAAGACGAGTGGCCGCACGGGGCCGCTGACGACACGGGCTGCGGCGGCGCGAAGAGGGGCGGGATCTGCCGCGCCGTTGACGTCGAAGGCGTCGGCGATGGCGGAAAAGCTCGCCGAGAGGCTGGCGCGCACGCGCTGATCGAGGACGCGCGCACGGTCCGCGTCGGGCGCATAGCCGAAATCGTCGAGAAACGCCGGTTGATCCATCTCACGCTCCCACCCGGCCGGCTATGTCGCTCAGGATTGCTCGGCCGCCTCGGCGGGCGTCACCGGCTTCTGCCCGGCCGGCGCCAGCGCGGCCGTCTCGACCGGAGCATTCAGCATCTCCAGCAACTGCTCCTCGTTCAGCATCGTCTCGCGCGAAAAGCCCTTGCCGAGCCGCGCGGCGTTGCGCCGGCCCTTGGCGATGCCCACTGCCCAGACCTCGGTGTCGAAGCCGAACAGGGCGGCGCTGCTGAGGATCTCACGCGTGGTTTTCACAGTGTTCATGGCGACGCCCAACATCGTGGAAGACACAGTGCCGCTGCCCTCGCAGAGACAGGAGGGGAGTTCGCAACGGGCAGCGATGGCGGGCCTCAGGTCGCAGCGGTCGGCGCAGCGGCCTCGTCGGCGACCGGCGCTTCTTCGGCCGCGGCCGTCTGGACCGGCTCGTTCAACGTCTGGAGCAGGAGCTCCTCGTTGATCTCGGTATTCATGCCCATCGACTTGATGCCACGGCGCGCGGCAGCGCGGCGACCATTGGCAAGCCCGCGGGCCCAGCATCCGGTGTCGAAGCCGAACAGCTCCGAATTGACCAGGATTTCGCGGGTCGTCGGATTGGTGTCGTTCATTGAAACGCCCCCCATGCGTGGTTCAGAACACATACGCTTCAACAAAAGCAGCGGCGCAGACCAGCTTGATTCCGCGCTTGCAGGTGAGAGCGTCGCATGATTGTTTGCGTTCCGCAATCGATGCTTGCCACGGTCCGGCCTGCGCGATGTTGGGGGCAAGCTTTCCGGGGCGACGGCGACGATGATCCTGTTTCTGACGACCCGCGGACATCAGTACACAGTCGGGACGCTGGTCGGCGATGCGCTCGGCGTGCCGATCCCCAAGACACTGGCGCTCAGCTATGACGCGGCGTTCCGGGCGCTGCGCATTCCCGCGGCGACGATCATCTTCGCGGATATCGAGCGGCTCTATCCTTGGGAGCTGCTGCTCGCGGCCGATCTCTATCGGAGTTTCAAGGCCGCCGGGCTGACCTGCCTCAACGATCCGGCCGCGGTGCCGGCGCGCTATGAACTCTTGCGCCGGCTGAGGCGCGCCGGCGTCAATCCCTTCGACATCTACCGCGCCGAGGACCGGCCACGGCCGGAGCGCTTCCCGGTCTTCGTGCGCAACGACCAGGATCACAATCCCGCCGTTTCAGGTCTGATCGGTTCGCAGGCGGAGCTCGATGTGTTTCTCGACGAAGCCGTCACCTGGGGCACGCCGCTCCGCGGCATGGTGGTGATCGAATTCTGCGGCGAGCCGGTCGCCGAGGGCCTCTGGCGGAAGTCCGGTTCCTTCCGCATCGGCGAGAGCATCTATCTCGACCATCACGTCTCCGAGCCGACCTGGCTGGTGAAATATGGTCACGGCCACACGGCGCCCGCCTGGATTTCCGAGGAGGAGAACCGGCAGGTCGTCGCCAATGCCTGCCCTGCCGAGGTCGAGACCGCCTTTCGCCTCGCCGGCATCGAATATGGCCGCGCCGATCATGCGCGGGTGGCCGGGCGCGAGGTCATCTACGAGATCAACACCAACCCGTCGATCTGGCTGCCGACCCCGCAGGTCTGGCCGATCCGCAACGAGACGCTCGCGCTCGGCCGCGAGAGGATGGCGGCAGCGTTCTGGGCGCTCGACAGCGGCGACGGATCGCCGGTGCCCGTCGAGGCGAGCGGGCGCGTCCAGCATCACCGCGCAAGGCTCACCGACAAGGACTGGTCGCCGCCGCGGCAATAGGCCCCCAACAAGGAAAAGGGGCGGCCGGAGCCGCCCCAGTTGGGAGGAGTTCGGAAACGAGGATCAGCGGGACGCCAGCAGGCGCTCCGCATCGGCGGCGGAAAGCGGCGCCGGCCGCTCGGTCGTGGTGGTCAGCGCGACGACGCTGCGCGCTACGGCGGCATCGAGGATCGAGACCATGACGTCGAGCGCATGCAGCGCGACGCGGCCCGAGCAGCGCGGCTCGCGGCCGGTCTCGGCAGCGTCCAGCATGTCGGCGACGCCCAGCATGCGGTAATTGGCATGGCCGTGGTCGGCACCCCAATTGCCTTTGCCGAACGGCACGTCGGACGTGTCGACGGTCAGGAAATCGCCGCCACGCTCGGAATACTGCACCTTGCCGCCGAAGAAGTTCGGATCGGGGACCAGCATCGTTCCTTCAGAGCCATAGAGCTCGATCGGGTTGATGTGGCCATGCTTCCAGACGTCCCAGGAGGCGGCCAGCGTCACCTGCGCGCCGGTCTTGAACTCGAGCACCGCATTGATGGTGGTCGGCGTGCCGACCGGCACGGTCTTGCCCTTGAGCGGACCTTCCGCCGTCACCAGCCGCTCCTCGAAGCCCTTCGAGGCGAAGGCCGTGACATGCGTGACCGGTCCGATCAGGTTGACCAGCGCGGCGATGTAATAGGGGCCGAGATCGAGGATCGGGCCGCCGCCCGGCTGGAAGAAGAAGCCGGGATTGGGATGCCAATGCTCCATGCCATGGCTCATGACATGCATGGTGCCGCCGACGATGCGGCCGATCTTGCCCTCGTCGACCAGCCGGCGCGCCGTCTGGCCGCCGCCGCCGAGGAAGGTGTCCGGCGCGCTGCCGAGCTTGACGCCGCGTGCATCGGCCTCCGCCACCAGCTTCTTGCCGTCCTCGACCGAGAGCGCGAACGGCTTCTCCGAATAGGCGTGCTTGCCGGCCGAGAGGATGGCGTGGCTGATCTCGTAATGGGCGGAGGGGATGGTCAGGTTGATGACCGTATCGATCTCCTCGTCCCTGAGCAGCTCGTCGACCGTCAGCGCGCGGATGCCGAAGGCGTCGGCGCGGGCCTTGGCCGCGGCTGCCGCGATGTCGGCGACGGCGACGATCTTCGTCCCCGGGAAGAGGGGAGCGAGCTTCAGATAGGCCTCGGAGATGTTGCCGGCGCCGATCAGGCCGATCTTGTGGATGGTGGTCATGGTTGCTCTCAGATGGCGAAGGACTTGATGGCGGCGAACGACCGCTCGGCGAAGCGCTTCCAGTCGGCCGGGTTGTCATGCTCGGCGACGAGCACGCCGGCCTTCGGCGCCTTGGCGATGTGCGGCCACAGCGCGGCCCAGTCGACGGTGCCCTGGCCGACATCGGCCCAGCCGTCCTCGGCGGTGGTGCCGGCCGGCGCGAGGTCCTTGATGTGGAAGGCGATGACTTCGGCGGCGAGCTTGTCGATCTCCGCTGCCACGTCCTTGCCGGCGCGCGCGACCCAGCCGAGGTCGAGCTCGGAGGCGACGCCGTTGCCGATCAGATGATCGATCGGACGCGATCCGTCGGCGAGGGTCGCATATTCGAAATCGTGGTTGTGATAGCCGAGCCCGAGGCCGGCGGCCTTCACCGTCGCGGCGGTGGCTGCCAAAGTCGCGCCGAGCGCCTTCCAGCCATCGACATCGACGGGCCGGTCTTCGGCGCCGAGATAGGGAATGACGATCGTGTGGGCGCCGATCGTCTTGGCGATGTCGATGAAGCGTTGGGTCTCGCCGGTCACGCCGTCCATCGGCGCATGGAAGGTCGGCGTCACCAGGCCGGCCGCGTCGACCTTGGCCCGGTAGCCGGCCGGATCCTCGCCATAGAGCGGATAATAGGGCTCGACCGCGTCATAGCCGATCGTCTTCAGGCCGGCGAGCACGGTCTCGAGCGGGGGGAAGTTGCGGGCGGAATAGAGCTGGAAGGAGATGGCGTGCTTCGGCATGGGGCTCTCGTGAAGCTGGCGGGAAGACGGCGCCGGGGAGCGGGGGCTCGGCGGCGCGGGGTGGGACTCAGAGGCGGGCGCCGCTGACCTTGTCGAAGATCGACGCCTGAGCGGGCGAGAAGAAGGCATCGACGGTGGCGGGTGTCGTCACATGATCATCGCCATCGATTCGAATCGAGAACTGCGTGCCGGAAACATGGCCCCAGACGAGGCTGTCGGCGCCCATCGGCTCGATCAGGTTGAGATGGATCGGCAATGTCGTCGCATCGGCGGCCTTCTCCTTGAGATCGACCTGTTCGGGCCGGATGCCGAGCGTCGCCGGCCGCCCGTCGGTCGGCGCCGCCACGAACTCATAGCCGTGGAGAGCGATTCGCGTCCCGTCCGAAAGAACGAAACCGGGCTCGCCGCCGCTGACCGAAAGCGTGCCGTCGACGAAGTTCATGCCGGGCGAGCCGACGAAGCCGGCGACGAAGCGGTTGACCGGCCGGCGATAGATTTCCTTCGGGCTCGCCAGCTGCTGGATCACGCCGCCATTCATCACGGCGATGCGGTCGGCGAGCGTCAGCGCCTCGATCTGGTCATGCGTCACATAGATCATCGTCGAACCGAGTTCGTGATGCAGCCGCTTGATCTCGACGCGCAGCTCGGTGCGCAGCTTGGCATCGAGATTGGAAAGCGGCTCGTCGAACAGGAACACGTCGACATCGCGCACCAGCGCGCGGCCGATGGCGACGCGCTGCCGCTGGCCGCCGGAGAGCTCGGACGGACGGCGCTCGAGCAGCGGCTCGATCTGCAGGATCTTCGCGGCCTTGGCGACGCGCTTCGCGATCTCGTCGGCCGGGGTCTTGGCCATCTTGAGGCCGAAGGAGAGGTTGCCCCGGACCGTCATGCGCGGATAGAGCGCATAGGACTGGAACACCATGCCGATGCCGCGATCCTTCGGCTCCTCCCAGGTGACGTTCTTGCCGCCGATCCAGATCTGGCCGGCCGAAACGTCGAGGAGACCGGCAACGGCGTTGAGCAGCGTGGACTTGCCGCAGCCCGACGGGCCGAGCAGCACGATGAACTCGCCCTCGGCAATGTCGAGATCGAGGGTCTTCAGGACCTTCAGCGTGCCGAAATCGATCTCGAGATCGCGGATGGAAACGGTTGCCATGGATTACCCCTTCACGGCGCCGGCGGCGATGCCGCGAACGAACCAGCGCCCCGACACGAAATAGACGAACAGCGGAACGAGGGCGGTCAGGATCGTCGCCGCCATGTTCACGTTGTATTCCTTTTCGCCGAAGCTCGAATTGACGATGTTGTTGAGCTGCACCGTCATCGGGAAGTTCTCGCGCCCGGCGAAGATCAGGCCGAACAGGAAGTCGTTCCAGATGCCGGTGATCTGCAGGATCGCGGCGACGACGATGATCGGTGTCGAGAGCGGCAGCATCAGCTGCAGGAAGATCGCCCAGAAACCGCCGCCGTCGACGCGCGCCGCCTTGAACAGGTCGACCGGGATGCCGGCATAGAAGTTGCGGAACAAGAGCGTCATCAGCGGCAGGCCGAAGATCGCATGCACGAAGACGACGCCGGGCACCGAATTATAGAGCGACACCATCGAGAGCATCCGCACCAGCGGGTAGAGGAACACCTGGTAGGGGATGAAGGCGCCGAGCAGCAGCACGCCGAACAGCACATTCGCGCCCTTCGGCCGCCAGAACGACAGCGCGTAGCCGGTGACGGAGCCGACGGTGATCGAGAGGATCACGCTCGGGATGAGGATCTTGACCGAGTTCAGCATGCCGACATGGATGCCCTCGCAATTGAGGCCCGTGCAGGCGGACGACCACGCCTTCGCCCAGGCCGCCAGCGAGGGCGCATCGGGCAGGGCGAAGAGGTTGCCGAGCCGGATTTCCGACATCGGCTTCAGCGACGTCACGATCATGACGTAGAGCGGAATGAGGAAGAACAGCGCCGAGATCACGAGAAAGGCATAGATGCCGAAGCGCGCGGCCGTGAAGTGCACCGGCCGCGGGCCGGACGGCTCTCTCTGGTCGGGCTTGCTCACGACGCGCTCCTCGGCTTGCGGAAGTATTTGACATAGAGCCAGGGGGCCAACACGCAGAGGACCGTGATCAGCATGACGGTCGACGCCGCCGTCGCGAGGCCGAGATTCTGGCGCTGGAACAGATATTCGATGACGAACTTGGCCGGCACTTCCGTGGAGATGCCGGGGCCGCCATTGGTCAGCGCGACCACGAGATCGTAGACCTTGACCACCGCCGTCGCCAGAAGGACCGTCGCCGTCGCGAACATCGGCGCCAGGATCGGGATGACGATGTGAACATAGACGCGCCAGGTCGGAATGCCGTCGACCTTGGCGGCCTTCCAGAGCTCGCCATCGACTCCGCGCAGGCCCGCCAGGAGGATGGCCATGACGAGCCCGGACGCCTGCCACATGCCTGCCAAGGCGATGACATAGATGGCGCGGTCGCCGCGCGACAGCCAGTCGAAGGTGAAGTTTTCCCAGCCCCAGTTGCGCATGGTCTGCTGGACGCCGAGCGTCGGGTTCAGCGTCCACTGCCAGACGAGGCCGGTGACGATGAAGGACAGCGCATAGGGATAGAGGAAGATGGTGCGGAAGACGCTCTCGGCGCGGATGCGCTGGTCGAGGAAGACCGCGAGCAGGAAGCCGAGGATCAGGCAGCCGGCGATGAACAGGACGCCGAAGATCGCGAGGTTCTGGACAGAGATGATCCAGCGCTCGGAGGAGAACAGTCGGGTATATTGCGTGAAGCCGACATAGTTCTGGACCGGGAAGACCTTCGATGAGGTGAAGGAGATCTGGATCGTCCAGATGATCGTCCCGATATAGGCGAAGATGACGATCAGCCAGGCCGGGGCGAGCGCAAGTTGCGCCATCCAGAAACGTAGGAATCGAGGTTTCAACTATCCGCCCTCCGGCTCTGCGATCCGCTGGACACACCGAGACCGACGCCCCTTGCGGGGCGGCGGCCCGGGTGGTTTGACCCGGCCGGGCGAGGCCCGGCCGGGTACAAGCGATTACTTCGCAGCGGCGAAGATGTCGGCGATCTTGGTCTGCAGCTCTTCCGGCGTCTGCGAAGGCGTCGTCCAGAACTGGCCGATCACGTCCTGCAGCGAGCCGAGAACGTCGGGGGTCTGCAGGAAGTCGGAGCCGGGCACCGAAGCGTCGGGCGTCGCGAGCAGCTTGAGGCCAGCCTGGGCGCAGGCGTCGAGCTTCGAAGTGTCGACGTCGCCGCGAACCGGGACCGAGCCCTTCTTCGCGTTGAAGGCGACCTGCGTCTCCGGGGTCAGCATCGTATGCGCGAGCAGCGCCTGCGCCTTCTGGGCGTCGGCATTGTCGGTCTTCGGGAAGACGAACACGTCGCCGCCGATCCAGTAGACCTGATGGCCGAGGCCGGGAATGCAGCCGACTTCCTTGCCGGGGGTGAGGCCCGCGGCGATGACTTCGCCCTTCGCCCAGTCGCCCATGAAGTTGAAGCCGGCCTTGCCGGTGACGACGAGACCCGTCGCCTGGTTCCACTGGCGGCCCTGCTGGCCGGCATCGCCATATTCGCGCAGCTTGCCGAAGGTCTGGACGACCTTCAGGAATTCCGGCGACTTGATCGCGTCGACGTCACCGTCCTGGAACACCTTGAGGAACAGGTCGCGGCCACCGACGCCGAGCAGGACGTCGTTGAACAGGAGAACCTGCGTCCAGGCGTCGCCGGACTGGGCCATCGGGATGACGCCGGCGGCCTTCAGCGTGTCGAGAGCGGCGAACAGCTCGTCCCACGTCGTCGGCGGGGTGATGTTGTTCTTGGCGAGGACGTCGGCGTTGTACCAGAGCCAGTTGTTGCTGTGGATGTTGACCGGGACCGCGTAGAAATGACCATCGCGGCTGACGGCCTTGATCAGGACCGGCGACAGGAACTTGTCCCAGCCATCGGCGGCGGCGACCGCGTCCAGATTGGCGAGCATGCCCTGCGCGACCAGATCCTCGAACTGCTTGCCGGTGTTGAACTGCATGGCGGTCGGCGGGTTGCCGCCGACGATGCGGTTGATACCCGCCGCGCGCGCTGCTTCGCCGCCGGCGATCGCCGCGTCGACCCATTCGCCGCCCGCTGCGTTGTACTGGTCGGCGAACACCGCGACGGCAGCGGACTCGCCACCGGACGTCCACCAGTGCAGAACCTCGGCCTTCTCGGCCGCGACGGCCGAGCCGGCCATCATCGCAACGACGGCGGCGGCACCGAGCAGTGCCTTGGTCATATGCTTCATACTATCACCCTCCCAGGTTCAGGCGCGGTAAAGGTAATGCGCCTATCCGAACGGGCGGCCAATCCTCTCTCGAGTTCTTGGCCATCCGAATTCTTGTAATCGATTACATCTACTGTATGCTTCCTGGGTCGGCTGTCAACGTGAACTTATTTTGCACTGCAAAAGAAACAGAGCCGGCACGGCGGGAAACGGGTGGGACAATGTCTTCCGAGGAGAGCGCGCCAATCGCGCGAACCGTTACGATTCAGGATGTTGCGCGCATAGCGGGCGTTTCGACCGCGACCGTGAGCCGGGCGATCGCGCTGCCGGATCGCGTCGCCGAGGCGACGCGCGAGGCGGTGTTTTCGGCTATCCGCGAGACCGGCTACACGCCGAATGCTGCAGCGCGGTCGCTGCGCGCCAAGTCGACGCGCATGGTCCTGGTGCTGCTGCCGGGCATCGGCAACTCGTTCTTTACGCCGGTGCTGAACGCGCTCGAGGAGGTGTTCTCGAGCAAGGGCTACGGCGTCCTGGTCGGCTATGCCCGGCAGAGCCGCAGCCGCGAGACGCATTATGCGCGGCTGATCCGCGGCGGGCAGGTCGACGGCGTGCTCGTCGTCACCGGCAACATCCCGCGCGACGAGGAGTTCGTCGCCATCCCCGACACGGTGCCGATCTCGCTGATGTTTTCGGAGATCCCCGGCACCGATCGGTTCTCGGTGTTCGACGTCGCCAATCGCGCCGCCTCCGCCGCCCTCGTCCGCCATCTGATCGCGGAGGGCCACCGGCGCATCGCCCATATCGTCGGCCCGGTCGGCAGCCTCGAATCGGAAGAGCGTTTCGCCGGCTATCGCGACGCCCTTGCCGAGGCGGGGCTCGCGGTCGACGAGCGCCTCGTCTGGCACGGCGCCGGCAATTTCGACTTCGTCTCCGGCGACCGCGCGGCGGCCTTCTACCTCGCGCTGCCGCCCGAATTGCGCCCGACCGCCGTCTTCGCCGCCGCCGACGAAATCGCGCTCGGCTTCATGCGCGGCCTCAAGAACAACGGCATTTCCGTTCCGGCCGATGTCTCGGTCGCCGGCTTCGACGACACCGAATATGCGGTGCATTACGACCCGGCGCTGACCACGATGCGCCAGCCGCGCACTGAAATGGGCCGCCTCGCCGCCGAGGACCTGCTCAGCCGCATGACGTCGAAAGGCGTGACGCTGCCGACGGCGCATGTCCGCCTGCCCTGCGAACTCGTCATCCGCGAGAGCGTGCGGCGCGTGTGATCAGTCTCGCCGCCGCAGCGACAGCAGCAGGGCCAGCGCTGCCGAAAAGGCTCCGAAGAGGCAGGTGCCGGTCCATCCCCATCGCGCAAAGGCCAGGCCCCCAAGCCCGGCTCCGACAGCGCCCGACAGCAGCATCGAAGCCATGAAGATCGTGTTCAGTCGGCTGCGCGCGGACGCATCCAGCGCATAGACCTCCGTCTGGTTGGCGACCTGCGATGACTGGACGGCGAGGTCGAGCAGCAGCGTGCCGATCACCAGCACCGCCATCGAGCCCTGGCGAAGCAAGAGCAACAGAAACGCGGTCGCGACGAGACCGGCGCCGATGGTCACGACGTGCCGGGGGCCCGCGCGATCGGCGAAGCGTCCCGCGATTGGCGCTGCCAGCGCGCCGGCCGAACCGACCAGAGCAAGCAGGGCGACGGCGCTGGCGCCCAGGCCATAGGGCGGCGCCTCCAGTGCGAGCGCCACGCTGGACCAGAAGCCGATGAAGCCCATGAAGATGAGACATTGGATGAGGGTGGCGCGACGCAGCGTCGGGTGTGTCACGACCAAGTGCCAGAGGGAGGCCAGAAGCGGTCCGTAGGAGAGGGTGGTGGTCGGTGCGGCGCGCGGCAGCATCGCCGCGAGCAGCAGGCCGATGGCTGCCATGACGCCGGCTGCGATCACGAACACCGGCTGCCAGCCCCAGAGATCCGAGCCGACGCCGCTGAAGGCGCGCGCCAGCAGGATGCCGACGAGAATGCCGCCCGTTACCATGCCGAGCACGCGGCCCCGCGCGCCATCGGGGGCAAGATGGATGGCAAAGGGCACGATCTGCTGCGCGACGGTTGCAAAGCCGCCGACGGCGAAGCTGGTCACGACGAGTGCGCCGAACGAGGGCGCAGCGGCAGCGGCGAGCAGCGAGAGCACCAGGGCGGCGATGGTGACGAGCATCAGCGACCGGCGCTCCAGGCGATCGCCAAGCGGCGCGAGGAAGAGCACGCCGATCGCATTTCCCAACTGCGTGACGACCGGAATCGCCGCGACGCCGGCTGCCGAGAGCGCGAAATCGCGTGCGATATGGCCGAACATCGCCTGGTTGTAATAGCTGTTGGCGACGGCGGCTCCGGCGGCGAGGGCCAGGAGGCGGAGGAGGGCGGGCGAGGGGGCGTTCTGACTGGTCATGGCCGATTTCTGCGGCGCGGCCTCGGCGCGGACAAACCATTTGTCTTGCAGTACGCTTTAGCCAGGCTAATCTGAGGTGATGACCCCTTTGCCGTTGCTTGGCCTGCGCGCCTTTGTCGAAGTCGGGCGATGCGGTTCGATCAAGCGCGCGGCGCCGGTGCTCGGGGTAACGCCCGGCGCGATCAGCCAGCAGATCAAGGCGCTCGAACGACGGCTGGGCACCATCCTGTTCGAGCGTCACCACAGGCTGCTTTGCCTCAGCCCCGAGGGCGCGCGCCTGTTCGCCGAACTGGACGACGGATTTGCGGCCATCGAGCGGGCGATGGCGCGCTATGACGGTCCGATTGGCCGGTCGGGGGGCGTCACGGTCACCACGACCCCGTCGCTCGCGGCCTCCTGGCTCGCGGCGCGCCTCGGCCGCTTTGCAGCGGCCCATCCTGCTGTCGAGATCCGATTGCAGACCGCCGTCGCGCTGGCCGACCTCAAGGGAGGAGAGGCGGATCTCGCGATCCGGCATGGGGCTGGCGACTATCCGGGCCTTGTCAGCGAGCGCCTCTTCACGCCGAGGCTCATCGTTGTCGCCAGCCCGGCATTTCTGGAGGCGCGCCCACCGATCCGCGCTGCGGCAGACTGTCTTTCCGCCGCCCTGCTGCAGGACCGCGATCGGATTGACTGGCCCGTCTGGTTGGCGGCGGCAGGGGTCCCTGTCGACACGCGCGCCTCCGCAGGATCCAGCTTCGGCGACGATGCCCTGCTGATCCGCGCAGCCATCGCGGGCCAGGGGCTCGCCGTGGTCCGCGATGTGTACGCCGCCGACGATCTCGCCAGCGGACGGATCGTGCAGCCGATCGCGACGGCCGCACCGACGGCGACGGGATACTTCGTCGTGGCCGCGCCTGATCGGCTGGCGCTGCCGCGTATTGCGGCCTTCCGCGACTGGCTGCGCGAAGAAGCCTCGCGGTTTACCCTTCGGGACTGACGGCCTCAGCCGGCACTGAGTTCCTCGCGCAGCATTTCGAGCGTCAGCCATTCCTCCTCGGCCGCGGCGCGCTCGGCGCTGGCGGCGGAGAGGCGGGCCGAGGCGCTGTCGAAGGTCTTGCGGTCGCTCGAATAGAGGCCGGGCTTCGCCAGCGTCGCCTCGAGTTTCGCGATCTCGGCGCTCAGTGTCTCGATCCGCTTCGGCAGGGTTTCGAGGGCGTGCTTCTGCTTGAAGGACAGTTTCGCGCGGCTCGTCGGGGCGGCGGAGCGCGGTTCGGCGACCCTCTTCTCGGCCTTCGCCTCGCTGCGGTTCGCCGTGCGGACGGGTGCCGCCGCGCCGCGCTGGGCCAGCATGTCGGAATAGCCGCCGGCATAGTCGGTCCAGCGCCCATCGCCCTCGGCGACGATCACGGAGGTGGCGACGCGGTCGAGGAAGTCGCGGTCATGGCTGACGAGCAGGATCGTGCCCGGATAGTCGTCGAGCAGTTCCTCAAGCAGGTCGAGCGTCTCGAGGTCGAGATCGTTGGTCGGCTCGTCGAGGACGAGGAGGTTGGAGGGCCGGGCGAGGGCGCGCGCCAGCATCAGCCGCCCGCGCTCGCCGCCGGAAAGGGCGGTGATCGGCGCGCGCGCCTGTTCCGGGCTGAACAGGAAGTCGCGCATATAGCCGATGACGTGGCGGGCCTCGCCATTGACGATCACGGTGTCGCCGCGCCGGTCGGTGAGCGCCTCGGCGAGCGTCAGCCCGGGATCGAGGCTGTCGCGCTTCTGGTCGAGCGTCACCATCTCGAGATTGGTGCCGAGCTTGACCGAGCCTGTGTCGGGCGCCAGCGCGCCGGTCATCAGGTTGAGCAGCGTCGTCTTGCCGGCGCCGTTGGCGCCCACGAGGCCAACACGGTCGCCGCGCTGGATGCGGATCGAGAACTCGCGCACGATGGCGCGCTCGCCGAAGGACTTCGAGATGCCGCGCGCCTCGATGACCGACTTGCCGGAGAGCTCGCCTTCGGTCGCGACCAGCTTGACCTGGCCGACGGCGCCGCGCTGCTCGCGCCGCTCCGTGCGCAGCCCTTCGAGCTTGCGCAGCCGGCCCATATTGCGCTTCCGCCGCGCGGTGACGCCGTAGCGCACCCAGTCGAGTTCCTGCGAGATCTTGCGATCGAGCCGCTCGCGCTCCTTCTCCTCCTCGTGGAGAACCGCGTCGCGCCATTCCTCGAAGGCGGCGAAGCCCTGTTCGAGCCGCCTCGTATTGCCGCGGTCGAGCCAGAGCGTCGCCTTCGACAGCCGTTCCAGGAAGCGGCGGTCATGGCTGATCAGCACCAGGGCCGAGCGCATGCCGCGCAGCGTCTCCTCCAGCCATTCGATGGCCGGCAGGTCGAGATGGTTGGTCGGCTCGTCGAGCAGCAGGATATCGGGCTCCGGCGCGATGGCGCGCGCCAGCGCCGCCCGCCTTGCCTCGCCGCCTGAAAGGCTCGCCGGCTGTTCCTCGCCGGTGAGCCCGAGCGCCTCCAGCAGCATGCTGGCGCGATAGAGATCATCGCCGGGTCCGAGCCCCGCCTCGACATAGGCGCGGGTCGTCGGGAAGCCCGAGAGATCCGGTTCCTGCGGCAGGTAGCGCAGCGTCGCCCCCGGCTGCACGAAGCGCGTGCCCGAATCCGCTTCGATGGTTCCGGCGGCGATCTTGAGCAGCGTCGACTTGCCGGAGCCGTTGCGGCCGACGAAGCAGAGCCGCTCGCCGGGCGAGACGGACAGCGTCGCGCTTTCGATCAGCGGCCGGCCGCCGAAGGTCAATCGGATATCCTGGAGCAGAAGAAGGGGAGGTGCCATGGCGGCGATGTAAGGGTTCGAACGGGTAGGAGGCAAGCGGCGCGGCGGGATTTCACGCCGCCCCCATGGCTCTTGGCCCCGATCCGCACTAAAAAGCATCGGCGACGGGGCACGCCGAGGGAGAGGCGATTTGATCGAAGCTGTGCGGGAGCGGCCGCTGGGCGAGCTCGACACGCTGATGTCCGCGGTCGCCCGAGGCGACGAGGCGGCCTTTCGTCGGCTCTATGAGCAGACGTCCCGGAAACTCTTTGCCGTCATCCGCCGTATAGCTGGAAGTGAAGCGGCGGCCGAAGAGGCGCTGCAGGAAGCGTTCCTCAGGATCTGGAACCACGCCGACCGCTTCGATCCGGGCCTCGCATCGCCGACGACCTGGATGACGACCATCGCGCGTCACGCCGCCATCGATGCCGTTCGCCGCAATGCGGAGCGGGTCTCGGCGGCGGCGGTGGTGATCGACGAGGAATTGGCCGAGCGGCTGGCTGGACCGTCGACGACGACGGACGGCCTCGCGGCCCGGCAGTTGCATCGCTGCCTCGACGGTCTCGATGCCGACCGGCGCAGCATGGTGCTGCTCGCCTATTGCCACGGCTGGAGCCGCGAGGAGTTGTCGCGCCGGTTCGACCGTCCGGTGGCGACGGTGAAGACGCTGCTGCGCCGCAGCCTCATTGCACTGAAGGAGTGCCTCGGTGGCCGTTGACGACGAGAGAGGGTCTGCAGGGATGGACGGCGAGGACTTGGACGCCGTGGCGGCCGAGTACGTCCTCGGCACGCTCGATCGCCTCGAGCGTCGCGCGGCCGAGACGCGCATCCTGCGCGAGCCGGCCTTCGCGGCGGCCGTCGCCGGCTGGGCCGAGCGTCTTGCGCCGCTCGACGAAGCCGTCGGCGAGATCGTGCCGCCCGAGCGCGTCTGGGGCAGTATCGCCGGCCGCATCGGTGGCGCGGCGGCTGGTCTCGGCCAGGTCATTCATCTCGAGCGCTCGGTGAAGCGCTGGCGCGTCGCGACCGGTCTCGTCGGCATCGCCGCGGCCCTGCTCGCCGTCGTCGTCGTCCGCGAGGCGCTGGCGCCGCCGCCATCGACGCCGAATGCGAGCTATGTCGCCGTGCTCGGCGGGGAGGGCGGCGAGCCCGCCTTCGTCGCCTCGGTCGATACGGCCGCTGGCACGATCCGCCTCCGCCGCGTCGGCATGGCGCCGCCGCCGGACAAGAGCTTCGAACTGTGGCAGGTGCCGGCATCGGGACCGACCGTGTCGCTCGGCGTCGCCGACAGCGAGCGCGAGCTGAAGGCGATCGGCGTCTCGCTGAAGCCGGGCGAAAAGCTCGCTATCTCCGTTGAGCCGAAAGGCGGTTCGCCGACCGGGCAGGCGACCGGTCCCGTCGTCTATATCGGCACGCTGCTTCCGGCGGAATGAACACCGTCTTCAGGGCGCAGCGAGCAATATCACCGCGCCGACGCAACCCATTGTCCGCATTGGCATTGCACCAGTACGCTGATATTTTGAGTGAGTGACGATGACGATGCTTGAGGATGCGGGTCGGGCGACAAAATCAGGCGACGCGCAGTCCTTTCTGTCGTTCGGTTTCGGACAACTGCCTCGCCTGATCGCAGACCATGACTGGGCGGCGACCGAGCTCGGCCCTATTGCAGGCTGGCCGGCGGCGTTGACGTCGACGCTGGGCCTGATCCTTGGATCGGAGCCGGCCATGGCTATCCTCTGGGGTCCAACCGGCACGTTGCTCTACAACGACGGCTATGCCGAGGTCTGCGGCAAGCGCCATCCGGCCGTCCTCGGCAGGAGCGTCATCGACAGCTGGCCCGAGGCGGCATCCTTCAACCAGAACGTCCTCGACCGCTGCCTTGCCGGCGAACGGCTCGCCTATCACGATCAGTATCTGGTGCTGCAGCGCAATGGCGCTGCGGAGGACACCTGGTTCGACCTCAATTACAGCCCGATCCGCGATGCCGATGGCAATGTCCTCGGCGTCTTCGCCCTCGTCAATGAGACGACATCGCTGCATGTGGCGGCCGATGACCTGAAGCGCGACCAGGAGCGCTTCCGCCAGGCGCTGAACGCCGCCGGCGTCATCGGCATCTGGGATTGGCAGTTCGAATCCGACCGCATGTTTGCCGATCAGCGCTTGGCAGCCTTCTTCGGCGTCGGCGCGGACGAGGCGCGCGACGGTGCGCCGCGCTCCGCCTTCGACCAGCTCGTTCATCCCGAGGATCGCGCCTATGTCGAGGAAGAGATGCAGCGCGCGGCCTTCAGCGGCGGCGATCTCTCGATCGAATACCGGCTGATCGACGGCACCGGGCGCATCCGCTGGGTCATGGTCCGGGGAACGGGCTTTCGCGATGCCGCCGGCCAGCCCTCGCGCCTCTCCGGCGCTGCCGTGGAGATCACCAACCGCAAGAATGCCGAGGAGACGCGGCGGCTGCTGATCCGCGAACTGCATCATCGCATCAAGAACACCTTCGCCGTCATCGCCGGCATGATCACCATGACGGCGCGTTCGGCGACGAGTGTCGGCGAGATGGCGGATGTGCTGCGCGGCCGGCTCGTCGCCCTTGCCGCCGCGCATGAACTCATCCGCCCGGCGATCACCGCAGAAGTCGGCTATACCGAGCGGACCTCGCTGTCCGATCTGCTGACGGCGATCCTCGCGCCGCATCTCTATTTTCCCGAGCAATTGACGCTCGAGGCGCCGCCGGTGGAGATCGGCGTCACCGCCGCGACCAGCCTTGCGCTGGTGCTGCACGAACTGGCGACGAATGCCGCGAAGTATGGCGCGCTCTCGACGCCGAAGGGGCAGCTCCGGATTTCGGCCCGCTTCGCGCCCGAGAGCCTCGAGCTCGAATGGAACGAGAGCGGTGGCCCGGTCGTCGAGGGACCGCCGCGGCACGAGGGCTTCGGCAGCCGCCTCGCGACCATGAGCGTCGTCGGGCAACTGGCCGGCTCGATCGATTTCCAGTGGAACGAGACAGGCCTCGTCGCGCGTCTCGTCATGTCGCGCGAGCGGCTCGCGCGCTGAAGCGCCGCTCAGGCGACCGCGCGCGCCCGCCGGGCGAGCCATTCGCCGAGCCGATCGAGCGCGCCATCGAGGATCTCGTCACGCTTCGAGAAGCAGAAGCGCACGAAATGACGCGGCGCGGACCCGGCATAGAAGGCCGACACCGGCACGGCGGTGACGCCGGCCTCGATCGTCATCTGGCGGCAGATCTCGACATCGTCGCCGACCAGCCCGAGCGGGGCGAAATCGGCGGTGACGAAATAGGTGCCGCCGCAGGGCACGACCCCGAAGCCGAGCCGGGCGAGACCGGTGGCGAGGCGGTCACGCTTCATCGCCAGCGCGCCGGCGAGTTCGCTATAATAGCCGTCGTCCTTGCCAAGGCCGAAGGCGACTGCCTTCTGCAGATGCGGCGGCGTCGTGAACGTGGTGAACTGATGCGCCTTCGCGATCGGGTCGAGCAAAGCGGGCGCCGCCGTCACATAGCCGACCTTCCAGCCCGTGAGCGAAAAGGTCTTGCCGGCGGAGCCGATGCGCACCGCGCGCTCGCGCATGCCGGGCAGCGTCATCAGCGGCGTGTGCGTGCGGTCATCGAACAGGATGTGCTCATAGACCTCGTCGCAGATCGCATAGGCATCGAAGCGCACGCAGAGATCGGCGATGACGGCGAGTTCCTCGCGTGAAAACACCTTCGCGGCCGGGTTCATCGGATTGTTGATGAGGATGGCCTTTGTGCGCTCGGAAAAGGCGGCCTCGAGCGCCGCCACGTCGAGCGACCATTCCGGCGGCGTGATGCGGACGAGGCGCGGGATGCCGCCGGCCCGGCGCACCAGCGGCAGATAGCAGTCATAGAGCGGCTCGATCAGCACCACTTCGTCGCCCGGCTCGATCAGCGCCGCGATGATGTCCGACAGTGCCTCGGTCGCCCCGGAGGTGACGAGAACCTCGCTCTTCCAATCGACATCGAGGCCATAGAAGCGCGACTGAGCGGCGGCGACCGCCTGCCGCAACTCCGGCACGCCCATCATCGGCGGGTACTGGTTCGGCCCGGTGATGAGGGCATCGGCCGCGAAGCGGCGCACGTCCTCGGGACCGTCGACGTCCGGGAAACCCTGGCCGAGATTGATCGCCTTGTGCTCGAGGGCGAGCCGCGACATGACCTCGAAGATCGTGGTCGGCAGTCCGGTGTAGACGGGATTTGTCGGCTTCATGAAAGTCTCCGCTCGGCGGCGAAGATTATGTCTGCCGAACGCGGTCGGCAAGCAAAGCCATGCCAGCAAACGACCGCGCATTGGAATGCGCTGCCGATCACGGCCTCGTGAACATTTTTCCGAGAGTGAACTGAAACCGAAACAAAACCGGCGCCGTATAAGTTCATGTAAGCAATGAAACGATAGAGTTTCGGCGAATCCAAAGAACACAATTGAGAGTAGTTGAATAAAGGGAACATTCGTTCCTTGAGCGTTCCCTTGTGTCCGATTGTGATCCGGCAGTCCAGTGTCGGATGAACTCACCACAAAAAGTCGCCCGCCTCTGGCGGGTGAAGATCCAGCAGGAGATCCGAGCATGTTCCGTATGACCACCCTGGCCCGCGCGGCGGCCATTGCCCTCGTCGCCGCGACCGGCACCGTCGCATTCGAGGCGCCGGCCTCGGCCAAGACCGTGATGGTCGGCGGCGCGCCGATGTATCCCTCGAAGAACATCATCGAGAATGCGGTGAATTCGAAGGACCACACGACGCTGGTCGCGGCGGTCAAGGCGGCCGGTCTCGTCGAGACGCTCTCCGGGCCGGGCCCGTTCACCGTGTTCGCGCCGACCAATGCCGCCTTCGGCAAGCTTCCGGCCGGCACGGTCGACATGCTGGTGAAGCCCGAGAACAAGAAGACGCTGACGGCGATCCTGACCTATCACGTCATTCCCGGCCGCATCACCGCCGCCGACATCATTGCCGCCGCCAAGAGGATGGGCGGAAAGGCCGAATACAAGACCGTCAACGGCGAGACGCTCGCCTTCATGGTGAAGGGCAAGTCCATCACCATCGTCGATGCCAAGGGCGACAAGGCCAAGATCACCATCCCGAATGTCATGCAGTCGAACGGCGTGATCCACGTCATCAACACCGTCCTGCTGCCTGGCTGACCACCGGGCACCGGATCACTCAGGTCCGGCGCCTGTCCACCACCCCCCGATGAACCCGACCAAACGGAGACTGAACATGAAGTCGACCAACGCCAAGATCTCGTCCATCGGCAAGTTTTCGCGCGCCCTGGCTCTCGCCACCGTGGTGCTCGCCGGCGGCATGATGACCGCCCCGGCGGCCTTTGCCGAGGACACCGTCACCGTCGGCGGCGCGCCGATGTACCCCTCGAAGAACATCATCGAGAACGCGGTCAATTCGAAGGACCACACGACGCTCGTCGCCGCCGTCAAGGCGGCCGGCCTCGTCGAGACGCTGTCCGGCGCCGGCCCGTTCACGGTGTTCGCGCCGACCAACGAGGCCTTCGCCAAGCTCCCGGCCGGCACTGTCGATACGCTGTTGCTGCCTGAGAACAAGGACAAGCTCGTCGCGGTGCTGACCTATCACGTCGTGCCCGGCAAGGTCGCCGCCAAGGACGTGCTCGACGCGATCAAGAAGGGCAATGGCTCCGCGGAAGTGAAGACCGTCAATGGCGGCATGCTGACCTTCTCGCTCGACGGCAGCGACGTGATCGTCACCGATTCGTCCGGCGGTAAGGCCAAGGTCACCATCGCCGACGTCAACCAGTCGAACGGCGTCATCCATGTGGTCGACACCGTCCTGCTGCCCAAGAGCTGATCAGGCGGCGCTTTGAGCAACGCCTCGGGCTGACCTCCCGCACCAGCCCGAGGCTGGCCGTCCCGGCGCATCGCGTCGGGGCGGCCTTGGGCTGTCAGGGGAGAGGCGCCTGCGCATAGCCGAGCCGCTCGCTGAGCCGTTCGACGAGGGCTGCCGCCGCCTCGGTGATGACGGTTCCCGGCGGGAAGATCGCCTCCGCCCCCGCCGCTTCCAGCGCCGCGAAGTCCTGTGTCGGGATGACGCCGCCGACGACGATCATGATGTCGCCGCGGCCGGCCTCGTCCAGCGCCCGCTTCAGGGCCGGAACCAGCGTGAGATGCCCGGCGGCGAGCGAGGAGATGCCGACGATGTGCACATCGGCGGCGATCGCCTCCGCTGCGGCTTCTTCCGGCGTCTGGAACAGCGGCCCGATATCGACGTCGAAGCCGAGATCGGCGAAGGCTGAGGCGACCACCTTCTGGCCGCGATCATGGCCGTCCTGGCCCACCTTGGCGACGAGGATGCGCGGACGTCGGCCTTCATTGTCGCGGAAGGCCGCGGTGAGGGCGCGCACATGGGCGATGGCATCGCCCGCCGAGCTTTCATCGGCATAGACGCCGGCGACGGTGGTCGTCTCGGCCTGGTGCCGGCCGAAGGCCGTTTCCAGGGCCGCGCTGATTTCGCCCACCGTGGCGCCCGCTCGCGCCGCCTCGACCGACGCCGCGAGGAGGTTGCCCGTTCCGCGCGCCGCCGCCGTCAGGGCGGTGAGCGCGCGCTGGGCCGCGGCGCCGTCGCGCTCGCTCCTCAGCCGCTCGAGCTTGGCGATCTGGGCCGCCCGCACGGCGGAATTGTCGATCTTCAGAACCTCGATAGGCGCCTCGTCGCCGCGCCGATAGGCATTGATGCCGACCACCGTCTGGTCGCCGGCGTCGATCCGCGCCTGCGTGCGCGCCGCCGCCTCCTCGATGCGGCGCTTCGGAATCCCCGCCGCGATCGCCTTCGTCATGCCGCCAAGGGCATCGACTTCGGCGATGTGGTGCCGCGCGCGCGCGGCGAGATCCGCCGTCAGGCGCTCGACGAAATGCGAGCCGCCCCAGGGATCGATGAAGCGCGTGATGCCGCTTTCCTGCTGCAGGATCAGCTGCGTGTTGCGGGCGATCCGGGCCGAGGCGTCGGTCGGCAGCGCCAGAGCTTCGTCGAAGGCATTGGTGTGGAGCGACTGCGTTCCGCCTTCGATGGCCGCCATTGCCTCGACCGTGGTCCGCACGATGTTGTTGGCGACGTCCTGCGCGGTCAGCGACCAGCCCGAGGTCTGGCAATGCGCGCGCAGCGCGAGCGACTTCGCCTGCTTCGGCGCGAAGCGCTCCGCGACGAGTTCCGACCATAGCCGACGCGCGGCGCGGAGCTTGGCGACCTCCATGAAGAAGTCCATGCCGACAGCCCAGAAGAACGAGATCCGCGGCGCGAAACTGTCGACGTCGAGCCCCGCGGCGACGCCCGCGGCGATGTAGTCGAGCCCGTCGGCGAGCGTATAGGCGAGCTCCAGATCGGCCGTCGCCCCGGCTTCCTGCATGTGGTAGCCGGACACCGAGATCGAATTGAACTTCGGCATCTCGCGCGAGGTATAGCCGAAGATGTCCGAGACGATCCGCATCGAGGGTTCGGGCGGATAGATATAGGTGTTGCGGACCATGAACTCCTTGAGGATGTCGTTCTGGATGGTCCCCGAAAGCTGCCGCGGGCTGACGCCCTGTTCCTCGGCGGCAACGATATAGAGCGCGAGGATCGGCAGCACGGCGCCGTTCATCGTCATCGACACGCTCATCCTGTCGAGCGGGATGCCGTCGAAGAGCTGGCGCATGTCGAGGATCGAATCGATAGCGACCCCGGCCATGCCGACATCGCCGGCGACGCGCGGATGATCGCTGTCATAGCCGCGATGCGTGGCGAGGTCGAAGGCGACCGAGAGGCCCATCTGCCCGCCGGCGAGGTTGCGCCGATAGAAGGCGTTCGAGGCCTCGGCGGTCGAGAAGCCGGCATATTGGCGGATCGTCCAGGGCTGCTGGACATACATGGTCGGGTAGGGGCCGCGCAGGAAGGGCGGCAGGCCGGGAACCGTCTCGGCAAAGCCCGAGGCGGCGCGGCCTGCTGCCTCATAGCCTCCGGCGATGGAAATTCCCTCCGCCGTCATGATCGGGTCTGCGCCGTCCGATGCGACGATCGGCTCGACGGTGAAGGGAATGGTCGTGAAGTCCGGCAGGCGGCTCATGGCTGAGGCTCCTCGAACGCCGCGGCGAGCCGGCGCGGGCGAAGCGGCGCCGGAGCCGCGTCGCGGATGTCGACATCAGGCCGCGGGGGTCTCGGCGAGGCGCCATCGGCGCGGAAGAGCGTGACCCCGACGATGCCGCGCCGGCCTTCGGCGATCTCCGCGTCGGCGCGGCCGGCTGCCTCAGTGATCTCGGCCTGAAGCTGCCCGCTGCCGAGCGCGGCGGCGATGCCGCCGGCCCGCTCGATCGCCTGGAAGCGCCGCCAGGCGTCCTCGGCGAGCGCCAGCGTCAGCGCGCCGATCGTCCCGGAGCCGGCGCCCGGATCGGCGACGCGCGCGAGATGTGCTTCCTCGATCAGGATCGCCTGCGTCGTCATCGCCAGCCGCTCGGCATCTGGGTCCATGGCGCCGTCAGCGGCGGTGAACGGCAGCACGGTGACCGAGTCGGCGCCGCCGATCCCGGCCGCGACGGCGGCGATGGTGGTGCGGATCACATTCGAGCGGCGATCCTCGGCCGCCAGCATGCGCCAACTGGTTTCGCCATGCAGCACCAGCCGCGACGGCGTCAGCCCCGATGCCGACAGAAGCTTCGCCTGCAACAGCCGCATGGCGCGGAACTTGGCGATGGTCACGAACTGGTCGGTATCGGCGGCAAGGGCCACGTCGACGGCGCCCGCGGCCGCGGCGGGATCGACGCCGCCGTCGAGGAGGTTGCGGATCAGCGCCAGCAGCGATGAGAGCGCATAGCCGAGTTCCATCGCCGCCGTGCCGCCGGCGGCATGGACGAGCCGGCCATCGGCGGTGGCGAAGGGCCCCGCATAGCCGCGCGCCGCAAGCCGTCCGACCAGCGCGGCGAGGGCGCTCGCCTGTTCCGGCCAGCGATCGGCGGACATGCGTCCGTTCGCGATGGCCCCGACCGGATCGAACCCGAAGGAGACCGCCAGCAACTGCGGATCGAGCCGGCCGGTCCGGACCGCCGTCTCGACGGCATCGGCCGTGGCATCGGTGGCAGCGCCGGAGGCAAGGCGCAGCCGGCAGCGGTCGATCGCGATCCCGCCGAGGCACGCGCCGAGCTGGTCGATCGCAAGCCCGTCGCCATAGTCCGCGGCGGCGCCGGCGATCACGACCTCGAATCCACCGGCGCCGGCGGCCAGTGCCGTCTCGATCGTCGCCGCATCGGCGCCGGACCCGAGCCGCTGCAGCCGCATCCAGCCCTTGCCGCCGCGAGACCACAGCGGCGGCGCCTGCTCGGCCGGCTGCAGCGGATCGATGCTGATCCCGGGCTCGATCCGCGCGTTGAGCGATGCGATGGGTGTGTCGCCCAGCGATTTCGCGACGAGGCGCCGCCAGTCGGCGTCGGTCGGCGCCGGTTGCCGGTCGGCCGGGCTGTCCTTGGTCGGCATGTCAGCCTTGCTCATGGTTCGGGTCGCGGCGGCGGAGCGCCACCACGACCGGCATCAGCCTAGCGGCCGTTGGTCTCGCGTGCGATGACGCCTGCGGTCGCGGCGCGATCAGTAGGTCATGATCGGCGGCAGCGTCTTCGCCTGTTCGATCCAGTCCGAGACCTGCTTTTCGGACGGAAGCTGGCGCACGAGCTTCCGCGTCTCATTCACCTCGGCCATCTTCGCCGTCAGATTGTCCGCGCGGCGCATCTTGAGTTCCTTGACCGTATCGACGCCCGAAGCCTCGAGAAGGTCGGAATACTCCTCCGCGACGCCCTTGAGGCGCATCAGGTCGGCCTTGTTGGTCCAGCTGAGGATCTTGCCCTCGTCGATGCCGGTCGTGGCCGCGAGCGCCTTGCGCCCCTTCGGGTCCTTGCCGGCCTCGAGCAGTTGGTCGGTCGACTTGATGCCGGCCGCGCCGAGCTTGTCGGCGAAAGCCGGGCCGATGCCCTCGATATCGATAATCGGATAGCTCACCAGAATCTCCCCGCTCTTATCGGCCGATTTGGACCGGCCCGCCGACGATGTTCGCGCCGCCGCGTCAGGAACGCAATATGAGGACCATGACGATTGCTGGCCGGCCTCGCTTGATTTCGGGACGCCAAATCGCGACCTTCGTCGTTCGTTTGAGCGACGCGCCGTTCCGGAGACACTGATGCCGCTGCTGCAAGCCGACAAGATCTTTCTGGGCGCGAGCGAGAAGCCGGAATATCTCCTGCTCGCTCTCGCCAATCGGCACGGCCTCGTGACCGGCGCGACCGGCACTGGCAAGACGGTGACGCTGCAGGTGATGGCGCAGGGTTTTTCGGATGCCGGCGTGCCGGTGTTCTGCGCCGACATCAAGGGTGACCTCTCCGGGATCGCGCGGCCCGGCACGGCCAAGGAGTCGATGACGAAGCGCGCCGCGGAGATCGGCTTTTCCGAGGAATACCGTTTCGCGCCTTGCCCGACGGTGTTCTGGGATCTCTTCGGCGAGCAGGGGCATCCGATCCGCACCACGGTCAGCGAGATGGGGCCGCTGCTCCTCTCGCGGCTTCTCGGTCTCAACGACACCCAGGAAGGCGTGCTCAACATCGCCTTCCGTATCGCCGACGAGAATGGCTGGTTGCTGCTCGACTTGAAGGATCTCAGGGCGATCCTCGCTTATCTCGCCGATGATCCCTCTGCCGCCGCGCATTACGGCAATGTCGCCAAGACCTCGGTCGGCGCCATCCAGCGCCAATTGCTCATCCTCGAGAACCAGGGCGGCACGGCGTTTTTCGGCGAGCCGGCGCTCGCCATCGCCGACATCATGCGCACCACCATCGACGGGCGCGGCGTCGTCAACGTGCTCGCCGCCGACAAGCTGATGGCGGCGCCGCAGCTCTATGCGACCTTCCTGCTCTGGCTGATGTCGGAGCTGTTCGAGGTGTTGCCGGAAGTCGGCGATCCCGAGAAGCCGCGCCTCGTCTTCTTCTTCGACGAGGCGCATCTCCTCTTCGCCGACGCGCCCAAGGCCCTGCTGGCGCGGATCGAGCAGGTGGTGCGGCTGATCCGCTCGAAGGGCGTCGGCATCTATTTCGTCAGCCAGAACCCGCTCGACGTGCCCGACAGCGTGCTCGGCCAGCTCGGCAACCGCGTCCAGCATGCGCTCCGCGCCTATACCCCGCGCGATCAGAAGGCGGTGAAGGTCGCCGCCGAGACCTTCCGTCCCAATCCGGCCTTCAGCACGATGGAGGTGATCAGCATGCTCGGCGTCGGCGAGGCGCTGGTCTCGACGCTGGAGCCGAAAGGCGTGCCGAGCATGGTCGAGCGCACGCTGATCCGGCCGCCATCCTCGCAGCTCGGCCCGATCAGCCCGGACGAGCGCCGCCAGATCATCGCGGCGAGCCCGATCGGCATCGCCTATGACAAGACCGTCGATCGCGAGTCGGCCTATGAAGTGCTCGGCCGGCAGGTCGCCGAGGCGGCGGGAGCGGCGCCGGCACCGAGCGCGGATGGCACGGAGCCTGCCCCAGCGCCCGCGCAGGCCGGCGCCGGCGGCGTCGATCTCGGCGGCATTCTCGGCTCGCTGCTCGGCACCAACACCCGGCGCGGCGAGCGGCTGACCGCGACGCAGCGCGTCGCCCGCGAGGTGACCCGCACCGTCACCAACCGCGTCGCCGGACAGGTCGCTGCCGATATCGGCAAGTCGATCGGCGGCTCGATGGGATCCTCCGTCGGCCGCGCCATCGTCCGCGGCATGCTCGGCGGCATCCTCCGCCGCTGACGGGATCGTGAAGGCGCGGCCGGCCTTTTCGGCCTGACGCCGGGCGCCAACTTCGCTGCATACTGCATCCTTGTCCCCCGAGCGGACGGAGGCTCTGTCGATGCGCCTTTGGTTGGTCGTCGTCGCAGGATGGGCTGCGATGGGTGTGCTGCCTGCCGTCGCCGAGCAGGTCGATGTCGAGCTCGTGCTCGCCGCCGACGGCTCCGGCTCGATCGACGCGGATGAACTCGCGCTGCAGCGGCGGGGCTATGCGCAGGCGATCACCAGTCCGGAGGTGCTGTCGGCGATCCGCGGCGGCCTCATCGGATCGATTGCCATCACCTATGTCGAATGGGGCGGCCCGGCGTCGCAGCACACGATCGTCGACTGGCATGTCGTCCGCGATGCCCCAAGCGCCGCCGTCTTCGCCGAGAAGGTGATCTCCAGCCCGCGCGAGGCCTTCGGCTACAATTCGATCTCCGCGGCCATCGCCTATTCCGCCGACCGCATCCGTACCAACGATTACGACGGGCTCGCCAAGGTGATCGACGTCTCGGGCGATGGGCCGCAGATCGGCGGCCCCCCGCTGGCCGAGACGCGCGCGGCAGCGCTTGGCGAGGGCATCACGATCAATGGGCTCGTGATCCGCAGGGCCGGCGGCGGCGTCCGCGGTCCGGTCGGCATGAGCCTTTCCGATCACTATGCTAGAGACGTGATCGGCGGTCCCGGTGCCTTCGTCAAGGTCGCCGACGAGACGACGAGCTTCGCCGTCGCCGTCCGCCAGAAGCTGGTGCAGGAGATCGCCGGCATCGGCGCCGGCAAGGTGCAGCGGGACCTTGCGCTGCGCTGATCCGCGACTTTCCTTCGCGCGATGCGCGGCGTATGTCCTAGGCTCGCTTCAGCGCCCTGCCGATGGAGAGCTTCCCGTGTCCGACCGTCTCGACGACGTCCTCGCTTATATCGATGCCGACCTCGACAAGAGCGTCGAGCGCTTGTTCCGCCTCGTCGAGATCGAGAGCATTTCGACGGATCCTGCCTATGCCGGCGCCTGTCTGCAGGCGGCCGAGTGGCTGGCCGATGCGCTGGATGCGATCGGCTTCAAGGCGGGCGTCCGGCCGACGCCGGGTCATCCGATGGTCGTCGGCCATGGTGCCGGCGGCGCGGGTCCCCATGTGCTGTTCTACGGCCATTATGACGTCCAGCCGGTCGATCCGCTCGATCTCTGGTCGAGCCCGCCCTTCCAGCCGAAGATCGTGACGGCGGCGGACGGATCGAAGCAGATCGTCGGCCGCGGCACCGCCGACGACAAGGGCCAGCTGATGACCTTCATCGAGGCCTGTCGCGCCTGGAAGGCCGTGACCGGGTCGTTGCCGATCCCGGTCACGATCCTGCTCGAAGGCGAGGAGGAATCGGGCGGCCACAGCCTCGTGCCGTTCATGGAGGCCAACAAGGCCGAACTCGCCGCCGACTTCGCCTTTGTCTGCGACACCGGCATGTGGGACGCCCGGACCCCGGCCGTGACGACGATGCTGCGCGGCATGGTCGGCGAGGAGATCACCATCACTGCCGCCTCGCGCGATCTGCATTCGGGCATGTATGGCGGCGCGGCGCGCAACCCGATCCACGTCCTCGCCAACATTCTCGACGGCCTCCGCGACGAGACCGGCCGCGTGACGCTCGCCGGCTTCTATGACGGCGTCGGCGAACTGCCGGCGGCGACCAAGGCCGAATGGGACGGGCTCGGCTTCGACGAGGCGGGCTTTCTCGGCGAGGTCGGCCTCAGTATCCCGGCCGGCGAGGACGGCCGCAGCGTGATCGAGAAGATCTGGGCGCGGCCGACCTGCGAGGTCAACGGCATCTGGGGCGGCTATACCGGCAAGGGCTTCAAGACGGTGATCCCGTCCAAGGCGCATGCGAAAGTGTCGTTCCGCCTCGTCGACCGGCAGGATCCGGATGCGGTCCGCGAGAGTTTCCGCGCCTATGTGCGTTCGAAGCTGCCGGCGGATTGCACGGTCGATTTCATCGGCCATGGCGGCTCGCCGGGCGTGCGGCTTCCCTCGGATAGTCCCGCCCTCGTCAAGACGCGCGATGCGCTCACGGCCGAATGGGGCAAGCCCTGCGTCACGATCGGCGCCGGCGGCTCGATCCCGGTCGCCGGCGACTTCAAGAGCGTGCTCGGCCTCGATGCGCTGATGGTCGGCTTCGGCCTCGACGACGACCGCATCCATTCGCCGAACGAGAAATACAACCTCTCCAGCTATCACGGCGGCATCCGCTCCTGGGCGCGTATCCTAGCCGCGCTTTCGGAAGGAGCGGCGGCATGAGGCTCTGTGTCTTCTGCGGCTCCAACGAGGGCTTCCGGCCGGATTATCGCGACGCCGCCGTCGCGCTCGGCACGGCGATCGCGGCGTCGGATGCGGCGCTCGTCTATGGCGGCTCCAAGGTCGGGCTGATGGGCGCCGTCGCCGATGCGGTGCTGAAGGCCGGCGGCACGGCGATCGGCATCATCCCGCAGGCGCTTGTCGACAAGGAAGTCGCCCATCACGGCCTCACCGAACTGCACATCGTCGGCTCGATGCATGAGCGCAAGGCCAAGATGGCCGACATGGCCGAGGGCTTCGTCGCGCTGCCCGGCGGGCTCGGCACGCTGGAAGAGCTGTTCGAGATCTGGACATGGGCGCAGCTCGGCTATCACGGCAAGCCGGTCGGCGTGCTCGACATTGCCGGCTTCTACGGCAAGCTGCTGACCTTCCTCGACCACCAGGCCGACGAGGGCTTCATGCGGCACGAGCATCGCGACATGCTCATCGTCGAGCAAGATCCGGTGCAATTGATCGCCCGCTATCGCAGCTATGTGCCGCCGGCGGTCACCAAGTGGATCAAGTCCGGCCAGCGCTGATCGGTCAGCTGATCAGCCGGCGCCGCCTCTCCTCCAGATAGGCGGCGATGGCGGGGTCGCCGGAGAGGGCGGCGGCGCGCGCATAGGCGGCGAGCGCCTCGCCGCGGCGCCCGGCCCGCGCCAGCAGTTCCGCCTCCGCGGCATGGAAGGGCTGATAGGCCGCGACACGTTCGGGCTCGATCGCCGCGAGCAGATCAAGACCGGCCGCGGCGCCCTCGGCATCGGCCACCGCAACCGCGCGGGCGACGGCGACGCCGATGCGCGGCGCGCGGCGCCAGAGTTCGTCATGCAGCAGCGCGATCACCCGCGCGTCGGGCGCGCCCTGCAGCCGGGCGCTGGCGAGCGCCGACTGGATCGCTGCCTCGATCTGGAAGCGGCCCGGCGCCTGGAGCGCCGCGGCTTTCGCGAGCGTCTCCTCCGCTTCGCGCAGCGTCGCCAGCGACCAGCGCCCTGTGTCCTGCTCGGAGAGCGGCACATAGCGGCCGCCCTCGCTGCGCCGCGCCGGACGCCGCGCCTCGCAATGGAGCATCAGCGCCAGCAGCCCCTGCGCTTCCGCTTCGCCCGGCAGGAGGGCCGTGAGCACGCGGCCGAGCCAGATCGCCTCGTCTGCGAGGGTCGAGGACGACACGACCTCCGATCCCTCCGTGCCGTCGCCGCCGGCGACCTCGTCCCAGCCGCTGCCATAGGCGGCATAGATCGCCTCCAGCACGCTTGCGAGCCGCGCCGGCAGTTCGACCCGCTCGGGAACGGCGAACGGGATGCCGGCGTCGCGGATCTTCGCCTTGGCGCGCACCAGCCGCTGGCCCATGGTCGCCGCGGGAACGAGAAAGGCGGTGGCGATCCGGGCCGCGTCGAGGCCGAGCACCGTCTGTAGCATCAGCGGCGCCCGGATCGCCTCGTCGATCGCCGGATGGGCACAGACGAACATCAGCTTCAGCCGCTCGTCCGGATAATGCGGCATCATTGGATCGGTCTCGTCGGCGAGCGCCGTGAGAAGGGTGAGCGAGCGTTCGAGCGCCGCATCGGCGCTCCGCTTGCGCAGCCGGTCGGCGAGGCGGCGGCGGGCGACGGCGACGAGCCACGCCTCGGGCGCATCCGGGACGCCGCTGTCCGGCCAGCTGTGAAGCGCCGCGACCACCGCATCCGCCAGCGCGTCCTCCGCCGCGGCGATGTCGCGGCCGCGGCTGGCGAGGATCGCCACCAGACAGCCGAAACTGTCGCGGACGGCCTCTTCGACACGCTGCATCTGCCGCCCTCCGAAGGCAGCGCGCGGGTCGAGGCCCTGGCGCCGCCGCCGTTGCTCACATCATCATCACATCTACATCGCAAGCGTCGGCCGCACCTCGACGCCGTGATGCGCCGACGGCGCCTTGGCGGCCCAGGCGAGGGCGACGTCGATGTCCGGCACCTCGACCAGGAAGAAGCCGGCGAGCTGCTCCTTGGCGGCGGCGAAGGGGCCGTCCTGGACGTGTTTCTGGCCGTCCTTGAGCCGCACGGTCGTCGCCGTCGCGGGGGCGAGCAGGCCGGCGCCGCCGCGCACGATGCCGCTGGCGCTGATCTCGTCGACATAGGTCCGCCAGGCGCCCCAATAGGCGGCGCCTTCGGTGGAATCGTCGCGGGTCGCGAATTCGGCGTCGTTTTCATAGAACAGGATTGCGTACTGCATGACGGTCTCCGATCGGTTCGGCGCTTGGCCGGAAGCGGGACTTTTCCCTCTTCACGGCCATGTCGGATGAGCATCGCTCAATTCGACATGGGCAGCCAAAAAAATCGCGGCGTCAGCTTCCGCTCGACGTGCCCGCATCGACGCGGTCGATCGGCGGCAGGTCCTTCAGATAGGCGGCGATGGCGGCCCGGTCGGAGGCCGGCAGCCGCGCCATGTTCTCCTGCACCTCGACCATGGTGCCGCCGACGCTGTCGAAGTCCGGCGTCATGCCTGTCTCGAGGAAATTCTCGATATCCTCGGCCGACCAGTCGCCGATGCCGCCCTTGCCGCCGGTGATGTTCGGGATGAAGCCCTTGCCGGACGGATTGGGCGCGCCGGCGAGATGGCGGCTGAAATCGAGCGCGCCGAGGGCGTTGCGGGGCGTGTGGCACTCGTTGCAGTGCCCGGGACCCTCGACGAGATAGGCGCCGCGATTGATCTCGTCGCTCTTGGTCGGATCGGGCTCGAATGTCGCGCCGTCGAGATAGAGCAGCTTCCAGAGGCCGAGGCCGCGCCGGATCCCGAACGGGAACGGCAATTCGTGCTGCGGGCTGTCGGTGGCAACAGGCGGCAGCGTGTCGAGATAGGCCTTGAGGTCGACGATGTCGGCAACCGCCATGCGCTGGTAGGACGTATAGGGGAACGAGGGATAGAGATGCTCGCCGCCGGGGCCGAGGCCGCGCTTCATCGCATTGACGAAGTCGAGCGTCGACCAGCTGCCGATGCCGTGCTGCTTGTCCGGCGAGATGTTCGGCGGATGGAAGGTGCCGAACGGCGAGACGATCGGCTCGCCGCCGGAAAGGATCAGCTTGTCGTCGCCCTTGGCGCCGGGCGCGGCGTGGCAGGAGGCGCAGCCCCCCGCCCAGAACAGCAATTCGCCCTTCGCCGGATCGCCCGGTCTGTCCGGGACTTCAGCGGCGGAGAGCGGCTTCGGCTCCGTCAGCAGCCAGAAGGCCGCGCCGCCCAGAAGGGCGAGCGCGACCGCGATGACGGCAAGGCGACGGAGCATGGAGAGCGGCCGCTAGTCGGACAGGCGATAGAGCTGGTGGCAGCTCTTGCAATTGGCGGTCACGGTGCCGAACGCGGTCTTGAACGCGTCGAGGCCGGCGTCGGCAGCGGTGGCCGCAGCCTTGGCGTCGCTGGCGAGCTTGGCCGCATGGGCCTCGAAATCGGCCTTGTTCTCCCAGATCTTGGGTGAAGCACCCTTGCTGGCAGTCTCGGAACCGGCGGGGAACAGCGTCGGGAAATCGGTCGCCTTGGCGGCGATGGTTTCCATCGCGGCCTTCGCAGCGGCAGCGTCGAAGGGCTCCTTGCCGGTGGCGAAGCCGGCCGAGGTCTTCACCGCCCCGCCGATCGCCTTCATGTCGGCCTCGCGCTGCTTGGCAAAGTCGGTCGCCGCCATGGCGAAGCTCGCCGAGGCGACCATGGCCGCAAGGCCGAGCACTGCAACAATCTTCCGCATTCCTACACCCCTCTGTTCGGAACAGTTCAAGACTGTGATGCGATCGGTGGGCGAGATACAAGGCGGGCGCGTCGCCTAACGCAAAAATGATCTGGCCGTGATCGGTTGCGCGCGCATCCCCTTGCGCGTCTGGGGGCGCTGGCGAAAAGTCTGTTGCAAGGCGCCGCCGCCGCCGACGAGGGCGGTTGCCGCCGGCAGGCCGCGTGCCTATGGTGCAGCCGGAACGTACATCGCGGCAGGCCGTTTTCGACGCGGCAGCCCGATTTCCACCCTATCGTCGACAGGAGTTGTTCCGATGGCCTTCGAACTTCCCCCGCTTCCCTATGACTACGAGGCGCTCGCGCCCTTCATGTCGAAGGAGACGCTCGAATACCACCATGACAAGCATCACCAGGCCTATGTCACCAACGGCAACAACCTGCTGAAGGGCTCGGGTCTCGAGGACAAGAGCCTCGAAGAGATCGTCAAGGAGAGCTACGGCAAGAATGCCGGCCTCTTCAACAATGCCGGCCAGCACTACAACCACATCCATTTCTGGAAGTGGCTGAAGAAGGACGGCGGCGGCAAGAGCCTTCCGGGCAAGCTGCAGGCCGCGATCGACAGCGATCTCGGCGGCTACGACAAGTTCCGCACCGACTTCATCGCCGCCGGCACGACGCAGTTCGGCTCGGGCTGGGCCTGGCTCTCGGTCAAGAACGGCAAGCTCGAGATCTCGAAGACCCCGAACGGCGAGAACCCGCTCGTCCATGGCGGCGCGCCGATCCTCGGCGTCGACGTCTGGGAGCACTCCTATTACATCGACTATCGCAACGCCCGCCCGAAATATCTCGAGGCGTTCGTCGACAGCCTGATCAACTGGGACTATGTCCTGGAGCTCTACGAGAAGGCCGTCTGAGGCTTTTCTTCGCTGAAAGACTTCGAGCCCCGGCCTTTGCGCCGGGGCTTTTCTTTGCCGGGGACTTCTACGCCTTCGAGAGCCCGCGCTGGCAGAAGGTGAAGTCCATCAGCTGCGGCCACTCCGACTGGACGTCGTAGAGCCAGCGCTTGCACGCGGCCTGCGTCTTGAAGCAGCCATTGCCCCAGGCCGGCCAGAGGCCGGTATCCCAGGGATTGGGCTTCGAGCCGGAGAAGCGCGAGAACCAGACCTTCTCCGGCCCGATCTCGGCGGCGAGCGCCCGGCAGTCGCCGGCCGAGACGTTGTCGCCGAAACCCTGGATGCCATAGAAGCGCTGGCCGCCTCCGGGCGTCGTGGCCGTGCAGGAGGCGACGGCGAGCGCGAGGATGGCGCCTTGCGCCGTTCTGCCGAACGCTGATGGGAACATGAGCGAGCCTCCCTGACGTCGATCGGACCCGCCGGAGGGCGGGCCCGTCGCGTCTATGGTGTCGCTGCAGTGGCCGCCGTCAAGCGCGGCCGGCCACCTTCAGCACGAAGGCGGTGGCGAATGCCGTCTCCTTGAGGCTGTCGAAGCGGCCGGAGGCGCCGCCATGGCCGGCATCCATGTTGGTCTTCAGCAGCAGCAGGGCGTCATTGGTGCGCGTCGCGCGGAGCTTCGCGACCCATTTGGCCGGCTCCCAATAGGTGACGCGCGGATCGGTGAGCCCGCCGATGGCGAGGATCGGCGGATAGGCCTGGCGCGCGACATTGTCATAGGGCGAATAGGCCGCGATCGCCTGGTAGTCGGCCTCGCTGGTGATCGGATTGCCCCATTCGGGCCATTCCGGCGGGGTGAGGGGGAGCGAGGCGTCGAGCATCGTGTTCAGCACATCGACGAACGGCACTTCGGCGACGATGCCGCCGAAGAGATCCGGCGCCATGTTGGCGACCGCGCCCATCAGCATGCCGCCGGCCGATCCGCCCCAGCCGACGATCCTCCCGCGCGCCGTGAAGCCCTCGGCGGCGAGATAGTCTCCGGCGGCGATGAAGTCGCGGAACGAGTTCTGCTTCTTCTCGCGCCGGCCATCGGCATACCAGCGAAAGCCCTTGTCCTTGCCGCCGCGGATATGGGCGATGGCATAGACGATGCCGCGATCGACCAGCGACAGCCGTGTCGTCGAGAACGAGGCGGGGATCGTGATGCCATAGGAGCCATAGCCGTAGAGCAGCAGCGGCGCGCTGCCGTCGAGCGGCGTGTCCTTGCGGTAGAGCAGCGAGACCGGCACGGTCTCGCCGTCGCCGGCCGGCGCGAAGACGCGGCGCGTCACATAGAGGTTGGCGTCATGGCCGGACGGCACCTCCTGCTCCTTGCGCAGCACGCGGTTGCGCGTCGCCATGTCGTAGTCATAGACCCGCGTCGGCGTCGTCATCGACGAATAGGTGAAGCGCAGCAGCGTGGTGTCGAACTCGTAGCCGTCGCCGAGGCCGAGCGAATAGGCCTCCTCGTCGAAGGCGATGGCGTGTTCCTCGCCGGTCGCCAGTTCGCGGATGACGATGCGCGGCAGGCCCGCTTCGCGCTCGAGCCGCACCATGAAGTGCTTGTAGAGCGTGTGCCCGAGGATCAGCCGTCCCGGCCGATGCGGCACCAGATCGCTCCAGTTCTCGCGGCCGGGCGTGGCGACCGGCGCCGTCACGATCTTGAAGTCCTCGGCGCCGTCGGCATTGGTGAGGATGTAGAGCGTGTCGCCATTGTGGTCGGCGTCATATTCCTCGGCCGGGCGGCGCGGCGCGACGAGGCGCGGCTCCGCTTCCGGGGCCTCGGCGTCGATGAGGTGCAGCTCGGAGGTCTCGTGGTCGTGCGAATCGATGAGCAGATAGCGGCCGGACTGGGTCTGGCCGATGCCGAGGAAATAGCCGGGATTGGTCTCCTCGAAGACCAGCACGTCCTCGCTGGAAGGCGTCCCGACGCGGTGGCGATAGATGCGGCAGGGGCGATGGTTGTCGTCGAGGACGGTATAGAACAGCGTCTTGCTGTCCGCCGCCCAGACCGCGTCGCCGGTCGTCGTCTCGATGCTGTCGGCAAGGTCCTCGCCGGTTTCGGCGACGCGGACATGCAGCGTATAGGCCTCGGAGCCCTTGTCGTCATAGGCATAGGCGATCAGCCGGTGATCCGGGCTGTGTTCGGCGCCGCCGAGTTCGTAATAAGCGTGGCCCTTGGCCATCGCGTCGACATCGAGCAGCACTGTCTCCGGGCCGCCCTCGCGCGCTGTGCGCACGATGCGCGGCTGCTCGGCGCCCTCGAGGAAGCGCGAGGCATAGGCATAGGGGCCATCGACCGAGGGCACGGACGAGTCGTCCTCCTTGATGCGGCCGCGCATCTCCTTGAAGAGAGCGGCCTGCAGCGCCTCAGTGTCGGCCATCTCGGCCTTCGTATAGGCGTTCTCGGCGTCGAGATGCGCCCGGATCGCGGGGGCGAGCGTCGCCGGATCGCGCATCACCTCCTGCCAGTTGTCGGCGCGGAGCCAGGCATAGTCGTCCTGGCGGGTCGTGCCATGGGCTTCGAGGGTCACGGGCTCTTTGGCGGCGAGAGGCGGTTGCACGGGCGGGCGATCTCCGGGAGGCGGGGCGCGGCAGGAAGGGCTGCCGCAGGCTGGCCCCTAGATAGAGGTCGGGCCTGCCGCCGCCAAGCGGAAGCCGCCATGCGCGCCCCGCGCCCGGCGGTTCGGTCTTGGGTTGATCGCTTTTGCATGCTTTGTTGAAGGCGGACACGAATCGCAACGCGCCCGCTCTGGCGCCTCCGACGACAAGGGCCCGATGATCAGAACCCTCAGCCTCGCGCTCTGGCTGCTCGCCTTCTGGCTGCTGCTGTCCGGTCACTATACGCTCTGGCTGATCGGTGCCGGCGTCGTCGTGTCCGGTGCCATCGCGCTGCTCGGCCGCCTGACCGGCTTTGGCGATGAAGAGGGGCATCCGGTCGAGCAGGTCATCGGCGGCCTCGGCTACTGGCCCTGGCTCGCGATCGAGATCATCAAGTCGTCGATCGATGTGGCGCGGACCATTCTCGATCCGAGGGCCAAGATCGAGCCGGAGATGTTCGACATCGATGTCGGCCCGAAGACGGCCGTCGGTGCCGCAACCTATGCCAACTCGATCACGCTGACGCCCGGAACCGTCACGGTCGGCGTCGATCGCGCCCATGACCGCTTCACGGTGCACGCGCTCACCAAGGCCGGTGCCGACGGGGTGCGCAGCGGCGAGATGGACCGCCGCGTCCTCGCCTTCGAGAAGAAGGGACGGCGATGATCCTCCTCGCCGCGCTCTTCGCCGTTCTCGCAGCGATCGTGCTGATGATGATCCGCACACTCGCGGGCCCGACGACGTTCGATCGCCTGCTCGCGGCCAATTCGATCGGCAACGGCGCCATCCTGATCGTCGCGCTCTACGGCTTCGCGACCGGCCGGCCCGACTTTCTCGATCTCGCGCTGACCTATGCGCTGCTCAACTATGTCGGCGTCTTCGCGGTGTTGAAATTCTTCCGTGGCGATTCGCTCGGCGCCGACAGCGGCGAGGAGGCGAAGTGAGCGCGCTTCTCGTCGATATCGTCAGCGGCTTCCTCATCCTCGCCGGCGCCGCCTTCTTCCTGACGGGCGCCATCGGCTATCTGCGCATGCCCGATCTCTTCACGCGGCTGCACGCGGCCTCGCTCGCCGATACCACGGGCATGGCGCTGATCCTCGCCGGCCTTGCCGTCAAGGCCGGCATCGGCCTGATCGCGGTGAAGCTCGTCTTCCTGATCCTGTTCCTCCTGTTCATGGGGCCGGCGACGACGCATGCCTTAGCTGCCGCGGCGCTCGCCGCCGGCCTGAAGCCGATGGCGGAGGACCTGCCCAAGGCAAAGTCCACGCCGTCGGCCAATAAGGCCAAGACAGGGGCCAAGACAGGGGCCAAGACGACGCCGAAGACCAAGCCGACGACGCGATCCTCGACCAAGCCGGCGAAGGGCCGCCGATGACGCCGGATCCCGCTTTTGTCACCGCCTTCCTGTCGCTGGCGCTGATGCTGCTCATCATCGTGATGGCCGCCGCAATCGTGCGCATTCGCGGGCTGTTCGCCGTCGTCGTCCTGCTCGGCGCCTACAGCTTCCTGATGGCGACATTGTTCGTCGTGCTCGATGCCGTCGACGTCGCGATGACCGAAGCCTCGGTCGGCGCCGGCATCTCGACGGTCCTCTTCCTCGGCGCGCTGCATCTCACCGGCGTCAAGGAGGCGACCGGCACCGCGCGGCGGATCGCGCCGCTCTTCGTCGCCGGGATCACGGCCGCCGTTCTGGTCTGGGGCATGAGCGATCTGCCGGTGTTCGGCTCCGCCGACCAGCCGATCCATACCGCCGGCGCCGACTATCTCGGCCGGACGCTGCCCGACACCGGCATTCCCAATGTCGTGACGGCGGTGCTCGGCAGCTATCGCGGCTTCGATACGCTGGGTGAGACGGCGGTCGTCTTCACCGCGGCGATCGGCGTCCTGGTGCTGCTGCGCCGGCGCGACGGCGGCGAGAGGTCCTAGCCATGCGCCGCGATATCGTCCTGCGCATCGCCGCCAAGTTCATCATGGCGCCGCTTATCCTGTTCGCGCTCTATGTGCAGTTCCACGGCGACTATGGTCCGGGCGGCGGCTTCCAGGCCGGCGTGATCGCCGCGGCGGCCGTGATCCTCTATGCGCTCATCAATGGCGTCGCCGCCGCCGAGAGGCTCATGCCGATGGCGCTGGCCGAGCGGCTCATCCCGGCCGGCGTCCTGATCTATGCCGCTGTCGGCCTCGTCTCGATGGCGCGCGGCGGCAACTTCCTCGATTACAATCTGCTCGCGCATGATCCTGTGCACGGGCAGGAATGGGGCGTCTTCCTGATCGAAGCGGGCGTGTTCGTCACGGTCTTCTCCAGCATGATCGCGATCTTCTACGCCTTTGCCGCCCGGAGGCCGTCATGACGCTTCTGGAGACGCTGGCCTCGGAGGCGACGCGCTTCACCATCGTCCTGGTGATGATGGCCGGGCTCTATATCGCCATTGCCCGCAACAATCTCATCAAGAAGCTGGTCGGCCTCTCGATCTTCCAGTCCTCGGTCTACCTCCTCTATCTGCTGCCGGGAAAGATCTTCGGCGGCACGGCGCCGATCCTCGATCCGCGCTTTTCCGTCTATGCCAATCCACTGCCGCATGTGCTCATCCTGACGGCGATCGTGGTCGGCATCGGCACGCTGGCGCTCGGTCTCACCCTCGTCATCCGCATCAAGGAAGCCTACGGCACGATCGAGGAGGACGAGATTCTCGACAAGGACGACAAGTCGGATCGCGCGGGCAAATCTGACCGCCCAGGCAAGGCCGCTCCCGCCTCGGGGCGTGCTGGATGAATTTCGTCGCCGCTTTCGACCAGCAACTACCTGTCATCGTCGTCCTCGCGCCGCTCATCGGCGCCTTGCTGGTCGCAATCCTGCGCCTTGAAGCCGTCTCGTGGCCGATCGCGGTGCTCTCCACCCTGGTCAGTGCCTTCGCCGCCTTTCGCCTCGCCGGAGAGGTGGCGCGCGTCGGCGTCGTCTCCTATCGGCTCGGCGGCTTCTCGCCCGAGCTCGGCATCGAGTATCGTATCGATGCGGTCAATGCGCTGATCCTCGTCGTCGTCACCGGCATCGCGCTGGCGACGCTGATCTATGCCCGGCAGAGCGTCGCCGGCGAAATCGATGCGGGACGCGCGCCCTGGTTCTACGCCATGATGCTGGTCGCGACCGCCGGCCTCATCGGCATCGCGATCACGGGCGATGCGTTCAACGCCTTCGTCTTCCTCGAGATTTCCTCGCTTTCGACCTATACGCTCATCGCACTCGGCCGCGATCGGCGGGCGCTGGTCGCGGCCTACCAGTATTTGATCGTCGGCACGATCGGCGCGACCTTCTATGTCATCGGCGTTGGCCTGCTCTATCTCGCCACCGGCACGCTCAACCTGGCGCTGATCATCGAGCGGCTTCCCTCCGTCGCCTCGCCACGCGCCCTCATCGCCGCCGAGGCTTTCATCCTCGTCGGCATCGCGCTCAAGCTGGCGCTGTTCCCGCTGCATGCCTGGCTGCCCAACGCCTATGGCTATGCGCCCTCGGCCGCGACCGTCTTGATCGCATCCACGGCCACCAAGGTCGCCGTCTACCTGATGGCCCGCTTCCTGTTCGGCGTGTTCGGCATTCATGTCGCGATCGGGCCGGTCTCGGTCACCGGGATCCTCATCGTCCTGTCGCTTGCAGCGATGTTCATCGCGTCGGGCGCGGCGGTGTTCCAGCAGGATGCGAAACGGCTCTTCGCCTTCTCCTCCATCGCCCAGATCGGCTATGTGACGCTGGGTCTCGCACTCGCCAACCAGTCCGGCGTCACCGGCGCGTTCCTGCACATCGTCAACCACGCGCTGATGAAGGGCGCCGCCTTCATGGCGATCGGCGCGATGCTCTATCGCTGCGGCTCGTCGAAGCTCGACGATCTCGCCGGGATCGGCAGGACCATGCCGCTGACCGCGGCGGCGCTCACGGTCGCCGGCCTCGCGCTGATCGGCGTGCCTGGAACGAGCGGCTTCGTCTCGAAATGGTATCTCGTGCTCGGCGCCTTCGACGATGGCAAGGGCTGGCTGGCCTTCCTGATCGTCGCGAGTTCCGTCCTCGCGGTGCTCTATATCGGCCGGTTGCTGGAGATCGTCTGGTTCCGCGAGCCCGGCAAGTCGGCCCTTGCCGCGAGCGAGGCGCCGCTCGGCCTCTTGCTGCCGACGCTCTTGCTCGCCGGGCTGACCATCCTCTTCGGCCTCGACGCCGAACTCCCGGCGCGGCTTGCCGGCGGCGCCGCCTCGACGCTGCTCGGAGTGCGGCCATGACCGCAACTCTCAGCGGTTCCACGCTGCTGGCGCTGGCGCTCGTCATCCCCGCGGTCGTCGCCGTTCTGGTGGCTCTGCTCGGCCGCCGGCCCAATCTTCGCGAGGCGGCGACGCTCATCGGCGCGCTGCTCCTCTTCGTCACGGTCGGCGCGCTGCTCGTCACGGTGTCGGGCGGTGCGCGCCCGACGCTGCCTCTGGCGCAGATCGCGCCCGGCCTTGACCTCGTGCTCGCCGTCGAGCCGCTCGGCATGCTGTTCGCGCTGGTCGCGGCGACGCTGTGGATCGCCAATTCGCTCTATTCGATCGGCTATATGCGCGGCAATGACGAGCCGCGCCAGACGATGTTCTACGCCGCCTTCGCGGTCGCCATCGCCGCGACCATGGGCGTCGCGCTCGCCGGCAATCTCGTCACGCTGTTCCTGTTCTACGAGGTGCTGTCGCTGTCGACCTATCCGCTGGTCACGCACAAGCAGACGCCCGCCGCCATGCGCGCCGGCCGCGTCTATCTGGTGACGCTGATCGGCGCCTCGATGATCCTGCTGCTGCCGGCGATCATCTGGACCAGCCTCGCGGCCGGAACGACGGAGTTCCGCACCGGCGGCATCCTCGCAGGCAAGCTCGGTGGAACGGCGATGGCGATCCTGCTCGGCCTCTTCGTCTTCGGCGCCGCCAAGGCAGCGGTGATGCCGCTGCATCGCTGGCTGCCGGCGGCGATGGTGGCCCCGACGCCGGTCTCGGCCCTTCTGCACGCCGTCGCGGTGGTCAAGGCGGGCGTGTTCACGATCCTCAAGGTGACCATCTACATCTTCGGTCTCGACACGCTGCAGGCGACCGGCGCCTCGGCCTGGCTCGTCTATGTCGCCGGCTTCACCATCATCGCCGCCTCTCTGGTGGCCATGACGGCCGATGACCTGAAGCGCCGCCTGGCCTATTCGACCATCGGCCAGCTCTCCTACATCGTTCTGGCGGCGGCCCTGGCGACGCCGGCCGCCGCGATCGGCGCCGCGATCCACATCGCCGCCCATGCCGTGTCCAAGATCACGCTCTTCTTCGCGGCGGGTTCGGTCTATACCGCAGAGCATGTCACCAAGGTCAGCCAGATGGACGGCATCGGCCGCCGCATGCCCTGGACGATGGGCGCATTCGCCATCGGCGTGCTCTCGATGATCGGACTGCCGCCGACGGCGGGCTTTCTCGGCAAATGGTTCATGCTGAGCGGCGCCGGCGCGGCGCATAACTGGTTCGCCGTCGCGGTGATCATCGTCTCGACGGTGCTGAACGCCGCCTATCTCGTGCCGATCGTCGCGCGCGCCTTCCTGAAGCCGGCCGCCGGGCCGCGAAAAGAGGCGCCGCTGGCCATGGTTGCCGCTCTGACCGCAACCGCTGTTGGCACGGTGCTGCTGTTCCTGTTTCCCGGCATCGTCTATCGGCTCGCAAGCGCCCTGGTGAACGGATGAGCGGTCGCAAGGGAAAATCCGTGTTGACCGGCCCCCGCCGCCTCGCGGCGGCGATCGCCGGCCTGCTCGCCGTTCTCGTCGTCGCCGATTTCTTCGTCGCCCATCATCCCGCCTTCGGCATCGATGGCACACCGGGCTTCGCCGCCTGGTTCGGCCTCCTCGCCGCGGCAGCGGCCATCGGTCTCGCCGAGGCCTGGGGCAGGCTCGCCCGCCGCGCCGAGACATCGGCCGAAGAGGGGGGACGCGATGCGTGAGGCAATCCTCCTCGCGCCCTGGCTGCCGCTGATCCTCGGCAGCCTTCTCGTCCTCGGCCTGCGCGGCAGGGCGCAGGACCTCGTCTTCGTCGCCGCGCCGCTGGCGGCACTCGCCTTCGTCTGGCTGCTGCCCGAGGGGGCAGGGCCATCCGTCTCCTGGCTCGGCCTCAACCTCGAGCCGATCGCCGCCGACGCGACGGCGCGCCTCTTCGGCACCGCCTTCGCGGTCGCGGCACTCGCGGGCGCCGTGTTCGCGCTCTCCCAGCGCAGCACCGCCGAGCGGGCGGCGGCGCTGCTCTATGCCGGAGCGGCCGAGGGCGTCGTCTTCGCGGGCGATCTCGTGACGCTGTTCGTGTTCTGGGAAATCATGGCGATCGGCTCGGCCATCGTCGTCTTCTCGAACGGCGCCAGCCGGGCCGGGCTGCGCTATGCGCTGATGCATGCCTTTGGCGGGGTACTGTTCTTCGCCGGCATCGCCGCCTCGATCGGGCAGGGCGGCACCGCGATCCGGCCGTTTACCGCGGATGGCATCGGCCCGGTGCTGATGCTGGCCGGCATCCTCGTCAATGCCGGCGCGCCGCCGCTGTCGGCCTGGGTCGCTGATGCCTATCCACGCGCCTCCTGGTCGGGCGCCGTCTTCCTCTCCGCCTTCACCACCAAGGCGGCGGTCGCCGTGCTGATCCGCCTCTTTCCCGGCGAAGCTGTGCTGATCCCGATCGGCCTGATCATGGCGCTCTACGGCCTGATCTATGCGCTGCTCGAGAACGACATCCGCCGCCTGCTCTCCTATTCGATCGTCGGGCAGGTCGGCTTCATGGTCGTCGCGGTCGGCATCGGCACGCCGCTGGCGCTCGCCGCAGCGGCGACGCATGCCTTCGTGCATATCCTCTACAAGGGCCTGCTCATGATGGCGGCCGGAACGATCCTCCGCGCGACCGGGACGACGCGGCTGACCGCGCTCGGCGGCCTCGCGCGGGCGCTGCCGGTGGCGACGGCGGCGATGATCATCGGCGGCCTCGCGCTGTCGGCGATGCCCTTCACCGCCGGCTTCGTCTCGAAATCCGCGATCATGCAGGCGCTGGCCGAGGACCAAGCGGCACTCGCCTGGTTCGCGCTGACGGCCGTTTCGGCCGGGTCGTTCCTCTATGCCGGGTTGCGCCTGCCCTGGTTCTCCCTGCTCAGGCCGGCGACGCCGAGAGAGGTCACGCCGCCGCCGCTGTCGATGTCGATCGCCATGCTGGGGCTCGCCTCCGCAATCATCGGACTCGGCCTCGTGCCCGGCCTCCTGGTCGGTCTCGCGCCGGGGATCGCGGGCGTCGCCGTGTTGACGGTGGACCATATCCTCTTCCAGTTGCAGCTCCTCACTGGGTCGGCGATTTGTTTCGTTTTGTTGCTGGCAATACTTGCGCCCCGTGCGCGAACTACAGTCGACACCGACTGGTTGTGGCGCGTTTTGCCGCAGCGGCTCACGGCACTGCTTGTGCGCTCGAAGCAGCGGCTCGGCGCGGCGACGGAGGCTCCGCGAGCCGAGGCAGCGGCGAAACTACGAGACCTTTCAGACGCTTGGTCGCTGCGGAGTGCCGGCGCGGGCAACTGGCGCACCGGCGACATCGTCCTCGCGGCGACGGCGCTGCTCGGCCTCTCCCTGTTGATCGCGGCAATGTGAACCGGCGGCAACGCAATCTGTTCGAAATATAGACCAGTCGGCGAGACCAATCGCCGCGTTTCGGAAGATGTGCAGCGAGATCGTATACGAATTTTGTCTCTTGTATTCGGCTGACGCCACTTATATAGAAGCCTCGAAATATAAATTCGCCCGCTGATTCAGTTCGGATCGTCCCCCGCCCGAACTGCGACCCTGGCCAGATCGGCTCTGTAGTCGTTCTAAACTGCTCAGCGATTTTTATTGATCGATCGATAGAGGCCCGTAGGCACGATGAACGATAAAGTAGTAGGCAGCGATCTGATTGATCTGACGGCGGACATCGTCTCCGCTTATGTCAGCAACAATTCGGTCTCGGCGCATGATCTGCCGGGGCTGATTTCTGAGGTTTTCGCCGCTCTGAACCGCACGCATGGCGGCGTGGCCGAGCCCGAGCCCGAGCCGCTGAAGCCTGCGGTCAATCCGAAGAAGTCGGTCTTCCCGGATTTCATCGTCTGCCTCGAAGACGGCAAGAAGTTCAAGTCGCTGAAGCGGCACCTGCGCACGCATTACGACCTCTCGCCGGAAGAATACCGCGAGAAGTGGGGCCTGCCGGCCGACTATCCGATGGTTGCGCCGAGCTATGCCGCCGCCCGTTCGGAACTGGCGAAGAAGATGGGCCTCGGCCAGCAGCGCAAGCGCCGCTGAGGTCTGAGGACAGCATGATCGTCGGAGCCCGCCTTTTGGCGGGCTCTTGCATTTGGGGGATGCCCGGAAAGGGCGCCGCGCCCGCCGCCGCCGCTGCCGACGACCCCCAAGAAATCTATCCCCGCGCCCGGAATCTGGATTAGCCTACCGTTAGGAAGTAATTCCTATCGTAGCAATCTCTAGTTGGCGTGGAGGCCGTGTCGTCATGCACTTTGAACCAGGCAGCCGGATCGTGGCGAGGCCGCGACTTGCGGATCGCGACGCGGCGATGCGGCGACTGCTGACCGAAGAGGTCGGCGCGGCTCTGCAGATCCGCCCCGACCGGATCGATGCCCCGACGCGCGGCACGGCGCGGGTCGCCTTTGCCCGCCAGGTCGCGATCTATCTCGCCCGCACGCGCCTCGGCCTCTCCTACACCGAGGCCGGGCAGCTCTTCCGCCGTGACCGCACCACCGCCGCCCATGCCTGCCAGCGGGTGGAGGAACTGCGCGACGATGCCGCGATCGATGCGCTGGTCGAGCGGCTGGAGCAGGTCGTGGCACCGTCTGCGGCGGATGGCGCGGTGCGGCTGTGAGCGCCCCGGCGACTGACCGCCGCCTCGCCCGGCGGCTCGCAACAGCCGGTGCCGGCGCCGAGCTGACGGCGACGGGCGAAGCCTTTCTCGTCGGTGCCGACGGCACGCGGCGGGGCGGCATCGATGCCGCGGCGCTGCGCCGGCTCATCTCCAGCGGCGCCGTCGACGGCGACAGGGACCGCCGCTTCCGCCTCTCGGAGGCCGGCCGCGCCATGGTCCGCCGCATGCTGGTCGGCGGCGACGCCCATGCCGCCCAGCATCAGACCCGCGCGCGCCGCCTGATCGAGACGGATGGCGTGCGCCAGAGCGTCACCGTCGATCTCGTCGAGAGCCCGCTCGCCTGGCTCCGCGCGCGCAAGGGCCGCGACGGCCAGCCGCTGATCGACGACGCCGCCTTCGCCGCCGGCGAGAAGCTGCGCAGCGATTTCACGCGCGGCCAGATGATGCCGGGCATCAGCGCGAACTGGAGCGCGGCCGGCGGGGCAGGGCGGGGTAGCGGTGGCGCGGGCGGCATCGCCGAGTTGACCGACGCGGCGCTCGGCGCACGCCTCCGCGTCGAGCGGGCGCTCGCCGCCCTCGGCCCGGAGCTTTCGGGCGTCGTCATCGATTTCTGCTGCTTCCTCAAGGGCATCGACCAGATCGAGGGCGAGCGCGCCTGGCCGAAACGCTCCGCCAAGCTGGTGCTTCGCCTCGGCCTCGCGGCGCTCGCCCGGCACTATGGCCTCGGCAACGAGGCGCGCGGGCCGGAGCGCTCGGCGACGAGACGCGCGCGGGCCGGCTAGAGCCAACCAACATTCTGCACCCATCGTCATGAACGACCGATCGAAGCTGTCATTGCCGGGCCTGACCCGGCAATCCAGTCTCGTTCCTTGCTCGCCCGCGATCGTGTTCCGTCAGTCGAAGAAAGTCTGGGTTGCCGGGTCAAGCCCGGCAATGACATCTGAGTGCATCCGGAGCAGGGACAAAGCCTGACTGTCGATCTGCCGCAGAGCTCAGCGCAGCGCCGCCGCCTCGGTGCGGATGCGGCCGACCATGGAGCGGAGACCGTTGGCGCGCTGCTGCGAGAGATGATCCTTGAGGCCAAGCGTCGCGAACAGCGCCTCGGCGTCGATGGCGAGAATCTCGTCCGGCGTGTGGCCCGAATAGAGCGCGATGACGATGGCGACGAGCCCGCTGACGATCAGCGCGTCGCTGTCGCCGCGAAACTCGATCCGCCGGACGCCGTCCTCCTGGCGCACGCTCGTCTGCAGCCAGACCTGGCTGGCGCAGCCCTGCACCTTGTTGACGTCGTTATGCGCCTCGTCCGGCAGCGGCGCCAGCATCCGCCCGAGCTCGATCAGATAGCGATAGCGATCGTCCCACTCCTCGAGAAACCCGAAATTCTCGACGATCTCGTCGATCGAAGGCGGCGGCGCATGCGTGTCCATGCCGCGGATATAGCGTCTAGCCGGGCGGAGGGGAACAGGGGGGCGTCATCGCCACTTGACCTGCATGTCGCGCCTGACTCCTCGGGCCTGTCATTGCCGGGCTCGACCCGGCCATCCAGCCTTGCTTCCGTCGGAGCAAAGCTTCCCTTACCCACCACGAAGGTCTGGGTTGCCGGGTCGAGCCCGGCAACGACAACGGAGAGGACGGGAGGACGGAAGGGCTCGACCGGCAATCGGTCCTCCGTCGGAAGCCCCATCGCGATCCGACGTGCAACCGCCATCAGGCTGGCGCTGCTCAGCGCCGTCGCCTCCGGCCTGTCACCGTCCGGCTCGCGCCCCACGCCGCGGCCTCCAAGGGTTGTCATTGCCGGGCCTGACCCGGCAATCCAGCCTTGCTGTTCTCCGAACCGGTGCCGTCTTTTGCTCAACCAAGAGAGTCTGGGTTGCCGGGTCGAGCCCGGCAACGACAACGGAGAGGACGGGAGGGCTCGACTGGCGAACGGTCCTCCGTCGGAAGCCCCATCGCGATCCGACGTGCAACCGCCATCCGGCTTGCGCCGCTCGGCGCGCTTCCCTCCGGCCGATAACCATCCGGCTTGCGCCTCAGGCCGCGACCTCCAAGGCTTGTCATTGCCGGGCCTGGCCCGGCAATCCAGCCTTGCTTCCGTCGACCGGGCGCTTTCTCCTGCCCCTCCAAGTAAGTCTGGATTGCCGGTTCGAGCCCGGCAACGACAACGGAGAGGACGGGAGGACGGAGAAGGTCCGACCGGCAATCCGTTCTCCGTCGGAAGCCCCATCGCGATCCGACGTGTAACCGCCATCTGGATTGCGCCGCTCGGTGCGCTTCCCTCCAGACTGTCATTGCCGGGCTCGACCCGGCAATCCAGGCTTGGGGACGGTTCGCTCAGTATCCCAAAGCGAGATCGTCATAGAGATCGCGCCATTCCGGGTTGTCGCGCTCGATCAGTTCGAGTTTCCACCGGCGAGGCCATTTCTTGATCGCCTTCTCACGCTGAATGGCCAGATGAACCTCGCTGTGTGCCTCGCAGTAGACCAGCATCCTTACGCCGTAGCGTTTGGTGAAGCCTTCAGCGCTTCCAGTCCTGTGCGTGAAGACACGGCGTGCCAGATCTCCCGTCACGCCGATGTAGAGCGTTCCGTTCCTTTCACTCGCCATGATGTAAACCCAGTATGTTCTCTCGCGCATGAAACCAGAAAAGCAGGCTGGGTTGCTTGGTCAAGTCCCTGCACCGATTGCGTGAGGATGCCGTCGGCGGAAGGGGCTCGGCGAGCGGCCCGGCCTCCGTCCACCGCCCCGGCGTCGTCCTGCTTGCGTCGCTGTGCGCGAACTCTCCACCTGTCATTGCCGGGCCCGACCCGGCAATCCAGCCTTGCTGTTCGCCGATCCGGCGCCGTCACTCACACATTCAAGAAAGTCTGGGTTGCCGGGTCGAGCCCGGCAACGACAGCGGAGAGGATCGGAGGACGGAGAACGTCCGACTGTCGATCCGCGCTCCGGCCGACGACCGTCCGGCTTCCGCATCCGGCCCCAACATCTCGATCTGTCATTGCCGGGCCTGACCCGGCAATCCAGCCTCGCTCTCCGCCGAACAACCGCTGTCTCGGACCCAGCCAAGAAAGCCTCGTCTACCCCGTCGAGCCCGGCACCGGAGCGGTCTACGAGCCGAATGGCGCCCGGCTGTCGGGCGCCGCCTCGACCGAGCCCGCCCGAGCGCTCCCGCCGTGGCCGCTCTCGGCGACGGCGGGAATCAGCAGCAGCACGATCGCCAGCCAGAAAAAGGCGCGGATGATGAACATGGGTCGTCCCTTGGGCGAGGAGGCGTGTCGCTCTGGTTGTGATCGCGCGGGATGATGCGGCTCCCGGCTGAAAGGCGGGTTGAGCCGCGCGGGCGGATTTGAGTCGAATTCAATCGATTTCGGGACGCTTCGGGACGGCCGACAGACGCCCGCCGGGCGCTGCCTTCAGCGTTCCTTAAGCCGGAACTGCCAGCATGGAGACATCCCGCGAGAGGCGTCTTGCGGGGCGCGGTCTTGGTGCGCCCTATGGGCGCGACCTCGGGCCGGAACGGCGCCGGCACAGTGTTTTGCGTATGACGGTTTCCTTCGAGCCCTTGCGGCGGATCATGGACGGGCTTGTGCATGGCTCGGCGACGGGCGATCCGCTCCTCGCCCATCGCCATCGCGCCTTCATCGCCGCCCATCTCGCCGCGGGGCTCGCCGCGCTGATGGCGATGCCGCTCTTTCTCGCCTTCGCCGGGCTGCCGTCGCCGGCCGTCGCCGTCGCCTTCCTGTGGCTCGCGACGCCGCTGCCGATCGCCTTCTTCCTCTCGCGCACCGGCCGCTTCGCCGAGGCGCATTTCCTGTCGGCGCTGTCGCTGACCGCGCTCGTCACCTGGATCGCCGCCTTCACCGGCGGCCTCGCCTCGCCGGCGCTGGTCTGGCTGGCGGTGGTCCCGGCCGAGGCCGCGCTGTCGAATGCGCGCCGCGTGATCCTCGCCGCCGCTCTCGCCGCCGTCGGCGGGCTCGTCGCCATCGGCGCCCTTGCCGCGAGCGGGCTGCTGCCGGCGCCGCTCGCCGTCCCGCCCGCCTTCGCGCCGGCGGTCGTCGTCGGCGCCATCCTCTATGCCGGGCTCGTCGCCTTCCGCATCGACGCCGTGCACAGCGAGGCGAGCGCCGCCGCCCGGCTCGGCGACCATCGCTATCGCCTGCTCGCCGACAACGCGACCGATCTCATCACCCGCCATGGCGCCAATGGCGACGTGGTCTTCGCCTCGCCCGCCGCGCGGGCGATCGCCGGCTGCCCGCCCTCCGACCTCATGGGGCAGGGGCTCTTCCACCGTGTCCACATCGCCGACCGCCCGGCCTTCCTGCGCGCGCTCTCCGAGGCCGACCGCACGGGCGGCACGGTCACGGCCGAATTCCGCTTCCGCGCCGGCCCGGCCGAGAGCGGCCCCTATCACTGGGCGGAGATGCGCTGCCGGCCGATCCTCGATCCGGCCACCGGGCGCGCCGTCGTCGCCGTGACGCGCGACATCTCGGGCCGCAAGGCGGAGGAGAACGCCTTCGCCGAGGCCCGCCGCGCCGCCGAGCAGGCCAACCGCGCCAAGAGCCAGTTCCTGGCCAATATGAGCCATGAGCTCCGCACGCCGCTGAACGCGATCATCGGCTTCTCCGACATCCTCGACCAGCAGCTGTTCGGCCGCTTCGAGTTCGAGCGCCATCGCGATTATGCGCGGCTGATCCGCTCCTCGGGCGAACATCTGCTCGAGGTGGTCAATTCCATTCTCGACATGTCGAAGATCGAGGCCGGCCGCTTCGAGATCCATGTCGAGCCGGTGCCGGTCGCAGGGCTCGTCGACGGCGCCATCGAGATGATGGCGCACCAGATCGCCAGCCGGCAGCTGAAGCTCGTCCGCCGCGTCGAGCCGGGCCTGCCGGACCTTGCCGCCGATCGCCGCGCCTGCAAGCAGATCCTGCTCAACCTCCTCTCCAATGCCGCGAAGTTCACCGAGGCCGGCGGCACGGTGACGATCGGCGCGCGCGAGGAGCGCGGCGGCATCGTGATCGACGTCGCCGATACCGGCATCGGCATCGCCGCCGAGGACCTGCCGCGCCTCGGCACGCCCTTCGTCCAGGCCGATGCCGATATCAATCGCCGCCATGAGGGCACCGGGCTCGGCCTGTCGGTCGTCAAGGGGCTGGTGCATCTGCATGGCGGCAGCCTCCAGATCGAGAGCCAGCCCGGCCGCGGCACCACGGTGTCGGTGACGCTGCCGGTCGACGCCTCTGCCCGGGCGGCCGAACCGCGCGCGGTTGCCCGCGCCGGGGCCGGATATGAGAAGGAGCGCCGCATTGCCTGAGCGCGCGCCGAAGCCGCGCCCGGTTCGCCGGCGCGATGTCTATACCGAGGCGGACGGGTTGTTCGGCCGCATCACCGATCTCGTGCTGGAAAATCCGGTCCGCTCCGGCGGCTTCGTCATGGTCGCCATGGTGATCGGCACGATCATCTCGAATGCCGCCTATTTCCAGACGGCACGCCACCCGGCGCCGTTCTTCGTCACGCGCGCCGATGACGAGGCGGCGGCGCAAACGCCGCCGGCCCCGCGCATCCGCACTGCCACCGCCAATCCGGCAAGCGGGGCGAATGCCGCGCCGCCGCTGCCGACCGCCGCGCCCGATCCGGCGCAGCTCGTGTCCGAGACGCAGACGGCGCTTGTCGCGCTGAAGCTCTATGACGGCCCCGTCGACGGCAAGCTCGGACCGCAGACGCGCGCCGCGGTCTCGGCCTTCGAGAAGCGGCTCGGCCTCAGCGCGACCGGACAGCCGAGCGCGCGGCTGCTCGTGCAGATGAAGAAGGCGCTGGCGAAGAGCGGCGCTGCGGCGGAGGCCAGCGAGCCGGTGCCGCCGGCGCTGATCCCCACGACGGCGGTCGCAAGCGGCGAAAGCGGGGCGACCGATCCGGCCGCGACCGGCTCCGTCGATCCGGCGCAGTCGGCGGCCCGCATCCGCAAGGTGCAGGCGGCGTTGAACGATATCGGCTATGGCCCGATCCGCGTCGACGGCAAGGGCGGCGGCGACACCGAGGACGCCATCCGCCGCTTCGAGCTCGACAACGGCCTGCCGCTCACCGGCGAGGCCAATGACGCGCTGATGGCGAAGCTGGTGCTGATCGGCGCGATGAAGTCGATCTGAGGCGCCGCGACATGCAATCGCCCCGATGACGGGCGATGATCCCTGACGATCATTGAGAATGGAAAACGACCGATGCGAGTGACGTCCGCGCTCTGGGTGGCGGCCTATGTCCGCCGCGCCTTCGTCGAGGGCGGCTTCGCGGCCGTGACGCGGCGCGGCGCGCAGGAGGCCGGCGCGATCTTCGTCGTCGTCGACCAGCCGGATGGCAGCGTCGATCTCTATGGCCAGGCGCCGCAGAGCGCCTTCGGTGCCGATCGCCCGGCCGACCGGCTGTTCACGCTGATCGAGAGCGGGCTCGACCGCGAGCGCCTCGCCGAGCGGATCGCCGCCGAGACGCGGTTCGATCCCGATCTCTGGGTGGTCGAACTGGAAGAGCGCAGCGGACGGCCGCTGCTCGACCTCGCCGAGTAGCTCAACGCCCGCGCAGGCCGAAGGTGCTGCGCTCGATCGGATCCTGGACGCGCGGGGCGGCGGTCGTGCCCTCCTGCCGCACGGCCTCGCCCGGCGCGATGCCGCGCCGGAGCGCGAGATCGGCGAAGAGCGGCGCATGCTGCGGCGTCGCTGCCGGTCGTTCCTCGGCGCGCCAGTCGGCGACGAGCGCATGGGCGGCGGTCTCGCGCGTGTCGGCGAGGAGCTGCGCCAGCCGCGCGAAGCTGTCGACGCCGGCGGCGATCACCGGATTGGCGAAGAGCAGCACCTGCTGCGCCTCCGCCTCCGCCAGCCCGATCGCCCGCAGCAGCACGACCAGCGCCTCGCCGGAAGGATCGTCCATCAGCGCCGTGACGTCGTCCTCGCTGAGGCGAAGGCCCTGCGCCAGCGTGCGGATCAGCGCGTCGCGCTGGCGCTGGCGGGCATGCGAGGCGAGGCGGGCGCGGCCGAGCGCCAGGCGGAAGGCGTGGTCGGCATCGATGATCGTCGCGGCCGGACGCAGCGCAGCGCCCTCGCCGGCGAGAGCGCGGAGGCGTTCGAGCCGCTGGGCGCGATCGAGGCCGAGGAAGGCGACGGCGCCGGCGGGCTCCGCGTCCGCCGCTGCATCCTCGGCGACCGGGGCGGGCGGGACCGCAGCGGCCTGAAGCCGCTGCGCGCTCTCGAAGGTCGCGGCGAGGCTGCGCACGGCGGCGAAGATCTCGCGCGCCTCGGCGCTCATCGGCGCCGGTTCGTCGTCCGTCTCGGCCTCGCCCTCGGCGACCGCCTCAGGCTCGATGTCGGCCTCGACCTCGGGCGCGCTCTCGGCGACGGGCGCGGCGATCTCGGCCGCGATCGGCGTCTCGTCCTCGGCGGCGAGCGCCTCGCTCTCGGTCATCACGGGCGGATACTGCGCGATCCGGCCCTTTATATCGGCGTCGCCCGAGAGGCGGAGCGCCGCGACGACGAGCGGCGGCAGGTTGCTCCGCGTCGCGATCAGCCGGTGATGGGCAGGACCGGTCGCGGCCATGATGGTCAGGAGGTCGAATTCATCGAGGGCCGGCGAGCGCTTCAGGATCGGGCTCGCGATCTCGGCGAGGTCCTTGCCGAGCAGCCGCAGGATCGAGGACGGCGCATCGACGCTCTTCGACAGCCGTTCGGCGACGAAGGCGCGATCGGCGGCCGAGACGCGCGGCAGGAAATGCGTCGCGAGTTCCTCGAAGCGGCGGATCTCGTCCGCGTCATGCGTCTGCTCGAGGACGAACAGCTCCGTGGTGGCCCTGACAAGGGCGGCATCACGGCTTTGCTGGTTGGACACGGCCATGGCCATGAGACCATCCGAAGGAAATGAGGGATGCATGATGACGCGGATACCAGGAGAGCGGAGGGCTCGCGAATGAGTGTCGCGGCAAGACGTTGACGGACTGTTAACCTTGCGGGCGTTTTAATGATTTTCATCGACTTGCGACGATCTGAACGCCGGCAGGAGGGGATTGCCGGCCGAGCTCCGAGGGGGCGCGCATGGGAAGCATCCTGCCCTACACCGCCACGCGACGCCGCCGCATCCGGCCGCCGCAGAAGGGCGAGCCGCGCGGCGAGATCGTCATCTTCTCCGGCGTGCGCATCGAGCGCGAACGCCCCGAGCCGCCCGTCCTGCCGCGCCCGGCCCCGGTCAAGGCCGGATAGGGGCGATCGACATTCAGGCCTTGGCCCTGCTGCCAATGCTCAGAGCTGTCGTTGCCGGGCTCGACCCGGCAACCCAGACGTTCTTCGACTGCCCGCCTGCAATGCCGGGTCGGCAAGGAGCGAGGCTGGATTGCCGGGTCTGGCCCGGCAATGACAGGTCGGGCGGTCGCTCTCAATGACCAAGCCGAATGGCGATTCGTCCGAGATTGCATCGCCGTCATCGCCGCTTCGACGCCGCCGGCTACCTCGTCTATGATCGCCGCCGTGCCTTCGCCTTGTCCGGACGTCGACCCTCATGACGCGGTTCCTGCTCTGCCGGCCTGTCGGCGGGCTCAACGACATCCTCTGCGAGATCGAAAAGTGCTGGCGCTATGCCGAGCGCCACGGCCGTATCCTCGTCGTCGATACGCTCGGCTCGGGCCTCGTCGATCATTTCGACCGCTCCTTCGAACGGCGCTCGCGGGAGGCCCCCGTCCTGCTCCGCGCGAGCCCGGCCTTCATCGAGCGCCTGGCCGGGCTCTCCGTCCTGCCCTCGGTGCTCGGCGACGGCCGGCTCCTCGCCTATGAGACGCGCTGGCGGCGCTTCCATTGCATCGAGGCGGCCTCCGGTACGCCGCTCACCTTCGACTTTTCCGTCGACCACGACGCCGACTTGCTCGTGCACCAGCAGAGCAGCGGCAGTCTCCTCTCGCTCGATTGCCTTGCGCGCCTGCGCTTTCGCGACGAGGTCGCCAGGGCGATCCGTAAGCGGCTGCCCGTCCGCCCGAACGGCTATGACGCCATCCATGTCCGCAACACCGACATGAGGACCAATTACCGGCGGCTCTTCCGCCGCCTGCGCAAGGCGCTCGCCGGCAAGGACGTGCTGATCGCATCGGACGATGCCGCCTCGATCGCCTTCGCGAAGGCCTATTTCACCGATTCGAACGTCTTCACGGTCTCGGACATCCCGGACACCGGCGGCGTGCGGCTGCATCGCAACGCCGCCCTCGATCGCCCCGCGACCAATCTCGACAGCTTCGTCGACCTCCTCGCCATGGCCGGCGCGAAGTCGCTCCATTTCGAGCGCCATGAGACCTGGAACCGCTGGCTCGGCCTCTTCTCGGAGCGCCCCGTCTCCGGCTTCGCCAAGCTCGCCGAAGCCCTCCACAAACGCCCCGACCTCGTCGAAAGCCTGCTGCTGCATGCCCCGCGCGAGGGCGGCGGGTGAGGGGACTGGAACCCTCCCCCCTTGCGGGGGAGGGCAGGGTGGGGGCCTTGCTTTCGGGCAGGGGACGCAGGGCCGCGGCGAGGCCTTTGTCAGGCTTCTCGTCTCTCGCCGAGGTTTCACCATCGCCTTGGCATCGTCGAGCGTGTTGCCGCACGCACAGAAGTCCCCCACCCCAACCCTCCCCCGCAAGGGGGGAGGGGGTGGCGCTCAGGCCGGCATCGAGGCAGGGCGATCAAGGGGCGGGCGCTGCTCCCTGTCGGACTCTGCTCCCTTCGGGCTGATCTGGTCGCGGCTCTGTCGGGCGTCGAGCACGCCGGCAACGCCTCCACGGCGCCAGAACCCTCCCCCCTTGTGGGGGAGGGCAGGGTGGGGGTCTTGCTTGAGACTGACGGCGTCGAGCGACGTCGCTCCGCCCTACGGCGCCGCGAGGCTCGCCGCGCAGCTCGCCGCCTTGAGGGCGGTGTCGGTCGCGGGGGCGAGCGTCGGGTCGGGGACGAAGGCGCGGATGAGGAGGAAGCCCTGGTCGAGCGGCAGTTCGATGACGATGGCGTTGTCGAGCGCCGGGTTGCGGGTCTCGCGCATCGCGAGCATCTGCAGGGGCGTTGCGATGACGAGGTCGATGTCGCGGCGCTCGGCGGTGCGGTCGTTGAGGCTGTAGACATTGGAGCCGCGCCGGTCGAACACGGCGAGCGACCAGAACTCGTCCGGCATGCGCGCGCGGATGCGGATCGGCCCCTTGGCGAGCGTGAAGCGGCAGGCGGCATGCGCCATCGCCGGGTCGAGGTCGGGCAGCGCCGCGGTGTCCGGTTCGGTCGGCGGCAGCAGATGGAAGACGCCGTCGCCCCCGAAGCGGCCGAGCGAGGTCCAGGCGTCGCGGGTCGCGAATTCGGGCACGAGGAGGATCACCACGATATGGATGATGCCGCCGAGCAGCAGCCCGCCGAGCGCATAGAGCAGGAGGCGCCTCATCGCGGAGTGCCCGGCGTCATCGGCAGCTCTCCCGCTGGATGGCGGGAAGGACGGCTTCGCCGATGCCGCTCGAGGTGAGCGGGGTGTCGTAGAGGCGCAGCGTCAGGCGGATCGGTCCGTCGCCGGCGACCGGCAGCCAGTTGCCGGGCGCGACGTCCGAAGCAACCGTGATCGTAAAGCTGCCGTCCTCGCGGCGGAGGATCTCGCGGCTGTGAAAGCCGCCGCGGCGGGCCGGCGTTTCGAACAGATTGCCCGCGCCATCCTCCGCGGTCAGCGTCCAGAGCCGCGCCGCCGGGGTCTGGCCCGTGATCGCGTAGCGGCAGCGGGCGCTGAGCTTCGCGCCGGTGTCGTCGGATTCGGCCACGAAGGCGATGCCCTCGCCGCTGCCGAGCGGGACGGCGCCGCTCCGCGCCAGCTCGGCGCGGCTATAGGGATCGGCGGTGGGGCTGCCGAGCGCCGGCCAGGCGGTCCAGGCGCCGCGCGTCACCGCGCCGAAGATCCGCTCGCGATCGAGCACCATCAGCGCCGAGCCGAAACCAACGGCGGCGGCGATGGTGATCGCGACGAGAAGGTTGATCAGCAGACGCACGCGCGAACCCGTATTGGACATCGGCCGATCGGCCATCGGTCCGCGCCGGCCCGAGGCGCCGGCCGGGCGAGGATAGCGGCTCGCCCGCCCAGGCGCCAAGCCTTCATGCGGGCCAAGCCTTCATGCGGGCCAGGCCTTCATCAGATCGGGAGCCTGCGTGCGCGATCAGCCATAGACGGCGTCGCGGATCGCCGTCGGATAGGCGCCGCCGACGCCAGCCAGGGCCGTGTTGCTGAACGAGACGACCGAGAGCGCGCGGGCCGGGTCGACGAACCAGGAATGGCCGTAGACGCCGCCCCAGGCCCAGGTGCCGGGCGAGACCGGGGCGCCGCTCGCGGCAGGATCCTCGAAGATTGACCAGCCGAGGCTGAAGCCGCGGCCGAACACGCCGGTGTTGAAGCCGCCGACGGCGTTCCTCGACAAGAGATCGACGCTGGCGGGCGAGAGGATCGGCGCGCCGCCGCTGCGCAGCGCCTCGAGGAAGCGCAGGAAATCCGGCGCCGTGCCGACCATGCCGGCCCCGCCCGAGGCGAAGGTCGCGCGGTCGAAGGCGCGGCCGGGCGAGAACATGAAGCTCATCTCGGCATTGCTGACCACATGCGGATCGGTCATCCGCACCGCGCCCGCCGCGCCATCGGCATAGGCGCTGGCGAGGCGCTCCGGCTTCGAGGGGAAGAATTCGGTATCGGCGAGGCCGAGCGGGCCGGTCACCTTGGCCGCGACCAGCGCCGGCAGGGAGGCGCTCGCCGCCTTCTCCATCAGCCCGCCGAGCACGTCGATGGCGACCGAATAGCGGAAATCGCTGCCGGGCGCGAAGGCGAGCGGCTGGTGTCCGATGCGGGCGATGTTCTCCTCCATGTCGATGCTCGGCCCGGCGATGCCCTCGCAGATGCCGGCCTCTTCCGGGTAGCCATAGAGGAGGCCGCTGGTATGGGTCAGGAGATGGCGGATGGTGATGACGGGCGTGCCGCCATCGGCGAGCTTGGGCCGGAAGTCCGGCAGGAAGCGCGTCACCGGATCGTCGATGCCGATGACGCCGTCCTCGGCGAGCGAAAGCGCCGTCGCCGCCACCATCGGCTTGGTGATCGAGGCGAGGCGGAAGATCGTGTCCTCACGCGCCGCGATGCCTTGCTCGCGGTCGGCATGGCCGGCGGCGCGGGCATAGGCGAGGGCGCCGCCCTCCGCGACCATCACCACCGTGCCGACGATGCGATCCTCGGCCACGGCCGCATCGATGACGGCATCGAGCCGGGCGGCGAGGGCGGCTTGGTCGAGGCGGACGGGGGGCGATTGGGTCATGACAGAGCTCCACTGGCGAGGCCACAGGGGTAGCGCCGTGGGAGATGTGGCTCAAGGGCGGGACGCGCCGCGCCGGGAGAATTCTGTGCAGCGTCATCCCGGCGCAGGCCGGGATCCAAGAACACAGTGGTCTTTAACCTTGCTGCGAAATAGCGAAAGTTGGCTCTCAGGAGGGCTGTCTTTTGCGCAGACTTAGTCTGGTGCTTAGGAGGCCTCGTTGCCGGTTTCGTGGTATCGGGCCTTGTCGGCGTTGATCAAGTTGAGGCCCTCGCGAGAGGCTGTTGCTCGATCTACGCTTCGATCGTGACTCGCTCTAGCATACCGATGGCAAAATCGAGTATAGCGAAGATTATCATATCCATCGAGATATTCTACGATGCCCCATACGAAAATATATCCGGATTTCTGGAGGACACATTTGGCGAGAATGTCGTCATCCGCTATGCTACCCTGAGACATGGTCGCGTCAGGGTGAATCGTTCGACTTGACGGTTTAGCAAGGCGACAATCGTCTGGCCGCCATTCATCTCGCTCACACATTTTCATTCTTACGATGATCGAAACATTCTTCGCCGGCAGTCGGCCGACGTTCTTAACCAGAACGTGCCCCTTTGTACTTTGGTTGCCGATCAGATGTCGGATGCCTAGTGGCTCGACGGAAAGATAGGCGCGAAGCTCATTGGCATCTCGGACGCGCGCTGCAAGAAGCTGGGATACCGCTGCGTCAGCGGCTCGTTCTGCTTCGATCCATGTTCTCTTAAGCCAATGAAGAGCCGACAGACTAATTAGAGTGGCTCCGGCGCCGACAATGAACATTAGCCACTGAGCAAGAGAGTCCTCTATGTAAATCCAGCCCCTGAACTCACTAAGCCAAAAGTGGGAATCACTTGTATTGTGCGGAATGGTCGGCGAACTTGCCGACTTCCAATTTATGTAATGATCTTGTGCAGATTCGATACTACGGAATTCTGGGACGGACCAGACAAGAAATATTAATGAAACTGCCGTGCCCAGGACAAGTCCTGTTGCAAGTCCTTCAATCCACCTGCGATCGGACATTATAGGGCGGACACCTCTACGAACACACTGCGGATGGTGTTGTTTGCGATAGTGCGATCTGTCTCATTCGGACGCTGCGAATTTATACGCGAGTATATTTCTCATCTACGTTCAAATCAATTTGAATTTTATGCTTTTCTTAATCACTTCGGCCCCTGTCGCGGCGCTCTACGGCGAAGTTTCGTCTTGCGACATCTGGCTTGAGCGCGCGTCGACCCGGAAAGGCTGGTGGGGCCGTCTCACCGCGTCACCGCCGTCAGCCGTCCCTTGGCCGGTTCGAGTTCGGCAAGGCCGGTGGTGCGCATCGGGCTCTGCGGGCCGGCGTCGGCGGACTTGCCGGGGCGGATCGGCGGGGTGTCCTGCATCAACCGTTCGATCTCGATGATCCGCGCCGTCGTCGCGCCGGAGAGCATCAGCGGCCTTGCGCCCGGGGCATCGGCCGCGGCGACCGCCGCCTCCGGCCGCGCGCCATCCTGCGCCGGCACGTCGAGATAGGGGATCGGCTTCAGCGCGATGCCGTTATGGGCCACCGTCATCACCTTGTTCCATGTCTGCGCCGGCAGGGAGCCGCCGGTCATCCTGTTGGACGAGGTGAAGTCGTCATTGCCGAACCAGACGCCGCCGACATAGTTGCCGGTGAAGCCCATGAACCAGGCGTCGCGATAGGCATTGGTGGTGCCGGTCTTGCCGGCGGTCCTGATGCCCTGCAGCTTCGCGGCGCGCCCCGTGCCGCGCTCGGGCACCTGCGAGAGCATGAAGTTCATCTTGCCGACAGTATCGGCGTCGAGCACCCGCTCGGGCGGGGGGATGTCGCGCTTGCGGTCGAAGACGACCGTGCCCTGGCTGTTGGTGATCTCGGTGAACGCATAAGGCGTCGCCTTGAAGCCGCCATTGGCGAACACGGCATAGGCGCCGGTCATGTCGACGACGCGCACATCGGTGGCGCCGAGCGGCAGCGACTTCGAATTGATGATCTTGGTGGTGATGCCCATCCTGTGGGCGAGGGCAATGATCGTCTCGCGCCCGACGACGCCGGCGAGCCGCACGGCGACGGTGTTGAGCGAATGGATCAGCGCGGTGGTGAGCGGGATATTGCCCATGAACCTGCCGCCATAATTCTTCGGCGACCAGGTGCCGATCGAGATCGGCGCATCGCGGACGATGGTCTGCGGCGTGTAGCCATGCTGGATCGCCGCCGTATAGACGAAGGGCTTGAACGAGGAGCCGGGCTGGCGCAGCGCGTCGGTGGCGCGGTTGAACTGGCTCTCGCCATAATCGCGCCCACCGACCATGGCGCGCACGGCCCCATCCGGCTCGGCGACAACCATCGCCGCCTGGCTGACGCGGTAGCGCTCGCCGCTCTCGCGGAGCGAACTCTCGACCGCGTCGTCGGCCGCCTGTTCGAGCCCGAGATCGACCGTGGTGCGCACGGTGAGGCTGCGATCGCCGTTCGGGACCTGTTTTTTGACCTCGTCGAAGGCCCAGTCGAGGAAATAGTCGGGCTCGGCGATGGCGGTGGCGCGCACGACATCGGCCGGCTTGCGGCGGGCGCCGAGCACCTGGCCTTCGGTGAGGAAGCCCGCCTGCACCATGTTGGTCAGCACTTCATTGGCTCTGGCGCGCGCCGCCGGCAGGTTCACATGCGGCGCATAGCGGGCCGGCGCCTTGTAGAGGCCGGCCAGCATCGCCGATTCGGCGAGATCGAGATCGGCGACCTTCTTGCCGAAATAGAACTCGGCCGCCGCCGCCGCGCCGAACGCGCCGCCGCCCATATAGGCGCGGTCGAGATAGAGCTGCAGGATGTCGTGCTTGGAGAGATTGCTCTCGAGCCACAGCGCGAGGAACGCTTCCTTGATCTTGCGGTCGATCGTGCGCTCGTTGGAGAGGAAGAGGTTCTTGGCGAGCTGCTGCGTGATCGAGGAGCCGCCCTGCACGACGGAATCGGAGCGGAGATTCTCGAACAGCGCCCGCGTCGTGCCGAGGATGTCGATGCCGAAATGCGTGTAGAAGCGGCGGTCCTCTGTGGCGAGCGTCGCCTTGATCAGGCTGTCCGGCATCTCCTCGAGCGGCACGGCGTCGGAGTGGCGCACGCCGCGCTTGCCGATCGGGCTGCCGAAACGGTCGAGGAAGGTGACCGAATAATCCTGCTGCGCCATCCAGTCGCCCTTGGTGGCGTCGAAGGCGGGGAGCGCCAGCATCAGCATGACGACGCCGGCGCCAGAGGCGAGCGTCAGCCCGTCGCCGGCGAGCTCGACCGGAACGCGGATGAGCCCCGAGACGCGGAAGCGGCGCATGAAGCGCGAGGCGGCCTCGGCGCTCTCGACCAGCTCGTGCCAGAAGGTGAAGAGGCCCGAATCGATGATCGCGTCGATCTCGATGAGGCGAAGGCCGCGCCGCTGCCTTTTCGGCGCGGATGCCGCCGCCGGCTCGGGCCGCATCTCCGGCGAAGGCTCGGCCGGCGCTGGCAGCGTGCCGGCGCGGAGGCTCTTCACGAGGTCGCCGGCCGAGCGCGTGGCGGCGTCCGCGCCGGGCGCCGATAGGCCGCGCCGCCGTCCGAACCAACCCGTGATACGATCGAAGACGCTCGGCACGCTCTGTTCCGGGACCCGCTCTGGACCATCGGCGGCGTCCTGTACCATTCTTGGACGAAATTCCGCCAGGACGCTCCGGTTCTGGATGATTGATTAAGGATACGCAACTCCCATGCCCGTTCAAGAAACCGGCACCGACGGCGATCTGCCGTTCTGGAAGCGCCTGACGCTCGAGGAAATGAGCACGCCCGAATGGGAGTCGCTCTGCGACGGCTGCGCGCGCTGCTGCCTCAACAAGCTCGAGGATTGGGACACCGGCGAGATCGTGTGGACCGCGATCGCCTGCCAACTGCTCGACGACGAGAGCTGCCGCTGCTCGGATTATCCGAACCGCACCACGCGCGTGCCGGACTGCATCCCGCTCGATCCGGAAAAGGTGCGGAGCCTCTCCTGGCTGCCGGCGACCTGCGGCTATCGCCTCGTCTCGGAAGGGCGCGACCTCTATTGGTGGCACCCGCTCGTCTCGGGCGACGCCGAAACCGTTCACGAGGCCGGCATCTCCGTCACCGGCCGCACGGTCAGCGAAGCCGATATCCCGATCGAGGACTATGAGGATTTCGTCGTGACCTGGCCTGGCGAGCGGCCGGATTGAGCGGGGGACGGTCGCCTTCCGTTCACGAAATGTCGACTACGATCGCGCCGCCGTCTGGGCTAACGTCGCCGCCTGGGGAGCGGCCGTCCGCCATCGGCGCTCACGACATCTGAAGGAACACTCCGCCATGGACTATACGCGTCTCGGCCAGACCGGCCTCGAAGTCTCGCGCCTCTGCCTCGGCTGCATGAGCTATGGCGAGCCGACCCGCGGCGGCCATGCCTGGACGCTGCCGGAGGAAGAGAGCCGGCCCTTCATCAAGAAGGCGCTCGAGCTCGGCATCAATTTCTTCGACACCGCCAATGTCTATTCCGACGGCTCCAGCGAGGAGATCGTCGGCCGCGCGCTGAAGGATTTCGCCAAGCGCGACGATGTCGTCATCGCCACCAAGGTGCATGGCCGCATGCGCCCGGGCCCGAACGGCGCCGGCCTGTCGCGGAAGGCCATCCTTTCGGAGATCGATGCGAGCCTCCGCCGCCTCGGCACCGACTATGTCGATCTCTACCAGATCCATCGCTTCGACTATGCGACGCCGATCGAGGAGACGCTGGAAGCGCTCGACGACGTCGTCCGCGCCGGCAAGGCGCGCTATATCGGCGCGTCCTCGATGTTCGCCTGGCAGTTCGCGCAGATGCTCGCCGCCTCCGACAGGAACGGCTGGGCCCGCTTCGTCTCGATGCAGGATTATCTGAACCTGCTCTATCGCGAGGAGGAGCGCGAGATGCTGCCGCTCTGCGCCGCCGAGGGCATCGGCGTCATTCCCTGGAGCCCGCTCGCCCGCGGCCGCCTGACCCGCGACTGGGACGCGCAGACCGCCCGCGCCGAGACGGACGAATTCGGCAAGACGCTCTATGCCAAGACCGCCGAGGCCGACAGCAAGGTCGTCGCCGCCGTCGCCCATGTCGCCGCCGAGCGCGGCATTCCGCGCGCCCAGGTCGCGCTCGCCTGGGTGCTGCAGAAATCGCCGGTGACCGCGCCGATCGTCGGCGCCACCAAGCTCGAGCATCTCGACGATGCCGCCGGCGCGCTCTCCGTCCGCCTCGACGACTACGAGATTTCCCATCTCGAGGCGCCCTACGAGCCGCATGCGGTTGCCGGCTTCGTCTGAGGGGCCGCTAAAACGCGCCGGCGCTTGATCGTGGTCAAGGCGCCGGCCGCCGCGCGCGTCGAGGCTTCGTCCGTCACCTGAGGTTGCGGGGCGGGCGGGGCAGAGATGAGCAAGCGGATCGTCATCATCGACGGACATCCGGATCCGGCCGAGGGCCGGCTCTGCAGCGCGCTCGCCGCCGCCTATGCCGCGGGCGCCGCGGAGGCCGGCCACAGCGCCACCGCCATCCGCCTCGCGACGCTCGATTTCCCGCTGCTGCGCACCAAGGACGATTTCCAGCATGGCACGCCGCCGGAGAGCCTTGCCCCGGCCGCCGAGGCGATCCTTGGAAGCGACCACATCGTGATCGTCTTCCCGCTCTGGCTCGGCACGATGCCGGCGCTCTTGAAGGCCTTTCTCGAACAGATCTTCCGGCCGGGCGCGGCCTTCGCCGCCCAGCCGAACGGCTTTCCGAAGAAGCTGCTCGCCGGCCGCTCGGCGCGGCTCGTCGTGACCATGGGCATGCCGGCGCTCGTCTATCGCTGGTATTTCGGCGCGCATGGCCTGCGCGGCATGGAGCGCAACATTCTCGATTTCGTCGGCATCAAGCCGGTGCGCGAGAGCTTCTTCGGCAATGCCGAGGGCGCGAGCGCCGAGACGCGGGCCGGATGGCTCGATGAGATGCGCACGCATGGGCGGCGCGCCGACTGACGGGATTTCGGCGAAGGCCGAGACGAGCCGGGGAGGGCGCGGCCGGAGCGAAAAGGCGTGGGCGGGGACCCGCGCCGCCCGCTCCGGCCGCAGCCGGCTCAGGCGACGGTTTGTCCGGGCCGAGACATGCACTCGTCCGGTCTACTCCGCCCAGTCCTTGTCGGTGGTGAAGGCGATCGTCAGCCAGCGGTCGGGGCTTTCATCGCCGATGGCGATGCCGATTGCGTTGCGCAGCTGATCCCACTCCTCGAGCGGCCGCGCCGGAAGTCCCGTCGGCACGATGAAATAGAGCTCGATCTGCTTGCCGCGCCCGACCCGCGCCACATAGGCCCGATGCGACAGGAACCCTTCGCGCGCGACGACGTCGCGGGCGACCGCATCGACATGCTGCATGAGGTCGGGCGGCGTCACGAGCAGGATATCGGCGAGCGCCCGCCGCACCGAGCCGAACGGCACCGGCAGGATGGCCAGCGCCACGATCGCCAGCACCGCCGGATCGACATAGGGCACGAGGAAGCCGAGCGCTGTTCCCTCGACGGAAAGGCCGAAGGCGAAGGCGACGAGCAGCGCCGCCGACAGCGCCGCCGACATCTGCCAGGACTTGACGTCGAGCGCGATGAGATCGGAGCCGATGCGGCGGTTGGCGCGCCGGCAATAGAGCGCCATGCAGGCGGCGGCGGCGAGCGCCACGCCCGCATAGAGCACGGCGACATCGAGCTCCAGATGCTTGCCGCCCGCCATGAGGCTGAGGATCGCATTGATGAGCGCATAGAGCGCGGCGCCCATCAAGAGCGTGCCGTTGAGGCCGATGACGATCGGCTCGAGATGCCAGAACCCCATGGTGAACCGCTCGCCGAGCTTGCCACGCGGCGCTATGCCGGTCGTGGCGCTGCCGATCAGTCCGGCGACCGACAGCGACACCAGCGTCATCGCGGCGTCGGTGAGCGAATAGATGCCGTCGAACACAATCGCCGACGAGCCGGTGATGAGCCCCGACAGGACGCCGAACACCGCGAGCGCCATCGTCGCGACAACGGAAAGTCGAAGCACCTGCTGTTCGCTGGTCATGCGCGCCTTGAGGGTTCTTGAAACGGTTCCCGCTTCGATGACACAGCCGGTCGCCGCGGGCCAGCCGGATCGAGGCGGGCGTGTGACGGGGACGAGAGGCGCGGGCGGCTACGACATTCCTATGCCGCGAGGCTGGCCGCCGTCTCGAACGCCTATGCGACACGGCCCAGATTTCGAGACGTGGCGCACAGAGCGCGCCTTCGATCCAGCGAAAGAGCCATGTCTCAACCTGCATCAGCATCTACCCGCAGCCGGGGCGCCTCTCCCGCCTGCCAACGGAACTTCGTCGTCGGCCAGGACTATCAGGGCCATTGGCTCGCCGTCGAAACCCACGGCCTCGGCGGCGGCATCTTCGCCGATCGCCGCACGGCGCTCCGCTATGCCGCCTTCGAAACCGGCTGGCGCCCGAATGCCGTCAAGATCGTCGGCGGCCAGGTCCTCCTGGCGCTGTGAGGGGCCAGCCATGACCACTGCCTGCATGCCGCTACGGGCGGCTTCTCACTTCGGCGGCGCGATCACCGCGCTCGTCACCCCCTTCAGGGGCGAGGCGGTCGACACGGACGCCTTCGCCGCGCTGGTCGAGCGGCAGGTCGGCGGCGGCGCCTCAGGGCTGCTCGTCGCCGGCATCGCGGGCGAAGGCTCCACGCTGTCGCCCGCCGAGCGCGACCGGCTGGTGGAGGTCGCCGTCCGCGGCGCCGCCGGCCGGCCCGTCATCGTCGCGACCGGCTCGAACGGCACCGAGCGGACGATCGCCTGGTCGCGCGCCGCCTGCCACGCCGGGGCGGACGCGCTGCTGGTCACGGTTCCCTTCTACATCAGGCCATCCCAGGAGGGCATCGTCCGCCATTTCGAGGCGGTGGCGCGCGCGGTCGATCGTCCAATCCTCGTCCATCCCGCGCCGGAGCGCACCGCCGTCACGCTGGCGCCGGCGACGCTGGCGCGGGTCGCCGCCCTGCCGGGCGTCGCCGGCATCGTCGGCGTCCTCGACAGGCTGCGCGGGCTGCCCTGCGGCCTCGCCAGGCTCTCGGACGGCGACGGCGACATGCTGGCCGGCACCCTCGACGGCGCGGTGGGCGGCATCTCCGCGCTCGCCAATGTCGTGCCACGCCTCGTCGCGGTGCTGCACCATGCCCTCCGCAGCGGCGATCTCGCTGCGGCGCAGCGGCTGGAGCAGACCCTCGCGCCGATACTGGCGCTCGCCGCCGAGGAGCCCGAGGGGGTGATCGCCAAGGCGGCGGCGGCGACCTGCGGCGGCTTCGATCCTTCGCCGCGGCTGCCGCTCGTCGCCGCCTCCGCCGCATCGCGGACGCGGCTCGACGCGCTGCTGCCGGCGCTGCGCGATGCCGAGGCGAGGCTGGCCGCCGCGCCTTGCGAGATCACCCGCGCGCGGCGCCGAGGCTGATGCCATGCGAACGCCACGCTCTCCCGCCGCTGCCTCGATCCGGCCGCGCGCCGGACTTCGCGCCTTCCTCCGCGCCTATGGCTTCGAGCTGACGCTGCTGTTCGGCTCGATCCCGCTCGGCCTCGCCTTGCGCGCGCTTCTCGGCTGACACGCGCGAGGCCGCGACAAAGGGCGCTGCCACGCCACCCCGTGACGTGTGGCCGGCCGCATTGTAAAACCAGCGCGTCATCACTTCGGGGGATTTCGATGAAGCCTGTGAGACCCTTCCGCCGCGCCGCCCTCGCGGCGGGCCTCGTCCTCGCCGCCACCGCCGCCGCCTCGGCCGAGACGCCGACCTATTCGGCCGATGTTCCGGCCAAGATCACGACACCGTCTGTTGCCGAGACCCGCCTCGGCACGCTCCGCTTCGACAACGGCGTGCCGGATGCGGCGACCGTCAAGCTCGTCTATGACAATCTCGACTTCTCGCGCGGCGTCGAGACCTTCCTCGAGGGCATGCCGGCCACCTCGGTGCGCGCCGCCTGCAACGGGCTCGAGAGCATCGGCGCCAAGGCCAACCAGGGCGTCGCCATCACCGAGACGCTGATGGACGCCCGCTCGCTGTTCCTGACGCCGAACACGACCACGGTCTATGCGCTCGCCTGCATCGACCTCTCCGCCGGGCCGATGGTGCTCGAAGTGCCGACCGGCGTGCTCGGCCCGGTCGACGACGCCTATTTCCGCTGGGTCACCGATATCGGCCTGACCGGGCCGGATGGCGGCAAGGGCGGCAAATATCTGTTCCTGCCGCCGGGCTGGACGGGCGAGGCGCCGTCCGAGGGCTATTTCGTCAACGAGCCGCGCACCAATACGCTGCTCGTCTTCTTCCGCGTCTTCGTCAAGGAGGGCGATCTCGCCGGCTCCGTCGCCCATGCCAAGGCCGGCACCAATCTCTATCCGCTCCACGCCACCACCGAGAGCGGCGAGACGCCGAAGGCGGGTTTCGTCGACATCTCCGGCAAGCGCTTCAATACGATCAGCGCCAACGACATCAGCTTCTTTGACGAATTGAACGAGGTCGTGCAGCGCGAGCCGGCCGATTTCGTCGATCCCGACAAGGTCGGCCTCTTCGCCTCGGTCGGCATCGCCAAGGGCAAGCCCTTCGCGCCCGACGCGCGCATGAAGGCGATCCTCACCGACGCGGTCGCGGTCGGCAATGCGACGGCGCGCACCCTCCTCATCGACAGCCGCGATCCGCGCACGAGGTTCTATCCCGACCGGCAGTGGTTCACGCCCTTCATCGGCGGCAGCTACCAGTTCCTCGACGGCGCCGAGCGGCTGCTCGACGGAGAGGCGATGTTCTTCTACTACGCGACCGGCATCACCCCGGCGATGTCCTACGCCAAGCCCGGCTCGGGTTCGGCCTATGCCGGCGCCTTCAAGGACGCGAAGGGCAAGAGCCTCGACGGCGGCAAGACCTATCGGGTGACGCTGCCCGGCCCCATCCCGGCCAAGGAGTTCTGGTCCTTCGTCGTCTATGACAACGAGACCCGCTCGCTGCTCGAGACCGACCAGAAGACCGCCGGCGTCGACAGCCACCATCAGGGCCTCAAGACCAATCCGGACGGCTCGGTGACGATCACCTTCGCGCCCAAGGCCCCGCCCGGCGAGGAGAACAACTGGGTGCAGACCATGCCCGGCAAGGGCTGGAACACGGTGCTCCGCCTCTATGGCCCGCTCGAGCCCTGGTTCGACAAGAGCTGGAAGCCGGGCGACATCGAACTGGTGGAATAGCCGCCACCCCTCATGGACGGAAAGGGCCGGCTGCCCGCGGGCGGCCGCCCTTGCCGCTTGTCGATCCCCTGGCGCATCGCGGCTGCATGAAGGCCCGCTGAAATATTGCGCGACCGCTACCGGCGGGCGCTTCGTCACGCGCGGCATCCGCGTTATCGTCGAGGCGCAGCGCTCGGCGGGAGGGGGTCCCCATGACGGATGCACGGCTTTGACGGCGCCAGATCATGCCCGCAAGCCGCTCTGGCTGCGCCTCCTGCAGTCGCCATGGACCCGCCTCGTCGTTCTCGGCGCGCTGCTCGTCACTTTCATGGCCTCAGCCGAATCCTGGCTCGAAGCCTTCCATGACCGGCCGCTCGCGAGCATCGGGGTCCAGATCGTGCTCGGATTGCTGGCGATCGCGCTCTATCTCGCCTATGGCAGGCTCATTGAACGCCGCGCCGTGACGGAGCTGGCGACGCCGGGTCTCGCCCGCGAATGGGCGATCGGCGCGCTCGTCGGGGCGGGGCTCTATACGGCCAGCGCCGTGACGCTGATGCTTCTCGGCATCTACAGGGTCGAGGGGTTCAATCCCCTCGCATTCCTCATTCCGGGCCTCGCGCTGGCCATCAAGTCGGGCATCTTTGAGGAGCTGATCTTCCGCGGCGTCCTGCAAGGCTCGGTCGAAGCCGTCTTCGGCAGCGGAGCCGGCATCCTCGTCTCCTCGCTCGTCTTCGGCCTCCTGCACCTCCTGAACCCCGCCGCCACGCTCGGTGGCGCCCTCTATATCTCGGTCGAGGCCGGCCTCCTGCTCTCCGCCGCCTATCTCGTCACCCGCCGCCTCTGGATCTGCATCGGCTTCCACATGGCCTGGAACTATGTCCAGTCGGCCGTCTTCTCCGGCGCCGTCTCGGGCAACGCCGCCGAACCCGGCCTCCTCAGGGCCAGCATGGAAGGACCGGACCTCCTCACCGGCGGCAGCTTCGGCATGGAGCACTCGATCATCGCGCTCGTCTATTGCACGACGGCCGGCGTGATAATGCTCGCGATCGCGATCCGCCGCGGGCATTGGGTGCCGGCGGTTTGGAGAAGATGAGGGGGGGCTAGTCTGCACCTCTTGTCGCGCTTCAACATTTTGATTTCGGATGTGACGGTCCGCCCTTACAACTAGCAGCAGTCAGCTATTGCAAACCGGGGGGCGATCATGGTGGGGAAGCATCGGGGGGCCACTTGGCGCCGAGTCGACCTCCAATGCCATACGCCGCGAGATGTCGGATGGATTGGGTCGGATGGCCTCCCTGCCGCTGACGCGGTTGGGGAGGCGGCTCGAGATGCATGGGCAGATGAGTTCGTTGCAGCGGCGCGTGAACGCGGCCTTTCCGTAATCGCCGTAACTGACCACCACGACGTTGCTATGCTGCCGCATGTAATTGAGGCCGGAAGACGAGCCGGAGACGTGCTCGTGTTCCCGGGAGTCGAGGTAACCTGCCGCGATAGCGTTCAAGTATTGGCGATTTTTGACCCTGACACCGTTCCAGATAATTGGACCCGTTTCTTGGGTAAACTGACTGAAGTCAAGATAGTAGATCCAGCACTGGGTCGTGTTAAGGTGGTCAATGAATGCGGATTAACGGTGGCTCAGCTCTTTGAAGTTGTAGCTGAAGACGTGACGCTAGCGCCTATTACAATGCTGATACCGCATTTCGGCTCGCCGACCGCATACAAGTCGATGAACGAGCCACCCAACTCCAACAGCCTTAATGTAACTGGACATGCAGCTAGAGCGAGAGACCTGTCGCATGACGCAGTTTACATCGAGTGTTCCTTCGATGTTCTTGATGCCGCCACCATAGACAAAATTCAGGGCCGCGTCACCGATTGGGGAACCAGGCGACGGGCCATTATGGCAACCGGAGATAGCAAGCGGGCAACATTCGACAGGCTAGGCGCCCATGAATGCTGGATCAAGATTGGTGAGAACACACTTGAAGCACTAAGGCAGGCATTTCTTGCCGATGAAGCTCGTGTTGCATACTCCACGCCCATCAGGCCGTCAGAGCATATTATGGCCGTCGAGATTCGATCCAAACTTACTGGCCCTGATCCAGTGCGGATTGAGCTCAACGATGGCTTCAATGCCTTCATAGGTGGACGGGGCTCGGGGAAGAGTTCGATGCTGGAGTACCTTCGCTTTGGGCTGGGGAAGTCCGAGGAAGATCTCGACCAAGACGATCTGAAGCCCCGCAAACGTAGGGTCCGGGAAGCTGAGCTGATCAGCGATACACTCTCTGGCGGTTACGTGGCGGTGGAGCTTGAACGAAGCGGTGTAAGGGAGACTTGGGTTCGCCATGGTGATAAGCCGGAAGAGATAATTGTCTCTTTTGCAGCTTCGCAGGAGAGCATGACCGTCCAAGAGGCACAGCGCCGTTTCCCCGCTCGCGCTTTCGCTCAGAAAGAGCTCTCGACCACTATGCTCGATCCGGACGTGGCGGCAGACAATATTACCGGTATTGCCTCGGCAGAAGCGATCCAAGAGCGACGGCGCATCGACGGCTCGATGACCGAAGCCAAAAGGTCAGTTTCTAGAGCTCTGATCGGTGCTGCCGCCTACTGGCAGTCACAACTAAACCTGACTCAAACTGATCATGTAGTCGCAGATCTTCGAAGGCGCCAAGGTGCGCTAAGTTCCCAGATGGCTAGCGGTGGTGTAACGCCAGACGACCTTAAAACTATCGCCGACTCCCAGACGTTCGACGCGGTGACCAAATATCTCGACGATGTTGAGCAGAAGGTTGTAAGCGACCGAAAGCGCTTGATTGCGACCCGAGATGCGATATTGCAAATGAGCGTGGATCAGGCTCCAGACGCAATTGCATTTCCAGAGATTGTGCCGTTCACCGCCGCAGTTGATTCGACCCGGTCTGCGATCCGGCAACAATTCGATCTATCGATCACTCTGTTGGATGACATGGCCGCTGTGGCCTCTGACTGCCGTAGGCAATTCGAGGGTTCGCGCAAGGCGTTTGATCAGCGATATGCGAGTGCAAAGGAACGGCAGGCTGCCCACGGAGCGTTGATTGCCGATGCTGAAAAGCTATCTGCTCAGATGAAAGATGCCGCGGCGGCGAGATCACTAGCGGCTCAAGCGGAATATGAGGGCCGGGGCGCAGTTGATGGTCTCGGCTCCGCCATCGCAGACTTAAACGATCTTGTCGAAGCCCGCCGATCGGTCCTCAAACATTCCGCAGAGAGAATTGCAGAAAAGTCCGCGGGTTCGTTGAAGGCTAAAGTCGAGCGCGATAAAGCGCCAATCGAGTGTCAGGCGGCGCTCTGTGCGTTGTTTGAAGGCAGTCGTTTCCGAGACACCGAGCAACATTGTGAGGACTGGGTCCGAGACGTCTTCGCGACCGATCCGTCGGAGTGGCAAAAACTATGCGTTGAGCTGCTTTCAATCTACAGAGAGAAGCTACTAGCCGGGAGCCCGGCAGAGCCTGGTGCGGACTCTTCGACTAACCTCCGCAGTTTTCTATTTGGCGGGAAGGTGAATCTGACTACACAGCAGATCGCAAGGATCTATTCTAATCTATCTGATCGCAATATAGGTCAGATCTTAGGATCTATTCCGCGCGATAGGATTGTAATGACCTATATGAGCGGACGACAGAGCATTCCCTTTGCGAAAGCGTCGCCTGGACAGCAAGCTTCGGCATTGCTGAGGCTGTTACTGGGGCAATCAGCGGGAACGCTGATTGTAGATCAGCCCGAGGATGATTTAGACAACAAAGTTATGATGGAAATTGTGAAGTTGATTCGCGCATCCAAAGGTAATCGACAAATCCTATTTGCTACTCATAACCCAAACCTCGTCGTGAATGGCGATGCTGACAAGGTGGTTGTGATGCGAGCGACCGTAGCCGAAGAACGTCCGGACGCTAGCGATGCAAGGATCAATATTGAGGTCGACGGCGCTATCGAAACCCCCGCGATTCGTGAGGCCATAACTGCGATTATGGAGGGCGGGTTAGAAGCATTCGACCTACGGGCCAGAAAATACCGGGTAGATATCTCAATGTAGGGCGGGGCACCTGCTTCTTTTTTCGTTTTGCCTTATCAGTCCGGAAGTGACCGCTTGCTGATACACTTTGGGCAAGTCACCGAGCGCTCAAGCATTCCCTCACTACTCCTGCGCCGGGTATGAACGGATGGGACGCGGGCCGAGCCCATGCGGCGCAGCCATCGCGACAACTCAAACCAACTAGGAATAAAATCCTTGACAGCGTGACGGTCGTTCGGTAGGGTTCAGGCATCGTCGGAAAGCTGCGTTTCGGGGGCTGCGGCCTCTTCCGGATGGGCCGGAAGGCCCTCACCCGGACCTTCGGTCCGACCTCTCCCTGGGGGAGAGGGGAAGGCGCGGCGGCTCTCGGCTCTCGGCTCTCGGCTCTCGGCTCTCGGCTCTCGGCTCTCGGCTCTCGGCTCTCGGCTCTCGGCTCTCGGCTCTCGGCTCTCGGCTCTCGGGGCGGATGCCGCGCTGCCGCCCTCGCGGCGCGCACGGATGAACGGTTCTTGAGGCGCCTCCGGGCGCCTTTTTCTTTTGCAGGAGGGGCGCGTGCCGAAGGTGTCGGAGGCGGTGTGGGGCGTGATGCGGCTCAGATTCGAGACGACGCTGGATCCGGTCCGCGTGATCGCCGAGGCGCATGGCATCCAGCATGTCGCGCTGTGGCGGCGGGCGAAGCGGGACGGCTGGGCGCGGCCGGGCGAGGCGCCCGCCGTCCCCGAGGCCGCCGATGACGACAAGCTGCTCGGAAGGCTCTTTCGCGCCTTCGAGCGGCAGGTGGCCGATCTCGAACAGCGCTTTCTCGCCGGCGGCGGGACCGTCGAGGAAAAGGATGCGCGCACCTTGAGCGTGCTGGCGCGCACCTTCGAGACGCTGGCGAAACTGCGCGACGAACGGGAAGGATCGACGGAGGATGCAACGGTCGATCTCGACGAGCTCACATCGCGCCTTGCGGAGCGCCTGGCAGCGCTCGGTCCATATGAACTGGCCGCCGGCGGCGCTGATGGCGCGGCTGGAGCGCTGGACGAGCCCGGCGGAACGGGCGGCCATCGCGCATGACTGGGATTTCTGGGCCCGCGACGACCAGTTGCCGCCCGATGGCGACTGGCTCACCTGGCTAATGATCGGCGGGCGCGGCGCCGGCAAGACGCGCGCCGGGGCCGAATGGATCCGCGGCCTCGTCGCCGGGCGGCCGGGCTTCGCGGCTCAGCCGGTGGGGCGGATCGCGCTCGTCGGCGAGACGCTGGCCGATGTGCGCGACGTGATGATCGAAGGGGTTTCGGGGCTGCTCACTGTCCATCCGCGCGCCGAGCGGCCGAGCTGGCAGCCCTCGCGCCGGCGGCTCGAATGGCCGAACGGCGCCTCGGCGCTCTGCTTCTCCTCGGAGGATCCGGAAAGCCTGCGCGGGCCGCAATTCGAGGCGGCCTGGGCGGACGAGCTCGGCAAATGGCGCCATCAGGAGGCGAGCTGGGACATGCTGCAATTCGGCCTCCGCCTCGGCGCGCTGCCGCGGCAGCTGGTCACGACGACGCCGCGCCCGACGCCGCTCCTGAAGCGGCTCATCAAGGCGGAGCGCACGGTGATGACGCGGGCCGGAACGGCGGCCAATCTCGGCAATCTCGCGCCGGGCTTTCTGGAACGCGTCATCGGCCGCTATCGCGGCACGCGGCTCGGCCGGCAGGAGATCGACGGCGAGCTGATCGACGACCGCGTCGATGCGCTCTGGAGCCGCGAGGCGATCGAGCGGCTGCGCGTCGGCGAGGCGCCACGGCTCGCGCGCATCGTCGTCGCGGTCGATCCGCCGGCCTCGCGCCGCAAGGGGGCGGATGCCTGCGGCATCATCGCCTGCGGCCTCGCCGAGGACGGCACCGGCTATGTGCTCGCCGATGCCTCGATCGCCGAGGTCAAGCCGGCGCGCTGGGCAGGCGCGGCGGTGGCGCTCTATCAGGCGCTCGAGGCCGACATGCTGGTCGCCGAGGTCAACCAGGGCGGCGACATGGTGGCGAGCGTCATCGCCGAGGTCGATCCGACCATTCCGGTGACGTCCGTCCGGGCGACGCGCGGCAAATATCTGCGCGCCGAGCCGGTCGCCGCTCTCTATGCGCAGGGCCGCGTCCGCCATGCCGGCGCCTTTCCGGCGCTCGAGGACGAACTGGCCGATTTCGGCCCCGACGGGCTCTCGAACGGCCGCTCGCCGGACCGGCTCGATGCGCTGGTCTGGGCGCTGACGCATCTGATGCTGCGCGCCGCGGCCGAGCCGCGCGTGCGCCGGCTCTGAGCCCCAACGAGGAAGGACGATGCGATGTTCGAAACGCTGAGGGCGCGCCTCGCGCGGCTGTCCGGCCCGCGGCCGCCGGAAGAGAAGGCCTCGCGCAGCGGGCCGCTGATCGCCTTGCAGGGCCGTGGCCGCGCCGCGTGGTCGCCGCGCGATGCGGCGAGCCTCGCCCGCGAGGGCTTCATGCGGAACGCCATCGTCTATCGCGCGGTGATGATGATCGCCGAAAGCGCGGCGAGCGTGCCGCTTCTCGCCTATGACGGCGCCGCCGAGCGGCCGGAGCATCCGCTTCTGGCGCTCCTCGCCGAGCCCAATCGCCGCCAGAGCGGCACGGCGCTTCTCAGCGCGCTCTATGCCAACCTCATGACCGCCGGCAATGCCTATGCCGAGCTGGTCCTGCTCGGCGGCCGGCCGGCGGAGCTGCATGTGCTGCGGCCGGACCGTGTCAAGGTCGTGCCCGGCAGCGATGGCTGGCCGGAGGCGTTCGACTATACGGTCGGCGGCGAGACGGTGCGCTTCCAGGATCCGGGCGCGGACGGCATCGCGCCGGTGCTGCAGCTGCGGCTCCATCATCCGCTCGATGATCACTACGGCTTCGCGCCGATCGAGGCGGCGGCGATGGCGCTCGACATCCACAATGCCGCCGGCGAATGGAACAAGGCGCTGCTCGACAATTCGGCGCGGCCCTCCGGCGCGCTGGTCTATCGCGGCGAGGGCGGCGCCAATCTCTCCGCCGACCAGTTCGAGCGCCTGAAGGCCGAGCTCGAGGCGAACTATACCGGCGCCGTCCGCGCCGGCCGGCCGCTGCTGCTCGAAGGCGGGCTCGACTGGACCTCGATGGCGCTGACGCCGCGCGACATGGACTTCATGGAGGCGAAGAACGGCGCGGCGCGCGAGATCGCGCTCGCCTTCGGCATTCCGCCGATGCTGCTCGGCATTCCCGGCGACAACACCTATGCCAACTATGCCGAGGCCAACCGCGCCTTCTGGCGCCAGACCGTGCTGCCGCTGGTCGGGCGCACGGCGGCGGCGTTCGCCGGCTGGCTCGGCCCGGCTTATGGCGGCGCGCTCCGCCTCGCCTATGACGCCGACGCGATCGACGCGCTCTCGGCCGAGCGCGAGGCGCTGTGGCGGCGGCTCGAGGCGGCGAGCTTCCTCTCGCGCGACGAGAAGCGCCAGGCGGTCGGCTATGGGCCGGCGGGGGAGGGCGCGGCGTGATGGACGAGCTGACGCGCGCCTTCGCCACGCGCGGCGATCTCGCCCATCTCGCGCTGTTCCTCTGGGCGTCCGGCGCCAGCGCGTTGCTCGTCTGGTCGTTGCGCGAGCTCGCCGCCTCCAACAAGCGCTTCAACGATTTCGTCGCCGAGATCGCGCGATTGAATCACTTCTTCAACGACGACGGCTAACGAATTCAGGAGACTAGAGAATGCCCGCGATCCTCAAGCGTTTATTGAAGCCGGGCGGTCCGGACCATCACGCGGTGTTCCGCGACTTTGCCGGCGTGCTCGAGCGGCTGATCCGGCGACGGTGAGCATGCCTAATTGGTCATGAGGCCGGACGCAGGCAGGCCAAGCATCGCACCGGCCCTCATGAAGCCTCTGTCAAGCGTGAGGATACGCTCGGCATTCCGGTTGGCGGCGATCGCGAGATGAAGGGCGTCGCCACCACGAAGGCCAGTTTCCGGCTGCGCGAGATAGCGACGCGCCAGATCGAAGTCCCTCACTTCGGGCAGGATCACGGTGAAGCGCTCTTCGATCAGGGACTCGAAGCCGGCCGTGGCCCGCGCCGCGCCATCGACATCGAGACGCCGCATGCGGACCTGCCGCGAGACCAGAGACGCAAACTCCACCCGTGTCCATTGGCTGGTTGCGGCTTCCTGGTCGCCGAAGTCGACCATGAACGACACCAAATCGCCGCTGGTCGCCTCGGGCAGAACCAACGGCACCAGGAAGCTGGTGTCGAAGTAGATCACGCGCAGCCCTCAGAGTTCTTCGTCGCGCATCTCCCGCAACAGTTCGGCGCTGGGTTTGTCGAGCATCGGAAGGCTGGCGCGCAAGGCCGCCAAGCCCTCGAAATCGATAGGCTTCTTCTCGGCTGAGACGGGCCGCAACTGGGCCACGGGGCGGCCGTGCCGGGTGATGGTGATTTCCTCGCCGGCTTCGACCCGATCGAGCAATTCGCTGAGCCTGGTCTTGGCGTCCGAAAGGTTGAAAGTCTCCATCGCGGCCTCCGACTTCTGACCAGAAAAATAGTCATCCGCGCCCGCGCCGTCAACGCCGCCTTTTCGCTCTCGCCAAAATCCCACCCTGCCAACGCGGCCTTCTCCGGCCGGCGAAGGAGACTGCATGTCCAGATCCCTCTCGTCCCTGGCGCTGCCCGACCTCGAACGGAAGGCGGCGGCGGCCGATCTTTCCGGTGTCGATGGCGAGGGCGCCTTTTCCGGCTATGCCAGCCTCTTCGGCTCGCCCGATCTCTCCGGCGACATGGTGATGCCCGGTGCCTTCCTGCGCTCGATCGCGCGGCGCCAGGTGAGCGGCATCCGCATGCTCTACCAGCACGACCCGACCGAGCCGATCGGCATCTGGACGGAGCTTCGCGAGGACCAGCACGGCCTCTTCGTCCGCGGCCGCCTGATGCTCGACGTGGCGCGGGGCCGCGAGGTCGCCAGCCTGATGCGGGCCGGCGCCCTCGACGGGCTCTCGATCGGCTTCAAGACGGTGCGCGCCCGCGCCGATCGGGCCGCCGGCGTGCGCCGCCTGACCGAGATCGATCTCTGGGAGATCTCGGTCGTCACCTTCCCGATGCAGCCCGACGCCCGCATCCGCGCCGTCAAGTCGGGCCCCGCCCATCCGGCGGTGCGTCTTGCGGCCCGCATGCGCCGCGCCGCGCAAACCCTCAACCAAAGGAACCCGAAATGAAGCCTCTTGCTCTCGATGCGCGCCGCGAAGCGGCGCCGGAACTGAAGGCGGCCCTGCCGCGTCCCGCCCCGCAGAAGGCGGCGGAGATGAAGGCCGCCGAGACGAAAGCCGCCGAGCCCGGCGATGTCGGCGCCGCCTTCGACGATTTCCTGCATGCCTTCGAGGCGTTCAAGGAAACCAATGACGAGCGCCTCGGCGAGATCGAGCAGAAGCTCAGCGCCGATCCGCTGACCGTCGAGAAGCTCGACCGCATCAACCGGACGCTCGATGAGCTCTCGCTGAAGAGCCGCCGCCCGCCGCTTTCCGGCGAGACGCGCGGCGAGCGCCGTCCGAGCGAGCACAAGGCGGCCTTCGAGGCCTATGTCCGCGGCGGCGACGAGGACGCCATGCGCCGGCTCGAGCAGAAGGCGCTTTCGGCCGGCTCCAATGCCGATGGCGGCTATCTCGTGCCGATCGAGACCGAGACGGAGATCGGCAAGCGCCTCGCCGCCATCTCGCCGATCCGCGCCATCGCCGATGTGCGCCAGGTCTCGTCCGGCACCTATCGCAAGCCCTTCATGACGGCGGGTCCGGCGGTCGGCTGGGCCGGCGAGACCGACGCCCGCAGCCAGACGACCTCGCCGACCATCGCCGCGCTCGATTTCCCGGCGATGGAGCTCTACGCCATGCCGGCGGCGACGGCTGCGCTGCTCGACGACAGCGCCGTCAATATCGACCAGTGGATCGCCGCCGAGGTCGAGGCCGCCTTCGCGACGCAGGAAGGCACCGCCTTCGTCACGGGCGACGGCACCAACAAGCCGAAGGGCTTCCTCGCCTATACCACGGCGGCGGAATCGGCCTGGGTCTGGGGCAAGCTCGGCTACATCGTCACCGGCGTCTCCGGCGCGCTGCCGGCCTCCAACCCGTCCGATGTGCTGATCGACCTCGTCTATGCGCTGAAGTCCGGCTACCGCGCCAATGCCCGCTTCGTGCTCAACCGCCGGACGCAGGCGGCGATCCGCAAGCTGAAGGACGCGGATGGCAACTATCTCTGGCAGCCGGCGGCGAGCGCCGGCGGCGAGGCCTCGCTGCTCGGCTTCCCGGTGAGCGAGGCGGAGGACATGCCCGATATCGGCGCCAATGCGCTGGCGCTCGCCTTCGGCGACTTCAAGCGCGGCTATCTCGTCGTCGACCGGATCGGCGTGCGCGTGCTGCGCGATCCCTACTCGGCCAAGCCCTATGTCCTTTTCTACACGACCAAGCGTGTCGGCGGCGGCGTCCAGGATTTCGACGCGATCAAGCTGCTGAAGTTCGGCACGAGCTAGGAAGGGCACCCGGTTGCGCCAAGCCGGCCTGCAAAGGGCGGTCTCCTGCGCTTCCGGTGCTCACGTACGAAAGTACGCTCCGCTCCGGTTCTCGAATCCCACCCTTTTCGGCACGGCCTGACCCAACCGGTCACCCTTCCTGGGCGGGATGGATTCCGCCAGGCCGGACTGTCGAAGGCGGCCCGCTCTTCCTGATCGTTTCGGCCAGCGCTGGCTGATGGTGCGCCTCCCGCCACAGCCCGCGCCCGGGCGGCGCCACGTTCACGCGTGGCGCCGCTTTCTTTTTTCCTGGCAGGCATCTTCAAGGAGGCAAAGCATGACCACTGCCCTCATTTCCGGGCCGACGATCGAGCCCGTGACGCTGGCCGACGTGAAGGCGCATCTCCGGCTGGACACGGCTGACGAGGACCGCCTGCTGCAGGCGGCGATTATCGCGGCGCGGGTGCATATCGAGGCCGTGACGCGGCGCTGCCTGATCCGCCAGCTCTGGCGCCTCTATCTCGACGAATGGCCCGAGGGACGCTCGGTGCCGATCCCGCCCTCGCCGCTGATCGCGGTGAGCGAGGTCACGTTCTACGACGTCGCCGGCGTCGCCCGGCAATGGCACGCCGACAACTGGCGCGTCGATCTCTCCTCCTCGCCGGCCAGGCTGATCGCGCGCATCCGGCCGCAGGCGGCGCTCTATGACAACGGCATCGAGATCGACGTGCTCGCCGGCTATGGCGTCTCGTCGATCGACGTGCCGGCGCCGCTCCGCCAGGCGGTGATGGTGCTCGTCGCGCATTGGTATGAGGCGCGCGGCATGGTCGGCCATGATTTCGCGAATGCCGTCGCGCCGCCCGGCTTCGACGCGCTGATCGCGCCCTACAAGGTGCGCACGCTGTGAGGGGCGATTTCGAACCGGGCTGGATCGCCCATCGGATCCAGATCGAGCTGCCGGTCGTCACCCCCGACGAGGCCGGCGGCGGCAGCGTGAGCTGGTCGCCGCTCGCCACCGTCTGGGCCGCGATCGAGCCGGTGCGCGCCATCACCGACGCCGCCTCCGACCGGATCGGCAGCGCCATCACCCACCGCGTGACCATCCGCCATCGCAGCGACGTGGTGGCGGGGATGCGCATCCGCCATCGCGGCCGCCTGCTCGCCATTGCGACGGTCGTCGATCCCGACGAGCGCCGCCGCTTTCTTCTGATCGAGACCAGGGAGGAGACACCATGAGCCGCGAGGATATCGGCCGCCGCATCGCTGCCGCCGCGCGTCGCCCGATTGCCGCGGCGGTGGCGACCGAGGCGGACCGCGTCGCCGCAGCGCTCGCGGCCGCAGCGCCCGGCAGCACGGCCGGCAGCATGGGCCGCGCGGGCGGCCTCAAGGTGACGCTGACCGGTCCGGGGCTGTTCGCCCGCGAATTCGGCGCCATCGACAGCGCCGCCGATCCGATTGTCGCCCCGGCGCTGCGCCGGCTGAAGCGGAGGCCGGCATGACCACGGCGTCGCTCGATTTCCAGGCGGCGGTCGTCGCGCGGCTCCTCGCCGATGCCGACCTCCTCGCCGCGCTCGGCGGCCCGCACATCCATGACGGCGCGCCGCGCGGCACCGGCTTTCCCTATGTGACGCTCGGCGCAGCCGGGCAGGCGGACTGGAGTGATGGCTCGGCCGAGGGCGGCGATGTCAGCCTGACGCTGCATGTCTGGTCGCGCCAGGGCGGCAAGAAGGAGGCCTGGGCGATCGCCGGCATCCTGATGCGGCTGCTGCACGACGAACCGCTCGCGCTCGCCGATCACCATCTGGTGACGCTGCGCGTCGCCTTCGCCGAAGTCCGCCGCGATCCCGACGGCATCACCGAACACGGCGTCGTGCGGCTGGAGGCGCTTGTGGAGGGGTAGGGGCTTGGCGAGGACAGGGCCGACCTTCGGGTCTACGCCTCTCCCCCCGGGAGAGGCGAAGGGCAGGTGCCTTCACGCGCCGCGCATCGCCTCCCAGTCCGGCCGCAGCATCGCCATGGTGAGTTCGTCGCGGTGCTCGCCGCCGAAGAAGACGGCGCCGCGGGCGATGCCCTCGGCAAGGAAGCCGGCGCGCTCATAGGTGCGGCGGGCGCGCATGTTGTCGGGGAAGAGCCCGATGGCGAGGCGCCAGCACGCCGTCTCGGTGAAGACGCTGTCGATGACGTGGCGGAGCAGGGCGCTGCCATGGCCCTTGCCCGGCTCGGTCACGGCGATGCGCTTCACCAGCGTGACGCCGTCGAAGGAGCCCCAGTCGCGCACCACGGCGAAACCGACCGGGTGGCCGCCATCGCGGCCGATGAAATAAGCGTGGCGGCCGTCGGTGAGGAAGGCGCGGTGCTGCGCCTCGCTGGAGCGGCCGACCAGCGCCTCGTAACCCGCGAGCCGCTCGGTCGCCATCATGAAGGGGAGGTCGTCCTCCCGGGCCCGTATCACTTCGAACGCACCGATCGCCCCGTCCATCGCCGCCCTTCCGCTCTGCCGCGCCGATCCTAGCGCGCGGCGGTCGGCGGGCGAAATCCGAGCAACCGAAAGGACACGCCATGACCGCGCAGAAGGGCAAGGACCTTCTCCTCAAGATCGATACCACCGGCGCCGGGGCCTTCCAGGCCGTGGCCGGCCTCCGCACGCGCCGCATCGCCTTCAACGCCGAGACGGTCGACATCACGGATACGGATTCGGCCGGCCGCTGGCGCGAATTGCTGGCCGGCGCCGGCGTCCGCCGGGCGAGCCTCTCCGGCTCCGGCATCTTCCGCGATGCCGCCACGGACGCTGCCATGCGCAGCGTCTTCTTCGACGGGACGATCCGCTCCTATCAGCTGATCATCCCCGATTTCGGCACGCTGTCGGGTCCGTTCCAGATCACGGCGCTCGAATATGCCGGCGAGCATGACGGCGCCGTCACCTATGAGATCGCGCTCGAATCGGCGGGCGCCATCGCCTTCGCGGAGGCCTGACCATGGCGCATTCAGCGGCTGGAGCTTCCGCCAACCGGCATCGCGGCGAGATCGATGCCATGCTCGACGGACGGCGGATGCGGCTTTGCCTGACGCTCGGCGCGCTGGCCGAGCTCGAGACCGCCTTCGGCGCCTCGGACCTCTCGGCGCTCGCCGCGCGCTTTTCCGAAGGGCGGCTCGCGGCGCAGGATCTCGTGCGCCTCATCGGGGCGGGCCTCCGCGGGGCCGGCGCTATCATCGACGACGCGGATGTCGCGCGGATGCAGGCTGAGGGCGGCGCCGGCGGCTTCGCCCGCATCGCCAGCGATCTCCTCACTGCGACCTTCGGCGGCGATCCGCCATGAGCACCGAGCCGTTTCCCTGGCGCGCGGCAATGGCGGTCGGCTTCGGCGTGCTCAAGCTGCCCAGCCGCGACTTCTGGGCGCTGACGCCGCGCGAGCTCGCCGCCGCCATCGAGGGCCTTGCCGGGCGCGGCACGCCGCCGATGGACCGCGCCGCCTTCGAGGCGCTGGCGCAGCGCTATCCCGACAGCCCGAAAGGACCCTGAGCCATGCCGACGACGATCGACGAGCTTTCCGTCACGGTCAGCGCCGATACCAGCGGCTTCCGCAGCGCGCTCGACGACCTCGCCAGGCGCGCCGACAGCTTCTCCACCGCCATCACCCGCGCCTTCACCGGCGCGGTCGCCGGCGGCAAGTCCTTCGAGGACGTGCTGAAGACGCTGGCGATCCGCCTGTCCGCCATCGCGCTCGATAAGGCCCTGACCCCGCTGGCGACCGGCCTCGGCACGGCGCTGTCCGGCGTCGTCGGCGGGGCGGCGGCGAGCGCCTTTGCCAAGGGCGGCGTCGTGCCCTTCGCCGATGGCGGCGTCGTCTCGCGGCCGAGCTATTTTCCGCTTGGCAACGGGCTCGGCCTCGCCGGCGAAGCGGGCGCGGAGGCGATCCTGCCGCTTCAGCGCGGCAGCGACGGCCGCCTCGGCGTCGCCGGCGGCGGATCGGGCAGCGTCACCGTCAATGTCGCGATCCAGACGCATGACGCGGCAAGCTTCCGGAAGTCCGAGGCGCAGGTGACGGCAGCGCTCGCCCGCGCCGTCGGCCGCGGCCGGCGCGGACTCTAGGGGGACGCCATGCCACTCATCGATGCCTTTCACGAGGTCCGCTTCCCGACCGCGATCGCTTTCCGCTCCAGCGGCGGGCCGGAGCGGAAGACCGAGATCGTGGCGCTCGGCTCCGGCCGCGAGAAGCGCAACCAGCGCTGGGCCGACGCGCGCCGCCGCTATGACGCCGGCTATGGCGTCCGCTCGCTTGCCGATATCCATGCCGTCATCGCCTTCTTCGAGGAGCGGCGCGGCCGGCTGCACGGCTTCCGCTGGCGCGACCGCACCGACGACGCCTCGGCCCCGCCCGGCAGCGCGCCGACGCCCTTCGACCAGCGCATCGGCACCGGCGACGGCGTGACGGCGAGCTTCCAGCTCGTGAAGCGCTATGGCGGCGATTTCTCGCCCTATGACCGCGCGATCGCAAAGCCCGTCGCCGGTTCGGTCGTCCTGGCGGTCGCGTCGACCGCTGTCAGCCCGGCCGATTTTGCCATCGATCATGCCACGGGCCGCGTCACCTTCGCGGCCGGCCACATCCCCCCGCCCGGCGCCGCCGTCACCGCCGGCTTCCGCTTCGATGTGCCGGTGCGCTTCGACAGCGATGAACTCGTCATCAATCTCGCCGCCTTCGAGGCCGGCGAAATCCCCTCGATCCCGCTGGTGGAGATCAAGCCGTGAAGCTGCTCGACGCGGGGCTCGCCGCCCATCTCGCCGGCGAGGCGACGACGCTCTGCCAATGCTGGCGGGTGACGCTGCAGGATGGCACCGTGCTCGGTTTCACCGATCATGACCGCGACCTGACCTTCGAGGCGACGCTCTTCGAGGCGGCGAGCGGGCTTGCGGCCAGCGAGGCGACGGCGGAGGCCGGCTTCTCGACCGGCGGGCTGGAGGTCGCCGGCGCGCTCTCCTCCGACCGCGTCAGCGCGGACGATCTCGCCAAGGGCCGCTTCGATCATGCCCGCGTCGAGGTCTTCGCCGTCAATTGGCAGGTGGTCACGGAGCGGCTGCTCGTCCGCGCCGGCCATATCGGCGAAGTCGTGCGCGAGGACGGTGCCTTCCGCGCCGAGATCCGCGGGCCGCTCGCCGAACTCGACGCGCCGCGCGGCCGCTCCTTCCGCGCCGCCTGCGACGCCGATCTCGGCGATCTGAGGTGCGGCGTCGATCTCGCGACGCCGGAATTTTCGGTGAGCGCCAGCGTGGTCTCGGCCAGCGAGGCGCGGATCATCGCGGTCGCCGGCATCGATGCGTTCGCGCCGGGCTGGTTCGAGCGCGGCCGGGCGCTGTTCACGAGCGGCGCCAATCGAGGCTTTGCCAGCGCGGTGAAGACGCAGCGCGTCATCGAGGGCGTCGCGACGGTCGAGCTCTGGACCGCCGCGCCGCTTGGCATCGCGGCCGGCGACACGATCGCGCTCACCGCCGGCTGCGACAAGCGCTTCGCCACCTGCCGCGACCGCTTCGCCAACGCGCTCAACTTCCGCGGCTTCCCGCACATGCCCGGCAACGACTTCAGCCTCGGCTACGCCCGCTCCGGCAGCCACAACGACGGCACGCCGGTGGTCGGGTGAGGGGAGGGCTCGGAGGGCGGTGTCATCATCGGCATTTGCCGCGACGCCGGCCGTCTCCCTCCCCCCTTGCGGGGGAGGGTCGGGGTGGGGGCCTTTCTCGCCGCGCCGATGGCGTGCGGGATGTCGTGAAGGAGCGAGAGGAAGTCCCCCTCTCCATCTCTCCCCCGCAAGGGGGGAGAGGGCAGGGTGCAGCCTTCATCGACAGCCGAAGTGCCCGCCATCCCCTCTCCCGCGCAGCGGGGGAGGGAAAGGGAGGGGGTTGCAGGCCGTAGCCTCTGGAGCGCTGAGAGGACGAGAGGGCCCCCCTCTCCATCTCTCCCCCACAAGGGGGGAGAGGGCTTGACCGTGCCCTTCATCGATGTCGTGGCCATCGCCGGCGTCCTTGCTTCACCTGTCCCTCCGGGAGAGGTCGACGCGCGGTACCCGCGGCGGGTGAGGGCCTGCGGACCATAAGGAGAGGCCGCGCCGTCACCTGGTCCGAAAAGCCTCGGATACGTCAGCCGCCCGTTGGAGAACCGCCATGTCCTCACCCACGCGAGACGCCGTCGTCGCCGCGGCGATCGGCTGGATCGGCACGCCCTATCGCCATCAGGCCTCGCTGAAGGGCGTCGGGTCCGATTGCCTCGGCCTGGTGCGCGGGGTCTGGCGCGAGGTCTATGGCGCCGAGCCGGAGGCGGTGCCCGCCTATACGCCCGACTGGGCCGAGGCGGCGGGCAGCGAGACCCTCGCGACTGCCGCCGGGCGGCACATGACGGCGCTTGCGATCGACGCCGCCCGGCCCGGCGATCTCCTGCTCTTCCGCTGGCGCGAGAGCCTGCCGGCCAAGCATGCCGCGCTCCTCGTGGAGCCCCGCCGCTTCATCCATGCCCATGACGGCGCCGCCGTCGCGATGGCCTCGCTGACGCCCTGGTGGGCGCGGCGGCTCGCCTTCGTCTTCGCCTTTCCGGAAAGGGCCAGCTGATGGCGACCATTGTCCTGCAGGCCGCCGGTGCGGCGATCGGCGGCGTGTTCGGCCCGCTCGGCGCCACGCTTGGCGCGGCGGTCGGCGCGCTCGCCGGCAGCGTCGTCGACCAGCAGCTGTTCGGCACCTCGACGGAAGGGTCGCGGCTCGCCGATCTCGACGTGCAGCGTTCGGAGGAGGGCGCACCGCTGCCGCGTCTCTATGGCCGCGCCCGCCTCGCCGGCCAGGTGATCTGGGCGACGCGCTTTGAGGAGGTGACGAGCGAGGAGGGCGGCAAGGGCGGCGGCTCCTCCGTCACGACCTATGCCTATTATGCCAATTTCGCCATCGGCCTCTGCGAGGGGCCGGTGGCGCGCATCGGCCGCTGCTGGGCCGATGGCGAGGAGCTCGACCTTGCGAGCGTGACCTGGCGCCTCCTCGCCGGTCACGAAGACCAGGCGGCCGACAGCCTGATCGAGGCGAAGCAGGGCGCGGCGGCGACGCCGGCCTATCGCGGCACGGCGGTCGTGGTGTTCGAGCGGCTGCCGGTCGCCGCCTATGGCAACCGCCTGCCGCAGCTCGCCTTCGAGGTGTTCCGGCCGATCGGTGGGCTGGAGGAGGCGATCCGCGCCGTCGTCATCATCCCGGCGGCGTCCGAATTCGCCTATGATCCCGAGCCGGTCTATCGCGTCGCCGGTCCCGGCAGCCGTGTCACGCTGAACCGCCATGGGGGCGGCGTCGGCACCGACTGGCGCGCCTCGCTCGACGAGTTGCAGGCGCTCTGCCCCCATCTCGAGCGGACGGCGCTCGCGGTCAGCTGGTTCGGCGACGATCTCCGCGCCAGCAGCTGCACCGTGGCACCGCGCGTCGAGACGGAGAGCGGCTCGAGCCAGCCCGAGTGGAGCGTCGCCGGGCTCACGCGCGCCGGCGCGCGGCTGGTCAGCCAGATCGACGGCCGCCCGGCCATCGGCGGCACGCCGTCGGATGGCAGCGTCGTCCGCGCCATCGCCGATTTGAAGGCGCGCGGCCTCGGCGTCACCTTCTATCCGTTCCTGATGATGGATATCCCGGCCGGGAGCGGCCTCGCCGATCCCTATGGCTGGAGCGAGCAGAAGGCCTATCCCTGGCGCGGCGAGATCACCGCGTCGATCGCGCCCGGCCGCCCGGGCACACCCGACAAGACGGCTGCGATGGACGCCGAGATCGCCGCCTTCATGGGCGCGGCGGCGCCTGAAGATTTCACCGTCTCGGGCAGCAGCGTTGGCTATGCCGGGCCGGACGAATGGTCCTATCGGCGCATGGTGCTGCATGCGGCCCATCTCTGCGTTGCGGCCGGCGGCGTCGACGGATTCCTGATCGGCTCGGAGCTGCGCGGCCTCACCACGCTGCGCGCCGCCGGCAATCTCTATCCCTTCGTCGCTGCGCTGAAGACGCTGGCCGCCGATGTGCGCGGCGTGCTCGGGCCGGAGACGCGCATCAGCTATGCGGCCGACTGGAGCGAATATTTCGGTCATCAGCCGGCCGACGGCAGCGGCGACGTGCATTTCCATCTCGACCCGCTCTGGGCCGATCCGGCCATCGATGCGGTCGGCATCGATCTCTATGTGCCGCTCTCCGACTGGCGCGACGGCACCGCGCATCTGGATGCCGCGATCGCCACCTGCGGCCGCGATCGCGCTTACCTTGCGGCCAATATCGAGGGCGGCGAGGGCTTCGACTGGTACTATGCAAGCGATCCCGACCGCGCGGCGCAGATCCGCTCGCCGATCAGCGACGGCGGATACGGCAAGCCCTGGGTCTACCGCACCAAGGCCGTGACCGACTGGTGGTCGAACCGCCATTTCGACCGGCCGGGCGGCATCGAGCAGGCGACGCCGACCGCCTGGGTGGCGGGCATGAAGCCGATCTGGTTCACCGAGCTCGGCTGCCCGGCCGTCGACAAGGGCGCCAACGAGCCGAACGTCTTTCCCGATCCCAAGGTCGGCGGCGCGCGGCTGCCGCATTTCTCGCATGGCGGCCGCGATGCCCTGATGCAGGCGCGGGCGATCGCGGCGCTGCTCGCCTTCCGCGATCCGGCCTCGGCGAGCTTCCAGGCGGCGCAGAATCCGCTGTCGCCGGTCACCGGCACGCGCATGGTCGAGCCTGAATGGAGCCATGTCTGGGCCTGGGACGCCCGGCCCTATCCGGCCTTTCCGCTTCTGACCGATGTCTGGTCCGACGGCGGCAACTGGCAGACGGGCCACTGGCTGAACGGCCGCCTCGGTGCGCTGCCGCTCGATCGGCTGGTCGCGCGCATCCTCGCCGACTATGGCATCGCGGGTGCCCAAATCGGCGATCTCGACGGCATGATCGACGGCTATGTCGTCGAGCGTGTCGGCTCGGCGCGCGAGGCGCTGAAGCCGCTCGCCGACATCTTCGGCTTTTCCGTCGCAGAAACAGGGGCCGGCGTGCGCTTCCTGCGGGCAACCCTGCCGTCCTCGACGATCGGCACCGCCGATCTCGCCGAGGACGGCACGGCGCCGCTCCTCGCCGTCCGCCGGGCGCAGGAGACCGAATTGCCGGCCGAGCTGGCGCTCTCCTTCTATGACGGTCTCTCGGACTATCGCAGCCGCTCCGTCGCCTCGCGCCGGCTCGAGACGGCGAGCCGCCGCCAATCCGCAGTTTCGGCTCCGATCGTCATCGACGATGCGGTCGCGTCCTCGCTCGCCGATGCGCGATTGCAGGCGATCTGGGAGGGCCGCGAGAGCGTCTCCTTCGCGCTGCCGCCGGGATCGCTCGCCCTCGAGGCGGCCGATCTGGTCGCCTTCGAAGAGAGCGGCCGCACGCGGCTGCTGCAGGTGACGCGGATCGAGGACGGGGCGGTCCGGCGCGTCGAGGCGCGGGCCCTCGATCCCGCCGGCTCGGCCCAGCCGCTCGGCAGCGGCTCGGCCGCGCCCCCCGTCGTGCGCGGCGAGGCCGGCCCGCCCGAGGTCGTCGTGCTCGACCTGCCCTCGCTCACCGGCGGCGAGGCGGGGGCCGCGCCGCGGCTCGCCGTCTTCGCCGATCCCTGGACCGGGCCGGTCTCGATCGCCATCGGCAGCAGCGAGGCCGGCTATCTCGCCCGCCAGCGCGTCGACCAGCGCGCCACCCTCGGCAGCATCGCTAGCGCCGTGCCGCCGGGGCCGATCGCCCGTTTCGACGAGGCCACACGGATCGAGGTCAGGCTCGCCGCCGGCGCGCTGTCGTCGCTGCCGCTGGCGGCGGTGCTGAATGGCGGCAATCTCGCGGCGATCGGCAGCGAGGCGGACGGCTTCGAGCTGATCCAGTTCCGCGAGGCCGAGCTGGTCGGCGCCGGCCTCTGGCGGCTCTCGGGCCTCCTGCGCGGCCAGGGCGGCACCGGCGACCTCGCGGCGCGCGGCCATGCTGCCGGCGCGTGCTTCGTCCGCCTCAATGCGGCGACGCCCTTGTTTGCGCTGGAGAGCGGCGAGATCGGCCTCTCAAAACGGCTGCGCGCCGGCCCGCTCGTCGCCGCCTATGACGCCGGGTCGTTCACCGACCGCGCGTTCAGGGTCGCGGGCCGCGGCCTCGTCTGCCTCGCGCCGGTGCATCTCACGGGGCGCCGCGACGCCGCGGGCGATGTCGCGCTCGCCTGGATCCGCCAGACCCGCCGCGACGGCGACCGCTGGGACCAGGAAGAGGTGCCGCTCGGCGAGGACAGCGAGGCCTATGAGGTCACCCTCTTCGAGGGATCGGTGCAAAAGGCCGTGCGCCGCGTCACCAGTCCGGCGACGCTGTTCACGGCGGCCGATCTCGCCGCGGTTCTCTCGGTGCCCGGTGCCGCCTTCACGGCGCGCGTCTGCCAGTTGAGCCCCACCGCCGGTGCGGGCCTTGCCACGGAGATCACGATCGATGTCTGATCCGCTCGCGACGCCGCATCTGGCGCTGCCCTATATCGCCGCCGCGCAGGCGCAGAAGCATGTGACGCATAACGAGGCGCTGCGCCTCGTCGACGGCATCGTGCACTTGGCCGTGGAGGCCGCGGCCGCGACGACGCCGCCCGGCAGTCCGGTGGAGGGGATGCGCTATCTGCTCGGCGCGGCGCCGACCGGGGCCTGGTCGGGCAAGGCGGGCGCGCTGGCGCTCTATGCCGACGGCGCCTGGCTGTTCAGGGCGCCGCAGATCGGCTGGATCGTCTTCGACAAGACGACCGAGGACGTGCTGGTTCTAAAGGCCGCGGGGTGGGCGGCGCTGTAGCGCCGCCCGTTGTTTGCCGCTCAGTAGGGCGCGGGCACGACCTGATAGACGAGGCCCGACGGCGCGTAATAGGGCTGATAGTAGACGCCGCCGCAGCCATAGATCACGGTCGGGCCTGCGATGGTGGTGCAGGTGCGCGGCAGCGAGGCGACGGTGGCGCCGATCGCGAGACCGGCAGCCATGCCGACCGCGGCGCCGGCAAAGGCCGCGCCGGCCGGAGCGCCGTAGCCATAGCCATAGCGCGGGGCATAGCCGTAGCGCGCGCCGCCACCGGCGACAACGGTGCCGCTATAGGCATGCACGCCGCCGGCAGGGCCGCGCCAGGCGCCGGCGCCGTGCGCGGCGATCCAGGCCGAGGCCGGCATCGAGGAGGCGAGGAAGGCGCCGGCCGCGATGAGAGCGAGCACCGGCTTCGTCAGTGAGAGCGTGGACATGGGTGTCTCCTTCGGGTTCGCGGGTCGGATCAGGACTTGCCGGGCGGCAGGAAGCTGATCGAGGCGGCGTCCTTGGGCGGGGTGAAGGTGAAGGTGCCGGCGGCCGGCGTCGCCTTCAGGTTCCACGACTTGAAATTGACCAGGAAGCGCGGCTCGCGCGGCACGTCGGTGTAGATCACGGAGAAGAGGCGCGGCAGGCTGGTCGCAGGATCGATCCAGAGCTGCCATTCGAGGCCGGGCGCCGAGAAGACGAGATGCTGCGTCGTGACGCCGTCGATCGTCGTGGTGCCGATGTCATAGGCGTTGGTGAGGCCCTTCGCGAAGATCGCGTAAGGATCGCTCGAGAGGAAGTCGGCGACGGAGAACTCGATGCCGCGGGTCTCGGCGAGCGTCTTGAAGAAATTCTCCATGGTCTCGGCACCGATATCGCCGGAGACGTAGAGGTTCTTGCCCTTGTCGAGCGCGGTGAAAGTCTTGCCGTCATAGACGAAGCTCGTCTCGGCGCCGTTGATGTTGGCCTCGGCGCGGAACTTGTTCGGCCGCTCGGCGGTGATCTCGGCGCTGGTGACGAGGGTCACCATCTGGCCCTGCGAGGATGGCACTTCGCGGAAGTCGGTGATCGAAAGCTCGATCGCCTTCGCCGCCTTCAGCGTCTCGGTCATCTTCTTCAGAGCGTCGAGCGCGCCCTGTTCGATCAGCGGCTTCGGCGCCTCATCGGCGGCGAACGCGGGCGCCGCGATCGCGGCGAGCCCGAGAAAGCCGCCGACAACAGCGGCACGCCAGAACGTCTGGATCATCATGGATCGGCCTCGCATGGACATGGGCGAATCCGTGCCGGCAGAGCAGGCACAGTTCGGTTGGATACCAGAGTCCGAGAGACGTTACCGTTTGATGAAGGGGGGCGCCCCCCTCTCCGGCCCACCCACAGAAAGAGCCCGCCGTCGGGGGGTCGGCGGGCTCACCGGTGTGGGACCGGCTGTTGGACCGCCTGCGCGATCCACACCATCAACAGCGAAGGTTCGCTCTGGTTCCGGGCGCTCGAACGATTTTCTAGACCGACAGCACTTCGCCGACCAGGAGGGCGCCCGATCCGACCGTGTCGAGCAGCCCGAAGGCGCCGACATCGTGGCGGACCGACCAGTGATGGTGGACCGCCTCATAGGTCGTCTCGGCGCCGATGAGCATCAGGAGAAGCATCAGAGCGGTCCAGCCGCTCCGGATAGTGTGGCCCGACAGCACGCCTCCAAGGGCGGAAACCAGCAAGGCTTTGAGCATCATCCCACTCCGCTGCCCCCGCAGCGTCTGTTTCTTCATCCCCAATTTGGGCGAAGGCGTGACAGCGAGGGGGCCGTGACCACGACCTCATGACACTGAAGGAGACGACCATGACCGATCGCAGGACGCTCCCCCGCGCCGCCGACCGCCTCGCCGCGTCGCTCGCCCCCGCGCTCGCGGCGGCGGTGCGCGGCGGCAATCCGGTCGGCGCCGCCGATCTGCCGGACCTCGGCGGCGCGGTCGCCGCCGCCATCGCCGCCGACCCGGCGCTCCGCCATGCCGTCAATGGCGAGCCGTGGTATCGCTCGCGCGTCACCTGGGGCGCCATCATCGCCGGCCTCGCGCCGGTGATCGGCCTCCTTGCCGGCCACGAGATCGGCGAGGACGAACGCTCGCTCTTCGTCGACATCGCCATGGCCGCCGGCAGCCTCGCCGGCGCGCTCATCGCCCTCCACGGCCGCTGGATCGCGCGGGTGCCGCTCGGACGCTGAAAAGCCCCGCTTTGCCGGCCCTGGCGCCGATCTCATTCAGCCGGTGTTCATCGGCATCTGCTAGAAGGGGGGCATGGTCACGCTTCGCCTCAGCGCCGCATTCCTCGCGATCGCCCTCGTCCTTCCGGGGACGGCGGTCGCGCAAGGGTGCCTGTCGCAGGGCGAGGCGCGGCAGGCGGTGCAGAATGGCGAGGCGATCTCGCTCAGCCAGATCCGCGGCAGCCTGCCGGGCGATGTCGTCTCGGCCCAGCTCTGCCATGGCGGCGGCGGGCTGGTCTATGTCGTCAACGTGCTCGGGGCGGGCGGCAAGGTCGAGCGGCTGCAGATCGACGCCCGGAGCGGCGCCATCGCCGGACGCTGACAGCCAAGCGGAGCAATCATGCGCATTCTCGTCGTCGAGGACGATCCCGATCTCAATCGCCAGCTCGGCGAAGCCCTGAAGACGGCCGGCTATACGGTCGACAGCGCCCGCGACGGCGAGGAGGGCCACTTCCTCGGCGAGACCGAGCCCTATGACGCGGTCGTGCTCGATATCGGGCTGCCGCGCATGGACGGCATCAGCGTGCTCGAGGCCTGGCGGCGGGCAGGCCGCAAGATGCCGGTGCTGATCCTCACCGCGCGCGATCGCTGGAGCGACAAGGTGCAGGGCATCGACGCCGGCGCCGACGACTATGTCGCCAAGCCCTTCCACATCGAAGAGGTGCTGGCCCGTATCCGCGCCCTCGTGCGGCGGGCGGCCGGGCATGCGACCAACGAGATCGAATGCGGCCCCGTTCGCATCGACACCAAGGCCGGCCGCGTCACCGTCGACGGCAATCCGGTCAAGCTGACGGCGCATGAATACAAGGTGCTCGAATATCTGATGCACCATCGCGACCGCGTCGTCTCGCGCACCGAACTCATCGAACATCTCTACGATCAGGATTTCGACCGCGATTCCAACACGATCGAGGTCTTTGTCGGCCGGCTGCGCAAGAAGGTGGCGTCCGACCTCATCGATACCGTTCGTGGCCTCGGCTACCGGATCGTGACGCCAGGAGCGCCCAGGGCGTCATGAGCACGGAGGGCGCCGGGAGCGCCGATAAAGCCAGCGCCGACACCACGACGAGTGCAAAGCCCGCCAGGACCGCGAAGTGGCTGCGGTTCGATTCGCTCGCCTTCCGCCTCGTCGCCGGCGCCTCGGTCTGGGCCGCGATCGCGCTGATCGCCGCGGCGCTGATCCTGACCTCGCTCTATCGCGAGACGGTGGAGCGCGGCTTCGACGAGCGGCTCTCGGTCTATCTGAAGACGCTGGTCGGCAATCTCGCCATGATGTCGCCCGGACAGCTCGGCGATCCCGGCAATCTCGGCGAACAGCGCTTCGAGCTGATCTATTCCGGCTGGTACTGGCAGGTGCGGCAGAGCGGCGGGCCGGTGGTGCTCGCCTCGCGATCGCTTGCCACCGACACGCTCGATCTCGCCAAGGCGACGAGCGTCAACACGGTCGACGGCGTCGAGTCGGCCGTCATGGCAGGCCCCGACAAGCAGGAACTGCGTGTCCTCAGCCGGACCATCATCTTCGACGCCGATCATCGCTACGACGTGCTCATCGCCGGCAATGCCAGCGAGCTGGAGCAGGAGATCCGCAACTTCCAGACCAGCGTCCTGCTGACGCTCGCGGTGTTCGGCGTCGGCCTCATCGCCGCCATCGGCGTGCAGATCCGCTGGGGCCTCCGGCCGCTCGATGCCGTCCGCCGCGGTCTCGCCGAGATGCGCAGCGGCCGCGAGCAGCGTTTCGAAGGGCCCTATCCCGCCGAACTCGAGCCGCTGGCGCGCGAACTCAATGCGCTGATCGCCTCCAATCTCGAGATCATCGAGCGCGCTAGAACCCATGTCGGCAATCTCGCCCATGCCCTGAAGACGCCGCTCAGCGTCATCACCAACGAGGCGCGGTCCGGGCAGGGGCCGCTCGCTGCCAAGGTGGGCGAACAGGCCGAGATCATGCGCACGCAGATCAATCATCATCTCGATCGCGCCCGCATCGCCGCCCGCTCCAAGGTCATCGGCGCCGTCACCGAGGTCGAGCCGGTGCTGGAGCGGCTCGTGCGGGTCATGAGCCGCATCCATCCCGGCCGCGACCTCGAGCTCGACGTCGCGCCCGGCCTCAGCTTTCGCGGTGAGCAGCAGGACCTCGAGGAAATGGTCGGCAATCTCGTCGACAATGCCTGCAAATGGGCTGCGACCCGCGTCGTCGTCACGGCGTCGATCGCGGCGGGCGATGCCGATCGCGGCCTCGTCATCCGCATCGACGACGACGGTCCGGGCCTCACCGAGGACGAGCGGGCCGAGGCGACGCGCCGCGGCCGCCGGCTCGACGAGACCAAGCCCGGCTCCGGCCTCGGCCTTTCGATCGTCACCGATCTCGCCGCGCTCTATGGCGGCGATTTCCGGCTCGACCGCGCCGCCCTCGGCGGATTGTCGGCCGAACTGCGGCTGCCGGTCGCCGCTCCATAGTCTAAAGGCGGAGATCACAGACCGGTAACCAAACTTCCGCCATCCTGATGCGGCACTGGCGCAGCAGAGGGGCCGACGCCGAGGCGTCACAAGCAGTGAGAGGCAGTATGCGGTTCGCACCATTCGTCGTCATCGGGGTCACGAGCATGGCGCTGGCAGCCTGCCAGAGCGGCCCCACCAACCAGCAGGTCGGCGTCGTCAGCGGCGCGGCGCTGGGTGCGCTGGTCGGCAACCAGTTCGGTTCGGGCGACGGCAAGGTGGCGGCGACGATCGCCGGCGGCCTCGTCGGCGCCTTCATCGGCAATGCCGTCGGCGTCAGCCTCGATGCGCAGCAGCAGCAGCGCGCCGCCGATGCGCAATTCCAGGCGCTCGAGACCGGCCGTCCCGGCGCACCGGTCGACTGGCAGCAGGGCGGCGCCCGCGGCGAGGTCATTCCCGGACCGCGCTACCGCGTCAATGCCTATGAGTGCCGCGACTACACGCACCAGATCTGGATCGACGGCCAGCCGCAGACCGCGCGCGGCACCGCCTGCCGCCAGCCGGACGGCACTTGGCGCCCGGTGAACTGATCGGCGCCGGGTGAACTGACCGGACGTCTTCAAAGGGAGCCGCCCGCGACAGTTTGCGGGATGCGAGGGGCAGCCCGGCCCGCTATGGAGTGGGCCGGGATTGGAACCGATGCTGCAATGGATCCTCATGGCCGTGATGACGGCCGTCGCCTCACTCGCCGTTCTGGCGCCGCTCGGCCGCCGGCCTGACGACGCCGAGGGCTCCGCCCGCTCGATCTATCGCGACCAGCTGAACGAGCTCGGGCGTGAGCGCGCCGAAGGGCTGATCGGCGAGAGCGAGGCCGAGGCGGCGCGCATCGAGCTGTCGCGCCGGCTGCTCAAGGCGGACGCAGTGCCCGTCGGTCCCGCCGGCACCGGCCGCCGCTCGGTGATCGCCGTCTTCCTCGTCGCGGCCGTGCTGCTGCCCGCCGTGGCGCTCGCGACCTATCTCCAGCTCGGCGCACCCGCGACGCCCGACCAGCCCCTCGCCGGGCGCGGCAGCATCGCCGCCAATGCCGATATCGCGACGCTGATCGGCAAGGTCGAGCAGCATCTCGCCACCGATCCCGAGGACGGCGCCGGCTGGGAACTGCTCGGACCCGTCTATCTGAAGCTCGGCCGTTTCGACGATGCCGTGCGCGCCTATGGCAATGCCGTCCGCATTCTCGGCCCCACCGCCGATCGCGAGGCCTTGCTCGGCGAGGCGCTGACCAGCCAGGCCGGCGGCCTCGTCACGGCCGACGCCAAGGCCGCCTTCGACCGCGCGCTGGCGATCGACCCCAGGAACGAGCGCGCCGCCTTCTATGAAGCGGTCGCCGTCGGCCAGACCGGCGACAAGGACCAGGCCGTGAGTGCCTGGACCAGGCTGATCGCCTCGGCCCCTCCCGGTGCGCCCTGGCTGCCGGTCGCGCGGGCGGAGCTCGCCAGGATCGAGAATCCGGCACCCGGACCCGATGCGGCCGCGATCGCCGATGCCGCCAGCAAGCCGCCGGAAGAGCAGCAGGCGATGATCGCCGGCATGGTGGACAGGCTTGCGACGCGGCTCGATGCCTCGCCCGAGGACCCCGAGGGCTGGGCGCGGCTGTTTCGCGCCTATATGGTTCTGGGCAGGATCGACGAAGCGAATGCTGCCCTGGCGCGGGCGCGCACCGCGCTCGCCTCGAAGCCCGATCTGCTGGCGCGGGTCGAGAGCGCGGCGGCGGAGAATGGCATCGCCGGCACAGCCGCCGGCGGCGGCAAGGCTGCGCCGTGAGTTGGCGGTACCGTGAGCGGACGGCATCCTTCGTCCGGCATTGGCCGAAGAGAGTGAAGGCGGGAGGACCATGACGCGGAAGCAGCGACGCCTCACATTGATCGGGCTGGCCGGGCTCGTGCTCGCCTCCTCGGTCGGGCTCATCCTGTTCGCGCTCTCCGGCGGCATCGCCTTCTTCGCGACCCCGTCCGAAATCGCCGCCGATCCGCCGGCGCCGACGCGGCGGCTCCGCCTCGGCGGGCTGGTCGAGACCGGCACCGTCGTCAAGGACGGCGCGACCGTCGCCTTCGCCGTCACCGACGGCAAGGCGGCCGTGCCGGTCCGCTTTACCGGCATGCTGCCGGACCTTTTCCGCGAGGGGCAGGGCGTTGTCGCCGAGGGGACGGTCGATGCGGCCGGAACCTTCCAGGCCGACACGATCCTCGCCAAGCATGACGAGACCTATATGCCGAAGGAAGTCGTCGAGGCGCTGAAGAAGAGCGGCGAGTGGCGGCCGGAGGCGGCGGCCAGCGGCCCCGAACCGAAGACGGTGGCGCGGTGATCGTCGAGCTCGGCCACTACGCGCTCGTGCTGGCGCTGGCGCTGTCGATCGCCGGCGCGCTGCTGCCGCTCTACGGGGCACTTGCCGGCGACCGCCGGCTGATGTCGATCGCGCCGACCGTGTCGATCGCGCTGTTCGCCTTCATCGCCCTGAGCTTCGCGGCGCTGACCCACGCCTATCTCGTCTCCGATTTCTCGGTCCGCAACGTCGTCGAGAATTCGCATTCGATGAAGCCGCTCATCTACAAGATCAGCGGCGTCTGGGGCAATCACGAGGGCTCGATGCTCTTGTGGGTTCTGATCCTCGCGCTGTTCGGCGCGCTGGTCGCCGCCTTCGGCAACAATCTGCCGATGCGGCTGAAGGCCCTGGTGCTCGCCGTGCAATCGGCGATCGGCACGGCCTTCCTCGCCTTCATCCTGACGACGTCCAATCCGTTCCTGCGCCTCGTCCCGGCGCCGGCGGAGGGCAATGATCTCAATCCGGTGCTGCAGGACATCGGCCTCGCGATTCATCCGCCGCTGCTCTATCTCGGCTATGTCGGCTGCTCGATCTCGTTTGCCTTCGCCATCGCCGCGCTGATCGACGGCCGCATCGACGCGGCCTGGGCGCGCTGGGTGCGGCCCTGGACGCTGGCCGCCTGGATCTTCCTCACCCTCGGCATCGCCATGGGCTCCTACTGGGCCTATTACGAGCTCGGCTGGGGCGGCTGGTGGTTCTGGGATCCGGTCGAGAATGCGAGCTTCATGCCCTGGCTCGCGGCGACGGCGCTGCTGCACTCTGCCGTCGTCATGGAAAAGCGCGACGCGCTCAAGGTCTGGACGATCCTGCTCGCGATCCTCACCTTCTCGCTGTCGCTGCTCGGCACCTTCCTGGTTCGATCCGGCGTCCTCACCTCGGTGCATGCCTTCGCGACCGACCCGACGCGCGGCATCTTCATTCTCGTCATCCTCTGCCTCTTCATCGGCGGCAGCCTGTCGCTGTTCGCGCTCCGCGCCGGCACGCTGGCCCAGGGCGGCCTGTTCGCGCCGATCAGCCGCGAGGGTGCGCTCGTCCTCAACAATCTGCTCCTGACGGCAGCCTGCGCCACGGTGCTCACCGGCACGCTCTATCCGCTGGTGCTCGAAGCCTTGACCGGCGGCAAGATCTCGGTCGGCGCGCCGTTCTTCGACATGACATTCGGGCCGCTGATGATCCCGCTCCTCATAGCCGTGCCGTTCGGACCGATGCTCGCCTGGAAGCGGGGCGACCTTCTCGCCGCCTTCCAGCGCCTCTTCGTCGCCTTCGCCGCGGTGATCGTGACGATCGGCGTCGGCCTCGTCTTCGCCGGTCCTGCCAAGGCGCTCACCTTCTTCGGCATCGGCCTCGCCGTCTGGCTTCTCGTCGGCTCGCTCTCCGAATTCGCCTTCCGCATCAAGCTCTTCCGCGCGCCGCTCGCCGAGAGCCTCCGCCGCGCCGGCGGGCTGCCGCGCGCCGCCTTCGGCACCACGCTCGCCCATTTCGGCCTCGGCCTGACGCTCCTCGGCATCATCGCCTCGTCGACCTGGAACACCGAGACGATCACCACGCTGAAGCCCGGCGACAGCGTCACCGTCGGCGGACGCCAGGTGACGCTCGACGGCTTCATGCCGGTGACGGGCGGCACCTATACCGGCACCGCCGCCCGCTTCACCATCCGCCAGGGCGGCGCCACAGTCGCGACGCTGGCGCCCGAGAAGCGGCTCTACAGCGTCCAGAACATGCCGACGACCGAATCGGCCATCCACAGCTTCGGCCTGTCGCAGATCTACATCTCGCTCGGCGACGTGAAGCCGGACGGCGCCACCGTGGTGCGCATCTACTGGAAGGTCATGATCCTCCTGATCTGGCTCGGCGCCATCGTCATGGCGGCGGGCGGCGTGCTGTCGCTCTCCGACCGGCGCCTGCGCGTCGGCGCGCCGAAGCCGGCCCGGGCCGGCGCGGCCGTGCCGGCGGAGTGAGCGGGCCATGATCGCGAGGACGATGATCCGCCTCCGCCGGATGCTGGCCGTGCTGCTGCTGGTCGGCTCGGTCCTGCCGGCCTTCGCCGTGCAGCCGGACGAGGTCCTTGCCGATCCCGCCCTCGAGACGCGGGCGCGGGCGCTCTCGACGGAGCTCCGCTGCCTGATCTGCCAGAGCCAGTCGATCGACGATTCGGATGCGACGATCGCGCGCGACTTGCGCATCTTGATCCGCGAGCGGCTGAAGGCCGGCGACAGCGACGCCGCCGTCAAGGAGTATCTCGTTGATCGCTACGGCGAATATGTGCTGCTGAAGCCGGCTTTCGCCTGGCATACGCTGCTTCTTTGGGGCATCGCGCCGCTGGCGCTGATCCTCGGCGCAGTCCTCTCCTTCGGCCTCTTCCGCCGCCGCCGCGCCGCCGTGCCGGCCGCGCTGTCGGCCGAGGAGGAGCGGCGGATCGAGGCGCTGCTGGCGCGCGACGACTGAGCGTCGCCACATTACGAAACATTCATGCATGTGACAGCCGACCGTAAGGTGGCGGCCGCCATTCTCTCCATCGAGAGCTACGGTTTCCAAGCGAAGCCCCGAAGGCTCACCCGATTGCTTCCACGTTGGAGAGAGATCCCGATGTCCGATAAGTCCCCGAAGGTTCCCCGTCCGATCCGCACGCGCATCCTGCTCGGAACCGCCGTCGCCGCGCTGCTCGTCGGCGGCTTCGCCGGCGAGGCCGTCATCGGCAGCCGCTCGCCGGCCTATGCCGAAGCCGTCAAGATCCAGTCCGCCGCGCCGCAGCTGCCGAACTTCGCGGACCTCGTCGACAAGGTGAAGCCGGCCGTCGTCAGCGTCCGCGTCAAGTCGGAGATCGCCGACGCGTCGGACGATGAGGACGGCGGCAACGGCTTCAGCATGCCGAACCCCGGCCAGTTCCCGCCCGGCTCGCCGATGGAGCGCTTCTTCAAGCAGTTCCAGGACCAGCAGGGCCAGCGCGGCCCCGGCATGAAGCGTCCGCAGATGCACAGGGCCGTCGGCCTCGGCTCGGGCTTCTTCATCTCCGAGGACGGCTATGTCGTCACCAACAACCATGTCGTCGACGGTTCGAGCGACTTCACGGTCACCGATTCTGCCGGCAAGGAATACAGCGCCCGCCTGATCGGCACCGATCCGAAGACCGATCTCGCGCTGCTCAAGGTCGACGACAAGGCGCAGAAGTTCACCTATGTCGAGTTCGCCCCGGGTGACGTGCGCGTCGGCGAGTGGGTCGTCGCGGTCGGCAATCCGTTCGGCCTCGGCGGCACGGTGACGGCCGGCATCGTCTCGGCGCTCGGCCGCGACATCGGCGCCGGCACCTATGACGACTTCATCCAGATCGACGCCTCGGTGAACAAGGGCAATTCCGGCGGCCCGACCTTCAACATGAACGGCCAGGTCATCGGCATCAACACCGCCATCTACTCGCCGTCGGGCGGCAGCGTCGGCATCGCCTTCGACATTCCGGCGGCGACCGCCCAGCGCGTCATCGCCGATCTCAAGGATCACGGCGAGGTCGTCCGCGGCTGGCTCGGCGTCCAGATCCAGCCGATCACCCGCGACATCGCCGACAGCCTGAACCTTGCCGACGCCAAGGGCGCGCTCGTCGCCGAGCCGCAGGAAGGCAGCCCCGCCACCCTCGCCGGCATCAAGTCGGGCGACGCGATCATCAGCGTCGACGGCAAGAAGGTCGAGGATGCCCGCGATCTCAGCAAGATCATCGCAGGCTATGCGCCGGGCACGGCAGTCAAGCTCGCCATCGTCCGCGGCGGCAAGGACCAGACCGTCGAGGTCAAGCTCGGCAAGCTGCCGACCGACCAGAAGATGGCCAGCGCCGACGAGCCGGCCAAGCCCGCTTCGGTCGCCGACCTCGGCTTCGCGCTGACCTCGACGCCCGACTCGAAGGGCGTCGTCGTCTCGGAAGTCGATCCGGACGGCGCCGCTGCCGAGCAGGGCATCCAGGCCGGCGACATCATCCTCGCGGTCGGCGGCAGCGAAGTGTCGCAGCCGGGCGACGTCGAGCGTGAGGTCGTCGACGCGAAGAAGGCCGGCATGAAGGCGGTCCTCGTCCGCGTCAAGTCGGGCGACCACACCCGCTTCGTGGCCCTGCCGTTCGGCAAGGCCTGATCGAAGGCGCGGCCCGGCCGGGGTTCTCCGGCCGGCCCATCGCTTCGCGGTCCTGCACGGTGTGTTTTTGCCGCGCGGCATCGCAAGATCGGCAGGCGGCGCCCCCCGCCTGCCGTTTTTTCATCCGCGCGGCAGAGGCCCTGCCGTGACGATGCCTGTGCGCTCAGTCCCGCGGCCGATGCCGCCTCTCGATGAATCGGCTAACGTTTCGAAATGCGCATCCTGCTTGTCGAAGACGACCGAGAGACCGCCGCCTATCTGGTCAAGGCGCTGAAGGAAGCCGGCCATGTGCCGGATCACGCCGCCGATGGCGAGGAGGGCGCCTTTCTCGCCGATACCAACCGCTATGACGTGCTGGTCGTCGACCGCATGCTCCCGAAGAAGGAAGGGCTCGTCCTCGTCGCCGAGGCGCGGGCGAAGGGCAACGACACGCCCGTGCTGATCCTCTCGGCGCTCGGCCAGGTCGATGATCGCGTCACCGGCCTCAGGGCTGGCGGCGACGACTATCTCGCCAAGCCCTATGCCTTTTCCGAGCTGCTCGCCCGCATTGAGGTGCTCGCCCGCCGCCGCAAGCCGGGCGAAGCGGAAACGCTGCTGAAGGTCGGCGATCTCGAGCTCGACCGTCTCAGCCACACCGTGCGCCGCGGCGGCACGCCGATCCCGCTGCAACCGCGGGAATTCCGCCTGCTCGAATATCTGATGAAGCATGCGGGCCAGGTGGTGACGCGGACCATGCTGCTCGAAAATGTCTGGGACTATCACTTCGATCCGCAGACCAATGTCATCGACGTCCATATTTCCAGGCTGCGCTCGAAGGTCGACAAGGGCTTCGGCGAACCGCTGGTGCACACCGTCCGTGGCGCAGGATACGTGATCCGTGACGGCCATCGCTAAGGTCGTCCGCACGACGGCGTTCAAGCTTTCGGCGATCTATTTCGTCGTCTTCACCGTGTTCGCGGTGGCGTTCGTCGGCTGGATCTCGCGCGAGACGGATCGCATCCTGACCGAGCAGGTGCAGGATTCGATCGAGGCCGAGATCGGCATCCTCGCCGACGAGGGCCTCTCCAAGGGCCTGACCGGGATCGTCGCCGCCATCGAGCAGCGAAGCCGCGTCCCCGGCGCCAGCCTCTATGTCATCGCCGATGCGAGCGGCAATGTCGTCGCCGGCAATGTCACCGAGGTGCCGCCGGCGCTGCTCCAGCGCAGCGGTCTCGACCCCGTCACCATTCCCTACAAGCGCATGGAGGGTGACAGCGGCCGCAACCTCGCGATGGTGCGCGTGCTGCCGCTGCCGAATGGCCTGCGCATGCTCGTCGGCCGCGACGTCAGCGAGATCGAGCGCATCCGCGTCGTCGTCGCCAAGGCGATGATGATCGGCGTCGGGCTGCTGATCGGCCTCGCGCTGCTCTCCTGGTTCTTCGTCAGCCGCCGCGTGCTGAAGCGGATCGACCAGGTCTCGGCGACGAGCCTGCGCATCATGGCCGGCGATCTCTCCGGACGCCTCGAAGTAACCGGCACGGACGACGAGTTCGACCGGCTCGCCTCCAGCCTCAACGCGATGCTCGACCGCATCGAGGCCCTGCTGACGGGGCTGAAGGAAGTCTCCGACAACATCGCGCATGACCTGAAGACGCCGCTGACCCGCATGCGCACCCGCGTCGAGGCGGCGCTGGCCGGTCCCGACCATGGCGGCGAGTACCGTGCAGCGCTCGAGGCGACGATCGACGACGCCGACCAGTTGATCCGCACCTTCAACGCGCTCCTGATGATCGCCCGCATCGAGGCCGGCTCGCCCGATGGCGCGATGGCGCCGCTCGATATCGCGCGCGTCGTCGCCGATGTCGCCGAATTCTATGAGCCGGTCGCCGAGGAGGCGGAGGTCTATCTGGCGCTGTCGCTGGAAGAGCCGCTGCCGATGCAGGGCAGCCGCGAACTGATCAGTCAGGCGCTCGGCAACCTGCTCGACAACGCGATCAAATATGTGAAGAGCGGCGACGCGCCGCCGAAGCCGGCCCATGTCGCGGTCGCGGCGCGGCGCGAGGGTGGTGAGATCGTGATCAGCGTCGCCGACAACGGGCCGGGTGTCGCCGATCTCGACCGCGAGCGCGTGCTGGAACGCTTCGTCCGGCTCGAGAAGAGCCGCTCGCAGCCGGGCAGCGGCCTCGGCCTCTCGCTGGCCGAGGCGGTGACCAAGCTGCATCATGGTACGATCACGCTCGGTGATGCCGGGCCGGGGCTCATCGTGACGCTGCGATTCCCGGCCGCGACCTGACGCGGGGAGGGCGTCCATGGCGATGGACCAGAGCGTGAGCCGCGACGATAGCCAGCCGCTGGCCGCCTTGCTGCGGCCGGATGTCGTCGCCCCGAAGGCGGATCTCCGCAAGGCGGCGCTCAGCGATCTCCGCGAGGCGCTGCAGGGGTCCGGCCTCGAGCCGCGCTGGCAAGAGCTCGCCGCCGGTCATGCCGATCTCGCTCCCTTCATCACCGCCGTCTTTTCCGCCTCGCCCTTCCTGAAGGAGACGGCGCTCGGCGATGTCGCGCGCTGGCTGAACCTCCTCGAAACGCCGCCCGAACGCCGCTTCGCCGAGATCCTCGGCGAGGTCGCCGCGCTCTGGCGAAGCGGCGGCGAGGCGGCCGTCATGAGCGGCCTGCGCCGGGCCCGCGCCGAGGTGGCGCTGCTCGTCGGCCTCGCCGATCTCGGCGGCGTCTGGAGCGTCGCCGAGGTGACGGCGCGGCTCGCCGCCTTCGCCAGCGCCGCCATCGGCGCCGCCGCCGATTTCCTGATCGCGGATGCCGCAGCGACCGGCGCGATCCGCCTCGCGGACCCCGATCGCCCCGCCGCCGGCAGCGGCTGGATCATCATCGGCATGGGCAAGCTCGGCGCGGGCGAGCTCAACTATTCGAGCGACATCGACCTGATCGTCCTGTTCGATCCCGAACGCGCGAACCTTGCCGAACCGGACGAGATCGGCACCTTCTTCGTCAAGCTGACGCGCCGGCTCGTCCGCCTGATGCAGGAGCGCACGGCCGGCGGCTATGTCTTCCGCACCGATCTCCGCCTCCGCCCCGATCCCGGCTCGACGCCGCTCGCCCTCTCGACGCCGGCCGCCTTCCAGTACTACGAATCGAGCGGCCAGAACTGGGAGCGGGCGGCGCTGATCAAGGCGCGGCCGGTCGCCGGCGACGTGGATGCGGGCGCGGCGTTCCTCGCCGAGCTGACGCCCTTCATCTGGCGCAAATATCTCGACTATGCCGCGATCGCCGATATCCACTCGATCAAGCGGCAGATCCACGACCATCGTGGCCATGACAGCGTCGCCATCGCCGGCCACAACATCAAGCTCGGCCGTGGCGGCATCCGCGAGATCGAGTTCTTCGTCCAGACCCAGCAATTGATCGCCGGCGGGCGCGATCCGGACCTCCGTGGCCGCCAGACGATCGCCATGCTGGCGGCGCTCGCCGAGAAGGGCTGGATCGAGCCGCGCGCGGCCGACGATCTGACGCGCTGCTACGAGCAGCTGCGGCAGGTCGAGCATCGGCTGCAGATGATTGACGACGCGCAGACGCATACGCTGCCCGAGGACGAGGCCTCCCTCGCCACGGTGGCGCGGCTCTCGGGCTTCCGCAGCGTCAAGACCTTCTCGGCGGCGCTGCGCGCCAGCATGGAGACGGTGCGCGACCACTATATCCATCTGTTCGAGACGGCGCCCTCGCTCTCCTCCAGCATTGGCAGCCTCGTCTTCACCGGCGACGACGAGGACCCCGAGACGGTGGCGACGCTGGCCGAGATCGGCTTCGCCAATCCGCGCGAGGTGAGCCGCACCGTGCGCGGCTGGCATTTCGGCCGCTATCCGGCGATGCGCTCGGCGGCGGCGCGCGAGCGGCTGACCGAGATCACGCCGGCGCTGCTCGAGGCGCTCGCCACCTCCGACAACGCCGACGCCGCCTTCAACGCCTTCGACCGGCTGCTGGCCCGGCTTCCGGCCGGCGTGCAGCTCTTCGCGCTGCTTGGCTCCAATCCCGGCCTGCTCAACCTCATCGCCATGGTGATGGGCACGGCGCCGCGCCTCGCCGATATCGTGACGGCGCGCCCGCATGTGCTGGATGCCCTGCTCGACCCGGCCTTTTTCGGCCGCCTGCCGGATCGCGCGACGATCGCGGCGCGGCTCGAAGCCATGCTGGCCGGCGCGACGGCGCTGGAAGAGGTGCTCGACCGCATCCGCATCTTCGGCAAGGAGCAGGCCTTCCTGATCGGCATCCGCGTCATCGCCGGCACGGTCGGCGCGCGCGCCGCCGGCTTTGCCTATGCCGATCTCGCCGAACTCCTGGTCGCCCGGCTGCTCGCCGATGTGCGCTCGGCCTTCGAGGCGGTGCATGGCCGCATGACCGGCGGACGGATCGCGCTCGTCGCCATGGGCAAGCTCGGCGGGCGCGAGATGACGGCGGCCTCCGATCTCGATCTGCTGCTGCTCTATGATTTCGACGAGGGCGAGCCCTCATCCGATGGCGAGCGGCCGCTCACGGGCAGCCAGTATTTCGCGCGGCTGACGCAGCGGCTCATCGCGGCGATCTCGGCGCCGACGGCCGAGGGCGCGCTCTACGCGGTCGATTTCCGCTTGCGCCCGTCCGGCAATGCCGGCCCGCTCGCGACCCATATCCGCGCCTTCACCGATTATCAGGCGACCGCCGCCTGGACCTGGGAGCACATGGCGCTGACGCGTGCGCGGCCGATCGCCGGCGATGCCTCGCTGATCGCGGAGACCGAGGCGGCGGTCCGCGCCGTTCTCGCCGCGCCGCACGCGCCGCGCACGATCCTTGCCGACGTCGTCGACATGCGCGCGATGCTGGAGGCGGAGAAGCCGGCCGAAGGGCCCTGGGACCTGAAGCTCGCGCCGGGCGGGCTCGTCGATATCGAGTTCATCGCGCAGGCGCTGCAATTGCTGCACGGCGCCGATCATCCCGGCATTCTCGACACAGAGACGGAAACGGTCCTCGCGGCCGCCTCCCGCGCCGGGCTGCTGCCGCCGGCGGAGGCGGAGACGCTGCTGCCGGCGCTCCGGCTCTATCAGCGGCTGACCCAGATCGTCCGGCTCTGCGTCGGCGGCGCCTTCAAGGTCGACGAGGTGCCGAAGGGCATGCTGGCGCTGCTGGCGCGTGCCTCCGAGCTGCCCGACTTCGCCACCCTCGACGCCCATCTCCGCGCCACCGAGGCCGAGGTGCGCGCCGCCTTCGAGCGGCTTATCGGGAAGGTTCCGCGGAAGCCCCGAGCCTGAGCGCCGCGCCGGCCGAGGCGCCGGTCGGGATCGGCATCTCCGCCGCGCGGCCGGTCGGAAGGCGGATCGAGACGATCGTGCCCTTGCCTTCCTGGCTGCGGATGCGCATCGCGCCGCCATGCAGTTCCGCCAGCGAGCGGGTGATGGCAAGGCCGAGGCCCGAGCCCTTGTGGCTCTTGGTGAACTGGTTCTGCACCTGTTCGAACGGCCGCCCGAGCTTCTTCAGCGCTTCCTTCGGAATGCCGATGCCGGTGTCCTCGATCGTCAGCGTCACCGCCGTGCCGATCCGCCGCGCGCGCACGCTGACGCGGCCGCCCTCGGGCGTGAACTTCACGGCGTTCGACATGAGGTTCAGCACCATCTGCTTGACCGCGCGACGATCGGCGACGAGCTGCAGATGCGGCTCGACATCGGTGTCGACGACGACGCGGCGCATCTCCGCCTCGGCGCCCATGACGCGCGAAGCCTCCTCGACGATCTCGTCCAGCGACAGCGGCTCCATGTCGAGCGCCATGCGCCCGGCCTCGATCCGGGCCATGTCGAGCACGTCGTTGATGACGTTGAGCAGGAAATTGCCGCTGGCGTGGATGTCCTCGCAATATTCGGAATAGCGCGGCGAGCCGAGCGGCCCGAACAGGCCCGAGCGCATGATCTCCGAGAAGCCGATGATCGCGTTCAGCGGCGTGCGCAGCTCATGGCTGATATTGGCGAGGAATTCGGACTTCGTCTGGTTGGCCGCGTTGGCGCGGTCCTTTTCCTCGGAATATTTCTCGGCGAGCTCGACCATCTCGCGCGCCTGCTGCTCCAGCTTCTGCCGGGACTGGCGGAGGTCGGCGATGGTCGCCATCAGCCGCCGCTCGCCGTCGATCAGCTTTTCCTCGTGCCGCTTGATCGTCGTGATGTCGGTGCCGACCGAGACGAAGCCGCCATCCTTGGTGCGGCGTTCGTTGATCTGCAGCCAGCGACCATCGGTGAGCTGGGCCTCGAAGGAGCGCCCGCCGGCCTCGTGGCGCTCGTCGGTCGGGATCTGCGTGCGGACGATCGGCTGGTGGCCGGCGGCGACGACATCCGCATAGGGCGTGCCGACCTCGAGCGCGTCATCCGGAATGCCGTGCAATTGCTGGTATTTCGAATTGCACATCACCAGCCGGTTCTCGGTGTCCCACAGCACGAAGGCTTCCGAGATGGTCTCGATCGCATCGCGCAGGCGGATGTCGGCGGTGCGCGAGCTCTCGGCGAGGCGCATCTGCTCGGTGACGTCGACGGCGATGCCGATGAGATGCGGCTCGGCCTCGTCGGCATCGACCAGCTCGACGCGGATGCGCAGCCAGACATAGCCGCCGCCCGCCTTGCGCATCCGGAACATCCGGTCGACCGTCGTCTCGCCGGCCTCGTAGAGCGCCTCGACGAGGTCCATGAGATCGCCGTCGTCGGGATGGACGAGGGCGTTGACCTCGCCGAAGCCGAGCAGCGTGTCGCGCGGCGCCATCCCGACCAGCTCGAACATCGATTTCGACCAGAAGAGCCGCCCGCGCGCGACATCCCAGTCCCAGAGGCCGCAGCGGCCGCGCCGGAGCGCCGTGTCGAAGCGGGCATAGGTCTCGTGATAGATCCGGTCGGCCTGCTGGGCGCGGGCCGATTGGGCGAAATAGCCGTAGAGAATGACGAGCAGGATGGCGCTGGTGCCGACGAAGACGGTGACATTGACCGAGACGTCGTCGCGCCAGCCGCGATAGACCGATTCGAGCGGCGTCGTCACCGCGACATAGCCGAGCCCGCCCGAGAGCTGGCGCAGCGTGCCGAGGCCGGGTCCAGTCCCGGTAATCTCGATCGGCATGACGCCGGCGCGCTCGCCGAAGATCACCATCGGCTGCGCATTCTGGATGATGTCGTTGAAGTCGCGGCCTTCCTCGCTCGGCGCGCGCGGGGCGGTGGCGAGGACGCGGCCGGTCGGATCGGTGACGAAGATCTGCCGGCCCATGTCGGTGGCGACAGCCGGCAGCGTGTTGTCGAGCACTGTCTGCAGCGCCATCCCGTAGCGCTCGGTCGGCAGGGTCGGCTCGGCCTGGGCGAGGCGCTCGGAGACGACGGTCGCGACCATGCTCAGCATGTCGCGGGCTTCGGTTTCCCGCTCGAGACGCAGATCGTAGAGATGGATGATGCGCGAGCCGGCGACGAAGATCAGGAAGATGATGATGATGACGGGGATGCAACGCCTGAGGATCGGCTCGAGCGCCAGCAGCTTCTCGTAGGTCGGCTGTGCGAGCAGCCTTGCATGGCCACGAAGCGGCGGTTTCCGTGCGAACATGGTCTTGGCAATCGGCAAATGTCCGCTCTGAGACGCACTGGCTGTTTCTGCCCGCGCCATGCCAGCCCCCTGATTTATGCTGTCATCGGGAGACGCACACGCCCCGAATCAGGCCCATTTGAATCGAGCCGAATCGGCTTGTCTAGGTGAATTAGCCTTTCGTTAAGCATATTCGTTAACCACGCCGAAACCGCGTCGGCGGGGCTCCCGGGACGCCGTCCCGGCGGTCAGGCGAGGGTGCGCGTGACGATGTCGAGCGTGTCGGGCGAAAGCCGCGTCGAGGCTGCGATCTTGCGCAGCGCTGCCTCGGCGGCGGCGCGGCGGACGGGCTCCAGCGACCGCCAGGAACGGAAGGCGACGAGGAGCCGCGCCGCCGTCTGCGGATTGCGCTGGTCGAGGTCGAGCACGAAATTGGCGAGGAAGGCGTAGCCCGCGCCGTCGCGCCGGTTGAACTGCGTCTGGTTGGCGCCGGAGAAGCCGCCGACGAGCGCGCGGACGCGGTTGGGATTGGAGATCGCGAAGGAGGGATGGGCGAGCAGCGCCTTGACGCGGTCGAGCGTTTCGGGTGCCGGCACGCTCGCTTCCAGCGTCAGCCATTTGTCGAGCACCAGCGGATCGTGGCGATAGGCCTCGTGGAAGAGGTCGAGCGCCGCCTTCCGCTCCGGCAGCGCCGCATGGCAGAGCGAGGCGAGGGCGCCGAGCCGGTCGGTCATGTTGTCGGCGGTCTCGAACTGCCAGACGGCGGCGCCGACGGCGGCACGGCTGCCGGAGGCGACCATCAGGTCGAGCACGGTGTTGCGCAGCGAGCGTCCGCCAGCGCTGGCGGCATCCGGCGAGAAGGAGTGCTCGCCGCCGAGCGCCGTGTGGATCGCCAGCAGCTTCGGGCCGAGGCTGGCGACGATCGCATGGCGCAGATGTCGCCGCGCCGCCGCGATGGCGTCGGGATCGACATTCTCCCCGATCTCGCGGGCGATGTCGGCCTCGCTCGGCAATTGCAGCACCTGCGCGCGGAAGGCCGGCTCTAGCCGGTCGTCGTCGAGGACGACGCCGAGCGCATCGACGAGCGCCGGCTCGACGACCGCGGGCCGCTCCGCTGCCATGGCCGCCGCGCCTTCGACCAGCCCGCGCATGGCGAGCGTCTGCGCCGCCTGCCAGCGGTTGAACGGATCCTGGTCGGCGCGCACCTGGAACAGGAGATCCGCCGCCGAGATATCGATCGCGAGCCGGGCAGGGGCGGAGAATCCGCGCAGCAGCGAGGGCACCGGCCGCGCGGCGACGCCCTCGAATACGACCGTCTGCCGCGTCTCGGTGAGATGGATGACATCGCCCTCGACGCGCGAGCCGGTCACGGCGGAAAAATCGAGATCGCCGCCATTCGGCCCGATCAGGCCGAAGCGGATCGGCAGATGCATCGGCCGCTTGACCGGCTGGCCGGGTGTCGGCGCGAGGTTCTGCGCCAGCGTCAGCGTGTAGCGCCGGCTCGCGGCGTCATAGACGCCCTTGGCCGTCACCTGCGGCGTGCCGGCCTGCGAATACCAGAGCTTGAACTGGGCAAGGTCGGTGCCGGTCGCGTCGTGGAAGCAGGCGAGGAAATCCTCGATCGTCGCCGCGTCGCCGTCATGGCGCTCGAAATAGATGTCCATGCCGCGGCGGAAGGCGTCCTCGCCGAGGATCGTCTGCAGCATCCGCACCACCTCCGCGCCCTTCTCATAGACGGTCGGCGTGTAGAAGTTGCTGATCTCGTGATAGATTTCGGGCCGCACCGGATGGGCGAGCGGGCCGCCATCCTCGGGAAACTGCCGCGCCTGCAGCGTGCGAACATCGGCGATGCGCTTCACCGGCCGCGAGCGCATGTCCGACGAGAATTCCTGGTCGCGGAAAACCGTCAGGCCCTCCTTGAGGCAGAGCTGGAACCAGTCGCGGCAGGTGATGCGGTTGCCGGTCCAGTTGTGGAAATATTCGTGCGCGATGACGCCCTCGACATTGGCATAGTCGACATCGGTGGCCGTATTGGCGTCGGCGAGGACATATTTGTCGTTGAAGACGTTGAGGCCCTTGTTCTCCATCGCGCCCATGTTGAAGTCCGACACGGCGACGATGTTGAAGACGTCGAGGTCATATTCCCGGCCGAAGGCGGTCTCGTCCCAGCGCATCGAGCGCTTGAGCGCATCCATGGCGTAGAGGCAGCGCGCCTCCTTGCCGTGCTCGCAATAGATCCGGAGGTCGACGATGCGGCCCGACTGCGTGACGAAATGGTCGCGGATCTGGCCGAGATCGCCGGCCACCAGCGCGAACAGATAGGACGGCTTCGGGAACGGGTCGTGCCAGACCGCGAAATGCCGGTCGGTGCCGGGAAGATCGCCATGCCCGGCCGGATTGCCGTTGCCGAGCAGCACCGGCGCCTCGCTCTTGCGGGCCTCGATACGAGTCGTGTAGACGGCGAGAACGTCGGGCCGGTCGAGGAAATAGGTGATGCGGCGGAAGCCTTCCGCCTCGCATTGCGTGCAATAGGTGCCGGTCGTCCGATAGAGACCCATCAGCTTGGTGTTGGCCGAAGGGTCGATCACCGTCTCGATCTCGAGCGTGAACGGCCGGTCGGGCAGGTCGCGGATCGTCAGCAGCGACGGGGTCGACGTGTAGCGCTCCGGCGATAGTGTCGCGCCGTCGAGCGCGAGGGCTGCGAGGACCAGTTCGTCGCCCACGAGTTCGAGCGGCCCGGCGCCGGCCTTGGCCGGGCGGATCGTGAGCCGGGCGATGACGCGCGTCGCGGTCCGGTCGAGGCGGATATCGAGATGGACGGTGTCGATCCGGTATTCCGGCGGCGAATAGTCCGCCAGTCGGAACGGGGCGTCGGCTGCCTTCATCTCATCCTCCCGCAATCGCGACCGTCATTCGAGGACGATTTCGCGCCAGTGCCCGCAGACGGCGTCCTCGACTTCGGACGTCGCTCGTCGGCACCGTTGGTTCGAGCCGAATCTTCCATAACTCGCTGTCCGGCGCAAACCGCAAGCCGGCCCGCCGGCGGAAAGCGGGGCGCCATCCACCCCTAATCGCGCGGGGGAAGCGGCCGTGCTTTGAGTTGCCTACCTCAGTTCCTGATGGTAACTCATCAGGCCGGGAGGATACCCGCTTGGGCAAGACGACGCTCCAGGATGTCGCGCGCGAAGCCGGCGTCAGTCTCGCGACGGTCGATCGCGTGCTGAACGGGCGCGCCGGCGTTCATGCGCGCACCATCGAGCGCGTGCAGGCGGCGATCGAGCGGCTCGGATATCAGCCGGACCGGCTCGCCTCGCGCCTTGCGCGCGGCCGCGACTATCGCTTCGAGGTCGTGCTGCCGGTCGGCGCCAACGAGTTCATGCGCCTGCTCGAACTCGAATTCCGCGACACCGCCGCCCGCTATGCGCAGGAGCGCGTGCGCATCACCTTCACCCATGTCGACGTGTTCGACGGCGAGGCGCTCGCCGCCGCGCTCGAAAAGCTGCCCGAGGATCTCGACGGCGTGGCGCTGGTGGCGCTCGATCATCCCGCGGTCTCGGAGGCGGTCAGCCTCTTGGCCGACCGCGGCACGACCGTGGTGACGCTGGTCTCCGATCTTCCGGGCACCCGCCGCGCCCATTTCGTCGGCATCGACAACTACGCCGCCGGCCGCACGGCCGCGACGCTGCTCGGCCGCTTTCTCGGCCATCGCAGCGGCAAGGTCGGCCTCATCGCCGGCTCGCTGGCGCTGCGCGACCATATCGAGCGGCAATATGGCTTCCAGCAGGTGGTCGAGCGCGAATATCCCGATCTCGAATTGCTGCCGATCCGCGAGGGCCGCGACGAGGACGACCGCGTCGAGAGCGTCGCCAGCGCGCTGCTCGCCGAGCATGCCGATCTCGTCGGCATCTACAATGTCGGCGCCGGCACGCCCGGCATCGTTGCGGCGCTCGAGTCCTCGGGCCGCGCGCGCGACGTCGTGTTCATCGCGCATGAGCTGACCGCCTTCAATCGCCGCCAGCTGATCCGCGGCACCATCGACGCGCTCATCAACCAGGATGTCGGCCACATGGCCCGCAGCGCCGCGCGCATCCTGCTCGCCGCGCGCGAGGGCATGCCTATTGTGCCCGGTCAGGAGCGTATCCGCATCGACATCTTCGTCAGGGACAACGTTCCCTGATGCCCGACCGGCGCTGCCCCCGCGCCAGATCCAGAACCGACCACCAAGGAGGATGTTCATGAAGACGATCAAGGGACCGGCGATTTTCCTCGCCCAGTTCGCCGGCGATGCCGCACCGTTCAATTCCTTCGACGCGATCTGCGGCTGGGCCGCCTCGCTCGGCTACAAGGGCGTCCAGATCCCGACCTGGGATGCGCGCCTCATCGATCTGAAGAAGGCGTCGGACTCGAAGGATTATTGCGACGAGCTCGCCGGCACCGCCGCGAGCCACGGCCTTTCGATCACCGAGCTCTCGACCCACCTGCAGGGCCAGCTGGTCGCCGTGCATCCGGTCTATGACGAGCTGATGGACGGCTTCGCGGCGCCGGAAGTGCGCGGCAATCCGAAGGCGCGGCAGGAATGGGCCGTCGACCAGGTCAAGCGGGCGCTCCGCGCCTCGCGCCATCTCGGCCTCACCGCGCATGCGACCTTCTCGGGTGCGCTCGCCTGGCCGTTCCTCTATCCGTTCCCGCAGCGTCCGGCCGGTCTCGTCGAGGCCGCCTTCGCCGAGCTCGGCAAGCGCTGGACGCCGATCCTCGATGTCGCCGACGAGAACGGCGTCGACGTCGCCTACGAGATCCATCCGGGCGAGGACCTGCATGACGGCGTCACCTTCGAGATGTTCCTCGCCGAAGTGAAGAACCACGCCCGCGCGAACCTCCTCTACGATCCCTCGCACTTCGTGCTGCAGCAGCTCGACTATCTCGACTACATCGACATCTACCATGAGCGCATCAAGGCGTTCCATGTGAAGGACGCCGAGTTCAACCCGACCGGTCGCCAGGGCGTCTATGGCGGCTACCAGGGCTGGGTCGAGCGCGCCGGCCGCTTCCGTTCGCTCGGCGACGGCCAGGTCGATTTCGGCGCCATCTTCTCGAAGCTCACCCAGTATGACTATGCGAGCTGGGCCGTGCTCGAATGGGAATGCGCGCTGAAGCATCCGGAGGACGGCGCGCGCGAGGGCGCCGAGTTCATCAAGCACCACATCATCCGCGTCACCGAGCGCGCCTTCGACGATTTCGCCGGTGCCGGCACCGACGACGTCGCCAATCGCCGCATCCTCGGCATCGCCTGATCTGTCGCAAGGCGGCGGCGCGGCCTCGCCGTGCCGCCGCCTTGCGCTCCACCATGGTCGCGCTTCTGTCGGCAGACCTTGAACGGTTCGCCCGAAAGCGCAGAGAAGAAGGAAATCCAGCATGGCCATTGAAGGCAGCAAGGAAGAAGTCGCGTCCGGACGCATCCGCCTCGGCATGGTCGGCGGCGGGCAGGGCGCATTCATCGGCGCGGTGCACCGCATCGCCGCCCGCATCGACGACCAGTTTGAGCTGGTCGCCGGCGCACTCTCCTCCGATCCGGCGCGCGCCAAGGCTTCGGCCAAGGATCTCGGCATCGCCGACGACCGCGCCTATGGCTCCTTCGCCGAGATGGCGAAGGCCGAGGCCGCCCGGCCCGACGGTATCGAGGCCGTCGCGATCGTGACGCCGAACCACATGCATGCCCCGGCCGCCAAGGCGTTCCTCGAGGCCGGCATCCATGTCATCTGCGACAAGCCGCTGACGACGACCGTCGAAGAGGCCGAGGAACTGGTGGCGCTGGCCAAGTCCTCCGGCAAGATCTTCGCCGTGACGCACAACTACACCGGCTATCCGATGATCCGCCAGGCGCGGGCCATGGTGGCGGCCGGCGAGCTCGGCACCATCCGCCTGATCCAGGCCGAATATCCGCAGGATTGGCTCACCGAGAAGGCCGAGGCCTCGGGCTCCAAGCAGGCCGAATGGCGCACCGACCCGAAGCGTTCGGGCGCCGGCGGCTGCATCGGCGATATCGGCACCCACGCCTATAACCTCGCCTGCTTCGTCTCCGGCCTTGAGCTCGACGAATTGCTGGCGCAGCTCTCGACCTTCGTCGAGGGACGGCTGCTCGACGACGACGTCGAGATTCTGCTGCGCTGGAAGGGCGGCGCGCGCGGCATGCTCTGGGCGAGTCAGGTCGCGGTCGGCCATGAGAACGGCCTCAAGCTGCGCGTCTACGGCACCAAGGGCGGCCTCGAATGGACGCAGGCCGATCCGAACTATCTCTGGTTCACCAAGTTCGGCGAGCCGAAGCAGCTCCTGACCCGCGGCGGCGCCGGCGCCTGGCCGGAGGCGGCGCGCGTCACCCGCGTGCCGGGCGGCCATCCGGAAGGCTATCTCGAAGGCTTCGCCACCATCTATGCGGAAGCCGCCCGCGCCATCCGCGCCGCCCGCGAGGGCAAGCCGGTCTCGGCCGACGTGATCTACCCCTCGGTCGAGGACGGCCTCATCGGCATGAAGTTCATCGCCGCGGCGGTGAAATCCTCCACCTCGGGCAATGTCTGGACCAAGGTCTGACGCCAGCGGCTGCGGCCGCACCCTCCCATCCCTGACGAAGGGGCGCCTCGCGGCGCCCCTTTTTCTTTGCCCGCCAACAGTTGGGCGACATGGCCCTCCGAATTACTAAACTCGGTTTAGTAATTAGTCGCTGCACTGCACAACAAGTAGCGGAAATTGGCCATTGCGTTGTTTAGTGAATTGGCTATCACTAAACACAATCACTAAACAGCAAGCCGGACCTACCGGCATCGGGGACTGCTTCAATTCACCTGTCCGGATCGCCCGAGGAAGCGATCCAGCGCGCGCGCGGACTTTTTTGCGCGGTGTCGTGGCATGGGCAAATCGCAGCAACGGGACCAACGCCAGAGCGGGCAATCCGAAGTTCGGGCAATCGAGGGAGGAACGCATGAGGAAACTGTTGAAGCTGGCCGCTGCGCTGGGCGCGGCTACCGTCATGGCGGGTGCCATGGCCGGCAGCGCCAGGGCGGCCGACAAGTCGTTGACGCTGTGCTGGGCGGCCTGGGATCCGGCCAATGCGCTCGTTGAACTGTCGAAGGACTTCACCACGCAGTCCGGCATCGACATGAAGTTCGAGTTCGTGCCGTGGACGAGCTATGCCGACCGCTTCCTGAACGAGCTCAATTCGCATGGCAAGCTCTGCGACCTGATCATCGGCGACAGCCAGTGGATCGGCGGCTCGGCCGAGAACGGCCACTACGTCAAGCTCAACGACTTCTTCGAGAAGAACAACATCTCGATGGACGACTTCCTGCCGGCGACCGTCGTCGGCTATGCCGAATGGCCGAAGAACACGCCGAACTACTGGGCGCTGCCGGCGATGGGCGACGTCGTCGGCTGGACCTATCGCAGGGACTGGTTCGAGAAGCCCGAGCTGCAGAAGGAATTCAAGGAGAAATACGGCTTCGATCTCGCTCCGCCGAAGACCTATACCGAGCTGAAGAAGATCGCCGAATTCTTCCAGGGCCGCGAGATCGACGGCAAGAAGGTCTACGGCGCCGCGATCTATACCGAGCGCGGCTCGGAAGGCATCACGATGGGCGTCACCAACGTCCTCTATGACTGGGGCTTCGAGTATCAGAACCCCAAGAAGCCCTATGACATGCAGGGCTTCGTCAATTCGCCCGAAGCCGTCGCCGGTCTCGAATTCTACAAGTCGCTCTACAAGTGCTGCACGGCGCCCGGCGCGTCGAACATGTATATGAGCGAAGCGGCCGACGCCTTCAAATCGGGCCAGGTCGCGATGCAGATGAACTTCGCCTTCACCTGGCCGGGCCTCTACAAGGACCCGAATGTCGGCGGCGACAAGATCGGTTTCTTCGCCAATCCGGCCGAGAAGTTCCACTTCGCGCAGCTCGGCGGCCAGGGCATCTCGGTCGTCGCCTATTCCGAGAAGCAGGCCGACGCGCTCGAATACATCAAGTGGTTCGTCAAGCCCGAGGTCCAGGCCAAGTGGTGGTCGCTCGGCGGCTATTCCTGCGCCAAGTCGGTGCTGGAAGCGCCCGATTTCGTGAAGAGCGCGCCCTATGCCGCGACCTTCCTCGAATCGATGGCGATCGTGAAGGACTTCTGGGCCGAGCCCGTCTATGCCCAGCTGCTCCAGGCGATGCAGAAGCGCGTCTCCGACTATGTGATCGCCGACCAGGGCACTGCCCAGGAGGCGCTCGACAAGCTGGTCGCCGACTGGACGACCGTCTTCCAGGACGACGGTAAGCTCTGAGCCGCAATAAAGCCGGCGCCGGGCTCGTCCCCGGCGCCGGTGCGGCCCGCGCCGACGACAGACGCTTCACGCACGGCCGACGATGCCGGATCGATCCCCCATGACCGGATTGCCCATGACCGACGCCACGACCCCATCGGCCCTTCCGGACAGACTGGCCGGCGCGACGCCGGACGGCATCGCCAAGCCGCTGCGCGGGCTTTCCGACAAGGCCATCGCCTGGCTGTTCATCGGGCCGACCATCGTTCTCTTGCTCGCGATCAACATCTTTCCGCTGATCTGGACGATTTACCTGTCGTTCACGAACTACCGCGCCAACAGGCCGAATGCCGAGGTCAAGATGGTCGGCCTCGACTGGTACCGGAAGATCCTGACCGACAGCGATGTCTGGCTGGCGATGCAGACGACGGCGCATTTCGTCATCGCGACCATCGCCATCGAGACGGCGCTCGGCTTCGGCCTCGCCTGGCTCATCGACAAGAAGTTCCGCGGCCACGGCCTCTGGACGACCGTCATCCTCATTCCGATGATGCTGTCGCCGGCGGTGGTCGGCAATTTCTGGACCTTCATCTACCAGCCGCAGAGCGGGCTGTTCAATTATGCGATCGGCTTCCTGACCGGCATCGACCCGTCCTCGTTCCAGATGCTCGGCAACGTCACGTTGAGCCCCTGGGCGATCGTCATCGTCGATGCCTGGATGTGGACGCCCTATGTGATGCTGATCTGCCTCGCCGGGCTCCGCTCGATCCCCGACTACATCTATGAGGCGGCCGAGGTCGACCGGGCCTCGCCCTGGCGCCAGTTCTGGTCGATCACGCTGCCGATGGCGCTGCCCTTCATCATGCTGGCGGTGCTGTTCCGCGGCATCGAGAACTTCAAGATGTTCGACATGGTGAACCTGCTCACCGGCGGCGGCCCCGGCTCGACGACGGAAGTGGTCTCGATCACGCTGAAGCGGCAGGCCTTCGAGAGCTGGCGCACCGGCTATTCCTCGGCGCTCGCCATCATCCTGTTCGTCACGGTCTTCGGCCTCGCCAACATCTATGTGAAGGCGCTGAACAAGGTGAAGCAGCGATGAGCAGTGCCAACCAGGCCCATTCGGTCGTCGCGCCCTCGACCGCGACCCGCCGCATCGCCGGCGCCATCGTCATCGTCTATGCGCTCGTCACGATGATCCCGCTCATCTGGATCATCGCCACCAGCTTCAAGACGCCGCCGGATTCGATCGCCTATCCGCCGAAGATCGTGTTCACCCCCTCGCTCGAGGGCTATGTGAACCTATTCACGACGCGCACCCGGCAATCGCCGGAGGTTCTGGCCGGCATGCCGGCGCCGACGACCTGGTATGACAAGCTCGTCCGCTCGCGCAACATGGTCATCGCCGGGCCGTCCAACGTCATCCCGCGCTTCGTCAACTCGATCATCATCGCCTTCGGCTCGACCTTCCTCGCGGTCTTTCTCGGCACGCTCGCGGCCTACGGCTTCTCGCGCTTCCGCGTGCCGCTGAAGGAGGACCTGCTGTTCTTCATCCTGTCGACGCGGATGATGCCGCCGATCGCCGTCGCGATCCCGATCTATCTCATGTATCGCGAGCTCGGCCTGACGGACTCGAAGCTCGGCATGATCCTGCTCTACACGGCGGTGAACGTGTCGCTCGCGGTCTGGCTGCTCAAGGGTTTCATCGACGAGATCCCGCGCGAGTATGAGGAAGCGGCGATGATCGACGGCTATACGCGGCTGCAGGCCTTCCGCCTCGCCGTGCTGCCGCAAGCCGCGACCGGCATCGCCGCAACCGCGATCTTCTGCCTGATCTTCGCCTGGAACGAATATGCCTTCGCGGTGCTGCTCACCTCCGGCAACGCCCAGACCATGCCGCCTTTCATTCCCTTCATCATCGGCGAGGGCGGCCAGGACTGGCCGGCCGTCGCCGCCGCGACGACGCTCTTCGTCATCCCGATCTTCGTCTTCACCATCCTGCTCAGGAAGCATCTCCTGCGCGGCATCACCTTCGGAGCGGTGCGGAAATGAGCGGGCTCGTCGTGACCCTCACCCCCGACCCCTCTCCCGCAAGCGGGCGAGGGGAGAAGGCCCCCCTCTCCAGCTCTCCCCCACAAGGGGGGAGAGGGCAGGGCGGCGACCTTCATCAACGCCGGGCCGCAGCCTTCCCCCTCTCCCGCTCGCGGGAGAGGGCAGGGGTGAGCGGCCTTCGGCAGGAACCTAACGACGCTCGGAGCAAGCAAGTCTCCCACCCCAACCCTCCCCCGCAAGGGGGGAGGGGGCCGCTCTCGCCCTTCATCGACGCCGAGGCGAAGCGCGCATTTCTTCCCCGCTCGCGGGAGAGGGCAGGGGTGAGGGGCCTTCTCCCTCCCCCCTTGCGGGGGAGGGCCGGGGTGGGGGCCTTTCTGCCCGGCGCGGCGATCGAGAGGGAGCGCAGGCATGACTGATACCTCGACCCCGCCGCGTCGCAGCTTTCTCGCCGGCCTCATCCGCCTCCGCCGGGGTCCGTGGGAGGTCGTCGCCACCGTCCTGATCGGGCTCGGCGTCGTCATGCTGATGCAGCCGCTCTCGGCGACCGCCTATGCCTATTCCTTCATAACGATCCTCGCGGGCACGGTGCTGTTCGCGGTCGTCAGCCATTTTCCGGAGTAGAGCGGTGGCCGAGATCCGCGTCGAGAACGTCCAGAAGAGCTTCGGCGCCTTTACGGCCGTCAAGGGCTCGACCTTCACCATTGCCGACGGCGAGTTCTTCGTGATGCTCGGGCCGTCCGGCTGCGGCAAGACGACGACGCTGCGCATGATCGCCGGCCTGGAACTGCCAACCGCCGGCCGCATCCTGCTCGGCGGCGAGGACGTCACCTTCAACCGCGCCGCGGCGCGCGACATCGCCTTCGTCTTCCAGCTCTTCGCGCTCTACCCGCACATGAATGTCCGCCGGAACATCGGCTTCCCGCTGAAATGTCAGGGCATGCGGGGCGCCGAGATCGACAAGGCGGTCGAGGAGGCGGCACGGCTGCTCCGCATCGATCATCTGCTCGACCGGCCGGTCTCCGGCCTTGCCGGCGGTGATCGCCAGCGCGTCGCGCTCGGCCGCGCCATCGTCCGCCGGCCCAAGGCCTTCCTGATGGACGAGCCGCTCGGCACGCTCGATACCGAATTCCGCGATTTGATGGTCCGCGAACTGCGCGAACTCCACAACCGCATCGGCGCCACCACCGTCTATGTGACGCACGACCAGCTCGAGGCGATGGCCATGGCCGACAAGATCGCCGTGATGAACCATGGCGTCATCGAGCAGTTCGGCCCGCCGCAGGCGATCTATGACCACCCCGCCACCATGTTCGTCGCCGATTTCCTCGGCTCGCCGCCGATGAACTTCCTCGCCTTTCATGCCGGCCTCGCGCCGGGCGACCGCAGCGTCAGGGTCGGCGGGGCCGAGGTGCCGGTGCCGGAACTCGAGGAGGGGCGCGCCCCGGCCGAGCTCGCGCTCGGCATCCGGCCGGAACATGTCTTCCTCGACGATGCCTCGGCGCTCAGGGGCGAGGTGTTCGGCACCGAATATCTCGGCACGACGCAGATCGTCGCCATCGAGACCGGCCATGGCCCGATCAAGGCGCGGCTGCCGTCGGAACTCGCGATCCGCACCGGCGAGCGCGTCGGCCTTCGCTTCCGGTCCGACCGGCTGTCGCTGTTCGACAAGGGCTCCGGCAAGGCGCTGGCGACGGCGCCGTGGAGAGGAGGCGCGCATGGCTGAGGTCTTCATCGACGGCGTCACCAAGCGGTTCGGCGCCAAGGCCGCGGTCGACGGTCTCTCGCTCGGCATCGCCGATGGCGAGCTGATCGTGCTGCTCGGGCCGACCGGCGCCGGCAAGACGACGACGCTGCGTCTCGTCGCCGGCCTCGAGGCGGCGGATGCCGGCCGCGTCTCGATCGGCGGGCGCGACGTCACCGGGATCGCGCCGGCCGGTCGCGACGTCACCTTCGTCTTCCAGCAATATTCGCTCTATCCGCATCTCTCGGTCTACGACAACCTCGCCTTTCCGCTGCGCTCGCCGCAGCGGCGCGTCGCCGAGGACGAGATCAAGCGCCGCGTCACCGACATCGCCACCAAGCTGCGCATCGCCCACAAGCTGGAAAGCCGCGCGACGCGGCTCTCCGGCGGCGAGATGCAGCGCGTCGCTATCGGCCGCGCGCTGGTGCGGCGTCCGGCGATCTATCTGATGGACGAGCCGCTGTCCTCGCTCGATGCCAAGCTCCGCTCCGAGCTGCGCCTCGAACTGAAGCGCATCCAGCAGGAGCTGGGCGCGACCATCCTCTATGTGACGCACGACCAGATCGAGGCGATGACGCTCGCCTCGCGCATCGGCGTGATGAGCGAGGGCCGGCTGATCCAGATCGGCTCGCCGCGCGAGATCTATCGCCGGCCGGCCAATCTCTATGTCGCTGCCCGTCTCGGCCAGCCGGCGATCAACTTCCTGCCCGAAGGGCTGATCGACGCCGGCGCCGCGCCGGCCGGAACGCGCACCATCGGCGCGCGCACCGAGCATCTCAAGATCGAGAAGGCGGAGGGACGCGGCGGCAATGCGAGCGTCGACTGGATCGAGCATCTCGGCGACCAGAATCACCTGCATATCCGCATCGGCGACAGGAAGCTGACGACGCTGGTCGATCCCGGCACCGAACTCGTCGCCGGCGATGTGGTTGCGCTTAGTCTGGTCGATCCGCTCTATTTCGACGGAGCGGGGAATCGGATCGGAGGAGGCGAGGGATGATCGACGAAAACGGCAGGCGGGCGCTGATTGCGGCGATGGCGGAGGCGATGATCGCCCATGCCGACGAACTGACGGCGCTCGACCAGGCGATCGGCGACGGCGACCACGGCCTCAACATGAAGCGCGGCTTCGAGGCGGTGCTGGCCGATATCGACGCGATCGCCGCCAAGCCCTTGCCCGATGGGCTGAAGGCGATCGGCACCACGCTGGTGATGAAGGTCGGCGGCGCCTCGGGCCCGCTCTATGGCACGCTGGCGCTGGCGCTCGCGAAGTCGATTCCAGCCGATCCGAGCGCGGCCGATCTCGCCGCCGCGCTCGCCCAGGCGATCGAGGCCGTGAAGGCGCGCGGCAAGTCGGAGCTCGGCCAGAAGACCATGCTGGACGTGCTGGCGCCCGTCGCCGTGGCGCTCGCCGCGGGCGAGGACCCGGTCGCGGCTGCCGACGCCGCGGCCGACGCGACGATCCCGATGAAGGCAATCCGTGGCCGCGCCTCGTTCCTCGGCGATCGGTCGATCGGTCACATGGACCCCGGCGCGCGGTCGAGCGCATTGCTCGTCGCCGCCCTTGCAAGGACGATGGACGAGATCGCATGAGCGCAGCAGCAACCAAGCCGCCGGAGAATGTCGGCATCGTCATCGTCTCGCATTCGCCCGATGTCGCGCGCGGCACGGCCGAGATGGTGCGCCAGATGGTCGGTGACGAGGTTCCGCTCGCCTTTTGCGGCGGCAATCCGGATGGCGGCCTCGGCACCAGCGTCGAGGCTATCCTCGCCGCCATCGATCGGGCATGGACGGAGGCGGGCGTCGCGATTCTCGTCGATCTCGGCGGGGCCGAGACCAACAGCGAGATGGCGATCGAGATGCAGCCGGCGGAGCGGGCCGGGCGGATCGTCGTCTGCAACGCGCCGATCGTCGAAGGGTCGGTGATCGCGGCGACGGAAGCCTCTGGCGGCGCCTCGCTCGATGTCGTCCGGCGCACCGCCGAGGAACTGTCGCCGGCCTGAGGCCGGCATGAGGAAGGAATGTGCGATGGCGGATCTCGAAGGCATGGGCGGCGATGTCTCCGGCGGCGATAGCTCCAAGAACGCCGCGAGTGAAGGCAGCGTGCTGCTGACCCATGCGGTCGGCCTGCATGCGCGCCCCTCGGTGAAGCTGACCAAGCTCGCCAAGACATTCGGCGCCTCGATCGAGCTCGGCCTCGGCGCCGACGGCCCCTGGATCGACGCCAAGAGCATCGTCCGCGTCATGGCCGCCAAGGCGCCGCAAGGCACCACGCTGCATTTCCGCGCGACGGGCGCCGATGCCGATGCGGCCGTCGCTGCGCTGGTCTCGCTGGTCGAGCGCGATTTCGACGAGGCGGGAGCCCATGTCGCGGATTGAGCCTTCGCCGATCGCGATTCTCGGCCGCGCCGCGAGCCCGGGCCTTGCGCTCGGCGCCATCTATCGCCTCGAAGTCCGCTCGGCGGCCGAGCGCGTCAAGGGCTCGCCGGACGAGGAACGGTCGGCGCTCGCCGCCGCGATCACCGCCGCGACCGACGGCCTCGCGGAGGTCATCGCCACGGCCGACGGCGACGGCGCCGATATCCTCGAATTCCAGGTGGCGATGCTCTCCGACGACGCGTTGGCCGCGCCCGCCTTCGCCGCGATCGCCGCGGGGATCGACGCCGTCACGGCCTGGACCGCGGCGCTCGACGATGCCATCGCCGGCTACCGGGCGTCGGAGGATGCCTATTTCGCCGCCCGCGCCGCCGATCTCGAGGATATCTGCGACCGCGTCGTCGCCGAACTCGGCGATGCCGGCGGCGAGCGGCGCATTCCGCCCGGCGTGATCCTCATCGGCCGCGACGTGACGCCGAGCCTCTTCCTCTCGATCGACTGGACTGCCGGCGGCGCCATGGCGCTCGCCGAAGGCAGCCCGTCCAGCCATGTCGCGATGCTTGCGCGGGCGCGCGGCGTGCCGATGGTGGTCGGCCTCGGCGCCCTGCCGGAGACGGCGGCCAGCGAGGCGATCGTCGATGGCGATCGCGGCCGTCTGGTCCTTGCGCCCGGCGCCGCTGACCGCGCCGCCTTTGCCGAAGGCAGCGCCGGCGCCGCCGACCGTGCCGCCGTTGAAGCCGCCGCCGCGCTGCTGCCGGGGCGCACCGCGGATGGCCGCGCGGTCGCGGTGCTCATCAATGTCGCCGAGCCGGAGGAACTGGACGCGCTCGACCCGGCGATCTGCGACGGCATCGGCCTCGTGCGCACCGAGTTTCTTTTTCATGGACCGGACGGTCTCCCCGACGAGGAGACGCAGTTTCGCGCCTATAAGCGCATGCTGACCTGGGCCGGCGCGCGGCCCGTGACGATCCGCACCGTCGATGCCGGCGGCGACAAGCCGGTGCCGGGGCTCACCATCGACGGTGAATCGAACCCGTTTCTCGGCACGCGCGGCGTCCGTCTGTCGCTGGCGCGGCCGGAGATCTTCCGCCTGCAGCTCCGCGCGCTGGCGCGGGCGGCGGTGTTCGGCACCTTGAAGGTGATGCTGCCGATGGTGACGGCGCCGGCGGAGATCGAGGCCGCCGCGGCGCTGCTCGACGCGGCCGTGGCGGAACTCGCGAGCGAGGGCCTGCCGCATGCCCGCCCGCCGCTCGGCATCATGGTCGAGGTGCCGGCGGTGGCGATCGTGCCCGATCTCTATGACCGCGCCGCCTTCTTCTCGATCGGCTCCAACGACCTGACGCAGTATACGACCGCCGCCGCGCGCGACATCGCCGGCGTCGCGGCCCTGTGCGATCCGGGCAACCCGGCGGTGATCGCGCTGATCGCCCGTGTCGCCGAGGCCGGCCATCGCCTCGGCCGCGAGGTCAGCCTCTGCGGCGACATGGGCGGCGACCCGCGCCATCTGCCGGCGCTGATCGGCGCCGGGATCGCGACCGTTTCCGTGGCGCCTCGTCTCGTCGGCCGCGTCAAGCGCGCGTTGGCTGCGATCGATGGCGGGCCTGCCGCATGAGCGCGGCCGGCGAGGACGACAGCAAGTCCGGCCAGGCCGTCGCCGCCTATAAGGCGATCCTGCAGCGCGTCCTGGAAAACCGTCCCTCCGGCACGCGCGGGCGCCTCGCACAGGCGCTCGGCAAGAACCGCTCCTTCGTCAGCCACATCACTAGCCCGACCTATCCGACGCCGATCCCGCCGCAGCATATCGAGACGATCTTCGAGATCGGCCATTTCTCGCCGGAGGATCGCCGCCTCTTCCTCGACGCCTATGCGCGCGCCCATCCGCGCCGCGTGCCCTCGCTGAAGGAAGCGCGGCGGCTGCGGCCGCATGTCATCTACCTGCCCGATCTCGGCGATGCCGAAAAGAACCAGGATCTCGACCGGCTGGTCGGGGATTTCGTGCAGAGACTGGCCAAGCTGGTCGACGGGTAGGGGCGGGGGAAGGCCCTCACCCCGGCCCTCTCCCTGAGGGAGAGGGAGCGCCAATCGGAGGCGGCGCTGCCGGGGAGAGGCGCTGATCTGCTCCCTCTCCCCTTGGGAGAGGACTGGGGTGAGGGCCTTTCGGCCTATGAAAGACAAGCGGGAGGGAGACCCATGAAGAAGCTGATCAATGCGCCGGAAAGCGTGCTGGCAGAAAGCCTCGATGGCTTCGCGGCCGCCCATGCCGACATCGTCCTCCTGGGCGAGGAGCGCAAGTTCGTCCGCCGCCGGCAGCTGACGCAAGGCAAGCCGGCGATCATCTCGGGCGGCGGTTCCGGCCATGAGCCGCTCCATGCCGGCTTTGTCGGTCTCGGCATGCTCGATGCCGCCTGTCCCGGCCAGGTGTTCACCTCGCCGACCCCCGACCAGATGATCGCGGCGGTCGCGGACGTGGACACCGGCGGCGGCGCGCTCTTCATCGTCAAGAACTACGAGGGCGACGTCATGAACTTCGAGATGGCCGCCGAGATGGCCGGCTCGGAAGTGCTGACCGTGATCACCGACGACGACGTCGCGGTCGAGCGGTCGACCTGGTCGCTCGGCCGCCGCGGCGTCGCCGGCACCATGATCGTCGAGAAGGTCGTCGGTGCCGCCGCCGAGGCCGGCATGCCGCTCGGCCTCCTGAAAGTGCTCGGCGACCGCGTCAATGCGGCGACGCGCTCGATGGGCGTCGCGCTGACGAGCTGCATCGTGCCGGCGGCGGGCACGCCGACCTTCCAGCTGCCCGACGACGAAATGGAGATGGGCGTCGGCATTCATGGCGAGCCCGGCCGGCGGCGTGTCGCGCTCGAAAGCGCCGATCGCATCGCCGAGGAGATGGTCGCGGCCATCGCTGGCGATCTCGGCCGCACCGGCGACGCGCTGCTGCTCGTCAACGGCTTCGGCGGCACGCCGCAGATGGAGCTCTATGTCATGTATCACGCGGCGGCGCGGGAACTGGAGAAGCACGGCATCCGCATCGCCCGCAGCCTCGTCGGCAACTATGTGACGGCGCTCGAAATGGCCGGGTGCTCGCTGACGGTGACCATGCTCGACGATGAACTGGCGCGCCATTTCGATGCGCCGGTGCGGACCGCGGCGCTGCGCTGGGGCGTCTGAGCGCGCGGTAGCAGAGGCTCAGCGCTGCGGCGTCGTTTCCGTCGTGCTCATGACGGTGATGGCGCAGCCGGCGCGGTCGCTGGCGCGCATCCAGGGGTCGCGGCAGTGTGGCGCCGGCGCGGCGGCGTGGCCCTTCGCGGTGATGCGGATGCTGCGGATGCCGAGCACGCTCGACAGCGTCGTCGTCACGGCGGCACTGGCGACGCCGGAGAGGCCGTCGGCGTCGTCGTCGAATCGCCGGACCGCCGCCTTCGCGATCGCGCCGGTCGGCATCTGGTCGAACACTTCGACGGCCGCCTCGCTGCGGAGCCCCGTCCGCTCGCGCGCACCGGCCGCAAGCGCGCTGTCGAGCCGATGCTGCAGGTCGCTGCGGGCGACGGCGAGACGCGAGATGTCGATCGTGATGCCGACGATGCCGAGCAGGGCGATCGAGACGATCCCGAACAGCAGCACGGTATTGCCGCTGCGCGGTTCGCGCCCCATGTTACCGCACGCGGCGATCGCGTCGTCTTGCTGGCTCTGGCGGTCGGCGGTCGGCACGGTGTTCGGTCCTGAAGCGATCGGGTCCTGGCGGTTGCCAGGGCGGCTGTTGATTAAAAGTTGAAGCAGATGCGCTTTAACCTTTGCTTGCGGGAAAGCTGGAAAAAGCGTCAACGTCCGTTAACGATCGATTTTCCGGGCGTTCAGGCAGCAATGCCGATGCGCAATCCGCCGAGCGGCCGCCGCCTTGTTTCGTCGCGGCATTGAGCTATCGTTGTGCGGTGCACTGCATCTGTTATAAGCACGCCCGGCCGCCGGTGGGCGCGGTGAACGAGATGACCAGTCAATGGTTCTGAATGTGCAGGGCGGAGGCGAGGCTACGCAGGCCGCGCCGCCCGCAGCGGGTCCATCCGCCACCGAGCAGTCCGGTCACGGACCCGTCCAAGCGGGCTTCTGGACCCTGACGCTCGGTTCGGTGGGCGTCGTTTATGGCGACATCGGCACCAGCGTCATCTATGCGTTTCGCGAGGCGCTGCATGCGGCCAACAGCGCGCATGGCGAGATCGTGCGCGAGGATGTCGTCAGCATCATCTCGCTGATCCTCTGGACGCTGACCATCATCGTGACGCTGAAATATGTCGTCATTCTGCTTCGCGCCGACAACAATGGCGAAGGCGGCACGCTGTCGCTGATGGCTCTGGCGACCCGGACCATGGGCAAGTCGGCGCCGATCGTGTTCGTGCTCGGCGTCGCGGGTGCGGCGCTGTTCTATGGCGATGCGGTGATCACGCCCGCGATCTCGGTGCTATCCGCCGTCGAGGGCATCAAGCTGATCACGCCGGCGCTCGACGATTTCGTCGTCCCGATCACCATCGCCATCATCACGGCGCTGTTCCTCGTCCAGCGCTATGGGACGGCGCGCGTCGCCTCACTGTTCGGCCCGATCACCGCCTGCTGGTTCATCGTCATGACCATCGGCGGTTTCACGCATATCGCCGACGATCCGGGCATCTTCGCCGCCCTCAATCCCTATCACGCCGTCCGCTACATCTGGGTCAACGGTCACACCGGCCTCATCGTCATCGGCGCGGTCTTCCTCTCGGTCACCGGCGCCGAGGCGCTCTATGCCGATCTCGGCCATTTCGGCCGCAAGCCGATCCAGGCGGCCTGGCTCGGCTTCGTCTTCCCGGCGCTCGCGGCCAATTATCTCGGCCAGGGCGCGCTGGTGCTGGCCCATCCCGAGGCGATCGCGAACCCGTTCTTCCTGCTGTTCCCCGAATGGGCGCTGCTGCCGGTGGTGATCCTCGCCACCATGGCGACCGTCATCGCGGCGCAGGCGGTCATCACCGGCGCGTTCTCGATGACGCGCCAGGCGATCCAGCTCAAGCTGCTGCCGCGCATGGATATCGAGCACACGTCCGAGCAGCATGCCGGCCAGATCTACATGCCGCAGGTCAACACGATGCTGATGATCGCGGTGCTGCTGCTCGTCGTGCTGTTCGGCTCGTCCAGCAAGCTGGCGACCGCCTATGGCATCTCCGTCACCGGCGAAATGGTGATCACCGCCTGCCTCGCCTTCATCGTCGTCTGGCGCTTCTGGAAGTGGCCGGTCTGGGTCGCGGCGCTTCTCATCGCGCCGTTCCTCGTCATCGATCTCGTCTTCCTCGGCGCCAATCTGATCAAGATCACCGAGGGCGGCTGGGTGCCGCTGCTGTTCGCCTTCTCGATCATGGTGATCATGCGGTCCTGGGTGCGCGGCACCAAGATCCTGTTCGACAAGAGCCGGCGCAACGACGTGCCGCTCAACGAACTGGTGAAGAACCTCGAGAAGAGCAGCGTCGTCCGCGTCCCCGGCACGGCGGTGTTCCTCACCTCCGATCCCGAGACCGCGCCGTCCTCGCTGCTGCACAGCCTCAAGCACTATCGCGTGCTGCACCAGAAGAACGTGCTGCTGACCGTGATCTCCTCGAACGTGCCGCGCATCGACGATGCCGACCGCATCCGCATCGAGCCGGTCAACGAGAGCTTCACGCGCGTATTCATGACCTTCGGCTACATGGAAACGCCGAACGTCCCCAAGGCCCTCGGCCTCTGCCGCAAGCAGGGCTGGAAATACGACATCATGTCGACGTCGTTCTTCCTGTCGCGCCGCTCGATCAAGCCGGCCAAGGACCGCATCTTCTCGCGCCTGCAGGACAAGCTGTTCATCAAGCTCGCCATCAACGCCAGCGACGCGACAGAATATTTCCACATCCCCACCGGCCGCGTCGTCGAGATCGGCACGCAGATGACGATCTGAGGCGGCGCTCCGCAGCTCCCGTTTTCAACCTCTCCCACGGGGAAAGGTCGGACTGCAGGTCCGGGTGACGGGCGTGACCCCTCTGGTTCGCCCGCAATCTCTCGCTGCTCCGCCCGCTTTACGGGTCCGGCGAACACTCCGCCCCCCCCTGCGCCAAGCGATCTTCTTCAGCCGAGGTCGTCGCCCCGGCGAAGGCCGGGGCCCATGAACACCGTGATCTCAAGCGCGGCCGAGGCCTGTGTGCTTGGATCCCGGCCTGCGCCGGGATGACACCGCCATGGATGGCGTCGCCTTCGCGATCAGCGCCGGTGCGGCGGACTGGGGCTGACGCCCTTATTCCTCGATGATTTCACGCCGCCGCGGCCGAAGCAGGAACAGCATCAGCGCCAGGAAGCCGCCGGCGACGGTGATGGGCAGCGCCTCGGCGCCGAAGAGATCGATCAGGTAGCCGATCGGCGTCGCGCCGATGACCGATCCGGCCGAATAGGCCATGGCGAAGCCGGTCGAGACGACCGCGAGGCGCTGGCCGCGATAGTCGTGGCCGATGAGGACGATGCCGAGCGTGTAGAGGCCCGACACCGTGCCGCCGGCGATAAACAGAACCGGCTCCAGCAGCAATCCCCTGCCCATCACGAAGGGGAGGGCGAGCGTCGAGGCAACGGCGAGCGCCGCGCAGCCGATCAGCGTCGGCCGCCGTCCGTAGCGGTCCGACATCCAGCCGAGCGCCACGACGAGGATCGCCTCGCCGAGGCTGAACACCGCGACGAGCCGCGAGGCGGCGGCCTCACTCAGCCCATGCGCGAGGCCGTAGAGCGGCAAGAGGCTCTGCATGGCCGTCTCGCCGACACCGGTCAGGAAGGCGGCGGCGATCAGCGCGCCGGCGAGCTGGATCGCGGTCTTGAGCGTGCTCGGGTCGCCGCTCTCCTCATCCTCGCTCTCGCCGGCGGCGGAGCGGATCGACAGCGAGAGGGCCACGCCGACGGCGAGCGGCACCATGGCGGCGATGAGCGGCAGGCTGCCGGTCGATCCCGTGCCGGCGAGCAGCAGCGGCCCGGTGAACTGGCAGGCGGCATAGAGCGTGCCCGAGGCGCCGACGATGCGGCCGCGGCTGCGGTCGTCGACGAGGCCGTTCAGCCAGATCTCGGTCGTCGTCCACATTGCCGAGAAGCAGGTTCCCATCACGAAGCGGGCGATGAACCAGACGGCGAGGTGGTCGACGGTGAGGATGGCGGCGAATGAGAGCAGCGACAGGCCGAACTGCGTCGCCACGAGATATTTGAGGCCGAGCCGGTCGATGAGCTTCGGCAGGAACGGGCCGAAGAACAGGATGCCGGCGCCGGCGAGCGAGGCGTTGAGGCCGATCAGCCAGGTGGCGATGCCCTTGTTCTCGAGCGCCAGCGAGAAGAACGGATAGGTGTAGCCGAACAGCAGCGCCTCGATGCCGATCAGCACGAGAACGCCGATGACCGGCCAGGCGCGTCGCGATGCGATCATCGCCCGGCCGTCAGATCTCGCAGAGCGGTTCGGCGCACCAGCACTTCTTGCCCTCCGCGACGAGGTTGAAGGTGCGGTAGTCGGCGGTCAGCTCTTCGCCCGGCGCGATGTCGCGCGTCGCGAACACATAGATCTGGTCCTCGACGCGGGTGTTCGGGCGGCAGGAGTGGTTGAGGAAATCGATGCCATCAGGGGTTTCGGTCGGCAGGAAGCACAGCAGCTTGCGGCCGATCAGCTTCAGATGCACCGACTGCCGCCACCAGTAGTCATCGAACTCGCTGGCGCGGTCGAGATCGATCAGCAGCGCCTTGCCGTCGAAGAATCCGAGCAGCGTGTCCTTGGGGACCGGCGCCTTGGCATGGATCGCCTGGTGGTCGTCGCTGATCCGGCGGACCTCGACGAATTCCTCGTTGGTGTAGCTCATGGATGCGCCGTTGCTCTCATGTCGAATGCCGGAATGCCGCCGGACTGGCCATCGCGGCTGGCGAAGCGGCGCGCGCCCTCATAGAGCGCCGCCGTCCATTTGGCGGCGAGACGCTGCGCATAGATGATCGGCATCTCGTGGGTATGCATCGCCTTTTCGAGTTCGGCGAAGACGGGGTCGTTGTGCGGCGCCAGCCAGAAGCGCTCGTCGTCCGAAAGGCTGACGGCGCGCTCGGCCGTGACGGCGACCTTCTGGTAGGCCTGGATCGTATTGACCGACATGTTCTGCCAGGCCGTGACGCAGCGCCCGAGCAGCCGCTCGAAATCGCCGCGGCTGGCGATCTCGTGCGGCGGGCAGTGGAAATGCCGCATCGAGAGATCGCGCACCAGCATGCCGAAGGCAAAGGCATCCGACGTCGTGTTGATAGCGAGGAAGGGCGCGCTCAGCGAGGGATCGTAGAGCGGGTCGGCGGGATCACCGGCATGGCAGCAGAAGGCGACGGGAAAGAACTCGTACGTCGTCGGCAGCCCCGTCACCGGGCAGTCGATATCGAGCGGGATGGCGACCGTCTCGCTGCGGATCAGCGCGCCGGCGCTTTCGGCATAGCCGGCATCGACGATGATCTGGCCGAGCAGGCGGAGTTCCTCGACCGAGTCGGCATAGGGACGCCGGGTCGGGACGATCGTCAGCAGTCCGGTCTTGGCATATTGCGCGACCTCGCCGGCGAAGCGGTCGAATGCTTCGGCGAACTGATAGCCGTTGCGGACATGGCAGACGCTGTAGCGGCCAAGCTGAAACTCCCGTTTGCCTGCGGAGCAGCGCAAATCGGTTGCAAGCCATTCGTCGAAACCGACAGTTGGGCGCTTCTGCGTCGATGAATGAAATGGACAGCCCGACACTGCATCATCCGCCGTCCCTGCCAAGGGACGATCCGGGAATACCTGCATGACGACCCCGCAATCGACGCAGACGCAACACAAACAACGCGCGGCAATAGAGGTTCAATCTTAACGATTTGTCAACCATACGATAAACGCCGGGCGCGCGGCTCGTGACACGCATGGCGAGAAGTTTGTATTGAATTCAATCGCTTGAGCGCCGGCCTCGCGCAGCGCCCGAATTGGCTGCGCACAGAAAAAAAGTGCGAGCCTTCCGCCGCCTCGATCAGCCGGAAAGGGAAGGGGCGGCACCACCTGAAGTCAGAGGCCGTCGGGGCGGCGTTCGGCGACCAGATGAGCGGGACTCGTCGAGAATCTGCCGTTTGTGCGCTTTTATGCGCTGAGGCGCCCATCTGATAAAATTTGAGAGAGTTTCATTAAGTCCGCATAAAATTCCGTATCGTAGCATCCCGCCATCGAACGAGATGGACGATCGGAATGTCTAACCCCATCGCCGGGCGGATCACGCTGAATCTGGTGACTGGCATCGTGATCACGGTGGTGACGGTGATCGCCGGCATCGCGTGGATGGCGCATCGGCAGAATGTTCAGGCTGCCGAAGGAACGCGGACGATGGTGATGGGCGGCATCGACGCCATGCACACCCGCGTCGAGGGGCTCGCCAACGACTATTCCTGGTGGGAAGAGGCCTATGACGCGTATCAGCGCGGCGACGCCACCTGGATCGACGCCAATATCGGCACCGGCATCGTCGACACGCAGATCGCCGATTTCCTCGCGGTCATCTCCCCCGAAGGCGAGGTGCGCTATGCTTGGTCGACGCCCGAAGATGCGCCGAAGCCGCAGAAGGTTCTGACGCCCGAAACGATTGCGCGCATCCAGGATCTGATCCGCACCGCCCCGGTCGAGAACAATGCCGCCCGCTCCAGCTATCTGGTGACGCCCGCCGGGGCGATGCTGTTCGGCGTCGCGCGCATCGCGCCCGTCTCGAAGCTGGACGGCGTCGATCCGAAGTCGCTGCCGCTGCTCGCCATGGGCTTCTATCTCGACAAGACGCGCCTCGGCACGCTCGGCAGCACGTTCCTCATCGACGACCTGCATCTTGAATTCGAGAACGGCACCGATCGCGACGACGCCTTCCCGACGCTCACCGACATTTTCGGCAATCCGATCGGACAACTCGTCTGGACCCCGCCGGCGCCGGGTACGGCGGTGCTGCGCAACGTGCTGCCGCCGGTCGGCGTGGTGCTGGTGCTGTTCTGCGGCATCGCGATGCTGACGGCGGTGAGGGCGCGGCGCCTCGCCCTGCTGCAGGCGCAGAGCGAGAAGCAGGCCGTCAGCGCGGCGCGCACCGACAGCCTCACGGGCCTCACCAACCGCTTCGGCTTCAGCGAGATCAGCGAGAGCACGGCCTTTGCCGACGCCTGCAGCCGCGGCGAGGCCGCGATCGTCTATCTCGACGTCAACGGCTTCAAGGCGGTCAACGATTCGATCGGTCACCAGGGTGGCGACGAACTCGTCCGCCGGCTGGCCGAGCGGCTCTCGATGATCATGCCGCCCGACGCCAATTTCGCCCGCGTCGGCGGCGACGAGTTCGCGCTGGCGCTCGTCGGCCGCGCCGCGCCGCAGGCGGTCGCCGGCGTCGCCTCGGCGATGGTCCATGCGCTCGACCAGTCCTTCACCGTCGGCGGCTTCCAGTTCCAGGTCACGGCCGCGGTCGGCTATGCCGTCGCCGAGGGCGAGGACATGACGCCGGCCGAACTGCTGCGCCGCGCCGATCTCGCCATGTACCAGGCCAAGAACTCGGCCGAGCGCGACGCCGTGCCCTATCATTCGGGCCTCGAGACCGGCGCGCTGCACAAGAAGCGGCTCGGCTTCGCGCTGCGCACCGCCATCGACGAGAAGGCGCTCTCCGTCGTCTACCAGCCGATCGTGCGCGCGAGCGATCTCGCCGTCGTCTCGGTCGAGGCGCTGGTGCGCTGGGATTCGAAGGAGTTCGGCCGCGTTTCCCCGGCCGATTTCATCCCCGTCGCCGAGGAAACCGGCTTCATCCACGATATCGGCCGCTTCGTGTTCCAGCGCGCCTGCGAGGACATGTCCAACTGGCCAGGGCTCAAGATCTCGGTCAACGTCTCGCCGGCGCAGCTGCGCGATCCGAACTTCGCCAATGATCTCGCGGCGATCGCCCGCCGCAACGGCGTCGTGCCCAATCGCTTCAAGCTCGAACTCACCGAAGGACTGCTCGTCCGCAACCCGACCATCGCCAAGCGCAAGCTGGCGCGGCTGAAGTCGATGGGCTTCGGCCTCTCGCTCGACGATTTCGGCACCGGCTTCTCGTCGATCGGGTACCTCCGCCAGTTCCCGTTCGACTGGCTGAAGATCGACAAGTCGTTCATCTCCGAGCTCGGAACCAACCCGACGGCCAATGCGCTGATCCAGTCGATGATCGCCCTCGGCGACGCCATGGACATCGCCGTCGTCGCCGAGGGCATCGAGACATCCGAGCAGCTGAAGCTGCTCCGCCTGCTGCAATGCGAGTTCGTGCAGGGCTATCACCTGGCGAAGCCCATGGCCGCCGGCGAGATCACCGCGCTGCTCAGCCGGCTCGGCGAGGGCCGGCGCATGTTCTCCGGCCCCTCCGACTCAGGCTATGTAGCCGAACGCACGAGCTGAAGCGGCCTTTCTCCCGCCGGGCGGCGCATCACAGGGCCGAACGGGCGAGGACACAGCATGACCCTCTCTGCCGAGAGTGCCGCCACCAGCCTTTCGGGTGCGGAGGCCCGCCGCCTGTTCCTTGGCGCGCAGGGCTTCGCCGGGCGCCGGAGCGCGGCGCCCTCGCGCTGGCCGCAGGTCGAGGCGGCCATCGCGCGGATGGGCCTGCTGCAGATCGATTCCGTCAATGTGCTGGTCCGCTCGCATTACCTGCCGGTGTTCAGCCGGATCGGCGCCTATCCGCGCAAGGCGCTCGATACGCGCGCCTTCGAGAGCGGCAGGCAGCGCCGTTATTTCGAATATTGGGCGCATGAGGCCTCGCTGCTGCCGCTGGAGACCTATCCGCTGATGCGCTGGCGCATGCGCCGCGCCGCGGCCGGGCAGGGGATCTATGGCGGCGTGCACGCCTTCGCCGCCGAGAATGCCGGCTATGTCGCGGCCGTGCTCGACGAGCTCCGGGCGAAGGGACCGCTCGCCGCCTCCGAGCTCGAGGATCCCGGCGCGCGCAGCGGCCCCTGGTGGGGCTGGCACAAGGGCAAGACCGCGCTCGAATATCTGTTCTGGACGGGACGTGTCACCACCGCGTTCCGCCGCGGCTTCGAGCGGGTCTACGATCTGACCGAACGCGTCATCCCGCCCGAGATCGCCGCCTTGCCGGAGCCCGCCGAGGCGGACGCGATCCGCGCGCTGGTGCTCCAGTCAGCGGCGGCGCTCGGCGTCGCGACGGAAATCGACATCCGCGACTATTTCCGCCTGCCGGTTGCCGAGGCGCGTCGGGCCATCGCCGAACTCGTCGAGGCCGGCCAGCTCCGCGCTGCGACCGTCGACGGCTGGCGCAACCCGGCTTTCCTCGATCCCGCCGCGGTGGCCGCGCCGCGCCTCGCGCCGACGGCGCTGCTCTCGCCGTTCGATCCGCTGGTCTGGCATCGGCCGCGCACCGAGCGGCTGTTCGATTTCCACTATCGGCTCGAATTCTACACGCCGGGTCACAAGCGCCTCTTCGGCTATTTCGTGATGCCGTTCCTCTACAAGGGCGCACTGGTCGGACGCGTCGATCTCAAGGCCGACCGCGCCGAGGGCATGCTGCGCGTGCCCGGCATCTTCCTCGAGCCGGGCCTCCGCAAGCCGGAACGCGCACTGGCGGCGCTCGCCGCCGAACTCGTGCATCTCGCTGGCTGGCTGGACCTGCCCGAGATCGCGCTCAACGGGCAGGACGCGGCATCATCGACAGTCTCTTCCTTGCTTGCGAGCCAAGGGCTGGTTTTCCGTGATTGATTTCACCGCTCCTTAAAGCTCAGATGGTCTAGATGGACCGTATGCGGTAGCGCTGGTTGCCATGAAATCCTTGCGACGGCCCACGGCGAGATTTGCGTTTCAGGTAGCCTTGCCGGCCCTGTTGATCGTCGCTGCCGCGATTTTCGCCGGTTACCTCATCTTGACCAAGATGGCCGGCGAAGTAGACCGCAGCGAGGCCCGCAGCGTCGAGCGCTCCGTGCATGCGGCGCTTCGCTCCTTCCTGACGCGCCTCGGCGAGACCCATGGCGACTACGCCGTCTGGGACGATGCCGTGCGCAGCCTCTACGGCAACCCCGCCCCGGAGTTCGTCAGCGGCAATCTGCAGGATTCGAGCCGGCAGGGGATCCTGTTCGACACCGTCTATCTGCTCGACGAGAGCAACCGGTCGGTGCTCGGCTTCCAGAACGGCAAGCCGGTGATGCGCAACGCGGCCGAGGAGTTCGGCGGCGCGCTGACCTCCTTGATCGCGCAGGTCCGAGCCCGCTCCGGCCCCTTCGATGCGGCGACCGGTTTCCTGCGCGGCCAGTCCGGCATGCTCTATGCGGTCGCCGTCGGGTCCGTCGTGCCGTCCTCCGAGGCTGTCCCGCGCCCGACCGGACCGACGCGGCTGCTGCTGCTCGGACGAACGCTCAGCGAGTCAAATATCGCCCGGATGCGCGATGAGTTCGTGTTGCGCGGGCTGCAACTGGTCGTCGCTCCGAAGCAAGGGATACCGGGCGTCCCGATCCTCGATCCGACCGGCAAGCTCATCGGGCTGATGACGTGGCAGCCGACGCATCAGGGCCAGGAGGCCGTCGACAGCGTATTGCCGACGGCCTATCTGGCGGTCGGGCTCGTCTGTCTGACGATGCTGTTCCTGATGGCGATCGGCTATTTCAATCTGGTCGAAGTGCGAAAGCGCGAGCGCGAGGCTCTCTTTGCCGCCAATCACGACGGGCTCACCGGGCTGCCGAACCGCGCCGCGCTCGGACGGGCGCTCGAAGCGGCGACGGCCGCCCATCTCCGCGACCAGGTGCCCGTCGGCCTCGTCTATATGGATCTCGACGGCTTCAAGGAGGTCAACGACGCCTATGGCCACGAGTCCGGCGACTTCCTGCTGAAGCATGTCGCAGCCGGTTTCGGCGCCATCTGCGCGGGCCGCGGGCTCCTGGCCCGTGTCGGCGGAGACGAGTTCGCCGTGCTGCTCGACCGCGCCGACAGCGTCGACGGGGCCGAGGCCCTCGCCGAGCAGCTGATCCGCTTCTTCGACCAGCCGATCGCCCTCAGCGGTCGCATGGTATCGATCGGAACCAGCATCGGCGTCGCGGTGATGCCGGGATCCTCGCTGACGGCCGAGGAACTGCTGCGCCGCGCCGACGTCGCGATGTATCTCGCCAAGGAATTCGGCCGCAACCGCGTCGCCTTCTACGACCCGTCCATCGACGCGGCACGGGCCGAGCGCATGCAGCTTGCCGACCAGTTGCGCGAGGCGATCCGCACGGACCAGCTCGCCGTCGTCTATCAGCCGATCTTCGAGGCGGCCTCGCTGCGGCCGACGGGCGTCGAGGCGCTGCTGCGCTGGCTGCATCCCGAGATCGGGCTGGTGCCGCCGGACATCTTCATCCCGATCGCCGAGGAAAGCGGTCTGATCGACCAGATCGGCGCCTTCGTGCTGGAACGCGCCTGCCGGGATGCGCTCGCCTGGCCGGATGTGCGGCTGTCGGTCAACGTCTCGCCGGTGCAGTTCCGCAATCCGAAATTCGACGTGCTGCTCGCCGATCTCGTTGGCCAGACCGGGTTCCCGCTGGCGCGGCTCGAGATCGAGATGACCGAGACCCACCTCGTCGCCAATCCCGAACGCGCGCAGACGATCATCGCCAATCTCCGCTCGCGCGGCGTCGCCATCGCGCTCGACGATTTCGGCACGGGCTATTCCTCGATCGGCTATCTCCGAAGCTTCTCCTTCGACAAACTGAAGCTCGACCGCTCGCTGGTCGTCGGCATCACCAGCAACGAGACGGCGCGCGAACTCTGCGAAGCGACGATCGCGATCGCGCGCGCGCTCGATCTCGAAGTCACCGCCGAGGGTGTCGAGACGGAGCGCGAGGCGGCGGTGCTGCGGCAGGCGGGCTGCGACTACCTGCAGGGCTATGCCTTCGCCCGGCCGATGACGGCCGAGGCGGTCGGCAGCTTCCTGCTGTCGACCCTGCCGCAGACGCTTGCGCTGCCCTGGACCCGGTAAGCCCCGGATGAGCCGAGCGCCCTCTGGCGAGGATCAGCCGAGCAGGCTGACCGCCTCCGCTGCCGCCTTGCCGAGCGCGGCATGCGCCTCGGGATCGAGATGCAGCCCGTCGAACGCGCTCGACCGGATGAGCGTGCCGGCATCGAGGAAGGCGACGCCATGCGTCACGGCGATCTCGGCATAGAGGGCGCCGAGCGCCAGCGACTTCTCGTAGCCGCCGACGAACATCCGCGCGATATGCACGGCGTCGCCGCAATCGGAGAGCATCGGCGGCGGCGCGATGATGAGGATCTTCGGGACGGCGCCGCCGGGTCCGGCTTCCGCCTGGCGGACGACCTTGACGAGTTCGCCGACGCCGGCCGCGATGTCGGAGGCGGGAAGGGCGAAGCGGGCCTTCAGGTCATTGCTGCCGAGCATGATCGCCACGACGTCGAGCGGGCGGTGGCTGCGCAGCGCCGGCAGCAGATAGGCCTTGCCGTTCATATGCGCGCCCTCGACCGGGTCGTCGTGAACGGTGGTGCGTCCGGGCAGGCCTTCCTCGATCACCCGCCAGCCGGCGCCCAGCGCCTGCTGCATCACGCCCGGCCAGCGCTCGGCCGGACCATAGCGGTTGTCGGGGCGCGGCACCGTGGCTTCGCCGAACGTGTTCGAATCGCCATAGGCGAGCACCGTCTTCATCACCGTCCTCCCAGGGATGGCGGGTCGATTCGCGCCTCTGACGTTCGGCCCGCCTTTGCCGATCACTAGCCTAGAGCGCGCCGGCCGACAAATCCGCCGATGCGCGGGTGCGCCGCCTTTCCGTCGTCGTGACCCGGCCCTAACCTTCCTCCCGGACGCGCAGGCAGAGGCGCGTCCCCGCCGCCGGCCGGAGCTGGCGCCAAGCAGCAGGACAGGACCCCATGCGCAAGCCCGCCGAGACCGACGCTCCCATTCTCGATGTCATCGTGGAGCGCTGGAGCCCGCGGGCCTTCGATCCCGACCGGACGATGACGGAGGCGGATCTCGCGCCGCTGTTCGAGGCGGCGCGCTGGGCGCCCTCGTCCAGCAACAGCCAGCCCTGGCGCTTCGTCTACGCCTTCCGCGGCGAGGCGGCGTTCGACGCGCTGCTCGATGCGGCGGTGCCGGGCAATCAGGCCTGGGTCAAGCGGGCCTCGGTGCTCGCTTATTCGGTCGCGAAGCTGCATTCCGACAGCGGCCGCGCCCTCTGGCACAACCGTCACGACACAGGCATGGCGCTCGGCTATCTCCTGCTGCAGGCGACTGAAAACGGCTTCGCCGTGCATCCGTTCGGCGGCTTCGACAGCGAGAAGGTCATTGCGGCCGCGGGCATCACCGGCGATTTCGAGCCGGTCGCGGGCCTCGCCATCGGCTATCCCGGCGACCCCGCTTTGCTCGGCGAGGGAGCGGCGCGCGAACTCGAACCAAGGCACCGGCGCGCGGTCGCCGATTTTGCCTTTCACGGGCGCTGGCCGGACCTCTGAGGCCCGCGCGGAGCCGGAGGCGTGTTCACCGTTTCCCGGATTGTTTGTTCAATTCCGGGAAACTAAGATTGCATCTGCTATGCCGCATGCGTGCAGCGCAGCAGATCCATACCGCAGCGCCCAATTATCAAGCCGGATCAAGGGATTATGGCAGGCTCTGGCGATCCGGTCAAATCTTGCCTGCCTCGACTTGACAATGGCTCGCGACGCCTTGCTAATAATCCCGGAATTGATACGGATGAACGTACCCTATGTGTCGCGCGGGAGGAGACGGCCTACGAGCCGGTCCGTCCGACGCATCGGGCGGGATCCGGACACAACGGGAGGACACAATGAGACTGATGGATCAACTGGGTTTGGGCGCGCGGGCGGGTGGTCGCCTCGTGTCGACATTGGCCGGCGCCGCGATGCTGGCGAGCACGGCCTTCGTCAGCGTCGCCTCGGCATCCGAGCTGACGGTCTGGTGCTGGGACCCGAACTTCAACATCCCGGCCATGGCCGATGCCGCCGCCCGTTACACCAAGGCGCATCCCGAGACGACGTTCAACGTCGCCAACATCACGCAGGACGAGATCAACCAGAAGCTCCAGACGCAGTTCCTGGCCGGCGTCACCGACGGCCTGCCGGACATCGTCCTCATCCAGGACGACAACATCCAGCGCTTCCTGCAGTCGTTCCCCGGCTCCTTCGTGCCGCTGTCCGATTCCATCGACATGAAGAAGTTCGCCGACTACAAGGTCGCGGCCGCGACCTTTGACGGCAAGTCCTACTCGCTGCCCTTCGATTCCGGCGTCGCGGGCCTCTTCTACCGCACCGACTATCTGGAACAGGCCGGCTACAAGCCCGACGATCTCAAGAACATCTCCTGGGCGAAGCTGATCGAGATCGGCAAGGACGTGCTCGCCAAGACCGGCAAGCCGCTGGTCAGCATGGACTACAATGGCGACGACCTCATCGTCCTGATGATGCAGTCGACGGGCCAGTGGTACCTGAAGAACGGCAAGGAGCCGAACATCATCGGCAACCCGGCCCTCAAGACCGCGTTGCAGACCTTCCAGACCATGGCGAAGGACGGCATCATCAAGTCCGTCTCGGGCTGGACCGACTATACCGGCTCCTTCACCTCCGGTTCGATCGCCGCGGTGCCGCAGGGCGTCTGGATCACCGGCACGATCAAGTCGGTGCCGGATCAGTCCGGCAAGTGGCGCGTGGCGCCGATGCCGATCCTCGAGGGCGTCGAGGGCGCGACCCACTTCTCCAGCAACGGCGGCTCGAGCTGGTACGTGCTCGCTTCGTCCAAGCATCAGGACGAGGCCGTCGACTTCCTCAAGACCGTCTGGGGCGGCGACGTCGACTTCTACCAGGGCATCCTGATCAACCAGGGCGCCGTCGGTTCGCTCCTCGCCGCCCGCGAAGGCGCCGCCTACAAGGAGAGCGATCCGTTCTTCAACGGCGAGCCGGTCTGGCAGAACTTCTCCGACTGGCTGGCCAAGGTCCCGACCGTCGACTACGGCACCTTCACGCCGGAAGCCCGCATGGCCGTCCGCGCCCAGATCCCGAACATCGCCAATGGCGGCGATATCGACGAGGCGCTGAAGGCGATCGACGCGCAGCTGCGCCAGCAGATGCAGTAGTCGCAGATCCTTTCCCGGCGGGCGGGCCCTCGGGCCCGCCCCGATCCAGCACTCTCTTCCCGGCGTGGTTTCCGCCATGCCGTGAAGAGCAGCATTCATGATCGGAAGGGTGCATGGCGAAGACGCGTCTAGACCGCAGCGAGCAGTTCAACGGCTGGGCTTTCGTGATGCCCGCGCTGGTCCTGCTCGGCTTGTTCATGATCTATCCCATCATCTGGTCGCTCTGGATGAGCTTCCAGGTCGGTCGCGGCGCGAACTTCTCCTTTGGCGGCCTCGCCAATATCCAGCGGCTCGCGAACGACGCGCTGCTGATCAAGGCGCTGACCAACACCTGCATCTTCTTCTTCATCCAGGTGCCGATCATGATCGTCCTGGCGCTGCTGTTCGCAGTCGCCCTCAACGATCCGACGCTGAAGTTCCGCGGGCTGTTCAGGACCGCGCTGTTCCTGCCCTGCGTCACCTCGCTCATCGCCTATTCGAGCCTCTTCAAGTCGATGTTCGCCGCCGACGGCATCATCAACCAGGCGCTGCTGACGCTGCATGTCATCGGCACGCCGATCCCCTGGCTGACGGACCCGTTCTGGTCGCGCGTCGTCATCATCACCGCCATCACCTGGCGCTGGACCGGCTACAACATGATCTTCTATCTGGCCGCCCTGCAGAACGTCGACAAGTCGATTTACGAGGCCGCCCGGATCGACGGCGTGCCGGCCTGGGCCCGCTTCACGCGCATCACGATCCCCATGCTGAAGCCGGTGATCCTCTTCACGACGATCCTGTCGACGATCGGAACGCTGCAGCTCTTCGACGAGGTCAACAACATCACGCAGGGCGGACCTGGCAACGCCACGCTGACGCTGTCGATGTACATCTACAATCTGACGTTCCGAATGATGCCGAGCTTCGGCTATTCGGCCACGGTGTCCTGGGTCATCGTCGTCATCGTCGCGATCCTCAGCCTCATCCAGTTCATGATCGCCCGCGACCGCCGGAGGGCGTCATGAACCTTGCACTCCTCCGCCGCGGTGGCGTCTACCTGTTCCTCTCGGTCGCCACCTTCCTGTCGGTGTTCCCGTTCTACTGGATGGCCGTCGGCTCGACCAACGCGTCGCCCGACATCGTCCGCGGCAGGCTCGGCTTCGGCAGCAATCTCCTGGTCAATGTCCAGAACCTGATGACGCAGGTCGACCTGCCGCGGGTCTTCGGCAATTCGTTCCTGATCGCCGTGATCTCGACGGCGCTGACGCTCATCGTCTCGTCCTTCGCCGGCTACGGCTTCGAGATGTTCCGCTCGCGCATCCGCGAGCGGATCTTCCAGTTGCTGCTCCTGCTCCTGTCGATCCCGTTCGCCGCGCTGATGGTGCCGCTTTTCGTCATGATCTCGCGCGCGCAGCTCAACAACACGTTCACGGCCGTCGTCCTGCCGGGCATCGCCTCGATCTTCATCGTCTTCTATTTCCGCCAGGCGACGAAGGCGTTCCCGCGCGAATTACGCGACGCTGCCCGTGTCGACGGGCTCAAGGAATGGCAGATCTTCCTTTATGTCTACATGCCGACCATGCGTTCAACCTATGCGGCGGCGACGATCATCGTCTTCATGAACGCCTGGAACAACTATCTCTGGCCGCTCATCGTGCTGCAGACGCCGGACAAGAAGACCATCACGCTGGTGATCTCGACGCTGACTGCAGCCTATACGCCCGATTACGGCGTCATCCTGCTCGCTACCGTGCTCGCCACGGCTCCGACGCTCGTCATCTTCTTCGTTCTGCAGCGGCAATTCGTGCAGGGGATGCTGGGAGCGGTCAAATGAGGAACGCGTCATGACCAGTCTCAGCCTCAAGGGCATCCGCAAGTCCTATGGGAAGTTCCCCGTCATCAAGGGCGTCGATCTCAGCATCACCTCGCGCGAGTTCGTCGTCTTCGTCGGCCCGTCCGGCTGCGGCAAGTCGACCTTGCTGCGCATGATCGCGGGGCTAGAATCGATCACCGGCGGCGATCTCGAGATCGGCGGCAAGCGGATGAACGATGTCGATCCGTCGAAGCGCGGCATCGCCATGGTCTTCCAGTCCTATGCGCTCTATCCGCATATGAGCGTGCGCGACAATATGGGCTTCGCGCTCCGCTTCGCCGGCAAGCCCAAGGATGAGATCGCGCGGCAGGTCAACGAGGCCGCTCGCATCCTGGAACTCGGGCCGCTGCTCGATCGCCTGCCGGCCGAGCTGTCGGGCGGCCAGCGGCAGCGCGTCGCCATCGGCCGCGCCATCGTGCGCCATCCGGATGTGTTCCTGTTCGACGAGCCGCTGTCCAACCTCGACGCCGAGCTGCGCGTCCATATGCGCATCGAGATCGCGCGGCTCCATCGCGAATTGCAGGCGACGATCATCTACGTCACGCATGACCAGGTCGAGGCGATGACGCTGGCCGACAAGATCGTCGTGCTCAAGGAGGGCGAGGTCTCGCAGGTCGGCACGCCGCTGCAGCTCTATGACGATCCGGACAATCTGTTCGTCGCCGGCTTCATCGGCTCGCCGAAGATGAATTTCATCGCCGGCGACGTCGTCGAGGCCGGCGCCGGCGCGGCGACGATCGCGCTGGTCAATCATGGCGGCGTCCGCCTCACCAAGCCGCTCGGCGGTCCGCCGCCGAAGAAGGGCGAGCGGGTGACGATCGGCATCCGGCCGGAGCATTTCGCGCTGCCGGGGCAGGGCACCGACATCGTCCTGGCCGTCGACGTCGCCGAGCATCTCGGCTCGACCACCTATGTCTATGCGCATGGCGGGAGCGAGCGGCTGATCATCCAGCGGGAAGAGCGCCACATGGGCGACACCGAAACCATCGCGGTCGCCATCCCTGCCGAGGCGGCCCTGCTTTTCGACGGCGCCGGCAAGCGGCTGCGCTGATTCCCGAACAAGGCTTCTTTCAATCCATCGACCCAAGAGGACTACCGTGACTAGCCAAACACTGCGCTGGGGCATCATCGGGCCGGGCGCCATTGCCAAGGACTTCCGCCGCGGCGTGCTCGATTCCCGCTTCGGCAAGCTCGAAGCGATCGCCACCCGCAATCCCGGCAAGCCGGGCCTTGCCGAGGATTTCCCCGAAGCCCGGATCCTCGATGGCTATGACGCCATCCTGAAGGATCCCGATGTCGACGCGATCTATATCGCGACGCCGCATGTCGGCCATGCCGAGTGGGCGATCAAGGCCGCAGAGGCCGGCAAGCATGTCCTCGTCGAGAAGCCGTTCGCGCTGAGCGCCTTCGAGGCCGATGCCGTCTTCCACGCGCATCGCAAGGCCGGCACCTTCGCCGCCGAAGCCTTCATGTATCGCCTGCATCCGCAGACCAAGGCGATCTACGATCTCGTCGCCTCGGGCGCGATCGGCGAAGTGCGGTCGATCAAGTCGAGCTTCGGCTTCCAGATGCCCGGCTTCATTCAGGATCATCGCCTCTTTTCCAGCGCGCTGGCGGGCGGCGGCATTCTCGATGTCGGCGGCTATCCGGTGTCGATGAGCCGCTTCATCGCCGGCGCAACGGCGGGCAAGCCGTTCCTCGATCCCGTCAAGGTCTCGGGCATGGCCAAGCTCAACGCCGAGGGCACCGACAACTGGGCCTCGGCGCTGCTGCAGTTCGAAAACGGCGTCATCGCCGAAGTGAGCTGCGCCGTCATGGCCAATCTCGACAATGTCCTGCGCATCATCGGCACCGAGGGCCGCATCGAGGTTCCGGATTTCTGGTTCGCCAATGGCGATCGCACGGGCGGCGAGGGCCGCATCGACATCATCAGGAAGGGCGAGACGGAGACGATCCGCACCGGCAAGCAGCGGCACCTCTACTCCTTCGAGGCCGACGCCGCCGCCGAGGCGATCTTCGCCGGCAAGCAGCAGCTCGAGTCGCCCGGCATGAGCTGGGCCGACACGCTCGGCAATGCCCGCGTGCTCGACAAGTGGCGCGCCGATGCCGGCATCGAGTTCAGCGTCGAGAAGGCGGCCAATCGCACGTTGACGTTGTCGGGACGCCCGCTGAAGTCCGGCGGCACCACGGTTCCGCGCCGCACGCTGGCCGGCATCTCCAAGGACCTCTCGATCGTCGCGCTCGGCTTCGAGGATTTCCGCACCTTCGCGTCCGGCGCGATCCTGCTCGATGCCTTCTATGAGGCGGGCGGCAATCTCTTCGATACCGGCTGGGTCTATGGCAGCGGCTATACGGAGAAGCTGCTCGGCGAGTGGCTCACCAATCGCGGCGTGCGCGAGCAGTCGGTCGTCATCGGCAAGGGCGCGCATAGCCCGCTCTGCTATCCCGACGTCATCGGCAAGCAATTGACGCAGACGCTCGACCGGCTGCAGACCGACTATGTCGACGTCTACTTCATGCACCGCGACAATCTCGACGTTCCGGTCGGCGAATTCGTCGATGCCATGGATGCCGAGGTCAAGGCCGGCCGCATCCGCGGCATCTTCGGCGGCTCCAACTGGTCGCGCGAGCGGTTCGACGAGGCCGTGGCCTATGCCGAGAAGAACGGCAAGCAGAAGCCGGGCGCGCTTTCCAACAATTTCGCGCTCGCCGAAATGCAGGACGTGATCTGGGCCGGCTGCGTCTCGTCCTCGGACGATGAATGGAAGGCCTGGTTCCGCGATCGCCAGGTGCCGGACTTCGCCTGGTCCAGCCAGGGCCGCGGCTTCTTCACCGACCGTGCCGGCCGCGACAAGCGCGACAACGAGGAACTGGTCCGCGTCTGGTACAATGAGAAGAACTTCGGCCGCCGCGACCGCGCGATCGAACTGGGCCAGAAGCTCGGCCGCCAGCCGATCCACATCGCGCTCGCCTTCGTCCTGGCACAGCCGTTCCCGGTCGTGCCGCTGATCGGGCCGCGCACGCTCGGCGAACTGGACGACAGCCTCTCGGCGCTCGACATCCGCCTGACGCCCGAACAAGTCTCCTGGCTCGACAAGGGCTGAGACGGCCTAAGGCCCTCACCCCTGCCCCTCTCCCGCTGTGCGGGGGAGGGGCAGCGGCCGCGGTCTCCGCGGCCTCATCACCCATGAAGGCCTGGGCCCTTCCCTCTCCCTCAGGGAGAGGGCAGGGTGAGGGCCTTCCCTCCTTACAAGGCGAGGGCCTTCCTTCTGGTCGAAGTGGAGGACTCCCTTGCAGGAGCCCCACCGAACTCCTCAATCCATGTCGCTGTCGCCGCCCGAGGGCTCCGGGCGGTCGCGGCGCGCATCGGTGCGCGCATGCAGCAGCGCTGCGCGCAGATGCGGACCGAGCACCCCGTAGCGGTCCTGCAGGCGCTGGTCGGCCGGCTGGGTCTCTCGGCGGTCGCGGGCGGCGTCGTGGCGCGCAGCGTCTTGAAACGACATGGTCTTCTCCTCGGTCTCTGCCGCTGCGTCAGGCGCAGCGGTCTCGTTGGGCCGCCTCATAGGCAGCGCCTTCATTTTCGGGTTCAGGACCGATCGGCAGATCGGCGAGCTCGTGCGGGCTGAGACGCCACAGCGCGTTCTCGTTGGCGGGGGCGATCACGGGCCGTGCGGTCCAGTCGATGATGGCGCGGAAGAGGCTCTCGATGGTCATGGGGTGGTCTCCGGTCGTTCCGGTTGCTGATACCCATGACAATGGGGATAGCCTGAAGCCCTCGCCATCGACATGATCTCGGTCACACTGTAGAAAATCTCTATGGCAAACCCTTTCAAAGTGCCGCTCAACGCGCTCCGGGCGATAGAGATTGTCGGCCGTGGCGGAACGCTGTCGACGGCGGCCGACGAACTCGGCGTGACGCCGGGAGCCGTAAGTCAACATATTCGGAGGGCTGAAGAGCGGCTCGGCTATGTTCTTTTCGAGAGGGACAGGGCCGGATTGCGGCCAACGCCCGCGCTCGACGCGGCGCTGCCGCATTTGCATCGCGGCTTCCAGGCGCTGGCCGAGGCCGTCGCGGCGATCGAGCAGAGCCATAGCGGCCGCCTGACGCTTTCGGTCGCGCCGGCCTTCGCGGCGCGCTGGCTGGTGCAGCGGCTCGGGCGCTTCACGCGGGACAATCCCGAGATCGAGATCCGCTTCGCCGCGAGCGTCGCCCTGGTCGACCTCAACCACAGCGACATCGACTGCGCGATCCGGCTCGGCCGCGGCGACTGGCCGGATCTTGAGGCGGAATGCCTGCTGCCGCAGCCGTTCTTTCCGGTGGCGACGCCGGATTGGCAAGCGCAGCTCGCGGCGCCGGCCGATCTCGCCCATGTGCCGATCATCCATGACGAGGGCACCATGGTCGACTGGCGCGACTGGTTTGCCGCCGCGGCGACGCCGATGCCGGCGCTGTCGGGTCCGCGATTTTCCGATCCGATCATGGCCCTCGAGGCCGTGATGGCCGGGCAGGGGGTCATGCTCGCCTGGGACATGGTCGTCGCCGACGCGCTGGCGCTCGGCCGGCTTGTCCGACCCTTCGCGATCGAGGTCGAGAGCCGGCTCGCCTATTGGTTCGTCACGACGGCGGCGTCCTCCCGCAGCCGCAAGGTGCGCCTCTTCCGCGACTGGCTGAAGCGCGAGATCGCCCTCTCGGCCGGCCGGACGAGCTGACGGCGCTCTATCGGAGAAGCAGGGCGAAGATGCGTCTCGCGCAGAGCGCATTGTGGAGCGACGAAGGGCTAAGCTCAGGGTAGAGCGTGTTGTGCGGGGCGAGGTCGAATAGGCTCGCTAATGCTTCGTTGGTTATCGATACCTCTGGATAGAAATCCGCAGGAAACGACTTGGGGAATCCTTCCAGGCGAACTCCATTCACGAGAATGTCGATGCTCGATGCGCATGGACCGAGCACAGAATTTTCATTCTCGACGAGGATGTAGTTCCAGCCGCTTTTGAGGAACGGTCGCACTTCTTTTTTGCCGACCATGCGATTGTAGCGCTCCACAGTCAGCGCGTTGATCGCCGCCGCACGTTTCTGGGCGGCTTCGCTCTTGCCGATCAGATAGAAGACATTCGTGGAATCCTCGTCATTGGCGACCAAATAGTTGTTGACGAAAATCCGGTCAAAGTCGTCTCCGCTGCCACCATCGATGATAAACGTACTGATCTCGGCCAGTGCGCGGGCGCCGACGGGCATCCTCACCAACTCGATCTCGCCAACGCCGCCTCCATCGAGCGTGATCGCCGCGCCTTGAACAGGCTTGAGCCCGACCGCCCAGTGATGGCTGACGCCGGCGCCGGTGAGCAGCCCGGCGAGCACGGCAATACCGGACAGAAGAAAGCGCTTTCGGTGAAGCAGCGGTGACCGCTTCTTGAGGCGAGAGCGCCGGGGGAAGCCAGCCAGGAGCATACGACGGAGTGCCATGTCAGCGTCTCGACCGATCACTGACGCAATAACGCATCGCGAAATTGCCGATCTGGCAGAAGGCATTGACGAGCCGGTTGGCTTGCCGCTGTCGCGCCCAATCTCTCAGCAGGTCTAGATTGCGGTCCGAGAGGGACATCGCGAAGCGTATCCGCTCGCAGAGACGATATGAAGGATTGGAGGCGTAGGTACCATAGGGCTCGATCTGAGCCTTGCGCTGCTTGGGCGTGCTGGCGGACGCATGGAAGACGTAGAGAGGCTGCCCATCGGGCAGGGTCTGCACGCCCGATGCGCCGACGGCGCCATCGACGTGCAGGCTCGGCTGGAGCACGGTACCGTCCGCGAACGTGAATTGGATCCCGAGCTGCACCGAGCAATCACTAACGCCCGAGTTCTCGATGTGGACATCGATATTGTTCTGCCCGCGAACGAGAAATTCGCCGATGCTCTCGATATGCGGAAGCGAGTTGAGGCTGTAGATCGCATGCACCGAATGGCCCGCGGCTTCGAGATGCACGGCGCTCAGATAGTCGCTGCGGGCGTCAGCGTCGCCGATGGGGCGGCACTGGTATCGCATCAGGCAGTCGGCAGAGCTGCCGAAGACCCGGTAGTTGTTGACGAAGACGCGGAAGTTGCTGAGTTGGTCGAAGTCGCTGATCGTCAGGCGGGCCTGGGTCAGCGCTCCCGGCGGGACGGGCAACTCGATGACTTTCTGGAAGCTGCCGACGAAACCGCTGGCATTCGGCTCGGCGGTGTACCAGCTGAGCGTGAATCCGATCGATGACGCGAGCGTTGCGATGAACAGCGAGCCGATCGCGAAGAAGGGCAGGACCCAGCGTGGCGGTGCATATTTGATGTCGTTTCCGATGAGCGGCAGCTTCGCGAGCGGTAGCCCCATGAAATAAAGGAAGACGAAGCCAAGCAGTGGCGTCACGAGAATGCCCGCGAAGCCGCGATACTGGTCGGCCGTCAGGCCGAAAAGCTCGGGTTCGAACAACCGCGCCCCCCACACGATCGCCGGGGTGCAAATGCAGGGCTGGCGACGCGCGCTGAGGCAGCCGTCACCAGTCCTTTCCCCGCCGTGAGGATGCGCGCATCAAGACAATCCTGCAACCGGGCCGTCGCGCCGGTTCCGGTCTCGGACCGCGTGTCAGTTCTCCTTCGTCCGGCTGCGATTGCCCTCATGCAGGGCACCGATCTCCTCCGTCATCACCTCGGCGAAGTCGGCCATCTCATAGAAGGGGCGGATCTCGATCTCGCTCGGGCCCGGCATCGGATTGGGGCAGCGCTTCACCCAGGCGACCGCCTCGTCCATGTCCTTGACCTCCCAGAGCCAATAGCCGGCGATGAGCTCCTTGGTCTCGGCGAAGGGCCCGTCGATCACGATCCGGCTGGTGCCGTCAAAGGCGACGCGCTTGCCGTAGCGGGACGGCTTCAGCCCGTCGCCGGTCTTCATGATGCCGGCCGCGATCAGCATTTCATTGTAGCGGCCCATCGCCTCGAACATCTCCGGCGCCGGCATCAGCCCCGCTTCGCTGTCCACCGTCGCCTTCACGATCACCATCACGCGCATCACGTCATCTCCCTTGCCTGGTCGGCGGGACCGGCCGCCCCGCCATCGGTGACGAACGGCCATGCGTCCCATCCGACACTTTCGCGCACTCTTTTATGCGGCGCGCCGTGTCGCGGGCTGAGCGGCATCAAATCCGGTTTTCTCGGCGCGGCGATCGGCTATGCATGCTGCAACGCCACAAGGGGATTCCCATGACCGACTGGAATGATCGGATCCGTCTCGTCGAGACGGTCGAACTCTCCCGCAACTGGGGCAAGCTCGACAAGAACATCTTCGATTATCAGCGCTCCGACGGCTCCTGGCAGCGCCAGACGCGCGAGACCTATGATCGCGGCGATGGCGCCGCCGTGCTCGCCTATGATCCGGAGCGCGGCATGGTGCTCCTGATCCGGCAGTTCCGCTTTCCGGCCTGGAAGCGCGGCCATCACGAGCCGCTGATCGAGGTCTGCGCCGGCCTGCTCGATGCCGACGATCCCGTCACCTGCATCAAGAAAGAGGCCGAGGAGGAGATGGGGGTCGCGATCGAGCAGCCCGAACGCGTCTTCGCCTCGTTCATGTCGCCGGGCAGCGTCGTCGAGAAGCTGCATCTCTTCGTCGCGCGCTATACCCCGGGCGACCGGAACAGCGCCGGCGGCGGCCATGTCTCCGAGGGTGAGGACATCGAGGTTCTGGAACTGCCCTTCGCCGAAGCGCTCGCCATGTGCGACGACGGCCGCATCACGGACGCCAAGACCATCATGCTGCTGCAATATGCGGCTCTGAAGGGTCTGCTCGGCCGCTGACCATCCCCGCACCCAAGCCACGGGCAGAGGTGCAACCCTCGCCCTTGGCGGCTGCCGGCAATCCTGTATCTTCCTGACCAGACCTCGAAGCGGGCGCCGCGGGTGACGCACGCCGCAACCGGAACAATGCCATGATCCATCAGTCGCCACGCCTTGCAGCCACCCTCCTTGCCGGTGCCATCGTCGCCGTCTCCTGCCTTGCCGGGGCCGGCTCCGCCGAGGCCGCGAAGGACCCGGCCTGCAAGCCGACCAAATGGACCCTCAACATGCCCTCGGGCATGGACCAGGGCGAGGCGGTGATCGCCGAGACGCCCGAGAACCATGTCTGGCGCGTCGGCGTCGGCGGCGTCCCCGCCGGGGCGATGCTGATCATCGAATACAAGAGCACGGTCGGCACCAAGGGCGAGGTCGTCCTCAACCCGGGCGCGGCCGAACTCGTCGACGGCGCGACCATCACGATGCGGCTGAAGCGCGGCGCGGCCACCTCGCAGAAGGCGATCGCCGTCGCCGGCACCTACAACATCAAGTGCGGCAAGTAGGACGGCATCAGGCCTCGGCGGTGTCGTAGAGCAGGCGCGCGGCGCGCACGGTGTCGTGGTGCGTCGCCGCCCAGCGCGTCAGGGCCGTCATCGGCCCGACCAGCGAGTGTCCGAGCGGCGTCAGCCGATATTCGACGCGCGGCGGCGTGGTCGGATAGACGGTGCGGCTGACGAGGCCGTCGCGCTCGAGGCTGCGCAGCGTTACCGTCAGCATCCGCTGCGACACGCCGCCGACGCGCCGCTTCAAGGCATTGAAGCGCTGCGGTCCTTCGGCGAGTCGCAAGACGACGAGGAAGCTCCAGGCATCGCCGAGCCGGTCGAGCACATCGCGGACCGGGCAATCGGCCGCGGTCTCCGCGGCGGGGCCGAGCTTGACGGCCCATGCGCCGAGATCGGCGATGGAGGCCTCGCTCCAGTCGCTGTCCCTCTGATCCTCGAGCGTATCGGTCATCCTGGTCTCATCCTGCTGCGGGGCCGGTTCCGCCGGTGTGCCTTGGCGCCATCAGGATGCGTTCTTCACAGATGCATTTCAAGCGCCTAGTTACGAGGCGTAACCGGTACCGCTGCCGATCGATCGGCCGGACCGGGCCCCGTTTCGAGAAGGACACTTGAATGACCAGCACTCCCACGCTCCTCGTCACCGGCGCCGGCGGGCATCTTGGCCGCATCGTCGTGGATGAGCTCGTCGCCGCCGGCGCCAAGGTGATCGCGACGACGCGCGACACGGCGAAGCTCGCCGACCTCGCCGCCAAGGGCGTCGATGTCCGCCACGCCGATTTCGACGCGCCGGAGACGCTGGCCGCCGCCTTCGCCGGCGCCGATCGCCTGCTGCTCATCTCCACCGATGCGCTGGATGTTCCCGGCCGCCGTCTCGCCCAGCATCGCGCCGCCGTGGCGGCCGCCGTCGCCGCCGGCGTCAGGCACATCGTCTATCTCTCGGCGCCCGCGCCCTATCCGACGCCCGAGCCGAGCCTCATCGGCGATCATTTCTGGACCGAGCAGGCGGTCGTCGCCAGCGGCGCCGACTTCACGCTGCTCCGCGACCATATCTATACCGACTATCTCGTCTTCGGCCTGCCGCATGCGGTCGAGACCGGAACGCTCTACACCGCCACCGGCACCGGCGGACGCAGCTATGTCCTCCGTGCCGATTGCGCGCGGACAGCCGCCGCGGTGCTGGCGCGGGCGACCGGCAAGTCGATCCTCGACGTGACCGGCCCCGCCGCTGTGACGCAGAACGAGATCGCGGCGCTCGCCAGCGAGATCTCCGGCCGCAAGGTCGAGCATGTCGCATTGCCGGCCGAGGCGATGAAAGAGGGTCTCACCGCCGCCGGCCTGCCGCCGGCGATGGTCGAAGGCCTCGTCGCCTTCGACGTGGCGGCGGCGGAGGGCTTCCATGCCATCACCACCTCGGTGGTGAAGGACTGGACCGGCCGCGAGCCCGGCACGGTTCGCGCCTTCCTCGAGGCGAACGCCGCAGCGCTCAAGGGCGCCTGATCCTCATTCGATGACGATGCGCGGCGCCGGCTTCAGCCCGGCGCCGCCGGCCACGGTCGCCATGATCCGGGCGGCGATCTCCTTATAGACGGCCGCATGGGCGCTCTCCGGCGCGCTCGCGACGATCGGCGTTCCGGCGTCGGAGGTCTCGCGAATGGCGAGATCGAGCGGGACTTCGCCGAGGAAGGGCACCCCGAGCCGCTCCGCCTCGTGGCGGGCGCCGCCATGGCTGAAGATGTCCGAGCGTCCGCCGCAATGCGGGCAGAGGAAATAGCTCATATTCTCGACGATGCCGAGCACGGGCACGTCGACCTTGCGGAACATCGCGAGACCCTTGCGCGCGTCGATGAGGGCGAGGTCCTGCGGCGTCGAGACGATGACGGCGCCGGCGAGCGGCACCTGCTGCGCCATGGTGAGCTGCGCGTCGCCGGTGCCGGGCGGCATGTCGACGACCAGCACGTCGAGCGGCGCCCAGGCGACCTCGCGCAGCATCTGCGTCAGCGCCGACATCACCATCGGGCCGCGCCAGATCATCGGCGTGTCTTCCTCGACGAGGAAGCCCATCGACATCGCCTTGATGCCGAAGGCCTGCATCGGCTTCAGCGTGCGGCCGTCCTGCGTCTCCGGCTTGCCGGAGAGGCCGAGCAGGCGCGGCACCGAGGGGCCGTAGATGTCGGCGTCGAGCAGTCCGACCTTGAGTCCGTTTGCGGCGAGGCCGAGCGCGATGTTGACGGCGGTCGTCGACTTGCCGACGCCGCCCTTGCCGGACGCCACCGCGATGATCGCGCCGACGCCGGGAATGCCGGGCTTGCCGCTCGCCGAGGCGGCGGGCGCTGCCGGCCGCGCCGGCGGCGGGGCAGCGCGAGGGGCGTCCGCGCCGCCCTTCCGCTCGGCCGTGAGGATGACCAGCGTGCTCTCGACGCCCGGAATCGCCTTCACGGCCGCGGCCGCCTGCTCGCGGAGCGGTTCCAGCTCGCGGGCGCGCGCGGCATCGACGGTGATCGAGAACATCACCTTGCCGCCGTGAATCACGATATCGGACACGAGCCCCAGCGAGACGAGATCGCCCTTTCCGTCGGGGCCGGAAACACGGGCGAGTCGCTCAAGTATCGCTTCGCGGTCGATGGAGGCCATGGCCGTTCTGTCCTTGCTCTGATTTTCGGCCGCACCATGCGTCGTAGCCGAATTCGGCACAAGACGAAGGGCGAGGCGGAGTGGTAGAAAGATGTGGTGTGTCAGTGTGTTATCAACTCTTACCAAGAGCTTAACCACCAAACCATGACGATACCCGGCAGTGTTGCATTTCCGTCATAGCGCCCCCGACGCCTTTCGGTATGATCGTTTTCACGGAATCGAAAGTGGTTCCGGTTGCTTTGCCTGTCACCCAGGGGTGGGGGACATATCGGGCAGATGCAGCTGAACGGGGATTTGACGGACTTCGAGCGAGCCTACTGACCAAGTCGATCTCACGATCGTCTCGGTGGCGACGAGAAGAAAGAAACAGTCTCCTGGTTTAACCTTTTGGAGGTCAGGACATGAACTTCAAGGCCCTTCTCCTCGGCTCTGCCGCAGCGATGATCGTCGCTGGTGGTGCTCAGGCTGCGGATCTCACGGTCGCCGAGCCGGTTGACTACGTGAAGGTTTGCGACGCCTTCGGCGCCGGCTTCTTCTACTCGCCCGGCACCGACACCTGCATCAAGGTCGGTGGCTACGTGAAGTTCGGTACCGCTTTCGGCGACACCGACTTCGGCACGTACAACTCGATCTACCCGAACAGCCAGTGGTCGAACTTCTACACGGAAGCCTCGATCCAGCTGACCGCCTCGTCGGTCACCGAGTTCGGTAACCTGACCGGCTTCTTGGACTTCCGTGCTCAGACCGGCAACACCGGTTCGTTCACGCAGTCGGCAACCCAGACCGTCAACTCGGCCACCAATTCGGCCTATGTCGACAGCGCCTGGCTGTCGCTCGGTCCGGTCAAGGCTGGTCGCTTCACGTCGCTGTATGACTTCGGTCGCGGCTACACCGACACCGGCGCGTTCGGTTCGGACACCACCACCGACCACATCCAGCTGACCTACGCCGTCAACGGCTTCGGTCTCGCGATCTCGGTCGAAGACCAGCGTGACCGCGGCGCCGCCGGCAACACCGGTGATGCAGTGCTCGCTGGTGCCGATTGGTACCAGGGTGGTCAGACGAACATCCCCGACATCGTCGGTGCTGTGACCTACGCCTCGGGCATCTTCTCGACCAAGCTCGCTGCGGCCTATGTCAACAACGCAGTCGACGTCAATGGCGGCACGGGCACTCTGCTCAACCCCTATGAAATCGATGCGAAGAGCGGCTACGCCATCGGCGCCAGCGTCGAGTTCGCGCTCGACAGCTTCTCGGCCGGCGACAAGTTCTTCGTCACCGGTTCGTATGGCGACAACGCCAACTCCTACACCGGCATCGCCGGCGGCACCTCGGTCGCCAACCTGACCGGCAGCGTCGACGGCTCGTTCATCGCTTCGGCGGCTCCCGGCTCCAGCTGGTCGGCCCTGGCTTCGTACAAGCACGTCTGGACCCCGACCGTCTGGTCGGCCGTCACCGGCGGTTACGCTTCGTATGATGGCGATGGCTACTTCGACAACTTCACGATCGAAGCCTACCGCGGCGTTCTGTCGACGGGCTGGACCCCGGTTACGGGTCTCGACCTGATGCTCGACGGCCAGTACTCGCATGTCGACATCTCGGACGGCGCTGGTGTTGTCCGGTCCGACACGGATGGCGACGCCTGGACGGTCAACCTCTGGATGAAGCGCTCCTGGTAAGCGTTTCCCGGAAGGGATAAAAGAGGCCCGGCGGAGCAATCCGCCGGGCCTTTTGTTTGTCTGACGCGTTCCGGTGGCGTTCGGCCATGTTGAGCCGGCCGGTTTTGTCGCTGGCCTCCCGGGCTTCGCTGGGTTGGCGGCTGTGGCCTCCGCGGGGCGAGCGAATGGACGATGTCCGCGCCGTCGTTCATTGCGCCTGATGGCGCGACCGACCACATGATCCTTGCCGGCGTTCCGGCGGCGGGCGACGCAAGGGCCCGTCTCGGGACTGCGGCCCGTCAGTCTCGGGCCAGGGATTGCCATCAGGATGCAGTGGACCGATCAGGGCATCGTTCTCGGCCTTCGCCGTCTCGGCGAGAGCAGTGCCGTGCTCGAGGTGATGACCGCGACACGTGGCCGCCAACTCGGCGTGGTGCGCGGGGCGCGCTCGCGGCGGATGGCGCCGACGCTGCAGCCTGGCAACCGGATCGAGGCGACCTGGCGGGCGCGGCTCGACGAACAGCTCGGGCACTTCACCATCGAGCCGGTGACGATGCGGGCGGCCCGGCTGATCGAACGTCCGCTGGCGCTGTTCGCCCTGCAGGTCCTGGTCGGTCATCTCGGCCTCCTGGCCGAGCGCGAGACTCATCCGGAGCTTCATGGCGCCGTCGACGCCGTGCTCGACAGCCTTGCCGAGACGCCCGGCCCGACGGCCCTCGAACTCGCGAGCTTCCTGGCGCGCTTCGAATTGGCGCTGCTCAACGAAAGCGGCTTCGGCCTCGATCTCTCGCGCTGCGCGGTCTCGGGCAGCGACGAGGGGTTGGCCTTCGTGTCGCCGCGGACGGGCAGGGCGGTCAGCGGCACGGCGGCGGCCGGCTATGAGGACCGCCTTCTGCCCTTGCCGCGCCTTCTCCTCGGCAGCCATGGCATCAATGACGGCCGCCGCGAAGTGACGGAGGCCTTTCGGCTGACCGGGCACTTCCTCGACCGCCACCTCTACGCGCCGCGCGACATGACCGAGCCGCCGGCGCGACGCGAACTGCTGACATGGCTCGGCCGCGAACTCGCTGGAAGCGAGCCGCGGCCGTTCGGAGCGGGGGTCTAGCGGGATCGAGCCCGCTGTCGCCTTACTTCAGCTGGTCGCAGAACGCCTTGACGGCGGACGAATAGCGGACCGGATCGATGGTGACGCTGTCGCGGCAGGTGTTCTTGGCGGCCGTGATCTGCTCGGCCGTCAGGTTGGCCGTGCCCATGCTGATGTCATAGCCGAACACCTCGGAATCGGCGACCGGGCCGGACGGCTTGTCCGCTTCGCTGGTGGACTCGGGCGACTGGCCGTTGTCGGTCTGCTGCGGCGTTGGCGACGGCGTGGCGGGAGCGGTCTGGGCCGAAGGGTTGGTCGGCGCCGTCGGCGTGTTGCTGTCCTGCGCAAAGGCGGGAGCGAAGGAAAGGCTGGCGAGCATCAGGCCGGCCGAAATGATCTTGCCGTAGCGAGCAATCGTCATTCTATTCTCCCTTGAACGTTTGACGTTCGATGAAAAGCGAGCGCTGCGTAGGAACGTTGCTGCGAACGGATCGCGGACACATCCTTGGGGCAGCGGAACACTTCCGGTTCCGACATCTAAACGAGCAGGGGAGGAGTTTGTTCCAGACAATAGATGCTGTGCCATGCGGCTGTCCCGATGGCGGCCGCGAACGACTTGTCGCCGTCGCGGGTCAGTGACCCCAGCAGAACATCCGGATCTTGGGCGAATAGCGCCAGGGCATCGCGACGATGTCCTGCTTGCAGCGATTGTTGACGGCGAGCTGCAGGCGCGGATCGAGCGAGGCCTTGAAGGCCATCAGCGAGGGGATGTCGCCGGGCACGCTGGTCAGGTCGAAGCCGAACACTTCCCAGTCCGGAACCGGGGCGGTGTGGCCGTCATAATAGCTGAAGGCGGCGGCCGGCCGGGTCGCGGTCGTCAGCGCGACGGCCGAGATGACGGCGGCGAGGGCGAGCATCGAGGCGGAACGGAGCATGGCGGCGGTCCTCTTGTCTCTGGAGCGTCGTTCGATCGCTGCAGGATGCCTCATCGGCGTGAGCGCTTCCATAACACGGCCCGCCTCACGCGCCCATGCGGGATGAATTGCGCCGCGCGGCATGCGAAGGCTGAGGCTCGCCGAGCCTGCCGTGATTCGGCTATGCTGAACCATCCTCCGTCGTCCGAGGCCTTCTTGCGCTACGCTCTCTATGCCACGCCCGCTGCCGATCATCCCCTTTGCCGCGCCGCCGTCGCCTGGCTCGGACGCGATGCGTTCAGCGGCGCCGAAGGCCCGCTGCCCGATGTCGAGGGGCTGGCGCCGGGCATGCTCGAAACCTATGTCGCCGATCCCGCGCGATATGGCTTCCATGCGACGCTGAAGGCGCCGTTCTCGCTGGCCGAGGGCGCGAGCGAACAGGAACTGCTCGGCGCGGTCGAGTCGTTCGCGGCGCAGTCTCCGCCGATCAGCCTGCCGGAACTCGTCATCCGCCGGCTCGGACGCTTCTTCGCGCTGGTGCCGAACGAGCCCGTCGCGGAGCTCGACGACTGGGCAGGGCGCATCGTCGCCGCCTTCGATCCCTATCGCGCACCGCTGTCCGAGGCCGATATCGCGCGGCGCCGCGCCTCCGGCCTGACGCTGGACGAGGAGGCCAATCTCCTGCGCTGGGGCTATCCCTTCGTTTTCGCGGCGTTCCGCTTCCACATGTCGCTGACCGGCCGCGTGCCGCGCGAGGACATGGAAGCCGTCGAGGCTGCGCTGCGTCGCCATTTCGCCGCCTTCGAGGCGCGGCCGTTCCTGGTCGATCGCCTCGCCGTGTTCGTCGAGCCCGAACGCGGCGCGCCTTTCCTTGTGCGTCATGTCGTGCCGCTCGGGGGCCGTACGACAGGCTGAAGCTGGACCCTCTGCCGGGCTTGGCTTAGGCTTGGCCGGCTCCGCCCTATTGCCGGGAACCACCATGAGATCCTTGACCGCCTCCACGCTGCTGCTCGTCCTTCTCGCCGGCCCCGCGCTCGCCGATGGAGCGCGCCTCACGGGCCTGCCCGCTGCCTTGCTGTCGGGCGATGCCGCAGAGGGAACCCAGCACGAAATACCCAACCAGCCCGCGCCGACCATCACCGCCGGTCCGGCGACGATCGTTCTCGGTCAGACCCGTCTCGGCGATCTCAAGGACGCCTTCGGCGGCACGCTGCATCACGCCGGCGATGGGTCGGTGTCGGCCGACTGGCTCTGCTATTCCACCGGCTCCGGCGCCAAGGCGCAGATGATCTGGTTCGTCTCGGACGGCAAGGCCGGCGGGCCCTCGCGGGCCGTGACGCTGGTCGGCGCGAACTACACCGAGCCGAAGCCGAGCTGCGACGATGCGCCGTCGATCCTGACCGGGCTGAAGATGGCCGCGCCAGGGCTCGGCGCCAGCGAGGCAGATCTCGATCAGGCCTTCGGCACGGTCGCGGCGCGCAACGGCATGGTCGCCTATCTCAACCAGAGCGCGGCCATGCAGGGCGGCTCGACGGTGTTCCAGAGCCTCAACTACCTGCTCGACGGCGAGACGATCATCGGTTTCGCCGCCAGCCAGGTCACCGTGCAGTAAGCGCTGCTATTTCGCCGCTGGCGCATCGTCGGCCGGGGGCAGGGGCCGCGGCTTGCGGTCCTTGTCGATCGCGACGAAGGTGAAGGTGGCGTGCGTCACCTTGGTGATGTCGTCGCTTTCGCGGTTGCGACGCCAGGCCTCGACGAAGACGCGCATCGAGCTGCGTCCGGTCGAGACGATCCGCCCATAGATCGTCACCTCGTCGCCGACGCTGACGGGGCTGATGAACGACATGCCCTCGACGGCCGCCGTCACGGTGCGGCCGCGGGCGCGGCGGGTCGCGATCGTGCTGGCGCCGAGATCCATCTGCGACATCAGCCAGCCGCCGAAAATGTCGCCGGCCGGATTGGTGTCATGCGGCATGGCGATGGTGCGGATCACCGGGATGGTCGTCCGGTCGGGCGTCGCGTCGAGCGCCGACTCGGCGGGGGCGGGCAGGGTCTGGCTGGCGTTCGGATCTTGGCTCAATACATGCTCCGGCGTGGCAGGACGGCTGGTGTCAATGCGTCGTCATAGACGGTCGAGCAAAGTCTAGGCCAAGCGCGCCCGCTTGAGCAGGCCCATCGGCGCGTGTTCACCAGGCGATCGGAAGGGTGATAAACTCCGAATCGCATCTATCGGGGAGAGTTCGATGCTGCGCTTCTTCAGAGTTCTGGCGGTTGCCATCGGCGTGCTGGCGACGGCGATCGTGCCGCTGATCGCGGCTGCGCCTGCCGAGGCGCGCGCCGCCTGCGGCCCGCGCGGCTGTGCCGCCGCCGGTTGTGGCCCGCGCGGCTGCGCGGCGGGCGCCGTCGGCCGGCCCGCCTATCGGCCGGCGCCGGTCTATCGCCATCCGGTCTATCGCCCGCCGGGCGTCGTCGTCGTCAATCCGGGTCGCTACTACTGGCCGCCCGGGGGCGCGGTCGCCGCCGGCGTCGCCATCGGCTTCATCGCCGGCGCGGCCGCCGTCTCGGTCGCCGGCCAGCCACCGAAGCCCGGCTATTGCTGGTACTATACCAATCCGCAGAAGACGGCCGGCTTCTGGGACGTCTGCCCCTGAGGGCCGCGGCGCCGCTTAGGCAGCGGCGCCTCTCTTGTCTGCCAGCCCTACAGGCTCGCGGCGAGCGCCGCGAGCTGGTCGGTGCATTGGCCCCAGCCCTCGTGGAAGCCCATCTTCTCGTGCATGGCGCGGTCCTCAGTCGACCAGTGCCAGATGATGGCCGTATAGCGCGTCTTGCCGGTCTCGTCGGCGAAGGTCACCGTGCCGGTCATGAAGGCCTTGTCGGACGGCACCCAGGCCTCGATGAAGGCGTCGGTGAAGACGATCCTCTCGTTCGGCACCACCTCGAGATAGACACCGGGGTTTGGGAAATCCGTGCCCTCGGGGCTGCGCATCACGATGCGGCAGGAACCGCCGGGCCGAAGGTCGATGTCGGCGATCGGCACCGTCCAGGGCTGCGGCGCGAACCAGCGCTTCAGGAGCTCCGGCTCCGTCCAGCAGCGATAGAGCGCGGCGCGCGGGGCGTCGATCAGGCGGGTGATGACCAGTTCGCGGTCGGCGAGCGGGCTGGCGTCTGTCACGGGGATCCTCCCTTTCGTCATGCGATCTGAGGACGTTTCGGCGAGGCTTGGTCCGACGGGCGCTTGATCGAAAGTCGAAACTGGGGTCGCATCGGACGATCGCGCCGTGTCGGCAGACCCGGCCGCCATTCGTCCTAGCTCCGAGAGGAACGGATCCCATGCTCTACGCCATCCTTTGCTATCACTCCGAGGACGTTGTCGGCGCCTGGACCAAGGAGGAGGACGCCGCCGTCATGGCGAAGCTCGCCGTGGTGCAGGAAAAGCTGGCGCGCGACGGCAAGCTCGGCCCGGTCGCGCGGCTCCTGCCGACCACGGCGGCGACGACGCTGCGCAAGGACCAGGATCCGCCGCTCGTCATCGATGGCCCCTATGCCGAGACCAAGGAGCAGCTGCTCGGCTTCTATCTGGTCGAGGGCGGCTCGCTGGAGGAGGTGCTGGACATCACGCGCGATCTCGCCGCGGCCAATCCGGGCGGCGCCTATGAAGTGCGCCCGGTCGGCACCTTCTTTCCGGGGGCCTTCTCGCCGTGACCGATCTCGGCTGGATCGAGACGGCGGTCTCCGCGTCGCGGCCGAAGGCGATCAGCGCGCTGCTGCGCTATTTCCGCGATCTCGACCTCGCCGAGGAAGCCTTTCAGGAGGCCTGCCTGAAGGCCTTGCGGCTCTGGCCGCAGAACGGCCCGCCGCGCGATCCCTGCGCCTGGCTGATCTTTGTCGGCCGCAATGCAGCGATCGACGTGGTGCGGCGGCGGAGCCGCGAGGCCGAATTGCCGGATGAGGCGGTTCTCTCCGATCTCGACGACGCCGAAGCGACCCTCGCCGAGCGGCTCGACGATGCGCATTACCGCGACGACATCCTGCGCCTCCTCTTTATCTGCTGCCATCCCGACCTCGCGGCGACGCAGCAGATCGCGCTGGCGCTGCGCATCGTCTCGGGGCTCACCGTGCCGCAGATCGCGCGCGCCTTCCTCGTCAGCGAAAGCGCGATGGAGCAGCGCATCACCCGCGCCAAGAGCCGCGTCGCCAAGGCGGGAATGCCGTTCGAGGCGCCGGGGCCGGCCGAGCGCAGCCAGCGCCTCGCGGCGGTCGCGACCATGATCTATCTGCTGTTCAACGAGGGCTATTCGGCGCCTTCGGGAGAAGACGGACGGGCGCGGCTCTGCGACGAGGCGATCCGCCTGGCGCGGCTGCTGCTGCGGCTCTTTCCGTCCGAGCCGGAGGTCATGGGCCTGACAGCGCTGATGCTGCTGCAGCATGCCCGGCTCGATGCCCGCTTCGACGCCGACGGCGCCGTCATCTTGCTCGACGACCAGGATCGCTCGCTCTGGAACGGCGCGATGATCGCGGAGGGCCTCGCCTTGATCGACAAGGCGATGCGCCATCGCCGGCCGGGGGCCTATCTCGTCCAGGCGGCGATCGCCGCGCTGCATGCCCGCGCCGCCCGGCCGGAGGACACCGACTGGCCGCAGATCGACCTTCTCTATGCGACGCTCGAGCATCTCCAGCCCTCGCCGGTGGTGACGCTGAACCGCGCCGTCGCGGTCTCGCGCAGTCGAGGTCCCGAGGCGGCGCTGGCGATGATCGAGCCGCTCGCCGGCCCGCTCTCCGGCTATTTCCACTATTACGGGCTGCGCGGCGCGCTGCTGGCCCAGCTCGGCCGACGCGAGGAGGCGCGCGAGGCCTATGATCGCGCCATCGCGCTCGCCCGCACGGCCGTCGAGGCGGCGCATATCCGCATGCATCTCGATCATCTCTCGGCGCCCGCGACGCCGTTGCCGGCGACCGGTGGCTGATCGCAGGCGCGATGTCGGCTCGCCCGCGACGAGATCGTCCTTGGGCACGGCGCGCCGGCAGGCGGCGGGCTTCATCCAGCGGAGGCAATCATGAGCGAGACGACGTCAGCCGCCAACACCATCGTCGGTGTCGTGCCCTATTTGAGCGTCGAGGGCGCCGTCGCGGCGGCGGACCTCTACGTGCGCGCCTTCGGCGCCGAGGAGATCGCGCGCCAGCCGGTCGACGAGAAGGGGCGCACCATGCACATCCATCTCAAGATCCATGGTGGATCCGTGATGCTGTGCGATTTCTATCCCGAGCATGGCTATCCGTTCGAGCCGCCGCAGGCCTTCACCGTCCACCTCCAGGTGAGCGATCCCGACGTCTGGTGGACGCGGGCGACGGAGGCCGGGCTCACCGTGCTGATGCCTCTGCAGGCGATGTTCTGGGGTGATCGCTACGGCCAGCTCAAGGACGCGTTCGGCGTCCGCTGGTCGATTGGTGGCACCTGAGGCCGCGCGGCGCGCCGAGGCTGCCCATGAAAACGGCGGCGCGGATTGCTCCGCGCCGCCATATTGCTTTCGGGTGTGATCCGATCAGGCCGCGGCGGTCGCCGAGCTCTCAAGCGGCACTTCCGAGATCGTCTTCAGGATCTGCGAGGCGATCTGGTAGGGGTCGCCCTGGGAATTCGGGCGGCGATCCTCGAGATAGCCCTTGTAGCCATTGCGGATGAACGAGTGCGGGACGCGGATCGAGGCGCCACGATCAGCCACGCCGTAGCTGAACTTGTTCCACGGTGCCGTTTCGTGCTTGCCGGTCAGGCGCTTGTCGTTGTCCGGACCATAGACGGCGATGTGGTCGAGAAGGTTCTTCTCGAAGGCCGCCATCAGCTTCTCGAAATAGTCCTTGCCGCCGACTTCGCGCAGATAGGTGGTCGAGAAGTTGGCATGCATGCCCGAACCGTTCCAGTCCGTGTCGCCGAGCGGCTTGCAGTGGAACTCGATGTCGATGCCGTACTTCTCGGTGAGGCGCAGCAGCAGGTAGCGCGCGATCCAGACCTCGTCGGCGGCCCGCTTCGAGCCCTTGCCGAAAATCTGGAACTCCCACTGGCCCTTCGCCACTTCGGCGTTGATGCCTTCATGGTTGATGCCGGCCTCGAGGCAGAGCTCGAGATGCTTCTCGACGATCTCGCGCGCGACATCGCCGACATTGGTGTAGCCGACGCCCGTGTAATAGGGGCCCTGCGGCGCCGGGTAACCGGCGGTGGGGAAGCCGAGCGGACGGCCGTCCTTGTAGAAGAAATATTCCTGCTCGAAGCCGAACCAGGCGCCGGCGTCGTCGAGGATCGTGGCGCGCTTGTTCGACGGATGCGGGGTGACGCCATCGGGCATCATCACTTCGCACATCACGAGGGCGCCGTCCTTGCGGGCCGGGTCCGGATAGATCGCGACCGGCTTCAGCACGCAATCGGAGCTGCGGCCTTCGGCCTGCATCGTCGAAGAGCCGTCGAAGCCCCAGAGCGGAAGCTCTTCAAGGCTCGGGAATACGTCGAACTCCTTGATCTGCGTCTTGCCGCGCAGATTTGGCACGGGCGTGTACCCGTCGAGCCAAATGTACTCCAGTTTGAACTTTGTCATGTAGGTCTCTCGTTAGTGATGACGCTCAGCGCCCCGGAACCTCTCGCTGCCAGCCCCGCCGCTTGCTCGGTCGCCAGCGCCGTCGATGATGAAGCATTTTGCATGCCATCTCGCGCGGCAGGTCGTCGCGCATCGCCGGAGCAGGCGATGATTTTGAGGGCATGACGCATCCTTTGGCGGGTCAGCCGCGTTCAACCCTGCGAGGCCCCCGAGGGGAACTGCCCGTTCCGGCAGCCTCCTAAAGCGCCGTGATGCTTCCTGAGGCAGCGGGCGCGGCAAATCGCCCAGCAGGCGGGCGCGGCGCCGATGAGTGCCGGGTGAGGCGCTCCTGATGGCTGCCAAACAGGGCGTCAAAGACGTCGAGTGACTATAATGTAGTCAAACACTGCATATTGTGCCGCTTTATAGCGCAATCGATGTGCAATCCGTGCTATGAATCACTAAATGCGGTGTCCAGCGCATCGCCGCTCCAAAGAGGACAGAAGAGAATGACTGCGAATGTTCAAAGAGAAACTGCGAAGATCTATGAGTTTCCGATCGGTGGCCGTGCCGGCCGTCTTGACGCTCATTTCGGCCTGACCAATCTCGAGCGCGAGATGGCGGAGCTGCCGACCACCGTCTATGGCGACGGCTGGTATCATGACGCCGCCATCGCGGAAGACGACACGGCCGGCAAGCACTGATGCCCGCCGCGGAGGCAGGCGACAAAGACCCCCCAACCACCGTAGCGGTGGCAGCATTTCGAGGGCCGGTGCAGGTGATGCGCCGGCCCTCGTCGTTTGTGGGGTGGGCGGACGGCCCCGCCGCTCAGGGATTGGCCGGCGGATCCCTGAGCGGGGGCAGGGCGCCGGGCTCGAAGCTCTCGGTCTCGACCGCGATCCGCGTCCCGCTCTCGAACGAGCGGATCGCCGCATCGGCGAGCATCAGCGCCCGGCGGCCGGCCCGCGCATGCACCGGCGGCGGCGCGCCTGCGGCGAGCGCTGCGATGACCGCATCCATGTGGCTGTCGAAGGTCAGGTAGAAGCTGCGGTCGCGGTCGTTGAAATAGCCCGCCTGCCAGACCTCCGCCGTCTCGCTGCCGGCGGCATTGAAGGTGTAGCGGCGGACGGTGTCCTCGATGAGGATACGCCCCTTGGTGCCGCTCACCTCGACCCGGTGTGTCTCGGGATAGGCGTAGGAACTGTCATAGGAGCCGATCAGGCTGCCGACGGCGCCGTTCGCAAATCTCAGCGCCAGCGCCAGCGTCCTGTATGTGCCCGCCTTGGTCATGTCGGTCATCTCGGCCATCACCGAGGCGATCGGGCCGCAGAGGCTCTCCAGCATGTCGAAGCCGTGGCACTGCGTCTCGATCAGATTGTTGAACGCGTGGCTGGTGCCGCCTTCGCCGCCGAAGCGCCAGCTGGCGAAGACGATCGCGCCGAGCTTTCCTGCCTCGATGGCGTGGCGCGCCAGCACGACCGGCTTCGCATAGCGGTGGTTGAAGTTGATGGCGAAGAAGAGGTCGCGCGCCGCCGCCGCCGCGATCAGCGCATCGGCCTCGGCAGGGTCGAAGACCAGCGGCTTCTCGACGAAGAGCGGCACGCCGGCCTCGATGAGCTCCAGCGTCGGCGCGAAATGCTGCTCGTTCGGCAGCGAGACCGTGACGAGATCCGGCCGCTCGGCCGCGAGCATCGCGGCTATCGAGACATAGCCGCGGACGCCGAAGGCGCTGGCCCGGCGGGCGACACGGTCCGCGTCGCGCCCGACCACCGCGCAGAACTCGACATCCTCGCGCGCCGCGAGGACGCGGGCATGCTGGAGGCCCCAGTTGCCGACGCCGACAACGGCAATCCTCAGGCGGTCACGAGAGGGCATGACGGGTCTCCGGGGCTAGAGCATTTTCAAGCGAAGTGGATCGCGGTTCGCGTGAAGAAAATGCGACAATACAAAGAACTCTGGCGCGACGGCGCGGGGAGGGGATGCATGCGATCAAAGAAAAAGCCCGGACGCGGGGGCTGGCCTGCGTCCGGGCTCGTCATTCTGCAGCCGTCGGATCAGACCGAGTAATACATCTCGAATTCGATCGGGTGCGGCGTCATCTCATAGGCCATCAGTTCTTCCCACTTCAGCTCGATATAGCTCTCGATGAAGTCGCGGGTGAACACGTCGCCGGCGAGCAGGAAGGCGTGATCCTTGCGCAGCGTATCGAGCGCTTCGCGCAGCGAGCCGCAGACGGTCGGGATCTTCTTCAGTTCCTTCGGCGGCAGGTCGTAGAGGTTCTTGTCCATCGCCTCGCCGGGATGGATCTTGTTCTTGATGCCGTCGAGGCCGGCCATCAGCAGCGCCGAGAAGGCGAGATAGGGATTGGCCGTCGGGTCGGGGAAGCGGACCTCGAGGCGCTTGGCCTTGGGCGAGGTCGTGTAGGGAATGCGGACCGAGGCCGAGCGATTGCGCGCCGAATAGGCGAGCAGGACCGGCGCCTCATAGCCCGGCACCAGGCGCTTGTAGGAGTTGGTCGACGGATTGGTGAAGGCGTTGAGCGCCTTCGCATGTTTCAGGATGCCGCCGATATAATAGAGGCAGGTCTCGGAGAGGTCGGCATACTGGTTGCCGGCGAAGACCGGCTTGCCGTCCTTCCAGATCGACTGGTGCACATGCATGCCCGAGCCGTTGTCGCCGAACACCGGCTTCGGCATGAAGGTCGCCGTCTTGCCATAGGCCTGGGCGACCTGGTGGATGGCATACTTATAGATCTGCAGATGGTCGGCGACGCGGGTCAGCGGCGCGAACTTGATGCCGAGTTCGTGCTGGGCCGAGGCGACCTCGTGGTGGTGCTTCTCGACCGAGACGCCCATCGCCTTCATCTGGGCGAGCATCTCGCCGCGCAGATCCTGGTAGCTGTCGATCGGCGGAACCGGGAAATAGCCGCCCTTCTTCTTGACGTGGTGGCCGAGATTGCCGCCCTCATAATCCGTGTCGGAATTGATCGGCAGTTCCTGGTCGTCGATCTTGAAGCCCGTATTGTACGGGTCGACCTTGTACTTGACGTCCGAGAAGATGAAGAACTCGGCCTCGGGGCCGAAATAGACGGTGTCGCCGATGCCGGTCTGCTTCAGATAGGCCTCGGCCTTCTTGGCGATCGAGCGCGGGTCGCGGTTGTAGCTCTCGCCCGAGATCGGGTCGATGATGTCGCCGACGATGACCAGCGTCGTCTGGGCGAAGAACGGGTCGATGAAGGCGGTGTCGGGATCCGGCACCAGCGTCATGTCCGACTCGTTGATCGCCTTCCAGCCCGCGATCGAGGAGCCGTCAAAGGCCGTGCCCTCGGCGAAGATCTCTTCGTCGATCAGGTCGATGTCGAAGGTGACGTGCTGCCACTTGCCGCGCGGATCAGTGAAGCGGAAGTCCACATATTTCACATCCTGATCCTTGATCAGCTTCAGGATGTCTTTTGCAGTCGTCATGACGGATGTCCTCTCTCAGACGAATGGGGCCGGCGCGGCCAAGCATGGCGCGGCCGGCACCCCGGATACGGTCGGAGAGAGTATCAGGGCTGGCGTAGCTTGCCAGTGGGGAACGTCAGATCGCGTCGAGCCCGCTTTCGCCGGTCCGGATGCGGACGGCTTCCTCGATGTTGGACACGAAGATCTTGCCATCGCCGATGCGGCCCGTCTGGGCGGCCTTGCGGATGGCGTCGACCGCGCGCTCGACGAGATCATCGCCGAGAACGATCTCGACCTTCACCTTCGGCAGGAAATCGACCACATATTCGGCGCCGCGATAGAGCTCGGTATGGCCCTTCTGGCGGCCGAAACCCTTGGCTTCGGTCACGGTGATGCCCTGGAGGCCGACTTCCTGCAGCGCTTCCTTCACTTCATCGAGCTTGAACGGCTTGATGATCGCTTCGATCTTTTTCATTGCCTCCGCATCTCCGATGCTGACCTGGCCCCGGCCGTCTGACCGGCCCATACCCCCTCGCTTGCAGGCTCCGTGCCATCTCCCTCGCGTCGGTGAAACGCTGAAAAATCGGGCTTCCGGAATCCGCTGCGGGCGAGCATCGGCAATGAAGCGCGGCGCGGTCGGTGCTTCAATAGGCAAATGAACAAAGTCTGTGCAGGCAGGGGCATTTTCGTCGCCGGCAACCGCGTCGCGGGCTAAAACATGCCCGGCGCGAGACACGAGCCGCCGGACGAGGGAGTGCGAACCATGAGCGAATTGCTGACGCCGGCGGAAATGGCGGCTGCCGATGCCGCGACCATCGCCGGCGGCACGCCGGGCTTCACGCTGATGAAGGCGGCCGGCCGCGCTGTCGCCGACGTCGCCGCGCGTCGCCCGCTCGGCAGCCGCATCGTGGTCGCCTGCGGACCCGGCAACAATGGCGGCGACGGCTTCATTGCCGCGCAATTGCTCACCGAGCGCGGCTACCGCGTCAGCCTCGGCCTCCTCGGCGCAGTCGAAGCGCTGAAGGGCGATGCGGCGCTCGCCGCGGCGCGCTGGAAAGGCGCGGTGCTCGATATCGCCGCGCTCGATTTCGGCAAGGCCGATCTCATCATCGACGCGCTGTTCGGCGCCGGTCTCGACCGGCCGCTGACCGGCGGCGTCGCCGATATCGTGACGGCGATCAATGCGGCCGCGGCGACCGTCATCGCCGTCGACCTGCCGAGCGGCGTCAACGGGACGACCGGCGCGGTTATGGGCGTCGCCGTCGAGGCCGAGGAGACCGTCACCTTCTTCCGCCCGAAGCCCGGCCATATGCTCCTGCCCGGCCGCGTCCTCTCAGGCCGCCTCACCGTCGCCGAGATCGGCATCCCGGCCGAGGTCCTCGGCCAGATCGCGCCGCGCGCCTTCCAGAATCGCAAGGATCTCTGGCTGCCGCTTTTTCCCGTGCCGCGTATCGACGGGCACAAATATGACAAGGGGCATCTCGTCGCCGTCTCGGGCGGCCTCGGCCATTCCGGCGCGGCGCGGATGGCGGCGCGGGCAGCGCTCCGCATCGGCGCCGGCCTCGTCACGGTGGCGGCCCCGCCGGATGCGATCGCCGAAAACGCCGCCCATCTGACGGCGATCATGCTGCGCGAGACCGCCGACGCGGCCGGGCTCGCGGCGCTTCTTTCCGACGTCCGGCTCAATGTCGTCGTCATCGGCCCCGGCCTCGGCGGCGGGGAGGCGACGCGCGCGCTGGTCGAGGCGGCGCTCGGCTCGAAGGCTGCGATCGTGCTCGATGCCGATGGGCTTTCGGCCTATCGCGACACGCCGGAACGGCTCTTCGCCGCCATTTCCGCCCGCTCGGCGCCGGTTGCGATGACCCCGCATGATGGCGAGTTCGCGCGGATATTCCCGGACCTCGCAAGCGAGCCCGGCAAGCTCGATCGGGCGCGCGCCGCCGCCGCCCGCTCGGGCGCCGTGGTGCTGCTGAAGGGCCCTGACACCGTGGTGGCCGCTCCCGACGGCCGCGCCGCGATCGCCGACAATGCGCCGCCTTACCTTGCCACCGCCGGATCCGGCGACGTGCTCGCCGGCATGATCGGCGGGCTGCTGGCGCAGGGCATGCCCGCCTTCGAGGCGGCGGCGGCCGCGACCTATCTGCATGGCGACGCGGCGGCGATCCTCGGCCGCGGCCTCATCGCCGAGGACCTTCCCGAGGCGTTGCCCAAGGTGTTCCTGCGGCTTTTCGATTGACCGGACCCTTGCGGGTGCTATAGAGGCGGCGCCTTGGCCGGGAAGCAGAACCAACGGCTGCTGCGGGCGTGGTGGAATTGGTAGACACGCTGGATTTAGGTTCCAGTGGCTTGCGCCGTGGGGGTTCAAGTCCCTCCGCCCGCACCAAAGCGCCGCGATGACGACAAGAAATGCCGGCAAGACACTGTCGGCAGAACGCCAATTCAACGAACGACGACACGGAAAGCGCTGAACATGCAGGTGACCGAGACCCTCGCAGAGGGCCTGAAACGTGAAATCAAGATCGTGGTCCCCGCGACTGAGCTCGACAGCCGCCTCGCGGCGCGTCTCGAGGAGCTCAAGGGCCAGGTGAAGCTGAACGGCTTCCGCCCCGGCAAGGTGCCGACGGCGCATCTCCGCCGCCTCTACGGCAAGTCGGCGATGGCCGAGATCGTCCAGGCCATCCTGAACGAGACGGCCCGCAAGACCATCGAGGAGCGCGGCGAGCGCGCTGCCATGCAGCCGAACTTCGTGCTGCCGGAAGACGAGACCGAGGCTGGTGAGGTCCTGGAGGGCAAGAAGGATCTCGCCTACACCATGACCTACGAGGTCCTGCCGACCTTCACGCTCGGCGACTTCGCCGGCATCAAGATCGACCGGCCGGTGGCCGAGATCTCCGATGCCGAGGTCGATGCCGAAGTCGCCAAGCTGGCGCGCGATTCGGCCGACTTCGAGGCCAAGGACGGCGAGGCCGCCGACGGCGACCGCGTCACCATCTCCTATGTCGGCAAGATCGACGGCGAGCCCTTCGAGGGCGGCGCCGACGACAATGGCCAGGTCACGATCGGCTCGGGCCGCTTCATCCCCGGCTTCGAGGAGCAGCTGGTCGGCGCCAAGGTCGGCGAGGAACGCGTCCTCAACGTCACCTTCCCGGAGAGCTATGGCGCGAGCCACCTCGCCGGCAAGGCCGCGACCTTCGATGTCGTCGTCAAGGAAGTTTCGGCGCCGGTCGCCGCTCAGCTCGATGACGAATGGGCCAAGAAGTTCGGCATCGAATCGCTCGAGAAGCTGCGCGAGACGATGCGCGAGCAGATGCAGAACCAGCTCGGCACGGTCACCCGGACCCGGATCAAGCGCCAGCTGCTCGACAAGCTCGACGAGCTGCATGCCTTCGAACTGCCGCCGACCATGGTCGAGCAGGAGTTCCAGAATGTCTGGGGGCAGGTGACGCAGGATCTCGAGCGTTCGGGCCGCAGCTTCGCGGACGAGGGCACGACCGAGGAAGACGCCAAGGCCGACTATCGCAAGATCGCCGAGCGCCGCGTCCGTCTCGGCCTCGTCCTCTCCGAGATCGGCGAGAAGGCGAGCGTCCAGGTCACCGACGAGGAGGTGCAGCGCGCCCTCGTCGACCGGATCCGCCAGTTCCCCGGCCAGGAGAAGCAGGTCTACGACTTCTACAAGGAGAACCCGGAAGCGCTGGCCAGCCTGCGCGCGCCGATCTTCGAGGAAAAGGTCGTCGACCATGTGCTGACGCTGGCCGACATCACCGATCGCAGCGTCTCCCGCGAGGAGCTGCTGAAGGAAGAAGAAGAGACCGAGGTCAAGGCCTGACGCCTTCGATCTGATCGCCTTCCGGCGCCGCGGCGAAAGCCGTCGCGGCGCCGGCCATCCGGCCGCGGGATCGAAACGCGGCGGTGCCTTCAGTGGCACCTCTTCCGAAGCGGACCCGGCTACCATATGTATGGTCCTCCAGCGCCCCGGGAATCGGTCGTACCGAGTGAGGTCGGCCGGGGTGCAGAGACGGAACCTGTGGCAATTCGCGACGCCGAAGGAAGATCATGAGAGACCCCATCGACCTCTATATGAACACGCTCGTGCCGATGGTCGTCGAACAGACGAACCGCGGCGAGCGTGCCTATGACATCTATTCCCGACTGCTCAAGGAGCGGGTGATCTTCGTCACCGGCCCGGTCGAGGACTACATGTCCACCCTCATCACCGCGCAGCTGCTCTTTCTCGAGGCCGAAAACCCGAAGAAAGAGATCGCGATGTATATCAACTCGCCGGGCGGCGTCGTGACGTCGGGCCTGGCGATCTACGATACGATGCAGTTCATCAAGCCGGCCGTGTCGACGCTGTGCATCGGCCAGGCGGCCTCGATGGGCTCGCTTCTGCTCACCGCCGGCGAGAAGGGCATGCGCTTCGCCCTGCCGAACGCCCGCATCATGGTGCACCAGCCTTCCGGCGGCTATCAGGGCCAGGTGACGGATATCCTCATCCATGCGCGCGAGGTCGAGAGCCTCAAGCGCCGGCTGAACGAGATCTATGTCCACCACACCGGCAACGACTACCAGACGATCGAGAACGCGCTCGAGCGCGACAATTTCCTCGTCGCCGACGCCGCCGTGTCGTTCGGCCTGATCGACCAGGTGCTCAGCAATCGCGATGCGCTCGACCAAGTGAAGAAGGACTGATCCGGCTAACCGGGCAAGCCCTCGTCGCGCGCCGGCCTGGCCACGGCCTCGTTTTGGCCGGCCGCGACGTTAAGTATGTCTTGATCAAGTCCCGACTAGCATGGTTGGATCGCAATCAGCCGATTGCGTCCGTCGGCAAGGGGCCATAGACGGCCGGGTTTCGGCCACCGGATCGGCAGCGTCGAACCGGCTGACATTTGAGATGAGTCGTCCCGCTTCCCCGGGCCTGACGACAGCGAGGTAGACGGATGAGCAAAGTCAGCGGCAGCGACACCAAGAACACGCTCTATTGCTCGTTTTGCGGCAAGAGCCAGCACGAGGTGCGCAAGCTGATCGCCGGGCCTACCGTGTTCATCTGCGATGAATGCGTCGAGCTCTGCATGGATATCATTCGCGAGGAATCGAAGTCCTCGCTGGTGAAGTCGCGTGATGGCGTTCCGACGCCGCAGGAGATCTGCGCCGTTCTCGATGACTATGTCATCGGCCAGCGCCACGCCAAGCGCGTGCTCTCGGTCGCCGTGCACAATCACTACAAGCGCCTCAACCACGCGACGAAGAACAACGACGTCGAGCTGGCGAAGTCCAATATCCTCCTGATCGGCCCGACCGGTTGCGGCAAGACGCTGCTCGCGCAGACGCTCGCTCGCATCCTCGACGTGCCCTTCACCATGGCGGACGCGACGACGCTGACCGAGGCCGGCTATGTCGGCGAGGACGTCGAGAACATCATCCTGAAGCTGCTGCAGTCGGCCGACTACAATGTCGAGCGGGCGCAGCGCGGCATCGTCTATATCGACGAGGTCGACAAGATCAGCCGCAAGTCCGACAATCCGTCGATCACGCGCGACGTGTCGGGCGAGGGCGTGCAGCAGGCGCTGCTCAAGATCATGGAAGGCACCGTCGCCTCCGTGCCGCCGCAGGGCGGGCGCAAGCATCCGCAGCAGGAATTCCTGCAGGTCGACACGACCAACATCCTGTTCATCTGCGGCGGCGCCTTCGCGGGCCTCGAGCGGATCATCTCGGATCGCGGCCGCTCGACCTCGATCGGCTTCGGCGCCCGCGTCGCGGGACCCGAGGATCGGCGCACCGGCGAGCTCTTCCGCCATGTCGAGCCCGAGGATCTCCTGAAGTTCGGCCTCATCCCCGAATTCGTCGGCCGTCTGCCTGTTCTGGCGACGCTCGAGGATCTCGACGAGGCCGCGCTGATCACCATCCTGACCGAGCCGAAGAATGCTTTGGTGAAGCAGTACCAGCGTCTGTTCGAGATGGAGAATGTCGACCTGACCTTCCATCCCGACGCGCTGATCGGCATCGCCAAGCGCGCCATCGAGCGCAAGACCGGCGCCCGCGGCCTCCGCTCGATCATGGAGCAGATCCTGCTCGAGACCATGTTCGACCTGCCCGGCCTCGACGGCGTGCAGGAAGTCGTGATCTCGGCCGAAGTGGTCGAGGGCAAGGCCCGCCCGCTCTACATCTATGCCGAAAGGCAGGAAGAGACCGCGACCGCCTGAGGCGTCTTGCGGCCAGAGAGAGTTCAAAAAGGCCCGGCGGATCGCTCCGCCGGGCCTTTTCGTTTGGCGCGCTCGGCTCGCGGGCGCCGCTGCTACGTCCCGCTCGCCGGCATGAAGGTGAAGGAGGGCGTCGCCACGAACTTGTCGGCGGCGTTGCCGGAATAGACCTTGCCGCCGGCGATCGTCAGCTTCGTCACCGGCGCGCCTTCCTTGAGGTCGAGATCGGCGAGCGGCACCCAGAAGCCGTTCGGGCTGGTGGCGCTGTCGAAATAATAGATCTTGTCGGTCTGGTCGGACACCGTGCGCCACAGCGTCGAGGAGATGTTCGGCTGGCCGGGCGTGGTGATGCCGAGCGGCACGCCGACGCTGCGCATGACGCCGAGCACGCTCGCCGCCGCCTGATAGGCGTAGTCCTGGTCGGGTACGGCAGTGATATAGGCCGGGTCCGCCTTTTTCGGGATCGCGTTGATCAGGAACGAGGCTCGCACGAAGCGGTCGGCGGCGCGATTGGTGCCGGGCAGGAAGGTGAGGCCGCCGATGCCCTTCCAATAGGCGTCGAGCGCCAGCTGCTGATCGAAGCTCGGCGAGTTGGTCATCACGGTATAGTCCTTGCCGTGATGGATGATCAGCTTGCCGCCGATATATTCGAAGATGGCGCTGTCGCCGGTCGCATCCGAGATGGCGAGATGCAGCTGCGCGCCCTGGCCGTTCGGCAGCTTCGGCGCGATGATGACGAAGGGCTCCTTGGCGAGCGCGTCGACGGCTTCCGCGACCGTGGCGAAGTTGTCGAGGACATACTGCGCCCAGAGGCTGATCGACATCGCCGGCTTGCCGTTCGGCTGGCCATAGTCGGATTCGGCGAGATTGAGCAGGTTGGCGACGAGGCCGGCCTCGTTCATGCCGTCGGACGAGCCGATGTCGTAGCCGGCGGCGATGACGCTGCCATATTTCGACACCCATTGCGGCGAGCCCTTGCCGGCGGCGCCGTCGCGGGCGATGCCGCGCGGGAAGGCCCAGAGATTGGTGTGCATGTCCTCCGACCAGTCCATCGAACGGCCGGTGATGACGAGGCCGTCGTCGCCGACATAGAGGGCGCGCGTGCAGGCGGCGGCCTCGGAGAGGCTGGCAGCGGTCACGGCGAGCGCGACGGCGGCGCCGATCAGGGTCGTGGGATGACGACGCATGGATCCTCCTTGGGGTGTCTTTGCGGGCGGCAATGGCCCGCAGGGACGGCGAGCATAGGCGCAGTCGGCCGGAGAAGCATTATCGGCGGCGACCGGATGCCGAAGGGCTCGCGGGGAGGCCGTGGGGGACCGTCATGCTGCGCCGCGGTGCGAGGCTGTCCAGACGCTTGACACCCCCCTGCTGCAACGCCACCTAATGGGGCAACGCGTCGCAAGACGCAGCGACTGACGACTCGACCGAGACGACCTCCCCGCAGTCTCGACCGGACCGTCCATGAGCCGCACGGTGCCTCCACGGGCCGGGCGGTCGCGAAAGGAACGAGCATGACATCCGACAAGAAGCGTTCGATCGGCCTCTCCCCCGGCGACGAACTCTATCCGGTCCTGCCTCTGCGTGACATCGTCGTCTTCCCGCATATGATCGTGCCGCTGTTCGTCGGCCGCGAGAAGTCGATCCGTGCGCTCGAGGAAGTGATGCGGGCCGACAAGCAGATCCTGCTGGCCACCCAGCAGAACGCCGGCGATGACGATCCTGCCCCCGACGCCATCTACCCGATCGGCACGCTCGCCAGCGTGCTGCAACTGCTGAAGCTGCCGGACGGCACCGTCAAGGTGCTGGTCGAGGGCATCGCGCGCGCCGAGATCCGCAACTACACCGACCATGAGCCCTATTACGAGGCCTATGCCCATCCTCTGCCCGACGCCGAAGGCGACAAGGTCGAGGTCGAGGCGATGGCGCGCTCGGTCGTGTCCGAGTTCGAGAACTATGTGAAGCTCAACAAGAAGGTCTCGCCCGAGGTCGTCGGCGCGGTGACGCAGATCGGCGACTATTCCAAGCTCGCCGATACCGTCGCCTCGCATCTCGCGATCAAGATCCCCGAGAAGCAGCAGATCCTGGCGCTGCGCACGGTCGGCGAGCGGCTCGAGCGCGTGCTCGGGCTGATGGAGAGCGAGATCTCGGTCCTGCAGGTGGAGAAGCGCATCCGCTCCCGCGTCAAGCGGCAGATGGAGAAGACGCAGCGCGAATACTACCTGAACGAGCAGATGAAGGCGATCCAGAAGGAACTGGGCGACCAGGAGGACGGCAAGGACGAACTGGCCGAACTCGAGGAGCGGATCGGCAAGACCAAGCTGTCGAAGGAAGCGCGCGAGAAGGCCCAGGGCGAGCTGAAGAAGCTGCGCCAGATGTCTCCGATGTCGGCCGAGGCCACGGTCGTGCGCAACTATCTCGACTGGCTGCTCGGGATTCCGTGGGGCAAGAAGTCGAAGGTCAAGAACGACCTGCGTTACGCGCAGGAGGTTCTCGACGCCGACCACTACAGCCTCGACAAGGTCAAGGACCGCATCATCGAGTATCTGGCCGTCCAGAGCCGCTCCAACACGCTGAAGGGGCCGATCCTCTGCCTCGTCGGGCCTCCCGGCGTCGGCAAGACCTCGCTCGCCCGTTCGATCGCCAAGGCCACGGGACGTGAATATGTCCGCATGTCGCTCGGCGGCGTCCGTGACGAGGCCGAGATCCGTGGCCATCGGCGCACCTATATCGGCTCGATGCCCGGCAAGGTCATCCAGTCGATGAAGAAGGCGAAGAAGTCCAACCCGCTCTTCCTGCTCGACGAGATCGACAAGATGGGCCAGGACTTCCGCGGCGATCCGTCGTCGGCGCTCTTGGAGGTGCTGGATCCGGAGCAGAACTCCTCGTTCAACGATCACTACCTCGAGGTCGATTACGACCTGTCGAACGTGATGTTCGTGACGACGGCGAACACGCTGAACATCCCCGGCCCGCTGATGGACCGCATGGAGATCATCCGGATCGCCGGCTACACCGAGGACGAGAAGCTCGAGATCGCGCACAAGCACCTTCTGCCGAAGGTCATGAAGAACCACGGCCTCGACGCCAAGGAGTTCTCCGTGACCGACGAGGCGCTGCGCTTCGTCATCCGACGCTATTCGCGGGAGGCGGGCGTCCGCAGCCTCGAGCGGGAGATCGCGACGCTGGCCCGCAAGGCCGTGAAGGAGCTCTTGCTGTCGAAGAAGACGTCGATCGCCGTCAACGAGCAGGTCGTCGAGGATTATCTCGGCGTGCCCCGCTATCGCTATGGCGAGGCGGAGCTCGAGGACCAGGTCGGTGTCGTCACCGGCCTCGCCTGGACGGAAGTCGGCGGCGAGATCCTGACGATCGAAGGCGTCATGATGCCCGGCAAGGGCCGCATGACCGTCACGGGCAATCTGCGTGACGTGATGAAGGAATCGATCTCGGCCGCGGCCTCCTATGTCCGCAGCCGCGCCGTCGATTTCGGCATCGAGCCGCCGCTGTTCGACCGCCGCGACATCCACGTCCACGTTCCCGAAGGGGCGACCCCGAAGGACGGGCCGTCGGCCGGTATCGCCATGGTGACGGCGATCGTCTCGACGATGACGGGTATCCCGGTTCGCAAGGATGTCGCCATGACCGGCGAGATCACGCTGCGCGGCCGTGTGCTGCCGATCGGCGGATTGAAGGAGAAGCTGCTCGCGGCGCTGCGCGCCGGGATCAAGACCGTGATGATCCCCGAGGACAATGCGAAGGATCTCGCCGAGATCCCGGACAACGTCAAGAACGGGCTCGACATCATCCCGGTCGCCCGCATGGACGACGTTCTCGCCCATGCGCTGGTGCGCAAGCCGATCCCGATCGTCTGGGACGAGGCCAAGGCAAATGCCGCCAAGCCCGTCGCCGCCGAGGATGATGCAAGTTTGGCCTTGACGGCGCATTAGGCAATCTCTGCCCGCGAAACGACGACGCCCGCCCTCCGGCGGGCGTTTTCGTTTGCGGATTCACCGGATTCTGGCTGAAAATCGCGGAAAACAGCCATTTTCCCTTGCCAGCGGCGAACAATTCGGTGAGATGTCGCGCCAAGGTCGGTTCCGACTCAAGCGGGCCGGCCTCGAGACCAGGGAAAGGATCATCATGAACAAGAACGATCTCATCGCAGCCGTTGCAGAGCGTACCAATTCTTCGAAGGCCGCTGCCGCGGAGGCTGTCGATGCAACGTTCGACGCGATCACCGCTGCCCTGAAGTCCGGTGACGAAGTCAAGATCATCGGTTTCGGCAATTTCAGCGTCGCCGAGCGCGCCGCCAGCGAAGGCCGCAACCCGCGCACCGGCGAGACGATCGCCATTGCCGCGTCGAAGACGCCGAAGTTCAAGGCCGGCAAGGGCCTCAAGGACGCCGTCAACTAGGACGGACGGCCTTCATCCATAGGGACGGCCTTGCGCCTTGCGGCGCGAGGCCGTTTTTCGTTGGGCGGAGAGGCGGCGGCGGCACGAGCCCGCTTGAAAGCCGCCCCGGATATCGCCTAATGACATCGCGCAGCGGCGGGCGGTTAGCTCAGTTGGTAGAGCGCCTCGTTTACACCGAGGATGTCGGGAGTTCGAGTCTCTCACCGCCCACCAGCCCGCGCCTCTCCGAAGGCGCGTCTGCGCCGACACCGACGCCCCCAAGTTCCCCATCCCCCCGAATGCGTTTGCGCCTCCAGCCGGCGCACCCGCGCGCCTCGCGTGCATTGAGGGCGCGGCCAGCGCATTGCTTGGCGGCTGTCCGTCCGGAGCCGATGCCGCGATTGTCGAGGCATTGCCGGCTTATCCACAAGGCGGGGCCCGTCGCGCTTGACTTGCCGGAAACGGTGCCGTACTTCACCGCCACACGACGCGGCAACGCCGCTTCGGCCCTCGACGAGGGACCCCAGCGGGGGTGTAGCTCAGTTGGTTAGAGCGTCGGCCTGTCACGCCGAAGGTCGCGGGTTCGAGCCCCGTCACTCCCGCCATTTCTTCCCCAGGACTTGATGACCGAGAAGAGCCGCAGCGTCTGGCGCGCGGCCTGCGGCGATCGACATTCGGGCTTTGCCTGTGTCGATGCGTCCCGGCGCGTCGTCATCGGCTTTCGAAGTGTCGCTGATTGATTCGCGGTCCCGCCGCCGCTGCCGGCTGATAACCCCCGTCACATGCCAACGACCCCACACGCGCTCGTCCTTTGACGCGCGCGGAAGCGGCCGTGTGCCTTGCGAATTCGGGGATGAGAGATGAGGGCCGCTAGGGGCAAGACGCTCGCTTTTCAGCGAGGCCTCCGGCACGTCGGGGGAGAGCACCGCCTCATCCCTCACATTGTGCTACGCACAAGGGCGCGTGCAAAGCAAAAAACTCGATTGCCGGCCGTTCTCACCTCTTTTTGCGACAGGGCGGGTTCAGCCCTCCTGGCCGGGCGCGCGCACCGGCGGCGCGACAGGGCCGATCCGCCGCTGCAGGAGATTGAAGGCGGCGAGGCCGATGGCTGCGGCGATCGCGCCGATCACGGTGTCGGTGAGCCGTTCATGCAGGAGCAGCATGGCGGTGTGGGCGTCGGGTGCGACGAGCTCGACCATCAGCAGGACGAACAGCGTCAGGCAGAAGACGCCGAGCGCATTGTGGAACTGCTGCGCCGGCCAGCGCACGAAGGCGGCGATCGCCATCACGATGAGGATCATGCGGTGGTTGCCGATATCGGTCACCGCCACGGCGGCGACGACGCCGCCGAGCGTGCCGACGACGCGCTCCGCGGCGAGCTGCAGGCTCGAGACGACCTCGGAGCGCATGACGAGCACGACCGTCAGGCAGGCCCAGGACGGCCGCAGCGAGCCGAGCAGCACCGAGACGGTCAGCGCCGCGCCGATCGACAGCATGACCGCGAGCGCGAAGGCGATGCGCGGCCCCCGGCTGCCCTTGAGGCTGATGCCGATGCTCGCGGCCGGCGGCACCGTCAGCGGCTGCCAGCGGCCGTCCCTGAGGTCGCTGGCGAGCGACACGAGCCAGGAGAACACCAGCATCACCAGGATGGCGACATAGTCGACGGGGACCGGCGCGCTGACGAGCCCGGCAAGCACGATGCCGAAGACGAAGAATCGCGTCGCCAGCAGCAGGTGCGGATGCGCGGTCTCGACGAGCCCATAGGCGAGGCCGGCGCCCATCGACAGCGCGAACACCGCGCCGAGATGGCCGGTCGCGACCGCGCCGAGCATGAGGCCGGCCGAGAGCGCCAGCGGACCCGTCGCCATCCAGGCGAAGCGGGGGAGGGGGCGCCCGCCGGCATCGCCCGCAAAGGAGACGATCGCCGAGACCATCGCATAAACCAGCCAGTTCTCGGGGCCGGTGAAGAGCGTCACGACGATCGGCGTCATGACGGTCAGCGTGAAGCGCAGCGAGCGCTCGGTCATGCTGCGATCAAAGCCCGCGCGGCTTGCCGCCCTGGTCAGCGCTGCCCGGATCTCAGTCTTGCCTGGCATGGGGCCTCCGCGACGCCCGAAAGAGGACTGCCGGCGACAAGACCAGATCGGGAGCCGGCGCGAAAGGGCTGCGGCGCACCGCGTTGGACGGTCGCCCCGTGCGCGGCGTCCGGCGCGGTCGCGGGACATTTCGCCGCGCGCGGCCACGTTTTCGTTGTTCCAATTCCAGGATGGGCGCAATTCCGCCAAGATGCTGCTGCGCCGCGGTAGGAGCGGCGGCGCGGCGGCGTGGCACGGGGCTTGCCACGTCTGACAGCCTCCGCTAAGCCTCGCGTTGAGTTTCGACCGACGTGCCATCTTGTCCCGAGGCGTCGCCGTCGTCCGATATGACAACTAAGTGAAGCGCTTGGCGGTGTTTTTGCGCCGCAGCACCGGCCCGAGGGCCGGTGGAGCATCGGAGCCGGATCATGGATGCGTTGTTGCGCGAATATCTTCCGATCGTCATCTTCTTCGGCATCTCGCTGGTGATCGGTCTGGCGCTGCTCGTCTCGCCCTTCCTGGTGGCCCACCGCAATCCGGATTCGGAAAAGCTGTCGGCCTATGAGTGCGGCTTCAACGCCTTCGATGACGCGCGCATGAAGTTCGACGTGCGCTTCTATCTCGTGGCGATCCTGTTCATCATCTTCGACCTCGAGGTCGCCTTCCTGTTCCCGTGGGCCGTCTCGTTCGGCAGCCTCGGCTGGTTCGGCTTCTGGTCGATGATGGTCTTCCTCGCCGTGCTCACCATCGGCTTTGTCTACGAATGGAAGAAGGGAGCGCTCGAATGGGATTGAGCCCCACCCCCGCCAACGTCCCGGCGCGCGGGCCGCTGGTCGCCGAGCGTCCGCGCGGTCTCGTCGATGCCTCCGGCCGCCCGCTCGGCCATGACGACAAGTTCTTCATGGAAGTGAATGGCGAGCTGGCCGACAAGGGCTTCTTCGTCGCCGCCGCCGATGACCTGATCACCTGGGCCCGCACGGGCTCGCTGATGTGGATGACCTTCGGCCTCGCCTGCTGCGCCGTCGAGATGATGCAGGTCTCGATGCCGCGCTACGACGTCGAGCGCTTCGGCTTCGCCCCGCGCGCCTCGCCGCGCCAGTCCGACGTGATGATCGTCGCCGGCACGCTGACCAACAAGATGGCTCCCGCGCTCCGCAAGGTCTATGACCAGATGCCGGAGCCGCGCTACGTCATCTCGATGGGCTCCTGCGCCAATGGCGGCGGCTATTATCACTTCTCCTATGCCGTGGTGCGCGGCTGCGACCGGGTCGTTCCGGTCGACATCTATGTGCCGGGCTGCCCGCCGACCGCAGAGGCGCTGCTTTACGGCGTGCTGCTCCTGCAGAAGAAAATCCGCCGCACCGGCACGATCGAGCGCTGAGATCCACGATGGATGAAACCCTGCAAGAGCTCGGTGCCTATATCGCTGAAAGCCAGGGCGCGGCCGTGCTCGGCTCCGGCATCGCCTATGGCGAGCTCACCGTCGTCGTCGCCCGCGAGAAGATCGCCGATGTCGTCAAGGCGCTGGCCGATGATCCGAAGACCGGCTTCGTCAGCCTGATCGACGTCTGCGGCGTCGACTATCCCGAGCGCGACAACCGTTTCGACGTCGTCTATCACCTGTTGAGCCCGAGCCGGAACCTTCGCCTCCGCCTCAAGGTCGAGACCGACGACATGACGCCGGTACCCTCGATCACGCCGATCCTGCCGGGCGCCGACTGGTTCGAGCGCGAGGCCTATGACCTCTACGGCATCCTCTTCGTCGGCCATCCGGATCTCCGCCGCCTCCTGACCGACTATGGTTTCGAGGGCCATCCGCTGCGCAAGGACTTCCCGCTGTCGGGCTATGTCGAGGTTCGCTACGACGACGAGCAGAAGCGCGTCGTCTACGAGCCGGTCCGCCTGCCGCAGGAGTTCCGCGATTTCGACTTCCTCTCGCCCTGGGAAGGCACCGACTACGTGCTGCCCGGCGACGAGAAGGCAGCCCCGAAGCCTGAAACGAAGCCGAGCTGAGCAGCATCATGACAGAAGCCCAGGTTCGGACCTTCAACATCAATTTCGGCCCGCAGCATCCGGCGGCGCATGGCGTTCTGCGTCTCGTCGTCGAGCTCGACGGTGAAGTCGTCGACCGCGTCGATCCGCATATCGGTCTCCTGCATCGCGGCACCGAGAAGCTGATCGAGAACAAGACCTATCTGCAGGCTGTGCCCTATTTCGATCGGCTCGACTATGTCGCGCCGATGAACCAGGAGCATGCCTTCGCGCTGGCCGTCGAGCGCCTCATCGGCGTCGAGGTGCCGAAGCGCGGCCAGCTGATCCGCGTGCTCTATTGCGAGATCGGCCGCCTCCTCTCGCATCTGCTCAACGTGACGACCTGGGCCCTCGATGTCGGCGCGCTGACGCCGCCGCTCTGGGGCTTCGAGGAGCGCGAGAAGCTGATGATCTTCTACGAGCGCGCCTCCGGCTCGCGCATGCATGCGGCCTATATCCGGCCGGGCGGCGTGCACCAGGACATCCCGCAGAAGCTCGTCGACGATATCGGCGCCTTCTGCGATCCGTTCCTGCTGGCGCTCGCCGATCTCGATCGGCTCGTCACCGGCAACCCGATCTTCAAGCAGCGCAATGTCGATATCGGCAAGATCACGCTGGAAGAGGCCTGGAAGTGGGGCTTCTCGGGCGTGATGGTGCGCAGCGCCGGCGCCGCCTGGGATCTCCGCCGCTCGCAGCCCTATGAGTGCTATTCCGAGCTCGACTTCGACATTCCCGTCGCCCGCCACGGCGACTGCTATGACCGTTTCCTGATCCGCATCGAGGAGATGCGCCAGTCGATCCGGATCATGAAGCAGTGCGTCGAGCGGCTCTCGGGCAAGGAGCGCACCGGGCCGGTGTCGTCCATGGACGGCAAGGTCGTGCCGCCGAAGCGCGGCGAGATGAAGCGCTCGATGGAAGCGCTCATCCATCACTTCAAGCTCTATACCGAGGGCTATCACGTGCCCGAGGGCGAGGTGTATGCGGCCGTCGAGGCGCCCAAGGGCGAGTTCGGCGTCTATCTCGTCTCGGACGGCACCAACAAGCCCTATCGCTGCAAGATCCGTGCGCCCGGCTTCGGGCATCTCCAGTCGATGGATTATCTCTGCCGCGGCCACATGCTGGCCGACGTCTCGGCAATCCTCGGCTCGCTCGACATCGTGTTCGGAGAGGTTGACCGCTGATGTCCGTCCGTCGTCTCGCTTCCGAACAGCCCGCGAGCTTCGCCTTCACGCCGGAGAATCTCGCCTGGGCCGAAAAGCAGGTCGAAAAGTTCCCGGCCGGCCGCCAGGCCTCCGCCGTCATCCCGATTCTCTGGCGTGTCCAGGAACAGGAAGGCTGGGTCTCCGAGCCGTCGATCCGCTATGTCGGCGAGTTCCTCGACATGCCGTTCATCCGCGTGCTCGAGATCGCCACCTTCTACACGATGTTCCTGCTCGCCCCTGTCGGCAAGAAGGCGCATATCCAGGTCTGCGGCACGACGCCCTGCGCGCTGCGCGGCGCCGGCGAACTGCTGAAGGTCTGCCGCAGCCGCATCCATGCCGAGCCGTTCCATGTCTCGGCGAATGGCGATCTCTCCTGGGAGGAGGTCGAGTGCCTCGGCGCCTGCGTCAACGCGCCGATGGTGCAGATCGTCCCCGACACCTATGAGGATCTGACCGCCGAGAGCTTCAACGCTCTCATCGACGACATCGAGGCGGGCCGCCCCCTGAAGGCAGGTCCGCAGGTCGAGCGCTTCCATTCGATGCCGCTCGGCGGCCAGCGCGTGCTGGTCGATGCTGCGCTCTATGATGGCTCGATGATCGGCCAGGGTGCCGGTCTCGCCGCCGCCAAGGAAGCGATCGCCGCCAAGGCGAAGGCTGCCGAGGAAGCCAGGGCCGCGGAAGCTGCCAAGGCCGCCGAGGCTGCCGAAGCCAATGCTGCCGAAGCCAAACCTGCCGATCCGGCCCCGGCCAAGGATCCGGTGGCGCCGGCCGTCAAGGTTCAGGCCGAGGCGGACAAGGAAAAGGTTCCGAACCAGGTCGACCAGTCCAAGCCGGCGTCCGATCCTTCGGTCCGTCCGGATGCTGGCAAGGCCGAACTGTCCCAAGCGGGCAAGAAAGAGTGAGGGCGGACCATGCTGGCTGACAAGGACCGCATCTTCACCAATATCTACGGCGCCAAGGACTGGGGCCTGCAGGGCGCGCTGAAGCGCGGCTCCTGGGACGGCACCAAGACCATCCTCGAGGCAGGTCGCGACTGGATCATCGACCAGATGAAGGCGTCGGGCCTGCGTGGTCGCGGCGGCGCCGGCTTCTCGACCGGCCTCAAATGGTCGTTCATGCCGAAGGTCAATGACGGCCGTCCGCACTACCTCGTCATCAATGCCGACGAGTCGGAGCCGGGCACCTGTAAGGATCGCGAGATCCTGCGCCATGATCCGCATCATCTTGTCGAGGGCGCGCTGATCGCGTCTTTCGCGATGGGCGCCCATGTCGCCTATATCTATGTGCGCGGCGAGTTCATCCGCGAGCGCGAGCATCTGCAGGCCGCGATCGACCAGGCCTATGAGGCGCGCCTCATCGGCAAGAACAACGTCCATGGCTGGGACATGGACATCTATGTCGCCCATGGCGCCGGCGCCTATATCTGCGGCGAAGAGACGGCGCTGCTCGAAAGCCTCGAGGGCAAGAAGGGCCAGCCGCGCCTGAAGCCGCCATTCCCGGCCAATGTCGGCCTCTATGGCTGCCCGACCACCGTCAACAATGTCGAGAGCATCGCGGTCGCGCCGACCATCCTGCGTCGCGGCGCGGCGTGGTTCTCCTCGATCGGCCGCCCGAACAATGTCGGCACCAAGCTGTTCGGCATCTCCGGCCATGTGAACACGCCCTGCATCGTCGAAGAGGCGATGGGCATTCCGTTCCGCGAACTGATCGAGAAGCATGGCGGCGGTGTGCGCGGCGGCTGGGACAACCTCCTCGCCATCATCCCCGGCGGCGCGTCCTGCCCGATCATCCCGGCCAAGGACTGCGAAGAGCTGATCATGGATTTCGACGGCACCCGCGCGGTGAAGTCGAGCTTCGGCACGGCCGGCGTCCTCGTCATGGACAAGTCGACCGACGTGATCCGCGCCATCGCGCGCATCTCCGCCTTCTTCAAGCATGAGAGCTGCGGCCAGTGCACGCCGTGCCGCGAGGGCACCGGCTGGATGTGGCGCGTGCTCGACCGCATGGCGCGCGGCGAAGCTGAGAAGCGCGAGATCGACATGCTGCTGCAGGTCACGACCCAGATCGAGGGTCACACGATCTGCGCGCTCGGCGATGCGGCCGCATGGCCGGTGCAGGGCCTCATCCGTCATTTCCGCCCGCTGATCGAGGAGCGGATCGATCTCTATTCGGCCAATCCGAAGCCGGTCGAGCGCGAGATGATGGAAGCGGCGGAGTGAAGCGATGAAGCTCGATGGCGTCATTGAGAAATTGGAGGTCAGCAAGTCGACCCTTGCGGGATCGACTTTTGCAGACGTCAATCTCTCGGGCGCCTGCTTCGACGACGTGAACATGTCGGGCTGGACGGCGAAGAACGTCAACCTGTCGGGCCTCTCCGTCGAAGACGCCAACATCTCGGGCGCGCGTATCACCGACGTGAACCTGGCGGGTGCACGGCTGTCGAAGGTCAATCTGATGGGCGTTTCGATCGAAGGCTGCCTCACCGAGGGCGCCAGGGTCGACGGCGTCCTCCTATCCGAATTGCAGGCCGCCTATCGTGCGGCGCAAGAGGCGAAGTAATGGCCAAGATCATCGTTGACGGCATCGAAGTGGACGTCCCGCCGGACTACACGCTGCTGCAGGCCGCGGAAGCGGCCGGCGCGGAAGTGCCGCGCTTCTGCTTCCATGAGCGGCTGTCGATCGCCGGCAATTGCCGCATGTGCCTCGTCGAGGTGAAGGGCGGGCCGCCGAAGCCGCAGGCCTCCTGCGCGATGAATGTCCGCGACCTCCGCCCCGGCCCGAACGGCGAGCCGCCGGTGATGTTCACCAAGTCGCCGATGGTGAAGAAGGCGCGCGAAGGCGTGATGGAGTTCCTGCTGATCAACCATCCGCTCGATTGCCCGATCTGCGATCAGGGCGGCGAGTGCGATCTGCAGGACCAGGCCATGGCCTACGGCGTCGACAAGAACCGCTTCGCCGAGAACAAGCGCGCCGTCGAGGACAAGTATATCGGCCCGCTCGTGAAGACGTCGATGAACCGCTGCATCCATTGCACGCGCTGCGTCCGCTTCACGACCGAGGTTGCCGGCATCTCCGAGATGGGCCTGATCGGCCGCGGCGAGGATGCCGAGATCACCACCTATCTCGAGAAGGCGCTGACCTCCGAGCTGCAGGGCAATGTCATCGACCTCTGCCCGGTCGGCGCGCTGACCTCGAAGCCCTATGCCTTCCATGCCCGTCCGTGGGAACTGGTCAAGACCGAGTCCATCGACGTGATGGACGCCGTCGGCTCCAATATCCGCGTCGATGTGCGCGGCCGCGAAGTGATGCGCATCCTGCCGCGCGTCAACGAGGCGGTGAACGAGGAATGGATCTCCGACAAATCGCGCTTCGTCTGGGACGGTCTCAAGACGCAGCGCCTCGACCGTCCATATCTCCGCGTCAACGGCAAGCTGCGCCCGGCCTCCTGGGGCGAGGCCTTCGCGGCGATCGCCGGCAAGGTCAAGGCGACGCAGCCTGGCCGGATCGGCGCGATCGGCGGTGATCTCGCCTCCGTCGAGGACCTCTTCGCGCTGAAGTCGCTGATGGTCGCGCTCGGGTCCGGCAATCTCGACATCCGCCAGGACGGCGCCGCGCTCGATCCCACCAAGGGCCGCGCCGGCTACATCTTCAATCCGACGATTCCCGGCATCGAGCAGGCCGATCTGATCCTCATCATCGGCGCCAATCCGCGCCGCGAGGCCTCGGTGCTGAATGCGCGCATCCGCAAGCGCTGGCGCGCCGGCGGTCTCACCATCGGCGTCATCGGCGAGAACGCCGACCTGACCTATCCCTATGAGTATCTCGGCGCAGGCACCGATACGCTCAGCGAGATCGCGGCGGGCCGCCTTGCCTTCGGCGAGGCGCTGGCCAAGGCCAAGCGTCCGATCGTCATCGTCGGCCAGGGCGCGCTCGCGGGCGCAGCCGGCGCCGGCGTGCTGGCGACCGCGGCCTCGATCGTCACCAAGGAGGGTCGTGACGAGGGCTGGAACGGCCTTGCCGTCCTCCACACCGCCGCCTCGCGCGTCGGCGGCCTCGACATCGGCTTCGTCCCGGCCGCGGGTGGTCTCGACACCGCCGGCATGGTCCAGGCCGCCGGGGCAGGGGCCCTCGACGTGCTCTTCCTGCTCGGCGCCGACGAGATCGACACCGAGGCGCTCGGCTCCAGCTTCGTCGTCTATATCGGCACGCATGGCGACAACGGCGCCCATCGCGCCGACGTGATCCTGCCGGCTGCCGCCTATACCGAGAAGTCCGGCACCTATGTGAACACGGAAGGCCGCGTCCAGCTCGCCAACCGCGCCTCGTTCCCGCCGGGCGATGCGCGCGAGGACTGGGCGATCCTCCGGGCGCTGTCCGATGTCGTCGGACACAAGCTGCCCTTCGATTCGCTCAGCGAATTGCGCAAGGCGCTCTATGCCGCCTATCCGCATCTGCAGGCGCTCGACCATGTCGAGCCGGCTGCGCTGGCCGACGTCACGGCGCTCGGCGCCGGCGCGGGCAGCCTCGTCTCCACGACCTTCAAGAACCCGATCGCCGATTTCTACCTGACCAACCCGATCGCCCGCGCCTCCGCCGTCATGGCGGAATGCTCGGCGCTGGCGGCGGGCCGGGTCGCGGCGGCAGCGGAGTGAGGCGCCCATGAACGGCTTCGTCGACGGCTACCTGATCCCGGGCGTCATCCTCCTCGCGCAGAGCGTTCTCCTGCTCGTTCTGCTCCTGATCTCGATCGCCTTCATCCTGCTCGCCGATCGCAAGATCTGGGCGGCGGTGCAGCTGCGGCGCGGACCCAATGTGGTCGGCGCCTTCGGTCTGCTGCAGTCCTTCGCGGATCTGCTCAAATTCGTGCTCAAGGAGCCGGTGATCCCGTCCGGCGCCAACAAGGGCATCTTCCTCTTGGCCCCGCTCGTCACCGTGACGCTGGCGCTCGCCGGCTGGGCGGTCATTCCGTTCAATGCCGGCTGGGTCATCGCCAACATCAATGTCGGCGTGCTCTATCTGCTCGCGATCTCCTCGCTCGGTGTCTATGGCATCATCATGGGCGGCTGGGCGTCGAACTCGAAATATCCGTTCCTGTCCTCGCTGCGCGCCGCCGCGCAGATGGTGTCCTACGAGGTCTCGATCGGCTTCGTGCTGGTCGGCGTGCTGCTCTGCGTCGGCTCGCTCAACATCTCCGATGTCGTGCTGTCGCAGCGCACCGGTCTTGGAACCTGGCTCGGCCTGCCCGGCAGCTTCCTCGACTGGTACTTCATCCCGCTGTTCCCGCTCTTCATCATCTTCTTCATCTCGGCGCTGGCCGAGACCAACCGGCCGCCCTTCGATCTCGTCGAGGCCGAGTCCGAGCTCGTCGCCGGCTTCATGTCGGAATATGGCTCGACGCCGTACATGATGTTCATGCTCGGCGAATATGCGGCCATCTGCCTGATGTGCGCGATGACGTCGATCCTCTTCCTCGGTGGCTGGCTGCCTCCGTTCGACTTCGCGCCGTTCACCTGGGTGCCGGGCATCGTCTGGTTCGTGCTGAAGGCGCTGCTCGTCTTCTTCATGTTCTCGATGGTCAAGGCCTTCGTCCCGCGCTACCGCTACGACCAGCTGATGCGCCTCGGCTGGAAGGTGTTCCTGCCGATCTCGCTCGGCATGGTCGTCGTGGTCGCCGCCGTTCTCCAGATCATGGGATGGGCCCCCTGATGCGCCTCGACCAGACTGCGAAAGCCATCTTCCTGACCGAGTTCGTCTCGGCCTTCTTCCTGTCGATGCGCTATTTCTTCAAGCCGAAGAAGACGCTGAACTACCCCTATGAGAAGGGGGCGATCAGCCCGCGCTTCCGCGGCGAGCATGCGCTGCGTCGCTATCCGAACGGCGAAGAGCGCTGCATCGCCTGCAAGCTCTGCGAGGCGATCTGCCCGGCCCAGGCGATCACCATCGAGGCCGGTCCGCGCCGCAACGACGGCACGCGCCGCACCACCCGTTACGACATCGACATGGTGAAGTGCATCTATTGCGGCTTCTGCCAGGAAGCCTGCCCCGTCGATGCGATCGTCGAGGGTCCGAACTTCGAGTTCGCGACCGAGACGCGCGAGGAGCTTTACTATGACAAGGACAAGCTGCTTGCGAACGGCGACCGCTGGGAGCGAGAGATCGCCCAGAACATCAGCATCGATGCGCCGTATCGGTGAAGCAGCATGATCATTCAAACCCTCTTCTTCTACCTGTTCTCCGCGATCACCATCGCCTCCGGCCTGATGGTGATCTCGTCGAAGAACCCGGTTCACTCCGTGCTGTTCCTGATCCTCGCCTTCTTCAATGCGGCGGGTCTCTTCGTTCTGCTCGGCGCTGAATTCCTCGCCATGCTCCTGGTCGTCGTCTATGTCGGCGCGGTCGCGGTGCTGTTCCTCTTCGTCGTGATGATGCTCGATGTCGATTTCGTCGAGCTGCGCCAGGGCTTCCTGCAATATCTGCCGATTGGCGCGCTGATCGGCGTGGTCCTGCTCGCCGAGCTGCTCATCGTGCTGTCGGGCTGGGTGTTCGCGCCTAATATCGTCGGCACGGCGTCGGCGCCGATCCCCAATCCGGCGGATGTCTCCAACACGGCGGCGATCGGGCACCTGCTCTATACCCGCTACATCTTCTTCTTCCAGTCGGCGGGCTTCGTGCTCCTGGTCGCCATGATCGGCGCCATCGTGCTGACGCTGCGCCACAAGCCGAACGTCAAGCGGCAGGTCATCGCCGACCAGGTCAACCGGTCGCAGACCGTCGAGCTGCATGCCGTCAAGCCCGGCCAGGGCGTCTAGAGAGGGAACGGGATCACCACCATGCAGATCGGTCTCTCTCATTATCTGGCGGTCGCGGCGATCCTCTTTACGATCGGCGTGTTCGGCATCTTCCTCAACCGGAAGAACGTCATCGTCATCCTGATGTCGGTCGAGCTGATCCTGCTCGCCGTCAATCTGAATTTCGTGGCGTTCTCCTCGTTCCTCGGCGATCTCGTCGGCCAGATCTTCGCGCTGTTCGTGCTCACCGTCGCTGCGGCAGAGGCAGCGATCGGCCTCGCCATCCTCGTCGTCTACTTCCGCAATCGAGGGTCGATCGCGGTCGAAGACATCAATCTGATGAAGGGCTGAGGCGCCGATGTACTCCGCGATCGTCTTCCTTCCGCTGCTCGGCGCCATCATCGCCGGCGTGATCGCGCTTTCGGGCAGCTACCGTGCCGCCATGGTCGGTGCGCCGGCCGAAGGCAGCGACGACGGCCATGCCGGCCACGATCATGCCGCGCATGACCATGCCGGCCATGACCATGCCGGCCATGACCATGCGCATGACGATCATGGCCATGGTCATGACGATCATGCCGCCGCGGCCCCGGGCTCGCGCCCGGCCGAGATCGTCACGACGGGCTTCCTGTTCATCTCGGCGATCCTCTCCTGGATCGCCTTCTTCACCGTGACCGCGCCGACGGGCGAGCCGGTGCATATCTCGGTGCTGCCCTGGGTCTCGTCCGGCACGCTCGCCTTCAACTGGGCGTTCCGCGTCGACACGCTGACGGCGGTGATGCTGGTGGTGGTGACGACGGTCTCCTCGCTCGTCCACCTCTACTCGATCGGCTATATGAGCCACGACGAGCACCGTCCGCGCTTCTTCGGCTATTTGTCCTTCTTCACCTTCGCCATGCTCATGCTGGTGACGTCGGACAATCTCGTCCAGATGTTCTTCGGCTGGGAGGGCGTCGGTCTCGCCTCCTATCTCCTGATCGGCTTCTGGTTCAAGCGGCCCTCGGCCAATGCCGCGGCGATCAAGGCCTTCGTCGTCAACCGCGTCGGCGATTTCGGCTTCGCGCTCGGCATCTTCGGCGTGTTCGTGCTGTTCAACTCGGTCGAGTTCGACACGATCTTCGCCAATGCCGGCTCGATCGTCGGCACCAAGATGCATTTCCTCTCCTGGGATCTCGACGCGCTGACGGTCGTCTGCATCCTCCTGTTCATCGGCGCGATGGGCAAGTCGGCGCAGTTCCTGCTGCATACCTGGCTGCCGGACGCGATGGAGGGACCGACTCCGGTCTCCGCCCTCATCCATGCCGCGACCATGGTGACCGCCGGCGTGTTCATGGTGGCGCGCATGTCGCCGCTGTTCGAACTGTCGCCGACGGCCTTGACGGTCGTGACCTTCTTCGGCGCCACCACCGCCTTCTTCGCGGCGACGATCGGCCTCGTCCAGAACGACATCAAGCGCGTCATCGCCTATTCGACCTGCTCGCAGCTCGGCTACATGTTCGTCGCGCTCGGCGTCGGCGCCTTCGGCGTCGGCATCTTCCACCTCTTTACGCATGCCTTCTTCAAGGCGCTGCTGTTCCTCTGCGCCGGCTCGGTGATCCATGCCGTCTCGGGCGAGCAGGACATGCGCAAGATGGGCGGCCTCAGGAAGAAGATCCCCGTCACCTACTGGACGATGATGATCGGCACGCTGGCGCTGACCGGCTTCCCGTTCACCGCCGGCTATTTCTCGAAGGATGCGATCATCGAGAGCGCCTTCGTCGGCGAGAACGCCTTCGCCGGCTATGGCTTCGCCATGACGGTGTTCGCGGCGCTGCTGACCTCGTTCTATTCCTGGCGCCTCGTCTTCCTGACCTTCCACGGCAAGCCGCGCGCCTCGGACGAGGTGATGAGCCATGTGCACGAGTCGCCGGCGGTCATGACCGTCCCGCTCTTCGTGCTGTCGTTCGGCGCGCTGTTCGCGGGCATCCTGTTCGAAGGCCGCTTCATCGGCGAGGGCTATGCCGAGTTCTGGAAGAACGCGCTGTTCACTGGCCCCGACAACCACATCCTGCATGCGATGCACGAGATCTCGGCGCTGGTGAAATATGCGCCGACGCTGATGATGGTGATCGGCTTCGTGATCGCCTTCTGGTTCTACATCGTCTCGCCGGCTCTGCCGAAGCGCCTCGCCGAGGAGCAGCCGCTGCTCTACCGCTTCCTGCTCAACAAGTGGTACTTCGACGAGCTCTACGACTTCCTGTTCGTGCGCCCGGTGAAGTGGCTCGGCCGCTTCCTCTGGAAGAAGGGCGACGGCTGGCTCATCGACGGCTTCGGCCCGGATGGCGTCTCGGCGCGCGTCGTCGACGTCACCAACCGCGTCGTCCGCCTGCAGACCGGCTATGTCTACCACTATGCCTTTGCCATGTTGATCGGCGTCGCGGCGCTGGTCACGTGGATGATGTTCGCGCGCTGAGGATTTGACCGACATGACCGACTGGCCGATCCTTTCGACCGTAACCTTCCTGCCGACGGTCGGCGCGCTGCTCTTGCTCACCATCCGCGGCGACGACGCGGCGGCGCGGCGCAACATCTATTGGATCGCTCTCTGGACGACGATCGTCACCTTCCTCGTCTCGCTGCTGATCTGGAAGGACTTCGACAACGCCAATGCCGGCTTCCAGTTCGTCGAGCAGGCGGGCTGGCTCGGCGGCAAGATCGGCTATTCGATGGGCGTCGACGGCATCTCCATGCTGTTCGTCATCCTGACGACCTTCCTGATGCCGATCTGCATCATTGCCTCGAAGCTCTCGGTCCAGAAGCGCTTCCGCGAATATATGGTGGCGTTCCTGATCCTCGAGACGCTGATGATCGGCGTCTTCTGCGCCACCGATCTCATCCTTTTCTACGTCTTCTTCGAAGCCGGCCTCATCCCGATGTTCCTGATCATCGGCATCTGGGGCGGGCCGCGCCGGGTCTATGCGGCGTTCAAGTTCTTCCTGTTCACGCTGCTCGGCTCGGTGCTGATGCTGCTCGCCATCATGGCGATGTACTGGCAGGCCGGCACGACCGATATTCCGACGCTGCTCAACCATCAGTTCCCGGCCTCGATGCAGACCTGGCTCTGGCTCGCCTTCTTCGCGTCCTTCGCGGTGAAGATGCCGATGTGGCCGGTGCACACCTGGCTGCCGGATGCGCATGTCGAGGCGCCGACGGCGGGCTCGGTGATCCTCGCCGGCGTCCTGCTGAAGATGGGCGGCTACGGCTTCCTGCGCTTCTCGCTGCCGATGTTCCCGCTCGCCTCGGCTGACTTCGCGCCCTTCGTCTACACGCTCTCCGTCGTCGCGATCATCTACACCTCGCTGGTCGCGCTGATGCAGGAGGACATGAAGAAGCTGATCGCCTACTCGTCGGTCGCCCATATGGGCTATGTGACGATGGGCCTCTTCGCGATGAACCCGCAGGGCGTCGAGGGCGCCATCTTCCAGATGCTGTCGCACGGCCTCGTCGCCAGCGCGCTGTTCCTCTGCGTCGGCGTCGTCTACGACCGCATGCACACCCGCGAGATCAAGGCCTATGGCGGCCTCGTCAACCGGATGCCGTTCTATGCCGCCGTCTTCCTCCTGTTCACGATGGCCAATGTCGGATTGCCAGGCACCTCGGCCTTTGTCGGCGAGTTCCTGACGCTGCTCGGCGCTTTCCGCTCCAACACCTGGGTCGCCTTCTTCGCGACGACCGGCGTGATCCTGTCGGCGTCCTATGGCCTCTGGCTCTATCGCCGCGTGATGCTCGGGCCGCTCGACAAGCCGGCGCTGCAGTCGATGTTCGACCTGTCGCGGCGCGAACTGGTGATCCTCTTGCCGCTGGTCGTCCTGACGGTCTTCTTCGGCGTCTATCCGACACCGGTGTTCCATGTGACGTCGGCCTCGGTCGACAATCTCATCACCAACTACCAGGCGGCCCTCTCGGCTGCCGGCAAACTCGCCGTGGCGGTCAAGTGAGCCTCATGACAGACGAGGCCCGACCGATGACGAACCCGGTGACCCAACAGGACGCTCTATAATGGAACTCGCGCCTCTGCCGGTCCTCACGCCCTTCCTGCCGGAACTGATTCTGGCGGTTGGCTCGCTCGCGCTTCTGATGATCGGCGTGTTCCAGGGCGAGCGTTCGAGCGGCCTCGTCACCACGCTGGCGGTGATCCTCCTCGTCGTCGCCGGCCTCGTGCTCATCGTCGCGACGCCTGATGGCGTGACTTTCTCCGGCGCCTTCGTGCTGGATCCCTTCGCCCGCTTCATGAAGGTGCTGGCGCTGGTCGGCTCCGGCTTCGCCATCGTGATGTCGGCCGATTTCGCGCGGAAGGAAAAGTTCGACCGCTTCGAATATCCGGTGCTGATCGTCATCGCGACGCTCGGCATGCTGATGATGATCTCGGCCAACGACCTGATCGCCGTCTATCTCGGCCTCGAGCTGCAGTCGCTGGCGCTCTATGTCGTCGCCGCCATCAACCGCGACTTGGTCAAGTCGACCGAAGCCGGTCTCAAATATTTCGTCCTCGGCGCGCTCTCCTCCGGCATGCTGCTCTACGGCGCCTCGCTGGTCTATGGCTTCACCGGCCATACCGGCTTCGCCGAGATCGCGGCCGCGCTGACTGGCGGCCAGGCCTCGATCGGCGTCGTGTTCGGCATCGTCTTCGTCATCGCCGGCATTGCCTTCAAGGTGTCGGCCGTGCCGTTCCACATGTGGACGCCCGACGTCTATGAAGGCGCGCCGACGCCGGTCACCGCCTTCTTCGCGGCGGCGCCCAAGGCCGCGGCGATGGCGATGTTCGTCCGCGCCATGGTCGGCGCTTTCGGCCCGGCCACGGCCGACTGGCAGCAGGTCATCACCTTTGTCGCCATCGCCTCCATGATCCTTGGTGCCTTCGCGGCTATCGGCCAGAAGAACATCAAGCGCCTGATGGCCTATTCATCGATCGGTCATATGGGCTTCGCGCTGGTCGGCCTTGCCGCCGGCACCGAGGCGGGCGTCAAGGGCGTCGTGCTCTATATGGCGATCTATGTCGCCATGACGCTCGGCGTGTTCGCGGTCATCCTGTTCATGCGCCGCAAGGGTCAGGCGGTCGAGGAGATCGGCGATCTCGCCGGTCTCTCGCGCAGCCATCCGGTCATCGCCTTCATCTTCGCGATGCTGATGTTCTCGCTCGCCGGCATCCCGCCCTTCGCCGGCTTCTTCGCCAAGTTCTACGTCTTCCTCGCGGCGATCGAAGCCGATCTCTATGCGCTGTCGGTCATCGGCGTGCTCTCCAGCGTCGTCGGCGCCTACTATTACCTCCGCCTCGTCAAGATCATGTATTTCGACGAGCCGGCTGGCGAATTCGAGCCCATGTCGGGCGCGCTCCGGGTCGTGCTCGGCCTCTCCGGCGCCTTCGTCATCCTCTACGTCCTCTTCGCCGGTCCGCTCGGCCAGGCCGCCGGCGTCGCCGCCAAGACCTTCTTCTGACGTGGAATTTGTACTCGGCCCCACGGCTCGCACCGCCGGCTACCGGCTGACTGCCTTCCCCGCGACCGCATCCACCAACCAGGATGCGCTCGTGGCGGCGCGGGCGGGCGATGCCGGCGCCCACTGGTTCGTCACCACCGAGCAGACGGCGGGCCGTGGCCGCCGCGGCCGCGCCTGGGTGGCGCCCGTTGGCAATCTCGCCGCGACGCTGCTGATCGTAACCCCGCATGATCCCTCCGTCGCCGCGACGCTCGGCTTCGTCGCCGGGCTCGCGCTCGACGAGGCGCTGCGCGCCGTCGCGCCTGATCTCGCCGTGCATGTCGGTCTCGATGCTGCCGATGTCGAAGGTCCGCCAGGGCGGGGCGATCGCCTCCGCCTCAAATGGCCGAACGACGTGCTGCTCGACGGCGGCAAGCTCGCCGGCATCGGGCTGGAAGCAGAGCGGCTCGAAAGCGGGTCGCTGGCGATTGCGATCGGCATCGGCGTCAATGTCGTGGCGGCGCCCGAGGGTCTGCCCTATCCGGCGACGTCGCTGGCGATGCTCGGACTGCGGTTCGATGCAGCCACCGTCTTCTTCGCGCTCTCGAATGCGTTTGCCGGGCTTGTCCGGATATGGGACAACGGCCGCGGCTTTCCGACCATTCGCCGTCTCTGGCTCGAACGCGCCGCTGGTCTCGGCCAGGAGGTTGCAATTCGTATTGGCAGTGACGTCTTTTCCGGTTCGTTCGAAACGATCGATGACCATGGGCGGCTCGTCGTCCGCTCGGCGGGCGGCGTGATGCGCACGGTTGCGGCCGGCGAAGTGCATTTCGGCGCCGTCGCGACGGTGCGCGCATGAAGGCCGCGCGCAGCAAGAGCGACGAGTTCGTCTTCCTGCCGCTCGGCGGGGTCGGCGAGATCGGCATGAACCTCGCCGTCTACGGGCTGGGCCCGTCGAACGCGCGGGAATGGCTGGCGGTCGATTTCGGCGTCGCCTTCGCCGGGCCTGACCTGCCGGGGGTCGATCTCATCCTCCCGGACATCACCTATCTCGAGGAAGAGCGAAGGAACCTCAAAGGCATCGTGATCACGCATGCGCATGAGGATCATTTCGGCGCGCTGCTCGATCTCTGGCCGCGCCTTCGCGTCCCCGTCTATGCGAGCCCGTTCACGGCCGGCCTGCTGGCGGCCAAGCGCTCCGGCCATCCCGGCGCGCCCGAGATCCCGGTGACCATCGTCACGCCGGGCCAGCGCATCCAGATCGGCCCGTTCGACGTCGAGTTCATTGCCGTCGCCCATTCGATCCTCGAGCCGATGGCGCTCGCCATCCGCACGCCGCTCGGCACCGTCATCCACACCGGCGACTGGAAGCTCGATCCCGAGCCGGTGATCGGCCCGGTCACCGACGCGAAGCGGCTCGCCGAGATCGGCGACGAGGGCGTGCTCGCGCTCGTCTGCGATTCGACCAATGCGCTGCGCGAAGGCCGCTCGCCGAGCGAATCGGAAGTCGCGCGCGAACTGGCCAAGCTCGTCGGCGAGGCCGAGGGGCGGGTGTTCTTCACCACCTTCGCCTCCAACATCGCCCGCATCCGCTCGATCGCGCTGGCCGCTGAAGCCGCCGACCGACAGGTGGTGCTGGTCGGAAGGGCGCTGCATCGCGCCTGCCAGGTCGCGCATGAGCTCGGCTATCTCGACGGGCTCGTGCCGTTCCTCGACGAGGAGTCCTACGGCTATCTGCCGCGCTCCAAGGTGGTCGCGATCGTTACCGGCAGCCAGGGCGAACAGCGCGCGGCGCTGGCCCGCATCGCCGCCGACGATCACAAGTTCATCGGCATGTCGCCGGGCGACACCGTCGTGTTCTCGGCCCGGCCGATCCCCGGCAACGAGAAGGCGATCAACGGCATCATCAACCAGCTGGCCTCGGACGGCATCATCGTGGTGACAGATCGCGACCGCCTGGTGCATGCGTCCGGCCATCCGCGCCGCGACGAGCTCGCCGAGATGTATCGCTGGACGCGGCCGGACGTCGCGATCCCCGTGCATGGCGAGCCCATGCATCTCGCCGCCCATGCCGCCTTTGCGCGCTCGCTCGGCGTGCCGCATGTGATCGAGATCGAGGACGGCGTCCTCGTCCGCCTCGCGCCCGGCGCCGCCGATGCGATCGACGATGTGCCGGTCGGGCGGCTCTACAAGGACGGCTCGCTGATCGGCGATCTCGATGCGGTCGGCGTGCCGGAGCGGCGCAAGCTCGCCTTTGCCGGCCTCGTCGCCGTCTCGGTGGTGCTCGATGCCAAGGGCGGGCTGGCGACCGAACCGGAGGTCGCTCTCTCGGGCCTGCCGCTGGTCGGCCCGACCGGCGACCCGTTCGAGGCGACGGTCATGACCGCGGTGCTCGGCACGATCGAGAGCATTCCGCGCGCGCGCCGCCGCGATCTCGAACTCGTCCGCGAGGCGCTGCGCCGCGCAGTGCGCGCCGCTGTCCGTGACGTCTGGGGCAAAAAGCCCGTTTGCACGATCTTTGTCGCCGCCGTATGACGCAAGGCTTGGGGCTGCCATAGCGGCGGCCCCGACAAGGAGCGGGCCATGATCGGGCGGCTCAATCATGTGGCCATTGCCGTTCCCGACCTCGACGCCGCGGTCGCGATTTATCGCGACCGGCTCGGCGCGACGGTGTCCGCACCGCTTGATCTGCCCGAGCATGGCGTCACCACCGTCTTCATCGAGCTGCCGAACACCAAGATCGAGCTCCTCGCCATGCTGGGTGAGGCCTCGCCGATCGCCGCCTTCCTGAAACGGCAGCCGGAAGGCGGGGTGCATCATCTCTGCTTCGAGGTCGACGACATCCAGGCGGCGGCGGCGAAGTTGACCGGCGAGGGCGCCCGCGTGCTCGGCGACGGCAAGCCGCGCATCGGCGCCCATGGCAAGCCGGTTCTGTTCCTGCACCCCAAGGATTTCGCCGGCACGCTGGTCGAACTCGAGGAGGCCTGAAACGCCATGCGCTTCTACAGCCTGATCGCCATCTACTTCATCATCTGGTGGCTGGTGATCTTCACCATCCTGCCCTTCGGCATCCGCACGCAGGAGGAGCAGGGTGAGGTGACGCTCGGAACCGCGCCGAGCGCTCCCTGGCGGCCGATGCTGATCCGCAAGGCGATCATCACCTCGATCATCAGCGCCATCCTGCTGTTCGGCCTCTGGTACTCCTACACGATCCTCGGCTGGACGCCGGAAAAGCTCAGCATGATCTTCTGGAACTGAGCCAATCCGCCGTCCACCCGATCGGGTCGGGGTTCACGCCCCGGCCATCGTCTCGAAGCCGGCCGGACCGCGCTGCGGGGCAGAATTCCGCCAGGGCGCGAGGCGCGGCAGCGCGGCGTGGGCAAGGCCGGTGGGCGCGGTCCTCGCCTCGCTGGCGCTGCCGCGCTCGCTTTCGTCATCGGCAACCAGCGACAGGACGCGGCTGCTGAAACGCGTCTCCGAGATCGGGCGATAGCCGACCAGAATCCGCTGCGTAAGGTCTTCGAGCCATTGCGGCTCGGTGACGGCGCGGGTGACCGCCGCCGACCAGGCCTCGAGGTCGTCGCTGGCGAAGACCGGCATCAGGCCCTGCGTCGCCTCGGCAAGCGAGGGGGTCTCGGAGATCAGCACCGGCAGGCCGTAGTCGAGGCATTCGGCGGCGCCGAGGCCCCAGCCTTCGGCGAGCGAGGGATAGAGGCCGAAATCGGCATGGGCATAGAGCCAGCCGAGTTCCGCGTCGCTCCGGTCGGAGAGAAGCACCAGATGGCTCTCGAGCTCGGGATGCGCAGCGAGATAGGCCTCGACCTCGTCGTTCATCCAGCCCCAGCGACCGCAGAAGACGAGCTTCGGCAGGCGGGCACCGAGGATCGGGATCAGCCGCGACCAGGTCTTCAGCAGCATGATGTGGTTCTTGCGGATCTCGATCGTCGAGCAATAGAGCGCGAAGCGCTGGCCGGCGAGGGCGGCGATCGGGGCGAGCGGCTTCTGCTTCAGCCCCTCCTTCAGGAACGAGCCGAGCCGCGCGACCGCGACCTGCGGCGGCGTCTCGATAGCGTGGTCGGCCGCATAGCGGCGCGCCGTCTCGGCCGTGTGGTTCGACACCGTGATGATGCGGTCGCAATGGGCGAACATCCAGGCGACGTCGCGCTCGAAATTGCGGGCATGGCTGCGATCGACGAGGTCAGGATGATCGAGCGGAATGAGGTCGTGCAGCACGGTGCCGAGGCTGGCGGCGATCGGGCGCTCGCGGCCGCTGCTGGCGAGACTGTGCAGGCCGGCCGTCGAGAGGAAGCAGGCGGCGTCGGCATCGGCGAGCGGATCGGCGCTGTCGACCGGCTGCGGCGTCTGCCGGCCCACCACGAGCTTCGCGGCGCGGATGAAGGTCTTCGCCGCCTGATAGCCGAGACCGCGACGGTCGTTGCGGCCGGAGATGTAGGAGGCCGAGACGCGGTCGAACTCCTTGCCGGTGCTCATGGCGCCGGAGCGGATCGCCTTCAGCACCATGCCGAGCCGCGCCGACAGCGTTTCGCCGTCGGCCGATTCGATGGCGGCGATGCGGCCTTCGACGAGATCGCCGAGATAGGCGAGTTCGCGCGGGTCGAGGAAGCGCGCCTCGCCATTGCGGTTGATCATGAAGAAGCGGACGGCCTCCGGCGCCGCAGGGCCGGCGTCGCGGCTGCGGCGCAGTGCCTGGCGCACGATGGCGCTCTCGACGCGCGGAATGCCGACAGGCGGGTGGGGCCCCCAGCGCAGGGGCACCGTGGCGTCGATGAACAGCTTCTGCAAGGCGGTCACTCCGATTGATGGCGTCCGACGGATGCGCTCCTAGGCATCGATCGGTGGTCGAGAGATATGTGGGAAAATTTCCCACGTCAATCTCTCGCGTGGCGCAATCACGGGATTGTGGGAATTTGTCACACGGTCTATAGGGAGGTCAGGTTCGGCTCCGCCCGCCGCCACGACGCGCCGGGGCAGGGCGATCGCGACGAGGGCCGGCGGCGTGGACAGATGTCGCGCCAGCGGCGCAGCAGGGAGGGGGCATGACGGACGGCGAACGAACAGGTCTCGAGGCAGGTCGGCTGCAGGCGCCCCTGGCGCGGCTGCTGCGCCCGCTCGTGCGCCTCGCCATCCGCAGCGGGCTGACCTTTCCCGCGCTCGCCGATCTGCTGCGCGAGCTCTACGTGAATGTGGCCGAGAACGATTTCGCGCTGACCTCGAAGAGCCAGACCGACAGCCGCGTCAGCCTCCTGACCGGCATCCACCGCAAGGAAGTGAGCCGCCTGCGCGGTGCCGGCGCGCCGGTCAATGTCGTGCCGGTCTCGATCTCGCGCACCAGCCGCATCCTCGCCCGCTGGCTCGCCGACCGTGACTTCTCCGATGGTGCCGGCCGGCCGAGGCCGCTGCCGCGCACCGGCAGCGAGACCGAGCCGTCCTTCGACCGCCTCGTCGAGTCGGTGACGCGCGACGTGCGGCCGCGAGTCGTGCTCGACGAGTGGCTCGATCGCGGCCTCGTCACCCGCGACGGCGAGGATCGCATCATCCTGGCCGAGCAGGCCTTCGTGCCGAAGAGCGGCAGCGACCAGCAGCTCTATTATCTCGGCCGCAACCTGCATGATCACATCGCCGCGGCCGTGGCCAATGTCGAGGGCGAGCGCCCGCGCTTCCTGGAGCGCGCCGTGCATTACGATGGCCTGACGCAGCCGATCGCCGAGATGCTGGAGCAGCGCTCGCGCGAAATCGCCATGGAGGCGCTGACGACGGCCAATCGCGAGGCGCATGCCGCGACCGAAGGCGTCGCCGATGGTGGATGGCGATGGAATTTCGGCGTCTATGTCTATTCCGAGAAGGTCGGCGGCGATAACGATGCCGACGGGGCTGATGATGCCGGGGAGGACAGGACGTGAGCGCAGTCTTCCACATCTCGCGGCGACGCCTCCTGCTCGCGCTTGCCGGCGCCGTTGGTCTCCGCGCGCTGCCGGGCCTTGCCGATGAGAAGCCGCCGTCCGATCGCGGCATCGGCGGCACGGGCATCAGCAGCCTGCCGGACGAAGGCCGCGCCATCGGCTTCATCGGCTCGATCCAGGGCTTCGGCAGCATCTATGTGAACGGCGAGCGCATCGCCTATGCGAAGGATGTCGCCGTCACCATCGACGGCCGCCGCAGTCGGCCCGCCGACATGCTGATCGGCCAGGTGGTGAAGACGGTGGCGGCGCGGGGCAAGAGCGGGCTCGTCACCGACCGCATCGATATCCTCAGCGAAGTCGTCGGCCCGGTCGAGGCGCTGGAGGGCGAGAGCATGGTCGTGCTCGGCCAGCGCGTGCATCTCGGCACCACCGGCAGCAGTGCCTTCGCGCTCGGCCAGCGCGTCGCGGTCAGCGGCCTGCGCCGGCCGGATGGCGAGATCGTCGCGCGGCTCGTCGAGCCGGCGGGCGCACGGCGCGACCAGGTCGTGGGCCTCGCGACATTCCGCGGCTGGACGCTGCAGATCGGCGGCCTCGAACTGTTCGGTCCCGACGCCCGCTACGACGGCCGCCGCGTCGTCGTGCGTGGCAGCCGCACGCCGCGGGGCCTCAAGGTGACGAGCATCGCGCTCGACGGCCTGCCGGACGGGGCGGGCGTCAGGACTCTGTCGATCGAGGCCTATCTCTCGCGCCGCGGCACCGACCTTGAGCTCGGCACGGGCATCGTCATCGCCGATCCATCCGGCCAGATCGACACAGAGGGCGGCGATCAGCCCGCGGTCGTCAAGATCGACCTTGGTCCGGGCGGGACGCTGCATTTCGGCGGCATGGGCGGAGGTGGCGGCCAGCCATCCTGGCCGCAACAGGGGCCGGCTGGACAGCAGCCGGGAATCCGGCCGACTGAAGGGCCGAATGCACCGACGAGCGGCCCGTCCATGCCCGGCGGGCGGGCCGCATCGACCTTTGCGCCGGGCTTTGCGGCTGGCGCCGCCATGGCTGGGCCTTCGGGCCCAGGCCCTGCCGGTGGCCTTGCCGGGCCGTCTGGACCCGGCAAGCCGTGAACGGCGGTGAGCCAGCGGGTTCGGCGGCTTATTTCTCGACGATGATCGCCGTCCTGTTCATGCCGATATCGGCGACGGCGCGGAAGAACACTTCGGCATTTTGCGGATCGAGGCGCACGCAGCCATGCGAGGCCGGGCTGCCGAGCCGCTTCGTCTCGGTGGTGGCATGCACGGCGATGCCGTCGTTGAAGAACACCGAATAGGGCATCGGCGCGTTTTCATACTTGGTCGAATGGTGCAGCTCGTCGAGATAATCCGGACGGAACTGCCCCGGCGGCGTCTCGAAACCCTTGCGGCCCGTCGAGACCTTCCAGCTGTAGGTTTCCTTCTTGCCGCCGCCGCGATTGATCACGACGTCCATGCGCTGCTCGCCGATATAGACCTTGGCGTAGACGCTGGCGGGACCCGGAAACAGTACATTGGCCGACGCCGGCGCGGCGAGCGCGCCGAGGAGGCCGACGGAAGCAGCGAGGCGGACGAGGAGGGCGGAGCGGACGGGCATGGCGATCTTTTGAGCCGGCTCTGAGGTTGCGATGAACGAATGGGGCCGAGAAGCCCTTCGAATGCTTCTCTAGGCGAAGTCATGCGCGGTCGTCAGCGACAATCGTCACCGCGGCCGCAGCAACGCCGTCGATTTTTCTAGCGTGTGATCACAATGCGCGCATTGCCCATGCCCTGGTCGGCGACCAGGCTGTAGAGCGTGCGGGCATTGTCCGGATGAAGGCGGATGCAGCCATGCGAGGCCGGCCGTCCGAGCGCCTTGAGATGACCGGTTCCATGCACGGCATAGCCGCCATGGAAGAAGATCGAACTCGGCATCGGCGCGTTGTCGTACTTCTTCGAATACCACATGCGGTGCATGCGCGTCGGCCGGAACGAGCCGGTCGGCGTGACATAGCCGCGCCTCGCCGTCGATACCGCCCAGTCATAGCGGGGCACGCCGTCGACATAGACGGTCATCTCCTGGGCCGAGAGGCTGACCCGCGCCACGATATCGGCCCGTGCCGTGACCGGCAGCGCCGAGAATGCCAGGGCGAAGGCTGAGAAGGCGAAGAGACGGGGAAGCGAGGACAGGATGCGCATGATAGCAAGAGTCCGTTCGACAGACGCCGAGAGAGGTACATCTTGCATACAATTGTTGAACAACTGGTAAGTCGGCGCCCGATCTTCTTGAGCCGGCCAATGGCGTCACGGCAAAGGGCGGGCATCGTCGCCCTTGCGCCCGGCGCATGGCTGGCCGGACGAGAAAACGCTTCGGCCTGATCGCCTTTCGCCCTACTTAAGGATCAACCAGAACAAGTCGCTCCGGGAGATGACGATGTCCGTCGAGGGTACCAGCCGCCGCCTGACGGCGATCGATATTCGCAGCCGCAAGGGCGGCGCGCCGATCGTCTCGCTCACCGCCTATCACGCCCACACCGCGGCGATCATCGATCGCTTCGTCGATTTCATGCTGGTCGGCGATTCGCTCGGCATGGTCATGCATGGGCTCGAGACCACCGTTCCGGTCACCCTCGACATGATGATCCTGCAGGGCCAGGCGGTGATGCGCGGCTCGAAGCGCGCGCTCGTCGTCGTCGACATGCCGTTCGGCTCCTATGAGGAGAGCCCGGCCGCGGCGTTCCGCTCGGCGGCGCGGATCATGAAGGAGACCGGCTGCGGCGCCATCAAGATGGAGGGTGGCCGCCACATGGCGGAGACCGTCCGCTTCCTCGCCGAGCGCGGCGTGCCGGTGATGGGCCATGTCGGGCTGACGCCGCAGGCGATCAACACCATGGGCGGCTTCAAGGTGCAGGGCCGCAGCGACGAGAGCGCGGCAGCCGTGCTCGCCGATGCCGACGCCATCGCGGCCGCCGGTGCCTTCGCCATGGTGGTCGAGGGCGTCGTCGAGCCGCTGGCGCGCGAGATCACCGAGCGCGTCGCGGTGCCGACCATCGGCATCGGTGCCTCGCCGGCCTGCGACGGCCAGATCCTGGTGCTCGAGGACATGCTCGGCCTGTCGCCGCGCGTGCCGAAATTCGTCAAGCGCTATGGCGCGCTGGGCGCGCTGATCGAGGAATCGGTCGCCGCCTATGCCGAGGAGGTGCGCGCCCGTTCCTTCCCCGGCGAAGACAATGTCTATCTGCCGAAGCGCTGAGAAAGCGGCTGGATTCATGGCCGATTCCGGTCATTTGCCAGCCGGGGGGCGGTTCTATATGGTGCCGGCCGCTGACCGCCGACCGGACGGGGAACGATGACCGATATCTTTCATGAAGTCGAAGAGGATCTGCGCAGGGAGCAGGCGAAGAGGCTATGGCGCCGCTTCGGGCCCTATGTCCTCCTCGTCGCCGTCCTCATCGTGGTTGCCACCGCCGGTTGGCGTGGCTGGCTCTATTGGCGCGAACAGCAGGCCGCCGCGACGGGCGACCGCTTCGTCGCCGCGCTCGCCCTCGCCGAAGGCGGCAAGCGCGAGGAAGCGCTGAAGGCGCTGCAGGACCTCCAGGTCAGCGGCACCGGCGGCTATCCCGTGCTGGCGCAGTTCCGCGCCGCCGCCGAGCTCGCCGGCTCCGGCAAGACCGACGACGCGGTCAAGGCCTTCGACGCCATCGCGACGAATGGATCGACGCCGCCGCTGCTCCAGGCGATGGCGCGGCTCCGCGGCGCGATGCTGCTCGTCGACAGCGCCGATCTCGCCACCATGAAGACCCAAATCGGCGATCTCGCGGCGACCGGTGGCCCCTGGCGCAATTCGGCGCGCGAACTGCTCGGCCTCACGGCCTGGCGCGTCGGTGATATTGAGGCGGCGCGCGGCTATTTCACCGACATCTCCGAGGACCCCTCGGCCCCGCAATCGACCAAGGCCCGCGCCAATCTGATGCTGGAGCTGATCCGCTCCAAGGTCGGCGACAAGCCCGCGCCGGCCAAGACCTGATTGGCCAAGACCTGAGGGTGACGCCCTGAGGGTGACGCCCTGAGGCCGAAAGGCTTCGAAACCGAAGACCCTGGGCCCGTGGCCCCGGGTCGCAACCCGGTCTGATCCGCGTCGTTGGCCCCTTGGCCGGCGGCGCGGCTCCGGGCATTCTTGATCGGGAAAGCCCGGTCCAACCGGAAGCACGAGATCATGTCGTTCACCGCCGCCATCATCGGCCGCCCCAATGTCGGCAAGTCGACATTGTTCAATCGCCTGGTCGGCGCCAAGATCGCGCTGGTCGACGACACGCCCGGCGTGACGCGCGACCGCCGCCCCGGCGAGGCGAGGATCGGCGATCTCCATTTCACGATCATCGACACCGCCGGCCTCGAGGAGGCAGATCCCGCCAGCCTCGAAGGCCGCATGCGCGCGCAGACGGAAGCCGCGATCGCCGAGGCCGACGTGTCGCTCTTCCTCATTGACGCCCGCGTCGGCATCACGCCGACCGACGAGCATTTCGCGGCCCTGCTGCGCCGCGTCGGCAAGCCGGTCGTGCTCATCGCCAACAAGGCCGAGGGCAAGGTCGGCGAGGACGGCGTCATGGAGGCCTACAGCCTCGGCTTCGGCGAGCCGGTGGCGATCTCGGCCGAGCACGGCCAGGGCATGGCCGATCTCTTCAACGCGCTGCTGCCGTTCGAGGTCATCGAGGAAGAGAGCGACGAGGACGAGGAGGGCGCCGACGAGGTGCTCATCGGTCCCGATGGTGAGGAGATCTTCCCCGAGATCGATCCGGCCAAGCCGATCAAGGTCGCGATCGTCGGCCGCCCCAATGCCGGCAAGTCGACGCTGATCAACACGATGCTCGGCGAGGAGCGGCTCCTGACCGGCCCCGAGGCCGGCATCACCCGCGATTCGATCTCGGTCGACTGGGTCTGGCGCGACCGCCGCATCAACCTCTTCGACACCGCCGGCATGCGCAAGAAGGCGCGCGTCGAGCAGAAGCTCGAAAAACTCTCGGTCGGGGACGCACTGCGCTCGATCCGCTTCGCCGAAGTCGTCGTGCTCATGCTCGACGCGACGATGCCGTTCGAGAAGCAGGATCTGCAGATCGCCGATCTGGTCGCCCGCGAGGGCAGGGCGCTCGTCATCGCGCTCAACAAATGGGACCTGATCGAGGATCGCCAGAAAGCGATGGCCGAGCTGCGCGAGATGGCCGAGCGGCTGCTGCCGCAGGTGCGCGGCGTGCCCCTGGTGCCGCTGTCGGGCCTCACCGGCTCCGGCATCGACAAGCTGATGACCGAACTCATGAAGGTCTATGCGACATGGAACCGCCGCATTCCGACCGCGGCGCTCAATCGCTGGCTCGCCGGCGTGCTCGAGCACCATCCGCCGCCAGCCGTCTCCGGCCGCCGCATCAAGCTGCGCTACATCACGCAGCACAAGGCGCGGCCGCCGACCTTCGTCGCTTTCTGCTCGCGCCCCGAGGCGCTGCCCGAGGCCTATACGCGCTATCTCGTCAACGGCCTCCGCGAGGCCTTCGACCTCGCCGCCGTGCCGCTCCGCCTCGTCATGCGCAAGGGCGAAAATCCCTATGACGACAAGGACAAGCGCCGCTAGAGCTCAGGCCGGCGCTGCGGGCGCTGCTCAGCCGAGCATCGCCCTGAGCCTGTCCGGCTGCAGGATGACCGTGCGGCGGTAGTCGAGCGCGACGAGGCCTGAGGCCGCGAGGCGATTCAGGATGGCGCTGACCGTCGTGCGGGCGAGATTGGCCATGGTGGCGAGTTCCTCCTGGCTGGCATCGACCGCGATCGGCGGCGTCCGCACCGGCAAAGCGAGGCGGCAGCTGCCGAGCCGCAGCAGTGTCGCGATGAAGCGCTTGGCGTCGTCGCGGATCATCAGGTCGTTGACGACGCCGATCGCCATCTGGGTGTTCAGCAGCGACAGCGCCCCGATCCAGCGCCAGGCGGCCGGGTTGGCCTCGACGATGGCATGGATCGCGGCGAGCGGCAGATGCAGTACCTCGCTGTCGCGGCCGGCCGAGAGTCCGACGAGCCGCGGCAGGCCCGACAGGGCCGGGCCTTCGCCGATCCAGATGCCGGGCTGCATCAGATGGGCGAAGAACGGTCCCTCGTCGCCGGGCGCGATGGTGACGCGCACCGAGCCGCTGACGAGGCCATAGATGCCGCCGGGCGGATCGCCGACCGCATAGATGCCGGATCCGGCAGCATAGCGCTGCAGCACGCAGCGCTCCAGCACCGACTGCCGGAACGGAGCCGGCATCAGCGACAGCCAGCCTTCGCGCGACGCCAGGTCGCGCGCCATCTCGATGCTGGCCATAGAATCCCCCGAACTGTTCGAATTCCCCTGAATTGCTCGCCGGCGAACAGTCTCACATTGTCCCCCATGCTAGGCAAGAAGCGGGGCGGATGTCGGCCCGGCTCGTGCTGTCGCGCTTCGGGGGAGGCGCAGACCGCCGTCCGGGGGCGTCCGCCCTGCTCTGCTTCGGGGGAAGAGAACCATGACGAAACGACTGCTGCACGCATTGGTCGGCGCCTGCGTCCTCGCCGGCGCCGCGATCGCGACGCTGCCGGCCGCCGCCGCCGACAAGAAGCCGAACATCCTGGTCATCTGGGGCGACGATATCGGCGGCTTCAACATCAGCGCCTACAACAACGGCATGATGGGCTACCGCACGCCCAATATCGACCAGATCGCCAAGGAAGGCGCGCTGTTCACCGACTGGTACGGGCAGCAGAGCTGCACCGCCGGCCGTGCCGCCTTCATCACCGGGCAGTCGCCGATCCGCACCGGCCTCACCAAGGTCGGCCTGCCGGGCGCGCCCGAGGGCATGAAGATCGAGGACCCGACCATCGCCACGCTGCTGCGGCCGCTCGGCTATGCGACCGGCCAGTTCGGCAAGAACCATCTCGGCGACCGCGACGAGATGCTGCCGACCAATCACGGCTTCGACGAGTTCTTCGGCAATCTCTATCATTTGAACGCGGAGGAAGAGCCGGAGAACCCGGACTATCCCGCCGGCGAGGCCTTCAAGAAGCGCTTCGGGCCGCGCGGCGTCATCCATTCCTGGGCCCAGCCCGACGGCAGCCAGAAGATCATCGACACCGGCCCGCTGACGCGCAAGCGCATGGAGACGGTCGACGAGGAGGTCACCAAGTCGGCGCTCGAATTCATGAACAAGGCGCATCAGGACGGCAAGCCGTTCTATGTCTGGTGGAATTCCACCCGCATGCATGTGTTCACGCATCTGAAGCCGTCCTCGGAAGGCAAGACGGGCTTCGGCATCTATGCCGACGGCATGGTCGAGCATGACGGCATGGTCGGCGAGCTGCTGGCCGAGCTGAAGAAGCTCGGCATCGAGGACAACACCATCGTGATGTACTCGACCGACAACGGCGCCGAGACCTTCACCTGGCCCGATGGCGGCACGACGATGTTCCGCGGCGAGAAGAACACCAACTGGGAAGGCGGCTACCGCGTCCCGACGCTGATCCGCTGGCCGGGCGTCATCAAGCCGGGCACCGTCATCAACGATATCGGCGCGCATGAGGACATGCTGCCGACCCTCCTCGCCGCCGCCGGCAATCCCAACGTCACAGAGGAATTGCTGAAGGGCACGACCATCGGCGGCCGCAACTACAAGGTCCATCTCGACGGCTATGACATCGAGCCGGCGCTGAAGGGCGAGGCGCCCTGGCCCCGGCACGAGTTCATCTACTGGACCGATGACGGCAGCGTCGCGGCGCTGCGCTACGATGCCTGGAAGGTCACCTTCCTGGAGCAGGACGCGCTCGGCCTCCGCGTCTGGCAGGATCCGTTCAAGGAACTGCGCGCGCCGCTCCTCACCAATCTCCGCATGGACCCGTTCGAGCGGGCCGAGGAGGAGAATGCGATGGGCTTCCAGCGCTGGTACATGGACCGCATGTTCGCCATCGCCCCGGCCGGCGCCTATGTCGCGACCTGGCTGCAGAGCTTCCGCGACTTCCCGCCCCGCCAGAAGCCCGGCAGCTTCAATCTCGAGCGCGTGATGGAGGCGGTCTCGGCCGGCTCGCAGGGCAACCAGTAGGGCCGTCGCGCGTCGCAGACTCTGATGGATATGGCGGCTCCGGCGACGGGGCCGCCGTTTCTTTGCGCGCGTTCAGCGAAGCAGCTGCGTCACGGTCCGGGTCGGGAATTCGAACCGCGTGCCGTGATCGGTGAAGTCGGGCGCGAGCATGCGGACGACGTCCGGCGCAACGACGCTCGGATGCTGCAGGGTGGCCGGATCCTCGCCCGGCGCCGCCTTGGCGCGCATCTGCGTCCGGAGTCGGCCGGGGTCGAAGAGGTTGACGCGGATCGGCGTCGTCGCGACTTCGGCGGCATAGGTCCGCACCAGCGCCTCGAGCGCCGCCTTGGAGGTGGCATAGGCGCCCCAGAACGGGCGGAGGCTGCTCGCGACGCTCGAGGTCATGAACAACGCCCTTCCGGCGTCGGAGAGGCGCAGCAGCGGGTCGAGCGAGCGGATCAGCCGATAGTTCGCCGTGACGTTGACCGTCATGACGTCGTTCCAGTCCTTCTGGTCGAGATGCGTCACCGGCGTGATCAGGCCGAGCAGTGCCGCATTGCCGAAGAGACCATCGAGCTTGCCCCAGCGCTCGTAGATCGAGAGGCCGAGCCGGTCGATCGCGTCGAGATCGCGGAGATCGAGCGGCACCAGCGTCGCGCTGCCGCCCTCGGCCTTGATGGCGTCGTCGAGTTCTTCGAGCGCCCCGACCGTCTTGGCGATGGCGATCACATGCGCGCCGGCGGCGCCGAGCGCGATCGCCGCGTTCCAGCCGACGCCGCGCGAAGCGCCCGTGACGACGACGATGCGGCCGGAAAGATCAGGAGAGGTCATGGTCGTCTCGCTGGTGATGGCGTTTCCGCGGAGGCTCTACCATGCCGGTCCGGCGCGGCCAAAGCAGTTTGGCGGCGGGGGTTTGTCGGGAGGAGGGGGGGAGGTGAAGTCAAGGCCCTCACCCCGGCCCTCTCCCTGGGGGAGAGGGGGACATGACCTTTGGTGGTTTCCGTGGACCGCGCGGAACGGCGGTCTCCGGTCGACGGGCAGGACTCAGTCCAACCCCCTCTCCCTCAGGGAGAGGGCTGGGGTGAGGGCCTTCACCCGAGGCCAGCAGGGGGAGAGCCCAGCCGCTCAGCTCGCTTCCGCGAGGCGGGGCATCGACTGGACCTTGCCGCGGTCCTCGTAGTCGGCGAGGCGGGTCGGGTATTCGCCGGTGAAGCAGGCGTCGCAGAATTGCGGCAGCGCGCCGTCGCGGCGGGCCTCGCCCACGGCGCGGTAGAGACCGTCGATCGAGACGAAGGCGAGGCTGTCGGCCTTGATGTAGCGCGCGATCTCCTCGACGCTCATCTGCGCCGCGATCAGCTTGGACTTCTCGGGCGTATCGACGCCATAGAAGCAGCTGTCCGTCGTCGGCGGGCTGGCGATGCGCATATGCACCTCGGCGGCGCCGGCCTCGCGCACCATCTGCACGATCTTCATCGAGGTGGTGCCGCGCACGATCGAATCGTCGACGAGAATGACGCGCTTGCCTTCGAGGATGGCGCGGTTGGCGTTGTGCTTCAGCTTGACGCCCATATGGCGGATGGCGTCGGTCGGCTCGATGAAGGTGCGGCCGACATAGTGGTTGCGGATGATGCCGAGATCGAACGGGATGCCCGCTTCCTCGGCATAGCCGATCGCCGCCGGCACGCCGGAATCCGGCACCGGGACGACGATGTCGGCGCCGACGCCGCTTTCGCGGGCGAGTTCCTGGCCGATGCGCTTGCGCACCGCATAGACGCCGCGCCCGTCGACGGCGGAATCCGGACGGGCGAAATAGACATATTCGAAGATGCAGAAGCGCGAGGGCTGGCGCTCGAACGGATAGAGGCTCTCGATGCCCTCGTCCGTGATGATGACCACCTCGCCGGCATTGATGTCGCGGACATAGCTTGCGCCGATGATGTCGAGCGCGCAGGTCTCGGAGGCGAGGATATGCGCGTCGTCGAGCTTGCCGAGCACCAGCGGGCGGACGCCGAGCGGATCGCGGCAGCCGATCATCTTCTTTTCGGAGAGCGCCACCAGCGAATAGGCGCCCTCGATGCGGCGGATCGCATCGACGAAGCGGTCGAGCAGGCGGCCGTGATTGCTGGTCGCGATCAGGTGGATGATCGTCTCGGTATCGGAGGTCGACTGGAACAGCGAGCCGCGCCGCTGCAATTCGCGCTTCAGCGCCATCGCATTGGTGAGGTTGCCATTGTGCGCGACCGCGAAGCCGCCGCCGGTGAACTCGGCGAACATCGGCTGGACATTGCGGAGGCCGGCACCGCCCGTCGTCGAATAGCGATTGTGCCCGATGGCGCGCGGCCCGGGCAGGCGGTCGATGACGGCCTTGCGCGTGAAGTTGTCGCCGACGAGGCCGATATGGCGCTCGATCGAGAACACCCGTCCGTCATGCGCGGCGATGCCCGCCGCCTCCTGGCCGCGATGCTGCAGCGCGTGCAGGCCGAGCGCGGTCAGCGCGGCGGCGTCGGGATGTCCGAACACGCCGAAGACGCCGCATTCCTCGTGAAAGGCGTCGTCGTCGGCGACGGGCAGAAGCGAGAAGTCGTCCATACCATCCTCATCGCGCCAGTGATGCGGGCGCGCGCCGTTCAAGGTTTCGCCTGCCCCCCGGCCGTCCCCGGCGTCGCCGCCGGCGCATCGGCCGGAGCGTCGCCATTGTCGATCAGCGAGTCGAGACCCTGCCGCTCCTTGCCGTCATAGCTCGGCGCGGGCCCTGCTGCGCCCGGAACAGTGGCGGGCGGCGTCGGCGTCGCGTCGGGCGAATCGGCCGGCGGCGCCGCCTCTTCGGGCGTCGTGCCGTGCAGGCGTTCCTGGATCGTCTTCTCGATGTCTTCGGGCAGCGCGGCGACGAGACGGTCGCCGAGCCGCTTCAATATGGGGGCTGTCTGCGCGTTCGCCACCCAGTCCGGCTGACGGTCGGACAGGATCCAGCTAAGGAAGGCGAAGGCGATGACGACGAGCAGGATGCCGCGCGCCGCGCCGAACACGAAGCCGAGCGTGCGGTCGAGCAGGCCGACGCGGCTGTCGACGACGAAATCGGAGATCCGCATCGCGAGATAGCTGACGATGATCAGCGCCACGAAGAAGATGGCCGCGGCGGTGACGATGATCGCGATGTTCTTGTTGGCGATATAGGGTTCGACATAGGGCAGCAGCGGCTTGTAGAAATAGAAGGCCGCGACCGCCGCCAGCACCCAGGACACCACCGACAGCACTTCGCGCACGAAGCCGCGCACCATCGCGAGCAGCGCCGAGATCAGCACCACGACTACGACAACGCCATCAAGGATGGTGACCGACATCGTCTCGTTGACCCCTAGAACCGCCTCCGGAGGGAGGTCGCGCCACGCAGAGCGTCGTTAGTCGGACCCGCTCGTTCCGGTCCGTCGAGCCGGCGGCCGCCGATCCGTCGCCTCGCGCATGGTCTCGCGCGCCGCCGGCGGACCCGACGCCGCGATCGAGGCCACGAGACCCGCCAGCTGATCGACGCCGACAAGGCCCGCCGTGTCGCGATTGTCCTTGTCGATCGACTGCTTGGGCAGCACGGCCTTGGCGAAACCGAGCTTCTGCGCCTCTTTCAGGCGCTGCGCGGCATGGACGACGGGCCTTACGGCACCAGAGAGACTGACTTCGCCGAAATAGACGCAATCGGCCGGCAGGGCAATACCGGAGAGCGAGGAGACGAGCGCCGCGGCGACCGCGAGATCCGCCGCCGGCTCATTGATCCGGAGCCCGCCGGCCACCGCGAGATAGACGTCATGCGGCCCGAGCTTCACGCCGCAATGCGATTCGAGCACGGCGAGCACCATGGCGAGGCGGCCGCCATCCCAGCCGACCACGGCGCGGCGCGGCGTGCCGAGCGGCGAGGGGGCGACCAGCGCCTGGATCTCGACCAGCACCGGCCGCGTGCCCTCCATGCCGGCAAAGACGGCAGCGCCGGGCGCCGCGGCGTTGCGCTCGCCGAGGAAGAGCTCGGACGGGTTCGGCACTTCGCGAAGGCCGCCTCCGGTCATCTCGAACACGCCGATCTCGTCGGTCGCGCCGAAACGGTTCTTCACGGCGCGCAGGATGCGGAAGTGATGGCCGCCTTCGCCCTCGAAATAGAGCACGGCGTCGACCATATGCTCGACGACGCGCGGGCCGGCGATCTGGCCGTCCTTGGTGACATGGCCGACGAGGATGATCGTCGCGCCCGATTGCTTGGCATAGCGGATCATCGCCTGCGCCGAGGCGCGCACCTGCGTCACCGTTCCCGGCGCCGACTCGACGCTCGAGGTCCACAGCGTCTGCACCGAATCGAGGATGACCAGCGCCGGCGGCGGGCCGGCCTCCAGCGTCGCGAGGATATCCTCGACGCTGGTTTCGGCCGCGAGCGCGACCGGCGCCATCGAGACGCCCATGCGCTCGGCGCGGAGCCGCACCTGCGCCACCGCCTCCTCGCCGGAAATGTAGACGACGCGCTGGCCGAGCAGCGCCAGCGCCGCCGAGGCCTGAAGCAGCAGCGTCGACTTGCCGATGCCGGGATCGCCGCCGAGCAGGATCGCCGATCCGCGCACGAAGCCGCCGCCGGTGACGCGGTCGAGCTCGGCGATGCCGGAGGCGATGCGCGGCGGCGTCTTGCTCTCGCCGGCGAGCGCCTGCAACTCGACGACGCGGCCGCGGCTCTGGGGCTTGAGCGGACCGCCGCCGATGCCGCCTGCCGCGTTCTCCTCGACGAGCGTGTTCCACTCGCCGCAGGATTCGCAGCGGCCCTGCCAGCGCGGACTGACCGCGCCGCAATTCTGGCAGATGAACTGGAGCCGAGCCTTTGCCATCAAAGATCCTTGGCCACTAGAAACCCATGGCCATCAGGCCCCTCCGTGATAGTGCCGCCGGTAGCGCCGGCCGAGGCCGGTCAGCAACTCATAGCCGATCGTGCCGGCAAAACGCGCGACATCGTCGACGGGAATGTTCGGCCCGAACAGTTCGGCCAGATCGCCGCGCGCGGCGCCGGGAACGTCGGTGACGTCGACGGCGATCAGATCCATCGAGATACGCCCGACCAGCGGCGCTGTGCTGCCCCTTACATAGACACTTGCGCCGCCTCTGCCATCGCTGGCGCCGGCGAGGCGGTGATAGCCGTCGGCATAGCCGGCCGAGAGGATGGCGATCCGGCTCGGCCGATGAACATGCTGCGTGGCGCCATAGCCGACGCTCTCCCCGGCGGGAACGTCGCGCACCTGCACGATCCGCGTCTCCACGGTGACGACCGTCTCGAGCGGCGGCAGCGCCGCGCTGAAGCGGCCGCCATAAAGGGCGATGCCGGGGCGGACGAGGTCGAAGCGGTAGTCGGGCGAGAGGAAGAGCCCGGCCGAATTCGAGAGCGACGCGGGCAGGGCGGGAAAGAGCGCCGCCGCATCGCGGAAACGGGCAAGCTGCGCGGCGTTCAGCGGATCCTCAGCGCGATCGGCCGAGGCGAGATGGCTCATGACGAGCGTGAGGCCGGGCACCGGGCCATGGCTCGCGAGCGACGCTGCCTCTTTGAGCGTCAGGCCGAGCCGGTTCATGCCAGTATCGACATGCAGCGCGGCAAGGCCGCTGCCGCCGCCGGTCCGATAGGCGGTCCATTCGTCGATCTCGGCCAGCGAACCGAGCACGGGGCGGAGCCCGGCTTCGGCAAGGTGCGCCGCGGCGCCCGGCGCGAGACCGTTCAGCACATAGATGACGGCGTCGGGGAGGACGGTCCGGAGCCGCAGCCCCTCGTCCGGCAGGGCGACGAAGAAGGTCCGGCAGCCGGCTTTTGCCAGCGCGCGGGCGGCCGGCTCGATGCCGATGCCATAGGCATCGCCCTTGACGGCGGCAGACGTCTCGGCCGCGCCGGCGCGCGCCGCGAGCGTCCGCCAGTTCCGCGCCAGTGCACCGAGATCGACGGTCATGCGGCCGCCGCTGCCCCAGTCGCCGGCACCGGTCTTCTCATGCGATTCCATGCCGGGACTTTACCCGAATTCGCGGCGAGATTATTGCGGGGGCGAGCCAGCCCCGGCGATTTTCGCCGTCGCGGCCTCCTGGAGCACGCCATGACCGGAACGCGCATCGCCACCGTCACGCTTGTCGTCGACGACTATGACCGGGCGATCGCCTGGTACACCGAATGTCTCGGCTTCACGCTTCTCGCCGATACCGATCTCGGCGGTGGCAAGCGCTGGGTCGTGGTCGCGCCCGAGGGCGGCGCGCGGCTGCTGCTCGCCAAGGCCGAGGGCGCCGCGCAGGTGACCCGGATCGGCGACCAGACCGGCGGCCGCGTCGGCTTCTTCCTCGAGACCGACGATTTCGCCCGCGACCACGCCGCCTTCCTCGCCCGCGGCGTCACGTTCCACGAGGAGCCGCGGCACGAGGTCTATGCGACGGTCGCGGTGTTCGAGGATCTCTACGGCAATCTCTGGGACCTGCTGCAGCCGAAAGGCTGAGGCGGGAAAGCAGGAAGGCCCTCACCCCAACCCTCTCCCTGAGGGAGAGGGAGCAGGCTTCCGCCTTCATCGGTAACGGAGGCGCCGCCTTCCCCCTCTCCCGCGAAGCGGGGGAGGGTCGGGGAGGGGGTTGCAGGCCGTAGTCTTTGGAGCGCTGAGAGGAAGAGCCCCCTCTCCACCTCTCCCCCACGAGGGGGGAGAGGGCAGGCTTCAGCCGTCACCACCGCTATGCCGAACCCCCAGCCGCCCCCTCTCCCGCGAAGCGGGGGAGGGTCGGGGAGGGGGTTGCAGGCGGTAGTCTTTGGAGCGCCGAGAGGAAGAGCCCCCCTCTCCAACTCTCCCCCACAAGGGGGGAGAGGGCAGACTTCGGCCTTCATCGGTAACGGAGGCGCCGCCTTCCCCCTCTCCCGCGCAGCGGGGGAGGGTCGGGGAGGGGGTTGCAGGCCGTAGTCTTTGGAGCGCTGAGAGGAAGAGCCCCCCTCTCCAACTCTCCCCCACAAGGGGGGAGAGGGCTAAGGGAGACCCGCGCGCCCGTCAGTCATAGGCCTCGGGCAACTGGTCGCGGCGGACGAGGTTGGAGAAGCGAGTCACCTCGGCCTCGAATTGCAGCTGGACGGTGCCGGTCGGGCCGTGGCGCTGCTTGCCGATGATGACTTCGGCGACGCCGGCGACCTGCTCCATCTCGGCCTGCCACTTGAAGAACTCCTCCGTGCCTTCCTTCGGCATCTTGCCCTTCAGGTAATATTCGTCGCGATAGACGAACATCACCACGTCGGCGTCCTGCTCGATCGAGCCGGATTCGCGGAGGTCCGAAAGCTGCGGGCGCTTGTCGTCGCGCGATTCGACCTGGCGCGAGAGCTGCGACAGCGCGACAACAGGCACGGCCAGTTCCTTGGCGAGCGCCTTGAGGCCGGTGGTGATCTCGGTGATCTCCTGCACGCGGTTGTCGCTGCGCTTGCCGCTGCCGGAGAGGAGCTGCAGGTAGTCGATGACGAGGAGGTCGAGCCCGCGCTGGCGCTTCAGGCGGCGGGCCCGCGCGGTCAGCTGGGCGATCGAGATGCCGCCGGTCTGGTCGATATAGAGCGGAATGCGCGCCATCTCGCGCGCCGCCGCGACGACGCGGGCGAATTGCCGCTCGTCGATGGAGCCGCGGCGGATATGCGAGGACGAGACGCCGGACTGTTCGGCGATGACGCGCGTCGCCAATTGCTCGCCCGACATTTCCAGCGAGAAGAAGCCGACGATGCCGCCATTCACCGTCTTCATCGACCCGTCGGGCTGCACCTCGCCGCGATAGGCCTTGGCGATGTTGTAGGCGATGTTGGTGGCGAGCGAGGTCTTGCCCATGGCCGGGCGTCCCGCGAGCACGATCAAGTCGGAGGGCTGCAGGCCGCCCATCTGCTTGTCGAGATCGTCGAGCCCGGTGGCGATGCCGGAGAGATGGCCGTCGCGCTGATAGGCGGCGCTGGCCATGTCGATGGCGTTCTTCAGCGCCTCCTCGAAGGAATGGAAGCCGCCGTCATAGCGGCCGGTCTCGGCGAGCGCGAACAGCCGCCGCTCGGCGTCCTCGATCTGCGCCTTGGGCGGCATGTCGATCGGCGCGTCATAGGCGATGTTGACGACGTCCTCGCCGATGCCGATCAGCGAGCGGCGCAGCGCGAGGTCGTAGATGGCGCGGCCATAGTCCTCGGCATTGATGATCGTCGTCGCCTCGGCGGCGAGGCGCGCGAGATATTGCGCGAGATTCATGTCGCCGATGGCGAGCTCGGCCGGGAGGAAGGTCTTCAGCGTGACCGGCGTCGCCACCTTGTTGGCGCGGATGAGGCTGGAGGCGACCTCGTAGATCTGCCGGTGGATCGGCTCGAACAGATGGATCGGCTCGAGGAAGTCGGAGACGCGGTAGAACGCCTCGTTGTTGACGAGGATCGCGCCGAGCAGCGCCTGCTCGGCCTCGATATTGTGCGGCGCCTGCCGATAGAAATCGGTCGCCGGCTGCGGCAAGGCACGTGCTGGAAGGTTCATTGTCCTCGCTCTCAATCCGGTGATGTCTAGAGAAGCCGGGGGAGTGGCGAACGCAATGCGCCGGCGCACGATTCATGGCACCCGACGCAGGACATCCCGCAATCAACAGCAAGTCGCGAACGGCTGCAATGCTCCTTGCGCCCGAGCGAATCGGGCGCCTTCGGCTGTGGACAGCACCGGGGACAACATAGTCCCCCTGTGCCGGCCGGCGCGCTTTTTTCCGAGCGCCGCGTAGGTGCGCCGCCGCCCGTCCGTGATGCCGTCAATGAGGGGCGACGGATGGCACGGAGGCGAGACGATGACGGTGGAGCAGGCGGTTGTCGCATTGAAGCGTTTCGGGCTCGGGGCCCGGCCGGGGGATGCCGCGCGAATCGCCGGCGATCCGCGCGGCGCGCTGCTGGCCGAGCTTGGCGCGCCGACCCCGGACGCGCTTCTGCCGTCAGCCGCACCCGATTCGGCCGCCGCTTTTCTGGCGGTCAGGGCCGACCAGCAGGCGCGCCAGGCGCGGCGACAGCGGAAGCAAGGCGACGTCCAGCCGGCGATGGCCATGGCTGAAGGGCTGGCGCCGCCTGCCATGGCCGAGGGCGCCGCGCCGAAGCCGCAGCGCGCCGTGGCCGGCGAGATCTACCGCGACGAGATCGCGCGGCGGATCGCGGCGGCAAGACGCGCCGAGATCGGCTTCGTCGAACGGCTGGTGCAATTCTGGAGCAACCACTTCGCGGTGCAGAGCGACAAGAGCCAGATCGTGCGGGGTCTCGCCGGTGCCTTCGAGCGCGAGGCGATCCGGCCCTTCGTCCTCGGCCGCTTCGAGGACATGCTGCTGGCCGCGACCCGCCATCCGGCCATGCTGGTCTCGCTCGACAATGCCGATTCGGTCGGCCCGGATTCGCCTGTCGGCAAGCGGCGCGGCCGCGGTCTCAACGAGAACCATGCCCGCGAGCTGATGGAGCTGCACACCATCGGTGTCGGAGGCGGCTATGCGCAGAAGGACGTCACCTCGCTCGCCGAGGTGCTGACCGGCTGGACCTTCGTGCGCAACGCCGCGCTGCCCGACGCCGGCGACTTCGCCTTCAATCCGGGCCTGCACGAGCCGGGCGACAAGGTGGTGATGGGGCGGACCTATCGCGAGGATGCCGTCTATCAGGTCGGCAATGAGGGCCAGGGCCTCGCGGTGCTGCATAACCTTGCCGCCAGCCCGGCGACGGCGCGGCATCTCGCGCTGAAGCTCGCCCGGCATTTCGTCGCCGACGATCCGCCGCCGACGCTGGTCGCAAAGCTCGCATCGACCTTCACGGCGACCCGCGGCGATCTCCGTGCGGTGAGCGAGGCGCTGGTCGGCGCGGAGGAGGCATGGGGCGAGACGCGGAAATTCGCGACGCCGCAGCAATTCGCCTTCGCCGCCATTCGAGCGCTCGACGCCGATGTCGACGCCGCGCTGCTGATGCGCGCGCTTGCCGTCCTCGGCGAGCCGATCTGGTCGCCGGCCTCGCCGGAAGGCTTCCATGACGACACCGCGACATGGCTCGCGCCCGACGCCATGACGAGCCGGCTCGATATCGCCGATCAGTTCGCGCAGAAGGCCAGAACCAGCCTGCCGCCGGCCGATCTCGTCGAGGCCGTGCTCGGCCCGGCGGCCTCGCACGCGACGCGGCAGGCCGTCGCCCGCGCCGAGACGGAGCGCCAGGCGCTGGCGCTCGTCGTGATGAGCCCCGAATTCCTGTGGAGGTAAGCATGACCGACCGCAATGCCACCGAGGCCGCGCCGTTCCGGCCGAGCCGCCGCCTGTTCCTCGCCTCCGCCGGCGCCTTCGTCGCCTGGGCGAACCTGCCGCGCTTCGCCTATGCCGGCACGCGCGATCCGCGCTTCGTCGTGGTGATCCTCCGCGGCGCGATGGACGGGCTCGCCGCCGTTCCGCCGATCGGCGATCCCGACTATGCGGCGCTGCGCGGCGAACTCGCGATCGGCTCATCCGGCATGGGCGGCACCGTGGCGCTCGACGGCTTCTTCGCGCTCAACGACGCCATGCCCAGCCTGAAGCAGCTCTATGCCGACCGCGAGGCGCTGATCGTGCACGCGGTCGCAACGCCCTATCGCGACCGCTCGCATTTCGACGGCCAGGACGTGCTGGAGAGCGGGCTGACGACGCCCGGCGCCAGCCGCGACGGCTGGCTCAACCGCGCCGTCGCGGCGCTGCCGCTGGGCGCGGCCGTGCGTCCGGCGAGCGGCCTCGCCGTCAGCCCGACGGTGCCGCTGGTGCTGCGCGGCGGCGCGCCGGTCTTCACCTGGATGCCGGACGGGCTGATGCCGGTCGGCATGGACACCGCCGATCGGCTCGCCGGCCTCTATGGCGAGACTGACCCGGCGCTCGCGCGCGTCTTCGCGACCGGCCGCACGATCGACGGCATGGCGGCGGGCGGCACGGCCGTGAAGGGCGGCGACATCGCGGCGAGCTTCCGCCGCATCGCCGTCGGCGCCGGACGGCTGCTCGCCGAACCGGAGGGGCCGCGGATCGCCGCGATCAGCTTCGATGGCTGGGATACGCATGCCAGCGAGGGGCCGGAGAGCGGCCAGCTCGGCCGCCGCCTCGGCGCGCTCGACGCGGCGCTTGCCGGCCTCAGGCAGGAACTCGGGCCCGTCTGGTCCGATACGGTCGTCGCCGTGATGACGGAGTTCGGCCGCACGGCGCATGTCAACGGCACCGACGGCACCGACCACGGCACGGCGACGACGGCCTTCCTCGTCGGTGGCGCGGTGAAGGGTGGGCGCGTGCTCGCCGATTGGCCGGGACTTGCGGCGGGAAAGCTCTACGAGCAGCGCGACCTCGCCCCGACGACCGATCTCCGCGCGGTGCTCAAAGGCGTGCTGCGCGACCATCTCGGCATCGGCGAGACGGCGCTTGCGACACGCATCTTCCCGGACAGTCTCGGCGTCAGGCCGATCGGCGGCCTGATCGCCTGAGGGAAGCGCTACTCGCCGGCGATCTTCAGCGAGGGGCGCTGGCCGGCCGTGTCGCGGCGGCGCATCGCCTCCTCGGCATGCCAGATATAGTCGCGCGTCAAGGGCAGCGCCTCCTGGTCGCGCACCAGCTGGATCTGGAAGATCATCATGTCCTGGTAGCGGAAGGCGGTCTCGGAGGCGGCCAGATAGAACTCCCACATCCGGCAGAACACCTCGTCATAGAGCTGCAGCGCCTCGTCGCGCCGGGCCATGAAGCGCTCGCGCCATTCGCGCAGCGTCTCGGCATAGTGGAGCCGCAGGATCTCGATATCGGTGATCTTCAGCCCGGCGCGCTCGATCTCGGGGACGACCTCGGAAAGGGCAGGGATATAGCCGCCGGGGAAGATGTATTTCTGGATCCAGGAATTCGTCTCGCCCGGCATGTCGAAGCGGCCGATCGAATGCAGCACCATGACGCCGTCATCGGTGAGCAGTTCGCGCGCCTTCTGGAAATATTCGCGGTAGTGACCGATGCCGACATGCTCGAACATGCCGACCGAGACGATGCGATCGAAGCGTGACGTCAGGTGGCGATAGTCGCGCAGCAGGAAGCGCGTGCGCCCGGCTAGGCCCTTTTCCTCGGCGCGGGCATTCGAGACCTTGTGCTGTTCTTCCGAGAGCGTGACGCCGGTGACATCGATATCGGCGTGATCGGCGAGATAGAGGCCGAGCCCGCCCCAGCCCGAGCCGATATCGAGCACCTTCTGCCCCGGCGACAGCGCGAGCTTCGAGGCGAGATGGCGCTTCTTGGCGAGTTGCGCCTCCTCCAGCGAGGAATCCGGCGTCTCGAAATAGGCGCAGGAATATTGCTGGTCGCTGTCGAGGAACATCGAATAGAGCCGCCCGTCGAGATCATAGTGATGGGCGACGTTCTGACGGGCGCGAAAAGGCGTGTTCCACTGCCGGAAGCGCCGCGTCCAGACGCGGAGGCGATAGATCGCCCGCATCCACCACGATCGCTCCGTGCCGCCTGTATTCTGCAGCACGACGGCGAGGAAATCGTAGATCGTCCCCTTCTCGACGACGAAGCCGCCGTCCATGAAGGCCTCGCCGAGCTTCAACTCGGGATTGAGGATGACGCTGCGTTCGGCCGCCTTCGAGGTGAAGCGGACGCGGACCGTCTCCCCGGTGCCGTCCCCGAACCGATGGGTCGTGCCCTTGGCGTCGATGATCTCGAGCGATCCCTTCCGCAGGACACTCGCTACGTAGTTCGTGAGCAACCGATTCATGGTGGTGGTCCGCTGCCCTTGTGGCTGTCCCGCATGGGCGGGTGAGGCTAAGGCTGTGAGGCGGCGCAGTACCGTTGCGTCAGTCGCGATGTTAGCCCCGATTTTGCCACGATTTCAAGCGGCTAGAGGCGGGCTTCGAAAGTGGCGTCTTGAAAGCGGAAAGGGGCGCGCGGCCAGTGCCGCGCGCCCCTTCGAAAAAGTAAGGCGTCCTTTGGGTTTAAGGCTGCCTCAGACTTCCTCGTCGCCCTCTTCAAGGCCGGCGTCGAGCGCCTCCTCGTCCTCGAGCGGCTCCAGCTCGAACGTATCGCGGACGGTCAGGTCCTCGCCGCGCGCCTGGCGGGCGGCCTCGTCGGCGCTGCGGGCGACGTTGATGGTGATGGTCGCCTCGACTTCCGGATGCAGGGCGATCGCGATGTCGTGCAGGCCGATCGTCTTGATCGGATGCTCGAGCACGACCTGGTTGCGGACGATGCTGAAGCCGGCCTCGCTGACGAGATCCGAGATGTCGCGGCTCGACACCGAACCGTAGAGCTGGCCGGTCTCGCCGGCCTGGCGCACGACGATGAACGACTGGCCGTTCAGCTTCTCGGCGACGACGTCGGCTTCCTGCTTGCGCTCGAGGTTGCGGGCTTCGAGATGGATCTTCTGGCTCTCGAACTGCTTCTTGTTGGCCTCGGTGGCGCGCAGCGCCTTGCCCTGCGGCAGCAGGAAGTTACGGGCGAAGCCGTTCTTGACGTGCACGATCTCGCCCATCTGGCCGAGCTTGGCGACGCGTTCCAGCAGAATGACGTCCATGTGAGGTCTCCTTGATTCGTGTTGAGGCGTTATGAGGACGGTCCCGCGCCGCCGGTCATCCGGCGGAAGCGGAGATTGAGAAGGGTGTCGGCGACGCCGAGCAGCGCCACCAGGAGGATCGGCAGCATGAACACCACGCTGACCGCATAGAGGAGGAAGAGCATCGCGAAGCGGCCGGGCTTGCCGCGCAGGAGCGCATGCAGCGTGCCGTAACCGGCGAGCGCGAAGGCGAAGGCGGCCGATCCGGCAATAGCGGCGGCGATATGGCCGGCCCCGCCGGGCAAGACGCAGCCGGCGAGCGACAGCGCGAGCAGCGGGCCGAGGAAGAACGGCAGCTGCACGCTCCACATCGGCGTCCAGCCGCGCCGCAGCAGGCCCGACATCCGCGCGATATGGCCGCCGAGCCAGAGATTGAGCACGGCGATGCCGAGCACGAAGCAGCCCGACGTCGCCGGCATCATCGCGACGCTGAGGCTGACGATCGGCGTCAATTGCTCGGTGGTCGGCGCATCGGCACCGGCGCCGCCGGCTGCGAGCCAGGCCTCGAAGGCGCCGACCGTCTGCGAAACCAGCGTCGCCGGGTCGAAGCCGAGCATGGCGCCGGCCGCGATGACGCCGGCGGCCGTCGCGATCGCGAGGCGGGCGAGCACCATGCCGAGCGGGAACCATTCGACGGGCGGCGCGGCATCCGCGGCAGCGCCGGGCGCCGGCTCGCCCGGCCGCGACAGGCCGACGAGATGCGCGGCCCAGGCGACGGGCGCGCCGAAGGCGAAGAGATGCAAGAGGCCGGCGAGCGGATTGAAGGCGGCGGCGATGATGGCGGCGGCGACGGCGGCCGCAGTGGCGCCCGACAGCGTGCCGAAGCCGATGCCGGCGATGGCGACGGGGAGGGGCGACAACAGGAAGAGCGGCAGCGCGAGCGTCGTGCCGCTGATGACGCTGGCGAACAGAAGCGCGGCCGCGAGGCCGGCACCGAGGCCGATGAGGATGTTGCGCGTCATCTTGCTTTCGCTGTCCCGCTCGATCGAGCGGTTAGAGGCTCATCGCGGAATGCGCCGGCCCCAACCACGTCAGACTTCCATGTGGAAAAGCGTCTTTCTTCCCACCTGGAAGAAGGCCTCCCGGCATGCGCCGGAAGGCCGTGTCGCACCGGCGCGAGGCCGGCGTCGATCCTACTTGATCACGTAGGGCAGGAGGCCGAGGAAGCGCGAGCGCTTGATCGCCTGGGCCAGTTCGCGCTGCTTCTTGGCCGAGACGGCCGTGATGCGCGAGGGGACGATCTTGCCGCGCTCGGAAATGTAGCGCTGCAGGAGACGAACGTCCTTGTAGTCGATCTTCGGCGCGTTCGGGCCGGAGAAGGGGCACGTCTTCCGACGACGGAAGAACGGCCGGCGACCACCGCCGGCGCTGGTGCTGGTCGTGGAAGCGCTGGGACCACCGAATTCAGACATTATTCAGCTCCACCTTCGGTTTCATCGCTACGGGGACGGCGCTCGCCGCGGAAACCGCCGCCGCCGCCACCGCCTTCACGGTCGCCACGGAAGCCGCCACCGCCGCCGCCGAAGCCGCCGCTGCGCGGACGGTCGCCACGGTCGCCGAAGCGGCCGCCGCGATCGCCGTCACGGTCGTCGCGGTCACGCTTCTGGAGCATGGCCGACTGGCCTTCCTCGAGCGCCTCGACGCGGATGGTGAGGATGCGCAGCACGTCTTCGTTGATGCGCTGCTGACGCTCGAGCTCGGCGACGGCCGCAGCCGGCGCATCGATGTTCATGAGCGTGTAGTGCGCCTTGCGATTCTTGCGAATGCGGAAGGCGACCGACTTGAGGCCCCACTGCTCGACCTTGGCGACGGAGCCGCCATTGGCCTCGAGGATGCCCTTGAACGTCTCGGTCAGCGCTTCGACCTGCTGTGCCGACACGTCCTGTCGGGACAGGAATACGTGTTCGTAAAGCGGCATGATTGCCCTTTCCCTTTTTCTTCCCGGCGCCAAGCCTCACCGAAGCCTCCAAGGGAAGGCGATCGGGTTCACTTCGAGAGCGGAGACACGGGAAGACGGGATCCTGCGATCCCTGCGGCGAGCGCCGCCTTCCGTTCAACCCCCGGCCGGGTGTCGTTACGACGGGCGGTCCATACAGCGGGTGGGGGAAAAAGGCAAGTCCACGCGCGGCGCGCGACGCCGCTTCACATGCACGTCATGCGGAGGCCTTAGGTCGAGAGGACCGCTTCAGGACCACCCCCGACCAACGAGGCTCACGATGCGCATGCTGATGGCTGCCCTTGCGGCAACGACCATGCTGGCCGGCGCGGCTCATGCCGCAACCGTCTACCCGCTCGACCGCGCGACGATTCTCGCCGGCTCGCCGTTCGACTTCAAGGTCGAGTTCAAGGCGACCGTCAAGCCGGACGACGTCAAGATCACCGTCAACGGCCAGGACTACAAGGCCGTGTTCGGCGCCGACGTCGCCTTCACCGAGACCGAACTCGGCAAGGACGACAAGAAGCTCGGCTCCGCGGTGACGCTGCGCGGCGTCGTGCTGCCGACGCCCGGCGACTACACGATCGCCGCCACGGCCGGCGACGAGACCAAGACCGTCGTCTGGACCGTCTATGGCACGCCGGCGGCCGCGAAGGCCAAGAACGTCATCTTCATGCTCGGCGATGGTCTCTCCGTCGCCCATCGCACCGGCGCGCGGCTGATGTCGAAGGGCATGACCGAGGGCAAGGCCGATGGCCGCCTCTCTCTCGACGATGTCGCCCTGCGCGCCTTTGTCGGCACCTCGGCGACGGACGCCATCGCCACCGACAGCGCCAACACGATGTCGGCCTACATGACCGGCCACAAGACGGCCGTGAACGCGCTCGGCGTCTATGCCGACCGCACGCCCGGCAGCCTCGACGATCCGCGCGTCGAGACCATCGCCGAGGCGCTGCGCCGCACCGGCGGCAAGTCGGTCGGCATCGTCACGACGGCCGAGGTCGAGGACGCGACCCCCGCCGCGGTCGTCTCGCACACCCGCCGCCGCGCCGACAAGGCCGACATCGTCGGCATGCTCTACGACGTGAAGCCCGAGGTTCTGATGGGCGGCGGCTCGGCCTATTTCCTCGCCAAGGATGTGCCGGGATCGAAGCGCAAGGATGACAAGGACTATATCCAGCTCTTCAGGGACGCCGGCTACAGCCTCGCGACCGACAAGACTGAGCTCGAGGCCGCCTCCGGCACCAACACCGGCAAGATCCTCGGTCTCTTCCACACCGGCAATATGGACGTGACCCTCGACCGCGACTTCCTGAAGAAGGGCACCGTCGCGAAGTTCCCGAACCAGCCCGGCCTCGTCGAGATGACCAAGGTCGCGCTCGGCGAACTGTCGAAGGATCAGGACGGCTTCTTCCTGATGGTTGAAGGCGCCTCGATCGACAAGATGTCGCATCCGATGGACTGGGAACGCGCTTTGGTCGAGACGATCGAGTTCGACAAGACGATCGGCCTCGTCCGCGACTTCATCAAGACCCATCCCGACACGCTGCTCGTCGTCACCGGCGATCACACCCACGGCGTCTCGATCATCGGCACGATCGATGACGACAAGCCCGGCACCGAGATGCGCGAGAAGGTCGGCGTCTACGACAAGGCCGGCTTCCCGAACTACAAGGACGCGAACGGCGACGGCTATCCCGACAGCGTCGACGTCTCGCGCCGCCTCGCCGTGTTCGCCAACAACTTCCCGGACTATTACGAGACCTTCCGCCCCAAGATGGAAGGCCCGTTCGAGCCGGCCGTGCAGAACGAGCAAAAGCAGTACGTCGCCAACGAGGCCTACAAGAACGTTCCGGGCGCCGTCTTCCGCGAGGGCAACCTGCCGCGCTCGGCGGATACGGCCGTGCATGCCGTCGACGACGTCGTGCTGCAGGCGGACGGTCCCGGCGCCGAGGGTTTCCATGGCTACATGGAACAGAGCGACATCTACCGCGTCCTCGCCGACGCGCTGGCGCTGGCGCCGCCGAAGAACTGAGCCCGACGCCGATACCTGCTCCGGCCGCCATGGCGGCCGGAGCCGATGAATGAAAGGGTGGCCCATGCCGACGGCACAGCCGCATCGCCGCCTGGTTCTCGCCGGGCTCGCGGCCTTCGCGGCGCTCCGCCCGGCGCGGGCCGACCAGCCGCTGCTGACCTTCGACGAGCTCTACGGCAAGGTCAGCGTGCTCGGCCTTTCCTTCTCCGACCGCGTCAAGGCGCTGGCCGGACAAAGCGTGCGCATGCGCGGCTTCATGGCGCCGCCGCTGAAGGCGGAGGCGGATTTCTTCGTCCTCACCGAAATCCCGATGTCGCTGTGCCCGTTCTGCTCGTCCGACGCCGATTGGCCGGACAATATCGTCGTCGTCTATCTCGGCCGGAAGCAGACCTTCGTGCAGGCGAATGCGGTGATCGAGGTCGAGGGCGTGCTCGACTATGGCTCGTGGACCGATCCCGCGACCGGCTTCGTCAGCCTGCTGCGCCTCCGCGATGCCGATTTCAAAACGGTCTGACCCGGTGATCGACCTCGTCCTCGACGATGTGGAGGTCTCCTTCCCCGGCCTGCCGGTGCCGGTCCTCGCCATCCCCCATCTTGCGATCGCCGCCGGCGAAACCGTTGCCGTGACCGGGCCGTCCGGCTCCGGCAAGAGCACGCTCGTCAACATCATCACCGGCCTCGAACGCCCCCGTCGCGGCCGCGTGCTGTGGGCCGGCGCCGATATCGCGCGGCTCGGCGAGGGCGCGCGCGACCGCTGGCGCGCCGCCCATGTCGGACTGGTCATGCAGGATTTCCATCTCTTCCCCGGCATCAGTGCGCTCGACAATGTGCTGCTACCGGCCCGGCTCGCCTTGAGGGCGGGTGCCGAGGTCGAGGCCCGGGGGCGGGCGCTGCTGGCCCGCGTCGGGCTCAAGCGTCCGGACCAGGATGTCGGCTCGATGTCGCGCGGCGAGATGCAGCGCGTCGCCGTGGCCCGGGCGCTGCTGATGAAGCCCGGCGTCATCGTCGCCGACGAGCCGACGGCGAGCCTCGATCCCGAAAGCGGTGCCGGCGTTGCGGCGCTGCTCGTCGAGCTCGCCGCGGAAGAGAAGGCGACCCTCGTCGCGATTTCGCATGACGATCGCCTTGTCGCGTGCATGCGGCGCGTCGTGCGGCTGCGCGATGGAACGATCCGCGATGATCGCCCGACCGGCCCTGCCGAAGCGGTGTCGCCATGATTCGCTTCGTGCTCGCCGATCTTCGCCGCCTCTGGGCCGGCGCGCTGGTGATCGTCCTTCTGGTCGCGCTCGCGACCGCGCTCGGCGTCGCCGTGACGCTGCAGGAGCGCGCCCTCCGCCTCGGCAGCGCCCGCGCCGCCGACCGGTTCGATCTCGTCATCGGCGCCGCCGGCAGCGAGACGCAACTGGTGCTCTCGTCGATCTTCCTGCAGGCGGCGCCGCTGCCGCTGGCGCCCGGTCATCTTCTCGACGATCTCGCGGCCGATCCGCGCGTCGCCTGGGCGGCGCCGGTCGGCTTCGGCGATTTCGCGCAGGGCCTGCCGATCGTCGGCACGACGGAGCCGCTGGTCGCGAGCGCCGGGCCGCTCACCGAGGGGCGGAGCTTCGCTGATTCGGGCGAGGCGGTGGTGGGCGCGGCCGTGCCGCTCGCCCTTGGCGCCGCAATCAGGCCGATGCACGGCCTGCCGGAAGAGGGCGGCCATCTGCATGCCGGCATCGTCTACCGGGTCGTCGGCCGCATGCCGCCGACCGGCACGCCCTGGGACCGGGCGATCCTGGTCCCGATCGAAGCGGTCTGGCATGTGCACGGCATGGGGGACGGCCATCTCCGGCATGATGACGCCGACGGGGACGAGCACGACGGCGCGGAGCCTGAGCCCGACCACAAGCATGTCGCGCCCTTCGGCATCGCGCCCGGCGTCCCGGCCATCATCGTCAAGCCGAAGACATTCGCCGATGCCTATCGCCTGCGCGCCGAGTACCGCACCGGCACGACGCTCGCGGTCTTTCCCGGCGAGGTGCTGACGCGGCTCTATGCGACGCTGGGCGACGCCAAGACCGTGCTGTCGCTCGTCGCGATCGGCGCGCAGGCGCTGGTCGCGGCGGCCATCGGCCTCGTCACCATCGTCCATGTCGGCCAGCGGCGGCGGCAGATCGGCGCGCTCCGGGCCTTCGGCGCGCCGCGCCTCGCGATCTTCGGCATCGTCTGGAGCGAGATCTTCCTGCTGGTCGGCGGCGGCGTCCTCGCCGGCTTCGGCCTCGGTTTTCTCGCGGCGCTGAGCCTCTCCGCGCGCTTCACCGCGGCCAACGGCATCGCGCTGCCGGTGACCTTCGAGAGCGGGGATGCCGCGCTCGCTCTCGGGCTGCTCGGCGTCGCCGCGCTGCTCGCCACGCTGCCGGCCGTGCTCGCCTATCGCCATCCGCCGGCGGCGGCGCTGCGATCCTAAGGCGACCGATCAAAAGAAGTGATGCGCCCATCACGCGAACGGCGCTTTTCTTTCGCCGATTCCCTCGTCATAGTGCCTAACCTTCAAGCAGATCGCCGGTGTCGCCGCGAGCACGGCCGCCGTTCCCGCCGATCAGCGCTTCAATCGAGGATAGCATCGTGACTGAGAGGGTTGCAGCCATGCCCGCTTCCGCGGGCCGTGACATCGTGCAGCGCACATCGTTCGGCATCCTGGTCGCGATCAGCATGTCGCATCTCCTGAACGACCTCATGCAATCCGTGATCTCGGCGATCTATCCGATTCTGAAGACTGAGTTTGCGCTCGATTTCAGCCAGATCGGCCTGATCCAGCTGGTCTTCCAGTGCACGGCCTCGATCCTGCAGCCGATCGTCGGCATCTATACCGACAAGAAGCCGATGCCGTTCTCGCTGCCGATCGGCATGGGCTGCACGCTCATCGGCCTGCTGCTGCTCGCCTATGCCAACCATTATTCGGTCATCCTCATCTCGGTGGCGCTGATCGGGCTCGGCTCCTCGATCTTCCATCCCGAATCCTCGCGCGTCGCCCGCATGGCCTCTGGCGGACGGCATGGTCTCGCCCAGTCGCTGTTCCAGGTCGGCGGCAATTTCGGCTCGGCGATCGGTCCGCTGCTCGCCGCCTTCATCGTGCTGCCGCGCGGGCAGGGCGCCGTCGCCTGGTTCGCGCTCGCCGCGCTCGCCGGCATCATCATCCTGTCGCGCGTCGGCTTCTGGTATCGCGAGCAGCATCGCGCCGGCATCGGCCAGAAATCGACGGGCAAGCCGCATGTGATGCTGCCGCGCAAGATCATCATCCGCTCGATCGTCATCCTGGCGCTGCTGATCTTCTCGAAGTTCTTCTACATGGCGGCGCTGTCGAGCTACTACACCTTCTATCTGATCGACACCTTCGGCGTGTCGGTGCGCGATTCGCAGCTGCTGCTGTTCGTCTTCCTCGGCGCCGTCGCCGCCGGCACTATCGCCGGCGGGCCGATCGGCGACCGATTCGGCCGCAAATTCGTGATCTGGTTCTCGATCCTCGGCGTCTTGCCGTTCACGCTGGCGCTGCCGCATGCCAACCTCGCCTGGACGGTCGTGCTCTCGGTGATCATCGGCCTCGTCCTCTCCTCGGCCTTCTCGGCGATCATCGTCTATGCGCAGGAGCTGATCCCCGGAAAGGTCGGGCTGGTCTCGGGCCTCTTCTTCGGCTTCGCCTTCGGCATGGGCGGCATCGGCGCGGCGGCGCTCGGAGAACTCGCCGACCGCACCTCGATCACCTTCGTCTTCCAGGTCTGCGCCTTCCTGCCGGTGATCGGCCTCTTGACGGCCTTCCTGCCGAATGTCGAGCCGAAGCGCCATTGACGGCGCTTCGCCGCGGCCGCCTGCCACGGTTCCGCCCGGAAGAGGGTGTGTCACCGCCCGCTGACCCAGCGGACGGATTCCATGACGACGCAGAGACCTCGCCGACTCTCACGAAGCCGATTTGCCCTCGGCCTCGGCCTGACGATCCTCGCTTTGCCGACGCTGGCGCTGGCCGATCCGCCGGCGGCGTGCTGGCCGGCGGCGGCTCTTGCCGGACGGGCGGACGAGGTTGCAAGGCACAGGCCGGGCCCGGCCGACCGCGTGCCGATCCCCGCCGCGACGCTGACCGCTGCCGACATCGCGGCGCCCGACACCGGCGTCGTCCGCCGCGTCGCGCCTGCGGACGGTCGCAAGCTGGTCGCGCTCACCTTCGATCTCTGCGAGGGGTCGGGCGAGGTCGCCGGCTATGACGGCGCCATCGTCGACCGGCTGCGCGCGCTGAAGGTTCCCGCCACCTTCTTCATGGGCGGGCGCTGGGCGCAGAGCCATGAGGAGCGGGCGATGCAGCTATTGGCCGATCCGCTGTTCGAGATCGGCGACCACACCTATGACCATGCCGACCTCGATCACGCCGACGCCGCGAAGATCGGCGAGGAAATCGCCCGCACGGAAACGGTGCTCGGCGCGCTGCGCGGACGGCTCGCTTCGGTCTGCCCCGTGGTACCGGCTTCGACGACGAGACTGTTCCGCTTCCCCTATGGCGCTTGCGGCGCCGAGGGGCCAGCGGCTGTGCGGGCAGCAGGCCTGATGCCGGTGCAGTGGGATGTCGTCTCGGGCGACCCCTCGGGCATCGCCGCCGCGCCGATGGCGAAGGCCGTGCTCGCCGAGGTGAAGCCCGGCTCGATCGTGGTGATGCACGCCAATGGCCGCGGCAAGCACACGGCGGAGGCTCTCGCGACGATCATCCCGGCGTTGACGGCGCGGGGCTACCGCTTCGTCACGGTCAGCGATCTGATTGCGTCGGGAAAGGCGGTGACCGCCGCCGCCTGCTTCATCGAGCATCCGGGCGATACCGCCCGCTATGGTCGGAAAGCGGTGGCCGCCGCCAAGGCGAACACGACCGGGGCCGGCACGGAACCGGCCCCGGTCGTCAAGTGATCGCGCGCAGGCTCAGTTATCGTAGGACGTGGTGCTCTCCCACTGCGAGGGGTCCTCGGAGAAGCCGATCGTCTTGTCGTCATTGACGGTGATGATCACCTTCTCGCCGGGGATGACGCCTTCGAGCAGGACCGGATTGCTGACCTTGAACGAGCGGCCGTCCATGAGCGTGATCGCGCCGCTGCGGGCATCGAGCTGTCGCACCGTCCCCGAGTCGACGTCGACCGCATAGGCGGCGCCGGCCGAAGCGATGAAGCCTGCCAGGGGAAGTGCCAGAGCGAGGGTCTTCATGATAGTTCTCCAATCATCCATCCATCCCGTCGCGTCATCTGGGGTGCGGCCGCCGCGGAAGGGATCGGCGGGCGGCCCAGGATGGCGTGTGGACGATTGTGATCAGAGGCCCGGATTGGGGCACGCAAGCGACTTTTAGCCGGATGAACGAAATTTAATAAGTTCAACATACTATCACCTTTCCGGGAGGCCGACGGAAGCGGACGTTCCGGCCGTACGAGCGGCGCGCGGGCTTGACTTCGCTGCCCGAAGGCGCGATTAGCCGCCGCCAAGACGGGCGGCCGGATGGAGCCGCCGCCGGCAAGGCGGGAGCGCATTTCGTGACGACAGCTCTGACGTTTCCAGGCCAGGGGAGCCAGGCGGTCGGCATGGGCAAGGCCCTGGCCGAGGCCTATCCGGAGGCGCGCGCCGTCTTCGCCGAGGTCGACGACGCGCTTGGCGAAAGCCTCTCCACGATCATCTTCGAAGGCCCGATCGAGACGCTGACGCTGACCGCGAATGCGCAGCCGGCCCTGATGGCGGTGAGCCTCGCGGCGCTGCGCGCGCTCGAGGCCGATGGCCTCGATATCGGCGCCAGCATCGCCTATGTCGCCGGCCATTCGCTCGGCGAATATTCGGCGCTCGCCGCCGCCGGCAGCCTCTCCGTCGCCGAGGCGGCGCGGTTGCTGCGCATCCGCGGCGCCGCGATGCAGGCGGCCGTGCCGGTCGGCGAGGGCGCCATGGCCGCGCTGCTCGGCCTCGATTTCGAGACGGCGGCCGAAGTCGCCGCCGAGGCGGCCGAGGGCGATGTCTGCGAAGCCGCCAACGACAACGGTCCGGGTCAGGTCGTGATCTCAGGCTCGCGCGCCGCGATCGAGCGCGCCCTCGAGATCGCCAAGGCCAAGGGCGCCAAGCGCGCCCTGCTGCTGCCGGTCAGCGCACCGTTCCATTGCGCCCTGATGCAGCCCGCCGCCGAGGCGATGCGCGAGGCGCTGGCCGAGGTCTTCATCGCGCCGCCGGTCGTGCCGCTCGTCGCCAATGTGCTGGCGCAGCCGATCAGCGACCCCGACGAGATTCGCCGCCGCCTGGTCGAACAGGTGACGGGCATGGTGCGCTGGCGCGAGTCGGTCACCTGGCTGGAGAGCGCCGGCGTCGACCTCATGCTCGAGATCGGGGCCGGCAAGGTCCTCTCGGGCCTCGCCAAGCGCATTGCGCCGTCGGCGCGCACGCTTTCGGTCGGCATGCCCGACGATGTGCCGGCCGCACGGGCGCTGCTCGGCTGACGGCCCTGCATCATCCGACCCGCAAAAGGAGTTCCGCGATGTTCGATATGACCGGCAAGCGCGCCCTCGTGACCGGCGCCAGCGGCGGCATCGGCCGTGCGATCGCCGTCGCCCTGCATGCGCAGGGCGCCACGGTCGCGATCTCGGGCACGCGGCGCGAGGCGCTGGACGCGCTGGCGACCGAGCTCGGCGATCGCGTGCATGTCGCGCCCTGCAATCTCTCGGACGCCGAGGCCGTCGAAACCCTCGTTCCGGCGGCTGAGGAAGCGCTCGGCGGGCTCGACATCCTCGTCAACAATGCCGGCATCACCCGCGACATGCTGTTCGCCCGCCTCTCCGACGAGGCCTGGTCCGACGTGCTCGACGTCAACCTGACGGCGCCCTTCCGCCTGACGCGGGCCGCGCTGCGCGGCATGATGCGCCAGCGTTTCGGCCGCATCATCAACATCACCTCGATCGTCGCCGTCACCGGCAATGCCGGGCAGGGCAACTACACCGCCTCCAAGGCCGGGCTGATCGCGATGTCGAAGTCGCTGGCGCAGGAAGTCGCCGGCCGCAACATCACCGTCAACTGCGTCGCGCCGGGCTTCATCGAAACGGCGATGACCGATGTGCTCAACGACAAGATCAAGACGGCGCTGCTCGAGCGCGTCCCGGCCAAGCGACTCGGCAGCGGCGACGACATTGCCGCAGCCGTCGTCTATCTTGCCTCGGCCGAGGCCGCCTATGTCACCGGCCAGACGCTGCACGTCAATGGCGGTATGGCTATGATCTGAATAGGGAATCGGCGTTCCGGCACGGTTCCTCCAAAGCGCTTTCGGCAGCCCCTGCGCCGCTGGCCAAGCTTTGGAAACTATGTTAGGACCGCCGAACAATGGACGGGAGCCTCGCCGCTTCAGCGCGACGGGGACGGGGCGGATTGACGATCGTGGGCAGAACGGGCTCTCTACCTTGCCGAGGATGGAGCCCCTCGTCGATATCGCGGTGCGTTTTCCCGAAATGGGCTTTGCAGCCGGAATTTCTGCGTGCGAGTAATCGCGCTGAGTGATGTGACACGAAACAGTCGAGGTTTGAGAAATGAGCGATATCGCTGACCGGGTTAAGAAGATCGTGATCGAGCACCTCGGCGTCGACGCCGACAAGGTGACCGATGGCGCGAGCTTCATCGACGACCTTGGTGCCGACAGCCTCGACACCGTCGAGCTCGTCATGGCCTTCGAGGAAGAGTTCGGCGTCGAGATTCCCGACGACGCGGCCGAGACCATCCTGACGGTCGGCGACGCCGTCAGCTTCCTGGAAAAGAACGCCGGCTGATCCCGGCTTCGATCCCGCTTTACAAGAAACTGACGACCGGACCCGCAAGGGTCCGGCTCGGGAGAAACGCATGAGACGTGTCGTCGTCACCGGGATGGGTATGGTCACGCCGCTCGGTTGCGGCGTCGATGTCACGTGGTCCCGTCTTCTCGCCGGCCACAGCGGTGCCGGCCGGGTCACCAAGTTCGAGACCGATGATCTGCCCTGCCAGATCGCCTGCGAGATCCCGCGCGGATCCAAGGAAGACGGCAAATACAATCCCGACGACTGGATGGAGCCGAAGGAGCAGCGCAAGGTCGACGAGTTCATCGCCTTCGCGCTCGCCGCCGCCGAGCAGGCCGTCCATGATTCGGGCTGGATGCCGACCGCCTATGAGGACCAGATCCGCACCGGCGTCATGGTCGGCTCGGGCATCGGCGGCCTCGAGGGCATCGTCGAGGCCGGCCATGTGCTGCGCGATCGCGGCCCGCGCCGGATCAGCCCCTTCTTCATCACCGGCCGCCTGATCAATCTCGCCTCCGGCCAGATCTCGATCCGCTTCGGCTTCAAGGGCCCGAATCACGCCGTCGTCACCGCCTGCTCGACCGGCGCGCATGCCATCGGCGATGCGGCGCGGCTGATCGCGCTCGACGATGCCGACGTCATGATCGCCGGCGGCACCGAGAGCCCGGTCTCGCGCATCGCGCTCGCGGGCTTCGCCGCCTGCAAGGCGCTGTCGACCGGCTTCAACGACCGGCCGGAACAGGCCTCGCGCCCCTATGATCGCGACCGCGACGGTTTCGTCATGGGCGAGGGCGCCGGTGTCGTCGTCCTGGAGGAGCGCGAACATGCGCTCGCCCGCGGCGCCAAGATCTATGGCGAGGTGATCGGCTACGGCCTTTCGGGCGACGCCTATCACATCACCGCCCCGGCACCTGACGGCGACGGCGCCTATCGCTGCGTGCAGGCGGCGCTGAAGCGGGCCGGCATCACCGCCGCCGATGTCGACTATGTCAACGCGCATGGCACCTCGACCATGGCCGACGGCATCGAACTCGCGGCGGTCGAGCGCGTGCTCGGCAATGCCGCGGCGACCGTGTCGATGTCCTCGACCAAGTCGGCGACCGGCCATCTGCTCGGCGCGGCCGGCGCGATCGAGGCGATCTTCTCGCTGCTCGCCATCCGCGACAATGTCGCCCCGCCGACGATCAATCTCGACAACCCCTCGGTCGAGACGGCCATCGATCTGGTGCCGAAGGTGGCCCGCAAGCGCAAGGTAGATGTCGCCCTGTCGAATTCGTTCGGCTTCGGCGGCACCAATGCCTCGCTGGTCTTCCGCAGACATGACGCCTGAGCGGCGGCTGCCGGTCGGTCCCGCCCGCGCTTTCGCCATAATCCTCCCTAAAGTCGCCCGGGACGAAGGTTCACAAATCGTGAATCCTCTTTCAAGCGGCCGGCAAGCGGACGTAAGGGTGTAATGAGCGACAGCGAGCCGTCCGGCGCAGACGAGGGGAAGGCGGCGGACGCCGCCGGCCGACGTCCCAAAGGCAGAGCCAGCGGACGGATCAATCCGAAGAGCCCGAGCGACGCCCTGCGTCCCGAGCGCGTCCCCGGCCCGCCGCCGCGCTCGCAGCAGGCGCGCCATCCGATCGTGCTCGTCATGAATTTCGCGATGACGATCATCGTCGTCAGCGTGCTCGGCGCCGCCGGTCTCTTCTTCTTCGGCAAGATGCGTTTCGAGGAGCGCAGCCATTTCGATCAGCCGCGCACGGTGATGATCGAGCGCGGCACCGGCCTGCAGGACATCGCCGAACAGCTGCACGAGCGCGGCCTCATCTCGTCGAAATGGATCTTCGTGCTCGGCGTCCGCTTCTCCTCGCAGCAGGAGGGCCTCAAGGCCGGCGAATATCTCATTCCCGCCCATGCCAGCATGCGCGACATCATGAACGCCATGGTGAGCGGCAAGGGCATTCTCTATTCGATCAGCTTCCCGGAAGGGCTGACCAGCCAGCAGATCGTCGACCGGCTGAATGCCGATCCGATCCTGCTCGGCGCCGTGGCGAGCCTGCCGCCCGAGGGCAGCCTCCTGCCCGACACCTATCGCTACACGCGCGGCGACAGCCGCCAGACGATCCTCGACCGGATGACCCGCGAGCATGACCGCGTCGTCGCCGCCGTCTGGGCCGGCCGCGACAAGGATCTGCCGATGCAGTCGGAAGAGGACCTCGTCACGCTCGCCTCGATCGTGGAAAAGGAAACCGGCATCGCCGACGAGCGCAGCCGCGTCGCCGCCGTCTTCATCAACCGGCTGAAGCAGAAGATGCGGCTGCAGTCGGATCCGACCGTGATCTACGGCGTCTATGGCGGTGCCGGCCTGCCGAGCGGCGCCGCGATCACCAAGTCGGATCTCGAGGCCGAGAACGACTACAACACCTACAAGATCACCGGCCTGCCCAAGGGGCCGATCGCCAATCCGGGCCGCGCCTCGCTCGCCGCCGCGGCCAATCCCTCGCGCACCAAGGATCTCTACTTCGTCGCCGACGGCAGCGGCGGCCATGCCTTCGCCGAGACCTATGCCGACCATCGCAAGAACGTCGCCCGCTACCGCGAAATAATGGCCGACCAGAAGGCCAATGCGGCGAACGCGCCCGATGCAGCCGATCCCGCCGAGGCCGGCAGCGGTCCCGGCGACCAGGAGGATCCGGCCGATGCTCCGGCCGCCCCGGCGCCTGGCAAGACCGGCGGCAAGGCCAAACCGGCCCAGGACTAAAGCCGGCCCAAGAGCGGGCCCAGGACGAGAGCCGGCGCAGGATTGGGACCGGCCTCCGGACGCCCTTGAGGCGGCCCGGCGCTGAGATTATGGTCGCCGCTCCGGATCGGGCGGAACAAGCGGATAATCGCATGAAGCTGATGAGCATGACCGGCTTCGCCCGGAGCGCAGGCGCCGGTGTCGGCTATCGCTGGACCTGGGAATTGCGCAGCGTCAACGGCAAGGGCCTCGACATCCGCCTGCGCCTGCCACCTGGCGTCGACACGCTGGAGCAGGGCGTGCGCGAGCGGACCGGCGCGCGGCTGCAGCGCGGCAATCTCCAGGTGACGCTGAGCCTGCAGAAGGACGAGAGCGCGACCCAGTTGCGCGTCAACGAGCCGCTGCTGGACGCCGTGCTGGCCCTGATGAAGAGCGTCGGCGCGCGCATCGACGCGGCGCCGCCGAGCCTCGACGGCATCCTCTCCATCCGCGGCATTCTCGAAACGGTCGATGCCGAGGACGATCCCGAGAAGGCGGCCGAACTGCTGCGGCTCATCTCGGCTGATTTCGACCGGGCGCTCGATGATCTCGTTCGCGCGCGCGCCTCCGAGGGGGCCGCGATCGGCGCCGTGCTGGAGACGCGCATTGCCGAGATCGACAGCCTCCGCCAGGCCGCCGAGGAGGCGCCCGCGCGCCGTCCCGAGGCGATCCGCCGCCGCCTCGCCGAGCAGGTCGCGGCGCTGCTGGAGGCCTCCGCGACCTTCGACAGCGACCGGCTGCATCAGGAGGCGGCGCTGCTGGCGACGCGGGCCGATATCCGCGAGGAGCTCGACCGCCTCAAAGCTCATGTCGCCGCCGCGCGCAGCCTGCTCGCGGAGGGCGGTCCGGTCGGCCGCAAGCTCGATTTCCTGGCGCAGGAATTCAACCGCGAGACCAATACGCTCTGCGCCAAGGCCAATGACCGCTCGCTGACGGCGATCGGTCTCGATATGAAGTCAGCCGTCGACCAGCTGCGCGAGCAGATCCAGAATCTCGAATAGGAAGAGGGCGCCGCCCGATGTCAGCCCCCGTCACGCCGCCGCGCCGTGGTCTCATGCTCGTCCTCTCCTCGCCATCGGGCGCCGGCAAGTCGACGATCGCCCGCCATCTGATGGACAGCGACAAGGACATCGTCCTGTCGGTGTCGGTGACGACGCGCGGCCGCCGACCGAGCGAGATCGAGGGCGTGCACTACCATTTCATCGACCAGAAGGCCTTCGGCCTGATGCGCGATCGCGGCGAACTGCTCGAGTGGGCCGAGGTGCACGGCAATTGCTACGGCACGCCGCGTGATCCGGTCGAGGCGGCGCTGGTCTCCGGCAAGGACGTATTATTCGATATCGACTGGCAGGGCGCCGACCAGGTCGCCCGCGCGATGCCGGAGGATCTCGTGCGCATCTTCGTGCTGCCGCCGACGATGCGCGAGCTCGCCGCAAGGCTGGAGCGCCGCGCCGAGGACACGCCCGAGGTCATCGCCAAGCGTCTCGCCAATGCGCGGGCCGAGATCGAGCACTGGCGCGACTACGACTACGTCATCATCAACAAGGACCTCCAGACCTCGCTGGAGAAGGCGCGCGCCATCCTCTATGCCGAGCGCATGCGCCGGGCCCGCGACACCTATCTCGAAACCTTCGTCGCCGGGCTTCTCATCGAGGGTGCTCCGCCGGCGCATTGAGGGTGGCTGCCGGAGGCTCGTGACGAGCGGGGTTGTTCGGGTGTAGTCTTCGCGCATCGGTCGAGCCGGAGGCACGCGCGATGCAGGATGATCCGCAGCAACTCCTGATGCAGTTCGTCGGCGCGCATGTCGTCGCGCGCTGCGTCCATGTGGTGGCCGAGGCCCGCATCGCCGATCATCTGGGGGAGGATCCGGAAGGTCCCGAGATGCTTGCCGCCAAGGCTGGCGTCGACGCGGATGCCCTCAACCGGATCCTGCGCCTCCTGGTCTCGGCAGGCATCTTCATCGCGACGCCGGAAGGCTATGCCCACAATCCCGCCTCGCGCCTCCTGCGCGGCGATCATTCCTCCACGCTGCGCGACTATGCCCGCATGATCGGTTCGGACTGGCAGTGGCAGTCCCTGGGGAGGCTCGGCCATACGCTTGCGACGGGCGAGACCGGCATGCGGCGCGCCTTCGGCCTGGAGAGCTTCGACTATCTCGCCGCGCATCCCGAAGCCTCGGCCCTGTTCGACGCCGCGATGGCGAGCCGGGCCCATATCGATCTGAAGCCGGTCGTCGAGGCCTTCGATTGCGCCCGCTTCCCCGTCATCGCCGATATCGGCGGCGGCAACGGCTCGCTGCTGCGGGCCGTGCTCGACGCGGCGCCGGAAAGCCGCGGCATCCTGTTCGACCTGCCTCATGTCGCCGGCGCGGCCGCTCCGCATCCGCGCATCGAGGTCGCCGCCGGCAGCTTCTTCTCCGACCCGCTGCCGGAGGCGGATGCCTATCTGCTGCGCCGGATCATCCATGACTGGGACGACGGTCCGGCGCTGCGGATCCTCACGGCGATCCGACGCGCCGCCCCTTCGGGCGCGCGTCTCGTGCTGATCGAGATGCCGCTTCCCGAAGGTCCCGAGCCGCACCCGGCGAAGAACCTCGACATCACCATGCTGGCGGTGGTGGGCGGCCGCGAACGCACGCTCGCCGCCTATCGCTCACTGATGGAGGCGGCCCGCTTCCGCTGGATCGGTGCGACGCCGACCCGGGCCGTCACGGCCCTCATCGAAGGCGAGGCGGCCTGAGCTCAGGAAGCGGCCGACCTCTCCGATGCCTGCAGGAGACCGGCGAGGCGGACGAATCCGGCGACGTCGATCTCTTCCGCGCGCGACGTTTCGGCGATGCCGGCGGCGGCGAGGAGGGGGAGGGGATCGGTGCCGAGGCTCTTGAGGCTCTGGCGCAGCATCTTGCGGCGCTGGCCGAAGGCGGCGGCGGTGACCCGCTCCAGCACCGCCATGTCGGCGGCGAGCGGCGCGGCGCGCGGGATCATCTGCACGACGGACGAGGTCACCTTCGGCGGCGGCGTGAACGCCTTCGGCGAGATGTCGAACAGGATATGCGCCTCGGTGCGCCAGCCGCAGACGACGGCGAGCCGGCCATAGGCATCGTCGTCCGGCGTCGCGACGATGCGCTCGGCGACCTCGCGCTGGAACATCAGCGTCAGGTTCTCGAAGAAGGGCGGCCACGGCTCGGTGCGCAGCCAGCCGATCAGCAGCGGCGTCGCGATATTGTAGGGCAGGTTGGCGACGATGCGCACGCGGCCGGTCGCGAGCGAGGCCATGTCGGTGGTGAGCGCGTCGCCTTCGATGACCTCGAGTCGGCCCGGATAATGCGCCGCGATTTCGGCGAGCGCCGCGATGCAGCGGCGGTCGCGCTCGATCGCGATCACCTTCTTGGCGCCCTCGGCGAGCAGCGCCCGCGTCAGCCCGCCGGGGCCGGGGCCGACCTCGATCACCGTGACGCCGTCCAGCGAGCCCGAGGCGCGGGCGATGCGGCCGGTCAGGTTGAGATCGAGCAGGAAATTCTGGCCGAGCGAGCGCAGGGCGTTGAGGCCGTGCGCGGCAATGACGTCGCGCAGCGGCGGAAGGCCGTCGGGTGTGTTCACGCTGTCAGCCTGGCAGCGCCTGCAACGCCCGCATGGTAGTCGGCCTCGTGGCGGGCCAGTTCGTCGGCAAGCCGCAGCGCCGCCGCAAGGCTCGAGCAGTCCGCCTTGCCGGTGCCGGCGATGTCGAAGGCGGTGCCGTGGTCGGGCGAGGTGCGGATGAAGGGGAGGCCGAGCGTGACATTGACCGTCTCGGCGAAGGCGACCGTCTTGGTCGGGATCAGCGCCTGGTCGTGATACATGCAGAGCGCCACGTCATAGCGCGCGCGGGCGGCGGCATGGAACATCGTGTCGGGCGCCAGCGGCCCGATGGCGTCGATGCCCTCGGCCTGCAGCCGCGCCACGGCGGGGGCGATCACGGCGGTATCCTCCATGCCCATGACGCCGCCTTCGCCGGCATGCGGATTGAGCCCGGCGACGGCGATGCGCGGGCGGGCGATGCCGAAGCGCTGGCGCATGTCGCGGTCGATCGTGCGGCCGGTCGTGAGCAAGAGGTTCTCGGTGATGAGCGAAGGGACGGCCGAGATCGGCACATGGATGGTTGCCGGAACCGCCCTGAGGCCGGGTCCCGCCAGCATCATGACGGCCCGTGCCGGCTCGCCGTTCCAGGCGGCGGAGAGCATGCCGAGGAACTCGGTATGACCCGGATGCTGGAAGCCGGCGTCGACGAGCGCCTTCTTGTTGATCGGGTTGGTGACGAGCGCCGCCGCCGATCCGGCACGGACGTCGCCGACCGCCCGCGCGATCGCCTCGATGACGCCGAGCGCCGAGGCCCGCTCCGGCAGGCCCGGCTCTGCGCTGGAGCGGCCTTCGAGGCGGACGACGGGGAGGGCGCGGTCGAACACCGAGGCGGCCTCGGCCGGCGTCACCACCTCGATCGGGATGGAGATGCCGATATGCTCGGCGCGGCGGCGCAGCGTATCGGGATCGGCAAGGCAGTAGAACACGGGCAAGCGCCGTTCACGGCGCTCGGCCCAGACGGCGAGGGTCACATCGGGACCGATGCCCGCTGGCTCGCCCATGGTGAGGGCGAGCGGCCGGAACGTTTTGGCTGAATCCATGGCGGATCAGTTATAGACGATCTTCGCATTGTCGCGAAGCTCGGTCCGGAACTTCGATTCAAGGTCCTTGGTCTGCTCGGCGAGCAAAGTGCGCTCGGCGCTGGCGCGGACGCCGGCGGTGCTCTGCACTTCCTTGACGTCGCAGACCGCCACGACCTCGACGCCGCGGTCGGTGACATCGGGCTTCAGCGTGCCGCCGACGGGGGTCTTCATCAGCTGCTCGGCGCCTTCGCCCTCGACCTGGGTCGAATCGCGCCGGCCGATATCGAGCACGACGACGCCCTTCAGCGTCTTGGCGAGCGCGAGGCTGCCGTCGCAGCCGGGGAAGCGCTTGCGGAAGGCTTCCGCCTCGCCGGTGCGCTTGCCGACCATGCCGGGGGGCGAGCCCTTCGGGATGACGAACACGATCTGCTGCAGCTTGAATTCCTTGATCATCGCCGTTTCGGACGAGACGCCCTGCTTGGCCATCTCGGCCTGGATGTCGCTCTCGGACACGTCCGGCTTGAGGCTCGCGGCCTTGGCGCGGATGACGGCGGCCCAGGTCATCTGGCCGCGGAAGAACTTCCGGAGCGTGTCGACCTGCACGCCCTGCTGGTTGAGCGCCTTCTCGAACTGCGGCATCGGCAGCTTAACCTGCTTGGCGATGCCGGCGACGCGCTCGTTGACCTGCGCATCGGTCGGGCCGATCTTGGCGCGCTTCGCCACCTGCTCGGCGATCGCCTCGTCGATGAGCTGATCGAGCGCCAACTTGTCGCCCGACTTCTGGCGGAACAGGTTCAGCATCTTGACCCGCTGCTGCACGTCGTAATTCGTGATCGGCTGGTCGTTGACGGTGGCCCGGACGGCCTGCTGCGCATAGGCGCTCTCCGTGACGACGGCGACCGCGCCGAGCCCGGCCGCGGCGATCATCATGGCCCCGAGCATGCCGCGCATGGTTACGATCCGCATCCGCTCCCCTTTCCGCCGTTCCGATTCTGTCCGCCGTGCCGAATGACGGCCGCCGGATGCGACGCTAGACAGGCCAAATCCGGCAAAACGATGAAGTTGGCTGTGCAGCGCCTTCAGCACGGCCTGCCCGGCACATCACCGCAGTCCCGGCCCGGCGTCAATTGCTGGTGCCGCCGATGTCGCTCTGGAACTGCGTGCCGCCGAGCGTGCGCAGCTGCAGGCTGACGATCAGCGACTTGGAGGTCTGCAGGTCGGTGTAGTCCTGCGTGATCTCGCTATAGGCGATCGAGAAGGTCGTGCACTCGTCGTCATAGGCGATGCCGATGCTGTTGCCGGCCATCTTCTTCTCTTCGAAGTCCCAGGCGATCGATCCGAACACGCGCCAGGTCTCGGTGAACTGCCAGCTCGCCTTGCCGCTGACCGTATCGGTCGGCGTACCGCTGTTCGAGGAGGCGATCGCCGGCTGCTCGCGCAGATAGAGATAGGACGCCGAGGCCGTCACGTCACCCATCTTGCCGGTCGCCGTCACCTGCGCCTGGTTGACGTCGAAGGTGTCGGAATCGAGCCGGCCGCGCGCGGTGATGAAGTAGCCCTGGCCCGAATCGACGGTCATGCTGCCGACATAGTCGGAAACGTCGGACTCGAGGCCGGACACGCTGCCGGTCTCGGTCAGGTCCTGCACGGCATAGGAGTTCAATCCGGCGAGCTGGTAGGACTGGCCGACGACGCCGGAGACATTGGCGAGCGCCCCGAGCTCGGCCGCATAGCGGAAGCCGATATTGGCGCGCGTGCCGCCTTCGATGCGGTCGTAGCCGGAGAACTTGTCCCAGTCGAATAGCGAGGAATCGTCGAAGACGAGCGATTGCGCGTCCTCGTTCGGCAGCTGTCCGGCCAATTGCTCGTCGGGACGCACGATCATCTGCGCGATCGGCTCGAACAGGAAGCTCGACGACATCGAGGCGGCGAGGATCGGCCAGCGCCATTCGAGGCCCATGGCCGGCATGGCGCGGTAGTAGTTGCCGTTGTCGCTGATGCCCGGAAGCGTCTCGTCCTGCGACAGATAGAAGGCGTCGGCGCGCAGATAGGCGAAGGGCTTGAACACCATGCCGACCGGACCGATCGTCTGGTTTTCCCAGGTCCAGTTCGTGCTGGCGCGATTGAAGTTGCCCTTGAGGCCGAGGATCGCGTCGCCCTGTTCGCAGATGCCGTCGCCATCGGCATCGACGCAGTCGGTCTGGCCGCGCGTCAGGCTGACGAGATTGTTCTTCATCGTCAGCTGCCCGCCGAGCACCGTCTTGTCGAACAGGTAGCTCTGGTCGACCACGGGCGCGACGAAGGGCTGGCGGTCCTGATTGTACTGGGCGCCGGTATCGTTGGTGAGGACGCGGAAATAGTAGCCGCGCGCGTCGAAATAATTGGTCGCGCTCTGGCCGGTGAGGTGCACCTGCGAGACGGCGACGTCGGTCGAGGAATAGAGGACGTTGTAGTCGCGCGTGAAGGTGCGGTCGCTGAGCAGCGTCGCGTCCCATCCGAGCGTCCAGAGCCGGTTCAGGAAGAACTGGCCGGTGGTGCGCAGGCCCCCGCGCAGCGTCACGTCGCCGGAATTACGCGTGCCGTCCTCGACGAAAGCGTCCGGATCGAGCTGGCTGATGCCGGCCATGTGCAGCGTGTAGTAGCCGGTATCGAGCCGATGGCGCCATTCGGCGTCGAGCAGCAGGCCCTGCTTGGAGTAGATGGCCGGCGAGAAGGTCAGGTCGTAATTCGGCGCCAGCGCCCAGAAATAGGGGACCTTGGCGAAGGCGCCGAGCGCCGACTTGTAGCCCGCCGACGGGAACAGGAAGCCGCTCTTGCGCTTGACGGTCGGATCCGGCGCCGAGAAGGCCGGGAAATAGGCGACGGGTATGCCGAGGAATTCGAGCCGCGCCGAGCGGAAATAGATCATGTGCTCGTTGTGGTCGACGATGATTCGCGCCGCCTTCACCTGCCAGACGGGCGCCTTCTGCGGCTTCTCGAGGCAGGGCTCGCAGGCGGTGTAGACGCCGCGATAGAAGGTGGTGGTCTTGCCGTCCTTGCGCAGCGCCTTCTCGGCCGCGAAATGCGTCTGCGAGGGCGTGTCGAGCTTCAGCGCCGACACGAAGCCGGTGGCGAAATCCTGCGTGATGTCGATCGTCTCGGCATTGATCACCGCGCCGGTGCGGTCGACGATCTTGACGCCGCCTTCGGCGACCATCGTCTTGTTCTTCTGGTCGTAGGTGACCTTCTTCGCCTCGAGCGTGTAGCCGTCGTAATAGATCTTGACCCCGCCGACCGCCGAGACGGTCGACTTGTCATAGTCGTAGTCGAGCCGATCCGACTCGAGCAGCATCTGCGCGCCGGGGGTCGCCTTGAAATTCTCGTCCGTGCCGAAGCCGAGCGAGCCGGGATTGGATTGTGCGGAGGCGGTGCTCGCGGGGATGCCGAAAGCGGCAAGGACACCGATCGCCAGGACGGCCACGCTGCGTTGAAGAAAACGGGCGAGGCGGCGCTGTCGTCGGCAGGGAACGGAAACCCCGATCATCCGTCCTCCCGATAAAGCAACACAGTGACACTCGCGAGCGAAGCGACGATCGATGGGAACCATGCCGCGATCGCCGGTGCGACGATCCCGCTCCTACCGAGACCGATCGCCAATTCCGTGACCACATAAAGCACGAAGCCCACGACGACACCAGTCAGAATAACCTGCCCGAGATCACGTGAACGGGAGAAGCGGAGCGACACCGTGGCGGCGACCAGCACCATGGCGAGAAAGAGCAGCGGCTGGGCGAGAAGCGACTGGAACCGCATCTCGTAGCCTGAGCTCGGCACGCCGGCTTTCTTTGAGATTTCAATGAATTGCGGCAGCATCCAGAATGAGATCGTCTGCGGATCGGCGAGCTGCTGCGACACCTGGTCCGGCCCGAGATCGGTGGCGAGCAGGGTCTCTTCGAAGGGCTCGGGACGGGCGCCGGACCGGGTGATCGTGCCGTTGCGCAGGAGCCACTCGCCGGCGGAATATTCGGCCGAGCGGGCATCGATGCGGTGGTCGAGCGAGCCGCTCGGATCGAAGACGAAGGCCGAGACGCCGGAGAGCGACAATCCCTTGTTGAAGCTGTTCTTGGCGCCGATGATCGAGTTGCCGTCGCGCCCGGATTGTCGGATCCAGATCGGCTTATTCTGCTGGTTGGTGCCGTCGCCGCCGCCGAGCGCCCCGTCGGCGGCGCTGTTGAGGATCGCGATCGATTCTTCCTTCAGCCCCGTCGCCACCGGATTGAACACGGTGGTCGCGAAGATGCCGAACAGCACGGCGACGAACCCGGCGGGGAGGACGAACTGCCAGGCCGAGAGGCCCGAGGCGCGGGCAACGACCAGTTCGAGCTGGCGATTCGCGAGCACGAAGCTCGCCATCGCCGCGAACAGGATGGTGAAGGGCAAAGCGCGCTCGATGACGGTCGGCACGCGGGTCAGCGAGACCATCAGATAGACGAGTGCATCGAAATTGGAGCGCTGCACCGCGCGTCGGGCGAGCTCGAGATAATCGATGAAGGCGATCAGCACGAACACGACGAGAAAGATGACCAGCGTCATCTTGAAGAAGCGGCGCGCGAAATAGAGCGTGAGCGTGCGGTTGCGGATCATGGCGATCAGGCCTGCCCGCCGGTCTGCTGGCGCCGCGGCAGCAGGCGCTGCAGCAGTTCCACGACGATCGAGCCGACGCCCTCGGACGCGGCGAAGCGGAAGCCCTTCAGCGTCGCGGCGAGCGCCAGCGCGATGCCGCCGAGCGGCAAGAGATAGAGCAGCGGAATGAGATAGGGATCGCTGGCGGCGAGACCCGCGAGGATGAGGCCGGCGACGCGCAGGCCCGTCGCCACCAGCACTGTGGAGAGAATCAGCACGCCGCGGCCCTGCCGCGTCGTCTGCGCCTGGCCGAGCGCCATCACCGGCAGGATGGCGAAGAGCAGCGTGTAGAGCGGCGACGACAGGCGGTCGTTGAGTTCGGCGTTGAAGGAGCCCGGCCGCTTCTGGAACTCGGGGTCGTTGTCGTCCGGATTCAGCAGATAGAGCGTGCTGCGCTCGGAGGCATTGTAGGCCGGCAGCGCGCCGGCGCCGCCGAAGGTCGACATGTCGAAGGCGTAGGATTCGAACTGGATGATCGACATCGAGCCCTTCTCGATCGAGCGCTGCTGGATGGTGCCGTTGCGCATCACGAGGAAGGTGCCGAGCGGGTTCTTCAGGATGATGCCCTGACCCGCGACATAGACCGTGCTCTGCGTCTTGTCGCGCTCGTCCTGGATGAAGATGCCCTCGAGCGTGCCGTCCGGCCGCCGCTCGCGGATATGGAAGACGAGATCGTCGCCGACCGGCACGAAGGCGCCTTCCTGGATGAAGCTCGAGACGAAATCGGTGTTGATATTGGTGATCATCTCGCGCGCGGCCTGCAGCGAGCGCGGCACCAGATAGAGCGACATCACGCCGACGACGATCGTCGCGAGGATGCCGAGCGCCAGCGCCGGCTTCAGCAGCGCCACCGGCGAGGCGCCGCTGGCATTGATGATGACGAGTTCCGAATCGGCATTGAGCTGGTTGAGCGTGTAGATGACGCCGACGAGGACCGCGACCGGGCAGACGATCAGCAGCAGGCCAGGGAAGATCAGGCCCGACACCTGCACGAAGGTGACGAAGCTCTGGCCCTGCGTGGTGATCAGGTTGAGTTCGCGCAGCGCCTGGCTGAGCCAGACCGTGCCCGATAGCCCGCAGAGGCTGAGCAGGAAGGCTGCCAGCATCCGCTTGAAGATATATCGCCCGATCAGTGTCATCTCAGGACCGATGGTTCCGGCACGGGTTATTCCCGGCGCCACTATCGAGGCAAGCGCGGCCGAAATAAGCCCGTCCGTTCATGCCGTACCAGCACCCGTTTTCGTCCGCTCTCATGCCTGAACCATCGCGGTAAATGATCGGCCAAGGAACATGCTTAGCGAATGGTAAACGTCTAGCCTGATCCGCTTGCTCTTGCCATAGACGGCGAAGCGGCGGCAGAGTGCGGCCATCCTGCCGGCTGCATTTCCCCCGCAGCGCGGCCCCACCGCGTGCGGAATCCCTTCATGGCCAAACGTCCGTCGATCACCTTCTCGAAGTCCCTTGCGCCGGAGGACGGCTCTACGCTCGTCGTGCTGACCGACGAAACCCTGGCGCTCGGCGAGGCGGCGGTTTCGCTCGGGATTGCCGATCTCGTCGCCAAGGCGGCGGCGGCGGCACAGTTCAAGGGCAAGAGCCTCGGCCTCCTCGATATCCTCGCGCCCGCCGGGCTCAACGCGGCGCGGCTCGTCGTCGTCGGCGTCGGCAAGCCGGGCGAGTTCAAGGAGGTCGATTGGTCGCGGCTCGGCGGTGCGATTTTCGGGGCGCTGCGCAAGGGCGAGAAGGCTTTGCTGGTCGCCGATCTCCCGGCCGGCGCAACGATCTCGCCGGCGGAGCTTGCCGAGATCGGGCTCGGCGCGCTGCTTCGCTCCTATGCGTTCGAGCAGTACAAGAGCCGCAAGCCGGGCGACGAGGCGAAGGACGACAAGGCGCCGGCGGCGCTCGTCATCGTCCATGCCGACGCCGCCAAGGCGAAGAAGCTGTGGACGGGCCGTTCGGCGGTCGGGGAGGGCGCGCTGCTCGCCCGCGATCTCGTCAACGAGCCGGCCAATGTGCTCGGCACGCTCGAATTCGCGGCCAAGGCGGCGGAACTCGCCGAACTCGGCGTCAGCGTCGAGGTGCTCACCGAAAAGCAGATGAAGAAGCTCGGCATGCGCGCGCTGCTCGGCGTCGCGCAGGGCTCGCCCCGTCCGCCGCGCCTCGTCGTGCTGCACTGGAACGGCTCGAAGACGCGCGAGAAGCCGATCGCCTTTGTCGGCAAGGGCGTCGTGTTCGACAGCGGCGGCATCTCGATCAAGCCGGCCGGCGGCATGGAGGACATGAAGGGCGACATGGGCGGCGCCGCCGCCGTGGTCGGGCTGATGCATGCCCTCGCGAGCCGCAAGGCCAAGACCAATGCCATCGGCATCATAGGCCTCGTCGAGAACATGCCGGACGGCAACGCCCAGCGCCCCGGCGATATCGTCGAAGCGGCGTCCGGCGTCACCATCGAGATCATCAACACCGACGCCGAGGGCCGCCTCGTCCTCGCCGATGCGCTCTGGTACGTCCAGAAGACCTATGAGCCGAGCCTCGTCATCGACCTCGCGACGCTGACCGGCGCCATCATCGTCGCGCTAGGCCATGACCATGCCGGCCTCTTCGCCAATGACGACGCGCTGGCGGCGCAGCTCGCCACAGCGGGCCTTGCCACCGGCGAGAAGGTCTGGCGCATGCCGCTCGGCCCCGCCTATGACAAGCAGATCGAATCGAAGTTCTGCGACATCAAGAACACCGGCGGCCGCGAGGCCGGCTCAGTGACCGCGGCGCAGTTCCTGAAGCGCTTCATCAAGGATGGCACGCCCTGGGCGCATCTCGATATCGCCGGCACCGCGATGAGCTCGCCGCAGACCGAGACGAATCGCTCCTGGGCCTCGGGCTGGGGTGTGCGGCTGCTCGATCGCTTCGTCGCCGACAATCACGAGGATTGAGGCGCGGCGGCGGAGCGGTCCAATGACCGAGGTGCTGTTCTACCATCTCGAACGCCAGCCGCTCGACGCCGTGCTGCCGCCGATGCTGGAGCGCTGTCTCGAGCGCGGCTGGCGGGTCGTCGTCGAGGCCGGGTCGCCCGAGCGCGTCGATGCGCTCGACGCCCTGCTGTGGACGTACCGCGAGGAATCCTTCCTGCCGCACGGCACCGCGCGCGCGCCGAATGCGGCCGAGCATCCGATCGTCCTCGCCAGCGAGACGGTCAATCCCAACCGGGCCACCGTCCGCTTCGCCGTCGACGGCGCGGCGCTCGGCCCGGCGGCCGGCTTCGAGCGGGTGGTCCTCATCTTCGACGGCAATGACGACACGGCGCTCGCCGGTGCACGCGCCGACTGGCGCCGCGCCAAGACCGACGGCCATGCCGCCACCTACTGGCAGCAGAACGACAACGGCCGCTGGGAAAAGAAGGCCTGAGGTTGAGCAACCCTATCCGCGGGAGAGGTTGAACACCGCCCGCGAGACATGGTGCTGCAGCCGGTCGAGCCCGCGCCGGGCGCCCTCGGCGAGGGTGGGGGCCTCGTCGCAGCGCTCGATCTCGGACACGAAGTTGCCATGGCTGACGCGGAACGGCTTCATCGCGACGATGTCGATGCCGTGCAGCCAGGGGCTGTCGAGATAGCGATCGACGGGAGCGAGCCACTGGGCCGCCTTGTCGAGCAGCGCCTTGGCGCCGGCCGGCGAAACGACATAGGCCTGCGTGCCATAGGGCCCCTTCAAATAGCGGATCAGCTGAAAGGGCGACGCCAGCTCAGCCAGCACCACATGCTTGCGTTCGGTCACCGCAAAGAGGCGGATCAGCCGGCGCGCCTCGATCTCGGTGGCGGCGAGCGCCAGCACGGTGGCGAAGTCGGGCGCGACGACGATGTCGTCCTCGATCACCGCGATCGGCTGGCCGAGCTCGACAGCGACCTGCCAGAGGCGATAATGGCTCGCAAAGCAGCCGACCTCGCCCGGCGACAGGGTCCGCCCCGTGCGCTCGAGCATGGTCCGTTCACAGTAGTTGGTGAAGGCATGATGCTCGCCGCCCCGGCCGTCGACCGCGCGGGCGATCTCGAACGGAACGCCGGCCTCACGCAGCGACGCGCTCACCACCTCCCGGCGCGCGGCCGAGCGATCCAGCGAAACGACAAACACCTGCATGCGGCGTCCTCCCCTCCGTCTTTTCAGGGCAGCTTAACGAAGACGTGAAGGAAAGGTAAACCGGGGGCGGCCGACTATTTTTGCGGGAGGAGGCCGAGAGGGCCCGAATCATCCCTCGACGGCCGCCGCCTCGTAGTCGGCCGAGAGTTCCAGCCAGGCTTCCTCGGTCGTCGCCAGCTTGCGGGCCGCGTCGGCGCGGTCCTTGGCAAGGCTCGTCGCCTTGGAGGGGTCGCGGACATAGAGCCCGGTATCGGCGAGGGCCGCGTCGAGCTTCTGAATCTCTTTCTGAAGCTTCTCCATCAAGGATTCGGAATCCTTGATCCTTTTGCGCAAGGGCGCGAGTTCGGCCCGCCGCTGCGCCGATTCCTTGCGCCGCTCCTGGGCTGACGGACCCTTCTCCGTCTCCGCGTCCTTGCGGTCGCCGCCGCCAGCATCGGCCCCCTGCACGATGAGGCGGCGATAGTCGTCCATGTCGCCGTCGAACGGCGCGACGCCGCCATTGCCGACGAGGAGCAGCCGGTCGACGGAGGCCTCGATCAGGTGGCGATCATGGCTGATGAGGATCACGGCGCCCGGATAGTCGTTGAGCGCCTGCACCAGAGCCTCGCGGCTATCGATGTCGAGATGGTTGGTCGGCTCGTCGAGGATGAGCAGGTTGGCGCCGCGAAAGGTGGCGAGGCCGAGCAGCAGCCGCGCCCGCTCGCCGCCCGAAAGCTCGCGCGCCGGCGTATCCATCTTGGCGGTCGGAAAGCCCATGCCGCCGACGCGGGCGCGGACCTGCGTCTCGGTCGCTTCCGGCATCAGGGTGCGGATGTGCTGCACGGCCGAATCGGCGGGGCGGAGATCGTCGAGCTGGTGCTGGGCGAAGAAGGCGATTTCCATGCGTTCGGCGCGCCGCATCGTGCCCGACATTGCCGGCATGCGCCCGGCCAGCAGCTTCGCCAGCGTCGACTTGCCGTTGCCATTGGCGCCCAAGAGGCCGATGCGATCTTCGGTGTCGATGCGGAGGTCGAGCTTGCGGAGGATCGGCTTGCCCTCCTCATAGCCGACCGAGACGTCATCGAGCGCGATGATCGGCGGCGCCAGCTGCCGCGCCGGCGGCGGGAACGAGAACGGCGTCACGTCCTCGTTCAGCAGCGTCGCGATCGGCTGCATCCTCTCCAGCGCTTTCATGCGCGACTGCGCCTGCCGGGCCTTGGACGCCTTGGCCTTGAAGCGGTCGACGAAGGCCTGGAGGTGCTTGCGCTGCTCCTCCTGCTTCTTGACCTGCTTCTGCAGCAGCGCCTGCTTCTCGCGCCGCTGGCGATCGAAGCTGTCATAGCCGCCGCGATAGGCGACGAGCTTGCCGGCATCGAGATGGACGATCATGTCGACGGCGCGGTTCAGCAGGTCGCGGTCATGGCTGATCAGGAACACCGTGTGCGGATAGCGCGCGACATAGTTTTCCAGCCACATCGTGCCTTCGAGGTCGAGATAGTTGGTCGGCTCGTCAAGCAGCAGCAGATCGGGCTCGGCGAAGAGCACGGCGGCGAGCGCGACGCGCATGCGCCAGCCGCCCGAAAAGGCCGAGCAGGGCCGCTGCTGCGCCGCGCTGTCGAAGCCGAGGCCGGAAAGGATCGTGCCGGCGCGCGCTTCGGCGGCATGGGCGCCGATATCGGCGAGGCGGATCTGGATTTCGGCGATGCGATGCGGATCGGTCGCGTGCTCCGCTTCCTTCATCAGGGCGGCGCGCTCGAGATCGGCCGCGAGCACGAAATCGATCAGCGATTGCTCGGTTCCCGGCGCCTCCTGCGCCACCTGGCCGATGCGCACGCCGCGCGGCAGCCCGATCGACCCGCTCTCCGGCGCAATGTCGCCGGTGACGAGCTTGAACAGGGTCGTCTTGCCGGCGCCGTTGCGGCCGACGAAGCCGGCCTTGACCCCGTCGGGCAAGGCAATGCTCGCCCCTTCGAGGAGCGTCCGGCCGGCGATGCGATAGGTGACGTCGTTGACATGCAGCATGGCGGCTAGATGCCGTGCCGCAGCGCATGATGCAAGCGCGGCGATGCTCGCCGCACCGATCCCGGCGGGCGTCAGGTCAGTTGCGCTGCTCGATGTCGTGCATGATGAGGCGCGCATGCTGGCTCGAGAGCTCGTAGCAGAGCACCAGTTCGTTCGCCTCGGCATCGAAGCGGGCCGTCGGCGCCCCGCAGGGACCGGCCCGCAGCGTCGGCGGCGCGGCGAAGGCGAAGCGGGCGGCGAGCTTCACGGCGACCTCTTCCAGCACCGCATTGTCCTTGAGGATCGTCGCGACGGCCATGTCCTCGTCGCCGGCCTCGTCATAGACGACCGGAAGCGGCGTCGCCGTTGCCTTGGGGCGGGGAATGCCCTTGAGCGCGGCGGCGATCGCCGCCTTCTCGCGCTTCCATGTCGCGGCGCAGAGGCGCCGCCGCGCCGCGTCGAGCCCGGATGCCTCGGCGATATCGGCAAAGCCTTCCGGATCGGCGCCGACCATGTCGCAGGCGATCGCCTCGGCGCGCGGGCCGTCGATCGCATGCGGATCGCTCTGACTGAGATGCGGCGCGGCGATCGACAGCGTGCCGGGGCTGGCGAGCTTCCAGCTGTCGATCGCATCGACCAGCGTCTGGTCGCCGGCGCCGGAGCGCGGATCGAGCAGCATCACCACGGCGAAGAGGTCGGCGGCGCGCTCGCCATCGCCGATGCCCTTCGGGACGGCGCCATAGCGCTGCATCAGCATGTGCCCGGCCTGGTGATAGAGCGCGAACACGGCATTGCCGACCACGAAGTCGACGATCTCGGCCATGTCGTCGTCGCTCATCGGATGCGGCGCCTGCGGCTCGATCGGCGGCGGCGCGACCGCCGCGGCGAGGCCCGGCGACATCAGCGTCGCGACCATGGTCGCGGCAGCCACGAGGGCCGGGAAGTGGGCCGGGAAGGGGGAACGCGGCATGGCAACTCGCTTGGTGCAGTGCAGCGAGTGTTGCGCCGGCAAGGCCCGATTGACAAGCGAACGGCGGCAGAAGCCACCGTTCTTTTGCGCAGCGTGGCGCGGATATCGCGGGGAGGGTTACGGATAGACGAAGACCGGCTTCGCCTCGTCGCGCTCATAGCGGCCGATGCCGGCATAGGTCGCGGCCAGCAGCCCGGCGAGGAGGGTGACGAGCGCCAGCGGCTCGTTCCACAGCATGTCGTAGACGCTGCCGTTCATCCATTCGGCCGGCGGCGCGCCGATGCCGGCGGCGCCGAGGACGTCGCCGAGCGAGGCCGTGACCCACTCGCCTGACGTCGCATAGATGAAGGCCTGGATCGCGAGGATCAGCCCTGTCGCCTGGAACGAAACCATCGCGATCCCGGGAAGAACAGTCGTCGTGAAAGTCCGGTTCATCATGCAGCCTTTCCAATCGATCCTTCGCGAATTCAACGGCGGCCGGATGAAATTGGTTTCTTCAATCCTCTGTCACGGCGCTGTGAGCCCGCCGTGCGCTCCCCTGAAAGCACAACGCCCGGCCATCGCGAGAGGGCCGGGCGCAGAGGTCGAGGCGGTCCCGAAGGCCGCGCGCGGGACGAGGCTACATCGCGACCTTGGCATGCTCGCCGACGGCCGGCTTGGCGCCGGTCACCGCCGCCGTCAGCATCACCACCGAGGCGATCAGCGAATTGCCGGAATCCCAGTATTCGGCGCGGTTCGGCGTCACCGTGACCAGGCGGATCTCCGGATCCTCGGCCGAATCCCACCAGGCCTTGGCGAAGACCGAGAACAGTTCGCGGATCTTCGCCCGGTCGTTGTAGAGCGCGGCGTCGCCATGGATGACGGTGTATTTCGGATGATCCGCGAAGCCGAGCGTCACCGCCGGATGGCGCTGCAGATGGTCATACTGCGCGCCGTTCTCGCCGACGAGGAAGCTGATCGTGCGCGCCTTCGTGTCGACATGCGCCGTCAGCGGCCACTGCACGATGCCGTCGCCATCCCAGGCAGTGTAGAGCGTGAAGCGGATCTTCTCCGCGAGCGACCAGACATGCGCATCGAGTTCGGCATCGGTCTTGCCCGTCTTCTCTTCATTGGCCATCGCTGTCTCCTTGGTTGGACTTGGAGAACGCGAAGGCTCCGCGAAAGTTGCGGGGAGGTGGGCGGAGGGGGCTGGGCCGCTCGGGGTCAGAACGATCGCTTTCGGCTTCGTCAGTGTAAGCGACCACCCGCCTGTCATTGCCGGGCCTGACCCGGCAATCCAGTCTCTCTCCTTGCAGGCCTGTAATTGCAGGCGGAAAGTCGAAGCAAGTCTGGGTTGCCGGGTCGGGCCCGGCAACGACACCTCTGAACATTCTCGGCGTGGCCAACCCTTACTATCGATAGGTCCTAAGGCCTGTCCGTGATGCAGAAGGGATTTCCCTCGGGATCGGCGAGCACCGTGTAGTCGGTCTCCGTCCGCCGGACGGAGGCGCCGAGCGAGACGAGGCGCGCGACTTCGGCCGGCCTGTCCGCGGCAAAGAGATCGAGATGCACCCGGTTGCGATAGGGCCGCGGCCCGGTTCGCTTGTGGAAGCAGATCACCGGCCCCGGCCCGTCCAGCATCACCACAGGGTCCGTCTCCGGCGTCAGCCCGAGGCCGGCGAGCCGCGCAATCTCGGCCTCGTCATAGGCCCGCACCCGATAGCCCTCGACCAGTTGCTCCCAGAACCGCGCCAACGCCGCCGGCTGGTCTGCATCGAAGACGATCTCCTTGAGATGGGCCATGGTGAGTTGCCGGCTCCGTCAGGTTGGCGAAATCCCCATCCCCATCCCGCTCTCCCGCTGAAACACAGCCAGATCAAGGCTCTGGCACGCGTCGCGGCCGGCGATGCGTGTCAGGATCGCTGTTGCCTGGCCGCGGTGGTGGGTCTGGTGGTTGAAGAGGTGGGCGAGGAGGGCGGCGAGCGGCTGCGCGAAGTGACCGGGGGCGGTGAGCGGGCTGTACTGGATCGGGCCGGCGAGGGCGGCCTCGTCGAGGCCATCGACGAAGGCGATGATGCGCTCGTCTTCAGTGGCGCGGAGCGCGGCGAGGGTTTCGCGGTCGTCGCTGAGGATCTCGTCGAGGCGGGTCTGCACCGGGCCGTCGCCGGTGAAGCGGCGCATCCAGATGCGGTCGGTGACGACGAGATGGTTGAGCGTGCCGGAGAGCGAGCCGAAGAACGCGCCGTGGTCGGCGTGGTAGTCCGCATCCGGGACGGCGGCGGCAAGCGCGAGGCGCGCATTCGCCCAGCGGTTGTAATGCGCGAACATGCTGAAATGGGACTTCACGGGCGTTTCTCCTGTCGATCCCCGCGGCAGTCGTCCGAATACGGGCCGTGCACGGCCTCTTGGGCGGCAGACTAGGCGCCGCCCCCTGGCTTCGCAACTCTCGGACGGGCGCCGCCCAACCCGGCACCCAACCCGGCGCCCTTGCCGCAATGCGGGAGCGCGGATATAGAACGCGCGACTTTTCTCAACGCTAGGAACGGGACCGACCATGGCGATCGAACGCACCTTCTCGATGATCAAGCCCGACGCGACCGCGCGCAATCTGACCGGCAAGATCATCGCCAAGCTGGAAGAGGCCGGCCTCCGCGTCGTCGCTTCGAAGCGCGTGTGGATGTCGAAGGCGCAGGCCGAAGGCTTCTACGCCGTCCACAAGGACCGCCCGTTCTTCGGCGAGCTCGTCGCCACGATGACCGCCGGCCCGACCGTCGTTCAGGTGCTCGAGGGCGAGAACGCGATCTTGAAGAACCGCGAAGTGATGGGCGCCACCAACCCGGCCAACGCCGCCGAGGGCACGATCCGCAAGGAATTCGCGCTCTCCATCGGCGAGAATTCGGCCCACGGCTCGGACGCGCCGGAGACGGCTGCGCAGGAGATCGCCTACTGGTTCTCGGGCGTCGAGATCGTCGGCTGACGGCTTCGAGGAGCCGGAGTTTCGAAAGGCCGGCCTCGCGCCGGCCTTTCTTTTTTGTGGCTCAGGTGAGCGGGATCATCACGGCCTTGCGATAGGCCGGCCGCTCGGTCAGCCGCTGATACCAGGCCGCGACATGCGGCATGTCAGGCAGGTCGAGCTTCAGCGTGAACAGCGCATAGGCGAGCGTGCCGAGCGGGATGTCGCCGATGCCGAGCGCGTCGCCGGAGAGATAAGGCTGGCGGGCCAGCACCGGCTCGACGATCGCAAGCAGCTGGCCGAGCCGGGCGATGCCCTTTTCGACCGTGACCATGTCGCGCTTCTCCGGGGCGGTGCGGACGAGATTCCAGAAGACGTCGCGATAGGGCGGCGCCACGGTGGTCGAGGCCCAGTCCATCCAGCGGTCGCCGGTCGCGCGCGTCGCCGGATCGGCCGACCACAGCACGCCCTCGCTATAGCGGGCGGCGAGATAGCGCACGATGGCGTTCGATTCCCAGAGTACGAGCTGGTCGTCCTCGATCGTCGGCACCAGCCCGTTGGGGTTGAGCGCGCGATAGGCCGGGTCGCTCACGACGCCATGCACGCCGCCGGCCGGAATCTGCTGGTAGTCGAGGCGAAGTTCCTCGGCGCACCACAGCACCTTCTTCACATTGGTCGAGTCGCTTCGACCCCAGATGGTCAGCATTATCCACCGCCTTTCCGATTGCGGCGGACGATCTCAGATTTCGTCGGCGAGCGCATCCAGGAAAACATGCAGCCGGCCCTGACGAATTGCCGCCATCGCGCGTCCGGTCTCCGTGTGAAAACCGGCGGCGAGCTTCAGGAGCTTCGCCGGGAAATGATCGAGCGCATAGCGCGCGTCGTCGAGCGGTCGGTCAGCGGCCTCCGGATCGAACGGATCATACAGCGCGCTGCCGAGCCGGCCGCCGATATAGAAGCAGCGCGCGACGCCGATCATGCCGATCGCATCGAGCCGGTCGGCATCCTGCAGGATCTTCGCCTCCAGGGTCTCTGGCGCGATGCCGGCGGAGAAGCTGTGCGCGGTGATCGCATGGGCGGTGGCGGCGATGTCGTCCTCCGGCCAGCCGAGGTCGCGGAGGAGGCCTGAGGCCTTTTCGGCGGCGAGCCGCGAGGCGAAGGGCCGCTCAGGCGAATTCTTCTCGACCGAGACGCAGTCATGCAGCAGCACGGCGGCGACGAGGATGCGGACATCGCCGCCTTCGATCGCGCGGATGGCGTCGGCGGCCTTCCAGACGCGCAGGAGATGGGCGATGTCATGCGCGCCGTCGCCATCGCCGGTCGCATGCGGCAGAAGCAGCGCGGCAAGCTCAGCCTCGGCGCCGAAGCGCGCAGCGGCGCGGTCACGCTCGGTCGGCGTCAATTGTCGTTCGCCTCGGTGGTGCCGACCGCCCAGCGTGCCTCGGCGACGTCGTCGGCGCTGCGCGCTTCGACCCAGCCGCCCGACGTGCCGTCGCGGCCATGTTCCTTCTTCCAGAACGGCGCCCGCGTCTTCAGGAAGTCCATCACGAAGGCGGCGGCCTCGAACGCGGCGTGGCGATGCGTCGAGGCGGCGGCGACGACGACGATGACCTCGCCGGGCGCGACGCGGCCATGGCGATGCAGGACGGTCAGCGCCTGCAGCGGCCAGCGCGCAGCGGCCTCATCGGCGATGCGGGCGATCTCGGCCTCGGCCATGCCCGGATAGTGCTCGAGCTCCAGCGCCGCGAGGCGGCCGTCCTCGTCGCGGCAGAGGCCGGCGAAGCTGACGAGCGCGCCGATATCGGTCCGCCCCGCCGTGATGGCGGCGGAGGCGGCGGCGGGATCGAGCGTCGACGCGGTGACGGCCGTATGGATCAGCGTTGCGGAATTCGGCGGCATGGGCTGGCCTCGTCGGTCAGCCGCCGGTCATCGGCGGGAACAGCGCGACTTCGCGGATGCCGACGATCGAGGCGTCATGCTCGGCATGGTCGCGGTCGAGCGCGACGCGGATGGCGGCGGGCTCGGCGAGCGCCGCCTCATAGCCCTCGCCGCGCGTGCGCAGCCAGCCGATCAAGTCGCCGACCGTGCCGACATGGCCGGGCGGCTCGACGGTCTCTTCAAGCTTGCCGATGCGCTCGCGCACCCAGGCGAAATAGACGAGCTTCATGTCTCCTCGTCGAGGATATGGCCGAGGCCGGCGCGAAAATAGTCATAGCCGGTATAGAGCGTGACGAGCGCGGCGAGCCAGAGCAGGAGAAGCCCGACCGTCGTCGTATAGGGGAAATAGATGTCGCCGGCGGGTCCCGCCAGAAGGAAGGCGATGGCGACCATCTGCGTCGCGGTCTTCCATTTGGCGAGCCGTGTCACCGGCACGCTGACGCGCAGCTCGGCGAGATATTCGCGCAGACCCGAGACGAGGATTTCACGCGAGAGAATGATGAGCGCCGCCCAGATCGCGACGCCGCCGATCGTGCGCTCGAAGACGAGCGCCAGCAGGCAGGCGGAGACGAGCAGCTTGTCGGCGATCGGATCGAGCATGCGGCCGAGCGAGGACTGCTGGCTCCAGATCCGTGCGAGATAGCCGTCGAGATAGTCGGTGATGCTGGCGACGATGAACAGGCCGAGCGCGATCCAGCGCCAGGCATCGCGTCCGCCGACGACGCAGAAGACGACGAGCGGCACGGCGACGATGCGGCCATAGGTCAGGATGTTCGGCAGCGACAGGAGAAGCGCCCGCTGCGGCCGTCTCGCCTCGAAGCTGCGAATCTCGCTCATGCCATTCCCCTTCGCGCTGGAACCTCATATCGCATCGGTCCCTCCCAGCCACAAGCCGAGCCGAGCCTATTCGGTTCCGATTGGTGGAAGGACTGGAAATGTCGGCCGGGCGACCGACATTCAAATCACATCAAAGACGGATAAGGCACGGCCTGTGTGCTCAGCCGTCTATGGGATTGCAAACCCGCCATGAGAAGCTGGATGGAAATGCGCAGCTGGATCGAACATTTCGGCTCGGCCTGGCAATGGTCGACCTCGGGCGTCGCGATCCTCTTTCGCAGCGAGGTCGCCGCGCGGATGGAGCTCGCCGCCGCGATCATCGGCATCGTCTGGCTGATCGTGCTGCGCCGCTCGCCGGCCGAGATCGGCGTGTTCGGCCTGCTGGCGATGGCGGCGCTCGCCGTCGAGGCGCTCAACACCGCTATTGAGACCATCGTCGACGAGATTTCGCCGCACAGGTCGGAGTTCGCGCGCCGCGCCAAGGATCTCGGCTCCGCCGCCGTCTTCTTCATGCTGACGGCGGCCGGCCTCTATCTCCTCGCCCTGACGGCGCTCAGCCTCCTCACGCGCTGAGCGGCGCGCGCATCGGCTTCAGCGCCACCGCCCAGCGATGCAGTTGCTCGACCACGCCCTTGGCGCTGGCGAGAATGAGCTCGTTCGGCTGGAACACGCCGTCGGCGATCAGTTTCGGCGCCATCGGCACGGCGATGCCCTCGGGGATCGGCATGACGTTCAGCGTCGTCAGCAGGGTCTTTTCCGACTGCGCCGCGCGGAGGCCGCCGGAGACGCCGCCATAGGAGAGGATCGCGGCCGGCTTGTAGGCCCATTCGCTGGCGAGGAAGCTGATGGCGTTCACGAAGGAGGGCGGCGCGAAGAAATTGTATTCCGGCGTCACGAAGACGAAGGCGTCCGCCGCCTCGACCGAGGCGCTCCAGGCCTTGGTATGCGCATGTTCATACTGCTTCATCCGCGGATGGCGCGGCTCGTCGAAGACCGGCAGGCTGAAATCGGCGAGGTCGACAAGCTCGGCGTCGAAGGCGCTGTTTTCCTTGGCATAGTCGTGGAACCAGCGGGCGATGTGCGGGCCGATCCGGCCCGGCCGCGTGCTGACGATGATGGTGTGGAGCTTCAATGCCATGACGGACGAATCCCGGTTGCTGCTGTGCAGCACCATGGCGCCGCAGGGCGCGCGAGGATAGGGCCCGCGCGGTGGACGCACTGTTGCCGCCGGGCGGTGGATGGCGGCCGGCAGTTGGCATCGGCGGCGCGGACGGCTATTGCATCGCCTTCCGCCGGGCTTCGTGGCCGGCGCGCCATCCCCTGACCGGGCCAAGGAGAACACACGATGAGCGAAAGCCTGCCCGACCGGCTGTCCAGCGACCCCCGCAGCCCCTTCTACAATGCCGAATTGCTCGAGCGCGGCATCGGTATCCGCTTCAAGGGCGTCGAGAAGACCAATGTCGAGGAATACTGCGTCAGCGAGGGCTGGGTCCGCGTCGCCGCCGGCAAGGCGCGCGACCGTTTCGGCAATCCGCTGACGATCAAGCTGACCGGGTCGGTCGAGCCCTATCTCAAGGACGTCGTTGCCGAGGATGATGCCTCCGCCTGAGCGGAGGCGTCTGCCTCGGCCAGCGGACCCGCCTCGGCGAGGCCCTGGCCAAGCGCGACGCGCTCGTCGAACACGAAGCATGTGCCGCGGAAGAGGCTCTCCTCCGCCGGCACCTCTTCGAGATAGCGGAGGATCCCGCCCTTGAGGTGCAGCACCTCCTCGAAGCCCTCGGCGAGCAGATAGGCGCTCGCCTTTTCGCAGCGGATGCCGCCGGTGCAGAACATCGCGATCTTCTTCTGCCGCGCCGGATCGAGCGACCGGCGGACATAATCCGGAAACTGCGAGAACTTGCGCGTTTCCGGATCGATCGCGCGCTCGAAGCTGCCCATCGCCACCTCGAAGCGGTTGCGCGTGTCGATCACCAGCACGTCGGGATCGCTGATGACGCGGTTCCAGTCCGCGGGCTCGACATAGGTGCCGGTGCGATTGGCCGGATCGAGATTGTCGACGCCGAGCGCCACGATCTCGCGCTTCAGCTTCACCTTCAGCCGCCGGAACGGCATCGCGGTCGCCGTCGATCGCTTGACGTCCATACCGGCGAGGCGGTCGGCGAAGAGCGGGCCGTCGGCGAAGAACCCGAGCAGCGCGTCGATCGCCTCTGCCGTGCCGGCGACCGTGCCGTTGATGCCCTCGCCGGCAAGGAGGATCGAGCCCTTGATGCCGCGATCGGCGCAGAAGGCCTCGAGCGGCGCGCGGAGGTCGGACGCGTCCGGCAGCGCGGCAAAGCGATAGAAGGCGACGACCTCGAACGACATGCTTATCCGGTGGCTGGTGGCGCGATCCGGCGACGCCGGCAGGCTGAGAAGGGGCGCCTCATAGCACGGCGCGGCCGGCAGATGAAACCGGACCCCTCACAATTCGCCGGATCGCTTCCTATATCGATCCCATGTCCACTCGACCCCGGGGAGTTCAGATGTTCTGGAAGCGCCTGACGATGCCGCTGCTTGCGCTGGCAATTGTGCTGACGACAAGCTTTGCCTTCGTCGACCAAGCTGATGCCCGCCGCGGCGGAAGCTTCGGCAGCCGCGGCACGCGCACGTTTTCGACGCCCGCCACCACGCCGACCGCGCCGACGGCGGCCCAGCCCGTGCAGCGCTCCATGACGCAGCCGGCCGCCAACTCGGCCGCGGCGCCCGCCGCCATGCAGGCGCAGCGTCCCGGCTTCTTCTCCGGCTTCGGCGGCTCGATGCTGCGCGGCCTCGCCATCGGCGGCCTGATCGGGCTACTGCTCGGCCACGGCTTCGGCGGTCTGGCCGGCGCCTTCGGCATGATCCTGCAGATCGCGCTGTTCGCGCTCGCGGCGATGCTCCTCTTCCGCTTCCTGGCCAATCGGCGCCAGCCGCAGCCGGCGACGGCCGGCGGTCCCGCTTTTCGCGAGGGTCCGGCCGATGAACCGGCGCCGGCGCGTCCGGCCTTTGGCGGCCTCGGCGGCTTCGGCTTCGGTGGCGGCTCGGTTGATGCGCGTGCTCCGCGCCCGGCCAATGCGCGCAATGATCGCGACGAGGTCGGCATCCTCGACGGTGACCTCGACTCGTTCGAGAAGCTCCTGACCGAGGTCCAGACCGCTTTCGGCCGCGAGGACTATGCGGCGCTCAGGGCCGTCACCACGCCCGAGATCATGTCCTATCTCTCGGAAGAGCTAAGCCAGAACGCGACGTCGGGCGTCCGCAACGACGTCACCGATGTCAAGCTGCTGCAGGGCGATCTCGCCGAAGCCTGGCGCGAGGATGGCAGCGATTATGCGACCGTCGCCATGCGCTATGAGAGCCGCGACGTGATGCGCGACCGGAAGGACGGCCTCGTCGTCTCGGGCGACGAATCGAATCCGACCGAGACGACCGAATTGTGGACGTTCGTCCGCCCGGCCGGCGGCGACTGGAAGCTCTCCGCGATCCAGGAAGCCTGAGCCAGGTGACAGGATCGGCCGAAAAGCGCGGGAACGCGGGCGAAAAGCCCGCGTTCAAAAATGCGGCATCCTCTGCTTTCCGGGGCAGCAGGCGCCGTTTTTCTATGGTAATGGTAAAACTTCGTCCCCTCGTTCGCGCGGTTCATCGCGCCCCCGGAAGTGGGCGGCCCAGAAATGATGTTAGGATAGAATTTGCAGGTTTTGGTTCGTGACAACAACGTCGATCAGGCGCTGAGGGTCCTCAAGAAGAAGCTGCAGCGGGAAGGCGTCTTCCGCGAAATGAAGATGCGCAACGCTTACGAGAAGCCGTCGGAAAAGCGCGTGCGCGAGAAGGCCGAGGCGATCCGTCGGGCCCGCAAGCTCGCGCGCAAGCAGGCGATCCGCGAGGGTCTGATCGCAGCGCCGAAGCCGAAGCCGCGGATCGCGGGTGCCAAGGGCGCCCCGCCGCCGCGTCCGGCCGCGCGCTGACCGGCGCGCGTCTGACACTGCCGGAACGGTCGGCGCCCGACGGGCGGCCGACCGCCTGGGCTCTTGAACCCAAGGTCGTTCGTACCAAGGAAGGATGAAGATGCCCGAACCCTCCAATGCCCGGCTCAAGGCCGACGCCAAGTTCGACAAGACCCAGAAGGGTGTCGTCGACGCGTCTAAGGCCCTGCGTGACCGCACCGCCAAGCTGAGGGCGCTGCGCATGGCCAAGGAAGAAGAAGAGCGCGCGATCGCTGCCGCCGCGCCGCCGAAGGCCCGCCCGAAGCGCGCCGCCAAGGTCCCCGCCTGATCGGGTGACGATGACGGGCTGACGAGCGCCGCGCCGGCGTCGGGGCTGCCGCCCCAGGCGCCGCTGTCAGCTGCCCGGCCGGACCTTGCGTGCCGGCGCTTGCTTTTCCTGCCGTGAAGACGATCCTGATCCCGCATGGTGCTCGAAGGGGACAGGCATGGGTGCTGACGCCATCACCGCGATCGGGTTCGACGCCGACGACACGCTCTGGCAGAACGAGCATTTCTACCGCCTGACCGAGCAGCGCTTCACCGAACTGCTCGAATCGCATGGCGACGCCGAGGTGATCTCGAGCCGCCTGCTGGAGGCGGAGACGCGCAACCTCGCGCTCTACGGCTTCGGCATCAAGGGCTTCACGCTCTCGATGATCGAGACCGCGATCGAGGTCACCGATGGCCGCGTCGATGCGTCGATCATTCGCGAGATCCTCGCCGCCGGCCGCGCCCTGCTGGCCCATCCGGTCGAGACGCTGCCGCATGCCCGCGAGGCGATCGAGCGGCTCTCCGGCAGCTACCGCATCATCCTGATCACCAAGGGCGATCTGTTCGACCAGGAACGCAAGCTCGCCGCCTCCGGCCTCGGCGATCTCTTCGATGCGATCGAGATCGTCAGCGACAAGACCGCGGACACCTATCGCCGCATCTTCGCGCGCCATGCCGACGGCCCGGAGCGGGCGATGATGGTCGGCAATTCCCTGAAATCCGACATCGTCCCGGCGATCGCCGCCGGCGCCTTCGGCATCCATGTGCCGCATCCGCTGACCTGGTCGTTCGAGCATGTCGAGCCGCCGAGAGGCGCAGCGCGCTTCCGCGAGATCGCCGATCTCAGTGCGCTGCCTGACCTCGTCCGCCAGCTCGCGATGGGCTGACGCTCACTCCGCGGCGATCGATCCGTCGCCATAGGGCGCGCGCGCATCGCCGGCCGCCGTCTCGATGCCGAGATCGGGGAGCACGGCGGCGCGATGGCCGCGGATATCGACGCGCAGCACGATATGGCCGCTCTTCTCGAGATGGCGCAGCCGGCTGCGGGCCCGTCCTGCCGAATGCGTGCCCGAGCGCAGCGCGAGCTCTGCGTCGGACGGGCAGGGGGCGCCGGTCAGCGCCGCCGCGGCGATCAATAGGAACGAGAGCTGCGCCTCGTCCGGCAGCGCCCGCGCGAGCTCGACCGCCCGCTGCCAGCTCTCCGTCTGTTCCAGCGCCGGGTCGATCCCGGCACGCGCGCGATTGAGCAGGAAGCGGAACGGCGCCAGCGGCAATGTCGCCGGCAGGCGCTGGATGCGGCAGCGAACGAGGAAATCCTGATAGAGCGGCGCCTCGCCGCGAAACGCCGCGCCCGGCTCGGCGAGGACGGCCCTGGCGATGGCGAGAAGATGCGCCTCGCGCTCCTCGGCCGTGAGGCCGTCATCGGCGGGCTCCAGCGCCTCGGCCGGCGCCTCGCGCGCGAGGGCGGCCAGCAGCTCATGCGTCGTCGGCGCCGAGGGCATGACGACGCGCGGCTCGGCCGGGCGCACCAGATCGACCGGCACCGGCGCCAGCACCAGTTCGCGCTGCGCCGCCGCGGCTTCCGACGGCAGCGGCGTCAGCTTCGGCGTTCCGGCGCGCGGCGCGGTCTCGACCGTGCCGACGGAGACCGTGATCGGCCGCCGCGTCAGCGCCGGTCCGAGCGCGACGAACTGGCCGCGCGCGAGATCGCGGAAGGTCTCGGCCTGCCGCCGCTCGAGGCCGAGCAGGTCGGCGGCGCGCACCATGTCGATGTCGAGAAAGGTGCGGCCCATCAGGAAGTTCGAGGCCTCGGCCGCGACATTCTTGGCGAGCTTGGCGAGGCGCTGGGTCGCGATGATGCCTGCGAGGCCGCGCTTGCGGCCGCGGCACATCAGATTGGTCATCGCGCCGAGCGAGAGCTTGCGCGCCTCTTCCGAGACCTCGCCCGCCACCGCCGGCGCGAACAACTGCGCCTCGTCGACGACGACGAGCACGGGGAACCAGTGTTCGCGGTCGGCATCGAACATCGCGTTCAGAAATGTGCCGGCTGCCCGCATCTGCATCTCGACATCGAGGCTTTCGAGATTGAGCACGGCGGAGACGCGGTGCTGGCGCACGCGCGTCGCGATCACCTCGAGTTCGCCGAGCCCGCGCTCGGCATCGAGCACGACATGGCCGAAGCGCTCGGCGAGGCTGACGAAATCGCCCTCGGGATCGATGATGACCTGCTGCACGAAGGGCGCGCTCTGCTCGATCAGGCGGCGCAGCAGATGCGATTTGCCGGAGCCGGAATTGCCCTGCACGAGGAGACGCGTCGCCAGCAGCTCCTCGACATCGAGCATGGCCTCGGTGCCCCCGCCATGGGGGCCGGCCACTCTGCCGAGCTCGATATTCATGCGCTGCCTTTCTGCCGATGGACGATCGGACAGCGAGATTTACCATGCGGGGAAGGGCGCCGGGGCGATGATCGCGGCCATCCACAGCTTGCGTGTCGCAGGCGGTGGCTGCCGAGAGGGCAGGGCGCGTTCCTTGCATGGAGCCCACCACGAAACCGCTGTTGCGCCAAGGACAACCGATGACCGAGCATGTGCTGAAGGCCACTCCCGAGACCGTGCAATGGGGGCGCTTCGCGGCCGCGACGCCGCCCGTCCTCACCATCGCCTCGGGCGACCGCGTCGTGATCGAGACGCTGACGGCGCTGGCGGAGTTCGTGCCGGCGGAGGGAAGCGGCATGACCGTTTCGCCGGCCCTCAAGGCCATCCACGACGCCGACCTGCCCGTCCGCTTCGGCCATCTCCTGACCGGGCCTGTCGCGGTCGCAGGGGCCGAGCCCGGCGACATGCTGGAAGTCCGCATCGAGGCGATCGACCTCGGCGCTGACTGGGGCTTCAACGCCATCGTGCCGTTCGAGGGCACGCTGCCGGAGGATTTCATCCTGCCGGAGATCGACCTGATCCACATCCCGATCGATCAAGCGGCGAAGACCTGCCGTCTGCCCTTCGGCACCGAACTGCCGCTGGTGCCTTTCTTCGGCGTCATGGGCGTCGCGCCGCCGCCCGTCTATGGCGAGCTCTCCTCGCGCGAGCCACGCCTCCATGGCGGCAATCTCGACAACAAGGATCTCGGCGTCGGCTCGACGCTCTATCTGCCGGTCTGGACCGAGGGCGGCAATTTCCTCTGCGGTGACGGCCATGGCGTGCAGGGGCATGGCGAGGTCTGCGTCACGGCGCTCGAAACCGCGCTGACCGGCACCTTCACCTTCATCCTGCACAAGAAGCCGGGCACCGATCCGCTGCTGACGCTGCCGCGCGCCGAGACACCGACCGCCTATATGACGATGGGCTTCTCGTCCGATCTCGACGAGGCCATGCGCATCGCCGTCCGCGAGATGATCACCTTCATCACCGAGCGCACCACGCTCTCCCGCACCGACGCCTACCGCCTCGCGTCCCTCGCCGCCGACTTCCACGTCACCCAGACGGTCAATGGCGAAAAGGGTGTGCACGGCCTGCTGCCGAAGAGCGTGATCGGCCAGTCTATAACTACGGGGATATGAGTCTCCAGCGGCAGCGCCGCTTTCTCCATCGCATTGGCGATTTCCTCATCCCTGATATGCCAAATTATCGGCTCCCAACTACACACGTTATGCCGGGCGGGAATCTGAGCTAAGCCGAATATAAGTCTGGATAGTCAATGCAGGCGGAAAACTTCCCCAATATCGATCCGACTGAGATCGATCTGGACGAGGTTCGGGCGTTTAGCAAAGAAAGCCAGTTCATGCGACTGGCGGTGAGTCTCATGATTGAGGCAACCAAGTATGCATGTATTGCGGCATGCACGACCGGCGATCAACAAGTGTGGGATCGAGATCATGCTGCGATCGGTGGCAACATGGTTCGATTATATCAATTAATAGATTCTTTTATCGATCAAACAACTCAAGATAGATCTGAAACGGTACAGATATTATCGAGATTGATTTTTGAGACATCAGTGAATATATTGTATCTAATCGAGAATTTCTCAAAAGAAACCATAGATTCATACATTGAATCGTCCCTAAGATTTGAATCAAGACTTCTTAAGAGGATTAATGGAGAAATTGAGCGTAGAAGCGGAATTAGGTTACCGATTGAGGATCGCATGATCCAATCGATAGAGCGGATCGCCTCAATATCTCAAATCTCCTTGACCTCTTTAAATACAAAAGAGAAAGGAATATGGGATAAGATTGACATGTACTCAAAGGCAAAGTCGGTTTGGCTGGAAGGGCTGTATTTAGCCGCATTTGCGGGAATGTCCATCAACATCCATGGCGCTTGGGGAGATCTGTACGGTCATCATCTCGAATATGAAGACGGGGGAGGTTTTCGTCCAAAGATCTCGTGGGCGCGCCCACGTCCGCAAGTTATATTGACTCTTCCGCTTGTCGTTACGAATTCAATTCAGAAGTATTTTTACTTCATTGCCGGCGAAGAAGTTGGTGATTATTTTGAGACTCGTCTAAATGACCTAGTATTTCGTATACATAAATTGGCTGCCGCACATGATGAGTATCTCTCTGGGAAGACTTGGCCGTTCATCTGATGTCACTTGGGTGAGGGGTCCCCACAGCTGAAGACGTTGTCCTCGTCCTGGCGATCTGGGCGGTGACGCCGCAACGGCAAACTGCCCTCGATCGAGGCGCGGCCGCCCGGGTGGCCGCGCCCGGCCCAACTATCACTGCGGCCGCCGGCTGCGACGCAGGGGCCGTTGCGCGGCGGCGGCGGATGCGGCTATATCCATGTGTTATGTTATAACATTACATATGGAGGCATCATGTCCCAACGCGCATCAGATGACCGGCGCCTGCCTGTCACGGTCCTCTCCGGCTTTCTCGGCGCGGGCAAGACGACGCTGCTCAATCACGTCCTCAACAATCGCCAGGGCCGCAAGGTGGCGGTGATCGTCAACGACATGTCGGAGGTCAATATCGACGCCGATCTCGTCCGCGACGGCGGCGCCGATCTTTCGCGCACCGACGAGAAGCTGGTGGAGATGACGAATGGCTGCATCTGCTGCACGCTGCGCGATGATCTTCTGAACGAGGTGCGGCGTCTCGCCGGCGGGGGCCGGTTCGATGCCCTCTTGATCGAAAGCACCGGTATCGCCGAGCCGCTGCCCGTCGCCGCGACCTTCGAATTCCGCGACGAGGAGGGCTACTCTCTCTCCGACATCGCCCGTCTCGACGCGATGGTGACGGTGGTCGACGCGGCCAACCTGCTCAAGGACTACGCCTCGCAGGACCTCTTGCGCGAGCGCGGCGAGACGGCCGGGCCGGAGGATTTCCGCACGCTGGTCGATCTTCTCGTCGAGCAGATCGAGTTCGCCGACATCGTCGTCATCAACAAGGTGCGCGACGTGACGCCGGCTGAGCTCGACGATGTCAGGCGGGTGGTGCGCGGCCTCAATGGCGACGCGCGCATCATTGAGACGGACTTTTCACAGGCGCCGCTCGATCTCGTGCTCGATACCGGCCTTTATGACGAGGAGCGGTCGCGCGCGCATCCGCTCTGGATGAAGGAACTCTACGACTTCGCCGGACACGTTCCGGAGACCGAGGAATACGGCATTCGCTCCTTCGTCTATCGCGCCCGGCGGCCGTTCCATCCGGCCCGGCTCTATGAGGCGCTCGGCCGCGGCTTCCCCGGCGTGCTCCGGGCGAAGGGGCATTTCTGGATCGCGACGCGGCCCGAATGGCTGGCCGAGCTCTCGATCGCCGGCTCGATCCTGCGCACCGAGGGACGCGGCTATTGGTGGGCGGCGGTGCCGAGGGAGCGCTGGCCGCGCGACGCGGACTCGGTCTCGATCGTCCGCCGCCACTGGAACGAGACCTGGGGCGACCGCCGCCAGGAACTCGTCTTCATCGGCGGCCCGGCCATGGACGAGGCGGCGATCCGCGCGACGCTGGATGCCTGCCTGCATGGCAGCGTCACCACCGGGCTGACCGCCGCCGCGGCCCAACTCGAGGACCCATTCCCGCAATGGGGAAGGGCGGCTGAGGGCTGACACATGATCTTGCAGAGGCGGGATTAGGTGGGAAGAGGCGGGAATGGGCGGGAAAGAGCGCGGAAAACCGCCGTTTAGCGGGCGCGGCGCGGAGGTCGGCCGCGAGGCGCCGGTTTTGCAGAAGACCGAAGCGAAGGCGGCTGCCGTCACTTGAGTTTGCAGAGAGGGCGCCCGTGGTGCGAGCGCTCTCACGGGCCGCTGACCGGGCTCTTATTCCGCAATAAGGCTTCGCCGACCCACCAGTGAGGCCGAGCCTCGATCGCTTCCCATGTGGCCCGAAACGCTGCCATGGCGTTGGCGAGCGTCGGCGCCGCGCCGCCGTTCGCGACGGCGCCTGGCGGCTCGGAAACGATCGCGGTCAACGACCAGTTCCAGGTTTCCTGCGGCGCATGGCGGCTGAAGGCGATCGAGCCGACGACGCGATCGTCCAGAAAGACGCGGCGTGTATCGCTGTCGCCGCCTTTGCGGAGGAGGAATCGCCGCGTCATCAGATCGAGCGGCCGACCCAGACGACGCGGCCAGCGAACTGCAAGTCGTTCATCGCCTCGCGCGACACGGTCTCGCGCTCGTAGAGAGCATTGTCCGAGATCAGAACCACTGAATCGTCAAGGCGGAACTGGACGCGCTTCACGATGACTGTGCCACTCCTGACGATGACATAGATATTGCCGTTCCTGATGTCGCGCGGCTCTGTGATCGAGCCGTCGACGAGCATCAAGGCGCCATCCGGTATTGTCGGCGTCATGGAATCGCCGTCGGCGACGAGCAGGAAGGCGTGGGCGACGCTGATGCCCATGCGGCGCAGCCAATCGCGCCGAAAAGCCACCATTTCCGACACTTCCTCGGCCTCGGCGAGGCGGCCGTGGCCGGCCGCGGCGGCGCCGGCATAGCGCGGCAGGAAGGCGAAATCATCGCCGCGAACTGCCGTCGAGGGCGCCGGCGCGGCGATAAATGGCTGATCTTCCTCGGAAAACCCAGTCGAGCCCTGCCCGAAGACCAGCCAGTCCATGGACACGCTGCAAGCCTGGGCGATCGCGCCAAGCGTGGCTGCCTTCGGGTCGCTGACACCCCTGACGTAGTTGTTCACCGTCCCCAACGGAACGCTGCTCTTAGTCGCGACGGCCTGGTTGCCGCCGGCATGGCGAATCGCCACCCGAAGACGGGCGGCCATTTCGGACTTAGCAGTTGCAACTCCGAAATTTGTGTCGTCTTCGGCATCGTCAGTTCGGAGTTGCAATTCCCGTTGCGAAATCAACATCTTAGAACTGTCCGCCATCGATCATAGCCGTGTTGGAACTCCGAACGATTTTCACGCTGGCAAATCGTGCCGAAGTTGCTATTGTTGGTGTTGTGAACGCAAATAACTGCACCGAAAAAAAGCCGGCGCGTGCCGGTGTTGGTGGTCGATGATAGCGGATACGCACCCCGAAGACATCAAGGCGATGATCCGCAAGCGCGGATGCTCGCTCGAGGCGCTGTCGCTGCGGCTCGGCTATTGCCGGTCGGCGGTCGATACGGCCCTCCGGCGTCCCTGGCCGGCCGTGCAGGCCGGCATCGCTTCCTTCCTCGGTGTCGAGCCCACCGATCTCTGGCCGAGCCGCTACGAGGCGAACGGATCGCCGAAACGCGCCAGCCGGGCCGCTGAACAGAACCCTAGCCGCGCCTCTCAGTCCCGTCTCCGTCAAAAAAGCAAGGCTGCCTGAACATCATGTCGAAGAATGCGCGCGTCGATCTTTTCCGCAATGTCGCTCTCATCGAGGCGGCCGAGGCCGCCTTGGTTGCAAACGGATGGTCGCTCGACGTCGTCCGTGAGCTGATTGCCGAGCGACGTCCCTATCCGACCCGCGTCGTCGACCCGGATGAGCGCAACGCGCTTCGCACGATGTATCTGGCGAGGATGCCGTCGCCCCCCATCGGGGAGACGCTGTGATGGCTACGGCATCCACCCGCATCAAGCTCGCCGACATCGATCAGTCGGGACGGCTCCGCCCTGTCGACCAGGATCAGGCGCTGCTGATCGCCTCGTCGATGGATGCGATCGGCCTCAAGACGCCGATCCAGGTGAGGCCGGCGCCGAAGAACGCGAAGCGGCCCTTCCTGCTCGTCATCGGCGGCCATCGCTGCGCCGCCGCCGCGCTGCTCGGCTGGGACGAGATCGACGCCCACGTCGTCGACATGACCGCCGACGAGGCGCGCATGCAGGAGGTCGACGAGAACCTCTACCGCGCCGACCTGACGGCGCTCGATCGGGCCGTGTTCCTGGCCGAGAAGAAGCGGCTCTTCGAGAAGCTCCATCCCGAGACGAAGCACGGCGGCGACCGCCGGTCCGATCAAGTCGCCATTTTTGGCGACTTGATCCCGCGCTTCTCCGACGAGGTCGCCGAGCGGCTCGGTTACTCCGAGCGCACGATCCAGCGGACGCTGCAGCGCGCGAAACTCCCGGCCGATATCCGCGCCCGCATCGCCGGCACGCCGCTCGCCGACAACGGCTCCGAGCTGGACGCCCTGCTCAAGCTCGAGCCCTCGCAGCGCCACCCCGCCCTCGATCTCGTCTTCGCTGAAAAGGCGCCGCGCATCGCGGTCGCCGCCAAGGCTCTTTCCGGCATCCGCAGCGCGACGCCGCTGCCGGAGGCCGATGTCCAGCTCGGCGCGCTGAAGCGCGCCTGGAAGGCCGCCGGCGCATCCGCCCGCGCGGAGTTCATCGCTTACCTCAACCAGACGGGCGCGATCGCCGCCCAGGAGGCATCGGAATGAAGACCTTCAAGGCACTCGTCCGCCCGGTCCCGCTGTTCTGGGTCGGCGCGCTCAGCCTTTCGTTCGGCTGGTGGTGGCTCGTCGCCTCTGTTCTTGACGGGGGCTTCTGATGCGCTGGACGCTCGCCCGAAACGCTTCGAAGACGCCGGCCGGCCTCGTCTATTTCAAGGGCGAGATGACCGTCGCGGAGACCGAGGACGGCCTGCAGCTGGTGCCCTCGGTCGGCTTCTTCCAGGGCGATGCCTTCATCTTCCCGACGCTCGCCATCGCCAACCAGTGCTGCGAAATGCTCAACGCGCACCGCGCCGACCGCGCCGGCTTCATGGCGCTGCCCTATCTCGCCGCCGAGGCCGCTCCTGCCCTGCCGGTCGCCGAAGCCCGCGAGGTCGCGCCATGAGCCGGGTCTCGTATCGCGCGCAATATGAGGAGATCGAGCAGCTCTATCGCGAGAACCGCAACTGGCTCGCCGAGATGGAGCGCACTGGCAAACGCACGCCGCAGGAGCGCGGGCTGAAGGCGCAGCGCGTCATCGTGCTGCGCGCCGCCCGCAACACCCTCTACGACCTCGCCCGGCAGGATCCCGGCGCGGCCGAGCTGATGCGCCCGGCTGATTTCGAGGCGACGCCATGATCCGCGCCGCCCTCGAGATGGCCGTCCTCGGCTTCTTCGTCTCCGTCGTCATCGCCTGGTGCGATCGCGGCGCGGAGATCGTCACCCTCATCCGAATGGGAGGCCAGTGATGGCAACCCAGGCCGAAACGCTCACCGGGAGTCTTGTGCCGGAGGATCTGCTCTCGCTCGCAGCGAAGCTGATCGAGGACCACAGCAGCCTCGGCCGCCACAACCTCGATCGCATCCTGTCGCTGGCACTCATCGCGCTCCGGTCTTCGGAGGGCTCAGTCGCCGTCAACACGCGGATAGTCGGGTCCGACTATGAGGGTCGTTAGGTGACCATAGATCTCCTTCACGGTCGCAGCAGATCGCTTCACGTAAGTGTCGCCATGGTTGCCCGCGAGGGCCGTTTCGCCGGTGCGCGCCGTGATGGCCGGCCCGGCAACCATCAGATCAACAGCCAGCTTCAGCACGGCGATCTTCTGGTCCGTGTTCAGAGGTTCACTCATTCGAATGTTCCTTTCCTCGACTCGTTGCTTGCAACCACGAGTGTAGAGGAGGCCGGCGCCGGCGTCGCGGACCCACACCGCGGCGCCGGCCTGAGCGCTGACCATCGCGGGGGCGTCACATGACCGGGCCGCTGCTCCCCTTCGCGCTCATCGCCGCGGCCGTGGTCGCCTGGCCGGGCCCGGCGCTCGTGTCACTGCGCGATCGCGGGCTCTATTGCCTCGGGCTGGTCGCGGCCTCGGCTGCACTCATCACCATGATCGTGGTGATCGCATGAAGAAGAGCCGTCGCCAGCACCCGACACGGGACCAGATGAGCCTGCTCGACTGGCAGCCGACCTCTCCCGTCGTCGCCTATGTCGTCGACAGGGTGAAGGCATCGACGCTGGCGCGCACGATCTCGAAGGCCGTCTCCGAAACGCTGAAGAGCTGCGGACGCACGCGCGCCGAAGTCGCCGAGGCGATGACGGACTATCTCGGCGAGACGGTCACGGAAAACGTCCTCAATGCCTATGCGAGCGAGAGCCGCGACGACCTGATCATCAACATCACCCGGCTCGACGCGCTGCTCGCCACCACCAAGGACCGGCGCCTGCTCGAGCTGATCGCGGCGCGTCACGGCTGGGCCGTGATCGAGCGCCGCCACCTGCCGGCGATCGAGATGGCCGAGATGATGGAAGCCCGCGCCCGCATGGACAGCGAGATCGAATACCGCCGCCGCCAGCTGAAAACCGGAGGCGGCCAGTGAAGCCCGATCCAGTCCGCGAATGGTGGACCGCCGCAGAGATCGCCGCGATGGCCCTGCCGGGCATTCCCGCGACCGATCGCGGCGTGACGCTCATGATCGAGCGGAACGGCCATCACGCGGCCGAGCTCGAATTCCCGTCGAATGCGAACGGCATCTGGCGGAAGCGGAAGGCCAAGGGCGGCGGCCGCGAATATCGGATGGACGTGCTGCCGGCGAGCGCTCAGGCCCGGCTTGCCATGCGGCAGCGCCGCGCACAGCCGGCGGCCGCCGCCGAGCCTCTGCCGGCCAAGGCCGGCCGCGACATCGCCGAGCGTCATGCCTGGTTCGAGGCGCTGCCCGAGCGGCGCAAGCAACAGGCGCGTGACCGCCTGGCGCTGCTGCTCGCCGTCCGCGATCTCGAGATGACGGGCAAGGCGCGCGATCTCGCGATGATGGATGTCGCCGCCGACGCCGGCGTCTCGCTGCGCACGCTCTACAATTGGGCCGGGCTCGTCGCCGGCCTCGAGCGCCATGACTGGCTGCCGGCACTGGCGCCGCGCTTCACCGGGCGGGTCGCCGAGACCGAATGCGACGAGCCCGCCTGGGATGCGCTGCAGGCGCTCTATCTGAGGCCCGAGCGCCCCAACTTCAGCGATTGCTACCGCGATCTGGAGCGGCTCGCGGCGGCGAATGGCTGGACCATTCCGTCGGCGCGGACGCTGGAGCGGCGCCTCGCCGAGCTGCCGGTCACCAAACGCGTCCTGCTGCGCGAGGGCGTCCAGGCGCTGAAGGAACTCTATCCCGCCCAGCGCCGCGATCGCGGCACCCTGCACGCCCTCGAGGCGGTCAATGCCGACGGTCACAAATGGGACGTCTTCTGCAAATGGCCGGATGGGTTCGTCGGCCGGCCGATCTCGATCTTCTTCCAGGATCTCTATTCCAACATGGCGCTCGCCTGGCGGACGGCGCGGTCGGAAAACACCGCAACGGTCCTGCTGGCCTTCGGCGACATGGTCGAGGCCTTCGGCATCCCCGATGTCATCACGCTCGACAACGGCCGCAACTTCGCCAGCAAGTGGCTCTCCGGCGGCACGCCGAACCGCTACCGCTTCAAGGTCAAGGACAGCGACCCGGTCGGCGTCCTGACGCAGCTCGGCGTCGACATCCACTGGACGACGCCCTATTCCGGCCAGTCCAAGCCGATCGAGCGGATGTTTCGCGACTTCGCGCAGTCGATCGCCAAGGATGTCCGCTTCGCCGGCGCCTGGACCGGCAACACGATCGACGCGAAGCCCGAGAACTATGCCAGCTCGGCCGTGCCGATCGACGTCTTCGAGGCAGTGATCGCCGAGCGGGTCGCCGAGCACAATGCCCGCGCCGGGCGGCGGACGGCCGTCTGCGCCGGCAAGCTCTCTTTCGAGGCAGCCTTCCGCCTCTCCTATCAGGACGCCGTCATCCGCCGGGCCCGGCCGGAGCACAGCCGGCTCTGGATGCTCGCCGCCGAGGGCGTCAGCATCCGGCAGCAGGACGGAACGCTGCATTTCGAGGGCAACCGCTACTGGCACGAGGCCTTGCTCGAGCATCTCGGCAAGAAGGTCGTCATCCGCTTCGACGCCGACGATCTGCATGCCGGGCTGCATGTCTACCGGCTCGACGGCGCCTATGTCGCGCACGTCCCCTGCATCCAAGACATCGGCTTCTATTCGAAGGCCGAAGGGCAGGCCGCGAACCGCGCCCGCCGCGCGTGGATGAAGGCGCAGAAAGAGGCGGCCGATACGCGCTTCAGCCTTGATGACATCGTCGCGCTGATGCCCGCGCCGCCGGCGCCCGAGCCGATCGACCCGCCGCGGATCGTCCGGCCCGTCTTCGGCAATCTCGCCGCCGCCGCCCGTCCCGCCAACGACTACGACCAGGACGAGGTGCTCACCGATTTCGGCAAGGCGATGCGGCGGTTCCGCGTCGTCGAAAACGAAAACGGGGCGGACGACTAGCGATCGTCCACCCCGCAATTCTCAGTCTCGAACAAGGAAACCCTAGCATGACATTCGCTGAGACAGAAGATCCGACGGCCGAAGAGCAGGAGGCGCTGCGCGCCGAGGTCCGCGCGATCATGGCGGCCGAGAACATCTCGCAGCAGAAGGTCGCCGCTGAGGCCGGCATCCCCTACGGCACCTTCACGCCGTGGATGGGCGGCACCTACAAGGGCGACACGGCCGCCAAGGCGGCGCAGGTCCGCCGCTGGCTGGAGACGCGGCGCGAGCGCGCCCGCACCATTTCCGTGCTGCCGCCCGCACCGGACTTCATCGCGACGCCGACGGCGATCGAGATCATGGACCTCTTCAACTTCGCCCAGGCGGCGCCCGACTTCGTCGTCGTCGTCGGCGGCTCCGGCATCGGCAAGAGCAGCGCGATCGAGGCGCACAAGCGCCGCGCGCCGAACGTCTTCACGATCGAGGCCGACCAGTCGATCGAGTCGGCCAACAACATGCTGACGGCGATCGCCAACGAAATCGGCGTCCTCGAGAAGCGGTCGGCCTGGCTCAGCCGCGCCATCTGCGGCCGGCTCAAGGGCACCTCGGCGCTGATCATCATCGACGAGGCGCAGCATCTCTCGACCAAGGCGCTCGACCAGCTCCGCGCGATCCATGACCGCAGCAATGTCGGCGTCGCGGTCGCCGGCAACGAAACCCTCTACGCCCGCCTGCAGGGCGCCGGCGGCGGGCGCGGCTCGGCCTTTGCGCAGCTCTTCAGCCGCGTCGGCATGCGCATCAACCAGCCGAAGGCCAAGGCGAAGGACATCGCGGCCATCATCGACGCCTGGCACCTCGAGAACGCGGCCGCCATCGCCACGCTGAAGCAGATCGGCGGCAAGCCGGGCGCGCTGCGCAACATCAACAAGACAATTCGGCTGGCGCACATGCTCGCCGCCGGCGCCGGCGAGGCGCTCGACGATCGCCATGTCCGCGCCGCCTGGAAGCAGCTCTCGGCGACCAATCTCGACAGCGACGCGGCCTAGGGAGGACACCATGCTTTCCGATGCCATCCGGCAGATGATCGCGGTTTTCCGCGAATACGAAGACAGCGGGCTCGTCATGGCGCCCGAGGCGGTCGCCGCCCATCGCCAGATCTTCCAGGCCTGGCGGATCGAGGCCGCCAACATGGAACAGCGCCTCGACCAGCTCGGCCCGCATGTCGCGATGATGCCGCCGGCGGCCGAAAACGTCGTTCCGTTCCGGAGGCCGTCATGAACCTCGCCCCGGACGAAATGACCGGCCCGATGCTGGTGGTCGCGCGGCTGATCGCGCACGGCCTGCCGAAGGCCGAGATCGGGCGCGCGGCCGGCCTGCCGCCGTCGGCCGTCGCGCAGATCATGACGGCGATCGAGGCGCGCCGGCGCCGCGAGGAGATCATCGCCAAGTCGCGGCGCTGGCTCGCTCGGCGCGCGCAACACGCGGCGCGGCATCGCCTCGATCAGCTGCTCGGCAAGTACCGGACCATCATCGTCCGGCCGCTCGGCGGCGGCGATGCGAAAGGCACCGATATCGTCCGCATGGTGGCGGAGAGGCATGGTCTCGCGCTCGCCGCGCTCCGCTCGGCGGGCCGACAGTCAACCCTCGTCCGCGCGCGACACGAGGCGATGTACCTGATCGCGCTGCGCACGCCGATGTCCCTGCCGCAGATCGGCCGAGTCCTCGGCGGCCGCGACCACACCACGGTCATCGCCGGCATCCGCCGGCACGCCGAACGCAACCGCCTGCCGCTGCCGCGCGGAATGCGCCCCCCTTCCAGCTCCAAAGGAGAGACCCATGCAGACCGCTGAAATCGCCAACACCTATCTCGACCCGGAGCAGCCCGGCATCATCATCGTCGGCGGAAAGCCGATGATGCAGGACGTCCATGGCGGCTACGTGCCCGTCTCGAAGGTCAAGCCGGTCGACAAGATCGCCGACCAGACCGTCCGCAAGATGATCGACTTCGCGCGCGATCTCTCGGGTCAGATCGCCCGTTTCAAGGGCCATTGCTACGACGACATCGGCTCGCTGCAGGCGCTGATCGCCGAGCAGTATGGCGCGACGGTCGGCGGGAAGAAGGGAAACATCTCGCTGACGACGGTCGACGGGCGGCTCAAGGTCACCGTCCAGGTCGCGGATCAGCTCACCTTCGGGCCGGAACTGCAGGCGGCGAAAAAGCTGGTGGATGCCTGCCTCGCCGACTGGTCGACCGGCTCCAGCGACAACCTCATCGCCGTCGTCAATCGCGCCTTCCAGGTCGACAAGGAAGGCCTCATCAACCGCGCCGAGCTGTTCATGTTGCTGCGCGTCGAGATCGACGACGAGCGCTGGAAGAACGCCATGGCGGCGGTGCGGGACTCGATCCGCGTCATCGGCTCGAAGACCTATATCCGCTTCCACGAGCGCGACGACGCCGAGGGAGCATGGCGCCCGATCACCATCGACCTGGCGGCAGCATGACTATGCGCGTGCAGATCCCATCAAGGCTTGGCCATCTCGGCCACCAAATTCTCCAGCTCGGTCACCGCCCGTCCGGCTATGGCCTGCAGGCGGCGAATTTCGGCGTCTTCCGTAACGGGATCAGTAGCGGAGTAGCGAGACGGATCGCGGCGCCTTCCTATGCTCTTGTTCACCGCAATGGATGTCTCGCCGAACATGATGATCAGGCTGGGAGCCAAGTCTTTGAAGACATAACACTGCGGTCTGACATCCTCCAGAAACGCGTTGATCGAGACCGTGTGATCCGGACCTTTCCCGATCGCGTCGGTCAGGGCGTCATAGAAATCGCGGACGTATGGAAGCAGCCAGACAGCCAGCGTCTGAGCTCGGACTCGAACTATCTCTCGCGCCTCGCGCTGTTCCTGTCGGAGCTGATACCGGACGACGAGGAAACCCGACGCGATAGCGACTATCGAGCCGAGGGCCGTCACGGCACCGCTGTGTTCGTCGGTCCAGTGTATCGCGACGGAGAGCCAGGACATCGGGAAGCCCCTCCACTAACCAGTTGGCCAGACCTCAACGTTGTGGTGCTGATCGCCGGAACTGTCCAGCTCGGCCAAAGCCTCGTGAGCGCGAGATGAGCGATCTCTCCAAGCTCCGTGCCAAGCTCGCGGCCCTCCGCGCCAAGACGACCGCCAACGGCTGCACCGAGGCCGAGGCGATCGCCGCGGCCGAAAAGGCCGCCGAGCTGATGGAGGAATACGATCTCAGCGAGGCCGATCTCGAAGCCCCGTCTTTCGACGAAGTCAGCGTCACGATCGGCGCGCGTCGCTCGCCCTTCGACACGATCTGGAATTCCGTCGCCCGGTTCGCCCATTGCACCGGCTATCTCGATCGCGGCGGCGGTCGCTGGCGCTACGTTTATTTCGGCAAGGCGGCCGACGTCCTGGTCGCCGAGTATGTGCACGAGGTCATCCGCCGCGCCGCCGATACGGCGCTCGCCTGGTTCAAGGGCACGGAGGAGTACCGGCGACGGCGGACCGCGAAGACACGGCTGCGCGCGTCGAAGGCCTTCGCCGAGGGCTTTGCGGCGTCGATCTGCGGCAAGCTTCGGGCTGGGCTCTGGCGTCGGCTCGAGGCAAGGGGGCCTGGCACGGCCGCGCTGGTCATCCAGAAGAATGACGCCGCGCTGAAAGCCGAGCTGGCGCGGCGCGGCATGTCCTTTCAATCCAGGGCACCGATTGCGCCCAGCAAAGGCGCCTTCCGCCAGAATGCGCGCACCGCCGGCTATGCCGTCGGCCGCGCGGTCTCGATCGAGGCCGGCGTCACCGGCAGGCCGCAAACCGTTGCGGGGCTCCTGAAATGACCGGCGACCTCCTCAAGATGTTCTCGGCCGATGATCTCCGGCCGGCCGAGACGACCGAGACGCCGGCGGTCCATGACATCGTCGAATTCTGTCTGGTCGACGGCAGCGCCAGCGCTGTCGGCCGCGTGCGCGAGCTGCTGGGCGAAGGCTGGATCAAGGTCGGGATCGAGGGCATCGGCAACTTCGCCGTGGCTCCCGGTCGCGCCACCGTCAGAGCGAGGGCGCATTGATGACCGGCGACCTTTTCGAGCTGTCCGCAGCCGACACAGAGGCCGCCGCCGCAACGGCCAACGAGATGTATGCCGCCCTCAACAGCCGCGGCCTAGTGCGGCGCGATCAGCAGATGACCGTGCTTCGCATGATGCTCGGGGCGGCGATCGTTGACACGGCGCTTGCCGTGTCGAACGAGGCGAGGCTCTCGAGTGAGGCGAGCGTCATCGCGCTCCTTTCTCCGTCCGAAGTCGCGAAACAGCTGCTGCGCGACACCAAGGCCGTGCTCGCCCGGCATGTCGCCGAGATCCTCGAGCATCAGGGAGGCATCCAATGACCGGCGGCCTGCCCTCGGAAAGCTTCGGCGCGATCGCCGCCGTCCTGTTCCTGGTGGCGCAGCACGAGGCGCGGGCCGCCGAAGCCCTGGAGACGCTCGTCCTGCCGCGCGCCGAGGGTCCGCCCTCGACGCTCGGCGACCATGAGGCCTCGCAGCGCGTGATCGCGGATCTCCGCATCTCCGGCCGGCTGCTCGGCGAGCTGTATCGCTTCTTCGAGACGACGGCGCCGCGCGAGAGCGAGATCCGCGCGCTGCTGGCCGAATTCGCCGCCGGCGAACGGACGGCGGCATGACCCTTTCCATCCAGCCTGCAAGAGGAGATCGATGATGAACCCGAACGCAGCCATCCATGTCGCCAAGAAGCAGCTCGGCCTCGACGACGACAGCTATCGCGCGATCAATCTGCGCATCACCGGCAAGGAGTCCTCGAAGGACATGACGCCGAACGAGCGCGGCGCGGTGCTCGCCGAGATGCGCCGGCTCGGCTTCGTCCCGACGCCTCCGGCGAGCCGCTCGCGCGAGATCGCGGCGCCGGCGCCGCAGAAGGCGCGCCGCGCCCGTGGCGCGCTGTCGCTCGAGGGGCCTTATGTCGCCAAGATGCGCGCGCTCTGGATTTCGGGCTGGAACCTCGGCGTCGTCCGCGACCGCACCGACGAGGCGCTCGCCGCCTTCGTGCGCCGGCAGACGGGCGTCGACCATGTCTCCTGGGTGCGCGATCCGGTGACGGCCGCCAAGGCGATCGAGGCGCTGAAGGGCTGGCTGGCGCGCGAGGCCGGCGTCATCTGGCCGACTGCCAAGGTGCCGTTCCCGCATGAGAGCAAGCGCGCGATCATCGAGGCGCAGCTGCGCCGGCTCGGACGGCCGGCCGACAGCGCCAAGGACAGCCACGATCTCGACGGCGTCATCGCCGAGCTGGGCAAGCAGATCCAGAAGGTCGCGAAATCATGAAGTCAGGCTTTCGGGCTTTCTGCCTTTCCGCCTTTCTGGCCATGGCCGGGCCGGCGCTCGGCTCCGATCTCGTCGCGGTCGATGGTGACACCGTGCGCCTCGGCGACGAGCGGATCCGCATCATCGGCCTCGACGCGCCGGAGCTGCATGCCCGCTGCCGCGACGAGCGGCGGCTTGCCGAGCGCGCGCGCGACCGAATGGCCGAGCTGGTCGCCGGCGAGCGGGTCGAGGTCATCCGCTCGACCCGGCGCGACAAGTATCGGCGGACGCTGGCGATCATCCGCGTCAACGGCGTCGACGTCGCGCGCGTCATGATCTTCGAAGGGCTCGCGCGTCCCTATCACGGCGAGCGCCGCGCCAGCTGGTGCGACGCCCCGCAGCCCAGGCGGAGGCCGTCATGATCCGCGTCACCGACCATGCCGTCATCCGCCTCCTGGAGCGCGAGCACGGCTTCGACGTCGACGGCGTCCGCCAGCTCATCGCCGGCCGGGTCGAGCGCGCCGTCGAGCGCGCGGCCGAACTCGACGGAGTCGGCAACGTCACCGTCGTGCTCGGCGGCATCCGCTATCTCGTGCGGGAGAGGTGCGTCATCACCGTCCTGCCGCCCTTGGGCCGATAGAAATGGTGCGGCTTGCGCGATGACCCCGGCACCGACAGCGATGGACGATATCGCGGCCATCCTGCCGCCGGTGCTCGCTGACATCGCACGCGTCGCGGGGCTCCGCGCCGCCATCTTGATCGGCTCGCACAAGGTCGGGCGGATCTACATCCCGACGATCGACCGCCTCGCCGAGGATCACTGGCTCGCCCAGCTCATCGGCATGGCCGAAGCGCGGGCGATCTGCATCGGCCTCGGTCATGGACCGATCGACATTCCGCCCTCGGTGCAGTGGCGCTCGCGCCGGCGTCGGCAATGGGAAGCCATCCGGCAAATGACCGACGAGGGCGCCTCGCTGACAGATATCGCGCGTGCGCTCGGCGTCGATCGCTCGACCGCCCGGCGAGGCCGGAAGCGGCCGCCGCCGCCGACTTTGCCGCTCTTCGATCGCTGATCGTCCGCGCTCGACACACGCGGAAGTTCTTGCATAGATTGTGTCGGCTGAAAAAGGGGACTGAGAGATGAAGCGAGTACTGATGCTGGTTGCCGGCCTCGCGCTGGCAGGCTGCGGAACGATCACACGCGGCGCGAACGAGGACGTCGCCATCCAGGTGACGCCGAACACCGCGAAGGTGACCACGACGCTGGGCAATGTCTGCACCGGCCCTTGTGTCGTGAAGGCGCCGCGGAACAAGTCGTTCACCGTCACGGCCGAGGCGCCGGGCTATGAGAGCCAGGTGGTCGCGGTGGGCATCCATGCGACCGGCGCCGGCACCGCCGGGCTGGCCGGCAACCTCGTCGTCGGCGGGCTGATCGGCGTCGGCGTCGATGCGGCGACCGGCGCGATCAACGATCACATGCCGAACCCGGTCATCATCACGCTGCAGCCGGTCGGCGCGAAGCCGGCGGCACCGGCGAAGCCGGCCCCTGCGAGGTCGAAGGCGAAGGGAACGCCGGTCTCCTGAGGGGGCTCTTGACACCAAGGCCGTCGTGCCAGCAGCCTCCTCGCGAGGCTGCTTTCATTTTCGGCAGTCGTCGCTGATGGGGGCAAACGCCCCGCTCCAATGAGATCGCAGCCGTGCTAATGGGGGCATCTGCCCCCATGGGCATGTTGCCCCCATTGCTCGATCCTCGCGCGGCCGGTGCATTTGCGCCGGCCGTCGCATTTCGGGGAGCGGGTCGTGCGCCTTGTCGATCTTCTGAGCGCCGATGTACTGAGCGCCGTCGCGCCCGGCGTCACCTTGCCAAGGCAGCTGAGAGCCGCCGCCATCATCGCCGCCGTCGGCCCGGCTCTGCCGAAGTCGCTCGCCGACGGTGACATCTCCACGCCACAGCGGATCGCGCACTTCCTGGCGCAGATCGCGCATGAGAGCGATGGGTTCGTCACGGCGGAAGAGTACGCGAGCGGCGGAGCCTATGAAGGGCGCACCGATCTCGGAAACGTCAATCCAGGCGACGGCGTCCGCTACAAGGGGCGCGGCCTGATCCAGCTCACCGGGCGCGCGAATTACGCGGCGGCTGGCAAAGCCCTGAACCTCGACCTGGTCGGCTCGCCGTCCATGGCCGCAGAAGACCTGTCGGTCTCGCTGCGGATCGCAGTCTGGTTCTGGAACAGCCGCAACCTCAGCACGCTCGCCGACCAGGATGATCTCGTCACCATCACGCGCCGCATCAATGGCGGAACGAACGGGCTCGCCAGCCGCCGCGCCTATCTCGCCAGGGCAAAGGCAGCGATCGCCGCTCTCGAGGCGACGCTCGTACCGGCCGACGTCGAGACCCCGCCCACCGTGCAGCGCGGGTCCGACAAAGAGGACGCCATCGGGCTCCTGCAGGTGAGCCTGCGCTCCTGGGGCTGGTCGATCGCCGTCGACGGGGACTTTGGCCCGGCCACCGAACTCGCGGTGCGCCAGTTCCAGACCAGCCATCCCGGCTTGAAGGTCGACGGCATCGTCGGTCCGAAGACGTGGCGTGCACTGTTCACGATGCACGGCACCGCCTGACTACCTGCCTCGTTCGCAACCCTTCCGGAGCTCTTTCATGCCTCGTCCGATCGGACTGCTCTTCCCTCTTCTCACCATCGCTATCCTCGTTACGGTGCTCGCGGTGGCGCTGCTGTCCGCCGTTCTGCCGCCGATGCCTCTCACAATCGTTGCATCGGTGATCGGCCTTGGCACCGCCGTCGTCGCCGCCCTGGTCTATCGGGCGGCACGTCGGCGTGGCCACGGCCGCAGCCGCGAGATCGTGATCCAGATCGACGATGCCGTCGCCAACGGAATGTCGAGCCGTGGTAGCGCTCTCGTTCGCGCGGCCCGCAGGGCCATCGCAATCACCATACCTGCGATCACAGCGACGCTGGCGCTGCTGGCCCTGAACGCGTCGGCATTCGCGGCCGATACGACCCTTTCGGCCGCGCCCGTCTACGCCTTCTTCGAGCCCTATCTGCGCGCCCTGGCCGATGCGGCGATCGCCGGCCTCATCGGCTGGATCGCAGTGCTGGTGCAGCGCTGGACCGGCATTCAGATCGATGCGCGCCACCGCGAAGCGTTGCATTCGTCCGCCATGACCGGCGTCACGCGGGCGATCGCCGAGCTTGGCGTCCGGCTCGACGGCATCACGGTCGATGTCCGGTCGCAGGTGATTGCCAATGCTGTCCGGTGGATGGAGGCCTCCGTGCCGGATGCGCTCGCGCGGCACCGCGTCACGCCCGAAAAGGCTGCAGCGCTCGCCACCGCCAAGCTGGGGCAGTTGATTGCCGGCGTACAGACGCCTGCGACCGTCAAAATCGAGAACCTCGCCCCGGCAGGCCTCGCGCCGGCATTCGCGCGGTAGTCCCCGTCATGGAAGAGCTTCGTGCCTGGCTGCCGCCGCTGATCGCGGCGGCCGCGCTTTTCTGGACGCTGATTTCGGCGGCGCGGGGCGCCCGGCGGAGCGAGGTCGACAAGCTCGGTGCCGAGATCGAGCTTTTGAAGGTCGACCAGGCCGACACGAAGTCTCGGGTCGCGACCGCCGAGCTGCAGATCCGGAGCCTACCTGACAAGGACAGCAGCCACCGCCTGGAGATGGCGATCACCCGCCTCGAGGGGCGCCTGGAGACCATGGACGAGAAGCTCAAGCCGGTCGCGATCATGGCCGAGCGCGCGAACAACATCATTTCCCTGGAGCGCAGAGATGACCGAGGTCGATAACCGGCAGGCCAAGCGAGAGGCCTATCTGCGCGAGGAGGCCCGGCTGATCATTCTGCGCGAGCTGGCCCAGGACATCGGCGGCACCGCGACGTCGGCCTATCTCGAGACGGTCCTGCGCGACGATTTCATGATCAAGCGCGACCGGCCGTGGGTGCATCAGCAGCTCGACTATCTCGCCGAGATGGGCGCCGTCGCCGTCAAGGACACCGGGAGCGTGAAGGTGGCGCAGCTGCTGCGCCTCGGCCGCCGACATGTCGACCGCGAGACCGCCATCGAGGGCGTCCGCCGTCCGTCCGACCCGGCCTGACGTCATGGCAGGACGCGGCCGCCTCTCTTCGCTCGACCTTTTGCCTGAGGAAGCACAGGACGATCTCGTCTGGGCGATGGCGCAGCTCAACGAGCGGAAGCGGACGCAAGCCGATATTCTGTTCGAGCTCAACGACCGCCTCGAGGCGAAGGGGATCGATACGATCTCGTCCTCCGCCTTTGGTCGCAAGGCGGTGCGGCTCGCAAAGCGGAACCAGCGTCTCGACGAGCGGCGGCACCTTTATGCGGGTATCGCTCCGAAGCTGACTGCCGACAAGATCGCCGAAGACGATCTGGTGCTTGCCGAGTTCATCAAATCGCTGCTCGACGAGCTCCTCGAGGAAGAGGGCCACGGCACAAAAAATGCCCTGGATCTGGCGAAGGCATATCAGGCCGTCGTCTCGGCTCAGGCACAGTCGGCCAAGAACCGTGCCTTTGCCAACGACGAGGCGAAGAAGAAGCTGACCGAGGCGATCGACAAGGCCGAGGCGGCCGTAACCTCGGGCAAGGGCGATCCGGCCGAGGTGCTCCGACGCATCCGCGAGGACGTCTACGGGATCTTCGAGCGATGACCGGCCCGCGTGTGCCCGCGGCCGTGCCGCTGTTCGGCTATCAGAAGCGATGGTTCCTCGACCGGTCCCGCTTCAAGCTCGGCATGTTCGCGCGCCAGACCGGCAAGACCTTCACCACGACGCTCGAAGTGGTCGATGACGGCTTCGAGCACCTGCTGATGGGAAAACGGACACGCTGGGTCATCCTGTCACGCGGCGAGCGCCAGGCGCGCGAGGCCATGGACGAAGGCGTAAAGCGCCACGCGCAGGCCTACCAGATGGGCGTGCGCGACTTCGGCGAGACCGATTTCGAGGCGGGCGGCGGGCTCAAGTTCCGCGCCCTCGAAGTCGAGCTTGAGGGCGGCTCGCGCATCACCGCGCTGCCAGCCAACCCCGACACCGCGCGCGGTTTCTCGTCGAACGTCTTCCTGGACGAGTTCGCGTTCCACAAGGACAGCGCCGCTATCTGGAAGGCGCTCTTTCCCGTCATTTCGGCGGGCTGGAAGCTGCGCGTCACCTCGACCGGCAACGGCAAGGGCAACAAGTTCTACGAGCTGGCGACCGGCAAGGATGACGCCTGGTCCCGGCACATCGTCGACATCTATCAAGCCGTCGCCGACGGGCTGCCGCGCGACATCGAGGAGCTGAAGGCCGGCATCGCCGACGCGGACGCCTGGGCGCAGGAATACGAGCTGCAGTGGCTGGACGAGGCCAGCGCCTGGCTCTCCTATGATCTGATCTCGTCTTGCGAGGACGAGAACGCGGGCGATCCCGCTGGCTACCAGGGCGGGGTCTGCTTCGTGGGCCGGGACATCGGCCGGCGGAACGATCTGCATGTGATCTGGGTCTGGGAACAGATCGGCGACGTGCTCTGGGAGCGCGAGCGGGTCGAGCAGAAGCGCGCCAGCTTCGCGGCGATGGACGACGAGTTCGACCGCATCATGCGCGACTACCGCGTCGCGCGCGCCTGTATCGACCAGACCGGCATGGGCGAGAAGGTCGTCGAGGACGCACAGCGCCGCTATGGCTCTCGGATCGAGGGCGTTCTCTTCACCGGGCCGAGCAAGCTCGTGATGGCCACCGCCGGCAAGGAACGCTTCGAAGACCGGACCGTCCGCATCACTCAGGGCGACCCGGCGCTCCGCGGCGATCTGCACAAGCTTCGCCGCGTTGCCTCGGCCACCGGCGCGCCTCGCTTCGTCGCCGAGCGCGACGACGATCATGCCGACCGCACCTGGGCGGCGTTCCTCGGCATCCATGCCGCCGGCAGCCCGATGGAATACGCCTATGCGCCCGTGACACCGCCGCGGAGCCGCTTCGACATCGGCCGCGACGATGACGAGGGATCGTACCGCATGGCGTCGCTGCGTCGCTCGAGAGGATCCTATTGATGGCCGCCACGCTCTACGACGCCTATGGGCGCCCGATCGATCTCGCCGCGCTGAAGCAGCAGAAGGCCGGGCCGACCATCGCCGGCGTGCGCCAGCCCTATTCAGGCGCGCATCCGGCCGCCGGCCTAACGCCGCCGCGCCTCGCGCGCATGCTGCGCGAATCGATCGACGGCGATCCCGAGCGCTATCTCGAGCTCGCCGAGGACATGGAGGAGCGCGATCTCCACTATGCCGGCGTGCTCGGCATCCGGAAGCGCCAGGTGGCCGGGCTCGATGTCTCGGTCGTCGCCGCATCGGACGACGCGCGCGACGTCGCTGCCGCTGACCTGGTGCGGGCCTTCATCGCGCGCGACACGCTGGCCGACGAGCTCATCGACATCCTCGACGCCGTCGGCAAGGGCTTCTCGGTCACCGAGATCGACTGGGACACCTCGGAAGGACAGTGGCGGATCGGGGCGCTGCGCTGGCGGGATCCACGCTTCTTCACCTTCGACCGGGCCGACGGGGAAACTCCGTTGCTGCGCGAGGCGGGCGGCAACGAGCCGCTCGCGCCGGCCGCCTTCGTGTTCCATGTCGCGAAGGCGAAGAGCGGACTGCCGATCCGCGGCGGCCTCGCCCGCGCCGCCGCCTGGGCCTACCTCTTCAAGTCCTTCACGATGAAGGACTGGGCCATCTTCTGCGAGGCCTATGGCCAGCCGCTGCGGCTCGGCAAATATGCCGACGGCGCGCTCGACAAGGACAAGGACGTCTTGCTGGCCGCCGTGCAGTCGATCGGCACCGACTATGCCGCGATCGTCCCGGCCTCTATGGCGATCGACTTCGTGAAAGCCGACGTCACCGGCTCGCACGAACTCTATGAGAGCCGGGCCGACTGGCTCGATCGCCAGGTGTCCAAGCTCGTGCTCGGCCAGGTCGGCACCACCGACGCCGTCGCTGGCGGCTATGCCGTTGGCAAGGTTCATGACGGCGTCCGCGACGATATCGAGGTCGCGGATTCGCGCCAGCTGGGGGCGACGCTGACGCGCGACGTCGCCCGGCCGCTGGTCCAGTTCAATTTCGGACCGATGAAGGCCTATCCGCGCATCAAGATCGGCAGGCCCGACGAGACCGACGTCGAGAAGGTCGTCGGCAACGTTGCCAAGCTGGTGCCCCTCGGCCTCAAGGTCGGCATGTCGACCATGCGCGATCTGATCGGCATCCCGGAACCGGCCGAGGACGAAGAGCTGCTCGCGCCAGCGGCTACCGCTCCGCCAGTTGTCGATCCAAAGGGGGCTGCGCCGCCGGCGCCGGCGCGGCAGCCAGGCCGGCCGGTCGCGGCTCGCGACACGATGCCAGCAAAGGCGCAGCCCGACGCGATCGACGCGGCGATCGCCGACATGCTCGGCGATCAGGGCTGGGAGGTGCTCGTCGAACCCATAATCGCCGGCCTCGAGGCGAAGCTCGTCGGCGCCACCGACGCCGAGGAAGGCCAGAGGATCCTGGCGGAGCATTTCCGGACCATGGACGTGAACGCCCTCGCCGAGAAGCTCGCCGCCGCCGCCTTCGCCGCCCGCCTTTCCGGCGAGGTCGACGACGATCTCAGCGACACCTGATCGACCATGACGGTCCAGATCAAGCCGCTCGCCCCGACGGACGCCATCCGCGCGCTCGAGCTGCGCGGCAAGTATCTCGCGCCGACCTTCGACTGGCGCGACGCCGTCCAGGAAGAGCACGCCGCCATGCTCACCGTGGCGAAGTCGGCGGGCTTCGACATCCTCACCGACATCAGCGACGGCCTGGTCTCGGCGCTGAAGGAAGGCAAGACCGGCCGGGAATTCGCCGCCGGTCTGAAGCCGCTCCTGCAGGCGAAAGGCTGGTGGGGCCGCCGGGACGTCGTGGATCCCCAGAGCGGCGAAGTCGTGTCTGCGCAGCTCGGCTCGCCGCGCCGCCTGCAGACGATCTTCGACGTCAACATGCGCGTCTCCTATGCGGTCGGCCACTGGTCGCAGTTCGAGCGCACGAAGGCGACGCGGCCGTGGCTGCGCTATGTCTGCGTGCTCGACGGCCGCGCCCGCCCGGAGCATCTGAAGCGGCACAATCTCTGCCTTCGGGTCGATGATCCCTATTGGAACAGATGGGCGCCGCCCTGTGGCTGGGGTTGCCGCTGCACGCTGCAGAGCCTTTCCGATCGCGATGTCGAGCGCATGCGCGGCGAGCTCAAATTCGAGCCGCCGCCCGAGATCGAGCGGGTCTGGGTCAATCCGCGCACGGGCGAGGAGCTGGACGTGCCCGTCGGGATCGATCCCGGCTGGGGCTACAATCCCGGCAAGGCTGGGCATCGGGCGCTCGCCTATGCCGCCAAGCTCGCCGCCGCGCCGCCCGAGCTCGCCGCGGCCGCCGTGGCGAGCCCCGACTTTCCGGCCGCAAAGCTCGCCGATGAATTCGCCACCTGGTTCGACCAGGCTGTCGCCGGCGGCCGCGTCGAGCGGAGCTGGTTTCCCGTTGGCGCTCTCGGACCGGGCACGCTCGACTGGCTGAAGCGCGAGGGCAAGCCGGCGCCGGAGACCGGCGCCATCACGATCACGCAGCAGCAGGCCCAGCATCTCGACCGGGACGCGAAGCGCGCTGCTGGCAAGGCCGCGCCGACCACCATCCTGCGGCGGCTGCCGGAGATCATCGGCGCGCCGAGGGCGGTGCTCTGGGACAAGGATCGGCCGGCGCTGCTCTATGTGTTCGACGTGCCCGGCGAGGAGCGCCTCGGCAAGCTTGTCGTCCAGGTCGGCTTCCAGGAGCGCCGGCGCCTCGACAGCGGCGAGCGGACGACCGTCGTGACCAACGCCGCGCGATCGGCGACCATGGTGCCGCTTGCGACCCTCAGGGATCGCTCCAAGTATGACCTGGTCGAAGGCGGGATCTAGGAGAGGCGAGATCGTCGCGGGGGTACGCCACCTTCCCCGTAGGAGTGTTGCCGCTGCCGGGGCGGAATCACCCAACCGGACCGACGATTTCCCGGTTGTCACGACGACCTCGAGACCAATATGGCGCCGCTCGCCGGCGATCGCAACATCGGGCGCCGGAGATCCGCTTTGACCAATATGACGCCCCCTGCCATCATCGCGACCTCGGCCCGGAACGCGAAGGCCGAATAAGAGGCCGTAAGAGGCCTAAGAGCGCCCTCGCAGGGTGTCGGGCTGCCGTCGTGCGTCCCGATCGGCAGAATTAGCCGCTGGCGACCGCCGCTGAATTTCAGCATGATCGGTCCGGCGCGGCGAAATCGACACCGCCCGAGGGTCTCGTGGGGGCGTTTGCCCCCATGTAACGGCCCTGCCGCATGAGCGACGGTCGGCTCATGCCCCTTCGCTCATCCGCCCTTCGTCTCGCCTCCATCGCCGTCGCCCTGTCGGCCGTCGCCACTGCGGCTGATGGCGACTGGCACCTGCTGCTGCCGGCCGGCGCGATGTCGGCGCGCGATGGCCGCGGACCGTTCCTGGTCGGCGACCAGGCTGCGATGCAGCGCATCGTCGCCGCCTCGCTCGCACGGGCCGGATCGACCGAGCTCGTCGTCGACTACGATCACCAGACGGTTTTCGCGGCGGTGCCCGAGGTCGGCGGCCGCGCGCCGGCGGCCGGCTGGATCAAGCAGCTCGAGGTGCGCGCCGACGGCATCTGGGGGCGGATCGAGTGGGTCGCGGCCGCCGCGACCGCGATCAAGGCGCACGAGTACCGCTACCTCTCGCCCGTTTTCGTGCCCGACAAGAGCGGCCAGGTGCAGCTCATCCTGTCGGTCGCGCTCACCAACTCGCCAGCGATCGACCTGATGGCCGTCGCCGCGAGCGCTTTCGCCTTCACCGATGGAGTCTCCATGAAACAGATTGCCGAGGCCCTCGGCCTCAGCGCCGACGCGGACGAGGCAACGATCCTCGCCTCCATCGGCAAGCTCGTCAGCTTCCGCAACCAGGCCGCCGGCGCCGTCGCGCTCGCGGCGACCGCGACCGACGATGCCATCGTCGGCGCCGTCACGGCGCTGAAGGCCGGCACGGTCGACCCGAAGAATTTCGTTCCGGTCGAGCAGGTCGTCGCGCTGCAGACGGAACTTGGCGGGCTCAAGACGTCGATCGCCGCCGACAAGGCCAAGGATGCCGTCGACAAGGCGATCACCGACGGCAAGCTCGCCCCGGCCCTGAAGGATTGGGGCCTCGCCCGCGCCAAGGCCGACCTCGCCGATTTCGAGGCCTTCGTTGCCGGGGCACCGGTCGTCGTCAGTCCCGCCCGCGATCAGCAGCGCCGCCAGGGCGCGGATACGCCGGTGATCGAGGAAGCCGACACCGTCGTCATGCGCGCGCTCGGCCTGACCGAGGCCGAAGTCCTCGCCGCCAAGAAATCGGAGATCCGCTGATGTCCGCGCTCACCGCAGACCGCAACACGCCATATCTGCGCGGCGATACCGCGCGCTATGACGTTGCTGCCGCCACCAAGATCTATGCCGGCTCGATCGCCTGTCGCAACGCGGCCGGCTATGCCGTGCCGGGCAGCACCGCCGTCGGCCTCGTCGCGCTCGGCATGGCGACCGAGCGCGTCGACAACAGCACGGGCAGCGCCGGCGACCTCAGTGTCGGCGTGCGCGAGGGCTCCTTCCGCTGGGCGAATTCTTCGGCCGGAGACGCGATCACCGCCGCCCATATCGGGCTTCCCGCCTGGATCGTCGACGATCAGACCGTGGCGCTGACCTCCGGCGCAGGCACGCGCTCGCTGGCTGGCGTCATCGTCGGTGTCGACAGCGCCGGCGTCCAGGTTGCGATGGGCGCCGACGTGGTCGCGCCGTTCATCGCGGCCGGCAAGGTCTATGTCCAGGCGCGCGTCGCGACGCTGGTCGGCACCAACGTCTACTACGCCGTTTCGCCGGTCGCCGGCCGCGTGACCGCGATCCGGTCCGTCGCCGAGGGCGCGCTCACCACCGGCAACGCCACGCTGACGGGCAAGATCAACGGCACCGCGATCACCAACGGCGTCATCACGATCACGCAGGCGGGCTCCGCGGCGGGCGACGTGGATCTCGCGACGCCGACGGCCGCCAATGTCGTCGCCGCCGGCGACGCGCTGTCGGTCACGGTCGGCGGCACCAACGCGACCGCGTCCGCCGCGGTCGTCCTCTTCGAAATCACCCTCTGAGGGCTCCCGCACCATGCTCGTCAATTCCGCCAATCTCGACGCGCTGCGCGTCGGCTTCAAGGCCTCTTTCCAGCGCGGCATCGGCCAGGCGCCGTCGCAGTGGAACCAGGTCGCCACCCTCGTGCCGTCGAGCCAGAAGGAGCAGAAATACGGCTGGCTCGGAAAGATGCCGGGCGTGCGCGAGTGGCTCGGCAAGCGCCTGGTGCACAGCCTCGAGCAGCACGACTACTCGATCCGCGAGAAGAAGTGGGAGCTGACCGTCTCCGTCGACAAGGACGATATCGAGACCGACAATCTCGGCATCTACGGCCCGCTGTTCGAGGAAATGGGGTTCTCGACGCAGGCATTGCCGGACGAGCTCGTGTTCGGACTGCTGAAGGCCGGCTTCTCGACGCTCTGCTATGACGGGCAGTATTTCTTCGACACCGACCACCCGGTCGAGGACGAGGACGGCGCGACGCAGTCGGTCGCCAACACCGATGGCGGCTCCGGTACGCCCTGGTTCCTGCTCTGCACCAACCGGCCGCTGAAGCCGCTGATCTACCAGCGCCGCAAGGACTTCAACTTCGTCGCCAAGGACGCCCCGACCGACGACAACGTGTTCGACAACAACGAATTCGTCTATGGCGCCGACGCCCGGTCGAATGTCGGGTTCGGCTTCTGGCAGTTCGCCTGGGGCTCGAAGCAGACGCTGGATGCGACCCACTATGCCACCGCGCGCGGTGCGATCGCCGGCATGAAGGGCGACGGCGGCCGGCCGCTCGGCCTGATGCCGAACCTCCTCGTCGTGCCGCCCGCGCTCGAGGGCGCCGCCCGCAAGATCGTGACCAACACGCTCGCCTCGGGCGGCGAGACCAACGAGTGGGCAGGCACGGCGACCGTCGTCGTCGTCCCGTGGCTGGCGTAGCCGCCATGGCCATCCGCATCAGCAGCAAGCGCGACGGCTTCCGTCGCTGCGGCATCGCCCATCCTGCCGACCGCACCTGGCCGGCGGGCCTGATCCCCGACGACGTGCTCGCGATCCTCAAAGCCGAGCCGATGCTCGTCGTCCAGGAGATCGACGACCAGGTCGACGCGCTGCTCGTTGAGGCCGGTCACCTCACGATCGAGGCGATGGCGGGTCTCCGGCGACAGATTCTCGGCGGCAACCACGAGGATACCCCGACCCAGCCGGCGGCGGACGCCGAGGGTCAGCAGGCGCAGCCGGAAGCTGGCGTCGTCGTCATGCCGAGCGGCGGCGCCGCCGCCACGACGGAGGATGTCCAGCCTGCCCCGTCCGATCCGGGTTCCGACCCGGTGCCGACGGAAGCCGGCGAGGCTTCGGGCGCCGATCCGGCAAAGGCGCCCGATGCCGCTCCTCCCAAGAAGCCCCGCAAGGGCTGATGCCAACTGACGGCGGGCGCCAATGCCCGCCGCCTTCCTCTTGGCCTGGATGACGATGCCCTACGCGACCCTGCAGGACCTGGTCGATCGTTTCGGTGAGCGGGAGCTGATCCAGCTCACCGATCGCGTTCATGTGCCGCCGACGACCGTCGACGAGACGATCGTCGGCCGGGCGCTCGGCGACGCCGAGGCGCTGATCGACGGCTATGTCGGCAAGATCTATGCGCTGCCGCTCGCGACGGTTCCGACGGCGCTGGTGAAGGTCGCCTCGGATATCGCCCGCTACTTCCTGCATGGGAAGAGCGCGGAGAAGGATGGCCCTGTGCTCCGCGCCTATTCGGAAGGGCTCGCCTGGCTGAAGGACGTCTCGCGCGGGATCGTGCAGCTCGATGTCGGTGGCGCTGTTCCCGCGGCCGCCGGCGGCGGCTCGATCCGCGCCTCGCGGCCCGACCGCGTCTTCACCCGCGACAGCCTGAAGGGCATGTGATGGCCGACGCCGAGGGGATCGTCCTTGCCATCGACGATGCCGCGATCGTGGCGGCGCTGGACAAGCTCGCCTCCGCCGGCGGCAATCTCGCGCCGGTCATGCCTGCGATCGCCGGCGCGGTGCTGACCTCGTCGCAGCGCCGCTTCGAGGCCGAGGCCGGCCCCCGCGGCGTCAAGTGGCAGCCGCACGCCAAGTCGACGCTGGCGCGCATGTCGAAGAAGCGGCGCGCCCGGCCTTTCCTGCTCCGCGACAAGGTCAGCCCCGGTCTCTATTCGTCGATCCATGCCGAGACGACCGACACCTCGGCCGAGGTCGGCACCAATCTCCGCTATGCCGCCATTCACCAGCTCGGCGGCTCGATCCAGCAGGCGGAGCGCCAGCAGACGTCGAGCTTCCTTTATGCCAAGGACGGCGCCGGCCTCAACAAGGAAGGCCTCCGCGTCGGCTCCAAGCTGCGCTTCGCCTCGGCGCGCAGCCGCTCGAAATCGAAGCACGAGCGCACCTACACGGTGCCCGCACGCGTGATCCACATCCCGGCGCGGCCCTATCTCGGCGTCGACGCCGCCGACCAGGCCGAGATCCTCGCCATCATCCAGGATCACTACAGCAGCCTGCCCGGCGTGGAGATCGCACCATGATCGTCGCCGAGATGATCGCGCAGCTGCAGAGCGCCGCTGGATCGCCGTTCCGCATCGTCGAAGGCGCAGCGTCCCTCGCCGCGATCGTCGACCAGCCGCTCGCGCTGCCGGCCGCCTATGTCTTCGTCAAGGAAGAGTCGTCCGCGGAAAACTCCCGGATGAACGGCGTCCTGCAGCGCACCGAGGCCGACATCGCCCTCGCGATCTATGCCGAGAACGTCTCGGACGCGACCGGCGGCGCGGCCGCCGGCGACATCGAAGCGCTGAAGGCTTTCGCGCGCGGCGCTCTCGTCGGATGGCAGCCGCCTTCCGCCGCCGAGGCAATCACCCATGTCGGCGGCAATCTCATCCGTGCTCGAGGCGGCCTGCTCATCTGGGAGATGACGCTCGGTGTCGTCTTTTACGTGGAAGGAAACTGACCATGCCCGTGCGCAACGGCGGCTCCTGGATCCGCGATCCCAAGAGCGGCGAGCTCACCCCCAATAGTCCGGCCGATGAGGCCGCCGAGACAGCGCCGGCCGCTGGCGACGTCGTCGTCACCGTCACGCCGCCGATGTCCGAAATGTCGCCGGAGACGGCCGCGGCCGTCGGCAAGCTGATCGAGGTCGCAGCGACGAACCTCGTCCCGAAATCCAGCCGCCGCAAGGCGCAGAGCGAGGAGACCTGATCCATGGCCCTGACTTCGAAGCGCTACTGGCGCAAGATGGCGCTGCTCGCCAAGATCGAGACGGACTATGCGACCGATCCGACCCCGACCGGGTCCGCCAACGCCATCCTCGCCAACCAGGTGACGTTGACGCCGATGGCCGGCGCGGAAGTGCGGCGCGACCTGATGCTGCCCTATCTCGGCAACCAGGGCGCCTTCCTCGTCGGCGACTATGTCGAGCTGCAGTTCAGCGTCGAGCTCGCCGGCGCTGGCGATGCCGGCGATGTTCCCGGCTATGGCGTGCTGCTGCGCGGCGCCGGAATGGCGGAGACGATCGTCGCCGACACCTCGGTCACCTACGAGCCCGTCAGCGCGGCGAACGAGTCGGTGACGATGTACGCCAATCTCGACGGCGTGAACCACAAGCTCCTCGGTGCGCGCGGCACCTTCACCATCAATCCCTCGCCGAACCAGATCCCGCACATCGCCTTCACGTTCCGTGGGCTGCTCGTGCCGGCGACCGATACGTCGCTGCCGTCGGTCACGGTCTCGGGCTTCCAGACGCCGCTGCCGGTCTCCAAGGTCAACACGCCGACCTTCTCGCTGCACGGGACGGCGATGATCGGCGAGAGCCTGACGATCGACATCGGCAACACGGTCGAGCTGCGCAACCTCATCGGCGAGGACTCGATCCAGATCACCGATCGCCAGTCGACCGGCAGCGCGGTCGTCGAGGCCAAGAGCATCGCCAGCAAGAACTGGTTCGGCATCGCGGCAGCCCACACCAAGGACGCGCTCGCCTTCGTGCACGGCACCGCCGCCGGCAACATCGTCGAGATCAACGCGCCGAAGGTGCAGATCGGGCGGCCGACCTATGGCCAGACGCAGGGCATCACCAACCTGACGCTGCCGCTGATGCTGACGCCGGATGCCGGCGACGACGAACTGTCGATCGTGGTGCGGTGATGAAGATCTCCGGTCGGAAGGACAGCCCCCACAATCCGCGCCTGTTCTTCACGGTCACTCCGATCGTTCTGCTGGGCGGGCGCGTCGTCGAGCGCGTGATCGAGGCCGATGAAGAGGCCGGCTTCATCATCGTCGAGGAGCAGGACGAGAACGGCCGGCCGGTCCTCCGCGATGATCAGATCGTCGAGAAGATGATGCTCGGCAAGGTCCAGATTGTCGTGCCGGCCATTCACGCGCTTCGGCCAGGGCTTCGGAAGCTGCAAGCCACACCGGCCAGCCCGGCCGCTCGCTGAGTTCTCTCAACCCTCTCTCAAAGGATCCTCTCCGATGTCTTTTGCCCTTGTCGACAGCCTCCGTGTCCAGTGGCCCGTGACCATCACCCGGCCGAGCGACACGGTCGCCGGCGACGTCGTCCGCGAGACCTTCACCGGTCACTTCGACATCCTCTCCGATGACGAGCTCCGCGCGATCGACGACCGCTTCAAGGCGTCGCCGCTCGAGGACCGCCGCGGCCACGAGCACGATCTCCTCTATCGCGTCCTGGTCGGATGGGACGGCGTCATCTCCGGTTCGTCGCCCGTGCCGTTCACGCCCGACAACCTCAAGATCGCCATGCGCTTCCCCTGGTTCGCGGTCGGCGTCTACGCGGCGTATCGCGAGCTCGTCTCCGGCGAGAAGGCCCGCCTGGGAAACTGAAAGCGGCGGCGAAGGCATGGGCCTACGCCGTCACCGGGCGCGTCGATCGCGCTGCGCCGGCGGTGCTCGACGACGAGACGCGGCTGCAGTTCGCGGCGCTCGGCGCCGATCCGTCGGCACTTCCGCAACCCGAGACTGAAAAGGAGGACTTCGAAGTGTGGGCGCCGAACTGGCCAGCTCTGAGCCTCTTCCTTGCTGCGGCGACGCAGTGGCGGACGGCGGCGACCATGGCCGGCGTCATCTGGCTCGGGCTCGACTACACGGCCGTCGACGTGATCGCCCGCCGCCTCGGCGTCGAGGCCGACTGGCTCGATCTGCAGGAGATGGAAGGGGCGGCGCTTCCCGTTCTCAACGAGGCGCGGACATGAGCCTGCAGCTCGCCGTCAAGATCACGGCCGATGCCTCCGGCGTGAAGCCGGGCACGGAAGCCGCGCGCCAGTCGTTCCAGGCGCTCGGCAGCCAGATCCAGGCGACGAGCGCCATCGCGCAGGCTGCCAACACCAACCTCGTCAACGTGGCGCGGCAATCGCGGCAGGCGGCGATCGACGCGGCAACCGGCGTCAAATCCGATTTCGGGGGAGCGGAGCGGGCCGCCGACATCGCCGCCTATGGCAAGGCACTCGACGATCTGCGCGCCCGCTACAACCCGCTGTTCGCCGCCGAACAGGCCCATCGCGAGCAGCTCGAAGGCATCGCCGCGGCGCAGCGGCTCGGCGCGATCTCGGCCACCGAGGCGGCCGATGCGGCGGCCGTGCAGCAGGCGGCCTATACCCGCCAGGTCAGCGTCATCAACGCGGCGCGGGGGGCGGTCACGCAGCACGGGGCGGCCGCGAAGCTCTCGGCCTTCCAGCTGCAGCAGCTGACCTTCCAGGGCAATGACGTCGCGACGATGTACCTCGCCGGCGCGTCGACGGGTCAGATCTTCGCCACCCAGGCCGGCCAGATCCTGCAGGTGCTGCAGATGAGCGAGGGCGGCTTCCGGGGCAGCCTCGCCGCGATCGGCTCATGGGCGGGCGGGATCGGCCGCTCCATTCTCGCCCTCGCCACGCCGCTGAACATCGGCCTTCTCGGCGTCACGGCGCTCGCCGGCGGCGTCCTCGCCTATGCGATGTCCGGCACCAAGAGCCTGCAGTCGGTCGATGACGCCCTGGCGCAGCATGCCGATTTCATCAAGGCGGTGAGGGATGCCTATGGCGAGGCGGCGGTCGCCGCCGACGCCTATGGACGGGAGACCCTGCCTGGCCTCAGGATCGCCGGCCAGGACGACGTCATCAGCCTGCAGGACCAACTGCGCTCGGCGACCGAGTCGTTCCTGACGAAGACGACGATCCCGACCGATCTTGCCGGAACCTCGTTCGGGCCCGATCTCGTCGCGATCAAATACAGCGCCTTCGCCAAGGAAATCGAGGCGCTGCAGAAGTCGGCGGCGGAAGGCACTCCCGACATCAAGTCGTTCCGCGACGCGGTTCAGCGGGCGATCGTCGACGAGCCCGTCACCAGCTCGTACCGCACGCTCGGCAAGGAGCTGCTCGACGCCACGAAAAAGGCGGGCGGCCTCGACAGCGCGCTGCAGCGCTCTCTTCTGACGTTGAACAACGTCACCTCCGGCGCCGCCCAAGCGGCGGCCCGCGCCGCCCAGCTCGGCAAGGCGCTGGGCGGGCTTGGCGAGATCGCGCGGCAGGAGACGCAAGGCGACAAGATCGCGCGGCTCTATCGCGAGCAGCTCGTAACCGCCTCAACGCCCGGCTCGCGCGCGGCCCTCGAGGCGGAGGCGATCGCGGCCCGCAATCGCGTTGCGGGCGACATCTTCAAGCCGGTCTACGACCAGGTCCGGCAGCAGAAGTACGAGACCGAGACCCTGCAGCAGTCGAGCACAGCGGCTGCGGCCTATCTCATGCAGCGCAACCTCCTGCTCGAGGCGGCCAAGGCCGGCATAAGACTGACCAAAGAGGAGCGCGACGCCGCCGCGGATCTCGCCAAGACCTATGGCGATCTCCTCCTCCGCAAGAAGGAAAGACAGACCTCCTCCCAGCTCATCTTCGATGCCTCGCAGATCGGTCGATCGCCGATCGAGCAGCAGGTCGCGGCGACGCTGCGGGACCTCTATGGGCCGGATTATCTGGCGCATATGAACGAGTCGATCGCCGGCACCATCCGCCAGAACGCGGAGCTGAAGGCGATGGACGACGCGGCCAACACGGCGCGCGACAGCATGGAGAAGCTGCAGCTGCAGCTCGCCCTCGTCGGCAAGCCGAAGGCCGAGCAGAGCGCGGCGCTGGCCGGGCTCGAGGCCGACCAGTTGATCCGCCGCCAGGGGCTGGAAGGGACCGCCGCGGCCGACCTCATCCGCAAGAACGCGGCGGAGATCGCCGCCGCGACCGCCGAGCTCGAGCGGAACCAGGCGCTCGCCACCGCCCGGACAAATGCGGCCTTCGATCGCGCCCAGATCGCCCGTTCGTCGATCGAGCAGCAGGTCGCGACGACGATGCGCGGCATCTATGGCGACGAGTACCTGCAGCACATGCAGGACTACGAGGCGCAGCAGATCCGCAACAACGCCGCGCTGAAGTCCATGCACGATGCCGCCGCCACGGCGCGCGACAGCATGGAGAAGCTGCTGGCGCAGATGGATCTGATCGGCAAGCCGATCGCCGAGCAGAACCGCGCCCTGGCCCTGCTCGATGCCGAGCAGCAGATCCGCCGCGATGGCCTCTCGGGCGGCGCGGCCGAGATGATGCGCAGCAATGCCACGGCGATCGCCGACGCTACCACGGAGCTCGAGCGCCAGCAGGCGGCCTGGTCGAGCTGGAGCGACGAGGCCGGCGGCGCGATCGACAGCGTCGTCGGCGATCTCGCGACGGGCAAGCTCGGCGTCGACACGCTGACCTCGACGCTCGAGGACGCGTCGAAGTGGATCGCGCAGATGGCGATCGCCAATCCGCTGAAGAACGCCCTTCTCGGGGAAAACAACGCGACGCTCACCGATGTCATCGATCGGCTCTCCGGCAAGAAAGTGGCCTCGGACGGCCTCGCCAGCGCGCTGGCCTCGACGGTCAGCACCATGTCGGTCTCGGCCGCGACCGTGATCGTCAATGGCGGCGCCGGCGCGGTGCTCGGCGCTGCCGCCAATGACAATCTCGGCCAGATCGCGAGGTCTGGAGGCATCGGCTCGGACCATGTCGCCTCGATGCTCGCCGCCAACGACAATCTGAACATCCGCGCCGCCGGGATGGCGATCAAGACGATCGAGAGCGGCTCGCCTGAGGGCAACTATTCGGCGCGCGGCCCTGTGCTCGCGTCCGGCGATCGCGCCTATGGCGCCTACCAGGTCATGGGCGAGAACGTGCCCTCCTGGACGAGGAAGTGGACGGGACGGTCGATGTCGCCGTCGGAGTTCCTCGGCGACAGCACGGCGCAAGACGCGGTGTTCCACGGACAGTTCGGCAGCTATGCCGGCCGCTATGGAGCGACCGGCGCAGCACAGGCCTGGCTCGGCGGACCCGGCTCGATCGGCAAGCTCGATCGTGCGGATATCAACGGCACGACGGTCGGCGGCTACGGCAGTCGCTTCGACAACCTCTACAAGCAGTTTTCGGGGCTCGGCAGCGCGGCCGACACGACCGGCAAGGCCATGACGACGGCGGCGGGCTCCGCCGACCGCCTCGGTGGCGGCCTTGGCGATCTCGCCTCCTCGGCCCAATCGGCCGCCGGCGGCCTCGGGCGTCTCATCCAAGGCATTCCCGGCTTCGGCGGCGCCGGCGCCGTTCTCGGCGGCGGCTTCACCGCGTCGACCGGCTGGCTCTACGACGTCGGCGGCTATACCGGCGCCGGCCCGAAGGATCGCGTCGCCGGCCTCGTCCATGCCGGCGAGGTCGTCTTCAGCCAGGCGGACGTCGCGCGTAGCGGCGGCGTCTCGGTCGTCGAGGCCGTTCGCCGTCGGGGCCTTGCCGGCTACGCCGCCGGCGGCGCGATCGACGAACGCGGACGGCAGATCCGCCTCAGCGTGGCGCCCATGTCGGGGGCCATGGCGGCGGCAGCGCCCGCTCCGGCCGCGGCCAACGGCAATGGCAATTTCCCGGAGGTCAAGATCATCAACAACGGCCAGCCTGTCACGAAATCCAAGCAGACGGGGCGCACGGGGGCGGACGGCAGCCGCGAGCTGATCATCGAGCTCGGCGAGGCCGTCGCGAGCGAGGCAAGCCGAGACGGCAGCACGCTCGACCGGGCGATCAACCGGCAGCGCCTGGTGGGGCGCTGATCATGGCCGTTCTCGTCTGGCCTTCCGACCTGCCGCAATTCGTCGCCAAGGATGACTTGCGCATCGGCCGCCCCGACACGCGCCAGATGACGCCGATCGAGCTCGGCGACGAGCGCGTGATGCGCGGTCAGTCACGCGGTCGCCCGAAGGTGACCGCGGACCTCTATCTCGACTTTGAACAGAAGCTGCGCTTCGAGCGCTGGGTCGACGACGACACCGGCGGCGGCACGGAGCCGTTCCTTTTTCCGGCCATTGCGCTGCACAACTTCCCGCTCCTCGAGGGCGGCGAGATCCTGCTCGACTTCGACGGTTCGCCGATCCTCGCAAGCTCGTGGTGGCTGGTCAGGTTCGACCCCACGGCCGAGCTGCCAGCCGTCGTCGCCCATGGCAGGGACTGGCGGACGACGATGCAGCTGAAGATCCTGCCGACCAGCCCGGTGCTGCCGGCATGAGCGTTACCCTCAGCCTCGACTTCCGGAAGGAACTGACGCGCGACAGCTCGGCCGACATCCCGATCACGCTGCTCACCTTCACCCATCCGGAACTGTTTGAGCCGATCCGGATCACGTCCGACGAGACGACGTGCCTTTCGATCGATCCCTACATGATGGGCACCATCTCGCGGGGCGAGACCTTCTACTACGTGCCGGTCGCCCTCGTGCTCCCGGGCGACGACGAGGCCGCGGCGCCGCAGATGAAGATCTCGATCGCGACGATCGACCAGGCGATCATCCGCGCGATCCGCTCGACCGGCGTCCCGGCCAGCTGTCTCTTCGAGCTGGTGCATGCCAGCGATCCCGACGACGTCAACGTCGCGCTCGATTATTTCGAGCTCGTCTCCGCTCCCTACGACCAGGCGCAGGCAACGCTGGTCCTCAGCCAGGAGGCCTTCTGGAGCGAGCCCTGGCCGCGCGGCAGCATGACGCCGACCTGGTTCCCGGGGCTGCACCGATGAGCTGGTCGAACCGCTATCTCGGCATCCCCTGGTCGCGCGAGGATCTCGGCGCGCGCGGCACCCATTGCTGGGGTCTCGTCCGGCTCGTCTATGCAGAGCAGCTCGGAATCGCGCTCGAGGACTTCGGGGCCGCCCATTCCCGCGCCGAGAACGCGGCGATCGTCGCCGATCGCCGGCAGCGCTGGCCGTGGCGGGAGGTGCCACGGGCGGCATCCTTCGACGTCATCGTCTTCAGGCGCGGCAAGATCGACGATCACATCGGCATCATGGTCGACGGCCCCCTGATGCTGCATGTCGATATCGGCGGCGAGGCACGGGTCGACGACGTCACCTCGCCGGAGTTCTCGTCCCGCCGCGCCGCGTATCACCGTCATGCCGGGCGGGAGGCCGCCGATGTCTGAGGTCTCGCTGATCAGCCGGCTGCGGTTCGAGGATCCAACTGTCGCTGTGATCGAGAAGCGTCCTGCCGGTGAGCGGATCTCCGATCTCGTCGTGCATGCCGTGCCCGGGGCGACCGAGGCCATGCTGGACCGAGTCGTGGTGACCATATCGTCCGAGCGCGGCGCCTTCGTCGTGCCGCGGCGGGACTGGCGGCGCTGGAAGACGATCGAGGGGCGGACCGTCGATATCCACCTGCCGCTTGCCGGCAGCGGCGTCTTGCGAACGATCATCTCCTTCGCAGTGCTCGCGGTGTCGGCCTTCGCCTCGGCGCTGTTCCTGCCTCTGCTCGGCGCGGCATTCTTCACCGGTACCATCGGCAATGCGCTCGGCACGGCCGCCATTTCGGCCGGGCTGGGCTATCTCGCGAACTCGCTGATCCCGCAAAGCAACAAGAACAACGAGCAGCCGGAGCAGCGCTATGCCATCACGGGCACGCGCAACCGGGTCGATCCCTGGGGCGTCGTGCCCGTCGTTCGCGGCGAGCTGCGCGTCTATCCGCCTTATGCCGTCGAGCCTCACACCGAGGTCATCGGCGATGAGCTTCACTTCGTCGGAGCCTTTCTGATCGCCGAAGGGCCGCACGCGCTGCGCTCCTGGCGGATCGGCGATACGTCGCTCGACAAGTTCGCCATCTCCGGTTTCGAACTGCGTGCCGGTTGGCCGACCGACGAGCCGTTGACGCTGGTCAGCGAGTGCATCTTCGAAGACCGCAATATGGGCGTTCAGCTCAAGCACGAGGATGGCTGGGTCGTCAGAAGGACGGCGCCGCGCACCGAGTCCATTTCGGTCGATCTCGCCTTCCTGCAGGGGCTCTCATCGACGAATGACGAGGGCGAGATCGGCCCGGAATTTGTCGTCGTCCAACTTCGCTACCAGGTGGCGGAGGAAGGCTCGGAAGAGCCGGACGAGGGCGCCTGGATCGAACTCGAACCTTTCAGTGTCGTCGAGCAGAAGCTCTACAGTTTCTGGGTCTCGCGGCGCTGGACGCCGGAAGACGGGCCCGGCGAATACTGGGTCGCGCAGCGGCGCTACAATGAGGACCGCACCGACGGCAAGAGCTCCGATGCCGTGACCTGGTCGGCGCTGCGGTCGATCCGCCACCAGTATCCGATCGCCTATCCGCGGCCGCTCGCAGTCGCGGCCGTCAAGATCAAGGGCATCCGCCAGTTCAACGGCGTGCTCGACCAGTTCAACCTGATCGCCTCGTCGATCGTTCCGGACTGGGACGGAGAGGACTGGACCCCTGGCGAGACGAAGAACCCGGCCTCGCTCTCGCGCGACGTGCTCATCGGCTCGGCCAACGCTCTCGCCCGGCAGCCCGAGCATCTCAACCAGGCGGAATTCGCAGAATGGCATGGCTGGAACGTCGAGAAGGGGCTCACCTACAGCCGCTACCACGACTTCCGCCTGTCGGTGCGCGAGGCCTTCAGCCAGATCGCCGCCGCCGGCCGGGCAGCCCCGACGCAGTTCGGAGGCAAGTGGTCGGTGGTGATCGACCGGCCGCAGACGGTCACGCGCGGGCATATCAGCCAGCGGAACGCCCATAGCCTCGGCGGCGAGCCGCAGTTCTACCGGATCCCCGATGCCTTCCGCGTCAAGTTCCTCAACCGGGCCCGCAACTGGCAGGCCGACGAAATCGTCGTCAACCGGCCGGGACTCGTCGGCGACCCGGTCCTGTTCGAGGAGCGCGAGTTCCCGGGCTACGACACCGTCTCGCTCATCATCCGCGAGGCGCGCCGGCGCTTCGCCGAGCTCGAGCTCCGGCGCGAGCGCTTCTATGCCTCGCAGCATCTTGAGCACCTATTCGCGCCGCGCGGCAGCCTCGTCCAATACAACTATCCGGTCATCGACCGGCAGATGGTCTCGGCCCGCGTCATCGAGGTCGTCAGCGCCAGCGTCGACGGCGAGACCAAGACGCTGGTTTCGCTCGACAGCTTCGTCGAGATGATCACGGGAACCGAATACGCGGTCCGCTTCCAGCGCGAGGACGGCACCACCAGCCTCTGGACGATCGAGACCACGCCGGGCTTCGGGGCCGTCGTCACCCTGATCGACGGGCCGAGCACGCCGGCCGCCGGCGATCTCGCCTTCTTCGGCGTGCGCGGCTACGAGGCGCAGCCCTGCATCGTGAAATCCATCGAGGGGCTGAAGGGCCTCTCCGCCCGCCTGGTGCTGATCCCGCATGCGCCGGAGATCGAGGGGATCGCCGACGACGATCTCGAGATACCCGACCCGCCGGCGCCGAGCCTGCCGGCCTGGTCCGCACGCGCGCCGTCCGTGCCGGTGATCGTCGATGCTCGCTCGGGTTCGGACGAGGTCATCCTCGGCGAGGTCGGCTCGCCGCTCATTGTCCATCTGCGCACCGGCGGCGGCGGCGTTCCGGTCGATCATTTCGTCTGCACGGCGCAGCGCGGCGCGGAGACGCCGATCGAGGTGTCGGTTCCGGCCTGGTCGGGGCGCGCGGTGTTCGACGACTTCGCTGTTGGCAACTCGATTTCGGTGACGGCGATCGCGGTGAGCGCCTATGGCATCGAAAGCGACCCCAGCGACGCGGTTGTGCATGTCATCAAGGCGCGGACCGACGTTCCGGCCGACATCGTCGACCTCGCCTTCGAGGCCTTCTCCTCCGGGCTGCGGCGGTTCAACTGGGCGTTTGACGGCAGCGCGACCGCCGACCAGGTCGAGCGGATCACCGGCTACCGTCTCCGCTCGCGGCCCGGCTTTGGCTGGAGCTGGGCGGACATGGCGACCGGCGCGGACATCGTTACGATCGGTCGGCCGCTCGACACGATCCTGCCTTTGACTGCCGGGCCGCACACGGTCGGCATCGTCGCGTTCGACCGTTCCGGCCGGCTGTCGGTCAATCCATGCGTTGCCGACTTCACGCTGCCGGCGAGCTCCACATCCGTGCTCGCGACGCGGATCGAGAGCGACGAAGGCTGGGACGGCACCCTCGACGACGGCACGATCGAGACCGGCGGGCTCGAGGGCGCCGGATCGCCGTCGACCATCACCTACACGCTGCCAGACATCGACCTCGGCGCCGACATGCCCGTCGAGATCCAGGCGGCCGCCTATGGCGTCGTGGGCGCCATCACCATCCGGATGACGACTGGTCTCACGGCCGACGGCGCACCGGCCGGAGCCGACCGGTCTCTCGGCATCATTACCGCCCGCTACGTCTCGATCGCAGTCACCGTCACCAATCCCGACGCGCTCGCCAGGCTCGGCGACCTCGTCACCATCATCGTCCCGGCCTGAGAGGTTCACATGGCAGTTCAGGGCAATCCGATCGCCGAGGTCCCCGCGGCTCTCAGCGTCAATAAGCTGATCGGTCTCAAGCAGATCGCGCCTGGCATCTTTCAACTCGTGCAGATCGACCTGTCGCTGATTTCCGGTGCTGGATCGAGTGCCGACGTCAATGCCATCCGCGATCGCGTCGACGACGCCGAGGCCAACATCGCGGCCATCCTTACCGATACCTCGTCGATCCCCGGCGCCCTGGCGGCCAAGGCCGACAAGGCGAGGGAGATCACCGGCGATGGCATCCTCGCGGGTCTCGGCGGCGATTTCTCGGCCGACCGCACCTGGGACCTTCCCGCTGCCTCGAATGAGGAAATCGATGCGCTTACGCCGCTGAAGCCCCTCGATCCGCCGGGCGCCGAGCACGCGATGACGAACCGCTTCGCCTCTTTGAGGGCAGGCCTTGTCGACGGTGTCGTCCTGCTGCGCGACGGCGCTGCTGTCCTGTTGCCGATCGGCGTCAAGTCGCTGCAGATCAACACCAGCATCGTCATCGACAACAGCGCGGCGGACGATGTCGTCTACGAGATCGTCGACTCCGAGACCCGCGTCGTCGAGCGACTCGACGTCACCGGCAAGCACGTCGTCGCCGAGCATGCGCCGACCGAGAGGACCAGCACGCCCAAGCTGGCGCTGATGTCGGGGGAAGTGACCTCAGTCGAGACAACGGCCGACCCGGACTTCCTCGAAAGCGTCGGCGACGACGCCGGCAACATTGCCCGCTCGCTCGCTGCGGACGGGACGGAGCGCGTCCCCGCGATCGAGACCCTTTCACTGACGGCAAAGGCGGCGACGGTGCGCTCGCTCCATGCCGGGACCATCTTCCGTTCGGCGAACGACAAGCGCGGCTTTGACCATCTCGCCGACGTTTGCCATATCCTCTGGCGCGGCCAGAGCTGGCCTGGCGGAGCCGACGCTGGCCCGATCCGCAACACGAACCAGATCTTCGACAGCCTCTGTTTCAACGGTGGCGTGCGGCAGCAATATACCGTTGCCGATGATGCGTCTCGGCTGCAGAGCTTTGTGCCGGCCTATGAGATCCTCGAGACCGCGACTCGCGAAATCTCTGGAACGTGGGGCGAGACCGGCGCGGTCTCGGCCTGCAACACGGTCAAGGAACTGATCGCGCTGGAAAACAACATCGCCTTCGGCGAGCAGTCCTTTCAGCTTCTGGTCAGCTGGTCCGACGAGGGATCGAAATCGCTCGACCAGCTCGCCGACAATGCCCAAGTGTGGATGCAGCGGGTCAAGGCGACGATCGACCGCGGCTATGCCATCGCGCAGTCGCTCGGCAAGACCTATTGCGTCGGCGCCATCACCTGGATCCAGGACCAGGCGACCAGCAACACGACCTATGGCGCTCAGCTCGAGGAGATGCGGCTCGATATCGACACCTATGCCAAGTCGGTGACGGGACAGGCGAACGACGTCAAGCTGATCACCTGGCAGCGCTATCCGAACAGCGACACGCAGAGCAACATCGGTTCGGTGACCAAGGTCAACGAGCGCCACCTCGCGCCGGCGGACACCTATCCGCACATCTATTGCTGCGGCCCAAGCTACCAGATCGACCAGATCGCCGTGGGCAACATCCATTTCGGCTCGGCCGCGATGGCGGAGCTCGGCCGGCAGTTCGGCCTCGCGATCAAGCGCATCCTCGTCGACAAGGCCGCCTATGAGCCGCTCCGGATCATCGCGGTGCGGCGCCAGGGCGTCATCGCGATGGTGCGCTTCAATGTGCCGCTCGGCGACCGGCTGCTCTGGGACACGACCAAGTTCGCGGCGGTGCCAAACTACGGCATCAACCTGATCGACGGATCGGGCGCGGTCGCGGCGCAGTCGACGCTGCCCGTCATCACCGGCCCCGACACGATCCGACTGGTCGCGACCTCGACGATCGGCAGCGACTGGCAGGTCGGCATTGCCGACATCGCCGATCCCGTACTCACCAAGAATCGCTGGCGCTGCAACCTCCGCACCGCCGGCGAGGAGTATCTCACCGTCAACCAGTGGCCGGTCGCGCAGCGGCACGGCTTCGACAACTAGAAGGAGCCGTTCATGGGCCAGCGCACGACGGTCAATGGCGTCACGATCACGCGTCCGATCGACATCGCGAACTATCCGATCAGCCGGGGCCTCAAGTCGCTCTTTCTGCTCGGCACCGACGACGACTACTGCAAGACCAACCGCGCGCCGGGCGGCGCCAACGCCTCGACGCCGGGCGCCAGCATCACGCATCAGGCCGGATACAGCACCTTCACCGGCTCGGAATCTGGCTCGGGCAACAAGATCTTCACGGCCGACTACAATGACGACAGCCAGGAGGTGACCAAGCTTGCTCTCGCCGTCGACCTGGCGCAGTCGCGGAGCCTCTATGCGTCCTATCAGAGCATCACCACGGCGTTCGTCATCGGCAATTCCGATGGCCGTATCGGCAAGGCGACGTCCGGACCGACGGTGGTCGGCTATGCCGGCGTGCTGCCGACCTATGAGACGCCGCCGCTGGTGCTGCGCGCCGCAAGCTGGGTGCCGGAAGAGGAACTGTTCAAGGTTCGCCGCGTGATCGATGGCGTCGTCTACACCGCTTCGGCGGCAGCGCCCAATCCGCGCGGGGCTGGTCACCACCAAGAAGTCATCGGTGGATCGGAGCAGTCGGCCTTCACCGGCGAAGCGCGCATCGGCGCGGTCGCCAAGCACCTTGTCGGCCTCACCGACGACGAGCTGCTGTCGGTCTATGCCTTTTTCAAGTTCCACTACAGGAAGAACTATCCGGACCTCGTGATCGCCTGAGGCGGTCGGCCGCGCGCTGGTCGAAGGGGGTGAGGGAGACATCACGGCATCAGCCGTGAGGAGCGGGCGGCCCGGCGCAGCTGGGCTGTCCGGACTGCGGGGCCGATCCGGGAAGACTGTCCCCGCCCGACGAAAGAAACCTTACCGTCGCGCCCGCCGCTGTTGTGCACAGCCTGGTGAGGGTCGGCCGAGTCGGGTCTTGATAACAAGTGGAGAGCATCAGATGTACACGGTGCCGCGCGCTGCTGTTCCGTGCGGACGCCGGGGCGATCGCCGCCCCGATCGAGATCAAGTGCCGGCGCTGCGGCGCCATCAGCATCCTGAGGCCAACCGAGCCCGCACCCCGAACGCCATGAGCGTCGCAAGGAGACGCGACATGCGTGCTCGTGAAGTCACGATCGGTTCCTGCCGGCTCTTCCATGGCGACGCTCTCGAAGTGCTCGCCGCGCTCGAGCCCGGCAGCTTCGGCGGCGTTCTAACCGACCCGCCTTACTCCAGCGGTGGCGCTTTCCGCAGCGACCGCTCGGCGCCCACCAGCGCCAAATACCAGTCGAGTGAGGATCGCGGTCTCTATCCCGAATTCGCGGGCGACACTCGCGACCAGCGATCCTATCTCGCATGGTCGACCCTATGGATGAGCCGGGCGCGCGAGCTCGTCCGGCCGGGCGGCCTGCTTGTCGTGTTTTCCGACTGGCGGCAGATGCCGATCACCACCGACGCCGTTCAGGCGGCTGGCTGGGTCTGGCGTGGCATCGTGCCCTGGGACAAGACCGAGCGCGGTCGACCGCAGCAGGGCCGCTACCGTGCCCAGGCCGAATATGCCGTCTGGGCGACCAACGGCCCACGGCCGCTGGCCGGCCCGGTGGCGCCCGGCGTCTACCGGCAGGCCGTCGAGCGGTTCAAGCTGCACATCGCCGGCAAGCCGGTAGAGCTGATGGAGGGGCTGCTGCAGATCATCGACGGTCCGGTCCTCGATCCGTTCATGGGATCTGGCACCGTGGGCGTCGCCTGCCAGCGCAGGGGCCTTGGCTACGCCGGTGTTGAGGTGGTGCCGGAGTATTTCGAGATCGCTTCGAAGCGGCTGCAGGAGACCCCTGCCACCGGTCACTAATTGGGGGCTTACGGCCGCCTGAGAGGCCTCTTAAGGTGACCCATGGACCCGAGTTCAACTGGTGCAAAAGCAAGTGACGACGGCTGCAAAACCAAGTGGCGCGCTTCAGCGGCGTAGGGGGGCGACGCCGGGCGGGGGGTCACTCCCCCCGCTCGTGGAAGAAGTCGTAGATCGTCTGGGCCATCTGGGCGGAGACGCCGGGGACGGCGAGGAGGTCTGGGATCGAGGCGCGGCCGACGGCCTTGGCTGTGCCGAAATGGCCGAGCAAAGCGCGCTTCCGCGTCGGGCCGATGCCGCCGATCTCGTCGAGCGGATTGGCGCCGAGCGCGGCCTTGCGCTTGGCGCGGTGGGTGCCGATCGCGAAGCGATGCGCCTCGTCGCGCAGCCGCTGCACGAAATAGAGCACGGGGTCGCGCGGCTGCAGCATGAAGGGCTCTCGGCCGGGGATGAAGAACTTCTCGCGGCCGGCGTCGCGGTCGGGGCCCTTGGCGATGCCGACCAGCGGCACCGCGCCGGTGAGGCCGAGTTCCTCGATGATCGCCCGCGCGGCCGACAGCTGGCCGGCGCCGCCATCGATGAAGACGAGATCGGGCCAGGGGCCGAAGCCGTCCTCGTCGCGCGGCGCCGCCTCGCGCGTGCCGTGCTCCTTGACGAGCCGCGAGAAACGCCGCGTCAGCACCTCGCGCATCATGCCGAAATCATCGCCCGGCGTGATCTCCTCCGAGCGGATGTTGAACTTCCGGTACTGGTTCTTCACGAAGCCCGTTGGGCCGGCGACGATCATGCCGCCGACGGCGTTGGTGCCCATGATGTGGCTGTTGTCATAGACCTCGATCCGCCGCGGCGTCGCCTCCAGCCCGAAGGCGCTAGCGACCCCCTCCAGGAGCCGCGCCTGGCTCGAGGTTTCGGCGAGGCTGCGGCCGAGCGCCTCGCGGGCATTGGCGAGCGCGTGGTCGACGAGGTCCTTCTTCTCTCCCCGCTTCGGCACGGCTATCTCGACCTTGTGGCCGGCATGCTCGCCGAGCGCCGCCTCGATCAGGTCGGTCTCCTCGATCTCGTGGCTGATCAGGATGAGCCGCGGGCAGGGCTTGTCCTCGTAGAACTGCGCGAGGAAGGCGGCCAGCACCTCGCCCGGCCCGAGCGATTTGTCGGCGCGCGGATAGAAGGCGTGGTTGCCCCAGTTCTGGCCGGTGCGGAAGAAGAACACCTGCACGCAGCTCTGCCCGCCTTCCTGGTGCACGGCGATGACGTCGGCCTCGTCGACACTCTGCGGGTTGATGCCCTGATGCGACTGGACATGGCTGAGCGCGGCGAGGCGGTCGCGATAGATCGCGGCGCGCTCGAAATCGAGATCGGCGCTGGCCTCGCCCATGGCGCGGGCAAGGTCGGTGCGGATCGCCGAGGACTTGCCGGTGAGGAAGCCCTTCGCCTCGCGCACCAGCTCGGCATAGGCCTCGAGCGTGACTTCGCGCGTGCAGGGCGCAGCGCAGCGCTTGATCTGGTGCAGGAGGCATGGACGCGTCCGGCTTTCATAGACCGAGTCCGTGCAGGTGCGGATGAGGAAGGCGCGCTGCATCGCCGAGACGGTGTTGGCGACGGCGCCGGCCGAGGCGAACGGGCCGAAATACTCGCCCTTCCGCGTCCGCGCGCCGCGATGCTTCACCAGCTGCGGCGCCTCGTGCTGGGTGATGAGGATATAGGGGAACGACTTGTCGTCGCGCAGCAGAACGTTGAAGCGCGGCCGAAGCCGCTTGATCATGTTCGCTTCGAGCAGCAGCGCCTCGGTCTCGGTGCGCGTCGTGACGAATTCCATCGTCGCCGTCTGCTGGATCATGCGGATGATCCGGTTCGACTGCGTGCCCGTGCGGGTATAGCTGGTGACGCGCTTCTTGAGGTTCCGCGCCTTGCCGACATAGAGGACGTTGCCGGCGGAATCGAACATCCGGTAGACGCCCGGCGCATTCGGCAGCCGCGTGACGAAATCGGCGATGACGGCGGCGCCCTGGCCGCGCGGCAGCCGCTCGCCGCCGGCCTCGAACGGCTCGAGCGCCTCCGCTTCGATCTCGCCGTCGATCTCGACCTCGCTGTCTTCGACGGTATCGCCCGGCTCGGGCATGTCTTCGTCCGGCGGCAATTCGTCGTCGAGCGCCTCGCCGGCGCGCAGGCCGTCAACCAGCGTGCCCTCCGGCAGCGCGGTCTCATCGTCAGGGGCGGCGGCCGTCTCCGGCGCGCCGATCTCGGCAGGCAGCTTGTTCACTCTTTGATCCCTACGACGTCAGGCGTCTCCCAGGCAAGATGCTGGCCGCCATCGAGCGCGATCATCTGGCCGGTGATCGAGCGTGTCGCATGGAGATAGAGGATCGTGCGACCGAATTCGGCAAGGTCCGGTCCATGACGCAGCGGCACCGCCTCGGCCTGGCGGCGGAAATCGTCGAGATCCTGCCGCGGCGAGGGCACGCTGGGGCCGGGACCGATCGCGTTGACGCGAATGCGCGGCGCCAGCGCCTGCGCCAGCGTCCGCGTCGCGGTGAGGAGGGCGGATTTCGACAGCTGGTAGGAGATGTAATAGGGCGTCGTCTTCCAGGCGCGCTGGTCGATGATGTTGACGATGAGGCCGTGCTCGCTCGCCGGCAGCGCGGCGGCGAAGGCATCGGCGAGCAGCACCGGCGCCGTCAGGTTGATGGCGAGCTGGCGCTGGAACAAGGCCGCGTCCATTGCGCCGATGCCGTCCTGTTCGAAGATCGAGGCATTGTTGACGAGCAGCGTCGGCGCTCCGAGCGCCGTCTCCGTCTCTTTGATGATGCCGGGGACGCTGGCGAGATCGGCGAGATCGGCCTTCACGACCGCCGCCTGGCCGCCCCTCTGGCGGATGCCCTCGGCCACCGCTATGGCCTCGTCGCGCGAGCGGTTGCAGTGGATCGCCACCGCGAAGCCCGCGCGGGCAAGATCCTCGGCGATGGCGCGGCCGATGCGGCGCCCGCTCCCCGTAACCAGCGCGACGCGCCGCTCTTCCGTCATGACCATCCCCTTCGTGACCGGTAGCGGAAGATAGGGCGCTGCATGCCGTTCGGTAAGGCTTCGTTAGGCGGGGTTAACGCCTTTCAACCCCTGCGGCGAGGATGAGGCGGCGCGGTTGAATCATTTTCTGAAGAAGGGCCGGAAATGCCTTTGAGAAAAGGCGCTTACGCCGGTCTGTTGCCTCGGGGCAACGCGCCGCCATGCCTCATCGAGGCCATCATCATCGGCGGTTTTCGCCGCATTGGAGCGCTCTACTGCGGCCCACGGACCGGCCAGTTCCCCCCGTCTTGCCGGTGCCCTTGTACCCTTGGAGATCCCGATGCTGCGTATCCGCACCCTCTCCCTCAACGCCCCCCTTCTTGGTGCCGCCTTCCTCGCGCTCGCCGTGACGCCGGCCCTTGCCGCCGACTATTCCTACGACCAGCCTGCCGTGCTCGCCGCGCCGGTCGGCTTCACCTGGACCGGCCCCTATCTCGGCGCCGTCGTCGGCTATGGCTGGAACACGTTCAACCGCACCTCGGGTCTCGGCAGCGGCCGCTCGGTCAATGCCGAAGGCGGCAAGATCGGCGTCTATGGCGGCTACAATTTCGAACTCGGCAACAATGTCGTGGTCGGCGGCGAGGCCGATCTGCTCTGGGACGACGTCAAGGGCAACAGCGACGCCTTCGGCAATGTCGACCAGAACTGGGAATCGACGTTGCGCGCCCGCGCCGGCTATTCCTTCGGCCGGGTGCTCGCCTATGGCACCGGCGGCATCGCCGCCTCGGGCGTTACCGTCGACAGCGGCGCCTTCTCGAATTCCGCCACCCATTGGGGCTGGACGCTCGGCGCCGGCGCCGAAGCGGCGGTGACCGATCACATCACCGCGCGCATCGAGTACCAGTACGCCGATTTCGGCTCGCAGCTCTATCGCACTGGCGTCGCGACCGCCTCCGACGTCGACTTCAACGCTGGAACGGTCCGCGCCGGCCTCGGCTACAAGTTCTGAGACCAACGTGTCGGAGCGGGGCGGCGCCCAGCGTCGCCCCGTTCCCTCATCGCCGCGCGTAGGCGGTGCCGGCGAAGAGCGCCTCGTGCAGCGCGTGCCAGCTCGCCTCGTCGGGCGTGCACAGCAACCCGCCGGCGTGGTGGAGCGGCGAATAGGCGCTGCCATCATAGCGGGCCGAATAGCCGCCGGCCTCCTGGTGCAGCAGCCAGCCGGCCGCATGGTCCCAGACCATCAGCTTGCTGAAGGCCGAGAAATGCGCATGGCCGCCGGCGAGCAGGCGGTATTCATGCGCGGCGCAGCGATAGTTCGAGACCGAACCCGTCCGCGCGAGATTGGCGGCGAGCTGCGAGCGCAGCGGCTCGTCGAGCAGCCACCAGGCGGCAAAGCCCGACATTTCCCCGACCGGCTTCGCCTTGGCGACCTTGAGGTCGAGGCGCGTTCCGTCCGCCGTTTCCGTCCAGGCGCCTTCGCCGCGCAGCGCCACCGACCAGTCCTTGCCGATCGGATCGAGGATCACGCCCGCCGCGATCTCGCCATGGACGATGACGCCGGCCATCACGCCGAACAGCGTCAGCCCCGAGGCGAAATTGCGCGTGCCGTCGACGGGGTCGATGACGAAGGCGAGCGGCGCGCCCTCGAGCGCATCGAGCAGCCCCTCGCCATGCTCCGACACCGCCTCTTCGCCGATGACCAGCGCGCCCGGAAAGGCCTTTTCGAGCGCCGCGGTGATCCGCTTCTCGGCGGCGACATCGGCGTCGGTGACGAGATCCTCGGCCGAGGTCTTCTCGCGGATGGCGCCCTCGGTCAGATGGCGGAAGCGCGGCAGGATCTCGGTGTCGGCGGCCTCGTAGAGGATGGCGGCGAGGGTCGCGACGTCGCTTGTGGAGAATGTCATCTGGGTGAAGCTCCCTCTGCTCGGGATCAGGTCGGCCGGGTCTTGTCGAAGGCGGGCACGCGAGCCGCGAAACCGTCCAGCCAGCCGACGAGGCCGGGATGCGTCTCGCGCCAGAGGCCGGGGAAGCGGAGGTCGAGATAGCCGAGCGCGCAGGCGACGGTGATATGGCCGATATCGATCGGGCCGCCGAGATCGGCGGTCTCGAGCGCCGCGAGGCCGCGCGTCACCTTGTCGGCGTGATGGGCGAGCCAGCCCTGGTGCCGCATCGCCTCTTCCCGCCAGCGGCCCTCATAGACCTGCAGGAGGCTCGCATCCATGATGCCGTCGGCGAGCGCCTGCATCACCAGCGCCGGATAGCGCCGCGCCGGATCGGTGGGGACGAGGCGGTCGCCGCCGGCGAGATGATCGAGATAATCGACGATGACGCGGGAATCGTAGATCACGCCGCCATTCTCGAGGACGAGCGCCGGAATCTTGCCGAGCGGGTTCTGGCCGCGCAGGCTGTCGGCGGGATTGGTGGTGTCGGCTGTGACGATCTCGATGCGGTCGATGAGGCCGAGGACATGGGCCGCGATCTTCACCTTGCGGCCGAAGGGCGAGGCGGGCGAACTGCGCAGGATCAGCATGGGGAAAGGTCCGGTCTGGAGCGTCGCGTCTCATGGGCGAGACGCCGAGAAATCCCTTCGCGTGAAGGGAGAGGGCAGGACGGCATCGTCCCGAACGAAGTCAGGTGGCGTCAGCGAACCGGCGGCATGACGATCTCGGGACGCCGGCAGGCGCCGCGATCGACCTCGGGGCAACTGCGGAAGGCGAGGTCCTTGGTGAGGCAGACCCGCACTTCCTTGAGCCGCCGCGAGCCGCAGAGAACCGCGAAGCCGTCGGCGGGAAGGCCGGGATTGGCCTTGCGGAACGCCGTCTCGACGGCGGCGGGGCTGACCATCAGCGGATCGCCCAGATCGACGAAGGCGGACGGAATGGCGACGCGCGCCTTCGCCTTGCGGACGAGCGAGAAATAGTCGCGCTGCGTCAGGCCGGAGCAGGTGCCGTGCTTCTGCCATTCGTGCCGGATCAGCGACGGGCTCGGCATCAGGTCGAGCATCGCATCGACATCGCGCCGGGGGACGCGGTCGCTCTGGCCGGTCGGGCAGTCGCTCGGAAAGCCGCGCTCATATTGCGGCCAGAGGCCGTGCACGACGAAGGCATAGGGACGGCCGCCGCACTGGATGCGGTCGGAGCCGCCGCTTTCGAGGCAATAGGTCGGCGACCACGACAGCGACAGGACGTAGAAATCGAAGTCGCCGGCGATGTCCTCGGCGCGGGCGCTGGCACCAAAGAGGGCGCACCAGAGCGTCAGGCAGAGCGTGATCAGTCCGAAGCGCCGCATCGTTTCCCCCGAAGCCGGCTGACGCGCCGTCTGCTACGGAGCGCGGATCGAGCGGCAGAAGCCGTCATAGACGCGCCAGGGATCCTGGCCCGGCAGGCAGAACTCGACGCCCCAGCCGATCGAGGCGACGCCCTGCCGCTCTTCGATGAGATAATAGAGATCCGACGGATGGCCGTTCGAAAGCTCGACGCGCGCATGGCAGAAGCGGCGGTCGATGAGGCCCGGATTGGCGGGCTCGAACTTGACCTGGTCGATCTTGGTGACAGTGCCGATGGCCAGCCCGGTCTGCCAGGTCTTCACATTGGCGGTGTGATAACGCTTGGCGATGTTGTTCAGCACCGACTGCGCGTCGCAGAGCGGGACCTTGCCGCGGCTCCACGAGCCGACGGAGACCGAGGGATCATCGAGCGAACGCGAGCCGGCCCCGGCCGAGGCGCCGAGGGCGATGAGAAGGGCGGTAGCAAGGACGGCGCGCATCATGGCGATGATTCCCGGGGGTGCGAGAGACCGGTCTGACGATGCGTCGCCCTGCGGCGAGGGTCAAGCCGAAGCGCCCGTGGCGGTGAACGGTTTGTCGTCTCGATCGCGGCTGGCGACATTTCCGCCACGGCGCCACATGATGGCCAAGAGAAAGCGCGGCAACAGGACTGGAGCGGACCTATGGGACTTCTGATCGACGGCGTCTGGCACGACCAGTGGTATGACACGCGCAACACCGGCGGCCGCTTCCAGCGCTCGAATGCCGGCTTCCGCAATTTCGTGACGGCCGATGGCAGCGCCGGCCCGACAGGCGAGGGCGGCTTCAAGGCCGAGGCCGGGCGCTATCATCTCTATATCGCCAGGGCCTGTCCCTGGGCGCACCGGGCGATGATCTTCCGCGCCCTCAAGGGGCTCGAGGGCATGATCGACTATTCGGTCGTGCACTGGCGCATGCTGGAGAATGGCTGGACCTTCGAGCCGGGCCCCGGCGTCACAAAGGACAAGGTCAACCACACCGCCTTCCTGCACGAGGTCTACACGCTGGCGGCGCCGGACTATTCCGGCCGCGTCACCGTGCCGGTGCTGTGGGACAAGGAGCGGGCCACCATCGTCTCCAACGAGTCGGCCGAGATCATCCGCATGCTGAACAGCGCCTTCGACGGCATCGGCGCGGCGGAGGGCGACTATTATCCGGAGCCGCTCAGGGCCGAGATCGACGCGCTCAACACCCGCATCTACGACACGGTCAACAACGGCGTCTACAAGGCCGGCTTCGCCACCAGCCAGGCGGCCTATGAAGAGGCGGTGAAGCCGCTGTTCGAGAGTCTCGACTGGCTGGAAGAGATCCTCTCGCACCAGAGATACCTCACCGGCGACCAGCCGACCGAAGCCGACTGGCGGCTGTTCACGACGCTGCTGCGCTTCGATCCCGTCTATGTTGGCCACTTCAAGTGCAATCTGAAGCGGCTCTCCGACTATCCGGCGCTCTGGTCCTATACGCGCGAGCTCTACCAGGTGCCCGGCATCGCCGAGACGGTCGATTTCGCCCATATCAAGGGCCACTATTACGAGAGCCACCGCATGATCAACCCGACCGGCATCGTGCCGCTCGGCCCGGTGCTCGACTTCGCCGCGCCGGGAACGCGCGGCTACTGACGGCAGGGCGGACGACGGCGAGGACCGGTCTCAGGCGACCGGGTCCTCGCCGCGGATCCACCAGACGCGCCGGCCTGCGCCGCTGTCGACGCCGAGCAGCGGCACGAGGCCGGCCAGCAGCGTTTCCAGCGTGTCCTCGAGCTTCCAGGGGGGATTGCACAAGACGAGGCCGGTGCCGTTGAAGGTGTCGGGCGTGGCGCGGTCGCGGATCCAGAATTCCGTGCCGAGCAGCCGCTGCACGCCGCTCTCCTGCAGCCGCTTCAGGAAGTTCTTCACCGCGCCCGGATCCTTGACCGGATACCACAGCGCATACATGCCGGTCGGCCAGCGCTCATGCGCCTTGAGGAAGCCGTCGGCGAGCGTGCGGAACTCGTTCGGCTCCTCATAGGGCGGATCGACCAGCACCAGCCCGCGCCGCTCCTTGGGCGGCACGAAGGAGCCGAGCGCCAGATACCCGTCGAGCTCGATCGCCTTCACCTGGATGTCGCCGGCGAAGCGGGCAACCAGCAGTTTCGCGTCGTCGCTGTTGAGCTCCACCGCCGTCAGCCGGTCGACCTCGCGCATCAGCATGCGCGCCACCATCGGCGAGCCCGGATAATAGCGCAGCCGCCCCTCGGGATTGACGGCGCGAATCGCCGCGAAATAGGGCGCGAGCGCGGTCGCCAGCTTGCCGGACATCGGGACGGGCGCAAGATCCGGCCCGAGCAGCTTGCCGATGCCCTGTTCCCATTCGCCGGTCTTGGCGGCGAGCGGCGAGGCGAGATCGTAGAGGCCGATGCCGGCATGGCTGTCGACGACGCGAAAGGCCTTGTCCTTCGCCTTCAGCCTCTCGATCAGCAGCGCCAGCACGGCATGCTTGACGACATCGGCGAAGTTTCCGGCGTGATAGGCGTGGCGATAGTTCATGAGGGTCTTCCTACAGCCTTCGCCGCCCGGCCGAAAGAACGGAGGCAAGGATTTGTCGGCGGCACGCCAAAGGCCGCCGCCGCGTCATCCGATCGCGCTGCGGGATGGCTTCCCGCCGGCCGTCATCTGCGCCATGTTCGGCGGCCATTTCCCGGCCGCGATCCCGCGCCGACTTCCGGAGACCCGACATGACCGAAACCGCCTGGCACGCCGATCCGCTCACCTTCGGCCATGGGCCGCGCCTCTTCGAGATCTTCCTCGAGCCGACCTGCCCCTATTCCTGCCGCGCCTTCGGCAAGCTCGATGCGCTCATGGACTTCGCCGGCGCGGACGCGATCACCATCAAGCTCCGCTTCGTCTCGCAGCCCTGGCACATGCTCTCGGGCCTCCTCGTGCGCTGCGCGCTCGCCGCCTCGACGCTGCCGGCCGGCAAGGAAGCGGCGAAGACAGTGCTCACCGCCATCGCGGCGCATCGCGAGGAGTTCGAGTTCGACCAGCATTTCGGCGGCGCCAATCTCGACGCCACCCCGCGCCAGATCATCGACCGCCTGGAGGCCTATAGCGGCATCGCCCTCTGGGACGCCTTCTCGATCCCCGGCCTCGACAAGGAGATCAAGTGGCACGCCAAATATGCCCGCCAGAACGGCATCCACGTCTCCCCCACCTTCATGGTGGGCGGCCTCGTCCAGCCCGACTTCGGCTCGGGCGATCCGATCGAGAAATGGGCCGAGCGGCTGATGGCGTAGGGGGAGTGCTCAAGGGAGGGGGGCTGATCGAGTTTTGCACTGAAGCGGAATGGCAGCTGTACGGCCCGGTCGCACTCTCCCCTTGAGCCCTCCCCTTGAGGGAGGGCCGAAAACGCTTCGGCGTTTTCGGGGAGGGGTCGCTTCAGCAAGGCGGACGGAAAGTGCTCCGCCGTCTCAGCGATGCACTGGCGCCTGTGATCCCTCCCCAAAACCGCTTTGCGGTTTTGGCCCTCCCGCAAGGGGAGGGCTCAAGGAAGCGGAGGACTCAAGGGCCGCTTCCCGGCGTGGCGGATTCGGTTAGGCTCTGAGGACCGCAGCCATGGAGTTCCGTCATGGGCCATCGACCGATCGAGCCGCAGATGCGTCGCTTCGCGCGGTCGATGCGGCTGTCGATGACGGAGGCCGAGCTTCGGCTGTGGCTGCAGATCAGGAACCAGCAACTCGGCGGCCTGAGGTTCCGGCGACAGGTGGTCATCGGACCTTACATCGCCGACTTCTTCTGCGCCGAGAAGCGTCTGGTCATCGAGATCGATGGCGGCCAGCATTTCGAGGCAGATGGCCAGCGGGCTGACCAAGAGCGGACGCGCTGGCTGGAAGCGCAGGGGCTCCGCGTGCTGCGCTTCGACAATCTGGAGGTTCTGACCAATATCGAAGGCGTCTGCGCCCGGATCGTCGACGTCGCCGGCACAGGCTCCCCTTGAGCCCTCCCCTTGCGGGAGGGCCGAAAACGCCTCGGCGTTTTCGGGGAGGGGTTGCTTCAGCGAGGCGGGCGGAGTGCGGTCCGCCGTCTCGGCGATGCCCGGCGCCTGTGACCCCTCCCCAAAACCGCGTTCGCGGTTTTGGCCATCCCTCAAGGGGAGGGCTCAAGGAAGGGGGGCGCCCCAACGACCCTTCTCTCGACACCCCTCCCGCAGCGCGGCATAACAGTCGTCCGCTCGACAGGATGCCTCCATGAACCAGCACGTCCCGCTTCGTATCGGTCATTCGGCTTGTCCGCATGACTGCCCGTCCACCTGCGCCCTCGATGTCGAGATCATCGACGGCGTGAGGATCGGGCGGGTGCGCGGGGCGCGGGGGAACGACTATACGGCCGGTGTCATCTGCGCCAAGGTTGCGCGCTATGCCGAGCGGATTCACAATCCGAACCGCTTGACGCAACCCCTTCGCCGCAAAGGCGAAAAGGGCGCCGGCGACTGGGCGCCGATCGGCTGGGAGGCGGCGCTCGACGAGATCGCCGAGGCCTTCGTCAGGGCCGAGGCGCGGCTCGGGTCCGAGACCGTCTGGCCCTATTACTATGCCGGCACCATGGGCCTCGTGCAGCGCGACGGCATCAATCGGCTGCGCCACGAGAAGCGCTATTCCGGCTTCTACGGCACCATCTGCACCAACATGGCCTGGACCGGCTATATCGCCGGCACCGGGCGGCTCGCCGGCTCCGATCCGCGCGAGATGGCGAAGTCCGACTGCGTCGTGCTCTGGGGCACCAATGCGGTCTCGACGCAGGTCAATGTGATGACGCATGCGATCCGCGCCCGCAAGGAACGCGGCGCCAAGATCGTCGCCATCGACATCTACCAGAACGACACGATGAAGCAGGCCGACATCGCGCTCTGCCTGAGGCCCGGCACGGACGGGGCGCTCGCGGCCGCCGTCATGCATGTGCTCTTCCGCGACGGCCATGCCGACCGTGCCTATCTCGCCCGCTATACGGACGCCGCCGCCGAGCTGGAGGCGCATCTTTCCACCCGCACGCCGGTCTGGGCAGCGGCGATCACCGGGCTCACCGTCGCCGAGATCGAGGGCTTCGCGACCCTGGTCGGCACGACGAAGCGCAGCTTCTTCCGCCTCGGCTATGGCTTCTCGCGCCAGCGCAACGGCGCCGTGGCGATGCATGCGGCGCTGTCCATTCCCGCGGTCACCGGCGCCTGGCAGGTCGAGGGCGGCGGCGCCTTCCATTCGAACAGCGGCATCTTCCATCTCGACAAGACGGCGATCGAGGGGCTCGATCTCGTTGATCCCGAGATCCGCCAGCTCGACCAGTCGCGCACCGGGCCGGTGCTGACGGGCGATCCCGACGCCCTCAAGGGCGGTCCGCCGGTGACGGCGATGATCGTGCAGAACACCAATCCGGTCTCGGTCTGCCCCGACCAGACGCTGGTCAAGCGCGGCTTTGCCCGCGACGATCTCTTCGTCGCCGTGCATGAGCAGATCATGACCGACACGGCCAGGATGGCCGATATCGTGCTGCCGGCGACGATGTTCCTCGAGCATGACGACATCTACAAGGGCGGCGGCCACCAATATATCCTCTTCGGCGGCAAGCAGATCGAGCCGCCCGCCGAATGCCGCACCAATCACCAGGTGATCGCCGGCCTCGCCGAGCGGCTCGGGCTGGCGCATCCCGCCTATGCGATGACCGAGCGCGACCTCATCGACGACATGCTGAGGAATTCCGGCTGGGGAACGCTCGCGGAACTCGAGGAGAAGCGCTGGATCGACTGCCAGACGCCGTTCGAAACCGCGCATTTCCTCGATGGCTTCGGTCATGCCGATGGCCGCTTCCATTTCCGCGTCGACTGGGGCGCCGTCGACAACGAGAATTACGGCATGGTCGGCCCGCACCAGGCCATGCCGGAATTCCCCGATCACTGGGCCTCGATCGAGGCGGCGGACGCGGCGCATCCCTTCCGCCTCGCCACCTCGCCGGCGCGCTCGTTCCTCAACTCCTCCTTCAACGAGACGCCCGGCTCGATTTCCCGCGAGGGGCGGCCGGAGCTGATGATCCATCCCGAGGACGCGGCGGCGCTCGGCCTTGCCGAGGGCATGCGCGTCTCGGTCGGCAACACCCGCGGCAGCGTCATCGTGCATGCGAAGCTCACCGACGGGCAGAAGCGCGGCGTCGTCATTTCGGAAGGGCTCTGGCCGAACAGCGCCTTCGAGGACGGCAACGGCATCAACACGCTGACCGGCGCCGATCCGGTCGCCCCCTTCGGCGGCGCGGCGGTGCACGACATCAAGGTCTGGGTGAGGGCGGCGGCATGAGCGGTCGGCTCGACGGCAGGACGGCGCTGGTCACCGGCGCCTCGCGTGGCATCGGCCGGGCGATCGCGCTCCGCCTTGCCCGCGACGGCGCCCGCATCGGCATCCACTATGGCCGCAGCGCCGCGGCGGCGGAGACGCTCGCCGCCGAGATCGCGGCGGCGGGCGGATCGAGCTTCCTGGTCGCGGCCGTGCTCGGCGACGCCGCGGGCGTCGCGGCGCTGGTCGCGGGGATCCCGTCGGCCGAACGGCTCGATATCCTCGTCAACAATGCCGGCCAGTCGCTCCCGGCCGGTGTCGATGCCGGCGAGGAGAATTTCGACGCGCTGGTCGCGGTCAACATGAAGGCGCCGTTCTTCGTGACGCAGGCGCTCGCCGGGCGGATCGCCGATGGCGGCCGCATCGTCAACGTCTCCTCGGGCCTTTCGGCGCTCGCGCGGCCCGACTCGATCGTTTACGGCATGACCAAGGCGGCGCTGAACGCGATGACGCGCTCGCATGCCAAGGCCTTCGGGCCGCGCGGCATCACCGTCAATGCCGTCCTGCCGGGCATCATCCGCACCGACATGAGCGACTGGGTCAACAGCGAGCGCGGCGCCGAGATTGCCAGGTCGCGCTCGGTGTTCGGCCGCATCGGCGAGGCCGGCGATGTCGCCGACATCGTCGCCTTCCTCGCCTCCGACGATGCGCGCTGGGTCACCGGCGAACTGATCGACGCGAGCGGCGGCCAGTTCCTGGTGTAGGCGTCGCCAGGACTTGGTGTTTTCCCGCAACCAAAGCTGTCATTGCCGGGCTTGACCCGGCAATCCAGGATTGAGCTGATGGAACCTCGGCAAGTCCTGGTCGGTAGCGAAAGTCTGGATTGCCGGGTCGGGCCCGGCAATGACAGAACCATGGTGTCTCCCACCCCTTTGCAGGCCGAAGGTCGCTCGGTCCGGACCCTCAGCCGGTGATCTCGCCGTTGCGGTTCGGCGTGCCGACGACATGGGTCTTCGGCGGCATCATCACCTGGTCGAAGGTCTGCGTGAACATCGCCGCCGCGAAGAAGGCGACCGCGCGCAGCGGCTCGGTGCCGCTGTTCTCGAGATCGTGGCGCAGCGGCGTCGGCAGCACGAAGACGCTGCCCGGCCCGACCGGATGCGTCGTGCCGTCCTCCAGATAGAGCGTGCCGGTGCCGGCGATGATGTACTGCGTCTCCTCGGTGGCGTCGGTGTGCCAGCCGAGTCGCTTGCCGGGCTCGATCTCGTAGACGATGGTCGAGGACGCGGTCGCGCCATTGCCGCCGCAGCGCGCAAACGCGCCCTGCCAGCTGACGGCGGGATCGGTCTCGCCCCAGACTTTCGCCCGTGGCAGCTCATTGGCATTGACGACGAAGCTCATGGCACACTCCTCCGGTTGGCCGGGGCCGAGATTACCACCGGGCTCGGCGCGGACACAGCGACGCTCACGCCATGACTAAGCAAGACTACCCGCGAGGCTTCAACTTTCCGCGACGCTAAGGCAGCGTGATCACGACCTTGCCCTTCGCGCGGCCGGTCTCGACATAGGCGAGCGCCTCGGGCGTCTGGTTGAAGGGGAACAGCTTGTCCACGACGGGGCGGAGGACCCCGCTCTCGACGAGCCCGGCGATCGTCTCCAGCTCCCTGCCGTCGGCGCGCATGAACAGGAATGAGTAGTTCACGCCAAGGCGTCTCGCCTTCTTCCGGACGCTCCGGCTCAGCAGCCGGATCACGATCTTCAGCAGCGGGTTGACCCCGAGGCGCTTCGCGAAGGCCGGGTCCGGCGGCCCCGAGATCGAAATGAGCTGACCACCCGGCTTCAGGATGCCGAGCGATTTCGCGAGGGTCTTCGGATCCTGGCTGTTCAGCACGACATCATAGCCCTTGAGAACCGTCTCGAAATCCTGCGTCTTGTAGTCGATGACCACATCGGCGCCGAGGGATTTGACCAGCGCGATATTCGCTGCGCTCGTCGTCGTCGCGACCGTTGCGCCGAGATGCTTGGCCAATTGGATCGCGACGGTGCCGACGCCGCCGGAGCCTGCCTGGATGAAGACCTTCTGTCCGGGCTTCACCTTGGCGATGTCGACCAGGGCCTGCCACGCGGTCAGCGCGACCAGCGGCAGCGACGACGCTTCTTCCATGGTCAGCGAGCGGGGCTTGAGCGCGACATCGTCCTCGTTGATGGCGATGAACTCGGCAAACGTGCCGGCACGGTGATCTCGCGGCCGGGCATAGACCTCGTCGCCGATCTTGAAGCGGCTGACGCGGGGGCCGACCTTGATGATCGTCCCGGCGACATCGTGGCCGAGGATCAGGGGAAGAGGGTAGGGCAGGAAGAGCTTGAACTCGCCGTCCCGCAGCTTCGAGTCGAGCAGGTTGACGGCCGTGGCATGGACGCGAACGAGGACGTCGTTGGCCCCGGCCGCTGGCTCGGGCAGGTCGGCGAGGCGCAGCGCGCCCTTCTTCTGATATTTGTCGACGACATAGGCTTTCACTGGAATTCTCCGGTTTTCGTTGTTGTTCTTGCCGCGCAGGATTCCGGCGCTGCCTTGATGTGCAGAGGGTGTGCGTGCCCAGCGGCCGCTGCGAGGGACCTCACACCGGGCCCTATTGAATCTTGGGCGGTGATGCGGGGGGACGACCGGCCAGCGCGGCGACCGCGTCCTTGCCGGACTGCAGGATGCGATCCGACATATCCCCGTCGACGGCGCGGGCCAGTTGGAGCGAGCCGATCAAGGTCGCGAAGATCGCGCAGGCGAGGTCCTCCCTGGCGTCGATCTCTGCCGGAAGCGCCTCGGCGAGAATGAGGACAAGCGCGCGCGACTGCTCCGCATACATGCTGCGCGTCTCCTCCGGCTGCCGCGCGAGCTCGGGCAACAGCGCCGCGGAGGCGCAGCCCTTGCCCGGATTGTCCCGGTGGGCGGGCGAAAGGTAGAGCGCGCATAGCCGCTCGAGACCCCCTTCGTCGAGCACCTGGCGCAGCCACAGCGCCTGCATGCCGAGCGCGTCCGAGACGGTCTCGCGCACGAGATCGGCCTTCGAGGGGAAGTGGGGATAGAACGCCCCATTGGTCAGGCCGGCATCCTTCATGATCGCCGCAAGGCCCGAGGCGGCAATGCCGTCGGTGCGAAAGCGATCGACGGCGATGTCCATGATCCTCCGGCGCGAGCTGTCCTTCCTGCCCTTCTCGTATCGCATGGCGAATTCTCTCAGATCTCGTGTTGAATTACGGTCATAATATCAATAAATGATCGTAATGCAATCGCTCTCTCGACACGAGATCGCGATCATCCACACGAGGGACGCCATGAACGCCGTCAGAACCGCCATCGTCACCGGAGCATCCTCCGGTATCGGCTATGCCACCGCCGAGGGCCTCGCCCGAGCGGGTTTCCGCGTCTTCGGCACGAGCCGGAAGGCCGCCAGCCAGGGCCCGTCGGGAGTGACGATGCTCATGTGCGACGTGACGAACGATGCGTCCGTCGCGGCGCTGGTCGCCGATGTGCTCCAGCGCGCCGGGCGGATCGACCTTCTCGTCAACAATGCCGGCGTCGGCATGTTCGGGGCGGCGGAGGAGTCGTCGGTCGCGCAGTCGCGGACCCTGTTCGACGTCAACGTCTTCGGCGTCATCCGGGTGACCAATGCGGTCCTGCCGGTGATGCGGCGCCAGAACGGCGGCCGCATCCTCAATATCGGCTCCATCCTCGGCATCATCCCCGCGCCGTACTCGGCCCATTATTCCGCGGCCAAGCATGCGATCGAGGGCTATTCGGAATCGCTCGACCACGAGGTCCGCGCGTTCAACATCCGCGTGTCGGTCATCGAGCCGGCCTATGTGCGGACCGTCTTCGACGACAACGGCCTCGAGCCCGACCAGAAGAAGCCCGACTATGACAAAGCGCGTGCGGCCGTCGCGGCGCTGCTGAAGGACGTCATGCCGAAGGCCGACCTGCCGGAGGTCATCGTGAAGGTGGTGATCAAGGCGGCCAACGACCCCGCTCCGCGCCGGCGTTACACGGCGGGCAGTTCGGCGCGGGCGGTGAGCCTGCTGCGCCGGTTCGCGCCCGCCGGCATGTTCGACACGTTCCTGCGCAAGCAGTTCCGCATCCAGTAGCAGCGCCGGCCGCGGCGGTGGTCTCAGTGCGCTCCGCTCAGCCGCCGAAGCCGGGCGCGATCAGCATGCCCGAGGCATCGACGGGCAACGACGGGTCGATCACGAGGCGGTCGCCGTCGACGCTGACGAGGCCGCCCGCGACCAGCGCCAGCGCCAGCGGATAGATCTCGTGCTCGACGGTGAGGACGCGCGCGGCGAGCGTGTCCGGCGTGTCGTCGAAGGCGATCGGCACCGCCGCCTGCGCGATGATCGGCCCCGAATCCATCTCGGCACGCACGAAATGCACGGTGCAGCCGGCGATCCGCATGCCCGCCGCGATGGCGCGCTCATGGGTGTGCAGGCCGGGGAAGAGCGGCAGCAGCGAGGGGTGGATATTGATCATCCGGTCGCGCCAAGCCGCGACGAAGCCCGGCGTCAGCAGCCGCATGAAGCCGGCGAGGCAGACGAGATCGGCCCCCGCGGCCTTGAGCTCGGCGTCGACCGCCGCGTCGAAGGCGGGACGGTTCTGCGGATAGGCCTTGTGGTCGACCACCGCCGTGGCGATGCCGGCGGCGCGGGCGACCTCGAGGCCGCCGGCATCCGCCCGGTTCGCGAGCACGAGGACGATCCGTGCCGGATAGTCCGGATCGCTCGCCGCCTCGATCAGCGAGCGCATATTGCTGCCGCGGCCGGAAATGAGGATGGCGACGCGCCGGCGCGTATCGGTCACAGCGCGAGGCTTCCGCTGAAGACGACGCCTTCGCCGGCGACGATCGTGCCGAGCCGCATGACGCTTTCGCCCTCCTCGGAGAGGAGCTGCGTGACCGCGTCGGCCGCCTCGGGGGCGACGACGACGATCATGCCGACGCCGCAGTTGAAGGTGCGCAGCATCTCGCGCTCGGCAACGCCGCCTGTCCGCGCCAGCCAGCCGAACACCTTGGGCACGCGGACCTCGTCGAGATCGATCGACGCGGCGAGACCCTCGGGCAGCACGCGCGGGATATTGTCGATGAAGCCGCCGCCGGTGATGTGCGCGAGCGCCTTGATGTGTGGCCCGGCGCGGAAGGCGGCGAGCAGCGGCTTCACATAGATCCGCGTCGGTTCCATCAGCGCGCGGGCGAGCGAGCGGGTGCCATCGAACGGCGCCGGCGCATCGAAGGCGGCGCCGGAGAGTTCGACGATGCGGCGGACCAGCGAATAGCCGTTCGAATGGACGCCGGAGGAGGCGAGGCCGAGCACGACGTCGCCCGCGCCGATGTCGTTCGAGGGCAACAGGCGCTCGCGCTCGACGGCGCCGACGGCGAAACCGGCGAGGTCGTAGTCGCCCGCCTTGTACATGCCGGGCATCTCGGCGGTCTCGCCGCCGATCAGCGCCGCGCCCGCCATCCGGCAGCCTTCCGCGATGCCGGCGACGACGGTCGCGGCCTCATTCGGGTCGAGCTTGCCGGTGGCGAAATAGTCGAGGAAGAACAGCGGCTCGGCGCCCTGGACGACGAGGTCGTTGACGCACATCGCCACGAGATCGATGCCGACCGTGTCGTGGATGCCGGTGTCGATGGCGATCTTCAGCTTGGTGCCGACGCCGTCATTGGCCGCGATCAGCAGCGGATCCTTGAAGCCGGCCGCCTTCAGGTCGAACACCCCGCCGAAGCCGCCGATTTCCGCATCGGCGCCCGGCCGGCGCGTCGCCTTCACCAGCGGCTTGATCAGGTCGACCAGCCGGTTGCCCGCGTCGATGTCGACGCCGGCATCGGCATAGCGGAGGGCATTGGCGCGGGCGCTGTCGTCGGTCATCGGCACCTTCCGGTTTGGTTGCCGAGGGAGGATCACAGCGCCGCCGCCCCGTCAACCGATATGTGGACGAAATCGGCGCGCCGCCGCCCGTTTCCGCCGTGGCTTGACCCGTGTCCGGCCATCGTCCTATCTGGACCCATGCGTGCCATCAGCCCGATCCGGGCCGCGCCGTCAGCCCCGAGGGAAACCGAGCCTTGAGCCTGCAGCGTCAGATACTGTTCTGGATCGGCGCGCTCGCCGCCTTCATCCTCTTCCTCGTCGTCTTCCGCACGGTGTTGCTGCCCTTCATCGCCGGCATGGCGGTCGCCTATGCGCTCGATCCGCTCGCCGACTGGTTCGAGCGGCGCGGCATCGGCCGCATGGCCGCCTCGCTGATCATCCTCGTCCTGTTCGTCGTGCTGCTGGTGCTGATGTTCGTGCTGTTCGTGCCGATCCTCGCCAACCAGATGGCCGGCTTCATCGAGCGCATCCCGACTTATGCCCAGCAATTGCAGGCGCTGGCCAACTCGCTGCTGAGCACGCGCGTCGGCGAACTCTTCCGCGTCGATGCCGCGCAGCTGCAGAGCTCGATGGGCCAGGTGATGAGCCAGGCCGCGTCGTGGCTCTCGACGCTGCTGAAGTCGATCTGGAGCGGCGGCTCGGCGCTGATCGACGTCGTCTCGCTGCTGGTGGTGACGCCGGTCGTCGCCTTCTACATGCTGGTCGACTGGGACCGCATGGTCGCCACCATCGACAGCTGGATCCCGCGCGATCATGTCGAGACCGTGCGCATGCTGGCGCGCGACTGCGACCGGGCGATTGCCGGCTTCGTGCGCGGGCAGGGGCTCGTCTGCCTGATCCTCGGCTCGTTCTACGGCATCGGCCTCGCCGTGCTCGGCCTGAATTTCGGCCTGCTGATCGGCCTCGGCGCCGGTCTCCTCTCCTTCATCCCCTATGTCGGCACGACCATCGGCTTCGTCGTCTCGGTCGGCGTCGCGCTCGTGCAGTTCTGGCCGGACTGGTACTGGATCGGCGCCGTTGTCGGCGTGTTCCTGATCGGCCAGTTCTTCGAGGGCAACATCCTGCAGCCGCGGCTCGTCGGCGCCAGCGTCGGCCTGCATCCGGTCTGGCTGATGTTCGCGCTGTTCGCCTTCGGCGTCCTGTTCGGCTTCGTCGGCCTCTTGATCGCGGTGCCGGCCTCGGCCGCGATCGGCGTGCTCGTCAAGTTCATGATTGCGCGCTACCTGACCAGCCCCATCTATCGCGGCGATGGCGAAATCCCCGACGATGATTGAGACGCGCCAGCTGGCGCTGGAACTGCCGCACCGCCCCGCTTTGACGCGGGCCGATTTCGTCGTCGGCGCCGCGAACGAGTCGGCGATGGCGATGGTCGATGCCTTTCCGCAGTGGCCGAACCGCGTCGCGGTCCTGATCGGCCCGGCCGGCTCCGGCAAGACGCATCTCGCCGCCGTCTGGCGCGAGGCGAGCGGGGCGGCGGAGATCGCCGCGCGCGACCTCGGCGCCGCCGATCTCGGCAGCTTGCTCGCCTCCGGCGCCGTGCTCGTCGAGGATATCCACAGCGACGGCGTCGACGCGACCGCGCTGTTCCATCTCATCAATCTCGTGCGCGAGCGCGAAGCCTTCGCGCTCTTGACCAGCCGTGTCGCGCCGGCCGAGCTCGACGTCGCGCTGCCCGATCTCCGCTCGCGCCTCCGCGCCGCCGTGCCGGTGGAACTCGCGGCGCCGGACGATGCGCTCCTCGCGCATGTCATCGTCAAATTGTTCGCCGATCGCCAGCTTCCCGTCGATGCCGGCCTCGTCGACTATCTCGGCCGCCGCATGGAGCGCTCGCTGGGCGCTGCCAATCGCATCGTCGCCGAACTCGACGCGGCGGCGCTCGCCGCCGGCCGGCCGGTGACGCGCCAGCTCGCGGCACAGGTGCTCGGCCGTCACGACGCCGACGAGGCGGGCGCCGAAGGCCTATGACGACACCGACACAATCTGACACTATGGTCGCGCGGCAACACCCGGATCGGAACAGCTCCATGGACCAGACCAATCCCGACGCCAGCGCTTCGCTCGCCGACGCCGCCATGATCGAGCAGGAAGCGGAACGGCTTCGCCACAGCCCCGAGCGGTTCGTCAATCGCGAATTGTCGTGGCTCGAATTCAATCGCCGCGTGCTCGAGGAATCGGGCAATCCCGCTCATCCGCTGCTCGAGCGGCTGCGCTTCCTGTCGATCTCGGCCAACAATCTCGACGAGTTCTTCATGGTGCGCGTCGCCGGCCTCCGCGGCCAGCAGCGCGAGGGCATCAGCCTGACCAGCGACGACGGGCTGACTCCGAGCGAGCAGCTGGTGCGCATCTCCGAGGCGGTCGGCCGGCTCGCCTCCGACCAGCAGTCGCGCTGGGCCGAGCTCAAGAAGGAGATGGACGCGGTCGGCGTGGTGACCGTCGATCCGGCCGAATTGACCGAGGCCGACCGGGCCTGGCTCGAGGCGCATTTCCTCGATTCGATCTTTCCGATCCTGACGCCGCTCGCCATAGATCCGGCCCATCCGTTCCCGTTCATCCCCAATCTCGGCTTCTCGCTGATCCTGCAGCTGGCCCGCGCCTCGTCCGGCGCGCGCATGACGGCGCTGCTGCGCATACCCATGACCATCGACCGCTTCATCCGCCTGCCGGAATCGGCGCCGGGCGTCGATCGCTTCATCAGCCTCGAGCAGACCGTCTCGATGTTCACCTCGCGGCTCTTCCCCGGCTATGTCGTCGAGGGGCAGGGCGCCTTCCGCATCATTCGCGACAGCGAACTCGAGGTCGAGGAAGAGGCCGAGGATCTCGTCCGCTTCTTCGAGAGCGCGCTGAAGCGCCGCCGCCGTGGTTCGGTGATCCGCCTCGAGATCGAATCGGCCACCGCCGAGCCGCTGCGCAACTTCGTCGCCGGTGCCTTGGCCGTCCTGCCCGACGAAGTCTTCCTCGTCGAGGGCATGCTGGCGCTCAACGATCTGGCGCAGCTCGTCGGCATCGACCGGCCCAATCTCAAATTCCCGCCCTATCAGGCCCGCTTCCCCGAGCGTATCCGCGAGCATGGCGGCGACTGTTTCGCGGCGATCCGGCAGAAGGACCTGATCGTCCACCATCCCTATGAGAGCTTCGACGTCGTGGTGCAGTATCTGCGCCAGGCCGCGCTCGATCCCGATGTCGTCGCCATCAAGCAGACGCTCTACCGCACCTCGAAGAACTCGCCGATCGTGCAGGCGCTGGCCGAGGCGGCCGAGGCCGGCAAGTCGGTCACCGCGCTGGTCGAGCTCAAGGCGCGCTTCGATGAGGAAGCCAACATCAAATGGGCGCGCGATCTCGAGCGCGCCGGCGTCCAGGTCGTCTATGGCTTCATCGAGCTGAAGACCCACGCCAAGCTGTCGCTGGTGGTGCGCCGCGAGGGCGGCCAGCTGCGCAGCTATGTGCATATCGGCACCGGCAACTATCATCCGATCACCGCGCGGATCTACACCGACCTTTCCTACTTCTCCGACGATCCGGCGATCGCCCGCGACGTCGCGCGCATCTTCAACTACATCACCGGCTATTCGGAGCCCGTCGAGATCGAGCGGCTGTCGACCTCGCCGCATTTCCTCAGGAAGCGCATCCTCGACCTGATCTATGCCGAGATCGAGCATGTGAAGGCCGGTCGGCGCGGCGCCATCTGGATGAAGATGAACTCGCTCGTCGATCCGCAGATCATCGACGCGCTCTATGACGCGAGCAGAGCCGGCGTCGATGTCGAGATCGTGGTGCGCGGCATCTGTTGCCTCCGGCCCGGCATTCCCGGCCTTTCGGACCGTATCCGCGTCAAATCAATTGTGGGCAGGTTCCTGGAGCATGCCCGCATCCTCTGCTTCGGCAATGGCCATGGCTTGCCCTCGCCGGAAGCCATCGTCTATATCGGCTCGGCGGATATCATGCCGCGCAACCTCGATCGTCGTGTCGAAGCGATGATCCCGATGCAGAATGCCACCGTGCACGAACAGGTTCTCGACCAGATCATGGTTGCCAACCTGAAGGACAACCAGCAGAGCTGGGAAGTTCTGTCCGACGGCTCGTCCCGCCGGATCGTGCCCCGCAAGGGCGAAGAACTCTTCAACGCCCATCAATATTTCATGACCAACCCGAGTTTGTCCGGACGTGGAAAATCACTCAAGAACAGTTCGCCGCGCGCAATCGGGAACAAGTCTGCCAAGCGTTGATGGCGGCGAACCCGACATGGCACCCGAACATGCCCCCGGGCGGCTGAACGGTCCCGGTCCCGTCGCGATCATCGATATCGGCTCGAACTCGGTCCGTCTCGTCGTCTATGAGCGCATGGCGCGCGCGCCGATGCCGCTGTTCAACGAGAAGGAACTGGCCGGGCTCGGGCGCGGCATCGCGACGACGGGCCGGCTCAACGACGAGGCGGTCGCCACCTCGCTGGCCGCCATCCGCCGCTTCATGACGCTGTGCGACCAGATGGACGTGAAGACGCTGCATGTGCTCGCCACCGCGGCGGCGCGCGACGCCAGCAACGGCCCCGAATTCCTCGACGCCGTCGAGAACATCACCGGCGTCCATCCGGCGCTGCTGAGCGGTCCCGAGGAAGCGCGTCTGTCGGCGATGGGCGTCCTCTCCGGCATCCACAATCCGAACGGCATCGCCGGCGATCTCGGCGGTGGCAGCCTCGAGGTCGTCGACGTCCGCGGCACCACCGTCGGCATCGGCGAGACGTTCCCGCTCGGCGGGCTGCGGCTTGAGGAAGTCTCCGAGCGCACCGTGCGCAAGGCCGAGAAGATCGTCGTCGAGGCGCTGGCCGGCTCCAAGGTCCTCTCGGGCGGGCAGGATCGCACCTTCTATGCGATCGGCGGCACCTGGCGCTCGCTCGCCCGGCTGCATATGCGCCAGAAGGGCTATCCGCTCCACATCATGCATCAATATGCGATGTCGGCGGCCGAGGCGCTCGACTTCTGCCGCATGGTGGCGCGCCGCGACGCGGAATCGCTCGATTCGATCGAGGCGGTGTCCAAGAGCCGTCGCGCCTTGTTGCCCTATGGCGCCATCGTCCTCGGCGAGGTCATCCGCGTGATGAAGCCCTCCGAGGTCGTGCTGTCCGCGCTCGGCGTGCGCGAGGGGCTGCTCTACGATCTCCTCTCGGACGAGGAAAAGGCCGAGGATCCGCTGATCGCGGCGTCCGAGGAACTCGCCGTCCTTCGCTCGCGCTCGCCTGGACATGCGCGGGAGCTCGGTCCCTGGTCGGGCCAGGCGCTGCGCGCCATGGGCTTCGACGAGACGGCGGATGAGGCGCGCCTGCGCATCGCCGCCTGCCTGCTCGCCGATATCGGCTGGCGCGGCCATCCCGACTATCGCGGCGAGCAGAGCCTCAACCTCATCTCGCATGGCGCCTTCGTCGGCATCGACCATCCCGGCCGCGCCTATCTGGCGCTCGCCAACTACTACCGCCATGAAGGCCTCGTCGACGAGAACATCTCCTCGCGCATCCGCGAGCTGGCGACGACGCGGCTGATGGAGCGGGCGCGGGCGCTCGGCGCGGTTCTCCGTGTCGCCTACATGATCTCGGGTGCCATGGCCGGCGTCATCCCGCGCACCCGCTTCGAGTCGCGCGGCGACCAGCTGACGCTGATCCTGCCGCATGACAAGGCGGCGCTGGTCGGCTCGCGGCTGAGCCGCCGGGTGACGCAGCTCGCCAAGCTCTGCGCCATGAACCCGCGCATCGAGGTCGAATAGGCAGTCGCGCCTCAGAGCTCGCCCTGCGCCCTGGCCGGCAGCGTCCTGATGAAGGCGTAGAGCCCGGCGACATCGGCGGCGTCGAGCTCCTTCAGCGAGTCGAACGGCATCACCGGGCTGACCGCCGAGCCGTCCGGCCGCTTGCCGGTCTTGAGCATGGCGGCGAAGTCCGCCTCGCTCGGGTAGTGCACCATCGCGCTGCCGGGGCCCGGCGTCAGATTGGCGGCGGCCGGCCAGTCCGGCGGTCCACCGGGGATCGGCCCGCCCGACAGCGCCGCGTTGTGGCAGCCGCGGCAGGAATGCGCGACATAGTCGCCCGAGGCGACGAGATCCGTCGCGGCCACCGGCTGCGGCGGCGGCAGCGTGTGGTCGATCTTCTCGGCGGCATCGCGGATGGCGCCGCTCGCATAGAGGAAGCGCACGACCATCGGCAGCCTTATCTCGGGCACATGGCCTTCGACCGGCGGCAGCGTCTTCACATAGCCGATCAGCATGCCGAGATCGGCATCGGTCATGCGGGCATAGTCCTCGCTCGGCATGATCAGCACCGGCTTGCCGTTCGGCTTGACACCGTGCCGGAGCAGGCGGACCCAATCGAGCGGCCCGAGCGCCGTTGCCACGGTGCCGACCGCCGAGGAGATGTTGGGCGCGCGCACCAGGAAGCCGGAGCCGTCGTCGATGACGATCCTGCCGGCGCCGTCGCGGCCGTGACAATCGCCGCAGCCGCGCGATTCGTAGAGATATTTGCCGCGGGCGATGCCCTCCGCGTCGATCGCGATCGCGACCGGGGCGACATTGACGGCAATGACGCGGTTCTTCTTCGCCTCGCTGCCGAACCAGGCAAAGCCGGCGAGGCCGGCGACAATCGCCAGCACCAACACCAGGACGCTCCCGGCAACGATCAGTATCTTCCGCATCGAAGGTCTCCTGCACGTGGCGGGAACCTAGATGCGGCTGCTGCGCTGCGAAGTGACCGCTGTCACATGGCGGCGATCAGGCGGCGCCGTCCCCGACGATGGCGACACGGCGGCCATCGAGGCGGAGCGCGATCGCGCCGCGCTTCAGCTTCAACGCATTCTCGCCGAAGAGATCGCGCCGCCATCCGGCGAGCGGCGGCACATCCGCCGCGTCATCGGCGGCGATCGCCTCGAGCTCGTCGACGGTGGCGATGACGCGGGCCGCGACGCCATGCTCCTCGCTCGTCATCTTGAGCAGCACCTTGAGCAGGTCGACCGCGGCGCCATTGCCATCCGACGTCGTCCGCGACTTCGGCACGCGCGGCAATTGTTCCTTCGGGATCGCGGCTGCTCTGCGGACGGCGGCGAGGATGTCCTCGGCCGTGCGCGAACGCTCGAAGCCCTTCGGGATCGTCCGAAGCCGCGCCATCGCCTCGGCGGTGGTCGGATGCTGCTCGGCGATCTCGTAGATCGCGTCGTCCTTGAGAATGCGGCCGCGCGGCACGTCGCGGGCCTGCGCCTCGCGCTCGCGCCAGGCGGCGATCTCGATCAGCACGGCGAGCTGCAGCGGCTTCTTGATCCGCATCTTCAGCCGCTTCCAGGCCTGCTCCGGCTCGACCTGATAGGTGTCGACCGAGGTCAGCACGTCCATCTCCTCGGACACCCAGTCGCTGCGGCCCTGGCTCTCGAGCTTGCCCTTCAGCGACAGATAGACGTCGCGCAGATGCGTCACGTCGGCGAGCGCATATTCGATCTGGTGCTCGGTCAGCGGCCGGCGGCTCCAGTCGGTGAAGCGCGAGGACTTGTCGATCGGATGGCCGGTGATCCGACCGACGAGCTGGTCATAGGAAATCGATTCGCCATAGCCGCAGACCATCGCCGCGACCTGCGTGTCGAAGATCGGATGCGGGAGGATGCCGCCGAGATGCCAGACGATCTCGATGTCCTGCCGCGCGGCATGGAACACCTTCATCACCGTCTCGTCGGCCATCAGCGCGAAGAAGGGCGCAAGGTCGAGCCCCGGCGCCTCGGCGTCGATGATCACCGCCTCGTCGGCGCTGGCGATCTGGATGATGCAGAGCTTGGGCCAATAGGTCGTCTCGCGCATGAACTCCGTATCGACCGTCACGAAGTCGAACGAGGCAAAACGGGCGCAGGCGGCGGCGAGGGCGTCAGTCGTCGAAATGATATCCGTCATCCGCCTCTCATAGCGCAGGCGGGACGACTTGTCGCGTGCGCGCGCGGCGCAAAAAGAAAGCCCAAGCTCCGGCGGCGGCGCGCACGGTACGTCGTGCACATCCGCCGGCTACGGGCCTGGGCGATCGGTATCGCAGCACCGGCGACGATGCATCGTCCACCTTTGAGCGCGTCGGTCGGAGTACATCCGTCCTGGCCGACAGGGGAGGCACCTTTTCGGGGCGCCAGTCCCGCGGCTCTCGCTGCGATGAGCATGAGATGGGGACGCGGCCGCGATTTGCAAGGGGCGGCGGCGCCGCCTTCACGCCAAAGGCGGCCCGGCCGGCTCGTTTGCTTGACAACAAAAGTCGCACATGCGCTTCTCCCGCGCGCGTGCGGCAGGCCCTGGCCTCCGCCGCACAAGTCCCGCGCGGCGGTCCTTTCCTCGCCGCGCAGTCCCGAATTCGGATCGACCATCATGCACCGCTATCGCACCCACACCTGCGGCCAGCTCCGCGACACCAATGCGGGCGAGACCGTCCGCCTCTCGGGCTGGGTCCATCGGGTGCGCGATCATGGCGGGCTGTTGTTCATCGATCTCCGCGATCATTACGGGCTGACGCAGATCGTCGTCGATCCCGATTCCGCCGCCTTCGGCACGGCCGAGACGCTGCGCTCTGAATGGTGCGTGCGCATCGACGGCATCGTGAAGACGCGCACGCCCGAGACTGTGAACGCCAACCTCGCTACCGGCGCCGTCGAGCTGTTCGCGACCGAGATCGAGGTGCTCTCGGCTGCGAAGGAACTGCCGCTGCCGGTCTTCGGCGAGCCCGACTACCCCGAGGATACGCGCCTCAAATACCGCTTCCTCGATCTCCGCCGCGAGACGCTGCATGCCAACATCATGAAGCGCACGCAGGTGATCGCCTCGATGCGCCGACGGATGACCGAGATCGGCTTCACCGAGTTCTCGACGCCGATCCTCACCGCCTCCTCGCCGGAAGGCGCGCGCGATTTCCTCGTGCCCTCGCGCATCCACAACGGCAAGTTCTACGCGCTGCCGCAGGCGCCGCAGCAGTACAAGCAGCTCCTGATGGTCGCCGGCTTCGACCGCTATTTCCAGATCGCGCCCTGCTTCCGCGACGAGGACCCGCGCGCCGACCGCCTGCCGGGCGAATTCTACCAGCTCGACCTCGAGATGAGCTTCGTGACGCAGGACGACATCCTCGGAACGATGGAGCCGGTGATGCGGGGCCTGTTCCAGGAATTCGCCGATGGCAAGGCCGTCACCGAAACCTTCCGCCGCATTCCCTATGACACGGCGATCCGCACCTATGGCTCCGACAAGCCGGACCTCCGCAACCCGATCGAGATGAGAGGCGTGACGCCGCATTTCGCCGGCTCCGGCTTCAAGGTGTTCGCTCGGATGATCGAGGCCGACCCCAAGGCCGAGGTCTGGGCGATCCCGGCCAAGGGCGGCGGCTCCAGAGCCTTCTGCGACCGCATGAACGCCTGGGCACAGAGCCAAGGCCAGCCCGGCCTCGGCTATATCTTCTGGCGTGAGGAAAACGGTGCGCTCGAAGGCGCCGGTCCGGTCGCCAAGAACATCGGCGAGGAGCGCACTGAGGCGCTGCGCCAGCAACTGGGCCTCGAGGCGGGCGATGCCGTCTTCTTCGTCGCGGGCGATCCGAAGAGCTTCTATCGCTTCGCCGGCGATGCGCGCACGCGCGTCGGCACCGAGCTCGGCCTCGTCGACACCAACCGCTTCGAGCTCGCCTGGATCGTCGATTTCCCGTTCTACGAATGGAGCGAGGAAGAGAAGAAGGTCGACTTCGCCCATAACCCGTTCTCGATGCCGCAGGGCGGCCTCGATGCGCTGGAAAACCAGGATCCGCTGACGATCAAGGCCTACCAGTATGATCTCGTCTGCAACGGCTTCGAGATCGCCTCGGGCGGTATCCGCAACCATATCCCCGAGCTGATGGTGAAGGCGTTCGGGCTGGTCGGGCTCGACGAGACGACGGTCGAGGAGCGATTCGGCGGCCTCTATCGAGCGTTCCAGTATGGCGCCCCGCCGCATGGCGGCATGGCGCCGGGCATCGACCGCATCGTGATGCTCATCTGCGGCGTCCAGAACCTCCGCGAGATCACCCTGTTCCCGATGAACCAGCAGGCGCAGGACCTCTTGATGGGCGCGCCGAGCGAGGCATCGACGCGGCAGATGCGCGAACTCGGCATCCGCCTCAATCCAGCCAGCTAAAGAAAACCGGCCTGTGGACGAAATCGAAATTCGTCCCGGCCGGGCTTTCAAGCAGGCCTCGCAACGCCTATATGACCGTTGCGCGACGGCGGAAGCCAATTGGAATTCGCTCGAAAGCACGTATCGCGGGGTGGAGCAGCCCGGTAGCTCGTCAGGCTCATAACCTGAAGGTCATCAGTTCAAATCTGGTCCCCGCAACCAAAAACGCCCGCCAAGTCGACGACTTGGCGGGCGTTTCCGTTTTGAGCCCGCCGGCCATCGCGGCAGGCACGGACCGCGACGGTCTCCTCGCCCGCCGGCCTTCCCTCGCGGCGCGTCCGTCAGCGCCGGACGAACAGGCCGAAGCCGTTCTGGTCGAGATAGTCGATCGTCATCGTGCCGTCCGCTCCGAAGACGACGGATGAGACGGAGCCGTCGAGTTCGTTTTCGCTCGAGGGGCGGATGCTGAACGTCTCGCCATCCCAATGGCTGAGCGGGTAGGTGCGGCCCGCGGGTCCGATCGAGAGTGCGAGCACGTCGCCGACCTCGGTCACGGTCGCATCGCCGAAATAGGGATTGGTATAGACGCCGACATGGCGCGCGAGGTTGGCTGCCGCCGCCGGATGGTCCGGTCGCGTCTTGCCGACGAGATCGCCGGCCGGCGCGAGATTGGCGCTGAGCCGCGGGCCGAACAGGGCGAACCAGTCCTCGGCCACGGTTCCGAACTGGACGAGATCCATGAACATCGCGCCGATCGATTCCGCCGCGCCGGTCGGCGCCGCATTGGTCAGGACGACGATGCCGACATCGGCCGAAGGCAGCAGGCCGTAATAGGTGCCCGCGCCGAGCCCGAACGCGCCCGAATGGCTGATCATGGTCCGGCCAGAGGGCGTGATCCCGACGCCGAACCCATAGCCGTAGAGGCCCGGCCGGGCGTCGACGGCATAGGAGGGCGACGAGATCATCTCCGCGCGGATGGCCGGCAGCAGCGCGTCCTCGGCAATGATCTGCTGGCCGCCGAATGCGCCGTTGGCGAGGACCATCGCCATCCAGCGGGCGAGGTCGTTGACCGACGAGCTGACGCCGCCGGCGGGCGATTGCGCATCCGGCTGGCGCTGGTATTTCGGCTGATAGCCGGTGCCGACCTTTACATGTCCGAAGGCGCGATCCGGCCGCGTCTCGAAATCGGCGAAACGTGAGCTCGTCGAGGTCATGCCGAGCGGCCCGTAGAGGACCGACTGGGCGAGATCTTCCCAGCTTTTCCCCGAGGCGACGGCCACGGATTCGGCGGCGGCCGTCAGTCCGAAGTTCGTATAGGCGTAGCTGTCGCGAAAGCTGCTGAGCGGGATGAGGCGGAGGCGCTCCAGGACCGCGCGGCGATCGAAGCCGAGATCCTCGAGATTATCGCCGGCATGTTCCGGCAGTCCGGAGCGATGGCTGAAGAGGTCGGCGATGGTGACATGCTGCGTCACCCACGGGTCGTTCAGGGCGAACCAGGGGAGGTGGGCCACGACCGGCGTGTCCCATGCGACGACGCCGGCGCCGACCTGATGCGCCACCACGCTGCCGGCCAGCGATTTCGACAGCGAGGCGACCTGGAACACCGTATCGGCATCAACTAGGGCCGGCTCGCCGACCTTCCGAACACCGAAGCCCTTGGCATAGACGGTGCGCCCGCCATGGACGACGGCAATCGCAAGGCCGGGAATGCCGCTCTTGCCCATGATCTCCCGCGCAATGCCATCGAGGCGCGCGACCGCCTTGTCGACCTGGCCGCCCGGGATCGCGACCGCCGAAACCTGCGGCGGCAGCGGATCGGCGAGAACCGGGGTGGCAACCACCGGGGCGGCGAGCAGCGAGACGAGGAGAGCTATGCCGACGCGTGCAGTCATCATCGTCGTGTCTCCTTTATCGGGGCGTGCGCGATGGCCGGCCCCTTCGGCATCATGCGGCCGACGCGCCGGCAAGGGCAAGCGGACGGCGCGTGGCTCAAGGTGACCGGGCATCGGAGATTGGTCCTTCATGGCTGACTGGTTCTCTTGCTGTCGTGACGCGTCGTTGGCGCGAAGGCCCGCCCGCGATCAAGGCGATCGCGCCGCGAGACCCGGGCGCCGCTCTGTGCCCCCTAGAACTTCACGGCGAAATTGGCCTGCGCCGCGTTCTCGTAAGCCTCCCCTGAAAACTGGCCGGAATAGGAGACGCCGAGCGAGGCGCTCTTGCCGACCGCGAAGTCGAGCCCGAGTTCGGTGACGAGCGCGTTGTCGGCGATCGGCACGCCGGCGAGCGTGGTGGTGGAGGCCGGATCGAAACCGAGCGTCGCCTCGGGCGTGACATCGCCGAAGGCATGCCGCCAGCCGAGCGTTCCGCGCGCCGTCACGCCGGCCGCAAGCTCGCCCGAGGCGCGCAATCCAAGCGTCGTATAGGTCGTGTCGAGCCCGGCCGAGCCGGACATCGCGGCCGTGCCGCTCTCGCTGACATCGCCGTCGATATGCACATAAGCGAGATTGGCGAATGGCTCGAACGCCGCCTTGCCATAGTCGAACCGGTAGGCCGCCTCGCCGAAGATCTGCGCCGTCGGCGCGCTGGTGCTGCCCTCGGCCGCGCCTGCGAGGGCGACCACCGCGACCTGCCGCGCCGTCTCGACATCGTTCCAGGAATATGCGGCGCCGCCGCGCAGCGCGAAGCCTGACGGGGCCTGCCAGCCGCCATAGAGCGCGACGTGATAGCTGTCGCTCGAGCCGGACGCGGCGATATCGGGCGAGGAGAACCAGCTCTGGCTGTAGCCGCCGGCAAGGCCGAAGCGCCAGGTGTCGTCGATCGTCGCGTCGACACCCGAGATGAGGCCGCCGATCGAGGAACTGATATCGGCGGTGTTGCCGTCGCCATTGGCAGAGCCCCAGCCGCCGAGCGCCCGGCCCCAGATCGCATAGGCGGTGCCGGTCGGGACCGTGGTGACGCCGGGGACGGCTGGAGCTGTCTCGCCTCCGATCGCCCCGCGCAGCCGGTCGTTCACCGCGTCGCGCAGATAGTGCGACTGCTCGGAGAGGACGCCGAGGGCGGTGGCATGGATCGAGGCACTGGCAAGGCTGGTGAAGGCGGCGCTGGCGTCCAGAGCGCCGGCACCGACGACCTGTGCCCAGGCCGGGTCGAGCGTCGCCGCATCGAGCGCATTGGCCACCGCGATCTCGTTCGGCGTCGTGGCGAGCTCGGCGAAGCGCTCGGCGCTGCGGGAGGTGGTGAGATAGCCGTTGGCGCCGTCCTCGCTCAGCGTGAAGCTGATGAAGGGGAAGTCGGCGACGGCGACCGTCGGCGACTGCACGGTCAGTCCGCCGCCCGTGGTCAGGATCGTGTAGGTCGTGCCGGGCACGACGGGCGAATCGGCCGTGTCGTAGCGCGCGATCTCGAAGCGCGAGGAGAGGATCGTCGCGGTGCCGCCGACGTCGATCCGGTCGCTCGCGGCGCCGTTGAGCTCGACATAATAATCGGACTGCGGCTCCATGAGCAGATCGCCGCTGGCATGGACGGTTCCGATCGAATTGCCGGGTGCGATCGTCCCTCCCTTGAGGTCGATATTGCCGACGACATTGCCGGCACCGGCGAGGGTGCCGTTGGTGTTGACGGTGACATTGCTGGTGAGCTTGCCGTTGACGGCGAGGGTGCCGCCATTGATCCATGTCCCGCCGGCGGAATTGGTGCCGGTCAGGCTGACCCGGCCGCTGTCGTTCTTGGAGAGCGTGCCCGGCCCGGTCAGGTTGCCGGCATAGGTGCCGTCAGAGAACTGCGCAAACATCACCGAGGCGTTGTTGAGGATGTCGCCCTGCAGGCTGCTGGTGGTGCCCACGAGCGTGCCGCCCTCGACCGTGGTGCCGCCCGTGTAGCTGTTCGACCCGGAGAGAGTGAGCCATCCCCCGCCTGCCTTGATCACACTGCCGAGGCCCGAGATGCTGCCGGAATAAACGCCGTTCGACGGCTGCTCGAAGCGCACGGAGCGCGCGACCAGGTTCTCGGTGTTCGCATCGAAGATGATGTTGCTGCGGATCGTGGCGCTGTTGACCTCGAGCACGCCGCCATTCACGTAGTTCGGCCCTTTGTAGCTGTTGCTGACGCTCGAGAGCACCAGCGTCCCCGGTCCGACCTTCGCGAGGGCCGCGCCGCCAACGGGGCCGGCGACTTCGAGCCGCTGACCGGGGTCGACGTTGAACGTGCCGTTGAACTGGCCGAGCGTTATGGCGCGATCGGTCGTGAAGCTCTGCGAGGCGCGCAGCGCGCCGCCCGACATGGAGATGCCCGTGCCGGCCGCGCCGAGAACGGCGTCGGATTCGGCCCGTATCGTTCCGCCGACGATGTTGGTGCCGCCGGAATAGGTGTTGTTGCCGGTCAGCCAGACCTCGCCATTGCCGCTCTTGACGAAGGTCCCGCCTGAGATCGGGCCTGACCAGATCACGGGGTGCAGGGCGACGTTCACGCCGCCGCTGCCATCCACGACGAGTGGCCGACTGATGGTGAAGTCGGCCGGGACGGCCTCGGTCGTCCCGACGCTGCCGCCATTGGTGACGGTGATCGGGGCGAGGGCCGAGCCGAGATTGGCGTCGGTCGTGAAGCGGAGGACGCCACCGCTCACCGTCGCGCCCGAAAATGTATTCGCGCCGCCAAGCGTCAGCTCGCCAGCCCCCGACTTGACCAGCAGGCCGCCGCTCACCATGCCATTGGCGATCAGCTGCGCGCCTTTGCCGGCATAGAGCCCGCTGCCGGCGGCAGAGCCGATCGTGATCGGGCCGCCGACGGTGGCGGTGGTACTCTCGACCCCGAAAATGCCGCCATTCACCGTGACGGGGCCCTTCAGCGACGTGGGAGCCAACGCGCCGAGCACGAGGGCACCCTGATTGACCGTCGTCGCCCCGGTATAGGGGGTGGTCCCGGCGAGCGAGAGCGTGCCGGCGCCCGTCTTGGTCAGATCGCCTTTGCCGGAAATAGTGTAGATGAAGCGGCCATCTGTCGTCTGGTCGAACACCAGAGACGCGTCAGTGTTGATAGGGCTGACGAGGCTTGATGTATTGCCTTGCAATGTTCCGGCTTCGATGAAGATGTAGCTCTCAGAGGCATCGACACCGGTGTAGGAATTGGCGCCGGTCAGGATCGTTGTGCCCTGACCCTCCTTGATGAGGTGGTAACCGCTGCTTGGAATGGCTGGGTTCTTGTTGGTGGCGATGATGTCGCCGATGCGCTGGACCTGGCCGACGCCCGGCGCGAATGTGATGGACCCCGTGCCCGAGAGGAAGATGCCGGAGCCATAACCTTGGCCGCCGCCACCCTCAGCGCCGTTCCTGCCCCGACCGCCCGCGCCGCCGGCCACGGAGTTTCCTGAAATGCTGAGCTCGCCGGCCAGCGCAAGGCTGCCTTTCTGGTCGACATAGACGGCACCGCCGAGGCCCGCGCCGCCGCCGCCGGCGCGGCTGGCTGCAGCGCCACCGCCAAATCCTCCCTGGGCGTCACAACAGGCGATGGCGCCACTGGCCCCGCCGCCACCGCCAAATCCGCCAGCTCCACCGCTGAAATTGTGGATTCCGCCGCCGCCACCACCGCCGCCGAACGAGCCGGCCTCAGCCGTATAGGACCCGGTTCCAGAGGAACTGCCGCCGTGGCCACCGCCGCCATAGCCGCCAGGGCCGCCATAGCCGAGGGCCCGGCCATTGCTGCCATCGCCGGTCGAGCCGCCGCCACCGCCGCCGCCATACGAGCCAAGCGCGCTGTAGATGCTGCCGCCCTCGCCACCCGTCGCATTGTTGCCGGAGAAGGAGACGTTCGACACCGTGACATTGGCGCCCGGGCCGACATAGAGCCCGCCACCGAGGGCTGCGCCGCCGCCGCCGCCACCTCCGCCGAGACCATCGTCCCTGATGTAGGAATCGCCGCCCTTGCCGCCGACGGCCTTTGTGTCGGCGATGGTCAGATTGTTGATGGCAACGGAGATCGGCCCGGGCTGGATTCGCTCGTTCGGCTCGACGGAGAAGCCGCGATACTGGCCGCTCCCGGAGAGCGTGTAGTTGCCGCCATTGATGGTGACGTTCCGCGAGAGTTTGGCGAGATTCGACGTCAGCGTGATGTTCGACGTGAAGGTGATCGTGTCGCCATTCCTGGCATTGGACACGGCGCGCGAGAGGCCGCCGGAATCCGACACGTTCCAGTTGTCGGCGCGTGCCGGAGCGGAGATCAGCAGGCCCGTCGCGGCCGCCGACAGGATCGCGGCCCCCGTCAGCAGGCTGCGGCGATGGCGCGTCATCCGTCCGTGCTGCTGGAGCCTCTCGCCCGGCCCGCGCATCGGCATGGAGCCCGCGCGATGCTGGATCGGACGGTTTGTCGAATGCGCCATGATGATCTCCGCAGGAAGGCCGGGTGAGCAAGGGAGGGAGGGAGCCGGCCGGGCGATGGGTTCCAGCGGCCAGTCTTGGTTAAGAAGGGCCTATAGCAGCCGATTGTTTGCCTGATATTTGAACGCGATCATGCGGGGCGCAGCGCATGCCGGGTCGGTCCGTCGGCGGCGCGGCCGGCCGCCGATGCCGTCACCGCGGCCCGCACGCGGTTGCTGCGCTGCAGCAGCGCCTGCGTGCGCTCGCCCGCACTATCCGCTCGACCCGGCGCCGCGCTTCAGACATTCTGCGCCTTCTTTTTGGATCGGCGCTGCCGTGTCGGCCGGCAGCCCAAGGGCGAGTTCGCATGCAACGGGACATGCCGCAGGCGGGCGGCCTGGTAGTAGAGGATGTCGTCCTCGACGAAACCTGCCTGTTCGCCCATCGGGGCGGCGAACAGATCCGGTTCACCCGCAGCGAGCGCGCTCTGCTGCTGGCCTTGTCGCGCAATCCCAACCGCCTGATGCAGCGCAGCCAGCTGCTGGACGCCATCGCGCTGACCCAGACCGATGCCTCCGACCGCAATGTCGACTTTCTCGTCAACCGCCTGCGCGCCAAGCTCGGCGACAGCGCAAGGTCGCCCCGCTTCATCGCCACGCAATACGGCGAGGGCTATGTCTGGATCGCGACGAAGCGGCAGGGCGCGGCTGAGAGCGCCGAGCCGGCCCCGGCCAGCGGACTGCTGGCGATCGTCCCGGTCGTCCCATCGGAGGACGCCCGCCTCGTCGCACGCGCCGACCTGGTCGCGCGGACGATGCGCGACAGCATCGCCGACAAGCTCGGTGCCGGCGGGACGGTCATCGTTCTCGGCCGCGAGGAGGGCGCGTCGACGGAGGGACCGCGCTTCGTCCTGAAGCTGAGCCTCAAGGACAATGGCGACCGGCTCGATTGCACCGCAACCCTTCGCGAGGGGCCGTCGCGGCGCATCATCAGGGCGTTCCGGCTCGATCTCGGCGGCGCCGGCGCGGCGTCCCCTATGCCGGACGTGGAGCGCGCGGCGAGCGGCATTCTCTCGGCGCTGCGGGGCACTCTCGCCGAGGCCTCGGCGGGGCTCGGCACGCCCGCCGACCAGCCGCTCGAGATCCGGATGCGCACCGCGTCGATCCTGTTGTCGGCGTCCAATCCGGAATGGCTGCTCAAGGGCCAGCAGCTCGGCGAGGCGCGCGCGGCTGATCCGGCGAGCCCGGACATTGCGCTGCAATGGTGCCTGCATCTCTTTGCCCGCCTCGTCCTCACCAACCCCTTCACCGGTATCGGCCGCGACGACCGCGACGCGATCGAGAGCGAGATCGAGGCGACAGTTCTCGATTGCCTCCCCCGCATCGATGCCAATCCGCTCCTGATGCTGGCGGCCGCCAAGCTGCTCTATTTCGTCGATCGCGGTCATCTCGACCTTGCCGAGGATCTTGCGGAGCGCGCCTTCGCGCGCATGGCGGATTCGCCGGCCGCCCTGCCGGTGCTCGGGCAGCTGCGGCAGGCCCGCGGTCACTTCGCCGCCGCGCTCGCCTTCTTCGATCGCGGCATCGAGATGGCGGATCAAGGGTCCGCGTCCCAACTGCACCTGCAGGTCCTCAAATGCATCGCGCTGCTGGCGGCGGGCGACCGCGCGGCGCTCGGGGCGGCGACGGCGGCCGTCTCCTTCGACAATCCGCAAAGCCCGTCCGATCTCAGCCTGCTGATCGCCGTGCTGCTGACGCCGCCCGGCCAGACGCTGCCAGAGACGATCAGCGACGTGCTGCGCGCCGCCGGCGCCGAAGGCGCGGGCAACGCGATCGCCTATACCTACATGACCTCCGTCCGCCATCTCCTCTCGCCTGAGGCGCGCGCCAACATCCTGCAGGGCATGATCGCGCATTTCACCGGCCTCTATGGCGAGGACGTCGTGGCGCCGTTCATCCGAACGGGGATAGGGCTGAACGCGGCGCACTGAGCGGGCGACGGCTCTTTGCGCTCCTTGGCGTTGCAGGATTTCATACTTGAGTTCGGATGCGCATTGTCGAGTCCGCAGACGGTTCCGAGTACCGCTGAGTCATAAAGTGTTCCCGCAACTAAAATCGTCCGCCGAGGTCATGACTTGGCTAGTGGTTTCGAACTAGGCGCTCGTTCTTGGGCGTACAAAGTCGACCATGAGTCATAGGAACTTTTAGTTGTGAGACTCGGTAGATTGCGTTTCGAGGCAATGGCGTTTTGGTGTTTGCAGTGCCATCAATGAGGCTGGCCTCGAACAGATGATCGCCGATGTCCGTTCCAGATTTCCAGACCGTGATGCTGCCAACATTGCGCCTTGCCGCAATGGGCGAGATGAGAGCGTCTGACGCTATCGAGCGCATTTCCTCAGAGTTCAATCTCACTCCGGATGAGCGTTCGGAAATGCTGCCGAGTGGGCGCCAGGCAAAGATCGCCAACCGCGTCCATTGGGCCGTGACCTATCTCGTGAAGGCCGGCCTCCTCGATCGGCCAAAACGTGGCTTCTTCGGAATCACCGACCGCGGCCGAAGTGTCCTTGCCAAACCGCCAGCACGAATCGACATCCCCTATCTTTCACAGTTCGAGGGCTTCGAAAGGTTCAGGACCGGCAATGGCAATGTCGCAGCAATCCCTGCCAACGAGCCCACATCGGTCGTCGGAACTGGGACGCCGGATGAGCGGATCGAAGCAGCATTCACCGATATGAATGCTGCACTGCGCTCAGAACTTCTTCAGCGAGTTCTAGCAATTCATCCGACTGCTTTCGAGAAGCTGATTGTCGATCTGATGCTTGGTATGGGCTACGGAGCGGGAGGGTCAGGCGAGCATCTCGGCCGCAGCAATGACGGCGGCGTCGATGGCATCATTAATGAGGACGTACTCGGTCTTGATATCATCTATTTGCAAGCCAAACGCTACGCCGTCGGCAACGTGATCGGTGTTGAGAGGATTCGTGAGTTCGCCGGCGTTCTCGACGAGCGTGGCGCCACGAAGGGCGTCTTTGTGACGACGAGCCACTTCGCACCACAGGCGATCGCTTACGGCCAGCGCAGCCCGAAACGGCTCGTCTTGATAGATGGCGAAGAACTCACGCGGCTACTCGTTCGATATGGTGTTGGTGTCCGAGCTTATCGATCTGTTGATCTGAAGAAACTTGACACCGACTATTTCGACGATCTCGGACTGTGACGGCGTCACCGCCGTCGATACGTCATTGGATGGTCCGCACATTTTCGCCACGCCATTGCCGGGCGTCTCGATCGTGGTTGCGACCAGAAGACCGCCATTTCAGGCAGGCTGGCCGGACTGGCGGTGTCGTCCCCCGTGACCCTGTGGCCGGCCACGACCATGGCCAGAAACGGCCCGCAGGCAGACTTGATCTGAGCCTCTGCTAGCCTCGAAGCCGCTCCACCCTCAGCCCGGCAGCGTCGGCGACATCCGCAGCACTTCGTCGAGGGGCTTGCGCTGCGAGCGCGGCACCTTGAAGCGCTCGGGCATGTGTCCGAATCCGATCATGGTGATGACCAGCTCGCTGTCGGGAATGCCGACAAAGCCGCGCATCGCCTTGTCGACGTCATGTGTCGCGCTCCAGTTGAGCATGCAGGCGCCGAGGCCTTCGGCATGGAGCGCCAGCGCCAGCGTCATCGCGAACATGCCGCCGTCGATCCAGCCCTGGTAGCGCTCGCTGGCATCGCCCCAATGGGCGAGATCGCTGGTGACGATGACCAGGCCGCCGAGCTGCTCGCCGAAGCCGCGATTGCCCTGCTGGAAGGTGAGCACGCGGGCGATATCGCCCTTTTGCGTGAAGGCATAGACGCGGCAGGTCTGGCGGTTGCAGCTCGACGGGGTCTGCTGCGCCGCGCGGACCGCCCGCTCCACCTGCGCCGGGTCGACGGGCCGATCGGCATATTGGCGCACGCTGTGGCGCGCCTCCATGAAGCCGAGAAAGTCCATCGCCGCATGCTGGCGGATGCCGTCTGCCGTCACGTCCTCGGTCCCGCCGATGAGCGCGTCGCGCGCCGTTTCGATCCGGGCCTCCAGCGCGCGGATTTCCGCGGCGGGGAGGCCGATATCGCCGCCGCTCTGCTGGTTGAAGGCGACATAGGCAGCGAGCGCCTTGATCGCGATCTCGGTGCTGGCATCGAGCCCGTAATCGGAGAGGTAGCTCGCCGTCTCGCCGATCAGCTGCTGCACCTTGGGCAGCCCGAAAGCGGGGCGGGGATCGCGCAGCGACAAGCCATGCTCGATCGTGTGCGCGAGGAGATGGATATGCGCCTTGCGGTTCTCGCGGCTAGCCTTGCCATGCAGGAACGAGGCGCGGGCATAGCGCCGATAGTCATAGGCGAAGTTGCGGAGAAGCGACGCCGAGCGGCGGGCCGCCGCAAGCGGAGTGGTCAGCAGGTTCGTCATCGCGCTCATGCGTCGTCCATCGGCCAAGCTTCAGCGTCGCGGGCAACGAGGTCCCGCGCTAGGTCCAAGGTTGCGGCAGCGCGCGGTCCTGTCAAACAGCGGTCGCCGCCGTCCGTTGCCCAACAACGAGGCGCTGCCCCTGCGCGAGGCAGTCGGCACGCCGGAAAACCGAATGCGATCAAATGCCGGGCCCATCAATCCCTATCCGATGGGATAGGTCGCCGGTGTTTTGTTGCTGAAACCTACCCTCCGAATCAGATCCGCCCCTATCTCGATTGTCCCCTTGGTCCAGCCCGCGGCCGGTGCGAGCGTTTGGCATCGCAGCAAGCGGAGCAGCGGCCATGGCAGCACCCGTCGATGTTCGGGTCATCACCCCGATCACAACAGCCGGCTTTCGGCGGCCCTCCGACATGCGGGCGCTCGAATATGACGGCATCGTCGTCAGCCACAGCCAGATCGAGACCGGACCCGGTTCGATCGAGAGCGAATACGAGACCGCGATGTCGGTCCCCGGCCTCATCATCAGGGCGATCGAAGCCGAGCGCGAAGGCGCCGACGCCATCGTCATCGACTGCATGGGCGATCCGGGCCTCCGGGCCGTGCGTGAGGTCGTGACCATTCCCGTCATCGGCCCGGCCGAGTCGGCGATGCATGTCGCGGCCATGCTCGGCCATCGCTTCAGCGTCGTCACGGTGATGCGGCGGCTTCGGGCGCAGTTCGAGAACGAAGCCGCGGTCTACGGCCTCTCGACCAAGATGGCCTCGGTGCGCCATGTCGATATTCCCGTGCTCGAACTCGAGGACGATCTGCCGGCGACACAGGCGCGGCTCGTCGAGCAGGCCGTGCTGGCGGTGGAGGTGGATGGCGCCGAGGCGGTGATCTTCGGCTGCACCGGTCTTCTCGGCTGCGCCGCGGCGGTCCGCGCGGGCCTGCTCGCGCGCGGCATCGACATCCCCGTCATCGATCCGATCCCGACCGCGGTCGCCATCGCCGCCGCGCTCGCGCGTGTCGGCCTCAGCCACAGCAAGCTGACCTATTCCGCGCCGCCGCAGAAGCAGATGCTCGGCTACGCGATCGTCCTGCCGTCCGCGATGGCGGCCGAGTGATGCTGCGGGCGGGCGAGGCATGACGCGATGAGCGCGAGCGAGGGTAGTGTGGCCGGCAACCGCCTCGGCTTCTCGGTCACGGAGGCCTTCGGCGGCTTCCGCCTCTGGTGGCTGGTGCTGCCGGCCTTCCTGTTCTTCCTCGCCTTCTTCGTCGTGCCGCTGGCCTCGCTGCTCGCGATCGCCTTCGACAAGACCGTGCCGGGGGTCGTGACCTTCTCGGCGAATTTCTCGCTCGAGAACTTCACGCGCATCTTCACCCGGCCGATCTACTACATGGCGATCTGGCGCTCGATCTGGATCGCCGCCGTGGTCGCCGCGGCGGCCCTCGTTCTCGGCTATCCGCTCGCCTACCTGATCGCCAAGACCGAGCATCCCGGCCGCAACACGTTGCTGATGATCCTCGTGCTCGCCTCGATGCAGCTCGATATGGTCATCCGCATGTACGGGCTGATGGTGCTGATGGGCGATACCGGCCTCATCAACAGCGGCCTCAAATGGCTCGGCGTGATCGATGAGCCGCTGCCATTGATGTACAATATCTTCGGCGTCGTCGTCGGGCTGGTGCAGGTGACGCTGCCCTTCATGGTGCTGTCGCTGATCGGCATCATCAAGGCCATCCATCCCTCGCTCGAGGAGGCCGCGCGCAGCCTCGGCGCCACGAGGGCGCAGGCGTTCCGCCAGGTCGTGCTGCCGCTGTCGATGCCGGGGATCCTCGCCGGGTCGCTGCTCGTCTTCGCGCTGTCGATCAGTTCCTATGTCGTTCCGGCGCTGATGGGCGGCTGGAAGGTGGTCGTGCTGCCGATCCACATCTACCAGCAGATCGCCGAGGCCGGCCGCTGGCAGTTCGGCGCCGCCGTCGCGGCCGTCCTGTTCGCGACCAGCCTCCTGGCCGTCTTCGTCTATCACCGCGCCGCGGTTTGGACCTCCGGAGGGCGGACGTGATGCGCGACGAACCCGCCGTCTCGCTCCTCTTCAAGGCCGTCGCCGCGCTGACGCTGGTCGTGCTGCTGCTGCCGGTGGCCATCGTCGTCCTCGCCGGCCTCAATGCCGGCGAATATCTGACCTTCCCGCCGAAGGGGCTGTCGCTGCGCTGGGTCCAGGCCTTCCTGACCTCGCCGACCTTCATGAGCGCCTATCTCTACAGCTTCATGCTGGCGCTGGTCGCGATGCTGATCTCGACCGTGCTCGGCACGCTCGCCGCCGTTTATCTCAGCCGCTCGCGGAGCCGGGCCGCGGCGACGCTGCGCGGCTTCTTCATGCTGCCGATCGTCCTGCCCGGCGTCGTGCTCGGCCTCGCGCTCTATGTCTTCTATGTCTCGACCGATATCGGCCTCGCCCGCTCCTTCGGCGGTCTGCTCATCGGCCATGTTCTGGTCACCTGTCCCTTCGTGATCGCCACCGTCACGGCGTCGATGGTCGGCTTCGACCTCTCGCTGGAGGAGGCGGCGCGCAGCCTCGGCGCCTCGCCCTTCGAGGCCTTCACCAAGATCACGCTGCGCATCATCGCGCCCGGCATCACCGCCGGCAGCATCTTCGCCTTCATCGTCTCGTTCGGTCAGTTCGAAACGACGCTCTTCCTGGCGGTGCCCAACCACGAGCCGCTGCCGATGGCGATGTACATCTCGCTTCGGTACAAATTCGAGCCCACCGCTGCCGCCGCGGGCATCTTCGCCATCGCTCTCGTCGCCCTCTCGACCGTCGTCTCGTCGCGACTGGTCAGTCTCCGGCGCGTGTTCCGCGCCTGATCGCAGAAGCCGCTGCGCCCGGCACGAGGGCGCGGCCATCCAGCAAAGAAGCAGGGGAACAGCATGACCACGATCATCGGCAAGGGCGGCACCAGCCGCCGCGGATTCCTGAAGGGCACGGCCGGCCTCGCCGCGCTCGGCGCCGGCGTCAACATGTTCAACATCAACCACGCCTGGTCGGCCGACGCCGTCTATGACGGCGGCGTGTTCGATGCCGGCGGCGCGACGCTGAACATCGCCGAATGGGGCGGCTTCTGGGAGGAGATCATCCGCAAGGAGCTCCTCAACGCCTTCGAGAAGGACTTCAACTGCAAGATCGTCTACGAGAGCTCCTTCCCCTGGTTCCCGAAATTCGTCGCCGGCGGCCCCGAGAAGCCGCCCTTCGCCATCGCCAACTGGAACTATGGCGAGATGTTCAAGACGGCGGCGGCGGGCGACTTCTTCACCCCGCTCGACGAAGTCGTCGCCAATGTCCCGAACGCCAAGAACATCTGGCCCTTCGCGACCGCCACCGGCGTCGGCATCACCTGGAGCTACACCCGCTACTGCTACGCCTATCGCACCGACCTGGTCGATCCGGCCATCAAGACCTTCAAGGACTTCTGGGAAGAGAAGTTCGCCGGCAAGCGCGGCACCTATGTGACGTCGAACGGGCTGCAGATGGACTTCTTCATCGCGTCCTGCGCGCTGTTCGGCAAGGATCAGTATGATCTCGATGCCGGCTACGAGGCCATGAAGAAGGCCATGCCGATGAAGATCTCCGACTTCACCGGCAACATGCAGACCCTGCTCGAGCGTGGCGAGGTCGTCCTCGCCGTCCAGCACGACGCCGAAGTCTACCAGATGATGGACAAGGGCATCAAAGTCGCCCCCTACATCTGGGAAGAAGTGAAGCCGATCCTGACGCAGACCAAGACGATCAGCAAATATCTCGAGCCGATGCAGAAGAAGCTCGCTTATGCGCTTATGAACCGGACGCTCGACCCGAAGTTCCAGACGGTCATGGGCACCAACTTCTACCAGCGACCCGTCGCCAAGGAAGCGATCGTCTCGGAGAACCTCGCCTCGAAGGGCGTCACCAACACCGCCGACTCGACCGCCGGATACTGGACGCCGGACTGGAAGAGCTACAACGAGAACGAGGCGGACATCGTCGAGACGGTCAACGGCATCTTTGCCGGCTGAACCGGGAAAGCGATCGATCCGGAGAGCGCAATGTCCGATATCCGCCTCGTGAACCTCACCAAGAGCTATGGCGAGGGGAACGCCGTCTCCGAGGTCAATCTCCATATCGGGGAGGGGGAGTTCTTCTCCCTTCTCGGCCCCTCCGGCTGCGGCAAGTCGACGACGCTGCGCATGATCGCCGGCTTCATCCGCCCGACCTCCGGCGAGATCTTCGTCGGCAAGGACGACATCACCCGCCTGCCGCCGGAGCGGCGCGACATCGGCATCGTCTTCCAGAACTACGCGATCTTCCCGCACATGAATGTCGCGGAGAACATCGCGTTCGGGCTGAAGCTGCGCAAGCTGCCGAAGGCCGAGATCGCCCGGCGGATCGCCGACGCGCTGAAGCAGGTCGGTCTCGCCGGCTATGACGCGCGCTACCAGCGCCAGCTCTCGGGCGGCGAGCAGCAGCGCGTGGCGCTCGCCCGCGTGCTCGTCACCGAGCCGCGCATCCTCCTCCTCGACGAGCCGCTGTCGGCGCTCGACAAGGGGCTCCGCGAGGAAATGAAGTTCTGGATCAAGGACCTGCAGAAGAAGCTCGGCATCACCACCGTCTATGTCACCCATGACCAGGACGAGGCGCTGACCATGTCCGACCGGATCGGCGTCATGTCGAAGTCGCGCATCGTCCAGGTCGGCACGCCCGAGGACATCTATGAGCGGCCGAAGACATTGTTCGTCACCTCCTTCATCGGCCATTCGAACGTGCTCGACGTCGTCGTCGTCAGCCGCGACGGGGAGGGCGCCGTGGTCAGCCTCGCCGGCCATGAACTGCGCACCCGCAGCGAGGCGGCGCTCACGCCCGGCGGCGCGGCCAAGCTGGTGGTGCGGCCCGAGAACATCCTGATGGGCAGCGCCGTGGCGGCGACCGATCAGCGCTTCGTCGCGACGGTGCTGAGCGAGACCTATCAGGGCGCGCTGGTCCGCTATCGCCTCCGGGTCGGCGACCAGGACCTCATCGCCGAGCGCCAGAACCAGGCCCATGTCGAGCGCTTCGCCGTCGGCACCGAGGTTGCCGTCGGCTGGGATGCCGGCTGGTCCGAGGCGCTCATCGCCTGAAGCAAGATCAAGACGCAACTCCAATCGAAAGTTCGCTCCATGCGTATCGGCATCGATGTCGGCGGCACCAATACCGACGCCGCCCTGATGGACGGCATGACCGTCAAGGGCGCCTGCAAGACGCCCACCACCTCGGACGTCTCCTCCGGCATCATCGCGGTGCTGAAGGAGGTGCTGCGCCTCACCGGCGTCTCCGCCGGCGAGATCAAGGCGGTGATGATCGGCACCACCCACTTCACCAATGCCGTCGTCGAGCGGAAGCGCCTGCTCGAGGTCGCCGCCATCCGGCTCGGCCTGCCGGCGACGCGCGCGCTGCCGCCGATGAGCGACTGGCCGGCGGACCTTGCGACGACGCTCGGCCGCCACACCTACATGGTCCGCGGCGGCCACGAGTTCGACGGCCGCGAGATCGCGCCGCTCGACGAGAAGGAGATCCTCCGCATCGCCGGCGAGATCAAGGCGCGTGGCCTCCGCACCGCCTCGGTCACCTCGGTGTTCTCGCCGGTGACGCCGGTGATGGAGCAGCGGGCCGCAGAGATCCTCAGGAACGAGGTGCCCGGCATCGCCATCTCGCTCAGCCACGAGATCGGCCGCGTCGGCTTCCTCGAGCGCGAGAACGCCTCGATCATGAATGCCTGCCTCGCCGATCTCTCGGCGAAGGTCGTCAACTCGTTCCGCAGCGCCCTGAAGGAACTCGCCATCGAGGCGCCGTTCTTCATCAGCCAGAACGACGGAACGCTGATGACGCCCGACTATGTCGAGCGCTACCCGGTGCTGACCTTCGCCTCCGGCCCGACCAATTCGATGCGCGGCGCCGCGATGCTGGCGGGCCGCAAGGATGCGATGGTGGTCGATATTGGCGGCACCACCTCGGATGTCGGCATGCTCATGCAGGGTTTTCCGCGCGAATCCGCCGTCGCCGTCGATATCGGCGGCGTCCGCACCAATTTCCGCATGCCGGACGTGCTCGCGGTCGGCCTCGGCGGCGGCTCGCTGGTGCGCGATGACGGCGCGCGGATCGGTCCTGATTCCGTCGGCTACGAGATCACCTCGAAGGCGCTCGTCTTCGGCGGCGACACACTCACGACGACCGACATCATCGTCGCCGCCGGCCTCGAAGACATCGGCGACCGCTCGCGTGTCGCGCATATCCCCGCCGCGACCATCACTGCCGCGCTCGACACCATGCATCGCATGGTCGACGAGGCCGTCGACCGCATGAAGACCAGCGCCGAACCGCTGCCGGTGATCCTGGTCGGCGGCGGCGCGATCCTCGTGTCGCGGCCGCTGCCCTCGGCCTCGGAGGCGATCCGGCCGGAGAATGCCTCGGTCGCCAATGCCATCGGCGCGGCGATCGCGCAGGTCGGCGGCGAGGTCGACCGCATCTATTCGCTGGAAGGCAAGTCGCGCGACAGCGTGCTCGACGGTGCCAAGGCGGAGGCGACCGAGCGCGCGGCCAAGGCCGGCGCCGATCCGGCTTCGATCAAAATCGTGGATGTCGAGGAAGTGCCGCTCGCCTACCTGCCGGGAAGCGCGACGCGCATCCGCGTCAAGGCGGTCGGCGACCTCGTGATGGCGTGAGGCGGCGATGAAGCTCACTACCGAAGACCTGCACGACCTCGCCATCGGCGCCGCCTTTCTCGGCACCGGCGGCGGCGGCAATCCCTATGTCGGACGGCTGATGGTCCAGCGCTGCCTCGACGAGGGGCTGACCGTGGAGGTGATCGACCCCTCCGAGCTCGCCGACGATGCGCTGGTCATCCCGACCGCCATGATGGGCGCGCCGACCGTGCTGATCGAGAAGCTGCCGAGCGGCGAGGAGGCGATCGGCTCACTCCGCGCGCTCGAGCGCTATCTCGGCCGGCGGGCCGACGCGACGATGCCGATCGAGATCGGCGGCATCAATTCGACCATTCCGCTCGTGGTGGGCGCGCGTCTCGGCCTGCCGATCGTCGATGCCGACGGCATGGGCAGAGCCTTCCCCGAGCTGCAGATGGAGACCTTCGGCGTCTACGGCATCTCGGGAAGCCCGATGGTCGTCACCGACGAATATGGCGACTCGACGCTCCTGAACGGCGCCGACAACAAGCAGATGGAGTGGCTGTCGCGCATGGTGGCGATCCGCATGGGCGGCTGCGCCTATATCGCGGAATATTCGATGTCCGGCGCCGATGTGAAGCGCACGGCCGTGCCCAACACGATGACGCTCGCCATGCGCATCGGCCGCTGCCTGCGCGATGCGAAGGCCCATCACGAGAGCCCGTTCGACGCGCTGCTGCGCCTCCTGCCGCAGACGCTCTACAATTATGGCCGCATCATCTTTTCCGGCAAGGTCATCGACGTCGCCCGCGAGACCCGCAACGGCTTCTCGATCGGCCGCGCCCGCATCGACGGCCTCGGGCCCTTCGCCGGCACCATGGAGATCGAGATCCAGAACGAGAACCTGATCGCCCGGGTGGACGGCAAGGTCCGCGCGATCGTGCCGGATCTCATCTGCATCATGGACAGCGAGAGCGCCGAGCCGATCACCACGGAGAATCTCCGCTATGGCCAGCGCGTGACCGTCGTCGCGGTCGCCGTGCCCGCCATCATGCGCACGCCGGAGGCGCTCGACGTGTTCGGACCGCGCTGTTTCGGCCTCGACGAACCCTTCACGCCCATCGAGACGATGATCTGACCATGGCAACCTACATCACAGTCGACGATCTCGATGACCTCGCGGTCGGTGCCGCCATTCTCGGCACCGGCGGCGGCGGCGATCCCTATATCGGCAAGCTGATGGCGCGCGCCGCCATCGAGGCGCATGGCCCGGTGCGGCTCATGTCGCTGGACGAATTGCCCGATGCGTTCCGCGTCCTCGCCTGCGGCGCGATGGGTGCGCCGACCATCCTCATCGAGAAGTTGCCGAGCGGCGAGGAGATGGGCCGGGCGATCGATCTCTATGAGAGCTACACCAAGCAGACTATCGACGCGCTGATCCCCTTCGAGGCCGGCGGCATGAACTCGATGATCCCGATCATGGCCGCCGCCCAGAAGGGGCTGCCGGTGATCGACGCCGATGGCATGGGCCGCGCCTTCCCGCAGCTCGAGATGGAGACGTTCAACGTCTATGGCGTGCCGGCGGCCCCGGTCGCCATCGCCGACGAGCGCGGCAATACCGGCATCATCGAGGTGACTTCGGCGGCGAAATCGGAGTGGATCGGACGCGGCCTCACCATCCGCATGGGCGGCCAGTCCTTCATCGCCAATTACGGCATGGACGGCGCCACCTGCCGCCGCGTCTCTGTGCCCGGGACGATGTCGCTCGCCCTCGGCATCGGCCGCACCATGCGCGAGGCGAAGCGCCAGCATCGCGACGCGCTCACGAGCCTCATCGCCTACTTTGCGGGCACGCACTACGAGGAGGCCCAGCTCGTCGGCACCGGCAAGGTCAGCGACATCGCCCGCTCGGTGAAGAACGGCTGGTCGGTCGGCATCGTCACGATCGAACTGTTCGAGCGCGGCGCAGCGCCGATCCGCATCCAGATCCAGAACGAGAACCTCGTCGTCGAACAGGGCGAAGCGGTGCTCGCGATCGTCCCGGACCTCATCTGCATTCTCGATATCGACACCGGCGAGGCGATCACCACCGAACGGCTGCGCTACGGCCAGCGGGTCAATGTCCTCGCGGTGCGGGTGCCGGAGATCATGCGCACGCCCGAGGCGCTGGAGGTATTCGGGCCGAAGGCCTTCGGCCTTTCCCATCCCTATCGGCCGCTCGGCCTCGCCGGCTGAGGATCGGAGGCGACAGGGCGCGCATTTCGGTGTGAAATGGCAGCCTCTCGCAGCGCGGCGCACGAGGCGCCGCGGGACGGAGGCTTGATCGAACCCTGATGTCGGCGCTTCCCTTTGTCGAACGCGTCAATCCGCCCGCCCGGCGCTTCGCCTCGCCGCGCCGGCTCGGCGATACGATCGCGCGGCCGTTTCTCGTCGATCGTATCCGCCAGGGTCTCGCCGGCCAGATCGTGGTGCTGCTGGCGCCGCCCGGTTTCGGCAAGACCGAGTTGCTCGCCGCCGTCGCCGGACTGCCGGCCGAGCCGGGCGACCGCTTCGCCTGGCTGACGCTGCAGGCGGAAGATTCCGATCCCGCCGTCTTCATCGACGATCTCGCCGCGGCCTGCGGCATCGACATCGCGCCGGCGGCGCGGATCGGCGCCGACGCGGCGCGGCAGCTGCTGCTGGCGCGGGTCGCCGCGGAGGGCGGGCGGCGGATCGTCGTGCTCGACGAGTTCCAATTGGCGGAGGGCGCCGCCTTCGCGGCCTTCGCCTCGGTGCTGTTCCGACAGCTGCCGGATAATCTGCGCATCGTCGTCGCCTCGCATCGCCGGCCCGATCTGCCGCTGTCGCGGTTCCGCCTCAAGGGGCTCCTGGTCGAGATCCTCGCGGATGATCTCGCCTTCTCCCGCTCCGAGATGAAGCAGATCGTCGGCAAGGCGCTGTCGGGCGCCGAGTTCGACGCGTTTGCCGAAGTGACCGGCGGCTGGCCGGCGCTGGTTCGCCTCGCGGCGCCGCTGCTTGCCGAGGCCGGGCGGACGGAGAGCCGGGCCGAGGTCATCGGCGGCGTGCACCGGGTGTTCCGCGACTTCGTGGTCGACGAGATTCTGCCGCATGTGCCGCCCGACATGCGCGAGGCGCTGACGGTCTGCTCGATCCTCGCCGAGTTCCCGCTCGATCTCGCCGCTCATCTCGCCGGCGTCGCCGTGGAGCCGCGCTCGCTGCGCGATCTCGAGGATTTCGCGCCGATCCTCGTGCCCGTCGGCCAGCGCGCCGGCTGGTTCAGCCTGCATCCCGTCGTCCGCGCGACGCTGGCGGCGCAGCTCGAACTGCTCGCTGCCGAACGCGTCACGGCGCTGCATGGCCGCGCCGCCGCCTGGTTCGCCGCGCGCGGCTTTCTCGAAAAGGCGGTGAGCCACGCCGCGCGTGCCGGCGATTTCGCGCTCGCCGCCGAGGCGATCCGTCAGGCCGGCGGCGTCAGCCTCTTCATCACCGCCGGCCACACGGTTCTGGCGCGCGTGATCGAGAGCATCCCGATCGACGTCATCCATCGTTCGCCGAGCCTGAAGCTCTCCTATGCGCTGGTGCTCGCCAAGCAGGGCCGCGTCCAGATGGCGCGCGAGACCATCGTCCGTTTGCGCCAGGCGACCGAATCCGACCAGCCCTCGCGCTTCCCGCGCATCCCGCTGTCGGCGCTCGACCACATCGAGGGCCTCATCGACGTCTACAATGACAGCCACTGGAGCGCCGACCAGATCGCCTGGCTCGAAGGCGCCGCGCAGATGATGGGCCCCGAGGAAAACTGGGGCAGGGGCTGGATCTTCAACCATCTCTGCCTTGCCTACACCGTCACCGGCGAGCTCGATGCGGCGCGCAGCAATGCGCTGAAGGCGCTCGCCTGCTACCGCGAGGAAAAATCGGCCTATGGCCAGATCTTCATGCTCATCCACATGGCGCTGGTCTCGATGCTGGCCGGGCGGCCGACGGCGGCGATCATGTTCGGCCGCGAGGCCGAGGAACTCTGCCAGCGCCATCAATGGTCCGACCGCAACCTGATCGCCATCGCCCAAATTCCGCTCGCCGAGGCGCTCTATCAGCAGGCCGATCTCGCGACCGCCGGCCGCCTGATGCAGGAGGGAATGCCGCTCCTCGCCCGCGGCGAAGGCTGGGTCGATCTGTTCGTGCGCGGCTATGGCACGCTGGCGCGCTGCCAGCTGGCATCCGGCGGCATCGAGGCGGCGCTCGGCGTCATGGACCGCGCCGAGGAGGTGGCGGTCGGCCGCGAGCTGCCGCGCCTCCGCCTCGCCGTCGAGATCATCCGCATCGAGCTGATGACGCGCGCCGGATTGCTCGAATCCGCGCTGCATCTCGCCGAGACGCTGCCGCCGCTGGCTGACGAGGCTGCCTGGCCGTCCTGGCGCGAATGGTGCGACGGCGCGCTGGTGGTCGCGCGGCTCATGACGCGCACCGGCCGTGCCGCGGAGGCCCTGCCGCTGCTCGACCGGCTCGGCGAGCGGGCGAGCGAGCATGACCGCGGCTTCTATCTCCTCGCCGGCACCGTGCTCGCCATCGAGGCCAGCTGGACGGCCGGCCGGCTCGACGAGGCCGAGGTCGCGCTGCAGCGGGCGATCGCGCTGGCGCGGCCGCATGACTGGCTGCAGGTCTTCCTCGACGAGGGCCAGCCGCTGGCCCAGGCGGTGCGCGGCATCGTGCGACGCTTCGGCCTCTCGACCTTCAGCCCCAAGACGGCCGATTTCGTTTCGCGCATCGCGGGCGCGCGGCAGCAGAACGGCCAGGTCTCGGCCAGCGGAAGCCGCGGCGAGCTGCTCTCGGCCCGCGAGCGCGCCGTGCTCGAGCTTCTCGCCACCAACGCGACCAACAAGGGCATTGCCCGCGAGCTCGGCCTCAGCGAGGCGACCGTCAAGTTCCACCTGAAGAACCTCTACGCCAAGCTCGGCGTCAGCCGGCGCAGCCTCGCTTTGTCGGTGGCGCGGCAGATGGGCATGCTCGGCAGCGAGCACTGACGGGCGAGGGCGGTCGCCCGCCCGCCGCCACGTCATGCCGCCACGTCATGCCGCCTCAGCCCTTGGTGCGCAGCGTCGAGCGGCCGCCATCGACGCCGATCACCTGGCCGGTGATCCAGCCGGACTCCTCGCCAACGAGGAAGGCGGCCAGCGCCGCGCTGTCTTCTGCCTCGCCGAGCCGGCCGAGCGCATGCAACTGCGCGATCGAGGCGGCCATCTGCTCATTGCCGGTGAAGCCCTTGGCGAGCGGCGTCCGCGTCAGCGAGGGCGCGACCGCATTGACGCGGATCTTCGGCGCGAGTTCCGCCGCAAGCGCCCGGGTCAGGCCCTCGACGGCGCCCTTGGCCATGGCGACCGAGGCGTGCGAGGCGAAGCCCTGTCCGACGGCGACGCTGGAGAACAGCACCACCGAGGCGGTGCCGGCATGCGCCTTCAGGGCCGGCAGCGCCGCCTGCACGGCAAGCGCCGCGCCCTCGGCATTGATGCGGAAATCGCGCTGGAAATCGGCCGAGCCGAGGCGCGCCAGCGGCTTCAAGGTGATGGTGCCGACGGCATAGACGAGCCCGGCGAGGGGCGATCCGGCCTCCTCGACCGCGCGGGCGAAACCGTCGGCCTCCTCAACATCGGCGACGGTGAAGCTCGCTCCGAGCGCCGTCGCGACGGCTTCGAGCCGCGTGGCGTCGCGGCCGACGAGATGCAGCGCATGGCCCTTCGCCGCGAGCGCCCGCGCCGTTGCCGCGCCGATGCCGCCGCTGCCGCCATAGATGAGAATCCGAGCCGCCATGATCACTCCGCTGGTCTGCGCCTTCAGGGTCTACGAGCGGCGACGCAGTCCGGTTCAGCGCATTGGGCGCGCGGCTCGACGCTAACCGGCACCGTCAGCGGCCATCCGGCAGCCGAACGACAATCGACGAATGAGGGGTTGCCTTCGCCGCCGAGCCGGCCTACAAGGCGCCTCCTCCTTATCGCGGGGTGGAGCAGCCCGGTAGCTCGTCAGGCTCATAACCTGAAGGTCATCAGTTCAAATCTGGTCCCCGCAACCAAATTCGCCCGCCAGGTCAACGACTTGGCGGGCGTTTTCGTTTTGAGCCCGCCGGCTCGTGGGAGCGCACGCGGCGCCTGCGGCGTCCTTATCGCGTGAGCGTGCCTTCATCTTGCAACGAGGCGGTGCCTCGTCGCCTCGCAGACCGTCATGATGGCAGAGCGCGCTCCGGAGGCCGAGCGGCCCCTCCGCCGCCGCGCTCGCTCAACCGCGTTCGGCAATGACCGTAAGTTCCTCTCCACACGCTGGAATTGCCGGTGGGCATCGCCGGATGCCCGCTGGACGCGGGGCTTCTCGCGTGACTACTCTCCACGGCCCGTGCCAAGGCGCCCCGCGAGGGTGCCCTGACGGCGACTGCCGCGATGACGGCGAAGGGCGACAGCGACCGGCACGCCGGAATGACGGAGAGGAGACGAGGATGATTGCCAAGACAAGGCTGATGGCCGGGCTCGCGCTTTCGCTTGCGCTTGCCGCCGGAAGCGCCGGCTTCGCGCGCGCGGCCGACGACGACAAGACGTTCAAGATCTGGTGGTACGAGACGCCGGACAGCGCCATGGGCATCGCCTGGAACAAGGCGATCGAGGAGTTCAAGGCGAAGCACCCTGACGTCACCATCGCCTTCGAACAGAAGAGCTGGGACCAGATCGAGAAGGCGGGCAGCCTGATCCTCAATTCGGGCGAGGCGCCGGATCTGCTCGAATACAACAAGGGCAATGCGATCGCCGGCCTCGCCGCTTCGCAGGGCCTGCTGACCGACCTGACCGAGGTTGCCGCCGAGCGCGGATGGGACAAGACGCTGACGCCGGCCGAACTGCTGCTCAGCCGCTATGACGAGCGCGGCATCTTCGGCACGGGCCCGATCTGGGGTATTCCGGACTATGGCGAGTTCGTCGCCGTCTACTACAACAAGAACATGTTCAAGGATCTCGGCCTCGAGGTTCCCAAGACGCTGCCGGAATTCGAGAAGGTCATGGACGCCTTCGTCGCCAAGGGCATCACGCCGATCGCGACGGCCGCCAACGACTATCCGGCTCAGCATCTTCTGACCGAATTGGCGCTGTCCAAGGCGGACGCCACCTGGGTGCAGAACTACCAGGGCCTGAAGGCCCCGCTCGATCCGGCCCCCTATCTCTATGCGGCCGAGACGCTGCAGGATTGGGTCAAGAAGGGCTATGTCTCCAAGGACGCGACCGGCCTGAAGGCGACGGACATGGAGACGCTGTTCGAAACCGGCAAGGCGCCGATGGTCGTCAGCGGAACCTGGTTCGGCGGCGGCTTCAAGTCCAAGATCAAGGACTTCGAATGGGGCCAGTTCCTGTTCCCCGGCAACACCATCTCGTCCGGATCGACCGGCAATATCTGGGTGGTGCCGAAGTCCGCGAAGCACAAGGACTGGGCTTACGAGTTCATCGACATCACGCTGTCGAAGGAGAACCAGGCGCTGCTCGGCAATTCCGGCGGCGTTCCCGTCGCCGCCGACCCGGCCTCGCTCACCGATCCGGTCGGCTTGATGATGACCGAGGGCTTCAAGACGCTCGCCGACCGCAATGGCCTCGGCTTCTATCCCGACTGGCCGGCCCCGGGCTTCTATGAAGTGATGCTTCAGAAGACCCAGGCCCTCATCGGCGGCACGATCACGCCGGAAGAGTTCGTCACGCAGATCTCGGGCCCGTACAACGAGGCCCAGGCCGAAGCGAACTAGTCTCGCTCTCTCTCGGGCGGCGGCTCGCCGCCGCCCGTTTCACTCCGCCTCCAAAGCCCAGCGGGATCGCGCATATGGCATCGACGTCCGTCAATCCCTCCGGCAAGGCAGGCACGAGCCTCGGCTACATCCCCTATCTGATCCCGGGCGCGATCGGTTTCTTCATCGTCGTGCTGCTGCCCTTCCTCATGAACATCGCCGTGAGCTTCACGCGCTGGAAGGGGATCGGCGTGCCGAAATTCATCGGCCTCGACAACTACCAGCGCCTGTTCCAGGACACGACATTCTGGGCCGCATTCGAGCATTCGGTCGCCTGCGTCATCGCCATGGCCCTGATCCCGACGGCGCTCGGCCTCTTCCTTGGCGCGGTTCTGTTCGACTATATCGGCCCGCGCTTCGGTCCGCGCGTGTCGAGCGGGCTCCGCGCCGCCTTCTACCTGCCGCAGATCCTCCCCGTTGCCGTGGCCGGCGTTCTCTGGGGCTGGATCCTGTCGCCCATCGGCGTGCTGAACACGATCCTCGACGGGCTCGGCCTGCATGCGCTGTCGCAGAACTGGCTCGGCGACCCGGCGACGGCGCTGCTGTCGGTGATGTTCGTGATGGTCTGGCTGCAGCTCGGCTATGCGCTCGTCGTATTCATGGCCGGCCTTGCCCGCGTCGATCCCGCGCTCTACGAGGCGGCCGAGCTCGACGGGGCGCCGTGGCTGGCGCGGTTCCGCCACATCACCATTCCGATGCTGAAGCCGGAGATCTTCGTCGTCGGCCTGACGACCACGATCGCGGCGCTGAAGGTGTTCGCGCCTGTCTATGTGCTGACCTCGGGCGGCCCGGACAATGCGACGACCGTGCCGTCCTATTTCGCCTACTACCACTTCTTCACCACCAACCGGGTCGGCTATGGCGCGGCGATCACGACGGTTCAGACCCTGATCACGATCGTGCTCGGCCTCGTGTTCCTCCGGGTGCAGCGGAACCAGACCGAGGGAGCAGGCTGATGAGCGCCGATGCCACCATCGAAACGCGGCCGGGCAAGAGCGCCGGCGCCGGGGCAGGGCGCGGCAACGAACTCGGCGTCCGCCACGGCGATGGCTTCGGCCGCTACTGGGCGCTGGTGCTGCTCGTCGTCGCGGCGCTGCTGACGCTCTTTCCGTTCTTCCTCGCCGCCATCAACGCGATCAAGACACCGACCGACTATGGCGCCAACGGGCCGGTCGCGCTGCCGCGCAGCTTCGACCTCTCGGCACTGGTCGCGTTCTGGACCGGCGTCGAATTCGGACGCAAGCTGTGGAACAGCGTCCTCATCAGCGGCTGCGTCGCCTTTTTCGGCGTCGCTATCAGCCTGCTCAACGCCTATGCGCTCGGTATCGGCAAGGTGCGAGGCCGCAATCTGATCCTGATCGTGCTGATGCTCGGCATCATGGTGCCGCAGGAATCGCTGGTCTATCCGATCTACTACATCGCCAAGTCGGTCGGGCTCTACGACACACGGCTCTCCGTCATCATCGTGTTCACGGTGCTGCAGAGCGCCTTCGGCACCTACATGCTCTCGGCGGTGCTGACGCAATTCCCGCGGGAGATCATCGACGCCGCCGAGATCGACGGCGCCAGCCGCTTCCAGGTGCTCTGGCATGTCGTCATTCCGGTGCTGCGCCCGACGCTGACCGTGCTCGGCACATTCTTCTTCATCTGGACGTGGAACGAGTTCCTGCTGCCGCTCGTCCTGCTCATCTCGAACGACAACCAGAACGTCTCGGTGGCGATGGGAACACTGCACGGCCAGCATGTCAGCGATCCGACGACGACGGCCGCGGCGGCGCTCCTCGGCATCGTCCCGACCGTGATCTTCTTCCTGGTCTTCCAGCGGACGCTGATGCGCGGCGTGACGGTCGGCGCGGTCAAGTGACCGCAGCGATCCGATCCGACGGGAGCCCGCCTTTGAGAGGGCTCTTCTCGTCTGGGCCAGCCCGACCGATGTCGCCTAATACAGCTCCGGAATCCTGTGCAGCGGCTGGTCGGGCTCGACATAGTCGCCGGCCTTCTGGCGCTTCGGCAGCTTGACCTTCTCCGCCTTGATGCGCTCGTAGGGGACCTTCGAGGCGAGGTGGCTGAGGATGTTGAGACGGGCGCGCTTCTTGTCGTCGGATTGGGCGACATACCAGGGCGCCCAGGGCGTATCGCTCGCCGCGAACATCGCGTCGCGGGCTCTGGAATAGTCGTACCAGCGCTCATAGGACAGCACGTCCATCGGCGAGAGCTTCCACACCTTCTTGGGGTCGTCGATCCGCGCCTCGATGCGGCGGGTCTGCTCGTCCTGGCTGACCTCCAGCCAGTATTTGAGGAGGATGATCCCGGAATCGACCATGACGCGCTCTACGCCGCCGACGCCGGCGAGGAACTTCGTCGCCTGGTCCTCGGTGCAGAAGCCCATGACGCGCTCGACCCCGGCGCGGTTGTACCAGGAGCGGTCGAAGATCACGACTTCGCCGGCCGCCGGTAGATGTGGCAGGTAGCGCTGCACATAGAGCTGCGACTTCTCGCGCTCCGTGGGCGGGGGCAGGGCGATGACGCGGAAGACGCGCGGATTGACCCGCTCCATGATCGCCTTGATGACGCCGCCCTTGCCAGCGGCATCGCGCCCTTCGAAGAGGATGCAGATCTTGGCGCCCGACTGCTTCACCCATTGCTGCATGCGCACGAGTTCGGTCTGCAGCCGTTCGAGTTCGGTCTCGTAAGTCTTGCGGCTGAGCTTGCCGGGGGGGCCTCCCGCCGCCTCGGCGGCGGCAAGCGCCTTCACGTCGACCCTGAGGTCGGCTTTCGTCTTCTGGTCCTTGGTCTTGTCGCCCATGGCGTTTCTCCCTGGTGGCCTGTCGCGCTAGCCGGCCCGGACATCGAGGTCGGCCAGGATCGAGAAGGCGGCATCGAACAGCCTCAGCGTGACGGCATCGTCGCGGCTCGACGGGTCGGTCGTGGCGTAGAGAATGGCCCGGCGGAGGACGAGCACCGGTTCGCGCGGAAAGGCGGCGCGGATGTCCGCCACGAGCCCTTCGGCGCTGTGCGCCTCCGCGGCCATGGCCTCGATGGCGATCGAGAGTTCTGCGACATGCGGATCAATCATCTCCGTCCCCCTCGTCCGGGAGCGGCGCAGAACGATCCGCGCGCTCAGCGGCTACGGTGTCGTCGTCGCGGTGCGGCGCGGCGCTATCCCTGGTCAGGGCATGCACCGCCCGGCGCAGGGTCGGATAGATCTCAACGGCCGGATCGTCGAAGCCGCGCTCGCCCAGCCAATGCTGCCATTCGGTGGCGCGGCCGGCGCCGGCAAGCGCGATGTCCCGCCGCTTCAGCGCCGCGCCGATCTCGCGCAGCGTGAACAGGCCGGTGACATCGATGCGCGTCATCGGCAGCAGATCGATCAGGACGGCCTTGGGCGGTACCGGCGCCGCCGCCACGGCCGCGAGCAACTCCTTGCGGAAATGGCCGGCATTGAAGAACACCAATGGTGCGTTGAAGCGGAGGATCACCAGTCCCGGCACCGGCCGCGCCGTCTTGTGGCGGCCGAGCGCATGGAAGCCCGGCATGCCGTCGACCGTGCCGAGGCGATCCATGCCGGGGCGCGCGGTCAGCTGGATGAAGCGCAGCAAAGCGAGGACGACGGCGAAGAGGACGCCCCTGGTGATGCCGAGACCGACGACGCCGAGCGTCGCGAGCACGGAGATCGCCGCCTCGAAACGGTCGGCGCGCCAGATGAGGCGCAGCGTCTTCACGTCGATCAGCGACAGGCCGGCGAAGACGAGCACGGCGCCGAGCGCCGCCAACGGCACATATTGCAGCGGCGCGGTGAAGACGAGGAGAACGAGCCCCACCAACCCCGCCGCAACGAGGCCGGTGAGCCGGGTCCGGCTGCCATTGGCATCGCCCACCGCGGTGCGCGAATCCGCGCCGCTGACGGCAAAGGTCTGCGACAGCGCCGCGGCGAGGTTGCAGGCGCCGAGCGCCGCGAATTCCTGGTCGGCGTCGACGTCATAGCCGTTCTTCGCGGCAAAGGACTGCGCCGAGAAGATGAGGCTCGCATAACTGACCAGCGCCAAGGCCGCCGCGCTCGGCAGCAACTCCGGCAGATCGGCGAGCGTCGCGGCCGGAACGGCGAAATGTGGCAGGCCGCCGGGCACCGGACCGAGCGTCGCGAGGCCCATCCGGTCGAGACCGAGCAGCGCGACGGCGCCGGCAGCGAGCGCCATCGCGACGATCCCCGACGGCAAGGCCGGCAGGAGGCGCGGCAAGAGGCCGACCACGAGCAGCGCCGCCAGCCCGATCGCGACGGCAACCGGCACGGCCTCATGCGATCGGCGCAGCGTCTCGACTGCGAGTGCGAGGCCGTGGCTCTCGAGCGTGATGCCGGTCAGCTTGCCGAGCTGGCCGAGGATGATGGTCAGCGCGATGCCGTTGAGGAGCCCGACGAGGATCGGCTTCGAGAGGAAGTCGGCGAGCGTCCCGAGCCGCATCAGGCTGGCGAGGAGGCAGATGAGGCCGGCGAGCAGCGTCATCATCCCCGCCAGCGCGGCATAGCGGACGGGATCGCCGGCCGCGAGGGGAAGGACGCCGGCAGCGAGCACGGCGCAGGTCGCGGCATCGGGGCCGATGATCATCTGCCGCGACGAGCCGAAGACCGCATAGACGAGCGGCGGCACGAAGCAGGCATAGAGGCCATATTCAGGGCGGAAGCCGGCGAGCTCGGAATAGGCGATGCCGACGGGGACCGCGACCGCCGCGACGGCGACGCCGGCCCTGAGATCGGCCGGAAGATCGGCGCGGTCATAGTGGCGGAAGGCGTCGATGCCCGGCGCCCAGCGATCGACGCGGCGAACGGCGCCGAGAAGACGGCGGACCGCTCCAGCGCTCGTGGCCCCGGCGCTGCTCATGCCGCGGCTCCGGCCGGCGGCGCCGGCGCGGTCGAGGGCGGCGGCGGAGCCGCGCTAGCCGTCTTCTCACGCCTCAACCCGTAGAAGGTCGAATAGAGCACCGGCACCAGGACCATGGTCAGCAGCGTGCCATAGGTGAGGCCGGCCATGATGACGACGGCGAGGCCGACCCAGAACACGTCGGCGAGCAGCGGGATGACGCCGAGCACGGTCGTTCCGGCGGCGAGCAGCACCGGGCGGAGGCGCGAAACGGCCGCCTCGATCGTCGCGTCATAGCGCGAGAGCCCGCGGTCGATGCCGGCATTGATCTCGTCGAGCAGGACGAGGCCGTTCTTGATCATCATGCCGGCCAGGCTCATCGCCGCCAGGAGGGCGACGAAGCCGAAGGGCACGCCGGTGATCAGGAGGCCGAAGATGACGCCGGCGAGCGCGAAGGGGATGGTGAGCGCGATCACCAGCGGCGGGCGCAGCGCGTTGAACAGCGCCACCATGATGAAGATCGTGATGCCGAGCGCGGGGATGGCGCCGGGCAGCAGCGAGGCCTGGCTCTTGGTGCTGTTCTCCTGCTCGCCGCCCCATTCCATGCTGTAGCCGGGCGGCAGCGGCAGCGCCTCGATCTTCGCCCTGACGCCCTGGTAGAGCGTCGGGAAGGTCTCGCCAGGCGCGGCATTCGCCTGCACGGTCAGCGTTCGCCGGCGGTCATAGCGCGCGATCACCGCCTCCTCGGGCGCGACGCGGACGCCGTCGACGACCTGCGCCAGCGGCACGCTCTGCGTGTTGGCGATGCCGCGCACGCCGAGCACGTCGATGTCGCCCGGCCGGTCGCGCTCGCTGGCGACGTTGCGCATCACGATCGGCACGAGTTCGTCGCCGTCGCGGAAGAGGCCGATCGGCAGCCCGTCATAGGTGCGCCGCGTCGTCCGCGCGAGATCCTCGCGGCTGATGCCGGCCCAGGCGGCGCGAACGGGATTGTAGTCGGGCCGGACCTCGAGCACCGCCTGGCGCCAGTCGGTCTGCATCAGCCCGGCATCGGGGCTGGCGCGGAGGATCGCGAGCACCTCGTCGCCGAGGCCGCGCAGCACGTCGGGGCTCGCCGTGCCGGGACCGCTGATGCGGAGCTCGAATTTCCAGGTATCGCCGGGGCCGACGCCGAACTTCCGGAGCGGCATCAGGGCCGTCGGATAGTTGTCGGCGAGCCAGGGCTGGAGGTCGGCGATCAGGCCGTCGATCTCGCTGAGGCTGTGGACGTTGACGACGAGCTGGCCATAGGCGGAATTCTGCGATTCCGGCTCGACCGGCAGATAGAAGCGCGGCGGGCCGGCGCCGACGAAGGTGGCGACTTCGGCGACGCGCGGATCGGCGCGCAGATGCTCGTCGATGGCGGCGAGATCCGCCGAGACGCGCTCGATGCGGGTGCCCTCGGGCATCCAGTAGTCGACCATGAACTTGGTCATGGCGGCATCGGGGAAGAACAGCTTGGTGACGCTGCCGAACGAGCCGAGCGCGGCGATCAGCACCGCCACGGCGACGGCGATCGTCGCGAAGCGGAAGCGGATGGCGAGATGCAGCAGCGCCCGGAAGCCGTTGAAGAACGGTCCGCCGAAGGCCTCGGCGCTCGGGTTCTTCGCGGGCTTCAGCATGGCGATGCATTGCAGCGGCGTCACCGTAACCGACAGCACCCAGGAGACGAGCAGCGAGATGGCGACGACCGAGAACAGGCTGGCGCAATATTCGCCCGCGCTCTCCTGCGAGGCGAAGATCGGATAGAAGGCCATCACCGCGATGACGGTGGCGCCGAGCAGCGCCATCGCCGGCTGGCTCGCCGCCTCGATCGCGGCGGCGCGGCGTTCCATGCCCTGGTTGATCCGGACGGCATAGCCGTCGGCGATGACGATGGCGTTGTCGACCATCATGCCGAGCGCGATGACGAGGGCCCCCAGCGACATGCGCTGCAGGTCGATGCCGAAGATGCCCATCATCAGGAAGGTCGCCATCACCGTCAGCATCAGCGCGGTGCCGATGACGACGCCCATGCGCCAGCCCGAGGGGACCGTCAGCACGACGAGCACGATGACGATCGATTCGAGGAGGCTGATGAAGAAGCCGCTCACCGACTGGTCGATGGTCTCGGACTGCCAGTTGACCTTCTCGACGCCGACGCCGATCGGCAGGTCCAGCACCAGTTCGGCGAGGCGCTTGTCGACGGCCTCGCCGACCGTGACGACATTCTCGCCCGGCCGGTTGGTGATGGCGATGCCGATGGCGGGGCGGCCGTTGAAGCGCATGATCTGGCTGGGCGGATCGACATAGCCCTCGCGCACCGTGCCGACATCGCGCAGGCGAATGACCTCGTTATTAGCGCCCTGCGACTGGCGATTGGCGTTCTGCAGGAGATCGAGCGCCGTCGGCTGCAAGGCGAGGTCGCCGATCTCCTCGGCGAGGTTGAAGGTGCCGGTGGGGGCGATGCGCAGCTTGCTGTCGCCGAGATACATCTGTCCGCCATCGACGACGGCATTCTGCGTCGCGAGGCCGCTCGCGATCGTCGCCTCGGAGATGCCGAGCTGAGCCAGCTGGCTCTGGCGGACATCGACATAGATTTGCCGGTTCTGCACGCCCCAGAGATCGACGCGCGCGACGCCGGGCACGAGGCTGAGTTCCCGCTTCAGTTCATCGGCATAGGTTTTCAACTGGCTCGGCGAATAGCCGTCGCTGGTGACGGCGAGCAGCAGGCCGAACACGTCGCCGAAATCGTCGATCACGTTCGGCTTGCCGGCGCCGGGCGGAAGCTCGCGCGCGGCCTCATCCACGCGGGCGCGCACCTTGTCCCAGATGCCGGGCAGTTCCTCGGAACCATAGGACGCCTTGATATTGACCTTGATGCGCGAGGAGCCGGCGCGCGAGAAGCTTTCGAGCGAATCGAGCTCCTTCAGCTTCTGCAGCGCAATCTCGAGCGTGTCGGTGACCTCCTGTTCGACCTCCTCGGGGCTCGCGCCCGGATAGCTGGTCGTGACCACGGCGGTCTTGATCGTGAACTCGGGGTCCTCGAGCTGGCCGAGCGTGAAGAAGGCGGCCAGTCCGCCGATCAGGATCAGGGCGGCCGCGAACCAGGTGACGGTGGGGCGGTCGACGGCGAATTCGACGATCTTCATGATTTCGCCCCTTCAGCTGGCTGGGCCGGCGCGGGCTCCGTGCCGGGCAGGCGCACGACCTCGCCCTCGACGAGGCTGTTGGCCCCGGCGGTCGCGACCCATTCGCCGGCCTTGAGGCCGTCCGTGACCTGGAGGCCGCCCTGGACGACGCGTCCGACGGTGACGGGACGGAGCGAGACCTTGCCCGTCGCCGCATCGACGACCCAGACGGCGAGCGGCGCCTTGCCGGGCTCCAGCGGCCGCACGGAACTGGCAGGCACGACGATCGCCTTCGCCGCCTCGCCTTCATTGACGCTGGCGACGCGGAAATTGCCGGCCATGCCGGGCAGGATGACGGTTGTGGCGTCGGTCGATTGCTCCATGGCGATGGTGACCGGGAAAGTCCGCGTCAGCTGGGAGGCTTCGGTGCCGATCTCGACGACCTTCCCCGTCAGCACGGTGTCCGGATAGGCATCGAAGCGCGCCTCGATCGCGCCGACCAGCGGCACGAGCGTGATCAGCGTCTCCGGCACGTCGATCACGGCTTCGAGCTCCGTGAGGTCGAGCAGGCGCAGGATCTGCTGCTGCGCCCGCACCTCTTCGAACACCTCCGGATAGACGGCGACGACGCGGCCGTCGAACGGCGCCTTGAGGACGGTCTGGTCGAGGTCGATCTGCGCGCGCTGCAGGGCCGAGCGCACCGACTGCACCCGCGCGGCCGAGCCGTCGCGGGCGCTCAGCGCGTCGTCGCCGCGTGCCTTCGGATAGGTGCCGCTCTCCACCAGCGGCAGGATGCGGTCGTACTGGTCGCTCTTCAGCTGCAGATCGGCATTGGCCTGGTCGAGATCGGCCTGAAGACGCGTCACGTCGGAGAGGTACTGGCTGTCGTCGAGCGTCGCCACGATCGTCCCCGCCGCGACCTTCTGGCCAACATTGGCCGGTAGCGACGAGATCTGGCCGGAGACGCGGAAGGTGAGCATCGCCTCCTGCGCCGCCCGCGCGAGACCCGGGAACTGACGCTGGCCGAGCTCTGTCGCCACGCCGACCTGGATCGCGGCAACCGGTCGCGGCGCCGGCGGCTTGGCTTCCTCCTTGGGCGAACACGCCGCGAGGGCCGCAAAGAGCGGCAGCATCCAAACCATGGTTTTCATGTCTGCACCTACGCAAGACCAACGGAAGCATTCGCGGCGACGTCAGAGGGATTCGAGCGGAAAATTCGATATGTATGCCATACGAATTAAACCATGGATGTCCAGGCTATGTAACGATCATGGCGAGTGTTCGAATTCGGTGACTGTAGCAACAAATCGACTGACCCTTGACGTATCCTGGATAACACTACAAACCAATACGGCGCCGGATGATAGATCGATTTGCTCTAGATCAATGATTTATCATTTGGGTCAAGTAACCATGCAGTGCAGCAATTGCATTGCGGAAGGAGGGTTCGGCCGTGCCTCAGGTGCCGATCACCTACGACAGGGTTCTTTCCATCATCGGCGACGTGCTCAGGATCGCCCTGCCGCGCGGCACGGCCGAGGATCCGAACGGGCCGCGCTTCGGCGATCTCGCCCTGGTCGGTGAGGCCGGGGAGGCGCCGCGCCTTGCCCAGGTGGTGAAGCTCGCCGAGGGCGAGGCGTCGCTGCAGATCTTCCCGGGCTCGCGCGGACTGTCGACCCGGGCCCGCACCCGCTTTCTCGGCCACCCGCCCGAGGTTGCCTTCTCGCCCAATATCTTCGGCCGCGTCTTCGACGGCGCCGGCCGCGTCTCCGATGGCGGCCCGGCGCTGGACGACGAGCCGGTAGTCGAGATCGCCGGCCCCTCGGCCAATCCGGCGCGCCGGGCGCTCGCCTCGCGCATGATCCGCACCGACGTGCCGATGATCGACGTGTTCAACTGCCTCGTCGAAAGCCAGAAGATCCCGATCTTCTCGACGTCAGGCGAGCCGCACGACACGCTGCTCGCCCGCATCGGCATCCAGGCCGACGCCGATGTCGTGGTCTTCGGCGGGCTCGGCCTCGGCTTCGATGAGTTCTGGCGCTTCCGCACGGCCTTCGAGGATGCCGGCGTGTTCGGTCGCACCGTGATGTTCGTCAACCAGGCGTCCGATCCGGTGCTGGAACGGCTGCTGGTGCCCGACATGGCGCTCGCCGTCGCCGAGAAATTCGCCAGCGAGCAGAAGAAGCGCGTTCTCGTGCTCCTGACCGACATGACGGCCTATGCCGATGCGCTGAAGGAGGTCGGCATCGCGCTCGACCGCGTCCCGTCCAATCGCGGCTATCTCGGCGATCTCTATTCGCAGCTGGCGCGGCGCTACGAGAAGGCGGCGGTCTTCCCCGGCGGCGGCTCGGTCACGATCCTCTCCGTCACCAGCATGCCCGGCGGCGACGTCACCCATCCCGTCCCCGACAACACCGGCTACATCACCGAGGGCCAGTTCTACCTGCGCGGCGGCCGCATCGATCCGTTCGGCTCGCTGTCGCGCCTCAAGCAGCATGTCATCGGCAAGGAGACCCGCGAGGACCACAGCGCCGTCATGAACACCATGATCCGGCTCTATTCGGGCGCCCGCGACGCGCAGCGCAAGCAGGCGATGGCCTTCGAGATGTCCGATCTCGACGAGCGGCTGCTGAAATTCGGCGGCCTGTTCGAGACGCGCTTCATGGACCTTGCCGTCTCGCTGCCGCTCGACGCCGCGCTGGATCTCGGCTGGGCGACCATGGCCGAGTGTTTCGCGCCGGAGGAACTGCTCGTTCGCCAGGCGCTGCTCGACAAATACTATCCCGCCCGGGCCGCGACCTGATCATGGCCCGCATTCCGCTCAGCAAGTCGCAATTGCGCCGGGAGAAGGAAAACCTCTCCGCTTTCCGCCGCTATCTGCCGGCGCTCGATCTGAAGCGGCAGCAATTGATGGGCGAGCGCGTGCGCGCCGAGCGCGGCATCGCTGAAGCCGAGCGGAAGGTGGCCGTTGCCGCCGCCGAGGCCGGGGCGGCGCTGCCGATGCTGGCGGACGAACGCATCGATGTCGGCGGCCTCGTCACCATCAAGGCGGTCCGGCTCGGCACGCAGAACGTCGCCGGCGTCAAGCTGCCGGTCGTCGAGGCCGTCGAGGTGGAGCGGGCGCCCTATGGCCGCATGGTGCGGCCGCACTGGGTCGATGTCCTCGTGCAGCGGCTGGAAGCGGCCATTCGCCTCGAGATCGAGGTGGAGGTGGCGCGCCAGCGCGTCGCGGTGCTGCGCAAGGCCGTCGCCACCGTGACGCAGCGCGTCAACCTCTTCGACAAGGTGCTCATTCCCGAGACCGAGCAGAATATCCGCCACATCCTCGTCTATCTCGGCGATGCCGAGCGTGCGGCGGTGGTCGGCGCCAAGATCGCCAAGCGCGCACGGCAGGGCCGAGCAGCGGCCGCGGGGCAGCCATGAGCATCGCCCCGATGGTCCGCGTCACGATCGCCGGCCCGCTCGCCGAGAAGGTAGCCATCCTCGACGCGCTGCAGGGTCTCGGCGTCCTGCATGCCGTGTCGCTGAAGGCGCCCGATCCGCTGGCCCCGATCGATGCCGCCACGCGCCGCCGGGCCGAGACCGCCTTCCGCCATATCAGCGAGGCGCCCGAGACGCGCCGGCCCTATCGCAGCGGAACGCCGTTCGACCGCGATGCCGTGATCGCCGAGATCACCGCCAATCGGCTGGCCCTGCAGACGCTCGCGGACCGCCGCGACGAACATGTGGCGCGCATCGCCGCCGTCTCGGAATGGGGCGAATTCCAGTTTCCCGAACCCGCGGCGCTGGGTGGTCAGCGGCTCTGGTTCTATTGCCTGCCGGTCAAGCAGCGGGCGGCGCTGGAGGGGCTGACGCTGCCCTGGCAGATCGTCGGGCGCGAGCCGGACAGGCTGTTCGTCGTCGTGATCGCGCCGGACGAGCCGCAAGTCGACCTCTTGCCGGTGCCGCGCGTGCATATGGGCGCGAAATCGCTGCGCGAACTCCGAGACGAACTCGACGAGATCGAGATCGCCATCGAGCGGGCAGGGGCCGAGCGCGCCGAACTGACGCGCTGGCGGCGGTTGCTCGCGTCCGAACTGGCAATCGCGGAGGACCGCGACGCCTGCCGGGCGATGGCCGCAATGACGCTCGATACGGACCGGCTGTTCGCGATCGAGGGCTGGGCGCCGGCGGCGCGCATTCCGGCGATCGAGCGCTTCGCCGCGACGAGCCGCGCCGCCGTGCTCTTCGCCGAGCCGGGCGAGGACGACAAGCCGCCGACGCTGCTCGAAACCGCCGACCCGCGCTTCGGCGCCGGCAGCGATCTGACGAATTTCTACACGACGCCGGCCTATCGCAGCTGGGATCCGAGCTTCATCGTCTTCGTCTCCTTCGCGATCTTCTTCGCCATGATCATCGCCGATGCCGGCTATGCCGTGATCATGGGGCTCGTCACCGCCTTCACCTGGAAACGCATGGGCGCGAGCCCGAGCGGGCGGCGCATGCGCATGATGCTGGCGGTGATCAGCGCCGCCTGCCTCGTCTATGGCGTGCTGGCCGGCTCCTATTTCGGCATCGCCCCGCGCAAGGGGAGCTTCCTCGCCGCGCTCGCGCCGATCGACGTCACCTCCTTCGACGCGATGATGAAGCTCTCCGTGCTGATCGGCGCCGTCCATGTCGGCATCGCGCTGGCCATGGCGACATGGAAGAAGCGCGCCTCGCTGGCCGCGCTCTCCTCCGGCGGCTGGATCATCGTCATCACAGGCGGCCTCGCGATGTGGCTCGGCGGCGCGGCGCTGAAGGCGCTCGGCCCGTTCCTCCTCGCCGCCGGCCTCGTTGCGGTCTTCATCGGCGGCGCCGCCGGCCGCAAGGCCGAGAGCGCCAAGGACTGGCTGCTCAAGGCGGTCGACGGGCTGATGGGTCTCACCTCGATCACCAAGCTCTTCGGCGACATCCTCTCTTATCTCCGCCTGTTCGCGCTCGGCCTCGCCAGCGCCTCGCTGGCGACGACCTTCAACGACATGGCGGCCGGCGTCGATCTCGCGCGGCCGGGGCTCGGGCTCCTGCTGGCGATCCTCATCCTCGCCTTCGGCCACGGCATCAACTTCATCATCGGCATCATGGGCGGCGTCGTGCACGGCCTCCGCCTCAACTACATCGAATTCTTCGGATGGGGCCTTCCGGACGAGGGCTACCCGTTCAGCGCATTCGCCAAGAAGGAGATCCGCGAATGAACGAGCTCATGGTCATTCTCGGCTGGCTCGGCGTCTTTTCGCCGGTCGGCCTCGGGGCGATCGGCAGCGCCATCGGCGTGGCGGTCGCGGGGCAGGCGGCGATCGGCGCCATGCTGGAAACGGACAGCGGTTATGGCCGCTTCGTCGGCGTCGCCGCCATCCCGTCCTCCACCGTGATCTACGGCATCGTGGTGATGTTCGCGCTGCAGCGGACGATCACGCCGGAAAACGGCGCCGGCCTGTTCGCGATCGGCATCCTCACAGGCCTCGCCCTCGCCTACATCTCCGTCTGGCAGGGCAAGGCCTGCGCCAGCGCCATCGCCGCCTCCAAGTCGAAGCCGGAAATCTTCGGCCTCGCCCTCGCGCCGGCCGCCATCGTCGAGGGCTTCGCGGTGTTCACCTTCGTCTTCGCGCTCGTCCTCGCCGGCAACATCAAGGGATAGGAGGCGGCCATGGCAGCGCATGCAAGCAGCAAGCCCGCCTCGGCCGGAGTCGAGGCCCTGATCGCGCGGCTCCGCGACGAGGGCGTCGCCGCCGGCCTCGGCGAGGCCGAGAAGGTCACGGCGGCGGCCACCGCCAAGGCACGGGCGATCGTCGAGGAAGCCGAAGCCGAGGCGGCGCGGCTGACGCGGCAGGCGCGCAGCGAGAGCGAGAGCTACCGGCGCGCCGCCGAGGACGCACTGAAATCGGCCGCCCGCGATGCGGTGCTGCAGCTGAAGGAGCGGCTCGTGCGGCGCTTCGCCGACGAGATCGGCGGCGCCGTTTCCAAGGCGATGGCCGACGAGGATCTGTTGCGGCAGATGATCGTCGCGCTGGTCGGCCGGGCCCGTGAGGATGCGCAGATCGATCGTTCAGACAATGTCGAGGTCGTGCTGCCGCGCGAGGCGGTCGCCATCGATGCCCTCCGCCGCAGCCCCGAGACCGTCGACAAGGACCCGCTCACCGCCTTCGTCGCCGCCAAGACCGGCGACATGCTGCGCGCCGGCATTCATTTCAGCCGTGCCGACGACAAGGAAGGCGGCATCCGCATCGTCATGCATGACAGCGGCATCTCGGTCGACCTCTCCGACCGGGCCGTCGCGGCCGCGCTGCTCGTGCATCTGCAGCCGCGTTTCCGGGCCCTGCTCGAAGGCGTCGTCACATGACGAGCCGCGAGCGCTATGTGATGCTGATGGCGAGCCTGCCGTCCATCCGCTTCCTCGCCGACAAGGCGCTGCCGATCAACCAGGCGCGGCTCGGCGAGCGGCTGAAGCTGCTCGAGCCCGCGGATCGCGACGAGTTGCTCGGCATCGCCTCGATCATCTCCTGGAACCGGATCGACACTGGCGACGACGACGCGGCCTTCGTGGCCCGCGCCGAGCGCACCATCGCCGGCATCCGCGATTCTGCCCTCCGCGATGCGGTGCTCGAACGTCTCGAGATCCGCACGCTTGTGGCGGCGCTCCGGCGGCGCGCATCGGGCGAGGATGCGCCGCCGGCCGGCGTGGCCTGGGGCCTCGGCCGCGATGTCGACACCATCCGCCGCAACTGGACGGCGCCCGATTTCGGCCTCGCTCGGGTCTATCCCTGGCTGGCAATGGCGAAGGACAGGCTCGACCAGGGCGATGCCGCCTCTCTGGAGCGGCTGATCCTCGACGTCACCTGGGCCGCCACGGCGCGGCGCGAGTTCGGCCACGACTTCGATCTCGAGGCCGTCGCCTTCTACCTGATGCGCTGGCAACTCGCCGACCGCTGGGCGCGCTATGACGCCGACGCGGCGGCGCTCCGCTTCAAGGGGCTGCTCAGCGCGGCGCTTTCCGACCGACACGAGGTGAGGGCATGACCGATCCAGCAACCGCGCGCATCACCGCCGTGCAGGAAGACATCGTCCGCCTCCGGCTCGACGACGCGAGTGGCGGACGGCTGATCAAGAACGAGGTCGTCTATATCCGCCCGGCGCGGACGCCCGAGCAGCGGCTGAAGGCCGAGGTGCTGCGCGTCGACGGCGACAGCGCCGATGCGCAGGTCTTCGAGAGCACCGGCGGCGTCGGCCTCGGCGATGCCGTCGAGCAGGAGGGGCGGCTCCTCTCGGTCAAGCTCGGCCCGGGGCTGCTCGGCAAGGTCTATGACGGGCTGCAGAACCCGCTCGAAGCCCTCGCGGTCGGCCATGGCCAGTTCCTGCCGCGCGGCGTCGCGGCCCCTGCGCTGGATGGGGCCGTCAAATGGGCGTTCTCGGCCACGCGGCGGAGCGGCGACAGCGTCCGTGGCGGCGAGGTGATCGGCACGGTTCCCGAAGGGCCGATCCAGCACAAGATCATGGTGCCGTTCGATCTCGGCGAGCCGCATGAGATCACCTGGATCCGCGATGGCTCGGTGACGATCGACGAGCCGGTCGCGCGGCTGAAGGCGCCTGACGGCACAGAGCGCGCGATCACGCTGGCGCAGGACTGGCCGGTGCGCGAGCCGTTGCCCCGCCGCCTTTTCGCCAGCGGCGCGGCGACGCGGCTCTATCCGGATGCGCCGATGGTCACCACGCAGCGCATCGTCGACGTGTTCTTCCCGATCGCCCAGGGGGGCGCCGCCTGCATTCCCGGACCGTTCGGCGCCGGCAAGACGGTTCTCCTCAACCTCATCGCCCGCCATTCCGACGTCGATGTCGTCATCCTCGTCGCCTGCGGCGAACGCGCCGGCGAGGTGGTCGAGACGATCACCGAGTTCCCGCAACTGAAGGACCCGCGCACCGGCGGCTCGCTGATGGACCGCACGGTCATCATCTGCAACACCTCGTCGATGCCGGTCGCCTCGCGCGAGGCCTCGATCTATACGGGCATCACCATCGGCGAATATTACCGCCAGATGGGCCTTCGGGCGCTGGTCATCGCCGACAGCACCTCGCGCTGGGCGCAGGCGATGCGCGAGACCTCGGGCCGGCTCGAGGAAATTCCCGGCGAGGAGGCCTTCCCGGCCTATCTCGACAGCGCCATCAAGGGTGTCTATGAGCGCGCCGGCGTCATGCGCACCGCCGATGGCTCGATCGGCGCGCTGACGATCATCGGCTCGGTGTCGCCGGCCGGCGGCAATTTCGAGGAGCCGGTGACGCAGTCGACGCTGGCCGCGGTGAAGTGCTTCCTCGGCCTCTCCTATGACCGCGCCTACAAGCGCTTCTATCCGGCCATCGATCCGCTGATCTCCTGGTCGCGCTATCGCCAGCAGATCGCCGCCTGGTCGGCGAAGACCCTCGGCGACGACTGGGCGAGCAAGGTCGAGGCGATGACGGCGCTGCTCATCCGCGGCGACGAGGTCGCCCGCATGGAGCAGGTCACGGGCGAGGAGGGCATCAGCCTCGAGGACTTCGTGCAGTCCGAGGCGGCCCGCTTTCTCGACATGGTCTTCCTGCAGCAGGACGCCTACGACCCGATCGATTCCTCATCCTCGATCGAGCGCCAGCGCGACCTCTTCGAGCGCGTGCATCGGATCTGCACGCATGCGCATGGCTTCGCCGACAAGGACGCGGCACGCCAGCATTTCACTAGGCTGACGGGCCTCTTCAAGAACTACAACTACGCGGCGCCGGGATCGCCCGATGCCGAGCGGCTGCTGAAGGAGATCGACGCGCTCGACGCCTCGCCCTGAGATGACGCCGCGTGGCCGGCGCCCGGCTCGATGCCGGCGGGTCAGCTGCCCTCGGAAGGATCGACCTCGGCCACGGTGACCGTGACGCCGAAGGCGGCGAGGCTGGCGAGGTTTTCCGGGGTCACGCCGCTGTCGGTGATGATCTCGTCGATCCGCTGCACTTCGCAGAAGGTGCAGAAGGCCGGGGCGTGGAATTTGGAGCTGTCGATCAGGAGGATCGTGCGCCGCGCCGAGGAGAGCATGATGCGCTTCATCGACGCGATCTCGATGGCCGCGTCGGTGAGCTGATTGCCGGTAATCGCCTGCGCGCCGACGAAGCAGAGATCGGCATGCACCGTCTTCAGAAAGGTCTCGCCGGGATCGCCGACCAGCGTCTGCGAGCCGACGCGCAGCGAGCCGCCGGGAACGATGACGCGGATCGTCGGCGCCAGGCGGCAGAGGCTGGCGATGTCGAGGCTGTTGGTGACGACCGTCAGATCGATGCGCCGCTCGACCGCGGCGCGGGCGGCCTCCAGCACGGTCGAGCTCGAATCGAAGATGACGCTGTCCTTGGAGGAGAGGCGGGTGGCCGCGAGGCGCCCGATCGCGCGCTTCTGCAGGGTGAAGAGCTGCGCGTTGGTCGAGGAATCGAGTTCGAAGGTGGCGCGGGTCGGGGTCGCGAGCACCGCGCCGCCATGGGTGCGCTCGAGATAGCCTGAATCGGTGAGGTATTCGAGATCGCGCCGGATCGTCGAGGCCGACGCGCCGATGCTCTCGGACAATTCCTGGATGGAGGCCGCGCTGTGCTTTCGGAACCATTCGAGGATCATCGCCCGCCGTTTGACCGGGATGATTTCGACGCGCTTAGAGACAGGTTCCATGAATAAGTCGGCTCCCGATTTTAGTCGCTGTTCCGGGATAGACGATGCGCTCCTCGGCGGCAATTGCAGCGCCCTCCCGGCTTCCGAGCGCCAGCAGGCAGCCGGCCGTGAAGGTGTCGCCGAGGCCGAGCGTCGTCTTGGGGTTGCGAAGATAGGGCGCGCCGGCGACGACGACCGACCAGGGTCCGAAGCATTGCGCGTCCGGCAGGGGCGGATCGAGGAACAGGGCGCCCTCAGCCGTCCGCCGCGGATGGACGGGCACGCCCGCTTCGGCGCGGCTGGAGGCGAGCAGCGCGCCGGCCATCAGCGCGTCGCGCTCCAGCGCCGCATCATCCAGCGTGGCGCTCGCCATCCATTCGTCCGCATGGACGCAGACCCGGCGGAGACCGAAGCGCTCGCCGAGGCCGATCAGTCGCTCCTCGATGGCATCGGCCGGATCGGCAAGGGCATTCAGTTCGGAAAGGCTCATGCCGAGCGAGGTGACGCGCGGCGCGAGCCGCGACAGCATGGCGTCGCGGGCGGCGGTCGTCGCATAGCCGGCAAGCTCCAGATGAACGGTAGCGACGCCGCGGGTGCGCCAGGCATCGACCAGCGCGCCGATCCGTGCCGTCTCGCGCGCCATGTCCGGCAAGGCGACGCCGTTGAAGCCCGAGACGACGGCGGCGCCTGCCCCGGGCGCGAGGGCGACGCTGAGGCGATCGAAATCCGCATCATGCTCGAGGCCGGGATCGTCGAAGCGCACGATGGTGCGTGACGCGCGCGGCGGCACCCGGCCGGCCATGGCCGTGCCGGCGTCATATTCGAAGACGTGGATGGGAAGGCGGGGCTCGCCGCGCCGCGTCGCCTCGAAGGCCCTGACGGCGCGGTCGCCTTCGGCCAGCAGGATCGACCGGTCGACATGGCCGAGCGTGAAGGCGCTCCGATCGGCGAGCGCCACGAGGCCGCTGGCCCCGAGCGTCCCGAGCGCCCAGGCGATATGCGAGCCGGTGCCGCCGAAGGCGGTGAGCGGCGGCGCCAGCTCGGCGAGGAGAGCCGGTCCCTCCGGCCATTCCTCGCGAAACTCGCCCCCGATCCCGGCCGCGGCGCGGTCGAGCAGGCGGCCGACAAAGTCCTCCGCCGCGGCGCTCGGCATCGCCCCGACGTGATCGGCGAGAGCGGCGAGGGAAAAGCGGCTGTCGATGCAGGCGGAGAAGCCGCAGAGCACCAGGCGCGCGGCGGCGATATAGCGCTCGAAACGCGGCAAAAAGCGCTCATAGCGCGCCGGCCAATCTCCCTCGCTCATCGAAAACCCTCCGTCAGAGCCGTCTTCGGAGGCTAGAGCGCGGGCAGGTGGAGCGTCAATGGGAGAGATTGACGGATGTTGGAAGAATTTAGGATGAAAGCCGGCGCATGACCGGCATATCGCAGCTGCGAGAGGATGATCTAGGCGAATTGGTGCAATGCAGCACCATTTCTAGGCAACGGCTTGACGGAATGCTCCGTCTAGGATCATTCTGTGGCAACAATCTTCCAAAAATATTTCAAACTCGTTCAATCAGTCTCGGAGCCTCACGACGTGTCTCGTCTCGATTCCAAGCTCGCCAACATCCGCGCCGGCCGCTATCGGCGCAGCGATTTCATCATTGCCGATGCCAAGGACGGCGATATGGGATCGGGCGTCACCTATGCCGCGCCGAAGCGTGATGCGGATGGCAGTTGGTCGCGCTATCGCACGCGGCAGGAATTCCTCGAGGGCATCCGGGCGATCGTCGAGCAGGATATCGTCGACATCATGCTGACCTCGGTCTCCAATCTCGAGCGGCTGGTCGAGATGGGCGTCTATGCGAACTCCGCCGTCAAGCCGGCGATCCGCGCCAATGACGCGACGGATTGCTGGGGCGGGGTGCGCGGCCAGTCCTATGGCAGGACGCCGAGCCGGCCGTTCCGCACCGCCGATCTCGGCCGCGTGATGCAGGCCGTTGTCGGGCCGACGCCGGGCGAGCCGCTGACCGATCTCGGCCTCTATTCGGTGACCTTCAACAACGACGTCGAGTCGGATCTGCGCTCGCTGGAGGACTTCGCGGCGTTTCGCGACGAGGCGGCGCATTGGGGGCTCCGCTATTTCTACGAGGTGTTCAATCCGAACGTCGCCTGCGGCGTCGATCCGGAGCTGATCCCGCATTACGTCAACGACTGCATCATCCGCTCGCTATCGGGCGTCTCGATCGCCGACCGGCCGCAGTTCCTGAAGATCCCCTATAACGGGCCGAAGGCGCTCGAGGAGCTTGCCTCCTTCGATCCCTCGCTGGTGGTCGGCGTCCTCGGCGGCGGTGCTGGAACGGCGCGCGACACGTTCGAGCTGATCTATCAGGCCGAGCGCTATGGCGGCCGGCTCGCTCTGTTCGGCCGCAAGATCAACCTCGCCGAAGCCCCGCTCGAGATCATCCGCCTGATGCGCCAGGTCGCCGACGGCACGATCCTGCCCGCCGAGGCGGTCCGCGCCTATCACGCGAGCCTGAAAACGTCCGGCATCGCCTCGATCCGTTCGCTGGAGGACGACCTCGTCGTCACCGAGGCGCCCCTGAAACCGGCCGCGAGCGGCTGAGGAGAAGGAGAGCCCCGGTGTCGTCCCGCTCGTGTCTGCGGCCGGTCTCAGTCCGAGACCGACAGACCCTGGAGAGCCGCCGCCTCGGCCTCGCCGAGCGCGGCCGGACGGACATCGGACGGTGCCGCGATCTCGACCGTGCGGTCGTCGAGGCCGGCAGCGAGGATCGATTCCATGATGTCGAGCACATGCAGGGCGAGTTCGCCGGACGCGCGCGGCGTGCGGCCGCTGGCCAGCGCGGCGGCGAGATCGGCGACGCCGAGCATGCGGTAGTTGGCGCGGTCGGGCGCGGCATAGGGCCAGTTGATCCTTCCGTGCAGACGTTCCGCCGTCGAATGCTCCTGCCAGGGCGCGCCGCCCTCGCTGATCGAGACCGTACCGCCGAACGTGTCGGGGTCGGGCAGGCGCAGCGAGCCCTTGGTGCCGTGCAGTTCGATCGGATGGTTGCCATGGGCGAAGACGTCCCAGCTCATGACGAGCGTCACCACCGTCCCGGCCGCGAATTCGAGCAGCGCCATCACCGTCGTCGGCGTGCCGACCGGGAAGGACGTCCCCTGGAACGGGCCGGCCGCCGTGATCAGCCGCTCCGCCTGGCCGGAGGTGGCGACGGCGCGGACGCGGCGCACGGGTCCCAGCAGATTGACCAGCATGGTGATGTAGTAGGGTCCCATGTCGAGCACCGGGCCGGCGCCGGGCTGGTAGTAGAACTGCGGATTGGGGTGCCAGTGCTCCATGCCGCGCCCCATCATGAAGGCGGTTCCGGCAACCGGCTTGCCGATCGCGCCCTCATCCATGAGCCGCCGCGCGAGGCGGCCGGCGGCGCCGAGAAACGTGTCGGGCGCCGAGCCGATCGCAAGGTTCCGTGCGCGTGCCGCTTCGACGAGGCGGCGGCCCTCCGCCGCGGTGACGGCGAGCGGCTTCTCGGTGAAGACATGCTTGCCGGCGTCGAGCGCGGCCATCGACACGTCGAAATGCGCCGCGGGGATCGTGAGGTTGAGCACGAGGTCGACATCCTCGGACGCGATGAGCGCGTCGACGCCCATGGAAGCGATGCCGTATTCGCGGCCGCGCAGCGCGGCCTGCTCGGGCGCGATGTCGGCGCAGGCGACCAGGCGGACGCCGGGGAACAGCGCGGCATTGCGCATATAGGTCATCGCGATATTGCCGCAGCCGACGACGCCGATGCGCAGATGCTCCATGAAATCCTCCCGATCGTGTTTCTGCGGCGGCCCTTCGGCCTGCCGCGCCAGGCGCCCCGCCTCCGGGGGCGCCGCCTGATCCTAGACCAAAGCGCAATTCTGATTTGTGCATTTTTTTGCATGCTGTTTTTTGCAAAAAGATGCTTGACCGTGCGGCCACCCCGGTGAAGATGGCTTCAATAGAAAAGATCCGCGGCGCAAGGTCCGCAGGACAAAGGGAGAGAGACATGTCAGAGGATCAATCCGGCCGTTCGGCCGCCAAGACGGCGCTCGCCGCGTCGATCAACCGGCGCAGCCTCCTGAAGGGAGCCGGTCTCGCGGCCGGCTCGATGGCTGTCGGCGGCGGCCTGCTCGCCTCGACGGCCTCCGGCGTCCGGGCGGCAGACCGCACCGAGATCACGTTCGCCAGCGCCAAGTTTTACGCCAAGAAGACGATCGCGCAGATTGTGGACGCCTTCAACGAGAGCCAGAGCAAGATCTTCGTCAAATATATCGAGCTGCCGCCGCCGAGCTCGTCCACCGAAGTGCACCAGGCGCTCGTGCAGCAGCTCGCACGCCGCAACGGCGCGCCCGACGTCTTCACGCAGGACGTGGTCTGGATCGCCGAATTCGCCGGCGCCGGCTGGGCGCTGCCGCTCGACGAGTACTTCCCCGCTGCCGCCAGAGCCGAATATTTCCCCGGCCTCATCGACGCCTGCACCTATCAGGGCAAGCTGACGGCGCTGCCGTGGATCGTCGATGGCGGCATGCTGTTCTACCGCAAGGACCTGCTGGAAGCCGCCGGCGCCAAGGTTCCCGAGACCTGGGCCGACATGGCGATGATCGCCAGCGAGCTGCAGAAGGGCGGCAAGGTCGATTTCGGCTATCTCTGGCAGGGCAAGCAGGCCGAGGTTCTCGTCTGCGACGCAGTCGAGGTCATCGCCTCCAACAACGGCTCGATCCTCTCGGCCGATGGCAAGACCGCGGCCATCGGCAGCGATCAGGCCGTCGAGGCGATGCAGTTCCTCTTTGATACCATCAACACGACCAAGATCAGCCCGCCGGACGTCCTCTCCTGGGACGAGGAGCCTTCGCGCCTGCCGTTCACGGCCGGCAAGGCGGCGTTCCTGCGCAACTGGTCCTATGTCTACGGCATCGCGCAGGACAAGAGCGCGTCGTCCGTCGTCGACAAGGTCGGCGTGGCGCCGCTGCCGCATTTCGCGGGCGGCAAGAGCGCGGCCTGCCTCGGCGGCTACCAGTATGGCATCAATGCCTCGACCAAGAAGCGCGAAGCCGCCGTCGAATTCCTGACCTGGATGTCCTCGCCGGCGACGCAGCTGCGATTCGCGATCGATCTCGGCCTCGCCCCGACCCGCCCGGCTGTCTATGACGAAGCGGAGCTCGCCAAGGAGCAGCCGTTCATGCAGACCCTGCAGAGCGTCTTCACCGGCGCGACGCCGCGTCCGGTGACGCCGAAATATGCCCAGGTCTCGCTGGCGCTGCAGTCCGGTCTGTCGCGCGGCCTCGTCTCCGGCGATATCAAGAAGGAGCTGACCGCGACCGCCTCCAAGATCGACGCGATCCTCGGCACCTGATGTCGCTGCAACAGACAGCCACCGCCATCGCCGGTCCCCGAAAGGGGGCCGGCAACCCGTTCAGATGGCAATATCTGACGCCCTGGCTGCTGCTGCTGCCGGCGTTCCTGTCGCTCGCCTCGGTCTCGGTCTATCCGATCCTGAATGGCCTCTGGCTTTCCTTCACCAACACCTCGCTGATCACCCAGGAGCACGACTTCATCGGCTTTGCCAATTATCGGCTGCTATGGGTCGACGATCTGTTCTGGAATGCCTGGTGGCATACGATCACCTTCACGGCGGTCTCGACGCTCGCCGAGACCCTGCTCGGCCTTGCCATCGCCCTGCTGCTGTTCGAGCATTTCGCCTTTCGCGGTGTGGTCCGCGCCGCGATGCTGGTGCCCTGGGCCATGCCCACCGTCGTGACGTCGAAGATGTTCGGCTGGCTGTTCGACGGACAGCACGGCCTCATCAACTATCTGCTGAAATCGGCCGGCATCATCAAAGAGAACGTCAACTGGCTCGGTTCCGTCGACAATGCGCTCTGGACGATCATTTTCGCCGATGTCTGGAAGACGACGCCCTTCATGGCGCTGCTGCTGCTCGCTGGCCTCCATACGATCCCGAAATCGCTGATCGAGGCGGCCCGCATGGACGGCGCGCGGTCGATGGCGACCTTCTGGTATGTGCGCCTGCCGATGCTGCTGCCGACACTGCTCATCGCCGGGCTCTTCCGCGCGCTCGATGCCTTCCGTGTCTTCGACCTCGTCTATGTGCTCACCGGCGGCGGTCCGGCGGATTCGACCGAGACGCTGTCGACCCTCAACTACAAGACGCTCTTCTCGACGCTGCAGTTCGGCTACGGCTCGGCGATCTCGACGGCGATGTTCATCACGGAGGCCCTGATTGCGCTCGGCTTCTGCATTTTCCTCTATGAGCGGCTGAGGCGACAGAAATGATCTATGCCTATAGCCCCCTCCGACGGTTCGGCCTCTATATCGGCGCGCTGCTGGCGCTGATCTGGTCCGGCGGTCCGTTTCTCTGGCAGCTGTCGAGCTCGTTCCAGCTCGATCGCGAACTGACGACCGGCTCGCCCAAGTTCTGGCCGGCGCCGTTCACGATCGAGCATTACGTCAATCTCGTCGTCGAGAAGAGCTTCCAGGAATACATCTACAATTCGATCATCGTCGCCAGCCTGACGACGCTGTTCTGCCTCTTCGTCGGCTCGCTCGCGGCCTTCTCGCTGTCGCGGCTCGATGTCCGCGGCAAGTTCGGCGTGCTCGGCATCATCCTGTCGATCTCGATGTTCCCGCAGATCGCCATCGTCGGCCCGCTCTATCTGCTCGCCTCCGATCTCGGCCTGCTCGATACCTATGCGAGCCTCGTGATCACCTATCTGGCGCTCGGGCTGCCGCTGGTGACATGGGTGCTGTTCGGCTATTTCGAGACGCTGCCGCGCGAGATCGACGAGGCGGCGCGGATGGACGGCTGCTCGACGCTCGGCCTCCTGTTCCGAATCATCCTGCCGATCTCGCTGCCGAGCCTCGTCACGACGGGCCTGCTCGCCTTCATCGCGGCCTGGAACGAATTCATGTTCGCGCTCGCCTTCACCTCGTCGATCGAGCATCAGACCGTGCCGGTCGGCATCGCCAATTTCACCAATCTCTATTACGTGCCCTGGGGAGATATCGCGGCGGCGTCGGTGGTCGTCACCGTGCCGCTGATCGTGCTGGTGCTCGCCTTCCAGAAGCACATCATCGAAGGCCTGACGCAGGGCGGAGTGAAGGAGTGACCATGCAACGCGCCATCAGAACCGGCTGCCAGACCTTCACCTGGGAAATGCTGGGCGACGCCTGGCAGGGCGGCCCGGACGACCTGCTGGGTGCCATCGCGGCGGCGGGCTATGCCGGCATCGAGATCACCGACACGATGATCGGTGCCTATGCCGGCCGCCCGAGCGCCTTCGGCGAAGCGCTGACAGCCCGCGGCCTTGCTCTCGTCGCCTTCGCCATCGGCTCGGAGAGCGGCTTCACCGAGCCTGCGATGGTCGAGGCGGATCTGGCGGCGGTTGCCCGCGCGATCACCTTCGCCGGCGCCTTTCCCGGCGCGCTCGTCTCGATCGGCTCGGCAACCATCATGTCGCCGGGCGAGCGCGGCGCAAAGTTCGCGACCGCGGCCGACTTCTACAACCGCGCCGCCGTGCTCGGAGAGGCGGCCGGCGTCGGCGTGGCGGTGCATCCGAGCTCGCATCACGACACGCTGCTCTTCGACCGTGCCGACTATGACCAGTTGTTCGCGCTGCTCGACGACAGGGTCGGCTGGGTGCCGGATACCGGCCACATGCTGCGCGGCCATCCCGACATGCTGGATACGCTGCGGCGCTACCAGGCGCGCATCCGCTATCTCCATCTCAAGGATGTCGATGCGTCCGGCCAATGGGCGATGCTCGGCGCCGGCGTCTGCGACACGCCTCACGTCGTCGAGATCGTGAGGAGCGCGCCCCGGTTCAACGGCTGGCTCGTTCTCGAGGAGGAGTCCGACGAGGCCGCCCGCGATCCGGCGGCTGCCGTTCGCCGCAATCGCGAGACGATGAGCGCGTTCGGATTCTGATCGCACAGGCCGGTCGTCCTTCCGGACCGGCATCGGCAGGCGTCGTGGATTTCCTCCCACGCGGCGCCTTCCGCGACTGCCTGCCGACCCAGGGTTTTGATGGCTGGGTCGGCAGGCACATTTGTCGGTCGCTCGTTCAGAAGGCGCCGAGCCCGCCATTCACCTCGATGATCTCGCCGGTGAGGAACGACGACATCGGCGAGACGAGATAGAGCACCGCATCGGCGACGTCCTCGGGCCGGCCTTCCCGGCGCAGCGGCGTCCGGTCGACCGTCGCCTTGCGGCCTTCGGCGGTCGAGAAGCGGTCGTGGAACTGCGTGCCGATCAGGCCGGGCGCCACCGCATTGACGCGGATGCCGTCGGGGCCGAGCTCCTTCGCCAAAGCGCGCGACAGCGTCGAGACGCCGCCCTTGGACGCCGCATAATGCGTGGCGCCCATGCCGCCGCCGTCATGGGCCGCGAGCGAGCTCATCAGGACGATCGCGCCGGAGCGCGCCTCGACCATCTGCGGGATCACCGCGCGCGCCGTCAGGAAGGCGCTGGTGAGGTTGAGGGCCATCGCCTCGTTCCAGAGCTCCAGCGAGCAGTCGCTGACGCGGCTGCGCTTGATCAGGCCGCCCGCATTGGCGACGGCGATGTCGATGCTGCCGAAGCTGCCATTGGTCGCCGCGACCGCGAGCGCCGCGGCGCTCTCGTCCTTGAGATCGGCGAAGAGAGCGCGTGCGCGGCCCTTTGGAGCCCGCGCGACGATGTCCTCCGCCGCCTCGCGGCTGCTGGAATAGGTGAAGGCGACACGGGCGCCCGCCGCGAGAAGCGCTTCGACGATGGCCCGGCCGATGCCGGATGCGCCGCCGGTCACGAAAGCCGTCTGGCCTTCGAGGTTGATCTGCATGGCTGTAGTCCTTGGGGGGAGGGGGAGGCGGCGCTGCGCCCGTGCAAGACGCAGCGCCGCGGGATGCTTACTGCCAGTCGCGATACCAGCCGTCGGGGAAGGCACTGGCGAGGGCCTCGCCGGTCAGCGCCGGGGCATAGGGGCGGCCATGCTTGCGCGCGACCGCGGTCAGCTCTGACAAGCGGTCGGCCGCCTCGGTCGCCGCGACGGCGCGGGCCGCCGGATCGCGCGTCGCGACCGCGTCCTGCCAGATCGAGCGGCCGCCGAGGAAGCCGGAGGCGCCAGCCGAGCAGGCGACCTCGACCTGGTCGCGGAATTCCTCATAGCCGACGCCGGCGGAGAGGATGACCCAGGGCTGCGTCATGCCGTCATTGAGGCGCTGGCAGGCCTTGGCGGCCGCCTTGCGGCCCTCGGGCGTCGAGACATCGCCGGGGAATTCGACCTTCAGCATGTCGGCGCCGAACTCCGCCGAGATATGGGCCGATTCGATGATGCCCTCGACGCGGCGCTCCAGCCAGCCCGTGCTCTTCTGGTCCTCGCCGGGAAGCGCGAACCAGATCGGCTCGACGACCAGCGGGATCGACTGCGCGGCGCATTCGACGACGAGGTCGCGCACGACCTGGCGCTGCAGCTCGGCCGTCTTGGCCTCGGGCCGATAGAACCACAGCAGCTTGACCATGTCGGCGCCGAGCAGCCGGATCTTGCGCACGTCCCAGCCGGGACGCATCCGCGTACGCCGCTCGCCATCGACGACGTCGAAGCCCTCGCCCTCGATCGAGGAAATGAGGCCGGTGGCGCCGGGGAGCGCCCGCGAGGCGATCACCTGCGCCAGGCTGAACTGCGCTTCGAGCAGGAAGGCGCTGGCGACCGGCGCAACGGCCTTGACGAGCTCCAGCTTGGCATCGACGGCCTGCTGGTAGCTGACCTTCGCGCGATCGTCGGCGAGCAGGTCCTTGAAGCTCAGGAGATGATCGAGCGCGAGGATCGCGAAATAGCCGTCGGCGGTGGTCACCCGCTGAAGCCCGCGGATCTTGCCGGGATCGGGAATGGCTGTCTTCTGGGCTCGCGCGGAAGCGGTTGCTGCGGTCACGGTTCAGTCTCCATTGAGAGGGGAAAATCAGGGCGACGGCTGGCCGAGGACGAGGAGGCAGCCGGCAACGAAGGTGTCTCCAAGGCCGATCGTGCTCGCCGGGCTCGGCAGATAGGGAGCGGGACAGGCCACCACTGACCAGCCGGCCGAAAGCGGCGCGAAGGCGGGGGGCGGCAGGAACGCTGCCTCCGCCGGGCAGAGCACCGGCAACGCGTGACGGCCGAGCCCCGCGCGCGCCGAGGCGATCAGGCAGCCGGTCATCAGCGCCTCTCGCTCTCGTGCCGGGTCCCCGCGCGTCACGGCCACGGCCCATTCGTCGGCATGGATGGCGACGCGCTCAAGCGACCAGTGTTCGGCGAAGCGACGGACGGCCTCGGTGTCCGTCGGTGCCGCGCCGCCGGAGAGGGTCCGCCACTCGGAAAGGCTCATGCCGACCGAGGTCACGGTTCCGCGCAGCGCCGTCAGCAGCTTTTCAGGCAGAGCCGGGCGGCTGCCGTAATCGGCGAGTTCCTGGTGGATGACCGGCAATCCGGCCGCCCGCCAGCTGCGGGCGAGACCGGCCACGGCCGCGATCGCCCGGTCGATCTGGTCGTCCGGCGTCGAGACGAGGCTGGAGAGCACCGCGGCGCCGGCCCGGGCGGCAAGCCGGGGGCTGACGCGCGCGAAGGCGTCGTCGAGTTCCGGCCCGTCATCGGCGAGGCGCACGATGACGCGCGTCGAGCGGCGGACGGTTTCGCCGCCGATCGACGCGCCGGCGGCGGATTCGAAGATCCAGTGCCGCGGCTTGGCGCTGTCGGCGCCGGGCGATACGACTGCGACCGCGGCGACACCGTCGCCCTCGGCCAGCAACACGCGCGGATCGAGCACGCCGAGTTGCGCCGCGCTGCGGTCGGCGAGCGCCAGCAGGACATCGACACCGAGCGAGGCGAGCACATTGGCGATCTGGGCCGACGTGCCGCCGACCCGCGTGACATGCGGCAGCATCGCATCGAGAAGCGCGTCGCCTTCGATCCAGGGCAGGGCGATCTCGCCGCCGATCCCCGCTTGTGCCCGGCGCACCAGTTCAAGGCCGAGCCGGCGGGCTTCCGGCGGCGCGCCATCGGCAAGAAGCGCCTCGGAATGGTCGAGGCGGACCAGCGCGTCGACAAAAGCCGAGAAGCCGGCGATCACCGGCCGTGCATCGGCGGCCATCGCCGGCAGCGCGCCGGCAAGCGCCGCATAGGCCTCGGCCCAGGCAGCGCCTTCGGCTTCGGCATCGGGCGATGAGGCCGGATCGGGTCTGCCGGGGATGGTGGCCGCCGCCATTGCGTGCCCTTTGCGACTTTATGCGGTTAAATGCGTTGTTATGCGCTTAATGTCTGTTATGCCTTCACTCTGGTGCCGTCAAGCGGCATCCTCTAGATTGCCAGGACAAACCGGAGCCCTCCTGATGGCAAGAAAGCGATCGGCCTCGCTGCCGATGAGCAGACGGACGGAGATGATCCGTATCGTTACCGAGCGCGGCAGCGCGTCCGTCCCTGAACTTGCTGATCTGTTTCGCGTTTCGACGGACACGATCCGCCGCGATCTCGATGCGCTGCACGAGACGGGCAAGCTCGTCCGCGCGCATGGCGGCGCGGTCTGGATGCCGGGCGGCGATCGCATCACGCCGGTGGCCGACCGCATCGGTGCGGAAACGGACGGAAAAAAACGCATTGCCAGCGCCGCGTCGGCTCTCATCGCCGATGGCGAGGCGCTGGTCGTCAATGGCGGATCGACGACGCTCGCCTTCATCAAGGCGCTCACCGGCCATCGCGCGCTCAATCTCGTGACGAACAGCGTCCCCGTGCTCGACCAGCTCAACCCCGCCGCCTTCTCGAATGTCTATGCGGTCGGCGGCGAGTATCAGCCGGCGACCAAGGTGATGCTCGGCCCCCTCGCGCTCTCGGCCAATGGCCGCGTCAATGTCGACACGGCGGTGATCGGCGTCCGCGCCATCAGCGCGGCGGCCGGCATCTCCACCGCCTTCATCATGGAGGCGGAAATGATCCTCGCGATGATGCGGCTGGCGCGGCGGACCATCGTTCTCGCCGATGCGCGTAAGTTCGAGCAAAGCGCCTTCGCAACGATCGCACCGCTCAGTGAGATCGACATCCTCGTGACCAATGCGCAGCCCCCGCCGAGGCTGGCGGAGGCGCTGGAGCTTGCGGGCGTCGAGACCATCCTCGCGCCCTGATCCCCCCATCAGTCACCAACCCTGAACCGACGGCCGGCCGAGTGCGCGCCCGCCCAGGAGACCTGCCACCATGAGTTTCGCAACCTATCCCAGCCTCAAGGGCCGCTCGGTCTTCATCACCGGCGGCGCCGCCGGCATCGGGGCCTCGCTCGTCGAGGCTTTCGCCGCGCAGGGCTCGCGCGTCGGCTTCGTCGATATCGATGTCGCGAGAGGCGAAGCGCGCGCGGCCGACCTCGCCGCCGGCGGACACGACGTCGTCTTCGAGGCCTGCGACCTCCGCGATATCGATGCGCTCAAGGCGGCCTTCGGGCGGCTGGCGGAGCGGGTCGGCGCGGCCGAGATCCTGATCAACAATGCGGCGCATGACGATCGCCATGGCTGGGAGGAGGTGACGCCGGACTATTATGACGGCCGCATCGCCTCCAACCTCAAGCACATGTTCTTCGCGATCCAGACGGTGGCGCCGGCGATGATCGCCGCCGGCGGCGGCTCGATCATCAATTTCGCCTCCAATTCCTGGATGGAGGCGGTCGGCGGCATGCCGGTCTATACGACCGCCAAGGCGGCCGTACACGGCATGACGCGCTCCTTCGCGCGCGATCTCGGCCCGCATCGCATCCGTGTCAACACGATCGTGCCCGGTTGGGTGATGACCGAGCGGCAGAAGGCGCTCTGGGTGACGGAGGAGGGGCTGGCGCGCCAGCGCGCCCGCCAATGCCTGCCCGATCTGATCCAGCCGGTCTATCTCGCCAACATGGCGCTGTTCCTAGCCTCCGACGACTCGGCGATGTGCACGGCCAACAACTACATGGTCGAGGCCGGCTCGATCTGAGCGCGCACGGCCCATAGCGGCGACAGCCCCGGCCACCCTTCGCGGTGGACGGGGAAACCGCGTCTGTCATGGCGTCGAGGTCGAAGCGGCATGACCGACGGCGAACACACGCGATCTGAAACTTAGCAACATGACGAAGTTTCCGCTTGCATCGACGACCCGTTGAGCGATAGTTAGCAATATGACTAAGCATGATCCCGATCTCTCGCTGCTCTTTCACGCGCTGGCCGATCCGACCCGCCGGTCGATCCTGACCCGGCTCGCCGAGACGCCGGCGGCGGTGACGGATCTCGCCGGCCCGACCGGACTGAAGCTGCCCACCGTGATGCGGCATCTCTCGGTGCTGGAGGAGGCGGGGTTGATCTCGACCTCCAAGGATGGACGCGTCCGCACCTGCGCCATCGTGCCCGAAGCGCTCGATCCGGTGCGGACATGGCTCGAGGAACAGCGGGCGATCTGGACGAGCCGGCTCGACCGGCTGGATGCATTCGTGATGCAGGTAATGAGGGAACGCGAACAATGACCGAAAGTCTTGCACGAAGCGGCACAGTCCATGCGCTGCCGGATGATCAAGCGAACCGCTTCGCGACGCTCGTCTTCGAGCGCGACGTGGCGGCGCCCGTGTCCGTCCTCTGGGAGGTGTGGACGGCGCCGGCGGCGCGGGCCGTCTGGGGCTCGCCGGCGCCCGCGGTCACGGTCGAACTGCTCGAGGCAGATACGAGGGTCGGCGGTCGCGAGGTCGCGCTCTGCAAGGTCGCGGGCGAGCCGGATACGAGCGTGGAGACGCGCTGGCTCGTTCTCGATCCGGGCGTGTGCAGCATCAACTCCGAGGTGATCTCGTCCGAAGGCGTGACGCAGTCGGCGGCGCTGGTGACCGCGGATTTCTCGGGAGGCGAGGCGCGCAGCCAGCTGGTCGTGACGGTGCAATTGTCGTCGCTGGCGGCGGATATGGAGGTCGGATATCAGGCCGGCTTCGGCGCAGGCCTCGACAATCTCGTCGCCGCGGCCGAGCGCACGCTGCTGCTGCAACGGGTGATCAAGGCGCCGCGCTCGGTCGTGTGGGGCGCGTGGATGAATCCCGAGACGCTGCCGCTCTGGTGGGGCCCCGACGGCTTCTCCTGCCGCACGCAGCGGATCGACCTCCGCGCCGGTGGCGAATGGGTCTTCGACATGATCGGGCCGGACGGCACGGTCTATCCCAATCACCATCTCTATGGCGAAGTGAGGCCCGAGGAGCGGCTCGGCTACACGCTGCTCTGGGGCGAGAACGGGCCGAAGCATGCCGATGCCTGGGCCTCGTTCGAGGATGAGAACGGCGCCACCAGGGTGACGCTCGGCATGGTCATGAACACGGCGGACGAGTTCCAGACGGCCAAGGGTTTCGGCGCCATCGAACTCGGACAGCAGACCCTCGCCAAGCTGGAGCGCTTCGCACTCTCCCGCTGAGGGGCGCAGCGGGCGGTGCTACGATCCCGCCGCCGGTTTCGTCGCTGCGCCTGACGTCGGCAGATGCTCGGCGCCGCTCTCCGACAGGAAGTCGTGGAAGGCTGCCATGACAGGCGTCATCGCGCGGTCGCTGCGGGTGACGGCATACCATTGCCGGCGGATCGGCAGGCCGACCACGTCGAGGGCGACGAGGCGGCCGGAGTCGAGCTCGGCGGCGACGGTGTGGGCCGAGAGGAAGGCGATGCCGAGCCCGGCCATCACCGACTGCTTGATGGTCTCGTTCGAGTCCATTTCGATCGACGACTTGTCGGCCCAGCCCGCCACCTCGCGCATGAAGATCTCCAGCGAGATCCGCGTCCCCGACCCATGCTCGCGCACGAGAAAGGCCTCGCCGGCGACGCGCTCGCGGGCGATGCCGCGTGCCTTGACCAGCGGATGGTCGGGGGCCGCGATGATGATGAGCGGATGATCGCCGAAGGCGACGGCGCGGACGGGAATGCCGGGCGGCGGCCGGCCCATCAGGGCGATGTCGATGGCGTGGCTGCCGATGCTCTCGATCGTCTTTGCGCGGTTGCCCACCATGAGCTTCACCTCGATGTCGGGATAGCGGCTCATGAAGGCCGCCATCAGGCGCGGGGCGAAGTACTTCGCGGTTGAGACGACGCCGAGCCTGAGGCTGCCGCGGCGGACGCCCTTGATCGCATCGATCTCGTCGTCGAGGACGCGAAGCCGCTCCTCGATCGCCAGCGCGGCGTCGAGCACGACCAGCCCGGCCGCCGTCGGGCGCATGCCGTCCTGCGTCCTGTCGAACAGCAAGAGCCCCGTTTCCTGCTCGAGCTGCTGCACCTGCAGCGTCACGGCCGGCGGGGTCAGGCCGAGATGGGCGGCGGCACTCACGATCTTGCCGTGCCGGTGGATGGCGACGATCGAACGGAGCTGTTTCAGGCTGACGACGGTCATGGTTCAGAGTAACAAAAACTGAGCGGATGCGTAAAGAAATTAAATTATGCTAAGTCGACGAATGGTGGTCATCTGACCTCGCCGCAATCGTGTCAGAGAGGTCGACACGAGCCGCACGGGGGAGGGACCGATGGCCGCGTCGACGCTGCACGATTTCCTGGAAGCGGAAGCCTCCACGGGCAACAAGATCCTGCGCGACGTGGCCGCCACCGTATCGGCGCTCGCCGAAGCCGCTCTCGATGTCCGCGCCCTGATCGATCATGCCGAGATCGAACACGGCGCCGGGATCGCCGGCGAGGCGACGCGGGCGCTCGATGGCGAGGCCGACACGCTCTTTCAGGCGGCGATGCGGCGCGCGCCGGTCGCTGTCTACAGCGCGGGGGAGGGCGACGCGCCCGTCCTCCTCGATCGAGAGGCAGCGCTCGCCCTCGCCATCCACCCCTTGAGCGGCTCCGGCGACATCGACGCCAACACGCCGATCGCGACGATCTTCTCGCTGCGGGCCGTCGCCGAGGCGGAGGGCAGCGATCCGCGGCACGTTTTCCTGCAGCCGGGCCGCATGCAGCGCGCGGCGGGCTTCTTCCTCTATGGGCCGAAGCTCGTCCTGGTGCTGACGCTCGGCAGCGGCACGCATGTCTTCTCTTATTCCGCCCGGCGGCAGCAGTTCGTCCAGACCCGCGCCGAACTCGTCATCGCCGAGCGCGCGCACGAAGTCGTCGTCGAGGGGTCCAATCATCGGCATTGGCATGATGCCGTCCGCCTCTATGTCGACGATTGCCTCAAGGGCAGCGACGGCCCGCGCGAGCGCGATTTCGCGGTCCGCTGGAGCGGATCGCTGGTCGCCGACACCTATCGCATCGTCGTCCGCGGCGGCGTGTTCCTGCATCCGGGCGATTATCGCCAGGGCGGCTCGCGCGGCCATATCGGCCTCGTCCATGCGGCGAGCCCGATCGCGCTGCTGATCGAGCAGGCCGGGGGCGCCGCGACGGATACGGTCCGCGACATCCTCGATCTCGTGCCCTTGAGCCTCGACCAGAAGACGCCGCTCATCTTCGGCGCCGCGCGCGAGGTCGCCCGCATCACCCGCTACCATGCCGAGCCGAGCATGATCGCCGAGCGCGCGCCGCTGTTCGGCAATCGCGGCCTGTTCAGGGCCTGAGCGCATCATGTCCGCAGAGCATCCCATCATCACCATCACCGGCTCCTCCGGGGCCGGCACCACCTCGGTGAAGCGGATCTTCGAGCTCATCTTCCGGCGCGAGAAGATCGAAGCCGCCTTCATTGAGGGCGACGCCTTCCATCGCTACGATCGCGCGGCGATGAAGGCGAAGGTGCTGGAGGAGGAGCAGCGCGGCAATCCGAACTTCACCCATTTCAACGCCGACGCCAACGAGCTCGAGACGCTGGAAGGGGTCTTCGAGGACTATGGCCGCGCCGGCACCGGCAAGACGCGGACCTATGTCCACGACGCCGAGGAGGCCGCCGCCTTCGCGACCGAGCCCGGCTGCTTCACGCCCTGGCGATCCTTCGCGCCGAGCGACCTCCTGTTCTATGAGGGGCTGCACGGCTGCGCCGTCGGCGAGGGCTACAATCTCGCCCGCCATGCCGATTTGAAGATCGGCGTCGTGCCGGTGATCAATCTCGAATGGATACAGAAGATCCATCGCGACAAGGCCACGCGCGGCTATTCGGCCGAGGCGGTGACCGATGTGATCCTCCGCCGCATGCCGGACTATGTCCGCTACATCATCCCGCAATTCTCGCTGACCAGCATCAATTTCCAGCGCGTGCCGATCGTCGACACCTCGAACCCGTTCATCGCTCGCTGGATCCCGACACCCGACGAATCGATGCTGGTCATCCGCTTCGCCAATCCGCGCGGCATCGACTTTCCCTATCTGCTGTCGATGATCCACGACTCCTTCATGTCGCGCGCCAACACGATCGTGATGCCGGCCACCAAGCTCGACATCGCCATGCAGCTCATCCTGACGCCGCTGATCCTGCAACTGATCGAGAGAAAGCGGCGGATGTGACGTCTTCGGCCGAAGCGCCGGTCGCTCCCGCAAGGGTTTCCCGAACAAGAGGAAGCATTGAGGCATGAACGTGCAATCGAAGACCCTCGCCGAGGGCAAGGAGCGGTACCGGTCGGGCGTCATCCCCTACAAGACGATGGGCTATTGGGAGCCGGACTACCGGCCGAAGGACACCGACCTCATCGCCCTGTTCCGCATCACGCCGCAGCCGGGCGTCGATCACGAGGAAGCGGCGGCCGCCGTCGCCGGCGAGAGCTCGACCGCGACCTGGACCGTCGTCTGGACGGACCGGCTGACTGCCTGCGAACTCTATCGCGCGAAAGCCTACCGCTCCGAGCCGGTGCCGAATACGGGGCCCGGCACCAAGACCGAGCAGCAGTATTTCGCCTATATCGCCTATGACCTCGACCTGTTCGAGCCGGGCTCGATCGCGAACCTCACCGCCTCGATCATCGGCAATGTCTTCGGCTTCAAGGCGGTCAAGGCGCTGCGGCTCGAGGACATGCGGATCCCGGTTGCGTACCTCAAGACCTTCCAGGGCCCGGCGACGGGCATCGTCGTCGAGCGCGAGCGGCTCGACAAGTTCGGCCGGCCGCTGCTCGGCGCGACGACCAAGCCGAAGCTCGGCCTCTCCGGCCGCAACTATGGCCGCGTCGTCTATGAGGCGCTGAAGGGTGGCCTCGACTTCGTCAAGGACGACGAGAACATCAACAGTCAGCCCTTCATGCATTGGCGCGACCGTTTCCTCTACTGCATGGAGGCGGTCAACAAGGCTTCGGCTGCGACCGGCGAGGTCAAGGGCCACTATCTCAACGTCACCGCCGGCACCATGGAGGAGATGTATGAGCGGGCCGAGTTCGCGAAGCAGCTCGGCTCGGTGATCGTCATGATCGACCTCGTGATCGGCTACACCGCCATCCAGTCGATGGCCAAGTGGGCCCGCCGCAACGACATGATCCTGCATCTGCATCGCGCCGGAAACTCGACCTATTCGCGCCAGAAGAACCACGGCATGAATTTCCGCGTCATCTGCAAATGGATGCGGATGGCCGGCGTCGACCATCTCCATGCCGGCACCGTCGTCGGCAAGCTCGAGGGCGACCCGCTGATGATCAAGGGCTTCTACGACACGCTGCGCGAGGAGCAGACCGTGCAGAGCCTCGAGAACGGCCTCTTCTTCGACCAGTCCTGGGCCTCGCTCAACAAGGTCATGCCGGTCGCCTCCGGCGGCATCCATGCCGGGCAGATGCACCAGCTGATCCATTATCTCGGCGAGGATGTCGTGCTGCAGTTCGGCGGCGGCACCATCGGCCATCCGGACGGCATACAGGCCGGCGCCACCGCGAACCGCGTCGCGCTCGAGGCGATGATCCTCGCCCGCAACGAAGGCCGCGACTATCTGCGCGAAGGGCCGAAGATCCTCGAGGAGGCCGCGCGCTGGTGTTCACCGCTGAAGGCCGCGCTCGAGGTCTGGAAGGACGTCACCTTCAACTACGAATCGACCGACACGGCCGATTTCATCCCGACGCCGACCGCCAGCTTCTGATCCGCGACGGGCGAGAAGGCCCGATCGGTTCGCCCGACGCATGAGGAATGACCGCCATGACGTTCAGTGCTCCCCACAAGGTCACCCAGGGACAGTTCTCGTTCCTGCCCGATCTCACCGATGCGCAGATCTCCGCGCAGATCAAATATGCGCTCAAGAACAACTGGGCCGTCGGCATCGAGTACACCGACGATCCGCATCCCCGGAACACCTATTGGGAGATGTACGGCAACCCGATGTTCGATCTGAAGGATCCGGCCGCGATCCTCATCGAGGTCAATGCCTGCCGGAAGACCTTCCCCCGTCACTATGTCCGCGTGACGGCCTTCGACTCGACCAAGGGCTGGGAGACGCCGCGCATGTCCTACATCGTCAACCGGCCGCCGGAGGAGCTCGGCTTCCGCCTCGTCCGGCAGGAGCAGGGCGGCCGCAGCCAGGCCTATTCGATCCTTCCCTATGCGACGGACAAGCCCGAACGCGACCGCGGGTCGTGACGACCACGAGAAGAAGGAGCGCGGCCATGGCAGGCGCGACTGAGGCAGTGAGCCCCGGCGATGACGACATCGTCGATCTCCAGGAGGCCTTCGAGGCGTCGAGCATCGACGAGGTGATCGACAAGCTCGACCGGGAACTGGTCGGCCTGAGGCCGGTCAAGACGCGCATCCGCGAGATCGCGGCGCTGCTGCTCGTCGATGGTCTCAGGCGCAAGTTCGGCATCTCCTCGGGGACGCCGACGCTGCATATGTGCTTCACCGGCAATCCGGGCACCGGCAAGACGACCGTCGCCCGCCGCATGGCGGAGATCCTGCACCGCCTCGGCTATGTCCGCGAGGGCCATCTCGTCGCCGTCACGCGCGATGATCTCGTCGGCCAATATGTCGGGCACACCGCGCCGAAAACGCGCGAGGTCATCAAGCGGGCGATGGGCGGCGTCCTGTTCATCGACGAGGCCTATTACCTCTACAAGCCGGAGAACGAGCGCGACTACGGCCAGGAATCGATCGAGATCCTGCTGCAATACATGGAGAACGACCGCAACGATCTCGTGGTCATCCTCGCCGGCTACAAGAACAAGATGGACCGCTTCTTCGACAGCAATCCGGGCATGCGCTCGCGCATCGCGCATCATCTCGATTTTCCGGACTACAGCCCGTCCGAACTGAAGTCGATCGCAGAGATCATGCTCGCCGACGAGAATTACCGGCTGAGCCCCGGCGCGGCGGCGGCGCTGGAGGAATATATCCCGCTGCGCATGCGGCTGCCGCATTTCTCCAATGCGCGCTCGATGCGCAATGCGCTCGACCGCGCGCGGCTCCGCCATGCCAACCGCCTGTTCGCCGAGCGCAACCGGCCGCTGACGCGTGCCGATCTCGTGACGATCGAGGAGCCGGACATCCGGGCGAGCCGCGTCTTCATCGAAGGGCGGATCGACGGCGATCCCGCCGACGGCGTCTCGGCGTGACTGCATTGCGTCGCGACGGAAAGAGCGGTTCATCTCGTCCCGGCGTTACAAACACGGGTGATGCGAAGGAGAGAGGGTTGCGCGCCGCACTGGGGTGAATGGAACGAAGCCCTCTGGCGAGAATTGACGAGGTTAATGTCGACGCGGTAGACCCTTTCCCCGTTCAAGAGGCGCACCGATCATGAAATCCCATCTTCTGGCCCTGGCCATCGTCTCGGCAATGTCTTTGGCGATGCCGATCTCTCTGTCGGCGCAGACCAAGGTTACACCGACGATGCCGGCAACGCAGATCGAGCCTGCGGACCTCTCCGGCCCCTACGAATTCGTCTCCGCCGCGACATCGATCGACGCGTTCACGATCGAGGCCTCCAACCTCGCCAGGACGCGCGCCGGGTCCGCCGCGGTCAAGGCGCTGGCGATCGATCTCGCGGCAGCCCATGCGGCGCGGATCGAGGCGACGCGGGCGGCCGGCAAGGCCGACAAGGTCGATATCGCCGAGCCCTCGGTTGACGGCGAGCAGAAGGGGCTGATTTCCAAGCTCGAGGCGCTGGAGGGCGCCGCCTTCGATCGCGCCTATCTCGACGCCATGGTCTATGTTCACCAGCGCGCGATCGCCTATTACGCCGGCTTTGCGAAGAAGGATGGGGAACTCGCGCGCTTCGCCGCCGCGAGCCTGCCGGTCCTCTTTACACAGTATGACGCGATCGTCGCGCTCGCCGGACCGGCTGCCGCCGCCGAGCCCGCGCCGAAGACGTGAACGCGGCCGCTGTCAGGAACGGCCCGCCCGGAGGCGGGTCGCGAGATCGGCGAGATGCGCCAGCAAGCCGAGCGCGAGCCAGACCGCGACATGGGTGGCTGGCGCGCGCGTCAGGGCTGCGTAGAGCGCCATCAGCAGCGTGGTGCCCGCGAGGCCGTTGGTGATGAGGCCGAGGCGCATGCCGCGGCCTCGGAGCGCGACGAGCAGCACGCCGACTTCGACGACGAGGATGGCGACGGCGATGAGTGCGATGCTGCCGCTTTCGATCAGCGCGGCGATCATCGGAGCGCCAGGCCGATCATGTGGCGGAGATTGTGGCCGAAGACGCGGAGATGCGCGAGCGGATCGCGCATCACCAGCTTCTTGTTGAGATAGCCTTCCCACATCAGCCGCTGCACGTCGCGATGGCCGCAGATCGCGACGAAGCGTTCGCGCCGCCGGTCGCTCACATACCAGAAGCGCTGCATCATCTCGAGGATGAGGAAGACGCGGCCATGCTGGCGGAGGAAGCGCCTGCGCGCGCCGGCCAGCGCCTTGGCTTGGCCGGTCGCCAGGAAGGTGTCGGCGGCCTCCGCGGCCAGCCGGCCGCAGACCATCGCATAATAGATGCCTTCGCCGGACGAAGGCGCGACCACGCCGGCCGCATCGCCGGCGAGGATCGCGTCGCGGCCATTGTCCCAGCGCTTCAGCGGCTTCAGCGGCAGCGGCGCGCCTTCCTCGCGCACGGTCTCTGCGCCGAGCAGTCCGCTCGCCTCGCGCAGGAGCCGCGTCGCCGCGCGGAGGTCGAAGCCCTTGACCGCGCTGCCGACGCCGACGCTGGTCGTGTCGCCATGCGGAAACACCCAGCCGTAGAAATCCGGCGAGATCTCGCTTTGGTAATAGACATCGCAGCGCTGCGGATCGAAACCGGCATCGCCCCGCTTCGGCGAGCGGATCACCTCGTGATAGGCGAAGACGTAAGGCGGCCGCGCCTCCTTGCCGAACAGCTGGCTGCGGACCTGCGAATTGGCGCCATCGGCGCCGATGATCATCCGCGCCTGCACGGTTTCGTCCGCAGAGCCCTTGCGGCGGAAGCGGACGGCGACACCGCCACCGGCGGACGGCGCGACGCTCTCGAAGGTCGCGGTGATCACCTCGGCCCCGGCGGAAGCGGCCCGCTCCCGGAGCCAGGGATCGAAGACGTCGCGATCGACCATGCCGACAAAGCCGCCATCGATCGTCATTTCGACATGGGAGCCTGATGGCGCGACGATGCGGGCTGCTCGGATGCGCGCCGAGAGCAGATGGCCGGGGATGTCGAAATCCTCGATCAGCCGCGTCGGGATGGCGCCGCCACAGGGCTTGGTGCGCCCGTCGCGATCGAGCAGCAGTACGCGCCGCCCGGCGCGGGCGAGATCGGCGGCCGCGGTGGCGCCGGCCGGCCCGCCGCCGACCACGACGACGTCATAGGCCGCCGGGCTAGGCATGCTCGTTGCGCAGCAGCGCGCCCCCGGCGAGCGAGGCGGGCGCCGCCCGCCCGATGGCGGGACGGATTGCTGCGCGGGCGCCGATGCTGAGCGCGATCGCGGCGGCGGCGAGGAAGATCAGCGCCTCCAGGAGAAAGACGCTGCCGAAGCCGATGCCGACCGAGCCGCTGAGCGCGCGCATCGCATCGGCGGCAACCGAGCCGGTGAAGCCGCCGAGGCCGAAGGCGATCGCCTGCGCGGCGCCCCAGAGTCCCATGCGCAGCCCCGTCTTGGACGGGCCGGCGGCGCCCGCCAGCGCCATCATCGAGCCGATGGCGGCGACCGCGAAGATGCCATTGGCGAAGCCGATCGCGAACACGTTGGCCGCGATCGGCCAGAGCGGCGCCACGGAGCCGGAGAAAGCGAGGGCGGCGAGCGCCAGGGCCGACAGCACGCAGCCGCCGACGGTGAAATACCGGAGGATGGACGGGATGCGCCGCGCGAGCAGGCTGCCGGCAACCCCGACCAGCACCATGCCGCAGAAGACGCCGCCATTCTGCAGGCCGGACAGCTGCGTCGTCTGGCCCGGCGTCATGCCGAAGGCAAGCCCGGCAAAGGGCTCGAGGATCAGGTCCTGCATGCTGTAGGCGAGCATCGACACGAAGACGAAGATGGTGAAGAGCCGCGCCTGCGGGTCGCCCCACGTGTCGGCGAGGCTGACGCGGAACGGCACGGCCGGGCCGGATTGAGCGGCTGCCACGGGACGGCCGACCGAGCTCTCGACGCCGGCCACTGCCGCGATCGTCACCGTGAGGGCCACGAGGCCGATGACACTGGCGACCGTGATCAGCCGCGTCATCGAGAAGGGATCGAGGAACTTCCCCGAGATGACAGCCGTTACCGCGATGCCGAAGATCATCATCAGCCAGACGAGGGTGGCCGCCGCCGGCCGGCGGGCCGGGGCGACGCTTGAGGCGAGCAGAGCGAGCAGCGAGGTGCCGGCCGCGCCGACGCCGACGCCGATCAAGGCGAAATCGATGATGGCGAGCATCAGTCCGGCGATGAAGTTCACCGCCATGATCGAGGTGGCGACCGCCGCTCCGATGCCGCCGAGCGCCAAGAGGCCGATGCCGCCGATGATCCAGGGCGTGCGGCGGCCGCCCTTGTCGGAGCCGTGGCCCCAGAGCGGCCGTCCGATCTGGACGCCATAATGCAGCCCGACCAGTGCGCCCGGGACGAGCGCGGCGACGCCGAGCTCGACGACCATGACGCGATTGAGGGTCGATGTCGTCAAGACGACGATCGACCCGAGCGCGGCCTGCACCAGGCCGAGCCTGATGATGCCGATCCATCCGAGAGGACGTGTCTGCACGCCTTTACCCTCCTTGCAGTGCCCGAATTGCAAAGGCGCTCGCCAGCATGCCGAGGACGAACATCGTCGTGCCGGTGGCGTTGTACCAGGAGGCCCGGCGCAGCGGGTCCTTCAGCATGCGCAGCATGCAGGCGCCCTGGCCGGCGAGGAGCACGGCGACGATCGCCGCATGGATCGGAAAGCCCCAGGCGAGCAGCAGGCCGACGACGGCGACCTGCGGCACGGCCATGATGAGGCAGGCGAGCCGCGCCGCCCTGTCGACGCCGAGGACGGCCGGCAGGCTGGCGAGCCCCATCTGGCGATCGCCCTCGACCGACTTGAAGTCGTTGAGCGTCATGATGCCATGCGCGCCGATCGAGTAGAGGAGGGCGATGGCGAGCGTCGGGTGGCCCGGATAGGCGCCGGTCGCGGCGGCCGCGGCCGTGAACCATGGCAGGCCCTCATAGCAGATCCCGACCGCGCCCGGCCCATACCAACCACTCCGCTTCAGGCGGAAGGGCGGCGCGCTGTAGGCCCAGGCGAGCGCCAGCCCGAAGATGGCCGCGACGAACACCCAGGGTCCGAGCCACCAGGCGACCGCCAGCGACAGGACCGTGTTGATGATCGCGACATAGAGGCCCCAGCGTCCGGGCATGCGGCCGGAAGGAATGACGCGATAGGGCTCGTTGATGGCGTCGACCTCGCGGTCGAACCAGTCGTTCACCGCCTGGCTGGTGCCGCAGACGAGCGGGCCCGCGAGCAGGATGCCGGCGACGACATAGGGCCAGCGATCGGTGATCGAGACGCCCGAGGAAACCACGCCGCAGCCGAACGCCCACATCGGCGCAAACCAGGTCAGCGGCTTCAGGAGCTCGAGCGTCGCGCCCGGACTGGGAAGCTGGACCTTCTGCGGTTGCGCGAGCCGATCGGACATGCCGCAGCATCGCGTTTACGCTTCAATGTGTCAACTGGAATAGACACATCTCCGCGCTGGAAAGAGAGTCCGCGAGGCTATTCCTCGCTCTCCTCCGCATCGACGATGCCGTAGCGTTTCAGCTTGATGTAGAGGCTCTGGCGGCTCAGCCCCAGCATGTCGGCGGCGGAGGCGCGGTTGTTGTCGGTGAGGCGGAGCGCGGCCTCGATGCAGAGCTTCTCGATGATGTCGGCCGTGTCGCGGACGAGGTCCTTCAGCGGCACGCGCCCGACAAGGTCGGTGAACTGCTTGGCGGGCTGGTTGGCGATGCCGCCGATCGATGCCTCGCTGCGGCGCGTCTCGCGGATCGAGAAGCCGAAGAGGGGACCCTCGCGGCCGGAGATCCGCGTCGCCGACACCTCGACGGTCTCCGTGCCGCCGAGCTCGTCGCGGACGATGGTCGAGAAGCGCCGGACGGTGCCGTGCTCGCGCAGGTTCGCCATCAGCACCTGCAGATCGACGCTCGATCCGCCGAGCCAATGGTCGAGCCCCTTGTTCTCGACCCTGTCCAGCGAGACGACGCGGATGAGGTCGAGGAAGGCGGCATTGGCCTCGACGACGCGGCCCTCGCCATTGACGATGACGATGCTGTCCGGAAGGCTTTCGGCCATCGACATCATCATCGCCTCGGAGCGGGTGTCGAAGGCGGCCGAGTCCTCATTGGCGAAGCAGACGAGCAGATGCGTCTTGCCGAACTCGCGGAACGGCGTCACCCGGATTTCGCGCGGCTGGTCGGAGGTCGCCGGCGTCGCGCGGAAGATGTCGGCCCGCGCCCGTGCGCCTAGCGTCGTCAGCGCATCGGTCGCCGCGCGCTGGTCCGCCCTGGCGAAGGCGGAGGAAGCCGGCATGCCCAGCAGCTTCTTGATCGGCTTGTCGAGCAGCTTGCCGGCGCCCTCATTGGCATCGACGATCTTCAGGCTCTGCGCCTCGACGACGATGATCGGCTCGAAGGCGAGATGGAACAGGATCCGGTAGCGGGACTCGATGTCCCGCAATTGCCTGTATTCCTTCTCCATGTCGATCTGCGCGCGCACGAGGCGCTGCTGCATCTCGGCCATGGCGCGAAGATCTGTGCCGAGCGCGACCGTATTGGCCCAGCCGGGAAAGGAGACGACGCGGTAGCCGACGGGGAGGTCGGGTCCGGACGGGGCCGGATGATTGACCTGGCGCGAGCGCGTCGGCGTCGAGCGCGTCGATTCGTTCAGGAGCTCGGCGATCTTCTCGCGGCTCTCGGGGGTGACGGTGTCGCTCCACGACTTGCCGACCCAGTCGTCGACGCCCCATGTGCGGAGGCTTCGGTCGCGATAGGCGATGTCGAGGACGGTGCCCTCGCGGGAGAGGACGAGGGCGATATCGGAGTTGGCGGTTGCCAGCGTGGCGAGGGCGTCGGAACCGAGCCCGGAAAACAGATCATCGTGCGAGCGGAACGAGCGGGACACCTCTCGGAAAACCTGCTTGTCCATGGAAGCTCTTCACATCCCTAGCCTATTCAGCCGCCAGTCTGGTCTCATCCGCGGCTACCCTCGACGACATCGCCGACTCCGCAAGGCCAACCGCCGACGATGCATCAACCGCAAGGAGGTCGAATCCGACATCGAGCGCAGCCCGCGGATTTTGCATGACCATGCTGCCACCCGCCATCAGAAAAACCGACTTGTCGCGCGCATTCGTGCGCAGCCTGAGCACGATCCCGGAGAGGTCCACCATCAGCCTCTCGACGCTGACCGAGATGCCGATGATCTGGTAGCTGTTGGTGCTGGCGAGGCGGAACATCTCGTCCTGCTCGCCGCAGAGGCAGCTGTCGACCTCCCAGCCCGCGCGCCGGAACGCATCCTCGACCACCGCGAGGCCGAAGCTGTGCTGCTCGCCGGGGGCCGGCGTCAGCAGCACGCAGCGCGTCATGTCGGGACGCATCGAGGGAAATTGCGTTGCGAGCCGCCGGAACAGGACCTGGATCCGGTTCATGGCGATCGTCACCTTCATGAAGTCGCACTCGTCGGCGCACCAGTTCTCGCCGATCATCCGGGCGGCCGGCTCGAACAGCACCTCGACCACCTTCTGGGGATCGCCGCATTTCGCAGCCGTGGCATCGACCGTCTTCTGGCAGCGGTCGCCCTTGTCGTCGAAGAGCTGCTTGACGAATTCGGCGATCCGCCGACGCGGCAGCCGGCCCGACTGCTGCAACCGTGCCATGCGCCGGGCCATGTCTTCGAGCAGGAGCTGCTCCGAGAGGTCCTGATCCTTGCCGGAGGGCTTGTAGCCATCGCTTTCGCCATTGGCGGCCGTGGTCCAGTCGTCATGGCGGTTGATCGAGCGGCGGCGCTGGTCGTTGCCGGTGACAAAGGGAGAAGAATTCCCCGCCGATCCCGAAGATCCCATCCGCATCTGGCTCATGCTTGCCCGTCCCCCTCGCGCGCATCTGGATGATCACCGCAAACATCGCCATCGCGGTCCGGCGTGGGCGTGGCTGTCCTTCGCGAGCCATCGCTGTGTTCGCGCGGTACTCTCCCCCCAGCGCGAAAAACCTTCAAAATGCTACGCCGCGAACTCACCAATTTCCAGCCCAAAAACTAGCTTGAGGGGACGTGGCTGTCCAATATTTTTTACGTAACGCTAGATTGACACTTTTTGGATTGGGGGCATAAGCTCACGGCACTGGGAGCGAGATCGAAACCGGGGAGGCGGTCGAGAATCGTGTCGATGCCGACGAGCCATAGCGCGCAAAGGCGGTCACCGTCGCTCTATACTCCGGAGCAGCGCCGACGCCGTGACGCGACCCGCTGGACCCTGGTCCAGGGCCTGTTGGCGCCGTTCCAGTTCCTCGTCTTCCTCGTCAGCCTCGGACTGATCTGCCGCTATCTCGTGACCGGCGAGGGTCTCGCCGCCGCCAACATCTCGGTGATCGTCAAGACGCTGGTGCTCTACGTCATCATGATCACCGGCTCGATCTGGGAGAAGATGGTCTTCGGCCGTTACCTCTTCGCAGAGTCGTTCTACTGGGAAGACGTGTTCAGCATGCTCGTTCTGGCGCTGCACACGGCCTATCTCATCTGTCTCTTCGGCGGTCTGCTCGATCATCGGGCGCTGTTGCTTCTGGCGCTCGCCGCCTATGTCGCCTACCTCGTCAACGCGACGCAATTCGTTTTGAAGCTGCGCGCCGCGCGCCTCGGCGAGCGTGCCGCGCCGATCGGCGGTCCGGCGCTGGAGCAGGCGCGATGAACGGGCCGCTCACCCTTCCAGGCAGTGCAGAAGGCTGCGGGCCGTCGCAGCCGCTCAGGCAGCGCGGTCAGCACGAGGTCTTCTGCGGGCTGACCTCGATCATGTGGCTGCATCGCAAGATGCAGGACGCGTTCTTCCTCATCGTCGGCTCGCGCACCTGCGCCCATCTCATGCAGTCGGCCGCCGGCGTGATGATCTTCGCCGAGCCGCGTTTCGCCACCGCCGTGATCGAGGAACGCGACCTCGCTGGCATGGCCGATGTGCATGACGAACTCGACAAGGTCGTGGCGCGGCTCCTCGCGCGCCGGCCCGATATCCGCATGCTCGTGCTGGTCGGCTCGTGCCCCTCGGAGGTCATCAAGCTGGACCTCGCCAAGGCGGCCGAGAGGCAGTCGGCCCTGCATGGGCCCGCGGTGCGCTGCATGCATTATTCCGGCAGCGGCATCGAGACGACCTTCACGCAGGGCGAGGACAATTTCCTCGCGACGCTCGCCGGCGACCTGCCGGCGGAGGCCGCGGGCGCACGGCCCTCGCTGATCGTCGCCGGCGCGCTCGCCGATGTCGTCGAGGACCAGTTCCGCCGCATCTTCGAGGCGCTCGGCATCGGCCCGGTGACGTTCCTGCCGCCGCGGTCGTCGACCGAGCTGCCGGCTGTCGGTCCGAACACGCGCTTGCTTCTCGCCCAGCCTTTCCTCGGCGAGACGGCCAAGGCGCTGGAGCGCCGCGGCGCCCGCCATCTGCTGGCGCCGTTCCCGCTCGGCGAGGAAGGCACCACCGCCTGGCTGAAGGCCGCCGCAGACGCCTTCCGCGTCGAGCCGGGCCGCTTCGCCGCGATCACCGGTCCCGGCCGCGCCCGTGCCCGTCTGGCGGTCGAGAAGAGCCGCCCGGTGCTTGAAGGCAAGCGGGTGTTCTTCTTCCCCGATTCGCAGCTGGAGCCGGCCATGGCGCGGTTCCTCCATCGCGAGCTCGGCTGCGACATCGTCGAGATCGGTACGCCGTTCCTGCATCGCCACCATCTCGCCGGCGAATTCGAGCTTCTGCCGGACAATGTCTTCGTCAGCGAGGGCCAGGACGTCGACCGCCAGCTCGATCGCTGCCGCGCCGAGCGGCCCGATCTCGTCGTCTGCGGCCTCGGCCTCGCCAATCCGCTCGAGGCCGAGGGCATGGCCACCAAGTGGTCGATCGAACTCGTGTTCACGCCGGTGCAGGGCTACGAGCAGGCGGGCGATCTCGCCGAGCTGTTCGTACGCCCCTTCGCCCGTCGCGAGCGACTGAAGGTGAACGCCTGATGCAGCTCACGGTCTGGACATATGAGGGTCCCCCTCACATCGGTGCGATCCGGATCGCCGCCTCGATGCGCGGTGTCCATCTGGTCCTGCATGCGCCGCAGGGCGACACCTATGCCGATCTCCTGTTCACGATGATCGAGCGGCGGAACACCCGCCCGCCGGTCACCTACACGACCTTCCAGGCGCGCGATCTCGGCGCCGACACGGCGGAGATCTTCAAGACCGCCTGCCGCGAGGCGGTGGAGCGGTTCGCGCCCGACGTCGTGCTGGTCGGCGCGTCGTGCACGGCCGAGCTCATCCAGGACAATCCCGCCGGCCTCGCCGCGGCGCTCAATCTCGCCATTCCCGTCGTCTCGCTCGAACTGCCCTCGTACCAGAAGAAGGAAAACTGGGGCGCCGCCGAGACCTTCTATCGCCTCGTGCGCACCTTCGCGCCGGCGCCCGCCGGCGTCGCCGCATCCCGCGCGCCCGGCACGGTCTGCAACATTCTCGGGCCCGCCTCGCTCGGCTTCCGCCATCGCGACGACATCGTCGAGGTCACGAAGCTCGTCGAGAGCCTCGGGCTGACGATCAACGTCGTCGCCCCGCTCGGCGCCGGTGTCGACGATCTCGCCCGCATCCCCGCTGCCGATTTCAACATCGTGCTCTATCCGGAGATCGCCGGCGTCGCGGCGGAGTGGCTGAAGCGCAGCCACGGCCAGCCCTTCGTCGCGCTGCCGCCGATCGGCGCACTGGCGACCGAGGCCTTCGTCGCCGCCGTCGGCAAGGCGGCCGGCCTCGACAAGGAGGCGATCCCGGCGGTTCGCTCGCGCCTGCCCTGGTATTCGCGCTCGGTCGATTCGACCTATCTGACCGGCAAGCGCGTCTTCATCTTCGGCGATGCGACCCATGCCGTGGCCGCCGCCCATGTCGCCGCCAAGGAGCTCGGCTTCACCGTCTGCGGGCTCGGCACCTATAGCCGCGAATATGCCCGCGAAGTGCGCGCGGCGGCGGCCGAGTTCGGCGTCGAGGCGCTCATCTCCGACGATCACATGGCGGTGGAGGAGGCGATCATCGCCGCCCAGCCGGAACTGGTGCTCGGCACGCAGATGGAGCGGCATGTGGCGAAGCGGCTGCGCATTCCTTGCGCGGTCATCTCCTCGCCGGTGCATGTCCAGGATTTCCCGGCGCGCTACTCGCCGCAGATGGGCATCGAGGGCGCCAATGTCCTGTTCGATTCCTGGGTCCATCCGCTGATGATGGGCCTCGAGGAACATCTGCTCGGCATGTTCCGCGACGATTTCGAGTTCAACGACACCGCCAACCCGTCGCATCTCGGCCCCTCGGCGCCGGTCGCCGAGCACGCCCCGGCCGAGGACCAGGCATCGGTCGCGCGCGCCGTCCCGATCGAGGTCCCGGCCGCCGTGCAATGGGCCGACGAGGCGGAGCGTGAACTCCGCAAGATCCCGTTCTTCGTCCGCGGCAAGGCGCGCCGCAACACGGAGGCCTTTGCCGCCGGCACCGGTGTTCGCACCATCACAGTCGAGACTTTGTACGATGCCAAAGCTCACTTCAGCCGCTGACGTGACGCCGGTCCGCGTGGTCATCGTGACGATGGACACCCATCTCGCGAGCGCGACCGACCGTGCCCGCAAGCAGCTGCAGCGCGAGCTGCCGGGCTTGTCGCTGGTGCTGCATGCGGCGACCGAGTTCTGCAGCGACGATCAGAGCCTCGCCCGCTGCAAGGACGACATCGCCCGGGCCGACATCGTCATCTGCGCGATGCTGTTTATGGAGAGCCAGTTCACGCCGATCCTGCCGGCGCTGAAGGCCCGCGCCGAGAGCTGCGATGCGATCGTCAGCGTGCTCTCCGACAGCGAAGTGATGAAGCTGACGCGCATCGGCCGCTTCCGCATGGACAGCCCGCAGGGCGGCGCGCTCGCCTTCCTGAAGCGGCTTAAGGGTAATGGCAAGGATCGCAAGGCCAGCGTCGGCTCGCAGCAGATGAAGATGCTGAAGCGGATCCCGCAGATCCTGCGCTTCATCCCCGGCACCTCGCAGGATGTGCGCGCCTATTTCCTCACCCTGCAATACTGGCTCGCCGGCTCGGACGAGAATGTCGCCAACCTCATCCGCTCGCTCGTCGATCGCTATGCCGACGGCCCGCGGCGGCATCTGCGCGGCCTGCTCAAGGTGGCGGCGCCCGTCGCCTATCCCGAGGTCGGCGTCTATCACCCGCGCATGAAGGGCCGGATTTCCGAACGCGCCGATGCGCTGCCCGGCGGGGGCGAGAACGGAACCGTCGGCGTGCTCGGCCTTCGCTCCTACATGCTCGCTGGTAATGCCGAACACTATGACGGTGTCGTCCGCGCGCTGGAGGCCAAGGGGCTGCGCGTCGTGCCGGCCTTCTCGTCCGGCCTCGACGCCCGCCCGGCCATCGAGCAGTTCTTCATCAGGGACGGCCGCCCGGTGATCGACGCGCTGGTCTCGCTGACCGGCTTCTCGCTGGTCGGCGGCCCGGCCTATAACGACGCGTCCTCCGCCGAGGAGATCCTCGCAAAGCTCGACGTGCCCTATATCGCCGGCCATCCGGCCGAGTTGCAGACGCTGGAGCAGTGGGGCGGCTCGGACCGCGGCCTGCTGCCGGTCGAGACGACCATCATGGTCGCGATCCCCGAACTCGACGGCGCCACCGGCCCGATCGTCTTCGGCGGTCGCTCCGACCATGCCGGCAAGGCCTGCACCGGCTGCCATCGCGGCTGCACCTTTGAAGGCGGCGAGGCCGATCGCGACATGCATTCCTGCGGCGAGCGCGCGGAGATGCTGGCCTCCCGCGTCGACCGTTTGGTGCGGCTGCGCCGGACGGCGCGGGCGGCCCGCAAGGTGGCCGTGGTCCTCTTCAACTTCCCGCCGAATGCCGGCAATACCGGCACCGCCGCCTATCTCTCCGTCTTTGCCTCGCTGCATGCGACGCTGAAGGCCATGAAGCGCGAGGGCTACGACGTCGAGGTGCCCGCGAGCGTCGACGCGCTCCGCGCGCGGATCATCGACGGCAATCGCGAGCGCTATGGCGCGCATGCCAATGTCCACGCCCTCGTCTCGGCGAATGCGCATGTGCGCAGCGAGCGCTGGCTCGCCGACATCGAGAAGCAGTGGGGCCCGGCGCCCGGCCGCCAGCAGAGCGACGGCTCGTCGATCTTCGTTCTGGGGGCTCAGTTCGGCAATGTCCTTGTCGGTGTCCAGCCGGCCTTCGGCTATGAGGGCGACCCGATGCGGCTCCTGTTCGAGAAGGGCTTCGCGCCGACGCACGCCTTCTCGGCCTTCTACCGCTATCTCCGCGACGAGTTCCGCGCCGATGCCGTGCTGCATTTCGGCACGCATGGCTCGCTCGAATTCATGCCGGGTAAGCAGTCCGGCCTTTCGGCGCGCGATTGGCCGGACCGGCTGATCGGCGATCTGCCCAACCTCTATCTCTATGCCGCCAACAACCCTTCCGAAGGCGCCATCGCCAAGCGGCGCTCGGCGGCGACCCTCATCAGCTACCTGACGCCGCCCATCGCCCATGCCGGCCTCTATCGCGGCCTCATCGACGTCAATGCGACGATCGAGCGCTGGCGCGCCCTCGGCCTTGACGCGGCCGGAGAGCGGGCCGAACTCGCGCTGCTCATCCAGGCGCAGGCCGCGGCGGTCGATCTCGCCGAGGCGGAGCCGGCCTGGGGCGCCGAGAGCGAGACGCGCATCCGCGACCTCTCGCATGAGATTCTCGAGCTCGAATACACGCTGATCCCGCACGGATTGCATGTCGTCGGCGAGGCGCTCTCCGAGGGCGAGCGCGTCGACATGCTGCTCGCCGTCGCCGAGGCCGGTCATGGCATCCGCCTCGACCGCGCCGTCGCCGAGGCGATCGTCGCAGGCGTATCCGCCGAAGCGGCGCTGGCACGGGCCGGCCGGCCCGTCGATGACGCGACGGTCGCGGTCCTGAGGACGCTCGCGGCGACAGACCGCCTGCTCGCCGTCGAAACCGAGATCCCGGCGATCATCCGCGCGCTCGACGGCCGCTTCATCCGCCCGGCGACCGGCGGCGACGTGCTGCGCACGCCGGAAATCCTGCCCACGGGGCGCAATCTGCACGGCTTCGATCCGTTCCGCATCCCGAGCGCCTTCGCGGTCGCCGATGGCGCGCGGCAGGCGCAGCGCCTGCTCGATCGTCACACCGCCGGAGGCGAGCGGCTGCCCGAGACGGTCGCGATCGTGCTCTGGGGCACGGATAATCTGAAGAACGAGGGTGGCCCGATTGCGCAGGCGCTGGCGCTCCTCGGCGCCCGGCCGCGCTTCGACAATTACGGCCGTCTCGCCGGCGCAGTGCTCATCCCGCTCGCCGAACTCGGCCGTCCGCGGATCGACGTCATCGCGACGCTCTCCGGCATCTTCCGCGATCTCCTGCCGCTGCAGGTGCGGCTCCTCGCCGAGGCCGCCTTCAAGGCCGCGGCCGCCGACGAGCCGGCCGAAATGAACTTCATCCGCAAGCATGCCCTCGCGCATCAGGCGGCGACCGGCTGCGATCTCGAGACGGCGGCGCTGCGCGTGTTCGGCAATGCCGAGGGCGCCTATGGCTCGAATGTGAACCATCTCATCGAGAACAGCGGCTGGGACGACGAGGACGAGCTGGCCGAGACCTATGCGCGGCGCAAGGGCTTCGCCTATGGACTCGCAGGCACGCCCGCCAAGCAGACCGCGCTCCTGCAGAGCGTCCTCGCCGGCGTCGATCTCGCCTATCAGAACCTCGATTCGGTCGAGCTCGGCATCACCACGGTCGACCACTATTTCGATACGCTCGGCGGCATCAGCCGGGCCGTCCGCCGGGCGCGGGGCGAGGCCCCGTCGGTCTATATCGGCGACCAGACCCGCGGCGAGGGCGTCGTGCGCTCGCTCGCCGAGCAGGTGGCGATCGAATCCCGCACCCGCGTACTCAATCCCAAATGGTACGAGGGCATGCTGAGCCACGGCTATGAGGGCGTGCGCCAGATCGAGGAACATGTCCGCAACACCATGGGCTGGTCGGCGACGACGGGAGAAGTCGCGCCCTGGGTCTATGAGAAGATCACCGAGACATTCGTGCTCGACCCCGAGATGCGCGAGCGCCTCTCGAAGCTCAATCCGACGGCCTCCGCCAAGATGGCGAACCGTCTGATCGAGGCGCATGAGCGGCAGTACTGGACGCCCGATCCCGAAATGCTCGATGCCCTGCGCCAGGCGGGGGAAGAGCTGGAAGACCGTGTCGAAGGCATCGGTCTGGAGGCAGCAGCATGAACCTTTATACGCATCCGCGCGTGGCACGCGACGAGGCCCGGCTGGCGAGCAAGCTCGACGGCGAGGGCAGCGTCCAGGTCATGCTGGATCCGTCCGTGCAGATCGAGACGGCGAAGGTCTTCGCCATCTATGGCAAGGGCGGCATCGGCAAGTCGACGACGTCGTCCAACCTTTCGGTCGCGTTCTCGAAGCTCGGCAAGCGCGTGCTGCAGATCGGCTGCGACCCCAAGCACGATTCGACCTTCACGCTGACCAAGTCGCTGATCCCGACGGTGATCGACATCCTCGAGCAGGTCGACTTCCATTCGGAAGAGCTGCGCGCCGAGGACTTCGTCTTCGAGGGCTATAACGGCGTCAAATGCGTCGAGGCCGGCGGGCCGCCGGCCGGCACCGGCTGCGGCGGCTATGTCGTCGGCCAGACCGTGAAGCTGCTCAAGGAGCATCATCTCCTCGAAGACACCGACATCGTGATCTTCGATGTCCTCGGCGATGTGGTCTGCGGCGGCTTCGCCTCGCCGCTGCAGCATGCCGAGCGGGCGCTGGTGGTCGCGGCGAACGACTTCGACTCGATCTTCGCCATGAACCGCATCATCGCGGCCATCCGCGCGAAGTCGAAGAACTACGCCGTCCGCCTCGGTGGGGTGATCGCCAACCGCAGCCGCGAGACCGACCAGATCGACCGCTTCAACGCCGCGGTCGGCATGCGGCGCCTCGCCCATTTCGGCGATATCGACGCCGTTCGCCGCAGCCGGCTCAAGAAGTCGACGCTGTTCGAGATGGATCAGACGCCCGAAGTCCTGGCCGTCTGCGCCGAATACATGCAGCTCGCCGAGACGCTGTGGAGCGGCACCGACGACCTCGATGTCGCGCCGATGAAGGATCGCGAGATCTTCGATTTCCTGGGGTATGACTGATGGACGGGCAGACCTATCAGCGCCGCCGCGGCGAGATTCAGCACTACTTCGACCGCACCGCCGTCGAGGCCTGGAAGCGCTTCGCGACCGACGCGCCGCTTGGCCGCATCCGCGCCACGGTGCGGGCAGGGCGGGCCGAGATGCGGCGCCAGATGCTGGCCTCGCTGCCGGCCGACCTTTCCGGCTGGCGGGTGCTCGATGCCGGCTGCGGCACCGGCGCGATGTCGATCGAGCTTTCGCGGCGCGGCGCCGATGTCGTCGGCGTCGACCTCGCGCCCGAGATCATCCGCTTCGCGGCCGAGACGCTGCCCGCCGATATCGGCCCCGGCCGGATCACGTTCCGCTCCGGCGACATGCTCGCCGAGCAGCATGGCGACTTCGACGCCGTCGTCGCGATGGATTCGCTGATCCACTACCAGCTCGCCGACGCCGTCGAGGCGCTCGCGAGGCTCTCGCGGCGGACGCGGACGTCGATGGTGTTCACCTTCGCCCCACGCACGGCGATGCTCGCCGCGATGCACGGTTTCGGCCGGTTCTTCCCGCGCTCCGACCGCGCGCCCTCGATCGTTCCGGTCCGCCCGGAAGCCATCGCGGAGGATCTCCAGCAGCGGCTCGGCGACGATGACTGGCGGATCGGCCGGACGACCCGGATCTCGAACGGCTTCTACAAGTCGCAGATGATGGAGCTCGGACGGCCATGAACATTGGTGGTCAGAGGCTTGCCAGGACCTGGATCAAGGTCGGGACGCGCTTCCTGCCCTTCGCGGATGCGGCGACGCCCGAACTGCCGCTCGGCCGCCTGATCCGCCTGTCGCTGTTCCAGGTCTCGGTCGGCATGGCCATGGTGCTGCTCACCGGCACGCTCAACCGCGTCATGATTGTCGAACTCGGCGTGCCGGCCTCCGTCGTCGCCTTCATGGTCGCGCTGCCGATCCTCTTCGCCCCGGCGCGCGCCTTCATCGGCCATTGCTCCGACACGCATCGCTCCTTCCTCGGCTGGCGCCGCGTGCCCTTCATCTGGATGGGCACGATGCTGCAGTTCGGCGGCTTCGCGGTGATGCCGTTCGCGCTCCTGGTGCTGACCGGGGAGGGGCATACGCATGTACCGCTCGCCGGCGAGATCGCGGCGGGGCTCGCCTTCCTTCTCGTTGGCGCAGGCATCCATACGACGCAGACCGCCGGCCTCGCGCTCGCCTGCGATCTCTCCTCCGACAAGACCCGCTCGCGCGTCGTGGCGCTGCTCTATGTCATGCTGCTCGTCGGCATGCTGCTGTCGGCGCTGGTGTTCTCGGCCGTCCTCTCGAATTTCAGCCATACGCGGCTGATCCAGGTGGTGCAGGGCGCGGCCCTCGTCACCATGATCCTCAATCTCGTCGCGCTCTGGAAGCAGGAGGGTCGCAACCCCTCGCGCACCGATCCCAAGCGCGAGCGGCAGGCCTTCAAGGACGCCTGGGCCGTCTTCGCGAAGTCGCCGAATGCGCGCCGCCTGCTCGTGACGGTTGCGCTCGGCAGCGCCGCCTTCTCGATGCAGGACGTGCTGCTCGAGCCCTATGGCGGCCAGGTGCTGCGGCTCGGCGTCGGGGCGACCACCATGCTGACGGCGCTGATGGCCTGCGGCACGATCGTCGGCCTCGCGCTCGCCGCCCGCGGTCTCGGAAAGGGCATGGATCCCTGCCGGCTCGCCGGCTATGGCGCGCTGGCCGGCCTGCCGGCCTTCGCCTGCGTCATCCTCTCTGCGCCGCTCAATTCGGTCGAGGTGTTCCGCCTCGGCGCCGCGCTGATCGGCTTCGGCAACGGCCTCTTCGCCGTCGGCATGCTGACGGCGGCGATGGACCTTGCCCGTGCCAGCGACAGCGGCATCGCGCTCGGCGCCTGGGGCGCCGTTCAGGCGACCGCGACCGGGCTTGCGGTCGGAACGGGCGGGGCGATCCGCGACATCGTGCAGGCGATGGCCGATCGCGGGCTGCTCGGACCGGCCTTCTCAGAACGTTCCTCGGCCTATGGCGTCGTCTATCACATTGAAATCGTGCTGCTCTTCGCGACCCTCGTCGCGATCGGGCCGCTCGTTCGCTATGTGCGGACGCCGGTCGAAGACCAAAGACCATTCGGCCTCGCCGAATTCCCCGGCTAGGCAGATTTCGGAGGACAGATCATGGCAAGCGGCGAGATCACCAGCTACATCGACGTCGCGCAGGTTGCGCTCTACGTCTTCTTCGCCTTCTTCTTCGGGCTCGTGTTCTGGCTCCGGAAGGAAGATCGGCGCGAGGGCTATCCGCTCGAATCCGATCCGACCGGCAAGGTCGGCGATCGCGGCTTCCTCCTGATGCCGAAGCAGAAGACCTACCTGCTGCGCGACGGCAGCACGGTCACGACGCCGAGCTACAAGCGCGACGAGCGGCCGGTCGCAGCCCGCCGCGCCGGCGCCTGGCCGGGCGCGCCGCTGATCCCGACCGGCAATCCGCTCGTCGATGGCGTCGGACCGGCGGCCTGGGCCGAGCGCGCCGATCGCCCCGACACGACATGGGACGGCAAGAACAAGATCGTGCCGGCGCGCGTCAGCGGCCATTACGCGATCGCGAGCGGCGATCCCGATCCACGCGGGCTCAAGGTCGTCGCCGCCGATCGGAAGATCGCCGGCACCGTCACCGATATCTGGGTCGACGGCGCCGAACACCTGATCCGCTATCTCGAGGTCGATGCGGGACCCGGCACCGGTCCGCTGCTCGTGCCGCTCAACCTCGCCAAGTTCGAGGGCAACGAGACCAAGGGCTGGCAGGTCAAGGTGAACTCGATCCTCGCGCACCAGTTCGCCGACGCCCCGCGCATCAAGTCGGCCGACAGTGTGACCTTCCTCGAGGAGGATCGCATCTGCGCCTATTTCACCGGCGGTCACCTCTACGCGACGCCGAAGCGGACGGAGCCGCTGCTGTGATGGACGATCATGACGATTTCGCCTTCGAGCCGGTTCCGGGTCTTCCCGAACAACTGCCGAGCGGGGAATCCATGCTCTGGCAGGGCTCGCCCGAGTGGCAGCGGCTCGCTGTCGAGGCCTTTCACGTCCGCAAGGTGGCCGTCTATTTCGGCCTCATCCTGAGCGTCGACCTCGTCTCCGCCTGGCGCGACGGATCGAGTGTTGCGGCGATGCTGAGCCTCTCGGCCTGGCTGGTCGGCGTCGGCCTCGTCGCGGTCGGCATCCTCTGCCTACTCGCTTTTCTCTATGCGCGCGGCACAATCTACACGCTGACGACGCGGCGGATCGTGATCCGCTCCGGTCTTGCTCTGCCGGTGACGCTGAACCTGCCGCTGGCGCTGATCGCCGCGGCGGCGGTCACCAGCGAGAAGGGTGGCACCGGCAGCATCGCGCTCACCGTGATGAAGCCGAACCGCGTCGCCTGGCTCGTGCTGTGGCCGAATGCGCGGCCGTGGCGGCTGACCAATCCGCAGCCGATGCTGCGCTGCCTTGCGGATGTCGCGGCCGTCGCCACGACGCTCGGCAGGGCGCTCGAAGCCGATGCCGGCGTCGCCGGTGTCCGTCTCGGCGTCGCCGCCTCCGGCGCGACCGCGCCGATGCCGGCCGGCGCCAGCTACGCGGCCTGAGGGAGGGTGTGATGAGCCAAACCGCGACCTGGAGAGACCCGCAGCGAAAGCCGGCCATCGCCTGCGGCCTGCTGCTGGCAACGGTCATCGCGATGGTGCTGGTCGCGCGCCACGACAAGGCGCCCGAAGTCATCGACCCAGCGGCCGTGCGCCAGCATCTGGAACTCCGCTTCGACGACCGCGCCGACGGCTCGCTGGTGGCGCTGAACGCCAAGACCGGCGCCGAGATCGAACGGCTCGGCCCCGGCGTCGGCGGTTTCATCCGCGTGACGATGCGCAGCTTCGCCCTCGAGCGCAAGCAGCGCGGCTTCGGCAACGACGTGCCGTTCAGCCTGTCGCGGACGGCGAACGGCTCGCTCTACCTGCAGGACCCCCTGACGGGGCGGACCATGCTTCTCAATGCCTTCGGTCCATCGAACGAAGGCGTGTTCGCTGAGCTGCTCGGCCAGGAAAGGACGACGCAATGATCGAGGCGCTGCGACTTGGAAAGAAGGTCGTCGACGTGCCCTGCACGATCGAGATCGAGCACACCTGGGAAAGCCTGCATGCGCATGTCGAACTCGAAGGGCTCGAGGTCGAGCCGGGCGACGAGGTCCATGTGCATGGCGACGAGATCGTCGTGCCCTTCGGCGAGCGGCGGACGCTGCACCGGATGGCGACCGTCACCAAGGCCAGCGCGCCGGAGCGCCTCTGGGTGCGCATGACCGGCGATTTCGAGTTCATGGAACTCCTGGAGTTCAGCTTTTCATCGGGAGAGCGGCTATGACCATCGAGAAGATGTCGCTGAGGGCCATGGACACCGACGGCATGGCCAGCGAGTCGACGCTGCTGTCGCCGCGGTTCTACACGACCGACTTCGAGGCGCTCGACAAGCTCGACGTGACGCCGGTCCGCAAGGAATGGGACGAACTGCTCGCCGAGATGGAGAGCGATCCCAACAAGGGTCACTTCAAGCAGAACGAGCACTGGGATCATATCGACTTCGAGGGACTGCCGGAGGGCCTCCGCAACGAGTTCACCGACTTCCTGGTCTCCTCGCTCACCGCCGAATTCTCCGGCTGCGTGCTCTACAAGGAGATGCGCAAGCGCGGCAGCAATCCGGAGATGGTCCGCCTCTTCGCCTATATGAGCCGCGACGAGGCCCGCCATGCCGGTTTCATCAACGAGGCGCTGAAGGAATTCGGCATCGGCGTCAATCTGGGCTTCCTGACCAAGGCGAAGAAGTACACCTATTTCCGGCCCAAATTCATCTTCTACGCGACCTATCTGTCCGAGAAGATCGGCTATGCCCGCTACATCACCATCTTCCGTCATCTCGAGCGCAATCCGGACAAGCGCTTCCATCCGATCTTCAAGTGGTTCGAGCAGTGGTGCAACGACGAGTTCCGCCATGGCGAGGCGTTCGCGCTGCTGATGCGGGCCAATCCCGACTATCTGAAGGGCCTCAACCGGCTCTGGGTCCGCTTCTTCGTCCTCGCCGTCTACGCGACGATGTATGTGCGCGATCACGCCCGGCCCGAGTTCCACAAGGCGCTCGGCATGGATCCGACCGAATACGACTTCAAGGTCTTCCATCTCACCAACGAGATCACCAAGCAGGTCTTCCCGCTGGTGCTCGATGTCGATCATCCGAGCTTTCACAAGGGGCTGGAGAAGCTTCGGCTCGTCAATGAGAAGGCGACGGCGATCGCCAAGGAGACTGGTCTCCTCGCTCGCATCAAGCGCCTCGGCCTCGGCCTCTCGGCGGCCCGGATCTTTGCCGGCCTCTATCTGATCCCGACCAAGGGCAACACCCTGCCCGATACCAGCCGCATGAAGCCCATCTGGTAGGGGAGCGCGCGCGTGACCGCCTTTGTCGGCCCCATCCTGTTCGCGTTGTTCGTCTGGTGGTTCTCCACCGGGGCGATCATCTATCTCGACGGATTGCCCCGGCCGACATTCAAGTGGAGCATGCTCGGGGCCACCGCTCTGCTCGGCCTCGCCTTCTACGGGCTCTATGTGAGCGCGGACGATACGACGACGAGCGGGGCCTATATGGCCTTCGCCTCGGCGCTGATCGCCTGGGGCTGGCACGAGATCAGCTTCTACATGGGCTATGTCACCGGGCCGCGGAAACATGCCTGCGAGGAAGGCTGCTCGGGCCTTCCCCATCTCGGCCACGCCTTGAAGGTCAGCCTCTGGCACGAACTCGCGATCATCGCGAGCTTCGTGCTCATCCTGGTGCTCACCGCGGGCGGGGCCAACCAGTTCGGCAAGTGGACCTTCGTGATCCTCTGGGTCATGCATGAAAGCGCGCGTCTCAACGTCGTTCTCGGCGTCCGCAATCTCAACGCGCATTTCCTTCCCGCCCATCTCGCCTATCTGAAGAGCTTCCTCAACAACAAGCCGATGAACCTGCTCTTCCCGTTCTCGGTCTCCATCTCGACCGTGGTCTGCTCCGTCCTCGCGACGGAGGCAGCGCTTGCCGTCGACCCGTTCCTGCAGGCCGGCTTCACGTTCCTCGCGACCATGTTGGCGCTGGCGATCCTCGAGCACTGGTTCCTGGTGCTGCCGATCCCGGCCGAGCTGATGTGGAACTGGAGCATGAAGTCGCGCGACGCGGCCAAGCCTCTCGATCAGGCGCTGCCGCGCGCCGAGCCGCACCGCCACGATCATTCGACATGCCACACCCACCCGTCGGTCGCACGCTTGCGCTCGGCTCCTTGACACCAAACGAAAAGAACCCGGCACGCCTCGAGTGCGATGTCCGAGACAAGAGCAGCAGGAGGATGGACCCATGAACTTCGAAGCCTTTTTCGCCGAGAAGCTCGACGGCCTTCGTAGCGAGGGACGCTACAGGGTGTTTGCAGAGCTGGAGCGCAAGGCCGGTTCATTCCCGCGCGCCACCCGCCATGCCGCCGGGACGACGGGGGAGGTCACCGTCTGGTGCTCGAACGACTATCTCGGCATGGGCCAGCATCCGAACGTGCTGGCGGCGATGCACGAGGCCCTGGAGAAGTGCGGCGCCGGCGCCGGCGGCACGCGCAACATCTCCGGCACCAACCATTATCACGTGCTGCTCGAAGAAGAGCTCGCCGACCTCCACAACAAGGAGGCGGCGCTCCTCTTCACGTCAGGCTATGTCGCCAACTGGGCGTCGCTGTCGACGCTCGGCAGCCATATCCCCGGCTGCGTCATCTTCTCGGATGAAGGCAACCACGCCTCGATGATCGAGGGCATCCGCCACAGCCGCGCCGAGAAGCGGATGTGGAAGCACAATGATCCGAAGGATCTCGACCGCCTCCTGTCCGAATATCCGGCCGGCGTGCCGAAGCTCGTCGCCTTCGAGAGCGTCTATTCGATGGACGGCGACATCGCGCCGATTGCCGACATCCTCGATGTCGCCGAGAAGCACGGCGCCATGACCTATCTCGATGAGGTGCATGGCGTCGGCCTCTATGGTCCGCGCGGCGGCGGCATCGCCGAGCGCGACGGCGTCATGGACCGCATCACCATCATCGAAGGGACGCTCGGCAAGGCCTTTGGCGTCGTCGGCGGCTATATCGCCGGCTCGGCCGCCATCTGCGATTTCGTGCGCAGCTTCGCTTCGGGCTTCATCTTCACGACGGCACTGCCGCCGGCGGTCGCGGCCGGCGCGCGCGCCTCGATCATGCATCTGAAGGAGAGCAGCATCGAGCGCACGCGGCACCAGGACCGGGTCCGGAGAGTGCGGTCGCGGCTCGATCGGATGGGCATCCCCTATATGCCCAATCCCAGCCATATCGTGCCGGTGATGATCGGCGATGCGGCCAAGTGCAAGTGGATCAGCGATCTCTTGCTCGACGACTACGGCATCTATGTCCAGCCGATCAACTATCCGACCGTGCCGCGCAAGACCGAGCGGCTCCGGATCACGCCGTCGCCGATCCACTCCGATGCCGATATCGATCATTTGATCGGTGCGCTGTCCGATCTCTGGTCGCACTGCGCCATCTCGCGCGCCGTCGCATGAGCCCGTCGGCCGCCAATCTCTCCGCGACCGCCGCGCTCGCGCGGGGAAGGGACGGCACGGCCGACGAAAGCTCGGTCATTCCGGGCATCGCCGAGGACGGATCGCTGTTCCCGATCGGCAAGCTCGAGGCGCATCGGCGCGGCCAGAAGCACCTGGCCATCTCGGTGTTCCTCTTCGCCGGCGACCAACTCCTGATCCAGCGGCGGGCCTTCGGGAAGTACCATAGCGGCGGCCTCTGGGCGAACACCTGCTGCAGCCATCCCAACTGGCAGGAAAGCCCGTCCGATTGCGCCCGCCGGCGCCTCTTCGAGGAGCTCGGCGTCGCCGCCGCGCTGACGCCCTGCGCGGTGATCGATTACCAGGCCGATGTCGGCAACGGCATGGTCGAGAACGAGCGGGTCCACATCTTCCAGGGCGAGGTCGACGCCCCGTTCGCCGTCTCCAGCTTCAACCGCGACGAGGTCCAGGACACGGCCTGGGTCGCGCAACCTGCGCTGCGCCAGGAGGCGATCCGCGAGCCCGGCCGCTTCACGCCGTGGATCCGGATCTATCTCGACCGCTGGAGCGAACTGCTGCTGCCACGCGCGGCTTAGGACCGGCCATCATTCAGGCTTGGCCATCGTGAACGACCGCTCCGACCTGTCATTGCCGGGCTTGTGTCGACATTCTGTGATTTGATGGGTGCATCAGGGGCGTGAGCGAAACGCCCCTGATGCAGACAGGTGGCCGCTTTCGGGCGGGTCGATGGCGACCGAGGTCAAGCAAGGCCCTGTCTGCTCCCTTTGACCCCGAACAGTTGGACGGGCTCGAAGCCCGCACCACAAGCCTGGGAGCGGAGAGATGATACACGAGCGGATGTTTGTTGGCATCGACGTCTCGAAGGCGCGGTTCGACGTGCATCTGCACCCGTCCGGCGCGCGGCTGACGGCTCTGAACGAGCCGGCGGCGGTGACGGACCTGGTGCGGCGGCTGAAGCAGCTGAAGCCTTTGGCGATCGGGCTGGAGGCGTCGGGGGGCTATGAGCGGGCGCTGGCGAAGCGGCTCTCTGCGGCCGGCCTGAAGGTCTATGTCGTGGCGCCGGCGGCGGTCCGGCATTTTGCGCGCGCGATGAAGCGGCCGGCCAAGACCGACCCGATCGATGCCGCGATGATCGCCCGCTATCTGGAGCTGACATGGGAGGGCCTGCCCGCCTATGCCCCCGATCCGAGGGTCGAGAGGCTCGATGCGCTGGTGACCCATCGCCGGCGCCTCGCTGCGGAACTGAGCATGCTCAAGGGGCAGCTGGACACGATCGACGAGGCGACCGTGTGCCGGATGATCCGGGCGCGGATCGCGACGCTGCGCATGGGCATGCTGACGCTCGAGAAGGTCATCCGCCAGAGCGTGGCGGAGAGCGCCGACCTCGACGCCCGGTTCGAGACGCTGACGGCGGTGAAGGGGGTCGGTCCGATCCTCGCCGCCACCTTGATCGCCGAGCTGCCGGAACTCGGCCGCATCAGCGCCAAGGCGGTCGCCTCGCTGGTTGGCGTCGCGCCCCATGCCAGGCAATCCGGCGCCACCGATCGCCATGGCCAATGCAGGGGCGGCCGATCGCAGATCCGAGCCGTGCTCTACATGGCCGTCCTCAGCGCCATCAAGGCCAAGGCACCCCAGATCGAGCCGTTCTACCAACGCCTCCGACAGGCCGGAAAGCCCGCCAAGCTCGCCATGACCGCCGCAATGCGCAAGCTCATCACCATCCTCAACGCCATCGTCAGAGACGCCGAGGCACTCAAACCAAACCCTCAATGATCCACAGTTGCTTGACCCCGGCAATCCAGCCTCTCTGCCTGCAGACCGGAAGTGTATGCGGGCAGTCGAAGAAAGTCTGGGTTGCCGGGTCAAGCCCGGTAATGACAACTGGGAGGGGTCGCTCACACTGACCGAAGCCGAGTGCCGATCCGTCCTAGACAGCCGCCTGGGTGCCGACAGCAGACGGCGAGGTGATTCCTGGCGACGTTACCGGGGTGGAGCACCAAAGCCGACGCCGCGCGGGCTCAGTCGGTCTGAACGACCTTGTCATAGGTCACCGGCTCCGAGACAGGGAACTGGCCGACTGTCTCGGTCAGCCGGCTGATCGACAGCGATGTCTTGTCCGAGACCAGCCGGTAGAGCTTGGCGATTTCGCTGAGCAGCCCGAGCCGGACGAGTTCGGCCAGCGCCTCAGACTGATCGGTTATACCATGCGCGAGGCGCCAGCCCTCGGCGGCGGCCAGTTGCTCGTCGGTCAGGTTGACGATGAAGCGATGCCGGGGTTCGCCATGTCGCGCGGCAGCCTGGGCCCTGCCGAAGTCGCCAGTGGGTTGCTTGTAAGCAGACACGCGATCGGCCCCCCTGATCATGCAGTCATGGCCTTGTTTGCCACGTTTCCTGCATTCGTTTCCCTTAAAGAATAAAGTTAGGATCAATCGCTAGGGCGTGGCTATTTCGGTTATCCCGCTACGTAGAATACACCTATATGTAGGCTGTCCGGTCGCCAGGCTATTTCATCATACGGATGAGGTCGGCGAGGCCGCGCGCTTCCATCTTTTCGCGGATTCGCGAGCGGTGGATCTCGACCGTGCGCTGGCTGATGCCGAGTTCATCGGCGATGTGCTTGTTGGTCATGCCGAGAATGATGTGGTCGAGGACATCCTTTTCGCGGCCCGTCAGTCGCGCCAGCCGCTCCGAGATCACCGCCGGCGGAAATCCCGGCTGCGGCCGGTTGGCGAGTCGGTCGGACGCGGCGTCGATCGCGCTGAGGATATGCTCGGCCGAGGCCGGCTTCTCGATGAAGTCGACGGCGCCGAACCGCATCGCCTCGACCGCCAGCGGAACATCGCCATGCGCGGTCAGGATGATGAGGGGGATGGTGATCCCGCGATCGAGGAGCAGCTTCTGCAGCTCCATGCCGCCGATCCCCGGCATGCGCAGGTCGATCAGCGCGCAGAGCGCCTTGCCCGGATCGAGCGCCTCCAGGAAATCCTCCGCCGAGGGGAAGGGCAGCGCATTGAGCCGATGGGCCGAGAACAGCGCGCCCAGCGATTCGCGCACCGACTGGTCGTCGTCGACGATATAGATGAAGCGTCCCTGATCGGATCTAGCCACTGCGCTGACCATTCGCCTTCAAGGTGAATATGAACTCGGCGCCCTCGTTGACCGGTTTGGTCGCGATACTACCCCCATGTGCCTCGACGATCGACCGCGATAATGACAGCCCGATGCCCATCCCGCTCGTGGTCGAGTTGTGGAACGGATCGAAGATGGTCTTGGCGACGTCGGGCGCGATGCCGACGCCGGTATCCTTGACGGAGACGACGACGAAGTCGCCCTCGCGGCGGGAGGAGACCGTGAGGATGCGCCGGTCGCTCTCGCGCATCGCCGTCAGGCTGTTGCGGACGAGATTGAGGATCACCTGTCCGATCTGGACCGGGTCGGCGAGGATCAGCGGCAGCCCATCGGCAAGGTCGAGCTCGATTTCGGTATCCGTCTCGGGCGTCGCGGCGAGCGCCAGCTCGACACCCTGCCGGATCACCGCGCGCAGGTCGATCGGCTCGAGCACCAGTTCGCCCTGGCTGATGAAGTTGCGCAGGCGGCGCACGAGATCGGCCGCGCGCGAGGATTCCGCGAGCGCGTTGTCCATCAGCCGCTCGACCTTCGCCGGCATCGTCACGCCGTAATTGGCGAGTTCCTGGCGGCAGGCGTTGAGATAGTTGGTGAGCGCGGCGAGGGGCTGATTCAGCTCATGCGCCAGGGCGGAAGCGAGTTCGCCCATCGAGTGCTCGCGCGCCGAATCGAGCAGGACCAGCCGCATCCGCGCTTCCTTCGCCTCCGCCTCGCTCTTGGCGGCGACGGCCTTCCGTTCGCGGTCGAGGCTGTTCATGGCGAACACGGCCCGCCGCGTGATGCGCAGGAACTCGCGGTCGATCTCGGTGAAGGGCTGGCTGCGGCCGCGTCGTTCCTCGCGCCAGAGCGCGAACGACCCGCGCGGCGACAGGCGGACGGTGCCGTCTTCCTGGCGTGTCTCCGTCTTGTCCGGCCGTCCCGCCCACTGGATCGTGTGCTCATACGCCTCGCGCAGCAGCACCAGCCAGTTCTCGCCGTCGTCGGAGAGCTCCATCATCGCGGCGCCGGCGATCCCGGCATCGGCGAACGCTTCCATCCCTGCGATGCCGGGAAGGGCGTCGGCGGTGGCGATCCCCTCGACGAGATGCGCCCGCAGCGGCGCGCAGGAGGCGTCGCCCGCCGGCACCATGCCGATCGCGACGCGGCCGCCGTCGAGCTTCAGGAGGATGCCCTGTGCGCTGCATTGCTCCATCAGCGAGGCGGCGTGATCGCGCACGACGTCGACCAGCGGCGTGCCGGCCCGCGCATCGCGCTCGATCGCGAAGGCGGTCTTCTCCGCCTTGATGCCCTGGCGGAGCTTCACCGTGTTCTCGAGGCTCTGCAGCAGCGCCGAGATGGTGCCGCCGAGCAGTTCGCAGAAGCGCAGCTTGCTCCATTCGAGGCTGAGCGGCGCATAGTGGTGGCAGGCGACCAGCCCCCACAATTCGTTGTTCGAGGTCAGCGAAATCGACATCGAGGCGCCGACGCCCATATTGTTCAGATATTCGATATGCACGGGCGCCACCGCCCTGAGCTTCGAAAAGGTGAGATCGAGCGGCGTCGCCGAGCCGACATCGGCGGCCTCCCCGGTTCGCGTCATGATCGGAACCGGCGCCGCATTGATGTGCGGAATGATGCGGATGAGATTGAGGACGAAATGGCGGCGCGCCGGATCGGGGATGTCCGAGGCCGGATAGTGCAGGCCGAGAAAGCTGTCGTCGCGCGTGGTGCTCTCGGCGATGACCTCGCCATGCTTGTCCTCGGCGAAGCGATAGATCATCACCCGGTCGAAGCCGGTCACCTCGCGGATCATCTGCGCGCCGGCCTGGGCGAGATCGGTCAAGGTCTCCGGCCGGATCAGGTCCGAGATCAGGCGCTGCCGGACGAGGTCTTCCTCCCAGATCGCGGCGGGATCGCCCTTGAAGCCGACGAATTCGAGAATGATGCGGCCGTCATGCGCGTGCGGCAGGCATTCGAGGCTCACGACCGTGCCATCCGGGCGAGCGACTTGGACGAACCAGGGGCGCAAGAGGTCCGGCATCGACGGCTTCAGGCTGCGGGCCAGAAGCTCCGCGCACCGGTCTTCGCCGAGCAGAGTGGAGAGGGGCCGGCCGAGCAACTCGCTGCAGCCGCGGCCGAAATAGTCGGCAGCGTTGAGGCTGACGAACTCCATCACAAGGCTCGCCCGATCGACCGCGATCAGCGCGCCGATCGGCTGGATCGCGCCGATCATGTGGATCGGCTCGGTCTCGCAGGCGTTCAGATCGACGGGGCGGTTTGACACCTGTCGTGGCTCCCCTCAAGCGGGACTGCCTGGCATGGCGCGAGCCGATCCTCGATGGCGCGGAAGGTCGTCCGCGCGGCATCGATCATCGCATCCGTCGAAGCGCCCGACGCCGCGACTGCCTCCAGCAGCCGGCACGTCATCGCCCAACGCTGGGCGCCCGCATCGCGGCACCACTCCCAATAGCCATTTCCAGCCAGACCCGCCTCCCGCGCGACCGCTTCCGTCGCCCGGCACATCATTGCGCCGCCGAGCACGGATCCCTCGATGACATAGAGCGCGCCTGCGAGTGTTTCGAGGGAGCCGATGCGCGGAAGCCAGGTGATCGCGGCCATGCGGTCCGGCGGCGTACCCGTGATGCCGAGGGCCTCGAGATCGTCGGCAAGGATCGCGGTGCGTGGGCGGTAGACGAAGCCGTACCGCGCGACGCGGTGGCTGCGGCAGGCGTCTTCCAGCGGTCCGTCGAAGCGCCGATAGAGATCGTGCAAAGCGAGCATCAGCTGGCGATAGCCATCGAGGTCGAGCGTGCCGGCCATGAGAGCCGCGAAGCTCGGATGGCGATCGAGGCTTTCGTGCTCGGTCCTGGTGCCACTGCGCAACTGAAAGCGCAGCGTCTCGCCCCTTGGCTTCTCCTCGAGGCTGGACAACACGTTTGCGCTCCCTGGCCGTGCCGGGCTATGGCCCCGGCTTCGTCACGCGGATTTGTCAATGAAGGCGACACGCTCACTGTAACGCCATTGTGACGCGTGCGGCAACGCAACACTGGACAGGCCACGGGGGAAATAGCAGAAGAGAGCCCACGGCAAGGATCAGAACGGGTGTCTTGCCTGCCACCGTCACGGCCGATACAGAGACCCCTGTCGACCCGTCTTCTGGACCGTGCACCATGACCGCTGAGTTCCAGCGCGCCGAAGCTCATCTTCTGCAGGCCGATGTCCGCACGCTGGCGAGCCTTCTCTCGGGTGCGTCCGATATCACGCTGGTCCTCGATGGCGACGGCGTGATCGAGGACCTGTCGCATAATCTGAAAGGTCCTGCTGTCGCCGGGATTTCTTCCTGGCGCGGCCAGCCGATCGAGGATGTCGTCCGCAGCAGCGACCGGGCGGCGCTGCGCAAGGAGCTGCGGCTGCTGCGCGACGGCGGTCCGCCGAAGCGCTTCGATCTCAGCCACATGCTGGGCGGCGAACGCGATCTTCCGGTGCAATACTCGGCCTTCCGCTTCGAGCCGGCCGGACAGATCGTGATGCTCGGGCGTGATCTGCGCGTCGTCGCCGAATTGCAGTCGCGGCTGATGGCGAGCCGCCAGGCGCTCGAGGAGAATACGCGCAACCGTCGCCGGTCCGATGTCCACTATCGGCTGCTGTTCGAGACGGCTGCGGAGGCGATCGTCATCCTCGATGCCGCCAGCGGCAAGATCCGGGAGGCCAATCCGCGTGCCGCCGCTCTGCTCGGCACGGCCGATGCGGCCCTCGCCGGCAAGAAGCTCGCCGCGCAGTTCGACAAGAAGTCCCAGCGCGACGTCCAGGCCTTGCTGGCGCAGGTGCTGTCGTCGGGCGTTCCGGCGAGCCTTCTCGTCTCGACGAGCGACGACGACAGGCAGATCCTGCTCGCCGCCGAATTGTTCCGCGCCGGCGACCTGCAACTCGTGCTCGTCCGCCTGTCGGAGCCGGCCCCGGAAGCGCCGGCGGCCGACGGCTCGGACCGCCGCCTCGACGAGCTGGTGCGCAACGCCGCCGAGGGCGTGCTGCTGACCGACCAGTCGGGCATCGTGCTCTGGGCCAATGACGCATTCCTGATGCTGGCCGATGTTCCCATCGCCGCCCAGGCGATCGGCCGCTCCTTCACCGACTTCTTCCGCTGGAGCGGCGTCGAGGCGAGCGTGCTGCTGCAGAATCTTGGCCGGCACGGCCGTGTCCAGAACGTCTCGGGCACGGTCGAGGGCGCCAATGGCCGCGGCACCGATATCCATCTTTCCGGCATCGTGCTGTCGGATCAGAACCCCGCCGGCTATGGCTTCGTCATCCGTGCCGTGCCCGCCGAAGGCACGCGGACGGCGCGCGGCAACAGCGATCTGACCCGCACGGCCGAGAATCTCGTCGAGATGATCGGCCGCGTGCCGATGAAGGACCTCGTCCGCGATACCACCGATGTCATCGAGAAGATGTGCATCGAGGCGGCGCTTGGGCTGACCGGCAACAACCGGGCCTCGGCGGCGCGCGTGCTCGGGCTGAGCCGCCAGGCGCTCTATTTGAAGATGAACCGCTTCGGCATCGCCGGCGACGGCGACAGCGAAAACTAGGGTCGCGGCCGACCCTGCTCGCGCTCGCGCGGCGCGAGGCCGTAGGGTTTCACCAGCGCCCAGACATGCCAGGGCACCATGCTGCGCAGTCGTCGCGGGCGGTCGCGGCGAAGGTGCAGCACGGTCTCGACCGCCTTCATCTCCAGCCGCGCGCGGGCGAATTCGAGGCCGCGCGGCCCGATCCGCGGCATCAGCCAGCCGACGACCGGCCGGAGCCAATCCGGCATCGCGCGCAGCGGCAGTCCGCCGGCGGCCCGCTCGACATTGGCCATGAACCCCTTCACCGGACCGCGCCGGTTGCCGGCGCTGCCCGGCGCCGACATCCGCACCTCATCGCCGAGCAGGGCCGCCATCTCCTCGCCGCGTTCGTTGCGGATCAGCAGCCATTGCTCCGACTGGCCGCCCATATAGCCGACGGTGATATCGGCGAGGACATTGGTGTAGTCGACGCAGGTGCGGCAGGTTAAGGGAAAGAAATCCGGCGGCAGCTTCGAGATCGGCAGCTTCAGGAAGGGCACTTCCGTCTTGCGGCCATCGGTGAAGCGGAGCTCGACATGGAAGTCGGCCCGGAATTCGAGATAGGTGATCGTCGCGGGATCATCGGCGAGCAGGGCCAGGAACTCGTGGAAGCGCTCGGTGGTGGTGTTGTCGGAGCAGGGCGTGCCGATCACATAGAGCCGCTCGAAGCCGAGTTCCTGTTCGAGCGCCCGGAGCGCATGCACCTGGCAGGGGATGCCGATGACGGCGAGGCGCTTGTAGCCGCGCCGCGCCGCCGGCTCGAGCAAGGCGAGCAGCGGCGCGAAGCCCATGCGCATGCCACGGCAGGCGGCCATGCCCTCCGCCTTCGTCACCAGCACCGGCACCGGGCGCCAGCGATCGGCCGGGTCGGGCGCCATGGTCAGGACCGCATCGACCGCGCCCGTCTCCAGCAGCCTTTCGGCGATGCGCGTCGTGATGCCCGTCCATTGTGCGCCGGCGAGAGGCTTCGCCAGCGATGCGCGTACCATGCGGCGGAACGGGCCGAAATGCGTCTCGTCCGGACGGGCCGGATCGCGCGTGCGGCCGTGGACCCGCGTTTCGAGCGCGTCATAGTCGGGCTTGATGAACTGGCAGGCCCGCCCGCAGGCCTTCGGATCGCTGCTGCGCGAGATGCCGCAATCGGTGCAGAGGTCGCGGGGAACCGCCGCGGCGACGGGCGGCGTCCAGATGGCTTCCGGGCCTTGCGTCATCAGCGTCACGATGCTCGGTCCCTTGCTGATGGTCAATCAGTTGGTACAGTTGAGACTGTCACTTTCGTGTGGCGGTCACAATGGCGTTGTCGGCCGGTCGCGCCGCGTTCAGCGCGCCGGGGCGGCGCGATCGACGGTCGGGACTGGACGGGATCGAAGGATGCACAGGACCCTTGTCATCGCGAGCCAACTGATGCTCGTGGCTGCGGTCATCGCCGCCGCTGTCGGACTCTGGCGCCTCGCAACCGCGACCTCGGGTCTATCCGTAACGGAGGCCAGCGCCGACGGCATGCCGGTGACGGTGTTCGCGCCGGCGGCAGGCGGCCCGGCGCCGGTCGTGGTGATCGCGCATGGCTTTGCCGGCTCGCAGCAGCTGATGCAGCCCTTCGCCATCAGCCTCGCCCGCAGCGGCTCGATCGCCGTGACCTATGACCTGCTCGGCCATGGTCGCAACCCGAAGGCGCTCACCGGCGACGTCGCGGTCGTCGAGGGCGCGACGGCCACGCTCATCCGGCAGCTCGATGCCGTGGTGGCCTTCGCCCGCGGCCTGCCGGGCTCGGACGGGCGGCTCGCTCTGCTCGGCCATTCCATGGCGACGGATGTGATCATCCGCTACGCGATCGGCCATCCGGACGTGGCGGCGACCGTCGCGGTCTCGATGTTCTCGCCGGCCGTGACCGCCAGCGCCCCCAGAAATATGCTGGTCGTGGTCGGCGACTGGGAAGCCGGCCTCAAGGGCGAGGCGCTGCGGGCCGTCGGCCTCGCGGCCGGCGGCGAGGCCCGCCCGGGCGTCACCTATGGCGATCTCGCCGATGGAACGGCCCGGCGCGCCGAGATCGCGCCCGATGTCGAGCATGTCGGCGTGCTCTACAGCGGCGCCAGCCTCGCGGCGGCGCGCGACTGGCTCGCCGCCGTCTTCGGCCGCACGTCCGCCGCCCCGGTCGACAGGCGCGGCCTGTCGCTCGCCCTTTATTTCATCGGCATGATGGTGGTGGCGCGCTTCGCCACCCGGCTGCTGCCACGCGTCGCCGTCCCTCCGGTCGGCGCCGACGCATCCTGGCGCAGCCTGGCCGCGATCGGGCTGATGCCGGCCGTCCTCTCCCCGCTCATCCTCTGGAAGGCGCCGGTCGATGGGCTGCCGATCCCCGTCGGCGGCTATCTCGCCATGCATTTCCTCGTCTACGGAATTCTGACGGCCGCCGGCCTCGCATGGCGCCGGAGGCGCGCGCCGCGGCGACCGGCCGGGCTGGTCTCACGCGGAAAGTTGGTCCTCGCGGCGGGTGCGGTGACGCTCTTTTGTCTCGCGGCATTCTATTGGCCGATCGACGCCTTCGTGACCTCCTTCGTCCCGACAGCCGGCCGCTGGCTCCTCGTCGCCGTCCTCGTCGTCGGCCTCTTTCCCTATTTCCTCGCCGATGAATGGCTGACGCGAGGTGGGGAGGCGCGCCGCGGCGCCTATCTCGCAACCAAGCTCTGCTTCCTGCTGTCGCTCGCCGCCGCGATCGCGCTCGATCCGGACGGGCTGCTCTTCCTCATCATTCTCGTGCCGGTGATCACGCTGTTCTTCACGCTGTTCGGGCTGATCAGTTCCTGGGTCTATCAGCGGACCGGCCATCCGGCCGTGGCCGCCGCGGCCAATGCGATCCTCATCGCCACGGCGATCGGCGTGACCTTTCCGATCCTTGGTCGCTGACAATCCGCGGCGCATGCGCCTATATGCTTTGAAGCGCAAAGCGCGGCGCTGCCTTGTCCCCCGGTCGATGGTGAACCCGATGTCGTTCGACGCCAGCCTTCTCGTTTTCTTCCTGCTCGCCTTCGGGGCTGCGTCCAGCGGCGCCGTGTTCAAGCCCGGCGACTGGTACAAGGCCCTGCGCAAGCCCTGGTGGACGCCGCCGAGCTGGGCCTTTCCCGTCGTCTGGACGGTGCTCTATGTCATGATCGCCATCGCCGGCTGGCTCGTCTGGCGCGCGGATCGGTCGAGCGAGGCGATGTGGTTCTGGGGGCTGCAGCTCGTCGTCAACGCCGCCTGGTCGGGCGTGTTCTTCGGCATGCGGCGGATGGATGCCGGTTTCTACACCATCGGCCTGCTCTGGCTGCTGGTCGCGGCCTTCGTCGTCACGGCGGCCGGCATCTCCAGCACCGCCTCGCTGCTGTTCGTGCCCTATCTGATCTGGGTCACGATCGCCGGCGCGCTCAACTGGACGGTCTGGCGCATGAATCTCGCGCGAGCCTGAGCCGAGCGCGTTCGGCCGGCAGCGCCCGGCGGCGGTTCAGGCGGTCACCGCCCGGATCGCCGGGGCGAAGCCGGCCGATGCCTCGACCGCGATGCCGAGCGCCTGCAATGCCGTGCGCACGATATGGGCGGCGTTGAGGCCCGCCGCTTCATACATGGCCGTCGGCGTGTCGTGATCGAGGAACTCATCGGGCAGCGTCATGCTGCGGATGCGGAGGCCGCGGTCGAACGCGCCTTGCCCGGCGAGGAAATGCAGCACTTGCGTGCCGAAGCCGCCGGTCGCCCCTTCCTCGATCGTGATGACCACCTGATGGTGGCGGGCGAGCTGCAGGATCAGTGCCGTATCGAGCGGCTTTGCGAAGCGGGCGTCGGCGATCGTCGTCGAGAGGCCCTTCGCCTCCAGCTCGGCCGCCGCCTTGAAGCATTCGCCGATGCGGGCGCCGAAGGAGAGGAGGGCGATCTTCGAGCCCTCGCGGACGATCCGGCCCCGGCCGATCTCGAGTGGCGTGCCCGCGTCGGGCAGCGCGACGCCGCGGCCTTCGCCGCGCGGATAGCGGAAGGCTGACGGTCCGTCGTCGAACACCGCTGCCGTCGCCACCATATGCATCAGTTCCGCCTCGTCCGAGGCGGCCATGACGACGAAGCCGGGGAGATTGGCGAGATAGCCGACATCGAAGGCGCCGGCATGGGTCGCCCCATCTTCGCCGACGAGGCCGGCACGGTCGATGGCGAAGCGCACCGGCAGCTTCTGCAGCGCCACGTCATGCACGACCTGGTCGTAGCCGCGCTGCAGGAAGGTCGAGTAGATCGCGCAGAACGGGCGCAGGCCGGCGGCGGCCATGCCTGCCGAGAAGGTCACGCCGTGCTGCTCGGCGATGCCGACATCGAAGAAGCGGCTCGGGAAGCGCTTCTGGAACTTGTCGAGCCCGGTCCCGGCGGCCATGGCGGCGGTGACGGCGACGATGCGCTCGTCCGCATCGGCGGCGCGGAGCAGGCTGTCGGCAAAGACGCCGGTATAGCTCGGCGCCTTCGGCACCGCCTTCTGCTGCTGGCCGGTGACGATGTCGAAGCGCGAGACGCCGTGATATTTGTCGGCCGCCTTTTCGGCCGGCTGGTAGCCATGGCCCTTCTCGGTCACGGCATGGATGAGGACGGGGCCATCGGCGCGAGCCCGCACCGTCCGGAGCACGCCGAGCAATTGGCCCATGTCGTGGCCATCGACCGGGCCGACATAGGAAAAGCCGAGATCCTCGAACAGCTGCCCGCCGATCAGATTGTCCTTGACCAGATCGCGCGCCCGTTCGGCGCCGGCCCGGAGCGGGGCAGGGAGGCGCGAGACGACGCCCTTGGCGAGGCTCTTGAAATCCTGGAAGGATTTGTCCGAGTAGAGCTTCAGCAGATATTTCGACATCGCGCCGACCGGCGGCGAGATCGACATGTCGTTGTCGTTCAAGACGACGATCAGCCGCTTGCCGAGCTGGCCGGCATTGTTCATCGCCTCATAGGCCATGCCCGCCGAGAGCGCGCCATCGCCGATGACGCAGACGACGTCGCCGCTCTCGCCCTTCAGATCGCGGGCGACGGCGAAGCCGAGGCCGGCCGAGATCGAGGTGGAGGAATGCGCGGCGCCGAACGGGTCGTATTCGCTCTCCGAGCGCTTGGTGAAGCCCGAGAGGCCGCCGCCCTGGCGCAGCGTGCGGATGCGGTCGCGCCGGCCGGTCAGGATCTTGTGCGGATAGGCCTGGTGGCCGACATCGAAGATCAGCGTGTCGCGGGGCGTGTCGAAGACGGCGTGGATGGCGACTGTGAGTTCGACGACGCCGAGACTGGCGCCGAGATGTCCGCCGGTGACCGAGACCGCCGCGATCGTCTCGTCGCGCAGCTGGTCGGCCAGCCTGGAGAGTTCCGCGTCAGAGAGCGCCTTCATGTCAGCTGGTGAGGAGACCCGGTCCAGAACGTCGCGTTCGGATGACTTCATCAGAGGTGTCCCCTCGCTGTGCGGGCCCGGGCGACGAGAGATCGGATCGCCCGAAACGCGCATTCCCTGGACTGCTCTCCGATGGGGCGCAAGGACCGCTTCGAAGGCAGGCACGCATCACCATGTGTCAATTTTAGTGTACACATCAGGATGTCAATGTCGATTGAAAAACATCCCGCTCTGCACACAGCGGAGAGCGCGGCTGCGGCGCTGCGCATTGTTGCTGGCGAAGCTTCGGATGCTCTTGGGGCGGAGCGTCAGCGCCCGCCGCGGCGCACCCTGTCGATCATCGCCGTCACATGCGCGATCGGCGTGTCCGGCGTGATGCCATGGCCGAGATTGAACACGAGCGGGCCGGTCCCCAGCGCCGCGAGGATGCGGTCGATGCCCTCGTCGAGCGCGCGGCCGCCCGCGATGACCCGCAGCGGATCGAGATTGCCCTGCACGGCGCCGCCCTTCTGCAGGAGCACGGCTTGCGACAGCGGGACGGCCCAATCGAGACCGAGCGCATCGACGCCGGTCTGCTGGCGGAACGCCGCAAGCTGCATGCCGGCGCCCTTCGGGAAGCCGATCACCGGCACCTCTGGATAGACGGCGCGGAGCCGGGCGACCATGCGCGCGACGGGCGCGATGCAATAGGCCGCGAACGAGGCTTCATCGAGCACGCCCGACCACGAATCGAAGATCTGGACCGCGTCGGCGCCGGCAGCGACCTGCCGGATCAGATAGTCGGCGGACTGGTCGGCGAGCGTTGCCATCAGCCGCGCCATGGCCTCCGGTTCGCGAAAAGCGAAGAGCCGCGCCGGCGCCTGATCGGGCGTGCCGTGCCCGGCGATCATGTAGCTGGCGACGGTCCAGGGCGCGCCGCAGAAGCCGATCAGCGCTGTCACGGGCGGCAGCTCCCGACGGAGGCGCGATACGGTCTCGTAGACAGGCGCGAGATGCTGGTGGAAGGCGTATGCGTCGAGATTGTCGATATCGCCGACCGATATCGGCGTCATCAGCGGCCCGCGCGCCTCCTCGAAGCGGAGGTCACGGCCGAGCGCATGCGGCACGACGAGGATATCGGAGAAGAGGATCGCCGCGTCGAACCCGAAGCGCCGGATCGGTTGCAGCGTCACCTCGACGGCGAGGTCGGGATTGTAGCAGAGGTCGAGGAAGCTCCCGGCCTGCTGCCGCGTCGCCCGGTATTCGGGCAGGTATCGACCCGCCTGGCGCATCATCCAGATCGGCGGCGGAAACACCGTGGCGCCGCGGAGGACGTCGATGAGCGTCATCCCGGACAGGCGGGCGGATCCGTTCATGGAGGCGCCCGCGTCGCCTTCGGCAGAGACGCTCATCGCGGCCTGTGCTGCCGCCGTTACGGCTGCTTGGAGAAGGTCTTGATATAGGCGAGCACGTCGACCCGGTCCTGCTCCTTGGGAAGGCCAGGGAAGGCCATCTTGGTGCCAGGAACCATCTTCGACGGGCCCGTGAGCCATTTGAGAATCTCGTCGTCCGTCCAGACGAGTCCCTTTTGGCCCGCAGCGATCATGGCCTTCGAATAGCCGGCCGCTCCCTTGGCGAGATAGTCCGGCTGCGTGGCGGCAGGGCGGCCGATCACGTCATTGAGGCTCGGGCCGATCGGCTTCGGCTTGTCGCCGATGCCGTGGCAGGCGGCGCATTTGGTGAAGACCTTGGCGCCGGCGTCAGCATTGCCGTCGAGGGCGCTGGCCGGGGCGGCGACAAAGGCCGAAACGCCGGCCAAAATGATAAGCTTGAGCATGCGATTCAATTGCGTTTCCTCCGCAACAGGCTGATTTTGAACCAGAAACTAGACCCGTTCCAATTGATGTCAAGGCTGTCTGTCGTAAATAATTTTTGACGGTGGCGGACCGCGCCGGCAATCGCAATCACCCATATGCAAAACGTATTGACACATTTGACTGTAACGTGTCGCATACGTCCATGAGCAGCCCATTCCCATTCTCGGCGATCGTCGGACAGGATGAGATGAAGCGCGCGCTCATTCTGGCGGCGGTGGATCCCTCGATCGGCGGCATCCTCGTCGTCGGCGATCGCGGCACCGGCAAGTCGACCGCCGTGCGGGCTCTGGCCGGGCTGCTGCCGTCGATGACCGTCGCCGGCACCTGCCGCTACAATTGCGCGCCCGGCGATGTCGCGAGCTATTGCGCGCGCTGCATGGCGGACGCCGCGGCGGGGCAATTGCGGTCGCGCAAGGTCCCGGTGCCGGTGATCGATCTGCCGCTCGGGGCGACCGAGGACCGCGTCGCCGGCGCGCTTGATCTCGAAAAGGCACTCGTCTCCGGCGAAAAGGCGTTCGAGCCGGGATTGCTCGCCAGCGCCCATCGCGGCTTTCTCTATATCGACGAAGTCAATCTGCTCGAGGATCACCTCGTCGACCTGCTGCTCGACGTGGCGGCGTCCGGCGTCAACATCGTCGAGCGCGAGGGGCTCAGCATTCGCCATCCGGCGCGCTTCGTCCTCGTCGGCAGCGGCAATCCGGAGGAGGGGGAACTGCGCCCGCAGCTGCTCGATCGCTTCGGCCTCTCGGTCGAGGTCGTCTCGCCGAAGGACGTCCCGACCCGCGTCGAAGTGGTCAAGCGCCGCGACGCCTTCGACCGCGATCCCGCAGCCTTCGTCGAGACATGGAAGCGGAAGGACGCGGCGCTCCGGTCGAAGATCGCCAAGGCGCGAACGCTCGTCGCCTCCGCCGAGACGCCCGACAGCGTGCTGGAACATGCCTCGACGCTCTGCCTCAAGCTCGGCGTCGATGGCCTCCGCGGCGAACTCACTCTCATCCGCGCCGCCCGGGCGCTGGTGGCGTTCGAGGGCAGGGCGACCGTGACGCCGGCCGATCTCAATGCCATCGCCGTCTCGGCGCTGCGCCACCGTCTGCGGCGCGATCCGCTCGACGAGGCCGGCTCCGGCGCGCGGGTCGAGCGGGCCCTGGCGGAGATCGGGGCGCCATGAGCGGCCCTTCCGGCGCAGCCCCGCTGCCATGGGATGACGCCCTCATCGCCGCGGCCCTGCTGGCGGTGGATCCGGAGGGGCTCGGCGGCATCCATGTCCGCGGCCGCGCCGGACCTGTCCGCGATCGCTGGCTCGACTGCGTGGCCGAAGCGGTCGGCCCGGAAGCACCGTTCCGCCGCATCGCGGCCGGCATTTCCGAGGCACGGCTGACCGGCGGGCTCGACATCGGCGCGACGCTCGACGCGGGGCGGCCCGTGCTGGAGCGCGGCGTGCTCGCAGCCGTGCATGGCGGCTTCCTGGTGCTGGCGATGGCCGAAAGGCTGGCGCCGGCGGCGGCCGGCATCATCGGCACCGCGATCGACCGGCGGGCGGTCCAGATCGAGCGCGACGGTATCTCGGCCACCCAGCCGGCCGGCTTCGCGCTGGTTGCTCTCGATGAAGGGGTCGACGCGGACGAAGCGCTGGCGCCCGCGCTCGCCGACCGCCTCGGGCTGCGGCTCGATCTCCATGCCATCGGCTGGCGCGACACCGATCGATCGGTCGTCCCCCTGGCCGCCGGCGCGGCGAGGGCGCGGCTCCCCTTCGTCGTCATGGCCGACGACATGCTGGATGCGCTCTGCGCGGTCGCGCTTTCGTCGGGTAATTCCTCGCTGCGCGCCTCGATCCATCTCGTCCGCGCCGCGCGCGCGGCCGCGGCGCTCGCGGGCCGCACCATGGTCACGGTCGAGGATGCCGCGACCGCGCTTCGGCTGGTGCTCGGCATGCGCCTCTCGGAGGCCGCGCCGCCGCCGGAGGAAGCCGAGGCCGAGCCGGCGCCGCGCGAGCAGGAACCCGCATCGGCGGCGAACGAGAACGAGCGCACTACGGCGTCGACGGAGATGCCCGAGGACATGCAGATCGCCGCGAGCGAGGCCGTGCTGCCGCGCCATCTCCTGGCCGGGCTCGAGGCCGGACCGCTGCGTCGCGGCGCGCGGCGAAGCGCAGGGATCGCCGGTGCGGCGCGCAGCAAGGGGCGGCGCGGCCGGGCGATCGGTACGGCCCCGACGCCGCCGACGCCGGGCGCGCGGCTCGATGTGCTGGCGACGCTGCGACGTGCTGCGCCCTGGCAGCGGGTCCGTGCCCGCGAGGCCGGCGTGGACGCGGCCGGACCCACGACGCGGCTTCTGATCCGCAAGGATGATTTCCGCTATGTCCGCTATCGCGAGAAGACGGGAACGACGGCGATCTTCGTCGTCGACGCCTCGGGATCGGCCGCCCTCGAGCGGCTGTCGGAGACCAAAGGGGCGATCGAGCTGCTGCTCGCCGAATGCTATGTCCGCCGCGACAGCGTCGCGCTGATCGCCTTTCGCGGCATGTCGGCGGAAACCCTGCTCGAGCCGACGCGCTCGCTGGTGCGCGCCAAGCGCTGCCTCTCCGCCCTGCCGGGCGGTGGCGGCACGCCGCTCGCCAACGGCATTCTCGCGGCGCTGGCGCTCTCGGAGGCCTCCGTCAACAAGGGCCAGAGCGTCGTGACCGTCTTCCTGACCGATGGCCGAGGCAATATCGGGCTCGGCGGTGTCGCCGGCCGCGAGGCGGCGAGTGCCGATGCCAGCCGGTCGGCCCTGCTTTTTCGCGGCGCCGGGCATCGCTCGCTGGTTATCGACACGGCGAAGCGCCCACAGGCACGGGCCGCAACGCTCGCCGGCGAACTCGGCGCCGAATATCTGCCGCTGCCGCGCGGCGGCTCCAGCGCGCTCGCGCGGGAGATCGGCGCCCGCATGGAAGGCTGAGGCGGCATGTCGCTCTCTCCGACGCGCCCGTCCTGGCCGGTCGACGGCCGCGACTGGCCCAATCGCGATTACAGCCGCTTCGTCCGCTCCGGCGGGCTTTCCTGGCATGTCCAGGAGATGGGCGAGGGGCCGCGGCTCCTGCTCCTGCACGGCACCGGCGCGGCGACGCATTCCTTTCGCGATCTGCTGCCGGCGCTCGCGCGGTCGTTCCATGTGCTCGCCCTCGATCTGCCGGGCCACGGGTTCACCTCGATGCCGCCTGGCAGCGGCCTCCGCCTCGACGGCATGGCGCGCCTCGTCGCCGGCGTGCTGACGCGGGCGCAGTTCCGCCCCGATCTCGCCGTCGGCCATTCCGCCGGCGCGGCCATCCTCGTTGCGATGGCGCTCTCCGGCCTGATCGAGCCGAAGGCGATCATCGCCCTCAATGGGGCGCTGAGGCCGATGCAGGGCGCTTCGCTGTTCTCGCCGATGGCGAAGCTGCTGTTCGTCAATCCCTTCGCACCGAAACTGTTCGCCTGGCGGGCGAAGAGCGACGGCGCGACGCGGCAATTGCTGGAGAGCACCGGCTCGGCGATCGATCCGCGCGGCATCGAACTCTATGAGCGGCTGTTCCGCCGCTCCGGCCATGTCGCCGGCACGCTCGGCATGATGGCGAACTGGGATCTCGGCCCGCTGGGCCCGGCGATGGTCGGCCTCAGGACGCCGCTGATCCTCGTCACCGCGCCGAACGATCGCGCCATCCCGCCGAGCGATGCCGCGGCGATCAAGGCCTCGGTCGCCTCGGCTCGCATTCTCGCGCTCGAATCGGGCGGCCATCTCGTCCATGAGGAGCAGCCGGAGCACCTCGCCGCGCTGATCGGCGATGTTGCACGGGATGTCGGTCTGGCCTGATCCGGCCTTCGTCCAAAGCGGCCCATCCGCCTCCGGCCGCGTCATCCTCGACAAGTGCATCGTGACGGCGAGAGATCGTTTGTCAAACAGATGGGACTGCAATATCGTCAATCTATGTTGACACTTGCCGATCGCCCCGCCGTCGTCGCGTCATCTCCCGATCGTCCGCATGCCCTCGTGATCGGTAGCGGTTTCGGCGGCCTCGCGGCGGCCATACGGCTCGGCGCGCGCGGCTACCGCGTGACGGTGCTCGAGCGGCTCTCCTATGCCGGCGGGCGGGCGGGCGTCCTGAAGCAGGACGGCTTCACCTTCGATCGCGGCCCAACCATCGTCACGGCGCCGTTCCTGTTCGATGAGCTCTGGCAGCTGTGCGGCGAGACCATGGCCGACGATGTCGACCTCCGCCGGATGACGCCGTTCTATCGCATCCGCTTCGACGACGGCGAGGAGGTCGCCTGCTCGGACGACGACGCGGCGATGCGGCGCGAGGTCGCCCGCATCGCGCCCGACGATCTCGCAGGCTATGAGCGCTTCCTCGCAAAGGCGGCCGCGATCTGCGCCAAGGGGTTCGGCGAGCTCGGCGATAGGCCCTTCGGCTCGCCGCTCGACATGCTGAAGATCGCGCCCGATCTCGTCCGCCTCGAGGGCTATCGCAGCGTCTACGGCCTCGTCTCGCGCTTCGTGAAGAGCCCGAAGGTGCGGACGATGCTGAGCTTCCATCCGCTCCTCATCGGCGGCAATCCGTTCCGCGCGCCGGCCATCTATTGCCTGATCCCGGATCTCGAGCGGCGCTGGGGCGTGCATTATCCGATGGGCGGCGTCGGCAAGCTCGTCGACGGGCTGGTCGGGCTGATCGGCCGGCAGGGGAGCAGCATCCGCTATCAGGCCGACGTCGCCGAAATCCTCGTCGAGAACGATCGCGCCAAGGGGGTTCGCCTTGCCTCGGGCGAGATCGTGCGGGCCGATGTCGTCGTCTCCAACGCCGACGCAGCCTGGACCTATGGCAAGCTCATCGGCCGGGACACGCCGACGCGCTGGAGCCCCGGCAAGCTGAAGCGCGCGCGCTATTCGATGGGGCTGTTCGTCTGGTATTTCGGCACGCGCCGGCGCTATGAGGCCGTTGGCCATCACACGATGCTGCTCGGCCCGCGCTACCGCGAACTGCTCGACGACATCTTCGAGAAGAAGCGGCTCACCGAGGATTTCTCGATCTATCTGCATCGGCCGAGCGCTACCGATCCGAGCGTCGCGCCCGATGGCTGCGATGCCTTCTATGCGCTCTGTCCGGTGCCCAATCTCGACGGCGACATCGACTGGGTGCGCGAGGGCGAACGGCGCCGGCAGGCGGTGATGCGGCGGCTGTCCGAGACGGTGTTGCCGGGGCTCGAAAGCGAGATCGTCACCTCGTCCTTCGTCACGCCGCTGCATTTCCGCGACGCGCTGCTCTCCGAGAAGGGCTCCGGCTTCAGCTTCGAGCCGGTGCTGACGCAGAGCGCCTGGTTCCGGCCGAACAACCGGAGCGAGGACATCGACAATCTCTTCCTGGTCGGCGCGGGTACCCATCCCGGCGCCGGCCTGCCCGGCGTTCTTTCATCGGCCAGGATCCTCGACAAGGTCGTGCCCCATGCCTCCGTATTCGCTGCCTGACCAGTTCTCGACGCCTGCCAACTGCGCCGATTGCCGGACGTCGATCCGGCAGGGCTCGCAATCCTTCTACATCGCCTCGCTGCTGCTGCCGGTCGATATCCGCGAGGCCTCCTATGCGGTGTATGCCTTCTGCCGGATGGCGGACGACCTGATCGATCGTGAGGCGGGCGGCAGCGCGGCCATCGCCGAGCTCGGCGCGATGCTGGACCGCATCTATGGAGGCAGGCCGGGCCGCCACTTCGTCGAGCGCCGCTTCGCCGATGTCGTCTCGCGCTATGCCATTCCCCGCGCCGTACCGGACGCCCTGATCGAGGGCCTCGGCTGGGACGCGGACGGGCGCCGCTTCGAGACGCTGGGCGATCTCACCGCCTATGCCCTGCGCGTTGCCGGCACGGTCGGCGTGATGATGACGCTGGTGATGAACCGCCGCGACGGCGCCGTGATCGCCCGCGCCCTCGACCTCGGCGTCGCCATGCAACTGACCAATATCGCCCGCGACATCGGCGAGGACGCCGGCAATGGCCGCCTCTATATGCCGCTCGCCTGGCTGCGGGAGAGCGACATCGACCCGGACGCCTTCCTGGCGGCGCCGCGCTACAGCGAGGAAATCCGCGCCATCGTGGGCCGGCTGCTCGCCGAGGCGGAACGGCTCTATACGCGCTCACTCTGCGGCATCGCGGCGTTGCCCGGCACCTCGCGGTCCGGCATCAATGTCGCCCGGCTGCTTTATCGCGAGATCGGCCGCGAGGTCGCGCGCGGCGTGGATCCGGTGACGACGCGGGCCGTGATCTCGAAACGCCGCAAGCTGGCCCTGGTCGCCGCCGCCCTGATGGAGCGCGCTGCGGGCGCAGCCGGGCTGGAGGAACCGGCGATCGCCGAGGCGCAGTTCCTGATCGACGCCATCGCGGGCGCCGCTTTGCCCGCCGCCAGCATCAGGACGCTGCCCTGGTGGGACCTCAAGGCGCGTTCCGAGCGGATGATCGATCTCCTCGCCGCCTTCTCGGCGCGCGCGAGCGCGCGGGACGGGGCGCCGCTCGGCGCGCTCGACCGGGAGCCGGGCCTCGGCAATGGCGGATGAACTCCGGCTGGATCATCTTCCTGGAGATCTCGCTGGTGCTGGGCCTCGCCTTCTTCTTCGGCGTGCGCGAACTCGTCAATCTCCGCCGCTATGACCGCGAGCGAGCGGCCAGAGCCAAGGCCGCTGCCCCGGAGGACGCGAATCGTCCGTCAGCCTGAGCGGCGCGGCATCTTGAACGGCAAGAGCGTCTGCACCCAGCGCGATCGGAAACGGTCGAAATCGACGCTCTCATGCATGGCGCGCGTCTCGCCGGAGCCGCTGCCGACAGCGAGCAGCGACCGGCTGTAGAAGGGCGTATCCTCGAGGGTCTTCACCACGCGCGCCGGTGCCTGCGGCGTTGCGCGTGTCGAGCGGGCCACCCGCCAGCCGGTGATCGGAAGCGCGGCGCGCGGGGCCGGCGCGAAGCGTTCCACCGATCCGTCATCGCGGCAGTCGAGCGCGAGGCTCCGCGGCCCGCCGGATCTCTGCTCGACATCGTAGAGGATCCGCGTCGTGGCGCCCGCATCCTCGCGCGACCATGTCCAGCTGCGGAAATCATCCTCGAGCGGGACCGAACCGGTGTTCATGTCGACATAGGCCTTGCCCTGCCAGGCGAGGCCCGGCCGATCGAAGGTGACGCTCGCCCGCGCGGCGGGCGCCAGCGGCTGCCAGTGGTGGCGACCGGCATCGTCGAGGGCGAAGCGCGTCGTGGCGAGCGCGCCGGTGTCGATGACGATCCGACCGGAGAGCCGCCGTGGCAGCGGCACGGTCCATTCCTCGATGCTGATGACGAGCCGGCCCTTCTCGAAGAAGAGTGCGCTGGGGCCGATGGCGAGGCGGTCGCTGCTCCGGAAAAGCGCGCCCCGACCGCGCTCGGTCATCGCCCAGTATTTGCCGCGCGGCGTGTAGAGGATCGCGTTGATGTTGACATGATCCAGCGGGTCGGACGGTCCGCGGCGACGCGCGGCGGCATAATAGGGCGAGAAGACGCTGCCGATGAAGGCGATCACCGTCAGCGCGTTCCGTCCGTCATCGCTGATCGCATCGACATACCACCAGGCATAGCCGCCGGGTGGAACGAGACGGTCGAAGCCCTGTCCGTGAGGATCGCGCTCGCCGCGTGGCTGCCCGACAGCGCCGCCATCGGGATGCCCGGCCCCGGATGCACCCCGCCGCCCGCCAGATAGAGCCCCTTGATCCGCGTCCGGGCGCCCGGCCGCTGGAACGACGCCGCCCAGCCATGCGATGCCCGGCCGTAGAGCGCCCCGCCCGTCGCCGGATAGAGCGCCGCGAAGTCCGACGGCGTCGTCATGACCTTCGCCTCCGGCGCGCCGGTCAGCGTCAGGCCCGCGCGGGCCAGCCGCGCCATCACCTGTCGTTCGCATGCTGCGATCTCCATTTGGCCGAGGGGCTGGCTGTCGGCGCGGGCCGGGGCGTTGACGAGCAGGAAGAGGCTCTCCTCGCCCGTGGGCGGCGGACCGTTCGCGGCGTCGCGGTCCTCGGCGCAGACATAGAGGGTCGGGCTGGCAGGCAGGCGCCCGTCCAAAAAGATGTCGGTGAACTCGCGCCGATAGTCGTCCGAGAAGAAAACGGTGTGGCGCGACAGCGGGAAGCCGTCCGCCTTGGCGCGGAGCGACCAGGTCAGCGCCGACATCGACCGGTCCTCCGCCCGCCAGGGCGGAAGCGCGGCGCGGGCCGGCTCGCCGAGCAGTCCGCTTGCGAGCGCCGCCGGGTCGCCGTTGAACAGCACCGTCTCGGCCGCGAGGACCTCGCTAGATGCGAGGCGCACGCCGTCGACCCGCCCGTTGCGGATATCGAGCGCGGCGACGCTTTCGCCATAGCGGAACTGGGCGCCGTGCTGCCGGGCGAGGCTTTCCAGCGCCTCGGCGATCCGCGTCATGCCGCCTTCGACCAGCCAGACGCCCATCTGCTCGGCATGGGCGATCAGCATCAGCGGGCCGGGGGCGGCGAAGGGCGACGAGCCGCAATAGGTGGCATAGCGGCCGAACAGCTGCTGCAGGCGCGGATCGCTGAAGTAGGAGCCGGCGACGGCCCAGAGCGACGTGAACGGCCGGATCCGGGTGAGCGCCGCGAGGCCGCCGATCCCCGCCTGCCGCGAGAGGCCGAGCGGGCTCGGCGCGGGGTTCTGCATGAAGGGCGCATCAAGCGAGCGGAAGACCTCTTCGGTCCGCTTGCAGAAGGCGCGATAGCCCGCCGCCTCCTTGGCGCCGGCGAGTTCAGCGACGGCCTCCGCCGATCGGTCGATATCGGCATGGAGGTCGAAACGCGAGCCGTCCTCCCACGAGTGGCGGGCGAGGATATCGGCACGCCTCAGGCGGAGATGATCGTCGAGCCGCGCGCCCGCGCTCGCGAAGATCGCCTCGAACACGGGGCGCATGGTGAAGACGGTCGGGCCGGAATCGATGCCATGCCCGCCCGCCACGACCGCGCGGATCTTGCCGCCCGGCCCAGCCGCCCGCTCGACGACGACGACCTCGACGCCGCGTGCCGCGAGCAGCAGGGCGGCGACCAATCCGCCGATCCCGGCGCCGACGACGACGGCCCTCTGCGGCCTTCCATTCCCCCGCCCTCTCTCGCCGTTTGCGCTCGACATGGGCTTGTGTAAATCCAGATTTACATTCACGATAGTCAACAGTATCTGACAGCCCGGAGAAATGGCAATGGCTGGTGAGGATCTGTCGCAGCGAATCGAGGACACTCTCCTGAAGGCGATCCAGCGCGCGTCCGCCGGATCAGCGCCGCCGCTGCTGGCGAAGGCGTTCAGCCATTCGGTCTTCCCCGCCGGCCAGCGCATCCGCCCAAAGCTGACGCTCTCGGTCGCCTTGGCCTGCGGCGACGACCAGCCGCTGATCTCGAATGCCGCGGCCGCCTCGGTCGAGTTCCTCCACTGCGCCTCGCTCGTCCATGACGACATGCCCTGCTTCGATAATGCCGGGATCCGGCGCGGCCGGCCCTCGGTGCATGCCGCCTATGGCGAGCCGCTGGCGCTGCTTGCCGGCGACGGGCTGATCGTGCTCGCCTTCGAGACCGCGGCGCTGGCAGCGCTCGCCGACCCGACGAGAGCCGCCGCCATCGCGCTGATTATCGCGCGGGCCGTCGGCATGCCGCATGGCATCGTCGCTGGCCAGGGATGGGAAAGCGAGACCGCGCCCGATCTCGAACTCTACCAGCGCGCCAAGACCGGTGCGCTCTTTGCCGGTGCCGCCATGGCGGGCGCCGCCGCCGCCGGCCATGTCGCCGAGCCCTGGGCAACGCTCGGCTACAAGCTCGGCGAAGCCTATCAGGTCGCCGACGATATCCGCGACGTCCTCTGCAGCGCGGCCGATATCGGCAAGCCGGTCGGCCAGGACGAGGCGCTCGGCCGGCCCAATGCCGTGCATGAACTCGGCGAGCGCGGTGCCGCCCGCAAGCTGGTGCTCCTCGTCGAGGCGGCGGCCGATTCGGTGCCGGATTGCATCGGCGCCTCGGCGCTGCGCGCGCAGATCAGGGCGCAGGCCGGCCGCTTCCTGCCCGCCGAGGCGGCGCAGCACGCCGCCTGACGGCCGACGGTCGGCACGGCAGAGGTCATCGGGAGGCCGCGGATGTTTTCGGCCCTGATCGATCGCATCAGCGACTTCCGCAATCGCCGCGTCGCCGACCCGGCCTTCCGCCGCTTCGCCGCGCGCTTTCCGCTGACGCGGCCGATCGCGCGGCGCGAGGCGCGGGCGCTGTTCGATCTGACGGCCGGCTTCGTCTATTCGCAGATCCTCTCGGCCGCAGTGCGCGTCGACCTTTTCGAGACGCTCGCCCGTGGGCCGCTCGATCTCGAAGGCGTCGCCGCCGCGACCGGGCTTCCGACCGAGGGCGCCGAGCGGCTGCTGAAGGCCGCCGCCGCGCTCGATCTCGTCGCGCTCCGCCCGGGCGAGCGCTATGCGCTCGGCAGCCTCGGCGCGGCGCTGGTCGGCAATGCCGGCGTCACGGCGATGATCCGTCATCACGACATCCTCTATGGCGATCTCCGCGATCCCGTCGCGCTGCTATCGGGGCGGGCCGACCCGGCGCTCAGCCGCTACTGGACCTATGCCGGCGGCGAGGCCGGATCGGCTGGCCATGCCGACTACACGGCGCTGATGTCGGCCTCGCAGGCCTTCGTGACGGCCGAGATCCTCGACGCCTATTCGCTCGCCGGCCACAGGCGGCTGCTCGATGTCGGCGGCGGCGACGGCGCCTTTCTCATCGCCGCCGCCAAGGCCGCCAGGAGCCTCGACCTCATGCTGTTCGACCTGCCGCCCGTTGCCGCTATCGCGGCCGAGCGAATCGCTGCGGCGGGTCTGGCCGGACGCGCCACGATTGTCGGCGGCAGCCTTTTCGAGGATCCACTGCCGGCCGGCGCCGATCTCGTGACGCTCAACCGCGTGCTGCACGACCATGACGATCCGGCGGCTCTCGCCATCCTCAAGGCGATCCACGCCGCCATCGCGCCGGATGGAACGCTCGTCGTCGCCGAGCCGATGGCCGATACGCGCGGCAGCAAGGCGAGCGGCGACGCCTATTTCGGCTTCTATCTGCTGGCGATGGGCCAGGGCCGGCCGAGATCGGTGGCCGAGATCACGGCCATGCTCGGCGCGGCCGGCTTCGGCGCGGTGCGCGAGCTCGCCGTCAACACGCCGCTGATTGCCAGGATTCTGACCGCGCGCCCGCGCTGAGCGCAGTGTGAGTGTCAATTCAGATTTACGGTTTGATATGTGTATTGTAATTGACAATCGATGCTGCCGGATTAATCTCACCTGTGCCGATCAGGACCGAATTCGGTTAGCCGGCAGGGAGGAGGGGTTCGATGCGATCGCAGGCGATTGTTCTTGAAGAACCGCTCAAGCTCTCCCTGCGCGCGCTCGATCTGGTCGATCCGACCAGCGCGGACGTCATCGTCGATATCGCCTTCAGCGGCATCTCGACGGGCACGGAAAAGCTGCTCTGGTCGGGCCGGATGCCGTCATTCCCCGGCATGGGTTACCCGCTCGTCCCCGGCTATGAATCGATCGGCACGATCGTCGAGGCAGGGCGCGACTCGGGCCGGCACGTCGGCGACACGGTCTTCGTGCCGGGCGCCAACTGCTATCGCGAGGCGCGCGGCCTCTTCGGCGGCGCCGCTTCCCGCGTCGTCATCGCCGGCCGCAAGGCGGTGCCCATCCAGATGGACCTCGGCAACCGGGCGATCCTCCTTGCGCTCGCCGCGACCGCCCAGCACGCCGTCTCGCTCGATCCGGCCCGCCATCCCGAACTGATCGTCGGCCACGGCGTTCTCGGCCGGCTGATCGCCCGCATCGTCGTCGCGCAGGGCGGCGCGCCGGTCGTCTGGGAGACGAACAGCGCACGCCAGAGCGGGGCCGAGGGCTACACCGTCATTCATCCCGGCACCGACGAGCGCCGCGACTATGCGCGCATCTGCGATGTCAGCGGCGACGCCAATATCCTCGACAGCCTGGTCACGCGCCTTGCGCGCGGCGGCGAGATCGTCCTCGCCGGCTTCTACGACCAGCGCCTCTCCTTCGCATTCCCGCCGGCCTTCATGCGCGAGGCCGAGATCCGCGTCGCCGCCGAATGGAAGCCGCATGATCTCGCCGCCGTCGAGGCCCTCGTCGCCGATCGGCGGCTCTCGCTCGACGGCCTCATCACCCACACCCGCACGCCCGACCGCTTCGAGGACGCCTACACGACGGCGTTCACCGATCCGGCCTGTCTGAAGATGGTGCTCGACTGGAGACACGCAGCATGAACGCGCCGATCAAGACACCGGAGGGCGGCCTCGCGGCGCTCATCGAAAGCGTCCGCGCCGAAGCCGCGCTGGAGCCTGATCCGGTTCCGGCCGGCGAGGCGAAGAAGGAAACCCAGATCATCGCCATCTATGGCAAGGGCGGCATCGGCAAGAGCTTCACGCTCGCCAACCTCTCCCACATGATGGCGCAGCAGGGCAAACGCGTGCTCTTGATCGGCTGCGATCCGAAGAGCGACACGACCTCGCTGCTGTTCGGCGGCCGGGCCTGTCCGACCATCATCGAGACCTCGGCGCGCAAGAAGGCCGCGGGCGAGGATGTCGAGATCGGCGACGTCTGCTTCAAGAAGGGCGGCGTCTTCGCCATGGAGCTCGGCGGACCCGAGGTCGGGCGCGGCTGCGGCGGCCGCGGCATCATCCACGGCTTCGAACTGCTCGAGAAGCTCGGCTTCCACGACTGGGGCTTCGACTACGTGCTGCTCGATTTCCTCGGCGACGTGGTCTGCGGCGGCTTCGGCCTGCCGATCGCCCGCGACATGTGCCAGAAGGTCATCGTCGTCGGCTCGAACGACCTGCAGTCGCTCTATGTCGCCAACAATGTCTGCTCGGCCGTCGACTATTTCCGCAAGCTCGGCGGCAATGTCGGCGTCGCCGGCATGGTCATCAACAAGGATGACGGCACCGGCGAGGCGGCGGCCTTCGCCGCGGCGGTGGGCATTCCCGTGCTCGCCGCGATCCCGGCCAATGACGATATCCGCAAGAAGAGCGCCAATTACCAGATCATCGGCACGCCCGGCGGCGAGTGGGGCCCGCTGTTCGAGGAACTGGCGCGAAACGTCTCGGAGTCCGGACCGCAGCGGCCGAACCCGCTGACGCAGGACGAGTTGCTCGGCCTGTTCGCGGCGCAGGATGTCGGCGGCCATGTCGTGCTGGAACCCGCCAGCCAGGCCGACATGCGCGGCGGCATCGTCGTCACCAAGCCGTCCCTCGAAGTCATCTACGACGCAGTCTGATCGGCAGCCATCATGAACGAGCGCGCAACGATCGCCGGCGTCGGACCCTCCACCGAGGTGGTCTATGACGCGGCCGCTGAGGCCGCGATCGCTAGCCGGGCAGCGCCCGCGGCGGACCTCCCGCCGCAGGACGTCGCCGAACCGCTCGCTACCGGCTCCGGCTGCCATGGCGGCAAGGCCGAGCTCGTTCGCGCGGCGGAAGCCGCCGGCAATGGCGAACTGATGCAGCGCCTGCGCACCGACTATCCGCAGGGGCCGCACGACCAGCCGCAATCGATGTGTCCGGCCTTCGGGTCGTTGCGGGTCGGGCTCCGCATGCGGCGCACGGCGACGATTCTCTCCGGCTCCGCCTGCTGCGTCTACGGGCTCACCTTCACCTCGCACTTCTATGGCGCCAAGCGCACCGTCGGCTATGTGCCGTTCAATTCGGAGACGCTGGTCACCGGCAAGCTCTACGAGGACATCCGCGAAGCCGTGCACCTCCTCGCGGATCCAGCCCTCTACGACACGATCATCGTCACCAATCTCTGCGTGCCGACCGCCTCGGGCGTGCCGCTCCGGGCCTTGCCGAAGGAGATCAACGGCGTCCGCATCATCGGCATCGACGTGCCGGGCTTTGGCGTGCCGACCCATGCCGAGGCCAAGGACGTCCTCGCCGGCGCGATGCTCAACTATGCGCGGCTGGAGGCGGCGGCTGGTCCGGTGCCGGCACCGCGCACGGCATCCTCCGGCCGGCCGACGGTGACGCTGCTCGGTGAGATGTTCCCGGTCGATCCGGTCACCATCGGCCGCATGCTCGATCCGCTCGGCCTCTCGGCCGGTCCGGTCGTTCCGACCCGCGAATGGCGCGAGCTCTATGCGGCGCTCGATTGCGCCGTCGTCGCCGCGATCCACCCTTTCTACACCGCCAGCGTGCGCGAATTCGAAGCCGCCGGCCGCGCCGTCGTCGGCTCGGCGCCGGTTGGTGTCGAGGGCACGGCGGCCTGGTTTGACGCAATCGGCGAGGCCTGCGGCATCGCCGCCCGCACGGTCGATGCGGCCAAGGGTCCGATCCTCGCGGCGACGCGCGCGGCGCTGGACGGCGCCCCGATCAAGGCGCGCATCACGCTGTCCGGTTATGAGGGCTCCGAGCTGATCGTCGGCCGGCTGCTGAAGGAATCCGGCGCAGACCTCCGCTATGTCGGCACCGCCTGCCCGAAGACGCGCTGGAACGCGGACGACGCCGCCTGGCTGCAGGCCGCGGGCGTTCATGTCGAGTTCCGCGCCTCGCTGGAGAAGGACAAGGCGGCGGTCGACAGCTTCGATCCGGAGCTCGCCATCGGCACGACGCCGGTCGTCCAGCATGCCAAGCAGAAGAGCATTCCCGCGCTCTATTTCACCAATCTGATCTCGGCGCGGCCGCTGATGGGCCCGGCCGGCGCCGGCTCGCTCGCCGCCGTCATCAATGCCGCCGCGGGCAACCGCGCCCGCTTCGACACGATGACCGCCTTCTTCGAGGGCGTCGGCACTGATCGTACGGCCGGCGTCTGGCACGATCCGCATAGCCTGCCGTCGCGCGAGGCGAAGGCGGCTCGGCCGCTCGTCGCCGCCAAGGCCTCCGTGACGATGGAGGACTTCTGATGCTCGTCCTCGATCATGATCGCGCCGGCGGCTACTGGGGCTCGGTCTATGTCTTCGCCGCGCTGAAGGGCCTGCAGGTCATCATCGACGGGCCGGTCGGCTGCGAGAACCTGCCGGTCACCTCGGTGCTGCACTACACCGACGCGCTGCCGCCGCATGAGCTGCCGATCGTCGTCACGGGCCTTGGCGAGGAAGAGCTCGGCCAGACCGGCACCGAGCAGGCGATGAAGCGGGCGCATGCGACGCTCGATCCGGCGAAGCCGAGCGTCGTCGTCACCGGCTCGATCGCCGAGATGATCGGCGGCGGCGTCACGCCCGAGGGCACGCGGATCATGCGCTTCCTGCCGCGCACGATCGACGAGGATCAATGGCAGAGCGCCGACCGCGCGCTCGCCTGGCTCTGGAAGGAATTCGGCGCCAAGGCCAAGAAGGCGAAGAAGCCGGCGGCAAGGCCCGAGGGCGCGCGCCCGCGCGTCAACATCATCGGTGCCATCTATGGCACCTTCAACATGCCGTCCGACCTTGCCGAGATCCGCCGCCTCGCGGAGGGTATCGGCTGCGAGGTCAATCTCGTCTTCCCGCTCGGCACCGATATCGCCGATGTCGGCAAGCTGGCCGAGGCCGACGTCAATATCTGCCTCTATCGGGAGTTCGGCCGCAAGCTCTGCGAGGCGCTCGAAAAGCCCTATCTGCAGGCGCCGATCGGGCTGCATTCGACAACGGCCTTCCTGCGCAAGCTCGGCGAGATGACAGGGCTCGATCCGGAACCGTTCATCGCCCGCGAGAAGATGACGACGATCAAGCCGCTGTGGGATCTCTGGCGGTCGGTGACGCAGGATTTCTTCGCGACTGCGAGCTTCGGCATCGTCGCCAGCGAGACCTATGCGCGCGGCATCCGCAATTTCCTCGAGAGCGACATGGGCTTCCCCTGCGCGTTCTCCTACGCCCGCCACGCCGGCGCCAAGACCGACAATGCCGAGATCCGCAAGGCGATCCGCGACACGCAGCCGCTCATCCTGTTCGGCTCGTTCAACGAGCGGATGTATTCGGCCGAGGCCGGCGGGCGGTCGTCCTATATCCCGGCGTCGTTTCCGGGCGCCATCATCCGCCGCCACACGGGCACGCCCTTCATGGGCTATGCCGGCGCGACCTATCTCGTGCAGGAGATCTGCAACGCGCTGTTCGACGCGCTGTTCAGGATCCTTCCGCTCGGCACCGAGCTCGACAAGGTCGAGCCGACGCCGGCCCGCCTGCACCACGAGCTTCCCTGGGACGCGGACGCGCAGGCGCTGATCGACGATGCCGTCGACGCGCAGCCGGTCCTCGTCCGGATTTCCGCCGCCAAGCGCCTGCGTGACCGCACCGAGGAGGTGGCGCGCAAGGCCGGCGAGGAGCGCGTGACGGCGACGCGGATGAAACAGGTTCTGAGCGCTGACTTCAGCATGGCGTGAGGATGGGGCGGCTTTGCCGCCGCAATGCGCGGGAGAGGAATTGCGAGCATGGCAAGCACCGAAATGAACTGGCTCGAAGACTGCCGGGCGCGTCGTCGCTGCGACCGCCGGCATGCGCTTCTCGTGTTCGGCGCCGCCTATCCGATGTGCCTCGCGCTGGCGATCGCCAGGCGGCTGGTGCCGGGACTGCGCCAGGGCGGGGGCCACGGCGACCCCGGCGGCTCCGTCTTCCGCACCGCCAAGGCGACGGCGTCGAGCATCGTGCCGTTCGCCTTCTGGTGAGCGGACAAGGGGTTCGCCCTCCGGCGCCTTGCACCGGACGGCTTCGAGGTTTCCGGGCGGGGCACTGCCCGGGAATGCTGTGTCTCTGTGGCGCAGCGAGCGGCCCCGCACGAGTCCCGTGCGGGCCAATGACCGAAAGGTCTCACTAGAGGAGGTAGAAATGGCTGCCAATGACGGGTCCCTGTCGGGGCTCTCGGAAGCAGAAGCCAGGGAGTTCCACTCGGTTTTCGTGTCTAGCTTCCTGGCTTTTGTCGCAATTGCCGTGGTCGCCCACATCCTTGCCTGGCTGTGGCGTCCGTGGCTGCCCGGGCCGGGTGGCTATGCGTCGCTCGAACATGGCATCGCCCATGTCGGCGCCTTTGTGTCCATGCTGACGTAAGGGGAAAGCGACATGTGGAGAATCTGGCTTCTCTTCGATCCGCGCAGAACGCTGGTCGCCCTGTTCACGTTCCTGTTCGTCCTGGCCCTGGTGATTCACTTCATCCTGCTCAGCACGGACCGGTTCAACTGGCTCGAAGGACCGAGAAAGGCGCCCGCACCGGCGGCTTCGATGGTCATCGAGCAGACGACGAAGGCGGCGTGACCGGGGCAACCCGGTCCTTTCCATCGAGAACGGCGCGGGCGGCCAGCGCATGCAACCGCCCGCACCCTTTCAAAGGGAGCGTTGCCACGCTCCGAAGACCCTGCCTGGGGAGGTCGAACTATGGCGATGCTCAGCTTTGAGAAGAAGTATCGAGTGCGGGGAGGGACGCTCATCGGCGGCGACCTCTTCGATTTCTGGATCGGGCCGTTCTATGTCGGCTTCTTCGGGGTGACGACGATCTTCTTTGCCACGCTCGGCACGGCGCTGATCGTCTATGGCGCCGCGATCGGGCCGACCTGGAATCTCTGGCAGATCAGCATCAATCCGCCGACCGAGGATTATGGCCTCAGCTTCGCGCCGCTGAAGGAGGGTGGTCTCTGGCAGATCATCACCGTCTGCGCGCTCGGCGCCTTCGGCTCCTGGGCGCTGCGGCAGGCCGAGATCGCCCGCAAGCTCGGCATGGGCATGCATATCCCATGGGCGTTCAGCTTCGCGATCCTCGCCTATTTCACCCTCGTGGTGATCCGCCCCGTCCTGCTCGGCGCCTGGGCCAACGGCTTTCCGTACGGCATCATCACGCATCTCGACTGGGTCTCGAACACCGGCTATCAGTACGGAAACTTCCACTACAACCCGGTCCACATGATCGCGGTGTCGTTCTTCTTCACCAATTGCCTGGCGCTCGCCCTGCATGGCTCGCTGATCTTGTCGGCGACCAACCCGAAAAAGGGCCAGACCGTCAAGACGGCGGAGCACGAGAACAGCTATTTTCGCGACACGATCGGCTATTCGATCGGCACGCTCGGCATCCATCGCCTCGGGTTGTTCCTGGCCGTCTCGGCGGCATTCTTCAGCGCCGTCTGCATCGTCATCTCGGGGCCGCTCTGGGCCGAGGGCTGGCCGTCCTGGTGGGACTGGTGGCAGCGCATCCCGGTCTGGAGCTAGGGGGGTAATCCGATGGCCGAATATCAGAACATCTTCACCCGCGTGCAGGTCCGTGGCGGGGCGGATTTGGGGGTGCCGCTACAGCCCGGCATCTGGGAGCGGCAGGGAACGCCTCTCTTCAACTACTGGCTCGGCAAGATCGGCGATGCCCAGATCGGTCCGCTCTATCTCGGAACGCTCGGCCTCGCCTCGCTGATCTGCGGCTTCGTCGCGATCGAGATCATCGGGCTCAACATGCTCGCCTCGGTCAACTGGAGCCCGCAGGAGTTCATCAAGCAGTTCTTCTGGCTGTCGCTGCAGCCGCCGCTGCCCGAGCACGGCCTCAGGATCCTGCCGCCGCTCAAGGAAGGCGGCTGGTGGCTGATGGCCGGCTTCTTCCTCACCACATCGATCCTGCTCTGGTGGGCGCGGATGTATCGCCGGGCGCGGGCGCTCGGCATGGGCACGCATGTGGCCTGGGCCTTCGCCTCGGCGATCTGGCTCTATCTGGTGCTCGGCTTCATCCGCCCGCTGCTGATGGGGTCGTGGAGCGAGGGCGTGCCGTTCGGCATCTTCCCGCATCTCGACTGGACCAACAATTTCTCGCTGAACCACGGCAATCTCTTCTACAACCCGTTCCACATGCTCTCGATCGTCTTCCTCTATGGCTCGGCGGTGCTGTTCGCCATGCATGGAGCGACGATCCTCGCGGTCAGCCGTCTCGGCGGCGAGCGCGAGATCGAGCAGATCGTGGATCGCGGCACGGCTGCCGAGCGGGCCGCTCTGTTCTGGCGCTGGACGATGGGCTTCAACGCGACGTTCGAGTCCATCCATCGCTGGGCCTGGTGGTTCGCCATCCTCTGCCCGCTCGCCGGCGGCATCGGCATCCTCCTCACCGGCACGGTCGTCGACAACTGGTTCGAATGGGGCCAGAAGCACGGACTGGCGCCGATGTGACGCGGCGCCGACCCGCCCGTCGAGGGTCGGCGCACCCACCCCGCCCGATGTCCACGCGCGCTGCGCGGACATCAACACTTCCCCGAAGCCTGCGCCCGCCTGGTCCATGACCCGGCGGGCGTTTTTCATCGTCGGCAGGTGAGGGGGCGGATGATGGTCGCCGGGGCGCCGGCCGGGATCGGTCAGTAGCTCTGCGTCGGGCGATCCATGATGCGGCGGCCCATCAGGCTCGCAGTCAGGTCGACCATCAGGCTCGCCGTGCGGCCGCGTTCGTCGAGGAAGGGGTTGAGCTCGACGAGGTCGAGGCTGCTGACGAGGCCGCTGTCATGCAGCATCTCCATGACGAGATGCGCCTCGCGGAACGTCGCGCCGCCGGGCACCGTGGTGCCGACCGCCGGTGCGATCGACGGATCGAGGAAATCGACGTCGAGGCTGACATGCAGCAGCCCGTTCTCGGCGGCGACGCGGGCGAGGAAGGCGCGCATCAGCGGCGCGATGCCATGCTCGTCGATGGCCCGCATGTCGTGGATCGTCACCCCGGCCCGCGCAAGCGCCGCCCGTTCGGCGGGATCGACGCTGCGCAGGCCGAGCGTGCAGACCCGCCGCGGATCGATCGGCGCGACGAGGTCCGGAAAAGTGCCGGCAAAGCCCGGCTCGCTACAGGCATAGGCGAGCGGCACGCCGTGCAGGTTGCCGCTCGTCGTCGTCTCCAGCGTATGGAAATCGGGATGGGCATCGAGCCACAGCACGAACAGCGGCCGGCCGATTCCGGCCGCCCGGCGCGAGACGCCGGCGAGCGTGCCGGCCGAGATCGCATGATCGCCGCCGAGGAAGATCGGCATCGCGCCGGCGCTCGCCGCGTCGGCGGCGTCCGTGATCGCGGCCGTCCAGGCGACGATCGCGGGCAGCGCCTTGATGGCGCCGTTCGGATGCGCGATCGGGTGAGGCGGGGCCGGCTGCACGGTGCCGAGATCCTCGACCTCATGGCCGAGCTCGACGAGCATCGGCACAAGGCCGGCCGTCCTGAAGGCGCTCGGTCCCATCTCGCAGCCGAGCCGGCCCGAGCCATCCTGCAGCGGCACGCCGATGATCCGCACCAGCATGGTGAAACGGCCCTCCGTCCGCGGAAATCGCGTCGACCCGACTATGCCGCCTCAGCCATGCGCGATCATGACATGGCGGACGACGGTGTAGTCCTCCAGCGCATAGGACGAGAGGTCCTTGCCATAGCCGGACTGCTTGAGGCCGCCATGCGGCATCTCGCTGACCAGCATGAAATGGGTGTTGACCCAGGTGCAGCCATATTGGAGCCGCGCCGCCGTCTGCATGGCGCGGTCGATGTCCTTGGTCCAGACCGAGGAGGCGAGGCCATAGTCGGACTCGTTCGCCCAGGCGACGGCATCATCAGCGTCAGTGAAGCGGGTCACCGAGACGACCGGGCCGAACACTTCGCGCCGCACGATCTCGTCGCTCTGCAAAGCCCCGGCGATGACGGTCGGCTCGAAATAGAAGCCGGAGCCGGCGCCCGCACGGCCGCCCGTCGCGATCTCGATATGCTTTTCCGCGGCTGCGCGTTCGACGAAGCCGGCGACGCGGTCGCGCTGGCGGGCCGAGATCAGCGGCCCGAGTTCGTTCTTCGTATCGTCGGCGTCGTTGAAGGTCAGCGTCGAGACGGCCGAGGCGAGGTCGGCGACGAGCTTGTCGTGGATCTTCGGGCCAGCATAGATGCGGCAGGCGGCGGTGCAATCCTGCCCGGCATTGTAATAGCCGAAGGCGCGCAGCCCGTTCACGACGGCATCGAGATCGGCATCGTCGAAGACGATGACCGGCGCCTTGCCGCCGAGTTCCAGATGGGTGCGCTTCACCGTCGAGGCCGCGGCCTGGATGACCTTCTTGCCGGTGCCGATATCGCCCGTCACCGAGACCATGTCGACGCCCGGATGGTTGATCAGCGCGTTGCCGACGCTCACCCCCCGGCCGGTGACGATGTTGACGACGCCTTCCGGCAGCACGGCGGCGAGCGTCTCGGCGAGGCGGAGCGCGGAGAGCGGCGTCTGCTCGGACGGCTTGAAGACGACCGTGTTGCCGGCGGCGAGCGCCGGGGCCAGCTTCCACGCCATCATCATCAGCGGATAGTTCCACGGCGCGATCGAGCCGACGACGCCGACCGGGTCGCGGCGGATCATCGAGGTATGGCCGGGGAGATATTCGCCCGCGATCTGGCCGTGCATGGTGCGCACCGCGCCGGCGAAGAAGCGGTAGCAGTCGACGATGGCCGGCAGTTCGTCATTGAGCACGGCGTTGATCGGCTTGCCGCAATTGAGGGCCTCGAGCGCCGCATAGGCGCCGGCATCCGCCTCGATATCGGCGGCGATCCGGAGGAGGAGGGCCGAGCGCTGCGCCGGCGTCGTCCGCGACCATGAGGCGAAGGCCTTGCGCGCGGCGGCGACGGCGGCGTCCACCTGCGCCGTGGAGGCTTCCGGCACCTTGGCGATGACGTCTCCGGTGCGCGGGTTCAGCACCAGTTCCTCGTCCCCGGTCCCGGTCTCGAAGCGCGAGCCGATGAGCATGCTGGTCTGCATTTCAGTCTCCCAAGCTATTTGCCCGCGCCGGCGATCTGGTCGCCGTCGCGCGTGAGATAGAACGCCGCGAGGATCGGCAGGAAAGTCGCCGCGACGACGAACATCGCCACGACATTGGTCACCGGCCGCTGGCGCGGGCGGATCAGTTCCTCGAGCATCCAGAGCGGCAGCGTCTGCTGCTGGCCCGCCGTGAAGGTGGTGACGATGACCTCGTCGAAGGAGAGCGCGAAGGCCAGCATGCCGCCGGCGAGCAGCGCCGTGCCGATATTGGGCAGCACGACATGGCGGAAGGTCTGGAAGCCGTCGGCGCCGAGATCCATCGAGGCCTCGATCAGCGAGCCCGAGGTGCGGCGGAAGCGGGCGACGGCGTTGTTGTAGACGATGACGATGCAGAAGGTCGCATGGCCGAGCACGATGGTCCAGAACGAGAAGGGGATCGTGAAGGTCGAGAAGGCGGAGCGGAGCGCGATGCCCGTGATGATGCCGGGCAGGGCGATCGGCAGGATGACGAGCAGCGAGATTGTCTCGCGGCCGAAGAAGCGGGTGCGGCTGACGGCGGCGGCGGTGAGCGTGCCGAGCACGAGCGCGATCGCCGTCGAGACGGCGGCGACCTCGACCGACAGGAGGAGCGCGGCCCAGATGTCCTGCCGGCCCCAGGCGACCGCGAACCACCTGAGCGTCAGCCCGGGCGGCGGCCAGACGAAGCTCTTCTCCTCGGTGGTGAAGGCATAGACGAAGATGATCGCGAGCGGCGCGAGCAGGTAGACGAGCCCGCCGGCCGCGGCGAGGCGGAGGAGCAGCGGCGCTTTCGGGTTCTCAGAGCGCATCGAAGGCTCCAAGCCGCCGGGCGATGGTCAGATAGACGCCCATGATCAGGATCGGCACCACCGTGAAGGCGGCGGCGAGCGGGATGTTGCCGGCGGTTCCCTGCTGCGTGTAGACGGCCTGGCCGATGAAGAGCCGCGACGAGCCGACGATCTGCGGGATGATGTAGTCGCCGAGCGTCAGCGAGAAGGTGAAGATCGAGCCGGCGACGATGCCGGGAAAGGCGAGCGGCAGGATCACATGGCGGAAGGTCTGGGCCGGATGGCCGCCGAGATCGGAGCTGGCGTCGATGAGATTGACCGGCACGCGCTCCAGCGCCGCCTGAGTCGGCAGGATCATGTAGGGCAGCCAGATATAGACGAAGACCAGGAAGGTGCCGATATAACTGACCGACAGCGAATTGCCGCCGATGCCGGGGATGGCGAGCACCGCCTCGAGCAGCACGGGGAGGTGCACCTTCGCGAAGATCCAGGTCAGGATGCCCTCCTTGGCGAGGATCAGCTTCCAGGCATAGACCTTGACCAGATAGCTCGACCAGAGCGGCAGCATGATGCCGAGATAGAACAGCGCCTTCCATTTTCCGCGCGCATAGCGCGCCGCCATATAGGCGATCGGGAAGGCGATGATCGCCGAGGCGACGGTGACCAGCGCCGCCATGATGACGGTGCGCAGGATGATGTCGAAATTCGAGGGCCGCAGCAGCTCGGCATAGGTCGCCAGCGTGAATTCCGGCACGATGACACCGGAGAACTCGTCGAGCGCATAGAAGCTCTGCAGAAGCAGCGTCAGCAGCGAGCCGATATAGACGATGCCGAGCCAGAGCACCGGCGGCGTCAGCATCAAGGCGGCGAGCAGCGCCGGCCGCCGCCAGAAGAGATCGCCGAGCCGGCCGATCGCGCGGCGCGGCGGCGGCGTCCAGCCCGTGTCGAGCGCGCTCACGGTGCCTCGTCCATCAGATGCAGCGCGGCGCGGTCGAAGCCGAGCGCGATGCTGTCGCCTTCCTTCGGCAGGTCCTCGCCGGAGGGCATCACGGCATGGAGCCGCAGCCCCGCCGCGTCGACGGCGAGCCGCGTCACCGGGCCGAGATAGCTCCTGGCGACCACGACGCCCTTGAGGCTGCCGTCGCCGCCGATCCGGATCGCCTCGGGGCGGAGGCTGCCCCAGTGGCGCTCGCCGATCAGGCTCTCGACGAGGTCCGGCGGCAGCACATTGGACGAGCCGACGAAATCGGCGACGAAGGGCGAGTTCGGGCGCTGGTAGATGTCGGCGGGCGTGCCGACCTGGCGGATGCGGCCATCGCTGAACACGGCGACGCGGTCGGCCATCGACAGCGCCTCGCCCTGGTCATGCGTCACGAAGATGAAGGTGATGCCGAGCCGTTTCTGCAGGCTCTTCAATTCCTCCTGCATGCTCTCGCGGAGCTTCAAATCGAGCGCGCCGAGCGGCTCGTCGAGCAGCAGTACCTTCGGCTTGTTGACGATGGCCCTGGCGAGCGCGACGCGCTGGCGCTGGCCGCCCGAAAGCTGGCCCGGCCGCCGCGCGCCATAGCCGGCGAGCTTGACGAGCTCGAGCGCCGCTTCCGCCGCGCGGTGCCGCTCGGCCTTGCCGACCTTCCGCAGCATCAGCGAATAGGCGACATTGTCGAGGACGTTCATATGCGGGAACAGCGCATAGTCCTGGAAGACGGTGTTGACGCTGCGCCGATAGGGGGGCACGCCCTCGACCCGTTCGCCGAAGATCTCGATATGGCCCGCTGTCGGCTGCTCGAAGCCGGCGATGAGGCGAAGGCACGTCGTCTTGCCCGAGCCGGACGGCCCGAGCATGGCGAAGAACTCGCCCTCGACAATGTCGAGATCGACGGCATCGAGCGCCTTCACGCTGCCGAAATGGCGGGAAACCCCGCTGAGCCTGACGGCGGCGGTCATGATGGGTTCTTTGCGGCCACGGCGCGCCAGGGGCGCGCGAACCTTGTTTGGCTGATCACGTCGCTCGATGCCCCGACTTTCACCTCCCCCTGAGGGGAGGTCGGACCGCAGGTCCGGGAGAGGGTCTACGGACCATCCTTTGACGCCGCAAACCCTCTCCCGCCGGCTTCGCCATCGACCTCTCCCTCAGAGAGAGGTGAAGCAAGAGACCGCGCACTAACCGCCCATCACCGCGATGTAGTCTGAGACCCAGCGCGAATAGGGCACGCAGGCGTCCTGGCTGGCGCATTTGGCGACCGGCGTCTTCCAGAAGCGGATCTTCGAGAAGTTCTCGAAGCCGTTGGTGGCGCAGCCGGCATCGGTCAGCAGTTCGTTGCCCTTGCAGGCGGCCGGGACGACCGGTACCGAGCCGAACCAGGCCGCGACGTCGCCCTGGACCTTCGGCGACAGCGAATGCTCCATCCAGAGATAGGCGCAGTTCGGATGGGCGGCGTCGGCGGCGAGCATGGTCGTGTCGGCCCAGCCGGTGGCGCCTTCCGCCGGAACGGTCGAGGCGATCGGCTGCTTGTCGAACTGCAGCGTATTGACCTGGAACGGCCAGGACGAGGAGGCGACGACGCCTTCGGTCTTGAAGTCGTCGACCTGCACGGCGGCGTCGTGCCAGTAGCGGCCGACGAGCTTGCGCTGGCCCTTCAGCAGTTCGAGCGCGGCGGCATATTGCGCCTCGTTCAGCTCATAGGGGTCCTTGATGCCGAGTTCGGGCTTCTTGGCCATGAGGTAGGTCGCGGCATCGGCGATGTAGATCGGCCCGTCATAGGCCTGGACGCGGCCGGCATTCGGCTTGCCGTCGGGCAGGTCCTGCGCCTCGAACACCACCGACCAGCTGGTCGGCGCCTCCTTGAAGACATTGGTGTTGTACATGAGGACATTCGGGCCCCACTGATAGGGCACGCCGTAATGCTGGTCGCCGACCGTGTACCACGGCGCGTTCTGCAGCCGCTCGTCGACGGTGGACCAGCTCGGGATCAGCGCCGTGTTGACGGGGACGACCTTCTTGCCGGCGACGAGGCGGAGCGAGGCGTCGCCCGAGGCGGTGACGAGGTCGAAGCCGCCCTGGTTCATCAGCGTGACCATCTCGTCGGAGGTCGCCGCCGTCTTGACCGCGACCTTGCAGCCGGTGGCCTTCTCGAAATCGCTGACCCAGTCATAGGCCTTGTCGGTCTCGCCGCGCTCAATATAGCCCGGCCATGCCACGATGTTGAGGGCGCCTTCGCCGGCGCCGACCGAGGCCTGCTGCGCCGTCGCCTGGCCGACAAAGGCCGCGACGGCGGCGAGCGCGATCGTCGTTTGAAAAATCGACTTCATGTGATGCAGTCTCCCTGTTCCCCGGGAGACGCGGTTTCTTTGGTCCCGTCGCCGCCCTTGCCGGCAGATTAGACGGGAACGGCGGCTTGGCAAACTCCCGCCGGCGGACCGCCCGTCGCCGGGCGCTCCGCCGCGGTGATCAGCTCATCGTCGGCATGACGAAATCGGCGCCGGCGCGGATGCCGGTCGGCCAGCGCGTCGTGATCGTCTTCAGCTTGGTATAGAAGCGGATGCCTTCCATGCCGTGCATGTGGTGGTCGCCGAACAGCGACTGCTTCCAGCCGCCGAAGGAGTGGAAGGCCATCGGCACGGGGATCGGCACGTTGATGCCGACCATGCCGACCTGGATCTGGTGCGCGAATTCGCGCGCCGCGTCGCCGTCGCGGGTGAAGATGGCGGTGCCGTTGCCGAAGGGATGGTCGTTGATCATCTTCGCGGCGGTCGCATAGTCCGGCGCGCGGGCAATCGCCAGCACCGGCCCGAAGATCTCTTCCTTGTAGATGGTCATGTCGGTGGTGACATGGTCGAACAGCGTGCCGCCAACGAAATAGCCGTCCTCATAGCCCTGCATCTGGAAGCCGCGGCCGTCGACGACGAGGGTTGCGCCCTCCGAGACGCCGGCGTCGATATAGCCGCGCACCTTGTCGAGATGCTGCTTGGTGACCAGCGGCCCCATCTCGGCCTCCGGATCGGTGCCGGGTCCGATCTTCAGCGCGCGGATCTTCGGCTCGAGCTTCGAGAGCAGCGTCTCGGCCGTCTTCTCGCCGATCGGAACGGCGACCGAGATCGCCATGCAGCGCTCGCCGGCCGAGCCATAGGCCGCGCCCATCAGGGCATCGACCGCCTGGTCCATGTCGGCGTCCGGCATGATGATCATGTGGTTCTTGGCGCCGCCGAGCGCCTGGCAGCGCTTGCCGTTCTTCGCGGCGGTCTCATAGATGTAGCGGGCGATCGGGGTCGAGCCGACGAAGCTCACCGCCTGGATGTCGGGATTGGTCAGGATCGCGTCGACCGCGTCCTTGCCGCCATGCACGACCGAGAAGACGCCGTCGGGCAGCCCGGCCTCCTTCAGCCAGTCGGCGATGACCAGCGAGGCCGAGGGGTCGCGCTCGGACGGCTTCAGGATGAAGCAGTTGCCAGCGGCGAGCGCGATCGGGAACATCCACATCGGTACCATGGCCGGGAAGTTGAACGGCGTGATGCCGGCGACGACGCCGAGCGGCTGGCGCAGCGAATGGCTGTCGACGCGGGTGCCGACATTCTCGGTCACTTCGCCCTTGAGGAGCTGCGGCGCCGCGGTCGCGAATTCGACCACCTCCATGCCGCGCTGGATCTCGCCCTTGGCATCCGAGAGCACCTTGCCATGCTCGGACGTGATGACGGCGGCGAGCTCGTCGATGCGCTCCTCGAGGATATGCAGGAAGCGGTTGAGGATGCGGGCGCGGCGGAGCGGCGTCGTCGCGGCCCAGCCGGGCGCTGCCGCCCTGGCGGCTTCGGCGGCTGCCTTGACCTCGGCCTCGGCGCCGAGGCGCACGGACTTCGTCGCCTCGCCGGTCGCCGGATTGAACACCGGCTGCGTCGCGGCGGATGTTCCGGCGGAGCGCTGGCCGGCGATGAAATGGTCGATGATCGGCAGGCTGGTCATGGCAGGTCTCCCATTGAACTGGCCTCTCCTTGCCGCATTTGAATTCGCACATCAATCGCCAGCCTTGCGGCTCCGTTGTGCAAGAAGTAAAGTCGCTGCATGGACTGGGAACGCATCCGCATCTTCCTCGCCGTGGCGCGCAGCGGGCAGATCCTCGGCGCGGCGCGGCAGCTCGGCCTCAACCACGCCACGGTGTCGCGCCAGCTCACCGCGCTCGAGGACGAGGTCAAGGCGAAGCTCGTCGAGCGGCGCACCAATGGCTCGCAATTGACCCCGGCCGGCGAGCAGCTGATGGCGGCGGCGGAGCGGGCCGAGTCCGAATTCCTGCGCGTCGAAGCCGAGCTGTCGGGCGCCTCGGCCGGTATTGCCGGCACCGTGCGCGTCGGAGCGCCCGATGGCCTCGGCAACTACGTCCTCGCCGCCGAGCTCGGCCGCCTCGCCATGCAACATGCCGAGCTCGTCATCCAGCTTGTGCCGCTGCCGCGCACCTTCTCGCTGTCGCGGCGCGAGGCCGATATCGTCATCACGCTCGATCGGCCGGCGACCGGCCGCCTCGTCGTGCGCAAGCTCACCGATTACAGCCTCGGCATCTATGCGACCGAGGACTATCTCGCCCGGTTCGGGGCCGTGCGCAGTGAGGGCGACCTCGCCGGCCGGCTGGTGGTCACCCATGTCGAGGACCTCGCCTATAGCCGCGCGCTCGACTATGCCGCCAAGCTCGCCCGCGTCACCACGCGCCGCTACGAGTGCGGCAGCGTCGTCGGCCAGGTCGAGGCCGTCAGGGCCGGCGTCGGGGTCGGGATCCTGCACGACTATGCCGCGGCGCTCTATCCGGAGCTCCGCCGGCTCCTGCCCGCCATCGCCTTCCGCCGCAGCTACTGGCTGACCAGCCATCCCGACACGCATGAGACGCGCCGTGTCGCGGCCGTCGCCGACTATATCGCCGCGCGCGTCCGCGCCGCCCGCCAGGCCTTCCTGCCGGACGCCGCCGCCGATCCCGGCGCAGGGGCTTAATCGGCCGGCCGGTCGTGTCGGAACGCTTGGCGCCGCGCCGGCCGTGGTCTATTCACCCGCCAGCCAAAGAGCGGCGAGGAGGATCCCCGATGCGGCTTTCGAATGCGACCCTAGCCGGCCTGCCGGCAACCGTGCAGCGCCCGGCCTATGACCGGTCTGCTGTCACGCCCGGCATCGTCCATCTCGGCGTTGGCGCCTTCCATCGCGCGCATCAGGCGGCCTATGTCGATGCCTGCCTCGCCGCCGGGGAGCATGGCTGGGGCATCGTCGGCGCTTCGCTCAGGAGTCGCGACACCCGCGACGCGCTCGGGCCCCAGGACGGGCTCTATACGCTCGCCGTGCGCGAGGATGCCGGCGAGGACCTCATCGTCATCGGCTCGATCCTCTCGCTGCTGGCGGCGCCCGAAAGCCCCGAGGCGCTGCTGGCTGCCATGGTCGACCCGGGCGTGCGCATCGTCACGCTGACGATCACCGAGAAGGCCTATCTCCGCAATGCCGCCGGCGATCTCGACGCCGCCCATCCCGATATCGTCGCGGACCTTGCCGATCCCGCCCATCCGAAGACCGCGCATGGCTTCATCGTCGAGGCGCTCGCCCGCCGCCGCGCGGCCGGCACGCCGCCCTTCACCGTGCTCTCCTGCGACAACCTGCCGAACAACGGCGTCACCACCCGCCGCGTCATCATGCAGTTCGCGGCGCTGCGCGATAAGGATCTCGGCCGCTTCGTCGCCGACGAGGTCGCCTTTCCCTCCAGCATGGTCGACCGCATCGTGCCGGCGACGACCGATGCCGACCGCGCCCGCGTCAGCGCCAGCCTCGGCGTCACCGATGCCTGGCCCGTGCTGACCGAGCCCTTCATGCAATGGGTGGTCGAGGACCGCTTCCCGGCCGGGCGCCCGGATTGGGAGCGCTTCGGCGTCACAATGGTCGCCGATGTCACGCCCTATGAGGAGATGAAGCTGCGGCTCCTCAACGGCGCCCATTCCTCGATCGCCTATCTCGGCCAGTTGCTCGGCCGCGAGACGGTCGCCGAGGCCTTCGCCGATCCGGCCATCCGCCACTTCGTCGACGGGCTCTGGCAGGATTTCATCGCGACGCTGCCGAAGGACGCCGGTCTCGACACCGCCGACTATATCCAGCGCCTTGCGAGCCGCTTCGCCAATACGGCGCTCCGTCACCGCACCGCGCAGATCGCCAATGACGGCTCGCAGAAGCTGCCGCAGCGCATCGTCGCGGCGACGCTCGACCGGATGGACGAGGGCCTGCCGATCAGCCGCTCGGCGTTCGTGCTCGCCGCCTGGATCACGGCGCTCGCGGCGCGGGCGACGCCGCCTGCCTTCACCGATCCGCTCGATGGTGCCCTGGCGCCGGTGCTGGCTAGCGGCGACGACAAGGCGGCGCTCGCCGATGCGGTGTTCGAACGTGCCGGCTTCGCGGCCGCCAGCCCGCATCGCGGCGCGCTGGTCGCTGAAGTTGCGGCAGCGCTCCGCTCGATCAGAGAGCACGGTGTTTCCGGCGCGCTCGCCGCGCTGTGATGGACCATGGCCTTGCCGCGACGGGGGGCGGACCATAGCTGAGGCTCCGAAGCGGGGCGCCTCATCCGCCGCGCGTCGCAACAGGAGCCTCCCCATGACCACCTCCGTCAACGCGTCCGCCTCCGGCACCTTCAAGGTCGGCGGCGCCATCGAGATCAATCGCCTCGGCTTCGGCGCCATGCGCATCACCGGCAAGGGCATCTGGGGACCGCCGGCCGATCATGACGAGGCGATCCGGACGCTGAAGCGGCTGCCCGAGATCGGCGTCAACTTCATCGACACCGCCAACTCCTACGGCCCCGACGTCTCGGAAGAGCTGATCCACGAGGCGCTCCATCCCTATAAGGGCCTGCTCGTCGCAACCAAGGGCGGCCTGACGCGCAGCGGCCCCGACGTCTGGAACATCCATGGCGACCCGGCGCACCTGATCGCCGAGGCCAAGAAGAGCCTCAGGAAGCTCGGCGTCGAGCAGATTGCGCTCTGGCAGCTGCACCGGATCGATTCCAAGGTGCCGCGCGCCGAGCAGTTCGGGGCGGTCAAGCAATTGCTCGACGAGGGCCTCATCGCCCATGCCGGCCTGTCCGAGGTTTCGGTCGACGAGATCAAGGCTGCCGAGGCGGTGTTCCCTGTCGCGACCGTCCAGAACCGCTACAATCTCGTCGATCGCGGCAGCGAAGCGGTGCTCGACTATTGCGAGCAGCGCGGCATCGGCTTCATTCCCTGGGCGCCGCTGGTCGGCGGCGATCTCTCCCGTCCGGGCTCGGTGCTCGATGGCATCGCCCACAAGCTCGGCGCGACGCAGTCGCAGGTGCTGCTCGCCTGGATCCTGAAGCGGAGCCCGGTGATGCTGCCGATCCCCGGCACCTCGAAGGTCAAGCATCTCGAGGAAAATGTCGCCGCCGCGTCGCTTGTCCTCACCGATGACGACTTCAAGGCGCTGGACGCCGCCGCCAAGCCGCGCCAGTAATCGGCTGCGGCCGCCCGCCGGACCATATCGGCGGGTGGCCGCAGTTCCACGGCCTGCAGGGATCGAGCGTGACCTACGACTATTGCATCATCGGCGGCGGCATCGTCGGCCTCGCCACCGCCATGCAGCTTCTCGCGCGCGATCCCGGCGCGAGCCTCGTCCTCGTCGAGAAGGAAAGCGTGCTCGCCGCGCACCAGACCGGACACAACAGCGGCGTCATCCATGCCGGCGTCTATTACGCGCCGGGCAGTCTCAAGGCCGAGCTGTGCCGGGCCGGCGCCGCCGCCACCAAGGCGTTCTGCCGCAGCGAGGGCATCCCGTTCCGCACCTGCGGCAAGCTGATCGTCGCCACCAACGAGGCCGAGCGGCAGCGCATGCTGGCGCTTGAAAAGCGAGCGCAGCTGAATGGCATCGAGGTGATCCCGCTCGATCGCGCCGGCCTTGCCGAGAAGGAGCCGGAGATCGAGGGCATCGCCGCGCTGCATGTTCCGGCCTCGGCGATCGTCGACTATCGCGCCGTCTCCGCCGCCATGGGCCGGCGCATCGAGGCCGCGGGCGGCGAGATCCGGCTCGGCGAGGCGGTGCGGGCGATCCGCGAGGAGGGCAGCACCGTCCGTGTCGGGACCACGAAGGGCAGCATCGCGGCGCGTCTCGTCGTCGCCTGCGCCGGCCTGCAATCGGACCGGCTGGCGCGGCTCGCCGGCCTGCCGATCACCCACCGCATCGTGCCGTTCCGCGGCGAATATTACCGCGTCGCCAGGAAGCACGAGGCCCGCATCAACCATCTCATCTATCCGACTCCCGATCCGGCGCTGCCCTTTCTCGGCATCCATCTCACCCTGATGATCGACGGGTCGGTGACGGTCGGGCCGAACGCCGTGCTCGGCCTCTCGCGCGAGCGAGAGGGCAAATGGGCCGCGAACGCGACTGACCTCCGCGACATGGCCGCCTTTCCCGGCTTCTGGAAGATGGCGGCCGGCAACTGGCGCACGGCGGCGAGCGAGTTCGTCAACTCCGTCCACAAGCGCGGCTATCTCGAGCAATGCCGGAAATACTATCCGGCGCTCGAAATCGACGATCTCGAGCCCTATCCGGCCGGCACCCGCGCCCAGGCCGTCGAGGCCAATGGCAAGATGGTCGAGGACTTCCTCATGGTCGAGAGCGCGCGCATGCTGCATGTCTGCAACGCGCCGTCGCCCGCCGCCACCTCGGCCCTGCCGATCGCCAGCCGCATCGTCGACCGTCTCGAGGCGAAGCGCGCCGCGCTGCGCTGATCACTCGGCCGGAACATTCGCCTCGAGTTCGTCGAGCCAGAGCCTGGCGCTGGCATCGGAGGGCATGCGCCAGTCGCCGCGCGGCGACAGCGAGCCGCCGGACGACATCTTCGGGCCGTTCGGCACCGTCGAGCGCTTGAACTGGTTGGCGAAGAAGCGGCGGATGAACACCTGCATCCAGCGGCGGATTTCGGCGAGCGTATAGGCGCGCTGCTCGTCGTCCGGCATGTCGGTCGGCCAAGCGCCGCGCGCGGCATCCGACCAGGCATGATGGGCGAGGAAGGCGATCTTCGACGGCCGGAAGCCGAACCGCGTCAGGTAGTAGAGCGTGAAGTCCTGCAGCGGGTAGGGGCCGACGATCGCCTGCGTCGACTGGATCGGCTTGCCGTCGGCGACGGGCACCAGTTCCGGCGAGATCTCGGTCGCGAGGATGGCATAGAGGATCGCCGCCGTCTCGGCGCTGACATCGCCCGAGGCGGCGACGAAGCGGATCAGATGCTGGATCAGCGTCTTCGAGACCGAGGCGTTGACGTTGTAATGCGACATGTGATCGCCGACGCCGAAGGTGCACCAGCCGAGCGCGAGCTCCGAGAGATCGCCGGTGCCGACGACGAGGCCGCGATGCTGGTTGGCGAGGCGGAAGAGATAGTCGGTCCTGAGCCCCGCCTGCACATTCTCGAAGGTGACGTCATAGACCGGCTCGCCATCCGCGAAGGGATGGCCGAGATCGCCCAGCATCTGCCGCGCCGCCGGGCGGATGTCGATTTCGGCCGCGCTGACGCCGAGCGCGCGCATCAGCGCCCAGGCATTCGACTTGGTGTGGTCGGAGGTCGCGAAGCCGGGCAGCGTATAGGCGAGCACGTTTTCGCGCGGCAGGCCGAGCCGGTCCATCGCCCGCGCCGCGACGATCAGCGCCTGCGTCGAATCAAGGCCCCCCGACACGCCGATGACGCAATGCGTGAGCCCCGTCGCGGCGAGCCGCTTCGAGAGGCCCTGCACCTGGATGTTGTAGGCCTCGAAGCAATCTTCGCGAAGCCGGGCCGGATCGGCTGGCACGAAGGGGAAGCGCTCGACGCTGCGCTCGAGCGGGACGACATGCTCCGGCTGGTCGAGGACGAAGGGAACCGTGCGGAACGCCGGCGCGCGCGGGCCCTCGAGCGCGACGCAGTCGCCATAGGTGTTGAGCCGCATGCGCTCCTGCCGGAGGCGGCCGAGATCGATATCGGCCTGCGCCAGCGTGCTGCCGACCGGGAAGCGCTCCGTCTCGGCGAGGAGGACGCCGTTCTCGAAGATCGAGGCCTGGCCGTCCCAGGCAAGGTCCGTGGTGGATTCGCCGGGGCCGGCTGCCGAATAGGCATAGGCGCTGGCCGTGCGCGCCGAATGGCTGGCGCAGAGCAGGCGGCGCGTGTCGGCCTTGCCGATGGTGATGTTGGAGGCCGAGAGGTTGAGCAGCACCTCGGCCCCGGCCAGCGCCGCATGGGTCGAGGGCGGCAGCGGCACCCAGATGTCCTCGCAGATCTCGGCATGGAAGGTGAACGGCACGCTGCCGGTCGAGCGGAACAGGAGGTCGGTGCCGAACGGCACTGGGCGCCCGTCGATGGCGATCGTGCGGCCGGTGACGCCGGCGCCGGAGGTGAAATGCCGCCGCTCGTAGAACTCGCGATAGTTGGGGAGGTAGGTCTTCGGCACCGCGCCGAGAATTGTACCGCGATGGATCACGACGGCGGTGTTGTAGAGCCGGCCGTCGAGGCGCAGCGGCGCGCCGACCACGAGCACGGGGACGAGATCCGCCGAGGCCTCGGCGATCCGGCCGAGCGCCCGCTCGACGGCCTCGAGCAGCGCATCCTGCAGGAGGAGATCGTCGATCGAATAGGAGGAGATGCCGAGCTCGGGGAACAGCATCAGCGCCGTGCCGGCAGCCGCCCCCTCGGCGGCGAGCCGCAGCGTCTCCTCGGCGGCGAAGTCCGGGTCGGAGACCGCGCCCTTCGGCACCACCGCGGCGATGCGGATGAAGTCGTGGCTGTAGAGAGAGGCGAAGGGGGGCATCGGCATCGGTTCCACATCACGCGGGCCAGAGACACTCGGATCATGTCCCGTGGCCCGCGTCTCGCGAGCCACGTCATCGGGCCGCTTCGGCGTAACGCGCGCCGCCCGTCGCGACAAGACTTTTGCGCCATGAGGCGCCGATCCGCGCCCGGCTTGATCGACGTCAATGCCGGACGGGCAGGGCGAGCCATTGTGCGGCCGACCCGACAGCCGCCTGTCCGCCCGGACGCGGCCTGGCCCAAGGAGGAACCATCCCCATGCCCAAGATGAAAGCCGCGATCTTCGTCGAACCGGGCCGCATCGTGCTCGACGACAAGCCGATCCCCGATATCGGGCCGCTCGACGCGCTGGTCCGCCTGACCACCACGACGATCTGCGGCACGGATGTGCACATCCTCAAGGGCGAATATCCCGTCGCCCGCGGCCTCACCATCGGCCACGAGCCGGTCGGCATCATCGAGAAGCTCGGCTCGGCCGTGACCGGCTTCACGGAAGGGCAGCGCGTCATCGCCGGCGCGATCACGCCGAGCTTCACCTCGAATGCCTGCATGTGCGGCTGCGCCTCGCAGGATGGCGCCGGCACGAAGCACGGCTTCAAGGCGATGGGCGGCTGGCGCTTCGGCAACACGATCGACGGCGCCCAGGCCGAATATATCCGTGTTCCCGACGCGACCGCCAATCTCTCGCCTGTGCCGGATGATCTCACCGACGAGCAAGTGTTGATGTGCCCCGACATCATGTCGACGGGCTTCTCGGGCGCCGAGAATGGCGGCATCCGCATCGGCGACACCGTCGTCGTCTTCGCGCTCGGCCCGATCGGCCTCTGCGCGGTGGCCGGCGCCAAGCTGCTCGGCGCGACGACCATCATCGGCGTCGACACCGTGCCGGCCCGCCTTGCCGTCGCGAAGTCGCTCGGCTGCAACCATGTCGTCGATTTCAAGGCCGGCGATCCCGTCGAGCAGATCATGGCGATCACCGATGGCCGCGGCGTCGATGTCGCGATCGAGGCGCTCGGCACCCAGCAGACCTTCGAGGCGGCGCTGAAATCGCTGCGGCCGGGCGGCACGCTGTCGAGCCTCGGCGTCTATTCGACCGATCTCAAGATCCCGCTCGCGGCCTTCTCCGCCGGCCTCGGCGACAACAAGATCGTGACGTCGCTCTGCCCGGGTGGCAAGGAGCGCATGCGCCGCCTGATGAGCGTCATCGCCTCCGGCCGCATCGACCTGACGCCGCTGGTCACCCATCGCTTCAAGCTTGACGACATCGAGGCCGCCTACGACCTCTTCTCGCATCAGCGCGACGGCGTCCTCAAGGTCGCGATCACGCCATAGGCCATCTGGGCCAGGGGCGTCGCTCAGAGATAGAGTGGCGCCATCTGGCGCCGAGACTGTCGCTCAGAGATAGAGTGGCGCCATCTGGCGCCGAGACTGTCGCTCAGAGATAGAGTGGCGCCATCTGGCGCCACGCGCGGCCGCGATGGGCGCGGCCGTCCCAGACATGCAGCGCGTGCCCGACGCCCTTTTCGCCGAGCACATGGCTCAGATGGCGGTTGTTGTCGAGAAAGGGATCCTCGGCCCCGATCGTTAGGACGATGTCGAGCCGCCTGAGCTGGCCGAGCTGCTCCGGGCAGCCGAGCCGCGGCAGGAATTGCGACGGCATGCAGTAATAGACATCCTCGCCGCGATGGCCGTCGAGCAGGTCGCCGAAGGACTCGACCGCATGCGTGAGATCGTAGCGGCCCGAGAAGGCGACGAGCTTCGCGAACCGGTCCGGCCGGCGAAAGGCGATGCTGGCCGCGCCGAAGGCGCCGAGGCTGCAGCCATGCGCGATCCGCGCCGGATGCGGATTGCGGCTGTCGGCGAAGGGCAGCACCTCCGAGAGGACATAGTCCTCATAGGCGAGATGGCGCTGAACCCGATCGGCGGGCCGCCGCCACCGGCAATAGAAGCTCTCCCCGGCAAAGCCGTCGAGGCAATAGAGCTGCAGGTGGCCGGCCTCGATCTTCTCGCTGAGGCTCCCGACCAGCCCGAGATCCTCATATTCGTGGAAGCGGCCCTCGCGCGTCGGGAACACCACGACCTTCGCCCCGGCATGGCCGAACACCAGCAGTTCCATGTCGCGACCGAGCCGGTCGCTATACCAGCGGTGGTATTCGCGTTGCATGGCGGGCCGTCCGTCGAAGCGTCGTCAGGTTGCATGATGATCGCCCCATCCTGACACGTCCGCATGCCGTCTTTATGACATTTGCCGGCTCATTTCGGCCATTTCTTGAGCAACTTGAACAATTTTGCGGCGGACATCGGAAGTTGCAAAAGGAGGCGTGACGGGCTGCGCGATTCGTGCTGATCTTGTCGCCATTGCGCGGAGCCGGGGGCCGGCAAGCGCGCTTGGGTTGCGGGGGCGATCTTGACCGTACAGTTCAATCCGACTGATCTCGGCGGCGATACGCTTGCGGGAGCGACATCGCTCGATCCGCTTGTCTCAGGCTCCTTCAGCGTGTCCGACTTCGTCGGCCACTCGGATGGGACCGACTGGTACAAGTTCACGCTGACGGCCGCGCAGGCGATCGATCTCAGCCTCTCGAGCCTCGCGGGCGGCACGACGACGCGGTTCCGCCTGTTCGAGGCCGACGGCCGGACACTCGCCGAGATCCATGACGACGCCAGCGCCGATACCCATTTCACCGGCGGCCTCTCCGCCGGGACCTACTATGTCGCGATCGACGCGCTTTACGGCGAGGACACCGCCTACACGCTGAAGCTCGCCAAGCCCGCCGGTCTCGATGGCCCCGCCGCCCATGCCCCCATCGGCGCCACCAGCCTCGGCACGCTGTCGACTACGGTCAAGACGGTGACCGACCGCGCTGACGACGCCTTCGGCCCGGACGTCTATACCTTCACCCTCTCGGCCACGACGATCGTCAACCTGCGCCTCGGGGGCCTCGCTTTCGGAACCGAAGCCTATCTGCGGCTGAGCGATGCGGCCGGCAACGTCATCGTCGACCAGATCGCTCAAGACGTCGACGACGGGATGCTGCGCCAGCAGCTCGGCGCCGGCACCTACTACGTCACCATCGATCCCTCGCCGGGCAACGCTTCCGCCTATACGCTGACGGCCTGGACAGGCAAGCCGACGGTCGGCAGCGCCGCCACCGACCAGGCCGGCAGCGATTTCGGCACGGCGAAGTCGCTCGGCACGATCACGAACGGCAAGGTCGCGCTCGCCGACTATATCAACGTCTCCGGCGACACGGCCGACTTCTACAAGTTCGTCCTCGCCGGCCCGTCTCGGGTCGCCATCGCCGCGACCGGCTTTGCGACCGGCACGAGTGCCTTCTTCGCGCTCTATGACAGCAGCGGCAACCAGATCCGCTACGCCTATGCCGAGGACTCGATCGTCCAGACGCTCTCCACCGGCACTTACTATGTCGAGTTGTCCGCGAATTCAGGCGCGACCGGCTACAGGCTGCAGGTCGACGCCAACCTGATCCCGAATGCCACCGGCAAGACGCGGGGGACCGCGACCGCGCTCGGCGCGCTGACCGCAACCCCCGTCTCGAAGAGCGACTTCGTCGGCACGGTCGCACCGGACGACTATTATTCCTTCACCCTCGCCGGCAACAGCCTCGTCTCGCTCAACCTGTCGGTTCCGAACGGTCGCGGCTCGGCGTATTTCGAAGTTCTGAATGCCGCCGGCACCGTCATCGCCACGCGCTCCTGGGACGGCAACTATTACTACAACAACGGCGCCTATCTGCACGGGACGGCGCTGCGCCAGGAAGGCGCCTATGCCGGCGTGCTCGGCGCTGGCACCTACTATGTCCACGTCCATAGCGACGACAGCGACAAGAATTATACGCTGACCGCCTCGGCGGTGGCCGGCCCCGACGGTACCGTCGGCCACGCGCTCGGAACCGCGACATCGCTAGGCACGCTCGCCGCAACGCCGGTCTCGAAGACCGACTGGCTCGGCGAGGCGGCGCCGACCGACTACTACTCGTTCAAGCTCACCGGCGCCTCGATCGTCACGCTGAAGCTGTCCGGCGTCGGCGCAGGCACCCTGCCGACCTTCACGGTGTACACGTCCGGCGGCACGGCGATCGCCAGTTCCGACCAGTATTCGAGCACGGGCGACGAGGCCGCCATCGTCCTCGATCTCGGTGCCGGCACCTATTACGTCCGCTTCGACGATGTCGCCGGCGGTCCGTCCGGCGATGGCGCCTACACCGTGACGGCTTCCGCCGTCGCGGTGCCGAACGGGGCCGGCGGCAAGACCATTGCCACCGCCGTGGCGCTGCCGGGCGGCATCACGGCGGCGCAGCAGCTGCTCACCGATGCGGTCGGCGGCGTCGTCGGCGATAACGACTGGTACAAGTTCACGCTGACTTCCACGCAGACGGTGAATTTCCTCGGCCGTCTCGCCGACTATGCCTCATCCATCGGCGGCAGCTTCGCCATCACCCTCACCGACGCCGCCGGCAATGAGATCGACCAGGGCTACGGGTCGGCGAGCGCGAGCGACAACTGGAGCCCGACGGCGATCGATCTCGCGGCGGGCACTTATTACGTCCATGTCGAGAACACCAGCGGCAGCCGCACGCCCTATACGCTGACCTATTGGACCGGCAAGCCGGTGGTCGGCAGCAGCGCGACGGCGGATGGCGCCGGCAACGATTTCAACGCCGCCAAGGATCTCGGCGTCTTGAGCGCGACGGCGTCAGGCGCGACCGACTGGATCGGCAAGAACGGCGCGACGACCGATCCGCGCGATGTCTATACGTTCTCGGTCGGCGCGCGCGGCATCGTCACGATCTCGCTCGCCTCATCCTCGCTGAGTTCCGATGGCACGGCCTACCAGGTCAGCTATGATCTCTATGATGCCGCCGGCCAATATCTCGGCACCGGCCATTCCAATCTTGCCGACTCAAATATCGACGTAACGAATTTCGATCTCGGCGCCGGCAATTACTATGTGATCGTCCGTCCGGGCGCGGCGACCGATACGATCGGCTACTCAATTTCGGCCAAGGTCGCGGCGCCGCTCGCCGACGGGGTCGGCGATGATTTCGTCACGGCCCGCAATCTCGGGTCGATCGGCACCACGGCGGTCACCGCCTCCGATATCTCCAACAGCGGCGATGCCGATTTCTACCGCTTCCAGCTCGGCAGCCGCTCGACGGTGACACTCGCACTCTCGACCGCGGTCAGCTCCGACCTCCACGTCGTGATCTACGCCGCCGATGGCAGCGTCGTCGAGGAGCGGCGCTACAACGCCAATGGCGCGCCAGCGCTCGCCGTCAATCTCGGCGCCGGCGACTACTATGTCCGCGTCGAGGAACTCTCGGGCCGCGAGCCCTATTCGCTGGCGATCAGCGGCACCGTGGCCGCGTCGCCGCTCTCTCCGAAGCCGGTGGGCACTGATCTCGCCAGCCCCGATGCGCTGGGGACGCTCGGGACGACGGCCGTGACGGCGAATGGCTGGGTCGGCAATGCCGATCCCCGCCATACCTATGCCTTCACGCTCGACAAGACCTCGCAACTCACGCTCAATTTCGTCGGTCGCGATCTCGACGCGGGGACGACGCTGGTCGAAATCCGCGACGCCGACAACAACGTCGTCAACAGCGGCTATCTCGACGCCCTGCGCGGCGGCCAGATGGCCTCGCCGCTCGCCGCCGGCAGCTATTTCGTCACCGTCTCAAACTATGACGGCGCGAATACGAGCTTCGCCCTGTCGCTGAGCGCGAAGGCGCTCGACGGCGCCGCCGGCCACACGCTGGCGACAGCGACTATGCTGACGCCGTCGGCGACCTCGGCGACCCTGACCGACTGGGCCGGCAGCCAGCCCGATGTCTACAAGTTCACCATGGCCGCGGCCGGCAAGTTCAACGTGATCCTCGCGGCCGCGTACAGCACGCATTTCCGCATCATCGACACGGCCGGCAACCAGATCACGGATGACCAGTGGGGCGCGGCGACGGCTTCGGTGCAACTCGCCGCCGGCACCTATTTCATGCTGGTCGACGCTGCCTCGAACGACATCAACGCCGCCAGCCGCTATACGCTGACCTATTCGACCGGCGCCACTGTCGTCGGCTCGTCGGGCACGGACGGCGCCGGCAACACGCTGGCCACCGCCGCCTCGCTCGGCGCGCTCGGCACGACGGCCGTTATCAAGACCGACTGGATCGGAAACGGCGCGGACACGGATGACTGGTACAAGTTCACGGTCGCCAAGGCGTCCACGGTCGACCTCAGCTTCTCCGGTCCTGGGCCGGATGCCAATTTCAGCTGGAATATCGTCGATGCGAACGGCAACGCGATCGACTATCGCTGGTCAGACGGCTATTCGTCGTCGATCGATCTCGGCGCCGGAACCTATTATGTCGACATCGTCGCTGGCGACAATGTCGGCTATCGCATGCGCGCGACCGCGACAGCCCTGCCGGACGCGGCCGGGAAGACTCTGGCTGCCCCGAAAGCGCTGGGCACGCTCGGCGCGACGCCGGTCAGCGTCTCGGATGCCGTCTATAACCTTCCGAACGCACTAGCCGCGGATGATTTTTACAGCTTCACCCTGACCGGTCTCTCGAAGGTCTCGCTGAAACTGTCGAACGTGACGCTGACGAATGGCGCATATTGGCAGATTCTGCTGTTCGACGCAGCCGGCAACCAGATTGACGCCTTCGATACCAGCCTCGGCAACGAACCGACTCTAACCGAGACGCTGCAGGCCGGGACCTATCGGCTGCAGGTCCGCGATCCGGCTGGTAGCGGCACCGTTCGCTACACTCTGTCGGCCTCGGCCAGCGCTGGCCCGGACGGCCCCGCCAGCCACAGCTTCGCCGGCGCCACCGCGCTGCCGACCCTGACCGCGACGCCGACCGTGCTCGCGACGGATTGGGTTGGCATCAACGACGGCTTGGGCCAGTCCAACGGATTGGACTACTACAAGTTCACATTGACTTCGGCTGCTCAGGTCACATTTGACTTTGATATCACTGGCCTCTCTGGTCCTGCCGGACAGATCGGACTGCTCGACAAGGACGGCAACGAGATCGTTACGGATTTCCCGTCCGATAGCGATCACCCCGGCAGCGTCTCGGCTTCGCTTGCCGCAGGCACCTATGTCGTTCGGATATCGACCTATTGGGGTGGCAACCAGCTGACCTATCGACTATTGGGCAAGGCTGTCCCGACCGGCGACGGCCCGGCTGGCCACGACATCAGCACTGCCGCGGCGCTGACGCCGACCGCCGCGCGGAAGACTGTGAGTGACTGGGTCGGCAATGCCGCCCCCGAGGATTTCTACAAAGTCACGCTCGCGGCCGACGCAACGTTGAACCTCAATCTCGTCGCCGATCAGAATTCGCCTCTCTTCGTCGAGATAAAGGACGGTACACTCAATACGATCAGTTCGGGATACTATTACACGAACGATACGAGTGACGGTTTCAATAGCCCACTGGCCGCCGGAACCTACTATGTTCGCGTGAGTACGCTCTATTCCGGTACGAATTCAACATATTCGCTGACCTACTGGACCGGCACGACGTCGATCGGCACCGTTGCCGATGGCTCCGGCAACACGTTCGCTCTCGCCCGCGATATCGGCACGATCGGCGCGACCGGCAGCTTCATCAATGAGAATGTCGGCGGCAGCGATCCGGTCGACTATTTCAAGTTCGCCGTCGGCTCCTCCTCGCTGGTCAATTTCGACATCAACGGCGCCACCGGCAATTACCGGCTGAAGCTCTATGACGCGGCCGGCACCGAGATCGCGACGATCGCAGACAACTACGCCGCCGGTGAAGATCGCCAATATCTCCGCTACCTCGACGCCGGCACCTATTATGTCGGCGTGACCACGACCGAAGCGTCGCAGCGCTACGCCTTGCAGATGACCGGAACCGCCGTGCCGCCGGGCGCCGGCCATACGTTTGCGAGCGCCAGGGATCTCGGCAGCAATCCCGGCCCGACCAGCCTCGACGACGTCGTCACCGGCACGACGGAGAGGGACTTTGTTCACTTCGCCCTGACGACGCCGACCTTCGTCGACCTGACCGTCATCGTGACGTCGGGCGGCGCCACCATCCAGTTGCTCGATGCCAATGGCGGCCAGGTCGGCAATGGCCAGTTCGACGCCACCGCAGCGAGCGAGGGCCGCTATGGCGCGATGCTCGCGGCCGGCGACTACTATGTCGTCGTCAACGGCACGGATGGCGACTTCAACCGCTACACGCTGCAGATCAACCCGAATGCGCTGACGATCTCGGCGCCGGTGCTCGCCGAGGGCAACAGCGGCACGGCCAATCTCGTCTTCACGGTGACGCTGGCGACGGCTTCCGCGCTGCCGGTGACGTTCAGCTATGCGACCGCGGCCGGCGGGTCGGCGATCGCGGGCAGCGACTTCACCGCCGTGAGCGGCACGGTCACCATCGCCGCCGGCCAGACCAGCGCGACCATCGCGGTCCCGGTCTCCGGCGATACGCTCTATGAGGCCGACGAGAGCGTCCAGCTCGTGATCTCGAACGCCAGCGGCGCCACCTTCGCCGGCGGGGCGCCGAGCCTCACCGGCACCGGCGCGATCACGAACGACGATGCCGCGCCGGTGGCGACGCTCACCTCGGCGACGATCGTCGAGGGCAATGCCGGCCCCACCACGCTGGTGTTCACGGTCACGCTCTCTTCCGTGTCAGGCCTGCCGGCGAGTTTCAGCTATGCGACCTCGAACGGGACGGCGTCCGCCGGGTCCGATTATGGCGCGGCGAGCGGCACGCTGACGATCGCCGCCGGCGAGACGAGCGGTACCGTGAGCGTCACCGTCAACGGCGACACGCTCTATGAAGCCAACGAGACGCTGACGCTGACGCTCTCGAATGCCTCCGGAGCGACGTTTACAGGCGGGACCCCGACGCTCGCGGCCACCGGCACGATCACCAATGACGACCTGCCGCCGGTGGCGAGCATCAGCGATGCCGTCCTCGTCGAGGGCAACAGCGGCACGGTCGCGCTCGTCTATACGGTGACGCTCTCGGCCGCTTCGGGCCTTCCGACGACGATCGCCTATGCGTCGGCGGACGGCACGGCGACGGCCGGCGGCGACTATGCCGCGACCTCCGGCACGCTGACGATCGCCGCCGGCCAGACGACGGGCACAATCACGGTCCTCGTCAATGGCGACACGCTCTACGAGGCCGACGAGACGGTGAAGCTCGCCCTCTCCAGCCCGACCGGCGCCAGCTTCGCCGGCGGCGCCGCCACGCTGACGGCGACCGGCACGATCGGCAATGACGACACGCCGCCCGTCGCCAGCATCGCCAATGTGTCGATCGCGGAAGGCAACAGCGGCACGACCGATCTCGTCTTCACGGTCACGCTGTCGGCGGCGTCCGGCCTGCCGGTGACGATCGCCTATGCGATCGCGAACGGTACCGCGACGGCGGGCAGTGACTACACCGCCAAGACCGGGACGCTCACCATCGCCGCCGGCCAGACCTCCGGCACGATCACGATCCCGGTCACCGGCGAAACGGTCTACGAGACCGACGAGACCATCCTGCTGACGCTCTCAAACCCGACCGGGGCGAGCTTCGCGGGCGGCGCGTCCAGCCTGACGGCAACCGGCACGATCACCAATGACGACGCCAAGCCGACGGCGACGATCAACGCGCCCACGGTGACCGAGGGCAACAGCGGCACCAAGGCCCTTATCTTCACGGTGACGCTGTCGGCGGCCTCCTCGCAGGCGACGACCTTCGCGATCGCGAGCTCGAACGGCACCGCGACGGTCGGCTCGGACTATGCCGCGCGGACGGGCACGCTGACGATCGCCGCCGGCGCCAAGACCGGCACCGTGACCATCTATGTCAACGGCGACACGCGCTATGAGGGCAGCGAGACGGTCAAGCTGACCCTCACCAATCCGAACGGCGCCGTCTTTGCCGGCGGCGCGACATCGCTCGTCGGCACCGGCACGATCACGAACGACGATGCAAGGCCGCTTCTCTCGGTGGCGGACGTAGCCGTCGTCGAGGGCAACAGCGGCACGACCAATCTCGTCTTCACCGTCACGCTGTCGGCAGCGTCGGGCATCAACACGGCGTTTTCCTATGCGACGTCGAACGACACGGCGACGGCGGGTTCGGACTACACGGCCAAGAGCGGAACCGTGACGATCGCCGCCGGCCAGACCTCGGCGACGATCACCATCGCGGTCACGGGCGACAAGGTCTTCGAGGCCGACGAGCGCTTCAACCTGACGCTCTCAAGCCCGACCAACGCCTCGCTCGCCGGCGGGGCGACCACCCTCGTTGCCAAGGGCACCATCACCAATGACGAGTTCCCGCCGCCGACGCTGACCGCGACGCCGCTCACTTTGACGATCTATGACAGCCTGCCGCCGCCGGCACCCCCGGCGCCGACATCGCTCAGTGAGGTGGTCTCGGTCTCGCTGCAGCCGGGCGACGTCGTCCAGACCTATCAGCTCCTCGACACCAACACGGCGGCGAGCAGCGCCGGCATCACCGTCAACGGCGTCGCCCAGACGGCCGGCACGACGCTGACCCTGACCGAGGCCCAGTTCGGGCAGGCCGCGGTCGTCGCCGGCACCAATGGCAGCAGCGACACGATCTTTGTCCGCGCGACCAGCGCCGGCGGCACCAGCGCCTGGACCCCGCTCGTCGTGACGACCGCAGTGAGCGGTACGCCGGTCATCAGCGTCTCGGACCAGTCGGTGGCTGCCAATACGAGCCTCGCGGCGTCCTCGCTGGCGACGGTGACGACGCCGGTGCCAGCCAGCGCCTATGAGTTCATCGACATGACGCCGGATCCGGAAAGCGGCAGCTTCAAGGTGGGCGGCGTCACGCAATCGGCCGGCACGGTGATCGACATCCTCTCCTCCCAGCTCGCCGCGACCACCTTCCTGTCGGGCGGGACCGGAACGTCGGACGAGATCTGGGTGCGCGCGTCCAACGGCACGAACTGGAGCAATTGGGGCCGGCTGACGGTCGCCGCCGGATCGCTGGCGGCCTAGCGCATTTTCGAGCGAAGTGGGTACCGGTTCGCGTGAAGAAAATGCGCCAAGACAGACAGAGAGAGCAATTCCGGGGAGCCCGAGCTCGCCGGAATTGCTCTAGCGCCGCGGCTGCCCGCCCGGAGAGGGGCGGGCGGCCGCGCGGCCGCTCCGGGCCCTGCCGATCCGACCTTTCGTCGATTACTCAGAGGATGTCTTCACAGCATGACCGATGAACTCTTCGCCGATCGCTTCGGCGATCTCTCGGTGACCGGATCGACCATCCGCATCGATCTCGTGTCGCAATCGCCGACCGAGCGCGATGCCAACGGGCAGCCGGTGCTGCGCTTCCGCCAGCGCGTGGTGCTGCCGATCGAGGGGTTCCTGCGCTCGCATGAGATGATGCAGCGGATGCTCGATGTGCTCGTCGAGCAGGGCATCGTCCAGCGCAACGCACAGGCGGCGACGCCGACGACGGCAGCGGCGAGCCCCACGGCGAGCGCCGGCGCGCCGATGACCATCGCCTCGCCGAACTTCCCGCCGCGCTCGAGCGGCAACAGCTGAGCGCCTTGCCCCACTTTGACGCCATCGTCGATCGGAGCCGTCTCACCGCAGGGCGAGAGGGCGGCGCGTGAGCATCGACGATATCGAGATCGTCTCGACCGAGGAGCCACCGGCGCCGTGCCGGCATACGGCGGTGCAATGCCTCGTGGCGATCGCCCGCCATCACCAGCTCGAGCTCGATTTCGACCAGTTGGTGCATGGCCATGACTTGAAGGCCGAGCCGACGGCGCGCCAGATCGTCGCCATCGCCGAAGCGCATGGTCTCGTCGCGAAATCGCGCCGGCTCGCCTTCGCCGATCTCGCCGGGCTCGGCGAGGCGTTTCCGGTCCTCCTCATCCTGAACAACGGCAATGCGGTCATCGTCTCCGGCCTCATTGCCGGGGAGGGGGAGCCGCAGCTCGCCATTCTCGATCCGCTGGCGGCCGCGGCCGGGATCATCGCCATCGATCGCGCGCAGTTCGAGGAGGCGTCCAGCGGCGAGGCGGTGCTGGTGAAGCGCAGCTTCTCGCTCGCCGACCCAGACCAGCGTTTCGGGCTCCGCTGGTTCATCCCCGAAGTGCTGCGCCAGAAGGGCCTCTTCGGCGATATCGCGCTGATCGCCATGGTGCTGAACGTCCTGGCGCTCGCCGTGCCGATCTTCTTCCAGATCGTCATCGACAAGGTGCTGGTCCATCACAGCCTGTCGACGCTCTATGTCATTGGCGCCGGCGTGCTGCTGGCGCTGACCTTCGATGCCGTGCTCGGCTATCTGCGCGGCTATGTGATGCTGCATGCGACGACCAAGATCGACATCCGCCTGGCGACGCGGACCTTCGGCCATCTCCTGTCGCTGCCGAGCAGCTTCTTCGAGCGCAACACCGCCGGCGTGCTCACCAAGCACATGCAGCAGGCCTCGACGGCGCGCGAGTTCCTGACAGGCCGGTTGTTCATGACGCTGCTCGATGCCTCGGTGCTCGTCGTGTTCGTGCCGGTGCTCGCCTATTACAGCGTGCCGCTGACGGCGATCGTGCTCGGATTCTCGCTGGCGATCTGCGGCGTCGTCGCCGCGCTGATCATCCCCTATCGGGCGCGGCTGCAGCAGCTCTACAGGGCCGAGGGCGCGCGGCAGGCGCTCTTGGTCGAATCGATCCACGGCATGCAGACGATCAAGGCGCTCGGCCTCGAGGCCCGGCAGCGGCGCGAATGGGACGGCCGCGCCGCCCATGCGATCGAGCGGCATCTCGAAGTCGCCAAGATCTCGATCATGGCGCGCCAGATCTCCTCGCTGCTGGAGAAGCTGATGATGGTCGCGGTGGTGGCCGGCGGCGTCTTCGCCGTCTTTCATCAGGAGATGACGGTCGGCGCGCTGGTCGCCTTCCAGATGCTGGCCGGCCGGGTCAGCGGCCCGCTGGTGGCGCTGGTCGGGCTGGTCCACGAATATCAGGAGGCGGCGCTGTCGGTGCGCATGCTCGGCGAGGTCATGAACGCGCCGGCCGAGCGCAATCTCGGCAAGGGGATGCGCAGCAAGCTACGCGGCGAGATCAGCCTCAGCGATGTCCGCTTCCAGTATCCGGGCGCCACCCAGCCGGCGCTCGACGGCATCTCGGTGTCTATCCCGCCCGGCAGCTTCATCGGCATCGTCGGGCCGAGCGGCTCCGGCAAGACGACGCTGACGCGGCTGATCCAGACGCTGCATCCGGTGCAGAACGGCATCATCCGCTTCGACGGCGTCGATGTGCGCGAAATGGACGTCGTCGATCTCCGCCGGCAGATCGGCGTCGTGCTGCAGGATGCGTTCCTGTTCCGCGGCAGCGTGCGCGACAATATCGCGGTGACCCGGCCGGATGCCAGTTTCGCCGAGATTGTCGCCGCCGCGCGGCAGGCCGGGGCGGAAGAGTTCATCGAGCAATTGCCGCAGGGCTACAACACGCTGCTGGAGGAGGGTGCCGTCAACCTCTCCGGCGGTCAGAAGCAGCGTCTCTCGATCGCGCGGGCGCTGCTCCGCGATCCGCCGATCCTCATCCTCGACGAGGCGACGAGCTCGCTCGATCCGGACAGCGAGGCGATGGTCGTCGCCAATCTGGAGCGCGACGCGCATCGCCGCACGACGCTGGCGATCTCCCATCGCCTGACGACGATCCGCAACGCCGATCGCATCCTGGTGCTCGATCACGGCCGTCTCGTCGGCAATGCGCCGCATGCCGAGCTGATCGCGACCTGCGCCGTCTATCGCCAGCTCTGGCTGCAGCAGACGAGCCGCGCGGCATGAATGCGCCCCCGCGCGGCCTGAAGGCGCCCGCCGCGCCGCCCGAGCCGCCGAAGCGGCGCGATCCCGCGCTCGCCGAGCATCTGCCGGATCCGCTGGCGCTCGAGCATCGTCCGCTGCCGCGAGCGGCGCGCAGCACGGGCTATCTGCTGATGGCGATGATCCTCGGCTTCCTCGTCTGGGCGAGCGTGTCCAAGGTCGATCGCATCGTGGTCGCAGAGGGCAAGCTCGTCTCCTCCGAGCCGCTGATCGTGGTGCAGCCGCTCGAAAGCGCGATCGTGCGCTCCATTCTCGTCCGCGCGGGCGATGTCGTCACCAAGGGCGAGATCCTCGCCCATCTCGATCCGACTTTCGTCGCGGCCGACGCCGCCTCGCTGGCCGGACAGAAGGCCAGCCTCGATGCCGAGGTCGACCGGCTCGGTGCCGAGCTGTCGGGTGCCCGCTTCGAGGCCGGCGATGATCCCGAGCGGCAGCGGCAGGCCTCGCTCCTGGCCGAGCGTCAGGCCGAGATCGCCGCCGGCCTCGACAGCCTCGACGAAGAGGTGCGCAAGACCGAGGCGATGCTGGCGACCAATGCCGGCCGCCAGGCGTCGCTCACGGCGCGCATCGCCATCCTGAAGACGATCGAGGAGATCCGCTCCAAGCTGTTCGAGAAGAGCTATGTCTCGCGCGTCCAGATGCTTGAGGCGCAGAGCGCAACGCTGGCAGCCACATCCGAACTGGACCAGTTGCGCGGCGAGGCGGAGGAGCTGCTGCACGAGCTCGCGAGCGGCGTCGCGAAGCGCACCGCCTTCGTGAAAGAGTGGCGCGGCAAGGCCGAGCAGGAGCGTGTCGATGCCGGCCGGCGCCGCGATGCCGTGGCCGAGGAACTGACCAAGGCGACGCGCAAGGCCGAACTCAGCGCGCTCGTCGCGCCGGCCGACGGCATCGTCATGGAAGTCGCCGATCGCTCGATCGGCTCGGTGCTGCAGCCGGCCGAGCCGCTGGTGACCATCGTGCCGGCCGATGCGCCGCTGAAGGCCGAGGTCGAGATCGATGCGGCCGATATCGGCTCGGTCGAGGCCGGCAGCCTCGTCCGCGTCAAGCTGGAAGCGTTTCCGTTCCAGCGCTACGGGACGCTCGATGGAACGCTCGACGTGGTCAGCCCCGACGCCTTCCACCGCGACCCGCCCGCCATCGGCGCCTATTTCCGCGGCCTGGTCGGCTTCGAGAGCTTGACGCTGCCCGGCCTCGGCGACGCCGCACGGCTGACGCCGGGCATGACGCTGACGGCCGAGATCCATGCCGGCGAGCAGCGCCTCATCGCCTATATCACCTATCCGGTGATCCGCGTCTTCGACGAGGGCCTGCGCGAACCGCGCTGACGCCGTCCGCCACCGCGCCATCCCCTGCGGCGCGATACGAAAGGATAGCGGGAGCGCCTTTTGGTCGTGTTCGCTCGCCGGACGCTGCCCTCCGCCCACGAAGCCGCTCGCCACTATTCCCTCATCGGCCTTGCCCGCTCGGGCGAGGCGCCGCGAGGGAGTGGATCATGATGGTGGCGCAGGGTCCGTCCGGGAGCCGGACGCTCGGGATGGAGCGGAGGTCGGCAGCCGAAGATATCGCCCGCCTCGGCGCGCCCTCGGCCCATCGCAGTTTCACCCGCAATTCCCTGTCGGCCGGTCGGCATCCGCGCGTTGCGCATCTGCTCGACGATTTCGCGCTCGGCGGCATCACGAAATCCTTCGCGATCTTCCGCGAGCCGATCCTCGCCAGCGCCTTCACCAGCGAGATCCGTCAGGTGCAGCCCGCCTGGCTGGCGCCCCGGATCTATGCCGATGTCATCGTGACGCATTTCACGCCGAACTGGCAGAAACTCGCCTTCGTCGCGAGCCTCCGCCTGCGCAATCCGAAGGCCCGCCTCGTCCATGTCGAGCACAGCTATGCCGATGCCTGGGAAGAGCTGATGGTGCCGGATCCGCGCCGCTTCCGCCTGATGATGCAGCTGTGGATGAAGGCATTCGACGCCGTCTGCGGCGTCTCCGAGGAGCAGGCGCGCTGGGTCCAGCGGGTCGCGAGCCTCCCCGCCGGATCGGTCCGGATCATCCGGCCGTGGAGCGGGCGCCAGGGTCTTGGCCGCGTCGCCGACCTCGCGCTCGACCGCGCTCGGCCGCTCGTCCTCGGCGCCTATGGCCGCCTTGCCTATGCCAAGGGCTTCGACGCGCTGATCGAGGCGGTCAAGATGCTCGACCCCAGGCGGTTTTCGCTCGTCATCGGCGGCTATGGCCCGGAGGAGGAAGCGCTGAAGCGCCAGGCCGCCGGCCATGCCCATATCCGCTTCGTCGGCACGGTGGCCAATGTGCCGGACTTCATGTCCAGTTGCCATGTCGTGGTGGTGCCTTCGCGCTGGGAGGCGTTCGGCCTCGCGGCGACGGAGGCGAAGCTCGCCGGCCGGCCGATCGTCACCAGCGCCGTCGACGGCTTGCCCGAGCAGGTCGGCGCCGCCGGCGTCGTCGCCGACTGCGCGAATGCCGAGGCGCTCGCCAGCATTCTACGCCTCTTGCCGCGCATGGAACTCGCCGAGATGGGCCGCGCCGGTCGCGCCAGCCTCGCCAATGCCGAGACGGAGCGCGCCGAGGCCTGGCTCGACCTGATCCACGCTCTGCTGCCTGCCGCGCGCTGAGAGAGCCTCCGGCGGAGACCCCGTCCGCTGGAGACCAGCCTTCCCAAGAGAAAAGCCGATCCGCCCACGAGGGTGGATCGGCTTTTTCGTTCGGGGGGGGCGCCTCGCCGCCGCGAAGCGCTCCGGCGTCGCCGCCGGAGCGCTGGTCAGGGCGCCACGGCCGCCGAAACGGCGACGGTCGCCGCGATGACGCCGAAGCCGCGGGCGAGCTCGAACACGTTGGTGATGGTGGAATCGTAGCAGGCGAGGGCGTCACCCGGCAGGATATAGGGATCGAAGTCGTCGCGGTCGGCGCGGCCGAGCATGTCCTCGATCCGCCGCTCTTCTTGCCGCCACCGGCTCGCTGTTGGCGATCGTATGGGTCATGGCGCCACAGCCGGACAGTAGCGTGGCGGCAAGAAGAGCGGTGGTCGAGCGACCGAACTTAACGGTCACGGACGGCAGGACGCGGCGCATCGGCGGGTGCTTTTACTCGGGTTGATGGGGGGCCATGCGCGCCGACGCGCTCTTCTGTCCGCCGCCCATCGGGTTCGCCCCGCCGTCTCGGGAGCATCCGACCTATGCGAACGGATAGGTCGGAACACCAGACGGGCGCTTCGCCTGTACCCCCGCAATGAAATGACGGTCGCCGTCCCGACTACAACCGACCCTGTTGAACCGCCCCGCACCGAGGCGGCGACAACGGGACGAACCATGATGACGACAGGGACCCGAACGGACGGCATCGACGCATCGGCGTCGGCGCATGACGTTTGCGCGCGTCTGGCCGAGGCCGCCGCCGGCATCCGGTCGGCCGCGCCGCGCTTCTCCGTTCTCATCCCCTGCTTCAATGCCGAAGCGACGCTCGGCGAGACGCTGTCTTCCCTCGCGGCGCAGCGCTTCACCGATTTCGAGGCGGTCGTGCTTGATGACGGCTCAAGCGACGGGTCGGCGAAGATCGCAGCTGACACCGCGTCCCGCGATGCCCGCTTCCGTCTGGTGCGGCTCGAGAATGGCGGTCCGAGCCGGGCGCGCAATATCGGCGCCTATCTCCACGCATGGGCCGATCTCATCGCCTTTCTCGACAGCGACGATCTGTTCGTCCCGGAAAAGCTGGCCCGCATGGCCGAGCGTTTCGACGCAGCTGACGCGCCCGATGCCGTCTATGGCCGCATCGCCTTCTTCCGCGGCGCGCCGGAGAGCGCCCGCACGATCTCGACCATCCTGCCGCAGCCGCTCGAAGCGCGCGACCTGCTGCGCGAGAACCCGGTCTGCACCATGTCGAACATCCTGACGCTCCGCCTCTATGGCGAGGGCCGCGCCACCGCGAGGTCGTTTCCCGCGCCGGCGGCCATGAGCGCATCGAATTCGCCGATGCACCGGCCGATCGCCGCGCGGTCTTCGCTGCCGTCGACGGCCTCGCCGTTCCCGCGCGCTTCGATGCGAGCGGACTGGTCGCGCTCGAGGCGCTGGCCGCCGGATTGCCGGTGCTGACGGGGCCGACCGATGCGAGCCCGGCCCTTGCAAGGGCCGGCGCGCGGGTTGTGCCGGAAAACACCAGCCGCGGCTGGCGCGAGGCGATGGCGCGTTGCGACCTGCGGACAGTGGACATCGAGGGCGGACCTCGGCACGCCGAACGGGCTGAGGCCCGGTTCGCGGACGCTTGGTGTGCGCTCGTCGACAGGTTTGGCCGCGACGGCATCCAGGACGCGAAATCGGCCGCCTAGCGCGACGCGATCGAGCTTTCGACGGGGCGACCCACCGCCCCCGAGGAAGGGGAGCCCGTCATCCCGAAAGGGGTGGCGGGCCTCTCCCCCGACAGCGTGTCGAAGGCGTTCGGACAGCGCGCGAGGCGCCGCGGCCCGGCTTCCAGACCGAGGCATCGAGGATGGTTTCGACGGGGCGACCCACCGCCCCCGAGGAGGGAAAGCCCGTCACCCGCAAGGGTGGCGGGCTTTTCTCTGTGCCTGCGAGGGCCCGGCGCCGCGCGGCCACGAGGGATCTCTCCGCGGCGTCACGCGCCGGGCATCCCGATGGGAGGCCGCGCCCCCGCCGACCGGCCAAGCGGCGTCATCCCGGCGCCAGCCCCAGGGCGAGCGTCCCGGTTCGGACGCTCGATGGGTGGTGCGGTCGGCGCCGGCGGGGCGCGTCCCCATCGGTCCTTGCTGGCGATCGCGCGCATCCGTCAAGCGATCGTGAGCCGGTAAGCCGACCAAGGAAAATCCCACTGTCCCAATGGGATAGAGGGCTTTTCGACGATGGTGCCAGAGCAAAAGGAAAGGCGTCCGCGGGCACCGGCGGGTGGTGACACCGCGCGATCGCGCTCGTGCTCCGCGGCCCGCGTGGTCAGCGGCCGCTGGCGGCGGAGCTGTTCATCTCTCGCGCTGGGACGCCGAGCAGCACCAGCGCCGGCCACAGCAGATAGGCCTCGATCTCGACATTCTCACCGAATGTGAGGATGACCAGCAGCAGCATGATGCCGAAGGGAAGGCGGCCGCGAGGACCCTTCGCGGCGTCGGCGAAGGTCAGGATCGTGTGGACGGACATCGGCACGAGCAACGCGAACAGCCCGACCACGCCCTTGACGAAGAGGAGGCCGAACCAGGTGTGATGGCTGCCGATCGGCATGCGCTCGACGATGTGCGGCCCCGGCTCGACCGTGCCATGCCCGAACCAGACCGCCTCGCTGCGCCAGCGGTCATAGGCGATGCGCTGCAGGGCTTCGCGGACGCGGGTGCTGTCGGCACGGGCGCCCTTGAACGCCGAGACGCCGTCCTGCATCAGGCGGAGGAGGTCGGTGCCGAGGACGGCGAGCGACGCGGCGGCGGCGGCGAAAACGCTCCAGGCGACGCTTTGGCGGAGAAAGGGCAGCAGGCGCGGCACAATCACGCAGACAACCAGCGCGACGCTGCTCATCCGCGATTTCGACAGATAGATCATCGCGAGCGCGGCCAGGAGGCCGACGATTATCCAGAAGCGCTTCTTCTCCTCGAGCGCGAAGAGGGCCAGCACGACCCCGATCAATCCGGCAAACGGCGACCATGGCGCGTAGAATTGCCAGCGCGGCGTCCATGTCGAGGGATCGAGCGTGTAGAGATCGACCGAGACATATTCAGGTCCCGGACCGCCCGCCGCCTTCAGCCGCGATTCGAAGAGCTTCTCGGGCAGGCCGATCATCGGCGCCACCAGCATGATCGGCAGCACCAGCAGCGTGCAGAGCCCGACGATCGTCTGGCTGCGGATCAGCGCGTGCCGGCGGATCGGCAGCACGGCGCCGACGAGCGGGAAGAGCGCCATCAGCGCCCAGCCCTTGGCCCAGCCGATGGTCGACTTGATCGTCTGGCCGGCGCCGAGCTCCCAGTCGAGATGGCCGACCCAGAGTGCCACCAGCATCACCGCCATGCCGGCGATCCAGAGCCAGACGATGGGCGGGATCGGGCCGGCAGCGCGCCATTGTGGCGGCGCGGCCGGGCCGAGATTGGGTGCGGCCAGCGCCAGCAGCGGCAGCGTCGCAGCGCCGTCGAGGATCGGCGTCGGGTAGGTGTGCGCGTTCATGGCATGGCCCCGGTGACTGGCCATCTCAGTAGCGCGCGGCGTCGCGGTCCCGCGTGCGCCGAGGGCTCGCCCGTCGCGTCATCGGAGAGCGCCTCTATCCGAACGGGTAGAGCGCGATCGGCCGAGACCTAGAACAGGCCGGCTTCCTTGGCGATCATGGCCGCATTGGTGCGATTGCGGGCCTCCAGCTTGCGGCACAGCGTCTTCACATGCAGCTTGACCGTCACTTCCTGCAGGTCGAGGCCGCGGGCGATTTCCTTGTTGGAGCGCCCGTCGACAAGGCCTGCAAGGACCTCCATCTCGCGCTTGGTCAGCTTGGCGGCGAGGGGATGGACGACCTCCTCCTCCCGCTCGGTCATGAAGCTGATCGGCGCATATTGCTCGCCGGCTGCCATGAAGCGGATGGCGTGGATCAGCGACTTTGCCGCGATCGTCTTCGGCAGGAAGCCGGCGGCCCCGGCGGCCAGCGCCTCGTCGGCGATGCTGCGGGTCGCGGTGCCGGAGATGATGGCGACCGGGCTGCCGAAATTGAGCGTCTTGGCGCGGGCCAGCCCTTCCAGACCGTTCATGCCCGGCATCGTGTAATCGAGAATGACGAGGTCGAACGGGCCTTCCCTGGTGATCCGCTCGGCGGCGGCGCCGAAATCCGCCGCGACCGCGACGGAGATGTCCGGCTCGCGCTCCAGGAAGGCGCGGATCGTGTCGCGGACCAGCTCATGGTCATCTGCCAGCAATATCTTCATGACGATCGCCTCGACCACATCGTGATGACGCTGGACATGATCAGGGACTGTCCTCGACTGGAACGGAGCTTCGTTGCAGAGGCGAATCCCCGACGACGCGTGAAAGCAATGTAGCGCTTTTGTCCGTTCGGCGGATGGGGCCATCGCCAAAATCAGCGTGCAACCATAGTCTCCGCGCCGCAACCGCGATTTGATTATGCGCAAGGATAGGTTTCGCGCTGCGATGCAGGGCGCGCTACCCGATCTCGCCGGCGGGAGCGCCAAGGATGGGGGCGGATATGCTGCTGCGGATTCGATGAAAATTGGATCGACCCCGATCATGGCCCATCGAACACGGAGAGAAGATCGATGGGACCGGCCAAGACAGTCGATCTGTTCAAGATGCGCATTCTCAACGGGAGGCGCGAGACCGCGCTCTCGCTGCTGCTGGAGCCGGGCGAACCGCGGACGGCGGTGTTCATCAACGCTCATGCCGTGAACATGGCGGCGGACGATCCGGCCTTTCGCTGGGCGGTCGGCAAGGCGGACATCCGCCTGCCCGGCGGCTCGGGGCTGCAACTGGCCGCCAGGCTCGGCGGCGGACGCTTCGTCGAGAACCTCAACGGCACCGACCTGTTCGTGCCGCTCTGCATCGATGCCGCCGCGCGGGCCTTTCGGTCTATTTCGGCGCGCGTCCCGGCATCGCCGAGGCCGCCGCTGGGACGGCCCGCCGGCATGCGCCCGGCCTCACGATCGCCGGCCCCATCATGGCCATCTGAAACCCGGCGAGGATGAAGAGGTCATCGCCGCCGTCGACGCGTCCGGCGCCGATATCGTGCTCGTCGCGCTCGGCGTGCCGCTGCAGGATGTCTGGATCGCCCGCAACCGCGCGCGGCTCGTCGCCGGCGTCGGCGCGCAGTTCGATTTCTGGTCGGGCAGCATCGCGCGGGCGCCGCTCCCGATGCGTCGCCTCGGGATCGAATGGCTCTGGCGCCTCGCGCTCGAGCAGCCGGGCCTCGCCGGGCTCTGGCAGGTCTCCGGCCGCGCCGAGATCGGCTTCAGCAAGATGGTCCACATGGATACCGCCTATGTCAGGAGCCGCTCGATCCTGCTCGATTGCGCGATCATCGCCCTGACGCTGCGCGCGGTGGTGACGGGACGCGGTGCCTAATGACGGTGCCGCAAGCCGTTGCGCCGACCGGTCAGCTCTCGTCGAGGATCTCGGCCATCGCGGCCCTGGTGTCCTCGACGACGGCGGGCAGGTCGCCGACGAGCGCGTCGATCATGGCCGCCTCTCTGGCCTCGCTCGCCGATTGCAGCTGCTTCAGCACGTCGAACAGCCGGCTGGCGCCGAAGACGGCCGAGGAGCCGGCATGAAGATGGGCGAGACGGCGCAGCGCGCTCATGTCGCCGCGGTGGGCAGCATCCGAAAGTCCGGCGAGCGCTGCAGGCAGTTCGGCGAGATAGGCGTCGACCCGGGCGTGGAAGATGTTCTCCGGCAGCAGCTCCGACAGTTCGGCGAGCACGGCGAAATCGACCAGCTCGGCGAGCGGCGGGGGGGCGACGCCGGCGGCGGGTTGCGCCGGCCGGTCCTCGGCCGGGACGAGGTGGCGCGCGAGGATCGCGTCGAGCTTCGCCAGCCGCAGCGGCTTGGTCAGGCAATCCTGCATGCCGGCCTGCTGCAGGCGCATCTGTTCCTCGGGCAGGGCATGTGCGGTCAGCCCGACGATCACCGTGTCGCGGTTCGGGCCGCTGCCCGCACGGATGCGCTGCGTCGCCTGGAGCCCGTCGACGCGCGGCATCGAGAGATCCATGATGATCATGTCGAAGCGCTCCGCCTCGGCCATGGCGACCGCTTCCTCGCCGTCGCTCGCCTCGGTGACCGCGCAGCCGGCGCGCTGGAGCATCTCGCGCGCGACGAAGCGGTTGGTCTCGTTGTCCTCGACGAGCAGGACCCGGCTGTTCGCATGATGGCGTACGGCAGCAGGTTCCGGCTCGGTCACGGGCTCGGGCAGCGTCGGCCGCGGCGCGGCGGAGGCCGCGATCGGCAGGCGGACGCTGAAGCGGCTGCCGAGCCCGGGCGTGCTCTCGACCCGGATTTCGCCGCCCATCGCATCGACGATGCCGCGCGTGATGGCAAGGCCGAGGCCGTAGCCGGCCGCCGTGCGCTGGTAGGAGGGATCGAGCGTGACGAAGTCCTCGAAGATCCGGTCGATATCGTCCGGCGCGATGCCGATGCCGGTATCGGACACCGCGATCTCGACCATGCGGAGATCGCCGGCGGCAATGAGCTCGTTGGCCTCGATGCGGATCGAACCGCGCTCGGTGAATTTCACGGCATTGCCGACGAGGTTGATGATCACCTGGCGCAGGCGGTTGCGATCCTGGAACACGTAGCGGTCGGCCAGCGCTGTCGTGACCGCGATGGTGACCGACCGAGCCATGGCCGCCGGCGCATTGACGTCCTTCACCTCGTCGAGCAGGCCGACGAGATCGAACCAGTGCGCGCGCAGCTGCACGGCCTTCGCCTCGATCCGCGTGATGTCGAGCACGTCGTCGATGTGATGCTGCAGGATCTCGCCCGATGCCGTGGCTGTATCGACATAGGCGCGCTGCCGCGCGTCGAGATCGGTGTTGTCGAGGAGATCCAGCACGGCGAGGACGCCGTTGAGCGGCGTGCGCATCTCGTGGCTCATGACGGCGAGGAACTGCGACTTCGCGCGCGCGGCGGCGAGGGCCTGGTCGCGCGCCTCGGTCAGGGCGCGCTGCGTGGCGACGCGGTCGGAGATGTCGCGGACATAGGCGATGAAGACCGGTCCCGTCGTCGTGGTGGTCGTGCCGAGCGAGAGTTCGACCGGGAACTCCTCGCCGGTGGCGCGCATCGCCTCGAGTTCGACACGGCCCGCCGCGAGGACACGGCTGACGCCGGTATCCAGGAAGCGCTTCATGCCGGCGCGATGGGCGGCGCGCCATTGCGCCGGAATGATCAGCCCCTGCATCCCCTGTCCGATGGCCGTATTGCGCGAATAGCCGAAGACGCGCTCGGCAGCGGGGTTGAAGTCGATGATGACGCCCTCGGCGTCGGCGACGATGATGGCGTCGAGCGAGGCGTTGATCGTGTTGCGATAGCGGAGATTGCTGATCTCGATCTCTTCCGAGCGCTGCCGCGCAACCCGCGACTGCCACAGGAGCACCATCAGCGATGCGATCAGCGCGACGATCAGCCCGATCGCCGCGAGCGCTGTCCAGATCACCAGCTCCGAAAACGACTTGCGCCGGGAATCGGAGGCATCGGCGAACAGCTTGACGCCGGCGAGCGAGAGGCCGCGCACGGCCGGCTTCATGTCGAGGATGGCAGCGCGCAACGCGGGCAGGTTGGCGGCGAGTTCGGTTCCCGGCGCATCGACGATCGGAAAGAGGCGTGTCACCTGCTGGTCGACCGTCTGGATGAGGGCAGAGGCCCGGATATCCTTGCGGAGGATCGCGAAGGTCTCGCTCTGCCTGAGGATGTTGATCCGGCTGACGAAGATGTCGAAGCGCCGCCTGAACTCCGCGATGCGGTCCGGATCGGCCGATGCCGCGAGCGCCGCGTCCGCCATCGCATAGTGCTCGACCTCGAGCTGCGACAGCGACCACTGCACATTGTCCTGCGGCGCCGATTGCAGGCTCGACAGCTCGTTGATGATCCGCGATCCGAGCCCGATCAGAACGGACAGGACCGTTGCGATGCCGAGCACCGCCGCGACAAACCTGATCCGCCGGGCGCGCGGCCATGCCGGCGGCCCGCCCGGCCTGCCTGCCTCCGCCTGTGCTCCCTCCAGGAGCGTCACGTCAGTCGCCGATCTCGAGGCGCGCCAGCTGCCAGATGCTGCGCGAATAGGCGAGTTCGCTGCGATACTGCGCATCGGAGTCATAGGGATAGACGATCCACAGCGGCCCCTTGTCGCGCACCGGCATCGGCTGGCCATTGACCTCATAGGCGAGCAGCGGACCGCCCGACATCGCATCGGCCAGCGGCATGTCGATCGCATAGTCGTTGAGCGCGACGGCATGGACGGTCTCGCCATTCGCCCCGACCGCGGCCAGGAGGTCCTTGAGCAGGACGCCTGTGAATCGGATCTTGCTGCCATCGGTCCAGATGGTCGTCGTGGTGAATTCCGTTGCCGGCAGCGCCCTCAGCATCGCCATGTCGAACCGGGCCTCGCCGCTGCCATTCGTCTCGGCCACGGCGCCGGAGACCGTCAGCACTACATCGCCGGCGGGCGCTGCCAGCGGCGCGGCGCGCGCCGGCAGCAAGCTCGCCGAAAGGAGGAGAGCGACGGCCATGAGCCTGATCTTTGCAGCGATCGACATGCAGACATCCTCTGCCGGTTCGGTCGGCCTCGAAACCCTCTTCGAACCGCGGCCGCAGTCTAGCCGAGGCCCAGCTTGCGTTGCCGGCGCCTCGGCATTGGCAGCCTATACGAAAGCATAGCGCGCGGCCGGTCCGCCTCGATGCCCGTTCGGCCTCAACGCTCCTTCATCGCCTCGGAGCCGACCTCGACGAGCGGCGAGAACAGATATTCGAGGATCCGCCTGCGGCCCGTCTTGACCTCCGCCACGGCCGACATGCCGGCCGAGAGCGGGACCGTGGTGCCATCGACAGTGATCGACGGCTCGGTGATCGTGACGATCACCGGAAAGACGAGATCCTGCACGGCCTGCGCGCCGCCGGCTCCGGTCTGCCGCGGCGCCGCGGCAGGTGAGGCGAGCCGCTCGGTGAGATCGGCCCGCGGCACCGCGTCGAGCGCGACATCGGCGACGCGCCCGTCCAGCATGCCGTAGCGGGTGAAGGGGAAGGCGTCGATCTTGATCGCGACGGCCTGGCCCGGATGGATGAAGCCGATATCGGTGTTGGAGACATAGGCCTCGAGCTCCAGCGTCGAGCCGTCCGGCACGATCCGCATCACCTCCTGGCCCGTCGTCACCACTTGGCCGCTGCCGCCGATCGAGAGCGCCGTGACCGTGCCGGCGATCGGGGCGCGGATCGACATCTGTTCCAGCCGCGCCTCGGCCTTGGCGAGCTTGTCGCGCGCCTCGTCGATGCGGCCCTCGGCATCGGCGAGCTTCTGGCCGTTGTCGGCGATGAAGCCTTCGACGATCCGCCGGCGCTCCTTGGCGAGCCGACCCAGCGCCGCCTCGGCCTCGTTCAGCTGGCCCGTCTGCTCGGCGAGCGTCACCTGCTGCAATTGCTGCGTTTCCTGCGCGTCGATCAGCTGCGCCTTCGAGCCGGCCGAGCGCTCGACCAGTTCGGACCGCATGCCGACGCGCACCCCTTGCGTCGTGATCAGCGCCTGCTGCGCCGCGATGGTCGTTTCGAGGCGGGCGCGCTCCGCCTTCTTCTCGGTGCTCTGCGCCTCGATCGCGGCGAGCGTCGCGGTCAGGGCCGCGATGTCGCTGCCGAGCACCCGGCTCTCGCGCGCCCGGACCGGCGCCGGGACCGTGGCGTCGAAGGCGAGCACCGGCGCCACCGGCTCCGGAAGGGCCGCCGCGGCGATGGCGGCGCGGCGCCGGGTCGCCTCGGCCTGCATGGCCGCGAGTTCGGTCGTCAATTGCGCGACATCGGCCGCCGCCTCGCGTGGATCGAGCGCGATCAGCAGGCCGCCGGCCTCGACATGGCTGCCGTTGCGGACGGCGATGGTCGCGACGCGGCCGGTCTCCGAGGCCTCGATCGCCTTGACGCGGCCGGTCGGCTGGATGCGGCCCGGCGCGACGGCGACGACATCGACGCGACCGAAAAAGGCCCAGATCAGCGCCGCCGCGAACAGGGCGCAGATCGTCACCAGCATGGTAAGGCGGACGGGCGAGGGCGGCGTCTCGATGACTTCGAGCGCCGCCGGCAGGAAGGCCTGGTCGACCGGCTTGCGCTTCGGCGGCAAGGACGTGGGCGGCAATTGGGTAGGCGCCGGCCTCTCGCCGGCGGGCGCGCTCTGCGGTGGCTGGGGCGCGTTCAAGCCGGCGCTCCATCCGATTGCAGCGCCCACAGCCGGGCATAGAGCCCATCGGGGCGCTTCAGGAGTTCGTCATGGCTCCCGGCCTCGACGATGCGGCCGTCGATGATGCCGATGATGCGGTCGCAGTGGCGCACGGCCGCGAGGCGATGAGCGATGATGATGACCGTCCGGCCTTTCACGATGTGGCGCATATTGGCCTGGATGACGCGCTCGCTCTCATAGTCGAGCGCGCTCGTCGCCTCGTCGAAGATCATCAGCGGCGGGTTGCTGGCGAGCGCCCGCGCGATGGCGATCCGCTGGCGCTGGCCGCCGGAGAGATTGGCGCCGCGCTCCTCGATGACGGTGTCATAGCCTTCCGGCAGGCGGGCGATGAACTCGTCGGCGCCGGCGAGCCGCGCGATGGCGATGACCTGCGCGCGCGGCAGCGCCGGGTTGGCGAGCGCGATATTGTCGTTGATCGTACGGTTGAACAGGAGGTTCTCCTGCATCACCACGCCGATCTGCCGTCGGAGCCAGGTCGGGTCGATCTGCGAGAGATCGATGCCATCGATCAGCACCTGGCCCTCGTCGGGGCTGTGGAAACGCTGCACCAGCTTGGTGAGCGTCGACTTGCCCGAGCCCGACGGCCCGATGATGCCGACCACCTCACCCGGACGGACGCGCAGCGACACCTGCTTCAACACCTCCGGCAGGCCCGGCCGGTAGCGGAACGAGACGTTGCGCAGCTCGATCGCGCCCTTGAGCGGCGGCGGCGGTGCTCTGAGGGCCGGCATCCGCTCGGGCGGGGCATTGAGGATGTCGCCGAGCCGGTCGACGGAGACCTGCACCTGCTGGAAATCCTGCAGCATCTGCGACAGGCGCAGGATCGGCTGCGCCACCTGTCCGGCGATCATGTTGAAGGCGATCAACTGGCCGATGGTCATCTGGCCGTCGATGACGGCGCGGGCGCCGAAGAACAGCAGGAAGGCGGTCGAGAGCTTCGACACATACTGGATGGCGTTCTGTCCGACGGCCGCCAGCATGGTCGCGTCGAAGGAACTCTTCACATAGGCGGCGAGGCGCTCCTCCCATTCCGCCTGCATCACAGGCTCCACCGCCGAGGCCTTCACCGTCTCGATGCCGATGACGGTCTCGACCAGAAATTGCTGGCTGAGGGCGCCCTTGTCGAACTTGTCCTGGATGCGGGTCCGCAGCAGCGGCCGGATCACCCAGGTCAGCAGGAGATAGAGGGGAATGGTGCCGAGCACGATCAGCGTCAGCGTGACCGAATAGGCGAAGAGCACCGCGATGAAGACGAAGGCGAAGACGAAGTCGAGCGCCGCGAAGAGGCCCTGGCCCGTCAGGAAGGTGCGGATGGTCTCGAGCTCGCGCACGCGCGCCACGGTCTGCCCGGCCGAGCGGGTTTCGAAATAGCCGATCGGCAGCCGCAGGAGATGCTGGAACAGCCGCTGGCCGAGCTCGACATCGATGCGGTTGGTGGTGTGCGACAGCGCATAGGTGCGCAGATATTGCAGCACGACGTCGAAGACGCCGATGATGATCAGCCCCGCCACCAGCACGGTCAGCGTCGAGAAGCCGCGATGGCTCAGTACCTTGTCGACCACGACCTGGAAGAACAGCGGCGTCACCAGCGCGAAGAGCTGCACGAACAGCGAGGCGAGCAGCACATGGCCGAGCGGCCGCCGATAGCGCCAGATCGAGGGCAGGAACCAGCTGAAGCCGAAGCGCGTCGGCGCTGCGCCCGGGCCGAGGAAGCGGCGTGAGACGCGGATCGCGAAGGGCTCATAGGCCGCGGCGAAGGCGGCGGCATCGATGGTGCGCTCGAGCCGGGTGACCGGGTCGATCAGCCGGTAGCTGCCTGTCGCCTGGCGCCCGCCGAAGATCTCGAACGCGCCGCCTCGCCGCTGCACCAGCGACGGCGCGACGAGGCTGTCGAGATCGGCGGCTCCCTTCTTCAAGTCGCCTTGCGCGGCGCGGAGGCCGATCAGCTTCGCGGCGCGCAGGATCTGCCCGGCGTCGGCGACCGCCATGCCGGAGAGAGCCAGTTCGCGCCGGAGCGCCGGGGGCTCGGCGGCGATGCGGAAATAGGCGGCGATGCCGCAGAGCCCCATCAGCCCGGGATCGACCGTCGCGGGCGGTTCGGCCGGTGCGGGTTGGAGCGGTGCCGTCATCGGGCCTTGCCTCGAACGGCGCGTGCGGCGCCTTGGATGGGGTGGGAGAGAACCAGGGTCCTGGCTCCGCGTCAGGATACACGAAACGGCGCGTGCACACACTTAGCCGCCCGAGGCGACGCCGCGGGCACAATTTCGGGTTGCCGGGCTCCGTGCCGGTGAAGACAGAAGGGCGCCGAACGATTATAGTAACTGGAAAGTAAATCAGGCTTTGATCGAGCTTTCCAGGGCAACGATCTGATATTCGGGAGCTTTCCATGCCTTCCCCCATCACCGCGACTTGGAATGCGCTGAGCGGAAACTGGTTTACGGCAGCAAATTGGGACGAGCCGAACCCTGCGGCGCCGCCTCCCACGCTTCACTATGTCCCGGGCGCCAATGAAGACGCCGTGCTCGGCAACAACTCCGGCGCCACGCCGCCGACGCCGTTCACCGTCACCTATAACGGCACCAGCACCGTCAACAGCATCAACGGCAACATCACCGGCACGCTCGACATCACCGGCGGTTCGCTGACCCTCGCCAATGGCGGCGCCTTCAATTCGATGGCGATCAACGTCGCCAATGGCGCCAGTCTCGGCGTCACCAACGGCACGCTCAACGTCACCGCCGGCACCTATGCCGGGACGCTCTCCGGCGCCGGCACGCTGCAGTTCCTGTACGGCACGTTCAACATGAATGCCGGCGCCAGCGTCACGGTCGCCAACTGGGTGCTGGGCGTGACCAACAACGGCACGGTCTCGCGCACCAATCTCAACACCGATCTCTCCTATGGCGGAACCTTTACCCTTGCCGACTACAGCGGCAACGGCGCCGTCCTCACACTCAACAACCATACGCTGACGCTGTCGGGCGCATCGACGCTGGACGGCAAGGTCACCGGTCCCGGCACGGTGCTGATCACCGGCTCGGCTGTCGAGGGAAGCCCCGGCTATGGCGTGCTCGGCCTCACCGCCGGCGCTAAGCTGCAATTCGCGAACGGCGCCACCGGCACGCAGCACCACGATCTCAATCTCGGCGACAACCTGACCACCGGCACGCTGCAACTCGACGCCGGCTCGACCTTCACGATCGACGCGTCAACGACGCTCGGCAACACCAATGCCGCCAATGCGACGATCACCAACAATGGCAGCCTCGTCATCGGCGGCAGTTCGGTCGCCGCCACGATCGCCGCCCAGTTGACCAGCAATGGCGCCATCACGGTCAATGCCGGCAACACGCTGGGACTGGGCTTCGGCGGAACCAATATCCTCAACGGCAGCGTCGGCGGCGCGGGCAAGCTCGTCGTCGGCAGCGGCCTGACGACGCTCGGCGCCGGCGCATCGCTCGGCATCGCCGCGATCGACGTCAGCGGCGGCAATAGCGGCGCGACGCTGAAGCTCGGCGGCAATATCAGCTATGGCGGCGCCTTTGCGTTCGCCGGTCAGTTCGACGTCATCCAGCTGAACGGCTTCACGCTGACCCTCTCGGGACTGAACAACACGCTGAACGGCAACCAGGTCAACGGCGCCGGTACGCTGAGGGTCACCGGGGCGGCGAGTATCGGTAACAACATCTCGTTCGGCACGTCCTATGGCACCAACACGCCGATGACGCTGCGGAATTCGGGCGCCATCACGCAGAACGGCAGCATCAGTCTCAACGGCACCCTGCTGAACGACGCCGGCAAGACCTACACGATCGCAACCGCCGGCGACATTTCCAGCGTGTTCGACGGCGCGACCGTGACCAACAACGGTACCTTCCGGGTGAGCGCCGCCGGCGTCAGCACGCTCAGAGGCGCATTCAACAGCGCCGGCACGCTGGACGTCGTCGCGGGCGCGACGCTGGTGCAGAGCCAGGGCGTCAAGACCCTCGGCGGCACGATCTCCGGCGCCGGCACGCTCGTTTTCGGCGGTGGCGCCGATGCGACGCTCAACACAAGCAGCGTTACCGTCTCCGCGATCAACATGGCCGGTGGCGGCGCGACGCTGCGGCTCGGCACCGATGTCAGCTATGCGGGCGAATTCACGCTGCTCGGCCAGTTCGACGTCGTGCAGCTCAACGGACACACGCTGACCCTGTCGGGGCTCAACAACACGCTGAACGCGAACCAGGTCAACGGCGCCGGCACGCTCAGAGTGACGGGAACCGCGACCGTCGGCGGCAATATCTCGTTCGGCACGTCCTATGGCACGTCGACGCCGATGACGCTGCGGAACTCCGGTACGATCAACCAGACCGGCAGCATCAGCCTCAACGGCACCCTGCAGAACGATGCCGGCCGGACCTATACGCTGCTGGCCGCCAGCAACATCACGAGCAGCGGCGCGGGCGCGACAATCGTCAACAACGGCACCTTCTTCGACAAGGCGCCGGGTACCAGCACGATCAGCGGCGCCTTCACCAACACCGGCAAGGTGCTGATCGGAACCGGCTCGACTCTCGTGATGAACCAGGGCGTGAAGACGCTCGGCGGCGAGATCACCGGAAACGGCAAGCTGGTCTTCGGCGGCGGCGCCGATGCGACGATCAACACCGCGAATGTGACCGTGCTTTCGATGGGTCTCGTCGGCGGCGGCGCGATCGTCCGCCTCGGCACCGACCTCGTTTATGCCGGCGCGCTGACTTTCGTCGGCCAGTTCGACACGGTGCAGCTGAACGGCCATACGCTGACGCTGTCCGGCACGGCGAATTCGCTGATCGGCAACGCCGTCAACGGTCCTGGAACGGTCAAGGTCACCGGCGCCACGACCGTCGGCGGCAATGTCAGCTTCGGCTATGCCGGCGGCGGCGCATCCGTCGCAATGACACTGCAGAATGCCGGCGCCATCACCCAGGTCGGCGACATCAGCCTCAACGGCACGCTGCAGAACGATGCCGGCAAGACCTACAAGATCACCGCGACCAGCAGCATCTACACCAGCGGCGGCGGCGTGATCGTCAACAACGGCACGTTCAGCGATACGGCCGTCGGCTTCACCGACATCTATGCCGGCTTCACGAATGTCGGCACGCTTTCGATGGCAACGGGCGCGACGCTGCGGCTGCGGTCAGGCGGCACGCTGGGTGGTTCGCTCTCCGGGGCGGGTTCGCTGGTCGTCACCGGCAACACGACGCTCGATGCGAGCGCGATGACCGTCTCCGCCTTCACGATGGGCGGCGGCACCACCACGCTCGCCAGAAACATCTCCTATGCCGGCACCTTCAAGATGGAGGACCCGTTCGCGACGTTCGCCCTCAACGGGCACGCTCTGTCGCTGACCGGGCCATCGATGTTCCAGGCCGGCACGATCACCGGTCTCAACGGCCAGCTGGATGCGCTGACCGTGAGGGGCAGCACCGTCAACCTCTCCGCCGTCAGCATCTCGAATTTCGAGGCCGGCGACACGATCACCATCAACGGGACGACGGCGGCCAACACGCTGACCGGATCCGCGCGGCGCGACACCATCAACGCCGACAATGGCGACGATGTGCTGAAGGGCGGCGGCGGCGCGGACTCCCTTTTTGGCGGCTCCGGCAAGGATACGGCGAGCTATGCCGGCTCGGCCGCGGTCCAGATCAATCTGGCGTCGAATGTCGCCAAGGGCGGCGACGCGGAGGGCGATACCTTCTCCGGCATCGAATCGCTGATCGGCTCGGATTTCGCCGATACGCTGATCGGCAGTGCCGCCGACAACAAGATCGACGGAGGCGCCGGCAGCGACATGCTGCGCGGGGCCGCCGGCGCCGACCAGCTGATCGGCGGCACCGGCGCCGATGTCGCGAGCTATGCCGGCTCGCTCGCCGGCGTCAGCGTCAATCTCTCCACCGGAGCGGCCTCGGGCGGCGATGCGCAGGGCGATACCTTCTCCGGCATCGACGGGCTGATCGGCTCCTCGAACATCGATACGCTCGTCGGCAATTCAGGCGTGAACCGCATCGCCGGCGGCCTCGGCAGCGACACGCTGACCGGCCTCGGCAATGTCGACACCTTCGTGTTCGACACGGCGCCCGGCGCGACCAATATCGACACGATCACCGATTTCACCCTCGGCTCCGATCTCGTCGAACTGGCAAAGTCGATCTATGCGACGCTGCAGAGCGGCGCGACGCCGGGTTCGCTGGCCGCGACCTCGTTCCGACTGTCGACGCAGGCCTCGACGAGCGGCGGCCTCGGCGAGGTGATCTACAACGCCACCACCGGCTCGCTCGCCTACGACTCCGACGGCGCCGGCGCGGCGGTGGCGAAGCAGTTCGCCCAGGTCTCGACCGGGCTGGCGCTCTCGGCCTCCTCGTTCCGCCTCGTCTGAGCGGACCATCCAACCCCACGATCTGTCGCATGGATGCAACCTGCAGGTGACACGCTCGGTCGCCGGCAGTAATTTGGCGGCCGTCCGGAGCCTCGGTTCCGCGACCTCTTGCGCCTCGCCGATCGGCCATCCTGCCGCGGCGAGCGACGATCCGAATTTGCACAGGCGGGCCTTGATGAGCGCTCGCACGCTCAGAGAGAACACGCATGGCTGGCACGCTCTATACCTACGGCGCCAACATCTCCGGAACGGCCGCCTTCTTCCAGAGCTTCGACACGATCGCCGTGAGCCCGTCGGATCTCACCGGCGCGGTCGAGCTGACGCTGTCGGAGGCAGGCGCCGTCAACCTCACCAGTTCGCTCACCGGCCGCAGCGTCACCTTCCATGCCGCGCCCACCGGCAGCAATTATGTCGTCACCTCGAATGGCGCCGATCACCTCATCGGCGGTGTCGACAGCGACCAGTGCAACGGCGGCCAGGGCAATGACCTGCTCGAAGGCGGCGAGGGCGACGATCTCCTCAACGGCGATGGCGGCGGCGACGAGATCCGCGGCGGCGCCGGCAACGACACGGCCACCTACATCACCTCGCTGGCCGCCGTGCAGGTCAACCTCGCCACCGGCATCGGCCATGGTGGCCGCGCCGAGGGCGACACGCTGTTCGAGATCGAGAACCTCACCGGCTCCTCGCTCGGCGACACGCTGATCGGCAACAATGGCGCCAACCGGCTCGAGGGCTGGGACGGCAATGATCTGCTCAATGGCGATGGTGGCGCCGACGAGCTGATCGGCGGCAATGGCAACGACACGGTGACCTACGAGACCTCGCTGGCCGCGGTCCAGGTCAGTCTCGCGACCGGCCTCGGCCATGGCGGCCGCGCCGAGGGCGATACCTTGTCGGGGATCGAGAATCTCATCGGCAGCGTGCTCGGCGACACCCTGACCGGCAATGGCGGCAACAACCGTCTCGATGGCGCCGATGGCGCGGACCTGCTCATCGGCGGCGCCGGCGCGGACGCGCTGATCGGCGGCGCCGGCCTCGACACGGCGAGCTATGCCGGCTCCGGCGGCGGCGTGACGGTCAATCTCGCCACCGGCAAGGGCTCGGGCGGCGAAGCGGCGGGCGACACGCTCTCCGGCATCGAGATCGTCATCGGCTCGGCCTTTGTCGATACGCTGATCGGCGATGCCGCCAACAACCGCCTCGACGGCGCAGCCGGCGACGACACGCTGATCGGCGGCGGCGGCGCCGACACCCTCATCGGCGGCACCGGCGTCGATACTGCGAGCTATGCCGGCTCGGCGGCCGGCGTGAATGTCAGCCTCATCACCGGCAAGGGCCTCGGCGGCGACGCCGAGGGCGACACGCTGCAATATGTCGATGCGCTGATCGGCTCCGACCATGACGACACGCTGATCGCGAAGGCGACCGGATCCAACCTCAACGGCGGCAAGGGCAACGACAAGCTCGTCGCCGGCGAGGGCGCGGCGACGCTGATCGGCGGCGACGGCGTCGACACGGCCGACTTCTCGATCGTGAAGAAGGCTGTCGTCGTGGACCTCGTGACCGGCACCGGCACGATCGGCGGCACCGTCAGCCTCTCGCTCTCCGGCATCGAGAATGTGATCGGCGGAAGCGCCGGCGATCGCTTCATCGCATCCGCCGCGGCGAACGCTTTCGAGGGCCATGGTGCCAGCGATCCGTTTGGCTTGGGCGCTGCGGTGAGCTACGAGAAATCGGATGCTGCCATTCACCTCGACTTCACGACGGGCGCTCCCGCGACGATCGGCTCCGGCGGCTTTGCCGAAGGCGACACGCTGCGCGGCATTACCAGCGTCTATGGTTCGGACTTCAACGACACCGTGAAGACGAATGGCGCGATCTCGATGCTCCTCGGCAAGGGAGACGATCGAGCCACGGTCACAGGGTCCGGCTACGCAACTGTCGATGGTGGCGAGGGGGTCGACACGCTTGATCTCAGCGCTTTCAATGTCGATTTGAAAGTCGAACTCGCCAGAGGAGTGATCTCATATGCAAATATTGCAGGAAATCTGCTCAGCGCGTCTCAATTCGAGAACGTCATCGGTGGCAGGTATGGGGACCGCGTTTACGGCACGACTGGTGACAATCGCCTCGATGGCGGTGCTGGCGACGATACGATCTATGGCGGCGAGGGCGCCGATACGCTCGTCGGCGGGAGCGGCATAGATACGGTCAGCTATTTCGGAAAGACGGTCGCCGTCGACGTCGACCTTGCCACGGGCATGGGGCACGGCGGGATGGCCGAGGGCGATACATATTCAACCATCGAGAATGTCGTGGGCTCGCTCGCCAACGACCACATCGTGGGCGACGGAGCCAACAATGTGATCGAGGGCGACGATGGCGCCGACACGATGGACGGCGGCGGCGGACGCAATACCGCCAGCTACGCATTGTCCTCGCAGGCCGTCGTGGTCAATCTTGCGACCGGCCTCGGCGCGGGGGGCGATGCCGCGGGCGATACGCTGACCAATTTCTCCGGCCTGCTTGGCTCGCAATATGCTGACACGCTGATCGGCGACGCCGCCAACAACCGCCTCGATGGCGCTGAAGGCAACGACCTTCTGATCGGTGGTGCGGGCGCCGATGCGTTGATCGGTGGCTACGGCAACGACACGGCAAGCTATGCCGGCTCGGCGGCGGCGGTGTCCGTGAACCTCTCGACGGGGGCTGCATCCGGCGGCGACGCTGAGGGCGACACCCTGTCAGGGATGGATTCGCTCGCAGGCTCCGCCAATGCGGACACGTTCGTCGGCAGCACGGGCGTGAACCGCCTCAACGGCGCCCTCGGCAGCGACACGCTGACCGGCCTCGCCGGCGCCGACACCTTCGTCTTCGACACGGCGCTCGGCGCCACCAATATCGACACGATCACCGACCTCGCGGTCGGCAGCGACGTCATCGAACTGTCGAAGTCGATCTTCACGACGCTGCAGAACGGCGCCTCGGCGGGCTCGCTGGCCGCGACCTCGTTCCGCCTGTCGACGCAGGCCTCCACCAGCGGCGGGCTCGGCGAGGTCATCTATAACGCCGCCACCGGCTCGCTCGCCTATGATTCCGACGGCGCCGGTGCCGGCGCGGCGCAGCAGTTCGCAGCGGTCTCGACCGGGCTGGCGCTTTCCGCCTCCTCGTTCCGCCTCGTCTGAACGCATCCGCGCGGCGAGGTCTCCGCCGCCGCCACCTCTCGAGCAACAAAAAAGCCGGAGCCCAGTGGGCTCCGGCAGTCTTTCGAGGCGCTGGCCGTCTTCGCGGCCGATGCTCTGCGCGCGCGGATTGCTTGCGCGTGGATGACGTCCGCCTGGACTACTTGGCGGCGTTGGCGTCCGCCCAGCTCTTGAGCAGGTCGTCATAGTTGACGGTGACGCCCTGTTCCTTCTCGTTGGCGACCTTCAGCTGCGGCGCGAGGTTCCCCTTGGCGACAGCGTCGGCGTTCCAGTAGGCGATGTCGTGCTCCTCGGCGAGCTTCGGTCCGATATCGCCCTGGATGCCGGCCTTCTCGAGACGGGCCATGACCTTTTCCTGCTCGGCGCAGAGCGAATCCATGGCCTCCTGTGCCGTCTTGGCACCGGACGAGGCATCGCCGATCGCCTGCCACCACAGCTGGGCAAGCTTCGGATAGTCCGGAACATTGGTGCCGGTCGGCGACCACTGCACGCGGGCCGGCGAGCGGTAGAACTCGATCAGGCCGCCGAGTTGCGGGGCGCGATCCGTGAAGCTCTTGTCGCGGATCGTGCTCTCACGGGTGAAGGTGAGGCCGACATGGCTCTTCTTCACGTCGACCGTCTTCGAGGTGACGAACTGGGCATAGAGCCAGGCCGCCTTGGCGCGATCATCCGGGGTCGACTTCAGCATCGTCCAGGCACCGACGTCCTGATAGCCGAGCTTCATGCCGTCCTTCCAGTAGACGCCATGCGGCGAGGGGGCCATGCGCCACTTCGGCGTGCCGTCGGCATTCATGACCGGCAGGCCGGGCTTGACCATGTCGGCGGTGAAGGCCGTGTACCAGAAGATCTGCTGCGCGATATTGCCCTGGGAGGGGACCGGACCCGACTCGGAGAAGGTCATGCCCTGGGCTTCCGGCGGCGCATAGGCCTTCAGCCAGTCGAGATATTTCTGGATCGCGTAGACGGAGGCGGGGCCGTTGGTGTCGCCGCCGCGCGCGACGCAGGAGCCGACCGGGCGCGAATTCGCGTCGACCTTGATGCCCCATTCGTCGACCGGGACGCCGTTCGGCAGGCCCTTGTCGCCATTGCCGGCCATCGAGAGCCAGGCATCGGTGAAGCGCCAGCCGAGCGAGGGGTCCTTCTTGCCATAGTCCATATGGCCATAGACCTTGCTGCCGGTGCCGACATCGCGGCCGGTGAAGAACTCGGCGATGTCCTCATAGGCCGACCAGTTGACCGGCACGCCGAGCTCGTAGCCATACTTGGCCTTGAAGTCGGCCTTGTTCTTGGGATCGGCGAACCAGTCGGCACGGAACCAGTAGAGATTGGCGAACTGCTGGTCGGGCAGCTGGTAGAGCTTGCCGTCCGGCGCCGTCGTGAACTTGGTACCGATGAAGTCGGCGAGGTCGAGACCGGGATTGGTCACGTCCTTGCCTTCGCCGGCCATCCAGTCGGTCAGCGGCCGCGCCTGCTGATAGCGCCAATGGGTGCCGATCAGGTCGCTGTCGTTGACATAGGCGTCGTAGATGTTCTCGCCCGTCTGCATCTGGGTCTGAATCTTCTCGACGACGTCGCCTTCCTGGATCAGGTCATGCGTGACCTTGATGCCGGTGATCTCGGTGAAGGCCGGCGCCAGAACCTTCGATTCATAGCCGTGTGTCGTCAGCGATTCCGAGACGACCTTGATCTCCATGCCCTTGAACGGCTTGGCGGCGTCGATGAACCACTGCATCTCCTTTTCCTGGTCGGCGCGGCTCAGCGTCGACAGGGGGCCGATCTCGGCATCGAGGAATGTCTTGGCGGAATCCATCCCCTCCGCAAAGGCGAAGCCGCCCGGCAGCAGGAAGACAGCTGCCGCCGTCGATGTTAATAGGTGCCGTCGCATTGAACCCTCCCATTGGTTGTTATTGCGATTTGGGGGCGGCCGTGGCTAGACGGCCGCTCCCAGCCTCGTCGTCCCTATACAAACCGGAAAACGCCGAGCGCGTAGACCAGCGATAGGGCCAGAGCCCCCCAGAGCTGCGGACCGACCAGTCCGAGCCAGGCAAGATTGATGAAGGCGCTGCCGAGCAGCGACAGGAACAGGCGATCGCCGCGCGTCGTCTCGAAGCGCAGTATGCCGAAGCGCGGGCCGCCGCCGGGCGAGAAGTATTCCCATACCGCCATGCCGACGAGCAGCAGCGCGATGATGATGAAGAACAGCGCCGTCGGAACCGTCCAGGCCATCCATGAGAAGTTCATCGCTTTCTCCTAGACGCGGCCGAGGGCAAAGCCCTTGGCGATGTAGTTGCGGACGAAATAGATGACGAGCGCGCCCGGGATGATGGTGAGGATGCCCGCCGCGGCGAGCACGCCCCAGTCCATGCCGGCCGCCGAGACGGTGCGCGTCATGATGGCGGCGATGGGCTTCGCGGCCGTCGTCGTCAGCGTGCGCGCGATCAGCAGCTCGACCCAGGAGAACATGAAGCAGAAGAAGGCGGCGACGCCGATGCCGGAGGCGATCAGCGGCATGAAGATGCGCACGAAGAAGCGCGGGAACGAGTAGCCGTCGATATAGGCGGTCTCGTCGATCTCCTTCGGGACGCCGGACATGAAGCCTTCGAGGATCCACACCGCGAGCGGCACGTTGAAGAGACAGTGCGCCAGCGCCACCGCGATATGGGTGTCGATCAGCCCGAAGGCCGAATAGAGCTGGAAGAATGGCAGCACGAACACCGCCGGCGGCGCCATGCGGTTGGTCAAGAGCCAGAAGAACAGGTGCTTGTCGCCGAGGAAGCGGTAGCGCGAGAAGGCATAGGCGGCCGGCAGAGCCGCGGCGACCGAGATCACCGTGTTCATCACCACATAGATGATCGAGTTGATATAGCCGTTGTACCAGCTCGGATCGGTAAAGATCACGATATAGTTGTCGAGCGTGAACTTCGTCGGCCACAACGTGAAGCTCGAGGTGATCTCCGTGTTGGTCTTGAAGCTCATGTTGAGCAGCCAATAGATTGGCAGCATCAGGAAGACGATATAGATCGTCGGCACCAGCCAGGCATAGCTGCGCCTGTTGCGGCGGCCGCGGCTCGATCGGTCGAGCACGAGGCCGGAGGTGCGGGCAGGGCGCACGGGCGCCGCCGGGCCGCCGAGGCCGGACCGTTCTGCGCTGATCGACTTCGCCTCCGCGCTCACTGTCCGCGCTCCTGTCCGTAATTGGTCATCACCGTGTAGAAGACCCAGCTGACGAGCAGGACGATGAGGAAGTAGACGAGCGACATCGCGGCCGCCGGGCCGATGTCGAACTGGCCGATCGCCAGCTTGACGAGGTCGATCGAGAGGAATGTCGTCTCGTTGCCGGGGCCGCCGCCGGTGACGACGAAAGGCTCGGTGTAGATCATGAAACTGTCCATGAAGCGCAGCAGGATCGCGATCAGCAGCACGCGGTTCATCTTGGGCAGCTGGATGTAGCGGAAGACGCTCCAGCGCGAGGCGCCGTCGATCTTGGCCGCCTGGTAATAGGCGTCGGGGATCGAGGCGAGGCCGGCATAGCAGAGCAGCACCACCAGCGAGGTCCAGTGCCAGACATCCATGAGGATGATGGTGAACCAGGCTGCGATCGGCTCCTGGACATAGTTGTAGTTGATGCCGAGGGCGTCGAGCGTGTGGCCGAAGAGGCCGATATCGACGCGGCCGAAGACCTGCCAGATCGTTCCGACGACATTCCATGGAATGAGCAGCGGCAGCGCCATCAGCACGAGGCAGACCGGCACGCCCCAGCCGCGCTTCGGCATGTTGAGCGCGATGAAGATGCCGAGCGGCACCTGGATCAGGAGCACGATGCCGGAGAAGACGAGATTGCGCGCCAGCGCGTTCCAGAAGCGCGGCGAATGCAGCAATTCGTCGAACCATTCGAGCCCGGCCCAGAAGAACTGGTTGTTGCCGAACGTGTCCTGCACCGAATAGTTGACCACCGTCATCAGCGGGATGACCGCGGAAAAGGCCACCAGCACCAGCACTGGCAGCACCATGAACCAGGCCTTGTTGTTCCAGGGCTTTTCCATCGCTCAGTTCCCCAGCTCAACACGCCATGAATCGGCATAGAGATTGATCCCGGCCGGATCGAAGCGGACATGCGGATCGGCCGGGATCTCGTCGTGCTCGGCGACGATCATCGCGAGATCCTGACCCTCCAGCATCGCGCGGACGACCTTGCGGCGGCCGATATCCTCGACCTTGGTGATCGCGACGGGCATGCCCTCGCGGCCGAGGCGCACATATTCCGGGCGGATACCGAGTTCGGTCTTCATGCCGCTGCCGATCTCGGCGCTGCCGGGCAGGGCGATGCGCGTCGCGCCGAAGCGCGCCACCGACCCTTCGAGGCCGACCGGCAGCACATTCATGCCGGGCGAGCCGATGAAATAGCCGACAAAGGTATGGCGCGGCCGTTCGAACAATTCGCTCGGCGTGCCGATCTGCACGATCTGGCCGTCATACATGACGACGACCTTGTCGGCGAAGGTCAGCGCCTCGGTCTGGTCATGCGTGACATAGACCATCGTGAAACCGAAGCGCCGGTGCAATTGCTTCAACTGGCTGCGCAGCACCCATTTCATATGCGGATCGATCACCGTCAGCGGCTCGTCGAAGAGGATCGCGTTGACGTCCGAGCGCACCAGCCCGCGGCCGAGCGAGATCTTCTGCTTCTGGTCGGCGGTGAGGCCGCGGGCGCGCTTGTGGGCGCGGTCGCTGAGGCCGATCATCTCGATGATCTCGCGCACGCGCCGGTCGACCTCGGCCTCGGGCACGCGGCGATTGCGCAGCGGAAAGGCGAGGTTGTCGTAGACGGTCATGGTGTCGTAGATGACCGGGAACTGGAACACCTGCGCGATGTTGCGCCCCTCGGTCGAGATCTCCGTGACGTCCTCGCCGTCGAAGAGGATGCGGCCCATCGTCGGCTGGATCAGGCCAGAGATGAGCCCGAGCAGCGTGGTCTTGCCGCAGCCGGACGGGCCGAGCAGCGCATAGGCGCCGCCATCCTCCCAGCTGTGATTGACCTCCTTCAGCGCATAGTCCGCCTCGCGCTTCGGTCGCGGCAGATAGGAGTGCTTGATGTGGTCGAGATCGATCCGGGCCATGGCGCGCTCCTAGGCCGCTGGGGAAAGGGCGGGGGCGACGGCGCGCCCCGTTTGGTCGAAGACCATCAGGTCGCGCGGATCGATGAACACGTCGATCGTCTGGTCCGGCTCGAGGTCATGGATGCCGGGCGCCAGCATCACCCAGCGCGCCTCGCCGAAAGCGAGATGCACGAAGCTTTCCGAACCGGTGATCTCGGTGACGATCACGCTGGCCGGGACCGAGACCGCGGCGCTGCTCTGCGGCGCCACGGCAAGATGATGCGGATGGAAGCCGATCGTATAGAGCCCGTCGGCAATGCCGGTGAGCGCTGCCGGCAGCGGCAGGCCGACGCCGGCATCGAGCAGGAAGCGATCGCCTTTCTTGGCGAGAACGATCGTGTTCAGCGGCGGATCGGCGAAGGTGCGCGCGGTCAGGAGATCCTGCGGCGCGCGGAAGACGTCGATGGTCGGTCCGAACTGGGTCACGCGCCCTTCGGCGAGCGTCGCGGTATTGCCGCCGAGCAGCAGCGCCTCGGTCGGCTCCGTCGTCGCATAGACGAAGATCGAGCCGGCGGCAGCGAAGATCTTGGGCAGTTCGGCGCGGAGATCCTCGCGCAGCTTGTAGTCGAGATTGGCGAGCGGCTCGTCGAGCAGCACGACGCTGGCCCCCTTGGCGATGGCCCGGGCCAGTGCCGTCCGCTGCTGCTGCCCGCCGGAGAGGCTGAGCGGCATCCGGTCGAGATAGGGGCCGAGCCGCATCAGTTCGGCCGCCTCGCGCACCTTCCGGTCGATCTCCGCCCGCGGCACGCCGGCGACGCGCAGCGGCGAGGCGATATTGGCGTAGACCGTCATGGCCGGGTAGTTGATGAACTGCTGGAACACCATGGCGATGTTGCGCTTCTGCGGCGCGATCCCCGTCACGTCGACGCCGTCGAACCAGACGCTCCCGGTCGTCGGCCGGTCGAGCCCCGCCATCAGGCGGATCAGGCTGGTCTTGCCAGAGAGCGTCGGGCCGAGCAGCACATTCAGCGTCCCGCGCTCCAGCTTCAGCGAGACGTCGCGGACATGGGTGTCGGCGCCGACCTGCTTGCTGACACTGCGAAGCTCGAGCATGCCTCTCTCCCTAGCCGGTCGCCGCGGCGCGGCGGTCCATGCGCTGCGTCATGAAGGCGTCGAGCGCCGCGATGTTGATGGCGCTGCCCTTGAGGCCGCGCTTGGTCCGCCGCCACAGCACGTCGTCGGCGGTCTCCGCCCATTCGCGCTGCATCAGATAGGCGACTTCGGCCTCATAGAGATCATCGCCGAAGCAGCGGCCGAGATCGGCTGTGCCGCGCGCCTCGCCGAGCAGCGCTCGCGCGAGCGTGCCGTAGAGCCGGACCAGTCGGCGGGCATGGCGCGCGTCGAGGAACGGATAGTCGCGCCGGAGCGCGGCGACCTCAGCGTCATAGCCGTCGGGCGCGAAATCGCCACCCGGCAACGTCGCCGTGCCGGTCCAGGGCTGGCCCTTGCGGCCGATCAGCCCCTCGACCTTCTCCAGCGTCGCCTCGGCGAGCTTCCGATAGGTGGTGAGCTTGCCGCCGATGATGTTGATCATCGGCGCGTCGCCCTCGCGCTCGACTGTCTTCAGCACATAGTCACGTGTCGCTTCCTGCGCCTTGGAGGCGCCATCGGCATAGAGCGGACGCACGCCGGCATAGCTCCAGACGACATCCTCGGCCCGCACCGGCTTGGCGAGATAGTCGCTGACGACGCCGCAGAGATACTCGATCTCGGCCTGGCTGATGCGCACCTCGGCCGGGTCGCCGTCATAGTCGCGGTCGGTCGTGCCGATCAGCGTGTAGTCGTCCTCATAAGGGATGACAAAGATCACGCGACCGTCGGCACTCTGAAACATATAGCAACGGTCGTGCTCATAAAGCTTCTTCACGACTATATGGCTGCCCTGAACGAGACGGACATTGCCGACGCCGTTCTGGCCGAGCGTTCCCGACAGGACACGGTCAACCCAGGGGCCGGCGGCATTGACAAGCAGCCGCGCCTTGACGGTTTCTTGGCGGCCGGTGGCACTGTCGATCAGCCCGATCTGCCAGACGCCGCCTTCGTTGTGGGCAGAGGCGACGGTGGTGCGGGTGCGGATGGTCGCGCCGCGCTCGGCAGCGTCTCGGGCATTGAGGACGACGAAACGCGCGTCGTTGACCCAGCAATCCGAGAATTCGAAAGCAGTTCGAAAGTCGGGTTTCAGCGGGGCGCCGACGGGATCCGAGCGCAATTTGACCGCCCGCGTCGCCGGCAGCAGCTTGCGGCCGCCGAGCGTGTCATAGACGAAGAGGCCGAGCCGGAGCAGCCAGGCGGGGCGCAGGCCCTTGTGATGCGGCAGGACGATCCGGAGCGGCCAGACGATGTGCGGCGCACTCGCCCAGAGCAGCTCTCGCTCCATGAGCGCCTCGCGGACGAGGCGGAATTCATAGTGTTCGAGGTAGCGCAGGCCGCCATGGATCAGCTTGGTCGAGGCCGAGGACGTGCCGCCGCCGAGATCGCTCTTCTCGGCGAGGAACACCGAGTAGCCACGTCCGGCGGCATCGCGGGCGATTCCGCACCCATTGATCCCGCCGCCAATGACAAAGATGTCATGGACCACTTCGCCCAACTTTATCCCCTCCCAGGGCAACCGCGCCAGTATTCTGGTCGCGGCGTCCTCGAAAGCTATTCCGAAAGCGAAGAGAATGTCAATCGCAAGTCAATCGCGCGGGGTGGATCCACTGTCTTGCGAACCCCAGCGGCGAGAAAGCCCCGGAGGATCAAGGAGATCGGCTGGCGGTCTCGATCAGCGCGACGTCGGAATCGGCGCAGATGCGGCGGATCGACGGCAGGGGGCAGCGATCGGTGATGAAGCTGTCGACCTGGCTCAGATGCGCGATGCGGACCGGCGCGGTGCGCTCGAACTTGGTCGAATCCGAGACCAGGATGACATGCCGGGCATTGGCGATGATCGCCTGCGCAACCTTCACTTCGCGATAGTCGAAATCGAGCAGCGCGCCGTCCTCGTCGATGGCGGAGGCGCCGATCACCGCGAAGTCGACCTTGAACTGCTTGATGAAATCGACCGCCGCCTCGCCGACGACGCCGCCATCGGAACTGCGCACGATGCCGCCGGCAATGGCGACCTCGAAATGCGGATAGATCCGCATCCTGTTGGCAACATTGATGTTATTGGTGATGACCATCAGCCCGCTGTGATCGAGCAGCGCCCGGCTGACGGCCTCGGTCGTGGTGCCGATATTGATGAAGAGCGAGGCGTTGTTGGGGATCAGCCGCGCGGCGGCGCGTCCGATCGCGTCCTTCTCGCCGGCAGCGATCTGGCGCCGCGCCTCGTACTGCATGTTCTCGACACCGGAGGGATAGATCGCCCCGCCATGCACACGCTTGAGGCGGCCGTCGCGGCAGATGTCGTTGAGATCCTTGCGGATCGTCTGCGAGGTGACCGCGAAGAGGCCGGCGAGCGCGTCCACGGTGACGCGTCCCTGGTTGCGGGCCAGTTCGACAATCTCAGCCTGCCGCTCTTCGACTTCCATATCGCTGCCGCCAACGTTCGTTTCTAGCGTGATATGTGAAAGCGAAAGGCGAGAAAAGCAAAATGTGAAACCCCTTGCTTCGGCGTCGAACGAACGCGTCATGGCGGGGAGGGGATCGCGCTTCCCTCGCCGGGCGAAGGGCTTGGCTTCGGCGCCCGTTCTTGCAACATCGTCCAAGGCGCAGCTGCGGCGAAAGGGAGACGCAATGTCGTTGGGGAGCTTTGGACGGCGAGCGAAAGCCGAGCGGCCTTCATTTGGCCGAAACGCGGCAGCGTCCTGTTTCAGCCTGGTGCGGCGGGTTTCACCATGAACGGCGCAACACCCCCTCTCGACTGGCGGTCGCTCGACCGGCCCGCGCTCGACCTCGCCTTCAACAACAGCGCCGCCGTCGAGGGCAGCCTCGCCCTCGTCGAGCGCTGGGGCGAGGAGAGCGCCGCGCTCAAGGCGTGCCATCCGGCAACCCTCGATCTCGCCTATGGGCCAAGACCGCGCCAGCGCATCGACTTCCTCAAAGCGGCCGAGGGTGGGCCGACGCTCGTCTTCTTCCATGGCGGTTACTGGCAGATGCGGTCGAAGGACTTCTTCACCTTCACCGCCTCCGGCCTGCTGCCGGCCGGGATCAATGTCGCCTATGTCGGCTACACGCTGGCGCCGGATGCCAGCTTAGATGCCATCGTCGCCGAGGCGCGGGCGGCGCTCGACTGGCTCGGCAAAAATCTCGCCGGGCTCGGCGGCGATCCCGCGCGCATGTTCGTGTCGGGCTGGTCGGCCGGGGCCCATCTCGCGGCGATGGTGATCGACCATCCGCTTGTGCGCGGCGGTCTCGGCATCAGCGGGCTCTATGAGCTGGCGCCGATCGCGGCCTGCTATGTCAATGACAGGCTCGGCCTCGATGACGCGGCGACCGACCGCAATTCACCCGAGCGGCATATCCCCTTGGCGATGCCGCCCTTCGATATCGTCGTCGGTGGAGCCGAGCTGCCGCTGATGCGCCGGCAGACGGCGGACTATGCGGGCGCGCTCGAAGCCGCCGGCAAGGTGGTCCGCTTCGAGGAGATCGCCGGCGCCAATCATTTCACGATCCTCGATCATCTCGCGGATCCGGATGGCATCATCTCCGGGATGCTGCGCCGCCTGATGGCGGCATAGCGCCGATCCACAGTCGGGCGTTCTCCGTTCAGAGATTGCTCAGAGCTGTCGTTGCCGGGCCTGACCCGGCAATCCAGGCTGACTTCGACTGTCTGCCCACAATCGTAGGTCGGAAAGGAACAAGACGGGACTGCCGGGTCAGGCCCGGCCATGACAGGGGGAGCGGACGGTCACGACGACGGAACCCGAAAGTCGATCCGCCCGAGCGCCGTCCCGTTCAGTTCTGCCCGGCGACCGTCGTCGCTGTTTGCATCGGGTCGATCCCCGCGGGCTGATAGGGGTCGGCGAGGGCGGCGGCCGGGCGGCTGACCGGATAGCCGGCCGAGGTCATCCGCGAGAGCTTCTCCGGGCCGGCCGATTTCAGGATCTCGCGGAAGGCCTCGTTCATGCCACCATCCGAATAGGCGAGCGAGAGGGCGGGCGTCGAGGCCTCGAGCGCGGCGACCGCGGCATTGTCCTTCGCTTCCTTGGCGGCGACATGGGCGGCGACGGCCGGATCCGTCTCGATGGCCGGGCAGGGGCCGAGCGGATCGAAGCTGGCGGCGCCATCGAAGGGCTTCGAGGAGAAGACATAGCGGCCGTTACAGGCTTCGACGCGCGGCGGCTGGCGCGTGACATCGAACTGGTCGCTGCCCTGCTTGAGATTGAGCCAGAAAGTCATGTTGGGATCGCCGCGATGGGCGGCGAGATTGCGCGGCGTCATGCGGAAGGGCAGCGACTGCACCTGGAACGAGGTCTGGCCGCCGATCAGGGCGTCGCGCGCCACGGCATAGATCTCGGCGACGCCGGCATCGGTCAGCGCATAGCAGCCCGACGACGAGCAGGCGCCGTGCACCATCAGCGCCGCGCCTTCATAGCCGAGCGCTTCTTCGAGCTTGTTGGGATAGCCGAGATTGAATGAGAGATAGAATTGCGACTGCGGGTTCAGGAGCTGCATGGTGATCGCATAGAAGCCTTCCGGCGCCTGGCGGTCGCCCTGCTGCTTCTTGGGGCCGAGCTTTCCGGACCAGCGGCAGATCGGATAGGCCTTGAGCAGCGCATAGCTGCCGCTGCGGTCGCGCTTCCAGATCTCGAGTTCGCTCTCCTGCTTGTAGATGCGGATCATGATCGGGTCGGAGGGCTTCATGCCCTTCTCGCGCATGTCGGCGACGAGCTTGGCCGGGATCGGCTGCATGCCGCGCCGGTCGAGATCGGCCGTCGTGCAGGCCGCGAGGCCGCAGGCCAGCGCGGCGAGGAGCAGAATGGAACGAAGCAACGCCATAGCCCGAAATCCCGAACGCGGTTCACGGCCGAAACAGCGACCGCTCGTCTAGTTTAGGCGTGGTTTCTTAACGCCCTGCGCATGGCCGTTCCAGTCGGCGCAACGCGCCCTGCCGCAGCCCTCGGCGGCTTCAGTGTCATCTGCAATTGTGCCTTTGCGAGGGCGTTACATCAGGCCCGCTTGGCGGAGCGCATCCTCGATCACCTTGCGGATGCCGGTGCTGGCGGGCGCGTCGCTGCCGGTACGCGGGGTGGCCTGTTCGGCCCGCTTCGGCATCTCGCGGCTCTTCGCGATATCGTCCGCTGCCGGCGTGCGCACGCCCGGTTTGGCGACTGATGCCTCGGCGCGGGCACGCGTCTCGACCGCCTCGATTGCTTCCGCGATGCCCCAATGCGCGGCGATGCGGCGGGTCGAGGAAATGCCGACATCGAGAATGAACGGGGCCGGCGTGCCGAGAGCCTCCGGACCTGTGCCGTCGATCGGCGTCCCGTGACCCATGCCGCCGATCAGCACCTGATCGATCACGGGGCGTCCGGCGCGGTCGCGCCAGATCCGCCGTGTCTGCCGGCCCGTCCGACTGACCTCATCGGCGTCCTTCGAGGCGCCGTGCACGCCGCGCCATTGCTCGACGATGGCGTCTGCATTGGCGGCCGCGACCGTCTGGTCGGCCGTTCCGTGCCAGACGGAGATGCGCGGCCAGCCACCGGCCGGCGCCTCGCGCGGCAGCCGGGCGCGCAGCGCCGCGCCATCAGGCAGGCCATGCGCACGCATCGCGTCGAAGGCGCCTGGAACGGTCGCGGCGACGCCGAAGGGCAGGCCGGCGATGATGGCGCCGCCGGCGAAGAGTTCGGGATAGCTCGCCAGCATCACCGAGGCCATGGCGCCGCCGGCGGAGAGGCCGGTGATGTAGATGCGGCGGCGGTCGATCGGATGGCGCTTGGCCGTCGCCTCGATCATCTGCCGGATCGACAGCGCCTCGCCCTGGTCGCGGCCGGCATCGCCCGGCTGGAACCAGTTGAAGCAGCGATTGAGGTTGTTCTGCTGGCCCTGCTCGGCATAGAGCACGGCAAAGCCGGCCTCGTCGGCAAGGCGCGACCAGCCGGTGCCGGCATCATAGCCGGCCGCCGTCTGCTTGCAGCCATGCAGGACGACGACGAGCGGCAGCGCGCCCTTGGCCGATGCCGGCACATGATAGCGTCCCGTCAGCGCCCCCGGATTGGAGCCGAACGCGCCGAGATCGAGGAGATGGTCCGCAGCGGAGCCGAGGCCCGCATCGACCTTCAGCCCGCGAAAGGCCGACAGGCGGGCAATGGTGTCAGCGAGATTGCGCATGATGGCTCCTGTGCGATCGGCCCCTCGCGGCGCCGATCTCAAAATAACGCGCGCACGGCCTTGCGCCATGCTGCACTGCACAATCAATTGGGGAGTGAAGTATCGGTTCCCAAGGGGCAGCGGAGAGAATCGGCAGTCGAGAGGGCGGACGGGCCATGCGGGCCATGCGGGCCGCGAAGGCCCTCGCCCCGGCCCTCTCCCTGAGGGAGAGGGTGGGGGTGAGGGCCTTCTTCCTTCCGATCGGGCGCCCCCGGAGCGATCGCAGATGACCGCATCAGCCTCGTCGGCGCAGCCGAAGACCCCCTCTCCATCTCTCCCCCGCAAGGGGGGAGAGGGCCGGGCACGGCCTTCATTGGAGGCGTTGCCGAGGCGCTGGCCGCCCCCTCTCCCGCGCAGCGGGGGAGGGTCGGGGAGGGGGTTGCAGGCTGCAGCCATGGGGCGCTGAGAGGAAGAAGGCCCCCCTCTCCATCTCTCCCCCACAAGGGGGGAGAGGGCAGGGCGCGGCCTTCATTGGGGTAAGCCGAGGCGCCTGCCGCTTCCCTCCCCCCTTGCGGGGGAGGGTTCGGGTGGGGGCCTTGCTTCTGGCAGTAGCGGTGGCGAGGAAGAAAGTCCCCCTCTCCATCTCTCCCCCGCAAGGGGGGAGAGGGCATGGCACAGCCTTCATTGGAGGCGTTGCCGAGGCGCCTGCCGCCCCCTCTCCCGCGCAGCGCGGGAGGGTCGGGGAGGGGGTTGCAGGGCCGAGCGGGTCGCAAAGGCCCTCACCCCACCCTCTCCCTGGGGGAGAGGGAGAAGGTGAGACCGCGCCTTTCCCAGGCAGCAGGAAGCGCCCCGCCGCCCAGGCTTCGCCCCCTTTCCCTCAGGGAGAGGGTGGGGTGAGGGCCTTCCGTCTAGTCGGGGATCAGGAAGCGTCGCGCCGGCCGCAGGTGCGCGCGGTCGTGCACTACGCCGGATAGCGACCCGACGCTATTCCGCCTCGAGCGTCACGATGAAGCGGCTGACCAGCGTTCCCTCCCACCACATCGGGAAATTGGTGCCCCATTTGTTGTTGTAGAGATTGACCTGCAGTCCCGCCGCGAAGGAGGGCACCGCGGCGTGGAAGGGGAAGAAGGGGAGATCGGCCGGGCCGACCAGAGCGCTGTCGAGGAGATCGATGCGGACAGCGCTGCCGCCGGCGCGGCAGCGGAGCGCCGTCACCGCCTGCAACTGGCCGCCGGCTCGCGGCGCGATCCGCCCGGCCTGGTGCCAGAGGCCGAGCTTTTCCATCTGCCAGTCGCCGGCCGCCTCGGGCGTGAGGCGGAGGAAGCCGGCCTCCGGCATGCGATTGGCCGGTTTGTCGCGGAGGATCAGCGTGATCTCGGCGCTGACAGCATCGATGGCGCGGAGCCGCAGTTCGGCGCGGGCCGGCGCGCCGAGCAGGGCATGCGCCTCCTCGGGGAGCGTGGCGATGGCCGTCCGGCCGTCTGCGACACCGACGAGATGGCCGGCGAAGCGCGCATGACGGGCGGTCTTCGCCTCGGCGAGACCCGGCTTGTCATGATCGAGGATGGCCCATTCGAGCCGATGCTGCAGATAGGTATCGAGATGCATCTGCACCTCTGCCGCGTCATAGCTCTCGTGCCGATAGCCGAGCAGCGTTCCAGCCGTGCCGGCGAGCCGGCGTCCGTCCGGTGAAGTGAGGGCCGCGATGTCGCCGGTTTCGGCGTCGAGCTCCGCCTGCCAGCCGCCATCGGTGAGCATGCGGGCGTCCGCGACGGCGTCCGACACCGCCGGCGCGGCGAGGGCGGCGAGCGCCGCCTCGGCCAGCGCCCGGTCGGCCGCGCCGAGTTCGTCCACCGCGGCATCGAGATAGGCGCGCTGCTCGGCCCAGGATTGTTCGGAGAAGGCGAAGCGGTAGTCGCTCCCGCGCGCTGCATCAAAAGCGGCGCGGTCCCAGGCCTTGTCGTCGCGGAGATAGGTCTTGATGTCGACGCCCCAGGTGTGTTCGGCGACGAGCGTCAGGCCGCGTCCGAAGGCGCGCCGCTCCGGCGTCGGCGCGCCGGCGAAGCCGTCATAAAGCCGCGCGAGGGCCCGGTAGCGGGCGAGCTTCGCGGGGTCCGAGCCGGCGCCATGGATCCAGCTGTCGCCGATCTCGACATCGACGACCGGGAAGCCCTCGCGCCTTGCCCACATCACCTCGCCGAAGGCATCGAGCGTCGAGGCGACGATGCGGGCGCCCTTCTGCTCGTGGCGCATGTGGCGCAGCGTCTCGACCGTCTGCGGAACGCTTTGCGGCCCGATATTGTCGTTGGTATGGGCGAAGCTGAGGCCGATATCCTCGCCCGCCGGGAAATCGGTCGCGCCATAGGAGCCCTGATACATCACGACGAGTTCGGATCCGTCCGGCGCCACCCAGCGGAAGATCGGCGGCAGGTCCGGCACCGGGCTCGCGGTGTTGACGCCGAGATGCAGGAAATGCACGCCGGCTTCGGCCAGCAGCGGCACCATGCCCAGGCTGTGGCCGGGCACGTCGGTCATCTTGGCGGCGCGGGTCGTGCGGCCGAAGCGGCGGTCGAGCTCCCCGGCATAGGAAAGGCCGGCGCGCAGCAGTTCGGGCGTCAAGAGCTCGGTATGGGTGGTGAAGGGCAGCGCATGCCAGGTGACCAGTCCGCGCTCGATCGCCTGTTCGAGCCGGCGCACCTTGTCGGGGCTCTGGGTCTCCAGGTGATCGGCGATCAGCCAGGCGCCTGTCGTCCAGATGAATTGCGGCGCCTCGGGCGTCTCGCGGAAGAAATGTTCGCCGGTCGCGATCGCCTGCGGGATGAACTGCTCGTGATATTGCCGGCGCACCCGCGCCGCGTGATCGGTGAAGCCGATATCGAGATGGGTCTTGAAGACGAGATGGATGGTTCGGTCGGTCATCGATCGGCTCGGTCCGTCGGCGGTTGGCGATGCTGCGCCCGCCATAGAGCATGACCGCCGGGCCGATTCCAGCACTGCGCAACGTGTGCTCAGGCGGCGGCGCGGGTCGCCGTCGCCGCCGTCATCGCGGCGAGCAGCGCCGGGTCATCGAAGGGAATGTCGCGATGGACATGGGCCGGCAACTCGGCATCGAGCCCGCGCGCGAAGGCGGAAGGGAAGAGCGCCACTGTCTCCGACGCGCCAGGGCGGAGAACGCGGCGAGCATCCGCCCGTCGCGCGTGACGGCGGCGACCATGGCCGGGCTGCCGCCGATCGCCTGCCGGACCTCGATGGCGGTCCGGGCCGGATACCAGTCGCGCCCGAGCAGCCGCCGCGCCAGCGCCTTCAGCGGCGAGGGGCGGGGCCTTGCGAGGGCGCGGTCCAGCGCCGCCTCGTCCGCGCAAAGGCTGACTCCGCTGCCGGCTCAGCCGAACGAGGCCTTGGCGAAGACGGGATAGCCGATCTCGCCGGCGATGCGGCGCCCCTCCTGCGCCGAGGCCGCGATGGCCCCGCGCGGCGTCGCGACGCCGATGGCGCGGGCGAGCGCCAGCGTCTCACGCGTCACCATCGTCTCAGGCTCCATCGCCGGCCTCCGCGATCGGCGCGGCGCCGAAGGCTCTGCGGCCGGATGGCCGGGTGAAGCGCGCCTTGAGGGCGGCGCGCCATGCCGGCGGATTGCGCCGCCGCGCGGCATCCGTGGCGCCGGCGAGCGCCTGCCGGCCGGCACGCAGCGCCAGCACGAGCACGCCGCGCCGGCTGAGCGCGACCGCATGCGTCGTCACTGGCCGCGCTCCGGTCGCCCAGAGGCGCCTGTAGTCCTCCTCGCCGATGCGGAAGTCATAGGAGAGGCCGTTGTCGAAGCACCATTCGAGGCACTCGGCGAGCAGGAGGCTGCCGGGCGACCACTTGGCATAGGCCGCGTCATAGACGGTGACGAAGCCCTCCAAACGGACGGCATCGATGGTGCCGACCTTCGCGGCGATGATCCGCTGAGCGCGCGGTGAGGATCACGGTCGTGGCGAGCCGCGAGACGCGCATCGCCATCTGCGCCGAGCCCATCGACAGGAGATTGACGCCGAACCCGCCGAGCGGCCGCCGGCCGACAGACCCGCTGAGCCAGGCGGCGAACGGCACGGAACGGGGAACCGTCATCGTCGGCAGCACGGGCATCGATCCATCCGGACGGGAAAAGGCCCGTCTCTCGAGTGCGGACGGCCGTGCCCTGAAGCCTCGAACCATCCCGGCCGACCAATAGCCGGACGCCCGCCTGGCAGGTGCTCGCGGACGGCCAGCCCCGGCGCAGGAGGCAAGCGCGACTATCCTTTCGGACAGGATACGCCGCGCTTGACGATTAGAACAAAACATGAACATATGCTCCTACCCTGGTGGTTTCGGAGGATAAGACGATGTCGATGCTGATCCGTGATCTCGCTGCCCTTGCTGCGCTTGCCTCGTTCGTTGCCATGATCTCGCTGTGGTCCGACCTGATCGTCCACATCGTCTGAGCCCGCGTCACGACCGCCCGCCGGACGAGATGTCTCGTCCGGTCCCTGCGTCGCCGCGGTCGATGGACGTCCGGGGCGCGACTCGCGGATAAGGGTCGGGCGGGTCGTTGGGTGTGAGGTGATGTGATGGATGGTCGGCAGTCGGCGATCGGCAATGTCGGGTTCGTGCATCTGCGCCTGCATTCGCAATATTCGCTGCTCGAGGGCGCGCTGCCGCTGAAGACCCTCGCCAAGCTGGTCACCGCCGACCGCATGCCCGCCTTGGCGCTGACCGACACCGGCAATCTCTTCGGCGCGCTCGAATTCTCGGAGAAGATGGCGGAGATCGGCGTGCAGCCGATCATCGGCTGCCAGATCGCCGTCGCCTTCGATGACGGCTTCGAGCCGGCCCGCAAGGCGCCCGCCGGCCAGAAGCAACTCGCCGATGTCGTGCTGCTGGCGGCGGAGGAGGTCGGCTACTGGAATCTCGTCCGCCTCGTCTCGCGCGCCTTCATGGAAACCGACGCCGCCGACCGGCCGCATGTCGCGATCCACGATCTCGAAGCGGCGAGCGCCGGGCTGATCCTCCTCACCGGCGGCGCGGCCGGTCCTGTCGACCAGGCGTTCCGGGCCGGGCAGGGCGCTGTTGCCGAGGCGCGGATCCGGCGGCTCGCGGCGGCCTTCGGCGACCGTCTCTATGTCGAACTGCAGCGCCATGGCGGCGAGAGCGAGCGCGTCGAGGGCGAACTGGTCGCGCTCGCCTATCGCGAGGGCCTGCCGCTGGTCGCGACCAACGAGCCGTTTTTCCCGAAGCGCGACGACTACGAGGCGCATGACGCGCTGATCGCCATCGCCGAGGGCGCCGTGGTCGCCGAGGAGAAGCGCCGCCGCCTGACGCCCGAGCATTATTTCAAGACCCGCGCCGAGATGCTGGCGCTGTTCGCCGATCTGCCCGAGGCGACGGCCAACACGGTCGAGATCGCGCTGCGCTGCCACTATCGGCCGATGAAGCGCAAGCCCATCCTGCCGCGCTTCGCCGGCGCCGATGTCGATGCGGAGACCGCCGAGGCGGCCGAGATCGAGGCGCTGCGTGCCATGGCGCGCACCGGCCTCGAACGACGTCTCGCCGCCCATGGCACCGCGCCGGGGCTGACGCGCGAGGATTACGAGAGCCGCCTCGCCTTCGAGCTCGGCGTCATCGAGAAGATGAAGTTCCCCGGCTATTTCCTCATCGTCGCCGACTTCATCCAGTGGGCCAAGGCCCAGGGCATTCCGGTCGGGCCCGGCCGCGGCTCGGGCGCCGGCTCGCTCGTCGCCTGGTCGCTGACCATCACCGACCTCGACCCGATGCGCTTCGCGCTGCTGTTCGAGCGCTTCCTCAATCCCGAGCGCGTCTCGATGCCGGATTTCGACATCGACTTCTGTCAGGATCGCCGCGACGAGGTCATCCGCTACGTCCAGCAGAAATACGGCGTCGACCAGGTGGCGCAGATCATCACCTTCGGAACGCTGCAGGCCCGCGCCGTGCTGCGCGATGTCGGGCGCGTGCTGCAGATGCCCTATGGCCAGGTCGATCGGCTCTGCAAGCTGGTGCCGCAGAACCCGGCCAATCCGGTGACGCTCGACAAGGCGATCGAGGACGAGCCGCGCCTGCGCGCCGCCCGCGACGAGGATCCGGCCGTGGAGCGCCTGCTCGCCATGGCGCAGAAGCTCGAGGGGCTCTATCGCCACGCCTCGACGCACGCCGCCGGCATCGTCATCGGCGACCGCCGGCTCGACGCGCTGGTGCCGCTCTATCGCGACCCGCGCTCGTCGATGCCGGTGACGCAGTTCAACATGAAATGGGTCGAGAGCGCCGGCCTCGTCAAGTTCGACTTCCTCGGCCTCAAGACGCTCACCGTCCTCGAAACCGCTGTAGCGCTCGTCGCCAAGCGCGGGATAAAGCTCGATCTTTCGGCCCTGCCACTCGACGACAAGCCGACCTATGACATGCTCACGCGCGGCGAGACGGTCGGCGTGTTCCAGCTGGAAAGCCAGGGCATGCGCAAGGCCCTGGTCGGCATGCGGCCGGACCGCTTCGAGGACATCATCGCCCTCGTCGCGCTGTATCGCCCCGGTCCGATGGACAATATCCCGGTCTACAACGCCCGCAAGCATGGCGAGGAGAAGCCGGACTATCTCCATCCCCTGCTCGAGACCGTGCTCAAGGAGACCTACGGCGTCATCATCTACCAGGAACAGGTGATGCAGATCGCGCAGATCCTGTCCGGCTATTCGCTCGGCGAAGCCGATCTCCTGCGCCGCGCCATGGGCAAGAAGATCAAGGCGGAGATGGACGCGCAGCGCGCCCGCTTCGTCGATGGCGCCGTCGCGCAGGGCCTTCCCAAGGACCGCGCCGACATGATCTTCGACTTGCTGGCGAAGTTCGCGGACTACGGCTTCAACAAGAGCCATGCGGCCGCCTATGCGCTGGTCTCCTATCATACGGCCTATCTGAAGGCGAACTACCCGACCGAGTTCCTCGCGGCGTCGATGACGCTCGACATGGGCAATACCGACAAGGTCAACGATTTCCGCCGCGAGGCGATGCGGCTCGGCATCGATGTCGACCTGCCCTCGGTCAACCGCTCCGGCGCGGTGTTCGATGTCGAGGACGGCCGCATCCTCTATTCGCTGGCCGCGATCAAGGGCGTCGGCGCGCAGGCGGTCGAGCATCTCGTCGAGGCGCGCGCGGGCCGGCCGTTCCGCGATCTCGCCGATTTCGCCGCGCGCATCAATCCGCGCATCCTCAACAAGCGGACGCTGGAGAGCCTTGTCGCGGCCGGCGCCTTCGACGGTCTCGAGCGCGACCGCGCCCGCGTCTTCGCCGGCATCGAGCGGATCATGGGCATCGGCAGCCGCCTGGTCGAGGACCAGTCCGCCGGCCAGGACGGCTTCAATTTCGGCGGCGCCGGCGTCGGCGAACCCTTGGTCCTGCCGCCGACCGAGCCCTGGCTGCCGGCCGAGCGGCTGCAGCGCGAATTCGCCGTCGTCGGCTTCTACCTGTCGGCCCATCCGCTCGATGAATATGCGCCGGTGCTGAAGCTGCAGCGCGTGCAGAACTGGACGGATTTCTCGGAAGCCGTGCGCCGCGGCGCCGCCGCCGGGCGGCTCGCCGGAACGGTGACGGCGCGGCAGGAGCGCAAGACCAAGACCGGCAACCGCATGGGCATCGTGCAGTTTTCGGATCCGACCGGGCAGTTCGAGGCGATCCTCTTCGCCGAGGCGCTGAACGCGTTCCGCGACCAGCTGGAGCCGGGCCGCTCGGTTGTGGTCCAGGTCGCGGCGGAAGATCGGCCCGAGGGCATCAGTGTCCGCATCATCTCGGTGAAGCCGCTCGATGCGATGTCGGGCGGCCTGAAGCAGCTGCGCGTCTTCCTGCGCGCCGAGGATCCGCTCCGCAGCATCGAGCGCCATCTGCCGCGCGGCGGCGACGGCGATGTCAGCCTCGTGCTGCTGCTCGACGAGGGCAGCCGCGAGGTCGAGGTGCAGCTGCCCGGCCGCTACCAGATCTCGCCGCAGATCGCGAGCGCGCTGCGCGCCGTCAGCGGCATCGAGCATGTGGAGCTGGTCTGAAGCATTTTCGAGCGAAGGGGGACCCGGTTCGCGTGAAGAAAATGCGTCAAGAGGCAGATCGGGCGCTCAGTAGCGCATCGGCACGAGCTGCAGCACGCCGATGAGGCCGAGCGGCGCGTAAAGCAGCGTCGCGGCGATTTGGACCTTGCGCGATCCGGCGAAGACGGCGAGCGGCAGCAGGACGAGGCCGAGATTGAGCAGTTCGCCGGCCGAAAACACATTGACGTGCCAGAACAGCACATTGAGCGCGATGGCGATCGCGTTGAAGGCGGCGAGCGCCAGGAGGCCCCAGCGGCCGTCGCGCTCGAAGAAGGCGCGGAGGCTCCCGGTCGTGGCGCCTTCGCTCGGCAGGATCGAGGCCGCGGCGAGGAAGAGCGTCAGCACCAGGCCGACGAGCAGCAGGAAGTTCTGGAAGGTCCAGCTCGGGATCGTCGTCGCCAGCTCCTCGATGCTCCACCAGAAGGTGATCTGCTGCAGGAAGATGAAGCCGGCCCAGGCGCAGGGAAGCCAGTCGATCTGCATCAGGCCGCGCGCGCGAAAGATCGCGATGCTGGCGACGAGGATGCGCGCGACGCCGAGGCCGAGGATGAGAGAAAAGACGGTCGACATCCATCGAAACGTATCCATGTCGCGCACCTCTCTTCTTGGCTCCCCCGCCCTCTATAATGGGACTTCCCCCGGCGAGGCGAGGGGATCGCTGCGACGCCGGCCGGGCGGCGGGCAGATGAGCCTTGTGGCGGGCGGCTTGGAGCAAGTCCCTCACCCGGCCCTCTCCCTCGGGGAGAGGGGGAAGTGGGCACCGCGCGCCGGATTGATGCAGAGCGCCGTCCAGCTTGCTCTTCTGGTCTCAACCGCCTATAAGGCGCGCATTCCACACGTGGGGCTCGGGCTCCGGCGGCGCTTCGGCGTTCGTCGGAACCCACCGGTGCCGAGCTGAGTTCGGCTTTCCCCACGGAGGTTCAACCGGTGAAGGACACTGCGTTCAATGGCTATTCCTGATTTCTCCATGCGCCAGCTGCTCGAGGCCGGCGTCCATTTCGGTCACCAGAAGCATCGCTGGAACCCGAAGATGGCGCCCTACCTCTACGGCGTCCGCAACAACATCCACATCATCGACCTCGCGCAGACGGTGCCGCTTCTGCACCGCGCCCTGCAGGCGGTGAGCGACACGGTCGCCGGCGGCGGTCGCGTGCTCTTCGTCGGCACCAAGCGCCAGGCGTCGGATCCGGTCGCGGCCGCTGCCAAGCGCTGCGCCCAGTATTATGTCAATTCCCGCTGGCTCGGCGGCATGCTGACCAACTGGAAGACGATCTCGCATTCGATCCAGCGCCTGCGCCATCTCGACGAGCTGCTTGCAGCCGACGTGCAGGGCCTGACGAAGAAGGAGCGTCTGACGCTGTCGCGCGAGCGCGACAAGCTCGAGAACGCTCTCGGCGGCATCAAGGACATGGGCGGCATTCCCGACCTCCTGTTCGTGATCGACACGAACAAGGAAGCGCTCGCCATCCAGGAAGCGCGCCGCCTTCATATTCCTGTCGCGGCGATCATCGATTCCAATTCCGATCCGGACGGCATCAACTATCCGATCCCCGGCAATGACGACGCCGGCCGTGCGCTGACGCTCTATGGCGACCTGATCGCCCGCGCGGCTCTCGACGGCATCTCGCGTGCCGCCGGCCAGTCGGGTCTCGATCTCGGCGCCCAGGAAGACGTCTACGAAGAGGCGCTTCCGGACGTCGCCGAAGTGGTCGAGACGGCCGAGACGACCGCCGCCGCCTGATCGCTCGCGCCGCCCAAGCGGGCGGTCGCTCATGAATGGTGACACGAGCAGCCGGGCGCCCTTCGCCCGGCTGTTCGTTAGAAAAAACAAGGAACGAGGCAGACCATGGCTATTTCCGCTTCGATGGTGAAGGACCTGCGCGAAAAGACCGGCGCGGGCATGATGGACTGCAAGACGGCGCTGACCGAGACCGCCGGCGATGTCGAGGCCGCGATCGACTGGCTGCGCACCAAGGGTCTCGCCAAGGCCGCCAAGAAGGCCGGCCGCGTTGCCGCCGAGGGTCTCGTCGGCGTCGCGTCGTCGGGCAATGGCGCCGTGCTGGTCGAGGTCAATTCCGAGACCGACTTCGTCGCGCGCAACGCTGAATTCCAGCAGCTGGTCCTCAATGTCGCCAAGGCGGCGCTCGGCACCGACGGCTCGTCCGATGCGGTTGCCGCCGCGACCTTCCCGGGCACCGACAAGACCGTCGCCGAGACGATCACCGAGGCCGTCGCCACGATCGGCGAGAACATGAATCTCCGCCGCGCGGCCGCCGTCGCCGTTTCGGACGGCGTGGTCGCGACCTATGTCCATGCCGCGACCGCTCCGGGCCTCGGCAAGATCGGTGTTCTCGTCGGCCTCGAATCGACCGGCGACAAGGATAAGCTGCTCGCGCTCGGCCGTCAGATCGCCATGCACATCGCCGCGGCCAATCCGCTCGCGGTCAATACCGATGCGCTCGATCCGGCCGTCGTCGCCCGCGAGCGCGCCGTCTATGCCGAGCAGGCGCGCGAATCGGGCAAGCCCGAGGCGATCATCGAGAAGATGGTCGAGGGCCGCGTCCGCAAGTATTACGAGGAAGTCGTCCTCCTGCTGCAGGCCTTCGTGATCAATCCCGACTTGACGGTCGAGAAGGCGCTGAAGGCGGCCGAGGCCGATGTCGGCGCGCCGATCAAGCTCACCGAATTCGTCGCCTATCGCCTCGGCGAGGGCATCGAGAAGGAAGAGAGCGACTTCGCCGCCGAAGTCGCGGCGGTTGCCGGAACGAAATAAGTTCTGGGAACAAGTGCTTCGGCCTGAATTCCTGAAGGGCGCCGGATGACATTCCGGCGCCCTTCGTGTATCGGGAACTGCCCATTCACGACAGCGAGGACAACGGTATGGCGGCACCCGCCCGGTTTCGACGCGTGCTCCTCAAGGTCTCGGGGGAGGCTTTGCTCGGCTCGCAGTCGTTCGGTATCGACGAGAAGGTGGTCGACCGGATTGCTGGCGAGGTCGGGCAGGCAGTCGAGTCGGGGGTCGAGGTCGCCCTCGTCGTGGGTGGCGGCAATATCTTCCGCGGCATGACCATCGCCAAGGCGGGCGGCAACCGCGTCGCCGGCGACCATATGGGCATGCTGGCGACCGTCATGAACGCGATCGGCATGCATGAGGCGCTCGAGCGCCGCGGCATCTCCTCGCGCATCTTCTCCGCCGTCCCGATGCCGACCATCTGCGAGACCTTCTCGCAGCAGCGCGCCGAACGGGCGCTGAAGCGCGGCCGCGTCGTGCTCTTCGCCGGCGGCACCGGCAATCCCTTCTTCACAACCGATTCGGGCGCCGCGCTGCGTGCGGCCGAAATGGGCTGCGATGCGCTCTTCAAGGGCACCAATGTCGACGGCGTCTATTCGGCCGATCCGAAGAAGGACCCGAACGCCGTCCGTTTCGACCGCGTCACCTACGCCGACGTGCTGGCGCGCGGATTGCAAGTGATGGACGCCGCCGCCGTGGCGCTTGCCCGCGACAACCATATTCCGCTAATCGTGTTCTCGATCCAGGCTCCGAACGCTTTTGTCGAAGTCTTGCACGGACAAGGTCGCGCCACGATCATTGCCGACGAATAGGCAACGACGCGACCCGTGTTCGCCGTTGCGAAGAATAATGAGGACGTCATGAATTTCGATGATCTGAGCCGCCGCATGCAGGGCGCCGTCAACGCCTTCAAGTCGGATCTCTCTGGCCTGCGCACCGGCCGGGCGTCATCGAGCATGCTCGATCCGATCACGGTCAACGTCTATGGCTCGGTGATGCCGATCAACCAGCTGGCCACGATCAACGTGCCGGAGCCGCGGCTGATCACGGTCCAGGTCTGGGACCGCGGCACCGCGCCGGCCGTCGAGAAGGCGATCCGCGAATCGAGCCTCGGGCTCAATCCGATCGTCGAAGGCGCCGTGTTCCGCATTCCGATCCCGGAACTGAACAATGACCGGCGCAAGGAATTCGTGAAGGCGGCCCATAAATATGCCGAAGGCGCGCGCGTGGCGGCTCGCCACGTCCGCCGCGACGGCATGGATGGACTGAAGAAGAGCGAGGCCGAGGGCCTCGGCGAGGACGAGAGCCGGCGGCTGACGGAGAAGATCCAGAAGCTGACCGACGAGACCATCGCCGAGATCGATGCGGTGCTCGCGGCAAAAGAAGCAGAGATTCTGCAGCTCTGACAGGCTCCGGCGCAGCCATGAACTCGAAGGCCAATGATTCGGGCGCCGAGATCCTGGCGACGCCGGCAGACCGCGATGTGGTGGGACTCCGCATCCCGCGGCATGTCGCCATCATCATGGATGGCAACGGGCGCTGGGCGCAGGGCAGGGGACTGACCCGCACCGAAGGCCATCGCCGCGGCATGGAGGCGGTGCGCCGGGCCATCGACACCTCGCGCGAGCTCGGCGTCTCCTATCTGACGCTGTTCTCCTTCTCCTCCGAGAACTGGGCGCGGCCGCCGCTCGAGATCCAGTTCCTGTTCGGCCTGCTCCGCCTCTTCATCCAGCGCGACCTCGCCGAGCTGCACGGCAAGAATGTCCGCGTCCGCGTGATCGGCAACCGCGCCCGGCTGACCGCCGACATCTGCTCGCTGCTCGACCAGGCCGAACTGCTGACGCGCGACAATGATGGCCTCACGCTGGTCATCGCCTTCAACTATGGCGCGCGGGACGAGATCGCCCGCGCGGTCCGCGCGCTCGCCGCCGAGGTCGAGGCGGGACGGCTCAAGGCGTCCGACGTCGACGACCGGACCATCGCCACCTATCTCGACACCGCCGACATGCCGGATCCCGACCTCGTGATCCGCACCAGCGGCGAGATGCGGCTGTCGAACTTCCTGCTCTGGCAGGCGGCCTATGCCGAGCTGGTGTTCATGCCGCTCTATTGGCCCGATTTCGATCGCGCCGCCTATCTCGAGGCCGTCAAGGAATATTCCAGCCGCGCGCGCCGCTTCGGCGGCATCGCTGCGCGGAGAAGCACTTGAGCGAGCAGCCCGGAACTCCGCCGGGGTCGGCGCCATCAAGGCGCAATGCCGATCTCGCCCTCCGCCTCGCCTCGACCGCCGTCCTGCTGCCTCTGGCGCTCGCCGCCGCCTGGTGGGGCTCCTGGCCGCTGTTCCTGCTCGCCGCCGCCGGCTCGGCCATCGTCTTTGCCGAATGGGCGCATGTCGTCGGCCGCTCTGCCGGGCTGATGCCGCGGCAGGCCGATGTGGTGATCGGGACCATCTGCGTCGCCGCCGCGGCGCCCGTTGCCGGCCTCATCGGCGCCGTCGCCGGCTGTGCCGTGGCGCTTGTCGGAATCGTGGTGGTCGGGCTGATGTCGCGTTCGGTCTGGCTCGCCGGCGGCGTGCTCTATGCCGCGGCGCTCGGCGTCTCGGTCGCGGTGCTCCGCGCCGATCCGCTCCATGGCTTCCAGGCGCTCATCGTTCTGCTCGTGCTCGTCTGGGGCACGGACAGCTTCGCCTTCTTCGCGGGCCGCTCGCTGGGCGGCCCGAAGCTCTGGCCGCGCGTCTCGCCGAAGAAGACCTGGTCGGGCTCGATCGGCGGGCTCATCGGCGGTGTCGCGGCAGCGCTCATCGCAGCGCTCCTGACCGGCGTCGGGTTGACGCTCGGCCTCGCCGTCCTGCTCGTCATGCTCTCGCTGGCGAGCCAGGCCGGCGATCTCTTCGAATCGGCGGTGAAGCGGCATTTCCACAAGAAGGACTCGAGCGCGATCATCCCCGGCCACGGCGGCATGATGGACCGGGTCGACGGGCTCGTCTTCGCCGGTGCGCTTGCGCTCGTCGTCGGATGGCTGCATGCCGGTGCGGACCAGATTGCCGCCGGAGTTCTCATGTGGTGAAGACGCCCATTTCACTCAGCCGCCCGCCGCGCGACGAGGCCGCGCCGCGCCGCCTGTCGATCCTCGGCGCCACCGGCTCGGTCGGCGCCAGCACGGCGGATGTGGTGCTGGGCCGGCCCGGCGCCTTCGTCGTCGAGGCGGTCACCGGCGGCACGCGCGTCAAGGAGCTGGCCGAGACCGCCATTCGCCTCAACGCCCGCATCGCGGTCATCGCCGATCCCGCCGCCTATCCCGCGCTCGTCGAAGCGCTCGCCGGAACGGGCATCGAGGCGGCGGCAGGGGAGGCGGCCGTCATCGAGGCGGCCTCGCGTCCCGTCGATCTCGTCGTCGCGGCGATCGTCGGCGCCGCCGGGCTCGCCCCGACCATCGCCGCCATCGATGCCGGCGCCGACATCGCGCTCGCCAACAAGGAATGCCTGGTCTGCGCCGGCGCCTTCTTTCTGGAGCGCGCCGCCGGAAGGGGCGTGCATGTGCTGCCGGTCGATTCGGAGCACAACGCCATCTTCCAGGCGCTCGAGTCCTGGAACATGCCGGCCGTGGCCTCGATCACGCTGACGGCCTCGGGCGGGCCGTTCCGGCAATGGACCGTCGAGGCGATGCGCCGGGCGAGCCTCGCCGAGGCGCTCAACCATCCGCGCTGGTCGATGGGCCGCAAGATCACCATCGATTCGGCGACCATGATGAACAAGGGCCTCGAGGTCATCGAGGCGCATTACCTGTTCGGCCTGCCGCCTGAGCGGCTCGAGGTCGTCGTGCATCCGCAATCGGTCGTGCATGGCTGGATCACCTATGCCGACGGCTCGGTTCTCGCCCAGCTCGGCGCCGCCGACATGCGCATTCCGATCGGCCATTGCCTCGGCTGGCCGACCCGCTATCCGGCCGTGACGCGGCCCTTCGATCTGGTCGAGGTCGGCACGCTCACCTTTGAAAAGCCCGATTTGGGGCGCTTCCCAGCACTCGGCCTCGCCCGCGCGGCCTTGTCTGGCGGCAATCGGGAAACAAATATCCTGAACGCGGCCAACGAGATCGCCGTCGAGGCCTTCCTTTCGGGCGAGATCGGCTTTCTCGACATCGCCGCGACGGTCGCCGACACGCTCGACCGCCAGGCGGGCGAGGCGGCGATGACGGCGGTCGATTCGGTTGCCGCGGCGCTGGCCGTGGATGCGGAAGGTCGCCGTCTCGCGCGGGACGTCATCGCCGGGCGGCGCCGTCTCCAGGCGGGTTGAAGCGCGCATCGCGCGCAAGGGAAGAGGATCGTCTGCGAATGGAAGCTCTCGGCCAGATCGGTCATTTCGGATCGGGAACGCTCGGCTATCTCATCCCGTTCCTGTTCGTGCTCACCACGGTCGTCTTCTTCCACGAGCTCGGGCATTTCCTCGTTGCCCGCTGGTGCGGCGTCAAGATCAAGGCGTTCTCGATCGGCTTCGGCCCGGAGCTCGTCGGCTTCAACGACCGGCAGGGCACGCGCTGGAAGATCTCGGCCATACCGCTCGGCGGCTATGTGAAGTTCTTCGGCGACGAGGACGCGGCCTCGACGCCGGACCGCGCGACGCTCGACGCGCTCTCGGACGCGGAACGGAGCGACACCTTCTTCGGCAAGCCGGTCTGGCAACGCGCGGCCATCGTCGCCGCCGGCCCGATCGCCAATTTCATCCTCGCCATCGTCATCTTCGCCGGCATCTTCACGATCTATGGCCGCGAGGTGACCACCGCCCGCATCGATCAGGTCGTGCCCGGCAGCGTCGCCGAGAAGGCGGGCTTCAAGACCGGCGATCTCATCCTCTCGATCGACGGCTCGAAGATCGACACCTTCAACGACCTGCAGCGCATCGTCTCGACCAGCGCCGACCGGCCGATCACCGTCGTCGTCGATCGCGGCGGCCAGGAGCTGACGCTGGCCGCGACGCCGGAGCGGCGCGAGGTCACCGACCGCTTCGGCAATGTCCACCGAATCGGTCAGCTCGGCCTTTCGCGCGACGCGTCGGGCGCCAATGTCACGACCGAGCGCTACGGGCTGCCCGAGGCGGTGCTGATGGGCGCGCGCGAGACCTGGTTCGTCATCGACCGCACCTTCACCTATATCGGCGGCATCTTCGCCGGGCGCGAATCGACCGACGAGCTCGGCGGCCCGATCCGTGTGGCGCAGGTCTCCGGCCAGGTCGCGACGCTCGGTTTCGTGGCGCTGATCAATCTCGCCGCCGTTCTCTCGGTGAGCATCGGCCTGCTCAATCTCTTCCCCGTGCCGATGCTGGATGGCGGCCATCTCGTGTTCTATGCGATCGAGGCGATCCGCGGCCGGCCGCTGAGCCCGAAGGCGCAGGACATCTCCTTCCGCATCGGCCTCGCGGCCGTGCTCATGCTGATGCTGTTCACGACGTGGAACGACATCATCCATCTGACATCGCTTTAGGCGAGGATCGCCTGTCGTTTGTGCGCCGCATGCAATTGCGTGGCAGCACGGCAACGGACGGTTAAATTCTCCCGTGGCACTCTGACCCTCGGCTTGCGGATGGGGTCAAAGCCTGCCACAAACTTTGAGAGTGGTTCAGTCTTGAGGGGCTCAGGCTCCGTCGAAGGCTGGAAAGTCGGAAGCGAAAAGGGCGTTTGAACCCCATGTATTTGTTCAGGACTTTCACCCGGGGGGCAGCCCGCGCCGCGTTTTTGGCGATCGCAGCCCTGGCACTGTTCGCGCAGGTGTCGCTCATCGGTGCGACCGAGGCCCGCGCGGAGGTCATCAGCACCGTCGTGGTGCAGGGCAGTTCCCGCATCGATTCCGAAACCGTCAAAAACTATCTGACGATCGAGCCCGGCAAGAACTTCACCTCCGAGGATATCAACGCTTCGGTGAAGGCGCTCTATGCGACGGGCCTGTTCTCCGACGTCAAGATCAACCGCCGCGGCAATCAGCTGGTGGTGTCGGTCAGCGAGAACAACATCGTCGGCAACGTGAAGTTCGAGGGCAACAAGAAGCTCAAGGACGACATGCTGACCTCCGTGGTCGAGACGAAGCCGCGCGGCGTCCTCAACGAGGCCAAGCTGCAGAGCGACGTCGAGCGCCTCAAGGAGCTCTACAAGCGCAATGGCCGCGCCGAGGCGACGGTCGAAGTGACGACCGAGCCGCGCGAGAGCGGCCGCACCGACGTGATCTTCAAGATCAACGAAGGGACGCGCACCGGCATCTCCTCCATCAATTTCGTCGGCAACAAGACCTTCTCGTCCGGTCGCCTGCGCAATGTGATGACGATCAAGAAGACCAACATCACCTCCTGGTTCTCCAAGCGTGACCAGTTCGACGACGCCAAGCTGCAGTCGGACGCCGAGCTGATCCGTCGCTTCTACATGCGCAACGGCTTCGCCGATTTCCGCATCGTCTCCTCCGACGCCGTGTTCGACGAGACGAAGAACCGCTACAGCATCACGATCACGGTCGACGAAGGGGCGCGCTACCGCTTCGGTACCATCGCCGTCGACAGCTCGGTCTCCGACATCAACGGCCCCGCGCTGATGAAGTATGTGAAGACCAAGCCGGGCGCGATCTTCAATTCGACGCTCGTCGAGAAGTCGACCGAGGCGATCAGCGTCGCGCTGCTGGAGCAGGGCCGTTCCTTCGCCCAGGTCCGCCCGCGCGGTGACCGCAACTACGAGAACCACACCATCAACCTGACCTACCTGATCGACGAGGGCCCGCGGCTCTATGTCGAGCGGCTCGAGATCCGTGGCAACACCCGCACCCGTGACTATGTCATCCGGCGCGAGTTCCAGGTCTCCGAGGGCGACGCCTACAACCGCGTGCTGATCGACCAGGCCGAGCGTCGGCTGAAGGCCCTCGGCTACTTCAAGTCGGTCGCCGTGACGACCCAGCCGGGCAATGCGCCCGACCGCGTGGTCATCGTCGTCAATGTCGAGGATCAGTCGACCGGTTCGTTCTCCGTCGGCGGCGGCTACACCACCGACAATGGCGGCGGCTTCATCGCCACCGTCGCGCTCACCGAGAAGAACTTCCTCGGCCGCGGCCAGTACCTGAAGGTGTCGGTCGGCGGCGGTCAGTCGGACCGCACGTTCAACCTCGCCTTCACCGAGCCCTTCTTCCTCGGCCGCCGCATGTCGCTCGGCTTCGACCTGCTCTACAACCAGGCGCAGGAGACCGACTACCGGCCGTACAACATGAACACGGCCGGTGGCACGATCCGCCTCGGCCTGCCGATCACCGACGACTTCGACGTCCAGTTCAACTACAAGCTCTACCAGCGCGACGTCACGTCGTGGGGCTCGCAGTACATCCTCGACTGGCCGGCCTTCGCCGAACTCTATCCGCTCGGCAGCTGGATCAACTCGTCGGTCGGCTACACGCTCACCTACTCGACCATCGACAACTACCAGGAGCCCCGCAGCGGCGCGTTCGTTCGCCTCGCCCAGGACTTCGCCGGTGTCGGCGGCGACGGCCAGTTCGTGCGCTCGACCATCGATGCCCGCTACTACAAGGAGATCATGCCCGACTCCGATATCGTCGGCCTGATCAAGGCGGGCGCCGGTAACATCACCGGCCTCGGCGGCGAGCCGGTCCAGGTTCTGGACAACTTCTATCGCGGCGGCGAGACGATCCGTGGCTTCGCGTCCTTCGGCTACGGCGCCCGTTACGCCGGCATCGAGGACACGTACCCGATCGGCGGCACGACCTACTACAACGCCACGCTCGAAGTGCAGTTCCCGCTGCCGATCCTGCCGGAAGAGTTCGGCATCCGCGGTGCGGTGTTCGCAGATGCCGGTACGCTGTTCGGCTATGACGGTCTCGAGAACCTCGACATTGAGGACAGCTCGATGATCCGCTCGTCGGTCGGCGTGTCGATCATCTGGAATTCGCCCTTCGGTCCGCTGCGTGGCGACTTCGGCCAGGCCCTCTCCAAGGCCTCGTTCGACCAGACCCAGATGTTCCGGTTCAGCGCTGGCACCCAGTTCTGAGATCGCCTATACGAATGCGAGGGACCGCCGGGCTCACCGGCGGTCCTTCGCGTTTTGAGGCTTGCTAGCGGATCCCTGCGGTCATGGCCGATCCCCTCTTCTTTGTCCCGGCGGTCCAGCCGACGCTTGCCGAGATCGCGGCGCTCACCGGCGCGCGGCTTGCCGCTGACGCCGATGGCAGCCGCCGCATCACCGGCATCGCGCCGCTTGATCTGGCGACCGGTTCGGACCTCACCTTCATCGACAGCCCGCGCTATCTGCCGCTGCTCTCCGAGACGCGCGCCGCGGCCTGCCTCGCTGCGCCGAAACATGTCGCGAGCGTGCCGGCCGGCGTCGTCGCGCTCGAAAGCGCGCGGCCGCACGATGCCTATGTCGCGGTGCTCCGGCTGATGTTCCCGCTCGCGCTGCGCCCCGAGCCGCTCTATGCGGCCGGCGTCTCGCCCGCCGCCCATGTCCATCCCGAGGCCCGCCTCGAGGACGGCGTCACCATCGAGCCGGGCGCCGTCGTCGGTGCCGGCGCCGAGATCGGCCGTGGCACGGTCATCGGCCCGACCGCCGTCATCGGACCCGGCGTGCGCATCGGCCGCGACAGCCATGTCGGCGCCGGCGCGACGGTCATCCACGCGCTTCTCGGCAACCGCGTCATCGTTCATCCCGGCGTCCGTATCGGGCAGGACGGCTTCGGCTATCTGATGAGCGGCAAGGGCCATGCGAAGATCCCGCAGGTCGGCCGCGTCGTCATCCAGGACGATGTCGAGATCGGCGCCGGCACGACGATCGATCGCGGCGCCAATCGCGACACGGTCATCGGCGAGGGCACCAAGATCGATAACCAGGTCCAGATCGGCCACAATGTGCAGATCGGCCGCCATTGCGTCATCGTCGCGCAGGTCGGCATCTCCGGCAGCGCGACGCTCGGCGATTTCGTGGTGATCGGCGGCCAGGCCGGCGTGAACGGCCATGTCGTCGTCGGCCATGGCGCGCAGGTCGCCGCGACGGCGAGCGTCAAGGACGATCTCGCCGCCGGCGGGCGCTATGGCGGTGCGCCGGCGCGTCCGATAAAGGAATGGTACCGCGAGGAACTCGCACTCCGGCGTCTTGCCCAGCGCGCCGGGGCGCCGCAGAAGGACGACGAGGGGAGAGAGGGTTGATGAGCGAGGAAACCAAGAGCCTCGGCACGGCAGATATCGCGCGGATCCTGGAACTGCTCCCGCATCGCTATCCGTTCCTGCTCGTCGACCGGATCATCGAGATCGACGGCGACAACAGCGCCATCGGCATCAAGAACGTGACGTTCAACGAGCCGCATTTCCAGGGCCATTTCCCCGGCAAGCCGGTGATGCCGGGCGTGCTGATCATCGAGGGCATGGCCCAGACGGCCGGCGCGATCTGCCTCGCGGCGCGCAACGGCAAGCCGCATCTCGTCTATTTCCTGACCATCGACAACTGCAAGTTCCGCAAGCCGGTCGAGCCGGGCGACCTGCTCGAATATCATGTGCGCAAGGTGCGCAACCGCGGCAATCTCTGGCGCTTCCAGAGCGAGGCCAAGGTCGCCGGCGTCAAGGTCGCCGAAGCCGACATCAGCGCCATGCTGGTGGGGCAGTAACGGAGTTCCATGTCCACCATCCATCCCACGGCAGTGATTGAGGACGGCGCCACGCTCGGCGCCGAAGTCAGTGTCGGAGCCTTCGCCTTTGTCGGGCGCGATGTCGTCCTCGGCGATGGCGTCGTTCTCAAGAACCACGCCTCGGTGACGGCGAATACGTCGATCGGCGCCCGAACCGTCGTCAATCCCTTCGCCTCGATCGGCGGCACGCCGCAGTCGGTGCATTACAAGGGCGAGCCCGGCTCGATCGTGATCGGCGCGGATTGCGTGATCCGCGAGAACGTGACGATCAATTTCGGCTCGGTCGGCACGCGCGAGACGCGGATCGGCGATCGTTGCTTCCTGATGACCGGCGTGCATGTCGCGCATGACTGCACGCTCGGCAACGACGTGATCCTCGCCAATTGCGCGACGATGGGCGGCCACGTCACCATCGGCGACAATGTCTTCATGGGCGGCCTCTGCGCGCTGCACCAGTTCGTGCGCATCGGCGACCATGCCATCGTCGGCGGGCTCGTCCCGGTCTGGCGCGACATCATTCCGTTCGGTGCGATTCGCGAGGGCACCGAAGGCCTCGGCGGCCTCAACATCATCGGCATGAAGCGCCGCGGCTTCACGCGGCCGCAGATCCAGCGGCTCCGCGCCGCCTATCGCGACCTCTTCTTCGGGCCGGGCTATCTGGTCGACCGCGTCGAGGCCGTCGCCGCGACCTATGCCGATGACGAGAACGTCATGCATATCGTCGAATTCATCCGCCAGCGCGGCAAGCGCCGGATCACGGTGCCGCGCGCTGCTGCCGAGCATCACGACGACGAAGCGTGAGGGGCTGGCCGTGACCCCGGCCGCCATCTCCGCTTCCACCGCGCCGCTCGGCATCATCTGCGGCGGCGGCGCCTTCCCCTTGGCCGTCGCGGCCTCCGCCGTCCGCGATGGACGCGAGGTCGTGCTCCTGCCGCTTCGCGGCTATGCCGATGCCGAGGCGGTCGCCCGCTCGGGGCTGCCGGCCGAATGGCTGTCGCTCGGCGCGGTCGGCGGCGCGCTGGCGACGCTCCGCCGCCATGGCTGCCGCCAGGTGGTCCTGCTCGGCTATGTCATGCGGCCGCGCCTCATGAGCCTCCGGCCCGACTGGACGATGCTGCGCGTGCTGCCGCGCTTCATCGCGGCGCTGCGGGGCGGCGACGATCATCTGCTCTCCCGCGTCGGCGCCTATTTCGAGGAGCAGGGCTTCGAGCTCGTCGGCGCGCATGAGATCGCGCCCGACCTGCTGCTGCCGGCCGGCCAACTCGGCAAGGTCGCCATGCGGGCCGAGGATGCCGAGGACGCGCGCATCGGGCTCTCCCTCGTGCATGCGCTGGGGCCGTTCGATGTCGGGCAGGGCGTCGTCGTGGCGGCGCGCCATGTCCAGGCGGTCGAGGCAGCGGAGGGCACCGATCTGATGCTGGAGCGCTGCGCCAGCATCCGCGCCATGGGCCGCGTCCGCCTGCCGCCGCGCTCGGGCGTTCTCGTCAAGGCGCCGAAGCCGGGGCAGGATCGCCGGCTCGATCTGCCCTCGGTCGGGCTGGAGACGGTCGAGCGGGCCGCCGCCGCCGGCCTTGCCGGCATCGCGGTCGAGGCGGGCGGCGTCATGGCGGTCGAGGCGGCGGCGATGATCCGCGCCGCCGATGCCCTCGGCCTCTTCATCGCCGGGCTCGAGGCATGAGCCTTCCCGCCACGAAGCCGCTCAGCGTCTTCATCGTCGCCGGCGAGGAATCGGGCGATGCGCTCGGCGGTCCGCTGATGCAGGCGCTGGCCGCGCGGGTGCCGGGCGGCGTCCGCTTTCGCGGCGTCGGCGGCACGCGGATGGTCGCGGCGGGGCTCGCGACGCTCTTCCCGATGGATGATCTGACCGCGATCGGCTTCGGCGAAGTGTTCGGCAAGCTGCCGCTCCTCATCGGCCGGCTGCGCCAGACGGTGGCGGCGATCCTCGCCGACCCGCCCGATGTGCTCGTGCTGGTCGATGCGCCGGATTTCACGCACCGCGTCGCCGCGCGTGTCCGCAAGCGGCTGCCTGAGCTTCCGATCGTCAAATATGTCGCGCCGACCGTCTGGGCCTGGCGTCCCGGCCGGGCGCGGGCGATGCGCGGCATCGTCGATCACGTGCTGGCGCTGTTCCCCTTCGAGCCGGCGGTGATGGCGCGGCTCGGCGGCCCGCCGACCACCTATGTCGGCCATCCCCTCATCGGCGTGCTGAATCGCCTCAGGCCGGGGCCGGCCGACGAAGCGCAGCGCGCGAGCGCGACGCCGGTTCTGCTCGTCCTGCCGGGCAGCCGCCGCCGTGAGGTGGCGTCGCTCGCGGCCACCTTCGGCGAGACGCTCGGCCTCCTCGCGGCGCGTGGCCATCGCTTCGAGGCCGTGCTGCCGACATTGCCGCGGCTCGAGGCGACCCTTCGCGCGGCGACCGCATCCTGGCCGGTCGCCCCGCGCATCGTCGTCGGCGAGGAGGCGCGGCAGGCGGCCTTCCGCAGCGCCCGCGCGGCGCTCGCCGCCTCCGGCACGGTGACGCTGGAACTCGCGCTCGCCGGCATTCCCTCGGTCGGCGCCTATAGGGTGCCCGGCTGGGAGGCCTTCATCGCCCGCCGCGTGTTGACGACGCCGACCGTGATCCTGCCCAATATCGTGCTTGGCGAGGTGGCCGTGCCCGAACTCCTGCAGGAGGACTGCGCCCCGCTGCCGCTCGCCGATGCACTGGAGCCGCTGCTGGCGGATGGGCCAGCGCGGGCAGGGCAGCTCGCCGCCTTCGCCCGTCTCGACGCCCTCATGGCGGCCGCTGGCGCCCCGTCGGCGGAGATCGCGGCGGAAACGGTGCTGCGGGTCGTCGCGGACCATCGCGGCTTGGCCGGTGACCGGCAGCCCCCGTCATTGTCATGACGTGTTGGGCAGTTCATGCTTTCAAGATGCTTCCCTCGGAGCGGCGGCATCGCGGCCGCGCCGGGCGTCCCCTGATGGCGAAGTCACGGCCATGACAACGACGACCGTTCCAGAGAAACCCGTTGCCGTTCTGCCGCCGTCGGGCCGCCCGCCCTCCGGCGTCATCTGGCTCTATCGCTTCGATGCGACCGGCCGGGCCCATGCGCGGCCCGTCGACGAGCCGTTCGAGCTGTTTGATCCCAATGACGGCTTCCTGTGGCTGCATCTCGACCTCGTCGATCGCCTCGCGCGCGACTGGATCGACAAGACCGTCGGGCTGCCGGCCGCGGCGCGCGCCGCGCTGCTCGCCAATGACGAGAACGCGCTGCTCGAATGCGACGAGCATTCGGTCTGGGGCGTCTTCATCGATACGGTGCACGACCCGGACGACGATGGCCTCCGCGCCGCGCCGATGCGCTTCGTGCTCGGCGACGGCTTTCTTCTCTCCGGCCGGCGCCATCCGGTGCGCTCCGCGGCGCTGATGCGGGGCCGCATCGATGCCGGCCATATCGTCGGCGGGCCGGTGGCGCTGTTCGAACTGATGATCGCGCAGGTGCTGCGCGCGATCGCCGAGACGCTGCGCGATCTCCGCCTGACGGCCGATTCGATTGAGGACCGCGTGCTCGACGATCGGCTGCATGACGAGGCGCGCCGCCTCGCGCCGCTCCGCCGCACCGCCGTTCGGCTGCATCGCCAGCTCGCCGGCTTTCGCGGCATCCTCAGGCATTTCGCCGAGGAGCATGAGGATACGATGATCCAGGCGGGATCGCGCGCGGCGGCGGAGCGGCTGTTCCGCCGCATCGAGACGCTCGATCAGGAAGTGCAGGAAATCCAGGACCGCGCCCGCTTCCTGCAGGACGAGATCGCCGCGAAGATCGCCAACAACACCAACCGCCATCTCTATGTGCTGTCGATCCTGACGGCGATGCTGATGCCCGCGACGCTCGTCACCGGCATCTTCGGCATGAACACCAGCGATCTCTGGCTGGAGCAGGGCGGCCACGGCACGATGCTCGCCGTCTGCATCGCCGGCGCCGCCTCCGTCTTCGTGCTCCTGCTGCTTCGCCGGCTCGGCTTCTTCGATTAGGGCAGGCGCGCCGGAGGCCCCGTGATGCCCGCGCATGAAAAAGCCCGCCGCGAGCAGGCGCGGCGGGCCAGTCTACCTTCCGGCTGGCGGCGGGCCGACCGGAGGGATCGGTCAGCGGCGCTTCCGTGCGGGCGCGGCAGTCTTGCCGGCGGCCGGTCTATCGTCGCGCATCTCGTACCACATCGCGTTCAGGATCGCGAAAGCACAGGCGAGGCTGATGCCGAGGATCCAGGAGAAATACCACATGGTTCAGCTCTTCCGTTTTCAGTAGGCGTTGGGGTTCTTGCCGAGGCTCGCCGTCGTCACCTTGCCGCGCATCACGCGATAGACGAAGGCGGTGTAGGCGAGGATGATCGGCAGGAAGACGAGCGTCGCCAGAAGCATGATCCACAGCGTCAGATGCGAGGACGAGGCGTCCCACACCGTCAGGCTGGCATTCGGATCGAGCGAGGACGGCAGCAGGAACGGGAACAGCGAGAGGCCCGCGGTCGAGATGATGCCGGTGATCGCGATGGCGGTGCCGATGAAGGCGACGCCCGCGAGGCGCCGTGCATAGGCGAACAGCGCGATGGCGCTGCCGAGGAAGCCGAGCAGCGGCGCGACGATCATCCAGGGATGACGGCCGTAATTGGCGATCCAGGCGCCGCTCTCGAGGACGACGGTCTTGCCGAGCGGATTGGACGGGCCGCCGGTCGCCTGCACGCTGGTCACGACATAGCCGTCGAGGCCGAGCGCGACCCAGACGCCGCCGAGCGCGAACAGGATGATCGCCGACAGCGCCGCATAGCTGCCATAGATCCGGGCGCGCTCGTAGATGGCGCCGCTCGTCTTCAGCATCAGCATCGAGGCGCCATGCGCGACCAGCATGGAGAGGCTGACGAGGCCGGCGAGAAGCGCGAACGGCATCAAGAGGCCGAAGAAGCCGCCCTCATAGATCGGCCGCAGCGCATCGTCGAAGCGGAAGGGCACGCCGCGCAGGACATTGCCGACGGCGACGCCGAAGATCAGCGCCGGAATGAAGCCGCCGATGAACAGCGCCCAGTCCCAGGTGGCGCGCCAGCGCGGGTCGCTGATCTTGCTGCGATATTTGAAGCCGACCGGGCGCAGGATGATGGCGATGAGGATCACCATCATGGCGAGGTAGAAGCCGGAGAACGACACCGCGTAGAGCGCCGGCCAGGCGGCGAAGATGGCGCCGCCGCCGAGGATCAGCCAGACCTGGTTGCCTTCCCAGACCGGGCCGATCGTGTTGATGACGATGCGCCGTTCGTCGTCGTCTCGCGCCACGAAGGGCAGGAGGGCGCCGACGCCGAGGTCGAAGCCGTCCATGATGGCGAAGCCGATCAGGAGCACGCCGAGCAGCAGCCACCAGATGAGGCGCAGCGTTTCATAGTCGAGGGGAACGAAGGGGATCATGGTCTCTCTCCTTGACTAGCGCTGCGGACCGGCGAGGGCGGCGTTCGGCAGGATGCCGGCGCCGCTCTCGGCCTCTCTGTCGCCGAAGTCGGCCGGGCCCTTCTTGATCGCGTGCAGCATCAGGTAGATCTCCACCACGGCGAGGCAGGAATAGAGGATGAGGAAGATGGCGAGGCTGATCGAGAGATCGACGAGCGTCAGGCCGGAGGCGGCATAGAAGGTCGGCAGCACGCCTTCGATGCTCCAGGGCTGGCGTCCGGCTTCGGCGACGAGCCAGCCGACTTCCACCGCGACCCAGGGCAGGGGCAGGGTGAACAGGGCGCCCCACAGCATCCAGCGCTTCTCGCCGAGCTTGTGCCGCGAGGCGACGACGAGGGCGACCGCGAAGAAGCCGATGAAGTAGAAGCCGAGGCCGACCATCACGCGGAAGGCCCAGAACATCAGCGGCACATTGGGGATGGTGAGCTCAGCGGCGCTCGCAATATCCGCCTCGGTCGCGTTCTCGATGTCGGGACGGCCAAGCTTCAGCAGCAGTCCATAGCCGAGGTCACGCCAGGTCTTGTCGAAGACGGCGCGCGCCTCGGTGTCGCCCTTGTCGGCACGGACCTTCTGCAGCGCGACATAGGCGGTGATGCCGTTGCGGATGCGGACCTTGGCGTCCTCGACCAGATTGACGATGCCGGGCAGTTCCTGCGTCAGCGAGCGCGTGCCGATCAGGCCGAGCACATAGGGGATGCTGATGGCGAAGCTGTTGTCCTGCTTGGCCATGTCCGGGAAGGCGATCAGGTTGATCGCGGCCGGCGCCGGCTCGGTGTGCCACATGGCCTCCATCGCCGCGACCTTCATCTTCTGGTTCTCGGTCGCGAGATAGCCGCTCTCATCGCCGAGCACGACGACCGAGAGGGACGCTGCGAGGCCGAACGAGGCCGCGACCGCCATCGACCGCTTGGCGAGGTCCTGGTGGCGGCCCTTGAGGAGGAACCAGGCGCTGACGGCCATGACGAACACGGAGCCGGTGACATAGCCGGCGCTGACGGTGTGGACGAACTTCGCCTGCGCGACCGGATTGAAGATCACGGCCATGAAGTCGCTGATCTCCATCCGTATCGTGTCCGGATTGAAGACGGAGCCGACCGGGTTCTGCATCCAGCCATTGGCGATGAGGATCCACAGCGCCGAGAAATTGGCGCCGAAGGCGACGAGCCAGGTCACCGCGAGATGCCCGACCTTCGGCAGGCGGTCCCAGCCGAAGAAGAACATGCCGATGAAGGTTGCCTCGAGGAAGAAGGCCATCAGGCCCTCGATCGCCAGCGGCGCCCCGAAGATGTCGCCGACGTAATGGCTGTAGTAGGACCAGTTCATGCCGAACTGGAACTCCATGACGACGCCGGTGGCGACGCCCATGGCGAAGTTGATGCCGAACAGCGTTCCCCAGAACATCGTCATCCGGCGCCAGATGTCGCGCCCGGTCATGACATAGACGCTCTCCATGATGGCCAGCAGGAAGGAGAGGCCGAGCGTCAGCGGAACGAACAGGAAATGATACATGGCCGTGGCGGCGAACTGCACCCGCGACAGCGTGACGACGTCGATGTCGAACATGAGCGATCCTCGAAAGTGATGCTCGACGCTGGCATGGTCGAGGAGGTGCGAAATTGATCGGCGTCAAGCGGGAGCCCGATGTCGCAGGGGAGGCGGCGTCCAAGGGGCCATGCTGACGAAGTGCCGCAGGCAGGCGCCATCGCGGCTTGCAAGCCGCAGCCGCCCGCCGCACTCTGGCGCCGTCACCGGGGAGGGGAGAGAGAACGATGCAGTGGCTCGCCGAGCGCTTCGAACGGGCCGCCGCCTCGGCGCCGCCGCTCCGATTCGTCGATGTCGCGCTGCGCGGTCTCGGCCAGGTGATGTTCCAGGACAATCCGCTGACCGGGCTGTTCTTCCTTGCCGCGATCGTCTGGGGCGCGGTGGCGACCGGGCAGCCCTTCGTCGCCGTCGCCGGCGTGCTGGCCCTCGTCGTCGCGACAGCCACGGCGCTGGCGCTCGGCGTCGACCGCGCCGCCTGGCGGGCCGGCCTCTACGGCTTCAATGGCGTGCTGACCGGCCTCGCGCTTGCGACCTTCCTCACGCCGGGGCCGAGGCTCATCGTCTTCGTCGTCATCGGCGCCGCGCTCTCGGTGGTGGCGACGCTCGCCACGACGCGCTGGCTGGCGCCGCATGCCATCCCGGGCCTCACCTTTCCCTTCGTGGTGACGACCTGGCTCTTCCTCCTGGCGAGCCACGGCTTCGCCGGCGTCTCCGGCCTCGCCGCGGGCACCGTCACCGCCCCGGCGGTGATCGTCGCCTCCGATCCGCTCAGGGTCGCCGATTTCGTCGGCGGCGTCGCGCTCAGCATCAGCCAGGTGTTCCTGAAGGACAGTCTCGTCGCGGCGCTCCTGTTCCTCGCCGGGCTCGCCGTCGCCTCGGTGAGCGCGGCGCTGCTCGCCATCGGCGGCGCGGTCATCGCCGTGGTGGTGGCGCATCTCTTCGGCGCCGAGAGCGATCTTGTCACCGGCGGCCTGCTCGGCTTCAGCCCGGTGCTGACCGCGGTCGCGCTCGGCACGGTCTTCGTGCCGCCCTCCGCGCGCAGCCTCGGCATCGCCGCTCTGGCGACGCTCGTCACCGTGATCGCGCAGGCCGCGCTCAATGCGGCGCTGGCCCCGGTGGCGCTGCCGGCGATGACGATGCCCTTCGTGCTCGTCACCTGGCTGTTCCTGCTGGCGCGGCCGGCCGAGGCGGCAAAGGGCTAGCTCTCCTCCGTCCTGCGGCGCTCGAAGGAGAGGATGATCGGCGCCAGCACCGAGGCGACGAGGCCGGCGGCGAAGCCGTTATTGTAGAGCACCAGCCCGCCATGCAGGTCGCCGACGGCCAGCGCCGCCGAGGAATGCACGAAGCCGGCGACGATGCCCCAATGCCAGCCGAAGCGGCCGGCGATCGGCGCCAGCGTCGTGCCGAACAGCGCCGCGAGCTGCAGCGAGGGATCATGCGCGTTCCAGGGCTTGGCGAGCGTGCCGATGAAGACGCCCGCCATCACCGGCAGCACGTTGCGGACATGCTTTCCCGCCGCCGCGAAGCCGACGATGGTCAGGATCGCGCCGATGGTCGGGCCGTTGAGATCGCCGCCGACGAGGAGGAGATAGGCCGCGCCGAGCGCGCCGGCCGCCGCCATGTTGACGAGCGTCGCGCCGAGCCCGGCGGCGGCGATGAAATCGGCCGGCGCCTGCCCGGTCATGCCGAGAATGGCGCGAAGGCCGACGAGCGCCGCGCCGCGATCGCGATACAGCCCATAGGCCGCGAGCGCCGCGAAGAGCAGGGCGAGGAAGGCGCCGAGCAGGAGATTGTTGCCGCGCGTCCAGATGAAGACCGGCGCCGGCACGAAGCCATAGGAGCGGTAGAGCGCGACCACCAGCGTGCCGAGAATGCCGGCGGCGAAGCCCATATTGTAGAGGCTGAAGCCCATATGCGCCTTGAAGAGCTGCTCGGCCACCGGCACCAGCACGAAGCCGATCGCGAGCCCGGTGACGAGGCCGAGCGGCAGCGTCACGGTGAGCGGCATCGTCGTCGAGAACAGGATTTCCGAGAAGATCGGCGCCAGCGCGCAGCCGAAGAACGCGGTGTTGGCATGGGTCGCGAACGCCTCGCCGCGGACGCGCGCATAGAGCCAGACGCCGGCGATGATCGGCCAGACATTGACGAGGTTCTTGCCGAAGAGAGCGAAGCCGAGCGTCAAGAGCAGCGCCGCGACCGCGCCGCCGGTCATCTTGACCCCGGCGCGCCAGTAGATGAGGCAGGCGAGGAGGGTGAGCAGCCCGGCATTGACGAAGGCGGCGCCCATGCCGCCGACGCCGATATAGTCGGTGATGAGCGTGTCGCGCGCCGTCAGGATGGCGGCAAGGCCCGAAAGGATCGTCGCGGGCCGGTCGACCGCGAGCCCGAAGATGAGGAAGGCGGCCGCGACCGCGGCGACAACGCCGAGCACGGTGCCGTCGCTGGCGGCGGGATGCGTGTCCGCCGATCCGATCGCGCGCTCATCGACCATCGTCACGTCTTGGCCTCCCCTCCGCTTCGCGCCCCATCCATATCACGCGCACCCCGCCCGTCGCCCCCGGGGTGCGACGGAGGCGATTGCGTGTATCATCCGCCGGGGCCGCACTCGGGGTGCGGCGCCTGCCATCTCTCTGGCAAAACGCTGGCAAGCGATGCGTCAAAGGCATGATGCGAAGTCGACGATGCATGTGATCAACAGGTTCGCCTATGACACCAATCCCTACAACGGCCTGATCTATCAGCACGCCGGGCCACGCTACCGGATGACGCCGGGCACGATCGCCGATGCTTCGGTCCTGCTCGCCGCCGAGGGGCGCGCGATCCTGCACCTTCATTGGGAAGAGGGTTTCGTCCGCTGGCAGGCGGACGACGCGGCAGCGAGTGCCGCCACCGATGCGACGCTCGCCGATCTCCGCGCGTTCAAGGCCGGCGGCGGGCGCATCGTCTGGACGGTTCACAACGAGCTGCCGCATGAGGGCGACTATCTCGCCGCGTTCATGCGCCTCCGCCGGGGAATCGCAGCCCTCGCCGACCGCATTCTCGTGCACAACCGGACCGCCATTTCCCTCATCATCGGCCAGAGCGGCGCCGATCCGGCGAAGGTCGTGCTCCTGCCGCATCCCTCCTATCTCGGCGTCTATGAGAGCGAGGCCGCGACCTTCGCGGAGGCGCCGGACTGGGAGAGCCGCCGCCTGCTGCTCTTCGGCATGCTGCGTCGCTACAAGGGGCTGGAGACGCTGATCGACGCGATGGCGGCGGCGCCTGAGGTCGAGGTCGCCATCGTCGGCGAGGTCATGGCTCCCGATCATGTCGATGCACTGATGCCGCGCATCGAGGCGACGCCGGGCCTCACCCTGACGCGCCAGCGCATCGACGATGCCGATGTGCCGGCGCTGCTCCGGGCGCATCGCGGCGTGGTGCTGCCCTATGCGCGCGTCCTCACCTCGGGCGTCGCGATGCTGGCGATGAGCTTCGGGCGTCCGATCATCGCGCCCGATCTGCCGCAGCTGCGCGAGGTGCTGCCGGCCTCGCAGCATCCGCTGCTCTATCCGCCGGGCGACACCGAAGCGCTGGCGGCGCGCATGCGCCGGCTCGCCGCAATGGACCGCGCCGCGCTCGCGCGCCTCCGTGACGATCTGCAGGCGCGCGCCGGCCAGTACAGCCCGGCCCAGGTGAGCGAGCGGCTCGCCGCGCTGTTCGACCGGCTCTGAGCGGGCCGGGCGAGGTGGGCCGGGCGACCTCAGCTTCTCTGCTACGTCAGGCCGCGTTGCGGTCGGCGCGGCAAGTCGCCATTGTCGTGCCATGACGACCGGTGAACCATGAGCAGCATCGAGCACGACCCCGCCGGCGCCGCATCGCGGCTCGGCGCGGCCGAGATGCAATGGCTGAAGGCACAGCGGCGGGCCGGCGGCGCCTGGCTCAGGATCGCCATCGCCCTGCCGCTCGTCGCGGGCCTCTTCACCGTTGCGCAGGCCTATGTGCTGGCGACGATCATCGATCGGGCGCTGGTCAGCCATGGCTCGGCGGCCGGCGCGGCGCCGCTGGTGCTGCTTCTCGTCGCCATCATCGCGGTGCGCGCGGCGCTCGCCTATGCCAGCGAGCGCATCGGCAGTCATGCCTCGGAGGACGTCAAGCGCGCGATCCGGGCGAGCCTGCAGGCCTCGATCATGGCGAAGAGCCCCGAATGGCTGCGCGAGCAGAGCTCCGGCGTGCTGGCGAGCCAGCTCGTCGACGGAGTCGAGGCGCTCGACGGCTATTTCGCGCGCTTCATGCCGGCGATGATCGCGGCGACCGTGCTGCCGCTCGCCTTCGCGATCGGATTGATGCCGATCGATCTCGTCATCGGCGCGCTGTTCCTCGTCACCGCGCCGCTCATTCCGCTGTTCATGGCGCTGGTCGGCTGGGGCGCGGAAGCGGCGAGCCGGCGGCATGTGACGGCGATGACGCGCCTCTCCGGCCTCTTCGCCGACCGGCTGCGCGGCATTCTCGTCCTGAAGCTGTTCGGCCGGGCCGAGGATGAGGTCGCACGGGTCAAGGCGGCCAGCGACGATGTCGCGCGGCGGACGCTGCATGTGCTGCGCATCGCCTTTCTCTCCTCGGCCGTGCTCGAATTCTTCGCCGCCATCGGCGTCGCCGGCGTCGCGCTCTATGTCGGCCTCACCTATCTCGGCCTCATTGATCTGCGCGGCTCGGCGCTCGGCCTCAAGGCGGGGCTCTTCTGCCTGTTGATGGCGCCCGAGGTCTATATGCCGCTGCGGACGCTCGCGGCGCATTATCACGACCGCGCCGCCGCCAAGGCCGCCGTCGCCGATTTCGCCGCGCTGATCGCCGAGCCGGCGGAGGAAGTCAACCCCGCGCGGGCGGAGCCGCTCGCACCCGGCGCGCTCGCCGTGACCATCCAGCATGTGACGCTGTCGGCGCCGCAGCGCGGCGTCATCCTCGATGATGTCTCGCTCGATATTCCCGCCGGCGCCCGCATCGCCATCCTCGGCCCCAGCGGCATCGGCAAGTCGAGCCTCATCGAGGCGATCGCGCGCCTGCGCAGCTTTTCCGGCGCGATCGCCATCGGCGGCGTTCCGCTGGAGGCGATCGGGGAGGGCGCGCTTCGCCGCCATGTCGCGCTGCTCGGCCAGCGGCCGCGCCTTTTCCACGGCACCATCGCCGACAATATCCGCCTCGCCCGGCCGGGTGCGAGCGAGGCCGAGATCCGGCGGGCGGCCGATCTCGCGCAAGTCGGCGACTTCGCCGATCGCAGCCCGGACGGGCTCGAGATGGCCGTCGGCGAGCGGGGCAGGGGCGTCTCCGGCGGCGAGGCGCATCGCGTGGCGCTCGCCCGCATCTTCCTGCGCGATCCCGGCCTCGTGCTCCTCGACGAGCCGACCGCCCATCTCGACGGCGCCACCGAGGCGCGCGTCATCGAGGCGATCCTCGCCTTCGCCGAGGGCCGCACGCTGGTGATCGCCACCCATTCGCAAGCGGTTGCGCGGCGGATGGACCGCATCTACCGCATCGCCGGCGGAAGGCTGTTGCCGGTGCCGCACAAGCCGCAGGGCGCGCCGTCGCGGCTGCGCGAGCGGGGAGACCTGCCATGAGGCTGCTCTGGCCGCTCGTCCGCCGCCGCGCGCCCGGCTTCCTGCTGGCGCTGTTCCTGTCGGTGGCGACGCTCGCCGCCGGCGCCGGGCTCCTCGGCGTCTCCGGCTGGTTCCTGACCGGCGCGGCCCTTGCCGGCATCGGCGCGACCTTCGAGCTCTTCGCCCCGTCGGCGGCGGTGCGCGGCCTCTCCTTCCTCAGGATCGGCGCGCGCTATGGCGAGCGGATGAGCGGCCACGCCACCACGCTGGCGATGCTGTCGGAGCTCCGCGCCGCTCTGTTCGCGCGCCTGATCCCGCTGGTGCCCCTGAAGGGCGTCGCCGGCCGCACCGGCGATTTCGTCGCCCGCCTCACCGCCGATATCGAGGCGCTCGACATGGTGATGCTGCAGGCGGTGCTGCCGCTGGCGACCGCCGTCACCGCCGCGCTCGGCCTCGCCGCGATGCTGTGGCTGACATTGCCCGACGCCGTGCCGGTCGGGCTTGCCGGCTTCGCGCTGACCGCGCTCGCCGTGCCGCTCGCCCTCGTGCTCGGTGGCCGCCGCATCGGCACTGCCACGGTCGCCGCCTCGGCGGATCTCCGCATCGCCGCGCTCGACGGCATCGACGGCCATGCCGACCTGACCGCGCTCGGCGCCGTCGAGGCCGGCGCGGCCCGCTTTGCCGAGGCCGCCGCGTCGCTTCGCACGGCAAAGCTCGCCGAGGCCAGGCGGATCGCGCTCGGCCCGGCCTTCGCCCAGCTCGGCGCCGGCCTCACCATGGCGACGACGCTGTGGCTCGGCCTCGGCGCCGTCGAGGCGGGCCGGATCAGCGGTCCGGTGCTGACCGGCGTGCTCCTCGCGATCCTCGGCCTTTTCGAAGTGACGGGACCGATCCTGCGCGGTGCCGGCCGCATCGGCTCGGCCATGGCGGCCTCCCGCCGCGTCTCGGCCATCGTCACCGCCGAGCCGGCGATCCGCGATCCGCTGGCGCCGGCGCGGCTGCCGCATGACGGCACGCTCGTCATCGACCGCGTCAGCTATGGCTATGGCGACGACCGGCCCGTGCTGCAGGACCTGTCGCTGGAGGCACGGCCCGGCGAGCGCATCGCGCTGCTCGGCGCCAGCGGGTCCGGCAAGTCGACGCTCTTGTCGCTGGTGATGCGGCTCGACGATGTCGGCGCCGGCGCGATCCGCTTCGGCGGCATCGACATCCGCGACGCGGCGCTGGCCGACCTGCACACCCATGTCGCGCTCCTGACGCAGGACGCGCCGGTCTTCATCGGCACGGTACGCGATAACTTGCGCATCGGCTCGCCCTTCGCCGACGATGCGACGCTCTACACCGCGCTCGGCAATGCCCGCCTCGATGGCTTCGTGCGCGGCCTGCCGCAGGGGCTCGATACCTGGCTCGGCGAGGCCGGCGCGACGCTGTCGGCCGGGCAGGCGCGCCGTCTCTGCCTCGCCCGCACGCTCCTGTCGCCGGCGCGGCTGATCCTGCTCGACGAGCCGACCGCCGGCCTCGACGGCGAGACCGAGGCGGAGCTGCTCGGCGACCTCCTGACCGCGACCGAAGGCCGGACGCTGATCGTCGCCACCCATGCGGCGCTCCCGCATGCGGCCGTCGACCGGGTGTTCAGCTTCGAGAACGGACGGCTGGTCGCGGCTGGATAGCGCTCACGCCCGCGCCGACCGCCGATGCGCATCGATGAGGGCCGCGGCGAGCGCGCAGAGCCCGGCGCCGGGACCATCCGGGCCGACGCTGCGATAGGACGCGCGCGATCCCTCCACCAGCAGGAACAGCTGGTCGGCCAGCTGTTCGGGCTCGCCGAGGCCGCTCGCCTGGCACAGCGCCGTCAGGCGGTCGCGGTTGCTGCGCTGCACCGCCTCGATGACCTTGCGGCCGGGATGGGCGGGATCGCTCAGCTGCATGGCGGCATTGACCAGGGCGCAGCCGCTCGCATCATGGCGCTCGCCATGACCGCCGACGATGGCGAGCCAGGCGATGATCTGCGCCAGCGCATCGCCCGGATGCGCCGCGGCGATCTCGTCCCACATGCGCAGCGTCTCGGTGGAGAGCCCGCGCAGATATTCGGCGACCAGCAGCTCCTTCGATTCGAAATGCCGGTAGAGCGTCATCTTGTTGGTGCCGGCCGCCTCGGCGATCGCCTCGACGCCGACGCCCTGGATACCATGGCGATAGAACAGCTCCCGCGCCGCGATCAGGATGCGCTCGCGCGGCGGCAGCCGTTCCGACGACGAGGAACGGTGAACAGTCTGTTCAGGAAGCGGCGAATCCACGGGCTTGTATTCCTGTTACCCAGCGGTAACATTTGGTCATGTTACCAAACAGTACCGTTCTTGGCCGGGCGATGATACCGGGACCAAGATAGTGAAGGGAACCGACATGACCAATATCCTTTTCATCTCATCGAGCCCGCGCGGTGCTGCTTCGCAGTCCTCGAAGGTCGCCGAGCAGTTGATCACCGGCATTCTCGCCGAGGATCCGACCGCGACCGTCACGCGGCGCGATCTCGGCCGCGATCCGCTGCCCCATCTCGACGAGGCGTTCCTCGGCGCGATGTTCGCCCCGGCCGAGACGCATAGCGCGGAGCAGGCGAAGCTGCTCGCCCTCTCCGACGAGCTGGTCGACGAGCTCTTCGCCGCCGACATCGTCGTCATCGGCTCGGCCATGATCAATTTCACGGTAACGTCGACGCTGAAGAGCTGGTTCGATTTCATCGCCCGCGGCGGCAAGACGTTCCAGTACACCGAGACGGGTCCGGTCGGCCTGGTCACGGGCAAGCGCGTCGTCGTCGTCGAGGCCAAGGGCGGCATCTATTCCGACGGCCCGATGAAGGTGCACGACTACCAGCAGCCCTGGATCCGCTTCATGCTCGGCTTCCTCGGCATGACCGATGTCGAGGTCATCCATGTCGAGGGCCAGGCGCTCGGCCCGGACCGCGCCAGCCAGGGCGTCAACGAAGCCGGCACCCGCGCCGAGGCGACCGCCCGCGCGCTGGTCACCCGCGCCGCCGCCTGACGGCAGCGACGCGACGGGACGGGCGGCTCAGTCGCCCGTCTTGACGTCGACCGAGAGCAGGTCCGGCAGCGAGCGCGGATCGGTTTCGGCGGCGCCGATGATGGCGACGAGCGGCACCGGCGTTGCCGGCGCGGCGGTCAGCGTCATCGTGCCCGGCGTGCGGATGAAGGCCTGCAGCGCCGGCGCGAGCTTCGCCTGGAAGCCCGGATTCTTCAGAACCAGCATCAGCGTGAACGGCATGGCGCCGGCGAGGTCCTCGCGGAACTTCTCCGGCGTCTGGTTCTTCTTCTTCGCCTCCATGGCGACGGCGCGATCGACGATCGAGCTGTCCTTCACGACCACCTTGCCGCGATTGAACAGAAGGCTCGTCAGCGCGGTCTCCAGCTTGAGCGGGTCCTCGATCGTCTCGCGCTTCAGGCCGGTCAGCATGACATCGGCGACCAGCGAGCCGACATCCTTCACCGTCAGGCGGAAGTCGCTGAGCGACAGGCTTTCGTCGGCCTCGCGCCAGTTGAGCTTGAAGCCGTAATCGGCGAGCAGGCGGTCATAGCCGAGGCCGGCGATCATCCTGCGCGCCTGCGGGTCGGTCACTTCCGAGAGGTCGAGATTGATGCCGCGGAGGTCGAGGGCGACCGAGGTCGGCACCGGGCCGATATAGCCGGAGAGGTCGAGCCGGCCGCGATCGAGCGCGCCGACGGTCTTGCCGTCCTGCACGACGCTGACATTGATGGCCTCGCCGAAGCCGAGCGTCGGCACCAGCGGCAGCGGATTGGCCTCGATGCCGGTCTGCTCCGCCCGGATCGCCGCGGTGATCTGGTCGATGCCAGGGAAGGTCATGCCGCCGAAGGCGATGCGCTCGGCGCCGATCGAGCTCTTGTCGGCCGCGACGTCGAGATCGGCGATGCCGAACTCGCCGAGCCCGTCGCTCGAAAAGTCGGTCATGTGGAAATCGCCGAGATGGAAGCGCTCGACCTCGGGCGCGGTGATGTCGACATCGGAGAAGCGGAAGGCGCCGAAGCCGAAGGCGTAGAAGACGTTCGGCACATAGTCGGCGATGAGCGGAGCCGCCTCCTTTTCGTCCATGTTCGGATTGGCGAGCAGGCGGTCGAACAGCGCCGTGAAGCTCTTCGGCGGCTGGCGGAGCTTCAGGTTCTCGAGCTCGACGGAGCCGACGCGGAACGAGCCGCCGGGGATGTCCGCCTGGAGGTTCGTGTAGCTTTCGAGCCCGACCGCCGTCCGCCAGGTGCGGTCGCCGACGCCGCCGACATAGCGGTCGGCATCGAACACGTCGACGACGGCGTTGAGATCGAGCTTGCGCGCCTCGAGCTTGTCGGCGCGGAGCGTCAGCAGGCCGTCCGGCGAGGGCGATTCCTGCTTGAACGGCCCCATGGTGACGCGGTCGATCAGGCCCTTGCCCATATTGGCGAGCTCGAAGCTGCCATAGGAGGCGTGCGAGACCTGGTCCTGGAAGGTCTGGTTGATGTCGATGCCGTCGATCTTGAGCGAGGCGATCGCGGACTGCGTCACCACCGCATAGGCCTTCACCATCGAGGTGAACATCCGCGACGGATCGAAGCTGTAGCTGGCGAAGCTCGGCACCGTGACGCTGTCGGCGGCAATCGACTTCAGCTTGATGTCGCTCGCCGCGCCGATGACGATGCGGCTGTCGTCGGCCTTGAGGCCGGTGATCGTGAAGCCACCATCGGCGGTGTCGCCATAGCCGGTGACCGCGATCGAGCCGAAGGAAATCTCCATCTTGGTCGAGAGCGTCTCGCTGCGGATGGTGAGGTTCTTCAGCGTCGCCGTGCGCGACGCGTCGTCATAGGTGATCGTATCGAAACCGGCGACCCAGTTGGGCGACGCGTCGAGCGCTGCGATCCATGTCCGGAGCGCCGTCTCGACCGGCTCGGCCGCGACAGCGGGCGAGACGATGGCGACCATGGCGCCGCCGAAGGCGGCAGCGATGACGCGGATGCGCAGGGGCTGTCGGGACATGGTGCGGCGCTCTTTCGCTCGTTTTTGTCAGGAGGCGAGGGCGCCCCGGCCGGGCCGGGACGCCTTTGGTCAGAGGCGAGGCCTCAGTTGTTGGCCTGGACGTCGATCGCGAGCAGGCTGGGGATCGAGGAGGGCGAGGCCATCGCCTGCTGGCCGATCGATTCGAGCAGCACCGGCGTCGCCGGCTTCAGGCTGACGGTGAAGGACTTCGGATCCTTGAGGAACGCCGTCACGGCGCCGACGACCTTCGACTGGAAGGCCTCGTCGGTGATGTTGAGCTGGCTGAAGGCGAGCGGCAGCGCCGCCGGCAGCATCATCGCGAGGCTGTCGCGGGTCGCGCCCATCGACTTCGCCTGCATGTCGAGCAGCTTCTCGGCGATGCCGGCATTCTCGAAGCGCAGGCTGGCATTCTCGAGCGTCGCGGTCGAGGCGACGTTCTTCATCGCGTCCGTGCTCTGCAGCTTCTCGCGCGTCAGGCCGCCGAAGCTGCCGGTGATGGTCAGCTTGCCCATGTCCTTGCCGTCGACTTCGATCTGCCGGATCGTCGCCGACTGCTTGGCCTCGTCATAGCCGCCGTCGATGGCGACGTTGAGCAGGAGGCTCGTATAGCCGAGCTGGTCGAGCGTCGCCTTGGCCTGCGCCTCGGTGGCGATCACGGCCTGCGGGATCGCGATGCCGGTGATCTGCAGCTTGCCGTCGTTCGGCGTGCCGTCGACGACATTGGAGAGGTCGATCGCGAAACTGGCGATGGTGACCGGCTCGACCTGGTCCTTCTTGTTGGTCGCCGTGATCGAGCCGATGCCGAAATGGCTGAACGGGGTCAGCTTGGCCTTCGCCTCGACTTCGGACGGCGTCGGCACGACGGCGTCGTTGACGATGCCCGTGGCCCACTTCGCGGTATTGTCGCCCTTGAGGAACTGGCCGTTGTCGAAGGCGATCGAGGTCGCCGTGAAGCCGCCCGGCTGCCGGTCGACCGGCGCGGTGACGACGATGGCGGGGATGGTGATCTCGCCTTCCTTGCCCGAGGAGAGCTTGAAATCGCTGATGGTGACCACGTCGCCGGCGGCCGTCGCAGCGCCATAGGTCACGTTTTGGTCGCCCTTGGCCTTCAGCAGGGCGACGATGTCGTCGGCGACCTTCTTGGCGTCGGAAGCGGCGAACGACGCCGACGACATCAAGAGCGCAGAGACGAGCACCAGGCCGCGCAGGGCGGCTCGGCCTGAAATCGAAACGGTCATAGTGTCCTCCAGGGAACGGTTTCTTGGCGCCGGCACGGCCGCCGATGCACGTCCAGCCGCCATTTTGTAATCAAGTTCATGGCGAGAGCAAGAACGGCCCCTCCGGGCGCTGTGAAAGCCGTCACGCGGATGCGCGTGCGCCGGCGTCGCCGCCGCATCGTGTCGCGCTCCTGCCGTCTGTTCGCAGCGCCTCATCCGTCTATGATGGTGGCGCCGCCGTGCCCTGTGCACGCCCCGTCCCCCGCCGCATATCTGGATCGGTCCGACATGCTCCTCGCTGTTCTCGTCTTCATCGGCGCCGGCATCGGCGGCGTGATCCGCTATCTCATCGGCGTCGGCGCGACCCGATACTTCTCCGTCGACTTTCCGTGGGCGACGCTTGCGATCAACGTCCTCGGCTCCTTCCTGATGGGCGTCATCGCCGCCTGGTTCGTCTTCCGCCCCGGCCCCGGCGGCACGCAGGAGCTGCGCATCTTCCTGACGACCGGCATACTCGGCGGCTTCACCACCTTCTCCACCTTTTCGCTGGAGAGCATCTATCTGTGGGAGCGCGGCGCGCCGGTTGCGGCGCTCGTCTATGTCGGCGGCTCGCTGGTGCTCGGCCTTGTGGGGGTTGCGAGCGGGCTTGCGCTCGTCAGGACCCTTGCCGGATGATATGAGGCGCCTTCAGAAGAAGGACACTCCCACCATGGCGACCGTCGTCACCAAGACAGTGGCTCCCGACGAGGCCGACATGCGCCTCGACCGCTGGTTCAAGGAACATTATCCCGGCCTCTCGTTCGGCCATCTGCAGAAGCTGCTGCGCTCCGGCCAGGTGCGCGTCGATGGCGGCCGCGCCAAGACCAACGACCGCATCCATCCCGGCCAGGCGATCCGCATTCCTCCGCTCGGCGTCGACGATGCCGGCGGCAGCCCGCATGTCTCCCGCCCGGCCGGCGCGCGCGGCAGCGCCGCCGACGAATTGATGGCGATGTGCCTCTATGAGGACAGCCACGTCTTCGTCTTCAACAAGCCGCAGGGCCTCGCCGTGCAGGGCGGCTCCGGCCTCTCGACGCATATCGACGCCATGCTCGAATCGCTGCGCGACACCAAGGACCAGAAGCCCCGCCTCGTCCACCGCCTCGACCGCGAGACGACCGGCGTCCTTGTGGTGGCGCGCACGCGCCTCGCCGCCTCGAAGCTCGCCGCGAGCTTCCGCGCCCGCACGACGCGCAAGATCTACTGGGCGCTGGTCAAGGGCGTGCCGCGTCCCCCGCAAGGCCGCGTCTCGACCTGGCTCGCCAAGGATGGCGGCCCGACCGGCGAGAAGATGAAGGTCGCCCGCCATGGCGACGACGATGCGAGCCACGCCGTCTCGCTCTATTCGGTGGTCGACAATGCCGGCCCGGCGCTCGCCTGGCTGACCATGCGCCCCGTCACCGGCCGCACGCATCAGCTGCGCGCCCATGCCGCCCATATCGGCCATCCGATCATCGGCGACCCCAAATATTTCGAGGCCGACACCAACTGGTCGTTCCCGGGCGGCCTGCAGAACAAGCTGCATCTGCATGCGCGCCGCATCGTGATGCCGCATCCGGCCGGCGGGACGCTCGACGTCACGGCGCCGCTGCCCCCGCATATGGTGCAGAGCTGGAACCTGCTCGGCTTCGATACCGATCTCGGCGGCGAGGCGGAGCCGGACGAAGAATGAGCGATCCGTTCGACATCGGCCCAAAGGGTCACGAGCCCCGCGATCCGATGCGCTCGGCAGAGGCGGCGCGCCCGCTGCCGAAGCGGTTCTATACGGCCGTCACCTATGCTCTCGCCGAGGACGGCGCCTTCGCCATCCTCCTCGACGGCAAGCCGGTGAAGACGCCGGCGAAACGGCGTCTCGCCGTCGCGCGCGAGGCCGTCGCCGCGGTGATCGCGGCCGAATGGGCGGCGCAGGGCGATCACATCGACCCCGCCACCATGCCGCTGACCCGGCTCGCCAATTCCGCCATCGACGGCGTCGCCAGCAACGCCGCCGCGGTGCGCGCCGAGATCCTCAACTATGCCGGAAGCGACCTCCTCTGTTATCGCGCCGGCGATCCCGAGCGGCTGGTCCAGCTGCAGGACGCCGCCTGGAACCCGCTGATCGACTGGATGCACGAGCGCTTCGGCGCGCGCTTCCTGCTCGCCGAGGGCATCGTCCATGTGACGCAGTTTCCCGAGACGATCGCGGCCGTCGATGCGGCGCTCGGCGATCCCGGTCCGCTCGAACTCGCTGGTCTCAGCACGATCAACACGCTGACCGGCTCGGCCATCCTGACGCTCGCCGTGCTGCATGGGCGCCTGACGGCCGCCGAGGCGTGGGCGCTCGCGCATGTCGACGAGGATTTCGAGATCAGCCTCTGGGGCGAGGATGACGAGGCGATGCGCCGGCGCGCCGCGCGCTGGCGCGAGATGCAGGCCGCGGCCGAGGTGCTCGGCCGGTACTGACGCTCGCGAGGCCGGCGCACCGGCCCGCGGGCTCTGGAAGCGACGTGGGGGAGGCTGACGCGTGAAGCATATCCTGGAAGAACTCGAGGCGCGGCGGGACGAGGCGCGGCAGGGCGGCGGCGAGAAGCGCATCGCCGCGCAGCATGCGAAATCGAAGCTGACCGCGCGAGAGCGGATCGAGATCCTTCTCGACGAGGGCTCCTTCGAGGAGTTCGGCATGTTCGTCCAGCACCGGGCGATCGATTTCGGCATGGAGAAGACGAAGATCCCCGGCGACGGCGTCGTCACGGGCTGGGGGACGGTTAATGGCCGCCCGATCTATGTCTTCGCCAAGGACTTTACCGTCTTCGGCGGCTCGCTCTCCGAGGCGCATGCCGAGAAGATCACCAAGCTGCAGGACATGGCGCTGAAGGCCGGCGCGCCGATCATAGGCCTGTTCGATGCCGGCGGCGCCCGCATCCAGGAGGGGGTCGCGGCGCTCGGCGGCTATGGCGAGGTGTTCCAGCGCAATGTGCTGGCGTCCGGCGTCATCCCGCAGATTTCCGTCATCATGGGACCCTGCGCCGGCGGCGACGTCTATTCGCCGGCGATGACCGACTTCATCTTCATGGTCCGCCATTCGAGCTACATGTTCGTCACCGGACCGGACGTGGTTAAGACCGTCACCAACGAGACGGTGACAGCCGAGGAGCTCGGCGGCGCCAGCGTGCACACGACGCGTTCCTCGATCGCCGACGGCGCCTATGACAACGATGTCGAGGCGCTCGTCGCCATGCGCCGGCTCGTTGATCTCCTGCCGATGAACAACCGCGCGCCGCTGCCCGAGATTGCGACGGCGGATCCCGCCGACCGGATCGAGATGTCGCTCGATACGCTCGTGCCCGACAATCCGAACAAGCCCTACGACATCAAGGAACTGATCCTGAAGGTCGTCGACGAGGCCGATTTCTTCGAGATCCAGGAGGCCTTCGCCAGGAACATCGTCACCGGGCTCGGCCGCGTCGAGGGGCGAACGGTCGGCTTCGTCGCCAACCAGCCGATGGTGCTCGCCGGCGTGCTCGACAGCGACGCCTCGCGCAAGGCGGCGCGCTTCGTGCGCTTCTGCGACGCCTTCTCTATCCCGCTCGTCACCTTCGTCGATGTGCCGGGCTTCCTGCCGGGCACGGCGCAGGAATATGGCGGCCTCATCAAGCATGGCGCCAAGCTCCTGTTCGCCTATGGCGAGGCGACGGTGCCGAAGATCACGGTCATCACCCGCAAGGCCTATGGTGGCGCCTATGACGTCATGGCCTCGAAGCATCTGCGCGGCGACGTCAACTATGCCTGGCCCTCGGCGCAGATCGCCGTCATGGGCGCCAAGGGCGCGGTCGAGATCATCTTCCGCGCATCGAATGGCGATGCCGACGCGCTGGCGGCGCGGACCAAGGAATATGAGGACCGCTTCCTCTCGCCCTTCGTCGCGGCCGAGCGCGGCTATATCGACGACGTGATCATGCCGCACGCCACCCGCCGCCGTATCGCCGGCGCGCTGCGCCTCCTGCGCGGCAAAGCGCTTGAGAACCCCTGGAAGAAGCACGACAATATTCCGCTGTGAGGCGGGGCGGGGGTCAAGATCAGTTCGGGTTCTATCGCGCCACTCTCTGAGAAGGCGGCGAGAGCCGTTGAGCGATCCGAACCACCTAGAAAGCTTCGAACAACGACGCTCGCGTCAACGATATGGCTCGTCATTGTCGCGGTCCTCGCGGATGATCGCAACGGGATCGAGGGTGGCGGGGCCGATCTTTTTGCGAGAGCTTTCAAGCGTCGCCAGCGCCTCGGCTTTCAGGTCGCTGCCGTAGTCCTCTATGAGTTCGCGGAGCACTTGTTCTGCCGACTTGCCTTCGGCGCGCGCCCGCCCCTTGAAGCGCTCGGCGAGCTTGTCGTCGATGTTGCGGAAGAGCATGTGGGCCATACGCTGATCCCTTCGGCCACGCCGTCTCTCGTCAACATAAGCATGGTTGGCCGAGGGGCGGTTTGCAAGGCGGGCGCTGGCCCAGAGGGACATTCGGCGCCCATCGTCGTGCGCAATCGCTCCCACCTGTCATTGCCGGGCCTGACCCGGCAATCCAGTCTTTCTTGTCGGCCTAGGATTGCTCCTGTCATTCGGAGAAAGTCTGGGTTGCCGGGTCAGGCCCGGCAACGACACCCGAGAGCTTCCCGAGCATGGACGACGCCTCGAGGTCGTTCCCGTCTACCCGTCGATGAACGCGAGCAGTTCCTTGTTGTAGAGCGCCGGATTCTGCCAATGGGCGAAATGGCTGGTGTCCGGCAGGATCAGCAGCTTGGCGCCGGGGATGAGCTTCGCCATCTGCTCGGTGTGTTCCAGCTTGATACCCTCGTCATGGGCGCCGTCGGCGATGACGGTCGGCGTCGTGATCCTGGCGAGTTCTGCCGGCTTGTAGTCGGGCTGGCCGTTCCAGAGGCCGATGATCTGGGTGACGAAGGCGTCGTAGTCCCCGGGCGTCGGCGAGATCTTTGCGTAGTCCTTGCCGGCCTTCTCGATATAGCGGCTGAACACCGGGTCCTTGTCGACATCGGGCTTGAGGCCGGAGACGTTATAGTTGGCGCCGAAGGCCCAGAGCTTGGTCAGCCGTTCCGGATGGTTGATGGCGATGTCGAGCCCGACGATGCCGCCATCCGACCAGCCGACCAGCGCCACCTTGTCGATCTTGAGCGCATCGAGCACGGCGAGCGCATCGGAGGCGAGGAGGCCGTAGCTGTAGGGCGTCGCGTCGCGGGTCGAGCGGCCATGGCCGCGCGTGTCCAAGACGATGACCTGATGGTGGTCGGCGACGAGCGCCGGCACCTGGTCGCCCCAGTAATCCGAATTGGCGAGGCCGCCATGCAGGAGCAGCACCGGCGAGCCCTCGCCGAAGGTCGCGTACCAGATCTTCACGCCGCCGACCGCGACATATCCCGACTGGACAGGGGTGGGCAGCGGCTGCGGATCCGGCAGCGTCTTCCAGAGCTCCTCGGCGCGCGCCATCGACGCGGCGGTGGCGGCGCCGAGCGCGAGAACCAGGACGACCAGAGCGAGCAGGACCGGCCCGCGGCGCATTTCCCCGACATGGTGCAGCATGGTTGAACCCTCTCCCGTGACCGTTTCCGGCGGCGAGGCCTATCAGCGCACCAGCGGGTGGCCGCGGTCAAGCCGCAGCTTTGCGCGCTTTGGGGCGGGGAGAGGCGATCTTTGCGTCAGAGATGGAATCAGCAAAGCGGCGGCAGATCCGGACGCTCCTTGATGCTGCCGGTGTCGAGGCCGGCAAGGACGGCCTCGATGCTCCGGCCGCCGACGATGAGCCCTGGCGCGATCGTCGCGAGCGGCACCAGGACGAAGGCGCGTGTCGCCATGCGCGGATGCGGCACCACCAGTCCGGGCGCGTCGATCGCCGCCGTGCCATAGACGAGGAGATCGATATCGAGCGTGCGCGGCCCCCAGCGCACGGCGCGCTCGCGGCCGTGTTGCCGCTCGATGGCGAGGGCGAGATCGAGTAGCGCGCGGGCCGAAAGGTCGGTCGCCACCGTGACGCAGGCGTTGAGATAGGGCCCCTGCGGCACGGGTCCCCAGGGCGGCGTCTCATAGATCGGCGATGCCGCGATGACGGTGACGCCCTCGGTTTCGCCGAGTGCGCGCACCGCCGCGCGCAGCAGGGCCTCGCGGTCGCCGAGATTGCTGCCGAGGCCGAGATATGCCTCAGGCAAGGGGCCGCCTCCGCTCGATCGAGACGGCGACGACACCGGTCGCCGAGGGCACCGGCGCCTCGGGCTTCGTCACCGTGACGGCGACGGCGTCGACGCGGGGGAAGGTCGCGAAGATGTCCGCCGCGATCGCTTCGGCCAGCGCTTCGATCAGCTTGAAGCGGCGCGTGGTGACGATGTGCTCGACAGTGGCGATCAGCTGGCCGTAATGGACGGACGTCGCCATCTGGTCGCTCGTGCCGGCCTCCGAGAGGTCGAGTTCGCAGGCAAGGTCGATGCGGAAGCGCTGGCCGAGCGTCGTCTCCTCCGGCAAGAGGCCATGAAAGGCGAAGAAGCGCAGGTCGCTGACGAGGATGCGGTCGGCCATCAAGGTCCTTGTTGCTGTACGCCGCCGGCCGCGAGGATCGCGTCGGTGACGGCGAGGGCGTCGCGATGGGCGGCGATGTCGTGCGCCCGCACGAGCGAGGCGCCTTCAGCCGCGGCGAGGCAATGCGCGGCGAGCGTCCCGGCCAGCCGTTCCTTCGGCGCCCGTCCGGTCAGCGCGCCGATGAAGCGCTTGCGCGAGGCACCGACCAGCACGGGAAAGCCGAGCGCGGCCATGTGGCCGAGCCCGGCGAGCACAGCGAGGTTCTCCGCCTCGCCTTTGCCGAAGCCGATGCCGGGATCGAGCAGGATGCGCCGCTCTGCGACGCCGGCGCGGACGGCCATGGCGATCGCGGCGTCGAAGAAGCGCTTGATGTCGTCGATGACGCTCGCCGCGCTGTGCCGCGCCGCGAGGTCCCAATGGCCGATCACGAGTATCGCGTCATGCGCCGCGGCGACGCCGGCGATGTCAGGGTCGCGCCGGAGCCCGGTGACGTCGTTGACGATTCGCGCGCCGGCCGTGAGCGCGGCCTCGGCGACGGCGGCCTTGTAGGTGTCGATCGAAAGCGGCGGCCCGTCATCGTTGGCGAGCGCCGCGAGCACCGGCATGACGCGCGCAAGCTCCGTCGCGGCATCGATCGGCGTCGCGCCGGGTCTCGTCGATTCGCCGCCTATGTCGAGAATATCGGCGCCCTCGGCCGCCATGCGCCGCGCGCCGGCGATTGCCGCCTCCGCTTCAAGGTGATCGCCGCCATCGGAGAAGCTGTCGGGCGTCACATTGACGACGCCCATGATCAGCGTGCGTCCGGTCGTGCCGCGGCCGAGCCCGGCGAGGTCAAGCGGACTGCGCATCGTGTCGTTGGTCATGCGGCCGTCAGAGCACCGAGAAGACCTGTCCGGTGAGCGCGCCCTCGACGCTCTTCGAGAAGGCGAGGGCGGCGCGGGCCGCATCGACCGGCGGGTGGCCACGGAAGAACGGGCCATAGCCGGCCATGGATTCGGTGAGGACACCAGGGCTGACGACATTGATGCGCTTCGGCGCCATCTCGATCGCCGCCGCGCGCACGAAACTGTCGAGCGCGCCATTGACCATCGAGGCCGAGGAGCCCGCGACGATCGGATCATGCGACAGCACGCCGCTCGTCAGCGTGAAGGAGCCGCCATCGGCGACGAAGCTCTGGCCGATCAGCACGAGATTGACCTGGCCCATCAGCTTGTCGGCGATGCCGATGCCATAGTCCTCGGCCGTCATCGCCGAGAGCGGCGCGAACTTGACCTTGCCGGCGGCCGAGACGACGGCGTCGATCATCCCGACCTTCTCGAAGGCGGCGCGGATCGAGTTGGCGTCGGTCATGTCGAGGGCGACATCCGCCCCGCTGCGTCCGGCGCGGATGATCTCATGGCGGGCGCCGAGTTCGTCCGCGACCGCGCTGCCGAGGACGCCCGAGGCGCCGACGAGAAGGATCTTCATGGAGAACTCCCTTGGGTGGTGCGAAAGACAGGTGGACCGCCGCCATCGCCGGCGATGGCGGCGCGCATTGTCGTGGAGTGTTAGCGGAAGCGGCGCGCTTCAGGAACCGTCGATGAAGCCGGTCAGGAGCTTGTTGAAATCGGCAGGGTCCTCGAGCAGACCGGAGTGGCCGACGCCCGGAAGGATGGCGAGCTCGGCGCCGGGGATCAGCTCGGCGAGCTCGCGCGTGTGCTCGGGCTTGATCGCCTCCTCGCGGGCGCCATCGGCGATCATGGTCGGCACATGGATCTGGCCGAGCTGTTCCGGGGTGAAGTCCGGCTCCTCGTTCCACATCTCCGTGACATCGCGCACCGTCTCGGCCTCTTCGTCGACGAGGCTGGCGACGCGGATCTTCAGATCGGACAGCACGGTCGGACTCGAATCGGGAATGAGCCCGTCGGGGCTGAAATTGGCGCCATAGGTGAAGAGCTTGGTGATGCGGTCCGGATGCTTGATGGCGATGTCGAGCGCGATGATGCCGCCGTCGCTCCAGCCGGCGAAGGCGGCGGTGCGGATCTTGAGATGATCCATCACGGCGAGGACGTCGTTCATCATGAGATCATAGGTGATCGGCTGGCCAGCGCGTGTGCTGCGGCCCTGGCCGCGGCTGTCGACCACGACGACCCGGTGCTTTCCGGTCAGGACGGGGATCTGGTAGCGCCAGTCGACCGAGCTGCCGAGGCCGCCATGCAGGAGGACGATCGTGTCCTTACCCTTCGGATTGTAGACGCCGTACCAGATCTTGACCCCGTTCACCGCCGCGAAGCCGGCATGATCGGGCCGCGGCATCAGCGGGTGCTGGATCGGCATGGCGCCGACATAGCCGAGTTCTGCCACCGGCACGGCGACGATCGCCATGGCCAGCGCGGGCACGAGCAAACGGCGGAATGAGGCCATCTCGGAACAACTCCACACGACACCGCGCCGGACACGCAGGACGTCCGGCGGGCAGGGTCGTCACGGCAGCCCCATGACGCAACGCCCTCGCGACAGTCTAGCAGACAAACCATGGCCCTCAAATGGCGGCCCGCGCTGAGCGGCTGCATTGCGGGGCCGTCGGCGCGGCTCTAGAACAGGCGAGGGAGAGCCGGACGACAACGGCTCCGGCATGCGGGGAGCAGGATGTTCGGCAAGATTCTCATCGCCAATCGCGGCGAGATCGCCTGCCGCGTGATCAAGACCGCGCGGCGCCTCGGCATCCGGACCGTGGCCGTCTATTCCGAAGCGGATCGGGACGCGCTGCATGTCGAGATGGCCGACGAGGCCGTCGCCATCGGTCCCGCCGCGGCGAGCCAGTCCTACCTCGTCATCGACCGCATCGTCGCGGCGGCGCGCGAGACGGGCGCCGATGCCGTCCATCCCGGCTACGGCTTCCTCTCGGAGCGGCCGGCCTTCCCGGACGCGCTCGCCGCGGCCGGCATCGCCTTCATCGGCCCCAATGCCCGCGCCATGGCGGCGATGGGCGACAAGATCGAATCGAAGCGCGCCGCGGCCGCTGCCGGCGTCTCGACCGTTCCCGGCCATCTCGGCGTCATCGCGGATGACGCTGAAGCGGTCCGGATCGCGCGCGAGATCGGCTTTCCGGTCATGATCAAGGCCTCGGCCGGCGGCGGCGGCAAGGGCATGCGCATCGCCCGCGACGAGGCGGCCGTGCGCGAGGGTTTCCGCGCCGCGACCTCGGAGGCGCGCTCCTCATTCGGCGATGATCGCGTCTTCATCGAGAAGTTCATCACCGATCCGCGCCATGTCGAGATCCAGCTGCTCGCCGACAAGCACGGCAATGTCGTCTATCTCGGCGAGCGCGAATGCTCGATCCAGCGCCGCAACCAGAAGGTCATCGAGGAAGCGCCGTCGCCGCTGCTCGATCCGGCCACCCGGCGGGCGATGGGCGAACAGGCCGCCGCGCTGGCGCGCGCCGTCGGCTATGATTCGGTCGGCACCGTCGAATTCGTCGCCGGGCAGGATCGGAGCTTCTTCTTCCTCGAGATGAACACTCGGCTGCAAGTCGAGCATCCCGTGACGGAATTGATCACCGGCCTCGATCTCGTCGAGGAGATGATCCGCGTCGCCGCCGGCGAGCCATTGCGCATCCGCCAGGAGGATGTCCGCCTCGATGGCTGGGCGATCGAGAGCCGCATCTATGCCGAGGATCCCTATCGCGAGTTCATGCCCTCGATCGGACGGCTGACCCGCTATCGCCCGCCGGCGGAGGGCACGCACGATAGCGTCACCATCCGCAACGACACCGGCGTCGTCGAAGGCTCGGAGATCTCGATCCACTACGATCCGATGATCGCCAAGCTCGTCACCCACGCGCCGACGCGCGCGGCGGCGATCGATGCGATGTCCGACGCGCTCGACGCCTTCCAGTTGGACGGCATCCGCCACAACGTGCCCTTCCTCAGCGCGCTGATGGCGCATCCGCGCTGGCGCGCCGGCGCGCTCTCCACTGCCTTCATCGCCGACGAATTCCCCGGCGGCTTCGCGGGCGTCACGCCTGATGGCGCGCTGCTCGAACAGCTCGCCACGGTCGCCGTGTTCCTGGAGATCGCCAGCGCCGATCGCCTGACCAGCCTGCCGGGCCGATTGCGGCCGGGCGAATTCCAGCCACGGCAGGATTGGGTGGTGAAGATCGCCGGCGAGAGGTTGGCGCTTCAGGTCGTGACCTGGCGCCCGGACATTCTTCAGGCGAGGACGGCCGATGGGCGTATCGTCGCCGCCGCGGCGGCCTGGGCACCCGGTGATCGCCTCTGGTCGGGTTCGATCGACGGCAGGCCGGTGACGCTGCAGGTCGAGCGGCAGGGCAGCGGCTGGCGGCTCGTCCATCGCGGCGTCGATCTCGTTGCCCGCGCGCTCAGCCCGCGCATCGCGGCGCTCGACGATTTGATGCCGGAAAAGCGCGTCGCCGATACGGCGAAGATGCTGCTCTGCCCGATGCCGGGGCTCGTCGTGTCGATCGCGGTGTCGCCCGGTCAGTCGGTCAAATCGGGCGAGACACTGGCGATCGTCGAGGCGATGAAGATGGAGAACGTGCTGCGCGCCGAGCGCGACCTCGTCGTCGAGACCATCACGGTGAAGCCCGGCGACAGCCTCGCCGTCGATGCCGAGATCATGCGCTTCGCCTGAAGAAGCGGTCGCCTATTTGGCGACCATCAGGCTGTCTTCCTTGACGTTCATCTGGTTGCCGCGCCACTCGAAGCCGCTGCCGGAGACGGCCGCGACCCAGAGCACCGGCAGCGAGAGATCGCGCGCGATGAGGGCGAGCGTCGGGCGGATGCCGGCGCGCCAGCCGAGGCCGATCGCCATCAGCACCTCGGCGCCATACCAGGCGATGGCATAGGCGGCGACCGCCCAGAACGGGATCGCGCCTTCGAGCGCCAGGAAGCCGGCGGCGAGGATCGGGAACAGGCCGCCGACGACGAGTTCCGCGCAGAAGAAGACCGGGAAGGTGACACGGCGCAGCCGCGCCCAGCGCAGCTGCCGGCTCCACACGGCCTTCATCGACCGACGGCCGATCGGCTGCGGGAAGGGCAGGTGGACGAGATGCACGTCGAGCCCGGCGCGGCGGATGACCTTGGTCGAGGCGGCGTCCTCGGCGGGGTCGGCGGCGAGCGCCTCGATCGAGCCGTGCCGGTCGAGATTCTCGCGCCGCCACATCATCGACTTGCCCTGCGCGAAACCGTTGCCGATCGCGTCGGAGAAGAGCTGCCAGCGGGCCTGGAAGGTGTTGAGGAAGGCGCATTCGAGCTCGCCGAAGGCGCCGTCCGGCGCGCTGCCGAGCGGCGGCGAGCAGACGAGGCCGGTGCCGGGCACCCAGCGGTCGAGCATGCGCGAAAGATAATCCGGCGGCATCAGGACATTGCTGTCGGCCATCACGATCCAGTCGTGCCGCGCCGCTTTCCAGCCTTTGACCAGATTGTTCAGTTTCGGATTGATGCTGATGCGGTCATCGCCGATCAGGATGCGCGAGGGCACCTGCGGGTTCTCCGCCATGATGCGGCGGGCAACCGGGATGACCGGGTCGTCCTCGAGCGCGACGCAGAAGATCATCTCGAATTCGGGATAATCGACCGAGAAGCCGGAACGCAGCGTCTCCTCGATGGAATTTTCGAGGCCGCAGAGCGGGCGCAGGATCGAGACGGGCGGATGCGCCGGCAGCTTGGCCGGGATGCGCCCGACGGCGAAGCGGCCGCGCAGGGTGACGACGAGGATGCTGACGAAATGCGCGCCGGCGGTGACGATGCAGAAGACCGCTGCGAGCCAGACCAGCGCGAGCGAGACGTCTTCCATCATGTCGCAGCCCTTTGGCGGATGCAGATGGACCTGTACAAGGCGCGCTTCATTTCGTGGCTGACTTCCCGGCAGTGCGGAGGCGTTAGCGGACGTCCATGTCTGAAATGTGGTGACTGAACCACGTAACGCCCTGATGACGACAATGCCTAACTAGACGTTCGGTTGCCCGCCATGCAAGACCCTGTCACCAAAGCCGCAGATATCCGCCCTTGTGGCGGGAAAGGACGCCATGACCAGCCCCCAGCCGACGGCGCTGTTTGACCTCGACGGCACGCTGACCGACCCCTATCCCGGAATCAGCGGATCGATTCTCTACGCCATCGAACGGCTCGGACGCCCGCCCGTCGACGAGGAAACGTTGCGCGCGGCGATCGGTCCACCGCTGGAAGCGAGCTTCGCGGCGATGCTCGGCGGCGATGCTCTGCTCGCCAAGGAGGCACTGGCGCATTACCGCGAGCGCTATGCCCCGATCGGCCTCTACGAGAACAAGGTCTTCGACGGCATCCCCGAGGTGCTGGCCGCGCTGAAGACCGCCGGGGTGCAGCTCTTCGTCGCGAGTTCGAAGCCGCGCGTCTTCTGCGAGACGATCATCACGCATTTCGGGCTCGGCTCGTTCTTCGCCCGCGTGCACGGCTCCGAGCTCGACGGCAGCCGCGTCAACAAGGCCGACCTCATCGCCTATGTGCTCGAAAGCGAGCCGATCGATCCGGCGCGCTGCGTCATGATTGGCGACCGCCGGCACGACATCGAGGGCGCGCACAAGAACGCGATCGGGTCGATCGCGGTCGGCTGGGGCTATGGCTCGGCCGAGGAATTTGCGAGCGCGCGGCCGGACGCCATCGTCACCGAGGTGCCGGCGCTCGTCCCCGCCGTCTCGGCGGCGCTGGGGCTCGCCAAGGGGCTCGCCAAGCCATGAGCCGGCGGACGGTGCAGATCAGCGTCACCGGCCGCGTGCAGGGCGTCGGCTATCGCGCCTTCGTCGAGGCCGAGGCGGTGGCGCGCGGCCTCTCGGGCTGGGTCCGCAACCGCCGCGACGGCAGCGTCGAGGCGCTGTTCTCCGGCGAGGCGGCGCTGGTCGGCGAGATGCTCGCCGCCTGCGCCCGCGGCCCCCGCTTCGCGGCCGTCGAGGCCGTGACGATCTTCGCCGAACCTGAGCCGGAGTTCGGCCCCTTCCTCGTCGCGCCGAGCGCCTAGGAGGGGTGCGGCTCGGTCGCGGTCGGGCGCGAGGCAGTGACGCCCTGCGTGCGCAGCCGCACATGCGGTGGGGCGAGGCAGCTTGCGACGGCATCGAGGCCGGGAGCGCCGGGCAGGGCGCTGACCAGCATCGGCGGGCTATGGTTGGCCGGGCAGTGCAGGATGGCCTCGCCGGGGCCGACCGCAGCGAGATCGAGGATCGCCGAGGAGCGTGTCATGAGCACGAGCGGCGGCCGACCGGTGGCCTGGTCGCGAAGATGCGCGATGAGGGCCTGCTGCGTCGGCTCGTTGAGCCCATCCTCGACCATGTCGACGATGATCGCGGTCGGCTGCCGTGCGGCGAGCGCTGCGAGAAGGGCGACGAGCGCGCCGTTGGCCGTGGCGCCGTCCTCGATCAATGCCTGCAGCGCTCTATCGACACGGGCGCCGAGGTTAGGGTCCGCCCGCAACGCTTCGCGGATCGTGGCGTCCGCGTCGGTGAGACGCTCCGACCCGACATAGGCGGCGCCCGGGATTTCAGCGGCGATGCGGCGGGCGAGCCGTGTCTTGCCGCTGCCGAGCGGACCGACCAGATAGGTGATCGGGCGCATCTGCGTCAGGTCGAACCGCTCGCCGCCCCAGGGCCATGGCAGGTCGAAGGCGACGCTGACGGAAGGTTCGGGGTGCATCAGGTTCCGGAGTTCGCTGGAGGCGGGGACCTTGCCGAGGCGGAGACTGGCGCGAAGGTCGCGCACTTTCTCGATCGTGGCGGCCAAGGCGACGCCGCGCGCTTCGAGGCTGGCCTGATGCGCGGCGAGGGCGGGTTCGAGGTCGCCGGGCTCGCCTTTGAGCACGCGCGCGACGCCGGCAAGGCTGAGCCCGAGCGAGCGAAGCGCGACGATCTCGGCCGCGCGCGCCATTTCCCGCGGCCCATAGGCGCGCCAGCCGGCGGCCGAGCGGGCAGGCTGCAGCAGATTGCGCTCCTCATAGAGACGGAGCGCCTTTGCGGAGACGCCGAGCCGCTCCGCGGCTTCGGCCGGATTGAGATGGGGATCGGTCGGGGTCACGAATCACCTCGCTGGTCGCTGACCCCTCGCTGTATCGGGCCGGCCGCTGGGGCCGGGTCAAGCGGGGCGAGGGCGCTCCCCTCTCATACGGTGCGTGTCGGCCCGAAGCGCTGTTCGAAGGCGGCGCGCAGCACCGAATCGGTCTCGGCCATCGAGACGATGCGGCCGAGATCGGCGAGGCTGGTGACGCCGTGGTCGCGGACGCCGCAGGGGATGATGCCGTCGAAATGCGCAAGGTCCGGGTCGACATTCAGCGAGATGCCGTGGAACGTCACCCAGCGGCGGACGCGGATGCCGATCGCCGCGATCTTCGCTTCGGCGCCGATGCCGCGATCCGGCTGGCGAACCCAGACCCCGACGCGGTCGTCGCGGCGCTCGCCGGTGACGTTGAAGCCGTCGAGCGTAGCGATGATCCAGCTCTCGAGGCTGGCGACGAAGAGGCGGAGATCCTGCCGCCGCCGCGTCAGGTCGAGCATGACATAGGCCACCCGCTGTCCGGGCCCGTGATAGGTGTATTGGCCGCCGCGGCCGGTCTCGAACACCGGAAAGCGGGCTGGCGCGACCAGATCCTCCGCTTTCGCGCTGGTGCCGGCGGTATAGAGCGGCGGATGCTCGACGAGCCAGACCCGCTCCGGCGCCTCGCCCGCCGCGATGAGCGCGACGCGCGCCTCCATCTCGGCGACGGCATCAGGATAATCGATCGGCGAATCGGCGATCACCCATTCGACGGGAGGGCTTCCGTCCTTCGGCAGCATCGAGGCGTCGAGGGCGTCGCGGGAGGTCGGGCGGAGCGGGGCGGTGATGTCCATGGCTCACATATAATCGAGCGCGCGGCCGATTTCCGCATCGATCGGCGCGCCTCTGTCATGCCTCTGTCAACAGGGCGGTGGATGGGGCGCGAATGCGTGCTTGTAACCGTCCGGGGGTTTTGCTACATCGACGCCGCGCCGGTTCGCCGGCTCGGGTTCCGCGGTCGTGGCGGAATTGGTAGACGCGCAGCGTTGAGGTCGCTGTGCCGCAAGGCGTGGAAGTTCGAGTCTTCTCGACCGCACCAGAACCCGAAAAATCCTCGCGAAAACGGCGGCTCTCGGGCCGCCGTTTTCGTTTGTGGCCGTCTTCGTTCGGCATGGCTTCCTTGCGGCTCAGGCGGGGCGGCGCGACCAAGCGTCCCGCATGGCGCGCGCGGTCGGGATTTCCCTTTGCCGCGCGCGGCGGCGCCGGGCTAGTCTCTGCCGACACCTCCGAACACGCGTCGTCCCGTCCCTTTCTCCCAGCGGAGGTTCCATGACCGATCCTTCGGCCGAGCAGGCGATCATCGAGCGGGACGAGAAGCCGGCCTTTCCGGCGCTGCCGCTGCGCGACGACAACGACAACATTTCCGCCGATTTCCTCGACGCCCTCGCCGCGGCCATCGAGGCCGGCGACGGCGAGGCGGCGCGCCGCCTGACCGAGGATCTGCACGAGGCCGATGTCGGCGCGATTCTCGAGCAGCTCGACCATGAGCAACGACCGGCGCTGATCCAGCTGCTCGGCGATGCCTTCGATTTCACCGCGCTGACCGAGCTCGACGAGGCGACGCGCGTCGAGATTCTCGAGGACCTGCCGTCGGAAACCGTCGCCGAGGGCATCAGCGAGCTCGATTCGGACGACGCGGTCTACATCCTGGAGGACCTCGACAAGGAGGATCGCGACGAGATTCTCGCGCAGATCCCGTCCGTCGAGCGGCTGGCGCTGAAGCGCAGCCTCGATTTCCCGGAAGACAGTGCCGGCCGGCGCATGCAGACCGAATTCATCGCGGTCGCCCCGTTCTGGACCGTCGGCCAGACCATCGACTATATGCGCGACGCGACCGACCTGCCGGAGAGCTTCCACGAGGTGTTCGTGGTCGATCCCGGCTTCCGCCTGCTCGGGCGCGTGCCGCTCGACCGGCTCCTGCGCAGCAACCGGCCGGTGAAGATGGCCGAGATCGTCGACGACAGCGCCAGCGTCGTGCATGCGACCGACGATCTCTCCTCGGTCGCGCGGCTGTTCCAGCGCTATAACCTCATCTCCACCGCCGTCGTCGACGAAGCCGAGCGCCTCGTCGGCATCATGACCATCGACGATGCCGTCGACGTCATCGAGGAGGAGGCGGACGCCGACATCAAGCGTCTCGGCGGCGTCGGCGACGAAGAGGTGTCGGACCGCGTCTGGTCGATCGCCAAGAGCCGCCTGCCGTGGCTCTGCATCAATCTCGCCACCGCCATCCTCGCCTCCAGCGTCATCGGCCTCTTCGCCGACGAATTGCAGCAGATGGTGGCGCTCGCCGTGCTGATGCCGATCGTCGCGAGCCAAGGCGGCAATGCCGGCACGCAAACGATGACGGTCGCCGTCCGCGCGCTGGCGACGCGCGAGCTCGGGCCGCACAATGTCGGCCGCGTCGTCGCCCGCGAGCTGATCGTCGGGCTGATGAACGGCGTCGTCTTCGCGACGCTGGTCGGCGCGGTCGCGTTCGCCCGCTTCGGCATGGTCGATCTCGGCCTCGTCATCGCCGCGGCCATGGTTGTCAATCTCGTCGCCGCGGCGGTCGCCGGCATCCTCATCCCGCTCGTCATCAACAAGCTGAAATTCGATCCCGCTATCGCCTCCGGCGCCTTCGTCACGACCGTCACCGATCTCGTCGGCTTCTTCTCGTTCCTCGGCTTCGCGGCGCTCTGGTTCGGCTTCAAATAGGGCCGGATTCGAGCGCCGCGCCCGGCTGCAGGCGGAAGGCGCCGCTGTCGAGGGCCGCGATGACCGCAGCCAGCGTCTGCGATCGATCGAGCCCGCTGGCGTCGAGCGCGTGGCGCTCCAGCGGGCCGAGGGCGGCGAACTGGCCGTGCAGCGCGGTGATCGGGGCCGGATCGGCCAGCATGCCGCCGCCGCGGGCCTGGCAGCGCGCGATCGCCGCACTGAGGTCCGGTCGCAGCACGACATAGTGCAGCGGCGCCTTGATCTCCGCGAAGGACGGCAGGAACCACGGCCCTACGATCCCGTCGAGCACGACGAAATAGCCACCTCCCGCATAGCCCGCGACGACGTTGGCCAGAACATGCATCACGACGCGGTTCTGCTGGTCGGCTTCGGCGAGATAGGGCGCGATGGCGCCGTGGCGGATGAAGCCCCAGAAGTCGTCTGAATGGAGATGCACTTTCGGCGACCCAGCCAGTTCGGCCAGCATCCCGGCCGTGGTGGTCTTTCCCGACCCCGGCGGCCCGGTGAGGATCAGGATTTCTCCGGCATGTCCGATCATGGGCGGCAGTCTGTCGGAGCGGCGGCCGCGGTTCAACCGGGTTTCGCCGCGTCGGCGAGTCGCGCATTGTTTCCCGGACGGGCAAAATGTGACCCGGCCTTTGACGGCGGCAATCGACATCGGCGCAAAAAACGCTAGACGAGAACCATTGTGCGGCGCACGCAAACGCGTCGCCTCGGTTCGAGGGAAGGCGCGGATTGGCCAAGGGTGACATCAGGACTGGGGTCGTCGGTCTCGGCTATTTCGGTTCGTTCCACGCGCGCCAGCATGCGGCCAATCCGAAAGCGCATCTCGTCGCTGTCGTCGATGCCGATGCGGCGCGCGCCAATGCCGTGGCAGCCGAGTACGGCGCCGAGGCGCTCAGCGACCACCGCGCCCTGATCGGCAAGGTGGACGCGGTCTCGGTCACCGTTCCGACCTCGCTGCACCATGCCGTCGCCGCCGACCTGCTCGATGCCGGCATCCATGTGCTGATCGAGAAGCCGATCGCCGACACGCTCAGCTCCGCCCGCGACCTGATCGCCCGGGCCGAAGCGCAGAACCTCGTGCTGCAGATCGGCCATATCGAGCGCTTTTCGCCCGTCTTCGGCGAACTCGCCAAGGCCGTCCGCGCGCCGCGCGTCGTCGAATTGACGCGGATCGGGCCGTGGAAGGGCAGGGCCATCGATGTCGACGTCGTGCTCGACCTGATGATCCACGACATCGATCTTGCCCTCTCCCTGATCGGCTCAAAGGTCGTCTCGGTCGATGCCGTCGGTGCCGCCGTGCGTGCGCCGACCAACGACTTCGCCCACGCCGTGCTGCATTTCGAAAATGGCGCCAGCGCCTATCTTCAGGCGAGCCGCATCGCGGATCGGCAGGAGCGCAGCATCCGCGTCGTCGATACCGACCGGGTGCTCGTCGCCGATCTCGCCGCGCGTACCGTCTCCTGGTCGGAGCCGGGATCCGAAGCGCGCCACGAGATCGCCGTTCCGCCGAGCGATAACCTTGCGCTGGAAATTGATTCCTTCCTCGATGCCGCGCTCGCGCGGCGGTCGCCCGTCGTCGACGGCGCGGCAGGTCTGCGCGCGCTCGACGTCGCCGAGCGAATCATGCGCGCGATGGCGGGGCCGGCGACGGCGCCCGCACTTTCGAACAACGGAGGTTCGTTCTGATGGTCTCCCAGTCCCGCCCCGCCGTCACGGTGACGCCCGGACGCATCGCCTTCTTCGATCTGCAGCGCCAGCAGCGCCGGATCCATGACGAGGTGCGGGCGCGCGTCGATACGGTGCTCAGCCACGGCCAGTTCATCCTGGGGCCGGAGGTCGAGGAACTCGAGACCAAGCTCGCCGCCTTCGCCGGCGTGCCGCATGCGATCGGCGTCTCGAGCGGCCGCGATGCGCTGATGATCGGGCTGATGGCGCTCGGCGTCGGACCCGGCGATGCCGTGTTCGTGCCGGCCTTCACCTTCGCCGCCACCGCCGGCGCGGTCTGCTCGGTCAATGCGACGCCCGTCTTCGTCGATGTCGATCCGGTGACGTTCAACCTTGACCCTGAGGATCTCGAGCGGGCGATCGCCGAGGTCGAGGCCGCCGGCGAGCTGACGCCGCGCGCGGTCATCCCGGTCGATCTCTACGGCCTGCCGGCCGATTACGACGCCATCGCCCGGATCTCGGCCCGGCACGGCATCACCGTGTTCTCGGACGCCGCCCAGAGCTTCGGCGGCCGTTCCGGCAATCGCCGCGTCGGCGGCATGGCGCCGATCTCGGCGACGAGCTTCTATCCGACCAAGCCGCTCGGCTGCTATGGCGACGGCGGCGCGATCCTGACCGATGACGACACGCTCGCCGAAGCGGTGCGTACGCTCCGCTCGCATGGCCGCCAGGGCACCGGCGACGTCGCCGTCCGCAATGGCCTCACCGGTCGCCTCGACACGATCCAAGCGGCGATCCTGCTCGCGAAATTCGACATCTTCGAGGACGAACTCGCCCGCCGCGACGCCATCGCCGCCCGCTACGACGCCGCGCTCTCCGGCCTCGTCGGCGTGCAGGCGCGCCCCGAGGGCATTCTGTCGGCGCATGCGCTCTATACGGTGACGCTCGACGACCGCGACGGCCTCAAGGCGGCGCTCGATGCCGAGGGCATCGGCAACGCGCTGTTCTACCGCGTCGCCCTGCATCATCATCCGGCCTTCGCCGAAGTCGGCAAGCGGCCGCTGCCGCAGTCGGAGCGGCTCGCAGCGACCGTGCTCAGCATCCCGATGAATCCGGACCTGACCGACGAGGAGGTCGACCGCGTGATCGACGCCGTGACGCGGTTCGTCCAGCGCGGCTGAGGGCGGTGCAGCGCCGTGCATGCGGCGCATGATTGATGCGGCGCAGCGGCCATCGGCAGTGCTATAGATCGCCGATGACGCTCGATCGCTCGACCTTGTTCCTGGTGTTGATCGGCCTCTGCCTCGTCGCCGGGGTCGGGATGGTCATGCGCCTCCGCGCCTATCCGGGCGATCGCTATTTGGTCTATTGGAGCGCCGCGCTGCTTTCGGGGGCGTGCGCCCTCATCGGTCTCGCGATGCGCGATTGGCTTCCCGGTTGGGCAACGATCGTTGCCGCCAATGCCTTGGCCTTTGTCGCGTTCAGCCTCGCCTGGAACGGCCTCCGCGTCTTTGGCGGCCGCCGGCCGCTCTGGTGGCCGCTCGCAATCGGACTGGCGATCTGGTTTGGCGCCTGCGCCGTTCCCGAGTTCTATGCCTCGCCGCCCTACCGCGTGGCACTTGCCTCCGTCCTGACGACGATCGCCTCGCTGATGCTCGTCGCCGAAGTATTGCGCAATCGCACCGATCAGCTGCGGGCGCGCGTCCCGCTGGCGGCGCTGTGCGGCATCCATGCGGCGGCCACGGCGCTGCGAGCGGTTGTGGCCTTCGTCGATGGCAGGAACGGCGTCCCCGATGTGTCGGGGACATTCTATTCGATCGGCCTGTTCGAGCCGATCTTCATCCTGTTCGGCGTCATCGTCACCGGCCTTTCGATGACGCAGCAGCGCCGCGAACTGGCCCTGACCCGCAAGGCGGCGCATGACACGCTGACCGGCCTCCTCAACCGCGGCGCCTTCATGGAGCAGGCGGAGGCGCTGCTGCTCGATGCGCGCGCGCGCCACAAGGATGTCGCGCTGCTCGCCTTCGACATCGATTTCTTCAAGGACATCAACGACCGCTTCGGCCATGCCGCCGGCGACAGGGCGCTGGTCGCCTTCGGCGATGCCGCGCGCCACGTTCTCCGCGAGGGCGATCTCGCCGGGCGGCTCGGCGGCGAGGAATTCGCCGTGCTCCTGGTCGGCGTCAAGCGCGAGGCCGCGGCGCTGATCGCCGAGCGGATCCGCTCCGAGTTCTCGCGCCGCACGGCCGATCTCGACGGCGTCGCCATCGCCGCGACCGCCTGCGCCGGCGTCTCCGCCTCGACCGGCGCGGTCATGGCGTTCGAAGCGCTGATGATTCGCGCCGACGAGGCGCTCTATGCCGCGAAGCGCGCCGGCCGCGATCTCGTCCGCCACGCCGCAGAATAGGCGCTGCGCCGGCGAGGCGCCTTGACGCCGCCGCGCCCGGCACGGACAGTGCCGCGCCCTCTCGACCAGCCCGGAGACCTCGATGATCCCCGCTATCTCCGCCCACGGCGTCCCGATCCCTTCCATCGGGCTCGGCACCTGGGGCCTCGACGGCGAGACGGCCTCCGAGGCCGTCCGGTCGGCGATCGAGGCCGGCTATCGCCACATCGACACCGCGATCGGCTATGGCAACGAGGCCGCCGTCGGCGAGGGCATCCGCCGCTCGGGCATCGCCCGCGACGAAGTGTTCATCACCACCAAGATCCCGCCGGAGCAGCTCGAGGAAAGCGCGCTGCTGCGGGCGGCGGAGGGCAGCCTCGCGCGGCTCGGCGTCGACGCGGTCGATCTCCTCCTCATCCACTGGCCGAGCCGCGCGCTCTCCGCCGCCACGACGATCCGCTCGCTCGGCCTCGCCAAGGCGCGCGGGCTCACCCGCCATATCGGCGTCTCCAACTATTCGATCCGCCTGCTGGGCGAGGCCGTCGCCGCCTCGGACGAGCCGATCCTCGCCAACCAGTGCGAGCATCATCCCTATCTCGACCAGAGGCGGCTGCGCGCCGCGACCGCGGCGCATGGCATCGCCTTCGTCGCCTATTGCCCGCTCGGCCATGCCGAGGCGCTCGACGAGCCTCTGGTGCAGGACATCGCCACCCGCATCGGCCGCTCGCCGGCGCAGGTTCTGCTGCGCTGGCAGTTCCAGAAGGGCTGTGCCAGCATTCCGAAGAGCGCGCGCCCGGTCCGCATCCGCCAGAATCTCGATATCTTCGGCTTCATGCTCGATCCTGGCGATGTCGCCCTGCTCGACGGCCTTGGCAGCGAGGGACGGCGCATCTGCGACACCCCGTTCTCGCCGGAATGGGACAACTGAGCCAGCGACGCCAGGAGGAAGCGCCCTCGATGTTCTTCATCGCCGCCAAGCTGATCTGGTTCGTCATCCAGCCCTCGACGGCGCTGATCCTCCTGCTTGTCGCCGGCATCCTCGCGATCGGCCTCGGCCGGACGGTGGGCGGCGCGGTCACCGTCATGGCGGCCGCCGCCGGGCTCGTGGTCGCCGGGCTGCTGCCGCTCGGCATCTGGATGATCCTGCCGCTGGAGGACCGCTTCCCGAGGGTCGAGCCTGACGGCCCCGTCGCCGGCATCATCGTGCTCGGCGGCGGCATTGACCAGTCGATCGGCCTCGCGCGGGGCGTGACAACGCTCACCGAGGCCGGCGAGCGGCTGACCGAGGCGGTGGCTCTGGCGCGGCGCTATCCGGAGGCGAAGCTCGTCTTCACCGGCGGCATCGCCAGCCTGACGCCGGGCGGGCCGACCGAGGCCGATGCCGCGCGCCGCTTCTTCGCCGAGATGGGCGTCCCACCGGAGCGGCTCACCGTCGAGGACAAGAGCCGCGATACGGCCGAGAATGCCCGCTTCAGCAAGCTGGTGGTCGATCCGAAGCCCGGCGAGCGCTGGCTGCTCGTCACCTCGGCCTGGCACATGCCCCGATCGGTCGGCACCTTCCGCGCCGCCGGCTGGCCGGTCATCGCCTGGCCGACCGATTATCGGACCGCTGGCCGCCAGGACATGGCATTCCTGATGCCGCGCGCCTCGTTCGGGCTGACCATGGTCGACATCGCCGCCAAGGAATGGGTCGGGCTCTTGGCCTATCGGCTGTTCGGGCGCACGGATACGCTGTTTCCCGCGCCCTGAGGCCGCCGTCAGCCGGCATGGCCGTCATATTGCGGCAGGTCGTCGGTGATCTCGTACCAGGGCGCCTTGGAGCCGACGAAGATATGCGCGCCCGGCCGGATCGAGGGCGCATCGACCAGCGTCCCCATGGCGAGGTGGATGCGCGCGCCATGATCGAGCATCGAATAGAGCAGCGAGCCGCAGGTGCCGCAATGGACGTCATGCGCCGCATCGCCGCCATAGCGCAGCACCTTGTCGTCGCCGGCCGTGAGCGCGAGCTTGTCGCTGCCGATGCCGGCGAAGGGCTTGAAGGCCGAGCCGGTGGCGCGGCGGCAATCCGAGCAGTGGCAGTTGACGGCATAGAGGAAGGCGTCCTCGACGCGGTAGCGCACGGCCCTGCAGAGGCAGGCGCCCTCGAGCGAGCGCGGCGGTGCTGCGGCGTCCGCGCTCACGCCTCCGCCTCCACGATCTCCGGCCGGCCGATCCTGTAGACGCCCTTGAAGTCGCTGGGATCGGCGGTCTTGCCCTTCCGCAGGATCCGCGCCTCGCCGGCCAGCGCCAGGCGGATCGCGGTGCCGCGGATCGGCGGCATCAGCAGCCGCCAGACCTTCTCGTCCGGCCCGGCCAGCGCCCGCGCGAGTTCGGTCGGGTCAATGCTCTTCTCGGCGTCGAGGCCTGCAAGCCGTTCGCGCAGCGCCTCCTCGATGGCGGCGGTCTTGATCATGAGCGGCTCCTCTGGGCGGCATCGATGACGGCGCGCGCCGCCGGGGACAGGAACTGGCGATAGAGCTGCATCAGCAGGATCAGCGTGGTCGTGCCGATCAGCACCCAGCCATTGATGAACCAGCCGAGATAGCCGACTGCGAAGAAGAAGGCGCGGAGGCCATGGTTGAAATGCCGGCCGGCGGCGATGGTGAAGGTCGCGGCGCGATCGGCGGCGGCGATGGCCTCAGTCTCGCCGGCATGGGCGGCCGAGGGCGTCGCGCCGACGAGGATCGAGGCATAGTTGAACAGGCGATACGACCAGCCGAATTCGAAGAAGGCGAAGCCGAAGATCAGCGTCAGGCCGATCGCCTTGATCTCGAACAGCCCGCGCGGGGCGAGTTCGGCCATCGAGAGATCGCGCAGCACGCCATAGACCTGGTCGGTCGAGCTCAGAAGCGCGAAACCGCCGCCGATGGCGATGAGGGACGTCGAGGCGAAGAAAGCGGTGCCGTTCTGCAGCCCCGACATGATGCCGGTATCGATCATGCGGAGATCGCGCCGCGCCATGGTGTGCATCCATTGCCGGCGCTGGTGGTCCATCGCCGAGGACAGCGAGCGCCCGGTCAGCGAGAACCGCCAGATGATGACCGAATAGGCCACCCATGCGCCGACGAACCAGCTGACGGCGACGACATCGATCGTCGACGCGGCGGTCAGCATGGCCGTGCTCCGGCGGCGGCGTGGCGAGGCTGACGGCTCAATGGCGGCTCCGGGCGATGAGGCGGGCGATGGGCAGGCGGAAGATTACCAGCACCGCGAGGACGACGAGGCCCACCCCGCCCGCGACCGGCGAGCGCAGCATCATGCCGCCCGCCGTCAGCACGAGGCCGGCGATGATGCCGACGGTGGCGACCCGGCTCGACAGGAGGTGAAGGTCGGTGGGCGGCAGGTCGGTCATGATGTCCCTTCGGGTGGCGCCGTCGATCGCGAGGATCGCCCATGCTCAGCCCCCGTCATAGTCGCCTCTGTGGAAAAATGGCAGTGTGTGTTTGACCGCGCCGCCGCATCGGCGGAGGGTCGGCGCATGCCTCTCCACATGATCAAGCTCTGCGTCGGGGTCGAGACGGTCGACGAGATCGTCCACTGGATCGACGAGGATCTCGCGCGCAAGCGCTCGCTCGGCCTTGCGGCCGAGGACACGCATGTGACGCGGATGATGCCGAAGCGGAGCGAGGAACTGCTCGACGGCGGCTCGCTCTACTGGGTGGTGAAGGGCCAGGTGCAATGCCGCCAGCGCCTGCTCGACCTCCGCGCCGTCACCGGCAGCGACGGCATCGAGCGCTGCGAGATCGTGTTCGAGCCCGAGGTGATCCTCACCGAATGGCAGCCGAAGCGCCCGTTCCAGGGCTGGCGCTACCTCGACCCCAAGGACGCCCCGCGCGACCTCGCCGCCCTCGGCGGCACCACCGGCGACGACATGCCGGCCGCCCTCAAGGCCGAACTCGCCGAACTCGGGTTGCTGTAGGCGCCGGGCGCCGGCTGACCGCTATACCCCGATATTGTCGATGAGCCTTGTCTTGCCGAGCCAGGCGGCGGCGAGGAGGCGGAGGGGTTCCGTGCCGCCGGGGGTCGGGGGGGCCAGCGTGTCGGCGTTGCGGAGCTCGAGATAGTCGGGGCGGAAGCCGGCCGCCTCGAGCGCGTTGAAGCCGGCGGCGACCGCCTCGCCATGCTTGCCGCCGTCACGGATGCGCGTTGCCGCCTCATGAAGGATGGCGGCGAGGCGCGGCGCGATGCGGCGTTCTTCATCGGAGAGATAGGCGTTGCGCGAGGAGAGGGCGAGTCCATCCGCCTCGCGGATCGTCTCGAGGCCGACGATCTCGGTCGGCAGGCGGAGATCCTTGACCATCTGCCGGACGACGAGAAGCTGCTGGTAGTCCTTCTCGCCGAACATCGCGATGTCAGGGAAGCCGGCGATCAAGAGCTTCGCGACGACGGTGGCGACGCCTTGGAAGAAGTGCGGGCGGAAATCGGTCTCGAGCCCGAGCGCGGGGCCTGCGAGCATGATCGTCGTCGCATGGCCCTCCGGATACATCTCGCGCGCATTCGGCGCGAACACGGCCTCGACGCCGAGGCCTGCGAGCTTTTCGATGTCGCTCGCCTCGGTGCGCGGATAGGCGCCGAAATCCTCGGTCGGCGCGAACTGGGTCGGATTGACGAAGATCGTCGCGACGATCTTGTCGACGCGGCGCCGCGCCTCCGCGGCGAGGGCGAGATGGCCCTCATGCAGCGCGCCCATGGTCGGGATCATGCCGACCGTGTGGCCCTCCACATGCCAGCTGGCCGTCTGGGCGCGGAGGTCGGAGATGGTGCGGAGGAGAAGCGGGGGATGGGTCATCGGCGGGACTCGCGAGATGGAGCGCACTGCCTTCGTCGCGCACTTTCCGCGCGATGGGAAGAGGGTGGGCCAGAAGGCGGGGCATGCTGCTTTCCCATTGCGAGGACGCCGCGGAGGCCGCATGTGTGAAGCGCGGCTCTGTCGGCTGCGTGCTGGGAGATGGAATGAGTCTGCTTCTGCCGTTAGCCGTGGCGCTTGCCGTCGCGATCTGGCTCGCCTGGACCTTCGGCGGCGACAAGGGCCCCGGCGCCCTCAAGCGCGCGGCGAGGAAAGGCGCGGCCGGAACCCTGTTCGCGCTCGCCGCGGTGATGATCGCCACCGGCAAGATCTTCATCGGCGTGCCGCTGATCGTGTTTGCGCTGTCGCTGTGGCGACCGGCGATCCTTGCCCGCGGCGAGGCATTCCTCGGACGCGGCGGCGCCATCCGTGACGGTGCCGTGGTGGCGGGACGCTTCGCGGGCCGCCGTCTCGATCAGCTCGGGCTCGATGAACTCGCGGCGCTCCACCGCGAACTCGCCGGCAAGCGGGGCGACCGGCTAGTCCTCGAAGCTTATCTCGACCGCCGGGTGCCCGGCTGGCGTGAAGACGTCCAGCGCGATGCGGCAGGCGGGCCGCGCCGCGCGCCGCGCCCGGGCGCCATGACAGATGAGCAGGCCTACGAGATCCTTGGCCTTGCGCCCGGCGCCACCGAGGCTGAAATCAGCACGGCCTATCGGCGCCTGATGAAGCGCGTCCATCCCGATCAGGGCGGATCGACGTTCCTGGCCGCCCAGATCAACGAGGCGAAGGAAAGACTCCTCGGCAGACATCGTTAGCTCCCATACGCAAGACAAAGAGGGAGAACAGGACGGGGGCGACGCATCGCCTCAGTCGGGGATCGCGAGGCAGCTCACATCGCGCTTCTTGAGGGCGTCGCAGGCGGCACGCGCCTTTGCCTTGGTCTCGAAGCCCGCGAACCGCGCCCTATAGAAGGTCGAATCGCCCTTGCGGACGGCTTCGATACTCGGCTTGGCGCTGGCGAGCGCCTTGCCACCCTTGACGCGGGCCGCATCCAGCAGCGACTGCGCGCCGTCCTCGCTCGGCGCCGCGGCGATCTGCACCTTCCAGCCGGCAATGCCGGAGCCGGTGCGGACGGGGGCGGGGTCGTCGCTGTCGCCTTGTGCGACGCCGTCCTCGGTCGAGGCGGTCTCGTCGTCGGCGGTCGGCACCGGGCCGGAAACCGAGGCGGTCATCACCACGGGCCGGGCGACCGGCTTGCCGCTCGGACCCTGCTGGAAGACCATGCGCGGACCCTCATCCGAGGGAGCGTTGTCCTCGGCGAGCGCAAGCGGCTCGGGCTCGGACGGCATCGCCGCGGCCGAAGCCTCGACGACGGCGGGCGTTGCGCGCGGCTTCGCCACGGCGACCGGCGGGACCGGCTGCTCCTCGTCATCGACGGGGGCGGCGGCGACAGTCGGACGGAGACGGGGAGCGGGCGCCAGCGCGGCGACCTCGACAGGCGCCTCGACGACCGGCTGCGGGGTGGCGACGGGCTTGGCAATGGCAACGGGCGGCGCGACAGCCTCGACCGGGCCCGCCAGGGCGACGTCGGCGGCCGGCGCTTCCTTGCCCTTGAACATGCGCGCCAGCATCGACCCGCCCTTGACCGGGCCGGCATAGGCGTTCGGCATATAGGTGTTGATCAGGCCGACCATCTGCTTGTCGCGCGAGGCGGCGGAGGCGCCGCCGAGCACCGAGGCGACGATGAAGCGGTTGTCGCGCTTGACCGAGGAGACGAGGTTGAAGCCGGAAGCGTTGGTATAGCCGGTCTTGATGCCGTCGACGCCCTCGACCTTGCCGAGCAGGCGATTGTGATTGCCGATGGTGCGGCCGTTGTAGACGAAGCTGCGGGTCGCGAAATAGCGGTAGTAGTTCGGGTAGCGCTCCTGCAGGGCGCGGCCGAGCGTGACCATGTCGCGCGCCGTCGTCCACTGGTCCGGATTGGGCAGGCCCGAGGCGTTGCGGAAGGTCGTGCGCGTCATGCCGATCGAGCGGGCCGTCGTGGTCATCCGCGCGGCGAAGGCCTGTTCGGAGCCCGCGAGGTTCTCGGCGATGACGACGGCGGCGTCGTTGGCCGAGCGGGTGATGAGGCCAAGCATGGCGTCACGCACAGCGATGGTCGATCCCGGCTTCAGCCCGAGCTTGGTCGGCGACTGGCGCGAGGCGAAGGCGGAGACCTTGAGGCGGGAGTTCAGATTGATCTTGCCGCTGTCGAGGGCGCCGAACAGCATGAACAGCGTCATCATCTTGGTGAGCGAGGCGGGATGGCGCAGCCCGTCGGGGTCGCTCTGATAGAGCACCTTGCCCGTCTTGCCGTCGACCACGATCGCCGACTTCGGAGCGGCCACGGCATCGGCCACGGATGTCGTGACCATCGCACCTGCAACCAGCAAGGCGGCAAAGGCGCCTCGGGCTGACCGGGCCTGAAGCCGGCCGAACGGGCTTGAACCCCAAAGCATCACGCAAAAAACTCCGCATCTCGCAGCGCCGGTCAAGGAGGGCCGGCAGTGCCCAGTCGAATATCAAACGAGGACCGCAACTTTTTTGAGGCGGCTGCGAAACGAACGTTCAGTTGTCTGGACATGAGACCGTCGCCGGCCCAGCCCAAGCCGCTGTGTCATCCCGCCCGCCGGTTCGGATTGCTTGTCGCGACCCCGCCCGTCGATCCACTGCGAAGCTAGGGATTTGCCGTTACGAATCCGTAAAAATTTACCAATCTTTCCCTTTCCGGTGCAGGACCGGCATCATCGCACTGCGGCAAAAATGATTTGTGCAGCGCAGCAATTCTGCTTGACAATCCGGGGGCGATTTCGGATCACAGGGTGACGGCAACTATCCTGTGGGCAAGGACGCGGAGGGTCACATGATCAAGGGCTTCGACGATATCCAGAAGGCCTCGAAGGACAATATCGAGCAGGCGATGAAGAGCGTGGAGGCCATGAGCAAGGGCATCCAGGCGCTCGCCGTCGAGACCGCCGACTACCAGAAGAAGAGCTATGAGACGGGCGCCGCAGCGATCGAGAAGATCGTCGCCGCCGGCAGCGTCGAGAAGGCCGTCGAGATCCAGAACGAATATCTGAAGGCGACCTATGAGGGCTATATCAGCGAGCTCGCCAAGATCGGCTCGATGATGACCGATTTCGCCAAGGACGCCTATCGCCCGTTCGAGAGCGTGTTCGGCAAGATCCCGAAATAGCGATCAGGCGCAGTTCTTGAGTTTCGGGCCCGGCCATGCGCCGGGCCTTTGCTTTTCCGCGGTGCTCGGCGACGTCAGTTGTTCGAGCGCGGATGCCCGACGCACTGGTTGACGTCCTGGCTGCCGAAGGTTCCGCAGGAATTGACCGGCTGCATCGCCTGGATCGCCGGATCGAAGGGGTCTGATGTCCCCTGGCAGGCGGCGAGCATGCTGCTGGCTGCGGCGAGAGCGAGGATCAGGACCAGGGTTCGCATCGGGGATACTCCTGCGGCTGTTGTCTGATCCTATCCGGCATCCGCTCCGCTCCGGTCAAGTCCCATGAGCCTCACCTCCGGCGCGTGCGGGTTGGGCGTCCGCGCGCCTCAGCGACCGCTCGGGCACTGGTTGATGTCCTGCGTGCCACCGGGACCACAGGAATTGACGGGCTCGAAGGCGCGGATGGCGGCGGCATTGCGCTCCGCCTCGGTCATATTGCTGGCACTGGTGCAGGCCGAGAGGCCGGCAGTGGCCGCAGCGAGCGAAATGATGATCAGCAGGGCGCGCATGGCGTCGTCTCCTCAGGTGAAGTCGCAGAAGGGACATAGGCAGGAGACCCCGCCTCGACCAGCCACGCTTGCGTGAGCGCGCCGCGATCGGAACCAGGCGGGGGCGACGCCTTCCACATAGTGAGCCGCATGATCGCCCTTTGGCGGGATCGGCGTGATGATGTCGATCAAGGTCCGGCCTGCGGATCGACGGTGATGAAGTGGCGTTGGCCGAAATCCTCGTCGCGGAGCGGCAGCCCGGCGACAATTGCGTCGACTGGACATCACTATGGCGCGGAGATGCTGTCGGGAACGCTCTAGTTGTCGTTTCCAAGAAGGTTGTTCAGCCTTTGGAATGGCGGGATGCCGTTGAGGGCTGAGTGGGGTCTTCGGGTGTTGTAGGCGTCGATCCAGGATGGCATGGCTTCGGTTCGCTCGGACGACGATCGGTAGGGCGCGGCATAGGCCCATTCGCGCAAGCTGGTCTGGATGAAGCGCTCGGCCTTGCCGTTGGTGCGGGGTGTGTAGGGCCGGGTGCGGATATGGCGGATGCCGAGGCCGGCGAGAAGCTGGCGGAAGGCGTGGCTCTTGTAGGCGCTGCCATTGTCGGACATCAGGCGGTCGACGGTGACGCCGTGCCGGCGGAACCAGGCGATGGCGCGGGCCGTGAAGGCGCAGGTGGTCTCTTGTCTCTCGTCGGCGAGCACCTCGGTGTAGGCAAGGCGCGAGGCGTCGTCGATGGCGACATGCAGGCATTCCCAGCCGAGCCCTTCGCCGCGTCCCCGCCGGCTGCTCTGGCGGGTGCGGTCGCCGGTGATGCGATGGCCGATGCCCTGGATGCGGCCGAGCTTCTTGGTATCGACATGGATCAACTCGCCGGGACGCTGGCGCTCGTAGCGGTTCTCCGGCGGCCTCGGCTCGAGGGCCGACAGGCGACCAAGCCCAAGCCGCCGCAGGACCGCGCCGACGGTCGAGCATGGCAGACAGAGCAGGCGCGCGATGGCCGGGCCGCTCAGGCGCTGACGGCGCAGCACCTCGACGGTCTCGATCGTCGCGACAGGTGTCGCATGCGGCGTCCGGACGGGCGCCGAGCTCCTGTCATGAAGCATCCGCTCGCCGCCCGCCCGGAAGCGGGCCAGCCACTTGTAGGCCGTGCGGACCGAAACCCCGGCAGCCTCGGCCGCTGCCGCAACCCGCCACCCGTCTTCCACGATCCGCCTCACCAGAAGGACTCGACCGCGAAAGGTCATCCGCGCATTCTCATGAATGTTCATCCGGGCGCTCCGGTCAGGGTTGGTTGGCTTCGCAACCCCAGCCTCACATCCCGGCCCCGGATGAACAACCTTCATAGTTTCGACATCTAGTTGACAACATATTCGATGAGTTCGATAGAACGAAACGGACGTCGCTAGTCGCTAAAGTGTTTTGGCTTGGTCAAGCGACGAATGGCCTCATGGCCCTTTTCATTCGAAACTAGGCTTTCAATCTTCATCAGAAGAGAGGCCTTAGTCGATTTCCTAGAGAGCCCTCTTGTTACGCCGAACCTGAGTTGAGCTATTCGCTCCAAGATGGCCTTATTTATATCGGGATCTTGTATAAGTTCTTCGACTTGCGCAATCGTCAATTGCTCGACGTCGCGGTCATTCATTACCTGTTGATCACTATTGCTCTCACTAGTCTGAGATAGTGGCGCAGTGTTCGAGATCAGCATCTTTTCAAGTTCGGCAATGTCAGCACGCTCGACGTAGGCCGAAAGGCTGCGCAGTGAGGTCGCGATCTCGTTATGTGCGCCCGCAGCCCGCAGCGCAATTAATTGCTGCCGAATGTAGTGCAACACATTCTTCCGTGCCCTCAGGAGCATCGTCTCCTTGGGTGTCACACTAGTCGCGCCTCAATCTCTGCACAGACGTCTGTCATCATTTTGCGAACTGCTCGGGAGACGTTTCCGCCGGGAACGTCCCAGACTGGCCATCCAGAGTTCATTGCTTCAGGCACACCAGTCAGGCTTTTCACAACGGTGGTTAGCATGTCCGATCCCCATTGGCGACGCAAGGCGGCCAACTGCTCGGTATGAAGGTTCGTCAAGCCAGAATTCGCGTTCCCCGCCGTTCGGGCCATAAAGGGTGCAATTCCAGCTAGTTTTGTCGATGACGAATAGCTATTTGGTGTTTCGGATCCAGTAATTCCGGCGGAATTCCTTAGAAATTCGAGCTTTGCATCAATCTTCGTTTGCACGAGCTGCCTGAAGTGCGTCACCCCTCGACTTGACATTTCGTCTGGTATGACTGGTATGACGAAATGTGTGCTTGCAGCAAGGGCATTTTGGCTCACTAGCTTAGTTGCAGGAGGGCAGTCGAACACCACATAGTCATAAAGCTCGTCCACACCTATGGCGTCTAGCCACTGTGCAAACAGAGTCCTTTTCTCCCATTCGGAGACGGTAGGTCCTCCCAAGGTGGTAGAGGCTAACTCGATCTCGGTATCATCCAGTTCAAACTGCGCAGGTACAATGTCGAGCGTTGGATAGGGATGAGCATTCACCGATCGCAGCGGCTCCCTGGAGATGATCTCGGTACCCGGCATTGTTGCCGATCGCTTTGAGAATGATTCAAAGATGCGGTTAGAGGTGCGATTTGTAGCGACTGCATGCTCCCAATTCGTTGCCCCCATTGCAACGATAGAAAGGCTAGATTGATGGTCGACATCGACCATCAATACACGAGTGCCCTTAGACGCGAGATATGCGGATAGATGTAGGGCCAGTGTGGTCTTTCCGACGCCACCTTTGAAGTTTATGACAGATATTCGTGTCGATGGCATATCTTCCCCCGCCCTCTGCTTAAGTAAGGCCTGGCCTAGCTGCACCCGCTCGTATTGCCGCAGGTGTCGCATTTCAGGCAGGTGCCGTTGCGGACCATGGTGAAATTGCCGCATTCGGTGCAGCTTTCGCCCTCATAGCCCTTCATGCGGGCGATCGCGACCTGCTCGGCGGCCGTGGACTTCGGCTGCGTTGCCGGGGCGGTTTCGACGATGCCGACGGTCGTCTCGATGACGGTCTCTGTCTCGGTGACGACGTCGCGCTTGAAGGCGAGGGCGGTCGAGCCGCTGCTGCGCAGTGCCGTCACGATCGAGGCCGTCGCGGCAGGCGCCGACGCGGCGCCCTTCGATTCTCCCGGCCGCTCGATCACCTTGAAGCGCTCGGTCTTGCCGCGGACGAGGCCGTGGCTGACCGGGGCCGGACGCTGCGTCGGCTGGTCGCCGCCGCCGAGCGTCGTCGCATTGTTGTCCTCGGGGACGACATGGGCGAGATCGTTGCGGCCGAGATAGGACACGGCGAGCTCGCGGAAGATATAGTCGAGGATCGAGGTCGCGTTCTTGATCGCCTCGTTGCCGGTGACCATGCCGGCCGGCTCGAAGCGCGTGAACACGAAGGCCTCGACATATTCCTCGAGCGGCACGCCATATTGCAGGCCGAGCGAGATGGCGATGGCGAAGTTGTTCATCATCGCGCGGAAGGCGGCGCCTTCCTTGTGCATGTCGATGAAGATCTCGCCGAGCCGGCCGTCGCGATATTCGCCGGTGTGCAGATAGACCTTGTGGCCGCCGACATTGGCCTTCTGCGTGTAGCCGGTGCGGCGATCCGGAATCTTCTCGCGCCGGCGAACCTCGCGCTCGATGATCCGCTCGACGATGCGCTCGGCCACCTGCTCGGCGCGCGCGGCGGCGGGCTTCGCCACCAGCGCCTCCACCGCCTCGTCCGCGTCTTCCTCGTCATCGGCGAGGATCTGCGAGTTGAGCGGCTGCGACAGCTTGGAGCCGTCGCGATAGAGCGCATTGGCCTTCAGCGCCAGCTTCCACGACAGCATATAGGCGCTCTTGGCGTCCTCGACCGTCGCGTCGTTCGGCATGTTGATGGTCTTGGAGATGGCGCCCGAGATGAAGGGCTGCGCCGCCGCCATCATGCGGATGTGGCTCTCGACCGAGAGATAGCGTTTTCCCAGCTTGCCGCAGGGATTGGCGCAATCGAACACGGCATAGTGCTCGAGCCTCAAATGCGGCGCGCCTTCGAGGGTCATGGCGCCGCAGACATGGATATTGGCGAGCTCGATGTCCTTCTTGGCGAAGCCGAGCGCCGGCAGCATCTCGAAGGCCGGATCGTTCAGCTGCGCCTCGGTGAAACCGAGGCCTTCCTTGCAGAATTCCTCGCCGAGCGCCCATTTGTTGAACACGAACTTGATGTCGAAGGCCGAGGCGAGCGTGCCCTCGAGCTTCTCCAGCACCGCGTCGGTGAAGCCCTTGGCCTTGAGGCTGGTGTGGTTGACGCCCGGCGCCTGGCGCAGCGAGGCATGGCCGACGGCATAGGCCTCGATCTCGGCGATCTGGTGCTCGGCATAGCCGAGCGTGCGGAGCGCCTCGGGCACGGCGCGGTTGATGATCTTGAAATAGCCGCCGCCGGCGAGCTTCTTGAACTTCACGAGCGCGAAATCGGGCTCGATGCCGGTCGTGTCGCAATCCATCACGAGGCCGATCGTGCCGGTCGGCGCGATCACGGTCGCCTGTGCATTGCGATAGCCATGCTGCTCGCCGAGCGAGAGCGCATCGTCCCAGGCCTTGCGCGCCGCCACGGCGAGGCGCTGGTCCTTGAGCGAGGCGTGATCGAGCGGGACGGGGAGGGTGGAGAGGCCCTCATAGCCCTGCGTCACAGCATGGGCGGCGCGGCGATGGTTGCGGATGACGCGCAGCATCGGCTCGCGGTTCTTGGCAAAGCCCGGGAACGGCCCGAGCTCCTTGGCCATCTCGGCCGAGGTCGCATAGGCAGTGCCGGTCATGATCGCCGTCAGCGCGCCGCAGATGGCGCGGCCTTCGGTCGAGTCATAGGGAATGCCGGAGGTCATCAGGAGGCCGCCGATATTGGCATAGCCGAGGCCGAGCGTGCGAAACTGGTAGGAGAGCTCCGCGATCTCCTTCGACGGGAACTGCGCCATCAGCACGGAGATTTCGAGCACGACCGTCCACAGCCGGCAGGCATGGATATAGCGATCGACATCGAATTCACCGTCGGCGCCGCGGAACTGCAATAGGTTCAGCGAGGCGAGATTGCAGGCGGTGTCGTCGAGGAACATGTATTCCGAGCACGGATTGGACGCGTTGATGCGCCCCGAGGCCGGGCTCGTATGCCACTCGTTCATCGTCGTGTTGAAGTGGAGGCCCGGATCCGCCGAGGCCCAGGCGGCATGGCCGATCTGCTCCCAGAGATCGCGCGCCTTCAGCGTCTTCGCCACCTTGCCGTCGGTGCGGCGCATCAGCTTCCAGTCGCCATCGGTCTCGACGGCGCGCAGGAATTCGTCGGTGATCGAGACCGAGTTGTTCGAGTTCTGGCCGGAAACCGTCAGATAGGCCTCGCTATCCCAATCGGTGTCGTAGACCGGGAATTCGATGTCGGTGTAGCCCTGCTTGGCGAACTGGATGACGCGCAGGATATAGTTCTGCGGCACCAGCGCCTTCTTGGCAGCGCGGATCTCGCGCTTCAGCGCCGGGTTCTTGGCCGGATCGAAGCAATCCTCGCCGGAACCCTCGCAGTTGACGCAGGCCTTCATGATGGCCTTCAAGTGCTGCGCATTGATCTTGGAGCCGGTCACCAGCGCCGCGACCTTCTGCTCCTCATGCACCTTCCAGTTGATGTATTTCTCGATATCGGGATGGTCGGCGTCGACGACGACCATCTTGGCGGCGCGGCGCGTCGTGCCGCCCGACTTGATGGCGCCCGCCGCGCGGTCGCCGATCTTGAGGAAGCTCATGAGGCCGGACGAGCGGCCGCCGCCCGAGAGCTTCTCGCCCTCGCCGCGCAGCTTCGAGAAGTTCGAGCCGGTGCCCGAGCCATACTTGAACAGGCGCGCCTCGCGCACCCAGAGGTCCATGATGCCGCCCTCGTTGACGAGGTCGTCGGACACGGACTGGATGAAGCAGGCATGCGGCTGCGGATGCTCATAGGCGGTCTTCGAGCGGGTCAGCTTGCCGGTCTTGTAGTCGACATAGAAATGGCCCTGGCTCGGACCGTCGATGCCATAGGCCCAGTGCAGGCCAGTGTTGAACCACTGCGGCGAGTTCGGCGCCACGCGCTGGGTCGCCAGCATGAAGCGATGCTCGTCGAAGAAGGCCTGCGCATCCTCCTCGGTGTCGAAATAGCCGCCCTTCCAGCCCCAATAGGTCCAGGTGCCGGCCAGGCGATCGAACACCTGGCGCGAATCGACCTCGCCGACATAGCGCTCGCCTTCGGGGAGCTCGGCCAGCGCCTTCTCGTCGGCGACCGAGCGCCACAGGAAGGAGGGGACGTCGTTCTCCTCGACGCGCTTCAGCCGCGCCGGCACGCCGGCCTTGCGGAAATACTTCTGCGCGATGATGTCGCTCGCCACCTGGCTCCAGGTGACGGGCACGGCGATCCCCTCCAGGCGGAAGACGATCGAGCCATCCGGATTGCGGATCTCGCTCTTCGTCGTCCGGAACTCGATGCCGGCATAGGCCGACTGTCCGCTGGTGGTGAAGCGCCGTTCGATCCGCATCCGCTTACGTCCCTTGCTCCGGCGCGCCTTGCCCAGTCGCGCCGTCGGCCCATGGCCGAAGTCCTATCCGCTCAACGCTCCAGGGGCGAGAAAGCTCCCCCTCGAACGTCATCATCTTGTGTATCAAGATAGCGCAGACCCCTAAATATAGGGTTACCGCCGTCCTCTGACCACAAAAAAGCAGGCGTCCAGACACAGCGCAAACGAAGAGCGCTGCGTGAAGCGTACGCCTGCTCCGCGCTTGAAACCACGCCGTATCTGGGTGGGGAACTCGTGGACGCCGCGGCCGCAAGGCAGGACGTCGTTTACGGTTCAGAAGCTATTCCGAGTCCCCAGGACCGTCAAGGAATAGTGGTGGCTGAAGCTTGGGCGGCTACATATCGCGTTGCGCGCCCTCGAGGCCGGCGGCGCCGGTGCGTTGTGGGGATGGATCGCGGCCCCGTTTGGCGAAGCCGATACGGGACAAGGGGTTGCATCCCCTGCCGCCATCGTCGCGGCCTGTGGACGAGCGGTGGGGAAGGGCGTCATCGCCGCGTCATGTGTCGCTTCGATGTCCACAGTTTCGGCGCCGCGCGACCCGATTGCCACAGCTGTCCGATATCGGCCGGGGGCATCCGCGCGGGGGCGATCCGCCGGCCGCTGTTAAGGATTGGCGACCGCGGGTCGGGTCGGAGATGAGGGTTTCCGCGGGCGCCGGCGCCGGGCGCGCATATCGCCCGCCGAGCCGAGAGCGCGGCCGTCAGCCCGCGAGGGGCCGCTCGCCGATTCGCTCTGCCAGCATGATCAGATAGCCGTCGGGATCGAGCACGAAGACCTCGCGCTGCCCGCTCATCCGGTCGCCGGTCCGCCGCCAGACCTCGCGCGGGCCGTGATGGAGAGCTGTCCCCGCCGCGGCGATCCGCGCCTCGATCAAAGCGAGGTCGACGACATAGAGCTGGAACATGACGCCGCGTCCGAACGGGCGCTCGAGCGGGCCGGTCTCCCAGTTGCCGGAGCGCTGGCAGAGCATGACCTGCGCGCCCTCCGGCCGCTCCAGATAGGCGAAATGCTGCTCGGGCCGCGCATAGGCGACACGGAAGCCGGCAACATCGCGCCAGAAGGCGAGGCTTGCGGAAAAATTCTCGACGAGCAATTCCGGCACCATCGGCGCCCAGCCGGTTTTCGGCGGCTGCTCGGGAAAGGGCCTGTCCGTCATGACGAATTGCCTCCATCGGCCAGCTTGACGCCGAACAATGGCCGCGATGCGCTTCAGACGGTCTTCTACCGCCTGAACGACCCGGCGCCAGGACTGATCGACATTCAGGATACTGCCAGGCCGAGAAAGCCCAGAGGTGTCGTTGCCGGGCTTGGCCCGGCAACCCAGACTTTCCTGGACTGCCCATATTCACATGAGCGTATCAAACAAGCGAGACTGGATTGCCGAGTCGAGCCCGGCAATGACAGGTTTCAGCGGTTGCTCGCAATGGCCAAGACCGAATGTCGGTCGGCCCTACGGCGTCCAGGCGTCGTAGTCGCCGGTGACGCGCGGGCGGTGATCCGCGCCGACGATCGAGCCCTTGGGGCGATAGGCGCCCGGCGTGCCGGTCTGGTTCGGCTGGTGCGGCTTCTGCCAGTCGCGCGGCGTATAGGGCGCGGAGGGCGGCGGCGTGTCGGTGCGGTGATGCATCCAGCCATGCCAGCCGGTCGGGATCTTCGAGGCTTCGGAATAGCCCTTGTAGATCACCCAGCGCCGCTCCGGCGAGCCGCCGGCGGTGCAGTCCTTGTCGGGCGCGCGGTAATAGACATTGCCGAACTCGTCCGAGCCGACGCGCTCGCCCTTGCGCCAGGTGTAGAAGCGCGTGCCCATGGTCTGGCCGTTCCACCAGGTGAACAGTTCAGTCAGGACCCAGCCCATGGCGGCACCTTCTTCTCGCAAGGATTTCGACGACTTATGCCGTCCCGGCGCCGGCAAGTCAAAGCCCGCCGTCCGCCGTCCCGCCCTCGTGGCCGCATTGCGATCATCGGTCGCGCCCGCCCGCGGGCGGCACGAGGCTCTGCCGCCTTGGCCCGGGCGGCCGAAGGGGAGGGACGGCCGGCGATCACCCGTCGCAAGGCAGCCATGCGAAAAAAATAGATCGCATGCGATTGGATCCTGTGCGATTGAATGGCGGCGGCAGAGAGCGCCGCGCTGCATGAGCATTTCGGAGTCGATGATGATCAAGGTTCTCTACGAGACGGCGGCCACCGCGAGCGGGGCCGGTCGCAATGGACGCACGCGCACGGCGGATGGCGAGATCGACCTGCAGCTGGTGACGCCGCGCGAGCTCGGCGGCCAGGGCGGCCCCGGCGCCAATCCGGAAAAGCTGTTCGCGGCCGGCTATTCGGCCTGCTTCCTGAGCGCGCTGCAGTTCGTCGCCAGCCAGCAGAAGGTGAAGCTGCCGGCCGAGACCACCGTCACCGGCAAGGTCGGCATCGGCCCGCGCGCCGACGGCTCCGGCTTCAGCCTCGATGTCGCGCTCGACGTGGCGGTCCCGGGCTTCGACCAGGCCGAGGCCGAGGCGCTCGTCGCCAAGGCGCATGCCGTCTGCCCCTATTCGGAAGCGACGCGCGCCAATCTCGACGTCCGTCTCACCGTCCTGACCCACTGAAAACGGAAGGGCCCGGCGCTGGCCGGGCCCTCCACATTCTGAGCGTGAGCGTCGTCGCCGTCAGGTGCGGCGGCGCCACCAGCCGACGCGCTTCGGCCGGTTGTCGTCCTCGACGGTATCCGAGACCGGATCGCTCGGCGCGTCCGGCGGCACCACCGACTCGTCCGGCTCCTGCGGGCCTTCCTCGGCTTCGATCGTGTCCTCGTCGATGACGCGCAGCTCTTCGACGTCGTCCTCGCGCTCGTCGTCCTCGTCGTCGCCGGCTTCCGGCATGTCGAGATCCGGCTCATCGCCGATATCGTCGAGCAGCGGCGCCTCGTAGTCGGCCATGTCGGCCACCGGCACGTCGCGGCCGATCAGGCGCTCACCGGCATCCTCAGGATCGATGTCGCGCTCGCCTTCCGGCTCGTCCTCGACAAAGCGGTTCGACAGCAGCTCGCCGCTCTCGTCGAGAGCAAGGCGCGGCTGGTGATCGCCGTCCCGCTCGACGACAGGACCATCGCCGGTGTCGATCGCATCCTGATCATCCGCCAGAGCGGGCGCATCGCCCTCCACACCGTCGACCGCGGCCGAGACGGCGCTGCCCTCCTCGCCCTCGCCACCCTCGCGGCGGCCACGACGGCCTCCGCGACGGCCGCGGCGGCGGCGACGCTTGGCCTCGGCTTCGGCGTCAGAGCCCTCGGCGGCAATGCCGGTCTCGTCACCCTCGGTCGGCTCGCTGCCCTCAGTGGACGGCGCGTCCTCGCCGTCGGCATCGCTCTCATTGTCGTCGTCGCCGTCCTGCCCGGTCTCGGCCTGGCCGTCACGGGCCTGGTCGCCACCACGCCGCCGGCGGCGACGCCGACGCTTGCGCTTGGAGCCGTCATCGGGGCCAGCGGCCGGCTTGCCGGTCTCGCCCTCGGAGTCGCGCTCGCCATCGGCCTCCTCGGCCTCGGCGATGTCCTCGATCTCTTCTTCTTCCGGCTCGATCGAATCGGGCTGGACGATCGCGCGCGTGTCGCGCAGCGGCAGTTCACGCGGCGTCACGGGCTCGCCGCGCTCTAGCGTGTAATGCGTCGCGGCCGTCACGGCGTCGTCGGCCAGAACGGTGATGCCGATGCCGAAGCTCTGCTCGATCTCGGCGAGGTGGGCGCGCTTCTGGTTGAGGATATAGAGCGCGACGGCGGTGCGCGTGCGGATGATCAGGTCGTGCGTGGCGCCCTTCAAAAGGCTGTCCTCGACCGAGCGCAGCACATGCAGCGCCACCGAGGCAGGCGCACGGACATGGCCGGTGCCATGGCAATGCGGGCACACTTCCATCGAGCTCTCGACGACGCCGGTGCGGATGCGCTGGCGCGACATCTCCATCAGGCCGAAATGCGAGATCCGGCCGACCTGGATGCGGGCGCGGTCGTTCTTCAGCGCCGTCTTCAGCTTGTTCTCGACCGCGCGATTGTTGCGCTTCTCCTCCATGTCGATGAAATCGATCACGATGAGGCCGGCGAGATCGCGGAGGCGCAGCTGGCGGGCGACTTCCTCGGCCGCCTCCAGATTGGTCTGGTAGGCGGTGTCCTCGATATTGTGCTCGCGCGTCGAGCGACCCGAGTTCACGTCGATGGCGACCAGCGCCTCGGTCTGGTTGATGACGAGATAGCCTCCCGACTTCAGCGTCACCTGCGGCGAGAACATCGCGTCGAGCTGCGCCTCGATGCCGTAGCGGGCAAAGACCGGCTGCGTCTCGCGATAGGGCTGGACGTTCTTGGCATGGCTCGGCATGAGCATGCGCATGAAGTCCTTCGCCTCGCGATAGCCGTCCTCGCCGGCGACGAGAACCTCGTCGATGTCCTTATTGTAGAGGTCGCGGATCGAGCGCTTGATCAGGCTGCCTTCCTCATAGACGAGGGTCGGCGCCGCCGAGCGCAGCGTCAGCTCGCGCACATTCTCCCAGAGACGCAGCAGATATTCGAAGTCGCGCTTGACCTCGGCCTTGGTGCGCGAGGCACCGGCCGTGCGCAGGATCACGCCCATGCCTTCCGGCACCTCGAGATCCTGGGCGACTTCCTTGAGGCGCTTGCGATCGGCCGTATTGGTGATCTTGCGCGAAATGCCGCCGCCGCGCGCCGTATTGGGCATCAGCACCGAATAGCGGCCGGCGAGCGAGAGATAGGTGGTGAGGGCGGCGCCCTTGTTGCCGCGCTCTTCCTTGACGACCTGGACGAGCAGCACCTGGCGGCGCTTGATCACTTCCTGGATCTTGTACTGGCGGGCGCGGGCGCGGCGGCGCTCGGGCAGCTCTTCCAGCGCATCCTCGGCGCCAACCGACTCGACGGCGTCTTCCGGGTTCTCTTCTTCCTCGTCGTGGCCGATCTCTTCGACGCTGTGGTCGGAGGCGGGCGCCTCGAGATGGGCGAAGCCGTCGCCGCCATTGTCCTCGCTGGCGCCGTTGTCGTCGCCGGCGTGGTGATCGTCACCCGCCGGCTCGCTGGCCGCCGTCTCGGCGCCGGTCGCATCGGCGGATGCGGCCTCCGGATCGGCCTCGGCCGTTTCGCCGGCGGCGGCAGACGCCTCCTCGCCCGGCTGGGGCTCGTCGCCCTCGCGCGGCTCGGCGGAGATGCTCTCCGGCTTGACGGCGGCAGCCGGCTTCGCGCGCTGCTGGCGCCGTGCCTGCTGGCGCGCCGCGCGCTCGTCGGCCTCCCGCTCTTCCTGCTCTTCCGCCTCGATCAGCGCCTGCCGGTCGGCAACGGGGATCTGGTAGTAGTCGGGATGGATTTCCGAGAAGGCGAGGAAGCCGTGGCGGTTGCCGCCATATTCGACGAAGGCTGCCTGCAGCGAGGGTTCGACCCGCGTTACCTTGGCGAGATAGATATTGCCGCGCAGCTGCTTGCGCGAGGCGGATTCGAAGTCGAACTCCTCGACCCGGCTGCCGCGGACCACCACGACCCGGGTCTCCTCCGGGTGGGTGGCATCGATGAGCATCTTGTTGGCCATGGCGGAATGTCTCCATGGCTCCGGGACGTCATGCTCCGGCCGGCGCGTTGCGCCGATGCCGCGCGTGCCGCGCGAGAGCCATTTTTGGGGATGAAAAAGATTGCGCCGCCCGGTGCCGGCTCCGCCAACGCTGCCGCGCCGGCGACAGCCGGTTGCGGGGGAGCGGGATGGAGCAGTGTCGGCGAAAACATGGGTACGCGCTTCGAGCCTGTTCAGTCAGGCGGCGCGGAAACCGCGCCACCGAGGGCCGGCCGCAGGCACGGATCGTCCTGAGGCCGCAAGTTGCAGGCCACTCTGGCGCAAAAGGTCACGAAACCGACCATGCGCGGCAAGGATGCCTGTCCCATCCTTCGACCGTGCACCGATCTGTCGCGGAACGTTCAGCCGGCAACCTGGCGACATGCGCCGGTCTGCCTCGATCGCCCCATCGCATCGTGCCGGAGCGCCGCTGATCGCGACTGTCCGGGCGGAGGATGAATTCCGTGATCCCCCTTGTATGGAAGACGGCGAGTCTGTGCAAGACTCTTGACCGCATCGCAACCGCGCTGTTGCCACTGCTCAAAATGCAGTCAGGTTGTGCTGCACAAAGCTGCGCGGCACCGATCCGGACCGCGACAGCACGGTCGCTGGCCAAAGACTTAATGAGGGATTAACCAATCCCGCCCCATGCTTTAGAGAACGTCGATGGGCGGACGATCGAACCGGGGGGCAACCTGCTGAGACTGACACTCCATCGGCGCCGGCGCGCTTTCACAGCCTGTTTCGGCCTCGCTTTGCTGGCTGCCTCCCTGCTGTGCGGCCTGGCACGGCCGTCCGTCGCCGCCGCCGTTGCGGACGAGGCGGCGGTCACCGCGCCGCCCTCCGTCGTCGCGCGCGATGCCAAGGTCGTCGGCGACGGCAGCCGCACGCGCTTCGTGATGGACCTCTCCGACACGACCGCCTTCACTGTCTTCCCGCTCGACGAGCCGGACCGCATCGTCATCGATCTGCCCGCCGTCGGCTTCGCGCTGCCGGACGGCTCCGGCCGGGACGGCAAGGGCCTCGTCAGCGCCTTCCGCTATGGCCAGATCTCGGCCGGCAAGGCGCGCATCGTCCTCGACATCCGCGAGCCCGTCGCCATCGACAAGTCGTTCGTGCTGCCTCCGGCCGACGGGCAGCCCGCCAAGCTCGTCGTCGACCTCGTTCCGACGAGCCGCGCCAGCTTCGCCTCCGCTGTCCGCCTCTACCGCGATACCGAGAAGGAGGCCTTCGAGGCCAAGGTGCCGCCGCCGCCGCCCCCGTCCGACGGGCGGCTGCGCATCGTGCTCGATCCCGGCCATGGCGGCATCGATTCGGGGGCGATCGGCAAATCGGGAACGCTCGAGAAGAACGTCGTCCTCGCCTTCGCCAAGGTGGTGGAGACGAAGCTCGAGGCCAGCGGCCGCTACGAAGTGCTGATGACGCGCTCGGACGACAGCTTCATTTCGCTCGGCGGCCGCGTCGCCTATGCCCGCAGCCATCACGCCGATCTCTTCGTCTCGATCCATGCCGACTCGTTCTGGGGCGAGGATGTGCGCGGCGCCACGATCTACACCCTGTCCGACCGTGCCTCCGACAAGATGGCAGCGCAGATCGCCGAATCGGAGAACAAGTCGGACATCCTCGCCGGCGTCGCTGTGACCGAGGACACAACCGAGGTCTCGGATATCCTGATCGACCTCGCCCGCCGCGAGACCAAGAATTTCGCGGTCGTCTTCGCCCGCAACATGATCAAGGAACTGCAGCCGAATGTGCGCCTGTTCAAGCATGCGCACCAGCAGGCGGGGTTCATGGTGCTGAAGGCGCCCGACGTGCCCTCGGCCTTGGTGGAGCTTGGTTATCTCTCCAATCAGGAGGACGAGAAACTGCTGACCTCGGATGCCTGGCGCGACAAGACGGCCGATGCGATGACGCGGGCGATCGATGATTATTTCCGCCTGCGCGTCGCCCAGACGACGACCGGATCCGTTCTTCCTGCGACGGCAGAGCCGTGAAGCCCTGTTGCGCGAACACAACGACCGCCCCCGGCGCGGCGCATTGATGGCCGGGCGCCCCACAATATCCACAAATCGACTGGAAGAACGGTTGGCGAGGGTCTATCGAAACCGCATTCGCCAAAGTGAGTATGAATGCGGAGCGCGATGCGTTGTACGCACTTCGATATCCGGGCCGGCGGGCCTTTCTGATGGGGCGACAGTTCGCGGAGCGGCAGCTTCCGGGCGATAGAATGGGTTTCTGACCGGGGTTTGCTCCGTCGGCTCAGCGGATTGCCGATAAGCGCGGGCCAACGGAGAACTGCAACGACATGTTTCTGCGACTGATCGGCTATTTATTCGGGATTGGCGCCGTGTTCTTCTTGGTGGTTGCAGCAGGTGTGGCCTGGTACGTCTCGGGCCTGACGGGCGGACTTCCGTCCGTCGAGGTGCTCGCGAAATACGAGCCGCCGGTGATGACGCGCATTCATGCGGCCGATGGCCAGCTGGTGGAGGAGTTCGCCCATGAGCGACGCCTCTATCTGCCGATCCAGGCGATCCCGGACCGGGTCAAGGCCGCCTTCATCTCGGCCGAGGACAAGAATTTCTACCAGCATTCCGGCCTCGACTATGTCGGCATCATGCGCGCCGGCCTGCAGAACGTCGCCGCGCTCTCGTCCAACGGGCGCATGATCGGCGCGTCGACCATCACCCAGCAGGTCGCCAAGAATTTCCTCCTGACCAACGAGCGCACGATCGATCGCAAGATCAAGGAGGCGATCCTCGCGCTGCGCATCGAGCAGGCGAATTCCAAGGACAAGATCCTCGAGCTCTATCTGAACGAGATCTTCCTCGGTCTCGGCTCCTATGGCGTCGCCGCCGCCTCGCTCAGCTATTTCGACAAGTCGGTGCACGAGCTGACGCTGTCCGAGGCCGCCTATCTCGCCGCGCTGCCGAAGGGCCCGAACAACTACAATCCGTTCCGCTACCCGGCCCGCGCCATGGAGCGCCGCAACTGGGTCATCGACCGCATGGTCGAGAACGGCTACGCGACGCCCGAAGAGGGCGAGGCCGCCAAGGCACAGCCGCTCGGCGTCAAGACCCGCATCGCCAGCCCGCATATCTTCGCCGCCGACTACTATGTCGAGGAAGTGCGTCGCCAGCTGCTGCAGATGTATGGCGAGAAGGCGCTCTATGACGGCGGCCTCTCGGTGCGCACCTCGCTCGACCCGGCCATGCAGGTCATGGCGCGCCAGGCGCTGATGAACGGCCTCATTGCCTTCGACGAGGATCGCGGCTGGCGCGGTCCGGTCAAGAACCTGCCGCTCGGCGAGGACTGGGGCGCCGCGATCGGCACCGTCACGCCGCTCTCCGACGTCTATGAATGGCGCCTCGCGATCGTCACCGCGGTCAATAAGACCGAGGCCGAGATCGGCCTGCAGCCCGGCCGCGACGAGACCGGCAAGCTGCTGTCCGAGCGCGAGACCGGCGTCATTCCGGCGGCCGAGATGAAGTGGACGCTCGGCGGCAAGCGCTCCGTCGACAGCGTGCTCAAGGTTGGCGACGTCGTCTATGTCGAGCCGGCCGACGGCAAGCCCGGCGCCTATCGCCTGCACCAGGTGCCCGAGATCGAGGGCGCGATGGTGGTGATGGACCCGCATACCGGGCGCGTCCTCGCCATGGATGGCGGCTTCTCCTATGCCGAGAGCGAGTTCAACCGCGCGACGCAGGCACAGCGCCAGCCGGGCTCCTCGTTCAAGCCCTTCGTTTACGCCGCCGCGCTCGACAACGGCTATACGCCGTCCTCGGTGGTGCTCGACGCGCCGATCGAGATCGATCCGGGCTTCGGCCAGCCGATGTGGCGGCCGGAAAACTATGCGCAGAAGTTCTACGGTCCCTCGACGCTCAGGACCGGCATCGAGCAGTCGCGTAACGTCATGACCGTCCGCCTCGCGCAGGACATGGGCATGCCGCTCGTCGCCGAATATGCCAAGCGCTTCGGCATCTACGACAATCTCGGGCCGTTCCTTCCCAATGCGCTCGGCGCCTCGGAAACGACGGTGCTGCGCATGGTGTCGGGCTATTCGGTGTTCGCCAATGGCGGCCGCCAGGTGAAGCCGACGCTGATCGACCGCATCCAGGATCGTTTCGGCAAGACCATCTTCAAGCATGAGGAGCGGGTCTGCGAAGGCTGCGATGCCGACAGCTGGCAGAACCAGGACGAGCCTGTGATCACCGACAACCGCGAGCAGGTGCTCGACCCGATGACGGCCTACCAGATCACCTCGATGCTGGAAGGCGTCGTCCAGCGCGGCACCGCGACGGTCGTCAAGCAGGTCGGCAAGCCGATCGCCGGCAAGACCGGCACCTCGAACGACTACAAGGACGCCTGGTTCATCGGCTATTCGCCGGATCTCGTCGTCGGTGTCTTCATCGGCTACGACAATCCGCGGCCGATGGGCCGGGGCATGACCGGCGGCGAGGTGGCGGCGCCGATCGCGACCGAGTTCTTCAAGCTCGCGCTCGCCGACAAGCCGGCCATTCCCTTCCGCATGCCGGAAGGCCTGACGCTGGTTTCGATCGACCGCCGCACCGGCATGCGGGCACAGCCCGATGCGCCGGGCACGATCATGGAAGCCTTCAAGCCCGGCACCGGCCCGGCCGACACCTATTCGGTCATCGGCTCGTCCGATGGCGGGACGGTTTCGGGCGAGGCCGACCGCGCCGTGATCTCCGGCACAGGCGGCCTCTACTAGGGCCATCGCTGCACGACAAAGGGCCGCCCGCGGACAGGCATCGATCGCCGCGCGGGCGGCCTTTGCGTGTCTGCGGCCCCTGGCGCCGGGCCCCGCCCCGCGCGCAAGGATGCCGCAGGGGGATAGGCGAAATTCACTTGACCCTCCAAGCCCTTTAGCGCACGGAGCTAGGCGTTGGGACCGTCTTGGGCGGCCCTCCGATCTGAACCCGCAGGATGAGATGCCAAGCGACAGTCGAAGTCGATTGAGAGTGCCGCCCGCGGCTGCCACGGTCTGATCGCAGGTTCGATCGGTTCACCGTGTCCGGCTGGGCGGCCAGTCGGATAGAGGTGAATTATGGAAGAAATCAACGCCCGGGACGGCGCGGATGCGCCCGAAGTCGTGCTCGATCTGCAGCATGGCCATGTCGCGGACATCGTCGAGCACCTGAACGATCAGGAGCCTGAAGAGGCGGCCAGCGTCCTTGCCGGGCTCTCCGACGACCGCGCGGTCGAACTGCTCGACCAGCCGGAATTCGACGATGCCGCCGATGTCGTCTCGGCCATGCCGATCGAGCGGGCGGCGACGCTGCTCTCCGGCATGTCGGCCGACCGCGCCACCGACCTTCTCGGCGAGATCGAGGAGCCGCAGCGCTCGAAGCTCATCGCCCGGCTCGATCAGGAGACGCGCTCGGCCGTCGCGCGGCTCGCCCGCTATCCCGAAGGCAGCGCCGGCGCGATCATGACCACCGAGGTGGTCAGCGTGCCCGCCGACTGGACGGTCGCCGCGACGCTCGACTACATCCGCAAGGTCGAGAAGAGCCGCGAGACGATCTACACGATCTGCCTGCTGCATCCGGAGACCGGCGCGCTGCTGCAGACGGCGACGCTGCGTCGCCTCATCACCAGCGAGCCCTCGGCGCTGGTGCTCTCGGCCGCCCGCCACTCCCGGCCGATCACCGTCACGCCGACCACCGACCAGGAGGAGGCCGCACGCCTCTTCTCGAAATACGACCTGCTGGCCGTGCCGGTGGTCGATGAGCGCCACCATGTCATCGGCATCGTCACGGTCGACGACATCATCGACGCAATCTTCGAGGAGACCACCGAGGACGTGCAGAAGTTCGGCGGCATGGAGGCGCTGGACGAGCCCTATATGGAGATCGGCTTCCTCAAGATGATGAAGAAGCGCGCCGGCTGGCTGTCGGCGCTGTTCATCGGCGAGATGCTGACCGCGACCGCCATGCAGCATTTCGAGACCGAGCTCGAGAAGGCGATCGTGCTGACGCTGTTCATTCCGCTCATCATGAGCTCGGGCGGCAATTCGGGTTCGCAGGCGACGTCGCTGATCATCCGCGCGCTGGCGCTCGGCGAAATCCGCCTCCGCGACTGGTGGCGCGTCGCGCTGCGCGAACTGCCGAGCGGCCTCTCGCTCGGCGCGATCCTCGGCTCGCTCGGCTTCATCCGCATCACCGTCTGGCAGTTGCTGGGCCTGCACGACTACGGTCCGTTCTGGTTCCTGGTCGCGCTCACGGTCGGCGCGGGTCTCGTCGGCATCGTCACCTTCGGGTCGATGACCGGCTCGATGCTGCCCTTCGTGCTGAAGCGCCTCGGCTTCGATCCGGCCAGCGCCTCCGCGCCCTTCGTCGCGACGCTCGTCGATGTCACCGGCCTCGTGATCTATTTCTCGATCGCTTCGGTGATCCTGCACGGGACGCTGTTGTAGCCTCGGCCGCGTACGGAGCGACGGCCTGCTGCCATGTGCAGGCCGTCGCGGAGATTGAGGCCGATCAGCGCCAGATTGACCAGTCCGGCGACGATCTCGACGACCTGGACGAGATAGAAGACGGCGTCGAAGCGGCCTTCCACGGCCCGCCCGGCGAGGAAGATGGCCGCCGGCACGAGAACGACCATGCCGATCGTCGCCGCTATTTTCATGCGGCCGAACTTGCGGGCCGCGAGCCCGCGCGGCTTGCCGCCCGAGAGCCACATGCCGGATGCGCCGGCCGACGCAAGCGCCAGCACCAGCAGCACCATCGCGCGGAGGATCGCCGCCTTGACGGCGACGACGGCATCCATGTTGCCGGACAGCTCGCTGACGATCGTCGACGACTGGAAGGTGAGGATGAGGAGAAGGGCCAGCGTGCCGCCGGCGGCGTGGCCCACCCGGATGAAGCGCCTGTCGATCATTGCCATGCTCCGCTTGAAGGAGAACCATCTCTGTGCGAAATTGGATAGCATGCAATGTATATAGATAGCAAGCTATGAATAATGCGTTCGACCGCAGTCGCTCTGCGGGCTACATGACAAACTGGGCGGCGCGGCTGTTTGCTCGCGCGATGGACCGGCGGCTGAAGCCGCTCGGCCTCTCGACCGGTCATCTGCCGGTTCTGTTCGCGCTCGCCGACGGAAGGGCGCTGTCGCAGAAGGCTTTGGCGGAGGCGGCGGCGATCGAGCAGCCGACCATGGCCGCGACGCTCCTGCGCATGGAGCGCGACGGGCTGGTCACGCGCAGCCGCGATCCGGAGGACGGCCGCGCCTCGCTGGTCGCGCTGACGGCGGCGGCGCGTGCACGGCTGCCGGAGGTGCGGATGCTGGTCGAGGCGATCAACGAGGAGGCGACAAAGGGCCTCGACGCCGCCGAGCAGGCAGCGATGCTGGCCTTGCTGGCGCGGGTCGTCGACAACCTCGCCGGCGATGCCGGCTGAGGGGAGAGGCTAGCGCCGCTCCAGCTCGATGATGTCGAGGGTCGATTCGAATTTCGGCAGCGGCAGTTCGAGGCGGTAGCGCTTGGCGCCGGCCTTCATGAGGTAGCCGACCATGTCGCGATCGGGATCGGCCTTGTAGGCGCGCGGCTTCTCGTCGCCATAATGGCCGGCGCCCCAGAAGACGAGCCGCGTCTCGCTCTCGTCGATGAAGTGGCCGGAGAAGCGCTGCGAGCCGGTCGTCTTTGTGAGCCGATAGCCGAGATCGTCCTCGTCGATGCGGCACTTGAACCAGCCATAGATCGTGAGCGGCAGCGTGCCGCCGAGCTTGATCGTCCGGCAGCGATAGTCGCCGCGGATGTCGGTGCCGAGGATTGTCTGCGGCGCGCCGGCGAGCACGGCATCGAGCGTCGCAAGCTCCGCCGCCGAGCCGCCGGCCCGCGCTTCGCCGATCGCCTTCGTCCGCGCCGCGTCGAAGCCGGCGAGCCGCTCCTTGTCGGTGCTGGTCAGGATCCGCGCCGCCGCCGTACCCTCGGCATGGGCGATCGGCGCGGCGGCCATGAGCAGGATCATGGCGAGCGCAGCCTTGCCGCCGTGCTTTGCCGGGGCAGTCGTCTTTGGCTGGAGCATCATGGGCCGGAACATCATGGCGCCTCTCAGGTTTACAGGCGGGAAGGGCGCCACTATGGTCGCGCCACGCTGCGGGGCAGGCCCCGTCCTTTTGTCATCACGAGCCGGATTCCTAGCATATGCGAGCCGAGATCGAGACGATCGTCGACGAAATCAAGCAGGGCGTAACCCTGCTGAGGAGGCATCTTTGACTGGGATCGTGCCAAACGCCGCCTGCTCGAACTGAACGCACTCTCGGAAACGCCGACCTTCTGGGATGATCCCCAGAAGGCGCAGAAGCTGATGCGCGAGCGGCAGAATCTCGAGGACGGCATCAAGGCCGTCGAGATCACCGAGCGCGATATCGCCGACAATCTCGAGCTGATCGAGATGGGTGAGGCCGAGGGCGATCCCTCGATCATCGCAGAGGCCGAGAAGGCCATCTTCGTCCTGAAGGACGAGGTGCGTCGCCGCCAGATCAATTCGATGCTCTCGGGCGAAGCCGACGGCAACGACACCTATCTCGAGGTCCATGCCGGCGCCGGCGGCACCGAGAGCCAGGACTGGGCCAACATGCTGCTGCGCATGTACACGCGCTGGGCCGAGCGGACGGGCAAGAAGGTCGAGCTGCTCGAAGTCCATGATGGCGAGGAGGCCGGCATCAAGTCGGCGACGCTGCTCATCAAGGGCGAGCAGTCCTATGGCTGGCTGAAGACGGAATCGGGCGTCCATCGCCTCGTGCGCATCTCGCCTTATGATTCCAGCGCGCGCCGGCACACGTCGTTCGCCAGCATCTGGGTCTATCCGGTCGTTGACGACTCGATCGATATCGAGATCAACGAGAGCGACTGCCGCATCGATACCTATCGCGCGCAGGGCGCCGGCGGCCAGCACATCAACACGACCGACTCGGCCGTGCGTATCACGCATATCCCTTCGGGGATCGTCGTCCAGTGCCAGAACGAGCGCTCGCAGCACAAGAACCGGGCCGCGGCCTGGGACATGCTGCGCTCGCGTCTCTATGAGGCGGAGCTGGAGCGGCGCGAGGCGGCGGCGATGGCGACCGAATCGACCAAGAAGGACATCGGTTGGGGTCACCAGATCCGGTCCTATGTGCTGCAGCCCTACCAGCTGGTGAAGGACCTTCGGACCGGCGTCGAGAGCACCGACCCGCAGACGGTCCTCAACGGCGATCTCAATGCCTTCATGGAAGCGGCGCTGGCGCAGCGCCTCGGCGGCAACGACGTCGAGGTCTCCGACATCGATTGACGCCTCCGGCGGCGGCGCGTGTCTGCGCCGCCCGCCAGCCTATGCCGCGGCACCCGTGATCCAGTCGATCAGGGCGCGATCGACGGCATCCGGCTTTTCCAGCGTCGAGGCATGGCCGCAGCGCGGGATGGTGACGAGCCGTGCCCCGGCGATGCCGGCCGCAATCTCCTCTGCCCTCTCCGGCGGCGTGACCGGATCGCTGTCGCCGACGATGACCGTGGTCGGCACTCTGATCGCGGCAAGGGTCGGCCGCGAATCCGGCCGCGCGATCACCGCCTCCTGCTGACGGGCAGAGGCCTCTGCGCCGATCGTCATGCCCATGCGGATGTTGATGGCGCTGAGCGCCGCGTCGTCCCGCCGGCTCGGATGCACGATGGCGGCGACGGCGATCGCCAGCTGATCCCTGAACGCGCCCTGGTCTGATGCCGCCATCATCGCCCGCCGCACGGCGGTCTGCTCGGGCGTATCGGGGCGGGCCGAGGTGCTGATGAGGGCGAGCCGCGTGATGCGCTCCGGCGCCTGGCGCAGGAGCTCGAAGGCGAGATAGCCGCCCATCGATATGCCGGCGAGCGCGAAGCGCGGCGGTGCGCCTTCGAGGATCGACGCGGCCATCGCGGCCATCGTGCTTCCGGTCAGCGTCGAGGCGATGGTGATCGGCCCATACGGCCAGAGAGCCGCGATCTGCGGCGCGAATACTTCGGCCGTGCAGGAAAGGCCGGGCACGAGAAGGATCGGCGTCATGCGTCGTTCTCCGATGGCGGCGCCACCGGCGGCCAAGGCGCCGGCGGTCCTAGAGCCTTTCAGGGCTTGTTGGAAGCGTTCTGCCGGAGCGGATTCGGGCCAAGGTCGAGGACTACGGCGACGGCCGTACTGAAGTACGGCCGAGCCGGAGGCCGAAGGATTTGGCCCGAAGCCGCCCGGCCCGAAGGGTTTCCCGCCGGCGGGCGCCCGCCGTGTCGGCCGGCTCGCCCGATGCGAAGGCATCGGGCCTCGCCGCCCTCCTTCCGGGTCGCGCGCCGGCGGAAAACAGAACGGATTCCACCAAGCCCTGAAAGGCTCTAGGTGTCGAAGCTATGAAGGTTGTTCATCCGGGGCCGGGATGTGAGGCTGGGGTTGCGAAGCCAACCAACCCTGACCGGAGCGCCCGGATGAACATTCATGAGAATGCGCGGATGACCTTTCGCGGTCGAGTCCTTCTGGTGAGGCGGATCGTGGAAGACGGGTGGCGGGTTGCGGCAGCGGCCGAGGCTGCCGGGGTTTCGGTCCGCACGGCCTACAAGTGGCTGGCCCGCTTCCGGGCGGGCGGCGAGCGGATGCTTCATGACAGGAGCTCGGCGCCCGTCCGGACGCCGCATGCGACACCTGTCGCGACGATCGAGACCGTCGAGGTGCTGCGCCGTCAGCGCCTGAGCGGCCCGGCCATCGCGCGCCTGCTCTGTCTGCCATGCTCGACCGTCGGCGCGGTCCTGCGGCGGCTTGGGCTTGGTCGCCTGTCGGCCCTCGAGCCGAGGCCGCCGGAGAACCGCTACGAGCGCCAGCGTCCCGGCGAGTTGATCCATGTCGATACCAAGAAGCTCGGCCGCATCCAGGGCATCGGCCATCGCATCACCGGCGACCGCACCCGCCAGAGCAGCCGGCGGGGACGCGGCGAAGGGCTCGGCTGGGAATGCCTGCATGTCGCCATCGACGACGCCTCGCGCCTTGCCTACACCGAGGTGCTCGCCGACGAGAGACAAGAGACCACCTGCGCCTTCACGGCCCGCGCCATCGCCTGGTTCCGCCGGCACGGCGTCACCGTCGACCGCCTGATGTCCGACAATGGCAGCGCATACAAGAGCCACGCCTTCCGCCAGCTTCTCGCCGGCCTCGGCATCCGCCATATCCGCACCCGGCCCTACACACCCCGCACCAACGGCAAGGCCGAGCGCTTCATCCAGACCAGCTTGCGCGAATGGGCCTATGCCGCGCCCTACCGATCGTCGTCCGAGCGAACCGAAGCCATGCCATCCTGGATCGACGCCTACAACACCCGAAGACCCCACTCAGCCCTCAACGGCATCCCGCCATTCCAAAGGCTGAACAACCTTCTTGGAAACGACATCTAGAGAAGCTGTGCCATCTCGCGGCCGGGGACGATATAGGTCATCGGATTGATCGGGCGGCCGTTGACGCGGATCTCGTAGTGGAGATGCGTCCCGGTCGAGCGGCCGGTCGAGCCGACGCGGCCGATGATCTGGCCGGTCTTCACGGTCTCGCCGACCTTGACCTTGATCGCCGAGAGATGGCCATAGCGGGTGACGATGCCGTTGCCGTGGTCGATGTCGACCATGTTGCCATAGCCGCCTTCCCAGCCGGCGGAGACGACGCGACCAGCGAGCGCGGCCGGCGCCGGATAGCCCATCGGCGCGCGGAAATCGACGCCGGTATGCATGGCCGGCCGGCCGAGGAAGGGATCGTTGCGGGCGCCGAAGCCGCTCGAGATCGGCGCGTTGCCGAGCGGGGCCGACCAGGGCAGCGACAGCGCGATGCGGCGGGTGGCGGCGAGGCGGTCGAGTTCCTTCGAGAGCGTCTGGACGCCGAGCGCGAAACGGGCAGGGTTGGCATCGTCGAGCGGCACGAACGGGCCGCCGACCGCGTCGTCGGTGGCGCGGCGCGCGCCGGGGGCCTTGGTGCCGACCTTCTGCAGCACGGCGGCGATGCGGTCGGTGCGCTGGGCGACGGAGCGCGTCAGGCCGGCGACCGTCGCCTCCTGCGCCCGCTCCATGGCGGCGACTTCGCTCTCGATCTTGGCGATCTTCGCGGCGCTGGCGGCCTTGACGGCGGCGCCCGATGCCCCGGTGCCCGTGATGCTGGCCAATTGCACCTGAGGCTGCGCCACCGCGGGGCCGGCGCTGGCGCGCGGGCCGTTGCTCTTGTCGCCCTTTTTCGGGCGGGGGGCGGCGGCCGGCATGCGCACGTCGAAGCCTGCCCGCTTGGCGGCGTCGGCGATGCGGCCGAGCAGCTCCTGCCGCTTGGCGAGTTGTTCCTGCCGGTCGAGAACCTGGCCCACCGCCTGCTCGACGGACGACTTGTCCATTTGAGCGCGCGCCGTCAGGCGGTCCATCTCGCCGCGAAGGTCCGCGAGCTTGTTCTCATAGGCGTTCGAGAGCGACTGCTTCAGCTCGGCCTCGCGCCTTGTGCGGATCAGCGCCTCCATGCTCTGGCGCAGCACGGCGGCGTCGGCCTCGGTATAGATCTCCGGCTCGTCGCGATCGAAATAGAGCGCTGCGCCGCCGGCCGAGAGCCCGACCAGCAGCATCAGGCAGAGTCCGGCCAGCACGATGAGGCGCGGGCTGACATGCACCGCATGCAGCATGTCGCCATGCGCGACGATGACACGCGTTCCGGCCCGCTTCGGCGCGCGTCGTTGGGCTGGTCGCCGCTGCGCCGCCGCGCGCCCGGTGGGCGGGGCCTGCTGATGCGAGGGCGAGGGAAGGGCAGTCTGCATGGGGCGTTCAACCTTGCGGGTTGCATCCTGGCGAGCGTCGTTGCGCCGAACCGTTGCGCCGGAACGGCCGGCCCTTACTACAGACTGACCAGGGTTAATCCGGGGTTACCCCGAACCATCAAATTCGGATCGACCGACAGGCGATGCCGGCGCCGAGGCGCCGCGAGCGGCAGCGTTCGGCCTGAATGAAGGAATCGGGCGATCCGTCTGGGATTTCGTCTCTGCGACGCTTGGGCCGATGGCAGGCAGAGCCCAAGACGGATCGACAATCCGCACCCGCCTGTCATTGCAGGCCTGACCCGCCAATCCAGCCTCTCCTTGCCGACCCAAAATTGCAGGCAGTCAGTCGAAGAAAGTCTGGGTTGCCGGGTCAGGCCCGGCAACGACAGCTGAGAGCAGCAGGGCCAAAGCGTGAATGACGATCGGTCCTAGAGCAGGCGGACCATTTCCTTGCCCGCCGTCAGGAAGGGCATCGGGTCGACCGGCTCGCCGTCGAGGCGGATTTCGTAGTGGAGATGCGGGCCCGTCGAACGGCCCGTCGAGCCGACGCGGCCGATCTTTCCGCCGGCTGCGACATGGTCGCCGACCCGGACCGAGATTGCGTCGAGATGACCGTAGCGCGTCACGACGCCGTTGCCGTGGTCGACATCGACCATGTTGCCATAGCCGCCGTTCCACTCGGCGGCGATCACCGTTCCCGCCGCGACGGCGCGGGCAGGATAGGCGCGGGGGGCGCGGAAATCGATGCCGGTATGCATGGCCGGCCGGCCGAGGAACGGATCGAGCCGCGGGCCGAAGCCGCTCGACATCGGCGCATCCGCGATCGGCTGGGCCCAGGGGAGGCCGAGCGCGGCCTTCCGCACGGTCGCGAGGCGCGCGAGCTCTGCCGAGAGCATGGCGACGCCGCTGGCGAAGCGGTCGGCCTCGGTCGCGGTCGGCAGCGGTACGAACGGTCCGCCGACATCGTCGGCGGCGACGAGGCGCGGCACCTTGCGGCCGACCCGCTTCAGCAGGGTCGCCATCCGGTCGGCGCGGGCGCCGACGCCGCTCGCGAGCTGGTCGACGGTCGCTTCCTGCTGCGCCTCCATCGCGCTGATATCGGCCTCGATCGTGCCGATCCTGTCGGTGCCGGGGAGGGGCTCCAGCGGGTCGCGGGCAGGACCGCCGGCAAGACCGCCGGCAGCGCTGGCCAGCGTCACGCTCGGTGTCGCCACTGTGTCGAGGCTCGCCTGCCTGCCGCCGGGCTTCTTCGGAGGCAGCGCCGGCAGATCGAAGCCGGCACGGCGGGCCGCCTCGCTCAATTGGTCGAGCATGTCCTGCCGCGCGCCGAGCTCGTCCTGCCGATCGAGCAGCTGGTCGACCTTCTGCTCGACGGTGGCGTGATCGACGAGGCGGCGCGACGTGATCCGCTCGATCTCGTTGCGCAGCGCCGAGATCCGGTCCTCATAGCTCTCGCGTAGCGAGGCCTCGTCGCCCTTGCCCTGGCGGGCCCAGTCGTCACGGAAGACGAGATAGGCGGTCGAGCTGAAATAGAGCGCCGAGAACAGGACGAAGCAGAGGCCGGCGATGACCATGAGGCGCGGGCTGACGTGGATCGCCTGCAGCTTCTCGCCGCGCGCGATGATCACCCGCGTCTCGGGCCGGGGCGGCCGCGCGTGAACGGTCTTCGGGGGCGGGGAGCGACGGGGAGCGTCCGTCTCGGACGGTGATCGCGCGGCTCTGACCTGCGGCATGGGCGCTTCAACCTGGCGATGATGGCAGCGTCCGATCTTCTGGCGCGATCGGTTCATCACTGATTAGAAAGCGTTAAGGTTAAGCCTTGGTTACGCGGAGGACTCCGGGCTCAGAGATCGAGTGCCCGCACCAGCGGACGGTAGAAGCCCGGCGTCATGCCGGCCTCGGCGCGGGCGGCATCGTTGAAGGGCGGCTTCAGCGGCCCGCGGAAATGCTTGATGACCAGGCGGCGGAAGGTCGGCTCCGGCGCGAGGCCCTGCCGGTCGCAGAGGAAGCGGAACCATTTGCAGCCGAAGGCGACATGGCGCCGCTCGTCGCGATAGATGATCTCGAGAATGCCGGCGCCGGCAGCGTCCCCCTCACCGGCCAGCTTGCCGATCAGCGGCGGCGTGACGTCGAGCCCGCGTGCTTCGAGCACGAGAGGCAGGATGGCGAGCCGCGCCATCAGGTCGTGGCCGGTCTCCTGCGTCGCCTGCCAGAGCCCGTCATGCGCCGGCAGGTCGCCATAGGCGGCGCCGAGCACGGTGAGGTGTTCGGCCAGCAGCGAGAAGTGCTTGGCCTCCTCGAGCCCGACCTGCACCCAGTTGTCGAAGAAGGAGCGCGGCATCGGCACGCGCGCGAAGCGCCCGACGAGGTCCCAGGTCAGATCGACCGCGTTGAGCTCGATATGGGCGAGCGAATGGATGAGCGCAACGCGGCCCTGCGGCGACGCGGGCGAGCGCTTCGGCAGATCGCGCGGCGGCACCAGCAGCGGCCGCTCCGGCCGGCCGGGCCGCGCCGGCATCGGCCGGTCCTCGGCCCCGCGCAGCGACAGCCGCCGGCCGAACCAGCCCTTGGCGGCGGCGAAGGCGATGTCGACCTTCTCGTCGAGATCCGCCGTCGCGACGATGCGCGCGGCGGCGTCGGCAAGGCTGGTGAAGGCGGTGGTCATGTCGCGTCAGAGCGCCTTGGCGGCCGCGAGCACCTCGGCGACATGGCCCTTGACCTTGACGCCCGGCCAGATGCGCGCGATGCGCCCCTCGGCATCGACGAGCATTGTGGTGCGCACGACGCCCATATAGGTGCGGCCATACATCTGCTTTTCCTGCCAGACGCCGTAAGCCTGGAGCACGCCCTTGGCCTCGTCCGAAGCGAGGGTGACGTCGAGGCCGCGCTTCAGCTTGAACTTGTCGTGCGATTTCACCGAATCAGGCGAGATGCCGATCACGGCGGTGCCGGCCGCCTCAAAGTCGGCCTTCGCCGCGGTGAAATCCTGCGCCTCGGCGGTGCATGTTGTGCCGTCATCGCCAGGATAGAAGAAGATGACCAGCTTGCGGCCACGATAAGCGGAAAGCGAGGCGGAACCACCGCCATCGGTGGGGAGTTCGAACGGAGGGGCGTTGTCTCCGCTGGCGAGCTGGCTCATTCTGCCTTCCTTTCGTCGGGTTTGTCTGGCGTCAGAAATAGAAAAGATGGACTGGTTTCAAGGCATGTCTCGCCCGACGTCGCAAGCGGCACTCTGGCAGCCGCTCTTGAACTGCGCCGGACCCTGGCACGAGACCGGCCTTCCGGTTCGATCGGCGGCATCTGCCGCGTCAATGAAAGGTGTTGACGCCTGACAATGCGGCTGGACCAGTTTCCTTCGGCGCGAGCCCATCGGCCGCTCGTCGCGAAGGCGCCGAGACGTCGCAAGGGCGTGCTCGGCTGGCTTGTGCGCCTCGCCAGCATGCTGGTCGTCCTCGCCGCGGTGCTGTTCGGCGCGCTCGCCTTCATCCTCGCCTCCGGCCCGGTCGAACTCGGCGTGCTCAGCGAACGGGTCGCCGCCACATTGCGCCGGCAGCTCGGTCCCGACTACAGCGTCCGCGTCGGCACCGCGTCGATCGATGTCGATCCGGTGATGGGCCTCATGGCCCGCATCGATAATCTCCAGGTCGACGATCGCGACAACAGCCCGGTGCTGCGCGTGCCGGCGGCGCGGTTCGGCATCGATCCGCTGTCGCTGCTCCGCCTCCGCATCGACATCACGCAGGTCGAGATCACCGAGCCCGATGTCTCGATCGTGCGCGGCGGCGACGGCCGCGTCTTCCTCGGCACCGCCGACCGGTCGGCGCCCGCGGCCGCCCCGGATGCGCCGAAGGCCGATGCACCGGCGCGTCCCGCCGCGGCGGCCCAGCCGCCGGCGATCGACGCGATCGATGGTGGCTTCCCGGACCTCTTCACGGCGATGCACATCATGAATGGCGGGCTGGAACCGCCGATCGAGGCCGCGATCGAGCGGAATTTCCAGCGGCTCAATATCGATGCGGCGACGATCCATATCTGGGACGCCAAGAAGCTGCAGCAGCGCGTCTTCCCGCACACCGATATCGGGCTGACGCTGGAGCCGACCGGCACCATCAAGGCGACCTTCGCGACCTCTGGCTATTCCGGGCGCTGGGGCATGATCGGCGAGCGCTCGCTCGACCCGAAGACCGGCGACCGCAATCTCTCGCTCTCGTTCTCGCAGCTGACCATCGCCGATATCGAGCCGAATTTCGGCCGGCCCGAAAGCCTCATCACCTCGGACATCCCGCTGTTCGGGCGGGCGAATATCCGGCTCGGCGCGAATGGCGACGTGAAGGATGCGCAATTGCGCTTTGATCTCGGCGCCGGCCAGTTCGTGTCGGGCTTCGGCAAGGACACGGTGGTGCTCGACGAGGCGACCATCCGCGTGCGCTGGGACGTCGCGCGGCGCACCCTGGTGCTCGATCCGTCCAACTTCCAGTTCGGCCCGACCAGCGCGGTCGTGACCGGCATGATCAAGCCGCTCGGCGACCGCTCCGACGGCCGCTACAGCTTCGATTTCGAATCGCGCGGCGCCATGCTCGCCTCCGACACCAATTCGCCGCCGATCGTCGCCGACCGCATCGCGCTGGTCGGCACCGCCGATTTCCCCGGCAAGCGCATCGACATCACCGATTTCGACATCACCACGCCGGTCGCCGCCATCGCCGCCGCCGGGACGCTCGGGCTCGAGGGCGCAACGCCGTCGCTGGCGCTGTCGGCCTCGATCACGCCGATGGCGATCTCCGCGCTGAAGCAGATCTGGCCGCCGACATTGGCCGGCCCGGCGCGCAAATGGGTGCTCGAGCATGTGACCGGCGGCCGCGTCGCCTCGGCGCATTTCGAGGCGGCCGTGCCGGGCGGCGTGCTCTGGACGGGCGAGCGCGTCACCATGCCCGAGAACTATATGCGGCTCGATGCGCGGCTCGAGGATGTGAGCTTCACCACCGTCGGCACGATCCCCGAGATCACCAATGTCAGCGGCAACGCCGTCGTCGCCGGCTCGACCTTCGGCATCGATATCGACAAGGGCACGATCACCGCTCCCTCCGGCAAGAGCGTCACCCTGACGGCCGGTATCTTCGCCGTGCCCAACACCGCCGTCGCCAATGCAGAGAGCCGTATCGAGACGCAGTTCGAGGGCGATGTCGGCGCCATCGCCGAGATCGCCAATTCCGAGCCGATGCGCGCGATGACGCGCAATCGCATCGATCCGGCCAATCTCTCGGGCCAGGGCAAGGGCAGCCTCTCGATCTCGATGCCGCTGAAGCCGGGCCTCCTGCCGAGCGACATCACCTGGCGCGCCAGCCTCGACACGACGGGCTTCGCCAGCAGCGCGCCGATCGAGGGCAAGATCATCAAGGCTGGCGCCTTCACCATGAATGCGACGGCCGACGCCTTCTCGATCGCCGGCAAGGCGACCATCAACGGCGTGCCCGCCACCATCGACCTGACGCAGCCGCTGAAATCCATCGACAGCGATGGCGATCCGATGGCGGCGCGCAGCAGCGTCCAGCTCGTTCTCGACGCCTCGGCGCGCAAGCGCCTCGGCATCGGCCTCGACAATATGCTGGGCGGCACGGTCGGCGCCTCGATCACCGATCTCGGCGACGGCCGCAAGGGCCAGCACTACGATCTCGATCTGAAGCAGGCCCGCCTCATGATGGCGCCGCTCGGCTGGACCAAGGGCGTCGGCGTTCCCGCGCGCCTCGTCTTCGACATGCTGCCGCGCGATGGTGGCGGCTTCCAGATCGAGAACATGGTCGCGACCGGCGACGGCTTCGGCTTTCGCGGCAAGGCCGTGCTGGACGCCAAGAACGGCCTCGTCTCGGCCGACATCGACCGGCTGGCGCTGCGCAAGGGCGACCAGATCGGCGTCACGCTGCTGCGCAAGGGTGACGGCTACCAGATCACGGTGCGCGGCGCTTCCTTCGACGCACGCGGCCTGATCGCGCAATTGAAGGCGAGCCCGCCGGCGGCGGATGGGAACGCGGCCGCGCTTTCGATCGACGCCCGCATCGACAGCATCACCGGCTTCGGCAAGGTGCCGCTGACGAACAGCACGATCCTCGTCAACACGGTCGGCGGCGGCGTCGGCAAGGCGAGCCTCAAGGGCACGCTGCCCGGCGGCGGCGTCGCGATGGTCTATACCGACGGCGGCTCGGGCGGCGCCAATCTCGACCTGCAATCGGCCGATGCCGGCAATCTCTTCAGCTTCGTCGATCTCTATCGCCGCATCAGCGGCGGCAAGCTCCGCCTCTCGGGCGAGCGCAGCGGCGCGCGCGGGCCGTTCACCGGCGTGTTCGACGTCGCGAATTTCACGATCGTCGACGAATCCTCGATGCGGAAGCTCGTCTCGGCCTCGACCGGCTCCGGCGAGAATGTCCAGCCGAGCGGCCTCGATCCGGACCGCGTGCCCTTCGACCGGATGCGGCTCGACTATACGAAGCGCGGCTCGCTGATCGTCATCGAGGATGCGGTGCTGCGCGGCGCCAGCGTCGGCGCGACGCTGAACGGCACCATCGATCTCGGCAAGCAGGTGATCTCGGTCGCGGGCACCTATCTACCGGCCTATGCCGTCAACAATTTGTTCGGCCGGCTGCCGCTGATCGGCCTCGCGCTCGGCGGGGGCAGCCAGGGCGGGCTGTTCGGCGTGACCTTCAAGATCGAAGGACCGATCTCCGGGCCGAGCCTCACGGTCAACCCGCTCTCGATGATCACGCCCGGCATCTTCCGCAAGATCTTCGAGTTCCCGGTCAACTGATCCGTCGATCGGGTGCGGGGGGCCGCGCCGCCTGAGCGGGGCGCGGCACAGCGTCGACCCGTCAGACGGGACGCACCAGCACGTGCTTCTTGCGGCCGAGCGAGAGCTTGACGACGCCCTCCGCCGTCAGGTCGCGCGGGCCGATCACCGTCTTCTCGTCCTCGATGGCGGCGTCGTTGACGCGCAGGCCCCCGCCCTTGATCTGGCGCCGCGCCTCTCCGTTCGAGGCGACGAGGCCGGCGCGGACGAAGAGGCCGAGCGCGCCGATGCCCGCTTCGAATTCGTCCAGAGCGACGTCGATCGTCGGCAGGCTCGCGGCGAGCGCGCCTTCCTCGAAGGTCTGGCGCGCGGTTTCGGCGGCGGCGTCGGCGGCCTCGCGGCCGTGGACGACGGCCGTCGCTTCGGTGGCGAGGATCTTCTTGGCCTCGTTGATCTCGGCTCCGCCGAGCGCGGCGAGGCGGGCGATTTCGTCCAGCGGCAGCCGCGTGAAGATCTTCAGGAAGCGGCCGACATCGGCATCCTCGGTATTGCGGAAATACTGCCAGAAGTCATAGGGGCTGAAGAGGTCGCCATTGAGCCAGACGGCGCCCTTGGCCGTCTTGCCCATCTTTGCGCCGGATGAGGTGGTGAGCAGCGGCGTCGTCAGCGCATAGAGCTGCGGCCGTTCCATGCGATGGGCGAGATCGACGCCGTTGATGATGTTGCCCCACTGGTCGGAGCCGCCCATCTGGAGCACGCAGTCATAGCGGCGGTTGAGCTCGACGAAGTCGTAGCCCTGCATGATCATGTAGTTGAATTCGAGGAAGGACAGAGACTGTTCGCGGTCGAGGCGCAGCTTGACCGAATCGAAGGACAGCATCCTGTTGACGGAGAAGTGGCGGCCGACATCGCGCAGGAACTCGATATAGTTGAGCTTCAGCAGCCAGTCGGCATTGTTGACCATGACCGCGTCGCCGGGGCCATCGCCAAAGCGCAGGATGCGGCCGAAGATCTGCTTGATGCCGGCGATGTTGCGGTCGATCTCGTCCGTCGTGAGCAGCTTGCGCTGGTCGTCGCGAAACGAAGGGTCGCCGACCATCGAGGTGCCGCCGCCCATCAGCGCGATCGGCCGGTGACCGGTCTCCTGCAGCCAATGCAGCATGGTGGCCGAGATCAGATTGCCGATATGCAGGCTCGTCGCCGTGGCGTCATAGCCGACATAGGCGGTGATGCGCCCGCTCGCCGCGCGCGCGTCGAGGCCATCCGGATCGGAGATCTGATGGATGAGCCCGCGCTCGCTGAGAATATGCAGGAAATCGGACTTGAACGCGGTCATGGCATGGTCTCGGAAGGAGTGGTCGCGCGAAGGCTTTAGCAGCCGCCGCCGAAAAGATCATCAGCGGCGGCGGCCATCGGGTGCGTACGCTCAGATGGCGGCGGCGAGACGCGGCTCGGTCCGGCCGTGGGCGCGGCGGCGCTCGACCGCCTCGGCGAGGCGCTCGAGCACGCCGACCGAGGTCTGCCAGTCGATGCAGCCATCGGTGATGCTCTGGCCATAGACGAGCGGCTTGCCGGGAACGAGGTCCTGCCGGCCGGCGACGAGATTGCTCTCGATCATCACGCCCATGATGCGGCCATCGCCCGCGGCGACCTGCGCCCCGATTTCGTCGCAGACGCGCGGCTGGTTCTCGGGCTTCTTCAGGCTGTTGGCATGGCTGGCATCAATCATCAGCACGGGCGGCAGACCCGCCTTTGCGAGTTCCGCCGCAGCGGCCTCGACGCTCGCTGCATCATAGTTCGGCGCCTTGCCGCCGCGCAGGATGATGTGGCAGTCGTCATTGCCGGTGGTCGCGGCGATGCCGGAGCGGCCGTCCTTGGTCACGGCGAGGAAATGATGCGGCTGCGAGGCGGAGAGCACCGCGTCGACCGCGATCCTCACATTGCCGTCGGTGCCGTTCTTGAAGCCGACGGGGCAGGAGAGGCCCGAGGCCAGCTCGCGATGGACCTGGCTCTCGGTCGTGCGCGCGCCGATGGCGCCCCAGCCGACCAGATCTGCAAAATACTGCGGCGTCGTCATGTCGAGGAATTCGCAGCCCGCCGGCAGGCCGAGATTGTTGATCTCGAGCAGCAGGCGGCGGCCGATGCGCAGGCCCTTGTCGATGTGGAAGCTGCCGTCGAGATCGGGATCGTTGATGAGCCCCTTCCAGCCGACGGTCGTGCGCGGCTTCTCGAAATAGACCCGCATGACGATCTCGAGCGATCCGCCGAGCCGGGCACGCTCGCCGGCGAGGCGGTGCGCATAATCGAGGGCGGCTTCCGGATCATGGATCGAGCACGGTCCGATGACGACTGCGAGGCGATCGTCGTTTCCATGCAGGATGTCGTGCAGCGCCCTTCGCGATGCGGTGACGGTCCGGCTCGCCGCGTCGGTGCGCGGGAATTCGGCCATCACCTCGGAAGGCTTCGAGAGTTCCTTGATCGCGCTGATGCGCAGGTCGTCGGTGGTGTCAGGCACGGTTCGGGCTCCTTGGAGTTTCCCGGAAGCGGCCAACAAAAAAGCCGCCAACGGAGTGTGGCGGCTTTGGTTGGGATGCTTCGATGTTTACTTCGAGCGCGCTCCTGCCTCCGCCGCCGGCAACGGATAGCTAAAGTACCAGCCAAAGAAGAAGGTGCGGGCGGAGAGGTTCATGGGCCGAGGCTATAGCCGAGCCGCCGGCGTTTGTCACCACCCTGATTGACGTCGCCGTCGCGGCTGGCGAAACAGGGCCTTCGCGAGGGAGGACGGGAACCGAATCATGCGCAGGATCGTCGCGGTGGGCTTGATGAGCGGCACGTCGATGGACGGGATCGACGCCGCTCTGATCGCCACCGATGGCGAGGAGGTCGAGGCTTTCGGCCCGACCGGCTTCCGGCCCTATTCGGAGGCGGAGCGGGCGGTGCTGAGGCAAGCGCTCGCCGCCGCGACGACGCTCACCGATCGCACGGCCCGGCCGGGCATTCTCACGGATGCCGAGCGGATCGTCACCGACGCCCATGCCGAGACGGTCGAGCAATTGCTCGCCCGGCAGGATGTCGATGCGGTCCGCGTGACGCTTGTCGGCTTCCACGGCCAGACCGTGTTCCATGCGCCGGGGCGCCGGCTGACCGTGCAGATCGGCGACGGCGCGGCGCTCGCAAGGCGGCTCGGCATCGCCGTCGTGCATGATTTCCGCGCCGCCGATGTCGCGGCCGGCGGGCAGGGCGCGCCGCTGGTGCCGATCTTCCATCGGGCGCTGGTGCGCGCCGCTGGGCTTTCCGGAGACGTCGCGGTCGTCAATATCGGCGGCGTCGCCAATGTCACGCTCGTCAAGGCGGACGGATCGCTCATCGCCTTCGACACCGGCCCCGGCAATGCGCTCATCGACGATCTCGTGCGCGAGCGGACCGGCGCCGCGATGGATCGCGACGGCGCCCTGTCGCTCGCAGGCACGGTGCAGGCGCAGACGCTGGCCGAGCTGATCGCCGATCCCTGGTTCGATCTGAAGCCGCCGAAATCGCTCGACCGCGACGCGTTTTCGCGGGCGCCCGTCGCCCGCCTTTCGACCGCCGATGCGGCGGCGACGCTCGCCGCCTTCACCGCCGAGGCGATCGCGCGCGGCATCCGCCTTGCCGGCGGCGCCGACCGCATCGTCGTCTGCGGCGGCGGCGCCCATAATCCGGCGATCCTCAAGGCGCTCGCCGCCATGAGCGGCGTTCCGGTCACGACCGCCGACGCGCATGGCTGGTCGGTCGATTTCATCGAGGCGCAGGCCTTCGCCTATCTCGCCGCGCGCCGCCTCGCCGGCCTTCCGATCAGCTTCCCGGAAACGACCGGCTGCCCGGCGCCGATGACCGGCGGCGTAGTGTCCTCCCCTTGACGGGGCCGGTGCGAACGCGCTGTTTTTTCAGGTCATTGCCGGCTGCCGCCATTCGGGCGCCGCGCGGACGCACTACAGTCCGAATCGTCGGTTCCGATGTGGGACCGACCCGGTTCCACCCCCAAGGAGAAGCGAGCAGCTCCGCCCCATGATCGAAAGCATGTATGTCGCCATCCTGATCGGTTCGCTGCTTGTCGGCGTGGCGGTGTTCACCTCGATCTTCTCGACGCGGTTCGGTGCGCCCTTGCTGCTCGTCTTCCTGCTGCTCGGCCTCGTCGCGGGCGAGGATGGCCTCGGCATCCGCTTCGACGACGGCCGCGTCGCCTATTTCATCGGCTCGATCGCGCTCGCCATCATCCTGTTCGAAAGCGGCTTCGAGACGCGCCTCTCCGCCTTCCGGACGGCGGCGCTGCCGGCGCTGACGCTGGCGACCGTCGGCGTTCTGGTCACGGCCGGCATCGTCGGTCTCGCCGCGCATCTCATCTTCGGCTGGTCCTGGGTCTCGTCGCTGCTGCTCGGCACGATCGTCGCGTCAACAGACGCGGCGGCGGTGTTCTTCCTGCTCCGCGTCGGCGGCATCTCGCTGCGCGAGCGGGTCCGCTCCTCGCTCGAGGTCGAATCCGGGTCGAACGATCCGATGGCGATCTTCCTCACCGTCGCGCTCGTCGGCATCGCCACGGCCGCGACCGGCGAGGGAGAGACCGCTCTCAGCCTGCTGCGCTCGTTCTTCCTTCAGATCGGCGTCGGCGCGATCACGGGCATCATCGGCGGCCTCATCATCGTGCGGGTGGTCAACCGGGTCGAGCTGGAGCCGGCGCTCTATCCGATCCTCGTGATGGCGCTCGTGCTCGTCCTCTTCGCCGCCACCGGCATCGGCGGCGCCAGCGGCTTCCTCGCCGTCTATGTCGCCGGCCTCATCTGCGGCAATGTCCGCATGCGCCAGCTGATAGCGCTCCGCCGCGTGCTGCAGGGCATGAGCTGGCTGGCGCAGATCGCCATGTTCCTGACGCTCGGCCTCCTGGCGACGCCGCACGAGTTCGGATCCGTCGTGCTGCCGGCGATCGGCATCGCCGCCGTGCTCATCTTCATCGCCCGCCCGGTCGCGGTCTGGCTGAGCCTCGTGCCGTTCGGCTTCTCGCGCAACGAGACCGCCTTCGTCGCCTGGGTGGGCCTGCGCGGGGCCGTCTCGATCCTGCTCGCCATCCTGCCGATGGTCGGCGGCGTTCCCGACGGGCAGGTGATGTTCAATGTCGCCTTCATCGTCGTGCTCTGCTCGCTGGTGCTGCAGGGCTGGACCATCGGACCGGTCGCCCGCTGGCTCGGCCTCGTCGTTCCCGCCCGCTATGGCCCGGTCGAGCGCATCGACATCGAGCTGCCCGGCCGCGGCGACCACGAGATCGTCACCTACCGGGTCACCGCGGAGAGCGCCGTCGGGCGCGGACGGCGCATCCCGCGCTGGGCGCGGCCGGCGCTGATCCTCCGCGACGGGCGCTCGCTGCGCTTCGAGTCGGCCGGGCCGCTGGTCGCGGGCGATCAGGTCTACATCATCGCGGCGACCGAGCATGTGCGCCTCCTCGACCAGCTCTTCGCGCGCCCCGCCGACATGGCCGACGCCTCGGTGCTGTTCGGCGATTTCGTCATCGAGCCCGATGTGAAGCTTGCCGATCTCGCCGAGGCCTATGGCTTCGAGATCGGCGAGGAGCTGCGCGGCGACACCGTCGCGGCGATGATGCGGCGCCAGCTCGCGGGCGACATCGAGGAGGGCGACCGTGTCGCTGTCGGGCCGGTCGATCTCATCGTCCGCCGGCTCGGCGATCACGACGAGATCGCGGAAGTCGGCCTCGCGCTCGAGCGCCGCGCGCCCCGCCGCAAGCTGCCGCTCTTCCAGAACCGCCGCGAGATCGTCGACTATCTGAAGCAGCGGAGGCTCCGCAAGGCCGCCGCAAGGGCCGCAGCCCTCGCCGCCGCCGTCACGACGATGCCGGTGAAAGAGGACGAGAAGACGCCGCTCTAGGCGCCGACGCCCCGCCTCTGGTCGATCGCCAAGAGCGCCATGGCGAGCGGGAAGGTGACCAGCCAGAGGGCGCCGACAAGGATCAGGACCGGCCAGGCCGTCTGCAGGATGAGAAACGGCGCGAGGAGGCCGTTGGCGATGAACGACCAGCGCAGCGACGAGCGGGCCGGCAGCGCGGGGGCCGCGACCAGCGTCGCGAGGCTCATCAGCGTGTAGCCGGTGAGATCGATGGCGGTGAAGGGCTGGCCCATGGCGCAGCAGCCGAACAGATCCGAGACGGCACTGCCGCCGGCGCGCTTCGCTGGGATCACGGCAGCGAGCTGGACCGAATAGACGATGCAGGCGAGCGTCGCGTACATCGTCGCGAGCGAGAGTCCGGCAAGGCTCCAGACGCGCACGGGTTCAGCCCGCGTCGCATGCAGGCCGGCCATGGCCAGCACGAAGCTCGGCGCCAGCGCAAGGGACGGCGCGAAGATCAGGATCTCGTCGGCGGGGAAGGTGAGCAGCCCGGCCACCTGCATCAATTGCGGGATGCCGTAGCCGATACTGAAGATGAACGCGGCCAGCGCCGCGAAGAAACCAAAGCGCGATGCGGTCATGGTCTGCCTCCGCCTTAAGGATCGGCGAAGGCGGGTTGCGGCGCCTTGATCTGGCGCAACCGAAAGGCGGTCAGGCCGCTTCGGTGATCGCCTTCAGGCGCTTGTCGACATAGGCGCCGCAGATGTCGATCAGCGGTTCGACCTGGCCTTCGAAGAAGTGGTTGGCGCCCGGCATGATCGTCTGCTCGACGATGATGCCCTTCTGCGTCTTCAGCTTGTCGACGAGGGTCTGCACATCCTTCGGCGGCGCCACCTTGTCCTGGTCGCCATGCACGATGAGGCCCGAGGAGGGGCAGGGCGCGAGGAAGGAGAAGTCATAGAGATTGGCCTGCGGCGCGATCGAGATGAAGCCCTCGATCTCCGGCCGGCGCATCAGGAGCTGCATGCCGATCCACGAGCCGAAGGAGAAGCCGGCGACCCAGCAGGCGCGCGCATCGGGATGCACCGTCTGCGCCCAGTCGAGCGCCGAGGCGGCATCCGACAACTCGCCCTCGCCATGGTCGAACTCGCCCTGGCTGCGGCCGACGCCGCGGAAATTGAAGCGGAGCACGGCGAAGCCGCGCTTCGCGAACATGTAGAACAGCTGATAGGTGATCGCGTTGTTCATCGTGCCGCCGAATTGCGGGTGCGGATGCAGGATGATGGCGATCGGGCCGTTCTTGGTCTTGGACGGCTGATACCGTCCCTCGATACGTCCGGCAGGGCCGGTAAAAATGATCTCGGGCATGAACGGCGCGCACCTCTGGCATGTTCCGAAGCTCCGCTACCTGCTATGTGAGGCCGGATCCGGAACTTGACTCTGATCCTCAGGGTTTCTAGAACACCTTAGAACAGTTCGAATGGGACGACCGGGGAAACCCGGCCGGGAAGCCGGCCTTGTAGCATGAGGCATGCCCCGGATTTCAAGCATAATGCGACATGGACCCTGCCGTTTGCGGCGGTGTCCCGGTCCGGCGTGACGCCGGGCGGCTGGAGGCCGGTTTGACGCGCGCGCGCATCTATCTCGATTACAATGCCGGCGCGCCGCTGCGGCCAGAGGCTCGCGCGGCCATGATCGAGGCGCTTGAAGCCGTCGGCAACCCGTCCTCCGTCCATGCCGAGGGCCGCGCAGCCCGCGGGCGCATCGAGACGGCCCGCCGCGAGGTCGCGGCGCTGGTCGGCGGCGCGGCCGAGCGCGTCATCTTCACCAGCGGCGGCACCGAGGCGAACGCCACCGTGCTGTCGCCGCGCCAGCGGGTCGGCGGCGGAGAACTCCGCCTCGACGCCCTCCTGATCGGCGCGACCGAGCATCCTTCTGTCCTGTCAGGCGGCCGCTTCCCGGCGGAGACCGTCGACCGCATCGAAGTCGATGATGCCGGCGTCATCCGCCTCGATTGTCTTGAAGAGCGCCTCGCCGCGCTCGGCTCCGAAGGCAAGCGCGCGCTGGTTTCTGTCATGCTCGCCAACAACGAGACCGGCACGATCCAGCCCGTCGCCGAGGTCGCCGCGCTCGCCCGCCGCTTCGGCGCGCTGGTGCATAGCGACGCGATCCAGGCGGCCGGCCGCATTCCGGTCGACATCGCGGCGCTCGGCGCCGACTTTCTGACGCTGTCGGCGCACAAGCTCGGCGGACCGCAGGGCGCCGGCGCCATCGTGCTCGGCGGCGATCTCGTCTCGCCGCTGCCGCTGATCACCGGCGGCGGCCAGGAGAAGTTTGCCCGTGCGGGGACGGAGAATGTCGCCGCGATCGCCGGCTTCGGCGCCGCGGCCGCGTCTGCCCGCGCCGACCTCACGCGCGCCGAGACGTGGTGCGGCTGGCGCGATCATCTCGCCGCGCTGCCCGGCGCGGTTCTCATCGGCGGCGGCGCAGCGCGCCTGCCGCAGACGGCGGCGCTGGCGCTCGATGGCCAGAAGGCCGAAACGCTGGTCATCGCCTTCGATCTCGAGGGCGTCGCCCTCTCGGCCGGCTCGGCCTGCTCGTCGGGCAAGGTGCGGGTCTCGCATGTCATGCGAGCGATGCGCCTTGCTGATAGGCGGGCGCAGTCGGTGATAAGGCTCAGCTTCGGCTGGGAAACGAGCCAGGAAGACATAGATAGGTTCAGTGAAGTCTGGGGACGGGTCGTGTCGCGGCTGATGCCGGGCGCGACTCGCGCCGCCTGAAGCGCTGCTCAACCCGCGGTCCTTGAAACCGCGGCGATGGAGTTGGAAATGCCTGCAGTCCAGGAGACGGTCGATCAGGTTCGCCGGATCGACGTCGATCAATACAAATACGGTTTTGTCACCGATATCGAGTCCGAGAAGGCGCCGAAGGGCCTCTCCGAGGACATCGTCCGCTATATCTCGGCGCGCAAGAACGAGCCGGAATGGATGCTGGAATGGCGGCTCGAGGCCTATCGGCGCTGGCTGACCATGACCGAGCCGACCTGGGCCCGCGTCCATTATCCGAAGATCGATTTCGACGATCTCTATTATTACTCGGCGCCGAAGAGCACCAAGGGTCCGAAGTCGCTCGACGAGGTCGATCCCGAACTGCTCGCGATGTACGAGAAGCTCGGTATTCCCCTCCGCGAGCGCGAGATCCTGGCCGGCGTCGAGGGGGCGAACGATCGCCGCGTTGCCGTCGATGCCGTGTTCGACAGCGTCTCGGTCGTGACGACCTTCAAGGATGAATTGAAGAAGGCCGGCGTCATCTTCTGCGCCATCTCCGAGGCGATCCGCGAATATCCCGACATCGTGCGGAAATATCTCGGCACCGTCGTCCCGACGACCGACAATTTCTATGCGACGCTGAATTCCGCGGTCTTCTCGGACGGCTCCTTCGTCTACATCCCCGAGGGCGTCCGCTGCCCGATGGAGCTCTCGACCTATTTCCGCATCAACGAGCGCAACACCGGCCAGTTCGAGCGCACGCTGATCATCGCCGAGAAGGGCGCCTACGTGTCCTATCTCGAGGGCTGCACGGCGCCGCAGCGCGACGAGAACCAGCTGCATGCGGCGGTGGTCGAGCTGGTCGCGCTGGACGATGCCGAGATCAAGTATTCGACGGTCCAGAACTGGTATCCGGGCGACAAGGACGGCAAGGGCGGCATCTACAACTTCGTCACCAAGCGCGGCGATTGCCGCGGCGCGCGCTCGAAGATCTCGTGGACGCAGGTCGAGACCGGCTCGGCGATCACCTGGAAATACCCGTCCTGCATCCTCAGGGGCGACGAGAGCCAGGGCGAGTTCTATTCGATCGCTGTGTCGAACGGCCATCAGCAGGTCGACTCAGGTACCAAGATGATCCATCTCGGCAAGAACACCCGCAGCCGGATCATCTCCAAGGGCATCGCTGCCGGCCGCTCGGACAACACCTATCGCGGCCTCGTCTCGGCGCACCGCAAGGCCTCGGGCGCGCGCAATTTCACCAATTGCGACAGCCTGCTGATCGGCGACCAGTGCGGCGCGCACACCGTGCCCTATATCGAATCGAAGAATGCCAGCGCGGTGTTCGAGCACGAGGCGACCACGTCCAAGATCGCCGACGACCAGCTCTTCTACTGCCTGCAGCGCGGGCTCACCTCGGAAGAAGCGGTGGCGCTGATCGTCAACGGCTTCGTCAAGGACGTGATCCAGCAGCTGCCGATGGAGTTCGCGGTCGAGGCACAGAAGCTGATCTCGATTTCGCTCGAGGGAAGCGTCGGATAATGCCGGTCTGGTTCAAGCCGAAGCGCTACGGCTACGGCGCGACGCCGGTGACATGGCAGGGCTGGCTGGTCCTCATCGGATTCCTCGCGGGCATTGTCTGCTGGTGGGTGGCGGTGTTCGGGGCCGAGTCCTCGACGGAACCGACCTTCGGCCGGTTCCTCGTCTGGTTGATTGGTACGGCAATTCTGGTTGCCGGTCTTTGGATCGTCTCCAAGCGCACCACCGAAGGTCGGTGGCGCTGGCGCTGGAACGACGACGCAGAATAGGTCCTTTTCAGATGTTGAAGATCACGAACCTCCACGCGTCGGTCGGCGACCGCGAGATCCTGCGCGGCGTCAATCTCGAGGTGCCCGCCGGCGAAGTGCACGCCATCATGGGGCCGAACGGCTCCGGCAAGTCGACGCTGTCCTATGTCCTCGCGGGCCGGGACGGCTATGAGATCACCGACGGCTCGATCCTGTTCGGCGGCGAGGAACTCATCGACACGGCCGCCGAGGAGCGCGCCGCCAAGGGCATCTTCCTCGCCTTCCAGTATCCGCTCGAAATCCCCGGCGTCGCCACGATGACCTTCCTGAAGGCGGCGATGAACGCCCAGCGCAAGGCCCGTGGCGAAGCCGAGATGACGACGCCCGACTTCATGCGCCGCGTGAAGGTCGCCGCCGAAAAGCTGAATGTGACTCAGGAAATGCTGCGCCGGCCGCTCAATGTCGGCTTCTCCGGCGGCGAGAAGAAGCGCAACGAGATCCTGCAGATGGCGCTTCTCGAGCCGAAGCTGGCGATCCTCGACGAGACCGATTCCGGCCTCGACATCGACGCGCTCAAGACCGTCTCGGACGGCGTCAACGCGCTGCGCGCACCCGATCGCTCGATGCTGGTCATCACCCATTACCAGCGCCTGCTCGATCACATCGTGCCTGATGTCGTGCATGTCATGTCGGCCGGCCGCATCGTCCGCTCGGGCGGGCCGGAGCTGGCGCTCGAGCTCGAAGCCAATGGCTATGCCGACTATGTCGGCGCGGCCGCGGCATGAGCGCCGTCATGAGTGCTGAACCCCGTATCCTCGCGAGCCCGGCCGAGGAGGCCCTCGCGGCCGCCTTCGCCGCCTCGCGCGGCGATCTACCGGGCGATGCCCGCGTCGACGCGGCCCGCTCGGTCGCCTTCGATGCCTTCCTCAAGAAGGGCCTGCCGAACCGGCGCACCGAAGCCTGGCGCTACACCGACCTGCGCGTGCTGCTGCGCTCGATCCCGCCGGCGCCGCCGGAGGCCGTTTCGACGCCGCTGGTGACCGACCCGCTCGCCGGGCTCGATCGCGCCCGCCTCGTCATTCTCGACGGCCGCTACCGGCCTGATCTTTCCGATCTCGCCGGCCTCGACGGCATCGCGGTCGCCGATGTCGCGACGCTGCTGGCGGTGGGCGACGAGCGCATCGGTGCGCTCGCCGGCCGGCTCGACGATGCCATGGTCGCGCTCAACACCGCGATGATGGCCGGCGGCGTCGCGATCAGCGTGCCCGCCGGACACGACGTCGTCCGCGCGGTCGAGATCGCGCATGTCACGACCGGCGCCTTCTCGCTCTTCGTCCGCAATAGCGTCACGGTCGGCGAGGGCGCCTCGCTGCGTCTCGTCGAGACCTATATCGGCGCCAATGCCGCTGCCTCGCAGGCGAATATCGTCACCGAGGCGGTCGTCGGCGACCGCGCCAAGGTCGTCTGGGCGAAGCTGCAGGCCGAAGGCGATGCCGCGGTGCATCTCGGCACCACGGCCGTCTCGATCGGCGCCGCCAGCCAGTTCGACCATCTGACGCTGATGACCGGAGCGGCGATCTCCCGCTCGCAGAGCTTCGTCACCTATGGCGGCGAATTCGCCCGCGCCGGCCTCTTCGGCGCGACGATGATCGGCGGCAAGCAGCATGCCGACATCATGCTCGGCGTCGACCATGCGGTGCCGAACGGCGCCAGCCGCGAGCTGTTCAAGGCTGTCATGGACGGCAAGGCCGAGGGCATCTTCCAGGGCCGCATCGTCGTCCGCCCCGGCGCCCAGAAGGTCGACGGCAAGATGATGACGCAGGGCCTCCTGCTCTCGGAGGACGCCTCGTTCTCGGTCAAGCCCGAGCTCGAGATCTTCGCCGACGACGTCCAGTGCGCGCATGGGGCGACCTCGGGCGAGATCGACGAGGACATGCTGTTCTACCTGCTCTCGCGCGGCATTCCGCGCGGCGAGGCGGAGACGCTGCTGGTCACCGCCTTCCTCGCCGAAGCGATCGAAGGCCTCGGCGACGAGGCAATCGGCGCCGCTTTCGAGGTTGTGGCGCGCAATTGGCTCGCCGGCCGGACACTCGCATCATGACGACGACCGCCACCATCGCCGATCCTGCGTCCTACGACGTCGAAGCCATCAGGCGGGATTTTCCGATCCTCGCGAAGACGGTCTATGGCAAGCCGCTCGTCTATCTCGACAACGGCGCCTCGGCGCAGAAGCCGCAGGCGATGCTGGATGCGGTGTCGAAGGCCTATATGGAGGACTATGCCAATGTCCACCGCGGCCTGCACTATCTCTCGAACGCGGCGACGGAAGCCTATGAGAACGCTCGGGAAACGGTCCGCCGCTTCCTGAATGCCGGCTCGACCGACGAGATCATCTTCACGCGCTCCTCGACCGAGGCGATCAACCTCGTGGCCAATTCGCTCGGCCAGGAGGAGATCGGCGAGGGCGACGAGATCATCCTCTCGATCCTCGAGCACCATTCCAACATCGTGCCGTGGCATTTCCTGCGCGAGCGCAAGGGCGCGGTGATCAAGTGGGTGCCGATCGACGAGGATGGCACCTTCCGCCTCGACGTGTTCGAGCAGCTGATCACGCCGCGCACCAAGATCGTCGCGGTCACGCATATGTCGAACGTCACCGGCACCGTAGTGCCGGTCAAGGACGTCATCCGCATCGCCCATGCGCATGGCGTCAAGGTGCTGCTCGATGGCAGCCAGGCCGCGGTGCACCTGCCGGTCGACGTTCGCGATCTCGATGCCGATTTCTATGCCTTCACCGGCCACAAGGTCTATGGCCCGACCGGCATCGGCGTCCTCTATGGCAAGCGCGACCTGCTCGCCGCGATGCCGCCCTTCCTCGGCGGCGGCGAGATGATCCGCGACGTCACCGCGACCACGGTGACCTATGCCGAGCCGCCGCATCGCTTCGAGGCCGGCACGCCGCCGATCGTCCAGGCGATCGGCCTCGGCGCGTCGCTCGACTACATGGATTGGCTCGGCCGCGAGGCCATCGCGGCGCATGAGCATCGGCTCGCCGCCTATGCGGCCGAACGCCTTTCGGCGATCAACAGCCTCCGGATCTTCGGCACGACCAAGGACAAGGCCGCCATCATCGCCTTCGAGATGGCCGGCGCCCATGCGCATGACATCGCCACGATCATCGATCGCGAGGGCGTCGCCGTGCGCGCCGGGACGCATTGCGCGCAGCCGCTCTTGCGCCGCTTCGGCGTCACCTCCACCTGCCGGGCGTCGTTCGGCCTCTACAACACCATGGACGAGGTCGATCGCCTCGCCGAAGCGCTGCAGAAGGCGCAGCGCTTCTTCAGCTGAGGATGCAGCGATGCCAGAGGGAACCATGAGCAACGCGACGGACGACAAGGCGCTGGTCGCCGAGGCCGCGCTGCCGCTGGCGGCGCCGAGCACGATCCCGCCCGAGGAGCTGGAGCGGCTGACCGGCGACATCATCGCGGCGCTCAAGACCGTGTATGACCCCGAGATTCCGGCCGACATCTACGAGCTCGGCCTGATCTACAAGATCGATGTCGACGACGACCGCAACATCGCCATCGACATGACGCTGACCGCGCCCGGCTGCCCGGTCGCCGGCGAGATGCCCGGCTGGGTCGAGAATGCCGTCGGCTCGATCCCCGGTGTCGGCCGCGTCGATGTCAACATGACCTTCGATCCGCCCTGGTCGCAGGACCGCATGTCGGACGAGGCCCGCGTCGCGCTCGACTGGTATTGATCATGGGTTCCGCGCCGCCGATCACCGGCGTCCTCGAAACCGCGCTCTATGTCGCCGATGTCGGCCGCGCGCTCGCCTTCTACCGCGACGTGCTCGGCCTATCGCCTTTGACCGCCGCCGACGATCCGCGCTTCGCCGCGCTCGATGCCGGGCCGGCGAGCGTGCTGCTGCTCTTCCGACGCGGCGGTACGCTGCAGGACATCGTGCTGCCGGGCGGGAGGATTCCCGCCCATGACGGCAGCGGTCCGCTGCATTTCGCGCTGCGCATTCCCGCCGGCGCGCTCGGTGACTGGCGCCGCCACCTCGCGGCGGCCGGTGTCGCGCTCACCGCCGAGATGGCCTGGCCGCAGGGCGGGCACAGCCTCTATTTCAACGATCCCGACGGCCATGTCGTCGAGCTCGCGACGCCCGGCATCTGGGCGAACGATGTTTTGAACCATTCTTGACTGCGCGCCGCATCTTGTGGATGGCGGCGGGATGACCGATCTTAGTGTGCATAGTCCGACATCGCGCTGATCAGGCGGTGTTCATGGGCCCCGGCCTTTGCTGGGGCGACGGAGTGAACGCTGCGCACTGCGTGTTCACCCCACAGAAAGTGAGGCGGCTCGCGCCGCCGACAGGAGAATTGCCATGGGCGTCCGCTCACGCTTTGCCGTCATGTCGCTGACAGAGGCCGCCGCCGAGCGCATCCGCGAGATCGTCGAGGATAGCGACGAGCCGGTGACGGGCCTCAGGATCGGCGTCAAGAAGGGCGGCTGCGCCGGCATGGAATACACCATGCAAAAGGTGGCGGCGCCCGACGCGAAGGACGAGCGGATCGAGGAGAAGGGCGCCAGCGTCTTCGTCGATCCCGCCGCGGTTCTGTTCCTGCTCGGCACGGTGATGGATTTCGAGACGACCAAGCTCCGCTCCGGCTTCGTCTTCCGCAACCCGAACGAGGTCTCGGCCTGCGGCTGCGGCGAATCGGTGATGCTGAAGCCGGCCGAGATGCCGTCCCCCGCCGCCGCGACTTGATCCGGCCCATGACGTCGCGGCTGTTCGAGCGGCTGAAGCGCGATGCCGCGCCGGCCTGGTCCGCCTATGTCGACCACGGCTTCGTGCGCGGTCTCGGTGATGGCTCGCTGCCCCGCGAGAGCTTCCAGCACTATCTCGTGCAGGACTATTTGTTCCTGATCGAGTTCGCCCGCGCCTATGCCATCGGCGTCTACAAGGCGCCCGATCTCACCGAGATGAAGAAGGCGGCCGACGGCATCGCCGCCATCCTCGGCGAGACCAGTCTGCATCTGAGGCTCTGCGCCGAATGGGGTCTTTCGCCCGATGCCGTCGCCGCGACGCGGCAGGCGCGCGCGACCGTCGGCTATACCCGCTTCGTGCAGGAAGCCGGCCTCCGCGGCGACATGCTCGATCTCGTCGTGGCGCTCTCGCCCTGTGTCGTCGGCTATGCCGAGATCGGCCTCGCTTTGTCGAGCAGCGGCACCGGGCTCGGCGACGGCAGCAATCCCTATGCGCCCTGGATCGCCGAATATGCCGGCGCCGGCTATCAGGCGCTCGCCGCCGACAGCCTCGCGCAGATCGATCGCCTCGCCGCGCTCTCCCTCACCGAGGCGCGCTATCCGCGCCTCCTCGCCACTTTCGACGAGGCGGTGCGGCTCGAGGCCGATTTCTGGCAGATGGGCGTCGACTGCGCGGAGTAACGCCGATGGGCGATCGCGACTTCCTGGAGGAATTGTTCGCCCCCGTGGGCGCGACCGAGCTCCGGCGGATGTTCGGCGGTCTCGGGGCGTTCGCGGGCGGGCTGATGTTCGCCATCATCATCGACGACGTCATCTATCTGAAGTCGGATGCGGAGACGCGGGCCGCCTTCGAGGCGGAGGGCTGCGAGCCCTTCACCTATCCGCGCAAGGACGGTCGCGCGGTGTCGCTGAGCTACTGGCGCATTCCGGAGCGGCTCATCGACGAACCCGACGACTTCGTCGCCTGGTCGCGCGCGGCGATCGCGGTGGCCCGCCGCGCGGACGCGGCGAAGGCTGGCAAGAACGCGGCCAAGGCCGTGAAGCCGAAGCGCCGCCCGAAGGCGGCGCCGGATCTTTGATCGAGGCCCGCAGCGATCAGCTGTCGGGGCACATCACCGGCGCGTCCATCGTCGAGCCGGCCTGATTGCAGGACCCGGACGAGCCGGCCTGCTGGGCCGTCTGGCAACCTGCCAGCGTGAACAGCGTGACGATCAGAGCAAGCGCGAGACGCATGGCAACCCCCAAAGGACAATGGACCGAAACTAGCGGCGCGCCGCGCGCCTGTCGAGGCGCGGCGGCCGGACGATGAAGAGACTATCACGGAGCCGAGTTAAGGATTGATGGCGGCGACCGCCGCGACCTCGGTTTCCGGTGCGCTGCCGGTGCGCGCATCGAGCGCGATCTGCCGGAGGGCGCCGAGATCGAGCTTGCCGGTGCCGAGCAGCGGCAGCTTCGAAACCGTGAGGAGGGCCTTCGGGAGCTGGATCTCCGAGAAGCCGCGCGCCCGGCCGAATTTCTGCAGATCGCCGAGATCGGCCGAGGGCCGCTCGGTGACGAGCACGATCTCCTCGCCCTTGCGCTCGTTCGGGATCGCGGTCGCGGCGCTCGCATGCTCGGGCCAGAATTCTCCCGCAAGGCTCTCGACCGCGGCGAGCGAGACCATCTCGCCGCCGACCTTGGCGAATCGCTTGACGCGGCCGGCGATCGAGATGAAGCCGCGCGCGTCGATGGTGACGATGTCGCCGGTGTCGTACCAGCCGTCCATCACCGGCTCGAGCTGGCCCGGCGCCTCGGCGCGCAGATAGCCGCGCATGACGTTCGGACCCTTGACCAGCAGCCTTCCGCCCTCAGTGATGCCTTCCATCGGCTCCAGCCGCACCGTGATGCCGGGCAGCGCCTTGCCGACCGAGCCCGGCTTGTTGGCCATCGGCGTGTTGATGGCGATGACGGGCGCGGTCTCCGTGGCGCCATAGCCCTCGAGGATGCGGAGGCCGAATTTGTCGGCGAACACCTTGCGCGTCTCGGCCTTCACCGCCTCGGCGCCGGCGAACACATAGCGCAGGCTGTAGAAATCATAAGGGTGGGCCATGCGGGCATAGCCGGCGAGGAAGGTGTCGGTGCCGAACAGGATCGTCGCGTTCACGTCATAGGCGATCTCGGGCACGATCCGATAGTGCAGCGGCGAGGGGTAGAGCATCTGCCGGACGCCGGAATAGAGCGGCAGCAGGCAGCCCGCCGTCAGCCCGAAGGCATGGAAGATCGGCAGCGCGTTGAGGACGACGTCCTCGCGCGAGAAGTCGATGACGCTGGCGATCTGCTGGCGGTTGGCCTCGATGGCGGCATGGCTGAGCGAGACGCCCTTCGGCAGCCCCTCCGAGCCCGAGGTGAATAGCACGACGGCCTCGTCGCTCGCAAGGCCCGCGCGGCGGAATGCGAGGCGGCTCATGAGCAGCGGAGCGACGCCGCCGAGGAGCGCCAGCAGCTTCGCGGCCAGCCCGATCTCGCCGCGGAGATCCTCGAGATGGACGATGCGGCAATGCGGGGCGAGCGCGTTGATGAGAGGCTGCAGCCGGCCCTTCTCGACGAACTGGCGCGAGGTCAGCACCAGCTTGATCTCGGCCGCCCGCCGCGCCGCATCGATCGCCGCCGGTCCGGCGGAGAAGTTGAGCATGGCCGGAACGCGGCCGGTCGCCTGCAGGGCGAAGAAGGTGACGACCGCGGCGATGGTGTTGGGCAGGAGCACGCCGACGCGCTCGCCGGGCGCGCTCATCGCGGCGAGCGGCCGGCCGAGCGCGAAACTGCCGCGGATGATCTCGCGATAGCCGATCGGCGCGCGCGTCACATCCTCCAGCACCGGCCGGCTGCCATTGATATGGCGGGCATGAATGAGGCTCTCGAACAGCGTGCGCGGCGGCTCGCTGGTCGAGAACACCATCTCGGTCATGATGTCCTGCAGATGGGCGCCGGCCTCGGCGCGGCGCTTGCGGCCGACGAGGCCCTCGGTGAGCGCGATGCGGCGCGGCGCCAGCACGGTCAGGTGCATGCGCGGGAACAGCCGCCGCCGCACCTTGCCCTTGAGACGCGAGAAGATCGAATATTGCGCGCCGACGATGCGCACCGGGATGATCGGCACATTGGCGAGCGCCGCGATCATCGCGGGCCCGTCATAGACCTTCATCAAGGCGCCGGTGACGGTGATGCGTCCTTCGGGGAAGATGACGAGCCGCCTTCCTTCCTTGACCAGCTTGACCATGCGGCGGACCGAGAACGGGCTGGTCGGATCGACCGGCACCAGCTCGAAGAAGCGGAAGGCGGGCCTGACCCACCAGCGGTCGGCGATGAAGGAGTTGATGGCGAAGACCGGCTTGCCGGGCAGGAGGCAGCCGATCAGCACCGCGTCGAGGAACGAGGTGTGATTGACGACGACGACGGCGGCGTCCTCGCCGTCGCCATAATTGTCCCGCCCCTCGACATGGGCGCCGAAGGCGAGCTGCAGCAGCCGGTGGCCGAAAGCCTTCATGAGTTCGTCCGGCACCAGCTGCACGCAGATGATCGCCGCGCCGATATTGGCGATGCCGAGCCAGAACAGCAGCTGCAGCGTGGTGACGCCGGCGGCGAGCAGGCCGGCGGCGGCGATGGTGCCGAACACCATCAGCGCGGCATTCATGATGTTGTTGCCGGCGATCGCGGCCGAGCGCTCGTTCTCGGCGGCGCGCGATTGCAGCAGCGCATAGAGCGGCACGGTGAAGAGGCCGCCGCCGAAGGCGATGCCGACGAGATCGATCAGCACGCGGAGGCCGGCGGCCGAGCCGGCGAAGGCGAAGACGCCCTGCAGTTCGGCGCCGGGGAGCGTGGCCAGATGCCCGGCCGAGAGGCTGAGATCGATCATGAAGGCGGCCATCACCAGCCCGCCGATCGGCGTGTGGCGGGCCGAGATCTGCCCGCCGAGCAGCTTGCTGGTCGCGGCCGAGCCGAGCGCGATGCCGACGACGAAGGCGGCGACAAGGAGGTTCGCGACGATCTCGTCGACCTTCAGCGTCGACTTGGCGAATTCCGGGAAGACCGACATCACGATGAGGCCGATCATCCAGAACCAGGAGATGCCGACGACCGCGAGGAACACCGACTTGCGGCGGCGAATGGCGGCGAAGGCGCCGCGGTTGGCGTCTATGATCGAGAAGCGGAACGGCGCCGCGTCGGGGGACGGCGGCGCGGGCGGCACGAAGAAGGCGGCGACGGCGCCGATCAGCGCGGCGCCGACGAGACCGGCGATGGCGATCCATGTGCCGCCGAGGCCGATGGTGAGCCCGCCGAACAGCGTGCCTGTGAGGATCGCGACGAAGGTCGAACCCTCGAACAGCGCATTGGCCGCGACCAGCCGGCGCCGCTCGACCATCTGCGGCAGGATCGCGTATTTGGCCGGGCCGAAGACGGTCGACTGCACCGCATAGAGAAACATGCCGGTGAGCGCGAGCGGCGCCGAATGGATCATGATCGCGATCGAGGAGAGGATCGCGAGCCCGACCTCGGCAAGGCGGGTCCAGCGGACGACGAGCCGCTTGTCGATGCTGTCGGAGAGGCGGCCGGAAAGACCGGAGAAGAGGAAGAAGGGCAGCATGAACACCGCGCCGCCGAGCGTCACGGCGACTTGCGGCGACAGGCCGAACAGATCGGCGCCGCCATAGGCGACCATGAAGCCGAAGGCGCTCTTCAGCGCATTGTCGGCGAAGGCGCCGAACCACTGGACGATGAAGAGCGGGAGGAAGCCGCGCGTGCGCAAGAGCGCGGTCGGGGCGTCGTGATGCGTCGGGGTGGCGTCCATGGCGTGAGCGTCGGTCCGTTTCGGCTGGGTGGCAAGCGACTTGTAATGAACGATGTTCAATTGCCTAGCAGTATTTTGAACGACGTTCAATATGTGCTAGCAGTCGGGCGTTGGTGCGGTGATCTTCCGTGCCGGAACGAGGGGAGGCCGCGCTGGCCCGCCGCAACGACCACGCCCCGGAGGATCTCCGCCGCATGGCGCTCGATGCCGCCCGCGGCCTCGCGCGCGACGAGGGGCTGCGCGGGCTCACGGTCCGCCGCGTCGCCGAGCGCATCGGCTATGCTCCGGGCACGCTCTACAATCTCTTCGACAATCTCGATGCGCTGATCGTCGCGATGAACGGCGAGACGCTCGCCCGCCTCGCGGTTGCGCTCGGCACCGCCGCGACCGGTCCGGCGACGGCGCGTCCGCGGGCGCTGGTCGATGCCTATTTCGATTTCGTGGAACGGGAGCCGCGCCTCTGGGCGGTCCTCTTCGAACACCGCCTGCCGGAGCGGATGGCGCTGCCCGATTGGTACCGCGACAGCCTCGCGGCCCTCGTCGAAGGAGCCGCGGCCGCGCTCGCCCCGGCCATGACCGGGTGGTCGGACACCGCCCGGCGCGAGGCGGTGGTCGCGCTGTGGGCGTCGCTGCACGGCATCTCGACGCTCGCGGTCTCGGGCAAGCTCGGCCTCGTCGCCGAGGGATCGCCGCGCCGCCTCGGCCATCTCGTCGTCGACCGGGTCATCGCCGCCGGTCCTCGCCCGGCTACCTGCTCGTCAGATGCGTCGTAAAATGGTAACTGAATCCTTGGGGCAGCGGGCCGGATAGCGGATGTCCGGCGGGGAGGGGTTGTGCAGACTGCTGAAATCGTGACGCGGCTTGGCCGTACCAGTTTCTTCAACGGGCTGGAGAAGGACGATCTCGTCCGCCTCGCCCAGATCGCGCGGGTCACGACCTACCCGCCGGAAACCGTCCTGTTCGCCCAGGGCGATGAATCGGACGGTCTCTATGCCGTCGCCGATGGCATCATCCGCATCTTCCTCACCGCCGAGGACAGCCGCGAACTGACCATCCAGCTGTTCGAGGAAGGCGAGGTGGTCGGCGAGATTGCGCTGATCGACGGCCTGCCGCGCAGCGCCGGCGCCGCGACGCTGACCGAGACGCGGATGATCTTCGTGCCGCGGCAGCCCTTCATGGCGCTGCTCGACGCCTCGCCGCAATTGCAGCGCCAGATCATCCTGAGCCTCTGCGAACGGCTCCGCCAGACCAACGACCAGGTCAATCGCGCCGTCTTCCACGACCTCCGCCACCGCCTGCTCGTGCTGCTCCGGCAACTGGCGCTGATCCATGGCCGCCTCGAACGCGACCAGGCCGTGGTCGAGCTCGACCTGACGCAGGGAACGCTCGCCCAGATGCTCGGCGCCAGCCGCGAGGCGGTGAACAAGCAGATCCGCGCCTTGACCAAGGAGGGGCGCCTGACCATCGACGGCCACCGCCTCATCGTCCATCGCACGGTCAAGGACGCCTGAACGCCGGCGGCGCGACCGTGCGAGCGTCTGGGAAAGGGACTGATCGCCGCTCGGCGGTTAAAGGTCGAGTCGATATTGACGGCCTTACAGTATCCGCGTGCCGATTTGTTCGGTGCGAATAATAAAAGCCTGACGTTTCTTTGCTCCTGCGCGTTCTCGGCAGTTCTTCTATGATGCCGACGATCAAAGAGGAGGGGCCTCCACATGCGCTACGGACCGTGTCTTGCCGCATTGTTCTCCCTGCCTATTCTTGCGTCCTGTGAATCGCCCGGCAATGCCGGTGCTCCCGTCGCGACGGCACCGGCGGCCGGAGCGGGCCCGGCGGTGGTCGACGTCGCCGGCGTGGCGCCGGGCCAATGCACCGTCGTCACGGACAGGTCCTTCGTAGCGGGGAATGAGACCGTGCGCCTCGCGCGCGGCACCGGGCTGCCGGCATCGGCCAATTTCGCCATGTTCGTGGCCCCGCTCGCCGTCAACACCGACGGCGCGCCGACCTCCTATCACCCGGACGACTTCCTCGGCACCTCGCTGGCGATCAACCGCATCGACAATGGCGTCGCGATCCGCAAGAGCGGCCGCCTCTCCGTCGATCAGAAGATCGCCGCCTTCAAGGCATGGCGCGAGGCCGGCTGGGTCGTCCCGGCGGGCTACACGATCACCTGGAAGAACGTCATCGCCGCCGATGCTGCCGGCAAGCCCTGCGTGTTCTCGTCAGGGCCTTATGCGGGCTATTTCGGCTCGCTGACCGCTCTGCAGAATGGGCTCTCGGGCACTGCTGCCGGCGAATGCCAGGTCGACAACCAGCTCGACCAGCGCTTCATCCCGGCCATCGTGCTGCGCGGCGACGCCAATCCCCTGAAGGGGTTCGGCGCGAAAGCCGGCGATCTCGTGCTGGCGATGAACCCTTCGACCGGCAAGGCGGTCCCGGCCATCATCGGCGACACCGGCGACGGCAACCGGATCGGCGAGGGATCGGTCGCGCTCAACATGGCGCTGCTCGGGCGAACGCAGCAGCCGAAAACCTATGCCGACGCGCTCAAGCTCGACACGGGCAATGCCGACATGGTGGTGGCGGTGTTGCCGCGCACGATCACGTTCGAGCGCGTCCGGCCTTACACGGCGGCGAATATCGCGGCGCGGGTCGATGCCTGGGCCAAGGCAGAGGGCTACGGCTCGACGACCGGCCTCGCCGCGGCCGCCAAGGCCTGCGCCGCGGGACTGTAGGCCGCCCTGACCTCGAGCGGCCGCTTATCGGCGAAAAGCAGTCGTCGCCGGCCGGGCATGGCGCGGCCGGCAACGGTGGACGGTCGACGTCAGCGCAGCGCGGCGATCGCGGCGACGAGGCCGGCGGTGGAGGCGTCGCGCTTGTCGGCGGTCTCCTTGCCCTGGATCATCGGCAGGAGTTCCTTCGCCAGCTGCTTGCCGAGCTCGACGCCCCACTGGTCGAACGAATCGATGCCCCAGATCGTGCCCTGCACGAACACCTGATGCTCGTAGAGCGCGATGAGGCGGCCGAGCGTGAAGGGATCGAGCAGGGAATAGAGGATCGTGTTGGTCGGGCGATTGCCGGGGAAGGTCTTGTGCGGCGCGAGGCGGTCGGCCTCGGTCGGCACCTTGCCTTCGGCGAGCAGTTCGGCGCGGGCTTCCTCGGTCGTGCGGCCCTTCATCAGCGCTTCGGTCTGCGCGAGGCAGTTGGCGAGGAGCAGCTGCTGGTGCACGTCGTCGGGCTCATGCGCATTGGCGCCGACGAGGAAATCGGCCGGGATCGGGTCCGTGCCCTGGTGCAGCAGCTGGTAGAAGGCGTGCTGGCCGTTGGTGCCGGGCTCGCCCCAGACGAGCGGGCCGGTCGACTGGGCGACCGAGCTGCCGTCGAGCTGCACCCGCTTGCCGTTCGATTCCATGTCGAGCTGCTGCAGATAGGCTGCGAAGCGCAGCATCCGCTGGTCATAGGGCAGCACCGCCTTGGCCGGGAAGCCGAGCACGTTGCGGTTCCAGATGCCGACCAGCGCGAGCAGCACCGGCAGGCTGCGATCGAGCGGAGCCTCGCGGAAATGCACGTCCATCGCGTGCGCGCCGGCGAGGAACGAGCCGAAATTGTCCGGCCCGATGGCGATCATCACCGGCAGGCCGATCGCCGACCACACCGAATAGCGGCCGCCGACCCAATCCCAGAAGCCGAAGGTGCGATCGACCGAGATGCCGAACGCGTCGACCTTGTCGAGCGCCGTGGACATGGCCGCGAAATGGTCGCCGACCGCGTCTTCGCCGAGCGCATCGACGATCCATTTCCGCGCGGTGGCCGCGTTGGTCATGGTCTCGATGGTGGTGAAGGTCTTGGAGGCGACGAGGAAGAGGGTCGTCGAGGGATCGAGCCCCTCGAGCGTGTCGTGGATATGTGCGCCGTCGACATTGGAGACGAAATGGGCGCGCGGGCCGTCATGATAGGGGCTGAGCGCCAGCGTCACCATGGCCGGGCCGAGATCGGAACCGCCGATGCCGATATTGACGACGTCGGTGAACGCGCCGCCCTTGCCGGCGATCGCGCCGCTGCGGATGCCATTGGCGAAGGCGGCCATGGCGTCGAGCACCGCATGCACGCCGGGCACGACATTCTCGCCGTCGACGACATAGGATTCGTCCCGCTCGGCGCGCAGCGCCACATGCAGCACGGCGCGGTTTTCGGTGACGTTGATCTTCTCGCCCGCAAACATCGCGGCGCGGCGGGCCTCGACGCCGGCGGCGCGGGCGAGATCGAGCAGGGCGACGACGGCGGCCGTGTCGATCCGGTTCTTGGAATAGTCGAGCAGGATGCCGTCGACGGTGAGCGAGAGGCGCTGGAAACGCTGCGGATCGGCCGCGAACATCTCGCGCATCGACTGCGCCTCGACGCGGTCCTTGTGGGCTCGAAGCGCAGTGAAGGCTTTCGCGACTTCAGCCGCCGCAGCGGCTGTTCGGACGGCGGTCATGGCGTGCATCCTTCGCATCGGGGGCGGGGCGACAAGGACATACGATGCCGGCCGCTGTTCGGCAAGGCGGCGCGGCGCATCGGCACCGGCTCGAAAGTCCTTGGAAAGCTTGGCGCGATCGACCATTCTCCCCCGCGTGAAGACACCCCGTCTGGTAGAGTAAAGTCTTGCAAAGCAAAGCCGATACCGAACTCGTCCGCCGCCAGAATCGCGGCCTGGTGCTCGAGGCCTTGCGGCGGGTCGGCATGATGGCGCGGGTGGAACTCGGCCGCGCGACGGGCCTCAGCCCTGCGACCATTTCGGCGATCACGGCCGATCTCCTCGCCGAGAACCTGATCATCACCGCCGCGATCGACGACAAGAGCGAAAAGCCGCTCGGCCGCGGCCGGCCGCGCGTCGCCCTCTCGCTCAATCCCGAGGCCGGCTATGTGCTCGGGGTCAAGATCACGTTGAACCAGGTGACGCTGATTCTGTCGGACTATTCCGGCCATCTCGCCGATCGCACGCGCCTGCCGATCCCGACCATGGGGCCGGAAGCGCCTTCCTTCGTGCCGCGGCTCGAGGCGGCGATCCGTGACTATCTCGAAGCGCGCGGCATTCCGCTGCAGCATGTTCCCGAAATTCCGATCGCCATTCCGGGCGTCGTCGATCGCACCACCGGCAAGCTGATCTGGAGCCCGACCGTCTCGGTCGAGGTCGGCGCCGTGCCGGGGCCGCTGTCGGAGCGCCTCGGCGTTCCCGTCTCGATGACCAACGACGTCAACATGATGGCGCAGGCCCTGAACTCGCGTGATCCCGAGCATTTCGGCGGGACCTTCGCGGTGATCTTCATCGCGCACGGCATCGGCATGGGCCTCTATATCAATGGCCGCCTGTTCTCCGGCGCCTTCGGCTCGGGCGCCGAATTCGGCCATACGAATCATCAGCCGGGCGGGCCGCTCTGCCGTTGCGGGCGCAGGGGCTGCGTCGAGGCCTATGCGGCCGATTATGCGATCTATCGCTCGGTCGAACGGCTGCCGCCGGACGAGCCGCCTGCCGATATCGATCCCGACGCCGACATGATGGCTGAGCTCGAAGCGCGCGCCCGTGGCGGGGAGGAGCGCGTGCGTGCGGTCTATCGCCAGGCGGGCCTTGCGCTCGGCTATGGCCTGTCGCGGCTGATGGGCCTCGTCAATCCGCAACGCGTCGTGCTGACGGGACGGGGCGTCGCCGCCTTCGACCTGATGGAAGAGGGCTTCAGGGCAGGCATCGACGAGGGTCTCGTCGCCGAAATCGGCCACATGACCGAGATCGAGGTGCTGTCGCCCGAGGACGATCTCGTCGATGTCGGCATTCTCGCCGGCGCGCTGCAGCGGCTCGACCGCGAAGTGTTCGCGAGCTCCGACCACGACCCCGTGCCGGCGCGCAAGCGCTCGCCGCTGCTCGCCGCCGCCAAGGCCTGAGCGTTCGCATCCGCCAAGAAGGCCCTCACCCTAACCCTCTCCCTGAGGGAGAGGGGATGAGGTCGTGCCAGTTGAGGCAATGGCGCCAATGCAGGCTACGGCGCAGTTCCCTCTCCCCCAGGGAGAGGGCTGGGGTGACGGCCTTCGCCGCAACAGCCTGACGTTGCCCGCCCGCCTCAGCGCGTCAGCCAGCCCTTGAGCCTGCCGACTGCTTCCGCGATCTCGGCCTCGGATCCGGCGAAGGAGAAGCGGATATAGCCGTCGCCACGCGCGCGGTCGAAATCGAGGCCCGGCGTCGCCGCGACACCGGCTTCCCTCAGCATGGCCTGCGCGAAGGCGGCGGAATCATTGGTGAAGCGCCGCGTCGAGGCATAGATGTAGAAGGCGCCGTCGACGGGGAAGAAGTCGTCGAAGCCGAGGCTGGGCAGCGTGTCGAGCAGCAGGCGGCGGTTGGCGGCATAGCCGGCCTTGATCGCCTCCAGTTCCTCCGTCGCCTCGAAGGCGGCGAGCGCTGCCCGCTGCGACAGGTCCGGCGCCGAGATGTAGAGGCTCTGGCCGATCCGCTCGACGGGGCGCACCAATGCCTCGGGCAGCACCATCCAGCCGATCCGCCAGCCGGTCATGCAGTAGTATTTCGAGAAGGAGTTGATGACGATCGCCTTGTCGGAGAAGGCGAGGGCGGTCGCCTCGGTGCCCTCATAGGTGAGGCGATGATAGATCTCGTCGGAGATGAAGCGGATGCCGAGCCGGTCGGCGGTGCCGATGAGGGCCGACAGCGCCTCCGGCGTCATCATGGTGCCGGTGGGATTGGCGGGGCTCGCGATCAATACGCCGGCGAGCGGTCCGCCTTCATGCGCCCGCTCGAGCATCTCGGGCGTCACCGCATGGCGGTCGCGCGCCGCCGTCGGCAGTTCGACGACATGCAGCCCGAGGGCGGCGAGGATGTTGCGATAGGCCGGATAGCCGGGCGCGGCGATCGCGACGCGGTCGCCATGGTCAAAGGCCGCGACAAAGGCGAGGTTGAAGCCGGCCGAGGACCCGGTCGTGACGGCGATGCGGGAGGCCGGGACCTCGACCCCGTAATACTCGGCATAGTGGCGCGCGATCCGCTCGCGCAGCGGCCGCCAGCCGAGCGCCTCGGTATAGCCGAGCCGCCCCTCGTCGAGCGCGGCGCGGGCGGCTGCGCGGATGCTCGGCGGCGTCGTGGCGCCGGGCTCGCCGATCTCCATGTGCAGCACGCGCTGGCCTTCGGCCTCGAGCGCGTTGGCCGCGGACTTGACGTCCATGGCGATGAAGGGCGCGACGGCGCTGCGCCGCGAGGGGCCGCCGGCATCCACCGTCAACGGAAGGTGTTCGTCGCTCGTCATGCTGACCTGTCATGCTTGCTGGCCAAGACTTGCGAGGCAAGACTCCCCGGCCAAGACTTGCTATTGCCCTAATTGCCGGCCATCGCTCGTATGGCCGAATTCGGTCCCGCTTCTACAGCGCCGGACCTTCCAGAGGAAGAACGGGCTTCGACGCCATGCCGGGCATCATGGGTTCCACACTGCACGGCGCGGCGCGCCTTCTGGTCGCCACGGCGCTCGGACTTGCCTTGCTCGCGCCGGCGCACGCCCAGAGCAGCAAGAACCTCAACTTCATCCGCGACGCCGAGACCGAGGCGCTGATCCAGGACTATATCCGGCCGATCTTCAAGGCGGCCGGCATCCGTTCGGAATCGGTCCAGCTCTTCCTCGTCGCCGACCCGGCCTTCAACGCCTTCGTCGCCAGCGGCCAGAAGATGGTCATCAACACCGGCGCGATCATCGATTCGAAGACGCCGAACGAACTGATCGGCGTGCTCGCGCATGAGACCGGCCATCTCGCCGGCGATCATCAGTCGCAGCTGCGCGAGCAGGCCGACCGCGCCAACCAGATGGCGACGCTCGGCGCGCTCGCCGGCATCGGCGCGGCGATCGCGGGCTCCTCGGCCGGCTCGGCGGATGCGGCGCGGGCAGGCGGCGGCATCGTCGCCGGCGCCGGCGAGATCGCGCGCCGCTCGCTGCTCGGCTACCAGCGTTCGGCCGAGATGGCGGCCGACCAGTCGGCGCTGAAATATCTGAAGGCGACCAAGCAGTCGGCCAAGGGCATGCTGACCACCTTCACCCGCTTCGCCGACGACACGCTGTTCGCGGCGCGCACCGCCAATCGCTACCTGCAGAGCCATCCGCTGCCGCGCGAGCGCATCGACATGATCCAGCGCGAGGCGAAGGCGAGCCCCTATTTCAACGCCAAGGACCCGGCGGCGCTGCAGGCGCGGCACAACATGGTCCGGGCGAAGCTGGTCGGCTTTACCGGCGACACCGCGACGGTCATGCGCCGCTATCCGCCGAGCGACGGCTCGATGCCGGCGCAATATGCCCGCGCCATCGCCGCCTATCGCAACGGCAACGCCGCCGGCGGTCTCGCCATGCTCGATACCCTGCTCAAGGCACAGCCGAAGAACCCCTATTTCTGGGAACTCCAGGGCCAGATCCAGCTCGAGAACGGCCGCGCCGGCCTCGCCGTGCCGCCGCTGCGCAAGGCCGTGGCGCTGGCGCCGCGCTCGGGGCTGCTCAAGGTGATGCTCGGCCAGGCGCTGATCGAATCGGGCGATCCTGGTGTCGTCGACGAGGCGGTGAAGAACCTGACGCTCGGCCTGCAGAGCGACCCGGACGTGCCGATCGGCCATCGCAGCCTCGCGCGTGCCTATGCGATGCGCGGCGATATTCCGATGGCCGATCTCGCGACGGCGCAAGGGGAATTCGCCGCCGGCAACTACGCCGCCGCCAAGAAGCATGCGACCCGGGCGCAGTCGGGGCTGAAGCGCGGTTCGCCCGCCTGGCTTCGCGCCGACGACATCGTGTCGTATATTCCGCAGAAATCCGGATGACCATTCGTTACGCCCGCGCGCCGGCCAATGGCTGCGCTGCGGTTCCACCCTTCAGCAAAGGTCTGCCCTTCATGTTCGAAATGTCCAAGTCCGGCCCGGTCCGGCGGATCGCCGCGCGGGCGCTGCGGTTTGCCGGCGGCGCCGGTTTCGCCGCCGTCCTGCTCGCCGGCCTCACCGCGACCCCGTCGCTGGCCGACCAGACGAGCTTCGACAAGACCCAGCAGGACGCGATCGGCGCGATCGTGAAGGACTATCTGATGCAGCATCCGGAAGTGATCCGCGATGCGATGCAGGAACTCTCGCGCCGCGAGCAGATGGCCGAGGCGGAGGCCAAGAAGGCCAATGTCGCCAAATATGCCGATCTTCTGTTCAATTCGAAGCGGCAGGCCGTGCTCGGCAATCCCGACGGCGATGTCACGCTGGTCGAGTTCTTCGATTACAATTGCGGCTACTGCAAGCGCGCCCATGCCGACATGAAGCGCTTGATCGAGGAGGACAAGGGCCTCCGCGTGGTGCTGAAGGAATTCCCGGTTCTCGGGCCCGGCTCCGAGGAGGCGGCCCAGGTCGCCGTCGTCGTGAACGAGATCGCGCCCGCGAAGTATCAGGCCTTCTACGACGAATTGCTGATGAGCCGCGGCGAGGTCAATGGCGCCAGGGCGCTCGCCGTCGCGACCGATATCGGCCTCGATGCCGCCGCCATCAAGGCGCGCCTCAAGGACCCGGAAATCGCCGCGACGATCGGCGAATCATACACGCTCGCCCAGGCGCTCGGCATCAACGGCACCCCGACCTATGTCATGCAGGGCGATGTGATCGTCGGCGCCGTCGGCTATGACGCGCTGAAGGCGAAGATCAAGTCCATGCGCGACTGCGGCCAGGCGAGCTGCTGATTGGCTCGCGTCCGACCAGAGGGTCGTTGCGGCGGGCGCCGGAGGGCGGGGCTTTTCCTTTGCGGGCCGAGCCCCTATAACCGGCGCGCTCCGGCCGGCGCGATTGCGCCGGGCCGGCGGCAGGCAAAGGTCTCGGCAGAAGCCATTCGATGACGATTTCCGTCCTGGTCCTCAACGGTCCCAATCTCAACATGCTCGGCAAGCGCGAGCCCGGCGTCTATGGCGTCCGCACGCTCGCCGATATCGAGCAGGAGACGAAGGCCTTCGGCGAGGGGCTCGGCATCAGCGTCGATTTCAGGCAGTCGAACCATGAAGGCGTGCTGGTCGACTGGATCCACGAGGCGCTCGGGCGCTGCCGTGGCATCGTCATCAATCCCGGCGCCTATACCCACACCTCGGTCGCGCTGCAGGACGCCATTCGCGCCGTCGGACTGCCGACGATCGAAGTGCATCTCTCGAACGTATTCGCCCGCGAGACGTTCCGCCATCACTCCTATGTTTCCCCGGTCGCCCTCGGCGTCATCTGCGGGTTCGGCCCGCTCGGCTATCAGCTGGCGCTGACCGCGCTTCAGCCCCATGTCGCCTGACACCCTAAAGGCAAGCCGCCCATGAAAGTGCGAAGCTCATGACGAACAAGACATCGACCATCGATCAGGAACTGATCCGCCAGCTGGCGACCCTGCTGACGGAGACGGATCTCAGCGAGATCGAGGTCGAGCATGCTGACCTCCGCATCCGCGTCGCGCGGACCGTGAGCGCGGCGCCCGTCTACCAGGTCGCGGCGCCCCAGCCGATGGCGGCGCCCGTCGCCGTCGCCGCAGCCGAGGTCAGCCTCGCCGGACATCCGGGCACTGTTCCCTCGCCGATGGTCGGCACCGCCTACCGCTCACCGGAGCCGGGCGCCAAGACCTTCGTCGAGATCGGCGACAGCGTCCGCGAGGGCCAGACCCTGCTCATCGTCGAGGCGATGAAGACAATGAACCAGATTCCGGCGCCGCGCGCGGGCGTCATCAAGGCCATCATGGTGACGGACGGTCAGCCGGTCGAATACGGCGAACCGCTGCTGATCATCGAGTGAGCAAAATCGCCCCGATGTTCAACAAGATCCTCATAGCCAATCGCGGCGAGATCGCCCTCCGGGTGCTCCGTGCCTGCAAGGAACTCGGCATCGAGACGGTGGCGGTCCATTCGACCGCCGACGCCGACGCGATGCATGTTCGCCTCGCCGACGAAAGCGTCTGTATCGGCCCGCCGCCGGCCCGCGACAGCTATCTGAATGTCGCCTCCATCCTCGCTGCCTGCGAGATCACCGGCGCCGACGCGGTGCATCCCGGCTACGGATTCCTGTCCGAGAATGCCCGCTTCGCCGAGATCCTCGAGGCGCACAACCTCACCTTCATCGGGCCGAGCTCGAACCACATCCGCATCATGGGCGACAAGATCGAGGCGAAGCGCACGGCGCAGCGCCTCGGCATTCCCGTCGTTCCAGGCTCCGCCGGCGCGCTCAAGGACGAGGCCGACGCGCTCAAGGTCGCGGCCGAGATCGGCTATCCCGTGCTGATCAAGGCATCGGCCGGCGGCGGCGGACGCGGCATGAAGGTCGCCCGCTCGGCGGCCGAGCTGCCGATCGCCTATGCGACGGCGCGCTCGGAATCGAAGGCCGCCTTCGGCGACGACGCCGTCTACATGGAGAAGTATCTCGAGAAGCCGCGGCATATCGAGATCCAGGTGCTCGGCGACGGCAAGGGCTATGCGGTCCATCTCGGCGAGCGTGACTGCTCGCTGCAGCGCCGCCACCAGAAGGTCTGGGAAGAGGCCGGCTCGCCGGCGCTGAACGCCGAGGAGCGCGACCGCATCGGTGCCGTCTGCGCCAAGGCGGTGGCTGATCTCGGCTATTCCGGCGCCGGCACGATCGAGTTCCTCTACGAGAACGGCGAGTTCTATTTCATCGAGATGAACACCCGCCTGCAGGTGGAGCATCCGGTGACCGAGGCCGTCACGGGCATCGATCTCGTCAACGAGCAGATCCGCGTCGCTGCCGGAAGCGGGCTGTCCTTCCGCCAGGAAGACGTCAAGTTCCAGGGCCATGCGATCGAGTGCCGGATCAATGCCGAGGACCCGCGCACCTTCACCCCCTCGCCGGGGCTGATCACCTACTACCATCCGCCCGGCGGTCTCGGCGTCCGCGTCGATTCCGGTGTCTATCAGGGCTACAAGATCCCGCCTTACTACGACAGCCTGATCGGCAAGCTGATCGTGCACGGCCGCAATCGCGTCGAATGCATGATGCGGCTGCGCCGCGCGCTCGACGAATTCGTCGTCGACGGCATCAAGACGACGATCCCGCTGTTCCGCGACCTAGTCGACGACCAGGACATCGCCGATGGCCGCTACGACATCCACTGGCTGGAAAAGAAGCTGGCGATCCACAACTGACGGTGACGGCGGGGGCGAGGGTCCTCGCCGCCTCCCGGCCGGCCGGCGGGACGACCGCCCGCCGCCGCTTCTTCCGGCCGGCAAGTCGTGGCATGCTGCGAATCGTTGTCGGGTAGGACGCTTTTATCGGCGCGCCGGCAGCGGGCTTTCCCCCGAGCCGCGAACCGAGCCATGGCCAGGCAGTCGACCGACCAATTGCAGATCACGCCGCAGGTTCTGCTCAAGGCCTATGCCTGCGGCATTTTTCCAATGTCGGATTCGGCTGATGATCCCGGCCTCTACTGGATCGAGCCGGAGAGCCGCGGCATCTTCCCGCTCGATGCGTTCCATGTGCCGCGCCGGCTCGCCCGCACGATGCGGCAGCAGCCCTACGAGATCCGCATCGACAGCGATTTCGAGGCGGTGATCGATGCCTGCGCCGGAGATCCCCGAAGCAGCTATCGCGACAAGACCTGGATCAACGGCCGCATCCGCCGCCTCTATGGCGAACTGTTCCAACTCGGCTTCTGCCACACGGTCGAGGCCTGGCAGGACGGCACGCTGGTCGGCGGGCTCTATGGCGTCCGGCTGCGCGGCGCCTTCTTCGGCGAGAGCATGTTCAGCCACGCGACCGACGCGTCCAAGATCGCGCTGGTCCATCTGGTCGCGCGGCTGAAGGCGGGCGGCTTTACGCTGCTCGACGCGCAGTTCACCACCGAGCATCTCGAGCGGTTCGGGGCAATCGAGATTGATCGCGCCGCCTATCACGGGCGGCTCGAGGCGGCGCTTGCGGTTGACGCGGACTTCTACGGATTGGCGGGCGGGGCGACCGTCGATGAGGTCTTGCAGTTGGCGAGCCACACGTCATAGACGGCGTGGTCGACGGCATGGAGGCCCGGGCTGTCGGCGAACATCCAGCCGGTGAAGATGCGGCGCACCTTGCGGGCCAGCGTGATCTCGTCGACCTCGACGAAGGAATCGGTCTGCGGCGGTTCGGTCGGCGGGCGCGAATAGCAGACGCGCGGCGTCACCTGCAACGCGCCGAACTGCACCGTCTCGTTCATATAGACGTCGAAGGTGATGATCCGGCCGGTGATCTTGTCGAGCCCGGCGAACTCGGCGACGGGATTGGTGATGCGCTCGGCGCTGGCTGGTCCCGCCACGCCGACAATGGCAAGCGCGGCGAGGAGGCCGATCGCGCCGGAGCGGCGCTTGAGACTGACTGTCATGGGAAAACCGGGAGAATCCACGTCGCCGCACTGAACATCCTGCGTCTAACACGCGATTCCGGCGACGAAAAGGCATTCACGGCAAAGCGGCCATGGCGGTTGCGCGCCGCCGCCGTCCCGCCCTATGATCGGGGCCTTCCCGCCTGGTCCGCTTCCCGCCCGTCCTCGCGCCAGAGAGAGCCGATCCGTCGCCGACGCGGTCGTGGCCCGGCAGCGGCCCAGAGACCTTGCCGCGGTCCCCCGGCCGCATCCTGAAGAACAAGCGGGCCCGCCAAGGCCCTGGACCATCATGGAAACCGCCCGCCACCGGCATCCGCTCTTCGGCGTGATGCTGAAAGTCATCTCCACCATCGCCTTCACGGCGATGGCGACGCAGATCAAGCTGCTCGCGGATCGCTACCCGGCTGGCGAGGTCGCGTTCTTCCGCTCCGCCTTCGCGCTCATTCCGGTGCTGCTCTGGGTCGGCGTGCGCGGCCAGTTGCCGACCGTCTTCATCACGCCGCGCATCGGCGGCCATCTGCTCAGGTCGATCGCCGGTGCATCGTCGATGTTCTGCGGCTTCACGGCGCTCGGCCTCCTGCCGCTCTCGGACGCCACCGCGATCGGCTATGCCGCGCCGCTCTTGACGGTCGTGTTCGCCGCTGTGCTGCTCGGCGAGACCATCCGCGTCTATCGCTGGTCGGCGGTCGTCGTCGGCCTGGTCGGCGTGTTCGTCATCCTCTCCGGCTATGTCGAGCCGCAGGGGCCGGATCGCAGCGCCGTCGGTGCGCTGTTCGCGCTCGCCGGGGCGAGCTTCGGCGCGCTGGCGGCGACGCAGACGCGGCGGCTCACCTGGTCGGAGCAGCCGGCGACGATCGTCGTCTATTTCTCGATCTTCACGGCGCTGTTCATGCTCGTGACCGTCCCGTTCGGCTGGGTCATGCCCGACGCGGCGGACTGGTCGCTCCTGGTCGGCGCCGGCATCTGCGGCGGCATCGGCCAGGTGCTCCTGACGCAGAGCTATCGCTATGGCGAGGCCTCGCTGATCGCGCCATTCGAATATGTCTCGATGGTCTGGGCGATCCTGGTCGGCTATCTGCTGTTCGACACGCTGCCCGGTTTCACCATGCTGACCGGCTCGGCGATCGTGATCGGCTCCGGCCTTTTCGTCATCTATCGCGAGCAGCGCCTCTCCGGCATCCGCGCGCGCGAGGCGACGGTGAAGACCGCCTTCGATCCCGAGCAATAGAAAGGGAGTGCCGATGACGGCGATTGCAGTGACCATGGCCGGATCGGATTCGGGCGGCGGCGCCGGCATCCAGGCTGATCTCAAGACCTTCTCGGCGCTCGGCGTCTATGGCGCATCGGTGATCACGGCGCTGACGGCGCAGAACACGCTGGGCGTCACCGCCATCCACGATGTCCCGCCCGATTTCGTCGCGGCCGAGATCGAGGCGGTGTTCTCCGATCTCGCCGTCGATGCGGTCAAGATCGGCATGCTGTCACGGCCGGAGATCATCCGCGTCGTCGCGGCCGGGCTCGATCGCTGGCAGCAGACGAAGGTCGTGTTCGACCCGGTCATGGTCGCGACCTCGGGCGATCTGCTCTTGCGGGAGGAAGCCGTCGCCGTCCTCATCCGCGAATTGCTGCCGCGCGCCGCGCTGGTGACGCCGAACATGCGCGAGGCCGCCCGCCTCGTCGGCGGCGATGTCGCGACCAGCGAGGCCGAGATGACGGCGCAGGCGGTGGCGATCCTTGCGCTCGGCGCGCGCGCCGTGCTCCTGAAGGGCGGCCATGGCGACAGCGCCGAGAGCGCCGATCTGTTGCTGACGCCCTCGGGCGGCCGCTGGTATCGCGCGCCGCGCATCGCGACCGAGAACACCCATGGCACCGGCTGCACGCTGTCCTCGGCCATCGCCGCCGGCCTCGCGCTCGGAGAGGATCTCGAGACGGCGGTCGAGACCGGCAAGCGCTACGTCACCGCGGCCATCGCCGCCGCCGACCGTCTGACCATCGGCAAAGGCCACGGCCCGGTGCACCACTTCCACGCCTGGTGGTGAGGGCAGTCCCTCACCCCAGCCGTCTCCCGCAAGCGGGCGAGGGTGCGCTGGCTTGGATGGAGCAAGCAAATCTTGAGCATCGCAACCTGCACCGCGGAACCCCCTCTCCCGCCAGCGGGAGAGGGCAGGGGTGAGGGTCCTCAAGAAGCGTCCATGGCCGTTTAGTTGCCCCCTCTCCATCTCTCCCCCGCTGCGCGGGAGAGAGGGCAGGCTTCGGCTGTTACAAATGCCGGACGCCTTGCTCGAACGGCGGGAACGCACAGCGCCATCCCCTCTCCCGCGAAGCGGGGGAGGGTGAGGGAGGGGGTTCCCAGCCGAAGTGGCAGGGCCTCGGACACAGCCGTCCGATCAGCCGGCGTAGGCCTTGACCGTCTGCTGCTGCTCGCCGAGGCCGGTGATCCCGAGTCGGACGACGTCGCCGTCCTTCAGGAACTTCGGCGGCTTCATGCCCATGCCGACGCCCGGCGGGGTGCCGGTGGTGATGACGTCGCCGGGATCGAGCTGCAGGAACTGGCTGATATAGGCGACGAGATGGGCGACGCCGAAGATCATCGTCTTGGTGTTGCCGGTCTGTGCGCGCGTGCCGTTGACGTCGAGGAACAGGTCGAGGTTCTGCACGTCGGCGATCTCGTCCGGCGTCACCAGCCAGGGACCGAGCGGTCCGAAGGTGGGCGAGCCCTTGCCCTTCATCCACTGGCCGCCGCGCTCGGTCTGGAACGCGCGCTCGGACACGTCGTGGCAGACGGCAAAGCCGGCCACATAGTCGAGCGCATGCGCCTCGTCGACATAGCTCGCGGTCTTGCCGATGATGATCGCCAGTTCGACTTCCCAGTCGGTCTTCAGCGAGCCCTTCGGGATGATGACCGTGTCGTTCGGGCCGACGATGCAGTTCGGCGCCTTGTTGAACAGGATCGGTTCGGCCGGGATCGGCATGTTGGTTTCATGCGCGTGGTCGACATAATTGAGGCCGACGGCGATGAAGTTCCTGACGCCTTCGACGATCGGGCCGAGCCGGACGCCGGCCTCGACGGCGGGAAGGGTCGCAGGGTCGATTGCGGCGATCTTGGCGATCGCGCCGTTCTTGAGCGTTTCCGGGGTAATGTCGGAGACGACGCCCGAGAGATCGCGGATCGTGCCGTCCTTGTCGAGAAGGCCCGGCTTCTCCGCGCCCGCGGCGCCGAAGCGTAGGAGTTTCATCATTATTCTCCGTGTTGGCGGCGGCGATCATGGGCGAGGGGCCGGAGCGATGCAAGCGCCGTGAAGGCTTCATTCAGCAATGGATTGTTGCCGTGAGGGAATAGCTGACCACGCGATTTCGGCTGAGAATAATGTCAGCATTGTTGACCTAAAGCCGGCCGCATGGAAGAAGTGTCGGCCGCCGCGCATGCCGGCGCTGCGGGAGGGTCTCATGCATCAGTGGCTGGCCATGCTCGGCTTCGCATTCGTCACGGCGTTCACGCCGGGGCCCAACAACACGATGCTGATGATCTCCGGCGCCAATTTCGGGCTTTCGCGCAGCATGCCGCACATGCTCGGCGTCAGCCTCGGCTTTCCGGTGATGGTGCTGGCGGTCGGGCTCGGCCTCGGCGGCGTCTTCGAGGCCTATCCGCTGGCGCACCGGATCCTCACCTATGTCGCCTTCGCCTATCTGCTCTTCCTCGCCTGGAAGCTTGCCTTCGCCGGCCGCGTCGACGGGGAGGGCGTCAGGGTCGGCAAGCCGATGAGCTTTCTCGCGGCCGCCTTGTTCCAATGGGTGAACCCGAAGGCGTGGATCATGGCGGTGAGCGCGCTCGCGCTCTATGTCGCGCCGGACGAGGCGCCGCTTTCTGCCGTGTCGCGCGTTGCCTTCGCCTTCGCGCTGACCGCCTTTCCGTCGACGCTGGTCTGGTGCCTGTTCGGAACCGCGATTTCGCGCTATCTGGACAGCGATCGCCGTGTTGCCATCTTCAATGTCACAATGGCGGTCCTGCTGGTGGCCAGCATGGTCCCGACGCTGCTGTGATGCCGTGCTCAAAAGGGCTGCGTCACAAATCTGTTGTTCGCTTGGGCTAAGCGGTCTTTAATTTTCCATCAGCCGAGGACGAATCAAGATCATGTCGATCGCGGTTGCTCCCCGCCATCTTCGTACGTTGTTCCTTTCGGATATTCACCTCGGCACGCGTGGAAGCCAGGTCGATCTTCTGCTGGACTTCCTGAAGTGGCATGATGCAGAGACGATATTCCTCGTCGGGGATATCGTTGATGGTTGGCGGCTGAAGAAAAGCTGGTATTGGCCGCAGTCGCACAACGACGTCGTCCAGAAGCTGCTGCGCAAGGGCCGCAAGGGCGCGCGGCTGGTCTACCTGCCCGGCAATCACGACGAATTCCTGCGCGACTATCTCGGCACGCAACTGGGCGGCGTCGAGCTCGTCGACAGCATCGTCCATGAGACGGCCGACGGGAAGCGCATGCTGGTCATCCATGGCGACCAGTTCGACGTCGTCGTCCGCCATGCCAAATGGCTCGCCTTCCTCGGCGATGGCGCCTACACGCTGGCGCTCGGCCTCAACACCATCTTGAACAAGATCCGCCGCCGCCTCGGCTTCGACTACTGGTCGCTGTCGGCCTGGGCGAAGCTCAAGGTCAAGAACGCCGTCAACTTCATCGGCACGTTCGAGAACGCGCTGGTGACCGAGGCGAAGCGCGTCGGCGCCGACGGCGTCATCTGCGGCCATATCCACCACGCCGCGCTGCACGACGAGTTCGGCATTCGCTACGTCAACACCGGCGACTGGGTCGAGAGCTGCACCGCCATCGCCGAGCATCATGACGGGCGCCTCGAAATCCTGCGCTGGTCGGTGATCGCCAAGGACGCAGCCTACGTCCTCGATAGTGAAACGAAGGTCGATCAGGTCGCGGCATGAGCCGGATCCTCATCGCAAGCGACGCCTGGCACCCCCAGATCAACGGGGTTGTGCGGACGCTGGAGCGCCTCTCCCGCCATCTGCCGGAAATGGGCGCCGAAGCCATCATGCTGACGCCGGACGGCTTCAACACGGTGCCCTGTCCGACCTATCCCGAGATCCGCCTGACGGTCGCCCCGCCCGGCTCGATCGCCCGCAAGCTCGACGCGGTCGATCCCGACCATGTCCATATCGCGACCGAGGGGCCGATCGGCTTCGCGGTGCGGCGCTGGTGCATCCGGCGGCGACGGCTGTTCACCACCAGCTATCACACCCGCTTCCCGGAATATCTCGCGGCGCGGCTGCCCATTCCGGTCGGCTGGACCTACGGCATGCTGCGCCATTTCCACAATGCCGGCGCCGGCTGCATGGTCTCGACCCGCTCGATGGAGCAGGAACTCGAGGAGCGCGGCTTCCGCAACCTGATGCGCTGGTCGCGCGGCGTCGACGCCGAGATCTTCCATCCCGGCCGCAACCGCGCCGTGCTCAACCTGCCGCGGCCGATCTATCTCTATGTCGGCCGCGTCGCGGTCGAGAAGAACATCAATGCCTTCCTCGATCTGCAGCTGCCCGGCAGCAAGGTCGTGGTCGGCGACGGTCCGGCGCTCGAAGGTCTCCGCCGCGCCTATCCCGAGGTATCGTTCCTCGGTGCCAGGGTCGGCACCAATCTCGCCGACATCTATGCAGCCTCGGACTGCTTCGTGTTTCCGAGCCGCACCGACACCTTCGGCGTCGTCATGCTGGAGGCGATGGCCTCCGGCCTGCCGGTCGCTGCCTTCCCGGTCGCCGGCCCGCGCGACGTGATCGGCAATTCGGGCGCCGGCGTGCTCGACAACGATCTGCAGGCGGCGGCACTGGCCGCGCTGTCGATCTCGCGCGAGCGCTGCCGCCAGGTGGCTCTGCAGAGCTCGTGGCAGGCGGCGACGCGGCAGTTCCTCGACAATGTGACCGGCGTGCACAGAAGCCTCGCCAGCCACGCTTTCGCCTGAGAACCTGAGCCCGTCAGGTCCGGATGGGAATCCGGACCTCGCAGCCGCCGAGGCCGGTGCGCGGATCGAAGTCCGGCGGATAATATTCGACCATCGTCACGCTGCTGTCGGGATACGCATGGCGATTCTGCGCCATCCATTCGAAGGCCGCGCCGCAGGTCTCGCCGATGGCCGAGACATGGCCGCGATGCTGGAAAACGGCGAAGGTGAGCGCTGGGATGCGCACGCCGACCAGCCCGTCCGGCAGCTCATCCAGCGAGGACACCGGCACCGCCGCCAGATAGTCGAAGCCGTCGTCGCGCTCGTCCTCGGACTTGAAGCAGACGCCATAGGCATCGAGCGTCCTGAGCTGGCCGGGAATGTTGTCGATGAAGGGTCCGAAGCGCTGCCAGAGCAGCGGAATGCCGCCGCGGTCTTCATAGCGGTAGAAGCGGCGAAGCCCGGCGAGCAGCACGCTGTCGACAGGGCGGAGTTCCGGCGCTTCGATGGTCTTGGGCACGGTGTCGGGCATCAGGATGGGCTCCACGAGTTTGAGGTTGGCGAGGGAGGCCCGCGCCCGGACCGCATCCGGCGTCAGGCCGAACTGGTCGCGGAAGGCGCGGGAGAAGGCTTCATGCGAGCCGTAGCCCGCAGAAAGCGCGACGGTGAGGATGTCGGGCGCGCCGGCGACGAGCGCGCGGGCGGCCTCGGACAGGCGGCGGCCACGGATGTGCTGCGAGAAGGACCGTCCGGTCGCGAGCGCGAAGCTGCGCGACAGGTGGAAGCGCGACAGGCCGACCAGCGCGGCGAGTTCGTCCAGCGTCACCGGCCGCTCGAAATGATGCTCGATATACCAGAGCGCCTTGCGCACCGCGTCCATGGCCATGCCCCCGCCGATCCCCATGGCGCTGAGAATAGCCCGTTCTGCACGCGCCGCTTGATCGCGCTTGCGCCCTCTTGGCTGCCTTGGTAGCGAGGCTGATGGTCACCATCGACGATATCGAAAGCGCCGCCCGCCGCCTCTCCGGCCAGGCGGTGCGCACGCCGCTGTTAGTCAGCGCCGAACTCGACGCGCGGGTCGGCGGCTCCGTGCTGATCAAGCCCGAGACGCTGCAGCGCACCGGCTCGTTCAAGTTCCGCGGCGCCTACAATGCCGTTGCGGCGCTGCCGGAGGCGGAGCGCGCCGCCGGCGTCGTCGCGGTCTCCTCGGGCAATCACGCGCAAGGCGTCGCCGCCGCCGCCGCGCTGTTCGGCGTGGCCGCGACCATCGTGATGCCCGACGACGCGCCGCGCGCCAAGCTCGAGGGCACCCGCCGCCTCGGCGCAACCGTCATCACCTATGATCGCGCCGCCGGTGTCGATCGCGAGGCCATCGCCGCCGAGGTGACGGCGAGGACCGGCGCGCGGCTGATCCATCCCTATAACGAGCCGCTGGTCATCGCCGGGCAGGGCACCATCGGCCTCGAGATCGCCGCGGACTGCGCGGCAGCCGGCCGCGGCGTCGATGCCGTGCTGGTGCCGGCCGGCGGCGGCGGGCTCTCCTCCGGCATCGCGCTCGCCCTGCATCACCGCATGCCGGCGACGGGGCTGCATCTGGTCGAGCCGGAAGGGTTCGACGACTACGGCCGCTCGCTCGCCTCGGGCCGGATCGAGCGCAACGCGGTGGCGTCGGGCTCCGTCAGCGACGCCTTGCAGGCGGCAGCGCCGGGTCCGATCGGCTTTGCCATCAACCGCCGCCTTGCCGCCGGCGCGCTCGCGGTCTCCGACGACGAGGCGCTCGACGCCGTCGCCTTCGCCTTCCGCCGCCTCAAGCTCGTCGTCGAGCCGGGCGGGGCGGTGGCGCTGGCGGCGCTCCTCTCTGGCCGGTTCGATGCGGCGGGACGGACGGTGGTCATCGTCCTATCCGGCGGCAATATCGACGAGGCGATGCTGGCGCGCGCGCTGGCGCGGCCCTGAACGCAGCGAAGCTCGGCGCGACGGAGGTGTTGCGGCTCAGCCATTGATACGATCCAATGGCCCGAGACAGCCTCGTTCCCCCAGAATCGGACCGCGCGCCCTCCGTGCGTCCGCCCGTCTTGAAATCGATCCGTCCACATGTCCGCAGCGCCGCCTCTGTTCGGAGCCCGAATTTCGTTCTTCTATGCCGCCTCCTTCATGGTGAGCGGCGTCGTCGTTCCGTTCCTGCCGGTCTGGCTGGAGGGACGTGGCTTCGGGCCGGAAGAGATCGCGGTCTGCCTCGCCTTTCCGCTCGCCGCGCGGCTCATCGTGACGCCCGTCGGCAGCTGGATCGCCGATCGCGCGCCCAACAGGCGCCTCGCCATCCTCCTCTTCGCGGTGCTCGGGCTCGGCCTGTTCATTCCGGCGACGCTGGTGTCGGGCTTCGTGGCGATCACCGTGCTGACCGGCCTCGCCATCACCTTCTGGCAGCTGATGCAGCCGGCCGTCGACGCGCTGTCGCTGACCGGCGTCCGCCGCTTCGGGCTCGATTATGGCCGCATGCGGGTCTGGGGCTCGATCAGCTTCGTGGTCGTCAGCCTCGCGGCAGGCGTCATTTTCGGCCATTTCGGCACTCCGGTGCTGGCGCCCATGATCATCGCCGGCTTCGCCCTCTGCATCGGCGCGGCGCTGGCGCTGCCGGTGACGCCGCGCCAGGAACGGCTCGCCGATGACGAGGAACGCCCGAAGCCTCGGCCGATGCGGCGCGTGCTGCTCAGCCCCGCCTTCCTCGCCATCGCGGCGGCGACTGGCCTCATCCAGGCCAGCCATGGCCTGTTCTATTCCTTCGGCACGATCGAATGGCAGGCGCTCGGCTTCTCCGGCAGCGAGATCGGCCTGCTCTGGGCGACCGGTGTCATCGCCGAGATCGTCATGTTCGCAATCTCCAGCCGCTTCCTGAGGCTGCGGGCGGAAACGCTCATCCTCGCCGGCGCCGCCGCTGCGGTCATCCGCTGGGCCGTGCTGCCGCTGGTGACGAGCCTTGCCATGAACCTCGTCCTGCAGGGCATGCACGCCTTCACCTTCGGCGCGACCTTTGTCGGCATGCAGCTCGCCATCGCCCGCACCGTGCCGGAGGAGATGACGGCCACGGCGCAGGGGCTGTGCGGAATGACGGCCGGCGGGCTGATGGCACTGACGACGCTGATGGCCGGCCCGCTCTATGCCCGTTTCGGCGCCGGCGCCTTCTACTTCATGACGGGCTTCGCCGCGCTCGCGGTGGTGATCATGATCGTTGCGCGGATCGCCACTCAGCCCCAGAGGGCCGCCGCCGGCGGACTGACCAGGCTGCCGCGATAGTCGAGCCCCGGCTCGCGGTCGCGGGCGAGCAGCAGCGGCCCGTCGAGATCGACGAAATCGGCCTGCTGCGCCAGGAGCACGGCCGGCGCCATGGCGAGCGATGTTCCGACCATGCAGCCGACCATCACGGAAAGCCCGTTGGCGCGCGCGGCGGCGAGAACGCCAAATCCCTCGGTGAGGCCGCCGGTCTTGTCGAGCTTGATGTTGACCGCGTCATAGCGATCGGCGAGCAGCGCGCAGTCATCGGCGCTGTGCAGGCTCTCATCGGCGCAGACAGGCACGAGGCGTTCGCGCTCGCGCAGGAGATCGTCGGCGCCGACCGGCAGCGGCTGCTCGATCAGCTCGACCCTTGCATCGCGGCAGGCGCGCATCAAAAGATCGAAGGAGGCGGCCGGCCAGGCCTCGTTGGCATCGACGATGAGCCGTGCCTCAGGCGCGCCGCGCCGGACGGCGGCAATGCGCGCGTCGTCGCCCTCGCCGCCGAGCTTGACCTTGAGCAGCGGCCGATCGGCGGCCGCCCGCGCCGCCGCTTCCATGCTCTCGGGCGTGCCGAGGCTCAGCGTATAGGCGGTGACGAGCGGCCGCGGATCGGTGATGCCGAGCTCCGCCGCGACGCTGGTGCCGCTGATCTTCGCCTCGAGGTCCCACATCGCGCAGTCGAGCGCATTGCGCGCCGCGCCGGGCGGCAGCGCCACCTGCATGCCGATGCGGTCGATGCCGCCGGCGATGGCGAAGCCCTGGCTGCGGATCGTCTCGGCCACCCCGTCGACGGTCTCGCCATAGCGGGCATAGGGAACGCATTCGCCGCGGCCGATATGCGCGCCGTCGGTGACCGTCGCGACGACCACCGTCGCCTCGGTGCGGGCGCCGCGCGAGATCACGAAGGTGCCGGCGATCGGCCAGCGCTCGATGGAGACCGTGAGCGAGCGGAGGCTCATCGCGCGCCGCCGTAGACGCGAGCGATCTCGTCGACGATGGGCGCGACGCCGGTGCGGATCGGATCGACGGCGGGAAGCGCCAGCCGCGTCGATGTTTCCGCGAGAAGCGCCGAGGCCTCGCCGTCGTCGAGCGCCGCGGTGTTGATCGCGATACCGACGCAGCGGATCGCCGGATTGGTGAGGCGGCCGCAGGTGATCGTCAGCGCGATGACCTCCTCGATGCTCGGCAGGGCATGGGAAACGCCGCGCATATGCGTGCGGGTCGGCTCATGGCAGACGACGAAGGCGTCGGGCTGGGCGCCATGCAGAAGGCCGAGCGAGACGCCGGCAAAGGAAGGGTGGAACAGCGAGCCCTGGCCCTCGACGAGATCCCAGTGATCGGGCGCGGCGGCCGGCGCGATCCACTCGACGGCGCCGGAGATGAAATCGGCGACGACGGCGTCGATGGCGACGCCGCGGCCGGAGATGAACACGCCGGTCTGGCCGGTGGCGCGGAAGTCGGCATCAAAGCCGGCCTTGCGCATGCCGCTCTCGAGGGCGAGCGCGGTGTACTTCTTGCCGACCGAGCAATCGGTCCCGACCGTCAGCAGCCGCTTGCCGGGCCGCTTGACGCCCTTGCCGGTGGCGAAGCGCTCGCTCGAATGGCGCACGTCATGCAGCGCGCGGCCGTTCCGCGCCGCCGCGTCCCGGATCGCCGCGACGTCGCCGAGGCGGGTATGCAGCCCGCTCGCGACGTCGAGGCCCGCATCGAGCGCCGCGACGATGGTCGTCACCCAATGCTCGGGCAACACCCCGCCGGCATTGACGGCGCCGACGATCATGGTCGCGACGCCCGCGGCCTTCGCTTCCGCGATCGTCAGGTCGGGAATGCCGGCATCCGCCTTGCAGCCGGGGAGTCGCAGCTGGCCGACGCACCACTCCGGTCGCCAATCGACGATGCCGAGCGCCGTCTTGGCGGCGAGGGCGTCGGGAACGTCACCCAAAAACAACAGATAGGGTGTTACGATCTGCATCGAACGGCATCCTTACAGTGGGCGCTTGCCGGACTTCCCGTCCTCGTGCCACTAGGTTGAACGTGCCGGAAGCTTATGGGCGACCGGACGGCGTCACAAGGGCTGCCCGCGGGCGCCCCGGCCGAAGAGGGCTTATCACCGGTATGGTCGTGGCGGCAGAAGTAGCGGCGCGTCTCGAAACGTCAGAAACGGATGGCCGCCAGCGGTTGATTCCGCATGGCCACTGGACGCTGCCCAATGCCGACAAGCTCGAACACGAGATCGACCGCGTCGTCGCCGGTGCCAATCAGCCTGTCACGATCGACCTCTCCGACGTCGAAAACATCGATACGGCCGGCGGCTGGCTGCTGACGCGGCTCGAGCGCGGCATCGGCGCCAAGGATGTCGAGGTCAAGGTCGAGGGCGGCTCCGAGAATGTGATGCGCCTGCTCGACGCGCTGCAATCCATCGAGCGCGAGCTGCCGCCGCGCAAGAAGCCGATGAATGTCGGCGTCGAGTTGCTGGAAGGCATCGGCCGCGGCATGTACGGCATCGTCTCCGACGCCGAGGCCGGCCTCAACATCTTCGGCGGCGTCGCCGTAGGCCTCGTCCGCGCGCTCATGAAGCCCTCGCGCTTCCGCTTCACCTCGATCGTCTTCCATATCGACCGCACCGGCCTTCGCGCCGTGCCGATCATCGCGCTGATGTCGCTCCTGATCGGCGCGATCATCGCCCAGCAGAGCGCCTTCCAGCTGCGCTCCTTCGGCGCCGAGGTCTATGTCGTCGACCTCGTCGGCGTGCTCGTGCTGCGCGAACTCGGCGTGCTCCTGACCGCGATCATGATCGCCGGCCGCTCCGGCAGCGCCTTCACGGCCGAGATCGGCTCGATGAAGATGCGCGAGGAGATCGATGCGCTCGACGTCATCGGGCTCGACGTCAACGAGGTGCTGGTGCTGCCGCGCATCCTCGCGCTCATCATCGCGCTGCCGCTGCTCACCATCATCGCCGATTTCTCGGCGCTGGTCGGCGGCGGTCTCGTCAGCTGGCTCTATGTCGGCCTGCCGCCTTCAGCCTTCATCATGCGGCTCCGCGATGCCGTCTATGTCTCGACCTTCTGGGTCGGCATCATCAAGGCGCCGTTCATGGCGCTCATCATCGGCATCATCGCGGCGACCGAGGGCTTCCGCGTCCAGGGCAGCGCCGAGTCGCTCGGCGCCCGCACGACCTCCTCGGTGGTGAAGTCGATCTTCATGGTCATCGTGGTCGACGGCCTGTTCGCCATGTATTTCAGCGCCGTGAGCTACTGACGATGGCCATCCGCAAGACAGCAGTTCCCATCAAGTCCGAGATCGTCATCCGCGGCCGCGGCATCACGGTCGGCTTCGGCGAGCGCAAGGTGCTCGAGAATCTCGACATCGACGTCTATCGCGGCGAGATCCTCGGCATCGTCGGCGCCTCGGGCACCGGCAAGTCGGTGCTGCTGCGCACCATTCTCGGTCTCCAGGCGAAGGCGAGCGGATCGGTGGAGATTCTCGGTCAGCCCTATGACGACGCCGAGCCGAAGGTGCGTGCCGAGATCGACCAGCATCTCGGGGTCCTGTTCCAGCAGGGCGCGCTCTTTTCCTCGCTCACCGTCCTGCAGAACGTGGAATTCCCGATCCGCGAGCATCTGAAGTTGTCGCCGCGGCTGATGGAAGAGCTGGCGCGGCTCAAGATCGAACTGGTCGGGCTCGCCCCCGAGGCGGCCGACCGGCTCCCGTCCGAGCTCTCCGGCGGCATGATCAAGCGCGCGAGCCTTGCGCGCGCGCTGGCGCTCGATCCCGATATCGTGTTTCTGGACGAGCCGACATCCGGTCTCGACCCGATCGGCGCCGCCGAATTCGACGAGCTCATCGCAACCCTGCGCGCGACGCTCGGCCTGACGGTCTTCATGGTCACCCACGATCTGGACAGTCTCCACACCGTTTGCGATCGAATCGCTGTACTGGGCGACAGGCACGTCCTGATTGAGGGGACGATCAAGGATATGTTGGCGTTCGATAATCCCTGGGTTCAGAAATATTTTCGCGGCGCCCGCGCGCGCCGCCTGGAGGCATAGGCGACAGGCATGGAAACCCGCGCCAACTACGCGACGATCGGTCTGTTCACGCTTGCGGTCATCGTCGCCTGCTTCGCCTTCGTCTATTGGCTCGCCCGCTACGACGAGAATGGCGCGCGCAAGCCGATGCGCGTTCTCATCCCGGGCTCCGTGACGGGCCTCGCCACGGGCAGCCAGGTGCTGTTCAACGGCATCCGCATCGGCGATGTCACGACGCTCCGGATCAATCCGGACAATCCCAACCAGGTCGAGGCCATGGTTTCGGTCGACCCGAACCAGCCGATCAAGTCCGACACCAAGGCTTCGGTCGGCGTGCAGGGACTGACGGGCATCGCCTCGATCGAGTTCCGCGGCGGCTCGGCCAATCTGCCGAGCATCTTCGACGACAACGAGATCCCGACGCTGACGGCGCAGGGTTCCGGCCTCACCGACATCATCGAGAGCGCGCAGGATCTCCTGAAAAAGGTGAACGGCACCGTCGACCGCATCAATTCGGTGCTCGACACGGCGGAGCCGTCGGTCAAGACGACGCTCTCCAACGTCGAGAAGTTCACCGGCGCGCTCGCCGACAACTCCGACGGCGTCAACGATTTCCTCGCCAATGTCTCCGATCTCTCCAAGAAGATCGGCAGCCTCTCCGGCAATCTCGAGGGCCTCGTCACCAAGGCCGACAACATTCTCGCGGCGGTCGATCCGACCAAGGTCGCCGACGCCATCAACAATGTCGATGCCGTCGTCGCCAAGCTGTCGGCCTCGGCCGACGGCTTCCCGGCGATCGTCGAGAACGTGAAGAAGGTCTCGGAGCAGCTGACGGTGACGCTCGATTCGGCGCAGAAGATCGTCGAGGCGGTGCAGGTCGAGGCGGTGAAGAGCACCATCCAGGACGTCGCCACCGTGGCGCGCCGGATCCAGGCCGCGACCGTCGACGTCAACAAGATCGTCGCCGACGCCGGCGCGGCGGTGAGCGATGCCCGCGACTTCGTCGGCTTCGTCAAGAAGCAGCAGCCGGAGGTCGACACGATCGTCGCCAATACCGACCAGCTGATGGGCCGCCTCAACCAGGCCTCGGCGCGGCTCGATTCGATCCTCGGCGGCGCCGAGGATCTCGTGAAGGATCCAAACGGCAAGAATTTCTTCAAGGAAGCCGCCGCGGCGGCCGCCTCGATCCGCAAGGTCGCGGACGCCTTCTCCGGCCGAGCCGACGAGATCTCGAAGAACCTCGCCGATTTCACGGGGCAGGGGCTCCGCAATGTCGATCAGCTGGTCAACCAGCTGCAGCGCACGACGACCCAGTTCAACAAGACCTTGAATTCGGTGCAGAGCAATCCGCAGGGCTTCGTCTTCGGCAATCCGACCGTCAAGGAATACAACCGCAAATGAGCGCCCTGACACATCCCCCGGGCGAGCAAGGGCCGATGCCGATGGCTGACGTGAAACGATCCCTGCCGCATGGCGCCGTGGTTGCCGTGCTTCTCGCCGTGCTCCTGTCGGGCTGCGTCAGCAAGCTCGTAACGCAGGCGCCGCCCAACACCTATGACCTGACAGGCCCGAGTTCGTTGCCGGCGATCAGGTCCGGCGGCAGCGCGCAGATTCTTGTGCCGTCGCCCTCGGCGCTGCAGATCCTCGCCAGCCAGCGGATCGTCGTCTCGCGCGGCGCGCTGATGGCCTATTACCCGAACGCCCAGTATCCGGACACGCTGCCGAACGTTCTGCAGGCGCGGCTCATCGAGACCTTCGAGCGCTCGAAGCAGGCACATGCCGTCGGCAGGCCGGGCGAGGGCCTCTCGATCGACTATCAGCTGCTGACCGACATCCGCAGCTTCAATGTCGTCGTCGGTCCAGCCGGCCTCCTCGCCGAGGTCGAAATCTCCGCGCGCATCCTCAACGATCGCAATGGCCGCGTCGTCGATTTCAAGGTGTTCAGGGCGACGGCGCCGGTCGCCGCCGATACGGCGCCAGAGGCGATCGCCGGCCTCAATACCGCGCTCGACATCGTGCTGGTCGATCTGGTGCGCTGGGTGCTCGTCAAGCTCTGAGGCGGGCTACCGTCCGGCGACGCTCAGCCCACGCGGGTCGGTCTCGCTGACGACGAGGTTGCGCCCGCCGCTCTTGGCGCCGTAGAGGCAACTGTCGGCGCGCTCGATCATGCTCTGCGCCGTATCGCCGGCGCGGTAGCTGGCGATGCCGATGGAGATGGTGACGCCGCGCAGCGGCTCGCCGGTCGAGCGCTGCCGCATCTCGCGCGCCATCACCGCCTGGCGGATGCCCTCGCCGATCGCCGCCGCCTGGTCCACCTTCGTCTTCGGCAGGATGATGGCGAATTCCTCGCCGCCATAGCGGCAGGCGGTGTCCTGGCTGCGGATGTTCTGCTTCACCGCGAGCGCCACGAGCCGCAGCACGTGATCGCCCGTCTGGTGGCCGTAGCGGTCGTTGAACGACTTGAAATGATCGATGTCGGTGAAGAGCAGCGAGAGCGGCGCCGCCATCTGCCGCGCGTCGGCGATCGCCTGGTCGAGCACCGTGTCGAAATGCTTGCGGCTCGCCAGCGTCGTCAGCTGATCGCTGAGCGATTCGATGCGGAAATGGTCGAGGCTGGCCTGCAGGCTGTCGAGTTCGGCGCGCGATTGCGCGAGCTCGGCCTCGATCCGCCGCTTTCTCTGCTCGATGACCCGCGTGGCCGCCACCAGCCTCGCGACGAGGTCCGTCGCGGACGGCCTGACACTGCTGGTTGCAAGGTCGTGGGCGATGACGAGGTGGCGCGCAGCCTCGGCCGCGTCGTCGATGGCGTCGGCGACGACGTCGTCCGTGATCGGGGTTGTCGCGGGCTCGACGATGTCGCGGATCGGAAAGGGGCCGCCGCCGATGAAGGCGCGGTGCAGCATCAGCATGTCTTCGGGCGTGACGCGGCCATGGTCGCGGATGATCCCGTCGACCGCCTCGTTGAGCAGGGGCTCGCGACGCGCCGCATAGGCGTACCAGATGGCATAGTTGATCGGCTCGGCCGGCAGGCCGAAGCGCTCCAGATAAGCGAGTGTTGCTTCGGCGAGGCCTGCCGTCTCAAGAAAATCGCGTGCGACCATGATCCCCCGACCCAATCGCCGGGATTCGAACGATCCCGCTGTCTGCAATCTGGACGGGAAACTCTAATGGGAAGCTAATGCGCACGATGCGGCTGCTGCGATGCAGCAGTTGGCGGGTGTCGTGACTAACCACCTGTTAAGACGCCGCAGAAAAATCTGCGGCGCGCTTCAGTACGGGAAATCGGTTAGCCGGCGCGGTCGTTCAGGACGACGGCGCGCGCACCGGACGCAGCAGGAACTGCGGCACGTGATCGCCGAGGCCGATGACACGCTCGCCGTCGTCGCGCTCGCGGCGATGCGGCTGCCGCGGCTCGGGCCGGGGCGCCTGCTGGCGGCGCGTGGCCTCGCGCCGGCCTTCGGCGCTCGGCCGGACGGGCTCGTCCGCAACCGGACGTGTCGTCGGCACGGCGGCCTCGACCTTCGGCTCTGCAACGCGTTCGACGTCAGGCTTCGCCTCGGCGCTGCGGGGGGCGCGTGCGGGACGCTCGCCACGCGGGCTGCGCTCGGAGCGCTCGCCGCGTTCCGACCGTTCGCCACGCTCCGAACGCTCGCTGCGCTCGCCACGTTCGCGCGGCGGGGCCGATCCGACGGGATCGCCGAGCCACTTGACGCCGTCGCCGGTGAGCTTGTCGATCGCGGCCAGATATTTCTGGTCGGACGGCGCCACCAGCGTCATCGACGTGCCGGAACGGCCGGCGCGGCCCGTGCGGCCGATCCGGTGCACATAGTCGTCGGCATGGGTCGGGATATCGAAATTGAAGACATGGCTGACATCGGGGATGTCGAGACCACGGGCCGCGACATCGCTCGCAACCAGGAGCGTGATCTTGTTGGTCTTGAACGCGTCGAGCGTCGCCATGCGGGCGCGCTGGTCCATGTCGCCATGGAGAGCGCCGACCGAGAAGCCGTGCTTCTCGAGCGAGCGGGCGAGAACGGCCACTTCGCGCTTGCGATTGCAGAAGATGATCGCGTTCTTGAGGTCGACCGCATTGCGGATCAATTCGCGCAGCGTCTCGCGCTTGTCGGCGGGCTCGCGCCCGGTGGCGACGAAGACCTGCGTCACGGTCTTGGCGGTCGTCGCCTGCTTGGCGACCTCGATGCGGGCCGGATTGGACAGGAACGTATCGGCGAGGCGCTCGATCTCCGGCGGCATCGTCGCCGAGAAGAACAGCGTCTGGCGGCCGAACGGCAACAGCTTGCTGATGCGCTCGATATCGGGAATGAAGCCCATGTCGAGCATGCGGTCGGCTTCGTCGATCACGAGGATCTCGACGCCGGTCATCAGCAGCTTGCCGCGCTCGCAATGATCGAGCAGGCGGCCTGGCGTCGCGATGAGAACATCGACGCCGCGATCCAGCTTCTTTTCCTGGTCGTTGAAAGAGACGCCGCCGATCAGCAGCGCGACGTTCAGCTTGTGGTTCTGGCCGTATTTGTTGAAGTTCTCTTCGACCTGCGCCGCGAGTTCGCGCGTCGGCTCGAGAATCAGCGTGCGCGGCATGCGGGCGCGCGCTCGGCCCTGCTCGAGCAGGGTGATCATCGGCAGCACGAAGCCGGCCGTCTTGCCGGTGCCGGTCTGGGCGATGCCGAGGACGTCGCGCCGGTTGAGAACATGGGGGATCGCTTCGGCCTGAATCGGCGTCGGCACGGTGTAGCCGCTCGATTCGACGGCAGCCAGCACTTTGGGGCTAAGCCCGAGTGTAGAGAAGGAGCTGTTCAAGAAGGATATGGCCCGAAGGCTGCGTGGGACGGCGAAAGAGGCCATCACCATCGATGAGTGACGCTGGCAAATACCCGCATCGGCGCCGATTTGTCAAATCTTTTGAAGGAATTCAGCGCGCCGGATGGCGATTCGCGACATTCTTAGTTACTGGCCGGGCCGAACCGGTAGCTGCCGTCGTCGTCGATGATGAGCTCATAGCTCTGATCGGTGTCCTTCGCCGCGTCAATGACGTCGACGAAGACGGAGAGCCCCGCGGGATCGGGCTCGGCGACGAAGTCGGAGATGTCGAGCTTCAGCGCCGCCATCTCCGTGATCTCGATCGCCCGCTCGATCTGCTGCGAGCCGTCGACGCCGGTCGCGACCCACTGCACGAAGAGGCGCGCCGTCGGGCTCGGCCCTGCCGTGCGCGCGACGACGACCCGGTAGACGCCCTTGCGGCCATCCTTGTCCCATGTCCCGGTGACGCGCACGTCCTGGATCGACGGTTCGAGCCGCTGGACGGCCTCGCCGAGGGCGTCCGCGCGGGCGGCGGCCGCCAGGGGCGGCGTCAGCAGCGCCGCGGCGAGGACGAGGCTGCATGCTCCGGGGACAGTCCGGGCGGGCTGGGGTTGGTTCGGCATATCGGGCCTCCGGCATCTGCTCGGCATCACCCGAATCTTACGGCGCCGGGACGGGCGGATTCAAGGCACGATCAGGCCTGTCGCTCGTGCACATGAAGGCGTTCGTCGAGCATGGGCTCAACCTGCGCGAGGGGATGTATGTCTGAGCGTCAGCCGATGAAGCGCAGCGTCGCAAGCGCGAGAGCGACATAGCGGGCGACCTTGCCGATCGCGACCAGCAGCACGAAGCTCCAGAGCGGCTCGCGCAAGGCGCCGGCGACGACCGTCAGCGGGTCGCCGATGATCGGCAGCCAGGAGAAGAGCAGGCTCCAGCGGCCGAAGCGGCGATACCAGCGCTGCGCGCGCCCGAGCTGGGCGTCCGTGACCGGAAACCAGCGCCGGTGACGAAACCGCTCGATGAAGCGGCCGAGCAGCCAGTTGACCACCGCGCCGAGCACATTGCCGAGGCTGGCCGCGGCGACCAGCAGCCAGGGCGCGACATCGCCCTTCAGCAACAATCCGACAAGCACCGCCTCCGACTGGGCCGGCAGCAGCGTGGCGGCGAGGAAGGCGGCGAGGAACAATCCCGCGAGTTCGGTCATTTCGATTCCGTCATGCGGGCTTGTTCATCGGACTTCAGTCATCCGGCTTCAGTCCTGTGGCTGCAACCCTCGGAGAATTCCCGGTTGCCGGTCGCCGGGCGAGATCGTTGCAACTAGAGTGCCGGAGGCGGGGAGCTTGCCACCTGCTGGCGGAAGAGAGGATCACAATGTCACGCTGGCAATGGCTGCTCCGGCAATTGACGCGCCGCCTTTGGGTCCGGGCGAGCCTGATCGGCGCGCTCGGCGTTGTCGCCGCCGTGCTCGCGGCGGTCATCGAACGCTATATCCCCTGGCAACTGCCTGGAAAGATCGGTGCCGACGCCGTCGAGAGCATTCTCGACATCATCGCGTCCAGCATGCTGGCCGTCACGACCTTCTCGCTGAGTGTCATGACGTCTGCCTATGGTTCGGCGACCAACACTGTCTCGCCGCGAGCTACCAAGCTGCTGATGGAGGATCGGGTGACGCAGAATGTCCTCTCGACTTTCATCGGCTCGTTCCTGTTCGGGATCGTCGGGATCATCGTCCTCAAGACCGGCGCCTATGGCGATCGCGGCCGCGTCATCCTCTTTCTGGTCACCATCAGCGTCATCGTCCTGATCGTCGTGACCCTTCTGCGCTGGATCGATCATCTCACCCGGCTCGGCCGTGTCGGCGAGACGACCAGCCGCGTCGAGGCGGCAACTGAGGCGGCTCTGTCCGCGCGTCTCGCCAGCCCCACGCTTGGCGGGCGGGCGATCAGTGCGACCGCCGGCGCCCAAGGCGAGGGCACCTTGGTCCTCGCCGACAGGATCGGCTATGTGCAGCACGTCGATATCGGCGCTCTGGCGGACATCGCGAAGGAGATCCACGCGGATATCGTCCTCGCGGCCGTACCCGGCGCCTTCCTCTATCCGAACGAGCCGCTGCTCGCCTTCGTGCCGCCGATCCAGCCTGCGGCCGCAGACAGCGTGGCGGAGGCGGTCCGCCGGGCCTTCTCGGTGGGCGTGGAACGCAGCTTCGACCAGGATCCCCGTTTCGGGTTGGCGGTGCTGAGCGAGATCGGCTCGCGCGCCTTGTCGCCGGCCGTCAACGATCCCGGCACGGCGATCGACGTGATCGGTCGGTCGACCCGCTTGCTGGCGCTCTGGGCGGCCGGGCCACCCGATGGGCCCGACGAGGTCGTCCATGAGCGCGTCGCGGTTCCGCGGCTCGCCGCGGATGACTTGTTCGAGGATGCCTTCATGCTGGTGGCACGCGATGGCGCCGCCCTGATCGAAGTGCAGTTGCGCATCCAGAAGGCATTGCAGGCGCTCGGCCGCATGGGTGATGTCGACTTCCGCGCGGCCGCTCGGCGACAGGCCGAACTGGCGCTCGCCCGGGCTGAGGCCGCGCTGGCGCTGGAGGCCGACAAGGAGCGCCTCCGGGACCTGGCCGCGGAGTGGCGCGCCTCCGCCTAGAGCCTTTCAGGGCTTGGTGGAATCCGTTCTGTTTTCCGCCGGCGCGCGCGATCCGCAAGGAGGGCGGCTCGCCCGATGCCTCCGCATCGGGCGAGCCGGCCGACACGGCGGGCGCCCGCCGGCGGGAAACCCTTCGGGCCGGGCGGATTCGGGCCAAATCCGTCGGCCTCCGGCTCGGCCGTACTTCAGTACGGCCGTCGCCGCAGTCCTCGACCTTGGCCCGAATCCGCTCCGGCAGAACGCTTCCAACAAGCCCTGAAAGGCTCTAGATATCGATCTCTGTTGCGAAGGCGGCATTGTCCTGGATGAAGCGGAAGCGCTCCTCCGGCTTGTTGCCCATCAGCTGCTCGACGGTGTCGCGCGTCAGCTCGATCTCGCCATCGACGACGCCGACGCGCAGCAGCATGCGCTTCCTGGGGTCCATCGTCGTCTCCTTCAATTGCGCCGGCATCATCTCGCCGAGGCCCTTGAAGCGGCCGATCTCGACCTTGCCCTTGCCGGTGAATTCGCTCGCCAGCAACTCGTCCTTGTGGCGGTCGTCGCGCGCATAGAGCGTCTTGCCGCCCTGGGTGATGCGATAGAGCGGCGGCACAGCGAGATAGAGATGGCCGGTCGCGATCAGTTCCGGCAGCTCGCGATAGAAGAAGGTGATCAGCAGCGAGGCGATATGGGCGCCGTCGACATCGGCGTCGGTCATGATGATGACCTTGTCGTAGCGAAGGTCCTCGTCGCGATACTGGTTGCGGGGCGCGACGCCGAGCGCCTGCATCAAATCGGCGAGCTGCTGGTTGGCGCCGAGCTTCTCGCGGCCGGCATTGGCGACGTTGAGGATCTTGCCACGGAGCGGCAGGATCGCCTGGCTGGCGCGGTCGCGCGCCTGCTTGGCCGAGCCGCCGGCCGAATCGCCCTCGACGATGAAGATCTCGCTGCCCTGTGCCGCGCTCTGGCTGCAATCGGCGAGCTTGCCGGGCAGGCGGAGCTTCCGCACCGCGCTCTTGCGGTTGACCTCTTTTTCCTGCCGCCGGCGCAGCCGCTCCTCGGCGCGCTCGATCACCCAGTCGAGCAAGCGCGAGGCGTCCTGCGGCGAGGCGGCGAGCCAATGGTCGAACGGATCGCCGACCGCCTTCTCGACGATGCGCGTCGCCTCGCCCGAGGCGAGGCGGTCCTTGGTCTGGCCGACGAATTCCGGCTCGCGCACGAAGACCGAGAGCATCGCGGCGCAGGATGTCATCACATCCTCGGCGGTGATGGTCGAGGCGCGCTTGTTGCCGGAGAGCTCGGCATAGGCCTTGAGCCCGCGCAGCAGGGCCGAGCGCAGCCCCTGCTCATGCGTGCCGCCCTCAGGCGTCGGGATGGTGTTGCAATAGGAGCGGACATAGCCATCGCCCGGGAACCAGGCGACCGCCCATTCCGCCGCGCCATGGCCGCTCGCCTTGTCGGTGCGGCCGGCGAAGATCTGCGTCGTGACGGTCCGCTCGCCGGTGAGGTCGGCGGCGAGGAAGTCCTTGAGCCCGCCGGGGAAATGGAACACCGCCGTCGGCGGCGTCGCCGCATCGGGTCCGAGCAGTTCGGGCGCACAGTTCCAGCGGATCTCGACGCCGCCATAGAGATAGGCCTTCGAGCGCGACATCGCGAAGAGCCGCGCCGGCTTGAAGCGGGCCTCGGTGCCGAAGATCTGCGGGTCGGGGCGGAAGCGCGTCCTGGTGCCGCGCCGGTTCTGCACATCGCCGACGAAGACGAGACCGGAGGTCGGCACGCCGCGGGCAAAGCTCTGGCGGTAGAGCTTGCGGCCGCGCGCCACCTCGACCTCGAGCACCTCGGAGAGCGCGTTCACCACCGAGACGCCGACGCCATGCAGGCCGCCCGAGGTCTCGTAGACCTTCGAGTCGAACTTTCCGCCCGAATGCAGCGTCGTCATGATGACTTCGAGCGCCGACTTGTCCTTGAACTTCGGATGCGGATCGATCGGGATGCCGCGGCCATTGTCGGTGACGGTGATGAAGCCGTCGGCCGAGACCTCGACCTCGATGACATTGGCATGGCCGGCGACGGCCTCGTCCATCGAGTTGTCGATCACTTCGGCGAAGAGATGGTGCAGCGCCTTCTCGTCGGTGCCGCCGATATACATGCCCGGCCGGCGCCGGACAGGCTCCAGCCCCTCGAGCACCTCGATGTCGGCGGCCGAGTAGTCGGCCTCGGCGGCGGCCTGGCTCGAACGCCGCGCGGCATGTGCCTTGCCGGCCGCGGACGTCGCCGCGCTTTCGGCCACGAGGTCGGGCTTTCCGGAGCCGAAAAGATCGGTGGTATCGTCCATGGGTCTTCCGTTTGGGTCCGGCCGCTGACATGGCCGGGCTGGCCGTCCGAATCAAGCATGAATGTTGCCACGCCCAAGGCACCGCCGCGAGAGTGTTTCCTGTTTGTTCAGGGCGCCCTGACGCAGGACTGGCGGGATTCCGGGAATGCGCGCCGCTCTCCGGTCGCCGCTGCTGCGCCGGAGCCTGCCGAAGGGGCGGCGGGGCCGGGCGGCCGGCCTGTGGCGGGGTCGCAACACCGTCATCGCAATGTCGTCCGCGAGTCTTCGTCCGCCCCGATCCGCCGCCTTTCAGCCATAAAGCGACACGAACGTCGCGACCATCCGGGGGCGGATAGGACAAATCTTGCGGCATCTTGTGGGAAATACCGGCTTTGCTTGCGCGGTTCCGGCTTCGGCGAGTCATCCCGCCGGCGGCTGGCGGCGCGGCCTAGGTTTTGCCGGAAACAGCGTGCATCCTCTCTTGCATTCCAGTCATGGCCGCCGCAACGCGGCCTCAGTCGATCTCCTGTGGCCGAACGCGGCCCCCGGACGCTCGTCTGCCCGTCATGAAGTGGCAAGCTATGCGGTTCTGTAACGCGTTTGGCGGTGCTGCGCTTTTCGGCATCGGCCTTCTGAGCGGTCTCGCCGGCGCCTATGCGCTCGACGCGCGGACGCTCGACAAGAATGCGACGCCGATGGAAGCGTTCCGCTTCGGCTACAACGCCTACAAGCAGGGCGACAAGTCCGCCGCCGTCGAGGCGCTCACTTATGCCGCCGAGAAGGGCCATGCCGGCGCGCAGTGGAAGCTCGGGCGGATGTATGCCGAAGGCGACGGGCTCGCCAAGGACGACGTCAAGGCCTTCGAGATGTTCAGCGAAGTCGCCGACGCGCATGCCGACGACAATCCGGACGGCAGCTCGGCCCGCTTCGTCGCCAGCGCCTTCGTGGCGCTCGGCTCCTATTATCGCGAGGGCATCCCGAACAGCGCGATCCAGCCGGATTTCGGCCGCGCCCGCCAGATGTTTGCCTATGCGGCGTCCTATTTCGGCGATCCCGATGCCCAGCTCAATCTCGCCCGCATGTATTATGACGGCGAGGGCGGCGATCCCGATCCGCGCCAGGCCGTGCGCTGGGCGAAGCTCGCCGCCAACAAGGGCAATGTGGGCGCGCAGGCGCTGCTCGGCCACATGCTGTTCGAGGGCGAGGGCGTCAATCGCGAGCCGGTGCTCGGCCTCATGTTCCTGACCGTGGCCCGCGACCGCGCCAAGCCGCTCGATCCCTGGATCCAGAAGTTGCAGGAACAGGCCTTTTCGGTCGCAACCGAGACCGAGCGCCGCACGGCGCTGGCGCTCGCGGAAGACTGGATGGTCAAGAATGTCCCGCCGACCACCCCGCGCTGAGCCCGTCATCCACCGCTGAGGCGCACGCGCCGCTTGCGGTCCGCGACTGAATTCGGCAACCATCCTGTTCGCAGTGCGCTTAGCTGCGCCGATCGGCGCCACCACGCGCGCCTCTGCGGCCGGAGGGGTGGAATGGGGGCCGGCAGACAACCGCTTCGAGCGAGTGAGGCGACGCGGCGCGACCGGGCGAGCGCACCCGCGCCGAGGCGAGGCGCGGTTCCGATTCCGTATCTCGACCACCCGCTCCACCCTGCGGTCCGGCCTGTCTCCGCCCCCCTGGCGCGACCATGAGCGGCGTCCGCTTTCTCCTCGCGGCCGGGCTGCTCGTCGTCTCCTTGCTGACGGCCGCCGCCATCGTCCTCATTGCCGGGCCGATGGCGACCGAACTTGCCGCCCGCATCGACCAGCAGCTCGTCGATGCCGGCCAGTCCTGGGCGAGCGTCACCGTCGAAGGGCAGACGGCCATCATTTCGGGAACCGCGCCGACGCTGGAGGCGCAGCGCCGCGCCGCCGAGATCGCGGCCAGCGTGCCGGGCATCATGAGCCTCGTCGATGCCAGCGGCATCCTGCCCTTGCAGGCGAGCTACCTGTTCACGGTCACGCGGTCGGCCGGCCAATTGACGCTTGCCGGCTATGTGCCCTCCGACGATGTGCGCCTAGCGCTCAGGACCGACATCGCCGCAGCCTTTGCCGGTCTCGCGCTGGTCGACCAGACGACGCTCGCCCGCGGCCAGCCGGTCGATTTCCTCGGGCTGGCGCGCTTCGCATTGGCGCGCGTCGCCGAACTCTCCGAGGGCAAGGCGAGCCTCGCCGGCCCGGCCCTCTCGATCGACGGAACCGCGCGCGACGAGACGAGCTTCGCCGCCGCCGCCGCTGCCCTGACGCGCGCTTTGCCGCCCGGCCTCGAGCTTCGGACCGTGCGGATCCTGCCGCCGCGCGCCGAGGCATTCAATTGGCGGGCCGGCTATGACGGCAAGACGGCGACGCTGAGCGGCTTCGTCCCCTCTGAGATCGTCCGCGGCGAGATCCGCAGCGCACTCGCGGCGGCGGCGCCCGGCATCGCCATCGACGACGCGACCCGGCTTGCCTCCGGCGCGCCGCCGGGCTTCGGCTCGGCCGCGGTCTTCGCCGCCTATCAGCTGCCGCGGCTCGCCGAAGGGCAGGTGCTGATCGCCGATGCGACCCTCACCATGATGGGCAAGGCGAAGTCGGTCGCCGATCACCAGGCGATGCTGGCCGATCTCGGCGCGCGGCGCGACCGGCAGGGCGACGGCATCGCCATCGGCGCGATCGATGTCGAGCCGCCCTTCGTCGATCCCTATGTCTGGCGCGCGACGCGCGACGGCGACCGCATCGTGCTCTCGGGCTATGTGCCGACCGAGGGGGCCCGGCAGCAGGTGGTGGCGGAGGCGACGCGCCTCTTCCCGACGGCACGGATCGACGACCGCCTCGCCATCGCGGCCGGCGATCCGAAGATGGACTGGATCGGCGCGCTCCGCTTCAGCCTCTCGCAGCTCGCGCTGCTCGCCAAGGGTGCCGTCGCCTTGTCGGGCCGCGCCTATGCGATCGACGGCGAGGCGCAGTCCACCGCGAGCTTCCGCACCCTGACCGAGCAGCTCGGCCGCACCTTGCCGGCGAGCATGGAGCTCACCCGCGATGCCGTCGCGCCGGCCGCGGTGTCGCCCTTCGTCTTCGGCATCGTGCGCACCGACCAGGGGCTCACCCTGTCGGGCTACGTCCCCACCAGCGAACTGGCGCAGACGATCGTCGCAGCCGCCCGCCCGCGCTTTCCCGGCGGCGAGATCGAGATCGGCCTCGAACGGGCCGGCGGCGCGCCGGACGGGCTCGCCGAGGTCGCGCTTGCATCGCTCCAAGCGGTCAGCCGTCTTTCGGCCGGCCACGCCGCGCTCAGCGACCGCCAGCTCACGCTCACAGGCGCCGCCGTCTCCGAAGACGCCCGCCAGGCGATCGAGGCCGATCTCGGCGCGGCCTTGCCGGATGGCTTCGCGCTGACCTCGTCGATCATCGTCGCGGTCGGCGGCGATCCGCTGCCGGCGCCGGAATGCCAGACGGCGCTCGACGCGGAACTCGCCAAGCAGGAGATCGCCTTCGACGACGACGGGCCGTCAGTGCTCCCCGAGAGCTTCGGGCTCGTCGACCGTCTCGCCGCCATCGTCCAGCGCTGTCCGGCCGCGACCATCGAGATCGGCGGCCACACCGATTCGGCCGGCGGCGCCAAGCGCAACAAGGCCGTGAGCGCCGACCAGGCCGCCGCCGTCCTCGATCGCCTCGTCGCCGACGGCGTCCGGCGCGAGCGGCTGACGGCGGTCGGCTATGGCGAATCGCGGCCGGTCGCCAGCAATTCCACCGCCGACGGCCGCGCGCGCAACAGCCGCATCACCTTCACCGTCGAGAGCAGATAGGGGCGGGCATGGACTATCTGCTGCTGCATATCTGGCCCTTCATGGCGGCCGCCGCGGCGCTCGGCCTTGTCGCCGGCATCATCGCCGAGACGATCGCCGCGCGCGCCGCCCGCCGCCGGGCCGAGGCCGTCCCGAGGGTGCCGCGATGATCCGCTTCGCCGCCGAGCTCTGGGCGATCCTCGCCGTCTCATTCGTGATCGGCAGCCTTGTCGGCTGGCTGCTGTCGCGGCTGATCCGTCCGCTGTTCGGGCGGTCTGGCGCGGACGAGGACGACGACAGCGAGGATGAGGCCGAGGCGCTGGTGCCTCTGCCCGAGGTCGTGCCCGTCCCGAAGCCGTCGGTCCGCCGCGAGGAGGGGCCTCTCACCATCGAAGCGTCGCTGGCAACCGCGCGGCCTGCTCCGCAGCCGGCGCGGCCACGCGCGGCGCAGCTGCCGCCGCGCATGCGCCCGCCCGCATTGCCGGGGCCGCGCCAGGGCAGGGCGGATGCGCTGCAGCGGCTGCCGGGTCTGACGCGTCGCCATGCCGACCGGCTCTATTCCATCGGCATCTATCATTTCAGCCAGATTGCAGCCTGGACGCCGCAGGAAGTCGCCTGGGTTGCCGCCCAGCTCGATCTCGGCGAGGGGACCAGTGCCGACGAGTGGGTCGCCAACGCCGCCCGGATCGCGGCCAGCGAGCCGCCGTCGCGTCGACCGCGGGTGTGAGCAGCGCCGCCGTCAGCCGATGCCGTCGATGAAATCGGCGATCGTCCCCAGAAGCGCGCCCCGCAGCATCGGCGGGTGGCCTTCGCCCGGAACCTCGATCGTCACGAGGCCCTGATGCTGCGCTTCCATGGCGAGGACGGTTTCCGGCGACACGAGATCCGAGGTGCCGCCGCGGATCAGCATCACCGGCACGCCGGCAAGCGCCGCGAAGACCGCAGAGAGATCGGGCGAGGGCGTCGCCTCGGTCAGCGCCACCAGCCCGAGGGCGAGCAGGGGATCGGCGTCGATGACGGGCTGGCCGTCGCGCTCGGCAAAGGTGAGGCGGGCCTGCTCCTGCCAGTCGCGATCGGTGAAGGCCGGAAAGCTCGCGCCATGCAGGGCGCGCAGCATGGCGGCGGCGTCGTCCCAGTCGGCGGGCGGCTCGCCTTTGCCGACATAGGATTTGATCCGGAGCAGCCCGCCGATCTCGACCCGGCTGCCGATATCGTTGAGCACGGCCCCGGCCACGAGGTCGGGACGAGCGGCGGCGAGGCTCATGGTGAGGATGCCGCCGCGCGAGGTGCCGACGAGGACCGAGCGGCCGAGCCCACGCTCGCTCATGCCGCGCAGGACATCCTGCAGTTCGATCGGCACGGTGTAGCTGGCGCCGCTCGCATCGCGTCCGGATCGGCCGCGGCCACGATAGTCGAAGGCGACGACGCGCCGCCCGCGTGCGGCGAGGACCTCGGCGAGGCGCTCGAAATCGCGTGTCGTCCGCGTCAGGCCCGGCAGGCAGACGACGGGAAGACGCGACCCGTCGCGCGGGCCGAAATCGCGCCCGGCGAGCCTCAGCCCGTCATCCGCCAGATAGGTGAAATCCTCCGCCGGGCTGGCGCCGCTCAAGTCGGGCCGCCGCGATGCAGGTCGCGGTTGATGACGAGCGCCGGCTCGCCGAGGCGGGCGCGATAGACCTGCAGGTTCTCCGTGCAGCGCATCACGTAGTTGCGCGTCTCGGTGAAGGGGATGCGCTCGATCCAGTCGATGGCGTCGACATTGGGATCGCGCGGATCGCCATACTGCTTGACCCACTGCACGACGCGGCTCTTGCCGGCATTATAGGCGGCGAAGGCCATGATGTAGGAGCCGTTGAAGTCGCCGACGAGATCGCCGAGATGCGCGGCGCCGAGCGTGGCGTTGTAGCCGGGATCGCTGGTGAGGCGCGGCAGCGAATAGGGCACGCCCGCCGCCTTGGCGACCATCTTGGCGGTGCCCGGCATCAGCTGCAGCAGGCCGCGCGCGCCGGCATGGCTGACCGCCGCCGGGTTGAAGGCGCTTTCCTGCCGCGCGACCGCATAGACGACCGACTTCTCGACCGCCGTCGTCTTCACGCCGCGCGGGATCGCCGCGATCGGGAAGGCGAGGGTGTCGACCGGCAGGCCGCGCGCATAGGCCTTCTTGCCGATCTGCAGCGCGATCTGGTGCTGGCCATCCTTCTCGGCCATGGCGGCGAGCAGGCCGACCTCGGCCGGGCTCGTCAGCGTATCGCCGAGCTGGGCGTAGAACTGCCGCGCGCGATCGTCATAGCCGGCGGCCTGGAGCCGCTGCAGCGCCTGAACCATCTCGCGGCTCTGGAAGCGCTTCTTGGTGGCGTTGTCGGCAGTGCCGGGGCCGGACAGCGTCAATTGCTTCATGCCGAGCTTCGCCGAGGCGATCTGGCCATAGAAGGTCGTCGGATAGGCCGCGGCGAGGCGGTACTGCGCGATCGCCTCGTTGCGGTCGCCGAGCGCCTCGGCCGCGCGTCCGAGCCAATATTCGGCGCGCGACTGGCTGAGCGGCATGGTCGATGCGGCCTGGATGGCCGCGAAATGCCGCCGCGCCGTCGCCGGATCGTTCAGGAAGCGCAGCGCATACCAGCCGGCGTGGAATTCGGCATCGGCCTGGTTGGCGCTCGATTCGGCCGCGTGTTCGGAGGCGAGCTTGTAGGCGGTGCGCGCATCGCCGAGATCGAGCATCTCGCGCGAGAGCACGCGCCGCTCGACCCACCAGGCGTCCGGATCGACGAGGAGCTCGCCGTTGCGCGGCGCGGTCAGCATCATCGCGGCCGCTTCCTTGTAGCGTTCGGCGCGGCGCAGATACTGTGTCGAGGAATAGATGTAGCCGGGGTCCTTGCGCAGGTTGCCGGGCACCTTGGCCAGCAGCGCGCCGGCATTGGACGACTTGTTGATGACGGCGGCTCTCGCCGCGGCGAGCGCCTGCATGTCGCCGCCGAGCATCTTCGAGACGGCGAGGCCCTCGGCCGCGTCGTCATTGTAGAGGAACATGTCCATCCGCGCCTTGTGATCGGCGGGCGTCAAGAGGTTGCCGTACTGGCGGAGGATGGTCGCCTCGATGGCGGCGGAAAAGCTGTCCTTGCGCCAGCGCGGCCGCAGCAGCGCGGCGGCATCCTTGGTGCGGCCGGTCGCGACCAGCGCGCCGGTGAGCAGCACGAGGCCCTCGTCGGAACCGGGCTTGGTATTGGCGAAGGCCTGGACGATCGTTTCCGGATCGGCGTTCATGCGCTGCAGCGCCTGCTCGGCGCGCCGGCGCATCAGCGCCTGGCCCGGCCAATCGGGCAGTTCCTGCGCCGTCCGCGTGATCTGGCTCACCGAGACATCCGGGCTGCCGCTCTGGGCGACCAGCCATTGGATGATGTGGCGGTTGGTCTGGTCCGGCATCAGCTGGGCGATGGCCATCGCCTTGCCGATCTGGCCGCTGTCGACGAGCTTCAGCGCCGCCTCGAGCCCGAGCTGGCTCGGCGAGAACGACGAGGTGATGTCGTTGGCAATCGAGGTTGCGGACGCCTTGGCCGGGGCGGACGGCTTGACGGCCGGCGTGATCGCCGCCGTCGTCAGATCGTCCGTGGTATCGACGGAGCGGGCGGGATGGGCGCGCGGCAGTGGCACGGCCTGGGCGAGCGTTTCCGAGGCGGTGGCCGCGACCAGCAGGGCGGCGAGCGCGACCCGCGCCATCAGTTGCGCCTTGCGTCCGCTCCAGCCCGGAGAATTCTCCATCATGCCCGCACTTCCTTTACGCACCGCCCGAAAGTCGGCCCCTCCTGTTCATAAGTCCAGAACCGACCGATGAACCGATGCTAGTTGCACGTGGTGAACAAAGACTTGACGCATCGGCCGCCGCTTGGCGGTTCTTGCCCTGCCGCGAGCCAGCCTCTATGGTCCCGCCCTCGAAGAAAGAGCACAATCGCCACAACATAGCCCGTTCCGCACGCCAACTCTATCGGCGTGGATTCGGGCCGATTGACGGCAAGAAGGCGGACAAGAGGGCGGATAGGCGCGATGTTCAAGGGTTCGATCACGGCACTGGTCACGCCGATGCGGGACGGCTCCGTCGACGAGGAGGCGTTCCGAACTTTCGTGGATTGGCAGATCACGGAAGGGACGCACGGCCTGGTGCCGGTCGGCACCACCGGCGAGAGCCCGACCCTGTCGCATGAGGAACACAAGCGCGTCGTCGAGATCTGCATCGAGGTTGCCGCCGGCCGCGTGCCGGTGATCGCCGGTGCCGGCTCGAACAACACGCGCGAGGCGATCGACCTCGCCCGCCATGCCGAACAGGCCGGCGCCGATGCCGTGCTGGTCGTCACGCCCTATTACAACAAGCCCAATCAGGAAGGGCTCTACCAGCACTACAAGGCGATCAACGACGCCGTCGGCCTGCCGATCATCATCTACAACATCCCGCCGCGCTCGGTCGTCGACATGAGCGTCGAGACCATGGCCCGCCTCGCCGAACTGCCGAACATCGTCGGCGTCAAGGACGCGACCGCCAAGCTCGACCGCGTCAGCCTGACGAGGATGGCGATCGGCCCCGACTTCCTCCAGCTCTCGGGCGAGGACGGAACGGCGCTCGCCTTCATGGCGCATGGCGGCCAGGGCTGCATTTCCGTGACCTCGAATGTCGCGCCGAAGCTCTGTTCCGAGTTCCAGGCGGCCTGCCTCGCCGGCGACTATGCCAAGGCGCTCGCCTATCAGGACCGGCTGATGCCGCTGCATCAGGCGCTGTTCCTTGAACCGAACCCGACAGGGGCCAAATATGCACTGTCGGTGTTGAGCCGCATGGAGGAGGAAGTCCGCCTGCCGCTCGTCGGAATCACCGAGCCGACCAAGACCGCCATCCGCGCCGCGCTGGTGCATGCGGGCCTGACCAACTGAGGATGCGCTGATGTCCGCCGGAACGGGCGACCCCCGTTACAAGCTCGCGGCGGATAACCGCCGCGCCCGTTATGATTTCGAGATCGGCCAGGTCTTCGAGGCCGGCATCATGCTGACTGGAACCGAGATCAAGTCGCTCCGTGGCGGCCGCTCGACCATCAGCGATTCCTACGCGGCCGAGAAGGGCGGCGAGGTCTGGCTCTACAACGCCTATATCCCGGAATATCTGCAGGCGAACCAGTTCAACCACGAGACCCGGCGTCCGCGGAAACTGCTGCTGCACAAGAAGGAAATCGGCCGCCTCGCCGTCGCCGTGCAGCGCGAGGGCATGACCATCGTGCCGTTGAAGATCTACTTCAACGACAAGGGCCGCGCCAAGGTCGAAGTCGCGCTCGCGCGCGGCAAGAAGCTGCACGACAAGCGCGCGACCGAGAAGGAACGCGACTGGAACCGCGAGAAGAGCCGGGTGATGCGCGACCGCGGTTGAGGGCAGGCATCCCGCCGGCCCTCTCTTCGCCAGCCCCGATCCCGTCCGGATCGGCGCCGCCGTCTACATGCGCTGGTAGCTGTTCAGGAAGTCGTCCTGCAGGACATAGGCGACCCCGGTCGCGACGAGTTGCTCGTCCTTGTCGAGGATGCGCGTCGCATAGGTCCAGCCCTTCGGGAGCTTCAGCGTCGCGCCGAGCCCGGCGAGATCATCCAGCGTCTCGTCCTTGTCGACGATCTGGGCATAGGACTGCATCCGGTAGACGTTGCCCTGCGGATCCGTCAGATCGAACACCGGCTTGCCGGCGCTGTAGGTGAAGACGGTGTCGCGCTTGATCTCGGTCGGCTCATAGAGCTTGTGGCCGCCGAGCGCCTGCCAGAGCGAGGCGACCAGCGTCGCGCGCTCGCCCATCTCGATGCCATTGACGGTGACCGTCTTGCCGGTGGTCGAGATGCCAGAGCCCTTGATTCCGTCGAGGACCCAGTAGCGCGGGCCGTTCAGTTCGACGCGCTGGACGCCGAGCTGATCGGCGGCGGACTTTTCCGTGATCCCGTTCCAGGCATCGGTCGGGCAGTCGTTGAAGCCGATGGTGTTGTAGACGGTCGCGTCGACCTTGATGCCGTGGCGGTCGAGCGTCAGGATCTCGCAATAGCGCGTATTGAAGAGACCGGTCTTGCCACCGGTGTCATCCGCGAAGGCGGGTAGCGATGGGATCATGGCCGCGAGGCAGGCGGCGGCGAGGAGGGGCGTTTTCATCCCGGAAAGGGCTCCGTCTACGGTCCGTTGAGCGCCTCGCCCGCATGTCCTGCGGCTGCGAGGCCCTCTCACCGTCTCCACTGCGGGCAAGCCCGTCAATGTCGATATTTGGCCCTTTCCCGGTTTCCGGGCGCCTCCGGGCAATATCCCGCGGAGCAGCCCCGCGCGGGGGGACGGCGCGCGATCATCCGGCACGAATAAGGCTCGTGCCGGGCAGGCCGGCGCGCCGACCTCGCTACCAGTTGCGCTGCATCCACAGATTGACGGCCCAGGCGTCGCCCGTGCCGCTGTCGGACTGGTCGACCTGCGAATAGCTGCCGTCGAGCATCAGCTCGAGATTGGTCACCGGCGTCCAGCTTGTCGAGAACACACCGCGCCAGGCGGTGAGGCTGTAGTCGCCGAACAGCGAGCCGTCGCCGTCATAGGCCGCGTAGCCGCCGGTCACCGCCGAATAGATCGTGTCCGACCAGTTGTGCTTGTAGGAGGCGAGGGCGCTCCAGCTCGTTCCGGCCGCCGAGGCGGCGAGATCGTCGTCGATGAAGCCGCCGAGATCGGCGACCGAGGTGTCGCCGGCGATGCCGGTGAAGGTGTTGGCGTTGTCGGCATAGGCGGCCGAGACGAAGAGGCCGTCGCCCTTGGTGATCATGTCGAGCGAGAGCTCCAGCCCCGCCCCGACGGCCCAGCCGGCCTTGCCGGTGGCGATGAAGGGATCAGCGGCCGTCCCGCTGCCGGTTACGTCGATCGCCTGGTTGACATAGGCGGCGGCCAGCTTGCCGCTGAGGATGCCGGAGGAATAGGAGATCGCCGCGATCAGATCGGGGATGTTGTCCTGACCGCCCTCGCCATAGACACCGTCATTCTCGACGAGGCCGCCGGTGTTGCCGACCGGGCCGCGGTCGCGCTGGTCTTCCACCGAGGCGGCGAAGGCGAAGCCGCCCGACGCGTAGGTGTACTGGATATGGTCCGTGGTGGCGTCGGAGCCGAAGGCTTCCGTATCGGTGTAGCCGCGGCCGAAATCGAACAGCGAGGTGAAGTAGCCGGCCTGGAGACCGCCGAGCTGCACATAGCCGCTGTCGATATAGGCGGAGTTGGTGGCGCTGTTGACCACCTGCGACTGCGATTCGCTGAAGTTGCCCTCGTTGCCGGTCTGGGCGCGCACATCGAGGAAGCCGGTCAGCGTGCCGAATTCGGTGACCGAGGAGGCGGTCAGCTGGATCGAGGCTTCGGTGTAGAAATTGCTCCAGCGGCTGTTCGGATAGACGTCGTTATAGTCGCCGAAATCGGTATTGCCGAAGTCAGTGCCGAACTTCACATAGCCGCCGACCTTGATGCAGGTGTCGGTGCCGGGGGAATAGTAGAAGCCCTCGCCGAAGGCGTCGCAGACCTTCACATAATCGACAGGCTCTGCGACCGTGAGGTCGGCAGCCCCGGCCTGTCCGACGACCATGAAGGCGGCGGTCGAGCAGAGAGCGAGAATCTTCAATCGCATGAGCGTTTCTCCGGATAAGCGCCGCGCCGCGGCTGGTCCGCCGCGCGGTCGATCGGAAGCATCTGGGTCGCGGCGGCCCGGGCCAATTCGGACCCGTTCGCCGCGCCGGCGAAGTATCTAGACAAGCTTATGGTAATGGAAACATATGATTTGTGCAGCACGAAAGGCGCGGGATGTGCTCACCCGTGCGCAATTGTGGCTTTTTTGGCACGATCGCCGATCAGGTCGGCAGCTGGGCCCTGACGGCGGCGAACACCGCGCGGAACATCTCGGGCGTGAGGACGCCGGTGTTCGTGTTGTAGCGGGAGCAATGGTAGCTGTCGAAGATCGCGAGGCGGCCGATGGCGTGCCGCCGTCCATGGCCGAACGGATGCCGGGCCATCTTCTCGCCGAGTGCGACGACAAGCGAATCATGGGCGATCTTGCCGAGCGCGACGACGGCCTCGAGACGCGGCATCGCGGCGATCGTCGCGGTCAGGAACGGACGGCAGGTCCGGATTTCCTCGGTCGTCGGCTTGTTCTCGGGCGGCACGCAGCGCACGGCATTGGCGATGGCGGCGTCGATGAGGCGAAGGCTGTCGTCGGGCCGCGCCTCGAAGACGCCGTCAGCGAAGCCGAACCGGATCAGCGTGTCATAGAGCAGGTCGCCGGCATAATCGCCCGTGAAGGGCCGGCCAGTGCGATTGGCGCCGCGCAGGCCCGGCGCGAGGCCGACGATGAGAAGGCGCGCATCCAGGCGGCCGAAGGAGGGCACGGGCGCATTGTGCCACGCGGGCTCGCGCGCGCGCCACGCCTCGCGAAAGTCGACGAGGCGCGGGCAAAGCGGACAATCACGCGGCGCGTCGCTGGCCGAAAGGCTCACGCCGGGCGCCCGTGCTAGACGCCCTCGTCGAAATCGTCCTCGAAGGCTTCCTGCGCCTGCGCCCGCTCGGCGGCGCGCACCGCCCGCTCGCCGGGATCGCGGCCGATCCGGCCTTGCAGCGTGGTGATGTCGATGAAGTGATCGGCCTGCCGGCGCAGTTCGTCGGCGATCATGGGCGGCTGCGTCGCCAGCGTCGAGACGACGCTGACCTTGCGGCCCTTGCGCTGCACGGCCTCGATCAGCGAGCGGAAATCGCCGTCGCCCGAGAAGAGAATGATGTGATCGAGGTTGTCGGAGAGCTCCATCATGTCGACGGCGAGCTCGATATCCATGTTGCCCTTGATCTTGCGCCGGCCGGTCGCATCGAAGAATTCCTTGGTCGGCTTGGTGACCACGGAATATCCGTTGTAGTCGAGCCAGTCGATCAGGGGACGAATCGACGAATATTCCTGATCCTCGGAAAGGGCCGTATAGTAATAGGCCCGGATCAGGTTGCCTCTCGTGTTGAATTCGGTGAGAAGCTTCTTGTAATCGATATCAAATCCCAGCGACTTGGTTGTCGCATACAGATTTGCACCGTCAATGAACAGGGCGATCTTCTCGCGAGTGTCAGACATGGGCATCAATCCAAACGTTGAATATAGGACAGGCCGGCTGGGCGGAAAAAGAAATCACCTTGCACCGGTAGATTTGAATCAAATAGGGCCTCGCCGGGCGGGTCGCAAACGGTTTGCCGAGCGAAACTGTGGAATGGTGAACAGGCGCGCGACGATGCCCGCGAAAATGTCGCCGCGCGGCTGCTTTCGGCGCGGGGCTTGCATTCCGCGCTCCCGGCACCTATTCATCGCCGCTTGAACCCGTACATGTTTCCAGGAGACCTGCCATGGCGCGCGTGACCGTGGAAGATTGCGTCGACAAGGTCGAGAACCGCTTCGAGCTCGTGCTGCTGGCCGGACACCGCGCCCGCATGATCGCCAGCGGCTCTGCCTTGACCGTCGCCCGCGACAACGACAAGAACCCCGTCGTGGCGCTGCGCGAGATCGCGGACGAGACCGTCTCGCCCGACGACCTCAAGGAAGACCTGATCCACTCGCTGCAGAAATATGTCGAGGTCGACGAGCCCGAGCAGGACATCGCCCTGCTCACCGGCGGCGACGAGGACGTGGCCGAGGACAATGCGATCGCCTTCGACCGCATGTCGGAAGAAGATCTTCTGCGCGGCCTCGAGAGCATGGTTCCGCCCGACAAGCAGGACGACTTCTAGTCGTCGGAGTGCGTTGGGCTAGCCCCGCGTCAAACTGCTTGTCGTAGCCTCAGCGCCGCGATCCTATATGACATTGCACGGGACCGGGTCTGATCCCGGTCCAGAAGCCTGTCGCCGGATAGCCGCGCCATGATGCGCCAATACGAACTCCTCGAACGTGTCCAGCGGTACAATCCGCAGGCCGACGAGGGGCTGCTGAACAAGGCGTATGTCTATGCCATGCAGAAGCATGGCAGCCAGCGGCGCGCCAATGGCGATCCCTATTTCTCCCATCCGCTCGAAGTCGCCGGCATCCTCACGGATCTGAAGCTCGACGATTCGACCATCGCCGTCGCGCTGCTGCACGACACGATCGAGGATACCGACGCGACGCGCTCGGAGATCGACGCGACCTTCGGCGAGGATATCGGCCGTCTGGTCGAGGGACTCACCAAGATCAAGCGGCTCGATCTCGTCTCGCGCAAGGCGGCGCAGGCCGAGAATTTCCGCAAGCTGCTGCTCGCGATCTCCGAGGATGTCCGCGTTCTTCTCGTGAAGCTCGCCGACCGCCTGCACAACATGCGCACCCTCCACTTCATGCCGGTGGAGAAGCGCGGCCGCATCGCCGAGGAAACGCTCGAGATCTATGCCCCGCTCGCGGGACGCATGGGCATGCACGACATGCGCGAGGAGCTCGAGGAGCTGGCGTTCAAGGTCGTCAATCCCGAGGCGCATGCCGCCGTCACCGACCGTCTCGCCGAGATCCGCGTCCGCAACCAGGGCCTCATCGCCGAGATCGAGAAGGACCTCCGCGAAAAGTTCGAGAAGAACGGCATCAAGGCCGAGGTCTATGGCCGCGAGAAGCGGCCCTATTCGATCTTCCGCAAGATGGAGCGGAAGGCGATCTCGTTCGAGCAGCTGTCCGATATCCTCGGCTTCCGCGTGCTCGTCGAAACCCGCGCCGACTGCTATGCCGCGCTCGGCATCGTGCACACGTCCTGGCCGACCGTTCCTGGCCGCTTCAAGGACTATATCTCGACGCCGAAGCAGAACGACTATCGCTCGATTCACACCACCGTGGTCGGGCCGGGCCGCCAGCGCGTCGAGTTGCAGATCCGCACCTTCGCGATGAACGAGGTCGCCGAATACGGCATCGCCGCGCATGCCCTCTACAAGGACAAGGTCGGCGGCAAGGCCTCGGACGAGAGCCGCGCCTATACCTGGCTGCGCCGCACCGTCGAGATGCTGGCCGAGGGCGACACGCCGGAGGAGTTCCTCGAGAACACCAAGCTCGAGCTCTTCCACGACCAGGTGTTCTGCTTCACGCCGAAGGGCCGGCTGATCGCGCTGCCGCGGGGCGCGACGCCGATCGACTTCGCCTATGCCGTCCATACCGATATCGGCGACACCTGTGTCGGCTGCAAGCTGAACGGCCGCATGATGCCGCTGACCACCGAGCTGAAGAATGGCGACGAGGTCGAGATCATCTGCTCCAAGGGCCAGATCCCGCCGCCGGCCTGGGAGAGCATCGCCGTCACGGGCAAGGCGCGCGCCTCGATCCGCCGCGCCGCCCGCGCGGCGATCCGCAAGCAATATGCGGGTCTCGGCCGCAAGATCGTCGAGCGCGCCTTCGAGCGGGCGGCGAGAGACTATTCGGAAGAGCGGCTGAAGGCGGCGCTGCCACGCCTCGCCCAGCAGAACATCGAGGACATGCTGGCCTCGGTCGGCCGCGGCGAGATTCCCTCGATCAATGTGCTGAAGGCCGTCTATCCCGACCACAAGGAAGAGCGGGCCGCGGCGCCGAAGGGCGGCGCCGGCACCGGCGGCGAGGCCGGCTGGTTCGGCCTCAAGAAGGCGAGCGGCATGATCTTCCGCGTGCCGAGCGGCGATGTCGCCGATGCCGAGCATGCGATCCCCATTCGGGGCCTGCATGGCGATATGCCCGTGCGCTTCGCACCCGAAGGCGGCGCGGTGCCGGGCGACCGCATCGTCGGCATCATGACGCCAGGCGAGGGGATCACGATCTATCCGATCCAGTCGCCGGCGCTGAAGGATTTCGACGACGAGCCCGACCGCTGGCTGGATGTGCGCTGGGATATCGACGCCGCCAATCGCGAGCGCTTTCCGGCGCGCATCGAGGTGGTGGCGATCAACGAGCCGGGGACGCTCGCCCAGGTCGCGCAGGTGATCGCCGACAATGACGGCAACATCTCCAATTTGAAGATCGTCCGCAGCGCGCCGGACTTCTCGCAGATCGAGATCGATCTCGAGGTGTGGGACGTCAAGCATCTCAATCGCCTGCTGAGCGACTTGCGCGAACGCCATGTCGTCAGCTCCGCCAACCGCGTCAACGCCTGAACGGCGGCCACTCTCCCGGGGACCATCCATGGAACAGCACGAGGTCATCGACGTCTTCCGCCAGTCCGGCGCATTGCTCGAGGGGCATTTCATTCTCTCCTCCGGCCTGCACAGCCCGGTGTTCCTGCAGAAGGCGCGCGTCTTCATGTATCCGGACCGCACCGAGCGGCTCTGCAAGGCGCTGGCGGAGAAGGTGCGCGCGCAGGGGCTCGACTTCGACGTCGTCGTCTCGCCGGCGCTGGGCGGCCTCATCCCCGGCTATGAGACGGCGCGCCATCTCGGCGTTCCCGCGCTCTGGGTCGAGCGCGAGGGCGGCGTGTTCCGCCTCCGCCGTTTCGACCTGCCCGAGGGCGCCCGCGTGCTCGTCGTCGAGGACATCATCTCGACCGGGCTGTCGAGCCGCGAGACGATCGAGACGATCGAGGGCCTCGGCGGCACTGTCGTCGCCGTCGCCTGCCTGATCGACCGTTCGGCCGGCGAGGCCGATGTCGGCGTGCCGCTGATCGCGCTTTGCGACTACAAGGTCCCGGCCTATCCGGCCGACGACCTGCCGCCGGCGCTGCAGTCGATTCCGGCCGTGAAGCCGGGTAGTCGTAATCTCACCTAACTGATCGCCGACACCCTCTCTCCATGCTCTTCCGCCGCCGCCATCCGCTCCGTTTCCACCAGAGGCTCACGCATCTCGCCTGGCCGCGTCGCGGCTGGGGGCGGGCGCTGCGCTACTATGGCAAGCGGCTGCTGCGCCTCTCGGGCACGCCGCACTCGATCGCGGCGGGCTTCGCGGTCGGCGTGGCATTGGCGATGACGCCGTTCATCGGCTTCCACTATCTGCTCTGCTTCGTGGCCGCCTTCCTCGTGCGCGGCAACGTGCTCGCTTCCGTGCTCGGCACTTCGATCGGCAATCCGCTGACCTTTCCGTTCATCTGGATCGCCACCTACGAGACCGGCAATGTCGTCCTCGGCTGGTTCGGCCGCGAGAGCCAGGCGAAGACCGCCGAGGAACTGGCGCACCGCCTCCTGACCGATTCGCTGCACAACATCTGGCCGGTGATCGAGCCGATGCTGATAGGCTCGGTCCCGATCGGTCTCGTCGCGGGCGCCATTGCCTATATTGCGGTATTCTTCGCCGCCGACGCGTTCCAATCGGCGCGGCGCGAGCGTTTCGCGATCCGCCGGCGCGAACTGCACGGCCATCGTCTGTAAGGCTCGTCTCGAAGGGAGTTCCCGTCCCATGTCGCGCTTCGCCCCGCTCCGCCTCGGCGTCAACATCGACCATGTCGCGACGATCCGGAACGCCCGCGGCGGCGCCCATCCGGATCCCCTCGTCGCGGCCGAAATCGCCGCCACCGCCGGCGCCGACGGCATCACGGCGCATCTCCGCGAGGATCGCCGCCACATCCGCGACGCCGATATCGACAGGCTGATGGCCGAACTGACGCTGCCTCTCAACTTCGAGATGGCGGCGACGCGGGAGATGGTGGCGATCGCGCTGCATCATCGCCCGCATGCCGCCTGCATCGTGCCGGAGCGGCGCGAGGAGCGCACCACCGAGGGTGGCCTCGACGCGGCGGGGCAGCTCCATGCGCTGCGTCCGCTCGTCGCCGAACTCGGCGCCGCCGGCATCCGCGTGTCGCTGTTCATCGCCCCCGATCCGCGCCAGCTCGACGCCGCCGCCGAGCTCGGCGCGCCGGTGGTCGAGCTGCACACCGGCACCTATTGCGAGGCCTATGAGGAGAGTTCCGACGTCTTCGCCGCCGAGACGCGCCGCCTCGTCGAGGCAGCGCGCTATGGCGCCGGCCTCGGCCTCGAGATCCATGCCGGCCATGGCCTCTCCTATGAGACGGTCGGGCCGGTCGCGGCCATCCCGGAAGTCCGCGAGCTCAATATCGGCCATTTCCTGATCGGCGAGGCCGTGTTCCGCGGGCTCGAGGCCTCGATCCGCGTCATGCGCGCGCTGATGGACGAGGCGCGCGCGAGCGCCGAGGCCACGCGATGATCATCGGGCTCGGCAGCGACCTCATCGATATCCGCCGCGTCGAGAAATCGCTGGAGCGCTTCGGCGACCGCTTCATCGACCGCGTGTTCACCGCGACGGAACGCGCCCGCTCCGACCGCCGCAAGGAGCGCGCCGCCTCCTATGCCAAGCGCTTCGCCGCCAAGGAGGCCTGCTCCAAGGCGCTCGGCACCGGACTCAGCCACGGCGTGTTCTGGCGCGACATGGGGGTCGTCAACCTGCCGAGCGGCAAGCCGACGATGCACCTGACCGGTGGTGCCGCCGAGCACCTTGCCCGGCTTCTCCCGCCCGGCCACCAGGCCGTCATCCACCTGACGATCACCGACGACTATCCGCTCGCCCAGGCCTTCGTCATCATCGAGGCTCTGCCGCTGGCGCCGTGAGGCTGAGGCGGCTCCATGGGCGGCCTGCATGCGTTGCGCGCCGCCGGGGAAGCCGATAAGAACCAACCGCCCGGGGGGCAATCGAGGCGAATGGTGGATCGGAAGGGCGGATGAGCGTGGCCGGCGACAAATACAAGTCCGAGCGTGGCGGTTTTGGCGAGACGGCCAAGATCGTCGTCCAGGCACTCATCCTGGCGCTGATCGTTCGGACTTTCCTGTTCCAGCCCTTCAACATTCCCTCCGGCTCGATGAAGGACACGCTGCTGGTCGGCGACTACCTGTTCGTCTCGAAATATGCCTATGGCTACAGCCGCTATTCGCTGCCCTTTTCGCCGGACATCTTTTCGGGCCGCATCTGGGCGGCGCCGCCCGAGCGCGGCGATGTCGCCGTGTTCAAGCTGCCGCGCGATCCGTCCGTCGACTATATCAAGCGGGTGATCGGCCTGCCCGGCGACAAGATCCAGATGATCGACGGCGTCCTGCAGATCAACGGCACGCCGGTGCCGAAGCAGAAGATCGACGACTATATCACCAATGACGAATTCGGCGCCGAGACACGGGTCTCGCGCTACAAGGAGACGCTGCCGAACGGCGTCACCTATACCGTGCTCGATCTCGATCCGCACAGCTTCTCCGACAACACGCCGGTGTTCGAGGTGCCGCCCGATCATTACTTCATGATGGGCGACAATCGCGACAATTCGACCGACAGCCGCGTGCTCGGCGCGGTCGGCTATGTGCCGTTCGAGAACCTCGTCGGGCGCGCCGGCCTGATCTTCTTCTCGGTCAAGGAGGGCGAGCCGGGCTGGCAGTTCTGGCGCTGGCCGTGGACCGTCCGCTTCGACCGCATCTTCAAGTTCGTCTGATGGCGGAAAGTCTTGCTCCCCTCGAGGCGCGGCTCGGTCATCGCTTCGCGACGATCGGCCATCTCGAACGCGCCCTGACCCATGCGAGCGCCGTTGCCGAGGCCAATCTCGGCCACGCCGCCAGCTATCAGCGGCTCGAATTTCTCGGTGACCGCGTCCTGGCGCTGGTGATCGCAGATCTCCTGATCGCCGCGTTTCCGGATGCGGAGGAAGGCGAGCTCGCCCGCCGCCTGACGGCGCTGGTGCGCAACGAGAGCTGTGCCGAGGTCGCGCTCGATGTCGGGCTCGGCGGCTGGATTCGGCTCGGCGGCGGCGAAATCCAGTCGGGCGGCCGCAAGAAGGCCGCGATCCTCGGCGATGTCTGCGAGGCAGTGATCGGCGCGCTCTATCTCGACGGCGGATTGCCGGCGGCGAAGGCATTCATCGCCGCGCACTGGCAGGCGCGCATGTTGAACTGGAGCGGCCCGCTCCGCGATGCCAAGACGACATTGCAGGAATGGGCGCAGGGGCGGGGACTTGCCGCTCCGACCTATGAGATCGTCGAACGCAGCGGTCCGGACCATGCGCCGAGCTTCCGCGTCGCCGTCACCGTCGAAGGCATGGCCGCCGTCTTCGGCGCCGGCCGGTCCAAGCGCGAGGCCGAACAGAAGGCGGCGACCGCCGTCCTGATCGCGCAGGGGGTCTGGAGGCCCGAAACCCATGACGCCCAATGAACCCATGACGCCCACTGATCCAATGACGCCCACTGAAGACCACATCCCCGAGACCGCCGACGAAGCCATCGCCACGCCGGCTCCCATCGAGACGCGCTGCGGCTTCGTCGCGCTGATCGGCGCGCCGAATGCCGGCAAGTCGACGCTGCTCAACCAGCTCGTTGGCGCCAAGATCTCGATCGTCACCCACAAGGTGCAGACGACGCGCGCCATCATGCGCGGCATCGCACTGGCGGGCGCCTCGCAGCTCATCTTCGTCGATACGCCCGGCATCTTCCGCCCGAAGCGCCGGCTCGACCGTGCCATGGTCGATACTGCCTGGGGCGGCGCCAAGGATGCCGATCTCGTCGCTCTCCTCGTCGATGCCGAGCGCGGCCTTGCCGGCGAGACGGCGGCGATCCTCGACAAGGTGGCGGCGGTGCATCAGCCGCGCATCCTCATCCTCAACAAGATCGACACCGTCCGGCGCGAGACGCTCTTGGAACTCGCCGCCAAGGCCAATGCCACGGCGCGGTTCGAGCGAACCTTCATGATCTCGGCGCTCAAGGGCGATGGCTGCGCCGACCTCGTCGCCTATCTCGCCGGCGCGGTGCCGGCCGGTCCCTGGCTCTATCCCGAGGACCAGATGTCGGACCTGCCGCTCCGCGCGCTGGCCGCCGAGATCACGCGCGAAAAGCTGTTCCTGCGCCTGCATGACGAACTGCCCTATGCCTCGCATGTCGAGACCGAGCAGTGGAAGGACCAGGCCGACGGTTCCGCCCGCATCGAGCAGACGATCTATGTCGAGCGCGAGAGCCAGAAGAAGATCGTGATCGGCCGCCGCGGCGAGACGATCAAGGCGATCTCGATGGCGGCGCGGGCCGAGATCCAGGAGATGGCCGAACGGCCTGTCCACCTCTTCCTCTTCGTCAAGGTCCGCGAGAACTGGGGCGACGACCCCGAGCGTTACCGCGAGATGGGCATCGAGTTCCCGAAATAGGGCGAGACGCGATCGCACGGCGATTGCGGACAATACGGAAATCCCGTATAATCCTCTGTGTGACGAATGACCGGTTCGATCCCGCGAAAGACGCCGCCAACCGCGAGAAGCACAAACTGCCGCTCGCCTTCGGCGATCGGATTTTCGAGGACGACAACCATCTGATCGTCCCGTCGGTTCGAGCGATCGACGGCGAGGAGCGCTTCAAGGTCATCGGGATCGTCGGGAAGAAGCACTTCACCGGCGTCTTCGTGTGGCGGGACGACCAACCCCGTTTCATCTCGGTCAGAAGGAGCAACACGGGTGAGGAACGAGCCTATCAGTCTGCCGGCTGATCCGACCGATGCCGAGGATTTCGACGTCACGCCCGAGGCGATGGACCGGGGCCAGCGTGCTCGCCTGGTCCGCAGGACGCGGACGGCGCTCGGCTTGTCGCAATCCGAGTTCGCCGCGCGGTTTCGCGTTCCGGTCGGCACGCTGCGCGACTGGGAGCAGGCCCGGACGACAGCGCCCGATTTCGCCATGGCCTATGTCCGGGTGATCGCAGAGCATCCCGACATGGTCGCGAAGGTGGTCGCGTAGGCGGTCGATCTTCGGTCGGCGCGCGCGTCGTATCGAGCGTCATGGGCTCTTCGGCGTGCGCGGGCGGCCTTCGTCGCGGAGGCGCTTCAGGAAGTCGGCCAGCGTGCGGCCCTTCTCTGGCTTGAAGTGCTCGTCGAGGACGCGCGCCTCCTCGACCCTGTCGAGGCGGAAGGTGCGGAAGTCGCCCCGAAGTTCGCACCAGGTCGTGGCGGTCCAGGCATGGCCCCAGGCCTCGATGGCGAGCGGGCGCACGATGCGGGTCGTCATCGCCTCGTCGAGGCTGCGATAGGCGATCTCTATCTTCGACCGGCTGCGCGTCGCGTCGCGGAAGAGCTTCAGCGTGGCATCGATGCCGGAGCCGAGCTGCGGCGAATAGACGATGATGCTGTCGCGCCAGACCTCGCCGCGGCGGCTGTCCGGCAGCACGGCGTCGATCTTGACCATCGCCTCGCGCGCGGCTTCCGCAAGCTCCGGATCGCCCCAGGCCTCGACGAAGCGCGCGCCGAGCGCAAGGCTCTCGAGCTCGATCGTCGAGAAGGAGAGCGGCGGCAGCAGCAGCGTCGGGCGCAGGATATAGCCGACGCCGCGCTCGCCCTCGATCGGCACGCCACGCCCGACCAGCGCATCGATGTCGCGATAGACGGTGCGCACCGAGACTTCGAGGCGGTCGGCGATGTCCTTTGCCGTGCGCAGCCGGGCGCCGCGCAGAAACTGGACGATCTCGAACAGCCTGTCGGCGCGCCGCATCCCCTTACCCGAAATGGGCCAGCGGATAGAAGGCGGACTTGACCGTCGGCGGATCGATGAGGTCGGCATAGGCGCGCGTCGCGGCGACATGCTTCAGCTGCTCGCCGGCGGCGATGGCCGAGGCCCGGTCCAGCCAATGCACGATCTCGGTCCAGCTGCCATTCTCGCCGCGCGCGATCGAGCGCGCCATGAAGCCGCGCTGCCGGCGCAGCAGCGCCATAGTGTCGTGGGCGGCGTTGATCAGCGCGCGCTCGTCGGCGTCGGGCCGCAGACAGAAGGAGCGGATTTCCAGGATATTCGAGTTCATCGCCAGCCTCGTCGGCACTGGTTGGGCGTGAAACCTAACCAACCACAACTGACACCGTGGTGTCAGTTGACGCCGTCACATCAGTCCAATTCCGCCAGCAGCCGTTCCTTCGTGGCGGCATCGATCGCCGTGGCCGGCATGCCGTGCAGCGCGGCATGGAGGCCCCAGAGCATGTTGAGGCTGATCTTCTGCGGATCGGCGCTCTTCAGCCGCCGAAATGCGCCAATAGCGCCCACGGCGCGCAGCTCCGCCTCGGTCGTGATCCCGGCGGCGCGCAGCCAGAGCGCCGACTTCGGGCCGATGCCGCGAAGCCGCTCGATCGGCAGGTCGGCGGCCGCGTCAGGCTTCCGGCTCGTCATAATGCGACGGCAGGGCCGCGTCGAAGCCCTTGGCGGCGGCGCGGCGGCTGCCGACCCAGATGTTCTGGTCGACCGGGAAGCGGTCGGGCTCGTCGAGCGAGGCGAGGGTGACGTCGACGAAGCGGTCGTCGTCGGTCATGGTCATCATCAGCGGCGTGCCGCAATCGGCGCAGAAGTGACGCCGGCCGGTCGCGGAGGATTCGTGGATCGCCGGCGTGCCGGCGGTGAGCGCGAAGGCGGAGGCGTCGAAGGTCGCCCAGGTGACGAACAGGCTGCCGCCGGCCAGCTGGCAGAGCCGGCAATGACAGTGACTGACGACCCGTGGCGCCTTTCCGATTCGGTAATGGATGCGCCCGCACAGGCAGCCGCCGGTCAGCGCCTCGCTCACAGCGAAAGCTCCACGAAGACGGGGACATGATCGGACGGCTTTTCCCAGCCGCGCACATGCTTGTCGATGCCGACGGCGGCGAGGCGGTCGGCCGCCTGCGGCGACAGCAGCAGATGGTCGATGCGGATGCCGTTGTTCTTCTGCCAGGCGCCGGCCTGGTAATCCCAGAAGGTGAAGAGATTGCCGGCGTCGGTGGTGGCGCGGAGCGCCTCGGTGAAGCCGAGCGTCTCGATGGCGCGCAGCGCCTGCCGGCTCTCGGGCTGGTAGAGCGCGTCGCCGGTCCAGAGCGATGGATCCTTGGCGTCGCGCGGCTCCAGGATGACGTTGTAGTCGCCGCCGAGCACCAGCGGCTCCTCGATCAGAAGCCGTTCGGAGGCCCAGTTCCTGAGCCGCTCCATCCAGGCGAGCTTGTAGCTGAACTTCTCGGTGCCGATCGGATTGCCGTTCGGCAGATAGAGCGAGACGACGCGCAGCGCGCCGGACGGGATCGAGAACACGCCCTCGATGAAGCGGGCCTGTTCGTCGGTATCATCCCCGGGCAGGCCGCGATTGACCTCGTCGAAGGGCAGCTTCGAGAGCAGCGCGACGCCGTTGAAGCCCTTCTGGCCGTGCGTCTCGACATTGTAGCCGAGGTCCTCGAAGGCGGCGCGCGGGAATCCCTCGTCGACCGTCTTGATCTCCTGCAGGCAGACGATGTCGGGCGCGGCCTCGCGCACCCAGGCGACCGCCGTCTCGATGCGGGCCCTGATGCCGTTGATGTTCCAGGTGGCGATTTTCATGGGCGCACAGTAGGTCACCGGCTCGTCCTTGCGCAACTGACGCTGTTGGCTAAGGACGGCGGGCGCGGCGCATCGGCGCGAGCAGGTTGATCTCGATGACGGCGACGCTGGTCGCCGCCAGCGCGGCGAGGACCACGATCGTCTTCGAGATCCCTTCCATGGCGCCGTCGATCATCCAGGCGTGGCTTGCGCTCGCCGCGACGATGACGAGAGCCAGCAGGCTGTGCACGATCCGCCAGGGACGAAAGGGCAGAAGCAGGATCCGGCGCGCCAAAGCGAGCGCGATCGTGACGACCGTGGCCCAGAGGCCGATGACGCCGTAGAGAGAGAACGGTGTCGGCGCCACGAGCAGGAGTGCGTCGGTGATGTCGTCGGGGCTGGTCGCGTAGAGCGCGCCGACATGCAGCAGGATGGCCGCGCCGATCAGCAGCCCGACGGCGCCATGCCAACGCCGCCACCGTCGTGCCGCTCCCGTGCCGACCTCGATCGCCAGTAGCGGCTGAACCAGGAGCAGCGACAGCGCCACGACGCCGGCAATGCCGCCGACGACCCAGATCAGGTCGCGGCTCGGCAGCAAGGGGCTCGCGAGCGCCGCGCCGATCGGCCAGGCCGCGACGACCGCCGCGGCGGCCCAGGCGACGAAATGCACGATCAGCTTTCGCTGGCCGCCGGGATGGCGGGCGCCAGCGCGATGTCGATCTCGAGCGTCGGCTGGTCGCGGCTGTCGAGGACCGGACGCAGGAACAGCGTCTCGAAGGCTCCATCGTCATAGGCCATGTGGATATGCGGCTGGCCGAAATTGGGGACGATCGGGCCGATCTCCAGCCTGTAGCGGCCATCGGCGCCGGTCAGCACGCTGCCGCGGTTGCTCGGCTCGCGCTCGCCGCCGCGCTCGGTCGCGGCCCAGATCTGGAGCCGCACGCCGGACGCCGCCTCGCCCGTATCGGCGCGACGAACGGTGCCCGAGACGACGAGTCCCTGGCCGAGATTGTCGACCACGGGTGCGTTGGGAATGTAGTTGTTGCGGCCGCCACGCATCGTCTCGGTCGGCGCCAGCGCGCCGCGCGCGGCCTGCGCGCGGGCGGGACTTGTGAACGAGTGGCGGCCGAGCACGGCGAGGCCGGTGATGGCCACTGCGCCGGCAAGAAACTGCCGGCGCCTGGGGAACCTTGTCGCTGAGGTCATGACGCGTTCCATCGCTTCCAAAGGCCGACCTTTGGTGTCAAAGGCAGCTCGCTCCCCAAGCCTAAGGCTAGCACTTAGGGTCAGTCCCCGGTGGGTTCACCCCCTGTGCTCGCAGAAATGTTGGTTCGCGCGGCGGATCGGTCGCAGCTTGCGTGAGCTTTCGTAATCTCGAATTCGTATATATCCGTGGCGCCCGGTCAGTCCGGGAGTGTACGGAGCCTCGCCCGCGTCCCGCAGGAGTCGATCGATTGGATGCTCAGACGACCAGGCTCGAACCCTCGGCAGCCGAGCAGCCATCCAAGCCGCCGCTGACCGGCATGGCGCGGCGCATCGCCGTCATCGTCGTCCTCATCGCGTTCTTCATGGACATTCTCGACGGCACGATCGTCAATGTCGCGATTCCCTCGATCCAGAACGGCATCGGCGCCGACTATGCCGCCATCCAGTGGATCGTTGCCGGCTATGCGCTGACCTTCGCGCTGTTCCTGATCCCCGGCGGGCGGCTCGGCGACATCTACGGCTACAAGACCATGTTCCTGATCGGCATGGCCGGCTTTACCGTCGCCTCGGCGATCTGCGGCTTCTCGACGACGGGTCACGGCCTCGTGATGGCGCGCCTCGTCCAGGGCGCGACGGCGGCGATCATGGTCCCCCAGATCATGTCGATGATCCAGATCCTCTATGTCGATCCGAAGGAACGGCAGCACATCTCGGCCTATTACGGCGCCATCGCCGGCCTTGCGAGCGTGCTCGGGCCCATTCTCGGCGCGCTGCTCGTCGCCAGCAGCCTGTTCGGGCTCGGCTGGCGCATGATCTTCCTCGTGAATGTGCCGGTCGGCATCTTCGCGCTCGTCGCTGCCTGGTTCGCGCTGCCGGATGCGAAGTCGCCGCATCCCCTGAAGCTCGACATGACCGGTACGTTCCTCGCGCTGATGGCGATGATCCTCCTGACCTTCCCGCTGATCCAGGGCCGCGAGCAGGGCTGGCCGATCTGGGGCTTCGTCATGATCGCCGCGTCCTTCCCGGTGTTCGGGCTCTTCGCCTGGAGCCAGAAGCGGCGCGACCGCATCGACGGCTCGCCGCTCGTGGTGCCGGATCTCTTCCGCTATCGCTCCTTCGTCGTCGGCATCCTCATCGCCGGCAGCTTCTTCGGCGTCGTCGGCGGCTTCTTCCTGACGCAGACGCTCTACATGCAGCTCGGCCTCGGCTTCTCGGTGCTGGAGGCGGGCCTCACGGGCATTCCGTTCTCGCTCGGCGTCGCCGTCGCTGCGGCGGCGGCCGGCCCGCTGCTGGTGCCGCGCTTCGGCCGCAAGGTGCTGACGGTCGGCTGCTTCGTCCTCGCCGCGGCGATCGCCGGCCTCGGCGTCACCGCCGATTGGCTCGGCCATGCCGTGACGCCGTGGGACATGATCCCGACGCTTATCGTCGGCGGCATCGGCATGGGGCTCATCGTCTCGCCGGTGTTCAATTTCGTGCTGGTCGACGTGCCGGTCCGCCATGCCGGCTCGGCGTCCGGCGTCGTCAGCGCGGTCGGCCAGGTCGGCACCGCCATGGGCGTCGCGCTGACGGGCGTCGTGTTCTTCGGCCGCCTGGCGGTCACGTCGCAGGATTTCGTCAGCGCCTTCGTCTGGTCGACCGGCTTCGGCGCCGTGGCGATGGTGGTGGTCGGCGGCATGACCTTCTTCCTGCCACGCTACGCCCGGCCGAAGGACGGCGCCTTCGCGGTGCATTGAGCGGCGAGCGGGCGTCCCGTCTTGGCTACCCCGTCTTGGCGCCGTCGCCTCGGGACCCTACCTTCAGCCTCTGGGCCGCGACGGTCCGACAGAAACGCACCGCCGACTGAAGGTGCCAGCACAATTGGGAGCAAGACATGCCGACACGGATTTCCGACGCGAAGTGGACGGGCGACCTCAAGGCCGGCAAGGGCACCGTCAAGCTCGGCAGCGGCGCCTATGAAGGGCAGTACAATTTCTCCTCGCGCTTCGAGAGCGGCGTCGGCACCAATCCCGAGGAACTGATCGCGGCCGCCCATGCCGCCTGCTTCTCGATGGCGCTGGCCGCCGGCCTCAGCGGCGCCGGCCATACGGTCGAGAGCGTGCACACCACCGCCAAGGTCAAGGTCGATCCGGTCGCCGGCGGCTTCGAGATCACGGGAATCACGCTCGTCACCGAGGCCAAGGTTCCCGGCATCGACAAGGCGACCTTCGATGAGGCCGCGGCCGCGACCAAGGAAGGCTGCCCGGTGTCGAAGGCCTTGAAGGCCGTGCCGATCACGCTCGAGGCGACGCTGCTCTGAGGAGCTGAAGTGTCCCAGCCGGCACGCCTTGACCGGGCGGGCCGGCTGGCCGACAGTCTCGCGCCATCGAGGGGTGCATGATGACACGAGACTTTCCGCGCGAGACGATCCCGTTCGATCTGCCGCCTCCCATTCCGACCGAAGCCTTCACCGATGCCGGCGCGGCCGTCGACCGGCTGATCGCCATCTATGACGCGCATACCCAGCATCTGCGCGACCGATTCTTCGCCCTCCTGAACGGCAAGATGCCGGCAGGCCGCGTGCGGGCGACGTATCCGCGCATCGCGATCAGCACGACGAGCTTCGCCAAGGTCGATACGCGCTTTGCCTATGGCCATGTCGCCGGGCCCGGCGACTATGCGACGACGGTGACGCAGCCCGGCCTCTTCCGCGTCTATCTGACCGAGCAGATCCGCCTGCTGCTGCGCAATCACGGCGTACCCGTGCTGATCGGCCCGTCCGACCTGCCGATACCCCTGCATTTCGCCTTCCCGAACGGCGTCCATGTCGAGGGCGAGCTCGCCGAGCGGATCGAGCGGCCGCTGCGCGATATCTTCGACGTGCCGGACCTCGCCGTGACGGACGATGCCATCGTCAACGGCACCTATGAGCCGGCGCCCGGCACGCCCTTGCCGCTCGCGCCCTTCACGGCGCCGCGCATCGACTATTCGCTGTTCCGCCTCGCGCATTACACGGCGACGAACCCGGAGCATTTCCAGAACTTCGTCCTCTTCACCAACTACCAGTTCTATATCGACGAGTTCTGCGTCCGCGCCCGCAAGCTGATGGCGGAGGGGGGCGGCGGCTATTCCGCCTTCGTCGAGCCCGGCAATCTCGTGACGCCGGCCGGCCATGCCGAGCCGATCTCCGGCCGCGCCCCGCCGCGCCTGCCGCAGATGCCGGCCTATCATCTGAAGTTCGGCGCCTCCTCCGGCATCACCATGATCAATATCGGCGTCGGCCCGTCCAACGCCAAGACGATCACCGACCATGTCGCGGTGCTCCGGCCGCATGCCTGGCTGATGCTCGGCCATTGCGCCGGCCTCCGCAACAGCCAGGCGCTCGGCGACTATGTGCTGGCGCATGGTTATGTGCGCGAGGACCATGTGCTCGACGCGGACCTGCCGAGCTGGATTCCGATCCCGCCGCTGGCCGAGGTGCAGGTGGCGCTGGAAGAGGCTGTCGAGGAGGTGACGGGGCTCGAGGGCTATGACCTGAAGCGCATCATGCGCACGGGCACGGTCGCGACCATCGACAACCGCAACTGGGAACTCCGCGATCACCGCGAGCCGGTGCAGCGCTTCTCGCAGTCGCGCGCCGTCGCGCTCGACATGGAATCGGCGACGATCGCCGCCAACGGCTTCCGCTTCCGCGTGCCCTACGGGACGCTGCTCTGCGTTTCGGACAAGCCGCTGCATGGCGAATTGAAGCTGCCCGGCATGGCGTCGGAATTCTACCGAACGCAGGTCGGCCAGCATCTCGAGATCGGTATCCGCGCGCTCGAGAAGCTGCGCGAGATGGCGCCCGAGCGGCTCCATTCGCGCAAGCTCCGCAGCTTCACCGAGCCTTCGTTCCAGTAAGGCGCCTCAGAACGCGTCCTGATGCGCCGAGGCCTTGGCGACGGCCTCGCTCTCCGGCGCGGCATGGGTGGGCTTGCGCCCGAGCGAACCGGCGGTCCAGAAGCTCAGCACCACCAGCGGCAGTCCGATGCCGAACGAGGCGCGGATGCCCCAATGCTCGGCGACGAAGCCGAGCAGCGGCGGCCCGAGCAGGAAGACGACGAACGAGATCTGCGTCAGCGCCGCGACATTGATCGCTGCGGGACGGTCGGTGCGTTGCGCCGCGGCCGAGACCGCGAGCGGGAACAGCGTGCCGCTGCCGATGCCGAGCAGGGCGAAGCCGATGAGCGAGACCCACGCCGCTGGCGAGAAATAGACGAGCGCGATGCCGACCGTCATCACGCAGATCAGCGTCCGCGCCACGGCGGCGGGCGAATGGCGATCGACGAAGCTGTCGGCGAAGAACCGCGTCGTCGCCTGGCAGAAGGCGAAGACGGCGACGGCGAAGGCCGCGAGGAACGGACCCGCCTCGAACACGCTGCGCATATAGATCGCCGACCAGTCGAGGCTGGCGCCTTCCATCAGCATGGCCGACAGCGTCACCGAGACGAGGACGAGGATCGCGCCGGTCGGGCGGGCGAATTTCGGCGTCGCGACATCCTCGCTGACCTCGCGCTTCGGCGAGGGCACATAGCTGCCGAGGAAGAGGGCGACGCCGAGCATCGAGACCGGGACGATCAGCGCGAGATGCAGTTGCGGCGACACGCCGAGATGGGCGATGGCGCCGCCGGCGATGCCGGCGCTGAAGAAGCCGATGCTCCAGAAGGAATGGGCGCGGTTCATGATGCGCCGGCCGATCAGGAACTCGGTCCTGTCGGCCTCGACATTGAGGATGATCTCGACGCAGCCGAGTAGCACGCCGACGGGGAACAGCAGCGCGAAGAAGGCGAGGGGCCCCGGCGCATGGCTGGCGACGGCATAGCCGAGAGCGACCAGCGGGATCAGCGCCAGCAGCGCGCGGCGGAAGCCGATGCGCTCCAGATAGGGCGCGGCGACGGTGAGCGATACCAGCGTCCCGAGCGGCGTGCCGATCAGGCCGAGGCCGAGCGCGCCTTCCTGGACGCCCATGGCCGTCTTGATGTCGGGCAGGCGCGGGAAGAGGTTGCCCATGCTGAACGCATAGATCGCGAAGGCGGCATAGATGCGGTGCTGGGGTTGGAGCGGCAGGCCGAAGCGCATCGCTGGTCTCGATCGATGGAGGGACGGGAGGCGGGCCGAAGCAGCACCTGAGGGGAGCGTCGATATTGCATGATCGCCCCAATCATGCAAGAACATGCATCAATGGGTATGATCATTCACATTCTTGCCGACGAGCGCCACCGGGTCATTCGCGACCTGCTGGCCGCTGAGGGTCAGGTGCTCGCGACCGATCTCGCCCTGCGCTTCGGCGTCTCCGACGACACCGTGCGGCGCGACCTCCGCGACCTCGCGCGCGCCGGCGCTTGCCGCCGCGTCTATGGCGGTGCAGTGGCGGCCGCCCCGGACCGGGGGCCGGTCCGGCTGCGCGCGACGATCGCGCCGGAGGTCAAGGCGCGCCTCGCCGCCGTCGCCGTCACGCTGATCCAGCCGGATCAACTCATCTATATCGATGCGGGTTCCACCAATATCGCCATCGCCAGGGCGATTCCGCCGAACCTCGCGGTGACGGTCGCCTCCAATGCGGTCGGCGTCGCCGCGGCGCTCGCGGACCATCCCTCGGTGAGGCTGATCGTGCTCGGTGGCGCCTTCGATGCCGCGACCGGCGCCTGTCTCGGCGCCGAGACGCTGCGGTCCATCGACCGGCTGAGCGCGGATCTCGTGTTCCTCGGCGCCTGCGCGCTCGATGCCTCGGCCGGCGTCACGGCCTTCGATGCGGGCGATGCCGAGGTGAAGCGGGCGATGGTGGCCAGCAGTCGCGCGGTCGCGGTGGCGGCGACCGCCGACAAGCTCGGCACGGCCGCGCCCTACCGCGTCGCCCCCGCCGCGGCGATCACGCATCTCGTCACCCCGTCGGACCTGCCGGAGGCAGCGCTGGCCGCCTTCGCGGCGCGCGGCATCGCGACCCACCGCGCCTGACCGATTTCCGCGAGCCCCGGCGCTCGCCTGCGGCTAGGATGGCGCGATCCGGGCGCGGGGGAGAGCGGGCGATGCATGGCGGGCAGGGACATGGAGCGGCCGCGACGGCTGGCGCGCGGCACAAGGGGCGTCTCGCCGCTGCGCTGGCGCTGACGGCCGGCTTCATGCTCGTCGAGGTGGTCGCGGGCCTCTGGACCGGCAGCCTCGCGCTGCTCGCCGATGCTGCGCACATGCTGACGGATGCCGGTGGTCTCGCGCTCGCTCTGCTCGCCATCCGATTCGCCGAGCGGCCGGCGACGGCGCGCAGCACCTATGGTTTCGTCCGCGCCGAGGTGCTCGCCGCGCTGACCAACGCCGTCGTGCTGCTGTTCGTGACCCTCTTCATCCTCTACGAGGCCTATGGGCGCTTCTTCGATCCGCCCGACGTGATTGCCGGGCCGATGTTCGTCGTCGCCATCGCCGGTCTCGCCGTCAATCTCGCCAGCATGAAGCTGCTTGCCGCCGGCTCCTCCGAGAGCCTCAACGTCAAGGGCGCCTATTTCGAGGTCTTTGCCGACATGCTCGGCTCGGTCGGCGTCCTGCTCGCCGCGGCGATCGTGCTCACGACCGGCTGGGAACTGGCCGACCCGATCGTCGGCGCCGCCATCGGCCTCTTCATCGTGCCGCGCACCTTCGTGCTGCTGCGCCAGGCGGTGCACATCCTGATGGAGGGCGCACCGCCCGACATCGATGTCGTGAGGCTCGAGCGGGCCTTGCAGGCGCTTGATGGTGTCACGGCCGTGCATGACCTGCATGTCTGGACGGTGACGTCAGGCATCAATGCGATGAGCGGCCATCTCGTCGTCGCCGACATGGCCGACGCGCGCCGCGTGCTGGACGAGGCGACCGACATCGTGCGCAGAGAGTTCGGCATCGGCCACACGACGATCCAGATCGAGGACGCCGCGATCCGGGCCGAGGAAGGCGAGAGCCGCATCTAGCGCCACCGCGTGGACGCGCATGGTCCGTAAGGGACGAAGAACGCCGCCGCGGCGGCGCCGTCAGATCGCGAACGAGGTACCGCAGCCGCAGGACGAGGTCGCGAGCGGATTCTTGATCTGGAACGACTGGCCGATCAGATCGTCGGCGAAATCGATCTCCGAGCCTTCCATGAACGGGATCGAGACCTGATCGATGAGGACGGTCGCGCCGCTCTTCTCGATGACGAGATCGTCGGGATTGCGCACCGCGTCGAGGTCGAAGCCATATTGGAAGCCGGAACAGCCGCCGCCGGAGACGCTGATCCGGAGCGCGGTGCCTTCCGCTTCCTTGGAGAGGATGCGGGCTATACGCTTGGCGGCGCGGTCGGAAAGCGTGATGTCGAGCGTTGCGGTCGTCATGAGGATGTTCCGTCGCCGGCCTAGAGTTGGCGGGCCTATCGCGATAGTTAAGAACGCGATCGGCAGTGTCAATGCGCCGGATGAGCAGGTGGCGGCAGCGTGCAGGGCGAACTGGGCGGTCTGATCGGTTTCGGCGGGGGCGGGCGCGCGGCGTTCGCGTCCGATCCGGCGGCGAGCCGTGGCCGGCTCCATCCCGAGCCCGGGAGCCCGACGCGCACGCCGTTCCAGCGCGATCGCGACCGGATCATCCATTCGACCGCCTTTCGCCGGCTCAACAACAAGACGCAGGTGTTCCTCTTCGACGAGGGCGATCATTTCCGCACGCGGCTGACGCATACGATCGAGGTGGCGCAGATCGCCCGTGCGCTCGCCCGCGCGCTGCGGCTCGACGAGGATCTCGCCGAGGCGGTCGCCCTCTCGCATGACCTCGGCCATACGCCGTTCGGCCATGCCGGCGAACGCGCGCTCGACCGCGCCATGGCGCCCTTCGGCGGCTTCGACCACAATGCGCAGAGCCTCCGCGTCGTGACGAAGCTCGAGCGCCGCTATCCCGATTTCGACGGGCTCAATCTCTCCTTCGAAACGCTGGAAGGCCTCGTCAAGCACAACGGCCCGCTGCTGGCGCCGGGCGCCGATCCCGCCACGTTGCCGGCGGCGATCCGCGCCTATTCGGCCGAGCAGGATCTCGAGCTTGCCACCTTCGCCTCGGCGGAGGCGCAGGCCGCGGCAATAGCCGACGACATCGCCTATGACGCGCATGACATCGACGACGGCCTCCGCGCCGGCCTCCTCACCGTCGAAGGGCTCGCAGAGGTGCCGTTCCTCGCCGACATCATGGCAGCGATCGACCGCGCCCATCCCGGCGTCTCCGGCCCGCGCCAGATCAACGAGATCGTCCGCCGCGTCATCACGCGCATGATCGAGGACGTCATCGCGGAATCGCTCCGCCGCATCGACGCCGCGGCGCCCGCCTCGGCCGAGGCGGTGCGCCGGCTCGGCCATCCGCTCATCGGCTTCTCGGGCGGGCTGGCTGCGGCCGACACGGCGGTGAAGGCTCATCTGAAGCAGCATGTCTATCGGCACGAGCGGGTGATGAGCGTGATGCGCGCCGCCGAACGCGTCGTCGAGCGGCTGTTCGAGCGCTATGTCGGCGATCCCGCCGCGCTGCCGGACGACTGGCGGCCGCGCGCCGAGGACGCCGATCCGGTCCGCCGCGCGCGCCGGATCGCCGACTTTCTCGCCGGCATGACCGATCGCTATGCGCTGCGCGAGCACAAGCGCCTGTTTGACGCTTGGCCCGATTTGGGCTAGGCGCCAGCGATCACGTCAGCTCCGCCGAAAGCGTCCGTCCGATCATGAACATCTTCCGCGATTTCACCGCGCGCGTCACATCGGCCGTCGAGGTCATCCTCGCGGCCGGCGGCCATGCCGGACTGGACCTCTCGCGTATCGTCGTCGAGCCGCCGCGCGATGCCGCGCATGGCGACCTCGCCACCAACGCCGCCATGGTGCTGGCAAAGCCGCTCGGCATGAAGCCGCGCGATCTGGCTGAAGCCGTGGCAGGCCGGCTGCGCGATGATGCCGACGTCGCCTCGGTCGATGTCGCCGGCCCCGGCTTCATCAATCTGACCCTCTCAGAGGCCTATCGCGCCCGCGCGCTCAAGGCGCTGATCGAGGCCGGCCCAGCCTATGGCCGCAGCACAGTCGGCGCCGGCACGGCGGTCAATGTCGAATATGTCTCGGCCAATCCGACCGGCCCGATGCATGTCGGCCATTGCCGCGGCGCGGTGGTCGGCGATGCGCTCGCCAACCTCCTTGGCGTCGCCGGCTTCGGCGTCACCAAGGAATATTACATCAACGATGCCGGCGGTCAGGTCGATGTTCTCGCCCGCTCGGCCTTCCTGCGCTATCGCGAGGCGCTGGGCGAGGCGATCACGATCCCCGAGGGACTCTATCCCGGCGACTATCTGAAGCCGGTTGGAGCAAGCCTCGCAGAGCGGTTCGGCGACAGTCTTCTGGCGCAGGACGAGGCTGAGTGGCTTCCGGCCGTCCGGCAGACCGCCATCGACATGATGATGGTGATGATCCGCGACGATCTCGCCCTCCTCAACGTCCATCACGACGTCTTCTTCTCGGAGGCTTCGCTCGGCGCCCGCATTCCGGCGACGATCGAGGATCTGACGGAGCGCGGCTTCGTCTATCGCGGCACGCTGCCGCCGCCGAAGGGCCAGTTGCCCGAGGACTGGGAGGATCGCGAGCAGCTTCTCCTGCGGACGACGGATGTCGGCGACGATATCGACCGGCCGCTGGTGAAGTCCGACGGCAGCTTCACCTATTTCGCCGGCGACGTCGCCTATATGAAGGACAAGGTCGATCGCGGCTTCAACCGCCTGATCTATGTCCTCGGCGCCGACCATGGCGGCTATGTGAAGCGGCTGCAGGCGCTCGGCCGTGCGCTCTCGAACGGCACCGTCAGTGTCGAGGTGCTGCTCTGCCAGCTCGTCAAGCTCTACAGGGCCGGCGAGCCGGTGCGGATGTCGAAGCGCTCGGGCGATTTCGTGACGCTGCGCGATGTCGTCGAGGAGGTCGGCCGCGATGCCGTGCGCTTCATGATGCTCTATCGCAAGAGCGACGCGCCGCTCGATTTCGACTTCCAGAAGGTCACCGAGCAGTCGAAGGACAACCCGGTCTTCTACGTACAATATGGTCATGCCCGGGCGGCCTCGATCCTGCGCAATGCTGCGCAGGAGATTCCAGATATCGACCTTTCGGCGCAAAGCCTTGCCGGCGCTGATCTTTCCATCCTTCAGGACCAGGGCGAGATCAGCCTGCAGCGGCGCCTCGCCGAATATCCGCGCCTGATCGAGGGAGCGGCCGATGCGCATGAGCCGCACCGCGTCGCATTCTATCTCTACGAGCTCGCGGCCGAGTTCCACCAGCAGTGGAACCGAGGCAAGGATCTGCCGCATTTGCGCTTTATTAACCCTGATCAGCCAGCATCGACCTTGGCTCGGCTTGCCCTTGTTCACGCCATAAAGCTGGTGCTGTCATCCGGGCTCAACGTGCTCGGCGTGAGCGCACCGGAAGAGATGCGCTAAGCACCTCTTTCATAAGCGGAATTGACGGCCGCTCCCGAGCGGCCAGGCGGAGTGTGGAGCGCGATGGCAGATCGCTTCGATAAGTCTTATGCGCGCCGTCCCGCGGCGGAGAGCGCGCCGCGCCGCGCCGATACGGCCGACCTTCCCGAGGATGATCCGCTGGTCGAACTGGCCCGGATCGTGTCCGGCAATGAGAGCTTCGACGAGATTCTCGGCTCGCGCTATCGTCCGGCGGAGCCGTCCCGCGCTGCGGCCCCGGCGTCTCGTGCCGCCCCGCGCGACACTTCGTTCGATCTCGAGGCCGAGCTCCTCAGCGACCTGCAGTCATCCTTCGATCCGGCTGCCCGTCCGACACCGTCGGTCCGTGCGCCCGAGCCGCGGATGCAGGAGCCGCGCGTACAAGAGCCGCGGATGCAAGAGCCTCGGATGCAAGAGCCGCGGGTGGCGCAGCCGCGCGCCCCGGAGCCGGCTCGGCCCGCGCCGCCGCGCGCCGCCGCCCCGGCCCAGCGCGCCGATACCTTCGATCATCTCGCCATGCGCCCCGGCGCGCCGGTGGCGCCGCCGCGGGCGGCCGCCCCGCAGGCAGCGAGCCCCGAGCCCTATGTCGCCATGCCCGATTTCGGCCGCGGCCGCGTCGCCGAGCCGCCGCGCCGGCAGGCCGCGCCGCCGCCCGTCGCCGCGCGCGACGATGACGACTATGGCGATGATTATGTCGATGACGACGATCTCCGCGCCGACTACGAGGACAGCGACGACGGCTATCTCGACGAGCCCGATTTCGAGCCCGAGGCGCCGCGCCGCTCGCGCAAGGCACTGATCACCGTCGGCGTCGTGTTGGCGGTGGTCGTGGTCGGCGGTATCGCCGCCTATGCGCTCAAGGGACGGACTTCGGTCAGCGGCGGCGCGCCGCAGGTGATCGCCGCCGACGAGAGCCCGACCAAGGTCGCGCCGGAAGTGAAGCCGGTCACCGATCCGAACGCGCAGCAGAACAAGCTGATCTACGACCGCGCCGATCCCGACCAGGGTTCGCCCGACCAGCTGCAGATTCCGGACGACGGCACCGCCGACGCGGCCGCGCAGTCGAACGAAAGCCAGGCGAGCCGCGAGATCTCGCGCATCATCCTGCCCGGCGGCCCCGGCGACCAGTCGACGACGCCGGCCGTTCCCGGCGCGACCGACGCGCCCGCCACCGACGCGGGCGATGATTCCGGCCCGCGCAAGGTCCGCACCGTCGTGGTGAAGCCGGACGGGACCATCGTCTCCAGCGAGGCGGCGCCGCGTGGCGCCGCTCAGGCTGCCGACACCAATGCGCCTGCCGCGGCCCCGGCTGCATCGGCGCCGACGGTCGTCGCCGCTGCGCCGGCCACCGACGCCCCGCCCGCAGCGGCAGCGCCGGAGGATGGCGGCCAGGCCTCGCTGGATACGTTGACCGCCCCGGCCAAGGACACGTCGCAATTGGCCCCGCCGGCTGCCGAAGCCGCACCCGCTGAGGTTGCCGCCGCGCCGGCTCCTGCGGCCGTGAAGCCCGCAGCCCCGGCACCCTCGAGCGGCGGTTTCGTGGTCCAGGTTTCCTCGCAGCGCACGGAGGCGGCAGCTCTCGCCGCCTACAAGAACCTGCAGCGCAAGTTCCCGAGCGTTCTCGGCGATCGGGCGCCCGATGTCGCCAAGGCCGATCTCGGCGCCAAGGGCGTCTATTACCGGGCCCGCGTCGGTCCGATGGCGACGCGCGACGAAGCCGTGACCTTCTGCGAGCAACTGCGCGCCGCCGGCGGCGACTGCATCGTCCAGAAGAACTGACCAGCGAGCCCGGCCGCCCGGCCTGTCCCTTGTGGGCAGCGGGCGGCCGGACTTGCATTCACCCGCCGAACGGCGGAACCCTGTGAACGGCCAGCCTTTCGTCGAATCGCGGACCGCCGGCCAGAGGCATGAGCGATGAGCGCGACCATGACAGCCAAGGCATTCATCTCCGGCTGTGCCGGCAAGGCCCTCAGCGACGACGAACTTTCCTTCTTCCGTGACGAGCGGCCCTGGGGCCTCATTCTCTTCAAGCGCAATATCGGCTCCCCCGAGGATGTCTGCGATCTCGTCGCGAGCTTCCGCGAGGCGCTCGGCGATCCCGACCGCCCGGTGCTGATCGACCAGGAAGGTGGCCGCGTGCAGCGCATCGGGCCGCCGAACTGGACGAGCCGCCCGGCCGCCCGCCATGCCGGTGTGCTCTTCGAGGCCGACGAGGCGGCCGGCCGCCGCATGGCCTGGCTGCAGGGGCGGCTGATCGCCGCCGACCTCGCCGATCTCGGCATCACCATCGACTGCCTGCCCGTGCTCGACGTCGCGACGGCCGAGACCCATCCGGCGATCGGCGACCGCTCCTATGGCCATGATCCCGATCACGTCGCGCTGCTCGGCGCTGCGGCGGCGGAGGGGCTGATGGCCGGCGGCGTGCTGCCGGTGATGAAACACATGCCGGGGCACGGCCGCGCCGTCATCGACAGCCATCATGGCCTGCCCGAAGTCTCGGCCAGCCTCTCGACGCTGCAGAAGACCGATTTCGTGCCGTTCAAGGCGCTCGCCGGACTGCCGATGGCGATGACCGCGCATATCGTCTTCAAGGCTGTCGATCCCGACCAGCCGGCGACGACATCGGCGCTCGTCATCGACAGCATCATTCGCGGCAAGATCGGCTTCGATGGCCTCCTGATGAGCGATGATCTCTCGATGAAGGCGCTCGGCGGCGAGGTTGGCGAGCGCGCGGCGCGCGTCATCGGCGCCGGCTGCGATCTCGTGCTCCATTGCAATGGCGACATGGCGGAGATGCGCGCAGTCGCCGCCGCCGTGCCGGGGCTCGCCGGCCGGGCGGCCGAGCGCGCCACGGCGGCGCTGGCGCTCCGCCAGGTCGCCCATCCGCTCGACCGCGAGGCGGCCGAGGCGGAATTCATGGTTCTGGCCGAACGGTCCGGCTGGCCGCCGGCCGTCGCCTGACACGGAAAGCACAGCGGACGCGATGGCGGAGCCGGCACGGGACATCGATCGGGGCGGGGACGGCTGGGAGCGGCCGGACTGGCAGCGCCCTGTCGAGGATGCGCCGCTCGTCGTCGATGTCGACGGCTTCGAGGGCCCGCTCGATCTGCTGCTGGCGCTCGCCCGCAACCAGAAGGTCGATCTCGCGAGGATCTCGATCCTCGCGCTCGCCGACCAGTATCTCGCCTATATCGAGCAGCTGAGGAAGCTGCGGCTGGAGCTTGCGGCCGACTATCTGGTGATGGCGGCCTGGCTCGCCTTCCTCAAGTCGAAGCTGCTTCTGCCCGAGCCGCCGGCCGGCGAGGAGCCGAGCGGGCAGGAACTCGCCGCGGCGCTCGCCTTCCGCCTGCAGCGGCTCGAGGCGATGCGCGATGCCGCGGCGCGGCTCGTCAATCGCGACCGCACTGGCCGCGACGTCTTCCCGCGCGGCGCGCCGGAGCCGGTCGATGTCGTCCGCCACAGCCGCTACGCCACCTCGCTCTATGATCTCCTCTCGGCCTATGCGGCGCAGCGGCAGCGCCAGATGGTCTCGATCGTCCATGTCCGGCGGCGCCAGGTCTGGTCGCTGGCCGAGGGGCGTGAGCTCCTGGAGCGGATGATCGGCGACATCGCCGAATGGACGCCGATGGAGGTGTTCCTGTCGCCCTATCTGGTGACGCCGGAGACGCGGTCGAGCGTCCGCGCCAGCGCTTTCGGCGCCAGCCTCGAACTCGTCCGCGAGGGCCGCCTCTCGCTCCGCCAGGACGGCGCCTTCGCGCCGATCTATCTGCGCGACCCGAAAGGGGAGGGCGCTGATGGCTGAGCCGGCCGCCATCACCTCGCTGGCGCCCGAGGCGCAGCGGATGGCGCTGCGCATGGTCGAGGCGATCCTCTTCGCCAGCGCCGAACCGCTCTCCGCCGCCGCGATCGCCGCAAGGCTGCCCGATGGCAGCGACATCGCCAGCCTGCTGCGCGAATTGCAGCACGCCTATTCAGGCCGCGGCGTCAATCTCGTCCATGTCGCCGGCAAATGGATGTTTCGCACCGCCGGCGATCTCGCCTTCCTCCTGCAGCGCGAGCAGGACGAGCCGAAGAAGCTGTCGCGCGCCGCCTTGGAGACGCTGGCGATCATCGCCTATCACCAGCCGGTGACGCGGGCCGAGATCGAGGAGATCCGCGGCGTCTCGACCTCGAAGGGCACGCTCGACGTGCTGCTCGAAACCGGCTGGGTGCGCATGCGCGGCCGCCGCAAGGCGCCGGGCCGGCCGATCACCTATGGCACCAACGAGGATTTCCTCGTTCATTTCGGCCTCGAATCGGTCGGCGACCTGCCGGGCCTCGAGGAACTGCGTGGCGCCGGCCTGCTCGATGGCCGCATTCCGCCCGGCTTCTCCGTACCCGAGCCGCGCGACGCGGCCGATTTGACCGAGGACGAGGACCCGCTCGACCCCGGCGATCTCCTGCCCTCGGGGCTCAAGGGCGAGTGATTCAGTCAATCCTGTCGACCCCGGCGCCGGTTCGGGCTAAACCGCTGCCATGACCGCGAATGTCAAGATGACCGCGACTGCCCAGCCGCAAGTGGGCGCCCCGCAGGAAACCGCCCCGGCGCTCGAACGCACCGCCTGGGGCCGCCGCGGCACCGCCGGCGTTACCATCGCCGCGCGCCTCGGTTTCGAGGGCGTGACGCATCACTATGGCAGCGAGGTTTCGCTGCGCGGCATCGATCTCTCGGTCGAGCCCGGTGAAGTGGTGTCGCTGCTCGGCCGCTCCGGCTGCGGCAAGACCACGCTGCTGCGCGTCACGGCCGGGCTCGAAATGCCATCCGGCGGCCGCGTCACCATCAATGGCCGCGAGATCGCCGGCCCGAAGACGCATGTGCCGCCGGAAAAGCGCGGCATCGGCCTGATGTTCCAGGACTATGCGCTGTTCCCGCATATGACGATCCTGAAGAACGTCATCTATGGCCTCGCGGCGATGCCGCGCGCCGAGGCCGAGCGGCAGGGACAGATCGCGCTCGCTCGCGTCGGTCTCGAAGGGTTCGCGGCAGCTTATCCACATGAACTCTCGGGCGGCGAACAGCAGCGCGTCGCGCTCGCCAGAGCCATCGCGCCGCGGCCCGGCGTCCTCCTCATGGACGAGCCCTTTTCCGGCCTCGACAAGCGGCTGCGCGACCATGTCCGCGACGAGACGCTGGCGATCATCCGCGAGACGCGCGCGACCTGCATCATCGTCACGCATGACCCGGAAGAGGCGATGCGGATGAGCGACCGGATCGCGCTGATGCGGGCAGGGCGGCTGCTCCAGGTCGGCACGGCGCGCGATCTCTATGAGCGCCCGGTCGACCTCTACGCGGCGCGCTTCTTCTCGGAAATGAACGAGTTCGAGGGCGTCGTGCGCGGCGGTCTCGTCGAGACTCCGGCCGGCAAGGTCGACGCGGGCGGCCGCGCCGAGGGCAGCAAGGTCACGGTCGGCATCCGCCCGCAGGGCATCCATCTCGGCGACACCGGCGTCGCCGGCCGCGTTGTCGGCCACCGCTTCCTCGGCGAGGTCGACCTCTACGACATCGCCGTCGCCGGCCGCGACATCCCGGTCAAGGTGCGCACGCGCGGCCCGCTCCCCTTCGTCATCGGCGACACCGTCTCGATCGCGCTGGAGCAGCGCGACGTGCTGGTATTTGATACGGCCGCACAATAGCCCTACATGCAGGTTAGGGTTCGGTCTTGTTGCGGTGGCCGGATGTGTCTGCAATAGTTCGGTCCGGCTGCGCCGCAGACGGCGCTTTGGAGAATGTTCATGGGTTCGCTTAGCATCTGGCACTGGCTGATCGTGCTGGTGATCGTGCTGCTGCTGTTCGGCAAGGGCAAGATTTCCGACGTGATGGGCGACGTCGCAAAAGGCGTGAAGAGCTTCAAGAAGGGGCTCTCCGACGACGACGAGACGGCGGCTCGCCCGACCGGCAACATCGATCACAAGCCCGGCGACATCGTCACTTCGACGACCGACGAAAAGACGCGTACCAGCTAGCCTTCGAGAGGCCGCCGGACAGTCTGGAGCCGCCGTGTCGCTGACGTGGCGGGTTCACGCATGTCGGCGGGCGTGGATCGATGTTTGATATCGGCTGGAGCGAAATCCTGCTGATCGCCGTCGTGGCGATCGTGGTGGTCGGCCCCAAGGACCTGCCGCCGATGCTGCGGGCCGCGGGCCGCATGGTGTCCAAGCTGCGCCGGACGGCTGGCGAATTCCAGAGCCAGTTCAACGAGGCGCTGCGCGAGGCCGAACTCGACGGGGTCAAGGATTCGATCAACGAGATCCGCGGCCTCAATCCGATGAACGAGATCCGCAAGTCGCTGGATCCGATCCAGGCCGCCCTCGCCAAGCCCGAAGGGGCCGCGAAGCCGGCGCCAGCGCCCGTGCCGCCGCCGATGGGCCAGCCGGCGCAGCCGATGACGGACGCCGATCTCATCCCCGCCGCCAACCCCTTGCCGGTCGATGGCCCTGCTGTTGCGGCCCCCGCTGCCGCTGCCGCTGCGGCCGTCGCTGTCCCGGCCGAGGCGAAGCCGGCGCCGAAGAAGCGCAAGCCCAAGGCTGTCGCCGTCGAGGCAACGCCTGAGGCTGTGGCGGACGTCGCCGCGCCCGAGGTGAAGGCACCGGTGAAGCGCGCCGCGAAGCCGAAGGCCGAGAAGCCCCTGACGGACACGAGCGAGGCGCCGAAGCCGCCGCGCGCTGCGAAGGCGAAGCCAGCCGCGGCGCCCGCCGATACTGTCCCGATCGCGCCGGCTGCCACGACGCCTGCTCGGGCCGAGCCGGTTCAGCTCGACATGGCCTCGGCGCTGGCGGTGCCGGCGCGTACGCCGGTCGCCTCCACGGGTCCGGCCGCCCCGGCCAACGAGATCGCCGCCGTGTCGCCGCCGGCTGAAGAGCGCAGCTGATGACCGATCAACCGACGCATGAAGACGAGATCGAAGCGAGCCGCATGCCGCTCATCGATCACCTCATCGAGCTGCGCCAGCGGCTGATGTGGGCGATCGGCGCGATCCTCGTCGCCTTCCTCATCTGCTTCTATTTCGCCGGCACGATCTACAACATCCTCGTGATCCCCTATGAATGGGCGGTCGGGCCTGCCAAGGACGTCAAGCTGATCTACACGGCGCCGCAGGAATATTTCCTGACGCAGATGAAGCTGGCGCTGTTCGGCGCTGTGTTCATCGCCTTCCCGGTGATCGCCGCTCAGATCTATAAATTCGCGGCGCCCGGCCTCTACAAGCACGAGCGCAACGCCTTCGTTCCTTATCTGATTGCCACGCCGGTCCTCTTCTGCATCGGCGCGGCGCTGGTCTATTTCCTGATCCTGCCGATGGCGCTGCACTTCTTCCTGTCGTTCCAGCAGACCGGCGGCGAGGGCAAGGCTTCGATCGAGGCGCTGTTCAAGGTCAACGAGTATCTCGGCCTGATCATGACGCTGATCCTGGCCTTCGGCACCGTGTTCCAGCTGCCGGTGATCCTGACCCTGCTCGGCCGCGCCGGCATCGTCTCGAGCGAAATGCTGAAGTCGAAGCGCCGCTACGCGATCGTCATCGCCTTCATCATCGCCGCCGTGCTGACGCCGCCCGACATGATCAGCCAGATCTCGCTCGCGGTCCCGGCCATCCTTCTCTACGAGCTGTCGATCATCTCGGTCGGCATGATCGAGAAGAAGCGCAAGGCCGACGCCGCCGCCAAGGACGCCGCCGCAGGGTAGGGGGCACTGGCGTTGCCACCGCTGAGCGCCGCGTCTTCACCACCCCCTGGGGGGAGGTCGGACCGCAGGTCCGGGAGGGGGTTTACGGCCTCTCCGGAGAGACCGCAGACCCTTGCCTCACCGGATAGTCCGTAAACCCTCTCCCGCCGCGCGTGCCGCGCGTCGACCTCTCCCTCAGGGAGAGGTGAAGGGAAGGGTGCCCGCTTTGACTGGGCGACTGCCAGCGCTTCACGGCGTGATCGAAAGCAATCTGCTCCCGATGGCCCGCTTTCTTCACCTCCCCCTGAGGGGGAGGTCGGACCGAAGGTCCGGGAGAGGGTTTACGGCCTCTCCGGAGAGACCGCAGACCCTCGCTTTGCCGGATAGTCCGTAAACCCTCTCCCGCCGCGCTACGCGCGTCGACCTCTCCCTCAGGGAGAGGTAAAGGGAAGGGTGCCCGCTTTGACTGGGCGACTGCCAGCGCTTCACGGCGTGATCGAAAGCAATCTGCTCCCGATGGCCCGCTATCTTCACCTCCCCCTAAGGGGGAGGTCGGATCGCAGGTCCGGGAGAGGGTTTACGGCGTATCCGGAGAGGCCGCAGACCCTTGCGTCACCGGATAGTCCGTAAACCCTCACCCGCCGCGCGTTCCGCGCGTCGACCTCTCCCTGAGGGAGAGGTGAAGGGGCGGCGCGGCGCCCCCACGGGCAACCGAGGCGTCGCCGATCGTCGCTGCGGGTTGATCCGCTTCGCGTCTCACTCTATCGAAGTGGCGCGTCGCTGCGTTGAAGACGGCGCCTAGCCGAGACCCCTGCCATGCTCGATATCAAGTGGATCCGCGAAAACCCCGCCGCCTTCGATCGCGCGCTTGCGCGCCGTGGCGCGCCGCCGTCGGCCGAGGTCGTGCTCGGCATCGACGAGGAGCGGCGCGCGCATGTGCAGAAGGTTCAGTCGGCGCAGGAGCGGCGGAATTCGGCATCGAAGGAGATCGGCAAGGCCAAGGCCGCCAGGGACGAGGCGACGGCCGCCGCGCTGATGGCCGAGGTCGCCGAGATCAAGGATTTCCTCGCCCATGCCGAGGAGAAGGAACGCGAACTCGACAGGCAACTCGCGGATATCCTCGCCACATTGCCGAACGTCCCCCTCGACGACGTCCCGAACGGGCGCGACGAGAAGGACAATGTCGAGAAGACGATCTCCGGCCAGAAGCGGCTCTATGAGTTCGAGCCGAAGGAGCATTTCGAGATCGGCATCAGCACCAAGCTGATGGATTTCGAAAGCGCCGTGAAGCTCTCCGGCAGCCGCTTCGTCGTGCTGAAGGGCGCCATCGCCCGGCTCGAACGGGCGCTTGGTCAGTTCATGCTCGACCTGCATACGACCGAGCACGGCTACACGGAGGTGCAGCCGCCGCTGCTGGTGAAGGACGATGCGCTCTATGGCACGGCGCAGTTGCCGAAGTTCGCCGAGGACTTGTTCAAGGCGGGCGAGGAGCACTACCTCATCCCTACCGCCGAAGTCCCGCTGACCAATCTCGTCCGCGAATCGATCCTCGACGAGCGCGAACTGCCGCTGCGCTTCACGGCGGTGACGCCGTGCTTCCGCTCCGAGGCCGGCTCGGCCGGGCGCGATACGCGCGGCATGCTGCGCCAGCATCAGTTCAACAAGGTCGAGCTCGTCTCGATCACGACGCCCGAGCATTCGCTCGCCGAGCATGAGCGGATGCTGACCTGCGCCGAGGCGGTGCTGCAGGCGCTCGACCTGCATTACCGCGTCGTGACGCTCTGCACCGGCGACATGGGCTTCGGCGCGCAGAAGACCTATGACATCGAGGTCTGGCTGCCGGGCCAGAAGGCCTATCGCGAGATTTCCTCGGTCTCCGTCTGCGGCGACTTCCAGGCGCGGCGGATGAATGCGCGCTATCGCCCGGCGGGAGATGCCAAGGGAACGCGCTTCGTGCATACGCTGAACGGCTCGGGCACGGCGGTCGGCCGCTGCCTGATCGCGGTGATGGAGACGTTCCAGAACGAGGACGGCAGCGTCACCATTCCGCCGGCGCTCGTGCCCTATATGGGCGGCGTCGCCAGGATCTCCGGCTGAGGGCAGGGCATGCGCATTCTTCTGACCAATGACGACGGCATCCACGCGCCGGGCCTCGCCGTGCTGGAGACGATCGCGCATGCGCTCTCGGACGATGTCTGGGTGGTCGCGCCGGAGACCGACCAATCGGGCCTCGCCCATTCGCTGACGCTCAGCGAGCCGCTGCGGCTCCGGCAGATCTCCGACAAGACCTTCGCGCTGCGCGGCACGCCGACCGATTGCGTGATCATGGCGCTGCGCAATGTGATGGATGCGCCGCCGGACCTCATTCTGTCCGGCGTCAATGCCGGCCAGAACGCCGCCGACGATGTCACCTATTCGGGCACGGTGGCCGCCGCCATCGAAGGCACGCTGCTCGGCATCCCCTCGATCGCGCTCAGCCAGGCGGCGCTGCGCGAAGACGGCAAGCGCATCATCCCGTTCGAAACGGCGACGCGGCATGCGCCGGCCATTCTCGACAAGCTGATCAGCCGGCGGCCGCCGCGCGGCGTGCTCTACAATGTCAATTTCCCGGCCTGTGCCGCGGGTGACGTCGCGGGCGTCAAGGTCGCCGTGCAGGGCACCGTCAGCCATGGCCTCACCATCGAGGAACGCATCGATGGTCGCGGCCACACCTATTTCTGGCTGAAATATCTCCGCGCCGCGCAGGAGCATGACGAGGGCACCGACATGCACGCGATCACCCACAACACGATTTCGGTGACGCCGCTCCGCCTCGACATGACCGCCCATGCCGAATTGACGGCGCTCGAGGCGCTGTTCGCGGCTTCATGAGGCTGCACTAACACGCCGTTTACCAGATGCGGTGCATCACTCGCAGCTGACGAACGAGGGCGCGTAGCGTATGGCACTCGGAGCGGTTCAGTTCCATCCGGCGGAAGACTTCGACGACGGGATGCGGATTCCCATCGCGGAGTTCCTCCTGCGCCTCCGCCGCATCGGCATCGTCGATCGCCAGATCCTGGCGGCGCTGGAGGCGGTGCCGCGCAGCCTCTTCCTCGATGGCGAGGCCCAGCATGGCCCGCTCTTCGCGGAACGGCCGCAGCCGATCGCCTGCGGCCAGACCAATACCCCGCCGCTCGTCATCGCGCGCATGCTGAAGGCGCTGGCGCTGACCGGCCGCGAGCGCGTGCTCGATGTCGGCACCGGCACCGGCTATCTCGCCGCCGTGCTCTCGATGATGACGCGCCATGTCTACACGATCGAGCGCTTCCGCACGCTCGCCGGCGCGGCCGGGGCGCGCTTCGCCGCCATCCGCAGCGACAGCATCACCGCCGTCTTCGGCGACGGCGTGCATGGCTGGTCCGACAAGGCGCCGTTCGACCGCATCGTCACCACGGCGTCGGCGCCGCAGCCGCCGAAATATCTCATCGAGCAGCTCGCCCCGAACGGCGTCCTGATCATGCCGATCGGCCCGGCCGACGGCCTGCAGATGCTGACGCGCTTCCAGCGTGTCGAGCGCAGCTTTCCCTCGGTGCCGATCTGCCCGGTCCGCTTCGTGCCGCTCATTCCCGGCAAGGCCGTCAGGCTGTGACGATCGCGGCTCTCCGTTGCGAAAATGCCGCAGCGCCGCCGTCATTCCAAGGCGAAGCCTAGGCTTTTCCAAGTCGAAGTCTCTCCGCTTAAGTGTTTGTCAACGTTACCGCTGTCTACTCGCGTCATCGATTTTGTGTGGCGTCGCGAGTATCAACGATGCGTAAAAGCGTTCTTTCCGACCGGTCCCGCATCCTCAGTCAGGTGGCTGTCATTGCCCTGCTTGCGGGGCTGACGGCCGCGTGCAGCGGCGATGCGTCCCGCTTCGGGATTCCCGCTTTCACCGGCAGCACGGCCAACCAGAAGGCGATCATCGGCGGCGACCAGCCGATGCCGGAGCCCGTCCAGCCGAGCCCCTATACGCCGCCCTCGCAGGTCCAGCGCACCGACATCGCGCCGCCGACCGGCTCCGCGGCGCAGGATGCCCTGCTGCCCGGTACCGCGCCGCGCGCCGTCGCCACGGCCTCCGAGCCGCAGCCGCTCGCCCGTCCGGGCACTGTCGCCTCGGCCGCCGTTCCCTCGGCCAAGGGTGGCTGGGATACGACCGGCGGCACGGTGGTGACGCTCGGGCCCGGCGAAACGCTCTCCTCGATCTCGCGTCGCTATGGCGTCCCGGTCAAGGAACTCGCCCGCGCCAATGGCATCACCGATCCGTCCGCGGTCGGTGCCGGCACGCGCATCACGATCCCGACCTTCGGTGTCGCCGGCGCCAAGGCGGCGACGGCCGCGGTCGACGAGAAGAAGGCGGCTGCGACGGATGCGGCGACCTCGCTCGGCGGGTTGCACACCGTCACGCCCGGCCAGACGCTCGACCAGCTCGCCCGGCTCTACAATGTCAGCCCGAAGGAAATCGCGGCGGTCAATCATCTGAACGCCAGCGACGAGCTGAAGAGCGGCCAGAAGATCAGGATTCCCGGCCACGGCCCGTCGAGCACCGTTGCGATCCGCGAGCCGGCGCGCAAGCCCGAGCAGGCGCAGGGCGAGGAGCCGGCCGACAAGACCGCTTCGGCCGCCAAGTCCCAGGCCGACGCGCCCGAGACGACCGCTTCGATCGCGCCGCCGGCCGACCCGACCGCCACCGCGGCCACGGCCGACGCAGCCAAGGAAATGGCGGCCGCCGCCGCCAAGCCGCAGCCGGCCGCCTATGCTCCGCCGACCGACGGCACAAGCGCGGCACCCGTCGTCGCCGATGCGCCCTCCGCCAACGGCACCTCGTTCCGCTGGCCAGTGCGCGGCCGCATCATCGGCTCGTTCGGCACCGGCGCCACCGGCGAGCGCAATGACGGCATCAATCTCGCAGTGCCGGAAGGCACCTCGATCAAGGCCGTCGAAGCCGGCACGGTCATCTATGCCGGCAACGAACTCGAAGGCTATGGCGAGCTGGTGCTGATCCGCCATGCCGACGGCTGGGTCTCGGCCTATGCCCACAACAGCCAGATCCTGGTGAAGCGCGGCGATACCGTGCGCCGCGGCCAGATCATCTCGCGGGCCGGAACCTCCGGCTCGGTCAGCGCGCCGCAGCTGCATTTCGAGCTCCGCAAGGGCTCGAAGCCGGTCAATCCGATGGATTACCTGCAGGGCTGATCGCCGAACGACGGGATTGCATCAAGAGGCCGGCCGGGGAAACTCGCGCCGGCCTCAGATGTTTCTGCGCCGCGCCGCCCGCCAGAGCCGCCATTGCAGCTGCCATTGCGGCAGCTCGATCGGCGTCGTGAACGGGTCGTAGTCGTGCCGCTCCATGCGGCGGAGCGTGGGTTCGACCAGCGCCGCCGGCAGGAAGGCCGGCAGCAGTCCCGTATCGAGACCTGCGATCAGCGCCCGCGCCTTGTCGAGATGGCCACGGGCGATCGATCGCATCTCGGCGAGCAGGGCGTGGATGGCCGGCGTCGCGCGACCGGCGAAGATGTCGTCGGCGGCGACGCCGTGGCGGCTCATCAGGTCGGCCGGCAGATAGAGCTGCTGGCGGCGGGCATGAAAGGGCAGGGCGACGAGCAGCGCCGCGATCGCCTGGGCAACGCCCGCATGGCCGCTCGCATCGGCGCTGCCGGGATCCTTGCCGCCGGCCAGAACCAGCGCGCCGCATTGGATGAGCGCCGAAGCGGTCTCGCCGGCATAGCCCTCGAGGTCGCCGAGGCTCGGCATCGGATCGTTGTAGAGATCGAACAGCCTTGCATCGATGAGATTGATCAGCGCCGCGCGCGGCAGCGTATTGAGGCCGATCGTCTCGAGCAGCGCCGCGGCGACCGGGTTGCCGGCGGCGTCGCCCCGCGCCTCGCCCTCGATCAGGTCGCGCCACCATTGCAGGCGGATTTCGCCCGGGAGCGGCTCGCTGACGCGCTCGCGCACGCGGGCGATCTCGAGATTGAAGGCGTGCAGGGCGAAGAGATAGCGCCGCGCCGGCTCGGGCGCGAAGAGATCGGCGAAATAGCGCTCGCGATCGTGCTGGCGAACCTCGCTACCGGCAAAGGCGAATGCGTCCATCGAGGGGACCTAGGGCGCGATCAGGGCGGCCGCCACCGGCCGGCCCTCGGCGAGGAGGATATTGTAGGTGCGCACGGCCGAGCCTGTCGCCATGATCTCGGTGCCGATGCCGGCCTCGCGCAGCGCCTGGCGAAGGGGAGCGGCGAGGGCGGCGATGTCGCGGCCCGTGCCGATCACCAGCACGTCGACGGCATCCGCCTCGGCGAAGAGCGCGGCGAGCGTCCCGGTGTCGATCTCGGCCGCGCTCGTCGGCGCCCAGCCATAGATGCCGCTCGGCAGTGCGAGGATCGAGCCCGGATGCGCCATGTCGGCGAAGCGGAAGCCCGCCGTGCCGCCATAGGCCTCGATCGGCACCTGCTGCGGCAGATGCTGCTGCCGCGGCACGATCGGGTCGGGGCGAGGGAACAGCGCCATGCCAGCGCCTCCTTGATCCGGCGCCGCCGCTCAGGCCTTCTGCGGCGTGGCGCCTTCGTCCTTCGGCTTCTCGTTCATCGCGTCCGACCTGAGGCCGAAATAGATCAGCACTGGCGCCGCGACGCAGATCGAGGAGAAGATCGCCGCGATCACGCCGAAGATCATGGCGAGCGTGAAGGCGCGGATGACCTCGCCGCCGAAGATATAGAGCGAGAACAGCGCGATCAGCGTCGTCATCGTGGTGATGACGGTTCGGCCGAGCATGTCGTTGATGGCGCGGTCGATGAGGTCGCTGAGCGACACCTTCTTGTACTTGCGCAGCGTCTCGCGGATTCGGTCATAGACGACGACGGTGTCGTTCAGCGAATAGCCGACCGTCGTCAGGATCGCGGCGAGCGAGGTCAGGTTGAACTCGTGCTGCGTCACCACATAGAAGCCGAAGGTCATGACGACGACGTTGGCCGCCGAGATGATCGAACCGACCGCGAACTGCCATTCGAAGCGGAACCAGACATAGATCGCGATGGCCGCGAAGGTGACCAGCATCGCGATCGCGCCGTTGAAGGCGAGTTCGCCCGAGACGCGCGGACCGACGATCTCGGTGCGGCGGAACTCCGCCTCGTCGCCGATGGCGGCGCGCACCTTGCCGATGGCCTCCTGCTGGGCGGTTTCGCCACCCTGCTGCTGGCCGATGCGGATCAGCACCGAATTGTCGGCGCCGATGGTCTGCACCTGCACGTCGCCGATGCCGAGGCCGTTCAGCGTGCCGCGCAGCTTGCCGAGATCGGGCTTGGTATCCTTGGTCTGGATCTCGATGACCGTGCCGCCGAGGAAATCGATGCCGTAGTTCGGACCGACGGCGAAGAACAGCACGATCGACATGAAGGAGAGGAACGCCGCGATCGGGAACGTCCAGCGCCGCATGCGCATGAACGGGATCTTGGTGTTGTCGGGGACGAGGCGAAGATGGCGCATGATGAGTGTCCTTCGTCGCTTCAGAGCGAGATCTTGGTCGGACGACGCCAGCGCACCCACAGCGCGACCAGGAGGCGCGTGAAGGTGAAGGCGGTGAACATCGTCGTGGCGACGCCGATGGCATGGGTGACGGCGAAGCCGCGGATCGGGCCGGAGCCGAGATAGAACAGCACCACCGCCGCGATCAGCGTCGTCACGTTCGCGTCGAGAATGGTGCCGAGCGCCCGGTGGAAGCCGGAATCGATCGAGGCGATCGCCGAGCGTCCGGATCGGAACTCCTCGCGGATTCGCTCATAGATCAGCACGTTCGAATCGACCGCGGTGCCGACCGTGATGATGACGCCGGCGATGCCGGGCAGCGACAGCGTCGCGCCGAGCAGCGTCACGATGCCGAAGATCATGATGACGTTGACGATCACGGCGATGTTGGCGATCCAGCCGAGCACGCCATAGGTCGCGATCATGAAGGCGCAGACGGCGGCCGTGCCGATGATCGCGGCGATCTTGCCGGCGCGGATCGAGTCGGCGCCGAGGCCCGGACCGACATTGCGCTCCTCGACGATGGTGAGCTTGGCCGGCAGCGAGCCGGCGCGCAGCAGGATCGCGAGGTCGTTCGCCGACTGGACCGAGAAGCTGCCGCTGATCTGGCCGGAGCCGCCGATGATCGGCTCGCGGATGACGGGCGCCGAGATCACCTTGTCGTCGAGCACGATGGCGAAGGCGCGGTTGACGTTCTTCTGCGTGACGTCGCCGAAGGTCTGCGCGCCGCCGGTGGTCAGGCGGAAGGAGACGACGGGTTCGTTGGAGCGCTGGTCGAAGGTCGCCTGCGCGTCGGTCAGATCCTCGCCGGTGATGAGCGGGGTCTCGTCGAGGACATACTGGACGCCGGGATTGTCCTGGCCCGGCAGGACGATGGTGCCGGGCTTGCGCGTCGGCTCGGCCTGTCCGGTCTGGAACGAGGAATCGACGAGGTGGAAGGTCAGCTGCGCGGTCTGCCCGACCAGCGACTTCAGCCGCTCGGGATCGCCGAGGCCGGGGGCCTCGACGAGGATGCGGTCCTCGCCCTGGCGCTGGATCGACGGCTCGACGGTGCCGAGCTGGTCGATACGGCGGGCGATGACTTCGATGGATTGATCGACGATCTGGCGGATGCGCTGGGCGAGCCCGGCCTCCGAATAGGACATCTGGACGAGACCGTCCGAGCCGACCGAAAGGTCGAACTCGTTGATCGGCGTGCCGCCGAGCAACGAGTTTCCGAGCGGATTGCGCAGCGGCTCGAGCCGCTGGCGCACCAGATCGAGCTGCGCGGTGTCGCGGACGCGCAGCTGCACGCCCTGGCCCTGCACGCCGAGGCCGGAATAGCCGATGCGCGGCTCCTGCAGCATGGCCTTGCGGATTTCGCCGACCAGCGTCCGGAGCCGGCGCTGGACATAGTCCTGCCGGTCCACTTCATAGAGCAGATACGCGCCGCCCTGCAGATCGAGGCCGAGAACCATCTGCCGCTTGGGCACCCAGCTCGGCCAGCTGTCGACCGTTTCCTTCGAGAAGAGGTTGGGGACGGCCGCCAGGAGCCCGACCAGCACAATGGCCAGGATCCCGATCATCTTCCAGCGCGTGAAGTGGAGCATGAGAGTTTGCGTTCCAGATGGCTTCGACCGTGCGATCGGCCGTTATGTGAGAAGGACTATTCGCCTTCCTTGACCGGCTCGCCCTTGGCGCGCACGTCGGCGATCGCGGAACGCGAAACGCGCACGCGGACATTCTCGCCGACCTCGAGCAGCAGCTCGCTGTCGTCGACGACCTTGTTGATCTTGCCGATCAGGCCGCCGGTCATGACGATGGTGTCGCCGCGGCGGACGTTCTTGATCATCTCCTGATGCTGCTTGGCGCGCTGGCGCTGCGGCCGGATCATCAGGAACCACATGATCGCGAAGACGAAGATGAACGGGACGAACTGGATCAGCATTTCCATGCTGCCGCCGGGAGCCGCTCCCGCTGCCTGGGCGTAGGCTTGGCTGATGAACATCGTCGATTCCCTATGCTTTTGCGTTCCCGCGGGCCCGCATCAAAAAAAGCGCGTCGTTTGCGCCGGCCTTCACATAGGGAGAGACAGCGGCTTGCAAAACGGCGCGGACTATAACTGTGGCACCGGCCTTTGCAAATGCAGCCGCCGACGTGATACCGCAGGCCGTCTTCATCCTCTTTCGACCCCGATAAATCAAGGAGCCTTCGCGGCATGGGCGACCTCGACCTCAACCCCATCGCCGAGCGGCTCGACCGCCTGATCGCGCTGATCGAGCGCGCCGTTCCCCCGGCACGGCCGCCCGTCGACCTCGATGCCGCCGACGCCTTCGTCTGGCAGGCGGGCTCGGCGAGCCTCATGCCGGTGCCGAAGGTCAACCGCGTCGAGATGGCGCTCCTCAAGGGCGTCGACCGCGTCCGCGACATCCTCGTCGACAACACCGAGCGCTTCGCGCGCGGCCTGCCGGCCAACAATGTCCTGCTCTGGGGCGCGCGCGGCATGGGCAAGAGCTCGCTCGTCAAGGCGGCGCATGCCGAGGCGAACCGCGCGCCGGCGCGGCTGCCGGGCGGCCACGCGCTCAAGCTGATCGAGATCCATCGCGAGGATATCGACAGCCTGCCGGAGCTGATGGCGATCCTGAAGCGGGCCGACCGGCGGTTCATCCTCTTCTGCGACGATCTCTCCTTCGACAATGACGACACCTCCTACAAGTCGCTGAAGGCGGCGCTCGACGGCGGCGTCGAGGGGCGGCCGGACAATGTCGTCTTCTATGCGACCTCGAACCGGCGCCACCTCCTGCCGCGCGACATGATGGAGAACGAGCGCTCGACGGCGATCAATCCGGGCGAGGCGGTCGAGGAAAAGGTGTCGCTGTCCGATCGCTTCGGGCTCTGGCTCGGCTTCCACAAATGCAGCCAGGACGACTATCTCGCCATGGTGCACGGTTATGCCGCGCATTTCGGGCTGGCGATGGACGAGGCCGATCTCGACTGGCAGGCGCTCGAATGGGCGACGACGCGCGGCGCTAGATCGGGCCGCGTCGCCTGGCAGTTCACGCTCGACCTCGCCGGCCGGCTCGGGGTCGCGATCGAGGGCTGAGACAGCGGGCGGCGTCACTGTCGGCGGGGATGCGTCTCGCACGTCTTCAGGACGTGGACAGCGGCAACCGGAGGACCTTGCCCCATGCGCTATCTCTGCCTCGTCATCGTCGATCCCGAACGCGTCCGCGACCTCACCGAGGAGGAGCATCGCGCGCTCACCGCCGAGTCGCTCGCCTATGACGCGAGCCTTGCGGCGCGCGGCATCCTCGTTGCCGCACATGCGCTCGACGAGCCGCCGACCGCGACGACCCTCCGCGTGCGGAAGGGCGAGACCTTCTACACCGACGGCCCCTTCGCGGAATTGAAGGAGCATGTCGGCGGCTTCATCCTGATCGATGTCGCCGATCGCGCTGAGGCGCTCGCTATCGCCGCGGCGATCCCGATGGCGCGCTATGGCGCGATCGAGCTGCGCGAGGTGCGGCTCCTCGCTTGAGCGGCGCTATTCCGCCGCCTCGGCCATGTCGCCGGCGAGCCAGCGGGCAGCGTCCGCCCGGGCGCGCGCCGTCAGAGCATGCTTCTTCGCCAGCGTCTTCTCGGCGCCGCGCAGCCGCTTGCCGGGCTCCTTCGGCACGTCGATCGGCGGGAACAGGCCGAAATTGACGTTCATCGGCTGGAACGAGCGCGTGCCGCCCTCGTCGCTCGAGAGGTGGCCGCCGGTGATATGGCCGATGAGCGCCCCCATCGCGGTCGTCGGTGGCGGCAGCGACGGCGTCTCGCCGAGCCGTTCTGCCGCGGCGAAGCGGCCGGCGAGCAGGCCGATCGAGGCCGATTCGACATAGCCCTCGCAGCCCGTGATCTGGCCGGCGAAGCGCAGCCGCGGCATCGCCTTGAGGCGGAGCGTCGCGTCGAGCAGCTTCGGCGAGTTGAGGAAGGTGTTGCGATGCAGGCCTCCGAGACGGGCGAATTCGGCATTCTGCAGGCCGGGAATCATCCGGAAGATCGCGGTCTGCGCGCCATATTTCAGCTTCGTCTGGAAGCCGACCATGTTGTAGAGCGTGCCGAGGGCATTGTCCTGGCGGAGCTGGACGATGGCATAGGCCTTGACCTGCGGGTCGTTGGGGTTGGTGAGGCCGACCGGCTTCATCGGCCCGAAGCGCAGCGTCTCGCGGCCGCGCTCGGCCATCACCTCGATCGGCAGGCAGCCGTCGAAATAGGGCGTCGCCGCTTCCCAGTCCTTGAACTCGGTCTTTTCGCCGGCAATCAGCGCGTCGACGAAGGCGTTGTATTCCGCCTCGGTCATCGGACAGTTGAGATAATCGGCGCCGGTGCCGCCGGGGCCGGCCTTGTCATAGCGCGACTGGAACCAGGCGATCGACTGGTCGATCGAATCGAAATGGACGATCGGCGCGATGGCGTCGAAGAAGGCGAGCTGGTCCTCGCCGGTCAGGGAGCGCACCGCCTCGGCGAGCGCCGGCGACGTCAGCGGTCCAGTCGCGACGATGACATTGTCCCAGTCCTCCGGCGGCAGGCCCTCGACCTCGCCACGCGCGATCGTCACCAGCGGATGGTTCGCGAGCACCTCGGTGACCGCGGCGGAAAAGCCCTCGCGATCGACTGCGAGCGCGCCGCCGGCCGGCACCTGGTGCTTGTCGCCCATGGCCATGATGAGCGAGTCGGCCATGCGCATCTCGGCATGCAGCAGGCCGACGGCATTGGCCTCGGCATCGTCGGAGCGGAAGGAGTTGGAGCAGACCAGCTCGGCGAGGCCATCGGTCTGGTGCGCGTCGGTTTTGCGCACCGGCCGCATCTCGTGCAGCACGACGGGTACGCCGCGGCGGACGATCTGCCAGGCCGCTTCCGAGCCGGCGAGGCCGCCGCCGATGATGTGGATGGGCCGCAGGGCCGCGCGATCGGATGAAGTGTCGTTGGTTGTCATGGCGCGGACATTAGGGCGGCGGCGCGCGGCGAACAACCATCCGGCCGTTCTGGCGGCCACAAATGAAAAACGCCCGCCGGGGAGGAGATCGGCGGGCGTTTCTCAGAACTGGCGACGACGCGAGGGAGGAGGTTCGCGGGTCGCCTGATCGCGGGGACGAGGGAGGAGGTTCGTCCCGGCGAAACCGAATGTCTTAGTAACCGGCCACCGCCTTGCGGGCGACCTGATCGATGTCGGCACGGTTGATGCCGAGATCGTCGAGCTCACGGCGGGTCAAACGCGCCAGCTCGTTGTAGGTTTCACGATACTTGCGCCAATTCTTGTAGCTCTGGACGATACCCATGATGCATTCCTTCAAACTGATCTCTGGGCTGGCGACCGGATCGGCTTTACGCCCCGCCCTTGTTGACCAGAAGATAGGCCGGGCCTTCTTTAATGAGCAGGCCGAAAAAATGCATGGCTGGGCTGCGGATGATGCAAGGCAACATTAACGGAACTTGCTGTTGTGCAATGCAACATTAATGGCTGTGGCGGAACGGTGTCACTTGGAACGGCCGCTCGCACGGCGCGTTCAGGAGAATGGCGCTGCTGGCCCGGCTGGGTGAGAATGCGCCAGTCGATCCCGGCCGAACGTCGACCAACGGGCGCGACGACGCCGACAAACGAGGGCAAACGCGATGCAGCTTCTATCCGGCAGTGGACGACAGGTCCTCGACGATCTCGCGGCCCGCTATGCGTTCGGGGCCGATGCCGCTCTCGCCCTCCTGTCGGCGCTGGTGGCGGGCGGCGGCCGGCAGGCCCAGTTCAATCATCCTGAGCTCGGCGGCATGGGCCAGTGGTCTTCAGGCGGGATGATCATGATCGGCGACATGTTCAACAGCGGCCTCAAGCACCGCATCGACGGCTTCCTGAACGAGCTCGCGCCGCATCTCGCGGGCGGCGAGCTGTTCGAGGCGGCGCCGGCCGGACGGCGCGATGGCCGCGAGGGCGTCGGCCTGTTCGCGCCGGGCGGCGGATTTGGCGCCACTTCCTGGCCGGCCGAGCTCGGGCAGCCCTCGTCGAGCGGCGCGCAGAACGACCTGCATTATGCCTATTTCCCGGACAGCCGCCGGCTCGCGGTGCGCAAGGGCGGCCATATCACGCTCTATGATACCGGCGACCACAGCATCGGCGGCGTCTCGCAGCAGCAATCCGGCGACCAGAGCCTGACCTTCTCCAGCCAGCACGGCACCGTCCGCCTCGCAGATCTCAAGCTCGTCGATGGGGCCGGGGAGGGCGCCCGCGACACGGCTGCCCCCAAACCGGAGCCGGAACCGGCGGCCGCCGCGCCGCGCGCTGAGCCGAAGGCGGAGACGCCGCCCCCGGCGTCAGTGGCGGAAGGCGATCTCGTCGCCATGATCGAGCGGCTGGCGACGCTGCGTGACCGCGGCATCCTCACCGACGCCGAATTCTCGGCCAAGAAGGCCGAACTGCTCGCCCGTCTTTAGCCGGCGAAGGCCGCGACGGCCGAGCACCGGTGCCGGCATGGAACCGCACGCAACCCGTCTCGGCGGTTTTGGCGCGGCATCGGTGCGGCCGCAACTCAATCGATTGAAATTAAGGCCTCCGAACCTGTCGCACTGGTTGAGCGAACGGACCGGCTGTGTCACTCTGCCGCTGAGACGCCAGTCTCCGTGATGATGAGGGAGGAACCCGGATTCGCGGATGACGATGCGGCCAGCCGGCGGCCGCGTGCCGTCTCATCAGGCCGGTTCATAACGAAAAGAATCCGTTCGGGAGGACATCCGTGTTCAAGAAGCTGACACTCGCCGTGGCGGGCCTCGTCATGGCCGTCGCCATGCCGCTCGCCGCCGAAGCCAAGACGTTCTACTGGGTCTCGCATGGCGGCCCCGCCGATCCGGTCTGGACCTATTTCCTCGCCGGCGCCAAGCAGTGGGCGAGCGACACGGGCAACACCGTCAACACCTCGTTCCACAATGGCGACGTCGCCTCGCAGCAGGAAGCGGTCCGCGCCGCCATCGCCGCCAAGGCCGACGGCATCGTCACCACCAGCCCGGATCCGGGCAGCCTGATCGAGATCGCCAAGGAGGCCAACGCCGCCAAGATTCCGATCATCAATTTCAACACGCCCGATCCGAAGGCCTCGTTCGACGCCTATGTCGGCGGCGACAACGTCACCTTCGGCAAGCATTGGGCGCAGTATCTGGTCGACAAGGGCCTGGTGAAGAAGGGCGACTTCGTCTGGATGCCGGTCGAGATTCCGGGCGCCACCTATGGCGTGCAGGAAGAAGAAGGCATCAAGAGCGTATTCGAGCCGCTCGGCATCACCTATGAGGTGACCGAGGCGACCCTCGACCAGGCCGAAGCCATCAACCGCATGGTCGACTACCTCACCACCAACCGGACCAAGATCAAGGCGATCATCGGTCTCGGCGATCTGGTCACCGGCTCGATCAAGCGCGTCTTCGACCAGGTCGGCGTCAAGCCGGGCGAAATCCCGGTCGTCGGCTGGGGCAATTCGCTCGACACCACGCAGGAAGTCCTGACCGGCTACGTCAATGCCGGCCAGTGGCAGGACCCGCAGGCGACGAGCTATGTCGCGCTTTCGCTCGCCAACATGGCGGCGAGCGGCATTCCTCCGGGCTTCAACGTCATCACCGGCGCGCTCTACGAGAAGGACACCGCGCAGGTCTACGACGACATCCTGTCCGGCAAGTAATCGACCCGTCCATCGATCGGCGCGGCGGCCAAGTGCCGTCGCGCCTCTTCGTCCGTCCGCGTGCGCGCCGTTTTGGCTGCGCGGCGTCTCGGCCCCTTCAAATCGTGCGGGTCCACAGTGGAAAATCGAACGCTCATCCAGCGCCTCATCGGCAAACCGGAATTCGGACCATTCGTTCTTCTGGTCGTCGAAATCGCGATCTTCTGGTCCATCAATCACGACTTCCTGTCGCCGCTCAACATCTCCAACACGCTCGCCTTCACGGTCGAGCTCGGGCTGATCGCGCTCGCGATGACGCTGCTGATGACGTCGGGCGAGTTCGACCTCTCCGTCGGTTCGCTGTTCGGCTTCTCGCCCGTCCTGATGTGGACCCTCTTCAATGCCGGCCTGATGCCGCTCGAGATGGGCTTCGTCGTCGCCCTCCTGGTCGCGGCGATGATCGGCCTCGTCAATGGCTGGTTCGTCACCCAGCTCAAGATCCCGTCCTTCCTGGTGACGCTCGGCATGCTGCTCGTCGTGCGCGGCACGGCGCTGTTCGTGACCGACGGCTTCCCGCAGCGGACCTGGAGCGCCGGCGGCAGCTGGCTGGCCGACATTCTCGTCGGCGACTTCTATGTCGGCCCCTTCCGCATCTATGCCTCGCTGTTCTGGTTCATCGCGGCGGTTCTGATCCTCGGCTATGTGCTGAACCAGTCGCGCATCGGCAACTGGATCCAGGCCTCCGGCGGCAATGCCGGCGCGGCGCGGGCGCGCGGCGTCAATGTCGACCGCGTCAAGATCGGCCTGTTCATGCTGTCATCCATGATGGCGGCCCTTGCCGGAATCATCTCCTCGATCCGCACCTCGGCCGCCAATCCCAACAGCGGCACCGGCTATGAGCTCGAGGTCATCGCGATGGTGGTGATCGGCGGCACGGCGCTGACCGGCGGCCGCGGCACGATCATCGGCACCGTCTTCGGCATCCTGATCCTGCGCATCATGCGCAACGGCATCGTGCTGATCGGCGTGCCGGGCCTTGCCTACAACATCTTCATCGGTGCGATCATCCTCGGCATGATGGCGCTGCATTCCTGGCTCGAGCGCCGGCATCAGGCGGGGACGTGATCATGGCCGAACCGCTCATCCGCATGCAGAATATCCGCAAGTCCTATGGCCGCGTGCTCGCGCTCGACGACGCCACCTTCCATGTCAACGAGCGCGAGATCGTCGGCCTGCTCGGCGACAACGGCGCCGGCAAGTCGACGCTGATCAAGGTGCTGTCGGGCGCCGTGCCGCTGACCAGCGGCGACATCTTCGTGCGCGGCCGCAAGGTGCAGTTCCGCACCACCAGCGATGCGATCGCCGCAGGGATCGAGACCATCTATCAGGACTCGGCGCTGGTCACGCAGCTCTCGATCGCGCGCAATCTCTTTCTCGGCCGCGAGCCGACCAAGGGACCGCGCTTCCTGAACCGGCTCGATCAGGAGACGATGAACCAGGTGGCGAAGGATCTGCTCCGCCAGGTCGGCATCTCCAAGAACATTCCGCCGACCACGCCGATCGGATCGCTCTCGGGCGGCGAGCGCCAGGCCGTCGCCATCGCCCGCGCGATGCATTTCGACAGCGACCTGATCATCCTCGACGAGCCGACCAACAATCTCGGCGTCGCCGAAACGCAGGGCGTCCTGTCCTTCGTCCGCAATGCCCGCGATTCCGGCCATTCCTGCATCTTCATCGCCCACAACATCCACCACGTCTTCCAGGTGGTGGACCGGATCGTGGTGATGCGGCGCGGCAAGGTCGTCGCCGACGACATCGATCCGAAGAAGACCAGCGTCGCGGCGGTCGAGGCCGTGATCACCGGCATGTCCGAGCTCACCGGCGAGCACGCCGGTCATTGACGCTTGCGGGATGCGGCCGCGCGGTCGCATCCCTTTCGTCGATCTGCTAAACTTTTCATGGAGCCGACTCGTCATCCGCGCATTGACGGTTCGAACGCAACGCCCGCACAGAGAAGCGTCCCCATGAAGCACGCCTACGCCGCCGCCTTCGTCCTCCTCGCCGCCACCGGCTTGTCTGCCTGCCAGTCGAGCCAGCCGATGCAGGTCTCGGCGCCGGTGATGTCGGCGCCCGCCAACGAGCCGCTCGCCTGGGTCCGCAAGGACGGCCAGAGCGGCCGTTCCAATCCGGCGCTGGCCGACCAGTTCGCCGCCGATCGCGCCGCCTGCGTCGCCCCGCCCGGCGACAACACCGCGCTGCGTGCCGCCGAGAGCTGCATGTCTGGCCGCGGCTATGTCCTGGTACCGGCCTCGCAGGCCGCCGCCACGGCCGAGCAGTTCCGCCGCCAGGCGAGCTACTGAGCCGCGGCATGATCGGGCCTGCCGGCGGTCGCCGCCGGCGGGCCTACCGCGCATCGGAATTCAAATGCCGGTCACTGCAGCGGGCGAAGCAGATCCCGTCTGCCTTGCCGGCTTTTTTGCCGTCGGGGACCGATTTTCGCTATACTCTAGGGAAGCGCGCCCCAGGACGGACTGAGGCGAGTGTGGGCGTGCAGCGCGATGGGCATTGCAGCCTTGACGGGTGAATTGCCATCGTGAGCGCCCATATCCTGAGTACGACCTGGGCAAGACGCCGGCGGCATCTGGTCATCGTGTTCATCGGGCTCGGAGCGCTCGTTTTCGCAGGCCTCTGGCTGGTCGAAACCGAGTCGGCTCTGATCACGGCGTTCGACCGCCATGCCTATCCGGTCGTCATCGCCTTCCTGCTGGCCAATCTCGCGACCATGATCGCGCGGCCGCTTCTGCAGCCGGCGGTCGAACTCGCCTGCTATTCCGGGGTCGCGCTGTATCTCCTGGCGCAACTGCTGATGCCGATGTTCGGCGGCAAGGATCATGGCGTCTACACCGTCGCCAATACGCTGCAATGGATGCCGGCGCTCTATGTCGCCGCGTTCATGCTGTTTTCGCGCCGCCGCGCCCTGATCGCCGGCGGCGGCACCTTCGTCGTATCGGCCTTCGTTCTTGGCTCAGCGGCAATTGCAGCCGGCGGCCGCGGCGATGTCAGCACCGCCGCGCTGCTCGCCAATGCGGTCGTGGCCCATTTGCTGACACTGCTGCTGCTCTCCATCGTGATGATGATGCAGCATGAGATCGAACGGATCTCGATGCATGCCCTCACGATGGAGAGCGCGGCCAACACCGATCCGCTGACCGGCATCGCCAATCGCCGGGCGCTCGAGGAATGGCTGCGGGACTGGGAGGGGGAGGCGGACGGCAGCACGGCGGCACTGGTCCTCTTTGACATCGATCACTTCAAGGCGGTCAACGACGTGCACGGCCATCTCGTCGGCGACGAGATCCTCGTTTCGGCCGCGCAGCTGATCCGCAGCCAGCTCCGGGCGCGCGACCTCGTCGGCCGCTGGGGCGGCGAGGAATTCCTGGTCGTCCTCGAAGGCGGCACGCTGGAGACCGCGACCGCGCTCGCCAATCGCGTCCGGCAGATCGTGATGGCGTCGGTCCATCCGGTCGCCGGATCGGTCACGCTCAGCGCCGGGGTCGCCGTCTGCTCGACGGATACTCCGGCCGATGCGGCCTTCAAGGCGGCGGACGACGCCCTCTACACCGCCAAGGCGGCCGGACGGAACCGCGTCGAAGCGAGGTGAACGCCCGCTTATTCGGCCGCTTCCTTCCGCCGCTTGCGGGCCGCGCGAGCCTTGTCCAGCACCGGCTTCAGGAAGCGCCCGGTATAGGAGCGCGGCTCCTTGACGATGTCTTCCGGCGTTCCGACCGCGACGATCTCGCCGCCGCCGTCGCCGCCCTCGGGGCCGAGATCGATGATCCAGTCGGCCGTCTTGATGACCTCGAGATTGTGCTCGATGACGACGACGGTATTGCCCTGGTCGACCAGGCTGTGCAGCACCTCGAGCAGCTTGGCGACGTCGTGGAAATGCAGGCCCGTCGTCGGCTCGTCGAGGATATAGAGCGTCTTGCCGGTCGCCCGGCGCGACAGCTCCTTGGCGAGCTTGACGCGCTGCGCCTCGCCGCCCGAGAGCGTCGTCGCCTGCTGGCCGACCTTGACATAGCCGAGCCCGACTTCGTCGAGCGTGAACATCTTGTCGCGAATGCCGGGCACGGCCTGGAAGAAGTCCTTGGCCTCCTCGACCGTCATGTCGAGCACGTCGGCGATCGACTTGCCCTTGAACTTCACGTCGAGCGTCTCGCGGCTGTAGCGCTTGCCCTTGCACACCTCGCAGGTGACATAGACGTCGGGCAGGAAGTGCATCTCGATCTTGATGACGCCGTCGCCCTGGCAGGCCTCGCAGCGGCCGCCCTTGACGTTGAACGAGAAGCGCCCCGGGCCATAGCCGCGCGCCTTCGCCTCCGGCAGGCCGGAGAACCATTCGCGGATCGGCGTGAAGGCGCCGGTATAGGTCGCCGGATTGGAGCGCGGCGTGCGGCCGATCGGCGACTGGTCGATGTCGATGATCTTGTCGATCGCGCCGAGTCCCTCGATGCGGTCGTGCTCGGCCGGATGGAGATGCGCGCCGTTCAGATGCCGCGCCACCGCTGCATAGAGCGTATCGATCAGGAAGGTCGACTTGCCGCCGCCGGAGACGCCGGTGACGCAGGTGAAGGTGCCGAGCGGAATATCGGCCGAGACGTTCTTCAGATTGTTGCCGCGCGCGCCGATGACGCTGATCTTGCGCGTCTTCGAGATCGGCCGCCGCTTCGCCGGCACCGGGACCGAGAGTTCGCCGGTGAGGTATCGCCCGGTCAGCGAGGCCGGATCGGCCATCACCTCGGCCGGCGTTCCCTCGGCGATGATCCGGCCGCCATTGACGCCGGCGCCCGGCCCGACATCGATCACATGGTCGGCCGTCATGATCGCATCCTCGTCATGCTCGACGACGAGAACGGTATTGCCGATATCGCGGAGATGCCGCAGCGTCTCGAGCAGCCGCTCGTTGTCGCGCTGATGCAGGCCGATCGAGGGCTCGTCGAGCACGTAGAGCACACCGGTCAGCCCCGAGCCGATCTGCGAGGCGAGGCGGATGCGCTGGCTCTCGCCGCCGGACAGCGTGCCGGAATTGCGCGACATCATCAGATAGTCGAGCCCGACATCGACGAGGAAGGAGAGCCGCTCGCGGATCTCCTTCAGGATGCGCACGGCGATCTCGTTCTGCTTGTCGTTGAGCGCGGCCGGCAGCGCCTCGAACCAGGCATAGGCGTTGCGGATCGACATCGCCGAGACCTCGGCGATGTGCTTGCCGTCGATCTTGACGGCGAGGGCCTCGGGCCGGAGGCGCGCGCCGCCGCAGGCCTTGCAAGGCGTCGAGCCCTGATAGCGCTCGATCTCCTCGCGCGCCCAGTTCGATTCCGTCTCGCGCCAGCGCCGCTCGAGATTGGTGACGACGCCCTCGAAGCTCTTCTTGGTCCGATAGGCGCGCGTGCCGTCATTATAGACGAACTCGATCTCCGTCCGCCCGGTGCCATGCAGGATGGCCTTCCGCGCCGCCTCGGGGATATCGTCCCAGGGATCGGTCATCTCGAAGCCGTAATGGCGGGCGATCGCCTCCAGCGTCTGCGCGTAATAGGGCGAGGACGACTTCGCCCAGGGCGCGATCGCGCCCTGTTTCAGCGATACCGAGCCGTCGGGCACGACGAGGTCCGGGTCGATCTTCTTCTCCGAGCCGAGCCCGTCGCATTCGGGGCAGGCGCCGAAGGGATTGTTGAACGAGAACAGCCGCGGCTCGATCTCGGCGATCGTGAAACCGGAGACGGGGCAGGCGAACTTCTCCGAGAAGGTGATGCGGCGCGGCTCGCCCTTATTCTCGGTGCCATCGGCGAATTCGGCGAGCGCGATGCCGTCGGCAAGCTCGAGCGCCGTCTGGAAGCTGTCGGCGAGGCGGGCGGCGATGTCCTCGCGCACCACGATGCGGTCGACGACCACGTCGATGTCGTGCTTCAGCTTCTTGTCGAGCACCGGCGCCTCGCCGATCTCGAAGAAGACGCCATCGAGCTTGATGCGCTGGAAGCCCTTCTTCTGCAGCTCGGCCAGCTCCTTCTTGTACTCGCCCTTGCGGCCGCGGATCATCGGCGCGAGCAGATAGAGCCGCGTTCCCTCCGGCAGCGCCATCACCCGGTCGACCATCTGGCTGACGGTCTGGCTTTCGATCGGCAGGCCTGTCGCCGGCGAGTAGGGAATGCCGACGCGCGCGAACAGGAGGCGCATATAATCGTAGATCTCGGTGACGGTGCCGACCGTCGAGCGCGGGTTCTTCGATGTCGTCTTCTGCTCGATCGAGATCGCCGGCGAGAGCCCGTCGATCTGGTCGACATCCGGCTTCTGCATCATCTCGAGGAACTGCCGCGCATAGGCGGAGAGGCTCTCGACATAGCGCCGCTGGCCCTCGGCATAGATCGTGTCGAAGGCGAGCGAGGACTTGCCCGAGCCGGACAGCCCGGTCAGCACGACGAGCTTGTCGCGCGGAATGTCGACGTCGACATTCTTCAAGTTGTGCTCGCGTGCGCCGCGCACCGAGATGAACTTGCCGGGGGCAACGCCCGACAAGCGGGCTTCAACGTCATGCGCCATAGATCTCAGTGTTCCATCGATGGGGAGCGGCCGGAGCCTCGACAAACTTAAGCCTTCGCGGCCATGAGACAAGGAGCGCTGCCACTGCTCGTCGCTCACCGCGCCTCTTTGCCGGATTTCCGTCGACTCGTTGCGATCATCTTGCCAGCCCGGTCGGAATTGTCTAGAACGAAAAGAGAACAAACAACGCTGGACGGGCCGGCGGCGGGCGAAGCTTTGTGGACAAGCCGCGATGTCCGGCGCATGCGCCGGGGTTTCGGGCTAGTCTGCGGGCAAAGCGGCGCCGGGTCGGCCAGGTTTGGCGGCGGCGGACAGAAGGAAGCAAGTCATGGCCGGTAGCGTCAACAAGGTAATCCTCGTCGGCAATCTCGGACGCGATCCCGAGGTGCGCCGCTCGCAGTCGGGCGATGCGATCGTCAATCTCAATGTCGCGACCTCCGAGACGTGGCGCGACAAGGCCAGCGGCGAGCGCAAGGAGCGCACCGAGTGGCACCGCGTCGTGATCTTCAACGAGAACCTCGCCAAGATCGCCGAGCAGTATCTGAAGAAGGGCTCGAAGGTCTATATCGAGGGCCAGCTGCAGACCCGCAAATGGCAGGACCAGTCCGGCCAGGAGAAGTACACGACCGAGATCGTGCTGCAGCGGTTCCGCGGCGAGCTGACGCTGCTCGACGGCCGGTCCGGCGGCGCCTCCGAGGGCGGCGACTATGACAGCGGCGGCGCCAGCGATTTCGGCCGGTCGAGCCCGCTCGACGCGCCGCGCGGCGGTGGCGGCGGCCGCCAGCCGGCCGCGGCCAGCACCTCCTATGCGGCCGATCTCGACGACGACATCCCGTTCTAGCCGCAGCGCGCCGGGCGGCTGACGCATGCCCGTCCTGCCGGATGTGCTGGCCGAGGGGCTCGATATCGTCTTCTGCGGCACCGGCGCCGGGGCGTGGTCGGCGAAGGTCGGCGCCTATTATGGCAAGCCCGGCAACAAGTTCTGGCCGACGCTTCATGCGGTCGGCCTGACGCCGCGCCTGCTGGCACCGGCCGAGTTCCGCGAGGTGCTCCGCTTCGGCATCGGGCTGACCGATGTCGCCAAGGAGCATATCGGCCAGGACGACGCGATCGATCTCGCGCTGGTCGATGCGGCTGCGCTGCATGAGAAGATCGAGCGCTTCGCGCCGCGCGCGATCGCCTTCACCAGCAAGCGGGCGGCCAGCCTCGCGCTCGGCCGTCCAACCAGCCGCATCGCCTATGGCCTCAATCCCGATCGGATCGGGCGCACCGCGGTTCATGTCATGACCTCGCCGTCGGGCGCTGCCGGGTCCTATTGGTCGCTGGAGCCGTGGCATGCGCTCGCTGCCGCGCGCGGCGGTTGATCTCTCTGGTTACGGCCGTTAAGCCTCTCGCGGCGAACGATGCTCCGGGGACTGCATGACCAAGCCGCAACCCACGCTTCAGCTCACCTTCGGCAAGGCGGTCGCCGCCTTTCAGGCCGGCCGGCTGCAGGAGGCCGAGCAGCAGTGCCGCCTCGTGGTGGCGGCGATGCCGAAGCTGTTCGATGCCCGCTTCCTGATGGGCCTGATCCAGTCCGGTCTCGGCGCGCAGAAACAGGCGATCGAGAGCTTCGATCGTGCCCTCGCCATCCGGCCGAAAATGCCCGACGTCCTCGCGGCCAAGGCCGCAGCGCTGCAGGCGCTGAAGCGGCCGAACGAGGCCGTCGCCTGCTATGACGCGGCGCTGGCCGTCCAGCCCGGCAGCGCCGAGCTCGCCTATAACCGCGCCACGGCGCTCGAATCGCTCGGCCGCACCGATGCCGCGCTTGCCGGCTATGGCATGGCGCTGGCGGCAAAGCCTGATTTCGTCGAGGCGCTGAACAATCGCGGCGTGCTGCTACAGGCAGCGGGCCGGGCCGAGTCGGCGCTCGCCGACTATGATCGCGCGCTGGTGCTCCGGCCCGATCACGTGCCGCTGCTGCACAATCGCGGCCGTTTGCTTCGCGATCTCGGCCGCTATGACGAAGCGCTGGCGAGCTTCGACCGGGCCATCGCCGCAGCGCCGTGGCGGGGCGATCTGCAGAACAGCCGCGGCCTGGCTCTGCTCGGCGCCGGGCGGACCGAGGACGCGCTGGCGAGCTTTGCCCGCGGCCTCAAGGCGGCGCCGGCCGATCTGCCGCTCCGCATCAATGCCGCCAAGGCGGAGCTCGCGCTCGGCCGGCCGGATCGCGCGCTGGCAACGCTCGAGGCCGCGCCCGCGGCGCAGCGCGGCGCAGTGGAGCTCGCGGCGCTCGAGGGAAGCGCGCTCTACGAGTTGCAGCGCTACGAGGACGCGGTCGTCGCCTATGAGCGCGGGCTGGCGACCGATCCTCAACATGCCGGTCTCTGGACCGACCGGGCCAACGCGCTGCGCGAGTTCGGCCGCTTCGATGAGGCGCTGGCGAGCTATGATCGCGCGCTGGCGCTGGAGCCTGGCCATGGCCCGGCACTCTATGGCTGCGGCACCCTGCTTCTGTTCCTCGGCCGCTCTCGCGAGGGCTGGCCGGGCTTCGAACATCGGCGCATCACCGCGGCCTGGCGGCCGCGCGGCGCCGCCACGCCGGAATGGGACGGCGGGCCGCTCGATGGGCGCACGCTGCTGCTGCATGGCGAGCAGGGTCTCGGCGACACGATCCAGTTCGTCCGCTTCGCCGGGCTGCTCGCCGACCGTGGCGAGACCGTCATCGTCGAGGTGCCGCAGAGCCTCCGAGCGCTTGTCGCGACGCGCCCCGGCCTCGATGTCCGCGCGTCAGCCGAGCCGCCGCCGCCGCACGACATCCATGCCTCGCTGATGAGCCTGCCGTTCCTGCTGGGCACCGGCGATGATCTTGGCGGCGCGCGCGTGCCCTATGTCAGCGCCGATCAGGAGCGCGTCGCGGCCTGGGCCGAGCGACTGCCGCCGGGCCCGTTCCGGATCGGCATCACCTGGCAGGGCAATCCCCGCGCCGTCGTCGACCGGCTGCGCTCGGTGCCGCTCGCCGCGTTCGCGCCGCTCGCCCGCTTGCCCGGCGTCGAACTCGTCAGCCTGCAGAAGGGCGACGGGCTCGATCAGCTGAATGCATTGCCGGAGGGAATGGCGGTCACCGTGCTGCCGCCCGATTTCGCGTCGGGGCCGGACAGCTTCATGGACACGGCGGCGGTGATCGCCAATCTCGATCTCGTCGTCTCGATCGATTCGGCCGTGTCGCATCTTGCCGGCGCGCTCGGCCGCCCGGTCTTCGTCGCGCTGAAGCAGGTGCCGGAATGGCGCTGGAAGCCGGAGGGCGACGCCTCCGACTGGTATCCGTCGGCGCGGCTCTTCCGCCAGGTGCGGCGCGGCGATTGGGACGAGCTGTTCGGCCGCATCGCCGAGGCGGTCATGGCCTTCAAGAGCGCCGGCGGGCGCTGAAAGGCAGGAGAGGGCATGGCAACGATCGAGACGCTCTATCGCTATCCGGTCAAGGGCTTCTCGCCGGAGCCGCTCGAAGAGGCCGTGCTCGAGCCGGGCCGGCCGATCGCCGGCGACCGAATCTATGCCATCGAGAACGGCCCCTCGGGCTTCGATCCGGCCGCGCCGGCCTTCGAGCCCAAGGTGAAATTCCTCTGCCTGATGAAGAATGCGCGGCTGGCACGGCTCGCGACGCGGCTCGATGACGAAACGCTCGACTGGCATGTGCGGGACGGCGCCGACGGCTTCACCGCCGCGCTCGGCACCGCCGAAGGCAGGGCGGAGGCGGAGGCGTGGCTCTCGACCTTCATGGGCGAGGAGCAGCGCGGCCCGCTCAAGGTTCTGCATGCGCCGGGGCATAGTTTCTCCGATGTCGGCAAGCCCTTCATCTCGCTGATCAATCTCGCCTCGGTCGCCGCCCTCGGGCTTATCGTCGGCCGGATGGTCGATCCGCTGCGCTTCCGCGCCAATCTCTATCTGACCGGCATGCCGCCGCTGGCTGAACTGGATCTCGTCGGCCGCGAGGCGCTTGTCGGCACGGCGAGGGTCCGGATCGTCAAGCGCACGCGCCGCTGCGTCGCCACCAATGTCGATCCGGTGACGGCGGAGCGCGACATGGAAATTCCGGCGACATTGCTGCGCAGCTATGACCACATGGATTGCGGCGTCTATGCCGAGGTGCTGGACGGCGGCATCGTCCGGCCGGGCGACCAATTGACGTTGATGTGAGGCTTCACCTGTCGCTCGCCCCGCTGCTCGCCGCCTCGCCGACCATCCAGGTCCATGCCTTCGCGGGGATGGCGGCCTTCGGTCTCGGCATCGTCCAGCTGACGGCGCCGAAAGGCACGTTGCCGCACAGGACGCTCGGCTGGGTCTGGGTGGTGCTGATGGCGACGGTGGCGCTGTCCTCGTTCTGGATCCACACCATCCGGACCTTCGGCGATTTCAGCCTGATCCACATCCTGTCGATCGTGACGCTGGTGGCGCTGCCGGGCGCCGTTCTCGACGCGCGCCGCCACCGCGTCGCCAAGCATGCGAAGGGCATGCGCATGCTCTTCCTGGCGGCGCTGGTCATCGCCGGCGTCTTCACCTTCCTGCCGGGCCGCATCATGCACGACGTCGCCTTCGGCACCGCCACGGTGCGGGATTAGGGGCTCGGCAGGCCCGATGTCCGCACGATGGCGACGATGCCGTCGGCGACGAACTGCACCGAGAGCGCCGAGAGCAGCACGCCGAGCAGCCGCGTCAGCACGATACGGCCGGTGTCGCCGAGCGCGCGGTCGAGCGGACCTGCCAGCATGAACACGGCAAGGCAAGAGACGATGAGCAGCGCGATGATCACCAGCAGCCCGGCGAGGCCGAGCATATCAGGCGCGCCGGAGGCGATGAGGATCGTCGCCGAAATCGCCCCTGGACCGGAGATGAGGGGAATGGCGAGCGGGAAGATCGCGAGATGGCGGACATCGTCGGCGTCGAAGACGCTCTCTTCCAGCACGCGGTCGGCGCTCGCCTGCTTGCGCTTGTCGCGGCGCTCGAACACCATCTCGAAGGCGATCCAGAACAGGAGCAGTCCGCCGGCGATGCGGAAGGCCGGGATCGAGATGCCGAGAAAGGTGATCAGCTTCTCGCCGGCGAGCGCGAAAGCGAACAGGATCGCCGTCGCCGTGATCGTCGCGCGAATGGCGGTCTGGCGGCGCTGGATGGGCGACATGCCGCGCGTCAGCGCGACGAAGATCGGCGCGAGGCCGATCGGGTCGATGGTAACGGCGAGCGTCACCAGAGCATTCAAGAGATAATCGCCCAAGCCCTTACCCCCGCAGCCGCCCACGACCGCGCGAGCTTTGCACGCCGCCGCGGCGGCGGCTACCAGTTCGCGGCGCCGGGGCTCCAGAAGCCGTAGCGGCAGCCGCCCTCAGCCGGAGCCTGCGGGTGGATCATCTGCGGCCAGCCCTCGCGGACGGTGTAGCATTCGCCCTTGCCGGCGACTGTCAGCGCGAAGTCGGTTCCGTCAGATCGATAGGTCGGCGCGAAGGGGGCGGCGACCGTCTTCATGACGGGAAGGACCGGACCCACGGGCGGCAGCGCCTCCGGATAGCGGCCGGTCGCGACGTGCGTCGCCTCGATTGCGGCGTGCAGCGCCTGCAACTGGCGGATATTGCGCTCATAGCCGAAGATCAGCGGGTCGGGCGGCGACTTGAGAGCGGCGAGGCGCTGCCGGGCGGCGTCAGCCAAGGCGGCCGCATTGGCATTCCGCCAATCGAACGGCTTGGCGGCGATGTCCTTGAGGCAGTCGGCGAGGCCGGCCGAATAGAGCAACGAGCCCTTGTAGTTGAGGTGATAGGCGCTGTCGAAGCGGTATTGCACCGGGATCACCGCGGCGACCGGATCGCAATAGAGCGGCTCGCCCTTGGCCTCGGCATCGCGGGCGAAGTCGATCAGCCGCTGCCAGTGCTGCTCGGTGACGATCGTGCCGACATCGTCCTCGAGCATGACCGGCCAGGTCAGGAACAATGTGGCGCCGCGCTTCGCGAGATCGGCGCGCCAGTCGGCCAGCATCTCGGCCGTATAGGGCGAAATCGCGTCGGCCATGCCGCTGCGGAACGTCGACCCCTCGGCCTCCGCGCTCTCCGGCGTCAGGCGCACGAGGATCTTGTCGCCATGCGCGTTGAGATTGTAATAGTCGTAATAGCTTGAGCGCGACTGCAGCTCCGCCTGATCTGACTGGGCTTCCCGCCAGCGCTGCAGGATCGTCGCTTCGTCGACGATGAAGTCGGTCCGCTTGCCGAACAGCGCGGCGATGCGGTCGACGGCGCCCTCGACGACGGTGACGGGCTTGGCTGCCAGAAACAGGGCAGGGAGGTGGCGCGGCGGGATCGCGCCGGCGTCCTTGTAGAAATAGGCCAGGAAGTTCGCGGCCGTGAGATCGGTCGGGCGAAGGCGGTGATAGAGCTCGAATTCGAGCGGCATCACCACCTTGTCGTTCGCATCGATGCTGCGGCTCGCCTGCGCCAGCAGGAGGTCGAGATCGAGTCCGGCATGCAGGCCGAAGCCGAGCGTCTCCGTTCCGGTCGCCTCGGTGATGAGCCCGCCATCGACGCCGAACAGCGATCCGGAGCCGGCGACAATGAGTGTCTTGCTCGCTTCCGGCGGCATGTCGCGGAGGATGTCGGCATAGAGCGCCCGCCGCAGCGTGATGATGTCGCGCAGCCACCAATCGGCGCCATGCCAGCTGCCGAGCTGGAAGAGGAGCAGCAGGACATAGAGGATCGGCGCAAGGACGGCCGCGACCGCCATGGCGGCGAGCGAACGCCGCGCGCCGGAGGTGAGGCCGCCGCGGAGGCGCGCGCGCTGCTCAGAAGCGGAAATAGATGAACTCATTGGTCGAGCTCGCGCCGGTGAAGCTGATGACGGCGAGGCCGAACAGCGCGCCGCAGAACAAGGCGACGCGGAAGGCCAGGCGGCGGTCGGGCAGGATGGTCGCGCCGGCGATCTGCATCGCGGGAGGCGCCAGGAAGGCGATGGCGCCGGCGAAGGCGACGAGCGCCATCATGCGGTTGAGCTCGGCCACCCGCAGGAACGGACGATAGCTGTCGCGGGTGATGCTGGAGAGGTCGACCATGGCAAGGAGATGCGTCGCGGCGCCCTCGAGGCTTGCCGAGCGGAAGAGGATCCAGGTGAAGGTGACGAAGAGGAAGGTGACGAGCCAGCCGGCCCATTTCGGGATGCGGGGAAGGCCGGAACGCGTGTACCAGCGGTTGGCGGCGAGCGCGAGGCCATGGGCGAGCCCCCACAGCACGAAGCCCCAGCCGGCACCGTGCCAGAGCCCGCCGATCAGCATTGTCGCGATGAGATTGCCATAGGTGCGCAGCTGGCCGCGCCGGTTGCCGCCGAGCGAGATGTAGACATAGTCGCGCAGCCAGTTCGACAGGGTGATGTGCCAGCGGCGCCAGAATTCCTGGATCGAGCGCGACTTGTAGGGCGAGGCGAAGTTGAGCGGCAGGCGGATGTTGAAGATCATGCCGAGGCCGATCGCCATGTCGCTGTAGCCGGAGAAGTCGAAATAGATCTGGAACGAATAGCCGAGCGCGGCGAGCCAGGCCGTGCCGAAGCCGAGCGCGTCCTGATTGTCGAAGAACGGCCGCACGAAGCTGCCGAGCGGATCGGCGATCAGCACCTTCTTCGCAAGGCCCACGGAGAACAGTGCCAGGCCGAAGCAGATATTGCGCACCCGCGGCGTGAACACCCGCTTCAGATCGACCTGATGGCTGATCGGCAGATAGCTGGTGATCGGGCCGGCGATGAGATGCGGGAAGAAGAACAGGAAGAAGATGTATTTGAGGAGGTTCGGCCGCTTGATGTTGCCGCGGTGGACATCGATCAGGAAGGCGATCTGCTGGAAGGTGAAGAAGCTGATGGCGAGCGGCAGGTGGCGGAACTCGCCATGCGACACTTGATAGCCGAAGGCGCTGTTCACCGTGTCGGTCAGGAAATTGAAATATTTGAAATAGCCGAGGATGAGCACGTCGAGCGTGATGCCGAAGGCGAGGAAACCCCTCGCGAAGCGGCCGCGCTCGATCGCCCTGGCGAGTGCGAAATTGGCGAGAAGCGACACCGCCAGCACGATGACGTCGAGAACGCCCGAGACCGTATAGAAATAGACGGAAGCGAGGATCAGGAAGAGCTTGGCGCCAAGATCGGAATAGCGCCCGATCCAGAAAGTAAGAAGGGTGACGACCGGCAGGAAGAGAAAGATGAACTCAGGTGTTGAGAAGAGCATCGACGCTTCGCCGCAGACTGGACGTGACCCTGTTCGATCCCGAGGCGCGAAGCTCGAATTCCCACGACCGCCCGCCGAGGGCAGCTATCTCGCATGCCGGGACGGACCAGTGCAAGGCACTGTTCCATCGACGCCGCAAGACGCACGGCGCGGCCGCCGGAACCACACAATTCTTGCAAGAATCGCGTTGAGGAGCGTCCATTTCGAGCGGTTTCCTTGAACGGCCACAATGCGGTCTCTATGATCGCGCGAAGCGTAACTGATTCCGGAACCCCCCTTGTCCGATACAAACGAGCCGCCCCGCTCCGAGGAGCCGGGAGACGGCCGCCCCTCAGAATTCGAAACCATCTCGATCTCCGACGAGATGAAGCGCAGCTATCTCGATTACGCCATGAGCGTGATCGTGAGCCGCGCTCTTCCCGACGCCCGCGACGGCCTCAAGCCGGTTCATCGCCGTATCCTGCATTCGATGAACGAGCAGGGCTACGACTGGAACAAGGCCTACCGCAAGTCGGCCCGCGTCGTCGGCGACGTCATCGGTAAATACCACCCGCATGGCGACCAGTCGGTCTATTTCGCGCTCGTCCGCATGGCGCAGGAATTCTCCATGCGCGTCATGCTGGTCGACGGCCAGGGCAATTTCGGCTCGGTCGACGGCGATAGCCCGGCGGCGATGCGATACACCGAGGTGCGCCTCGCCAAGCCCGCGCATGCGCTGCTCGAGGACATCGACAAGGACACGGTCGACTACCAGGACAACTATGACGGCTCCGAGCGCGAGCCGGTCGTCCTGCCGGCGCGGTTCCCCAATCTCCTGGTCAACGGCGCCGGCGGCATCGCCGTCGGCATGGCGACCAACATTCCCCCGCACAATCTCGGCGAAGTCGTCGACGCCTGCATCGCCTATCTGAACGACCCGGCGATCAGCATCGAGGATTTGATCGACATCGTTCCGGGTCCCGATTTCCCGACGGCCGGCATCATCATCGGCCGCGGCGGCATCCGCTCGGCCTATCACGAGGGCCGCGGCTCGATCCTGATGCGCGGCCGCGTCACCGTGGAGACGATCCGCAAGGAACGCGAAGCGCTCGTCATCACCGAGATCCCGTATCAGGTGAACAAGGCGACGATGATCGAGAAGATCGCCGAACTGGTGCGCGACAAGCGTATCGACGGCATCTCCGACATCCGCGACGAGAGCGACCGCCAGGGCATGCGCGTCGTCATCGAATTGAAGCGCGACGCCGTCGCCGATGTCGTGCTGAACCAGGTCTACCGCTTCTCGCCGCTGCAGACCTCGTTCGGCGTCAACATGGTGGCGCTGACCGGCGGCCGGCCGCAGCTGATGAACCTGAAGGACCTGATCCAGGCCTTCGTCAATTTCCGCGAAGAGGTGGTGGCGCGCCGCACGCGCTTCCTGCTCAACAAGGCGCGCGACCGCGCCCATGTCCTGGTCGGCCTCGCCATCGCCGTCGCCAATATCGACGAGGTGATCCACCTCATCCGCACCGCGCCCGATCCGTCGACGGCGCGCGAGCGGCTGATGGAGCGGCACTGGCCGGCTGCCGATATTGCGCCGCTGGTGGCGCTGATCGCCGATCCGCGCCATCGCCTCGCCGAGGACAACACCTACCAGCTGTCCGACGCGCAGGCCCGCGCCATCCTCGATCTCCGCCTGCAGCGCCTCACCGCGCTCGGCCGCGATGAAATCGATGAGGAGCTGACGAAGCTCGGGCTCGAGATCGCCGATTATCTCGAGATCCTGCGCTCGCGCGCCCGCATCGTCGCCATCATCCGCGAGGAACTGATCGCGGTGCGCGACGAGTTCGCGACGCCGCGCCGCACCGAGATCCTCGAAGGCGGCGCTGATTTCGACGATGAGGACCTGATCCAGCGCGAGGACATGGTCGTCACGGTCAGCCACGAGGGCTATATCAAGCGCGTGCCGCTCGTCACCTACCGGGCGCAGAACCGCGGCGGCAAGGGCCGCACCGGCATGGCGACGAAGGAGGAGGATTTCGTCACCCGCCTCTTTGTCACCAACACCCATTCGCCGGTCGTGTTCTTCTCCTCGCGCGGCATCGCCTACAAGATGAAGGTCTGGCGGCTGCCGCTGGCGGCTCCCCAGGCGCGCGGCAAGTTCCTCAACAATCTCCTGCCGCTGCAGGACGGCGAGCGGATCACCTCGATCCTGATCTTGCCGGAGGACGAGGCGATTTGGGAAACGCGTGACGTCATGTTCGCGACGACGCGCGGAACCGTCCGCCGCAACAAGCTGTCGGACTTCGCCCAGGTCAACCGCAACGGCAAGATCGCGATGAAGTTCGACGAGGAGGGCGATGCCATCGTCGATGTGCAGCTCTGCTCGGAGAACGAGGACGTGCTGCTGACCACGGCGGCCGGCCAGTGCATCCGCTTTGCCACCACCGATGTGCGCGTCTTCAAGGGCCGCGATTCGACCGGCGTGCGCGGCATCAGCCTCGCCGAGGGCGACCGCGTCATCTCGATGGCGATCCTCCGGCACTTCGATGCCACCGGCGAGGAGCGTTCGGCCTATCTCAAGATGAGCCGGGCTGTGCGCGGTGAGGCGGAGACGGAAGACGCGGCGGTGGCCGAGGTCGAGGGCGATGAGCCGACCAGCGGCCTCCTGTCGGACGAGCGCTTGCCCAACGAGCGCTATGCCGAAATGGGCGCCTCGGAGCAGTTCGTCCTGACGATCTCGGAAAACGGCTACGGCAAGCGCACCTCGTCCTTCGAGTACCGGATCACCGGTCGCGGCGGCAAGGGCATCGTCGCCATGGCGGTGAATGAGCGCAATGGCCAGCTGGTGGCCTCGTTCCCGGTCGAGGACAGCGACCAGGTCATGCTGGTGACCGATGGCGGCCAGACGATCCGCATGCCGGTCGGCGGCGACAAGCCGATCCGCATCGTCTCGCGCGGCTCGCAGGGCGTCATTGTCTTCGACACCGCCGACGGCGAGAAGGTCGTTTCGGTCGACCGTCTCTCGGAGAGCGAAGCCGAGATCGAAGGCGAGCCGCCGAAGGAAATCTGATCGTTGCGGCGGCCTCGCCGCTGATCTATCCCGCAAAAGAAAACGCCGGCCTTTCGGCCGGCGTTTCAGTGATCGGGGAGGTCTTCTCTTCTTCGGGGTCGGGTAACCGTCGGGGTGGGGGCTATCCGTCAGAAGTCAGTTGGCAACGGGCGCCGGGATGCGGGTCAGGATCGACATCCCGTCGGTGCGCTGCTCGATGGTGATTTCCGGCCTGGTGCCGGCGTCGGCGACCGAAACAAGACGGTCCTGCTTCTTCGCGAGGGGGGCGCGCATGTCGCCGAGCGCCGCTGCGCCAGCCATGCCGACGGCGATCGTCGCCACGGCACAGGTCGCCAGGATCATCGCATGGAACCACGTCGTCATGTCTGTTCTCCGTGCCGCGGTCGATTTGAACTTGGACACATCACGCCATCGGGGCTATGAACCGCATCACAACAGGCCGTTCATCTGCCCTTCACTTGGAACCTCAACGTCGCGATTTCGAGGCGGTTCCAAGAACTTTCGAAGGCGGGGCGGTCACAGCTTCGCGAGCTTGTCCGTCATCCGGAGTGTCTCAGCCGCATGATCCGCATCGGATTCTTCCCCGGCTCCTTTGATCCGATCACCAATGGCCATGCCGATATCCTGGCCGGGGCGCTGGAGCTCGTCGACAGGGTGGTGGTCGGGATCGGCACCCATCCGGGCAAGGTGCCACTGTTCACCTTCGAGGAACGGGTCGCCATGATTGCCGAGCTGGCCGCCTCGCTGAATGGCGCCTCCGGCCGCGTCGAGGCGGTCGCCTTCGACGGACTGACGATAACGGCGGCCGAGCAGGCTGGGGCGGGGATCCTCATCCGCGGCCTGCGCGACGGCACCGATTTCGACTATGAAATGCAGCTCGCCGGCATGAACGGGGCGATGGCGCCGGCGATCCGCACCGTGTTTTTGCCGGCTTCGCCCGAGACGCGGCCGATCACCGCGACCCTCGTTCGCCAGATTGCGCGGCTCGGCGGCGACGTCTCGCCCTTCGTGCCGCCCTTCATCGCCCGAAAGCTGACACAAAAATTCGCTTCCTGACCGCGCTCGCCACAAGGCGTCGCCGATCGACCCAGCAACCGGAGTTTCCCGTGAACCGTTTCCTTGGCATGATGGCGGCGCTTGTCGCAGCCTTTCTCTTCATCGCCCCGGCCAGTGCCGCCGGCGCCAAGCTCGATCCCGAGAACACGCTCTATCTCGATTTGAAGGATGGCCGCGTTGTCATCCAGCTTCGGCCCGATCTCGCGCCGCAGCATGTCGCGCAGATCAAGAAGCTGACGCGCGAAGGCTTCTACAACGGCATCGTCTTCCACCGCGTCATCGACGGCTTCATGGCGCAGACCGGCGATCCGACCGGCACCGGCACCGGCGGCTCGAACGAGCCTGACCTCAAGGCCGAGTTCAGCCAGGAACATTTCAAGCGCGGCACGCTCGGCATGGCGCGAGCGCAGGATCCCGACAGCGCCAATTCGCAGTTCTTCATCATGTTCGCCGATGGCGGCTTCCTCGACGGCCAGTACACGGTGTTCGGCGAAGTGGTTGATGGCATGGAATTCGTCGACAAGATCAAGAAGGGCGAGCCGCCGGCGAACCCCGACAAGATCGTCAAGATGCAGGTCGCCGCCGACGTCAAGTAAGCCTGCGTCAGCAGCAAAAAGGCACGGCCGCCGCGGCAAAAGGCTCGCGGCCGGCGGCAAATGATGGCAGAAGCCTGCCGAACGCCGCCCAACCCCTCAATGGAGAAACACATTGGCCGAGATCAAGGACCCGGAGAACACGCTCATCCTCGAGACGACCAAGGGCACGGCGGTCATTGCGCTGCGCCCGGACCTCGCCCCGAACCATGTCGCGCGCATCAAGGAACTCGCCCGCGAGAAGTTCTATGACGGCGTCGTCTTCCATCGCGTCATCGACGGCTTCATGGCGCAGACCGGCGATCCGACCGGAACCGGCATGGGCGGCTCGGGCAAGAAGCTGAAGGCCGAATTCAACCGCGAGCCGCATCAGCGCGGCACGCTGTCGATGGCCCGCGCCCAGAACCCGGATTCGGGCGACAGCCAGTTCTTCATCTGCTTCGCCGATGCGAGCTTCCTCAACGGCCAGTACACGGTCTGGGGCAAGGTCATCGAGGGCATGGAGAATATCGACCAGATCAAGCGCGGCGAGCCGGTCAAGGATCCCGACAAGATCGTGACGCTCCGCGTCGCCGCCGACGTGGCGTAAGGCTGCCCGGCGCGGCAAGGCCCTCACCCCTCCCTCTCCCTCAGGGAGAGGGGGAAGAGGGCAAGCCTGCCGCGTGAGGCTCCTCTGCCCTCTCCCTCAGGGAGAGGGCCGGGGTGAGGGCCTTCCGACCAAGACCATCCAAGACCGGGCGCCTTCGGGCGCCCGACGCATTCGAGGATCCATGCGCGTCGATCTCTTCGACTTCGATCTGCCCGACGACCGGATCGCGCTGCGCCCGGCGCAGCCGCGCGATGCCGCGCGCCTGCTCGTCGTCAGGCCGGGCCGCCCGCTGGAGGACAACATCGTCCGCGCTCTGCCCGATCTGCTGCAGCCTGGCGATGCGCTGGTCTTCAACGACACGCGCGTCATCCCGGCGCAGCTCTTCGGCGAGCGGGTCCGCGACGGCGTCGCGGCGGGCATCGGCGTGACGCTGCATATGCGCGAGGCGCCCGATCGCTGGCGCGCCTTCGTCCGGCCGGCCAAGAAGATCCTCGCCGGCGACCGCATCCTCTTCGGCGAGCGCACGGATCGCGCCTGCCTCGCGGCGGGGCTTGCCGCCACCGTTGCCGAGAAGGGCGAGGCGGGGGAAGTCGTCCTCGCCTTCGATCTCGCCGGTCCGGCGCTCGACGAGGCCATCGTCGCCGTCGGCCACATCCCGCTGCCGCCCTATATCGCCTCGAAGCGCGGCGAGGACGAGCGCGACCGCGCCGACTACCAGACCATCTATGCCCGCGAGGAGGGCGCCGTCGCCGCCCCGACCGCTGGCCTCCATTTCACGCCGGAGCTGTTCGAGCGGCTCGATGCGCGCGGCATCGCCCGCCATTTCGTGACGCTGCATGTCGGCGCCGGCACCTTCCTGCCGGTCAAGGCCGACGACACGAGCGACCACAAGATGCATGCCGAGCGTGGCGAGGTGTCGGCCGCCACTGCGGAAGCCCTCAATGCGGTTCGCGCGCGCGGCGGCAAGGTCGTCGCCGTCGGCACGACCTCGCTGCGTCTCCTCGAGAGCGCCGCCGGGCCGGACGGGGTCATCCGCCCGTTCCATGGCCCGACCAGCATCTTCATCACGCCCGGCTACCGCTTCCGCGCCGTCGATCTCCTGATGACCAATTTCCATCTGCCGCGCTCGACGCTGTTCATGCTCGTCTCGGCCTTCTCCGGGCTCGAGACGATGCGCGCGGCCTATGAGCATGCGATCGCCACCGGCTATCGCTTCTATTCCTATGGCGATGCGTCGCTGCTTTTCCCGGCGGAGGTCGCATGAGCGAGCGCTTTACCTTCACACTGCTCAAGACCGACGGAATGGCCCGGCGCGGCGAGATCACGATGCCGCGCGGCACGATCCGCACGCCGGCCTTCATGCCGGTTGGCACCGCCGGCACGGTCAAGGCGATGTATCCCGGCCAGGTGCGCGAGCTCGGCGCCGACATCATCCTCGGCAACACCTATCACCTGATGCTCAGGCCGGGCGCCGAGCGCGTCGCGAAGCTCGGCGGGCTGCATACATTCGCCAACTGGCCACATCCGATCCTGACCGATTCCGGCGGTTTCCAGGTCATGTCGCTGTCGCAGCTCCGGAAGATGGACGAGCGCGGCGTGACCTTCCAGAGCCATATCGACGGCCGCCGCTACGAGCTGACGCCGGAGCGCTCCGTCGAGATCCAGGGCCTGCTGGGCAGCGACATCCAGATGCAGCTCGACGAATGCGTGGCGCTGCCGACCTCGGAGAGCGAGATCGAGCGGGCGATGCAGCTGTCGCTGCGCTGGGCCGAGCGCTCCAAGGCGGCCTTCGGCGACCAGCCGGGCAAGGCGATCTTCGGCATCGTCCAGGGCGGCGACAATCCGCGCCTCCGCGAGCAATCGGCGCTTGCGCTCGCGGCCATGGACTTCAAGGGCTATTCGATCGGCGGCCTTGCCGTCGGCGAGCCGCAGGCGGTGATGCTGGAAATCCTCACCGTCACCACGCCGCTGCTGCCGCGCGAGAAGCCGCGCTACCTGATGGGCGTCGGCACCCCCGACGATATCCTCGAATCGGTCGCGCGCGGCGTCGACATGTTCGATTGCGTGATGCCGACGCGGGCAGGGCGGCACGGTCTCGCCTTCACGCGCTTCGGCAAGGTCAACATCAAGAACGCCCGCCACAACGAGGATCACCGCCCGCTCGACGAGGCCTCCGACTGTCCGGCTAGCCGCGACTATTCCCGCGCCTATCTGCATCATCTGTTCAAGGCGAACGAAACCCTTGGCGCCATGCTGCTGACCTGGAACAATCTCGCCTATTACCAGAGCCTGATGGCCGGCATCCGCGCCGCCATCGACGAGGATCGCTTCGAGGAGTTCCGCCTCGCCACCAAGGACGGCTGGGCGCGCGGCGACATCGCCGCGCTCTGAGCGCCGCGGCCGGATAGACCGGCCCCCGCCAGAGGCTTGATCTCGGGCAAGGTGCGCGCGGCCGATCGCGCTATGATGCCGCTATCCTGGCAATGGCTGGATGGTGCAGATGGCGGCAGCGAAGCAGGGCGGCGGCACCGAGCGCGATGGCGCGACCAGGGATGCCGACTTCGCGAGCAGCCCGATCGACGGGGTCTATGCCGCGTTCGAGACTGTGCCCGAAGGCCTCGCGGAGCGTGAGGCGGCGGCGCGCCTTGCCCGCAGCGGTCCCAACCGCCTGCCGGAGCCGCGCAGCAAGTCCCTCCTCGACGTCGTCGCCGCGCAGTTCCGCAGCCCGTTCATTTATCTGCTGCTGATCGCCGCCGCGATCTCCTTCGCGCTCGGGCACGGGTCCGACGCGTGGTTCATCTTCATCGTGCTGGCGAGCAATGCCGCGATCGGCTCCTTCCAGGAGTGGCGGGCGGAATCGCGGGCGCGCGCGCTGAAATCGCTGATCCCGGTCGCCGCATCTGTCCGCCGCGACGAAGTGCTGACGCGCGTCGACGCCCGCCTGCTGGTGCCCGGCGACGTCGTCGAGATCGAGGGCGGAAGCCGGGTCCCCGCGGATATCCGCCTCACCGAGGCCGTCAATCTCTCGGTCGATGAGAGCCTGCTGACGGGCGAGTCGCTCGCGGTGGCGAAGGTTTCCGCCCCGCCGGCAGCGGTGGGTGCGCCGCTCGGCGAGCGGGTGACGATGCTGCATGCCGGCACGGTCGTCGAGCGCGGGCGCGCCGCCGGCATCGTCGTCGCCACCGGCAGCGCGACGGTCATCGGCCAGCTCGCCGCCAGCCTCGACACGGCGGACGTGCCGCCGCCGCTGATGGTGCGCATGGAGCGCTTCACGCGGGACGTCGCGCTGGTGACGCTGGTGCTGATCGCCATCATCGGCGCCATCGAGGCGATGCGCGGGGCGCCGCCGGACCAGATCGTGCTGCTCGCCGTCGCGCTCGCCGTCTCCGCCATCCCCGAAGGACTTCCGGTCGCCATGACCGTCGCGCTCTCGATTGCGATGCAGCGCATGGGCCGCCGACAGGTCATCGTGCGCCACATGATGGCGGTCGAGGGGCTCGGCTCCTGCACGCTGATCGCAACCGACAAGACAGGCACTCTGACGGAGAACCGGCTCACGATCGAGCGCGTCTGGCTGCCGGGCTTCGGCGAGGTGGCGGCCGGCGACGCGGCGTCGGCGGCGCTGCTCGAGGCCGGCGCCATCGCCAGCGAGATCGCCGCCCTGGATGGCGACCGCCTCAGCGGCGACGCGGTCGATCTCGCCTTTCACGCCGCGGCGTCGCGCCACCATGGCGGCACGCCGCCATCCCGTCCGGCGGCGCTCGGCCGCATCCCCTATGAGGCGGAGCGGCGCTACGCGGCCGCCTTCCACGGCGAGGGCGGCGGGATCATCGCCTATGCCAAGGGCGCGCCGGAGACGATCGCGACGCTGGCGGGCGATGATGGCGGCGCGGCGCTCGCCGCCGCGCAGGATCTCTCGGCACGGGGCTTCCGCGTCATCGCCGTCGCCGCCGGGCCCGTTGCGGCGACCGGGGAGGCGGCGCTGTCCGGCCTCTCGTTCATCGGGCTCGCCGGCCTCATCGATCCCCTGAGGGAGGGCGCCGCCGCGGCGGTTGCGGCGGCGGGCGAGGCCGGCATCCGCGTCGTGATGGTGACCGGCGACCATCCGCTGACCGCCCTCGCCATCGCGCGCCAGGTCGGCATCGCCGACGATCCGGCCAGCGTGGTGACGGGGGCGCGGCTCGCCGGCCTCGGAACGCCGGCGGCCTTCGACGCGGCGACGGCCGGGGCGCGCGTCTTCGCCCGCATCGAGCCATTGCAGAAGCTCGCGATCGTCGAGAGCCTGCAGCGCCAGGGCCATGTCGTCGCCGTCACGGGCGACGGCGTCAACGACGCGGGCGCGCTCCATGCCGCCGATATCGGCGTCGCGATGGGACGGGGCGGCACGGATATCGCCCGCGAGGCGGCCGGGCTGATCCTCGCCGACGACAACTTCTCCTCGATCGTCGCCGGCATCGAGGAAGGGCGCATCGCCTATGACAATGTCCGCAAGGTGATCCTGCTCGTCATCTCGACCGGCGCCGCCGAAATCCTCCTGATGCTGCTGGCGACGCTGGCGGGCCTGCCGCCGCCCCTGACGGCGGTGCAGCTGCTCTGGCTCAACCTCGTCACCAACGGCCTGCAGGATGTGGCGCTGGCCTTCGAGAAGGGAGAGGCCGGCGTGCTCGGTCGCCGTCCGCGCCCGGCCGGCGCGCCCATCCTCGACCGCCCGATGATCCGGGCAGTCCTCGTCAGCGGCGGCGCGATCGGCCTGATCGCCTTCGCCTTCTATGCGGGCGCCCTCTGGGCGGGCCTCTCCCAGCCCGTGGCGCAGGGGGCGACGCTCTGGCTCCTCGTCTGGTGCGAGAATGCCCATTGCTTCAATTGCCGGTCGGAGACCCGCTCGGTCTTCCGCATCCCGCTCGGCAACAATCCGATGCTCGTCGCCTCGGTCATCGGCGCGCAGGCGCTGCAGATGCTGGCGCCCGCCATCCCGCCGCTCCGCGACCTTCTATCGCTGCAGGGGATCAGCCTCGTCGAGGGCGCGGCGCTGTCGCTCGGCGGCCTCGCGGTGCTCGTCGTCATGGAGGCCTACAAGCGCCTCGCCGCACCGGCCGCCTAGATCCTTTCAGGGCTTGTTGGAAGCGTTCTGCCGGAGCGGATTCGGGGCAAGGTCGAGGCCTCCGGCTCGGCCGTACCGAGGTACGGCCGAGCCGGAGGCCGACGGATTTGGCCCGAAGCCGCCCGGCCCGAAGGGTTTCCCGCCGGCGGGCGCCCGCCGTGTCGGCCGGCTCACCCGATGCGGAGGCATCGGGCCTCGCCACCCTCCTTGCGGATCGCGCGCGCCGGCGGAAAACAGAACGGATTCCAACAAGCCCTGAAAGGCTCTAGATGTCGTTTCCAAGAAGGTTGTTCAGCCTTTGGAATGGCGGGATGCCGTTGAGGGCTGAGTGGGGTCTTCGGGTGTTGTAGGCGTCGATCCAGGATGGCATGGCTTCGGTTCGCTCGGACGACGATCGGTAGGGCGCGGCATAGGCCCATTCGCGCAAGCTGGTCTGGATGAAGCGCTCGGCCTTGCCGTTGGTGCGGGGTGTGTAGGGCCGGGTGCGGATATGGCGGATGCCGAGGCCGGCGAGAAGCTGGCGGAAGGCGTGGCTCTTGTATGCGCTGCCATTGTCGGACATCAGGCGGTCGACGGTGACGCCGTGCCGGCGGAACCAGGCGATGGCGCGGGCCGTGAAGGCGCAGGTGGTCTCTTGTCTCTCGTCGGCGAGCACCTCGGTGTAGGCAAGGCGCGAGGCGTCGTCGATGGCGACATGCAGGCATTCCCAGCCGAGCCCTTCGCCGCGTCCCCGCCGGCTGCTCTGGCGGGTGCGGTCGCCGGTGATGCGATGGCCGATGCCCTGGATGCGGCCGAGCTTCTTGGTATCGACATGGATCAACTCGCCGGGACGCTGGCGCTCGTAGCGGTTCTCCGGCGGCCTCGGCTCGAGGGCCGACAGGCGACCAAGCCCAAGCCGCCGCAGGACCGCGCCGACGGTCGAGCATGGCAGACAGAGCAGGCGCGCGATGGCCGGGCCGCTCAGGCGCTGACGGCGCAGCACCTCGACGGTCTCGATCGTCGCGACAGGTGTCGCATGCGGCGTCCGGACGGGCGCCGAGCTCCTGTCATGAAGCATCCGCTCGCCGCCCGCCCGGAAGCGGGCCAGCCACTTGTAGGCCGTGCGGACCGAAACCCCGGCAGCCTCGGCCGCTGCCGCAACCCGCCACCCGTCTTCCACGATCCGCCTCACCAGAAGGACTCGACCGCGAAAGGTCATCCGCGCATTCTCATGAATGTTCATCCGGGCGCTCCGGTCAGGGTTGGTTGGCTTCGCAACCCCAGCCTCACATCCCGGCCCCGGATGAACAACCTTCATAGCTTCGACATCTAGATGGTCGGCGCGGTGTCCTTGACGAGCTGGCAGCCGGAGATTTTCCACGTCCCGTCCGGCTGCTTCTCGAAGCTGTAGAGCGCGATCCAGTTCGAGCCGTCGGCGGCAGTGATGTAGACCTTCTCCATCGGTCCGCTCGGGCCCTGGACGACCTCGCCGAACGCCACGCTGTCCGAGCGATAGACCGGCGGATAGGCCTCGCGGACCATCGTCATGAAGCTGTCCGGGCTCGGGAACATCCGCTGGATGCCGGGCGCCGCGCGACTATAGGCGGCGCCGGCATCGTCCTGCCGGAACGCCTGCAATTGCTCCTGCACCAGCGCCTTGAACGCCATCTTGTCGGCGTCGGACGGCTCGGCGCGCGCCGGCAGCGCGGCAAATGAGGCGAAGATCAGGGCGAGGAGGAGGGCGAGGCGATGCATGGCGGGCTCCTTGAGGGCCTTGAAGCGCACGGTTCACCTCATTCGAAATAGCTGCGCGCCCCGGCGCGGCAAGGGCGGTCGGGGGCTGAATTCTTCCTGCGCCTCGGCAGGCCATTGCCGCGCCGGCGCGGCGCCTGCTATCCCGATGGCTCGCGGCCAAGGAGGGTTCGATGAAAGCGCTGTTCGTCCAGATCAAATGCGAGCTCGGCCACGCCTATGAGGTCGCCGCCGCCATCGCCGATGCCGAGATCGCCTCGGAGATCTATTCGACGGCCGGCGAGTTCGACCTTCTCGTGAAGTTCTACCTCGAAGACCATGTGGATCCAGGTCATTTCGTCACCGAGTCGGTGCAGCGCTTCGACGGCATCCGCGACACGAGGACGATCATGACCTTCCGGGCGTTCTGATCGCACCGAGCGCGCGCTCGAGCCGGTCGAAGCCGTCCTCGGGTGGCAGGCCGAAGCGGATCGCCCCCGGCAAGTCGGCGAAGATCCGCGTCCAGATGCCCTGCCGCGCCAGCCCCTCATGCAGGGCGCGCGCCTCCGCCGAGCGCACCAGACGGAAGAGATCGGTGCCGCCGGCAACCTCCAGCCGGTGCCGCGCGAGCATGGCGTCGAGCCGGGCGCGCCCTTCGGCAAGCCGCAACCGCGTCGCCGCCTGCCAGTTGGCATCGCCGAGCGCGCATGTGCCGACGGTGATCGCCGGCCCCGACAACGGCCAGTCGCCGACGAGCGCCGAGAGCCGCCGGACCGTGGAGCCGCTGCCGAGCGCGAAGCCGAGCCGAAGCCCGGCGAGGCCGTAGAACTTGCCGAATGAGCGCAAGAGGACGAGGCGCGGATCGCCAAGGTCCGGCGCGAGGCTCAACGCTGGCTCGAGATCGGCGAAGGCCTCGTCGACGAGCATCAATCCATCGGAAGGCAGGTGGGCGAGCACCTTGAGGATCGCGTCGCGGCCTGATCGCCGTCCATCGGGATTGTTGGGATTGGCGAGCACGACGACATCCGCGCCCTCGGCCTCAGTGAGGGTCGCGACCGGCGTGACGGCGTGGCCGCTGGCGCGCCAGGCCTCGGCATGGCCGGAATAGGTCGGCGAGAGCACGGCGACGCGGCCAGTTTGCCGCAAAAGCGGCAGCAGGCGGAGGCCGAGATCGCTGCCGGGCAGCGGCACCACGGCGGCCTCGTCCGCGACCCCGTAAGCCCGCCGCGCGGCAGCGATCAGTCCGGCCAGCGCCGCCGGGTCCGGCAGGCGGGCGAAATCGGCGGGATCCAGCGCCGGCAACGGATAGGGCGCGGGGTTGATCCCGGTCGAAAGGTCGAGCCAGTCGCTTCCCGCGATGCCATAGCGCGCCGCCGCCGCGGCGAGGGCGCCGCCATGGCGGGGCATGTCGTCAACGGCTGTCATCGTCTCCGCACGCATCGTCATGACAAAAGGGCCTTCGCGCCAGTGACCGGGCCGCGGATGTCGCGGGCGGCATCGCGCCCGCTTTCTCCCGCCTCGCCGCTGTCATGACGCGTTTTGCGCGCCGATGCACCTTGTCAGTGGTCGCGAACGAGCACGCCGCAGGCGACGGCCCGGTCGGTCGGGGTGATGTGGGCATAGCAATAATCGAGCGTGTTGGCGTCGACGACGGTGCCGTCGAACCGCCCGTCCTCGTCCACCATCACGAAGCGCTTGCCGTCGACGGAGAGGACGCCCATCAGCGTCTCCGTCACCTTGGTCGATCCATGGTTGCCCCAGAAGGCCCGGCCGTCCTGCCCGTCGATCTTGAACGTGAAGGTTGTTGCGTTTCTCTCCAGCCGCGAATGGCCGGGCACCGCCCTGACGCCGCTCTCGCGATGCCGGGTCGGTCCATCGAGGAGATGAGCGCCCACGGTCGGGCGCCAGGTGCCCTTCATGTCGAGCGTCTCCGCGGCCTGCGCCGCCGTCCCTCCGGTCACCAGCAGCGCCAGCATCACGCCTCGACGCAGATGTGTCATGCTTCAGCCCTCCCTTGACGCCCGCGCATGAGAGCGCGGGCGAGCATGAGTATAGCGCCTGGCAAGGGAAGCGTCGCTGCGCGGGAGCAGTGCCGACCGCCATCCGTCGCGCCGGTTGACGCGCGCGGACAAGCGCATGCCGTCAGGCTCGCCGAGGCGAGACGGCTGTGCCGGTCGACCTTTGCCCCGGCATCTTGCTCTGCCCGTCCTTTCCGTTTCTATAGTCGCCCGACTGGGGGGCGTCATGGCGGATGGGTCTTGGATCGGCTGGATCGCCGCGAGCGGCATTGTCTTCGCGATGGCGGGCCATGCGGAAGCGGCCATGACCTTCGTCGAGCGCGAGTTCGAGAGCGGGACAGTCATCGTCGCCAGCGGCGCGATCGAGTTTGCGGACAGCTTGGCGTCCTTTGAAGCGCTCGCGCGCCAGGGGCGAGCCCGCGTCGTCACCTTCGATTCGCCCGGTGGCAGCCCGTACAAGGCGATGGACCTCGGCCGGCTGATTCGTCTCTATGGCCTCGGCACCGTGCAGATCCGATCGAACGAATGCGCGTCGGCCTGTGCCCTCGCTTTCATGGGCGGGACGACGCGAATGGCGATGGCCGGCTCGATCGGTGTCCATCGAAGCTCCTTCACCGATCCGTCCTCGCTGGCCACCGACGATGCGGTGTCTTCGGTGCAGCAACTGACCGCCGAGATCATCGGCTACATGAACGAGATGGGCGTCGATCCGTCTGTCCTGCAGCTCGCGCTGCAATATGGTTCGAACGATATTCGCTATCTGTCCTCGAGCGAGATGCAGCGCTTCCGCGTGGTCACTGCCGAGGGCAACTGGCAGGCGGACCAGTCGCCGCCGCTCGCGCCAGCACAGCCGGGACCATCGGCCAACGCCGATGCGCCATACGCCTCCTCCGACGAGCAGAGAGCGCGAGCGTTTCTCGATGCGTCGATGCTGACCTGGTCGAGCGACAATCGCCAGGCAATCGCATTCGTGGGCTCGGCCTATGCCGATCCTGTGACCTTCTATGGCAAGGTTCGATCCCGCGCCTCGGTCGTCGCCGAGAAGCGCAAGTTTGCCGAGCGGTGGCCGATCCGACGCTATGCGGCGCGCCCGGGATCTGTGACGGTCCACTGCGCGAACGGGCTGTGCACCATTTCAAGTCTGGTGGACTGGTATGCCCACAGCGACGAGCGCGGCAAGACATCGTCCGGCGCCGCTCAGTTCGAACTGATCTGGGACGCGGCCACGGGGCAGATTGTGTCGGAGAGCGGGCGGGTACTGAAGCCGCGCTGATCAGCCATCAGCCAGAGAAGCCCTGGAAAGCCGCTCGCACCATGGCCGCGGCTCGGCGCCAAGCATCCAGCAGGGCGAGGGCGCTGCCGAATGCCGAATTTCGCTTGGTGAGAGCGTTGGAGGCCTCGCCCGGAATCGAACCGGGATGCAAGGATTTGCAGTCCTCTGCGTAACCATTCCGCCACGAGGCCCTCGGGTTGCGGATGTAGAGGTAGTCCGGGGCCATAGGCAAGTACTTTCTGGCCGTCATCCCCCGCCGTTCCGCGCCCCCCTGCGTCGCCGCGGCGCGGCGCGGCGGCTTGTCACTCCCGCGCTGGCTCGGTATGGAACACCAGACACTCACAACATCGAGACGGGGTTCGGGAATCATGGTCGACTTCGCCAAGGCGCGGGCCACGATGGTGGATTGCCAGGTCCGGACGGTCGACGTCACCGATTATGACGTCCTCGACGCGTTCTCCGCGGTGCCGCGCGAGGCCTTCGTGCCGGAGGCCCTGCAGCCGCTCGCCTATATCGACGAGGATCTGCTGGTCTCGGCGCCCGATGCGCCCGCCCGCTATATCATGGAGCCGGGCCCGCTCGCCCGCCTCATCCAGCTCGCCGAGATCCTGCCGGGCGAGACGGTTCTCGATCTCGGCCCTGCCAGCGGCTATTCGTCGGCGATCCTCGCCCGCCTCGCCGCCAGCGTCGTCGCCGTCGAGCCGGATGCCGCCCTGGCCGAGACCGCCCGCGCAACGCTCGCCGGCCTCGGCATCGGCAATGTCACCGTGGTCTCGGGTCCGCTCGCGGCCGGCCACGCCGCCGCAGCGCCCTATGATGTGATCGTCATCGAGGGCGCCGTCGAGTTCATTCCGGAGGCGCTCGAGAAGCAACTGGCCGAGGGCGGGCGAATCGTCGCCGTCGTCGGCGCCAACGGCCTGGCGGCGAAGGCGACGCTTTTTACACGCAGCGGTGGCATCGTCAGCGGCCGGCCCGTGTTCAACACGCATGTCAGATTGTTGCCGGAATTCGTGCGTCCCAAGGCCTTCGTTTTCTGAAGCGCCCGGAAATCAACGATTTAGCAACGATCCCGTCAAATTTTACCGATCATCGGCTGTGTCTTTGGCGCCGCAGCATACACTTTATCAACGGTTGTCTGGGTGATGCCATTTGACCGTCATCCGGCCCGGCGTATCTTAGCGGTGTCTTGTCCGCTGGTGGACGTCCGGTAGGGGGACGTCGCCTCGCAACGCCGAGGTTCGATAGTGTCGTTTTCCCGGGTCTCCTTGATTTCCGTGGCAATGGTCGCGCTGCTCGCGGCCGTTCCTGCCGCCCATGCGGATACATTGGCTGCCGCTCTCGCTTCCACCTACAATACCAACCCCACTTTGAATGCGCAGCGCGCCGGCCTCCGGGCCGTCGACGAAGGCGTGCCGCAGGCGCTGTCCGGCTACCGGCCGGTCGTGACCGGCACCGCCAGCATCGGTCGGACCAGCATCAACGCGCTCGGCGGCAGCACCACGCTGACGCCGCGCAGTGCCGCGATCAGCATCGAGCAGCCGCTGTTTCGTGGCTTCCAGACGCAGAACAACGTCAAGCAGGCCGAATCATCGGTGCTTGCCGGCCGCGAGGCTCTGCGCTCGACCGAGCAGGACGTCTTTCTCGACGCCGTGAGCGCCTATACCAACGTGCTGCAGACGCAGGCTATCCTGGCGCTGCGCGAACAGAACATCGTCTTCCTGCAGGAGCAGGTCCGCGCCGCCACCGACCGCCTCAAGGTCGGCGAGGGCACGCGCACCGATCTCGCCCAGACCGAGGCGAGCCTCAGCCAGGGTCAGACGGATTATGAAGTCGCGGTCTCCAACCTGAACGCCGCCAAGGCGACCTATCTGCAGATCATCGGCCTGCAGCCGAAGAACCTGGTGACGCCGGTCTTCAACGACCGCCTGCTGCCGAAATCGCTGAATTCCGCGATCGCCACCGGCCAGAAGAACCACCCGGCCATCCTGTCGGCCTCCTTCAATGTCGATACGGCCGCGTTCAACGTGAAGTCGATCGAAGGCCAGCTGCTGCCGACGGTGTCGCTGCAGGGCACGGTCGCCCATGCCGACGAGCAGTCCTCGGTCGGCGCCTGGTCGAACTCCGCCTCGGTGACGGCGAACCTCACGGTTCCGATCTATGAAGGCGGCGTCATCTATTCGCAGGCGCGGCAGGCCAAGGAAACGCTCGGCCAGCGCCGCATCCAGCTCGACAGCGCCCGCGACCAGGTCCGCTCCGCCGTCGACACCACCTGGGGCCAGCTCCAGGCCGCCCGCGCTGCCATCGTCTCCGCGCAGTCGCAGGTCAAGGCCGCCGAACTGGCGCTTGCCGGCGTCATCGAGGAGCAGAAGGTCGGCCAGCGCACCACGCTCGACGTCCTGAACCAGCAGCAGACGCTGATCCAGGCGCGCGAGACGCTGGTCATCGCCCAGCGCAGCGCCATCGTCGCCGGCTATTCGGTACTGTCGTCGATCGGCGCGCTGTCGGCCGATCGCCTCGGCCTCAAGGTCGCGACCTACAAGCCGCAGCAGCATTACAATGCCGTTCGCGACAAGTGGATCGGCCTCCGGACCCCCGACGGCCGGTAACGATCCCTCGCCCTGGAAATGTCCCGACGCCGGCCTTCGTGCCGGCGTCGTGCTTTTCGGATTGAGGCGTGCACAACGGCGCCGCCTTGTTTCGCGGCTGTCGGGATTTCGCTAGCGTTGCGCGTGAAATCGCATGAGAATCAAGCGATTCGTCGGCTCGGCGGATGAGGCATCGGGGTAGGAATGGCCAAGGTCAGTCAGGCGCAGGAACCGTCGATGGAGGAGATTCTCGCCTCCATCCGGCGCATCATCTCGGATGATGGCGACGACGCGCCGCTCCCGGCCAGGACTGCCCCCCCGATCTCGACCGCGGCGATCGACGCGCTGTTCGGCGCCCGCGTTGCGCCCGACGAAACCGACCCGATCCCGTCTTTCCTGCGCCAGGAGCCGCCGGCCCAGAAGACGGCCGAGCCGGCCCGCAAGATCGAGCCGCGCAGCGTTCAGCCTGAGCCGCGCAGCGCGCCGTCGGAGCCCCGTGCCCAGGCCGAGCCGCGCCCGCAGCCTGTGCCGCGCCTGGCCGTGACGCCGGAGCCGGTCGCCGTGGCGCCGGCGGAGCCTGCGCGCCGTGTCGTCGAGCCGCCGAAGCCGGCCGTTGCGATGCCGGCCTCCGCTGACGCGCTTGGCGGACGTCAGCTGCTGTCGCCGGCCGCCGATGCGGCTGTCACCGCATCGTTCGGCGATCTCGCCCATACGCTTCTGTCCGGCCAGGCCCGCACGATCGAGGATCTGGTCAAGGACATGCTGCGGCCGATGCTGAAGGCCTGGCTCGACACCAACCTGCCGCCGCTGGTCGAGCGGCTGGTGCGCGACGAGATCGAGCGGGTTTCGCGCGGCCGCTGAGCGGCCCTGTGATGGACAGCTTCTTCACGACACGGCGGCTCGTCGCCCGGCGCTTCCGGCTCGAGGATTGCGCCGCCTTCGCCGCCATGCGGGCGGATCCCGAGACGGCGCGCTTCCAGGATTGGGAGGCGTTCGGCCACGGCGAGGCGCTGGCCTTCGTCACCGCGCAGAGCGGCGCCGAGCCCGGTGGCCCTGGCTGGTTCCAGTTCGCGCTGGTGGAGAGGGAGAGCGGCGCCTTCGCGGGCGACTGCGCGCTCAGGATCGACGCGGCCAACCCGCGGCTGGCGGCGATCGGCTACAGCATCGTGACGCCGCTCCGTGGCCAGGGCCTCGCCAGCGAGGCTGTCGGCGGTCTCGTCCGTTTCGCCTTTGGCCGCTTTGGCGTCCATCGCATCACCGCCTCGGTCGATCCGCGCAACCTCGCATCCATGCGCGTGCTCGAACGGAGCGGCTTCGTGAAGGAGGCCCACTTCCGCAAGGCGGTCTGGTTCAAGGGCGCTTGGGCGGATGACGCCGTCTATGCCCTGCTCGCCAGCGATCCGCATGACCCGCCGGCGGACGCTTAGCGGCAGCGTTCGGTTGACTCGGCCGGGCCCATCCGGTTTACACCACCTCCACATCACCAACCGGAAACGGTCATGCTTGACAAGAATTACGACGCCGCCGCCGTCGAGCCTCGGATCTATGACGCCTGGGAGCGCGCGGGGGCCTTCAAGGCCGGCGCCGGTGCCGCGCCGGGCGCGAAGCCGTTCTCGATCGTCATCCCGCCGCCGAACGTCACCGGCTCGCTCCATATGGGGCATGCGCTCAACAACACGCTGCAGGACATCCTGATCCGCTTCGAGCGGATGCGCGGCCGCGACGTGCTGTGGCAGGTCGGCCTCGACCATGCCGGCATCGCGACGCAGATGGTCGTCGAGCGGCAGATGATGGAGCGCCAGGAGCCCGGCCGCCGCGTCATCGGCCGCGACGCCTTCGTCGAGAAGGTCTGGACCTGGAAGGCCGAATCCGGCGGCACGATCATCGGCCAGTTGAAGCGCCTCGGCGCCTCGGCCGACTGGTCGCGCGAGCGCTTCACCATGGACGAGGGCCTGTCGCGCGCCGTCGTCAAGGTGTTCGTCGCGCTCTACGACCAGGGGCTGATCTATAAGGACAAGCGCCTCGTCAACTGGGACCCGGCGCTGATCACGGCCATCTCCGATCTCGAGGTCGTCCAGGTCGAGACCAAGGGCCATCTCTGGCACCTGCGCTATCCGATCGAGGGGCGGACCTTCGATCCCGACGACGAGACGACCTTCATCACCGTCGCGACCACCCGTCCGGAGACCATGCTCGGCGACACCGCCGTCGCCGTTCATCCGGATGACGAGCGCTGGCAGAGCCTCATCGGCTCGTTCGCCATCCTGCCGCTGGTCGGCCGGCGCATCCCGATCATCGCCGACGACTATTCCGATCCCGAGAAGGGCTCGGGCGCGGTCAAGATCACGCCAGCGCATGATTTCAACGATTTCGAGGTCGGCAAGCGGCACAATCTGCCGATGATCTCGGTGCTCGACCGCGAGGCGAATGTCGCGCTGGCCGGCAATGCCGATTTCCTCGCCGGCCTGCCGAAGGGCGAAGCGCTCTCCGAGTTCATCGACGCTCTGGAAGGCCTCGATCGCTTCACGGCGCGCGCGTCCGTCGTCGCGATGATGGAAGAGGGCGGCTATCTCGCCAAGGTCGAGGATCACGCCCACACGGTCCCGCATGGCGACCGCGGCGGCGTGCCGATCGAGCCCTTCCTGACCGACCAGTGGTATGTCGACGCGCATACGCTGGCGCAGCCGGCGATCGCCTCCGTCCGCGAGGGGCGGACGGCCTTCGTCCCCAAGAACTGGGACAAGACCTATTTCGAGTGGATGGAGAACATCCAGCCCTGGTGCATCTCGCGCCAGCTCTGGTGGGGCCATCAGATCCCCGCCTGGTACGGTCCGGACGGCGCCTATTTCGTCGCCGCGACCGAGGAAGAGGCGCGCGACAAGGCCTATCGCCACTACAAGTTCGGCGCCACCGGCGCCGCGCCGCTCGCGCCCAATCTCGAGCGTGTCCTTGTCGGCGAGGCCACGGACCCATCCGAACTCGAAGATGCGGCGACAACGCTCGAGATCACGCTCGTCCGCGACGAGGACGTGCTCGACACCTGGTTCTCCTCGGCGCTATGGCCGTTCTCGACGCTCGGCTGGCCCGACGAGACATCCGAGCTCGCGCGCTACTATCCGACCAGCGTGCTGATCACCGGCTTCGACATCATCTTCTTCTGGGTCGCCCGGATGATGATGATGGGCCTGCACTTCATGAAGGACGAGACCGGCACGCCGGTCGAGCCGTTCAAGGACGTCTACATCCACGCCCTCGTCCGCGACGAGAAGGGCGCCAAGATGTCGAAGTCGAAGGGCAACGTCATCGATCCGCTCAGCCTCATCGACCAGTATGGCGCCGACGCGCTGCGCTTCACGCTGACGGCGATGGCGGCGCAGGGCCGCGACATCAAGCTCGCCACCAACCGCGTCGAGGGCTATCGCAACTTCGCGACCAAGCTGTGGAACGCCGCCCGCTTCGCCGAGATGAACGGTGCCGTGCATGGCGCTGACTTCAACCCCGAGGCGGCGACCGAGAAGCTCAATCGCTGGATCGTCACCGAGACGACGCGCACGGCGCGCGCCGTCACCGAGGCGATCGAGGCCTATCGCTTCAACGATGCGGCCAATGCGCTCTATCGCTTCGTCTGGAACACGTTCTGCGACTGGTATCTCGAACTGGTCAAGCCGGTCCTCATGAACGAGGACGCCGATGCGGCGGCCAAGGCCGAGACCCGCGCGGCGATCGGCTGGACGCTCGACCGCATCGTCACGCTGCTGCATCCCTTCATGCCCTTCATCACCGAAGAGCTCTGGGGCCATACCGCCCCGGCCGGCAGCGCAAGAGACAAGCCGCTGATCCTGACGGCCTGGCCGGCGCTTTCGTTCGAGGATGCAGCCGCCGCCGACGAGATCAACTGGCTGGTCGACCTCATCTCGCAGGTCCGCTCCGTCCGTTCCGAGATCAATGTTCCGCCGGGCGCCATGGTGCCGCTGATCGTCGTCGGCGCCAGCGCGGCGACGATCGCCCGACTGAAGACGCATGACGCCCTGATCCGCCGCCTCGCGCGCGCCGCCGACGTCACCCTCGCCGACGCCGCGCCGAAGGGCGCCGTCCAGACGGTGGCCGGGGAGGCGACGATTGCGCTGCCGCTCGAGGGCGTCATCGATCTCGACGCCGAGCGGGCGCGCCTCGCCAAGGAGCGCGACAAGGCGGCGAAGGAGATCGCCAAGATCGAGGCGAAGCTCGGCAACGAGCAGTTCGTCAGCCGCGCCCCGGAAGAGGTCATCGAGGAACAGCGCGAGCGCCTCGCCGATGCGGCCGCCCTCGTCGCCAAGTTCGACGCCGCGCTGGAGCGGCTGAAGGGGTAGGGGGCCAGTCGTCGGACGGCCGCATTCAGGCTGGCCGCGTCATTGGCCACGATTCCGGCCGTCGCCCCGGCGAAGGCCGGGGCCCAGGCACACCGCCTGCGGTGAATTGCCTGTGACGACGATGTTCATGGATCCCGGCCTTCGCCGGGATGACGGCGCTCCTGTCGCAAGGCCGGCACGGTTCTCCGGACAGGCCGTAAACCCTCTCCCGCCGCACCTGCGATGCGTCGACCTCTCCCTCATGGAGAGGTGAAGAAAGTGTCGCAGCGGCTGTGACCAGCCAAACGAAAAGGGCGCCCGAGGGCGCCCTTTTGCATTTGCTCCGGCTGCGCCTCAGCGGCGCTTCGAGACCGGGACGTAGTCTCGGCGGTCGGCGCCGGAATAGAGCTGGCGCGGGCGGCCGATGCGCTGGCCCGGATCCTCGACCATTTCCTTCCACTGCGCGATCCAGCCGACGGTGCGGGCGACCGCGAACAGAACGGTGAACATGGTCGTCGGGAAGCCGAGCGCCTTCAGCGTGATGCCGGAATAGAAGTCGATGTTCGGGTAGAGCTTCTTCTCGACGAAGTAATCGTCGCTGAGCGCGATGCGCTCGAGTTCCAGCGCCACTTCGAGCACCGGATCGTCGGTGATGCCGAGTTCGCCGAGCACCTCGTGGCAGGTGCGCTGCATGATCTTGGCGCGCGGATCGTAGTTCTTGTAGACGCGGTGGCCGAAGCCCATCAGGCGGAACGGATCGTTCTTGTCCTTGGCGCGGGCGATATATTCCGGGATCCGGTCGACCGAGCCGATCTCCTGCAGCATGTTGAGCGCCGCCTCGTTGGCGCCGCCATGGGCAGGGCCCCAGAGGCAGGCGATGCCGGCCGCGATGCAGGCGAAGGGATTGGCGCCCGACGAGCCGGCGAGACGCACGGTCGAGGTCGAGGCGTTCTGCTCGTGGTCGGCATGCAGGATGAAGATCCGGTCCATCGCGCGGGCGAGGATCGGGTTGACCTTGTATTCCTCGGCCGGCACCGCGAAGCACATTCTGAGGAAGTTCGAGGCGTAGTCGAGCGCGTTCAGCGGATAAACGAAGGGCTGGCCGACATGGTACTTGTAGGCCATGGCCGCGATCGTCGGCATCTTGGCGATGAGGCGAAGGCTCGCCACCATGCGCTGGTGCGGATCCGAGATGTCGGTCGAGTCGTGATAGAAGGCCGAGAGGGCGCCGACGACGCCGACCATGATCGCCATCGGATGGGCGTCGCGGCGGAAGCCGGTGTAGAAGCGCGACATCTGCTCGTGGACCATCGTGTGATAGGTCACGCGCTGGTCGAAATCGGCCTTCTGCGCCGCGGTCGGCAGTTCGCCATAGAGCAGCAGGTAGCAGGTCTCGAGGAAGTCGCCGTGCTCGGCGAGCTGCTCGATCGGATAGCCGCGATAGAGGAGGACGCCTTCGTCGCCGTCGATGAAGGTGATCTTCGAGTCGCAGGCACCGGTCGAGGTGAAGCCGGGATCATAGGTGAAACGCCCGGTCTTCGCATAGAGAGAGCCGATATCGATCACTTCCGGACCGACCGTGCCCTCCTTGATGCCGAAGTCCCAGGACTGATCGCCGATCGTAAGTGTCGCTTTGGTTTCGGTCATGCAGCCAACCCCCTTGGAGAAAGCAAAATTCTTCTGGCGGGAACGCGGGCGTCGACAGTCATTCCGGACGGTACGGTGCCGCTAGGAAACGGATGTGCATTTGCGTAACCCATTTATTGCAGCGCGGCAAGGCGAGGCCGCGGTTGACAAAGGGACGCTTCGCCGGTGAACAAAAACTAAGGCAACCTGCCAATTGAGCGCACGACCGGCGCGGCCCCAGGGGGAGCCAGCGCCGGCGCGCCCGGCCGTTCCGGCGGCGCCGTCAGAGCGCCTGGTCCTTGATGCGGCCGAGGCTCTCCTCGCGGCCGAGCGTCACGAGAACGTCGAAGATTCCGGGCGAGGTCGAGCGGCCGGTGAGGGCGGCGCGCAGCGGCTGCGCCACCTTGCCGAGCTTCAGCCCTTCGGCTTCCGCGAATTCCTTCACGGCCGCCTCCGTCGCCTCGACGGTCCAGGGCGTCTCGACGAGGATCGCATGCAGGCGCCCGAGCAGGGCGCGGGCATCGGCGTCGAGAATCGCCGCCGCCTTCTCGTCGGGAACGAGCGGGCGGAGGGCAAAGAGGAAGGCGGCGCCGTCCTTGAGTTCGACCAGCGTCTTGGCGCGCTCCTTGAGCCCGGGCAGGGCCATGGCGAGTTGGGCGATCTTGGCCTGGTCGAGCAGCTCCGCCATGGCGACGCCGCCCGGCAGATAGGGCAGCGTCTCGATGAACAGCTGCAGCAGCCGCGCGTCGTCCATCGTGCGGATATAGTGGCCGTTGAGGTTCTCGAGCTTGGCGAAATCGAAGCGCGAGGCGGAGCGGCCGACATCGACGATGTCGAACCACTCGACCATCTGCTCGGTCGACATCGTCTCGTCGTCGCCATGGCCCCAGCCGAGGCGGACGAGATAGTTGCGCATCGCCTCGGGCAGATAGCCCATGGCGCGATAGGCATCGACGCCGAGCGCGCCGTGGCGCTTGGAGAGCTTGGCGCCGTCCGGGCCGTGGATCAGCGGAATATGCGCCATGACCGGAACGTCCCAGCCCATCGCGTCATAGATGATCATCTGCCGGGCGGCATTGGTGAGATGGTCGTCGCCGCGGATGATGTGGGTGACGCCCATGTCGTGATCGTCGACGACGACGGAGAGCATGTAGGTCGGGTTGCCGTCCGAGCGCAGCAGCACGAGATCGTCGAGATCCTTGTTGGGGATCACGACGCGGCCCTGCACCTTGTCGTCGATGACCGTCTCGCCCTCGAGCGGCGCCTTGATGCGGATCGCCGGCTTGATGCCCTCGGGCGCCTCGGACGGATCGCGGTCGCGCCAGGTGCCGTCATAGCGCGGCGAGCGGCCCTCGGCCCGCGCCTTCTCGCGCATCGCCTCGAGCTCGGCCGGCGTCGAGTAGCAGCGATAGGCCTTGCCGGCCGCCAGCATCTCCTCGACGACCGCGCGATGGCGCGGCGCGCGGGCGAACTGGAACACGGTCTCGCCCTCCCAATCGAGGCCGAGCCATTTCAGCCCGTCGATGATGGCGCCGATCGCTGCCTCTGTCGACCGTTCGCGGTCGGTATCCTCGATGCGCAGCAGCATCGTGCCGCCGGTGTGGCGGGCATAGAGCCAGTTGAACAGGGCGGTGCGGCCGCCGCCGATGTGCAGGAAGCCGGTGGGGGACGGCGCGAAACGGGTAACGACCGGTTTGGACATGGGTGGTTCCAGGCTGGGCAATTCCAGGCGGCGAAGCCAGGAGGGAAGGGCGGCGGCGCCGCACATTCGCGTTTGTGGGCGCAGCATGTAGCATGGAGCCGCGTTCGGGCGAAAGGCGGGGGGCATGGCCGCGGACGATCGACGTGAAGCGATCGTCGACACGGAGCGGCCGGCTCGAAGGAGCCGTCGCCGCTGGCCGGCGTTCGGCCCGGCCGGCTGGCGCCGCCGCCTCGGTTTTGGCGCCGATCGGCTGCAGCTGGCGCTCGGAGCCAGCTTCGAGCGCGAGATCGACGCGGCGCGCGGCCTGCCCTGGCTCGCGGTCGCCTTCGCGGCCGGGGCGCTCGGCTATTTCGCGCTCCCCTCCGAGCCGAACGCGGTCGCGCTGGTCCTTCTCGCGCTGGGGCTCGCGCTCGCCGCGATCTCGCAGCGCGGCGGCAGGGCCGGTCTCTTTCGTCTGCTCCTCGTCGCCGCGATGCTCGCCGCCGGCGCCGCGACGGCGAAGCTTCGGACCGATACCCTGGCGACGCCGATGCTCGAACGGCCGGTGACGGCGACCGTCAGCGGCTTCGTCGAGGCGCGCGAGGGGCGGCGCGGCGGCTTTCGCCTCACCATCCGCGTCTCGAAAATCGAGGGCGCGCGGCTGGCGCATCCTCCGGAGCGGCTGACCGTGACGGTGCGCGGCGCGGCGCCGGAGGTCGGCGCGGCGGTGAGCCTTCTCGCCCGCCTGCGTCCGCCCTCGGGTCCGGCGCTGCCGGGCAGCTACGACTTCGCCCGCAACGCCTTCTATGAGGGGATCGGCGCCACCGGCTTTGCCTATGGCAAGCCGAAGCCGGCCGATCTCGGCCCGGTGCCCTGGTCGATCCGCGCGCGTGAACCGCTGGAGGCGCTGCGCGAGGCAATCCGCGCCCGGGTGCTCGCGGTCCTCTCCGGCGATACCGGCCGCGTCGCCTCGGCGCTGATCATCGGCGACGCCGGCGGCATCAGCGAAGAGGCCGAGGACGACCTCCGCCAGTCCGGCCTTGCGCATGTGCTCTCGGTCTCGGGCCTGCACATGGTGCTCGTCGCCGGCGCCACCTTCTGGGTCCTCCGCGCCCTCCTGGCGCTGGTGCCCGCGCTGGCGCTCCGCTATCCGATCAAGAAATGGGCGGCCGCGGGGGCGCTCGGCGTCACCTTCTTCTATCTGCTGATCTCCGGCCTCGACGTCGCGGCGCAGCGCTCCTTCATCATGACCGCCATCGTGTTTTCGGCGATCCTCGTCGATCGCCGCGCCATCTCGATGCGCAATGTCGCCATCGCCGCCTTCATCGTGCTGGCGCTGGCGCCCGAGAGCATCCTCAGTGCCGGCTTCCAGATGTCCTTCGCCGCGACGATCGCGCTCGTCGCCGGCTTCGAGCTGATGGCGCGATACCGCCATCGCCGAAGTGCGCTCGAAGGCGAGCGATCCTGGCTGCGGCGGATTGCCGGCTGGTTCGTCGCGCTGGTCGCCGGCCTCTCGATCACCGCGCTGCTCGGCGGCATCGGCACGACGCCCTTCGCGCTCTATCATTTCCAGCGCATGGCGCCGCTCTCGATCCTCGCCAATGTCATGGCGATGCCGCTGGTCGATTTCCTGGTGATGCCGATGGGCCTCGCCGCCGTGCTCCTGATGCCGTTCGGCCTCGACCAACCGTTCCTCGCGCTGATGGGCTTCGGCATCGACGGCATGCTCGCCGTCGCGTCCTTTGTGACGGCCTGGTCGGACGGGCAGGGCGGGGCGGCCATGCCCTCGGCAGCCGCCTTGCTCATCTTCATCGCCGGTTTCCTTTGGCTCGCCTTGATGGGCGAGCGCTGGCGGCTCGCCGGCCTCGTGCCGATGCTCCTCGGCGGCGTGCTCGCCTTCCTGCCGGCGCGGCCCGATCTCATCGTCGCGGCCGATGGCACGGCGGTGGCGATCCGCGGCGCCGATGGCCGCTTGCAGATCCTCGCCCGCAAGACCGACGCCTTCTCGGCCGGCATCTGGCTGCGCGCCGACGGCGATCCGCGCGACCCGGCCGATCCCGTGCTCCTCGCCCGCACCTGCGACGGGATCGGCTGCGTGGCGCGCCTGCCGGATGGCCGCATCGTCGCGCTCGCGCTCGATCGCGCCGCCTTCGCCGACGACTGCCGGATGGCGGCGCTCGTCGTGACGCCGCTCGAGGCGCCCGCCGCCTGCCGCTCCGTCACCGCCGTCGTCGATCGCGGCCTCATCAAGCGGACGGGCGCGCTCTCGCTTACAGCGACGCAAGTGGCCGATATGCCCGAGACCCGTACGTCGGCCCGCCGCTACGGCGTCGGCATGGCCGTCGACAGCGACGACGCGCCGGCGCCTGTCGTCGAAGATGGCGTCGAGGGCGATGGGGCCGTTCAGTCGCCCGAGACGGCCGAGCCACCGGTGTCAGCGGGCGCGGACTTCGATCTGCCGGACGGGGAGGCGATCGACGCCGTCACGCCGCTGGAGACGCGGTTTGCGATCCGCACGGCCTATCCCGCGCTCCGGCGAGCCTGGATGCCGCCGCTCGATTGACTGACGAATCAGCCGGCCTGGCGTCGGCGCTCCGGCCGCTGTTCGGCGGGCTCGGCGATCGGCGGCAGCGGGTCCATGACGCGCGAACGCGGGAAACAGGCGATCGCCTCGGTGCCTTCGCGGAGCCGCGAGCGCAATTCGAAGGTGCCGTCATGCATCCGCATCATCGCCTGCACGATCGGCAGGCCGAGGCCGGTGCCCTGCTCGGCGCTCTTGATGGCGATGGCACCCTGGCCAAAGGCCGACATCACGATCGGCAGCTCCTCCTCGGCGATCCCGGGGCCGTTGTCGCGAATGGAGACATATTGTCCGCCGCCCGCCGTCCAGCCGGCGCGGATGTCGATCTCGCCGCCCTGCGGCGTGAACTTGATCGCGTTGGAGAGGAGATTGAGGATCACCTGGCGCACGGCGCGCTCGTCGGCCCAGAGCCGCGGCAGGTTGGGCTCGATCAGCTGGGTGATCTTGAGGTTCTTGTTGCGGGCGCGCAGGCGGACGAGATTCTCGCATTCCTCGACGACATGGGCGAGCGTCACCGGCTCCTCATGCAGCTCGTAGCGCCCGGCCTCGATGCGCGAGAGATCGAGGATCTCGTTGATGAGGGCGAGCAGATGCTGGCCGCTCGAATGGATGTCTCCGGCATAGTCGCGATAGGTCGCGTTCTGCATCGGCCCGAGCACCTCGTTCTTCATCACTTCCGAGAAGCCGAGAATGGCATTGAGCGGCGTGCGCAGCTCATGGCTCATCGTGGCGAGGAAGCGCGACTTGGCGAGGTTCGCCTCCTCGGCGCGGCGGCGCGATTCGTCCGAGACCGCCTTGGCGGTGCCGAGCTCGGCGATCAGGTGATCCTTCTCGGCGCGGTAGCGCATCATGCCCATGGTGGTCGATTGCAGGCGCTGCGACAGCGTCAGGAAGAAGATCTCGCTGCCGATCGAGAGGAAGGAGAGGGCGAGATAGAGCACGTCCTGCCGGATGGCGAACAGCGCGACCATGGTCAGCGCGATCGGCGCCGTGCCGGCGACGGCGCCGGCGGGAATGCTGGAGGCGAACATGGTGCCGACAGCGAGAATGGTCAGCATGGTCGCGAACTGGAAGATCTCGATGCCGGGCGCCTGGACGGTCGAGGTCGCGATCAGGAGCCCGATCCAGGTCAGGCCATAGCAGAATTCGGAGGTGACGAACCGCCGTGTCCAGCGACGGATCGACGAGGTCCCGCCGCCCGCCTTCAGGAAGCGGTGGCAGAGAAAGGTGCCGGCGCAATGCACGGCGAGCGTCGCGGCGGCCCAGGCGAAGATGACGGCATAGGGCAGCCAGAGGGTCGCGACCAGCGAGACGAGCGCGACCAGGAGCGGCACGGCATAGGCGGCCGACAGCCGCGTGCGTGCATAGTGGACCAGAAGCTCGTGATCGAAGCTCGGGCTGTTGCCGCTGGCCGAGGAGAGGCGCTCGCGATGATCGCGCACCGTGCGCGCAAGGGCACGCCGCCGCTCCGCGCGCTCGCGGTTGACGACGATCTTGTCGTTCGGAATGGCTCCCGACACGCCCTGCATTCCATGCATTCCCGACGGGATCAGTCCCCGATACTCTTCAACCTAACCGGCGATGGTTTAAGTCCCCTTTCGATGGGCTGGTTAACGCAAGGTCGCGAGAGTGATGAGAGTTGCCGAGACCGGGCGCCGGAGCGAGCCGCCGACGGACTTCGATCGCCTCGCCGGCGAGGCGCGCGCCTGCCGGATCTGCGTGGAGACCCCGCGCGGCGCGCCGCTGCCGCAGGCGCCGCGGCCGATCATCCAGGGCTCGGCCACCGCGCGCATCCTCATCGCCGGCCAGGCGCCGGGAACCCGCGTCGAGGCCTCGGGCATTCCCTTCGACGATCGGTCCGGCGATCGGCTGCGCGAGTGGATGGGCGTCGAGCCTTCCGTCTTCTACGACGCGGCGCGGATCGCCATCCTGCCGATGGGCTTCTGCTTTCCGGGGCTCGATTCCAAGGGCGGCGACAGGCCGCCGCGGCGGGAATGCGCGCCGCGCTGGCGTCCGTCCTTCGTCGACGCGATGCCGGCGGTGCGCCTCGTGCTGGCGATCGGCGGGGCCGCGCAGCGCTGGCATCTCGGCATGGAGGCGGCCGAAGGGGTCGATGCGACGGTGCGGCGCTGGCGCGCGATCCTCGATCGGCCGGGCACAGCCAAGGTGATGCCGCTGCCGCATCCCTCATGGCGCAACACCGGCTGGCTGGCGCGCAATGTCTGGTTCGAGCGGGACCTCTTGCCGGTCCTGCGGCGCCTCATAGACGACCAACTTGGTCGTCTTGACAGCGGCGTGACAATGATCGAGAATAAAATTCTATAATTAGCGATCGAGTGCAGCGACAAGAGAAAAATCATTCACCTGTCGCGACGGCAACCGGCAAGGACATCCGAGAATGATCGACCGTCTCGACAGGAAAATTCTGCAGATATTGCAGGAGGATGCAACCATTCCCGTGGCCGAGATCGGCCGGCGGGTCGGGCTGTCGACGACGCCGTGCTGGCGCCGCATCCAGAAGCTGGAGGAGGATGGCGTCATCCTCCGCCGCGTCGCCGTGCTCGATCCGCGCAAGGTCAATGCCAAGGTGACGGTGTTCGTCTCGATCACCACCAGCCAGCACAACGAGGAATGGCTGAAACGCTTCGCCGAGGTGATCCGCGACGTGCCCGAAGTGGTCGAATTCTACCGCATGAGCGGGCAGGTCGATTATCTGCTGCGCGTTGTCGTGCCCGACATCGAGGCCTATGACGCCTTCTACAAGCGGCTGATCTCGCGCATCGACATCGCCGACGTCTCCTCTGCCTTCGCGATGGAGCAGATCAAATATGCGACGGCGTTGCCGCTCAACTATGTGCCGCTCGAGAAGGACAAGAGCATCGCTTGACGGCGCGGCCGTTGATCGCGATCAAGGCCCGAGGCGGCGGGCCGCGTTAGTCCGTCGCCCCGAGGCAGAAGGACGTCACCCATGGTTGCCCCCGATCCGCGTGGCCGCGTGCAACTGACGCTCGGCGTCCCCGAGGGGATCGACGAGGACGGCATCCGCCGTCTCGTGCATGGCTTCTATGGCGCCGTGCGCGACGATGACCTGATCGGGCCGGTGTTCGCGCGCGAAGTCGAGGACGGGCGCTGGCCGGAGCATCTCGCCAAGATGTGCGACTTCTGGTCGTCGGTGCTGCTGAAGACCCGCCGCTATGAGGGCCGGCCGCTGGCGCCGCATCTCCGCCTCGCCGATCTCTCCGATGCGCATTTCGAGCGCTGGCTGGCGCTGTTCGCCCGGACGGCGCGGGCCGAGTTCGAGCCGGAACCGGCCGCGGCCGTGACCGCCTTCGCCGAGCGAATCGCCAATTCCTTCCGCCTGTCGCGCGCCATGCATCGCGGCGAGGACACGACGCGGATGCGGCCGATCGCGGCGGCCTGATCGCGCCCGCCCGGCCCGGTCAGGCGCGGCGGATGTGCCGCGTCAGACGATGCTCGATATGGTCCCAGACCCGGCGGATGATCTCGACCAGCAGCAGATAGAGCACCGCCGCCCAGAGATAGACCTGGAAATCGAACGAGCGCGAATAGGCGAGGCGGGTCGCGCCCATCAGGTCGAACACCGTCACGATCGCCGCGACCGACGAGCCCTTGATCATCAGGATGATCTCGTTGCCGAGCGGCCGCAGCGCCAGGAGGACCGCCTGCGGCGCCACCACCATGCGGAACACGGCGCGCGGCGCGAGCCCCAGCGACATCGCCGCCTCGCTCTGTCCGCGCGGTACCGACATGATCGCGCCACGAAGGATTTCAGCCTGATAGGCGGCCGTGTTCAAGGTGAAGGTGAGCACGCAGCAGAAGAAGGCGTCCTTGAACAGCCACCAGAGACCGACCGCCTGCAGCTCGGCGCGGAACTGGCCGGCGCCGTAATAGACGAGGAAGGTCTGCGCCAGCAGCGGCGTTCCGCGCACGGCATAGACATAGGCGAAGCTGAGCGCACCGATCGCCCGGTTCCGGCTCATGCGGCCGAGCGCGATCGGCACGGCCAGCACGGCGCCGAAGCTGATCGAGAGCGCGACGAGCTCGAGGGTGACGAGCAGCCCCGTCAGCATCCGGGGGCCGTAGTTCTGGAGCAGCTCCCAGTTCATGCCGTTCGCCCCAGCCCGCGCGACACCCGCCGCTCGATCGCGGTGATGCCGATCGACGAGATCATCGACATGATCAGGTAGATCAGGCAGGCGACGCCGAAGAAGAAGAAGGGCTGCTTGGTGACGCGCACCGCGATGCCGGTCATGCGCAGGAGATCGTCGAGCGCGATGACCGAGACGAGCGAGGTGTCCTTCAGAAGGATCAGCCAGAGATTGGCAAGGCCGGGCAGCGCGAGGCGCACCAGTTGCGGCAGGATGACGAGGCGGAGCGTCGCGAAGGGCTTGAGGCCCAGCGCCTTGGCCGCTTCCGCCTGGCCGTGCGCGATGCCGTTGAAGGCGCCGAGGAACACTTCCGACGAATAGGCCGAGAACACGACCCCGAGCGCGATCATGCCGGTGACGAAGCCGCTGATCTCGATCGTCTCGCCGCTGGCGACGAGGTTGACGATCTTCTGGAAGACGATCTGGCCGCCAAAATAGACGATGAAGATCGTGAGCAGCTCCGGCAGGCCGCGAAAGATCGTCGTGTAGAGATTGCCGAAGGCGCGCAGCCAGCGGTTGTGGCTGCGCTTGGCGAGCGCGATCAGGAGGCCGAGCGCCAGCCCGAAGGGCAGCGTGGCGACGGCGAGGCGGATGGTGAGCCAGGTGCCGGCCGCCAGTTCGTCGCCCCACCCGTCGGGACCGAAGCTCAGGAGACCGATGAGGTCCACGCTGCTGTTCCTATGCCGCCCGCCCGATCCGGCCGGACCGCGCCAGGGCGGTTCGGCCGGGCCTGATCAACTGGTGCGATCAATCGATCCAGATCGAGAAGGGGAAGTACTTCGCGTTGATCTTCTCATAGGTACCGTCGGCCTTGATCTCGAGGATCGCCTTGGAGATGGCGTCGCGCAGATCCGGGTCGTCTTTGCGCACGGCCGCGCCGACGCCGCCGCCGAGCGGAATGTCGGCGACGATCTCGCAGCATTCGCCGTCCTTGGTCTTCAGCCAGTCCATGCCGACGACCTTGTCGACGAGCAGCGCGTCGATGCGGCCGGACGCGAGGTCGAGATTGACCTCGTCCTGGGTCGGGTAGAACTTGAAGTCGAAGCCCGGATAGGTCTTCTCCAGATAGCCCGACTGGATCGTCGAGGACTGGGCGCCGAGCGTCTTGCCCTTGAGGCCTTCGGCGGTGACGTCCTTGAGGCCCGAACCCTTCACGGCGATGAAGGCCGAGGGCGTGTTGTAATAGGCGCGCGAGAAGTCGACGACCTGCTTGCGCTCGTCGGTGATCGACATCGAGGCGAAGATCGCGTCGAACTTGCCGGCCTGCAGCGCGGGAATGATGCCGTCCCAATCCTGGGCGACGAAGGTGCACTCGGCCTTCAGCTTCTCGCAGACCGCCTTGGCGATATCGATGTCGAAGCCCTGCAACTGCTTGTCGCTGTCGATGAAGTTGAAGGGAGGATAGGCGCCCTCGGTGCCGATGCGGATCTTCGACCAGTCCTTCGCTTCCGCCGAAAGCGTCGCGATGACGAGAGCTGCCGCCGTGACGGCGATGTGTTTGAACAAGCGCATGATGCTAAGACCTCAATTGTTCCCTCGGTCCATCGAGAACCGAACCTTATTGCTAGCAGTGCCGGTGATGACTTCAAGGCCACGACCTCTAGGCCATGGCCGCGATGCGATCAGCGCTCCCCTGCGCCCGGATAGCTCTGCTCAAGCGTTGAGCGTGCAACAATATGCATCACAAACCGCGGCCGGCCGCAAGCCACGCCTCCACCCGCGCAAGATCTGCCGGTGTATTGGCGTTGAAGAACGGGTCGAAGCCGTCGGCGGCGATCCGCCAGCTGGCGACGGCAAAGCCGGTCGAGGCCAGGAAGCCGCGCACGCCCTGGCTCTTCGCTGACTGCCGCCAGAGGGCGAGCCGGTCCGCAAGGGCGACCGGCCACAGCGCGAACACCGGATGATCGCGTTCGCCCGAGGCGGCGATGATGACGCGGTCGCTGGAATCCGACGCCGCCACAAGCTGCGCGACGAGGTCGGCGGGCAGCAGCGGCCCATCTACCGGGACTGTGACAAGAAGGCGCGGACGCTCGGTGAGGGTGGCGGCCCAGGCAAGGCCCGCCGCGACGCCGCCGAGCGGGCCGGTGTCGGGCCGGTCATCGGCAATGACAGGGAGGCCGAACGCCGCGAAGCGGGCCGCGTCGCTATTGGCGCTCACGGCCACCGCGCCGACCTGCGGCCCGATCCGATCGAGCACATGCGCCAGCATCGGACGGCCGGCGAGCGGCACGAAGGCCTTGTCGCGGCCCATGCGCCGCGACCCACCGCCGGCCAGCACGAGGCCCGCGATCGTCATCGGCTCCAGCGTCGGTTCAAAAGCATGAAGGCTCCGCCTGCAATCAGCCCCCAGAATGCAGCACCGATGCCCAGGAAGGAAAGCCCCGAGGCGGCGGTGACGAAGGTGACCATCGCCGCGTCGCGGTCGGCGGGATTGGCGACCGCGCCGGCCAGCGCGCCGCCGAAGGCGCCGAAGAGCGCGAGGCCGGTCGCCGCCTGGATCAGCACGGGCGGCGCGATGGCGATCAGCGCTGCCGCCGTCGTGGCGCCGAGGCCGAGCACGAGATAGGTGACGCCGGCCGAGAGCGAGGCGATCCAGCGCCGGCCGGGATGGGGATGCGCCTCGGGGCCGGCGCAGAGCGCGGCGGTGATGGCGGCGAGATTGAGCGTGTGGCCGCAGAAGAAGGCGGTGACCACCGAGCCGAAGCCGGTCGCGACGAAAATCGCGCTCACCGGCGGGTGATAGCCGTTCAGCCTCAGCACGGCGATGCCGGGCAGGTTCTGCGCCGCCATAGTGACGATGAACAGCGGCACGGCGAGCGAGATCATCGACTGCGCCGTGAAATGCGGCCAGACGAACGCGATGTCGGGCATGAAATGCGCCGTCGTCAGCCCGTCGGTCGGCGCATGCCAGGCGATCATGGCGATGGCGGTCGCCACCGCCGCCGGCACGGCCCAGATCTTCTTGATGCGGCCGACGATCGCCCAGACCAGCACCACCGGGATGGCAAGGCCCGGCTCGCTCGCGACCGCCTTGGCCGGCGCGAGGCAGAGGCCGAGCAGGATGCCGGCGAGCATCGCGCTGGCCAGCACCGGCGGGATCGAGGAGACCAGCTTGCCGAACGGCTTGATGAGGCCCGCCGCCACGATGAGCAGCCCCGCGCCGATGAAGGCGCCGACCGCGACCGGAAAGCCGCCGGCGAGCAGCCCGGTCGCGGCGAACAGCACCGATCCCGGCGTCGACCAGGCGATCGAGACCGGCAATTTGTAGTGGAGGCTGAACGCGATCGACAGCACGCCCTGCACGAGGCAGATCGCGAGCAGCCCGGACGCTGCCTCTGCCGGCGTCGCGCCGACGGCGATGAAGCCCTGCAGGATCACCGTGAAGACGCCGGCAAAGCCGACAAAGGCCGCGATGATGCCGGCGAGCACCGGCTGGAGGGCGCTCGATCGGGCGAGCCCGGCCTGATGATGATCGGAACTGTCGTCGGAGCTGTGTTGGAAGGTCATGCCGGCACTTGCGATCGGGAGAGACGAGTGCAATTGCTAGATTGGATCCAATCGACAGGCAAGACATCCCGGAAAGAGGCATGTGATGCCGGAAAAGAGGCGAGCGATGCCGGATACCCGGAGCGATCAACAGCCGGCCTCGATTGACGAAAGCCGAGGGGGCAGGGTGGCATCGCTTGACGAGGTGATCCAGTCGGGCGGACGGCGCTACCGCACCGCGACGGAATTCGTCGAGGCGACGCTGAAGCAGGCGATTCTCGCCGGCGCGCTGCCGCCGGGAACGCCGCTCCGGCAGGAGGAACTCGCGACCCGCTTCGCGATGAGCCGCATGCCGATCCGCGAGGCGCTCCGCCAGCTCGAGGCGCAGGGCCTCGTCGATTTCGAGCCGCATCGCGGCGCCATCGTCGTCGAGATCACGCTTCAGGACGCCGCCGACAACTTCGCCATCCGCGGCGCGCTGGAGCCGCAGGCGCTGCGCCTGTCGCTGCCGCATCTCGGCGCGGCCGATTTCGATCTCGCCGAGGATCTGATCGCGGAGATCGACGGCGAGGCCGATCCGGCGCGCATGGGCGAGCTCAACCGTCGCTTCCACATGACGCTCTACGCCGCCGCCGGCCTGCCGCGCCTCCTCGCGCTCACCGAGCAGCATCTCGTCGCCGCCGACCGCTATCTCCGCTTCCACCTCGCGACCGATGGCGACATGGGCCAGGCCGAACACCGGGCGCTGCTCGCCGCCTGCCGGGCGAAGGACGAGCGGGAGGCCCTCGCCGTCCTCGCCCGCCATCTCGGCCGCGCCGAGGCCGGCCTCGCGGCGTTCTTCAGGGCGCGCTCGATGGCGTAAACGTGTTCCAGCGGACGTTCGGGCCGGCGGAACAGAGACGCGCTCCCATGCATTGAGTCCGCGAGAGGCCGCGATCCGGCCTCGTCGCAAGAGGTGCTCATCATGAAGACAATTGCGATCATCGCCTCGGCCGCCGCCCTTGTGGCGGTGTCGGTCCTGCCGGCCGCGGCTGTCAGCGCCAGCAAGGCCCGCCAGGTCTGCGTCAATGCCGCCGCCACGCAGCACAACGAACTCCGCGGCAATATCCAGGTGCGCAAGGTCAAGGCCGGCAAGTCCGGCGCGCAGGTCAATCTCGTCGTCAAGGATGTCGAGGTGAACTGCATGGTGACCTCGGCCGGCAAGGTCCGCTACATCAACTGACGGCCGCAAGCCGTTGAATGGAATCGCGAACGGGCGGCCAGTGGCCGCCCGTTCCGTTTGTTACGCCGCGATCTCGAGGCCCTTGGCTAGATCGAGCGCCTGCCGCTCGAACAGGCGGCGATAGAGCCCGTCCTCGCGCCTGACCAGCGTCTCATGCGTACCTTCCTCGGCGATGCGGCCGCGCTCGAACACCAGCAGCCTGTCCATCGAGCGGACGGTCGACAGGCGGTGGGCGATGACGATCGCCGTGCGCCCCTCCATCAGCCGCTCCATCGCCTCCTGGATCAGCGCCTCCGATTCCGAATCGAGACTGGACGTCGCCTCGTCGAGGATCAGCACCGGCGCATCGGCGAGGAAGGCGCGGGCGAGCGCCACGCGCTGGCGCTCGCCGCCCGAGAGCTTGACGCCGCGCTCGCCGACCAGCGTCTGGTAGCCCTTCGGCATCCGGACGATGAAGTCGTGCGCGTTGGCAAGCCGTGCCGCTTCTGCGATCTCGGCCATCGAGGCGCCGGGGCGGGCATAGGCGATGTTCTCCGCCAGCGACCGGTGGAACAGGATCGGCTCCTGCTGGACGATCGCGATCTCGCCGCGCAGCGAGGACTGCGTGACATGGGCGATATCCTGCCCGTCGATCAGGATCCTGCCCTTGTTCACGTCGTAGAGCCGCTGGATCAGCTTGACGAAGGTCGTCTTGCCCGATCCCGAATGCCCGACGAGTCCGATCTTCTCGCCCGCGCCGATGGTGACGTTGAAGTTCTCGTAGAGCGGGGTGTCATGCCCGCCATAGTGGAACGTCACATCGTCGAAGCGGATCTCGCCGGCGCCGATGCGCATCGGCTGCGCGTCCGGACGATCCTCGATGCCGAGCGGCTGCGCATCGAGCGAGACGAGCTCCTCCATGTCGTTGACCGAGCGCTGCAGGTTGCGGACATGCATGCCGACATCGAGCAGATAGCCTTCGAGCACGAAGAACGAGGTCAGCACGAAGGTGACGTCGCCGGGGCTCGCCTGTCCCTGCCACCAGAGCCACAGCACGAGGCCGATGACGGCGCCGCGCAGCACCACGACCATGGCGTTCTGCGAGGTGCCGTTCCAGGTGCCGCGGACCCAGGTCCGCGCGGTGCGGCCGCGCCATTTGCCGATGATGCCGGCGAGCCGCGCATCCTCGCGCGCCTCGGCGCCGAAGGCCTTGACGACCGAATTGCAGGAGACCGCGTCGGCAAGCGCGCCGCCGAGCTTGGTGTCCCACTGGTTGGCGAGGCTCGCCGCCGGCGCGACATAGAACAGCGACAGCGACACGGTGACGGTGATGTAGGTCACCGAGCCGATGGCGACGATGACGCCCATCATCGGCCAGTAGACGCCGAGCAGCACCGTCGTGCCGACGAGCACGACGACGGAGGGCAAGAGCGCCAGGATCAGCGTGTCGTTGAGCTGGTCGAGCGCCCACATGCCGCGCGTGATCTTGCGGACGGTCGAGCCGGCGAAGCTGTTGGCCTGCCAGTTGGTCGAGAAGCGCTGCACGCGGAAGAAGGCGTCCTCGGCAACGGTCGACATGATGTTGAGCGTCAGGCGGATGATGCCCATGAAGGCGAGGTGGCGCGCGGCCACCATGCAGATGCTGAGCGCCATGACGATGAGGAACGAGCGCGTTGCCAGCGCCAGCGCCGCCTCGCGTTCCGTGCCGCTCGAGGCGAGCGCATCGACGATGCGGCCGGCGAAGAGCGGCAGGAAGACATGCGCCAGCGTCTCCAGCAGAATGGAGCCGGCGACGAAGGCGGCGATCAGCCGCTGCTTCCGCCAGTGACGGAAGGTGAAGGCGAAGACCTTGGCGAAGGGGCCGGACAGCCAGCCGCGCCGCGCACGGGCGAGTGCAGATTGAATCATGATCACGATCCGGCCGCAGAACGCGACACCGGCCTCGATTGGAAACAGGGGAACGGCGAGACGCGGCGCCTGTGAGGACGCGCCGTCGCGCGGCGATGGTCAGAGGGTGCGGGGAGGGCGGCGAACGGGCGCGGCGGCTATGGGCCGGGCCAGGGGACGCCGAACGTCCAGACTAACGACCGGAAAGGACCGGCGGGAAGCTGGGCGCGGCAGCCATACGCATCGAAGCCATGCAGTCCTCCCTGGTTGGACGTTCAAGTCTTAACACCATAGCCGGGAATCGCGCGCAAGCCAAGACGCCGCCGCGGCCATGGGCTGCGACGGGGCTGATGGGCCACAGATTGTGTCCGATCGGCAACAGGCGCGATCGGCGGGAAGGGAAGCGCGGCCCGGCGTGAACCGGGCCGCAGGCGCCTTATTCCGTGACGGCGGGCGCGGCCGCATGCAGGGCGCGGGTCGCCTCCTGCGCGAAGCAGAGATCGAGGATGCGCTGCACATCCGCCGCGCGGCGGAAGGTCGGCTCGCCATTGATGCCGCTGTTGCAGGCATCAATGAAGCGCTGGTAGGTCGTCGGCACCGGCGGGCACGCGACCTCCTCCCAGGCGAAGGTGTCGATCTCGGCGCCCTCGCAGATCCGGAGCGACGAGGTCTTGCCGTCGGTCTTGACCTCGAGCCCGCCGGCGGTGCCGAACAGGCGCAGCGTCAGGTCGTTGGCATGGCCGGTGGCGAAGCGCGTCGCCGTGATCGTGCCGAGCGCGCCATTGGCGAACTCCGCCGTCATCACCGCCGAATCATTGGCGTCGAGCGGATACTCGCCGATCTTGTCGCCCTCGGCCTTGTGGAAGGTCTTGAGGCGGCTGTCGACCGTGGCGACGTCGCTGTTGGCGCCGAACGAGGCGAAGTCGACGATGTGCACGCCGACATCGCCGAGCACGCCCTTCGAGCCGTGCTGCGACGACAGGCGCCACAGCCAGCGCGATTCGGTGCGCCAGTCGCCCCAGGCCTGGCTGACCAGCCAGCTCTGCAGGTAGGACGCCTCGAAATAGCGGATGTCGCCGATCGCGCCCGCCATCACCAGTTCGCGCGCCTTCTGCAGGGCGGGCGAATTGCGATAGGTGAAGTTGACCATGTTGACGACGCCCTTCGCCTCGGCCGCTTCGGCCATTTCGAGGGCGAGGGGATAGGTGGTCGCGAGCGGCTTCTCGCAGAACACATGCTTGCCGGCGGCGATGAGGCGCATCGTCGTCGGATAATGGACGGCGTCCGGCGTCACATTGGCGACGGCGTCGAAACCGTCCCAGGCGATCGCCGATTCGAGATCGGCGAAGAGGTTCGTGATGCCGAACTGCACGCCGAACGCTTCGCGGCGCACGGCATCCGTCTCGACGGCGGCGACGAGTTCGCAGTCCGGCGACGCGGCGAAGGCGGTGGCATGGCTGACGGCCATGCTGCCGGTGCCGAGGATGAGGATCTTGACCATGATGGTTGGCGTTTGCTCCTGAGCGCGATGCGGCCCCGCTCTAGCGGAAGCCGGCCTCGCCTGCCTTGTGCAGGGTTTCGCCCTTGATCGTCAGCGGGCCGTTCGGCGCCTTGTCGGCGGGCGTATTGGGGGCCTTGGTGATGCCGGCCCAGGCCGGAGCCGGGTTGTAGGCCCACTTCACGGCGTTCTTCAGCACCTGCTTGACGTCGGTGTTGTAGTAGATCGGGTAGGTTTCGTGGCCGGGCGAGAAATAGAACAGCTTGCCGCCGCCGCGCTGATAGGTAAGGCCCGAGCGGAACACTTCGCCGCCCTCATACCAGGTGACGAACACCGTCTCCATCGGCTCCGGAACCGTGAAGGGCTCGCCATACATCTCGGTCTGCTCGATCTCGAAATAGTCCGAGAGACCCTGCGCGATCGGATGCGAGCGATTGATGACCCAGACGCGTTCCTTCTCGCCGGCCTCGCGCCACTTCAGCGAGCAGGGCGTGCCCATCAGCCGCTTGAATATCTTGGAGAAATGGCCGGAATGCAGGACGATCAGGCCCATGCCTTCCCAGACGCGGTTGGCGACCCGCTCGACGACGGCGTCCGAAACCTCGCCATGCGCCTTGTGGCCCCACCAGATCAGCACGTCGGTCTCGGCGAGACGCTCGGCGGTCAGGCCGTGCTCCGGCTCCTGCAGCGTGGCGGTCGAGGCCTCGATCACCGGATCTTCGGCGAGACCCTTGGCGATCGTCGTGTGCATCCCTTCCGGATAGATCTTCCGGACGGTCTCATTCTCCTGCTCGTGGACGTTTTCGCCCCAGACGACGACGCGGATCGTCATGATCTCATTCTCCCTTGGCGTTCCTTGGCGACGGACTCGCACCTCGAGGAGAGGGTGCGAGGATTGAAACGGTTCAAGAGCGACGCGTGCAGAATGGCTGCGGCGCCCCAAAGCGCTTTGGATGGACAACGGCCTATCTATAGCGCGGCCCGTGGCGGATACAATATCGAGCGTGAGCGCCAAACCGCATTCATCCACCGGCGCGCATCTGAGCCGCATCGCGAACCTTGACGGGGCGGCGGCTCTGTCTCTATAAGCCCGCATCTTGCCCGGGCACGGCCCGGCGGCGGGCGGTTAGCTCAGCGGGAGAGCATTCGCTTCACACGCGAAGGGTCACTGGTTCAATCCCAGTACCGCCCACCATTCTCAATCCCTTGTCGGTCCACTGTCCGGCGCGGTCTTCGCCGCGACCCACAGCGCCTCCATCTCATCCAGCGTGGCCTCGCCGAGGCTGCGGCCTTCCGCCGCGAGCGACGTCTCGATATGGCCGAAGCGGCGGCGGAACTTCTCGTTGGTGCCGCGCAGCGCCGCGTCCGGGTCGATGTCGAGATGGCGCGCGAGATTGACCACCGCGAAGAGGAGGTCGCCGACCTCGTCCTTCAGCCGCTCGGGCTGCCGCTCGGCAGCGTCGAGCTCTGCTTCCACCTCGCCGATCTCCTCGCGCATCTTGGCGATGACGGCATGGGGGTCGTTCCAGTCGAAGCCGACCGTCGAGGCCTTCTTCTGCAGCGCCACCGCGCGGGCGAGCGGCGGCAGGCCGGCCGGGACCGCCCCGAGCAGGCCGGGCGCCGACTCAGTCGCAAGGCCCGCCGCCGCGCGGCGCTCGGCACGGAGCCGCTTCTCCTCCGCCTTGATCGCGTTCCAGAAGCCCTTGGCCGATCCGGCGCTGCGCGCTTCGTCGCTGCCGAACACATGCGGATGGCGGCGAATCATCTTGGAGGTGATCGCCTCGACGACGTCGCCGAAAGCGAAGCTGCCTTCCTCTTCCGCGAGGCGGGCGTGATAGACGACCTGCAGCAGCAGATCGCCGAGCTCCTCCGAGAGATCGCCCCGGTCGCCGCGCTCGATCGCGTCGGCCACTTCATAGGCCTCCTCGATCGTATAGGGCGCGATCGTCTCGAAGCTCTGCTCGATGTCCCAAGGACAGCCGCCGACGGGAGCGCGCAGCGCCGCCATGATCTCGATGAGGCGGGAGATATCGCGCGAGGGCTGCATGGGAATATCCTTGGACGGGCCGGCGAGGGGGCGAGCCTCCGGGGATCGCCGCTCTCCGTCAAGGTGACGCGCCGTCCTCAGATCGCCCATTTTTTGGACGCCCTGCACAGGAACGGGACGCGGCGCTCATGCCGCGTTCGCCATGAACGGGCATAAAGACGGCAAGCCGCACAATCAGCAACGTTTCGAGGATGGACATGGCGTCGACTACGTCTGGCAAGATGTCCCTTCCCGCGCTCACCGCCATGGTCGTCGGATCGATGGTCGGCGCTGGAATCTTCAACCTGCCGGGCCGCTTCGGGACGGCGACCGGCCCCTTCGGCGCCATCATCGCCTGGGCCATCGCCGGCACCGGCATGTATATGCTGGCGCGGGTGTTCCAGGCGCTCGCCGAACGGCGGCCCGACATCGATTCGGGCGTGTTCGCTTATGCCAAGGCCGGCTTCGGCGACTATATGGGCTTCCTGTCGGCCTTCGGATACTGGCTCGGCAGCTGCCTCGGCAACGTCTTCTACTGGGTGCTGATCGGCTCGACGCTCGGCAACTTCTTCCCGGGCCTCTTTGGCGACGGCAGTTCGCCGACCGCCATCATCGTGTCGCTGGCCGGCATCTGGACCTTCCATTTCCTGATCCTGCGCGGGGTCGAGCAGGCGGCCTTCGTCAACACGGTGGTGACGATCGCCAAGATCGTGCCGATCATCGTCGCGATCATCGTCTTCATCTTCGTGTTCAACTACAGCCAGTTTTCCGACAACTTCTTCGGCGGCGTCGGCATGCCGGAGAAGACGCTGGTGGCGCAGGTGCGCGACACGATGCTGATCACGGTATTCGTGTTCCTCGGCATCGAGGGGGCGAGCGTCTATTCGCGTTTCGCCAAGAAGCGATCGGATGTCGGCGCCGCCACCATCCTCGGTTTCGTCGGCGTCATGGGCCTCATGGTGGCGATCACGCTGCTGCCCTATGCGGCGATGCCGCGCGCGGCCATCGCCGGCGTCGGCAACCCCTCGCTCGCCGGCGTGCTCGAGCTGATCGTCGGCCATTGGGGCGCGGTCTTCATCTCGGTCGGCGTGCTGGTCTCCGTGCTCGGCGCCTATCTCGCCTGGTCGCTGATCTGCGCGGAAGTGCTGTTCGCGGCGGCGAAATCGAAGGACATGCCGCGCCTGTTCGCGGCGCAGAATGCCAACCGCGTGCCGGCCAATGCGCTCTGGCTCACGAACATCGTCGTGTCGCTGTTCGTGATCTCGACCTACTGGTCGCGCGATGCCTTCAACTTCATGCTCGACATGGCGAGCGTGACCTCGCTGCTGCCCTACCTCCTCGTCGCCGGCTACGGCATCCTCTTGGCGCGCAGCGGCGTCGGCTACGAGAAAGTGCCCGGTGAACGCGGCCGCGACCTCGTCTTCGCCTCGATCGCCGCCTTCTACGTCGTCATCATGTTCCTGGCGGCGGGCCTCAAATATGTCCTGCTCGTCACCGTGCTGCTGGTCCCGGGCACCATTCTCTATGTCTGGGCGCGCCGCGAGCAGAATGCCCGGCTGTTCACGCCGGTCGAGCTGGTTGTCTTCGTCGTCACTCTGGTCGCGGGCCTCGTCGGCGTCGCCGGCCTCGTGACCGGCGTCATCACCCCGTAACGAAAAGGTCAGCGACATCATGACGATCCCGACGAGCTTTGGTGTCCATTCAGAGGTCGGCCAGCTGCGCAAGGTCATGGTCTGCGCGCCCGGCCGCGCCCATCAGCGCCTGACGCCGAGCAATTGCGACGAGCTGCTGTTCGACGACGTGCTCTGGGTCGAGAACGCCAAGCGCGACCATTTCGACTTCATCACCAAGATGCGCGACCGCGGCGTCGACGTCGTCGAGATGCACAATCTCCTGACCGAGACGCTGGCGGTTCCCGAGGCCAAGGCCTGGATCCTCGACAACCAGATCATCCCGAACCAGGTCGGGCTCGGCCTTGTCGAAGAGATCCGCTCCTATCTCGAGGGATTGCCGCATCGCGAGCTGGCCGAGACGCTGATCGGCGGCCTCTCGACGGACGAGTTCCCGGATATCCATGGCGGCGAGATGCTGAAGCTGGTGCGCGAGGCCGCCGGCGTCACCGAATATCTGCTGCCGCCGCTGCCGAACACGCTCTATACCCGCGATACGACCTGCTGGATCTATGGCGGCGTCACCATCAACTCGCTGTTCTGGAAGGCGCGCCACGAGGAGCCGATCCTCGCCGCCGCGATCTATCGCTACCATCCGGACTTCGCCGGCCGCGTGAAGGTCTGGTGGGGCGATCCGGTCGCCGACTGGGGCATGGCGACCTTCGAAGGCGGCGACGTCATGCCGATCGGCAAGGGCAATGTGCTGATCGGCATGAGCGAGCGCACCTCGCGCCAGGCGATCAGCCAGGTCGCGGCGCGGCTGTTCGAGGAAGGCGCCGCCGAGCGCGTGATCGTCGCGGCGATGCCGAAGCTGCGCGCAGCGATGCATCTCGACACGGTCTTCACCTTCGCCGACCGCGACTGCGTGCTCTATTATCCGGACATCGTCGACGGCATCCAGGCCTTCTCCTATCGGCCGGATGGCAACGGCGGGCTCGAGCTGCACAAGGACAAGGGCACCTTCGTCGAGACCGTGCGCGACGCGCTCGGCCTCAAGAAGATGCGGGTCGTCGAGACCGGCGGCAACGCCTACATGCGCGAGCGCACGCAGTGGGATTCGGGCGCCAATCTCGTCTGCGCCTCGCCCGGCGTCGTCTACGCCTATGACCGCAACACCTACACCAACACGCTCCTGCGCAAGGCCGGCATCGAGGTGATCACCATCACCGGCGCCGAGCTCGGCCGCGGCCGGGGCGGCGGACATTGCATGACCTGCCCGATCATCCGCGACGCGGTCGACTTCTGATCGGATCCAGGCGGCCTTTGCGCGGCTGGACAGTGGGACCCATGCCGCGCAGGAGTCGGCGATCGCCATGACCGAGGAAATCCACCCCGATCTGCGATCGCCGACGCTTCTCGAAGCGCTGGTGCCGGTTGTCGCACTGGTGCTGCTCGTCGGTCTGTCCTTCTTCCTGTTCGGGGACGCCGGCGCCAAGGGCCCGAACCAGGTCGCCCTCATCGTCGCGACCATGGTCGCGGTCGGGATGGCCGTGCTCCGCGGCTACCGCATCGCGGATCTCACCGACGCCGCCGTCGCGAGCGTCTCGAGCGGCATCGGCGCGATATTCATCCTTTTCGCCGTCGGCGCGCTGATCGGCACCTGGGCTCTCAGCGGCACGTTGCTGGCGATGGTCTATTACGGCCTCCGCCTGCTCGATCCCGGCTCGTTCTATCTGACCGCCTGCGCGCTCGCGGCGGTCGTCTCCTTCTCGATCGGCAGTTCCTGGACCGTGGTCGGCACGATCGGCGTCGGCCTGATGGGGATCTCGGCCAATATGGGCCTCGATCCCGCGATAGCGGCCGCCGCGATCATCTCCGGCGCCTATTTCGGCGACACGACCTCGCCATTGTCGGACTCGGCCAATCTCGCGGCCGCAGCCGCCGGCGCCGGCCTCTACGACCATATTCGCGAGACACTGCCGACCTCGCTCGGCGCGCTGTCGCTGTCGCTCCTCGTCTTCTGGCTGCTCGGCTCGCCGGGAACGGCCGATACCAGCGGCAAGCTCGCCGCGCTCTCGGCGGCGACGGCAACCGGGCCCTTGATGATGACGCCGCTCGCCGTCGTCATCGTGCTCGCCCTCTTGCGCCTGCCGCCCTTCACGACCGTCTTCGCCGGGGCGCTCGCGGGCGGCGTGCTGGCGGCGATCGTCGCGCCGGAGCGGGTCGCCACCTTCGCGGCCGGCGGCCCCGATCTGCCGCATGCGCTGGCGCTCATCAAGGGCGTCTGGCTGGCGCTCGCCAGCGGCTATGTCTCGACCTCGGGCGATGCCGCCATCGACATGCTGGCCAGCCGTGGCGGCATGGAATCCATGCTGCCGACGATCTGGCTGGTTATGTCGGCCTTCGCCTTCGGCGGCATCGTCGAGAAGACCGGCGTGCTCGAGCGGATCGTCGCGCCGATCGCGGCGCTGGCGCACCGGGTCGGCAGCCTGGTCGCGGCGCTCGTGGCCTCGGTGGTCGCGAGCAACATCGTCACCGCCGACCAGTATCTGTCGATCGTGCTGCCGGGCCGGATGTTCCGCCCTGAATTCGAGCGGCGCGGCCTTGCGCCGATCGTGCTGTCGCGCGTCGTCGGCGCCGCGGCGACGCCGACATCGGCGCTGGTGCCCTGGAACAGCTGCGGCGCCTATATGGCGGCGACGCTGGGCGTCGCCACCGTCAGCTATGCCCCCTATGCAGTGTTCGGCATCGCCAGCCCACTGCTCGCCATCCTCTTCGCGGTGCTCGGCGTCCGCATCCTCCGCGCGCCGCAGGCGGCAGCCGATCGCGACGGGGGCCCGGCTTTCGGCTAGAAAGACCCTCGGAATCGACAGGGCGCGGGGATCGCAATGCATCGCTGGTTCGGCAGGCAGTTGAAGCGACTGGTGATCCTCGTCGTCGTGGTGATCGCGACGCTCCTTGCCGGCCGCATCTATCTCGCCGAAGGCGGCCCGCCGCTGGAGCCCTGGCACACCTTCGTCCCGACCGAGCTCACCGCCGACGCCATGGATCGCGCGAGCTTCGCCGATTATCGCAAGGCGGAGGACGGCCTCTTCGCCGAAGTCCGGCGCGAGGTCACGGATAAGCTCGAGCCGGCCGAGCGCGTGCCGTTCAACCGCTATTTCGCCGAGAGCCCGGTCAATCCGGCCGGCTTCGCCACCGACTGGAACCGCTCCTTCGAGCTGATGCCCGAGGGCACGCCGGCCGGCGCGGCGGTGTTCCTGCACGGCCTCACCGATTCGCCCTACAGCCTCCGCCATCTCGCGGAGCTCTATCGCCAACGCGGCTTCGTCGCGGTCGGCATCCGCCTGCCGGCGCATGGCACCGTTCCGGCGGCGCTGACGGCGGTGAACTGGCGCGACTGGATGGCGGCGGTTCGCCTCGCGATGCGGGAGGCACGGCTGAAGGCCGGTCCCGACGCGCCGATCCACATCGTCGGCTATTCGAATGGCGGTGCGCTGGCGCTCCTCTATGCGCTCGACGCGCTGGAGGACCAGAACCTCATCCGCCCCGCGCGCATCGTGCTGATGTCGCCGATGATCGGCGTGACGCGGTTCGCGCGCTTCTCCGGCCTCGCCGGCCTGCCGGCGCTGCTGCCGGCCTTCGCCAAGACAGCCTGGCTCGACCTGCTGCCCGAGTTCAATCCGTTCAAGTACAACTCTTTCCCGGTCAATGCGGCGCGGCAGTCCTATGCCCTCACCATGGCCGTGCAGGACCGGCTGACCCGGCTCGCCGCCGACGGCAAGCTCGGCAGCCTCGCGCCGGTGCTGACCTTCCAGTCGGTGCTCGATGCGACCGTCAGCGTCCAGGCCGTCGTCAACGCGCTTTATGGCAACCTGCCAGAGAACGGCAGCGAACTCGTCCTCTTCGACATCAACCGCCACACCGAGCTCGGCCTGCTCTTCCGCACCCGCGCCGAGGATCTCCTCGCAGGCCTCGTCACGCCGGCGCCGCGCAGATATCGGCTGACCATCGTCGGCAATCGCGATGCGACGACGGACGAGGCGGTGGCGCGGTCGACGCCGGCCGGCGCGATGGAGGCGGCCACGCAGCCGATCGGGCAGACCTATGCGCCGGACATCTATTCGCTGTCGCATGTCGCGCTGCCGTTCCCGCCCGAGGACGGGCTCTATGGCAACACGCCCGATCCAGCCGACAATTTCGGCATCCATCTCGGCACGATCGCCGCGCATGGCGAGCGCAGCGCGCTGATCGTCTCGCTCGACTGGCTGCTCCGCATGTCGTGGAACCCGTTCTTCCCCTTCGTGCTGGAACGTGTCGGTGCCGGCCTGCCACCGCTCGCCGCGCCCGAGGTGGCAGCGCCTGCACCGGACCCGGCACCGCCGGCGCCGGCGGCTACCCCCGCGCCGGAAGCACCGAGCCTTCCCGCCGAGCAACCGGCTGCGGCACCGACAGCGCCCATGCCGCCGCTGGGGGCGCCGCCTGGCTCGCCCGGAGCCGAGGCCGCGCCCGAGCCGTCGACGCCCTGACGGAGAGCCGCCCTCAGAACGAGCCGAATACCGTCCCGAGCGCGATCACCGCGACGAGGGCGAGCACGGCGCCGACGATGGCGACCATGACGATGTCGAGATAGCTCTCCTTCGGCGTCACGCCGCAGACGGCGAGGAGGGTCACGACGGCGCCGCTGTGCGGCAGGCTGTCGAGCGTGCCGGCGCTCATCACGGCGACGCGGTGCAAGAGCGCCGGGTCCATGCCGATCTCGGCGGCGAGCTTCAGATAGGTGCCGCCGAGCGCGTCGAGCGCGATGGTGAGGCCGCCCGAGGCCGAGCCGGTGAGGGCGGCCAGGATGTTGGTCGCGACCGCCAGCGACACCAGAGGGCCGCCGCCGATCGAGAGCACGAAGTCGCGCACCACGGCGAAGGCCGGCAAGGCGGCGACAACCGCGCCGAAGCCGACGAGGCTGGCGACGCCCATGATCGGCAATACAGCCGCATTGGCGCCGGCATCGGCCGTTTCGCGCAGCTTCGGCAGGCGCTGCCAGTTGAGCGCGACGGTGGCGAGGATGGCGACGATGAGCGCCACCGCGACCGACCAGACGCCGCTCACCGAGGCCAGCGTGATGCCGCCCCAGCGCGGCTCGGCGAGAAACGCGAAATCGAGCCGCGGCAGCACCAGGAACGACATCAGCAGGTTGACGATGATGACGAGCCCGAGCGGCAGCAGCGCCAGCGCGATCGGCGGATGCTCGGCGCTCTGGTGACCATGCGCGATCTCGGCCGGGTCGAACTCGCGCGCCGTGCTGGCGCGTTCGCGCAGCGTCGGATCATCGAGCAGCGCCGCGCCGGGGACGCCCGAGACGCTGCCGAAGCCCTCGCCGGCCTTGCGCGCGCGCCCCTCCTGGCGGGCGAGCCACCAGAGGCCGAAACCGAGCATGATCGCAGAGGCGATGATGCCGAGCCCCGGCGCCGCGAACGGCGTCGTGCCGAAGAAGGGCATCGGGATGGCGTTCTGGATCGCCGGCGTGCCGGGCAGGGCCATCATCGTGAAGGTGAACGTGCCGAGCGCGATCGCCGGCGCCATCAGGCGGCGCGGGATATCGGCCGAGCGGAACAGCGCCTCGGCCATCGGCGCGATGACGAACAGCGCGACGAAGAGGCTGACGCCGCCATAGGTGACGATGGCGCCGGCGAGGACCACCGCGAGGATGGCGCGCTGGGTGCCGAGCTTTTCCGTCATGAATTCGGCGATGGCGGCGACGGCGCCGCTGTCCTCCATCAACTTCCCGAACAGCGCGCCGAGCAGGAACAGCGGGAAGAACTGGCCGATGAAGACGGCCGCGCTGCCCATGAAGGTCTGAGTCCAGTGCGCCAGCAGCGGTTCGCCCGAGAACAGCGCCGCGATCATCGCGGCGGCAGGCGCAAGCAGAAGCACGCTCCAGCCGCGATAAGCGAGCGCGATGAGCAGGCCGAGCCCGAGAAGGATGCCGATGAGACCCATGTCAGACGCCTTCGAGCAATTGGTCCAGATCGAGCGAGGAACGCTTGCCGATATCGTCGCGATGGGCCGCGAGGAACGCGTCGGCCGAGCGGCGGCCTTCATCGCGCAGCATGGTGAGGAACGACCATTCGGCGTTGAGCTTCGAGGAGTAGCCGAGCTTGCCCATCGCGTCGTTGCGGATCATGTGGATGCGCATCTTCGCCCATTGCGCGCCCTCGCTGTTGCCGGGATCGGCGACCTGCCGCAGCATGGCGATCATCCGCAGCTCCTTCAGAAGGACGCTGTTGAAGGACACCTCGTTGAGCCGGTTGAGGATGTCGGCGGCCGAGCGTGGCGTGCCCTGGCGCTCGACCGGATTGATCGGGATGAGGATCGTGTCGTCGGAATCGAGGTCACGCACCAGCGGCGTGATGGTCGGATTGCCGGAATAGCCGCCGTCCCAATAGCTCTCGCCGTCGATCTCGATCGCCTGGAACAGCGTCGGCAGGCAGGCCGAGGCGAGCAGCACGTCCGGCGTGATCTCGGCATTGCGGAAGATGCGGCCGCGTCCGGTGCGGACATTGGTCGCGGTGATGAACAGCTTCATCGGCGCCGCCTTCAGCGCCTCGAAATCGATCGCCTGCTCAAGGATGGCGCGGAGCGGGTTCTTGCCGGTCGGATTGAGGTCATAGGGCGAGAACAGTCGCGACATCATGTCCATGGCGATGAACATCGGCGAGGTGTCGAGGGTCCAGCGCCCGAGCAGGATGTCGAGCGGACCGCGCTGGAACGGGCTGAAGCGCGCGGCCTCCGAGACGGCGCGCCAATAGGCTTCGAGCGCCGCCTGCGCGCCGCTCGCCCCGCCGAGCGCAAAGCCCGAGGCCATCACCGCGGCGTTCATGGCGCCGGCCGACGTCCCGGAAATGCCGTCGATCCGGAGGCCGGGCTCCTCGAGCAGCCGGTCGAGCGCGCCCCAGGTGAAGGCGCCATGCGAGCCGCCACCCTGCAAGGCGAGGTCGATCAGGATCGGTGCCTCAGGCACTGCGGCTTCGGTGGTCATCTTGGTTCGTCCCCGCTCGACACCTGTCGATCCCGGCCAGACTACCTGAATTTGCTGCACCGCGTCATGACAGTTTCCGGAGCCCATCCGCGGTTGTTTGAAGTCGCGGGACCAGAGGTGTATTTACTAGTCGGTAACGCGCTCGGGGGAGCACCTGATGGGATCGTCCGCACCGATTGGATCGAAGCGGCCAGGGATGGGCCCGGGTGGCGTCGATCCGCGGCTCGTTCCGATCGAGCTGTCGACGGGAACGCTGGCGCGCGCCGAGCAGTTCGCCGCCTGGCGCGACTTCATGTCCCCGGTGATCGAAATCGCCGTCGATTCGGCGTCGGATGCGGGCTTCGCTGCCGAACAGACGGTCTGGGATCTCGGCAGCCTCGCTCTCGCTCGCGCGGTGATGCCCTCGGACGGGCGCGTCAGGACCTGGCGCCACCTGAAGCGCGATCCGCTCGATCATTGGTGCCTCGTGCTGGTTCCAGGTCCCGTTGGAACGACGCTGTCGATCCGGTCGCTGGCCCAGCCCTATGAGGGCGCGGCGCGAGACCGCGAAGTGATCAGCGTCTACATGCCCCGCGATCTCTTCCGCAGTTCGGCCGAGGTGATCGACCGCCTCCGGTCCGGTATCCCGGATGGTCCGCTGGCGGCGCTGCTGGCCGACTACATCCTCAGCCTCGATCGGCGTATCTCGACGCTGGCGGTCAGTGAACTGCCGAAACTGATTGAGGCGACGCGCATGCTGCTGGCGGCCTGCCTCGTGCCGCATCCCGATCATGTCGCCGCGGCGCAGGAGGTGATGGCGGTCTCGCTCATCGACCGGGCGCGCAGGATCATCCAGCAGAATCTCGCCGCGCCGAATTTCGGCCCGCAGCAACTCTGCCGCATGCTCGGCGTCTCCCGCTCGCGGCTCTACCGGCTGTTCGAGCCGCTCGGCGGCGTGTCGCGCTATATCCAGCGCCAACGATTGCTGGCCGCGCATGGCGCCCTCTGCGATCCGCTCAATATCGGCCCCATCGTCGATGTCGCCGAGCGCGTCGGTTTCGTCGATCCCTCCGGCTTCAGCCGCGCGTTCCGGCAGGAGTTCGGCTACAGCCCGCGCCATGTCCGCGCGACCGCATCGCTCGGTGCCGCGCCATCGGCGGCGCGCACGCCCATGCTCGCCCCCACGCCGCGCGGCTCGCTCGGCACGGTGCTCCGCCGCCTCAGCGCCTGACAGTCTATCGCGCGGCCAGCATGGCGGCGGCGAAGCCGATCGCGAGAAGGACGAGCGTCGCGCCCGCGACCGGCCAGAGCGTCAGCCGCGCCTCGATCGCCGCGATCCCGTCGAGGATCCGCGAGGCGATGGCTCGGCCACGCGGCAGGACGACGAGGACATCGCCCGGCGGCAGCACCGGCCAGGGCTGGAGCCTCGTCGCCAGCGCATAGGCGGCCGCGCCGAGCAGCATCGGCCAGGCGAGGTCGACCAGCGAGCCGATCTCGACGGCCTTGGCGAAGCTGCCGCCGACGGTGGGATAGAGGAGCCAGGGCAGGGCGATGGCCGCGAGCGCGGTTCCCCACCAAGCCGCGACAACAGTCGAAGGTGCCCGCGCCGCGTCATCAGTTGCGGCCGTCATGCGGGCGCGCGCGATGAAATGCAGCATCAGCATCGTACTCGCCGCCGCCGACAGCGATCCGAGCGTGCCGGCGAGGCCGCTGCCGAGCGCATCCTTGACGGCGAGCTTGGCGAGCGCGCCGCCGGTGAAGGGCAGGCCGGCGATGCCGAGCGCGATGATCGCCGCCGGCCAGAGCAGCGGCCGCAGCGCGCGCCGGCCGGTGAGCGCGATGGCCGCGAGCGCGAGGAATAGCCCGCCTTTGGCGAAGAGGTGATGCAGTGCGTAGAAGGCGATTTCCATCGGCGCGATGGTGCGCCCCGCTGTCAGGGCCATGCCGGCCACGGCGGCGATCACGCCCATCTGGCTGATGCTCGAATAAGCGAGGATCGCCTTTGGATGGCGTTGTGTCAGGCCCACCGCCACGCCGAAGAAGGCCGAGAGGAAGCCGACGGTCGCCAGCGCCTCGCCCCAGCCGGGCAGGGCGGCCCCGAAGGGCAGGAAGCGCACGAGGCCGATGACACCGGCCTTGACCGCCGCGCCGCTGAGCACGGCCGCGGCCGGGAAGGGCGCCGCGCCATAGCTGACCGGCATCCACACATGCAGCGGCACGAGGCCCATCTTGGCCGCGAAGCCGAGCAGCACGAAGAGGAGCGCCGCGTCGCGCACCGGGGATGCCGGAAGCGCGGCGACGACATCGGCGATGGCAAGGCTGCCCGAGGGCGTTCCGACCGCGAGCAGCACGAAGCCGGCAAGCAGGAAGGCCTCGCCGCTGACCGCGACCGCGAAGTAGACCCGGCCCGCCCGGAGCGCCGCCGGCTCGCCATCGCGGGTGACGAGGCCGTAGCCGGCGAGGCTGACCAGCGAGAAGGCGAGATAGAAGGTGACGAGGTTCGCCGCCATGAACACCGAGACGCTGCCGGTCAGCGTCAAGAGCCACCAGGCCTGATAAGGGAGGGTGGCGAGCCGCTCCGTCCACCAGCCGATCGCGGCAATGCCGGCGGCGAGCCAGAGCAGCGCGGCGGCGCCGAGCAGCATCGCGCCGGGATCATCGAGCATGAGTGCGAGCGGGCCGGCCAGATCAGCGTGGCTGCCGCGCGCAAAGAGGGCCGCCACGAGCGCCGGCAGTGGTGCGACCCAGAGCAGCCGCCCGATCATTGGGCGGGCCGCTGGCAGGGCGAGCGCCACCGCGAACAGCGCGAGCGGGATGAGCGCGGCGATCGGCAGCAGGGCGCCCGTCATGGCAGCACCGCCGCGAGACGGCCGATCGAGAGGAGCGGCCATGGCGCCAGCGGCAGGAAGCCGATACCGATGGCGACCACGGCCAGCGCCAGCGCCGCAAGCTCGCGGATGAGCGGCACCGCATGCTGGCGCTGCAGCGGTTCCGTGGCGACCGAGAACGCGGGCACGAGGACGCGGAAGACATAGCCCGCCGCCAGCAACCCGCCGGCGAGGATGATCACCGCCCACCACCAGACGCCCTCGCCGAGCGCGGCGTTCAGCATCAGCCATTTCGCCGAGAAGCCGCCGGAGGGCGGCAGGCCGACCAGCGAGATCGAGGCGAGCGTCATCGTCAGCACCGTGACCGGCGCTATCCGGCCGAGAGCGCGGAAGCCGCTGATCCGGTCATGGCCGATCGCCTCATAGACGAGCCCGGCCGCCATGAACATCGCCGCCTTGGCGAAGGCATGCGCGAGCAGCTGCAGGACGCCGCCCGTCCAGGCGAGCGAGGCGAAGGGCGAGGCGGCCTCGCTGCCGGTCGCGAGCGGGAAGACGAGGAAGAGATAGCCGATCTGCGCCACCGTCGAATAGGCGACGAGCAGCTTCAGCCGCTCCTGCCTGAGAGCCATGACGCTGCCGACGATGACCGCGCCCGCGCCGAGCGCGCCGAGCCCATTCGCGCCGATCGCGCCGAGGCCGGGCGGCAGCAGGTCGAACCAGAGGCGGAGGATCAGGAAGAACGAGCCCTTGACCACCAGCGCCGAGAGCACCGCGCTGGCCGCTGCCGGCGCGCCGGCATGGGCAGGCGGCAGCCAGAGATGCAGCGGGAACAGCGCCGTCTTGGCGATGAGGCCGGCCGTCATCAGCGCGATCGCGAGCAGCAGCGCCCCGTCCGGCCCGCGCATGCCTGCGAGGACGACGAGATCGAGGCTGCCATAGGCGCCGTAGACGATGGCGACGCCGAGGAGATAGAGCACCGAGCCGGCCAGCGCGAAGACGAGATAGCGCAAGGCGGCGGCGAGCGTCGCGCGGTTGCCGTCGAGGCTGACCAGCGGCACGGCGGCGAAGGTCAGGAGCTCGAGCGCGACATAGAGGTTGAAGAGGTCTTCGCCGACGAAGATCAAATTGAGCGCCGCGGTGATGGCGAGCAGCATGGTCCAGAAGACCATCGGCTTCCGCCGTTCCGGTCCGTCCGCCACGAAGCCGAACTGCCCGCGCGCATAGAGCGCCGTCGCCACCACGATGAGGCCGGTCATCACCATCAGCGTCACGGCGACGCCGTCGGCGCGGAGCGCGAGGCCGAGCGGCGGCATCCAGCCGCCGACGAGATAGACGAGCGGCGCCGCGCTGTCGCGGACGGCGAGGAGCGAGCCGACCGCGATGCCGAGATTGGCGACCAGCGCCGCCAGCGCCACCCATTCGATGTCGCGCCCGCGCACCAGCCACAGCAGCAGGATGCCGATCACCGGAATGAGCACGGAAAAGGCCAGCAGCAGCCCGCCTGGGGTCGTGGCCATCAGCTCCGGCGTCATGGCGCGTCGCCCTTGTCGGCCGCATCGTCCTCGGCCGCCAGCCGCTCGATCAGCGCGATGGCGAGCGCCGTCGCGCAGAAGGCGACGACGATGCCGGTGATGACGAGCGCCTGCGGCACCGGATCGCCCGGAAAGCCGGCACCGGCGCCGCGCCGTGCGATCACGCCGAAGAGGATGAACACGCCGCCGCCGAGCAGGTTGAAGGCGAGCAGGCGGCGGATGAACGCCTCGTGCAGCACGATGCCATAAAGCCCGATCCCGACCAGGATGGCACCCATTAGCCCGTAGAGGGTGGCGGCGTCGAAGGCGGCGAGGGTCATGGGACGATCCTCATGGCGCCCGCTCCGGCGGGCCGGCGACGAGAAGGCCGAGCGTCGCGGCGATCGACAGCGTCAGCGCCACCTCGATGACGAGGATCAGCGGCTTGGCGAGGGCTTCGGGATAGGCGAGGAACGCGCCCGCCAGAGGAATGCCGGCAAGGCCGATCGCGACGAAGACGATCGGCCCGGCGGCGAGAAGAAGGCGCAGCCGCCAGCTGCCGATCGGCGGCGCCTCGGCAAGGCCGGCCATCATGGCGAGGATCCACATCGCCGCGAGGATGGTCGCGCCCTGGAACTTGCCGCCGGGGGCATCAGCGCCGACCCAGACGATATAGACGCCGATGACGACGCCGAGGGGGATCAGCAGCCGCGTGAACAGCGGCAGCGGCCCAAGGCTCGTTGCCGACAGCGGCAGGCCGGGGCGCCCGCCCCAGGCCGCATCCGGTGTCAGCGACCAGACGCCGATGAGCGCCAGCAGGACGACGACCGTCTCGAGGAAGGTGTCGAGGGCGCGATAGGCCATCAGCACGCCGGCGATCGGATTGCCGAGGCCGGTGCTGGCGAGATGGGCGCGCACCTCGACGGCGAGGCTCGGCCCGGGCGTCGGCGGCAAGAGGACGACGGCGGCGAGCCCGGCACTGACCACGGCGCAGGCGAGGCCGACGACGAGGCGGGGGCCGAACGCCTTGCGGGCGGCGGCGAGGGGCTTCAGCCGGACGCTCGCCCGCATCAGGATGACGCCGGTGACGCCGCCGCCGATCGCGGCCTCGGTCAGCGCGACGTCATAGGCGGCGAGCCGCGCCCAGGCGATCGTCAGGAGCAGTCCGTAGCCGACGAAACCGACAATGGCGGTGAAATCGTCGCGCGTCCGGATCGTCCAGAGCGCGACGCCGATGACCAGCGCGGCCACCAACAGATCGAGCGCGAGGCCGGCCATCATCGGCTGCGATCCTCAGTGCGGGCGAGGCGGGCGATCAGCTGCGCCACCGTCGCGCCGGCGAACTGCACCAGGAGCCAGATGAGGACGAGCTTCACCGCCATGGTGATGCTCGGGACCAGCGGCAGCAGGCCGAGCACGATCAGCCCGAGGCCGAGATTGTCGGCCTTGGTGAGGGCGTGCAGGCGCGAGAGCGAATCGGGAAGGCGAAGGAGGCCGACGGTGCCGGCGAGGAAGAAGACGAGGCCGGCGCCGATCGCCACGACCGAGAAGAGCGTGAGGAGCGCGCTCATTCGGAACGCTCGCGCGGCGCGGAATCGCTCTTGCCGCCAACAGAGCCCGCGTCGCTCTTGCGGGCAAGCGTGGTCGCGAGCGCGATCGAGGCGAAGGCGGCGAGAAGGGCGAGCGTCAGCGCCACATCGACCAGCGCCTCGGTACCGCCGGCCGCCGCGAGCAGCGCCAGCACGGCGACGCCGCCCGACCCCAGCAACTGGACCGCCATCATCCGGTCGATCCGCGAGGGTCCCTTGAGGATGCGGGCGAGCCCGACCGCGACGATCGCAAGGACGAGGACGGCGGCGAGCGTCAGCGCGTCAGCCATGCGGGCTCTCCCGCGCGATGATCCGCCGAAGCCGTGCCTCGTCGCGCGCCATCTCCGCGGCGACAGGCTGGTGGCGGTCGAGGCAGTGAATGACGAGCCCGTCCTTGCCGTCGTCGCCGACCGGCAGCGTGCCTGGCATCATGCTGGAGATCGTGGTGAAGAGGTCGCGCCAGTTGCCGCGCGGCAGCGAGGGCCTGAATGTCACGAAGCCGGTCGCGAGCGGCAGCTTCGGATCGAACACCCGCCGCGCCACGTCGATGCCGGCGTAGAGCGACTGCCAGAGGAATCGCCCCGCGAAGCCAAGTCCGGCGCCGGGAACGAGACCCGCCCCGCGGGCCGGCAGCAGCCAGAGGCTCGCGGCCGTTCCCGCCACCGCCGCGATGACGCCGACGATCAGATCTGCCGGCGCGACGCCTTTCAGCCCGCACCAGACGACGAAGAAGACGGCGAATCGGACGATCGGCCAGTGCCGGCGCGGTGCTGCAGTCACATCGGCCATCCCTTGCACGTTCACCGATTGGTCCCTCGCCGTTCGCGCCGCGAGGCAGGGCCAGCCAGCGTCCGCGCGAAGATGCGGCAAGAGAGGCTCGGCTGACAAGCGCCTTGCGGCCTCGCCCTCAGGTCATGGCGGATTGGGATTCCTTGCCTAGTCGTGGGACGGAGTGCTCATCACTTCGGCGAGGCGAATGGTTAGGGTCCGCGCAAATTGCGCTTCCCCGACGCGCCCGATCGGCTATAGCGGCTCGGAGCGGCGCGCTTGCAACGCCTTCGCGAGCGTGCGTCACTGTCGGGGATCGGAACGCTGGGGTGCATGTGGTGACGAGATCGGCAAAGACGGCGACGATGCGGGCACCTTGGCTGCGGCTGGCGCTGCTGATGGTCGCGGCGGCGCCGCTGCTGGCGGCATGCGAGCGCGCACAGGAAGCGAAGACCCCGGCGCCGCGCCCGGTGCGCACGCTGACGGTCGAGCGGGCCCCCGCAAGCGAATCGGTGGTGCTCACCGGCCAGATCCAGGCGCAGAACGAGGCCTCGATGGCGTTCCGCATCGGCGGGCGCATGATCGAGCGTCCCGTCAATGTCGGCGACACCGTCAAGGCCGGCCAGCTTCTGGCGAAGCTCGATCCGGTCAATGAGCTCAACGCGCTGCGCTCGGCGACGGCGGCGCTCTCGGCCGCCGAGGGCCAGCTCGTTCAGGCCGACAACGCCTTTGACCGGCAGGATCGCCTGCTCAAGAACGGCTTCACGACGCGGGCCAACTGGGATCAGGCGCAGCAGGCGCTGCGCACCGCACGCTCGCAGGTCGACGACGCCGAGGCGCAGCTCGAGATCGCGCAGGACCGCGTCGGCTTCACCGAACTGAAGGCCGATGTCGACGGCACGGTGACGGCGCGCGGCGCCGAGCCGGGCGAGGTCGTCCAGGCCGGCCAGATGATCGTGCAGCTCGCCCGCCGCGATGGCCGCGATGCCGTCTTCGACGTGCCACCGCAGGTGCTGCGTACCGCGCCGCCAGATGCCGAGATCACCATCCGCCTGACCTCCGACCCGTCGGTGTCGGCGATCGGCCGCGTGCGTGAAGTCGCGCCGCAGGCCGATGCGCAGACGCGCAATTTCGCCGTCCGCGTCGGCATCAACGAGCCGCCGGCCGCCATGCTGCTCGGCTCCACCGTCTCCGGCACGCTGAACATCGCCGGCGCACCGGTGATCGCGCTGCCGGCGACCGCGTTGACGAGCTCCGATCAGCACCCCGCCGTCTGGGTCGTCGATCCCCAAGCCTCGACCGTCTCGCTGCGCAATGTCACCATCGTGCGTCATGATCCCGGCACGGTGATCGTCGCCGACGGCGTCGCGCCTGGCGAAGTCGTCGTCACGGCCGGCGTGCAGGCGCTGCATCCAGGCCAGACGGTCCGCCTCGTCGGATCCGCGCCATGAAGGGCATCAATCTCTCGGCCTGGGCGCTCAGCCATCGCCAGTTCATCGTCTACTGGATGGTCGCGATCATCGTCGCGGGCTCGGCCGCCTTCATCGGGCTCGGCCGCGCCGAGGATCCGGCGATCACGATCAAGACGATGATCGTCGGCGCTGCCTGGCCCGGCGCGACGCTCGACGACACCATGCAGCAGGTGACCGAGCGCCTCGAGCGCAAGCTGCAGGAAATCCCCGAGGTCGACGACATCCGCAGCGAGACGAGCGCCGGGCGCACGACGCTGTTCGTCAATTTGAAGGACCAGATCACCTCGGCCGAGGTGCCCGACATCTGGTACGAGGTCCGCAAGGGCATCGGCGATATCAGAGGCAGCCTGCCGCAGGGCGTCGTCGGACCGGTGTTCAACGATGATTTCGGCGATACGTTCGGCACTATCTACGCCTTCACCGCCGATGGCTTCACCCATCGCGAGCTGCGCGACTATGTCGAGGACATCCGCTCCAAGCTGCTCTCGGTGCCCGACGTCTCGAAGATCGACATTCTCGGCGCGCAGGACGAGCGCATCTTCGTCGAGTTCTCGGCCGAGCAGCTGGCCGGCCTCGGCATCAATCGCAACCAGCTGATCCAGGCCCTGCAGGCGCAGAACGTCGTCAGCCCGGCCGGCACGCTCGAGACCGGCGACGAGCGCATCGCCGTGCGCGTCAGCGGCGCGTTCGAGTCCGAGAAGGACCTGCTCAACATCAACTTCGTCGCCAATGGCCGGCTCATCCGCCTGCGCGACATCGCCGAGGTTCATCGCGGCTTCGCCGATCCGCCGCAGCCGATGTTCCGCGTCAACGGCAAGCCGGCGATCGGCCTCGCCATCTCCATGAAGGACGGCGGCGATATCCTCGCCCTCGGCAAGAACATCCGCCAGACTATGAACGAGGTGACGGCCGAACTGCCGCTCGGCATCGAGCCGACCCTCGTCGCCGATCAGGCCGAGGTGGTCGACGAGGCGATCGGCGAGTTCACCACCTCGCTGTGGCAGGCGATCGCCATCATCGCCGTGGTCTCCTTCGTCAGCCTCGGCATCCGCGCCGGCACGGTGGTCGCGCTGGCGATCCCGCTGTCGCTGGCGATGGTGTTCGCGGTGATGGACATCGCCGGCATCGATCTGCAGCGCATCTCGCTCGGCGCGCTGATCATCGCGCTCAGCCTTCTCGTCGACGATGCGATGACGACGGTCGATTCGATTTCCTCACGCCTCGCCAATGGCGAGAGCAAGGAGGAGGCGGCGTCCAACACCTTCAAGACGCTGGCGCTCGCGATGCTGACGGGCACGCTCGTCACCGCCGCCGGCTTCGTGCCGATCGGCTTCGCGCAGAGTTCGGCCGGCGAATACACCTTCTCGATCTTCGCCGTCGTCGGCATCGCGCTGGTCGTGTCCTGGATCGGCGCCGTCACGTTCTCGCCGCTGATCGCCGTGCTGCTCCTGAAGAAGCCGGAGCCGAAGAAATCCGATGCGTCGCCGGGCTTCGTCGCGAAGACCTTCCGGGCAATCCTGCTCGCCGCGATGCGCATGCGCTGGCTGACGATCGGCATCGCGCTCGCGGCCTTCGTCGCGGCGCTCTTCACCATGCCCTATGTGCCGCGGCAGTTCTTCCCGGCCTCCGACCGGGCGGAACTACTGGTCGATCTCCGCCTGCCGCAGAACGCCTCGATCGAGGCGAGCGCCGATGCCTCGGCGCGGCTCGACGCCATTCTCGGCGCCGATCCCGATGTTGCGCGCTGGAGCACCTATGTCGGCCGCGGCGCCATCCGCTTCTACCTGCCGCTGAATGTCGAGCTCGCCAATCCGTTCTTCTCGCAGGCCGTGGTGATCGCCAAGGATGTCGAGGCGCGCCTTCGCCTGCAGGAGCGGCTCGAAAAGGTGCTGGCCGAGGATTTCCCGGGCGCCGTAACGCGCGTCTCGCCGCTCGAACTCGGCCCGCCCGTCGGCTGGCCGGTGCAGTATCGCGTCAGCGGTCCCGATATCAGCGAGGTGCGCGCGATCGCGCAGAAGCTCGCCGGCATCGTCTCGTCCAATGCCAATGCGATCCGCGTCAACTATGACTGGATGGAGCCGGCGCGCATGGTGCGCGTCGAGATCGACCAGGACGAGGCGCGGCTGCTCGGCCTCTCCTCGCAGACGCTTGCCTCCGCGCTGAATTCGGTTGTCAGCGGCTCGACGGTGACGCAGGTCCGCGACGGCATCTATCTGATCGACGTCGTCGCCAGAGCCACCAGCGCCGAGCGGCTGTCGCTCGCCAATCTGCGCACCTTGCAGGTGCCGCTGGCCAATGGCCGCACCGTGCCGCTGTCGCAAGTGGCCCGCTTCGATTTCGGCCAGGAATATCCGCTGATCTGGCGCCGCGACCGCGTACCGACGCTCACCGTGCAGGCCGACGTCAAGCCGGGCAGCTCGCCCGAGGCGGTGGTCGAGGCGCTGACGCCGGGCATCGCCGAACTGTCGGCCAGCCTGCCGTCCGGCTATCGCATCGCCGTCGGCGGCACCGTCGAGGAAAGCGCCTCGTCACAGGCCTCGGTGATGGTGGTCGTGCCGTTCATGCTGTTCCTGATGATCAGCTTCCTGATGGCGCAGCTGCAGAGCTTCAGCCGCCTGCTGCTCGTCATGAGCGTGGTGCCGCTCGGCCTCATCGGCGTCGTCGGCGCGCTGTTTATCTTCAACCGGCCGCTCGGCTTCGTCGCCATCCTCGGCATCCTCTCGCTGATGGGCCTCATCGCCAAGAACGCGGTCATTCTCATCGAGCAGATCGAGGCCGAACGGCGAACGGGCCAGCCGGTCTGGGACGCGGTGGTCAACGCGACCGTCTCGCGCTTCCGGCCGATCATGCTGACGGCGATCTCGACGATCCTCGGCATGATCCCGATCGCGCCGACGATCTTCTGGGGCCCGATGGCGTTCGCCATCATGGGCGGCCTGTTCGTGGCGACGCTTCTGACGCTCGTCTTCCTGCCGACGCTCTACATCACCTTCTTCCGCGTCAAGGAAGGCGAGCCGGCGCCGCTGCCGCCCCCGGCATCGACAAGCCCGGCCGATCCGATCGCCGCCTGAAACGCATTGACGCGCCGGCCGGTGTCCGCCGATCCTGCGGACCCGCGCCGCCGCGCTGTCTCTCTGATGTGACGCATTTTCTTCACGCGAACCGGACTCCACGTCGCTCGAAAATGCTCTGGGAACGCCGCATGACCGACCTCTCGCCGCACGAACCTTCGCGCGCCGCGCCCTGGCGCAGCGGCCTCGCCACCGCGCTGATCGTGCTCGCCGTCCTCATCGGCCTCGCCTTCGTCTGGTTCACGGCGTCGAGCCTTCTCATCATCTTCGCCGGGATCCTGTTCGCGGCCTTCCTCGATGCCTGCGCGCGCGCGCTGCGCCCGGTCCTGCCGGTGAGCCATACGCTCCGCCTCGTCACGGTCATCACCGTGCTGACGCTGATCCTCGCCTTCGGGGCGATCCGCGGCGCCGCGCAGCTGCCCGAGCAGGTGCGCAGCCTGATCGCCATCATCGACAGCCAGATCGACGTCCTGCAGGAGCGCCTGCTCGCCTTCGGCATCGATTCGCTCGGTCCCGAGGGCGGACGCAATTTCCAGGGACTCTTGCCCGACATGGGCCAGCTGTTCGGCCATGCCCAGGTCGCGGTCGGCACGGCGACCAGCGTCGTGATGACGACGATCCTCATCGTCTTCATCGGCCTCTCGTTCTCCTTCGCGCCCGCCGTCTATCGCGACAGCGTCGTGCGCTGCGTGCCGCTCGGCCGCCGCGAGCGCGTGCGCTCGGTGCTCGACGAGATGGGCGTCGCGCTGCGCGCCTGGCTGGTCGGGCAGGCGGTGCGCATGCTGCTGATGGGGCTGGTCGTCTGGCTCTCGCTCTACCTCCTCAAGGTGCCGGGCGCCTTCGTGCTCGGCATCCAGGCGGGCATCCTCAACTTCATCCCCTATCTCGGTCCGATCGTCGCCAGCATCCCGATCGCGCTGGTGGCGATGCCGCTCGGCGTCGGCCCGCTGATCTGGGCGGTCGGCATCTACACGCTGATCCAGACGATCGAGGGCTATGTCATCGGGCCGCTGATCCAGAAGCGGACCGCTGACGTGCCGACGGCCTGGACGCTGGTCGGCATCGTCATCGCGGGGACGCTGTTCGGCACGCTCGGCATCGCGCTCGCCATGCCGCTGATGGCGATCGGCCGCATCGCCCTCATCCGCTTCTATGTCGAGGACTGGCTCGGCGACCGCGCCGCCTGAGCCGCGCCGTCAGTTGCGGTTGCTGCTGAAGATCAGCACCGGTGCCGAGAGCACCACGCCGGCGACCGAGCCGATCGCCTGGCCGGCACCCTGGGCGCCGGCGCCGATCTGCGCCGCCGGCGCATCGGCATCGGAGATCAGCTGGCCCGCCGCCATGCGCCCGCCGAGGAGCTGCACGATCTCGGGGCTGGTGGCGAATTTCGAGTGGTTGAGCCGGTCGCCATTGCTCAGCGCCGAGAGGTCGATGACCGTGACCTTGTTGGCCTTCTCGAACTGCGAGAGATAGGGCTCCTGCGTCAGGTCGATCGCGCCGACCCGCGTCACGCCGCCGGAGAGCAGCCGCGACAGGCGCAGCGCGCGATCGTTCGACGACACGAAGATGGTGACATAGGGCCGCTTCGGTCCAATCTCCTGCATCTGCCGGCGGAAGACGTCGAGATCGAGATCGGGCGAGGCGAGGATCAGATTGGTGACCTTGGCCGGAACGCGGCCATCCTGCAGCGCGATCTGGCGCAGCGCCTCGACCGCGACCCAGCCGCCCATCGAATGCGCCATCACCGTCACGCTCGAGACGGCCGGGCTCTTCGCTGCCGCGCGGATGACGAAGGCGAGGTCGCTGCGCGAGAAATTGGCGCTCTCGCGATCGTAATTGTAGTCGAACACCCGGCCGCGCGACGGCCACGAGAACAGCACCGGCGCCGCGCGCTCGTCGCTGTCATGGACGATCTGCGCGAAGCGGAACACCGAGGCGTCGAACGGCGTGTTGAAGCCGTGCACGAAGATCAGCACCGGGCGCGGCTTGCCCGAGAGCCTGCCGAACCATTGCCCGATCGCATCGGTCTTCAGCGGCGTGACCGACGTCGTGACGAAGTCACGTGCCGGATTGCCGGGCACCGTCGACGGCCACTGCACCTGCCCGACGGGCCGGTCCTTGGGGATGGAGACGACGACATTGGCCAGCGACAGGCCGGTGCCGCGCTCGCCGTTGAAGAGCACCCCGGGGGCAGGGTCCGCCGCCCGCGTCGTCGCGACCAGCATGTCGACGCTGGTGGCGGCCGCGGGATCGGCGGCCACGGGCATCAGCGTTCCCTGTGGTCGCGAGGCGCAGGCCGACAGCGTCAGCATCGCGAGGAGGGCGACGGCGATCCGCCTTGCCGAAGAACCCGTCCGTCCGCCCTCAAACGATCCCACAGCCGCTCCTGCCGATGCCATCCGTCCGCGGACCCTACACGCCCGCACCGTCACGATGAAGACACCGGCGGCGGGAGCGGTGGCTTATACAGCGCCAGCGGCCGCCGCATCCGTGCCGGCGATGCCCGTGGGGCGCTCGCGGTCGCCGTCATTCGAGACGGAGGCGAGCATGCCGAGCGCGATCTCCCGCTCGCCCATGATGGCGAGATTGGCGCCGTAGTCGACGAGATGGGCCACTTCGGCGTCGGTGCGGCCGCGCGCGATGATCTGCATCGCGCCGTTGAGCGCACGCGCCTTGGCGACGATCTGCCCGGCTTCGAAGGCGTCGGGGATCGCGATGAGGAGATGGCGGGCGGCGGCGATATTGGCCGCCTTCAGCACGTCGGCCTCGACCGCATTGCCGACGATGACCTCGGCGCCGGCGGCGCGGGCCTCCTTGGCGCGCTCGTCGCCGTTCTCGATGACGAGATAGGGACGCTCGGCCCGGCGCAGTCCGTCGGTGACGATGCGGCCGACGCGGCCATAGCCGATCACCACGCTGTGGCCGGTGAGCCGGGTCGGATCGAGGTCGCGCGCCGCCTCTGCGGCCTTTGTCTCGGCGGCGTTGCTGGCGGCCGCGCGCTTGGCCTCGCCCGTGCGCTGGAAGATCGAGCGGGCCAGAAAGAACATCACCGGATTGAGCAGGATCGACAGGATGGCGCCGGCGAGGATCAGATCGCGCGCGGTCTGGTTGATGAGGCCGAGATCGACGCCGAGCGCTGCAAGGATGAAGGAGAACTCGCCGATCTGCGCCAGGCTCGCCGAGATGGTGAGGGCGGTCGAGACGGGATAGCGGAAGGCACGCACGATCACGAAGGCGGCGATCGACTTGCCGACGAGGATGATCGCCAGCGTGCCGACCAGCAGCAGCGGCTCCTTGAAGATGATCTGCGGGTCAAACAGCATGCCGACCGACACGAAGAACAGCACCGCGAAGGCATCGCGGAGCGGCAATGTCTCCTCGGCCGCGCGCTGGGCAAGCGGCGATTCGCTGAGGATCATGCCGGCGAAGAAGGCGCCGAGCGCGAAGGACACGCCGAACAGCGAGGCTGCGCCGAAGGCGACGCCGAGCGCGATCGCAAGGACCGCCAGGCGGAAGAGTTCGCGCGAGCCGGTATGCGCCACATAGTGCAGCGCCCAGGGGATCAGGCGGCGGCCGACGATCAGCATGAAGGCGACGAAGCCGGCCACCTTACCGACCGTCAGCGCGAGAATGCCGAAAAGGCCGAAGCCGCTCGACCCGGCAAGGCCCGATCCGGCCGTCGCCCCGCCGGTGAGGATTTCGGCGAGGGCCGGCAGCATCACCAGCGTCAGCACCATTGCGAGATCTTCGACGATCAGCCAGCCGACGGCGATCCTGCCGCGGTCGGTGTCCATCAGCCGCCGCTCCTGCAGCGAGCGCAGCAGCACGACGGTGCTCGCAACCGAGAGGGCGAGGCCGAACACGAGGCCCCCGGCGAGCGGCCAGCCGACCGTCCAGCCGAGGCCCATGCCGAGCAGCGTCGCCACGCCGATCTGGACGACGGCGCCCGGCAGCGCAATCGCCTTCACCGACATGAGGTCCTTCATCGAGAAGTGCAGCCCGACGCCGAACATCAGGAGGATCACGCCGATCTCGGCCAGTTCGTTGGCAAGGCCCTGATCGGCGACGAAGCCGGGCGTCGACGGGCCGACGAGCACGCCGGCGAGCAGATAGCCGACCAGCGGCGAGATCTTCAGACGGTGCGCGATGACGCCGAGAATGAAGGCGAGGACGAGACCGATGACGATCGTCGCGATGAGCGGCGTATAGTGAGGCACGGATCAGCTTTCGGTTGGGGCGGCGGACGCGTGCAGGGTGGCGGGAAGCATCCGCCCGTTCAACCTCTATTCGGGCGAAGACGGGTTTCGGCGACGCTCAAAATGAATGAGGCCCTCCGGAGAGGGCCTCAGACGATGGTGCGGTGAGGGCGTTGCCGTCAGCCGTTGGCGCCGCCCGGCGGCAGTGCGCCGTTGGCGGAGGTGCGGGCCGGCACAGGGTCCGGCACGGCGCCGCCATGGCTCTGGTAGACGGCGACCGGATCGGGCTCGGCATTGCCGAGGACCTGGACGCGCGTACCGAGCGGGACGCGGCCGTAGAGATCGATGATGTCCTGGTTGATCAGGCGGATGCAGCCCGAGGAGAGCGACTTGCCGATCGACCAGGGCTGCGTGGTGCCATGGATGCGATAGAGCGTGTCGACCTTGCCCTGGTAGAGATACATCGCGCGGGCGCCGAGCGGATTGCCGGGGCCGCCCGGCATGCCGTCCGGCCACTTCGCCGCCTCGGGATCGCGGGCCATCATTTCCTTCGGCGGATGCCACATCGGCCATTCGCGCTTGGCCTGGATCGTGGCATCGCCCGACCAGGCGAAGCCCTGACGGCCGACGCCGACGCCGTAGCGGATGGCGGTGCCGTTCTCGAAGACGAGATAGAGGAAATGGTTCGGCGGATCGATGACGAGGGTGCCCGCGTCGGCCTGCATGCCGGGGGGGACATTGACCACCTGGCGCAGGAACTGCGGATCCATCTTGGTGATGTTGACCGCCGGAACCGGGAAGGGTTCGGTGTCGATCGCGGCGTACATCTGCGCGAAGCCCTGGTCGATCACCGGGCCGGTCGCGACAGGACCGGGGGCAGTGACGTCGACCGACTGGCAGCCGGCAACGGCGATCGGCAAGCCGATCATGAAACTCCGACGGCTGAGCTTTCCAGCCGCCGTTCTAGGCTTCGCTTGGTTCAAAGCCTGACCCTTTCGACTACAGATGGACGGGATAGTGAGGATGAATTCGTCATTGATCGTGACCGGCTCGACAGAGGTTTTCCAACCGTTGTCGCCATTTTCGCTCGGCTTAGCATAGGAATGGTAACCGTCCGGCAGGACCGCCGCGAATATCCAGCCGGATTGCAATTCGGCAACATTTCCGGTCCGGAGATGATCCGGACCCTTTCCATGGCTCAGTTTCTTCGGGGACAGTCCCGTCGAAACCAAGGCAAGGCGGCCGAAGTTCCGCCATGATTGGCGGTCGCTTCAGGAATGTTGCCGCAATGTCACATTTTCAGTGTCGGACACCGGGGTGAATCGGCTATCTGCCACCCACCGGACGCTGCCGGCCATTCGTTGAGGAAACGCCATGCGCTGGTCGCCCCAGCAAGAGGAAGCGCTCGCCGCCGTCGCCGCCTGGCTGAAGCGCGGCGATTCGCCGGTCTTCCGCCTGTTCGGCTTCGCCGGCACGGGCAAGACGACGCTTGCCCGCCACATCGCCGAGGGCATCGACGGCAAGGTCGCCTTCGCGGCGTTCACCGGCAAGGCGGCGCATGTGCTGCGCCAGAAGGGCTGCGAGGGTGCCGGCACCATTCACAGCCTGATCTATAGGCCGCGCTCGGGCGACGACGAGGAGCAGCCCGTCTTCGCGATCAACCATGACAGCGCCGCCGTCGAGGCGGAGCTCATCATCATCGACGAATGCTCGATGGTCGACGAGGAACTCGGCCGCGATCTCCTGTCGTTCGGAACGCCGGTGCTGGTGCTCGGCGATCCGGCCCAGCTGCCGCCGGTCAAGGGTGGCGGCTTCTTCACCGAGGCCGCGCCCGACCTGATGCTGACCGAGGTCCATCGCCAGGCGCAGGACAATCCGATCATCCGCCTGTCGATGGCCGTCCGCGAGGGCAGGGCGCTCGACTATGGCGATTTCGGCGACACCCGCGTCATCGGCCGCCGCGACATCGATGCGGCGCAGATTCTGGACGCCGACCAGGTGCTGGTCGGCACCAACAAGACCCGCCGCTCCTACAACCAGCGCATCCGCGAACTGAAGGGCCTGCTCTCGCCGATGCCGGCGATTGGCGACAAGCTCGTGTGCCTGCGCAACGACAAGCAGAAGGGGCTCCTGAACGGCGGCACCTGGACCGTGTCGAAGCTCGGCGCGGCGCGGAAAAGCCTGATGCGGCTCGATGTCGTGCCGGAAGAGGATCCGTCCGCCAAGGCGGTCAAGGTCGCTGTGCATCCGGATTTCTTCGAGAATGGCGGCGAGGGCCTCTCCTATCCGCAGCGCCGCGCCTCGGATGAATTCGACTACGGCTATGCGCTCACCGTGCACAAGGCGCAGGGCTCGCAATGGGACGACATCGTCCTGTTCGACGAGAGCTGGGCCTTCCGCGAGCATGGCGGGCGCTGGCTCTATACCGGCATCACGCGCGCGGCGCAGCGGCTGACGGTCGTGCGCTGAGGCGGGAAAACGCCCGGTGCATGGCTGCCCTGCTTCCGCCGCCGCGGTTCTCGTCTTCCAAGCCCGGCGCCGTCATGCTAATGGCACGCGCCAACCTCATTTTCCTCTTCGCCCGCCGATGGTCGCCAGACCGCCGGCCGGTCTTTCGCATTCAAAGGGAAGCGTTGGCATGGCACAGATCATCGAACTCACTACCGGTCGCGAAGCGCTGACCTTCGACGATGTGCTTCTGCAGCCGGGGCATTCCTTCGTGATGCCGGGCGAGGTCGATATCCGCACGCGCCTGACGCGCACCATCGAACTCAACATCCCCATCATTTCCTCGGCGATGGACACCGTCACCGAGGCGCGACTCGCCATCGCCATGGCGCAGGCCGGCGGCCTCGGCGTCATCCACCGCAACCTGACGCCCGAGCAGCAGGCGGAAGAGGTCCGGCAGGTCAAGAAATTCGAATCGGGCATGGTGGTGAACCCGGTGACGATCGGCCCCGACGCGACGCTGGCCGAGGCGCTCGGCCTCATGAAGGCGCATCGCATCTCCGGCATTCCCGTCGTCGAGGGCAACGGCACTCCCGGACGCCTCGTCGGCATCCTCACCAATCGCGACGTCCGCTTCGCCTCCAATCCCGGCCAGCGCGTCTATGAGCTGATGACGCGCGAGAACCTCATCACCGTCCGCGAGGGCGTCAGCCAGGCCGAGGCCAAGCGCCTCCTGCACACCAACCGCATCGAGAAGCTGGTCGTCGTCGACGACGCCTATCGCTGCGTCGGGCTGATCACCGTCAAGGACATGGAGAAGACGCAGCTCAATCCGAACGCCTGCAAGGACGAGCAGGGGCGGCTGCGCGTCGCCGCCGCCACGACGGTCGGCGAAAACGGCATCGAGCGCTCGGAAATGCTGATCGATGCCGGCGTCGACCTCATCGTCGTCGACACCGCGCATGGCCATTCGCAGCGCGTGCTCGACGCGGTCGAGCGGGTGAAGAAGCTCTCCAACCGCGTCCAGATCATCGCCGGCAATGTCGCGACCGCCGAAGGCACCCGCGCGCTCATCGACGCCGGCGCCGATGCGGTCAAGATCGGCATCGGACCGGGCTCGATCTGCACTACGCGCGTCGTCGCCGGCGTCGGCGTGCCGCAGCTCACCGCGATCATGGAAGCCGTTGCCGTGGCCGACCAGGCCGATGTTCCGGTGATCGCCGATGGCGGCATCAAATATTCGGGCGATCTCGCCAAGGCGCTCGCCGCCGGCGCGCGCTGCGCGATGATCGGCTCGCTGCTGGCCGGCACTGAGGAAAGCCCCGGCGAGGTCTATCTGCACCAGGGCCGCTCGTTCAAAGCCTATCGCGGCATGGGCTCCGTCGGCGCCATGGCGCGCGGCTCGGCCGACCGCTATTTCCAGGCCGAAGTGCGCGACACGCTGAAGCTGGTGCCGGAAGGCATCGAAGGCCAGGTGCCCTACAAGGGTCCGGTCTCGGGCGTGCTGCACCAACTCGCCGGGGGCCTCCGCGCCGCCATGGGCTATGTCGGCGCCGAGGACCTCGCGGCCTTCCGGGAACGGGCGCGCTTCGTCCGCATTTCCTCGGCGGGGCTCCGCGAAAGCCATACGCATGACGTGACGATCACGCGCGAGAGCCCGAACTATCCGGGAATCGGCTGATCACATGCTCAAGACCGTCATCTTCTGGCCGGCCATCGCTGAGGCCGCGCTCATCTTTCTCGCCTATGTCAATCTCGGCCTCGTCCGCGCCTCGGCAGTGCGGACCGGCGCCGTCAAGGACACGGATTTCGCGCCAGGGCAGGAACCGGCCGCATCGGCCGCCGGGCGCAGGCTCGTCGCTAACCAGTTCGAACTGCCGGTCCTCTTCTTCGTCGTCATCGGCTTCCTGTTCCTGATCGATGGCGTCTCGATCCTCGAGCTGGCGCTCGCCTGGGTCTTCGTGCTGCTGCGGGTGCTCCACGCCGTCTCCGTCCTCAAGGGCCCGCTGGTGCTCCGCCACTGGAGCTTCCTTGCCGGCTTTCTGGTAGTGGTGGCGCTCTGGGCGGATCTTGCGATCCGCCTCATCTGAGGAGGCCGGCTAGCCGATGGATCTGACGGTTCTTGCGACACTCGGCCGGCTGCTCGTCGGTCTCCTCTTCGTCGTGATCGGCGTCCGCCTCGTCATCGGCCGCCGGCCGGTCGCCATGCTGCTCGGCACCAAGCGGATCCCGCAGCCGGGCGCCGTGGTCGTCATCGGCGCTGCGATCGAGATCGCGCTCGGGCTCGCCGCGCTGGCGGGCATTGCGCTGCCGGCGGTGTTCCTCGCCATGGCGGCCTTCGTCGTCGCAGCCACGGCGATGGTGCATGATGTCTGGCGCAAGAAGGGCATGGCACGGGCCCTTGAGATGAATACCGTTCTGTCGCACGCCCTTCTGGTCGGCGGCCTGTTGGTGATGGCCGCCTATCCATGGTGACGGCCGGCAAGGGATTTTCTGCTTCATGACACCTGTCGCCCGCATCTCGGCCGCGATCGAGGTTCTCGACGATATCATCGATCGCCGCCGCCCCGCGGCCGACGCGCTCAAGGACTGGGGCCTCGCCCATCGCTTCGCCGGCTCGAAGGACCGCCGTGCCATCGGCGATCTCGTCTTCGATGCGCTCCGCCATCGCAGCTCCTCGGCCCATGCCGCCGGCGGCGAAGGCGGACGGGCGATCATCCTCGGCCTTTTCCGCATCCACCGCGGCCTCGACATCACCGCGATCGAACGGCTGATCTCCGGCGAGCGCTTCGCGCCCGAGCCGCTCACCGATGACGAGCGCGCCGCGCTCTCCGAGGACCGGCTGGCCGACGCCCCCGATCACGTCCGCGGCGACTATCCCGAATGGCTCGCCGAGGAACTCGGCCGCGTCTTCGGCGCCGATGTCATCGCCGAGATGCAGGCGATGACCGTGGCGGCGCCGCTCGATCTGCGCGTCAACACGCTGAGATCCGATCCCGACAATGCGGCCCGCGAGCTCACCGCCGAGCTCGGCCGCGCGCCGGAGCGTCCGCCGCTGTCGCCGCTCTGCCTGCGCCTGCCGCTGGAGCCGGAGCGCGGCGAGCCGCATATTGCCTCGACCGAATCCTTCCTGAAGGGCCATATCGAGATCCAGGACCTCGGCAGCCAGCTCGCCGCCGAATTCGCCGGCGCCCGTCCCGGCATGCAGGTGCTCGATCTCTGCGCCGGCGGCGGCGGCAAGACGCTGGCGCTCGCCGCGGCGATGCACAATCACGGTCAGGTCTTCGCCTTCGATGCGGATCGCCGCCGCCTCGCGCCGATCCATGACCGCCTCGCCCGCGCCGGCGTGCGCAATGTCCAGGTCCGCACGCCGAAGCCGGGCGCCGACGTGCTCGACGATCTCGAGAAGCGGATGGACCTCGTTCTCGTCGATGCGCCCTGCACGGGCACCGGCACCTGGCGCCGCAATCCGGACGCCAAATGGCGGATCCGTCCCGGCAGCCTCACCGAGCGCCACAAGGACCAGGCGGAAGTGCTTGAAAAGGCGGCCGGTTATGTCAAGTCCGGCGGACGGCTCGCCTATATCACCTGCTCGCTGCTCGAGAGCGAGAACTCCGACCGCGTCGCCGCCTTCCTCGCCGCGCATGGCGACTTTGCCGTCGTCGCGCCGGAAACGCTGGTCGCGGCCTTCGAGGCCGAGGCGATGATCGAGACGGGCGAAGCGGTGCGCCGCCTGCCGCTCGGTCTGATGCTGACGCCCCGGCGGAGCGGCACCGACGGCTTCTTCGTCGCCGTGCTCGAGCGGCGCAACTGAGGACAGGCGTCCCGCCTGCCTCGACACTTGGCGAGCCCGCCACTAGAAGGTCAGGCTCGAGACCTAAAACGGAGATCATCCATGCGCGGGCTAGTCAGGCTCATCGTTCTCGCCATCGTCGTGATCGGCGGCTACTGGGCCTATTACGTGTTCGCTGCCTCCGATCCCAATGATCGCTTTGGCGTCGAGATCAACAAATACATGCCGGAGCAGGCGAAGAAGTTCGCCTGCGACCAGCTGAAGGAGCGCTTCGGCGCGGTCAGCGCGCCGGAAGGCTGCGTGGCCTTTCCAAGCTGGGCCGGCGCGCCGGCCGCTCCCGCGCCGGCGACGCCCAATCCGGCAACGACCTCGCCCTGAACCACGTCTCCTGAAGGCCGGCCGAAGGGTCGGCCTTCTGCATTCGATGAAGCCCGTTCATCCCGTTCCTCTCTCCGCCGGATCCGCCCATGCCCGACAGCATTCTCATCATCGATTTCGGCTCCCAGGTGACCCAGCTGATCGCGCGTCGCCTCAGGGAAACCGGCGTCTATTGTGAGATCCATCCGTTCCAGAAGGCCGAACAAGCCTTCGAGCGGCTGAAGCCGAAGGGCGTCATCCTCTCGGGAAGTCCGGCCAGCACCGTCGATATCGGTTCGCCGCGCGCGCCCGATTCCGTGTTTGAGGCCGGCGTGCCGGTGCTCGGCATCTGCTATGGCGAGCAGACGATGAGCGCCCAGCTCGGCGGCGCCGTCGAGGTCGGCCATCACCGCGAGTTCGGCCGCGCCTTCATCGAGGTCAAGAAGCCCTCGGCGCTGTTCGAGGGGCTCTGGGAGCCGGGCAGCCGCCACCAGGTCTGGATGAGCCACGGCGACAAGATCACGGCGATCCCCGAGGGCTTCGAGGTCATCGCGGTGTCCGAGGGCGCGCCCTATGCCGCCATCGCCAACGAGCATCGCCGCCTCTACGGCGTGCAGTTCCATCCCGAGGTGCTGCATACGCCGGACGGCGGCAAGCTCCTCGCCAATTTCGTCCATCAGGTTGTCGGCCTCAAGTCGGACTGGACGATGTCGGCCTATCGCGCCGAGATGATCGCCAAGATCCGCGCGCAGGTCGGCGACAAGCGCGTGCTCTGCGCGCTGTCGGGCGGCGTCGATTCGGCGGTCGCGGCCGTGCTGATCCATGAGGCGATCGGCGAGCAGCTGACCTGCGTCTTCGTCGATCACGGCTTGATGCGCCTCGGCGAGAGCGATCAGGTCGTGTCGCTCTTCCGCGAGCATTTCAACATCCCGCTCGTCCATGTCGATGCGTCCGATCTCTTCATCGGCGAGCTCGAGGGCGTCTCCGACCCTGAAACCAAGCGCAAGATCATCGGCCGCCTCTTCATCGACGTGTTCGAGGCCGAGGCGAAGAAGATCGCCAGCGACGGCAAGGGCGCGCCAGAGTTCCTCGCCCAGGGCACGCTCTATCCCGACGTCATCGAGAGCGTTTCCTTCTCGGGCGGCCCCTCGGTGACGATCAAGTCGCATCACAATGTCGGCGGGCTGCCGGCGCGCATGAACATGAAGCTGGTCGAGCCGCTGCGCGAACTGTTCAAGGACGAGGTGAGGGCGCTCGGCCGCGAGCTCGGCCTCCCCGATTTCTTCGTCGGCCGCCACCCGTTCCCGGGCCCGGGCCTCGCGATCCGCTGCCCCGGCGGCATCACCCGCGAGAAGCTCGACATCCTCAGGAAGGCCGACGCGGTCTATCTCGACGAGATCCGCAAGGCCGGCCTCTATGACACGATCTGGCAGGCCTTCGCGGTTCTGCTCCCCGTGCAGACGGTCGGCGTCATGGGCGACGGCCGCACCTACGACTTCGTCTGCGCGCTCCGCGCCGTCACCTCCGTCGACGGCATGACCGCCGATTTCTACCACTACGACATGACCTTCCTCGCCGACGCCGCCACCCGCATCATCAACGAGGTCAAAGGCATCAACCGCGTCGTCTACGACGTGACGTCCAAGCCGCCGGGAACGATCGAGTGGGAGTGATCTGACGTGGTTCGCGGCGTTTCGCGAACTATCGCAACATCATCATAACTAGCTGAAATCAAACAAAAAGTCAAGCGCTCACTATCGGAGCCTATCGCCTTGAAGCGGTGGGCTCTGACGGTGCGCGCGACGGTATGCGTTTTTCGCCGTCAGCCGGATTTTTGCCCTACCGTCAGGCCAAAAACGGCAGCAGCCCACGGAAAACCAAGTTAGTACGCTGTTTTATAACGATTATTCTCGTTGATTGACGGTATCGGATTTGACGGTAAAATTGGGGCTCGAAAAGGCGCTTTGGATCATCAACGAGGCCGTCCCCATGCTCACCGACATGGCCATCAAGAGACTGAAACCAAAAGATAAATTATACAAGGTGGCCGACCGTGACGGTATGTACGTTTCCGTCGCCACGACAGGCCAAATCACCTTCCGGTACGACTACCGTCTGAACGGTCGCCGGGAGACGCTGACGATCGGCCGCTATGGCGCCGATGGCCTCACGCTCGCCGAAGCCCGCGAGCGTTGCATCGCCGCTCGCAAGCACGTGGCGGAGGGGCTTTCCCCCGCGCACGAGAAACAGCGCGACAAACGGCGCAAGGCCATGGAGCGCAGCTTCGGTGCGGTGAGCGCCTTATGGATCAAGGAAGCGCGGATGGCGGAAAGCACCCGCTCGATGCGCAAGGCCATCCTCGATCGCGACATTCTCCCCGCCTGGAAAGACCGCCTTCTGACCGAGGTGACGCCGGACGATCTGCGACAGCTCTGCGCCAAGGTGAAAGAGCGCGGCGCGCCGGCGACCGCCATCCACGCCCGCGACATCGTCAAACAGATCTTCGCCTTCGCCATCCTGCACGGCGAGAAGGTACCGAACCCGGCCGACGAGGTCGGTCCTGCCTCGATCGCGACGTTCCAGCCGAAGGACCGGGCGCTGTCGCCGGCCGAGATCAAGATCATGCTGCAGCAGATCGAACACGTGCCGACGCTGCCGACCATACGTCTCGGCTTGCGCCTGATCCTGCTCACCATGGTGCGCAAGAGCGAGCTGCAGGACGCGGTCTGGGACGAGGTCGACTTCGAGAACGCCGTCTGGACCATTCCGAAGAAGCGGATGAAGCGATCGAAGGCGCACAACGTCTATCTGTCGCAACAGTCGCTCGATATCCTCATCGCCCTGAAGACCTGCGCCGGCAATTCGCGCTTTCTGCTGCCGTCCCGCTATGACGCCGATGCTCCCATGTCGCGAGCGACCTTCAATCGCGTGACCGCTGCCGTCGTGGCGCGGGCGAGGAAGGAGGGGCTGCCGCTGGAGTCCTTTACGGTCCACGACCTGCGTCGGACTGGCTCGACGCTCCTGAACGAGATGGGCTTCAACAGCGACTGGATCGAGAAATGCCTCGCCCACGAGGACGGGCGCTCCTCGCGTGGCGTCTACAACAAGGCAGAATACGAACCGCAGCGCCGGCATATGCTCCAGGAATGGGCCGACATGATCGACGCCTGGGTGAACGGAGAGAAGCGCGTGCCGACGCTGTTGCCGCCGTCGATGCCGTTCGCGGGCACTTTACTAACGAGTTGACCGGCTTACCTAGCCGCTAACCGCGCGATGCTGTCCCAAGTCATCAGCTTGAGGCTCCTATGCGATGCACAGGTCAAAAATGCGCCAAGCTCGCAACAACGCCCCACCTTATCCTTAAACGGATTTCTTTCTTGCGGCCATGAACACTTTGCTTTTGTTTGTATGGGTGAGACGAATTCAATCATACATTTCAAATAATGCATTTAGAGCGCGTTGCGCGCGGGCGCCAGCCAAGAGATGCAGCAACGAATTCACAGTCCGTCGGATAGAAGTTATCGTGCCGGGAGCTTGGGCGGTTTACACACCAAACGCCTATATTTGAGGATTGAAATGACGACTCACCTCTCGGCTCGGATCGCATGGCACGACTCTTCATGGAACGGTTCGGTGTGCCGTCAGCCGTCCTGTAACACCTCCTGCATCGTCCACGACTACATCCGTGACGCGCGCGACGACACGCGCGAGGATGACGATGCAGGACGGCCCTTCTCTGAACTGGATGGGTACCTTCCGCCTTGCACCTATGAGGCATCAACCTATGCGCCAATAGGCTACGCGATAGAACACAGTGACCCAGTTGAAGGACGAGGGTTACCGTCCTGTCCCGATAAGGTCGAACCATTCTCGACCTTCACCACCCCGTACCGCTGGATGCGCGAGGAAAACTTCGCAGATATCTGCCAAGCTGAGGGATTGGCGATCCGATCCAGCTCAAGTGGGAAGGCCTATGGCTGGGTAACCGAGGACGACCGCCAACAGGCACTGCTGAAAGCTTTCTGGGGCAAGGTCGAGCGCCGTCGATCGCTTATTTTCTACTACACAAAAGGCAGCAATCCTGTCGATGACGGGGCAAATCGACTCATCATCGGCGTTGGCCGAGTTGCCGACCTAGGCCCAATGAACTTCTTCGGCCCTCACCCGAAGCAGAAGGGACAATTCCCTGTCTGGGCAAGAAGCATCACCCAGGCCTGGCCGGCCGAGGGGGTGCGGATCCCATACCAAGAGTACGTGGACCGAGGTCTCGACTCGCAGGCCATCGCCTGCATCCCGCCGTCCGGCCAGCAGTTCCGATTCAGCTATGTTGCGGAGCACCTCACTGACGGAATCGCCGCGATGACCCTGGATCGCATCGTGCGTTCTATCGAGAAGGTACACGAGGATGGGCTTCTCGAGGGATTTGACTCCGATGGTGCACTCGACTGGCTGAGTCGCGCGCTCGACGAAGTCTGGGCCGGTCGAGGAGCCTTTCCTGGGGTGGGTTCGCTTTTGAGAGCACTTGGGTGTGAGCAAGGAATCCATTTCCAATATGCGGTATTGAGCCAGATCGAACGAAAAGGCGGCGATCCTTGGCGGCACACCCGCTTGATCCTTGAACGTCACGGAGACGCGCCCAACGGGCCTTACAAAAAGGGCCTAGAAGCCGCAGGAGAAAAATGGCGTGCACTCAAGACGCGTCACGCGCTGCTTGACCGCCTCGTCAGATTCGAACTCACCGAGGACCAGTTTCTCGACCTGTTCTCGGAGACTGACCGCCTCCGCCGGGGCATCTCCGCCTCCGCGACCGAGATCATCGAAAATCCGTACCTGTTATGCGAGCAAGATACCGGCACCGACGCCTCCGAGGCCATCTCCATCGAGTTGATCGATCAGGGCATAAGGCCGGAAGGTGCGGCCAGAGCCTTCGGTGACCCCTGGGAGATGCCGCAGGACGATAAGCGACGGGTCCGCGCAGTGGCGCATGCTGTCCTGACGCAGGCCTCCTCTGAAGGCCACACCTTTCTCCCGGTGGCGAGCCTGATCGAACGGGCACGACAGTTCTTTCCCGAGCGAAGGGCTTGCAGGCCCGATGAGGAGGTTTTTCTCGGTCAGGAAGAATTCCACGGGCGCGTTCTCGAGTTCGATGAGATCAGCGAAGTGCCAGTCGCAGCGCTCAAATCCCTGCGGACACGGGAGCGCGATCTCGCGCAGACTTTGTGGGGTATGACACGCAAGACGTATGATGACGCGCCGGTCGTCGACTGGTATCGCGCGCTTGTCGACGAGTTCGACAAGCCGAAAAGCGCCCGGGAGAAGGCAGCAATCGAGGAGAAGGTCGCAGCCCTTGATCGGCTCTATCGGAACCGCGTCTCGGTCCTGACCGGGGGCGCGGGCGTTGGCAAGACACGCGCGCTGAAGGTTTTCGTCGACGCTCTCGTCAAGGCCGAAGGCCTACGTCCTATGCTGCTCCTGGCTCCAACCGGGAAGGCCCGTGTGCGTCTCGCCGATAACACTGGGAGGAAGGCGCAGACGATCCATCAGATTCTCAGCAAGCAGAAGCTGATCGGGCCGGGTTTCTCTCTCCTGACTTCCACGAAGGAGCCCCCCCAGAAAGCAACCACAGTCATTGTCGATGAAGCCTCAATGCCCTCCGTTGATCTGTTGGCCAGCCTCTTCAAAGCGATTGACCTGAACGCGATCAAACGCCTGATTCTGGTCGGTGATCCGTATCAACTTCCGCCCATCGGTCCTGGCCGCCCTTTCGCGGAGTTCATCGAGGAACTGCGCGGGAAGCGACCGCAATGCATCGGCGATCTCTACACCTGCATGCGCACCGTCCAGATCGATGGATCGGAGGTCGTCAGCCCAGGCCTTGAACTCGCCTCTACCTATCGTGACGATGCCACCCCCAACGATGACAGCGTCTTGTCACAGCTCGCTCTGGGCACCCAACTTGGTGACGTCGAGGTGGCAATCTGGAATGACCAGGAGGAACTGCGCAGCCTCATCAAGGCCAAGCTTCGCGAACATCTCGCCATCGAACCAAACGATTTCAAGTCCTTCAATCGTTCGCTGGGCTTCGACAGCGAGAGCTGGAAGGAGGCGGAGAATTGGCAAATCTTGTCGCCTACTCGCGGTGAGCTATTCGGTACAGGAGACATTAACCGCCTCATTCAACGTGAATTTCGCGGCGGGATGCTGGCCTATGCCCGCAATCCCTGGAACAAGATGCCTCGTCCCTTTGGAGACGAAGAAATCGTCAGGGGCGACAAGGTTATCAACATCCGAAACGACCGGGCCTTCTGCAGCCCCCAAGAGGCGGGTCTCGGTTACCTGGCCAACGGCGAGATCGGGATGGTAACCGGAGCCTACAACAAAGGGTATGGCGACAAACTGTGCGTCGCCTTCGCCTCTCAAAGCGCGACTGTCTACCATCTCGGCCGCGACGAGGCGCGGGACCGCCTCGAACTCGCCTACGCGTTGACGGTGCACAAGGCGCAGGGAAGCGATTTCGGGGTCGTGTTCCTCGTTCTGCCGCAGGAGGCGAAGACCCTCTCAAGGGAACTGCTCTACACGGCCCTCACGCGCTTCAGGCGGCGCCTTGTCGTCCTGGCGGAAAGGGACATCGCTCCGCTCCTCCGGCTGAGGGCGGCCGACGCGTCCGACGCTCGGCGCCGTTGCTCCAGGTTGTTTCAACCACAGATTCCTCGCGCCATCCTTCCTGCCGATGATCCGCGGACCCCGATCTACGCCGATCGGCTGAAGCACCGCACCGGCGAGGGCGTCAAGGTCCGATCGAAGAGCGAGGTCATCGTGGCTTACGCGCTGGAAAAGCTCGGTTTAAATCCGACCTACGAGGTCCCATTGCACGCGATTGACGGCGACCCACGCGACTTTCGGCTCCCCGACTTCACGATCATGCACGAAGGCGAGACCTGGTACTGGGAGCATCTCGGCATGCTATCCAACCCAAAGTACGCCGACGACTGGAAGTCCAAGGAGGCTTGGTATCGCAGAAACGGCTATTGGGACCATGTCGTCACCTCTGAAGATGGATCAGACGGTGGAATCCATGCAGATCAAATTGAACGCCTTGTACGTGAACGCATTTTGGGGAAACCAGGCAAATGAGTGTATTGGCTATTTCTTCTCGCGCTTCCAAAGTACCGTTGAATTCACATAGGCTTCTGTACACTTCCGTTTCGGACGCGATTCAGGAGATGCCGCCTTCTCGTGATCGTTGAAGTGATGTTCTGACCGGTCTTGCCCGGCGCAGGCGAACATCTGGCGCCGGTGCTTTGCGCGCGATATCGGAATCTGATGCACGGCGTCTGTCTTCGAGCCAAGCTTCAACCTCTGCCAAATCCCACACTACGCAGCGTGGCGTCAGAAAGAAGCGCTTTGGGAACTCGCCGCGCTGTTCCATCTCGTAGATCGTCGTGTCGGCGAGTGGCACGATCTTGCGAAGCTCCGGGCGGCGGATCACGCGCTTGAGCAGATCGGCGGGCGGCTGAAACCGCCTGGGGCTGCTCTCGGCAGGCTCGTTGGCGGGTGGCTGCACAGTGTCGGAGGCCAAGGCCGGATCTTCTCTTGAAATCGTCTGTTCGCGTTTCATGTCGATCGCCTTCGATCGCAGTGGAATGACTGTGACCTTGCCCCCGGGGATGTCCTCGTTCTGAACTGGAATCCGTCGACAGGAGACGGACGATGCGAAAGAGCAGGTTCAGCGAAGAACAGATCATCGGCATTTTGAAGGAGCATCAGGCAGGGGTGCCGGTGGCGGAGCTGTGCCGGAAGCACGGCATCAGCGACGCGACGCTCTACACCTGGCGATCGAAATATGGCGGTATGGAAGTCTCCGATGCCCGAAAGCTGAAGACCCTCGAGGACGAAAACCGTCGCCTGAAGAAGCTCCTGGCGGAATCGATGCTCGACGTCGCCACTCTGCGGGAGATGATGGGAAAAAACTTCTGACGCCTGGTTCGCGGAGACGCGCCGTGAGCTGGGCGATCGAGAAGAAGGGCTATTCGCAACGCCGCGCCTGCGGGCTCTTAGGCGTGGCGCCGCGTGTCTATCGTTACGCCTCGCGGCGCGGCGACGACGACGGCATTCGGCTGCGTTTGCGGGAACTGGCGGCGATCCGTCGTCGCTTCGGCTATCGCCGCCTGCACATCCTGTTGAGGCGGGAGGGCGTCGTCGTGAACCACAAGAAGCTCTACCGAATCTACCGGGAGGAGCGTCTGACGGTTCGAAAGCGCGGCGGCCGGAAGCGGGCGTTGGGTACACGAGCACCGATGGCGATCCCACAGGGACGGAACCAGCGCTGGTCGTTGGACTTCGTCTCCGACACGCTCGTCGACGGACGCCGCTTCAGGGTCCTCGTCGTGGTGGATGACTTCACGCGGGAATGCCTGACACTGCTGGTCGACACCTCGCTCTCGGGCGTGCGGGTCGCTCGCGAACTGGATCGTCTGATTGCCCTGCGTGGTCGACCGGCGATGATCGTCAGCGACAACGGCACGGAGCTCACGTCGCATGCCATGCTCCGCTGGTCCGAAGAGAACCGTGTCGAGTGGCACTACATCGTTCCCGGCAGGCCGATGCAGAACGGCTTTGTCGAGAGCCTGAACGGGCGCTTTCGAGACGAGTGCCTGAACGAGACCCTGTTCCGAGGGCTGGCTCATGCCCGCCACGTCATCGAGGAATGGAGAACCGACTACAACACCGAGCGCCCCCACACGAGCCTCGACGGGCTCACCCCGAACGAGTTTGCAGCACGGTCCCGAGCGGACCAGAACCAGAACGGATTCTGGTTATGAACGGGGATAAACCGGGGGCAAGGTCACTGGGCGCCATCCCGCGCGCCCCAATGACATTTCCGATGAGCGGTACGCAGCTTGTCGTCAGTTTCTTTCGCACTTCGTTGGTCAAGGAGTGGGCGGCAAGATCTACACGATGAACTATGATTTGCTGCTCTACTGGGCGCTGATGCACGGCGAAGAAGACGTTCTAGCGCGAATTGACCTCAACCACGACGACGGCTTCCGCAAAGACCAAGACGATTTTGATGCGCCCTACGTAGAGTGGCAAGGCGAAGGTGCTGCGCATGGTCAGAATATCCACTACCTGCATGGCGCTCTCCACCTATTTGATGCTGGTTATCATCTCCAGAAATATACTTGGGTGAACACGGGCAAGGCGTTGGTCGACCAGGCGAATGAGGCGCTGAAGAAGGACCTTTTTCCTGTCTTTGTGGCCGAGGGGGATAGCAACAGCAAACTGACGAAAATCCAGCACAGCGCCTATTTGCATCATAATTTCAAAAGTTTCGCGGGGGTCTGCCAGACAAAGTCGAAAGAAGGAACGGCTCTGTTCATCTACGGGCACTCGTTTGCCAAGAACGATGCCCATGTCCTGAACATGATCGGCTACGGCAAAATCGCGCATCTGTTCGTCAGTTTATACGGGGACCCGGAAAGCAAAGCGAACCAAGCGATCCGCAGCAACGTCGAGAAGGTCGCTGCTCTGCGGCCCAAAGCTTACCCAACGCTGAAGGTCGATTTCTTCGACGCTGCGTCGGCGAAAGTGTGGGGATGAGGGCATGAGCCATTCCCCAGAGTTCACCACCTCAGAGGCGGGTGGTGCGCAGCTTCAGGCGCTGCATACGCTGATCAACTGCGGCTGGCGCTATGTCCCGCGGGCCGAGGCGGATCAATGGCGCGATGGGCGGCGGATGCTGCCGTTCCTCGAAACTCAGCTTCGGGAGGATCTGGCGCGCATCAACCGCATTCAAGTCGATGGACGTGCGCATTCGTTCTCCGAGGCGAACATCGACGCCGCGGTTCGGCGGCTCGCCGATCGTATCCCAGAGGGCGTGGTGCGCGCCAACGAGCGGATGACCGATGACCTGATGCTCGGCATCGCCTTGCCGCAAACCATCGGTGCGACATCGCGAGAGTGGCCGTTCAAATTCATCGACTGGAGCGACTGGCGCGCCAACAGCTTTCAGGTGACCAGCGAATACACCGTGAGCGAGCCGGGCGGACCGACGATCCGCGTCGATCTCGTTCTCTTCGTCAATGGTATTCCAGTTGGGATCATCGAGGTCAAAGCCTCGAACGTCGCGGCCGACCAGGGCGTCAGCCAGCAGATCCGCAATCAGAAGATGGGGGAAGGCGTGCCGGCGCTGTTTTATTCCGCCCAGCTCCTGTTGTCGGCCAACAGCCATGACCCGCTCTACGGCACGGTGGGCACGCCGCGCAAACTCTGGAGCGTGTGGAAAGAGCGCGAGGACCCGCAAGGCTTTGCCGAAGAGGTGGTCAACCGCCCGCTCGACACTGTCGAGGGCAAGCGTGTGGCGCTCGATTTTGCGCCTTACATGAAGCGACACGACGGATTGATGGAAGAGCATCGGTTCGTCACGCCGCTGGATGAAACGATTGTCGGGCTTTGCCGCCCGGAGCGTTTCATGCGGCTGGTCCGCCGCTACATGCTCTTCGACGGGCCGCACAAGAAGGTTGCGCGCTATCAGCAAGTGGCGACGGTCGAGACCCTGTTGAAGCGGACGGAGGAGCGCGATGCCGCCGGGCGGCGCAAAGGGGGCGTCGTCTGGCACACGCAGGGCTCGGGCAAGAGCCTGACCATGGTCATGCTGGCCAAGTCCATCGTCATGGCCCACCCGCAGGCGCGCATCGTCATCGTGACCGATCGGACCGATCTCGATGACCAGATCACCAAGACCTTCCGCGCCACCGGCCAGGAACCGAAGCGGGCGGCGACGGGCGAGAACCTGCTGACCCTGATTGAGGACATGACGCCAGTCGTCACCACCCTTATCCATAAATTCCGCGCGGGTCTGAACAAACGGCGCGTCGTGGATACATCGGCCGATATCTTCGTCCTGGTCGACGAGAGCCATCGCAGCCAGTACGGCAATCTCGATAGCCTGCACGCCCGCATGCGTGAGGTGCTACCCAATGCCTGTTTCATCGCTTTCACGGGCACGCCGATTGCCAAGAAGGAAAAGAGCACCTTTGCCAAGTTCGGCGATCTTGTTCAGCCCTCCTATTCGATGCGTGACGCTGTCGCCGACAAGGCCGTCGTGCCGCTGCTCTATGAGGGGCGGGAAGTCGTCACCGATGTTGACGATGCGCAAATCGATCGCTGGTTCGAGGTCCACACGCGCGGTCTCTCAGACGATCAGCGCGCCGATTTGAAGCGAAAGATGAGCCGGGCGCGGGAAATCGAGGGCGTCGATTCGAGGCTTCAATCCATTGCCTTCGATGTCGGCCAACACTTCCTGGCCAATTTCAAGGGAACCGGGCTGAAGGGACAACTCGCGGCGTCCTCAAAGAGAGCGGCGATCCTACTCAAGAAGCTGTTCGATGAATTTGGCGTCGTTACGACCGAGGTCGTGATCTCCGCGCCGGAAATGCGCGAAAGCGAAGACGAGGTCGATGAGGCCGACGACGATCTCGTCCGCACGTTCTGGCGCAAGATGATGGAGCGGTACGGTGGCGAGGACGCCTATAACCGTACCATCGTCGAGCAGTTCAAAGGGCCCGCCGATCCGGACATCATCATCGTCGTCGACAAGTTGCTCACCGGCTTCGACGCGCCGCGCAACACGGTGCTCTATGTGGCCCGCCGCCTAAAGGAACATGGCCTGTTGCAGGCCATCGCGCGGGTCAACCGCGTTTTCGACGAAGACGGTGCGCCGGATAAGCCCTTCGGCTTCATCATCGACTATACGGGTGTCCTCAAGGACCTTGGCGATGCGCTTGTCAGCTACGATGCGCTCCAGGGCTTCAGCCCAGAAGATATCGCCAGCAGTGTGTTGGCTATTCGGGACGAGGCGAACAAAGTGCCGGGCGCCCATGCCGCCTTGCTCGATGTGTTCAAATCCGTTTCCAACAGCTTCGATGCCGAAGCCTACGCTCGCCTCTTGGCCGACGAGGAGATCCGGGCTGAGTTTTATGTACGCCTATCGGCGTTCTCCCGCGCCTTTTCTGTGGCGCTTGCCTCTCCAGCCTTCATCGAGGCGACGAAGCCAGAACTGCTTAAGCGATGGAAGGACGATCTCGGTCGGTTCGTTTCGTTGCGTGCCGCCGTCAGCCTTCGCTATGCCGAGCGCGTGGACTGGCGAGACTATGAGAAACGTATCCGCCAGTTGCTGGACCGGCACGTCATCGCGCGCGACGTTGTCACGCTGGTCGAGCCGCTGAATATCTTCGACGATATCGCCATTGAAGGGCGACGGCAGGAAAAGACGGAAAGCGATGCGTCGGTTGCCGACACGATCGCGCATCAGCTGACCCGTTCGATCGAGGAAAAATGGGATGAGGATCCGATCTTCTTCGAAAAATTCTCCAAGCTCGTTCGCGATACGATTGCGGATTTCCACAAGGGGCGCATCACCGACCTGACCTATCTGTCAAAGGTCAGGGAGTTACGCGACAAGGTTCAGACACGGCAGGACGAAGCCGATCCGACCCCGGCGCGCCTTCGCGACGATGGTCACGCCCAGGCTTTTTGGGGGTTGGCGAAGCGCAATCTGGAAAAGGTCGGTGTTGATGACGCCGAACTGGCCGCCGATATCGCGCTGGAGATCAGTCGGATTGTGCAGAAGCGGCGCAAAGTCGGCTGGCAATATGATCGTGATGTCGAGAACGTAATTCGAAACGACATTGACGATTTTTTCTTTGAGGAGCTGCGCGGCCAGCGCGATATGTTGATAGATCCTGCCATTCTTGATGGCATCGTCGACGATGTGCTGGCATCGGCGCGCGTGCGGTTGGCGCAATGAGGACGACTATGACCGGTCGCCCGGCAAGCGAGCAGATCGAAATTTGCTGGGGTGAGCGTCGGGTTATCGCGGAACTCCTTCGTACGGATAGGCGTGCTCTCCGGATCGATGTTCGGCCGACGGGCGAAGTCGCTATTTTTGCGCCCGCGGGTGAGGAAATCGACGAAATTCAGAGCAGAGCGCGGCGGAAGGGCGCTTGGATATTCGCTCAGATTGACACGATTTCCCAAAGGCCGAAGGTCACACCGACACGTAGGTTCATTTCCGGCGAGACGCATCTTCTGCTGGGTCGACAATATCGGTTGTCGATTGAGCAATCTGACGATCCCCATGTTCGTCTCGAAGGTGGGCGCTTGGTGATGTGCGCCCGAGCGCCTGACGACCAGCCCCATTGCCGGCGTCTCCTTCAGGCGTTCTATAGGCTCCGAGCGCGCGAGGTATTCCGGCAACGATTTGAGATCGTTGTGGAGCCATTTGTTCGTAAGGGCTTGAAACGGCCTTCCCTCGTTATCCGGCCGATGTCAAAGCGATGGGGGAGCTTCACCCCTGGCGGGCGGGTTGTGCTCAATGTCGACTTGGTGCGGGCTAGTCCCCGATTGATCGACTACGTGATCTGCCACGAACTGGCGCATGCGTTCTACCCGGATCACGGCGAGGGATGGCGTGCTTTGCTTGAGACGATGATGCCCGATTGGGAAGAACGAAAGGAGAGGTTGGAGGCAGCCCTCCGGTAGCGGCAGTGCGCCAGAACGGAGTCGGCAGAGGGCATCCGAAGCTGGCCGGAGCTGCTCTCTAGGCTGGTTCAGCTTGGGCAGCGACTTTGGATTGCCCTTTCCCGGAAACGTGATAAAACCTCTACTATATTCTGAATCTGCCGAGGAAACATCACATCGCTACGGCCATGGATTCTCAACGCGCTCAAGCGCTCAAGCTGCTGAAAACGTGCCCGATGATGCGGCTGAAGGACTTTGCCGCCCACGGCATCGGCCCGGAAACGCTGGCCCGTCTTGTCCGGGACGGGGCGGTCGTTCGCCCCGCGCGCGGTCTCTATCAGCTTGCGGATAGTTCGGGCGATGCGGCTCGCATTCTGGCGGAAGCTTCGGTGCTCGTTCCCAAAGGCGTCATCTGCCTGACCTCAGCGCTGCAATTCCATGAGCTGACGCTGCAAATGCCATCCGCCGTTTGGATGGCCATCGATCGCACCGCCTGGCGTCCCAAAATCGATTATCCGCCCATCCGCTTCGTGCGCTTCACCGGCCCCTCGCTGGCGGACGGTGTCGAGCGGCATTCCATCGATGGCATCGAGGTGTCGATCACAAATCCAGCGCGGACGATCGTCGATTGCTTTCGCTATCGGGCGAAGGTCGGACTGGATGTCGCTCTGGAAGGCCTGCGTGAGGGACTTCGACGGCGGAAAGTCACGAGCGACCAGCTCTGGACCTATGGGACAAAGGGAAAGGTCTGGTCGACCATGAGGCCCTATGTGGAAGCGACGGTAGCCGATGGCACATGAACCAAGGAAAAACGTCGGTGCTTCGGTGCGGGCTCGCCTGCTCGACCGGTCTCGTGTCGAACGCACGGACTTTCAGATTCTGCTGACGCGCTATGCGCTGGAACGGCTTCTGTATCGACTGAGCCTGTCACCTCATCGCGACCGCTTCATCCTGAAGGGTGCGATGCTGTTCGTGACCTGGGTGGCAGATCCTTTCCGGCCTACACGCGATCTCGATTTCCTCGGCTATGGCGAGAACAGCCCGGAGGCGATCGGAGAGGTCTTTCGAGAGATCTGCGGGCAGTCGGTCGATGACGATGGCGTCGTATTTGATATTGTAGCGATCACGGCTGTTCCGATCCGGGAGGACGTTGAATACGGCGGCATCCGCGTGCGCACCTCTGCGACGATCGCAGGCGCCCGCGTTCCTATCCAAGTGGACATCGGCTTTGGTGATGCCGTCACGCCCGGGCCTGTCGAGATTGAATATCCGTCGCTGCTCGACGCGCCTGCGCCCCGCCTGCGTGCCTATCCGGTGACGACGGTGGTTGCCGAGAAATTCCAGGCACTCGTCGTGCTAGGCATAGCGAACAGCCGGTTGAAGGATTTCTATGACCTCTGGCTGATCGCGCAGACGTTCGAATTCGACCAGGCATCGCTTGCAGAGGCCGTCCGCCAGACCTTTGCTCGGCGCGGAACCACACTTCCAGCGGCGAAGCCCACAGGCCTCAGCGAAGCCTATGCCGAAACCTGGGGGCGACAGTGGCAGGCCTTTTTGGGGCGAGAGCGAATGGCCGCCGCGCCGACGGAACTGGCTGTCGTCATCTCTGACCTTACCAAATTTCTGCTCCCCCTGATCGAGCCTGCTGACGGCAATGAGCGTTGGAAGCCCGGCGAAGGTTGGCGGGCGATGAGCGCCGGTCAGGACGGTTGACGCTTAGCTTGGGAGCAATGATCACGACGCCATCCGCTTCGTGAATGATGCCGTCCGGCGTAAGCTGGCGTACAGATCCCCCCACGCTTCACGTGCACCATAACTTTTCATATATGGACGAATAATAGGTTATACCATTCATATATGGAGGATTATGTGAGTTCCCCAAAGGCGAGGATGGCCCTCGAAAGCCTTGGAAACGACGTTCGCGGTGCGCGCCTGCGCCGAGGTATCGCCGTGGCCGATCTGGCGGTCCGCGCCGGCACCTCGCCCAGCACGATTGCTCGCCTCGAAAAAGGTGATCCTGGCGTTGGCATCGGCGTACTCGCCGGCATTCTCGTCGTTCTGGGGCTCGTCGAGCGCTTGGCGGACCTCATCGATATCCGCAAGGATGATTTGGGTCTGGCGCTGGCCTCCGAACAGTTGCCGCGACGCGGAAGGACGTATGCCGCGAAGTTGCGCAAGCGGAATGCGCGCGCCCCTGAGGCGACGGTTGGACATAAGGACATCGTCGACCCAGACGGCGCGGCCTTCTGATGCCTGAATTGGGCGCCCGTCGCGCTCAGACGTCATCGCGTGGTGTTTCGTAGTCAATCGCGGACTTTTGAGATTGGATATGGCCATTTCTCTCGCACTTCGTATATAATACGAATGAAGAGATTGATGCCGCGCACCGCGCCACATTTATTGTGGAAAATCAATTGCGTATGAATCTGACGGTATATCTGACGGTAATCGTCAATTTCTTGCCATTACAACGATATGAATTTCAAATACTTACCGACTTGATTGATCATCGAGTGGGAATGACGGGTGAAAGCGGCGATTGCTGCGTCGTCTGAGATAGGCGGAGAACGCGGCCAAGTCGCCGGTGTCAGCCCGCCACGAGACCGGTCATGAAGAGGTTCACCAGACGCGCTATCCGGGCTTGCGGTGGGGTGTCCTTCTCGGTCGCGAGCGAAATTGCGGTTGCGATGCACACCAGATCATCAAAGCCGATCTCGCTACGAATGGCGCCCAGCTTCTGAGCCGTATGAAGGAGTCGGGCACCCTCCTTGCTGGTTGCAAGACATCCCGGCGTTCCGATCTGTAGAACGGCCCCGAGCGATGCCGCGAGGCCACGATAGATATTCGTATGCTGGACGAGTTCTTCGAGATAGAGCCGCAAAGCCTGTAACGGATCGATGTCGGGACCTCTGGACCGACTGGCTTCAGCAACAGCCAAAAACCGGGCGCTGTAGGTCGCGGCCAGGAGTTCGTCGCGCGTCGCGAAGCGTCGATAGACCGTCGCGATTCCGACGCCAGCGCGCTTGGCGACGTCCTCCAATGTGACGCCGGCGCCTCGCTCGAGAAAAAGCTCCTCAGCGGCGACCAGGATACGTTCCCTGTTCCGCTGCGCGTCCGCTCGCAAAGGGGTTTCATCGGCCAAAATTCTCGCCTCGTGACAGCTTGTTATGTGGAGGATACCTCCGTATAGGAAGTGGAGCGATCCTCCATTTCATGAGAAGCGAGCAGATGACATGGCAAGACGGTTTGATGAAAAGGTCGTGGTGATCACGGGCGGAACGGACGGCATTGGCCTGACGACCGCGAAGTTGTTCGCAGCAGAAGGCGGCCATGTTTATATCACGGGCCGTCGGCAAGATCGCCTGGACGAGGCGCTCAAGGAACTCGGCAACGGCGTCGTTGGCGTTCAGGGCGATGTCAGCGATCTCGCCGACCTCGACAGGCTCTACGCCGCGGTGAAGCGCGATCACGGCCGCGTGGATGTGGTCTTCGCAAATGCCGGCATATCCGAGTCCGCTGCCATCGGCGCAATCGAGGAGGATCATTTCGATCGCGTCTTTGCCATCAACGTCAAGGGCACGATCTTCACGGTGCAGAAGGCTCTTCCGCTGATGTCTCGGGGTGGCGCCATCGTGCTGGCCGGTTCCGGCGCTGGGATCAAGGGCTTTCCCAGCCTGTCCGTCTACAGCGCCACCAAGGCGGCGATCCGCTCGTTTGCCCGAACCTGGACGACCGATCTCAAGAGCCAGGGTATTCGTGTGAACGTCGTCTCTCCCGGCATGGTGGCGACGCCGGCGATGCAGAACTATCTGCAGAAAAATGCCGGCGCCGAGGCATGGATGACCGAGGCGATTCCGTTCGGCAGGCTCGCCGAGACCGAAGAAGTCGCCAAGGCGGTGCTGTTTCTGGCCTCCGATGAAAGCAGTTTTGTTGGTGGCGAGGAGCTCTTTGTCGATGGCGGCTTCGTGGCCGTGTGAGGAGAGCGCGCGAGGCAAAAGGCGGGTTCTGCCGGTCGTACCAGGCAGTCCCTCGCATGGCCAGGGTCGATGGCTGCCGTCCTTTCCCGCCGCGCATCGTCGGAGCACGACGGGCACCGACCGCTCCGAAAGGCCCCTTCCATGATCACTCCGCCCGAACCGGCCGCTTCTTGCGGAACTCGCCCTTGCAGCGTTCGGAGCAGGTTTTGACGGCGTCCCAGTCGCGCGCCCATGTCTTGCGCCAGGCGAAGGGGCGGCCGCAGGCGGCGCAGGTCTTCCGGGGCAGGGTGGATTTGGTGTAGCGGGCGCCGGTCATAGGGTTGCAAGGAACGCCCTGGCGCTCTCCGTGATCCGGTGCTGTTCATCGGGGGCGAAGGCATCATAGGTTCGCAGCATCTGGGCCATGCGCGGATTGGTGCCGATGATCGCGCGGCTCCGCGCGATGAAATCCCAGTAGAGCGCGTTGAAGGGACAGGCGGCAGGGCCGGTGCGCGCCTTCACATCGTAGCGGCAGCCACCGCAATAATCGGACATCCGGTTGATATAGGCGCCGCTGGCGGCATAGGGCTTCGAGGCCAAGAGGCCGCCATCGGCGAACTGGCTCATGCCGATCGTGTTTGGCAGCTCGACCCATTCATAGGCGTCGGCATAGACGCTGAGATACCACTCATGCAGCGCATGCGGATCGATCCCGGCGAGGAGCGCGAAATTGCCGGTGACCATCAGCCGCTGGATGTGATGGGCATAGGCCTCTTGCTTCGTCTGCGTGACGGCCGCCCTGACGCAGGCCATGTCGGTCTCGGCGGTCCAGTAGAAGTCCGGCAGCGGGCGTGCATGGCCGAAGACATTGCTCCGCTCATAGCCCGGCATCTTCAGCCAGTAGATGCCGCGGACATATTCGCGCCAGCCGATGATCTGGCGGATGAAGCCTTCCGCGGCGTTGAGCGGCACGGTGCCGGCGCGCCAGGCGGCCTCGACCTGAAGGCAGACGCTGAGCGGATCGAGAAGGCCGCAATTGAGGTATTGCGCGATGACCGCGTGATAGAGGAACGGCTCGCCGGCGAGCATCGCATCCTGATAGTCGCCGAAGCACGGCAGCCCATACTCGACGAAGGCGCTGAAGCTCGCCTCCGCATCGGCCCGCGTCACCGCGAACCAGAACGGCTCGAGATCGCCGAAATGCCCGGCGAAGCGGTCCGCGACCAGCGCCAGCACCGCCTTGGTGACGGCATCGGGCGCATGCCGCAGCGGGTGCGGCATGAAAAGATCGGCATCGGCCGCCTTGCGGTTGTCGGCGTCGAAGTTCCAGCGTCCGCCGGCCGGCTGGTCGCCCTCCATCAGCAGTCCGGTGCGCCGGCGCATGTCGCGGTAGAAATATTCCATGCGCAGCTGCTTGCGGCCTGCCGCCCATGTCCTGAAGGCCTCCGGCGTGCAGAGGAAGCGGTCGTCGAGCAGGATGTCGACGGGGATGCCGAAGCGCGTGCGCCAGTCTTCCAGCATCTGCGCGACGCGCCATTCGCCGGCTTCCGTCACCGCGATCCGCTCGGGCCGGTGGGTCTGCACGGCCTCGTCAACTTGGCCGGTGAAGCTGCCCTTGTTGTCCGGCGCATCGAGCGTGACATAGTCGACCGTCCAGCCGGCACGGCGCAGTTCGTCCGCGAAATGACGCATCGCCGAGAAGAGGAAGGCAATCTTCTTCTTGTGATGTCGGACATAGCTCGCCTCATCGTGCAATTCCGCCATCAGCACGCGATCACGCGCGGGATCGCCGGCGGCAAGGCTCGTCAGCGTCGGCGTCAGCTGGTCGCCGAGGATGACGATCAGCGTGCGCACGGCCGCCATCAGCGAGCGCCCGTGGCCGGGGGCCGCCTGGCGTGGCCGGAATGGCCGGTCGGGGTGTCGATGTCCAAGTCCTGTCCTTCGCCAAGCACTCTGCGGGGCGCCGGGCGCCGCCATTCCGCCTTGCAGATAGCGCCCGCGCTGCGCTGGAAAAGGGACGCGGCGCACCGATCGCAGGCGGCGGCGCCGGCACGGCTGGTCGCGGAGGGCGTCCGCCCTACATCCGACGCTAACCAGTGAGGTTTCCCATGCCCCTCGTCAGCGTCACGCGATTTCGCGCCCGCTCGATCCGCTTCATCCCGCTCTTCGCGTTCCATGCCAATCGCGCCATCGCGCAGGTCCGCAAGGCCGACGGCTTCATCGCCGGCGAGGTCCAGCGCCAGGCCGACCGGGCGCTCTGGACGATGACGGTGTGGCGGGACCAGGCGGCGATGCTGGCCTATATGACGAGCGGCGCCCACCGCACGGCGATGCCGCATCTCCGCGACTGGGGCATCGAGGCGAGCGTCATCCGCTGGACGCAGGACGGCGCCGAGGTGCCGACCTGGCTCGAGGCGGCGCGGCGGATGCGGGAAGAGGGCCGTCCGTCCAAGCTCCGCCATCCCGGACCCGCTCACGCCTCGCTCGGTTATGCGGAGCCGAAGACGGCGCATGGCATGCGGCTTTGAGAGGCGATGGGCGCTGATATCGCGCCCGGCGGTCAGGTGATCAGGTAGCCGCCGTCGATGACCAGCACGGCGCCGGTGACGAAGCTCGCCTGCGGCGAGGAGAGGAAGAGCACACCGCCGGCGAGTTCCCGCGGTTCGCCCCAGCGCTTCAGCGCCGTGCGGCCGGTGATGGCGGCATTCCGTTCGGGATCCTCGCGCACGGCCCTGGTGAGCGGCGTCGCGATCCAGCCCGGCGCGATCGCGTTGACGCGGATGCCGTCAGTCGCATAGGCGATGGCGAGCGACTTGGTCAGCTGCGCGATGCCGCCCTTCGAGGCGGAATAGGCGGGCACGAGACCGCCGCCGAAAAAGGCGAGCATCGAGGCGGTATTGACGATGGTGCCGCCGGACCGGGCGAGCAGCGGCCGCGCCGCATGGCAGACCCGCATGGTGCCGGTCAGGTTGATGTCGACGACGTCGGCGAAGATCTCGGGATCGTGCTCGGCGCCGCGGCGGATGACGCCGGCGCAATTGACGACATGGTCGAGGGCGGGGAGGGCGCCGACGAGAGCCGTGACCGCCGCGCCGTCGCGGATATCCAGCTGCGCGATCCGCGCGCCCGCAAGCCCAGCGTTGTCCTGCGCCGCCGCGATCTCGCCCTCCGTCACGCCTGTCGCCAGCACGGCGGCGCCGAGCCTCAGGAAGGCCTCGGCAATGGCGGCGCCGATGCCCGTCGTTCCGCCGGTGACGAGCACCTGGCGTCCGGCGAAGAGACCGGGGCGGAAGCCGTCAGCCGGGTCGGGCGCGGCCTCAGCGGATGAATTGATCGACATAGTCCTCGCCCAGTCCGACCTTGGCATAATGCGCGCGGCACATCGCGATCTTGGTGAAGACGTCCTCGAAGCCGAGCGTTTCGCCGAAGGCATCGACATAGACCATGATGCCGTTGACCTGGAAGAGCGTGATCATCTCCTCGACATCGTCGGGGACGACCAGCGTGTGCGTCTCGCCCGGCGGCTCGAACACATAGCCGCCCTCGGTGGCGACCCAGTCATGCTCCAGATAGTGCCAGCGGCCCTTGATGACATAGCCATGCACCGCCTGCGGATGGCGGTGGCGCGACAGAACGCCGGATTTCCGCACCCTCAAGAGGTTCATCCAGTAGCCCTGCGAGCGGTTGAGGCAGAGAGGCCGGAACCAGACGCGCTCGCCCTGCGGCACCCAGATGCGCTCGTCCTCTGGGACCGCCTTGGGGATGACGATGTCGGTGAGCGCTTCGACAGGATTGGGATGCTGATAGGGCATCCGCGGGTTGGGATCGATCTTCATCGGCGGCATGGCGAGATCCTGGAAAGGCGTCGGTCTTGGCGGCGGCGAGGATAGCCCGTCCGGACGGAATTCATAGCCTCGGGGAGTGGCGCGCGTGAGCGGGCCGGTTATCGCACAGGTCGGCTAGGACGCAGCTTCGCCGCCCGCTGGCGGGCGCTCCAGCAACCCGGCGAGCAGCTGGTTGGGGAAGCGGCGCTTCTGGACGATGGCGTAGAAGCTCTCGGTGACCTCGGCGATCCGGTAATGCTCGACGAGGACGCCGGTTTCCAGCTCGTCGCGCACCACGATCGGCGGCACCAGCGTGACGCCCTCGCGCTCGCGCGCCAGGAGGCGCAGCATCGCCATGTCGTCGACCTCGGCGAGGATGATCGGGCGGATGCCGGCCCGCTCGAGCACGCGGTCGAAGGCGAGACGGATCTCGCTGTCGAGGCTCGGCAGCAGCACCGGAACGCTGCGGAGGTCGTCCGGGAAGCGGAAGGCGCGCCCGCCCGGCTGTGGCCGCCCGACGAGGCTGACCGGCTGCTGGTCGAGGAGATGATTGCGCACGGCCGAGCGGGCGTCGCGCTCCACCGCGCTGTTGGCGAGCACGACGTCGACGGCATGCGCCTCGAGCTGCGCGAGCAGATCGCGCATCGTGCCGGAGCGGACGATGAGCTCGACATCGGCGCGGCCGACCAGCGGGCGCAGGAATTCGAGCTGGAAGTTGCGCGAGAGCGTCGTCAGCGCGCCGACCCTCAGCACCTGCCGGCGATCGAGCGGCCGCCCCTCCAGCGTGCTCATCAGCTCGCGGCCCGCCTCGAACACCGTATCGGCATAGTCGAGCGCGATCTGCCCGGCCTCGGTGAGCTCCAGCCGCCGCCCGACCCGATCGAACAGCGGATGGCCCATCTGCTGCTCGAGCTTCTGGATCTGAACCGAGAGCGCCGATTGCGACAGGTTCATCCGCGCGGCGGCGGCGGTCAGGCTGCCCGCATGGGCGACGGTCCAGAAATAGCGGAGATGGTTGAAATTGAGATCACGCATACCGTTCTATAAAACAGAACGATTGCTCAAGAACAATGAATTTTTCTTGAGCTTCTCGGCCGGCTACCACTCCCCCGAACGATACTGCGAAGGGGAATCCCGTGCCCATCGATGTCCTGCCCACCGGCGCTGCCGCGCCCTTGCGCGCCTTCCTGCCGCTGCTCGCGCCGCTTCTGTTCCTCGCCAGCGCATTCCTCGCGCGTCTCTCTCCCGGCAAGCGGCCGCGCGCGCTGCTGCGCTTTGCGGAGGGCGCGGCGCTGGCGGCGATCGTCGTCGCGCTGGCGTCGGTGGCACTGACGATCCGCTTCGGTGCCATCGAGAGCCCGCTGATCGGCGTCATGGGGCTCGGCCTCTCCGTGCGGCAGGACGCCGTCAGCCTGTCGATGCTGCTGCTCGTCGCCTTCATCGGCTGGATCGTGCTGCGCTATGCGGCGACCTACCTCGACGGCGAGCCGCGGCAGAGCGTCTTCACGCTGTGGCTCTGCCTGACGCTGGTCGCCGTGCTGATGCTGGTCATCGCGGGCAATCTCGTCCAGCTCGTGCTCGCCTGGATCGCGACCAGCCTCGCGCTGCACAGGCTGCTCCTGTTCTATCCGGAGCGCCTCGCGGCGCAGCGGGCGGCGCGCAAGAAGTTCGTCGTGGCCCGCGCCGCCGACGCCGCGCTGCTCGGCGCCGCCGCGCTGCTCGCCTTCGGCTATGGCACCGGCGATATCGGCGCGATCCTCGCGGCAGCTCGGCTCGGCGAGGGCGGCGGCTTCGCCCTCAGTGCGGCGAGCCTCCTCGCACTCGCGGCGCTGCTGAAGTCGGCGCAGTTCCCGACGCATGGCTGGCTGACCGAGGTCATGGAAACGCCGACGCCGGTCTCGGCGCTGCTCCATGCCGGCGTCATCAATGCCGGCGGCTTCCTGCTCATCCGCTTTGCCGATGTCATGCTGCTGGCGCCGCTGGCGCTCGCCGCGCTCGTTCTCGTCGGCGGCTTCACGGCGCTGTTCGCCTCGCTCGTGATGCTGACGCAGCCGGCGGTGAAGACGTCACTCGCGTGGTCGACCGTCGCGCAGATGGGCTTCATGATCCTCGAATGCGGCCTCGCGCTGTTTCCCTTGGCGCTGCTGCATATCCTCGCCCATTCGCTCTACAAGGCGCATGCCTTTCTCGCCTCGGGCGGCGCAGTCGAGAGCATTGCCGCCGGCCGCCGTCCGGGCCCGGTCGCCATCCCGCGGCCGGCCGCCGTCGTCCGCGCCTTCGCAGCGGCGCTTTCGATCTATCTCGCCGTCGGCCTTTGCTTCGGCTTCGCCGAGAAGTCACCGCAGGCGATCGCGCTCGGCGCCATCCTGATCTTCGGCGTCGCCTATCTGCTGGCACAGGGCTTCGCCGATGCCGCGCCGCCCGCCCTGACGCGCAAGACGGCCGTCTATGCCATCGCCGCCTCCATCGGCTATTTCGCGCTGCAGGTCGGGGCCGAATGGATGACAGCGGGCGTGCTGCCGCCGGCGCCGAACCCCGGTCCGCTCGAATGGGCGCTGACGGCGCTGGCTCTGGCGAGCTTCGGCACTGTCGCCGTCGTGCAGGCGCTGCTGCCGCTCTGGGCGCAGCATCCGGCGGCCGCGGGCCTCCGCGTCCACCTTTCGAACGGCCTCTATGCCAATGCCATCTTCGATCGGCTGCTCGGCGGCTGGTCGATCCGCAACGCCTCCTGATGATCGAGAGCTGAGACGCCATGACCCATGTCTTCCCTGTCGACCGGCATGCCCTCGGCATCGCGGCAGCGGCCGCAGCCGAAAAGGCCGTACGGGCGATCCCGCCGCTGTGGCCGCTCGCCACCAGCGTCGCCGTCAACCCGTTCCTCGGCCAGGCGACGGACGACCTCGCCTTGACCGCCACGCGGCTGCAGCGGGTCGCCGGCGTCGCCGTGACCATGCCGCGCACCTGGTTTCAAGAAAAGTTCGCGGCCGGAGAGATCGGCGATGACGACCTCGCCGCGGCGCTCGCTGCATCGCCGTCGCCGCTCAGGCCTGCCTCGCTCGCCGCGCTGAAGGCAGCGCTCGCCGCGTCGGCTCCGCTGCCGAAGGCGCTGCCGACCATCGCCGATCTCGCGGCTGACGCCACGGGCATCGATTGGCCCGGCCTCGTCGCCGAGCGGATCGGCGCCTTTGCCGGCGGCCATTTCGACGAGGGGCAGGCGCTGTGGGCGGCGCCGCGGGGACCGGGCGCCTATGCCGCCTGGCGGGCCTTTGCGAGCCGAGACCTGACGCCCGAGATCGCCGGGCTCAGCGGCTTCACGTCCGAGGTCGCCGCGCTGCCCGAGACGGCCGGTGCCGCGCTCGACGCCTGCGTTGAGATGCTGGGGATCAGCGCAGACGCCCTCGAGACCTATCTCCACCAGTTGCTGATGACGCTCGGCGGCTGGTCTCAGCTGGCGCGGCAGAGGCTCTGGCAGGCGGAGCTCGCCGGTAAGGCCGACGCCACGGCGACGGACTTACTCACAATCCGCCTCGTCTTCGAGCAGTCCCTGCTGCGGCGGCATAGGGAGCGGATCGGCGCTGCCTGGGCGGCGGTGGTCGCGGCGCATGGCGTGCCGATCGCGCCGACGCCATCCTCGGTCGTCGATGCCATCCTGCAGGAGGCGCTGGAGCGGGCGGGCCAGCGGCGGCTCGCCGGAGTGCTGACGGGCCCGGCGGCGACCGGTCGTGACATCCGGCCGGCGCTGCAGATGGCCTTCTGCATCGATGTGCGCTCGGAGGTCTATCGGCGCGCGCTGGAAGCGCAGCATCCCGGCATCGTCACGCTCGGCTTTGCAGGCTTCTTCGGCCTCGCGACGGCGCATCGGCGCTTTGCCTCGGATATGCGCGAATTGCGCCTGCCGGTGCTGCTCAATCCGGCCGTCTTCTCCTGCGCGGGCACCGAGGCGGACGCTCCCGCCGATCACGCCGCGCGGATCGTGGCGCGGGCAAAGCGCGCCTTCGGCCGTTTCAAGCTCGCCGCCGTCTCCTCCTTCGCCTTTGTCGAGGCGACGGGCCCGCTCCAGGCCGGCAAGCTGCTGCGCGATGCGCTCGGCCTCGGCGGATCTGCTGGCGCTGAAGAGCCGGCGCCGCGGCTCGATCCGCCGCTCGAACCCTCACGGGCGGTCGATGCGGCCGAGACGGTGCTGAAGGCGATGTCGCTGACCTCGGGCTTCGCGCGGCTCGTCGTCATCGCTGGCCATGGCGCCACCGTGACCAACAATCCGCATGCGAGCGCCCTGCAATGCGGCGCCTGCGGCGGCCATGCCGGAGACGTCAATGCGCGGCTGCTCGCCTCCCTGCTGAACGACCCGGCGGTGCGGGCGGGCCTTGCCGGGCGTGGCATCGCAATTCCCCCCGACACGCTTGTCCTCGCCGCGCTGCATGACACCACGACCGACGACGTCACGCTCTTTGCCGCCGACCATCCCGCAACCGCGCATGAGGCCGACATCGCCCGGACGCGGCATTGGCTTGCCCTTGCCGGCGATGCCGCCCGGTGCGAACGGGCCTTGCGGCTGCCGAGGGCCGGCGGCGCATCCGGCATTGCACGGCGCAGCCGCGACTGGTCCGAACTGCGCCCGGAATGGGCGCTTGCGGGCTGCAACGCCTTCATCGCCGCGCCGCGCGCCCGGACACGGGGCAGGGACCTCGCCGGCCGGGCCTTCCTGCACGACTACGAGGCGGATCAGGACACCGATTTCCGCGTGCTCGAATTGATCATGACGGCGCCGGTGATCGTCGCCAGCTGGATCAGCCTGCAGTATTACGGCTCGGTGGTCGCGCCCGCGGCCTTCGGCGGCGGCAACAAGCTGCTGCACAACATCACCGGCGGCATCGGCGTCGTCGAGGGCAATGGCGGCGTCTTGCGGGCGGGCCTCCCCTGGCAATCGGTGCATGACGGCGACCGCCTCATGCATGAGCCGCTGCGGCTCTCGGTCTATATCGCGGCGCCGCCCGCGGCGATGACGGCGATCCTCGAGCGGCATGCAACGCTGCGCGCGCTCGTCGACAATCGTTGGCTGCATCTCTTTGCGCTCGGGCCGCACGGCGGGCCGCACTGGCGCTATGCCGGCGATCTCCGCTGGACGGAGGCCGGCGCCGCGCCGTCACTGCACGAGGCAGAGCACGATCTCGCGGCGATGCGGCCGGTCGCGATGTTCGAAGAGGTAGATGCCCTGCCAGCGCCCGAGCATCATCCGGCCTGACATGACCGGAACGGACAGCGAGGTCTGCGTCAGCGCCGCCTTGATATGGGCCGGCATGTCGTCGGGGCCTTCGAGGCGGTGGACGAGATAGTCCATCGCCGGGCTCGTCGCCGGCGGCACCAGGCGGGCGAAAAAGGCCTGGAGATCGCGGACGACATCGCCGTCGGCGTTCTCCTGCACGATGAGCGATGCCGAGGTGTGGCGGACGAAGAGCGTCAGCAATCCGCTCGGCGTCCCCGATGCCGCGACGAAGGACGCCGCGGCGTCGGTGATCTCGTAGAGGCCCTGTCCGGACGTCTGGACGGTGATGCTCTTCATCTCTGCCATGCAAGTGACCTGAGGCGCCGCGGCCACGCTGTCAAGCCACGTGCCGAATTCGGGCCGTCTTCCGTCTTCCTGCCCGCCTGCGGCTTGCATCGGCGTCGAGGCACGTGGTTTGCTGGCAGGGAGGGAACAGGGCGCGCCGGCAGCCGGATGGCTGCTGCCGAACGGCCCGGCGGGCGATCGAGGGGGCGGGAGTGGCGAACAGGCTTTGCGGTGCGGGCGTCGGCGTATCGCCGAGGGCCGCGTTTCAGCGCGCCTTGATGGGGCTCGGCCTCCTCGCGGCGCTGACGCTCGCGGTGCCGATCGCCGGATGGACGGCGGAGACACCGGCGGCAACGCCGGCCGCCGCGCCCGACTCGCCCGGCGAGATCGCAAGCCGCCTCGCCGCCATGCTGCAATCGGCCCGCGCGGTGATCTCGACGCACCAGGCCGAGATCAACGATCCCTCGGTCGGCGACAAGCATCTCGATTCCGCCGCCGTGATCGCCGAGGCGACCGCCAACTATGAGAAAAAGACTGGAGAGGACCCGGCCTCCTATCCCGCCGATTCGCGCCTCGGCCGCCTGATCGCCGCGCAGAAAGCCGCGATCAAGGAGGTCATCGACGACGCGCAACCGCTGATCAACGACGAGGGGACCGCCTTCAAGGGCTTCATCCCGGCGACCTTCGCCCGTCTCGTCAACGAATCCTTCGCCCGCCGGGTCGGCGGCGAGGCGCATATCAAGGTGACGGCGCCGCCGGAGCTGGTGCGCAATCGCAAGTCACGCCCCGATGGCTGGGAGACCGCGGTGATCGCCGACAAGTTCCGCGCGAGCGGCTGGACGCGGGGCGCGAGCTTCTCGGAGATCGTCGCTGCCGATGGCGGCAAGGAGTTCCGCATGGCGGTGCCGGAATATTACGCAGCCTCCTGTCTCTCCTGCCATGGCGGCCCGAAGGGCTCGATCGACATCACCGGCTATCCGCGCGAGGGAGCGGCCGAGAACGATCTCGGCGGCGTCATCAGCGTCACCCTGGCCAATCCCTGAGCGGCGCCGATGGCCCGCCCGCTCATCCGCCTGCTGCGTCGGATCTCGATCCCGGTCCGCACCATCGCGCTCGCCGTGCTGCTCCTGCTGCCGATGGCCGCGACCTCCGCCTATATCTACTGGGCCGGCCAGCGCGCGGCGGTGACGGTCGGCGAGGCCCAGCGCGTCGCGGCGATGTCGGCCGCTGTCAGCGACGTCCGCTCGGCCTTCCAGGACCTGCTCTACTGGCGCGCAGACCTTGCCGTCAGCCTGTTGACGCTCGCCGAGACCAAGGGCAACGACGCCCGCGAGCGGGTCGAGGACAGCCTCGCCATCCTGAAGAGCTATATGCCGAAGGAGGCCGAGGCGATCGGCGCCGGCGTCGCGGCCTTCGACGACAGCGCCATGAAGGCCGTCAACGCCTATACCGACGACCAGCGCGTTGTCGGCAATGCGCTCTTCGCCGAGGCGCGGGCGCATGGCGAGACTGTCGAGGCCCTGCTCGGCGCGATCGAGCCGGCATTGCGCGACCAGGCGGTCGCGGCGCGGGTCGAGGTGCTGCGCCAGTTCACCGGCAGCACGCAGGTGTCGCTCGCCATCACGGCGCTCGCCGTCGTCCTCGGCGCGCTGCTCACCTTCGTCGTGCTCGCCTCGATCTTGCCACCGCTTCGGAAACTGGTCGTGGCGATCGGCGAGATCACGCAGGGGCGCAGCGATGTGGCGCTGCCCGAACCGGCGCGCGACGAGCTCGGTGCCATGCGCGAGGCGGTGGCCCTCCTGGCCGTCAGCATCCGCGAGCGCGACGCCTTCGCCGAAGAGGCGCGCCAGCGCCGCCAGATGATGCTGGACGCCATCGAGAGCATCAACCAGGGTTTCGCGCTCTACGACGCCGAGGACCGGCTGCAGATCACCAATTCGCAATATCGCGGCATGACCGGACCGGTCTCGCGCGTTCTCCAGCCGGGCACCACCTTTCTCGAGATCATGCGCGCCGCCGCCGAGCGGCGTGGGCTCGACGACGGCGCGGCCGAGGCCTGGATCAACGACCGCCTCGCCCGCCGCGCCAGCCTCGAGGTCACGGTCGAGCGCTTCCCCGATGGCCGCTGGGTGCAGATCCAGGAGCGGCGGACCGCGGCGGGTGGCATCGTCGCTGTCTATTCCGACGTCACCGACATGCGCGAGCGGCAGCGCGAGCTGGAACTCGCCAAGGAGGCCGCCGACCACGCGACGCAGGTGAAGTCCGAATTCCTCGCCAATATGAGCCACGAGCTGCGCACGCCGCTGAATGCCATCATCGGCTACAGCCAGCTGCTGATGCAGGACGCCGAAGACGACGGCAATGCCGATGCCGTCGCCGATCTGAAGAAGATCGAGGGCGCCGGGCAGCATCTCCTGCGCATCATCAATGACATTCTCGATCTCTCGAAGATCGAGGCGGGCCGGATGGAGGTGTTCCTCGAGCCGGTCGATCTCGCGGCGCTGGCGCGCGACATCGAAACGCTCGTGAAGCCGCTCGCCGCCAAGAACAGCAACGCCTTCGTCGTCGAGATCGCGCCCGGCATCGGCTCCGTCACGACCGACCACACCAAGCTGAAGCAGATCGTGCTGAACCTCCTCAGCAACGCGACCAAGTTCACCAAGTCCGGCACCGTGACGATGACGATCGAGCGGGCAGGGCGCCAGCTCAAGGTGGCGGTCAAGGACACCGGCATCGGGCTCACCGAGGAGCAGATGGGCCGCCTGTTCCAGGCCTTCTCGCAGGCCGACAGCTCGACGACGCGCCGCTTCGGCGGCACCGGCCTCGGGCTCGCGATCAGCCGCAGCTTCGCGCGCACGCTCGGCGGCGACCTGACCGTCACGAGCACGCCCGGCGAGGGCTCGTGCTTCCTCCTGACCATCGTCGACGGCGGCGCAGGGGCTGCCGATGCCGACGACCTGTCGGGCGGGGCAGGGCCGGAGAACATCGCCGGCAAGGCGGGCCGCGTCCTCGTCGTCGACGATGATCCGCACACCCGCCACATCATCGGCGCCCATCTCGTGCGCGAGGGCTATGCGCCGCTCTATGCGAGCTCAGGGCCGGAGGCGCTGGAACTTGCGCGGCTCCACCGGCCGGACGCGATCACGCTCGACATCATGATGCCGCAGGTCGACGGCTGGACGGTGCTGGTGGCGCTCAAGGAGGATCCGGATCTCGCCACCATTCCCGTGGTGATCGTCTCGATCACCGATGATCGCAGCCTCGCCTTCACGCTCGGCGCGGCCGCCATGCTGACGAAGCCGCTCAACCGCTCCGATCTCCTGTCGACGCTGGAGCGGCACATGCCCGACCGGCCGGCCGCCGGCGGCCAGACCATGCTGGTGGTCGAGGACGATGCGCCGACCCGCGAACTGATGGGCCGCATCGGCGAGAAGCTCGGCATAGCCGCGGCGGAGGCGACGAACGGCCGCGAGGCTCTCGCCTGGCTCGCCGGCCATCCCGCGCCGGATGCGATCTTGCTCGATCTCAACATGCCGGAAATGGACGGCTTCGAATTCCTCGATCACCTCCGCGCCGAGGAACGCTGGCGCGACATTCCCGTGATCGTCGTCACGGCGCGCGAACTCTCCAATGACGAGCGCATCCGCCTCGGCCGCGCCGCGCAGGGCGTCATCGCCAAAGGCAATGCGGCGCATTTCGAGCTGAGCCGCGCGATCCGCGCCGTCACGCAAGCAGGTGGAACGGGCTGATGGCCGTCATTCTTCTCGTCGAGGACAACGAGCTCAACCGCGACATGCTGTCGAGGCGGCTGAAGCGGGCGGGCCATACCGTCCTCAACGCGGTCGATGGCCAGGAGGCGGTCGACCAGGCGCTCGGCCGCAACCGGCTGGAGCGCGCGCCCGACCTCGTGCTGATGGATCTGAGCCTGCCGGTGTTCGACGGCTGGGAGGCGACACGGCGCATCCGCAGCGCGCTGGCCGGCGCCCCGCTGCCGATCATCGCGCTGACGGCGCATGCCATGGTCGGCGAACGCGAGGCGGCGCTTGCGGCCGGCTGCGACGACTTCGACACCAAGCCGGTCGATTTCGAACGGCTGACGGCCAAGATGGCGGCGCTGCTCGGTCCGGCCGGCGGCTGATTCTTCTCAGGCGGCAGCGACCGGCGGCTGCCAGCGCAGCACCAGCGCGGTGATGTCGTCGAATTGCGGCGTATCGCCGGCATGGCCGAGCACGCGCTCGACGAGGCCGCTGCTGAAGGCGCGCGGATCGAGGCCGGCCAGCGCGCGGCAGTCCTCCATCAGGCGGCCGGTCGAATACATCGCGCGGCTCGCATCCTCCATCTCGGGCAAGCCGTCGGTCATCAGCACCAGCGTTTCGCCGGCGGCGAGCTGAAGGCTGCGATCGGCGAAGACGAGATGATCCATCACGCCGATCGGCGGATCGAATTGCGCCGGCTCGAACACGACGCCATCGGCATTCGCCCGAACCGGCGGCAGATGGCCGGCATTGACATAGTCGAGGCGGCCCGTCGCCGTGTCGAGGAAGCCGACCAGCAGCGTGACGAACAGGCAATCCTCGTTGTTCTTGCAGAGCTCCTCGTTGAGCAGCGCCGCCACTTCGGAGGGAAGCGGCACGCGGCCGGTGAGCTTCTCGAACTGCAGCGTGCCGGCGCGGAGCAGGCTGCGGGTCCGCGCCATGAACAGCGCCGCCGGCATGCCCTTGCCGGAGACATCGCCGATGGCGATGCACAGCGTTTCCGGCGTGATGAAGAAGAAGTCATAGAGATCGCCGCCGACTTCCTGCGCCGGCATCATCACCGCATGGACGTCGACCGGTCCGCCCGGCGCCGGGAAATGGGTATTGACCATCGCAAGCTGCTGCTGGCGCGCGCCGGCCATCTCGACCTCGAGCCGCGTCAATTGGCGGCGGACCTCCGAGCGCAGAGCCTTCTTCTCCAGCACCGAGCCGATGCGGGCGCGGAGGATCGACGGATTGAACGGCTTCGGCAGATAGTCCTCGGCGCCGAGATCGATGCATTTGACCACCGTCTCGATCTCGGTCGCCGCCGAGATCATGATCACGGCGGTCTGTTCGAGCCGGTTTTCGAGCCGGATCGCCTCCAGCACCTCGACGCCGTTCATGCGCGGCATCATCACGTCGAGCAGGACCAGATCAACCGGATGGGCGCGGATATGGTCGAGCGCGGCGACGCCGTCCTCGGCTTCGGCGAGATGGCGGAAGCCGAGCCGCTGCAGCCGCCGGAGCAGGATGGCGCGGTTGTCCTCGACGTCGTCGACGACGAGGATATGGCTGTCGGCGATGTTCATCCGGAATCATCCAAGGAGAGGGTCAGACGAATATGATTCTTTCCCTGCTCGACGCTATAGCTCGAATTGGTCATGAGGCTGCGCAGGAGATGGATGCCGAGGCCGCGCGGCGCCCGGTTTTCGATCGGCGCGTCGATCTTAGGCACCGGGACGCCGAGCGGATCGAACAGCGGCGCGTCGTCGGATATCCCGATCGTGATCTCATTGCCGACCCGCGTCACCGTCAGGCGGACCTCGCCGGGCGCATCCGCCGGATAGCCGTGGTCGATGGCGTTATTGACCACCTCGTCGATCGCCAGTTCGATCTTGAAGGCGGCCCCAGTGGGTATCCCGTTCGCCGCGGCGAAGTCGCCGAGCGCCGCCATCAGCGGCCCGAGGGCGCTCTGCTCGGCCTTGAAGGCCCGTTCGAGCCGGCTCGTCGTCATCGGCCCACCGTCTCACTCACCAAGGGCGAGGGTCAAGCCGCGCCGAGAGCCGCGTCCACCGAGGGATAGATCTCGAAGATGCGCTCGAAGCCGCTGATCAGCACGACCTGCTGCACGTGATCGCTGAGCCCGGCCAGCACCATCCGTCCGTCATGGCGCTTGACCTTCTTGCCGACAGACAGGAGCGCCGACAGGCCCTTGCTGGAAATATAGTCGAGCGCGGAGAGATCGATGACGAGATCGTGATTGCCGCCGTCGACATCGGCGCTGAGCTGCTGCTCGAGCAGCGGCGCGCTCAGGCTGTCGAGCCGGCCCGCCGGAGCGATCACGAGGCGGGTGCCGTGAAGTTGGGCAGTGAGCTGCATGTTCGGTGACATCTCGTCTCGAAAAAAGCTCAGGCGCTGCGGACTTCGGCGAAGAAGGAATCGACGAAGGCCGACCCCGGATTGGTGAGGTCGAACGAGTGTAGCCCCATTTCGGCGGAAAGCAGCCGGAAGGCGGCGAGCCCGCGCACCGAATTACCCTTCTGGTCGAGCCGCGGCGAATAGGTGCCGATGCCGAGCTGTCGGCTGACCACCCCGAGAATGCCGCCGCCGACGCCGCTCTTGGCGGGAACGCCGACATCGAAGGCCCAGTTGCCGGAATAGTCGTACATGCCGCAGGTGAACATCACCGCCTGGGTGTCGCGCACCGCGGCGATGTCGAACACCTCGGCGCCGGTGACCGGATTGTCGCCGAGATTGGCGATCGTCGCGCCGATCATGGCGAGATCGGCCGCGGTGACCGTGATCGAGCACTGGCGGAAATAGAGATCGAGCGCCGATTCCATCGGCTCGTTGAGTGCGCCGATGCCGACGAGGAGATGGCCGATGGCGCGGTTGCGGTGGCCGGTCGAGGCTTCCGAGCGATACACCGCCTCGTCGAGGCCGAGCGGCCGGCCGGCGGCGGCCGAGAAGCGGGCCAGCACCTCGTCGAAGGCCCGGTCGGGTCCGTAGACATCGCGCAGGATGCCGGCGACGGTGACGGCGCCGGCATTGACCATCGGGTTGTAGGGCCGGCGGGTGACCGGATCGAACTCGATCGCGTTGAACGGATCGCCGCTCGGCTCGACGCCGACGCGCTTCAGCACCTCGGCGCGGCCGACCAGTTCGAGCGCCATGCAATAGGTGAGCGCTTTCGAGACGGACTGGATCGTAAAGGGAATGCGGGTGTCGCCGATCTCGTGCAGCCGGCCGCGCGTCGTGGCGACGGCGATGCCGAACGGCGACGGATCGACCTTGGAGAGCTCCGGAATATAGTCCGCTACCTCGCCCTCGGTCGTGCCGGCGACTTGCGCGTGCACGTCGATCAGGATCCGGTCGACGCCGAAATGCGGCGCCAGCGGCAGGTCTGCCATGTGTCCCCCGACAGTTTGCAGCCTGACGGAGGGGTGGCGGGACGACTGTCCCACCGGTCACCGCTTCCGCCAGGGGCGCCGCGCTGCGTGCGCAGAACCCCGACGAGGCGAAGCAATTTCCATGCCCGCAGCGCGTGCACCAGCCGGCGGAGGGGCTCAGCCCTTGACCGCGCCCGCCGTCATCGAACGGCCGATCTGGCGATACATCACGAGGCCGAGCAGCAGCGGCGGCAGTGTCGCGAGGATCATCACGGCCGCCGCGACGCCCCAGCGCACGCCGCCGCCCGAGGCCGCGAAGAAGAACGAGGCGCCGACCGAGATCGGCGTCGCCTTGTTGGTGGTCAGCATCAAGCCGAACAGGAACTCGTTCCACGAATAGATGAAGGCGAGCACCGAGGAGGCCGCGACGACATTGAGCGACATCGGCAAGACGACATGGAGGATGAGCCGGAGCGTGCTGGCGCCGTCGACGCGAGCGGCTTCCTCGATCTCGATCGGCAATTCGGCGATGGCGGCCGTGAACAGCACCAGCACCAGCGGCACGTTGACGAGGCAGAAGATGAAGGAGAGGCCGATGCGCGTGTCGAGCAGGCCGACCTGCTGGTACATCAGATAGATCGGGATCGCGAAGATGATCAGCGGCACGGCGCGGAGATTGACCGCGAGCGGCAGCAGCCAGCTGCGGCCGGTCTTGCTGCGCGCCATCGCATAGGCGGCCGGAAAGGCGAGGACGATGGCGAGCGCCGAGCCGATCGTCGATGCGACGAGGCTGTTGAAGAGGAAGTGCAGGATGTCGAAGCGATCGGCCATGCCGAAGATCGCGGTGTAGTTGTCGAGGGTCGGCTTCTCGATCACCAGCGAGGCATTCGACGAGATTTCCGCCTCGCTCTTGAGCGAGGTGACCAGCGTGGCGATGACCGGGAAGTTGAGCACCAGCGCCGCGACGACGAAGACGAGCCAGCGCAGGCCCTGCATGACGCGGTTTCTCATAGCGGTTCCTTGCGCGCGGTCAGGCGGTTGATCGTCCACAGCACGGCGAAGGACGCGACCAGCAACAGCATCGAGGCGGCGACGGCGAGCCCGATATCGCCGACCTTGAAGAAGGCCTGGTAGATATAGATGCTCATCGAGGTCGTGGAGCCGCCGGCCCCGGCGCCGACCAGCGTGTAGATGTTGTCGAACACGCGGAAACTGTCGATGAAGCGGATGAAGGCGGTGATGCCGATCGCCGGCAGCATCAAGGGCAGGTCGATCTCGAGGAAGAGCCGCAGGCCCGTCGCGCCATCGAGCGCCGCCGCCTCGCGCACATCGGGCGAGATGGCGGCATAGGCCGAATGCAGGATGAGCAGCGCGAACGGCGTCCATTGCAGCGTCTCGATCACGACGAGCGTGGTGAATGCCCATTGCCGGCCGAGAAAGGCGGGGAAGTCGCCGACCCATTCGAGCAGGTAGTAGGGCACGACACCGACGAATTCGTGCAGGATCAACCGATACATGAGGCCGACCAGCGCCGGCGCCACCATCATCGGCAGCATCAGGAACGCGATCAGCCAGGGGCGTTTCGCAAAGAGCGGCGCAAGGAAGATCGCGAGCGCCAGTCCCGCCAGCACCTGGATGGTGGCGACGATCAGCCCGAAGCGCAGCGAGAACCAGGCAGCGGCCCAGAACTCGGGATCGGCGATCGCCTTGGCATAGTTGGCGAGGCCGATGATCTCGGGCGCGCGGATATTCTCGAAGCCGACCCGCGACACCGAATAGACGATGTCGACGGCCAGCGGAAAGCCGAGCAGCGCGATCAGGAAGGCGGTGAGGGGGCCGATGAGAAGGCGCCCCTCGAAGATGGTCTGCCGCTCCATGCGCTCTCGTTCCTCGGGTCGATGGATGAAGGGGATGTCGGGGCGCACTTGGGGCGCATGGGCAGTCGCCAACATGCGCCGACGTAGACATCACGTCGATGCGCCGCTTCAGCAACCGGGCGATGAGGCGAACAGCGCCCGCCAGCCCTCGGGCCGGCGGGCGCCGGAGCGGTTACGGCTTCAGGAGTTCGGTCATGCCGGTCTTGGTGGCGGCCAGCGCGTCGTCGAGCGACTTGCCGCCGGACCAGTAGGCGGTGAACTCCTTGGCCTGCAGCTCATAGACCTGCAGCGCCTTCGCGGCGGTGCCGCCATTCATCACGAAGCCATAGGCGCCGGCGAATTCGCCGAGCTTCTTCAGGTCCGGACGCTCGGCGACGAGGCCGGCGACGACGGCTTCGGTCAGCGCCGGCGAGCCGCCGGCCTTGGCATAGATCGTCATCGCCTCGGGGGTCGCGAGCCAGTCGATGAACTTGACCGCGCCTTCCTTGTGGGTCGACGCCTTGTTGATGCCGAGGCCGAGGCCGTGGATATGGGTGAAGCGGCCGGCGGGGCCGGTCGGCGGCGCGACGGTACCGATCTTGCCGGCGACGGCGGGCGTCTTCTCCTTGTTGTCGAGATCGGCGAAGGCGGCGTTCCATTGCAGCATGGTCGCGGCCTGGCCAGAACCGAAGGCGGCATTGGCCTCGGCGAACTCGTAGGTGGTCGAGTCCTTCGGCGTCGCGCCCTCGTCATAGAGCTTCTTGTAGATCTCGAGCGCGGCGCGATAGGCCGGGCTGTCGACGATGACGGCGCCCGAGGCATCGAGCCAGTCGCCGCCCTGGGCCTTGGCCGCCGAATGCCAGACCATCATGTTGAACAGGAGGTTCTTCATCTGGAGAACGGCGCCGTAGCGGGTCGGGCTCTCCTTGTTGATCGACTTGGTGAAGAACAGCGACGTCGCCATCCAGTCTTCCCAGGTCCAGGCGTCCGGATCCTTCGGCTCGAGCGTCTTGCCGAGATACTTCTCGGAGATCTCGCCGTAGGCCTTCTTCCATTCGGCGTCGGTGAGCAGCTTCTCGATCAGGTCGCTGCGGTAATACATGAAGTGCAGCGAGAGATCGGTCGGGATGCCGTATTGCTTGCCGTCATACTGCATCGTCGCCAGCACCTTGTCGGAGAAGGTGTCCTTGGCCGAGGCCGGCAGCGTGATCGGGTCCATGAACGGCGCATAGCGGCCGAGCGCATAGGTCGCGAGCAGGTTGATGTCGAAGTCGGTCGAGCCGGCCGCGAGATCGGCGGCGAGCTTGTCGAAGAAGCCGTCGCGGTTGAAGAAGATCAGCTTCACCTTGTCGGCGTCATCAGCCTTGGTGTTGTAGACCTCGGCGGCCTTACGCAGGCCCGCCTCTTCGGGGCCGCCCGGCCAGCCGAGCACGGTGACCTCGGCCTTGGCCGTCGAGAGGCCCATGGCCGCGAGGATGGCCGCACCGGCCAGAAGTGATTTCAGTCGCGTCATTTTTTCGTTCCCCTGGATTTTGATTGGCGAGCGGCGAGGTCGGCGACACCGATCACGCCTGCATGTCTGCCGAGCGCCGCCGCGCGGATCTCGGGTCTCATCAACGGCGGAAGCTCCGCCAGCCGAAGTTCAAGACGCTCGCGATAGCCCGCCGCGAGGCCGACGCCGCCGCCGAGCACGATCACGTCAGGATCGAACAGCAGCTGCAGGTTCTCCATGAGGGCGGCGACGACCGCCGCCGAGCGGTCGAGGATCGCCGAGGCGCGCGCATCGCCCGCGGAAGCCGCAGCGAACACGCCGGGCGCATCGCCGGCGATGCCGGCCGCAAGACCCGCCGCCGCGATGGCCGGGCCGCTCGCCGCGCTCTCGATCAGCGCGCCGGCGCCCTCCGCCGAGATCAGCCGCGTCAGTCCCGCGCTGCCGGCAAGGCCCGTGCGTCCGACACGGAGTTCGCCACTGAGGACGACACCGCCGCCGATACCGGTCGAGACGGTCAGAAAGACGAGGTCGCTCCCGGCGCCTGCGCCGAAACGATATTCGCCCCAGGCGGCGGCCTGCGCATCGTTGGCGAGCGTCACGGCCATGCCGAGACGGCTTTCGAGCGCCTCAGCCAGCGGGAAGCCGGCCTCGATCGGCAGCGTCTCGGGGTTCAGCGCCGTCCAGCGCCCACCCTCGACGATGCCGGTGACGCAGCCGCCGACGGCGCCGAACGCGCCCTGGAACGGCGCGGCGAGCGCCGCGACGGTGTCGCACCAGGCATTGGCATCGGCGGAGCGCTCCGTCGGCGCCTCGCGCGTGTCGAGGACCGTGCCGCCGGCGACCAGCGCGACGAGGATCTTGCTGCCGCCGAGATCGAAGGCGAGCGTCGGCCGGTCGTCGCTCTCCGCCTTGACCGCCTCGATGGCGTCGGCGAACCAGGAGGTGATGTGTTCGGGCCGTGTGATCGCCGAGCCGACGACGACGCCATGCGCACCGAGGCGAATGGCCTCGGCGGCCTGTTCCGGCGCGCGGATCCGTCCCTCGGCGATGACGGGATGGCCGAGCGCGACAGAGGCGGCGAGCAGCGCGAAATCCGGCTCGGTGGGCTCGGGGCCGCCTGTGTAGCCCGACATGGTGGTGCCGACGATATCGGCGCCGAAGGCGATCGCCGCCTTCGCCTCTGCCAGCGTCGAGATATCGGCCATGGCGAGCTTGCCGCGCGCATGGACGAGGGCGCAGAGCGCTCCAGCCTCGATGGGACGGACGCGGTCGGTGGCGTCGAAGGCGATGATGTCGGCGCCGGCGTCGGCCAGCGCCTCGACATCGGCGGCGAAGGGCGTGATGCGGATCGGGGACGTGTCGAGGTCGCGCTTGATGAGGCCGATGATCGGCGCATCGGTGGCGGCGCGCACGGCGCGGAGATTGTCGATGCCCTCGATGCGGAGGCCCCGCGCGCCGCTCGCCAGCGCCGCGAGGGCGAAGCCGACGACGCTGTCAGGCTGGTCGAGCGGCCCGCCAGGCACCGGCTGGCACGAGACGATGAGCGATGAAGCGAAACGCCTGAGACACGCCTGCACGGAACTGCTCGCTGCGGTGGATCGACCCATCAACCGTAGCTGCGAGAGAACCAGTTAGCAACCAGTCAGGTCCATATGCCTAGAATTTCCACAACTGGTATCAAACTGATCTCATGCTTGATCCTGGCTGCGCAGCTCGACGAGAAAATCGTAGCGCGTGCCGCAATAGAGGGTGCGGGTGAATTCGATCGGCGTGCCGTCGCGCGTGAAGCAGCGCCGCTCGGCGACGAGCAGCGGCGCGCCGGGCTCGAGATGCAGCAGCTGGCTGTCCTCGGGGCTGGCGATGGCGGCGCGCAGCCGCTGCAGGGCGCGGACGGGGCGGCGGTCGAGCCGCGACAGCACTTCATAGAGCGATCCGGTCACCTCGGCCGGGTCGGCGAGCACGTCGCCTGGCACGACGGCATGCTCGATGGCCATCGGCTTGCCGTCGCCGGTGCGCAGCCGCTTGAGCCGGCATACTTTCGCGCCGACCGAGAGATCGAGCGCCATGATCTCGCTGGGCGAGGCGGTCGCCACTTCCCTCGAGATCCAGATCATGCCCGGCTCGATGCCGCGCGAGCGCATGTCCTCGGAGAAGGAGGTCAGCGCTGACAGCGGCTTCTCGACGCGCTCGGCGACGGCGGTGCGGGCGCCATGACGGCGGATCAGCGCGCCGTCATTGACGAGGCTCTCGATCGCCTTGCGCACCGAGGTGCGCGAGATGTCGATCGCCTCGGCGAGGTCGCGCTCGCCGGGCAGCACGTCGCCGGGCGCCAGGATGTCCTCTGTCACGGCCTGGCGCAGCGCCTGCGCCAGCTCGCGATAGATGACGCCGCCCGACTGCCGCGCGAGGGCGCGCGCCAGGAAGTCGATGAGGGGCGAGGGCAGGGGATGCGTGTCGGACATTGTCTGCGGAGATGGGCTGGCGCTTTGGAGGGAACCCAGCCGGCTTTATCAGGTTGCCCCCGCCGACGGAACCGCCGCGACAGCGGAACCGTCCGCGGATCCCTTTCAGGCCCCGGCCAGCCGAGCCTCGCTCCGCCGTGCATCGAGCGCGGCGCTCCACAGCGTCAGCATCAGCGCGCCGGCCACCATGAGGCCGCCGACCCAGGGCGTCGCGGCGAGGCCGAGCGGTGAGGCGACGACAAGTCCGCCGACCCAGGCGCCGATGGCGATGCCGAGATTGAAGGCGGCGATGTTGAGCGCCGAGGCCGTATCGACGGCGCCCGGCCGCTCCCGCTCGGCGAGTTGGACGACATAGAGCTGCAGTCCCGGCACATTGGCGAAGGAGAGAAAGCCGAGGGCGGCGAGCGTCACCAGCGCGGCGACCGGCATCGAGGCGGTGAAGCTGAAGACGACGAGCACGATCGCCTGCAGCGCGAACAGCCAGGAGAGCGCCCGGACCGGGCTGCGATCGGCGATGCGCCCGCCCGAGAGATTGCCGACGGCGATGGCGAGGCCGTAGAGCACGAGGATCAGGCTGACATGCGAAGCCGCGAAGCCTGTAACCGTCTCGAGGATCGCGGCGAGATAGGTGAAGGCGACGAAGGTGCCGCCATAGCCGAGCGCGGTCATGCCGAAGACGAGCAGCAGCCGGCCGGAACCGAGCACGCGGATCTGGTCCATGATCGAGGCGGCGGGCGCCTTGGCGATCCGTGACGGCAGCAGCGCCGCGATGCCGACAAAGGCGACGAGCCCGAGCGCGGACACGGCGGCAAAGGTCATCCGCCAGCCGAAATTCTGGCCGATCCATGTCCCGAGCGGCACGCCGGTGACGATCGCCACCGTCAGTCCCATGAACATCAGCGCGATCGCCGAGGCGCGGCGGTTCTCGGGGACGAGATCGGCGGCGATGGTGGCGCCGACCGAGAAGAAGACGCCATGCGCGAAGGCCGTCAGAACCCGCGCGACGAGCAGCATCTCATAGGAGGGGCTGAGCGCCGCGAGGCCGTTGCCGGCGATGAACAGCGCCATCAGGCCGAGCAGCAGCGGCTTGCGCTCGATGCGTCCGGTGAGCGCGGTCAGCACCGGCGCGCCGAAGGTGACGCCGAGCGCATAGACGCTGACGATCAGTCCGGCGAGCGGCAAGGTGATGCCGAGATCGGCGGCGACGGTCGGCAGCAGGCCGACGATGACGAATTCGGTCGTCCCGATCGCATAGGCGGCGATCGTGAGCGCAAAGAGAGCAATGGGCATGGCGTGACCTTTCACGGCACCAAGGGCGTATGTGCGGTGCAGCAACAATGGCGACGCCTGGCTTGCGACTGAAGATCAAGGCCGGTAAAATCGACTTGGAAACGAATTCACAGGTGGCGCTTGGACAATCGGGCCGGCGAAATGGCCGTCTTCGTCGCGGTCGCGGAAACGGGCGGCCTTTCGGCGGCGGGCCGGCGCCTCGCGCTGTCGCCCTCCGCCGTGAGCAAGCTGGTCGGGCGCATCGAGGAGCGGCTCGGGACGCCGCTGTTCACGCGCTCGACGCGGATGATCCAGCTGACGGCGGAGGGCTCGCTCTATCTGGAGCGGGCGCGCGCCATCCTCGCCGACATCGATGACGCCGAGCGGCTGGTCGCCTCCGGGGCCGGCGCCATCCCGCGCGGGCGGCTGCGCATCAGCGCCTCCGTCGCCTTCGGTGAAACCTGCCTGCTGCCGGTGCTGCCGCGCTTCCTCGCGCGCTATCCGCAGGTCGAGATCGACGTGTCACTCACCGATCTCGTCATCGACCTCGTCGACGAGCGCACCGACATCGCCATCCGCATGGGTCCGCTCCGCGACTCGACGCTGAAGGCCAAGCGCCTCTTCGAGACCCGCCGGGTCATCGTCGCCGCGCCGGATTATCTCGCGGCCTTCGGCCGGCCGGAAACGCCCGACGATCTCGCGGCGCATAATTGCCTGCGCTTCAATTTCCGCGTCAATCCGGGCCTCTGGCCCTTTCGCGATCCGGCAAGCGGCGAGGCCTATACGCGGCCCGTCGCCGGCAACGCGCATGGCAACAATGGCGTGATCCTCCGCCAGCTGGCGCTCGCCGGCGTCGGGCTTGCCCGCCTCGGCCGCTTCCATGTCGAGGCGGACATTGCCAGCGGCCGCCTCCTGCCGGTGCTGGAGGCGTTCAATCCCGGCGATATCGAGCCGGTGCACGCCGTCTATGTCGGCCATGACCATCTCGCAGCCCGCATCCGCGCCTTCGTCGACTTCCTCGCCGAGGAGATGGGTCACTAGGGCTCGAACTCAATGGGAGGGGATCTGCGACCAGGACGGCGAAATCGTCACCGATCGTATCAGCGAGGGCGCATGGACATGCTTCGACACGAAATCCGTCAGACGCGCAATGTTTCGAGGCATTTGTACCTATCTGGACCACAGTCTTCCCGTAGCTGGATGGTCCATCCCGGAAATTGACGCGGCTGAATTCGGTTCGCTGCCCTGCTATCGTCTGTGTCCGCTCGGAAACCTCGCCGGAGAACCTGCATGAGATTGCGCATCAACATGGCCGTTCTGGCGCTCGGTCTCGCGGCCGGACTTGCGGCCTGCTCCGAGCAGGCGGCGCCGGGCGGGCCGCCGGGCGGCGGCGCGGCCGTCGAGGTCGGAACCGTCACGCTGAAGTCGGGTCCGGTGCCGATCGTCGTCGAGGTCGCCGGCCGCACCACGGCCTCGGCGGTCGCCGATATCCGGCCGCAGGTCGATGGCATCATCAAGAGCCGGGTCTTCACCGAGGGCAGCACCGTCAAGGCGGGCGATCTTCTCTATGAGATCGATCCGCGCAGCTATCAGGCCGCCGCCGATTCCGCGGCCGCCTCGCTGCAGAAGGCGCAGGCCGCCTTGCCCAGCGCGCAGGCCAAGGTCGATCGCTACAACCAGCTGGTCGGCGCCAATTCGGTGACCGCGCAGAACCTCGACGATGCCAAGGCAACGCTGGCGCAGGCCAAGGCCGATATCGCCTCGGCCGAGGCCGCCGTCGAAGCGGCCAAGATCAATCTCGATCGCACCAAGGTGCGGGCGCCGATCGGCGGGATCATCGGCACCTCGGCCGTGACCGAGGGCGCGCTGGTCACGGCGCAGCAGACGACGGCGCTGGCGACGATCCGCCAGCTCGATCCGATCTATGTCGATCTCTCGGATTCGTCGGCCAACCTGCTGCGCTTCCGCGCCATGATGGAGAGCGGCAAGCTGAAGCGCGGCGACGGCCCGCCGACGCTGAAGCTGATCCTCGAGGATGGCAGCGTGTTCGGCGAGACCGGCACCCTCGACACCATGGATGCGACGGTGAGCCAGACGACCGGCACCTTCTCGATCCGCTCGACGCTCGCCAATCCGGGCCGGCAGCTGCTGCCCGGCATGTATGTCCGCGCCGTCATCACGATCGGCGATGACCCGAACGGCTTCCTGCTGCCGCAGCGCGCCGTCAACCGCAACGCCAAGGGCGCGGCGACGGCGATGTTCGTGACGGCAGACAACAAGGTCGAGACCCGGATCCTCGAGACGGTGCAGGCGGTCGGCAATGACTGGCTCGTCGACGAGGGCATCAAGGACGGCGACAGGCTGATCGTCGACGGGTTGCAGAAGATCCGCGACGGCCAGGCGGTGACCCCGGTCGCCGTCACCATCGATGCCTCCGGCGTCGCCCAGACAGCGCCGGCCGCGACCTCGGCCGCTGTGCCGGCAGAAGGGGAGGCGGCCAAGTGAAGCGCGCCTCTCTCGCCGATTTCTTCATCTCGCGGCCGATCTTCGCCTGGGTGCTCGCCATCGCCGTGATGCTGAGCGGCCTGCTCGGCATCTCCACGCTTCCGATCGCGCAATATCCCGAGATCGCGCCGGTGACGGTCCGCATCTCCGCCACCTATCCCGGCGCCAGCGCCGAGACGGTCGAGAATTCGGTCACCAAGATCATCGAGCAGGGCCTGACCGGCCTCGAGAATCTCGACTACATGTCGGCATCGAGCTCGGCGACGGGCGCTTCCTCGATCCAGCTGACCTTCGCCAGCGGCGTCGATGCCGACATCGCCCAGGTGCAGGTTCAGAACAAGCTGCAGCTGGTCGAATCGCAGCTGCCCGACGCGGTCGTCAACCAGGGCATTTCGGTCACCAAGTCGACATCGAGCATCCTGATGGTCGGCGCGCTCGTCTCCAAGGACGGCAGCCAGACGTCGGAGGATCTCGGCGACTATTTCTCCTCGACCTTCGAGGACACGATCAAGCGCGTCGAGGGCGTCGGCGACGTCAACGTGTTCGGCTCCGGCTATGCGATGCGCATCTGGCTCGATCCGGCCAAGCTCGCCAAGTTCCAGCTGATGCCGAGCGATGTCTCGACGGCGATCGGCGTGCAGAACCGCCAGATATCCGCCGGCCAGTTCGGGGCGCTGCCGAGCCCGCCCGGCCAGCAGCTCAATGTCACCGTCACCGCGCAAAGCCAGCTGAAGACGCCGGAGCAGTTCCGCAACATCATCCTGAAGACCACCACCGACGGCTCGATCGTCCGCATCAGCGATGTCGCCACCGTCGAAATCGGCTCGGAGAGCTACAACTCCTTCTCGCGCTATGACGGACGCCCCGCCGCCGGCTTCGGCATCAATCTCGCGACCGGCGCCAATGCGATCAACACCTCTGCCGGGGTCAAGGCCGCTGTCGAGACCCTCTCGGGCTCGCTGCCCTCCTCGATCGAGGTTGTCTATCCCTACGACACCACGCCCTTCGTGAAGCTCTCGATCGAGAAGGTGTTCGAGACGCTGATCGAGGCGGTCGTCCTCGTCTTCCTGGTGATGTTCCTCTTCCTGCAGAACATCCGCGCCACGCTGATCCCGACCATCGCGGTTCCCGTCGTGCTGCTCGGCACCTTCGGCGTGCTCGCCTTCTTCGGCTATTCGATCAACACGCTGACGATGTTCGCCATGGTGCTGGCGATCGGTCTCCTCGTCGACGACGCGATCGTCGTGGTCGAGAATGTCGAGCGCGTGATGGCGGAGGAGGGGCTGTCGCCGCTCGAGGCGACGCGCAAATCCATGGGCGAGATCACCGGCGCGCTGATCGGCATCGCGCTCGTGCTCTCGGCCGTGTTCCTGCCGATGGCGTTCTTCTCCGGCTCGGTCGGCGTCATCTACCGCCAGTTCTCGGTGACGATCGTCACCGCGATGGTGCTCTCCGTGCTGGTGGCGATCGTTCTGACACCGGCGCTCTGCGCCACCATGCTGAAGCCGGGCAGCCATGCCCCGAAGAAGGGCCTGTTCGGCTGGTTCAATCGCGGCTTCGATCGCGGCACCAACGGCTATGTGCGCGGCGTCGCCGGCATCATCCGCCGCCCGCTGCCCTTCCTTGCCCTGTTCCTCCTGATGATCGGCGGCGTCTATCTCCTGTTCGTGCGGCTGCCGAGCTCGTTCCTGCCCGAGGAGGACCAGGGCGTGCTGATGACGATGATCACCCTGCCGCAGGGGGCGACGCAGGCCCGGACGGTCGAGGTGGTCAAACAGGTCGAGAAGCATTTTCTCGAGGACGAGAAGGCCAATGTCGACGGCATCTTCGCCGCCGTCGGCTTCGGCTTCAACGGCAGTGGCCAGAACTCCGCCATGGCCTTCGTCAAGCTGAAGGACTTCGACCAGCGCACCGGCAAGGGCCAGTCGTCCGCGGCGATCGCCGGCCGTGCCATGGCGGCCTTCTCGAAGATCCGCGACGCGCAGGTCTTCGCGCTGTCGCCGCCGGCTCTGCCCAATCTCGGCCAGTCGAACGGCTTCGAGATGTATTTGCAGGACACCGGCGGCGCCGGCCAGGACGCGCTCAAGGCGGCGCGCGACCAGCTGCTCGCCGCGGCCGCCAAGGATACGCAACTGGCCGGCGTTCGCCAGGGCGGACAGGAGGACCAGGCCGAGTTCCAGATCGACATCGACCAGGCCGCCGCTCGCGCGCTCGGCGTCGATCTCTCCGATATCAACACGACGATTTCGGTCGCGTTCGCAGGGTCCTACGTCAACGACTTCATCGATCGCGGCAAGGTCAAGCCGGTCTATGTGCAGGGCAATCCCGGCTCGCGCTCCGAGCCCGGCAGCCTCAACAGCTGGTATGTCCGCAACGCCTCCGGCGAGATGGTGCCGTTCTCGAGCTTCACCGCCTCGTCCTGGAGCCGCGGTTCCCCCAAGCTCGACCGCTACAACGGCATCTCCGCGGTCAACATCCAGGGTTCGGCCGCGTCCGGGGTCAGTTCCGGCACGGCGATGGACGAGATGCTGACGCTCGTCTCGGAGCTGCCTTCCGGGTTCACGGCGGCCTGGACCGGTCTCTCCTATCAGGAGCAGCTCTCGGGCAACCAGGCGACGGCGCTCTATGCCATCTCGATGCTGGTCGTCTTCCTCTGCCTCGCCGCGCTCTATGAGAGCTGGTCGATCCCGTTCTCGGTGATGCTCGCCGTGCCGATCGGCGTGCTCGGCGCGCTCGTCGCCGCGAAGCTTTTCGGCCAGTCGAACGACGTCTATTTCAAGGTCGGCCTGCTCACGACGATCGGCCTCTCGGCCAAGAACGCGATCCTCATCGTCGAGTTCGCCCGCGACCAGCAGGCGGCCGGCAAGGAACTGGTCGAGGCGACCCTGCTCGCCGCGCGCCAGCGCCTCCGCCCGATCCTGATGACGTCCTTCGCCTTCATCCTCGGCGTCCTGCCACTCGCCATCGCCACCGGCGCCGGCTCCGGCGCGCAGAACGCTGTCGGCATCGGCGTGATGGGCGGCATGATCGCGGCGACGTCGATCGGCGTCTTCATGGTGCCGATGTTCTATGTCGTCGTCCGCCGCCTCGCGGGCCGCACCAAGCGGAAGCCTGCCGCGGCCGAGGCGCCGGCACCGACGCACTGATTGCCACGAGATCTCCCGCCGCGGTCCCTACCCCGCGGCGGGAGCAGGCGCGGCGGCTTGGCCGCAAGGCCCGCTGCCGCGCCACTAAACGAGAACGGCCGCCCGAGGGCGACCGTTCCATCGTTGCGATCCGAAAAGCGCTGCTTCAGGGCTTCGTGTAGGCGAAGAAGGGCAGGCCGGTGGTGAAGTTGCGCGGCAGCCGCATCGCGATCACCCAGGCGATCACAGCCGTGATGATCTTGTCGGCGAGGTTCTGCACGAGGTTCGAGATCGCGACCGACTGGATGAGCTGCGTGCCCATGGCCAGCAGATAGGCGGTGGCGAAGTCGGTACCCGAGCCAGTCACGCCGCCGAACATGTAGACGATGATCGGGATCGCGACGAGCGTCGAGACGATCGAGATGATCACGCCGGCGACGATGGTCTTGCCGAGATTGGTGAACCAGCCATAGCGGGCGAGAATGCCCGCGGCGGCGCCGATGACGAGCGCGACCGGGAAGAACGCTGCCGCGACCGGATCGAGGATCAGGCCCCAGATCAGGTTGGCCAGCACGCCGACGATGGCGCCGGCGAGCGGGCCGGCGAGGATGCCGACCAGGATCGTGCCGATCGAATCGATGAACAGCGGTAGTTTCAGCCAGGCGACGATCTGGCCGACGACGATATTGATCACGATGGCCGCCGCCATCAGGACGAGCGTTCTGTTGTCGAACTTCATGACATTCCCCAGAAGAAGATGGACCCGCACCCCGTCCGGCCATTCGGCCGGCCTCCTTTTTGGCCGTCGGCGTTGTCGCCTCGGGCAATGCGGGACAGCGTCCCGCGCCGTCTTCGGCTAGCCGACCGGCCGCGTCACCGCGCCCGTCAGCATCGCCATGAACTTCTCGCGCGAGGCGGCATCGACGACCGTGGCGTTGACCGGCTTGCCGGCATGCAGCTTGCGGTCGACGATGGTCTGGCCGAGCGCCGGGCCGTCGCCATTGACGACCTCGACATAGGCCTCGCTGGAGGCGGTGACGATCGACGGATCGATCGCGATCGCCATGGTGATCGGGTCGGGAAGGTCGATGCCGGGCAGGCCCGAGACCTTGGTCGCGAACTCGACCAAGAAGCGCTGGATATCGACGCAGAAGGCACCGAGCGCCCCCCCGACGCGTTTCAGTTCGGCCGTGTCGGCCGGCTCGACGACGGCATGGCGGCAGGAGATCTCCCAGCCGCACATGACGATCGGCATGCCCGACTGGAACACCATACGGGCGGCGTCCGGGTCGGCATAGATATTGAATTCCGCAGCCGGCGTAACATTGCCCGGCCCATCGCCAATCCCGCCCATGACCACGCAATGTTTGACCGCGCCGGCGAGGCGCGGCTCGCGCGCCAGCGCAATGGCGATGTTCGTCAACGGGCCGAGCGTCACCAGCGTGATCTCGCCGGGCCGCGCCAGGATCGCCTCGATCATCTTGTCGATGGCGTGTCCCTCGTTCGGCACGCGGCCTGAGAGCGGCAGGCCGATATCGCCCATGCCGTCATCGCCATGGACATTCACCGCATCGAACGGCCCGCGGATCAGCGCCTTGCCGACGCCGGCATAGACGGGGACATGCTCGGCGCCGCAGATCTCGCGCGTGTAAAGCGCGTTCTGCAGCGCCTTCTCCAGCGAGCAGTTGCCCATGACGACCGAAATGCCGGCGATCTCGACCTGGGGATTCTGGAAGGCGATCACCAGCGCGACGGCATCGTCCGAGCCGGTGTCGGTGTCGATCCACAGCGTGGTGGCGGGCGTATTGAGCGGCATCAGGCGGTCTCCCCAGGGCGAAGCACGGACGGCTTCTTGACGTCTATGGATGGGTCGGGTGTCGGCGCTGCCGGATCGAGCAGGCCTTCGGTCTTCAGATCGCGCCAGAGCGCTTCGGGCGCCGGCTCGTCGAGCGCGGCGAGGTTTCGGTCGATTTCGGACGGCTTGACCGCCCCGAGCACCAGCGAGGAAATCGCGGCATGGCCGAGCACGAACTGCACGGCGGCCCGCGCGATCGGCACGCCATGCGCGCGGCACACCGCCTCGATGCGGGCGACGCGGTCCATGATCTCGGGCGGCGCGGCCTCGTAGTTGTAGCGGGCGCCCGGCACGGCGCCGGTGGCGAGGATGCCGGAATTGAAGATGCCGCCGAGCATCACGCCGACGCCCTGCTTCAGCGCGAGCGGCAGCAGCGTCGGCAGCGCCGGCTGCTCGAGCAGCGAATAGCGGCCGGCGAGCAGGATGGCGTCGAACTCGGCCTCGCGCAGGAAGCGCTCGCACCACTCGTGATCGTCGAGGCCAAGGCCGATCGCCTTGACCGTGCCCTCGGTGCGGAGCTGATCGAGCGCGCGATAGCCGCTGTCCAGCACCTCGCGATAGCGCGCCTCGACCTTGTCCTCGCCCTGCGACCAGGCGTCGATGTCGTGCACGAGCAGGACGTCGATGCGGTCGGTGCCGAGGCGAAGCAGCGACTGCTCGAACGAGCGCATCACGCCGTCATAGGAATAGTCGAAGGCGGGCCGATGCGGCAGGCTGCCGACGAAGCCGCGCGCCGGTGGCGGCGCCGTGCCGCCGCCCGATGTCGACGGGCTCATGACGCGGCCGATCTTGGTCGAGAGCACGATGCTCTCGCGTGGCACGCTGCGCAGCGCCGTACCGATCCGATGCTCGGCGAGGCCGTTGCCATAATGCGGCGAGGTGTCGACCAGCGTGATGCCGGCCGCGAAGGCCGCCTCGACGGTGGCGATCGCCTCGCGCTCGTCCAGCTTCTCGAAGAAGTCGCCCAGCGGTGCCGAGCCGAAGCCGACGCGCGAGACGGTGAGCCCCGAGCGGCGGCCGAGCGGAACCTGTGCCAGAGCCCGCGTCATGGCGCCGGCCGGCGGAACTGGAGGTAGAAGGCATAGCGCTCGGGGAGGACGAAATCCGGCCTGTCGATGCCGAGTTCGCCGGCCGCCCGATGCGCGAAATTGGAATCGGCCAGCATCTCGCGGGCGAGCGCGACGAGATCGGCCTTGCCGCCGGTGATCACATCGTCGGCCTGATGCGCCTCGGTGATACCTCCGACCGCCATGGTGGCGATACCGGCCTCGGCCCTGATGCGCTCGGCAAAGCCGATCTGGAAGCCGGGGCCTTCCTTGATGTGGCCGGGATTGGTGCGCACCAGGATGCCGCCGGCCGAGCAGTCGATGAGATCGACGCCGACGGCCTTCAGCGCTTTCGCCAGCGCCACCGCATCGTCCAGCGTCAGTCCGGCATCCGGGATGCGGTCGATGCAGGAGGCGCGGTAGAAGAGCGGCATCGCCTCGGGGATGGCGGCGCGGATCGCGGTCGCGACCTCGAGCGACAGCCGCATGCGGTTTTCCGGCGTGCCGCCATAGCGATCGGTCCGCTGGTTGGCGACCGGCGAGACGAATTCATGCAGCAGATAGCCATGCGCGCCGTGGATCTCGACGAAATCGAATCCGGCGGCCACCGCGCGCTCTGCCGCCGCGACGAAATCCGCGATGACGCCGGCGATGGCTTCCTCGTCGAGGGCCAGCGGCACCGGCCAGTCCTCGTGATAGGCGATGGCAGAGGGCGCCACCGTCTGCCAGGCGCGCGGATCATCGGCCGGCAGCGCCCAGCCGCCCTGCCAGGGCGCAGTGGAACTGGCCTTGCGGCCGGCATGCGAGAGCTGGATGCCGATCGCCGCGCCCTGCCGGTGATAGGTCGCGGTGATCCGTTTCAGGCCGTCGATCTGCGCATCGTCCCAGATGCCGAGGCAATCCGGCGTGATGCGTCCCTCGGGCGAGATGCCGGTCGCCTCGACCAGCGCGCCGCCGACGCCGCCGAGGGCGAAGCGGGCATGATGGTCGAAGTGCCAGTCCGTCGCGAAGCCATCGGCAGCGGCGTACTGGCACATCGGCGAGACGATGATCCGGTTCTTGAAGGTCACGCCCCTGAGGGTCAGGGGCGTAAAGAGGCTTGTCATGAAGTCGAGGCCTGATGCGGCCTTCCCGTGCTGGCGCGTGCCCGTCAGAGCTCCGCGAGGATGCTGGTATCGAAGAGGCTCTTGTCGGCCTTGACGCCGACCTTGTCGAGGGTGGCAAGGTTCTTGTCGATCCAGTCGGGATCCATCGCGAAGATGCCGTTCGGGTTCTTCATGAGGTCGACCTGGATGCGGGCATGGAACAGCGCCGCTTCCGGCGTGTAGCCATTGCCCTTGAACCAGGTGTTCTCATACTCCTTGGTGTATTTCTCGGGGTTGGCGAGGTCCTCGTCCCAGCCCTTGCGGCTGGCGCGCATGAAGGCGACGATGTCCTTGCGGCGGGTCTTCAGCGTCTCTTCGTTGACCGTGACGAAGTCCTGGCCGAAGGGCAGTCCGAAATCATAGAACAACATGTAGCTGGCCTTCTTGCCGGACGTCTGCTCGACGATGAAGGGCAGCGAGGTCATGAAGTCGACGACGGCGTCGACCTGGCCGGTGGCGAGCGGCGTCGGGTCGAAGGAATAGGGGACGATCTTCAGCTGGTCCTCGGTGACGCCGTTGAGGCCGAGCAGCACCTTGAACGTGCCGAGGCTGAGCGGCGGGCAGGCGACCGTCTTGCCGACGAGGTCCTTGATCGTCTTGATGCCGGTCTGCTCGAGCGAGATGACGCTGTCCGGGCTCTTCTGGAACTGCGCGCCGATGATCTTGAAGGTCGCGCCCTTCTCGCTGACGGCCGAGGCGGTCTCGATCAGCGAGGTCAGCGCGATGTCGGCCTTGCCGGTCAGGAGCGAGCCCTGCGGGATCACGTCGGGGCCGCCGGGAATATAGGTGAGGTCGAGCCCGGCCTCCTTGTACCAGCCTTTGTCGATCGCAATGAAATAACCGATGAATTCCGGATCGTTGATCCAGATCGACTGGAAGGCGAGCGGGGCTTCGGCGGCGAAGGCGCGGCCGACGGGAGCGAAGGCTGCGGCGGCGAGGCCGGCGAAGGCCGCCTTGCCGAAGGCGCGGCGGGTCTGCGTGAACATCATCTCACGGCTCCTTGTTCTGGAAAGGCGAGGGACCGCCGCGGCAAGGCCGGCTCCGGGGAGGCGGAACAGGGTCTCTGGCGGCGGAACGGATGGGTTCCAAGCGCGACAGTCTGGCTGCGAACCGCCCTTGGCTGTGCCGAGGGCGCGATCGTGGCGACAGTCGGTTCGACCCGAATTCTCGGTCTATCGGAACCTTGGATACCGAGTGTACCGCCCGTGCATCCAAGTTCAACTGCCTAATATGCAGGATGAGCAAAACTCGTGTCCAAGTTATGGGCATGATCTGCCTAAGCTTGCGACACCGCTGGATGCTTGCGCGCCATGCGGCGCCGCGCCCTGTCGGCACGCCTCACGAGCCCGCATCCAGCAGGAATTCGATCTCGAAAAACGCATCGCCCGGCGCGCGGCAATAGACCGAGCGTCCGCCGGGAAAGGTGATCGGGCGGCCGAGCATGACCGCGCCATGGCTCTGCGCCAGCGCCAGCGTCGCGTCGAAATCCGCGACATGGAAGGCGATGTGCCCGGCACCCGGCCGCCAGGGCAGGGCGTCGGGCGCCGGCCGCGCTTCGGCCGTCGAATGAAACGCGATCAGTTCGAGGACGAGCGGATAGGCCGGGGCGCGCATCTGCGTGAAGTCGCAGGAGAGCCCGTCTTGCCCGGTCAGCGCCACGATGTCGTCGGTCATGCCGCGCTCGATGAACTCCGGCACGAAGCCGAACACCGCGCCGAAGAAGGCGATGGCCGGATCGAGATCGGACACGGTGAGCGAGGCGTGGTGCCAGCGGATGGGCGCGGTCATCGGCCGACCTTTCGTTCAATGAAGCCGACCGCCTCATAGGCGGCGACCGAAATCAGGATCGAGATCAGCGCGCCGGCCCAGATCATGTCGTAGTCGAGCCCACCGCGCGAGATGTTGAGGAGGTTGCCGAGCCCGACGCCCGACAGCAGCCACTCCGCCACCATGACGCCGAGCAGCGCCTGCGGCGCAACGAGCTTCGCCGCCGCGAATAGATGGCCGATCGAATAGGGGATGGCGATGTGAACGAGCTGCTTCCAGCGTCCGCCGCCATAGGCGGAGACGAGGTCGCTGGCGGCGCGCGGCACAGTGGTAAACCCTTGATGCAGCAGCACATAGGCCGGGAAGAACACCACCAGCATCGCCATGAAGACCGACGCCGTCACATCGCGGCCGAAGATCAGCACGACGAAGGGCACCACCGCCACCAGCGGCATGTTCTGCGCGACGAGCGCGACCGGCAGCAGCGCCCGGGCGACGCGTGGGGCGAGCAGCGACAGCGCTGCGAGGCCGAAGGCGAAGGCGAGCCCCGCGACCAGCCCGAGCAGCGCCACCGGCAGCGTCTGGCTGAGCGCGAGGCCGAGCGCGGCGCGGGCGGACGCGGCCTGCTTCCCTTCAATCAGGAACATGATCGTGCGGACGGGGCCCGGCGCGATGATCGGGCTGACATGCGACAGCGTCACCGCCAGCCCCCAGATAACGAAGGGCAGCGCCACAGCGGTGAGGCCGAGGGCGACGCGCCGCAGCGTCCAGCCGCCCGCCGCCCCTCGCGATCCCTGCACCGCGGCGAGCGTCACCGACGTGCTCGAGGCCGCCAGCCGCCGCGCCGGGATGAGGAACAGCGCATAGCCGGCGAGCGCGATCGCGCTCGCGGCGAGGCCGATGCCCCAGAGGCGGGCCGGATTGCCTTGCGGCAGGGCCGAAAGCAGGAAGGCGCCGAAGCCCCAGCGTGTCCCCGAGCCGAATTCGCCGAGTACGGCACCCAGCACCGCCAGTGGCGCCGCGACGCGAAAACCGGCGAAGAGATCGGGAAGCGCGCCACGAATGCGCACATAGCGCATCAGCTTGCCCTCGCCGCCGCCATAGGCGCTGACGAGATCGGCGATGCGCGGATCGACGGCGCGAAGGCCGAGCAGCGTCGCCGACATCGCCGGAAAATAGACCATCAGCGCCGCCAGCACCGTCTGCGGCCAGTCGCCCTTCAGGAACAGCACCAGGAGCGGCCCGATGACGATCGCCGGCATGGCGAAGAGCGCGATGTTGATACCGCGAAAGGCGAGTTCCAGCCCCGGCGACAGGCAGAAGACGAGCGCCGCCGCGACCGCCACCGTGACGCCGATGGCAAAGCCGATCGCCGAGGTCTCGATCGTCGCGACGCCGTGAAGAAAATAGAGCTCCCGGTCGGCAAAGGCCTGCGCGAGGATACGCGTCGGCGCCGGCAGCATCGCGACACCCCAGGACGTCGTCGTGCCGAGGAATTCCCAGATCGCGAAAAAGAGCAGCGCGCCGAAGAGGATACGGGCGTTTTCCCGGAAGGGCAGGGCGGCGGTCAATGCGCGCCCTCGCCATGCAGGCTCGTGGTCAGCCGGTCGCAGAGCGCATGAAAATCGGGGCTGCTGAAGAGGCTTGGCAGCCGCGGCCGCTCGAACGGCACCGTGATGATCTCGGCGATGCGGCCGGGCTTTGCATGCATAACGACGACGGTATCGGCGAGGAACACCGCCTCGTCGATGCCATGCGTCACGAGCAGCGTCGTCGTCTGCCGTGCCGCCCAGATGCGCTGCAGCTCGACATTCATGGCGCGGCGGAGGATCTGGTCGAGCGCGCCGAACGGCTCGTCGAGCAGCAGCACCGACGGGTCGGTCACCAGCGCCCTGGCGATGGCGACGCGCTGGCGCATGCCGCCCGAAAGCTGGCCCGGCAGCGCCGCCTCATAGCCCTTGAGGCCGACCAGTTCGATCAGCGACTGGATGGCGGCGGCATGGCGCTTCACCGGCCGGCCGAGGATCTGCAGCGGGAAGGCGATATTGTCGGTGACGCTGCGCCAGGGCAGGAGCGCCGGATCCTGGAAGGCGATGCCGAGTTCGCCCTCTTTCCGGAATTGCTCGGGATGCTTGCTGCGCACCAGCACCGCGCCGCCCTCGTCCGGCTGTTCGAGCCCGGCGACCATGCGGAGCAGCGTGGACTTGCCGCAGCCGGATGGCCCGATCAGCGCGACGAAGGCGCCGCGCGGCACCTTGAGCGAGATCGGGTCGAGCGCCACGACGGGGCCGCGCGGCGTCTCGAAGGTCTTGCCGGCCTGGTCGATGATGAGGTCGATCGGCCGCTGCGGGGCATCGGCGTCCGCGGGGAGGGGCGACAGGTCCTGGGCAGCGTGGGCGTTCATCGGCGTCGGCGACCGGCCTTTCGTCAGAGCGAGGTGAGGAATGCGCGCGCGGCTTCGCCATGCTCGTGGCGCAGCCTTGCAAGATCGACGCCGACCGGCACGCCGTCCTCGACGCGCCAGCGTCCGGCCACCATGACGCGGTCGGCTCGATGCGCGCCGCAGAGCACGAGCGCCGCGATCGGGTCGCCCGCGCCGGAAAAGCGGAGCTCGTCGAGCGTGAACAGCGCGAGATCCGCCTCGCGGCCGACCTCGATGCGGCCGATATCGGAGCGTCCGACCAGAGCGGCCGATCCCTCGCTCGCCCAGCGCAGCGCATCGAGATGCGTCACGGTCTCGGCGTCGTAGCGCAGCCGCCCGATCATCAGCGCGTGGCGAACCGCTTCCATCATGTTGGAGGAGTCGTTCGAGGCTGAGCCGTCGACGCCGAGGCCGACGATCGCGCCCGCGGCCTCCAGCTCCTTGGTGCGGCAGATGCCCGAGGCGAGCACCATGTTGGAGGTCGGGCAATGGCAGATGCCGACACGGTGGCGGCCGAGGCGGGCGACTTCGGCGTCGTCGAAATGGATGCCATGCGCCAGCCAGACGCGCTCGTTCAGCCAGCCGACTTCCTCGAGATAATCGAGCGGCCGCATGCCGAAGCGCGACAGGCAGAAATCGTTCTCGTCCTCGGTCTCGGCGAGATGGGTGTGCAGCCGGCAATCATGCTTTTCCGCGAGCTCCGCCGCCGCGCACATCATCTCGCGGGTGACATTGAACGGCGCGCAGGGGGCGAGCGCCACGGTCGAGAACGAGCCGGGGCGGGGATCGTGATAGCGGCCGAGCACGCGCTCGCAATCGGCGAGCACGACATCGTCGTCCTGCATCAGCCGCTCGTCGGCGATCCCGCCCTTGGTCATGCCGAGATTGATCGCGCCCCGCGTCAGCGCGACGCGCATGCCGAGCCTTGCCGCTTCCTCGACCTCGACATCGACGGCATCCGGCATGTCGGACGGGAAGACGAAGAGATGATCCGAGGCGGTGGTGCAGCCGGACATCAGGAGTTCGGTCAGCGCCAGCCGCGTCGCGAGGCGGAAGCTGTCGCGGTTCAGATGGTCGCCCCAGAGCGGATAGAGCGCCTTCAGCCAGGGAAAGAGCTCCTTGTTGATCGCCGCCGGATGGGCGCGCGTCAGCGTCTGGAAGAAGTGGTGATGCGTGTTGACGAGGCCGGGCAGCACGACATGGCGGCCGGCATCGAACACCTGGTCATGCGCGGGATCGGGATCGTCACGTCCGACCAGCGCCACGATGCGGCTGCCCTCGACGACGATGCCGCGTTCGGCGCCCTCGGCCAGAACGGCGATGGGATCACGAAGCCAGGTGCGCATGGGGCCTCCCACAGTCGATCGAGATCGCGGTCTTCCTTGAACCCTCCCCTTGCGGGAGGGTCAAAACCGCAAGGCGGCTTTGGGGAGGGGTTTGGACGCCGGGCCGATTTTCAGTCCGAGGGAGCCCGTTGCCTGGCCGACCGGCCGTGACCCCTCCCCGAAAACGCGAGCGCGTTTTCGACCCTCCCTCAACGGGAGGGTTCAAGGACAGCGTGCCAGCGAGGCCCGTCATCGCGCCGCCTCTTTGTCCCAGCCGAGCACGGCCTTCACTTCGAGGAATTCGCGGAGGCCGTGTTCGCCGAGTTCGCGGCCGTTGCCGGATTGCTTGTAGCCGCCGAACGGCGCCTCGAAGTCGAACCAGGGATTGTTGATGAAGATGCGGCCGGCGCGGATGCGGCGGGCCGTGGCCCGGGCGTGGTCCTCGTCGCGTGCATAGACATAGCCGGCGAGGCCATAGACGCTGTCATTGGCGATCCGCACCGCCTCGTCTTCGTCCTGGTAGGTGAGGATCGACAGCACCGGCCCGAAGATCTCCTGCCGGGCGATGGTCATGTCCGGCATCACGTCGGCGAAGATCGTCGGGCGGACGAAATAGCCGCGATTGAGGTCCTGCGGCCGGCCGGGGCCTCCTTCGACGAGCCTTGCGCCCTCGGCGATGCCGATATCGATCATGTCCTGAACTCGAGCGAACTGTGCGCTGCCGGCGACAGGCCCCATCCAGGTCTCCTCCCGCGTCGGGTCGCCGACGACGACCTCGGCCGCGACAGCACGTGCGCGGTCGACGACCTCGTCCAGGAGCGACGCCGGCACCAGCATGCGGGTCGGCGCGATGCAGGATTGGCCGGAATTGATGAAGCAGCGCTTGACGCCATCGGTGACGGCAAGGTCCAGATCGGCGTCGGGCAGGATGATGTTGGCGGATTTGCCGCCGAGTTCCTGATGGACGCGCTTCACTGTATCGGCCGCCGCCTTGGCGACGGCGATGCCGGCCCGCGTCGAGCCGGTGAACGAGACCATGTCGATATCGGGGTGGGCTGCGATCGCGGCGCCGACGACCGGGCCGGACCCGTTGACGAGGTTGAACACGCCCGGCGGCACACCGGCCTCGTGCAGCACCTCGGCGAGGATCAGCGCGGAGAGCGGCGACAGCTCGGATGGCTTGAGCACGACCGTGCAGCCGGCGGCGAGCGCCGGCGCCAGCTTGGTGACGATCTGGTTGAGCGGCCAGTTCCAGGGCGTAATCAGCCCGCAGACACCGATCGGCTCATGCGTGATCAGCGACTGGCCATGCGGCACGTCGAAGACGAAGCTCTTGAGCGTCTCGGCTGCGCTCTCGAAATAGGTGATGCTGGAGGCGGTCTGGATCTCCCAGGAGAGCCATTTCGCAGCGCCCATCTCGGCCGTGACGGCGGCGGCGAGATCCTCGCGCCGGCGCTTGAAGGCGGTGACGATCGCTGCGAACAGCGCCAGCCGCTCAGCGACGCTGGTGGCCGCGAAGGCCGGGAAAGCACGGCGGGCGGCTGCCACGGCGCGGTCGACATCGGTGGCATCGCCGAGGCTGATCGTGGCGATCGCCTCCTCGGTCGCCGGATTGATCACGCTGGCGCGCTGGTCCGAATGGGGGGCGACGAAGGCGCCGTCGATGTAGAAATCGGTTGTCGCGGCCACGGCCTCTGCTTTCTTCATTGGGTCGCCCACCGGTCCTCGGCGCGGCGGATGGCGGCATCCTGGTGTGGCTGCAGTTCCTGTCCGGTCATGCCGGCGATGATCGGCTCATACGGGTCGTCGACGCTGCCCTTCAGCCCCGACAGCGCCTCGATGATGGCGAGGCCGAGGAAGGGCACCGAGGGACGGTGATATCCGCCCTCATGGGTGAGGAGAAGCCGCCCGCCGCAGCAATCCCCGGCGACATCCATGACCCGCTGCGTCATGGCCGCGAAGGCGCTGCCGCCGAGCATCATCCGCGCCTGCGGATCATAGGCGCCGGCATCGAGGCCCGAGGCGACGATGATCATGTCGGGCCGGAACGCCCTGAGCCTCGGCAGGATCACGCGGTCCATGGCGGCGAGATAGGCGCCGCTGCCGGAGCCTGGCGGCAGCGGCAGGTTGAGATTGAAGCCCTCGCCTGCGCCGCCGCCGATCGCGCCGGGGAGACCGGAGTTTGGCGGATAGCAATTGTCCTGGTGGATGGAGAGCGTGAGGACGCTGGGGTCGTCCCAGAAGATGCTCTCGGCGCCGTTGCCGTGATGCACGTCCCAGTCGAGGATGGCGATCCTGCCGAGCCCATGCGCCGCCTGCGCGTGGCGGGCGGCAAGCGCGCCATGGTTGAAGATGCAGAAGCCGAAGCCGCGCGCCGCCTCGGCATGATGGCCGGGCGGCCGCACCAGCGCATAGGCATTGGCGATCCGGCCCGCGATGATCGCATCGACCGCCTCGAGCAGGCCGCCGGCCGCGAGCGCCGCGATCTCGTAGCCGCCTGGACCGAACGGCGTCACGCCGACGGGATCGCCGAGCGCCGCGTCGCCGCCAGAGCCGGCGCTCATGGCCTTGAGCGCCGCGATATAGTCGGCGGTGTGGACCCGCTGGAGTTCCGCCTCGCTCGCCGGGCGCGGCTTGACCAGCGTCAGCTGGTCGGTGAGGCCGGCGACATCGAGCAGGTTCTTGATCCGCCGCTTGCCGGCGGCGCTTTCCGACGGCTCGTCGGGCTCGATCACGCCGCGGCCGGACTGCATGAATCCGGCCAGCGCATGCGTATCGTGCCACATCAGCAATTCGTGCCAGACGAGGCCGGTCGGCTTCCTCATGCCGTGACGCCGAACTGCTTGGCGGTGGCGTCGAGCGCCTCGCGGGCGATGTCGAAGATCGTGTCGAGCTGCTCGATCGTCGTCACCAGCGGCGGCATCAGGCTCATCGTGTCGCCATTGGCGCGGAAGGCGAGGCCGCGCTTCAGCCCTTCGGCGGCGCAGTGGTCGCCGATATGCGCCTCATAGGGGAAGGCTTCGCGCGTCGTCTTGTTCTTGACGATCTCGAGCCCGCCCATCAGCCCGACCGAGCGGATGTCGCCGATCAGCGGATGCTCGGCGAAGCTGTCGAGCTTGGCCTTGAAATAAGGCGCGAGAACCGCGCCGGCATTCTCGACCAGCTTCTCCTCGCCCAGCAGGCGGATATTCTCGAGCGCGACGGCGCAACAGGCCGGGTGGCCGGAATAGGTGTAGCCGTGCGCCCACTCCCCGCCCTTGTCGATCAGCGTGTCGGCGATGCGGTCCGAGATCACGGTGGCGGAGAGCGGCAGATAGCCCGAGGTGATCGCCTTGCCGAGCTGCAGGATGTCAGGCTCGATGCCGTAGCGGCGATGGCCGAACCAGTGGCCGGTGCGGCCGAAGCCCATCACGACCTCGTCGAGGATGAGCAGCACGTCGTATTTCTTGCAGATGCGCTGGATCTCGGGCCAGTAGGTCTCGGGCGGGCAAAGCGCCCCGCCGGCGCTCTGGGCTGGCTCGGCGATGAAGGCCGCGACATTGTCCGGGCCGAGTTCGAGGATCTTGTCCTCGAGCCAGCTCGCCGCCAGCACGCCGAACTCGGCCGGGTCCATGCCGGCGCCGTTGCGATACTGATAGGCCGTCTTGATATGGGCGACGCTCGGCAGCGGGATGTCGCCGCCGGCGAGATGCATCGGCGGAATGCCCGAGAGGCTCGCCGCCATATGGGTCGAGCCGTGATAGGCGAGCTCGCGGGCGATGATCATCCGCTTTTCCGGCCGGCCGGAGAGGTCCCAGAACCGGCGGACGAGGCGAATCGCGGTCTCGTTCGCTTCCGAGCCGGAGGACTGGAAGAAGACGTGGTTGAGGCTGTCCGGCAGCATGGCGGTCAGCGTGTCGGCGAGCGTCACGGCGGCGCGGTGCGTCGTCTTGAAGAAGGACTGGCAATAGGAGAGGTCGAGCATCTGCTCGGCCGCGGCCTGCACCAGCTCGCGCCGGCCGTAGCCGATATTCACATTGCCGAGGCCGGAGAGGCCGTCGATGATCCGCGTGCCCTCGGTGTCCCAGACATAGATGCCCTCTCCCCGCACCGCGACGCGCGCGCCGCCCTGGCGGAGGCCGGCATGGTCGGTGAACGGGTGCAGATAATGGGCGCGGTCCAGCACCTGCCAGCCCTGCGTATCCATCTCCTTGTAGGCCATCGCGTCTGCTCCCTCACTTTTTCAGGCCTCGATTGGGCGCCGGCAGCGCACAACACGACAGTGCTGTGCTGGCGCAAAACCATGGCCTTGCGTGCGGCAGCCTCAGTGCGACGCACTCGACCGAAAAGTGCCGGGCGAGACCCCGAACTGACGGCGGAAGGCACGGCTGAAATGCGAGAAATCCTTGAAGCCGCGCCTGAGTGCGATCGAGTTGATCGGCAGCCCCTTCATCAGGGGATCGCCGAGCTCGCGGCGGATGCGATCGAGCCGCTGCGCCTGCACGAATTTGGCGACCTGCTGCTCCTCCGCCTCGAAGAGTTCGTAGAGCCGCCGGAGCGAGATGCCATGCGCCGCCGCGATGCCGCGCGGCGAGAGATCGGGATCGTCGAGATGGGCGAGGATGAAGCCCTTGATGCGGTCGAGCTGCGAGAGATGCGAGGCGGACAGCGGCGCCCCGGTGGTCTCGTCGAGCAGCGCCGTCGCTGTCAGTTCGAGCACATGCTGTTCGAGCCGCCCCGACAGCGCGGCCGGAATCTCGTTCGGCCGTTCGCAGAGGCCGCTGGCAAGGTCATAGATGAAGCGGCCGGGGATCCGGTCGGCGGCGAGATGCAGCGCGACCAGCCGGTCGACGGAGGGCACCCGCTCGCGCAGCGCCGCGCGCGGCACCTTCAGCGACACCTGCCGGTAGGGCCCGCGAAAGCGCATCCGGTAGGGCCGGCGGCTGTCATAGAGCACCATCGAGCGCGGCCCGGTGACGATGTCGCGGCCGTCCTGGGAGAAGGCGCATTCGCCCTCGATCTGGATCGTCAGCTCATACCAGCGATCATCGCCCGAATGGATCTCGCGCTCGCTGCGCACGACGTCGAGGCTGGTCGAGACGATGTCGGCGATGGTGACGTCGCCGAGGCTGAGCCAGGCGACATGGCCGTAGAAGCCCTCGAAGCCGTCGCGGCGCAGCTGGGTCGGCGGGAAGAGACTGTTGGTCGCCTCCCGCCAATAGTCGAGCCGGTCGGCGGCCGGAACGGCATCGGTCGAGAGATCGCGCCAGCCGAAGCCCGAGACGGTCATTGCATGCTCCTACGCGTCAGGTGGCGAGAATGTCGTCGCCCTCGAAGAGATCTTCCGGCGTGAAATCCGTCGAGATCAGGCCGTCTTCCTTCAAGTAGCGGATCACGACCTCCAGCATCGCACGGTTCTTGGCGAAGCCCACCGGCCAGTAGTCGGTGCCGATCTCCCGCTCCGCTTCCAGCAGCGATTCGAGCGCCCAGGGCAGCATGGTCGAAAGCGCGACCTGGTCGAAGAGCTTGGCGCGGGCGACGGTCTGCGCTTCGGCGAAGGCATCGAACAGCGCCTTGGGCAGCCAGGGATTGGCCTCTGCGATCGGCCGCTTGATGGCGAGGATATGCATCGGCGGGAAAATGCCGGTCTTGCGGAAATAATCGAGCTCGACCGTCTTCGGGTCCTCGAACAGGCGGCCGACGGTGGGCGACGGCCAGGTGCTCGGCGCGCGCGCGGTATAGAGCGCGTCGATCTCGCCCTCGGCAAGCATCTGCGCCAGCGCCTTGTCGGTGCGCTCGACCTTGAACTTCTCGGGATAGACCTGCGGATGTTCATCGCCCGTGCGCGGCGCCTCGAGCCCGCCGGTAACATAGATGGGCGCCGTGCGGTCGAGGCCGTAGAACTCCTCGAAGATGCCGCGCTGCCAGACGGCGGCGGCCATGTCGAACACCATCAAGCCGATGCGCTTGCCGGCCATGTCGGATGGCTTCTCGATGCCGCTCGCCTTGTTGATGAAGACGCTGGAGAAGCGAAAATGGCGCGAGGGGAACAGCGGCACGGCGAGATAGGGCCGCTCCGGCCGCTCCAGCGTGCGCAGATAGGTGGCGAGCGGGAATTCGCAGGCGTCGAATTCATGGCTGCCGAGCTGCCGGTTGAACAGCGCCTGCACGCCCATCAGCGTGACATCCGGATCGACGCCGGCAATCGTCACTTCGCCATTGGCGATCGGCCGCGTGCGGTCGCTGTCGCTGGCGCCGATCTTGAGCTTCAGTCCGGTCATTCTCAGAGTTCCCTGGGGTCGCGAAGACGCGCGACGAGCACATCGAGGAGTTCGGGCAGCGCCAGCGGCGTCGCATTGGCGCCGCCGCGGGCATAGATTCCGGTCGCCTGCACCGTATCGATGCCGAGCCGCGTGGCGAGCCGGATGACGGCGTCCTTGCACTGGTCGATCGTCGGCAGCGAGGCGATCCGCGCGGCGGCATCGAGGTGGTCATTGGCGCCGACGAGCGCGACGCGCCCGTCGCCGACCTTGCGCGTCGCCACGACATTGTTCGCGGCCCGCTCGCTCCTGCCGATGACGAAGCTGCGATGCGTGAGGCCCGGCGCCACCCAGGCGACGACGTCGTCATAGTGATGGCCGATGCGGCCGACGACCGCCGCGACCGCCTCGGCCATGGCGTTGTGCATCACCGCGTAGCCCTGCCGTTCGGCATCGCCCCATTTCCAGCGCGTCGCGGAAACGGAGACCGCCGTCGAATCCGCCCGCCAGGGCGAGACGGCATTGCCGCGCTTCTCGAAGAGGCCGGGATCGTCATAGGCGGTCGCCGGCGAGGCGCCGCCCGGATAGTCGACGATGTGCTCATAGGGCACGACGCCCATCGGCTCGGAGATCACCATGCGGTGGATCAGCGTGCCGGCATCGTCGATCAGCGGCGAGAGATTGAGCACGTCCTGCGAGAATTCGGGCTCGAGCCGCGCCTGCAATTCCTGCGGCAGATCGAGCCGGGCGGTCGGCCGGAAGCCCTCGTCGGCGAGGCGCTGGTTGATCGCCTTGTGTTCAGACGAAAAGGGATAGGGCTTGGTCTTCGTGCAGGGCATGAAGAGCAGCACCTTCCGTTTCGCGTCCGGAAGCTGCGGCTCGTAGCGCGTGCGCATGAAGTCGAGCCAGGCGGAGATGCGCGGATGCGTCAGGCTGTCGACATTGTCCTGCGGACTGTAGAGGCAGAGCGAGGTGTCGAGCACGAACGGGCTCTCGATCTTCTCGGCCGATTCGAGGAGGCGCTGGGCGCGATCGGTGACGGTGACCATGACTTTGCGTGCGTCCTTTCAGGCGACCTTGGCGGCGCGCGCGGCGCGGCTCGCCTCATAGGCGGAGAGATCGAGCTCGACCTCGTCATAGCGTTCGAGCCCGGCGAGGAAGGCCCCGACATCGTCGCGGAAGAGCTGCCGCGTGATGCCGAAGGCGATGCGGTCGGTCGAGAATTTGAGCTGCGAGATGCCGGCGGTGGCGCCGAGGCTCAGCATCGCGCCATGCGAATGGCAGTAGAGCCGCGCGAGATAAGGCGCTGTGCCCGCCGCCTTCTCGGTGAACTGGAAGGCGCCGGAGAGATAGGGATAGGCGGCGAGCAGCGCGCTCTCCTCGCCCGGCGGCGGCGTGAACCGGTCGGACCAGAGCGCTATTCGGTCGGCGAAGCGCGCGAGTTCGGGCCGTGCCGTGAGATCGATGACGAAGCCGGTGCCGACGATCAGGAAATCGAAGGTCGCGGAGCCTTCTGGCGTCGTCAGGCGGATGCTGTCGCCCGAGACGGCGACACCCTCGACCGGGCTGCCGAGATGCAGCTCGAAGGCGGCGAAGCGGGCGCAGCGCTCGAACGTGTCCTGCGGCGGCGGCTGGTTCATGGCGAAGAAGCGGCGCATGAACCGCCATTTGTCGGCATCGTCGAGATCGCCGAAATGGCGGATATAGCCCGAGAACTCGATATAGCGATTGGGATTGACCTTCGGCAGCGACCCCCGCCGCGCGAAGAGCTCGACGGCGGCGGCGCCGGCCTCGAGCGCCATGGCGGCGTTGTCGAAGGCCGATGCGCCGGCGCCGACCACGGCGACGCGCTTGCCTTCGAGCGCCGCGAAATCGATCGGCTCGGCGGTGTGCGCATAGCGCTCCCTCGGCAGCGCGTCGGCAATCATCGCCGGCACCTGCCACGCGCCGGCGCCCTCGATTCCGGTCGCGAGCACGACATGCCGCGCCAGGAGCCGTTCGCGCCGGCCGGCGATGACCGCGTGAACGGCGAAGACCTCGCCCTCCAGCGGCTCGATATCGACCACCTCGGCTTCATGCGTCACGTCGATGCCGAGCGTCGCCTGCAGCCAGCCGAGATAGTCGTGCCAGTGCGCGCGCGGGATCTTGCCGAGCCTGGCCCAGGCCTCCGCGCCGAATTTCGCCTCGTACCAGGACCGGATCGAGAGGCTGGCGAGGCCGAGTTCGGGGCCCGAGACATGCTTCGGCGTCCGGAGCGTGTGCATGCGGGCATAGGTCAACCAGGGGCCGGCGAGGCCGGCCGGCGCCTTGTCGAGCACGCGGATATTGGTCACGCGCTCGCGCAGCAATCGCGTCGCGAGGGCGAGCCCGTTCTGCCCGCCGCCGACGATCAGAACGTCGAGCACCGCCGCGCCGTCATGGCTGCGCGGCTTCACCCATTCGCGCGCCGGATAGGCGACGCAATCGAGCTCGAAGCGCACCCGCTCGGCGAGTTCCTCGAGACCATCCTTCGTCATGCACTCTGCTCCAGATCGCGGCGCGCACAGGTCGTCGCGGCGCGCGAATAGCCTGTCCGCGCCAAGCGCGGGGTGGTGGTCGGGGAGGTCCGATCCGGATTTCCGGTCGATCGGGCGAACCACTGGCAAGCAATCCGCATACCAGTTGCTTGCCCTTGTATACGCCGGGACTGCAATGGCGGCTGCCCGATGGATGTGCAGGGGCTGCCCATCATTCAGCCCGCCGCCCGCGCCTGCGCGACTGCGGCCGCTCCGTCCAGCACATGGCGCTCGAAGGAGCGGGCGAGCCGTTCCGGCGCCAGCGCGCGCGTGATGACGACGAGCGCCGTGCCGCCCTCGGCATCGCCGGCCGGTCCATGCTCGGGCGTGTGCACGACATGGCGGACCGACTGGATGATGACGGACATCGGGACCCCGTCGGCGAGGATGCCGACCCGGCCCTTGATGCGGAGGATCGCGCCGCCATGCCGATGCAGGAGCAGCGACAGCCAGGCGGCGAAGCGGGCCCATTCGATCGGCGCGTCCGCATGGAGGATGCCGGCCTCGATCAGCCCATGTCGGGGAACGGCCGGGCCGGCATGAAAGCGCCGGGCCGGCAAGGGCTGGTCGGGCAGGGCCGCCCGGTCGAACGGATCGGCACACGTCGCCATCTCGATGCGCGCGATCGGGTTGAGCGCGGCGATGCGCGCGGCAAGCGCGGGCGCGGCGTCGGGGGCGGCGAGGTCGCTCTTGGTCAGCAGCACGAGGTCCGCGGCGAGTACCTGCGCGACCGCCTCCTCGCTTTCACCCAGCGTCAGCGCGCCATGGCAGAGATCGACCAGCGTCACGACGCGGCCGGCGCGGAGGCGTGGCCGCAGCATCGGATCGCCGGCGAGCGCGGCGAGCAGCGCCGTCGGATCGGCGAGGCCCGACGTCTCGATCAGGATGCGGGCGAAGGGGGGCAGCCGGCCGCTCGCCCGTGCCTCGAGCATGCCGAGCAGCGCCGCCCGCACGGAGCCGTCCGCGACGCAGCAGAGACAGCGGTCGCCGACCAGCGCCGCCGTGGCGCCCGAGAGGCCGATCAGCCCCTGATCGACGCCGAGACCGGCGAATTCGTTGACGAGGATCGTCGCATCGTCGAGCGCGCCGCTCTCGGCCAGCCGTCGGACCAGGCTGGTCTTGCCGCTGCCGAGAAAGCCGGTCAGCACGTCGACGCGGATGATCCCCTCCCTGTCAGGCAAGGCCGTCATGACGCTTCCGCCTCGCCCAGCGGATCGGGCAACACGCGGCCGAGCCCGTCGACGGAGCGCCAGAGCGCGGCGAGGTCGGGCGCCAGCACCGTGCGGCCCGTCGGCCCGGTGATGCGGAAGCCCTGGCCCCAAGCGGCGATCCGGACGCCCGAGCCGGCGGCCATGGCGGCGGCCGCGAGTGCGAGCCGCGCCCGGCCGAGCGAGGGTCGCGCCGCGGCAGTCGGCGCGGCGCTCCAGTGCAGTTCGGTGAAGGTGCCGCAAAGGCCGCACATCGCCGGGCTCGCTCCGCGCCTAGGGCTTCGGGCCCGGCGTGCCCTTCGGGTGACGCTTCAGGAAGTCCTTGGCGATGTCCTCGAAGGTGACGAACTTGACGCCGGGATGCCGCGCCATATGGCCGAACAGCCGCTCATGCATCATCAGAACCTGCGGCCGCCCGGAGACGTCGGGGTGGATGGTGATCGTGAACACCGCGTAGTCGTATTCGCGATAAACCCAGTCGAACTGGTCGCGCCAGAGCTCCTCGATGTCGCGCGGATTGACGAAGCCATGGCTGTTCGGCGCCGCCTTCATGAACATCATCGGCGGCAGGTCGTCGATATACCAGGACGCCGGAATCTCGACGAGCGGGGTTTCCGTGCCGCGGTTCATCGGCGTCATCCAGCTTTCCGCAGGCTTGCCGTAGTCGATCTTCGACCAGCTTTCGCCGGTGCGGGCGTAATAGGGGAAGAAGTCGTTATGCATCAGCGAGTGGTCGTAGATGATGCCGCGCTCGATCAGCATCTCGATGGTGGTGTTGGAGAATTCCCACCACGGCGCGACATAGCCCGAGGGCTTGCGGCCCTGCAGCTTCTCGATGAGCGCGATCGACTTGTCGAGGACAGCGGCCTCCTGGTCGCGCGTCATCATCAGCGGGTTCTCATGGCTGTAGCCATGCATGCCGATCTCGTGGCCGGCGGCTGCGACGGCGGCCATCTCGTCGGGGAAGGTCTCGATCGAATGGCCGGGAATGAACCAGGTCGTCTTGATGCCGAAGCGATCGAACAATTTGAGCAGCCGCGGCGTGCCGACTTCTCCGGCAAAGACGCCGCGCGAGATGTCGCACGGGCTGTCCTCGCCGCCATAGGAGCCGAGCCAGCCGGCGACGGCGTCCACATCGACGCCATAGGCGACGAAGATTTCCTTGGCCATCTTACCCTCTTTCACTCGCGGTTGTTGCACGCGCGGTTCAGCACGCCTTGGTCATGGTCAGGCCGAAGCCCCGCTGCCCGATGCAAGGATCTTGCCCCAGCCGGGGATCGGCGCGTCGATGCCGGCGAGCCGGCAGGCCTCGCGGAAGGTGACCGCGATCGAATCGACGATGGGGATGCCGAGCTCGGCCTCCATCTCCTCGGTGAGGGCGGTGGCGTTGAAATTGGTGCAGACGACGGCGATGCAGTCGGGGCCGCGCGCCGCCGCTTGGCGCAGCACGTCGCGGATGGCGTCAGGCGATGCCGCGCCGATGCCGGTGTTCTCGCGGATGCCGAGACAGGCAGTGCCGACCACAGGGAAGCCCTGGCGGGTATATTCGGTGGCGATGTCCTGCGTGATGTCCTCGGTATAGGGCACGGCGAGCGCCACCGTCTCGAAGCCGAAATCGCGGAAGGCGCGGTAGAAGGCGAGCGTCGAGGTCGAGGCGGGGAGGCCCGTCTCGCGCGTAATCGCCTCGCAGAGCGCGAGGTCGTTCTCGAGGCCGCGCCAGCTGGCCGAGGTGCCGTTCCAGACGATGCCGTCGAGCGGCGCATCGGCGAGGAGCCGCGCGCCTGCAAGCATCGTCTCCAGGCGGAACTGGGCATCGGATGCCGCTTCCAGCGCCAGATGCGTCACGCGGATGCGCGAGAAATGATGCGCGAGCCGTCCGTCCAGCGTCCGGTTCATCGCATAGGTGAGCGGCTCCAGCTGGGTGTTGGAGGAGGGCGTGATATGGCCGATGCGGGCGATGGTCATGCGGGTCCGGGCGTCAGGAGGAGGGAACGGCGGGTTCATGCAGGTCGGCGCCGAGCCGGCCCTTGAAGAAGACGAGCGGCACGCCCTCGCGCGCCGACAGCGCGACGACCTCGCCGATCAGGATGCGATGATCGCCGCCGTCGTGGATCGCCCGCGTCTCGCATTCGAGATGGGCGAGCGCGCCGGCGAGCAGCGGCAGGCCGCGCTCGGAGATCGCCATCGGCTCGCCGTCGAAGGCTTCGAGCGTGTGGCGCGAGAAATGCCGCGCCTCGTCGATCTGGTCGCTGGCGAGGATGTTGATGGCGAAGCGGCCGGCCGCCTCGAAGATGTCGCGCGAGCGCGCCTTGTCGCGGATGCTCCACAACACCAGCGAGGGATCGAGCGAGACCGAGGCGAAGGAATTGATCGTCATGCCGGCGAAGACGTCGCCATGATGCGTCGTCACCACGGCGACGCCGGTCGGAAACAGCGAGCAGGCGCGGCGGAATTCCGCCTGGTCGATGGGGCTAGTCATGGTCGTGCTTCCCCTTCGACGGGCAGGTGACGCTGGATGGCGAGCGGCTTGCGGCGCTCGTGACGGGCAAAGGCGACGACATGCGGCTCGAGCCGCTCGGCGAGCGCGCGGGTGTCGGCAAGCCGCGCTCCGAGCCGCGCGACCGCCTCGGTCACGCGCTCGCGCAGCGCCGACGGATCGACGGTCGTCATCCGCCGGTCGCGATAGACGAGGCGGCCGTCCACCATCACATCGCTGATCGCGCCGGTATCGGCGGCGGTGACGACCTGGTTGAGCGGATCGTTGAGCGGCATGAAATCGATGCTGCCGAGATCGTAGAAGACGAGATCTGCGCTCGCCCCGATCTCGATGCGGCCGGCGCGGGGCAGGCCGAGGAGATCGGCGCCGCCCTCGGTGGCGAGCCGCAAGGTCTCGGCCGCGCCGAGCCAGTCCTCGCGCGGGCCGTCAAAGGCGCGCGAGGAGAGCGAGGCGAGGCGGATCGCCTGCGGCATCGAGAGCGCGTCGGAGGAATTGGCGCCGTCTGTAGCAAGGCCGACGCCGATGCCGCGCGCCAGCATGGCGCGGATAGGGGCGATGCCGACGCCGAGCCGAAGATTGGACGCCGGGATATGCGCGACCCGGCAGCCATGCGCCGCGAGGAGATCGAGATCGGCCGCCTCAAGCCAGACGGCATGCGCGGCGATGAAATGCTGACCCAGCACCTCGCGCTCGGCGAGATAGGCGACGGGCGACTGGCCCCAGAGATCGCGCGCCACGGTCGCCTGCAGCCGCGACTCGGCGATATGCATGTGCAGCTTGAGGCCATGGCGGGTAGCGAGCTCGGCATGGCGCAGCAGGAAGCGTTCCGAGCAGTGATGCGGGATGGTCGGTGCCAGCGCCAGCGTGATCCCGGCTGGCAGGTTGGCGCGTTCCGCGACGATCGCCTCGACCGCCGCGAGCGTCGCGTCGCCATCGCCGAGCGCGAAGCGGCCGACGGTGTCGCGGAGATCCGCCGGCAGGGACTCGGCGAGGCCGGGGATGGCGGTGAACAGCGTCTTGTCGGCGACCATCGGCGCCAGCACCGCCTTGATGCCGGCATCGGCATAGGCGCGCGCCACCGCCATGAACCCGGCCACCGTCGGGCGCGGGAATTCGTAGACGAGATCGAAGCAGGCGGTGCAGCCCTTCGCGAGCATGTCGAGCGCGCCGATCAGCGTCGAGAGATACATCGTCTCGGGATCGCGAGCGCCGCCCATCCAGGGTCCGTTGGTCAGCGAGGCTTCCAGCGTCCAGCGATCGGCGACGCCCTTGACGAGGTTGGCATGGCCATGGGTGTGGCTGTTGACGAAGCCGGGCAGGATCAGCCGATCGCTGGCGTCGTGGCGCTCGTGAGCGGCACACTCGATCGCGCCGGGCGCGGCGATGGCGACGATGAGACCGTCCTCGATCATGAGATCGCGCGGCGTTGCCGTGCCGCTCGCGGGATCGGCGACGAGGCCGCCGGTGACGACGAGGCGCGTCATGGTGCGGACTCCAAGGGCGAGACCGCGGCCGGATGGGTCGCCATCCAGTGCCGCGCCACTTCCGAGCGGCCGGTGCACCAGACATCGGCGTGGCCCCCGACGAGGTCGAGGAAGCGCTGCAGCGCCTCGAAGCGCGAGGGCTGGCCGGAGATGCGGCCATGCAGGCTGACCGTCATCATCCGCGGCCGCCGGGCGCTTTCGGCATGCAGCACGCGGAAGGCGCTGGCGAGATGGTCGTAGAAGTCGTCGGCCGTGCCGAGCTTGGCGGTGGCGAGGCGGTTGTCATTGTGTGTGAAGGAGTGCGGCACGATGAGATGCGGCGCGCCGCCGACCGTCGCCCAGTAGGGGAGGTCATCGGCATAACTATCGGAATCATAGAGGAAACCGCCATGCTCGACGAGCAGCGCGCGCGTCGCCTCGCTGGAGGAATAGCGGCTCTGCCAGCCAAGGGGCGGCCGCCCGATCGTCTCGGTGATCCCGCGATAGGCGGCGGCGATGGCGGCGCGTTCCTCGGCCTCGTCCATCCGGTAATGCCGGAGGAAACGGTCGCCATGGCAGCAGAGGTCGAGGCCCCCGTCGCGGATGGCGGCGGCGATCTCGGCATTGCGCACTAGCGCCGCGGCGCAGGCATTGATGGTGAGGGGCACGCCGCGCTCGGCGAAGAGCTCGGTGATGCGCCAGAAGCCGACGCGGGCGCCATATTCGAACAGCGTCTCGGCGACGAAATCGCGCCTGCCGGCGGCGACCTCGCCCGGGATCGCGTCGGTCAGCGCCGCTTCCGTGGCCGCGTCGCCATCGGGGATCGAGGGCTCGGCGCCCTCCTCGACATTGAGCACGACGACGAGCGCCAGCCGCGCGCCGCCGGGCCAGCGCGGATCGGGTGGGTTCCGACCATAGCCGACGAAGTCGCGCGTTCCGTTCGGGACGGGCGTCATGCGCGCCGACCGTTCGTAAGGTCCCCGAGGCGCTCGGCGAAGGCGATCAGCCGCTTCTCGCTGCGCGGTCCGCCGATGAGCGACAACCCGATCGGGCAGCCTTCGAACGTCGTCGCGGGAATGGCGAGCTGTGGCAGGCGCGTCAGGCTGGCGACGGAGGTGAGCGCCAGCGTCTTCTCGCGGAAGGCGACCTGGGCCGAGACAGGCGCGCTGCGCAGCGGCGGCAGGTCATGCGCGGTCGGGATGATGATGATGCCGTCCTCGCCCAGCAGCGACACGAGCCGATCGGTCAGGGCCTCGCGCCATGGCATCGCGCGGGCGACCGCCTCCGGCGCGACGGTGGCGGCGAGCGCCATCCGTTCGGCGACGGCCTGCGACAGGCGTCGGCCGGGTTCGCTGGCGAAGGCGCCGAGCGTTGCGTGGAGATCGTGCAGCTGCAGCGGGCGGAAGGTATCGAGCCAATGCGCGACGCCCTCCTCATAGAGCGCGATCTCCGCGGCCGGTCCAAGCGTGCCGGCGACATCAAGAAGCGCCGCGCCGATGCCCGCTTCCGGAATGTCGAAGGCATCGCGGGCGATCATCAGCCGCGTGGCCTGATCGCCTTCGATCGGCGCGAAATAGGCCGCGCTGACCCGCTTCATCATGCCGATGTCGCGCGTCAGCCAGCCGACCGTATCGAAGCTCGGCGCCATCGCCATGATGCCGGCGGCCGAGACGCGACCATAGGTGGTGCGCAGCCCATAGAGGCCGCAGAAGCTGGCGGGAACGCGGATCGAGCCGCCGGTGTCGGTGCCGAGCGCGAAATCGACGAGGCCGGCCGCCACCGCCGAGGCCGAGCCGCTCGACGAGCCGCCCGGCACGCGGTCCGGCGCCTTCGGATTGATCGGGATGCCGAAATGCGGGTTCATGCCGAACATGCCGCAGGCAAGCTCGTCGGTCGCCGTCTTCCCCGCCATCCGCGCGCCGGCCATCAGCGGCACGAGAACGGACGGGGCCGTTGCGAGCGCCGGCGCCGCATCGCGCAGCCGGTCGGGATTGCCCCAGGCCGACCGGAAGCCCGCCACGTCGATCAGATCCTTGACCGCGAAGCTGAGGCCGGCGAGCGGCCCTTCGCTCGCCAGTCGCAGGGCGTCGCGGCCGTGATCGACAAAGGCGAGCCGTTCGATCTCCTCAGCCGCCGGAAGGCTCGCTCCGTCCATCGGCGTCACTCGGCCGCCGACCGCAGCGCGTCGCCCGGCAGGCCGTAGCCGTCCATGAAGCCATCGACGAAGGTCTTGACGCCATCCCAGTCGAAGAAGCGGAACGAGTTGCCGCGCGTCACGAAGGTCGGGCCCGAATAGAACATCTCATATTGCAGATGGCGGGAACCGAACTCCGAGCCGACCGCGTCCCAGGCGAGCTTCATCAGCTTCACCCGGCCTTCCGAATTGGTGACGATCGAGCGCTGCGTCTTCTCGATGATCGCGCGCGTCTCCGGCGTCTCGAAATCGGCATAGGAGGACGGCACCATGATCATGCCGCCGCCCGACAACGTGCGCAGCGCCTCGACGATCTCGGGATAGGTCGTCTGTGCAATTACCTGTGCCGTGCAGAGCATGGTGCGGTTCGGCACGTAGTAGCCGTTGAAGGTCTCGCCGGCCGCTTCCATCGCGACGATGAGCGCCTCGATATTGTTGACCTTGGCGGCGACGAGGCCGAGCGTCTCGCGCACCTGCGGATAGTTGATGATGTTGTTGGTCTCGGCGATCTTGCGCGTGATGCCGAGCAGGAATTTGAGCTTCACCATCAGGCGGATCATGCACTGGTAGTTCTGCATGACATGCGCGCGGCTGTCGTGCCACTGCGCCTGCGCCATCTTCAGGTCCTTGTAGACGAAGACCCGATCCCACGGGATCTTCACATCGTCGAAATAGACGACGGCGTCGTTCTCGTCGAAGCGGGCCGAGAGCGGATAGTCGAAGCCGGACGTCGCCGCCTGCTCGTAGCTGCGGCGCGACATCAGCGTCAGGCCCTTGGTGCCGACCGGCAGCACCGCGGTGAAGGCATAGGCCTCGTCGCCGGCCTGCAGGGCGTTGAAGCCCGAGACCATGATCTCGTTGGCCATGATGCCGCTCGTCGCCAGCATCTTGGCGCCGCGGATGGTGATGCCCTCGGCATCCTCGTCCACCACCGAGGCGACGAGATGCGCGTCGGGCTGGCCGCCGGCCGTCTTCGCCTTGTCCGATTGCGGGTTGATGATGACGTAGGAGAGATAGAGGTCGTTGTCGCGGGCATAGTCGAAATAGGATTCGAGCGCCGCGGCGCGGGCCGGGTCATAGTCGCGGAAGGCCGGCAGGCCCATGCGGAAGCCGACAAAGGTCGAGGCGACGTGATCGGGCGAGCGGCCGACCATGCCGCAGGTCATCTCCGCCCAGCGTACCAGCGCCTCGCGCCTCTCGGTGAGCTCGCGCAGGTTGCGCGGCAGCAGCCAGGCGCGGCTGACCTGGTCGCCGGAGGTCGGCGAGCGGAAGGTCATCGCCTCGATGTTCTCGGGCGCGGCCTGATAGTCGTAGAAGGCGCCCGAGGTCGCGACGGCATTGGCGAAGGCCGGGTCGGTGGTCACGTCGGTGACCTTGCGGCCGTCGATATAGATCGTGCGGCTGTCGCGGAGACTGGAGAGATGGCGCTTGCCGTCTTTCACCATGGCGGATCCTGCTTTCCAAGCTGGATGCCGACGCCAGGCTTCATGCCCTTCGCAATCGGGGGACGAATTGAAATGACGAGACGAAATCGGGTGTTCATCGCGGCACCGCCCATTATCGGGTTCGATGCTGCATCGCAAAAGCTAAGCGTGGGGCCCACCGGACGTCAAGCCTTCTTGCGCGCCAGATAGAAGGCGGCAAACTGCTCCGGCGTCAGCGCGGCGGGGAGGCCAAGGCCCGCCGAAAGCTGCAGCACGTCGGGAACCTCGACGCCGATCGAAGCCGTCAGCGCGGCGTCGGTGAAGAAGGCCCCTGTCGGCAGGTCGGCGGCGAGGACTCCGCGCGCAAGGCCGAGGACGCGATCGGCTCTCCGGGCGACGAAATCCATGTCGTGACAGACGAGGATCACGACCGTGCCGCGCGCCTTCTCCGCCACGATGATGTCGGAAAGCCGCTGCATCGCCGCCTTGTCGAGCCCGCGCTGCGCCTCGTCGAGCAGGAGGATCGGCGGCTGCATGGCGAGCACCGAGCCGATCGCCACCATGCGGCGCGCCGACGCGTCGATGTCGAGCGGATGCGTGTCGGCCTCGCCGGCGAGCCCGATGCGATCCAGGACCTCGGCGACACGCGCTTCCAGAGCCGCACCCGTGCGGCCGAGCTGCTTCGGGCCGAAGGCGATCTCGTCGCGGACCCGCGAATTGAAGATCTGCTGCTCGGGCGCCTGGAACACCGTGCCGATCGAGCGCGCCAGCAGATGCACCGGCGTGTCCGATGTGGCGTTGCCAGCGACGATCACAACGCCTTTGGCCGGCTGGTAGAGACCGTTCAGGAGCCGCAGCAGCGTGCTCTTGCCGGCGCCGTTGCGGCCGACGATCGCGACGACCTCGCCGGCGGCGACCTTGAAGCTGATGTCGGAGAGGACGGGCTTGTCCGCGACATAGGAGAAGGTGACGTCGTCAACCGAGAGCATGGCTTGCCTTGAAGGTGGTGAGCGCGTCGCTGAGCGTCAGCGGCAGCGCGCCCGAAAGCCCGCCGCCCTCGCGCACCAGCAGGGCGGCTTCGGTGATGGCGGTCATGCCGAGTGTCTCGAAGCAGCGCGGATCGGTGAGGACGCGCGCGGCCGACCCATCGGCGACGATGCGCCCCCCATCTAGCAGCAGGAAGCGGTTTGCGAGCGCGAGCGAGGGCCGAAGCGCCACCTCGAGCACGATGATCGTCAGCTCTCCGGGCAGCACGTCGATCTGCGCCAGGAGGTCGTCGCGCGATTCCGGATCGAGATTGGAGGTCGGCTCGTCGAGCACGAGGATGCGCGGCTTCATGGCCAGCGCGGCGGCGATGGAGAGGCGCTGCATCTCGCCGCCCGACAGCGTGAACGGATCGCGCTCGGAGAGATGGGCGAGATTGCAGATGGTCATCGCCTCGCTGACGCGCGCGCGGATCTCGGCTTCGGGCAGCGCCAGATTGCATGGTCCGAAGGCGATTTCCTCGAACACGGTGAAGGCGCAGCCGGTGAGCTGTTGGGCCGGGATCTGGCCGACATACTGGATCGCGGCCGCGCGCTCGGCGACATGCCATTCGCTCCAGTCCTTGCCGTCCATGCTGACATGGCCGCGCTCGGCCTTGATCACGCCATCCGGCAGCAGGCCGGCGAGCCAGCGCGCCAGCGTCGTCTTGCCGGCGGCATTGGGGGCGAGGATCGCGACGCGCTCGCCGCGGTCGATGCTGAAGGAGACGCCGTCCAGAACCAGCCGCTCGGCGCGCGGGAAGCGGAAGGCGAGGTCGTGGACTTCGATCAGCGCCACAGCAGGGGAATCCCGAGTTGGAGGACAGCGATCGCGAGCAGGATGCGGCGGAACCAGATCTGGAAGGTCGAGTCGGGCGGCGCATTGATGACCGTGCGCCGCGGATGGGCGCGGAAGGCGCGGCCGGAGAGGATCGAGGCGCGCTGGTCGAGATCGGACAGAGCGAGCGTGATCAGGGGCATCAGCAGGACGGGCAGGGCGGTGATGCGCGCCTTCCAGGATCCGGTCAAGTCGAGGCCGCGCACGCGCTGTGCATCGCGGATCGCCTTGGCGCGGTCGGAAAACGGCTCGATCAAGAGCAGCGGGCTCGCCACCAGATAGCCGACGCCGGGCGGCACGCCGCGCTGGTCGAGCGCCTTCAGCATGTCGGAGGGATGCGTCGTCGTGACGAAGAGCAGCGTCGCCATCAGCATGGCCGCGACGCGCATGAAGACGCGCAGCGCATAGTCGAGGCCATCGGGGCTGATCGAGACGAGGCCGATATCGGTGACGTCAGGCCGCTCGATCAGCAGGCCGTGCACGACGACGAGCGCGACGCCGATCGGCGTCATGGTGAGGAGGAGGCGGGTCACCGCGCGCTTGCCGACGCCGGTCGCCATCGAGACGGTCACCGCGACGAGCACCAGGATCGCCGTCCCCGCCGTCGGCAGAACGGCCGCCGCCGAGATCATCCAGAGCATGATCGCGAGCGAGGTCAGCGGGTTCGCCTTGTGCAGGAAGCTGGTGCCGGGCGTGAAGAGAAGGCTGGTCTTGGCGTGGTCCTTCGCCTGCAGCTTTGCCTGCCGGGCGGCGGCCTTGCTGGCTGCGCGGGAACCTGCTGATGATGCCATGCGGGTCACGCCTCCTGCCGCGGCGCCGCGAGCGGAGCCGGTTCGGATCGGTTGAGGAAGGGCGAAGCGATGATCACGACCTCGGCGTTCTGGTTGGCGGGATGGCGGGTCGCCGATCCCTTCTGTGGGCAGGCGCTCCGGCCGTCAGCCGCGCTTCTGGACGACGAGTTCGTCCCAGGTCGACAGCGGGCAGTATTCGCGGCCGAAGGCGAGGTCGGTCAATTCGACCAGGACGACTTCGCACGTCGTGCGCACCAGGCAGCCGGACAGCATGTGGCCGCCGAACATGTCGCCATTCTCATCCGAGCAGGAGATGTGCACATGCGAGCCGGTCGCCTCGAGCGTGCCGATGAGCGATACGATCTCGAACAGGCCCTCGCGCAGCGCGCCGACCGGCCGGGCGGCATAGCGGATCATCGCATGGGTCAGGCTGCCGACGCTGGTCACGATACCCACCGCCTTCAGGTCGTTCGCGGCGACGAAGGCCTGCAACGTGTCGAGCACGTCCTCGCCGGGCTTCAGCCGCATCGCGAAGAAGCGGCCACCGCTCGCAAGCGCGGCCGGCAGGGTCGGTTCGGTCATGATTTCGTGTCCACGCGAGTCTCGTTCCTGTATGCAAGTATCGATGCGCTGCATAAGCATGGTCAAGGTCGCAGCGTGCGGAAAGAGCGGTCTCCGCGTGCCGTCAGTTTAGGCATCGAGGCGCCCGGAGTGCCGGCTTAAGCTCGGCCCGATCGATTGGATCAACGGCTCACCCGAATGTCACGAACTCTCAGTGCGGATCGCATGCTGGCCACCGGAAAATTCGCCTCCCTTGTCGTCACCGCCGATGACGGCGCCCTCATCCCGGTGACGGTCAGCGGCGATGTCGGTCCCTTCGTCATCCTGCTGCATGGCTGGAGCTGCGGCCAGGCCTTCTGGCGCGAGCAAAGGACGGCCTTCGCCGGCGCCTTCCGCATGGTGACGCTCGATCTACCCGGCCATGCCAGCGCGGCGCCGCGGCGCCCGTCGGGACTCTGGTCGATTGAAGAATTCGGCGCCGATGTGGTCGCGGTCGCCGACCATCTCGGCGCCGACGAGGTCGTGCTGGTCGGCCATTCCATGGGCGGCGCCGTCGCCATCGAGGCAGCGCTCCGCCTCGGCAGCCGCTGCCGCCTCCTCGTCGGCGTCGACACCTTCACCGAGGCGGCCTTCTATACGGCCCGCCCGGACGACGAGATCCAGGCCCGCTGCGCCGCCTTCGCGGGCGATTTCGGAGGCACCATGCAGGGCATGATCGGCGCGATCACCGGCGAGGCGGCGGATCCGGGTCTCGTGCGCTGGATCGGCGCGACGATGGCGGCGAACGACAGCGGGGCGGCGCTCGGCGTGCTCGAGGCGCTGCTCGCCTGGGACATCGCGCCGCGCTGGCAGCAGCTTGCCACGCCCGCCGTCGCGCTCAACTCGGCGATGCTCGCCCGCCGCAACGAGCTCATCGACCTCCCCGACCTCGAAGTCGTGCTGATGGAGGGCGTCGGCCATTTCCCGATGCTCGAAGATCCGAGCACGTTCAATGCCTTGCTGGCGGATGTTCTGAAGCGGTCCGCGCGCTCGGACTGATCGAATCTCGGCTTTCGTCGTCGTGGGCGACCAGACAAACTCGTCATTGCCGGGCTTGACCCGGCAATCCAGTCTCTCCTTGCCGACATTTGATTGTCTTCAGGCAGTCGCAGCAAGTCTGGATTGCCGGGTCAAGCAACTGTGGATCATTGAGGGTTTGGTTTGAGTGCCTCGGCGTCTCTGACGATGGCGTTGAGGATGGTGATGAGCTTGCGCATTGCGGCGGTCATGGCGAGCTTGGCGGGCTTTCCGGCCTGTCGGAGGCGTTGGTAGAACGGCTCGATCTGGGGTGCCTTGGCCTTGATGGCGCTGAGGACGGCCATGTAGAGCACGGCTCGGATCTGCGATCGGCCGCCCCTGCATTGGCCATGGCGATCGGTGGCGCCGGATTGCCTGGCATGGGGCGCGACGCCAACCAGCGAGGCGACCGCCTTGGCGCTGATGCGGCCGAGTTCCGGCAGCTCGGCGATCAAGGTGGCGGCGAGGATCGGACCGACCCCCTTCACCGCCGTCAGCGTCTCGAACCGGGCGTCGAGGTCGGCGCTCTCCGCCACGCTCTGGCGGATGACCTTCTCGAGCGTCAGCATGCCCATGCGCAGCGTCGCGATCCGCGCCCGGATCATCCGGCACACGGTCGCCTCGTCGATCGTGTCCAGCTGCCCCTTGAGCATGCTCAGTTCCGCAGCGAGGCGCCGGCGATGGGTCACCAGCGCATCGAGCCTCTCGACCCTCGGATCGGGGGCATAGGCGGGCAGGCCCTCCCATGTCAGCTCCAGATAGCGGGCGATCATCGCGGCATCGATCGGGTCGGTCTTGGCCGGCCGCTTCATCGCGCGCGCAAAATGCCGGACCGCCGCCGGCGCCACGACATAGACCTTCAGGCCGGCCGCAGAGAGCCGCTTCGCCAGCGCCCGCTCATAGCCCCCCGACGCCTCCAGCCCGATCGCCAAAGGCTTCAGCTGCTTCAGCCGCCGCACCAGGTCCGTCACCGCCGCCGGCTCGTTCAGAGCCGTCAGCCGCGCGCCGGACGGGTGCAGATGCACGTCGAACCGCGCCTTCGAGACGTCGATGCCAACAAACATCCGCTCGTGTATCATCTCTCCGCTCCCAGGCTTGTGGTGCGGGCTTCGAGCCCGTCCAACTGTTCGGGGTCAAAGGGAGCAGACAGGGCCTTGCTTGACCTCGGTCGCCATCGACCCGCCCGAAAGCGGCCACCTGTCTGCATCAGGGGCGTTTCGCTCACGCCCCTGATGCACCCATCAAATCACAGAATGTCGACACAAGCCCGGCAATGACAACTGAGAACAACCTGAGACTGGGCAAAGCCAGAATGCTGACAGGTCCCGGAGCCCCGTCAGAGCGCCTGCGTCAGGGCGGGCGGCAGCGAGGAGATGAAATCCGCCATGTCGTCGCCGAGCAGGTTCACATGCTCGCTGGCGGCGCGGAAGGCGCTCTCGGCGTCGGCGCGCTCGATCGCTTCGAGGATGCGCGCATGCTCGCCGATCGTCGCCGCCATCCGTCCGGGCTGATGCGTGACATGGCGGCGATAGGCGGCGACGCGGCGGCGCAGCGCCCGGGTCTGGCCCGCGAGGAAATGCGTATGCGCGGCATCATAGAGCGCGTCGTGGAACGTGTGGTTGATCGCGTAGAAGCGCTCGGGCTCGCTGGCGTCGAGCGCCTCGATCAGCCGGGAGTGGATCGCGCGGAGATTGGCCTTTTCCGATTGCGTCGCGCGCCGCGCCGCAAGCTTGGCGCAGAGCCCTTCGAGGGCGGCCATCATCTCGAACATCTCGAGCAGGATCGGGATCGAGATCGTGGCGACGGTGACGCCCTGCCGGCTCTTCACCTCGACGAGCCCGGTCGCGATCAGCGCCTTCAGCGCCTCGCGCACCGGCGTGCGCGACACCTTGAACTGCGCCGCGATCTCCGCTTCGTCGAGGCGCGTCCCGGGCTGCAGCTGTCCCGAGACGATCATCTCTTCCAGCGTCGAGCGGAGATCCTCGGAGAGCGTGCTGCCACGGCCCCGCGGCAGACCGGCTTCCTCTGGCTGACCGTCGGCGATGGCGTCCCGCGCTGTCATGATTTCCGTCACCGTTGAGAAGGCCATGCCCGGATCGGGCGAGACCGCTGAGATGGCATGGCGCCGATTGTGCACGCAACCGCCCGATTCGCGTCACTGGCGATAGGACGGGTCGATCCGGTCGAGCAGGCGGATGAAGGCCGGCCATTCGCGCGAGCCGGGCGCGCGGATGTCGCCATGGTGATCGTTGAACTGCCGCGCGGCCTTGTCGGTGATCGCCTCCGCCGGCAGCGCGAAATGCGCGCCGCCCGCGACAGCGCTCTGCGCGAGCAACTGAACCCGCGCCGCCTTCTCGAAATAATACATGAGGATGAAGGCCTCCTGGATCGTGCGCCCGACGGTGAGCACGCCGTGATTGCGCAATACCAGCGTGTTGTGCGGCCCGATATCGTCGATGAGCCGCTGCCGCTCGTCGGTGTCGATCGCGACGCCCTCATAGTCATGCAGGCCCATATGGCCCTGATAGCGCATGGCGAACTGGCTGAGCGGCAGCAGGCCCTCTTCCAGCGCCGAGATCGCGGTCGCGGCCTCCGAATGGGTGTGCAGCACGCAGAGCGCATCCTCGCGGCCGGAATGGATGGCGCTGTGGATGACGAAGCCGGCCTGGTTCACCTCGTGCTCGCTCGGCTCGACCTTGTTGCCGTCGAGGTCGATCTTGACGAAGGAGGAGGCGTCGATCTCGGAAAAGAGCAGCCCATAGGGATTGATCAGGAAATGATGATCGGGCCCCGGCAGGCGCACCGAGATGTGGTTGTAGATGAGGTCGTCGAGGCCGAAATGGGCGACGAGCCGGAAGCATGCGGCAAGCTGGATCCGGAGCGCCGCCTCGCTGGTCGGCGCGATCTCGAGCGCGGGGTCGCTATTGGCCGGGAAGGACGGCATCTTCATCTCCACCATACGAGTTTGCGGTCGATCGCCACCAGCACGCCATAGAGCGCGAGGCTGCCGAGGGAAGCAACGAACACCGCTGCCCAGACCGTCAGATAGTCCACTTGTCCGGTCGCCTGATAGATCACCTGGCCGATGCCGCTATAGGCGCCCATCATTTCCGCGACGATGACCGCGATCGTGCTGCGTGCGAGGCCGACGCGGAGGCCGGTCACCAGCCCGGGCATGGCCGCCGGCCATTGCAGGCGGGCGAGAATGCCGAGCCGCCCGGCGCCGAAGGAGCGCATCAGGTTGATCGCGTCGGCTTCCGGCCGCTTGAGACCGGCGAGCAGGTTGAGCAGCACGACGAACACCACCGCCAGCGCCCCGATCGCGATCTTCGACGCCATGCCGAGCCCGAACCAGAGCAGCACCAGCGGCACGAAGGCGATCGAGGGAACGGCGTTGATGACGATCGCCAGCGGCATCACCAGCGCCTCGACCGGCGGCACGAGGATCATGAGGATGGCCAGCAGGATGCCGATCGCCGCGCCGATCAGGAAGCCGCCGACCGCCTCGGTCAGCGTCACGGAGAGCGCATCGCCGAGCAGCGGCCATTTCAGCGCCGCCGTCGCGATGATCTCCAGCGGGCGCGGCAGGATATAGGTCGGGATGTCAAGCGCCGCGGCGCCGAACTGCCAAAGCAGCATCAGCACGATCAGCGCCGTCGCGACCGGCCAGGCGGCGCTGAGCAGCCTCATTCCGCGTGCCACCACACGAACCTCCGTTCGAGAAGCGCGAGCGCGCCATAGAGCAGCGTGCCGAGCAGGCCGCAGGCGATGATGAGCACCCAGACGCGCGTGATCTGCTCGAAATAGAGCGCCTGCAGCAGCATGACGCCGAGCCCGACCGTGTCGCCGAACCATTCGCCGACGATGGCGCCGGCAAGGCTCAAGGCCACCGCGAGCTTCATGCCGATGAGGATGTCGGGCAGCGCGGTCGGCAGCGCGAGCTTCAGGAACAATTGAAGGTGCGAGGCGCCGAAGCTCCGCATGAGCGCGATCCGCTGCGGATCGGCCCGCTCGAGCCCGCGCAGCGTGTTCACGGCGACAGGGAAGAAGGCGAGATAGAGCGCGATGACGACCTTGGCCATGATCGTGTTGCCGAACCAGATCACCACGATGGCGCCGAAGGCGATCACCGGCACCGTCTGCAGCGCGACGAAGATCGGCAGCAGCGCCCGCTCCATCCAGCGCGACGAGGCGAAGGCGATACCGCAGAAGATGCCGAGCGCGACGCCGGAGAGGAACCCAAGCACGGTCTCGGTGAGCGTGCGCGCGAAGCCGGCGAGAAGGTCGGGCCATACCGACACGCCGTCGGCGATGACCGCCGGCAGCGGCGGCAGGTAGCGCGGCTCGATGCGGAAGAGCGGCACCAGGATGAGCCAGGCGAGCGCGACATAGACGACCGAGGCATAGGGCGAGCGGGCGAGGGCGCGCGCGGTCATGGCGCCGCCGCCGCGAAGGTCTTCATGCTCTCTTCCTCGACCACGGCGAGGAGCTTCTTCTTCACCGCCATGAATTCGGGCGTGGTGACGACCGAGAGATCGCGCGGCCGCGGCAGCGTGATCACTTCCTCGCATTTGATCGTGCCGGGGCGGGCAGTCATGACGACGACCTTGTCGCCGAGGAAGATCGCCTCGTCGATGTCATGGGTGATGAACAGCACCGTGCGGCGGTGGCGCGCCCAGATATCGAGCAGCCAGCGCTGCATCATGCTGCGCGTCAGCGCATCGAGCGCGCCGAACGGCTCGTCGAGCAGGATCAGGTCGCGCTCGAACAGGAAGGTGCGCATCAAGGCGACGCGCTGGCGCATGCCGCCGGACAATTGGTGCGGATAGTGCTGCTCGAAGCCGGCGAGCCCGAATTCAGGGAAGAGGGCCTCGGCCTTGGGGCGGGCCTTGCGGCGCGGCATGCCCTCGACCTCGAGCGCCAGCGTCGCGTTGTCGAGCACGGTGCGCCAGGGAAACAGGAGATCGCGCTGCGGCATGAAGGCGATCTTGCCGAGCATCGCGCCGTCCTGCTGCACCTTGCCATTGAGCAGCAGCGAGCCATCGGAATCGGGCGGCAGCAGGCCGGCGATCATGCCGAACAGCGTGGACTTGCCGCAGCCGGACGGGCCGATCAGCGTCACGAACTCGCCGGGCTGGATGGAGAGATCGACATTGCGGACGGCGACGGTCTGGCGCGGGGCCTCGCCGAAGCGCTTCCAGACATTAACGAGCTGGAGATGCGGCAGGCCCGCGCGGGCGGGCGGGCTGGCGGTCGTCGGATCAGACAACGAGGGGGCTCCTTTTCCGGCCGGGCCGGGTAGATCGGGCCGGGGCGGCGCCGAACGGACGCCGCCCCGGCCGCGGATCACATCTTCTTGTCGGCGGCCGGGACCTTGGCCCAGAAGGCCGCGTCGAAGGCGGCCTTGAGGTCGACGGGAGCCTTCAGCGCGCCGAACTTGATCAGGTCGGCCTGCACGGTCTCGATCGACTTCATGTCCATGTAGCCGAGGCCTTCGGTCTTGCCGGCCTTGGCGGTCATCACGCGCTCGATCTCGTCGAGCATCAGCTCCTGGTGCTTGCGCTCGAGGCCCGAGCCGGCGGCCATGACGATGTCGACGGCTTCCGACTTGTGCTCGAAGGCGTATTTCCAGCCCTTGAGCGTTGCGTCGAGGAAGGCCTGCACCTCGGCGGGCTTGTCCTTGATCATCGCCTCGGAGGTGACGATGGCGTCCTGCTGCGTGGTGACGCCGCTGTCGTCGGGCATGAAGATCTTGATGTTGGTGATGCCCTGTTCCTTCAGCGTGTTCAGCTCGTTGTAGAGCGTCACGGTCGCCACATCGAACTGCTTGTCGATGAAGGGCTGCATCGAGAAGGGCTGCGAGACGATATTGACCTCGTCCTGCTTCAGGCCCTCGGCGGCGAGCACGGAATAGAGCGTGTATTGCGGCCCGACCATCCAGGTCGCGACGCGCTTGCCCTTGAAATCCTTGACCGAATTGATGCCGGTATCACCATAGGTGACATAGGCGAACGGCGTGATCTGCTGCGACATGCCGATGGCGACGAGCGGCAGCTTCTTCTCGCGGGCATAGAGGACGCCCTCGGTGCCCGAGGCGATGCCGAACGTGTCGGCGCCGGACGCGACCAGCGTCTCGACATTGACGTTCGGGCCGCCGGGATTGATGGTCATGTCGAGGCCGGCTTCCTCATAGAAGCCCTTGGCCTTGGCGACATAGACGCCGGCGAACTGAGCCTGCGCGACCCATTTGAGGCGCACCGAGGCCGGCTCGGCGGCGGAAGCTTGTGACAGTGACGCCAGTCCGGCTGCGGCGGCGACTAGTGCCGCGACGAGACCATGCGTGGTGACCTTCGACATTGACGACCCTCCGTCTGTGTATGCAGAAACCCATCAGCAATATACGTGCCAGCAGTCTTGAGCGCAGACAGCGCGCGTTCCCCGCTCAAATCGGGCGCCACGAGGGGACGATCCGCAGGCATGGCTGCCATTCTGGGCGGGACGCGCCCATATTATGGGCATTGAATATGCAGGACCTCCGTTAATGTATACGGACGTTGCGCCGCGGTGGTCGCGCGCAGCGAAGCGGTGTGGCGTGGAGGAATGATGGCCGGAGACGAGCTTTGGAGCGCCGAGCTCACCGACCTCGCCCCGCTCGTCCGGACCGGGGCGGTGACCTCGCTGGCGCTGACCGAGCTGATGATCGAGCGCATCGCCAGCTTCGACGGCGCGCTGCATTCCTATGTCGCGGTCGTCCCGGAACTCGCCCTCGCCGAGGCGGCGCGCGCCGATGCCGAAATCGCTTCCGGCCGCTGGCGCGGGCCGCTGCATGGCATTCCCATGGCGGTGAAGGACGTTTTCTACACCACCGATATCGAGACCCGCTTCGGCGCCTCGATCTATGCCGATTTCGAGGCACCGCATGAATCGACGGCGACGGCCCGGTTGCGGGCCGCCGGTGCCATCATGCTCGGCAAGCTGACGGCGACCGAAGGCGTCTATGCCGGCTACCACCCCGAGATCACCGAGCCGATCAATCCGTTCGGCGACGACCACTGGACCGGCAATTCCTCGAGCGGCTCCGGCGTCGCCGTCACGGCCGGCCTTGCCTATGCGAGCCTCGGCACCGACACGGGCGGATCGATCCGCCTGCCATCGGCCTGTTGCGGGCTCACCGGCGTCAAGCCGACCTGGGGCAGGGTCAGTCGGCACGGCGTGTTCCCGCTCGCCGAATCGCTCGATCACGTCGGCCCGATGGCGCGCTCGGCGCGGGACGCAGCGGCGCTGCTGGCCGTGATCGCCGGCGCCGATCCCGACGACCCGACCGCCTCGCCGCAGCCTGTCCCGGACTATCTCGCCTCGATCGGCGAGGGCATCGCCGGCCTCACCATCGGCATCGACCGCGCCTTCATCGCCGGCAAGGCGACGGAGGAGGTGATCGCCTCGATCGAGAGCGTCGCCGCGATCCTCGAAGGGCTCGGCGCGCGCTTCGTCGAGGTCGCATTCCCCGAGACGCGGCCGATCCTCTATGGCTGGCACACGGAATGCTCGGTCGAGGCGGCGCTCGCCCATCGCGACACCTTCCCGTCCCGGCGCGAAGAGTATGGCGAGCGGCTGTCCGCGCTGCTCGATCACGGCCGCGGCGTCACCGCCTTCGAGCTCGCCGAGGCGCAGCGGGCACGGCGCGCCTTCAATGGCGCGGTCGCGACGATGTTCGCGCCGATCGATCTCTTCCTCGTGCCGGCGCTTCCCGTCGCCGGGCCGACGCTCAGCCATATGGCGACGCTCGGGCCCGACCCCGACGGCATCCTCGCCGTCGGACCGTTCAACGCCCCGTTCGATGTCTGCGGCTATCCGACCATCACGGTGCCCTGCGGCGCCAGCAGCCGCGGCATCCCGGTCGCGTTCCAGCTCGCCGGCAAGCCCTTCACCGAGGCTCTGCTCTGCCGCGCGGCGCATGCCTATCAGGGCGTCACCGCGTGGCACCGCCGCCGCCCGCAACTTGCTTGAAAGGATCGAGGCGATGACCCTTCCTTCGACACCGTCGCCCGCCGTGGTCGACATGGCCGACATGCCGGTCCAGCTGCCGGAAACGCCCGGCGGGCCGGCCGAGGCGCGGGCGCGCTTCTTCAATTCCGGCAATGCCTTCAACGTCAAGCTGCCCAGGGTTCCCGCGACGCGCTTCGTCGACGAGGCGGAGGCGGCGCTTCTTGCGGCAGAGACCGGCTTCATCGCCTGCGACCAGTCGGCCGCGATCGGCTCGCCCTTCGCCGCGACGACGCCGCTGATGCTCGCGCGCTATGCGACGATCGCCCCGCGCGCGACGCTCCGTGCCGATTTCCGCGCGACCGGCGCGATCTGGTATGTGATCCGCGGCTCCGGCACGGCAGAGCAGGGGGCCGAGCGGATCGATTTCGCGCCCGGCGACGTCCTCCTGACGCCGGGCGGCAGCGAGGTGCGTCTGACGGCTGCCGATGGCGGCGCGGTGCTCTGGGTCGTCACCAACGAGCCGCAGCTCGCCTTCGACGGCTCGCGTCCGCCGGCGGACGACGCGGCGCCGATCGAGATGGTCCACTATCCGGCGGCGGAAATCGCGGCCCAGCTCGCCAAGGTCGTGACGGCCGCGCAGAATGCGACGACGTCCGGCATCGCGCTGATCTTCTCCTCCGAGCGGCAGCAGCAGAGCCGCAACATCATGCCGACGCTGACGCTGTCGCTGAACACGGTGCCGGCCGGCGAGCAGCAGCGCGCCCATCGGCACAATTCGGCGGCGATCACGCTGATCCTCAAGGGCGACGACTGCTATTCCATGGTCGGCGGCGAGAAATGCGCCTGGTCGCCCTTCGCGACGCTGGTCACCCCCGCCGGCGACGCCCACTCGCACCACAACGACAGTCCCGACCGCGCGATGTTCCTGATCGTCCAGGATGGCGGGCTGCACTATCACGCGCGAACCATGGGCTTCGCCTTCCTCGAGTGAGTTTCCATCCCCTATGACGACCCGTCTCATCATCGATACCGATACCGCCGGCGACGACTGCTTCTCGCTGCTGCTCGGCCTCCGCCATCCGGCCGCCCGCCTCGAGGCGGTGACGATCTGCAACGGCAATGTCGCCTTCGACCAGCAGGTCGAGAACGCGCTGCACACGATCGAGGTCGCGGGCAGGGGCGGCGAGGTGCCGGTCTATTGCGGCAGCGCGCGGCCGCTGATGGGCCGCTGGGAGGCCGCGAGCTTCCACGGCGCCAACGGCATGAGCGAGATGGTGTTTCAAAAGGCCAGGCAGCGGCCGGAGGCGAAGCACGCCATCGACGCGATCATCGATATCGTCATGGCGAACCCCGGCGAGATCTCGATCATCGCGCAGGCGCCGCTGACCAATATCGCGCTCGCCTTCCTCAAGGAGCCGCGCATCGCCAAGGCGCTGAAGCATCTCTGGATCATGGGCGGGACCGACAACGCCGTCGGCAATGTCACCCCGGCGGCCGAGTTCAATTTCTATGTCGATCCGGAGGCGGCCAAGATCGTCTTCGGCGCCGGCTTCGCCATCACGCTGTCGACCTGGACGCTGACGCTCTCCTCCGGCTCGATCGACGCGCCGGAGATCGCCCGCATCGCCGCGCTCGATACGCCGCTGTCGCGCTTCTTCATGGATGTCACCGAGACGCCGCGCCGCGTCGCCTTCGAGCGCTATGCCAGCACGATCTCGACCCATCCGGATTCGCTCACCTGCGCCATGGCGATCGACGAGAGCCTCATCCTCGACAGCGCCGAGGTCGTCGTCGATGTCGAGGTCGGCGGCGAGACGACGCGCGGCTGGTCGAGCGTCTATCCGCCCCGCCTCGTCGAGCGCTGGGACGACCGCGACGCCAATGCGCGCATCGTCCGCCGCGCCGATACCGCCGCCTTCACGGAAATGCTGATCGAGGTCCTGCAATGAACCGGCGGCAGATGCATCTCGGCCTCTTCATCCTCGGCACAGGCAGCCATGTCGCCGGCTGGCGCTATCCGGGCGCCTTCGACAGTTTCCAGGACTTTGCCGCCATCCAGGAGATCGGCCGCATCGCCGAGCGCGGCAAGTTCGACCTCATCTTCATGGGCGACAATCTCTATGCCGACCCGGCGGCCCATCCCTCCTACACGCTCCGGCTCGAGCCGCTGACCATGTTGTCGGCGCTCGCCGTCACGACGAGCCATATCGGTCTCGGCGCGACGGCCTCGACCACCTATGGCGATCCGTTCACGACCGCGCGCGCCTTCGCCTCGCTCGACCATATCTCCAAGGGCCGCGCTGCCTGGAACGCCGTCACGACCTCGAACGCCGTGTCGGGCGCCAATTTCGGCCGTGCCCATCCCGACCACAGCCTCCGCTACGAGATCGCCGAGGAGTTCGTCACGACGGTCAAGGATCTCTGGGACTGCTGGGCGGACGACGCCATCGTCGCGAACCGCGAGACCGGCCTCTATATCGACCCCGCAAAGCTCCGGGCTCTCGATCACGACGGCCCCTATTTCAAGGTGAAGGGCCCGCTCAATATCGGCCGCTCGCCGCAGGGCCAGCCCGTCGTGCTGCAGGCCGGCGGCTCGGCGCCCGGCCAGCGGCTCGCGGCGCGGACGGCCGATGTCGTCTTCTCGGTCGTGCAGGATTTCGACGAGGCCAAGGCGCAATATGGTGCGTTCAAGACGCTGCTGCCGTCCTTCGGCCGCTCGCCGGATGCAGTCACCATGCTGCCCGGCGTGATGCCGGTCGTCGGCCGCACCGATCGCGAGGCCTTCGACATCCTGAAGACGCTGCAGAGCTTCGTCTCGTCGACGAATGCGCTCGCCATGCTGTCCGATCGCTTCGGCACCGACATGAGCGCCTATGATCTCGACGGACCGGTGCCGGAGCTCGGCGAGAACGACGCCTATCACGCCTTCGCCAAGGTGATGCTGGCCAAGGCGCGGCGCGAGAACATGACGCTGCGCGATCTCTACAATCTCGCCGCGGCGGCGCGCGGCCACTGGGTCCTCGCCGGCTCGGCCGAGACGATCGCCGACACGCTGCAATACTGGTTCGAGAACGGCGCCGCCGACGGCTTCAACATCATGCCGCCCTTCTTCCCGCAAGGCTTCGACAGCTTCGTCGATCTCGTCGTGCCGATCCTGCAGGAGCGCGGCCTCTTCCGCGCCGACTATGAAGGCACCACGCTACGCGATCATCTCGGACTGGAACGGCCGGAGCGCGCGGAATGAACGACACCGAGGCCATGCTGTCTGGCCATCTGCTGCATATCGGCGGCGCCTGGCGCGAAGCCTCCGGCACCGGGCGCATCGCGGTTGCGAGCCCGGCGAGCCGGGCGGTCTTCGGCGCCGTGCCGATCGGCGATGCGGCCGATGTCGCGGCGGCCGTCGCGGCGGCGTCGGCGGCCGGTCCCGCCTGGGCCGCGCTCGATCCGCTCGATCGCGGCCGGCATCTGCGCGCCGTCGCCGAGATCGTGCGGGCGCGGATCGGCGATCTCGCGACGCTGGAATCGGCCATCACCGGCCGCGCCATCCGCGAGATGCGCGCGCAGATGAGCCGCATCCCGGAATGGCTCGACTATTTCGGTGGCATCGCCGCCGGGCTCGAGGGCGAGGCGAACCGCCTGCGCGGCGGCTTCCTCGCCTATACCGCCTATGAGCCGCACGGCGTCTGCGCGCTGCTGACGCCCTGGAACCACCCGATCCTCATTCTCGTGAAGAAGCTCGCGGCGGCGCTCGCCGCCGGCAATACGGTCGTGATCAAGCCGTCGGAGCTCGCGCCGGCGACGCCGCTGCTCTTCTCGGCCTGGTGCTCGGAGGCAGGTTTGCCGGACGGCGTCGTCAATGTCGTCACCGGCGACGGCTCGACGGGCGCGCTCGTCTGCGCCGCGCCGGAGGTGCGCCATATCGATCTGACCGGCGGGACCGCCACCGGCCGCAAGGTCGCGGCGGCGGCCGCCGAGCGGCTCGTGCCCTGCACGCTGGAGCTCGGCGGCAAGACGCCCGTCGTGATCTTCGCCGACACCGATATCGAGGAGGCGGCGGCGGGCGCTGCCTTTGCCGCCTTCGTCGCGGCCGGACAGACCTGCGTCTCGGCGAGCCGCTTCATCGTCGAGGCGAGTATCCACGATGCCTTCGTCGAGGCCTTCGCGCGGCGGGCGCGGGCGCTTCGCCTCGGCGATCCGGCCGATGGCACCACCGACATGGGCCCGGTGATCACCGCAACAGCGCAGGCGCGCTGCCTTGGCCATGTCGAGGCGGCGCTCTCGGCCGGCGCACGCTGCGTCGTCGGCGGCGGCGTGCCGGAACTGCCCGAACCGTTCTCCGGCGGCTTCTATGTCGAGCCGACGATCTTCGATCACGTGACGCCGGAGATGGCGCTGTTCCGCGAGGAGGTGTTCGGCCCGGTCGCCGCGGTGACCGCCTTTGCCGACGAAGCCGAGGCGCTGAGCCTCGCCAACGACACGCCCTATGCCCTCGGCGCCTCGATCTGGACGCGCGACGTGGCGCGGGCGCACCGCTTCGCCGGCCGCATCCGCGCCGGCATGATCTGGATCAACGACCATCACAAGAATGATCCGCGCTCGATCTGGGGCGGCTTCGGCGATAGCGGCTATGGCCGCGAGAACGGCTGGGACGCCCTCAAGAGCTACCAGCGCAAGCGCAATGTCGTGGTGAGCACCGCGCCCGGCTTCGATGACTGGTTCGCGGGCGGAAAGCGTTACGGATGACGAAACCCGACATGACCCCGATCCGCATCCGCCTGCTCTGGCATCCGCAGCCGCAATTCGCCGGCTATCTGACCGCCGAGCATGAAGGCCTCGGCCTCGACGCCGGCGTCGACATCCGCACGGTGGCGCCCGATTTCGTCAAGGGGCCGATCGAGGCCGTGCTCGATGGCGACGTCGCGTTTTCGGTGGCGAGCCCCGCGCATATGATGGAGAGCGGCCGCGCCGACGAACTCGTCTTTCTGCTCGCCATCCAGCAGGTGAGTTCGCTGGTCTATCCCGCCCGCCGCAGCGTCGGCATCGAGCGGCCGCGCGATCTCGCTGGTCGCCGCATCGGCATCTGGCCTGGCCGCGAGGATCTGGAACTGACCTGGATGCTGCATCGGGCCGGCCTCGCGGCGGACGCCTATGAGCGCGTTCCGGTCGGCGACACCGTCGGCGCCATGCTGGACGGCAAGGTCGACTGCGCGCAGATGACGACCTATCACGAGCTGCATCACCTCGAGCACGGCGCCGGCACGCTCGACGATTTCATTCTCTTCCGCGCCGCGGACTATGGCGCCGCACTGCTGAAGGACGGCCTCGTCGCCCGCCGCGATTTCGTCGCCGCCAATCCCGAGGTGACGCAAGCGGTGGTCAATGCCGTGCTCGCCGGCTGGACCAAGGCGTTTCATGACCTCGACGCGGCGATCTCGCTCACCGTCAAGCTGCGCACCGACATGTCGCGGCTGGAGCAGGAAGGCCAGCTCGGCGATATCCGCGCGCTGTCGCTCACCGGCGCGACGCTCTCCGAGGGGCTCGGCTATCCGGATCCGCGCCATATGGAACAGGCGCTGAAGGCGGTCGCCGAAATTGAGGGCCACGCCGCCTTGCCGATCGACGGGCTCGTCGATACGCGCTTCTGGGCGGCCGCGCCGGACGCTGTGCGGAGCCGCTCATGGTGAAGCGATCGGATGTGATCGTCGTCGGCGCCGGCGTCGTCGGGGCGGCGGTCGCGGCTACCCTCGGCAAATCAGGCCGCCGCGTGATCATCCTCGAACAGGGTGTGCCGGGCGGGGCCGTCTCCGGCGCCAGTCTCGCCTGCATCGGCACGCATATGATGGACGAGGACGAGCTGCCCTTGCTCGCCTGGTGCTGCGAGGCCTGGGCGGAATTCGCCCGTCGCGCGCCGCGCTTCGAATACAGCCGCTGCGGCCAGTTGCGCTTCCTGAAGAGCGAGGCAGAGCGCGCCTCGGCCGAGAGCTGGATCGCCATCGAGCGGAATGCCGGCCTCCGTCCGGAACTGCTGGCGCCGGACGCTGTCCGCGCGATCGAGCCGGAATTGACCGGGCCGATCGTCGCCGCGACCTGGTCGCCGGATTCGGCTGTGGTGAACCCGTTCCTCGCCGTGCGGACGCTGCTCGATGCCGCGCGCGCCGGCGCGGCCGAGATCATCGCCGGAGCCACCGTCACGGCGCTGGTGACGCGCGGCGACAGGATCGCCGGCGTCGAGACCTCGCTCGGCCGATTCGAGGCCGGGATCGTCGTTCTCGCCGGTGGGCCCTGGACGCAGCGCCTCGCCGGAACGGCGGGCGTCGAATTGCCCATCGTCCCGCGCAAGGCGCAGTGCCTCGCCAGCGTGGCGACGCGGCCGGTCATCCGAACCGTTGTCGGCGCCTGCAAGGCCGAGGGCGGCGTCGATGCCGGCTATACGCAGATCCAGCAGGCGGCGCGCGGGCAGGTGCTGTTCAACACCGTCCTCGAAGGCGGCGTCACCGCGATCGGCAGCCCGGATGTCGTGCCCGAGGTCGACCGCGCCTTCGTGCGCGATTCCGTCGAGACGCTTCTGTTCCTCTTTCCCGGCCTCGCGCATCTCGATCTCCTGCGCTCCTGGGTCCGCTATGAAGCCGTCACCCCCGATGATCGCTTCCTGACCGGCGCCATCGGTCCGGACGGCCTCTTCGTCGCCGCCGGCGACGGCGGCACCGGCTTCGTGCGCTCGGTCGGCATGGCCCGCATCATCACCGACCGCGTCGACGGCCGGCTGCCGCCGTTCCGCGACGATCTCTATGCGCCGGACCGCTTCGCGGCGAGGGCGGCGGCATGAGCACGCGCGTCACCATCACTGTCGATGGCTCCAGCATCAGCGCGGAGGCGGGACGGCCGCTCGGCGCCGTGCTTCTCGGCGCCGGCATCGAGGTGCTGCGCCACAGCGTCAGGAGCGGCGCGCCGCGCGGCCTCTTCTGCGGCATGGGCGTCTGCTTCGAATGCCTGGTGACCATCGACGGGACGCCCGAGCGGCGCGCCTGCATCACCCCGGTGCGTGACGGCATGCGCGTCGAGACGGGGCAGCCATGAGGCGGATCGAGACCGATATCCTCGTCGTCGGCGGTGGTCCGGCCGGTCTGTCGGCTGCCCGCGTCGCCGCCGAAACCGGGGCGCGCGTCGACCTCGTCGATGCCGGCGCCGCGCCGGGCGGTCAATACTGGATGCAGGACCCGGTCGGCCCCGCCGCGACGCCGCAGGCCGTCGCCGGCGCCGAGGCCGCGAGGGCGGCTCTGGCGGCCGGCGTCACGCTCCATCGCGGCGCCGAGGTCTGGGGCGCCTTTCCGGACAACGAGATCCTCGCACAGGACGCCGAGGGGCCGATCGCGTTCCACTATCGCGCCCTCATCGTGGCGAGCGGCGCGCATGACCGCGTCATGCCCTTTCCCGGCTGGACATTGCCCGGCGTGATGACGCCTGGCGCCGGCCAGCGGCTCGCCAAGCTCGGCAAGACGGCGCCCGGCAGGCGGATCGCGCTCGCCGGCAACGGACCCTTCCTCTACGCCGTCGCCGAGACGCTGCGCAGCATCGGTGCGACGCCCGTCCTGATGGTCGAGGCAGCCCGCAGCCGGTCGCCCGCCTTGCGCCTCATCGCGCGCCATCCCGCCCGCTGGAGCGAGGCGCTGAAGCTGCTCGCCTCCGTGCGCGCCATTCCGGAGCGGCGGCGCGGCTATGTCGTCACCGAGGCGCGCGGCTCCGAGCGCGTCGAGGCGATCCGCCTCGCGCCGATCGCCGATGACGGACGCATCGATGCGAAGCGCGTCGAAGCGGTCAGCGGCGTCGATGCGCTGCTCATTGGCTGGGGCTTCCGGCCGATGATCGAGCTGACCGCGCTGCTGCGCTGCCGCCACGCCTATGACCGCGATCTCGGCGGCTGGTACTGCGCCACGGTGCCGGCGACCGGCCGGACCTCCGTGCCGGGCGTCTATGCCTGCGGCGAGGTAACGGGCATCGCCGGCGCCGCGCCGGCGCTGCTGTCGGGCACGCTCGCGGGCCTTGCCGCGGCCGCCGATCTCGGCTTCGCGGTGCCCGATCTCGGCCCCCGCCGCCTGGTGCTCGCCCGCAAGCTCCAACTCGCGCGCAGCTTTGGCACCGCGCTCGGGCAGCTCTATCCGCCGCCCGCCGATCTCGTGACGCTGGCGCGCGACGACACCGTCATCTGCCGCTGCGAGGACGTGACGCGCGGCGACATCCGCGCCGCGCTTTCCGCCGGCACGCAGGCGGTCGCCGGCGCCAAGCTCTGGTCGCGCGCCGGCATGGGTCGCTGCCAGGGCCGCATCTGCGGCTTCGCCGTCGCCGAGATCGTCGCGGCCGAGACCGGCACGATGCCCGAGCAGGCCGGCTTCAATCCGCCCCGCATTCCGCTCCGCCCGGTGCCGCTCGACGCGGTGCTGGCGGCGACGCGCGAGGCGGCGCCATGACGCGGACCGTTTCCCTCCAGCTCAAATGGCTGCATCAGGCCCAGTTCGCCGGCTACTATGTCGCCGCCGATGCCGGCTTCTACGCGGCCGAGGGGCTCGCGGTCGACATCCGCGTCGGCGGTCCGGGCGTCGATCCCGAACGCGCGGTGGCGTCGGGCGAAGCGGATTTCGCGCAAGGCGGCGGCCTCGAAAGCGTGCTGGCGGCGCGGGCCGAGGGATTGCCGGTGGTGGCGCTGGCGACGGTGTTCCAGAAGACGGACGTCGTCTACATCGCCCGCGCCGGATCGGGCATCCGCGGCCTCGAGGATTTCGCGGGGCGGCGTATCAGCACCTGGTACACCGGCATCCATCTGATCCTCCGAGCCATGCTGCAGCAGGCCGGCGTCGACCTCGCTACGGTCGAGGAAGTCGTGCAGGGCGGCTCGATGCAGCCGTTCCTCGACGGCGACGTCGATGTCGCCGCCGCGACCTTCTACAACCAGCTGCCGAAACTGCGGGCCGCCGGCATCGACGACCTCGTGCTGTTCGACCCGGCCGATTTCGGCGTCGTCATTCCGCGCGACCCGATTATCGCCGCGGAGCGGCTCGCCGATGCGGAGCCGGATCTCGCTGCGCGCTTCGTCAGAGCGAGCCTCAGGGGCTGGCAGCACGCCTTCGACCATCAGCACATGGCCGTCGAGAGCGTGCGCAGCCGCGACCCGTCGCTCGATGCCGGCCATCAGGCGGTGATGGTCGCCGAGGCGGCGCGGCTCGCGCGCTTCGGCGACGGCTCGGCCGTCGGCCTCGGCTTCATCGCCGAGGAGACCGCCCGCTTCACCAACGATTTTCTTGTCCGATACGGCCAGCTTCCCGCCGCGAGCCGCGCCTCCGGCGCCGTCAGGATGGACCTCTGGTCCGATGTCCGCACCGCACCTGCCTGATCCGCCTTGCCGTCCATCCCATTGCCGACCCGTCACCACACGGTCGCGACGACCGTACGAAATCGAGAGGAGACCCCCATGGATCTGCGTTTGACCGGCAAGAAGGTGCTGATCACCGGCGCGTCACAAGGGATCGGGGCCGGCCTTGCCCGCGCCTTCGCCGAAGAGGGCTGCGAACTGGTCCTGACCGCCCGCAACGCCGAGAAGCTCGCCGACATCAAGGCGGAGATCGAGGATGGCGGCGGCGAGCGCAGCGTGACGCTGGTGCCGCTCGATCTCACCGAGGCCGGCGCCGCCGAACGCCTCGCAGAGGCCGCCGGCGATGTCGACGTGCTCGTCAACAATGCTGGCGTCATCCCCTCTGGCTCGCTGTTCGATATCGACGAGGCCAAGTGGCGCGCCGGCTGGGAGCTGAAGGTCTTCGGCTATATCAATCTCTGCCGCCTCTATTATCCGCGCATGAAGGCGGCAGGCGGCGGCGTCATCATCAACAATATCGGCAATGGCGGCGAGGTCACCGATCCGCGCTACATCGCCGGTGCCGTCGGCAATGCCAGCCTGATGCATTTCACGCGCGCGCTCGGCGGCTCGAGCCTCGACGACAAGATCCGCGTCGTCGGCGTCAATCCCGGCCCGGTCAATACGGACCGCATCTACAACATGCTGAAGAAGCGGGCGAAGGACCTGCTCGGCGACGAGAGCCGCTATGCCGAGCTCGAGAGCACCTATCCGCTCGGGCGCCCGGCGCATGTGCATGAGGTCACCGATCTCATCGTCTTCCTCGCCTCCTATCGCGCCGGCTACATCACCGGAACGATCCTGACGGTCGATGGCGGCATCGCTTCGCGCCGCTCGATCATCTGACGAGCAGACTGACAGGTCGGCCCCGGTCCGCTAGAACGTCCCGGGGTCCCGGTAAGCGGACCCGAGGGGAGGGTGCCGCCGGATGGCCGACCAGACGCTGGCCCGCTATGTCAACGAGCGCGGCATTCTCACGCTCTTGCGCGTGCAGGGCGCGGCCAGCCGCGCCGAGATGGCGCGGCAGCTGCAACTGACGCCGGCGACCGTCACGCGCGTCGTCGCCGAGATGATGGAGCGCGGGCTCGTGCACGAGCTGCCGCCGGGCGCGGTGCGGGAAGGGCGGGAGCCCGGCCGGCCCGCCGTCGCCGTGGCGCTCGCCCCTGGCGGCGCCTATTTCCTCGGCGTGGAGATCGGCGTCGGCGTCGTCCGCTTCGCCCTGCTCGATCTCGCCGCCAAGGTGACGCTCGCCTCGGAACGGCTCATTTCCCGCGTGACGGAACCCGACGCGATCGTCGCCATGATCGCGGCGGAACTGGCTGCGCTCTCCGCCGATCCGCGCTTTGCCGGCCGCATCCGCTCGGTCGGCGTCACGGTGCCGGGCCTCGTGACGCTGGATGGCTATGTCGTCCATCTGCCGATCCTCGGCTGGCGCGAGCTCAATCTGCAGGAGCGCCTCGCCGCAGCGATCCCCCTGCCGGCGATCGTCGAGAACAACGCCACCGCCGCCGCGTTCGGCGCGGTCTATACCCAGCCCGAACTGCCGAGCACCTGCACCATCTTCCTGAAGCTCGGCACCGGGCTCGGCGGCGCCGCCATCATCAATGGGCGCCTGCTGCGCGGCGGCTCCGGCACGGCCGGCGAATTCGGCCATGTCCGCATCGCCGACGAGGGCAGGCGCTGTTCCTGCGGCCAGGTCGGCTGCCTCGAGACCTTCGTCAATCTCTCGGCACTCGCCCGTGTCTGGCGGGGCCGCGAGGATCTCGGCGAGCAGGACTTCGCCGACCTGCCCGCCGCTGTCGCAGCCGCGGCTGCCGATGGCGATCCCGGCGCGATCATCGCCATCGACCATCTCGCCGAGCGGCTCGGGCGCGGCATCGTCAGCCTCGTCAACATCTTCAATCCGACCACGATCGTGCTCGGCGGCGTGATGCGCCCGGTGATCGAGCGCATGCTGCCCGTCATCGAGGGCGTCGTCGCGGCGGGCGTCGTGCCGGGCATGCGCGTGCCCGATCTCCGCCTCTCGGCGCTCGGCCTCTATGAATGCGCGATCGGGGCGGCGACGATCGCCCACCACCGCGCATTCGATCTTTCGAATGTCGATCTTGCTGACGGAAAGGCATGACGCAGGGCTTGCGCCGAGTTTGTTGCGTTAGTAAAGATATTAATCGCGGCTGCTGGCGCCGAGCCTTGCGAGGGATCAGGTCATGGGTGCGAAGGACGAAAAGCGGCTGAAGGTGGGCGTGCTCGGCTGCGGGCAGATCGCTCAGGCGGCCCATTTCGAGAGCGCCGCCAAGGCGAAGAACGCCGATCTCTATGCGATCTGCGACGTGGCGCCGGATCTCCTCGCCCGCATGGCCGCGATGCACGCGCCCGAGAAGACCTTCGGCAGCTATGACGCCATGCTCGCCGATCCCGAGCTCGACGCCGTCATCATCGCCACCGCCGACGCGTTCCATGTCCCGGCGGCCGAGGCGGCGCTCGCCGCCGGCAAGCATGTCCTCTCGGAAAAGCCGATCGGCATCACCGTCGAGGAGGTCGAGGCGCTGAAGACGACGGTCGCCACATCCGGCAAGGTGCTGCAGGTCGGCCACATGAAGCGCTTCGATGCCGGGCTCGAAAGCGCCAAGGATTTCATCGACGGCGAGATGGGCGAGATGCTGGCGCTCAAGGCCTGGTATTGCGATTCGACCCACCGCTACGCCATGACCGACGCGGTGCAGCCACTCATCGTCACCAGCGCCGGCTCGAAGCGCCCCTCGGGCAATCCGAAGGCCGATCTCCGCCGCTACTTCATGCTCGCCCATGGCAGCCACCTGCTCGATACCGCGCGCTATTTCGGCGGCCCGATCGTCGAGGTCGACGCGCATTTCCGTGAGCGCTTCAACGCCTATTGCTGGTTCGTCGACATCGCCTTCGAGAACGGCACCTTCGGCCATCTCGACTTGACCATTCCGGTGCGCATGGACTGGCACGAGGGCTTCCAGATCTATGGCGAGCGCGGCAGCATCGTCGGCAAGACCTATAATCCCTGGTACTACAAGAGCTCCGACGTCGACATCTTCCGCGAGGAGACGGGCGCCACCTCGCGCGTCCTCGGCGCCGACGGGCATTTCTATCGCCGCCAGCTCGAAGGCTTCGCCGCCGTGATCCTCGATGGCGCGCCGATGCGCGGCGCCGATATCGAGGATGGCGTCGCCTGCGTCCGCGGCATGGTCGCGGTGGCGGAATCGGCCCGGACCGGCAAGCCAGTCAAGCTCGCCGACGTCGCGGGAGCACTCTGATGCAGCTCGGCATCTTCGCCAAGACCTTCGCCGGTTCGACGCCGGACACCGTGCTCGCCGCGGCACGCGACGCCGGCTACGCCAAGGTGCAATACAACATGGCCTGCTCGGGCCTGCCGTCGCTGCCAGCCAGCGTCGACACGCGCGTCGCCGAGGCGGTCGCTGACGCCGCGTCGCGGACCGGCGTCGGCATCGCCGCGCTGTCGGCGACCTACAACATGATCCATCCCGATCGCGCGGTCCGCGAAGCCGGCCGCGCCAGCTTTGGAGCGCTCGCCGCCGCGGCGCCCGTGATCGGCACAAGGCTCCTGACGGTCTGCACCGGCAGCAGGGATGCCGGAGATCAATGGCGGCACCATCCCGAGAATGACAGTCCCGACGCCTGGCAGGATCTCGTCGCGGAGTTCCGCCTGCTGCTGCCGATCGCCGAGCGCCACGATATCGTCATCGGCGTCGAGCCCGAACTCGGCAATGTCGTCTCGTCCTCGGCCAAGGCGCGCGCGCTGCTCGACCTTCTGGCTAGCGACCGCGTCCGCATCGTGCTCGATCCCGCCAACCTCTTCGAGAGCGCGCCGGCCGAGACGCGCAAGGCCCTGGTGACCGAGGCCGTGGCCCTCCTCGGTGACCGCATCGCGCTCGCCCATGCCAAGGACCGCCATGCCGATGGCAGCGTCGCCACCGCCGGCGACGGCGTCATCGACTTTCCGCACTTCATCGCGGCGCTCCGGCGCGCCGGCTTCGACGGCCCGCTGGTGACGCACGGCCTTGCGGCCGCCGATGCCGCGCGCGTCGCAGAATTCCTCGCCGCGTCCGGCGCGCTGCCATGATCCGCGGGCGCTTCGCGCGCGAGGGCCTCGCCCTCTCCACGGCCAGGAGCGGCAGCGGCCGGACCATGCTGTTCCAGCACGGCCTCTGCGGCGACGCCGCCCAGCCGGCGGACCTTTTCCCGCCCGAAATCGGCTGGTCGTGCCTGACGCTCGAATGCCGCGGCCATGGCCTCTCGGAGGCCGGTCCCGCCGATGGCTTTTCGATCGCGACCTTCACCGAGGATGTCGCCGCCCTGATCGAGGCGGAGGAGAGCGGCCCGGTCGTCGTCGGCGGTGTCTCGATGGGGGCGGCGATCGCGCTGCGCCTCGCGGTGATCAGGCCCGATCTCGTCGCCGGCCTCGTGCTGGTGCGTCCGGCCTGGTTCATCGAGGCCGCGCCCGCCAATATGGAGCCGAATGCGCTGGTCGGGACGCTGCTCAGCGAGCATCCGCCCGAGGAGGCGCGTATTCTCTTCGAGAACTCGTCCATGGCCGCCGACCTCGCCGAAGTCGCGCCCGACAATCTCGCCTCGCTGCGCGGCTTCTTCGCGCGCGCGCCCATCACTGTCACATCCGCGCTGCTGACGCGGATTTCCGCCGATGGTCCCGGCGTCGATGCGGACGCCGTCGCCGCGCTCGACGTTCCGACGCTGGTGCTGGCGCATGGCGAGGATTTCATCCATCCGCTGCGCCACGCCGAAAGCCTGGCGGCCACGATCCCGGCGGCGCGGCTGGTCCGTATCACGCCGAAGGCGGCGAGCCGCGAGGCCTATACGCGCGAGGCCCGCGCCGCGCTGTCGACATTCCTTGAGGAGATACCCCGATGAAACCCGAAGCCGGCTGGTTCGAGGCGCTGCCGAAAGACCGCCTTCTCGCCGAATTCTCGCTGTGGTCGGCTGATCTTGGCCGCCTCGCCGACGACATCGCCCGCGTCGATCCCTTCGTCGACCTCTATCATGTCGATGTCGCCGACGGCCATTTCTCGCCGGCGCTGCTCTATTTCCCTGATCTCCTCGCCGCCGTCCGCAAGGTAACGGCGAAGCCGCTGCATGTGCATCTGATGGTCGAGGACGCCATCCTCGAGGCGCAGATCGAGCAGTTCGCCGAGGCCGGCGCCGACCTCATCAGCATCCATGTCGAGAATGGCAACCGCGATGCCGGCCTCGCCCTGATCGCACGTCTCGGCGTCAAGTCCGGCCTCGTGCTGAAGCTGGAGACGCCGGTCGCCGAGGTCGCGGACCTTCTCGGCCGCATCGATCTCCTCACTCTGCTCGGCACGCGCATCGGCGTCAAAGGACAGGGGCTCGACGCCTCGGCCCCGGGCCGCCTGCAGCAGGCGGCAAAGCTCATCGCCGATGCCGGCCGCACCTCGGTGCTGCGCCTCGCCGCCGATGGCGGCATTCGCGAGAACACGGTGCCGGATCTCCGCGCCGGCGGCGCCGAGACGATCGTCATGGGCTCGCTCGCCTTCGGCGCGGCCGACCTCGCGGCCCGTATCGGCTGGGTGCATGCCATGCCGGGTGCGCGCTGATCGATGAGCGGCCGTCTCGCCATCGCGATCGATCTCGGCGGAACGCAGCTGCGCGCGGCGCTCGTCGACGGAGCGAGCGTGCTGCGGCGCGCCGCCGAACGGACCGACGTTGCCGGTCCTGACGCCGTGCTGGCGCAGATGCAGCGGCTGATCGCCGAGGTCCGCGCCGACGTCGCGCCCGAGGCCCTTGCCGGCGTCGGCATCTCGGCGCCCGGTCCGCTCGACGGCGAGACCGGCACGATCCTGCATATTCCGACGCTTGAGGGCTGGGAGGACTATCCGCTGCGCGCCCGCCTGCAGGCGGCGACGCATCTCGGCGTCGTGCTGGAGAATGACGGCATCGCCGCCGCCTATGGCGAATGGCGGCATGGCGCCGGGCAGGGGCTGCACCATCTCGTCTATGTCACGGTCTCGACCGGGATCGGCGGCGGCGTCATCGCCGATGGGCGCATCCTGCACGGCCGTCGCGGTATGGCCGGGCATGTCGGGCATTTCACCATGGCCCCAGGCGGGCCGCGCTGCCCCTGCGGCGTCGTCGGATGTTTCGAGGCGGTCGCCTCCGGGACGGCGCTCGGCAAGCGCGCCCGCGCGTCGGCCGCCGACCATCCGGACAGCGCGCTCGGCCGATCGGCGCGGGAGGGAAGCGTCGATGCCCGCCATGTCGTCAGCGCCGCGCGCGCCGGCGATCCGGTGGCGACGGCCCTCATCAGCGAGGAAGCGGCGCTGCTCGGTCGCGGCTTCGCGAGCCTCGTCCATCTCTACAGCCCGGAACGCGTGATCATGGGCGGCGGCGTGTCCTCGGCCTTCGATCTGATGCGCGACGAGCTCCACCGCGTCATGCTCGAGAACCTCATGCCGGCCTTCCGCGACGTCGCCGTCGTGCCGGCCGGGCTCGGCGAGAATGCCGGCCTCGTCGGCGCGGCGGCCCTCATTCTCGATCGCGGCGTCTGAACGATCTTGCTCTGAACGATCTTGCGCGGCGCGGCGACATCGCCGCATGCATGGTGACGTTCGCAGCGGAATCACGCCATGGCCCAGACAACGCCCGCCACGCTCGCCTTGCGCAAGCTCGGCATCGCCTTCGACCTCGTCACCTATGACTATGATCCCGGCGCCGAGCGCGTCGGCCTGCAGGCGGCCGAGGCGATCGGCGAGGCGCCGCACCGCGTGCTGAAGACGCTGATCGCCCAGGTCGACGGCAAGCCGGTCTGCCTCGTGCTTCCCTCCGATCGCGAGGCGAGCATGAAGAAGGTTGCGAGCGCCTTCGGCGGCAAGTCGGCGGCGATGATGCCGGTCCCCGATGCCGAGCGGCTGACGGGCTACAAGGTCGGCGGCGTCAGCCCGTTCGGCCAGAAGCGCAAGCTGCGCACCGTCGTCGAGTCGGCCGCGCTGGCCGAGGCGCTGGTCTATGTGAATGGCGGCCAGCGCGGCCTGCAGATCCACCTCGCGCCGGACGATCTCGTCCGCGCCAGCGAGGCGATCGCCGCCAGCATCGTCGCCTAAAGCGTTTCAGGGGCCGCCCGCCATCAGGCGAGGCGGAACGAACTCGCCGACAGTGCGAGGCCGGCCGATGCTCGTGCAAAAAGCTGCGCAGCGCCGGCGCCCGATCCGTCCGCGTCATAGGCGAGCGAGCCGGTGGTGGCGTTGTAGATGAGCTCGCCGAGGCCGCCGCTCGCCGACGCCTGCGTCGACAAGCGGAACGATGTCGCCGCCAGCGAGCCGGGTGCAGAGCCCCCCTGCAGTGCCGCGAAGATCGATTTCGACAGCTCGACCAGATCCGTTCCGACCGTCATGTCGGTGATGACGTCGATATTGGCCGGCCCGAGCGCCGTGTCGAACACGAAGCCGTCGGCTCCGGCACCGCCGGTGAGGGTGTCATTGCCGAGGCCGCCGGCGAGACGGTTGCCGCCGGCATTGCCGGAGAGCATGTCGCCCTTCGTCGAGCCGATCAGGCTGTCGATGCCGGAGAAGCTGTCGCCCGCCGCATCGCCGCCGGTGGCCACCCCGGTCAGAAGATTGACGGTCACGGCCAGCGACGAAGCGGCATAGCTCGCCGTATCGGTGCCGAAGCCGCCGATCAACCTGTCGGCCCCCGCGCCGCCTTGCAGGATGTCGGAGCTGGCGCCGCCATCGAGCGTGTTCGCGCCCGCATCGCCGGTGAGCGTGTCGATCTGGTCCGTTCCGACAAGGTTCTCGATGCCGGAGAGGCTGTCGCCCTCGGCATCGCCGCCCGTTGCGGTGCCGGTCGCGAGGTTGACGGTGACTGCCAGCAGCGAGCCGGCATAGCTCGCCGTATCGATGCCCGCGCCGCCGATGAGCTGGTCGGCCCCGGCGCCGCCGCGCAGCAGGTCGTTGCCGCCGCCGCCATCGATCCTGTCGCGCTGCGACGAGCCGGTCAGGGTGTTGGCGGCGGCGGTGCCGGTGATGGAAATCGTGTCCGTCGCCTCAAAGGCCGAAAAGCGGACGGCGGCGAGGTTGACGCTGGCGCCGCTCACGGCAAGCCGGTCGACCTTGCCGAGCGCGCCGCGAAAGGTCCCGCCAGTGAGCCGTGTCGCGCCGGTGAGGGTCAGGGCATGGCCGTTGAGGGCGATGGTCGCGAGGCTGCTGTCGATGGTGAAGGCGCCGGCATAAGCGAGGTCAGTGCCGAGTGTCGTGGTCCCGCCGCTGACGGACAGCGCGCCAACCGTGACGCTCGCAGTGGTGATGGCGGCGTTTCCGGCGAGGACCACCTTGCCCGGCCCCGCGATCGTGCCCCCGAGCGTCGTGTTGCCGCGCAGCGCCAGCGTCGCGCCGGTGCCGACCGAGAGCGAGCCGACACTCTTGAAATCGGCCAGCACCTCGCTGCTGCCGGCGGCGGTCACGGAGAAGTCGCCATTGTTCGTGATCGTGCCGCCGCTGCCGCTCTCCCCGATCGTGCCGGCGCTGGTGATCGCGTAGGTCTTGCCGGCGTCGTTCAGGAGAGAGCCATTGAGCGTCAGGCTGCCGGTCTGCGTCAGAGCGCCGGAATTCTGCAGCGTCATCGCCTTACCGCTGCTCTCGCCGGCGCCGAGCGCGAGACCGCCGCCGATGGTTGCCGCCCCGGTGATGCGGAGCCGGCCGCCGCCGTTGATGCTGTTGCCGATGAGCGTCGTGCCGGCCCCGGACAGCGTCAGCGTCTTGCCGTTCAGTTCGAGATGCCCATGCTGGTTGGCGACCGAGAACTTGCCGCCATAGACGATGTCCCTCGCGAGCGTCAGCGTCGCGCTTTCGGTGGCGCCGGCAATCGACAGTGCAGCGACCGTCAGCGTCGTCGTGTCGAGGGTCGCATCAGCGCCATCGCCGAAGACGAGGGTGCCCGGACCCGTGACGAGGCCGCCGAGCCGCTCGGTCCCCTTGCCGAGGATCAGCTGCGCGCCGGATGAGACCGTGAGCGTGTTGTAGGTCTTGAAGCTGCCGAGAATGGAACTGATGCCCTTGCCGGTCGCCGTGAAGCGTCCCTCGTTCACGACGCCGGTGCCGCCGGCCCCGTTCGACGACAGCGTGCTCATCCGGTCGATCGAGTAGGTGGCACCATAGGCGTTGCGCAGGGTCCCGTTGAGCGTGACGCCGCCGTTCTGGGTGATGGCGCCGGCATTCTGCAGCGCGAGGCCGGCGCCGGCAGCGGCTGAACCGAAGGTGACGTCGGAGCCGATCGACGCGGCGCCGTCGATCCTGATCGTGCCGGGGCCCTCGATGTGTCCAGCCCTCAGCGTGTTCGCGTGCCCGGACAGGGTCAGCGCATGGCCGCCCAGTTCCATGATGGCATCCGGGCCGAAGAACGACAGCGCGCCGGCATAGGAAAGGTCGTTCCCGAACTGCAGGCGGCCGCCGTTCCCCACCCCAAGGTTCGCGACCTTCACGTCCGTCGAGGTCAGGGTCGCCGTAGCCTCCCTGATCGCGATCGTCCCGGATCCGGCCAGGCTGCCACCGAGCACATAGCTGCCGTCGCCGTCCAGGAGGAGCGCGTTGCCGGCCGCGACCTGAATCGAGCCCGTGTTGGTCAGGTTTGCCTCAACCACCAGGCTCGTCGTCATACCCTCGACGATCAGCGCGCCTTCGTTGAGGATCTTGGCGTTGGCTGCCGGGTTGCTGGGGTCGAGAAAGCGCGCGACGCCAAGCCTTGACGTCGTGTCGCAGGTGTAGGTGGCACCGGCACGGATCAGCAGCGTGCTTTGCGCGGCGCCGTTGCCGATATTCACATCGTGATGTTGGACGAAGCTGCCGCCACTGACGATCTCGAGGGCCGCACCGCCGTCCATCGAGAGCGGCGAGTGTCCCACGCCCGCGGTGCCGGTTCCCGTCTGCGCCGCCCCGGTGATCTTCAACGTGCCCGGACCGGTCACGAAGGAGTCCAGAATGGCGGTACGCGACAGGGTCAGCGTGTGGCCGTTGAGGGTCAGGAAGTTGCCGGTTGCGAGCAGAAGATTGCCGGCATAAGCAAGGTCGATGTTGAGCTTGACTTGGGACAGCGTGCTCCCGTCGCCCTTCATCCGCCAGTTCGCCACGGTGAAGCTGGCGCCGGCATTGATGGCGAACACGCCGCCCGTCATCTGCATCGTGCCCGCTCCGGAAACGGTGCCGGCATAGACGCCGCCGTTCGAGGAGAGCCTGCCGCCGGTGATGGCGAGCGTGGCGCCTGACCCGACATTGATCGGCATCAGGTTGTAGTTGCCGCCATTCAAGAGCGACAACGAGCCGCCGGTGATGTCGAGCGTGGCGTTGCGGACCCCGCTCACCCAATTGACCGTGCTTGTCCCGTTGTAGGTGATCGTGAAGGGCTTCGGCGGAGGGGTGCCGGTATTATCGGGGATGACGACATTCTCATTGCGGCCCGGCACGTGCGGCGGGCTGGTCACGCTCCAGTTGAGCGGATCAAACCAGTTGCCGCCGGCGGCAATCCAGGTGGCGAGGACCGGCATCGTCTATCCTCCATTGGATGGTAGGGTGGAATGCCACAACCCTCGACTGCGACCGCCGGCCTGTCCTGATCAAGATCAAACAACGGAAGATTGTTGGAGGGCGCAGCGACGATGGAGAAGAGCGGCCGGGCCGGCCGACCCGCAAGCTCGCTTTATCCTTCGGACCGATCGGACGATTCGCGATTTCCCGCATGGCGTCTCGTCAGCGGGAACGGCGGCAGCCAGCTCTCGCGGCGGGTGATCCAGAGCTCATAGGTCGGGACGAACTGGTCCGGCGCATCGAGCGAGCCGAGATTGATCTCGATCTCGTCGTCCGAGCGCGCGAACACCGACGAGCCGCAGCGCGGGCAGAAATGCCGCCCGGCGAAGGCGCGTGTCTCGCCCTCGATCGTCACGGCATGGTCGGGGAAGATCGCCGAGGCATGGAAGAGGGCGCCGTGATGCTTGCGGCAATCCATGCAGTGGCAGATGCCGACGCGATAGGGCTCCCCCACCGCCTCGAAACGCACATCGCCGCAGAGGCAGCCGCCGCTATGTCGGTCCATGGTCTGGCTCCGCTGGTTCGCTGCCGCCACATCTATACCAGACGCCGGCATCCGCCGAGGCCCTCGGCCTCGGCGCAGGCGGAGCGATTGCCGGGCGGCTAGAAGCGCACGCCCTGAGCGGCGCCCTGCGGCCGGAGATGCCGCAGTGTTGCCGCGGCGATGGTGCCGGGCGGGGCGCTGAGCGCGACCTCTGTGATCGGCGCGTCACTGTCGATCCGCTTGGTGATGCACCAGCGGCCGTCGTCGACATAGATCTCGATCAGGCCGACATCGACGAAGATGCGCAGCCTGCGCGGCGCGATGTCCTCGATATAGTAGCGCGGCGAGGGGCGGGCGCCCGGCGGCTTGAAGTGAAGCTCCAGCGTCGTGCCGCTATAGCCGAGCATGAGACCGAATTCGGGATGCGCGAAGGCGAGATCGAACGGCTCCCCGCCGGCCCCGATGGCGATCTCGATTTCGGCGAGCCCGTCCCTGAGCGGGACGGCAGCGCCGGTCGGTGGCACGGTCAGCGCGGGCTCCGGCAGGCGCAGCGCCGTCACCGCCTCGATCGGCGGCGTCGACAGGGCGCCGTCCTTCCAGACGAGGCGGCGCGGGAAGGTCATCGCGCTCGGGAAATCGCGCTCCTTGAATACATCCGTCCAGTTCGCCGCCCAGGAGATGCCGAAGGCGCCGTCCTTGCCGGCGATGCCCTGGAAGGCATAGCAGTCGGTGCCGTAGTCGAGCTCCTCGCGCGCGATCGGCTCGAAGCTCTTGCCGTCGAAGCGGCCGACCATGGCGACGGTGATGTTGCGGCGGCGGCTCACCTCGTCGCGCGAGCCGAGCAGGCCGAGGACCAGCACGAAGAGGCCTTCGCCCTCGCCATCCAGCGCCACCATGCAGGGGCACTCGGCCGGCAGCTTCTGCGTCGTCGGCTCCTCGTGCAGCACGCCCACGAAGCGCCAGTCGCTGGTGCCAGCCGCATCTTCCGTCTCGTAGAGCAGCACCATAGCGGCGGTATCGGTACCGCCGCCGAGCAGCATCTTCCAGAGCCCGTCGGGGCCCTTGAACACATAGGGATCGCGAAAGTTCTTGCCGAAGCCGGGCACGGCCGGCGTCTCGCTGACCACCGGCGAGGACGGCCCGACGGTGATGAGATCGCGCGTCTCCGCCGTCATCTGCCATTCCCAATTGGGCAGCCGGTCATCCTGGCGGTCGGTGTAATAGACTCGGAGGCTGCCGTCCGCCTGGTTGATGGCCGAGCCCGAGAAGACGCCGCCGACCTTGGCGTCGTCGGCGAGGAGCTCGGGCCGCGGCAGCAGGAAGATCGGCAGCTGCATCCAGTCGATGCCATTCACGGTCACCGCATGGCCCCAATGCATCGTGTTCCAGCGGAGGCTATGCGGATAGTGCTGGTACAAGAGATGCGTCAGCCCGCCCGCTTCCGAGAGGCCGTTCGGATCGTTCATCCAGCCGAAGGGCGGGGTGTAGTGCAGGCGATAGCGCGCGGTGTTGGCGGCGTTGCGCTCGGTCGTGAACAGCGTGCGGATGCCGGCGCTCATGACATTGGCCGGATCGAACGCATAGACGAGCGACACCGCCGTCGTCGCCGGATCGAAGACAAGGCGGGCCGGGCCGGCGGCAAGGCCCGTCGCCTCGGTCCGCGTGAAATCGTCGGAGGCCGGGCCCTCCAGCGCCAGAGCAGCGCCGTCGCCGGTCGTGAGGACGGCAAGCGACTGCTCGGCGCCGGCGAGCGGCTTCTGGAACACATGCAGCGTCTCGCCGCCTGCAAGCGTGAATTCGATCGTCATGGTCGGTGCGATCCTTGGCAGCGGCGTCAGCCCTTGACTGCGGAAGAGATAAAGGAACTGACGAACCATCTCTGGAAGGCGAGATAGAAGATCAGCACGGGGATCATCATCATGACCGATGCGGCCATGGCGTTGTTCCAGTAGATCATGCCCGTGCCGAAGAACGAGGCGATGCCGACCGAGATCGGGCGGGCATGGTCGGTCTGCGTCACCATCAGTGGCCACAGATACTGGTTCCAGGTCTCGATCCCGAGCAGGATCGCGACGGTGGCGAGCACGGGCGCGCTGATCGGCAGGAAGACGGACCAGTAGATCCGGAACGGCCCGGCGCCGTCGACGGTCGCGGCATCATAGATGTCGCGCGGGACCTGGATGAAGAACTGGTAGATCAGGAAGATGTAGAGCGGGCTCGCCATGAAGGGCAGGATCTGCGCCGCGAAGCTGTCCGAGAGCCCGATCTTGTTGACGATGGTGAGAAGCGGCAGGACGATCGATTCCTGCGGCACGATATAGAGCCCGATCAGCGCCGTGAGGATCACCGCCCGGCCGGGCAGCCGCCCCCAGGCAAGCACGAAGGCGGCCATGGAATTCAGGAACACGCCGCCGAGCACGGTCACGAACAGGATCAGCAGCGAGTTCATCAGATAGCGGCCGAAGGGCAGGGCGCCCGAGAACACCCACATGTCGCGGAAGTTCTGCAAGGTCGGGTCGCTCACCCAGAAGGCGCGGAACGAGCCCATGTCGGCGAGGATCTGGAAGCGGTCGGGCTTGAGGCTGCCGACCACGAGCAGGAACAGTGGCGAGATGATCACGAGCGCGAGGATCAGAACCGACACGAACTTGATGACGGTGCTCCAGTCGCGCGGCGTGCCCTTGGCAGCCTGCGGCGCCGGCGCAAGCGGCGTTGAGAGCGTGGTCATGGGCGCAGTCATGGGCGATCCTTCACGACGAAGCGCTGGACGAGCGAGACGACCAGGACGATGAAGAAGAGCAGGATGGCGACCGCCGAGGCGAGGCCGAGCCGCTGGTTCACGAAGCCCGCCTCGAACATGTAATGGACGAGCGTATCGGTCGTGCCGCGCGGGCCGCCCTGCGTCAGGATGTTGACCTGCGTGAACAGCTTGAACGCCTGGATTGTCGTGATGATCAGCACGAAGATGTGGGTCTGTCGCAGCGAGGGCATGGTGATGTGGCGGAACTGCTGCCAGCGGCTGGCGCCGTCGAGCCGTGCCGCCTCATAGAGCGATTCCGGGATGCCCTGGAGGCCGGCGAGATAGACGATCATCTGGAAGCCATAGGCCTGCCAGGCCGAGAGCAGCACGATCGCCGGCATCGCCCAGTTCGGGTCGCCGAGCCAGTCGATCGGCTGTGCCATGCCGAAGGAGAGCACGCCGAGGATCTGGTTGAACGGCCCGGTCGGGTACTGGAACAGCGTCGCCCAGATCACGCAGACGACGACCATCGAGGTGATCGCCGGCAGGAAGAACAGCGCGCGGAAGAAATTGCGGAACGGCAGCTTCTGGTTCAGCAGCAGCGCGATGGCGAGCGCGAAGCCGCACTGCACCGGCAGCACCATGATCGTGAAGCGGGCGACGTTCCAGAGCGCCTGCCAGAAATCATGATCGGTGAGGATCTGCTGGAAATTGCCGAGCCCGACGAAGCGCGGCGGCACCGGCCGCGGGATCAGCCGCTCATTGGTGAGCGCGATGCGGAACGAGGACAGGAACGGCAGCAGCAGGAAGGCGCCAACCAGCGCCAGAGCCGGCAGCAGCATGCCGAGTTCCTGCAATCGGCCGCCCCACAGCGGTCCGCGCCGGCGGGCACCGCCCGCGGCCAAGCCTTCAATCGACATCATGGATCCTCCCCGGAAGCGCCGGTCCGCGCCGCGTCGACGATGACGCGGCGCGGCAGCCAGTCGTACCCTTAGTTTGCTTCGCCGAACGGCGGATAGCCGTCATTGTCGGCGATATCGGCGTCTATCTCCTTCGCCGCCTTGGAGAGTTCCTCCTGAGCGTCGGCACCGTCGAAGATGTTGGTCATCGCCTGCTGGAAAGCGAGCGTGATCGTCGGATAGGCCGGATGCGGCGGACGCGGCACGGCCGTCTTCGAGGCCTGTTCGAACGCAACCGCCATGGCGCCGCCCGGAGCATAGAGCGGGGAGGCGGCTGCGAACGTCTTGAGGCCGGGGAAGCCGGCATGGTCGCGATAGCCGGCGCGATAGTCCGGGTCGTTCAGCATGAAGGAGAGGAACTTCCCGGCGAGCTCGGGATTGGCCGCATCCTTGGAGATCGCATAGATCCAGGTCGCGTTCGGGCTCGCGCCCTTCTCGCCGAACTTCGGCAGCGGCATGACGACGAGATCATCGCCCATCTGCGCCTCGGCCTCGGCATAGAACCAATGCCCGCCCCAGGCGAGCGCGGCCGGACGGCCCTCGGCATAGAACTGGTTGCCGCCGGCCGATTGCGGCACGACCCAGCCCTTCTTGACCCAGTCCTGCATCATCTTGGCCGCCTCGACGCAGGTCGCGCCGTCGAGCGTGCCCTCGGCCTTCCATGTCGCGCGGTCGATGACGTCGCAGCCGGCCGAGATCAGCAGCGGCTCATAGCCATAGGTGATCCATTCCGACTTGGTGCCATAAGAGCGGAAGAGGTCGATCGGCCACTTGACGCCCGGTGCGGTCGAGAGCTTCTGCAGCGCGGCCTGGAACTCGTCCTTGGTCCAGGCATCGTCGACCGAGGTCGGGATGCGGATGCCGAGCTCGGTCAGCTGCTTGCGGCTGCCATAGAGCACCACGGTCGAATCGGTGAGGCCGACGGCATAGAGCTTCTTGTCGATCGGGTAGGTCCCCTGCGCGACATTCGAGGCGGTCATGTCGTCGATGATCGACTGGTCGACCAGCCCCTCGATCGGCTGCAGCATGCCGGACCAGACATAATTGGCGAGGAAGGGACCGTCGAGCTCGAGAACATCGGGAATGGCCTTCGCGGAGACCGCGGCGCCGACCTTCTCGTTATAGGCATCGTGCGGCGTGTTGATGAGGTCGATCTTCACGCCCGGATTGGCCGCCTCGAACTTCTGCGCCGTCGCGGTGATGTTCTTGATTTCATAGGCATCGCCCTGAAACATGAGCTTCAGCGTCTCCGCCTTGGCCGCGCCGATCCCGCCGGCCAGCATCGTGCCCGCGAACAGCGTGGCCAGTAAACGATTACCCAATGTGAGCTTCATCGCATCTCTCTCCCTTTGGACCGGTCCGCCGCGCTTCAGATCGAAGCGCGTTCGACAAGGCGGAACGGGATCTCCTCAATGGTTCGTGCCGGGGCGCCGTGCCCGGCCAGGATCTCAGCGGCGCGTCTCCCCATGGCCCTGTGCGGCAGCGCCATGGTGGTCAGAGGCGGATCGAGCCGCGCCGCGATCTCGACTTGGTTGTCGAAGCTCGCGACGGCGACATCGTCCGGAATGCGAAGGGCGTGGCGGCGCAGCGCGCCATAGACTTCGAGCGCGACGCGGTCATTGCCGCAGAGGATCGCGTCAGGCCGCTCGGCATCGCCGAAAAGCGCCGCGACATGCTCGAAGACGAGGCTGCGCGCCTGGTTCGTATAGCTGCCGCGCGTCGCCGGCCGCAGCAGCGCCTCGTCGACAGCGATGCCGGCCTCGGCATGGGCGTCGCGAAACCCTTCGGCGCGGAGCTCACCGGCGAGGAGGCCAGGCAGGTTGATGAAGGCGATCCGCCGCCGGCCGGCGGCGAGCAGGAGCCGCGTGATGGTGGCGCCGGCCGCGCGCTCGGCCGGGACGAGGGCAGGGATCGTGCCGTCGGCATCGCGGCAGTTGATCATCAGGCTGATGGCGCCCTCGGTCGCCGCCGGCAGCGCGACGACCTGGTGGAACATCGTCGCATAGGCGATGGCGCGCGGCATCAGCCGCTGCAGTTCGGAGAGGCTCGCCTCGACCGTGCGGCCGCTGCCGGTGCTGGTGACGATGACCGAGAGCCCGTCGGTGCGCACCGAATTGTCGAAGGCGCGCATGATCTCGGTCGCGAAGGGCTGCGTGATCAGCCCGTCGGCGACGATGCCGATGATCGGCATGACGCCCTGCCGCATGCCGCGCGCGACGACATTCGGGACATAGCCGAGCTCGTCGGCGAGCAGGCGGATGCGCTGGCGCGTGTCGTCCGCCATGCGGATCGAGCCATCGCCATTGAGCGCGCCCGACACCGTCTTGACGGAAACGCCAAGCCGGCCGGCAATGTCCTGAAGGGAGACTTTCGAGCGCGCCATTGGCGTTCCGCGCTTGGGTTATCGTTTACTCACGTCTAGTCGAACGCCGCCGGCAGTCAAGAGGGGAAATCGCGAGGCCAGGATGGGTGAGGCGCGCGCCCGGCGGACGCCATCTGTTCCCGGGCCTGCAAGGTCGACCGCGCGCTCGGGACGACGCATACACGCTGGTGGCTCCACGTGGACAGCTGGCCGAGGTCGCGCTGACACATAGTTCGGGGAAACTGCCAAAAGCCCTTGTTTAGGCCGGTTCGGTCGGATAGACCCGGCAGCGGAGAGGTGGCCGAGTGGCCGAAGGCGCTCCCCTGCTAAGGGAGTAGACGGCTTAAAACCGTCTCGAGGGTTCGAATCCCTTCCTCTCCGCCACTAACCTTCAGTAAAGCCATGAATTGTCTAATGAATCGGAATTTAAAGGGGCAGCTGTCCTAACCTTTGTCCCGATTGCTAGATCCGCTATACGCCATCATAGCCCTCCGTTCTCTGCGATACGCTGGCGTTTGCGAACTGCCCCCTTAGTTCGCGAAACGGACTGGATGAGCGCAGGCTGACTCGCCTAAGCCATACATTAAGGTGAATTGACCGGTGAGCGGGGCGGCTTCCGCCAGGCTCCTTGTGTGGGAGATCCAGCATGCAGGAGATATCTGAGCAACGCTTCAAATTTGCCATCGGCAGTCTACCTGCCCAAACCTTCGTGAAACTGTCCGACGCTTTGGACCTGGCGCTCTACGGCGGGGTGCGCTCGGTCAATTATGCTGGCCACATCCGGCTGCCGTCTGAAGAGGAACGTGAGTTTGCAATCACCACCGCAGGCGAGTGGGTATTGATCACGGACGAAGGCCCCGTGCTCGGACCCCAGCTCATTGATGTCGCAAATCCGGGCGCCATCCTTTTTGGCATTGACGACAATTGGGAGCCAGACCCAACCCAAGTCACCGATCAGGAGGACAAGTATCTGAGGCGCACGGAGCGTCACCGTCTGATGCTTGCAAATCTGGCGAAGCGAGCCAAGTCGGACCTAGAGCAGCATATGGACGCCATTCCAGCCTCTGTTCCCCGGCGCTATGGCTCCGATGCCATCAAACCGCGCTGGCGAGCTGAGATGGATCGTCGTTGCGACCAGTTCTTTGCGCGGCTGAACATCGCGGCACGATCCGGACAGGTTCGTTTCATGGGAACACCGGTCGATGCGCAGTGGCTCCTTGAGCCGAGTAGCTTCGGCTCAAAACCAGAAGAAATTCTTGCAGCTTACTTCATCGAGGATCGGGTGTTCGACGAAGACAATCATATTCATGCGGGCGGAGAGTGTGCCTCCGATCCGGACTTTGTTGATGACGCAGCTCGAGGACGCAAGACCTCTGACCTTGCCCCCGGGGATGTCCTCGTTCTGAACTGGAATCCGTCGACAGGAGACGGACGATGCGAAAGAGCAGGTTCAGCGAAGAACAGATCATCGGCATTTTGAAGGAGCATCAGGCAGGGGTGCCGGTGGCGGAGCTGTGCCGGAAGCACGGCATCAGCGACGCGACGCTCTACACCTGGCGATCGAAATATGGCGGTATGGAAGTCTCCGATGCCCGAAAGCTGAAGACCCTCGAGGACGAAAACCGTCGCCTGAAGAAGCTCCTGGCGGAATCGATGCTCGACGTCGCCACTCTGCGGGAGATGATGGGAAAAAACTTCTGACGCCTGGTTCGCGGAGACGCGCCGTGAGCTGGGCGATCGAGAAGAAGGGCTATTCGCAACGCCGCGCCTGCGGGCTCTTAGGCGTGGCGCCGCGTGTCTATCGTTACGCCTCGCGGCGCGGCGACGACGACGGCATTCGGCTGCGTTTGCGGGAACTGGCGGCGATCCGTCGTCGCTTCGGCTATCGCCGCCTGCACATCCTGTTGAGGCGGGAGGGCGTCGTCGTGAACCACAAGAAGCTCTACCGAATCTACCGGGAGGAGCGTCTGACGGTTCGAAAGCGCGGCGGCCGGAAGCGGGCGTTGGGTACACGAGCACCGATGGCGATCCCACAGGGACGGAACCAGCGCTGGTCGTTGGACTTCGTCTCCGACACGCTCGTCGACGGACGCCGCTTCAGGGTCCTCGTCGTGGTGGATGACTTCACGCGGGAATGCCTGACACTGCTGGTCGACACCTCGCTCTCGGGCGTGCGGGTCGCTCGCGAACTGGATCGTCTGATTGCCCTGCGTGGTCGACCGGCGATGATCGTCAGCGACAACGGCACGGAGCTCACGTCGCATGCCATGCTCCGCTGGTCCGAAGAGAACCGTGTCGAGTGGCACTACATCGTTCCCGGCAGGCCGATGCAGAACGGCTTTGTCGAGAGCCTGAACGGGCGCTTTCGAGACGAGTGCCTGAACGAGACCCTGTTCCGAGGGCTGGCTCATGCCCGCCACGTCATCGAGGAATGGAGAACCGACTACAACACCGAGCGCCCCCACACGAGCCTCGACGGGCTCACCCCGAACGAGTTTGCAGCACGGTCCCGAGCGGACCAGAACCAGAACGGATTCTGGTTATGAACGGGGATAAACCGGGGGCAAGGTCAGCCTATATCGAGCATCTGCGCGACGGCAAAAGGCACCGCAACAAGACAATCGATGCCGCCATGCGCCATCTGACCGAGTTGGAACGGTTCATGGACAGAAAGGACTTTGCGAGTCTCACCAAGTCGCAGGCCACGAGATTTACTGATTATCTGCTGCAGCGTCCCTCGAAGGGTGGGTCCGGAACCCTTTCGGATTCGTCGATCGTCCATACGCTTGATGACTTGAGAACATTTTTTATCTGGCTGTCCACGATCAAGGGCCAGAAAGTCGACCAAGAGCCGATTGCCAGACTAACGCCGCCCAAGCGCCTCGTCATGAGCGTCAGGACCCAACCGGATCGGCCGGCCCCAACTCCGGAAGAAGTCCGCAAGATGCTCACCGCCACCGGGGAAGAGACGGTGCTCCAAAGGCGTAATAGAGCCCTGATCGCATTTGTCTACCTGACCGGAATGCGCGTCGGCGCGGTCATCTCGGTGCGGTGCAAGCATATCAAGGTCACAGAACGGCTGGTCGACCAACACGCACGGGAAGTGAACACGAAGTTCGGCAAGAACATGCTCACCAGTTGGTTTCCCGTCGGCGACGACGTCGAGAAGATCGTCGCTGCCTGGGTCAAGGAACGCCTAGAAAGTGGAGCCGCCCCTGACGCCCCGCTATTTCCGGCCCAACCCCGTCAACGCCTGCCAGGAGAAAAGACGCAAGACAAGGAGATATTTTGGGAAACGTCCGGACCAGTGCGCGAGGTTTTTCGAGTCGCCTGCCAGAACGCTGGCATCGATTTCATAAATCCCCATTCCATCCGACACACGCTTATGCAGCAGGGTCTCGACCATTGTGCAACCTGGCTGGAACTCAAGGCTTGGAGCCAGAACCTTGGTCATGAAAAGCTGGAAACGTCTGTGATCCACTACGGCAAGATCGACACCAATCGCCAGAATGCACTAATGCAGGGGTTAGTACGGACCGACGTCACAGTACGCGACGAGCAAGAATTGCTCATGCTCTATCGTCGCCTTCCGGCAAAGAGGCGAGCCGGGCTTCTCGATTTTCTGGCGACTAACTAGCCATGACCGCATCTGAATAAATCGTCTGCTTCGCGCTCGACTGCGGACGTTCGTCTCCATCTCCGCAATACCCGTAACAGGATGTTCCCTTTGGCTCCGAGGCATTGGACGCTGACTTCAACAGGCGCTCCATCATTATGCGCTAGTATGTCCGGGTAATCTCGGCAGCCGGCTCGGTCATTGTCCTCAAGTCATGCCGATCGGGACGGGCGGTCAGCAATGCCGCGGCGCAGCCGCGTCCCCGCGCGTATGCTCCTTGCGTTGTCCAGCGGCAATCCGACGTCATCCCCTTGGCAGGCATCGGAAGACGTCACACCGCCAGAATCGACCCGATCTCGCTCGGCGATTGCGCCAGGAAGGTGGCTCCAGCGTCGCGAAGGCGATCGCCATGGCCCGGACTGCAATGGCGCCCGCCTGTGAAGCCGATGACCTGCATTCCCGCGGCGATCCCGGCTGCGACACCTGCCAGGCTGTCCTCGACCACGACGCAGCGATGCGGCGCATGGCCCATGGCCGATGCTGCGAGGAGGAAGAGGTCCGGCGCAGGTTTGCCGTTTTTCACCATGGAAGCGCTGAAGACGTTCGGGTGAAATCGTCGCCAGAGCCCAGTCAGCTCCAGCCCGAGCCTCAGCTTTTCAGGCTGGCTGCTGGACGCGACGCAGAAGGGCTGCGCCAGACCGGCGAGCAGCGCGTCGATGCCGTCGATGGCTTGAAGCTCGCGTCGATAGCCATCCTTGATCCTGGCCTGCAGGATATCGTCGAAATCATCCGGCAGCTGCTGTCCCCAATCGGTCTCGACCGCGATCCGCATCGATCCTGCCGAGAGGCCGGCAAAGCGCAGGACGACCTCTTCCATCGTGATCGGATAGCCGATCCTCGTCAGCTCCTCCGCGTCGATGCGGCAGGCGAGCAATTCACTGTCGATCAAGACGCCGTCGCAATCGAAGATGACGAGATCATAGGGGCGTTGCACGGCGCTCATTTCGGGGGCCATTGGCCGATCACCACGGGCTCGCTCGCATCGAAGCGGTTGATCAGCACGTCCTGTTCGTCGATCAGGGCAACGCTGAAGGTCGGCGCCCCCGCGATGAAGATGGCTTCCGAACGGCTGAGATGCGGCTCGATCTGATGCGCGACGCCGCGGTTGCAGCTGAACGGCACGCCACACCAGCTTCCATTCGCATCGATATGGACATGGCCGAAGAAGACGTGACGGACCGTGCCGGCTGCGCGCACCGTGTCCATGATTGCGGCGCTGTCATCGAGGCCATAGGGCTCGAAATGCCGCAGACCGATCGGCGACAGCGGGTGATGGGCGAAGATGTAGGCCGGCATCGGACCGGCCGATTGGAGGCATGCGGCAAGCCAGTCCAGCCGACCTTGATCGAGCGCGCCATAGCCATGCCCCTCGACCAGCGTATCGAGGAAGATCAGGCGGCCGGCGGCGCAGTCGTGGAACGACTGGACATAGCCGTTCTCGTCGCGGGGATGATCGGCGAAGACCTCGAGGAAGGGCGCGCGGTGGTCGTGATTGCCGAGCAGGAGCCGGTAGGGGACGGAAAGCGACCGGAGACGGTCGCGCAGCCGCTCATAGGAGGCCGCATCGCCCTTGTCGGCGAGATCGCCGGTGAAGACGCAGATCTCGGCGTCTGAATGATCGCGGTTGATCGCCGCGATCACGCTGTCGAGACGTTCTGCCGGATCGAGCCCGTAAAGCAGGACGCCGGGCGGCACGATGTGGAGGTCGGTGACGTGAACGAGTTTCATGACGGGTGTTCCTGGGGAAGGGCGCCGAAGGTCGTGCCTTCGGCGCCGCGTCGTTGGATGGTTCAGTTGGTGGCCGGCAGCAGCGCCTTGACCTCGCTCGTCATGTCGGCGAGCGCCGCATCGGGAGCCGTAGAGCCATTGGCGACACCGGTCATCTCGTCATGGATGATCTGAGCGATCTGGACGCCATTGTCGCCGGGCCAGGCGAACCATGGGCGCGCACGCGGCGTCTGCAGCACGCTGGTGTACCAGTTCGGATGCTGCTCATAGAAGCCGCCGAGATAGTCCTTGCCGAGCGCGATGGTATTGGTCGGCATGTAGCCGGTATTCGGCACGACGATGGTCTGGCCCGCCGGGCCGGTCGCAAACTTGACGAAGCGCCAGGCGGCGGCGCGCTTGGCCGGATCGTCGGTCAAGATGACGGCGACCATGCCGCCGGTCGGCATCGTGGCGTTGGCGCTGCCGAGCGGCTGCAGAGCGGTGCGAAGATGGAAGCGATCGCCGATCTGCTTTTCGAAGCCGCGCACGCCGCCGGCCGAGGCGAAGTAGAAGCCGAGCTTGCCGGCCGTGAACATCTGCCGAGCGGAGCGCTGGTCGATCGCCGGCTGGCCGCCTTCGGTGTGGAAGCGCTTGAAGAGGGCGACCGCCTTCTGTCCGGCCTCGCCGTCGAAGGTGATCGCCGTCTCGTCGTCGTTCATCATCTGGCCGCCGAAATTGCGAACGAGATTCTGCGTCGTCCAGTCGTCGGAGCCGAGTTCGTAATACATGCCGGCCGTGCCATCGCCGAGTGCGGCGATCTTGCCGGCGAGCGCCACGAAGCCGTCCCAGTCGGTCGGGATCTTGTCGGGATTGCCGCCGGCCTTGGCGACGAGATCGGCGTTCAGATAGACGACCGGCGTCGACATCGCGAAGGGCAGGCCATACTGCTTGCCATCGATTTTCGCGAGGGAGAGCACCTGCTCCGAATACCCCTTCGCCGTCAGATCGTCGGCGGCGACGAGGTCGTCGATCGGCTTGATAAGGCCACGGCTGACCAGAGGCTTCAGCATGTTGAAGCCGACATAGTGGATATCCGGCAGCTGACCGCCCATGCTCTGGCGGATCAGCGTCTGTGCGGCTTCGCTATAGTCGGGCGCCGCGGCGCGATAGGTGATCTTCACGTCCGGGTTCGCCGCCATGAAGGCAGCGGCGATCGGCGTATGGATCACTTCCATTTCGGGCCAAGCGTAATAGACGTCGAGCACCGTATCAGCGCGCGCGACCGAAACCATGCCGGCGGCCATCAGGCCGGCAGCTAGGATCGAGGCGAAAACTCTCATGAGACTCTCCTGGAGTGGGGTGGGGTGGTTGAAGGGTCTGGTCAGTGCCGGCCGAGGACCAGTCCGCGGACGAAGTGCTTCTGCATGACGAGAAAGAGGACGACCATCGGCGCTGTGACGACCACGCCGCCCGCCATGAGCGCTCCGACCTGACCGGCGCCCTCGCCGAGCTGGCGGAAATAGGCGATGCCAAGCGCAGGTGTCATCAGATCGGGGTCGGTGACGACCACCAGCGGCCAATAAAGGTCGTTCCAGTGGGCGACGATGGAGAAGATCGAAAAGGCGGCGATCGCCGGCCAGGCTGTCGGCAGGACGATCCGCCAGGCGATCGAGAACTCGCTGAAGCCGTCCAGCCGCGCAGCATCGAGGATTTCGTCCGGAAAGGTGACGAAGAACTGGCGGAAAAGGAAGATCGCGAAGACCGAGATGATCCAGGGCAGCACCAGCGCGCCATAGCTGTCGAGCAGTCCTGCCTTGGCCAGCGCGATGTAGACGGGAATGGTCGGGATCTGCACCGGCACCAGAAGGCCGAGCAACACGGCCGCCATCAGCCAGGCCCGGCCGGGAAAGGACAGCTTGGCCAGCGCATAGCCGCAGGGGATTGCGATGGCGATCTGCAGCACGACGATCGCGAGGCAGACGACGACGCCATTGGCCATGAAGCGCAGCAGTGGGATCCGCGTCATTGCCGTGCCGTAATTCTCGGCGGCGCCTGCAAGGCTCGGATGAGGCAGCAGCGCGCCGCTGAAGATCTCGCTCTGCGGTGTCAGCGAGGCGAGGACCATCCACAGGAACGGCAGCAGCATGATGGCGGCGCCGAGTATCAGCACGCCGTGGGTGGCGACGGCCGCGGCCCGTGATCGCGGACGCACCATCATGATGCGGCTCCGCCGTCTCGTGTCCTGCGCGGCTCGGCAAGACGCATCTGCAGCAGCGAGAGCATCGTCACGAAGAGAAAGAACGATACGGCGATCGCCGAGGCGTAGCCGGCGCGGAAGTAGCGGAAGCCCTCTTCGTAAAAGGTGTAGAGAATGACCGTGGTCGAGCGCATCGGCCCGCCCTCGGTCAGGACGACGACTGTTTCGAAGACCGAGAAGCCTCGAATGATCGTCATCACCGTCGCGAACAGCGTCACCGGCGCCAGCATCGGCCAGGTGACGAGCAGGAAGCGCTTCAGCCCGCGATCGGCGCCGTCGATAGCCGCGGCCTCATAGAGTTCCTCGGGGATCGACGAGAGGCCGGCGAGAAAGAGGATCATGTTGAAGCCGACGAGCTGCCATATCCCGATGCCCGCGAGGGTGTAGAGCGCCGTCGCGGGATCGGAGAGGAAGCGGATCGGCGCGATGCCCACGAGCCCGAGAGCCATGTTTGCGAGGCCGAAGCTTGGATGCAGTATCGCTTCCCAAGCCGTCGAGAGCGCCACCAGTGTCGCCGCGACCGGCAGGAAATAAGCGGCGCGATAGAAGGATCCGAAGACGGAAACGCGCTCGATAAGGATCGCCGCCGCAAGACCGAGCCCGATCGAGGCCGGAACGACGATCGCTACATAGAGGGCCGTGTTGCGGAGGCTGATCGAGAATCCCGGGTCGGCCAGCATGCGTGCGTAGTTGCCGAGGCCGACAAATGTCATCCCCCCGAGCCCGAGCGAGGCATTCGTGAAGGAGAGCACGAGCACCAGCATGGCCGGGCCGAGCAGAAGCGCCACGAGGAGCAGCGTCGCCGGCGCAGTCAGCGCCATGCCAGCGCGTCGCTGGGCTGCATGGACCGTGCAGGATGGCATCGGAGCCTCGGGCCTGGACAAGGCGGGACCAGCGAGCGCGGCCATGTCAGGCCGCCTCGTCGCGGGCGGCAGCCGAGCGACGACCGTTTCGTGGGAAGAACCAGGCTCGGTCCGTGTCGATGGCAAGACGCAGCGCAAGGCCGGGACGAAGCCGCACGGCAAGCTCCGCCGGCGCGCGGACCACCAGGTCGATCCCGTCCGGGGCGCTGACGAAGACATGCGCCTCGGCCCCCGAATGCTCGATCCGCTTCACGGTGACCGGCATATGACCGGCCGTCCCGGACAGTACCAGCGACGCATGTTCGGACCGGAACGCCAGGACGCCGGGCTCGGAAACGCCGACGGCGTCGCGGACCGGTACCCGGCACTCGCCGATCCGGACGGCTCCTTGCACCGGTGCGTCCACCGGCAATGTGTTGAGGAAGGGCTGGGTCAGAAAACGCGCCACATCGAGATCGATGGGATTGCGGTAGAGTTCGACGGGCGAGGCGAACTGCCGAACTTCACCGCCGAACATCACGGCGACCCGATCGGACAGCGCGGTCGCCTCGCTCTGGTCGTGTGTCACGAACAGCGTCGTGGCGCCGATTTCCCGATGCAGGCGTGCAATCTCGCCTCGCGTATGGATGCGCAATCCCGCGTCGAGATTGGCGAGCGGCTCGTCCATCAAGAAGATCTGCGGTTCGCGCACGAGGGCTCGCCCGAGCGCCACCCGCTGGCGCTGACCGCCGGATAGGGCCGCGGGGCGGCGATCGAGCAGCGCTTCCAGTTGCAGGATCTTCGCCGTGCGGCGAACGCGATCGTCGATCGATCGATGCCGCGCGGCGGAGCCGGCCAGACGTCGGCCGACAAAGGGCAGCCGCTCGAAACTGCTCAATTCGCGCATCACCAAGGGCGCGGCGATATTGTCGAAGACCGAGAGGTGAGGATAGAGCGCATAGCTCTGAAAGACGAAGGCGAGGCCTCGATCCTTGGGGGCGAGCGGCTCGAGCTGACGTCCGCCAGCGCGAACGCTGCCTCGGTCCGCTCGTTCAAGCCCGGCGATGATGCGCAGCAATGTGGATTTGCCGCAGCCGGACGGTCCGAGCAGCGTCACGAACTCGCCCGCCGCAATCTGAAGCGAGACGTCGCGCAGCACCTGTCCCGCGCCGAAGCGCTTGGCAATCCGATCGATATGAAGCTCTGCGCCCGCCATCTCGCTCTCCTGCGATGGCGGAACGTTAGTGGTGTTTTATTTCATGAAGATGACGTTATGGAGTTTTGCTCCATAGAAGGGGTGGCCGGCATATGCCGCGCAAGGCTCAGCATCAAGCATTCGAGGACGAAGATCTTGCCGACAGTCGCCGTCAGCGTGTCACCGATCGGATAGTCGTCCAGTCCAGCGGCTTGCAGCCGAAAATCGGCGATATCGCCGAGGGGGCTTCGACTGCGGTTGGTGACCGCGACGGTCGTGGCGCCCGCATCATGGGCCCCTTTCAGAAACTTGACGGTATCCATCGTGAGCCCGGAGATCGAGATGCCGATCGCGACACAGCCGGGGCCGAGCCCGTTGGCGACTTCATGCGCCATGTTCGTGTTGCGGAATACGAGGGCGGTAAGCCCGGCGCGCAAGAACCGGAAGCCGAACATCTCCGCCACGATCCCGGACATGCCCGCGCCAAAAAGGTCGATCCGCCGGCTGGTTGCCAGGACTGACGCCACGGCATCCAGCGTCTCCGGGTCGCAGTGGCTGCGGGCCATGGCGAGATTTTGAACCAGCGCCTGTTCGAGCGTCTCGATCGAGGCCTCACTGCGGACGAACATATTGTGTCGAACGCCGGTTCGTCCGACCTCGGCGGCGAGGGCGAGCTTGAAATCGCGAAAGCCCGTGAAGCCGATTTGTCGGCAGAGCCGCAGGATGCTGGCCTCGCCGCTGCCCGAATATTCACCGAGCTGCGAAACGGACTGCCGGAGGACCTTCTCCGGGTTCTCCACGATGTATTTGGCGATGCGCGCCAGCGCGCTCGGCAAGTGCTCGATCTCGTCCTGAAGGCGATTGAGAATGCTGCGATCAGCGTCGCGTTCGGCCGCAGTTGCGTCGCTGCTTCGGTTCGAACTCATCAAGGCTCCAAGCGTCGCAAGGGAACATCTCCTTCTGTTACAGGATCGCAGCATGGCCTGGGAGGACTGTATTCGGGACATTCTCTGCTTAGCTGCAGCGTGGTCCGCTTCGCGCCCCCATTGTGGCCGTTTGAGCCAACCGTTCAGGGTCCCGAAAACAGTCGTTCGCCGAAGCCAGGACTGACGGCGCGACGTTGAAGCGCACCGGGGCTGCTAAAATCTGCAAACAGCTTGGCGACCTATTAGTCACCGGCGCGTTTCCTACTCAACCTATCGAGATGGAGACGAACCTTGGCTGACTACGAACTTCTCTACTGGTCCGCACCTTTTCGCGGTCAGTTTGTGCGTGCTGTGCTGGCCTTTGCGGGCAAAGACTGGACTGAGGGTGGGGATGCGAAGATATCGCAGCTCATGGCTGGTCCGGTGGAAGCTATGCCCGTGCCCTTCATGGGGCCGCCGGTCCTGATCGACCACAAGGCCGACGTGGCCATCGCTGAAATGCCCGCCATCATCCTTTATCTGGGCGAAGCGCTCGACCTCATGCCGGACACGCCCGAGCTTCGCGCCATGACGATGAAGATCGTCAATGATGCGAACGACGTCATCGACGAAATCACGCTCAATGGCGGCGACCACATGTGGAGCGAAGAGCGCTGGGAGGAGTATATGCCCCGGCTCGCGAAGTGGATGAGCATTTGGGAAGACACTGGCCGACGTTATGGCTTGGACAAGGAAGCCGGACACATCCTGGGAGGCGAGGCGGTTGGCCTTGCTGATGTTATCACCGCCACGCTCTGGTCCACGATGGCCGAACGCTTTAGCAGAATCCGAGATCTTCTCTGGAGCACAGCGCCGATGACGGCCGCTCTCTGCCTGCGCGTTTCTGCGCTGCCTGCACTGGCCAAACTGTCGGAAAGGGCCCGCAAGGACTATGCAGATGCCTATGCTGGTGGGCAGATTGGCGCCTCCATGGCCAAAATCCTGAACGATTAGACGTAGTTAGCTAAGGTTTGGGGGGTTTTGGGATGAAAACTGATTTGCGCGCCCCAATCCGCCATAGAGCCTGAAGTGCTGTGTTCCGAGTGCAACCGTCGAGCAAGCTACACTTCAGCGGCAACAATGCGCCCTCAATTCGGACGGCGAAGGGCCCGAACCCATTCCCCAAGCCCTGCCATTCGCCGCGATCTGCACGAATGTCGCCGAAGCGGACAAAGCGCGTGCACTTGCCACTATCACCCGCGTGTCTGCCGCGAACTCGACCGCCACTTTTGGGCTATTGCAGTGGTCTGCCACTGGCCGCGCGCCTCATCTCGACAAAGCTGTCCTTGCCATAGTGGATGGTGTTACGTGCAAAATGTGGCGGAACCTGCATGTCAAACTGCGCGTAGCGGTGGCTCACATCGCTGCGCAGGAGATTCGTCCGGCTTCCGATGTCGAGGCGAAAACGCTCGCCGGCTCGCAGCAGGACCGGCTGCTCTGAGGAATATGGAACTCACTCGCTTCGCCGCACGAAGGCATCGATGATCTACAGAGCGACAGGTATATCCGTGCGATCCAGATATTACTCGGTCATTCCAAGATCGAGAACACGGTCCGATACCTTGGTGTCGACGTGGAGGATGCGTAGATCCTGGCGGAGTGAACCGAAATCTGAATTCAAGCGGTTATCCGGCTTATTGCGGATGACCGTTTCAATGCGCAGGATATGTCGTTTTTTGTCGGTCTTGGGGTAGTAAACAGACTGGCGGGTTTCGGGCGGCTACGTCGAGAAGCAGACCTTCACCGAGTGAACGGGCTTCGGCGGCAACGCGCCGCCATCCCGGCCGTTCAGCGCCGAAGTCGCTGATCTTGAAAGCTGCCATTTCTATCGTTTTGCCGCTGGCGTTAGCTACGCCAGCTGTATCACCTCACCGCGACAACAAGGCGTTTGCCGCCTCCTCCGCGCCATAGATCGCAGTATCGAGCAGCCGCTCATACACATCCATCGCTCGTGACCGTGTCGCGCCATCGCTGTGCTGAAGCGCGCTCGCGGCGCGGACAAACTGTTCGCCCACCCCCCCCCCCCGGCGGGGCGCTATTACAAGATCGTGCGCGGCCGTGCGGAACGCAGGGTCGCTGTCCCGCCAAGCCGCAGAGGCGCTGAACATCACTCCGGTCTCAGTGGACGTATCGCTGCGGTCCAGTTGCTCAAACAAGAGACGGTATAGCTCGGAGCCGGGATCGACCAGGTGCGCTGCGGTCAGCAGCTCCCCAGAGGCTTGCCTCTCCCGCTCACCCCAGACCGCATCCTCCGCATCAACGCCGTGCTTGAACGCACCGGCCTCAGTCGCTCGACCATGTATCGCAAGTTGCCAAATGGCACATTCCCGCCGAACGTCCGGATCAGCGAGCGCTGCGCCGGCTGGCGCGAGTCCGCCATCGCCGCCTGGCTGCGCAATCCGATGTTTTATTCGGTCGACGATCAGCCCGGTGGCTAGGCAGTGGTCCCATAAATTTGCGGACAAGTTGTCGGCGTGATTCAACCTCTCTCGATATCCATCAACGCGGTCATTGCAGCATTCCGTCCCCAGAAGATCGGCCCGACTTGATATCCGCGATCGATATCGCTGCCCAACGCGATAGAACAACACCGGAGCGCGAAATCAGGGAGGTTCCGGCCGATCGGCCGTAGCGCTCCGGGTCCGGCCAATCCGCCAACCCAAGGCGTCCGGCCGCGTTAGGCCGACCAAATGCTCGCTCCGCGCCCAAGCAAGCCAAAGTCACCTCAAATAGGATGGATGTCGGCGTCGCGAAGGACATGATTCACATCCTGCACGCACGCGCTTCGGATATTCTCCAACTCCTGGGCAAGCCGATGATCGCGGAAATCGAGGAAGCCGTGCACGCGCCGGATCGTTTCATCCTTGAGCCCCTGCATCAACTTGCCTCGGAACAAGCGCAACTGGTTGTCGACGTGGCGAATGCCGTCGCGCCACATCGGATCGGCGATCTCCCGCCATCCGCCGACCGACTTGCGTATGACTTGCCGGGACTGACGATCGACGAGTTCGCCCGTGCGAAGCGCTCGCTGCGTATCCTGGAGCGCCTGCAGGAACTCGTCGGTGGTCTCGCAGTGCAGCGGTACCTCGAAGGCCGGACGATGGAAGGCCGTCGCAATGACTTGCAGGATCATTTCGTCGAGGTCGCGCGAACCGCGCACCTGAATGACATCGCGATAATACCATTGCTGCAGCGGCGGGAAGGTGTTGAGGTAGGATATGCATTCGTCCCACGACCACACCATCGCGGTTCGAGCGAGGCCCGCGCCGTCCCAATCTGCGTTGAGTTCGTCGACATAGCCCTGGACCCTGGTGTCGCGCCGTGCGGTCGTCGCGAGAATCCAAAGCGCAAGCGAAGGTGAGAAATCCAGCGACTCCTCCGCAGCGTCGCGCAGGAACTTTCGGCCAATCGGTCCGCCCGGCAGCGGATTGCCATTCTCGTCCAGATCGGCAAGTCGCTTGCACTGGATACCGATCATTCCGTAGCGGCGCGACTTGCCATAGACGTCGACGCCATTTTGCGCCTGACCGGGCCGGCCGTATTGCTGGGCATTCGCGACATCGTAGACTTCCCGCAGCATGCCCGCGGCGAGATCCTCGAATTGCTGCCAATAGAGTGGTGGCTGGAAGAACTGCGATATAGTGCTCATTATTCGCCACCTTGGATGTAAATCGAGAAATCACGCAGCGTCGTATTTCACCGTATGCTCGTATCATTTACGCGGACCAGCTGCGGTTATTATTCGTTACATAGCCACAATAAAATCTAGTAGTCCGCCGAGATAGCCACAAGTCCGGTGGACACGCAGCCGTTGCACGTGCTTCCGTGCCTTTGGGAGAGCCGACGGGCAAACGCCTAGCGCGGGCGTATTTTTTTGAACGGCAATTTGAGGGAGCGGAATTGCGCGACGCGGCATTGGCACAGGCACCGACGCAACAAGATGGCGACGCGCTCGCACATGTGCGCCGGGCAACGCTTGCCCGCATCCGGCATTTCCTCTCCGCCCCCGAACTCGGCGTCTATGGCGACCTCAAGGGAATGTGCGAACGCGTTTCGGACAGCTATCGGGACCGCGCCGTGGTCGAGCTGCTGCAAAATGCCCATGACGCACATCCGATCGGGACGACAGACGGCAGGATTCGCATCGCCTTCGATCCGTCGGAGGGGGCGTTCGGCACGCTCTACGTCGCCAATGACGGCAACGGCTTCACGAGCCGGAACTTCGACGCGCTGTGCAGCCCCACGAAGACCACCAAGAACGTCAACGAGGCGATCGGCAACAAGGGCGTTGGCTTTCTCAGCGTCTTTCAGGTGAGTTCGCATCCCGAGGTCTATTCGCGCGCAATGTCGGGCGAGCCGGATTTCGGCGGCTATTGCTTCACCTTCGCCGCCGACGAGGCCTTGCGGGAATTCCTCGCCGAAGAGGCCCTGGAAGAAGCGGCCGATCAGATCATCGCGAACATGCCGCGACTCTACCTCGCCTGCCCGCTTGAAACCCGCCCGGCTGCCGTTGCGGCACTTCGTGCCGAAGGCTTCGCGACCGTCGTCCGTCTACCGCTCAAGAACAAGGATGCCGCTGCGGCCGTCAGCCTGCAACTCGCCAAGCTCTCGCAGCAGGTTCCGCCGGTGCAGCTGTTCCTCTCGCGCATCCGCGAGCTGCGCTTGTCGACCTCGCCGACGGAACAAGCTACCCTGCTCGAGCGGCGGCCCGAGACGCTGAAGGAGGACGGTACGCTGCGCCTAATGCGGGTCGCATGCGGAGAGGCCGATTTCGTCGTCGTCGAACGCTCGGTGCCCGAAGCGACGATGCACGCGGTCATCGCACGAGACATAAAGGCCGAGGCATTGCCGGAGGCCTGGCGCGACTGGCAAGGCGATGCGGTCGTCGCGCTGGCGGTCGCGGCCGACGGCGATCCGCTCGCCCCTCGCCTCTACAACTTCCTTCCGATGGGCGAAGGCGTCGAGGCACCGTTCTCCGGCTATCTCGACGCGCCGATCTTCGCGACTCTCGATCGCTTGCGCATCCAGACCGGCGTCGAGGTGAACGAGTATCTGATGGAAACCGCGCGTCTCGCGGCGATAGCGGGCGCACAGGCTGCGGTGGAGACGCTACCGCGCACGCAAGCACGGCAAGCGGTGCTCGATCTCGTCTTGTGGAAGGAAAGCGCGGACACGATGCGCGCTGCGGTTCTCGCGAGTCCAACACCGCTAGTCCCGACAATCGCCGGCAGATCGGGCAGCACTGGATGGGCGAGGCTCGACGCCGCCAAGATCTGGCAGGGCGACGCGTTCCTCACCCCGAAAATGGTCGCCAAGCACGCGGCGTTTCCGATCGTGGATGGCGAAATCGGCGCAAAGCGCATCGATGCCCTCCGCGCGTTCGTCAAGGGAACCGACTTGCTGGCATGCAGCGTCGAAGCCCGAGCAGATGTCGTCGAGCAAGTGGCACAGGGTCTGCCCAAGCCAGAAGACGGGATCGAACGGTGGAATCAATTCTATCGCTCGCTTGCCGCTCTCTTCCGCAGCGAGGCGAGCGCGCTGGCGGGTCGCCGCCTGCTCGTCAACGCGCGCGGAGAGCTTGAGGAGACGGAAGCCGCGACGCGAGTACGACGCGGCGGTCGACGGCGACGGTTGAGCGCGATGTTCCTCCCGCCGCTACGCGACGCTACCGCACGCGAGGAGATTGCCGCGCTGCTCCCGAAGACCGTGCAACGGCGGCTGGGGTTCGTGCACGAGGGTCTCGAAGTGGCGGTCGACGGATCCAGCGCCGCGCGACGCTTCCTGCTCGCCGGCGCGTTGGTCCGCGAGCATGAAAGTCGCGAAATCCTGCGCCTTCTTGCCGGTGCGATCGCCGATCCGGGCGACACGCGCGATCCGGATGTGCTGCGCTGGGAAGCCCTTGGCGCGATGATGCGGATCGTGACCGGCGAAGACATTGCAGACGGCGTGGTGGCCGAGATCAATCCGCTGGTGCCGACGCGGGAAGGATGGTCGCGCGCAAGCAGCGCGTATTTTACGCGGTGGCGGGATACCCGCGGTGAAGATTTAGATGCGTTGTTCGAGCGTGCAATCGGCATCTCGACCGAACTCGACCGAACTCGACCAGCACGCCGGGCGACGCCTACGACCCTATGCCGACTGGCAGGTGACGCCGAACGAGCGCGAGCGCTGGACCGTCTTCTTGCGCAAGGCCGGGGTTAGCGACCTGCTCCGACCCGTTGCGGCGCTTGCCGGGCCAAATCCGCGGGAATGGCCGCAGGAGCTCAAGTCGGCGGTACTGCAACGTAGCAATCTGCCGGCATTGCAGCATACGGCCTGGGACACGCTGATCGGACCGACCTATCTCGTCCCCAACCCGCAGACGCTGTACACGACCGACGCGATCCTACGGCTGCCCGGGCAACTCGACCACGATGCGCTCGCGCCCGTTGTCGGGCGCGAATATGCCGAGCAGGTTATCAGGCTGATCGGCGCCTCCCCTTCGATCCTTCGCTTCGCGATCTACCGTCCGTCGCATCCGCAAGCACCGAACCGGCGCGAATGGCCGTCGCCGATCGCGGCATTTGTCCGCGCCGCCAAATGGATTCCACTTCCCGACGGACGCCAGGTCGATATTCTCGGCGCTTGGCTACCCGGCGAGGTGGCGCGCACGCCACCGCCGCTCCTGCCACTCGCCGCACTGGAGTTTCGCCAGGCGCTCGCCCGCAATCCGAGTGCGGCCGACGCGCTACGTGTCGCCGGCCTCGCGGAATTCGGAACTCGCCCGTGTGCGTGGCGCCTGCTAACGGTGGCGGGCAGGCTCGTGGATGCAGAGACGAGCGGTGCGGACGCAGAGCGCATGCTGACTGCGGTCCAGGATGCATGGCACAAGGCCGATCTCGAACAGGTGCCGCCCGCGGGCCTGAAGGTCCTCGGCCGTCGCGGCGGTCGTATCGTCGCCGTCGACCCGCGCGACGCCGAGACGAGGATCATCGTCGTCGACGGAGACGATCGCCAGATGGTCGCGGCAACGGCTCGGGCCGAGGCGACGACCGCTATCGTCGAGCCGCCGACGGCGCGCGCGCGCGAAGTCGGCGGGTATCTGGCAAAGCATTTCGCGCACAGCGTCCGCCAGGCTTCGCGGATCGAGGCCAGCTACGAGTCCGATGGGGCCGCGATCGTGCCGCGCGCAGAAGATCCGACGATCGACGAGGCGTTCGGGGACGCCATCCGGCAGGTCGTGGCGCTGAGCCTTCGCTATCGCTCGACATTCTATCGCGGTTCGCCGGAGGAAACGCTGGGCCGGCTCGCGTCGGTGCGCGTCCGCGTTCTAGACGGCCTGTCGCTCCGCGTCGGCGAACTCGTCGAGCCGGTACCGCGGTTCGAGGAACGCGCGGTCCTGATCGGCGGCACGCAGGCCCCGACAATCGTCCATTCGACGGCGCTCGCAAGCACGGATCGCATGCTCGTCGGACTCGCTCCCGCCATTGGTGCCGCACTGGGCGCGCAACAGGTCATCGGCGACCCGCTGCTCGCCTTTGCCGCCGAATTGGGTCCGACAGGCCTTTCGGCGAGCTATGAAGACTATGCGGCGGTACTCGGCGTGCCGGTCGCGGAGATCAGGGGCTTTCTCGGCACCGCACGCGCATCGATCGGCAACCTGCTCCGGACTTTGCGACCGTTGGTCGAGACGCTTGCAGACGAAGCAGCGGCCGCCACCTTCGTCGTGGGCACGGGCCTGGCGAGCGAAAGCGACGTTCGCGAAGCCCTAGAGTGCATCGACGAACGATTGCCGATCCCGGCCGAGGATCTGCTTCGGCGGTGCCGCGAAAGCAGCGACCTCGGCGCGCTGGCGATCGCGTTGAAGCTGGATCTCGCACAGCTCAACCGCGTCCTGGCCCGGCTAGGTCCGCCTTACGCACCGATCGACCTGACCGAGCGGCACGCCGCGACCCTGTCGGCCTTTTTGTCGCGCAAGGCCGGCTTGCTGCGCGAGAGCATCCGTGCTTCGTTTCGGGCGCGCTTCGAGGCCGGCGACGATCTCGCGACCTATGTCGCGACGCAGAATTCGGCGCGGCCGGCACTGCCGACAGGCTATGGCCAAACCGAAATCGAACTCGATCAGGCCCAATTGCAAGAATGGCTCGACGCCTGGATGCAGCAGCACGGGGTGACCGCGGTTGCGGAGCTGCCGTCCGTTCGCGAGCAGCTCGAGCAGGTCCGCGAGGCCAATATCAAAAAGTTGCGGGCTTTGGTTCCCGAGCTGCGCGTTGCAATCCTTGCCCGGGCGCCGGAGAGCGATCCGATCCGGGTTGGGTGGCGCGCACTCGGCGAAGCGGAATCCGCGTCCGTGGCGGATGCGATCGCGAAGGGCTGGATCGACTTCGATCGCCTCGAAGACGACGCGATCTGCGCCTGGCTCGAGCGGTCGCGTTGGTGGCCGGCAAGCTGGCCGGCGCTCGGTGCAATGGCAATCACGCCCGACGAACGCGCATCCCGCGCCAAGGCGGACGAAGAGGCCCGGATCGCGGCGACGGTCGTACGCCGCCGCATGGACTATAGCGGCGGCAGCTTTACCTTCGACGTCGACACCATGGGCAGCTTGGCCGATCATATCACCGGGCTCGTCGGCACGAATGCGACCCTGCTCAATACCTCGTCGAGAACCATCCGGGGGGAGGCCCCACTGCTGGGGACTTCGTCGGGAGGCGGTGGCAGCGGCGGCAGTGGTTGGGGCATGCAGCAAAGGCAGATGAGCGACGACGAGCGTCGTCTCGTCGGCTTCTTCGGAGAAGCGATCGCGTTCGAATGGCTCAAGCGACGCTATGGCGAAAAACGCGTCGTGAACGAAGCATGCTGGAAATCGGGCTATCGCCGCCAAATATTCGGGGAGGGCGGCGACGACGGCCTGGGCTACGACTTCGAGATCTGCAACGGCGATACGCGCTGGCTTTTCGAGGTGAAGAGCACGACAACATCGGGTCCGCTCAAGCTCCAGTCGCTCGAACTAGGGTCGACCGAATTCGACTGCGCCAACACGCACAAGGCGGATCGACGCGTGCGCTATCGAATCTTGTACGTGACCGACGCGTTGCATCCGGAGAAGGCCCGCATATTTCCGCTGCCCAACCCGCGCAGTCGCGAAGGGCTACTGTTCTTCACCGATAGGCAAGCTGGCCGCCGACTCTACTTCCCGTTGAAGCCTTGACACCCGTTCGGGTCGCGCTGCGCATCGCTTAGACCGCCTCTCCGCCGATGTGCCAACCCGCTCGACCTCACGGGCCGATCCGGCCTTCGAAACGGCCAAGATGCGACACCTCGCGATACCTACCGGTATGTCATCAAGCCGCTTCGGTTTTGCCTTCGCCGCACGGGCCAGTCGCGCGACCTCTGCCGCCCAGAGTTTGAGGGCAGCACCCTTCTAGTCGAAATACTTATGCCGCTGATAAACGCCTACGACGCCGGAACGGGCACTAGAGCGTTTCTGCCTTTGACTGAATCTGTGGGATTCCCGTGCCGCTGAGTTTGTGATTCAAGATGCTGGCTGGGTGGAGGTCAGCATCGATGGTCCGAGCTCTTTCGAATGATCTGCGGGAGCGGGTGGTTGCGGCGGTGCTTTCCGGGGAGACGAGCCGTGCGGTGGCCGCCCGGTTCGGGGTTGCGGTGTCGTCTGTCGTGAAGTGGTCGCAGCGGCAGCGGTCGACGGGATCGGTGGCTCCGGGCAAGATGGGCGGTCATCGCAAGTGGGTTCTGGAGCCGCATCGCGCCTTCATTGCAGAGCGGATCGGCCAGAACCCGAACCTGACGCTGCATGGCCTCAAGGCGGAACTGGCCGCGCGCGGGGTCGCCGTTTCGCATGATGCGATCTGGCGCTTCCTGCGTCGCGAGGGACTGCGCTTCAAAAAAAACGATGTTCGCCCTTGAGCAGGCGCGCGCCGATATCGCACGCCGCCGTCGGCGCTGGCGGGCGTGGCAAAGCAGGCTCGATCCGGACCGCCTCGTCTTCGTCGACGAGACCTGGATCAAGACCAACATGGCGCCGATCCGCGGCTGGGGGGCGAAGGGCAAGCGGCTCAAGGGCTTTGCCCCTCAAGGCCACTGGCGAACCCTGACCTTCCTCGCGGCGCTGCGTGCCAATGCTCTCACCGCTCCTTGCGTCTTCGACAGCCCGATCAATGGCCGCTCGTTCCGCGCCTGGATCGAGCAGCAGTTGGTTCCGACACTGAAGGCAGGCGATATCGTCATCATGGACAATCTCGGCAGCCATAAATCGGCAGCTGTCCGCGAGGCGATCAGGGCTGCCGGCGCCAGGCTCTGGTTCCTGCCGCCCTACTCACCCGACCTGAACCCGATCGAGCAGACCTTCGCCAAGATCAAGCATTGGATGCGCAGCGCACAGAAGCGAACTGTCGAGGACACTTGGCGCCATGTCGGCACACTCGTCGACACCATCAGTCCGACAGAATGCTCAAACTACCTCGCCGGCGCCGGATACGCTTCAATCAAAACATGAAACGCTCTAGAGAGTTGGTTGAGCGTAGCCTCGGCGACCTCGAGCCGGATGCCCCTCACCATCGAGCACCTGCCACAGGACACCAATTTCGGCGTCTGTCAGCACCCGCTCGCGTGCCTTCGGTTTGGGTGGGCGACCCGAGTCTCGGCATGGGTTCGCAGGAAGGCGATTTAGCTGGGGCATGGCCCAGCTAAAGAAAGCGGAGAACCGGGAGAGGACGTTGCTCGCCATGACGGGAGTGCGCTTGGCGACGCGAGATGAGCCGCGATTGTCCGAACTGCGTAGACGCCGCCTCAATTAGCGCATGAAATTTACCGTCAGCCTTTTCGATGTCTGCTTCGCGTAGTTTCCATTTTTGAAGCTGCCAGTCAGCTTCCGGCCCCAAACTGGCCATTCATAAGATCCGCAGCGAGCGTCCGGTCTTGGCGCAAAGCTGACCGAATTCATTGTTGCTTCACATGTCCAGAAAACGGTCGTCTTCGGAACGATATTCATTCCGCCCGCAGTAGTTATTCGCCGTCCGCGCAGGCCTTCAGCCCGCCCGGATCGAGAATGGACAGCGCCCGGTAGCCCTGTGCGATCAGGCCCCTGTCGGCGAGGCGCTTCAGGATGCCATGCACGGAGCTGTGCGAGAGATTGGCGGCGCCGGCGAGCTCCTCCTGCGTGATCCCGACATCGGCCTGCCGCTCGGCGGCGCGGCTGACCGGACGATGGCCGCTCAAGCGGAGCAGGACGGCGGCGCAGCGGCGCTCGCTGTCGCGGATGAGCAGGTCCGCGGCGACGCGCGAGGCGACGTCGCCATAGTTGATCGCGAGCGGCATGAAATGCCGCCACCAGGTCGGCCGTCGATCCAGCATGGCCCGGACATCGGCATGGGGGATGCACGCCAGCCAGACATCGGTGCGCGCCGTCGCGGCGAGCGGCCTCGGACGGCCGGCGAGGATCGGGATATAGCCGAACCAAAAGACCGGATGGACGAAGTGCATCAGCGGCAGGTCGGCGCGGCCGAGCACGGTCCTGAACTCGACGACGCCCCTGGCCAGTCCGAGTAGCTCGCCGCTCTCTTCTCCGCCGCTCTGGATGAGCTTGCCGCTTTCGAGATGCTGCCAGCGAAGGCGCGACAGGACATGGTCGCGAAACTCGTCCGGAGCGTCAGCAAGCCAGCCGGACCGACCCAGCAGGGCAACGCCGTCGGCATGATCCAGCATGTGGTTGTCCTGTCGCATGTCGCCTTCGGCCCGCTCAGTAAGGATTGCCCAAATTTGCGAAAAGCACTGCGCGACCGTCGCGTACAACTGAGTCGTCGCCTTGATCGGCGTCAAGGTTGTTCCTGAATAGAAGGCGCTCGATAGAGGCACTTGATCGCCGGATCGAACGGAAGAGCGAGGAGCCGGAATACTTTCCGGTGCTGGGAGCCGGAGTCATCCACGGACGGTGATGAAGCTGCATGCGGTCAATCGAGTGGCAGTAGCCATTCAACTTGAATCGCAGCCGAAGAACCGGAGGCACTGTCGCAAAAAAGTGCGCCGAAGCAGTGTCCGCGCTGACCGGGGGGAGAGTTTGGCATGCGAAATCTTTGGATGACCATCGGCCGCATCAGCGCCGCTGCAGCGGGCGTCTGGATTCTCGGCCTCGTCGCATTGGCCCATGCCGATACGGACCCGCTGCCGTCCTGGAACGACGGCGACGCGAAGTCGGCAATCGTCGACTTCGTCAAGGCGACGACCGACGCCGGCAGTCCGCAGTTCGTCCCGGTCGGTGAGCGCATCGCCACCTTCGACCAGGACGGCACGCTCTGGGTCGAGCACCCGCTCTATTCCTTCGTTATGTATGCGCTTGATCGCGTGCCGGAGATCGTCAAGGCGAAGCCCGAACTGGCGAAGGTCGAGCCGTTCAAGACCGTTCTGTCCGGCGACCATGCAGCGATGGCAAAGCTGTCGCTGCACGACGTGGCGACGATCATCGCCGCGACCTTCACCGGCATGTCGGTCGACCAGTTCCATGACGATGTCGCGAAATGGCTCGCTACAGCCAAGGATCCACGCTGGGGCAGGCCCTATACCGAACTTACCTATCAGCCGATGCAGGAGGTGCTCGCCTATCTGCGCGCCAATGGCTACCAGACCTTCATCGTCACCGGCGGCGGGCAGGATTTCGTCCGCGTCTACTCGACAGAGACCTACGGCATTCCCGTCGACCAGGTCGTAGGCACAGCGGGCGCCACGCAATATCGCTACGACGCAGCCGGCAGGCCGGTGCTCACCAAGGTGCCGAAGCTGCTGCTGAACGACAACGACGCCGGAAAGCCGGAAGGCATCCACCTCATGATCGGCCGAAGGCCGAATGCTGCCTTCGGCAACTCGGTCGGCGACCGGCAGATGCTCGAATACACGAAGGCCGGCGAGGGCGCGCGGCTGTCGATGATCGTCCTGCACGACGACGCCAAGCGCGAATACGCCTATGGCCCGGCCAAAGACCTGCCCGACACCAAGGTCGGCACCTTCACCCAGGCTCTCTACGACGAAGCCAGGGCGCAGGGGTGGATCATCGTCAGCATGAAGAACGACTGGAAGTCGATCTTTAAATTCAAGCAATGAACTGGACAAAGCGATATGCTTTGGTCCTTACCGCGCCTGTGATGGGGGAGAATGCCATGAGTGCGCAGTATTCGTGTCGACCAGAAGGACGCAAGGAGGCGTCGGCCTGGAGGAGGGGACTGATCAGCGCGGGCGCTGTGCTGGCGGGAATGGCTCTGCACCTGTCAACGGCCGCGGCCGCCACCACCGACAAGCCCAACATCCTGTTCATCATGGGCGACGACATCGGCTACATGCAGCCGAGCATCTATCATCGCGGGCTGATGGTCGGCGAGACGCCCAATATCGACCGGATCGGCAAGGAAGGGGCGCTCTTCACCGACTATTATGCCGAGCAGAGCTGCACCGCCGGCCGCAACGCCTTCTTCACCGGCATGCATCCGCTCAGGACCGGCATGATCCCGCCGCAACTTCCCGGCAGCCCGTCCTATCTGAAGCCCGGCACGCCGGCGATTGCGAAGTTCCTTCTCGACCTTGGCTACACCACCGGCGAATTCGGCAAGAACCATCTCGGCGACCATACCGACGCGCTGCCGACCGCGCATGGGTTCCAGGAATTCTGGGGCTATCTCTACCATCTCGACGCCATGCAAGGCGTCAGCTTCCCGGACATCAACTCCTCGCCGCTCGAGCAGACCGTGGCGCCGCCGTGCAGGAACACGCCGATCCCCGGCCTGCCCGAGGTCCCTGGTGCCGTCGATCCGGCAACGACCACCTGCCTGACGCCGCCCCGACCGGTGATGTGGTGCAAATCGGCCGACGGAACCTCCGCCAAGCAATCCTGCGAGGATCAGGGTCCACTGACGCTGGAGCGCTCCGAGACGGTCGACGAGGAGATCTCGTCGAAGGTCGTCGACTTCCTCGACCGCAATGACCCCAAGGAGACCAACAAGCCGTTCTTCGTCTGGTACAACCCGGCCCGCATGCACATCACCACCATGCTGTCGCCGAAATATCTCGGCATGATCGGGGAACCCGGCGGCAAGGATTGGGGCGTCAACGAAGCCGGCATGAAGCAGCTCGACGACAATATCGGCACCGTGCTCGACAAGCTCTCCGCGATGGGCCAACTCGACAACACGATGATCGTGTTCACCACCGACAATGGCGCCGAGACGATCACCTTCCCAGACGGAGGCACCACCCCGTTCAAGGGCGGCAAGCTCACCACATGGGAGGGCGGCATGCGCGCGCCGATGGTGGTCCGCTGGCCAGGTCATATCCAGCCGGGCACGATCGTGACCGAGATGTTCGCCTCGCTCGATTGGCTGCCGACGCTCGTCAATATCGCCGGCGGTCCGAAGGGCACCGGCCTCAAGGAAGAGATCCAGAAGGGCGCCTATCCCGGCATCGTCAAGACGACGCTGGACGGCGTCGACCAACGTGATTTCCTCGAGGGCAAGCAGCCCCATTCCAATCGCAACACCTTCTTCTACTATTCCGGGAAGGACCCCTCGGCGGTTCGCTACAAGAACTGGAAGATGTACTTCGCCATGGTGTCCGACTCGCCGACCGGCTTCCTCACCGGCGTGGTTCCCTACCATTGGACCCAGGTCGTGAACATCAAGCGCGATCCGTTTGAGACATCGATCGGTGACCAGGCGAAGACGCTGCTCGGCATGGGCGGGGCGCTCGCCGCGCCGGTGACCGCCTATATCTATGACTGGAACATCCTGCCCATCGGCCAGGCGCTCTGGCTGAAGGAGCTCTCCTCCTACATCGACTATCCGCCGATGCAGGATCCGGCGAGCTACAATCTCGATCAGGTCATGCAGCAAGTGAAGGACATGCGGTCGACCCATGTCGGTACCGACTAGCGATTGCTCGTCCGAAGGCAGGCGCCGGCACGCTGGCGCCTGCCGCAGTCATTCTGAACCGAACGAACCCTGAATGAAATTCAGTCCTGGTCTTGGTTGAACGGGATCGGCGGTCGTTGGCGCGTCATGAATGGGGATTTGGATGAGCGCGTTCTTGGCTTCGAAGTCGGTTTCTGGGACTACGTCACCTTCGCAGCTTTGATCACCGTCGGTCTCGGCTTTATGGGTCTAGCGGTTGTCATTCTCCGCCTGCCAGGACGTGTCGTAATCGCCCGCGACCATCCTGAAGCCGACGCCGTCAACCTCATGGGATGGCTCGGCTTCATGGCGATCCTGCCATGGGTCAACGCCCTGATCTGGGCATTCAAGCCGACTGACGTCGTCGACATCCGGCGCGGCCCCGGCGAGGAGTCTCGTCAGACCGAACTGATGATTGCGACAATGAAGAGCATACCAGCCAAGGTAGATACGACCGACTCCAGTACGGGTGCCCGACCTGCGGCGTTCAGTTCGCGATCAGCGCCTCGAAATACGGGATTGTTCTCTCGAGCCCCTGGCGGAGTTCGATGCGGGGCTCCCAGCCCAGCCTGTCTCGGGCGAGGCTGATATCCGGTCGGCGTTGCCTGGGATCGTCCTCCGGCAGCGGCGCATGGGTGATTGCCGACCGGCTGCCTGTGATCTCGATGATCAACTCGGCGAGCCTCAGGATGGTGAACTCGCCGGGATTGCCCATGTTCACCGGACCGGAAAGATCGGGCGGGGCGTCCATCAGGCGGATCATGCAGTCGACGAGATCGTCGACGTAGCAGAAGGACCGTGTCTGCAAGCCGTCGCCATAGAGGGTGATCGGCTCGTTGCGGAGCGCTTGCATGATGAAGTTCGATACGACGCGGCCGTCGTTCGGATGCATATTCGGGCCATAGGTGTTGAAGATGCGGCCGACCTTGATCGGAAGCCCGTGCTGGCGCTGGTAGGAGAAGAACAGCGCCTCGGCGCAGCGCTTGCCCTCGTCGTAGCAAGCGCGGACGCCGATCGGATTGACATGGCCCCAATAGCTCTCGGTCTGGGGATGCACCTCCGGATCGCCATAGACCTCTGAGGTTGACGCCTGGAAGATCTTTGCATTGAGCCGCTTGGCAAGGCCGAGCATGTTGATGGCGCCATGCACGCAGGTCTTGATGGTCTGAACAGGATCATGCTGGTAGTGGATCGGCGAGGCCGGGCAGGCGAGGTTGTAGATCTCGTCAATCTCGACATAGAGCGGGAACGTCACGTCGTGGCGGATCAGCTCGAAATCTCTGTTGTCGAATAGCGAAGTGATATTGCGGCGCGAACTCGTGAAGAAATTGTCGACGCACAGCACTTGGTCGCCGCGGTCCAGAAGGCGTGCGCAGAGATGCGAGCCGATGAACCCGGCGCCGCCGGTGACCAGAATTCGTCGCTGGAGATGCATCGATCGGTTCCTTGTCGGTTCTGGCGAGGGGGGGCGGCGCCGACAGCCCTTTGCCGGCCGGGGGTCAGATCCGCGCCACTGGCCGCCCTGGGAAAACGAGAAAGCGGCGCAGCAGGAAATTGCCGACGAACCCCACAGCGACCGCAAGGATCTTGCTCGACAGGGGCAGGACGCCAAAGGCGACCAGCCCAGCGGTGATGCTGTAGTCGACGAGGCCCATGAGCAGGATTGTCGCCAGATAGGCCGCGAGTTCCCCGGCCGTCGTCCATCGGGCCCGGTGCTGGAACAGGATGGTGATGCAGAGCAAGTAGTTGAGTGCTGCGGCGGCGATGAAAGCCGTGGCGACCGACCACCCGAGCGGCACGCCCGCATGATAGAGGCTGCCGAACATCCCGACATTCAAAATCGCGCAGATCGCTCCGATGAAGAAATAGAGGATCAGCTGCATAGGCAAGGGCGCGCTGTGCGCCCCGTAATGCAGGATGCAGTAGAGCGCGCGAACCCCGTCCTTCCAATTGATCTTCTTGCCTTCCTGATAGGTGCGCGGCGTATAGCTGATGGCGCATTCCACGATCCGGCAGGAAGTCTGCGCGATCTTGGCCGTCACCTCAGGCTCGAAGCCGAAGCGCTCCTCGCGCAGATCGATCCCCTGGAGGATTTCGCGCCGGAACAGTTTGTAGCAGGTCTCCATGTCGGTGATGTCGAGATCAGTGAACATGTTGGAGACGAAGGTGAGGGTCCGGTTCATCCAGGTGTGCCAGAACGAGAGCACGCGCCGCTCCTCGACCTGCAGATAGCGCGATCCGAAAACCACGTCGGCGCGGTCCTCGAGGATTGGCACGAGCAGTCGGCGATACTGCAGCGGGTCATATTCGAGGTCAGCGTCCTGGATACCGATGAAATCGCCTGTCGCTCGCGCGATGCCGGTGCGCAGCGCGGCGCCCTTGCCGCGATTTTGGGGGTGATGGAGGACGATCACTTCGGCATGGCGAGCCGCGAGGCCCTCGGCAATCGCAAGACTGCCATCCTTCGAACAATCATCGACGATGATGATTTCGAGCCGCAGCGTCGGCGAGACGAGGCCGAGCACGCGTGCGATGCAGTCCGCCAGCGTCCGCGCTTCGTTGTAGCAGGGCACGATCAGCGACAGTGTATTCGCATCTTTCAAGGGATTGGTCGCTTCCGTCATGGCGCTCGTTTCACTGCCTCTGGCACGATCAGGCGGAACGGGTCGAAGCCGGGAAGCTCGGTCATGTCGGACTGGTCGGGGTCGCCCTCGACTGAGACGATCATACTAGGGTCGGGCGAGTTCACCGGCCTATCGGGTCTGTGGACGATCAACGGCATCTCGGCCGCTGTTAGTCGCTGTCTGAGCAGATACCAGAGGGGAAATTCCCAGCTATCGCGGCCGAAGGCCAGCACAACCCGTTTCGGCCGAAGAGCGGCAACGGCGTCGGCGAGGCGTTGATAAGGTGCCAAGAGGTCAGGCCGATTGGCGAAGAGCTGTGCCTCAGGCGTCCGTGTCACGATCGAATCGGGTCCAAGGATGGGGCGCGACTGGTTGCTGAAGGCGAAGGGCGCCGCCTGGACCGCGAGGAGCAGCATCAGCAATGGCGCCGCCGGGCCGAGCCCGGCGATGGCGATGGCGACCACCGGAACGGTCATGATGAACTCGCCGAGTTGCAGGCGCGTGATCCAGGGTTGCCATTTGATGAGGCTGGCAAAAGCGACGATCGACAATGCGCCGGCTGCCGCATAGGCGGCCAGTGGCTGGAGGCGCTCCCGCGATGAGGGCCTCGCGAGTGCTGTGAATGGAAGGCAGATCGCGGCGAGCACAATGAGGGCGAGGTAGGCCGTGTTGGCGGCCGTGTCCTCGTGTCGGCTGGCTGCCGGCAGCACGAAGTCGTTGCCCTCGAAAGAATAGCGGTCGTCAGTCTCCCCGATTCCGAGAAAGGCGCCGCTCGCTCGCACGAACGCCACAACGCTCTCTCGCGCGCCGGCGTCGGCGACATCGATGTTCGATGCAGTGCCCCGGACGAGGTTGAAGAGGGTGGCGTTGAAGGTCGGCTCTGTGATCGACGTCGCCCGCGTCGCGGCGCCGACCGGCGTGCTATAGGCGGCCACGTTGCGCAGCAGGTGGCCGCTCAGCAGAAGTCCCGCCAGGACGAGCGCTGCCAGGGCGTGGCCGAAGAAGCGGAACGAGCGTGCGCGGATCAGAATCCGGCTGCCATAGACGATCACGAATCCCGACAGCAGCATCAAGGCCGTCCCCTTGGCGTGCATGGCGAGGGCCGCGGCGAGCACGGCGCCATAGACGAGGCAGACTGCCCCGTCGGGGCGCACGCGCAGCAGATAGTGGATGCTGGCCATGGCGAAGAAGGCCATGACGAGGTCGGTCTGCGTGCTGGACGCCTGCAGGATCGCCATCGGCAGAGTCGCCGTCAGCAGCATCCCCATCGCCTCCGCCGATCGAGCACCGCCAAGGTCCCGCACGATCCGCCCCGACAGCAGGATGCAGCCTGCATAGGCGAGCCACTGAACCAGATTGGCCCCTTGATAGCTGTCACGCAGACTGCGGAAGGCAAGGATCCACTCTTCCGCGAGGATGTTGGAATCGAGCTGACGGGGAATGGCGGTCGGATAAAAGGCGAAACTGCGATTCTGCAGCCAGTGCTCGATCCTCGGCAAATGGTAGGTCATCGAGTCCCATGTGTTGGGCAGGCTCGCCATGGCGGTAAATGCCGTGATAGCAAGCAGGGCGAAGACCACAACATGCGCCAGACTCTCCGCAATCCTCGCTAGGCCTGATGCCGCGCGCTGCGGCGGCACCTCCGATCCCAAATGGTCTCGCAACAGGTAGGCCAGCGCGCCGCTCGCGACCAGCACGCCCGCGAACGTAGTGCGCACGGAGGTCAGCGAGATGGCGTTTCCAAGGCTCAGCGCCTCAAGCGCGAGCGCAAGTCCGCATCCTGATGCGATGACGAAGAACAGCACCGGCTCGACAATGCGTATCCGCGTCACCATCAGCCAGAGGCTCAATGCGGCGAGCGATAGGCTGAAAAGAGGCGCCACCACATCTCCGGAACGAGAGGACCAGCCGCTGTCCGGCCGTCCCTTCGGCCGAGTACACCTTCCGGGTCGTTTGCCGTCAAGAAGCGCGGCGACGTCGAGGCGAGGTTATGGGCTCCCTCCGCGACATCAAGGATAGCGTCAATCACGTGAACCATCGGATTGCCGGCGTCATTGGCTTACCCGCGGGCCGCCGGCCGAGGCCGGAAGCAGTCCGAGAACGACGAGGAGGAGGGCGCCGCTGACCGCCCAGATCGCCTCGGGCAGGTTCCAGGGCCGGAGGATGACGCCTGCCGTGGCCGCGGCGGCGATGATCCAGACGAGCAGATGTGAAGCCATCGATGACTCTTTCAGCCAGCGGCCGATTCCAATCCGCGCCGTCCATATGCGGAATCGGAAGCGAGGTCACGCCCCTCAGGCTCCAATTGCGGATCGCCGCAACGCTCTCTGGCGTCGCGGCGATCCTTGTCAAACGCCAGGCTCAGGGCTGCGGCAGAGCGAGCTGATCGCCGGCCGACGGCGGCACGGGAGCGGGCGCGTCAGGCCTAGCAGGCCCGGCCATCGGGCCGCGATCCGCATGGGGACCGGCTTCGGCATCGGGACCCGCATCGGCGAGCGGACGCGGGCCATCCTTCGGACCCGGTCGTGCGCCCGGACCATGCGGCTTACGCGGGCCGGGGCCATGGGGCGGGCCAACGGGGCCAAGCGTCTCGATCGTTCCGTCGCCATGTACGACGAAGCTCGCATGCAGGAAGCCGCTCTCGAACCGCCCTTGAACCGTCACGGGCTCACTCATCGCCACCAGCTTGCCGCCTTCGCCACCACGGCCCGTCTCGACCAGAGCGCGGCCGCTGCCATCGGAGATGATGAACTTGTTGCCGAAGATCTCGGCGACCTGCCCCTTGACGGACATGATGCCGGAATCCGACAGAGAAGCGATGGCGACCGGCGTGACCGGCGCCATCTCGGCGGCGGGGCGCGCCGCCTTGATCGCCGTGGCTCCAGCGGCCGCTCCGGCGCCGACGAGCAGGACGGCGGCAAGGGCGGTGAGGACATGCCGCTTCCGCGGGCGGTACCGATTGACGGCGGTGCCTTCGGGGGGCGGGGCAACCGGTTCGGATTGGGTGGTCGGCGTCTCGGACATCGTCAGATGCTCCTTCTGTTGCAGAGGCCCCTTTTTCTAGCGAGCCGCCTCCAACCCCAACTGAACCGCACCGTTCAGTTTCAGTTAAGGTGGTGGGACTAACCCCTGGCCCAAGACCGGGAGTGGTGATGCGGGTATTGCTCGTCGAGGATGATCAAGGGCTCTCCGAACGGATCGCGACGGCGCTCCGGGCCGAGAGCTTTGTCGTCGATGTCGCATCGAACGGCGAAGACGGCGGCCATCTCGGCGCGACGGAGTTCTATGACGCCGCCATCCTCGATCTCGGCCTGCCCAAGATCGATGGCATCTCCGTCCTCAAGGCGTGGAGGGCGGAGGGACGAAGCCTGCCGGTCCTGATCCTAACGGCGCGAGACGGCTGGTCGGAGAAGGTTCAGGGCTTCAAGGCGGGGGCCGACGACTATCTGACCAAGCCGTTCAAGGTCGAGGAGGTCATCATGCGGCTTCGCGCCCTGGTGCGGCGATCGAACGGTCATGCGAGCAACCAACTCGTCTGCGGGCCGCTCACCTTCGACGCCCAGATCGGCACGTTCGAGCGTGATGGACTGCCGCTGAAGTTGACGGGGCTGGAGTGGCGCGTGCTGTCCTGCCTGATGTTGCGCAAGGAGGTCGTCGTCGAGCGCAGCGAACTGCTGGAGCGCGTTTATGAGGGCGACGCGGATGTCGAGTCGAACTCGCTCGAGGTGATCATCGGTCGCCTCAGACGGAAGATCGGCCATGACAGCATCGAGACGGTGCGCGGCCGGGGCTACCGCTTGACGGCCCCTGTGCCATGAGAGTGGTTCCAGGCTCCCTCGGCGGTCGACTGCTGGCTGGCGGGGCTGTCTTCACCCTGCTGGCGCTGGTGATCGCCACTGGCCTCATCGGCGCGATCCTCTATCGCTTCATCATCGGCCAGATCGACCAGCGCCTCGACCTGGAGATCGCGACGATCGCTGGCGCCGTGACCAGCGATGGGCCTGGCCCGGCGAGCCTTGCAGGCGTCGTGGACGTGCCGCCCTTCGACCGGATTGGATCGGGCTGGTACTGGCAGGTCGAGGGCGAAGGCGTGGCGATCCGATCGGCGTCGCTCGCCAATGGGACGCTCGATCGCCCGCCAAGCCCGCCAAGCCCGGTCGAGCACCGCGGGCCACCTCCGCCGCCGCCAGATATCGTCACGGATCGCGGCGAGGCGCTGCATGTCCGCAGCCGGACTGTCCTCGTCGGCAAAGCGGCGCTGACGATCACGGCGACGGCGCCGCGCTCTGCCATCACCGCTCCGCTGCGCGACGCGCTCGTCCCCCTGGCCGCATCCATCCTTGCGATCGCCCTCGCGTTGCTGGGCGCAAGCCTCGTCCAGGTCCGGATCGGGCTGCGTCCGCTGGCGCGGCTCTCGGATGATCTCCGCGCCGTGCGAGCGGGCCGCGCGGATCGCGTGCCATCCGGGCAGCCGGCGGAACTGGCGCCCGTCGTCGCGGAACTCAACGCGCTGCTCGACCAGAACGCCGCCAGCCTCGCCAGCGCACGCCTGCATGTCGCCAATCTGGCTCACGGCCTGAAGACACCACTCGCCAGCCTGGCCGTCGAACTCTCCGGGCCCGCCCGTGACCCGACCGGCTCGCTGCGGCCGCTGGTGGAGCAGATGGAGCGGAGCATCCGCCACCATCTCGGCCGGGCGCGCGCCGCGGCGGCCGGTGGCCCGGCTCGCGCGTCGGTCCTCCTCGCGCCGCGTATCGGCGATCTCGTCGCGGCCCTCGGCAAGATCCACGCCGATAGAGGCGTCGATGTCGCGATCTCCATCGAGCCCAGCCTCGCCGTCGCATGCGAGGGACAGGATTTCGACGAGATGCTCGGCAACCTGCTCGACAACGCGTTTCAATGGGCGAATTCAAGCGTTCGCATCGCCGCCGAAGCCGTGGATCGCAGCATCGTCCTTTCGATCGTCGACGACGGCCCGGGCCTCTCCCAAGATCTGATGCGCGACGTCCTGCTACCTGGCCGAAGAGCGGATGAAACCATGCCGGGTCATGGTTTCGGCCTGTCGATCACGCGGGAACTGGCCGAGCTCTATGGCGGGTCGTTGCAGCTTAGCCCGCATGAACCGCGCGGATTGCGGGCCGAGCTATGGCTGCCGGCGGCGATCAGCCATAATGAATGATTAGGCCACGAGGACTGCAGGCCCCTGGGCCAAGGCCATTCTCCAATAGACGATTGTCGCGATGACAATTAGCGACGCCTTGCGCGATCAAAACGACCTTGAGGATACCGACTAGCACCGGCTGGTGATGAGGCAGGCCCGTCAGACAGGTCGTCGTCGGTCCTGCCCAAGTGCTATGGGATTCCTATGAACGGAAGCCGGCTTCGATCTCGAATGCCTATTCGACAAGGGCCAGATTGTGCAGTGCGGCGCACATATCACGCTGGGTATCATCGAAACGGCAATGTCTCTCCCCCGCGGAGCAATCGGCGCGGGCGCCGGATTTGCCTTCGTGGTTGGGTGGCCCTATCCACAACCGGGCGAGTCAATCGTCGCAGCTACGATCAAGATGGCGCTCATCAATGCGATGCCGACGGTCGGGATCATTGGCCTGATGAGCGAGCGTCGCCGCCTCGGCCGAGGACTGGGCTTCGCCGAAGGTCTTCGCCACGCCGAACAGACCCAACTGGTTGAGCTGATCAAGGGTGGGATGGGTGAGCATGCTGTCTCCTCAATGGTAGTAGTCGCGGCTGCGGATGTTGCGGTGGAGGATCGTCACGCCGTCGGGACCGCGTTGCGGGGCGGCGTGTCGATCGAGGCTGTTGTCGAGAATGGATTTGACGGAGCCGGAGGTCCGGGCACCGACGTCGAGCGCCCGCGCCGCAGCCGCTTTCACCCGTTTCGCTCCGAAGGCTTTTACGAGGCGGACGATGCCGAGGCAGGCCCGGAAGCCCTGCTCCGGATGGGATCGTTCTTCCAGGATCATAGGATCATGGCGCACAGCGCCGCCGACGACGGCCCGATCATGGTGACATCGCGCCGGGTGCGCTCGACTGTCCATTCGGTATAGCGCCGGTGGCTCGATGGCATGTGATCATCGATGGTCGTGTGCTTGCCGTTGCCGCTCGAGCGCAGGTGGGCGGCAATGCGCTCGCCCTTGGCGCACACTTCGACGGTCCGCCCAGTCAGCCGGACCTCGACGGCTCCCTTCGCAAAGCGGTAGGGCACGCTATGATAGTACCGATCGAAATCAACGTGATAATCGATGCCGACCCGGCGCAGGCGCCACTCGGCGAACACATAGGGCTCGACCGGCAAGCGCTTCAGCATCGGACGATCGACTTCTTCGAGCAGCTGGCGGCGCGTCACGCCAAGGCGCCGGATCGGCCGCGTGTTGTTGAGCCGGACCAACAGATCGCGGATCGCCGCGTTCAGCTCCGCCAGTCACAATTCTTCATGCACCTTGATCCGATCGCGGCCCTCTTCCTTCGCGCGGTAGAGGGCCGCATCCGCGGCCGCGAGCAGATTGGCGGACGAGCCCGCCGACCGGCCGGTCGTGGCCGCAACGCCGGCGCTCAGGGTGACCGCAGGAATTCCGCCAAACGCTGAAAGCGCCTGTTCGCGCAGCGTCGATCGGATCCGCTCGGCAACGATGGCCGCGCCCGCGGCCGTGGTGTCGGCGAGAAGCAGCGCGAACTCCTCCCCGCCAATACGTGCCGGCAGGTCGCACGGCCGCCGCGCGCACCGATCGAGGACACCCGCGATCAGCTTCAGCATCTCGTCGCCGACGGCATGGCCATGCCGATCGTTCAACTTCTTGAAGTGATCCGCATCGAACAGGATGACGGCAAGGCTTGTTCCTGTTCGAGCCGCACGACGCCACTCCCGGTCGAGGCTCATTTCGAACTGCCGGCGGTTGGGCAGGCCTGTCAGAAAGTCGGTCATGGCCTGCTTTTCCAGTTCACCCTGTGCGGCCGTCCTCAACCGGGCCTCTCTGGCGAGCAACAGGGCTGCGATAACGAGGGCAACGCTGACAAAGAGCGCCAGCCCACCGATAAGGGCGGACTGTCGGCGCCAGTTGCTGTAGAGCGCCTCGGTTCCCAGCCCGACGACGACGAGCATGTCGGTGCCCTGCACCTTCGAGAAGCTGAACAGGCGCTCGACGCCGTCCAGGGAGGACCGGGACGTGAAGCTGCCATGCCCCGTGAGCTTCATGTGCAGGAAGTTCGGACTTTTCGAGACATCCATTCCTGCGTCATCACCGTCGATCGCTGGCATCCTGCTGACGACGCGGCCGGATCCGGCCACCACGGTAATCAGATCCTCCGGCCCGAGCGGCATCGGCTGAAGAATGCGACGGACGACAGAAAGATCGACAACGGCTGCGACGACACCGCCAAACCTTCCGTCGCTCCTCATGATGCGGCGGCTTAGGATGACCGTCTCGTCGTTCTGCTGCCCTATGACAAGATTGCCGATCAGGAGCCCAAGGCCAGCGCGGGCCTGATGGGCTTTGAAGAAGGAGAGATCGGCAAAGTCGTCCGCGATCCCGGGGCCCTGGCGGGAGAGAACGCGACCACCAGCGTTCGCGATCGTGATCGAGCGGATTGCGGGAGCGCTGTTCTGGATATTGCTGAGAAGAAGCTGCCAGATATCATCGCCCAACATCCGAAGGGTCGGATCGGAGAAGTTGGCGATGACCAGCTGCAGCGCCGCGTCATAGCTCTCCAACTGGCGACGCAATTGCGCTTCAACGCTGACCTCGAGGGCTTGGGCTGTGAGCAGCCCCCGTGCCTGGACTTCCTCTCGATACTGCATCAGCGAGATCGCGATGGCCAACAGCACCAGCAGGGCCGCGATGACGCTCGCGGCGACCAGTCCTGCGCCCGACAGCTTGCGACGGAGCCCAATCCATGACGATTTGAAGCGCGCGCGTGTGGAGATGTCCGGCACGATATCAGCTCCCTCCTCGTGAGCTTGATGGCGGCAGCGAGCCCGCAGCAGCCGAGGTTGTCCTGCACATCGAATGCAGGTGCGATTGCCGTGATCCGCTGGCCGGCCGACCTGCCGATCAGCTCTTGCGCGCGCTCTGCAATACAGCGGGGAGATGACATTGCCTAATCGCGAGCGGGCGGCGCTCTATCCGTCCTGCCTCGCGCCACGCGCAACAATCTTCAGCGCGTGCTCAGGCAAAGGCCGCTGCAGCGAGAGCGCGATCTCGGCCGGCGCCGAAAGCCACATCTCGACTTCGTCGACCGTCGTGAGGATGACCGGCATCGCCTTAGGATGGATCGGAGCGACGATGCCATTCGGCTCGCAGGTGAGGAAGGCGAATAGGTCGGCGGTCTCGACGCCGGTGCGCGCCTTGCGCACGCTGGTCCATCCCGGCGTCCAGATCCCAGCGAAGAAGGCGAGCGGCCGGCTGTCGTCGCGCGCGAACCAGGCCGGCGCCTTGATGCCAGCATCCCACTCCGAGAAGCTCGTGAAGGGCACGACGCAGCGGCTGTCGACGCCGAGCCAGCGGCGCCAGTGCGGCGACTTCGCGTTCCGGACATTCGTCACGCCAGCGTCCGGTTCCGCTCGGCGCAGCGCGTCGCGGTCGACCAGCTTGCCTTTGGCCTCCAGCTTGTCGGCACGGGCGTCGGCTGCCTTGTGCAGGATCGATGTCGGCGTCGGCATGCCCCACCGCGCCCGCGCCAGCTCGCGTCCCGCCGGCGTGTTGCGGACGATCGGCGCCAGGTAGTCCGGATAGACGCCCGGCTGCGGCTCGAGGTTGCCCGTGGTGTCCAGCAACGCCCGCGCGAAGGCCCGAATGGCGTCCGGGTTCGACATGATCGAATAGAGGTTGCACATCCCGGCAGCATGGCACGCTCCGGCATTTGCTTCCACAGGCTCGCTTGACTCACCCAGATACGTGAACAAAATAGGAACATGATCAGGCGCGGGAGGCAGAAATGACGGAGCCGGATGACGAGCTATCGGCCCAGGAGCAAGCGCTGATCCGCCGAGTTGACGACCTGATCGAACTTCACCGCGGCGATCTGCGAGCTGTGATCGAAGCGCGGCTGATGGCTTATGACCATAGTATCGATCGCGCCGACGACTTCGTCCGTGGCCGCCGAATTGGATGATCGGGAGCCGCCGCGCCGGCCGATGACGCCATGGGGACTGCTGGCGAGGTTTGAGCGGATTGTCGCGGAGAGGCGCCAGGCACGGTTGACCTGGGAGACCAGCTTTGTCGTGCTGCAGGCGCTGCGAGCCTATGTGGCGAATCCGAAACGGGACGAACTGGCGCGTATCATCTGCATGCGCTGGCACGGCCGCCGGGAGGCCTGCAATCCGCTCTGCCGGCGCTGTCTCGACCTCGGCCATGAGCTGAAATGCATGATGCGCGGCGAGCCGGACCCCTTCGGCGACCGCGGCTGGTACGACGGTGGCCATCGTGTGCATCGAAAGGGTGGCGGATGATTCAGCGTCGCGGAATAGGGCAGCTCGACGGCTGGAGTGTCTTCCCTACAGGGCGCGAGCTTGTGCGCGGCCGGCTGTCTTTGCGGCATAGAGCCCTCGATCAGCGCGGGTCCACCAGGCGTCGTGATCCTCGTCACTCCGCAGCGTCGCGATGCCAATGCTCGTCGTGATCACGTGCCGCTTTGGATGAGGCAGGGCAATGGCGTCGAGCGCTCGTATGATGGCGTCGGCGACCTTGGCGGCTCCCGCCGAATCTGAGCCCGACAGGATCAGTGCAAATTCCTCGCCTCCGACGCGCGCCGCGAGATCGTCGGGCCGTCCGGCGAAGGACGAGAGAAATCGGCCAAACTTGGCGAGGACCTGGTCTCCGGCTTGATGCCCTGCCGTGTCGTTCACCTCTTTGAAGTGATCGAGATCGAGCAAGAGCAGCGACGTCGACACGCCTGTCCGGCGCGCGCGGCGCCAACTTCGATGGAACTCCTGGTCGAACATCCTGCGATTGGGCAGACCGGTCAGTGCGTCCGTGTTCGACAGCTGGTGCAACTCGCTGTTCCGCCGGGCGAGGATGAGTTCGTGACTTGAGATCTCGGCAAGATCACGCAGAACGTCGATGTTGAACGAGGGTGGCGTACCCGCCTCTTCCCGCAAGATGCACAGAGTTCCAATGACGCTGCCTTCCTCCCCGCGGAGCGGCACGCCCGCGTAGAAGCGCCATGGGATATCCCGCGCCGTCGGATGGCCCTCGAGCTCCGGCGCGGTCCGCATATCCTCGATCACCAGCTCGGAGCCGGATCCGACGACCATGGTGCAGATACTGCGGTCGCGATCGACCTGATCGCTAAGGGCATCCGAGGTCTTGGATTTCATCCATTGCTGGTTGGCGTCCATGAAACTCAGGAACGCAACATCAGCTCCATACACTCGCGCGGCAATCCGCGTGATGCGATCGAAGCGCTCGTCTTGAGGCGTGTCGAGCACTTGATAGCTGGAGAGATCGGCAAGACGACGTGCCTCTGTCACCGGCGGCGGCGGGGCAGTCCAAGTCATTCGTTACCATTCATTGTCGATATAAGTCAGCCTTAGGGTGTCAGACCAACGAGGATCTGTGAAGGCGGCGGAGAACACCTTTTCTCGGAGGAACCGGTCGAGCTGGTGAGGCTCGGGACGATTCCGGATTGGTTCTATGCGGAGGGGAGAGGGTACTGCCACCGATTGTCAGCCACTGGACCAGCGCCGGCGGCGCTCAGGTCGCGTCCTGGATTGAGTTGCCAAGGGCAGCAGTCACGGACTGATCGATTGAAAGATCGACTGCAACTCGATCGTGCCGGCAATCGTTAGGCAAATGGCGAGATTCACGCCTGCGCAACCTGAGTGAGCGGTCCAGCGTCATTGGCGAGTTTAGGTGCGGCTCTCGTGCAAGAACGCCGATAGTGTTTGTGTCTGTTTATACCTAGACTAGGAGAAGTTCTATGTTGTTGTCGAAGAATGCGACTGTTGCCGTCGCCGATGGCGAGAAGCTCAATCTGTTTCGCAATGCGGGCGATGAGGCGACTGTGAAACTGATCGCGGTGCCCTTCGATGGCATTGACGGAGATCATGGCACCACCTCCGTTCGATCGACGAGCTCCGCCAATCCCGACCATGGGCAGGCAAAGGAAGATCAGTTTTCCGCAGGCATCGTCGAGCACCTCAATCAGCAGGCACTCGGCGGAACGATCGAACAGCTGGTTGTCATCGCAGCCCCTCGAGCCCTGGGTGAAATGCGGCGGCACTATCACAAGGCTTTGTCGGCAATCCTGGTAGCCGAGATTCCCAAAGACCTCACGGGTCACTCGATCGCAGATCTGGAAAAGGCGCTCGCGTCAGCATAGGCGTTCCAGGGCGAGCTTGCGACGACCGAGTGCAGCACCGGGACAGGCGATACTGCCCGCTGGCTCTCGCTGGGCTCGGCCTCTGGCTTTCGGCAACGTTCCTTTTGCGAGACAACCCGGTGCATGACGAATGAGCGAACGCGCGGCGCTTTTCATAGACGAGATGACGGGGATCTCACCAAGCCTTAAGGCAGCCTACGACGACGCGGTAACATTCGCGGCTCCCGACCGGGCCCCTGTTGAAGTGCTGCTATTGGCTCTCGGGCATCGATTTGCGGATGACGTCGGCAACTTCGATGACACCAAAAAGGCTCTCGCTTTCGACGCAATCGAATCTGGCTTCGCAAACGATGATCGGGAGGTTTCATCGGCGGCGGCCCGCGTGATCGAAGCGGCGGTGGGTCGAGCAGTTGATCTGGGGACATGGCCTGAGCTGCGCCCGATGTTCCATGACAGATCCGCGGCATACGCCCTTACATGCATGACGCTCGACCGATAGCCACTTGCGCGGCCGTCCAGCGCTTCTCTCAAACCGTTGAACGGTCGCCTTTGGTCTTGGTGCCGGCGGCTCTGCCGTCATTGCGCTGGATCTGGGTAACTGGGGCTGAGGCGGTGTGGGTGTGCCGCACGGCCATTGGAAGACGACGATGGAGCTCTTGCGAAAACATGCCCCGGCGTTGTTGCTCATGGACAACATGCCGTCCGTAGGGGCGCTGCAGGCCAGAGGTTGGAAACTGTAGACACCGAGCGGATGCGACGAGATCGCCCGCTGTCGTCGATGCAGAGCGGCGCCTCGCCGCCGTCACCCGGTCTTCCTGATCGGCCGGACGTTCCAGCCGCCCTTCGTCACGGTGCCAGCGAGATAGGCCGCCCATGCCGTCATCAGCAGGCGGCGCTTCTCCAGCGCATCCCCGCGCCGATAGGCCTGCTCGGCCTTGTCGCCGATCGTGTGCGCCAACGCCGCCTCTGCGACCTCGCGCGGGAACGCGGTCGCCTCGCCGCACCAATCCCTGAAGCTTGAGCGGAAGCCGTGAACGGTCGGCTCCGGCTCGATCTTGAGTCGGCGCACCGCCATCGTCATCGACATGTTCGACAGCGGCTTGCCCGTGCGTGCGCCGGGGAAGACATAGGCGGCTGGATCGACCTTAACGCCGGCCGGCAGCCTCTCATTCAGGATCGCGACAGCGCGATCCGACAGCGGGACCCGATGCTCCCGTCCGGCCTTCATTCGGATAGCCGGAACTGTCCAGACCTTCACTGCAAGGTCGATCTCGCTCCACGTCGCGCCAATCGTTTCGCCGGTCCGCGCCGCCGTCAAGATGGTGAACTCGAGCGCACGGGCTGATAAGCCTGCGACGCCGCGCAGCCGCTCCATGAGTTCCGGAAGCGCCGCAAACGGCAAGGCGGCGTGATGGCCTCGGCTCGCCTTCTGCTCCTTCGGCAACAGGACTTCGAGATGACCCTTCCAGCGCGCCGGGTTCGCATCATGGCGCAGCCCTTTAGCCGTGGCGGCATCGAGAACCTTCTCGATCCGGCCGCGCAACCGGCTCGCGGTCTCCCGCTTCTCGATCCAGATCGGCTTCAGAACCCGAAGCACGTCCTCCGTGGTGACGTCCTTGATCGAGATATCGCGGATCGGTGCCGCATACTCCTTCAGTGTCATCTCCCATTGCGCGATGTGCTTCTCATTCCGGAAGCCCGCTTTCAGGCTCGCGATGACTTCATCCGCCATCTCGCCGAAGGTCGGGATCGTCTTGCGCTTCAGCCTTTCAGCCTTGCGATCTGCGATCGGATCGCGCCCCTCGGCGATGGCCTGCCGGAAGCCGGCCGCAATCTCACGGGCGCGGGCGAGCGGAATGGCGTTGATGCTGCCGAGACCGGCTTCACGCTGCGTCCCTCCGGCACGGCTGAGGAAGACCCATTGCTTCGAGCCGCCCTCCGCTACGCGGAGATAGAGCCCTCCGCCATCGCTGTATCGGCCTGGCTCCTTGACGCCCTTGACCATGAGAGCGGAGAGGCGACCCAATGTCCTTGCCATTTGTCCTAACGCTCCTTGTCCCACGAATTGTCCTAACGCATATCGTGGATCGTCGAGAACGGTCAAGCACAGGCAAAGACAAGAATGCAGGGAACGTCAACGTTATCAGCGGTTTGGAGAAACGACGAGGAACGAACAAGAACGGCCGCAACCGGTCAATTCGACGGACTTCCTCTCCGCCACCTGCCCCAAGCGCTCGGAAACGACAGCATCTGACGCATCGCCGCGACTATTGGCGGAACCGGTTCGATCTGGTGGTCTCTGGCATTCACGACATCGCCAAACCCTGCTTGTCATGTCACGCGCTCATTGCTCGATTGGCTGCAACAGCCTTAGTGGTCGATGCGTGGCCGCACCGGTTTGTCGCGGCCGGTGAGACGTCCGCTCCCGCCCGCATGCAGCCTTCATACAGGCTGCGCGTTGTCGGGCCGGATGAGTCGAGCAGGAGAGCTTTTGTGAGCGTCGCGTTTGTCAGGGAAGAGAGTGCGGAGGCGGCGGCGGAGACCGTGCTGCCGGCGCGGGTGATCTCGGATCGGATCAATCTCGTCACCGAGGCGGGGCTGGAGAGGCTGCGCGCGGAGTTCGCCGGCGCGAAGCTGGCGCTGGAGGCGGCCAGCGCGCTCGATGACGTCAACGAGCGGCGGCGCCAGTCCGCGGTGCCGCTGCGCGACATGAACTATTTCGCCGAACGCCTTCGCACGGCACGCGTTTCGCCGGTGCCGGCCACCACCGACGTGGTCGCGTTCGGCCATACCGTGACCTTCGAGCGCGACGATGGCCGCACCCAGACCTTCCGCATCGTCGGCGAGGACGAAGCCGATCCGGCGCGGGCCTCGATCTCGCATGGGTCGCCCGTCGCGCTCGCCTTGATGGGCAAATCCGTCGGCGACGTCGTCCAGCTCGGCCCGCGCCAGCTCGAGATCCTCTCGATTTCCTGACGAGCCCCCGACGCGCGGGCGCCTTGGCCCGTGTCGACCGATGACCGGACCGCGCTCCGCATCGGGCTGGGCGACGGAATCAGCGTCGACGCCCGGCATTGCGCCGGGCGTCCATGGATCACGGAGGCCGATCAGGCCTTGCTGGCGGCCTTCTTGTCTTCCGTCAGCGTGTCGAAATCGCTGGCGTCGTGGCGCTCATGCAGCTGCTCCGCGAGGTCGCCGAAGACGCGGTTGACCATGCGGCCGCGCTTGACGGCCGGCCGCGCGAACAGCGCATCCGCCCAGCGCAGCACATTCTTGTATTCGTGCACCGACAGGAACTCGCCGGCGTCATACTGCCAGCCCTTGGCGAGCGCGCCATACCAGGGCAGCACGGCGATATCGGCGATGGTGTAGTCGGGGCCAGCGAGGAACTCGCTCTCGGCCAGCCGCCGGTCGAGCACGTCGAGCTCGCGCTTCACCTCCATGGCGAAGCGATTGATCGCATATTCGATCTTGACCGGCGCATAGGCGTAGAAATGGCCGAAGCCGCCACCGAGATAGGGCGCGCTGCCCATCTGCCAGAATAGCCAGGAGAGGCACTCCGCCCGCGCCGGCTGTTCCTCCGGCAGGAAGGCGCCGAACTTCTCCGCGAGATAGACGAGGATCGAGCCCGATTCGAAGACGCGGATCGGCGTCGGGCCGGAGCGGTCCATCAGCGCGGGGATCTTCGAGTTGGGGTTCACGGCGACGAAGCCGCTGCCGAACTGGTCGCCCTCGCCGATCTTGATCAGCCAGGCGTCATATTCGGCGCCGGAATGGCCGAGAGCCAGCAGCTCCTCCAGCAGGATCGTCACCTTCTGTCCGTTCGGCGTCGCCAGCGAATAGAGCTGCAGCGGGTGGCGGCCGACCGGCAGCTCCTTGTCGTGCGTCGGGCCGGCGATCGGCCGGTTGATGTTGGCGAAGGTGCCGCCGCTGGGCTTTTCCCAGGTCCAGACCTTCGGGGGAACGTAGTCGTTGGACTCCGCCATCGTCATCTCCGCAGTTGCGTGGTGCCGGCCGAGATTGGCCGGCGGATCGTCGGACGGGAAGGGCCGATCTTCGGCTCTCCGTCACTCATTCGTGTGAATGCCGGGATCATGTGGCGTCGCCCGGGACGCGCCGCCACCGGCCCGATCGACGCGGCTGCGACTGCGCGCGCCCGCTCGAAGGAACCGTGCTGATGATCTCGCATTGGTCCTGCATCGAGAAAAGAAATGGAGAGAAATCATGAGCGATGTCCTGATTCGTCCCGAAGAACGCAGGCAGAGCGATGCTGCTTTTTCTGGCGCCGATACCAGCCGGGCGCTGCATCCGGATGCTGGACTCTCTCCGGCCACCCGTCGCAACGAGCTGTTTCCCGCCAGTGTTCTGACGACGCCGATGGTCGACGGCAAAGATATCGCCGCCTTCGTGGGGGCGGCGATCATCACGCTCGGCCCGCTCGCGGCCTATTCGCTCGGCCTCGGCGCCTGATCGCTCGCGCAGGCTAGACAGGTTCGCTCGGGTCGAGGCCGTCGGCGAGAGCGGCGGCGCGCAGGGCGTCGTTCATGCGCTCCTGCCAGCCGGGACCGGCGGCCTGGAAATGCTCGACGACGTCGCGGTCGATTCGCAGCGACACGAGTTCCTTGGCCGCCGGCAGCGCAGGCGACTTGATATCCGGCTGGCGCTTCTTGGCGAACATCGCCTCGGCAGCGGCGAAGGGGTCCTGCGGACGGCGCGGCCTGTCGGTCGACATGATTGAGAGTCCTCGGTTGGGTGTCGCGGCAGTAGTGCCAGAACCCGGATGGCTCCGCCAGCCGCTGCCGTGCCCGAGGTCGAGGCGGGGCCTGATCCATTCCACGTCCGAACAAGGCACTTTGAAGTGCGGCGCCGGCCTCTATCTGGTGGCTTGGCGCCGTCTCGTCGGCGCGCTCTCCAACCGGATGGACGTACCGAGATGACAAAGCCTGCCCGTGGAGCCAGCCGATGAACGCGGTCGTGCTCGGTCTAGCCGCTGCGGCGCTGATCCTTGTTGCCGTCATGGCGGCGGCCTGGGCGACGCAGCGAGCGACCGGCAATGCCGGCTGGTCGGATGCGTTCTGGTCGTTCGGCACCGGCGCGGCCGGCATTGTCGTGGCGCTGGTGCCGGTAGCGGGAATCGATTGGCCGACGGGCCGCCAGATGCTGGTGGCGCTCGCCGTTGCGCTCTGGTCGCTGCGTCTCGGCAGCCATATCGCCGCGCGCTCGCGCGGCGCGCCCGAGGATGCCCGCTATGCCGCCTTCCGCACCGAATGGGGCGCCGATTTTCAGCGCCGCCTCTTCGTCTTCCTGATGATCCAGGCGGCGGCCGGCTGGTTCCTGTGCCTCTCGGTCATCGCCGCGGCGCAAAATCCGCGTCCGGGCCTCGGGCTGCAGGATGGGCTCGCGGTCGCGCTCATCGTCATCGCGATCATCGGCGCCGGCACGGCCGATCGGCAGTTGCAGCGCTTCCGCGAGAAGCCGCGGGAGAACCGCGGCGAGGTCTGCGAGGACGGGCTCTGGGCCTGGTCGCGCCATCCGAATTATTTCTTCGAATGGCTCGGCTGGGTCGCCTATCCGCTCTTCGCCATCGATCTTGCGGGCGGCCATCCGCTCGGTTTCGTCACGTTGACCGGCCCGGCCTTCATGTACTGGCTGCTGGTGCACGTCTCCGGCATTCCGCCGCTCGAGGCGCATATGAAGCGCAGCCGCCCGGAGGCCTTCGCCCGCTACAGCGCCCGCGTGCAGGCCTTCTTCCCGCGGCCACCCCGCGGCTGAGCGGTCTTCGCTTCACCCCGGCGCGCACGGGGCGTCGCCGGGGTGTCGTTGGTCAGCGGCCTCTCGGGTCAGAGCAGGCCGAACTGCCTGCCGAGCCAGCTCGCCGAGAGCGTCGCGAGATAGGCGGTGACGCCGCTCAGCACAGTGCCCCAGGTCATGTCGATCGCGGTGATCGCGAGGCCCCAGTTGCGCAGCGTGGCATAGTTGGTGAGATCGTAGGTGCCATAGGCGAAGAGGCCGAACAGCGCGCCCCAGAGCAGGGCGCTGCCGGCATTGCCGCTCTTCACGCCGGGCATCACGGCGAAGATGACGAGGCCGACGGCATAGAAGAGATAGAAGACGATGGCCGGCGCCGGCCTGAAGCCGTCGAGCAGGATATCGCCGAGGAGAGGCCGGTAGATCCGGGCCGCCATGCTGCCGAGCCAGACGGAGTCGATCGCGGCGAAGATGACGAGTGTGACGACATAGGTGAGGGCGTTCAGCATGGTTGTCCTCGCTGGGTTGCCCTCAAGAAACGAACGGCCGGCGCCGCTGGATCGCGACGCCGGCCGAATTGATCGAGGAAGCCCGGTGGAGGCCGGGCTCCGGAGGCTTACCAGGTGCGCTTCATCCAGAGATTGACGGTCCAGGCATCGCCGTCCTTGTCCGACTTGGAGGCGCCGGCGCCGTCCGAGAGGTCGACATGCGAGTACTGGCCGTCGAGCATCAGGTCGAGGCCCTTGACGGGGGTCCAGCCGGTCGAACCGACGAAGCGGTAGGCGTCGACGGTGAAGTTGTCGAAGTAGCCATCGCCATCATAGGACGCGTAGCCGCCGGTGACAGCCGACCAGACCGACGGGGTCCAGACGTGCTTGTACGAGGCGAGGGCCGACCAGCTGGAGCCGGGGGCCGCGGCGGCGATGAACGAGCCGTCGACGGTGCCGGTCAGGTTGGCGACCGAGGTGCCACCGGCGATGCCGGTGTAGGAGTTGGCGTTGTCGCCATACGAACCGGTGACGAAGAACTTGTCGCCGGCCGAGAAGCTGTCGAGCGCGAACTCGACCATGCCGCCGAGCGCATAACCGCTCTTGGCGTTGATCTGGTAGGGGTCGAGCAGGGTGCCCGCGCCGCCGTTGATGTCGACCGCGTTGTTGACATAGGCCGCGGCGATCTTCGTCGAGAAGATGCCCGAAGCGTAGGTCACGGCGCCGACGATGTCGGGGATGTTCGTCTGACCGCCCTGGTAGTAGTTCGAGCCGGAAGCAACCGGGTCACCGGTGTTGCCGGAGGCGCCGCGGTCACGCTGGTCTTCGATCGAGACCGAGAGACCGAAGCCGTTGACGGCATAGGTCAGCTGGATGTGGTCGGTCTTGGTGTCCGACGCGAAGCTGCCGGTATCCGTGTAGCCCTGGCCGAAGTCATAGAGCGAGTCGAAGCGGCCGGCCTTGACCGGGCCGATCGACAGGTACGCGCTGTCGACATAGGCCGAATTGGTGGCCGAGTTGACGGTCTGGGCGGCCGACTGCGTGAACGAACCGGTGTTGCCGGTCTGGGCGCGGAAGTCGAGGAAGCCGGTCAGGTTGCCGAATTCGGTGACCGAGGAGGCGGTCAGCTGGATCGAGGCTTCCGTGTAGAAGTTCGACCACTGGCTGTTCGGGTAGATCTTGTTGTAGATGCCGAAATCGGTGTCGCCGAAGGCGGTACCGAACTTCACATAGCCGCCGACCTTGATGCAGGTGTCGGTGCCGGGCGAGTAGAAGAAGCCCTTGCCGAAGGCGTCGCAGACCTTCACGTAGTCGACCGGCTCGGCGACCGTCAGGTCGGCAGCTTCAGCGGCGCCGCAGGCGAAGATCGCCGCAGCGGAGCCAAGAAGCAGAATCTTGAAGTTCATTATCTGACCTCGCGTTGAGGAAGGACGAAGACGCGAAAGCAACGTGCCCAGGCGTGTCTTGACGCCATGGCAGTTGAACTGTCGGTCAGGTGCCCCCGATTGATGTATAGACCGGCTGAGTGAAGCAACCGCCGCCCGCCGCGACCCCTCGCGCCGGGTTGAAGCGAACCTAGCCGGGCCGATCGACGAAGGCATGTGAAGAGAATGTCACAATAGGCCCGCTCAGGGCCGCGGATCCATGTCGTTGCGAAAATGTCGCGCTGCAATATGACAGGATTTCTGCAGAACAATGACACGCCGGCGCAAGATGCCGCCGATCAGTACCTGCCAGCGACATCCGCAACCCAGCGCATGTGCGGCCGCGCTTCGTCGCGCGAATCGCGAGTTCCCCGAGGCGATCCGGCGCCGGCGAAGGATACGCTTGCAAAAGCGCTGAAAGCCTGAGAAAACTGTCGCCGTTGTATGCAATCGGGTCCGGAGCAGGGGTCTCGGTTGCGGCAGCGGTGGTATCGAACACGCTTCAATTCGGGGGTGAGAAGCGCATCGCGACACGGCTCGGATGGTCGGTGACTACCGGGGCGCAGGCAGGGAGAGGTCTTCTCATAGGGGGAGGAGACAGCTTCGGCCGGGGAGGCGAGGGGCTCACGCCTCAAAAGCGTCATGTCAGCGGTGCAGTCTGCAATCGACCGGGTGTGAGCACGAGATGGAGACGGCTATGTCGAGGTCTCGTTTCTTTGCCTGAATTGTGGGCACCTTCCATGTTGCGTCGCCACAAGAATGGCCTTGATGGCGGCCGGGACAGCCGGTACAAGACTGAAATGTTGCTGTGCGAAAGAGATTGTGCAGCGCAAAAGTCGGGCGATCCGCGGGGACTACCGATGTTTTTTGATGAATCTGCTCAAGCACTTGTATCCGACGCGTCGAATGTCGGCTTGTTCCGTTCAGCAGGAAGCGATGCCGCCGAGGCGAATGATGTTTCGGTGCCGAGTGCTCGCCTGGTGACACGGGCTGCCGATATCAATAAGTCGCGCTTCAAACGGGCGCTCGATATCGTTGGTGCGGCGGGACTGCTGATCGTCCTCATGCCGGTGCTGCTGATGGTCGCGATCGCGGTCAAGCTGGAATCGAAGGGCCCGGTGCTCTTCCGCCAGAAGCGCTATGGCGTCGGCCGCGAGATTTTCACTCTCTATAAGTTCCGCTCCATGAGCGTCATGGAGACCCACGGCGCCTTCAAGCAGGTCTCGGCCGGGGACTCGCGGATCACGCGGGTCGGCGCCTTCCTGCGGCGCACGAGCCTCGATGAGCTGCCGCAGCTGTTCAATGTTCTGACGGGCGACATGTCGCTGGTCGGCCCGCGGCCGCATGCCGTGCCGATGGACGACACGTTCGGCCGCATCCTGCCGAACTATGCCGATCGCCACCTCGTCCGGCCCGGCCTCACCGGCCTTGCCCAGATCGAGGGCCATCGCGGACCGACCGACGCGATGAACAAGATCCAGATGCGCCTGCGCTGCGACCGCGCCTATATCCGCAAGTGGACGCCGCTCTACGACGTCAAGATTCTGCTCCTGACCCCGGCTTCGCTTCTGCACGCCAACGCGTTCTGATCCAGCCGATCACCGACAGTCTGAGAGGTCGCCACCCACGGGTCGGCGGCCTTTTCTTTTTTGTCCGTTGAGGGTTTGACCGTCTCCGTTCGCCATCGCTCCTTAACAATGGGCGGGCTATATGCTTCTGTCGCTTGCGAAATCCGCAGGCGGATTCGCGTGATTGATGTCGCGGCGTGACGCCGTCGATGGGCTTGGCCCGTAGCAGGGGCCGCTTCTGGGGGTTGGCATGAACGGTCGCGATAGTCGCAGTCTCAAGATCGGCCGCGGATTGCTGTTCGGCGCGACCGCGCTCGCGGCGCTGGCCCTCGGCGCCTGCAACGAGAAGAACCAGTACGTCCCGCCGCCGCCGCAGAAGGTGACCATCGCCCGGCCGGTGCAGCAGCCGGTGACGCTCTACATGGAAGTGACCGGCAATACGTCGGCTTACAATCAGGTCGATCTCGAAGCCCGCGTGCAGGGCTTCCTGACCGGCATCAAATATGTCGACGGCCAGAAGGTGAAGGCCGGCGACGTCCTGTTCACGATCCAGCGCGACACCTACCAGGCGCAGCTCGATCAGGCCAAGGCCGAGCTCGCCTCGGCGCAGGCGGCGCAGGAGAACAAGCAGCTCGAATTCAACCGCCAGAACACGCTGGTGCAGCAGCAGGTGACGTCCGTCGCCAAGGCCGACGACGCCAAGGCGCAGCTCGACCAGGCGATCGCCGCCACGGCGCAGGCGCAGGCCAATGTCGAGGTCGCCACCATCAATCTCGGCTACACCGAGATCCAGGCGCCGTTCGACGGCATCGTCAGCAACCACCTTCAGGATATCGGCGCGCTCGTCGGCTATAGCGGCCCGACCAAGCTCGCCTCGATCGTCCAGATGGACCCGATCTACACCTATTTCAGCGTCAACGAACGCCAGGTGCTGCTGATCAAGGAGCAGCTGACCAAGCGCGGCCGCACGCTGCGCGACGTCCACGACATCCCGGTCGAGATCGGCCTCGCGGTCGACAGCGGCTTCCCCTATCGGGGCATGATCGACTACATCGCGCCCGAGATCGACCAGAATACCGGCACGCTGACTGTGCGCGGCGTGTTCGACAACAAGAATTCCGCGCTGCTGCCCGGCCTTTTCGCCAAGGTGCGCGTGCCGCTGCAGACGCAGCCGGGCGCGATCCTCGTCAACGACACCGCCATCGCCTCGAGCCAGGCCGGCAGCTATGTCCTAGTGCTCGGCGCCGACAACAAGGTCGAGCAGCGCATCGTCAAGCCGGGCCAGCTTCAGGGCCAGCTCCGCGTGATCGAATCCGGCATCACCAAGGACGACTGGGTTCTGGTCGGCGGCAACCAGCGCGCCGTGCCCGGCAATGTGGTCGATCCGCAGAAGGGCAGCATGAGCCCGCCGACGCCGCAGGATGGCGCCGCGGCCAACGCTGCGCCCGAGCCCGCCGCCGCAGCGCCGGCTCCGGCCGCCGCGGCTCCGGCTGCGCCGGCCGCCACGGATGCCGCTCCGGCGCCCGCCGATGCGGCGCCGGCGGCTCCGGCGAAGCCTTGAGGTTTCTGCGTCCACTGTTCGATCGGCGACCACAGGCTAGGCGGCTTCCATGATCTCCAAGTTCTTCATCGACCGGCCGGTTCTTTCGAACGTTCTCGCGCTGGTCATCGTGCTGCTCGGCGCCGTGGCGCTCTACACGCTGCCGATCGCGCAGTACCCGAACGTGGTTCCGCCGACGATCCAGGTCTCGACCAGCTATCCGGGCGCGAGCGCCCGCACGATCATGGATACCGTTGCCCTGCCCATCGAGGAGCAGGTCAACGGCGTCCAGGGCATGATCTACATGCAGTCGACGAGCGCGAGCGACGGCACCTACAACCTGATCGTCACTTTCGATATCGGCACCGATCCGGATCAGGCGCAGGTTCTGGTGCAGAACCGCGTCTCGATCGCGCTCGCCTCGCTGCCGCAGTCGGTCCAGGTCCAGGGCGTCAACGTCCAGAAGAAGTCGACGGCGATCCTGCAGTTCATCACGCTGTTCTCGCCGGACAAGAGCCATGACGGGCTCTATCTCTCGAACTACGCCGTCATCAACATCCAGAACGAGCTGGCGCGCATTCCCGGCGTCGGCAATGTCAACGTCTTCGGCGCCGGCCCCTATGCCATGCGCATCTGGATGGATCCCGACAAGTTGCAGGCTTTCGGCCTGACGCCGAACGATGTCGTCAGCGCGATCCAGCAGCAGAGCCAGGAAGTGACCGCGGGCATGACCGGCATGCCGCCGGCGCCCGATGGCCTCAATTTCCAGTACACGGTGAACGTCAACGGCCGCTTCAGCGATGCGCCCGATTTCGAGAACATCATCGTCAAGGTCAACAACACCAATGGCGGCCAGATCGTCCGGGTGCGCGACATCGGCCGCGTCGAGCTCGGCTCGCAGAGCTACAGCCATACCGCGACCTTCAACAACGCGCCGACGGCGGCGATCGGCATCTACCAGCTGCCCGAAGCGAACGCGCTCGCGGTCGCCGAGGCGGTCAGCACCAAGATGCAGGAGCTCGCCAAGGCCTTCCCGCCCGGCCTCAAATACGAGATCCCGTTCGACACGACCAAGTTCGTCAGCGCCTCGATCGACGAGGTCTACAAGACGCTGATCGAGGCCGCGATCCTCGTGCTCATCGTCATCCTCGCCTTCCTGCAGGATTGGCGGGCGATGCTGGTCCCGGCGACGACCGTCCCCGTCACGATCATCGGCGCCTTCGCGGCGATGGCGGCACTCGGCTTCACGGTCAACACCGCAACGCTGTTCGCCATCGTGCTCGCGATCGGCATCGTCGTCGACGACGCCATCGTGATCGTCGAGGGCGTGTCGCGCCACATGGAAGGCGGCATGAGCGGCCGTGACGCGGCGGTCAAGGCGATGAACGAGCTGCTCGGGCCGATCATCGGCATCACCTTGGTGCTGATGGCGGTGTTCCTGCCGTCCGCGGCGCTGCCGGGCCTCACCGGCCAGATGTACCAGCAGTTCGCTCTGGTCATCGCGGCGACGGCCTTCATCTCGGCGATCAACGCGATGACGCTGAAGCCGACGCAGTGCGCGCTCTGGCTTCGCGCGCCGACGCCGCCGGACCAGAAGAACTTCTTCTTCCGCGGCTTCAACCACGTCTATGACTGGTGCGAAGCGCGCTACGCCTCCCTGATCCGCCATATGGTCAAGGTCAGCTATCTCATGCTGCTGGTGGCGCTGGTGCTGGTCGGCGGCGCGTTTTGGGGCATGAGCCGCATCCCGACCGCCTTCCTGCCGATCGAGGACCAGGGCTATGTCGTCGTTTCGGTGCAGCTGCCCGAGGGGTCCTCGCTGCAGCGCACCGACCGCGTCGTCCAGGAGGCGACCAAGATCGCGCTGGCAACGCCCGGCGTCGAGAATGCCATCGGCATCACCGGCGTCTCGGTGCTCGACAACAGCGCGACTTTGTTCAATTCCGGCGTCGTCTACGTGATGTTCAAGGACTGGTCGGTGCGCGGCAAGGACGAGAGCCTCCGCGCGATCTACCAGAACATCACCACCGGTCTCAACGGTATGGCGGATGCGATCGGCTATGTGCTGGTGCCGCCGCCGATCCAGGGCATCGGCAATACCGGCGGTTTCACGATGGAGGTGCTGGTCAAGGATGGCAGCTCCGACTTCCATCAGCTGGAAGCGGCCGTCAGCCAGATCTCGGCCAATGCGGCGACGCAGACCGGCCTGCAGCGCGTCAATTCGAGCTTCAGCGCAAAGACGCCGCAGTTCACCCTGAAGATCAACCGCATCCTCGCCGAAACGCTCGGCGTCTCGGTCGGCCAGGTGTTCTCGACGCTCGAGGCCTATCTCGGCTCGACCTATGTCAACCAGTTCACCAAGTTCAACAATGTCTTCCAGGTCTATGTCCAGGCGACGCCGGAAAAGCGCGTCGAGCCGAAGGACATCCTCAATCTCAAGGTGAAGACCAAGACCGGCGACATGGTGCCGCTCGGCACGCTGCTCTCCTTCGAGGACACCGACGGCCCGCCGCTGATCACGCTCTACAATCTCTATCCGGCGGCGACGCTGGCCGGCGGACCGGCGGCCGGCTTCAGCTCGGGCCAGGCGATGCAGCTGATGGAGCAGATCGCCAAGGATACGTTGCCGCCCGGCTATGGCATCGACTGGACGGCGATGTCCTATCAGGAGCAGATCGTCGGCAACGACATCTACTTCGTGTTCGCGCTCGCCATCGTGCTCGTCTATTTCGTGCTCGCCGGCCAATATGAGAGCTGGATCCAGCCGCTGTCGGTCATCCTTGCGGTGCCGCTGGCGCTGCTCGGCACGGTCACGGCGCTGACGAGCCTCGGCCTCGACAACAATCTCTATACCCAGATCGGCATCATTCTCCTGATCGCGCTCGCGGCGAAGAACGCGATCCTGATCGTCGAATATGCGCGCGAGAAGCGCGCCGAGGGGCTGGAGATCGTCGACGCGGCGGTGGAGGCGGCACGGCTTCGGTTCCGTCCGATCCTGATGACGTCCTTCGCCTTCATTCTCGGCGTGCTGCCGCTCGTCTTCGCGACCGGCGCCGGCGCCAATTCGCGCGCCTCGATCGGCATCGCGGTGGTGAGCGGCATGCTCGCCTCGACCTGCCTCGCGGTCCTGTTCGTGCCGTCCTTCTTCACGGTCTTGCAGCGCATCGAGGAGCATATGAAGAAGGGCAAGCCGGCACCGTCGCCGACCGTGCCGGCGATGACTGCCGACTGAGTGTGAAGCTGCCGGCCTTTGCCGGCAGCGCGGGGGAGGGTGCGATGATGAAGACATCTCGTCTTGAGGCCGCCGGCGCCGCGATCGGGCTTGGCGCAGCGTCCGTTCTCGTGGCCGTGCTCGGGCTGTCGCCGGCTGTGGCGCAGTCGACCGATCAGCAGATGCAGAGCATCGAGAAGAAGCTCGACATGAACGCCATGCCCGACATGGCGGCGCTCGGCTTCCAGGACGACCTCGCCACGATCGAGGAGTGCCAGACAGGCTGCAAGCCGCTGATCGAGCGGATGCTGGCGAAATACAAAACCGATCCGAAATTCGGCGGCAATCCGAAGCTCGGCGCCAGCGACGCGGCCCAGCTCGCGGCTGCGATTGCCACCGCCGCGGCGACGCTGCCCAAGGCCGACGCCGCCAAGGTCGGCGATGCCGTGACCACGTCGCTCGGCGCGGATGCCGGCGCCGCCTTCACCGCCGCCTATGCCGGCACCACGGCGCCCTACAATCCGCAATAACCTATCCACCGCGAGGGCGGGGCGGGCGCTTGCAATGCGGCACGCGTCCTGCTCCGATGGTCCGGACCCATCATCCGGATAGACCATGGCCTTTGATCTCATCGTCAAGAACGCGACCCTTCCCGACAGCCGGCCGGGCCTCGATATCGCCGTGGAGCACGGCAAGATCGTCGCCATCGCGCCCGCCATCGACGCCGAAGCCGGCCGCGTCATCGATGCCAAGGGCTATCTGGTCGCGCCGCCCTTCGTCGATTGCCACTTCCACATGGATGCGACGCTGTCGCTCGGCCTGCCGCGCATGAACCAGTCCGGCACGCTCCTGGAGGGCATCGCGCTCTGGGGCGAACTGAAGCCGCTCCTGACGCATGAGGCCGTGATCGAGCGCGCGCTGCGCTATTGCGACCTCGCCGTGGCGCAGGGCCTGCTCGCGGTGCGCAGCCATGTCGATATCTGCGACGATCGCCTGCTGGCGGTCGAGGCGCTGATCGAGGTGCGCGAGAAGGTTAAGTCTTATCTCGATCTGCAGCTCGTCGCCTTCCCGCAGGACGGCTATTACCGCTCGCCGACGGCGGCGACGAACCTCGCGCGCGCGCTCGATCTCGGCGTCGATGTCGTCGGCGGCATCCCGCATTTCGAGCGGACGATGGCCGACGGCGCCGCCTCCGTGCGCGCGCTCTGCGAGATCGCGGCGAAGCGCGGCCTCCGGGTCGATCTCCATTGCGACGAAAGCGACGATCCGCTGTCGCGCCATATCGAGGCGCTGGCGGCGGAGACGCAGCGGCTCGGCCTCGGCGGCCGCGTCGCCGGCTCGCATCTGACCTCGATGCACTCGATGGACAATTACTATGTCTCGAAGCTGCTGCCGCTGATGCAGGAAGCCGGCGTCGCGGCGATCGCCAATCCGCTGATCAACATCACGCTGCAGGGCCGGCACGACACCTATCCGCGCCGCCGCGGCCTGACGCGCATTCCAGAGATGCGCGCGCTCGGCATCCCGGTGGCGCTCGGCCAGGATTGCTGCATGGATCCCTGGTACGGGCTCGGCCATGCCGACATGCTCGATGTCGCCAACATGGCGGTGCATGCCGTGCCGATGACCAGCCGCGAGGCGATCCGCTGGTCTTTCGATGCGGTCACGACCATCCCGGCGGCGATCCTCGGCCTCGAGGGCTATGGCCTCGCGCCCGGCAAGAATGCCGATTTCGTCATCCTGCAGGCTGCCGACCCGATCGAGGCGGTGCGCATGCGCGCGGCGCGTCTCGCCGTGGTGCGGCGCGGCAAGGTCATCGCCGAAACGCCGCCGCGCACCGCGGCTCTCAGTCTGGCTGGGCGTCCCTCCGCCGTCGACCCGGCTGCTTACGCGCCGAAATCCGTCCATTGACCGGAACGGAGCCGGGCACGGCGCATTGGCAGCAGGGCGGGGAAGGGCAGCGATGAGCCGGTTTCGGATACTCTCCTACAATGTTCACAGCTGCATCGGCACCGACAAGGCGCATTCGCCCGAGCGCGTCGCGCATGTGATCGCGGCCTGCAAGCCCGACATCGTCGCCTTGCAGGAGATCGATGTCGGCCGTCCCCGCACCGGCAGCATCGATCAGGCGCGGACGCTTGCCTCTCTGCTCGGCATGGAGGCGCATTTTCATGCATCGACCCATGTCGGGCCCGAGCGCTATGGCGACGCGATCCTGACGGCGCTGCCGATCTCGATGATCCGCACCGGACCGCTGCCGGGCTTCCACGATCGGATCAAGGTCGAGCCGCGCGGCGCGCTCTGGGCCTCCGTCGATGTTGGCGCCGGCGCCAGGGTCCAGGTGGTCAACACCCATCTCGGCGTCTGGCCGCACGAGCAGATGCTGCAATTGTCGGCCTTGCTCGGCCCTGACTGGCTCGGTCATCCCGAGTGCCGCGATCCCGTCGTCTTCGTCGGCGACTTCAATGCCCCGCCGGGCCTTCAGCCCTATCGGCGCCTCGCGGCGCAGTTCGTCGACGTCCAGAAGGCCTGGGGCGACAAGAAGGCGAAGCCGACCTTTCCGGGACGGCTGCCGACTCTGCGCATCGACCATGTCTGGCTGCGCGGCGCGGCGACGATCCTCAATGTCGAGGTGGTCAGAACGCCGCTGTCACGGGTCGCCTCGGACCACCTGCCGCTCGTCGTCGACATCGAGCTCCCCGAACCCGCTATGCATGCGCGGCCGAAGGCTCATGCGGATGCGGAATTGAGCGGTCCGCGCGGCTGACGCGCGGTTGGGGCGGGGGCGAGGACTGATAGACATGCGGCGTCGGTCAGTGTGAGCGACTTTGTCATTGCCGGGCTCGACCCGGCAATCCAGCCTCTCTCCCTGCAAGCCCGCAGTCATAGGCCGGCAGCCCAGATGAGTCTGGGTTGCCGGGTCAAGCCCGGCCACGACACCTCTGAGCATTCTCAGCAGGACCAAGGCCTGAATGTCGACAGGTCCCAGTGCTACCCCCGCACAGTATGAGAGCATCGGCGGCGGGCACAGGGCGGCCATAAGCCGGCGAAGCGGTTGAGCGGTGGTCCGTCAGGCGGCTCAGCGATAGATCCAGTTGATCCAGCGCGAGTGCTGCTTGCGGAGCGGGCGCTCGCTGCGGCGGGCGACCGGCGGCCGCGGCGTCGCGTTCAGGCGTCCGAGATCCGCCATGAGATTGTCATAGCGGGTCAGGCCCGAACTGTTCATGTGGCACAGCATCAGCGCACCGGCGGCGAGACCAGATCCGATGCCGAGACTGCGCGGGGCGCCTTCTGCCTTGGTGGTCGTGCTCTTCATGATCTCCCTCCCAGCATTCAGCCGTCGACTGTGAACGCTCCCATGCAGGAGTCGTTCCAATTGGTGCGTTGCGGGTGGTCGCGATAGTGATACGCGCATTCTCACAAAATGTGAATGATTTATTAACGGTGTGCGCGCGAGCGATGTTTTTACTCAAATCAAGGCAGGATGATGACGCGGCAGGGGTCGCCGGGACGCGCCTCGGGGGCATGCGGCGGCCGGACGACGAGACAGCCGGCCCGGGCGAAGGTGGAGAGCATCGAACTGTCCTGCCGGCCAAAAGGCGTCGCGATGCGCCTTCCGTCGTCGGCGATCGTGATCTCGGCGCGGAGATAGTCCTGCCGCCCGTCATTGGCCCGCGCCGGACCGCCAAGCGTTGCCGCGACGGTCTGGTCCTCCAGCGGAAGGCCAAGCAGCGCCTCGATCAGCGGACGCAGGAAGAGCAGCGAGCAGACGAGGCTGGAGACGGGATTGCCGGGCAGGCCGAGGACGCGCGTCCGGCCGAGACGGCCGAAGATCAGCGGCTTGCCGGGCCGCATGGCGATGCGCCAGAAGCCGAGCTCCATGCCGCGTTCGGCAAGGACTTCGCGGGCATAGTCATGATCGCCGACCGAGGCGCCGCCGAGCGTCACGAGGATCTCCGCGCCCGAAGCCGCATCGATCGCGGCGGCAAGCTTCTCCTTGTCGTCGGCAACGATCCCGAGATCGCGGACCTCGCCGCCGAGCGCCTCGACGAGGCCGGCGATGCCATAGCCATTTGACGCGACGATGCTGTCCTCGCTGCCGCCGGCGCCTGGCAGGACCAGCTCATCGCCCGTCGCGATGATGGCGACCACCGGCTTCCGGCGAACCGGCAGCAGCGCATGATCGAGCGCGGCGGCGAGCGCCAGTTGCCGCATGCCGAGCCGCGTGCCAGCGGGCAGCAATTCCGCGCCGCGTTGGAAATCGAGCCCGCGCAGGCGGATATGCTGGCCGGGGCGGACGGTCTCGCGGGCCGAAATCCGTCCGTCCGGGAGCGCGTCGACATCCTCCTGCAGCAGGATGGCATCGGCGCCGGCGGGGACCACGGCGCCGGTGAAGATGCGCACGGCCTCGCCCGGCTGGACCGTCCCGGCAAAGGGATGCCCGGCCGGTGCAGCGCCGATGACGGCGAGCCTGGCCGGAAGCGCCGCGACATCCGCGGCGCGCACGGCATAGCCGTCCATCGCGGAGACATCGCGCGGCGGCTGGTCGCGGCGGGCGGCGAGCGGCGCGGCGAGGACGCGGCCGAGGCCGGCGGCGAGCGGCACGCTCTCCGCTTCCATCGGCGCGATGCCGTCGAGGATCCGCCGGACGGCCTCGTCGACGGGCAGCAGCCCGCTCACTGGTCGAGCTTCCACGAGCCGGAGCGGCCGCCATGCTTCTCGACGAGCCGGATCGGCCCGATGACCATGCCGCGATCGGCAGCCTTGGCCATGTCGTAGATGGTGAGGCAGGCAACCGAGACGGCCGTCAGCGCCTCCATCTCGACGCCGGTCCGGTCGGCGACCTTGGTGGTGGCGCGGACGCGGAGGCCCGGCAGCGTTTCGTCGGCCTCGATGTCGATCGTCACCTTGGCCAGTATGATCGGATGGCAGAGCGGCACCAGCTCATGCGTCTTCTTGGCGGCCATGATGCCGGCGATCCGTGCCGTCGCGAGCACGTCGCCCTTCGAGATGGCGCCATCCATGATCAGGGCCAGCGTCGACGCCTGCATCTCGACCGCGCCCTCGGCGATCGCGGTCCGGCTCGTCACCGGCTTCTCGGACACGTCGACCATCTGGGCGGCGCCGGTTTCATCGAGATGGGTCAGGCGGGCCGTCATTGGCGAAGCTCCTTGCGCATGAAGACGCGGCGATCGAGCGGCAGGCCGGCGGCGCGCTCGGCGCCATTGAGGAGATGCAGCGCGGGACCCCAGTCCTCGATCTCCACCGGAACGAAGCCGCGCCTTGCATAGAACGGGGCGTTGAAGGGCACGTCGGCGAAGGTCGACAGCGTGACGGCGCCGAGAGCGCGAGCGGCGGCGGCCGTCTCGATGCCCGTCAGAAGCGCGGTGCCGAGGCCTTGTCCATTATAGGCGGTGCGGACGGAAAGCTCATAGAGATGCAGCGCCCCGTCGAGCTGGCCGGCAAGGGCGAAGCCGACGAGGCCGCGATCCGCCTGAACGGCGCCGAGCGCGACACCCTTCCGGATGACCGACAGGATGAACGCCTCGGCGTTCGGCTCGCCGTCCGCGATCGCGTCGAGGCCGACCTCGCGAAAGCGCTCGGCCGCGTCGCGCTCGATCGGGGGAAGCAGGCCCGCCTCCTCCGGCAGGATAGCGCGGATCGCGGCCGCCATGATCAGGCAGCGGGGGCGAGCAGGGCGAGTGTCGCGGCGGCGACGTCGTCCTGCCGCATCAGGCTCTCGCCGACGAGATAGGCGTGGATGTTGGCCGCCTTGAGCCGGGCGATGTCGGCGGGCGTCGTGATCGCGCTCTCGCCGACGATGATCCGGCCCTCGGGCACCAGCGGGGCGAGACGCTCAGAGTTTTCCAGCGTCGTCTCGAAGGTGCGGAGGTTGCGGTTGTTGATGCCGATCAGCGGCGAGCGCAGCTGCAGCGCGCGCTGCATCTCTTCTTCGTCATGCACCTCGATCAGCACGTCGAGACCGACCGCGATCGCCGCGTCCTCGATCTCGCGCGCCATCGCGTCGGGGATCGCGGCCATGATGATCAGGATGCAGTCGGCACCCCAGAGCTTCGATTCGAACACCTGGTAGGGCTCGAAGATGAAGTCCTTGCGCAGCGCCGGCAGATCGACCGCCTCGCGCGCCGCGACCAGATAGTCGGGCGAGCCCTGGAACCAGGGCGTATCGGTGAGAACCGAGAGGCAGGCGGCGCCGCCCGTCTGATAGGCCTCGGCAAGGGCGGGCGGGTCGAAATCCGGCCGGATCAGGCCCTTGGACGGGCTCGCCTTCTTGATTTCGGCGATCAGCGCCGGCTCGCCGGCGGCAATCTTGCGGCGGAGCGCGTCTGCGAAGCCGCGCGCGGCCGGCGTGTCCATGGCGCGCGCTTCCATCTCGGTCGGACGGATGCGCTCCTTGGCCAGCGCGATCTCGGCGCGCTTCGTCTCCTCGATCTTCTTCAGGATGTCGGTCATGGCCTATCCATTGGTCACGGCAACCAGCTTCTCGAGCCGTGCCATCGCTGCGCCTGTATCGATCGCATTGGCGGCGCGGGCGACGCCTTCGGCAAGCGAGCCGACCTTGCCGGCGACAACGAGCGTCGCGCCGGCATTGAGCAAAACGGTGTCGCGATACGCGCCCGGCGCCCCGCCGAGCAGCGCGCGCAAGGCGGCCGCATTCTCCTGCGCATCGCCGCCGCGGATCGCTTCCGGCGGCGACAGCGGCAGGCCGACCTCTTCCGGCGTGATCGTGAACGCCGTGATCGCGCCGTTGTCGAGCGCGACTACCTCAGTCGCCCCCGTCGAGGTGATCTCGTCGATGCCGCCGGCGCCGTGCACGATCCACGCCCTTTCCGAGCCGAGCGCCGCCAGCACCTCGGCGAGCGGCTGCAGCCATTCGGCGGCGAAGACGCCGACGAGCTGGCGGCGGACGCCGGCCGGATTGGACAGCGGGCCGAGGAGGTTGAAGATCGTCCGCGTCCCGAGTTCGACACGGGCCGGGCCGACATGCTTCATGGCGGCATGGTGGGCCGGGGCGAACATGAAGCCGATGCCGGCCTCGCGGATCGCCTCGGAGATGACGGCGGGCGGCACGTCGACATTGACGCCGAGCGCCATCAGCACGTCGGCTGCGCCCGAGCGCGAGGAGAGCGCGCGGTTACCGTGCTTGGCGACCGGCACGCCCGCGCCGGCGACGACGAAGGCCGATGCGGTCGAGATGTTCAGCGTGTGCGAGCCGTCGCCGCCGGTGCCGACGACGTCGACGGCATCCTCCGGCGCTTCGACGGTGAGCATCTTCGCGCGCATCGTCGCGACGGCGCCGGCGATCTCGTCGACGGTCTCGCCGCGCACGCGCAGCGCCATCAGGAAGCCGCCGATCTGCGCCGGCGTCGCGTTGCCCGACATGATGATGTCGAAGGCCGCTTCCGCCTCGGCTCGCGACAGCCTCTGGCCGCTAGCGACCCTGGCGATGAACCCCTTGAAATCGCTCATGGCGCCGCTCATGCCACCGACCGCGCCTGTCGCCGGAGCGCGTTCCATTCGCCGGCGAGGTCGAGGAAGTTCTTCAGCATCAGATGGCCATGCTCGGAAGCGATGCTCTCCGGGTGGAACTGCACGCCATGCATCGGCAGGGTCTTGTGCATGGCGCCCATCACGACGCCGTCGTCGGACCAGGCGGTGATCTCCAGCACCTCCGGCATCGTCTCGCGGCGGACCTGCAGCGAATGATAGCGCGTCGCCTGGAACGGCCCGTTGATGCCGCGGAAGACGCTGCGGCCGGTATGGGTGATGGTCGAGATCTTGCCGTGCATCTGCGAGGGCGCGCGCACGACATCGCCGCCCATGGCCTGGCCGATGGCCTGATGGCCGAGGCAGACGCCGAAGATCGGGATGCGGTCGCCCGCTTCCGCGATGAGATCGAGACAGATGCCGGCCTCGTTCGGCGTGCACGGCCCCGGCGAGAGCACGATGCCCTCGGGATCGAGCGCGAGCACGTCGGCGACGCTGATCTTGTCGTTGCGGCGCACCATCAGTTCGGCGCCGAGTTCGCCGAGATAGTGGACGAGGTTGTAGGTGAAGCTGTCGTAGTTATCGATGACGAGAAAAGCCATTGCCGTTCCTCCGCCTACTGCCCGCGTCCGGCCTGGGAGGCGAACTTTACCGCTTCCTCGGCCGCACGGAAGAGGGCCCGCGCCTTGGCGATGCATTCCTGGTGTTCGCTCTCGGGCACCGAGTCGGCGACGATGCCGGCGCCGGCCTGCGCATACATCTTGCCGTCCTTGACGATCGACGTCCGGAGCACGATGCAGGTATCCATGGCGCCATCGGCCGAGAAATAGCCGACGCAGCCGGCATAGATGCCGCGTTTCTCGAGTTCGAGCTCGTCGATGATCTCCATCGCGCGCACCTTGGGGGCGCCCGAGACCGTGCCGGCCGGGAAGCCGGCGGCGAGGGCATCGAGCATGTCGTTCGGCGCCGCGAGGCGGCCGACGACATTCGAGACGATGTGCATCACCTGGCTGTAATATTCGAGGAAGAAGCGGTCGGTGACCTTCACCGAACCGATCTCGGCAACGCGGCCGACATCGTTGCGGCCGAGATCGAGCAGCATGAGATGCTCGGCCCGCTCCTTGGGATCGGCGAGCAGCTCCGCGGCGAGCGCCTTGTCCTCGTCCGGCGTCGCGCCGCGGCGGCGGGTGCCGGCGATCGGCCGGATGGTGACCTCGCCATCGCGGACGCGCACGAGGATCTCGGGGCTGGAGCCCGCGACCGCGAACGAGCCGAAATCGAGGAAATAGAGGAAGGGCGAGGGGTTGGTGCGGCGGAGCGCCCGGTAGAGCGCGAAGGGCGGCAGGCTGAACGGCGCCTCGAAGCGCTGCGACAGCACCACCTGGAAGATGTCGCCGGCCGCGATGTACTCCTTCGCCTTGGCGACCATCTCCAGATAGCGCTCATGCGGCGTGTTGGAGACGACCGGCACGTCGAGATCGACATCCGAGGCGCCCGCGACGCGCGCGAGCGGCCCCTCCAGCGTGTCGACGACATCGGTCAGCCGGTCGACGGCGCGCCGATAGGCCTCGCTCGCCGCGACGCCCGGGGCAGGGCGGATCGGCGTCACCACCGTGATCTCGTCCTTGACCGCATCGAAGATGACCATGACCGTCGGCCGCATCATGATCGCATCGGGAAGGCCCAGCGCATCGGGATTGGGGGCGCCGAGATCCTCCATCTGTCGGACCATGTCATAGCCGAGATAGCCGAAGATGCCGGCCGACATCGGCGGCAGGCTCTCGGGCAGGTCGATATGCGATTCGGCGATCAGCGCCTTGAGGACCTCCAGCGAGCGTCCGGGGGCGGCGACGAAGGACTCGCGGCCGGCCACGACGGTGCGGTCGATCTCGGCCTTGTCGGCATGGGCGCGGAAGAGGAGATCGGGCTCGATTCCGATCATCGAATAGCGGCCGCGCACCGCGCCGCCTTCGACCGATTCCAGCAGGAAGGTGTTGGCGCGGCCGGCCGAGAGCTTCAGCATTGCGGAGACGGGCGTCTCCAGGTCGGCGACGAGGCGGGTCCAGGCGACCTGCGGCTTGCCGGCGTCGTAGTTGCGCGTGATCGTCTCAAGCGACGGCTCGATCAGCATGATGTCTGTCCAGAGGCTTTGCGGACACTGAGGTCCGGAGGGCGGTGTCGTGTGCGGCGTTGCGTCAGTCCGGCGAGCCGGACTTGGCGATCAGCGCCATCGCCACCCGGCATGCCAACGCGCATCGCCGTTCCAGCGCGTGTCACTCGGCCAGCGCGCGTCATTAAGGACATGGCGCGCCGCGGACCCGGCCCCCGTGCCGCGCCCAGCCGAAGCCGGCCGCTCGGAGCGGCTGGCGATGGACGGAACGGGGCGGCACGCCGGTTTCATGCTTGTCCTCAGCTTGCGCCGATCACGCGCTGCAGCGCCTGCTGGTTGACCTTGGCGCCGAGCTGGTTCTGCAACTCGGCGATGTACTGCTGCAGCAGGTCATTCTGCATCGCATCGGCGAGCTGCTTGGTCAAGGAAGCCTGCGTCGTGTCGTCCTTCACGAAGGGCGTGTCGGTGATCGCATCGACCTGAAGAACGATCTGCTGGTCCGGATTGACCCCCGGAACCGCCGCGGCATAGCCCTTCGGTCCGGCGAAGGCCGCCTTCAGCGCATCGGTCGAGAAATCGGCCGGCGGCTTGCTTCCGCGCGTCTGGTTGGCGTCGGTCTCGACCGTGAGCTTCAGCTGGTCGGCGATGGCGTCGAGCGTCTCGCCCTTGGCGAGCCGCGCCGCCGTATCCTTGGCCTTGGCGGCGAGGTGCTCGGCGGTGGTCGCGGTCTTCCAGGCGGCAATGACCTTGTCCTTGACCTCGTCGAGCGGCCGGTCATGCGCCGGGTCGATCGCGGTCACGCCATACCAGACGATGCCGTCGCCATTGGTCAGATAGGGATTGTCGATGCCGACATCGCTCTCGAAGGCGGCCTTGAGCAGCGCGTCCTTGACCGGGATATCGGCGACGGCAGCGCCGTCGGCGCCATTGCCGGCCTGGTCGACAGTGATCGTCTTCACCGTCAGCTTGTTCTTGGTCGCGATCTCCTGGAGCGTCGATCCGCCGGCCCGCGCATCCTCGATCGAGTCGCGCAGCGATCCGATATCGGCGCGCGCCTGGGCGAGGGCGAGGTTCGTCTTGATCTCAGCCTTGACGCTGTCGAAGGGCTCGACGGTCGCCGGCTGGATATCGGTGACCTGAAGCAGGACCGGACCGAAGCTGCCGAGGATGACGTCGCTGGTGCCGCCGGAGGGCAGCGAGAACGCCGCCTCGGCCACCTTCGCGTCGATCAGCTTGTCGCGCGTCACCACGCCGAGATCGGTGTCGATGAGCTTCTTGCCGGTGCTCTCGACGACGCTCTCGAAGCTGGTGCCGCCCTTGAGGCTCGCGGCGGCCGCTTCCGCGGTGCTCTGGTCGGAAAAGATCAGCTGGTAGACATGGCGGGCTTCGGGCGTCGAATACTGCGCCTTGTCCGCCTCATAGGCCTTCTGCGCCGCGGCATCGTCGATATCGGCCGGGCGGGCGACATCCTCGGGGGAGAGCGTCAGCAGCGACAGCTCGCGCAGTTCCGGACGGCGCCAGTCGGCCTTGTGATCGTTGTAGAAGGCCGTCAGCTGCTCCGCCGTCGGCTCGCCGACATCGGTGATCATGGAGGCGGGCAGCACGATGTAGCGGATCGTGCGCGCTTCGGTCTGATAGGTGTGCAGCGCCTGCGCCAGCACAGCCGGCATGGTCGCGCCGCCAGAGATGCTGTCGGCGATCTGCTTGCGCCGCTCGACCGAACGCCGCTCGAGCACATAGTCGTCCTCGTTGAGGCCGTTGGCGCGCAGCACCTGGACGAAGAAGGCGCGGTCGAAGGTGCCGGCCGGACCCTTGAAGGCCGGATCGGCGCCGATCTCCTTGACCAGCGTATCCTGCGAGACGCCGAGATTGAGGCTGTCGGCCTGGTCGTCGAGCGCCGCCTCGGTGATGAGGCGGGCGAGAACCTGGTTGGGCAGGCCGAAGGCCTTGGCCTGGTCGGGCGTCACCTGCGTGCCGACCTGCTGGCTGACATTCTGCAGTTCGCGGCGATAGGCGCGATCGAAATCGACCACGGTGATCTCGGTATTGCCGACCTGCGCGACCGTATTGGTGCCGATCCCGCTGAGCGCCCCCGCGATCCCCCAGATGGCGAACGAGAAGATCAGAATGCCGATCAGGACTTTCGCCACCGGACCGGAGGCGTGTTTACGCATGGAATCGAGCATCTGGATCCTCTGAGAGAACGGAGCCGCAAAGGCCCCGCTTAGGGCGCGCGATCATAGAAAGGTCGGTCGAGAGGAGCAAGGCGGCAAAGAACGAAGATGACCGGTCCGTTGCGCGAGGGGAGACGCCGCTTCGCGTCATCGTACTGAAGCGGTTCTCTTGCTAGCTGGGTGCTTTCGACCACTGGTTCGCACATGCGCCTTTCCGGTTTCGGCCCGCTCCTCAATCGCGTGGTCCTGGTGCTGGCCGTCGCCCAGGTCGTCGGATGGGGCGCCGTCGGGCTCCTTTCCATCGTCGCCCGCCATGTCGCGTCTGATCTCTCCATGGACATCGCGGCCGTTTTCGCGGGCTCGTCCGTCTTCTACGTCACCATGGGTCTGCTCGCGCCCGCGCTCGGCCGCGTCTTTGCGCGGCTCGGCGCAAGGCGGGTGATGATGGCCGGCTCGGCCTTGTCCGGGCTCGGCTTCGGGCTGCTCGCGATGGCCGCGGGGCCGGCGTCCTATTTCGCGGCCTGGGCCGTTCTCGGCGCCGCCGGCAGCGCGACGCTCACAACCGCCGCCTATGTCATGCTGAGCGAGGTCGCCGGCCAGCGCGCGCGGGGCGCGATCTCGGCGCTCATGCTGATCACGGGCCTGTCGAGCAGCCTCTCCTGGCCGGCGACCTCCTTCCTCGAGGGCGCCTTCGGCTGGCGCGGCACCTGTCTCGTCTACGCGTTGCTCATGCTCGTCATCTGCCTTCCGCTCTACAGCTTCGGGCTGCCCGCGCGCGTTCCCGCCGATGCCCCGGCGCACGCGGGCGCGACAGCGGGCGATGCCGGCGCGCAGTTCTTCGTATGGCGCAAGGGCCCCTTCCTGCTCGTTGCCCTCGCCATCGCCCTCAACGCCTTCGTGACATTCGGCATCTCGGCCGTGCTCATCGAATTGCTGATGGCAGAGAACCTCTCGCAATCGGCGGCGGTGGCGTTCGGCTCGGCCCTCGGCGTGACGCAGGTCGGCGCGAGAGCGTTCGAGATGGTCGGCGGCAGACGCTGGGACGCGATCGCCATCGCGGTGGGCGCCGGCGCCCTCCTGCCGGCATCGCTGGTTCTGCTCATGGCCGGGCAGGGCGCCGCCTGGGCGGTCGCCGTCTTCATCGGGCTCTATGGGGTCAGCAGCGGCGCTCTGGCCGTCGCCCGGGCCACGATCCCCCTTGTCTTCTTCGAGAGGGCCGCGTTTGCCGCCGCGATGTCGCGCATCGCCCTGCCGCTCAATCTCGTCTCGGCGGCATCCCCGCCCATCCTGGCCGGCGTCCTGGCGCGGCTGGGCAGTTCGGCGCTGCTCGCGATCGCGATCGCATTTTCCTGTGGCGGGCTCGCGGCTCTCGTGATGCTGGCGCGCCGCCGGCAGACCGAACGGGCGGCGTCGCCGATCGCTTCCTGAAATGATCGTCGAGCGGCGCGATGGCTTGACAGGGCAGGCGGGGCGGGGCGCATAACCGCGGTTGGGAACGCACTGTCACACTCGGGGAATTCTTGATGTCCGTCCGCAAGCCGCTGGTCGCCGGAAACTGGAAGATGAACGGTCTCAAGGGGGCGACGGCCGAGTTCGGCCGTATCCTCGAGGGCTATGGCGCCGCGCAGCGCGCCAAGGTCGACATCGCCATCTGTCCGCCCGCGACCCTGCTCTCGACCTTCGCCGTCGTCGCGCTCGGCTCGCGCGTCGCGATCGGCGGCCAGGATTGCCACGCCAGGGCGAGCGGCGCCCATACCGGCGACATCTCGGCCGAGATGATCGCCGATACCGGTGCGACTCACGTCATCGTCGGCCATTCCGAGCGCCGCACCGACCATGCCGAGACCGACGCCGTCGTCCGCGCCAAGGCCGAGGCAGCGCTCAGGGCCGGGCTCGTCCGCATCCTCTGCATCGGCGAGACCGAGGCCGAGCGCCGCGGCGGCACGACGCTCGCCGTGATCGACCGCCAGATGGCGGCATCGATTCCCGATGAGGCGAGCGCCGCCGACCTCGTCATCGCCTATGAGCCGGTCTGGGCGATCGGCACGGGGCTGACGCCCTCGCTCGCCGATATCGCCGAGGTTCACGGCCATATCCGCCGTTCGCTGACGGCCCGCTTCGGCGCGGAAGGAGCGGCCATGCGCATTCTCTATGGCGGCTCGGTGAAGCCGACGAATGCCGCCGAAATCCTCGGCATCGACGACGTCGACGGCGCGCTGGTCGGCGGCGCCAGCCTCAAGGCGGCCGACTTTCTCGGCATCGCCGCCGCCTATGCCTGAGCCGGCTCAAACCTTCCGCCCTTGGCCTTAGCGCCGGTCGTTCCCATATGCGTTCGGCCGGGCACTGGCATCGGCCCGGTCGATCGTGTACAAGGCGCCGGATTTCAGAAGCTTCCTACCAGAGTCATCGATGCAGACAGTCATCATCGTGATCCACCTTATGGTGGTCGTCGCGCTCGTCGCCGTTGTCTTGCTCCAGCGTTCCGAAGGCGGAGCGCTGGGCATCGGCGGGGGCGGGGGCTTCATGAGCGCACGCGGCCAGGCCAATGTGCTGACCCGGACGACAGCCATCCTCGCCGGCGTCTTCTTCCTGACGTCCATCGCGCTGACGCTGATCACCCGCTACAGCGACCGTCCGGCATCGATCCTCGACCGCATCCAGAGCGAGGCGCCCGCGTCGACGACGCCCGCTGGCGGCCAGGGCGGTATCCTGGACCAGCTTCCGGCGCCGAAGTCGGGGACGACAGCGCCGGCAGCCGGCACATCCGCTCCGGCGACCCCGGCAGCGGGCGGAACCACGGCGCCGGCCACGGGCTCTGCCCCGGCGGCGGCTCCGGCAACGCCAGCGCCCGCCGCTCCGGCGACGCCCGCGGTGCCGAGCACCAACTAGGCGCCAGCCGCCGTGCAGAATTCGAGGCGTCGCCGCCCTTTGCGGCGACGTTTCATTTGGGGCCGAGATTCGGCCCCTTGAGTCTTTCAGTGGCCGTGGCCCTGCCGATGGCGGGGGACGAGCCTTTATTGTCGAAGCGAATCGGTTGATCGGAGGCTAAGGTCAGAGCCCATGGCGCGGTACGTATTCATCACCGGCGGCGTGGTTTCCTCCCTGGGCAAAGGCATCGCCTCTGCGGCGCTCGGCGCCATGCTCCAGGCGCGGGGCTACAAGGTCCGTCTCAGGAAGCTCGATCCCTATCTCAATGTCGATCCGGGCACGATGAGCCCGTATCAGCACGGCGAAGTCTTCGTCACCGATGACGGCGCCGAGACGGATCTCGATCTCGGCCATTATGAGCGTTTCACCGGCCGCCCGGCCTCGAAGGCCGACAGCGTCACCACCGGCAAGATCTATCAGGAGATCATCGCCCGCGAGCGCCGCGGCGATTATCTCGGCGGCACGGTGCAGGTCATCCCGCACGTCACCGACGCCATCAAGGCCTTCGTCCTCTCGGGCAACGAGGATGTCGACTTCGTCCTCTGCGAGATCGGCGGCACCGTCGGCGACATCGAGGCGATGCCGTTCCTCGAAGCGATCCGCCAGATCGGCAACGACCTGCCGCGCGATCACGTCGTCTATATCCACCTGACGCTCTTGCCCTATATCCCGAGCGCGGGCGAACTGAAGACCAAGCCGACGCAGCATTCCGTCAAGGAACTGCGCTCGATCGGCATCCAGCCGGACATCCTGCTCTGCCGCAGCGATCGGCCGATCCCAAAGGAAGAGCGCCGCAAGCTGTCGCTGTTCTGCAATGTCCGCGAATCGGCCGTCATCCAGGCGCTCGACGTCGCCCATATCTACGACGTGCCGACCGCCTATCACGCCGAAGGCCTCGACGACGAGGTGCTGGCGGCGTTCGGCATCAACGGCTCGCCCTCGCCGGATCTCGGCAAGTGGAAGGCGCTCACCAGCAAGATCCGCAATCCCGAGGGCGAGGTCACCATCGCCGTGGTCGGCAAGTATACCGGCCTCAAGGATGCCTATAAGTCGCTGATCGAGGCGCTGCAGCACGGCGGCGTCGCCAATACCGTCAAGGTCAATATCGACTGGATCGAGAGCGAGATCTTCGAGAAGGAAGATCCGGCGCCCTATCTCGAGCGCGTCAACGGCATCCTGGTGCCCGGCGGCTTCGGCGAGCGCGGCTCGGAAGGCAAGATCAACGCCGCCGGCTTCGCGCGCCGCCGCAAGGTGCCCTATTTCGGCATCTGCTTCGGCATGCAGATGGCGGTGATCGAGGCGGCACGCAGCCTTGCCGGCATCGAGCATGCGAGCTCGTCCGAGTTCGGCCCGACCGAGGAGCCGGTCGTCGGCCTGATGACCGAATGGCTCAAGGGCAACATGCTGGAGAAGCGCCACGCCACCGGCGATCTCGGCGGCACGATGCGCCTCGGCGCCTATGAGGCGCAGCTCGAGCCCGGCTCGCACATCGCCGAGATCTACGGCGCCACCGAGATATCCGAGCGCCATCGCCATCGCTACGAGGTCAATATCGACTACAAGGATCGCCTCGAGGCCTGCGGCATGCATTTCGCCGGCATGTCGCCGGACGGGATCCTGCCGGAGACGGTCGAATTCCTCGACCATCCCTGGTTCATCGGCGTCCAGTACCATCCCGAGCTGAAGTCGCGCCCGCTGGCGCCGCATCCGCTCTTCGCCTCGTTCATCGCCGCGGCGATGGTACAGTCGCGGCTGGTCTGAGTGCCGGGCCCGGCCAGAGTAAGCCTGCAAGCGTAGGCCTGCAAAGGGTTGGGTCCTCACCCCTGGCCCTCTCCCGCGAACGGGCGAGGGGAGCGCCTGCACCGGTGTCGGTGAACGATCTCCGCCGTCAGTTCGCGAGCTTCGGCACGAAGGCGCCGCGGCCGAGGCTGATATCGGCGAGCCAGGCCGAGGTCGCGGCGGAGGAGAGCGGCTTGCCGAACAGATAGCCCTGGCCGATATCGCAGCCGACATCGCGCAGGATCTCGGCGACATCGGGAATCTCGATCCCCTCCGCCGTCGTCTCCATGTCGAGCGAATGGGCGAGCTGGACGATGGCGCGGACGATCTTCCAGTTCTCGATGTTCTGCCGCGCGCCTTCGAGGAACAGCCGGTCGATCTTGAGCCGGTCGATCGGCAGATCATTGAGATGCCGCATGCTCGAATAGCCGGTGCCGAAATCATCGAGCGCGACGGCGACCCCGGCGTCGCGGAGCGCCGAGAGGATGAGCTTGGCCGAGGCAATCTCGTCGACCAGCGCGTTTTCGGTGATCTCGAGTTCGAGACGGCGCGGATCGACGCCGGCGCTGCCGAGGATCGCCAGGATGCGCGAGGCGAGCTGCGGTTCGCCGAACTGCGTCGGCGAGACATTGACGGAGAGCGAGAGCTCGCGCGGCCAGGCTTTCGCATCGGCGCAGGCGGTGGCGAGGATGCGGTAGAAGAGGTCGCCGACCCGGCCGAGTTCCTCTGCGAGCGGAATGAACGCCGCCGGCTGGATCAGCCCGTAGCGCGGATGGTCCCAGCGCGCGAGCACCTCGAAGCCGGTCAGCCGTCCGTCCTCGAGCGCGATCAGCGGCTGGTAGAACGGCACGATCTCGCCGGCGGCGATGGCGCGGCGGAGATCAGTCTCGAGCGAGGAGCGGCGGCGCAGCGCTTCGCCCATGCTGGCCTCGAAATAGAAGAACGTGCCGCGCCCGCCCTGCTTCGCCTCGCCAAGGGCGATATTGGCGGCGCGCAACAATTCCTCGGCGCTCGAGTCGGAGAGGTCCGAGGTCGCGATGCCGATCGTCGCGCCGATCGAGAGGACGCCCTGCGGCACCCAGACCGGGGCGGCGATGCTGTCGATCAGGCGGCGCGCGATGCGCCGCGACAGGTCGTCGACGGTGTCGTTCTCGATGAGCAGCGCGAATTCGTCGCCGCCGAGCCGCGCGATGGTCGTGCCGACGGTCTGGAAGGTGCCGAGCCGCCGCGCCACTTCGACGAGCAGCATGTCGCCGACGCCGTGGCCATGGACGTGGTTGACGTTGCGGAAGCGGTCGAGATCGATCGTCAGCAGCGCGAAGGGCGAGCCGCCCGCGCGGCGCCGGTCGATGGCGCGGCCGAGCTCATTGATGAAGGCGGCGCGGTTGAGGATGCGGGTGAGGGGATCGATCTGGGAGAGGAGGCCGAGCTGGCGTTCGCGGCTCAGTGCCTCGTCGAGCCGGATCGCCAATTGGCCGAAGCGGCGCAGCACCACGAGCGAGATGGCGGCGCCCGCGAAGACCGCGGTGGCTGCGACGACCTCGCCGCGCGAATCGAGAAAGCTGCCCGCGCCCGGCAGCAGTCGGAGGCTCGAGAGCAGCAGATAGACGCAGCCCGTCAAGATGAGCACGACCGAGAGCTCGATGGCCGCTCGCCAAGTCACGCGCAGTCACTCCCCATCCGCTGCGCTTCGTGCGTCTCGCCCGGCGTCATGCTGGATAACCAACCCAAAGCCAAGTTTCGGCGAGACGACTGAAGAATCCGTTATCCTCAATGCCGTCTTAACGTCAGTACACCATTTTGCGGCGCGGCGGGAAACTGGCGCCGTGCCGGCTTGCCATCGTGGTTACCGCCGAAACGAAAATCCCCGCACCGGAGGCCGGCGCGGGGAGGAATGGGACGTCATCAGCATGTGAGGGCGCGAATCGCGCCGGAGGCCGGAGCCTCAGTCCTTGGCGCGCTCGACATAGGAGCCGTCCTCGGTCAGCACGACGATGCGCGTGCCGGGTCCGATATGCGGGGGAACCATCGAGCGGACGCCGTTCGAGAGGATGGCCGGCTTGAAGGAGGACGAGGCGGTCTGGCCCTTGGTCGTCGGCTCGGTCTCGACGACCTCGAGCGTCATGCGCTGCGGCAGCACGATGCCGACGGCCTGATCCTCGAAGATCGACAGGCGGACGACCATGCCTTCCTGGAGATAGGGCGCCGCGTCGCCGACGACATCCTTGTCGACGATGAGCTGCTCGTAATTCTCGGTGTTCATGAAGGTGAAGCCTTCGCCGTCGGCGAAGAGGTACGAGAAGTCGCGGTCCTCGACGAAGGCGCGCTCGACCTGCTCGGTCGTCTTGTAGCGGTTGGAGATCTTCACGCCGTCCGAGAGGCGGCGCATGTCGATCTGGGTCGTCGGCGTGCCCTTGCCCGGATGAAAGCTCTCGGCGATGAGCACGGCGTAGAGCTTGCCTTCGACCTCGAGAATGTTGCCCTTGCGGATCTGGCTGGCGATGACTTTCACGGCAATGCGGTCCTTGGTGCCGGCGCCATCCCAGGGAGGCGCCTCTTGTGTTGCGGCGCCCGAAAGGGGCGCGAGAATGGCGCGCACCATAGCGATTCTGGGCTTGCATGCCAGTCCAAAACTGCGGAACGCCTTGGCAAGCCTCTTGCCAGTCGGCGGAAGAGGCGCCAGTGATCGCGGCCACTCATGATGCGAGCCCCTCGATGAACCCTCAAGCCTCGCCCTGGTGGACGCCGCATGTCCATGCCGACCGCCGGCCGTTCCTCCTTGCGCGCGGGCGTATCAAGGCGGCCATCGGCGCCTGGTTCGCGGACGCGGGCTTCACAGAGGTCGAATGCGCGATCCTGCAGATCTCGCCCGGCAACGAGACGCATCTCGCGGCCTTCGCCACCGAGCGGATCGACCCGGATGGCGCGCGCGCGCCGCTTTATCTGCACACCTCGCCGGAATTCGCGGCGAAGAAGCTGCTGGCGGCGGGCGAGGAGCGGATCTTCACCCTCGGTCCGGTCTTCCGCAATCGCGAGGCGGGACCGCGCCATGCCAACGAGTTCGCGATGCTCGAATGGTATCGCGCCCGCGAGACCTATGACGTGCTCATGGACGACTGCGCCGCGCTCCTCGGCGTCGCCGCAGAGGCGGCCGGCGTGACGCGTCTCACCCATCGCGGCATCGAGGCCGATCCCTTCGCCGCGCCCGAGCGCCTTTCGGTGGCCGAGGCCTTCGAGCGCCATGCCGGCATCGATCTTCTGGCGACCGTCGCCGTCGATGGCAGCGTCGATCGCGATGCGCTGGCCGCTGCCGCGGCCGGGCAGGGCCTCCGCATTGCCGACGACGACAGCTGGAGCGACGTGTTCAGCCGCGTCATCTCGGACCGGGTCGAGCCGCGCCTCGGCATCGGCCGGGCCACCCTTCTCCATGACTATCCGATCGCGGAGGCGGCGCTGGCCCGCCGCAGCCCGCGCGATCCCCGCGTCGCCGAGCGCTTCGAGCTCTATGCCTGCGGCGTCGAGCTCGCCAACGGCTTCGGCGAACTGACCGACCCCGCCGAGCAGCGCCGCCGCTTCATCGCCGCGATGGACGCCAAGGAGGCGCTCTATGGCGAGCGCTATCCGCTCGACGAGGACTTTCTGGCCGCCCTCGCCGTCATGCCGGAGGCTTCCGGCATCGCGCTCGGCTTCGACCGGCTGGTGATGCTGGCGACCGGCGCGCCGCGGCTCGATCTCGTCGTCTGGACACCGGCGTCGCGATGACCGAAAAGCAGGCGATGTCGTCCGTCCCCGTCATTCCGCTCGAAAGCCACCCGACGCTGCGCAGCCCCGCCGCGCTCGCCGCCGCGGGTCTCGTCGCGCCCGAGGCCAGTGCCGGCCTCGACCGCGTCGCCGCGCGCTATGCCGTGGCGGTGACGCCCGAGATGGCGGCGCTGATCGACCCGGCCGATCCCGCCGATCCGATCGCGGCCCAGTTCGTGCCCCAACTGGCGGAGTTGCAGACGACGCCGGACGAGCTGGTCGATCCGATCGGCGACGACGCGCACAGTCCGTTGCCCGGCCTCGTCCACCGCTATCCCGACCGCGTTCTGCTGAAGCTCGTCCATGCCTGCGCCGTCTATTGCCGCTTCTGCTTCCGCCGCGAGACGGTCGGCCCCGGCGGGCCGACGCTGCTCGGCGACGAGGCCTTCGCGCAGGCGCTCGCCTATATCGCCGAGCGTCCGGCGATCTGGGAGGTGATCTTCACCGGCGGCGATCCGCTGGTCGCGGCTCCCCGGCGGCTCGGCGCGCTGCTGGAACGCTTCCGCGCCATCGAGCATGTCCGCGTGCTGCGCTTCCATACCCGCGTGCCGATCGTCGATCCGGACCGGATCGATGCCGCCATGGTCAAGGCGCTCTCCGGCACCGGCAAGGCCGTCTATATCGCCGTGCATGCCAATCACCCGCGCGAATTCACGCCGCAGGCACGCGCCGCGCTCGCCCGTCTCGCCGATGCCGGCCTGCCGCTGGTCAGCCAGAGCGTGCTGCTCAAGGGCGTCAACGACGATGTCGAGACGCTTGCTTCGCTGATGCGCGCCTTCGTCGAGGCGCGGGTCAATCCCTATTATCTGCACCATGGCGATCTCGCGCCGGGCACTGCGCATTTCCGCACCACGATCGCCGAGGGCCAGGCGCTGATGCGCGCGCTGCGCGGCCGCCTCTCGGGCCTCGCGCAGCCGACCTATGTGCTCGACATCCCCGGCGGCTACGGCAAGGTGCCGATCGGCCCTGACTATGTCGACGCGGCCGGCACCGTCACCGACCCGAATGGCGGCGTGCACGCCTATCCGTTCGGGGCTTCGACGAGGCCGGAATAGCGTCGCCTTCACCTCTCCGATGGGGAGAGGCGGGCCGGAGACCGGGTGAGGGGCGTGACCTCTCCGGAAATGGTTTCGATCCGCGCCCCACCGGATAGTCCGTAAACCCTCACCCGCCGCGCGTCCCGCGCGTCGACCTCTCCCTCAGGGAGAGGTGAAGGGGAGGCGGGGCCATCTTGCCTCTCGGTGACACTGTCAGCCTCATGGGCATGACCGTGGCGGACAGCTGTGGGGTCTGCAGGAAAAGGCACCCATTCTTCACCTCCCCCTGAGGGGGAGGTCGGACCGAAGGTCCGGGAGAGGGTTTACGGCGTGTCCAGAAGGGGCGCGAGACCCTCGCCCGGGAGAGGGGATCGCGGTCAGGGCCTTCCTTCGTGGCCGCCGATCCTGTTCTATTGGTGGCGAACCGACATTCGCAGGACCACCATGGCCATCACCACCATCATCCGCGGCGGCCGTCTTCTCGACGCCGCGACGCGACAGGCGCCGCTCAGCGACATTCTCGTCCGCGACGGCATGATCGTCGAAATCGGTGCGCCCGGCATGGCGGCGCCTCATGACGCCGAAATCGTCGATGCCAGCCGGCATCTCATGCATCCCGGCCTCATCAACAGCCACACCCACGGCTCCGGAGCGCTGACGCGCGGCTTCCGCGACCGCTGGAACCTCGAAATGCTGCTGATGGCGGCGCCGCGCCGCTTCGGCAACCAGAGCGCCGAGATCAAATATCTCAACACCTATCTCGGCGCCGTCGAGATGGCGCTGAAGGGCTGCACCGTCGCCTATGACCTGACCTTCGGCGTTCCGGTTGCGACCACCGAGGAGTTGATCGCGATGGGCCAGGCCTATCGCGATGCCGGCATCCGCGCGGTGATGGCGCCGATGCTGTCCGATATCAGCTTCTACCGCGCCATTCCGGGCCTCGTCGAAAGCCTGCCGCCGGAGCTCGCGAGCCTTGCCGCCAGCGACGACGGCGCGGCGACCGACCGCATTCTGGCGCTGATGGGCGAGGCGCTCGCCGCCTGGCCGCATGACCGCGACCATGTGAAGCTCGGCGTCGCCCCGACCATCCCGACCCATTGCTCGGAACAGCTCCTGCGCGGCTCTGACCGGCTGGTGCGCGAGCATGGCACCGTGATGCAGAGCCATGTCGGGGAATCGAAGATCCAGGTGCTCGCCGCGCAGGAGTTCTACGGCAAGTCGATGCTGGCTTATATCGACGATCTCGGCCTGGTCGGGCCGCATTTCTCGGTCGCGCATGGCGTCTGGCTCGACGACGACGACATGCGCCGCCTCGCCGACAAGGGTGCCTCGATCTCGCACAATGCCGGCAGCAACATGCGGCTCGGCGCCGGCATCGCCGATTCCCGCCGCATGCTGGAGCTCGGCGTCAATCTCGGCATCGGCACCGACGGCGCGACCTCGTCCGACAATCAGAACATGTATGAGGCGATGCGGGCGGCGCAGCAGGTCTCCTGCGTCCGCCAGCCCGATCATCGCCTCTGGCTGTCCGCGCCGGAGGTGATCCATGCGGCGACGGAGGGCGGCGCACGGCTCACCGGCTTCGAGCATGTCGGCGCCATCGCCCCCGGCAAGCGGGCCGATATCGTCTTCCTGACGCTCGACCACCCGAACTGGATGCCGATCAACGATGCCGCCAACCAGCTCGTCCTCACCGAGGATGCGACGTCGGTGCGCCATGTCATGGTCGACGGCCGCTTCATCGTCCGCGATGGCCGCCACCTCGCCTCGAACATGGCGACGCTCGCCGACAAGGCCGAGGCGGCGCGCGACGAGATCGCCGCGATGAATGCCGGCGACATGGAGATCGCCTCAAAGCTTGAGGACGCCGTCACCGCCTTCTGCCGCAGTCTCGCGGCGAAGCCCTATTCCGTCGAGCGCTATGCGGCCTTTCCCTGCCGCTGCGCCCCCGGCGAGGCGGGCTTCGCGGCCGAGCCGGCCTGAACCCGGCTGCTGCGGCGCGGCGCCCGTGCCTCGATGCGACTGCGCACCAGCCCGACTGCGCTGACGACGAGCGCGACGCCGAGCACGATCCAGGCCGGGCGTATGCCGCTCTTCCAGGCGAAATTGGTCGGCAGGATGCGCGCGAACGGCACGCCGAGCTTCAGATAATAGTAGAGCGCCTCGGCAAAGGCGGTCGCGACGACGATGGTGGCTGCGAGCGCCAGCGTGACGGCGATCGAGCCGGCCCGCTGCTCGCCGATGCGCGCCGCCAACAGGCGCCAGAGGCCGAGCCAGACGGCGAGTGCCGCGATGACGATCGGTTCGGTGACGCCGAGCTTCGACTGCAGGAAGAAGTGCAGGGCGGCGAGGGCGGCGATCGGATAGCTGAGCTTGTGCAGCGCCCGCCATTGCAGCCCGCCGAGCCGTTTCATCATGCCGTTGGTCGAGGTGATCGCGAGCGGCGCCAGCATCAGCAGGGCGCAGAATCCGATGGTCAGATAGGGCCGCGCGATGATCTCGGAGACGACCTTCGGCACGTTCCAGCTAAGATCGCCGGCATAGGCGACGAGATGGATCGCTGCATAGGCGAAGACCGAGACGCCGAGCATGCGCCGCGTGAAGGTGAGCTCCGGCCAGCGCCAGATATAGCGCAGCGGTGTCACGGCGAGCGTCAGCAGCAGCAGGCGCACCGCCCATAGTCCGGTCTGGTGATTGATCTCGATCATGGCGCGCGGACCGAGCGTGCCGCTTGCTGCGCGCCAGAGAAGCCAGAGACCCGGCGCCAGGACGAGGGCGAAGACCAGTGCCTTCAGGGGCGAGAACGCGCCGCGGCGGTCGAGCCAGGGGAAGGGCAGGGGCGCAGCGCGCTCGTTCATCGATCCGGTCTCCGTTGGTCTCACGCAGCTTCTACGCTCGGGCCGTGGCCTTTGTGACGGAGCCGGCGATCAGGCTTCCGTGATCGGGCAACACAAAGCAATGCTGCGTGCCCATTTGATACAACTGATCGTTTGACCCGCGATCGACGCAAGAACTACTGGGGGGACGGACAAGGGACGCTCGATGAAGACGATGACCGGCGAGACGACCAGCGAAGGCGGAGGACAGGGCACGCCGACGGCGGCCCGGCCGCTCGCCGACATCATCGGCCCGGTCGGCAAGGCGCGTCCCTGGCGGCGCCGGCTCGGCCTCGCCGCGGGCGCGATCGTGCTTGTCGCCGTGGCCTGGTTCGGCTGGTCGATGATCGCCGGATCGGGCGGTGCCCCCACCTACACGACGGCTCAGGCCGCGCGCGGCGACCTCACTGTCACCGTGACCGCGACCGGCTCCGTGCAGCCGACCGAGCAGGTCGACGTCTCGAGCGAACTCTCCGGCCGCATCAAGCGGGTCAATGTCGACTACAACAGCCTCGTCAAGTCGGGCGACATCCTCGCCGAGCTTGCGACCGACAATCTCGATGCGGCGCTCGCCAGCGCGCGGGCGAAGCTCGCTGCCGCCAAGGCGAATGTCGCCAAGGCGCATGCCGCCATCGCCTCGGCCGAGAGCACGCTGGCGAACAAGAAGGTGCTGGTCGGCCGCAATGTCTCCTCCTCGCAGGAACTGATCGAGGCGCAGGCGACCTATGACGCCGCGATCGCCGCCGAGCAGGCGGCCAATGCCGATGTCGATGTCGCCGCGGCGGATCTCTCCCTCGCCGAGACCAACCTGACCAAGGCCGCGATCCGCTCGCCCATCGACGGCATCGTGCTGACCCGCAGCGTCGATCCGGGCGCCACCGTCGCCGCCTCGCTGTCGGCGCCGACGCTGTTCGTGATCGCCGGCGACCTCCGCCAGATGGAACTTCAGGTCGATGTCGACGAGGCCGATGTCGGCACCACCGCGCTCGGCCAGAGCGCGACCTTCAGCGTCGATGCCTATCCGGCCGAGACCTTCCCGGCGAAGATCAAGGACATCCGCTACGTCTCGGAAACGACGAACAATGTCGTGACCTACAAGGCGCTGCTCACCGTCGACAACGAGAAGCTGCTGCTGCGCCCAGGCATGACGGCGACCGCCGACATCGTCGTCGAGGAGGTGAAGGATGCGATCCTCATCCCCAATGCGGCGCTGCGCTATGTGCCGCCGGCCTCGACGGAGACGCCGCGCGCCTTCGGCATCTTCTCGCCGCCGCGCATGGGCGCCGTCACCACGGCCGAGCCGACCGGCCGCAGCCGCCGCGTCTATGTGCTCCGCGACGGCGTGGCGACGCCCGTCACTATCGAGATCGGCGCCACCGACGGCATCCATACCGAGGTGAAGAGCGGCGATCTGAAGGAGGGCGACAGCCTCATCCTCGACGCGGCAGCGGCGAAATGACGGTGCCTGAGATCGCCTTTCGCGGCGTCGGCAAGCGCTATGGCAGCGGCGAGACCGAGGTGAACGCGCTCGCCGGCGTCGATTTCGAGATCGCCACCGGCGAGTTCGTCGCCATCATGGGACCGTCCGGCTCCGGCAAGTCGACCGCCATGAACGTCATCGGCTGCCTCGACCGTCCGACCAGCGGGGAATATGTCTTCGAGGGCGTGCCGACCTCGACGCTCTCGCGCAACCAGATGACGCTGCTCCGGCGCCACAAGCTCGGCTTCGTCTTCCAGGGCTTCAATCTCCTGCCGCGGACCTCGGCGGTCGAGAATGTCGAATTGCCGCTCGTCTATCGCGGCATGGAGGCCGGCGAGCGCCGCCGCCAGGCGCTGTCAGCGCTGGCGCGGGTCGGCCTCGAGGGCAGGGCGGGGCACAGCCCGTCCGAGCTTTCCGGCGGCCAGCAGCAGCGCGTCGCCATCGCGCGGGCGATCGTTACCTCGCCCTCCGTTCTGCTCGCTGACGAGCCGACCGGCAATCTCGACACGAAGACCAGCACCGAGATCATGGCGCTTGTGACGGCGCTCAACCGTGACCAGGGCATCACCGTGATCATGGTGACGCATGAGCCCGACATCGCCGACTTCGCCGACCGCACCATCCGCTTCCTCGACGGACGGATCGAGTCCGACCGCCGCAAGGACGGCGCCCTCATGAAGGCGACCGCCTGATGCTGGCCGAATCGCTGAAGCTTGCCCTCCGCACCATCAGCCGCAACCCGATGCGCTCGTTCCTGACAGTGCTCGGCATCGTCATCGGCGTCGCCGCCGTGATCGCGCTGGTGACGATCGGCAACGGCACGACAGCCCGCGTCACCGCCGACATCGCCAAGCTCGGCAGCAACATGCTGTTCATCCGGCCCGGCCAGTTCGGCCCCGGAAGGGCGAGCACCACGGCGAAATCCTTCAACGACCGCGACGTCGCGGCGATCCGGGACCAGATCACCGGGCTGCGCGCCGTGGCGCCGGTGGCGCAATCCTCGGCGACGATCATCTTCGGCGGCGAGAGCCGCACCAGCAGCGTCGTCGGCACCACGGGCGATTATCTCGTCGCCCTCGACTGGTCGCTCGGCAGCGGCCGCAGCTTCCTCGAAACCGAGGAGCGCGGCGGCCGCGCCGCCTGCATCATCGGCGAGACCGTGCGCACCAAGCTGTTCGGCGCGACCGATCCGATCGGCCAGTCGCTCCGGGTCGGCAAGGTGTCCTGCGAGGTCATCGGCACGCTGGCCAAGAAGGGCCAGTCGGCGATGGGCAGCGATCAGGACGACACGGTCCTGATGCCGCTCCGGACGGTGCAGCGCCGTATCACGGGGTCGACCGATATCGGCACGATCCTCGTCTCGGCGCGCGACGGCGTCGCCACCAGCAAGGTGCAGGGCGATCTCGAGCGGCTGCTGCGCGAGCGACGCGGCATCGTCGGCGGCAAGACGGACGATTTCTCGGTCAACGACATGACGCAGATGCTGGAGACCATGGCCGGCACGACGCAGCTCCTGACCGGCCTGCTCGGCGCGGTCGCGGCCGTCAGCCTCCTTGTCGGCGGCATCGGCATCATGAACATCATGCTGGTCTCGGTGACCGAGCGGACGCGCGAGATCGGCATCCGCCTCGCCATCGGCGCGCTGGAAGGTCAGGTGCTGGCGCAGTTCCTCGTCGAGGCGATGGTGCTGTCGCTGTTCGGCGGCATCGCCGGCATCCTGCTCGGCCTCGCGCTCGCCTTCGGCGCGATCAGCCTGCTCGGCGTGCCCTTCGTCTTCAGCCCGACGATCATCCTGATCGCCTTCGCCTTCTCGGCGCTGATCGGCGTGATCTTCGGCTATGTGCCGGCCCGCCGCGCCGCGCATCTCGATCCGATCGAGGCGCTCAGGCACGAGTGAGGGCCTTCGAAGGGCTCTTCGCCCTCAGCCAGCGATCTCGTGGCGCCAGGGCGGATCGGCGCCGGGGCGCGAGCAGGTGACGGCCGCGACGCGATTGGCGAAGTCGAGCGCATCCTTCAGCGCCGCATGGTCGATCGAACGCAGCGCACCGATGGTGAGCAGCCCTTTCTCGGAGAGGCGGGCGAGCAGGCCGCCGGCGAAGCTGTCGCCGGCGCCGACCGTGTCGGCGATGGTGATCGGCTGCACCGGCGAGAAGATCGACCCGGTCCGCGTATAGGCGGTGACGCCGGCGCCGCCGCGCGTCACGACGACGATGCCGGCGCCGCCCGCGAGCCAGCCGGCGGCGATGGTCTCGACCGCGCCGCCCGGATGCAGCCAGTCGAGATCGGCGCCGGAGATCTTCACGATGTCGGCGCCGTGCGCGAAGACTTCGGCGCGGCGGCGGAACTCGTTGCGGTCGGGGATCAGCGTCGGGCGGACATTCGGATCATAGCTGATGACGCGCTTGCCGCGATTCTGGTCCATGACGGTGGCAAGGCGGCTCGCGAAGGGCTCGGTCGCCAGCGAGAACGACGAGAAATGCAGCGCCTCGACATCGTCGGCGATCGGCGCATGCGCTGCCGGATCATGCAGGCGGCCGGCCGAGTTCTCGTCGAAGAAGGCGTATTGCGGCTCTTCATGCGCGAGGCTGACGAAGGCGAGCGTCGTCGGGCGCGCCGACCGGCCGGCATAGCGGAGGCTGACATGGCTGCGCTCGAGTTCGGCCGCCAGCATCTCGCCGAAGAAATCCGTCGAAATGCCGCCGAGGAAGCCGGTGCCGATGCCGAGACGGCCGGTCGTGAGCGCGACATTGTAGGGCGAGCCGCCGACGGCCGGGCGGTAGCTGTCGCGGCCCTCGCCGTCCTTGGTCGGCAGGAAGTCGATCAGCGCCTCTCCGCAACTCACGATCATGCCGGAAGTCCTCCCATGCCTGGCGTTCCCATGGCCGTGCGCGTCCATGGCCTCGCATTCCCAAGCCATCTATCGGATGGCGAAGGCGGCGCCAAGAGCTAACCCGCGCCGCGCCTCTTGCGTTTGCACGGCGTCCCTGTCCACAAGCCTCCCCCTTGAGCCCTCCCCTTGAGGGAGGGCCGAAAACGCCATGCGTTTTCGGGGAGGGATAGCGATGCCGGGCAGGACGGGAGCCTTGCCGAGAACCGCACGCTCTCGCCGCGGATCTGCAGGAGCGTTCGCACCGAAGCGACCCCTCCCCAAAACCGCCTTGCGGTTTTGGCCCTCCCGCAAGGGGAGGGCTCAGGCAAGAAAGAGAACGCCGGCGCCGCCTCATGGTGGGTTACCGCGTCATGGTCGGGTTGAAGAGTCTGGCGGTGGAGACAGCCTCCCCCTTGAGCCCTCCCCTTGAGGGAGGGCCGAAAACGCCCGGCGTTTTCGGGGAGGGGTAGCGATGCCGGGCAGGACGGGAGCCTTGCCGAGAACCGCACGCTCTCGCCGCGGATCTGCAGGAGCGTTCGCACCGAAGCGACCCCTCCCCAAAACCGCCTTGCGGTTTTGACCCTCCCGCAAGGGGAGGGCTTAGGCAAGAAAGAATGCTGGGCCGCCCCAGCTCTTGAGCCTCCATCAAGGGAGCGGTGGCCCGCTTCTTTGCCAGCGCACGGCGCTCTCGCATTTCCGTGACTGGCGAGGTCCGAACGATCGCCTATAACCGTGCTGGGCCCGCTCCGGCCCGCGAGGCCCGACGCGACAATGCCTTCCGATGTGACCCTCTGGGGCGCCCTGCTTGCCGGGCTGCTCTCCTTCGTTTCTCCCTGCGTGCTGCCCCTGGTGCCGCCCTATCTCTGCTATGTGACCGGCCTCAGCCTGGAGGAAGTCACCGCGCGGAAGGCCGAGCGCGAGGTGCGGCGCGTGGTGCTGCGATCCTCCTTCGCCTTCGTGCTCGGCTTCTCGACCGTCTTCGTTCTGCTCGGCGCGACAGCCTCGGTGGTGGGCCGCATGGTCGCGCGCTACCAGGATGTGCTCTCGATCGTCGCCGGCCTCGTCATCATCGTCATGGGCCTGCATTTCCTCGGCGTGTTCAAGATCGCCTTCATGCATCGCGAGGCGCGCGTCCGGGTCGACAAGCAGCCGGCCGGCCTTGCCGGCGCCTATGTGCTCGGGCTCGCCTTCGCCTTCGGCTGGACGCCCTGCATCGGGCCGGTGCTGGCGGCGATCCTCGCCGTCGCCGGCTCGACGGATACGGTGGCGCGCGGCGCCGGCCTGCTCGCGATCTATTCGCTCGGCCTCGGCATTCCCTTCCTGATCGTCGCCGGCTTTGCCGAACATCTCGTCGAGGCGCTCGGCCGCTTCCGCCGCCATCTGCCCAAGGTCGAGAAGGCGATGGGCGCCTTTCTCGTCGTCGCGGGGCTCCTGTTCCTGACGGGGCAGATGTCGCGGATTTCCTTCTTCCTGCTCGAGACCTTCCCGCAGCTGCAGCAGGTCGGCTGAGGGGAACGCTTGACCGGGCCGGGGCCGATCGCGCAATGCTGGCCTCCGCTCGACCGAGGGAGGCCCCATGACTGCGTCGCGACCCATGACCGAACGCTCATCGCTCGCCATCCTGCTCGCCGCCGGCGAGGGCACGCGGATGCGCTCCTCTCAGCCGAAGGTGATGCATGCCGTCGCCGGGCTGCCGATGATCGGCCATGTTCTCGCCTCGGCCGCCGCCGCCGGCATCGGCCGCTTCGCCGTTGTCGTCGGCAGCGGTGCCGATGCGGTGCGGGCTTTCATCGGCAAGGCGGCGCCTGACGCGCAGGTCTTCGAGCAGATGGAGCGGCGCGGCACGGCGCATGCGGTGCTGGCCGCGCGCGAGGCGCTGGCCGATGTCGCCGACGATGTCGTGGTGCTCTATGGCGACACGCCGCTGGTGACGCCCGAGACGATCGCGCGCCTCCGCGCCGAGATCGAGGCCGGCGCCGCCGTGGTGGTGCTCGGCTTCCGCCCGGCCGACCCGACCGGCTATGGCCGCCTGATCGTCGAGCGCGGCAGCCTCGTCGCCATCCGCGAGGAGCGCGACGCGAGCCCCGAGGAGAGGCAAATCGGCCTCTGCAATGCCGGGCTGATGGCCTTTGCCGGCCCCGGCCTGCTGCATCTCCTCGCCTCGATCGGCAATGACAACGCCAAGCACGAATATTACCTGACCGATGCCGTCGCCGTCGCCCATGCCGCCGGCCTGCCGGTGGTGGCGATCGAGACGACCGCCGACGAGGTCGCCGGCGTCAACACGCGCGCCGAACTCGCCGATGTCGAGGCGATCTGGCAGCGCCGCGCCCGCCGCCGCGCCATGCTCGCCGGCGCGACGATGATCGCGCCCGACACCGTGTTCCTCGCCCATGACACGATCCTCGCGCCCGACGTGACGATCGAGCCGAATGTCGTGTTCGGCCCCGGCGTCACCGTCGAGAGCGGCGCCGTCATCCACGCCTTCTCCCATCTCGAAGGCGCCACCATCGAGCGCGGGGCGGCCGTCGGTCCCTTCGCGCGGCTGCGGCCCGGCGCCATTCTCGGCCCCAAGGCCAAGGTCGGCAATTTCGTCGAGGTGAAGAATGCCGAGATCGGCGCCGGCGCCAAGGTCAGCCATCTGACCTATATCGGCGATGCCACCGTGGGCGCCGAGGCCAATATCGGCGCGGGCACCGTCACCTGCAATTATGACGGCTTCGACAAGGCGCTGACGGTGATCGGCGTGGGCGCCTTCATCGGCTCGAACAGCGCGCTGGTGGCGCCGGTGACGATCGGCGACGGCGCCTATGTCGGCTCGGGCAGCGTCATCACCGAGGATGTCGCACCCGACGCGCTGGCGCTCGGTCGCGCCCGCCAGGTCGAGAAGCCCGGCTGGGCCGCCCGCTTCCGCGCTGCCAAGGCGCTCGCACCGCGGAAGCGCGTCTAGAGGATCGATGAAAAGCCGAAACACGACGTGATTTCCGAGGTTTGGCGCGGACTATTAAGGGTTTTGCGGCAGGCTTTGAAAATCGGCGCGGCCGCGGATGGCCGGTGAGCGCGGGGGACTTCGACCATGTGCGGCATCATCGGCATTCTCGGCCTGACCCCCGCGGCACCACTCCTCGTCGACGGGCTCAAGCGGCTCGAATATCGCGGCTATGATTCGGCCGGCATCGCCATTCTCGAGGACGGCCATCTCGAAAGGCTGCGCGCCGAGGGCAAGCTGCGCAATCTCGAAGCAAAGCTCGCCGGCGACCGCAAGGCGGGCCGCTCCGGCATCGGTCATACCCGCTGGGCGACCCACGGAGCGCCGACCGAGCGCAATGCCCATCCGCATGCGACCGAGCGCGTCGCCGTCGTCCATAACGGCATCATCGAGAATTTCCGCGAGCTGCGGCTTGAGTTGGAAGCGGCCGGCCGGGTGTTCTCGTCCGACACCGACACCGAGGTCATCGCCCATCTCGTCACGCTGGGCCTTCTCGAGGGACAGCAGCCCGTCGCGGCGGTCCAGGCGGCGCTCAAGCGGCTGACCGGCGCCTTCGCGCTGGCTTTCCTGTTCGAGGGCGAGGACGATCTCATCATCGGCGCCCGCCGCGGCAGTCCGCTGGCCGTCGGCTGGGGCTCCGGCGAGATGTTCCTCGGCTCGGACGCCATCGCCCTCGGGCCGTTCACCGACGAGATCACTTATCTCGAAGACGGCGACAGCGTCGTGCTGACGCGGGCCGGCGCGACGATCCATGACGCTGCAGGCGCCGAGGTCGGACGGACGCTGACGACGACCGCCGGCTCGACCCATGTCGCCGACAAGGGCAATTACCGCCATTTCATGGTGAAGGAGATCCACGAGCAGCCGGATGTCGTCGGCCGCACGCTGGCGCATTATCTCGATCTCGCCGCCGGCACGGCGAAGGCAGTCGAGGCCATCGACTTCGCGCGGGTGGGCCGGCTTTCGATCACCGCCTGCGGCACGGCCTTCTATGCCGGCTTCGTCGGCAAATACTGGTTCGAGCGGATCGCCCGCCTGCCGGTCGACATCGATATCGCCTCGGAATTCCGCTATCGCGAACAGCCGCTATCGAAGGACGGGCTCTCGATCGTCATCTCGCAGTCCGGCGAGACCGCCGATACGCTCGCCTCGCTGCGCTATGCAAAGGCCGAGGGCCAAAAAATCGCGGCGATCGTCAATGTCCGCGAATCGACGATCGCCCGCGAGGCCGACGTCATGCTGCCGATCCTCGCCGGGCCCGAGATCGGCGTCGCCTCGACCAAGGCCTTTACGGCGCAGCTCGCCGTGCTCGCCGCGACCGCCATCGCCGCCGGAAGGGCGCGCGGCGTGATCGACGCGGCCGAGGAGGCAAGGCTGGTGCGCGCCTTCAGCGAGGTGCCGCGGCTGATGCATGAGGCGCTGCGGCTCGACGCGCAGATCGAGACGCTCGCCCGCGAGCTCGCCAAGGTGAAGCACTGCCTCTATCTCGGCCGCGGCACCAGCTATCCGATCGCGCTCGAAGGCGCGCTGAAGCTGAAGGAAATCTCCTATATCCACGCGGAAGGCTATGCGGCCGGCGAGCTGAAGCACGGGCCGATCGCGCTGATCGACGAGGAGATGCCGGTCGTGGTGATCGCCCCCTTCGACCGCGTGTTCGAGAAGACGGTCTCGAACATGCAGGAGGTGGCGGCGCGCGGCGGCCGCATCATCCTGATCACCGACCGGAAGGGCAGCGAGGCGGCGGCGATCGACACCGTCGAGACACTGATCCTGCCCGAAATGCCCGCCGCCGTGACGCCTCTCGTCTATTCGATCCCGGTGCAGCTGCTCGCCTACCACACTGCCGTGTTCATGGGCACCGACGTCGACCAGCCGCGCAACCTCGCCAAATCGGTCACGGTCGAGTAGCCCGCGCCTCGCGAAATGCTGATCGCTGCGGCGGCGACTGCCGCGCATCGAGGCTGGCGATCCTTTGTTGAGCCGTCATAATGCCGTGCGAGACTTCGCGGCAGGGCGACAGGAGACGGCATGAGTCTGAACGAGTCTCAGCTACCGGTGCCGGCGGAATCGCCTGGCCGGCGGATCGTGAAGCGGCTGCGGAACTATTTCCTCACCGGCCTCGTCATCGCGGCCCCGATCTCGATCACCATCTATCTGACCTGGTCGCTGATCAAATGGATCGATGGCTGGGTCAAGCCGGTGATCCCGCGCGAATACAGCCCGGACTCCTATCTGCCCTTCTCGGTGCCCGGTTTCGGCGTGCTGGTCGCGGTGATCGCGCTGACACTGCTCGGCTTCCTGACCGCCAATTTCGTCGGCCGAACGCTGGTCGGCTTCGGCGAGTCGCTGGTCGGCCGCACGCCGCTCGTCCGCAATCTCTACGGCGCGCTGAAGCAGTTGTTCGAGACCGTGCTCTCCTCGAGGGCAAGTCGTTCCACAAGACCGCGCTGATGGAATTCCCCTATAAGGGCGTCTACGCGATCGTCTTCATCGCCACGGAGACGCGCGGCGAAATCCGCCAGCGCATCGACGACACCGGCGAGGAATGGGTCACCGTCTTCCTGCCGCCGAGCCCGGCGCCAACAGCCGGCTTCATGCTGTTCGTCAAGCGCAGCGAGCTGATCGAGCTCGACATGACGGTCGAGGAGGCGGCGAAGGTGGTGCTCTCCGCCGGCCTCGTCACGCCCGAATATCCCGTAAAGCCGAAGCCGTCCGTGCCGCAGCGCCTTCCGGCTGCCTGAGCCGGCGGCTCAGTTCTCGCCCGAGAGCGATCGCCGCGCCTTGTCGAGTTCCTCGGTGTAGCGGCGGAGCAGATGCGCCTCGGTCAGGAGGCCGATGACCTGCCGGCCCTTGGGCTCGTCGACCACGACCAGTTCCTCGCTCTCGGCCGCCTCGAAGGCCGACGCCGCCTCGCGCGCCGTCATGTCGGGCAGCAGCATGGCGTCGCGATAGCGACAGAGGCCGGCGACAGTCGCTTCAGCCTGTTCGGCCATGGCATGCGCATCGGCGACCAGCACGATGCCGGCATAGGCGCCGCTGGCGTCGGTAACGACGACACGCTTCTCGGCCCCGAGCGGATAGAGGCTGCGGAAGGCGTCGAGCCGGGTTGTCGTGAGAATGCGCCGCATGTCCGTGCGCATCATCCGCCCGACGGTCAGATCGCGCAGCCAGCCGATATCCTGCGCGCCGCGGATGGTCTCACCGCGGAGATGCAAGCGCCAGGTCGAGAACGAGTAGCCGAACAACTGCCGCACGGTCGTCGTCGCGATGATCGAGGCGGCCAGCACGATGCCGGTCAGTTGCAGATCGCGCGTCACTTCCAGCGCAAGGAAGGTCATGGTCAGCGGTCCGCCGACGATGCCGACGCTGAGCGCGCTCATGCCGACGATCGCGGTGACGGTCGGATCGAGGTCGAGGCCGGGGAAGATCAGCTCCATCGACGAGCCGTAGAGCCGCCCGGCGAGGACGCCGAGGAACAGCGAGGCGAAGAACATGCCGCCGCGAAAGCCTGAGCCGATCGAGGTCGAGGTCGCCGCGATCTTGACGACCAGCACGAGGAGCAGCGTGCCGATCGCGGGCGTCGTCGAGAGGTTGAGATAGAGCGCGCCGTGGCCGCCGGAGAGCGCCTGCGGCGTGATCAGCGCCAGCGCGCCGACGGCCGCGCCGCCGATCGCCGGCCGGAAGAAGCGTGGAATGCCGCTCTTCTGGAAGGCGAGCTCCACCAGCGTGATCAGCCGCATGATGACGATCGCGAGCAGGCCGAGCAGGAGGCCGAGCGCCAGATAGGGCGGATAGTCGGCGGCCTCGAGATGAATGCTGGCGGGGATGTCGATGAACTCGGCGTCGAGCCCGAGCGCGCGGGCGACGAGATAGCCGGCCAGCGCCGCGATCAGCACAGGTGCGACATTCGCCACCGAATAGACGCCGATGATCAGCTCGAAACCGTAGAAGGCGCCGGTCAGCGGGCCGCCGAAGGCCGCCGCGATCGCCCCGGCCGCGCCGCAGCCGACGACGAGGCGGAGATCGGCGCGGCGAAGGCCGAGCCGCATGCCGAGCGTCGAGGCGAGGCCGCTCGCCACCTGCGTATAGCCGGCCTCGAGGCCGACCGAGGCGCCGAAGCCGTTGGAGATGACGTTTTCCAGCCCGACGCGCAGGCTGTCGCCGAGCGACATCTGGCCGCCATGCAGCGCATTGGCCTCGATCGGGTCGACGATGAAGCGGCGGCGCTTGCGGAAGAGGTAGACGACGAGGCCGAGCAACGCGCCGCCGGCGAGCGGGATCGCCACATGCCAGGGCTGGATCGCATCGATAGCGGAGAGCTTGGTTCCGGGGTCAATGCCATAGAGGAGGACGTGCAGCGTCTCGGTCGCCTGGGAGATGGCGAAGACGATCGCACCGGCGAACGCCCCGATCACGGCGGCGAACACGAGCAGCGAGGGTTCGCTGGAGCGGAAGATGGCGCGGAGGCGCGCCATCGGACGGTCGGGATCGGCGGTGGGCGGCATGGCGGTCGGCATCTGCGGCGGGGGACTAAGGCCTAGCGGCAAATCGCGGCCGAGGCGAGGCCGGTTCAGCCGGCGCGCAGGAGGCGGATTGCCTCATCGCGGCCGAATAGATAGAGGAGCAGCCGCAAGGCCGCCCCGCGCTCGCTGGTGAGTGCCGGATCGCGCTCGACGATGAGCCGCGCGTCCTGCCTTGCGATCTCGAACAGCGCGCCGTGATGCTCGAGGCGCGCGATGCGGAAGCCGGGCAGGCCGGACTGCTTGGTGCCGAGCAAATCGCCCTCGCCGCGCAGCTTCAGATCCTCCTCGGCGATGCGGAAGCCGTCCTCGGTCTCGCGCATGATGGCGAGGCGGCCATGCGCCGTTTCGCCGAGCGGGCCGCGATAGAGCAGCAGGCAGGTCGAGGCCTTGTCGCCGCGTCCGACCCGGCCGCGCAACTGGTGCAACTGGGCGAGGCCGAAGCGTTCGGCATGCTCGATGACCATGATCGTCGCATCGGGCACGTCAACGCCGACCTCGATCACGGTCGTCGCGACCAGCAGCCGCGTTTCGCCGCGCTGGAAGGCCAGCATGGCGGCGTCCTTCTCGGCCGCCTTCATCCGTCCATGCACCAGCCCGACCACCGGCCCCAGCACGGCGCGGAGATCGGCGAAGCGGGCCTCGGCCGCTGCCGCGTCGACCTCCTCGGATTCCTCCACCAGCGGGCAGACCCAATAGGCCTTGGCGCCGCCTTCGATCGCCGTGCCGATGCGGCCGACGACCTCGTCGAGCCGCTCGAGCGGAATGGTGCGCGTCTCGATCGGCCGCCGGCCGGCCGGCTTCTCGGTGAGCTTGGAGACGTCCATGTCGCCGAAGGCGGCCAGCACCAGCGTGCGCGGGATCGGCGTCGCGGTCATCACGAGGATATCCGTCGCGGCGCCCTTGCCGGCGAGGGCGAGCCGCTGATGCACGCCGAAGCGATGCTGCTCGTCGACGACGGCAAGGCCGAGATCGCGGAAGTCGACGCCGGACTGGAAGACGGCATGGGTGCCGACGACGAGATCGATTGCGCCTGTCGCGAGCCCCTCCAGAATGGCGGCGCGCTCGCGGCCCTTCTCGCGGCCGGTGAGGACGGCAAGGCGGATGCCGGCGGCGTCCGCGAGCGGGGCGAGCGTCTTCGCATGCTGGCGGGCGAGCAGCTCGGTCGGCGCCATCAACGCGACCTGCGCGCCGGCCTCGATGACGATCGCCGCCGCCATCAGCGCCACCAGCGTCTTGCCGGAGCCGACATCGCCCTGCAGCAGCCGCAGCATGCGCTCCGGCGCCGCGAGGTCCGCCTCGATCTCGGCGATGGCCGCCGTCTGGCTGCCCGTCAGGCTGAAGGGGAGGGCGGCGAGGATCGCCCGGCGCATCCGCCCGTCGCCTTCGCGTGCATGGCCCGAGGCGCGGCGGATATTCGCCCGCGTCAGTGCCAGCGCCAGCTGGCTCGCCAGCACCTCGTCATAGGCGAGCCGCGAGAGGGCAGGACTGTCGGGCAGGAGGTCTGTCGGCTCGGTCGGGCTGTGGGCCGCGGCGAGCGCCGAGCGGAAATCCGGCCAGCGCCGCTGCGCGAGCAGGGGGCCGTCGAACCATTCCGGCAAGGGCGGCAATGCGTCGAGCCCGCCCTGGATCGCGCGGGCGAGCGTCTTCCGCGCCAGCCCCGCCGTCATCGGATAGACGGGTTCGACCATCGGCAGCTTTTCGAAGGCCTCGCGGTCGACGACATGGTCGGGATGGACCATCTGCGGCCGGCCGTTGAACCACTCGACGCGGCCGCTGACATAGCGCGTCTCGCCGACCGGCATGGTCCGCTCGAGGAAACCCGTCTCGGCATGGAAGAACACCAGCGCGATCTCGCCGGTCTCGTCCTGGCCGAAGACGCGATAGGGCTGCTTGCGATTGCCCGGGGGCGGCGGCTGGTGGCGGTCGATCCGGAGCTCCAGCGTGACGATGGCGCCTTCCGGCGAGAGCGCGACGCCCGGCTGGTTGCGGCGGTCGATGAGCCCGGTCGGCACATGGAACAGGAGGTCGACGACGCGCGGCAGCGTCCCCGGCTCGGTGCCGAGCAGGCGGCCGATGGTCTCGCCGACCTTCGGTCCGACGCCCGGAAGGCTCGTCACCGAGCGGAACAGCGGATTGAGGATCTCGGGGCGCATCGGGGCATGGGTCTCCGCCCCGTTATTGCCACCGACCGGGCCGCTCGGGCAACAGCCGCGGTGTCGGCCCTTTCGCGCCGCCGCCGCGCGCTGTAGGAACGCGACTGGCAATAGAAGAGAGAGATGGCGGAAACGATGACAGTTGGCGTCTACGGCCTGCCGCCGGCCGAGATCGAGCCGGTGCCTGCGGGCGCCGTGCAGGTCTCGCCGCTGATCCCCGGCGCAAAGAAGCTCGAGGACTTCGCCGGGAGCCTCGATTCGGTTCTGATGCTGGCACCACCCGGCACGATCGAGCGTCGCTACGCGCTGGCGCTCGCGCTGAAGGCGCTGGCGCCGGGCGGACGGCTGGTCGCGATGGCGCAGATCCGGCGGGGCGGGGCCCGTCTTCCGGCCGAACTCGAAGCCTTCGGGCTCAACGTCGCCTCGGCACCGCGCCGGCATCATCGCGTCTGCGAAGCCGTGCTCGAGGGGCCGCTCACTGGCATCGAGGCCGCGCTCGCTGAGGGCGCGCCGCGCATCGTTCCGGAGCTCGGCCTCTGGTCGCAGCCGGGCGTCTTCGCCGATGGCCGCCTCGATCCCGGCAGCGCGCTGCTGATCGAGCATCTGCCGCTGCTCGAAGGCAAGGGCGCGGATCTCGGCGCCGGCATCGGCCTGCTCGCGCGCGCCGTGCTGCCCTCGCCCCTCGTGACGGCGCTGCTGCTGGTCGAGATCGACCGCCGCGCGCTCGAATGCGCCGAGCACAATATCGTCGACCGCCGCGCTTCGTTCCTCTGGGGCGATGTCCGCACGGTCGCGCTGCCCGAGGGGCTCGATTTCGTCGTCATGAACCCGCCCTTCCACGATGGCGGCACCGAGGATCGGGCGCTCGGCCAGGCCTTCATCCGCCGCGCCGCGGGATGCCTCCGCAAGGGCGGCCGTGCCTATGTGACGGCGAACCGGCACCTGCCCTATGAGGATGTGCTGAAGGCGAGCTTCAAGCTCGTCCGCCCGATCGGCGAGGCCGAGGGCTACAAGCTGTTCGAGGCGATCCGATGAGCCCGCCGCCGAGCAACAAGGTGCCGACCGCGCGGCTCGACAAGCTGCTCGCCAATCTCGGCTATGGCTCGCGCCGCGAGGTGCAGGCCCTCATCGAGGGCGGCCGTGTCGTGCTCGATGGCGAGGCCGAAACGGATCCCTCGCAGCGTGTCTATGTGACGGCGGATCTCGCTGTTCGCATGACCGTCTCCGGCGTGGCGCTCGATCCGCCGCCCGGCGTCATCCTGATGCTCAACAAGCCGCTCGGCGTCACCTGCTCGCAGAAGGACACCGGCCCGCTGATCTACAGCCTCCTGCCCGAGCGCTGGCGCCGCCGTGATCCGGCGATCTCGACCGTCGGCCGGCTCGACAAGGAGACGTCCGGCCTCATCCTGATGACCGATGACGGCGCGCTGCTGCACCGGATCATCGCGCCGAAGAGCCATGTGCCGAAGCGCTACCATGTGACGCTCGCCCGCCCGCTCGATGGCAGCGAGGCGGCGGCTCTCGCGGCGGGGACGCTGATGCTGGAGGGCGAGGAGAAGCCGCTGCTGCCGGTCGCGATGGAGACGCTGTCGCCGACCGAGGCCTTCGTCACGCTGAACGAGGGGCGCTATCATCAGGTGCGCCGGATGTTCGCCGCCCTCGGCAACCATGTGAACGCGCTGCATCGGGACCGGGTCGGCGGGCTCAATCTGCCCGAGGATCTCGAGCCCGGCGCCTTCCGCGTCCTCGATGCGGCGGAAACCGCGCGCATCTTCGCCGCGGAGAGGCTTGCGTGAACCGCTTCGACGTCGTCGTGATCGGCGCCGGCGCGGCCGGCATGATGGCGGCCGCCGAGGCGGGAAAGCGCGGCCGCCGCGTGCTGGTCGTCGATCACGCGCGGACGGCGGGCGAGAAGATCCGCATCTCCGGCGGCGGCCGCTGCAATTTCACCAATAAAGGCGCGACGCCGCACAACTTCCTCTCCGCCAATCCGCGCTTCGCCATCTCGGCGCTGTCGCGCTACCGGCCCGCTGACTTCGTCGCCCTCGTCGAGCGGCACAAGATCGCCTTCCACGAAAAGACCCTCGGCCAGCTCTTCTGCGACGGCTCGGCCCGGCAGATCGTCGAGATGCTGGTCGCGGAAATGGCGATGGGGGGCGTGACGTTGCGGCTCGGCACGCCGGTCGGCGCGGTCGAGCGCGGCGCCGACGGCTTCCGCATCGCGCTGCCGGACGGCGCGGTCGAGGCGGCCTCGCTCATCATCGCCACCGGTGGGCTGTCGATCCCCAAGATGGGCGCCAGCGATTTCGGCTACCGGATCGCGCGGCAATTCGGCCTGCCGATCGTGCCGACCCGTCCGGGCCTGGTGCCGCTCACCTTCGAGCCGGGGCTTCTGGAAAAGACGGCGCCGCTCGCCGGCCTTGCCGTCGATGCGGTGGCGCGCGCCGGCAAGACCGCCTTCGAAGAGGCGCTGCTCTTCACCCATCGCGGGCTCAGCGGCCCTGCGATCCTGCAAATCTCGTCCTATTGGCAGCCGGGCGAGCCGATCACCGTCGCGATGCTGCCGGGCGTCGATGTCCTCGATCTCCTGCGCACGGCCCGCTCCGTGAACGGCCGCCAGCAGGTCGCGACACTGCTCGCCGAGCATCTGCCGAAGCGGCTGGCGCAGTTCATCGCCGGCGGGGCCGGGACGAAATCCAATCTCGCCGATTGCTCGGACAAGGTGCTGAAGGCGGTGGATGCGGCCGTCAATGGCTGGGTTCTGAAGCCGAGCGGCTCGGAAGGCTATCGCACGGCCGAGGTCACGGTCGGCGGCGTCGATACCGCCGCGCTCGATTCGAAGACCATGCGGGCGCGGGACGTGCCGGGGCTCTATTTCGTCGGCGAGGTCGTCGACGTCACCGGCTGGCTCGGCGGCTATAATTTCCAGTGGGCCTGGGCGTCGGGATGGTCGGCGGGGCAGGCGGCCTGAGCCTGCCCCGCGCATATCCGTCTCAGCCGAGCGCCTGCTGCAGGTCGGCGATGATGTCTTCCTTGTCCTCGATGCCGATCGAGAGGCGGACGACATCGGGACCGGCGCCCGCCTGCACCTTCTGCGCATCCGACAGCTGCTTGTGCGTCGTCGAGGCCGGATGGATGATCAGCGAGCGCGTGTCGCCGATATTGGCGAGATGCGAGAACAGCTTGACCGACGAGACCAGCTTGATGCCGGCCTCATAGCCGCCAGCGAGACCGAAGGTCAGCACGGCGCCGGCGCCCTTCGGCACATAGCGCTTGGCGAGGTTGTAGTAGCGGTCGCCCGGCAGGCCGGCATAGCTGACCCAGGACACGGCCGGGTGATCGGCGAGGAATTCGGCGACCGCACGGGCGTTGTCGGCATGGCGCTGCATGCGCAGCGGCAGCGTCTCGATGCCGGTCAGGATCAGGAAGGCGTTCTGCGGCGCCAGCGCTGGTCCGAGATCGCGGAGGCCGAGCACGCGGCAGGCGATGGCGAAGGCGAAATTGCCGAAGGTCTCGGCCAGCACAACGCCGCCATATTCGGCCAGCGGCTCGGAGAGCTTGGGATAGCGGCCCTCGCGCGTCCAGTTGAAGCGGCCGCCGTCGACGATGATGCCGCCGATCGAATTGCCGTGGCCGCCGAGGAACTTGGTCAGCGAGTGCACGACGATGTCGGCGCCATGCTCGAACGGCCGGCAGAGATACGGCGTCGCCAGCGTGTTGTCGACGATCAGCGGCACATTGGCCCGCTTGGCGACGGCGGCGATGGCGGCGATGTCGGTGATGATGCCGCCGGGATTGGCGATCGACTCGATGAAGATCGCCTTGGTCTTCGGCGTGATCGCGCGCTCGAAGGAGGAGATGTCATCGGGATCGGCCCAGACGACGTTCCAGCCGAAGCTCTTGAAGGCATTGCCGAACTGGTTGATCGAGCCGCCATAGAGCTTCTTGGAGGCGACGAATTCGTCGCCCGGCGTCAGAAGCGTGTGGAAGACGAGCAGCTGCGCCGCATGGCCGGAGGCGACGGAAAGCGCCGCGGTGCCGCCCTCGAGCGCGGCGACGCGCTCTTCGAGCACCGCGTTGGTCGGGTTGCCGATGCGCGTATAGATGTTGCCGAAGGCCTGCAGGCCGAACAGCGCGGCGGCGTGATCGACATCCTCGAACACGAAGGACGTCGTCTGGTAGATCGGCGTCGCCCGCGCGCCGGTGGTCGGGTCGGGCTGGGCGCCGGCATGCACCGCCAGCGTCGAGAAACCGGGGATCCTGTCTTCGGCCATGTCATCCTCCCAAGCCCGACGTCGCGCGGGCCATTGCAGTATTTTTCTATCGATACCGCGAAGCCGCACCCCCTGGCAAAGAAGGAATTTCTCTCCTCCGGGGCGTGAACGGGTCGATTATGCTCTTCGGCTCAGTGCCCGAGCAGGCGCGGCCGCTCGATGGCGGGGCAGCGGTCCATGACGACCTTTATGCCGGCCGCCTCGAGCCGCGCCGCGGCGTCATCGTTGCGGATGCCGAGCTGCAGCCAGACGACCTTCGGCAGGGTCTCAAGCGCCAGGATCTCGTCGACCAGCGCGGGGATGGCGTCGGCATTGCGGAACACGTCGACCATGTCGATCGGCACGGGAACGTCGGCGAGGCGGCCATAGGCCATGCGGCCGTGGATCGCGCTGCCGGCAAGGCCCGGATGCACCGGATAGGTCTCGTAGCCGACGCGGTTCAGATAGGCGAGCACGCCATTGCTCGGCCGATCCGCCTTCGGGCTTGCGCCGATCATCGCGATGGTCCGCGTCGTCTCGAGGATGTCGCGAAGCGTGCTGTCGGCGTAGCTGTCATGGTCGATCGTCATCGATGGGCTCCCTTGCAAACATGAGAGATGCGCTGCCAAGAGCGACAGGACAAGTCGGCGCTGGACGGCGAAACATACCATGTGGTATGTTTCAGTCATGGCCGAAGCCCATCGCCGCCCCAAGGACCCCGAACAGGTACGCGCCGCGCTGCTCGACAGCGCGCGCACCCTCGTCGTCGAGGCGGGGGTCGCGGGGCTCAGCGTCAATGCGGTGGCGGCCGCCGCCGGCGTCACCAAGGGCGCGTTCTTCCATCATTTCGGCACCAAGGCCGCGCTGGTCGAGGCGGTCTTCGCCAGCCTCTTCGACGAGCTCGACGCCGAGATCGACGCCACCATCGCCGCGGATGGCGAGGGGCATGGCTGCTTCACGCGCGCCTATGTCGAGACGGTCTTCCGCTCCGACGAGCGCCACCAGAGCGCACCCTGGGCGGGGCTCTGGGTCTCCGCCATCGCCGATCCCGACATTCGCCGGCTCTGGGCGGAGTGGCTGCGCGAACGCCTCGTGCGCCACCAGGCGACCGACGGCGACGGCGCGCTCCAGGTCATCCGCTATGCCGCCGACGGCATCTGGCTCGCCGACATCATCGGTTTCAGGACCGGCGACCGCGCGGCGCTCCGCGCCCGCCTGATCGCTGAGACGCGGAAGGACCTCTGATCATGCAGAGCTATCTGTATCTGGGGCTCGCCATCCTGGCGGAGACGATCGCGACGCTGTCGCTGAAGGCGTCCGACGGCTTCACGCGGCTCGGACCGTCGCTGGTCGTCGCCGTCGGCTATGTCACGGCCTTCTACTTCCTGTCGCTGACCCTCCGCGCGATCCCGATCGGCGTCGCCTATGCTGTCTGGTCGGGCGTCGGCATCGTGCTGATCTCGGGTATCGGCTGGGCGCTGTTCGGCCAGAAGGTCGACACCTGGGGCGCAATCGGCATCGGCTTCATCCTGGTCGGCGTGATGATCGTCAACCTCCTGTCGCGCAGCGCCGCCCATTGAGCAGCGCAAAGGGCGGGGACTTGTCGGGCGGGGACTTGTCCCCGCCGTCCCGGCCTCAGAGGCTCGGCACGATGACGGCCGTCACCGCCCAATGGCCGTCGACCTTGCCGTAGCAGACGCTCACCGCCTGAAATCCGAGCGAGGCGTCGTCGCTGGCATAGCCGGTCTTGCCCGAGGGCAGGGCGACCGAATACCAGCCGCCATCGTCCGCCGCGGCCTCGCTCGCGTCCGGCGCATCCGGACTGCCGGTCGGCGCCACGGGAACGTCGACCGAGCCTTCGATGAACGGGACGACGGTGTTTGCCGCCAGCGTCTCGATCACCGGCGACTTCGCATCGGGCTTCTCGTGGAAATCGGTCTTGCCGGAGAGAATCCAGAGATTGCCCGGCGGCACATCCGCGGCCGTCGCCATGGCCAACGCCTTGTCGCGGTCGAAGATCGGCTCGGCCGGCGAACACAGCTTGCCGCCGGCGATCTTCGACACGCCCGTCGTATGCGGCTCGATCGCGGTGCCAAAGAGGTCGATGACCATGCTGTCGAGATCATCGCGCGTGTAGTCGACATCGGCCGAACCCATCAGGATCGCCGCCTCGTCGAGCCGCTGCTCGCCGACATGCTTGTCCGGATTGGAGAGCGGACCCGGCGTCGTCGCCTCGGGAAAGCCGACCGGCGGCGCGTAGATGGAAAGATCCGGCGCGACGGCGAGCTTCAGCGCGGCGGCATCGCCGCTGTCGATCGCCTTCTGCAGCGTATCTATGAAGGCTTTCAGATCGACATCGTCCGCGCCTGCGGTGTCATAGGTCGCGACGACGGGTTCATAGGGCTGCACGGCGAGGGCTTGCGTAGCGGCGAGGGCCGGCCAGGCAGCGAGGAGCAGCGCGAGCGTTTGGGTTTTCATGCGTCGGGTCCGGGGAGGGCGAGGCGACCGGCCTCGTCGAAGGGGAAGAAGGGATTGTAGGCCACCTCCCAGAGATGGCCGTCGGGATCGGCGAAATAGCCGGAATAGCCGCCCCAGAAGACTTTCGCCGCCGGCTTGACGATCCGCGCGCCGCTGCGCTCGGCATGGGCGAGGGCCGCGTCGACCTCGGCCTCGGAGCCGACATTGTGGGCGAGCGTCACGGCGCGGAAGCCGTCGCCGGCCGGCGCCACCGTCGCATCGTCGGCGAGGTGATTGCGATCGAACAGCGCCAGCACGACGCCGGAGAGCTGGAAGAAGACGATCTGCTCCTGGCTCGCGGAGGACGGTTGCCAGCCGAGCGCCATGTAGAAGGCACGTGCCTTGGCGACATTGGCGACGCCGAGGGTCACGATGCTCAATCGCGGGGAAAGGCCGTTTTCCGTCATCTCTTCATTCCTGACCGTCATCTTCGCTCGCACAATAGCCGATCGACTGGTGCGAAGAAGTGACGATCCGTCCATGGGAGAGGGGATACGAACATCGTGGCGGAAATCCGCCCGGAGCAAAACGCGGTAACATGATACCGCATATGCCAGACCAATGATTTTTATGGAGGTTTTGGCGCTGATGCCGTTTCGTCATGGTTGACGTCGGCGCGGGCAGCCTGTAGAGAAACCGCCGATCGACGGGCGCGTCCCGTTGCCTTCCCTTATGTCCTCCGGGGCACGAGAAACGAGTTCACAATGAGCACCATTTCCACCAAGCCGGCGGATGTCGAGAAGAAGTGGATTCTGATCGACGCCGAAGGGCTGGTCGTCGGCCGGCTCGCCTCGATCGTGGCGAACCGTCTGCGCGGCAAGCACAAGGCGAGCTTCACGCCGCATGTCGATGATGGCGACAACGTCATCATCATCAATGCCGAGAAGTGCGTCTTCACGGGCCGCAAGTACCAGGACAAGCGCTACTACTGGCACACCGGCTATATCGGCGGCATCAAGGAGCGCAGCCCGCGCCAGATCATCGAGGGGCGTTTCCCCGAGCGCGTGATCGAGAAGGCCGTCGAGCGCATGCTTCCCGAGGGCCCGCTCGGCCGTCGTCAGTTCAGCAACCTGCGCGTCTATGGCGGTCCCAGCCATCCGCATGAGGCCCAGCAGCCTCAGGTGCTCGACGTCGCCGCGCTCAATCCCAAGAACAAGAGGGTTGCCTGAACATGGCCGATCTTCAGTCGCTCCAGGGCCTCGTCGCGATTTCGGCCGAGACCCAAGCAGCCCCGGTTCATGTCCAGAAGCTGGACGCCCAGGGCCGCGCCTATGCCACCGGCAAGCGCAAGAACGCGATCGCCCGTGTCTGGATCCGTCCCGGCACCGGCAAGATCACCGTGAACACGCGTGAATTCTCGGCTTACTTCGCCCGTCCGGTGCTGCAGATGCTGGTTCGCCAGGCCATCGGCGTCGCCAACCGCAACGGCCAGTACGACATCGTCGCCACGGTTGCCGGCGGCGGTCTCTCGGGCCAGGCCGGCGCGCTGCGTCACGGCATCTCCAAGGCGCTCACCTATTACGAGCCGGAGCTGCGCGGCGTCCTCAAGAAGGGCGGCTTCCTGACGCGCGACAGCCGTGTCGTCGAGCGCAAGAAGTATGGCCGCGCCAAGGCGCGCCGGAGCTTCCAGTTCTCGAAGCGCTAAGCCGCATCCAACATCATTGGAAAAGGGCGCTTCGGGAAACCGGAGCGCCCTTTTTGCATGCGCCCGTCATAACCACCTGATAGGGCCGGCCGAGCGGTCGCAAGGGCCGCCTTTCCCATCGGTCTCATCGAAGCGGAGACGACTATGTCAGCCAAGGTCTTCATCGACGGCGAAGCCGGCACCACCGGCCTGCAGATCCGCCAGCGCCTCGAGGGCCGGCCCGACATCGCCCTGCTCTCGATCGCGCCGGAGCACCGCAAGGAAGCCTCGGCCCGGGCCGAGATGATGAACGCAGCCGACGCGGTGATTCTCTGCCTGCCGGACGATGCCGCCCGCGAGGCGGTGGCGCTCGTCAGCAATCCGGCGACGCGGATCATCGACGCATCGACCGCGCATAGGGTGTTCCCCGGCTGGGTCTATGGCTTTGCCGAGCTCGCAGGCGATCAGCGCGGCAAGATCGCCGCCGCCAAGCGCATCGCCAATCCCGGCTGCTATGCGACCGGCGCGATCGCCCTCATCCGCCCGCTCGTCGATGCCGGATTGCTGCCGTCCGACTGGCCGCTCTTCGTCAACGGCATTTCCGGCTATTCGGGGGGCGGCAAGGGACTGATCGCGGAATTCGAGCAGCAGACGCCGCCGCCGGGCTCCAGCGATGCCTTCCGGCCCTATGGCCTCAACCTCGCCCACAAGCATCTGCCCGAGATCGTCCGCTATGGCGCCATCGCCGAGGCGCCGCTGTTCACGCCGGCTGTCGGCCGCTTCGCGCAAGGCATGATCATCGAGCTGCCGCTGCACCTCGCGCGCCTGCCGGGCAAGCCTTCGGCCGCCGATCTCAGCGCCGCCTATGAGGCCCATTACGAGGGCGAGCGCTTCATCGAGGTGCTGGCGGCTGACGAATCCGCCGCCGTGCAGAAGGCGCGGACGGGCGCCGCCGGCTTCCATGCGCTGATCGACCCGGAAAATCTCAACGGCACCAATCGCCTGCGGATCATGGTGTTCGGCAATGAGGCGAACGGGCAGGGGATGGCGCTGGCCCTGCTCGACAATCTCGGCAAGGGCGCGTCCGGCGCCGCCGTGCAGAACCTCAACCTCGCTCTCGGCCTCGACGAGGCGGCCGGGCTGAACTGACGACAAGTCGCGCCTGACACCAGGTCTCGCCTGCCGCCCAATCTGGCCGGACGGCAGGCGCGATGCTCTTCCGAATGATTTCGTTCCCAAACATCGGGAACGGGACTAGCGTTCTCTTTGCCCGCGCCAACGGGAACAAAGAAACCAGAGGGAGCGCACCATGTCAGACAAGGTTCTTCTCCACCCGGCGATCGATGATGGCATCGCCGCCGGGTCCGATAGCTTTGCAGGCGGCACGTTGACGTGCCTTTGCACCGATCGGCCGGTCAAGGTGACCATCGACGGGCAGGTCGTTCACAATCACGCCTGCGGCTGCACCAAATGCTGGAAGCCGGCAGGCGCGGTCTTTTCCGTCGTCGCCGTGGCGCCAACCGCCAATGTCCATGTCGTCGAGAACGGCGACAAGCTCGCCATCGTCGATCCCGCCGCGTTGATCCTCCGCCATGCCTGCAAGGCCTGCGGCGCCCATATGCATGGGCCGGTCGAGCGCGATCACGCCTTCAAGGGACTTACCTTCGTCCATACCGAACTCTCGCGCGACAAGGGCTGGCAGGCGCCGCAATTCGCCGCTTTCGTCTCGTCGGTGATCGAGAGTGGCGTCGCGCCGAAACGCATGGACGCGATCCGCGCGCGCATCCGCGAGGTCGGCCTCGAGCCCTATGACTGCCTGTCGCCGGCGCTGATGGACGCGTTGGCGATCTTTGCCGCCCGCAAGGCGGGCACGCTGGCGGAATAGGCGTCCGGGGGAGAGACGCCTCGCCCCTCCGGTCAGGCGGCGATACCGAAGCGACGGCGATAGTCGGCCGGCGCGAGGCCGGTGACGCGCTGGAACAGCCGCCGAAACGCCGAGGCATCGCCATAGCCGACCTCGAAGGCGATCTGCTCGACGGGCGTGCGGCTGAATTCGAGCGCCTCCCGCGCCTTGGCGATGCGGATCTGCTGCGCATATTCCGTCGGATTGATGCCGGTCGCCTTGCGGAAGCGGCGAAGGAACGTGCGCGGCTCGAGCCCGGCGATCTCGGCCAGCGTCGCCGCGGTGTGATCCTTCGCGGCGGTCGCCTGCAGCCAGTGCTGCACCTTGAGCACGGCGGCATCGCCATGATCGAGGCGCGGCGTGAACTGGCCATAGGCCTGCTGCGTCCGGCCCGGCGGATCGACGATGAGGAATCGTGCCGTATCGAGCATGACCTGCGGGCTGATCAGGCGTTCGACCAGCGTCAGCCCGAGATCGACCCAGGCGAGGATGCCGCCCGACGTCATGATGTCACCATCCTCGATCACCATGCGGGCGGCGTCGACACGGACCTTCGGAAAGCGCTCCGCCATGGCGTCCGCGAAGGCCCAATGCGTGGTGACGGCGCGGTCGTCGAGCAACCCGGTTTCGCCGAGCACGAACGAGCCGGCGCAGACGGAACAGAGGATCGCGCCGCGGCCATGCCAGTCGCGGAGCCACGCCGCGATCTGGCGCATCGCGGTCCGGCGCAGCGGCAGAGTGAGGCTCGGCGGCGCGATGAGATGCGTCGGGCGGTGGCCCCGGCCGGGATGCGTGTCGAAGATGCAGGCGATGTCGCCGGCCTCGTCGGCCTTCCAGTGGCTGACGCGGATGACCGGAACGGCCTCGCCCCGCCCATGCAGCCGGGCCTGTTCGCCGGCGATGCGGAAGAGATCGGTGAGGCCGTGAACGCCGGCCAGTTGCACGTCGGGATAGACGATGATCCCGATCTCGGCACAGATCCTGTCGCTAGGGCTCATGTTGTCACTTTTGTCCCGAAGAATGTCGCTTCCGCCAAGCGGCAGCATGCAGCGAAGTCTCTAAACCGTCCAGTGCCAAGGCGTGGTCCTCCTGATCGCGCCAACTGAAAGGACCGTACGATGAGCACGATCACGACCAGCGACGGCACAGAGATCTTCTACAAGGATTGGGGTCCGCGCGACGCCCAGCCGATCGTCTTCCATCATGGCTGGCCCCTGTCCAGCGATGACTGGGACGCGCAGATGTTGTTCTTCCTCTCGAAGGGTTTTCGCGTCGTGGCGCATGACCGGCGCGGCCATGGCCGCTCGGCCCAGGTGAGCGAGGGCCATGACATGGACCACTACGCCGCCGACGCCTCGGCCGTCGCGGAGCACCTCGACCTCCGCAACGCCGTGCATATCGGCCATTCGACCGGCGGCGGCGAAGTCGCCCGCTATGTCGCGCAATATGGCGAGCCGCAGGGCCGTGTCGCCAAGGCGGTGCTGGTCAGCGCCGTCCCCCCGCTGATGGTCAAGACCGAGAGCAATCCGGGCGGCCTGCCGATCGAGGTCTTCGACGGCTTCCGCCAGGCGCTGGCCGCCAATCGGGCCGCCTTCTTCCGCGATGTCGCCGCGGGGCCGTTCTACGGCTTCAACCGTCCGGACGCCAAGGTGCTGGCGCCCGTCGTCGACAATTGGTGGCGGCAGGGCATGACCGGCAGCGCCAAGGCGCATTATGACGGCATCAAGGCCTTCTCCGAGACCGACCAGACCGCCGATCTCGAGGCGATCACCGTCCCGACCCTCGTCCTGCATGGCGAGGACGACCAGATCGTCCCGATCGAGGATTCCTCGCGTCTCGCGGCGAAGCTCCTGAAGAATGGCACGCTGAAGACCTATCCCGGCTTCTCGCATGGCATGCTGACGGTCAATGCCGACGTGCTGAACGCCGACATCCTCGCCTTCATCGAGGGCTGACCGCCCGTCTGCATTCCGCGACCCGGACCGCCACGCGGCCCGGGTCGTCCCGGCGCTCCGGCAGCCAGCGCGGCCGTCGTCGCGACAGAGTTTCGGCCGCGCGGGCGGATCGTCGATGACCACGAGCGGATTGCAGCCTGACCGGCTGTCCGCCATAAGCTGGACGACCAGACGCCGTCCGTCGCCTTCGTGGACCAGCCGATCCCATGCCAGCCGCCATCCTTCTTCGGTCTTTCCCCGACGGCCGGCCGCCGGCGACCCCGGATCGCCAACGGTGCATCCTCTCGCACGCGATGGCTGCGCGTTGATGGACGCCGCCCGCCCGTCCGGGAAGGCGCCCGCGCGCTCCCCGCCCGCCAGCAAGGGCCCCTTGTCGCCCGCCTGGTTCATCGCCGCCGGCGCCATGTTCGCCGTCGCCTCGATCATGCAGTCGCTGCGGCAGGGCCAGCTGGCCGCGCCGGCGACCTATGACGACATCACCTATTTCGTCGATGCCGGCCGCCGCCTGCTCGGCTTCTACGATGCCGGCTTCCCCTCGCTGTTCGGCGGCTATCTCGTCGACCCGCCGCATGCGCCCATGTCGACGGCCACGAGCTTCATCGGCTTCCTGCTGTTCGGCTTCCATGATTGGTCGCAGGCGCTGGTCAACACGGTCTGGGTGGTGGCGCTGCTGCTGGTCGTCCGGCGCTGGTTCGCCGGGCTCCCGGCATGGGTGACGGCCAGCGTCGTGGTCGCCGTCCTCGCCTGGCCGGTACTCGGCTTCCTGGTGATCGAGGGACGGCCTGATATCGTCAACGGTTTCCTGCTCGCCTTCGGCTGCATCGGTCTCGTCGAACGCCCCTGGGTGACGGCAGGGCGTGGCCGCCTCTGGGCGATCGCGCTCCTCTTCGCCGCCGCGCTGCTCACCAAGCCGTCGGTATTCCCGATCACCATCGCTCTCTATGGCTTCAGCCTGATGGTCGCGACGGGGCTCGACTATCTCGAAGCGGGGCGGACGCTGCCGATCCGCCGGATGCTGGCGCGGAGTGCCGCCGCGGCCGGGATCACGGTCCTCGTTGTCCTTCCTCACTACATGCTGAGGATCGGACGCGAGATCGACTACATCATCCGCACAACCTTCACGACCGAGAAGGACCTCTGGGCTGTCAAGCTGCCCCCTTATGAGCAGGCGACGTTCTATCTGTGGGGCGAGGGCGGTCACCAGACCATGGCGGTCTGGGTATTCGTCACCGCCGCCCTCGTTGCCCTCGCCATCGCCGGGCTGGTCGCCCGGCGTGATCGGGCGGCGCTGCGCCGCGTCGCCGGCATGGCGCTCGTCTTCGCCGCCTCCTTCGCTTTCGTCTCGATCCCCTCCCACAAATCGGCCTTTCTGGGCGTGCAGGTCACGGCCTTCTGCCTCGTCTTCTTCCTGCTCGCCGGCCGTGCGCTGTTCTCCGCCGCGCTGTCGTCAGGCGGACGGGTCGGGCAGGCGACCGCGATCCTGCTCGCTGCGGTGCTGGTGAGCACGGCGCTTGCCAGCTTCCAGTGGCACTGGTTTCACCGGACCGATCGGCCGAACGTCGCGACCGCGGAGGAACTCGCCAGGCGCCATGCGCTGATCGATGCGGTCCATGACGCCGTCCGTCAGGGCAGCGACACGCCCTCGAACGTCTATTTCCCGGCCGTCGCCTACTATCTCAACAGCGACATCCTGAATTTCGCCTTCGTCCGCCGTGGAGATGCCGCTGACGACGCCTTCGACGGCCACCGCATCGGGGACGTTGCCACCCATCTCGCCAAGATCAAGTCCGCCACCCATGTCGTGCTGCTCGCGCCCGATGATCCCGACGTCCTGAACTGGCTGCCGAGCGCCGGGGCGCTCAAGGCTGTTCGCGCCGCCGTCGAAGCCGATCCCGACTTCGTCAAGGTCGCCTCGCTGCCGCCGCCTCTGTCTGGCGGTCCGATCGAGATCTATGCCCGCAAGACCGCGCTGGCGAGCCTGACGCCTGGCGCTGGGTTCCAGTCGCTCGAGGGTCCGTATCCGCAGTGGAACCTGCCGAAGCTCCGCTGGGTGACCGGCATGACCGCAACCCTGGCGATCCTCGATCCGGCGCCGGGCCCGGCAGTGCTGCGCCTCGAGCTGCAATCGCCGGTCGCGGACCAGGTGGTGACCGCGACCATCGGCCGCCGCACGCAGGGCACCTGCGCCATCGCCACCCCCTATGTCACCACGACCTGCGCGATCGCCGTCGAGATTGAGCCGGGCGACCGCATGATCGACCTCGGCTTCGCGAAGACGGATCCGTCGAACGACCAGAAGCGCGCGCTGATGGTGTTCAACCAGTCGCTGCTGCGCTGACGAAGAGGGCGCGGCGCCCCGCAGGCGCCGACCGCCGGTCAGGACATCACGCGGACATAGCTCCCCGGCGCATCCTCGATCGCCTTGACGCGGCGCCCGCCCGGGAGGCGCGCCTTGACGCGCGTCGCGTCCTGCGCCTCGATCCAGGCCTGCCAATGCGGCCACCACGAGCCCGGATGCTCCTCGGCCTTGGTCAGCCAGTCGTCGAACCCGTCCCCGGACGGCGCCGCGCCCGTCCAGTACTGGTATTTCTTGCGCACAGGCGGATTGACCACCCCGGCGATATGGCCGGAGCCCGACAGCACGAAGGTCACCTCGCCGCCGAAATAGGACGAGCCATAGAAGACCGAGCGCGGCGGCGCGATGTGATCCTCGCGGGTGGCGAGGTTGTAGATGGGGATCTTGACGTCACCGAGCGACAGCTTGACGTCGCCGACCGCGAGCTCGCCCTTGGCGAGCTTGTTGTCGAGATAGCAATTCCTCAGATAAAACGAATGGTTGGCGGCCGGCATTCGCGTTGCGTCTGAATTCCAGTAGAGGAGATCGAACGGGATCGGTTCGCGGCCGCGGAAGTAGTTGTTGACGACATAGGACCAGATCAGCTCGTTAGAGCGCAGCATGTTGAAGGAAGACGCCATGTTCTTGCCTTCGAGATAGCCGCGCACGCTCATCTTCTTCTCGATCTGCTCGATCTGCTCCTCGTCGATGAACACCTTGAGATCGCCGGCGAAGGTGAAGTCGACTTGCGTCGCGAACAAGGTCGCCGCGGCGATGCGCGTGTCGCCGGTCGCCGCCATATAGGCCATCGAGAAGGAGAGGAGCGTGCCGCCGACGCAATAGCCGATGGCGTTGACCTCCTTCTCGCGCGTGATCTTCTCGATCACATCCAGCGATTCGAGGATGCCTTCGCGCATATAGTGCTCGAAGCTCTTGTTGGCCTGCGCCTCGCCGGGGTTGATCCACGAGACGACGAAGACGGTGTGGCCTTGGTCGACCGCCCATTTGATGAAGGATTTTTCGGGCGAGAGGTCGAGGATGTAGAACTTGTTGATCCAGGGCGGCACGATGAACAGCGGCCGCTTCAGCACCTCCGCCGTCGACGCCTTGTACTGGATGAGTTGGCAGACCTCGTTCTGGTGAACGACCTTGCCGGGCGTCAACGCCAGATTGCCGCCGATGGTGAAGCTCGACGTGTCGACCTGGCGGATCTTCAATTCGCCTTCGCCCGCCGCGATGTCGTCCGCGAACATGTTGACGCCGCGCACCAGATTGTCGGCGGAGGAATCGAGCGTGTCGCGCAGGATCTCCGGATTGGTGAACAGGAAATTCGACGGCGACACCGCGTTGGCGATCTGCCGGACATAGAAGCGGGCCTTGAGGCGGGTATGCGCGTCGAGCGTCTCGGCATCGCGCGCCATCTCGTCGGCCCATTGCGCCGTGATCAGGTAGAACTGCTTCACGAAGTCGAAATACTGGTTGTCGGTCCATTCCGGATCCTGGAAGCGCTTGTCGCGCGGATCCGGCCTTGCGACCGGCGGCATCTCGGCGCCGCTCATCCGGGCGATCGCCGTGTTCCAGAGCGCGAAATAGCGCCCGAACAGCCGGGATTGCGCCTGGATGGTGAGCGCGGGATCGGAGGTCCAGTATTCGATCACCTTGGCGACGGTCTTGATGATCTCGGTGATCTCGTCGACGACATCGGCCGAAACCGAGCCATTCTCGCGCGGCTTCAGGAAATTCGCCGCGGCGCGCGAGGCGCCCTCGAGAATGAGCGCGATGTTGCGCGCGAGGCGCTCGGGATCCTTGACCATGAGGTGGATCGGCGAGGAAGCCGGCCCCTTCGCCCCGCCCGATGTGCCCTTGTCCGCGGCCATGCTTCCTCCAACGATCCGACTTTTTCCAGCCGGGCCTGCTTTCGCGCCGCGGCAAGTGTAATAGTTTCGCGCAATGAGCGATATCCGGGAGGCGTTTACGAGACGCTTACCCTCGAAGCAGAAAATGATGGTGATGCGAATGATCGGTGACGGGATGCGACAGCGCCGGGCGCGAGGTCTTTGGCTGTCGGTGGCGCTCGTCGTCGCGCTGGCGGGATGCACCACGGTCAGGAAGACGCTCGATTTCGGCGCGGATCCGGAGCTGCAGCGGCAGGGGACCTATCCGAACATCAATACCGGCGGCGCGCCGCAGCCCGGCAAGGTGCTGACGCCGGCGGAGCAGGACAAGGAAAAGGCGGCGCTGACGGCGCGCGGCAAGGTCGCGAGCCCGGAGGCCGCGGCCGAAGCCAAGCAGCAGGGCGCCGAGCGCGCGAGCGAACTCGATACGCTGGCGCGGACGCATGCCGCGGAAACGCTGAAGGAAATCCAGAATGGCTGCGGCACCGACACGGTGATCGACGCCACGAAATGCCCGCAATAAAAGCGCTCTTTCCGAGCGTCGGTTCAGTGCTATGAACCCCCGCCGCGCCGGCTGAGGCGCAGATTGTGTCGACATCCAAGATGGACCCGGAGCGATGAGCGAGTTCCACAGCGTGCGGCGTCTGCCGCAATACGTCTTCGAGCAGGTCAACCGGCTTAAGGCGAGCGCTCGGGCCGCAGGCGCCGACATCATCGATCTCGGCATGGGCAATCCCGATCTGCCGACCCCCGCGCATATTGTGCAGAAGCTCGCCGAGACGGCGGCGCGTCCCGATGTGCACGGCTATTCCGCGTCGCGTGGCATCAACGGGCTGCGCAAGGCGCAGGCCGGCTATTACGAGCGCCGCTTCGGCGTGAAGCTCGATCCGGCGACTCAGATCGTCGCGACGATCGGCTCGAAGGAAGGCTTCGCCAACATGGCGCAGGCGATCACCGCGCCTGGCGACGTCGTGCTCTGCCCCAATCCGAGCTACCCGATCCATGCCTTCGGCTTCCTGATGGCCGGCGGCGTCATCCGCTCGGTGCCCTCCGAGCCGGGCCCGGAATTCTTCCATGCGATGGAACGGGCGGTCATCCACTCGATCCCGAAGCCGATCGCGGTCGTTCTCTGCTATCCGTCGAACCCGACGGCCCATGTCGCCGATCTCGACTTCTATCGCGACGTCGTCGCCTTCGCCCGCAAGCACGACCTCTTCGTGCTCTCCGACCTCGCCTATGCCGAGATCTTCTTCGACGGCGTGCCGCCGCCCTCGATCCTGCAGGTGCCGGGCGCCATCGATGTCGCGGTCGAGTTCACCTCGATGTCGAAGACCTATTCCATGGCCGGCTGGCGCATGGGCTTCGCGGTCGGCAACGAGCGGCTGATCGCGGCGCTGGCCCGCGTCAAATCCTATCTCGACTATGGCGCCTATACGCCGATCCAGGTCGCGGCGACCGCTGCCCTCAACGGTCCGCAGAGCTGCATCGACGACATGCGCGCGACCTACAAGCATCGCCGCGATGCGCTGGTCGAGAGCTTCGGCCGGGCGGGGTGGGAAATCCCGGCGCCGCGCGCCTCGATGTTCGCCTGGGTGCCGATTCCCGAGCCGTTCCGTTCGCTCGGCAGTCTCGAATTCTCGAAGCTCCTGATCGAGAAGGCGGATGTCGCGGTCGCCCCCGGCGTCGGCTTCGGCGAGCATGGCGACGAGTATGTCCGCATCGCCCTGGTGGAGAACGAACAGCGCATCCGCCAGGCCGCACGCAATATCCGCCGCTTCCTTGAAACAGCGGACAAAACCATGCACAACGTCGTCCCGATCAGCAGCGCCCGGCGGTAGCCGGGCCCCTCTGGGGCGATTTATGACACAAACGATTTTGCGGCTCGGCGTCGCCGGTCTGGGCACCGTCGGCTCGTCCCTGTTGCGGCTCGTCGAGCGGCACGGCCGCGACATCGCATTGCGCAGCCGCAGGCCGGTCGTCGTCACCGGCGTCTCGGCGCGCGACCGCGACCGCGACCGCGGCGTCGATCTCTCGGGCTGTGCCTTCTTCGATGATCCGGTCGCGCTGGCGCAATCGGACGAGATCGACGTGTTCGTCGAGCTGATCGGCGGCTCGGAAGGTCCGGCCAACGAGGCCGTGCGGGCGGCGATTGCCGCCGGCAAGCATGTCGTCACCGCCAACAAGGCGCTGCTCGCCCGCCATGGCGCGGAGCTCGCCGCGGCAGCGGAGGCCAAGGGCGTCTCGCTCAATTTCGAGGCTGCGGCGGCCGGCGGCATCCCGATCATCAAGACGCTGCGCGAGTCGCTCGCCGGCAACACGATTTCCCGCGTCTATGGAATCCTCAACGGCACCTGCAACTACATCCTGACGCGGATGGAGCGCGAAGGTCTCTCCTTCGAGGCCTGCCTCGCGGAAGCGCAGCGGCTCGGCTATGCCGAGGCCGATCCGACCTTCGACGTCGACGGCTTCGATACGGCGCACAAGCTGTCGCTGCTGGTGGCCATCGCCTTCGGCACGCGCATCGACGCCGACGCCGTCTATGTCGAGGGCATCCGCTCGATCACCACCGCCGATATCGAGGCGGCGGATGAACTCGGCTACCGGATCAAGCTGCTCGGCGTCGCCAGCCGCACCGAGACCGGCTTCGAGCAGCGCGTGCACCCGACCATGGTGCCGAAATCCTCGCCGATCGCCCGGGTCGACGGCGTCACCAACGCCGTCGCCGTCGAGGCCGATTTCGTCGGCCGCCTTGTCCTTTCGGGTCCCGGCGCCGGCGGCGATGCCACGGCCTCCTCGGTGATGAGCGACATCGCCGATATCGCGCGCGGCGACGTCGTCGGCACCTTCGGGCGGCCGGCGCGCGATCTCGAACCCTATCGCCGCGCCCAGATGCGCGCGCATGAGGGCGGCTATTACGTGCGGCTTTCGGTCTATGACCGGCCCGGCGCCTTCGCCTCGATCGCCCAGCGCATGGCGGAGAACGAGATCTCGCTCGAATCGATCGTCCAGCGCCGACGCGCGCCGAAGGCCGACGCGCCGGAGCATCCGCGCCCGATGGAGCCTCAGCCTGTCATCCTGATCACCTATGATACGACCGAAGCGCAGATCAAGGATGCGCTGGATCGGATCACGGTCGACGGCCATATCGCCGAAAGGCCGCAGATGATACGGATCGAGCAATTCGCATGAGCTGGGGAACGAGATGGCAGTAACGGAAGCAAAGACGGCTGGACTTGACCGCATCCTGACCCTGGAACTGGTCCGCGTGACCGAGCGGGCAGCGGTTGCAGCCGCGCGCTGGCGCGGACGCGGCGACGAAAAGGCAGCCGACCAGGCCGCCGTCGACGCCATGCGGCGCGAGCTCAACAACCTCGCCATCGCCGGAACGGTCGTGATCGGCGAGGGCGAGCGCGACGAGGCGCCGATGCTCTATATCGGCGAGGCCGTCGGCACCGGCTTCGGCCCGCGCGTCGACATCGCGCTCGACCCGCTCGAAGGCACGACCATCTGTGCCAAGAACCTTCCGAATTCGCTCGCCGTCGTCGCGATCGCCGAGGGTGGCACGCTGCTGCACGCGCCCGACGTCTACATGGACAAGATCGCCATCGGCCCGGGCTATGCGCCGGGCACCGTCGATCTCGACCGCACGCCGACCGAGAATATCGCGGCCCTCGCCAAGGCGAAGGGCGTGCGCGTCGACGAGATCACCGCCTGCATCCTCGACCGTCCCCGCCATGCCAAGCTGATCGAGGAAGTGCGCGCCACCGGCGCTGCCGTCCGCCTGATCGGCGATGGTGACGTCGCCGGCATCATCGACGTGACCGATCCGGACGCGACCGGCATCGACATCTATCTCGGCACAGGCGGCGCCCCCGAGGGCGTTCTCGCGGCGGCGGCGCTCTGCTGCACCGGCGGCCAGATGCAGGGCCGGCTGATCACCCAGTCGGAATCGCAGAAGTCCCGTGCCGGCAAGATGGGCATCGCCGACTTCGACAAGAAGTACACGCATCACGAGATGTGCCGGGGCGAGGTTCTGTTCGCGGCCACCGGCGTCACCGACGGCAACATGCTGAACGGCGTGCGCTATGCGAGAGACGGCCGCATCACCACCGAAACGCTGGTGATGCGCTCCTCCAAGGGTACCATCCGCTTCATCAAGGCGACCCATCGCGATGACGAGAAGTTCGCGACGGAGATCTGATCGGACGCATGATGTCTGAGTTTGGTCCGGCCGCGCGGCGCAGCTTTCTCGGCGTCGAGCGGTCGGCGACGGGCCGGCGCTGGGACGACAGGCTCGATGGCGCCGCCGTCCTTGCCGCCACCGCCATGGTCCAGCGCTTCGAATTGCCGGAACTCCTGGCGCGCGTCCTCGCGGCGCGCGGCGTCGCGGTCGATGGGGCCGAGGATTTCCTCAATCCGAGCATCAAGCGGCTGATGCCCGATCCGTCGGTGCTCTCCGGCATGGACGCCGCCGCGGCGCGGATCGCCGATGCCGTCGAGCGCGGCGAGAAGGTCGCGATCTTCGGCGACTATGATGTCGACGGGGCGACGTCCTCGGCTTTGCTCGCCCGCTTTCTCGAAAGCGTCGGCGTCGCCACCCGCATCTACATCCCCGACCGGATCTTCGAAGGCTACGGACCCAATCCCGACGCGATCGGCCTGCTGCTCGACGAGGGCGCCGGCCTGATCGTCACGGTCGACTGCGGCTCGACCAGCCATGAGGCGCTCGCCGTCGCCGCCGCGCGCGGCCATCCCGCCGTGGTGCTCGATCATCACCAGATGGGCGCCGAACTGCCGCCGGCCGAGGCGGTCGTCAATCCGAACCGCCAGGACGATCTCTCCGGGCTCGGCTATCTCGCCGCCGTCGGCGTCACCTTTCTCACCGTCGTCGCGGTCAACCGGGAGCTCCGCCGGCGCGGCTGGTACAGCGCGGGCCGCGCCGCGCCGGACCTCCTCGCCTGGCTCGATCTCGTCGCGCTCGGCACGGTCTGCGACGTGGTTCCGCTCGTCGGCCTCAACCGCGCCTTCGTGGTCAAGGGCCTCGCGGTGCTGCGCCATGGCGACAATCTCGGCATCGCGGCGCTGGCCCGGCTGGCGCGGATCGATTCGCCCGTCTCGCCCTATCATCTCGGCTTCCTGATCGGCCCGCGCATCAATGCTGGCGGGCGGATCGGCGATGCGGCGCTCGGCGCGCGGCTCCTGTCGCTGGACGGCGCCGCCGAGGCCGAGGTGATCGCGGCGACGCTCGACGACCTCAACAAGCAGCGCCAGGCCGTCGAGGCGGCCATGCTCGAGCAGGCATTGGCCGAGGCGGATGCGGAGATCGGCGGCGGCGAGGGGCCGGCCGTGCTGGTCACCGCCGATCCGCATTGGCATCCCGGCATCGTCGGGCTGATCGCCGCCCGGCTCAAGGAACGCTTCCAGCGGCCGGCCTTTGCCATCGCCATGATGCCGAACGGCCTCGGCACCGGCTCGGGCCGCTCGGTGCCCGGCGTCGATCTCGGCGGCCTGGTGCGCGCCGCGGTGGCGGAAGGGTTGCTCGTCAAGGGCGGTGGCCATGCCATGGCGGCCGGCATCACGGTGGAGAAGGCGCGGCTCGGCGATTTCCGCGCCTTTCTCGAGCAGCGCGCCGCCGTCTCGTCGCGGGCCGCGCGCTCGGAAAGCTCCCTCTTCATCGACGGCGCCCTGACGGCGCGGGCGGCGACGCCCGACTTCATCGAGACGATCGAGCGGGCAGGGCCGTTCGGCGCCGGTCATGCCGAGCCGGTCTTCGCCTTCCCGGCCCATCGGATCGGCTATGTCGAGACGGTCGGCAACGGCCATGTCCGCGTCCAGCTCTCGGGCGGCGACCAGAATCTCCGCGCCATCGCCTTCCGCGCCGCCGACAGCGATCTCGGCCGCCTGCTGCTGGCGAGCAGGGGCCGCGCGCTGCATGTCGCGGGCACACTCGGGCTCGATCACTGGCAGGGCCGCAAGCAGGCGAGCCTCCGGATTCTCGACGCCGCCGAGCCGCAGCCGCCGCGCTGAGCGGACGAGCGCGCGGCGATTGACAGCCCCGGCCCCGGCGGGCAAGTCTGCCGGCGATTTGCACGACCGACCATTTGCGGGGATCGAATGAACGGCGCCGACCGCCTCTGCGACACGCTCCTCGTCAACGGCATCGACGTCTGCTTTGCCAATCCCGGCACGTCGGAAATGCACTTCGTCGCCGCGCTCGACCGCAAGCCCGCCATGCGCTGCGTGCTCGGCCTGTTCGAGGGCGTCGCGACCGGGGCCGCCGATGGCTATGGCCGCATGGCCGGCAAGCCGGCGGCGACACTGCTGCATACCGGGCCCGGCCTCGCCAATGGCCTCGCCAACCTGCACAACGCCCGCCGCGCGCGGACGCCCCTCGTCAACATCGTCGGCGACCACGCCTCCTATCACCTCGCCTTCGACGCGCCGCTGACCAGCGATGTCGACGGCCTCGCGCGGCCGATGTCGCATGTCGTGCGACGCATTGAGGGCCCTGAGGACGTTGGCCCCGGCGCCGAAGCCGTCATCCGGGCGGCGGTGGAAACGCCCGGCATCGCGACGCTGATCCTGCCGGCAGACTCGGCCTGGGGGCCCGTCGCCGACGCCGAGATCGCGCCGGTCAGCGTCGCCACACCCGCACGGATCGACGAGGCGGCCATCGCCGGGATCGCGGCGGCGATCAGCGCCGCCGGCGGGAGGGCAGGCCTTCTCCTCGCCGGAAGCGCCGCACGCGGCGCGGCTCTCGAAGCGGCCGGGCGGGTCGCGGCGAGGACCGGCGCAAGGCTGTTCGCCGAGGTGCTGAACGGCCGCAGCGCGCGTGGCGGCGACCGGGCACCGCTCGAGCGCATCCCCTATCCCATTGATCAGGCGCGCGCGGCGCTCGCCGATCTCTCGCTGTTCATCCTAGTCGGCGCGCGCGAACCGGTCGCCTTCTTCGGCTATCCCGGCAAGCCGAGCCGCCTGCTTCCCGATAATTGCAGCGTCGCGACACTCGCGGGTGCGGGCGACGCCATGGCCGATGCGCTGGAGCGTGTCGCGGACCGGCTCGGCGCGAAGGCATCGCTGCCGGCACCCGCCTGGCAGGCGGCGGCCCTGCCGACGGGCCCGCTCACCGAGGACGCGGTCTCGGTCATCGCCGCCGCCTTCCTGCCCGAGGAGGCGATCGTCTGCGACGAGGGGCTGACCTCTGGCCGCCGCTTCTATGCCCTGAGCGAAGGCGGACCGCGCCACGACTACTTGATGTGCACGGGCGGAGCGATCGGCATCGGCATTCCCTTGTCGGTCGGCGCCGCCATCGCCTGCCCGAACCGCAAGGTGGTGACGCTGCAGGCCGATGGCAGCGGCATGTACACGCTGCAGGGCCTGTGGACGGCGGCGCGCGAGCAACTCGACATCGTGGTGATCGTGTTCGCGAACCGCGCCTATGCGATTCTCCGCGCCGAGATGCGGAATGTCGGCATCGACAGCTTCGGCCACAATGCCGAGCGGATGCTGCGGCTCGACGGACCGGCGCTCGACTGGGTCCAACTCGCCGGCGGCATGGGCGTCGAGGCGGCGCGGGCGGACAGCTGCGAGCGCTTCGCCGATCTTTATCGCGCCGCGCTCGGTCGCAAGGGCCCCTTCCTGATCGAGGCGGTGATCGCATGACGAGGCTGAAGGCTCTTCTATTCGATAAGGACGGCACGCTGGTCGATTTCGCCATCACCTGGAACGGCGCCGCCGCCGCGGTGCTGGCGACGCTGGCCGGCGACGACGACGTCCTGCACGCCGCGCTCGCCGCCATCCTGCACTATGACCGCGAGACGGCCGCGATCATGCCGACCTCGCCGTTCATCGGCGGCACCGTGATCGACATCGCCGCGCATTTCGCCCCGGTCGTCGGCATCGCACCGGGCGAGCATGCCGATTTCGTCGATCGTCTCGCGCGGATGTTCAATGACGGCGCGCTCGCCTCCGTCGCGCCGATCGGCGATCCGCTCGGCCTGCTGACCAAGCTGAAGGCGGAGGGCTACCTGCTCGGCATCGTCACCAATGATACCGAGGCGGGCGCGCGGGCGCAGAGCACCAAGCTCGGCCTCGATGCCCTCTTCGACGCGGTGATCGGCTATGACTCCGGCCATGGCCGCAAGCCCGACCCCGGCCAGATCCACGCCTTCATGGCGGCGTTCGGTGTTTCCCCGGAAGAGACCGCGCTGATCGGCGACACGCTGCATGATCTCGATGCCGCCCGCGCGGCCGGCGTGACGGCGATCGGCGTCGCCAGCGGCTATCTCTCCGCCGAGGCGCTGGCGCCGCATGCCGACCATGTCATCAGCGATATCATGGCCTTGCCGGCGCTTCTTGATGTCATCAATCAGGCGCCGATCTCGGCCAGATAGAGCGCCACCACCGCCTCGAAATCCATGTCATGGACGACGGTGACCTCGGGCGGCGCATCCGTGACCGGGAAGGCCGTGTTGCCATGGCCGACGGTGCGGCCGCCGGCGCGGTAGCCGACGCTCATGCCGTATTGCAGGCCCCGCTCGGTGATGACGTCGACGCTGAGCCTCTCCGATTGGAAGAGGCCGGGTTCGAGCGCATAGGCGATGGCCGCGCTGTCATAGAGCCCGTAGACGAGATGGTTCTGGATGCCCTCGGCATCGAAGAGCGGCAGCGCATAGTCGCGGAAGAGCTCGGCCGCGCCTCTCGCCGCCGTGGTCGAGGCGGCGATGCGCTCGACGAAGGCGCGCGGCAGATGCGTCTTGCGGCAGACATTCATCGGCAGCAGCGCCAACGGCAGCCCCGCGCGCATGACGATCCGCGCGGCTTCCGGATCGACCCAGAAGTTGAACTCGCTGAGCGGCGTCGAATTGCCCCAGCCGCCGGGATAGAGCTGCAGCGCCCCGCCCATGACGACGACGCTCTTCACGAGGCCGACGATCTCAGGCGCCTTGCGGATGGCGACGGCGAGATTGGTCAGCGGACCCACGGCGACGATCGTCACCTCATGCGGCCAGGCCTTGACCATCTCGATGATGAAGTCGGTCGCGTGCATCGGATCGGCGGCGAGCTGCGGCAGTCCGCAGGGCAGGTCGATCGTCTCGGGATGCGTCGCCCATTCGCCCCACATCTGGTCGGCATAGGCGCTGCGCTCATGCAGCAAAGGCCGGTCGAAGCCGGGGCAGACCAGCACATCATCCTTGCCGGTGACCTCGAGCAGCCGCAGCGCCGCGGCGGTCTCGAGCTTCAGGTCGTAGTTGCCCATCACCGGGGTGATGCCGATGAGGTCGATGCGCGGCGAATGCAGCGCCAGCAGCGCGGCGATGCAGTCGTCGTTCATCCAGCCGATATCGGTGTCGAAAATGAGCTTCATGGCAGTTTCCGGGAGCGGGACGGGGTGTGGTGCATTGAACATAGCCGAATGGCTGCCGCCGTCATGGCGTCAGGACGCCCGAGGCGCTATTTCTCTCCTAATGATGCCGGCCCGCCGCCGGTCCGCTTTGACACTGCCGAGGACCCCGCCATGGATACGCCCGTCACCGCCGAGCTCGACCTCATCGATCCCTCGCTGCTCAAGGATCGCTGCTATGTCGATGGCGCTTGGATCGGGCAGCCGGCGATCGACGTCACCAATCCCGCGACAGGGGCCGTCATCGGCCGCGTGCCGCAGTTCGGCGCCGACGAGGCGACGGCGGCGGTGGATGCGGCCGCGGCCGCGTTCCATGGCTGGGCGGCGCGCACCGCCAAGGAGCGCTCGAAGCTGATCCGCCAGTGGTTCGAACGGATCATGGCGCATCGCGAGGATCTGGCGCTGATCCTCACCAGCGAGCAGGGCAAGCCGCTGGCCGAGGCGCGCGGCGAGATCGACTATGCCGCGAGCTATATCGAGTTCTACGCCGAGGAAGCGAAACGCATCGCCGGCGAGACGCTGCCGAGTCACCGTTCCGATGCCCGCATCCTCGTGCTGCGCCAGCCGACCGGCGTCGTCGGCGCAATCACCCCTTGGAACTTCCCGGCCGCGATGATCACGCGCAAGGCCGCGCCGGCCATCGCCGCCGGCTGCACGATCGTCGTCAAGCCGGCCGGCGAGACCCCGCTGACCGCGCTGGCGCTGGCGGAACTCGCCGATCGCGCCGGCATCCCGAAAGGCGTCTTCAACGTCATCACCGGCGAGTCGCGGGCGATCGGCGGCGTGCTGACGTCGCATCCGGCGATCCGCCTCGTGAATTTCACCGGCTCGACCGAGGTCGGCAAGCTCCTGATGCGGCAGGCCGCCGGCACGGTGAAGAAGGTGGCACTGGAGCTTGGCGGCAATGCGCCGTTCATCGTCTTCGACGACGCCGATCTCGACGCGGCGGTCGAAGGCGCGATGGTTTCGAAGTTCCGCAACATGGGCCAGACCTGCGTCTGCGCCAACCGCATCTATGCGCAGGCCGGCATCCATGACGCTTTCGTCGAGAAGCTCACGGCGGCCGTCGCACAGCTGAAGGTCGGCGACGGCGCCGCGGCCGGCGTGACGCAGGGTCCGCTGATCAACGACAAGGCGATCGCCAAGGTCGAGGAGCACCTGGCCGACGCGACGGCCAAGGGCGCCAAGGTCATCCTCGGCGGCAACCGGCACGGGCTCGGCGGCGCGTTCTTCGAGCCGACCGTGCTGACCGGCGCGAAGCCGTCGATGAAGCTCGCCCGCGAGGAGACGTTCGGGCCGGTTGCGGCGGTGTTCCGCTTCGAGACCGAGGCGGAGGTGATCCACGCCGCCAACGACACCGAATTCGGCCTTGCCGCCTATTTTTATGCGCGCGACATCGGCCGCATCTTCCGCGTCGGCGAGGCGCTTGAATATGGCATGGTCGGGGTCAATTCCGGCCTGATCTCGACCGAGCTGGCGCCGTTCGGCGGCGTCAAGGAAAGCGGCAATGGCCGCGAGGGCTCGCATCACGGCATCGACGAGTTCGTCGAGAAGAAATACATGCTGCTGGCGGGCCTCGATCGCTGACACGGCCAACAGGGGAGCGGCGCTGATGCCCAAGGCGGTACGGTGGCAAGGCTGGGACGGCAGCGGGCTCGAGCATCTCGTGTTCGCCGATCATGCCGCCGGCATCAGTGGCGAGGGTGTCGTGCTGTCCGGCGGCGAGGCGCATTTCGCCGCGTCCTATGGCGTCGCGTGCCATCCATCGGGCGCCGTCGCCCGCGCTCATGTCTCCGTCGTCGGCGGGCCGAAGCTCTCGCTGCAGTCGGATGGCGACGGCAAATGGCGCGGCGGCGACGGCAAGCGGCTTCCGGCGCTGGCGGGCGCGATCGACGTCGATTTCTCGGCGAGCCCATTCACCAATTCGCTGCCGATCTGCCGACTCGATCTCGCGGCCGGGCAATCGGCCGAGATCACCGCCGTCTATGTCCGCTTTCCCGATCTCGAACTTTCGCTCGATCGCCAGCGCTACACCTGCATCGAGCCATGGCGCCGCTATCGATACGAGGCCGTCGACGGCGACTTCGCAGCCCTCATCGATGTCGACGACCAGGGCCTCGTCACCGTCTATGACGGGCTGTTCCGCCGCGTGCTCTGAGCGGCGCCGGAGGCGAGGGCTCAGTCCTTGGGCGTCGCCATGGGGTCATAGGTCCCGAACGACCATTCATAGCCTTCGAGGTCCCGGCAGGAATATTCGCGCGAACCGTAGTCGGTGTCGGCGAGGGGCCGCGTGACCACGGCGCCGGCCGCCACTGCCCGGTCATGATGTCCGTCGACATAGGCGACCGACACATAGATGCTGCTGGTGCCGCCGCTGACCGTCCGCCCCTTGGCGGCAAGGTCGGGCGAGATGGTGCCGATCATCACCATGTCCTCGCCGAGGCGGAGCTCGGCATGCGCGATGCTGCCATCGGGCGCCGCATGGACAGCATGCGGCGTGAAGCCGAAGGCGGCGACGAGAAAATCGATCGCTCCGCGTGCGTCATGGTAGCGAAGCGCCGGGAACAGGCGCGCACGGTCGGTCATGGCGTCGTGTCCTTCATGGCTTGCCGGCAGTGAGGCGTCATGCGGGGGAAACGCCTGACCGGAGCCAATAGTTTCAGCCGAGGCGCTTCTTTGGGTAACCTTCTATTCGGCCGCGCCGGCGGATGCCTGGCGGAGCGCATCGGCAAGCACGGGCTCCGGCTGCGCGCCCGACAGCGCCAGGCGGCGGTCGAAGACGAAGAAGGGCACGCCGCCGATCCCCATCTCGGCCATCGCGCCCGCCTGCCTGCGGGTTTCCGCCAGCGCATCGGCATCGGCGATGATCGCCCGCGCCTCTTCATCCGCGAAACCGAATTTTGCCGCGATCTCCGCCAGCACGTCGGCATCGGCGATGTTGCGCGAGGCGAGGAAATGCGCCTCGAACAGGGCCCGCGCGAGAGCGTGCTGCGTCCCCTTTGCGGCGGCCGCGGCAATGAGGGTATGCGCCCGGTCCGTCGGACGCTGGCGCGGCTGGCGGGAGAGATCAAGCGGGATGCCGCTCTTCTTCGCCTCGCCCTCGACCCGCGCGAACATCGCGCCGATATCGCCGCCATATTTCGCCTTGAGCCGCTCGGCGACGTCGACGCCTTCAGCGGGCAGGTCCGGGTCGAGGAAATAGGGGTGGTGGGCAATCGTCGCGTCGATGCCGGTCTCTTCGAGCACGCGGTCGAGCCGCACGAGCCCGATGAAGCACCACGGACAGACGATATCCGTGACGAGATCGATCGAAAGCGCGGCCATGATGAAACTCTCCGTGATCCCGGGCGTTCACCCCGGCGGCCGGACCATGGCCGTGAACGGCATCACTGGCAAGAAGGCACGCCGGTGTTACCGAACCTCGACACCCCCCGCGAAAGTGAGTCCGGCTCATGCGAACTTTGCTCGCCATCGGCTTTGCCGTCATCTGCGGCGGCGCCATCGGCGCCATGCTCGGCCTCGGCGCCTCCCTGCTCTTCTGACGCAGAGGCCTAACCGGACTTGCCGGTGAACACGTAGCCGACACCGCGCACCGACTTGACCAGCAACGGATTCCTGGCGTCGGTCTCGACCTTCTTGCGCAGCCGCGCGATCTGCGCGTCGATCGTCCGGTCGAACGCCTCGAGCTGCCGGCCCCGCGTCAGATCCATCAGCATGTCGCGCGAGAACACCCGGCCGGGATGGCGCGCCATGACGGCGAGGATCTCGAATTCGCCTGTTGTCAGCACCACTTCCGACCCGTCGGGACGCGAAAGCCGGCGGCGATCGAGATCGAGCTGCCAGCCGTCGAACCGGATGAGCTGCTCGGCCGATGCCGAATCGGACGGGCGATCGACCTTGCCCCGCCGCCGCAGCACCGTCTTGATGCGGGCGAGAACCTCGCGGAGATGGAAGGGCTTGGCGATATAGTCGTCGGCGCCGACCTCGAGCCCGACGATGCGGTCGACGACGTCGTCGCGGCCGGTCAGCATGATGATCGGAATGTCGGAGCGGCTGCGCAGATCCCGCGCAAGATCGAGCCCGCTTTCGCCCGGCCCCAGCATCAGATCGAGCAGGACGAGATCGGCGGCGCCTCGCGCCAGCGCCTCGCGCATCGCCTTGCCGTCGACGACCGCGGTGACGCGATAGCCTTCCTCCTCGAAGTAGCGGGCAAGCATCTGGCGAATTCGGCCGTCGTCATCGACCACCAGCAGGTGCTCCTGCCGCAGCGGCGGCTCAGCCATGGCGGCATGTCTCGGGAAGGGGTGCCTCGGCAGGCGTCATCGGCCGTTATCACAATCCGTTACAAACGAGCACCAAACGTAGCACGCGCATCGTCCCGCCGTCACCGTCGCGGCCTCAGATGGCACAAGGCAGCAACGCTTGAAGCGAGGGACTACCGATGTTCACCGAACCGATGATGGCTCCGGCACGGCACGACCATGCGCTCGCCGATGTCGGATGCGGCGAAGGCCTCGCCGGACTCTTCCGCCGGCAGACCGCCGAGCGATTCGAACCCGGCGCCGCCGTGTTCTGGGAAGGCGATGCGGCGCTCCACCTGTTCCAGATCCTCGAAGGGGTGCTCCGGGTCTACAAGATCATCGGCGATGGCCGCCGCGTCATCACCGGCTTCCTCTATCCGGGCGATCTCGTCGGCCTGTCCCAGCGCGAGCGCTACCTCTACACCGCCGAGGCCGTCACGCGCATCAAGCTGCGCCGCCTCGCCCGCAACCGTTTCGACGAGGAGGTCAACGGCTCGCCGGTCCTCCGTCCCGAGCTCTTCCATCGCCTCTCCGACGAGATGGCGGCGGCGCAGGACCAGATGGTCCTCCTCGCCCGCAAGAGCGCCGAGGAACGCGTCGCGAGCTTCCTGCTCGTCAATGCCCGCCGCCTCTCCGGGGGCCTCCGTGGCCAGCCGGTGGTCGAGCTGCCCATGACGCGGCTCGACATGGCCGACTATCTCGGCCTCACCATCGAGACGGTCTCGCGCATCATGACGCGGCTGACCAGCCGCGGCGTCATCGCCGCCAGCGGCCGCCACGCCATCATCATCCGCCAGCCGCTGAAGCTTGAGATTCTCGCCGGCGAAGGCGACGATACCGCCCATGAGCCGGTCGGAGTCGCGTATAGCCGCCAGGCCGTCTGGCCCAACTGAACGGGTCGAGTGGGGGACGAGGCCCGATCGTGACTGATTCTGCAGACGCAACCGCCGCCGCCGGCGTGGCGGACCTCGACGCGATCGCCGCCCTGCTGGACGGTGGCAGCGTCATCATCCACCGCAGCGACGATGGCGTCATCTCGCATTGGACGAAGGGATCCGAGACCCTTTATGGCTGGAGCCGGAGCGAGGCTGTCGGCCAGCCGGTGCACGAGCTTCTCGGCACGGTCTTCGGCGCCTCGCGCAACGCCGTCACGGCGGCGCTGACGAAGAAGCGCGCCTGGGAAGGCGAGGTGCAGCAGCGCGATCGTGCCGGCCAGCCCCTCACGGTTGCGAGCCGGATGATCGCCGTCCCGCCGGGCTCCGTGCTCTCGATCAATCACAACATCAGCGATCTGAAGCGCGCGCAGCTCGATATCTCGATCCGCGAGGCGCATCTCCGCTCGATCCTCGAGACCGTGCCCGAGGCGATGGTCATCATCGACGAGCACGCCACCATCAGCTCGTTCAGCGCCGCCGCCGAGCGCCTGTTCGGCTATTCCGCCGCCGAGGTCTGCGGCCGCAATGTCCGTATCCTCATGCCGCCGCCCGATCGCGACAATCATGACCTCTACATGTCGCGCTATCTGACGACCGGCCGCCGCCACATCATCGGCTATGGCCGCATCGTCACCGGCATCAAGAAGGATGGCTCGCAGTTCCCGATGGAGCTCGCCATCGGCGAGACCGTCGCCAACGGCCAGCGCATCTTCACCGGCTTCATCCGCGACCTGACCAGCCGCCACAAGCTGGAAGAAGAGCTGCGGCAGGCCCAGAAGATGGAAGCGATCGGCCAGCTGACCGGCGGCATCGCGCATGATTTCAACAATCTGCTGACGGTGATCAGCGGCAATCTCGAAATGGTCGAGCGGCGCATCCCGGAAGGGCCGGCGCTCGAGTTGATCCGCGCGGCGCAGGAAGCGGCCGATGACGGCGCCCGCCTGACCGGTCAGCTGCTCGCCTTTGGCCGCCGCCAGCCGCTGAACGCCCAGCTCGCCGATGTCGGCCAACTGGTCGCGCATTTCTCGGACCTCCTGCGCCGCGCGCTCGGCGAGACGATCGAACTGCGCACCGTCGTCACCGGCGCGTCGAACCACGCCATGGTCGATGCGTCGCAATTGCAGAATGCGCTGCTCAATCTCGCCATCAATGCCCGCGACGCCATGCCGAAGGGCGGCCGCCTCACGGTCGAGATCGCCCATGCCGAAATCGCGCTGGCCGAAGCGGGGACACGGCCCGACATGCGGCCGGGCGATTATGTGCTGATCTCGGTGTCCGACACCGGCGTCGGCATGACGCAGGCGGTACGGGAACGGGCATTCGAACCGTTCTTCACCACCAAGTCGGTCGGGGCCGGGACCGGGCTCGGCCTCAGCATGGTCTATGGTTTCGTGACGCAATCCGGCGGCCAGATCCGCCTCGACAGCGAACCCGGCCACGGCACCACCGTGCGCATCTATCTGCCGGCATCGCGTCCGCAGCCCGCAGCCACCGAGACCAATGCCGCGGCGCGTGCGCCGGTCGGCCTGCCCGGCGGCAGCGAGACCATTCTCGTCGTCGAGGACGAGCCACGGGTCCGCCGCGTCGCCATCGCAAGGCTGCGCGAGCTCGGCTATTCCGTGATCGAGGCGGCCAATGCCGACGAGGCCCTCAGCGCCGCCGGCCAGGACCGGCCGATCGATCTCCTCTTCAGCGACGTGGTGATGCCCGGCGGCATGGATGGCGACACGCTGGCGACGCGCATCCGCACCATGCGGCCCGGCATCAAGGTGCTGCTGACCTCGGGCTATGCGGAGCCGAGCATCGCGGAGCGCGGCCAGGCCGAAACGGGGCACTGGCTGCGCAAGCCCTATACGATGGCGGCGCTCGCGACGCGCCTGCGCGAGCTGCTCGGACCGTCGACGACCATCTGACCCCTGAGGCCGCCTACGGGACGAGCGCGGCAGCCTCCTCGGCGATGACCTGCTCCTCGTCAGTGGCGATCACGAAGACCGCAATCTTGCTGCCCGGCGCATCGATGCGCTCGGCATTGGCGGCATTCTTCGCCTCGTCGATGGCAAGGCCGAGAAAGCCGAGCCGCCGGCACACGGCCGCCCGGAGATGCGGCTGGTGCTCGCCGATGCCGGCCGTGAAGACAAGTGCGTCCAGCCCCTCGAGCACCGCGCCATAGGAAGCCGCCGTGGCGGCGATCTCGCGCGCGAACTGGTCGAGCGCCTCGCGCGCCGCCGGTTCCGCGCTCTCGGCGAGCACGCGGGCGTCGGCGCTGATGCCGGACAGGCCGAGCAGGCCGGAGCGGTGATAGAGCATGTCCTCGATCGCATCGATCGAGAGGCCGTTCTTGGCAAGGTGCAGGACGACGCCCGGATCGAGCGCTCCCGGGCGCGTCGCCATCATGATGCCGTCGAGCGTCGAGAAGCTCATCGACGTCGCCCGGCTGGCGCCGGCATCGAGGGCGCAGAGGCTGGCGCCGCTGCCGAGATGCGCGACGACGACCTTGCCGGCGGCGACCTCGGGCGCGATGCGCTGCAGCGCCCCTACGATGAAGCGATAGGAGAGGCCGTGAAAGCCGTAGCGTTTCACGCCGCGGTCGAACCATTCGCGCGGCAGGGCGAAGCGGCGGGCCGCGTCGCTCTGCGTCAAATGGAAGGCCGTGTCGAACGAGGCCGTCTGCGGCAGCTTCGGGCGGAGCCGGCGCAGCGCCCGGATGAGCCGCAACCCTTGCGGCTGGTGCAGCGGGGCGAGGGGCACCAGCGCCTCGATCGCCGCGATGCTGTCGTCGTCGAGGCGGACGGGACCATCGAAGCGATCGCCGCCATGCACGATGCGGTGGCCGGCAAGCGCGATCGCGCCGTGATCGAAATGCGTGGCGAGCACGTCGAGCGTTTCCGCGACGACGTCGTCGAGGTCTGCGGCGGCCTTGGCGCCGAGCGGAATGCCGATCGTGTCGCGGCCTTCCGACACATGCAGCGCCAGCGGCTCATGCCTCAGATCGACCAGTCCCTTGCCGAATCGCCGCGGCGGGCCGCCATCATGCTCGAACAGGCCGAGCTTGATGGTCGAGGATCCGGCATTGAAGGTAATCAGCGTCGGCGAACCCATGGCGGTTTCCTTCGGCGAGCTTATGATGTCGTCGCTGGGCCGCGACGAGTCTCGTCGCGGAAGACGCCGATGGGCGAACCCTGGCAGCGCTGCTCCCTTGCGGGCCTTGATCGCGATCAAGACCGGAGGCGAGCATAGCCGATAGACCTGTCACACGCCCTCTGGGCAAAGCGATTTCAAGGAGAGTGGCCATGCGCGCCGATGCCGTAATGACGACGCCGGTGATCAGCGTCGAGCCGACTACATCGATCGACGACGCCGCGACGTTGATGCTCTCGCACAGGATCAGCGGCCTGCCGGTCGTCGAGCGGGACGGCCGCCTGGTCGGGATCGTCAGCGAGGGCGACTTCCTGCGCCGCGCGGAGATCGCGACGGGCAAGAAGCGGTCGCGCTGGCTCGAATTCCTGCAGAGCCCCGGCCAGGCCGCGGCCGACTATGTCGAGGCGAATGCGCGCCGCGTCGGCGACGTCATGACCAGCGATGTCGAGACCGCCTCGCCCGAGACGCCGCTCGACGACATCGTCACCCTCATGACCAAGCGCCGCATCAAGCGCGTGCCAATCGTCGACGGGGCAGGGCGCCTCCTCGGCATCGTCAGCCGCTCCGATCTGATGAAGGCGCTGGTCAAGGCGCGCGCTGAAGCAGCCGCCACGCCTGGCGACGATACCTCGATCCGGGCCGCGCTGGCGAAGGAGTTCAGCCGCCTGTCCTGGAGCGGCAACGGGCTCATCCGTGTTCATGTCGAAGACGGCACCGTCGACCTGACCGGCACGATCTTCGACGAGCGGGAGCGGGCGGCGGCGCGCGTGGTGGCCGAGAATGTCGGCGGTGTCCACAAGGTCGTCGACAATCTCGTCTGCGTCGAGCCGATCTCGGGCCTCGTCATCATGCCGCCGAAGGATGGGCAGGACTGACGCGTCAGTGGAGGCGCCAGCGCTCGGCGAGCGCGGGCGCCAGCACCAGGCTCGGCGGCGGTAGCTGCTCGGGCGGCGGGTTCTTGACCGCGCCGACCAGGAAACGCAGCGCCTCGACGACGCCGGCCTGGGTATAGGGCTTGCTGATGATGCCGATCGCGCCCGAGAAATCATCCGGGATGCGGCGGGCATTGGCCGTCATGAACACGACCGGGATGCCGCGGTCGGCCAGCGCTCGGCCGACGGCGACACCCGTCGGGCCATCGGCGAGATGGATGTCGACGAGAGCAAGATCCGGCATCGCCGCCTCGGCATGGACGATCGCCTCGGCAAGCGCGGTGGCGCTGCCGACCAGGAGATGGCCGGCCTCCTCCAGGAAGATCTCGAGCTGCATCTGCAGCAGCGCTTCGTCCTCGACGACGAAGACTCGCAACTGGGGTTCCATTCAAGCTCCTCTGGTCGGTTCGTCGATCGGCAGGAGGACGGCGATCTCGGTGTCGCCGCCGTCCTGCCAGCTGAGATCGGCGCGCAGCTGGCGGCAGAGCCGATCGACAAAGGCCCGCTCATCGGCGGTGAGGGAGGCCTCAATGCCGGCCAGCGCGCCGCTGGCGGCGATCGAAAACCGGTAGCGGCCCGTTTCCGCCGGCTTGACGGCGAGCGTGATCGCGCCGTCCGCGCCGGATGCCTTGGTCCGCGCGACGGCGAGGCGGATCAACTCGCTGACGAGCAGCGCCACCGGAGCGGCATAGGCCGCGGACACGCTGACGCGCTCGAGATCGAGGCTGAAAATGGCGCCGGCGGGGGCCACCTCGGCTGCAAACTCCCGGATCAGCGCGGCGACGTCGAACCGCACGACATCGCGGTCGCGCTCGAGCAGGCGATGCACGGCCGACAGCGCCGCGACGCGCGCGCGCAGCCGGTTCAGCGACGTCGCCGCCGTGTCGTCCCTGGCGAGCCGGCTCTCGATGAAGATCAGCGCCGTGACGAGCTGAAGATTGTTCTTCACGCGGTGGTCGACCTCGTGCAGGAGCTCGGTGCGCGCCGCCAGCGCCTGCTCGAGTTCGACGGTCCGACGCGCGACCGCTTCCTCGATCCGGTCTCGATCCTCAGCGACGGCGAGTTCGGCGCGCTTGCGCTCGGTGACGTCGAGCTGGCTGGCGAAGAAGAACAGCAGGTGGCCGCTCTCGTTTGTCACCGGCGAGATGAACAGCGCATTCCAGAACGGCGTTCCATCCTTGCGATAGTTGAGGAGGTCGATCGCGACTTCCTGTCCGGCCCTGACGGCGGAGCGGATCGCTTCCACGGCCGCCGGATTGGTGTCCGGTCCCTGCAGGAAGCGGCAGTTGTGACCGATGACCTCGTCACGGTCGTAGCCCGACATGCGCAGGAAGGCGTCGTTGACGAAGACGATGGGGTTGTCGGCCTGCCTCGGATCGGTGATCAGCATCGGCATCCGCGTTGCCCGGACAGCGGCGGCGAAGGTGTCGCCGGTCCCGCCCAGTCCGTCGAGCCCTCCACGGAGGCTCGCGTCATCCTGCATTTCCAAAATCTGCGTCCTCTGTTCCGTTCCATCCGGTGCGGTCGTGATCGGAGCGACGATGGCCCACCAAGCATCGAAACGGCGGAAAGTTCCGGACCTTGCGCGAGGGGCATGCCATGGCCCGATCCGTTTGCCGGCTATCCGGTGACGTTCGGATGCATCCGCCCGTCGGCACCGACGATCGGCTCGTCCGGGTAAACCCCTTTCAGCACCTCGTCGAAATGGCGCCGTACCGCCAACTGGCAGGAGCAGGCGAGATGCGAGAGGCCGGTCGGGCTGGTGACGATCAGCCGGCCGCGCCGCGTCTCGATCAATTCGCGCTGCTTCAGCGTCTGGATCACGCGGCTCACATAGCTGCGGCCGACGCCGAGCATGCCGGCGAGCTGCTCCTGCGTCATCGGCAGCATCGTGTCGCTGGTGCGCTCCATCGCGGCGATCAGCCATTTGGCGGCGCGCTGCTCGATCGAATGGACGGCATTGCACGCGACCGCCTGGAACACCTGCGCCATCAGGCAATCGGCATAGCGCGCGAAGAAGTGCCGGAGCACCAGCGATTGCAGCTTGGCCTCCTCGAGATCCTCGACATGCATCCACAGGATCGGTCCGCCGAACTGGACCTCGGCGCGGCCATAGGCCGGCAACCGGCCCTGGCTGACGATGCCGGCCAGCGCCCCTTCGCGCCCGACCAGCGCCGTCTCGACGGCATTGCCGTCCTCGAGCATCACGCGAAAGGCGAGGAGCGTCGCGTCGCAGGGGAAATAGACCTTCCTGACGTCGTCGCCGGGCTCGTAGAGCACCGTTCCGGTCGAGACTGTCGCCGCGATGAGATGCGGCTTCAGGAGCGCAAAATCACTGCTTCTGAGGCCGCGCAGCAGGTTGCTGACGGGAGCATCGGAGCTTCGCATGGAGGAGCGCATCGTCGTTGGATCTCCGTCATTTCTTTCGCCACGACGCCGCCAAAGCGGCGCCACGCTCTTCTCCAACGCACGAGAGCGGGTTGTGTTCACTAAGGCGCAGACGTCGTGCGGCGGCGTGTCTACAAGGCAACACAGCCGGTCGACCGGCGCCTTTGAAAGTCAGCACGCGCGATGGTGAACAATGGGCCAGGAGCTCCCCCGGGGTCCGGCAGTGAAGCGCGCCTTCGCATGGCGCTCGATGCGGCCGGCGGTGTGGGGGCCTTCGAATTCGATGCGAGCCTCGACCGTCTTTCGGCCGATCAGAGTTTCTGGACGCTGCATGGCGATCCCTTGCGCTCGACCAGCCCCCCGGCGCGTCTCGCCGACCTGCTGGGGCTCGTCTCGGACGGCGACCGCGCGCGCCTTGAAGGCGACCTTGCCGCGGCCGCTGGCGGCGCGCCTCTGCGCGCGGAATATCGGATCGCCCGCGATGGCGGGCGTCCGGTCTGGCTGATGCTGCGCGGCGCCCTCCGGCCGCTCGGCGCGGGCGATGTCCGGCGCCTCATCGGCGTCGTCGTCGACGTCACCGACCAGCACGAGGCGGAGGCGGCGCTGCGGGCGAGCGAGGAGCGCTACGCCGCGATCACCAATTCGATCGACCAGATGCTCTGGGCGACGCGGCCCGACGGCTTCCACGACTACTACAATCGCCGCTGGTACGAGTTCACCGGCGTGCCCGAGGGAACGACCGACGGCGAAGCCTGGAACGGCCTGTTCCATCCGGACGACCAGGAGCGGGCCTTCGCCCGCTGGCGCGAGAGCCTGGCGACCGGCGAGCCCTATCACATCGAATACCGGCTCCGGCACCACAGCGGCGCCTATCGCTGGGTCATCGGCCGGGCGCAATGCGTCCGCGACGCCGACGGCCGCATCCTGCGCTGGTACGGCTCCTGCACCGATATCGACGATCTCAAGGAAGCCGAGGCGCAGCGCGAGCTGATCGCGCGCGAGCTGTCGCACCGGATCCGCAACATCTTCGCCGTGGTGTCGAGCCTCGTGATGCTGCCGACCCGCGACCAGCCGGAGGCCCGCCCCTTCGCGATGGCCGTGCAGGCGCGCATCCAGGCGCTCGCCTCGGCGCATGAATATGTCCGCCCGCACAGCGCCGCCTCGGCGCCGCTCGACGACACGCGGACGGTCAAGGGCCTGCTGGCGCTGCTCGCCTCGCCCTACAATGCGCCGGATCGTGGCAATCTCATCATCGAGGGCGACGATCTGCCGATCGGGCCGCATGCGGCGACCGCGATCGCGCTCATCGTGCATGAATTTGCGACCAACGCCGTCAAATATGGCGGTCTGTCGCGCGAGGGCGCCGATGTCAGGATCACCTGCCGCATCGATGGCGAGCGCTTCATCATCGATTGGCGCGAGTCCGGCGGCCCCGCCGTCACGGGCGCGCCGGAGCGGCGCGGTTTCGGCACCACCCTCTCGGAGCGGGTCGCCTCGATGCAGCTCGGCGCCTCGCTGAAGCGGGACTGGCTGCCAGGCGGCCTCGTCGTCACGCTCGACCTGCCGGCCGAACGCTTGAGGACCTGAAGGCCTCAGTCGCGCGGGCCACCCGGCCGGCGCACGGCGAGGATACGGTCGAGGCCGAGGGCGAGGATCGTCGCCATGACGGTCGTCGCGGCACCCGCATCGCCCGCCTCGAGCGCGGCGACGAGCGCCCGGCATTCGGCCGTGAGCCGCGCGCGGATCGCCCGGCGCTTCGCCTCGTCGCGGCCGGCGACGGCGACGAGCGCCAGCGTCAGCTCGACCAGCCCGACCGACGAACGCAGCAGCGGATTGCCGGAGGCCTCAGCGATGATCCGGTGCACCTCGAGCTCGGCCAGCGCATGCGTCTCGGCATCGCCCTCGGCGAGCTCCATCTGGTGGATCCAGTATTTCAGGAGGCGGATCTGCTCGGCCGTGCGCCGGCGCGCCGCAAGGTCCGTCGCGCGGGCTTCGAGCGCGCTGCGGATATCGAAGAGGCCGATGATGAAGTCCGGATCGAGCTCGGCCTCGAAATGCCAGGCGAGCACCTGCTGGTCGAACAGGTTCCAGCGGCTCTTCTGCGAGACGCGGGTGCCGACCTTCGGCCGCGCCTCGACCATGCCCTTGGCCTCCAGCGTCCGCAGCGCCTCGCGCAGCACGGTGCGCGAGACGCCGTAGCTGGTCATCATCTCGGCATCGCTCGGCAGGATCGTGCCGACGCCGAAGCGTCCCGTGACGATGCCGGCGCCGATCTCGTTGATGACGAAGGTGTGGAAATTGCGCGCAGCCGGCTTGCCCGAGAGCGAGCGTAGAAGACTGCCGGGCTCGCTCATACTAGGCCGTCTCGGATGATCTGTCTCCGCGGGCCGAGGCGGCGAATACCAGGCGCTGCAACACGATGAACAGGAACAGCAGGATGCCGATCACGATCTTGGTCCACCAGCTCGACAGCGTCCCGTCGAAGATGATGTAGGTCTGGACGAGACCGAGCAGCATCACTCCGACAAAGGTTCCGAACACGAAGCCATAGCCGCCGGTGAGCAGCGTGCCGCCGATCACCACGGCGCCGATGGCGTCGAGTTCGACGCCGACAGCCGCCAACGGATAACCGGCCGACGTATAGAGCGAGAAAACGATTCCGGCCAGACAGGCCAGCATGCTGGAGAGCATGTAGATCTGCACGGTGGTGCGCGCAACCGGAACGCCCATCAGCGAGGCCGACACCGTGTTGCCGCCGAGGGCATAGACATAGGAGCCGAACCGCGTCCGGTGCGCGATGATCGCGCCGACGAGAAAGACGGCGATCATCAGGAGGCCGACGAAGCTGAGCCGGCCGCCGCCGGGCAGGCGGATGAACAGCGTCGAGATCCAGCTGTAGAAATCGTGATTGATCGGCACCGAATCCTGCGTGATGACCGAGGCCCCGCCTCGGGCGAGGAACATGCCGGCGAGCGTCACGATGAAGGCCGGCACTTCGAGATAGTGGATCGCGAGGCCCATCGCCGCGCCGAACAGCGCCGCGATCGCCATGGCGATGCCGAAGGCGGCCAGCGGATGCAGGCCATGGCTGATCAGCACCGCAACCAGCACGCCGGTGAAGCCGATGACTGCGCCGACCGAGAGGTCGATGCCGCCGGAAATGATGACGAACGTCATGCCGACCGCGGTGATGCCGAGAAAGGCGTTGTCGGTCAGGAAATTGCCGAGCACGCGGGTCGAGAGGAGGCCGGGAAACTGGAAGACGGCCGCCGCATAGGCGATCAGGAAGATGGCGATCGTCGCGAGCAGAGGACGCATGCTGCGGTTCATCGCGAGGCCCCGGATTTGTTGCGGCCGAAGAAGCCGAGGATCTGGCCGGCCAGCGGCGACTGGATCACCAGGATGACGGTGATGATGGCGGCCTTGACCACGAGGTTGAATTCCGGCGGATAGCCGGACACGAGAATGCCGGTGTTCATCGCCTGGATGATCAGCGCGCCGACGACCGACATCGGGATCGAGAAGCGCCCGCCGAGCAGCGAGGTGCCGCCGATGACCGCGGCGAGGATTGCGTCGAGCTCGAGCCAGAGGCCGGCATTGTTGGCATCGGCGCCGCGGATGTCGCCGGCGACGATGATGCCGGCGATGGCCGCGCAGAGCCCGCTCACCGAATAGACGACGAGGAGCAGCAACCGGCTGCGGATGCCGGCGAGCGTCGCCGCCGAGCGGTTGACGCCGACCGCCTCGATGAAGAGGCCGATCGCCGTCTTGCGTACGGCGAGCGTCACGAGGACCATCAGCACGAAGGCGATGACCACCGGCATCGGCATGCCGAGAAACGAGCCGGTGCCGATGAAGATCAGCGTCGGATCGGAGAAGGTGACGATCGAGCCCTCGGTGATCAGCTGCGCGATGCCGCGGCCGGCGACCATCAGCACGAGCGTGGCGATGATCGGCTGGATGTCGAGGATGGCGACGAGGACGCCGTTCCAGAGGCCGCAGGCGAGACCGACGGCGAGCGCGCCGCCGACGGCGACCGGCCCGGGATAGCCGGCGACGACCAGCGTCGCGGCGACGGCGCCCGACATCGCCATGACCGCGCCGACCGAGAGATCGACGCCCTTGGTCGCGATCACCGCCGTCATGCCGATGGCGAGGATCGCCACGGGCGCGCCGCGATTGAGCACGTCGATCAGGCTGCCGAACAGGCGGCCGTCCTGCCACTCGATCTTGAAGAAGCCGGGAAACAGCACCCAGTTGAGCAGCAGCACGCTGACAAGCGCGACGGTCTGGGTGTTGACGATGCGGCCGAGCGAAATGCGGTTCATGCGGCGTGGTCCTCGGCGGTCGCCTCGCCATGGGTGGCGATCGCCTGGACGATCACCGCGGGGTTGATGTCCTCGCCGCGCAGTTCCGCAACCATCTCGCGGTCGCGCATCACGACGATGCGCGAGGAATAGGCGACGACCTCGTCGATCTCGGAGGAGATGACGACCAGCGCCATGCCGTCGTCGCGCAGCCGGTTGATCGTGCGGACGATCTCGGCATGGGCGCCGACATCGATGCCGCGCGTCGGCTCGTCGAGAATGAGGAAGGCGGGATCGGTCGCCAGCCAGCGGGCGAGGATCACCTTCTGCTGGTTGCCGCCCGAAAGCAGCTTGACCGGCATGTCGAGCGAGGCGGCGCGGATATCCATCGCCTCGCCGAACTGGCCGGCGAGATCGATCTGTTCGTCGCGGTTGAGCGCGCGGAACCAGCCGAGCTTGCCCTGAAGCGCGATGACGATGTTCTCGCGCACCGAAAGCTCGCCGAGAATGCCGTCGGCCTTGCGATCCTCCGGGCAGAAGCCGAAGCCGTGGCCGATGGCGTCGGTCGCCGTGCGGATCGACACGGGCTTGCCGTTCAGCGACACGGTACCCTCGTCGGCCGGATCGATGCCGAACATCACGCGCGCCATCTCGGTGCGCCCCGAGCCGAGCAGGCCGGCGACGCCGATAACCTCGCCCTTGTGGATGGTCAGCGTGAACGGCTTCACGCTGCGCTTGCGGCCATAGGCCTTGAATTCGAGCAGCACTTCGGTGACCGGCCGCTGCGCCTCGAGGCTGGTCGAGCCGGAGAAGGCGATGTCCTTGCCGAGCATCTTGCGGACGAGGTCGGTGCGGGTCAGATCGCTGAGCCGCCGCGTGTCGACCAGTCTGCCGTTTCGCAGGATCGTGACGCGATCGGCGAGGGCGAAGACCTGGTCGAGGAAATGGGTGATGAAGACGATGGCGAGGCCGTCGCGCTTCAGGCCGGCGACGACTTCGAACAGCCGCTGCACCTCGTCGCGGTCGAGGCTTGCGGTCGGCTCGTCGAGGATGAGCACCTTGCCGGACAGCTGCACCGCCCGCGCGATCGCGACGATCTGCTGGACGGCGACGGAATGGCTGCCGAGCTCGCTGGCGGGATCGATCTCGAGGCCGTAGCGCTTCAGCAGCACGCGCGCATCGCGGGCCATGCGCTTGCGGTCGACGAGGCCGAAGCGGGTCGGCTGGTGGCCGAGGAAGAGGTTCTCCGCCACCGACCGGTTCGGCAGCAGGTTGACCTCCTGGTAGACGGTGCCGATGCCGAAGGTCTGGGCATGCAGCGGACTGTCGAGATGGACCTCGGCGCCGTCGACGAAGATCTCGCCGCCATCGGGCTGGTAGGCGCCGGTGAGGATCTTGATCAACGTCGACTTGCCGGCGCCGTTCTCGCCGAGCAGGGCATGCACCTCACCGGGCAGGACGCCGAAATCGACGCCGTCGAGCGCCTTGTGGGTTCCAAACACTTTGGAAACCCCGCGCGCTTCCATGCGAAAGCCCGTCTCTGCCACGTCGATCCCCCAAGCATGCGGCCGGTTGGTCCGGCCTTTCCCGCAAAGGACAGCCCCGCCGGCTTCCGCCGGCGAGGCGTCGTTGGCTGGTCGGCTACTGATTAATAGCCCAGACCCTTGCGGCGTTCATACTCCCCCTTCGGATCATCAGCGGCCGTGTAGAGCTTCGACTCGGTGATGATGAACTTCGGCGGGACCGTGCCGTCCTTCTTGTAGGCGGCGAGCACGTCGAAGGCGGGGCCGGCCATGTTCGGCGTCAGTTCGACGGTGGCATTGGCCTCGCCGGCGGCGATCGCCTGGAAGATGTCCGGCACGCCGTCGATCGAGACGACGAGGATGTCGGTGCCGGGCTTGAGGCCCGCATCCTTGATCGCCTGGATGGCGCCGACGGCCATGTCGTCATTGTGGGCATAGAGCGCGCAGATGCCCTTGCCGCCATTCTCCGCCTTCAGGAAGCCTTCGGTGACTTCCTTGCCCTTCGAGCGGGTGAAGTCGCCGGTCTGGCTGCGGATGATGGTGATGTTCTTGTGCGCGGCGATCGCCTCCTCGAAGCCCTTCTTGCGATTGATCGCGGGGGTCGAGCCGACGGTGCCCTGCAGTTCGACGACCTTGCAGTCCTTGTCCTTGACGGCGCCGACCAGCCATTCGCCGGCGACGCGGCCTTCCTTGACCTGATCCGAGGCGACGGAGGTCAGATAGAGATCCTCCGGCCCGTCGATGCCGCGGTCGAGCAGCACGACCGGGATCTTGGCTTCCTTGGCTTCGGTCAGCACGTCTTCCCAGCCGGTGGCGACGACAGGAGCGACGAGGATCGCATCGACGCCCTGGGCGATGAAGCCGCGGATCGCCTTGATCTGGTTTTCCTGCTTCTGCTGCGCGTCGGCGAACTTCAGGTTGATGCCGCGGCTCTCGGCCTGCTGCTTGGTCACCGAGGTCTCGGCGGCGCGCCAGCCGGACTCCGAGCCGATCTGCGAGAAGCCGACGGTCATGTCGGCCGCCATGGCGGTTGAAGACAAGGCAGTGGCGATGCCCGCCGCGAGGGCGAGTTTCTTCAAGATGGTCACGATTTCCTCCCTTGGCCGCGCGGCGTTCCTCCCCAGCACGGCATGAGAGTCGATACCATTAGTACTATTATATGTAAATACCGGCGGGGCGTTCTGCTTCGCCGGCTCAGCGCAAGGGGGAAGACGGGCGTTCGGCCGCGACAAAGAGTTGCGCGTCGGAACGCCGGGGAGGGTGGGCGAGGGCGCATCAGCGCGCGAGGCGACGTCCGGCCGAGCGCCATCGGGCTCCCGCGACGAGCCGGAGCGCCGAGCGAATCCGGCCGCTATCGCGATGGAAGGCGCGGCGTCAGGCGTTGCCGTCGCGCACCACGGACAGGTTGAAATGCGTCGTGCCCAGCTGCTGCTCGAGCCGCATCCAGAGCGGGATCAATTGCTCCATCGCGCGGCAGGCCGAGAGGTCGCCGAAGTCGAGGATGTCGGCCCAGCCGAAGCTCGTGAGCAGCGCCTTGACCTCCTCCTTCGCCGCCGCGTCATTGCTGGCGATGAAGGCGGAATGCGGCCGGCCGAGGCTCACCGGATCGACCATCAGATGCGCGCTGACGCTATTCAGCGTCTTGACGACGCGGACCGCCGGGAAGGTGCGCTGGATCAATTCGCCGACCGGGATCGCGATCGGCTGGTCGACGGCGGAATTGTAATTGGCGATATCGATCAGGATCTTGCCGTCGATGGCGCAGGTGGAAAGTATACCGACGACCTCCTCGCCGGGCAGGGCGTTGACGACCCAATCACCATGCGCGGCGGCCTCGGCATAGGACGCGAAGCGGACGCCCTTTGCGGCGGCGAAGGCGCGGGCCTTCTCGCTCTCCGGCGTGCGGCTGCCCATGACGACATCATGGCCGAGCGCGGCGAGCTTGCCGCCGATCGCGCTGCCAACTTCGCCGGTGCCGAGGACGCCGAATTTCATGCTGAACTCCATCGCCGCGCGGGCACAGGAAGGGATGTCCCGAGGATCGCCGAGCGCTGAACGAGCGGCGAGGGCAGGCTAGCCCGCCCCCACCGTGATGGCCAGCCATCCCGCGACCAAGGCTACGCCCTGTCAGGCACCACCATCTCGCCCGACTTCGCCGAGGCATAGGCGGCCTCGAGCAGGCCATAGGTGAGCAGGCTGTCGCGGCCCGAGGTTTCCGGCTCGGTCCCCGAGCGGAGGCACTCGACGAAATGGCGCTGGGTCTCGACGACGCTGTCCTGGATCAGCGTCCAGGGCTCGCTGGTCCAGGAGCGGACGTCGTGCGGGACGACCTCTGTGCGGGAAAAGCCGGGACCGGACACGGTGATGGCATGGTCGGCGCGCACCTCGATCGTGCCCTTCGTGCCCTCGATGTCGATCAGCGTATGCGGGAAGATCTCGACGCCGCGACGGCTGGCATAGCTGACGTCGAGGACGGAAAGGGCGCCGCTGTCGTGCTGCAGGAGGATCGTCGCCGCGTCCTCGCCGGCGATCCCCTCTTTGATCTGCTGCGTGCGGCAGAAGACGCTATTGGCATCGCCGAAGAGGTAGCGGGCGAGATCGAGGATATGGATGCCGACATCCATGATGACGAAGCGCTTGACCAGCGCCAGATAGGGCTGGCCGGCATAGATATCGAAGCCGGTCCGCCAGGACAGCCGGCAATAGGTCAAGTCGCCGATCTCGCCGCTGTCGATGATCCGCTTCACGGCGCGCGAGACATGCTGGAAGCGGAAATTCTCGTGCACCATCAGCGGCACGCCCGCCGCCGAAGCCGCCGCGACCATGCGCCGGCAGGCGTCGAGATCGGGGGCGAAGGGCTTCTGCACGATCGTCGGCACGCCATGGGCGACGGCGAGACCGACCAGCACCTCATGCGTTTCCATCGTCGTCGGAATATCGACGAAATCGAGCGCTTCCGCCGCGAACATCGCTTCGGCGTCGTCATAGGCGCGGGCGATGCCGAAGCGTTCGCGCATCGCCTCGGCCTTGGCCTTGTCGCGGTCGCAGACGGCGACGATCTCGACGCCCTCGATGTCCGCCCAGCCATTCAGATGGTTCTGGGCGAAGAAGCCGCAGCCGATCACTGCGCCCTTCAATTGCCGCGTCATCGCGCGTCTCCTCCATGATCATTGACGGCGCGGCAAGCGGCCCGAAGGTCGCGCGACGCGCCGACCGGAATCCTCAAACCCGGCGGCGGCACGCTACCGGGTCTCGGCCTCAAGGCTCAAGGGGGATGACGTGCGGCCATGACGCGAAGTCGACACGATCGCCGGAGCGCAGCGAGGGCCGCGGCCGCGGGACGGCAGCCGCAGCCCCGGCATCGACCTTCTAGCGGCAGCCGGCGCGGCTCAGCATGTCGTCGACGAGGATAGGGGTCGCCGCGGTCTCGTTCCATTTCGCCTTGTCGGCACGAGAGAGCGCGGCAAGGGCTGCATTGCTGGAAATGCCGAGGGGCCGGGCACAGGTGATGCTGACGGAGGACCGCCGCCCGGCCTCGGCCACCAGCAGGCCGGTGGTTTCGCTGACGCCCGCGAGATAGGCGATCGCTGCGTTTCGGGCGGCGCTGTCCTTCGGCGAGCGCTCGATCAGGTCGACGACCTGAGCGATGGAAACCTCTCCGGCAGGCGTCGCCGGGGTGGCCTCGGCCGGCATGGCGAGGCCGAACGAGAGCATCAGCAGCGCGGTGTGGATAGCGTTCATGGGCAAGCTCCGTTATTGTTTAACAACAATTTCGCTTATCCCGGAGCTCGTTCTTATTGTCAAACAATAATTTCTGGCGCATAACCCCAACCAGACCACACGGGAGAACCATGATGACCCAGAGCGGCCTGGTCTTGGCAGGTGAGGGAAGTGCGCAGGCGGCGTTCGGGCTGTCGCCGCGGGCGCGCATCGCGTTCAGCGCGCTCTGCATTGTGGCGCTGGCGCTTGCGGCGCTGCTGCCGGCATTGGCGATCGGCTATTGGCTGTTCGGCTCAAGCGGTGTCGTCGACGGCGCCGGCCTTCGACTGGTCGCGATCGCCACGGCGCTGCTGCATCTCCTGCCGCTGAGCTGGGGCCTGGTGCGGCTTCGCATCTGTCTCGCTGAGTTCGCGGCCGGGCGCCCCTTCGCGGCCGAGGGCATTGCCGGGCTGCGCGACTTTGCGCTTGGAACCGGTTTGAGCGCCTTGGCGAAGCCCTTGGCGGGCACGCTGCTCATGCTGGCGCTGAGCTGGAAGGGCGGCCCGAAGCAGATCGTCTTCGAGATCAGCTCCGATGTGATGATCCTGGCGCTCTTTGCCGGCGTGGTCGCGTCCCTGGCCTGGGCCATGGAAAAAGCCGCCGCGCTCGCCGAAGAAAACAGTCAGTTCGTCTGATCGCCATGCCCATCAAAGTGAGCCTTGCGGCCATGCTGGCGCGGCGCAATGTCAAGTCCAAGGAACTCGCCGAATATATCGGGATCACCGAGGCGAATCTCAGTCTGCTCCGGCAGGGCAAGGTCAAGGGCATGCGCTTCGACACATTGGAGGCGATCTGCCGCTACCTCGACTGCCAGCCGGGCGATCTTCTCCAGTTTGAGCCGGACGGCGACCCGACGGCCGATCCGAAGCTGTAGCCGGGCCATCGGCCGAGCTCGGGCAGCAGCCTACCGGCCGTCGCCATAGGCCTCGAACGCCTCGACCAGATGATCGAACAGCGCTCCGACCCGCGGCAGGCGGCGGAGATTCTCGTGCGTCACGATCCATGTCGGAAGCTGCGGCAGCGCGATGTCGGGCAGAACCCGCTCCAATTCGGGATAGCGCGCGGCCGCCGGAATCTGCGCGACGGCGATGCCGAGGCCGGCGCGCGCGAGCGCGAGTTGCGCCGGATGGCTGTCCGTGCGTGCGATCCAGCGGATGCGGGCAGGGTCGCCGATCAGCGCGGCGACGGCGAGATCGCCGCGGCTGCTATCCGGTCCGATGAAGAGATGCGCGCCGATATCGGCCTTCGAGGCGGGACGGCCATGCGCCTCGAGATAGTCGCGATGCGCGTAGAGGCCGAGCGGGATCGACGGCACCTTCTTCGCCACCAGCGCGGCCTGTTCGGGCGGATGCATCCGCACGGCGACATCGACCTGCTGGTCCATGAGGTCGGCGCTGGCATTGCTGAGCTCGAATTCGACGGCGAGTTGCGGATGCTTGTCATGCAGGCTGCGCAGCATGGCAGGCAGGACCTCGATGCCGACAAAGTCCGAGACGCTGAGCCGCACCCGGCCCGCCGCCAGCGCCTGGTCCGCCGAGGCCGCGCGCAGCATGGCTTCCGAGGCATGCGCCATCGCCCGCGCCGGCACCGCCATGGCCTCGGCCGTCGGCGTCGGCACGAGGCCATGCACCGACCGCGTGAACAGCGCCGTGCCCAGCGCGGCTTCCAGCCCCTCGATGCGCGCGCGCATGGTGGGCTGGGACAGGCCGAGGCGACGCGCGGCGGCCGACAGGCTGCCGGTTTCCATCACGGCCAGGAAGGCGCGCTGATCATCCCAATCGACGGTCTTGCTCATAAGTTTCTTATAGGCCGATGGCGGATTATTGGCAATTTTGTTGAGACCAGGTCTGGCCGAAGCTCTCCTTGCCAACAAGGAGATGACAGATGGCTCAGACAGTTTCCACAGGAGCAGGTAACCGGGCGGCCAAGCGGATCGCCCTCGTCCTCGGCGCCACCGGCGGCGTCGGCGGCGCCATCACGACACGGCTCATCCGCGAGGGATGGCAGGTCCGCGCCCTCAGCCGAAACCCCGACACGGCGATGTCGAGCTGGCGGCATGACGGCCCGGCGCCTGAGTTCGTCGCGGGCGATGCCATGGACGCGGCCTCCGTCATCCGCGCGGCGACGCTCGGCGACGGCGTCGCGGCCATCGTCCATGCGGTCAATCCGCCCGGCTATCGCAACTGGTCGCAGCTGGTGCTGCCCATGATCGACAACACGCTGGCGGCGGCCCGCGCCGCCGGCGGCGCCCGCATCGTGCTGCCCGGCACGGTCTACAACTACGATCCGGCGCGCTCCCCCGTGATCGACGAGAACAGCCCGCAGAATGGGCGCACCGTGAAGGGCAGGATCCGCATCGCGCTGGAGCGGAAACTGGCCGAGGCGGCCCCGGACGTTCCCTCGCTCGTGCTGCGCGCCGGCGACTTCTTCGGCCACGGCGCACGGGCGAGCTGGTTCGCGCAGGCGATGGTGCTGCCGGGACAGCCTGTGCGGAAATTCACCAGCCTCGCGCCCGGCGTTCCCCATGCCTATGCCTATCTGCCAGACCTCGCGGCGGCCTTCGCCGGCCTGCTCGCTATCCCCGAGCGGCTCAATCCGCATGAGAAAGTGCAGTTCGCGGGTCATTGGGACGCCACGGGCACGGTGATGCGCGATGCAGTCCGCCGGATCGTCGGCCGCGATGTGCCCGAGCGGGCCTTCCCCTGGTGGATGATGCGCCTCGCCGCGCCTTTCGGCGGCTTCCCGAAGGAGGCGCTCGAGATCGAGCCGGTCTGGAAAAACCCGATGCGCCTCGACAACAGCCGTCTCGTCGCGCTGCTCGGCACGGAGCCGCACACGCCGCTCGACCAAGCCCTCACGACGACGCTCGCCGATATGGGCTGTCTCGCCGAGCCGCAAGGCGCCGCGCAGCTCGCCCATTCCTGACGCCCTCGAAAGGACCCCGGTCATGACCTGGAAGACCTATCTGATCGCGCAGGCGCTCGGCGTCGCAGCCTTCAACACGCTCTGCAATGCGGCCTACACCGCCTGGCTCTGGCGCGGCGAAAGCGAGCTGACGCTGGACCGGATCGGCGCCGATCTCGCGATGACGCCGATCTGGATCGGCCTGCTCTCGGTGCTGCTCGGAACGCCCTTCATCCGGAAGGCTTTGGCCGACGGACGGATGATCCGCGAGGCGAAGCTCCGTCCGCATCCGCTCGCGACCTTCCTGCCGCGCAATCTCGCGGTGCGGGCGGTGGCCGTCGCGTGCCTCTGCGGCGTCGTCCTTGCGCTGCCGCTCATGCTGGCCCTCCCCATGCTCGGCGACGGCCTGCTCTCGCCGGGGGCGGCCATCGCCAGCAAGGTGATCATCACCGTCGCGTTCAGCCTCGTGATCGTGCCGCTGGTGGCCCATGCGACGCTCGCCGACGTCCCGGCCGCGCAAGGCGGACGCGTAGCGCCCTGAACGCGGCAGGTCGCCTGCTGATGAAAGCCCCCAACCCGCTGCCGCCGGATCGTGCCAACGCTCGGCGGCAGTGGCGCGCCATCGAGGACCAGTGGCGGGCAGGCGGCTCGCCCGATGGGCATGACAACGCGGACTGACCCAGAGTCCTCCGCCGCATCGGCGCAGGTGGACACCAAGGGCAAGACACTGCATCAATATTGGCAGTTCAATCATTACGGATCGTCCGACGTGGATCCTCTCAGCGATATCATCGCGCTTCTTCGCCCCAGCACGGCCATGTCCAAGCCGATCACCGGGCGTGGCCGCTGGGGCGTTCGCTATGCGGCGCATGAGGCTCCGGGTTTCACGATTATTCTGAAAGGCGCGTGCTGGATCGCCTTCGAAGACGAGCAGCCCTGGAGGCTGGAGGAGGGCGCCTTTCTTCTGCTGCCCACAACCCCGGCCTTCACCTTGAGCAGTCATCCAGGCATCGCCTCAGCGCTGCGCGACCCGATGGATGTGCCAGTCCGCCACGGCGAACAGGAGGGCGACGCCGATTTCGAGTCGCTCGGCGGGACCTTCCGCATCGACACCGTCAACGCGCCGCTCCTGCTCGCGCTGCTGCCTCGGAGGATCCATATCCCGGCCTCGGACGGGCGATCCCTTCGCCTCGGCAAGGTGATCGACTTGATCGTCGAAGAATCCGGCAGTAACGCGCCGGGCAGGGACATGATCCTGCAGCGCATGCTCGAAGTCCTGCTCGTCGAGGCCCTGCGTTGGAACGGCGCGACGCCGGAGGATGATCGTGCCGGTCTGCTCTGTGGCATGCGCGATCCGGCGCTGGCGCGGGTGCTCGGCGCGATGCATGCCGATGTCCGTGCCAACTGGACGGTCGCCAGCCTCGCGCGGATCGCCGGCCAGTCTCGATCCGCCTTCGCCGCCCGCTTCGGCGCAGTCCTCGGCTGCGGTCCGATCGAATATCTCGCCCGCTGGCGGATGGCGCTGGCGAAGGACGCCCTGCTCAGCGGCACGAAGTCGCTCGACCGGATCGCCGAGGACATCGGCTACGAGTCCGCGAGCGCCTTCAGCACAGCCTTCCGTAAGCGCCTCGGCTGTCCGCCCGGACGATTTGCCCGAATGAGGGAAGCCGACGATCCGGCCCCGGATCGGTCGGAGAGGGCGCGCCTGCAGTAGCCCGCCGCTCCCGCCGGTGCGCGGGCTTGGCCGCGCAGGGAACCGTCCCGCCCAAGCCCGAGAGGATATGTCTGGACGGTTGGACATTCATAGCGGACTTTTGATTATATCACGTCCCCGTATGGCGGCCTATCAACGGAGCATCCCAAAGCAAAGGAAGCTCCCATGCAGACGATCCTCATCACCGGCACCTCCTCGGGCTATGGCCTCGAGATGGCGCGTCATTTCCTCGACAAGGGCTGGACCGTCATCGCGACCATGCGTCGTCCCGACGCCACGCGCCTGCCGGCCTCGCCCAATCTCAGGATCCTGCCGCTGGATGTGACGAAGGACGAGAGCATCGCCGCCGCCGTCGCGGCGGCCGGGCCGATCGATGTGCTGGTCAACAATGCCGGCATCGGCGTGGTCGGTGCCTTCGAGGCGACGCCGATGGCGCATATCCGCAAGGTGTTCGACACCAACACATTCGGCGTCATGGCGATGTGCCAGGCGGTCATTCCGCAGATGCGCGCCCGCCGCTCCGGCGTCATCGTCAACGTGACATCGAGCGTCACGCTGGCTGCCATGCCGCTGGCCGCGGCCTATACCGCCAGCAAGCAGGCGATCGAGGGCTTCACGGGCTCGCTCGCCCATGAGCTTCGCCATTTCGATGTCCGCGCAAAGCTGGTGGAACCCGGCTACGCTCCAACGACCCGGTTTGCGCAGAATACCGATCTCAGGGTCGAGGATCTCGTCCCCGCTTCCTATGCCGATTTCGCGGCGTCGATCTTCGAGGCCTTCGCCAACCCGGCGCAGACGACCAGGGAAACGGATGTCGCGGAGGCCGTCTGGGCCGCCGTGCACGACATGTCCGGCCGGCTCCAGTTTCCGTGCGGCGACGACGCCGTCGCTCTCTTTGAGGCCCGCCACGGCTAGCGGCGAGGGCCGTTCACTGCCAGTGACTATTCGAACGCCTTGAGCAGCCCTCGGTCGGCGATCTCCATGCCGAAGCCGGGGGCGTCGCTGATCTTGAGGCGGCCGTTCTTGGGCAGGTCTTCGCCCGTGAAGAGGTTGCCGAACACGGGTCGGATCGAGCGGCCATCGGGGCTTGCCGCGACATACTCGCAGAGCGGCAGGTTCGGCTGGCTGCCGATGAAGTGATAGGCATAGGGGCCGCTGCCATGCGGGATGATCGGCAGGTCATAGGCGGCGGCCTGTGCCGCGATCTGCAGCAGCGCGGTCATGCCGCCGACCCACATCACGTCGGGCTGAAGGATATCGATCGTGCGGTCCGCGATCAGCTGGCGGAAGCCGTAGCGGGTATATTCATGCTCGCCCGTCGTCCATTTCAGCGTGGGATGCGCCTGCTTCAGCAGCCGGTAGCCCTCGCTGTCGTCGGGATGGAGCACCTCTTCCCACCAATAAATGCCGAGCGGCTTCGCCGCCTCCGCCAGGCGGATGGCATAGGGGACGGTCAGCGACATGTAGCAGTCGATCATCAGCGGGAAGTCGGGGCCGACCTTGGCGCGCTGCGCGGCAAGGTATTCGATGTTCTGGGCCAGTCCGGCCTCGCCGTCGAAATGGCTGTGCGGCAGCGGCACCTTCGAGCCCCAGAAGCCGAGGTCGCGCACGGCGGCGGGCTCCGGCCCGGTGCAATAGAAGGTGATCTCGTCATGGCAGAGCCCGCCGATGAGATTATAGACCGGCTCGCCGCGGAGCTTGCCGACAAGGTCCCAGAGCGCGAGATCGACGACCGAGATGGTCGCGATCGGCATGCCCTTGCGGCCATAGGGCATTGAGGCGCGGAAGAGCTGGTCCCAGATCTTGTTGATGTTGCGCGCATCCTCGCCGACGAGGAAACGGGCGAAATGGTTCTTGACCAGCCATGCGGCGGGATAGCCGCCAAAGCCCGTGGCGATGCCGCAGGCGCCGCTCGCCGTCTCGATCTCGACGACGATCGAGCCCATCACGCCGATGCCCCAGGACGAGCGCGACGCCTTGTATTTCTCATAGCCGGACATCGGATTGGCGATCAGCGTGTCGATCAGCCAGTGGCCCTTGCCCTGCTGGAAATAATCGCCGCCGTCGCCCTCGCTCTCGACGAGATAGACACGGACGTCGGTGATGAGAAACTGATTGGCCATGAGGCGCGTCCGTCCGCCGTTTGTCAGAGAAGGTGAAAGACCTGGGTGAGCGTGACGGCCGTCGGCGTGCCGTCCTCATTGTAGTCCATGACGTCCTGCATGAAGGCCCACCAGCGCTTGTTGGCGTCGGTCGCGGGCAGGTCGGCCATGCTGTGGTCGTCGCTGCGGATCAGCGTCGCGAACAGATAGTCCGTCTCGGGATCGTGCCAGATCGAATAATCCGACACGCCGGCATCTTTCAGCGCCCTGGCGAGATCGGGCCAGAGTTCGTCATGACGCTTCCTGTATTCGGCGATCTTGCCGGGATGGACCTTCATGCGGAAGGCGATGCGTTCGGGCATGGCGAGCCTCCTATTGCAGGTTCACATAGAGGCCGCCATCGACCAGCAGCGACGCGCCGGTGACGTAGGCGGCCATGTCGGAGGCAAGAAACGCCACGACATTGGCGACATCGGCGGGCTCGCCGAAGCGGCCGAGCGGGATGCGGCCGTTCAGATAGGCGCGCTTCGCCGGGTCCGACCAGTCATCCTTGTTGATGTCGGTGGCGATGGCGCCCGGCATGACCGAATTGCAGCGAATGCCATAGGGTCGGAGCGCGATGGCGACGGATTGCATCAGCGAGTGCACGCCGGCCTTGGTGGGGGTGTAATGCGTCTGCATGGCGCCGCCGACAAGGGCGGAGATCGAGGAGGTCGCCACGATCGCGCCGCCCTTGCCCTGGTCCTTCATGCGGTTCGCGGCGGCCTGGGTGATGTAGAAGGCGCCGGAGAGGTTCACGCCGAGCACGGACTGCAGGAGCGCCGGCGGCATGTCGAGGAAGCTGTGGAACGGGCAGATGCCGGCATTCGACGAGAGCACGTCGACGCCGCCAAAGGCCTCGACCGCGGTCCTCACCAGATCATGGCTCACCTGCGGATCGGCGATGTCGCCTTCGACCGCGATCGCCCTGCGGCCGAGCGCCTCGATCTCGGCGACGACCTCCGCAGCGGCATCCGCATGCGTCACGTCCTGATCGGCGGCGCCGAAATAGTTGATCACGACGTCGCAGCCCTGCCGGGCCAGTTCAAGCGAGATGCCGCGACCGATGCCGCGGGAGCCGCCGGTGACGATGGCACGCTTGCCCTCGAGAAGCATGGTGACCTCCTATCGCGAGCGGAAGGGGATCGGCGGCATGTCGCCCATCACGTCGAGCGTCGTCTTGCGGATGTGCTCGACATGCTCCGCCATGGCGGCTTCCGCGGCCGCGGGGTCGCGCGCAGCCAGCGCCTTGACGATGGCATCGTGGTCGCGCGCCGACTGGTCGAGGACGCCGGGCATCTCCGACGCCTTCCGGCGCTGGTCGATGGCGAGGCCGTAGAGCGAGCGCGACACGCGGTCGAGAAAGGCATTGTCCGATGCCGTGCCGATCAGTTCGTGGAATTCGCTGTCGGCGAGGCGGAACGCGACCGGGTCGCGGACGGACTGGTAGGCGACTTCGATCAGCTCGGCGAAGCGCTCCAGCTGGGATGCCGTGACATTGCGCGCAGCGCTGGCCGCGAGGCCGCAATCGATCACGGTCCGGGCGGCGAACAGGCTGTCGAGGCTGTAGTCCTGCAGGCTCAGCACGAAAGACAGCGGCGCCATCAGCCGGTTCGGCTTCAGATCGGTGACATAGCAGCCGCCGCCCTGCTTGCTCTCGACGACGCCGAGCATCGCGAGGCCGCGAAGGGCTTCGCGCACGACGGGTCGCGAGACATGCAGTGCCTTGGTCAGCTCGTTCTCGCTCGGGAGCTTGTCGCCCGGCGCGATATTGCCGGATGCGATCAGCGCCATCAGGCGCTCGGCCACCCGTTCGGAGGCGGAGGGCTTGCTGTCGATCGGCTTCAACTGGTCGAGCGGGTTCATGGACCTTGTCCTCAGCTCTGCGAACGGACGCGCAGCTGGTCGAGGCCAACGGCGAGGAGCAGCACGGCGCCCTTTGTCACGTCCTGCCAGAAGCTCGACACATTCAAAAGTGTCAGCCCGTTGTTCAGCGTCCCGAGGATCAGCACGGCCAGCAGCGTGCCCCAGACCGAGCCACGTCCGCCGAACAGCGATGTGCCGCCAAGGATGATCGCGGCGATGACCGTGAGGAGATGCTTGCCGACCGAATCGGGGGCGGCGGCACCGAGCATGGCGGCGACGATGATGCCGGCGAGGGCACCCGAGAGGCCTGAGACGACGTAGAGGATCATCTGCGTGCGGTCGACGGGAATGCCGAGCATGCGCGAGGCTTCCGGATTGCCGCCCGAGGCATAGATGAAGCGCCCGAACGGCGTGAACGCCATCACCCACCAGATCAGCGCGAAGATGACGAGCATGATGATCAGCGGCACCGGCATGCCGGAGATCTTGCCCGAGCCGATCCAGTTGAAGCCCTCGATCAGGAGGGGCTGCGTCAGGCCGCCGGTGAGGACCAGCGACAGGCCGGTGATGATCGACATGGTGCCGAGCGTGACGATGAAGGGATTGAGCCTGAGCCCGTTGGTCAGCGCCCCATTGCCGGCGCCGATGCCGGCACCGACGATGAGCGCGATGCCGCAGGAGACCCAGATGTCGATGCCGTTCGCATAGCACATCGACACCACGACGCCGGAAATGCCTGCGACGGCCGCGACGGAGAGATCGAGCCCGCCGGCGATGATCAGCGGCGTGCCGGCGGCCGCCATCAGGCCGATGAAGGCCATGTTCGAGCCGATCGAGACGAGGTTCTTGAAGGTCAGGAAATAGGGCGAAATCGTCGTGAAGACGCCGGCCAGGATCAGATAGAAGATCAGCAGCATGACGACGCCGGCATAGGGATGGCCGAGCAGATTACGCGAGCGTTGCGCGGTCGTGATGGCCTTCGGCTCGGCGGCGGTGGTGTTGACATGCGACATGGGGCGTTCCTTGGAATTCAGGCTGCGACGGCCGGCTTGCTGGCCGCGCTCATGAGCGCGGACGCATCGGTCGGCTGCTCGTAGGTCTCGGTGACGACGCCGCCGGCGAGCACGATGCTGCGATCGGCAAGGCCGGCGACTTCCTCGGCGTCGGAGGAGATCAGCAGGATGCCGAGGCCCTGGTCGGCCAATTGGCGGATCTGGCGATAGATTTCCTGGCGCGCGCCGACATCGACGCCGCGGGTCGGCTCTTCGAGAATGAGGACGCTGAGATCGCCGAGCAGCCAGCGCGCGAGGCAGACCTTCTGCTGGTTGCCGCCCGACAGCGTGCCGATCGGCTGTTCCGGACCGCGGGCGCGGATCGAGAGCCGGCGAATCCACTCGGCGGCGGTCGTCGCTTCCTTCTCGCGGTCGACGGTCACCCCGCGCGTGAAGAGCGGCATGTTGGCGATGGAAATGTTCTCACGCAGCGTCAGCATCGCGATGATGCCCTCGCGCTTGCGCTCGGCCGCGACGAGGCCGAGACCGGCCTCGACGGCCTTGCCCGGCGTCGTGATGGTGTAGGGCTTGCCGCCGACCCTGGCGCTCGCGATCTTCGTGCGCGGCACCGCGCCGAACAGCGAGCGGCCGATCATCTCGGCGCCCGAGCCGATGAGGCCGTGCACGCCGGTGATGGTGCCGCGGCGGACGGTGAAATCGACGCCGCGCAGCCAGCCTTCGACGACGAGGCCCTTGACGGTGACGACGTCGTCGCCGGCCCCCGACGAGGCCGAGAACGGGGGATAGAGATCGCCGACACGGTTGCCGACGATCGCGTGCAGCACCTCGTCGACATCGGTTCTGGCGGTCGCGAAATCGCCGGCATTGCGACCGTCGCGGAGCACGACGACGCGATCCGAGATCGCGAACACCTCTTTCAGATAATGCGAGATGTAGATGATCGAGATGCCCTCCGCCTGCAGGCGGCGGATGATGTCGAACAGCAGTTGCACTTCCTCGGCTGCGAGCGAGGCCGTCGGCTCGTCCATGATGAGGACACGCGCATTGCCGTTCATGGCGCGCGCGATCTCGACGATGCGCTGGACATGGTGCGAGACCGTGCCCATGCGGGCACGCGGCGACAGCCAGTCGAGCCCGAGGCGCTTCAGGAGCGCGCGCGCCTGTGCCTCCATGGCACCGCGGTCGACATGCAGGCCTTTCCGCGGCAGCCCGCCGATCATGATGTTTTCGGCGACCGTCAGGTCGGGGAAGATGGAGAGTTCCTGCGGCAGCATCCGGATGCCGTGCGCGATCGCTTCGGCGGGCGTACGGATATCGACGGGCTGGCCATCGATAGCGATCGTGCCCGCATCGCGGCTGTAATTGCCGGAGAGGATCTTCATCAAGGTGGACTTGCCGGCGCCGTTCGCGCCGAGCAGCGCGACGACTTCGCCGGCATCGAGATGGAAGCCGACATCGGAGAGGACCGGCACGCCGCCGAACGCCTTGCCGATGCCACTCATGTCGAGAAGTCGTCTGCCGGCCATAGCCTCAACTCGCTGCAATAGGCACTGAAGTTCCGGGATGCGCGGTCCGCCGCGCATCCCGGGCTCGTCCTCGATCAGTTGGCGGGGACCAGATCCTCGAAGCCCTTCAGGAAAGGCTCCTTGCGCAGTTCCGTGAGATAGGCCTCGAAGGCTGCCTGCGGGAACGTGTACTCGAACTCGGCCTTATCGGCGCATTTGAAGTCCGGATAATACTTGCAGACATTGGCCTTGGTGATCATCACGTGGCTGACCAGAACGGCCGGCGGCAGCGGCTTGCCGGCGAGCGAGGACAGCGCGATCGGGATCAGGTAATTGCCGTAGGTCTCGGGGAAATAGCCCGTCGCACCATAGAGCTCCTTCTCGTCGACCAGCGCCTTGGTCTCGTCGGCGCCATTGCCCACCACGACGGCATCCGCCTCGCGGCCGGCCTGCTTGATGGCGCGGAGCATGCCGATCGCCGACTGGTCGTTGATCGCCGTCACCATGATCGGGACGCCGTCCGGAATGCGGCTCAGCACATTCGTCATCTGGGCAAAGGATTCCTGCAGCGTGTTCTTGGTGTCGATCCGCAGCATCTTGGCCTTGTCGAAGTCGGGCAGGGCCGAGAGGAAGCCATTGACCTGGCCCTCGGTGCGCATCTTCGGGATCGCGCCCGACTGCGGCAGTTCGCCGACGACGAAATAGCCCGTCATCGCCTTGTCCTTGCCGAACTTGGCAATCGCGGCCTGGCCGAGATAGGAGCCGCTCATATAGCCCGACTTCGGATTGTTGGCGCCGAAGAAGGTCGCGCCCGGCATCGGGATATCGATGGCCACGACCTTGGTGCCGTCTTCGTTGAAGACGTTCATGACGGTCTGGCCGAAATTGCTGTCGGTCTGGAATTCGATGACGTAGTCGACATTGCGCTGGACGAAGGACTGCGCATTGGCGAGCGCGGTCGGGCCGTCGAGGCGGTTGTCGGCGATGACGAGATCGACGCCGGCGAGATCGGCATTGGCCTGGATCGACTTCTCGACCACGACGCCGAAGGTCATGTCGCGCTGCAGATTGGCGAAGCCGATCACATATTTCGAGCCGTTGCGCGGCGGCTTGACGGCCGTCGCATCCGTGACCATCGCCTTGTACTGGTCGGCCGAAAGGCGCGTGCCGTCATATTTGGACGGGTCGAAACCGTGGAAATCATCGGCAAAGGCGGCGGCCGAGAACAGAATGCCCGAGGCCACACCGAGCGCGAGCGCTCTGGCAAGTTTCGTCATAGCGGTAGTCCTCCCAAGGCGGTCCGAGCCGCCTGCAATCCCTCGCTGCCTCCCTCCTCCGAGACGATGCAGCGAGCGAGTCATCTCACCTCGCAACTTGTCAGTCAAGTTGGCAAGTGATAGGTCGGACTCCACGTTGAAGCCTTGGGAGGGGTGATCGATGGCGCTCACGGCAAAGCCTCGGATCGGCGTGATGGCGGTCGGGCTCGCCGCCTATTGGCCGCAGTTTGCCGGCATGCGCGAGGCCGTGCTCGGCCATCATTCAGAGCTCTCGGACCTCATCGGCGATGGCGCGGAGCGGGTCGAACTCGGCCTCGTCGACACGATCGACGGCGCCCGCGCGGCGGCAGCCAGCCTCGCCGCCAGCGATGTCGACATCGTCTTCGTCCATCTCACCACCTATGCGACCTCGGAGCCCCTGCTGCTGGCGATCGCCTCGGTCGACGTCCCGATCGTGCTCCTGAACGTCCAGTCGGTGCGGAAGCTCGACGTCGCGAACGTGCGCACGATCGGCGACTGGCTCGGCGTCGCGATCTCCTGCGCCGCGCTGCCGGAAATGACCGCCGCGCTCGGGCGGATCGGCAAGCGCTTCGATGTCGTCACCGGCCATCTCCATGGCGATGCTGATCTGGCGAAGCAGCTCGCGTCCTGGCGCGATGCGGCCTCGATCCGCCGCACCCTGCGGACCCGAAGCGTCGGCCTGTTCGGCCGGCCCTATCCCGGGATGACCGACCTCAATGTCGACGAAACGGCCTTCTTCGCGACATTCGGCGCCTACACCAGGCATCTGAACTGGGACGACATCGCCAAGGCCGCCATGGCAGTCTCCGGGAGCGACGTCGCCGCCCGTATGACTGCCTTGCGCGCGGCGTTCGATATCCCTGCCGAGGTCGATGGCGCAGCGCTCGACGGCGTCGCGCGCGTGCTCGCCGGGCTCGACCGACTGATCGCGGCGGAGGGGCTCTGCGCCTTGCCGAACCACTATGAAGGCGCTGTGCGCGACGACCATGTCGCCGTGCTGGCCGCGTCCAATCCCGCCTTCTCGATCCTGATGGCGGAGGGCATCGCCTGTCCGGTCGAGGGCGACATCAAGACGGCGCTCGCCATGCTGATGCTGAAGGCCGTGGCGGGGACTGCGACGCTGGCCGAGCTCTACTCGATGGACTTCGAGGATGATGTCGTCATCCTCGGCCATTCCGGAGCGGCCGACCTCACGATCTCGTCGCGCCCGCCGACGCTGAAGCATTCGGCCGTCTTCCACGGCAAATCCGGCTCCGGCTTTCTGACGCAGGCCTATCCGAAGCTCGGCGCCATGACGCTGCTGTCCCTGACGCAGGATGGCGAGGGCCGCTTCGTCATGGTGGTCGCCGAAGGCGAGATCGTCGACGGCCCGCCGATGATGCTCGGCGACACCAATTGCCGCGTGCGCTTCCCGCTTGGCCTGCGCGGCTTCGTCAACGCCTGGGCGGAAGAGGGCCCGACCCATCACGGCGTCATGGCATCAGGCCATCACGCCGAGGCACTGAAGCGTGTGGCGAAGCTGTTCGATGTGGACTTGCGGGTTGTCTGTTGAGCGCCGCCGCCTGCTCTCGTCCATCTGCTCACCCGAGTGGGCGAGGGCAGGGCGACGCACGCCGCGCCGCGGGTCCCTAGCGCAGCTGCAGATAGTCGATCAGCGCCTCGTCGACCTCGACACCGAGGCCGGGACCTTCCGGCGCGCGGATGAGGCCGTTCTCGTGCCAGATCGGGCGGTCGACGAGATCTCTCTGCACCGTGACCGGGATCGGCTTCAGCTCGAACAGCCGCGCATTGGGCGACGCGATCGAGAGATGGAGGCTCGCGGCCGAGAGGATCGCCGTGCTCCAGGCATGGGCGTTGATCGTGATGCCGGCCGCGCCGCACAGCGCGTCGATCTTGCGGAAGCCCGTCACGCCCTCGGCGCGGGCGGGATCGACACCGAGCACGTCGACCGTGCCCGTTTCGATCAGCCGCTGATAGCTGGTCACGGTGAATTCGCGCTCGCCCGAGCCGATCGGCACCGCGACGGCCTCCTTGAGGGCGCGATAGTCGTCGATCCGCGTCGGATAGAACGGCTCCTCGATCCAGCCGATATCGTATTCGGCCATGCGGCGCACCGTATCGATCGCCGTTGCGCGGTCCCATTTCACGCCATTGCCGCCATCGACGATGATCTCGAAATCGGACCCGACCGCGTCGCGCAGTTCGCGGACAAAGGCGATGTCGTTTTCCGGGTCCTTGCCGATATCGGAGAAGCCGCGCTTGGCGAAACCGAGCTTCACGCCGGCGAAGCCCTGCTCCTTGAACGCGACAATGGCCTCGACATTCAATTGCCGCGAGGCCTTGTTGACATGGCAGCTGGCATAGGCCGGGAGGCTCTCATGCACCTTGCCGCCGAGCAGGGCATAGAGCGGCTTGCCCTCGATCTTGCCCTGGATATCCCACAGCGCCATGTCGAGCGCGGAATAGGCGAAGCAGGCAATGCCGCCCTCGCCATACCACCAGGCATGGCCGCGCATCAGCGCCCAGGCGTCCGCGACGCTGATCTCGCCCGCGTCCTGAAGCAGTTGCGCAAAGCCGCCATCGATCAGCGTCTTAGTCGCCCAGCAGGCCTCCGCCCACATGGCGATGCCTTCGCCCCAGCCGACCACGCCATCGACCGTTTCGATACGCACGAGGACCGTCTGGCGCAGATTGCCGTGATCATTCGTGTCACGATAGCGGATGACGAAAGTCCTGATCGGGCCGAGACGCATGGATCCTCCTCCAAGGATGCGGCCTCTGCTCGATGCACCGCTTTTTGCCGTCGATTGACTACCATCGGGACCGCTGCTAGGTCAATAATTGGTCAGACCACTTGGCCACATATCGCGCGAACGACGAATGGCGTCGCGGTGAATCGGGGAGTGGCGCGCGTGGCGACGAGCGATCTCACGGGGCTGACGCCACTGAAGCGGACGGGGCTGACCGACCTTCTGGTCGCGCGCATCCTCGGCCTCGTCACGACGGGCAAGCTCAAGGCAGGCGACCAGCTTCCCTCGGAGCGCAAGCTCGCTGAAACATTCGAAATCTCGCGTCCGACCCTGCGCGAGGCGCTGCGCGCGCTGGCCGTGCTCGGCGTGCTCGAAGTGCGCCAGGGCGGCGGCGTCTTCGTCTCGCAGCTCGAGGCGAGCGATTTGCTGGCGCCGCTCGCTTTCTTCCTGACCTTGCGCGGCACGGAGGTCGGCAAGCTCTATGAGGCGCGCCGGCTGATCGAGGGCGAGATCGCGGCGCTCGCCGCCGAACGCGGCGATCCGCTCGCCCTGCCCGAGCTCGAAGCGTCGATCCTGGCGCAGGAGGCGGCCAAGGACGATCCGGAGCGCTACCGCGACGTCGATACCGCCTTCCACCGCCGGCTTGCCGAACTGGCGGGCAACGAGTTCCTTGCCCGCGCGGCGCAGAGCCTCAATGTGCTCGGCCTCGAATTCCGCAGGATCGCCTCCGAGACGGCTGACGTGATCACGACCTCGATCGAGGATCACCGCGCCATCGTCGCGGCGGTGAGGGATCGCGATCCCGCGGCCGCGCGGGCGGCGATGATCCTGCACATGAACCATGTGCTCACCTCAACCCAGGCCTCGATGACGTCGCGGCCGCAATGATGACGAAGAGCGAACATGACTGAGCGCCGCTGGGGCATCCCGAAGGTCACGGAAGCGGATATTCTGGGCGGTGGCTTCTCGACGCCGTGGGATGCGCCGTTCATCCCGCCGTTTCCCTTCACCTTCCGCAACGCCGAGATCCTGACGGTCTTTTGGCGCACGGATCCGGCCGCCATGGCCTTCCTGGCGCCGCCACCGGTCGAGGCCATCGGCGATGTCGTCGCGGTCCACATCTACAAGATGAACGATACGAGCTGGATCGGGCCCTATCACGAGGCCAATGTCATGTTCGGCGCGCGGCTGCCGAACGGCCGCTCCGGCGCCTATTCGCCCTATCTATTCCTCGCGTCCGATGGCGGCGTCGCCCATGGCCGCGAAGTGCATGGCCAGCCGAAGAAACTTGCCCAGCCGACGCTGGAGGCCCGCGGCGACCTCATCGTCGGCACGGTGGCGCGCAACGGCATCGATGTCCTGACGGTGACGACGCCCTACAAGCAGCGCGCCGTCGATCCTTCGGCCATGCGCGGCCATTTCGATTTCGCCACCAATCTCAATCTGAAGGCGATCAACCACATCGATGGCCGCCCGGCGATCCGCCAGATCACGTCGCGCAAATTGACCGATGTCGTCGTGCACGAATGCTGGCAGGGGCCGGCGACGGTCGAGCTGCGGCCGAATGCGCAGGCGCCGATCTTCCGCCTGCCGGTGGTCGAGCCGCTGGAGGCCTTTTTCTGGCGCGCCGATTTCACGCTCGTCGCCGGCGAGATCATCCACGACTATCTGGACGCCGCCGGCTGATATCGGCGATTTCCGAGGCTGACGCATGGCCGGAGGAGGCTGCGTGCCGGCCAGAGAGTTAAGAGAGGGAGGAGGAGCCCCCATGACCGAACCAATCAATATCGGCGTCATCGGCGCGGGCTGGTGGGCGACGCTCAGCCATATCCCCGCGCTGCTCGCCAACCCCAATGTCGGCACCGTCGCCGTCAGCCGCCCCGATGCCGATGGCCTCGCCAAGGTCGTTGCCGAATTCCCGCGGGTGAAACCCTATCTGGACGCGGCCGACATGCTGGCGAGCGAGCCGCTGCATGGCGTCGTCGTCGCTTCGCCGCACACGTTCCATGCCGAGCATGGCCGCATGGCGCTGTCGCGCGGCCTGCACACGCTGATCGAGAAGCCCATGGCGACCAATGCCGGCGACGCCCGCATGCTGGTCGAAACAGCGAAGGCGAATGGCGTCGAGATCGTCCTGCCCTATGGCTGGAACTTCAAGCCGATCACGGCGATCGCGCACCGGCTTGTCGCGGAAGGCTGGATCGGCGAGGTCCGCCATGGCGTCGCGCAGATGGCCTCGGCGCTATCCGATCTCTTCGGCGGCGAGCAGATGGTCGAGACGAGGGATCATCTGTTCCGCCCGCCGGCCTCGACCTGGGCCGACCCCGCCAAGGCCGGCGGCTATGGCTGGGGACAGCTCACCCACGGTCTCGGTGCCCTGTTCGGCATGGTCGATCTCGATCCCGTCCGCGTCTTCGCCAAGACCGGACTGTCGCCGGCCGGCGTCGATTTCTACGATGCCGCCGTGGTCGAACTGGAGAATGGTGCGACCATCGCGCTCTCCGGCGCCGCGACCGTGCCGAAATCGCGCGGCTACCAGATGGATATCCGCCTGTTCGGCACCGAGGGCATGCTGCTCTTCGATATCGAGCGCGCGCGCTGCGAAGTCATCCGCCATGATGGCAGGACGCATGTCGAGCAGTTGCCTGATGATGCGGGCGCCTATGAATCCATCGCGCCGATCGCGCTGCTCGTCGAGCTCTGCCGCGGCGCCGATGTCGTCAACCCCGCCAATGGCACGGTCGGCATGCGGGCGAGCCTGCTGCTCGACGCCATGTATCGCTCGGCCGCAAGCGGCCAGATGGAGAAGGTCGGATGATCCGCTTCAGCGTCACCAGCTGGTCGTTCCCGCAGCTGACCCTCGATGAGGTCGGCGGCCTCGCCAAGGTGCTCGGCATCGCGGCGATCGATATCGGCTACTTCTATCGCTCGGCCCTCGACAAGCAGCGCCTGCTGGCCGCGCCGCAATCCTATGCCGACGAGATCAGGGCGAGGCTCCCTGTGGCCGTCTCGAACCTTTATCATCTCTTCGGCAGTTCGGTGGACGACCGCAACCTCGCCAATCCGGCCTCCCGGGCGGAGAACGAGGCCGACTTCGTCAAGGCGCTCGAATTCTGCGCCGCCGTGGGGTCGCCGACGATCTTCATCCTGCCCGGTGTCATCAACGGCGCGCAGAGCCGCAGCCAGGCGCTCGCCGAAACGGTGGAGTCGCTGAAGCCGCTGGTCGAGGCCGGCGCCAGGGCCGGCGTCACCGTCTGCGTCGAGCCGCATGTCCATTCCTATCTCGAGAGCCCGGCGATCACGGCCGAGATGTGCGAACGCGTGCCGGGCGTGAAGCTCGCGATCGACTACGCCCATTTTGCTGTCTCCGGCTACCGGCAGGAGGAGATCGACGCACTCGCCCCGTGGTTCGGCCATGCGCATCTGCGCCAGGCCCGCCCCGGCGCGCTGCAGACCAGGCTGGAGGAGGGCACGATGAACTTTCCGGCCATGTTCTCGACCTTCCGCGATGCCGGCTATGAGGGCTGGCTGTCGGCGGAATATGTTCACCAGGGCTATTTCGACACGCTGCACGACGACGTGCTGACCGAGACCGTCAAGATGCGCGATCTCTTCCGCGCCTGGAGCGCAGCATGAGCGCCGTCATCGTCACCGGAGGCGCCGGCGGCATCGGCCGCGCCATCTCCGCGCGCCTTGCCCGCGACGGCCACACGGTCGTCGTCGCCGACCGCGACCGCGCCGCCGCCGAGGCGACCGCCGCAGTGATCGGCTGCGATTTCGAGGAACTCGATATCGGCGAGGAAGCCTCGGTGGTCGCCGGTGTTGCCGCCGTGGCGGAGCGCCATGGCGGGCTGAAGGCCGTCATCAACAATGCCGGTATCCACATGCAGTCGCTCGTCGTCGAGACGAGCGCCGACGATTGGGACCGCATCTTCCGCGTCAACAGCCGCGGCACCTTCCTGATGTGCCGAGAAGCAGCGCGGATCATGGCTGGGCAGCGCTCCGGCCAGATCGTCAACATCATCACCAAGCTCGGCTTCGGCAATCCGTTCTCCTCGGCCTATGTGTCGTCGAAAAATGCCGTCTGGGGCCTGACCCAGTGCCTCGCCGTCGAGATGGCGTCGAGCGGCGTCCGCGTGAATGCGATCGCGCCCGGCCATGTCGGCCCCGGCACCGGCATGGAAGCCGCCTTCCGCGCCAAGGCCGACAAGCTCGGCAAGAGCTGGGCGGATTTCGAGCAGCAGGTGATCGGAACCATCCCGGTCGGCCGCTGGTGCACGCCGGAGGATGTCGCGGGCGGCGTCGCCTGGCTGCTCGGGCCGGATACGACATTCGTGACCGGCGAGATGATCAACATCACCGGCGGCTTCCAGGCCTATGCGGCGACGCCTGCCGCCGATGACGTCCGCATGGCGGCAGGAAAGGGACCGAAGTCATGACGAGCCTTGCAGGAAAGGTCGCGCTCGTCACGGGCGCGCGCGTCGGTCTCGGGGCGGCAACCGTCGAAGCGCTGGCGAAGGCCGGGGCGACGGTGATCGCCTGCGGCCGCAAGGCGGGCGATTGCAGCGCCACCGTCGAAAGGGTGGTGACATCGGGCGGGCGCGCCTTCGATCTCGCGCTTGACGTCGCCGATATCAGGGCCATTCCGGGGCGGATCGAGGCGGCGCTGGCGCTGGCCGGCGGCATCGACATTCTCGTCAACAACGCGGCGACGATCGCGCCGATGGCGCCGCTCGGCGCACTCGACGCCGTCGCCTTCGATCACGCGATGACCGTCAATGTCAGCGGCCCGGCAGCGCTGACGGCGGCGCTCTGGCCGCATTTCCAGGCGAGGGGCGGGCGGATCGTCAATATCGTCAGCGGCGCCTCGAACCAGCCGCTCGTCGGCTGGGCCGCCTATTGCGCCTCCAAGGCGGCGCTGCTGATGCTGACCCGCTCGACGGAGCTTGAGGGCGCAGCACTCGGCATCCGCGGCTTCGCCTTCGCGCCGGGCCTCGTCGATACCGGCATGCAGGCGGATATCCGCGCGGCGCGCATCAACGCGATCTCGGACATCCCGCGCGAGAACCTCGCCCCGCCGGAGCGCCCGGCGCATATCATCGCCTGGCTCGCCTCCGGCGCCGCCGACGACCTCGCCGGCCAGTATGTCGACATCCGCCAGGACGGCCTGCCGGAACGCGCTGGGCTTTAGGCTGCCAGCGAACGTCGCACGACGGCCTTCGCCGCGTAGAGACGGCGCGACCAGCCACCCTGCCGCAACTCCGCCCAGTCAGCGCGCGCTGCCGAGCGCAGGCGCGAGCCCAACGCTGACCGGATCCGTGCTTCAGCGAGCCCGCATGGCGGATGGGGTGGGATTCGAACCCACGGAGGGCTTGCACCCTCGGCGGTTTTCAAGACCGCTGCCTTAAACCACTCGGCCACCCATCCTCGCGGCGGCGATCAATGGGAGACGGCATCGCTGATTGCAAGAAAAAGATGCGGTCCGCGGCTGCCGTTCGGCATCCCGTCAACGGAGGCAGGAGAGGCGCCTTTGGCGTTGAGGCCAAAGCCGAGACGACGAGAACTGGGGCCCAGCGGCTTGGAGCCAAGGACCGGGGGCCAAGGACTGCGGATAAGGGACGCCGGTCAGGGGGCGGAGGGGCGAGAGGGGGCCGGCGCCAACGTTCGGAGCCAAGCGTACACGGCCATCGGCCTAGAGGCGGCGGCTTGGAGGCCCAAGGCTTGGAAGCCCCCGGCTTGGAGGCCAGACGCTTAGCCCGCAGCGCATCCGGCAAGGTGAACCGATCGTTCACCACATTGCCTGAAATCATCCGCTTGCCGCGATGATCTCTTAACCACCCATCAAGGTGAAAGGCTCTCTATGGCCATGGGGATGGCTTGGCGATGCGGGACGTTTGTGCCGCCGATGCTCGCCCGGGGCGCGAAGCGGCCGCTTCGTCGACACGGTGGGCAATTGCTGCTATCAGAGAGACGGTATGACGACGTCGAGTAACCACAAAGCGCGCGTTTTGCGACTGGACCGGATGGCTGCGAAGCCTTTGGTCACGGCCCTTTTCATTGCCGCTGCGGCATCGCTCGTCGCATCCTGCGCCTCCGCGCCGCCGCCGGCCAAGAAGCGCTCGTCCGAGTATTTTCCCGAGAGCAAATACGGCGTCAAAGCCAGCCCGCGCGTGGTCCAGTATGGCCAGCCGGTGCCGCAGGGCGGCGGGCGCTACATGGTCGGCAAGGCCTACAAGGTGAAGGGCCGGACTTACGTCCCGTTCGAGCACAAGCGCTACACCGCCGTCGGCTATGCGTCCTGGTATGGCTCCGCCTTCCACGGCCGCTATACGGCGAATGGCGAGGTCTATGACATGGACTCGCTCACGGCCGCCCATCCGACGATGGCGCTGCCGAGCTATGCGCGCGTCACCAATTTGAAGAACGGCGCCTCGGTCGTCGTCCGCGTCAACGATCGCGGCCCCTATGAGCGCAACCGGCTGATCGACCTTTCCTCGAAGACGGCCGAACTGCTCGAGGTCAAGCGCCACGGCTCCGTCAAGGTCAAGGTCGAGTATATCGGGCCGGCCAAGATGGAAGGCCACGACAAGCGGATGCTGATGGCGACCTATGTGGCGCCTGAGAATACCGAGATCGGCAATCCGAACGTGATGCTGGCCATGAACGAGGTGAAGCGCGCGAGCGTTTATGCCGACGCCCGGCGCAACCAGCCGCGCCAGCCCGCGACGCTCGTGCAGGTGGCGATGCCCGAGCCGGCGCCGGCACCGATGGTCGCCGTCGCGATGCGCGCGCCGAGCGCCAGCCGCGCCGTCATGATGGCGATGGCCCCGGTGCCGCGCGCGCGGCCCGACGTCACCGCCGACGGCGGCATGCCGATCGATCCCTACAACTACGAGATCCTCGCGGCGCAGAACGACGTGCCGGCGGCGGCGCCCGTCTATCAGCAGCCGACATCCGTCGCCGTGGCGGAGCCGGATGCCGTCGCCGCGCCGACCGTCGTCCGCGCCTCGGCGACGGGCGGCACCAATTATGGCGAGCGTACGCTCGGCTCGTTCACCGTCGACAATCCGTCGGCCTTCACCGATCCGGAGCCCGCCTACCAGCAGCCGGTCTATACCTCGGCGCGCTCGTCCTATGCGTCCGACCCCGATTTCACCGAGGCGCAGCGCGCCGCGGACGCGATGGCGTCCTCGCATGCCGGTCTGAAGCTGGCGCTGCAGCAGGCAGTGGCCCGCGCCGCCGCGGAGCGCAGCGCCGACGCGACCGAGATCGCCGTCGGCGTCTTCGCCAGCGATGCCAATGCCGCCGCGATGGCCGAAAAGCTGGCCTGGCTCGGACGGACGACATCGACCGAGATCGCCGTCGGTGGCCGCACGCTGCGTCAGGTTCGCCTGCTCGTCACCAATCGCGGCGTCAGCGATGGCGAGGCCGTTGCGGCCGTTTCTGCCGCCGGCGCGCGCGGCGCCTTCATCGTGACGCGTTAGCCGAAAAGCCGTGGTCCGCCACCGCTTGACGGGGCGGGCAGCTTGACGGCATCTCTGCGCATGGCGTCTCCGACGGGGTCCAGTCCATGTCGCTTCCTGCGCCGTTCCGGCATCCGCTGATCGTCATCGCGCTCGTGGTCGCCGCCACGTCGGCCGGCCTCGCGCAGGCGCCCTTCGAGAGCAAGGCGCCGCGCGCCATCCTCGTCGATCTCGAGTCCGGCGCGACCCTCTATCGGCGGGCCGAGAGCGACCCTTTCGAGCCGGCCGCCATGGCGAAGATGATGACGATGGCGGTCGTGTTCGACGACCTCAAATCCGGAGCGATCACGCTCGACCAGACCTTCCCGGTCAGCGAGAACGCCTGGCGGAACGGCGGGGCGCCCTCGCGCGGGGCGACGATGTTCGCGGCGCTGAAATCTGCCGTTCCGGTCGCCGATCTCCTGCGCGGGGCGATCGTCCAGACCGGCAACGACGCCTGCCTCATCCTCGCCGAGGGCATCGCCGGCTCGGAGGCCGCCTTTGTCGGCCGCATGAACGAGAAGGCGGCGGCGCTCGGTCTCAAGGGGACGAAGTTCCGCAACGTGACCGGCTTCGCGGACCCCGAGCAAAAGACGACGGTCGCCGATCTCGCGCGGATCGCGAACTATCTGGTCACGGCCCATCCGGACCTCTACCGGATCTATTCAGAGCCGGACTTCACCTGGAACAAGATCTATCAGCGCAACCGCAATCCGCTGCTCGCCGCCGGCATCGGCGTCGACGGGCTCTCGACCGGCTACAGCGAGACGGCCGGCTTCGGCCTCACGGCCTCGGCGCTCCGGGACGGCCACAGGATGACCGCCGTCGTCAGCGGATTGCCGACCGACAAGGCGCGCGCCGAGGAGGTGACGCGGCTGTTCGACTATGCCGACACCGCCTTCGAGCGGATCCGCTTCTTCGAGGCCGGCGAGACGATCGGCGACGCCCGCGTCTATGGCGGCGCGGCGGGAACTGTGGCGCTCGCGACGACCTCGCCTCTCGACGTGCTCCTGGTGCGCGGCGCGCGCGACCGCATCAGAGCCCGTGTCGTCTATAGCGGGCCGCTGCTGGCGCCGGTCGCGAAGGGGCAGGCGGTCGGCAGCGTGCGCGTCTATGTCGGCGACGATCTTCTCGTCGAGAAGCCGGTCGTCACCATGGCCGATGTCGCGGCCGGCAGCATGCAGGGCCGGGCATTTGACGCCGTCGGCGAATTGCTGACGGGCTGGCTCTGATGCGCGACGAGTCGGCGGCAGCGATGACGGACGGGCAAGGCGCCAGGCGGGCAGGGCGCTTCATCACGGTCGAGGGCGGCGAGGGCGCCGGCAAGTCGACCCAGCTCCGCCGCCTCGCGGCGCGGCTCGGTGATGCCGGGTTCGAGGTGGTGCTGACACGCGAGCCGGGCGGCACACCGACCGCCGAGGCGATCCGCCGCTTTATTCTCGAGGGCCATGCCGAGACGCTCGGCCGGGAAGGGGAGACGATCCTCTTCGCCGCTGCGCGCGCCGATCATGTCGATCGCGTCATCCGCCCGGCGCTCGCCCGCGGCGCCTTCGTGCTCTGCGATCGCTTCATCGATTCGACCCGCGCCTATCAGGGCGCCGATGGCGTCGGGGCCACGCTGATCGACGACCTCGAAGAGCTGGCGATCGGTACGACGCGGCCCGACCTGACGCTGATCCTCGACCTGCCGGCGGACATCGGCCTCGCCCGCGCGGCCGCCCGGCGCGGCGACGGCACCGCCGATCGCTTCGAGCGCGAGACGATCGCGCGGCACGAGATGCGGCGTCGGATATTCCTCAGGATCGCCGAACGCGAGCCGGAGCGCTGCGTCATCGTCGACGCGACGCGCGGAGAGGATGACGTCGCCGCCGATATCTGGCAGGCCGTATCCTCTCGCCTCCTCGCCGATTGAAGGACCGCCATGGCCGCCTCGCCCGATCTGCCCGAACTCGATGCACTCGATGGCTGGCCGAGCCCCGAGGCGCAGACGGAATGGTTCGGCGCGGCCGAGGACGAGGCGGTGCTGATCGAGGCCTATCGCAGCGGCCGCATGCACCACGCCTTCCTGATCACGGGCCCGCGCGGCAGCGGCAAGGCGACGCTCGCCTATCGCTTCGCCCGCTTCGCGCTCGCTTATCCCGATCCGGCGCGGGCTCCCGCCGCGGCATCGCTGGCGATCGATGCTGGCCATCCGGCGGCGCGCAAGATCGCGGCGCATGCGCATCCGAACCTCCTGACGCTGGCGCGGCCCTATGACGACAAGAACAAGCGCTTCAAGGAATCGGTGACGGTCGACGAGGTCAGGCGCACGATCCCCTTCTTCGGCTCGACCGCCGGCGAGGCCGGCTGGCGCATCGCCATCGTCGACGCCGCCGACGACATGAATGCGAGCGCCGCCAATGCCCTGCTGAAGATCCTCGAGGAGCCGCCGCGCGGCGCGCTGTTCTTTGTCCTGAGCCATTCGCCGGGCCGCCTGCTGCCGACGATCCGCTCGCGCTGCCGGCGGCTCGATCTTTCGCCGCTCGGCTCCGAGGCGATCGAAGCGGCGCTCGCCCGCTATTCCGATGCCGAACCCGAGCAGCGCCGCTTCGCGGCGCTCGCCGGCGAGGGCAGCATCCGCCGGGCCGTCCGCTTCCTCGACGACGACGTGATGGCGATCGGCACCGCCTTCGGCAAGGCGGTCGGCCGCTTCCCCGCGCTCGATGCCGGTGCGGCGCATCGGCTCGGCGACGTCGTTTCGGCGCGCGGCGCCGATGATGCCTTTGAGAGCTTCCAGGACCTCGTCTTCGACTGGCTGGCCCGGCGCGCGCGCGGCATTCCGGAGCCGGCCGCGCTCGGCACGCTGCCGCCGGCGGTCGCCGCCGTCCCGCTTGCACGCTGGGCGGAGGTGTGGGACAAGGTCCGCCAATCATCGGCCGAGGTCGAGGCGCTCAATCTCGACCGCAAGCAATACGTGCTCACGACCATCGACATGCTCGCCCGCGCAACTCGAATGTGACGCTCCGCGACCCTGGACTTGCTCCGGGGCCTTTGTTGATGTCGCAATTCGAAGAAGAGGCGAGAAGGCGATGACGGCGCCCAAATTCTATATCACCACGGCAATTGCCTATCCGAACGGCGTTCCACATATCGGACACGCCTATGAAGTGCTGGCGACCGACGCTCTGGCGCGGTTCAAGCGGCTCGATGGCTATGACGTCTATTTCCTGACCGGCACCGACGAGCACGGCATCAAGATGGTGCAGACGGCCGCGCGCGAGGGCATCACGGCGCGCGAGCTTGCCGACCGCAACGTGCCGCGCTTCCAGGCGATGGCCGCGGCGCTGAACTGCTCCAATGACGACTTCATCCGCACGACGGAGCCGCGGCACTACCGCGCCTCGCAGGCGATCTGGGAACGGATGCTCGCCAATGGCGACATCTACAAGGACAGCTATGCCGGCTGGTATTCGGTCCGCGACGAGGCCTATTACGCCGAGAGCGAGACCGAGGTCCGGCCGGACGGCGTCCGCTATGGCCCGCAGGGCACGCCCGTCGATTGGGTCGAGGAGGAGAGCTATTTCTTTCGCCTCTCCGCCTATCAGGATCGCCTGCTCGCCCATTTCGAGGCCAATCCGGACTTCATCGGCCCCGACGAGCGCCGCAATGAGGTCGTGAGCTTCGTGCGCGGGGGGCTGCGCGATCTCTCGATCTCGCGCACCACCTTCGACTGGGGCATCCCGGTGCCCGGCGATCCGAAGCATGTGATGTATGTCTGGGTCGATGCGCTCACCAACTACATCACCGGCGTCGGCTATCCCGACACCGACAGCGAGAGCTTCAGGCGCTACTGGCCGGCGGATGTCCATGTCATCGGCAAGGACATTGTTCGCTTCCATGCGGTCTATTGGCCTGCCTTCCTGTTCTCGGCCGGTCTCCAGCCGCCGAAGCGGGTGTTCGCGCATGGCTTCCTGTTCAACCGCGGCGAGAAGATGTCGAAGTCGGTCGGCAACGTCATCGACCCGTTCGCGCTGGTCGAGCATTACGGCGTCGATCCTGTCCGCTTCTTCTTCCTGCGCGAGGTTCCGTTCGGCCAGGACGGCAACTACAGCCATGAGGCGATCGTCAACCGGATCAATGCCGATCTCGCCAACGATCTCGGCAATCTGGCCCAGCGCTCGCTGTCGATGATCGCCAAGAATCTCGACGGGGTGCTGCCGGTGCCCGGCGCGTTCACGGACGCCGATACGGCCATCCTCGCCAGCGCCGACGCGCTGCTGCCCGTCTGCCGCGCCGCCTTCGATGGCCAGCAGATCCACCAGGCGCTCAACGCGGTCTGGACGCTGGTCGCCGACGCCAACCGCTATTTCGCCGGCGAGGCGCCCTGGCAGCTTCGCAAGACCGATCCCAAGCGCATGGCGACGGTGCTCTATGTCACGGCCGAGTTGGTGCGCCAGATCGCGATCCTGTCGCAACCGGCGATGCCGGCCTCGGCCGGCAAGCTGCTCGACCTGCTCGGCGTTCCCTCGGTTCGCCGCGACTTCAAGGCGCTCGGCCCCGACGGCCGGCTCACCGGGGGCACCAGCCTGCCGACGCCTTCAGGCGTCTTCCCGCGCTATGTCGCGGAGGAGAGTTCCGAGGGTTAGGGTTTCGGCGCGAGCGACATGCTCGCGCCCTCCTCACGCGCCGGCGAAGATCTCGTTGACCTTCTGCACTGTCGCGACGGTTTCGGACTCGACCGTCCGGCGCAGCGCGAAGTCCTGGCCGGCCGCCGCGATCTCGCGGCAGGCCTGGTCATGGCTGCGGCACCACTCGACCTTCTCGACGATGTCGGAGAGATCGGCGGCCACCGGCACGTAATGCGTCCATGGCACGAGGTCGTCGTAATACCACTGGCGGAAGCCATGCGACGAGGCGACCTTGAGCATGCAGCAGCCCATGAGAAGCCGCGTGAACAAATTGCCCCAACTGTTTGTGGGGCCATCGATATCGAGCGCGAACTTGACGCCGATCCAGCGCGAGGGCGCGATGGCCTCTCCGAGAAGCCCATGCGCGCGGATCGCCTGCCGCTGCTGATGGGCGGACGGATCGCGCTCCGTCGAGGTCAGCTTCACGTCGACATCCGGCAGTCCGCGCAGCGCGAGGCAGAGGCGGACGCGCTGCTTGAGGCTCGGATCGTCGAGGTCCATCGATTCGGTGATGGTGTGGCCGGGGCCGGTGATGGCGCCGCGCCAGAGCAGCGTTTCCTTGCGCAGGTGCCACTGGCCGGGCCGGCTGTCGGCGAGCTCGCGGAACGGCTGGTAGAGCCTCGCCGTCATGAAGCCGGGGTCGGGGACGAGGACGGCGCGCGGCTCGTCGCTGCAGAAGGCGAGCTCGTTCGGCTCGTTGCCGCCGCCATCGGAGATGTTGCCGATCAGCGACGTGACCTCCGGCGCCGTCCGCGAAATGATGCGGATCAGCGTCGGCAGCCGCCGCCACATCATCTGGCAGAGCGGCCAGTCGGCGGCGAGGCGCTCGCGGTCGAGCACGATGTTGATCTGGTTGCCGATCCGCTCGAAGCCGATCTGATGGCGATGCCGGCTGCGTTCGCCGCCATGCTCGAAGGCAAGGCTCGGCGGATTGGCGATCATTTCGGAAATGCCGGTCTGCAGGCGCCGCAGCATCACCTCTTCCTTGAGGCGCCTCGGCACGAGCCCGAACAGGGAAACCTCAAGCGGCGGCAATGATCGAATCCCGGTCGGAATGGCACTTGCATGGAAGTGTAGGAGCGCGGAGGCGAGCCTGTCCAGAACGGTCGACAGCGCCGCGCGAAGCAGTTACTCACTCTGTGCCCGGCCGCCCCACAAGGACGGCGCCCTCCACCTCGCATTGCCGGACCCATGCTCGTCGACAGCCACTGCCATCTCGATTTTCCAGACTTCGACGAAGACCGCGCCGGGCTGATCGAGGAAGCGCATCGGGCCGGCGTCGGCCTGATGGTGACGATCTCGACGCGTGTCGGCCGCTTCGGTGAGATCCGCGCCATCGCCGAGCGCTACCCGTCCGTCTATTGCTCGGTCGGCACCCATCCGAACAGCGCCCATGAGGAGCCGGAGATCACCACCGCCGATCTGGTGGTGCTCTCGGCCCATCCGAAGGTAGTGGCGATCGGCGAGGCCGGGCTCGACTATGTCTATGGCGCCGAGCACAAGGCGGAGCAGGCGAGGGGCCTTCGCCGCCACATCGCCGCGGCGCGCGAGACGGGACTGCCGCTCGTCATCCACGCGCGCGATGCCGACGACGACATGATCGCGCTGCTCACCGAGGAAAGCGGGCAGGGCGCCTTCCCGGCCATCCTGCACTGCTTCTCGTCGGGCGCCCGTCTTGCGGAAGTTGGCGTCTCCCTCGGCTTCTACGTCTCCTTCTCCGGCATCCTGACCTTCAGGAGCGCCGAATCCTTGCGCGTGATCGCGCGCGACATCCCGGCCGACCGCCTGCTGGTCGAGACGGACGCGCCCTATCTGGCGCCGGTTCCCCATCGCGGCCAGACCAATCGCCCGGCTTTCGTGCGTGACACCGCCGCCGTGCTCGCGAGCGTTCGCGGCGTGTCCGAGACCGAGATCGCCGACGTGACCACCGCGAATTTCCGCCGCCTCTTCACCAAGGTGCCGGCCTCGGCTTTCGCGCCGGAGGGGGCCGCCCATGGCTGAGGCGAGGGATGTGGCCGGCCCCTGCGAGCGCATCCGCATCACCATTCTCGGCTGCGGCGCCTCGCCCGGCACGCCGCGCATCGGCAATGACTGGGGCGCCTGCGATCCGTCGGAGCCGAAGAACCGGCGCCTGCGCGCCTCGATCCTGATCGACGGCTTCCGCGGCGACAGCCCCTATCCGACGCGCGTGCTGGTCGATACCGGCCCTGATCTCCGCGCGCAGCTGCTGGAGGCCCGCGTCGACCGGCTCGATGCCGTGCTCTACACCCATCCTCATGCCGACCACACGCACGGCATCGACGACCTGCGCTCGTTCTGGCTCGACACGCGCAAGCTCGTGCCCGTCTACACCGACGACGCGACGCAGGAACGGCTCGAGGAGGCGTTCGGCTATTGCTTCAAGACGCCGCCGGGCGGCAACTATCCGCCGATCCTCGGCCGCCGGCGCATCATCGCGGGATCGCCGGTCGCCATCGACGGGCCGGGCGGCACGCTGGAGATCCTGCCCTTCCGCCAGGTGCATGGCGACATCGACAGCCTCGGCTTCAAGATGGGCGCCTTCGCCTATTCGAGCGATGTCAGCGATCTCCCGCCGGAATCGATCGCGATCCTCGGCCATCTTGCGCTGTGGATTGTCGATGCGCTGCGCTGGCGGCCGCATCCGAGCCATTTCAGCGTCGAGGAATCGATCGCCTGGCATGATCGGCTGCGCCCGCGGCGCACGATCTTCACGCATATGCATGGCGACCTCGACTATCGGACGCTCAAGGCCATGCTGCCGGGCGACATCGAGCCCGGCTTCGACGGCATGGTCGTCGAGCTCGCTCTCTAGCGATTGGCAGCCATTGCGCGGCGCGGCGGCGTTGGGTCTGGCCGTGCCGGATGGGCCGTGCCAATCTCCGCAGGCCAAAGGCGCCGCCCACCTCTGGCGCGAGGGAAGGAATGAAGATTCAATGAAGCTCCGCAACGCGGCCTGGTCGATCTTTGGACTCGCGGCTGTCGCCGTCTCGGTGTTCATCCTCTATCGCGAATTCCGCCGCATCTCCTTCGCCGCCGTCGCGGACAGCCTCGCCGCCATCAGCCTGCACAACTGGGTGCTGGCCGTGCTGGCGACGCTGTGCGCCTATGGCGCGCTCGCCTGGTATGACCGCATCGCGATCGCCCATATCGGCGGCAAGAAGATCTCGTGGCTGTTCATCTCGCTGTGCTCGTTCACGACCTATGCGCTGTCGCACAATATCGGCGCCTCCGTGCTGTCGGGCGCGGTCGTGCGCTACCGGGCCTATTCGACGCGCGGACTGACCGCGCAGGAAATCGGCCTCCTGATCGTCTTCTGTTCGTTCACCTTCGCGCTCGGAACGGTCCTGACCAGCGGCATCGTGCTGATCCTGAAGCCGGAGCTCGTCGCGCGCTTCATCGACGTGCCGCCCTCGATCGGCCTCGGCCTCGGCCTCATCTTGCTGGCGCTGGTGGCGCTCTACGTGTTCGGCTCGTGGCGCCATCTGCCGCCGCTGCATATCCGCAAGTTCACCGTGCTCTATCCGCGCCTGCCGATCGTGGCGCGACAGCTGCTCGCCGGCCCGATCGAGCTCGGCGGCGCCGCGGCGATCATCTATTTCGCGCTGCCGGCCGAGGGCAATCCGGGCTACCTGATCGTGCTCGGCATCTTCCTCGCCTCGTTCACGCTGGCGCTGCTCTCGCACGCGCCGGGCGGGCTCGGCGTGCTCGAGGTGACGTTCCTCGCCGCGTTGCCGGAGATGAACCCCAACGACGTCCTCGCCGCGCTCATCGTCTTCCGCCTGCTCTATCTGCTGATCCCGTTCGCGCTGTCGCTGTTCATCGTGCTCGCCTTCGAGAAGATGCAGCTCGGCCGAACGGATCCCTGAACGGGCGAGGGCAGGGGGCGGGCGCCTGCCCTTCGGCGACGGCCCAATGCGCTGGGCGTTCGGTCGCCTCGCAGCAAGGCCCCCACGCAACAAGCAAGGCCCCCACCCAACCCTCCCCCGCAAGGGGGGAGGGCTTTTTCGTAGTGCCGGTTGAACGGGTTGCGCGAGCCCTCCACCCGCAGAGCCGAGAGCCCTCCCCCCTTGCGGGGGAGGGTTGGGTGGGGGACTTCCTCCTGCACCCTGGAAAGCCACCCACGAGGGGCTCTAAAGCCCTGGGGCCCGGGCCTAGCCGCGGTCCTTCAGCGTCCGCAGCCAGCGCGCGTTGTAGCCGAGCGGATGCTCCGGCAGCCGGTCGACCGGCACGCCGAGATTGGCCGCGCGGAGAAGGGCGATGTCGGCCTTCGGCTCGCGCTCCATGGTCAGGACGCCGTTCTGCTCCTGATAGGTGTCGGTCAGCTGCGTGTAGCAATAGCCGGCGAGGAGCTCAGAGGACGTGGCGCCGCCGAGCACATCGGCATAGCGCTTGACGAAATCCTCGGTGTCGCGCGCCGTGCTGTAGCCCCAGCCGGCCTCGGTGCCCATGAAATACGCGATGCCGCCGAATTCGGTCAGCATCACCGGCTGCCCGGCAAAGGGATGGCCATCGAGGGCCAGCGCGCGGCCGGCCGAGCGGAACGTCGTCAGGGTGTCGCGGAACGCCTCCTCCGAGCGATAGCGACCATCGAGCACCGCGCCGCTGTGATGATAGTCGTGCACAGCGAAGATATCGGTCGCGATCTGCTCCCAGCCATCATTGCCACTGACCGGACGGGTCGGGTCGAGCGTCTTGGTGAGGTGATAGAGCGCCTGCTGGTAGTGGCGCTGCACGGCGCTGTGCGGCAGCTCCGGAATGCCCCAGGATTCGTTGAACGGCACCCAGGCGACGATCGAGGGATGCGAATAGTCGCGCTCGATCGCTTCCTGCCATTCGGCGGAAAGCCGCGTCACGGCCTCGTTCGAATAGCCATAGGCGCTCGGCATCTCTTCCCAGACGAGAAGGCCGAGCACGTCGGCCCAATACAGGAAGCGCGGGTTCTCGATCTTCTGGTGCTTGCGCACGCCATTGAAGCCGAGCGCCTTGGTGAGCTCGACGTCGCGGCGGAGCTCCGCATCGCTGGCCGTCATCACGCCGCCGCGCCAATAGCCCTGATCGAGGACGAGACGCAGGAAATAGGAGCGGCCGTTCATGATGAAGCGGCCATTGGCGGTCGAGACGGCCCTGAGCGCCGTGTAGCTCTTGACCTCGTCGACGACGCGGCCGTCGCTGTCGACCAGCATCAGATCGGCGTCGATCAGCTGCGGATGCTCCGGCGACCAGACGAACTCGGCCCGCGCATCGTCGATGCCGGGATCGGGGAGGGCGATGACACGGCTGGTGTCCCTGGCTCTCAGCCCATATTCGTCCTCGGCGAGAACGCGGCCGTTCAGCCAGAGCCGGACCCGCAGCCGATGGCCCGCATGGGCCGCGATGCGCGTGTCGAGACGGATCTCGAACTTCGCGAAATCAGGCGTCCATTGCAGCCGCTCGATATGGCTGCGGCCGACCCGCTCGATGAACACCGTCTGCCAGATGCCGGTGGTGCGCGGGTACCAGATGCCATGCGGCGCGGACTGCCAGTCCTGCTTGCCGCGCGGCTTCATCATGTCGAGCGGATCGTCCTCGGCGCGGACCACGATCTCGAGCGAACCGCCCGTCATGTAGCGCGCGAGATGCACGCGGACCGGCGTGTGGCCGCCGACATGGCTGGCGGCGTGCTGGCCGTTGATCCAGACGTCGCTCCTGTAGTCGATCGCGCCGAAATGCAGGATCGCGTCATGCGCCGCGTCGGGCGCGAGGTCGGCCGGAAGTTCGAGGCTGCGGCGATACCAGACGACCGGGTGGAAGCCCTCGTCGTGAATGCCGCTCAGCGGCGCCTCGGGCGCATAGGGAACGGTGATGGTGCGGTCGAAGACGGCGTCGGCCGGCCCCTGCCAGCGCGCATCGTCATCATAGGCAAACTGCCATGCTCCATCGAGCGAGAGCCAGCTGTCGCGCTCCAGCTGCGGGCGCGGATGGTCACTATAGGCCAAGGCGATCCTCCGGGTATCGGGACGTTGCCGGCGGGCGTTGGCCGCCCGTCCGGCGCGGCTATGGTATTACCATATGACACGATCCCGAAAAGCCGAAAACTGTCGAGACGCTGGCGGCGAACGCCGCAATCCTTCGTCACAAAAGACGCAAATCCGCCGCGATGCGGTCGGCAAGCGGCCTGAAACGGCAGCAAAACTGCCATCCATCGAACGAGTCGAGCGAGCGAGCCCGCAGCATCATGGATCACCGCAGCATTAGCGATCAGTCGTCAGGCCGGTTCAGCCTCGCCCTCTATGGCGCGGCCGTCACCGTCGCCATCGCGGCCGCATCGGTGGCAGGACTGTCGGCCTTGCATCCAAAGGCGGAAGAGCAGCCCGTGCTCACCGTCACCACCATGCACAGCATCGGTCCCGACCGCATCGCCGGACTGATCGAGCCGGTTGCGCCGCCGGCCATGGTCGCGGCTGCGACCGCCGCGGCCGTGCCGTTGCTGCCCGAGGTGAAGCCGGTTCCGGCGCCGCAGGCCGTCGAGCAGGTCGCGGCGCTGCCACCGAAGCCGCTGCCACGCCCCTGCATCGAATGTGCGACACCGGCCGCCACCGCCGACGCACGCACCATTCCCGCGCCCGTCGTCGCCTCAGTGGCGGACCCGGTCGACCAAGAATTCGACGTCGCCTCGATCGCTCCGGACGGCCCGATCCCGCCGCAGCCGGTCGGTCCGCAGGCAGGCGAGGGGGCTGGTCCCGGCCTCCTCGTGCGCGGCGGCCAGGCGGTGGTCGCCGGCAGCGGCCAGATCGTCGGCACGGCCTGGGACCTCTCCGGCCAGGCCGTCAACGGCCTCGTCCGCGGCGTGCGCGCCCTGACCTTCTGATCCCTGCCCGCCCGGCGACCTGCGTTCAGCCGCGGGCGCGCCGGGCCCGACGCAGCAGCAGCGTCGCCGTCATCAATTCCCAGACCGTGATCGTATAGACGCTGGCGCGCTCGACGAGCCCGTCCGGGATGATCTTCGGCCCGATCATCAGCCAGGAAATGCTGGCGAGGCCAAAGACGCCGAGCGCGATGCCCGCCGGCTTGTAGAAGCGCGGCATGCCGAGCGGCCGCAGCGCGAAGCCCGACGACATCACCACGAGATTGCCGCCGAGGATCGAGAGCCCGGCGCCGATCATGTGCCAGAGGATCAGCCCGCTCTCGACCTCGCGCGCACCGCTGTGGAAGATCGCGATCAGCACCAGCCCCGTGGCATCGGCGAGCGCCGCCGCAAGGAACACCGCAGAGGCGATGCCACGCACCGGCAAGGCGCGGCCGACGGCGATCGCCGCCGAGGCGAAGAGCAGCGCCTGCAGCACGAAACCGCCATTCATGACGGCGGCGAGCGGCGAAGCGATCGGCCGGCCGCCCGATACGGTCGGATAGGGAATGCCGAGATCGCTGATGAAGTTGTTGAGGTAGCTGTAGCCCGGGAACGCCGAGGCGGCGATCGTCTCGGCCACCAGATAGGCCGTGGCCGTACCCAGCCAGCACCAGGCGGCGACGATCGCCGGCTGCAGCGTCGCCGCGCCCTCGGTCGTCATGCGTGTCGTCATCGTCCACCGATCTGTGAGATCCGCCGCGCAGCGTCGCTTGACCGCGCCTTCCTCTGCAATACGCTCGAGCAGACGGTCTGGTTTCGTCGCGGCGCCCGTCTTCCGGTCGCGGCGGCCGAGCCGACATGGCAGCAGGGCGAAACCGCCGCCAGCGAGGCAAAGCCGTCATTGCCGCGCACTATCGATTTGGTTCCATAATCTTCCTTATGCGAATTGTTGATATCCGGCTGGCGGTGTGATGTGTCCCACGGCGAGCGGCCTGCGACAGCGTTCTGCCGGCTCGGGAGCGCCCGTCCCTTCCCGGCCGGTGCCGTCTCGCCGGGCGGTCATCGATCTGCTACGCAGCCCCATCCACTCTGTCAGCGAACGGCACCGCCACCGAGGGCTCCATGCTCAGCATCATCTCGCTCAACGCCTGGGGCGGCCGGCTGCACGCGCCGCTGATGGATTTCATCGCCGCTGTCGACGCCGACATCCTCTGCCTGCAGGAAGTGACGCGGACGATCGGCGCGACGTCGCCCTGGCTCGTCTATCGCGACACCGGGATCGCGCTGCCGCAGCGGGCCAATCTCTTCGGCGAGATGGCGGCGCTGCTGTCCGGCCATGACGGAATCTTCATGCCGGCCTCGCGTGGCGAACTCACCGATGGCGACCGCGTCGTGCTCTCGGAATTCGGCCTCGCCACCTTCATCCGCAAATCGCTGCCGCTGATCGGCCAGGCGCAGGGCTTCGTCCATGGCGCGTTCTCGGCCGATGGCTGGGGCGAGCATCCGCGCGCCCGCAACGCGCATGTCGTGCGCCTCTACAGCTATGCCGACGATTTCACCGTCACGATCGCGCAGATGCACGGGCTGCGCGATCCGGCCGGAAAGCACGATACGCCGGACCGCGTGGCGCAGGCCGAGGCGCTTGCCAAGCTGATCGGGCAGGTGAGGCCGGAGGGCGAGCGCCTCGTCGTCTGCGGCGATTTCAATGTCCTGCCTGAGAGCGTGACCTTCGAACGGCTGGCGCGCCTCTCGCTCGCCGATCTCGTCACCGGCGGCGGCCATGACGATACCCGTACCTCCTGGTACGCCAAGCCGGGCCGCTTCGCCGACTATCTCCTCGTCTCGCCGGAAGTTCGGGTCGCGCGGTTCGATGTGGTCGCCGCGCCCGAGGTGTCGGATCACCGAGCGCTGCACCTCGTCTTCGCCTGAGGGCAGGTGCCCTGCCCGGCCCCTGCCCGCGATCCCTCCCCCTTGACCCAGATCAATCGCACCGGCGAGCGGCAGGCGAATACTCGCATGTGACAGTTCGGTGTCGTAGCGGTGCAGCTCAATCCGGCCGCCGTCGCGCGCGAACGCTGTGCTTGGCCTCGCCGAGGCCTGTGGGGGGACGACGGCATGGGAAACGGATCGCAGTCGGGCGACAAGAAGAAGGCTGGGGCTGCAAAGGCGCCGATCGCGGCGACACCACCGCCTCCGGCACCGGCCAAGACAGTGCAAGCGAAGGCGGCCGAAGCGAGAGCCGGCCAGATCGCGTCGGCGGCGATCGCGGACGCCTTGTCGGCCGAGCGCGTCGAGGCCGTGCAGGAGGCGCAGCTGGTGGCGCTCGAGACCATCACCGCAGCGCCGGAGACCAGCGAAGGCGTCGCGGCCATCATCGCCGGAGCGGCGCCGGATGATGCCGCGCGGATGGAGGAGCAGCTCGGCCTGCCGAAGCCCTCCGGCCGGCCGCGCAAGACGACGGACGAGCTCGCCGAGGGCTGGCGCGCCGGCGGCTATCCCTACAAGTTCAAGATGCTGCGGCAGGACTATGAGCGCGAGAAATTCGCCCTGCAGACCGAGCTCCTCAAGCTGCAGACCTGGGTGAAGGATGCCCGGCAGCGGGTGGTGATCCTCTTCGAGGGGCGCGACGCGGCCGGCAAGGGCGGCGCCATCAAGCGCTTCATGGAGCATCTGAACCCGCGCGGCGCGCGCGTCGTGGCGCTCGAGAAGCCGAGCGAGGTCGAGCGCGGCCAGTGGTATTTCCAGCGCTATATCAGCCACTTGCCGTCGACGGGCGAGATCGTCCTGTTCGATCGCAGCTGGTACAACCGCGCCGGCGTCGAGAAGGTGATGAACTTCTGCGCCGAGGACGAGTATCGCGAATTCCTGCGCCAGGCGCCGGATTTCGAGCGCAACCTCGTCAGGAGTGGCATCCATCTGATCAAGTTCTGGTTCTCGGTCAGCCGCGAAGAGCAGCGCCGCCGCTTCAAGGAGCGCAACGTCCATCCGCTCAAGCAATGGAAGCTCTCGCCGATCGACCTCGCCAGCCTCGACAAATGGGACGACTACACCCGCGCCAAGGAGGCGATGTTCTTCGCCACCGACACCGCCGACTCGCCCTGGACCGTCATCAAGTCGGACGACAAGAAGCGCGCCCGCCTCAATGCCATGCGCTATGTGCTGCATTCCCTGCCCTACAAGGGCAAGGATCTTTCGCGGGTGGGGCAGGTCGATACGCTGCTGGTCGGCCGCGCCAATGTCATCCATGATCGCGGCGAATATGACGTCGCCAGGGGCAAGGCGCCGCGGTAGCGCGGCCGCCGGACGCGCACGAAAAGCGGCGAGGGCAGGCGTCGCGAGGTCCCCTCGCCGCCCCCGCTTGCGGCTCTGACGGCGCGCCGGCATTGACAGGCGCGAGGCGGTTCGACAGATAGGCGCCAAAGGTCCGGTGACGGGCCATCCGGCGGCAGACTCTGCCGACGCCACAGCCAGATCCTCGGATGCCCATCATGAACCGCGACGCGTCTTCGGGCGAAGCCCCGCGCATTTCCTTCGTCAGCCTCGGCTGCCCCAAGGCGCTGGTCGATTCAGAGCGCATCCTCACGCATCTGCGCGCCGAGGGCTATGAGCTCTCGCGCCATCACGACGGCGCCGATGTGGTCATCGTCAACACCTGCGGCTTCCTCGACAGTGCCAAGGCGGAATCGCTGGAGGCCATCGGCACGGCGATGAAGCAGAACGGCAAGGTGATCGTCACCGGCTGCATGGGCGCCGAACCCGAGCAGATCCGCGACATGTTCCCGAACGTGCTCGCGATCACCGGGCCTCAGCAATATGAGAGCGTGCTCGGCGCCGTCCACCAGGCGGTGCCGCCGGCGCATGATCCCTTCGTCGACCTCGTGCCGCCGCAGGGCATCAAGCTGACGCCGCGCCACTACGCCTATCTGAAGATCTCGGAAGGCTGCAATAACCGCTGCTCCTTCTGCATCATCCCGAAGCTGCGCGGCGATCTCGTCAGCCGGCCGGCCGCCGACGTGCTGCGCGAGGCCGAACGCCTGGTCAAGGCCGGCGTCAAGGAACTGCTGGTCATCTCGCAGGACACCAGCGCCTATGGCGTCGATCTGAAATATGAGGCGAGCCGCTGGCGCGACCGCGACGTCAGGGCGAAGTTCTTCGATCTCTCGGAGGCGCTCGGCGAGCTCGGGGCCTGGGTGCGCATGCACTACGTCTACCCCTACCCGCATGTCGACGCCGTCGTCGAGCTGATGGCCGCCGGCAAGATCCTTCCCTATATCGACATCCCCTTCCAGCATGCGAGCCCCGCCGTGCTGAAGGCGATGCGCCGGCCGGGCAACCAGGAAAAGACCGCCGAGCGCATCCATCGCTGGCGCGAGATCTGCCCGGACCTTGCGATCCGCTCGACCTTCATCGTCGGCTTCCCCGGCGAGACGGACGAGGATTTCGAGTTCCTGCTCGATTGGCTGGACGAGGTGAAGCTCGACCGCGTCGGCTGCTTCAAGTTCGAGCCCGTCGATGGCGCCCCGGCCAATGCGCTCGCCAATCCGGTGCCGGAAGAGGTCAAGACGCAGCGCTGGAACCGCTTCATGAAGAAGCAGCAGGCGATCAGCGCCCCCCGCCAGCAGAAGCGCGTCGGCCGCCGCATCCAAGTCATCGTCGACGAAAGCGGCGGCCTCACCGCCAAGGGCCGCTCGGTCTGGGACGCGCCCGAGATCGACGGCAATGTCCACCTGACCTCGCGCCGCCCGATCCGCGTCGGCGACATCGTCACAGCCCGCATCGAACGCGCCGATGCCTATGATCTCTACGGCCAGGTGGTCTAGCCTGATCGGTTTTAGGCTTTCATCGTCATGAGCAACCGATCGAAACTGTCATTGCCGGGCTAGACCCGGCAATCCAGTCTTTCCGTGCAGGTCCGGGATTGCGTTCCGCCAGTCGAAGAAAGTCTGGATTGCCGGGTCAGGCCCGGCAATGACAGCCCAGCGTGCTCGCTCAAAATGCCGCAAGCCGAATGTCGATCATCTGTATCTCACCGTCGTGCGCGGCACTGATGGCGTCCATCAGCCGGTCCCAAACGCCCGCCTCTCGCCATCGATTGAAGCGGTTGTAGCAGGTGGTGCGCGGGCCATAGCGCTCCGGCAGGTCGCGCCACGGCGCGCCGGATCGCAGCACCCAGGAGATACCGTTCAGCTCGCGTCGATCATCGACGCGCGGTACGCCTCGCGGCTTGTTGGGCAGCAGCGGTTCGATCACGCGCAATTCGAAGTCCGTCAGGTCATATCGGCTCCTGCCTACGCTGAATCATATTTGGCGGAGCAATAAAAGCCTGCCATCCTGTTCAGAACTCAGGCGGGGCAGCGCGCATATGTCAGGACAGGTGATCGACCGCATTGACCTTCCCGACGATACGGGAAGCCTCCTACTCTACGACTGGATGGCGGAAGAGGTGAAGGATGGCCGCAACCTCATGCGAGTTGATCCAGAAGGCTGCATCCTCTGGAAGGCTTCACCGCCCACCACAGGTATGCAGGACTGCTTTACGCGCATGAAGTGGGACGGCCACATGCTCATCGCCAACACGTGGAGTTGCTATCGCGTCGCTGTCGATCCCCAGAACGGAAAAGTCACCGTGCTAGAGTTCACGAAATAGGTTACTCCGCTCTCAGGCACTTTATGGGTTCACGACCTAGTCGGATCGACTTTTGAGCTTTCTCGAAGGCTCTCCGGTGTCGTTGCCGGGTTAAGCCCGGCAATGACAACTGCGCCTGCTCGCTCAAGACCTGCGAGCCGAGTGGCGATCCGCCCGAACCGATTGAGCGGCCCGGCGGCTCAGGTGCCCTGCCCGCTTCGGATCGCCAGCGTCGCGGCGATGGCGCGCAGGCGCTCCGGCGGTGCGCGGCCGATGACCATGCGGCCGAAGCCCTCGCCTGACCAGCGCACGACGCCGAAGCCGTCGATCTCGGTCGCCTCCTGCGCCGCGCCTTCAGTCTCGCCATTGCGGATCACGCAATAGGCGATCGGGCCGTAGTCCGGGTCGAGAAAGGCGATCTGCACCAGTGGCTTGCCGCCGAAATCATAGAGCTGGGCGCCGCGGAACGAAGCGCCATCCACCGCGATGCCTTGAGGCGTCAGCGGCAGGCCGAGGGCCGCGCCGGCGAGTGCCAGCTGCCGTGCGCCGAGCTCGGCGGTCGGCTCCAGGGTCAGCGTCGCCGCGGTCGTCAGCGACCAGTATTCGGCGACCGCCTGATGCCAGCTTTCCGCAGGTTTGGGGGCGCTCTCCATGAATGCGGCGCCAAGACCGAAACCGAGCCCGCCGGCGAGCGCGAGCGCCACCAGCAGCGAGGCCGCCAGCGCGCGCGGGTTCCAGCCATAGGCGACGCGGCGGACGAGCGACGGGGCAGGCAGACGGGGCGGCGGCACCTGCGCGAGGGCCTGTTGCAGCATGGCGTCGAGCGAGGCTATCGGCGCAGCATCGAACGCCGCGTCGAAGGCGGCATCGATCCCCTCCCCGGCCCGCTCCAGCCGACCGAGCCGCGCACTGAGGGCAGCGTCGCCGGCAAGCCGCAGCGCGACGGCGCGCTGGTCCGCAGGGGTCAGTTCCCCGTCGAGAAAGGCGGTCAGCGTCTCGTCGTCGCGGAGGTCAGTGTCGGCCATCGCCGTCCTCGCTCGTCCCGTTCAAATCGGCGAGCCGCGCCCGCGCTGTCGCGAGCCGGCTCATGATGGTCCCGATCGGCACGCCGAGAAATGTCGCGGCATCGCGGTAGGAATAGCCCTCGGCATAAACGAGCAGGACCGCTTCGCGCTGCCCCTCCGGCAACGCTCCGATCGCCGTTAACATCTGAGCCGCCAGAATATTCGTTTCGATGATATGGCCGCCGTCGAAGGTCAGCGCCAGCTCGGCATCGACGACGCCGGCCCCCTGTCGGACCTTGCGGGCGCGGGTCTCGTTGATCCAGACCGAATGGAGAATGGAGAACAGCCAGCGGTCGAGCCGCGTGCCCGGTTCGAACTGCCCTGCCCGCTCCAGCGCGCGCACGCAGGTCGCCTGCACCAGGTCCTCGGCGGTCGCGCGGCTGCGCGACAGCACCAGCGCGAAGCGCCACAGCGCCGCGAGGTGCTGCCGAAGTCCTGACCTCACATCATCGTGACTGCTGGTGTTCATGCGGGAAGCGAATAGGCGGAGCCCAAGCCGTGTTCATGCCCCTAACCCGCCAGTCCAGGCGAGGTCACTTCGGAGGTGACGATGACTAGCATGTCCAACTTGGCAACGCGAACGGCGGTCGCGATCGGCTTCACGATGCTCGCCGCCCTCCCGGCCTTCGCGGCCAGCGGCAGTGGCGGTGGCGGCAGCGACGGCAGCGGCGGATCGTCGGCTCCCGTGGTCTGCAAGAAGGGGTTCGTCTGGTCGAAGGCGGTCGAGCGCTGCGTCAAGGCGCAGTCGGGGAGCCTTTCCGACAAGGAACTGACCGAGCAGGGCCGCGCCCTCGCCCTCGCCGGCCACTACGACAATGCCCTCGCGGTCCTCGATGCCGTCGGCAACAAGCGCGACGCGACGGTCTTGACCTATATCGGCTACAGCCATCGCAAGATGGGCGATGTCGATGTCGGCATCCGCTACTACAAGGAAGCCCTCGCCATCGATCCCAACAATCTCAACACGCGCGAATATCTCGGCGAGGGCTATGCCAGCTCGGGCCGCATGGAAGAGGCCAAGGCCGAGCTCGCCACCCTGGAAAAGCTCTGCGGCAACACCAGTTGCGAGCAATATGAGGACCTCGCGAACTTCATCACGACCGGACACGAATAGGCCAACGCATCGCTCCTGGAGCGGAAAGGCTCGCCCATGACGCTTCAGCGTCCCCTCGATCTCTCGGCGGCACGGCAGGTCGTGCCGCCGCCTGTCACCTTGCGTTCGCTCGTCACCGTGACGCCGGATAACCATGTGCCGCAGGCGGTGGCGCGCGAACGGGCACGGGAGGTGTTCGGCGGCCGCATGCCGTTCTTCGACCAGTTGCAGCAGGTGTTCGACAACGCCGCGATCGATACGCGCCATTCCTGCCTGCCGGTCGAGTGGTTCATGGGCGAGGCGGATTTCGGCGAGAAGTCGGCGCTCTATGTGAAGAACGCCACCGCGCTTGCCCGCGCCGCCGCCGAGAAGGCCCTCGACGCGGCGGGGCTTCGCGCCGACGAGATCGACCAGATCGTGTTCGTCTCCTCGACCGGCATCGCCACGCCGAGCATCGAGGCGCGCGTGATGAACGAGATGCCGTTCCGCCGCGACGTGGTGCGGCTGCCGATCTTCGGGCTCGGCTGTGCCGGCGGCGTGCTCGGGCTCTCGCGGGCGGCTCAGATGGCCCGTGCGACGCCCGGCAGCCGCTGCCTCTTGATCGTCGTCGAGTTCTCGTCCCTCGCCTTCCGCTATGATCGGCTCACCAAGAGCAATCTCGTCGCCTGCGCCCTGTTCGGCGATGGCGGCGCGGCGGCGGTGCTCGAATGCGGCGGCGCCGGTGGCGAAGGCAGCGTCACCATCGGCGCCGGCGGCGAACATTGCTGGCCGGATACGCTCGATGTCATGGGCTGGAATGTCGACGGGCAAGGCCTCGACGTCATCTTCAAGCAGAGCATTCCCGACATCGTCGCTCGTGACATGCCGCCGGTGCTGGACAGCTTCCTCGATCGACTCAACCTGACGCGGGCCGATATCGACCGGCCCTGCTGCCATCCGGGCGGCGCCAAGGTCGTCGACGAACTGGAGAAGGTATTCGGCTTCGCGCCGATGGGCCTCGACGCCGAGCGGACGGTCCTCCGCGAGAACGGCAACATGTCGGCGCCGACCGTGCTCTTCGTCCTCGACGAACTGATCCGGCGCGGCACGACAGGGGCGCTGCTCCTCTCCGCGCTCGGGCCCGGCTTCACCGCGGCCTTCCAGTTCGTGCATGTCGCGCCGGGTGGGGCATGACGGCGTTCTGGCCTTACGGGCTGCTCGGCTTCGTCATGATCCAGCGGATCGTCGAGCTCGCCTGGTCCGAGCGCAACCGGCGCTGGCTGATGCTGCGGCGCGGCCGCGAGATCGGCGCGGCGCATTATCCGCTGTTCATCCTGCTGCATGGCGCCTGGCTCGTCGCCATGCTCGCCTTCGTCCAGCCGGGCATTCCCGTTCCCTGGCCGCTCATCGGCGTCTATGTCCTCTTGCAGGTCCTCCGCATCTGGACCATCGCCAGCCTCGGACCGTTCTGGACGACGCGGATCATCACCATCGACGAGATGCCGCTGCGGAAGCGCGGGCCCTATCGTCTGATCCGGCATCCGAACTATCTGATCGTCGCCATCGAGGTGCCGCTGCTGCCCTATGCGCTCGGCCTGCCGATGCTGGCGCTGGTGTTCGGTGTGCTCAACCTCGCCCTCCTCGCTTATCGCATCCGCGTCGAGGAGAGGGCGCTCGGTGCCCGCCGGCACATTGCAGAGGGTGACGGGCCCTCGCTCCGTCCGGGCGCGACGCGTTAGTCGCGCGCTATCGGGAGAGCATCGTCTCAAGCGCGCGGGCGATGATCTCCGTCACGCTGCGGAGATCGCTGAGGCGGATATGCTCGTCGGCCGCATGGGCATTGCCGTCCATGATCGAGCGCGGCCCGGCGCCATAGAGCACGGTCGGGATGCCCGCCGCCGCATAGTGGCGGGCATCGGTATAGAGCGGCACGCCGCTGACGCCGATCGGCACGCCGAGCAGCGCCTCGGCCGGCGTGCGGATCGCCTCGACCAGCCGCTCGACGCCGGGCAGAGGCCGGAGCGGCTCGGCGAGCAGGATGCGGCGGCATTCGATCTCGATGCCTGGCGTCGTCGGCGCCGCTGCCTCGATGAGTTCGATCAGCGCCGCCTCGACGCTCTCGCCGTCTTCCTCGGTGATCAGCCTGCGGTCGATGCGGAGCACGATCCGGTCTGGCACGACATTGGTGTTGATGCCGCCCGAGATCAGGCCGACGGTGATCTGCGGCGCGCCGATGCCGGGCTCGGCCGAACGGATCGCGGCAAGCCTGCGCCGCTCGGAATAGATAGCGGCCAGCACGGGCGTCGCCGCCTCCAGCGCGTCGGCGCCGAGAGCCGCGACGGCGGCATGCGCCTGGCGCCCGCGCACGACGACCTCGAGATGCAGGACGCCGCTATGCGCGGTCGCCACCATCTGCGAGAAGCCTGACGTGATCGCATAGTCGGCCTTCGACAGCCCATGCTCGAGCAGCCATTTCGGCCCGACGAAGCCGCCGGTCTCCTCGTCATAGGTGAAATGCAGCTCGACGCCGCCGTCGAGCGGGCGGTCCGATTGCTCCAGCGCCAGCAGCGCGAAGGCATAGGCGGCGAAATCGGCCTTGGAGACGGCTGCGCCGCGGCCATAGACCGCGCCGTGCCGTTCCTCGGCGCCATAGGGATCAGTGCTCCAGCCATCGCCGGGCGGCACGACATCGCCATGCGCGACGAGCGCCACGACCGGCCCGGTGCCGCTGCCGAACGATTTGCGGACGATGAGGTTGATGGTGCTCTTCAGCCCGTATTGCCGTGAGAACGGCTCGGGCACCGGATGCTGCTCGACGGTGAAGCCGAGCGCCGCCAGCGCCGCGGTCGCCGCCTCGGCATGCGGCGCGCAATCGCCGGGGGGATTGTCGCTCGGAACACGGATCATCGCCTTGAGGAAGGCGACCTCGCGCTCGAACAGCGCATCAACCGCCGTCTCGATCATCGTGCCGCCCCTTCCTGCCGCGCCAGTTCGAGGATCGTCGCCATCAACGCCTCGACGGCGGCGCCCATGTCGTCGACCGACACCCACTCGTTCGGATTATGACTGATCCCGGCCCGGCAGCGAACGAAGATCATGCCGAAATCGCCGAGATGCACCATCGACTGGCCGTCATGGCCGGCGCCCGACATCAGGCTGCGCGCCGGCTTGCCCTGGACCGCGCCGACGCCGGCGGCGATCGCCTTCATCAGGCGCGGCGCACAGGTCGCGACGCCCTTCTCCAGCACGGTCTCGACGCCGACGACCACCTGCCGCCGCTTGTCGATCCGCCGGGCGAACAGCGTGATCTCGTCGACGGCGGCCTTGCGCGCCTCGTCGGTCGCGGCGCGGACATCGAGCGAGAAGCGCACATCGGCCGGGATGACATTGGAGGCGCCCGGCATCACCTCGACATGGCCGACGGTCGCCACCAGCGCATGCTTCTTGCCCTTGCGGGCGATCTCCTCGGCCGAGAGCATGATCTCGGCGGCAGCGGTGAGCGCATCGTGGCGCATCTCCATCGGCACCGTGCCGGCATGCCCGGCCTCGCCGCGGATGCGGATGCGGTGGCGGCTCTGGCTCGCGATCGCCGTGACGACGCCGAGCGGCTCGCCCGCGCGCTCCAGCACCGGCCCCTGCTCGATATGGACCTCGAGATAGCCGAGCACCGCCGGGCGCTGATAGGCCTCCTGCTGCAGCCGCGCCGGGTCGCCGCCGAAGGCGACGAGCGCCTCGCGGAGGCTCACGCCCTTGTCGTCGGTGGCATCGAGCGCCTTCGGATCGAAGACGCCGGCCACGACCGCCGACGAGGTCAGCGTCACCGGGAAGCGGACGCCCTCCTCGTCGCCGAAGGCGAGCAGCTCGATCCCGAACGGCAGCGCGATGCCGCGCGCCTTCAATTGTTCCGCGGCGAGGATGCCGGCGACGACGCCCAGATTGCCGTCGAAGCGCCCGGCATCGATGACCGTGTCGATATGCGAGCCGATCAGCAGCGCCTTGTTGCTGCTCTTGCCGGGTGCGCCCGGCGGCAGGGCGCCGCGCACCGTGCCGGCGGCGTCCATCCGGACCTGCAGGCCTGCAGCCTCCATCCAGCCGCTGACGACATCGGCAGCGCGGCGGTGCTCGGGCGTCAGGTAAAGCCGCGTCAGCGCGCCCTCGTCGGCGGAGATCGCGGCGAGCGCATCGATCATCGCCAGCGCCCGTTCGCCGATCTGCCGGGTCGTCAGCCGGCCGGGCGTCTCTTGAGCGCTCATGACAGGACGCGATCCTCGAGGCGGAAGCGGATGATGCGGCCGACCTGCGTCAGGGCGGTCGCGAATTCGGTTTCCGGCGCGTTCGGCAGGCGCTCGCGGAAGGCGGCGATGATCTGGTCCTTGGTCGAGCCCTTGACGGCCCGGATGAACGGAATGCCGTGCCGGGCGCGATAGGCGGTGTTGAGGCGGGTGAATTCGGCGAACTCGTCGGCCGTCAGCCGGTCGAGCCCGGCGCCCAGTTGCTCGACCTGCGATTCGACGGCGAGATCGGCGATGCGGGCCTTGCCGGCGAGATCAGGATGCTCGCGGAGCAAGGCGAGTTGCGCCTCATGCGGCGCCCCGGCGATGGCGGCGTGGAACGCGGCGACCAGCGCCGCGTGGTCGGCGAAGGGATGGCCGGCATAGGCCGCGCGGGCAACCCAGGGCGAATGCTCGGCGATATCGCCGAACGAGGCGACGAAGGCGGTCTCATCCATGGCATTGACCGCATCGAGGGAGAGCGGCGTGTTCGGCATCGGCATTTCCGGTGGCGGAGATCGGAGACCGGCTGCTGTCTAATGCGTTTGCAGCCAGGCGCCAAGCGTCTTGCGCTCGTCGTCGGTCATGCCGTGCTCGTTGCCGAGCGGCATCGCCCTGCCCTGCACAGCCTGCGCGATGATCTGGTCCTTGTGCTGGATGAGCTCCGCCGTCGTCTGCAGCATGACGCCCTTCGGCGGCGCGTCGAAGCCGTCATGCGTCGGCTTGGCGGCGTGGCAGGCGGTGCAGTGCTTCGCCGTCAGCGCGAGCACATCGGCATCGGAGACGGTCATGCCGGGCGCAAGCTCCATCGGCTTCGGCGCCGTCATGGAGATGAGGATGCCGAGCGCGACGATCGACACCGGGATGGTCCAGGCGAATTTCAGGAACGGATCATGCGCCTCGTGCCGGTTGAGGAAGTGCCGGATCGATCCGCCGAGCAGCAGGATGAAGGCGACGATCATCCAGCTCTCGGGATGGCTGGTCAGGAACGGATAGTGGTTCGACACCATCATCAAGAGCACGGGCAGCGTCAGATAATTGTTGTGCACCGAGCGCTGCTTGCCGATCGCGCCGAGGCGCGGATCGGGCTTCTCATGCGCCAGCAGCGAGGCGACGATCTTGCGCTGGTTCGGCACGATGATGCCGAAGACGTTGACCGCCATGATCGTGCCGACGAAGGCGCCGACATGGATGAAGGCGCCGCGGCCCGAGAACACATGCGTGAACAGATAGGCGGCGCCGACGATGAGGACGAAGAGGCAGGCCGCGAGCACGGGCGTCGAGCGGCCGAGCACCGACTTGCACAGCCGGTCATAGATGAACCAGCCGCCGACGAGCGAGACGACCGAGATGACGATCGCCTGCGAGGGCAGGAGCGGCAGCACCGCGCGGTCGATCAGGAAGGAATTGGCGTTCCAGTAATACTGGACGATCAGGAGCAGGAAGCCGGTGACCCAGGTGAGATAGGCTTCCCACTTGTACCAGATGAGGTCCGAGGGCAGCGCCGGCGGCGCGACCAGATATTTCTCCACATGGTAGAAGCCGCCGCCATGCACCTCCCAGGCGGTGCCGTAGACGCCCGGGTTCATCTGCTCGCGCTTCTTGAGGCTGAGATCCAGCGCGATGAAATAGAACGAGGTGCCGATCCAGCCGATGCCCACGACGAGATGGGACCAGCGGATGAGCAGATTGAGCCAGTCGACGACGAATGCGGACATCTTTGCGGAATTCAGCCCCGGTGTGGTGATGGCCGGCACCCCTGGGGGCACCGGCCACGCTGGACGATCGACGGCTCAGCGAGATGCCATGGTGGCACGTCGCCGGGCGGCCGTTACTGCGGCAGCTTGTCGTCGATGCCCTTCACGTACCAATTGAGGCCGAGCAGCGTCTTGTCGTCGGCAACCGCGCCTTCGGCGACGCCGACCGAGCCGTCCTGCTTGGTGATCGGACCCTTGAAGACCTGCAGCTCGCCGGCCTTGATCTTGGCGACCGAGTCCTCGGCCATGGCCTTGACGTCGTCCGGCATGTTGGTGAACGGGCCGAGCACGACGAGGCCTTCCTTCATGCCTTCCCAGGTGTCGGTCGACTTCCAGGTGCCGTCGAGCACGGCCTGGACCCGCTCGATGTAGTAGGGCGTCCAGTTGTCGACCAGCGAGGCGAGATGGGCCTTGGGGCCGAACTTCGCCATGTCGGCCGACTGGCCGAAGGCATGCAGGCCGCGCTCCTCGGCGATCTGCATCGCGGCGGGCGAGTCGGTGTGCTGGACGATGATGTCGGCACCCTGGTCGATCAGCGCCTTGGCGGCGTCGGCTTCCTTGCCGGGATCGAACCAGGTGTTGACCCAGACGACCTTGATCTTGAAATCGGGATTGACCGACTGCGCGCCGAGCATGAAGGCGTCAATGCCCATCACGACCTCGGGGATCGGGAAGGAGACGATATATCCGGCGACGCCGGTCTTCGACATCTTCGCGGCGATCTGGCCCTGGACGTAGCGGCCCTCATACCAGCGCATGTTGTAGATCGAGACATTGTCGGCCATCTTGTAGCCGGCGTCATGCTCGAACTTCACGTCGGGGAACTGCTTCGCGACCTTGATGGTCGGATCCATGAAGCCGAACGAGGTCGTGAAGATGATGGTGCAGCCGGACCGGGCGAAGCGCTCGATGGCGCGCTCAGCGTCCGGGCCTTCCGGCACGTTCTCGACATAGGCCGTTTCGACCTTGTCGCCGAAATGCTTCTCGACGTCGAGGCGGGCCATGTCGTGCTGCTGGCTCCAGCCGCCGTCATTGTGCGGGCCGGTATAGACGAAGCAGGCCTTGACCTTGTCGGCAGCCTGCGCTCCCGAAACCATGCCTGCCGCGAGCGCGACGGCACCGAGGGCAACGATGTATTTGCGCATTTCTTTTCTTGTCCTTCCTCTGGATTGACTTCGAACAAACGACTTCGAACAGCGCAGGCGCCACGCGGCCCGGCGGCCCGCGCGGAAACGGATCAGGTGTCGGCGACGAAGGGTCGGCCGAGGCAGGCGGGGGTGTTGACGCTGAGCAGCGCGCGGTTGCGCGAGATGATGACCAGCGCGATCACCGTCACGATGTAGGGCAGCATCGACAGGAACTGCGAGGGGATGCCGATGCCGATCGCCTGGGCATGCAGCTGCAGGATGCTGACGGCGCCGAACAGCAGCGCGCCGACGACGAGGCGGCCCGGCAGCCACGAGGCGAAGACGACCAGCGCCAGTGCGATCCAGCCGCGTCCGGCGGTCATCGCCTGCGTCCATTGCGGCGTGTAGACCATCGAGAGATAGGCCCCGCCGATGCCGGCGCAGGCGCCGCCGAACAGCACGGCGAGGAACCGCGTCCGGAACACGGAGAAGCCGAGCGCATGCGCCGAGGCGGCGTTGTCGCCGACGGCCCTGAGGATCAGCCCGCCGCGCGTCTTGAAGATGAACCACCAGGTGCCGAAGGCGAGCAGCGCCGCGAGATAGACGAACGGATCCTGGCCGAACACGAGCCGCCCGACGACGGGCAGGTCGGAGAGGACGGGGATGTCGAGGCGCGGGATCGGCACGCCGGGAACGCCGACGAAGGAGCCGCCGATGAGCCCCGAGAGGCCGAGGCCGAACAGCGTCAGGGCGACGCCGGTCGCATTCTGGTTGGCGACGAAGAACAGCGCGACGACGCCGAAGAGGCTCGCCGCCAGCATGCCGGCGATCATCGCCGCGAGGACGCCGAGGATCGGGTTCCCCGTGAGGTTGCAGGCCGCGAAGCCGCAGACGGCGCCGACCGCCATCATGCCCTCGACGCCGAGATTGAGCACGCCCGAGCGCTCCGCGACGAGCTCGCCGATCGCCGCGAACAGCAGCGGCGTCGCGGCCGTGACGATCGTGAGCAGGATACCTTCCAGCATCGTCATGACGATCACCGTGCCGCAGCGGGTTCGAGGGCGCGCTCGCGCAGGACTCTCAGGCGGTAGTAGATGAAGCTGTCGCAGGCGAGCACGTAGAAGAGCAGCATGCCCTGGAAGACCTGCGTCGTCTGGTCGGAGATCTGAAGCGCCGCCTGCGCGCCCTCCCCGCCCATGTAGGAGAGCGCCAGCAGCAGGCCGGCGACCAGGATGCCGAACGGATGCAGCCGGCCGAGAAAGGCGACGATGATCGCCGTGAAGCCGTAGCCGGGCGACACCGTCGTGCGCAGCAGCCCGATCGGCCCCATGATCTCACAGATGCCGGCAAGGCCGGCGAGGCCGCCCGAGATGAGGAAGGTCAGCATCACCATCTTGTTGCGCGAGAAGCCGCCGAACGAGCCGGCGCGCGGCGAAAGGCCGAGCACGCGGATCTTGAAGCCGGTCATCGTCTTGGTGGTCAGGAACCAGGCGACGACGACGGCGATCAGCATGAAGACGATGGAGAGGCGGATCGAGCTGCCGAACACGACCGGCAGCAGCTGCCCGTCGTCGAACGGGCGGCTGTTGGGGAAGTTGAAGCCGGCCGGGTCGCGCCAGGGCCCGCGCGCCATGTAGTCGACGAAGAGATTGGCCACATAGACGAGCATCAGCGTCGTCAGCGTCTCGTTCGCATTGAAGCGGATCTTGAGGATCGCCGGGATCGACGCATAGGCCATGCCGCCGGCGACGCCCATGACCAGCATGGCCGTGATGACCGCCGGTCCCTGCAGCGTCGGGAAGAGGATCGGCAGGGCCGAGCCCGCCAGCGCGCCGGCCGCGAGCTGCCCCTCCGCGCCGATGTTCCAGACGGCGGACTGGTAGCAGAACGACAGGCCGATCGCGATCAGGATGATCGGGATCGCCTTGACCAGGAGGTCCTCGATCGACCACAGCGCCGTCAGCGGCTCGACGAAATAGATGTAGAGCGCCTTGACGGGATCGATGCCCGACAGGACGAAGATGATGAAGAAGGTGACGAGCGACAGCACGATCGCCAGGAGCGGCGACAGATACTGCATGCTGCGGCTGGGGACCTGGCGCCGCTCAAGCACGATGCGCATGGGCGGGCTCCTTGCTGGGGGTGCGCTTGCCTTCGTCGAGGCCGGCCATGAGAAGGCCGATCCGCTCGCGCGTCAGCGAGCGCGCCGGCACCGGTTCGGTCAGATGGCCCCGCGAGATCACGGCGACGCGGTCGGCGATCTCGAAGATCTCGTCGAGATCCTGGCTGATGATCAAGACCGCCGAGCCGGAGCGCGCGAGGTCGATCAGCGCCTGGCGGATGACGGCGGCGGCGCCCGCGTCGACGCCCCAGGTCGGCTGGCTGACCACCAGAACCGAGGGCTGCCGGTCGATCTCGCGGCCGACGATGAATTTCTGCAGATTGCCGCCGGAAAGCGAGCCCGCCTCCGGGTCGACGGCCGATTTGCGCACGTCGAAGGAGCGGCCGATCCGGTCGGCGAGCGTCTTCATGCCGCTGAAATCGATGACGCCGATGCGCAGCAACTGGTCGCCGGTCGCATGCCGCGTCAGGAGGACATTGTCGGAGAGGCGCAGCCGCGGCACGGCGCCGTGGCCGATGCGCTCCTCCGGCACGAAGGCCGCCCCGAGCCGCCGGCGCGCCGTGACGCCCATGCGGCCGGACGGCTTGCCGTCGATGGTCACGGTCTCGGCCTTGTCGGCGAGCCGCTCGCCCGAGAGCGCATCGAAGAACTCGCCCTGCCCGTTGCCGGCGATGCCGGCGATGCCGACGATCTCACCGGCGCGCACATCGAGCGAGATGTCCTGCAGCGCGACGGCGAAGGGATGCGGCTCGGGCATCGAGAGATTGCGGATCGTGAGCCGCGTCCGCGCTGCCGTCGGCGGCGGCGTATCGGACGAGAGCACATGCACGTCCGCCCCGACCATCAGGCTCGCCAGCGTCGAGGCCGATTCCTGCTGCGGATCGCATTCGGCGACCACCTTGCCGAGGCGCAGGATCGTCGCGTGATGGCAGATCTGCTTCACCTCCTCGAGGCGGTGGCTGATATAGAGCACCGCGCAGCCGCGCGCCGTCAGCCGGTCGAGCGTCTCGAAGAGATCGTCGGCCTCCTGCGGCGTCAGCACCGAGGTCGGCTCGTCCATGATCAGGAGTTCGGGGTTCTGCAGCAGGCAGCGCACGATCTCGACACGCTGCCGCTCGCCGACCGAGAGATCGACGATGCGCGAGGCGGGATTGAGCGGCAGGCCATATTCGGCCGAGACCTTCTCGATCTCGCGCGCCAGCGCCGCCCGGTTGCCACGGTCGCTGAGCGCGAGGGCGATGTTCTCGGTGACGGTCAGCGCGTCGAACAGCGAGAAGTGCTGGAACACCATGCCGATGCCGAGCTTGCGCGCCGCCGAGGGGCTCGGGATGCGCACCGGCTGGCCCTTCCAGCGGATCTCGCCTTCGCTCGGCTGCAGCGAGCCATAGAGAATCTTGACCAGCGTCGACTTGCCGGCACCGTTCTCGCCGAGCAGCGCGTGGATCTCGCCCGGCCGGATGGTCAGGTCGACGGCGTCGTTCGCCTTGAAGCTGCCGAACAGCTTGGTGATGCCGATCGCCTGGATGAGGGCGCCGCTCTCCGGCCGCGTTCGGCGGCCAGCGCTTTTTGGTTCCAATTCAGCTTCCCCTCGGCGAACGGAGCGATACCTGACGATGCGGGTCCGCTTCGATCGAGATCGCCCCGCGCGCCGCCTCGTCACGAATTAGCAAGTCTGATGCCACCGAGGCCGCGATCACGGCCGGCAGCTTGGAGGTGATGCCGGCGATGCCGATCGGGCAGGCGAGCGCCGAAATCCGCTCCGCGCCAAGGCCGGCCTCGCCGAGCAGCCGCGTAAACCGGGCGCGCTTGGAGGCGCTTCCGATCAGACCGATATAGCCGAACCGATCATCTGCCAATGCTTTGTGCACGATGGCCAGATCGAGGGCATGACTATGCGTCATCACCAGCACGAAGGCGCCGCCTGGCGCCGCCCGAAGCGCTTCGGGCGCGTCGAGCTGCTGAACGCAGCGGCAATTGGCTGGCACCAGTGCCGGAAACGCCTCCGGACGCGGATCGACCCAGGTGATGGCGAAAGGGAGCGGCGCGAGGGAAAGAACCAGCGCCCGCCCGACATGGCCGGCGCCGAAGAGATAAAGCGCCCGCCTCTCCTCGCCGAACCCCTCTTCGAGGGCGTCGCCATCGATGCGCGCGCCGCCGATGGCCACACGGGAATCAGTGACGATCGACCGGTTGAGCGGGCCACCGGCGGTGACGAGCGCGCGAGTGCGGAACGGCCCGGCGGCCTCCGCCAATGCGAGGGCGGCGACGTCAGCCCTCCTGGAGGCGCCGAACACCTCCAGCGCCAGTTCGACCCGGCCGCCGCAGCACTGGCCGAGTTCCGGTCCGAGCGCGATCGAGGAAAGCGTGAGGCCGCGTGGCGCATCGCCGGCGAGCGCCCGCTGCGCCTCGGCGATGGCGCGCCATTCGAGCGTGCCGCCGCCGATCGTGCCGGTGAAGCTGCCGTCCGGCTGGATGATCATGCGGGCGCCAGCCTCGCGCGGCGCCGAGCCGCGGGTCTCCACCAGGCTCGCCATGGCAGCCTTGCCATGGCGGTCGATCGCTTCGAGGAGACGTTGCCAGACCAGCATCAAACCACCCCGCTGCGCGCTCCCCTCACCGCCTTCATGATCGCCTCCGGCGTCGCCGGCGCATCGAGATCGGGCACGACGCCGGGCGCGAGGCTGGCGATGGCATTGGCGATGGCGCACCAGACCGAGATCGGCAGCATCAAAGGCGGCTCGCCGACCGCCTTGGAGCGATAGATCGTCTTCTCGCGCGCACCGTCGGACTGGAACAGCTTGACGCTGAAATGCTCGGGAATGTCGGAAGCGGTCGGGATCTTGTAGGTCGAGGGCGCATGGGTGCGGAGGCGCCCCTGCTTGTCCCAGACCAGTTCCTCGGTGGTCAGCCAGCCCATGCCCTGCACGAAGCCGCCCTCGATCTGGCCGATATCGATCGCCGGATTGAGCGACTTGCCGACATCATGCAGCACATCGACCCGGTCGACCTTCATCTCGCCGGTCATCGTGTCGATCGTGACCTCCGAGCAGGAGGCGCCATAGGCGTAATAGAGGAACGGCCGTCCCTCGGCCTTGTCGCGGTTCCAGCTGATGACCGGCGTGCGATAGAAGCCGGCCGAGGAGAGCTGGATGCGCTCGGCATGGGCGGCGGTCGCCAGCTCGCCAAGGCTCATCGACTGGTTGCCGAAGAAGACGCGGTTGTCGCGGAAGCGCACCTGCTCGCGCCGGACACGCCATTTCTGCTCGATGAAGGCAAAGAGGCGGTCCTTGATCTCGCCACAGGCGGCGAGCGCCGCCATCGCGTTGAGATCGGTTCCGGAGGAAGCCGCCGTCGGCGAGGTGTTCGGCACTTTGTCGGTGCGGGTCGCGGTGATCGCGACCTTGCCCATGTCGACGCCGAATTCCTCGGCGACGACCTGCGCCACCTTGAGGAACAGGCCCTGCCCCATTTCGGTGCCGCCATGGTTCAAATGGATCGAGCCGTCGCGGTAGAGATGCACCAGCGCCCCGGCCTGGTTGAGCGGCATCAAGGTGAAGGAAATACCGAACTTGACCGGCGTCAGCGCGAGGCCGCGCTTCAGGATGCGGCTCTCGGCATTCCAGGCCGCGATCTCGGCGCGGCGGCCGCGATAATCGCAGTCGGCCTCGAGCTCGGCGACCAGTTCATGCAGCAGATTGTCGCTGACCTGCTGGCCGTAAGGCGTCCGGTCGCGGCCGCGCCCGGCATAGAAATTCGCCTTGCGGACGTCGAGCGGATCCTTGCCGAGCCGATAGGCGATCTGGTCCATCATCCGCTCGGCGAACACCATGCCCTGCGGGCCGCCGAAGCCTCGGAAGGCCGTGTTGGAGCAGGTATTGGTGCGGAAGCGGCGGGCGAGGACGCGCGTCGCCGGATAGAAATAGGAATTGTCGGCGTGGAACATCGTCCGGTCGACGACGCCCATCGACAGATCCTCCGAATGGCCGCAGCGGGCATCGAAGGTGACGTCGACCGCCTGCAGCAGGCCCTCGGCATCATGGCCGACGCGGTAGCCGACGCGGAAATCATGCCGCTTGCCGGTCATGATCATGTCATCGTCGCGGTCGAGCCGCATCTTGCAGGGCTGGCCGGTCCTGGAGGCGGCGAGCGCCGCAAGCACGGCCCATTGCGAGGCCTGGCTCTCCTTGCCGCCGAAGGCTCCGCCCATGCGGCGGATCTCGACCGTCACGGCGCTGGAGGGCAGATGCAGCGCATGGGCGACGAGGTGCTGCACCTCGCTCGGATGCTGGGTCGAGGAATGCACATACATTTCGCCCGCCTCGCCCGGAATGGCGAGGGCGATCTGCCCCTCAAGATAGAAATGCTCCTGGCCGCCGATGCGGAACGTATCCTCGAAACCGAGCGGCGCGGCGGCGACTGCCGCGTCCGGATCGCCCTGCACGAAGGCATAGTCCGGCAGCACCATCTCGGTCGCGTCGCCGACATCGATCACCGGCACCGCAACCTCGGTGGTGAACTTCGCCTTGCGCGTTGCCCGTCGGGCGGCATCGCGCGTCTCGGCCACGACGATGTAGACGACCTGGCCGTGGAAACGGATCTCGTCGAGGGCGAGCGCCGGATCGTCGCCGACGAGCTTCGGCGAGATGTCGTTGGCGCCGGGAATGTCGGCGGCGGTGAGGACCGCGACGACGCCGGGCGCCGCGCGGACCTCGGCGAGATCGAGCGCGACGATCCTGCCCGAGGCGATCGGCGCATAGCCGGGCGCGACATGCAGCGTGCCGGCGGGCTCGCGGAGATCGTCGATATAGGCGGCCGACCCGGTGACATGGCGCGGCGCGCTGTCATGCGGCAGCGACTTGCGGACGACCTGCAGCTCGCTGTCGGGCAGCATCGTGGTGTCACTCGGCGGCATGGACAGCCTCCTCGCGCCGGCCGACGAGGCGCGTGCGCACCGTCGCGGTGCCCGCCGCCTCGAGCAGCGCCTTGCCCAGCAGCGCATGCGCCGTCTCGGCGCGATAGGCGGCGCTGGCGCGGTGATCGTCGAGCGGGGTGAAATCCTCGCGTAGCGCCGCGAATGCCTTCGACCAGGCGGCCGAATCGCGGATCGCCGAACCGTTCAGCGCCGCCTCCGCGCCCTTGGCGCGCTTCGGGATGCCGGCCATGCCGCCATAGGCGATGCGGGCGTCGCGGATGACGCCGCCCTCACCGAGCGTGAAGCGGAAGGCGCCCATGACCGAGGAGATGTCCTGGTCGAAGCGCTTGGTGACCTTGTAGCAGCGGAACACCTGGTCCTCGCGGAGATGCGGCACCAGGAGCCCGGTGACGAACTCGCCCGACGCGCGGTTCTGCTTGCCATAGTCGATGTAGAAGTCCTCGACCGGGATGACGCGCGCGCGCGTCCCGCGCCGAAGCTCCATCGTCGCGCCGAGGGCGATCAGGGCCGGCGGGGTATCGCCGATCGGCGAGCCATTGGCGACATTGCCGCCGACCGTTCCGCTGGCGCGCACCTGCTTCGAGCCGATACGGCGGAAGAGCTCGCCGAGGTCCGGATCGATCGCGCGCATATGCGGCTCGGCGGTGGAAAAACTCGCCGCCGCGCCCATCAGCACTTCGCGGCCGGTATCCTCGACGCGGTTCATCCCGGCGACGCGGCCGATATGGATGATCTTCGGGATGTCGCGCAGCTGCTTGGTGATCCAGAGCCCGACATCGGTGGCGCCCGCGACGATGACGGCGGTCGGATGGCGCTCATAGAGCGTCGCCAGCGCGTCGACCGAGGCGGGGGCCGCGAAGAAGCGCTCGCTGTCGCCGATGAAGAGATCGCGGTCGTCGGAAAGGAACTGCAGGATGCCGGCGGTGTCGGCGGCGGCCTTGTGGAACTTGTCGTCGCGCGGCGCGCCGGTCGCCTCCACCGCCGCATCGACGATCGGCCGATAGCCGGTGCAGCGGCAGAGATTGCCGGCAATCCAGTCATTGACCTCGCCGCGCGTCGCCGGCCCCTCGCTCGCATGGAACAGCGCGAATAGGCTCATGATGAAGCCCGGCGTGCAGAAGCCGCATTGCGAGCCGTGCCGCTCGACCATCGCCTGCTGGATCGGATGCAGCGTGTCCCCGGTGGCCAAATCCTCGATCGCGACGACTTCGGCGCCATCGACCATGCCGAGCAGCTGGATGCAGGCATTGACCGGCTCATAGACCATGGTGTCGCCACGGCAGCGGCCGACCGCGACGGTGCAGGCGCCACAGTCGCCCTCGTTGCAGCCCTCTTTCGTGCCCTTGGCGCCCTCTTCGAGCCGCAGATGGTCGAGCAGCATCGTCATCGGGTCGAAATCACCGACTTCGACGATGCCGCCGCGACGGACGAAACGGATGGTGTCGCGCATGGGTCAGCTGCCGCGATAGGTTGAATAGCCGAAGGGCGAGATCAGCAGCGGCACGTGATAGTGCTGGCCGGGCTCGGCGATGCCGAAACGGATCGGGATGACGTCGAGGAAGAGCGGATCGGGCAGGCTGGCGCCGCTCGTCCGGAGATAGTCGCCGGCGTGGAAGACGAGCTCGTAGACGCCCTTGATCAAGGCCTCGCCGTCGAGCAGCGGCCCATCGATCCGCCCATCGGCGTTCGTCTCGGCCGCGCGGACCAAAACCCGTTCCGCTTCAATGCGATAGAGCTCGATCTTGAGGCCCGATGCCGGCCGTCCGGCCGCCGTATCGAGAACATGCGTCGTGAGGCGGCCCATTCGAACTCCATGCAGCGATCATTCGACCCGGCAGCGTCAGCTGCACAAGCCTTAATCAAATCGTACAATCAATCCGAGGCTGCACGCAATGGCGGCAGAATGTCCGTCCCGTCTGGCGATCGGGGCAATGGGATCGGTCAGGGGATGAGGACGACGGAGCCTTGGGTGCGGCGCTCCTCGAGCGCGGTCTGCGCGGCGGCGGCGTCCGCCAGAGCGAATCGTTCCGGCGCGTCGATGGTGATCGACCCGCTCGCGATCATCGCGAAGAGATCGTCGGCCGAGGTGAGGAGTTCGGCGCGCTTGGCGACGTAGTGGCCGAGCGTCGGCCGCGTCGCATAGAGCGATCCCTTGCGCTGCAAGAGGTTCATCTCGAAGGGCGGTACCGCGCCGGAGGAATTGCCGAAGGACACCAGCATGCCGCGCGGCATCAGGCAGTCGAGCGAACCGATGAAGGTGTCCTTGCCGACCGAATCATAGACGACGTCGCAACGCTCGCCGCCGGTGATCTCGGCGACACGGGCGACGAAATCCTCCTCGCGATAGTTGATGACGTGATCGCAGCCGAGCGCCAGCGCCCGCGCCACCTTGTCCGCCGTACCGGCCGTGCCGATGACGGTGGCGCCGAGAGCCGAGGCCCACTGGCAGCCGATCGAACCGACCCCGCCGGCGGCCGCATGGAAGAGCAGCACGGTGTCGGGCGTGACGACATAGGTCTGGCGCAGCAAATAGCGGGCGGTGAGCCCCTTCAGCAGCACCGAGGCCGCGACGGCGTCGTCGATCGCGTCCGGGATCGGAATGAGCCGCTCGGCCGTGATCAGCCGCGCCTCGCTATAGGCGCCGACCGGCCCGGCATAGCCGACACGCTGGCCGACCGCGATATCGTCGACGCCCTCGCCGACCGCCTCGACCACGCCGACGCCCTCGCTGCCGGGCACGAAGGGCAGCGGCTGCGGCGGCGGATAAAGGCCCGAGCGATGATAGACGTCGATGAAGTTGAGCCCGATCGCGGTGTGGCGGAGGCGGACCTGGCCCGGCCCCGGCGCGCCGACATCGACCGTCTCGAAGCTGAGCGCCTCGGGCCCGCCCTGGGCATGAATGCGGATCGCATGAACCATGATGGCGGTCTCCTTGAGGGGTTCAGTGCCGTCAGGCGCCGGCGCGAGCGAGTTCAGCAGCCGCGCGGCGCGGACGCAAGCCGCCGGCGAGGACGACGCTGAGCGCCAAGGGCGGCAGCAGCATGGCAAGGCCGTAGCGGAGGCCCTGATGCTCGGCGACGAAGCCGATCAGCGGCGGTCCGAGCAGGAAGCCGAACAGCGCGAACAGCGAGAGAAGCGCGACATTGCGCGCCGCCGAGCGATCGCCGAGACGGGCGGCCGCGGTGACGCCGAGCGGGAAACCGACCGAGCAGCCGAAGCCGAGCGCGGCGAGGCCGATCAGCGCCTGCAGCGCCCCCTGGCTGGTGATGACGATGCCGACACCGATGATCGTGACGGCGCCGCAGAAGCGGGCGAGCGCCACCGGACCGAAGCGCACCGACAGGCGGTCGCCGAGGAACCGTCCGGCGGCGATCGCGAAGGCATAGGCGGTGTAGCCGAAGCCGGCCTGTGCCAGCGGCGCGCCGATCACGTCGCGGAGGAACACGGCCGACCAGTCGGCCGCGGCCCCCTCCGCCATCGCGATGCCGAGCACGAAGAGGCAGAGGCCGATCAGCGCCCTGGACGGCCCAGCGCGGCGTCCCGCCTGCTGCTCGACAGGGTCCGGGACGGACCCGGCGAGATCGGGCAGCGTGACGCCGAGCCAGAGTGCCGGCGCGATGAGGACCAGCGAGACGGTCGCGAGCGACAGGTCGACCGGCACGGCCAGCGCCGCGAAGCCGACGCCGATGAGGCTGCCGACCATCTGCCCGAGGCTCCAGAAGCCATGGCAGGTGCTCATGATCTTGCGCCCGCCCGCATGCTCGATGGCATCGGCCGCGACATTGAGGCCGAGTTCGAGCCCGGAAACGACGGTGCCGACGAGGAGCAGCGCGATGAAGAGGCTCGGCAGGTTCCAGGCGAGCGAGGGGAGCGGCGCCATCAGCAGGAACAGCGCGAAGCCGCCGATGATGGTCGCGCGCGCGCCGACCTTTGCCACGAAGGCGCCGGCGAAGGGCAGCGTCAGCAAGAGGCCGATCGGCATGCCGAGCAGCGCCAGCGCCAGTTCCGCCGGGCCGAGGCCGAGAGCGGACTGCACTTCGGGAATGCGCGGGAACCAGCTGCCCATGGCGATCGACTGGACGAAGAAGATCGCCATGATGCGGCTTTGATGGCTCATCGCTCGGCCCCTGCCCTACGGAATAAAACTAGAGTGCAGCTCGGTCCGGCTGGAGTGCGCCTGATGGTTCGGCGCCCCGCTTCGGCCGGACGCGGACCTCGCCGGCGAGGAAGAGGCTCATGGCCGCGGCGAGCAGCAGCGTCGCGAGGCCGAGCCGGAGCCCGAACGCCTCGGCGACGAAACCGATCACCGGTGGGCCGACCATGAAGCCCGAGAAGGAGAGCAGCGACAGCGCCGCGACATTGACGGCGGACGAGCCGTCGCGCGACGCTGCCGCCGTGACCGCCAGCGGGAACACGATCGAGACGCCGAAGCCGGCCGCCGCCGCGCCGACGACGACCATCAGCGGTCCGGTGGCAAGCACCATGGCGAGAAGGCCGACCAGCCCGACGAGGCAGCAGACCCTGGCCAGCGCGACCGGCCCGAACCGGGTCGACAGGAAGTCGCCGGCAAGCCGCCCGCCGGCCATCAGCATCCCGAAGGCGGTGAAGGCGAAGCCCGTCACCGGCGGCGACTGGCCGAAGACGTCGCGGAGATAGATGGCGCTCCAGTCGGTGACGGCGCCCTCGACGAGCAGCATGCCGAAGGCGAACAGGCAGAGCGCGACGATGTTCTTCGGCGGCAGCACGAAGACGGGCGCCTTCTCCCCGCCGGGGGTCGGCGCCGTCGGGCCGAGCATCGGCAGCCAGAGGACGAGAAGCTGGCTCGCCGCCAGAACGAAGATCGTCGCCATCGCGATATGCGGTCCCGGCGCGATGCCAAGGGTGGCGGCGGCCGAGCCGGTGACGCCGCCCGCCATCAGGCCGAGGCTCCAGAAGCCGTGGCAGCGCGACATCACGGTACGGCCGATCGACGTGCCGATGCGGTCGGCCGCCACGTTCATCGCCACCTCGAGCGGTCCCATGCCGATCCCGACCAGGAGCAGCGCCACGAACAGCATGGAGGGCGTGAAGGCGAAGCCGGGCAGCAGCAGCGGCAGCGCATAGCCGAAGAAGCCGTAGCGGATCGCGCGGCTCGGCCCCAGCGCCTCGACGATCGGGCCGGAGAACACCATCGCGCAAACGAGGCCGATCGGCATGCCGAGGAGGCACAGCGCAAGCCCGGCCGGCTCCAGCCCGAGCGCGTGCTGCACGTCCGGAATGCGGATCAGCCAGTTCGAGAGGACGAAGGAATAGACGAAATAAAGCGCCATGATGAGGCGCGCGGAGGCGAACGAGAGGCCCATCTGAGTACTGCCGGCGTTGTGCGGGAACAGCCGCTGATGCGGCCGGGGCTCATTCCGCTGCTGACGGACTCGCCAATCCTCGTGCGATTTGCCTCTTCTACAGGCGGTCCCGGCGGCTGGCAATCGCCCGCCGCCGGTATTTTGAACCGGTTCAGAACATCCGGATCAGCTTGGCCGCTTGCGCTTCGCCGAGACGTTGAGAATCTCGACGAAGGCGGAGAAGGCCATGGCCGTGTAGATGTAGCCGCGCGGGATATGGAAGCCGAAGCCGTCGGCGACCAGCGCGATGCCGATCATCAAGAGGAAGGCCAGCGCCAGCATCTTGGTGGTCGGGTGCCGCTCGATGAAGCCGGAGATCGCGCCGGAGGCGAGATACATGACGCCCATCGCGATCACGACGGCGAGGATCATGATCTCGACATGCTCGGCCATGCCGATCGCGGTCACGATCGAATCGACCGAAAACACCATGTCGATGACGATGATCTGCGCGATGATCGCCGTGAAGCCCGCCGTGGCCGGCTTGGTCTCGTCGTGGCCGTTGCCCTCGACGCCCTGATGGATCTCGTGCGTCGCCTTGTAGATCAGGAAGATGCCGCCGGCGAGCAGGATGAGATCGCGCCAGGAGAGGCCGCGATCGAAGACCGTGATCACCGGCTCGGTCAGCCCGATCAGGAAGGACAGGACGAGCAGCAGCAGGATGCGGAAGATGAGCGCCAGCGCGAGGCCGATCTGGCGCGCGCGCTTCGATTGCTCGGGCGGCAGGCGGCTGACCAGCACCGAGATGAACACGATGTTGTCGATGCCGAGCACGATTTCCATCGCGGTCAGCGTCAGAAGGCTGGCCCAGGCACTCGCCTGGAACAGAAGATCAATATTCATCGTGTCGCCCTCGCCCCGTCGTCATGGTTCACGGTCAAGCTCCTGGTTCACGGCCAAGCTCTTGTTCATGGCCAAGCTGTCGCCTGCCACTGACCGTCGCAATCCCCGGGCCACCCTTTGGTTCCCGGCCTTGTTCAGCGGTTCGGGTCGCGCTGGCGCGTCGCCTGCATCAGCCCCCCGATGACCGCGAGATAGAAGGTCGTCGCGCCGAGCCCCGCCAGGACGAGCTGGCCGGGCGCGAAATTGCCGACAAGCGTCAGGATGGAGCAGAGCGACCAGACGAACGTGACCGCGAGCGTCAGCGGCCTGAGCCGCTTCACGCGGAAGGGATGCACGAACTCGACCGGCGCGAAGGTCAGCACGGCCAGCGCCACGATCACCGCCGCCGCGGCGGCCTGCGGCAGCGCGAAGGCGATGAGCACGAACACGGCCATGTTCCAGACGGCAGGAAAGCCGCGAAAGCCGTAATCGGCGGTCTTCATGCGCGTATCGGCGAAATAGAACGCGCCGACGACCACGACCAGCACCGCGCCCGGAACCGCCAGCGCCGGTGGCAGGATGCTGGAGCGGGCAAGGATCAGCGCGGGAATGAAGACATAGGTCGAATAGTCGATCACGAGATCGAGGATCGCGCCGTCGAACCACGGCACGCGCTCGTCGACGCGCACAAGGCGGGCCAGCGGGCCGTCGATGCCGTCGACGAACAACGCTGCGCCGAGCCAGAGGAAGGTCAGGGTGAAATCGCCGCGTCCCGCCGCGATCGCCGCCAGCAACGAGAAGGCCGCGCCGCTCGCCGTCAGCGTGTGCACGATCCAGCTGCTCGTTCGCGGCCAGTCCTTGATCATCGCCGTGGTCTTCCCCCTGCCGATCCCTGTGCGCCGGCGATCAAAGGCCGAAATCGAGGCCGCAGCCGCTTCGGCAATGTTGAGAAATGTCGATAGGGTGTCGCCGAAGGGCTGGCAAGAGCGGCGCGGCAGAGACTGCGGCGTCCTGTCGCCTGCGACAACGGTCCGGATTGCGGCGGCTGGCCGACACGTCCACTTTCCAGGTCCATTCCCGGAGCTGGCGATGATCGGATTCTCTCCCGTTTCCGCGACTATAGGCGGCGCCCTGATCGGCGTCGGCGCCGGCCTACTCTGGATCGTCAACGGCCGCATCGCCGGGGTCTCCAATATTTTCGGCGGGCTGCTGCTCGGGGCGCGGTCCGATCTCGCGTGGCGGCTCTTGTTCCTCGTCGGCCTGCCGATCGGCGCCGCGCTCGGCCTCGCCTTCGGCCCGGCGCTCTTCAGCGACATGATGCACGGACTGCCGAGGGTCGACCTCTCGCCGCCGCTGATCGCGATTTCAGGTCTTCTGGTCGGGATCGGCACGGCGCTGGCGCGCGGCTGCACCTCTGGACATGGCGTCTTCGGCCTCGCCAACCTGTCGCTGCGCTCGATCCTCGCCGTCGGCATCTTCATGGCCGCGGCCGTGCTGACCGTCCTCTTCGCGAGGCAATGGCCGTGACGGCGGAGAGCGGCCGCCGCCCGATCGTCTACCACGCGGCGGCCCTCGCCTCGGGCGTGATCTTCGGCCTCGGCCTTGCCGTGTCGGGGATGGTCCATCCCGAGAAGGTCAAGGCGTTCCTCGATGTGTCGCGCATCGTCTCGGGCGGCTGGGACCCGAGCCTTGCTTTCGTGCTGGCGGCGGCGGTGATCGTCACGATGGTCGCGGTCAGGATCGGCCATCGCCGGCGGCAGCCGCTGGCCTCGCCCAGCTTCTCGCGCCCGCATGCGCGGCGCGTCGACGGGGAGCTCGCGCTCGGATCGGCGATCTTCGGCATCGGCTGGGGTCTCGCGGGCCTCTGCCCCGGTCCCGCCATCGCCGACCTTGCCTTTGCCTTCCCCGCCATCATCTTGTTCCTGGTATCGATGCTGTTCGGCACGGCCCTCGTCCATCTCTGGCGCCGGCGCTCCAGCCGCTCGGACGCGGGAGACCCGGATGCCGGGCAAAAGGTGAAGACATGAGCGATCCCTTCGACATCGCCGTCATCGGCGGCGGCCCCGCCGGTCTCGTCGCGGCGCTGCTGGCGCGCCACCGCGGGCTCCGCGTCGCGCTCGTCGCGCCGCGCGCGGTCGCAAACGACAAGCGCACGGTGGCGATGCTCGGCGTCTCCGTCGACATCCTCGGTGAAGCCGGCGTCTGGGACGCGCTCGCCGATACGGTCGCGCCACTGGTCACGATGCGCATCGTCGACGGCACGCGCCGCCTGGTGCGGGCGCCGCTGGTCGAGTTCCATGCGAGCGAGATCGGCCGCGCCGCCTTCGGCTATAATGTGCCGACGGCGGCGCTCGTCGCCGCCCTCGACGATGCGGCGGAGGCCGCCGGCGTCGTCCGTCTCGACGGGCTTGCGACCGCGATCGAGCCGGGCGCCGACAGCGTCGCCATCGAAGTGGGCGCGGCGGGAAGCCTCGAAGCCCGGCTGGTCGGCGCCGCCGACGGCCGCAATTCGCCTGGGCGCGCCGCCGCCGGAATCGCGATCCGGCGCTGGTCCTATCCTCAGACGGCGCTGGTCGCCAACATCCGCCACACCCTGCCCCACGGCAATGTCTCGACCGAGTTCCACACCGAGACCGGGCCCTTCACGCTGGTTCCCCTGCCCGGCGCGCGCTCGGCGGTCGTCTGCGTCGTCAAGCCCTACGAGGCCGAGCGCCTCGCCCTCCTCTCCGACGCGGATCTGGCGCGGCTCTTCGAGGAAAAGTCGCACCACATCGTCGGCGCGATCGAGATCGACGGCGCGCGGCAGCAGTTTCCGCTGTCCGGCCAGTCGGCGAAGAGCTTCGCCGCGAGGCGGATCGCGCTCATCGGCGAGGCGGCGCATGTCTTCCCGCCGATAGGCGCGCAGGGTCTCAACCTGAGCCTTCGCGACGCGGCGGTGTTCTCCGCGGTGGCGTCCGACCATGCGAGCGATCCCGGCGCTGCCGACGCCCTCGCCGACTATGATCGCCGGCGCGCCACCGACATCTTCACCCGCACCACCGCCGTCGATACGCTCAACCGCACGCTGCTGACCGGCTTCCTGCCGATCCAGGCGGCCCGCGGCATCGGCCTCTTCGCGCTCGATCGCCTGCCCTCGCTGAAGCGCTTCGCCATGCGCCAGGCGCTCGCCCCGCATCTCTGAGCGGCCCCGGCGCGATCATGCCGCGTTGACGAGCGCCCCTTGCCTGTGGCTTGTGGCCGATCGGTCGAATTCAGGGTCAAAGTCATGGGTCAATCACGCGAAGCGAAGTTCCAGATCGGACAGATCGTGCGCCACCGGCACTTTTCGTTCCGTGGCGTGATCTTCGATGTCGATCCGGTGTTCGACAACACCGAGGAATGGTGGCTGTCGATCCCGGAAGAGATCCGGCCCGAGAAGGACCAGCCCTTCTACCACCTGCTCGCCGAGAACGCGGAGAGCGAGTATGTCGCCTATGTCTCCGAGCAGAACCTCCTGGCCGATCGCTCGGACGAGCCGCTGCGCCATCCGCAGCTGCCGGATTATTTCGCCGAGCGGAAGGGCGATCTCTATGTCGCGCATCCGCGCGGGCTGAACTGACCGCGCCTCTCCCCTGACCTGACCGCAGACCCCAAACGAAAACGGCGCGCCCGAGGCGCGCCGTCTTGAACTTGTCGCGGAAGCGCGAGGCTTACTGCGCGGCCGGGGCGTCGGTCGTGCCGCGCTCCTTGTTCTGCTGGTCGATGAGCTTCTGGCGATTCTCTTCGGCGTTCTTCTGCAGCTGCTCCTGCAGCGCGTCGCGGCGCGCCTTGCCGGCGGCGCGATCGAGGCCCTCGCCTTCGAAGGTCTTGGTGAAGCCGCTGAGCGCGAAGGGGAACACCATCGGCTTGCCCTGCGGGTTCATCGTGATCGCAGCGACCTTGTTGCCCTTCTTGAGGGAGTTGGTGAAGGCCTCGTCGATCTCGGCCTGCGCATAGCAGACGGTCGGATCGCAGATCACATATTTGAGCGGAACGGGCTTGTTCTGGTCGACCTGGATCAGAAGGCCCGGCTGGATCAGCTGGCCGGTGAGCACGATGGCAGTCAGCGCCATCTTGGGATCACCCTCGAGCTTCCTCAGCTGCAGCGAGGCGATGAACTGATTCGTCTCGGCGCGCAGCTCCTGCGAGGTGATGCAGAGCTTCTTCTTGGACTGCGGGTCCTGTCCGCATTCCTTGATCCACGGCGAGTTCGGGGCAGCCGCGCCAGCGGCGGCGGCCGGTGCAGCGGCCGGAGCGGCGGGCTTGGCCGCCGGCGGCTTCGGCGCCGGAGCGTCCTGCGCGAAGGCCATCGGCGCGGAGCCGATCATCATCAGCGCGGCAGCCGCCAGAAGGGGCGCCCGAACCGAACCAGTCATCCAACGATACGACATCGAGCGTGTCCTTGAGTTTCTCAACTGCCTTGCGCTGCCGCAGGCGGAGGGCGATGCTTGCCCCGTTTCCGGCGACACTGATCGGGGCTGGATGACCAGCAATTGAGGCGACACGGTGACGCGCGGACGGCGGCGCACCAATAGCCTCTCGCACAGTGGTTTTCCAGCATCAAAGAAGTTGCGAGCCTTGCCCGGCTAGATTTTTTTCAGGCACTGGGTCAGGAACAGGATGAGCGGGAGGAAGAGACGATGTGGATTCGCGCCCTCGGACCGATGATCGCGCTGGCCGCGGCGGGGCTGGCCGCTCTCGGCGGCGGCGAAAGCCTTGCAGCGCCCGCCCATGGCATCGCGATGCATGGTGAACCCGCGCTTCCGAAGGATTTCGATCACTTCGCCTATGCCGATCCCGCCGCGCCGAAGGGCGGCACGATCACCTATGCCTTTGTCGGCACCTTCGACAGCCTCAACCCCTTCATCGTGAAGAGCGCGACGACGACGGCGCGCGGCATCTGGGACGCCTCGCTCGGCAACAACGTGTTCGAGAGTCTCCTGGTCAGAAACCGCGACGAGGCCTTCAGCCTCTATGGCCTGCTCGCCGATTCGGTCGACATGGCCGAGGATCGCGGCTCGGTCACCTTCACGATCAATCCGAAGGCGGCGTTCTCGGACGGGCAGAAGGTGACGCCGGAGGACGTCATCTTCTCGCTGGAGCTCTTGCGCGAGAAGGGTCGGCCCAATCTCTATCCGACCTGGTTCAAGCCGGTGGTGAAGTCCGAGATCGTCGGCACGAACGGCGTCCGCTTCACCTTCGCCAATGCCGACAATCGCGAATTGCCGCTCCTGATCGGCCTGATGCCGATCCTGCCGAAGCACGCGACCGACGCCGCGACTTTCGAGCAGTCGACGCTGAAGCCGCTCATCGGCAGCGGCCCCTATGTCATGGACAAGATCAGCCCCGGCGAGCAGATCACGCTGAAGCGCAATCCGAACTATTGGGGCAAGGACCTCAACGTGAAGCGCGGCTTCGACAATTTCGACGCCATCCGCATCGACTATTACCGCGACCGCAACGCGATGTTCGAGGCCTTCAAGAAGGGCCTCTACGACATCAATCCCGAGGCCGATCCGGCGCGCTGGCTCGAGGGCTACAACTTCCCGGCCGTGACCGACGGACGGGTCGTCAAGGATGCGATCCCGAACGGGCTGCCGAAGGGCATGCTCGGCTTCGCACTGAATACGCGGAAGCCCATGTTCGCCGATGTGCGCGTCCGCAAGGCGCTGGAAATGCTGTTCGATTTCGAATGGGTCAACAAGAACCTGTTCTCCGGCGCCTATAGCCGCAATGCCAGCTTCTTCCAGGACTCGGTGCTCTCCGCCTATGGCGTGCCCGCTTCCGACGCCGAGAAGGCCCTGCTCGCGGCCTATCCGGATGCGGTCGAGCCCGCTGTCATGGACGGCACCTACAAGCCGACCGTGGCCGATGGGTCTGGCAGCGACCGCAAGGTGCTGAAGGCCGCGCTCGACCTGTTGCAGCAGGCCGGCTACCAGCTCAAGGGCAACAGCCTCGTCGATGCCAAGACCGGCGATCCCCTCGCCTTCGAGATCCTCCTGAAGGATCGCGACCAGGAGCGCATCGCGCTCGCCTATGCGCGGACGCTCGCCCGGGTCGGCATCAAGGCGACCGCGCGAACGGTCGACTCGACCCAGTATGAGCGCCGCGTCCAGACCTTCGATTTCGACGTGATCATCACGGCCTGGCCCGCTTCGCTCTCGCCGGGCAGCGAGCAGAACAACCGCTGGTCCGCGGCGGCCGCCGACATGATGGGCTCGTTCAACTATGTCGGCGCGAAGGATCCGGCGATCGACGGGATGATCGCGGCGCTGCTCGCCGCCAAGAGCCAGGAAGACTTCGTCGGCGCCGTCCGCGCGCTCGACCGGGTGCTGATCTCGCAGCACTATGTCGTGCCGCTCTATTACCTGCCCGACCAGTGGGTCGCGCGCTGGGCCCGGGTCGAACGTCCGAAGACGCAGTCGGTCTACGGCTACACGCTGCCCACCTGGTACGCCGCGCCGGCGAAGTAGCCGGCGGACGGCCGCAGCAGGCGCCCCGATCAGTCGCCGGCGGGCGGCAGCGCCGCCGCCGGTGCGCCCGCCGGGGTGATGCTCGACTTCGCCGCGAGCGCCGGCTCCAGCAATTCGCGCATGCCGAGGCCCCAGGCGGAGATCGTGTGCACGAAGGAGAGCAGCGGCACGTCGAGGATCTCGACCTTGTCGGGCGTGAAGATGTAGAGCGCGCCCGCCATCGGCGCCGGCGAGCCCGGAACGAAGACGACGAGGCGCCCGTCGGCGAACTCGTCCATGACGAGGGCCGGGCATTGTCCCTCCTCGATCGTCGCAAGCGCCGGCCGGATCGACTGGGCGGCGCCGCCGACGAAGATCTGGTCGGTCGCGACGGCCTTGGCCAGCTTGTAGCCGGGAATGCGCTCGAACAGCAGCCGCTCGAGGCGCCGCTGGATCCAGCGCCCCATCGCCGAGCGCACGAAGGCGCCGACGGCCAGCACCAGCACGACCAGAAAGATGATGGCGGCGATCACCGGATGCACGACGCGGCCGACCAGCGGCTCCGCCGCATCGCGCAGATGGTGGATCATGCCGATGACCAGCAGCACGATCGTGGCGATCGGCAGCAGGACGACCGCGCCCTCGATCAGAGTGCGCTTCAGCTGCCTGAGGCCGCTATCCGTGGTGTCGCCGAAGAGACCCTTGCCCGAATGCCGTTCATGCCGATTGTTCACGCTGCCATCCGCTGTGCCGGGCGCGAGCCTCTGCCGGCGCTGGCCAAGCCTATCGCACCCGCTCCGCGGCGCGGCAAGCCGTCGCCGCCACCTCTCGGCGGATCGCGCCTCAGGCGGCCTTCTTGCCGTCGCCGGCCGCGAGGCGCGCCAGTTGGGTCAGGACAACGGCCGTGCCCTTCAGCCGCTTCTCCGGATCTTCCCAGTCGCGGATGAGGACGATCTTCTGGTCGGGGCGCACCTTCGCCAGGCTCCCCTGCTCGCCGATGTAGCGGATGAGCCCGGCCGGGTTCGAGAAGGTCGAGTTGCGGAAGGCGATGACCATGCCCTTCGGGCCGGCATCGACCTTCTCGACATTGGCCTTCCGGCAGAGCGCCTTGATGTAGACGATCTTCAGGAGATGCTCGACCTCGTCGGGCAGCGGACCGAAGCGGTCGATCAGCTCGGCGCCGAACGAATCGATCTGCTCCGGCTCGTCGAGATCGCCGAGGCGGCGATAGAGGCTGAGGCGGAGCGAGAGGTCCGGCACATAGCTTTCCGGCAGCATGACCGGCGTGCCGACCGTGATCTGCGGCGACCAGCGGCCATCGGCTTCCGCCTCGTCCTCGCCGCCCTGGCGGAGCGCCGCCACCGCCTCTTCCAGCATCTGCTGGTAGAGCTCGTAGCCGACCTCCTTGATATGGCCGGACTGTTCCTCGCCGAGCAGATTGCCGGCGCCGCGCAAGTCGAGATCGTGGCTCGCCAGCTGGAAGCCGGCGCCGAGCGTATCGAGCGACTGCAGCACCTTGAGCCGGCGATCGGCCATGGGCGTCAGCTTCTTCTCGGCCGGCACGGTGAAGAGCGCATAGGCGCGCGTCTTGGAACGGCCGACACGGCCGCGCAACTGGTAGAGCTGTGCGAGGCCGAACATGTCGGCGCGGTGCACGATCAGCGTGTTGGCGGTCGGGATATCGAGGCCGGATTCGACGATCGTCGTCGACAGCAGCACGTCATAGGCGCCCTCGTAGAAGGCATTCATGATGTCGTCGAGCTCGCTCGCCGGCATCTGGCCATGCGCGATGGCGACCTTCACCTCCGGCACGAACTTCTCGAGGAACTCCTTGCGCTCGGCGAGATCGGCGAGGCGCGGGCAGACATAGAAGCTCTGGCCGCCGCGATAGCGCTCGCGCAGCAGCGCCTCGCGCACGGCGAGCGCATCGAAGGGCGAGATGAAGGTGCGCACGGCCATGCGGTCGACCGGCGGCGTCGTGATCAGCGAGAGTTCGCGAACGCCCGTCAGCGCCAGTTGCAGCGTGCGCGGGATCGGCGTCGCCGACAGCGTCAGCACATGCACGTCGGCCTTCAGTTCCTTCAGCCGTTCCTTGTGCTTGACGCCGAAATGCTGCTCCTCGTCGATGACGAGAAGGCCGAGATCGCGGAACTCGATGCCCTTGCCGAGCAGGGCATGCGTGCCGACGACGATGTCGACCTGCCCTTCCTTGAGGCCCTTCTTGGTCTCGGCGAGGTCCTTGGCGGTGACGAGGCGCGAGGCCTGCTCGACGCGGACCGGCAGGCCGGCGAAGCGGGTCTTGAAGGTCTTGAAATGCTGCCGGGCGAGCAGCGTCGTCGGGACGACCACCGCGACCTGCTTGCCGCTCATCACCGCGACGAAGGCGCCGCGCAGCGCGACCTCGGTCTTGCCGAAACCGACATCGCCGCAAATGAGCCGGTCCATCGGCGTTCCGGCCGAGAGATCGGCCAGCACCGCCTCGATCGCGGCGAGCTGGTCCTCGGTCTCCTCATAGGGGAAGCGCGCGGCGAACTCGTCATAGAGTCCGTCAGGCGGCGCCAGCACGGTGCCCTGGCGCATCGCCCTCGCAGCGGCGACCTTGATCAGCTGCGCCGCCATGTCGCGAATGCGCTTCTTCAGCTTCGCCTTGCGCGATTGCCAGGCGACACCGCCGAGCTTGTCGAGCGTGGCGTCGGTCTCCTCCGAGCCATAGCGCGACAGGAGCTCGATGTTTTCGACCGGCAGATAGAGACGGTCGCCGCCGGCATAGATGATCTCGAGGCAGTCGCGCGGCGCGCCGGCCGCGGTGATCGTCTTGAGGCCCGTGAAGCGGCCGATGCCGTGATCGACATGGACGACGAGATCGCCGTCGGAGAGCGCCGTGATCTCGCTGAGGAAATCAGACGCCTTCTTCGAGCGCTTGCGCGGGCGAACGAGGCGGTCGCCGAGAATGTCCTGCTCGCCGACGATGGCGACATCAGGCGCGTCGAAGCCGGTTTCGAGCCCGAGCACGCCGAGCGCGACGACGCCCTTCGGCAGCGATTGCGCGGTCAGCCAGTTGTCGACGATCTGGACGCGCTTCAGCCCGTGATCGGCGAGCACCTGCGCCAGGCGATCACGCGCGCCCTCGCTCCAGGAGGCGATGACGACACGCTTCTTCTCGCGCAGCGTCGCCACGTGATGGATGACGGCGTCGAAGACATTGACGTCGCCGGCCTGCCGCTCGGCGGCGAAGCTGTGGCCCTGCCGTCCGCCGAGATCGACCACCATCGTGTCGTCGGGCTCGGAGAAGGGCGTCATGCGGATGAGCGGGATGAGCGCCTCGAAGCGCTTCCATTCCTCGGGGTCGAGATAGAGCCGGTTCGGCGGGATCGGCTTGTAGGGAACGCCGCCCTGGTTCTGGCCCATGGCGCCCTTGCGCGCGTCATAGTGGTCGACGACGTCGTCGAGCCGCTCGGCCAGCGCTTCCTCGGTCAGGTGATCGAGCACCACCGCGGCGCCGGGCACATAGTCGAACAGCGTGTCGAGACCTTCGGCGAAGAGCGGCAGCCAGTGCTCGACGCCGGTGAAGCGGCGGCCCTCGCTGACATTCTGGTAGAGCTGGTCGTCGCGGTCCGAGGCGCCGAAGAGGCCGACATAGGCCTTGCGGAAGCGGGCGATCGCCTCGGGCGACAGCACCAGTTCGCTGACCGGCACGAGATCGATGCGCTTCTTCTGCTGGACGGTGCGCTGCGTCTCGGCATCGAAGGAGCGGATCGAATCGATCGTGTCGCCAAAATAATCGACGCGGATCGGCTCGCCGAGCCCGGCGGCAAAGAGATCGACGATGCCGCCGCGCACGGCATATTCGCCGGCCTCGCGCACCGTCGAGGTGCGCATGAAGCCGTTGTCCTCGAGCCAGCCCACCAGCTTCTCCATCGGCAACCGGCTGCCCGGCGCGATGGCGAGGCTCTGGCGGGCGACGTCGTCGCGGCGCGGCACGCGCTGGACGATCGCGTTGACCGTGGTGAGCACGACGAGCGCCCTGCCCGGCTCCGCCTTTCGGCCGGCCAGCGCCGCCAGCGCTGCCATGCGCCGCGAGACGACGGCGGCATTCGGCGAGACGCGGTCATAGGGCATGCAGTCCCAGGCCGGGAAGGACAGCACTTCCTGCGCCGGCGCAAAGAACGCGATCGCCTGTTCGAGATCGGCCATGCGGCGATCATCGCGCGCGACGACGAGCAGGAACGCCCGGCCGTCCTTGGCCGAGAGCGTCGCGAGGTCGGCGACGACACGGCCGTCGAACCCGTCCGGCACACCCGACAGGACGGTCGAGCGGCGACCGAGAACGGTTTCGAAGCGGATCATGAGCCTATCGGAGGGTTGCGCCCGTGAAGGCGGCGAGCTTGCGGAAGAAGGGCGTGTCGAAGGCGGCGGGCGTCACGACCTCGCCGGTGAGCCAGGAAAAGATGTCGCGATCCTGCTCCTCCATCAGCGCGTCGAAGGCGTCGAGTTCGGAGGGCGAAAGCGCTGATATCTCGGCATCGGCGAAACGACCGAGGATGAGGTCCATCTCGCGCATGCCGCGATGCCAAGCCCGGAAATGTGTTCTCCGGCGGTGGACGTCCAGTCCCTCGCCGGGCGAAACTGCGCCGTTCATGGTCATGATCCCGTTGCGCCCGGCCGTGCGGGCCGGATGGCGGAGAAATAGTCCGCCGACGGGCCGCTGGCAACGCCTCGCGGCACCGGGCAGCCCTGTCAGCCGGCCGCCATGGCGGCCTGCCGCCCGGAGGGTCCCGCGCGCCGCTCGTCCGGGCGGAGCGTCAGCACCGATACGCCCGACGCCGTCACGGCCACGGTGTGCTCGAACTGGGCCGACAGCGAGCCGTCCCTGGTCACGACGGTCCAGCCATCGGCTTCCGTCTTCACGCTGCGCCGGCCGCGATTGAGCATCGGTTCGATGGTGAAGACCATGCCCTCGCGCAGTGCCATCCCGGTGCCGGGCTTGCCGACATGCAGGATCTGCGGCTCCTCGTGCATCTCGCGTCCGACGCCATGGCCGCAATACTCGTGCACCACCGAATAGCCGTGGCGCTTGGCATGGCGCTCGATCGCAAAGCCGATATCGCCGAGCCGCGCGCCCGGCCGCACCGCCCGGATGCCCATCCACATCGCCTCATAGGTCGTCTGCACGAGGCGCCGCGCGACCGGGTTCACCGCGCCGACGAGATAGGTCTTGCTCGAATCCGCGATGTAGCCGTTCTTCTCGAGCGTGATGTCGAAATTGACGATATCGCCGTCCCGGAGCACCTTTGCCGCCGACGGGACGCCGTGGCAAACGACGTCGTTGATCGACGAATTCAGAACGAAACCATAGCCATACTGGCCTTTGCTCGCGGGCCGCGCCTGCAAATCGTCGACGATGAAGCGTTCGACGAGATCGTTGACCGCGAGCGTCGAGAGGCCGATGAGCGGCGTCCGGTCGAGCAGCGCAAATACGGAGGCGAGCATCCGCCCGCTCTCGGCGAGGAGAGCCACTTCATGCGGCGACTTGGTCATGCGGCGCTCTCGACCAGCTTCTGCGCCGTGACGCCGGCCGAGCGCAGCTCGCGCTCCATGATCTCGCTGAAGGTGAGCGTCGGATGGGTCTCCGCGAGCATGCCGACCTTGATCCAGAACGCTGCCTGCGCGTTGATCGAACGGAGCGAAACCTTGCTCGCCCGCCGCAACTGGTCGTGCAGGTCGTCGTCGATGCTCACGATGCCCATGAGAAGCTCTCTATATGAAACGTATACGGATCATATAGAGCTGGTTCAGCCGAATGCCAAGGCATCCGCGTGCGGCAGGGACGGTCAGCCGGCCCCGCCGAGCAGCGCGCGCTCATAGATCTCCGGCTTGAAGCCGGCGAGCAGGAGGCCGTCGCTCCGCTCCAGCATGGGCCGCTTGATCATCGACGGCTGCGCCAGCATCAGGCGAATGGCGCTCTCAGCGTCGAGATCCTGCTTGTCGGTCTCCGGCAGCGCCCGAAACGTCGTGCCGGCACGGTTCAGGACTGCCTCCCAGCCGAGCGTCTCGACCCAGACCGCGAGGCGTCCGGGATCGGCGCCTTCCTGCTTGTAGTCGCGGAACGTATAGGCGAGGCCATGCGCGTCGAGGAAGGCGCGCGCCTTCTTCATCGTGTCGCAGTTCTTGATGCCCCAGAGGGCGATGGCGGCCGCGGCCGGCTCCGACATCAGCGCGGCTCCCATGTCGTGACGATCTCGCCCGAGACCGGGTCCCTGGCATCCTTCAGCGCAATGCCCATCGCTTCCAGCTCGAGGCGGATGCGGTCGGCCTCCTGGAAATTTTTCACGCGCCGGGCGGCGAGGCGCGCGGCGATCAGCGTCTCCACCTCATCGGCGGCGATGCCGAGGCTTTCCGCCTCGCGGGCCTTGATCTTCGCGTCGAAGACGGCGCTCGCCTCCATCGCCAGACGCTCGAAGATGTCGGGATCGATGGTGGTCCGGCTCGCCGACAGGATGGTCTCGTCGAGTTCCGCGCGCAGCAGGGGATTGCCGGACGTCACCTCGTCGACGAGCCGGTCGAAGCCGAGCAGCTTCAGCGATCCGGCGAGAAGATCGGCCGCCTCGCGTCGCCTTGCCGGCGAGGACGCGCCGCGCGCCTCGGCGGAAAGGCGCCAGATCTCGGTGAGCGCCTGCGGCGTGTTGAGATCATCCGACAGCGCTTCGACCAGCGCCTCCGAGGGCTCGCCTGGTACGGCCGCCCGCAGCGCGCGGCGCAGACCTTCGATTTCGGTCGTCGATTCCGCGAGGCCTTTCTCCGTCCAGTCGATCGGCTGGCGGTACTGCGCCTTCAGCATGGTCAGCCGCGCGATTTCGCCGGCGAAGCGGGCGCCGCCGAGCTTCTCCATGACCTCGCGGATGGTGACGAAGTTGCCGAGGCTCTTCGACATCTTCTCGCCTTCGACCTGCAGGAAGCCGTTATGCATCCAGATATTGGCCATGCGGCTGGTGCCGAAGGCGCAGCAGGACTGGGCGATCTCGTTCTCATGGTGCGGGAAGACGAGGTCGATGCCGCCGCCATGGATGTCGAAGACGTTCTTGGTCGGATCGTCGCAGGAAAGCCCGCCGCCATAGGGCTCGAGCAGCCGCGCCATCGACATCGCCGAGCACTCGATATGCCAGCCCGGCCGCCCCCTGCCGTCGATGCCGGCCGGCGAGGGCCAGCCCGGCTCGTTGTCGGCCGACGGCTTCCAGAGCACGAAATCGGTGGCGTCGCGCTTGTAGGGCGCGACATCGACGCGGGCGCCGGCGATCATCTCGTCGAGCGAGCGCCGCGCCAGCGCGCCATAGCGCGGCACGCCGGACATCGTGTCCATTGCCGCCGGCGAGAACAGCACATGCCCCTCGGCGACATAGGCGACGCCCTTCGCGACAAGGCGCTCGATCATCGCCCGCATCGCGTCTATATGCTCGGTCGCGCGCGGCTGCTCGGTCGGCTCGAGGCAGCCGAGCGCCGCGACATCGGCCTGAAACTGCGTGTTGGTCTTCTCGGTGACGATGCGGATCGCCTCGTTCAGCGGCAGACCCGGATATTCGGACGCGGCGCGCGCGTTGATCTTGTCGTCGACGTCGGTGATGTTGCGGACATAGGTGACGTGCCGCGCGCCGTAGAAATGGCGCAGCAGGCGAAAGAGCACGTCGAAGACGATCACCGGCCGCGCATTGCCGATATGGGCGAAGTCGTAGACCGTCGGCCCGCAGACATACATCCGCACATGCCGCGCATCGATCGGCGCGAGGGTCTCTTTTTCTTTCGACAGCGTGTTGTAGAGGCGGAGCGTCGTCATTGGGATCCCGATCGTCTGGTGTCGCCCGGCTCCGCCAGATCAGCAGCAAGCACGGCGCGGGGCTTCCGTCGTCCCTTGTCAGGCCGACAAGCAACCGCAGCGACAGCGAATATCGAGACGCTTCCAAGCCATCATGCGAGCGTGATGCAGGATTTCAGGCGGGGCGTCAAGCGGCGTGGAAGGGCTGTGGGCAGGGCGTCGATAGAGACGATTTTAATCAAATCGCAATCAATCCAAACGATATCTGAACGGACGTTTCAGGACCGGTTCAGGCGGGTTTTCCTAGAGTTCGTGCCGTCACCAGGTCCCACGGAGTAGAGTATGATGGCCACCCGCTCATTCCTCGTCGTCACGCTGTTCGCCACCCTCGTCGGTATCGGCATGGCCGAGCTGGTCCGCCCCTCGCTGCATACCGAACTCCGCGATCCCCGCGGCTCGATGATCGGCCTCTGCGTCAATTCCGGCATCGGCTGCGGCGCCGTCTCCATCCGCCAGGCGACCTTCTGATCGATCGGTCGCAGACGGATCTTTCGCTCGCGGATTTCTCGGCGCTCGCGACAACGGTCCCGGTGTTGTAGAGGTGTCGCAGGGCCTTCCGGCCCATCGCGACAACCAGACACCGCAGGCAGATCATGACGCAAAGAGGACCGGCAGGCGCCGACCTCGACGAGGCCGCCCTCTACTTCCACCGCTACCCCATTCCGGGCAAGCTGGAGATCAGGGCGACCAAACCGCTCGGCAACCAGCGCGACCTCGCCCTCGCCTATTCGCCCGGCGTCGCCGCGCCCTGCCTCGCCATCGCCGCCGACCCCGCTAAGGCCTTCGACTACACGGCCCGCGGCAATCTCGTCGCCGTCATCTCCAACGGCACCGCCGTGCTCGGCCTCGGCGCGATCGGCGCGATGGCCTCGAAGCCGGTGATGGAGGGCAAGGCCGTCCTCTTCAAGAAGTTCGCCGGCATCGATGTGTTCGACATCGAGGTCGAGCAGCGCGACATCGACGCCTTCGTCGAGGTGGTCGCCGCGCTCGAGCCGACCTTCGGCGGCATCAATCTCGAAGACATCAAGGCGCCCGAATGCTTCGAGATCGAGAAGAAGCTGCGCGCCCGGATGAACATTCCGGTCTTCCATGACGACCAGCACGGCACCGCCATCATCGTCGGCGCGGCCATCCTGAACGGGCTGGCGCTGAAGGCGAAGCCCATCGCCGAGGCGAAGATCGTTGCCTCCGGGGCGGGGGCCGCCGCCATTGCCTGCCTCAACATGCTGGTGTCGCTCGGCGCCAAGCGCGAGAACATCTGGATCGCCGATATCGAGGGCGTCGTCTATGAGGGCCGCACCACCCTCATGGACGAGTGGAAATCGGTCTACGCGCAGAAGACCGACAAGCGCGTCCTCGCCGACATCATCGACGGCGCCGACATCTTCCTCGGCCTGTCCGCCGCCGGCGTGCTGAAGCCGGAGCTGCTCGCCAAGATGGCGCCGCAGCCGCTGATCATGGCGCTGGCCAACCCGACGCCGGAGATCATGCCGGACCTCGCCCGCGCGGCGCGCCCGGACGCGATGATCTGCACCGGCCGATCGGATTTTCCCAATCAGGTCAACAACGTCCTCTGCTTTCCTTACATCTTCCGCGGCGCGCTCGATGTCGGCGCGACGACGATCAACGAGGCGATGAAGCATGCCGCCGTGCGCGCCATCGCGGCGCTCGCGCATGAGGAAGCCTCCGACGTGGTGGCGCAGGCCTATGGCGGCGCCGAGCTCGTCTTCGGCCCGGAATATCTGATCCCCTCGCCCTTCGACCAGCGGCTGATCCTGCGCATCGCGCCGGCCGTCGCCAAGGCGGCGATGGAGAGCGGCGTCGCGACGCGGCCGATCGCCGATTTCGACGCCTATATGGACCGCCTGACCCGCTTCGTCTTCAAGTCCGGCCTCGTCATGAAGCCGATGGTCCAGGCCGCCAAGGCCGACATCAAGCGTGTGATCTATGCCGATGGCGAGGACGAGCGCGTGCTGCGCGCCGCGCAGGTGGCGCTGGAGGACGGGCTCGCCGAGCCGATCCTCATCGGCCGCCCGCAGGTCATCGAGAGCCGCGTGCGCCGCTTCGGCCTCAAGCTGCGGCCGGGCGAGGATTGCGCCATCATCAATCCCGAGGACGACCCGCGCTATCGCGACTATGTCGACCTCTTCCTCGAAAAGGTCGGCCGCCGCGGCGTGACGCCGGAAGCGGCGAAGACGCTGGTGCGCACCAATACGACCGTGATCGCCGCCCTCGCTGTGGCGCGCGGCGACGCCGATGCGCTGCTCTGCGGCCTCGAGGGCCAGTTTCGCAGCCATTTCAAGGTGATCCGCGAAGTGATCGGCCTCCGCCCGGACAGCCGCCGCTTCTCGGCGATGAGCCTGCTCATCTCCTCGGAATCGACGACCTTCCTCACCGACACCTATGTCAACGAGGATCCGAGCGCCGAGGAGATCGCCGAGCTCACGCGCCTCGCCGCCGACCATGTCCGCCGCTTCGGCATCACGCCGAAGGCGGCGCTGCTGTCGCATTCGAATTTCGGCTCGCATGACAATGCCTCGAGCCGCAAGATGCGCCGCGCGGCGGAACTCCTCTGGGACACCGCGCCCGATCTCGAAGTCGACGGCGAAATGCACGGCGACGTCGCGCTCTCGGAGGAACTGCGTCTTCGGACCATGACCCGCTCGAAGCTCTCGGGCGAAGCGAACCTCCTCGTCTTCCCCAATCTCGATGCCGCCAACATCACGCTCAACGTCGTCAAGGTGATGACCGACGCGCTGCATGTCGGCCCGATCCTGCTCGGGCCCGCCAAGCCGGCGCATATCCTGACGCCCTCGGTGACCTCGCGCGGCGTCGCCAACATGACGGTGCTGGCGGCCGTCGAAGCCCAGCACGCCTGACCATGACCGTCGTCTCCGATCACGATGCGGCTCTCTATCTCTCGGAGCTCAATCACTTCTTCGAGGCGCCGCCGCTCGATCCGTTCGCCGGCGACTCGATCGACGAATCGGGGATCGACCAGCTGATGGACACGATGAAGGCGCGCCCGCGTGGCGCGCCTTTGCTGAAACGCATCGTGCTGCATCTGCCGCCGGAAGAGATCACCCCGGAATTGCCAAAGACGCTGCGGGCGGCGATCACCACCTATTGCAATGTCCAGCAGCGCCTCTCGCACCAGAAGGTCCGCGAAACGAGGCTCCAGGGCCGCCGCGCGCTCGTCATCGGCTTCATCGCCTGGACGGTCTGCCTGCTGCTGTCGAGCCTCTCCGAGCAGCTCTTCTCGCGCTACAGCCTCGAGGGGCGCCTCTTCGGCGAGGGCTTTCTCATCGCCGGCTGGGTCAGCCTCTGGCGCCCCGCCGAACTGCTGCTCTACGACTGGTGGCCCTATTCGCGCGACGCCCAGCTCTACGAGCGCATCAAGGCGATGGACGTCGCGGTCGTCCCGCGCTCGCCATCAGCAGGCCAGCCGCCGCTGCCGGATTGAGCCGAAGGCCGCCGCCGCCCGCGAGGAGCCGCAGGCGATCAGGCCGGGTCGATCTCGATCCGCGATGCGACGTCGCGGTCGATTTCCCGCTCGCTTTGCATCAGGCCTCGGACCACGCCCAACCGATCGGCCGGAGAGCGGTTCTGGCTCATCTTCTGCTTGCCTTCGAGGCGGGTGATCGGCATGCGCAGTCCGATGATGCCCTTCAGCTGCGAGCGGATGAAGGGATCAGGCGCATCTGCGACGGCCCAAGGCTCGGCACGAATGCCCTCGTGCAGATCGGTCAGCCGGCTGACGACCCGCAACAGTTCATCGGCATCGTCGAAGAACGTCACCGGCCCATAGGCATGCACCGCGGCGTAGTTCCAGGTCGGCACCACCTTGCCGTGCTCCCGCTTCGCGGCATACCAGGACGGCGTGACATAGGCGTCCGGCCCATGAAATATCGCCAGCGCATCGCCGATCGGGGCTTGCGTCCATTGCGGGTTGGCGCGGGCGACGTGGCCATAGAGAACCCCGTGCTCGCCTTCGGTCTCGTCGAGAAGCAGCGGCAACGGGGTTGCGACGAGGCCAGCTGCGGTCGACGTCACCAGCGTGGCCAGCCTTGCCTCTCGCATCAGCCGCCGAAGCGTCTGCGGATCGTCCTCACGAAAGGCCGGCGGCGTGTACATGCTCCACCCCGTCTGTCTCGCGGTCTCGTTCAATGCGCCTGACGCGCCTTCGGGAATTCGGCGTGGAAGGCGGCTTCGTGCTTTTCGGAGATGCGGAGGATGGCGTGGGTGGTGCCGTTCTCGTCGTCCTCGCGCGACATCACCTCGCCGAGCTCATAGAGCCGGTGCAGCTTGGCGAGGTCGGCGCCGGCGAGATCGACGATGAACTCGGCGCGGCCCTTGTTGAGGCGGTCCTCGACGAGTTGCAGCAGCGCCGGGAGGCCCTCGCCGGTCAGCGCCGAGATCGGCACAATGGCGGGGCGGCCGGGTTCTGCCTTCAGCTGGCCTTCCGGCCGCGCATCCGGCGGCAACAGGTCGATCTTGTTCCAGACCTCGATGATGCGCTCGGACTTGCCGATCTCGATGCCGAGCTGGCCGAGCACCGTCTCGACGTCCTTCGCCTGCGCATCGCTGTCCTCATGCGCGATGTCGCGCACATGCAGGATCAGCGAGGCCTCGATGACCTCTTCCAGCGTGGCGCGGAAGGCGGCGACGAGATGCGTCGGCAGGTCGGAGATGAAGCCCACCGTGTCGGAGAGGATCACCTCGGTGCCATGCGGCAGCTTCAAGCGGCGGAGCGTCGGATCGAGCGTCGCGAACAGGAGATTCTCGGCGAAGATGCCGGCATTGGTCAGCGTGTTGAACAGCGTCGATTTGCCGGCATTGGTGTAGCCGACGAGAGCGACGATCGGATGCGGCACCTTGCGGCGGTTCTCGCGCTGCAGGCGACGTGTGCGGACGACCGTCTCGAGCTCGTGCTCGATGCGGGTGATACGCTCCTGCAGCGCCCGCCGGTCGGCCTCGATCTGGGTTTCGCCGGGGCCGCCGAGGAAGCCGAAGCCGCCGCGCTGGCGTTCGAGATGGGTCCAGCTGCGGACGAGGCGGCTCTTCTGGTAGTTGAGATGCGCGAGCTCGACCTGCAGGCGGCCCTCGCGGGTCTGCGCGCGCTCGCCGAAGATCTCGAGGATCAGGCCGGTGCGGTCGATGACCTTGGCCTTCCAGGCCTCTTCGAGATTGCGCTGCTGCACGGGCGACAGCACGTGATCGACGAAGACGAGCCCTGCCCCCTCCGCCGCCACCAGTGCCCCGATTTCCTCGACCTTGCCGGTGCCGAACAGGGTCGCCGGCCGCAACGTCGACAGCGGCACGGCCAGCTGGCCGACCACGTCGAGCGAGATCGCGCGGGCGAGGCCCACGGCCTCGTCGACACGGGCCTGCGGACTGCGGGCCGTGCTCGGGCCCTCGCCGGCCGCGCGGCGCGCGCGCGACGAGCGGATCGGCACCAGAACCACGGTGCGGTCGGGTTCCCGTTCGGTCGATTCGTCCGCGACGCCGGCGCTCTCGTCGGCGTCCTCGGGAAACTCGATCTCGTCACTCACAATGGGTGCTCGTGGCCTTGATGGATCAGGCCTCGTCGCCGGGCTCGAACAGTTGTACGGGGGCGCCGGGCATGATGGTCGAGATCGCATGCTTGTAGACCAGCTGCGAATGACCATCCCTGCGCAGCAGCACGCAGAAATTATCGAACCAGGTAACAATTCCCTGAAGTTTGACGCCGTTGACGAGGAAGATCGTCAGCGGTGTCTTTGCCTTTCGGACATGGTTCAGGAACGTGTCCTGAAGGTTTTGTGCGCGGTCCGCCATTCTTTTGTCTCACGCCTCGATGTTGTTGGGGACTTCGGTCCCGGTTGGGGACCAGGGTCCCACGGCTGTTGCAAGACAGCCGGCTCTCAGTCTGCCCGCTCGGGCGCCGCTCGTCACGCCCCAAATGTGGCGTGCGCACTTTCATCCCGCAATGCCGCATCGCGGCAACGGATCATGCCGTGCCGCGCGACCAGAGCGGCGCGGTTTCGGCGAAGTCGTGGAAGCGCTGGCGCAGCGCCGTCGCGACCGAGCCGGGCGCGCCATTGCCGATCGACTGGTCGTCGATGCGCACCACGGGCATCACCAGCGTCGTCGCCGCCGTGATGAAGGCCTCGCGCGCAGTCTTGGCTTCCGCGAGGCTGAAGGGCCGCTCCTCGATGGTGAGCCCGGTTGCCGCCGCGAGGTCGAGAAGCACGGTGCGCGTGATGCCCTTGAGGATGCCGCCGGTCGCCGGCCGCGTCACCAGCGCACCCTCAGTGGTCACGATCCAGGCATTGGTCGAGGAGCCCTCGGTGACATTGCCGTCCTTGTCGACGAACCAGGCCTCATAGGCGCCCGCCTCCTTCGCCGCCTGCTTGGCGAGGACATTCGGCAGCAGCGAGACGGTCTTGATGTCGACCCGCTCCCAGCGATTGTCGGGCACCGAGATCACGGCGATGCCGGCCTCGGCGCGCTTGTCGCCGGCGGCGCGCGCGACGGACTTCGCCGTCACGACGAGCGAGGCCGGCGTATCGGCGGCGGGGAAGAGGTGATTGCGCGGGGCGACGCCGCGCGAGACCTGCAGATAGACCATGCCGTCGCGAACGAGATTGCGCCGCACGGTCTCGCGCAGCACGGCGCCGAGCGCCGCGCGGTTCATCGGCATGGCGATGCGGAGTTCCGACAGCGAGCGCTCCAGGCGGTCGAGATGCAGCCGCTCGTCGACGAGCCGCCCGCCCTTCACCTCGCAGACCTCATAGACGCCATCGGCAAACTGGTAGCCGCGATCCTCGACATGGACGGCGGCATCGGCGTGGCGGACATAGCGGCCGTTGACATAGGCAAAGCGCGACATGGACGGGTTCCGGTCAGAGTGGAGCGAGGCGTGGGCTAGCCGACGCCGAGCGACTTCAGTTTACGATGGAGCGCCGAGCGTTCCATCCCGACGAATTCGGCGGTGCGCGAGATGTTGCCGCCGAAGCGGTTGACCTGCGCGGTGAGATATTCCCGCTCGAAGATCTCACGGGCATCGCGCAGCGGCAGCGACATCAGATGCTCGCCGCCGCGATTGGGCGTCGTCGGCAGCATCTCGCCGATCTCCGGCGGCAGCATGTCGGCGCTGATCATCTGCGTCTCGTCGCCGCGCGCGAGGATCAAGAGCCGCTCGATATTGTTGCGCAGCTGGCGGATATTGCCCGGCCAGTCATGCGCCTGGAGCACGGCGAGCGCATCCTCGCCGACCTTGCGCACCGGCAGGCCGGTGGTGTGCGAGATCTGCTCGATGAAATGCTGCACCAGCGCCGGCACGTCGTCACGCCGCTCGGCGAGCGCGGGAACGCGCAAGGGCACGACGGAGAGGCGGTGGAACAGGTCCTCGCGAAAGCTGCCCTCCTGGATCTCGCGTTCGAGATCGCGCGCCGTCGACGAGATGATGCGCACATCGACATTGACGCGCGTGGTGCCGCCGACGCGCAGGAAGTTCTGGTCGATGAGGACGCGCAGGATCTTGCCCTGCGTCTCGCGCGGCATATCGGCGACTTCGTCGAGATAGAGCGTGCCGCCATGTGCCTCCTCGAGCGCGCCGATCTTGCGCGGCCCGCTGCTCGTCTCGGTGCCGAACAGCTCATGCTCCATGCGGTCCGGCGTGATCGTCGCGGCATTGACGACGACGAAGGGCGACGAGGCGCGGTGCGACAGGTCGTGGATCGTGCGCGCCACGGTCTCCTTGCCGGCGCCGGACGGACCCGAGATCATGATGCGGCTGTTGGTCGGCGCGACGCGGTCGATCGTCTGGCGAAGGTGGTTCATCGCGATCGAGGCGCCGATCAGCGTGTTGACCGAGCCGGCGCGCTCACGCAATTCGCGCACCTCGCGGCGGAGCTTCGAGGCCTCGAGCGCACGCTCGGCGATCAGCACGAGACGGTCGGCCTTGAACGGCTTCTCGATATAGTCGTAGGCGCCGCGCTTGATGGCCGAAACGGCGGTTTCGATGTTGCCATGGCCCGAGATCATGACCACCGGCAGGTCCGGATGCTGCGCCTTGATCATGTCGAGCAGCGTCAGCCCGTCGATGCGGCTGCCGGTCAGCCAGATATCGAGGAAGACGAGATTCGGCCGCCGCATGGCGATCTCGGCCAGCGCCTTGTCGGTGTCGCCGGCCGTGCGCGTGCCATGGCCTTCGTCTTCAAGAATGCCGGCGACGAGGCCGCGGATGTCGGCTTCGTCGTCGATGATGAGGATGTCGGAGGCCATGGTGATCCGTCTTCGTCAGGAGTCAGTTTGAGCGACAGCCGGCGGGGGGACCGGTTGTTGAGCGGGGAGAGCGCCAGGGAGGACGCGCGGCAGCGTGATGCGGATCATCGCACCGCGGCCGCCGCGCTCGACCTCGGGTGAATCGAGCAGTTCGAGCCGGCCGTGATGCTCCTCGATGATCTTGCCGACGATGGCGAGACCAAGGCCCGTGCCCTTCTCGCGCGTCGTCATATAGGGCTCGAGCAGGCGGTGACGATTCTCGACCGGCAGGCCGATGCCGGTATCGATGACCTCGACGACATTCATGTCGCCCTCGACACGGCCGCGCACGGTGATCGTCGGCGCGGTGTTCTCCTCGGGCGGAACGGCCGAAATCGCCTCGGTCGCGTTCTTCACGATGTTGGTCAGGGCCTGAGACATCAGCCGCGGATCGAAGCGGCCCATCATCGGGTCCTCGGGCAGCTCGGTCACGAAGGCGATGTCGGGATGGGCGACCTCCATCAGGAACACCGCCTCGCGCGCGGCCTCGCCGATATTGCGTTCCTCGAAGGTCGGCTTCGGCATGCGGGCGAAGGAGGAGAATTCGTCGACCATGCGGCCGATATCGCCGACCTGGCGGATGATCGTATCGGTGCACTGGTCGAAGACGTCGCGCCCCTGCCCCTCGCCGACCAGCTTGCCGAAGCGCCGCTTCAGCCGTTCGGCCGAGAGCTGGATCGGCGTCAGCGGATTCTTGATCTCATGGGCGATGCGGCGGGCGATATCGGCCCAGGCCGAACTCCGCTGCGCGGCGACGAGATCGGTGATGTCGTCGAGCGTGATGACATAGCCGCGCTGCTCGGGGCCGGCCTCCTCGGTGGTGACGCGGACATTGATCGTGCGCTCGCGACCATCGCGCACCAGCGAAACCTGGTCGCGATGCTCGATGCGGATCTGGTCGCCGAGCGCCGCCTCGACGCTCGCCGTGAGTTCGGGGGCGACATCGACGATGCGCCGCCCGACGATCGAGCCGGCGCCGGCACCGAGGAGCCGCATGGCGCCGCGATTGGCGATGGTGACGATGCCGCGCGCATCGGTGCCAATGACGCCGGCGCTGACGCCGGCGAGCACGGCTTCCGAAAAGCGGCGGCGCGCATCGATCTGCTCGCTCGCCGAGACGAGCTCGGAGCGCTGGCTGCGCAGCTCGGCGGTCATGGTGTTGAAGGTGGCGCCGAGCGCGCCAAGATCGCCGTCGGAGGAGCGGAACGGCACGGTGACGTCGAGATTGCCCTGCCCGATCTCGTCGGCGGCATCAATGAGGGTCCGGATCGGGGCGACGAGGCGGTTGGCGAAGCCGATGCCGAGCCAGATCGCCGAGAGGAGCAGCACCAGCGCGAGGCCGAGATAGAGCACGGCGAAGGCGATCTGCACGCCGAGGCGGGTCGCGGCGAGGTTCTTGTACTCGTCGACGCTGGCGCTGGTCTGCGCGATGTAGCGGATGACCTTCGGATCGATATCGCGGGCGATATAGAGGAAGACGTCCTTGTAGTTCTCGAGCTTGACGACGGCGCCGACGACATTGGTGGCGCCCGGCGAGATCAGCACAGGCTCCGCCCCGCTGGCCGTGGCACGCTTGATCGCATCCTGGGGCGGGGCGGGGAAATTGCCGGAGAACTGGAACGTCGCCTGCGCGATCATCGATCCATCCGGCTTGACCAGATAGACGCCCGGGATGCCGCGCAGCGCGGCGATCGAGTTCATGAAGCTCTGGAACTGGTCGGGGTCGCGCGCGAGCAGCGTCTGAGCCCGCTCGAAATCGCCCTTGAGGCCGAGAATGTCGACCTTCAGCGTGCGCGCATGCTCCTCGGCATAGGCCTGCGCGATCGACAGCGAGGTATCGACGATGGCGCGCGTCCGCTCGGAAAACCAGTGGTCCAGGCCGCGGTTGAGCGTGACGCTGGCGATGATCGCCATGAGGATCGCCGGCACCACGGCGACGATGCTGAAGAGGGCGACGATGCGGATGTGGAGCCGTGCCGCGGCGCGGCCGCGCCGGCGGGCGCGGATCAGCATCGCGACCTCGGCCGCCGTCTCGGCGACGAGCAGGAAGGTCAGGAAGCCGTTGACCGCCAGCGCCCAGAAGACGACGGAATCGTTCGGCTGCAGCGGCGTCAGCCCCATCAGCACGAAGAAGGTCGTGCAGGCGCTCGACAGCGCCAGAACGACCGTCACGTAACCGGCGCCGCGCATGGTCATGCGCCGCCGGCTCGGCCGCTCATTGTGGATCGGCATCGGGATCTCGGCAGCGGCGCTCAAGAAAGCGCCTCGGCTGACGGCATGATCCGGCGGGTGGTCGTGTGTCCGATTCGTGACATGCGGCGGACACTGAGACCGAATTGCAACAGCAATGTGGCGAAGCGGCAACAGCCGCGCCGCCTAGCGCGACGAGCGGATCACCTGCACGTCGAGGTCGCGGATCTTCTTGCGGAGCGTGTTGCGGTTCACGCCGAGCAGCTCCGCCGCCTTGATCTGGTTGCCGCGCGTCGCCGCCAGCGCCGTCGAGATCAGCGGATATTCGACCTCGCGCAGGATGCGGTGATAGAGGCCGGGCGGCGGGAGATTGTCGCCGAAGCCCTGGAAATAGGCCGAGAGGTGGCGCTCCATCGAGCCGGACAGCGTGTCCTCCATCGCCGATTCCGGCGCCTGCAGGTTGATCACCGGCTGGTCGAGTTCGGCCTCGATGATGTTCTCGGTGATCGTATCCTGCGGATAGAGCGCGGCGAGACGGCGAATGAGGTTTTCGAGTTCGCGCACATTGCCCGGCCAGCGATAGCGCTTCAGCCGCTCGACGGCCGCCGGCTCGATCTGCTTGTGCGGCAGGCCTTCCTTCTCGACCAGCGCGAAGAAGTGGCGGACGAGATCGGGAATATCCTCCGAGCGCTCGCGGAGGCCCGGCAGGCGGATCGGCACGACATTGAGGCGGAAGAACAGGTCCTCGCGGAACATGCCCTGATTGATGAGGATGCGGAGATCCTTGTTGGTCGCCGCGATGATGCGGACATCGGTCTTGATCGGCGTGCGGCCGCCGACGGTCGTGTATTCGCCCTGCTGCAGCACGCGCAGCAGCCGCGTCTGCGCCTCCATCGGCATGTCGCCGATCTCGTCGAGGAACAGCGTGCCGCCCTCGGCCTGCTCGAAGCGGCCGGCGGAGCGCGCCTGCGCGCCGGTGAAGGCGCCCTTCTCGTGGCCGAACAACTCGCTCTCGATCAGGTCCCGCGGGATCGCGGCCATGTTGATGGCGACGAACGGGCCCGTCCGGCGCTTGCCGTAGTCGTGCAGCGCCCGCGCGACCAGCTCCTTGCCGGTGCCGGATTCGCCGGAGATCATCACCGTGAGATCGGTCTGCATCAGCCGCGCCAGCACGCGGTAGATGTCCTGCATCGCCGGCGAGCGGCCGACGAGCGGGATGTTGTCGCTGCCCTCGTCGACGCGCTGGTCCTGCCGGCGCTGCTTCGGCTCCGACAGCGCGCGGCCGACGATCGAGATCAGTTCCTTCAAATCGAACGGCTTCGGCAGATATTCGTAGGCGCCCTTCTCGGAGGCGCGGATCGCCGTCATGAAGGTGTTCTGCGCGCTCATGACGATGACCGGCAGCTCCGGCCGCGCACGCTTGATGCGCGGCAGCAGGTCGAAGGCGTTTTCATCCGGCATGATCACGTCGGTGATCACGAGGTCGCCCTCGCCCTGGCTGACCCACCGCCACAGCGTCGCCGCGTTGGAGGTGAGCCGCACTTCATAGCCCGCGCGCGACAGCGCCTGGTTCAGGACGGTGCGGATCGCCGCATCGTCATCGGCCACGAGAATGTTGCCGATCGGCATATCATTCATCCTTGTCTGGAGGCATGGCGCCGGGGAAGGCCGGCATCAGGACGCGGAACGTCGTCCGGTTCTGCTGCGATTCGCATTCGATGACGCCGCCATGGTCGCCGATGATCTTGGCGACAAGGGCGAGGCCGAGGCCGGTGCCGTTGGTCTTGGTGGTGACGAACGGGTCGAAGAGATGGGGCAGCATGTCGGAGGGCACGCCGGGCCCATTGTCGCGCACGGCGAATTCGAGCGGCAGCGTGACGCGATTGGCCGAGCCCGGCACCGACAGGCGGATGCCCGGCCGGAAGGCCGTCGTCAGCATGATCTCGCCATCCTGATCATCGCCGATCGCCTCGGCGGCGTTCTTGACGAGGTTGAGGAACACCTGGATCAGCTGGTCGCGATTGGCATAAACCGGCGGCAGCGAGGGATCATATTCCTCGACGATGCGGATATGGCGGGCAAAGCCCGACTGGGCCAGCCGCTTCACATGCTCGAGCACGACATGGATATTGACGGGGTCGCGCTCGATCGGTCGCTCGTCGGAGAACACCTCCATCCGGTCGACCAGCTTGACGATCCGGTCGGCCTCGTCGGTGATCAGCCGCGTCAGCGCGCGGTCGTTGTCGTCGACGGAGGATTCGAGCAGCTGCGCCGCGCCGCGGATGCCCGAGAGCGGGTTCTTGATCTCATGCGCCAGCATGGCGGCGAGCCCGGTGACCGAGCGCGCGGCGCCGCGATGCGTCAGCTGGCGGTCGATCTTCTCCGCCATGGTCCGCTCCTGCAGCATGACCACGACATATTCGGGCTTCTCGAGGATCGGCGAGGCGTAGATGTCGACGACGCGCTCGCTGCCGTTCCGCGGCGTGCCGACATCGACCCGGTATTCGTTCACCGCCGAGCCGCGCATGCGGACCTGGTCGATGAGGGCGAGCAGCGGACTGCCGAAGGGCACATAATTGGCGATCGGCTGCCGGCGCAGCATGGCCACGGAGACCTGGAAGAAATCCTGCGCGGCGCCGTTCGCCTCGGTCACATGACCGTCCGGGTCGATCAGCATCACCGGATGCGGCAGCGCGTCGAGGAGCAGCGCCGCGGCATTGTCGACGGGCTTGCGGTTGCGGGTATCGGGCGGCGGGGTCATGCAGCTCTCCGCGCCGGTGCATCGCCGAGATGCGACCGGATCAACGCAATGACCCGCGCCGGATGGGTTTCAGTGAGGATCGCGTTACGGACCGGCGAAGGGACGACGCCTGGCTCGAGGCCCTCGATCGTCCAGCCGAGATGCTTGCGGGCATTGCGGAGGCCGAGAATCGGGCCGTAGAGCGCGATCATCTCCTCATACTGGCTGACCACCAGATCGACGAGCGCCGCCCCCGACGGGGCCTCCGGCATCGTCCCGGAGCCGCAGAACGCCGCGATGGCGCCGGGCAGCCACGGGCGGCCATAGGCGCCGCGCCCGATCATGATGCCATCGGCGCCAGAGAGGCGCAGCGCCGTCTCGGCCTCTTTGAGGCTGCGGATATCGCCATTGACGATGAGCGGGATCGAGATCGCCTGCTTGACCGGCGCGATCGCCGCCCAATCGGCCGTGCCCTTGTAGAACTGGCAGCGCGTGCGGCCATGCACCGTCACCATGGCGACGCCGGCGGCTTCCGCGCGGCGCGCGAGTTCCGGCGCGTTGATGGTGCGCTCGTCCCAGCCGAGCCGCATCTTGAGCGTGACGGGGACGGGGCTCGCCGCCACGGTCGCCTCGACCAACGTCAGCGCATGGTCGAGATCGCGCATCAGCGCCGAGCCGGAATAGCCCGTCGTCACCCGCTTCGCCGGGCAGCCCATATTGATGTCGATGATGTCGGCGCCGGAATCGGCCGCGGCGCGTGCGCCCTCCGCCATCCAGTGCGGCTCGCGTCCGGCGAGCTGGACGACATGCAGCGCATTGCCGGTCGCCTCGGCCCGCAGCACCGATTCGGGATTGCCGCCGGCGAACTCTTCGCTCGCGACCATCTCGGAGACGACGAGGCCGGCACCATGCGCCGCGGCGACACGCCGGAACGGTCGATCCGACACGCCCGACATCGGCGCGAGCAGGACGCGATTGGCGATCGTCACGCCGCCGATCGCGAGCGGATCGGCCAGCCGCCGCAAAGAGGTTGAGATTTCAATCAATTGACTACCGAATAGGCACCATACTTGCTGCCCACATATTAGTCAGGGATTGTCGCGCGGCAAGAGACTTGTTGCACGGCGGAAGGAAATCTCCGATCCATGCGGCGCAGCGCAGTCTTTTGATGCCGCATGCCGCCCTTCGAGGGGCGGCATCGCGCGAAAGGGCGCGGCGCAGCACATCGAACCCACCAGAATTTCGCGTGGAATACTTGCCATGTCGCGAGCCCGTCACCAACCGCTCATTGCCGCGCTGATCGTCGCGGCCGGACGCGGCGTGCGCGCCGGCGGCGGGTTGCCGAAGCAGTATCGCTCGATCGGCGGCGAGGCGATCCTGTCCCGCACGGCGCGCCTCTTCCTCGATCACCCAGATATCGGCGCCGTCGCAGTGGTCATCCATCCCGACGATGCAGCGCTCTATGAGAGCGCGGTCGGCCATCTCCCCGGCCTGCTGCCGCCGGTCGCCGGCGGCGCCTCGCGGCAGGCCTCGGTGCTGGCCGGTCTCGAGGCGCTCTCCGCGCAGGGTCCCGATGCCGTGCTCATCCATGATGCCGTGCGCCCGTTCGCGTCTCCGGCGCTGGTCGGGAGGGTCATCGACGCGCTCGTCGATCACGATGCGGTCCTCGCCGCCTCCCCCGTCACCGACACGCTGAAGAGCGGCGATGCCGACGGCTTCGTGGCGGGAACCGTGCCGCGCGAGGGCGTGTTCGCCGCCGAGACGCCGCAGGGCTTTCGCTTCGCGGCCATCCTGGAGGCGCATCGCGCCGCATCTCGCGCCGGCGTCGTCGTCACCGACGATGCGGCGCTCGCCGAATGGGCGGGCCTGCCCGTGAAGCTCGTCACCGGCGCCCGCACCAACATCAAGCTGACCAGCCCGGAGGATATCGACATGGCCGATGCGCGGCTCTCCGCCGAGGCGCTGTTGCTGGCTGGCGAGACCCGCGTCGGCACCGGCTATGACGTGCACCCGTTCACCGATGGCGACGGCGTCTGGCTCGGCGGCGTCAAGATCGCGCATGACCAGAAGCTCGCCGGCCATTCCGACGCCGATGTCGCGCTGCATGCGCTGACCGATGCGCTGCTCGGCGCGCTTGCCGATGGCGATATCGGCTCGCATTTCCCGCCTTCCGATCCGCAATGGCGCGGCGCCTCCTCGGATCGGTTTCTCGCCTATGCTGTGGAGCGCGTGACGGCGCGCGGCGGGGTCGTCGTCCATCTCGATCTCGCCATCATCGCCGAGGCGCCGAAGATCGGGCCGCATCGCGATGCCATGCGCGCCCGCATCGCCGCCATCGCCGGCGTCTCGATCGACCGGGTCGGCGTCAAGGCGACGACCAACGAGAAGCTCGGCTTCGTCGGCCGCGGCGAGGGCATCGCCGCCATCGCCACCGCCACGATCCGCCTGCCCTTCCAGCCATTCGCGACGGAGATCGCGCCATGACCGATCTCACCCCTCTCCTCCCCGCCGCCGCGGCGCTGATCCGCCTCTGCACCGAGAAGCATCTGACGATCGCCACGGCCGAATCCTGCACCGGCGGCCTCATCGCCGGAACGCTGACCGAGATCGCCGGCTCGTCGGCGGTCGTCGATCGCGGCTTCGTCACCTATTCGAACGCTGCCAAGAGCGCGATGCTCGGCGTGCCCAAGCCGCTGATTGACCGCGTCGGTGCGGTCAGCCGCGAGGTGGCGCTCGCCATGGTCGTTAGCGCCTTGGCAAAGTCGGACGCCGATCTCGCGGTCGCCGTCACCGGCATCGCCGGCCCGGGCGGCGGCTCGGCCGAGAAGCCGGTCGGCCTCGTCCATTTCGCCGCGATGCGCCGCGGCAGCCCCGCCGTCCATGCCGCGCACATCTTCGAAAACCGCGACCGCTCCGGCGTCCGCTTCGCAACGGTGGAACAGGCGCTCACGATGCTGCGGGAACTGGCGGAGGGGCGAGTCCGGGCGACGCGCTCCGTCTGGCCGCCGCAACCTGCACCGACCGACTAACCCGTCCTCAGGCCTCGGCCTTGCCATAGACCGCGTCCGCCCGTTTCTCGAAGGCGTCGGCGAATTTGCGGAAGGCCTTGTCGAACACCGTGCCCATCAGCATCGAGAGGGTGCGCGAGCGGAACTCGTAGTCGATTGTGAAACCGACGATGCTGTGGTGATCGTCGATCGGCGTAAAGGTCCAGATGTTCTCGAGATGCTTGAAGGGGCCGTCGAGATAATCGGCCCGGATCGATCGCGCCGCCTCGTCCAGCACGACCTTGGTGGTGAAGGTCTCGCGCACGATCTTGTAGGCGACCGTCATGTCGGCGATCAGCACCTCGCGCCCGCCGGACGATTGGCGGCCGCGCACGGTCAGCTTCTCGCAGAGCGGCACGAATTCGGGGTATTTGCCGACATCGGCGACCAGCGCGAACATCGCCTCCGCGGAATGCGCGACCCTGCGCTCGGTATCGAAGTGGGGCATCGTCGTCTCAGCCGCGCGGCAGCGCCTGCCGGGCCGCGCGAAGCCGCGCGAAATCCTCGCCGGCATGGTGCGAGGAACGGGTGAGCGGGCTCGACGACACCATCAGGAAGCCCTTGGCATAGCCGATGGTCTCGAACGACTTGAACTCGTCCGGCGTCACGAAGCGGATCACCGGATGATGCTTGCGGCTCGGCTGCAGATATTGCCCGACCGTGAGGAAATCGACATCGGCGACGCGGAGGTCGTCCATCAGCTGCAGGATCTCGTTCCGCTCCTCGCCGAGCCCGACCATGATGCCGGACTTGGTGAACATCGCGGGATCGAGCTCCTTGACCCGCTGCAGCAGGCGCAGCGAATGGAAATAACGCGCGCCCGGACGGACCTTCAGATATTTCGACGGCACCGTCTCGAGATTGTGGTTGAAGACATCGGGCTTCGCCGCGACCACCACTTCGAGGGCGCCGGGCTTCCTGAGGAAATCGGGCGTCAGGATCTCGATGGTCGTGCCGGGCGCTGCCTGCCGGATCGCGAGGATCACCTCGGCGAAATGCTGCGCGCCGCCGTCCTCGAGATCGTCTCGGTCGACCGACGTGATAACGACATGCTCGAGCCCGAGCTTCGCGACGGCTTCCGCCACCTTCTGCGGCTCGGCGCGGTCGAGCGCCTCCGGCATGCCGGTGCGCACATTGCAGAAGGCGCAGGCCCGCGTGCAGGTGTCGCCCATGATCATGAAGGTGGCGTGCTTCTTCGACCAGCACTCGCCGATATTCGGGCAGCCGGCCTCCTCGCAGACCGTGACGAGGCCGTTCTTCTTCACGATCTCCTGCGTCTCGCGATAGACGGGCGAGCCCGGCGCCTTGACGCGGATCCAATCAGGCTTGCGCAGCAGCGGCGTTTCCGGCCGGTTCGCCTTTTCCGGATGGCGCGGACGGCGATCCTTCAAGTCGGAAGGGGCGCGGTTGACCGTATCGAGGACGACGACCATAGGGTCTCCGGAATTCAGCGGCCGCGAATGAGGCCGAGCAGGAAGAGCAGGACGATCGCGCCGACCGTCGACACGACGAGGCTCGAGATGAAGCCCGGCTGCGGCGCGAGATTGAAGCTCGACACGAGAATGGCGCCGATCCACGAGCCGACAAGGCCGACGATCAGATTGATGATCAGCCCATGGCTGCGGCCAAGCGTCCTGGAAGCGATCCAGCCGGCGAGGATGCCGATGATGATCGTCGAGAAGATACCAACACCGGTCATGCCCAACCCTTTCGCTCTGCCCGGTCCCAATATGGCGGCTTTCCCGCCCATCCGCCAGATCGCCGCAACGCATGGGCGCCATGCCGCAAGCGTCGAAGCGAGATCATGGCGTCCGTCGGCGGGCGGACCGCACAGCCCGGCACGCGCTCAGTCGAGTGCGCCGCCTGGGCCGCGCCGTCCATCCGCCCTCAGATGTGGATCGCCCGGCCATAGGCCGCCATCACGCTCTCATGCATGGTTTCGGAGAGGGTCGGATGCGGGAAGACCGAGTGGATCAGCTCTTCCTCGGTCGTCTCGAGGTTCATGGCGATGACGAAGCCCTGGATCAGCTCGGTGACTTCGGCTCCGACGAGATGCGCGCCGATGAGCTGGCCGGTCTTCTTGTCGAAGATCGTCTTGACGAGGCCTTCCGGCTCGCCGAGCGCGATCGCCTTGCCGTTGCCGATGAACGGGAACTTGCCGACGCGGATGTCGTAGCCCGCCTCGCGCGCCTTCTTCTCGGTGAGTCCGACCGAGGCGACCTGCGGGTTGCAATAGGTGCAGCCCGGGATCTTGGCCTTGTCCATCGGATGGGGATGCAGGCCGGCGATGCCCTCGACGCAGATGACACCCTCATGCTCGGCCTTGTGCGCCAGCATCGGCGGCCCGGCGACGTCGCCGATGGCGAAGATGCCAGGAACATTTGTCCGGCCGAGACCGTCGATGACGATGCAGCCGCGATCGGTCTCGACGCCGAGCTTCTCCAACCCGAGGCCCTCGATATTGCCGAGGACGCCGACCGCCGAGATCATCTTGTCGGCGGTGATCTCCTCGATCTTGCCGCCGCCGGCATCGACCGTCGCCGTCACGGACGACGCGTCCTTGACGACCTTGGTGACCTTGGCGCCGGTCAGGATACGGATACCCTGCTTTTCCAAGCGTTTGCGGGCATGTGCGGCGATTTCCTCATCTTCCACCGGAAGAATCTGCGGCAGCACTTCGACCACCGTGACCTCGGAACCGAGCGTCCGGTAGAACGAGGCGAACTCGATGCCGATCGCGCCGGAGCCCATGACGAGGAGCTTCTTCGGCAGCGTCTCAGGCACCATCGCCTCGAAATAGGTGAGGATCAGCTTGCCGTCCGGCTCGATGCCGGGCAGCGCGCGCGGCCGGGCTCCGGTGGCGACGATGATCGACTTCGCCTCATAGTCGCCGGCCGGCAGCGCGTTCTTCGGCGCCGGATTCGGCTTGCCATAGGCTTCCGCAGGCGCCGGCTTGACCGTAACCTTGCCGGGCGCGGTGATCTCGGCGACGCCCCAGATCACGTCGACCTTGTTCTTCTTCAGGAGGCCGGTGACGCCCTGGTTGAGCTGGCCGGCGACGCCGCGCGAGCGCTTGGTGATCGCGCCGATATCGAAGCCGGCCTTCTCGACGCTGAGGCCGTAATCGCCGGCATGCTCCATATAATGGAACACCTCGGCCGAGCGCAGCAGCGCCTTGGTCGGGATGCAGCCCCAGTTCAGACAGATGCCGCCGAGATGCTTCGCCTCGACCACGGCCGTCTTCAGCCCGAGCTGGGCAGCGCGGATCGCGGCGACATAGCCGCCGGGACCCGAACCGATGATGATCACGTCATAGCTGTTGGCCATCAGCCCATTCCCTTCGCCGCCTCCGCCGCGCCCCGGACCGGGGCCGGCGTCATGGTTGTGGTTCGGACCGCTTCGGGCGGATGGCCGGCGGACGATGTCCGCCGTCGCCGCTTACGCCCTGAGCCGTCCGGCAATCTCGTCCTTCAGGAGCATCCTCTGCTTGCGCAGGTCGGTCATATGGACATCGTCGGTCGGTTCGACATCGGTCTCGGCGCGATGCACGGCGCGGTTGACCTCGTGATAGGCCTCGACCAGCTTGGCGAAATGCGCGTCCGTGGCCTTCAGGCTGGCGATCTTGTCGTGATCGCCGGGGAAGTCTTCGGCAAGCTCGTGCGGCGTATGGGCCATGGCGTCTCTCCTTGGGTGTTCAGACGCGCTCTCACTTGCCGATCGGCCGGCCGGCGTCCTTGATCGGGATCAAGGCAGCCGGCAGGCGCGCGTCTCTCAGACCAGCATGCCGAGCGGCTTTTCGATGTATCCGCGGAAGGCCTGCATCAGTTCGGCGCCGAGCGCGCCGTCGACGACGCGGTGATCCGTCGAGAGCGTCACGGACATCACCGTCGCGATCTTGATCTCGCCGCCCTTGACGACCGGCTTCGGAATGCCGGCGCCGACGGCGAGGATCGTTGCATGCGGCGGGCTGATGATCGCGGCGAAATCCTTGACGCCGAACATGCCGAGATTGGAGACGGCCGTCGTACCGCCCTGATATTCCTCGGGCTTCAGCTTGCGCTCGCGCGCCCGCTTGGCGAGGTCCTTCATCTCGTTCGAGATCGCCGACAGCGTCTTCTGGTCGGCATTGCGCACGATCGGCGTGATGAGGCCGCCCGGGATCGAGACGGCGACGCCGACATCGACCACCTTGTGCAGGATCATATTGTCGCCGGTCCAGGAGGCGTTGGCGGCCGGCACCTTCTTCAGCGACAGCGCCATCGCCTTGATGATCATGTCGTTGACCGAGACCTTGTAGGCGGCGTTGCCGTCCTTGTCCTTCGGCGCGGCGCCGTTGATCTGCTCGCGCAGCGCCAGCAGCGCGTCGAGATCGGTGTCGATCGTCAGGTAGAAATGCGGGACCGTCTGCTTCGATTCCGACAGGCGGCGGGCGATCGTCTTGCGCATGTTGTCATGCGGGACGAGCTCGTAGCTGCCCTCTGAGAAGAGCTTCAGCACCTGCGCGTCGGAGGCGCCGGTGGGTGCAGCCGCAGGCGCCGGGGCGGCCGCGGCAGGACCGGGCGCCTCCTTCGCGGGCTGAGCGGACTTCGCCGTGCCGCCGGCCTTGGCGGCCTCGACATCGGCCTGAATGACGCGGCCATGCGGCCCGGAGCCGGCGATGCTCGCGATATCGAGCCCGGCGTCCTTGGCAATGCGGCGGGCGAGCGGCGAGGCGAAGACGCGCTCGCCGGGATTGGCAGCCGGCGCGGCGGCGGGTGCCGGCGCAGCAGCGGGAGCGGAGGCAGCAGGGGCAGCCGCGGGCTTCGCCTCGGCAGGCTTGGCTTCGGCCGGCGTCGTCGCAGCAGGCTTGGCCTCCGCCTTCGGAGCAGCGGCGGCGTCCGAACCGATCGCCGAGGCGTCCTCGCCATCGGCGAGCAGCACGGCGATCAGCGCATTGACCTTCACGCCCTGCGTGCCCTCGGGAACGACGATCTTGCCGACCGTGCCCTCGTCGATGGATTCGACTTCCATCGTCGCCTTGTCGGTCTCGATCTCGGCGATGACGTCGCCGGACTTGACCTTGTCACCTTCCTTCACATTCCACTTGGAGAGGTTGCCCTCTTCCATGGTCGGCGACAGGGCGGGCATCAGGATGTTGATCGGCATAAAGCACCTATTGGCGTGATTCTGTCGTGCCCAGATCGGAAGGACGATGCCACTCGGCATCGAACAAGGCCTTGATCTGCTCGAGCGCTTCCGCCTCCGAGCAGATGCCGTCGCTCTCGAAACCGCGCGCGACATGCCGCGCGATATCGACGAGCAGGATGCCCCAGGTCGACGGACTGTCGAAGGCAGTCCGGAAGCTCACATCGAGCCCCTTGTCGACGACCCAGGCCCGGAACACCTCCGCAGCATCGTCCGATGCGAGGGCGCCCGGCGGGATATCGAGCTGGCGGGGATGCTCGGCCATGTCAGCGATACGTCACGGCCTTCACGGCCGCGATGACTTCGCCGACATTCGGCAGAGCGAGCTTCTCGAGATTGGCGGCATAGGGCATCGGGACGTCCTTGCCCGTGACCTTCAGCACCGGCGCGTCGAGATAGTCGAACGCCTTCTCCATCAGCTGCGAGGCGATCTCGGAGCCGATCGAGTTCTGCGGCCAGCCTTCCTCGACGGTGACGCAACGGCCGGTCTTCTTGACCGAGGCGATCACGGTGTCGATGTCCATCGGGCGCAGCGTCCTGAGGTCGATGACCTCGGCGTCGATGCCCTCCGAGGCGAGCTGCTCGGCCGCCTTGATCGCATAGCTCATGCCGATGCCGAACGAGACGATCGTCACGTCCTTGCCTTGCTTGTGAATGCGCGCCTTGCCGATCGGCAGCACGAAATCATCGAGCTTCGGCACCTCGAAGGAATGGCCATAGACCATCTCGTTCTCGAGGAAGACGACCGGGTTCGGATCGCGGATCGCCGCCTTCAGGAGGCCCTTGGCATCGGCTGCCGTATAGGGCGCGACGACCTTGAGGCCGGGGATCTGGCTGTACCAGGCGGAATAGTCCTGGCTGTGCTGGGCGCCGACGCGCGAGGCGGCGCCGTTCGGGCCGCGGAAGACGATCGAGGCGCCGAGCTGGCCGCCCGACATATAGAGCGTCTTCGCCGCCGAATTGATGATCTGGTCGATCGCCTGCATGGCGAAGTTGAACGTCATGAACTCGACGATCGGCTTCAGCCCGGCGAGCGCGGCGCCGGTGGCAAGGCCCGCGAAGCCATGCTCGGTGATCGGCGTGTCGATCACGCGATCGGCGCCGAATTCCTGCAGCAGCCCTTGCGTGATCTTGTAGGCGCCCTGGTACTCGGCGACTTCCTCGCCGATGACGAAGACATCGCCGTCGCGGCGCATTTCCTCGGCCATCGCGTCGCGAAGCGCCTCGCGCACCGTCATGGTGACGAATTCGGTACCGGCGGGAATGTCGGGATCATTGGCGACGGTCGCCTTCACGGCGGCGGGAACGCTCGGCGCCGCGGCAGCCGAGACGGCCGGGGCGGAGCCCGATTCGCCGCTGCCGTTCTTGGCCGCCTCGTGCACGCCGTGCTCGTCCTTGGCCGGCGCGGCGGAGGCCGCCGACGCGTCCTCGCCATCGGCGAGCAGGATGGCGATCGGCGTGTTGACCTTGACGTTCTCGGTCCCCTCGGGAATCAGCAGCTTGCCGACGGTGCCCTCGTCGATGGCTTCGACTTCCATCGTCGCCTTGTCGGTCTCGATCTCGGCGATGACGTCGCCGGACTTGACGCTGTCACCTTCCTTCTTGAGCCATTTGGAGAGCGTGCCCTCCTCCATGGTCGGCGACAGCGCCGGCATCAGAATCTCGATCGGCATGACTGGCCCCGCCCTTACTTGAGAATGTCCGTCCAGAGCTCGGACGCATCCGGCTCGGGGCTGTTCTGGGCGAAATCCGCCGCTTCGTTGACGATGTCGCGCACTTCGGCATCGATCTTCTTCAGATCGTCCTCGCTCGCCCAGCCCTTGTCGATCAGGCGCAACCGCACCTGCTCGATCGGGTCGTGCTCGGTGCGCATCTTCTGCACCTCGTCCTTCGAGCGATACTTGGCCGGATCCGACATGGAATGGCCGCGATAGCGATAGGTCTGCATCTCCAGGATGTAGGGACCCTTGCCCGCACGGCACCACTCGACGGCCCGCTCGCCGGCGGCGCGCACCGCGCGCACGTCCATGCCGTCGACCTGCTCGCCGGGAATGTTGAAGGAAAGGCCCCGACGCGAGAAATCGGTCTGCGCCGAGGAACGCGTCACCGAGGTGCCCATCGCATAGCGATTGTTCTCGATGATGTAGACGACCGGCAGCTTCCACAGCTCGGCCATGTTGAAGCTCTCGTAGACCTGGCCCTGGTTCGCGGCGCCGTCGCCGAAATAGGTCAGCGAGACGCGGTCGTTCTTGCGGTAGCGATTGGCGAAGGCGAGGCCGGTGCCAAGCGAGACCTGGGCGCCGACGATGCCGTGGCCGCCGAAGAACTGCTTCTCAATCGAGAACATGTGCATCGAGCCGCCCTTGCCGCGCGAATATCCGTCGCGCCGCCCGGTGAGCTCGGCCATCACGCCCTTGGCGTCCATGCCGGTCGCCAGCATGTGGCCATGGTCACGATATCCGGTGATGACCTGGTCTTCGCCGGTGCGGATCGCCAGCTGCATGCCGACGACGACTGCTTCCTGGCCGATATAGAGGTGACAGAAGCCGTGGATGAGGCCCATGCCATACATCTGGCCCGCCTTCTCCTCGAAGCGGCGGATCAGGAGCATCTCGCGATAGGCGGCAAGTTCCTCCTCGCGGGTGAACTCGGCGATCTCCGGCTTCGCGCTCACCGAACGCGGGCCGGCGGCTTTCGCCGACCTCGCCGCCGGTTTGCGTCCGTCGGTCGACACGGCTTTGCTGCCGACCTGCGATTTGGCTACGGCCATACCTTCGTCTCCGGGGCGTTTCCCAAACTTATGGCCGAGACGTTATCCGAAGGCCGCGCGCAATCCAAGATGCATGGCAAGCATCCGAGCCATGCATCAACTACATGACTTCGTTGCCGAAAAGTGCGATTAACCGCATTTCGGTTGATTGCCTCGCACTGCGCAAATCACTGAGGGGAAGCCTGTTGCGGCGCAGCAATGCTGATGACGAGCTCATCGGATTTCAGGACGTTGAGATTGCGGCGCGCCCGCTCGTCGATCATGTCGGGGTCGAGCGTTTCCGACCGGAGCAGCTTGGCGCGATCCTGCAGCGCAAGGCGCTCGGCCTTGACGCTGGCGAGCTCCGCCTCGAGCCCGATCGCCTCGCGGCGCATGCGGTCGCGCGACCAGATCCCGTAGTCGCCATTGAAGGAGTGATAGCCGAAATAGGCCATCACGGCGATCGCGCCGAGCGGCAAGAGCAGCTTGCGGCGACGGGAGGTGCGGCGCTGGCGGGTGGTCATCGTCATGATGGGATGCGGTGCAACATGGTAAGCGGATCATGCAGGAAGACGATTAACGCCGCGTTTCCGGCCGCCGCGGATGCGCACGGCCATGGACTGCGCTGCGGCATGGCCCTATGACGAACCACCGGACGCCGTCCGGGCTCGGGCGCAGACCACTGCGACCGCTCCGGTTGACCGATCCGAAAGCCGCAACAACCCGTCATGACGTCTGAAGAAGCGAACCAAGCCCCCGCCCCCGTCATCCGCCACCCCGCGCTCGCCGCGGCGCTCGCGGAGCGCGGCTATTCCAGCCTCACCGCCGTCCAGGCCGCCGTCATCGGCGAAGAGGTCGGCGAGCGTGACCTTCTCGTCTCGGCGCAGACCGGCTCCGGCAAGACCGTCGCCTATGGCCTCACCATGGCCTCGACGATCCTCGGCGGCGAGGCGCGCTTCGGCCAGGCCGGCCTGCCGCTCGCCCTCATCATCGCCCCGACGCGCGAACTGGCGCAGCAGGTGCAGTCGGAACTCGCCTGGCTCTATGCCGGCACCGGCGCCCGCATCGCCACCTGCGTCGGCGGCATGGATATCCGCCGCGAGCAGCGCGCGCTCGCCGACGGCGCCCATATCGTCGTCGGAACGCCGGGGCGCCTCCGCGATCATCTCGAGCGCGGCCGTCTCGATATCTCCGCATTGAAGGTCGTCGTGCTCGACGAGGCCGACGAGATGCTGGATCTCGGCTTCCGCGAGGATCTCGAGCTGATTCTCGATGCCTCGCCCAAGGAGCGCCGCACGCTGCTGTTCTCCGCCACGCTGCCGCGCGAGATCGTGCGCCTCGCCAAGCAGTATCAGCGCGACGCCCTGCGCATCGACACGATCGTCCAGAACCAGCCGCATGGCGATATCGAGTATCGCGCGCTCCGCGTCGCGCCGAACGAGATCGAGATGGCGGTCGTCAACACGCTCCGCTTCTTCGATGTCGGGGCGACGCTCGTCTTCTGCGCGACGCGTGAGGCCGTGCGCCATCTCCATGCCGCGCTCGTCGAGCGCGGCTTCGCCGCCGTCGCTCTCTCGGGCGAACTCAGCCAGGGCGAGCGCATGACGGCGCTGCAGGCGCTGCGCGACGGCCGCGCCCGCGTCTGCGTCGCGACCGACGTCGCCGCGCGCGGGCTCGACCTGCCCGATCTCGGCCTCGTCGTGCATGCCGACCTGCCGACCGGCCCCGCGGTTCTGCTGCACCGCAGCGGCCGCACCGGACGCGCCGGCCGCAAGGGCATCAGCGCGCTGCTGGTGCCCTACACCGCCCGCGCCAAGGCTATACGCCTCATCAAGGGCGCCGGCGTCGATGCCTATTGGACATCGGCCCCCTCCGCCGACGAGATTCGCGCCAAGGATCGCGAACGCCTGATCGAGAGCTTCGTCGGCACCGAGGCGCCGAACGCGGACGAATTGCCGCTGGTGCAGACGCTGATCGAGCGCATCGGCGCCGAGGCCGTCGGCGCCGCGCTGATCCGCCTGCATCGCACCCGCCTGCCCGAGCCCGAGGAACTGTTCGATCCCGGCCCCTCCTCCGAGGAGCGCGGCGCCCGTGGCGGCCGCAACGAGCGCGAGCGGCCGGATCGCCGCCGCCGCGACGAGGCCGGCGATACGGCGGAACGGCCGTTCCGCGCCGCGCCGCGCGAGGATCGCGGCCCCGACGCCGAGCGTCCGGCCGGCAATGCCGACAAGCCCATGGTCTGGTTCCGCCTCTCGGTCGGCAAGACCAAGAACGCCGATCCGAAATGGCTGCTGCCGCTGATCTGCCGCCGTGGCCATGTCACCAAGAACGAGATCGGCGCGATCAAGATCTTCGAGCGCGACAGCAAGTTCGAGATCACCGCCGAGGCAGCGGAGCGATTCGCGATCGCGATTCGCCGTGGCGGCGAGGAAGAGATTCGCATCGAGCCGGCCGAGGCCCCGGCCGGAACGCCGCAGCGCGCGCATCGTCCCGGCGGCGGCAAGCCGTTCGCCGGCAGGCCCGCGGGCGGCAAGCCCTTTGCCGGCAAGCCGCGCCGCGCAGGCTTCAAGCCCAAGCCGTAATAGTGCAGTGCATGGCGACTTGTGCATTGCGAAAAGGCATGCGAGATTTCAGGGCGTTCGATCGTGAGGGGTACGCAGCGTGTTGAACAACCCTGACTTTTGCCGATTGGACCGCGCGGCGCCTGCCTGTGACCGCGGTCCTTGATCACGCGATGGACTTGCTTATGATGCGCCGCACCATTTCTCGTCACGACGTCTGGAACTAGGATTTCCCCGCGATGATGATCGAACGCAACGTCATGAGATTCGTCGTGTTTGCGGAGGATTCGATCCTCGCGGCCCTGACGAAGATCAGCGCGAACAAGTCGGGATTCGTTCTCTCCGTATCCGAGCAGGGCCGCTTGCTGGGCGTCGTCACCGATGGTGACGTTCGCCGCTGGCTGGCCAATGCCTCGGAAATCAATCTCGAGCGGTCGGTCGGCGAGATCGCCAACCCGAACTATATCAGCGCGCGGGACGATGCGCCGGTCGCTGAAATCAACGACATGTTCTCCGACCGGATCCGCTCGATCCCGCTGGTCGACGAATATGGCCGCGTCGTCGCCATCGCCTTCCCGCAGCTGGCCGACTTCTCGGTCGGCGATCGCCTCATCGGCCCGGGCCATCCGAGCTACCTGATCGCCGAGATCGGCAACAACCACAATGGCGACATGGAGCTCGCCCACCGGCTGATCGATCTCGCCGCGGAAGCCGGCGCCGACTGCGCCAAGTTCCAGATGCGCGACATGTCGAGCCTCTATACGGGCACCGGCGCGCCGGAAGACGCGTCCAAGGATCTCGGCGCCCAGTACACGCTCGATCTCCTCGCCCGCTTCAACCTGTCGAAGGAAAATCTCTTCATCCTGTTCGACTATGTCCGCTCGAAGGGCATGCAGCCGCTCTGCACGCCCTGGGACATGAACAGCCTGATCGCGCTCGAGGAATACGGCATCGCCGGCTACAAGCTCGCCTCGGCCGATCTCACCAATCACGAGCTGCTCCTGGCGCTCGCCAAGACGCGCAAGCCGCTGTTCTGCTCGACCGGCATGGCCACCGAGGCCGAGATCAAGGAGAGCGTCGCCCTCCTCAAGGCGAACGGCGCCTCGTTCTGCCTGCTGCACTGCAACTCGACCTATCCGGCGCCCTACAAGGACATCAACCTCCTCTATATGGACCGCCTCGCGGTTCTCGGCGATTGCCCGGTCGGCTATTCGGGCCATGAGCGCGGCTTCGCGGTTCCGATCGCCGCCGTCGCGCGCGGCGCCTGCGTCGTCGAGAAGCACTTCACCGTCGATCGCTCGATGGAAGGCAACGACCACAAGGTCTCGCTGCTGCCGGAAGAGTTCGCCGAGATGGTCCGCGGCATCCGCGCCGTCGAGGAAGCGATGGGCACCGCCAACGAGCGGGAGCTCACGCAGGGCGAGCTGATCAACCGCGAAGTGCTGGCGAAGAGCCTGCATGCCGCCGTCGACATCGAGGCCGGCCAGATCATCACCGACGCGATGCTGGTCGTGAAGAGCCCCGGCCAGGGCCTGCAGCCGAACCGCCGCGCCGAGATCGTCGGTCAGCCCGCCCGCCGCAAGATCACCGCCGGCAACCCGATCTTCGCCGCCGATGTCGCGGATGGCGGCGTCGCTGCGCGGCCGTTCCATTTCCCGCGCCCCTGGGGCATCCCGGTCCGCTGGCACGACCGCCAGGCGATGCTGACCAGCACCAATCTCGACCTGCTCGAATATCACCTGTCCTACAAGGACATGGAGGCCAATCTCGGCGACTGGTTCAAGGGCGTCGACGACGTCACCTTCGTGGTCCATGCGCCGGAGCTGTTCGCCGGCGACCACATTCTCGATCTCGCCGCCGAGGACGAGGACTACCGCGCCCATTCGATCAAGGAACTGCAGCGCGTCATCGACCTGACGCGGACGCTGCGCCAGTGGCACCGGCCCGGACCGGCGCCGGTGATCATCACCAATATCGGCGGCTTCTCGACCGCGCGCGCCCTGCCCGTCGAGGCTCGGCAGGCACTCTATGACCGCGTCAAGGACAGCCTGTCGAAACTCGACACCGACGGCGTCGAGATCATCCCGCAGACGATGCCGCCCTTCCCCTGGCATTTCGGCGGCCAGAGCTACCACAACCTGTTCATGGATCCGGACGAGATCGTCGCCTTCTGCAAGGACATGGGAATGCGCGTCTGCTTCGACGTCTCGCATTCGCAGCTCGCCTGCAACCATGCCGGCTGGTCGATGAAGGAATTCTGCGAGAAGGTCGGCCCCTACACCGCGCATCTCCACATCGTCGATGCCAAGGGCGTCGATGGCGAGGGCCTGCAGATCGGCGACGGCACGATGGACTTCGCCATGATCGCCGACGTGCTCAACCGCGTCTGCCCGGATGCCAGCTTCGTTCCGGAAATCTGGCAGGGCCACAAGGATTCGGGTGCCGGCTTCTGGTTCGCACTCGACAAGCTCGAGCGCTGGTTCGGCGGCAGCCGCCCCAAGGCGGCGCGCGCGGCGCATCTCTCGGAAGTGCGTTATGGCTGACGCGATGAAGCCGCGCGGCGTCGCCGCGCTCATTCCCGCGCGCGGCGGCTCGAAGGGGCTGCCCGGCAAGAACATCCGTCCGCTCGGCGGTCATCCCTTGATCGCCTGGGCGATCGCTGTGGCGAAGGCCGCGCCTTCGGTCGACCGGGTGTTCTGCTCGACCGACTCGGCCGAAATCGCAGCCGTCGCCCGCGCCTATGGCGCCGAGGTGCCGTTCCTGCGTCCCGCGGAGCTCGCCGGCGACTTCTCGACCGACCTCGAGGTGTTCGACCATTTCCTGCGCTGGCTGGATGAGAACGAGGGCGCGACGCCCGAGCTCGTCGTCCAGCTGCGGCCGACGACGCCGTTCCGCGATCCGCTCTGGATCGACGAGTCGGTCGCGAAGATGCTGGCCGATCCCACGATCACCTGCGTCCGGTCGATCACGCCGGCCCCGCACACGCCCTACAAGATGTGGACCGCCGACGAAGGCCTGCATCTGTCGCCGCTGATGACGCTCGAGGGCGTCGCCGAGCCGTTCAACATGCCGCGGCAGAAGCTGCCGACGGTTTATTGGCACACCGGCCAGCTCGACGTCATCCGCTCCGAAACGATCCTCGGCAGCTCGATGACGGGCAACAACATCCACGGCATCCGGATCGACATCCAGTCGGCAATCGACATCGACGACCTGCGCGACTTCCAGTTCGCGGAGATCGCGTTCGACGATGTGATGCCGGCAAGCGTGCGCAGCGCGATCTCGGCCGCGGCCGCCGCCTCGAACGCGGCCTGACGCGGCATCCGCCTCGAGGGCGCCGCATCTGCGAAACTGATACCGGTCCGGAAAGTCTCGGCGATGCGCGCTGTGTTGAGAAAATTGGTCGCAAGGCTCCGGACGCTGCGTGCCGACAGGCGGCGCGGCTACTGGACGACGCGTGTCCGCCGGACGGCAGCTTCAGTCGGCGAAGGGCTGCGCGTCAACAACCGCACCATCGTCACCGCCAAGACCCATATCGGCCGCTCGTCCAACTTCAACGGCATGGAGATCAGCGGCAACGGCACGGTGCGCATCGGGTCCTGGTTCCATTCCGGCCGCGATTGCCTGATCATCTCCAGCTTCCACAATTATGACGGCGGCTCTCGCATCCCCTATGGGCCGAAGGGCGAGGACATCGACAAGGACGTGACCATCGGCGATTTCGTCTGGCTGGGCGATCGCTGCATCGTGCTTGGCGGCGTCACCATCGGCGAAGGCGCCATCGTGCAGGCCGGCTCGGTCGTCGTCTCCGACATCCCGCCGCTCGGCATTGCCGGCGGACATCCGGCGCGGGTGTTCCGCAAGCGCGACGAAGCCCATTTCGAGCAGTTGAAGCGCGAAGGAAAGTTCCATTGATCCGCCGCCTCGCCTCGCGCGTCCCCGCCGGGGCGGTGCGCTCCGCCAAGGCGGCTGCGGTCTATTTCGGCACTTCGGCGCTCAACGCGCTGCTGCCGCTGCTCCTGCTGCCGATCCTCACCGCGAAGCTGACGCCGGCCGATTATGGCACGGTGGCGCTGTTCCAGGCCGTCTCGACGCTGGCCAACGTGTTCATCTTCTTCGGGATGGGCTCGACGGTGATGCGCAACCTGACGGTCGGCCACGAGGCCGAGCGGCGCGACTATGTCGCCTCCGCGCTCGTCATCGTCATCGGCGTGTTCGCGCTGACCGTCCTCCTCGGCTTCGCCTTCGGCGAGGTCGTCGGCCCGATCGCCGGCCTGTCGACGCTGTGGTTCACCGTCGCCATCGCGACAGGCGGCTTCATGTCGCTCAACCAGCTCTATCTGGTGACGCTGCAGGCCCGCATGCATGCGTTCGGCTATTCGCTGGTCCAGATCGGCACGGCCGCGCTCAATATCGGCTTCACGCTCTTCTTCGTCGTCTCGCTGAACGAAGGCTGGCAGGGCCGCGTCACCGCGATCGTCCTCTCCTTCGCGATCTCGGGTATCGCCGGCATCCTCTACATGCTGCTGCGCCGCGAGATCGGCCGCCCCAACCTCCGCCATGCCAAGGATGCAGCGCAGCTCGGGAGCTCGACGCTGCCGCACAGCCTGCTGAACATGGCGATGGCGGTCGCCGATCGCTTCCTGCTCAACATCTTCTTCTCGGACTCCGTCGTTGGCGTCTATGCGGTCGGCTCGCAACTCGCCTCGGGCCTGATGTTCATCGGCCAGGCGATCCATGGCGCCGTCCAGCCGGCCGGGCTCAAGCTGATCGCCGCCGCCAAGACGGAAGCCCTGCGCCGCCGCCTCGGCAAGATCGCGCTCTCGATCGTCGCCATCATCGTGGTGATGTCGATCGCCTATGTCATCGTGATCGCGGAATTCGCGCCGGCACACATCAATCCGAAGTTCCACGACTTCAAGCAGTACTTCTTCATCCTCAGCGCCGCCTCGATCCTCCAGTCGATCTATTTCATCTTCTCTTATCCGTTGTTCTATTATCGCGCGACGAAAATCCTCGCGATCACCGGCTTCTGCCTCGCCGCTGTCTTCGTCGTGGTCTCGCTATCCGGCATCTACATCTTCGGCTCGGTCGGCGTCAGCCTCGGCATCGTCTCGGCGCGCGCCGGCCTGCTGGCGGTGGCCATCTATTATGGCCTGAAGCTGACAAGGATCAGCGCGCCCGACGCGCCTCCGGCGACCGCGGTGCCTCAAGCAAATGGCTGACATCATGCCCCCGCATGCCGATACCGACGCTCTTCTCGCGGTCTATGAGCGCTTCGTGGCGCTCGAACGGACGATCGCCGCGCATGGCATCGCCGCCGGCGGCGTCCGGGTCTGGTCGGCGGCGCGCAGCGAAGTGTTCCGCAAGATCCTGGTGGCGACGGGCACCACCGCCGACTTTCAGAATGTCAGCCTCGCCTATTCGGCGAGCCGCGGGCAGCTGATCCGCAATGCCACCCTCGGGAACCCGTTCCTTGCCGGCCGCCCGGCCGACACCGTGATCTTCCGCTGGGAGCGGCGGCACGGCAGCGAGGGCGATCCGATCTCGAATGCCGTGGCCGCGAGCCTCAAAGGCTCCGGCCGCGTCATCCAGATCGAAGCGCGCGGCAATCCGGCCGAGGGCGCGGATCGCTACAGTCTCGATGCGATCGGCCTCGCCGCAAAGCTCGTGGCCAAGAGGCTGCGGCTGCAGCCGACCACGGCGGAGCGCGAGCGGATCAAGGCGGCCGAAGCGGCGATCACCGAGAGCTTCGGCGTCAAGGTTCCGCTGCTCGATTATTTCACCCGTTATGCCATACGCTTCGAATCGCGGGCCCGCGTGCTGACGGCGCTGTTTCGGCGGCTGGCGGTCAAGCGGGTGTTCATCGTCGTCGCCTATGCGTTCCCGGACATCATCGAGGCGGCGCACCGCGCCGGCGCCAGGGCCATCGAGCTGCAGCATGGCCTGATCTTCCGCTCGCACACCGGCTACGATTTTCCAGATGGCCTCGACCCGGCCTATCGACCGGACGAGATCTGGCTGTTCGGCGAGCATTGGCGGATAGCCGCGCGACATGACCCGGCGACCGTGCTCAGCGTCTTCGGCGCCCCGCATATCCGCGGCCGCATCGCGGCGGCAGCGGCGCTCGGCCGCGAGAAGCGCGAGGCGCTCATCGTCCTGTCGCAGCCGGCGATCACCGGCGAGCTCGTCCGCTTCGCCATCGACCTCGCCCGCCTGCCGGCGACGCCACCCCTCCTCTACCGGCTGCACCCGAACGAGAACGCCGATCTCGTCCGCCGCGAAGTCGCCGCCGCGGGCCTTGCGCCGGATCGATTCGAGATCAGCGTCGGAGGGGGTGGCGGCCGGACGATGGAGCTGCAGTCGGAGCATCGCTATCAGCTCGGCGTGTTCTCGACCGCGGTCGTCGAGGGCCTCGCGCTCGGTTGCCGGACGATGATCCTCGGCATTCCCGGATGGTCGGCGCTGCAGTCGCTCGTCGATGGCGGCCTCGCCAGCCTGGTGACGACGCCAGACGAGGCGGCAGCCGTTCTCGCTGGAGGCGCCTCCAGCGGACCAGCCTTCGACCAGACCCACCTGTTCGCCTGAGGCCGCAGGCGATGGCAACGGCGCACAATGGGGGGCGGGCTGGCGGCGAGCACCCGACCGGCGCCCGCCGGCCGACGCGGAGCATATCGCCGCGGCGGGCTCTTCAACCGGGACGGCGATGCCGCGAAAGTGGTCTCGTCAGGGTGGCATCGGATTGGTGCATTGCACAAAACGGGTCGGCCGAAGTATCGTCGGAACGGGCAGTCCGGTGCGCGACGGATGGAATGACGGGCGGAATGAAGGAATTCGCATGGCTGACGTGACGGTCTATATCCCGACCCGCAACCGGGCCCGCCTGGTGGCGCAGGCCGTGGCGAGCGTCATGGCGCAGACCCATTCGGCATGGAAATGCATCATCGTCGACGACGCCTCCGACGACGAGACGCCGCGCGTCCTCGCCGGCCTCGCGGCGGCCGATCCACGCGTCAGTTTCCTGCGCCAGGAGCGGGCGCAGGGCGCCTGCGCGGCGCGCAACCGCGCCATCGAGGCGGCGACCACCGACTATGTGACGGGTCTCGACGACGACGACATCTTCCTGCCGCAGCGTCTCGCCCAGTTACTGGAGGTCGCCGACAAGGGCGCCGCCATCGTGACCTCGCGCGATCTGCTCTGGAAGGGCGGTCGCATCAAGGCGCTGCCGAAGCCCGGCCATGTGACGCTGGCGATGATGCTGAAGCGCAACGTCATCGGCAATCAGGTGCTGAGCCGCCGCGAGAACTTCCTCGCCGTCGGCGGCTTCGATACCAGCCTGCCGTCCTGGCAGGACTATGATCTCTGGGTGCGTCTCATCGAAAAGTTCGGCCCGGTGACCGTCCTGCCGAGCTATGGCCAGATCATCTATGGCAGCGACAGCGTGGCGCGGATCACCGACGATGTCAGCCGCCAGGCGCGCGGCATGCAGATCTTCTATGCCAAGCACGGTGACAAGATGAGCCCGCAGGCGCGCAGCATCCACCTCGCCCGGCAGAAGCGGCTGAAGGGCGAACCGGAGGCGATCATCCATGCCCTGCGCGGCTTCGACGCCTCGACCGACGGGCTGCGCGATCTCTTCTGGGCGGTGAAGAACTATCGGCAGGCGCTGTCGCTGCGCTGAGTTTTTGCTGCGCCGCGGTACGGCCGTATTTCGCTTGGAACCTCGCTCTCGGTGCGCCCCGGCGCGCCTTCCCTGGCGCCGCGTAGACCCCGGCGCGACCGAGAGGATTGAGACCCGATGATCGACCGCCGCTCGCTGCTCCGCTCCCTGGCACTCGTGGCAGCCTCGGGAGTCGCCGCCCGGGCCGCATCGCCGGCAGCGCCGACAAAGCGTGTCGTGGTCGATCCCGCCGCCTTCAGCGACGATATCGCCAGCGGCATCCCCGATGGCCGCAGCGACAACGGCATTGCGATCCAGCGCGCCATCAACCGCGTCTTCGACGAGGGCGGCGGCACGGTCTCGCTGCGTGCCGGGCATTATCGGTTCGCGCGTCTGCTGGTCATCCCCTCGAATGTCGTCCTCGAAGGCGTCTCGCGCGACGCGACGCGGCTGGAGCGGATTTCGGACGACAATTCGCGCTCGATCATCATCGGCACCTATGGCCCGGTGATCGGCCGCTCGCCGCGCGTCGAGACGCGCTTCACGATCGAGGATTGCGAGCCCGCGCAAACCTATATCGATCTCGCGAACCCCGCCGACGCGGTGGGGTTTGCCGCCGGCGACATGGTCGCCATCGACGGTGCCTGGCGCGAGGTGCCGCATGGCAAGGGCTTCTGGATGCCCAACACGCTCAATCATGTCGTTTCGGTCGAGGCCCGGCGTATCCATTTGGCGACGTCGGTCGACGGCGAACGCATCCAGGGCGATTACCTGACCCGCGACGACCGGCGGCCCGGCATCCGCAAGCTCAACACCGGCAAACCCTCCGGCATCAAGGACAGCGCCGGCCGCGCATGGCCGCTCTTCGTCGCCGAGAATGCCGGCATCCGCCGGATGACGCTGGCGCAGAGCCAGAGCATCGGCTGGTTCCTGCCGACGCTCGCGGTCGACAACTGCGTCCTGGAGGATCTCCGCATCGTCGGGCGCGGCATCGGCGGCAACCCGGTCGCCCATTCCCGCATGGAGCGCCTCGAGGTTCGGCACGAGGACTATCCGATCGAATTCGCCTATCTCTCGCACGATACGCTGGTGAAGGATTCCACCTTCATCCAGGTTGGCGACCGCGAGAACAAGCGCTCGCACGGCATATGGGTCAACAGCAACGAAGGCGGCAAGCGGATCACCTTCGACAACATCACCCGCCACGGCATGGCCAATCTCTCCGCGCCGCCCGACTATGCGATCGACCTCGAGAACGGATCGATCCTCAAGAATTCCCGCATCTATGCGCCGTCGTCGAAGGGGGCCGTCGCCTTTCGCAGCTCGATCATCGATTCGGTCATCGTGAGTTCGCTGGCCGCCCATCATGCCGTCGCGCTCGCCGATGGCCACCTTTCGGGCAGCACGATCGACGGCGGCAGCGATGTCGCCGTGATCGCCGACAGCAACACCGAAGCGACCGGCTCGCGGCTGCGCGACCTGACCGTCGGCGGCACGCCGAAGCGCCGCTCCGATTTCATCCTGAAGCGCAAGAACGCCAATTTCACCACCGTCGAGCGCTGCGACACGATCTTCAACCGGGCGAATCCCGTCCTGATCGATCTGCAGCAGCCGGTCGCCGCGCGCCTTGCCGCCGCCGGCGGCGGCGTCGCTACCGGCCTCAGCGCCTCCTTGGGCGACGTCGTCCTCGGCGTGCGCAATGTCTGGCATGTCGAACTCGGCGGCACCTTGACCGGATCCGGCCGCGGCACGGTCGTGGTGCGCTTCAACGGCATCGACCAGATCGCCCTACCCTTCGAGGGCATCGCCGGCCAGCCGTTCCGCTTCACCGCAGAGTTGACGCATATTCCCGGCAAGGCCGACCGTCTCTACACCTATCATGCGTCGCTCTCGCACGGCTCCGAGATCATCGCCAGGACCGACCGGGCGAGCGGGGTCCCGGCCTCGAAGATCCGCAAGGTCGACGTGATGCTCGTCGATGTCGCGCCGGACGATCGCTTCACGCGCGACCTCGGCCGTATCCGTGTCGAGACTGTCGGCGACCGCGTCTGACGCGCGACAGACCGGCCCGGAACAGCGCGCATCCCGCCACGGATAGCCCGAAAGGACGGCGGCGAGGCTCGACATGCTGCGATGCGGTATGACATGATCGGGTCGTCGATCGATGCGATGAATCAGGGCGTGGGCGACCCGGATCAGGCTCGCGTCAGGTTCAGGGGGCTGGTGCGTGAGCGAGGATAAGGCGGATGGTTCGGGCATTCTCGACGCGAGCGAAAGCGGCGGCGTCCATGGCGGCGCCTATTTCTCGCTGAAGCATCGGCTCTTCCGCGCCGTCTGGAACATCGCCTGGCTGCTGCTGGCCTCGTGGACACCGCCGCCGCTGCATGCCTGGCGCCGTTTCCTGCTGCGGCTGTTCGGCGCCAAGATCAGCAGATCCGCCCGCATCTATGGCAGCGCGCGGATCTGGTATCCGCCCAATCTGGAAATGGACGACTTCGCCGTCCTCGGCTGGCGCGCCAATTGCTACAATCAGGGCATGATCAAGTTCGGCCGCTATGCCACGGCCTCGCAATATTCCCACCTCGTCTCCGGCACGCATGAGATCGATGACCCGCACTTTCAGCTGGTCACGCGGCCGATCGAGCTCGGCGACCATGCCTGGGTTGCATCAGGTGCTTTTGTCGGTCCGGGCGTGACCATTGGCGAGGGAGCCGTCCTCGGCGCCTGCGCGGTCGCCTTCAAGCGCCTGGACCCCTGGACCGTCTATGTCGGCAATCCGGCCCGGGCGATCCGCGCGCGCAAGCATTTCGAACGCTGACCGGGTGGGTGAACGCAGCGCCCGCCGCATTCAGTCGCCAGCGAAAGACAAGGACGGAGTATGAGCCGCAAGCTGAGACTGGGGTTGGTGACGTCCGCGCTGTCGCGGAACGGAGCCGGCGTTTTCGAGGCCGTCGTCGTTCAGGCACGTGCGATGCGGGCGACTGGAGAATTCGAGCCGGTCATCTTCGGCCTCGCCGACGAGAATTCGGCCGAAGACGCGTCCCGCTTCGAGGGCATGCAGGTCAGCAGCTTCGCGGTGGCCGGACCGCGCGCGGTCGGGTTTGCGCCCGGCCTGCTGAAGACGATGCAGGACGCTGATCTCGACATTCTGCACCTGCACGGCATCTGGATGTATCCCTCGGCCGCGGCCGAGCGATGGTCGGCCTCGACCAGGCGGCCGGTCGTGATCTCGCCGCACGGCATGCTCGACCCCTGGATCCTGTCCCGTGGTCGCTGGAAGAAGGCGATCGCGCGCATCGGCTATGAGCGCCGCAGCTGGAAGCGGGCCGCCCTGTTCCATGCGCTCACCGAGACAGAGGCAGCGGACATCCGGAAGGCCGAGCCGAAGGCCCGCGTCGCGCTGATCGCGAACGGCGTCACCCCTCCCGCGATCGCGTCGAGCGGGCCGCGCACCTCCTTCGCATTCCTAAGCCGTATTCACCCGAAGAAGAATGTGAACGCCCTGGTCGAGGCCTGGGCCTCGCTCGGCGATTTGCCGAGCACGATGGGCTACACGCTCGATATAGCCGGTTTCGGCGAGGACGCGCATGTCGCCAGCCTCAAGTCCGCCATCGCGGCCGCCGCCAGCCCGACGATCCGCTTCGTCGGGCCGGTCTTTGGCGCCGACAAGGCGGCGCTGCTGCGTGACGCGCGGTTCATGGTGCTTCCCTCCTTGAGCGAAGGGCTGCCGATGGCGATCCTCGAGGCCTGGGCGGCCGGCGCGCCCACCATCATGTCGGAGGACTGCAACCTGCCGGTCGGCTTTGCGGCGGGCGTTGCGATCCGAACAGGCCATAGCCCGCAGGAGATTGCCGAAGGCCTGCGCCGGGCCATGGCTATTGGCGATCCGGAATGGTCGGTCATGTCGGATGGCGCGCGCCGGTTGGCCGTCGATCAATTCTCGGCCGAGGCCATCGCCGCGGCGTGGGTTTCGACCTACAAGTCGCTGATATGAGCGAGGTTGCGCCGGCGACGGACCAACACGCACCGATCGGGAACGCCCTCATGCTGTCAATCCGCCGGTTTTCTGACGATCACGAAGTCCATCAGGCGCCGCCGCGCGTCTCGCCTGTCCTTTAGTCGGACCAGTTCCATATCCGAATTGATGAATTCGAGACACTAGATCGGATTGTCATGCTCTTTAATTCCGCTCAATTTATTGTCGGCTTCCTGCCTGCCGCGCTTCTCTTCTACTACCTCGCCGCCAAATTCATCGGTCGGAACGCGGCCGTCGGCGCACTCGTCCTTGCGGCGCTGGTCTTCTATAGCCAGTGGCACTGGACCGATCTCTTTGTCCTCATACCGTCCATCGTCTTCAACTACTTCATTTCGATCGCCATCATCGAAAGTCGCGCGTCGGGCGATCTGGCCAAATCGAAGCGCTGGCTCGTGCTGGCGATCGTCGCGAATCTCTGCGTTCTCGGTTTCTTCAAGTATGGAAACTTCGCCATCGATTCGGTGAATTTCGCCGCCGGCACGGATTTCCCGCACTACGCCGCCGCCCTGCCGCTCGGGATTTCATTCTTCACATTCACGCAGATCACCTATCTCGTCGACGGCTATCGCGGTCTCGCCGAACGGGTGACTCCGCTGCGCTACGCCTTGTTCGTCACGTACTTTCCGCATCTCATCGCCGGCCCGATCCTTCATCACAGCCAGATCCTGCCGCAGTTCGACAAGGAAGCGAGCTACAAGTTCAATCTTGCCGTGTTCGTCGATGGGCTGGCGCTGTTCGGCATCGGACTTGCCAAGAAGGTCCTGATCGCCGACCCGCTCGGTCAGTTCGCCAGCTACGGCTTCAACGGCGCCGGGACGGTCGACATCTCGTTCTTCGCCGCCTGGGGCGCCGTCCTCTCCTATACGTTCCAGCTGTATTTCGACTTCTCGGGCTATAGCGACATGGCCGTCGGTCTCGCCCGCATGATGCGGATCGATCTCCCGATCAACTTCTTCTCGCCCTACAAGTCGACCAGCATCATCGAGTTCTGGCGGCGTTGGCACATCACGCTGTCGCGCTTCCTGCGCGACTATGTCTACATCCCGCTCGGCGGCAACCGTCGCGGCGAGGCCAGGCGCTATCTGAACCTCTTTCTGACCATGACTATCGGTGGCCTGTGGCACGGGGCGGGGCTGACCTTCCTGCTCTGGGGCATGGCGCATGGCTTGATGCTGACCATCAATCACGCCGTTCTTTCGCTCCGCAAGAAGAAGGCGGAGGCCGCCCGCTCGCTCGGCGCCGTCGGGATCGCCGCCTGGTTCGTGACGTTTGCCGGGGTGGTCCTCGCCTGGGTGCTGTTCCGGGCGACCGATCTCGCGACGGCCGTGAACATGTATCGGGGCATGTTCGGCCAGAACGGCTTCTACCTGCCGGCCTCCATCACGGGCTTCAGCCCGGTGCTGAAGCACCTGTTCGGCTCGCAGGGCAATGTTCCGCTCCTCGCGGACCAGACGCTGCTCGGCTTCTTCTCGATGGTGGTGCTGATCGCGATCGGCTTCTCCTTGTCGCTGTTCTCGCGCAATCCCTATGAGATGACGCCGAAGGGCAGGCTGGTTCGCGTCTGCATCATGATGCCGTTTCTCATCCAGGCCGTCTTCTTCGCCCGGCATCCGAGCGAGTTCCTCTACTTCCAGTTTTGAACGGGATCACACCGATGCTTGAAGTCGCCCCAGCGTCTCCGACCGATCGCGGCATCCAGAGCCTGATCCTCTTGATCGTCGGAAGTCTCCTCGCGACAGCGATCTATCTGGCGCTGTTTCACTTCGTCCTGACGCGGCCGATGACGCTCGGCGACATGACACGCATGATCCAGCGCAAGGAGCAGATCGCCGAGGCCGCGCCGCCCGGCGCGATCCTGATCGCGGCCGGCAGCAATGGCCGCTTCAGCCACTCCTGCGCGACGCTTTCGGAACTGCTCGACCGGCCCTGCGCCAATATGGGCGTCGCGGCCTCGATCCAGATCGACTTCCTGTTCAACTGGGTGTCGCAGGTCGCCAAGAAGGGCGATCTCGTCTATGTGCCGCTGGAATATCCGCTCTGGAGCGCGCAGCGCAGCGACTTCCTCTCCGACGATATCGGACCGGCCTATTTCTCCGTCGATCCGTCCCGGCTGCTGGCGCTTGGCTGGGATCGCCTCGGCTATGGCGCCTTCGCCTTCAACGTCCGCTTTGCGATCGAATCCATCTTCGAGCGCGCCCTCGTCGCCGCGGGCGCGTCCCGCCGCGTCGGCGTCAGCGCTTCGGATCTCAATGAGTATGGCGATATGGTCGGCCACGACGCCAAGGCTGCCGCCGCCTACAAGACTTATCTCGCGAACATTCGCTGGCGGGTGCCGAACAACCAGATCTCGGACACGACACGCGCCCTGGTCGGCAACTTCATCAAGGAGATGACCGATCGAGGCGTAGTGGTCGTCGGCGGCCTGCAGACGACATTCGACGACAAGCCGGTGCCGGATGCGATCATCGAGCCTTGGCGGCAGCTGTTCGTCGACAATGGCGCTGCCTTCATCATGCTGCCGAACAAGAGCCAGTACCCGCGCGCCGATTTCTTCGATACGACGGCGCATCTGCAGCAGGACTATCAGGTCCTGCACTCTGAGGCGCTGGCGCCGCTGCTGAAGCCGCTGCTCCCCGCGATGCCAGAGCCTCTGCCGCCCTCAAACTGAACGGCAAGGCATGGCGGGCGTGGATGCCACGTCGGCAGCCCTCGTCATCGACGCATCTGGCCGCGGACCGGGAGCCTCGCGGGGGCCTGCCTCTGCGGCACCCTCCCGCCGCTGAGCAGGCTGGCGCGGAAGGCGGGGTCGATCGACGCGGTCGGCTTGGGCTTGGGGATGTAGAACATCCCGATCAGGCCGATGCCGATCGCCATCCAGGCCGGCTTCAAGCTGTTGCGCAGGGGATAGGAGAAGAGCTGCGTGACGGAGAGGACGATGAGCAGGCCGACGGCGAGGCCGAGATAGTTGTTGCGCTCCAGCACCTTCCGGTAGACCCAGAACGCGCCGACATAGACGCCGACGAGAATGCCCATGAAGATCGGGCCGAAGAAATAGGCCTCCGTGATGCCCGAGAACGGCGCATAGACGGACAGGCGCTCCTGATAGAGCCGGTTGATGGCCGAGAACTTGTCGATGAACGAGGGCAGCGGCGAGAAGCTCAGGATCTTGTAGATCGCGGGGTAGTCCGCGTTGCGGGCGAAGCCTTCGGCGACGACGAACACGCCCTCGGTGATGTTGAGCAGCAGCTTCGTGACGATCTCCACGATGCCGGTATCGCCGAAATTCTCCGAAATCTCGAAGAGGCTGGAGAGACCGTGATGCGTGGCGCCGCCGCGGCCGGCGAGGGCCGCAGCCTGCGCGAACATCGCATAGAAGATGACCACCACCTTCAGCAGGATATAGGGGCGGCGGGAGAGCACGGACAGGACGACGACGAAGGCGACGGCCGGGAGCAGCGCGACGCGCTGATGCGAGGCCACGTAGTAGATCGAGATCATCAGCCAGATGACGAAGAAGAACAGGGAGGCGAGGTGGCGACGCGCGGCGAGATTGATCGCCGACATGACGCCGAACAGGATGCCGAGCATGGGCATGACCTTCGGCATCAGGGAGAAGCCGCCGACCGTCAGCACGGCGTCGCCGGTCATCATCAGATAGGTGTAGTTCGAGACGATCACCGACCAGTCGGCGACGATCGCGAACAGCGTCAGGAACAGCACCGCGAACGTCCCGACGATCACATTGGCGAGCGGAATGAAGGCGCTGATCTTCTCGATGTCGAAGTGGATCGAGCCGATCTTCTGCGAGTGCGATCCGAACATGCCGCTGGCGAACGAGGCCGTGACGATCATGAAGGCCGAGAAATAGAGCAGGATGGTCTGCAGATAGTAGCGATAGATGCCGCCGCGCGAGAAGGTCATCGCGAATTCGTAGATGGCGAGATCATTCGTCACCAGCGTCAGCGAGACCTGCGCCAGGATGAAGTAGACCATGACCAGGGTCGGCAGCGGGGCGAAGCCGAACTTCTGGTAGGCCCGGATCAGCAGCGCGATCTCGACGACGAAGATGCCGATGAGGATGATGTTTTCCATGCGCCTTCCACCATCACCGCGGGCAACGTTGCTCGCTCGGCCGCGAGCTTAATCGACCCCTCGCCGGATGTCTCCGTCCCTGCCGAACGGCGAAGGGGGAGCGAGACACCGCCCCCCTCGCCGCCTGACGCCTGTGCGGTCTATTCGGCGGCGGCCTCGAGGACGTCGCCCTTGTCGTCGACGCCGCGGCCGACCGAGGTATAGGCGAAGCCGTGCCGCTCCATCTCGTCGCTGCGATAGACATTGCGGAGATCCACCATCACCGCCTGCCGCATCGCCCCCTTGAGGCGCGCGAAGTCGAGCGCCCGGAACTGGTCCCATTCCGTGACGAGAACCAGCGCATCCGCACCCGACGCCGCCTCATACGGGCTCGCCGCATAGCTGACGCGCTCGTCGAGCAGCGGCTTCGCCGCCTCCATGCCGACAGGGTCATGCGCCACGATCCGCGCGCCCGCATCCTGCAGCGCCTGGATGATCGCCAGCGACGGCGCCTCGCGCATGTCGTCCGTCCGCGGCTTGAAGGTCAGGCCCAGCACCGCGATCACCTTGCCGCGCACATCGCCGCCGCAGGCCGCGATCACCTTGCGCGCCATCGCGCGCTTGCGCTGGTCGTTGATCGCCACCGTCGTCTCGATCAAGCGGATCGGACTGCCGTGATCCTGCGCCGTCTTCACCAGCGCCAGCGTGTCCTTCGGGAAGCACGAGCCGCCATAGCCGGGGCCGGCATGCAGGAACTTCGACCCGATCCGGTTGTCGAGACCGATGCCGCGCGACACCGCCTGCACATCCGCCCCGACCTGCTCGCAGAGATCCGCCACCTCGTTGATGAAGGTGATCTTCATCGCCAGGAATGCGTTCGCCGCATATTTGATCAGCTCCGACGAGCGGCGCGAGGTGAACACGATCGGCGAATAGTTCAGATAGAGCGGACGATACACCTCGACCATCGGCTCGCGCGCCCGCTCGTCCTCGAGCCCGACCACGATCCGGTCCGGCTTCTTGAAGTCGGCGATCGCCGCGCCCTCGCGCAGGAATTCCGGGTTCGACACGACCGCGACATCCGCCGCCGGATTGGCCTCGCGGATGATCCGCTCGACCTCGTCGCCCGTCCCGACAGGGACCGTCGACTTGGTCACCACCACGGTGAAGCCCTTGACGGCCGCCGCGATCTCGCGCGCCGCCGCATAGACATAGGAAAGGTCCGCATGGCCGTCGCCGCGCCGCGACGGCGTCCCGACCGCGATGAACACCATGTCCGCATCGCCGACCGGCCCGGCGAACTCCGTCGTGAACGACAGCCGCCCCGCCTTCACATTCTCCGCCACCAGCGCGTCGAGACCCGGCTCGTAGATCGGGATCTCCCCCCGCTCCAGCGCCTCGATCTTCGCGACGGCCTTGTCGATGCACACCACGCTATGCCCGAAATCGGCAAAGCACGCGCCAGAAACCAGTCCGACATACCCGGACCCTATCATCGCTATCTTCACGGGCGGACCACGCTGCTGCTCATGGGACGATCATCCATTCCTGCCGGCGCGCACGGAGCCCTGCGACGGCGGCGCGCTGTCAGCGCCAATTCTGGCTGGAAAGAGTGCAATGCACAAGTTCCTATCGCACTGCATTATCCCGCCGTCCCGCCGCCAGTGCGGTCCGGAGCCGGATCGGCCCCGCGCCGGGCCGGAGCTGCGACGCGGCGCCGGCGCCGTCAGCGCCGCAGCGTCGCCGCATACTCGTCCCGCAGCCTCTCCTGCTTGGCGCGCACCATGCCGGGAATGAGGAAGATGTCGACGAGGATCCAGACGAAGCCGATCAGGATGAAATAGCTGAGGATCTGCAGCAGGGCCGAGCCCGGCCGGCCGAGATAGAAGCGGTGCGCCGAGACGAACCACAGGAAGAACCAGAACAGATAGGCGACGACGATGTTCGGGCCCGCATTGGTGACGCGGGCCTCGATCAGCAGCTGTTGCTCGGTCGTAAGGGTCACAGTTCCACCACCTTGCCGGCCTGCAGCGTGATGCGGCGGTCCATGCGCTCGGCGAGGTCCATATTGTGGGTGACGATCAGCGCCGCAAGTCCGGAAGCGCGCACCAGCGCCGCCAGGGCGTCGAAGACGTAATGCGCGGTGGTCGGATCGAGATTGCCGGTCGGCTCGTCAGCGAGCAGCAGCCGCGGCGCATTGGCGACCGCGCGCGCGATGGCGACGCGCTGCTGTTCGCCGCCGGAAAGCTCCGAGGGGCGGTGCTGCACGCGGTCGCCGAGCCGCATATAGGAGAGGAGTTCCTTGGCGCGCTTCGCCGCCTCACCCTTGGAGAGACCGCGGATCAGCTGCGGCATCATCACATTCTCCAGCGCGGTGAATTCCGGCAGGAGATGATGGAACTGATAGACGAAGCCGATCTTCATCCGCCGGATCGCGGTCCGATCGGCATCGCTGACGGCACCGACGGGGACGCCGTCGATCAGCACCTCGCCCTTGTCGGGCTTTTCGAGCAGCCCGGCGATGTGCAGCAGCGTCGACTTGCCGGCCCCCGAGGGCGCGACGAGCGCGACGAGTTCGCCGGGGGCGACCGAGAGTTCGGCGCCGTCGAGGATGCTGAGGCGGCCGGCGCCTTCACGGTAGTGCCGCTCGATGCCGGAGAGCCGGAGGACGGCCGGCGGCGCGGCGCGACGTTCGATGCGTCGGTCGGTTGATGTCTCTGACTGGCTCATTCGTATCGCAGGGCCTCGACGGGATCGAGCCGGGCGGCGCGCCAGGCGGGGTAAAGGGTGGCGAGGTAGGAGAGAACCAGCGCCATCAGCACGATGCTGGTGACCTCGGTCGCGTCCATCTTCGCCGGCAGGCGCGACAGGAAATAGAGCTCGGGCGAGAAGATCTCCGTCCGCGTCAGCCAGGACACGAACTGGCGGATCGATTCGACATTCCAGCACACGACCGTACCAAGAATGACGCCGAACAGCGTGCCGAATGTTCCGATCGCCGCGCCCGTGATGAAGAAGACGCGAAGGATCGCCCCGCGCGTCGCCCCCATCGTGCGCAGGATGGCGATGTCGTGGCCCTTGTCCTTCACCAGCATGGTGAGGCCCGAGATGATGTTGAGCGCCGCAACCAGCACGATCAGCGTCAGGATCATGAACATCATGTTGCGCTCGACTTCGAGCGCCGAGAAGAAGGTCATGTTGCGCTCGCGCCAGTCGGTGATGAGCACCGGCCGGCCGGCGGCCGTCTCGACCGCGGACCGGAGCGCGCCGCTCTGCTCGGGATCGTCGAGATAGACCTCGATCGCCGAGGCCTTGTCGTCCTGGTTGAAATAGAGCTGCGCTTCCGCGAACGGCATGAAGACGAAGGAGGAATCATATTCGGACATGCCGATCTCGAAGATCGCGTTGACCGGATAGGCCTTGACCCGCGGCGTCACGCCCATCGGCGTCACCGCGCCGCGCGGCGAGACCAGCGTGATCTTGTCGCCGATGGTGAGGCCGAGCGCCGTCGCCATGCGCGTGCCGATCGCGACGCCGCCGGCGGTGTCGAAATCGTCGAGCGTTCCCTGGCGGATATTGGACGACACTCCCGGCAGGTTCGGCAAATCCTGCGCGCGGATGCCGCGCACCAGCGCGCCGCTCGAATTGGACGCGCCGGAGGCCAGCACCTGTCCCTCGACGAACGGGATCGCCGCCTTGACGCCCTTCACCATGGCGATGCGGCTCGCCACGTCGGCAAAGTCGGTGAACGGGGTGTCGATCGGCTGCACGACCATGTGGCCGTTGACGCCTAGGATCTTGCCGATCAGTTCGCCGCGAAAGCCGTTCATCACCGCCATCACGATGATCAGCGTGGCGACGCCGAGCATGATGCCGATGAACGAGAAGCCGGCGATGATCGAGATGAAGGTCTCGCGCCGACGGGCGCGCAGATAGCGCCCGGCGAGCATCCATTCAAACGGTGAAAACGGCTTCGTGCCTGTCGGCTCCGCCATCGCAATCCTGTCCCGATGGGCGCGGGAATCGCGCCATTGAGCCGACGACGGCTCGCCGCGGTTCAGCCCGCGACCAGCCTTGACACCGCCGCGTCGAGTGTAAGCGTTTCACGCTCGCCCGTCGCGCGACGTTTCAGCTCCACCTCGCCATTCGCCAGCCCCTTCGGACCGACGATCAGCTGCCAGGGCAGTCCGATCAGGTCCATCGTCGCGAACTTGGCGCCGGCTCGGCCGTCGACATCATCGTAAAGGACTTCGATTCCGGCATTGATGAGGCGCTGGTAGAGACCATCGCAGGCCGCATCGGTATTCGCGTCGCCGACCTTCAGATTGATGAGCCCGACCTGATAGGGCGCGACGCCCGCCGGCCAGATGATTCCGGCCTCGTCATGGCTCGCCTCGATGATCGCCGCGACCAGACGCGACACGCCGATGCCATAGGAGCCCATATGAACATCGTGCTCGGCGCCGTCGGGGCCGGTAACCTTGGCGCCCATCGGCGTCGAATATTTGGTGCCGAAATAGAACACCTGGCCGACCTCGATGCCGCGCGCCTCGAGGCGGCGATCCTCCGGCAGCGCCGCGAACGTCGCCGCGTCGTGCATCTCCTCGGTCGCGGCATATTTCGCCGTCCAGGCGGAGACGATCGGTGTCAGGTCGCCCTCGAAGTCGGTGTCGGGACCGGGCACGGGCGTCTCGAGCGCCGCCTTGTCGAGGAAGACGGCGCTCTCGCCGGTCGCGGCGAGCACGATGAATTCATGGGTCGCGTCGCCGCCGATCGGGCCGCTGTCGGCACGCATCGGGATCGCCTTGACGCCGAGCCGGTCGAAGGTGCGCAAATAGGCGACGAACATCCGGTTGTAGGCGCGGCGGGCCGCTGCCTCGTCGATGTCGAAGGAATAGGCATCCTTCATCAGGAATTCGCGGCCGCGCATCACGCCGAAGCGCGGGCGGACCTCGTCGCGGAACTTCCACTGGATATGGTAGAGATTGAGCGGCAGCTCCTTGTAGGAGCGCACATAGCTGCGGAAGATGTCGGTGATCATCTCCTCGTTGGTCGGCCCATAGAGCATGTCGCGCTCGTGCCGATCCTTGATGCGCAGCATCTCCTTGCCATAGTCCTCGTAGCGCCCGCTTTCGCGCCAGAGGTCCGCCGATTGCAGTGTCGGCATCAGCACCTCGATCGCGCCGGCGCGGTCCTGCTCCTCGCGCACGATGCGCTCGATATTGGCGAGAACGCGCTTGCCGAGCGGCAGCCACGAATAGATGCCCGCGGCTTGCTGGCGGATGAGCCCGGCCCGCAGCATCAGACGGTGGGAAACGATATCCGCCTCCTTGGGCGTATCGCGCAGCGTAGGCAGGAAGGACCGGGAAAGGCGCATCAGGAAAAGGCTCCGGGCGAGTCGAACGGGCGTCATCAAGCCATAAACGACGGCAATTACAAGGAAAACCGCCCGGCGAACAGGCGGCTTCGGTCAAGAACCCAGCGCTGCCCGACACTTGCCGCGGCGCACGGATGAAGGGGCGGCGCAGCAATCATCGCGACCACATTCTAAGGTCAGCAATGTTGACGCAAAAAAATTGGGCTGGTGTTGCACAAATTGATGACAAGCCCTTTGTCATTGGATAACGTCCCGGACCATAAGAAAGGAACTGGCGAATTCAAGCTCGGTTCCACCAACAGGCATCGCGGTCTAAGTCTTGGGAGGAAGCTCCCCTTCTGGCGCGCCGCAAGGTAGCAGCCGCCGGGCTCGAATAATCAATTCGAAAGCCCTCGGGTAAAATGCCCGGCATAGAAGGGGTAGAACGCGAACTATAGAAAGCAAGGCTCGCGAGGGCCTTGCTTTTTTTATGCTTGCCTCGTCGCCAGTTAAGCTTCGATTCGACTTGCGCAATGCTGCTATTGCACCGCGCTATCCCCCTCATGGCCCTGGGCACATCGACGTGATCTCGGCGCACACATCGCGCGGAGATTGAGCGGCGGGGCGCCAATGTGCCCGCCGCGCCTGCCTCATCGGTAGCGCAAATGGCGCAACTCTCGCCTTTGCAGCCCCGCCCCGCCATTCCATCCTGTCAGCCAACAGAATGAAATCATTGGGGTTCGGCAATGGCTGATCCGCGCTTTCACCTCGGCTGGTTCACGACCTTCGGCATCGACGAATGGAACGATCCCTTCGCCGCCGGCGGCCAGCCCTGGGATGGCGCGTTCTATATCGAGATGGCCAAGGCGCTCGAGCGGGCCTGCTTCGACTACATCATGTTCGAGGACACGTTGATGCTGCCCGAGGCCTGGGCCGGCACCACCGAGGCCTATCTCAAATCGGCGATCATGGTGCCGAAGCACGACCCGCTGCCGCTCGCCGCGCTGATCTCGGCGGCGACGCATCATCTCGGCGTCGTCACCACCATGTCGACGCTCGCCTACCCGCCCTTCCTGCTGGCCCGCCTCGCCGCGACCATGGATCATCTGGCCGGCGGTCGCTTCGGCTGGAACATCGTGACGTCGGGCGAAGATACGGCGGCTCAGAATTTCGGGCTGGAAAAACTGCCGCCGCGGGAACTGCGCTACGACATGGCCGACGAATATATGCAGCTGGTCGGCCAGCTGCTCGGCTCCTGGGATTCGGACGCTGTCGTCATGGACCGCGAGACCGACACTTATGCGGATTTTACGAAGGTCCGCCCGATCCATTTCAAGGGCAAGTACTTCTCCTCGCGCGGTCCGCTCAACACCGCGCCGATGCGGCAGGGCCGGCCGGCCTATGTCCAGGCGGGCGGCTCGCCGAAGGGTCGCGCCTTCGCGGCGAAATACGCCGATTCGATCATCGCCACCGCCAACGGTATCGAGGGCATGAAGGCCTATCGCGACGATGTCCGCGCCCGCGCGGCTGCGATCGGTCGCAATCCCGACGATATCAAGATCCTGTTCCTGGCCGCGCCCATCCTCGCCGACACCGTCGAGGAGGCCCGCGCCCGCACGGACCGGGCCGTCAACACGCCGCAATTCGTCGAGCGCGCGCTGGCGCTGTTCGGCTCCTTCACTGATATCGACTTCTCGATCTACGACCTCGACAAGCCGCTGCCGGAAAAACTCGTCACCAATGGCGAGCAGGGCTCGCTCGACAAGTTCCAGCAATGGGGCACGGGCAAGACGCTGCGCCAGCTCGCCATCGATGGCGGCATGTCCGGCTCGATCGAACTGATCGGCACGCCGGAGACGGTCGCCGAGCGGATGGGCGAGGTCATGGAGGCGGTCGGCGGCGACGGGTTCCTGATCACGGCGCCGTTCCACCGCATCAGCCGCCGCTATGTCAACGAAGTGACCGAGGGCCTCGTCCCTGCCCTGCAGCGCCGCGGCCTGGTGCGGACCGCCTACACGCAGCCGACGCTGCGCGCGACGCTCAAGGAGTTCTGATCGGTGCGCGTCGCCCCTGCCCCCTCGCCTACACGTCGCGGAAGCGGAAGGCGGGGACGCCGGCGACGAAGGCGCGGCCGGCGAAGACGGTGCCCGACAGTGGATAGCGCTCCAGCTGCGCGTCCGTGCGGCCGTCGCGGAGGCTGGTGACGAAGAGCGCGCGGCCATCGGCGCCGCCGAAGGCCGGCATGGTCGGCGAGGCCGCGACATCGAAGCTCTCGACCAGCCGGCCGTCGGGCGACCAGCGATTGAGCTTCGCCGCGGAAATGCCGGCGCTCCAGTAATAGCCCTCGACATCGGTCGCGCCGCCATCAGGCCGGCCGACCGCGTCGTCAGGCTCGGCGATGCGCGTGCGCTCGGACAAGGCGCCGGTCGCCGGATCGAAGCGCCAGCGGTCGATCCAGACGCCGCGGGTGTCGGTGTGGAACATGGTCGTGCCATCGGCGGTCCAGGCGAGGCCGTTCGACGCCTTGATGCCTTCGACCTTGATCTCGACCGTGCCGGCGGCATCGATGCGGTAGAGGGCCGCGATCGCCGCCTTGTCCGCCGCCTCGTTGATGCCGCCGACCCAGAAGGCGCCGTCGGGCCCGACCTTGCCGTCATTCAATCGTGTCGTCGGCCGGTCCGCGCTGACCGAGGCGAGCGGCGAGCTCTTGCCCGTCGCCGGATCGAACAGCACGACGCTGTCCTTCAGCGCCACGACGAAGCGCCCGCTCTCGCAGAGGCCGAACGAGGCGACGAGCTCGGGAAACCGCCAGATATGCTCCTCGCCAGTTGCAAGGTCGACGCCGTGGATTTCGCCGAGGGGGATGTTGCAGAAGAGGATCCGGTTGGTGCGCTCGTCATAGACGGGGCATTCGGCGAGACGGTGCAGCGTCGGCAGGAGCGGGGTGAGGCCGAGATCGAGCATGGGGCGGGTTCCTTGGCTGACGGGTGGCGGACCATGCCATTTTGTCGTCCGGGCGTCGACCGCAACCCCTATGATGGTCCATGCCCGGCGTTGACGCCGATGGCGGCGGCGCGACAAGATCGTCGCCATCGATCGAGGGGGACATCATGAAGACCGATGCGGTTCTGCCGGCCGATCTCGCGCGATCGGTGATCAGCGTGCCGCCCTTGCCGCGCGCCGGCGACGGTTCGCTGTCATCGGCCGAGACGCGGAGGCTCGTCGACTGGCTCTCGAGCGGCGGCGTCTCCACCTTTCTCTTCGGCGGCAATGCCAATCTCTACAATATCGGCGTCCGGGAATTCGGCGCCCTGCTCGACCTCCTCGAGGACGTGACGCCGGAGGAGGGCTGGGTCATCCCCTCGATCGGCGCCGACTATGGCAAGGCCTCTGACCAGATCGATGCCCTGCGCGAGCGAGCGTTCCCGACGGCGATGCTCTTGCCGCCCTCCTCCGCAACGACGCCCGCCGGCTTCGCCACCGGCCTCCGCCGCCTCGCCGATCGCTATGGCAGGCCTGTCATTGCCTATATCCGCAGCGAGGGCATGCTGGCGCCGCGCGACCTCGCGGCGCTCATCGACGACGGCGCGGTCTGCGCGCTCAAATATGCGATCGTCCGCGCCGATCCGTCGGTCGACGCGACGCTCGCCGCCCTCGTCGACGCGGTCGGCTCGGCCGAGCGGATCGTCAGCGGCATCGGCGAGCGGCCGGCGATCGATCATCTCGAGACGTTCGGACTGATCGGCTTCACCTCCGGCTCGGTCTGCATCGCGCCGCATCTCTCGACCGCGCTGCTGCATGCGCTGAAGGGCGGCGACGCGGAGGCCGCCGCGCGGCTCCGGGCGCATTTCCTGCCGCTCGAGGATCTCCGCGACGCCTATTCGCCGATCCGCGTGCTGCACGAGGCGGTGCGCCTCGCCGACATCGCCGACACCGGGCCGATCGCGCCCTTCCTCGCCAATATCGACGAGCCGTCGACACTCTCCGAGATCGAGGTGGCGGCGCGGCACCTCCGCGATGCGAGCGGCCAACTCGGCGACTGAGCACGCGCCGATACTGCGCTGCACTAGATGTCCGTCAGTATCTTGTGCATGCGCACAAATGTTCGACGGCGGCGCAGCATGCCGCGTGCAGTGCCTTGCAGGTTGATCATACGAATAGCGACCCGCAATTGCTGACGAACCACTTGCCAGCCGGTTGCGGCGGCTGAAACCCTTCAATATGCTGCGCCAACTCGGATGGGGAGGAAACGTCCGGGGATCTTTTCGGGAGGAAAAGAATGACCAGGCTTATGAAGACTCTGGCGCTCGGCGCGGCGTGTTCGCTCGTCGGCACCTATGCGTTCGCGCAGTCGGGCACGCTCGACAAGGCCGTCGGCGGCTACAGCTTCCAGGACGCGGCCAAGGAAGCGCCGACGACGAAGGACTTTCATTCGAAGGACGGCAAGCTGACCTTCGCCATCATCACCCACACCGCCGGCAACGGCTTCTTCGACCCGACCTATGTCGGTGCGCAGGTCGCCGCCGACGCCTTCGGCATCAACCTGATCAAGCTCGGCTCGGAAGCCCCCGTTGACGACATTCCGCGCGAGATCGAGATCCTCAACCAGGTGATCAACGATCCGACCATCGACGGCCTGATCCTGACCACCCCGCAGTCGGGCGCCTATGACGACATCGTCAAGAAGGCCTTCGCCAATGGCATCCCGGTCGCGACGACCAACTCGTTCGATCCCAAGATCCTGAACCGCTCGCAGATCAGCCACACCGGCCAGCTCTCCTCGGCCGCCGGCATCGGCGGCGAGGCGCTCGCCAAATGCGTGCTCGATTCGGGCGCCAAGGGCGGCTCGATCATCTTCCCGTCGACGACGACGCTCGGCAATGAAGAGGTCAATCGCCGCGTTACCGCCGCCTTCGAGGCGACCGTCAAGACCCTCAACGACGCCGGCCGCCTCGCCGACTTCAAGGTCGACGCCGGCCCGGAGAATATCGGCATCGACGTCAACAAGGACGACATCGTCAACTCGGTCGTCTCGCTGATCGAATCGCGCGGCGACGTCGTCGGCGGCTTCGCGGCCAACGGCTTCGTGACGCCGGCGCTCGGCGATGCTGTTGCGCAGCTGAAGCTCAACGGCAAGATCTGCGCCTTCGGCTTCGACCTCGGTCCGAAGCAGCAGGAGCAGATCCGCACCGGCGCGCTCTCGGGCTCGCTCGGCCAGCAGCCCTTCCTGCAGGGCTTCTGGCCCGTCGCCCAGCTCTACCTGCAGATCGACCGCGGCGTCTCCGCCGCCAATCTCGACACGAGCGCGCAGCTCGTGACGAAGGACTCGGTCGACCTCGTCGGCAAGCGCTTCGAGAACTGAGCATCCCATCGGCGGCTCGCGTGACGCGCGGGCCGCCTTCGATCCTCGTCAGCCGTGTCATTGCCGGGCTTGCCCAGGCGATCCCGTTCCTTCGCGCCGGCTTGCCGACGAGGACCGGGCCGCCAGGTCGAGCCTCACGATGGCGGCGGGCGTGCCAGCAGCGTCGAGCGCATTCGGACCCATGAGACCCATGACCGCGACCAGCACCGCCCCGCCGCTTCGCCGACGCCTGCCGCTCGAACTGATCGGCGGCTGGGAGGTCGGGCTCCTCGCTTTCATGGTGCTGCTCTACGTCGCCGGCGTCTACATCAACCCGAAATTCTTCGGCAACACCGACGCCTTCTCCGCGGTCCTCCGCGACACCGCCCGCTTCGGCGTCATGGCCGCGGGCATGACCTTCGTCATCATCAACAAGGATCTCGATCTCTCGGTCGGCTCGACCTTCGGCCTGGTCGCCACCGTATTCTCGATCGCGTTCTCGCAGTCCTATTACGACCTCGGCATCGTCCCCTCTCTCATCGCCGCCGTGATCGCGGGCCTTGCCGTCGGCCTCATCAACGGCGTCTTCGTGACGGTGCTGCGCGTCCCCTCCTTCATCACGACGCTGACCATGCTGTTCATCGGCCGCGGCCTCGTGCTCGGCCTCACCGGCGGCAAGACGATCTCCTACAGCGAGAAGGCCGCAACGGACGGCGGCTGGTTCTTCCGCATCGGCGAGACCAACGGTTTCGGCTTCAACAACCAGATCGTGATCTTCATCCTGGTCACGCTCGTCGGCATGATCGTCCTCGCCAAGACGCGCTGGGGCTATGAGACCTATGCCACCGGCGGCAATGAACTCGCCGCCACCTATGCCGGCATCCCGACCCGCCGCGTGCGCATGCGCGGCTATGTGCTCTCGGCGCTTTCAGCGACGCTCGCCGGCCTGATGAGCGTCGCGCAGGACAAGGGCATCACCTCGCAATATGGCCAGGGCGCCGAGCTGATCGTCATTGCCGCCGTGATCGTCGGCGGCGCGTCGATCCTCGGGGGCCGCGGCCGGCTGCTCGGCGGCGCGCTCGGCGCCGTGCTGGTGACGCTGATCGACAAGGTGCTGCGCGAGGGCATCCCGATGACGCGCACCGTCACGGTCGGCAAGGTCGAGATGCAGGTGCAGGGCATGGCGCAGCTGCCGCCCGGCGCCGTGCCGGCCTTTCTCGGCCTCATCCTCCTGATGTCGGTGCTGATCGAGCCCTGGATCATCCGCCGCAACGTCTTCCCGCGGCTCTTGGCGCGGCTCACGGGCAAGCCGCTGCCGCCGATCATCGAGATCGGCGGCGTCGCCATCGAGGGCGCGCAGACCAAGGGCTCGTCGGCCTCGGACCGCTCGATGCGGGCACGCGGACCGATCGGACATTTCTTCGCCCGCCGCGACGCCGCCGCCATCCTGCTCGCGGTGGCGCTCTGGTGCGTCGGCCTCTATCTCCGGCCCGACTTCTGGGGCTCGATCGACAACTCGTTCAACCTGATGCTGTCCTTCACCGAGGTCGGCCTCCTGGCCATCGGCATGACCTATGTCGTCGCCAATGGCGATATCGACCTCTCGGTCGGCTCGGTTCTGGCGCTGTCGGCCGCGACATGCGCCTTCCTGATGAAGCAGCTCGGCTTCGACCCGGCGAGCGCCGTGTTCATCGCGCTCATCGCCGGCGCTGCCGCCGGCATGGTCAACGCGCTCCTGACCGTCGGCTTCGGCCTGCCGGCCTTCGTCGCGACGCTCGGCATGTTCTACATGGCGCGCGGCATCGGCGCCTGGCTGACCGCCGGCCGCCAGCTCTCGTCCTTCACGGAGGGCTTCAACCTGCTCGGCCGCAAGCTCATCGACGCGCTCAGCTATTTCGGCATCGCGCCGGCGAAGGGCACGCTCATCTACGATGTCGCCGCCGCGCTCAGCGTCCAGACCATCTTCATGGTCGTCGTCGCCGTCATCGCCGGCATCGTGCTCGCCAAGACGCCGTTCGGCCAGATGATCTATGCCACCGGCGGCAACCGCCGCGCCGCCGAATATGCCGGCATCGACACCGGCCGCGTCCGCGCCATCAGCCTCGTCTTCTCCGCGCTCTGCGCCGCCTGCGCCGGCGTCATCTATGTCGCGTTCCTGCGCTCGTTCAATCCCTCGGCCGGGCAGCTGCGCGAGCTCGACGCCATCGCCGCGGTCATCATCGGCGGCGGCTCGATCTTCGGCGGCTATGGCACGGTGATCGGGGCGCTCGCGGGCGCTGCCGTCATCGCGCTCATCCGCGCTTTGCTCTCGCTGCAATTGATCCTCGGCAACGGCCAGTCCTTCGTGATGCCGCAGCACTGGGTCAACGTCTTCATCGGGCTGATCCTGATGGTCGCCGTCGTCGGCGATGTCTGGATCCGCCAGGGCGATCTTCTCGGCGCGATCCGAAGGCGGCTCGCCGCCCGCAAAGCCTCTCCGTCCCACGCCGCATCCTGACGCCGGAGCACAGCATGACCAAGCCATCGACCTCCCCGCTGCTCATCGAGATGCGCAACATTTCCAAGGCGTTCGGACCCGTCCAGGCGCTGCGTGACATCAACCTGACGCTGGCGCCCGGCGAAATCCTCGGCCTCGTCGGCGACAATTCCGCCGGCAAGTCGACCCTGATGAAGGTGATGACCGGCGCCTATCAGCGCGATTCCGGCGACGTGCTGGTCGACGGCCGCGAGACGCATTTCAAGAGCCCGCATGAAAGTCGCGTCGACGGCATCGAGATGATCTACCAGGACTTCGCGCTGTGCGGGAACATGGACATCGCGCAGAACATCTTCCTCGGCCGCTGGCCGCGCAAAGGTCTCTTCGTCGATCGGAAACGCATGTATGCCGAGGCCGACGAGGTGCTGAAGCGCCTCAAGGTCGACGTCAACTCGGTGTTCCAGAAGGTCGAGAGCCTCTCCGGCGGCCGCCAGCAGTCGGTCGCCATCGCAAGAGCGATCTCGTTCAACCCGCGCGTCGTCGTGCTCGACGAGCCGACCGCCAATCTCTCGGTGATGGCGACCGAGCGGCTGCTCGAGACCATGGCCGAGCTGAAGCGGCACGGCGTCGCGCAGATCATCATCTCGCACCGCCTCACCGACATCTTCGAGGTCGGCGACCGCATCATGGTGATGAAGCGCGGCCAGAATGTCGGCGACCGCTACATCGCCCATACCGACGAGCAGGAAGTTCTCGAACTCATCGTCTCCGGCACGCCCGAGACGGCGCTGACCGCCGACCAGGCGCTCGCCGCCCGCGCCGCCTGAGGCAGGCCAACCTGCTTGCCAAGCGAAGGCGCCGGGGCCATGGTCCGCGCGTCACCGCTCCGCAGGAACCTCTCCTCATGGCCCATCACGCCGCGCCGGCCGCCGCCGGCGACGCGATCGCGCCGGACGCGCTGGAACTGGCACGCTCCGACATCATGCTGGCGAAGCTCGAGACACGCCGCTCGGTGCCGCTCCGCGCCTTTTCGGACGATCCGGTCGAACCGGCCGATCTCGAGCACATGCTCGCCCTCGCCGCGCGCACGCCCGATCACGGCCGTCTCGTTCCCTGGCGCTTCATCCTCGTCGAGGGCGACGCGCGCCGCATCGCCGGCGAGCGGCTCGACGCGCTCTATGCCGCGCGCAATCCGGACCTCGCGCCGTCCAAGGCGGATATGTGGACGCTCTATCTGCTGCGCGCGCCGGTGACCGTGATCCTCGTCAGCCGCATCGACCCCTCGTCCAAGATCCCCGCCTGGGACCAGGAGCTCTCGGCCGGCGCCGCCGGCATGAACCTCGTCCTGGCTGCGACGGCGCTCGGCTATGCCACGCAGTGGCTCCTGAAATGGCCGGGCCGCGACAGCGAGGCGGCGGCGATCTTCGGCGTCGGCGCAGAGGAGCGCGTCGCCGGCTTCATCCATCTCGGCCGGCAGACGGAGAAGCCGGCCGACCGGCCGCGTCCGGTGATGGCCGAGATCGTCACGCGCTGGACCGGCTGACCAGCGCAACCTGCCGCTCGCGGTGAATGCTGTAGAGCCCGGTCGCGACCACGATCGCCGTGCCGATCAGCGTGGCGCTGTCGGGAATGTCGCCCCAGACGAGATAGCCGAGGATGATCGCATAGACGATGATGCAATAGCGGAACGGTGCGATCACGGCCATCGAGCCGCCGCGCATGGCGAGGATGATGGTGCCATAGCCGATGAGCAGCAGCCCGCCGGCGCCGGCGAGGATCAACCATTCCTCGGCCGTCGGCACCAGCCAGGTCTCGCTGAACGAGATCGAGAGGCCGGCGAGCGTGACGGCGCCCGCCGTCACCGTGGTCACCAGGAGCACCGGCATGCCGACCGGGAAGCTGCGCGTGACGAGATCACGCATGGTGATGAAGGCCATCGAGCCGAGCGCGGCCAGCGAATAGGCGTCGAAGCCGGCAAGGCCCGGCCGCATGATGATCATCACGCCGACGAACCCGACCGCGATCGCCGTCCAGCGCCGCCAGCCGACCACCTCGCCGAGGAAGATCGCCGCCGCCGCCGTCGTCATCAGCGGCACGATCTGGTTCACGGCCGAGATGTTGGCGATCGGCATGTGGAACAGCGCATAGAGATAGAGGATGGTCGCTGCCACCTCGCCGACCGTCCGCCAGAACACGAGCTTATGCAGCGCGAGGCGCCACTGCCGATGGGTGCCGGTCGCGACGAGCAGGCCGAGGATAACCACGAAGGCGACCGAGCCGCGCATGACGAGGATCTGCCCGGTCGGCAACCTCTCGCTGGCGAGCTTGATCAGCGTGTCATTGAGAATGAACACGAAGCTCGACAGCAGGATCATGCTGATGCCGCGCAGATTGGCCTGAAGGGATGTCATGCTGAAAGGGGACTGGCGGCGGGTGGCGCGGCGGGGGAATCCGGACCGGACAGAATGGTCACGGCGGAGGCACCATGGCTAATCACGCGGCAATACGCAACGATTCCGGTCACACGCGGATGGAACGCCGGGTGGTTATGGCCAGAGACTGAGGAGGCCGCCCGACGATCCGAGCACCGGGTCGGTGGCCGGCCTCGGCACGGCGGCGATGCGCGCGCGAACGGCAGCACCGCCCCCTTCGCCATCGCGGACGAGATCATAGGCGGCGCCCGGCGGATAGGCGCCGATGACGAGAAGATCGCCGTCCGCCTCGATCAGCCGGTGACCTGTGCCGGCCGGCAGCAACACGGCATCGCCCGCGCCGACCGTCAGAATGGCTCCGAATTCGCCGCCGAACTGGACCCGCGCATGACCGCGCGCGATCCCGAGCACTTCATGCGTCACCGAATGAAAATGCGTGAAGCGATAGATTCCATTGCGGAATCCGACCGGCCAGCCATTCGCCTCAAAGAGGCTGTCGAACGCGTGATCGTCCGCCCTGAGGCGCTCGGCGTCAACCGCGCCGCGATAGGCGATGAGCGGCCAGCGCGGATGGTTCGGCGTATCGCCGTCATCCGCGAAGTCGAGCGCTTCGATCTGCATCCGTGGCCTCCGGATCGGACGGCCCGTCGATCAGCCGCCGGTCATGCTCATATGGCGGCCGAGCGCCGGCCGGTTGTGGTCGCGGTCGATGATGAAGTCGTGCCCCTTCGGCTTCCGCGCGATCGCCTCGTCGATGGCGGCGGCGAGAAGCGCGTTGCCCTCCGAGGCGCGCATCGGCGCGCGGAGATCGCGGGCGTCCTCCTGGCCGAGGCACATGAACAGCGTGCCGGTGCAGGTGACGCGGACGCGGTTGCAGCTCTCGCAGAAATTATGCGTCAGCGGCGTGATGAAGCCGATGCGCCCGCCCGTCTCCGCGATGGTCGCATAGCGGGCCGGACCGCCGGTCCGGTAATCCGTCTCGGTCAGCGTCCAGCGCGAAGCGAGGTCGCGCCGCACGTCGGAGAGCGGCAGATACTGGTCGGTGCGGTCGCCGTCGATCTCGCCGAGCGGCATCGTCTCGATGAGCGTCAGATCCATGCCGCGGCCATGCGCCCAGCGGATCATCGCGTCGAACTCGTGCTCGTTGACGCCCTTGAGTGCCACCGCGTTGATCTTGACCTTGATGCCGGCGGCCAGCGCCGCATCGATGCCGGCCTGCACCACGCCGAGATCGCCGCGCCGCGTGATGGCGCGGAAGCGGTCCGGATCGAGCGTATCGACCGAGACATTGATCCGCCGGACGCCGCAATCGGCGAGTTCGCCGGCATAGCGCTGAAGCTGCGAGCCATTGGTGGTCAGCGTCAGCTCGTCGAGCTGCCCGCTCCTCAAATGGCGCGACAGCGAGCGGATAAGGCTCATGATATTGCGGCGGACAAGCGGCTCGCCGCCCGTCAGCCGCAGCCGGCGCACGCCCTTCTCGATGAAGGCCGTGCAGAGCCGGTCGAGCTCTTCCAGCGTCAGCACGTCGCGCTTCGGCAGGAAGGTCATGTCCTCGGCCATGCAGTAAACGCAGCGGAAGTCGCAGCGATCCGTCACCGAGACACGCAGGTATCGGATCGAGCGGCCGAACGGGTCGATCATCGCGGGCGCATTGCCGGTCGGGGATAGCGTCATGTGCATCATCGCGTCCGATGCCGTCGGAACGGACGGCGCATCCAACATCATGTAAAGGATGAGGCGCGCGGTTCAAAGCCTCGATCGGCCGCGCTCTCAGTCCTGTGACCGGAACGCGCCGCCATGACCTCTCCCGTGCCCGATCTCTGGCCGACGGAAATCCGCCTGTCGCCGGACAAGCGCCAGCTCACCGTCGCCTTCGACGATGGCAGCGCCTATCGCTTCACCGCCGAATTCCTGCGCGTCACCAGCCCCTCGGCCGAGGTGCAGGGCCATGCGCCGGCCCAGCGCCAGACCGTGCCCGGCAAGATCGACGTCGCCATCCGCTCCATCGATCCTGTCGGCAACTATGCCGTCCGCCTCAACTTCGACGACGGCCATCACACCGGGCTGTTCAGCTGGAAATATCTCGCCGAACTCGGCCGCGAGCACGATACCCTCTGGGCGCGCTATCTCTCCGAGATCGCCGAAAAGGGCCTGTCGCGCGCGCGCTGAGGACTAGGACGGATCGGCATTCGGCTTGGGTCATTGTGAGCGACCCCTCCCAGTTGTCATTGCCGGGCTTCACCCGGCAATCCAGCCTCCCTGCCTTCAGACCGGGAATTGAATGCGGACAGCCGAAGTAATTCTGGGTTGCCGGGTCAAGCCCGGCAACGACACCTCTGAGCATTCTCAGCAGGACCACAGCCTGAATATCGATCGGTTCTAAAGCCTGACGAAGGGCTGCACCAGGCGACCGAAGAGGCCGGAGAGGCGAATCTGCCCGTCGAGGGCGACGACGCAGATGCAGGGCACGTCCGAATCGACGATCGGCCGGTGATCGGTCGCCTCGTCCGCCTCCTCGAAATCGCCGGGACCGAAGCGGCCGGCCTCGTCGTGATAGGAGCCGCTGAGGACGCAGGTGAACTCGACGCCGTTATGGCTGTGCTGCGGCATGCGGCGGCCGGGATCGATCTTGAACAGCAGCACGCGGCAATCGCCGTCCTGCGGTACGCCGACACTGCGCACCCGCGTTCCCGGCCCGAGCCAGCGCCAGGGGCCGAGCGGATAGCGCCGCAGCGGCTCCGGCAGTTCGGCCATGTCGTTCAGGATGGGCTCGGCCTCCGATTCGCCGCCGTCGGAGTCGATCCGGGCCATCATCCGCGCGAACGAATCCTCAGACAACGCCGTTGCCGGCAGCCGCTCGATGAAATGGCCTCCGAGCGTCTGCAAGGCGTCGACCAGCTGCCCCGATTCCGGGCAGAGCGCGACATGCGCCGAGACAACGGCCGATTCGGGGGCGCGGAGCGTTCCGGCTGCATAGGCGAGCAGCGTGTCTTCGTGCGGCTTGAAGGTGATCTTGCTCATTGGGTTTCGCTCAGGATGCCACGCAGCCGAATGATGGCCAGCCGCAGCCGCGACTTGACCGTTCCGAGCGGAATGCCGAGCTCGCGGGCGATCTCGGCATGGGCCTTCTCGTGGAAATAGGACAGCTTGATGATGTGCGACTGGTCGGTGGAGAGCGCCGATAGCGCCGCGCTGACCCGGACCGTATCGTCGATGCCCTCGATCACCCGATCCGGCTGTTCGGGATCGTCGGGCAGTTCGGTGATGTCGGGCTCGCGCTGGTCGAGCTTCTCGCGGCGCGCGGCGTCGATGCGGAGGTTGCGCGCGATCGTGAAAATCCAGGTCGAGGCGCCGGCCCGCGCCGGATCGAACAGCGCCGCCTTGCGCCAGACCGTCAGCATGGCCTCCTGCGCGAAGTCCTCGGCCGCTCCCGGATTGGCGCCGGCCCGCATCAGGTAGGTTTTCAGACGCGGCGCGAAATGCGCGAAGAGCTGCGCGAACGCGGCGCGGTCGCGCTCCTGGCCGACGGCGACGATGAGCCGGCCAAGCTCAGCGGAGTCGGATCGCTGCATCAGCAGCACCCCCGCACGTCCAACCGGCCGACCCAGACTGACATTTCGTTCCATGCTCCCTGATACGGCCGACGTTCGCTGCCGGATCACTCATCCAAATGCGCCGCCGAACCGTATTCACCCTCAGAATGCCGGCCGCGAGGCCGACGAGCCCGCGGCCGTTCTGCCGGCTTGGACCTACGGACAAAGGATTGAAAAAGTGTCGGCAGGTGGACGTCAGAGGATAGCAGTGATCGGCTCGGGCATATCGGGCCTCTCGGCGGCCTGGCTGCTGGCCAAGCGCCATGATGTGACACTCTATGAGCGCGCCGAACGCCTCGGTGGTCATTCGAACACCGTGACGGCACGGCTGATCGACGCCGCCGTTCCCGTCGATACCGGCTTCATCGTCTATAACGAGCCCGCTTATCCCAATCTCACCGCCCTCTTTGCCCATCTCGGTGTCGCCACCAAGCCATCCGACATGTCCTTCGCCGTGTCGCTCCGCGGCGGCGCCACAGAATATTCCGGCACCGGCCTCACCGGCCTCTTCGCCCAGCCGACGAATCTGGCGCGCCCGCGCTTCTTGTCCATGATCCGCGACATTGCGCGCTTCTATCGCGAGGCGCCGCGCGATCTGGCGCTGATGGGCGAGAAGAACATGTCGCTCGGCGACTATCTCTCCGAGCGCGGCTTCGGCGCCGCCTTCCGCGACGATCACCTCCTGCCGATGGCGGCGGCGGTGTGGTCGTCGCCCTCGACCCGCATGCTCGATTATCCCGCCGCGAGCTTCATCCGCTTCTGCGCCAATCACGGCCTCCTGCAGCTGACCGGCCGCCCTGAATGGCGCACCGTCGTCGGCGGCAGCCGTGCCTATGTCGAGACCTTCGCGGCCGCCCTCGCCCCCTCCGTCCGCCTGTCGCGCGGCGTGACGCGGATCGTGCGGACGGGCACGGGCGTCACCGTGCACGATTCGGCCGGCGGCTCGGCGAGCTATGATCACGCCGTGATCGCGGCGCATGCCGACCAGGCGCTCGCCATGATCGACCAGCCGACGGCCGACGAACAGCGCCTGCTCGGCGCCTTCCGCTACAGCCACAACCTGACGGTGCTCCACTCTGACGAAAGCCTGATGCCGCGACGGCGGCGGGTCTGGTCGAGCTGGAACTATCTCGACAATGGCGACGGTCTCTGCGTCACTTACTGGATGAACCGCCTGCAGGGAATCGAAGGCCGCAACCTGTTCGTGACGCTCAATCCGCCGCGTCCGCCGCGCGCCGGCACGCTCCTGCACAGCGAGATCTACGAACACCCGATCTTCGACACCAAGGCGGGCCTCGCACAGCGCGAGCTCTGGTCGCTGCAGGGCGCGCGCCGGCTCTGGTTCTGCGGCGCGCATTTCGGCGCCGGCTTCCATGAGGACGGGCTGCAGTCGGGCCTCGCGGTCGCCGAGCAACTCGGCGGCATCCGCCGGCCCTGGACGGTTGCCAATGAGAGCGGCCGCATCCAGATGACGCCTCTCGGCGGGCTGGAGCGCGCGCGGTGACCATCGCCTCTGCCCTCTATTCCGGCCTCGTCGGCCATCGGCGCCTCAGGCCACGGAAGCATTCCCTGCGCTACCGCGTCTTCTGGCTGCTGCTCGATCTCGATGAACTGGATACGCTCGACGGAAGCCTGCGCCTCTTCTCGCGCAATCGGTTCAACCTGATGTCCTTTCACGACGCCGACCATGGCGCAGGGCCGGACATGACGCTGCGGCAGCAGGCCCTCACTCAGATCGAGGCGGCCGGCATCACCGCGCCGATCGGCGCCATCCGCCTTTTGACCATGCCGCGCGTTCTCGGCTACGCCTTCAATCCGATCAGCCTCTTTTATTGCTACGGCGTCGATGGACGGCTCGCCGCCGTCATCTACGAGGTCAACAACACCTTCGGCCAGCGTCACTTCTATCTCGCCGCGATCGACGGCCACGAGGCGCCGGGGGCGCTCATCCGCCATGCCTGCCGCAAGGCGTTCTATGTGTCGCCGTTCATGGGCATGGATCTCGACTACGCCTTCGCCGTCCGCGCGCCGGGCGAGAGCGTGTCGCTTGCCGTCAGCGGCTCCGACGACGAGGGGCTGGTCATCGCCACCTCTATGGCCGGCGACCGCCAGCCGATCACCGATGCCAGCCTCATCAGGGCGATGCTTGTTCATCCCCTGCTGACGGTTAAAGTAATTGCCGGTATTCATTGGGAAGCGCTCAAGCTCTGGCGCAAGGGCGTGCCCTTGACCGAGCGGCCGGCGCCGCCGCGCGATGCAGTCACCTTGATATCCGGAAAGACAGCGTGAGGAAGAGCATGTCGGTTCGCGATCCATCCCTTTCGTCCGGAACGCAGCGCGGCTTCGGACGACTGCCCGATGCGGGCGCGATCCTTGTCGCGATGCTGCTGAAACGCCTCCGCCATGGCCGCCTGACCGTGGTGACGCCGTCGGGCCGCCAGGTCACGCATACCGGCACCGAGGCCGGCCCCGAGACGTCGCTGACGCTGCACAATTGGCGGGCGCTGCGCCGCGTCCTCGTGGGCGGGGCGACCGGCTTTGCCGAGGGCTTTCTCGCCGCCGACTGGTCGGCGCCCAACCTCCCCGTCCTCGTCGAATTGCTGGCTCTGAACGCGGACCGTCTCGGCCGGCTCGACAAGGCTCGGCCTTCACGCGCCTGCTCCGCCGCATGACCCATCGCGGCAACCGCAACACCCATGACGGCAGCCGCCGCAACATCGCCTTCCACTATGACCTCGGCAACGCGTTCTATGAGCGCTGGCTCGATCGCGGCATGCAGTATTCCTCGGCGATCCGCGTCGGCGACGACGATCTCGAGGCGGCGCAGGCGCACAAGCTCGACCGGATCGGCACCCTGCTCGATGTTGCGGGCGGCGAGAGCGTGCTCGAGATCGGCTGCGGCTGGGGCGCCGTCAGCGAGCGCCTCGCGGCCATGCACTGCGCCGTCACCGCAGTCACGCTGTCGGCCGAACAGCTCGCCTATGCCAGGGACCGTCTCGAGAGCGCCGGGCTCGAGGCCGATCTGCGCCTCGAGGACTATCGCGACGTGACCGGGCGCTTCGACCGCATCGTCTCGATCGAGATGATCGAGGCGGTCGGCGAGGAATATTGGCCGGCCTATTTCGAGACGCTGCGCGAGCGCCTCGTGCCGGGCGGCCACGCCGTGATCCAGGCGATCCTGATCTCGGAGGATCGCTTCGAGGACTATCGGCGCAATCCCGACTTCATCCAGACGCACATCTTCCCGGGCGGCATGCTGCTGACGCGGACCGCGATGCGCGAGCAGGCCGAGGCGGCGGGCCTCAGCCTCCGGCATGAGGAACTGCACGGCAAGAGCTACGCCTGGACGCTCGCCGAGTGGCGCAGCCGCTTCCACGCCGCCTGGGGTGAGATCGAGCCGATGGGCTTCGACGCCCGCTTCCGCCGCATGTGGGACTATTACCTCGCCTATTGCGAAGGCGGCTTCCGCGCCGGCATGATCGATGTCGGCCTCTATGTGCTGGAACGGCCGCTCGAAGGCTGAGGTTCTCTAGGACCGATCGACTTTCAGGTTCTGTCGATGCTCCGGACACACTCAGGTGTCGTTGCCGGGCTCGACCCGGCAACCCAGACTTTCTTCGACGGCCGGAGCACCGGGAAGGATAGTCTGGATTGCCGGGTCGAGCCCGGCAATGACAGGTGCCATCGGTCTCTCATGACGACGAAAGCCGAATGTCGATCCGTCCCAGCGTTGCGGCGGCGCAACGCCAATCGGCAAGTCGCGAGCAGCCCCTGATGGCCGCTTGCGAACGAACTCATCCCGGATTATCTCCGTCGGTATCCGACAGGAGTTTGGATGTCACGTTCGACAGAGACCCGGTGATCCCCTGCCCGTGAGGCAGGGAACGAAGCCCGAGAGCGACACGCTCCCGGCCCGCTGACACGCGGCTTCGATCACACGATATCGAACGATCCTTCCATGAACATCTCGAAACGTGAGCAGCGCGTGCTGCACGCGCTCGCGCAGGGCGGAGCCATCCGCCATGTCAAGAACGATTCCGGCCACATCATCGCGGCCGACTTCCTCAACCGCGATGGCTGGGCGTTGACCGACTGCACGCTGGAGCTCTTCCAGCGCCTCAGGCGACGGCGCTTCATCGCCTCGCGCGATGGTGGCGCCTACCGGATCACCCGCCTCGGTCTCGAAGCGGTGCGGGCGCAGCTCGACAATCGCTGACGAGCGGCCGGCGGCGGCGACCTCAAGCGTCGCCGCCGGTGCGGCGGGCGATCGCCGCTCGCTCATAGGCGATGTTCCAGTCGATCAGCATCGACCAGAGCGAGCGGGCGAGGTCCGGATCGAGACCGGCCGCCTCTGCGCGCGTCGCGACCCGGACGAGCACTTCGTCGACGCGCGCGGGAACCAGCGCCTCGTCGGGATTGGCCTTCAGCTCCGCCATGCGGCGGACATAGGCGAAGCGGCTGGCGAGCAGCGCGACGAGGTCGCCGTCGAGCCTGTCGATCTCGGCCCTGATGTCTTCCTTGGTGACGCAGTCTTCTGGAGCCTTCGACATCGCGCGGCTCACCACCAGCGGGCGGGCGTGAAGCTGCCCGCGGCGTCCTCGACGACATTGGCGAGGCGGAACAGCGTCTCCTCCTCGAACGGGCGGCCGATCAGCTGCAGCCCGAGCGGCAGGCCGCCGCTATCGAGCCCGGCGGGGACGGCGATGCCGGGAAGGCCCGCCATGTTGACCGTGACCGTGAACACGTCGTTCAGATACATCTCGACCGGCGAGGCGACCGCCATTTCCTCGAGCCCGAACGCTGACGACGGCGTTGCCGGCGTCAGCACCGCGTCGACGCCCGCCGCGAAAGCGATGTCGAAGTCGCGCTTGATCAGCGTGCGGATCTTCTGCGCGCGGACATAGTAGGCGTCGTAGTAGCCGGCCGAGAGGACATAGGTGCCGATCAGGATGCGGCGCTTGACCTCGCGGCCGAAGCCGCTCGCGCGGCTGTTCTCATACATCGACACGATGTCGTCGCCGGGCACGCGGAGGCCATAGCGGACGCCGTCATAGCGGGCGAGATTGGACGAGGCCTCGGCCGGCGCGACGATGTAATAGGCCGGCAGGGCATATTTCGTATGCGGCAGCGAGATGTCGACGATCTCGGCCCCCGCCTCCTTCAGCCAGGCGATGCCCTGCTGCCAGAGCGCCTCGATCTCCGCCGGCATGCCGTCGAGCCGGTATTCGCGCGGAATGCCGATGCGCAGGCCCTTCACCGACTGGCCGATCGCGGCCTCGTAGTCGCCGACCGGCAGGTCGACCGAGGTCGTGTCCTTGTCGTCGACGGAGGCCATCGACTTCAGGAGGATCGCGGCGTCGCGAACGGTGCGGGCGATCGGGCCGGCCTGGTCGAGCGAGGACGCAAAGGCGGCGATGCCCCAGCGCGAGCAGCGGCCATAGGTCGGCTTGATGCCGACGGTGCCGGTGAAGGCGGCGGGCTGGCGGATCGAGCCGCCGGTATCGGTCGCCGTCGCGCCCGCGCAGAGCCTTGCTGCCACCGCCGCCGCCGAGCCGCCGGACGAGCCGCCCGGAACCAGCGGCGCGTTGGAGCCCTCTTTCCGCCAGGGATTGGTGACCGGGCCGTAATAGGAGGTCTCGTTCGACGAGCCCATGGCGAACTCGTCCATGTTGAGCTTGCCGAGCATCACGGCGCCGTCGGCCCAGAGATTGGACGTGACCGTCGACTCATAGGTCGGCTTGAACCCGTCGAGAACATGCGAGGCGGCCTGCGTGTGCACGCCTTCGGTCGCGAAGAGGTCCTTGACGCCGATCGGCACGCCCTCGAGCGGCCGCTGCTCGCCCGAGGCGATGCGGGCGTCGGACGCGGCCGCCATGGCGAGCGCCTTTTCCGGCGTCTCGACGATATAGGCATTGAGCGCCCGCGCCGCTTCCATGGCCGCGAGATAGGCCGTGGTCAGCTCGGTGGCCGTGAACACCTTGGCGGCGAGGCCGTCGCGGATTTCGGCGATCGAAAGGCTGGTCAGGTCGTCGGAACTTGTGTCGGCACGGGTCATGGCAATCTCGCGTCAGAAGGCATCTGGTGGAGGCATCGAGGCAGCGGCGCGCGACTTCGCGCAGGCAGCAGGCTCACTCGATGACCTTCGGCACCATGAAGAAGTCGTCGTCGCTGGCCGGGGCATTGGCCACGACCTTCTCGGCATAGAACCCGTCGGTGACGACGTCGTCGCGCATCTTCATCACCTGCGCCACCACCGAGGTCAGCGGCTCGACATCGCTCACATCGACTTCGTTGAGCTGCTCGGCGAAACCGAGGATCGCATTGATCTCGGATTGGAACGACGCGGCCTCCTCGTCCGAAATGGCGATGCGTGCGAGACGGGCGACGCGCTTCACGGTGGCGATGTCGACGGACATGGCGTGATCCTTCGGGACGGACAGGCGGGCGGGGCGGGCGCGAACGACCGCCGCTCGCTATAACATCGCGCCTTGCCGCGCCGCAACCAAGGCAGCGACCAAGGCAGCGACCAAGCTTGGGCGCGGCGCTCCGCGCGGAATGATTGTCGCGCCCTGCCCGTTTGACTAGGCTTCGCGCCATGCGCCAACGGACAGAGCCGCGATGACCGCCCTCGCCGCCCCCATGCCGGCATTCTGTCGCGACTGCCTGACGCCGTCGGTCGGCGGCCGGCGTTGCCGCGCCTGCGGCAGCCCGCGCATCGCCGCCCATGCCGAACTCCATGAGCTCTCGATCGCCCATGTCGATTGCGATGCGTTCTATGCCTCGATCGAGAAGCGCGACGATCCGGCGCTGCGCGACAAGCCGGTGATCATTGGCGGCGGCCGGCGCGGCGTCGTCTCCACCGCCTGCTACATCGCCCGCATTCGCGGCGTGCGCTCGGCGATGCCGATGTTCCAGGCGCTGAAGCTCTGCCCGGACGCCGTCGTCGTCCGTCCGAACATGGAGAAATATGTCGCGGTCGGCCGCCAGATCCGCGAGCGCATGCTGGCGATGACGCCGCTGGTCGAACCGATCTCGATCGACGAGGCGTTTCTCGACCTCTCGGGAACGGCGCTGCTGCACGGCGCGCCGCCTTCCGTCCAGCTTGCCCGCTTCGCGCGCGGCGTCGAGCAGGAGATCGGCATCACGATCTCGGTCGGGCTCTCGTTCAACAAGTTCCTCGCCAAGATCGCCTCCGACCAGGACAAGCCGCGCGGCTTCTCGGTGATCGGCCGTGCCGAGGCGATCTCCTTCCTCGCGCCGCAGAAGGTCGGCCTGATCTGGGGCGTCGGCAAGGCCTTCGAGGCCAAGCTCGCGGGAGACGGCATCCACACCATCGGCCAGATCCAGGCGATGGAGGAGAGCGAACTCGCCCGCCGCTATGGCTCGATGGGGTTCCGCCTCGCCCGCCTCGCGCGCGCCGACGACCGTCGCGCCGTCGACCCGCGCCATGATGCGAAGTCGATCGGCGCCGAGACGACGTTCAACGACGACATCGCCGATCTCGCGACGCTGCGACCGATCCTGCGGCGGCTCTGCGAGAAGGCGGCGGGCCGGCTGAAGCGCGCGGGTCTCGCCGCCTATACCGTGACGCTGAAGCTGAAGACGGCGGACTTCCGCCTGCGGACGCGGGCGCGGCAATTGCCCGATCCCTCACGCCTCGCCGATCGGATCTTCCGCGCCGCCGAGGAATTGCTCGCTCGCGAGGTCGACGGGACCGCGTTCCGGCTGATCGGCATCTCGCTGTCGCATTTCGAGGATCCGGCGCTTGCCGATCCCGATGACCTACTCGATCCGGCGGCGGCCAAGCGCGCTGCGGCGGAGGCTGCGATCGACAAGGTGCGCGAGCGCTTCGGCAAGACGGCGGTCGAGCACGGCCTGACCTTTCGCCGCGAGGAGTAGGACCAGTCGACTTTCAGGCTTTGGCTCCGCTGAGAATGCTCAGAGGTGTCTTTGCCGGGCTTGCCCCGGCAACCCGGACTTTCCTTGACTGCCCATCTACTATTTTGGGGCAGCAAGGAGAGGCTGGATCGCCGGGTCAAGCCCGGCGATGACAACTGGGAGGGGTCGCTCACAGTGACCGAAGCGGAATGTCGATCACTCCTTGAGCCCGCGTTCCGATCAGCTGCCGTCGCGGCGGACATGGATGCTGGGTGCCACGCGGTGGAAGTCATCGATGACCTGCTGCGTGCTCAACACCAGGACCTCGGCGCTCGAGTCCTCCGGCGTGGTGACCCGGTGCGGCCGCGATGTGGCGAAATGCACGGAGTCCCCGACCTGAAGCTCGTAGATGACGCCGTCGACGATGTAGCGGATCGTGCCGTTGAGCACGAAGATGACGATCTCGCCCTCATAGCTGTAGAGCTTCGAGGTCAGTCCCGCCGGAACATACATCTTGATGGCGTTCAGCAGCTGCGTCGGATAGGTCGTCGACAACCGCTCATAGGAGCCGCCTTCATCCTTGATCGGGTAGACGACGCGGCCCTCGCGGCGCGACACGGCGATCGGCTGGTCGGACTGCTGCAACAGCGCGCTGACGGTGGTCTCGAGCACGCGCGCGATCTGCGCCAGCGATCCGAGCGAGGGCCTGGTGATGTTGCGCTCGACCTGGCTGAGGAATCCGACGGACAAACCCGTCACCCCGGCAACGCGCTGCAGGGTCATCCGCTTCTGCTTGCGGGCATCTCGAATGCGTCGGCCGAGATCCAGTTCGCCAGTCAGCTCGTCAGTCACGCGGGCTCGCCCCAGGACATCGCCGGGGTGATCGCACGCCATCGACGCCCGCAAGCAACCGACGGTGCGCCCGGCGCAACCAGCATCGACGGCGCAGCCTAGGCCGCGCCACCAATCCGCCGGAGCCTTCGAGCAAAAGCCAATGCCTGCGACTCGCGCCCCGGTAGATCACCTTCGAGACTAGGGAGCGCGGTCGTGGATGTCACGGTCTACAACTGATCAGCGAGCCGAAAATCCGTGCAGGATCCACGGCTCGCCTGGCGACGTCGTGTCAGCCCTTCAGGATGCTGCGGCCGGCATATTCGCCCTGGATGCCGAGCTGCTCCTCGATGCGGATCAGCTGGTTGTACTTGGCGGTCCGGTCCGAACGGGCGAGCGAGCCGGTCTTGATCTGCCCGCAATTGGTTGCGACGGCGAGATCGGCGATCGTCGAATCCTCGGTCTCGCCCGAACGATGCGACATCACGGCGGTATAGGCCGCCTTATGCGCCATCGCGACGGCGTCGAGCGTCTCGGTCAGCGAGCCGATCTGGTTGACCTTGACGAGGATCGAATTGGCCGTGCCCGACTTGATGCCGCGCGCGAGGCGCGTCGTATTGGTGACGAAGAGATCGTCGCCCACGAGCTGCGTCGTCTTGCCGATCGCGTCGGTGAGACCCTTCCAGCCGGTCCAGTCGTCCTCGCTCATGCCGTCCTCGATCGAGATGATCGGGAACTTCGCGGCGAGGTCGGCGAGATAGGCGACCTGCTCGTCGATCGTGCGGACGACGCCCTCGCCCTCGTAGACATACTTGCCGTCCTTGAAGAACTCGGTCGCGGCGCAGTCGAGGCCGAGATAGATGTCCTCGCCGAGCTTGTAGCCGGCCTTCTCGATTGCCTTGGCGACGAAATCGAGCGCGGCGACGGCCGACGGAAGGTTCGGCGCGAAGCCGCCCTCATCGCCGACATTGGTGTTGTGGCCCGCGTCCTTCAGCGCCTTCTTCAGCGTGTGGAACACTTCCGAGCCCCAGCGGACCGCCTCGGCGAGCGAGGGCGCGCCGACCGGCAGGATCATGAATTCCTGGAAGTCGATCGGATTGTCGGCATGCGCGCCGCCATTGATGATGTTCATCATCGGCACGGGCAGGACCTTGGCATTGACGCCGCCGACATAGCGATAGAGCGGCTGGCCGGCCGACTGCGCCGCCGCCTTGGCGAGGGCCAGCGACACGCCGAGAATGGCGTTGGCGCCGAGACGCGCCTTGTTCGGCGTGCCGTCGAGCTCGATCATCGTCATGTCGATGAGGCTCTGGTCCTCGGCCTCCATGCCGCCGATCGCGTCGAAGATCTCGGTGTTGACCGCCTCGACCGCCTTCAGGACGCCCTTGCCCTGATAGACCGACTTCTCGCCATCGCGCAGCTCGACCGCCTCATGCGCGCCCGTCGATGCGCCCGAGGGAACGGCGGCGCGGCCGAGCGAGCCGTCTTCGAGCAGGATGTCGACCTCGACCGTCGGATTGCCGCGGCTGTCGAGGATCTGGCGGGCGGTGATGTCGATAATGGCGGTCATGCAGGGATCCTTCTGGAGCGCGGCGGAGATGTGCCAAGCTTCTAGCGCGACGCCGACCGCCGCGAAAGCCTTCTGGAACGAAAACGGCCCAGCCCCGGCTGCCTGACACCGAAGCGTGACGGCGCCATGACGGGCCGCGCGTTCAGGTCGTGGAGGCCGGCCCGGCCGCATCCGCGCGCTCGAGGCGGCGGAACTGGCGCCAGCCGAGCGGCAGCGCCACGAGATAGGCGGTCGCCCCGAAGGCGAGCACATGCCACGGATAGCTCAGCAGCGAGGCGGCGGCCACGACGACGACGACGAAGAGCGGCAGCACGACATCGCGCGGCACGCGGGCGCCGAACTTCTTGCCCGACCAGGTCGGCAGGCGGCTGACCATCAAGAGCCCGACCGCGACCGTATAGAGGAACACGACCGGCAGGCCGACCGCGCCGATCGGGATCTCGAGATTTTCGAGATAGACGGGCAGGAGGACGATGAGCGCGCCGGCCGGCGCCGGCACGCCGGTGAAGAAATTGCCGTGCCAGTCCGGCTTGGTCGGCCCGTCGATCGCCACGTTGAAGCGGGCAAGGCGCAGCGCCGCGCAGATCGAGAACACGAGCGCCGCGATCCAGCCGAGCGAATGGACCTGATCGAGCGCCCAGACATAGAGAATGATCGCCGGCGCCACGCCGAAATTGACGAAATCGGCAAGCGAATCGAGCTCGGCGCCGAAGCGCGATGTCGAGCGCAGCAGCCGCGCCACCCGCCCGTCGACCGCATCGAGCACGGCGGCGATGACGATCATCGCGATCGCCTCGCCATAGCGGCTCTCGATCGCCATGCGGATCGCCGTGAGGCCGGCGCAGAGGCCGAGCAGCGTCACGAGATTGGGTAGGATCATGCGGATCGGAATTTGGCGGACCTGCCTGAGACGCGGCCGGTTCGGGCCCTCGTCCGGATCGAAGGGCGGAAAGATCGTTTCCATCAGTCGATCCTGACCGTCTGGGCAGCGGCCGAGCCATAGCGGGCCAGCACCGTCTCGCCGCCGACGGCGATCTGGCCTTCCGCGACCATCGGCGCATAGCCATCAGGCAGATAGACATCGAGCCGCGAGCCGAAGCGGATCAGGCCGAAGCGCTGGCCGGCCGAGAGCGTCTCGCTCTCGCGGCTGAAGCAGACGATGCGGCGCGCGACGAGGCCGGCGATCTGCACGACGCCGACCGCGCCATGCTCGCCCTCGATGACGAGGCCGTTGCGCTCATTGTCCTCGCTCGCCTTGTCGAGCTCGGCATTGAGGAAGCGGCCCGGCTTGTAGGCGATGCGGCGCACCCGCCCCGCCACCGGGGCGCGGTTGATGTGGCAGTTGAAGACGTTCATGAACACGGAGATGCGCAGCCGCGGCAGCGGCCCGAGCTCCAGTTCGGGCGGGGGCAGCGCCGGTCCCACCTGCGAGATGCGGCCATCGGCCGGGCTGATGACGAGGCCGGCGCCGAGCGGCGTGACCCGCGGCGGATCGCGGAAGAAATAGACGCACCAGAGCGTGACGACGAGCCCGACCCAGAACAGCGGCGCCCACAGCCAGCCGAGGAACAGCGCCAGAAACGCCAGGATCGCGATGAACGGGTAGCCCTCGCGGTGGATCGGGACCATGGACGCCCGGATCGATTTCAGAACGCTGTCCATGCTCACCCTGCCTGCCGCCTCGATGTTGCCCCGATAAAACACGGATCGGCGGGGCTGTGAAGCCGCCGCCGGCCGCTAGAGTACCACCTCCGCCCCCGCCTTCGGGCCGCGGACGACGAGGCCGAGCGTGTCGCTCTCCTCGACCTGGCGCAGCCGCTCGGCCGCTTCGGCCGCCTCGCGCTGGCGGCTCCACATCGAGGCATAGAGCCCATCTTCGCGGATCAGCGCCTCGTGGCGGCCGCGCTCGATGATGCGCCCGCCTTCGAGCACGATGATCTCGTCGGCATTGACGACGGTCGACAGCCGATGCGCGATGACGAGCGTGGTGCGACCCTTGGACACGCGGTCGAGCGCGCCCTGGATCTCGCGCTCGGTGTGGGTATCGAGCGCCGATGTCGCCTCGTCGAGGATGAGGATCGGCGGCGCCTTGAGGATGGTGCGGGCGATCGCGATGCGCTGCTTCTCGCCGCCCGAAAGCTTCAGGCCGCGCTCGCCGACCTCGGTCGCATAGCCCTTCGGCAGCGTCTCGATGAAGGGGCCGATCTGCGCCATCAACGCGGCCTCGCGCACCTCGTCCTCGCTCGCCGCCGGCCGGCCATAGCGGATATTGTAGGCGATGGTGTCGTTGAACAGCACGGTATCCTGCGGAACCATACCGATCGCCGCGCGCACGCTCTTCTGGGTGACGTCGCGGATGTCGGTGCCGTCGATGGTGATGCGCCCGCCGGTAACGTCGTAGAAGCGGAACAAGAGCCGCGAGATCGTCGACTTGCCGGCGCCGGACGGGCCGACGATGGCGACCGTCTTGCCGGCCGGGACCTCGAAGCTGACGCCCTTCAGGATCGGGCGGTCGGCATCGTAGTGGAAGCTGACATTCTCGAAGCGGACGGAGCCATCGCCCACGGTGAGCGCCGGAGCGCCGGCCTTGTCCTGAACTTCCTCCGGGACATCGAGCAGATCGAACATCGCCTCGACATCGGCGAGCCCCTGCTTCAGCTCGCGATAGATCGTGCCGATGAAATTAAGCGGGAAGGAGAGCTGGATCAAAAGCGCGTTGATCATGACGAAATCGCCGAGCGACTGCGTGCCGTTCATGATCGCGAGGCCCGACAGCACCATGCAGGTGGTCATGCCGATGGTGAAGATCACGGTCTGGCCGATATTGAGCCAGGCGAGCGACGTCCAGGTCTTGACCGAGGAGGCCTCGTAGCGGGCGAGGGACACGTCGTAGCGCGCCGATTCCATGTCCTCGTTGCCGAAATACTTGACCGTCTCGTAGTTGAGCAGCGAATCGACGGCCTTCGAATTGGCTTCGGTGTCGGAGGCGTTCATGTCGCGCCGGAGCGCGATGCGCCAGTTGGAGGCGACGACCGTGAACCAGACATAGGCGACGATCGTCACGACGATCACTGCGAGATAGGTCAGGTTGAACTGCCAGGCGATGATGATGGCCGCGAGCAGGAACTCGAGCAGCGTCGGGAACGTGTTGAGGATGATGTGGTCGACGATGGCGTCGACCCCCTTCATGCCGTGGTCCATCGTCCGCGACAGGCCGCCGGTATGGCGCTGCAGATGGAAGCGCAGCGACAGGCGATGCATGTGCACGAAGGAGCGATGGCCGAGCTTGCGGATCGCATAGGCGCTGACGCGGGCGAACAGGGCGTCGCGCAGCTGGTTGAAGAGATTGAGCAGGATGCGGCCGGCGCCATAGGCGACGACCAGCATGATCGGCACCGACAGGAGCGCCGCCATGCCCATGGGCATGCCGGTCGCCGACTGCACGCCGGTCAGCGCGTTGGTCGCCCATTTGTAGAAGAACGGCACGAAGACGGTGACGACCTTGGCGAGCGCCAGGACGACCAGCGCGCCGACGACGCGGATCTTCAGATCGGGGCGGTCGGCCGGCCAGATATAGGGCCAGAGTAGGCGGATGGTGTGCAGCGCGGCGCGCTCATCGGCCTGTTTCTTGGTGGGTGCCTTCACGGCGGCACTCGCAGCGGCGTTTGTGGTCACGCCTCGTCTCCCTGGTCGGCGCATGGCGACAGGCGAACAGCGCCGGCCGCAGCGCCCGGTCAGGGGCGATGCGATCGTCGCTCACGCGCGGTCCGCGCAATATCATCTCAAATGGGGTCGCCGGATCACTGCGTCCAGCGCGCATCTCCCGCCGGCAGGACAAAAACCTGCCCCGGATAGATCCGGTCCGGATCGCGGATCTGGTCGTTGTTGGCTTCATAGATCGTCGAGAAGCGGATGCCGTGGCCATAGAGCCGCTTCGAGATGGTCCAGAGATTGTCGCCGCGCCGGATGATGACGCTCTTCGGCGCCGGCACGTCCCCGGCGCTGCTGGCGCCGGCCGAGCCGCCGCCTTCTGCCGTGACCGTCATCAGCGTGGCCACGTCGCCATTCTGCTCGAACGGCACTTCGGCGCGCGCAATGACGGTGCCGTCGGCCTTGTTGATCCCGTCGGCACGGATCGTGTGCTGTCCGGGTCCGATCTTGCCCTTGGCCGCGATCTGCCAGCGGCCGTTCTCATCGACGCTGGCATCGCCGACGACGACGCCGTCGACATAGATGCGCACGGTACCGCCGATCGCGGCCGAGCCGGAGATGAAGAGCGTGCCGTCCTGGAATTCGACCGCGTCGACCGTGACCTCGGGCTTGGCGGCGACGGCCGCGCCGGCCTCCGTCTTCGCCGCCGCCGGAACCTGCAGCACGGTGCTCGGCTGGTCCGGCGTGTTCAGGACGACGAGCGGGCTCGATTTCGGACTCTCCGGCACATCGACGGCGACGCTCTGCTCCGACAGCGTTTCGGTCTTCTTGTCGGGCGAGGTCGTGCGGATGGAGAGGTCGTGCGAGCCGGGGGCGAGCGGCTTGTCGAGCGTCAGCGCCCATTCGCCGCGGTCATTCGCTTCGGCGGTCGCCACCGGCGCCGAGCCGTCCATGATCTCGACGGTCGAATTCGGCGGCGCGAGGCCCGCGACGACGGCCTCGCCGGTCGGCTCGACGCGGACGACATCGAAGCTCGGCGCGACGGGCAGGCCGGACGGAGGCGCCGCGGCATCGGCAGCAGGCGCGCTCGCTGTTCCGGCCGGGGCGCTGGCGACAACCTGAGGCGCGGCGGCGTTTGGTTCGGTCGCGGCAGGGCCGGCATTCGGCGCGGCCGGCGCAGCGGCAACGGCGGGGTCGGTTGCCGGCGCCGGCGATCCGCCGGCCGGGGCGGGCGGCACGACCGCGACATCGACGACCGTCTCGGTCTTCGGCTCCTGACGGGTGGCGAGCGCGAAATAGCCGCCGACGGCGAGCACCGCCACGACGATGACCGCTGCGATGCGGCCAACCCAACTCTGACCCGCCCTACCCTGCTCAACCATCGACGATCGGACCTGCTTCCCACGGGGCGGAGGCAAAGCTCCGCCGGCCACCAGCGCCGCGTTCCTTTGCCGGCATGTCGTCATGCCCGGCGAACACAGCCTTCAAAGGCTTGTTATACGCGGTTTCGCACCGCTCACAAGGCGTCGAAATGGCGGAATTCCAGCACTGCCATCGGCGATGCACGGTGCTTGACGCCCGCCCTTCGCAGATGCGAGGAAAGTCGTCATGACATCGCTTTCATCGATTTGCGTTTATTGCGGCTCTTCCGAGGGCGGCGAGCCGATCTATGCCGAGGCCGCCGCGAAGCTCGGCCAGGCCATGGGCAGCGAGGGCATCGGCCTCGTCTATGGCGGCGGCTCGATCGGACTGATGGGCATCGTCGCCCGGTCGGTCATGACGGCTGGCGGCCATGTCACCGGCATCATCCCGCAGTTCCTGCGCGAGCGCGAGGTCATGCTGGAGACCGCGCATGAGCTGGTCGTCACCGGCGACATGCATGAGCGCAAGCGCACGATGTTCGACCGCGCCGACGCCTTCGTCGCGCTGCCGGGCGGCATCGGCACGCTGGAAGAGCTGGTCGAGATCATGACCTGGGCGCAGCTCGGCCAGCATCGGAAGCCGGTGCTCATCGCCAATATCAACGGCTTCTGGGACCCGCTCGTCGTTCTCCTCCGCCACATGGCGGACGAGGGCTTCATCCGCAACGGTTTCGAGGTCAACTATCTCGTCGCCGACCGTGTCGAGGACATCGTCCCGAAACTCCGCGCCGCGACGGCATCCACGCCGGCCCGCCCGAAGCCGGCGGCGCCAGCCTCGATCCCGATCAGCGATCTGTAGGTTGCTTGCAGCCCCTCAGGCCGGCTTCACGCCGGCCTTGACGAGCTTGTAGATGATCGAATCGATCAGCGCCTCGAACGAGGCGTCGACGACGTTTTCCGAGACGCCGATCGTCAGCCAGCTCTCGCCGCTGTCGTCGCGGCTTTCGATCAGCACGCGCGTCACCGCCTCGGTGCCGCCATTGAGGATGCGGACCTTGTAGTCGACGAGCTCGAGGTCGGCGATCGCATCCTGGTAGACGCCGAGATCCTTGCGCAATGCCCGGTCGAGCGCATTGACCGGGCCATTGCCCTCGGCGACGGTCAGGAGCCGCTGGCCGCCGACGGTGAGCTTGACCACGGCCTCCGAGACCGAGACCAGCTTGCCGAGGGCGTTGTGCCGCCGCTCGACGGTGACGCTGAAGCTCTCGACCGAGAAATAGTCCGGCACCGTGCCGAGCGTCCGCCGCGCCAGGAGCTCGAACGAGGCATCGGCGCCCTCATAGGAATAGCCGACCGCCTCGCGCTCCTTGACCTCGGTCAGAAGCGCATCCAGCCGCCGGTCGCCCTTCTCGACGGGAATGCCGAGCCGGGCGAGCTCGGCGATGAGATTGGAGCGGCCGGCCTGGTCGGAGACGAGCACACGGCGGTGATTGCCGACCTGCTCGGGCCGCACATGCTCATAGGTGCTCGGATCCTTGACGATCGCCGAGGCGTGAATGCCCGCCTTGGTCGCGAAGGCCGAGGCGCCGACATAGGGCGCCTGGCGGTTCGGCGCGCGGTTGACGATCTCGTCGAAGCGATGCGCGAGCTGCGTCAGCCCGGTCAGCGCCTGCGCCGTCACGCCGATCTCGAAACGATCGGCATAGAACGGCTTCAAGAGCAGCGTCGGGATGATCGAGGTGAGATTGGCGTTGCCGCAGCGCTCGCCGATGCCGTTCAGCGTGCCCTGGATCTGCCGCGCCCCGCCCTTCAGCGCCGCCAGCGAATTGGCCACCGCCTGCTCGGTGTCGTTATGCGCGTGGATGCCGAGATGGTCGCCGGGCACCACCGCCGAGGCGGCGCGGACGATCGCCTCGACCTCTTCCGGCTGGCTGCCGCCATTGGTGTCGCAAAGGACGACCCAGCGCGCACCGGCGTCATAGGCGGCCTTGGCGCAGGCGAGCGCATAGTCCGGATTGGCCTTGTAGCCATCGAAGAAGTGCTCGCAATCGACGAGCGCTTCCCGGCCGGCGGCGACCGCTGCCGCGACCGACTGGCGGATGCCCTCGAGATTGTCCTCGAGGCTCGTGCCGAGCGCGACACGCACCTGATGGTCCCAGGTCTTGGCGACGAAGCAGATCGCATCGGCCTCCGCCTGCAAGAGCGCGGCGATGCCGGGATCGTTCGAGAGGCTGACGCCGGCGCGCTTGGTCATGCCGAAGGCGGTGAAGCGGGCCCGCTTGGTGCGCTTCTCCTCGAAGAAGCGGTTATCGGTCGGATTGGCGCCCGGATAGCCGCCCTCGACATAGTCGAGGCCGAAGCCGTCGAGGAGGCCGGCGATCATCACCTTGTCGGCAACGGAGAAATCGACGCCATTGGTCTGGGCGCCGTCCCGGAGCGTCGTGTCGAACAGGCTGACGCGCGCGCGGGCGGGCCTTGAGTCTGCTGAACTCATGGCGCCTCGCCTTCGGCCTCGCCAGGCGCGCCCTCATCCTCGTCCTCTGCCGCGCCGCGCACATCCCAGGTGGTCCAGAGCGCGCCGGTCTCCTCGTCCTTGCCGTCGATGATGACGAGGCCCATGCCGTCGAGCGTCTTGCGAATGCTGTCGGCCTTTTCGAAGTCGCGGGCGCGGCGAGCGTCGATCCGCTCCTCGATCAGTTGTTCGATCAGCGCTTCATCGAGCGGCGAGGTCGTCATGGTGTCGTCTTTCTCGGGTGCCGGCCACATCGGGAAGCACGGCGGAACGGGCAAGGTGCCGCGATTGCGGAAGGGTGACGGTCATACTCTCGCCGCCACGAGAGGCCAATCGAAATCTGGTAGACTGCTGTTCGGCCGCGCCGATCACGTCTTCGTTCCCGGCCGCGGCCGCCCTTGCTTTGTCGTAAGGCTCCATTAGTTTCCCCGGCAACCGACGAACCGCCCGCCTCCCGCCTCCGGCCGTCATTTCCGGGGATGCCGCCCTCGCCTCCGCATCCTGCCCCTCGACCCGGACGTTTGCCGATGCCCACGCGCCTGCTTCCCGACCGCATTCTCCTGCCCCTGATCGTCGCTTGCGCGCTGTTCATGGAAAATCTCGATTCCACCGTGCTCTCGACGGCGCTGCCGACCATTGCCCGCGATTTCGGTGTCAGCCCGATCAATATGAAGCTGGCGCTGACCTCCTATCTCCTCACCATCGCCGTCTTCATCCCGGCCTCCGGCTGGCTGGCCGACCGCTTCGGCGCCCGCACCATCTTCCGCATCGCCATCATCCTCTTCACCGCCGGATCGATCTGCTGCGGCCTATCAAATTCGATCGGCGAGATCGTCGCATCCCGAATCCTGCAAGGCCTTGGCGGGGCGATGATGGTCCCGGTCGGACGGCTGGTGATCCTCAAATCCGTCTCGAAGGTGGAACTCGTCGGCGCGCTCGCCTGGCTGACCGTGCCGGCGCTGATCGGCCCCGTCGTCGGCCCGCCGCTCGGCGGCTTCATCACCACCTATTTCGACTGGCGCTGGATCTTCTGGATCAACGTGCCGATCGGCATTCTCGGCCTCGTCCTCGCGACACTGTTCATTCCCGACATCCGCGGCGAGGAGCGCGTCCGCTTCGACTATCCGGGCTTCGTGCTGTCGAGCTTCGGCATCGCCGGCTTCGTCACCGGCTCGACCTCGCTCGGGCTCAACCTGATGCCCTGGCCCTTCGTCGTGCTGACGCTGGTCTCGGGCGGCGCGCTGCTGGTCGCCTATGTGATCTACAGCCGCCGCATCGCCAACCCGATCCTCGATCTCTCGCTCTTCGCCATCCCGAGCTTCCGCGCCAGCGTCATCGGCGGCCTCTTGTTCCGCATCGGCATCGGCGCAATGCCGTTCCTCTTGCCCTTGATGCTGCAGCTCGGCTTCGGCCTCAGTCCGTTCCAGTCCGGCTCGATCACCTTCGTCTCGGCCATCGGCGCGATCGCGATGAAATTCGTCGCGCCGCCGCTGTTGCGCCGCTTCGGCTTCCGCAGCGTGCTCATCGCCAATTCGGTGATCGCGGCGATCTTCATCGGCATGCCCGCCGCCTTCGATCTCGGCACGCCGCTGCACATGATCACCGGCCTCCTGTTCATCGGCGGCTTCTTCCGCTCGCTTCAGTTCACCAGCGCCAACGCCCTCTCCTTCGCGGACGTGCCGCAGGCGCGCATGAGCCGGGCGACGAGCCTCACCAGCGTGTTCCAGCAATTGTCGATGTCGATCGGCGTCTCGGTCGGCGCCATCGCGCTCGAGCTCAGCCTCGCCTCGACGGGTGGCACGATCACAGTCGCGACCTTCCATCCCGCCTTCATCGTGATCGGCCTGATCTCGATGAGTTCGGTGATCTTCTTCGCGCGGATGCCGCGGAATGCCGGCGAGGAAATGTCGGGCCGCCGCCTGAAGCCGAAGCCGCTCGCCCCCGACCCGGTCACCGCGATGCGCGAGCGGGCCTGAGGCCGGCCGCACGGACGCCGGGCCGCGCCGGGAAATGATACGGCCGCCGAACAGAAGCAGCGCGGCGGCCCAAATTGTCGCCGCCCTGCCGATCATTTGACCATCAATGATCCCGCTCGCCCGGCTGCGGCGGCGGATGTGCGGCGCTGAAGGGTCTGGCCCCGCATTTGCAGTCTCCCGTCCAGTTGAAGACGGAGAGTTGCGATGCGCGTGACCCAGGAGCCGCTGCTGCGGAAGTTCTGGTATTGTGTGATGCCGATGGCGGCGCTGGGCGAGAAGCCGATCGGCATGAAGCTCCTCGGCGAGCCGATCGTCCTCTGGAAGGACGCGTCGGGCGCGCCGCGCGCGGTCAAGGATCGCTGCCTCCACCGCACGGCCAAGCTGTCGCTCGGAACGGTCGAGGGCGGCAACATCGTCTGCCCCTATCACGGCTGGGCGTTCGACGGCGAGGGACACTGCGTCAAGGTTCCTCAGGATGTCGTTGAAAAGCCGCATCCCTTCGGCGTTCCGGGCTATCGCTGCGCCGAGCGCTACAACCATGTCTGGGTCGCTCTCGACGAGCCTTTTCACGACATTCCCGAGATCCCCGAGTTCGGTGCGCCCGGCTATCGGCAGATCGTCGAGTTCTGCGACGACTGGGCCTGCGCGCCGCTCCGGATCATGGAGAACGCGTTCGACAACGCCCATTTCGCCTTCGTGCACAAAGGCAGCTTCGGCGACACCGACCCGATCCCGCCGCCCTTCACGCTCGAGGACACGGCAGACGGCTTCGTGATGCGCACGGAGGTGCCGGTGCGCAATCCCGAGGGCATGCGCGATGCCATCGGCATGACGACCGAGCGCACCGTGCGCCGCACCGCGAACCGCTTCTTCGTGCCGTTCTTCCGCGCCGGCAAGATCACCTATCCTAACGGGCTCGAGAACATCCTCTGCACGGCGGCGACGCCGATGGGCGAGAATATGACCCGCTTCGTCCAGTGGGTCATCCGCAACGACACCGAGGAACAGGTTCCGGCCGAGAAGGTCATCGCCTTCGACAAACGCGTCAGCCTCGAGGATCGCGAGATCCTGGAATCGACCGACGAGAATGTGCCGCTCGACGCAAGCGAGGGCCGCGAACTGCACATGGTCTGCGACCGGCCCGGCATCACCATGCGCAAGATGATCCGCACCATGATCCGGTCAACGCCGGCGGCCGGCGCCGCATGAGCGCCGCGCTCGAAGCCCGCGAAGCCGAGTCGTCCGGCGCGCTGCCGGCGATCGCCATCGACGACGTCTCGATGGTGTTCGCCTCGGCGGCGGGCCGCGTCACGGCGCTCGACAGGGTCAATCTCTCGATCGGGCGCAACCGCTTCGTCTCGCTGGTTGGACGCAGCGGCTGCGGCAAGTCCACGCTGCTGCGCATCCTCTGCGGCCTCGCGACGCCGACATCCGGACAGGTGGCGATCGACGGACTGACGCCGGCGGCCTACCAGAAGGACCGCCGCTTCGGCTTCGTCTTCCAGGAGGCGACGCTGCTGCCCTGGCGGACGGCGCTCGAGAATGTCGCGCTGCCCATGAAGGTCCAGCGGCTGCTGCCGTCCGAACGGCGGGCGGAAAAGGCGCGCGAATTGATGAAGCTGGTGCGGCTCGAAGGCTTCGAGCGGCATTATCCGAGCCAGCTCTCCGGCGGCATGCGCCAGCGCGTCTCGATCGCCCGGGCGCTCTCCTACGATCCCGAGATCCTGCTGATGGACGAGCCCTTCGGCGCGCTCGACGAATTCACGCGGCAGGAGATGAACGACGAGCTGATGCGCATCTGGCAGGAGCAGAACCGCACGATCGTGTTCGTGACGCACAATCTCGCCGAGGCGCTGTTCCTGTCCGATGTCGTCGTCGCGATGGCGCCGCGGCCCGGCCGCATCCGCGCGGTGATGGAGGTCGACCTGCCGCGGCCGCGCACGGCCGAGCTTCGGCAGCATCCCGACTTCATCCATCGCCTTGCCGAACTCGAGCGGATCATCAGCCATGACTGAGCGCGCCGCTGCCCCCGATGGCGACGCCATGACCGTCGGAGAGGCCCGTCGCGGCCTGCCGGCATTCGGCGCCAGGCTGCGGGTGGCGATCACCGACTTTGCGCCCGCCTTCCTCGTCTTCCTCGCCGTCGGCGCGGCCTGGGAGGCGGCGGTCGTCTTCTTCCGCATCCCGAAATTCCTGCTGCCCGCCCCTAGCGTCGTGGTGGCGCGGATCATCACCGATCACGCCTCGCTGGCGCAGAATGTCGCCGTGACCATGCAGGCGGCGATCCTCGGCCTCGTCATCGGCACGATCATCGCGCTCGCCTTCGCGCTGCTCTTCCTGACCTCGCGCATCCTGGAGCGGGCACTGTTTCCCTGGGCGGTCATCGTCCAGACCGTGCCGATCCTCGCGATCGCGCCGCTTCTCACCATCTGGCTCGGCTTCGGCATCGCGCCGAAGGTCGCGGTCGCGGCGATCATCACGATCTTCCCGATCCTCGTGAACACGGTGCGCGGCCTCCGCTCCGTCAACCGGCAGGTGTTCGAGCTGATGAAGGTCATCGGCGCCAGCCCGATGCAGACCTTCTCCGAGGTGCGCGTCTTCGCCGCCCTTCCCTACACCTTCGCCGGCCTCAGGATCAGCGCCGGCGGCGCGGTGATCGGCGCGATCGTCGCCGAATTCACGGGCGCCAATCTCGGCATCGGCACGGTCATCGTCAATGCCGGCTACCGGCAGGACGCGACCATGCTGTTCGCCGCCATCTTCTGCTCCTGCGCCGCGACCATCGCGCTCTTCTATGTGGTCGTGGCCGTCGAACGCCTGTGCCTGTTCTGGCCGGAGGCCCGGCTCGACGGCTGAACGATCCGTGACATTCGAAAGCCGGCGGAGACCGGCAGACCCGACCAATCCAACCAGAGGATGAATGGATGCTCGACTGGACTTCGATTTCCAAGACCGCGGCGGCAGGTCTCATCGCCGGGACGATCGGCGTCAGTGCCGGCTCGGCCCATGCCGCCGACGCCGTGTCGCTGCGGCTCGCCTGGCTGCTCAACGTGCAGGGCGCCGGCTATGTCATGGCCAAGGAGAAGGGCTTCTATGCCGATGCCGGCCTCGATGTCGACATCCTGCCGGGCGGACCCAACATCAACTCGACCGCCCTCGTCGCCACCGGCGCCAACACCTTCGGCACCAATGATTCCGGCCAGGTGATCTTCGGCAAGTCCGAGGGCATGGACCTCGTCATCGTCGCCGCCTGCTTCCAGAAATATCCGGGCGGCGTGCTGTCGCTGGAGAAGACCGGCATCAAGACGCCGAAGGACCTCGAGGGCAAGACGCTCGCCTATAACGAGGGCGGCCCCTGGGCCTTCACGCAGGCGATGCTTGCGAAGGAAGGCGTCGACATGTCGAAGGTCAACGCGGTCGTCGCCAGCGGCAACGAAGTGCTGATGAACGGCAATGTGGACGCCAAGACCGCCTTCATCGTCAATGAGCCGATCTCGGTCGAACTCGCCGGCTTCAAGCCCGCGACGCTCGCCCCGTCCGACTACGGCATCAACGCCTATGCCGAGGCGATCTTCACGTCGAAGGAGTATCTCGAAGCCCATCCCGACGTGGTGAAGCGCTTCGTCGCTGCGACGGCCAAGGGCTGGGACTATGCGCTCGCCCATCAGGACGAGGCGGTCGCGACGGTCGTCAAGCTCGGCGACCAGCTCGATCCGGAACAGCAGAAGCGCCAGCTGGCGCTCGAGAAATCGTTCATCGTCTCGGCCGAGACCGAGAAGAACGGCACCTGCTCCTTCAATGGCGAGACCATCAAAGAAACGCAGGACGTGCTGCTGAAATATGGCGGCCTCAAAGCGCCGGTCGTGATCGAGGACATCTACTCGACCAAATACCTGCCCGCGAAGGGCTGATCGCCCGCATGACGGCGCGCCGGGCAAGCGGCCCGGTGCGCCAACCATCACGGCCGCAAAGCATCACGGCCGCCAGGCGTCGCCTTCGTCCTCGGCGCCATCAGGCTCCTCGGCCGCATCGACACGCTTGCCCTTGAAGCCCTTGGCGAGGATGAAAAGTTCCACCGATCCGGCCCGGCTCGCCGGCGGCTTTAGGTGGTGCACGGTGGCGAAGTTCTGCTTCAGCGTCGTCAGCAGCGTGCTCTCGGCGCCGCCGCGGAACACCTTCGACAGGAACGAGCCGCCCGGCTTCAGGATATCGAGCGCGAAATCGGCCGCGACTTCGCAGAGATAGGTCGTGCGAAGATGGTCGGTCTGCTGGTGCCCGGTCGTCGGTGCCGCCATGTCGGAGAGCACGACATCGACCCGCCCGCCGATCGCCTCCTGCAGTAGGCCCGGCGCATCCTCGTCGAGGAAGTTCTTCTGGAACAGGATGACGCCCGGCAGCTCGTCCATCTCGAGATAGTCGATGGCGACGACGAGGCGATTGGCATCGGTCGACCCGACCCGCTCGACCGCGACCTGCGACCAGCCGCCCGGCGCGGCGCCGAGATCGACCACCTTCATGCCGGGTCCGAGGATATGATGCTTGTCGTCGATCTCGATCAGCTTGTAGGCGGCGCGCGAGCGATAGCCCTCGCGCTTCGAGCGCGCGACATAGGGATCGTTCAGCTGCCGTTCCAGCCAGCGCGTCGACGAGGCGGTGCGCCCGCGCGCCGTCTTGACCCGGACGGTCAGCTCGCGGCCGCCCGGCCCCTTGCCCTTGGTGTCTTTCATGACGCGTGTCCGTTCTGTCGCGGCGAACGGCGCCAGGCGCCGTCCTCCGACATCATCTCGACCAGGATCCCCTCGCGCAGCCCGCGATCGGCGACACGCAGCCTCTGGCACGGCCAGCGGCGGCGGATCGCCTCCAGGATCGCACAGCCGGCGAGGACGAGATCGGCCCGCTCGCGGCCGATGCAGGGATTGGCCACACGGGCGGCATAGTCCATTCCCGTGATCACCGCCATCATCTGGTTGACTTCATCGGCGGAAAGCCAGGTACCGTCGACCTTGCGGCGATCATAGCGCGGCAGGCCGAGATGGACGCCGGCCAGCGTCGTCACCGTGCCGGAGGTGCCGAGCATGTGCAGATTGCCGGCAGCGACCGCGCGGTCGAGCGCTGCCCCTTCCGGGAAGGCGGCGAGCATGTCGGTCACCTCGGCGACCATCGCCTCGAACACCGTCGCGTCGACCAGTTCGCCGCCATGCCGCTCGCTGAGCGTCACCACGCCGACCGGGAGCGAGGCCCAGGTACGGATGCGATCCGACATGCGGCGGCGATGACGGTCGGCCGGACGCGTCAGGTCGATCCAGACGAGTTCCGAGGAGCCGCCGCCGATATCAAACAGCAGCGCGCCGCTGGTGCTCGGATCGATCAGCGACGCGCAGCCGGCAACCGCCAGCCGCGCCTCGGTCTCGCGCGAGATCACTTCGAGCGCGAGGCCGGTTTCGCTGAGGACCCGCTCGAGAAAATCGGCGCCGTTCTCGGCGGCGCGGCAAGCCTCGGTCGCGATCAGCCGCGTCCGCACCACGCCGCGATCGGCGAGCTTCGATTGGCAGATGCGCAGCGCCTCGACGGCCCGGTCCATCGCCGCATCGCCGAGACGGCCGCTGCGGCCGACACCTTCGCCGAGACGGACGATGCGCGAGAACGCATCGACGACATGGAAGCCGCGGTCACGCGGGCGCGCGATCAGCAGGCGGCAATTGTTGGTGCCGAGATCGAGCGCGGCATAGAGCCCCTCGCCCTGCGGGCGGGCCCGCATGTCCTCGGCGCGCGCAACGGCTTGCACCGGCGCGGCGAGAACGGGCGGGGGCGGCGGCGGGCGGCGATCCGGGCCGCGTACGGCCACGGGCGGCTGATGGCCGCGCGGCTCGGCCCCGGCGGCATAGACGGGTCGACGCTTCTTGCGCCGGCGCCCCTTCTTTTTGGACGGATTCGGACCGGCAGGCGGTCCGGAGCCATCCACGGCTCCGACAAGGTCGCGGGCAACGGCCGGACCATTGGCGGGCGCCTTGGAGTCCGCGCGTCGCGGATCCTCGCCCGAGTTCGTCACTTCGAAATCCTCGGCCGCGACAGCACGGACGCAACGTCCGGCGCACAGCTCTTTGAGTGCCTAGTTGGCTTCAGTGTAAGCAGCAAAGACACTGCTTACAAGCGAGCGGCGCGATGCGACCAGCCGCCCCGGCCGCCCTGATTGACAGGCCCCTGCCCCGCGACCGACAATCGCCCGACGAATTCGCGCGTGCCTTGAGCAAGGTCCGGCAAGAGATTGAAATCGCGAGGAGCAGGCGTTGGCGAGGCAGCCCCATTTCGTGATCGTCGGCGGCGGCACGGCCGGCTGGCTCGCGGCCTTCATCCTGAGCGACAAGGCGCGGCGGCTGAAGCTCGACGCGCGCGTCACGGTGGTCGAATCCTCGAAGATCCCGACGGTCGGCGTCGGCGAGGGCTCGACGGCGGCGCTGCGCGTGCTGATGCAGTATTTCAACCTGAACGAACTCGAGTTCTTCCGCGAGACCGGGGCGACCTTCAAGCTCGGCATCCGCCACAAGGACTGGCGCCGGATCGGGTTCACCTATGACGGTCCGATCGACGATCCACATCAGGTGATCCGGGCGCCGGAGGGCGCGCCCTCGGACTATCTCAACGTCTACTGCGTCGCCGCCGGCCGCAAGCTGCAGGACATGCACCTCTTCGGCCCGCTGCTCGAGCAGAAGAAGGCGCCCTATGCGCTGAAGGACGACGGCACGCTCGTCCCCCTCGGGCCCTTCCACCACGCCTTCCATTTCGACCAGGCTCTGGTCGGCAAGTTCCTGAAGGCGCGCGCCAAGGACGTCGAGACGGTGGACGCGACCATCGCCGGCGTCGAGCGCGATGCCGAGACCGGCTTCATCCGCGCCTTGCGGCTCGACGATGGCGAGCGGCTCGAGGGCGACTTCTTCGTCGACGCGACCGGCTTCCGCAAGCGCATCATCGTCAAGGAGCTCGATGCGCCCTGGATCTCCTATGCGCAGGAATTGCCCGTCAATCGCGCGCTGCCGTTCTGGCTCGACATCAAGCCCGGCGATGAAATCGCCAACTATACCCTCGCCTGGGCGCTCGAAGCCGGCTGGATGTGGCAGATCCCGACGCAGCAGCGCTATGGCTGCGGCTATGTCTATTCGGACGCGTTCAAGACGCCGGAGGAAGCAAAGCGAGAGGTCGAGCGCGTGCTCGGTCACGAGATCGAGGTCCGCGACGACATCCGCTTCGAGATCGGCCGCCTCGCGTCGCCCTGGCTCGGCAATTGCCTCGCCGTCGGCCTCGCCTCGTCGTTCCTGGAGCCGCTCGAAGCGACCTCGATCCATGGCTCGGTGGTGCAGCTGCTGCTCTTTGCCGACAATTACCTGAAGCATCCGGACGCGATGACCGAAGCCGACCGCGCCGACTACAACCGCCGCTTCGGGCGCCAGGTCGACGACTTCCGGACCTTCATCAACACCCACTATGTCACCGAGCGCCACGACACGCCGTTCTGGAAGAATGTCCGCGAGGAGCGGCTGCATCCCGAGACCCGGCAGCGCCTCGCGCTGTGGCGGAAGGAAATGCCGCGCCGCGAGCATTTCCCGTCCTTCCTCGGCGGCCTGCCGCATGTCGAGACGCAGCTGCATTATCCCGTGCTCGACGGGCTCGGCCTGCTCGATCCGGCCGTCGCAAGGGCCGAGATGGCGCGCGACCCGAAGCTCCGCCAGTTCGCCCGCGAGACGGTCGACAGCCTCGTCCGCGAATACAGCGCCGCGGCCGGCAAGGCGCTCGGCCATGCCGAATTCCTCGCTTATGTCAGGGGGCTCGGCTGACGCCGGGATCGCGTGTGACCGATCCGCTCGCCTTCGCCCTCGCGGTCCTTGCCCTCCTCGTGGTGCCGGGACCGACCAATACGTTGCTGGCGGCATCAGGCGCGACATCCGGCTTCCGCGGCTCGCTCCGGATCATCCCGGCGGAGATCAGCGGCTATGCCATCGCGATCGGGCTGCTGATGATCGTGTTCGGGCCGCTCGCGGCGGCGCATCCGGCGCTCACCGTGCTGTCGCGCCTCGTCGCCAGCCTCTATCTCGCCTGGTCGGCCGTCATGCTCTGGCGCCATGCGGAAGGGACGGCAACCGCCGGCGGCGGGCGGATCGATTTTCGCCGCGTCTTCACGACGACGCTGCTGAACCCGAAGGCGCTCGTCTTCGCCTTCGTCATCTTCCCGCCGCCGGGTTCCGCCGCGCTGCCGGCTCTGGCGGGACTGTTCGCTGTCCTGGTGGTTGGCGTCGCGACGCTCTGGATCGCGGTCGGCGCGGGCCTTGCGCGATCGGCGTCCGAGGTTGCGACGCCCGCACGGATCAGCCGCGTCGCGGCCCTGGTGCTCTCGCTGTTCGCGGTGCTGATCGGCGGCTCCGCCATCGCGGCCGTGCTCGCCTGAGGGCGGCTCAGAAGGTCGTGCCGTTCGAGAGCAGCCAGCGCAGCATCCGCGCCGTGTCGCGCGCGATCCAGCCTGAATTGACGCCGGAGGCGGCTGCGAGATCGAGCCCCTCGAAGAAGCAGACGACGCGGCGGGCATCGACGGTGTGGAAGTGCCAGCCGAGACGCTTCGCGCCGACCGTCGTCGTCGCGATCTTCTCGGCGAACCGCTCAGCGGGGGCTTCCGCCGGCAGGACGATGACGAGGTTGCAGCGATTGGTGTTGCAATAGACCTGCAGCAGCGCCGGCATGGCATCGGCGGCCGTGACCGCGAACCAGCGCTCGTCGCGTGCGACGTCGTTGACCGAAGGCGGCGGCGCGCTGGCGGTGACGGGAAGGCCCGCATCCGCGCAGGCACGCGGAAAGACCTGATCGAGCCAGGTTTCGATCAGGCGGTACTCGCCCTCATAGGCCGCGACGAGATCCATGCCGGCTCCTGCCCCTTGTGCCGAGGCGCAGTGATGGCCTGCCGGCCGGACAGGATCAAGCCGGCACGGCCGACATCAGGCGAAGGACGTTCAGTTGTCCGCAAAAACGAAGAGCCCGGCCGCCGGGAGGCGCGGCCGGGCTCCTTGGAAGGCGCGCCTCTAGATCAGGCGGCGGCCTTCCGCTTCGAACCGCGCGCCCAGGCCGGCAGCCAGTCGCCATGCGCCTCGATGAGGTCGTCGACGAGGTGCCAGATCTGGTCGAGGTCGAGCTCGGCCGCCGTGTGCGGATCGAGCATCGCCGCGTGGTAGATGTGCTCCTTGTTCTCGGTCATCAGCGCCGCGACGGTGAGTTCCTGAACATTGACATTGGTGCGCATCAGGGCGGCGAGCTGCGGCGGCAGCTTGCCGATATGCGTCGGCTGGACGCCGGACCGGTCGACGAGGCACGGCACTTCGACGGCGCAGCCCTCGGGCAGCGAGGTGATCAGGCCGGTGTTGCGGACATTGCCGTAGATCACCGCCGGCTCGCCGGTCCAGACCGCATTGACGATCTGCGAGGCGTATTCCTTCGATTCCTTCACCTCGACGCGATTGGCCTTGCGGTATTCCTCGGCCGTATCGTTCCAGCGGGCGATCTGCTCGACGCAGCGCTTCGGATATTCGTCGAGCGGCACGCCGAACAACTCGATGAGGTCCTCGCGGCCCTCCTTGATGAAATAAGGCGTGTATTCGGCGAAGTGCTCCGAACTCTCGGTGACGAAATAGCCGAGCCGGGTCAGCATCTCGTAGCGCACCTTGTTCGGGCAGCGCGGATTCCAGGTCGGCTTCGGCGCCCTTCCCTCGCGATAGGCGCGGACGAGGTCGGGATAGAGATCGCGCAGCGTGCCGTCCGCCTGGAGATGCTCGAACTTCAGGTAGAACGCCATATGGTTGATGCCGGCGGCGCGGTAGCGGATCTCCTCGTAGGGAATGCCGAGATCCTCGGCGAGCTCATGCGCCGTGCCCTGCACCGAATGGCAGAGGCCGACCTGGCGGATCGTCGGGAACTTCTCGGTGATCGCCCAGGTGTTGATCGCCATCGGGTTCACGTATTGCAGCATGATCGCGTCCGGGCAGACGGCGAGCATGTCCTCGCAGATCTTCCACAGATGCGGCACGGTCCTGAGCCCGCGCATGATGCCGCCGACGCCGAGCGTGTCGGCGATGGTCTGGCGGAGGCCATACTTCTTCGGGATCTCGAAATCGACGACGGTCGAGGGCTCATAGCCGCCGATCTGGAAACAGACGACGACGAAATCGGCGCCTTCGAGCGCCCGGCGCTGGTCGGTGTAGCTCGTCACCGTCGCGGGAACGTCGAGCGTCTGGACGAGCTTCCTGGCGATGATCTCGCTCATCTCCAGCCGCTCGGGATTGATATCCATCAGTGCGATCTCGGCATGTGCGAGAGCCGGCCGATGCAGGATGTCGCCGACGATGTTCTTCATGAAGACGGAAGAACCGGCGCCGATGAACGTGATCTTGGGACGTGCCATGACTTCAACTCCGATCGAATGGACACACCGCCCTGGCGTCAGGCGGCGATTTCAAAGGCGGCGCGGACGAGCCGTGCCGTGTACTCGTTCTTGGGATGGGTCAGGACTTCCGCGACCGGGCCCTGTTCGACGATCTTGCCATGCTGCATGACGATCACGCGATGGCAGAGCGCCCGCACGACCTTGAGATCGTGCGAAATGAAGAGATAGGAGAGACCCTTCTCGTCCTGCAGCTTGCGCAGGAGATCGATGATCTGGGCCTGGACGGACAGGTCGAGCGCCGAGGTCGGCTCGTCGAGCAGGATGAACTCCGGCTCCATCGCGATCGCGCGCGCGATCGCGATGCGCTGGCGCTGGCCGCCCGAGAACTCGTGCGGGAAGCGCGACAGGATCGTGTCCGGCATGCCGGCATCGCGCAGCGATTTCCGCACCCGGTCGAGCCGGTCGTGCCGGTCGGCGCCGATCTGGTTGACGATCAGGCCTTCCTCGATGATCTGGCCGATCGACATGCGCGGATTGAGCGATGAGAACGGGTCCTGGAACACGATCTGCATGCGCGAGCGCAGCGGCCGCATCTCCTGTCGCGATTTGAGCTGGATCGGCTCGCCGTCGAACCAGATCTCGCCGCCATTGTTCGGAATGAGGCGGAGCAGCGCCTGGCCAAAGGTCGTCTTGCCCGAGCCGCTCTCGCCGACGAGGCCGAGCGTCTCGTGCCGGCGGAGGTCGAGGCTCAGATTGTCGACGGCGATCAGCGGGAAATATTCCGGCCGGAAGAAGCCGCCGCGCTTCAGCGTGAAGGCGACGCGCACGTCCTTGCCTTCCAGCATCACCGGCGTCTTTTCCGGCAGCGGGTTGGCGATGCCCTTCGGCTCCGAGGCGAGCAGGTGGCGCGTGTAGGAATGGCGCGGATTGCGGAAGATCTCTTCCGTCCGGTTATGCTCCTTCACCTCGCCGTTCTGCATCACATAGACATAGTCCGAGAACTGGCGGACGATGGTGAGGTCATGCGTGATCAGGATCACGGCCATGCCATGAACCCGCTGCAGGTCCTTGATCAGGTTGAGGATCTGCGCCTGCACGGTGACGTCGAGCGCCGTCGTCGGCTCGTCGGCGATCAAGACGTCGGGCCGGTTGGCGAGCGCCATGGCGATCATGACGCGCTGGCGCTGGCCGCCCGAAAGCTGGTGCGGATACTGCTTGAGGCGCGAGGCCGGCTCCGGAATCTGCACTTCCTTGAGCAGATCCTCGGCCCGCTTCATCGCTTCAGTGCGGCTGACGCGGTTGTGGAGATGGATCACCTCGCAGATCTGCTGGCCGATCGTATAGACCGGGTTCAGCGAGCTCATCGGCTCCTGGAAGATCATCGAGAAGCGGTTGCCGCGCAGCTGCCGCCGCTCAGCCGCGTTGAAGCCAAGGATGTTCTTGCCCTCGAACAGGATCCGCGCGCCCGGCGTGATCGTGGCCCGCTTCGACAGGAGGCCCATGATGGTGCGCGCCGTCACCGACTTGCCGGAACCGCTCTCGCCGACCACCGCGATCGTCTCGCCGGCATGCAGCTGGAACGACACGTCGCGCACGGCCCGGACGGTGCCGCCCTCGACCTTGAAGTTCACGCCGATATTGCGCGCATCGAGGATGAGCTGCCTTCCGTGCTGGTTGAGATCGGTCCGCTCGGGCGGGCAGAAATTTTCGGTCGCCTCGGTCATGTCCGTCACCGCTAATACGGGTCGATGGCGTCGCGGAGACCGTCGCCGAGCGCGTTGAACGCGAACACGGTGACGAGCACGAAGGCGACGGGCGAGAGAATCCAGGGATAGGAACCGATCACTGAGAAGGCGCCGGTATCCTGCAGCATCAATCCCCAGGAGATCAGCGGCGGCTTCACGGCGAAGCCGAGGAAGCCGAGGAAGGATTCGAGCAGCACGATCGCAGGGATGGCGAGCGTCACCGACACGATGACGTGGCTGAGCACGTTCGGCAGGATGTGGCGCATGATGATGCGCCCGTCGCCCGCCCCGACCGCCATCGCGGCGCGCACATATTCGATCCGCGCCAGCGCCAGAGTCTTGCCGCGCACCTCACGCGAGAGCTGGGCCCAGCCGAGCGCCGCCATCACCGCGATGACGAAGGCGATGAAGACGTTGGACGGCGCCGTGATCGGGATCAGCGAGGTCAGCGCCAGATAGAGCGGCAATTGCGGGAAGGCGAGCACCAGGTCGACGAAGCGCTGCACCCAGGCATCGAAGCGCCCGCCGAGATAGCCGGAGGTGATGCCGATGCCCGTGCCGACCGTCGTGGTGATCAGCACCACGATAAGCGCGATGGTGAGCGAGATGCGCGAGCCGACGATGGCGCGCGAGAGGATGTCGCGGCCGAACTTGTCGGTGCCGAGGAGATGCACCGCGCTGCCGTCGGTCGAGCCGAAGAAATGCCGGTCGGCCGGAATGAGCCACAGCAGCTTGTAGGGATAGCCCTTCACGAAGAAGCCGAGCGTGTGCGGATTATTGAAGTCGGGCCCGGTCAGCGGCTGGAATGTGACGGGATCGAACTCGCCGGTCTCGACCACCGGATAGATACGTGGCAGCAGGCTGAAGCCGCCGTCCGGCGCCCGGAACGACAGGGTCTCCGGCGGGGCGAAGCCGACGCCGTTTTCCTTCGGGTTCACCGGCGCGAAGAAGTCCGCGAACACTGCCATGACAAGCAGGCCGAGCACCATGACGAGCCCGATCATACCGATCACCGAGCGGCGGAAGCGGCGCCAGACCAGCGCCAGATAGGTCTCGTTTCCATGCGCGAAGCGGCCGGCATGCGGATTGGCCCGCACCTCGAGCTCGGCTTCCTTGCGCTTCGCCTCAGCATTCGCGACATGCGCCGCGGCCTCGGTCGCCGAATTGATGTCGGTCATTCTTTTCCTCCGCCGAGACGGACGCGGGGATCGAGGAGAGCGAGCAGCATGTCGGCGATGATGTTGCCGACGATCAGCGTCGCCGCGAGCACCATCATGAAGGTCGCCGTGACATAGACGTCGCCGACCGCCATCGAGGAGACGATCGCCGGGCCGACGGTGGCGAGCGAGAACACGATCGCCACCTCGATCTCGCCGGTCAGCATGTAGGGCAGCACGACGCCCTGATACATGATGAGGGGATGCAGCGCATTCGGCACGGCATGGCGGAGGATCACTGCGCCCTCCGAAAGGCCCTTGGCGCGCGCCGTCTCGACATATTGCGCATTCAGCGTGTCGAGGAGGTTCGCCCGCATGACGCGCATGTTGTAGGCGAGGCCGCCAAAGGTTGCGATCGCCACGACCGGCCAGACATGTTTCACGAGGTCGACGAACTTCGCCCAGGACCAGGGCGCCCCGCCATATTGCGGCGAGAAGAAGCTGCCGATCTCCTGCACGTTGAAGCGGAAGGCCATGAAATAGACGAGGACGATCGCGATCAGGAAGCGCGGGATCGTCGTGCCGAGGAACGAGACGAAGGACAGGACCGAATCGATCCAGCTGTATTGCCGCGTCGCCGCGATGATGCCGAAGCTGATGCCGATCAGCGAGGCGAGGATGTGACAGACCAGCGCCAGGAGCAGCGTGCGCGGCAGCCGCTCGGCGACGACAGTCGCCACGGGCTTGTTATAGAAATAGCTCTGCCCGAAATCGCCGCGGGTGACGATGCCGCCGATCCAGTTGAAGTACTGGATGATGATCGGCTGATCGAGCCCGTGCGCCTTGCGATAGGCATCCGCCTGCGCTTCGGCGACGGTGGCCGAGGCACCGCCCTGGTTCATCAGCTGCGAGCGGATGAAGTCGCCATAGTCGCCCGGAGGCGCCTGGATGATGGCGAAGGTGACGATGCTGAGAACCAGAAGGACCGGAATGGCCGAGAGAATTCTGATCGCGAGAAAGCGCAACATGGGGCTGCTGCCTCCGTGTCCGGGCCTTGGGGAAAGCAAGGGGGCCTTTCGGCCTCCTTGCTCCGCGAGGGGTGAGGCGTCGTCGCCTACTTCACCGGGCCGGCCGAGCCGGGCGCGCCCGGCAGCGTCTCGGCATGCAACTCGTAGGCGCCCTGCTTTTCCGTCGGGACGAAGACGCGCTCACGAATGATGCTGTCTTCCGCCCAGTTGAAGAGATTGATGGGCGTGCCCTTCGGGATGTTGGCGAAGCGCTTGTTGATGATCAGCGCACCCGGATACTGGGTGAGGCCGACGCCATAGACGTTGTCGGTGTAGATCTTCTGGAACTGCTTCATGAGTTCCTTGCGCTCGGCGAGATCGCTGGTCGCAATGAACTTGTTCACGACGCCGACGAGCTCCTGCTCGAACGGCAGCAGATCGAGCTGTCCGTCCTTGCCGGCGCGGTGGAAGGCGCTGGTCTGCGGACCGACCGGGGCGAGGTTGACCGTCTTCTGGACGACCGACGTCAGCTCTTCCTGGTTGCGGTAGATCATCCAGTCGAACTTGCCGGCCTGCTGCAGCGCGTCGCGCTGCTTGCCTTCGACGGTGTTGAGGATGACGCGGATGCCCAGCGGCTCCATCATCGCCACGATGCCGTCGGCGAGGCTCTTGTCGGTCTGGTAGTCGGCATTGACGAGGAGCGTCACCTCGACATTCTTGCCGCCCGCCGTACCGGCCGGGAAGTTGACGATGCCGTCGCCGTCCGTGTCCTTGAGACCGGCCAGTTCCAGCTCGGCCTTGGCGCTCTCGAGGTTGAACGGATAGTAGGCGGTCGAGGCCTTGTCGTAATAGACGGTGCCCGAATAGATGCCGCCCGGATAGATGGTCGTGAACGGACCCTTGACCAGCGACTCGCCGAGACGCTGCCGGTCGACCGCCTCTGTCACCGCCTTGCGGAAGTGCTCGTTGCGATTGAGATCACGCACGGCTTGGCCGCGCTCGTCCGGCTCGCCCCAGCCATTGGCCGAGTAGTTCGGATAAAGCGAATAGCCGATGATGCGCGGGCCGAACTCGAGGCGGGCCGGCGCGTCGGGGCTGGCCGACCGCTTGAGCGCTTCGACGAAGCTCTCGGGCTGCTCGAGGTTGGAGAAGTCGCCGGAGCCGGCAACGGCCTGCACGTCGCGGTCCGCCCAGGTCGAGAGCTTGTAGTGCATCTCGTTCAGGTAAGGCAGCTGGTTGCCGGCCTCGTCCACCTTCCAGTAATAGGGATTGCGGCGGAGCACGATGATGTCGTCAGGACGATATTCGACGGGCACCCACGCGCCCATCACCGGAATGTTCATGTATTCCGGCGGGAAGGCGTTCTTGTACTGCTCGTAGGTATTCTTCGAATATTTCGGATGCTGCGGCTTCAGGATGTGAGCCGGGCCGGGGCAGAAGGTGCCATAGGCCATCTGGTAGAGATACTGCTTGGCGAAGGGCTGCTTGAACGTCCAGACGACGGTGAAGTCGTCGACCTTCTCGAGCGTCGTACCCTCGCCGAACGTGGCCGGCGTCGCGCCGTTCAGCGGCGTGACGTTCGGATCGTTGACGTTGTCCTGCCAGTAGAACATGAGGTCATCGGCCGTGAACGGCACGCCATCCGACCACTTCGCGCCCTCGACGAGGTGCATGGTCAGCTTGTGGCCGTCCTCGGACCAATCCCAGCTCTTGGCGAGGTTCGGCAGCGGCTCGAGCTCGTCGGCCTTGATCTCGAACAGCGGACCCGAACGCGTCAGGCATTCCGACATGCCGATATCGATGCCGCCCCAGCCCTGCGACTGGCCGCCGATATAGTTCCAGCCTTCCGGCCGGCCGCCGATGACATGACGCATCGTGTCGCCATAGACGCCGACGCCGTCGACCATGTTGGCCTTCTTGTAGACCATCGGTTCCTTCGGCAGGCGATCCTTGACCGGCGGCAGCTTGCCGGTGGCGACGAAGTTCTTCGTGACCCAGTCCGGCTCTTTATAGTCGGGCAGGGCCTTGAATTCGAAGATGTCCTTGACGCCGACATAGTCGACCTGACCCTGCGCGTCGAATTTCGGCGGATCGGGCGGCAGAATCGGCTTTTCGGTCTGGGCAAGCGCCGCCGAGACGGCGACGCCGAGGAGCAGACCTGCTCCTCCGAGGGTCAGCATGTAAGTCTTCATCATTCCTCCCTTGAGCGCGACGACGGCAGGGCCGCTGCCATCGACCGTTTTCAGACACCGGGTCGCCGAGACCGTTCGCATCCCCACGACGGGCGACCCCTCCCCGCAGCGCGGCCCGAAGGCCGCGCCCTTTCGCCGGCCGCTACAGCGACGGGCGTGCAGCCTCGTCGAGCTCGAGCGCGCGCTTCTTGGCGCTCTCCGCCCGGACGACATCCACCGTGCGCACGTCGCGGCGGGCAGCGCCCTGCCAGTCGCGCGTCTTGACCGTCGCCTTGGCCATGCGGGCCTTGGCGCCCTCGATCTCGCCCGCGAATTGCGGCAGCCACTTCGCCTGCGCCACCACCATCTCGTCGACCATCTGCCAGACCTCGTCCGGCGAACAGATCGCGCCGACCAGCGGATCGTGCAGCACGGCGAGCTTCAAGAGGTCGAGATCGCCGGTGACGGCGGCATGAACCGACATGCGCTGGACATTGATCGAGGAAAGGCAGGTCGCCGCGCAGGCTTCCGGCAGCGTGATGCCTGAGGCCATGTTGATGCCGAAGCGGTCGACGAAGCCGGGGCTCTCGATGATCGCATCGGCGGGCAGATTGGTGATGACGCCGTTGTTCTTGACGTTGAAATGGCCGCGATAGACGCGCCCCGTCTCCAGCGCCTCGAGGATATGGCTCGCATGCTCGCTGGAGCGCTTGCCATGGTCGAGCGGCTTGCCGGCCTCTTCCAGGAAGCGCGGGAAGTCGGTCTCGAACCAGTTCCGCGACTCGGTCGAGTAGCGCAGATATCCGCCGGTCTCGCCATGGATCCAGTCGGACATGTCGATCCAGCGCCCGATCTCCTCCGGACGCTTGCGGTACCAGGGCAGGTATTCCGAGAGATGGCCGTTCGATTCCGTCGAATAGACGCCGAAGCGCTTCAGGACGTCGATGCGGACCTTCTCCTGGCTCGAATAGACCGGATGCGCCTCGAAGGCGGCGACGAGCTCATCCTTGCCGACCTTGCGGCCCTTGAAGCGGACATCGATGAACCAGGTCTGGTGATTGATGCCGGAGCAGACGAAGTCGAGTTCGCCAGCTTTCGCGCCGAGAACCGCCGCGATCTGCTCGCCGCCATGCTGGACGCCGTGGCACAGGCCGACCGTATTGACCCCGCCATATTCGATGGCGGCCCAGGTGTTCATCGCCATCGGGTTGGCATAGTTGAGGAACAGCGCGTCAGGCGCTGCAACCTCCCGGATATCCTTGCAGAAGTCGAGGATCACCGGGATGTTGCGCTGTCCGTAGAGAATGCCGCCGGCGCAGATCGTGTCGCCGACGCACTGGTCGACGCCGTATTTCAGCGGGATGCGGATGTCGTCGGCATAGGCCTCGAGCCCGCCGACGCGCACGCAGCTGATGATGTATTTCGCGCCCGCAATCGCCGCGCGGCGATCGGTCGTGGCGGTGATCTTGGTCGGCAGGCCGTTGGCCTCGACGATCCGACCGAGAATTTGCTCGATCATCGAAAGATTGTGCTCACTGACATCGGTCAGCGCGAACTCGGCATCCCTGAGCTCGGGAACCGAAACGATGTCGGTCATCAGCTTCTTGGTGAAGCCGACGCTTCCAGCGCCGATGATTGCGATCTTCAATCCGGACATACGCTTCCTCGATGCATGCCGGCCGCGAACGCGGCCCGATCTCCGCCCTTGCGTCCCCGTCGCGACATCGCGTCGACGCATGGGCACGCCACCGCCTCCCGGGTTCCATCTGGTTCCCGCCGGCTGTCCGTGGCATTAGTTATTCGCAAGCCCGGACCCTGGACCAGAGAGATTTTGTGCTTTCATGGGTGATTCTGTGCTCTCGAAACTGCAGGCCTATGCGCCGGCTATGAAGACGCTGTCGCTGCCGCGCGGCCGCCGCCACCTGCATTCGATGCCGACATCGAGCGGCTACGAGATCCGCGATCGGCCGCCTTATGCCTGGGATGGCATGCAGCGCGGGCAGACGCCGTTCACGGTCCTGCAGCACACGGTGTCGGGCGTCGGCCAGTTGCGCTACGAGCGCCGCCGCTACCGGCTGAAGGCCGGCGACACGATGCTGGTCATCATTCCGCACAACCATCGCTATTGGCTCGATCCCGGCGACCGCTGGGAATATTTCTGGATCTCGATGCATGGGCGCGAGGCGCTGCGCATCCATCGCGAGATTCTCGCCGCCAACGGGCCGGTGCTGCGGCTGCGGCCGGAGACGATCGAGCATCTCGCCCGCTGCACGCTGCGCTTCATCGAGGGCGGCGGCGAGACGCCGGGCGCCGCCTCGGCGCTCGCCTATGAAGCGGCGATGGCGCTGTTCGACGACGTGTTCGGCTCGCATCCCGTCGCGCCGACCGAGGACGACGCGATCGCCCGCGCCGTGCGCTACATCCTCGCCAATCTCGACCAGCCGATCGCCGTCCCGGACCTTGCCGACATCGCCGGCTTCAGCCGCGCGCATTTCACCCGCGTCTTCACCGACAGCGAGGGCCTGCCCCCGGCTGAATTCGTGCTGCAGCAGCGCATGCGCCGCGCCGCCTCGCTGCTCGCCAACGATACGCCGGTCTCGGTCAAGGAGGTCGCGGTCCTGGTCGGCTTCGACGATCCCAACTATTTCGCCAAGGTGTTCCGCCGCGTGTTCGGGACCAGCCCGACCGAATTCCGCACCACCGGCATGTACGCGACCGTCGCCGGACCGGAACGACCGGCATGATGCCCAATCCTTGACCACCGGCACCCTGCTCCGCCCAGGGATGCGGCAGGAAGGCCAGCATTGCATACAGCAGAGCCGCATTTTCCGCTGGCACGCGCCTTGCTTCGAGTGTCGGCATTGAGTTGGTGGCTAGGGTTCCGGTTCCCAAAAGGGAATGCTGGTCCGAGAGCTGCCGCCGGCGCGGGAGACATCCGCGCCGGGCACGGCGGGATAAAATCCCGGGAGACCTCAGTGGCCAGGAGTTTGGCGACGCGATGGTCTTTGCCAAGCCCTGGTTGCAGTGAAACCCTGACCGGAGTTGGCAATGCACGTCTCGAACATCCTGAAGCGCAGCCTCGCCGCCGGCCTCCTGGCCGCCGCCGTGACGTCTCTCTCGCTCACCGGCGCCGCCATGGCCGCGCCCAAGAAGGACTTCAAGCTCGCCTGGTCGATCTATGTCGGCTGGATGCCCTGGCAGTGGGCAGCCGACCAGGGCATCGTCAAGAAATGGGCCGACAAATACGGCATCACGATCGATGTCGTGCAGGTCAACGACTATGTCGAATCGATCAACCAGTACACGGCCGGCGGCTTCGACGCGGTGACGCTCACCAACATGGACGGCCTGTCGATCCCGGCCGCCGGCGGCGTCGACACGACGGCGGTCCTCGTCGGCGACTTCTCCAACGGCAATGACGCCGTCATCCTCAAGGACAAGACGGCGCTCGCCGACATCAAGGGCCAGAAGGTCAATCTGGTCGAGTTCTCGGTCTCGCATTACCTGCTCGCCCGCGCGCTCTCGACCATCGGCCTCAGCGAAAAGGACCTTTCGGTCGTCTCGACCTCGGATGCCGACATGGTCGCGGCCTGGTCGACGGCGGACGTCACCTCGGTGGTCACCTGGAACCCGCTCGTCGCCGAGATCATGGCGACGCCCGGCGCCAACAAGGTGTTCGATAGTTCGCAGATCCCCGGCGAGATCATCGACTTGACCGCCGCCAACACGGCGACGCTCAAGGACAATCCGGATTTCGGCAAGGCGCTCGCCGGCGCCTGGTACGAGACGATGGCGATCATGTCGGCCGACACCCCGGAAGGGAAGGCGGCGCGCGAGGCGATGGGCAAATCCTCGGGCACCGACCTCGCCGGCTATGAGGCGCAGCTCAAGGCGACGCGGATGTTCTTCAAGGCTGACGAGGCCGCCGCCTTCGCCAAGAGCGCCGAGATCGGCGCCACCATGGACCATGTCCGCGCCTTCCTGTTCGAGCACGGCCTGCTCGGCAGCGGCGCCGCCTCGCCCGACGTCGTCGGCATCGAACTCGCCGACGGCAAGGTGCTCGGCGACACCGGCAATGTGAAGTTCCGCTTCACCGACACCTACATGTCCGCCGCCGCCGCCGGAAAGCTGTGACCGAGATGGAGTCCGCCGCAGGAAGGGCCCCCACCCTGCCCTCCCCCGCAAGGGGGGAGGGTTTTTGCGGCGTGCGGGCTCGGATGTCATTCGCTACTGGAGTGGCCATGGCCTCGTCCCCCGGACGTTTGTCGGTCGCCGATCCAGGATCGACCGCGCCATCGATGACAGCCGCCGCCCCGTTCCCTCCCCCCTTGCGGGGGAGGGCTGGGGTGGGGGCCTTTGCGTCCACTTTCATCGTCGCACTGCCGCACCTCACGGCGAGCTTGCAGATCGACGCCGAGGCCGCACCATGCGGCTGATCAACCGTCGCCCTGCTCCCGGCGTCGCGCGGCTTCTGGCGCTCGTTCCGTTCGTCCTGGTCGTCATCGCCTATCTGATCGGCTCGGGCATCCGGCTGGCCGAGAACCCGGCCGACAAGTTGCTGCCGGCCTTCTCGTCCTTTGCCGCCGCGATCGACCGGATGGCCTTCCAGGTCGACCAGCGCACCGGCGACATCCTTCTCCTCGTCGATACCGAGGCGAGCCTCTACCGCCTCTTCGCCGCGTTGGCGATTTCGGTCGCGATCGGCCTCGTGCTCGGCATCGTCATCGGCCTTCTGCCCATTTTCCGCGCCGGGCTCGGCGCCTTCGTCGCGGTGGTGTCGATGGTGCCGCCGCTCGCGCTACTGCCGATCCTCTTCATCACCATGGGCCTCGGCGAAGCGTCCAAGATCGCGCTGATCGTCATCGGCGTGGCGCCGCCGCTGGTGCGCGACATCGCGCTCCGCGTCGGCGACCTGCCGCCGCAGCAGATGATCAAGGCGCAGACGCTCGGCGCCTCGACATGGCAGATCGTGCTGCGCGTCGTGCTGCCGCAGACGCTGCCGCGCCTCCTCGATACGCTGCGGCTGCAGATCGGGCCGGCCTGGCTGTTCCTGATCGCCGCCGAGGCGATCGCCTCCGAATCCGGCCTCGGCTACCGCATCTTCCTCGTCCGCCGCTACCTCGCGATGGATGTGATCCTGCCCTATGTCGCCTGGATCACGCTGCTCGCCTTCCTGATGGACCGCGCCCTCGTGATGCTGCAGCGGCGCGCCTTCCCCTGGTTCGAAGCCGCACGGGCTTCGGGATGAGGGGCGGATCATGAGCGCCATCCGCTTCAAGGATGTCTGGAAGGAGTATGACGGCCGCGTCGTGCTCGAGGCGATCACCATCGACATCGCGCCGCGCGCCTTCATCGCGCTGGTTGGCCCGTCCGGCTGCGGCAAGACGACGTTCCTGCGCATGCTGCTCTCCGAGGAGCGGCCGGACCGCGGCACGATCACCATCGAGGGCGAGCCGCTGCCGACCGAGCCCGGCGCCGACCGCGGCGTGGTGTTCCAGCGCTATTCGGTGTTCCCGCATCTGACCGTGCTCGGCAATGTCGTGCTCGGCCTCGAACTGAAGGCCTCGCCGCTTTTCGGTCGCCTGTTCGGGGCAAAGCGGCGCGCGGCCGAGGATGAGGCGCGCGAGGTGCTCGCCGCCGTCGGCCTCGGCGGGGCGGAAGCGAAATATCCGGCGCAGCTCTCCGGCGGCATGCAGCAGCGGCTTGCGCTGGCGCAGGCGCTGGTGGCGAAGCCCAAGGTGCTGCTGCTCGACGAGCCCTTCGGCGCGCTCGACCCGGGCATCCGCGGCGAAATCCATGTGCTGATGCAGAAGCTCTGGCACGAGCGGCCGCTCACCGTCGTCATGGTGACGCATGACCTCTCCGAGGCCTTCTCGCTCGGCACGCGGGTCATCGCCTTCGAGCGGCGACGCAACGAGCCCTCCGATGGCGGCCGCTACGGCGCTACCATCACGCGGGATTTCGAGGTCTGGCCGAAGCGTATTGCAGGCGAGCCGAGACCGCCTAAAAGGAAGACCATGCCCGGCCGGGACGACCCGGCGCCACTGACGGGACCACACCGGGACGACCCGGCCCTCCAAGGAGACACGCCATGACCGAGGCGATGGACCGGGCTTTGGACAAGGCCGCCATGATCGAGGCAAACCGCAAGCGCTATGAGGAACTGAAGGCGGCCGGCCACGGCGCCGCGCCGCGCGCCCTGCCCGCCCCGACGGCGAAGGATGCCGCGCCGCTCGATGAGGCCGACATCATTCACCGCGAGACCATCCCCGGCGGCTGGTATGCGACGCTGAAGCTCAAGGCCGGCACGGCGCTCCGCCTCGTCAACAGTTCGGCGACGCCGGGCGTTTCGCTGTTCGCGTGGAATGCGGACGATCCGAGCGAGCGCTACAACAGCGCCGATACCGTGAAGATCCAGTGGACCGCAGAGCTCCGCAAGGGCCGGGTCCTCTTCTCCGACATGGGCCGCGTGCTGTTCTCGATCATCGAGGACACAACCGGCGCGCATGACACCATCGTCGGCGGCTCGACGCCGGCCTCCAATGCCCGCAAATATGGCGATGGCGCACTGCGCTCGACACGCGAGAACATGCTGCTCGCCGCTGGCAAGCACGGCCTCGGCCTCCGCGATCTCGCGCCGGTGATCACCTTCTTCGCGCCCGTCATCGTCGATGGCGCCGGCCGCCTCGCCTGGCGCGACGGCGTCGTCTCAGCCGGCGATTTCGTCGATCTCCGCGCCGAGCTCGACTTGATCGTCGCCATCTCGAACTGCCCGCATCCGCTCGCGCCGGACACCCAATTCGCGCCCGGCGCCATCGAGGCGATCGTGCATGCGCTGCCGCCCGCGGCCGAGGACGATCTCTGCCGCACGGCCACCGCCGAGGCCCGCCGCGGCTTCGACAACAACGCGCTCTTCGCGCGCGTCTGAGGGAGCAGCAGCATGAACCAGTCCCGCTTCCTCGCCGCGCCCACCGGTCTCGATCCGGCCAAGGCGATCTACGATTTCACCATCCCCGCCAACAAGCCGTGGACCGGCATCGTCCGCCGCGGCCAGATCCTTCGGATCATCGACCTCGAGGGGCAGCAGGCCGTCGACACGCTGTTCTATGCTGCCGCCGACACCAGCGAGCGCTACAGCGCGCAGGACACGATCCTCGAGCAGGGCGCGCCTTACGTCACCACCGGCACGCGGCTGATCTCGAATATCGGCAGCGTCATGGCGACCGTCGTCGCCGACACCTGCGGCCGGCACGACACCTCGGCCGGGGCCTGTTCCTGCGAGGCCAACACGGTCCGCTTCGGCCACCACACCAAATACATGCATGCCTGTCGCGAGAACTTCATCATCGCCATGGCGGCGCATGGCATGACCAAGCGCGACATCGTGCCGAACATCAACTTCTTCATGAATGTGCCGATCGAGCCGGACGGCAAGCTCGCCATCGTCGACGGCGTCTCGAAGCCGGGCGACCATGTCGACATCCTCGCGGCGATGGACGTCATCTGCGCCATCTCCAATTGCCCCCAGGTCAACAATCCCTGCAACGGCTTCAATCCGACGCCGGTGCGCGTGATGATCTTCGATCCGGCGGTCGCCTAGCACCATGTTCCAGAAGGTTCTCATTGCAAACCGGGGCGAGATCGCCAGCCGGATCATCCGGACTTTGCGGCGGATGGGCATCGCCTCCGTCGCCGTCGCGTCCGAGGCCGATCGCTTCACGCGGGCAGCCCTCGACGCCGACGAGGCCGTCGCCATCGGCCCGTCGGCGCCGAAGGAGAGCTATCTCGATGTCGAGGCGATCATTGCCGCCTGCCGGGCGACCGGTGCGGAGGCCGTGCATCCGGGCTACGGCTTCCTGTCGGAAAACGCCGTCTTCGCGGAACGCCTCGCCGCTGCCGGCATCCGCTTCATCGGGCCGCGGCCGGCGCACCTCCGCGATTTCGGCCTGAAGCACACCGCGCGGGCGCTTGCCGAAGCCTCCGGCGTGCCGCTCCTGCCGGGCAGCGGCCTCCTCGGCTCGGCGGAGGAGGCGCTGGCCGCCGCCGACCGTATCGGCTACCCGGTGATGCTGAAAAGCACGGCCGGCGGCGGCGGCATCGGCATGCAGCTCTGCCATGACGCGGCCGAGCTCGCCGTCCGGTTCGAGGCCGTCCAGCGCATGGCGACCTCGAGCTTCGGCGATGCGCGGGTCTATCTCGAGCGCTATGTCGCGCTGGCCCGCCATGTCGAGGTGCAGATCTTCGGCGACGGCAAGGGCCACGTCGTGGCGCTCGGCGAGCGTGACTGCTCGCTGCAGCGGCGTAACCAGAAGGTCGTCGAGGAAACCCCGGCGCCGAACCTTTCGGACGCCATCCGCGCGCGGCTGCACCAAGCCGCGATCGCGCTCGGCGAAAGCGTCGCCTATGAATCGGCCGGCACGGTCGAGTTCATCTATGACGTCGCGCGCGACGACGTCTCCTTCCTCGAGGTCAACACGCGGCTGCAGGTCGAGCATCCGGTCACCGAGGCGGTGTACGGCATCGACCTCGTCGAATGGATGATCCGCCAGGCGGCGGGCGAACTCGAGCTGCCGGCGCAGGCATCACTCGTCCCGCAGGGCGCGGCCATGGAAGTGCGCCTCTATGCCGAGAACCCGCAGGCTGATTTCCGTCCGTCGACGGGCCTCCTGACCGAAGTGTCCTGGCCGGATGATGTCCGTATCGACGGCTGGATCGAGACCGGCAGCGAGGTCACGCCCTGGTACGATCCGCTGCTGGCCAAGGTGATCGTGCATGGCAAGGATCGGAGCGAGGCGATCGGCAAGCTCGCCGACGCGCTCGACGCTGCCGCCGTCCAGGGCATCGAGACCAATCTCGACTATCTCCGCCAGATCGCGCGCTGGGACGTGTTCACGAGCGGCGCGGTGTCGACCGCGGCGCTCCGGAGCTTTCCGTTCGTGCCGCGCGCCATCGAGGTGCTCAGCCCCGGCGCCCAGTCGAGCGTGCAGGACTTCCCCGGCCGGGTCGGGCTCTGGAATGTCGGCGTGCCCCCGTCCGGTCCGATGGACAGCCGCTCGCATCGCCTCGCCAACCGCATCGTCGGAAATTCCGAAGGCGCGGCGGCGCTGGAACTCACCGTCTCCGGCCCGGTGCTCCGCTTCCACCGCGACGCGCTCGTCGCCGTGACTGGGGCCGACATGGCGCCGAAGCTCGACGGCACACCGATCCCCGCCTTCGCGCCGGTCCGCGTCACGGCCGGGTCGGTGCTCGCCTTCGGCACTGTGAACGGGCCGGGACAGCGCAGCTATCTCGCCGTGCGCGGCGGCATCGATGCGCCGCTCTTCCTCGGCTCGCGTGCCAATTTCAGCCTCGGTCGCTTCGGCGGCCACGCCACCGGCACGCTGCGCGCCGGCGACGTCTTGAAGATCGGCGATCTCGCCACCGGGACGCCGCAGCCGCTGGGCGAGGACGAGCGGCCACCGCTCGCCCGCGACTGGGTGATCGGCGTCCGCTCTGGCCCGCATGGCGCGCCGGACTTCTTCACGGCTGAGGACATCGAGGCGTTATTCTCGGCGCGCTACGAGGTGCATTTCAACTCCTCGCGCACCGGCGTTCGCCTCATCGGCCCGCAGCCCGCCTGGGCGCGCGCCGATGGCGGCGAGGCCGGGTTGCACCCCTCCAACATCCACGACAACGCCTATGCGATCGGCTCGATCGACTTCACCGGCGACATGCCCATCATCCTCGGCCCGGATGGTCCTAGCCTCGGCGGCTTCGTCTGCCCGGCGGTCATCGCCCGCGACGAACTCTGGAAGATCGGCCAGCTGAAGCCCGGCGACGGGGTCAGGTTCGTCGAGGCTGAAGGTCCGGGCGCTTCTGCCGAGGAACCCCCTCCCCAACCCTCCCCCGCTACGCGGGAGAGGGAGCTGACATCACCCCTCCCGACCATCGATGCAAGCCGCGACCTGCCCTCTCCCCCCTTGTGGGGGAGAGCTGGAGAGGGGGGCCTTCCAACGCGCGCCACCTCCCCGATCCTCGCGACCCGCGAGACCGGTCCCGTCCGCGTCGTCTATCGCCGCGCCGGCGACGACAATCTCTTGGTCGAATACGGGTCGATGATGCTCGACATCGCGCTGCGCCTCCGCGTCCATCTGCTGATGGAGGCGGTGACGGCGGCGCGGATCGCGGGCATCGTCGAGCTGACGCCCGGCATCCGCTCGCTGCAGATCCATTTCGACGGCACTGAGTTGCCGGTCGCGCGGCTGATCGCGGAACTCGAGGCGATCGAGGTCGTGCTGCCGGCGGCGGAAGCGGTCAGCGTGCCCTCGCGCATTGTGCATCTGCCGCTGTCGTGGAACGATCCGTCCGTGCAGCTCGCAATGCGCAAATATCAGGAGCTGGTGCGGCCGGACGCGCCCTGGTGCCCGTCCAACATCGAGTTCATCCGTCGCATCAACGGCCTCGACGCGATCGAGGATGTGAAGCGGATCGTCTTCGACGCCGACTATCTCGTGCTCGGCCTCGGTGATGTCTATCTCGGCGCGCCGGTAGCGACGCCGCTCGATCCGCGCCATCGCCTGGTGACGACGAAATACAACCCGGCCCGCACCTGGACGCCGGAAAACGCGGTCGGCATCGGCGGCGCCTATCTCTGCATCTATGGCATGGAGGGACCAGGCGGCTACCAGCTGTTCGGCCGCACCATCCAGATGTGGAATGCCTGGCGGCAGACGAGCGTCTTCACCAAGGGTCATCCCTGGCTACTGCGCTTCTTCGACCGCATCCGCTTCCATGAGGTGAGCGAAGCCGAACTCGCCGAGGCACGCGAGGCCTTCCCGCATGGCCGCTACCCGATCCGCATCGAGGAGACGCGCTTCTCCTATGCCGACTACGCCGCCTCGCTCGCTGCCAATGCCGAGGGCATCGCCGCGTTCAAGGCGCGGCAGCAGGCGGCCTTCGAGGCCGAGCGCGCCGACTGGAAGGCGCGCGGGCTCGACAGCTTCATCAGCGACGAGGGCGGCCGGATGGAGGGCGCCGACGAGGCGATCCCCGAGGGAATGCAGCCGATTGCCGCGCATATGACGGGCAATGTCTGGAAGATACTCGTCGAAGACGGAGCGATGGTCGAAGCTGGGCAACCGGTCGTGATCGTCGAATCGATGAAGATGGAAATGGAAATCACGACGCCGGTGGCGGGCCGCATCGCGGGCCTGCGCTGCCAGGTCGGCCGCACCGTGCGCGCCGGCGATGTCGTCGCCCTGATTGAAGGAACCCTGTGATGCTGCCGACCTTCCTCGATATCGCGACCCTCGCCGATGGATACCGGAGCGGACGGATCAGCCCGGTCGCGGTCATCCGCGAGGTGATCGCCCGCATCGATGCCTGGCCGGACAAGGCCGTCTGGATCAGCCGCTTCGACGACGCGGCGCTGATCGCCGCCGCCGAGGCGCTCGCCGCCGGCGAGCCGCCCACCGCCGATCAGCCGCTCTGGGGCATTCCCTTCGCGGTCAAGGACAATATCGACGTCCAGGGACTGCCGACCACCGCAGCCTGCCCGGCCTTCGCCTATCAGCCCGCCACTGACGCCTTCGTCGTCGCGAAGCTGAAGGCCGCCGGCGCGATCCCGATCGGCAAGACCAATCTCGACCAGTTCGCGACCGGCCTCAACGGCACGCGCTCGCCCTATGGCGCGCCGCGCTCGGTGTTCGATCCGGCCTATATCTCGGGCGGCTCGTCGTCTGGCTCGGCCGTTGCCGTCGCATCGGGCCAGGTCGCCTTCGCGCTCGGCACCGACACCGCCGGCTCCGGCCGCATCCCCGCCGCCTTCAACAATCTCGTCGGCGTCAAGCCTTCGCGCGGCATGCTGTCCGGCACCGGCCTGGTCCCGGCCTGCCGCAGCCTCGACTGCATCACGGTGCTGGCCGGTACCGTCGGCGACGCCGATCTCGTCCGCCGTGTGGCCGCCGGCTTCGATGCGGCCGATCCCTATTCGCGCGACCTCGCGCCCGTCGCCCTGCCGGATCGGACCTTCCGCTTCGGCGTCCTCGGCAAGGCGGAGCGCGAGTTCTTCGGCGATACCGGGACCGAAGCCCTCTATGAAGAGGCGATCGGCAAGCTCGCCTCGCTCGGCGGCGTTGCGGTCGAGATCGACTATGCCCCGTTCCGCGAATGCGCGGCGCTTCTCTATGGCGGCCCCTTCGTCGCCGAGCGCCTCGCGGCGATCGAGAGCTTTGTCGGCGATCATGCCGGCGCGATGGACCCGGTGGTGCGCACGATCGTCGAGGGCGCGCGCAGCTATTCGGCCGTCGACGCCTTCCGCGGCCAATACCGGCTCGAGGAGCTCCGCAAGCTCGCCGATCGCGAATGGGCCAAGATGGACCTGATGCTGCTGCCGACCGCGCCGACCACCTACACCGTCGCGGCGATGCAGGCCGATCCGATCCGCCTCAATTCCAATCTCGGCCGCTATACCAATTTCGTGAACCTGCTCGACTGCAGCGCCATCGCCGTCCCCGCTGGCTTCCGCGCCGATGGATTGCCGGCCGGCGTCACGCTCATCGGCCCTGCTTTCGCCGATGCGGCGCTGGCCGCGATCGGCGACCAGCTGCATCGCCTGCCCGGCTACGGCATGGGCCGCGACACCGCGGCAGAGCTCCCGACCGCCAGCGAACTCGTCCCCGCCGGCTCCGGCCATATCCCGATCGTCGTGGTCGGCGCCCATCTCTCCGGCATGCCGCTCAATCCGCAGCTGACCTCCGCGGGCGGACGGCTGCTCCGGACCTGCCGCACGGCGGGCGACTACCGCCTCTTCGTCCTGCCCGACACCGTACCGCCGAAGCCCGGCCTCATCCGCGAGCCCGGCTTTGCCGGCGAGGGCCTTGCCGTCGAGGTCTGGGGTCTCACGCCCGCGGCCTTCGGCGCCTTCGTCAACGCCATTCCGGCGCCGCTCGGCGTCGGCAAGGTCCGCCTCGACGACGGCTCGGAGGTGACCGGCTTCCTCTGCGAGCCCTATGCCGTCGAGGGCGCGCGCGAGATTACGGCGCTCGGCGGCTGGCGCGCCTATATCGCCGAGCGAACGGCGGCCACCGTCACCGCCTGACGCCCTGCGCTGGATCAAGCGCCGACGCCCGAACTCGGCTAGACTGCTATCGTCTGGTCGAGCGGGGCGCATGTGGACACGGATCTGGCGCTGAGACTGACACTGGCGCTCGCCATCGGATTGGTGGTGGGCCTCGAACGCGGCTGGCGTGAGCGCGAGGCCGCGCCGGGTAGCCGCACGGCGGGCCTGCGCACCTATGCGCTGGCCGGCCTGCTCGGCGGTGTCTTTGCGACCCTCGCCAGGGCGCTCGATGCGCCGCTCCTGATCGGCCTCGGCTTTCTCGGCTTCGTCGCTGTTTTCGCCTGGTTCAAGCGCGAGGAGAGCCGCGCCGATCACGACTTCAGCGTCACCGGCACCGTCGCGGCGATGCTGGTCTTCGCGCTCGGCGCGCTCGCCGTCATCGGCGACCGCGACATCGCCGCCGCCGCCGGCATCGCCACCGCCGCTTTGCTCGCCGCGCGCGAATGGCTGCACAGCCTCGTCGCCCGTATCACCTGGCAGGAGATGCGCTCGACGCTGCTGCTCCTCGCCATGGCCGCGATCGTGCTGCCGATCCTGCCCGATCGCGCCCTCGACCCGCTCGGCGCCATCAATCCCCGCGAAATCTGGGTCTTCACGATCCTGCTCGCCGGCCTCTCCTATGCCGGCTATCTCGGCATGCGCATTCTCGGCCCCTCGCGCGGCGTCCTCGTGACGGCGCTGACCGGCGGCATGGTGTCCTCGACCGCCGTCACCATCGCCTTCGCGCGGCGCTCCGCTGGCGGAGAGGCCGCGGGGACCCTCGCAGCCGGCGCCGCCACAGCCGGCGCGGTGTCGCTGCTGCGCGTGCTGGTGGTCAGTTCGCTGATCGAGCCGCGTCTTTTCCCCCATCTCGCCGCCGCCGCCATCCCGGCAGCGCTCGTCTTCCTGCTGCCGGCGATCCGGATGCTCCTGAAGCCCGGCGCGCCGACCAAAGGCGACATGGTCCTCGGCAATCCGTTCGAGCTGCTGCCCGTGATCGGCTTCGCCCTGCTGCTCGCCGCGATCGGGCTCGCCGCGGCCTTCGTCAACCAGCGCTTCGGCAGCGCCGGCCTCTTTCCGCTCGGCGCGATCGCCGGGCTCGCCGATGTCGACGCCTTCTCGGTCTCGACCGCGCGCCTCGCCGGCGGCACGGTCGCCGTGAACGAGGCCGCGACGGCGATCCTGATCTGTCTCGGCGTCAATGCCTCGGCGCGCGCCGTCTATGGCGCGCTGCTCGGCGGCGGCCGCTTCCGCCTTCTGATTTCGCTGATCACGATCGCAGCGATTGTCGCGGGTGCGGCGTTGGGCATCATGACGTCGCTTGCGTCGGGGCCGTGATCGACAGAGCGGCGCCCATCGGGACAAGGATGAGAATGGACACCAGAACAGCCATCGACGCGACGCCGATCGAGATCGAGCTCAAATTCGCGATCGATCCAGCCGACCTCGCCGCTGTCAGGCGGCTGCCCTTCCTCCGCGACGTCCCGGCGACGGAGAAGACGCTATCCGCGACCTATTTCGACACTGATGACCACGCCCTCTATCACGCGGGCTACACGCTGCGCCTCCGCCATTCGGCAGAGGGCGCGACGCAGACGCTGAAGGGCCCCTCGGCCGGCGGGGCCGGATTGTTCGCGCGCTCGGAGATGGAGCACGCGGTTCAGGGGCCGACGCTCGACCCGGCGCTGCTGGCGGGCGCCCTGCCGGAGGAGCTCCGCGTGGCCACCAGGGGCCGTCTCGCGCCCATCTTCGTCATCGAAACCGAGCGCACGGAATGGCGTGTGCAGGCCGGCGATGCGGTGATCAGCCTTTGCGCCGATATCGGAACGATCGAAGCCGAAGGGCAGCGCCTGCCCGTCGCCGAGATCGAGATGGAGGTGATGGAGGGGCCGGTCGACGCGGCGGTCGACCTCGCGCGGTCGGCGGCGAAGTCGCTCGCGCTGCATCTGGAGCCGCTCGCGAAATCGGATCGCGGCTACCGCCTGCTCGGCGTGGAGCGGCCGGGCAAGAGCCGCGGCGCTCCGCCCCCGGCTCCGAGCTTTGCCGCGAGCCTCCGCCAGATCGCGGCCGTGCTGCTGGACGAGATTGCCTGCGCGCGCCCGCTGCTTGCCGCCTCGGGAGAGGTCGAGGCGGTGCATCACATGCGCGTCCTGCTGCGCCGGCTCCGCTGCCTGCTCGACATCGCCCGCGAAACCATGGATGTGCCCGGGCTGGGTGCGCCGACGCGAACACTGCGTCGCGCCTTCCGCCGGCTCGGTGCCGTGCGGGAGATCGACATCCTCGCGGCGGCGCTCCCGCGCAATATCGAAGCCGCCGATCCGGCGCTGGCGCGGCTCGCCGAAGCGCGGATCGCCAAGATGGCCCGTGCCTCACGGACGCTCGCCTCGCGCCGCTTCGGCCTGGCCCTCATTCGCCTTCTCGCATTTGCCACCGCTTCCGACGATCCCGTGCAGCGCCCCGGCCGCATCCGCAAAGAGGCGGGCCGGGTGCTCGGCCGTCGCTGGCGGGAGATGAAGCAGGCCGGCGCGCCGGCATCACGATCCCCCGCGGCGCGGCACCGCCTCAGGATCAAGGCGAAGACGCTGCGCTATGCATCGGAGTTCGCCGAGGATCTCTATCCGTCCGGGAAGTCCCTCAAGCAGCGCAAGCACCTGCAATCAGCGGTGCGCGCCTTGCAGGAGACGCTGGGCCAGCTCAACGATGCGCGCATGCTCGCCGGCATCGCGGTCGCCCTCCTCGGCAAGCCGGCGGCGGCCTCGCTCGGCCTTGCGGACGACAGCCCCGTCGACCCTGACATCCTTGTGGCGGCCGATCGCGCCTATCATGCGCTGGTCACGACCAAACCCTACTGGCGCTGAGATTTGCGCAGCCTCATCCTCGCAGAGCGATCGTGCACCCTGACGAAGTCAGGGGCGCTCGATCGACGGCTGGTGCGGTGTCGTCGGCCCCGGACGCGAACTGGCGGCCGATCGCGACAGCAGCCGCGCCGCTCCATAGGGCACGAAGGTCGGCAGCCATCGATAGGGGTGGCCCTTGGGCAGTTTCAGCCCTTTTCGGCGTGCCTGCAGCGCCTCATATCGGGCGCGCTCGGCGCTGAGCGGCATTGGATAGCGGCTGACAATCGGATCGATCGGTCGCACTTCGTCCATGTCGAGAGCCCTTCGGTCGAGCCCGTCCACGAAGGACTGGCCCTCGGTTCGTCCTGCAACGCATCTTACATGCTGCATTGCAATACGCCAAAGGATATGTATCGTTCTGGCCACAGTCGGCACTCTCGCCGACGGTTTGCCAATAGCCGCGAGCCGGCCCGGTCTGTCATTGATCGGCAGCCCTCGCTTCGACCAAGAACGCAAGTTTAGGCCGTGCTTTCCGGACGTGTCGCTGATCACACCTTCTTTGAAATTCGAACTGGCGCTATAGCCACTTCGGATGCGATGATTTCGACGTAGGAAATTGGGTGGATTCGCCGGAGCAAGCAGATCGCGCAATCAAGCGCGGCAAAGAGGGAGGCCAAGTCTCATGTCCCAGCCAACAAGCGCGAGCCGTCGCCGGCGGCGCAGCGGGAGTGAGTATTCACGGCAGACTGGCGATCGCGGCATCACGCCGACCGATCCGATCGTGAGCATCTATCCGCAGCCGATGGATGCCGAGCGGGCGCGCGAAGAGACGGTACGGGCACGGCGGCTCGGCAAGAAGCTGCCGATCGGCCATCCCTATCGCCGCCTGCCGCTTTGGGTGCCCTATTGGCTGGCGCGGCTCATCAACAATTCGGCGCCGAGTTCCAAGCCCTGACGGGATGGCTTCGCCCGCGTCTGCGGGCGATCGGCCTCAGGTCTTCGGATCCTCAGAACTCGAGCGCGGCGGCGAACCGCTTCAAGCCATCGCGGCGCGACAGCTGAGCCGACAGCGTGCTCTGCAGGGCGCTGTCGGTGGTCAGCTTCAGCCGCGCGACATCGCGCACGGCATCAGCCAGCTTTTCCGAATCGCCGGGCGGCGTGATGAAGGCGGCCTGGCCGAGAAACTCGAAGATTTCCGTGCCCGAGGCCGCTGTCACCACAATCGGGCGGCCCGAGGCGAGCATGCCGCCGAGCTTCGACGGCAACACGAGGTCGGCGGCGCTGGCATCCTGCGGCAGAGCGTGCAGATCGGCCATGTTCAGAAAGGCGTTGAGCCGCGCATAGGGCTGGAACGGCAGGAACTTGACCCGCTCCAGATGGCCGTAGCGGGCGATGAGGTCGGGCTTCGCCGGCCCCTCGCCTGCGATCACGAAATGGATCGACCGTTCCTCGGCGAGCGCCGCCGCCGCATCGAGCAGCACATGCAAGCCCTGCTTGGCGCCGAGATTGCCCGAATAGAGCACGACGAAGTCGTTCGGCCCGTAGCCGAGCTCGTTCCGATAGGGGTTGGGACCATCGAGCGGGAAGATCTGCTCGAGATCGACCCAGTTGCGGATCACGCTGACATTGGCTTCCGGCACGCCCTTCTCGGCGATCTTCTCCGCCATGCGGTTGGAGATCGTCACCACGCGATCGAAGGCGCGCATGATGGTCCGCTCGAAACTGTAGCCGAGCCGGCGGAGCCAGGGCTTGCCGCCGATATGGCCGACCGCGAACGCCGCGTCGACTTCGAGGTCCTGCACGTGCAGGATCGTCTTCGCGCCGGTGAGCTTGGCGGCGAGCACCGCGAACGGCGCCGCGATCAGGGTCGGCTCGATGCAGAGCACCGTATCCGGCCGGTGGCGGATGAACTGCCAGAGCACGGCCGGCAGCGACGTCGCGGCGAAGCTGATCGGCGCGAGCAGCCGCCAGACGCCCTCCATCTTCCGGCGCAGCATCAGCGGGCAGCGAATGACGGTGACGCCATTCAGCTGCTCGGTCTGGTAGCCGTTGCGATAAGGCTCCTGCACCACCCAGCCCGGATAATGGGCCGGGGTGGTGACGACGGTGACCGTCTTGCCTTCGGCGGCGAGATGCTCGGCGATCTCGCCGGTGTAACGGCCGACGCCGGCCATTTCCGGGGCATAATTCATGCCATAGACGAGGACCTTACCCGTCACGACGCGAACTCCGCATGGAAAGCCGGCATCGACACGTTCCTCACGCAGTATGCATGACGGGCGCGTGCGCCATGACCTTGAGGTCTTCGACCATCATCTCGGCGACGAGCGCGTCGAGGCCGGTCTCGTGGCTCCAGCCGAGCTTGGCCTTGGCCTTGGCCGGATTGCCGATGAGCAGCTCGACCTCGGTCGGACGGAAATAGCGCGGATCGATCGCGACCAGTTCCTTGCCCGTCTTGGCGTCGAAACCCTTCTCGTCGACGCCGGTGCCCGTCCAGGTGATCGAGACATCGACCGCCGCGAAGGCTTTCTCGACGAAGGAGCGGACCGTATGCGTCTCGCCGGTCGCGAGCACATAGTCGTCCGGCTCGTCCTGCTGCAGCATCAGCCACATGCCGCGGACATATTCGCGGGCATGGCCCCAGTCGCGCTTGGCGTCGAGATTGCCGAGATAGAGCTTGTCCTGCTTGCCATGATGGATCGCGGACACGGCGCGGGTAATCTTGCGCGTCACGAAGGTTTCGCCGCGCAGCGGGCTCTCATGGTTGAACAGGATGCCGTTCGAGGCATGCATGCCATAGGCCTCGCGGTAGTTCACCACGATCCAGTAGCCATAGAGCTTGGCAGCGGCGTAAGGCGAGCGCGGATAGAACGGCGTCGTCTCGCTCTGCGGGATCTCCTGGACCTTGCCGTAGAGTTCCGACGTCGAGGCCTGGTAGAAGCGCGTCTTCTCGGTCAGGCCGAGCAGGCGGATCGCCTCGAGCAGGCGCAGCGTACCGATGGCGTCGGCATTCGCCGTGTATTCCGGCGTCTCGAACGAGACCTGGACATGGCTTTGGGCAGCGAGATTGTAGATCTCATCCGGCTGCGTCTGCTGCACGATGCGGATCAGATTGGTCGAATCCGTCATGTCGCCATAGTGCAGGATGAAGCGCGGATGGCTCTCGTGCGGATCCTGGTAGAGATGCTCGACACGCCCCGTATTGAACGACGACGAACGCCGCTTCACGCCATGGACGATATAGCCCTTCTCGAGCAGCAGCTCGGAAAGATATGCCCCGTCCTGACCCGTCGCGCCGGTGATCAGCGCCGTCTTGCCCGAATGTGAAACCATGAATCCTGTCGCCGTTCAGTAAAGGTTGAGCAAACTCTCACTCATGCCAATGAGCCTTCGGGACAAATCTTATGGAGGTTTTATGCGGCAGTGCAACATAAATGTGCGCCGCATCACGCCTCGTCCCGCCCCCACGGCCGATCCGCCCCGCCGACGTCTTACTCTTCGTGCGGGTGCGCCGCCAGTGTGGCGCGGCGAAGGTTACGATTTCACCCTACCCCTCGCCGCCTGACGCCTGTGCGGTCTATTCGGCGGCGGCCTCGAGGACGTCGCCCTTGTCGTCGACGCCGCGGCCGACCGAGGTATAGGCGAAGCCGTGCCGCTCCATCTCGTCGCTGCGATAGACATTGCGGAGATCCACCATCACCGCCTGCCGCATCGCCCCCTTGAGGCGCGCGAAGTCGAGCGCCCGGAACTGGTCCCATTCCGTGACGAGAACCAGCGCATCCGCACCCGACGCCGCCTCATACGGGCTCGCCGCATAGCTGACGCGCTCGTCGAGCAGCGGCTTCGCCGCCTCCATGCCGACAGGGTCATGCGCCACGATCCGCGCGCCCGCATCCTGCAGCGCCTGGATGATCGCCAGCGACGGCGCCTCGCGCATGTCGTCCGTCCGCGGCTTGAAGGTCAGGCCCAGCACCGCGATCACCTTGCCGCGCACATCGCCGCCGCAGGCCGCGATCACCTTGCGCGCCATCGCGCGCTTGCGCTGGTCGTTGATCGCCACCGTCGTCTCGATCAAGCGGATCGGACTGCCGTGATCCTGCGCCGTCTTCACCAGCGCCAGCGTGTCCTTCGGGAAGCACGAGCCGCCATAGCCGGGGCCGGCATGCAGGAACTTCGACCCGATCCGGTTGTCGAGACCGATGCCGCGCGACACCGCCTGCACATCCGCCCCGACCTGCTCGCAGAGATCCGCCACCTCGTTGATGAAGGTGATCTTCATCGCCAGGAATGCGTTCGCCGCATATTTGATCAGCTCCGACGAGCGGCGCGAGGTGAACACGATCGGCGAATAGTTCAGATAGAGCGGACGATACACCTCGACCATCGGCTCGCGCGCCCGCTCGTCCTCGAGCCCGACCACGATCCGGTCCGGCTTCTTGAAGTCGGCGATCGCCGCGCCCTCGCGCAGGAATTCCGGGTTCGACACGACCGCGACATCCGCCGCCGGATTGGCCTCGCGGATGATCCGCTCGACCTCGTCGCCCGTCCCGACAGGGACCGTCGACTTGGTCACCACCACGGTGAAGCCCTTGACGGCCGCCGCGATCTCGCGCGCCGCCGCATAGACATAGGAAAGGTCCGCATGGCCGTCGCCGCGCCGCGACGGCGTCCCGACCGCGATGAACACCATGTCCGCATCGCCGACCGGCCCGGCGAACTCCGTCGTGAACGACAGCCGCCCCGCCTTCACATTCTCCGCCACCAGCGCGTCGAGACCCGGCTCGTAGATCGGGATCTCCCCCCGCTCCAGCGCCTCGATCTTCGCGACGGCCTTGTCGATGCACACCACGCTATGCCCGAAATCGGCAAAGCACGCGCCAGAAACCAGTCCGACATACCCGGACCCTATCATCGCTATCTTCACGGGCGTTCAACCATCTCTTCGAAAACTCTCGATGCGGCACGCGGAGGCGGCATTATCGCCGGCCACGGCGTCGGCGATATGACAGCCCCCGCGCGGGCCGCCCTGGGGCTCACGAACCACGCGAGGAACGACGTCTCCGCTGCTGGGGAGCCTCCTCGCTCTCCGGCGGCGGCTCGATCATGAAGGCCGAGGCCACCGCGAAACAGACCATCAAGGTGATGGTGCGCAGCGGATAGTCGAGCAGCGAATGCAGCAGAAGCAGCGCGATGGAGAGGCTGGCCGCGCTCGCCAGCAGGCGCTGGCTCGACGTGCCGCGATCGTCGCGGGCGAGCCAGATCGCCCAGAATCGCACGAAATACCAGACGAAATAGGCCGCTATCAGCGCAACCGCGAGAATACCGCCTTCAAGCGCCAGCTCCAGATAGTCGTTGTGCGCGTGATTGATGAAGAAGACGATGATGTCGGACGGCTGCTCGAACGACTTGAAGATCGGCACGAAGGTTCCGAAGCCCGAGCCGGCGAAGGAATAGCTCTGGATCGCCTCCATCGTCAGCCGGGCGATCGAACGCCGCGAGCCGTCGACGGCAGACCGCTGGATCAGCAGCTGGACCAATCCGAGTTGCATCACGGCGGCAAAGACGAGCAGGCACACGCTGGCGATGATCACCGGCAGCCGTCCGAGCCGGGAGGCGCGCGCCGAGCGCCAGACGATGAAGGCCGAACCGAGCAGCGACACGACGCCCAGCGCGACGCCGGCACGGGAGAAGGCCGATGACAGGCCGACGAGCAGCGACGCGATCACGGCCCCGCCGAACAGCAATCCGAAGAACCAGGCGCGGTCCCGGCTGCCGCGCATGCCGCGGACCGTCCAGACGATCGCGAAAGGCAGCATCACATAGACAAGCGCGGCGAAATGGTTGCGGTTCGCGAAGAAGCCGATGGCGTAGCCGACATTGGCGGCATTCTGCATGCTGATGGAGCTGGCGTCCCTGCTGAGCACCTGCACGACGCCGAGCAGGCCGCTCAGCGCAGCGATCGCCAGCGGGGCGATCAGGAGGCGAAAGCGCTGGCTCGTCTCCAGTTGCAGAGCTGCCACGAACAGGGCGGCCGCCGGCAGCAGAGACAGGAACGAATAGAATGTCGCGAACGGCGCGAGGCTGAACGGCCGCCAGCCGATCGGCAGCCCGGCCGCCTGATAGACCTCGACCACCGCGGCGCGGCCCGGCAGCAGCGTCCAGATCGCCGGCGGCAGCGGCACCAGTTGCAGCAGCGGCAGCGCCAGGATCAGCCCGAGCAGCGAGAGCGCCGGCGCCCAGCCCGGCTCCCAGCGCCGCCCCATCAGCCGGGCGAGGCCGAGGAACAGCAGCGGGACACTGACGACCTCGACCAGCTGGTCGGAGAACTGGCCGACCGCCGTGCCGCCTCCGAGCAGGCACGCGACAGCGAACACGAAGCCGGCATAATAGAAAAGGGCGCGGTCATGCAGAGCATGACCGCGCCCTTGAATGCTCGACGCGAGAACTGATGCGTCGGCCATCACGGCAGCAGGATTAACCGCTGATCGGGATGTAGATGTACTGAGTGCTGCCGTCGCTGTTCTCGCCGATCGCGTAACCGACAAGGCCACCAGCAACCAGTGCGCCGCCGCCGATCAGGGCGATGCAGTAGAAGTTGCCGTTCTTGTCCTGCTTGGCGGTCTGGCAGATACCACCCTTGGTCTCCTGAGCCGCGACCTGAGCAGTCGACGAGCAGGCATCAGCGCCAGCGACCGTCGTGATCGTGTTCGACGAAAGCGACTTGGTGCAGCCGGCTGCATAGGCGAGAACCGCCTTGCTGCCCTTCGAAACCAGCACGCGGCTGCCAGGAGCAACCTCTGCCGAAGTGGAAACCTTCTGGAAGCCCTTGCCGCTGTCGACCATGACAGAGCCAGAAACATCCGAAAGCGTAGCCGCGGGCGCAGCCAAAGCAACCCCCGAGGCCAGAACGACGGCAAGCGCCGATGCAAGTGCGACTCGTACCATTCCGAACCTCCTTCTAAAGCTTGGCCCTCACGGTCATCAGCCCCGTAGCGCCCATTTCGCCACTAAGGATTAGCATCTCGCAGTTGCGAGAACAAGATGCAGCCTTCACTTCATGCCGATGTCGCTGTGACGGCAGTCACGCGTGACCAAAAAGCCGCATCATTGGGCAGCAGGCGCCGCAACAGGCTCGGTTGTGGCGATGGGTTGAGCAACGATCGCAAGATCATCGACCCAGATACTGCCCTGAATGCGCCGCTCGGCAGCGATTCGCGCCGGTAGCTCCAGTCGAATCGTCTGATAGTCGCAATACTGCGGGGGAACCGTGAAATCGACTTTGAAACGCTTCCAGTCCGAGGTCCCCGAAAACGAGGGCGAGGCGGCAAGCTGCGCGTTGCCATCCGAACTGTTGCAATAGATGCCCCAGGACAGACCACGCTCGGTGACGAGATTGTCGGTTCGGGTCATTCCGGAAAGGGTATAGTTGCCCGGATCAAGAATAAGGGTTTGAAGGATATTGCGAAAGCTCATGGGAGCCCCGCCGAAGGTCACCCGGAGCGACTGTTGCCCCTCGCCCGGATCGCTGCCGTCGAGCGCAATCTCCAGGCCGCGTGCGGAATTGATCGTCCAGTCGAACTGCAGTCCGGTCGTCTTGGTCTCGAAGCCGCCATTGTAGAGCAGCTTGAGGTTCGACAACTGGTCCGGGTCCAGCAGGCTGCTCCAAGTGACATAGGCCCGGCGGCTTTCGCCCGCCTTGATCAGCCGGTCGAAATAGAACTTCCAGCCGCTCGGGAAGCGCATGCCGGGCAGCAGCCCCGACACGAAGTCGGGGAAGACATCGACATCGCCGCGCTGGGCGATCAGTTCGACGAACGGCCGCCGCCAGAACGAGGTCTGCGAAGCGATCGCAGCGATATAGGGACGCGCCTCGGGGTCGGTGATCAGGGCACCGAGCGTGGCGAGGACATAACGCGCGTTCGGCTGCTCGAAATCCTGCCGCAGCATCGCATCCGCCACCGTGGTCGCCGTCTTGAAATCGCGCGCCTCGACGGCCTGGTCGAATATCCAGCGCATGGTCGGCGTATGGCGCCGCGATCGCTCATAGATCAGCTGGCGATACTTCGCCGCCGCCGCCTTGTCGCCGGCGGCCTCCGCCGCGTTGGCCAAGATGTCGAGCGCGCCGATATTGAGCGGGCTCTCCTGCAGCGCCTTGACGGCTTCGGCCCTGGCTTCGTCGAGCGCCGGCGGCGTCGCGGCGATCGCCGAGGCTGCCTTGCCGAGTTCGCCGGTGACGCCGTCCGACTTCCAGCCGGGATCCGCGATGTCGCTGGTGACGTCGTCGGCGCCGAAGTGGTGGATGATCACGATGATGAGAATGAGCGAGAGCAGTCCCGCCAGCGTTGCCTTGCCGACGGTGCCGGCGATCGGCGAGCGGACGCGTGGGGCGGAGGACCGCCCACCGCCTGAAGACGAGCGGCTGCCGGTGCGCCGCCGGCGTCCGGGTTCCTCGTTCATTGTGCGTTACCCAGTCTGTCGCGCCGAGACGCCAATGCGGGCGGACGGCCGCATGATTCGGCGATGGTCAGCCATCGAGCTGCAAGGGCAGCCAGACATGGCGCAATTGCCGCTTGCGACGGGACGGCTCGCCTTCGGCCGGCGCCGCCGCGGCAGGGGCCGGCGAGGCCGGCAGCGGCTCGACGGGAGCAGGCGCTGCGGACAGCGCCGCCGACGCGTCGAGCACGCGGACCGACAGCCCGGCCAGATGCTGATTCGGATTGCGATCGGGGTGCAGCCACTTCAGCAGCCACTTCCTGTGATCCTGCACCAGTTCGCCGGACGCTTCGGGCCCAAGACCAAGGGTCCGGTGCGGATCCGATTCCTGGCCGAACAGCGCCACGAGCAGATAGAGGGCAGCGATTCGCGAAAGCGTCGGCGCGTCCATCCCGGTCTGGGCAACCGCATAGGCGGTCGAGATGGGACAGCCGGCAGCAATGCGGATGACCGGCAGGACCGCCGGCGGCAGCGCCGACACCCGCACGCTGCGAGCAAGGCCCGGCGAGCGATAGAGCCGCACGGCCATCGTCAGCGCGTCGTCGGGACTGGCAGTGCCGAGAATCCGTCGCTCCGCGACCAGCCCGGACAGGCGGCTGTCCGACAGTCTCGTTCCGCGAGAAGAGGATCCCGGATGTTGGCGCATGCTCGATTTCCAACCCTTCGCGCCCGGTTGACCCGCTGCTGCGAAGCAAGGCTAGCCGAACGAGGCGTGGTTCGCCAGACCCGGCCGCCATCGATTCCACCCCTCAGGCGGCCGGCAAGGACTTCTGGTTGTCCTTTCCATAGCCATAGTAATCATAGCCGTAATAGGCGTAGCCATAGCCCGCCTTCTGGGCGTTGAACTTCGTCAGGATGCCGCCGAGCAGCTGGCTGTTGGTCATCGCGAGGCGCTTGGTGGCCGCCTTGACGGTCTCCGCCGGGGTTTCGCCGGCCGAGCAGACGATCAGCGTGCCGTCGGCGACGCTCGACAGGAGCAGCGCGTCGGCAAGGCCCATGACGGGCGCGCTGTCGACGATGATCAGGTCGAATTGATCGCGGAGTTCGGTCAGGAGCGTCAGCATCTTCGGGCTCGACAAGAGCTCGGCCGGGTTGGGCGGGATCGGCCCGGAAGAGACCAGCGAGACATTGTGCACGCCCGAATCGCGGATGATCGATTCGGCTTCGGCACTTCCGGTCAGGTAGTTGCTGAGGCCGTGCGTGTTGTCGATGCCGATGATCTTGTGCAGCGACGGATTGCGCAGGTCGGCGTCGATCACGAGGATCTTCATGCCGATCTGGCCAAACATGCGCGCCAGCGTCGTCACCGTCGTGGTCTTGCCCTCCGACGGACGGGCGCTGGTGACGACGAAATTCTTCGGCACGCCGCGATCGGTCGAGAACTGCAGCGCCGTTCGCGCGCTGCGATAGGCTTCCGAGACCGCCGAATGCGGATCCTCCAGCACCGACTGCACCGACTGGTCGCTCGGCAGCACCGGGATGAGGCCGAGCACGGGGATGCCGAGCAGCGCTTCCATCTGGTCCGGCGTCTTGATCGTGTTGTCGAAGAACTCGAGCCCGAGCGCGGCTCCGAAGCCGAGCACGATGCCGCCGAACAGGGCCAGCGCGATGTTGAGGACGAGGCGCGGCGAATAGGGGCCGCCCGGCAGGCTCGCCTGGTCGACCACCGAGAGGCCGTTGGCCGCGATGCCGCCGATGACGCTGATTTCCTTGTAGCGCTGCAGCAGCCCGTCATAGAGCGTGCGGTTGGTGTCGGCCTCGCGCTGGAGCATCGTGTATTCGACGCTGCGATTGCGGGTGTCGATCAGTTCCGCGCGCGTCGCATCGAGATCCGAGCTGATCGCCTGCTCGCGCTGGACGGCGAGTTCATAGGTCGAGCGGATCGTGTTCTTCGTCTTCTCGACCTCCTGCTCGATCTGCTGGTCGATATCGTCGATGCGGGCCTTGAGCCCGACCATCATCGGGAAGCCCGGCTTGAAGGTCAGCTGCTTGGCCTGATAGTCCGCCATCAGGTCGGAGCGCGTCGCCCGGAGCTGGTTGATGATCGTGGGCGCGTCATTCCCCGCCCCTTGCGGGATCTCGGAATATTCGGTGACGTCCTTGACCTGCAGCCAGAGCTGCTCGGCATTGGCCCGGTCGACGGACGCCTTGCCGAGCGCGGTGTTCAGGTCCTCGAGCTTCTGCGACAGGATGGTCTTCTCGTTGTCGAGCGTGACCAGCTTTTCCCTGTCGGCATAGGCCACGACCTTCTTCTCGGAGTCCTCCAGCTTCAGCTTCACCTGCTGCAGTTGGTCCTCGAGGAACAGCCGCGCATAGGTGGTGGCATCGAAGCGCCGGTCGAGATTGGCCTTGATGAACCCGCTCGCCAGCGCATTCGCGATGCGCTGCGCCCGCCGCGGATCGGTGTCGCTGTAGCTGATGGTGAGGAGGCGCGACGTCTTGACGGACTTCGCCGTCGTGTTCTTCAGCACGGTGTTGATGGCGGACTTCTGCCGCGATTCGAGCGAGCGCTGCTCGCCATCGGCCGAGCCGCTGCCGAAGATCAGCTGCTTCGCCCGCGTGATCAGCGAGCGATTGACCGGATCGACGAAGGTCGGATCGTCGGCGAGCTTCAGATCGTTGACGACGCGCTCCGCCAGCGAACGGCTGCCGATCAGCTCGACATAGGTCGCGATCTCGGCCTGGTCGCTGCCGCCCTGCGGCTCGAGCGACTGGTCGTTCATGACCTTCACGGTCTCCGACGACGTCTCGATGGTGACATCCGAGAGATAGAGCGGCGTCGCGGTCAGCGTCATGATGATGCCGAGGACGAGGCAGGCGCCGATAATGCCGCCGATGACATAGCGATGCTTCATCACGACGCGGAAGATCCGCGCCAGATCGAAGGCCGCCTTGTCCGCCTGCAGATCGACAGGCGCCGGACCGTAGACGTTCTGCGACAAGGCTGTCGACGGCTTGGACGGCACCGTGGAGGCGCTCCACGTCGTCACCGCCTTGTCCGATCTCGGGTCTGCGTTCATCGAGTCCTCCGGAGAATCAGTCCGTCCAGCCCTAAAGCCCGCCGACACTAGCCGCGAATGATGCCACGGGGACCGCCGACAGGAAGTCCGCCCAGGCACTGCGCACACCCGACTGCGGAACGACGATCGTGTCGCCGCCATAGACGATCGGATCGGTGGCAAGGCCCTTGCGGATCTGGCTGACGTCGAACCGCGCGGCCATGCGCTTGCCCTCGATCTGGCGGAAGATGACGACATTGGTCGTGTCGGCCTGGCGAGGCATGCCGCCCGCGAGCGCGATATATTCGAGCAGCGTTCCGCCGCCCGATGCCACCGGGAAGATGCCCGGCTTCGCCACCGTGCCGTCGACGGTGACCTTCTGGCTGTTGAAGCCGGTCACCTTCACGGTCACCTGCGGCTGCTGCAGATAGGAGGCCGCCAGCTTCGCCGTGACTTCCTTCTGGATATCCGAGGACGTGCGGCCGGCCGCCTTGATCGAGCCGATCAGCGGCAGGCCCAGCATGCCGTCGGATCCGACCTGGAAGTCGCCGGAGAGATCGGGCACCTGGAAGACGAGGATATTGACCGTGTCGAGCGGGCCGAGGCGATATTGCAGTTCGCTCGCGCCCTGGTCGAAGCTCGGCGCCGGCAGCGGGGCCGCGGGACGGCCCGGGACGGCGCCGGTCGAGGCAGCCGTGAAGGACCCACGCCCGGGTGCCGTCGGGGTCGGCGCCGTGGCATATTTTGCCATGACAGCTTCGTTCGACGGCGAGACCGAGGAACAGGCGGCCAGCAATGAGGCGATCAGAACAACCGCGGTGCAAATCCGGACGGACACTGACACTCCTGTCGCGCAGAGCTTCGCGGCAAGCCGCGCTGCCTTGATTTACTACACCAGACGATCAGAATGACGCAATGCGGGATATTCCCGCACTGCACAATTCGCCAAGGCGGACGATCAATTCCGGCCGCGCCGACCGAAGCCGAGACGGGCCAGAAAGCCTTTTGAAGCCACGCTTTTGGCGGGCTCGCGCGCCGCTGCCGACGGCGGCATCCGGTCCGGCGAGAGATTGTCGAGGATCACCTGCGGGCGGGTGGTCGTCATGTGGATGCCCTCCGCCTCGCCGAGACGAGCAGCGACGATGTCCCGCGCCTTGGACAGATTCGGGGGGCGTCCGGTCAGGTTGTGCGCGTCCGTCGCGAGGATATGGACGAGCCCCTCGTCGATCATCTTGTCGGCGTAGTGGCGGACGCGGCGCCCGAACTGCCCGGTCACCGAGCCGGCGGTGATCTGCATGATGACGCCCATGCGCACGAGGCGCTCCATGACGCCGTAGTGGCTCTCGATCCAGGAGAGGCGCTCGGGATGGGTCAGGATCGGCACATAGCCGGCCGACATGATCGAGAAGATATTGTCCTCGATGCGCGGCGGCGGCACGTGATGGGGCGGCTCGAACAGGAAATAGCGCGAATTGTTCAGCGAAGGGATGCGGCCGGACTTGAGGCCGGGCACAAGGTCGACGTCCATATGGACATCGGCCCCGACGACCAGCGTCATCGGGATCCCTTCGTCCGCGAACCGCGCCGAAAGCTGCGCCATCCGCTCTTCGATCACCACGCGATTGTTGTTGTAGACGCCCGGCATGATGTGCGGCGTGCAGGCCGTCACGGTGATCCCGTCGGCAACGGACGCGCGGGCCATGGCGACGGAAAGCTCTATGTCGGTCGCACCGTCATCAATCCCCGGAAGCAGATGGCAGTGTAGGTCGATCACGCACGGGACTCCTGCCTCGCGGCCATGATGTCAAAGCGATCCATGCAGGCGCACCGCCTGCATTTCGACGGCGAGCGGCAAGCCCACGCCTCGGACGCGGATTGCCGCATCGATATAAATGGTCAGCACGCGCCTCTCATTCCGTCAAATTATGGCGTAAGTGGGCCGCACCCTCTGGTGCACCGCGTCGCTATGGCCGTGCGCCCGCGGCCGCGAGCAACGGCGCGACGACGGCGGCCTTCGGTCTCAGACGCTCGATCACCTTCGGCAGGCGCGCCATCGCTTCCGGCGCCGTCATTCCGGCAAAGATGTCGGCGTCATAGAGCGCGGCGAGGATGTACCAGTCGAACAGGCCGAACGTCCCGACATCGTTGGAGTCGTTGTAGAGCGAATAGGCGAGCTGGTTGCTGTCGTTGGCGGGGCCGAGCGCCTGGGTCAGTTCCTCGGCGAGGCAGCTGGTGAAGGCGACATCGCCGCGGTCAGCGAGGACGAAGACATAGGCGTGGTCGATGACGCCCGTCGTCCGGTTCCACATGATCGCCGAGCAGCGATTGTCCTCGAGGAACGCGGCCTGCTCGCCTTTCGGCAGGGCGGCGGCGATGACCTTGCGATAGTTCGACCGGTTAACGAGGTGCACGAAGATGCGCGCCTTGGCCGGATCCGGCGCCATGGCGATCTTGAGATTGGGAATCGTGCGGTTCAGCAGCTTGACGAACGCCACGACCTCCGCCTCGCGGGACGGCACGGAACTGCTGTCTAGGATCGTCACGCCGACGGGATCGACGAACTTGTTGACGTAGCGGCCGGCATCCTTGGCCGACTGCGGCCCCTCGCGCCCGAAGACGGTCAGCTTGAAGCCGCGTTCGAGATCGGCCGAGGGATAGTCGACGGCGAGCGGCGCGGCAGCGGCGACGGCAAGGCCGAGTGCGCAGGCGATCGTCGCGGCCACGAGCCGGCAAAGCACGGTCCGGCACGAACCACGGCCGCCCTCAGGGAATGTAAACATCTTGGTAACCATCTGTTGCCGCCTCTTATCGGGCGCGCCCGCCTCCAACGTCAACCCTCGCGCCCGCCAACCCTCGCGCCCGCCGACCTTCGAGCTCGCCATGGCCGGCGTCCGGCCGTGCTATTGACCCACCGCCTCCCGGCGACTAGGTTCCGCGCACTTTCGACGAGGTCACTGACGAGCCCGTAGCTCAGCCGGTAGAGCACGTGACTTTTAATCATGGGGTCATGGGTTCGAATCCCATCGGGCTCACCAGGACCTCCGGAAGACCTGCAGGCATCGGAACGGCGCCGTTGCGCCTGATCGCGACGCGGCCGCCGCGGTCGGTCTCGACACGGCGCGCTCTTTGGGCAATGCTGCGCCGCACAAGAGTTCGCCCGAGCGTCCCACTATGGAAAGGTTGCTGTCGATGACCGAGTTCTCGCTCTCGAATCGGCGAGTTTATGTCGCGGGCCATCGCGGCATGGTCGGTTCCGCCGTCGTTCGCCGCCTGGAGCGCGACGGGGTCGAGGTGGTGACGGCCAGCCGTTCGGAGGTCGACCTCCGCGACCCGGCCGCCGTGACGTCCTATCTCGACCGCACCAAGCCCGATGTCGTCGTCGTCGCCGCGGCCAAGGTCGGCGGCATCCTCGCCAACGACACCTATCCGGCCGACTTCCTCTATGAAAACCTGATGATCGAGGCGAACCTGATCCACGGGTCGTACACGGTCGGCACCGACAAGCTGCTCTTTCTCGGCTCGTCCTGCATCTATCCGAAGGTCACGCCGCAGCCCATTCCGGAAGACGCGCTGCTGACCGGCCCGCTCGAGACGACCAACGAGTGGTACGCGATCGCCAAGATCGCCGGCATCAAGCTGTGCCAGGCCTATCGCAAGCAGCACGGCGTCGACTACATCTCGGCCATGCCGTCCAATCTCTATGGACCGAACGACTATTTCGATCCGCAGAAGAGCCATGTCATCCCTGCCCTGCTGCGCCGCTTCCACGAGGCGGAACAGCGCCGCGATGCCTCGGTGACCTGCTGGGGCACGGGAACGCCGCGCCGCGAATTCCTCTATGTCGACGATCTCGCCGATGCCTGCGTGTTCCTGCTCCAGAACTATTCGGGCTATGAGCACGTCAATGTCGGCACCGGGTCCGACATCACGATCGCTGAGCTCGCGGACACCGTCCGCCGCGTCACCGGCTTCAGCGGCGAGGTCCTCTGGGACACGACCAAGCCGGACGGAACCATGCTGAAGCGCATGGACGTCGCCCGCATCAACGCGCTCGGCTGGCATGCGACGACCTCGTTCGAGGACGGGCTGTCGAAGGCCTATCACTGGTATCTCGAGAACCCGATCCGCACCTGACCGGCGCGATCAGCGCGGACGCGAGCTCGGCGCGGCATTGCTGATGAGCCGTGCCAGCCAATAGGGCGTCCACAGCGGCAGCTTGCGATAGGGGTGGCCGGGCGGCAGCTTCTTGCGGAGGCGCCGTGCCTTCTGCGCTTCCTCGCGCGCGAGCGCCGCATCGAGCGGCAACGGATAGATGCTGACGATCGGATCATGCGGGCGAAGTGGGCGCCGGTCCATGTGACGTCTCCCGAGTGGTTTCTGATTATGGGCGCGCTGCGGCGATCGCGGCGCGCGGCTCTCCGTCAGGAAGCCTTGCTTCCCGGCTCCTGTGCCAGACGCGCCTTGCGCCGCTCGGCGATATCCTCCAGCACGCGCACGACGAGATCCCCCATCGCCTTGGTCCACAGCTCGAGGTCGGCGCGATTGGGCTCGCGGTGCGGCAGATCGAGCCCGAACCGCGGATGATAGACGACATGGCCGTCTTCCGATGACAGGCGGACGCTGCCGAGCGCCGTCGGCAGGCCCTTGACCACCAGCTCGATGCCGTCCTCGACCTTGCGCAGTTCGATCCGGTTGCCGGTCCGCTGCTCGGCCTCGGCCAGCAGCGCCTCGACGGGAAGCTGGTCGACGGCGGCGTAAAGCCGGCGCAGACTGAGATCGCGGACCGGGTTCAAGGCCGGCGCCGCGGGTGGCGGCGTCGCCTCGTCCTCGGCCTCAGCCTCGTCATCGCCTTCCGCTTCGGCCTCGTCGACCGGCTCGACCGGGGCTGCCCGGCGACCAAGACCCGGCAAGCGGAATTTCGAGAGGAAGCGCCCGGCGAGACCCGGCTTCTTCTCTACGGCCTCAGCCGCTTCGACGAGATCCTCGCCGTCCTCGAAGTCCTCCTCGATGAAGTCATCGTCGGCGTCGGCCGGCTCGTCGTCCAGCGCGGGCGCCGGCGCCTCCTGCGGGCGCGGCACACTGGCCGCGGGCGGCGCCACCGGCTTCGCGGATGGAGGCGGCAGGGCAACCGGCGCGGATACGGCCGGCTTCGGCACGACCTGCACCGGGCCGATCACGGCAGGCTCCGACTTGGAAGGCGACGGCGCGCTCTCGCTGACGAGCGCCGCGGTGTCTGGCTGCACGGCAGTCGCGACGGTGCCGGCCTTCGGCGGCGGCGGCGCCTCGGCGACGGGGTCCGGCTTCGCTTCGACCTTCGCGCGCGCCGTCGACGCGATCATGTCCTCGAACGAGGGAAATGCCGGCGCGGCCGGCGGCGTCTTGACGGGCGCCGGCTCGGCCGGCTGCGGCACCACCATGATCGGCGCGGACGGTATATCGGTGGCCGGGATCGGCGCGGGCGCGGGCGGCTCCGGCTCGGCCTGCTCGACCGGCGGGCTCGCCTGCGGCGGGGCCGGCGGCGCGACGGCACTCGCCGGCTTTGCGGGAGGGTCCATCCGCGCCGGCGAAGGCGTCGGCCGTACCGGCTCTGGCGCGCGCGCCGGCGGCTGCGGTGCCACCTCGGCTGCCACCGCCGGCTCGGCCATGGCGGGGAGTGGCTCGGCGGGGCGTGGCTCGGCGGGACCGACGCGCGCCGGCTTGGCCTCGCGGTCGATCTCGGCACCATTGATGAGGGTCGTCAGGCGGTCATCGAGCAGGATGAGCAGCCGCGCCGCCTCATTGGCGTTCAGATCCTTGATCAGCGCATCCATGGCGGCATGGAGCATCGAGTGGATCTTCCGCAACTCCAGAAGATGCGCTTCAGAGGCTCTCAAACTGGACACGTCAGGTGTATCTCCGCGACAAAAGACAGCATTCGCTGCTGACAATGCTCATGCGAATGCGCCGTTGCCATCATCCTTTGGACCGAAACCCAAACTGCCCGGTCAAGCTATGGCAATGCCGGACGCTTTGCGCAACCGGCTCGCGGACGAAAATGGCACATCGCGATCGTTTCCATCAGGAGACGATCATCGCGCAACACAGAGGGAGAGACGGGCGTCGCCGCCGGGGATCGCGGCATCCGGCAGAGGTCAGCCGCAGGCGCCCTGCCGGCGGCAGGCCAAGAAGGCGCGGCACCGCGTCAGGCGCGAGGACCGCGAACAGACGCCGTCAGCCGATGATCCGGGTCAACGCCTTGGCGACGCTATAAGGCATCCAGACGGGAACGCGGCGATAGGGATGGCCCTTCGGCAGGACCAGGCGCTGGCGGCGGGCATTGCGCGCCTCGAACTGCGCCCGCTTGGCGCTCATCGGCAAGGGGTACTGGCTGACGGAAGGATCGTATGGCCGCAGATCACTCATGGCACGCCCCTTCAGGACCGCGCGGCGAGTTGATAACGATCCGGCGGTCTGAATCAATTTCGGGCGTAGTTTAACCCCCGGCTGATATCATTGGGATGAAGGATTTGTTTCAAAGCGTTGCCGCGTTGCAGCTTGGCTGCTGCAAGGCACCAAAATGACCGGAATGCGACCTTGTCGTTGATCCAGCCGGGCCTCGAGCTCAACCTGTGGTTCCTCCTCGCCGCCCTCATGATCGATGCGGCCGTCGGCGATCCCGACTGGCTGTGGCGGCGGCTGCCGCATCCCGTCACCTGGTTCGGCGCGCTGATCGGCGGGCTCGACCGGAGGCTCAATGCCACGCCGCCAGCAGACGGCGACCGCCGCGCAGATGTCATGCGCCGCGTTCTCGGCGTCATCGCCATCGCTCTCCTCGTCGCCATCGCTGCCCTCGCGGGCGCGGCGATCGAGGCGCTGCTGCGGCGGATCGACTTCGGCTTCCTCGCGATCCCCGTGATCGCCTCGGTGTTCCTGGCGAGCCGCAGCCTCTACGATCATGTCGCGCGGGTCCGCGACGCCTTTGCCGAGGGCGGCCTCAGGGCGGCACGGCAGGCCGTATCGATGATCGTCGGGCGCGATCCCGAGAGCCTCGATGCGGCCGGCGTCTCCCGGGCCGCGATCGAATCGACGGCCGAGAACTTCTCCGACGGCGTCGTGGCGCCCGCTCTGTGGTTCGCGGTGTTCGGCCTCGCCGGTCTCTTCGCCTACAAGATGATCAACACGGCCGATTCGATGATCGGCCATCGCACGGCGCGCCATCGCGCCTTCGGCTGGGCCGCGGCCCGTCTCGACGATCTCGTCAACCTGCCGGCGAGCCGCCTCGCGGGCTTTCTCATCGTCATGGCGGCGCCCTTCGTCGGCGCCTCGATCGGCGCGTCCTTCGTCGTGATGCTCGACAATGCCGGCAAGCATCGCTCGCCGAACGCCGGCTGGCCCGAAGCAGCCATGGCGGGCGCGCTCGATCTCGCCCTTGCCGGCCCGCGCCGCTATGGCGCGCTGGTGGTCGAGGATCCATTCCTCAATCCCGCCGGGCGGACCGACGCCGGCCCCGGAGACATCACCCGCGCGCTGAAGGTGCTGAAGGTCGCGACCATTCTCGGCGCGACGCTCACCGTCATCATCGCGCTGTGGCTGCGATCCTGAGAATCGCCTCGATATCGAGGTGTCGCTCGAGATGATCGGCGAGCCGGTCCAGCACCGCGTCGACCTCCGTCTCATAGGCGAGAGCCGACGGCGCGGCGCCGATCGCGGCCAGGAAGGCACGGCGGAAATCATCGGCGGCGAAGAGGCCGTGCACATAGCTGCCGGCGACCCGCCCGTCCGCCGAGATGGCGCCCTCGCCGCTTCCGTCCGGGCCGGCGAGCCAGGGCCGCGCCCGATCGGGCCCCTCGCTGCGGCCGAGATGAATCTCGTAGCCGGCGACGGCAAGGCCGGAGCCGATCTCGGTGCCGGCGAAGGGCGCCGTGGTCTTGTCGCCGCCGAGGACCGTGTCGACGTCGAGCAGCCCGAGCCCGGCGACGGTTCCCGCCGGGCCTTCGATGCCGCCCGGATCAGCGATCGAGCGGCCGAGCATCTGGTAGCCGCCGCAGAGGCCGACGACGCGCCCTCCCCGCCGCCGATGCGCGAGGATGTCGATGTCCCAGCCCTCGGTGCGCAGAAAGGCGAGATCGGCGATGGTCGACTTCGAGCCGGGCAGCAGGATGACATCGGCCGCGGGGATCGGCGCGCCGGGCTTGACCAGCACGAGGCGGATGCCCGGCTCCGCAGCCAGCGGATCGAGATCGTCGAAATTGGCGATGCGCGGCAGCAGCGGCACGGCGATCACACGGGCGGACTCTCGGGTCGCTGAAGCAACGGGCTCGGCGCGGCCGAGATCAAGCACGTCCTCGGCCGGCAGCTTCCCCGCCTCCGCGAACCAGGGCAGCACGCCGAGCGAGGGCCAGCCGGTCGCCCCGGTGATCGCGACGAGGCCGCCATCGAACAGGCTGACATCGCCGCGCATGCGGTTGATCATATAGCCCTTGATGCGGTCGCGGTCGGCGCGCGGCAGCACGGCGCGCGTGCCAACGAGGCTCGCAATGACGCCGCCGCGGTCGATGTCGCCGACGAGAATGACCGGCAGTCCCGCGGCCTCGGCGAAGCCCATATTGGCGATGTCGCCGGCGCGGAGGTTGATCTCGGCCGGACTGCCCGCGCCCTCGACCAGCACGATGTCGGCCTCCCGGCAGAGCTTGGCATAGCTCTCCATCACGAAGGGCAGCAGTTCGGCCTTGCGGCTTCCATATTCGCGCGCCCGCATCGTGCCGAAGCGGCGGCCCTGCACGATGACCTGCGCGCCGATCTCGCTTTCCGGCTTCAGCAGCACGGGGTTCATGTGCACGCTCGCCTGAACGCCGGCCGCCCGCGCCTGTAGCGCCTGCGCGCGCCCGATCTCGCCGCCGTCAGCCGTCACCGCGGCATTGTTCGACATGTTCTGCGGCTTGAACGGCGCGACCTTGAGACCCCGCCGCGCCAGCAGCCGGGCGAGGCCAGCGACGATGGTCGACTTGCCGACGTTCGAGCCGGTGCCCTGGAACATGACGGCGGCGGTCATGGGTGATCTTCGGTTCGACTGGAAAGGCCCTCACCCCGGCCCTCTCCCTGGGGGAGAGGGGGCGCTGGCATTGAGGGCCGAAACAGGATTGCGGCATCGAAGCCGGCACCACCAGACCCCCTCTCCCTCAGGGACAGGGCTGGGGTGAGGGCCTTCCTCGAAACATGCGAGTGTGAGTTTACGGACCATACGGATGGTCCGTAGACCCTCTCCCGGACCTTTGGTCCGACCTCCCCCTCAGGGGGAGGTGAAGTCAACGGCGCCTCAGGCGATCGCACGCCAACGCTTGCGCGCCCCAGCTTCCAAGGGATGGGCACCTCGAACGCCGACCGAGACGACAGTCCGGATGGCGGGCTTATGGCGCCGGCACGCCTGCCTTCACCTCTCCCTGAGGGAGAGGTCGACGGCGAAGCCGGCGGGAGAGGGTTTACGGCGCTTCCAGATGGTCCGTAGACCCTCTCCCGGACCTTTGGTCCGACCTCCCCCTCAGGGGGAGGTGAAGACAGATGCGATCGGGCGCTTCGCGCAGCGCGCCTCAAAACTCGATGCCCTTCTGCGCCTTCACGCCGGAGCGGAAGGGATGCTTGACCTGCTCCATTTCCGTGACGAGGTCGGCGATCTCGATCAGCGCGTCGGGCGCGTTGCGGCCGGTGATGACGACGTGGACGTCGTCAGGCTTTTCGGCGCTGAGGAAGTCGATCACCTCCTGCACAGGGAGGTAGTCGTAGCGCAGCACGATGTTGAGTTCATCGAGCAGCACGATGTGATGCGCGCCGCCGCGGATGAGGTCCTTGGCGGTTTCCCATGCATGGCGCGCGGCGGCGATGTCGCGCTGGCGATCCTGCGTCTCCCAGGTGAAGCCCTCGCCGAGCGTGTTGATCGAGACGAGATCGCCGAAACGCTCCAGCGCGAAGCGCTCGCCGGTTTCCCAGGCGCCCTTGACGAACTGCACGACGGCAACCGGAAAGCCATGGCCGAGCGAGCGGAACACCATGCCGAAGGCGGCCGTCGACTTGCCCTTGCCCTTGCCGGTATGGACGATGATGAGGCCCTTCTCGACCGTCTTGGTCGCGAGGATCTTGTCGCGCACCGCCTTCTTCTTCTTCATCTTCTCGGCGTGGCGCGCATCGATATCGAGCGGCGGGGGTCCGCCGGCATCGGGACCATCTGTGTCGGTTTCGTCGATCATGGGCTCAATCGTCATGCGGCAGTCTCCTGAACCTGGTCCGGGCGCGCGAGGGCAGCGAGGCGGGCGCGGGTGCTGTTGCGGAGCGGCGACCAGAAGCCGCGCTCGATCGCGCGTTCAAACCGCCTCGCCATGCCGGCGAGCGCCGCCGGATTGGCATCGGCGATGAACTCGGCCACCCGCTCGTCGCCGAGATAGGCATCGAAGAGCGCATCGAAATGATGGTCGCCGACGGCGTGCGTCGTGGCCGCGAAGCCGAACAGGAGGTCGACCGTTGCCGTGATCTCGAACGCGCCGCGATAGCCGTGCCGCATGACGCCGTCGATCCATTTCGGATTGGTCGCCCGGCCGCGCACGACGCGCCCGATTTCCTCGGAGAGCGGCCGCACCACCGGCGTGTCCGGCGTCGCATGGTCGCCATGATAGAGGCGCGGCGCGCGGCCGGAGAGCTTTTCGGCCGCGAGCGCCAGCCCGCCCTGGAACTGGTGATATTCGTCGCTGTCGAGGATGTCGTGCTCGCGATTGTCCTGGTTGTGCAGGATCGCGTCGACATCGCCGAGCCGGGTGCGGAGCGCCGCGCCCGCCGCCCTGCCCTCATTGCCGCCGCCATAGGCAAAGCTCCCCGCCGCGAGGAAGGCCTCGGCAAGTTCGCCGCTGTCCTGCCAGGCGTCGTGATCCATCAGCGCCTGCAGCCCCGAACCATAGGCGCCCGGCGCCGAGCCGAAGATGCGCAGCGCGTCGCCGTCGCGCCGCCGCGCCGCCGCGATCGGATTGGCATCATCAGGCTCGTCGCGCTCGGCGACCGCGCGGATGGCCGAATCGATCAGGTCGATCTGCTCGGGGAAGGCGTCGCGGAACATGCCGGAAATCCGCAGCGTGACGTCGACGCGCGGCCGCTTCAACTCGGCGAGGCTGAGCACGCGGAAGCCGGTGACGCGGCCGGTGCCGGCCTCCCAGGAGGGCTCGGCGCCGATCAGCGCCAGCACCTGCGCAATGTCGTCGCCGCCGGTGCGCATATTGGCCGTGCCCCAGACGGTGAGCGCGATCGCGCGCGGCCAGGCGCCCTCATCCTGCATGTAGCGGAGTACCAGTGCCTCGGCGGCGCGGCGGCCGATGCGCCAGGCGGCCTCGGTCGGCACGGCGCGGGTATCGACGGAAAAGAAGTTGCGCCCTGTCGGCAGGGCATCTGGCCGGCCACGCGAGGGTGCGCCGGACGGCCCCGGCGTCACGAAGCGGCCATCCAGCGCCATCATGACGCCGGCGAGTTCATCCGCGCCTGAGCGACGCAGCGCCGGCGACAGCTCTCCGGCGATCCAGCCGAGCACCGCCTCGGTCGCAGGTCCTGGCGCGGCGACATCGTCGCCGGCGAGGCGACCAGCGACGAGCCGCTCAGCCAGCGATGCGATGCGCTCGGCCGTATCGCCGGCGCTCCGCCAGGGCGCATCGCTCTCGGTGGCAAGGAGCGGCGGGCGGCCTCCGAGCCAGTCGGCGGCATGATCCGGCGCCAGCGGATCGAAATCGCCGAGACCGAGATCGGCGGCGATGGCCCGAAGCAGCGAGGCATCGGCCGGGCGGGTGCCCGAGCGCGGGATACGGGCGATGGCGGCGAGCGTCGCCGCGAGCGTTGCGCCGTCCGGGCTCTCGCCGAAGACATGGAGGCCGTCGCGGATCTGCAGGTCCTTGATGTCGCAGAGATGCGCGTCGATGGCGCGCAGCGCCCGCGCCGGATCGCCATCGCCGAGTTCCAGATCGCGGTCGATGCCATGCCTTGCGGCGCGCTCCAGGATTTCGCGTTCGAGATCGTCGCGCCGGCGCGGATCGGCGCCGAGCGCCAGGTGATATTCGTCGATCAGCGTCTCGAGTTCGGCGAAGGGCCCATGCGTCTCGGCGCGCATGATCGCCGGCATCAGGTGGTCGACGATGACGGCGGCGCTGCGGCGCTTCGCCTGCGCGCCCTCGCCGGGATCATTGACGATGAACGGATAGATCAGCGGCAGGCTCCCGAGCGCCGCCTCGGGCCAGCAGGCAGAGGACAAGCCGATCGCCTTGCCCGGCAGCCATTCGAGATTGCCATGCTTGCCGACCTCGACCAGCGCATCGGCGCCGAACACGGTCCGGAGCCACGCATAGAAGGCGAGATAGCCATGCGGCGGCGGCAGCAAGGGATCGTGATAGGTCGCCTTCGGATCGACGCCATAGCCGCGCGCCGGCTGCACGCCGACCACCACCTGGCCGAAGCGAAGGATCGCGAGGCGAAAGCGCCCTTCGGCAAAGGCGGGATCCGCCTCGGGCGCACCCCAGCGGGCTGCGAGTTCCTTGCGCAGGGTCTCCGGCAGGGCGTCATGGAAGGCGCAGTAGTCGGCGAGGGAGAGGCTCACGGTCTCCGACGTGAGCAAGGCCCCCTCTCCAGCTCTCCCCCGCAAGGCGGGAGATGGTTCGGCGGTGCCAGGCTGCAAAGCCGCGGATGAACCGGAGGCACAGGCAGCGCGTTCCCTCCCCCCTTGCGGGGGAGGGTTAGGGTGGGGGCCTTCGGCCGGGGCGGATCCGGCATCGTCGCCAGACCCCAGAGGGAAGGCCCCCTCTCCAGCTCTCCCCCGCAAGGGGGGAGAGGGTTCCGCTGTGCCAGGCTGCAAAGCCGCGGATGAACCGGAGGCAGGGGCAACGCGTTCCCTCCCCCCTTGCGGGGGCGGGTTAGGGTGGGGACCTTCGGCCGGGGCATTCGGCACGGGCGAACACGCCGCGATCTGGGCCGCCTCCAGCGCCGTCATCAGCGCACTGCCCGCCTCGGGAAATCCGTCGAGACGATAGCCGGCGCCTTGCATCGCCCTCGCGATGCGGATCGTGCTTTCGGGCGTGTCGAGGCCGACGCCGTTGCCGATGCGGCCGCTGCGTCCGGGATAATTGGAGAGGATGATCGCGACGCGCCGCTCGGCAGGCGCCTTGCGGCCGAGCCGCACCCAGGCGGCGGCCTCTGCCGCGACAAAGCCGATGCGCTCCGGATCGGCGCGATAGGCGACGATGCGGCTGTCGGTGACGGTCTCGCGCGGCAATTCCTCCTTGAACGAGACCGGCCGCGTCAGGATGCGCCCGTCGACCTCTGGCAGCACGACATTCATGATCATGTCGCGCGGGCCGAGGCCGCGCGCCGAAGCGAGCCAGGCGGCGCGGGTCGTCTGGGCGAAGACGATCTGCAGCACCGGGCGGCCGGGACGGTCGAGCACGGTCGGCTCGGCGGTGCGCCCCGGCTTCGACAGGGCGAAGGCGGTGCCGTTGATGACGATGTCGGGCGGCGTCTCCTCGGCGATGCGCGCGATGAAGGCGGCCGCTTCGGGGTTTTTCGGGCTCGTTACATAGATGGCCCGCGCGGCGAGGCCCTCGCGGTCGAGGGCTTTGACCAGTTCACCGACCGGCCCGGTCGAGCCGCCTTCGAGCAGCGCGCGATAGAAGACGATGAGCGCCAGCGGCCGCCCGTCCGCGCCGTCGTGATGGAGCCCGGCGACCGGCAGCGGCTCGGCCTCGGCCGGGCGCTCGCCGGTGCCGACGAGATGGCGCGCGAGCTGCAAGGCGCGATCGAGATTGGCCGGGCCGCCCGCGACAGCCGCCCGCCAGAACTGCCGGCAATCCTCGATCGGCACCGTGCAATAGGCCTCGAGCGCCGGGTCCCAGCGCTCGTCGCCGCCCGGAACGACGATGAGGCGGGGACCACCGCCGCGCGAGAGGGCTCGGAGCGCTTCGAGCCCATAGGGCCAGTAGCCGGCGCTGCCGATGAGGCGGAGCACGACGAGCTTGGCCTTTGCCAGCGTCTTTTCGAGATAGAGATCGACCGAATAGGGATGGCCGAGCCGCATCAGATTGGCGAGGCGGAGGCTCGGTCCCTGCCCGGCCCGTCCGGCGGCCGCCGCGAAGGCGGCGAGCTCCGAATCGGCGGCCGAGATCAGCACGATGTCGCCGGGCGACTGGTCGAGGTCGACGGCCGCACTGCCGTCGTCGATCCGCTCCGTTTCGCCGGCGACGAGATGCATCACGTCAGGCCAGTGCCGCTTCGATCGCGGCGCGGTCGAGCCCGCGTTCGCCGATCACCACCAGCCGGCCCGCATCGCCGCCGGCCGCGAAATAGGTCTCGACCCGCGGCCCGACGGCCTGGACGATTGCGGGCAGCGGCTTGCCGGCAATGCCGGCGCGTCCCTTGATGCGCAGCACGCCCGGCACTTCCATGGCGCGGCCGACCCGCGCGCCGAGCGCTTCCAGCGAGCCCGTCTCCGGCATCGACACCGTGAAGCTGTCGAAATCATCGTGGTCGTGCTCCTCGCCCTCGAGATCATGATGGCTCTTGCGCTCGAAGGCGTCGTCCTCGGCGGCAGCGCCAATGCCGAGCAGCACCTCGACCGGCAGCACGCCCTTCTCCGAGCGGACGCTGCGCGCCGCCGGACGGGCCTCGCGGCGGACCAGCGCCTCGACCTCGGCAAGCTGCGCCGCGTCGATCAGGTCGGCCTTGGAAAGCACGATGAGGTCCGCGCAGGAGAGTTGGTCCTCGAACAGTTCCTCGATCGGATCCTCGTGGTCGAGCGAGGGGTCGGCGAGGCGCTGCGCGGCGACCGCCGCCTCGTCATGGGCGAAGCGGCCCTCGGCGACGGCCGCGGAATCGACCACGGTCACGACGCCGTCGATGGTGACGCGGTGGCGCACCGACGGCCAGGTGAAGGCGCGCACCAGCGGCTGCGGCAACGCGAGGCCGGAGGTCTCGATGACGATGTGCTCCGGCGCCGGGTCGCGGGCGAGCAGCATTTCCATGGTCGGCAGGAAATCATCGGCGACCGTGCAGCAGATGCAGCCATTCGTTAGTTCGACGACCGTGTCGGGCCGGCATTCGTCGTCGCCGCAATCCGACAAGAGCGCACCATCGAAGCCCATGTCGCCGAACTCGTTGACGATGAGTGCGATGCGGCGGCCACCGGAGGCGGCGATCAGGTTGCGGATGAGCGTCGTCTTGCCGGCGCCGAGGAAGCCGGTGACGATGGTGGCGGGGATGCGGTCGGTCAAAGCGTGAACTCCGGAGCGGGTTTCAGTCGCAGCGGCAGTCCGGCTGCGACAAGGAAGACATTGGCCGTGGCGGCGGCCACTTGCTGGTTGAGGCGCCCCTGCGCGTCGGCGAAGCGCCGCGCCAGCGCATTGATCGGCACGATGCCGGCACCGACCTCGTTGCTCACCAGCACGACGGCGCCGGGCGCAGAGCGAAGGAAGGCCGCGAGGCGGGCGCCCTCCGCCTCGACATCGCGCTCGGCCTCGATGAGGTTCGAGAGCCAAAGCGTCAGGCAATCGACGAGCAGCACCGTGTCGGCCGAGGCCGAGGCCTCAAGCGTCTCGACGAGGGCGAGCGGCTCCTCGACCGAGGTCCAGCCGGCATCGGCGCGCATGCGCTTGTGCGCGGCGATGCGCGCGGCCATCTCCTCGTCGCGCGCCTCCGCGGTCGCGACATAGACCGGCACGAGCGCGGTGGCGAGCGCCAGGCGCTCGGCATAGCGGCTCTTGCCGGAGCGCGCCGCGCCGAAGACGAGCGCCGTCCGCGGGTCCTCTCGCGCGGTCATCCCGCGCCTCGCTGGAGCCGCTGATAGAGCCAGCCTGACGACAGCCCGGCCAGCGACCACAGCAGCGCGCTCGCGACCAGCGAGGCGACGACGAACTCGGCCCCGAGCGCAGCCGGATAGGCCGCCTCCAGCGTCGGCGGTCGCGGCGCGCCGATGACATGGGGAACGACCGCCAGCATCACGCCGATGGCCTTCACGAGATAGAAGCGCGCGAACACGACGAGCGCGAGGCCGATCGCCGATGCCGCGGCCGTGCCGAGCCACCAGAGCTGGCGCGAGGTGATCTCGGCGGCGGCCGTTCCCGGCAGTTCCGGCGCGAGGCCGAGCGCCGGCATCAGGCTGGCGGCAAAGAAGCCGCCGAGGCCCCAGAGTACGCCGCGCCGCGCATCGATCGGGTCGCCCTGCACCGTCATGACGCCGAGCAGGATCGCCGAGACGGCGACGCCCATCATGAGATTGGCGAGAAGCGTGTAGGCCGAGCGCTCGATGCCGTCGGCCGGCTGCCAGGCGCCGGCCTCGTGATGATGCGCTTCGCCGGCCTCGGCGACGTCATGGTGATGGGCCGGCGCAGCGGCATCCGCGACGGCGACCGATGCGGCGGGAGCCGCCGCGTCAGTGGCCTGCTCATAGGTTTCGCCGTGCAGGATCAGCGGCTCGGTGGTGACGAGCTGTACGCCGGTCAAAACGACGCCCACGAGCAATCCAGCGCCGAAGGCGCTGATCAGGATCGACTTCAGCATGATGAGTCCCGTCAGTGGCAGGGAAGGCCGAAGGCGTGACGGGTGTCGTGCGTCGCGTTGTGGATCAGGCTCGGCGCGGCGAAGCCGGTCGCGACGAAGACGACGAGGCCAAAGCCGAGGGCGGCAAGGCCTGCGACGATCCGTGTTGCGGCGACGGGGCGGCCCGCAAGGGCGGGCGCATCAGCGAGTTGAGCGGTCATGTCGTCTCCTTGGCCGTCCCACCGACGGCCGGTTCACGTTCATGCGCTGGCTGGTTTCCTGGCTTGCGGGTCGCAGCTTCCTCGACGCCTTCCCGGTTGCCCAGTGGCCTTCGTGCGAGGTCGCTCACCGCTCACAGTTGCGGGGGCAGCTCCGGTTTCCACGCCCCGTCAGGGTCGCGCGCCACCGGATTCCCATTTCATCCCCCAGGGTCTAGAGCCCCTCGGGGGAACCAATGCATCGAATGAGGGTAGTGCCCTTCGCTCCAGCGCGCAAGCAGCACGGTCGGCGCGGGCTGCCTACTCGGCCGGGGTCACCGCACGGCCACGAAACCGCGCCCAGCGCCGGGCGAGGCGCACATCCCATTTGCGCCGGAAACGGCGGATGCGCGGAAAATCATGCGAGAGGACGATGAGCCCGACCGGTATCATCCAGATGCCGAGCACCGGCAGGAACGAGAACAGCCCGCCGGCCATGAAGGCACCGCCGATTCCCACCCGGAGCAGGCGGTTCTGCGGCAGTTTGATCGACTTCTTGCCGAACCGGATCGATGGCATGGCCGGGGAATTGCGCTCGCTGTTCACGGACCTTGTCCGAAGGTAGCGGATCGCGACCATGCCCCGCAAGCCTCGGGGTTGCGGCAGCCGGCGGAGGCCGGCCCCCGCGTCGCTCCGGCCCCTGCGGTTCCGTGTGGCTCGGCCGGCGTTGTCGTCGGCCCGGCTCAGCCGAGCCGGAACGAGCTTGCCGAGAGGTTGAGCCCGCTGGTGAGATTGGCGATCTGCTTGCCGGCGCCGGCGCCGGCGCCATCGGCATCATAGCTGAGGCCGCCCGACGTCGCGTTGTAGATGATCTCGCCGAGGCCGCCGCTGGTGGACGGCGCCGTCGAGTAGCGGAATGACGAGGCCGCCAGCGAGCCGGCCGTCGGGCCGCTCTTCAGCGTCGTGTAGATCGATTTCGCCAGCGCGATGACGTCCTGCCCGATGGTGAAGTCGGCGATAGTGTCGATATTGCCGGGTCCGACCGGCGCGTTGAACGCGAAGGTATCGGCGCCGCCGCCGCCCGTCAGCCGATCATTGCCGTTGCCGCCCTCGAGCCGGTTGGAGTTCGCATCGCCGATAAGGGTGTCGTTGAGCGCGGTGCCGACCAGGGACTCGATCGAGATCAGGACATCGCCCTCAGCCCGTCCGCCCGTGGCGGTGCCGGTGGCGAGATTGACCTGCACCGCCGCCAGCGAGGTGGCATAGGTGACGGTATCGACGCCCGCGCCGCCATTCATGGTGTCGGCGCCGCCATCGCCATTGAGGAGATCGTTGCCGTCGCCGCCGGAGAGTTTGTTGGCAGCGTTGTCGCCGACGAGCGTGTCGCCGAGAACGGTGCCGACGAGATTCTCGATGCCGGTCAGCGTATCGCCCTCGGCCCGTCCGCCATGGCCGATGCCGGTGGCGAGGTTGACCTGCACGGCGGCGAGCGAGGTCGCATAGGTGACGGTATCGTTGCCTTCGCCACCGACCAGCGCATCCGAGCCGCCATCGCCGTTCAGGAGGTCGTCGCCGGCGCTGCCGTCGAGCCTGTTGGCGTTGTTGTCGCCGATGAGCGTGTCACCCAGCGACGAGCCGATGAGGTTCTCGATGCCGGTGAGCGTATCGCCCTGCGCGTCGCCGCCGGTGCCCTTGCCGGTGGCGAGATTGACGTTCACCGCGGCCGGCGAGCCGGCATAGCTCGCCGTATCGATGCCGGCGCCGCCGATGAGCTTGTCGGCGCCGCCGACGCCGCGCAGCAGATCGGCATCGCCGCCGCCGTCCAGCTGGTTGATTGCGCTGTCGCCGGTCAGTCGATCCGCATGCGCCGAGCCGATGAGATTGTCGATCTGGTAGAGACTGTCGCCTTCCGCATCGCCGCCATGGCCGGCATGGGTGCTGAGATCGACGTCGACGCCAAGCAGCGAGCCCTCATAGCTCGCTGTGTCGTTGCCGCCGCCGCCATCGAGTTTGTCGGCGCCGGTGCCGCCGATCAGGGTGTTGTTGCCGGTGAGGCCCCTGATAGTGTCTGCGCCGCCACGGCCATCGAGGATGCTGTCGCCGCCGCCGGTGATGAGGTCGTCACCGTCCGACGTGCGCAGGACGGTGATGCCGGTATTGGCGCGGATATCGACCGCGCGCCCCTGCAGCTGCGCGCCGAGATCGAGCGTCGTCTGGCCGGACACGCGCACGCCGACCTGCGCGCGCGTCACCAGATCGGTCGGGTCATAGGCGATGAACTGGAAGCTCTCAAGCTGCTCGGGCGTGAAGACGGCATAGTAGAGGCCGGTATAGAGATTCTCGATGTTCACGAAAGAGACATTCGTGTAACCGTGCGGTCCCTTGTAGTCCTGTGTATTGGCAACGAAGCTGTCGGTTCCGCTGCCGCCGTCCAGGAAGCCCGCAGCCATGTCTCCCACTGAGAACGTATCGTTGTCAGCGCCGCCGTAAGCCGACAAGACGACGCCTGTTGTGTCTGCGAATGTCGGCGTCGAGAAATAGATCGTGTCGTTGCCTTCGTCGCCATAGTACTGGCTGCTGGCGATCGGGTAGCTATAGGTGTACAGCGTGTCGTCGCCCAGGCCGCCATGCACGATGTCGATGCTGGTATCCGGATAGATTTCGAACGAGTCGCCACCGGCGCCGCCGGAGAGAGTGTCGTTGCCGGCGCCACCATTGATGATGTCGGCGCCACGGCCGCCACTGATCGTGTTGTCGCCATCATCGCCGGTGAGGGTGTCGCCATAGTTCGAGCCGATGATGTTCTCGATGCCGGACAGCGTGTCCCTTTGTGCAAAGCCGCCGGACACCGTTCCAAGCGCCAGATTGACGATGACCGGCCCCGTCGACTTGGCATAGGACACCGTGTCCGAGCCGCCACCGCCCGTGAGCCCATTGGCCGATGCATTCGAGATGAACGTGTCGTCGAAGGCGGAGCCGATCACATTGTCGATGCCGTCATAGGTGTCGCCTTGCGCGTCGCCGCCGGTGCCCTTGCCGGTAAAGAGATCGACCGTCACGCTCTGCTGCGACGACGAATAGTCGACCGTGTCGATGCCGAGGCCGCCGATGAGCTGGTCCGCACCGGCGCTGCCGAACAGCGTGTCGTTGCCGTTGCCGGCCTCGATGCGATCATTGCCGCTCGAAAGCCTGATCATGTCGTCGCCTGCGGATCCCCTGAATGTGACACCCTGCCCCGCCAGCGACGCCGACAGATCGACGCTGCCGGGCGCCGTCAGCGTCATGGTTGCGGTGGCGTTGACGATGCTCTGAAAGCCGTTGTACTGCGCGGCCGTCGCGGTCACGCCGGCGCTGGCGTCGAGAATCTCGATGTTCGAGATCGTCAGGTTCTCGAGCCGCAGCGGCCCTTTATAGTTGTCGGTACCGGCTGCGACCGGCTCCAGGCGATCGATGTCGCCGCCGCCGTCGATGCTGCCGGACATGCTCGGCCCGACGAACTTGATCGGGCTGCCGAGGCGGATCGTGTCGTTGCCGGTGCCGCCGGACATCGTGGTCGTGGCGCCGAAATAATCGACGAGCAGATCATTGCCGCCGCCGCCGATCAGCGTATCGGACCCATCCTCGTCGCTGCCCGCAGTCGCCGCGAAGATCCGATCATTGCCGGCGCCGCCATTGAGGACATCGCCGTCGAGACCGCCGGATATCGTATCGTCGCCATCGGAGGTGGCGACCGCATTGCTGCCCGACGGCGCAGCCGTGAAGGTCACGCCGCGACCGAGCAACTGGTTGGTGAGGTCGACCGTGCCCGCCGCCGACAGGCGCAGCGCGACCGGGCTGGTGAAATCGAGCGGGCTGTAGGCGATCGTGTCGAAGCCCTGGAAGAAGGCCGCCGTGCCAGTCGCATTGGCGCCGTAAGTATAGAGGTTACCAGCCAAAATCACTGCTCCCGTCTCAAGGGTCTATTGGAGACGACGCGCACGGACGGCCAAAATGGCCGCCGGTGTCCGGTCCACCTCGCGCTCCAGACTGTGTGCGGAGCAGCATTTGCTTGGCTGTCCTTACGATATTTCAACCGCCATGGCCAGCCATGCATCGCCATGGTTGCAAGATCGGGCGCAGCGACCGCACTGGCCGGACGTCATCCGCCCCTTGCGCCCGGAGGACGCTAGAGGCTCTTGAGATCGAGGCTGCTGATCCGCAGCGCGCGGCCATCCTCGGCCGCGATCCCCGCCATATCCCGCTCCAGCGCGTCGCGATCGTCGACGCCGCGCAGCATGCGTCCGGCCAGCGCGTCGAAGCGCCCGGCCGCGATGTCGGCGATCAGGGCGGCGGCGCGGCTGGGCGGGACGTTCACGCCGTCATCGAAGAGCTGCTGGATATTGGGCAGATGGGCCTTGCCGGCCTCGGAGTTCAGCTGCAGTTCGGTCATCGCGGTGCGGACGAGCCCGGGATCGACGGCAAAGGCACGGACGCCGCCCGCCTTCGTCGTGTCGTCGAGGCATTCGGTGAAGCGCATGATCGCGGCCTTGCTGGACGCATAGCCGGAGCCGTTCGGAAAGCTGGTGCCGGTCCCGCCGCCGACGAGATTGACGATCCGGCCGTGACCTCGCGCCAGCATGGCGGGGGCAGCGACGCGGCAGGTGTTGAACGTGCCGCGCAGGTTGATCTCGACATCGGACCACCAGATCGAGGGATCGCATTCCCAGATCGGCCCGAAGGCGCGGAAGGCGCCATGATTGTTGACGAGCGTATCGATCGGGCCGAGGGCCAGGGCGACACGCGCGAGGGCCATCTCGACCGCCGCCGTGTCGACGAGATCGACCGCGAGCGCAATGGCCGTGCCGCCCTCGCCGGTGATGAGGCGCGCCGTCTCCTCGATTTCGGTCTGAGTCCGGGCAAGGACGGCGACCTTCGCGCCGCCCCGCGCCTGATGCAGCGCGATCTCGCGGCCGATGCCGCGTCCGCCGCCCGTGACGACAGCGACTGTTCCTCGAAGCGTGGTCATGATCGTCTCCTCCAGCCAACCGATTGAACCAACATCTGTCGCAGACAAAGGCTGCATCCTGAAGACCGGATGGGCAGCCCGCACTGTCTGAGGGCCCGCGGCCCGCGGCGCCCCGGGGGAATCGATGACGCCGGATCGCTGCGGACAAACGAAAAGAGGCCGGAACGGATGTCCGGCCTCTTCTTTGCGCTAGCTGTTAACTAGCGAATCTGGCTCCGCGAGCTGGACTCGAACCAGCGACCCGGTGATTAACAGTCACCTGCTCTACCAACTGAGCTATCGCGGAACAGCACGTCTTGTGCCGCGGGCGTCGCTATAGCAAAGGCTTGGTCGGCTTGCAAAGCCTTAAAATCGGCAATCCGGCGAACCATCCACAGGCCTCGTCCAAAAGCGAGGACAGCGGCCGGCCCGCCAGCCGCCACCGTCGCCGGCCTGCCGCCGTGCAGCGGAGTGGCATCTCCTCGCAGCGTCGGCGGCGTGCACCTGTCAGGGCCGTCACACCGCCGACATCCGCGCCCCTGTGGACGGCCCGAGTTCAGTGTTGACGCTGCGGCGTGGGCGCTGTAGGAAACTGCCGCCGAACGAAATCCGGCTGCGTCGCCAAGGCGATGCTTCAGGAATTGGCCGTAACAGGCTGATCCGTTTGGGGAATAGTTTAATGGTAGAACAGCGGACTCTGACTCCGCTAGTCTTGGTTCGAATCCAGGTTCCCCAGCCACTTTCTGAAATTTCATAAGAATCAGAGCCCTAAAGCCGGGTCGACGCGAGAAATTGCGGGCCTGGGCCATGGGTATGCGCGCACCCGGCGCTGAGCGCGGATGCACGCGGCGCACCCGATTCCCGTGCGGTCGCCCGCCCTCGCCGCAAGGCCGCCGCAGCCCTTGGGCGGGGGCCACCGAGGCGATAGATGCGCGCCCGCTATCGGCCGGCCAGCGAGCCGCCGATGCCGCCAATCGAGAAGAAGCGGTTGAGGAATGCGAAGAGGATGACGGGCGGCGCCAGCATGATGACGGCTGAGGCCATCACCGGGCCCCAGTCGGTCTGGTTCTGCTGGAAGAAGGTCTGCAGGCCGATCGGCAGCGTGAAGCGGTCGTCCGAGCGCAGGAAGACGAGCGCCACCAGATAGTCGTTCCAGGCGAGCAGGAACGCATAGATCGCCGTCGACAATACGCCGGGCAGCGAGTTGCGCAGTACGATCCGCACGAAACCGCCGAAGACCGAGCAGCCGTCGATCCAGGCCGCCTCCTCCAGCGTCACGGGGATCGTGTCGAAATAGGCCGACATCATCCAGCAGGCAACCGCGATCGACGAGGAGACATAGATGATGGCGACGCCGCCGAGCGAGTCGACCAGTCCGAGCGAGGCGAACATGATGAAGAGCGGAATGACGAAAACGACGACCGGGAAGCTCTGCACCACGAAGATGAAGAGCGAATAGGTCGAGACCGCCCGCCCCCGCCCGCGCGACAGCACATAGCCGGCCGGCGCCGCGACGATGACCGAGACGATCGTCGCCAGCACCGAGACCATGGCGCTGTTCTTCAGCCAGAGCAGGATGTCGGTATGGGCGAAGATATAGGAGAAGGTCTCGAGCGTCGGACCGGTGATGTCGGTATAGAGGCGCGGCCGCAGCGCCAGCCAGAACACGACGAGGATCGGCCCGAGCATCACGAGCGTCGCGATCGCCGCGGCGAGCGTGCGGCCGAAGCCGGCCCGGCGTGGGTCGAGCGCCGGACGGGCTTTCGGACGCGGAACTGCGGCGATCGTGGTCATGCGATGTTCGCCTTGCGGATCTGGCGGAAGAGGATGACCGACATGGTCACCAGCGCGCCGGTCATCAGGAAGGAGATGGCGACGCCATAGCCCGGACGGAAATCCTGGAACACCGAGCGATAGGCGAGGACGATCAGCGAGGTGGTGGCGTTGACCGGACCGCCGCCCGTCAGGAGATAGATCGTGGCGAAGTCGTTGACCGAGAACATCGCCATCAGGATCCAGGCGATATAGGTCGACCGCGCCGTCATCGGCAGGATGATGTGGCGGAGCTGCTGGCGCGGGCTCGCCCCGTCGACGCGGGCCGCCTCGTAGAGATTGGGCTCGATGCCTTCGAGGGCGGCCGACATCATCATCATCATGAACGGATAGCTGATCCAGATCTTGAACAGGCAGACCGTGATCATCGCCATGGTCGGATCGGCGAGGAACATGACGCGGCCGAAGCCGAGGTCCGCCGCGAGCATCGGCAGCAGGCTGCTGGGCGTCGCGACCAGCCAGTTCCAGCTCATCGAGGAGACGACGATCGGCACGATCCAGGGCAGGAGCAGCAGGATCTTGAAGCTGTTCTTGCCGGGAAAGTCGGGCTTCAGCAGCAGCGCCAGCGCGAAGCCGACCAGCCACGATCCGAAGACGCCGCAGAGGCTGAACAGCACCGTAAACCGCGCCGACGACCAGAACAGCGGATCGGCCAGCGCATCGCGGAAATTGGCGAGGCCGACGAAGCCGCCGAGATTGAGCAGGTCGCCGTCATGCAGCGCCTGGATGGCGGCATAGACGACGGGATAGGCATTGGCGACCGTCATCAGCACGATCGCCGGCAGGGCCAGCCCGGCCATGGTCATCGCACGGCCGAGCTCGGGTCGCCGGCGCCCCGCGATCGCGGGGCGCCCTTCTTGCCGGGAGATCAGGGTTTCGCTCACCTCGGCGCAGCTACTTCACGACCTTCTCGAGCGCCGCCTGAAGCGTCTCGAGAATCTGCTTCGACGGCGTCTTGCCCTCGATGATCTGCTGGATGAAGGCAGCGCCGGCGCCGCCGCCATCGACCGCATTCAGCGCGCCGAACGGACGCGGGGCCTGCGCGCCGATCGTCTTGCCGACCGGCTGCCATTCGGCGATCGCCTTCTGCAGATTGGCGTTTTCCTTGAGGTTGGGCAGATCGGCGATGCTCTTGCGGACCGGCACGTCGATGGCGACGCCTTTCTCCCAGAACACCTTCATATTATCGAGATACCAGGTGAGGAAGGCTTCCGAGGACGGCTGCGACGCGGTGGTTTTGAACATCATCAGCGGGTTGATGTAGTAGACCGTGCCGGTATCGCCCCGCACCGACTTGATCGGGCTGATGACCGTCAAATCGGCGCGCTGATCGGCCGGGAAGTTCTTGTCGAGGCCGGTCTGGCCGAAGCCCATGCCGATGCGCCCGGCGAGCCAGTCGCGCGTCACATTGTCGGAGGTGTAGCTTGCGGCATAGGGATCGATGATGCCCTTGCGAACGAGCTCGTTCAGGAAGTCGAGCGTCTCGATATTGCGGTCGGTGACGCAGGCGAGCGTTCCGTCCGTCGCGAACAGACCGCCGCCATTGTTGATGAGGAGCGCCGAGACGCTGTGCTGCCCGTCGGTGGTCGTGCTGCCGCCGGCAAGGCCGAGGCCGACGACGTCGATCTTCTTCAGCGCCTCGCCGACCTTGATGAAGCTCTGCCAGTCGGTCGGCGCCTCGACGCCGGCCTTTTCGAGCAGCGACTTGCGCACCCAGATCACGCGAAGGTCCATCGACCAGGGCATGGCGGCATAGCCCTTGTCGGTCTTCATCGCATCGAGCACGCCGGGCAGGAAGTCGTTGGTGCCGTTCTTGTCATAGGCGGCGACGATATTGTCCGCCGGCGCGATCACGCCCTGCTCGATGAAGTAGAACGGCAGGAAGGCCGCGCCCGACGAGACCGCCGGCGTGGTGCGCGAGGCAGCCGCCGAGGTGAAGGTCTGGTACCAGTTGGCCCAGGGGATCGACTGGTAGCGGACGCCGAGAGCGTCGCCGGCCGGCGCATAGCTGCCGACGAGTTCCTTGGCGGCCGCGGTGTAGGTGGCGCCGGTGCCCCAGACCATGTCCCAGAACTTGATCTCCTCGGCCGCGAAGGCCGCGTGCTGGCCGACGGTCATCGCCGCCGCAGCGGCTGCGGTGGACCCCAGAAAGGCGCGCCGGTTCATGGTGCCCCGGCTGGCATTGGACTCGCTCATCGATTTCCTCCCGTTTCTTGACCGCTGCATCGCTTGACCCGCGCATGCAGCCTCAGACGCAGCCGCCGGACGTCAGTCCGGGAAGGCCGCGATGATCTCGGCGAAGAGCTTCAGGTCTTCTGCCGAATCCTCGAGCGTGGTGCCGACCGGCGCGCCGGCCGTGATGGCGTCGAACAGGTGAAGCCACTCGGATGTGTAGGGATCGCGGTAGCTCGGCCGCTCGACGGAGACGGTGAGATCCTCGCCCTGGGTCGATTGAACCGTCAGATGGGTCGGCAAATGGCGGATGAAGGGCGTGTCATAGTCGATCCGAAGCCGCTCGCTGCCGGTGAAGGCTTCGATGTAAGCGTCGAAGCGTCCGACCTGATCGAGGCCCATCTCGAAGGTCGCCATGAAGCTTCCATAGTCGAGGATCGCCGCGACATAGCGGCCGCCGCTCTTCTTGCCGGCGCCGATGACGCCCTTAGGCGCGCCGACCAGCCCGCGCATCGCGGATAGGTCATGGCTGCCGAGGCCGCAGAGCAGCCGGTAGGCCGAGACGGCCTCGGGCGAGACCTGGCCGAGCGCAGCCTGCACCTGCGCCGCGGCGCGGTCGCGCCGCTCGGCGATCAGCGCCTCGGGAACGTCGTCGCCGGCTTCCACCACGCTGGTCTGGCCGATGAAATAGGAATTGGGACCGATGATGTCGCGAACGGCGACATGGAGGATGGCGGGCGCGGCGGCGAGGCGCTGCTGCATGGCCGTGAAGGCGCCGGCATAGCGGCGCATATAGCCGACCAGCGCGATCCTGCCCGCGGCATCGCGCGCCGCGATGATCCGGTCGAGATCGGCGAGCGACAGGCAGACCGGCTTCTCGATGAGCACATGCGCGCCGGCGGCGAGCGCATCGATCGCGCAATCGGCGTGATATTCGTCCGAGTTGATGACGGCGACGACATCGAGCTCTTCGTCCGCCAGCATCGCGCGGTGATCGGTGTAGCGGCCACTGACCTGGAAGGAGTCGGCGACGCGCTCCGTCAGCGTCGCCGACACGTCGCAGACGGCGACGACGTCGAACTTGTCCTTGAGCCCGGCGAGAACCGGCAGGTGAACGACCTGCCCGACCGTGCCGAGCCCGATGAGACCAACCTTCAGCTTTTCCACGTGTACAATCCGATGCATCGATGTGTCGGGCGGGACTCGCGCGGCGTCCCGGAGAGATGGGCCGGCTTAGGCGGTCATCTGGGCGAGATAAGCGTGGCTGCGCGCCGCGAAGCCGGCCGGATCGCTCGGATTGTCGTGCTCGACGGTCATGACGCCGGCGCCGTTGTCGCGCGCGACCTTCCAGAGCAGCGGCCAGTCGAGGATGCCGGCGCCGACATCGGTCCAGCCGTCATCGACGGTGACGCCGGCCGGCGCCTGATCCTTGACATGCGCCGAGGTCAGGATCGCGCTGTAGCGCTTAAGCCATTCGGCCGGATCGACGCCGCCGCGCGCGAGCCAGGCGATGTCGGCCTGCCAGGTGAGCGGCGATCCGGCCGCACCGGCGAAGAAGCTCTCGAGCGCCGTCCGCCCGTCGTCGAGCACGTCCAGTTCCCAATGATGGTTGTGATAGCCAAGGCCGATCGACCGGGCCTTCAGCGTCTCGGCGATGCGGCCGAGCTCTTCGCCGGACCTTGACCAGCTCGCGGCCGTCCGGCCGCGCTCGGCCTCGGGATAGGCCGGCATGTAGAGCTGCGTGATGCCCACGGTATTGGCCGCGTCGGCGATGCGGGCGAGATCGCTGCGAAGATCGCCGATGCCGATATGGCCCGTCGGTGCGGCCAGCCCGCGCGCATCGAGTTGCGCCTTCAGGCCGGCAGGGTCCGCCAGCTGGCTGCCGATGGTCTCGACGAGGCGAAAACCGGCGGCCTCGGCGGCATCGAGCTGGCGCTCGACGGAACCGAGAGCACGCAGCGAATAGAGCTGGATCGAAAGAATGGGGCTGATGTCCATGGGTCTCATGTCCGGGAGCGGGTGAGGCGGCGCGCGCCGACGATGCGTCGGGCGGGACAGCGGATTTCGGGCAGCGCGACAGGGGTCGCGCCGGTGTCGGAACCAGGCGTGTTCATGGTGACCTCCGGGCCCGCGCGGTCTCCTCCCCGCAGGCGGCGTGCTCGCTCCCAGTCACGGGAACGATCAGCGCAATCGAATGCGCAATTCGTATCACGCAATCGATTGCACGCAAGCCGCAATCGATTGTGCACGGCAGCAATTCGTGCCAGACCGCAGAAACGCGGGCGATGCGCGGCCGCGGCGCTGCCTGTCGGCGCGCGGCGCAGTCATGATAGTTTGCCGGTCGAGTCGAGCACCGCGACGCGGCATGCGACCGGAGGGGGACGCAGCGAGTGGCAAGGCAGACGCCGAGGGAGCCTCGGGACGAGATCGGCCAGAACAAGGAGCCGGTGCGCGCGCGCCCGCCGACGATGGCCGACATCGCGCGGCTCGCCGGCGTCTCCGCCTCGACTGTCAGCCGCTCTCTCGCCGGCTTGCCGCCGATCAGCGAGGAGACCCGCATCCGCGTCGAACGGGCGGCGCAGGAGGCCGGCTACAAGATCAACCGCCACGCCCGATCGCTGCGCCTGCAGCGCAGCGCGATCCTCCTGGTGCTGATCCCCGACCTTGCCAACCAGAACTATTCCGACCTGCTGATGAATATCGACCGCGCCGCGTTCGAGCTCGGCTACGGCATCATGATCGGACACACCAATGTCGACCTCGAGCGGCCGGACCGGCTCGCGGACGAACTGTTCACGGGCGGCATCGACGGCATCCTGCTGACCTCGGGCTATTGCCCGGCCCGCATCCGCAGCCGGATCGAGAGCGGCAGCCGCCTTCCGGTCGTGCGGACGATGAGCCCGACCGAACCGGTGAGCGGCATCGCCTCGGTGCAGATCGACGAGGTCGAGGCGGCGGCCGACGTCGTCCGCCATCTCATCGCCAATGGCCACCGCCGGATCGCGCATCTCGCCGGTCCGATGACCGAACTCGTCTCGCAGTTGCGCCTCGAAGGGTGGCGCCGCGGCATGGCGGAAGCGGGGCTGCCGGATGAGCCGGATCTCCTGCTCCCCGGCGGCTTTCATCTGGCGGATGGCAAGGCCGTCGCGATGCAGCTGATCGCCGCCGGCCCCCTGCCGGACGCGGTGTTCTGCGGCAATGATGAATCGGCCTTCGGCCTGATGACGGAATTGAAGCGCGCGGGCATCCGCATCCCCGCCGACATGGCCGTCGCCGGCTTCGACGACCTGACCTTCTCGCAGGTCTTCGATCCCCCGCTCACCACTGTGCGCCTGCCGCGCCGGGAAATGGCGGAGGCCTCGGTTCTCTATCTGAAGCGGATGATCGAGGGGGGAGCGGCTCTGGAGCACCAGATCGTGCCGCATGAGCTGATCATCCGCGAGAGCTCCGGACCGCGCCAGCCGCGATAGCGCTGCGAGCAACGATTCCCCGCCAGAGGTCCCGCGCGGCCGCCAAGGGTATGACCTAGCGGAGCTTGGCGATGCCGATGCCGTCGACCTTGGCGCGGTCCTTGATCGATTCCTCGCTGCGCGTCATCGCCTTGGAGATCGCCTTGAGCGACATGCCCTTCTTGGCGAGCACGTTGAGCTTGTCGAGCTCTTCAGCTGTCCAGGGTTGGCGGTGCCGTTCGAATCGCTCGGCCATCATTTGCTCCGATGCTGCATGAAAATGTGAGACGAGCACCCGGTGTATCAGCGATGGCGAGAAACTGCCTGCAGTCCCTGCAGGGGACGCAATCCGGCTCGTGCCGCTGCAAGCACGCAGCGGGGCAGCGGACCAATACGCTGCGTCGACATGGCCTTCAGTCGCAAGGCAGCGCGCAAACGCGGCCGCGACCCCACCGTCGTCTCGACAACCCACCGATCCCAGCCTCGGCTAGGCAGCCACCCCGTCTCATCTCGCCGGCGCAGCTAGCGGCTCGCCATTGACGCTCGGTGGCGCCCCGCCGCGTCGCGATGCCGGCAAAGTTCGGCATTTCTCTCGCGCGTGTTCTTCCCTCGCAGAGCAACGCACGTCTTCACTGCTGTCTCTGCCCCGACGACACCTGTGGTCTGCCACACCACGCCAGTTGCGCGCGAAAATGACGTCGATCCCTGCAAGCTCTGCGCGACATGACATCGAAGCTTCAAAGAGGCATGATAGCCTCCGCAGGTAGACGGCTTACGATCCATGTTTTCAGTGGAGACGGGTGCTCGGGGTGCCCGGCCGCGGAAGGAGAAACAAGAATGAAGACCAACTTGATGCGGTTGACTGTCTCTGTGCTGGCTCTGACGGCATCGGCCGGCCTGGCCTTCGCGCAGAGCGACGAGCTCATTGCTGCGGCCAAGAAGGAAGGCACTCTCACCACCATCGCCCTGCCCCACGACTGGTGCGGCTATGGCGACGTGATCGCCGGCTTCAAGGCGAAGTACGGCCTTGAGGTCAACGAGCTCAATCCGGACGCCGGCTCGGCGGACGAGATCGAGGCGATCAAGGCCAACAAGGGCAATACCGGCCCGCAGGCCCCCGACGTGATCGATGTCGGTCTCTCCTTCGGCCCGACGGCCAAGGCCGAAGGCCTGATCCAGCCCTACAAGGTCGCGACCTGGGACACGATCCCGGACAGCGCCAAGGATGCCGACGGCTACTGGTACGGCGACTATTACGGCGTGATGTCGTTCCTGGTGAACAAGGACCTCGTCAAGACGATGCCGACCGACTGGTCGGACCTCCTGTCGCCGGAATATGCCAACGCCGTCGCGCTCGCCGGCGCGCCGCAGACCGCCAACCAGGCGATCCAGGGCGTCTTCGCCGCCGGCCTCTCGGCCTCGAAGGGCGACGTCGCCAAGGCCGGTGAAGAGGGTCTCAAGTTCTTCGCCGAGCTGAACAAGAAGGGCAATTTCGTGCCCGTGACCGGCAAGTCGGCCTCGCTCGCGCAGGGCACGACCCCGATCATCATCGCCTGGGACTACAACGCCCTCTCCTGGCGCGACGTTCTCGCCGGCAACCCGCCGGCCGAAGTCATCATCCCGAAGACCGGCGTCGTCGCCGGCGTCTATGTCCAGGCGATCAGCGCCTTCGCGCCGCATCCGAACGCCGCCAAGCTCTGGATGGAGTATCTCTATTCGGACGAAGGTCAGCTCGGCTGGCTGAAGGGCTATTGCCACCCGATCCGCTTCAACGACCTCGCCAAGAACGGCAAGATCCCGGCCGACATGCTGGCCAAGCTGCCGCCGGCCGAGTCCTATGCCGCCGCGATCTTCCCGACGCTCGAGCAGCAGGGCGCCGCGAAGGAAGTGATCGCCAAGAAGTGGAGCGAAGTCGTCGGCGCCGACGTCGCCAAGTAAGCGACCAGAGCCGAACGCCCGATATGGCGGGCGCCGTCCCTTGCGGACGGCGCCCGCTTCCCCATCCGAACGATGAGTTCGCCGGCTTAGCTGCCGCCGCGATCTCGATCCGCACTCCAGGGACGCCGTTCACGCGACCATGAGCACCACCGCCCTGCCGGCCGCCGCCGCGCGCGAGAGACGGATCGCCTGGTCCTGGCTCGGCATCTTGCCGTTCCTGTTGTTCTCGCTGATGTTCCTGCTGCTGCCGGCCTTCAATCTCATCGTCGGCGCCTTCCAGGACCCGGCCGGCAACTTCACGCTGCAGAACATCGTCAATCTCGGCCAGCCGGCGATCATCCGCTCCTACAAGCTGAGCCTCGAGATCAGCGCCGCCTCGGCGCTCGGCGGCGTCCTGATCGGCTTCGCGCTGGCGCTGGCGACCATCCTCGGCGGCCTGCCGCGCTGGGTGCGGCCGACGCTGATGACCTTTTCCGGCGTCGCCTCGCAATTCGCCGGCGTGCCGCTCGCCTTCGCCTTCCTGTCGACGCTCGGGCGCACCGGTCTCGTGACCGCGCTGCTGATGACGCTGTTCGACCTCAACATCTATCGCGGCGGCTTCAACCTCCTCTCCTTCTGGGGGCTGACGATCACCTACATGTATTTCCAGATCCCGCTGATGGTGCTGGTCGTGTCGCCTGCGCTCGACGGGCTCAAGAAGGAATGGCGGGAAGCGGCAGCGATCCTCGGCGCGACGGGCTACCAGTACTGGACGATGATCGCGCTGCCGATCCTGTGGCCGAGCCTCCTCGGTGCCTTCCTGCTGCTCTTTGCCAATGCCTTCGGCGCCATCGCCACCGCCTATGCGCTGACCGGCTCCTCGTTCAACCTCGTCACCATCCTGCTCTATGCGCAGATCCGCGGCGACGCGCTGCATGATCCCAATCTCGGCTATGCGCTGGCGCTCGGCATGATCGTCATCACGGGCGTCTCCAACGGCGCCTATATCTGGCTCGCCTCCCGCAGCGCCCGGTGGATCCGATGAAGACGAAACGCTTCTTTCCCTGGCTCGGCTTCATTATCGGCGCGGTCTATTTCCTCGTGCCGCTGATCGCCACTTTCGAGTTCTCGCTGCGCATGCAGCGCGGCACCTATTCCTTCAAGGCCTATCAGGTCGTCCTCGCCGATCCGAACTTCCAGGCGAGCTTCTCCTATTCGGCGCTGATCGCGCTCTTGACCATCATCGTCGGCATCGCCCTCGTCGTGCCGACGGCCTATCTGGTCCAGTTGAAGCTGCCCCGGCTCCGCCCGCTGGTCGAGTTCATGACGCTGCTGCCCTTGGTCGTGCCGGCGATCGTCATCGTGTTCGGCTATTTGAGGATGTACAATTCCTCGTCTTTCCTGCCGATGACCGGCAGCGCGCGCGGCACAGATCTCCTGCTCATCTTCGCCTATGTGACGCTGTCGCTGCCCTATATGTATCGCTCGGTCGACACGGCGCTGAGGACCATCGACATCCGCACGCTGACCGAAGCGGCGCAGAGCCTCGGCAGTTCGTGGCCGCGCATCCTGATCCAGGTCATCCTGCCGAATATCCGCGTCGGCGTGCTCTCGGGCGCCTTCCTGACCTTCGCGATCGTCATCGGCGAGTTCACGATGGCGAGCCTGCTCAACCGGCCGGCCTTCGGGCCCTATATGCAGCTCATCGGCGCCAACCGCGCCTATGAGCCGGCGGCGCTCGCCGTCATCGCCTTCGCCATCACCTGGGCCTGCATGGGCCTGATCCAGCTCGTCGCCAGCCTCGCGCCCGGCCAGAAGCGCTGACGCCCTCAAGGAAGATCCAGGACGACCATGACTTTCCTCACGATCGAGCGGATCACCAAGACCTTCGGGACGCTGACCACGGTCAAGGGCGTCGATCTCGCCGTCGAGCGCGGCGAGTTCGTCACGCTGCTCGGCCCCTCCGGCTGCGGCAAGACGACGATCCTGCGCATGGTCGCCGGCTTCGAGACGCCGACCAGCGGCACCATCCGCATCGACGGCAAGGACGTGACCAACCTGAAGCCGCACCAGCGCAATATCGGCATGGTGTTCCAGGCCTATGCGCTGTTCCCGAACATGACGGTCGCCGACAACATCGCCTTCGGGCTGAAGGTCGCGCACAAGAGCGGCGCGGAAATCACGGCCCGGGTCAAGGAAATGCTTGACCTGATCAAGCTGCCGCAGGTCGCCGACCGCTATCCCTACCAGCTCTCCGGCGGCCAGCAGCAGCGCGTCGCGCTCGCCCGTGCGCTCGCCATCAAGCCGCAGATCCTCCTGCTCGACGAGCCGCTCTCGGCGCTCGATGCCAAGATCCGCGTGTCGCTGCGCGAGGAAATCCGCGCCGTCCAGCGCCAGCTCGGCATCACCACGATCTTCGTGACGCATGACCAGGAAGAGGCGCTGTCGATGTCCGACCGCATCTGCGTCATGAGCGACGGGCGGATCGAGCAACTCGGCACGCCGTTCGAGATCTACAACTATCCGAAGACGCGCTTCGTCGCCTCCTTCGTCGGCACGCTCAATATCCTCGCCGGCAAGGTCTCGGACGGCGCCGAGGGCCGCATCGTCGTCGACGGCCAGGAGATCGTGACGAGCCGCGGCCTCAAGGGCGCCGGCACCGGCGATGCGCTCGCCGTGGCGCTGCGCCCCGAGGCGCTGTCGATCGGCCGCGCCAACGGCACCAGCAACAATCTCGACGGCATCATCGACGAGGTGCATTTCCTCGGCTCGGTCGTGCGCATCCGCGTCCGCTTCAAGGAGAGCGCGGTCTCGCTCGACACCTTCAACCGCCCGAATGCCGCCCCGCCCGAGCGCGGCCAGCCGATCACCGTCAATTTCGGCCGCGAGGACATCCTCGTGCTCGAGGGCCCGGCCAACTGACGCGGCGAGGGCGCGGGACCGGCCTCACGCCGCCCGCGCACTGCGCCCGAGCAGAAGGTCAATCTCGGCCATCGCATCCGTCGATAGCGGCCCGAAGGCGAGCGCGCCGGCATTCTCCTCGGCCTGGCGGACGGTGCGGATGCCGGGGATCGGCAGCGTCGCCGCAGAGCGCGCCCAGAGCCAGGCGAGCGCACCCTGCGTCAGCGTGCGGCCGCCCGCGGTGAGCAACTCGCGGATCGACTCGAGCCTGGCCGCGAATTCCGGCGCGACGGTGCCGTTCTTGAAATAGGTCAGCCATTCGAGATCGGCCGAGCGCACATCATTGGCGGCGAGCCGCATCGACGGCGTGAACTTGCCGGTGAGAAGGCCCATCGCGAGCGGTCCACGGTCGATCGAGATCAGCCCGGCCTTCTCGATGACGGCGATCATCGCATCGGCGGGATCGAGCACGTTCATGTTGTGCTGGATGGCGACGAAGCCCTCGCGGCCGGCAAGGGCGGCGGCGCTCGCCGGCGTATCCGTGCTCCAGCCGAAGGCGGCGATCTTCCCCGACGCGCGGAGGCGCCCGAGATGGTCGAAGACGGCCTCGGCTTCGGTGACCGGCAGATAGCCTACATGCAGCTGCAGGAGGTCGATCTGCTCGCGGCGGAGATTGCGCAGCGAGCGCTCGACGATCCGGTCGATAAACGCCGGCGAGACGTCATCCTCCTGCGCTTGCTTGGTGTCGGGATCGACGACATGGCCGAACTTGGTCGCGATCACGACATCGTCGCGCCCCTCGAGCGCAGCGCCGAGGACCGCCTCGGAGTGGCCGCCGCCATAATTGCTCGCGGTGTCGAAGAAGCGGATGCCGGCATCGAGCGCGGCATGGATGGCGGCCGTCGATTCGCGGTCGTCGACCGCCCCCCAGCCGAGCGGCACGGTACCGGCGAAGAACGGACCGCCGATCGCCCAGCCGCCGAAACCGATGGCCGGAACCTCGAGACCGTCCCAGAGAGCGCGTTTCAGCATGTGTGTTTCCCTGCCGCTTCAATCGTTGCAGAATTGAAAGAACGAGGCGCCGCGCCTTGGCCGGCGCCCTCATTTGCCGCACATTAATGAAGGCCACGGCCCTACCCAAGCGCCGGTTTCGCAATGATCGTTTCAGAAATGAAAGACCTCGACTGGTCCGATCTCCGCCTGTTCCTGGCGGTGGCGCGCAGCGGCGGGCTCGGGCCGGCGGCCCGCATGGCCGATGTCAGCGCGCCGACACTCGGGCGCCGCGTCGCGGCGCTGGAGCGCGGTCTCGGCCTCCGCCTGTTCAGCCGCAGTCGCACCGGATACCAACTCACCGAATCAGGCCGGACATTGCTCGGCCATGCCGAGGAGGTCGAGGCCGCCGTCGCCGGCATCACTCGCTGGCGCCAGGCGACCACGGCGCCCCGGTCAGTGCGGATTTCGGCCGGCCACTGGATGACACGCTTTCTCGCTGCGAACGCCGCTCACCTCGCGCCGGCGGGACGCGACTGGCCGCTCGACTTCGTGACGGCGAATGCCCGTCTCGATATCGGCCGGCGGGCAGCGGATATCGGCATCCGCAATCGCCGCCCGGACGAGACGACTTTGGCCGGGCGCCGCATCGCATCGGTCGCCTTCGCGGTCTATGCGCGCGCGGGCAGCGACCCGGACGCCCTCCCCTTCGCCGCACTGGCCGGCGATGCGGCGATCACGCCCTCGGCGTCCTGGCTGCAGGCGCAGGCGGGCGCGGCGATCGCCTTCCGCTGCTCCGATCCGCGCACGCTGCTCGATCTTGCTCTCGGCGGCGCCTGCCGCGTCGTGCTGCCCTGCCTCGTCGGCGACGGCGAAGCCGGCCTTGCGCGCGTCGGCGGTCTCATCGCCGCGCTCTCATCGGAGCAGTGGCTGGTGACGCATCACGACGACCGCCACGATCCCGCGATCCACGCCACCGCTGACGCGATCGCCGCGCTGATCGCCAGCCACAAGGCGCTGTTCGCGGGCGAGAGGCCGGCGCGATGATCCGCAACCGGCGGCCTCACGCCGCCTTGGCGATCCGGTCGAAGGCCATCAGCCGCTCCAGCAGCGCCGGCATGTCGGCGAGCGGCACCATGTTGGGGCCGTCGGAGGGCGCATTGTCGGGGTCCTGATGCGTCTCGATGAAGACGCCGGCAACGCCGACCGCGACGGCCGCGCGCGCCAGCACCGACACGAAGCGGCGCTCGCCGCCGGTCGAGCCGCCCTGCCCGCCCGGCTGCTGCACCGAATGGGTGGCGTCGAAGACGACCGGCGCGCCGAGCCCGGCCATGATCGGCAGCGCGCGCATGTCGGAGACGAGCGTGTTGTAGCCGAAGCTCGCGCCGCGCTCGGTCAGGAGGATGTTGGGATTGCCGCTCGCCGTCAGCTTGTCGACGACATTCTTCATGTCCCAGGGGGCAAGAAACTGCCCCTTCTTGACGTTGACGACGCGGCCCGTCTCGGCCGCGGCGACGAGCAGGTCGGTCTGGCGGCTGAGAAAGGCCGGGATCTGCAGGATGTCGGCGACCTCGGCCACGACGGCGCATTGCTCGCGCTCATGCACGTCGGTGAGGAGCGGCACGCCGAGCTCCTTGCGCAGATCCGCGAAGATCGGCAGCGCCGCGTCGAGCCCCGCCCCGCGCTTGCCGCCGATGCTGGTGCGGTTCGCCTTGTCGAAGGAGGTTTTGTAGACGAAGCCGATGCCGAGGCCGGCCGTCAGTTCCTTGAGGCGCCCCGCGATGTCGAAGGCATGCTGCCGGCTTTCGAGCTGGCAGGGGCCGGCGATCAGCGTCAGCGGCAGATCATTGCCGAACAGGGCGGCGCCGACGGCGACATGGGCATTGGGGCGAAGGGACATGGTCGGAGGATCTCGCGTGAAAGGCGGCCCTTCCTACACCGGGAACGCCGCTGAGGCGACCCGTCCGCTGAGCGAGGGCGAATGGTGACCCCTGTTGGATTCGAACCAACGACCACCGGCTTAGAAGGCAGGTGCTCTATCCAGCTGAGCTAAGGGGCCAGCTCGCCGCAGCGCGGCCTAGTGCGTCCAGGACTGCAGGCGGCCGTAGCGGAAATTGTCGGAATAGGAGATTTTCCGGCGCGCATCGGCATGCGGCTCGAACACCTGATAGGGGATGCCGTTCTTCTGCGCGTAGGCGACGGCCTCTTCCTGCGTGTCGAAATGCAGCTTGATCTGGCGCTTCATGTCGGCCGACGAGGTATATCCCATCAGCGGCTCGACCGAGAGCGGCACCTCGGGCTCATAGGTGAGCATCCAGCGCTCGGTCTTGGCCTTGCCGGACTGCATCGCGTTGCGTGCGGGCTTGAAGATACGTGCGACCATCGCTTCGCTGCTTCCCTCGGCTCGATCCGACATTTCGTGGTCGGGGCAGCAAGATTCGAACTTGCGACCCTCTGGTCCCAAACCAGATGCGCTACCAGACTGCGCTATGCCCCGACATTGAACTCAGGCGTTCGATTAGCATCTCCCCGCTCCAACCCGCAAGCTTGCGAAAGGTCGCAAATGACGGGCCGAGGGATCAATGCGCCGGAATCACCACCCTGTCGCCCGGCGCGAGGCCGAGCGCCGCGGCCCGGCCGCCATTGATCTCGAGCACATAGCGCACCGGACTGCCGGAGGGGATCTCGGTATCGGAATAGGGCGTTGCGCGCGCCGCGATCCGCTTCACGATCCCGTCGCTGGCGATGAACACCATGTCGAGCGACAGCGGCGTGTTGTGCATCCAGAACGCGACGTCCTGGTCGGAGCCGAAGTCGAACAGCATGCCGGCATCTTCAGGCATGGAGGTGCGGAACATCAGCCCCTTCGACCGCTCCGCAGGCGTGACGGCCCATTCGACGGTGATCGGATGGCGCCCGGTCCTGGTCACGAGCTCGACGGTAGTGCCGTCGGCAAGCGCAGCCGGTGCCGTCGCCAGCAGGGCGGCAATGAAGCCGAGGACGATCGCGACGCCGCGCCAGGGCGACCCGGCGCGCGACGCACGCGTGTTGAAAGCTGTCATCGCGGTCAGTGCGAGGAAACAGGGCCGCCGGGAGCCCCGTCGGGACGGATCTCCGCGGCCATCAGACCCTTGTCGCCGGGCCCGAAGCGGACGAGCACGACCTGGCCGGGGCGAAGCTCCATCAGCCCGTAGCGGCGCAGCGTTTCCATATGGACGAAGATGTCCTCGGTGCCGTCGCCGCGCGAGACGAAGCCGTAGCCCTTGACGCGGTTGAACCACTTGACGACGCAGCGCTCGAGCCCGCTGGTCGGCGCGACGACCTGATGGGTGCGCGGCGGACCGGCCTGCGCCGGATGCACGGCGGTCGATTCGTCCATCGTGAGGATGCGGAAGGCCTGCAGCCCGCGCGCGCCCTGATGCGCCTCGCAGACGATCCGCGCGCCCTCATAGGCGGTCTGGAAGCCGTCGCGGCGCAGGCACGTCACATGCAGGAGAACGTCGGGCGCGCCATTATCGGGAACGATGAAGCCGTATCCCTTCGAGGCGTCGAACCACTTGATCGCACCGACAACCTCGACGAGGTCCAGCCCTGCCGCATCGTCGCCGCCGGCGATCGATGCCGAAGAACCGGTGCTAGTCTTGGACCCCATATGCTTCGGCCCCCAGTCCGGCCATCATCCGCGGCCCATACAAAGACGTGATCGTCAAAAACACGCAAAGCCGTGTGTGAACGACCGATTCATCGCGCCAACAATAGCATTCGCACATCGGCTGACCAGTGACTTCGCGGCCACAAGGCCGGATTTCCGCGCGGGAGCGGCGAAGGCGCCGGCGCGTTGTCCTTCCGCCGCGGCCGAACTATGGTGCGGCGGCCTTTTCCAACCGGCGCCAGCACGCCGGATCAACGCAAGCCACAACCCCCGGGAGGACCGCATGGCCCTGAAGTATCTTCACACGATGGTGCGCGTCACCGACGTCGACGCCTCGATCGCCTTTTATAATCTCCTCGGCCTAAAGGAGGTCCGCCGCATCGAGAACGAGAAGGGTCGCTTCACGCTCATCTTCCTCGCCGCGCCGGGCGATGAGAGCGCGCAGGTCGAGCTCACCTACAACTGGGATCCGGAAGTCTATGGCGAGGGCCGCAATTTCGGCCATCTCGCCTATCGCGTCGATGACATCTACGCGCTCTGCGACACGCTGCAGAAGGGCGGCGTCACCATCAACCGCCCGCCCCGCGACGGCCACATGGCCTTCATCCGCTCGCCCGACAACATCTCGGTCGAACTGATCCAGGCCGACAGCCCGCTGCCGCCGCAGGAGCCCTGGGCGTCGATGCCGAATACCGGCAAGTGGTGAGCCTCGCGCCGAGGTTATGAACAGGCGCGGCGGAGCGATCTTGTCTCGGCAGGGAATCGCCTCTATAAGCCGCGCCGACGCGCCCTTCGTCTATCGGTCAGGACGCCACCCTTTCACGGTGGAGAGAGGGGTTCGATTCCCCTAGGGCGCGCCAGTTTTCCTTGATCGACCCGAAGACGTTCAACCCGGCCGCATGGCCAGCGGCAGGTCCATGCCGTCGAAGAGGCCGGGGATCGCGCTGGTGCGCGCCCGCTCGGCCGTCAGCATCTTGAGCTTGGTGCTGACGCCGCCCGGCGCCGAGAAGCCGCCGACCCCGCCGCCTGCCGCCAATACCCTGTGACAGGGCACGATGATCGGGAACGGATTGCGGCCGAGGATCGCGCCAACAGGCCGCGCCTCGCCTGCCGCTCCGACCCGCGCGGCGAGTTCGCCATAGGTAATGGTCTCGCCCGGCCCGACGAGGCGCAGCGCCGCATAGACCCGCGCCGGAAAGGCGCCGATCCCCGCCATGTCGAGCGGCGCGGCGCGGAGATCATCGGCGCCGCCTGAAAGAAGCGAACGGATCGCCGCGATCGTCGCCGCGATCTCGCCCTCGGGCGTTGTCTCGGCGGCGTCCGGATAGAGTTTCGCCAGCAGCCGGCGAAGGGCCGGCTCCTCCGGCTCGGGCAGGAAGGTGCGCCTGATGCCGCGCGGGCCCCAGACGATGGCCGCGCGCCCCAGCACCGTCTCGAAAAAGCAAGAGCCGAACTCTGTCATGCTGCAATTCTAGCACGAAGAGAGAACAGAGACAGGATCGGCCGCTCTCACGAAGCGGTTGCGTTTGCACCGTCGCCTCTTCATCATGCCGCGACATCCGGGGCCAAGCGGACGGAGATCGCGCTGCTTTCGGATACCACCGTGGGAGGGGAAGCGGATGGTCGTTGTATCGAACGGGCCTTCATCGAGCGAATCGAACGCTGCCACACGCCTCCGTCGCGGCGCGGGGCTCGCAGCTAGCGCGCTGCTCGTCGCCGGGCTCGCGGCCTGCACGTCGGAACGGTCCCTCGACAGCGCGGCGCTGACGCCGGGCCTGCCGGCGGTGCCGATGATCACCTCAGACGAACTCGTCGGCAAATGGGGCCTCGGCTCCTTCCGCAACGAAGCGGACCTTGCCCGGACCACCGCCGAGGCGCGGCGCTATTGCAGCAATCCCTATGTCATCACCAAGGGCCCGAATGGCGGCGTGATGATGTATCTCGCCGACCAGACGACGCCGAGCGAACTCTTCGTCAAGAGCTCGGGCGGCCGCATCTATATCGGCCCGCCCGGCCCCGCCGGCGTCATCAAGGATCGGCAGGTCACCTCGTTCCAGAATGGCGTCCTCGTCGCCGCCTGGGTCGATCCGGGCGTCACCGCGCGCTACGGCACCATGGTGTTCGCGCGCTGCGACATGCCAGCCGTGCCGGCCGCGGCGGCCGCCGCTGGCCCGGCGATGGCGGCGCCGGCCGCCCCTGCCCTGACGCTGCCGCCCGGCAAGACCTGATGCCGCGCGCCGATCGCTTGACTTGACCCTGCCGCCACCGGCCTTCATCCCGAGAGGCATCATGCACCACAAGAAACGCCCCCTCTTCCGCGGAGCCCTTCTCGGCCTCCTCCTGGCGGCGGGCGCCGCCCTGGCGCCGGCGGCGAGCGCCGCGCCGGACGCGCGCGGGACGCTGCAGATCGGCGACCAGCCGGGCGTCGTCCCGACTGCCGAGCAATCGCTGCTGCCCCCGGAGTTCCGCCTGCAACCGGTCTATTTCCGCACGACCGAGAAGCCGGGCACGATCATCATCAACACCCAGGAGCGGTTCCTCTACCTGGTCCAGGGCGACAACCGGGCGCTCCGCTACGGCGTCGGCGTCGGCCGCGATGGTTTCCAATGGTCGGGGCTGCTCAAGATCTCGCGCAAGCAGGAATGGCCGGATTGGCGGCCGCCGCCGGAGATGATCCAGCGCCAGCCCTATCTGCCGCGCTTCATGGCCGGCGGCGAAGGCAATCCGCTCGGTGCCCGCGCGCTCTATCTCGGCGACACCGTCTATCGCATCCACGGCACCAACCAGCCGCAGACGATCGGCCATGCGCTGTCCTCCGGCTGCTTCCGCATGGTCAATGCCGATGTGGTGGACCTCTTTGAACGGGTCCCGGTCGGCACGAAGGTCGTCGTCCTGCAGCGCGCCAAGCTGTGACGGCAGAAGGTCCGCGCCACGCGCGGACCGCCACGAGCGATCAACGACAAAGGCCATCCGGGGGAGACCACATGTCCATTCGATCGATTGCCGCCATGAGGCGCGCCGTGCTCGGCGCCAGCCTGCTCGTCGCCGGAGGGCTTGCCGCCGAGGCGGCGACCCTCGACGACGTCAAGGCGCGCGGCAGCCTCAATTGCGGCGTCAACGAGGGCCTGCTCGGCTTCGGCGCCAAGGACGATGCCGGCGCCTGGTCCGGCTTCGATGTCGATTTCTGCAAGGCGGTCGCCGCCGCCGTGCTCGGAGACCCGGCGAAGGTCACCTATGTGCCATTATCGGCAACCGATCGCTTCGCCGCGCTCAAGGACGGCAAGGTCGATCTCCTGTCACGCAACTCGACCTGGACGCTCGGCCGCGAGGCCGATCTCGGCATCGTCTTCGCCGGCGTCACCTATTATGACGGCCAGGGCTTCATGGTGAAGCGCGCCAGCGGCAAGACCTCGGCGCTCGAACTCGACGGAGCCAGCGTCTGCGTGCAGACCGGCACCACCACCGAGCCGAATTTCATCGACTTCTTCACGACCAACACGATGAAATACACGGCCGTTCCGGCCGCGACCTCCGCCGAGGCGCTCGAGGCCTACAAGGCCGGCAAATGCGACACGATCACCAGCGACGTCTCGCAGCTCTATTCGGAAAAGGCGAGCCTCGCCGATCCCGCCGACAGCATCATCCTCCCGGACGTCATCTCCAAGGAACCGCTCGGCCCGGCGGTGCGCGCCGATGATCCGTCCTGGCGCCTCATCGTCCAGTGGGTCAATTTCGCGCTCATCAATGCCGAGGAGATCGGCGTCTCCTCCGATCGGATCGACGAGGCCAAGGCTTCGATGAAGCCGGAGGTCAAGCGCCTCATCGGCACGGACGGCGATTTCGGCACGAAGCTCGGCCTCTCCAACGACTGGGTCGCCACCATGGTCAAGGCGGTCGGCAACTATGGCGAGATCTACGAGCGCAATCTCGGCGTCGATTCGAAGCTCGGCATACCCCGCGGCCTCAACCAGCTCTGGAGCCGTGGCGGCATCCAGTATGCCCCGCCGATCCGCTGACCGAAGGCCTGCCAAAGCGACGAGACAGCCGGGGCGGCGATGCTGCGCCGGCTTTTCTTTTGGCCGAGCCTCCCGAGACGCGTCGGCGATGCGCGCGCGCCTTGCAGAACACAAGCGGAACAGTTACGTTGTTCGTGTTTTGTACCGTTTGATTCTGGCGCGCGGAACGAGAAATGCTCACACGAAAACAATATGAGCTTCTGCTCTTCATCAATGAGCGTCTGAAGGAGGCCGGTGTTCCGCCTTCGTTCGACGAGATGAAGGATGCGCTCGACCTGCGCTCCAAGTCGGGCATCCATCGCCTCATCAAGGCGCTGGAGGAGCGCGGCTTCATCCGCCGCCTGCCCAACCGTGCGCGGGCGCTGGAAGTCGTGCGGCTGCCGGAGGCGATGTCGCCGACGCTGGCACGGCCGCGCAAGGGAGGCTTCGCGCCGAGCGTCATCGAAGGCAGCCTTGGCCGCATGCGCCCGGTCGAGACGCCGGAGTCCTATGCCGAGCCGGTCATCGTCCCGGTGATGGGCCGCATCGCCGCCGGCGTGCCCATCTCCGCGATCCAGACGCAGAGCCATTCGATCACCGTGCCGCCGGAAATGCTCGGCGCCGGCGATCACTTCGCCCTCGAAGTGCGCGGCGATTCGATGATCGAGGCCGGCATCCTCGACGGCGACACCGTGCTGATCCGCAAGACCGACAATGCCGACAGCGGCGACATCATCGTCGCGCTGGTCGACGAGGAAGAGGCGACGCTGAAGCGCCTGCGCCGCCGCGGCGCCTCGGTGGCGCTCGAGGCCGCCAATCCGGCCTATGAAACCCGCATCTTCGGCCCCGACCGCGTCCGCATCCAGGGCCGCCTCGTCGGGTTGATGCGCCGGTACTGAGCCGACATTGTCCTTGCCGGATTTACCCCGGCAATCCAGAGCGTCCAGTCGTTGGGAAGGCCCTCACCCTAACCCTCTCCTCGAGGGAGAGGGGATGCGGGAGTGCCAGTTGAGGCGACGACGCCGGCCAAGTGCACAGCTGAGCTGCCTCTCCCTGAGGGAGAGGGCTAGCGTAAGACCCCTTCCTGCCGCAGTAAGAGAATCGATCGACCCTCCTGCCTTACTTTCAAGAAGACCCTCACCCTAACCCTCTCCCTGAGGGAGAGGGGATGCGGTCGTACCGGTTGAAGCGACGACGCCAGCCAAGTGCACAGCCGAGCTCCCTCTCCGCCAGGAGAGGTTGGGGAGGCGGCCTTCGCCCGCTTTCGTCGCCCCGGGCGACATCCTCTCCCCATATGTCATTGCCGGGCCTGACCCGGCAATCCAGCCTTGCGCCGCGAGAACCTGAGGCTAGAGCCTTTCAGGGCTTGGTGGAATCCGTTCTGTTTTCCGCCGGCGCGCGCGATCCGCAAGGAGGGTGGCGAGGCCCCATGCCTCCGCGTCGGGCGAGCCGGCCGACACGGCGGGCGCCCGCCGGCGGGAAACCCTTCGGGCCGGGCGGCTTCGGGCCAAATCCGTCGGCCTCCGGCTCGGCCGTACCTCGGTACGGCCGTCGCCGCAGTTCTCGACCTTGGCCCGAATCCGCTCCGGCAGAACGCTTCCAACAAGCCCTGAAAGGCTCTAGCTTTCCGATCGCCCATGCAAGTCAGGGGCGGTGCGCGCGACCTGAGAACGTCCGCTCCGCAGAATGTCAAAGCCAAGCGAGTCTGGATTGCCGGGTCAGGCCCGGCAAAGACAGGCTGGAGCGGTCGCGCATGATGACCGAAGGCGGATGTCGATCTGTCCTACCCACCCCTGCCCGACACGCCCGCCTGCGCGAAGGTCGCCATGCCCGCATGGATCTGTACGGCCGCGCGGACGAGCCCTGCCGCGAGCGCCGCGCCCGTGCCCTCACCGAGCCGCATGCCGAGATCGAGCAGCGCCGTCTTGCCCATCGCGTCCAGCAGGCGGCGATGCGCCGGCTCCGCCGAGAGATGGCCGAACAGGCAATGGTCGAGCGCGCGCGGATCGAGGCGATAGAGCACCGCCGCCGCCGCCGTCGCGACATAGCCGTCGACGATGACGGGGATGCGGCTCATGCGCGCGGCGAGGATGGCGCCGGCGATCGCGGCGAGCTCGCGCCCGCCGAGCCGGCGGAGCACCTCGAGCGGATCGGCGAGATGGCCGGCATGGAGCGCCAGCGCCGCATCGACGATCGCCGCCTTGTGCGCGAGGCCGGCCGCGTCGAGGCCGGTTCCGGGCCCGACCCAGTCGGAGCCCGTGCCGCCGAAGAGCCCCGCGGCGACGGCGGCGGCGATCGTCGTATTGCCGATGCCCATCTCGCCGAGCGCGATCAGGTCGACGCCGCCGGCGGTCGCCTCCATGCCGAAGGCCATGGTGGCGGCGCAGGCGGCCTCGTCCATCGCCGCATCAAGGGTGATGTCGCCGGTCGGAATGTCGAGCGCGAGGTCGAACACCTTCAGCGAGAGATCGTTGGTGATGCAGATCTGGTTGATGGCGGCGCCGCCGGCGGCGAAATTCTCCACCATCTGCTGCGTCACCGAAGGCGGAAAGGCCGAGACGCCCCGCGCGGCGACGCCGTGATTGCCGGCGAAGATCGCGACCAGCGGACGATTGACGGCAGGCCGCGCCGCGCCCTGCCAGCCGCCGAGCCATTCGACCAGCTGCTCCATCCGCCCGAGCGAACCGGCGGGCTTGGTGAGCTCGGCATCGCGCGCGCGGATCACTGCCACGGCCGCCTCGTCCCGTTCCGGCATTTGCGCGATCAGCGCGCGAAAATCGTCGAAGGGAAGGCCAGTGGCGGATCGGGACATGGACTGTTCGCTCGCGTCGAGGGGTCAGGCGGCGCTGGTCGGCCGTCGGCGCGCGATCTATAACCCTCGACGGGCGACCCGAAAAGCGGCGTCGCCGTCGCGGGAGATCGATGTGAGCAAAGCGGCCGGTACGGGATGGGTGGGCATCGCGCGCGACGTCGCGGTGTCGCTCGTGTTCCTGACGCGCGTGCCGCCGGCGCGACTCGGCCTCGATGCGGACGCTGTGCCGGATCTGCGCGGCGCCGTCCGCGTGTTTCCGATCGCCGGCGGCCTGATCGGCGTCGCCGGCGGGACCGTCCTGCTCCTCGGCTCCGCGATCGGCTTGCCGCCGCTCGCCGCCGCGCTGGTGGCGATCACCGTCCTCGTCGTCCTCACCGGTGCGCTGCACGAGGACGGCCTTGCCGACACCGCCGACGGGTTCGGCGGCGGCCGCACGGCGCCGGCGCGGCTCGCGATCATGCGCGACAGCCGGATCGGCAGCTATGGCGCGCTGGCGCTGATCCTCTCGGTCGTCCTGAAGGCGAGCCTCCTCGCCGCCTTCCTGCCCGGGGCGCCGCTGCAGGCGGCGCTTGCGCTCATCGTCGCGGAGGCGCTCGGCCGGGCGGCGATCGTTGTTCACTGGGCGAAGCTGCCGCCGGCCCGTCCCGAAGGTCTCGCCGGGTCGATCGGCCAGCCGGACGGCGACACGCTGGCCATGGCGCTGGCCGCGGCGCTCCTCATCGGGCTCATTGCCGGCACGCTCGCCGGCGGACCGATCGCGGCGCTGGTCGCGCTCGGCGCCGCGGCGCTCGCGACCATCGGCTTCGGACACTTCGCGGAGCGGATGATCGGCGGCCATACCGGCGACACGCTCGGCGCCGCCGAGCAATGTGCCTCGCTCGCCGCCCTCCTCGCACTGGTCGCCTTCTCATGATCTCGCCCTGCGTCCGCATCTGCACGATGGATACGGAGGCCGGCCTCTGCGAGGGCTGCGGCCGGACGCTGGACGAGATTGCCGGCTGGGTGCGGATGGACGAGGCCGAGCGTCAGGCGATCATGGCCGCCCTGCCCGCCCGGCTCGAGGCCAAGCGGCGCAGTGAGACCGAGGGCGCGCTCAAGCCTCGGCGGGAACCAATCTGGCGGCGCGGTTGGCGATCACGCTGACGATCACCAGCTGGCAGAAGTGATAGAGCATGATCGGCGCGATGATCAGCCCGAGGCCGGGGATCGTGCCGAAGATGATCGGCGCCAGCGGCACGCCGGTGGCGAGCGACTTCTTCGAGGCGCAGAAGAGGCAGGCGATCGTATCCGGCCTGTTGAAGCCGAGCAGTTTGCACGGGATCATCATCAGCCAATAGATGATGAAGAACAGCGCGATGACGCCGACGATGATCTCGACGATCAGGAGCGCGTCATGGCCCTGCCAGACGCCCTCGACCATCGAATCCGAGAACGAGTTGTAGACGATCGCCAGGATGATGGCGCGGTCGGCAAGCTTGATCTGCTTGTTGTTGCGGCCGGCCCAGCCGGCGAGCCAATGCCGCGCGATCTGGCCGACGATGATCGGCATGAGCACCAGGAGCACGATCTTGCCGATGACCGGCAGCAGCGGCATCGAAAGACCGCTGGTGGAGAGGAACCACGCCATCAGGAGCGGCGTCGCGAAGACGCCGATGAGGCTCGACAGCGTCGCGTTGAAGATCGCGGCCGGCACATTGCCTTGCGCCAGCGAGGTCATCGCGACGGAGGACGAGACGGTCGATGGCAGCGCCGCGATGTAGAAGAAGCCGATCCACACCTCCGGCGGGATGAAGCCCTTCAGCGGCGTGCCGAGCGTCAGCACGACGATCGGGAACAGGACGAAGGTGCAGAGCTGGACGCAGAGATGCAGCCGCCAGTGCTTGACGCCGGCCTTCATCTTCTCGGGCGCCAGCGTCAGGCCATAGAGGAAGAAGATGACGCCGACGCCATAGGTGGCGACATCGTTCATGTGCAGGATGCCGCCGGTCGCGCCCGGCCCCGGCAGCACGATGGCGAACGCCACCACGGCCACGAGCGCGAGGAGAAAGCCGTCGATGGTGAAGCCGCGGATGGTCATGTCGGGATCCTGGACGATGGGCGGCGCAAAGCGGGGCGCCCGCCCTCAATAGCGTGCGCTGCGGCATGGATAAAGGGCGGCGCTGGCAAAGGTGTTTCAGGCGGCGAGCGACGACGCCTCGCGTGTCGCTGCCGCGGCCGCGCGCAAAACCTCGACGCCGGCGCCGCGCTTCGCGCCCTCGACGGTGAGGATCTGGCGGAAGCGGCGCGCGCCCGGCCGGCCATGGAAGAGGCCGAGCATGTGGCGCGTGATGCGATGCAGCGGCGCGCCGCGGGCGAGCTCCGCCTCGATATAGGGGATCATCGCCTCGACGACGTCCTGCGGCTCGGGATCGGCGCCCTCAGCGCCATAGAAGAGGCGGTCGACGCCGGCGAGCAGCGCCGGCTCGTGATAGGCGGCGCGGCCGAGCATGACGCCATCGACCGGCCCGATCTCGGCAATCGCTTCGTCGATCGTCTTAAGGCCGCCGTTGATCCCTATGAAAAGATTGGGGAACCGCGCCTTCAGCCTGTGGACGCGGTCATAGTCGAGCGGGGGAATGTCGCGATTTTCCTTCGGCGAAAGGCCTGCGAGCCAGGCCTTGCGGGCATGGACCCAGAGCGCGTCGGCCCCGGCCGCGACGACCGCGTCGGCAAAGGCATCGAGGGCCGCTTCCGGATCCTGCTCGTCGACGCCGATCCGGCATTTGACGGTCACGGGAATGGCGACCTCGGCCTTCATCGCCGCGACGCAGTCGGCGACGCGCGCCGGCTCGCGCATCAGGCAGGCGCCGAAGGTGCCCGACTGCACGCGGTCCGACGGGCAGCCGCAGTTCAAATTGATCTCGTCATAGCCGAAATCGGCGCCGATCCGCGCCGCGCGGGCAAGCTTCTCGGGATCGGACCCGCCGAGCTGCAGCGCCAGCGGATGCTCGGCCGCATCAAAGCCGAGCAGCTTGTCGCGATCGCCATGAATGACCGCATCGGCGACGACCATCTCGCTATAGAGCAGCGCGCGCACGGAGAGCTGGCGATGGAAGAACCGGCAATGCCGGTCCGTCCAGTCCATCATCGGGGCAACGCTGAAGCGATGGGTTGGATAGGCTTGGCTGTTCAACGCGGTCTCGTGGCGGCGGTTGGAAGCGTTTCCATATCACGACAGCGGACGGCGCGGCAGACCCTCAGCGACCGGACGGATGGGCGGCGCGAAGCGAGGCAAAATTCGGCGGTATCAATAGAGCGCCCTTTCTGCCTATGTTCTACTCAGAAATTCGCCTGAATTTCTGTCGCTGGATCCCCCCGCCACAAGACGATCGAAAGCCGCACCGTGACATCACATCGACGCGCTCGACTGCTCCTTCTTTCGTCCCTGCTGGCGCTTTCCGTGCCGGCCTGGGTCGCGCCTGCCGGAGCCCAGTCTTCAATACCTGCCTATATGGACGTCATCGTCGGCGCGACCGTGCCGACGCCGGCCGATACGGCTAGGCAGAATGTGCTCGCGCTCAACACCGGCATGTTCGCGCTCTATGAGAGCGCCGGCAAGCTGGTGCAGTCGAGCATCCTGGCGCAGCATCCGGTGATCCTCGGCCTGTTCTCGGGCGCCGGCGGCCGCTTCATCCTCTATCGCCCCGGCCAGCCGCCGCTCGAGGGGCCGCCGGTTCCCGAAGTGTACCAGCTGCTGAAATCGGTCGGCCACAGCGTCATGGCGCTCGGCGTCGTCGTCGGGCCGCATATCGGCAAGGTCGGCGACACGTCCTGGCAGACGCCGGTGCTCGCCTATCGCGTCCAGCTGAAGGCAGCGCTCGATAGTCTCGACGCGACCTCGATGCCGGAGGAATGGCGCGCCAACAACAAGGCGCTGATCCAGGAAAACATCGACTTCATCGATGCCTCGATCGCGAGCGGCGTCATCTCCTTCGCCTCGGTGCAGGAGTTTGCCGCCAAGCAGAAGGCCCAGCTGAAGCTCAACATCCAGTGGGCCGCCGACACGCAGGTCAAGCACTGGATGGGCGTGCTCGCCGGCTGGAAACAGGATCTCGGCGCCGACTGGGACAAGGTCTATGCGGCGAGCAACACGATCTATGTCGCCCGCCAGAACAACGTCCTCTTCAGCGTGCTCGCGCAGTTCTTCCCGGCCGATGCGATCAACGACCGGCTGATCCTGATCGAGACGGTGTCGTTCACGACGACGCCGCAGGACATGCTGGATTCGATGACGCGGATCATCGCCGACCGCACCGTCGGCGAAACCTTCTTCGGCAGCCCGCATCTCATGGACTACGAGCTGATGGGGGGCGATGCCCGCAACTCGATCATCGCCGAGACCAAGGCCCGCGGCATGACGACCTTGCTGCCGCCGCAGGTCCCCTTCGGTTCGCACCAGTGGCCGACGCTGATCACCCCCGGCCCCGGCGCGGCATCGCTGGCCGACCTGCCCTAGCATCGCTCGCAAGCTTGGCCGCTCGCCCCAAGGCGGGCGGCCTTTGATTGATCTCGCGCAACACCTCGTCCGAATGGCCCGTCTAGGTTGTCTCCATCGCCAAGAGGAGACGTGAACGATGGTCGAGACGATGAAAGCCGCCGTGGTACGGGCCTTCGGGCAGCCGCTGACGATCGAGGATATCCCGATCCCGCGCCCGGGTCCCGGCGAGGTCCTGGTCAAGGTGGTCGCCTGCGGCGTCTGCCACACGGACCTGCATGCCGCCGATGGCGACTGGCCCGTCAAGCCGACGCCGCCTTTCGTGCCCGGCCATGAGGCAGCGGGCATCGTCGTCGAACTCGGCGCCGGCGTCACCGAGCTGAAGGAAGGCGATGCGGTCGGCGTCGCCTGGCTGCATGACGCCTGCATGCGCTGCGAATATTGCGAGACCGGCTGGGAAACGCTCTGCGAGCACCAGCACAATACCGGCTACAGCTGCGACGGCGGCTTCGCCGAATATGTCATCGCCTCCGCGCCCTTCGTCGGCCGGTTGCCGAAGGACGTCGATTTTCATGCCATCGCGCCGATCCTCTGCGCCGGCGTCACCACCTATAAGGGCCTCAAGGAAACCGAGGCGAGGCCCGGCGAATGGGTGGCCATCTCGGGTGTCGGCGGCCTCGGCCATGTCGCGATCCAGTATGCCAAGGCGATGGGGCTGCATGTCGTGGCGATCGATATCGCCGAGGACAAGCTGGCGCTGGCGCGCGCGACCGGCGCCGATCTCGCGGTCGATGCCCGTTCGCCCGATGCGGTCGCCGAGGTGCTGAAGGCGACCGGCGGCGGTGCCCATGGCGTGCTGGTGACGGCCGTCTCGCCGCCGGCCTTCTCGCAGGCGCTGCGGGTCGTGCGCCGCAAGGGCACGGTCAGCCTCGTTGGCCTGCCGCCGGGCGATTTCCCGACCCCGATCTTCGATGTCGTGCTGAAGCGCATCACCGTGCGCGGCTCGATCGTCGGCACGCGGCGGGATCTCGACGAGGCCCTCGCCTTCGCGGCCGAAGGCAAGGTCAAGGCCGAGATCAGGAAGGCGCCGCTCTCGGCCATCAACACGATCTTCGCCGACCTGAAGGCCGGGCGGATCGAGGGCCGCATGGTGCTCGATTTCGCCGGATGAGCCTGCGGCCGCCGGTCGATTGATCGAGCGCAACGCGGCTCCGCCAAATCCGGTTCACCCTCGCCGGAGCAAGGCAAAGCGGCCGGGACCCCGTCCCGGCCGATCTGATCGAGGGAGAAGACCATGGCACGCATTCCGATTCCCCGCCGGGGCTGGGTTCTCGTCTGCGACGGCGGCAAGGCGCTCGTGCTCCAGAACGAGGGCGACGCCGAACTGGTCAATCTCAAGCTGGTCGAGGTGTTGCAGCATGACGGCACCGCCGCGCATCTGCTCGGCACCGACAGGCCGGGCCGCGTGCATCAGTCGCATGGCGAGAGCCGCAGCGCCGTCGAGATGGTCGACCTGCACGCCGCCGCCGAGACGGCGTTCCTGAAGCGCATCGCCGACGAACTCAGCGGCCTGCTGCAGGCAAGGCAGGCGCGGTCGCTGGTCCTGGTCGCGCCGCCGAAGGCGCTCGGCGTGCTGCGCGACGAACTCCCCCATTTCCTGCGCACGATCGTGACGCATGAACTCGGCAAGGACCTCGTCGCACTGCCCATCCCGCAGATCGAACGCCACCTGGCCGGCGGCTGATTTCCGCACCGAGCATGCGTCCAACGGCGTCAGGGCGCGCCGACGAGCGCCTGCAGGCGATCGAGCAGCGGGGCCTGGCCGGGATTGATCTTTGTGCGCGCCGTGGCGATGTCGAACCATTCGGCACGGTCGACCTCGGGAAATTCCTGCATCCGCCCGCTCTGCGGCGGCCATTCCATTTCGAAGACGTTGCTGGCGAAGCGCGCGAGGTCGAAATCGCCCTCCATGGCATAGCCATGCACCAGCTTGCCCGCCTTCTGCCTGACGGTGCCGAGCGGGAGGAGTTCGCCCGTCGGGATGACGCCGATCTCCTCGGCGAATTCGCGCCGGGCGGTGAATTCTGGCGGCTCGCCGACCTCGCATTCGCCCTTCGGGATCGACCAGGCGCCGCGATCGCGCCGCCGCCAGATCGGGCCGCCGGGATGAACGAGGAGGACCTCGAGCCCGTCAGGACGGCGGCGGAATAGGAGCACGCCGGCGCTCGGGGCAGTCATGCCGCCCTCCCCGCGCCGAGACCCCCTGCTCCGCCTGCAACCACCATGCGTCCGCCTGTCCTGTCCGGCCGGCACACGTCGGATGCCGGCTGACGGAAGGTGGGGTGCGAGGGGCGCGCCGCCAACCGCCCCCCACGGCTCATGGGTGCGATCGCTTCTCCCCGCGCAGCGCGACATAGATCGCCGGGATGACCAGCACGGTCAGCGCCGTCGACGAGGCGAGGCCGAACAGCAGCGAGATGGCGAGCCCCTGGAAGATCGGATCGGTCAAGATCACCGCCGCGCCGATCATCGCCGCGATGGCGGTCAAGAGGATCGGCTTGAAGCGGATCGCGCCGGCTTCCAGCAGCACGTCGACGAGCGGCCGCCCCGGCGTCCGGGCATGGCGGATGAAATCGACCAGGAGGATCGAGTTGCGCACGATGATGCCGGCCAGCGCGATGAAGCCGATCATCGAGGTCGCCGAGAACGGCGCCCCGAACAGCCAGTGACCGATCATGATGCCGATCAGCGTCAGCGGGATCGGCGTCAGGATGACGAGCGGCAGGCGGAACGAGCCGAACTGCGCGACGACGAGGATATAGATGCCGAGAATGGCGACGCCGAAGGCAGCGCCCATGTCGCGGAACGTGACCCAGGTCACCTCCCATTCGCCATCCCAGAGCAGCGTCGGCTGGGTCTCGTCGTCGGGCTGGCCGTGCAGCGCGATCACGGGCTTCGGCACGTCGCCCCAATCCGCCTTCGCGATGGCGTCAGAAACCGCCATCATGCCATAGACCGGCGCCTCGAAACGGCCGGCGAGATCGCCGGTGACCATCTCGGCCGCGCGGCCGTTGTGGCGGAAGATCGGATAGGACGCCGCCTCGCGCGTCACGTGGACGACATCGCCGAGCTCGACGACGCCGCGATCGCCCGGCAGCGCATTGGCCGGCACCGGCGTCGCCAGCGCCCGCTCGTCGACGACGCCCGTTTCCTTCGAGAGCGCCATGACGATCGGGATCGGCGGACGCCCCGCGCCGCGATGCGAATAGCCGACGGTCGTGCCGGCATAGAGGGCGTTGATGGCATCGTACACATCGCCCTGCTCGACGCGGTAGAATTCGAGACTGTCCTGGTCGATGGCGAGGCGCACGCGCTCGGGCGTGGTGCCATAGCTGTCGTCGACATCGACGATGAAGGGCACGCTCTCGAAGGCCTGCCGCACCTTGGCGGCAACGGCGCGCCGCGTCGCGGCATCGGGACCATAGATCTCGGCGAGCAGCGTCGCCATCACCGGCGGTCCCGGCGGCGGCTCGACGACCTTGACGGCCGAGCCCGACGGGAGGCCGAGCCCCTTCAGGCGGTCGCGGATCTCGAGCGCGACGGCATGGCTCGACCGGTCGCGCTCGCCCTTCGGCGTCAGCAGCAGCGCGACATCGCCCTGCTGCGGGCCGGAGCGGAGATAGGCATGGCGCACCAGCCCGTTGAAGTTGAACGGCGATGCCGTGCCGGCATAGGTCTCGAACGAGACGATCTCGGCGACGCCGACGAGGCGGTCGACGATCGCCTGCAGCGCCCGGTCGGTCGCCTCGACCGACGACCCCTTCGGCAGGTCGACGACGACCTGCAGCTCGGACTTGTTGTCGAAGGGCAGCAGCTTGACGGTGACGTGCTGCGTGTAGATGAGCCCCATCGAAGCGAAGGTCGCGACGCCGACGAGAACGAGAAACAGCGAGGCACGGAGGCGCGAGGCGAGGATCGGCCGTGCCACGACGCGGTAGAGCCGCCCGAGCCGCCCGCCATCCGCCGCTTCGTGCTCGCCATGGCTAGCCGCGCCGGCCTTGCCGCTGAAGCGCAGCATCAGCCAGGGCGTCAGGATGACCGCGACGAAGAAGGAGAACAGCATCGCCGCCGAGGCATTGGCGGGGATCGGGCTCATATAGGGGCCCATCATGCCGGAGACGAACAGCATCGGCAGGAGCGCGGCGACGACGGCGAGCGTCGCGACGATGGTCGGATTGCCGACCTCCGCCACCGCCTCGATCGCCGCCTGCGCCCGCGAGCGCCCGTCCCGCATCGCCCAGTGGCGGGCGATGTTCTCGATGACGACGATGGCATCGTCGACGAGGATGCCGATGGAAAAGATCAGGGCGAACAGGCTGACGCGATTGAGCGTGTAGCCCATCAGCCGCGCCGAGAAGAGCGTCAGGAGGATCGTCGTCGGAATGACCAGCGCGACGACGGCCGCCTCGCGCCAGCCGATGGCGATCGCGACCAGAACGACGATCGAGAGCGTGGCGAGGCCGAGATGGAACAGCAGCTCGTTCGCCTTCTCATTGGCGCTCTCGCCATAGTTCCGCGTCACCGTCAGCGTCAAATCCTCAGGGACCACCGTGCCATGCAGCGCGTCGAGCCGCTCGGTGATCGCCTCGGCGATGGCGACCGCGTTGGTGCCCGGCCGCTTGGCGAGCGCCAGCGTCACCGTGGGCGTGCGGACGAGCGTGTCGCCCTCGCGCGTGACGGCGGTGACGAGGGTCTCGTTCGGCCGCGTCGCCAGCTCGATGTCGGCGACATCGCGCACATAGACGGGGCGGCCGTCGCGGGCGGTGATGACGAGATTGCCGATATCGGCGAGCTGCTGCAGCGTCTGCCCGGCGACGAGCGTCCGCTGCTCGCCGCCATCGCGCACGCGGCCGACCTCGAACGAGCGGTTGGCGCCGGCGATCTTCCCCTGCAATTGCGCGAGCGTGATGCCGTAGAGCGAGAGCTTCTCGCCGTCCGGCTCGACGCGGAAGGTGTCGCCCTGCTCGCCGACCAGATAGGTCAGCCCGATATCGGGCAGCTTGCCGAGCTCGATCTGCACTTCGCGCGCGACCCGCGTCAGCGAGTCGGCGGACCAGCGGCCGGCAGCCTCGGGTTTCGGCGCGATGTTGACGACGAGGATGGCGACATCGTCGATGCCGCGGCCGACGATCAGCGGTTCGGGAATGCCGACCGGGATGCGATCGAGATTGGCGCGCACCTTGTCGTGCACCCTGAGCACCGCGGCATCCGAGGAGGTGCCGACGACAAAGCGGGCCGTGACCAGGACGCCGTCATCCTCGGTGGTCGAATAGACATGCTCGACGCCGTCGATGCTCTTCACAATGGATTCGAGCGGCTCGGTGACGAGCTTCTCGGCATCCTCGGCCTTGAGGCCGTTGGCCGAGACGCGGATGTCGACCATCGGTACCGAGATCTGCGGCTCCTCCTCGCGCGGCAGCGTGACCAGCGCCACGAGGCCGAGCGCGAAGGCGGCGAGCAGGAACAGGGGTGTCAGCGGCGAGACGATGAACAGCCGCGTCAGCGTGCCGGCGATGCCGAGTTTCATGGCTTTGCATCCGGAACGGTGATGGTGTCGCCGGCGGCGAGGCCGGTCAGGATCTCGACGCGCGCGGCACCATCGGCGGTGAAGCTCTCGCCGAGGATGACGGAGACGTCGGCGCCCGAAGAAAGGCGCACGAGGTCGATGCCGTGCCGGGTCGCGACCGCCTCGGGGGGAACCGCGAGCGCGCTGCGCGTCCCGACCGGGATCGACACGAGCGTGCGCTCGCCGACGAAATAGTCGCCGAGATCGGCCACCTCGACATCGGCGGTGACGCGGCCGGCCGAGATTTCGGGATAGATCCTGGCGATGCGGCCCTCTCGGACGGCCGACGCCGCGGAGGGCGACGCCGAGAGGCCGCGCGCCCCGATCAGGACACTGTCGCCCTCATGCAGCGAGGCGGCATGGCGCTCCGGCAGGGAGAGGCGGAGATAGGTCCGCCCGCTGGCGACACGGGCGATCGTCTCCCCTGCGAGCACCACCGACCCGAGCGTCACCGGAACGGTCAGCACGCGGCCGGTCGCCGGTGCGAGCACGTCGCCTTCCTTCGCCTGCTGCACAACGACCGCGCGATCCGCCTCGGCGGCGGCGAGCTGGTTGACGGCGATGTCATGCGCGGACTTCGCCTGGTCGAGCTGCGCCTGGCTGGTGACGCCCTTGGCGAGGAGCTGCTGCGCCCGATCGAGATCGGCGCCGGCCTTGGTGAGCTGCGAGGTCGCCTGCTGCACGCGCGCCTCGGCGGCATCCTGCTGCAGGGCGAGCTTGTCGTCGACGACGCGGGCGACCACCGCGCCTTCGGTGACGAGGCTGCCCTCGGAGACGCTGATCGCGGCGATGGTGCCGCCGATCCGCGCCCGCGCCGGCACGATGGTGCGGCTTTCCACCTGCCCGAACACGGACTTCATCTCGGGGATCGTCACCGGCTTCACGACGAAGTCGGCAGCCTCGGCCGGATTGAGAGCCGTGCCGGCCGCGAGGGCGAGCAGAGCCAGGAGAATGGGTCGGGAGCCGCGGGGCATGGGCGGGGGCTTTCGTCTCGGTCTTCGGCCGGGCTGCGCATTGCTGCAGCCCGGCCCATGGGGGTCGGAGCGAACGGGAGAGATCTCAGCGGAACGCGACGCCGGGCCTGACGCCGAGCTTGCGGAAGATCATGGCTGCCGGGCAGAAGCCGGTCAGCGAGGCCTGGATCAGGTTGAGGCCGACAAAGGCGGTCAGCAGGAACCAGTAGGGCGAGACATAGAGCCCGAGCGCCAGCGAGATGAGGACGACGAACCCGGCAAACATGAGAACAGCGCGATCGATGGTCATTCTATCTTCTCCGTGTCGGATGACGATATTCACAGGGTGGGGTCGATATGGATGTCCTTCAGCTTCTTGATGCCGAGGACGTCGAGGGCGAGATTTTCGTAGAAGGTCTCGCTCTTGCCGCGCCTGACCTTGTGCAGGAAGTACTTCTCGAAGCCGATCTTCGCCGCATGGACCCATTTGCCCTGCGACGACCAGTTGACGTTGCGCGGCGGGATCTGCGGCTGCGCGACGAAGGCGATGCCCCCGTCGCCGAAATCGGCGAGGCAGACGGCATTCCAGGTCGCGACCGCCCGCGGCTCCTCGCCCTTCAGCAGTGCCGCGATATTGGTGGCGGTCGCCGTGACCATGGATTCGATCATGAAGCCGGTCTTGGGCACCCCGACCGGCAGCACCGTCTTGCCGACCGGCGGAATGGCGACGCAGACGCCGACCGCGAAGATGTTGGGAAAGGCCGGGTTGCGCTGATATTTGTCGATCAGCACGAAGCCGCGCGGATTGGTGAGCCCCTCGATGCCGCGCACCGCCGGCACGCCGCGGAAGGCTGGCAGGAACATCGAGAATGCCGAGGGCAGGACATGCCGCGCCTTGACGCTGCCGTCCTCGCCGAGTTCCTCCGCGGTGACCTCGCCCGCCGATGCGCCGACCAGCCGCGCATTGGTGATCCACTTGATGTGATGCTCGCGCATCGCGCTTTCGAGCAGCGACTTGGTGTCGCCGACGCCATCGAGGCCGAGATGGCCGATATAGGGTTCGGGCGTGACGAAGGTCATCGGCACCTGGTCGCGCAACTTCGCGCCGCGGAGCGCGGTGTCGAGCAGGAAGACGAACTCATAGGCCGGACCGAAGCAGGACGCCCCTGCCGCGGCCCCGACGACGATCGGCCCTGGCGCCGTCTTGAAGCGGTCGAAGGCCTCGCGCGCCTTGACGGCGTGATCGAGCGTGCAGATCGAATGGGTATGGGCATCGGGCCCGAGGCCCTCGATCTCGTCGAAGGCGAGATCGGGGCCGGTGGCGATGATGAGATAGTCGTAATCGAGCATCGAACCGTCATTGAGCTCGATGCGGTTCTCCGCCGGCAGGACGCGGCGCGCCCCTTCGGGCCTGAGGCCGATGCCGCGGCGGCCGAGCACCTCGGCGAGGTCGACGCTGATGTCCTCAGCTTCACGCCAGCCGACCGCGACCCAGGGATTGGACGGCACGAACGAATAGCGGGAGCCGAGATTGACGACCGTGATGGTGTCGCCGCGCCCCAATTTGTCCTTCATCTCGTAGGCCATGATGGTACCACCGAGACCGGCACCCAAAACAACGACATGCGCCATGATCGTCCTCCCTCTCCCCACCCGCGACCCTGCCGTGACTGGCGGGCATCGCCATGATCTCGAACAAATGTCCGGATCACATTCTCGTTTGGCCGGAGATCGCCGATGAACGCTTCAGTCGACCCCGATCGCCTGACATGCGTTGCATCTAACATTCAAATATTATAAATTCAAGATCATGAATGTATCAGAGATGATCCCGGCCTCCGAACGCGCCGCCGAGCTGATGCGGACCCTGTCGCATCCGCAGCGGCTTCTGGCGCTCTGCGCGCTCGGGGCGGACGAAAAGACCGTGGCGGAGCTTCGGCAGGAGCTCGGCATCGAGCAGGTGCCGATGTCGCAGCAATTGATGCGGCTGCGCGCGGACGGGCTCGTCGCCTCGCGCCGCGAGGGGACGACCGTCTACTATCGCATCACCAGTCCGGAGGTTCTGAGGGTGGTCGAAGCCCTGCACGCCGCCTTCTGCCCGCCGCGCGCGGCAGAGTGAGCGGGCGGCGACCGGGCCGGATCGCTCGACGAAAGCCCGCCCCTTCGCCCGGCCGCGAGATCGCGGCCGGAGTTGTTGCGGCCTCGGCCGCGTTCAGTGCAGCGCGTTCTTGACGAAGCGGCCGCGCGCCATGATCGCCGCCATCCGCGCGCCGTCGTCGGCGAGGCAGGTGATGTCGGCATAGGGATCGCCATCGACGACGAGGAGATCGGCGAAGGCGCCCGGCGCGATCACGCCGACCTCGCCTTCCATGCGGCAGAGCTTCGCGCCGATCAACGTCGCCGAGCGGATGATCTCGGCATTCGGCAGGACGCGGGCGAGGATCTCGAACTCCATCGAATGATATTTCTGCAATTCGCCGAGAAGGTCGGAGCCGAACGCCATCGGCAGGCCGGCCGCCTGCATGATCGCCAACGACTTCAATCCGCCCGCGCGGACGGTCTCGATCTTGGCGGCGGCTTCCGGCCCCAGCCCGAACTTCTCGCCCTCGAGCGCGAGGCCCTCATAGGCGACGAGCGTCGGCACGGCGATGCAGCCGGCCTCGGCGGCGAGGCGCGCCGTCTCGGGCTCGATCAGGTTGCAGTGCTCCAGCGAGTGGACGCCGCAGTCGACGACCCGGCGGATCGCCTTGTCGGTATAGACATGCGCCGAGACATAGGTGCCGGCATTGTCGGCTTCCTCGACGATGGCGCGGATCTCGTCACGCGAATATTGCAGCGAGTGGATCGGATCGGTCGGCGAGGCGACGCCGCCATTCGCCATGATCTTGATGAACTTCGCGCCCTTGCGCAGTTCCTCGCGCGCCGCGAGGCGGACATTGTCGACGCCGTCGACGATGCGGCCGAGCGTGCCGAGCCGTTCCTCCATCATCGAGGCGCGATCATCGAGACGCGGCCGCTGGTCGGCATGGCCGCCGCTCATGGTGAGGCCCTTGCCGCAGATGACGAGCCGCGGTCCCACGACGACGCCCTGCTCGATCGCCATGACGAGGCCGAGATCGGCGCCGCAGCAGTCGCGCACGGTGGTGAAGCCGCGGCTGAGGATTGTCTCGAGGATCTTGCCGGCCTTCAGCGCCGTCAGCGACGAAGGCTGCAGCGTGTTGGCGACGCCGTCGACCGTCGTCGAGACGACATGCAGATGGCAGTCGATGAGGCCCGGCATCAGCGTGCGCCCGGCGAGATCGATGCGGGTCGCCGACGGCGCCGTGATCGGGCTCGCAGAGACCTCTGAAATGCGGCCGTCCTCGACCAGCACCTCGAACCCGTCGAGGAGGGCATCGCGGTTCGGATCGAGCAGCCTTCCGCCCGTGAAGAGAATGGCGCTCATTCCGCCGCCTCCGCTTGATAGCCATAGATCTCGGCCGCGCGCTCAGCCGTCACATAGCCGTTCTTGATGTCGTCGGCGATCGCCGCCCGGTCGCGCTTCATCGGATCGCCATAGCCGCCGCCGGTGCCCGTGCGGACGCGGACGACGTCGCCGGTGTCGAGGCGGACATTGGTGGCAAGCGCATAGCGCTCGATCGCGCCGCTCTTGCGCTTGACCTCGACATAGTTCTCCGAGCCGTCGGCGCCACCATCGAGGCCCCAGGGCTTGATACGCGCCCGCGTATAGCCGACCGTCATGAAATTGCGATCGGCGCGCACGCGATAGTCGATGGCGATGCCCGCCCCGCCGCGCCATGTACCCTCGCCGCCCTCCGTCACATTGAGCGCGAGACGGTCGACATCGAGGCCGTACCTCGCCTCGGCGACCTCGGCGGGGCAATTGAAGGTCTCGCCATGGAAGGGCGAAAAGACCGCGGCATTGCCGTCGCGGCCGGCCCAGGCGCCCCAGCCGCCGAGCTGCGGCTCGACGATCGTGTAGTGGCGACCGGTGTCCGGATGCGGCCCGCCGATGACGGTGCCGCAGATCGAGGCGAAGCTGCCGGCCGGCAGCACCTTGGGCAGATGCGGCGCGAGGCAGCGCAGCATCAGATCGAACACGCGCACCTCGACCTCGAAATAGTAGCCGACCGCCGCCGGCTCGAGCGCATGGAACACCGAGCCCGGCCGCGTGATCACATGCAGCGGGCGGAAGGCGCCACCATTGGCGGGCACATCGCTGTCGATCACCGCCTTCAGCGCCATCTGCGACGCGATGACGACGCCGTCATATGAGGCGTTCTTGGAGCCGTGCACCTGGTCGGGATTGTTGGTGAGATCGACGATGAAGGCATCGTCCGTGATCTCGATCGCGACATGGTAGATAGAGCCGTCGTCCTGCTCCTCCGCGCATTCGAAGCGCCCCTTCGGCAGGCCGGCGATGGCCGCCTTGGTGACGCGCTCGCCATAGTCCATGAAGTGCTTCATCGCCGACTGGAACGTCGCCTTGCCATATTTGGCGACGAGGTCGAGCAGCCGCTTCTCGCCGATGCGCGCCGCCGAGATTGCCGACCACATGTCGCCCTTGAGATAGTCCGGCAGGCGCGAATTCGCCGTCATGATGTCCATGACCGCTTCGTTCGGCACGCCCTCGTTGATGATCTTCACGGCCGGAAGCCGCAGCCCCTCCTGATAGATCTCGGTCGAGTCCGCCGACATCGACCCCGGCACCGCGCCGCCGACATCGTTCCAATGGGCGATATTGGCCGTCCAGGCGACGATCTCGCCCTCGGCGAACACCGGCATGGCGATGATGCAATCGTTGAGATGCGTGACGCCGCCCCAATAGGGATCGTTGGTCGCGAAGACGTCGCCGGGCCGGATCTTCTCCGGCGGGAACTTGGCGATCAGCGCCGTCACCGCCTTGTCGAGCACGCCGATGAAGGCGGGAATGCCGGCGCCGGACGAGGCGATCTGCCCCTCGGCGTCGCAGATGCCGGTGCCCATGTCGAGCACCTCATAGATGATGGCGCTCATCGCCGTCTTGCGCATCGCCGCGAACATCTCGTCCGAGATCGCTTCGAGCGCGTTCTGGATGATGTCGAGCGTGACCGGATCATGGCTCGTGTCGGTCATCTCTCAGCTCCCGATCTCGATATGGGTGTTGCCGAAATCGTCGATGGATACGCGGTTGCCCGGATGGACGACGATGGTCGTGCCGGGATCCTCGATGACAGCCGGACCGTCGAACACCATGCCCGGCTCGAGCTTCTCCGCGTCATAGATGATGGCCTCGTGCCGGCCCTCGGTCGCGTAGTCGACCATCCGCATGCCCTTGACGGCGCCGCCCAGCGTCGCGCCCGTCTTCGGCAGCGCCACGATCTCGAGCTTGCCGACTTCGGCCGAGGCGATGAGGTGGAGGCCGACGATCTCGACCGGCGCGGTGAGGCGGTAGGTGTATTCGCGCTCATAGATCGCGTGGAACCGCTCGACCATCGCGGCGAGTGCCACTGCGTCGACCGGACCCGGCTCGATCGGCACCTCGACGGAGTGTTCCTGGTTCTGGTAGCGGCATTTGATGAGCGGCTTGAACGTCACCTTGTCGGCCGCGACATTCTCAGTGGCGAACTGCTTTCCGGCATGGACGATCGCCTCGTCGATCAGCGCGGAGAGCGCGCCGGGATCGGTCTCGTCGATCAGCCGCGTCACGAAATAGTCGCGGCGGAGATCGGACATCATCATGCCCCAGGCCGAGAACACCGGCGCGCCGCGCGGCACCACGACCTTCCTGACGCCGAGTTCCTGGCCGAGCGCCACGCCATGCATGGCGCCGCCGCCACCGAAGACGACCAGCGTGAAGTCGCGCGGATCGTGGCCCCGGTTGAGCGAGACCAGCTTGAGCGCATTGACCATGTTGGAATTGGCGATGCGGACGATGCCACGCGCCGCCTCCTCGATCGAGACACCGAGCTCGGCGGCGAGCGGCGTCATCGCGCGCTCGACGGCCTCCATGTCGGCGATGATCTCGCCGCCGCAGAAATAGTCGCGGTTGATGCGGCCGAGCACGAGATTGGCGTCGGTCGTGGTCGGCTTCGTGCCGCCGCGGCCATAGGCGGCCGGACCCGGCGAGGCGCCGGCCGATTGCGGGCCGACATGCAGCTTGCCGAACTCGTCGACGCGGGCGATCGAGCCGCCGCCATTGCCGATCTCGACGAGGTCGACGACCGGCACCATGATCGGATAGCCGGCCGACTTGCGGCTGCGCTCAATCCAGTAATCCGTCTTGATGCGCACCTGGCCGTTCTCGATCAGCGAGCATTTCGCCGTGGTGCCGCCGATGTCGAGCGCGAGCACATTCGGCTCGCCGATGATGCGGCCGAGTTCCGCCGCGCCCCAGAAGCCCGAGGCGGGGCCAGACTCGACCATGGTGATCGGGATCGCCTTGGTCGAGCGCAGCGAATCGACGCCGCAATTCGACTGCATGATGTAGAGACTGCCGCGATAGTCGGCCGAGGCGAGGCCTTCCTCGATCCGGCCGAGATAGCGCTCGGCGACCGGCTGGACGTAGGCGGAGAGCACCGCGGTATTGGAGCGCTCATATTCGCGCCATTCGCGGGTGATCTGGTGCGAGGCGACCACCGAGACCTCGGGCCAGAGGCGGCGGATCTCGGCGGCGACCGCCAGTTCATGCGCCGGATTGGCATAGGAATGCAGCAGGCAGATCGCGACCGCCTCGACCCCCTCGGCGCGGAAATCATCGAGGATCGCCGGCAGGCCGGAAAGGTCGAGCGGCGTCTTCTCTGCGCCGCGATAGCTGATGCGGCCGGCGACTTCCCGGCGCAGGTGCCGCGGTACGAAGGGCTCCGGCTTCTCGAACTGGAGGTTGAAGAAATCGGGCCGGTTGCCGCGCGCGATCTCGAGAATGTCGCGGAAGCCCTCGGTGGTGACGAGCGCCGTCTTCGCGCCCTTGCGCTCGGTCAGCGCATTGATGACCACCGTCGTGCCATGGGCAAAGAAGTCGACGGCGGCGATATCGACCTCGCCCTTCTTCAGCACGTTGAGCACGCCCGCCTCGAAGTTCGGCGGCGTCGTGTCGGACTTCGCGGTGCGGATGGTCTGCTTGCCGGTCGCGGTATCCGTCTCGAAATAGACGAGATCGGTGAAGGTGCCGCCGACATCGGTCGCTACGCGGAGGGTTTTCTCACCCATGGCTTGAGGCTCCAGTCGTCGGTCAGGCAGCAGGTGAATGCGAAGCGGCCTTGCCGGCCGCGAGGAAGGCGATCGCCGCGAAGGGGCGCAGCGCCATCGCCGCGGCGACGCGCTCGGCGGTGTAGTAGCCCTTGACGTCGAGCAGGTTCAGCGTGCCGAGGACCTCGCCGGCGACGACGACCGGGATGTTGCAGGCGGACTCGCAGCCGAGCGACTGGATCAGCGGCCAGTCCGGGAAGACGACCGCGATCTCCTCGATGGTCAGCGCCGAGAAGGGCTGCCGGCGGTCGATCACCGTCTCGGACCAGATGCCGAGCGACATCGGCTTGAAGCCGCCGGTCGGATAGGCCGCCTCATTGCCCGAATAGGTGCGCTCAGCCCGGCCCGCCGCCGCGTCATAGGTCATGGCCGTGAACAGCTTGGTGCCGACGGTCTCCTCGGCGATGCGCTGCAGCACCTCGAAGGCGCGGCGGGGCTGGTCGGGCTCCGCTGCCGCAGTCATGAACGCATCGGTGTAGTCGTAGACGCTCGCCGCCATGGCGCTCACTCCATTCTCGTCGCAGTCGTTCCGTCGCCGCGCCGGTGGCGCGGCGGCGCCATCAGTCGATCGCATGCGGATAATGCGTCCGCGCGAAGGTCTCCGAAATGTAGCCGGCCTTGAGATCCGCCTCGACCGCCGCCTTGGGACGGTCGGAAGGCGAGCCATAGCCGCCGCCGCCGCCGGTCGAAAGCTTGAGCACGGCGTCCTTCGGCACGAGGAAGCGCGTCGTCTTCGGGATCGAGGCGAACCGGCCGTCGGGGAAGCGGACGCCGACGCCATTGGCCTTCGCCGTGCCGCCGCCGGCAAGGCCCCAGGGCGCGTTCTTGGTCCGCTCGACGGCCGTGGTGATGTAGGTGTCCTCGGTCATGCGGAAGTGGAAGTCGATGCCGGGGCCGCCGCGCCACTCGCCGGGGCCGCAGCTGTCCTCTGCCAGCGCCATCTTGTCCATGATCCAGGGATTCTTCGCTTCCCAGACCTCGATCGGCGAGAAGCGCGTGGCGGATTCCGAGATGTGCAGCATGGTGCCGCCATCGCCGCCTTTGAAGGCGCCCTGCCCGGTCGGATGCGGCGAGCCGTCGGCCCAGGGCTCGCCCGTCGCCTGGCGCGTGCCCCAATAGACGACGGAGCAGATGCAGCCGCCGCTCTGCGCCGGCACCGCCGCCGGCAGCGCCTTGGAGATGGCGTTGTAGATGACCTCGATCGCCTGCAGCGCCGGCCAGCCATAGAGGAAGCAGGGCGCGGGCGGCAGCGGATGGAACATCGTGCCCGGACGCGTCACCACCTCGACGGGGCGGAAGTGCCCCTCATGCGGCGCCTCGCCATAGCCGGCCAGCATCGAGATCGCGACGCGGCTCGCCGAGATGGTCGAGGGCAGCGGGCAATTGACGGGACCGGCCTGCGTTTCCGGCACACCGGAGAAATCGAGCCGCACATTCGAGCCCTCGATCTCGACGACCACCTCGAAGGGGATCGGATCGTCGGTGATGCCGTTCGAATCCATCTCGCCCTGGCCGACATAGCGGCCATCCGGGATATTCTCGAAATAGGACCGCACGACACGCTCGCCGTGATCGAACATGTTCTCGACGGCGTTGCGGAATTCCTCCCGCCCGAAGCGGCGCACCACTTCCTGGAACGAGGTGGCGCCGACGCGGCAGCCGACCACCTGTGCATTGAGATCGCCGGCGACGAATTTCGGCACGCGGCTGTTGGCGACGACCATGCGGTAGATGTCGTCGTTGAGCTCGCCGCGCTTATAGATCTTGACGCCCGGATAGATGGTTCCTTCCTGGAACACATCGACCGTATCGGTGCAGTAGGGATCCTTGCCGGCGATATCGAGCCAGTGGCCCTTGATCGCCGTATAGCCGATCAGTTCGCCATCCTCGAGATAGACGGGATTGACGACAGCGAGATCCTGCGGATGCGATCCGGTGCCGTAAGGCCAGTTGTACATGATCATGTCGCCGGGGAACATGTTGGCTTCCCCGCCGATATTCCTGACCGCTTCCTCGACGCAGAAATTGAGCGTGCCCATGAACATCGGCAGGCTCGGCGCCTGCGCCAAGAGCCGCATCTTCGGGTCATAGATAGCGACGGCGAAATCGAGTACCTCGTAGATGACCGGCGAGAAGGCCGTGCGGACGAGGGCCCGCTTCATCTGGTTGGCGGCGGAGTTGAGCGCGTGGCGCACGACCTCGGTGGTGATCGGATCGGCCTCGGCGGCATTGCCCGAGCGGGCGACGCCGGCGCGGTGGGTAAGGGTGGCGTGGCTCAGCATCATGTGGCCTCCGGGCGGGTGAGCAGCAATTCGCCGTGGTCGCCGGTCTCGGCGGTCCAGCCGGCATCAAGATAGAGCGTCGCCGTGCTTTCGGTGACGATGGCCGGCCCCTCCAGCGGGGCGGCGATCGCGCCGCGCGGCACGACGCGGAACGGCAGCCGCTTGCCCCTCGCGAAGGAATAGGCATCGAACATCTCGTCGCCCACCCCGCCTGCCTCGACGACCGACTTAAGCGCCTGGCCGCGGCGCGGCAGCGGCGCCCGCACCGTGGCACGCACCGAGACGATCTCGACGGCCTCGGTCATCGTGCCGCCGAAGCTCTTCTGGTACTCGGCCTCGAAGGCCGCCTTGACCGCCTCGGCCGACGGCGCGATCGCCGTGCCGGACAGCGCCACGTCGATCGACAGCCAGTGCTCCTGGCCCTTGTAGCGGAGGTCGAGCCGCGCGCTCTTCAGCGTCTCGCGGGCGAGGTGGTCGCTGCGCGAACCGACCTCGGCGAAGAGCGCCTCGAGCAGCGTGCTGGCGACGGCGAGATGCGCATCGGAGAGATCCATGATCCGCGTGCGCGCCGCCGACTGCACCATGTCGGCGCCGAGCAGGCCCCAGGCGGAGAAGTTGCCGGCGAGCGGCGGCACGACGATGTGGTTCATCCTGAGCTCGTCGGCGAGCATGGTCGCCATCAGCGGACCGGCGCCGCCGAAGGGCAGCAGCGTCATCACGCGCGGATCGAGCCCCTGCTCGACGGAAACCTCGCGCATGGCGTTCGCCATCGACGAGGCGGCGATGCGGAGGATACCGATCGCGGTCGCCTCGACATCCTGCCGGATCGCCTCGGCAACCGGCTCGATCGCCTTCTTCGCCTTGGCGAAATCGAGGTTGATGCCGGAGGCGAGCTTGCCCGGCCCGAGCATGCCGAGATAGGCGGCCGCATCGGTCATCGCCGGCTCGGTGCCGCCCTTGCCATAGCAGGCCGGGCCCGGTGCCGCGCCCGCCGAGCGCGGTCCAACGCGCATCAGGCCGCCGACATCGATATGGGCGATCGAGCCGCCGCCGGCGCCGATCGAGCGCACGTCGACCCAGGAGGTCTGGATCGGCATATTGTCGATCGTGCCCTCATAGAGCACCTGCGGCTCGCCATTGAGGATCAGCGCGGTGTCGAAGCTGGTGCCGCCGACATCGGCGGTGATCAACTGGGCGATGCCGAGCATCTGTGCCAGCTCGCTCGCGCCCTGCGCACCGGCGACCGGGCCCGACATGATCGTCTCGAACGGACGCTCCTCGGCTTCGGCGAAGGTCATCGAGCCGCTGCCCGACCGGGTGATCAGCGAGGTCCCGGTGAAGCCGAGCTCGCGCAGCCGCCCGTCGAGGCGCTTCAGATAGTTCGACATGCGGGCGCGGACGAAGGCGTCGATGACCGTGGTCGAGGTCCGCTCATATTCGCGGTACTCGCCCGAGATCCGGTGCGAGAGCGAGATGCCGCCCTCGAAGCCGCCGGCCCGGATCAGCCGTTCGACGGCCAGCTCATGCGCCGGATTGGCATAGGCATTGATGAGGCAGACAGCGATGGTGTCAACGCCCTCCGCCATCAGGGCCGCGAGCGCCGGCGCCACCGAGCTCTCGTCGAGCGGCTTGAAGACGCTGCCGTCATGACGGATGCGCTCGTCGACCTCCAGCCGGCGATGGCGCGGCACCAGCGGCTCCGGCTGGCGCCAGAACAGATTGTACATCTCGGCGCGGTCGCCGCGCCGGATCTCGAGCACGTCCCGAAAACCGGCCGTCGTGATCAGCCCGACCTTGGCGCCGCGCCGTTCCAGGAGCGCGTTGAGTCCGACCGTCGTCCCATGCAGGAAGAACTCGGCCTTCTCGATGACGGCGCGGGGAACGTGGCCGCTGACGGCCGCGACGACGCCCTCCTCGGGCGCATGCGGGACGGTCGGGACCTTGCCCTCGACGGTCTCGCCGGTCTCGTCGTCATAATAGACGAGATCGGTGAACGTGCCGCCGATATCGACGCCGATGCGCGTGGCCATGGGCTTCAGCCTCCTTGGTGTTCGATGACGTCCGCAGGCCGCGCGAGGCTGCGGATCATCCCGCGGCGGTCACAGCGATCTGCGATGAGGGTCGGCGCGCCGGCTGTCATGGCTCGGGCGCGCCCATCCGGATTGTCTCGCGGAGCTCCGCTTCCTCGTCGGTGACGACCGGGACGGCGCCGATCAGCTGCCGCGTATAGGCCGTCTTCGGATCGGCGAAGATCGCATCGACATCGCCGGTCTCGACCAGTCGCCCCTTCTGGAAGACGCTGACGCGGGTGGCGATGGCGCGCACGACGGCGAGATCATGCGTGATGAAGAGGTAGGTCAGTCCGCGCGCTCGCCGGAGACGGTCGAGCAATTGCAGCACGCGCGCCTGCACCAGCACGTCGAGCGCCGAGGTCGGCTCGTCCAGCACGATGAGCTCCGGCTCGCAGGCGAGCGCGCGGGCGATGGCGATGCGCTGGCGCTGGCCGCCGGAAAGACCCCGCGGCGAGCGGCGATAATAGTCGGCGTCGAGCCCGACCTCCTCCAGCAGCGCCTCGACCCTTGCGCGGCGGCCGGCGCTGACGCCGATGCCGTGCACGTCGAGCGGCAGGCGCACGGAGGCGCCGACGCTGCGGCGCGGATTGAGCGCGGAAAGCGGGTTCTGCTGCACCAACTGGATCGCCCGGCGCTGCTCGCGCGAGCGATCGGCCGGCAGGGGGACGCCGTTGAAGCGGATCGCGCCGCTGGTCGCCGGCATCAGGCCCAGCACCAGATTGGCGATGGTGGTCTTGCCGGAGCCGCTCTCGCCAACGATGGCGTGGCATTCGCCGCGCTCGAAGGCGAGCGAGACGTCGTCGAGCGCGACGACGCGGTGGCCGTCGGCGGAGAACACCTTGCCGAGGCGGTCGAGTTCGAGCACCGCACTCATGCGCCCGCCTCGGCCGGCTCGCGGCAGCCTTCGTGCACGATCATCGGGCTCTCGAAATCGGGGCTGCGCTCGGGGAGGTCAGGAAGCCCGCCGCCGGAGATCTTCGGGATCGCCGCGAGCAGCGCCCGCGTATAGGGATGCAGCGGGTCGCGGAACAGTTGCGCCGTCGTGCCATGCTCGACGATGCGGCCGCGATAGATGACATAGACGCGGTCGGCGAATTCGCGGACGACGCCGAGATTGTGCGAGATGAGCAGCACCGCCGTGCCGCGCTTCTCGGTCAGTTCATGCATCAGCGCCAGCGTCTGCGCCTGCACGGTGACGTCGAGCGCCGTTCCCGGCTCGTCGGCGATCAAGAGCGCCGGCCGGTTGGCGAGCGCCATCGCGATCATCACGCGCTGGTTCATGCCGCCGGAAAGCTGGAAGGCGTAGGAATCGAGCGCGCGCTTCGGATCGGGGATACTGACCTCGGCCAGCGCCGCCTCGGCGCGCGCATCGGCGTCGGCCTTCGAGATGTGGCGGTCGCCCGAGCGCAGCACGTCGCGGAACTGGCCGCGGATGCGGAAGGTCGGATTGAGCGCCGAGGTCGGGTCCTGGAAGATCATGGCGACGCGGTTGCCGCGCCGCCGCGCGATCTCGGGGCCGCCGGAGATCGCATCGATGCCGTCGAAGCGGATCGATCCGGTGGCATGCACCTTCGGGCTCTCCTGCAGGAGGCCCATCGCGAGGCGCGCCGTCACCGACTTGCCGGATCCGCTCTCGCCGACGAGGGCCACCTTCTCGCCAGCGCGCACATGCAGCGAGATGCCGTGCAGCACGGTGCTCTGGCTGCGGCGGCTGCCGAAGGCGAGGCGGAGATCGGCGATGGTGAGGACGGGGTCGGCCATGCTCACGATTCCGCCTCGAAGGCTTCGCGCAAGCCGTCGCCGACGAGATTGAAGCCGAGCACGACGATGAGGATCGCGATCGCCGGCCACAGCGACAGCCACCAGGCATCGGGCATGTATTTCGCGCCTTCGGCGACCATCGAGCCGAGATCGGGCGTCGGCGGCTGCACGCCGAGGCCGAGGAAGGAGAGCGAGGAGGCCATCAGGATGACGAAGCCGATATCGAGCGTCATCTTGGTCAGGATCGACGGCCAGCAATTCGGCAGGATCTCGCGGAAGAGAATATGCGCCGTCGAGGCGCCGACCGTCTCGGCGGCGAGCACATAGCCCTCCTGCGCCTCGCCGCGCGTGACGTTGTAGATGAGCCGCGCATACCAGGGCCACCACATCGCGGTGATCGCCAGCATGCCGTTGAGCAGGGTCGGCTCGAGAAAGCCCATGATCGCCATGGCCAGCACCAGCGGCGGCACGGCGAGGAACACGTCGGTGACCCGCATCAGCACATAGTCGGTCCAGCCACCGCGATAGCCGGCGACGAGGCCGACGATGACGCCGATCGGCGTCGCGATGGCGAGCACCACCACCGCCATGATCAGCGACAGCCGATAGCCGAAGATGATGCGCGTGAAGAGATCGCGGCCCATCGTGTCGGTGCCGAGCCTATAGGTCTCGCCCGGTGCGGCGCTCATGGCGGCGAAATCGCCGATCGGGCCGACATGCTCGGGAAAGGGCGTCACGAAATCGGCGAAGATGGCGAGGAGGACGATGACGACGACGATGACGAGGCCGGCGATCGAGAGCGGATTGCCGAAATAGGCGGCGACGGCCTTGGAGCCGCCGCGTCGCGGCAGGACAGGGGAGCCGGGCTCGGACATGGCTCAGCCCCTCCCCGCCGCGAGGCGGATGCGCGGATTGATGAGGCCGACGAGGATGTCGACGACGATGTTCATGATCAGGAAGGCGGCGGCGATGATGAGCACCGTGCCGACGATCGCGTCGAGATCCTTGCGGATGATCACCTCGACGCCGTAGCGCGAGAGGCCCGGCCAGCCGAACACCTTCTCGACAAGGAACGCATTGCCGAGCATCGCCGCGAATTCGAGGCCGAGGATGGTCAGCGTCGGGATGAAGGCCGGGCGGAAGGCATAGCGCGTCGCGATGCGGAATGGCTTGAAGCCATAGGCGCGCTCCATCTCGACATAGGGCTTGTCATAGACCTCGATCATGTTCGAGCGCGTCAGCCGCGCGGTCTGGCCGAGGCCCGACATCGCCAGCGCCAGCGCCGGCAGCGCCAGGTGATGCAGCGCATCGAGGAAGGTCGAGAACTGACCCGCAGCGAGGCTGTCGAAGAGATAGAAGCCGGTCGGCCCCGAGGGAGGCGGCGTCGATTCGAGCAGCCGGCCCTCGATCGGGAAGATCGGCCAGAAATAGCCGAGGAAGAGCTGCAGGATGACGCCCCAGACGAAGGCAGGCGTGCAGACGCCGATCAGCGCCACGAGGCGGCCGAGATGATCGGGGAAGCGGCCGCGGAAATGCGCCGAGACGATGCCGAGCGGCAGCCCGATCAGCACCATGATGATGGCCGAGACCAGCACGAGCTCCAGCGTCGCCGGCAGGAACTGGGCGATGTCGGTGGTCACGGGACGGTTGGTGTAGAGCGACTTGCCGAGATCGCCGCGCGACAGCGCCTTCAGGAACTCGAAATACTGCACCGGCAGCGAGGCGTCGAGATGGCGTTCCGCCCGCAGCGCCGCGACCTGCGCCGCCGAGGCATTGGGTCCGAGCGCGATCCGTGCGGGATCGCCGGGCATGACGCGCGCGATGGCGAAGATCAGCATGGAGATGCCGATCATGACCACGAGCGCGGCGCCGAGACGCCTCAGGGCGGAGTGAAGGTTCATGCTGCTGTGCGCTTGTCCGGGGGAAGGTCCGGCCACGCTCGAGGCGCGGCCGGACCGGGGCGCGCTATTCGGCGACGCTGATATTGCGGAAGACGAGGTTGAAATTGTCCAGCGTCTGCTGGGACTTGTCCTCGAGCTTCGGCACCTTGATCGCGTCGCGGACGGTGTAGACGCCGGTGAACTCATAGGCGTTGATCGCCGGAGCCAGGTCGCGCAGCACGGAGTTCAGCTCGGTGTAGATCGCGGCGCGCTTGGCCTCGTCGACCTCGCTGCGCCCCTTCTCGAGCAGTTCGTCCACCTTCGCATCCTTGAGATGCTCGGCGGACATCCAGGTCGGCGGAACCTTGGACGAGTACATGTTGTAGAGCAGCGAATCCGGGTCCGGAGTCACGGCGGCGACCGCGATCTCGACCGCATGCGGCGCCGTATCGGGCTTCGTCACCTGGTCGGAGACGAGCGCCCACGGCGTCTTGATGACCTTCACCGGGAAGCCGAGCTGCGAGAAGCTCGCCTGCATCAGAAGCGCGATGCGCTCGCGCGCCGGCACCTCGGCGATCCAGGCGATGTCGAGCGGGCTCGTCTTCGGATCATACTTGCACTGCGCCAGCTCTTCCTTGGCCTTGGCCATGTCCTGCTTGTAGTCGGGCAGGCTCTTGTCATAGCCGAGCAGGCCGCTCGGCAGCGGCCCCTTCATCGCGATGCCCTGCGCATAGGTATCGTTGATCTTGAGGATTTTCAGCGCCGTGGCGTAGTCGAAGGCATAGGTCAGCGCCCGGCGGCAATGCACGTCGTCGAGCGGCGCGCGCGCCGTGTTGAGCTTCACATATTCGCCCGTGGCGCCGCCCGCCTCGGTGTCGAGCTTGATGCCCTTTTCAGAGGCGAGGGCGCGGATCACTTCCGGCGGCAGCCAGAGATCGGCGATGTCGTGCTCGCCGCGCGACATCAGCGCGCGCAGCGTCGGCGCCTCGAGGCCATAGCGATAGCGCACCTTGTCGGGCGCGTTCTCGCCGAAGCCGAGGAAATAGTCCGGGAACTTGACCATGACGGTCTCGGACTGCGGGTTCTGGCTCTCGACGGTGTAGGCGCCCGAGCCGGCATCGTGCGACGACATCCAGGCTTCGCCATAGTCGCCGAACTCGCCATATTTGCCGTCGGCCTTGTTGGCCAGCACGGTCTTCTTGTCGACGATCGGCAGGCGCACCAGAGCGGCGAGGAACGGCGCGTAGGGCTCGGACAGCGTGAACTTGACCGTCAGCGGATCGACCGCCTCGGCCTTTTCGACGCGGCCGGCGAAGAGGCTGGAGAAGCCCTGCCCCATCGCGATCATGCGGTTCAGCGAGAAGACGACGTCGTCCGCCGTGAGCGGATTGCCGGAGTGGAACTTGACGCCATCCTTCAGCTTGAAGGTGAAGGTCTTGCCATCGGTGGACCATTCGGTCGCGAGCAGCGGCTCGACGCCGGGACCGCCGGCCTTCGGATAGACCAGCGTGTCATAGAGGTTCACCGCGAGCACGGTGTCGGCGTAGTCGGTCGCCTTGGACGGATCGATCTCGCCGATCGGCGACTCGTCGAGACGCAGCACGCGCTCTGCGAATGACGGTGTCGCCAGCCAGAGTGGCGAGGCGAGGATGAAGGCCGAGGCCAATGCCCTTGCACGTAATTTCATCTGATGTCCCCTCTATCCATGGAGCTGCCGCGTCCGACGATCGACCGGCCAAATGTCATCGGCCGCCTTTTCGCGCCGCCGCCACATCGGAACGAAACCATAGCGAGGAAATTTGTTTCGCATAGGCTAAATTTGGCGCATGGCAGCCTCGCTGCTGCGCAAAGCCGCCCTGACGATGGCGTCGGGACGCAGAGGATCGGCGCAAGACCAACGCCGCATCCACCGCAAAGCCGCATATTTCGGCCGTTCTCTGCCCCATCGCCATGATCGCTCCCGGGAGAGCCGCAGCTGGGCCTGCGACGTCTTGTGCACATTTTGTCGACACGACCAGACGCGCCGGTTGCAGAGCCGCCTTTGCCAACCCCGCGCGAATGCTGTAGTGCAAAATGTTTCCGATAGGAATTCTCCATGACACCGCCATCGAGAACCGTTCGCAAGCCGTCGGCAGCCGGCGTCGAGCCCGTCCCGCCACGCGGCAGCGAGCCGATCGCCACCATCCTGCGCCGGCTCCGGCGCGACGCCGGCCTGACGCTGCAGGAGCTCGGCGCGCGCTGCGGCCTCGCCTCGTCGACGCTCTCGAAGATCGAGAACGGCCAGATGTCGCCGACCTATGACACGATCCTGCGTGTCGCCGGCGGCCTCGGCATCGACATGGCCGAGCTGTTCACCGGCACCGCGCCGAGCGACATCGGCGGCCGCCGCACGGTGACGCGCCGCGGCCAGGGCGTTGTCCGCAGCACGGCGCAGTATTCCTACGAGATGCTGGCGGCTGAACTCTCGGGCAAGCAGTTCATCCCCCTGCTCACGACGATCGCGGCCCGCTCGATGAGCGATTTCCCGAGTCTCGTGCGCCATTCCGGCGAGGAGTTCTTCTATGTCCTGTCCGGGCAGGTGACGCTGCATACGGAGCATTATGCGCCGACGGTGCTCGAGGTCGGCGACAGCTGCTATTTCGATAGTTCGATGGGCCACGCCTGCGTGTCCTCGGGCGATGAGCCTGCTGAAATCCTTTGGATCTGCTCCCGCGTCGTGGCGCCGCTGACGGCCTGAGGCGAGGCGCGCGATTGCCCGTCCTCGTCTTTTCTGTTATCAGATAAGGCATGAAATCAGATCCAGCGAGCGAGCGCCGGTTGCGCGGCAGGCCGAGGACAGATGCGACGCTGATCGGCGTCCGCATGGCCCCTGAGCTCGTCGCCGCGCTCGATCGCTTCATTGCCGAGGAAGCGCCCGCCGTCTCGCGGCCCGAGGCGCTCCGCACGGCATTCCGACAATGGGCGGAAGGCAGGGGCTATCTGCCCCACCAGCCGCCCGACGAAGGCAAGCGACCGTCCGAGCTCAATGCCGACAATGACGGCTAGACCGGCGGTCCGGCATGCAGTCACACAGGGGATAGCCACCATATGCGTACGTTCATTCTTTCGCTCGCCGTGATCGCCGGCCTCGCCGCCGTGTCCGGCTGCTCCAGCACCGGCAACAACGCCGCTGCCGTCAATGCGATGGACAATCCGGTCAACGCCTGCGGCACCGACGGCAGCTCCAACATCAACGATTGCGGCGGTGGCGGCGGTCGCCGCTGATCGCGCTGGTCGATCACGGGGGCCGAGCCCGGCCCGGCCCCCTTCCCGCTTGGCGATGACCCTGGCCTGAGGACGCATGATGAAGCGCTTGATGCTTGCAGCCGCCGTTCTGGCATTCGCCGGCCCCGCGCTCGCGCAGTGGCAGCCGATCACGCCGGTCGACCCCGCCCGGTTCCGCAGGCTCTCCTGCGATGAGATCGCGGCCCGGATCCAGGTCCTCAACGGCCCGATCGGCGACAACAACAGCACCATCGCCGGCTTCAAGCGCAGCCCCTCGCTCGAATTCCTGCTGCTCGGCACCGGCTCGCGCAGCCCGGCCTTCATCGACGAGGTCGCCAAGGCGCGCGGCGAGCGCAACGCGCTGATCGCCGTGGCGGTCGAGAAGGATTGCGCCGCCAAGCGCCTCGTGCCCATGCGCGGCGGCTTCTAGGCGGCGAATGCGGACGATCGCTGTCCGTCCCAGCGAGACAGAAGGTTGACGATGCCCCGACTGTTCGCCCTTGCGCTGGTCCTCGCGAGCCTCGCGCCGCTCGCCGGCTGCACGGGCGGCGACAATCTCGCGGCCGTGCAGGCCATGAACAATCCGCCCAATACCTGCGGCCCCGGCGGGCGGGCCAAGGTCGAGGACTGCCGCGGCCATCCGGGCCGCTGATGCGATGGCGCGAAACGCTCGCCCCTGCGAAACTCTTCGGGACCACGAAACTCTCGGCCCTTTGCGTCCGTTTAACCTCTCATGGGTCCATATCGGGCTCCTGCACCGGCGAATGGGGGCGAAGAGCGCTGTCGGGCTGCTGGCCCGCGGTTCGCCGGATCCTCGTGACGCCTCACGATTCGTACTGCCTGAAGATTCCTGACGCCCAAAGAGCGGAGCTCCCCATGCGTGTTGTCATCCTCACTTTCGTCATGCTGGCCGGCCTCGCCGGCCTCACGGGCGTTTCCGGTTGCTCGAGCACCGGCAACAGCGCCGCCGCGATCCAGGCCATGGACAATCCGCCGAACTCCTGCGGCCCGGGCGGCAGCCAGGACATCGAGGATTGCGACACCCGCCGCTGATCCGGCCCTTTGCGCGACCGGCGGGACACCATCCCGCCGGAAGGCGCGGCGCCGATTCACCAAAGGGGCGAAAATTCCGGACGACGGGCGGCGCTGAGCCGCCCGGATTAACCCGGATGCGCGCCAACGCCGCTAGACTGGCCGCCGATCGACGGAGTGGCCAGCCATGACGGGCGCAGCGCGGACAAAGGCACGGATCGACTGGGTCGACTATGCCAAGGGGTTCTGCATCATCATGGTGGTGATGATGCACTCGACGCTCGGCGTCGAGAAAGCCGCCGGCGCGGAAGGCTGGATGACGCATGTCGTCGCCTTCGCGAAGCCCTTCCGCATGCCGGATTTCTTCATGATCTCCGGCCTTTTCCTCGCCCAGGTCATCGATCGCGACTGGCGGACCTATGCAGATCGCAAGATCGTGCATTTCGGCTATTTCTATCTCCTCTGGCTCGTCATCCAGTTCGCCTTCAAGGCGCCGGGCATGATCGCCGACGAGGGCGCGACCGGTGCGCTCCGCGAATTCCTGCTCGCCTTCATCGATCCCTTCGGCACGCTCTGGTTCATCTACCTGCTGCCGATCTTCTTCGCCGTCACCAAGCTGCTGCGCGGCGTGCCCTGGTGGATCGTCTGGCTTGTCGCGGCCCTGCTGGAGACGCTGCCGATCCAGACCGGCTGGGTCATCCCGGACGAGTTCGCCGCCCGCTTCGTCTATTTCTATTCGGGCTATGTCTTCGCGCCGGTCATCTTCCGCTTCGCGGCCAGGGTGATCGCAGAGCCGCTCGCCGCCGCGGCCGGCCTTTTCGCATGGGCGCTGCTCGAGGCCGTCGCCGTCTTCGGCGGCTATTCAGAACTGCCGCTCGTCAGCCTTGCCCTCGGCCTGCTCGGCGCGGCGGCCGTGATCGCCTTCTCGGCGCTGCTCTCGAAGAGCCATAGGCTCGGCTGGCTGCGCTATTGCGGCCAGAACTCGATCGTCATCTATCTCGCCTTCTTCCTGCCGATGGCCGCGACGCGCACGCTCCTGCTGAAGACCGGGATCATCCCCGATCTCGGCACGGTCTCGCTCGTCGTCACTGCCGTCGCCGTGGTGACGCCCGTGCTCTTCTTCCGCCTGGTGCGCGGCACGCGCTTCCGCTTCCTGTTCGAGCGTCCGGCCTTCCTTCGGCTCGACAAGTCGTCGCGCCCGACGCTCGCGGCGGCGGAATAGCATTGCCCCCCTCGCCGCGAGCGTGCCGGACGCTAGTTCACGCCGCATGACCGACACCACCGCGCCCGCCCTCGTCCTCTTCCGCGACGATCTCCGCCTCGCCGACAACCCCGCCCTCTCGGCGGCGATCGCCGGCGGTCGGCCGCTCGCCTGCCTCTATTGCCTCGACGAGGAAAGCCCGGAGATCCGGCCACTCGGCGGCGCCGTCCGCTGGTGGCTGCACCATTCGCTGGAGCGGCTCGGGAAGGCGCTCGCAGCCAGGGGACATCGCCTCATCCTCCGCCGCGGCCGCGCCGCCGACGTGGTCGAAGCGCTGGCCACAGAGATCGGCGCGGCCGAGGTGCACTGGAACCGCCGCTATGGCGGCGGCGAGCGCGCCGTCGATGCCGATCTCAAGCTGCGGCTGAAGCAGCGCGGCGTCCCGGCCGAAAGCCATCAGGCCAATCTCCTGTTCGAGCCCTGGACGGTGCGCACGCAGTCGGACCAGCCGTTCCGCGTCTTCACGCCGTTCTGGCGCAGCTGCCTCGGGCGCGGCGCGCCGCGCCAGCCCTTGCCGGCGCCGGGGCACTGGCCGCAACCCGCCAAGACGGTCGCCTCGGACGATCTCGACGCCTGGCGCCTGCTGCCCCACCATCCCGACTGGGCCGGCGGCCTCCGCGAGGCCTGGACGCCCGGCGAGGACGGCGCGGCCGAGCGGCTCGCGACCTTCCTCGATCATGGCCTCCGTCTCTATGCCGGCCATCGCGACGAGCCCTCGGTCGCCGCGACCTCGTTCCTGTCGCCGCATCTGCGCTTCGGCGAGGTCAGCCCGTTCCAGCTCTTGCATGCGGTCGAGGCGGCGAGCCATGCCGGCACCCCGCCGCCGCCCCGCCGTTCGGTCGACAAGTTCATTTCGGAGCTCGGCTGGCGCGAGTTCAGCTGGCATCTCCTGTTCCACCAGGCCGATCTCGCGACGCGCAACTTCCAGCCGCGCTTCGATGCCTTCGCCTGGCCCGCGACGGATGAAGCCCACCTCGCGGCCTGGCGGCAGGGCCGCACCGGCTTTCCGATCGTCGATGCCGGTATGCGCCAGCTCTGGCAGACCGGCTGGATGCACAACCGAGTCCGCATGATCACCGCCTCGTTCCTGATCAAGAACCTCCTCATCGACTGGCGCATCGGCGAGGCCTGGTTCTGGGACACGCTTGTCGATGCCGACGCCGCCAGCAATCCGGCCGGCTGGCAATGGGTCGCCGGCTCCGGCGCCGACGCCGCGCCCTATTTCCGCATCTTCAACCCGGTGAAGCAGGGCGAGACCTTCGATCCCGACGGCGACTATGTCCGCCGCTTCGTGCCGGAGCTCGCCCATGTCGACGCGGCCTCCATCCACCAGCCGAAGCCCGCGGGGAAAAGCGCCTATCCCCCTGCGATCGTCGATCTCGCCGCCACGCGGACCCGCGCGCTCGCGGCTTTCGCGGCGATCAAGGACGCCGGCTGACACGGCATTCTACGAAAGCCGCCAATCAAGGTACGATTTTCCGGCTCGGACGGGGTCGCTGCGGCCGGTTGCTTTGCGATCCGGCGCGGCTTGCAGCATGTCTGAATGCTCGCTAGCGTCTCGGCGCCGTCATCTGAAGGATCCCATGGCCGTTTTTCCATCCGTCATCGAAGCCATCGGCAACACGCCGCTGATCCGTCTCCGCCGCGCCTCGGACGAGACCGGCTGCACCATTCTCGGCAAGGCCGAATTCCTCAATCCCGGCCAGTCGGTGAAGGATCGGGCGGCGCTCTACATCGTCCAGGACGCCATCGCCAAGGGTCAGCTCCGGCCGGGCGGCACCATCGTCGAAGGCACCGCCGGCAATACCGGCATCGGCCTCGCCCTCGTCGCCAGCGCCCTCGGCTTCAAGACGGTCATCGTCATTCCCGACACGCAGTCGGAGGAGAAGAAGGACGCGCTGCGTCTCGCCGGAGCGACGCTCGTCGAGGTTCCAGCCGTCCCCTACAAGGACCCCAACAATTATGTGAAGCTCTCCGGCCGCCTCGCGATGCAGATCGCGGCGGAGGAGCCGAACGGCGCCATCTGGGCCAACCAGTTCGACAATGTCGCCAATCGCCAGGCGCATATCGACACGACCGGCCCCGAGATCTGGGACCAGACCGGCGGCAAGGTCGACGGCTTCGTCTGCGCCGTCGGCTCGGGCGGCACGCTCGCCGGCGTCGGCATGGCGCTGAAGAAGCGCAATCCCGCCATCCAGATCGCCCTCGCCGACCCGCTCGGCGCCGCGCTCTACAGCTGGTACACGGCCGGCGTGCTGAAGGCGGAGGGATCCTCGATCACCGAGGGGATCGGCCAGGGCCGCATCACCGCCAATCTCGAAGGCGCCCCCGTCGACCGCGCCTATCAGATCACCGACACCGAGGCGCTCGAGATCGTCTTCGACCTCGCCGAGCATGAGGGCCTCATCCTCGGCGGTTCCTCCGGCATCAACATCGCCGGCGCGATGCGGCTTGCCCGCGACCTCGGACCCGGCCATACCATCGTGACGATCCTGTGCGATTACGGCACGCGCTATCAGTCCAAGCTGTTCAATCCGGCCTTCCTGCGCGACAAGGGCTTGCCGGTGCCCGAATGGCTGGAACGCCCGGTCGATGTCGCGGTGCCCTTCGAGAACGCGGACGCATGACCGACACAGCCCTCCTCTTTCGCGACGACCCCTATCTCTCGACCGCCGAGGCGCGGGTCGTCGGCCTGACCGACGAGGGCGGCATCCTGCTCGACCGCACGATCTTCTATGCGACCGGCGGCGGACAGCCCGGCGACACCGGGCGCCTCGAGCGCGACGATGGCAGCCTGATCGAGATCGAGACCGCCATCTACGGCGCCTCCAAGGCCGAGATAGTGCATGTGCCGGCTCCGGGAAGCACCCTCCCCGCCGTCGGCGAGACGCTGGTCGCCCATCTCGACTGGCCGACCCGCCATCGCTACATGCGCATCCACACCGGCCTGCACCTCCTCACCGTCGCGGTCCCCTTCCCGGTCACCGGCGGCCGCATCGGCGCCGAGGAGGGCCATCTCGACTTCGACATCGACGGCACCGTTCCCACCAAGGAGGAGATCGACGCCCGCCTCGCCGCGATGATCGCCGCCGACCACGCGGTCACCACCGAATGGATCACCGACGACGAGCTGCTCGCCAATCCGGGCCTCGTCAAGACGATGCGCGTCAAGCCGCCGATGGGCTCGGGCCGGGTGCGGCTCGTGCGCATCGGCGACATCGACCTTCAGCCCTGCGGCGGCACGCATGTCCAGTCGACCGCCGAGATCGGCGCGCTCGCGGTCGCCAAGATCGAGAACAAGGGCAAGCAGAACCGCCGCATCCGCGTCCGCTTCGCCTGATATTGCCGAAGGATCGATCATGACCGACAGAAGCTCGCCTTTCGTCACCGCACGCTGGCTCGCCGACCGGCTCGGCGAACCCTCGCTCTCGGTGGTCGACGGCTCCTGGTACCTGCCCTCGGCCGGTCGCGACCCCGAGGCCGAATACAAGGCGGGGCATATCCCCGGCGCGGTGCGCTTCGATCTCGACACGATCGCCGACACGTCGAGCGGCCTGCCGCATATGCTGCCCTCGCCCGAAGCCTTCGCCGCCGCCGTCGGCGCGCTCGGCATCTCGGAGCGGCAGACCATCGTCGTCTATGACGGCGCCGGCCTCTTCTCGGCACCGCGTGTGCGCTGGACCTTCCGCGTCATGGGCGCCGTCGATGTCCGCATTCTCGAAGGCGGATTGCCGGCCTGGGTCGCGGCCGGGCTGCCGCTCGAGACCAGCGGTCCGAAGCCGGAACGGGCTGAATTCGTGGCGAGGCTCGATCGGGACGCCGTCCGCTCACTCGGCGAGATGGTCGAGACGGCGGCGTCGGGCGCGGTGCAGATCGTCGATGCGCGGCCGGCCGACCGCTTTCGCGGCGAGGCGGCGGAGCCGCGTCCCGGCCTCCGCTCCGGCCATATTCCAGGCAGCCGCAACCTGCCGGCAAGCGCGCTGGTCGCGGATGGCCGCCTCAAGGCGCCGGACGTGGTCGCCGGCCTCTTCACCGAGGCCGGCATCGACCCGGCGGAGCCCGTAGTCACGAGCTGCGGCTCGGGCGTCACCGCCGCGATCCTCGCCCTCGGCCTCGAGACGATCGGCGCCAAGAAGGTCGCGCTCTATGACGGCTCCTGGGCCGAGTGGGGCGGGCAGGCGGATGTGCCGGTCGCGACCGGGCCCGCCACATGAGCGGGCCGCGTGTCGTCGCGGTCAGCGAGAGCCCCGTGCATGGCTTCTCGAAGGAGACCCGCCCGGCAATCCGCCTGCTGGCGGGCCTCGGCGTCGAGGGCGACGCCCATCAGGGCGTCACGGTCAAGCATCGCTCCCGCGTCGCGGTCGACCCGACGCAGCCGAACCTCCGCCAGGTGCACCTCATCCATGCCGAGCTCTTCGACGAGCTGGCAGAGGCAGGCTTCTCGATCGGCCCTGGCGCGATCGGCGAGAATGTCACCACGTCCGGCATCGATCTGCTCGGACTGCCGCGCGGCACGCAGCTGCGGCTCGGGCCGGATGCGCTCATCGAGGTGACGGGGCTGCGCAATCCCTGCATCCAGCTCGACACCTATCGGCAGGGCCTCACCGCCGCCCTCATCACCCGCGATGCCGAGGGACGGCTGGTGCGCAAGGCCGGCATCATGGCGATCGTCCTCGCGGGCGGCCTCGTCCAGGCGGACGACGCCATCACCGTGACGCTGCCGCCGGAGCCGCATCAGCTGCTCGACCGCGTCTAGCATCGTCGGCGTGACGCCGTCACAGCACCGCCAGCCCCCGAAGCCGTTCAGCCTCGGTTCATGTGCAGCGCAGCATAAGCGCCCACAGCCTCGCCGCATTCTGCTGGCGAACTCTGCCGCATGCCGCCGAAAGGTCCGCCGATGAAGATCGCCTCGCTCCTGCTGCTCTGCACCGTGCTGCCGGTGGCGACACTGGCCGCGCAGTTGCCCGCCTATGGCGAGGATGCGCCGGGAATCGTCGTCGCACAGGGCGAGGATGCGGTGGCCGCCGCGCAGAAGGCGCTCGAAGCGGCCGAGAAGGCGCTCGCCAATGCCGAGGAGACCGGCGGCGACATCCGCGCCGCCCGTCGCTCGCTCGCCAATGCGATGAAGTCGCTGCGCGCCGCCGAGACCGCGACCGGCACGCCGCCTTCTCAGCCAACGCCGCCCGCCGCTGAAGAGGCGCCCCGAACCGTGCGGCCAGCGCAGGCCAATCCCGTCCCCGCTCAGCCGGCAACACCCGTCCCGGCTGCGCCGCCTGCCGCCGCCGTGCCGCCGGCGCAGCCTGCCCAGCCCGCGCCGAAGGCTGAGCCGAGCCCGCCGCCCGCCGCCACGCAGGCCCCGCCCGCCGCCGCTGGTCCGAAGCCCTATCAGCCGCCGACCGCGAGCCCGAAGCCGGCCGCGCCGCGTCCCGCCACGCCGCCGGCTGAGGCACCGAAACCGAAATCCAGCGGCGCCGCCGGCAGTGCCGCGCCGCGTGGCACCGAGGTCATCCGGCGCAGCGGCGGCCAGACCGAATTGCGCACGCGCCAGCCGGGCGGGGTCGTGATCGTCGACATCATCGACCGCAGCGACCGGATCATCCGCCGCATCCGCGTCGCGCCGGATGGATCGGAAACCGTGATCTACGACCGCGACCGGCCGGTGGTCGCGCCGCCCGAACAGCCGCGCATCTATGATCCGCGCGAAGTTCCGCCGCCGCCCGGCGCCTATGGTCCGCGCGGCGGCCTCGACGGCGGCAATGCCAGCGAGGCGGAGATCGAAGGCGCGCTCAGGGCGCGGCCGCGTGGCCCCGGCATGGGCGGCTATTCGCTGAACGAGATCCGCCGCTCCGAGCGCCTCCGCGCCCGCGTCGCGGCCGTCGATCTCGACACGATCACCTTCGAGAGCGGCTCGGCACGGGTTCCGGCCAACGAGATATGGAAGCTGGAGCGCATCGCAACCGCGATCGGCAATATCGTCGCCCGCTGGCCGAACCAGGTGTTCCTGATCGAGGGCCACACCGACGCGATCGGGACGCGGCTCGCCAACCAGGAACTCTCGGACCGCCGCGCCGCCTCCGTCGCCGCGATCCTCTATCGCTCCTTCGGCATTCCCGGCGAGAATCTGGTCACGCAGGGCTATGGCGAAGACTATCCAAAGGTGCTGACCGAGGGTCCCTCGCGCCAGAATCGCCGCGTCACCATCCGCAACATCACGCCGCTGCTCGGCCGCTAGACGGCCCGGCATGCGGCTGCGGTCATTGCAAGCGACTGCCCACGCCTGTCATTGCCGGGCCTGACCGGGCAATCCAGCCTCTCACCTTGCGGACCTGCAACGGCAGGAGGGCAGCCCAGACAAGTCTGGGTTGCCGGGTCAAGCCCGGCAACGACACCTCGGAACATCCCGAGCAGCGATGTCGATCGGTCCCAGGCCGCCCGCTTAGTTGTGCAGGATCTGGCTGAGGAACAGCTTGGTCCGCTCGTGCTGCGGGTTGGTGAAGAAGATCTCCGGCTCGTTCTGCTCGATGATCTGGCCGCCATCCATGAAGATGACGCGATTGGCGACCTGCCGCGCGAAGCCCATCTCGTGCGTGACGCAGATCATGGTCATCCCCTCGACGGCGAGGCCGACCATGACGTCGAGCACTTCCTTGATCATCTCGGGATCGAGCGCCGAGGTCGGCTCGTCGAACAGCATCACGCGCGGGTTCATGCAGAGCGACCGCGCGATGGCGACGCGTTGCTGCTGGCCGCCCGAAAGCTGGCCCGGATATTTCGCGGCCTGCTCGGGGATCTTGACGCGCGTCAGATAGTGCATCGCGATGTCCTCGGCCTCGCGCTTCGGCATCTTGCGGACATGGATCGGCGCCAGCGTGCAGTTCTCGAGGATGGTCAGGTGCGGGAACAGGTTGAAGTGCTGGAACACCATGCCGACCTCGCGCCTCACCTCGTCGATCTTCCGGAGATCATTGGTGAGTTCGATGCCGTCGACGATGATCTTGCCCTTCTGGTGCTCCTCCAGCCGATTGATGCAGCGGATCAGCGTCGACTTGCCGGAGCCCGACGGCCCGGCGATGACGATCCGCTCGCCGCGCATGACCTTGAGATTGACGTCGCGCAGCACATGGAACTCGCCGAACCACTTGTTGACGTCGATCATCTCGACGGCGACGTCGGTCGAGGAAACCTTGGCCGTGACGGGGCGGACCGGGGTTGCGATGGTTTCGGACATGGGATCCCCTTCGACTTCTATCGACGGCGGCTTCTGTCGAGCCGCCTTTCAGTAAACCCGGCATAGCGGGACATCGAAAAACAGAATGCCCAGAATACCATCGCGGCGAAAATATAGCCGGTGATGCCGGTTACCGGCGACGCCCATTTGGCGTCATTGGCCGAGGCCTGGATTTGCCCGAGCAGATCGAACAGCCCGATGATCGCCACCAGCGTCGTATCCTTGAACAGCGAGATGAACGAGCCGACGATGCCCGGAATGACGAGGCGCAGCGCCTGCGGCATGATGATGAGTCGCATCCGCTGCCAGAAGCTGAGGCCGAGCGCCATCGCGCCCTCATATTGGCCGCGCGGGATCGCCTGCAAGCCGCCGCGGATGACCTCGGCGAGATAGGCCGCCTCGAACAGCGCGACGCCGATCAGCGCGCGCAGAAGCTTGTCGAAGGTGACGCCGTCGGGAAGGAACAACGGCAGCATCACCGAGGCCATGAACAGCACGGTGATGAGCGGCACGCCGCGGCAGAGCTCGATGAACGCCACCGATGCGGTCCGCACCACAGGCATCGTCGAGCGCCGCCCGAGCGCCAGGAGAACCGCGAGCGGCAGCGAGGCGACCATGCCCGAGACGGCGACGACAAGCGTCACCAGCAGGCCGCCCCAATTGGCGGTTTCGACCGGCTCCAGCCCGAAATCGGTCCCCGCAACGAGCAGCACCACCGCGAGCGCGGCGAGCCCGATGCCGACGGCACCGCCGGAGCCCGCGACGGGCCGGCCGACAAGCCGGGCGGCGAACCCGACCGCCAGCAGCAGGATGAAGGCGAGAGCCGCGAATTCGATGGCGAAGCGCAGCGGCCCCGGCGCGACGATGCTCGCCGGCAGCAGGCGGCCGGTGAGCTGGATATGCCCGCCGGTCAGCAGGACGAAGGCGGTCAGCGGATAGACGGTGAGCAGGAACAGCGCGTTGAGCCGCTTGAACGGCACGCGCGGGATCAGCATCGGCACCATCGCGACCGCGAGCAGCAGGAAGACGATGTCGACCCGCCAGCGCTCGGCGATCGGATAGCGCCCATAGACGAATTGCGGCAGATAGGCCTTCACATAGGCCCAGCAGGCGCCGGTCGCCTGCGCGCAGGCGGCGCGGTCATCGCCCGTCCAGACCGCGTCGATCAGCGTGAAGCGGATGACGGGGATGAGGCACCAGACGATGAAGACCGCGGCAACAATCGTCGCCAGGCTGTTGATTGGGCTCGAGAAAAGGTTCGCGCGCGCCCAGCCGACGACGCCGATCGTGCTCGGCGGGGCCTTCTGCGGCGCGACGAATTCGCGGCGGACATAAGCGGGGCTGGCGAGGGTGCTCATCGTCTCACCGCTCCACCAGCGCAACGCGCCGGTTCCACGTGTTCATGACGAAGGAGGTCAGGAGGCTCAGCCCCAGATAGAACACCATCCAGATGCTGACCATCTCGACCGCCTGACCGGTCTGGTTCAACACCGTGCCGCCGACGGAGACGAGATCGGGATAGGCGACCGCGACAGCGAGCGACGAGTTCTTGGTGAGGTTCAGATACTGGTTGGTGAGCGGGGGAATGATGACGCGCATCGCCTGCGGGATGACGACGAGGCGCAGCGTCTGGCCGGAGCGAAGGCCGAGCGAATGGGCCGCCTCGCTCTGGCCGTGGCCGACGGCGTTGATGCCGGCGCGGACGATCTCGGCGATGTAGGCGGCCGTGTAGAGCGAAAGCGCCAACAGGAGGCCGAAGAATTCCGGGATGACGGTGAGGCCCGAGCCGGCCTGGAAGCCGCGCCGGAGGATCGGTCCCTGGTCGTTGAAGACGGGTACGTCGATGCCGATCGGCCGGCCGAGCGCGAAGAAGGCGATCACCGGCAGACCGACGATGAGCGCGAGGCCGATCCAGCCGGCCGGCGGCGCCTCGCCTGTCGCCTCCTGCCGCTTCCGGCCCCAGCGCGCGACCAGAAACGCCGCGAGGATGCCGGCGAGAAGCGCGAGGCCGACGATGCCGGCGCCATCGGAAAAGACCGGCCGCGGCACATGCAGCCCGCCGATATTGATATGGACGACGCTGAAGAAGGTCCATTTCTCGCGCATGCCGGGCACGGCGCGCAGCACGGCGAAATACCAGAAGAACAGTTGCAGCAGCAGCGGGATGTTGCGGATGAGCTCGACATAGGCCATGGCGATGCGGGCCACGAGCCAGTTGGACGAGAGCCGCGCCACGCCGACGACGAAGCCGATCACCGTCGCGAGCAGGATGCCGAGCCCGGCGACCAGGAGCGTGTTGATGAGGCCGACCAGGAGCGCGCGGCCATAGGTGCTCGCCTCGGTATAGGCGACCAGCTTCTGGACGATGCCGAAACCGGCGGTGCGATCGAGAAAGCCGTAGCCGGCGGCGATGTTCGCCTTCTGCAGGTTGCGGGCGGTGTTTTCGCCGATCGACCAGGCGAGCCAGACCAGAGCCACCACGAAGGCGATCTGGAAGAAGGCGCCGCGCACGTTCGGATTGTTGATCCAGGCGGCGGCGCGACCCCCGGAGGTCGACGGACCGGACTCTCCTGCTGCCATATCCCCTCTTCGTCCGGCCGCAAGCCGGTGTCATGGCAAACCCAGGAAGCAACCTGTCACGTCCGGATCTTCAGCGTCCGTTCGGCGCGGGTTGCCGGCTGCGGACGAGAACCCGTCCGCAGCCCTTGTGAAAGCAGCGCCTAGCGGATCGGCGGCGCGTACTGGATGCCGCCCTTGGACCAGAGATTGTTGAGGCCGCGCGCGATGCCGAGCTTGGTCGAGGGGCCGACATTCGCGTCGAAGATCTCGCCGTAATTGCCGACATTCTTGATGATGTTGTAGGCCCACTCATTGGTGAGGCCGATGCCGGTGCCGAAATCGCCCTCGGCGCCGACGAAGCGCTTGATCTCCGGATTGTCGGAGGTCTTCTTCTCGTCGATGTTCGCCTTGGTGAGGCCGAGTTCCTCGCCGTTGATCAGCGCGAACAGCGTCCACTTGACGACCGTGAACCACTTGTCGTCGCCCTGGCGGACGGCCGGCCCGAGCGGCTCCTTGGAGATGATCTCCGGCAGGATCATGTGATCGTCGGGATTGGTCAGCTTCAGGCGCTCGGCATAGAGGCCCGAGGCGTCGGTCGTGTAGGCGTCGCAGCGGCCGGCTTCATAGGCCTGCAGCACTTCCTCGTTCTTCTCGAAGGCGACGACCTCGTAGGGCATGTTGTGCGAGCGGAAATAGTCGGCAAGGTTCAGCTCGGTCGTCGTGCCTGTCTGCGCGCAGACCTTGGCGCCGGAAAGCTCCAGCGCCGAGGAGACGCCGAGCGCCTTCCGCACCATGAAGCCCTGCCCGTCATAATAGACGACGCCGGCGAACAGGAGGCCGAGCGAGGAATCGCGCGACATCGTCCAGGTCGTGTTGCGCGACAGCAGATCGACCTCGCCCGACTGCAGCGCGGTGAAGCGCTCCTTGGCATTGAGCGGGCTGAACTTGACCTTGGTCGGGTCGCCGAAGATCGCCGAGGCGACCGCGCGGCAGAACGACACGTCGATACCGCTCCATTCGCCCTTCTCGTCGGCGACGCCGAAGCCGATCAGGCTCGGATTGACACCGCACTGGACGAAGCCCTTGGCCTTGACGTCCTCGAGCGTGCCGGCGCTGGCGGCCGACAGGCCAGCCGTGACCACGGCGGCGCCGGCGATGATCGTTGCGATCAGTTTTTTCATTTCTCTGCAGCCCTCTGTCGTTGTCGGGTCGTCCGACCCGTTCCAATCGGCACGTCCTGCCGGGTGGGATTTCCCTGCGCAGACGCCGGATCGAGCCCGGCCGTCACTGCACGTCCCTGCCGCCGTCCCGTTCATCGCGGCGGTCCCCTCTGAGAGGACCATGCCGGATTGCGCCTCGGACGACGTTTGACCGTGGCATCTCAGGCGATTATGGCAGGCGGGTCAAGGGGCGACCGACCCGGTGAGCGGCGTTTGCGCACATTGATGCGGCATGATCATTTGTGCGCCAGCGATTGCGCATTCGGAGGACGAATTGGACGACACCGAGCCCGGCAGCCCGCAGAAGAGACCGCTGACGCAGCTCGCGCAGGCCGGGCGCAGCCGTTCGATCACGGGCGCCTTCGTCAATCCGCCCGTCATCCACGCCTCGACGGTGCTCTTTCCCGACGTCGCCAGCATGAAGCCGGGCGGCCAGCCCTATGTCTATGGACGGGTCGGCACGCCGACGACGGACGCGCTCGAAAGCGCGATGACCGAACTCGAGGGCGCCGCCGGCACCGTGCTCTGCCCGTCGGGGCTCTCGGCCATCTCAACCGCCCTGCTGGCGGTTCTGGCCAGCGGCGACCATCTCCTGATGGCCGACAATGTCTATGATCCCGCCCGCACCGTCGCGACGACGATCCTCGCGCGCTTCGGCGTCGAGACCACCTTCTTCGATCCGAGGATCGGCGGCGGCATCGCGGCGCTGATGCGCCCGAACACCCGCGCCGTCTATGCCGAGAGCCCGGGTTCGCTCACCTTCGAGATCACCGATCTGCCGGCCCTCGCCGAGGCGGCACACGCGGGCGGCGCGCTCCTCGTCGTCGACAACACCTGGGCGACGCCCTTCTTCTGCAAGCCGCTGGCGCTCGGTGCCGACATCTCGCTGCTCGCCGGCACCAAATATATCGGCGGCCATTCGGACCTGATGTTCGGAACCGTGTCGGCGGCGCCGTCGGCCTTTCCGCGCCTCAGGGAAAGCTATCTGGCGCTCGGCCTCTGCGTCGGGCCGGACGACATCTTCCTCGCTTTGCGCGGGCTCAGGACGCTCGGCGTGCGGCTCGAGCGCCATATGCGTTCGGGCCTCGAGGTCGCGAACTACCTCGCCACCCGGCCCGAAGTCGCCGAAGTGCTGCATCCGGCATTGCCGTCGCATCCGGGCCATGCGCTCTGGCGCCGCGACATGAGCGGCGCCTCGGGCCTTTTCGGCGTGGTGCTGGACGGCTGGAGCGCGGATAAGGTCACCGCCTTCCTCGAGGCGCTGCAGATCTTCGGGCTCGGCTATTCCTGGGGCGGCTTCGAAAGCCTCGCCATCCCCGCGCGCCTCAACCGCACGGCGACCGAGTGGCAGGCGAAGGGACCGCTGATCCGCCTGCATGTCGGGCTCGAGGACACCGCCGATCTCATCGCCGATCTCGAAGCCGCCTTCGCGAGGGTCGGCAATCTGGCCTGACCCGGCGCGTGGTGCCCTGCCCCGTCAGCCGATCTTGGCTTCGCGCTTCTCGCGGCGGATGAACCAGACATTGCGGAAATAGATGAAGAGGCCGCCGGCCTGACCGGCGATGAACACCGGATCCTTGCGGTAGATCGCATAGATCAGCAGGAGGGCGCCGCCGAGGATCGAGAAGGTCCAGAAGGCGGCCGGCACAACGCTGCGCCGCGCCTTCTCGCTCGCCACCCACTGCACGACGAAGCGCATGGTGAAGAGGATCTGCGCGACGAAGCCGAGCAGCACCCACCAATCGAGCTGCTGCACGAAGACGGCATGGAGCCAGCCGCCGAGCGCGTTGAAGAGGTCAGCCATCGATGGAAATCTCCGAGGGGCTCGGGACGCGCTTGCGCCGCCGGATGAGCCACCAGACGCCAAAGAGATCGAGCGCGCCGGCAAGGCCACGATCGAGGATGCCGTATTTCGACGCGCCATGCCGCCGGTTGCGGTCGACGACGTCGATATGGGTGACGGTGTAGCCCTCGCGGATCGCCAGCGCCGGCAGATAGCGGTGCCAGCCGTCGAAATAAGGCAAGAGCAGGAAGAGCTCGCGCCTGAGCGCCTTGAGGCCGCAGCCGGAATCGCGGGTGCCGTCCTTGAGGATGGCGCTGCGCAGCGCATTGGCGAAGCGCGAGGCGAGGCGCTTGGCGCCCGAATCGGTGCGCTTCAGCCGCTGGCCGGCGGCGATGCCCATGCGCGGACCGCCGGCGAGCAGCGCGTCGATCAGCTGCGGCATGAAGGCGGGATCGTTCTGCCCGTCGCCGTCGATCGTGAGGATCACCGGGGCGCGGGCACTGAGGAGCCCGGTCCTGACGGCCGCGCTCTGGCCGCAGGAGGCGGCATGGCGGATCAGCCTCAGCCAGGGCCGCGCGCGCATCAGATCGGTGATGACGGCAACCGTGTCGTCGGTCGAGCCGTCGTCGACGACGATGATCTCGAAGGCCCGCCCGGCCAGCGCGACACGGATCTCCTCGATCAGCTCGGGCAGGTTCTCGGATTCGTTCTTGCCCGGGATCAGAACCGAAACGGCCGGCAGCAACGCGTCAGGCATCGTCGGACGGCCCGATGCGGGGAAGCGATCTGCCATGCGAGCCGTCTCCGATCGATGCCAGCGCCGGGATGAAGCGGGGGCGCCCGGCCAGTGCATCGACGAGGCCGGCCAGCACGATCGCGATCCGCGCCGGGCTCTGGCAGGCCCGCCGGATCGCCCCGGAGCGCGCCCTTATAGAGCCCGTCGCGCCGTGTTGAAAGGCCCAGCCGAAGCGGGCGAACACGGCGGCGAGCCACATCGTGAAGGCAAAGCCCGCGAGAAGGCCGGCCGCGACATCGGAGGGATAATGCGCGCCGACGACGACGCGGCTGGCGCCGATCGCGAGCCCGAACAGGAGCAGCGGGATGCGCCAGCGCGTGAAGATGAGAAAGCCGAGCGCGATCAGGGCGCCGCCGGTCGCGGAATGGCCGGACGGGAAGCTCTGGAACTCATAGGCGAAGCGCAGCGGCTGCAGCGTGAAGGCGCCGAACTCGTCGAAGGTCGGCGGACGGCCGCGGCCGAGCGGCTGCTTGACGATGTTGACGATGATGCCGACGCCGGCGATCGACCAGAAGGTGAAAGCCGAGAGCGCCCCGACTTCCGTCCAGAAAATCCGCACGAAGCGCGGCACCACCATCCAGCGGCCAAAGAGCAGCAGCAGCACCAGCACGCCGGCCGGATAGAGCTCCCATTGCGACTTGCCGGATTCCGAGATGATGCGGAAGACATCGACGACGACGCCGGGCAGCGCCCGGGCGCGGATGACCGAGACATGGTCGAAGGCGAGGCCGATCACGAGGACGAAGGCGGCGGCCGCGAGGCCGATCGCCAGCCATTCGCCGCCACGAAGCCGCGGCACGACCACCACCTGACGGTCCGCGACGCGGCGCGAGCGTTCGCGGATGGCGGCGATGTTCTCGGCGAAGCGGCGCCAGGGCGCGGCGAACCGGCTGTCGGGATCAATCCTCACGGGGTCTTCCCGGGCAGTGTGAACACATGCATGTCGAGAGTGCGCCCGCCATTGATGTTGAAGCCCTCGACCACAGCGGTCTCGCGCGGGGCGAGGCCGAGATCGTCGGCGCGACTGTTGAACATCGGCAACTGCCGGCCTTCGACGAAGGCGACGCGGCAGGCGCCGTCGGCGAGGAAGTTCGCCGCCCGCTCGCCGTCGATGAGCTGGATCGTCGTGCCGCCGACGAAGACGAGGCTCGGCTCCTCGAAGCCGGCGCTGGCGAAGGCCGGGTCCGGGCAGCTCGCCGCGGCATGGCCGGCCGCCACCAGCCGCTCGCTGAGACGCGTCTGCTCGAGGCCGGGCAGGACCACGCCGAAGGCGCCGCAGAAGGTGAGGATCGCCGCCACGCCGGCAATGACGGCGCTCGCCACCGTCGACAGGCGGAAGAGCCGCGCCGAGACGACGCCGACGGCCGCCGCGACGAGGAGGATCGCCACGCCGACAAACGGGAGGCGCTCGCCGAGCAGGATGGTGATCGCGACGCCGACGACGGCGAGCGCGATCGGCATCAGCGCCGGTGCCAGCGCCAGAAAGCGCATGAACCAGTGCGTCGAGGCGCGGTTGATGACGCTGCGGTCGATGGCATCGGCCGTGACCATGGCGATGAGCGGAAACAGCGGCAGGATGTAGTGCGGCAGCTTGGTCGGCACCGCTTCGACGATCACCCAATAGGGGATCACGGCGCATGCGGCATAGAGGATCGAAGGCTGGCGCAACCGGTCGAGGATCGACGACAGGCCGGCGAGGAAATAGGCGGCGAGCGGCCAGAAGGTGAAGAGGAAGATGACCGCATAAGCGCCGGGCGGCGCGCCATGCGATTCCTGGACGCTCACCACCTTCTGGAACAGATCCTTGCCGAGCGCCTCCTGATAGAAGGCGCCGCCGCTGGCGAGGCCGATGGCGATGAACCATGGCGCGACGATCAGCACCATCCAGACGAGGCCGGGCAGCGGCGCGAGCCGCCGCAGCCAGCCGAACGAGCCGCGCACCAGGGACAGGAGGATCACCGGACAGGCGATCGCCCCGACGCCGACCGGGCCCTTGACGAGGATCGAGGCGCCGAGCGCCGTCCAGAAGATCGCCGCCAGCGCCAGCGATCGCCCCTTCTCCTCGCTGAGATAGGCTCGCGCCAGCGCGCCATGCGCGGCGGTGATCGTCACCAGCAGGACCATGTCGGTCTTGGCGAGCCGGGCCTCGACGCCGATGAGGATCGTGGTAGCGACCAGCATGCCGGCGAGCAGCGCCGCGCGCGGCCGGCCGAAGGCGATCGCCAGCCACCAGGTCAGCATGGCCGCCGCGATGCCGCCGATGAAGGAGGGCAGCCGATAGATAGAGATCGGCGCGTCCGGCCCGGTGCCGGTCAGCCAGACAGCGGCCGATTGCAGCCAATAGATGCCGATCGGCTTCTTGTAGCGGGCCTCGTCCTGGAAGCGGATGTCGAAATAATTGCCGGTCTCGACCATCTGGTGCGTCGCCTGCGCGAAGCGCGGCTCGTCGCGGTCGATCGGCGGCAGCGTCGTGAAGCCTGGCAGGAAGGCGAGAAAGGCGACCAGCGCGATCATCGCAAGGCTTGCGGCGCGCGAGGTGGCGATACGGTCGACCAGCCCCTCGATCGCCCGGGCGAGCCGCGCGATGACAGGGTTTCCGGATGGTGCAAGCGTTTCCGTGCTGCTCACGCGACCGCGCCGCTCTCTCTGTCCTGCCCAATCCCCGCCCGCTGCGGGATACAGGGAACGGCGCGCGACGGCAACTGCGGCCTCGTGACCGACGCCGCTCCCACCCCGCGAATGTGGTCACAGCAGCGCCCCTTTCGCCATGCTATCGAGGGGGCATGGACGGACTCATCGCCTTCGGAATCCTGCTGCTCATCGCGCTGCCGATCATCACGGTGGTTTCGTTCTTCATGCTGATCGGCACCCGCCGCCGCCTCGCCGTGGTCGAGCGCCGTCTGATCGCGATCGAGCTGAATGGCGTTGCTCCGGCTGCCGCGACCATGCAGGCAGCATCACCAGCCGCCCCTGTGGAGGACTCCGGCGTCCTCGCGACCGAAGTCCCGGTCGGCGAACCGGAAGCCCAGGAACCCACCGACGCAGAGCACGAAGTCTATGGCGAGGCCGAGCCCACGGCCGTCGCCCCTGCCGCGCCCCCGCCCCCGGCCGGCCCGCGCGAAAGCCTCGAACAGAAGCTCGGCGCGCGCTGGGCGGTCTGGGTCGGCGGCCTGGCGCTCGCGCTCGGCGCCGTCTTCCTCGTGCGTTATTCGATCGATGCCGGGCTGATCGGCCCGGCCGTGCGCATCGCCTTCGGGGCGGCCTTCTCGCTCGCGCTGCTCGCCGCCGGCGAATGGCTGCGCCGCTCGCCGCGCGTCACCGCCTTCTCGGCCATTCCCGCCGCCAATATTCCCGGCATCCTCACGGCCGCCGGCACGGTCGGCCTGTTCGCGACGGTCTATGGCGCCTACGCGCTCTATGGCCTGATCGGCCCGACGACGGCCTTCGTGCTCTTCGCGGCGATCGGCCTCGGCACCATGGCGGCGGCCGCCTTGCACGGCCCGTGGCTGTCGGGTCTCGGCCTCGTCGGCGCCTATGCGACGCCGCTGCTGGTCTCCTCGGAAAAGCCCAATCTCGGAATCCTCGCGGTCTATCTCGTTGTCGTCACGGCCTCGGCCTTTGGGCTCGCCCGCCTTCGCCAGTGGCGGTGGCTCGCCATCGCGGCAGCGGTCGGCGCCATCGCCTGGGGCCTTCTGATGGTCGCGAGCGGCAGCGACGCGCTTGTCGATGCCGCCTATGCGCTCGCGCTCCTCGCTCTGGCGCTGGTCTTCCTCGTCGTCGACGTGCACCGGCCCGACGACCGCACCGAGCGGCCGGACCTCCTCGCGACGCTCGTCACCGCCGGTCTCGCCGCGCTCCTCGTCATCCAGGCGAGCGCCCATGGCTATCCGTCCACCAGCATCGCCGCTGCCCTTGTCGGTGGCGGGCTGCTGCTCGCCGCCGCCTGGCGCTATGATGCCGCGGCGCTCTGCGCCGGCGTCGTGGCCGCACTGATGGCCGGCCTCCTCTTCCTGTGGCCGGCGGCCAGCCAGGCCGCGGCCGAGCCGACCACCTATATCGTCGATGCCGTCGCCGCCTATTTCCCGCTGCCGGACGCAATCACCGCCTTCGCCGGCGTCGCGGGCCTCGGGATCGCCGCGCTGATCGGCACGGCGCTCGGACGTTTCCGCCGCCGCCCGGAAGCGAGCGCCTTCGCGACCGCTGCGCTCATCGGCGCGGCGACCGCCGGACCGCTGCTGATCCTCGCCATCACCTATCTGCGCATCTCGGCCTTCACCGCCAATCCACTCCTCGCCGCCGTGACGCTCGCCCTCGCAGCGCTCTATGGCATGCTCGCCGCCCAGAGCGTCGCGTCCGAACGCGACGGCGTCGCCAGCGACACCATCGCCACGGGCCTCTTCGCCGCCGGCGCCGTCGGCGGCATCGCCTTCGCGCTGACCATGGCGCTCGACGGCGGCATCCTGACCTCGGCCTTTGCCCTCGCCAGCCTCGGCGCCGCCTGGGTCGAGACCAGGCGGCCGATCGTCTCGCTGCGCTATGCCGTGCTCGCCATGGCGATCGTCGTGTTCGGCCGCATCGTCTGGGACCCCTATGTCTTCGACATCCGCGCCGGCAGCGCCGTCTATGGCTCGATCCTCGTCGGCTACGGTGTCCCGACGCTCGCCTTCGGTGCCGCCGCCATGCTGCTGCGCCGCCGCATGACCGACCGTGCCGCCATGGCCGCCGAGGCCGTGGCGGTCATCATGCTGGCGCTCCTCGTCGTGTTCGAGATCCACGCGATCACCTATGGCGGCAATCTCCTCGCCGGCGAGACGCGGCTTGGCGAACAGGGCCTCACAACCGCCGCCGCCTTCGCCTTCGCACTCGGCCTCACCCGGCTCGGCCAGCGTCGCCCGAGCCCGGTGCTGGCGACGGGCGCCGTGCTCGCCCGCGTCATCGGCCTCCTCAACGCCGTCGTCGCGCTCGGCTTCCTGCTCAACCCGCTCGTCACCGGCGATCCCGTCGCCGGATCGGCGCTGCTCAACGAGGTCGTGCTGGCCTATCTCGTGCCGGCCATCCTCGCCGCGCTGCTGGCGATGCAGCCGCTGCCCGTCGGGGCCGGCGCCGTCCGCCTCTGGCTGCGCCGCGCCACCGGGCTCGTCGCGCTGGCGCTCGCCTTCGGCGGCGTGTCGCTCGAGATCCGCTTCCTCTATGCGGTGAGCCCGGACCTCACCATGGGCGTCATCGGCTCGGCCGAATCCTACACCTACTCGGCGGTGTGGCTGCTGCTCGGCCTGCTGATGCTGCTCGGGGGGCTCTTGTTCGACGCGAAATCGGCCCGCCTCGCCTCGGCCGCGATCATCCTTGTCGCGGTCCTCAAGGCGTTCCTGCTCGACATGGCCAATCTCGAGGGCATCTGGCGCGCGCTCTCCTTCATGGGCCTCGGCCTGGTGCTGATCGGCATCGGCCTGCTCTATCAGCGGCTGCTGTTCGGCGGAAAGCGGGCAGCGCCCGCACAACCCGAGGACGGCTGACCCGGAACCCATCGCGACCGCGCGGCGTTCCATTCCCGTAAGCAAGGGAGAACGCCATGTCCGATCCGATCCAGCCGCCGCGACCGCCCGGGGCGCCCGAACCGAACCAGCCCGATCCCATTCCTCCGGGCCAGCCGATGCCTCCGATGCACGATCCGATTCCCGCGCCGCAGCCGCCGATCCAGCCGCCGGATATCCCCGGCAACCGGCCGCAGGAGCTGCCGCAGAACGATCCGCAGGAGCTTCCCCCGGTCGGACCCGGTGGTGGCGGCGTCCCCTATCCGGACGGCCAGCCGCCGTTGACCGACCTGCCGGGCTCTGATCCCGACATCAATCCGATGCCGCGGCCCGACCCGCTGCCATTCTAATCGGCTTGACGCCATCGTCCGGCCCGGCCATGACAAGGCCGAGCCGGACATGAATGAACGCGACACGACATCGCCGATCCTGATCGTCGGCCCATCTTGGGTCGGCGACATGGTCATGGCCGCAAGCCTGGTGGCGGCGCTGCGCCGGCGCTGGCCCGGTCGGCCGATCGACATGCTGGCGCCGCCCTCCTCGCTTCCGATCGCGACGCTCATCGACGGTGTCGAGCACACCGTGCCGCTGGCGCTCGGTCACGGCGAACTCGGCCTTGCCGACCGCTGGAAGATCGGGCGCGCGTTGCGCCATCGCGGCTATGGCACCGCCATCGTGCTGCCGCGCGCCTTCAAGGCCGCGATCCCGCCCTTCGCCGCCGGCATTCCCGAGCGCATCGGCTATGCCGCCGAGGGCCGTTCGCTGCTCCTGACCGACGCCCGGCCCGATCATGCGCGCAAGACCGCCCGCACCATCGACCGTTTCGTTGCCCTCGCCGGCCCCAAAGACGCGCCGCCCGCCTCTCCGCGCCCGGTCCTGAAGCTGCCGCGCCGGCCGTCGCGTGAGCTCGAGGCGCGGCTCGGGCTCGACCTGTCGTTGCCCTCGATCGCCTTCTGCCCCGGCGCCGAATATGGCCCGGCAAAGCGCTGGCCGGCGGAGAAATTCGCCGCGCTGGCGCGGATCGCCCATCAGGGCGGCTATCGGGTCCGCCTGTTCGGCGGGCCGAAGGACAAGCCGATCACCGCCGAGATCGCCGAAAAATCCGGCGTGCCGCTCGACGATCTCGCCGGCCAGACCAGCCTCCTCGATGCCGCCGCCCTGCTCGCGCTCGCCGATGTCGTCGTCTCCAACGATACCGGCCTGATGCATGTCGCCGGCGCGCTCGACCGGCCGCTCGTCGTTCTCTATGGCTCCAGCTCGGAGAAGCTGACCCCGCCGACGGCGCCGAATGCCGAATCGCTGTCGCTGGAACTCTCCTGCCGGCCGTGCTTCGAGCGCACCTGCCCGCTGGGCACGCTCGCCTGCCTCGAAGGCATCGAGCCTGCGGCCGTCTTTGCCGCCGTCCGGCGCGTCGCCGAGCGCGCCCTTTCCATGCCGGGTCCGAGTGCGCTATCCACGCGGCGACCGGCGGTCGAGTGACCGCGGCGCCAGGGACGCACAGATGGCGATTGCAGCGAGAGACGGCCGCGACACGATCCTCGTGACCGGCGGCGCCGGCTTCATCGGTTCCAACATCGCGCGCGCGCTCGCCGCCGACGGCTGGCGCATCGTCGTCGCCGACTGGTTCGGCACCGGCGCCAAATGGAAGAACCTCGCCGGCGTCCTCATCGACGACGTGCTGCAGCCGGAAGCCGCGCTCGCCTGGCTGGAAGAGCATCACCGCCGCGTCGAGGCGATCGTCCATATGGGCGCGATCTCGGCGACGACCGAGGCCGATGTCGACCTGATCGTCGCCCGCAACATTCGCGCGACCTTCGATCTCTGGGAGGCCTCGGCCCGGCATCAGGTCCGCCTGATCTATGCCTCCTCGGCCGCCACCTATGGCGACGGCGCCGCCGGCTTCGTCGACGACAACGGCGCGGACCATCTCGCGAGGCTCCGCCCGCTGAATGCCTATGGCTGGTCGAAGCTCGTCGCCGATCGCCGCTTCATCGCCGATGTCGCGGCCGGTCGGCCGACGCCGCCGCAATGGGCGGGCCTCCGCTTCTTCAACGTCTACGGGCCGAACGAGGCCCACAAGGACGACATGCGCTCGGTGATCCACAAGATCTACCCGCTGGCCTCCGGCGGCGAGAGCGTCACGCTCTTCCGCTCGCACGATCCCGCCTACGAAGATGGCGGCCAGCTGCGCGACTTCATCCATGTCGACGACTGCGTCGCGGTAATGCGCTGGCTGATCGCCTCGCCCGCGGTAAACGGCATCTTCAACGTCGGCACCGGCAAGGCGCGCTCCTTCGCCGACCTCGCCCGCGCCGTGTTCGCGGCGCTCGGCAAGGAGCCGGAGATCACCTATGTCGACATGCCCGAGCGGATCCGGAAGGCTTATCAGTACTTCACCGAGGCCGACACGACGCGGCTGCGCGAGGCCGGCTATGACGGCCAGTTCCTGTCGCTCGAGGACGGCATCGCCCGCTATGTCGCGGCGCTGAAGGCGGCCGAACCGCAATGATGCCGCCGCGCGGCCGGCCGGCCGCCTTTCTCGACCGCGACGGCGTCATCAATGTCGATCACGGCTATGTCGTGAAGCCCGAGGCGCTGGAGTTCATCACTGGGGCGCCTGCCGCCATCCGCCGCCTGAACGCGGCCGGCTATCTCGTCGTCGTCGTCACCAACCAGTCCGGTGTCGCGCGCGGCTATTTCACGGAAGACGATGTCGCGGCCTTTCACGCGCATCTCCGCGAGCGGCTCGCCGCTGAGGGCGCCCGCATCGATGCCATCTACACCGCGCCGCATCATCCGGACGCCACCGTCGCGGCCTACCGGGCCGACCATCCCGACCGCAAGCCGCGCCCCGGCATGATCCTCCGCGCCTTCGCCGATCTCGACATCATGAGGGACGGCTCGTTCCTGATCGGCGACAAGGCGAGCGACATCGCGGCGGCGGATGGCGCGGGCATTCCAGGCCATCTCTTCACGGGCGGCGATCTTGACGGCTTCGTCGCCGCCGTGCTCGCTGCCGCAGCAGACCACACGGCCGCAAGGGGACATCGATGAGCGAGACGTTGAAGCCGGCCCACATCGCCGTCATCGGCGACGTCATGGTCGATCGCTACATCACCGGCTCGGTCAACCGCATCTCGCCAGAGGCGCCGGTGCCGGTGCTGCTGCATGGCGCCGAACGCGTCGTCGCCGGCGGCGCCGCCAATGTCGCGGCCAATGCGGCAGCGCTCGGCGCCCGCGTCGCGCTGGTCGGCCTCGTCGGCCATGACGCGGCGGCCGATGCGCTGCGCGCCGTGCTCGCCGATCACACCGCGATCGATCTCTCCGGCCTCGTCATCGACGCAGCCCGGCCGACCGTCACCAAGACCCGCGTCATGAGCGGCCGTCAGCAGATCGTCCGCATCGACGCCGAAGTGAGCAGCGCGCCCGCTGCCGCTGTCGAGGCCGAATTGATCGCGCGCGGCAAGGCGGCGATCCGCGGCGCATCGGTCGCCGTCCTCTCCGACTATGCCAAGGGCGTCCTCTCCGATGCCGTGATCGCCGCGCTGATCGCCGAGGCGAATGCCGCCGGCGTGCCGGTCATCGTCGATCCGAAGCGCCGCACCTTCGAGGTCTATCGCGGCGCCGCGCTGGTGACGCCGAACCGCAAGGAACTGTTCGAGGCGACCGGCATGCCGGACGCGACCGACGGCGAGGCAGCGCTCGCGGCCGAAGCCGCGGCAGGCCAGTTCGGCGGCGATGTCCTCGTGACCCGCGCCGAGAAGGGCATGACGCTCTGGCGCCGCAGCGGCGCGGTCAAGCATGTCCCGGCGCATGCCCGCGAAGTGTTCGACGTCTCCGGCGCCGGCGATACGGCGCTCGCTGCCCTTGCCGTCTCGCTCGCCGAGGGCCGCACCGTCGACACCGCCATGGAGATCGCCAATGCCGCCGCGGCCATTGCCGTCGCCAAGCTCGGCACGGCGGTGGTGACGCGCGCCGAGCTCGACGCGGCGCTGCACCGCTCCGCCGCCGATGCCGTGCTGCCCGGCGCCCTCGTCTCGCGGGAAGAGGCCGTGGCGATCCGCGCCGGCTGGCGGGCGCGCGGCGAGAGAGTGGTCTTCACCAATGGCGTGTTCGATCTCGTCCATCCAGGCCATATCGGCCTCATCGAGGCGGCGGCACGCGAGGGCGACCGCCTGATCGTCGGGCTCAACAGCGACGCCTCCGTGAAGCGCCTCAAGGGCGAGAGCCGGCCGCTCCAGGACGAACTGGCCCGCGCGCGCGTCATCGGCGCGCTCCGCGCCGTCGATCTCGTGGTGCTGTTTACCGAGGACACGCCACTCGACCTCATCGAGGCCGTCCTGCCCGATGTTCTCGTCAAGGGCGCCGACTACAAGCCGTCCGAGGTCGTGGGCGCCGATGTCGTCATCGCGGCGGGCGGCCGCCTCGTGCTCGCCGACCTCCTCGCCGGACGCTCGACCAGCGCACTGGTCGCGGCGGCGCGCTCATGAAATCGCTGGCGCCCGCCAAGGCCTGGGCGATCGAGCAGGCCTTTCCGCTCTGGTCGGAGGCGGGCTTCGACGCGCCGCTCGGCCTTTTCCACGAGCGGCTCGAACTCGATCGTCGCCCGATCGCCACCGCGCCGCGCCGCGTGATGGTGCAGGCCCGGCAGATCGCGACCTTTGCCCGCGCCAGCCTTTCCGGCTGGCACCCTCCGGGCCCGGAGGCCGATGCGCTGGAGACGGTGATCCGCCTCTATCACCGCCGCGACGGCGCGCCCGGCTGGATCTTCTCGCTCAATCCAGACGGCAGCCCGGCCTCGCTGGTGCGCGATCTCTATGCGCACGCCTTCATCCTCTACGCGCTCGCCTTCGGCCATCGCGTCACCGGCGCGCCCGGCCTGGTCGCGCTCGCCGACGAGACGCTCGCCGACATGGACCGCATCTTCGCCGCCCCGCATGGCGGTTTTCGCGACGCCGTGCCCGCCGCCGACGACATCCGCCGGCAGAACCCGCACATGCACCTGCTCGAAGCGCTGCTCGCGCTCTATGAGGCGACCGGTGCCGAGCGCTACATGGCGCGCGCGGCCCATCTGATCGCGCTCGCCACCGATCGCTTCATTGCGGCGGACGGTGGCGCGCTGATCGAGGATTTCGGCCATGACTGGCAGCCGCTCGGCGCGCCGGGCGAAAACCGCGTCGAGCCGGGACACCTGTTCGAATGGGCCTGGCTGCTCGGCGAATATGCACGGCTCGGCGGCGCGGTCGACAGCGCGGTGCGCGAACGGCTGATCGCCTTTGCGACCCGCACGGGCCTCGATCCGGCGACGGGGCGGATCGTCGACGCGGTCAACGAGCATGGCAGCGTGCTGGCCGCCTCGACGCGCTCCTGGCCGCATGCCGAAGCGGTCAAGGCCTTCGCGGCGGCGGCCATCCTCGGCGAAGCCGGCGCCGAGGCATCGGCCGATCGGCTGCTCGGCTTCCTGATGCGCACTTTTGCGCCTTCAAGCCTCGAAGGCGGCTGGATCGACCGCTTCGACGCGAATGGCGCGCCGATGGTCGACCACATGCCGGCGAGCACGCTCTATCATATTGCCGGAGCGATCATCGAAGCCGAACGGGCTTTCGGATCAAGACCTTCCGCCTGACGCCTGAATCAAATCCTGAACCGCGCGCCAGACCTCGCCTGGCTGATGATCGGCGAGGCAGGGCGGACCTTCGCCGAAATCCGGCTTCAGCGCACAACTCGTCTTCTCGCAGGGAACGCAGGGTAGCCGCCCGACGCATTCGCGGATGTTCGCGCCGACAAGGCCGGTGAGGCCCGGATTGGTCGGGCCGTAGAGACCGACCGTCGGCAGGTCGAAGGCCGCGGCGAGATGGCCGAGCCCGGTATCGACCGTAACGACGGCATCCGCACCGGCAAGGATCGGGATCACCTTCTCGAGCCGCCCCGGCGGCATCCGGTGCACGCCGGAAAGCCCGTCGGCGATGGCGCCGACGCGCGCGCGCTCGGCATCGCCCTGCGCGAACAGGAGCACGTCGCGCCCGCTCGCCGCCGCCTGCACGGCAAGCGCCCGCCAGCCGGCCACGGTCCAGGTCTTGGTCGGCCAGGTCGTGCCGTGGATGAAGACGAGATAGGGCCGCCCCGCCGCGACGGCGGCGATGCTCGCCCGGTCGAGCCCGGCCTCGGCCGCCGTCTCCGGCATGGGGTAGCCGAGCGACGCCGCGAACAGGCGGCGGATGCGCTCTGCCATGTGCTCGACTTCCGGGATGTCGTGGCCGACATGATAGGTGAACGCGGCGAGCCCCTCGCGCGCCGTCTCCCGGCTGAAGCCGTGCCGCCGTCCGCCATGCGCGAGGCGGCCGGCGATCGCGCTCTTCACGAGGCCCTGCGCGTCGATGATGACGTCGTAGCGTTTGCCGCGCAGGCGGTGCAGCGCGTCGCGGAGATCCCCGAAGGCCGCGCGCGGCGTCTTTTTCATCCGCCGGATCGGCAGGGCGATCACCTCGCGCACGGCCGGATGCAGGCGGGCCAGCGGCGCGAAGGCCTCGTCGACCAGCCAGTCGATCTCGACGCCGGGCAGCGCCCGCGCCGCATCGGTCAGCGCCGGGAAACTGTGGACGACATCGCCGAGCGAGGAGAGCTTCACCAGAAGGACACGCATGCGGGAGCCTATCGCCGATACGGCCTTCATTGGCAAGTTTGCCGCCGGAGGCGCAACGGAGCGCCGGTCAGCTCTCGATCGGGATCGGCGGCGACAGCGCGCGGCGATGGGCGACCGCGGCGATCAGCACCACGGCGGCGCCGAACTGATGCGTCAGCGCCAGATCGATCGGCACCACCATCAACAAGGTCGCGATGCCGAGCGCCGCCTGTCCCAGCACCAGCACAGCCAGGAAGCGGGCCCGGCGCGCCGCCTTGGTGCCGCGCGCGAGGCGGAAGCACTGGAACGCATGCACCAGCGCGCCGACGAGCAGCAGATAGGCCACCATGCGGTGGTCGAACTGCACCGTCATCACATCCTCGAACACGCTCCTCCACATCGGGTCGTATTCAAAGACGCGCGAGGGGATGATGGCGCCGTCGATCAGCGGCCAGGTGTTGTAGGTGAAGCCGGCATCGAGCCCCGCGACGAGGCCGCCGAGGAAGATCTGGACGAGGACGAGCCCGACGAGAAACGTCGCCATGCCCTTCAGCGGCGCCGTGACGGCCGGCGCATCGCCATCGGCGGGCGCGAGGCCGCGGCGGATCCAGACGGCGGCGGCCAGGATGACGCAGGCGATGGTGAGATGGGTGGCGAGGCGGTACTGGCTGACATCGACGCGGTTGACGAGCCCGCTCGCCACCATCCACCAGCCGACGAAGCCCTGCAGGCCGCCGAGCAGGAACAGCCCGACCAGCGGCGGCACCAGCTTGCGCTCGATCCGGCCGGTCGCCCAGAAGAAGACGAGCGGCAGGAAGAACACCGCCCCGATCAGCCGTCCGAGCAGGCGATGGCCCCATTCCCACCAGAAGATCGCCTTGAAGGCGTCGAGGCTCATGCCCTTGTTGAGCTGCTGATATTGCGGAATCTGCTGGTATTTCGCGAATTCCTCCTGCCATTCGGCAAGGCCGATCGGCGGGATCACGCCATGGATCGGCTTCCATTCGGTGATCGAGAGGCCGGAATTGGTGAGCCGCGTCGCGCCGCCGACGACGATCATCGCCACGATCATGACGATGACCGCGCCGAGCCAGGCGCGAATCAGCGCCCTGTCGCGGCGGCGGTCCCGCTGCGCCGGGGGTGCGACCGATCCGGCAAAATCCACGCTGTTCGTCATCTCGAACCCTCGCATTCCCCCCCGCCAAGAGCGACTTAGCGCCCGAACCGCCGAGCGACAATCGGCTTCTCGTCGCAGGCTTCCCTCACGGGCGGCGGCTCCGGGTGGCCGCGACGCCTTGTTGCCGCGGGCCGGATCGGGCTAGGAGGAAGCTCCGTAAGGGGACCGTTGCGGAGTTGGAGAGAGAAATGCCCGAACGCCTTCGCAAGTTCATCGGCATGCTGGCGCTCGTCGGCTTCGTCATCCTCTACGCGATGATCGTGGTGACGATCCCGATCCAGAACATTCCGGACGCGCTGATCTGGCCGGCCTATGCGCTGGCGGGGCTCGCCTGGGTGTTCCCGGCCGCGCTCATCATCGCGTGGATGCAGAAGCCGCGACCGCCGCGGGCGTGATGCCTCTGAGCCGCTTGAGGCCGCGCTCCAGCGCGTAGGGAACCCCCGACAGGAAGAGATCGACGTAGCGGATCGCCTGATAGCCGCCATTGACGGAAATCCGCGGCAGCGCGAAGGGCGTCGCTCCCTCGCCGCCATGGAGGACACCGCGCCGCGTCGTCACGGCCGTCTCGAAGCCGAGCGCGCCGGCGAGGGCGAACTCCCGCTCGCCGGCGGTGACGGCGGAACCGTAGGGATAGGCGAAATGCCGCGCCCGGACGGAGGCCATCGCGAGCAGCCTCGCCCGGCTCTCGTCCATTTCGCGGCGCGCACGGGCGGCATCGAGCCGGGCGAGCGCATAGTGGCCGACGGTGTGGGCGCCAATCGTGACCAGCGGGTCAGCGGCAAGGCGCCGCACCTCGTCCCAATTCATCATCAGCCTGTCAGAGAGCGCCATGGCATCGACGCCATGCGCCGCCGAAAGGCGCGCCACCGCCCGCCGCTGCTCGTCCTCGCTGGCGAGAGCCAGCGCCCGGATGATGGCCTCCAACGCCGCCGCCTTTTCGCCCATGGAACGGGCCGAAAGATCGAGATCGACGGCGCCGATGCGGCCGGTGATGCGCTGATTGCCGGCGACGACGGCGCCGACGACATCCCACCAGGGCAGCGCGATCCGGTCGACGAGCCCGGTCGCCACATAGACCGTGAACGGGGCCCCGGCCGCCTTCAGCACCGGATAGGCCTCGGTAAGGTTGTTGCGGTATCCGTCATCGAACGTAAGGACGACGAACCGCCGTCCGGGGGAGGCGCCGCCGAGCCGCCGCATCGCTTCGTCGAGATCGACGATGTCGATGTCGCGCTGGCGCAGGCGGCGCAGCACGGCGGCGAGGAAGTCGGGAGTGACGTCGAGATGCGGATTGGGCCTGAAGCAGCCGGGTTCCGGGCGGCGAACGTGATGGAACATCAGGATTGCGCCCAGCCCTTCGGTGAGCGGGGCCGCCATCTGATGCGCGCCGCTCCAGTACAGCGCGTTCAGCGCCGTCTTCAATCCGAGAACGCGCATCGCCTTCATGGTGGTGCGGACATCTTCCCCACGCGCCCGACAAGCGGGCAACTCGAGCGCGATGTTAACACTCGGTTGACCACTTCAAAGCCGCCTCGCATGCGTTTTAGTCGAGTTTGGTAAATGGACGCAGCGGCGGGCGCGGTCATCGGCGAAACGGACGGGAGAGCGGCCCCGCTCCCGCTCGACCGGCTGACGATCGCGGTCCATACGGACAGCGCGCCGATCGAGGCCGAGTGGCGGGCCCTGTTCAGCCGCGACGGCACGAGCATCTATCAGAGCGTCGACTGGATCGCCTGCTGGCTCGCCGCCGCCGCCCCGGCGCAGGGCATAAGGCCCGCCATTGTCGCGCTCAGCGACGGCGCGGAGCTCGTGATGGTCCTTCCCCTCGGCGTCGAGCGGATCGGTCCTTTCCGCCTCGCGCGCCATCTCGGCGGCGAGCATGCCAATATCCGCATGCCCCTGGTGGCGCCGGCCTGGCGGGGCGCAGCGGACGCGGCGAGTGCCGACCGTCTGCTCGCTCGCATCGCCGCAGCCATCGGCGGCGTCGATGTGTTCGATTTCGATGCGCTGCCCGCCGATCAGGACGGCACGCCGCTCTTTCTCGCCCGTCATCCCGCCGCCCTGCCCGCCCGCTGCAATGTCGGCACACTGCGGCTGCAGCCCGATTTCGCAGCGCTGCTCGCCGCGCATCGCGGCGCGCGCAAGAGCAAGAAGCATCGCTGGCAGACCAATGCGCTGGCCCCGATCGGCGGCTACAGCCTCCGCCGCGCCGCGAGCCGCGCGGAGGCCGAGGCGATGTTCGAGGCCTTCCTGACGGAGAAGGCGGCATGGTTCCGCCGCATGGGCATCGCCGACAGCTTCGCCGCGCCCGGCGTCGCGGACTTCTTCCGCGCGCTGATCGCACGGCGCTGGCGGGAGGGCGACGAGACGACGGCGATCGATATCGACGCGATCGAATTCGGCGGCAGCCTTCACGCCATCCTCGGCAGCGGCCGGGCGAACGGCCGCCAGAGTGGCTATTTCCTGGCGATCGCCGAGGATGAATGGCGGCGGATCAGCCCGGGCGAACTGCTGATCCATGACGTCGTCGCCGCGGCCTGCGCGCGCGGGACGAAGCTCTTCGATCTCGGCCGCGGCGAGGAACGCTACAAGGCGTCATGGCTCGACCACACCGAGACGCATGTCCGGCTGCTGCGCCCGGTGACGCTGCGCGGCCGCGCCGCGATCCTCGGCCTCAGGATGCGCGACGCGATCGAGCGACGCATCCGCAACGACGCGCGGCTCTGGGGGCTCGTGACCCGTCTTCGCCGTCGAAGCACCCTGCCGGCGTCGATCGACGATGGAGATCGTTAGGCGGCTTCGGTTTCGGGATCGGGCTGCCCGCCGTCCGGCGGCGCATCGGCGATGAGCAGCAGGATTTCGGCCGGCGTCGTCGCCGCAAAGGCCTGATGCGCCGTCAGCGTGCGCGGATCGCCGGCGGCGAGCTCAGCGACGAGGATGACCGTGGTCGCCTTCGGCGCCAGGATCTCCGCCAGCCCGCGGTCGGTATCGAGCAGGATGTGGTCGTAGGTCGCCTCGAGCGCGTCGAGGATCGTGCCGAGCCGCTCGTCGCTGCCGAGACCTTCGGGCAAGGCCTGCCTGCCGCGCGGAATGATATGCGCGCGGGAGGCGCGATCGCGGAAGATCGCCTGCGCGAAGGATGCTTCGCCGGCGAAGAGATCGGAGAAGCCGGTGAGCCTGTCGCCGTCCGGCGCCATCGCCGCGCCGTCGGCGCCGTCGGCATGGAGGTCGAGCAAGAGCACGCGGCCGCCGCGCCGCGACAACTGGCGGGCGAGCGCGACGGCGGCGAGAGGCCGGCCGGCCGCGGGCGGCTCCGCCATGGTGACGACAAGGCGCCGCGAACCTGTGGCGACGATCCGGTCGACCAAGGCGCGCAGCGAATCCTGCAGTTCCGGCGGCATGACCGCCGGCTGCGCGAAGGAAGGCGCGGCCGGCATCAGGCGGCGCACGTCGCCCCCTTCAGACCAGCGCATGCGCCCATCGACCGGCAGCGGCGCCACGGCCGGAGCCGGAAGCTCCTGCAGCGGGCCTGCGCTCTCGATGCGACGGAGCGCCCGGCCGCTCATCAGTTCGCGCACCATGATGAAGGCGAGCGCGAGCAGGAGCAGCGCCACGCTGGCGGCAGCGGTGATCGGCAGCTTCTTGGGGAAGGAGGGCTCCAGCGGCACGGCGGCGCGCGAGATGACGCGGGCATTTGCCGGCAGATAATCGCCATCCTGGCGCGAGGTCGCCTCGCGGTAGCGGCGTAGATAGCTTTCGAGCAGGTCGCGCTCGGCGGTCGCCTCGCGCTCCAGCGCACGGAGTTGCACTTCGGAATCGTTGGACTGCGCCGTCGCCGTCTTGGCGCGGTCGATATCGGCCGAGATCTCCGCCTCGCGCGCCTTGGCGATCGCGACCTCGCCTTCGAGGCTGCTGACGATCTGGCGTGCCGCCTGGCGGATCTGGCTGTCGAGATCGGCGAGCTGTGCGTTGAGTTCGCGGATGCGCGGATGCGCCGGCAGCAGCGTGGCGGACAATTGCGCCACCTGGGCCCGCAAGGCGACCTGCTGCTCGCGCAGCCGCTGGATCAGCGCGGAATCGAGCACTTCCGGCAGATCGGCATCCTTGCCGGAGGCGAGCGCCTGCCGCACCTGCGCCGCCTTGGCGTCGGCGGAAGCGCGCGCCGCCTCGAGCCGCGCCATCTCGGCATTGAGATCGGAGAGCTTCTGCTGCGGCAGCGACTGGTTGTTGTTCTGCCCGCCCATGAAGAGGCCGCTCGCGGCGCGGAAGGTCTCGACCTTGGCTTCGGCGGCGCTCACCTTGCTGCGGAGGCCCTCGATCTGCGTTTCCAGCCAGCGCGTCGCATCGGCATTGCTGGCCCGCTTCGCATCGCGCTGCAGCGCCAGATATTCCTCGGCGACGGTGTTGGCGACCTTCGCGGCGAGTATCGGATCGGACGAGGAAAAGGCGATGTTGATGACGCGGGTCTTGTCGACCGAATAGACCTCGAGCTTCTGCGCGAAACGCTGCAGCACCCGCTCTTCCCGCGTCGCACTGCCGGCCGCCTTGCCGAGGCCGACTCGGGCGAGCAGCCCCTTCACGAAGTCGCTGACCGGCGTCGCGTAGAATTCCGGCAACTGGCCGAGCTGCAGCTTCGCCACCACCGTCTCGGCGAGATCGCGCGACGAGATCAGCTGCACCTGGCTGGCGACGCCTTCGGCATCGAGCAGCGCGCGCGATTCCTCGCTGTCGCCGCCGGTCTGCGTGATCGCCGATTCTCCCTTTTCGATCAGGACCTTGGTCTCGGCGGTATAGCGGGGCGTGACGAAGCCGAGGCCGACATAGAGGCCGCCGGCAAAGACGAGGAAGAGCGGCAGGAGGATCGGCAGGGCACGCCCGATCGCGCGCATCAGGGCGCGCATGTCGAGCTCGACATCGTCGACTTGTCCCACTCGGCCGTCGCTCATCGCGGTTCAGTCCCGGTTTCTCTCGCGCGATCATGGGAAAATAGAGTAACCGCCGCGTTAACGATTCCGATGCCGCCGCGATTTCGGTAGCGATCCGCTAACCATGCGACCCGGGATTTTACCGGGCATTAACCACGCAGGGCCGACAGTCGCATCAATACCTCCCCCGGGAATGCCCGCCGATGCGCCGCGCCTTTCTCCTTCTCTGTCTTCTCTGCGCCAGCCTGCTCGCCGGCTGCGGGAGCAGCTATCCGCCGAAGGACCCGACGACCTATACGGCGCTGATCGCCCCCTACAAGCTCGACAGCGGCGACCGGCTGCGCGTCGTCGTGTTCGGCCAGGCCGATCTGTCGAACACCTTCATCATCGACCAGGCCGGCTATATCTCGATGCCGTTGATCGGCGCCGTCGCCGCGCGCGGCCGCAGTGCGCAGCAGCTCGAGGGCGAAATCGCCGGCAAGCTGAAGTCCGGCAGCTTCGTGCGCGATCCCGACGTGTCGGTCGAGGTCGACCGCTACCGGCCGTTCTTCATCATGGGCGAAGTCACCAGCGCCGGTCAGTACCCCTATGTCACCGGCATGACCGTGCAGACGGCGGTGGCGATTGCAGGCGGCTTCACGCCGCGGGCGCAGAAATCGGATGTCGACGTCACCCGCCAGGTCAACGGCAAGGTCACGACCGTCCGCCTGCTGCCGACGCAGCCCGTCAATCCCGGCGACACGATCAACGTCCGCGAGCGGTTCTTCTGAATGCGATGTCGGATCGTCACGCACCCTCGCCCAGCGGGACGATTCGCATCGTTCACTGTTTCCGGTCGCCCGTCGGGGGAATCTTCCGGCATGTGCGTGATCTCGTGCAGGCGCAAACGGCCGCCGGCCATCTGGTCGGCATCGTCTGCGACGCCTCGACCGGCGGCGAGCGCGAGGAGCGGCTGTTCGCGGAGATCGAGCCTTTTCTCGGCCTCGGCCTGCAGCGGGTCCCGATGCAGCGCCAGATCACACCGGTCGACATCGTTACGCTGACGCGGCTCTACCGCCGCATCGGCACTCTGAATCCCGACGTCATCCATACGCACGGCGCCAAGGGCGGCGTGTATGGACGCATGATCGGCACCTTCTTGCGGGTCTCTGGTAAGCGCGTGGCCCGCATCTACTGTCCGCATGGCGGCAGCCTGCATTATGATCCGAACTCGGCCGCCGGACGCCTGTTCTTCGGCCTCGAGCGGATCATGGAGCGGCAGAGCGACGGCTTCGTCTTCGTGAGCCGCTACGAGGCCGACGCCTTCGCCGCCAAGGTCGGCGACCCGCGCAAGCCCTATCGCATCGCGCCGAACGGCATCCAGCCGGCGGAATTCGAGCCGCTCGTCGCCGCCGGCGCCAAGGCCGATTTCCTCTATATCGGCATGATGCGCGACTTGAAGGGCCCCGACCTCTTCATCGAGGCGCTCGCCCTGCTGCGCGATCGTCGCGCCTCGGCGCCGAGCGCCCTGCTCGTCGGCGACGGACCGGACCTCGCCCGCTACAGGGCGCAGGCCGAGGCGCTCGGCCTTTCGAGTGTCACCTTCGAGCCGGCGATGCCGGCGCGGCGCGCCTTCGCGCGGGCCGGCGCCATCGTGGTGCCCTCGCGAGCCGAATCGATGCCCTATATCGTGCTCGAAGCCATCGCCGCCGGCGTCCCGATGGTTGCGACGCGGGTCGGCGGCATTCCCGAGATCTTCGGCGCGCATGCGGACCAGCTCGTCGCGCCGGGCTCGGCTCCAGAACTCGCCGACGCCATGGCGCGCATGCTCGACGATCCCGCCTCCGCCGCCACGCGGGCCGCCGCGCTTCGCACTTCGATCCGCACCCGCTTTTCGGTCGCGACCATGACCGAGACGGTCGACGCGCTCTACGCCGAAGCCCTCGGCCAGGGTTAGCGGGCGCGGCGCGGCCGACCGCCCTTCCCCATTCCGCACGCCGCCGCCCCCAAGCTTTTGTTAGTCCGCGCCTGCTATGGCTCTCGCTTCGGGTTCGGCCAGGTGTGTTCAAGTCGATGGCGGAAGAAGGCGACAGACGGGCGGTCGGAGCCGGCCGTGGGCCGGTCCTCGGCGCGGAGGCGCGGGCCGTCGCCGGTGCGCTGTCGCGACGCTCGCTCGCGCCCGGCATGCTCTCGCACGCGGTCCAGGCGTTCGAATTCGCCGCCCTGCTCCTCGTCGGCGCGCTGATGCGCGGCGTCGTCGGCGCCGGCCTCGGCGAAGCCGGTTGGCTCGGCTGGTCGGCGATCGTCCTCGCGCCGCTGCTCACCGTCGTCATCGCCCGCTCGGGCGGATCCTACCGCATCACGGCGATGCGCGATGCCGTCGGCGCGCTCGGGCGCATGCTGGCGATCTGGACCGGGATCATCCTGCTGCTCTCGGCCGGCGCCTTCCTGTTCGACGTCGGCAGCGCCGGCGCCCCGCGCTGGATGGCGATCTATTGCGTGAGCGGCCTCGTCTTCCTCCTGATCGAGCGCTCGGTCCTCGCCCGCCTCGTCCGAGCCTGGACACGGCAGGGCCGGCTCGACCGGCGCGCCGTGATCGTCGGGGGCGGCGAGGAAGCGGACGCGCTGATCGCGATGCTGGCCGAGGAATCGCCGGAGATCCGCATCTGCGGCCTCTTCGACGACCGCGCGGAGGAGCGCGGCACCCTCTCCCCGACAAGCCCGCCACGGCTCGGCACGATCGGCGAACTCGTCGCCTTTGCCCGCATCGCCAAGATCGACCTCCTGATCGTCTCGCTGCCGCAGAGCGCCGAGGCCCGCCTGCTCGCCATCCTCAAGGAACTCTGGGTGCTGCCGGTCGATATTCGCCTCTCGGCGCTCGGCTCGCGGCTGCGCTTCCGGCCGCGCGCCTATTCCTATATCGGCTCGATCCCGTTCCTCGACCTCGCCGACCGGCCGCTCAGCGGCTGGAACGCCTTCGCCAAGCGCAGCTTCGATCTCGTCGTCGCGGTGATCGCCCTCATTCTGCTCTCGCCTGTCATGCTCGTCGCGGCGCTCGCCGTCCGGCTGAGCGGCCCGGGGCCGATCCTCTTCCGCCAGCGGCGCTACGGCTTCAACAACGAGGTCATCTCGGTGCTGAAGTTCCGCTCGATGCATCATCACATGAGCGATCCCGCCGCCAAGGTAGTGGTGACGCGCGGCGACCCCCGCGTGACGCCGGTCGGCCGCATTCTCCGCCGCTCCTCGATCGATGAACTGCCGCAGCTCTTCAACGTGCTCGCCGGCACGCTGTCGATCGTCGGGCCGCGCCCGCATGCGGTCAACGCCCATACCGAGCACCGGCTCTGGGACGAGGTCGTCGACGGCTATTTCGCCCGCCATCGCGTCAAGCCGGGCATCACCGGCTGGGCGCAGATCAATGGCTGGCGCGGCGAGATCGATGCGCCCGAGAAGATCCAGCGCCGTGTCGAGTTCGATCTCGAATATATCGACCGCTGGTCGGTGCTGTTCGATCTCTACATCGTCGTGATGACGCCGCTCCGCCTGCTGCAGGGGGAGAACGCCTATTGAGCGCGCGTGCCTCCATGGAGCGACCGCCGCCGCGCGGCCTGCCGACGCGGCTGATCGGCAACGCGACCATCGGCCTGCTCGTGTTCCTCTCGGGCTTCGTCATGATCGAGCCCGCGCCGTCAGACCTGCTGCTCTGCCTCGTCGCGGTGGTCTGGGCCTGTTGCGGGCTGAAATTCACCCGGCCGATGCTGCCGCTGATCGCGCTGCTGGTCGCCTATTGCGCCGGCGGGCTGCTTTCCTTCACGCAGCTGGAGACGTTCCAGAAGCCGCTCGTCTATATGGCGACGACGATCTTCCTCGCCGTCTCCTCCGTCTTCTTCTGCGCGGTGCTGCAGGTCGACACCGCCAGGCGCATGCGGATCATCGAGAAGGCCTATATCCTCTCGGCGGTGCTCTGCTCGATCGTCGGCATCCTCGGCTATTTCGGCGCCATCCCGCATGCCGACCTGTTCACGCTCTATGACCGCGCCAAGGGCACCTTCAAGGATCCGAACGTCTTCGGCCCCTTTGTCGTGCTGCCCCTCGTCGTCCTCGCCCGCGCGATCCTGACACAGCCGATTCATCGCTCCGGCTTTGCCATCCTCGCCGCGCTGATCCTGTTCCTCGGGCTCTTCCTCTCCTTCTCGCGCGCCGCCTGGGGTCTTGCCGTGCTGGCGCTGCTCGTGATGACGCTGCTCGCCTTCGTCAGCGAGCCGCGCTCCTCGAAGCGGCTGCGCATGCTGGCGGCGCTCGTCGCCGGAATCATGGCCGTCGCCTTCGTGCTGGCGGTCGCCATCTCGATTCCCGCCGTGCAGGACCTCCTCATCCAGCGCGCCAAGCTGGTGCAGGACTATGACGCCTCGCGGCTTGGCCGGTTCGAGCGCCACATCATCGGCTTCTTCCTGATCCAGGAGCATCCCTTCGGCGTCGGCCCGTTCCAGTTCGGCCTCTCGCTCGGCGAGGACGAGCACAATATGTGGCTGAAGGGCTTCACGGTCTATGGCTGGCTCGGCGGCTTCGCCTATATCGCGCTGGTCGCCTGGACGCTGGCGATCGCGACGCCGCTGGTCCTCCTCAAGCGGCCATGGACGCCGTTCATCCAGTGCGTCTACGCGGTCTATCTCGGCCATCTGATGATCCACAACGTCATCGACAACGACCACTGGCGCCATCTCTTCCTGATCTACGGCCTGCTCTGGGGCGCCTATGCGGCCGAGCGCGCGACCGTCAAGACGCGCACACCCGTCGCGGCGGGCGACAATCCGCGCCAACGCGCCATTGCCATGCCGGTGTTCGGCCCGGTCGCGCTGCCACGCGCACGGTGACAAGCAGCGCCCACCACAGAATCGGCCGTCTCTCCACCTTCCGATTGAACCATCGCCGCCTCCGCGCGTTGAAGACGCACACCGAACACCAAGGAGGCATCGACATGCTCAACGAATCCGACACCAGCAGAACCGTGCTGGCCGCCGCGATCGGCGGCGATCCCCTGGTCGATCCGGCCGAAAACGAGCCGGTCAGCGTCCTCGCGCTCCGCGAAATGCGCGGCCTCAGTGTCGTGGAGCTCGCGGGTCTCGCCGGCATCCTGCCGGATCACCTGCGCGCCATCGAAGCCGGCGTCGAGCCGACGACGCCCGAGCGCCAGGCGCTGGCCGCGGCCCTCAATGTTCCGGTCGATCGCATCGCCTGATCGACACGACACGACAAGAGCTGAAAAGGCCCGGCTGCGAAGCCGGGCCTTTTTCATGTCAGCGGATTCATGCGTGCACGGTCATCGCCGCGCCCCGGCGCACAAACAGAAATGGCCCGGCTTGCGCCGGGCCATTCCCATCAACCGAAGAGGTCAGGCGATCAGAACTTGTAGTTCAGACCGACCTTGACGACGTTCGTGGTGTTCTTCAGCTCGATCGTGCCGATCTGGCTGGAGATGTCGTAAGCGGCCGAGCCGAGGTCGAAGTAATCATACTCGGCGAAGCCGGTGATGTTCTTCGTGAAGGCCTTCTCGAGACCGGCACCGACGGTCCAGCCGGTCGCCCACTTCGAGTCCGAGTAGATCAGCGAGTCGATATTGGCCTTGGTCTCGCCATAAGCGAAACCGCCCTTGACGTAGGGGAGCCAGGTGTCGATCGCGTAGCCGGCGCGGACGGTGGTCGAGCCGAGCCAGTTGAGGTTGGCGTTGACGCCGACGATGCCCGGGATCACGTCCTGGCCGGTGGTCAGGTTCGTGTAGGCGAGGTCGGTCTGGACGCCCAGAACGAACTGGTTGATCTGGTAGTTATAGCCAGCCTGGACACCGCCGAGCACGCTGCTCGCGTTGCCGAAGGCGTCCTGCCAGATGTTGGTGCTGAAGTCGCCCCAGGCGCCGCCGCCATGGACACCGACATAGAAGCCGGACCAGTCGAACGCTGCTGCGGGAGCAACCACGGGGGCCATCGGAGCGGGCTCCATGGTCAGGTCGGCGGCGGAGGCAGCGGCGGTCAGCGCCAACACACCCACACCTGCAAGAAGAACACGCTTCATCGGAAATCTCCAAGTTTTACACATCGGGCCAATCAACCCCCCGCGCGAATTGCGGCCTCGTTTGGAAGATACGCGCATCGTGCCGGCCTTCAAGCACCATTTGCCATGGTTAGCGCTTACGGCGATTAGTGTTGCCAAAGTGCTTCACAGTCGAGGCAAGTATAGCTAACAAACAACTAAGACCGGGACTGGCCGTAGCCTGCTCCGATCTCCGCCGCTTCCTGAACCCGAAAACGGGCAAAATTGAGATCGGTTCCAGCGCGCGCCGCGTCCCGGCGGGAATCCGCCGCTGACACCGCTTATCTGGCCTTCGAGGAGGCCGCCTTCAAGCCGGACGGCGCGTGCCTCAGGCCGAAAACATCTGGGATCCTGCGCATTTAGCACTAACCATGGCGGCTTTGTGCCATTTCGACAACAGTGCCGCCGCTCTGTGTTCACTCGGCCGTGAGCGCTGCTCCCAATAGAGACTCACGACAGGCACCAAGCTTGGCCTTGGCTGAACCCGCGAAGCGCATCACCCGCCATCCCGCGCCGGGTCCGGCGTCGATCAGTGACGGCGGACGGCCAGAAGACACGCGGATGTCGGAAGAGGTTTGGGAGGGTTAGCCTCCGCGCGGGCAGATCTTAGCGATTAGTTACAGAATGCCGTCACTTTGGCGTCGAAGTCTTAACGGCCGCCAGAGAGATCAGGGCGCCGTTCATGACTTGAAAACCATGAATATCAGACGCCCTGCCGCGGGGATCCGTGATGCTGCGCGATGCGCCAGTCGCCACCCTGTCGGACCAGCATCCAGGTGACCCGGTAGGGCATCGGCGCATCGCCATCGGCGAAGTCGACATGCCCCGCCGTTGCTGCATGGTTCTCGCCGAGGAGAAGCACGGTCGGCATCGGATAGGAAGCGACATGCACGCCCGGCGGCCGTGCCGCGAAATAGGCGTGGATGGCGTCGCGGCCGACCTTGAGGTCGTCGACCGAGCCGAACAGCAGCGCGTCCTCTCTATAGAGCGCCATATGCGCGTCGAGATCACGGCTGTTGAAGGCAGCAACCCAGGCCGCCAGCAGGCTCTCGATGGTCGGCGTCCGGCCCATATCGCTTTCCCCCGGTCAAACTTGGCAGAGCCTCTGCCGATCGGGCGGGAGAATCAATCGGTCGCACGCATGCGCGGGGCGCCGCCTGTCATGCCATAGAGCAACATCAGGAAAAAATGGTCGGAGTGGCCGGATTTGAACCGACGACCCCCTGTCCCCCAGACAGGTGCGCTACCAGGCTGCGCTACACTCCGATGCCGCGGCTGCCTCACGAGGAAGGCCGGCGAGCGGGGCCTTGTCCCGCCGCGAGCGACGCGCCGCTGTTAGCACGACTTCCCGCGCCTTGTCACCGGCAATTGCGGGTGATCCACGATCTTGGACATTTTCGTCAGCGCGCCTGATCGAGGATGCGCTTGCATTCGAGGAGTTCCGCCAGAGCGCCCTTGAGGCGCTGGATGTCGTCGCCGGAGAGAAGCGGTCCGGCGGCGGCCGGCTCGGCGCGGCCGAGCGGGGGCGTGTCGTCCTCGTCCTCCGGCGGCGCGAAGGAGCGGATCGCCGGGCCTTCATGGACCGGAGCGCGACTGACGGCCGGCGGATGCGGCTGGTAGATCGGCGGCGGGGCGTGCTGAACGGCCTGAGGCGGCAGGTAGACCTCGGCCTCGTCGGGCTCTTCCGGCGGCGCGGCGGGAATGCGCGAGATCGGCAGCGGACCAAAATCGGGCTCGGCGCCGCGATCGGCGGGGGCATGGCGCTCGGCGCGACCGAAGAGGCCCGGCCCACGCTCCGGCTCCTGCACCTCGCGCCGGCGCCCGAACAGCGGCTCGCGGCGCTGGTCGAAGGCGCCGCCGACGCTCGGCGCCGGCCCGCGCTCGACATGATCGCGATCGACCAGGATGCCGTCCGGCACCTCGCCCTCGAATTCCGGCTCGAAGCGATGGTCGGGCGGCGCGGGATCGAGCCCTGCCCCCTGCCCGGCCAGAACGACCTGGCGGGCGCCCTGCTCCTTCAAGATGCGCTGCACGCCCTTGATCGTGTAGCCCTCGCCATAGAGGAGCTTGCGGATGCCGCGCAGCAGATCGACATCATCGGGGCGATAATAGCGGCGGCCGCCGCCACGCTTCATCGGGCGGATCTGCGAGAAGCGCGTCTCCCAGAAGCGCAGCACATGCTGCGGCAGGTCGAGCTCCTCGGCCACCTCGCTGATCGTCCGGAATGCATCGGGACCCTTGGACAAGGCCTGACCCTCGGACATTCAGTTGCACAAGCGGCGCGACGGAGCGTCGGCGCCGGATCTTCCCGTCACTCGTCGTCCGGCCCGTGGCCGTTCGGCAAGAGAGTACCGTTGATGCGCTGCTTCAGGACATTGCTCGGCTTGAACACCATGACGCGGCGGGGCGAGATCGGAACCTCCTCGCCGGTCTTCGGATTGCGGCCGACCCGCTCGCTCTTCGAGCGAACGATGAAGGAGCCGAACGAGGACAGCTTGACCGACTCGCCGCGAACGATGCAGCCGCTGATTTCATCGAGGACCGATTCAACCAGCTCGGCCGATTCGGTACGCGACAGGCCGACCTTCTGGTAGACGGCCTCACAGAGATCGGCACGCGTAACCGTCTTGCCTGCCATGGTCTTGTTTTCCAACCTCTTCCCCGGGCAAACGACTTCACCGTCCCATTGCCGGAAAGCCTATTGCCTGCCCTCGGCGGGGTCAACGACCTTCGTGGTAACGCGCGGGCAGACCAGACGATTTTAAGAGAGCCGCGATCACCAGCGCAGCAGCGCCGAGCCCCAGGTGAAGCCGCCGCCCATCGCCTCGAGCAGGATGAGATCGCCACGCTTGATGCGCCCGTCCTCGCGCGCCACGGCCAGCGCCAGCGGTATCGACGCCGCCGAGGTGTTGCCGTGATCGGCGACGGTGCGCACGACCTTCTCGTTGGCGATGCCGAGCTTCCTGGCGCTGCCGTCGATGATGCGGATATTGGCCTGGTGCGGCACGAACCAGTCGACATCGTCGGCGCTGTAGCCGGTGGCTGCGAAGGCGTCCTCGATCACGTCGGTGATCATGCCGACCGCATGCTTGAAGACCTCGCGGCCCTCCATGCGCACATGGCCGACGGTTCCGGTCGAGGACGGCCCGCCATCGACATAGAGCTTCTCGCGGTGACGGCCGTCGGAGCGGAGATGCGTCGTCAGCACGCCGCGGTCCTCGCGCGTGCCGTCCTGCACCGAGGCGCCGAGCACGACGGCTCCGGCGCCGTCGCCGAACAGCACGCAGGTGGTGCGGTCGGTCCAGTCGAGGATGCGCGAGAAGGTCTCGGCCCCGATGACCAGCACGTGCTTCGCCTGGCTGGCGCGGATGAAGGCATCGGCCGTCGACAGCGCAAAGACGAAGCCGGAGCAGACCGCCTGCAGGTCGAAGGCCGCGCCATGCTCCATGCCGAGCTTCTTCTGCACGGTGACGGCCGTCGACGGAAAGGTGTCGTCGGGCGTCGAGGTGGCGACGATGATCATGTCGATCGCGCCGATGGCAAGGCCCGCATCCTTGAGCGCCGCGACGGCCGCGGCGGTGCCGAGATCGGAGGTGAGCTCGCCCTTCGCTGCGATATGACGCTGGCGGATGCCGGTCCTCTGGACGATCCATTCGTCCGAGGTCTCGACCATGGTGGACAGTTCGGCATTGGTGAGCGCGCGCTCGGGCAGATAGCTGCCGCAGCCGAGCACCACCGAGCGGATGAAACTCACTTGACGTCCTCGATGGCGGCTTCGGCGATGTCGCGCGCAAATCCCGCGCGGTGATAGTCGCCGAGGTCCTGGTTGATCTTGGCCAAGAGGCCGTTCCTGGCCATGCTGTAGCCGACCTCGATGGCATTGGCGAACCCGACGCCGTCGGTGCCGCCATGGCTCTTGATGACGATGCCGTTGAGGCCGAGCAGCACGGCGCCGTTGGAGGCGCGCGGATCGAGCTTCTGCCGCAACTCGCCGAAGGCGCCGCGCGCGAAGAAATAGCCGATGCGTCCCATCAGCGTGCGGCTCATCGCATCGCGCAGATGCGAGGCGATCTGCCGGGCCGTGCCCTCGGCCGTCTTCAGCGCGATATTGCCGGCGAAGGCCTCGGTCACGACGACATCGACGGTGCCGCGGCCGATATCGTCGCCCTCGACGAAGCCGATATAGTTCAGATGGTCGAGATTGGCCTCTTTCAGGATCTGCCCGGCGACGCGGACCTCCTCGAGACCCTTCATTTCCTCGACGCCGATATTGAGCAGGCCGACGGTCGGCCGCTCGACATCGAGCAGCGCGCGCGCCATGGCGCCGCCCATCATCGCGAAATCGATCAGCTGCTGCGCGTCGGCATTGATGGTCGCGCCGACATCGAGCACGACGCTCTCGCCGCGCAAGGTCGGCCAGAGGGCAGCCAGCGCCGGCCGTTCGATGCCGGCCATGGTGCGCAGGCAGAATTTCGACATCGCCATCAGCGCGCCGGTATTGCCGGCCGAAAGGGCGACGTCGGCATCGCCCTTCTTCACGGCCTCCAGGGCGCGCCACATGCTGGACTTCCAGCGGCCCTTGCGCAGCGCCTGGCTCGGCTTGTCGTCCATCTGGACGGTGATTTCGCAATGCGTGAAACTCGCGACCGCCTTGACCCGCGGATAGGCGTCGAGCAGCGGCATCACCACCGCCTCCTCGCCGAACAGCAGGAATTCGAGGTCGGGCCGCCGGACGAGCGCGATGTCGGCGCCGGCCAGAACGGTCGAGGGCCCGTTGTCGCCGCCCATGGCATCGATCGCAATTTTCACCATGGCGTCTTTCGAACCTCGAAGCCTTCGCGCCCGGGCGGCCGTTGCGCCAGGACGGGCTGGAAAATACCCGTTTCGGGGGGAGAGACAACCCCGTCGGACGGAGGGTCGCAGTCCGCGTCAGTCGCCCTTCAGCCGCGCGAGCGCCGCGAAGGGCGAGGAAGGCCCGTCGGCATCGGTGCCGAGCGCGGCCTTGAGGTCGGCATCGGGCGCGCGCGGATAGGGGTCGAGCGCCAGCGCCAGCTGCTCGGTGATGACGGGGCCGAGATCGAGCAAGGGACCGGTGAGCGGATCCGGCGGATCCTCCGCGTCGATATCGACGATCACCTCCGCCTCGGCGACCGTCTTCGGATCATGCGCCTGCGTTTCCGGCGGCAGGAATTTCAGCGAGAACGCATGGTCTATGCGTTCGGCCACCGGCTCCAGCGTCACGACGCAGGCCTGGACGGCCTCGGCTCTCAGCCGTCCCTCGAGCTGCAGACCGACGCGGTTCCACGGCTTGACGGCGATGCGCGCCTCGAGGCGCCCGATGCCGATGATCTCGAAGGCGCTCGCGATCGCCGCGCATTCCTCGGGCGTTGCGACGATCACCTCGTCGCGGCCCGATTCGGGGATGCGGCGCGTATCGATCGGACGGCTGAACGGGACGGGATCCATCAGGCGACCTCCGGTGGCGACAGTTCGGGAAAGGCGAATCGGCCGGCGAGGATGGTCTCGACCGGCTCGGCCGCAGCGAGGCGCGCCGCCGCCTCGACATAGCCGACAAGGCGCGGCACGGCCAGTTCGCCGCCGCCCTCGGGAAAGACATTGCGGGCGATCGCCTCTCCGAGCGCCGCGCCATCGCCGGCCGAGAGCGCCGAATCATAGGCGCCGAGCCGGCCATAGAAGGCTTCGGCCATCTTCTTCAGCTTCTTCGGCACGCCGATATCGCTGACGCCCATTTCGCGCAGATTGCGGTCCATGTCCCTGAGGAACAGGTTGAACACGTCCTGTCCGAGGCGGCGGCGATCGGCGTCCTCGCTCTTCAGCCGGTGGAACAGCAGCGAGGCATGCAGCACGATCATGTCGAACCGGCCGTCGATCGTGTCCGGCACGGCGAAATCCGCATAGAGGGCCGGCTGCCGCGCCTGCGCCACGATGGTGCCGTAAAGCGAATATGCTATGGCTTCGTTACGACGCCTGCGTCCGAACAGGTGTTGAAACATCGGATCGATCTCCGAAACTCTGGCCGGCTGCAGCCGGACGACGTCCGATCCGCCGAAAAATGGGTCTCTGCGACGCTGCTGCAAGCCAGCCGCGCCGTGTCGAGGCAGATTGTCACGAGCCCTAGCGCAGGCTAGGGAGATTGCCAACCCGTTCGATGAGCGGGCCGAGGCCGCAAGGGCCGCCGGCCCGGTCCGGACGGGACACGCACAGGATACCAGGAGAGCAGGATGCGGTTTGGCGTTTCTGACCAGCGGTTTGACGTCGCCCGGGTGGGCCGGGTGGGTGTCGTTCTGCTTGCGGTCGCCGCCGCGGCCGGGCTTGCCGGCTGCAAGAGCAATGTCGTCGGCGGATTGAACGAGACCTATCATGCCGGCTTCGTGCCGCCGGCCAATGCGCTGGAGCAGATACCCGTCGGCGCCAGCCAGGACCAGGTCCGCATCGTCCTCGGCACGCCGTCGACGACGGCCGAGTTCGGCGGCGATGTCTGGTACTACATCTCGCAGACGCGCTTCCGGAAGGTCGTCTTCCAGAACCAGAAGATCGTCGACCAGCGCGTGCTCGCCATCTATTTCGACAAGGACCGCAATATCGAGCGCGTTGCCGATTACGGCCTGAAGGACGGCAAGATCTTCGAATTTATCACGCAGACGACGCCGACCGGCGGCAAGGATTCGGCCTTCCTCGAGCAGGTGCTGACCGGCGCCCTCGGCGTCGGCGCCGCCAACCCGTTCGGCGGCGGCTAACAAGCGCTCAAAGGCGAACGAAAACCCTCGGCCACGCGGTGGCCGAGGGTTTTTTTGTGTGCCGGCCGATGGTCGGAGAGATCGCCGGGACCGGAGCGGGCAAGGGATTGCCCGACTCGCGAGGGGGATGGGTCGGGGCCTCGCGGCCCCTCCCCGTCTCAGTGATGCGCCAGCACCGCGAGCAGCAGCAGCGCGACGATATTGGTGATCTTGATCGCCGGATTGACGGCGGGGCCGGCGGTGTCCTTGTAGGGATCGCCGACCGTGTCGCCGGTGACCGAGGCCTTGTGCGCGTCCGAGCCCTTGTAGTGGGTGACGCCATTGGCATCGGTGAAGCCGTCCTCGAACGACTTCTTGGCATTGTCCCAGGCGCCGCCGCCCGAGGTCATCGAGATGGCGACGAAGAGGCCGGTGACGATGACGCCGAGCAGCATCGCGCCGACGGCCGAGAACGCCTCGCTCTTGCCCGCGATCCAGTAGATCGCGAAATAGACGACGATCGGCGCCAGCACCGGCAGCAGCGAGGGCACCACCATCTCGCGGATCGCCGCCTTGGTGAGGATGTCCACCGCCTTCCCATAGTCCGGCTTGTCGGTGCCGGCCATGATGCCCGGCTTCTCACGGAACTGCCGCCTCACTTCCTCGACGATCGCGCCGGCGGCGCGGCCGACGGCGGTCATGGTGATGCCGCCGAAGATGTAGGGGATGAGGCCACCGAGCAGCAGGCCGACCACCACATAGGGGTTGGAGAGCGTGAAGTCGGGGATGACGCCCTTGAAATACTGGAACGCCGTCGCCCCCTCCTTGTTCGCCTCGGCGATGAAGTAGGTCAGGTCGTAGTTATAGGCCGCGAACAGCACCAGCGCGCCGAGGCCCGCCGAGCCGATCGCATAGCCCTTGGTGACGGCCTTGGTGGTGTTGCCGACCGCGTCGAGCGCATCGGTCGACTTGCGCACCTCCTTCGGCAGGCCGGCCATCTCGGCGATGCCGCCGGCATTGTCGGTGACCGGACCGAAGGCATCGAGCGCCACCACCATGCCGGCGAGGCCGAGCATGGTCGAGACGGCGATCGCCGTTCCGAACAGGCCCGCCAGCGCATAGGTCACGATGATGCCGACGACGATGATCAGCGTCGGCACCGCGGTCGCCTCGAGCGAGACGGCGAGGCCCTGGATGACATTGGTGCCGTGACCGGTCACCGAGGCCTGGCTGATCGAGCGCACCGGCCGATAGCCGATGCCGGTATAATATTCCGTGATCCAGACGATGCCGCCGGTGACGGCGAGGCCGGCGAGGCCGCAATAGAACAGGTTGAGGCCGGTGATCACCTTGCCGCCGACGGTGCCGATCTCGCCCCAGCCGATGAAGATCTGGGTCGCGATGGCGAGGCCGACGATCGAGAGCAGCGCCGAGGCGATGAAGCCCTTGTAGAGCGCGCCCATGATCGACTGGCTGGCGCCGAGCTTGACGAAGAAGGTGCCGGCGATCGAGGTCAGGATGCAGACCGCGCCGATGCCGAGCGGGAACAGGATGACGCTCGGCAGGAGCGGCGTTCCGGCGAAGAAGATCGAGGCGAGAACCATGGTGGCGACGAGCGTCACGGCATAGGTCTCGAAGAGGTCGGCCGCCATGCCGGCGCAATCGCCGACATTGTCGCCGACATTGTCGGCGATGGTGGCCGGATTGCGCGGATCATCCTCCGGAATGCCCGCTTCCACCTTGCCGACCAGATCGCCGCCGACATCGGCGCCCTTGGTGAAGATGCCGCCGCCGAGGCGAGCGAAGATCGAGATCAGCGAGGCGCCGAAGCCGAGCGCCACCATGGCGTCGATGACGACACGGTCGCTCGGCGCATAGCCGGCGAAGCTGGTCAGCACGAGGTAGTAGACTGCGACGCCGAGCAGCGCGAGGCCGGCGACGAGCATGCCGGTGATCGCGCCGGACTTGAACGCGATCTCGAGGCCGGCCGCGAGGCTCTGCGAGGCCGCCTGGGCCGTGCGCACATTGGCGCGGACCGAGACGTTCATGCCGATGAAGCCGGTGATGGCCGAGAGGATGGCGCCAATGGCGAAGCCGATCGCAACGGTGAACGACAGCAGCCAGGCGACGATCGCGAAGATGACGATGCCGACGACGGCGATGGTGATGTATTGCCGGCGCAGATAGGCGCTGGCGCCCTCGCGGATCGCCGCGGCGATCTCCTGCATCCGCGCCGATCCGGCATCGGCGGCCAGCACTGATTGCGTCGCCCATGCGCCATAGGCGAGAGCTACCAATGCGCATAAAATGATCAGGTAAATCACGTCCTCAATCCTCCCTGCCCGGCTTGGCTGTGCTGGCGCGCGAAGCGCCAGGCCGGCCCAATTGCAAGGGGAAAGAGCACCGTTCCTCCCGGCCCGTTCCCCCAGGAATCAGAGTTGAGAACGGGTTTGGAGCAAGGTCAAGGTGCGGGAGGCGCGATTGTCCGCCGCGCGAGCGCGGCAAGCGCCAGCGCGCCCAGCGCCAGCGCCACGACGGGGAAGACGATGCCGTTGATGAAGCCCCAGCCGGGCCCGCCGATGAGCAGCCCGGCGGCGAGCGAAGCGCAGGCCGAGACGGCGAAAACGAGGAAATCGTTGAAGCCCTGCACGCGGCCCTTCTCCTCGGGGCGGTAGGTTTCGGTGAGCATCGATGTCGCGCCGATGAAGCCGAAATTCCAGCCGAGGCCGAGCAGCACCAGGGCGCCCCAGAAATGCCAGACCGTCAGCCCGGCCATCGCGACGAGCGCGCAGGCCGACAGGAGCCCGAGACCGGCGATGACGACCCGGTCCTTGCCGAAGCGGTTGATCAGACGCCCGGTGAAGAAGCTCGGCCCGAACATCGCGATCACATGCCACTGGATGCCGAGCGCCGCGTCGCTCTGCGTCAAGCCGCAGCCGATCATGGCGATCGGCGCCGCCGTCATCACCAGCGTCATCATCGCATAGGAGGCGATGCCGCACAGCACCGCGGCGAGGAAGCGCGGCTGCCGCGCGATCTCGGCGAGCGGTCGGCCGCGGTCATGCGTGCTGCCGCGCGGATGCGGCGTGACGAGGTCGCGGAACCGGCTGACCGTCAGCGCGGCCAGCACGGCGAAGACGGCGACGGCGACATAGGCCCCGGCGAAGGGGATCGGGCTGAACAGATCGCGCGTCGCGATGGCCGCCTGCGGCCCGAGCACGGCGGAGAGGACGCCGCCGCCCATGACCAGCGCCAGTGCACGCGTCCGCGCACGCTCGCCGCCGGCATCAACAGCCGCGAAGCGATATTGCTGGTTGAAGGCGGCGGAGACGCCGATGAAGAGCGAGGCGAAGGCGAACAGCCAGAACTGGCCGGCGATGATGGCGAAGGCGGCGAGGAGCCCGCCGAAGGTCGCCGGCATCGCGCCGAGGATGAGGCCGGTGCGGCGGCCGACCCGCGCCATCAGGATGGCGGCGGGGATGGTGGCCAGCGCCGAGCCGACGGTGAGCGCCGTGATCGGCACGGTGGCGAGCGACTTGTCGGGCCCGAGCAGATAGACGCCGGCGAGGCCGCCAAAGGCGACCGCGATCGGCATCATCGAGCCGCCGAAGGCTGTCGCGGCCGTCAGGACGAAGGAGTTGCGGCGGACGACGCCGTCGAGTTCGGCCGGAGCGATATCAGAAGTGGTCATGCGAGGCGCGCTCCAGGCGGATCGGTGTGCCGTCGGCGTCGATGACCACTGCCGGACCGGCGCCCGCGACGATCTCGCCGATGACGGTCGCGTCGATGCCGGCGGCCGCGGCCTCGGCACGATACCCCGCCACGTTGCGGGGCGGAATGCTGGCGAGGATCTCATAGTCGTCGCCGCCCGAGAGAACGCTCGACAGCGCCGAGGGGTCGGCCGCGACCAGCGCCCGCGCCGCCACTGAGAGCGGTACCCGCGCCGCCTCGATCCGTGCGCCGACGCCGGAGGCCTTCAGCATATGGCCGAGATCGCCGACGAGCCCATCGGAGACGTCGAGCGCGGCCGAGGCGTGGCGGCGCACGGCCGCGGCCAGCGCCGTGCGCGGGCGGGGATGCAGGTAGCGATCGAGGAGATGGTCCGCGCCCTCGCCTGCCGCGCCGCCGTCGATGCTGCCGAGGCGAAGGCGCAGGCCGAGCGCGGCATCGCCGATCGTCCCGGAGACGACGAGCACGTCGCCGACGCGGGCGCCGGCCCGCCGCACCATCCGTCCCGACGGCACCGCGCCGATGGCGGTGATCGACAGCGTCAGCCCGCCGGCGGCCTTGACCGTATCGCCGCCGAGCAGGGTGATGCCGAAGGCCTGCTGGTCCTCGGCGAGACCCGCCGCGAAGGCCGCCATCCAGTCCTCGGTCCAGTCCGCCGGCAGCGCCAGGCCGAGCAGATAGCCGACCGGATCGGCGCCCTTGGCGGCGAGGTCGGAGAGATTGACGCGCAGCGCCTTGCGGGCGATCGAGGCCGGCGGATCGTCGGGAAAGAAATGAATGCCGGCCGCGACCATGTCCTTGGTCAAGACGAGATCGGCGCCCGGCGGCGGCGTGAACGCCGCCGCATCGTCGGTCAAGTTCAGCGCGGCCGGATCGTCGGCGAGCGGACGCAGATAGCGGGCGATCAGGTCGAATTCGCCCAGCCGCGTCCGTGCCTCAGCCATTCTTCTGTCCGGGCCGCTCGGGTGCCTCGCCGGGGAACTCGTCGGGCCTGAGGCGCCGCGCTGCAGTATCGAGCACGGCATTGACGAGGCGCAGTTCGTCGCCGACGCCGAAGAAGGCGCGCGCGACATCGACATATTCGGTGATGACGACGCGGGCCGGCACATCGCGTCGGCCGACCAGCTCATAGGTGCCGCAGCGCAGGATCGCGCGCAGCGTCACGTCGATGCGCGACAGCGGCCAGTCGCTCGACAGCGAGGTGTGGATCGCCGGGTCGAGATTGCGCTGCTCGCGCACGACGCCGGCCATCACGTCGCGGAAGAAGGCGAAGTCGGCGTCGCGATACTGGTCGCCGTCGACTTCCTTGCCGAGCCGGAAGTTCTCGAACTCGGCCACCACCTCGGTCAGCGAGGCGCCGCCGACATCCATCTGGTAGAGCGCCTGCACGGCGGCGAGACGCGCCACGCCGCGCTGGTTGGCCGGGCGGACGACCCGCTCGGCCGGCTCCTTGTCGGCTGAAGCCATGTCAGAGACCGAATTTGTTGCGCAGCGCGATCATCGCGAGCGCCGCCTCGGCCGCGGCGCCGCCCTTGTTCTTCTCGGCGACGCGGGCGCGCACATAGGCCTGCGCATCGTTCTCGACCGTCAGGATGCCGTTGCCGACGGCCAGCGCCTCGATCACGGCCATGTCCATGATCGCGCGGGCGGATTCATTGGCGACGATGTCGTAGTGGGTCGTCTCGCCGCGGATGACGCAGCCGAGCACGACGAAGCCGTCATACTGGGCATCACCGTCTTCCATAGCGGCGAGCGCCATCGACATCGCGGCCGGGATTTCGAGAACGCCCGGGACGGAGACGCGCTCGAAGGTCGCTCCGGCGCGCTCGATCGCCTGCTTGGCGCCGGCGAAAAGCTCGTCGGAAATGTCTTCGTAGAACCGGGCATCGATAACGAGAAGGTGCGGCGACGCTTCGCTCATGACATGTCTTTCTGGCTCGGAATGGGCGGCAGGTGAACCACGCGCCTCAGGCTCTGTAAAGCGAAAAGCATCCGCGCCGGCGGCATGGCACCCATGTCGCCGCCAGCGGCGAGCAGCGCAATCTCCGCCGAAAGGACGCCGGCTCAGGCGACTTCCGCGAGCCGCGCAACGTAGCGCGCCATCTGGTCGATCTCGAGATGCACGCGGTCGCCGACCTTGCGCGCGCCCCAGGTGGTGACGCCCGGCTGCAGGGTGTGCGGAATCAGGAGCACCGAGAAGCGGTCGCCTTCGACCCAGTTGACGGTGAGCGAAGTGCCGTCGAGCGCCACCGAGCCCTTGGTTGCGATGAAGCGCGCATAGGCATGCGGCACCTCGAACACGAAGCGGGTCGTCTCGCCGAGATCCTCGCGCGAAACGATGGTGGCGAGGCCGTCGACATGGCCGGAGACCATATGGCCGCCGAGTTCGTCGCCGAGCTTCAGCGAGCGTTCGAGATTGATGCGCGACCCGGCATCCCAATGCGCGACCTCGGTCAGCGCCAGCGTCTCGGGCGCCGCCTCGACATCGAAGCGCGTGCCGCCGCCGTCCTTCGGATCGAGCGAGATCACGGTCAGGCAGACGCCCGAACAGGCGATCGAGGCGCCGATGGCGATCGTCGCCGGATCATAAGCGCTGTCGATGGTGATGCGGTTGACATCGTTGCGCCGCTCGACTGCGGTCACGGTGCCGACATCGGTGATGATCCCGGTGAACATCGTCAGGTGGTCCTCTCATAACGGATCATGCGGTCTTCGCCGAGGCGCAGGTCCTCGGCGATACGATAGCGCGGGCTGCGCTCGATGGCGGACAGCGCGCCGCCGGCGAGCGCGCGGACCCCGTCGGGCCCGATCACCACCGGCGCGCGGAACAGGACGACCGCGTCGGCGAGCCCCGGCGTCACGAAACTCGCCGCGACGCGCGCCCCGCCCTCGACGAGAAGCCGCGTGATGCCCCGCTCGGCGAGGAGCTTGAGCACGGCGTGAAGATCGAGGCCGCCGCTGCCCGTGCCGACCGGAAGGAGAACGGCCCCGGCGGATCGGAGCGCCGCCGAGGTGCTGGCATCCGCCTCGGGACCAACACAGACCCAGAGCGGGATTTCGCCGGCACTCTGCACCAGTGCCGAGGACGGCGACAACCGCGCCGATCGGTCGAGGACAATGCGAATCGGCGAGAGCGACCGGAGGCCCGCGACGCGCACGAGAAGGCTCGGGTCGTTGACGAGCGCGGTCTCGATGCCGATCAGGGACGCGTCGGTCTCGAGACGCAGCCGCTGCAACTGTTCGAAGGCGAGCGGGCCGGACACCAGCATGCGCTCGCCGCCCTTGCGGCCGATCATGCCATCGGCCGAAACGGCGAGCTTCAGCGTCACATGCGGACGACCCTGCGTGGCGACGCTGAGGAAGCCGGCATGGAGCCGCCGCGCCTCCTCACCGAGCACGCCGGCCGTGACGCCGACACCGGCCTCGCGCAGCCTCGCATAGCCCGACCGTGTCCGCCTTGCGTCGGGATCATCGAGCGCGCTGACGAGGCGGAGGATGCCGGCGGCGATCAGCGCATCGGTATCGGACGAGCCGTCGGCATGGCGGATCACCGGCTCGAGCGAGGTGAAGAGGGTGGCGCCGCGCGCGGCCTCGCCGGCCTCGGTCAGCGCCGCCGCGATCGCATGCGTGGTGCTCTCAGGCGATGTGACGCCGCGCCCGACGATGACGGGCGCGCCGCCCTCGAGGCGCACCACCAGCGCGCCGACCGCGGGCGCCGGATGGGTGCGGCCCTGGTGACGGCGCCCGAGCCGCAGGCACGCCGCCATCAGCCGGCGATCCAGCTCAGGGTGGGCGACCGCTTCTCCCGCTTCCGCCATGTCGCTGCCTCGCGGATCGGATCCAATCGAGGATCCGCGGCACCCTGCCGCTATTTGCGCTGGTCGTCGGCGGTCTCGAGCGAGGACAATTCGCTGAGGACAGCCGAGAAATCCTTGGCCTCGCGGAAATTGCGATAGACCGAGGCAAAGCGGACATAGGCGACGTCGTCGAGGGTCTTCAGCCCCTCCATGACGAGCACGCCGATCTGGTCGGACTGCACCTCGTTCTCGCCGCTGCTCTCCAACTGGCGAACGACGCCGTTGACCATCCGCTCGATCCGGTCGGGATCGACGGGGCGCTTCCTCAGCGCGATCTCGACCGAACGCATCAGCTTGTCGCGATCGAACGGCACGCGGCGTCCGCTCTTCTTGAGCACGACCAGCTCACGCAGCTGGATGCGTTCGAAGGTCGTGAAGCGGCCGCCGCAGACCGTGCAGACGCGGCGGCGCCTGATCGAATTGCTGTCCTCGGACGGACGCGAGTCCTTGACCTGAGTGTCGTCGCTTCCGCAGTAGGGACAGCGCATGCCGGCCCCCGGTCAGGAATAGATCGGGAAGCGCGCCGTCAGGGCGTGGACGCGCTCCTTGACGGAGGCTTCGACGAGCGGCGCGCTGCCGTCCTCGGACTGCGACACGGCGCTGAGCACTTCCGCGATCAGCCGGCCGACCTCCTGGAATTCGGCGATGCCGAAGCCGCGCGTCGTCGCCGCAGGCGTGCCGAGGCGAATACCCGAGGTCACGAACGGCTTTTCCGGATCATAGGGGATACCGTTCTTGTTGCAGGTGAGGCCGGCGCGGACGAGCGCCTTCTCCGACACGTTGCCCTTGACGCGCATCGGGCGCAGATCGACCAGCATCAGGTGGTTGTCGGTACCGCCCGAGACGATGTCGAAGCCGACCGTGCGCAGCGTTTCCGCAAGCGCGCGGGCATTTTCGACGACGTTCTTCGCGTAGATCTTGAAGTCCGGACGCAGCGCCTCGCCGAAGGCGACCGCCTTGGCGGCGATGACATGCATCAGCGGCCCGCCCTGCAGGCCCGGGAACACGGCCGAGTTGATCTTCTTGGCGATCGCCTCGTCATTGGTGAGGATCAGGCCGCCGCGCGGGCCGCGCAGCGACTTGTGCGTCGTCGAGGTCACCACATGGGCATGCGGGATCGGCGAGGGATGCACGCCGCCGGCGACGAGGCCGGAGAAATGCGCCATGTCGACCATGAGATAGGCGCCGACCGAATCGGCGATCTGGCGGAAGCGCTCGAAATCCCAGAGCCGCGAATAGGCCGTGCCGCCGGCGATGATCAGCTTCGGCTTCGTCTCCTCGGCGATGCGGGCGATCTCCTCATAGTCGAGCAGCTGGTCCTCGCGGCGCACGCCATAGGGCGCCACCTTGAACCACTTGCCGGAGAGATTGACCGAGGAACCATGCGTCAGGTGGCCGCCGGCCGAGAGGTCGAGGCCCATGAAGGTATCGCCCGGCTGCAGCAGCGCCAGGAAGACGGCCTGGTTCATCTGGCTGCCGGAGTTCGGCTGCACATTGGCGAAGGCCGCGCCGAACAGCTTCTTGGCGCGCTCGATCGCCAGCGTCTCGGCGATGTCGACGAATTCGCAGCCGCCATAGTAGCGCTTGCCCGGATAGCCCTCGGCATATTTGTTGGTCATCACCGAGCCCTGCGCCTCGAGAACGGCGCGCGAGACGATGTTCTCCGAGGCGATCAGCTCGATCTCGTGCTGCTGGCGACCGAGTTCACGGGCGATGGCATCGGCGATCTCGGGATCGGCCTCGGCGAGGCTGCGATTGAAGAAATCCGCCGTGCTGCTGGCGGGAAGCGCTTGATCGATGAGCGACATGGCCGAAGGTCCTTCTGGTCGAGCACGCCGGCGCGCGGCGCCGCTCCGCATTGCGGGCGACGTACCATATAGAGCGGTCCCCGCCAAGGCGGAGACCTATCGATAGTGAAAACCAAGCCGACACGAAACTACGGTCGCTACGCGACATCGATGCGGAGGAATCCCACTCGAACTTCTCTCTAAAGTTGTGCTATTGAAAGTTGCTTCTTTTGATAACAACCACGGGGGTTAGCATGGCAATTACTGATCGAGAATGGAAACTGGGAGGGGCAGTCGCCCTTATAGCCGCCATAGTCGGAGTTCTGAGCTCCATGTTGACGCTGTACACTCAAGCGTCTTCGGCAATCAGCGGCTTGGTCACATCAGCTATCAAGCGCGAGTTTGCGCCGGTTGGGACCGTCGTTTCCTCCATTCTGCCTCCCGTCGAGTTTGCTAAGATTATCGGCGAAATTGAAGCGGATGAGATAACCAAGAGAACATGGGTTTTGGCGGATGGAAGGACTTGCACAGGAACGGCTTTCGCCAAGCAAACGAGCAAGCAGAATGTTCCTGATCTTCGCGGAATGTTCTTGCGAGGTGTCAGCGACGGACGGGCGGCCGGCGATGTTCAACCCTACGCGACGGCGCTCCCGAAAACCGCACCATTCACGGGGTCTACGAGCACAGATGGCGCTCACACGCACAGCGGCGGGGCTGGGTTCAATCCAAGCGAGCGATACAACGTCGGCGCTACCAACTATCCGGCATCGGGCCCCACTCAGACTGGAGCAGCTGGAGCTCATGCACACTCCGTCACGATCAACGGCGGTGGCGACCAAGAAACTCGGCCCGAAAACACGGCTGTCTATTATTATATCAAGGTGAACTGAATAAAAGAGCCGAAACGGCCTGCATGACGGCGCTTCTGAAACCACGTCGTCATGCATGAGCAGATCAAGGCTGCGGGATCTACTGCAGCGCGACCTGACCGGCGCCGTCGCGGTTGTAGATGTCGTTGCGGAAATAGACCACGCCGTCCGGGGTCGCCCAGGCCGTGATATATTCGAGATAGACGGGCACTTCCGGCTTCAGATTGACGTCGACCTGCTCGCCGGTCTTGAAGATCTCGTCGATGCGCGAGCGCGGGAAGTCGGGATTGCCCTGCAGCAGCCAGGCAATGACCTGGCGGACATTCTGCACGCGCACGCAGCCTGACGAATCGAAGCGCTCGACATTGCCGAAGATGTCCTTCAGCGGCGTGTCGTGCATGTAGACCTGCTCGTCGTTGTGGAACGAGATGCGCACCGTGCCGAGCGAATTGAAGTCGCCCGGATCCTGGCGGAACATATAGCCCTTGGTCGCCTGGTCGGTGGTCCAGTCGATCGCCGTCGGCGGCACTTCCATGCCGGAGGGATCGTAGATGCGGATATGCTTCTTCGTCAGGTAGCCCGGCTCCTTCTGCATCAAGGGGATCAGGTCCTTGCGGATGATCGAGGCCGGCACGGTCCAGTTCGGATTGAAGCTGATGCGGTAGATCTTGGAATTGATGATCGGCGTCTCGCGGTCGATCTTGCCGACCACGGCGGTGTGGCGCGTCACGACGCGGTCGCCCTCGACCACCTCGATCGCCGCCGCCGGCACATTGACCATGACATAGCGTTCGCCGAGCGAGCCCGACATCGCCTTGAGGCGGACGAGGTTGGTCTGCAGCTGGCCGAGCCGCACGCTGGCCGGAACATTCATCATCGCGACGGTCGCATCGCCGAGGACGCCGTCGGCCGGCAGGCCGTGCCGACCCTGGAAGCGGCGCACGGCGGCGTCGACATAGGAATCGAAGGTCGCGGAGCTGGCGACGCCGGGCGTCAGGTCGCCGGAGACCTGCAGCCGCTGGCGGAGGATCACCACGGTCGGATCCTGCTTGCCGAGGCTGAGCTTCTGGCCGGCCGGAACCTCCGGCCAACCGCCGCGCGCCACGATATCGGTATACTGTGCGATGGCCGTCTCGACCGCCATCGAGGTCGCCGGCGACAGGATCGGCGAGGTGGTGCGCACGGAAGCGGCGCTGGTCGGGCCGGCATCGAAGCCGTCGGAGGTCTCGGTGAAGCTGCTTTCGAGCATCTGCTGCAGCGGATCGTCGGAACCGGCCGCGGCGGCAAGGCCCGGCAGGATCACGGAGCCTAGCGCCGAGGCGGCGACACCGCCGGCGAGCGCCCTCAGCATGGCGCGCCGCGACACTGCGCGGCCCGAACGGTGCGAGCCAATTTCCGAAAGTGCCTTGCCTGATCCGCTCATCTGTCCGTTCTCAATTGCTTGAACCGGCCGGTCGCTGGTCGAGGGTCACCGCCTCGCCTGCCACCGCAGCCTGTTGCCCTGGGCGTCGCCCGATGCACCGCACATGCCAATCGGATTGACGCCCCACCGCGCCGAACCGCATCGAAGCTGGTTTTCACGCCAGTATGGCGCTTTCATGTCGCGCCCGACCTTGGCCGCGGCACGCCGTCAAACCGATGATCGGCAAAGAGGGTTACCGTCCGGTCAACGCAACGAGAAAGGCCCTGCCGGTCGCCTGGCAGGGCCTTTCCACTGGTGTCCCGGGGTGGGGGACGATGGCGAAAGCGTGGTCTTCTGGAGGATGCGGACAGCAGGGAAAAGCCTAGAGACGGTAGAGGATCTGGTCGGTCCAGAAGCGCTCGAGGCGGTGCAGCGACTTGTTCAGAAGCTGGAAATCGTCGATCGCGATGCCGCCGACCTGCTGGATCGAGCGGATGTGACGCTCATAGAGCGCGCTGACGATATTGGCGATCTCCTGGCCCTTCGGCGTCAGGCTGACGCGGACCGAGCGGCGGTCCATGCGCGAACGCTGGTGGTGGATGTAGCCCATCTCGACCAGCTTCTTGAGATTGTACGAGACGTTGGAGCCGAGATAATAGCCGCGCGAGCGAAGTTCTCCGGCCGTCAGTTCGGCGTCGCCGATGTTGAACAGAAGCAGCGCCTGCACGCTGTTCACGTCCGAGCGGCCCGAGCGATCGAACTCGTCCTTGATCACGTCCAGGAGGCGGCGATGAAGCCTCTCGACCAGCGTGAGAGCTTCCATGTAAAGCGGCTTCAACTCCGGCGCGGTCTGCGGTTGATTGTGCGAATCCACTGCCCGCTTCGCGTTGATCATCTCAATGCCTCTCTGTTTCGTGACAGGTATTCTTCCCGCCTCATGAGAAGCAACATTACGTGGCCGATTTGAAAATCACCTTAAGCATCACACTTAACGGCGGCTTACCTCGCAGTTCCGCATTCGAAGCGAGTTTTATCGTTAAAAACCAACTATCTTTCCTCGGCCCCTGACGCGTCAGGCCAGCTGCAGCTCGCGCCGCCGCTCCATGAAGAGGAGGATTGCGAAGATCGCGAGCGCGCCGAGATGGAAGCCGATGATGATCGGATCGAGCCCGAAAGTCTCCGCGAAGAAGGTGTGGATCGCGATCTCGAACACCGCCGCGTAGATCCACAGCACATTGCCCCAGGAGACCCGCATCCAGAGGCCCACGGCGGCGACGAGATCGACGACGGCGAGATGAATGGTCACGAATTGCCATTCGGTCGTCATGGTCTCGAAGGTCCAGCCCGGCTCGGTGAAGATGCCGGCGATATAGAGCCATTGGCGCAGCCCGAGCAGCATCAGGAGGGCGGCGATGCCGCGCAGATAGATGGTGAGCGCCAGCGACCACGGATTATCCGGCTCGCTCGGCAGCTGCGTCACCTCGTTGTCGATCATCACGCGGCCTTCCTGATCCTTGAGCTCGCCTTCGCATTCGGGCGCATCATGCTGCGATAATCATGCACCGGTCGACCGTCAAAACCCCCGTCCCGTTTGCAGCGCCGCAAACGGCTCTGGTGAGTGACAGCGTGCTTGGCTATCATCGCGTCCATGTCGACTTCCAGGGCAATCACGATTCCCCGGCGGGACCAAGCATGGTCCGCCTCCATCCACGCGGCAAACCGGCAGGCGCTCATCCGTCTTCCAGCCGCATTCGGCCTCTGAGTTTCAGGACCGGCCATGCCCTGGGGCGACCTCGCCATCATCGCGGTTCTCATCGCGTTCAACGCCTTCTTCGCCATGTCGGAGATCGCCGTCGTTTCCTCGCGCCCGGCGCGATTGCAGGGGATGGCCGCCGACGGCGTCCCCGGCGCCGCTGCGGCGCTGAAACTCGCCGAGGACCCGACCGGGTTCCTCTCGGCCGTCCAGATCGGCATCACGCTCGTCGCGATCCTCTCCGGCGCCTTCGGCGAGGCCGAGCTCGCCGCGCCGCTCCGCGTCTTCCTCACCGACACCTTCCCGCAGCTCGGCGCCCGCGCCGACACGATCGCGACTGTCGTCGTCGTCTTCGGCCTCGCCTATTTCTCGCTGATCTGCGGCGAATTGGTGCCGAAGCGGCTCTCGCTCACCAATCCCGAGCGGATCGCCTGCATCGTGTCGCGCCCGGTGACGGCGCTCGCCCGTGTCGCGCATCCGATCGTCTGGTTCCTGCGCCTGTCGACCAACACGATCATGCGCCTCATCGGCAAGAACGTGAACGACGAGCGCGGCGTCACCGAGGAAGAGGTCAAGACGCTGATCGCCGAGGGCACCGAATCCGGCGTCTTCCATCAGGCCGAGCGCGAGATGATCGAAGGCGTCATCCGCGTCGCCGACCGCTCGGTGCGCTCGATCATGGTGCCGCGCCCTGATGTCGTCTGGCTCGATGCCGACGATCCGCCGGAAATGATCGCGACCGAGATCCTCGACGGCGGCCATTCGCGCTTCCCGGTGTCGCGCGGCGACATCGACGGCGTGCTCGGCATCGTTCATGCGAAGGATCTGCTCAACCAGATGCATGCCGGCGCGCCGATCGACCTTTCGGCCGTGATCCGCGAGCCGCTCTATGTCGACGAGCGCATGCCGATCCTCAACATGCTCGACCGCTTCAAGACCTCGAATGTCCATATGGCGATCGTGCTCGACGAGTATGGCAGCTTCCAGGGCGTGGTGACGCCGATGGACATCCTCGCCGCCATCGCCGGCGACCTGCCCGAGCGGGCCGGCGACGAGGAGCCCGACGCGATCCAGCGCGAGGACGGTTCCTGGCTCATCGACGGCAGCGCCACGATCGATGTCGCCGAGCGCGTGCTCGGCTTGAAGTCGCTCGCCAATGACGAGGACTACGCCACCATCGCCGGCTTCATGCTCAATCATCTCGGCCATATCCCCGTGCCGGGCGAGCGCTTCCCCTATGAGGGCTGGTGCTTCGAGGTGGTCGATCTCGACGGCAGGCGGATCGACAAGGTGCTGGTGTTCAAGCTCGAGGCGAAGCCGGCGGGCTGAGCCCCGTCTCTGGCCGCCTGAAAGGATGTCCGATGACCACCGAGCCGCGTTTCCCGAGATATGACATGGACGCCATCCTCGGCGGACGCCGGCTGCGCCGTAACCGCCGCGCCGACTGGTCCCGCCGCCTCGTGCGCGAGACCGTGCTGACCGTCGACGACCTGATCTGGCCGATCTTCCTCGTCGATGGCGACCATGTCCGCCAGCCTGTGCCCTCGATGCCGGGCGTCGAGCGGCTGTCGGTCGACCAGGCGGTGGTCGAGGCGGAGAAGGCCGCGGCGCTCGGCATTCCGGCCATCGCGCTGTTTCCGTTCACCGAGCCCTCGCTGCGTGACGAGAGCGGCTCGGAATCGCTCAACCCGGACAATCTCGTCTGCCGCGCCTGCCGCGCCATCAAGGCGGCGGTGCCCGAGATCGGCATCATCTGCGACGTGGCGCTCGATCCCTATACGAGCCATGGCCATGACGGCGTCATGGACGGTTCGACGATCCTCAACGACGAAAGCGTCGCCCTGCTGACGCGCCAGGCGCTCAACCAGGCGCTCGCCGGCGCCGATGTCATCGCCCCCTCCGACATGATGGACGGCCGCGTCGCCGCGATCCGCGAGACGCTCGATGCCGCGCATCTCGGCGACGTGCAGATCATGGCCTATGCCGCGAAATATGCGTCGGCCTTCTATGGCCCCTTCCGCGACGCGATCGGCACCTCGAAGACGCTGGTCGGCGACAAGCGCACCTATCAGATGGATTTCGGCAATTCGAACGAGGCGCTGCGCGAGATCGAGCTCGACATCGCCGAGGGCGCCGACATGATCATGGTCAAGCCCGGCCTGCCCTATCTCGATATCGTCCGCCGCGCCAAGGACACCTTCGCCATGCCGACTTTCGCCTATCAGGTGTCCGGCGAATACGCGATGATCCGCGCCGCCGAGAAGAATGGCTGGATCGACGGCGAGCGGGCGATGGTTGAGAGTCTCTGGGCCTTCAAGCGCGCCGGCGCCGACGGCATCCTGACCTATTTCGCCCCCTTCGTCGCTCCGCTGCTGAAGCGCTGATCGCGGCCTTGCGATGATGGCGGGCGCGCGACGGATCATTCCTGCGACGCTCGTCCTCATCCTGGCGCTGCTCCTGTCCGGCTGCGGCGACACCGATCGCCAGCAGGCAGAAGTCTGCGTCGCCGTCGCGACGGCGATCGGGCCCGACGACCGGCCCGTCACCATCCGCTCGGTCGCCCCGCTCGGCGGCATCGAGAATGCCGTCCGCGTCATCTTCAGCGCCGAGGGCGACGGGCGCATGCTGTTCGCCGACTGCGCCTTCGCCGGTGGCGCGCTGTCGAGCCGCAGAGCTGAGCTCGTCGCGGTGCGCGGCTATGAGGGCCGCATGCCCGGCTGGCGGATGCTGTTCCTGAAGCGCTGGTTCCTCGACCAGCCGGGGGCGGTCATGAGGGCGGTCAGCGAAACCGGCTGGCAGCCGCCGCGCTATTCACTCCTCCCGGTCGCCCTGCCCGCCGCTGCCGGTTATGCGCTGCAGCAGGCCGTCAACGCGCTCAACCTCGCCGCCTTCTATGGACCGCTGGCGCTCGCCTATGCGCTCATCTACGGGCTGATCGGCCGCATCAACATGGCCTTCGGCGAACTCGCCATGGTCGGTGCCTTCGGCGCCGTCTTCGGCATCATCACCGCCATCGGCGCGCATCTCGTGACGCTGCCCGCGGTTCTCATGATGGCGCTCGCCGTCGCCGTCGCCCTCACCGCGCTCGCAGGCTATGTCGTGGCGCGCAGCATCGTGCTGCCCCTGATCGACCGGCCGCCGCGCAGCTTCATCGTCGCGACCGTCGGCCTCGGGCTCGTCATCGCCGAGGGCCTGCGCCTCGCCCAGGGCACGCGCGAGATCTGGCTGCAACCGATGCTGGAGGACCAGATCGTCCTCGCGGCAGGGCCGTTCCCGGTGGTGACGACGGCCATGCGCGTGCTGATCGTCGCGATCTCCGCGGCCGCCATTCTGGCACTGTTCGTCATGATGCGCCGCTCGACCTTCGGCAGGGCCTGGCGCGCCGTCGCCGACGACCGGCTGATGGCGCGGCTCTCCGGCATCGATCCCGGCGCCGTCACCGCCTTGACCTTCCTCATCGCCTCCGCCGTCGCCGCGCTGGCCGGTGCCATCGTCGCGCTCAGCTATGGCGGCACCTCGCATTCCGGCGGCTTCCTGCTCGGCCTCAAGGCGCTCATCGCCTGCCTCATCGGCGGCGGCACCCTCAGCGGCGCGCTGGCGGGCGGGCTGCTGCTGGCCGTGCTGGAGACCGGCTGGTCGGCCTATTTCGGCTCGGGCGAGCGCGACATCTTCGTGCTGGTCGCAATCACTCTTCTCTTCCTCATCCGGCCCGACGGGCTGTTCGGCCGCCGGTCGGCGCTTGAGGAGGGCCGCGTGATGCGGCTATCGTGACGATCGGAGGCGCGCCATGACCGTGCTCGATGCCATCGCCCCTGCCACCCGGATCCCGACGATCGACGACATCCGCGACGCGGCGCGCGCGATCGAGGGCAGCGTGCTCAAGACGCCGTTCCTGCCGGCGCCGCGGCTGTCGCAACTGACCGGGGCCGAGGTCTTCGTCAAATACGAGAACCTCCAGGTCACCTCGGCCTTCAAGGAGCGCGGCGCCCTCGTCAAGCTCTTGTCGCTGACGGCGGAGGAGCGGGCGGCGGGCGTCGTCGCCATGTCGGCCGGCAATCACGCGCAGGCCGTCGCCTATCACGCCTCCCGCCTCGGCATCCCCTCGACCATCGTCATGCCGGCGATGACGCCCTTCGTGAAGATCGAGGCGACCCGCGCCTTTGGCGCCCGCGTCATCGTCGAGGGCGAGACGCTCGCGGAAGCGCAGGCCGCCGCGCAGACCATCGCCGAGACGACCGGGGCGATCTGGGTCCATCCCTATGACGATGCGCATGTCGTCGCCGGCCAGGGCACGATCGCGCTCGAGATGATCGAGAGCGGCATCCCGCTCGACGCGCTCATCGTGCCGGTCGGCGGCGGCGGCCTGATCGGCGGCATGGCGATCGCGACCAAGGCGCTGTCGCCCCGCACCGAGGTCGTCGGCGTCGAGACCGAGCTCTATCCCTCGATGCGCGCCGCCCTCGACGGGCGGACGCCAGACTGCGGCGGCAACACGCTGGCCGAGGGCATCGCGGTGCGCGATGTCGGCCGCCTGACGCTCGCCATCGTCCGCCGCTTCGTCGACGATGTCGTCACGGTGCCGGAAAGCGCGATCGAGCGCGCGGTCAACGCCTATCTGACGCTGCAGAAGACGATGGCCGAGGGCGCCGGCGCGGCGGGCCTTGCCGCGCTGCTCGCCTATCCCGAGCGCTTCGCCGGCCAGCGCATCGGCCTCGTGCTCTGCGGCGGCAATATCGATCCCCGCCTCGCCGCCTCGATCATGGTGCGGGAGCTGGCGCGGGCCGAGAAGATCGTCGCCGTGCGCCTCATCATCCCGGACCGGCCGGGCGTCCTCGGCGACATCGCTGCCACCATCGGCGCCTGCGGCGGCAATATCCTCGAGGTGCTGCATCACCGCACATTGCTGAGCGTCCCCGCCAAGGGCGCGAGCGTCGACGTCACCATCGAGACGCATGGCCCGCGCCACGCCCGCGAGATCGAGGCAGCGCTCGCCGCGCGGAACTACCAGGTCGAGCGGCTCGCGACGCCCTGAGCGGCACGAGCCGCTGCTCAGCCGCCGGGCATAACCGGCGCCTTGCAGCGCGGATTGACGATCAGCCAGAGCGGCTTGCCGTCCTCGCCGACGACATCGTGGCGCGCGCTGGAGCCCCAGGACTTCAGATAGGCGAGGAGCTTCGGATTGTCGGCGACACCCGGAAGCCAGCGGCTGACCGACTCGTGCGAGGGATCGGCGATCATGACGATATCGCCCTCCTCGGCATTGCGCGTCATCTCGCCGAACTCCCGCGCCATGAAGGTCGTCGAGGCCGCGACCTCGACGCCGATCTTCGCCGCCTCGAAGCGCACCAGTTCGGTCGGGATCGGCAGCGAGTCGGTGAACACGACGGTCAGCGGACGGCCCGAACAGGCGGGATTGTCGGCATTGGCGGCTTTGACGTCGCCGAGATAGGCCGTGATGCGCGCGACGACCGGCGGCAATTTGTAGGCGTCGGGCGCCGCCCCGTAATAATAGGACGCGAGCGGCATCTTGTAGACATAGAGCGCGAGGATCACGGCGAGCGCCGCGCGCGCCAGCCAGCCGAGCCCGACGACATCGCGCATGAAGGTGAAGAGGCGGACCGAGGCGGCGGCGAAGGCAATGACGAAGGGCAGGTAGAAGAAGCTGCCCTGATAGATCGTCTTCTCGCCCGAGGTCGCGATCGCGACATAGAGCATCGCGACGAGGAAATAGTATTCGAGGATGCCGCGCTGGCGGCGGTCCCGCCGCGCGGCGAAGATCACGACATCGACGATGATCAGCAGCAGCCCGTTCCTGAAGAACTTGCCGAGCGCGAGCTGGCCGCCGAGACCGACGGAATTGAAGAGCAGGTGGAAGCTGGGGCCCCCCGGCGAACGCCAGACATCCGCATAGGTGAAGAGCACGTCATAGACATAGGCGAAGGTGTTCTCGCCCCAGATCCACACCAAGGGCAGCATGAGGACCGCATAGGCGGCCACCATCCGGGCAAGGCCGGTGATCTCGGCGCGGGCATGTGGCCGCCCGAACAGGAGCGCGCGCAGCGCGATGAGCAGCACGGTGCCGCCGAGGGCCGGCATGACGAGGATGAAAGCCGACGGCTTGGCGATCGTCGCCGCGACGCAGAGCGCGGCCAGCAAAAGCGTCCGCTTCCAGTCCGCCGCGGCGAAATCGGCCATGCACAGCGTATAGAGCGCGATGCCGAGGATCAGCCCGGCCGGCAGGTCCGGCCGAAAGTCCATGACGAGGACCTGCACCACCGGCACGAACAGGAACGTCGCGATGAACAGGCTGCGATCGAGCGGGGTGGCGAGCGGACGGCTCAGACGGGTCAAAAAGACGAGGAAGAGGAGGACGACCCAGCTGTTGGCGATATAGGCGGCGATCGGCTCCGGACCGAGCAGAAAGAAGCCGAGCATGGCCGTGAGCGTCGTCAACGGCGCATGCGGCGGATCGGCGATGAAGGACGCGACGATCGAGCGAAGGCCCGAGCCCGCGGCGAAGCGAAGCCGCACCAAGGCATCCGCCATGTAGTTGATGTCGTCATAGATCGGGATCATGGCCAGATGGCCATGCAGGCGGCTCAGCGACAGATTGGCGAGAACGATGAGGAGAAACATGCCGCCGACTGAGATTGTCAGCATCAAGCGGGTGCCTTGCGGCGTTTTCCAAAAGTCTTTCTGCATCGTCCTGAAAAATCTTCCCCCCCCTGGTCAGGCGAATAACTGTCCGCGTCCCGGAGGTTGGACCCGCTCGAACACCACCCGCGCCCATGATGGACAAGTGGGTTATTCGCATCAAGGCGCCGTGACCGCTGGCGCTCCCATCAGGGCCCGCGACAAATGCGTCCGAGCCGTGGTCAGCCCTCGGACCTGAAGACCTCGTCGATGATGAACAGCGGCCGCTGCTTCGTCTCGAGATAGAGGCGGCCGAGATATTCGCCGATGATGCCGAGCACGAAGAGCTGGATGCCGCCGACCAGGAAGATCGCCGAGAGCAGCGACGTCCAGCCGGCGACCGTGTGGCCGGTGAGCCAGGCGACCAGGGTGTAGAGGATCGCGAACACACTGAAGATCGACGCGACCAGCCCGGTGAAACTCGCGATGCGCAGCGGCAGGATCGAGAAGCTCGTGATCGCATCGACGGCGAATCGCAGCATCTTCCTCAGCGGATAGCCGGTCGTGCCGGCGAAGCGCGCCTCGCGGTCATAGGCGACCGCGACCTGGCGGAAGCCGATCCAGCTGACGAGGCCGCGCGTGAAGCGATAGCGCTCCGGCATTGCGTTCAGCACGTCGCAGACGCGGCGGGTGATCAGGCGGAAATCGCCGGCGTCGGCGGGAATGTCGATATCGGCGAGCCGCCGCAGCCCGCGATAGAACGCCTTGGCGGAGCCGCGCTTGAAGGCGGTCTCACCGGCCCGGCTGCGCCGCTGGCCGTAGATGACGTCGGCCTTCTCGGCCGCCATCACGCGGACCATCTCGGTGAGAAGCTCGGGCGGGTCCTGCAGGTCGGCATCGATGATCAGCACCTCGGCCCCGCGGCAGAGCTTGAGCCCGGCGCAGAGCGCGAGCTGATGGCCGAAGTTGCGCGACAGCTTGACCGCCACTACATGCGGATCCGCGGCGGCGAGGCGCCGGGCGATCTCAAAGGTCCGGTCACGCGAGCCGTCGTCGACGATGACGAGCTCGAAATCATCGCCCGCCACTGCCCGCGCCGCGGCGGAGGCGCGCTGATGGAAGGCCTCGAGACAGGCTTCCTCGTTATAGGCGGGGGCGACGATCGAGAGGCGAGGCCCGTCTTGCTCGTGTGCTGATGCCATGGGAAGGGCGCTCGGGAGGTTGGGGGCAGGGAAACGGCGCCGTGATCCCTGCGGCCTGGATCAGACAGCGCGTGGCCGCGGCAACTGGTAGCGACAATGGGGCGATCTAGCATTCACGCGGGGCGCGGTGCAAGGTGGCCGGGTTCAAGGAAGGTGGAGACGATGTCGATGAGCGTTTCGGAATCTCGTGACTATGTGATCGGCGAGGTTTTCGATCCGGTGCGCGAACCCGAGCTGTTCGCAGGGGTTCTCGGTCGGCGGATTCTGGCCTTCATCATCGATGTCGTGCTGATCGGCGCGTTCGAGCTCGTCGCCGTGCTCGTGATCCTGGCGCTCGGCCTCGTCACCTTCGGCGTCGCCTGGTTCCTGTTCGCCCTGCCCTTCTTCGCCATCGTCGCGGTGCTCTATGTCGCGCTGACGCTTGGCGGCCCCAATGCCGGCACGCCGGGCATGCGGCTCGCCGGCTTCGCCATCCGCTCGACGGACGGCGCCCGCATCGGCGTCTTCATCGCCGCCGCGCATGTGATCCTCTACTGGGTCTCGGTCTCGATGCTGACGCCGTTCATCCTGCTGATCGGCCTGTTCTCCAACCGCAAGCGGCTGCTGCACGACATGCTGCTCGGCACCGTCGTCATGAACCGCGAACCGCTCGCCAGAAGCGGCCGGTGAGCGGCGGATTTTTCTTCCTGATCGGCGTGCCGGCGTATTATCGTCGGCATCCGGACACGACGCGACGGCCCATCGCCCGATGACGCATCATCAGACCGAGTCGCCCCAGTTCTTTCTGACGGCGCCGTCGCCTTGCCCCTATCTGCCGGGCCAGATGGAGCGGAAGGTGTTCACGCATCTCGTCGGCGCGCGGGCCTCGGCGCTCAACGAGATCCTGACCCAGGGCGGCTTTCGCCGCAGCCAGAACATCGCCTATCGGCCGGCCTGCGAGGCCTGCAAGGCCTGCATCTCCGTGCGCGTCCCCGTCGACCGCTTCCGGCCCGGCAAGAGCTTCCGCCGTGTCGTCGACAAGAACCGCGACATCATCGGCGCGCGCGTCGACCCGGCGCCGACCTCCGACCAGTATTCGCTGTTCCGCGCCTATCTCGACGCCCGCCATTCCGAAGGCGGCATGGCCGACATGACCGTGCTCGACTATGCGATGATGGTCGAGGACACGCATGTCGAGACGATGCTGGTGGAGTATCGGTTCCGCGGCCCCGACAGCGCCCTCACCGGCGCCGGCGAAGGCGCGCTGATCGGGACCGCGCTCACCGACATTCTCTCCGACGGCCTGTCGATGGTCTATTCCTTCTACGAGCCCGACTATATCGACCGCTCGCTCGGCACCTTCATGATCCTCGATCACATCGCGCGCGCCCGGAAGATGGGCCTGCCCTATGTCTATCTCGGCTACTGGGTCGAGGGCTCGCGCAAGATGGCCTACAAGGCCCGCTTCACGCCGCAGGAGCATCTCGGCGCGCAAGGCTGGGAGCCGGCGCCCTGACAGGGGTCAGCCGCGGACGAGCCCGGCGATCTGCTTCACAACCCGCCTGACTTCACGCCTCACCTTCTCGCGGCGCCGCAGAGGGCGACGAGACGGCATTTCGCATGTCCAATCCCAGCCGTCATACTCCTTGACCGGATGATGCAGCCAATCGCGATCGGGAAAAGTCTCCGGCGCATCATGGAAATACCAGTAGGAGACCGGCGGGCGATAGCCGAACCCCGTCGAAAGGACAGCCGGATGCACCGTCGCCCGGTAATGCCGCTCCGCCCAGCCACGCGGCACGAACGGACCGCGTCCGCCAAGGTCGACCACCTCGAGCCCGGCATGCGCCGCGATCGTCGGATAGAGGGCCTCGGTATGTCCCTCCCAACCCTCCTGCCCCACCGCCTGCAGATAGGCCCTCAGGAAGGGGCGCGAGAAACGCGCGATCGGGTGGAACGAGGCGATCTCTTTCGCGCCTGCCGCGGACTTTGGAATATGCAGGGTCTGCCAGAACACCCAATCGGGATCCTTGGAGCGTCTGCGGATATTGGTCGCGAGATAGTCGCCCCGCGATTGGCCCGCGCTGCGGAAGAAATCCGCCCAATGGCCTGCATAGTCGACGTCATATTCGACCAGCCAGACATGGTCGTGCTGGTTGAGGGCGCCCAGCATGGCTGGAAGAATGAAGCGATCCGCCGATCCGAACCAGACGCCCTGGCGCTCGGCATAGCTGACGCGGTGGGGAAGAATGCCGGCCGCATCGGATGGCCGAACCACGATGTCCGGCACGCAGCCCTCGGGAAGCGCCGCGTCGTCCGACGGGAGGCTGTGGACATGATAGACGGGGAGCGCCTCGCCCGCCTCCGCCCGGAAGCGGGCGATGTGGCGCTCGATCGAAGCCGTCCAGCGATGGGTGAGCATCATCGCCGCCTGGCCAGGAACCATGCGGCGCCCGACCGGCCCGCCGATGCGCCAGCCAGACATCATCTACAGTGACGGCGTTCCGAACGTGTTGGTCTTCGGGAATTTCTCCGGCGGCAGCCGTCCGGCCTGGCCGCGGTCGGCGACGAAATCCTTGAGCTCGTCCATCGAGCGCGTAAACGAGCGGCCCGACGAATCCTGCCAGGTCAGACCCTTCTCGCGCGAGAAGACGCGGATATCGGCCGGCCCGCCGTCGCGATAGCGCTGCAGGCGCACGCCCTTGCCACGCGTCATCTCCGGAACCTGCTCCAGCGGGAAGGCCAGGAACTTCCGGTTCTTGCCGATGATGGCGACCATGTCGCCGCCGGCATCGACGCAGAGGCTGGCTTCGGCGGCCCCGTCGACGTTGAGCACCTGCTTGCCCTTGCGGGTATTGGCGATCACCTCGCCCTCGGCGACGACGAAACCATAGCCCTCGCTCGAGGCGATCAGCAGCTTGCGGCCCGGCTTGTGCACGAAGACGGAGACGATGTCCTGCTCGTTGTCCATGTCGACCATCAGGCGAACTGGCTCGCCATGGCCGCGCCCGCCCGGCAGCTTGTCGGCGCCGAGCGTGTAGAAGCGGCCGCCGGTCGAGAAGACGATGATCTTGTCGGTGGTCTCGGCGTGCAGCGCGAATTTGAGCGCGTCGTCGGTCTTGAAGGTCAGCGTCGCGAGATCGGCGACATGGCCCTTCAGGGCACGAATCCAGCCCTTCTCCGAGACGATGACGGTGATCGGCTCGCGCTCGATCAGCGCCTGCTGGATGTCCTCGACATCATGCGTCGGCGCATCGGCAAAGGCGGTGCGCCGCTTGCCGAGCGGCGTTTCCGGGCCGAAGGTCTTGCGGATCTCGCCGATCTGCCAGGCGATGGTCTTCCACTGCTTGCCTTCGGAGGCCATCAGCGCATCGATCTGCGCCAGTTCTTCCGAGAGCGCGGCATGCTCGCGGCGGAGTTCCATTTCCTCGAGCTTGCGCAGCGAGCGGAGGCGCATGTTGAGGATGGCCTCGGCCTGTACATCACTGAGCTCGAAGGTCCGCATCAACTCGGCCTTCGGCTCATCTTCCTCGCGGATGATCCGGATCACCTCGTCGAGGTTGAGATAGGCGATGATATAGCCGCCGAGCACCTCGAGGCGCTTGCGGATCTGCTCCTGGCGGAAGGCGGAGCGGCGCAGCAGCACCTCGCGGCGGTGATCGAGCCATTCCCGCAAAACCTCGCCAAGGCTCATCACCTTCGGCACGATGCCCTTCGACAGCACGTTCATGTTGAGCGAGATGCGGCTCTCGAGATCGGAGAGCTTGAAAAGCTGCTCCATCAGCAGCGCCGCTTCGACGGTCCGGGCGCGCGGCTCCAGCACGACGCGGATGTCCTCGGCCGACTCGTCGCGGACGTCGACCAGGAGCGGCACGCGCTTGGTCTGCACCAGTTCGGCCAGCTTCTCGATCAGGCGCGACTTCTGCACCTGATAGGGGATCTCGGTGATGACGATCAGATAGGTGCCGCGGCCCTGGTCCTCGACATGCCACTTGGCGCGGACGCGGAAGCCGCCGCGCCCGGTGCGATAGGCCTCGGCCATCGCCGCGCGATCGTCGACGATGATGCCGCCGGTCGGGAAGTCCGGCCCCTGCACATGCTGCATCAAGTCCTCGACGCCGCTGTCCGGCTTGTCGATGAGGAGCAGCGCGGCGTCGCAGAGCTCGGCGACATTGTGCGGCGGGATCGAGGTCGCCATGCCGACGGCGATGCCGGACGAGCCATTGGCGAGCAGGTTCGGGAAATTGCCCGGCAGGACGATCGGTTCGCTGTCCTCGCCGTCATAGGTCTCGCGGAAATCGACGGCGTTCTCGTCGATTCCCTCCAGCAGGAGGGCCGCGACTTCGGTCATGCGCGTCTCGGTATAGCGCATGGCCGCGGCGCTATCGCCATCGACATTGCCGAAATTGCCCTGGCCGTCGACGAGCGGGAAGCGGACGGCGAAGTCCTGGGCGAGACGAACCAGCGCGTCATAGACGGACTGGTCGCCATGCGGGTGATATTTGCCGATGACGTCGCCGACGACGCGGGCCGACTTCTTGAAGCCGGCATCGGGATCGAGGCGCAGCTGCCGCATCGCATAGAGGATGCGGCGATGGACCGGCTTCAGCCCGTCGCGCGCATCCGGCAGGGCGCGATGCATGATCGTCGAGAGGGCATAGGCGAGGTAACGCTGCTCGAGCGCCTCGCGCAGATTGATACCCTCGATGTCGCCGCCCCCGGGCGGAATCAGTGCCTTACCCATGACTGACGGGAGTAGCCCTCATGACGGCCGGATTCAAGGCGCGCCGCCGATTTGCCGCGCGCCGGCACCCTCGCCGTCCGATGCCGCAGTCGAAGGCGCGGCCTATTCGCCGTCGCTCGTCAGCGCCATCACATCGATGAAATTGCCCTTGGCGTCGAAGCGGCACTGGAACGCCTTCATGCCCTGCATGCGAAGGTCGACCGTGCCCTTGAGGGCCTGGCCGCCGTCCTTGGCCTTCATCGGCTTGCCGAGCTTCACATAGGCCGGCTTGGTCGCATACATCGCCGTGACCTTGCCGAGACAGAAGGACGGCATATTGGCCTTGCTGACCGGCGCGGCAAAACCCGCTCCGCCGGCAAGCGTTCCCGCGATGACCGCGACGATGGCGGCCACAGATGTCGTGCGCATTGCTCTTCCCCGGGGTTCTCATGGTCCCGGGGAAGGCAGATAGCGCGCGATCAGGCCGATTCCAGCTTCTTCGTCCGCCGGATCCGGGCCGAGGCCGGCGCCGGCTCGACAGCCGGCTTCTCCTCCGCCGCTGCGGCGGCCTTCGTGGCTGTCTTCGGCGCCTTGGCCGGCTTCTCGACCTTCGCAGGCTTGTCGACCTTCGGAGGCTTGTCGGCCTTGGCAGGCTTTTCGGCCTTGGCCGGTTTCTCAGCCTTGGCAGGCTTCTCGGCCCTGGCAGCCTTCGCGGCGACGCCATCGTCGCTGTGCGTGATCTTGGTGCCGAGCACCGTCAGGCAGTCGCGAATGAAGGCGGCGAGGCCCGGCCAGCCCTTGGCGGAGACGAGCTTGCCGTCGATATGCGAGCCGTTCGGCGGCACGTCGACATAGATGCCGCCGGCAAGGCGCACCTCGGGCTCGCAATATTGCAGGGCCGCGACATGCTTGCCCGTCACCACGCCGTCGACGGCGATCAGGATCTGCACGCCGTGGCAGATCGTGAAGATCGGCTTGTCGGCCTCGTGGAAGTGGCGAACGATCGCCTGCACGCGCTTGTCGATGCGAATATATTCCGGGCCGCGGCCGCCGGCGCAGTAGACCGCGTCATAGTCGGCCGGATCGGCCTTGGCGAAGGTCTTGTTGAGGATGACGTTGTGGCCGAGCTTCTCGGTATAGGTCTGGTCGCCCTCGAAATCATGCAGCGACGTCTTCAGGATATCGCCGGTCTTCTTGTCCGGGCAGACGATATGGACCGTGTGTCCGACCGCCTCCATCGCCTGCTGGAACACGAAGATCTCGTATTCCTCGGTGAAATCGCCGACCAGCATCAGGATTTTCTTGCCGGGCATCTGCGCGCACTCCTCCTCGTTCCCGCCGCTTCCGCCGCATGACGCGGTCTCTTGGCATGACGAGATGATCACCAAGCGCCCGGAAAGACAACGAAAAACCGAAGAAGAACGCCGCGGAACGGCAGTATCGCTAAGGTTTAGATACTACGCCGGCTTATGATGAGCATGCCAGTGCCAGGCGATATCGATGCGGCGGGGGATCCAGACCTTGTCCTTCGACGCGACATAGTCGACGAAGCGCGCAAGTGCCTGTGCACGCCCCGGTCGGCCGACAAGCCGGCAATGCAATCCGACATTCAGCATCTTCGGCGCGCCCTGCTCGCCCTCCTCATAGAGGCTGTCGAAGGCATCCTTCAGATAGGTGAAGAACTGGTCGCCCGAATTGAAGCCCTGCGGCGTCGCGAAGCGCATGTCATTGGTGTCGAGCGTATAGGGGATAATCAGGTGGGGGCCGTGCGGACCGCTCACCCAATAAGGGAGATCATCTGCGTAACTATCTGACGTATAGAGGAAACCACCTTCTTCCATCAGCAGGCGCAGCGTGTTGTCCGAGGGCTTGCCCTGGTAGAAGCCGAGCGGGCGCGAGCCGGTGATCTCGGTGTGGATGCGGATTGCGTCGAGGATGTGCCGGCGCTCCTCGGCCTCCGGAAAGTCCTTGTATTCGAGCCAGCGGAGGCCGTGGCTGGCGAGTTCCCAGTCGGCCTCCTTCATCGCCGCGACCGCTTCCGGATTGCGCGCCATTGCGAGCGTCACGCCATAGCAGGTAACCGGGATGCCGCGGCTCGAGAAGAGCCGCCACAGCCGCCAGAAGCCGGCGCGCGAGCCGTATTCGTAGATCGATTCCATGTTGAGGTTGCGCTGCCCCGGCCAGGGCTGCGCGCCGACGATCTCCGACAGCAGCGATTCCGACGCCTTGTCGCCGTCGAGGATCGAGCTCTCGCCGCCCTCCTCGTAGTTGACGACGAACTGGACGGCGATATTCGCACCGCCCGGCCATTTCGGATCGGGGGTCGTGCGGCCATAGCCGATGAGATCGCGCGGCGTCGGTGAGGTCATGGGGGTCTCGCGGCAGAATGGGTCGGACAGGCGCCGAGTGGACCAGACCCGCCGGCTGCGGGCAAGGGCGCAGCCGCCCCGACGGCAGGGCCGCGTCGTCGCGCTTTACCGGAGGTTAACCTTCGGCGCGCAAATTTGCGGGGATGAATGCCGCGGTCGATGCCGCGACGAGGGAGAGAGCTGATGCAGCATGCCCCGCGCGACTTTTCTGCCGAGACGCTCGCAGCCGACGACCCGCGCTTCGTCGCCGCCCTCGATCTCCAGATCGCCCAGATGCGCCGCCTGCTCGAGCTGATGGCCCCGGCCAGCGGCGCAGAGGCGCTCCGCGCCATCCGCGAGGCCTTCCCCGACGCCCCCTTCGGCCAGCGCGCCCTCGCTGTCGCCGGCATGCGCGACTAGCGCAAGGCAGCCCGGACAGTCCCATCTTCCTTCACCTCTCCCTGAGGGAGAGGTCGACGCGCGCAGCGCGGCGGGAGAGGGTTTACGGCCTCTCAGGAAGAGCAAGACTTCACGGCCCAGCCGGACACGCCGTAAACCCTCTCCCGGACCTTCGGTCCGACCTCCCCCTCAGGGGGAGGTGAAGATCACGTTGCGGCGGTTGTCGGCCGTGACACGTCCTGCCACGGCGCGACGTCGCGGTCCTACGGCAGCGTGTAGGCCGTCTTCACCGTCGTGAAGAACTCGACTGCATACTTGCCCTGCTCGCGCGGGCCGTAGCTCGAGCCCTTCCGGCCGCCGAACGGCACGTGATAGTCGACGCCTGCCGTCGGCAGGTTGACCATCACCATGCCGGCCTCGGCATTGCGCTTGAAATGCGAGGCATGCTTGAGGCTCGTCGTCACGATGCCGGCCGAGAGGCCGAACGGCGTGTCGTTGGCAACCGCCAGCGCTTCCTCGTAGTCGGCGACCTTGATGACGCTCGCGACCGGGCCGAACACCTCTTCCTTGTTGATGCGCATGTCGGGCGTCGTGCCCGTGAACAGCGTCGGCTCGAGGAAGAAGCCGGGATTGTCGCGCTCGATCCGGTTGCCGCCGGCGGCGAGGGTGCCGCCCTCGTCCTTGGCGATCTGGATGTAGCGCTCGTCCTGGTCGAGCTGGCTCTGGTCGACGACCGGGCCGATATGGGTGCCCTGCTTCAGCGCGTCGTCGACGACGATGTCCTTCAGCCGCTTCGCCATCGCTTCCACATACTGGTCGTGGATCTTCTCGGTGACGATGAGGCGCGAGGACGCCGTGCAGCGCTGGCCGGTCGAGAAGAAGGCGCTGTTGACGGTCGATTCCACGGCGACCTTCAGATCGGCGTCGTCGAGCACGATGGTCGGGTTCTTGCCGCCCATTTCGAGCTGGAACTTGCGCATCACGGCGATCGAGGCCTCGGCGACCTTCTTGCCGGTGCCGACCGAGCCGGTAAACGACACAGCGTTGACCTTCGGCGATTCGAGGATCGCCTGGCCGACGACCGAGCCGCGGCCCATGACGAGGTTGAGCACGCCCTTCGGCAGGCCGTTGCGGACGAGGATGTCGACGATGGTCCAGGTGCAGGCCGGCACGAGATCGGCCGGCTTGATCACCACCGTGTTGCCATAGGCGATCGCCGGGGCGATCTTCCAGGCGGGAATGGCTATCGGGAAGTTCCACGGCGTGATCAGGCCGACGACGCCGACCGGCTCGCGCGTGATCGCGACATCGATGCCCGGGCGCACGCTCGGCAGGATTTCGCCCGCGAGGCGCAGCGTTTCACCGGCGAAGAAATGGAAGATCTGCGCGGCGCGGGTGGTCTCGCCGATGCCCTCGGGAAGGGTCTTGCCCTCCTCGCGCGAGAGCAGGCGGCCGATCTCTTCCTTGCGGGCGAGGATCTCGTCGCCGGTCGCCTTCAGGATGTCGTGGCGCTGCTGGATGCCCGACTGCGACCAGGTCTTGAACGCCAGCGCCGCGGCGTCGATCGCCGCCTTGGCGTCGGCAACGGTGGCTTGCGCGAATTCACCGACGACTTCGTTGGTGTTCGACGGGTTGATGTTGGGACGGGCGTCGCCGCCGACCCATTCGCCGCCGATATAGTTCTTGTGCAGTTCGGTCATCGAGATCCTCGAAAAGCGTCTTGGAGGGAAGGAGCCGTCCCGGCGGGCGGGACGGCCTCCGCGTGATGGAGGCTTGAATGTGCCGCTGTTCTATCGCTCCGGCGGGCCGGGGCCAACCGTCAATGATGCGGCAGCGCCTTCAGAGCGCCGTCACCGTCACCGTCTCTTCCGCCGCATAGGCGAGCGCGTTGCGCAGCGGCAGGCCGAAGGTCTCGGACTCGATCTCGAACACGTCGCCCGGCTCGGTCTTGATGCCGAAGGCGACCGACAGCGTCGCGGTGCCATAGGTGTGGACGTGGATCTGGCCGGGACGGCGGAAGAAATCGTATTTGAAGTGGTGATGCTCGAGATTTTCGAGCGTATGCGACATGTTCGCCTCGCCCGACAGGAAGGGCTCGTCGAAGATGACGGTGCCGTCGCGCAGGATGCGCGAGCGCCCGCGCACATCGTCCGGCAGTGCGCCGACGAGGAGTTCCGGCCCGACCGAGCATTCGCGCAGCTTGGAATGGGCCAGATAGAGATAGTTGACCCGCTCCATCACATGGTCGGAGAACTCGTTGGCGAGCGCGAAGCCGATGCGGAACGGCTTGCCGTCGTCGCTGATGATGTAGATGCCGGCAACCTCCGGCTCCTCGCCGCCATCCTGCGCGAAAGACGGCGCGGTCAGCGGCTCGCCGGGACCGACCAGCAGCGCGCCGTCGCCCTTGAAGAACCATTCCGGCTGCACGCCGACCGTGCCGGCGGCCGGCTTGCCGCCCTCGATGCCCATGCGGAACATCTTCATCGAGTCGGTCAGCGTCTCTTCGGCGACAGCCGCGGTCTTGTGCATGGCATCGCGCGCCGAGGCGGAGCCGAGATGGGTGAGGCCGGTGCCGGTGATCAGGAGATGGGCGGCGTCGGGATGATCGATCGGCGCCAGCACGCGGCCGGAGGCGAGCAGCGCGGCGCGGTCGACGGCAGCGCCCTCGCCCGCCGCCACGACCACGGGCTCGATGCCGCTGCGCGCGGCGATCGCGGCGCGGGCGAGATCATAGACGGTGGCATAGCCCGGCACGATGAAGGACCGCTCGGCCTTCGGCTGGCCCACGGTCGCCACGACGGCGCGGCCGCCCTCTTCCGTCTTGATCTGCATCAGTCGCATCTGATCCTCCTTGGGTGTTGACGCATCCCGCCATGTCGCGGGCCTCGTTGTTGGTCGGTCCGGCGGCGCATCGCGCCCCGGATGGGCAGGGTCTGAACTCGCCTAGCGGATTTCGGTTTCGGTTCCGGCCTCGTCGCGGCGGTTGACCCAGATGGAATCGAAGACATTGCCCTTGGCGTTGCGGAGCAAGCGGCGCATGGCGAGAAAGGCGTCGTCGGCGTTGCGGTCGCGGATCGCCTCATAGACATCGCGATGCTGCAGCACCGCGTCGTCCCCCATCACCGTGCGCCAGCCGAGCGAAAACGAGATGACGAGGCCCGATTCGATCATGCTGCCGGCCGAGCGCAGCAGCGGATTGTGCGAGGCCTCGAGCACAGCCATGTGAAAGGCGAGATCGGCCTTGATCTGGTCGGCGCTGCCGCGCTCGCGCGTGCGGATGCCCTCGAACGCCTCCCGCAGCGTCTCGATCTCCTCGGCGGTGGCGCGCTCGGCGGCGCGCGCCGCGGCGGCCGGCTCGATGATCTCGCGCATCTCGAACAGCGAATGGATGAAGTCGTCGCTCGGCACCGGATCGATCTGCCAACGCAGCACGTCGGGATCGAGCATGTTCCAGTCGACGCGCGGCCGGACCCTGGTGCCGATCTTCGGCCGCGACACGGTGAGCCCCTTGGCCGAGAGCAGGCGGATCGCCTCGCGCACCGCCGTCCGCGACACCTTGAATTCTTCCTGAACGCGCGGCTCGGTCGGCAGCGTCTCGCCCGGCTGGTAGTGGCCGGAGACGATGCGCCGTCCGATCTCGGCGGCGACCCGGTCCGACAGGCTGGCGACACGGTCGCGCCCTGCCGTCGCCAGTGCCCGCGTCGTATCCTGGACGCCGCGCATGATGATGTGCCCCTCCCTGGTCGCGCCTGGCGGGGCCTCGACGTCCCTGCGCGCTCATTCATAGTATGTTTGACGGCACTAAAACTCAACCATCGACCCCCGTTTCCGTCATCGCCGTGACATCGCTGCCGCGCGAGCTTTGCGCGTGCGCCGGCGTCGGCGCCACTCGGGGAGAACGACGATGCTCATGAAATCTGTCTTCGGTGCGGCACTCGCGCTGGCGCTCGGCCTGCCGGTGGCCGGGGCGGGCGCGACGGAACTGACCGTCATGTCCTTCAACATCCGCGGCGGCGGCTCCAACGACGGCAAGAGCGTCGACGAGACCGTGGCGGCGATCAAGGCCGTCAATCCCGACATTGTCGGCATCCAGGAGAGCCGCGCCGAATCCGTTCCCTGCACGGCCGAGCATTGCCCGGCGAGCGGCGAGAGCGTCGCCGGCAAGCTCGCCGCGGCGCTCGGCTATCATTTCGTCGACCAGCAGGGCGAAAGCGCCGCGCTCTGGGCCAACGCGATCCTCTCGCGCTATCCGCTCGGGACCCTGACGCCGAACAAGCTCGGCGCGCGCATCCTCGTCGATGGCCGCACGGTCGACATCTTCAACGTCCATTTCACGGATTATCCGTACCAGCCCTATCAGGCCCTCGGCATCGAATATGGCGCCCAGCCGACGCTGAAGACGGCCGACGAACTGGTCAAGGCGGCGGAAGCAGCGCGCGGGCCAGGCCTCGCATTGCTCTTCGCCGACATGGAAACAGCCGGCCCGGCCGACGCCGCCTTCGTCTTCGGCGACTTCAACGAGCCCTCGCATCACGACTGGACGGAGGCGACCGTCAAGGCCGGCCTGCAGCCGCTGGTCGTCGCCTACCCGACCGAGAAGGCGATCGAGGCCAAGGGCTTCATCGACACGTTCCGCGCCGTCTATCCCGATCCCGCCGCGAAGCCGGCCCTCACCTGGACGCCGACGACGAGCCCGGACGACAAGACCGACCATCACGACCGCATCGACTTCGCGCTGATGAAGACCGCGAAGGGCGAAGTGCTGGCCGCCGGCATCGTCGGCGAGAAGGCGCCCGAGGCCGACATCGTCGTCACGCCCTGGCCGTCCGACCACCGCGCGACCTATGCCAAGGTGCGTTTCTAGGCGCCCTGCTCCGAACAGGCCGGCTTGCCGCGCGCCCGGCGTGGTGGCAGGCTCGGCCTGTCGAAAAGGACCGCGAGCGGCATCGGTAAGCCCGCTCCTTTCCGCAAGGAAACTCCGCCTCGCCAGAAGCGAGCCCGCGACAAGCAACCGGCACAGTGCGCCGGCGGCTTGGTGCGGCGTTTCCGTATCGCGACCTCTCCGTCGGCGGCTCTGCCTCACACGCAACGGAGGTCACGCATGCCCATCATTCGAAGCCAGGCCGGCATCATTACCCAGATCAACGTCTTCACCGTGCCGGACGGTGGCCAGGACGCCCTGATCGAGCGTCTCTCGGACGCCGCGCGCTTTGCGAGCACCACGCCCGGCTGGCTTTCCGCCAGCCTGCACAAGAGCCGCGACGGCACGCGCGTCGCGAACTATGCCCAGAGCGCCAGCCTCGAGGCGGCAGAGGCGGTCATCGCTCGCCTCCGCGAGGCCGGCTATCTGGAGCGCAACCGCGCCTTCGGCGAGGCCCGTCCCGGCCTCTACGACGTCGTCTTCACGCTGGAGCGCTGAGGCCGGTTCCAATAAAAACGGCGGGATCCTCGGATCCCGCCGTTCAATCAAGACTGCATCAGTCGCGCCCGCGGCGGGCTGATTACTCGAGCCCGAGCTTCCGCTTGAGGATCTCGTTGACGGCCTGCGGATTGGCCTTGCCGCCCGAGGCCTTCATGATCTGGCCGACGAACCAGCCGGCGAGCGTCGGCTTCAGCTTGACCTGCTCGACCTTGTCGGGATTGGCGGCGATGATGTCGTCGACGACCTTCTCGATCGCGCCGGTATCGGTCACCTGCTTCAGCCCGCGCGCCTCGACAAGGGCCTTCGGATCGCCGCCCTCGAGCCAGACGATCTCGAACAGGTCCTTGGCGATCTTGCCGGAGATCGTCCCGTCGGAAATGAGATCGATGATCGCGCCGATCTGGCCGGCCGAGACCGGGCTCTTGGCGATGTCGAGACCATCCTTGTTGAGCCGCGCCGCGAGCTCCTGCGTCACCCAGTTGGCGGCGAGCTTGGCATCGCGCCCCTTGGCGACCGCCTCATAGAATTCGGCCGTGTCCTTTTCGAGCACCAGCACGCCGGCGTCATAGGGCGAGAGGCCGTAGTCGGCGATGAAGCGCGCCTTGCGGGCGTCGGGGAGTTCCGGCAACTCGGCTTCGAGACCATCGATCCAGGCCTGATCGAGGACCAGCGGCAAGAGGTCCGGATCGGGAAAATAGCGGTAGTCATGCGCCTCTTCCTTGGAGCGCATCGCCCGCGTCTCGCCCTTGTTGGCGTCGAACAGCCGTGTCTGCTGCTCGATGACGCCGCCATCCTCGATGATCGCGACCTGGCGCCGCGCCTCGAAATCGACCGCCTGGCCGACGAAGCGGATCGAGTTGACGTTCTTGATCTCGCAGCGCGTGCCGAAGGGCTCGCCAGGCCGGCGGACGGAGACATTGACGTCGGCCCGCATCGAGCCCTCGTCCATGTTGCCGTCGCAGGTGCCGAGATAGCGCATGATGGTGCGCAGCTTGGTGAGATAGGCCTTTGCCTCGTCGGCCGAGCGGAGGTCGGGCTTCGAGACGATCTCCATCAGCGCGACGCCCGATCGGTTCAAATCGACGAAGCTCATGGTCGGATGCTGGTCATGCAGCGACTTGCCGGCGTCCTGCTCGAGATGCAGCCGCTCGATGCCGACGGTGACGCTCTCGCCGCCGTCGAGGTCGATCACGATCTCGCCCTCGCCGACGATCGGCTGCTTGTACTGCGAGATCTGATAGCCCTGCGGCAGGTCGGGGTAGAAGTAGTTCTTGCGGTCGAACACGCTGCGCGTGTTGATCGCCGCATTGAGCCCGAGCCCGGTGCGCACCGCCTGCGCGACGCACTCGCGGTTGATCACCGGCAGCATGCCCGGCATCGCCGCATCCACGAGGCTGACATGCGAATTGGGCGCGCCGCCGAATTCGGTCGAAGAGCCGGAGAAGAGCTTCGACTTCGACAGCACCTGCGCATGCACTTCGAGGCCGATCACGATCTCCCAATCCCCGGTCGCGCCACGGATCAGCTTCTTGGGGTCTGCGGTGCGGGCGATGGCGTTCATGGGTCAGTCCTTCGGCAGTCTGTCATTCTGCAACGGGTTAAGACCTTGGGCAACGGATCGCAAGGGCAGCCGCTTTTCGCTTTGGATCGCAATGTCCGAATTGCAGCGATCGAAATTGGACACAGTGATTGTCCGCAAGAGTATGCCGCTCAAAGAAAGCGCAAACTCGAATCTACCATAGACGTCACGGCCATGACGATCGAGTGTCCACGTCGGAAAGCTCGCACCGTGTCCGTTTCAAGGGGGATGTGATGGTCGACCGTCTGGAAATCGCTATAGAGGATGCCCGAGCCCGCCATGCAGCTGTCGTCGAATTGATCCGGTTTACCGATGGCCAAGTTCTCACTCTGCTCGGATTCTATTCAAGCCTAGGCGTTGCTAGCATTGCTGGCGCCGCTGCTGCCCTCGGCAAAGCCCCACTTGTCTCACCAGTAGTCGGATCTGCGCTGTTGGGAGCCGCGATAGCCTTCGTAGTAGGCGCCGCAATGTGCCTGGTGGCCTTGCGAGGAAGTAAAATTAACCTACCGGGACGAGGCCCTGAATTTTGGCTATGGGCAATTCAACACGAAGACATCACTGATAGCCAAGCAGCCGTCGCCTATCTTGAAGCTCTCAAGAAAGGCGCCGAGCTGAATAGTCGCGTCAATAAGAACGCTGCCCTGTGGCACGGCCGCGCAAAGCAAGCTACGGCAGCGGCGCCCGTCTCCGCGGTCGTAGCAGTGGGCACCTATCTGCTCATCAGGGGCATCTAGAACTTCGGCAGCTCGTGCGGAGACTGCTTTGGCGGCCGAGGCTCCTCGAGCGGAGGCACGGAGGTTCTTTCGTGATTCGTATCGGTTGGCGGTGGGGGCGTCTTCTTGTCGTCATCATCATCGGACATCTTTAAATCTCCCTGATCTGACAAAGAATAGCAATTTCCCTGCTGAAGTCTAGTCCGCTTACTTCGTTTACTCCATCGTTGCCGTTTCGCTTATGGTTCGACCATCCATCCCGTGCCGTCTTTCGTGCGTTGACATTGCCAAGGACCGGCAAACCGAGCCTTTCGGGTGAGGAATGTGCAGGCCTTAGTCCACAAAATCCTTGCACTGGGGCGCCGGCTTGTCGCCCCAGGGCATGATCGGGACGCTGGAGATCGAGTTCTTCGGGCTGCCGTCCACCAGCTTGTCGGAATAGACGAGATAGACCAGCACGTTGCGCTTCGGGTCGCAGCCGCGGACGATCTGCATCTTCTTGAACCAGAACGAACGGCGGGCGCGGAACATCTCCTCGCCCTGGCCGATCTTGCCCTTGAAGGCGACCGGGCCGACCTGGCGGCAGGCGAGCGAGATGTCCGAGGTTTCCTCGGCAAGGCCCAGCATGCCGGAAACGCCGCCGCGCTCGGGCGCCGCGAAATGGCAGGCGACGCCGTCGATCTCGGGATCGTCGACGCCATAGACGGCGATCTTGTCGTTCGGCGTCACCCACTTGAAGGTGGTGGACTCCTTGAAGATCAGGTCCGGCCCTTCGGCGAGCGCCGGCGCGGCGAAGGCGCAGGCGGCCGATAGGACGAGGGCGGCGGCGGTCGAACGGCGCATGGAACTCTCCGGGGCATGAGGCCGACCGCTATATAGGGACGGAGCCCCGTTTCTTGCGAGAGGCCGCATCGCCTCAGGCGGCGGCGCCCTCGAGCCCGAGCCGGCCGCGCCGCATCCAGCGCACCACCAGCATGGTCGACGTCGCGGCGAGCCCGCAGAGAAGGCCGATCCAGATACCGATGCCGCCGAAGCCGAGAACGAAGCCGAGCGTCAGGCCGACGCCGAGCCCGATGCCCCAATAGCCGATCGCGGCATAGATCATCGGAACGCTCGCATCATGCAGCCCGCGCAGCATGCCGGCCGCGATCACCTGCGCGCCGTCGAAGACCTGGAACAGCGCCGCGATGAACAGGAACGACACCGTGAGGCGGACGACCTCGGCATTGGCCGGGTCGGCGCGATCGAGGAAGATGCCGGCGAGCCGCTCCGGCACGCTGAGAATGATGAGCGCCGTGCAGCACATGAAGGCGATGCCGAGCATGAACGGCGTCCAGCCGGCGCGGCGGATGCCGGCGCGGTCGCCCGCGCCATAGGCATAGCCAACGCGCACGGTCGCGGCCTGCGAGAAGCCGAGCGGCACCATGAAGCAGAGAGCCGCGAACTGGATCGCGATCGCATGCGCCGCGACCGAGGTGGCGCCGATGAGGCCCATCAGGAAGACGGCGGCGTTGAACACGGTGACCTCGAGCGCAACGGCGACGCCGATCGGCAGGCCGAGCGCGGCGAGGCGCAGGAATTCGGAAAGGTCCGCCCGCCAGAAATAGCCGAACACGTGATAGCGGCGGAAGCGCGGATGCACCGTGACGACGATGGCCATGCCGGCGAACATCGCGATCGCGGAGATCGTCGAACCGATGCCGGCGCCGACGATGCCGAGCGCAGGCAGGCCGAACTTGCCGAAAACCAGCGCCCAGACGGCGAGCGCGTTCACGGCGAGGCCGATCAGCCCGATCACCAGCGACCAGAACGGCTGCTCGAGCGCGACGACGAAGGAGCGCAGCACGAGATAGCAGAGGAAGGGCAGCATCGCCCATTGCAGACCGCGCATGTAGAGCCCGGCGGTCGCGGCAAGGTCGGCCTCCTGCCCGAGCGCGAGCATGATCGCTTCGCTGTGCCAGAGCAGAATCCAGAACGGCACCGAGATGGCCAGCGCCAGCCAGAAGCCCTGGCGGACGATATCGCGCACCGCGCGCACCGAATGCCGACGTTCGCCGAGCTTCTTGGCGATCATCGGCGAAACGGCCGAGATCATGCCGATGCCGAAGATGAGCATCGCGAAATAGAGATTGGTGCCGAGCGCACCCGCCGCCAGCATGCGCGAGCCGAGCCAGCCGATGAAGACGATGTCGGTGGCGTTGATCACCGTCTGCGCGAGATTGGTGAGGATCAGCGGCACCGACAGGTTGATCGTGGCGCGCACCTCCTCGATCCAGGGGTGCAGCAGGCTTTCCCGCTCGGCGAGGGCGGTTGGGGCGGTCATGGCGATCTCGAAACGGTGGTGAAGGCGCGTTGGGGGACGCTGGCTGCCAAATAGGCACATTGACCGCCAAATGACCACTCAAACATTGCGATCGCTGCCATCGGCGGCAGGAATGGATGGTCCTGGTCACGTCTCTGTTGGTGAAGACCGTCACATGAGTGACCAGGGCCGCCGGCTATGATAGAGGATAGCCGTCAACCAAAGCCGATTGCCCAGCCGCCGAAGAGACCGGAAGATGTGTGTTCGGAGTATGCTTTCGCGTGTCGCCTTCGCGGCGATCGTCCTTTTCGGCATCGGCGGCGGCGCGGAGGCGGCCTCTTCGGTCTGCCGCTCGCTGGAGGCGCAGTTGTCGGCGGCCCAGCGGGGCGGACGCGCGGCCGCGTTCGACAATGCCGCGAGCCGCCAGCGCCAGGCGATCGCCTCGGCCGAGAGCCAGGCACGGCGGGGCGGCTGCTTTGGTGGCGGCTTCCTGAAGAAGGACCAGTCGTCGTCGCCGCAATGCCGGGCGCTGGTCGCCTCGATCGGCAAGATGAAGAGCAATCTCGCCAAGCTCGACCGCGGCGGCCGCACGGTCTCGGCCCGCCAGCCCTCCGGCGGCAATCGCGACGCCATCCTGCGCCAGCTCGGCGCCAATGGCTGCGGACCGCAATATGCGAGCTATGTCGCGCAGCCGCAGCAGCGCGGCTTCCTGCAGCGCCTGTTCAACCCGGACAACAACCAGCCGACGCCGAATGTCGCCGTGGTGCCGGCCGCGCCCGTGACGCGCGACCGCAGCGCCCTTAGTTCCGACGGCGGCGGCTATGACACCGGCTTCGGCGGCGGCAAGTATCGTACGCTCTGCGTCCGTACCTGCGACGGCTATTATTTCCCGATCAGCTATTCGACGACGCGGTCCAATTTCGTCACCGACGAGCAGATCTGCCGCCAAATGTGCCCGGGCACCGAGGTCGCGCTCTATGCGCATCGCAATCCCGGCCAGGATTCGACCCGCGCCCTCTCGATCGTCGACCAGTCGCGCTATGCCGACCTCGCCACGGCCTTCGCCTATCGCACCAGCTACAATTCGAGCTGCACCTGCGGCAAGTCGACGGCGCTCGACATCGTCGCCGGCGGCTACAGCCCGGCCAGCATCGGACCCTTCGCCGCGAGCCTCGCGCCGGTGCCGGCCGGCCGGCCCGACATCGGCGAGGATCCGGAGACGCTCGCCAACCGCAAGGGTCAGTTCGATCCGGGCGAGATCGGCAAGCCGAATGTCGCGCGGCCGGTCGCCGCCCTCATCCTGCCAGTGACCGGCGCTGTGCGGCGAGTCGGTCCATCGTATTACTACGCCCAATAAGCGGCAGCAGGCCTGCGAGCTCCGGCCCATGGTCGAGCCCGGTCAGCGCACGGCGGAGCGGCAGGAACAGCGCCTTGCCCTTGCGCCCGGTCGCGGCCTTGAGCTCGTCCGTCCAGAGCTTCCAGCTGCCGCCGTCGAAGGGTGCCGGCGGCACCAGCGCCTCGGCCGCCTCGATGAAGGCGAGATCGCCCTCGGCGAGTGGCGGCGCCTCGATCGGCCCGGTCACGACCTGCCACCAGAGGGCGGCATCAGTGACGCGGACGAGATTGCCGCGCACCACCTCCCAGAAGGCTGCGCCGCCGCCGATGCCGAGCGCTGCCAGCCGCGACGCGACCCGGTCGAAGTCCATCGCATGCACGAGGCGGGCGTTGAGGCCGTCGAGATCGGCGGGATCGAACTTCGCCGGCCCCTTCGAGACCATGTCGAGATCGACCATGGCAGCGAGGGCGTCGAGATCCGCCGCCGGCTCGACCGGCGCCGACGTCCCGATCAGGACGGCCAGCGAGGCGACCGCCATAGGCTCGAAGCCGGCCTCGGCGAGCGAGGCGAGCGACAGAGCGCCGGTGCGCTTCGAGAGCCCCTCGCCGCTCGCCGTCGTCAGCGTGTTGTGATGCGCGAAGATCGGCACGGCCGCGCCGAGCGCCTCGAAGATCTGGATCTGCACGCCGGTATTGGTGACGTGATCGTCGCCGCGGATGATATGCGTCACGCCGAAGTCGATGTCGTCGACGACCGAGGGCAGCGTGTAGAGGAAGGTGCCGTCCTCGCGCACCAGCACCGGATCGGACAGCGAGGCGAGATCGACCGTCTCCGGCCCGCGCACCAGATCGTCCCAGTGAACATGGCCCGCCGCGTCATCGAGGCGGAAGCGCCAATGCGGGCGGCGCCCCTCGGCCTCCAGCGCGGCCTTCTCGGCATCGGTGAGGCGCAGCGCGGCGCGATCGTAAATCGGCGGCAACCCGCGCGCCATCTGCCGCTTGCGTCGGCGATCGAGTTCCTCGGCCGTCTCATAGGCGGGATAGAGCCGGCCGGCCCGCTTCAGCGCCTCGGCGGCGGCGACATAGGCCTCGACCCGCAGCGACTGCCGCTCGAAGCGATCGGGCACGATGCCGAGCCAGGCGATATCGCGCCGGATCGCCTCGGCGAACCGCTCTTCGGAGCGCTCGCGATCGGTGTCGTCAAGCCGCAGCACGAACTGCCCGCCATGGCGACGCGCGAAGAGGGCGTTGAAGAGCGCCGGGCGCGCATTGCCGATATGCAGGAAGCCGGTCGGCGAGGGTGCGAAGCGGACGATCGGATTTTCGGACATGGTGAGCGATGTAGCCGCATGGCTACGCAGGCGCAATCCGGCTCCTCACGACGCCGGGCCATCACGTGGCAAGCGCTTCTGTAGATTGTCCTTAGCGCACTCGCGGGTTATGAGACGAGCCGACTGTCTGAATGGTTGCGCTGCTCTCTTGAGGCCCAGGAAAAAGCAAAGGCAAAGGCCACCCGTGCCGATCCAGGCATTTGTTGATGACAGTGGCGGTAAGGGCGTCAGCAAGCATTTTGTCTTGGCGGCTCTGGCTGGTCACTCAGAAAGTTGGGCCGTTTTTTCCAAAGAGTGGCAGGAATGCCTTGCTGCCCATCCAAGGATTGGCAGTTTCAAGATGAGAGACGCAGCATCTTGCTCGGGCCAGTTTCGAGGGATATCTGCCACCGAACGCGACACCAAGCTTAGGCTTCTTGCGAAGATAATAGATAAGCATGCGAGGCTGGCCACCTTTACGGTCATTGACCTCAAAGCCCATGACGAAGTATGGACAAAATCTCTAATCAAACCGCACAGAGATCCCTACTTTTTCGCTTTTCACAATTCTATCGCTGCTATCTGCTTCTCCCTATGGGACAAGGGTCATCGTGATCGATTCGAGATAATATTTGACGATGACTTTATATTTGGTCCGAGGGCTAAGATTTGGTATCCGGCCGTCAAGGTGATTATTGAACATCAACAGCCAGACGCAGCGAGTATTTTGCCCACCGATCCGGTTTTTAGATCAGACGACGACTTCCTTCCGATTCAGGCTGCCGACTTGTTCGCATGGATCGTTCGGAAGAAGCACGACAATACAGAATATGTAAAATTTGATTGGTTGTTCAATGAGGAGTTGATGCATGTCGAGCTTTCTGAATACGCACAATACTACGATCGACCCCGAATGGAGAGCGTCGTCAACGAATCTAGAAAATTGCTGAGGGAAGGCCAGTTCCCAGCAACCGTGGAAAAAATGTTTAAACACATCCTCGGCAAATGACACGATGCCTTCGGAAACACCACGGCTGCCGCTCGCTTGAGCTCTCGGCCACGTTCATCTGCGCCAAGCTCCGATCGATGGCAGTGAACCGTTCGAACAGCTCTTTTTGACTGAGTATCCAGCCCCCTGATCCGCACCGGAAATGCCATGACACCTCACGCGAAGCGGCCGTTCGGCCAGAACTATGCCTTCGTCGTCGCGGCGGTCATCTTCCTCGCGCTGCTCGGCGCGGCGGGCCTTCGCGCCGCCCCCGGCGTGATGATGCTGCCGCTCCAGTCGGCCTTTGGCTGGGACAAGGCGACGATCTCGCTCGGCGCGGCGATCGGCATCTTCCTCTATGGCCTCGCCGGCCCGTTCGCCGCCGGATTGATGCAGACCTTCGGCCTCCGCCGGACCCTCGTCACCGCCCTGCTGCTGATGTCGGCCGCGACCGGCGCGAGCGCCTTCATGTCGTCGCCCTGGCAGTTCATCGCCAGCTGGGGCGTTCTCTCGGGCATCGGCTCCGGCGCCGTCGCGCTGACCATGGGCGCCGTGGTGGTCAATCGCTGGTTCGTCAGCAATCGCGGGTTGATGATCGGCCTCTTCTCGGCCTCGACCGCGACGGGAACGCTGATCTTCCTGCCGGGGCTCGCGGCGCTCGCCGCATGGGGCGGCTGGCAGGCGATCGTCATCACCATCGCGCTGTTCATGGCAGCGCTGATCCCGCTGGTGCTGCTCCTGGTGCCCGAGAGCCCGCAGGCGATCGGCCTCGTGCCCTATGGCGCTGACCCGGACCACGCCCCGCCGGCGCCGACGATGGGCAATCCCTTCGCCAATGCCGTCCGCACGCTGGCCGAGGCCGCGCGGACGCGGACCTTCTGGTACCTCTTCGCGACCTTCTTCATCTGCGGCTTCACCACCAACGGCCTCATCGGCACGCATATGATCTCGTTCTGCGCCGACATGGGCATTCCCGAGGTGCAGGCGGCCAGCATGCTGGCGGTGATGGGCATCTTCGATCTCGTCGGCACCACCGGCTCGGGCTGGCTCACCGACCGCGTCGATCCGCGCAAGCTGCTGTTCGTCTACTACGCGCTGCGCGGCCTCTCGCTGCTCTATCTGCCCTTCTCGGACTTCTCGTTCTACAGCCTCTCCTTCTTCGTCGTGTTCTACGGCCTCGACTGGATCGCCACCGTGCCGCCGACGGTCCGCCTCGCCACCGAGACTTTCGGCGACCGCAAGGGGCCGATGGTGTTCGGCTGGATCGCCGCCGGCCACCAGCTCGGCGCCGCCTCGGCCGCCTTCTTCGCCGGCTGGATGCGCACCGTGCAGGGCAACTATTTCGACGCCTTCATGATCGCCGGCGCCACCGGCGTCATCGCCGCCGCCCTCGCCCTGATGATCGCAAGGCCCGGCAAAGGCCTCGCCGGAGCGCCGGCATGACTGGCGCCGGCATGCCTGTCGTTCCGACGCTCTGCCAGCCTTTTCTCCGGCTCTGGCAGATCGAGGCGGACGGTGCGCCGATCGAGACGCCGACCAGCACTGTCCTCCCGGTGCTGCATCAGGGCGCCCCGGCGATGCTGAAGCTCTTGAAGCCCGGCAGCGACGAGAAGGACGGCATCGCCGCGCTCCGCCATTTCGCCGGCGCCTCGGCCGTCCGGCTGATCGAGGCGACAGACGAAGCCGTGCTCATGGAGCGGGCCGTCGGTGGGCGCTCGCTGACCGCGATGGCGCTTGGCGATGCCGACGACGAGGCGACGGTGATCCTCGCCCGCACGGCGTCACGCCTGCATGCAGCGGGGCCGCCCTCCCCCGACACGACGATCGGTCCGCTCCGTGGGCGTTTCCGGGCGCTGTTCGCGCTGCGGTCGGAGCATCCGGTGCTCGGCCGCGCCGCCGCCATGGCCGAACACCTGCTCGCCGAGCCGCAGCGCGTCGCCGTGCTGCATGCCGATCTCCATCACGAGAATGTCCTGGACAGCCCGCGCGGCTTTCTCGCGATCGATCCCAAGGGCGCGATCGGAGAAGCGACCTACGATGTCGCCAATCTCTTCCTGAACCCGGCGGGCGTCGAGCGGCTGGTGCTGGATCAGGGGCGCGCCCGCCGCATAGCGGGGCTCATCGCCGCCGAGACGGGCTTCGACCCGGCGCGCATCCGGCACTTCGCCTTCGCCCATGCCGGGCTCGCCACCGCCTGGAACATCGAGGACGGCATCGATCCCCGGCTCGGGTTGGCGCTGGCTGAAATGTTGGAGCCAGTTGAGACCGCTCGCTGAGGAAACTCAGCTCTCGCCCAAGAATTGCGGCGCGCCGTCATCAATAGCGTAATAGTCGCCTTTGGCCGCGACATAGATGTGCTCGCCGATGACCGCGCCAGTCGGCCTATCGAAACTGCCCATGGCGATGGCGATGCGGTCGGAGCCTGGACGGCGCCAGAAGAGCACCGAGCCGCAGGCGCCGCAGAAGCCGCGCTCGGCGCTCTCCGACGAGCGGTACCAGCGAACGCCGTCCTCCCCCTCGATCACGCAATCGGCGACCGCGACATTGGTCGAAGCAAGGAAATGGCCGGTCTGGCGTCTGCACATCATGCAATGGCAGACGACGACCGGATCGAGCGCGCCGGCGACGCGGTAACGTACCGCGCCGCAGAGGCATGAGCCGGAATGGACGTCAGAACCCACTCGCGACCGCCTGCCTTGCCTGGCCGATCCGGCTCGTCTTCAGGAGCTCGGCGACGAGGAAGGCGAGTTCGAGCGACTGGTCGGCGTTGAGGCGCGGGTCGCAATGGGTGTGATAGCGGTCCGAGAGGTCTTCGTCGGTGATGGCTCTTGCGCCGCCGGTGCATTCGGTGACGTTCTTGCCGGTCATCTCGATATGGATGCCGCCGGGGATCGTGCCCTCGCCGGCATGCACCTCGAAGAAGCTCTTCACTTCCTTGAGGATCAGGTCGAACGGCCGCGTCTTGTAGCCCGTGACCGCCTTGATCGTGTTGCCATGCATCGGGTCGGACGACCAGACGACCGAGCGGCCCTCGCGCTCGACGGCGCGGATCAGCTGCGGCAGGTGGTCGAACACCTTGTTGGCGCCGAAGCGGCAGATCAGCGTCAGCCGGCCCGGCTCGTTGTCCGGGTTGAGGATGTCGATCAGCTGGATGAGGCCGTCGGGGGTCAGCGAGGGGCCGCATTTGAGGCCGATCGGGTTCTTCACGCCGCGCATATATTCGACATGGGCATGATCGGCCTGGCGGGTGCGATCGCCGATCCACAGCATGTGGCCGGAGGTGGCGTACCAGTCGCCCGTCGTCGAATCGACGCGGGTCATCGCCTGCTCATAGCCGAGCAGCAGCGCCTCATGCGAGGTGAAGAAGTCGGTCGAGCGCAGCGACGGCGCGGTTTCCGGATCGATGCCGCAGGCGCGCATGAAGGCCATCGCCTCGGAGATGCGGTCGGCGATCTCCTGGTAGTGATGGCCCTGCGGGCTGTCCTTGACGAAGCCGAGCATCCACTGGTGCACATGCTCGAGATTGGCATAGCCGCCCTGCGCGAAGGCGCGCAGCAGGTTCAGCGTCGCCGCCGACTGGCGATAGCTGTCCTCGATGCGGCGCGGATCGGGATTGCGCGCCTCGGGCGTGAACTCGATGCCGTTGATGTTGTCGCCGCGATAGGACGGCAGCTCGACATCGCCGATCTTCTCCATCGGCGCCGAGCGCGGCTTGGCGAACTGGCCGGCGATGCGGCCGACCTTCACCACCGGCATCTGCCCGGCGAAGGTGAGCACCACCGCCATCTGCAGGAAGACGCGGAAGAAGTCGCGGATATTGTCGGGGTGATGCTCGAGGAAGCTCTCGGCGCAATCGCCGCCCTGCAGCAGGAAGGCTTCCCCGCGCGAGACCGCCGCGAGGCCCTTCTTGAGCTTCCGCGCCTCACCGGCGAAAACGAGCGGCGGATAGGTCGCGAGCCGCGCCTCGACGGCCTCGAGCGCCGCCTGGTCGGCATAGTCCGGCACCTGCTGGATCGGCTTCTGCCTCCAGGTGGCGGGACTCCAGCTCGTCTTCGTCATGATCCGCTCCAACTGCGGACCGGCATGCCGGCGCCCTTGCGGCGCCCTCTCCTGCCGGCCGGAAAGGGAGCCCTTATACACGCTCGCCTCCCCGCCCGCCAATCACGCGCTGTGCTGCACTGCATCAGCCGCCGGCAAGCCGGCGGAGGAGCGCCGCGGTCGGCTCGTCGGCCGGGAAGAAGGCCTCGATGGCGATTTCGGAGAGGGTGACATCGGCCGGGCTGCCGAACACGGTGGTGGTCGAGATCAGCGAGAGCATGTCCCCGCCGAGGCGGAGCGTCAGCGGCACGGCGATGCCGCCGAACGGCGCTTCCGCCACGCGTCCGCGCCGCGGCGGCGCCGGCAGCGCCTCCATCTCGGCGAGCAGCGCGGCGAGCGCCCGGTCCCCGGTCAGGTCGACCTCATGCGCGAGGCGGCGGAGGAGATGCGCCCGCCATTCCGCGAAATCGGCGATGCGCGGCGCGAGCCCGGCCGGATGCAGCGACAGCCTGATGACATTGACGGGTGGCGCGAGGAGCGCCGGATCGACGCCGGCGACGAGCGAGAGCACGGCCGGGTTCGCCTCGATCATCGTCCAGTGGCGGTCGATCGCCAGTGCCGGATAGGGCATGTGGCCGGCGACGATCCGGCGGATGGCATCGCGCGCGGCGGCAAGCTCCGGATCCTCATAGGCCCGCGCGGGATGGAGCGGCGCATGGCCGGCCGCGACCAGGAGCAGGTTCTTCTCGCGGAGCGGCAAGTCGAGTTCCTCGGCGAGGCGCAGCACCATGGCCCGGCTCGGCCGCGAGCGCCCGGTCTCGAGAAAGGAGAGATGGCGGGTCGAGAGCCCCGCCTCGCCGGCGAGATCCATCTGCGAGCGGCGCCGCCGTTGCCGCCAGGTCCTCAGTTCCTCGCCGAAGGATTGCGCCGCACTGGTCATGATCCGCTCCCTGTCGATCCCTGATAGCGGCCGCGGCGCCCTCCTCCAATGACCTTGCAGGTAATCGACCCGATGACGCCGCCGGGCGAGGCTCCTCCCCATCGCACGGCCACCCCGGCCGGCGCGATGCAAGGAGCAGGACATGACCGACACGATCGAGACAGAAACCTCCGCGACCGACCTCGTCGCCCGCTATCTCGCCGCCTGGAACGCCGACGATCCGGCCGAGCGCCAGAGCCGCGTCGCCGAGGCCTTCACCGAGACGGCGCAGTATGGCGATCCGCTCGCCGCTGCCTCGGGCCATGACGGCATCGCCGCGCTGATCGGCGCGGTGCGGGGCCAGTTCCCGGGCCTCGCCTTCCGCGGCGCTGGCAGGGTCGACAGCTATGGCGACACGCTGCGCTTCAGCTGGGAACTGGCGCCGGCAGGAGGCGCGGCGGTCGCGGGCGGCACGGATTTCGCCGTGATCGAAGGCGGCAGGCTCGCTCACGTGACCGGCTTCCTCGACTTCGTGCCGGCGGCCGCCTGATCGGCATGGTGAGCCATGCGACGGAGTGCGGTGCGATGGTCGCCGCCTCTGCGGCGAAAGGCTAAGGTCTGGGCGCCGGAGCCGCCGGAGCCCAGCGTCAGGATATCAGCGCAATGCCCGCCTCGCCCCGCTTTCTCGGCCTCCCCGATCGCCTCCCGGATGGCCTTGCGCCGCGGGCGGTGATCTTCGCGGCCGGCCACGGCAGCACCTATCGAGGGCAGGACAGCAGCGGCCATGCGCTGGCCGCCGGCGCCATTCGCGCGGCGAGCCAGGAGGATGCCGGCCTCCTGGACAACTGGGATTTCGATCTCGGCGGCCCGCTGTTTGGCGGCGGGCCGGTCAGTTGCATCGACGCCGGCACGGTTCCGACCACGGCCCAAGACAATGACGGCAACCGGGCGCGCATCGAGGCGAAGACGCGCGAGATCCTTGCGCTTGCGGCCGTGCCCATCCTGATCGGCGGCGACGATTCCGTGCCCATCCCCTTCCTCGCTGGCTTTGCCTTGCATGGGCCGGTCTGGATCCTGCAGATCGACGCCCATCTCGATTGGCGCGACGCGGTCGAGGGCGAGCGCTGCGGCTATTCGAGCCCGATGCGCCGGGCGAGCGAAATGCCCCATGTCGCGGGCATCGTGCAGGCGGGCATCCGCAGCGTCGGCAGCGCCGGACCGGCCGAGCGCGCGGCGGCCCTTAGCTATGGCAGCCGCATCGTGACCGCCCGCGACATCCATGCGGACGGCGTCGAGGCCGCGCTCCGCCAGATCCCCGAGGGCGCCCGCGTCGTCGTCACGCTCGATTGCGACGCCCTCGATCCCGGCATCATGCCGGGCGTCGCGGCGCGGACGCCGGGCGGCCTCAGCTACACGCAGGTGATCGACCTCATCGCCGGTGTCGGCCGCCGGGCAACGATCGCCGGCTTCGATCTGGTCGAACTCTATCCGCCCGCCGATCAGGACGGACTGTCGGCGCTGACGGCCTCGCGCCTCCTCGTCAATGCAATCGGCGCCATCGTCAGGCAGCGCTGACCGCAGGCAGCCGCTCGGCCTCCGGATCGGCAAGGCTCGCCCAGAGATGCAGCGTGGCGAGGCTGCGATGCGGGGCGAAATCCCGCATCAACGCCTCCTGCGCGGCGACAGGCGGACGCGCGTCGAGGCCGTGCAGGCGCTGCAGGCCGGTGGCGAGGCCCGAGTCGCCGACCGGCGCGATGTCGGGAAAGCCGAAGCCGCGCAAGAGAACATAGCGCGCCGTCCAGGGGCCGATCCCGCGCAGCGCCGTGAGCGCAGCCTCGGCCTCCTCCGGCCCTTGCTCCGCGAGAGGGTCGAGCGAGAGAGCGCCTGAGGCGATGGCCGCCGCGGTGTCGACGAGATAGCGCGCCTTGGAGCGCGAGAATTGCCGCGCCGTCAGCAGAGCCGGATCGAGCGCCGCGACCGCGTCCGGCCGGGGATGCGCGATGAGCCCGCTCGGGGCATGCGGCTGGCCAGCCAGCGCGATCATCGCCCGGCGCAGCGTCGCGGCGAAGGCGAGGTTGATCTGCTGGCCGATGACCGCCCAGCACACCGCCTCGAACACGGTCGCGGTCAGCGGGATGCGGAGGCCCGGCCGTGCGGCGGCGAGCACGGATGCGGCAGGGAGCGACTCGAAGCCCGCCGGATCGGACAAAAGCCCGAGCATGCGTTGGACGATGGTGAGCGCCGCCGCGCATTCGGCCTCGGAGAGGTCGCGGTCGAAACGCGCAACCGCCTCGCCAGGTCCAAGGTCGAGCGCCACGAGGACCGGCCCGCCCTCCAGATCCAGCACCTTCTCGATCCGCGTGCCGACGACGCGCTCGCTGAGGCTGGAGCTGTCGCGGCCGTGATAGGCGAGCGTCTCGGCCGCGCGGTAGTCGCCCGGCAATGCGATCCGCATCGCGCTCATGCCGCCTCGGAGGGCCGGCAGCGCTTGCAGGCGCGAAAGCCCGCCACCTCGGCGGCGGCGACGGCCGCGAAGAAGCGGAGATTCTCCGGCTTCGGCGGCCGCGAGGGACAGGCGGGCCGGCAATAGATGCCGGTCGTCGTCACGGCATAGAAGCGGGCATCCGGCGGGAGGGGCAGCGAACTGGTCATGGCGCCAGTATCGCCGCGCCGAGCGGCCGCCGCCACCCGCTTCCTGCCGTAGCGTTCAGTGCTGGTCGCGCGCCCAGAGATAGACGCCCGTGCCGGCGCCCACCAGCGAGAGGAAGGCGAGGTAATGCGCATGGGCCATCGGGTCGGATTTCAGCGCCAGAGTGACCAGCAGCGGCGTCAATCCGCCGAAGATCGCATAGGCGATGTTGTAGGCGAAGGAGACGCCGGTGAAGCGGACCGCGGCCGGGAATGCCTTGACCATGACATAAGGCACAGCGCCGATGACGCCGACCGAGAAGCCGGCCAGCGCCGAGAGCATGAACAAGGACGAGCTGTCGGCGGCCACCGAGGTGTAGAAATAGTAGGTGGCGGCGCCGAGGAAGAGGCTGCCAATGGTGAAGAAGCGGCCGGCGCCGACCTTGTCGACGATGAAGCCGGCCAGCACGCAGCCGAAGGAGAGGAACAGCGTCGCGATCGAATTCGCCGTCAGCGCATCGCGCGCCGGCACCTTGTAGAGCGTCTGCACCAAGGTCGGCGTCATCAGGATGGCGACGACAATGGCGCCCGACAGGAGCCAGGTCAGCAGCATCGAGACGGCCGTCGCCGCCTTGTGGTCGCGCAGCACGGCCTTGATCGGCAGTTCGGAAGCGAGCTGCTTGCGGGCCTTCATCTCCTTGAACACAGGCGTCTCTTCGAGCCAGCGCCGGAGATAGACCGCGACGAGGCCGAAGACGCCGCCGATCAGGAAGGGCAGCCGCCAGGCGAAGGCGAGGATGTCCTCGGGCGAGAAGGCAACGTTGATGGCGGTCGCGATGAGCGAGCCGAGCAGGATGCCGGCCGTGAGGCCGCAGGTGAGGATGCCGCAGGCAAGGCCGATGCGGCCGGGCGGCACATGCTCGGAGACAAAGGTCCAGGCGCCGGGCACCTCGCCGCCGATCGCCGCGCCCTGCAGGACGCGCATCGTCAGCAAGAGGATCGGCGCGGCGATGCCGATGGTCGCATAGGTCGGCAGCGCCGCGATGCCGAGCGTCGACAGCGCCATGATCAGGATCGACAGCGTGAACATGCGCTTGCGGCCGAGCTTGTCGCCGAAATGGGCGAGCAGCAATCCGCCGAGCGGCCGCGCCAGATAGCCGGCGGCGAAGATGCCGAAGGCCTGCAGCTGCTGCACCCAGTCGGGAATGCCCGGCGGGAAGAACAGGTGGCCGAGCACCGTCACGAAGAAGACGAAGATGATGAAATCGTAGAATTCGAGCGCTCCGCCGAGCGCGGAGAGGGCAAGGGTCTTGTAGTCATTGCCGTCGAGGAGACGGCGAGGAGGCGCGGCGACTGCGGTCATGGAGGCTCGCTCTCGGCGACACGCGCCGACTTCGTGCGGGGGGACCGCGGTTCTTTGACCGTTCGGACGCGGATTCTCAAGCTGAAATGCAGCGCAGCCCGGAAAGGCCCCGCGATCGACCCGCGTTCAGACCATCCCGGACGGCAGGCGCGGCCGCGCTCTCAGCGCCGGTGGCGGATCGACGGCTCGCGCATCGTGACGAGCTCTTCCGCGGCCGTCGGATGCAGCGCCATGGTCGCGTCGAACTGCGCCTTGGTGGCGCCGAGCTTCACGGCGATGGCGACGAGCTGAATCATCTCGGCCGCGTCATGGCCGAGGATGTGGCAGCCGAGCACGCGCCCGCTCAGCCCATCGACGACCAGCTTCATGAGCATGCGCTCGTCGCGGCCGCTGAGGCCGTTCTTCAGCGACTTGAAGCTCGTCTTGTAGATGTCGACCGCCGCGAACTCGGCCAGCGCCTCGTCCTCGGTCAGCCCGACCGTGCCGATCTCAGGCTGCGAGAACACCGCCTTCGGAACGCCGGAATGATCCACCGTCACCGCCTTGCCGCCGAACACGGTATCGGCGAAGGCATGGCCCTCGCGGATGGCGACCGGCGTCAGGTTGATGCGGTTGGTGACGTCGCCGACGGCATAGATCGAGGGCACGTTCGACTGCGACTGCGCATCGACGGGAATCGCGCCGGCGCCGTCGACCTCGACGCCGGCCGTGTCGAGGCCGAGGCCGTCGGTGTTCGGGCGGCGGCCGGTGGCGACCATCACGGCGCCGGCGGCGAGCGCGGCCCCGGCCTTCGTCCGCACCACGACGCCCTCCTCGGTCTTCTCGATCGCGGCCGGGCTGTCGCCGAGCACGAGGCGGATGCCCTTCTTGGTCATCGCCTCGGCCAGCGCATGGCGCAGATCGCTGTCGAAGCCGCGCAGCAGCGCCTCGCCGCGATGGATGAGCGTCGTCTCGACGCCGAGGCCGTTGAAGATGCCGGCGAACTCGACCGCGATATAGCCGCCGCCGACGATAACGATCGAGAGCGGCAGCTCCGGCAGATGGAACGCCTCGTTGGAGGTGATGGCGAATTCACGCCCCGGCAACGCCGGATCGACATAGGCCGTCGAGCCGGTGGCAATGAGGATGTATTTGGCGGTGACGAGGCTGCCGTCGGAGAGGCGCACCGCATGCGGCCCCTCGATCGTGGCGCGGCGCGCGACGAGCGTCGCGCCGGAGCGCTCGAGATTGCGGATATAGGCGGCATTCAGCAGGTCGATCTGCCGGTCCTTGCCGGCGACCAATGACTTCCAATCGAAGCGCGGCGCCTCCAGCGTCCAGCCATAGCCGGCCGCATCCTCGAAATCCTCTGCGAAGCGCGAGGCATAGACGAAGAGCTTCTTCGGAACGCAGCCGCGGATGACGCAGGTGCCGCCGACGCGGTCCTCCTCGGCCACCATCACGCGGGCGCCATGCCCGGCGGCGATGCGGCCAGCGCGGACGCCGCCCGAACCAGCACCGATCACGAAAAGGTCGACGTCGAAATCCGCCATGTCAGTCCGCGCCCCGTCAAACTTCATTCCCAAGACGACGAAGCCGGCCATGACAGGCCGGCTTCTGTTTCAATGTGGGCCGGCAGGCCCGGCCGCGCCAGACCTTAGAGGTCGACGCCCTTCTTCTTCAGCAGTTCGCGCGACTTCTCGAACATTTCCTCGCCGACGCGATCCGACCAGCCCTTGACCGACTGCAGCGTCTCGCCGACGACCTTCGGGCCGATATCGGCGAGCTTGGCGCCGGCCGGGCTCTTGTAGAAGGTGGTGATGGCGTTCAGCTCGTCCTCGGTGAAGTACTTCGCCCAGATGCGCGCGACGTCGTTGTCGAGCTCGGCGCGGCGGGAGACGAGGTCGAGCGCCTCGGCATCGACCACCTGGCCGATCAGCACATGCTGGTCGGGGCGCATGCGGATCAGGCGGTTCTGCGTCTGCTGCGCCATCAGCGGCAGCAGATTGTCGAAGCCGCGCGAGGTCTTGGCCGCCTGCACCGCGGCGACGGCCGCCTGCAGATGCGATTCGGTGACTTCCTCGGCGCTGGCGGCGGCGACAAAGCCGACCATCAGGCCGATCGCCAGCACGGCGGCGCGAAGAGACGAGCGGAACAGTGTCATTGAACGGGCTCCCATAGGGCGTAGGACGTTAGGCGTGCAACCAGATGACGCCTTCGGGACGGGCGATGACGGCGGCGGTCGCAATGCCGATGAACAGACCATGCTCCACCAGCCCCGGAATCGCGGCGAGGGCAAGGTTCAAGGCTTCTGGCTCGCGAATGAGGCCAAATGATGCATCGATGATGGCGTGGCCGCCATCGGTGACGAAGGGCGAACCGTCGGCGGCGAGGCGCCTTGAAAGCGTCACCGCCTGGCCGAGCCGATGCGCCGCCGCCTCGATGGCGATGAGCGTCGCGCCCATGCCGAAATGATTGACCTCGATCGGCAAGGGGAAGGCGCCGAGCCGGTCGACGAGCTTGGAACCATCGGCGATGACGACCATCCGGTCGGAGGCCGCCGCGACGATCTTCTCGCGCAGCAGCGCGCCGCCGCCGCCCTTGATCAGCTGCAGCGAGCGGTCGAGCTCGTCGGCGCCGTCGATGGTGAGGTCGAGATGGGGAGTGTCGTCCAGCGTCGTGAGAGGGATCCCCTCCTTCCGCGCCAGCGCCGCTGTTCGCTCCGAGGTCGGCACGCCGATGATGTCGAGCCCGCCGCGCACAAGCTCACCGAGGCCGGTGACGAAATGCGCTGCCGTCGAGCCGGTGCCGATGCCGAGCTTCATGCCGGGCTCGACGAGCGCCAGCGCGGCCAGGGCCGCCGCCTTCTTCAGATCGTCACTGTCGCTCATGGTTCATGCCTCGATCCGAGCCGCGGCCCGTGCGGCGGGGCTTGCTTAGCATGCGGCGGATGCGGCGCCAACGGCCGCCCCTCCCCGCGCGCGCCGGGCGGGATGGAGCGGCGGCTTGACGGGTCGGCTTCGGCCTTGCCCGCGCCGGCGCGGCGGCTATGCTCGCCCGTCGCCTTCATCCGGATTCCCCCCATGCGCCCCACCCTTGTGTTCGACCTCGACGGAACACTGATCGATACGGCACAGGATCTCGTCGCGACGCTCAACGTCATCCTGACCCGCGAGGGCCTCGAGGCGCAGCCGTTTGGCAGCGCCGTCTCGATGGTCGGCCATGGCGCGCGCGTCCTGATCGAGCGCGGCCTCGCCGCCAATGGCGTCACGCGCGAGGCGGCGATCGTCGACCGGATGTTCGACGAGTACATCGCCCATTACAGCGATCACATCGCCGATCTGAGCCGCCCCTATCCAGGGCTCATCACCGCGCTCGATACCTTCGCCGCCGATGGCTGGATTCTCGCCGTCTGCACCAACAAGCTCGAACATCTCTCGCGGCAGCTGCTCGGACGGCTGGAACTCACCGACCGCTTCGCGGCGATCTGTGGCGCCGACACGTTCCTGGCGCGCAAGCCCGACCCGATCGCGTTGACCGAGACGATCAAGCGCGCCGGCGGCAGCATCGAGGCGGCACTGATGGTCGGCGATTCGAAGACCGACATCGACACGGCGAAGGCGGCATCGATCCCGGTCGTCGCGGTGGATTTCGGCTACACGCCCGTTCCCGTGACGGAACTCGGTCCCGACGCGGTGATCAGCCATTATGACGAGCTTGGCGAGGCGGTGGCGCGGCTGCGGCCGGACCTCATCGCCAGGCGCTGAGACCAGGACCGATCGAGATCAAGGCTTTCGCCTTGATGAGGTTGATCTCGGTTGTCGTTGCCGGACTTGGCCCGGCAACCCAGACTGACTTTGACTGTTCGCCCACAATGGCAGGACCGCAAGGAGAAGGCTGGATTGCCGGGTCAAGCCCGGCAATGACAGGGGGAGTGCTGGCTCACAGTGACGAAGCCGAAGGTCGATCGCCGTAGGGCTCAGCGGCAGGCCTTGGCCGCCACCTTGGTCGGCGCGAGGTCGAGCTTCACGAGCTTTCCCTTCAGCGCGAAGTCGCCATAGTCGAGCTTCATGCGCCGCGTGATGCCGTTCTCGTAGATGATGAACGAGAGCTCGTAGGACGGCTTCTGCTCGCCGCCTTCGGGGCCGCCGTTGAAATAGCTGATCGTTACCGGCCAGGAGCGGATGCCGGAAAGGCCGGCGCCCTTGGCGGTGGCCTCGTCGCCGAGATCGTCGCGGCCGGAATTCTCGGCGCCGATCACCGCCGAGGTCTCATAGGACTTCTTGCCCTGGTCCGATCCGTCGAAGAGATCGACCTGCAGGAAATGCTCGCCCCGCTGCGCCGCGGCGATGATGGCCGCGAGATGCTGGTTCGGGAACTGGAAGTTCGTCGGAATCGTGAAGCGCTCGGATTTCGGCTTGGCGATGGTGACCGCCACCTTGCCGCCCTCGCGCTCCGCCGAGCCGGAGGAATCCTCCGAGATGGCGCCGTCGATGAAGCTCTTGGTCGAAAAGTTGAACGTCTTGCCGGCGATGTCCTCGAAGGTCGTGGTCGCGACATCGGTGAGGCGCGCATTGCCGTCCTCGTCGCTGATCCGCGTCACGAAGCGCAGCCGCGTCGTGAAGCCCTCGCAGGCCGTGCCGACGAAGTCATAGACCATGCGCCCTTCCGCATCGGCGACGGTATCAGAGGAATTGTCCTGGTCGAGGGTCAGCTCATAGATCGCGCGATGGGCGACCATCGCCGGCCCTGCGCTGACCGCCGCGGCGCTGCCGCTTGAAGCGATCAGCGTCGCGAGGACCGCGCTCGCGGCCGGAAGGCCGTAAAGGGTCGCCAATGTCTGCAGGCGGACAGCCATCGTCTTCACTCCTCGTCACCGCGTCGCGCCGCGATGCCCAAGCTGGCACTCACACAGAGCCTGCCGTCGTCTTGTCGACATATCGGCATTTCAATCTGTCGCGCCAGCGAAGTCCACGCCGATTCGAACCATCCATTGGCATGATGAACCCCTTCTTGCCTTGCAGCACGGCTGAATTCGGGCGAAACCGTCGCTTTGATCCGGTTTGCGGGAGAGTTTCATGACCAGCGCCATCGAAGACCGCCTGACCTCGCTCGGGGTCGACCTGCCGAGGCCGGCCGCGCCGGCGGCCAACTACGTGCCCTTCGTCGAGAGCCGCGGCATGCTCTACATCTCCGGCCAGATCCCCGTCGGCCCCGATGGCATCGAGTTCGTCGGCAAGCTCGGCGAGGGCTTCGGCATCGAGGAAGGGCGCAGCGCCGCCCGCCTCTGCGCGATCAACATCCTCGCCCAGGCCCGCGCCGCGCTCGGCGATCTCGATCGCATCGGCCGCATCGTCAAGCTCACCGGCTTCGTCAACGCCTCGCCCGCCTTCAGCGATCACCCCAAGGTCGTCAACGGTGCCTCGGACTTCATGGTCGAGGTGTTCGGCGACAAGGGCCGCCACGCCCGCTCCGCCGTCGGCGTCGCCGGCCTGCCCTTCGGCGTCGCCGTCGAGGTGGAAGCCATCATCGAGATCGCCTGAGCATGGCCCCCGGCTGGCTGACGGCGCGGCCCATCGCCCATCGCGGCTATCATGACGCGGCCGAGGGGCGGATCGAGAACACGCTGTCGGCCGTCCGCGCCGCGCTCGAGCATCGCTTCGCCATCGAGGTCGACCTGCAGCTGACGGGCGACGGCGCAGTCGTCGTCTTCCATGACGAGACGGTCGACCGCCTGCTCGACGCAACCGGCCGGGTCGACGGCTACAGCCTCGCCGAGCTTCGCGCGCTCCGCTTCCGCGGCATCACCAAGGACCATGTGCCGACGCTCGCCGAACTGCTCGAGACCGTCGCGGGCTCCGTGCCACTGGTGCTGGAGCTGAAGAGCGAGTTCAAGGGCGACCGGCGGCTGGAAGCGGCCGTCGCACCGATCCTCAAGACCTATCCGGGCGCGGCGGTGGTGATGTCGTTCGATCCCGACTCGATGGCGGCGATGAGGCAGCTGGCGCCATCGACGCCGCGCGGCATCGTCGCCGACCGTTATATCGATCTCGACGACTGGGGCTTCCTGCCCGCCGCGCGCCGCTTCACGCTGCGCCACCTCCTCGACGTGCCGCGCGTCGGCGCCGCCTTCGTCTCCTATGACTTGAAGGGCCTGCCCTCGCTCGCGCCCTCGCTGGTGCGCTCGTTCGGGCGGCCGCTGATCACCTGGACCGTGCGCACCGAGGCCGACCGCGCCAAGGCGCGCCGCGTCGCCGACCAGATCACCTTCGAAGGCTTCGATCCGGACGCCTGAGCCGACGCGCCGGGGCGACAGCTTGCGCTTGCGGCCGGAAGCCCTAGATGCTCCGATGCTCTCCCATCGACATGCAGGGGTCGCCACCGATGAGCGCTGCCGCCGCGCGACTGACTGTCCTTTCCTCGATCGGGGAAATCGGCCGCGAGGCCTGGGACGCCTGCGCCAATCCCGGCTGGGCCTCCGAGGCGCCGTTCGGCACCGACGCGGCCGCGTTCTTCAAGGCCCTGCGTCCAGCGACGGATTCGCGGCCTGAGGATGCTAATTCAATTTCTCAACGAATCGCCTATAACCCCTTCATATCGCATGATTTCCTGCGCTGCCTGGAAGAGTCCGGCTCCGCCACCGGCCGAACCGGCTGGCAGGGCCGCCACATCGTGCTGGACGATGCAACCGGCCGGCCGGAAGCGATCGCGCCCTGCTACCAGAAGACCCATTCGATGGGCGAATATGTCTTCGACCATGGCTGGGCCGACGCCTATGAGCGCGCCGGTGGATCCTATTATCCGAAGCTCCAGGTCGCGGTGCCGTTCACGCCGGTAACGGGCCGCCGGCTGCTGACGCGGGCCGATGCCGACGCGCCGACCGCGAAGGCGACGCTCGCCGCCGGCCTCGTCGAGCTCTGCCGCCGGGTCGGCGCCTCCTCCGTGCATGCGACCTTCCTCGAGGATGACGACGCAACAACGCTCGAGGGCGCCGGCTTCCTGCCGCGCGTCGACCAGCAGTTCCAGTTCGAAAATCCCGGCTATCGCGACTTCCAGGATTTTCTCGACGCCCTCTCCTCCGGCAAGCGCAAGACAATCCGCCGCGAGCGCCGCGACGCGCTGGCCGGCGGGCTGGAGGTCGAGGTGTTGACCGGCAGCGCCATCGACGAGGCGGCGTGGGATGCGTTCTTCGCCTTCTACACCGACACCGGCGCCCGCAAATGGGGCCGCCCCTATCTGAACCGCCGCTTCTTCTCGCTGCTTGGCGCGGCGATGGCCGACCGGGTGCTGCTGATCTTCGCGCGGCGAGGCGACAAGCGAATCGCCGGCGCGCTGAACCTCATCGGCTCGGATGCGCTCTATGGCCGCTATTGGGGCACGCTCGAGGATGTGCCGTTCCTGCATTTCGAGATCTGCTACCATCAGGCGGTCGAATGGGCGATCGCGCATCGCCTGCCGCGGGTCGAGGCTGGCGCACAGGGCGAGCACAAGCTGGCGCGCGGCTATCGCCCGGTCATCACACGATCGTCACATTGGATCGCCGAGAGGGGTTTCCGCGCCGCCGTCGCGGACTATTTGCAGCGGGAGCGTGACGCTGTTGCGGCCGAGCATGCCCTGCTCGACGAACACACTCCCTTCAAGGCAGATCAGAACTCCGAATGAACGCGCTTTTCCTCTGGCTCGCCGGCGCGGCGATCCTCGCGCTCGCCGAACGACAGCCGCGGCGGATCCTCCTCGCCGTCGCCGGCTACGCGGCCGTCACCGCCCTCCTCATGGTCTTCACCGGCGACCTCGCCCGGGCGAGCCTCCTCGCTTTGCTGCTGATGGCCACCATCGCCGGCGCCTCCGGCGTCAAGCATCACCACAGCGGCATGAAGCTCGCCGTGGCCGATCTCGGCCTCACCTTCGCCGGCACGATCCCGTTCATGCTGCGGCAATACCGGCTGACGGCCACCCTCACCATCGCCGGGGCGGTCGTGCTCGGCCTGGCCGCCATCGCGGTGATCCTCTTCGTGCCGGGTGTGGCGCTGCCGCTGCATGAGCGGCTGGCGATCCTCGCCCTCGCCTTCGCCCTCTATGCCCTCGCCTTCTATGCGACCGGCGGCGCCGAGCGCTGGCGGCGGGACGTCACCACGCGGACTGGTCTTGCCTCCTTCTTCCTGGCGTCGCTCATCGATGTCGCGAGCTGGTGGCCGACCGGGGGCCTTCGCATGCTCGACGTCGCCGATGCGCCCCTCCCCTTGCTGCCGCCGCTGCCGGCGCGCCGCGCGGTGAAGCCCGACATCATCGTCATCCAGCATGAATCGGTCTTCGATCCGCGCAGCTATGGCCTCGCCGTCGAGCCCGGGATCGCCGACTTCCTGTCGCCGCCGGGCGCGCTGAGCGGCACGCTCCATGTCGACATCTATGGCGGCGGCTCCTGGCAAACCGAATTCAGCCTCCTGACCGGCCTCTCCTCGGCGAGCTTCGGCCCGGACTCCTATTTCCTGTTCAAGAAAGGTGTCGGCCGCTTCGCCCATTCGCTGCCGTCGGAACTCGCCGGCCTCGGCTATCGCAACCTCCTGGTCACCAGCTGCCGCCGCGCCTTCATGAATTATGACGGCTTCTATGGCGGGCTCGGCGTCGAGGAGCGCGTGTTCTCGGACGAATTCCCGGCGCCGTTCGATCTCGCCGCCTTCGAGGCGACCAATTCGGACGCCGCCTTCTTCGCCGCCGCCGAGGGCGCCTTGCTACGCTCGCTTTGCCGCGATCAGGCGCCGCGTTTCGCCATGATCCTCACCAACTTCAATCACGGTCCGCATGAGGTGCGCCTGCAGCCGGCCGGAAGCTTTGAGGCCGAGCGGCGGTTCGCGCTTCGGGCGCTGAATACGCCGACCTATGCCGAATATTACGCGCGCCTCTCGGAGACGGCGGCGAGCTATGCCGCCTTCCGCGCCGCATTGCTGGCCGAGAATCCCGGTCGTCCCATGCTGATCGTGCGCTATGGCGACCACCAGCCTACGATGTCGCGCGCCATCGAGCACGCGCAGGGCATCCGCCCCGGCGATCCGCGCCAGTTCGAGACCTTCTTCGCGCTGGAGGCACTGAATTTCGAGCCTGATTTCGCAGGCATTCCGGCGCGTCTCGACATCGCCCAGCTCGGCACCGCGGCGTTGAAGGCGGCCGGCCTGCCGCTCGACCAGGTCTCGGCGACGCGGTTCGACCTCTTCGGTGAGCTCGGCGACCGCTATGTGGCGACGCCGTCCGAGCGCAAGCGCCGCTTCCACCGCACGCTGGTCGATGCCGGCCTCATCGACCTCTCCGCGGGCGAGAAGCCGCTCGCGACGGCTCCGGGCCGCGCCTAGTCTAGAAGTTCACCGACAGGCGGGCCATGCCGGATTGCGCGGTGAAACTGTCGCCGAGATTGGCCTCGTAGTTCACACGGAAATCGATGCCGCGCGGCAGGCTCCACTGCAGGCCAAGCGTGAGGTCGGCTAGGAGGTCGGGGGCATCCACGGTCGTCCTGAAGGTTCCCGCCGCCTCCGGCGCGCCGAGCAGCGAGGCTGACACCTGCCAGGCGCTGTTGGAGAACCAGGTCACACCTGCCGAGGCATAGGGGCGCACAACCGAACCGCCCTCAAGGTTGATCCGGCCGCCAACCTCAAGATGCGGGCCGATTGCGACGGAGAAGTTGTCGGAGCCTTCGACCGACAGGTCGTAGAGGCTGCCATGTCCGCCCTCTTCATAGCCGGGCGTCGATGCATAGAGCAGGTCGAGCTGTCCGAAGGGCTTCAGATACCAGTTCTGGAACGGAACCTCGTAATCGGCCCGCAGCCGTGTCGCGGCGGTGAAGACGTCATAGGACGAGTCCGACTGGTAATACTTGCTTCCAGCAAGCGTCCAGCGCTGCGCGTCATACCAGCCATAGCCGAGATTCAGGGCCCCCGAGAACAGCCACTGGCCCATCTCGCGCTTCAGCACGGCGGTGACGTCGACACCCTGGCCATCCGAGGTCGAGAGGCCGGATTCGTTGCTGTAGGTGTCGGTCATATAGCTGGCCGACATACCGGCGAACCAGTCCGGCGCCACTTCCGTCTGGAAGCCGGCGGCATAGGCCATCTGGTTGATCGTGTAGCCGGTGGCGTTGCCAGGCGTGAAATCCACCCGTCCGCCACCGACCCGGCCCCAGGCACAGTCACGCTGCACGAGCAGTGTCCCGGCGCCGCTCTGGTCATCGAATTCGGGACAGCTCTGGACGGCGCTCAGCCGGTCGCGCGCCACGAAAGCCTGCGCGAGCGAACCGGCCGCGAGCACCACCGGCGTTGCCGAAGAGAGGGCCTGCTGGTAGGCGGTCGGGCTCGGGAGGTTGAAGAGCTCCGCATAGACGCGGCCGAGCCGCTCCGACCCACCGGCATCCCAGGTGTTCTGCAGGTGGTCGGCATAGGCGCGCTCATTGTCGCCGAGCGGAAGCTCGTCGGGCGCGAAGGTGAGATCCGTCGAGATGGTGAGCTGGTCTTGCGTTGTATTGAAGGCCCAGTTCGCCCCGATGCCGCTCTTCTGGGACGACGTGACTTCCAGCCCGGCCGTCGCTGCGGTCATCGAGGTGATCGGCGTATCGCCGGTCTGCTCCAGGATCAGGAAGCTCTGGTTCGGCACGATGCTGTTGACGACACTGGCGATCACGGTGCCCGACACCGCCGCTCCCACATCAGTGGCGCTGATGAGGTCGGCAGAGCCTGCACCGGTGCCGTCGACATCGGCGCGATAGGCGCCGGCGACACTCTGAGCGTAGGTACCCACCACATCCAGCGTGCCGATCGTGCCGACGCCGGCAACATCGACGATACCCTCATTCATCAGCGTGCCGCCGCCGGCGCCAGTCCCGCCAAGGCTGACGGTTCCGTTGAGAGCAGAGATGTAGGTAGCGCCAGCCGCGTTGTCGAAGCTCGACATGCCCGGCATGACGATGTCGCCAGTGATCTGGCCGTAATTGGTGAGGGTATTCGTGCCCCAGCCGGACGAGACGGCGAGGTACGAGACCGAGCTTAGCGTTGCTCCGTCGCCGATCGTGATCTGGTTGACGCCACCGCCGTCGAGCGTGATGGCATAGACGCCGCTGCCGCCGGTGACCTCGCTATTGCCGCCGATGGAGACGTCGATATCGCCCGAGGTCACCATCGACAAGCTGCGGTCGATGGCGCCGGCGGAGTTCTGCGTTCCGCTCTGGGCGAAGATCGCCACGGACCCGGCGCCGGTGGTTGACAGCGTTCCGGTGAAGTCGATCGAGACAGCCCCTGGAGAAAACTCGCTCGAGGACGTGGCCGCGCCGCGCGACGTTCCGGAACCGCCGGTCGGGATGATGATGCCGCTGCCGTCGGCGACCAGACCGCCACCGCCGCTGAGGCTCTGGGCGATGATACCATGCGCGTTGGCACCCGACGTCTGGATGGTCGACGTGCCATTGCTGGTGATCGAAACGTCGCCACCTTCCGTATTGGCGCCGACGGTCATCTGGTATTTCGACGGCGGCGACAGGAATGCCTGATAGGTGACGCCGAGGGCATCGATCGCGCCCGTGTAACCGCCGCCGCCACCGATCGACTGCGCGACGACCGCCGTGGCGCCGTTGCCGGTCGTGGTGATGCGACTATTGGGGACAAGGTCGACATACACCGCGCCGCCCGCCTGGTTGACGGAGCCGCTCGAACTGTTGCCGAGCGTGCCGGACGCCGTCATCGCCACGACATCGACACCGAGGCCGTCGGCGAAGAAGCCGCCGCCGCCGCCGATCGATTGCGCGAGAACGCCGATCGCATTGACGCCCGATGTCGTGATCGAGCCCTCATTGGTGATGGTGACCTCGCCGCCGCTGCCGTCGCCCTGGCCCTGCGTGCTCGATTCCTGGGTGCCACCGAGCACCAGGTCGATGTTGCCGGACGACTGCGCGCGGAGAATGCCGAAGGTTGCCTCCAGCTGCTCCAGAAGGCCGGGTTGAAGGGCATTGATCGCAGCCGCAAGCTGGCTGGACGCTGCATCGCTCAGCACGTCGGCGGCATTCGCCTGGTTGATGTAGTGCAGGCCGCCGCCGCCGCCGATCGACTGTCCGACGACGCCATGGGCCTCGTTGCCGGCTGTGGTGACCGAGGACGTCGTCACGGAGACCGTGCCGCCGCCCGACGTCCCGTCCTCGGTACTGCGGTCGGCAATCGCACCGCCGAGTCGGAACGATTGGCCGAAGGTGATCTGGCCCTTGTCCGGCGCCGCGCCCGCAGCGCCGCCGCCGCCGCCGATGGACTGCGCCAGGACGCCCATGGAGATATTGCCGTCGGTGGTGATGGCGCCCGAACTGCTGATGGTGACATTGCCACCAACGCCGAAGGCGCCGCCGCTTCCGCCCATCTGACTGACGGCGTTGACGAGGCGCGCACCCGATGCGATCGCGCTGCCGCCCGAGCCGCCGCCGCCGCCGACGGACTGGCCGAAGATACCGGTTGCAAAATCGCCGCCACCGCCGCCTGAGGCGCCGGTCGTGATCGTGCCCTGATTGGTGATCTGGACATTGCCGCCATTGCCGCCGGCGCCACCCTGGCCACCGAAGGTCATCGAGACGGAAACGGTCGGCGAGACATCCGACACGAGATTATTCTCGACCAGAGTCGGGATCTCGCTGAGAGCCTTTTCGAGCACATATTGCGAAGCCGCTTCCGCCGCGCTTCCCCCTTCGCTCTCGCCGATGTCGGCCGTTGCCGTTCCGGCCGAGCCACCGCCGCCGCCGATCGATTGGGCGAAGATACCGTGCGAGCCGTCAGCCAGCGTGGTGATGGTGCCATTGCTCTGGTTCGAGAGCGTGATCGCGCCGCCGTCACCGCCGGCGCCACCATTGCCTCCGAGGGCGAGCGTCAACGCCATCGACTGCGTCGAGCGGCCAGTACCGGCCGCCGCCGTGCCGCCGCCACCGCCGACGGAAAGCGCGTAGATGCCACGCGCGTCAGAGCCGTAGGTCGTCAGCGCGTAATTGTTGATCGCCGTGTTGTTGTCACCGATATCGCCGCCATTGCCGCCGCTGCCACCATTGCCGCCGAGCGTCGCAGTAAAGGAGAAGGACTCGCCGAGCGCCAACGGCACGTAGTCGAGCGCCTCGTGGCCGGGGAGCAGTGTCTTGACTTGCGATTTGCCGGTGCCGCCATTGCCACCGCCGCCACCGATACTGATAAGCTGGGCCGCGTCCGAGGCGAAGCCGAGCGTCGTGATCGAAGCGGGGATATTCGTCCCGTTGTTGTTGAGGGTAATCGCGCCGCCATCGCCGCCAGTGCCGCCGGCCCCTCCCATCGTCACGTCGATGCTGACGCTCGAGCCCGTCCCCAGCGTATAGTCGTGCGTCAGGGCGTTCCCGCCATCGCCGCCGCCGCCGCCGATGGTCTCGGCCTGAAGGCCCGGCGACTGATCGCCGAATGTGATGATGGATCCGAGATTGGTGAGGCTCACGATGCCACCGGCGCCGCCGGTGCCGCCGCTGCCTGCAACACTGATGGTGACATCGAGCGACGGCAGCTCTTCACCGGCGCCTGCGGTGAAGACGGAGGCGTTGGACTGACCGCCGAAACCGCCGGCGCCGCCCACGGACAGAGCCCGGATCGCCGCCGAGTCTGGGCCGGCCGTGGTGATATCGGCACCGTTGTCGTTGATGATGGAGACCGTTCCGCCGGCCGCGCCCGAGCCGCCTTTGCCGCCGATATCAATGCTGACGGCCGGGACATAGCCTGCGCCGAAAGCAAGCGAGGAGACGCTGCCACCGTCACCACCGCCGCCGCCGGTTGAGAAGGCGAAGACGCCGTTGGACGAGCTGCCGGTGGTGGTGATGACATTGGAGTTGGAGATCGACGTGTTGCCGGCTGCCGCGCCATCACCGCCAGCGCCGCCCTGGGCGACGACGAAGATGCCGTCTGCCACGGTCTTGTTGCTGGTTCCGCCGCCGCCGCCGATCGTCGTCGCCAAGATGCCGTGGCTGTTCTCGCCTGTCGTGAGCATCACACCGCTGTTCAGCACCTCGACATTGCCGCCTGCGCCACCGACGCCCGCTGTCGCCCCATCCCCTTGCGTGCTGCCGCCGTTGCCGCCCGTACTGGTGATGACGATGGCGCTCGATTCATCGCCATAGGTGGCGATCGTTCCGCTGTTGGTCACTGTGATCGTGTAGCCGCCAGCAGGGCCAACCGCACCGGAGCCGCCAGCGCCACCATATGTCGACGTGCCTATGCCGCCATAGCCACCATTTCCGCCGGCACTCACCGCAATGATGCCGGGGGCGGATTGGCCCGAGGTCGTGATCGTGGCCGCGCTCGTGATATCGATGATGCCGGCGGCGCCGCCGACGCCCCCCGACCCGCTCGAGGCAATCGGCGAATCGATCGCGTCGTTGCCGCTGCCGCCATCGCCGCCGATCGCCGTCGCGCTGATGCCAGGCGACTGGTCGTTCTGGGTCGTGATCTGCGTCTGGTCGCTGGGGATCGTCAGGGTGACGTCGCCGGCCGAGCCGCCTGGCCCGCCCGAGTCGATCAACAACCCGCCGGCCGTTGACTCCCCATTGCCGCCGGAGCCGCCATTGGCATTGAGGGCGATCGCGGGCGACTGGGTGCCCACTGTCGAGATGATCTGCGGACCGGCGAGCGAGGGCGATTTCCCGACTGTCACGGTGATCGCGCCGCCGGCTCCCCCCAACGCCATGACGGCGCCGCTCGGGGAGGTGATATACCCGGTGCCGGCACTCCCGCCGGCCGTCGTCAGGGATATGGCCGGGCTCCCGCTCTGTCCCAGGGTCGTCACCGAGCCGTAGATGGAGGCGATTGCCGCGGCGCCGTCGCCGCCATTGCTTGGTCCGCAATATTGCGAGCCGACAATGCAGCCATTGCCGCCCGTGGCGATGATCGAGATGCCGGCGCTCTGCACGCTGTTCGTCATCGCGATCGAGCCGAAACTCGTCAAATTGATCGCGCCTGCGGAGCCTCCGCTCACGAGCGGGATCTGGTTGTATTCCTGGCCGACGGTGCCGCCGCTGGTGTTGATGAGAATGCCCGTGGCTTGGAGGCCCGACGCGGCAATGCCTGCAGTGTTGGTGACCGTTGCCGTGCCACCATTCCCGCCTCCGCCGCCGGCCCCCATGCTGACGGTGCCATATTCCGCGTAGCCGCCCGCGCCACCCTGCACCAGCACGGCGATGCCGTTCGAATTGTCGCCGCTGACTTTGATCGTACCGGAGCTGTTGAGCGTGGCGGAGCCGCCATGGCCGCCATGGCCGCCAGAGCTGCCGTCGCCGCCACCGCCGCCGCTGGCATCGAGATAGATCGCGGAGGAGCTGGCGCCGGTGGTCGTGGTGTTGCCACTGACATTTGCATAGACAGTGCCGCCAATGCCGCCGCTGCCGCCCGGCGATGTGACCTCGAACGCGGTCGCGGCCGCTGTTCCGCCGACCGCCAAGGCGGAGACGGCCGCCGATTGCGCACCGGTGGTGGTGATGTCTCCGGTTTCGAAAACAAAGGCCGAACCGGCATTGCCGCCACTGCCGCCCGCCGCGGACTTGCCGTCGCCGAAGCCTGCGGCGCCACCGGCACCGCCGCTGGCATCGGCAAGAATGCCGATCGCGCTCGTTCCGTTGGTCGAAATCGACTGGTTGTCCTGGGCGACGATCGTGATCGCGCCGCCCTTGCCGCCGGTGCCGCCCGCGCCACCGTTCGGATCGGTGTGGTACCCGCCCTGACCGCCGGCGCCGCCGCTGGCGGTGACGCCGATGCCGTTCGCACCATCGCCCGAAACCTGGATACTGGCACTGTTGCCGACATAGGCGGTGCCGCCATTGCCCCCATTGCCGCCAGGCGCCGTCGACCCGTAGCCGACATCGCCACCGGCGCCGCCGACCGCCCAGATCCAGATCCCGGATGAGTATTGGCCGTTGGTAGTGATGGTGGCGTAGTTCTGAACGACAGCCTGTGCCTGGTTCGGCGCCAACCGCTGGCCAAAGGGAACGGCGCCTGAAGCCAGCGCGGCTGCGCCACCCGCGCCGCCGCCATTGCCGGCATAGCTCCCGTCGGCCCCGGAGTTATGGACACCTGCACCCGGAACCCCGGCGCCGCCGGTCGTCGCGACGTAGATGCCGATACTGTCGGCCGCCTCCGTCGTGATCGCTGCTCGGTTGGTGACGACCGCCGCTCCGCCGTTGCCGCCAGTGCCACTCGGCCCTTCATCGTGAGCAAAAGCACTGGCGCCGCCAAGGCCGCCGACGCCGCCGAGGGCGAAAGCAAGGATGCCGCTCGTATTGGGGCCTGAGACGACGATCGCCCCGGAATTGCTGATTGTAATCGTGCCGCCATCGCCTCCGGTGCCGCCCGGTTGCGCTCCGTTGGTGGCATTCGCGGCACCACCGGTTCCGCCGGAGCCACCGATTGCCCATGCGGAAATGGCGTTGTATCCCGCCGAGGCAGACGTGGTGATGGCCCCCTCGTTCGTGATCGTGATGCCGCCGCCATTGCCGCCGTCGCCCCCGCGCGAGGCGGACTCGGTCCAATCGGCGTCATAGCCACGGCCACCATTGCCGCCATTGACCGAAGCCAGGAAAGCGGGAGGGCCGCCGGGCGCAGGATTGGTCAATGTGACAACGCCGCCTGTGGCTCCGGGCGAGCCTTGGTCGTCGGTGTCGTCGCTATTGCTGCCATTGACGCCGATGGCGGTGGCCGAGACGAGACCGTCTGGCCCAACCGTGCAGCCTCCGGCCGTCGTCCCGCTGCAAACGACCTGTGCGCGCGCATAGGGCGGCATGGCGCCGACCAGGAAGACCGAACTACTGAGGAAGGTCGCCTGCAACAGAACCGAACGAAAAGCCTCGCGCCGCGCCGACATGTCCTCGCCGTCCTCCCCCGTCGCGGGCCGCGATGCGAACGTCGCATCCGCTCTTGGAGGCACTCGCGAGACAACCACAGACACGCGGCGAAACCCGCAGCGGTCATGCGCGACAAATCATGGAGGGCCCCAACCCGAATCCGATGATAGCGACGGAAAAAAGCGGGTCAAACAACAACTTCGCAACAATGCGGCAAGACAATCGCTCTGTTGCGTTGCAGCATTTCTCTGGCGAAATGGGACCGTCAGGGCTCGAGCGTGACCAGGGCGGAAAGATCCGGCCCCTGCAACGGCGCCGCCATCGGACAGCGCACACCGGGCAGAGCAATAACGTCGAACAATTCCCGGATGCTGCCGTCGAGACGGATCCATTCGACGACATCGCCCGTCTGAAGATTGATGATGTGCACGCCGCACCAGGGTTCGCCGCCGCGACGCACGATCTCGTCCTCGATCGGCAATCCGGCGAAGGACATGTTGCGCGGCAGCGAAAGCGTGACGATGGCGTGCCCGTTATGGAAGGCGAGCCCGCGCATGAAGCCGGGGCAGAAGGCGATGTCCCGCCTGGCACCCGTCGCCCGGTCGATCTCGACCAGATAGCCCCGCCCCGAATCGAGCACATAGAGCCGCCCCTGATGGAGGCGCGGTGAATGCGGCATCGAGAAACCGTCGGCCACGATGGCATCTGTCTCGACATCAATGAGGCAGCCGCCGCCGGCGCGATGCGCGCGCCAGCCATCGACGACATCGGTGCGCGAAACGGTGGTCACATAGCGCAGCTTGCCGTCCTCGAGGCAGAGGCCGTTCAGATGGCAGCGATCCTCGGCCGCGAGCCGCGAGACGAAGGACGGCTTCCAGATCGGCTTGAAGCTGTACCGTTCGCTTAGTGTCGCAACGCAGCAATAGGTCGTGCTCACGAAAATGAGGCGGCCGCTCGCCTCGCGAGCCATCTCGTGGACATCGATGTCGCCGGTGACGTGGCCGGTCCGTGGCACATAGAGCCGATCGAAGAACTGGTTCGCGACCTCATTCGGGGCGAGCACATTGGCGAGTCGCCAGATATGCGCCAGTGACGCGAGATAGATCTGGCCATCGTCGTGCCAGAGCCCCATGGCGCGCGAGAAGTCGCGCTGGTGGAACGAAACATTGCCGTCGCCGAGCTGCCCGACGAGGAAGAGCTGTCCGGTCTGATACGAGGAGAAGGCAAGGCTGACGCGATGCTGGCTGAGCCATGTCGCGAAATTGCGCGAGCAGCTGATCGCCGTCGTCGCGGGGGCTCCCGCCGCGGCCGCAACGCCGTTCGGCTGAGCGCCCTCGGTCGCCTTCGTATCGTCCATCTGTCCGGATCCTGAAAAGAAGAGCGGTCGGCCTGCCGAGGCCCGGCATCGATCGCGCGAAAGCCGGCGCAAAATTCGCGCACCTCGCGGCCGTCCGTCAACCGGCGCCAGAGGCGCAGGACCGACATCTGTCGGTGCCGCCTTTCTGCGGGAGGAACTCGATGGGATCGACAGAGGTGACGGGCGCTCGTAGGGCAGGAAGACAGACCGGATTCCGCTAAGTCCTGAACGGGCCTGGCGCGTCTTGTCGGGCTCGCGCGGCACGGCTAAACCGGGCTCACCATCCCCGCAGCGGAGCAGCGGCATGAGCGCCTATGACGACGGCAACATCTTCGCGAGGATCCTCAGCGGCGAGATTCCCGCGCACAAGGTCTATGAGGATGAGGCCACGATCGCCTTCATGGACGTGATGCCGCAATCGCCGGGCCATGTGCTGGTGGTCCCGAAGGCGCCGTCGCGCAATCTGCTCGATGCCGCGCCGGAGACGCTGGCCGCGCTCCTGCCGGTGGTGCAGACGATCGCCCGCGCGGCGGTCAAGGCCTTTGCCGCCGACGGCGTCCAGATCGCGCAGTTCAACGAGGCGCCGGCCGGACAGACGGTGTTCCACCTGCATGTCCATGTGATCCCGCGCTATGACGGCATCGCGCTGAAGCCGCATGAAGGCGGCATGCAAAAGCCGGAAATCCTCGCCGATCACGCCGCCCGGCTCCGGGCAGCGCTCGGCGCATGAACCGCCGCGCAATCAGGCGCTAGAGCAAGTCCGATGAACCCCGGTTCACCGGACTTGCTCTATCTGTTTGTTTTGACGCATTTTCTTCACGCGAACCGGTGCCCACTTCGCTCGAAAATGCTCTAGGCGATCTCGCGCCAGCCCTTGAACGGCACGAGGCGGCCATTGGCTTCGTCCCACAGCACCAGCTTCACCGAGCGCAGGCTGTCGGCGAGCGTGATGCGCCCGATCGACTTCAGCTCCGGATGGCGGTGGAGCACTTCGGGCAGCCGGTAATAGGGAATGCGGCTGCAGAGATGGTGCACATGGTGGACGCCGATATTGGCGGTCATCCAGCGCAGCACCGGCGGCAGGTCATAGTACGAGCTGCCGTGCAGCGCCGCCTCGGCATGGGTCCAATCCGGCGGGCGCGACCAGGTCGTCGTCTCGAACTGGTGCTGCACATAGAACAGCCAGACGCCCATCGAGGCGCCGATCATCACGATCGGCAGCTGGACGAGGAGGAACGGGCCGATGCCGATCGTCATGATCAGCACCAGCGCCGCGAGGGCGATGGCGAGATTGGTCGCCATGGCGCTGAGCCAGGGTTTCCAGCCGCTCCGCATCAGGCCGATCGGCAGGCGGAACTGCAGCAGGAAGAGATAGGCCGGCCCGATGCCGAACATGACGATCGGGTGGCGATAGAGCCGATAGCCGAGCCGCTGCCACCGGCTGGCGGCGCGGTATTCCTCGAGCGTCATCGTCGTCAGGTCGCCAATGCCGCGCAGCTGCAGATTGCCGGAGGTCGCGTGATGGATCTGGTGCGTCTGCCGCCAATAGTCATAGGGCGTGAAGGTCAACACGCCGAGGACGCGGCCGACCCAGTCATTGACGTCGCGGCGGCGGAAGAAGGCGTCATGGCCGCAATCATGCTGGATCATGAAGAGGCGCACGAGGAAGGCGGCGGCGGGAACCGCGAGCAGCAGCGCGATCCACCAATGGCCGTTATCGACGAGAAGCCACATCGCGACCCAGAAGCCGAGAAAAGGCAGCGCCGTGATGAGGATTTCGAAGGCGCTGCGCCATTCGTGCGGCTCGCGATAGCTGGCGAGGATCTTCGGCCAACGCTTGGCGCTGGCGGCGCGGCTTTCCGCGAGGTCGTGTGCTGTGTCGGACATTGATGAGCTATACACGCAGTTCGTGTCCGAACTGCGGAGAATCGACGCCGGCGTGCCGATAGATTGGGCGCGACTCACTCGTCGTCCGCGAAGCTGCCCGTCAGCCGCAGCCCCTCGATCCCCGTCGCGCCCTCGGTCTTCACGACGATGCGCGGCTTGACGCCGCCTTCCGCGGCGAGCGCCGCAGCGAGCGGTTCGGAATGGGTGACGACCCAGACCTGCGTGCGCTCGGCCGCCCTCGCGATCAGGCGCGCCAGCGCGGGGATGAGGTCGGGATGGAGGCTCGTCTCGGGTTCGTTGAGCGCAATGAAGCCGGGCAGCCGGTAGCTCGTCAGCGCCGCGACGAGCGCCAGGAAGGCCAGCGTGCCGTCGGAGAGCTCATGCGCCGCGAGCGTGCGCGGCAGGTCGGCGAAGCGGAGGCCGAGCGCCACCTGCCCCTGGCCGAAGTCGAACGAAAGCCGTGCGCCGGGAAACGCGTCCTCGATCGCCGCCGTGATCGCCGGCATCTCGCCGCGAATGATCTTCACGGTGGCGAGCGCGGCCGCAAGGTCGGAGCCGTCGGAGGCGAGCGTCGGCGTGGTGATGGCGAGCGCCGGCTTGCGCAGCGGCGAGGCGCGGTCGGTCCGGAAGTCGTGATAGAAGCGCCAGTCCACGAGCGCCCGGCGGACCAGCTCCAGCTCGAGAAAGCGGCCCTGGTCGCGGAACGAGGCGAGCGCCGTTTCGGAAGGGACGAGCGCCTCGCTGTAGCTCTGGCGGGCTCCGTCCTCGTCGCGGAGCCAGGCGCTCGGCCCGCCACGCTTCATCAGCGTCACCGGTCGCCGGCCGAGCAGCGAGCGCAGTTCCTCCGCCTTCGCCATCGGCTCGGCCGCGGTCAGCGCCGCTTCGTCGATCGGCGCGGGCGTGCCGATCTCGATCTGGTAGTCGAGCTCGTCGAAGATCGCCCGCACGCGGATCCGGGCCGGATCGCCGTCGCGCCGCTTGCCGGCCCAGAATGCCGACTCGATGCCGCCTTCCTCGACGATCGCCCGCGTGATCGTGCCGTCCGCCGCGCGCTGCAGCAGCTCCAGCGCGCGGTAGAGGTTCGACTTGCCGACGCCGTTCTTGCCGAGAAGGACGGTCAGCCGCTCCACTGGCAGATAGAGCTTGCGGATCGAGCGATAGTTCTCGATCTCGACCGCGCGGAGCGGCAGCGGCACGTCAGTAGAGCACGACCGAGCGGATCGACTTGCCCTCGTGCATCAGGTCGAAGGCGGTGTTGATCTCGTCGAGCGGCATGGTGTGGGTGATGAGATCGTCGATGTTGATCTTGCCCTCCATGTACCAGTCGACGATCTTCGGCACGTCGGTGCGGCCACGCGCGCCGCCGAAGGCCGAGCCGCGCCAGACGCGGCCGGTGACGAGCTGGAACGGACGCGTCGAGATCTCCGTGCCCGAAGGCGCGACGCCGATGATGATCGATTCGCCCCAGCCGCGATGGCAGCATTCGAGCGCCTGGCGCATCGTGTGGACATTGCCGATGCATTCGAACGAGAAGTCGGCGCCGCCGCCGGTCAGATCGACGATCGCCTGAACGACCTTGTCGCGGCCGACCTCGTCCGGGTTGACGAAATGCGTCATGCCGAACTTCTTGGCCATCTCGACCTTGCCGGGGTTGAGATCGACGCCGATGATCTTGTCGGCGCCGACCATGCGCGCGCCCTGGATGACGTTGAGGCCGATGCCGCCGAGGCCGAACACGACGACATTGGCGCCGGGCCAGACCTTGGCCGTGTAGACGACGGCGCCGATGCCCGTGGTCACGCCGCAGCCGATGTAGCAGATCTTGTCGAAGGGAGCGTCCTCGCGGACCTTGGCGACGGCGATCTCGGGCAGCACCGTGAAGTTCGAGAAGGTCGAGGTGCCCATATAGTGGAACACCTGCTCGCCAGAGCAGGAAAAGCGCGTCGTCTGGTCGGGCATCAGGCCCTGGCCCTGCGTCGCGCGGATCGAGGTGCAGAGGTTCGAGCGCCGCGACAGGCAGGTCTTGCAGTTGCGGCATTCGGGCGTGTAGAGCGGAATCACATGGTCGCCGACCTTGACCGAGGTGACGCCGGCGCCGATCTCGCGAACGATGCCCGCGCCCTCATGGCCGAGGATCGCCGGGAACTTGCCCTCCGAATCCAGACCCGACAGCGTGTAGGCGTCGGTATGGCAGACGCCGGTGGCCATGATCTCGACCATGACCTCGCCGGGGCGCGGCCCGTCGATCTCGATGGTCTCGATGGTCAGCGGCTTATTCGCTTCCCAGGCGACGGCGGCGCGGGTCTTCATCGGCGGCTCCTCCTTGGGGATCGCTCTCTAGCGATCCTGTCCGTTTGCAGGGAAGCTTATACGCCGCTGCTCGCCGCGGAAAAGAGAAAGCCGTCACGCTGCCAAATCGGATGCGCACGACCGCTTCCCCATGCGATACAGGGCCGGGTCGGGAGACAGCGAGCATGACGGAACGGACACCTTCGGGCGATGCCGGGCGGGACAAGCCGGGGCCGGTGGCAGCGCTCCGGCAAAGAATCGCGGCGCGGCCGAACTATCCCTGGCTCATCGTCGCCATCACCTGCGTCGGCTCGTTCATGGGCCAGTTCGATGCCAGCGTCGTCCAGCTCGCCCTGCCGGATCTCGCCGTCACCTTCAACACGCGCGAAACCGTGGTGAGCTGGGTGGCGCTCAGCTATGTCGTCGCCTTCTCGGCCGCGCTGCCACCCTTCGGGCGCCTCTGCGAGATGTTCGGCCGCAAGCGCCTCTATCTCCTCGGCATGGTGATCTTCCTGATCACCTCGGCGCTCTGCGGCCTCGCGCGCTCGCTGCCCGAATTGATCGCCTTCCGCGTCATCCAGGGCGTCGGCGCGGCGCTGCTCGGCGCCAACTCGATCGCCATCCTCGTCCGTGCGGCGGGCGACGAAAGGCGGCCGCGGGCCATGGGCTATTTCTCGGCGGCGCAGGCGATCGGCGTCAGCCTCGGCCCGATCGCCGGCGGCTTCCTGCTCGGCCTGTTCGGCTGGCAGGCGATCTTCTGGGTGACCGTACCCGTCGGCATCATCGGCACCGCGCTCGGCTGGCTGATCCTCCCCGATGACAAGGCCGAGCCGAAATCGAAGGGCTTCGACTTTGCCGGCATGGTGCTGCTCGGTCCGGCCATCGTCGCGCTGGTGGTGATGCTCAATCACGCCGCCGACTGGGGCATTCTCTCCCTGCCCTCGCTCGGCTGTCTCGCCGGCGGCGTCGTGCTGCTCGCGCTGTTCATCTGGCGCGAGAAGAACACCCCCGCGCCGCTGATCGATCTCCGTCTGTTCGGCTCGAAGCCGTTCTCGCTCGGCGTCTTCGCCGTGATGCTGAGCTTCGCGCTGCTCTATGGCATGTTCTATTTGATGTCCTATGCGGCGATCCGCGGCCTGCACGAGCCGCCCTCGCGCGCCGGGCTTCGCCTCTCGGCCATCCCGATCGCGCTCGGCATCGCCGCGCCGATCGCCGGCATGCTGGTCAAGCGCTATGCGACGGCGACGCTCAGCCTGTTCGGCATGGCGCTCGCCACCGCCGCGCTGCTGACGCTGTCGCTGGTGGCGCTGGAGCCGGTGCCCTCGCGCCTGATCGGCATGATCGCGCTCTTCGTCTTCGGCGCCGGGCTCGGCTTCTTCATGGCGCCGAACAACAGCGCCACGATGGGCACCGCGCCGAAGGGGCTCACCGGCGAGGCCGGCGCCATGCTGAACCTTGCCCGCATGCTCGGCGTCAGCCTCGGCGTCGCCAGCGCGGCCTCGATGCTGCATTGGCAGACACGCCGCATCGCCGCCGCCACCAGCGACGACGTATTCTTCTTCGGCCATCCGATCCTCGGCGCCGTCGAGGCGAGCTTCGGCCTGATGGCGGGGCTTGCCATCGTCGCGACCGTGGCGACCTTCATCCGCCGCCGCCTGGCGCCTAACGCCTGAGGCTCAGGCCGGCGGGATGAAGGGCTGCGAGATCTCGGCGAACACCGGCAGGGCCTCGCAGCGCGCCGCATGCGCCGCCAGCGCCGGACGATCGCCGAAGAGCGCCGGATGCACGTCGCGGACGAAACGCAGAGCACAGGCGACCGCGATGTCGGCATGGCCGATCGCCTCGCCGAACCAGTAGGGCGTCGGCCGGGCCGCACGGTCCGCTTCCAGCGCATCCAGCACCGCGCCGATCTGCGCCTTGCAGCGCGCGACCCAGACCTCGGACTTCTCCTTGTGCAGCACGCCCTCGTAGAAGAGGATCACCGCCTTGTCGGCGAGGCCCGTCGCCAGCGCCGCGACCTTCAGCGCCCGCCGCCGCTCCGGCCCGTGACCGGCGATCAGCGAGCGCCCTTCGCCCGCCTCTTCGTCGAGATAATCAAGGATCGCCCCGCTCTCGATCAGCGCCTCGCCGCTGTCCAGCACCAGCGTCGGCACGCGCCGGAGCGGATTATAGGCCGCGATCTTCTCGGCATCGCCGAAGCTCGACCACGGCCGATGCTCGAAGGCGATGTCATAGAGCCGCAAGGCGATGCCGACGCGGCGGACGAAGGGGGAATCGTATTGGCCGATGAGGAACATGGGTCTCTTCCCTGGCGTGCGGGCGGGCTAGCGTTCGTAATGATAGCGGCATTGCAGGACGCGAACAGAGTCCGCCTCGACGGCGTAGACCAGACGATGCTCCTGGTCGATCCGGCGCGACCAGACAGCGCCTCCAAGAGAACCGCCAAGATATTTGAGCGGCTCCGGCTTGCCGGTTCCCGTCGTCGGCGTCCGCAATACTTCCTCGATGAGCTTGAGGATACGGGTCGCCTTGCGCGGATCGTTGGCGGTCCACCAGGTCAGGTCGTCGAGCGCTTCAGCGGCGAGAACCAAGCGTCGCGCGGAGCTCATCGACACCTCCGAACGCGCTGTCGCCGGCCCTGTCGCCATGCAAGGCATTCACGAGGCGCCGCGCATTTTCCGGCGACCGCAGCAGATACGCCGTTTCCTCGAGCGCAGCATAATCGGCCTCGGAGACGACGATCACAGCTTCGCCGTTCTTCCGCTCGACGCGCAGCGGCTCGTGATCGGCGCAGACGGCGTCGAGTTCCTGCTTCAAGTTCGAACGGAGTGCGGAATAGGTTGTCGAGCGGGCCATAGGACTAATGTACAGTTTTTCTGTACAGCTTCAAGACCCTCCCCTACCCGCCCCGCTCCTTCCGGAGCTTCGCCCAGTAGTCCATCCGCTTCCGGATCTCGCGCTCGAAGCCGCGTTCGACCGGCTCGTAGAAGCTCTGCCTTCCGAGGACGTCGGGGAAATAGTTCTGGCCGGAAAAGGCGTCGGGCTCGTCGTGGTCGTAGCGATAGCCCTCGCCATAGCCTTCCGTCTTCATCAGCTTGGTCGGCGCGTTGAGGATCGTCTTTGGCGGCACCAGCGAGCCGCCCTGCTTGGCGGCCTGCGTCGCCGCCTTGAAGGCGGTGTAGACGGCATTCGATTTCGGCGCCGTCGCGAGATAGACGGCCGCCTGCGCGAAGGCGAGTTCGCCTTCCGGGCTGCCGAGATAGTCATAGGCATCCTTGGCGGCATTGGCGATGACGAGCGCCTGCGGATCGGCGAGGCCGATATCCTCCACCGCCATTCTTACCAGCCGCCGCCCGAGATAGAGCGGGTCCTCGCCGGCATCGAACATGCGCGCGAGATAATAGAGCGCCGCGTCGGGATCGGAGCCGCGCACCGACTTGTGCAGCGCCGAGATGAGATTGTAGTGGCCGTCCTGGCCCTTGTCGTAGATCGGCGCCCGCCGCTGCACGATCACCTGCAGCGCCGCCGCGTCGAACACCTCGCCGGGCAGCGCCGCGCGCCAGACTTCTTCCGCCAGCGTCAGCGAGGCGCGGCCATCGCCATCGGCCATGCGGATGAGAACATCGCGCGCTTCCGCGTCGAGCGGCAGCGGCCGACCCTCGACCGTCTCGGCGCGGGCGAGCAGTTGCGCGATCGAGTCGGGCCCGTGCGCATGGAAGACGAGCACGCGCGCCCGCGACAGCAGCGCCGCATTGAGCTCGAAGGACGGGTTCTCGGTGGTGGCGCCGACCAGCGTGACGGTGCCGTCCTCCATTACCGGGAGGAAGCTGTCCTGCTGGGCACGATTGAAGCGGTGGATCTCGTCGACGAAGAGCAGCGTGCCCTTGCCGACCTGCCGCCGCGCCCGCGCCTGTTCGAACACCTTCTTCAAGTCCGCGACGCCGGTGAACACCGCCGAGATCTGCTCGAAATGCAAATCCGTCTCGCCGGCGAGCAGCCGCGCCACCGTCGTCTTGCCGGTGCCCGGCGGGCCCCAGAAGATCATCGAGCCGAGCGAGCCGGAATTGAGCATTCGCGTCAGCGCGCCTGATGGCCCGACCAGATGATCCTGGCCGACGACATCGGCCAGCCGTTCGGGGCGCAGGCGATCGGCGAGCGGTCGTGGCGCCGCCCGCTCCATGCCTGCCGCCTCGAACAGATTGCTCACCTCATCCTCCGATGGTCGAGCGGATCAGCCGCCCGTCGCGCTCGATCGTCAACCGCCAGAGGTCGAACTGGCGCGAGGCGAGCGCCGCCAGCGTACGGGTCGCGTCGACGGCGGTTCCGTTGACCTCGACGACGACATCGCCGGGCTTGAAACCGACACCGGCCGCGATCGACCCGTCGTCGACCTTCTCGATCAGCACACCCTTGGTCCGCCGGCCCTTGTAGCCGGTGTCGGCGATGACGGCGGGGGAGAGATTGACGACAGTCGCGCCCTGGAACGGCGACTCGGCCTTGACGGTCACCTCGTCGCGGGCCGGAATTTCGGGCGCCGCGGCCAGGCGGATCACCGCTTCGGCCGGCTTGCCGCCGCGCAGCAGGCCGAGCTTCATCTCGGCGCCAATGCCCTTGGTGACGATGCGGTAGTTGAGCCCGTTCGGATCATCGATGTCGAAGCCGTCGGCGGTGACCACGAGATCGCCCGCGACGAGGCCCGCCGCCTCGGCCGGGCTCCCCTCCGCGACGCTGGCGACCAGCGCCCCATGCGCGCGGTCGAGCCCGAGCCCTTCGGCGAGATCCGGCGTCACCTGCTGCAGCTCGGCGCCGATCCAGGGCAGCCGCACCTTGCCGTCCGACAGCGCCGCCTTGGTGATGACGCGGACCATGTTGGAGGGAATGGCAAAGCCGATGCCGATCGAGCCGCCCGAGCGCGAATAGATCGCGGTGTTGATGCCGACGAGGCGGCCGTTCATGTCGACCAGCGCGCCGCCGGAATTGCCGGGATTAATCGCCGCGTCGGTCTGGATATAGAACTGGTAGTCGGTGGCGCCGGCCTGCGTGCGGGCGAGCGCCGAGACGATGCCGCTCGTCACCGTCTGGCCGACGCCAAAGGGATCGCCGATCGCGAGCACGAGATCACCGACCGCGAGCGCATCGCTGTCGGCGAATTCGACGATCGGGAACGGCCCGCTGGCGCCCTTCAGCCGGAGCACGGCGAGATCCATCCGCTCGTCCTTGAGCACGATGTCGGCGGCGAGTTCCCGCTTGTCGGCGAGCGCCACCTTGACCTCGTCGGCATTGGCAATGACGTGGTAGTTGGTAACCACGATGCCGGACGCGTCGATGATGACGCCGGAGCCCAGCGACTGCTGCACGCGCGTGCGCGGCGCGCCGCCACCCTCGCCGCCGAAGAAGCGGCGGAAGAACGGATCGTCCATGAAGGGCGATGCCCGCTGCTGCACGACGCGCGAGGCATAGACATTGACGACGGCCGGCGACACCCGCTTCACCAGCGGGGCGAAGGAATAGCGCAGCGCCGCCTCGGATTGGGGAACAGCCGTATCTGCCGCCTCGGCGAAGCCCGGAAGCAAAAATCCGGCGATCGCCAGGGCCAAAATCACGCGTGACCGCATGCGTCTCATCTCCGTGTCGGTGCGAGAGGCCGACGATTCGCCATCAATTGAGGCGAGCCCATGACCGGGCACCGCCGTGACCATAGGCCCGTGACCATACGCCCAAGTCCGGGGCATCGTCGCCGCCGCAGTCGTGCTAGGGATGCGCTGTCCGGCCTCCGGACACCGCGCCACCTTGGCAGTGCCCCCTTGCCGGGTGAGCATCGCTCCTGCTCCGATTCGGGGGCTTGGCGCCGTGCCAACCTTCTGGATAATAGCTGAGGGGCGAGAAGGAAACCGATGCTCTGGGTTCTGCTGTTCATCGTCGGCCTGCTCGTCCTGCTCGCGGGCGTCATGTCGCTGATCCTGCGCGGTCCGCGGCTCGCCAACAGCCTGCTGGCGTCGCTGGGCCTCGTCCTGCTCGTGGCGGGCGCCGGGGGCGTGATCCTGAAGCCGCGGCTTCCGGGCGTCGAGATCGCCGTGCTGCCGGTCCGCCCTGCCGTCACCGAGCCCGAGCCGGTCGCGCCGATCGCCGAGCCCGCCGCCACACCTGCGCCGGATCCCGTCATCGTGCCGCCCGCGCCAGAGCCGAGCGCCGCGCAGGGATCGAAGGATGAATCGCAGCTCGCCCCCGCCAAGCTGCCGGCGCCTGTCTCCGTGACCACCACCACGGTCGTCGGCACCGAAACCGACCCGCTGGCCGCGCCGCAGCCGGGGGCAGCGCCGCCGCCGGCCGCAGCGCCGGCCGAGCCGGCGCCGATCGTGCCGCCGCCGCCGACCGATGCCGACAAGCTCGCCGCCCTGGCGCCGCAGCAGCCAAGGGACGAGGCCGCCTTCACCAAGGCCGTCAGCGACGCCCGCACCGCCTATGACAAGGCCGGCGACGACGACCGCGCCTCCCTGCAATCGAGTAGAGCCGCGGCGATCTGCGCCGCCGTCAAGAAGCCCGATGTCAAGGGCTGGGTCGGCGCCGTCAAGGAAGTCGACCGCGATCCCGGCGGCCGCACGATCCTCTCGATCGCGCTGCCCGACGGCACCCTGGTGAAGACCTGGAACAATGCGATGTCGGACATCGAGGACAAGACGCTGATCCTCGCCGGCACGCCGCTCGCCGCCGCCGTCGGCAAGCTCGCCGTGGGGGATCCCGTCCGCTTCTCCGGCACCTTCTTCTCCGACGAGCCCGACTGTTACCGCTCGAGCCGCCTCTCGCTCGACCAGTCGATGACCGAGCCGAGCTTCCTGTTCCGCTTCACGGATTTCGACAAGCTCTGAGCCTTCGAGCGGCTCGCGATCGACAGCCCAACGAGGGTCCCCCGCCGATGCTGCGTCGTCTTCTTGTTGTCGCCGGCCTCGCCGCTACATCTCTGGCCGTGATCCCCTGGAACAGCCCGCTCTCCGCGCTCGAACGCCCGGCCTGGCCGGATACGCCGGAGATGCGGCTGGCCGCGCTCGCGCTCATCCAGACCTTGAATGCCAACCTCCTCGCCAACCCTTCGGCGACCGCGACCCTCGACCGCTGGTGCGGCGACCATCAGCTGGCCCCGGCCGGCGCGACAATCGTCGCCGACCGCGTCGCGGGCGATGCAAAACCGGCCGATGCGGCGACGCTGCAGCAGCTTCAGCCCGCGCCCGGCGAGGCCATCGCCTATCGCCGCGTTCGCCTGACATGCGGCACCCGCGTCCTGTCGGAGGCCGACAACTGGTATCTCCCGTCGCATCTGACCGAGGCGATGAACAAGGAGCTCGCGACGACCAACACCTCGTTCGGCCGCGTCGTCCGCCCGCTCGGCTTCAGCCGCAAGACCCTCGAGGCGACACTGCTCTGGCAGCCGCTGCCGGAGAGCTGGGCGATGCAGCCGGCCGCGCCCGCGCCCGCCGGCGGCGCCGCGCTCGCCATGCCCGACTATCTGCTGCGCCACAAGGCGGTTCTCATCAGCGCCGACGGCCGGCCGTTCAGCGTCGTCGCCGAGAACTACACCAGCGAAGTCCTCGCCTTTCCGCCGCCTGCCCTCCCCTGAGGCAAGGCACGCCATAGCGAAACCGGTCCCAAAACAAAAAGGGCGACCCGAAGGCCGCCCATCTCGATCAGCGTAAGCTGCTGCCAATCAGGCGGCGACGCTCTCGCCCTGTGCCTCTTCGGCGGCGGTACGGGCGTGGTCGGACGCGCCCTTCGCATTGACGTCGCGCTCGACGAACTCGATCACGGCGACCGGCGCATTGTCGCCATGGCGGAAGCCGGCCTTGAGAACGCGGGTGTAGCCACCCTGACGCTCCTTGTAGCGGGGCCCAAGCGTATCGAACAGCTTGGCGGCAGCCGCGACGTCGCGCAGCTGCGCGATCGCCTGGCGGCGGGCATGCAGATCGCCGCGCTTGCCGAGCGTGATCAGCTTCTCGACGATCGGACGCAGGTCCTTCGCCTTCGGCAGCGTGGTGGTGATCTGCTCGTGGGTGATCAGCGCCACGGCCATATTGGCGAACATCGCCTTGCGGTGGCTGGCGGTGCGGCTGAACTTGCGGCCGGAATTACCGTGGCGCATGGCTCTCTCCTCAGTGTTTCTACCGGCGGCTCACGCCGTGGGTCGGGATCTCAGTAATGGTCTTCGTAGCGCTTGGCGAGCTCTTCGATGTTCTCCGGCGGCCAGTTCGTGACCTCCATGCCGAGATGGAGACCCATCTGGGCGAGAACTTCCTTGATCTCGTTCAGCGACTTGCGACCAAAATTCGGAGTCCGGAGCATCTCTGCCTCGGTCTTCTGGATGAGGTCGCCGATATAGACGATGTTGTCGTTCTTGAGGCAGTTGGCCGAACGCACCGAAAGCTCGAGCTCGTCGACCTTCTTGAGCAGCGCCGGGTTGAAAGCGAGCTCCGGAATGCTTTCCGTCGTCGTTTCCTTCTGCGGCTCCTCGAAATTGACGAAGATCGACAGCTGGTCCTGGATGATGCGCGCCGCATAGGCGACGGCATCGTCCGGACGCAGCGCGCCGTCGGTCTCGACCGTCAACGTCAGCTTGTCGTAATCGAGAACCTGGCCCTCGCGGGTGTTCTCGACCCGGTACGACACCTTCTTGACCGGCGAATAGACGCTGTCGACCGGGATCAGGCCGATCGGCGCATCTTCGGGACGGTTACGGTCGGCCGGCACGTAACCCTTGCCGGTGTTGACCGTGAATTCCATGCGGATCTCGGCGCCATCATCGAGCGTGCAGAGCACGAGCTCGGGATTGAGCACCTCGACATCGCCCACGGTCTGGATATCGCCGGCGGTGACGACGCCGGGGCCCTGCTTGCGGACCACCATGCGCTTCGGGCCATCGCCCTGCATCTTGATGGCGATTTCCTTGATGTTGAGGATGATGTCGGTCACATCCTCGCGCACGCCGGCAATCGACGAGAATTCATGCAGAACGCCGTCGATCTGGACGGCGGTGACGGCCGCGCCCTGGAGCGAGGAGAGCAGCACCCGGCGAAGCGCATTGCCGAGCGTCAGGCCGAAGCCCCGCTCAAGAGGCTCTGCCACGACGGTCGCGAACCGCTTCGGATCGGAGCCAGGCGCGACCTCGAGCTTGTTCGGCTTGATCAGTTCTTGCCAGTTCTTATGGATCACGACGTATCCTTTCCATCTCAGACGCCACCGTTGGAGACCGGTGGCGCGACGCCCCGGAGACACCGACGGGCGGAATGCCGATGCGCGAATGCCGGCGCCCGAAGACGCCGGCCGGGATCGTCAGACGCGACGACGCTTGCGCGGACGGCAGCCGTTATGGGCGATCGGCGTGACGTCGCGGATGGAGGTGATCGTGAAGCCGGCCGCCTGCAGCGCGCGCAGCGCCGATTCGCGGCCCGAACCCGGACCCGAAACCTCGACCTCGAGCGTCTTCATGCCGTGCTCGGCGGCCTTCTTGCTCGCGTCCTCGGCTGCCATCTGCGCGGCATACGGGGTCGACTTGCGCGAGCCCTTGAAGCCCATCATGCCGGCGGACGACCACGAGATCGTGTTGCCCTGCGCGTCGGTGATGGTGATCATGGTGTTGTTGAACGTCGAATTCACATGCGCGACGCCGGAGGAAATGTTCTTGCGCTCGCGGCGGCGAATGCGCGTCGTGTCCTTAGCCATTCTCTGTCCTTAGGTTCGATCTCGACACCGCCGTAATGCCGGCGGCTCCACCGGGGGCCTAGCGCCCCAAACTCGTAACTTACTTCTTCTTGCCGGCGATCGGCTTGGCCGGACCCTTGCGGGTGCGCGCATTGGTATGCGTGCGCTGGCCACGAACCGGCAGGCCGCGGCGATGACGCAGGCCGCGATAGCAGCCAAGGTCCATCAGACGCTTGATGTTCATCGCGACTTCGCGGCGCAGATCACCTTCCACGACGTAGTCGCGGTCGATCGCCTCGCGGATCTGCAGCACTTCCGCGTCCGAAAGCTCGTTGACGCGGCGCGACGGGTCGATGTTGACCTTCGTCACGATGTCCTGGGCGTGCTTGGCGCCGATGCCGTGGATATACTGAAGTGCGATCACGACGCGCTTGTTCGTCGGGATATTGACGCCTGCGATACGGGCCATTGCCGTCTCCATGTCGGCCACCCCGTAACGGGGCAGCGGTTATGTCCGCGTCCGGTGGAGGCCGGCCCATGCGAACGAAAAATCGTCAAAACCGAGCGGCGCCGTCCCTTGCAACAGGGCACGTCGCCACCCGATCAATGAAGAGGCGCGACCCTTATCGGCTCGCAACCGTTTCGTCAAGATGTGCGACAGACTTTTGAATGTCTGCCCAGACCTCGTCGATGGAGCGCATGCCGTCGATCTCGACCAACCGGCCGCGTTCCTTGTAGTAAGGCGCTATCGCCGCGGTATCGCGCCTGTAGGCATCGAGCCGCGTCTTGAACACCTCGGGGTCGTCATCCTTGCGGACCGGTTCGCCGCGCGCCTTGGTTTCCTCGGCACGCTTGACGATCCGGTCGATCAGCTTGGTGTGGTCGACCTTGAGCTCGACGACGAGGTCGAGCTTCAGACCCTTGCCCGACAGCATGGCCTCGAGCGCGTCCGCCTGGGCGATCGTGCGCGGAAAGCCGTCGAGGATGAAGCCCTTGCGGGCATCTGCCTCCTCGATCCGGTCCGCGACGATGCCGATCACGACATCGTCCGAGACCAGGTTGCCGGCATCCATGATCGCCTTGGCGCGGACACCGATCGCAGACCCGGCGGCGACGGCTGCACGCAGCATGTCGCCGGTCGAGAGTTGCGGAATTCCGTACTGCTTCACGAGACGAGCAGACTGCGTGCCCTTACCAGCTCCCGGTGGTCCGAGCAGAATCAGTCTCATCGCCTCTTCCCCCTCAGCTTCGACTTCTTGACGAGTCCCTCATATTGATGCGCCAGCAGATGTCCCTGCACCTGTGACACGGTGTCCATCGTCACATTGACGACGATGAGCAGCGAGGTTCCGCCGAAATAGAACGGCACATGCGTCGCCGAAATCAGGAATTCCGGCAGCAAGCAGACGATGACGAGATACGCGGCGCCGAGAACGGTGATTCGCGTCAGCACATAGTCGATATATTCGGCCGTGCGCTGGCCCGGACGGATGCCCGGAATGAAGCCGCCATGCTTCTTCAGATTGTCGGCCGTGTCCGTCGGATTGAACACGATCGCCGTATAGAAGAACGAGAAGAACACGATCATGGCGGCATAGAGCGCCATATAGAGAACCGTGCCGTGCCCGAGCAGCGCCACGACGCTGTTGAACCAGCTCGGCCCCTGCCCCGCCGTGAAATTCGCGATCGTCGCCGGCAGAAGCAGCAGCGAGGAGGCGAAGATCGGCGGGATGACGCCCGAGGTGTTCAGCTTCAGCGGCAGGTGCGAGGATTCGCCCTGGAACATCCGGTTGCCGACCTGGCGCTTCGGATACTGGATGATCAGGCGGCGCTGGGCGCGCTCCATGAACACGATGAAGATGATCGCGGCGATGGCAACGACCGCCACCACGAAGACAACCCACACCGGCATGGCGCCCTGCCGCGACAGATCGAGCATTCCAGCCAGCGCATGCGGCAGGTTTGCCACGATGCCGGCGAAGATGATCAGCGAGATGCCGTTGCCGATGCCACGCGAGGTGATCTGCTCACCGAGCCACATCAGGAACATCGTGCCGCCGGTGAGGGTCAGCACAGCGGTGATGCGGAAGAACAGGCCGGGATCGATGACGATATTGGTGCCGCCCTCGAGCCCGACGGAAATGCCGTAGGCCTGGACGACCGCCAGCAGCACCGTGCCGTAGCGCGTGTACTGGTTGATGACCTTGCGGCCGGCCTCGCCTTCCTTCTTGAGGGCGTCGAGCGAGGGAATGATCGACGTCATCAGCTGGATGATGATCGACGCCGAGATATACGGCATGATTCCGAGCGCGAAGATCGCCATGCGTCCGACGGCACCGCCGGAGAACATGTTGAAGAGGCCGAGAATGCCGGACTGCTGGTTGTTGAAGGCGCTCGCCAGGGCTTCCGGATTGATGCCGGGAAGCGGGATATAGGTCCCGAGGCGGTAGACGATGAGCGCGCCGAGCGTGAACCAGATGCGCTTCTTGAGAGCATCGGCCTTGGCGAACGCGCCAAAATTCAGGTTGGCCGCAAGTTGTTCAGCCGCAGATGCCATTCGCCGCTCCGATCGGACCCGCAGAGCGGGATCCCATGTCCACTGTGGGACATAAACTGGGCTTTCGGAGACGCCGCATCAAGCGGCGTCTCGACGATAGGTGCGATATGCCTCAGGACGCCGCGGCGGCGTCTTCGGTCTTCGCGCCGAGCACCTTGACGGTGCCGCCGGCCTTCTCGATCGCCTCGAGCGCGGGCTTCGACGCACCGGCCACCTCGAAGGTGACGGCAGCGGTCAGGACGCCATTGCCGAGAACGCGCACGCCATCCTTGAGACGGCGGATGACGCCGGCTTCCTTCAGCGCCTCGACGGTGACGGGCTTCGTCGCGTCCAGCTTGCCCGCGTCGATCGCGGTCTGGATGCGGCCGAGACCGACCTCGTTGAAGTCGAGCGCGAAGATGTTGTTGAAGCCGCGCTTCGGCAGGCGCCGATGCAGCGGCATCTGGCCGCCCTCGAAGCCCTTGATGGCGACGCCGGTACGCGACTTCTGGCCCTTGACGCCACGGCCGCCCGTCTTGCCCTTGCCGGAGCCGATACCGCGGCCGACGCGAATGCGCGACTTGTGGGCGCCCGGGTTATCGTTGATCTCGTTGAGCTTCATCGGACTGGTCCTTCTATGGCTCAGGCCTCGTCCACGATACGGACGAGGTGAGCCACCTTGGCGATCATGCCGCGAACCGCAGGCGTATCCTGCAGCGTCGAACGGCGACGGATCCGGTTGAGGCCGAGGCCGATCAGCGTCGCGCGCTGTTCGGCCGGCCGGCGGATGGGGCTACCGGTCTGCTCGACGATCACTGTCTTCGCAGCCGCGCCTTCGGTCTTGTTGGCCATCGGTCAATTCCTCGAGTGGTGCGGCGGTCAGGCTTCGGCCGACGCTTCGGCGTCACCGCCGCGGCGGGACTGAAGCACGGAAACCTTGATGCCGCGACGCGATGCGACGCTGCGCGGGCTGTCTTCGGCCGCGAGAGCAGCGAAGGTGGCACGCACCATGTTGTACGGGTTCGACGAACCCATCGACTTCGCGACGACGTCCTGGACGCCGAGCGTCTCGAACACGGCGCGCATCGGGCCGCCGGCGATGATACCGGTGCCGGGAGGGGCAGCGCGCAGGAACACGCGGCCGGCGCCGTGGCGACCGAACACGTCGTGATGCAGCGTGCGGCCGTCGCGCAGCGGAACGCGGACCAGCGAACGCTTCGCCGCCTCGGTTGCCTTGCGGATCGCTTCCGGCACTTCACGCGCCTTGCCATGGCCGAAACCGACCCGGCCCTTCTGGTCGCCGACGACGACGAGGGCCGCAAAGCCGAACCGCCGGCCGCCCTTCACCACCTTCGCGACGCGATTGATGTGAACGAGCTTGTCGACGAATTCGCTGTCGCGCTCTTCCCGCTGCTCTCTGGCCATCGAAATCCCAATCGTCCTGTTGTTCCGTTAGACGCGCCTCAGGGGCGCATCAGAAATCGAGGCCGCCTTCGCGTGCCCCGTCGGCCAGCGCCTTGACGCGGCCGTGGAAAAGATACGAGCCGCGATCGAACACGACCGCCGTGACGCCCGCCGCCTTGGCCCGCTCGGCAACGAGCTTGCCGACGGCCTCGGCCGCCGCCTTGTCGGCGCCGGTCTTCAGGCTCTCGCGCAGATCCTTCTCGAGGGTCGAGGCGGCCGCGAGCGTGCGGCCCTCGGCGTCGTCGATCACCTGGGCGTAGATGTGCTCCGACGAGCGGTGCACGCTGAGGCGAGGACGCCCCGACGCCACCTTGCGGAGCGCACGGCGGACACGCGCTGCGCGCCGGTCCTTCTGGGTGTTGGCCATGACGGGCTCCGTTACTTCTTCTTGCCTTCCTTGCGGAAGATCGTTTCGGTCGAGTACTTCACGCCCTTGCCCTTGTAGGGCTCGGGACCGCGGAATTCGCGGATCTCGGCGGCGACCTGACCGACCCGCTGCCGATCCGTACCCGAGACGAGGATCTCGGTCGGCTTGGCGCACTGGATCGTGATCCCGGCCGGGATCGGATAGACGACGTCATGGCTGTAGCCGAGCGCCAGCTGCAGGTTCGTCCCCTGCACCGCTGCGCGATAGCCGACGCCATTGATCTCGAGCTTCTTCGAGAAGCCGTCGGTCACGCCCTTCATCAGGTTCGCGATCATCGTCCGCGACATGCCCCAGGCGGCGCGAGCCGAGTTGGAGCTGTCACGCGGCGAGACCTGAACGCCGCCTTCCGTCATTTCGACCGTGACATGATCCGTGAAGTTGAAGGAGAGTTCCCCCTTCGGTCCCTTCACGGACACCGTCTGGCCGTTGATGGTGGTCGTCACGCCCTTGGGCACCGCCACCGGCTTTTTACCAATACGAGACATCAGACCAATCCGTCCGGTTCGTGTTGCGCCAAGGCCAGATCAGAACACCTGGCAGAGAACTTCTCCGCCAACATTCTGCTCACGGGCATCTGAATCCGACATCACGCCCTTCGGCGTCGACAGGATGGAGACACCGAGGCCATTCTTGACGCGCGGGATGCTCTTCACAGAGGCATAGACGCGGCGTCCCGGCTTCGAGACACGCTCGATCGTACGGATCACCGGCTCGCCGTCGAAATACTTCAGCTCGATCTCGAGCTCCGCCTTGCCGTCGCCATGATCGACGGCTGCGAAGCCGCGGATATAGCCTTCCTGCTGCAGAACTTCGAGAACGTTCTCGCGCAGCTTGGAGGACGGCGTCGAAACCTTCGACTGCCGGCGCATCTGCGCGTTGCGAATACGGGTGAGCATATCACCCAAAGGATCGGTCATTGTCATCGGACCGTGCTCCCTACCAGCTCGACTTGACGAGGCCCGGGATAAGACCCAGCGACCCGAGTTCGCGCAAAGCGATACGCGACATCTTCAGCTTGCGATAGACGCCGCGCGGACGTCCCGTGACTTCGCACCGGTTGCGGATGCGGGTCGGCGAGGAGTTGCGCGGCAGCTCCGCCAGCTTGAGGCGCGCCTGGAAGCGCTCCTCCAGCGGCAGGCTCTCGTCATTGGCGATCGCCTTCAGGCGGGTACGACGACCCGCATACTGCTTGGCGAGGTCACGGCGCCGGTTGTTCTTCTCGATGGAGCTCTTCTTAGCCATCTCGTCCTATCCTTTCCCGGCGACTTACTGGCGGAAGGGGAAGTTGAGCGCCTTGAGCAGGGCGCGCGCTTCCTCGTCCGTCTTGGCCGTGGTGCAGACGATGACGTCCATGCCCCAGACCTGGTCGACCTTGTCGTAGTTGATCTCCGGGAAAATGATGTGCTCCTTGATGCCCATGGCATAATTGCCGCGGCCATCGAAGCTCTTCGGATTGAGCCCCCGGAAGTCGCGCACGCGCGGCAGGGCGATCGTCACGAGACGATCGAGGAACTCGTACATCCGCGCCTTGCGCAGCGTCACCTTGCCGCCGATCGGCATGAACTCGCGCACCTTGAAGGTGGCGATCGACTTGCGCGCCTTGGTGACGGCCGGCTTCTGGCCAGCGATCTGGGCGAGATCCGCGAGCGCCGTCCCGACCTTCTTGGAGTCGTTCACCGCTTCGCCGATGCCCATGTTGAGCACGATCTTGTCGAGGCGCGGAACCTGCATCGGATTCTTGTAGCCGAATTCGGCAACAAGCTTCGAGCGGACCTCGTCCTCGTAGAACTTCTTGAGCCGCGGCTCGTAAGCTGCCTCAGCCATCGATCACTTCTCCCGAACGTTTTGCGACGCGATGCTTGCGCCCGTCTTCGGATACCTTGAATCCAACCCTGGTCGGCTTGCCGTCCGTCGGGTCAGCCACAGCGATGTTCGAGAGGTGGATCGGCATCTCCTTGGAGACGATGCCGCCCTGCTCGCTTGCCGTCTGCTTCTGGTGCCGGCGGGCGACGTTGATGCCGCGCACGACGGCGCGCTCGTCGGCCGGGTGCACGGTCAGCACCTCGCCGGTCTTGCCCTTGTCCTTGCCGGTCAGGACGACGACCTTGTCGCCTTTCTTGATCTTGGCAGCCATCACAGCACCTCTGGCGCGAGCGAGATGATCTTCATGTGGTTCTTCGCGCGAAGCTCGCGCGGAACCGGCCCGAAGATACGGGTCCCGATCGGCTCCTTCTGATTGTTGATCAGCACCGCCGCATTCTTGTCGAAGCGGATGACGCTGCCGTCGGGACGACGAATGTCCTTCGCGGTACGGACAACGACCGCCTTCATGACGTCGCCCTTCTTCACGCGACCCCGCGGGATCGCCTCCTTGATCGAGACGACGATGATGTCGCCGACCGAGGCGTATTTCCGCTTGGAACCGCCGAGAACCTTGATGCACATCACACGACGAGCGCCGGAATTATCCGCCACGTCGAGGTTAGTCTGCATCTGAATCATGACTGGCCGCCTGCTTTCCTGGTCACTGCCCTCGCCTCACCGGTGAGAGCCGCGACAAACCTCTTCCGTGCGCTACTTGCCGTCCGACAATTCGGTGCCGAGCACGACCCAACGCTTGTTCTTCGAGATCGGCTTCGACTCTTCGATGAAGACGGTGTCGCCGATCTTGTAGGTGTTGGCCTCGTCATGGGCCTGGTACTTCTTGGACCGCCGCACCGTCTTCTTCAGCACGGGATGCGTGAAGCGGCGCTCGACCAGCACGACGACGGTCTTGTCGTTCGTGTCGCTGACGACGCTGCCCTGCAGAACGCGTTTTGGCATGTTCGCCTCCTCAGCTCTGATCTGCGCCGCGCTTCTGCGCGGCGATGGTCTTGATCCTCGCGATGTCGCGGCGAACCTGCCGCACACGCGCCGTATTCTCGAGCTGCCCGGTGGCCCGCTGAAAGCGCAGGTTGAACTGCTCCTTCTTCAGGTTCGCCAGCTCCGTATCGAGCTGATCGGCGGTCTGCAGCCGAACGTCTTTCGCCTTCATGGCCCTATCCTCGTCCGTTCGCCGCTCAATCGGCGATGCGCTGTACGAAGCGCGTCTTGATTGGCAGCTTCGCCGCGCCGAGACGCAGCGCTTCGCGCGCGGTCTCTTCGTCGACGCCGTCCACCTCGAACATGATCCGTCCGGGCTTGACCCTGGACGCCCAATACTCCGGCGCGCCCTTGCCCTTGCCCATGCGGACTTCGGTCGGCTTGGACGTGACCGGAACATCCGGGAACACGCGGATCCAGACACGGCCGGCGCGCTTCATCGCGCGGGTGATCGCGCGGCGAGCCGCCTCGATCTGCCGGGCGGTGACCCGATCCGGCTCCATCGCCTTCAGCCCGAAACCGCCGAAGTTCAGGTCGGTGCCGCCCTTGGCGACGCCGTGGATCCTGCCCTTGAACTGCTTGCGGAACTTGGTGCGCTTCGGTTGCAGCATTTTCGTTCTCTCTCGGCTTCAGGTGCGGTTGCTGTCAGGCCGCGTTATCGCGACGACGACCGCTGCCCGAGCCCTGCTCGTTGCCTTCCGTCTGGCGACGCTCGGACGCCATCGGGTCATGCTCAAGGATTTCGCCCTTGAAGATCCAGACCTTGATGCCGCACGTGCCATAGGCCGTGTGCGCCGTCGCGGTGCCGTAATCGATGTCGGCGCGCAGCGTATGCAGCGGCACGCGACCTTCGCGGTACCACTCGAGGCGCGCGATTTCGGCGCCGCCGAGACGACCCGAGGCGTTGATGCGGATGCCCTCTGCGCCGAGACGCATGGCCGACTGCACCGAACGCTTCATCGCGCGGCGGAACGCAACGCGGCGCTCCAGCTGCTGGGCGATCGAGGCGGCCACCAGGTTCGCGTCGATCTCCGGCTTGCGGACTTCGACGATATTGATGTGGACTTCGCTATCGGTCAGCTTCGCAACGGTCTTGCGCAGCTTCTCGATATCGGCGCCCTTCTTGCCGATGACGATGCCCGGACGCGCCGAGTGAATGGTCACGCGGCACTTCTTGTGCGGACGCTCGATCACGATCTTCGAGACGGCCGCCTGCTTCAGGTCCTTCATCAGGACTTCGCGGATCTTCTGATCCTCGTGCAGCAGCTTGCCGTACTCGCCCTTGTTGGCGAACCAGCGGCTGTCCCAGGTCCGGTTGATACCGAGGCGCAGACCGATCGGATTGACTTTCTGGCCCATCAAGCGGCCTCCCCAGCTTCACGCACGACGATCGTCAGATGCGAAAACGGCTTCTCGATGCGACCGACGCGGCCACGGGCACGCGGCGACCAGCGCTTCATGACCAGGGCCTTGCCGACGAAGGCCTCGGCGACGACGAGGGCGTCGACGTCGAGATCGTGGTTGTTCTCGGCATTGGCGATCGCCGACTCGAGCGTCTTCTTGACGTCGCGGGCGATGCGCTTCTCCGAGAAGGTCAGGTCCGCAAGCGCGGCGCTGGCCTTCTTGCCGCGGATCAGAGCCGCGACCAGATTGAGCTTGCGCGGAGAGACACGGATCATGCGCGTGATCGCGCGCGCCTCGGTGTCCTTCAGCGCGCGTTCGCGCTTCGGCTTGCCCATCTTACTTCCTCTTCGCCTTCTTGTCGGCCGTGTGACCGTAGTAGGTACGCGTCGGCGAGAACTCGCCGAACTTGTGACCGACCATGTCCTCGTTGACGATAACGGGAATATGCTTCTGGCCGTTATAGACGCCGAAGGTCAGTCCCACGAACTGCGGCAGGATCGTGGAGCGACGGCTCCAGATCTTCACTACCTCGCCACGGCCCGAAGAGCGGCTCTTCTCGGCCTTGCGCAGGAGATACCCGTCGACGAACGGGCCTTTCCAGATTGAACGAGCCACGAACAGCCTCTCTTACTTGCCCTTGCGCAGATGACGGCTGCGCGCGATGAACTTGTCGGTCGACTTGTTGTTGCGGGTCTTCTTGCCCTTGGTCGGCTTGCCCCACGGAGTGACCGGGTGCCTGCCGCCCGAGGTACGACCCTCGCCGCCGCCATGCGGGTGATCGACCGGGTTCATGGCCACGCCGCGCACGCTCGGACGCTTGCCGAGCCAGCGGTTGCGGCCGGCCTTGCCGATCGAGATATTGGCGTGGTCCGGGTTCGAAACCGCACCGACCGTCGCGACGCAGGCCTGGCTGACCAGCCGCTGCTCGCCCGAATTGAGACGCAGGATCGCCATGCCACCATCGCGGCCGACATACTGCGCATAGGCACCGGCCGAACGTGCGATCTGGCCGCCCTTGCCGGGCTTCATCTCGACGTTGTGGACGATGGTACCGACCGGCATCGCGCCGAGCGGCATGCAGTTACCCGGCTTCACGTCGGCCTGTGCTGCCGAGACAACAGTGTCGCCGACGGCCAGGCGCTGCGGCGCCAGGATGTAGCTGAGCTCGCCGTCCTCATACTTGATGAGGGCGATGAAGGCCGTGCGGTTCGGATCATACTCGATCCGCTCGACGACGGCCGTCATGTCGCGCTTGCGGCGCTTGAAATCGACCAGGCGATAGGTGCGCTTGTGACCGCCGCCACGACCATAGGCCGTGACGCGACCGAGATTGTTGCGACCGCCACTCTGACGAAGACCGACGGTCAGGCCCTTGACCGGCTTGCCGGCATAGAGCTCCGAGCGGTCGACGAGCACCAGCTGGCGCTGTCCCGGCGTGGTCGGCTTGTAATGCTTGAGAGCCATGGCTTCAGCCTATTCTTCTGCTCTAGAGACCGGTCGAGACGTCAATCGACTGGCCTTCCGCCAGCGTCACGATCGCCTTCTTGAGGTCGCTCTGCTTGCCGACGATGCCGCGGAAGCGCTTCACCTTGCCCTTGCGGATCAAGGTGTTGACGCCGGTGACCTTGACCTTGAACAGCGCCTCGACGGCGGCCTTGATCTCGGGCTTGGTCGCGCTCTTCAGCACGTTGAACACAACCTTGCTCTGCTCGGTCGCGATCGTGGACTTTTCGCTGAGCACCGGGCTGCGAATGATATCGTAATGGGTCGGGTTGCTCATTTGAACCGCTCCTGCAGCGCTTCGACCGCAGCCTTGGTCAGCACGAGCTTCTCGCGGCGCAGAATGTCGTAGACGTTGATCCCCTGCACGGGCAGGACATCGATATGCGGCACGTTGCGGGCAGCGAGACCGAAATTGGTGTCGACCGTCGCACCGTCGATGATCAGCGCATTCGCCCAGCCGAGCTTGGCGAAACGCTCCTTGACCGCCTTCGTCTTGGCTGCGTCGAGGGCGACATCGGCGACGATGACGAGATCCTCGCTGCGGGCCTTCGACGACAGCGCATGCTTCAGCGCGAGCTGGCGGAACTTCTTGGTCAGGTCATGCGCATGGCTGCGCACCACCGGACCGAAAGCCTTGCCGCCGCCGCGGAACTGCGGCGCAGTCTTGGCACCGTGGCGAGCGCCGCCGGTACCCTTCTGCTTGTACATCTTCTTGGTCGTGCCGGAGACTTCCGAGCGACCCTTCGACTTGTGCGTGCCGGCCTGGCGACGAGCCAGCTGCCAGCGAACCATGCGCTGCAGGATGTCGCCGCGCGGCTCCAGGCCGAAAATCTCGTCCGAGAGCGAGATTTCCCCGGCCGACGCGCCGTCAAGCGTGGTGACCTTCAGGTCCATCACTCGGACTCCTTCACTACGGCCGCCGTGCGCGCCTTGAACGCGCCGGGGAACGGAACTTCCTTCGGCAGTGCGCGCTTCACAGCGTCGCGCACTTCGATCCAGCCGCCCTTGGCGCCGGGAACGGCACCTTCGACCATGATCAGACCGCGCTCGGCGTCGGTACGCACAACCTTGAGGTTCTGCGTGGTGACGCGGGCATCGCCCATGTGTCCGGCCATCTTCTTGTTCTTGAAGACCTTGCCCGGATCCTGGCGCTGGCCGGTGGAGCCATGCACGCGGTGCGACAGGGAGTTACCATGAGTCGCACGGCCGCCGCGGAAATTATGCCGCTTCATGACGCCGGCGAAGCCCTTGCCGATCGACGTGCCCGACACGTCGACGAACTGGCCGACGACGAAGTGCTCGACCGTCAGCTCGGCGCCGACCTCGATGAGGTTGTCAGGGCTGACCCGGAACTCGGTGACCTTGCGCTTCGGCTCGACTTCAGCCGCCGCGAAATGTCCACGCTCTGCCTTGGTCGTATTCTTGACCTTGGCGAGACCGCTGCCGAGCTGCACCGCGGTGTAGCCGTTCTTGTCTTCCGTCCGATGGGCGACAACCTGACAGTTGTCGAGCTTCAGCACCGTGACCGGCACCTGCTCACCCGCATCCGTATAGATGCGGGTCATACCCACCTTCTGTACGATCAATCCAGAGCGCATCTTGTCCTCGCTCGCCTCAGAGCTTGATTTCGACGTCGACGCCGGCAGCGAGGTCGAGCTTCATCAGCGCGTCCACGGTCTGCGGGGTCGGATCGACGATGTCGAGAAGGCGCTTATGAGTGCGCATCTCGAACTGCTCGCGGCTCTTCTTGTCGATATGCGGCGACCGGTTCACGGTGAACTTCTCGATCTGAGTGGGCAGCGGCACAGGGCCGACAACCCGCGCACCCGTACGCTTCGCCGTGTTCACAATCTCTCGCGTCGATGCATCGAGGATACGATGATCGAACGCTTTGAGCCGGATCCGGATATTCTGACCGTTCATCGATTTCTGTCCTTAAGTCACGAGGGCACGCGTTACCGCGTGCCCCGTCCGGAGCCTCGACTCTTACTTGATGATGCTGGCGACGACGCCGGCGCCGACGGTGCGGCCGCCTTCGCGGATGGCGAAGCGCAGCTTCTCTTCCATGGCGATCGGAACGATCAGCGTGACTTCCATCGACACGTTGTCGCCCGGCATCACCATCTCGACGCCCTCGGGCAGCGTGCACACGCCGGTCACGTCCGTCGTGCGGAAGTAGAACTGCGGGCGGTAGTTGGTGAAGAACGGCGTGTGACGGCCACCCTCTTCCTTCGTCAGGATATAGGCCTCGGCCTTGAACACCGTATGCGGCGTCACCGTGCCGGGCTTGCACAGAACCTGGCCGCGCTCGACGCCTTCACGGTCGATGCCGCGAAGCAGCGCGCCGATATTGTCGCCCGCCTGGCCCTGATCGAGCAGCTTGCGGAACATCTCGACGCCGGTCACCGTCGACTTCACCGTCGGGCGGATGCCGACGATCTCGACTTCCTCGCCGACCTTGACGATGCCGCGCTCGACGCGGCCCGTCACCACCGTGCCACGACCCGAGATCGAGAACACGTCCTCGATCGGCATCAGGAACGGAAGGTCGATCGGACGCTCCGGCTGCGGGATATAGGTGTCGACGGCCGTCATCAGCTCGAGGATCGCGTCCTCGCCGAGCTTGGCGTCGCCGTCATTGAGCGCGACCACGGCCGAGCCCTTGACGATCGGAATGTCGTCGCCCGGATAGTCATAGGACGACAGCAGCTCGCGCACCTCGAGCTCGACGAGCTCCAGCAGCTCGGCGTCGTCGACGAGGTCGACCTTGTTCAGGAACACGACCAGCGCGGGAACGCCGACCTGGCGGGCGAGCAGGATGTGCTCGCGCGTCTGCGGCATCGGGCCGTCGGCGGCCGAGACCACCAGGATCGCGCCGTCCATCTGCGCAGCGCCGGTGATCATGTTCTTCACATAGTCGGCGTGGCCGGGGCAATCGACATGGGCGTAGTGGCGGGCCGACGTCTCGTACTCGACATGCGCCGTCGAGATCGTGATGCCGCGCGCACGCTCCTCGGGAGCCGCGTCGATCTGGTCATACGCCTTGAACGTCGCGCCGCCCGTCTTCGCAAGCACCTTCGTGATCGCCGCCGTCAGCGACGTCTTGCCATGATCGACGTGGCCGATCGTGCCAATGTTGCAATGCGGCTTCGTGCGCGCAAATTTCTCTTTACCCATCGGAATTCTCCGTCGTGTCTGTCAGCAGGTTCGGTTCGCGAGGAAACTAGGCGTATTTCGCCTGGACTTCCTGGGCGACAGCCTGCGGAACCTGCTCATAATGATCGAATTGCATCGTGTAGCTGGCGCGGCCCTGGCTCATGGAGCGCAGGTTGTTCACATACGAGAACATATTCGCCAGCGGGACGAAGGCGGTGATGACATTCGCGTTGCCGCGCATGTCCTGGCCCTGGATCTGGCCGCGGCGCGAATTGAGATCGCCGATGACCGAACCGACATAATCTTCCGGCGAGACGACCTCGACCTTCATGATCGGCTCGAGCAGGGCCGGATTGGCCTTCTCGATGCCCTCACGAAGAGCCGCACGCGAAGCGATTTCGAAGGCGATCGCCGACGAGTCCACTTCGTGATAGGCGCCGTCGATCAGCGCGACCTTGACGTCGACAACCGGGAAGCCGGCGATCGGACCAGAGGTCATGACCGAGTTGAGACCCTTTTCGACGCCCGGCAGATATTCCTTGGGAACAACGCCGCCGACGATCTTGTTCTCGAAGGTGTAACCGGCGCCGATCTCGTTCGGCTCGATCGTGAACTTGACGCGGGCGAACTGGCCCGTGCCGCCGGTCTGCTTCTTGTGGGTGTAGTCGATCTCGGTCTTCTTGCGGATGGTCTCGCGATAAGCCACCTGCGGAGCGCCGACATTCACGTTGATGTTGTACGGCGCGCGGCGAAGGATATCGATCTTGATGTCGAGATGCAGTTCACCCATGCCCTTGATGATCGTCTGGCCGGACTCGCTGTCCGTCGAGACGCGGAACGAGGGATCTTCCGAAGCGAGCTTCTGCAGCGCGACGCCGAGCTTCTCCTGGTCGGTCTTGGTGGCGGCCTCGACCGACATCTCGATGACCGGATCCGGGAATTCCATCTTTTCCAGCAGGATCGGATGGGCCGGGTCGCAGATCGTGTCGCCGGTGCGGGCTTCCTTGAGGCCGACCAGCGCAACGATATCGCCGGCATAAGCCACTTCGATATCCTCACGGGAGTTGGCGTGCATCGTGACCATGCGGCCGATGCGCTCGCGCTTCTCCTTGGTCGAATTCAGGAGCGTCGTGCCCTTGTTCAGCACGCCCGAATAGATGCGGGCGAAGGTCAGAACGCCGAACGGGTCTTCGATGATCTTGAAGGCGAGCATCGACAGCGGCTCGTCGTCGGTCGAATGACGCTCGACTTCCTGCTCGGTCTTCAGATCGATGCCCTTGGTCGGCGGAACGTCGACCGGCGACGGCAGGTAGTCGACAACGGCGTCGAGCAGGGTCTGCACGCCCTTGTTCTTGAAGGCGGAGCCAGCCAGAACCGGGAACCAGGTCGAATGCAGCACGGCCTTGCGGATCAGCGACTTCAGCGTCGCCTCATCCGGCTCGGTGCCTTCGAGATAGGCTTCCATCGCGGCGTCGTCGAGCTCGACCGCAGCCTCGATCAGCTCGGCACGGGCAGCCTGTGCCCGCTCCAGCATGTCGGCCGGGATCTCGATCGTGTCATACTTCGCGCCGAGGCTTTCGTCGTGCCAGACGACCGCGGTCATCTTGACGAGATCGACGATGCCCTTGAAATCCTGCTCAGCGCCGATCGGCAGCTGGATCGGAACCGGACGCGCACCGAGACGGACCTTGATGTCCGCGATGCACATGTCGAAGTTGGCGCCGGTCTTGTCCATCTTGTTGCAGAAGACAATGCGCGGCACATGGTACTTGTCGCCCTGGCGCCACACGGTCTCCGTCTGGGGCTCGACGCCCTGGTTGGAGTCGAGCACGCAGACCGCACCGTCGAGAACGCGCAGCGAACGCTCGACTTCGATGGTGAAGTCGACGTGGCCGGGCGTGTCGATGATGTTCAGGCGCTTGCCGTTCCAGAACGTCGTCGTTGCCGCCGACGTGATCGTGATGCCGCGCTCCTGCTCCTGCTCCATGTAATCCATGGTGGCAGCGCCGTCATGCACTTCGCCGATCTTGTGGCTCTTGCCCGAATAGTAAAGAATCCGCTCGGTCGTCGTGGTCTTGCCGGCATCGATGTGGGCCATGATGCCGAAATTGCGGTAGTCTTCGATCTTGTGCGTGCGGGCCATGATGGTCTGCCTTTGAGGACCGGGTTACCAGCGATAGTGCGAGAACGCGCGATTGGCTTCCGCCATCCGGTGCGTGTCTTCGCGCTTCTTAACGGCATTGCCGCGGTTGTTCGAGGCATCCAGCAATTCGCCGGAGAGACGCTCGACCATGGTCTTTTCGTTACGGGCGCGGGCAGCGGTCAGCAGCCAGCGGATCGCGAGCGCCTGGCGGCGATCGGTGCGGACTTCGACCGGAACCTGGTAGGTGGCACCACCGACGCGGCGCGAGCGCACTTCGATGTGCGGCGCGACATTGTCGAGGGCCTGGCGGAAAACGACCACCGGCTCCTGCTTGGTGCGCGCCTGGATCACGTCGAGCGCACCATAGACGATGTTCTCGGCAACCGACTTCTTGCCGTCATACATGACGGCATTCATGAACTTCGTCACGACGATATCGCCGAACTTCGGGTCCGGGATGATCTCGCGCTTCTCAGCACTGTGGCGACGGGACATCGGTCTAACCCCTTACTTCGGACGCTTCGCGCCGTACTTGGAACGGCGCTGCTTGCGGTTCTTGACGCCCTGGGTATCCAGGACACCGCGCAGAATGTGGTAGCGAACGCCGGGAAGATCCTTGACGCGACCGCCGCGGATCATCACGACCGAGTGTTCCTGGAGGTTGTGACCCTCGCCCGGAATGTAGCCGATGACTTCGAACTGGTTGGTCAGACGGACCTTGGCCACCTTGCGGAGGGCCGAGTTCGGCTTCTTCGGCGTCGTCGTATAGACACGCGTGCAGACACCGCGCTTCTGCGGGTTCTGCTCCAGCGCGGGAACCTTGTTCCGCTTCGCCGGCGCCTGGCGCGGCTTGCGGATCAACTGATTAATAGTCGGCATGCGTCGCCTTTCAGCTAGCCTACGGTCCTGATCTCTGCCTCTCGCGACCCTCATGGCCGACACGGCCATGAACGAAGAGCGCCATTCCGCGTTTCGGCGGAGGCGCTACGAGAAGCAGAGGATCACGGCGAAAACCGCGATCTTGCGTGTCGTTTCCAAAACTCTGTGTCGATCCAGACAGTGTTTAAGTCCGAACTCCGCGACGTGGCGCCGCTGGACGCTTTAGACTTACCACCTGCCCGAAAGCTTGCGGAACCTACGGATTCTCCCCCCGCCCGTCAAGCCCAATCCGAGGTTCTTTCGAAAGCGTAACGAGCCCGCGGATTCATGCGCCGGCATAGGGCTGTGCGGAAGGATCGGTCGCCACGCGGTCTGATCACGCAAGGATGTTGCGAGCGGGCGGATCAGTACGGCGCTTCGGTCTTCTCGGTGAAGGGTTTGCCCTTCTCCCCGGTCACGATCATCAGGATTCGCACCGGCGCATCGCCGACGACTCGCCCGTCATGCTTCCGATTGACCATTTCGGCGAACGAGTCGCCCGCCTTGAACAGCTTCCTGGCGCCACCTTCCGATTCCACCTCGATGCTGCCGGAGAGGATATAGGCGTAGATCGGCACCGGATGCTGGTGCCAGCCGGTCTCCCCGCCCGGCGGGATCTCGACGATGAGCGACTGCACCTCGGGATCGGCGATATCGGGATAGACGATCGGGTCGCCACTGGTCGTCGTCGTCGTCTTGAGGATCGGCTCGATCTTGACCGCCGGCAGATAGGCCTCCTTGGCGCCAGCGATCCCGACCAGCCCCAGCAGCGCCGCGGCAGCGACTACAATCGTCTTCATCATCGTCCTCCCCCGGCCGAAGCGGGCCGGCGGACTATTGGTAGCCGACCCGTCCATAAAGAAAAGGGCCGCCCTCAGGCGGCCCTCCGGAAACATGGCGGCGGATCGGCTACTTCGCCTTCAGGAACTCGGCGACGTCGAGAACGATGAACTCGTCATTGTCGGCCTTGCCATTGGCGCGGCCGATCGAGAACGGGAAGTTGTTGTCGTCGGCGACGATGATGTGCGTCTCGTCGATGCGGTCGACATTCTCGATCGTCTCGAACGGGAAGGTGAAGACGCCGTCGATCGTGCCGGCACGGGCGACGCCGTTCGGATCCTTGATCGCCATCAGGTCGATATAGCCGATCTTCTTGACGACGCCGTCGGCATCGGTCTGGGCGAGATCGACGAGATAGATGCGCTTCAGCTTGGCCGGGGTCTTGGACCAGCCCTCGCGCGGATCGCCGGAGCCGCCGTCACGCTCGATCACTAGGGCGCGGGTCGCGTCGATCATGTTGAAATCGCCGATCGCATTGGCGACGTCCTCGAGCGGATAGTAGCGGACATCGCTGCCGAAGCTGCCGCCGGCGATGTCATAGGAAAAAATCGGGAGAACCGCCTTGCCGCCCTTGGTGACGTAGGCGCCGGCCTTGGCATCGAAGGGCGCGCCTTCGAGCATCGGATAGAGCGTCTTGCCGTCGGTCGAGAGCGCCATGCCCTCGAAGCCCTTGGAGCGGCGGACATTGAAGACCGGCAGCGGCTTGTCGGGACCGGCCGGCATGATGACGGCATAGTTGTCGGGGCTGCGATAGGTGGTGCCGTCGACGACCGTCTCCTTGAGCTGGACGACGGTGCCGTCGGCGGCGACCTCGACCAGATAGGGGCCGAACTCATCGCCGATGAAGAAGTGGTCGCCGACCTTCTGGATGCTCTCAGTGTCGAGATCGGCGCCGGTCAGATAGCGCGCGCCGGTGTTCTCGTTGACGATGCGGAAGGGAACGACGCGGTTCGGATCCTTGAGGAAGACCGTCTTCACGACCTCGACGCGGCCGCTCGTCCAATCCGGCTTGACGATATGGAACATGATCATCGCGTCGGCGGAGTTGGCCTTCGCGCCGAAGCCGTTGTCGGTCAGCACGACATAGCTGCCGTCGCCGAGCGCGCGAATGCCCGAGAAGCCCTGCACCGGCTGGCCGGCGAACGGCCGCGAGAGGCCGGTCTTGGCATCGAAGATCGCGCCCGGCTGGTCGAAGCGGCGGCCCGCATCGGCGCCCTCGCCCGTGAAGCGGCCGGACATGTTGAGCGCGGCCGGCGCATCGGCCGGCGGAACCGCGAAGGTGGCCGCCGGCAGCACGGCATGGCCGGTGAGGACCGCGTCATAGGCCTGCGGATCGGCAAGCGCCGTCACAGTGGCGGCAAGGAGCGGCACGCTGGCGAGGAGAAGGGAGCGAAGCGACATGGAGAAATCTCCGTTCGGGGGAACGGAGGCTTCCTAGGACGCGTGTGTTGCAGGGCGATGTCGCAACCGTGACGGACGCGCCCTCGCCTGCCCGGCCTATTGACCGAGCTGGGTCGTGCCCTTGACGACGTCTGTCGTGGCGGCGGCGCTGTCGCTGAGCGCGTCGCCGAGCGCCTCGACATTGTCGCTGAGGTTCTGGCGCGTGTTCGGATCGATGATCGCGACGGGCGCGGCCACGACGACGCCGGCCGCCGCGCCCACCGTGGCGGCGGCACCGGTCGAGGCGGCGATGATGCGGTCGCCGAGCCCGATGCGGGAATCGCTGATCGCCTGGCCATCGGCGAGACGGGCGCCGATCGCCTGCACCACCTCGGGGCTCGCGGCGAACTTTCCGTGGTTGAGCTTGTCGTCGGTCTTCAGCGCGGTCAGATCGATGACGGTGATCTTGTCGCGCTTGAACTCGCTGACATAAGGTTCGAGCGTCGGATTGACCTGGCCGAGCCGTTCGACATTGCCCCAGATACGGCGCGAGGCGGCAAGGGCGCGGTCGTCCTGCGAGACGAACAGCGTGATCGTCGGCCCGTTGTTGCCGATATCGCCCATCTGGCTGCGGAAGACGTCGACATCGACGTCGGGCGAGGCCAGCATGACGTTCTTGATCTTCGGCAGCACGCGGCCGTTGCGGATCGCCATCTGCCGGAGCGCCTCGAGAGTCACCCAGTTCCCCATCGAATGGGCGAGGATATCGACCTCGCCGACATTCGGGTTCTGGGCGAGCGCCGTCAGCAGCTGCTCGAGCCCGTCGCGCGAATAGTTCGTGCTCTCGCGGTCATAGCCATAATCGAGCAGGCTGCCGCGCGAGGGCCAGGTGAACAGGATCGGCACCACCGGCGCGCCGGAATCGTGCACGATCTGCGCGAAGCGATAGACGGAATCGTCGAAGCGGTTGTTGAAGCCGTGGATGAAGACCAGCGCCTTGCGGCCGGGCGTCTTCTTGACCCGCGTATTGAACCAGGCCTTGGCTTCGGGGAGCGTCATGTCCTCGGCCTTGACGGTCACGAAATCCGTGGCCGGATTGCCGGGCAGCCGCTTCGGCCACTGCACGTCGCCGATCTTGCGTCCCGCGTCCGGCGGGATCGACACGACGATATTGGCAAAGTCGAGCTGCTGGCCGCGTTCGCCGGTGAAGAGGACGGCGCGGTTCTCGGAGCGCGAGCGCGTCGTCGCCACGGCAAGGTCCACCGTCGTCGTTCCCGGCGCCGTCAGCGAGACGGGCTCCAGCACGCCTTCGGGCCGGCCGCCGCAGGCCGCAAGCAGCGACGCCGCCGCGACGACCACAACGATACCCCTGACGCTCGTCAAAAACTGGCGCATGACCACCCATCGTCCCCCGACGCAATGAGCCCCCCATAGCACGCCGCCACGCAGCGCAACATAGCGACCGATGGCTCATCCCTTAAGGAAGCGTGAACCGTGACCGCCTTGTCGCACAATTTCGCCGACGGGACGCGCCGATCGCGCGGCGCGTCCCGTCGGGCCTTCGATTACTTGCCGACGATCAGCGCCGGAGTTCCGTCGCCCGCGAGACCATTGATCGTCGCGAGCGGGATCGAGACGACGGTCTGGACCGAGGCGAGCGCGCCGAGATCGAACTTCGTGTAGTTGAGCCCGTCATAGGTGCGCAGGAACAGGATGTCGCGCGAGAGGTCCGTCAGCGAGGTCCACGAGGTGTACTCGCTGGTGAAGGCGGGCGCGTCCTTGGTGACGGCCGCGGCGATGCCTTCATTGCCGGCGCCGCCGGCATCCTTGGTGATGTTCTTCGGCCGGTCGAAATTGTTCATGACATGGCCGACGACGCGGATGGCGCTATCGGCATCCTTCGCCTTCTCGGCGAACTGCGCGTAGTAGACCGCGCGAACGAAACGGCCGACCGAGGTGTTCGAGGCCGGCAGGCCTTCGGTGGCGATGCCGGAATCCGGCTGCGACACGGCCAGCTTGCCGAAGGTGTTGGTCGACCGGTCGAGATTGTTGAGGAAGGTGTAGTTGTTGAGATTGGTGAGATGCCAGGGCAGCGTCGGGCCATTGGTCATCACGCCGACCGGATTGTCATAGACCGTCTGCTTGCCGTCGGCGAACTCGATGACGATCGACGCGCCGCTGCGGTCATGCATGGCGAAGTGGAACGGCGACTTGGCATTGCCGAGGACAGCAAGCGGGGCGAGCAGCACCGGCTGGCTGGCGAGCGCCGCCTTGACCTCGGCGACGCTGCCGAACTGTCCGAGCGTCCACGAACCGAGATCGATCGCCGACAGCGCTGCCTTCGTCTTGGTAAAGGCCGAGGCGGGGCCGTCGGCGTCGGCGAAGGCGAGCAGGCTGTAGGTCAGCCCCTGATCGTTCAAGCCCTCGACGATCTTGAGATCGGCCAGCGAACCGTCGGGCACCGTCACGGCCAGCACGCGATACTTGCTGGTGAAGTCGAGCGCGGGCGCGCCGGCAGCCGCTTCCGACATCGTGCGCTGCCCGGCCGGGAAATAGGCGACGCGATAGGGCAGTTCTCCGGCGAGCTCGAGCGTCCGGCCGGCATAGGCCGCGCCATTCGCGTCGAAATAGAGCAGCGACGTGCAGGCCGAGGCTGGCCCGGCGATGGCCAGTGACAGCGCGAGGCCGACTGAGAGCACCGTGCCGAACAGCCTGGAGGAACGTGCGATGGTCATCGTTTACCTATGAATGAGGAAGGAGGGTCGCGGGTGAATCGGACGCGGCCATGCGGCGGAAGAATAGCGCGCAGCGATGAACCGCACATGGCGGCGCCGCTGCCTGAGCCGGGCATCGGCGGGGCATCACGACCGCGTGGTTAATGAGGACCGTACCATCGGCCCGGGCAGCGCGGCCGAAGCCGGGGCCACGAAAAAGGGCCGCCCGGTCGGGGCGGCCCTTTCCAACTCTTCGACGAAAGCGAACCGTTACTCGGCAGCGTCCGTCAGATTGCCGAGCAGACCGCCGGTCTGCGGCTTCGGATGGGACGCGGCCGACGCGCGGCGACGTTCCTCCAGGATCAGCTCGTCGCGCTTGGTGGCGATCTCGCGGATGCGGTTCATCGTGCCGCCGGTACCCGCCGGGATGAGGCGGCCGACGATGATGTTCTCCTTGAGACCGTCGAGCGGATCGACCTTGCCGTTGACCGCCGCCTCGGTGAGGACGCGGGTGGTCTCCTGGAACGAGGCCGCCGAGAAGAACGACCGCGTCTGCAGGCTGGCCTTGGTGATGCCGAGCAGGACCGGATTGGCGATGGCGATCTTCTTGCCCTCGGCCTTCGCCTTCTCGTTGATCAGGTCGAATTCGAGCTGGTCGACCTGCTCGCCGGAGAACATCTCCGTCTCGCCGCCGTCCACGACCTCGACCTTCTGCAGCATCTGCCGAACGATCACCTCGATGTGCTTGTCGTTGATCTGCACGCCCTGCAACCGGTAGACGTCCTGGATCTCGTTGACGAGATAGGCCGCGAGTGCCTCCACGCCCTTGATCGCCAGGATGTCATGCGGCGCCGGATTGCCGTCCATGATGTAGTCGCCCTTCTCGACGGCGTCGCCTTCCTGAAGATGGAAAGGCTTGCCCTTCGGGATGAGATACTCGACCGGCTCCAGCGGAGCGCCCGTCGCATCGACCGAACCCTCGACGGGCTCGACGATGACGCGACGCTTGTTCTTGTAGTCGCGGCCGAAGCGGACGGTGCCGTCCATCTCGGCAATGATCGCGTGATCCTTCGGACGACGCGCCTCGAACAGCTCCGCCACGCGCGGCAGACCGCCCGTGATGTCGCGCGTCTTGGCGCCTTCCGTCGGAATACGCGCCAGCACGTCGCCGGCATGCACGTCCGAGCCCGGATCGACCGAGAGAATGGTCTCGACCGAAAGCAGGTACCGCGCCTCGCCGCCGCGGGCGAGCTTGAGCACCTTGCCGTCCTTGCCCTTGATGACGACCGCCGGCTTCAGATCGCCGCCGCGCGGATTGGCACGCCAGTCGATCACGACGCGCTTGGTGATGCCCGTCGCCTCGTCCGCCGTTTCCGCGACCGAGATGCCCTCGACCATGTCCTCATAGGCGATCGTGCCGGTCACTTCGGTCAGCACCGGACGGGTATAGGGATCCCATTCCGCCAGACGCTGGCCGCGCTTGACCTGGTCGCCCTCGTCCACATGCAGACGCGAGCCATAGGTGACGCGGTTGACCGCGCGCTCGGCACCGTCCTTGTCGACGATGACGATCGCCATGTTGCGGCCGAGGGCAATGAGCTTGCCCTCGCTGTCGCGCACCATGTTGCGGTTGCGGATCTGGATCGTGCCTTCGAACGACGACTCGATGAAGGACGAGTCGACCACCTGCGCCGTTCCGCCGATGTGGAACGTGCGCATGGTGAGCTGCGTGCCCGGCTCGCCGATCGACTGCGCCGCGATGACGCCGACGGCTTCGCCCATGTTGACGGGCGTGCCGCGTGCGAGGTCGCGTCCGTAGCAGGTCGCGCAGACGCCGATCTTGGTGTCGCAGGTCAGCACCGAGCGGATCTTCGCCGCCTGGACGCCGGCCTTCTCGACCTTCTCGCAGTCGCGCTCGTCGATGAGCTTGCCGGCCGGCACGATGACCTCGCCGGTGGCAGCCGCGACGATATCCTCGGCCGCCGTACGGCCGAGAATGCGCAGGCCGAGCGAAGCGACGACCTGGCCGCTGTCGATGACCGCCTGCATCTTGAGGCCGTTGGACGTTCCGCAATCCTGCTCGATGATGATGCAGTCCTGCGCCACGTCGACGAGACGGCGCGTCAGATAGCCGGAGTTGGCCGTCTTCAGAGCCGTATCGGCGAGACCCTTGCGGGCGCCGTGGGTCGAGTTGAAGTACTCGAGAACGGTGAGGCCTTCCTTGAAGTTCGAGATGATCGGGTTCTCGATGATCTCACCCGACGGCTTGGTCATCAGACCGCGCATGCCGGCGAGCTGCTTCATCTGCGTCGGCGAACCGCGCGCGCCCGAATGGCTCATCATGTAGACCGAGTTCATCGGCTTCTGACGACCGGTCTCGGCGTCCTTCTGGACGGCCGAGATGCCCTTCATCATCTCCTCGGCGACGCGATCACCGCACTTCGCCCAGGCGTCGACGACCTTGTTGTACTTCTCGCCATAGGTGATGAGGCCGTCATTGTACTGCTGCTCGTAATCCTTCGCGAGCGCCTGCGTATCCTCGACCAGCTTCGCCTTGGCGGCCGGGATGACCATGTCGTCCTTGCCGAACGAGATGCCGGCGCGGCACGCCTCGCGGAAGCCGAGCGCCATGATCCGGTCGCAGAAAATGACCGTCTCCTTCTGGCCGCAATGGCGGTAGACCGCGTCGATCGTGTTCGAGATTTCCTTCTTCGTCATCAGCTTGTTGACGACGTCGAAGGGCAGGTTGTGGTGCTTCGGCAGCAGTTCGCCGATTAGGAGGCGGCCGGGCGTCGTGTCATAGATCTTCGACGTGACGTTGCCGTCCGCGTCGACGGAGCGATAGCGGCCCTTGATCTTGGTGTGCAGCGTGATGGCCTTCGCCGCCAGCGCATGCTCGATCTCGCCGGTATTGCCGAACAGCATGCCCTCGCCGGGCTCCTTGTCCGCCATGATCGACAGATAATAGAGGCCGAGAACGATATCCTGCGACGGAACGATGATCGGCAGACCATTGGCCGGGTGCAGGATGTTGTTGGTCGACATCATCAAGACGCGCGCTTCCAGCTGCGCCTCGAGCGACAGCGGGACGTGCACGGCCATCTGGTCGCCGTCGAAGTCGGCGTTGAAGGCCGAGCAGACGAGCGGATGCAGCTGGATCGCCTTGCCTTCGATCAGAACCGGCTCGAACGCCTGGATGCCCAGGCGGTGCAGCGTCGGGGCGCGGTTCAGAAGGATCGGATGCTCGCGGATGACCTCGTCCAGGATATCCCAGACCTCCGGCCGCTCCTTCTCGACGAGCTTCTTCGCCTGCTTCACCGTCGAGGAGAAGCCCTTGGCGTCGAGGCGCGAATAGATGAACGGCTTGAACAGCTCGAGCGCCATCTTCTTCGGCAGGCCGCACTGGTGCAGCTTCATTTCCGGGCCGACCACGATGACCGAACGGCCGGAATAGTCGACGCGCTTGCCGAGCAGGTTCTGGCGGAAGCGGCCCTGCTTGCCCTTCAGCATGTCCGACAGCGACTTCAGCGGACGCTTGTTGGCGCCCGTGATGACGCGGCCGCGGCGGCCGTTGTCGAACAGTGCGTCGACGGCCTCCTGCAGCATGCGCTTCTCGTTGCGGATGATGATGTCCGGCGCGCGGAGCTCGATCAGCCGCTTCAGGCGATTGTTGCGGTTGATGACGCGGCGATAGAGATCATTCAGATCCGAGGTCGCGAAGCGACCGCCATCGAGCGGAACGAGCGGACGCAGATCCGGCGGGATGACCGGGATCTGGGTCATGATCATCCATTCCGGGCGATTGCCGGACTCGATGAACGCCTCGACCAGCTTCAGCCGCTTGCCGAGCTTCTTCGGCTTCAGTTCGGACGTCGACGTCGCGATCTCCTCGCGGAGATCGACGGCGAGCTTCTCGAGGTCGAGCGCGATCATCATCTCGCGGATCGCCTCGGCGCCGATCAGCGCCGTGAAGCTGTCATCGCCATACTCGTCCTGGGCGCGCAGATACTCTTCCTCGGAGAGGAGCTGACGCTCCTTCAGCGGGGTGAGGCCGGGCTCCAGGACGACATAGTTCTCGAAATAGAGGATGCGCTCGAGATCCTTGAGCGTCATGTCCATCAGCATGCCGATGCGGGACGGCAGCGACTTCAGGAACCAGATATGGGCGACGGGCGCCGCGAGCTCGATATGGCCCATGCGGTCGCGCCGGACGCGCGCCAGCGTGACTTCGACGCCGCACTTCTCGCAGATGATGCCCTTGTACTTCATCCGCTTGTATTTGCCGCACAGGCACTCGTAGTCCTTGATCGGCCCGAAAATGCGCGCGCAGAACAGGCCGTCACGCTCCGGCTTGAACGTGCGGTAATTGATGGTCTCGGGCTTCTTGATCTCGCCGTAGGACCACGACAGAATCTTCTCCGGGCTCGCAATGTGGATGCGGATCTGGTCGAAGTTCTGCGCCGGCTGGGCCAGCGGGTTGAAGATGTTCGCGACTTCCTGATTCATCGCCGATCTCCTTTGTCGGCCGCCGGGCGGGGCAAAACCCCTCGCACCGGCCGGCTTGACCAATTTCCATGGATTCAGAAGGCACGCGGCGGATTACTCCGCCGCGTCCCGAATCCGTTCGGCCGCTTCCAGCGCCATCTTCGACTGGTTGAGCTCGACGTCGAGACCGAGCGAGCGCATTTCCTTGACCAGAACGTTGAAGCTCTCCGGAATACCGGCCTCGAACGTGTCGTCGCCGCGGACGATCGCCTCATAGACCTTGGTACGGCCGGCGACGTCGTCCGACTTCACGGTCAGCATTTCCTGCAGCGTGTAGGCGGCGCCATAGGCCTCGAGAGCCCACACCTCCATCTCGCCGAAGCGCTGGCCGCCGAACTGGGCCTTGCCGCCGAGCGGCTGCTGGGTGACCAGCGAGTACGGTCCGATCGAGCGGGCATGGATCTTGTCGTCGACGAGGTGGTGCAGCTTCAGCATGTAGATGTAGCCGACAGTCACCTTGCGGTCGAAGGACTCGCCCGTCCGGCCGTCATAGAGGACGACCTGGCCGGAGGAATCGAGACCCGCCTGCTTCAGCATCGTGACGATGTCAGGCTCGCGCGCGCCGTCGAACACCGGCGTCGCGATCGACACGCCCTTCGAGAGATGCTGGCTGAGCTTGACGACGGAGGCGTCGTCGAGATCGGCCACATTCTCGTTCTTGGCATTGTCGCCATAGACCTCGTCGAGCTGGACGCGCAGCGGCGCCACGTTGCCGCTCTTCTTGTAGTCCTCGAGCATCTTGCCGATCTTGAGGCCCATGCCGGCGCAAGCCCAGCCGAGATGGGTCTCGAGGATCTGGCCGACATTCATGCGGCTCGGCACGCCGAGCGGATTGAGCACGATGTCGACATGCGTGCCGTCCTCGAGGAAGGGCATGTCCTGCACCGGAACGATGCGGGACACGACGCCCTTGTTGCCATGGCGGCCGGCCATCTTGTCGCCCGGCTGGATCTTGCGCTTCACGGCGACGAAGACCTTGACCATCTTCATCACGCCGGGCGGCAGCTCGTCACCGCGCTGCAGCTTCTCGACCTTGTCGATGAAGCGCTTCTCCAGACGCTTGCGGCTCTCGTCATACTGGCCGCGCAGCGCCTCGATCTCGCCCATCAGCTTCTCGTCGGCGACAGCGAACTGCCACCACTGGCTGCGCGGATATTCCTCGAGAACCTCGCGGGAGAGCACCGTCTCCTTCTTGAAGTTCTTCGGGCCGCTCGAGGCGGTCCGCGTCACCAGCATGTCGGCGAGACGGCCATAGACGTTGCGGTCGAGGATCGCCTGCTCGTCGTCGCGGTCCTTCGCGAGACGCTCGATCTCCTCGCGCTCGATCGCCATCGCGCGCTCGTCCTTCTCGACGCCGTGCCGGTTGAACACCCGCACCTCGACGATCGTTCCGGTCACGCCCGGGGGAACCCGGAGCGAGGTATCGCGCACGTCCGACGCCTTCTCGCCGAAGATGGCGCGGAGGAGCTTCTCTTCCGGCGTCATCGGGCTTTCGCCCTTCGGCGTGATCTTGCCGACGAGGATGTCGCCCGCCTGGACGTCGGCGCCGATATAGACGATGCCGGCTTCGTCGAGGTTCTTCAGCGCCTCTTCCGAAACGTTCGGAATGTCGCGCGTGATTTCCTCAGGCCCGAGCTTGGTGTCGCGGGCCATCACCTCGAATTCCTCGATATGGATCGAGGTGAAGACGTCGTCCGAGACGATCCGCTCGGACAAGAGGATCGAGTCCTCGAAGTTGTAGCCATTCCACGGCATGAACGCGACGAGCACGTTGCGGCCGAGGGCGAGATCGCCGAGATCGGTCGAGGGACCGTCCGCGAGGATGTCGCCACGCCCGACGATGTCGCCGACACGCACCAGCGGACGCTGGTTGATGCAGGTCGACTGGTTCGAGCGCTGGAACTTCATCAGGCGATAGATATCGACACCCGACTTCGACGGATCAAGATCCTCGGTGGCGCGGATGACGATACGGGTCGCGTCGACCTGGTCGACGATGCCGCCGCGGCGGGCCGCGATGGCGGCGCCCGAGTCACGGGCGACGACCGCTTCCATGCCGGTGCCGACGAACGGCGCCTCGGCGCGCACCAGCGGCACGGCCTGACGCATCATGTTCGAGCCCATGAGGGCGCGGTTCGCGTCGTCGTTCTCGAGGAACGGGATCAGCGAGGCCGCGACCGAGACGAGCTGCTTCGGCGACACGTCCATGAAGTCGACGCGGTCCGACGTGACCATGACGTTTTCGCCGGCATGGCGGGAAACGATCAGGTCCTGGGTCAGCTTGCCGGTCTTGTCGAGCAGCACGTTCGCCTGGGCGACGTAGTACTTCGATTCCTCCATCGCCGAGAGATAGATGATCTCGTCGGTGGCGACGCCGTCGCGGACGCGGCGATACGGGCTCTCGATGAAGCCGTACTTGTTGACGCGCGCAAAGGTCGCCAGCGAGTTGATCAGGCCGATATTCGGGCCTTCCGGCGTCTCGATCGGGCAGATGCGGCCGTAATGCGTCGGATGCACGTCGCGCACCTCGAAGCCGGCGCGCTCGCGGGTCAGACCACCCGGGCCAAGCGCCGAGAGACGACGCTTATGCGTGATCTCGGAGAGCGGGTTGGTCTGGTCCATGAACTGCGACAGCTGCGAGGAGCCGAAGAACTCGCGCACGGCGGCGGCCGCCGGCTTGGCGTTGATGAGATCCTGCGGCATGACATTGCCGATCTCGACCGACGACATGCGTTCCTTGATCGCGCGCTCCATGCGGAGCAGGCCGACGCGGTACTGGTTCTCCATGAGCTCGCCGACCGAGCGCACGCGGCGATTGCCGAGATTGTCGATGTCGTCGATCTCGCCCTTGCCGTCGCGGAGATTCACCAGCATCTGGATGACGGCGAGGATGTCCTCCTTGCGCAGCACGCGCACGGTGTCCTCGGCCGTCAGGTCGAGACGCATGTTCATCTTGACGCGGCCGACGGCCGAGAGGTCGTAGCGCTCGCTGTCGAAGAACAGCGACTGGAACATCGCCTGCGCCGAGTCCATCGTCGGCGGCTCGCCGGGACGCATCACGCGATAGATGTCGAACAGCGCATCCTCGCGCGTCTCGTTCTTGTCGACGGCGACGGTGTTGCGGATATAGGCGCCGACATTGATGTGATCGATGTCGAGCACGCTGATCTCGTCGTAGCCGGCGGTCTCCAGCGTCGCGAGCAGCTTCTCGGTGATCTCGGCGCCCGCCTCGGCATAGATCTCGCCGGACTGCGGATTGACGATGTCCTCGGCCACATAGTTGCCGAACAGATCCTCGCGGGTGACCTTGAGCGCCTTGACGCCCTTCTCGGCGATGGCGCGCGCGGCGCGCGCCGTCAGCTTCTTGCCGGCCTCGACGACCACTTCGCCGGTGTCGGCATCGACGAGATCGGTCGCCGCCTTGATGCCGCGCATGCGGTTCGCATCATAGGGCATGCGCCAGCCGTCACCAGCCTTGGTAAAGCTGATCTGGTTGTAGAAGGTGTCGAGGATCTCCTCGGCATCCATGCCGAGCGCGAACAGCAGCGAGGAGACCGGAATCTTGCGACGCCGGTCGATGCGCGCATAGACGATGTCCTTCGCGTCGAACTCGATGTCGAGCCACGAGCCACGATAGGGGATGATGCGGGCGGCGAACAGGAGCTTGCCCGAGGAATGGGTCTTGCCCTTGTCGTGATCGAAGAACACGCCCGGCGAACGGTGCATCTGCGAGACGATGACGCGCTCGGTGCCGTTGACGATGAAGGTGCCGTTCAGCGTCATGAGCGGCATTTCGCCCATGTACACTTCCTGCTCCTTGATGTCCTTGACCGACTTCGCGCCCGTATCCTCGTCGACATCGAACACGATCAGGCGCAGCGTCACCTTCAGCGGTGCCGAGAAGGTCATCCCGCGCTGGCGGCACTCGTCGACGTCATATTTCGGCAGGTCGAAATCGTAGCGGACGAATTCGAGCAGCGCGGTATTCGAGAAGTCGGAGATCGGAAAGACGGATTTGAAGACGGCCTGCAGACCTTCGTCGGGACGCCCACCCTTCGTTTCCTCGACCATGAGGAACTGGTCATAGGATGCCTTCTGAACCTCGATGAGGTTCGGCATCTCGGCGACGTCGCCGATGGACCCGAAGAATTTGCGGATGCGCTTACGACCGGTGAATGCCTGGGCCATGTTCGCTCCTTCTATGTTCAAGAACGGCTGTCCGGAAAGCCGTATAGCCGCGTCTGGACGCGGCTCTCTGGACAGCGGTCCCTGAGGACCTGAATGATCGACCGGCTCCGAGGATCGGAGCCGGCCGTATTTTCATAGTTACTTGACGTCGACCTTGGCGCCGGCGCCCTCGAGCTGGGCCTTGAGCTTGGCAGCCTCGTCCTTGGACACGGCTTCCTTGACGGCCTTCGGAGCCGCTTCGACCAGGTCCTTGGCTTCCTTGAGGCCGAGGGCGGTGATCGCGCGGACTTCCTTGATGACGTTGATCTTGTTCGGGCCGACATCCGTCAGGATGACGTCGAACTCGGTCTTCTCTTCGACCGGAGCAGCAGCGGCGGCGCCGCCGCCGACAGCCGCAACCGCGACCGGAGCCGCAGCCGAAACGCCCCACTTCTCTTCGAGCAGCTTCGAGAGCTCGGCAGCCTCGAGAACGGTCAGGCTCGAGAGTTCTTCAACAATCTTGGAAAGATCAGCCATTTCAGTTTCCTATCAGTTCGAATTCAGGTGTTGGGTAAACGGCCTCAAGCCGCTTCGTCCTTCTTGGCATAGGCACCAAACACGCGGGCGAGCTGGCTCGCCGGCGCATTGACGACCGTCGCGATCTTCTGAGCCGGGGCCTGGATCAGGCCGATCAGCTTGCCGCGCAGTTCGTCCAGCGACGGCAGCGTGGCCAGAGCCTTGACGCCGTCGGGGCTGAGATTGGTCTTGCCCATCGCCCCGCCGAGAATGACGAACTTGTCATTCGTCTTGGCGAAGTCGCTGGCGACCTTGGGCGCTGCCACCGGGTCGACCGAATAGGCGACCAGCGTCGGACCCTGGAACAGGTCCGCGATATGGGCAGAGTCCGTGCCTTGAAGGGCGAGCTTCACAAGGCGGTTCTTTGCGACCTTGATGCTGACCCCGGCCTGCCGAGCCTTGCCGCGCAAGGCGGTGAGCTCGGAAACCCGAAGGCCGGCATAGTGTGCCACGACGACGACGTTGGTCTCCTGGAAGACCTCGTTCATCGTCGAGACAAGTTCGCGCTTTTCCGCTTTTTCCACTTGCCTCTCTCCAGTAGGCGGCCGACTTTTGCGGTCGGGACCGCCGGTTGCATATGTCGAGGCTGACGAGCAGCCGCGACGCTTCCTGGCCTGTCCCCCCGCAGGCTCTCGCGAGCCGCCGGGCAAAAGAGGTTCGAACTGACAGCCGGCATGACGCCGGACAATCGGTCTCGCCCCGTCTATGCAGGATATTAAGCCGGACGTCCCGGCTCCTGCAGTCTCGGACAGGTATCGGCCGATCGGAACCCGGGGGTCCCGCGCGGCCGTCGCGCCGCCCGGTTGCCCGGGCGGAATTCAGATCGACGCCTCAGGCGCCGAGCACCGAAGCCGGATCGACATGGACGCCGGGGCCCATGGTCGACGACACCGCGACGCGCTGGACGAAGGTGCCCTTGGCGCCGGTCGGACGGGCCTTCTGCACCGCGTCCGCGAACGCCTTGATGTTCTGCACCAGCTTCTCGGCATCGAACGAGGCCTTGCCGATGCCGGCATGGATGATACCGGCCTTCTCGACGCGGAACTCGACCGAGCCGCCCTTGGCGCCCTTGACGGCGGTGGTGACGTCCATGGTCACCGTGCCGACCTTCGGGTTCGGCATCAGGCCGCGCGGGCCGAGCACCTTACCGAGACGCCCGACGAGCGGCATCATGTCCGGGGTCGCGATGCAGCGATCGAACTCGATCGTGCCGCCCTGGACGATTTCGAGGAGGTCCTCGGCACCGACGATGTCGGCACCGGCGGCCTTGGCCTCTTCGGCCTTGGCGCCGCGCGCGAACACCGCGACGCGGACCGTACGGCCCGAGCCGTTCGGCAGCGTGCAGACGCCGCGGACCATCTGGTCTGCGTGACGCGGATCGACGCCGAGATTGAGCGAGACCTCGATGGTCTCGTCGAACTTGGCGGTGGCCCGGTCCTTGATCAGCGAGACAGCGACGCTGATCGGATAGAGCTTGTTGCGGTCGATGCCCTCACGGGCCTGGAGAACGCGCTTGCCGTGATGAGCCATGATCAGTCAACCACCGTGAGGCCCATCGACCGGGCGGAACCTTCGACCATCCGAGCCGCCGCTTCGACGTTCTCGGCGTTGAGATCCTTCAGCTTCTTCGAAGCGATCTCGAGGCACTGCGCCTTGCTGACCGAACCGGCAGCCGCACCCTTGCCGGGCGTCGTCGCGCCCTTCGGGATGCCGGCGGCCTTCTTCAGATAAAAGCTGACCGGGGCCGTCTTCATCACAAAAGTGAAGGACTTGTCCTGGTAATAGGTGATCACGACGGGGACGGGCGAGCCCTTCTCCATCTCCTGGGTCTGCGCGTTGAACGACTTGCAGAATTCCATGATGTTGATACCGCGCTGGCCGAGCGCGGGGCCGATCGGCGGCGACGGGGTCGCCGAGCCGGCCTTCACCTGAAGCTTCAGGTAGCCGAGAACCTTCTTTGCCATCTTCGTTCCTTTCCACTGCCGGCAGCCTGCCGGCGAGGCGGTCCGGCATCATGCCGAACCAGGAATGGCGTGGTGCGGGCGGCGACGCTTGGCGAGCGCCGCACCCTCCCACGCCCCTTAAGGGTCAGACCTTCTCGACCTGACCGTATTCGAGCTCCACCGGAGTGGCGCGTCCGAAAATCGACACCGCCACCTTGAGGCGGGCCCGGACCTCGTCGACTTCCTCGACAAGGCCGTTGAACGAGGCGAACGGGCCATCCGCGACGCGGACCTGCTCGCCGATCTCGAAGCTGACGGAGGGCTTCGGACGCTCGACGCCTTCCTGCACCTGATGCAGGATCCGGTTCGCCTCGGCTTCCGAGATCGGCATCGGGCGATTGTCGGAACCGAGGAAGCCGGTGACCTTCGGCGTGTTCTTGATCAGGTGATAGGCGTCGTCGGTCAGCGCCATCTTCACCAGGACATAGCCCGGGAAGAACTTGCGCTCGGCATCGACCTTGCGGCCGCGCCGAACCTCGACGACCTTCTCCGTCGGCACGAGAATCTGGTCGAACAGCTCGGCGAGACCCCGCTGGGCCGCCTGCTCACGGATCGATTCCGCGACCTTCTTCTCGAAATTCGAATAGGCGTGAACGATGTACCAACGCTTGTCCATGCATTCTGCTCCTAGCGACCGACGCCGAGCAGCAGCTGAACGCCGTAGCTCAAGACGAAGTCGGCCAGCGTGAAGAACAGGGACGCGGCAACGGCCATGGCGAAAACCATGGCGGTGGTGATCAACGCCTCGCGCCGAGACGGCCAAACGACCTTCGATACCTCCGACCGGACCTGCTGGAGGAACGCAATTGGATTAGTTTTGGTGGCCATTACCCGCTCACGGCTTGCGGGCGCGCAAACAAACGTCTGCGCACCGCGCTGGGAAGCGTTACATAGAACCGAATGAACGATTCCTCAAGTAGCAATTTGGCAGGGGCAGTAGGATTCGAACCTACGACCTACGGTTTTGGAGACCGTCGCTCTACCAGCTGAGCTATACCCCTCCATGCTTGCCCCGCCGACCGAAGTCGATTCCGGGCACGCGCGGTTGTCATAGCCAAGCGAGGGGGCCGGTGCAATCCCTATTCGATCGCACCGCACAGGCGCCGGCTTACCTCGCCCGCCGATCGGCTCAGGACTGCGGCTCGGGCCCGACATAGCGGGCATCGGGACGGATGAGCGTGCCGGACTGTTGCTGCTCCAGCGCATGGGCGATCCACCCGGCCGACCGCCCGGCCGCGAATACCGCCGTGAACCCCTCGCGCGGAATGCCGAGTCGCTCCAAGAGAAGCGCCGTGTAGAACTCGACATTGACGTCGAGACGCCGGTTCGCCTTGCGCCGCTCCAGCACGGCGAGGGCCGCGGCCTCGACGGCGCGGGCGAGCGCCAGCCGCCCCTCCCCCTCGCCGAGACGCCCGATCGCCCCGCGCAGCACATCGGCCCGCGGATCGCGCACCCGGTAGGCGCGGTGGCCGAAGCCCATGATTCGCTCGCCGCGATCCATCCGCTCCTCGAGCCAGGCCTCTGCCCGCTCCGCCTCGCCGATCGCGTCCAGCATGTCGAGCACGGGTCCCGGCGCGCCGCCATGCAGCCGCCCCTTCAACGCCGAGAGCGCGGCGACGACGGCGGAGACGAGACCCGATTCGGTCGAGGCGACCACGCGGGCAGTGAAGGTCGAGGCGTTGAGGCCATGGTCGATGACCGTCACGAGATAGGTCTCGAAGGCGCGCGCCGCCTCAGCCTCCGGCATCTTTCCGCCGATCATCCGCTGCAGGTCGAGCGCATGCGGCAGCGCTGCGTCGGGCCGCAGGAGGGCAAGCCCCTGCCCGGCCCGGATCGCCATCGCCGCGGCGACGCCGACGGCGCCGATCAGCGCGGCCGGCTCGGCGAGCGGATCGTCGTCGCCGAGCGCTGCGAGGAGCAGGCGCATCGCCTCGACCGGATCGCGCGGCGATGTCGCGTCGAGCCGGCCGACGAAGCGGCGATGCGCTTCGACCCGGCCCCGGCCGATCGCGGTTCGAAAAGCGGCGTCATCGCCGATGGACGCGAAGCCGCCGAGCAGCAGCGCTGCTGCTGCCTCATAGCTCGACCGCCCGGCGAGCGCCTCGATCGGGACGCCGCGGACGATGAGCCGCCCACCGGCGCCATCGACATGGCTGAGGACGGTTTCGGCGGCGACGACGCCGGCGAGCCCCGCCGGTGCCATTCGGGCGGGGCCTTCAGCCGAAGCGGTGCCTTGGGCGAGAGCGGTGCCGTCCACGCGCGCATTCATGAGCTTCTCCTTTTTGCCTTCGCGGAGAATCTGCGTTAGGTGGATGATGGCCTCAATCTTGAATCAACAAATCAACATGACGACGACGATGATCGATCCGGCGGACCTCATGACGGCCGAGGCGGCGAGCCAGCGTCTCGGCGTGCGCCCGGCCTCGCTCTACGCCTATGTCAGCCGCGGGCGCATCCGCGCCCTGCCCCATCCGTCCGATCCGCGCGCCCGGCTCTATCGGCGCGACGATGTCGAGGCGTTGATCGCGCAGAAGCAGCGCCAGGCGCGGCCGGCCTCGGCGGCGGCGACGGCGCTCGACTGGGGCCTGCCGGTGCTGACGACGGCGCTCGGCAGCATCGCCGGCGGCCGCCTCACCTATCGCGGCGAGGATGCCGCCCTGCTCGCCGAGACGGCGACGCTGGAGGGCATCGCCGACCTGCTCTGGGGCGTCGAAGGCACCTCCTTTCGCGGAAGGGCGCTCCGCGCGATGCCGGAGGCGGGATCGCCGATCGACCGGGCCGTGGCGGCGCTGGCGAGCGAACTGCCCGAATCGCTTCCCGGCGAGCAGGGCGCGCGGCTGGCGGCGCGGGCGGCGCGGCTCGTCCGCATCATCGGTTCGGCCGCCGCCGGGCGCTGGTTCCCGGAGGCGCCGCTGCATCAGGCGCTGGCGGCGACCTGGCAGGCGCCGGCCGCCGAGAACGCCATCCGCCGGGCGCTGGTCCTCGTCGCCGACCACGAACTGAATGCCTCGACCTTCGCCGTGCGCGTCGCCGCCTCGACCGGCGCGTCGCTGACCCATGCCCTCATCGCCGGTCTCGTCGCGCTGGCGGGCCCGCTGCATGGCGGCGCCACCGACCGCGTCGCGGCCTTCCTCGACGAGGTGCAGCACCTCGGCGACCCCGCCGCCGCCGTTCACGCCCGCCTCGCCCGCGGCGACGGCCTGCCCGGCTTCGGCCACCGGCTCTATCCGTCCGGCGATCCGCGCGCCGCGGCCCTGCTGGCGGCGGTCCGCCTCGGCGCCGCCGACCGCGCGTTGCTGGAGGCGGTCGAGACGGCGACCGGCCTCAAGCCGTCGATCGATGTGGCGCTGGTTCTCCTGGAGCGGGTCTACCGGCTGCCGCGCCGAAGCGCCCTCGCCCTCTTCGCCACCGGCCGTTCCGTCGGCTGGATCGCCCATGCCATGGAGCAGGCTGCGAGCGGCCAGCTGATCCGCCCGCGGGCGGTGTTCGCGGGATAGGGCCGCCGCGCCTCAGGGCTTTGGTGGCGGCGGCGCCAGCGCGCAGTCGCGGTTCGCGCCCGTGCCCGGCGCATTCTCGAAGACGCAGCGCGTCTCGGGCGGCGTGCCGCAGACGCTCTCCAGCGCCTTGAAGCCGGCGCAGCGTCCGTCAGGCCCGCGATAGCCGGGGCCGCCCTTGCAGCCGCAGCCCTTGCAGGCCGGCCGCTCGGCACAGGCGGCGGAGACAGCGATCGGACCGGCGACGAGCAACGCCCAGAATGCAAAAAGGGCAAGCGCGGCCCAGCCGCACTTGCCCTTCGAAGAGTGCCCCGCCTTGCGGCGAGGTGTCGGGGCGGGATGCCGTGGCATCCCGCCCGCTTACTTGATGATGCTGGCGACGACGCCGGCGCCGACGGTGCGGCCGCCTTCGCGGATGGCGAAGCGCAGCTTCTCTTCCATGGCGATCGGAACGATCAGCGTGACTTCCATCGACACGTTGTCGCCCGGCATCACCATCTCGACGCCCTCGGGCAGCGTGCACACGCCGGTCACGTCCGTCGTGCGGAAGTAGAACTGCGGGCGGTAGTTGGTGAAGAACGGCGTGTGACGGCCACCCTCTTCCTTCGTCAGGATATAGGCCTCGGCCTTGAACACCGTATGCGGCGTCACCGTGCCGGGCTTGCACAGAACCTGGCCGCGCTCGACGCCTTCACGGTCGATGCCGCGAAGCAGCGCGCCGATATTGTCGCCCGCCTGGCCCTGGTCGAGCAGCTTGCGGAACATCTCGACGCCGGTCACCGTCGACTTCACCGTCGGGCGGATGCCGACGATCTCGACTTCCTCGCCGACCTTGACGATGCCGCGCTCGACGCGGCCCGTCACCACCGTGCCACGACCCGAGATCGAGAACACGTCCTCGATCGGCATCAGGAACGGAAGGTCGATCGGACGCTCCGGCTGCGGGATATAGGTGTCGACGGCCGTCATCAGCTCGAGGATCGCGTCCTCGCCGAGCTTGGCGTCGCCGTCATTGAGCGCGACCACGGCCGAGCCCTTGACGATCGGAATGTCGTCGCCCGGATAATCGTAGGACGACAGCAGCTCGCGCACCTCGAGCTCGACGAGCTCGAGCAGCTCGGCGTCGTCGACGAGGTCGACCTTGTTCAGGAACACGACCAGCGCGGGAACGCCGACCTGGCGGGCGAGCAGGATGTGCTCGCGCGTCTGCGGCATCGGGCCGTCGGCGGCCGAGACCACCAGGATCGCGCCGTCCATCTGCGCGGCGCCGGTGATCATGTTCTTCACATAGTCGGCGTGGCCGGGGCAGTCGACATGGGCGTAGTGGCGGGCCGACGTCTCGTACTCGACATGCGCCGTCGAGATCGTGATGCCGCGCGCACGCTCCTCGGGAGCCGCGTCGATCTGGTCATACGCCTTGAACGTCGCGCCGCCCGTCTTCGCAAGCACCTTCGTGATCGCCGCCGTCAGCGACGTCTTGCCATGATCGACGTGGCCGATCGTGCCAATGTTGCAATGCGGCTTCGTGCGCGCAAATTTCTCTTTACCCATCGACGTGCTTTCCTGTCGTCTCGTTCACGTGAGCCTCAGGCCGGCCCAGCTTGCACCGCGACCTCGCCGCGAGGAAGGATCCGCCTCGCCGGCGGCGCGATGCTCAATTGATGGAGCGGGTGAAGGGAATCGAACCCTCGTATTCAGCTTGGAAGGCTGCTGCTCTACCATTGAGCTACACCCGCACGCCAACGTTCCGACGAGATGGTGGAGGGGGTTGGATTTGAACCAACGTAGGCATAGCCAACGGATTTACAGTCCGTCCCCTTTAACCACTCGGGCACCCCTCCGTCATATCGGCAGAGCGTCACGCGTTCAGGATCGTCTACGGAACCGGACCGGAGCCCGGTTTTCCGTGGCGCGTGTTATGGAGACCTTGCCCCCCGCTGTCAACGCCCCTTCGCCTGCTTTGCGCAACGCCGTTTTCGCGCGCGGCACGCGGTTGCCGCCTCGCCTCGCCCCCCCTATAAAGCCGCATGAGCAGCAGCGACAAATCCAAGTATTTCAGGGGCGGAAAGCCCGGTCCGAAGCGTGAAGACGGCCGCCCGCGCGGCGAAAGCGAACGTCGTTTTCCATCGCGCGGCTCGGCCGAACGGCGGCCAGACCAGCTGTGGATATATGGCATTCACTCGGTCGCGGCGGCGCTCGGCAACGCGAACCGCACCGTTCTTCGGCTGCTCGCGACCCCAAATGCCGCAGCGCGGCTGCGCGAGGAAGGCGCAACGCTCCCCGAGAGCCTTGAGGAGGCCGAGCCGAAGGCGCTCGACCGGCTGCTCGGCGAAGGCGCTGTGCATCAGGGCGCGGCGATTCTCGTCGAGCCGCTCGATCCCCTGCCGCTCTCGATGCTCGGCGATGCCCGCCTCATCGTCGTGCTCGACCAGGTCACCGATCCGCACAATGTCGGCGCGATCCTGCGCTCGGCCGTCGCCTTCGGCGCCGATGCGCTGCTGACGACCGGCCGCCATGCGCCGACCGAGACCGGCGTCCTCGCCAAGGCCGCCTCCGGCGCGCTCGAATGGATCAACCATATCGAAGTGCCTAACCTCGCCCGCGCCCTCGACGAGCTCGGCGAACTCGGCTTCCACCGCGTCGGCCTCGACAGCGAGGGCACGGCGACGCTGGAAGAGGCCATGGCCGGCGACCGTGTCGCGCTGGTGCTTGGCGCCGAGGGCAAGGGCCTCCGCCGACTGTCGCGCGAGAAATGCGATACGGTGGCGCGGCTCGACATGCCGGGCGCGATCAAGAGCCTCAACGTCTCCAATGCGGCGGCGCTCGCGCTCTATGTCGCGCGCCGGCATCTCGGCCCCCCTGCCGCCTGAGCGGACGAACGGAGCGGCGGCCGACCGGCGGGCAGCCTTCGCGGCGTGCCGCCCCTTGACCAGTCGCCCCGCCTCTCACTAAACCGGGGGCGTCGCCGGTTTAGCTCAGCGGTAGAGCAGCGGTTTTGTAAACCGAAGGTCGGGGGTTCAATCCCCTCAACCGGCACCATTCCCTGGAAGACCATCGATCCTTGGGGCTCGCGCGCGTCGTGCCGGCCGGCGACCGCCGCGTCAGGCCGTCTCGACCACCAGTTCGGCGGCAGGCTGCTCGACCTGCTGATGCCGGGGACGAATCTCCCGTCGCCGGAACAGCACCGCGAGAACCGCGCGCAGCACCGGCATCCGCAGATGCCAGTAGGAGCCGAGGATCAGGTCGGCCTCGTCGGGATTGAACTTGAACAGCCCCGACCAGGAATAGACCGTGAGCTCGCCGACCCGGAAGCTGTCGCCGAAATCATAGAGATCGACGCGGAGAAAATCGAAGCCGGCGGCGAGGCGCTCGGCCGCGGCGAACATCTCACCGAGACGCTCCGGCCTCGGCTTCGGCCCCGGATAGGGCTGCCGCGTCGCATACCAGCCGAGCGGCTCCCAGTCGGCCGTGTGCATGGCCGTCTGCCGGCCGCGCGTGCCCGGCTCGATGAAGATCGATTCGATCATCCGCGCCTTGCCGTCGAACACGAAGATCTTGCGCTCGACCAGCGGCCGGCCGGCCGGATCCTCGAGCAGTTCCTCGACGATCAAGCGGCGCGGAACATGCTGATAGCCCGGTTCCCACATCAGCGTACCGTGGTTGTAGTCCAGCCATCGGCGGGTCTTCTCACGGATGGCGTCGACATCCGGCGTGCCGCCCCGCTCGACGATGACGACATGCTCGTAGCCGTGCGTGCTCTTGATGACGTAAGGCGGCGTCAACCGGTCGAAGGGGATCGTGTCGGGGTCGTTGCCGACCCAGTAGAGCTTCGGCAGCACGCCCGGCCCGAGCCGCTCGCCGACATAGCTCCGCGTGGCATATTTGTCGGAGAAGACGGCGTACATCGGGTTGAGATCGAAAAGCTTGCGCCACTGCATCTTTTCGGTGAAGCGCCGTGGCCGCAACAGGCGGAGGCGCCGGCCGGTGACTTGCTTGTAGGTGCTGCGGATACCTTTGATCGCCGTCCGCCAGGCCTTCAACCGCTCCGGAATATAGCGATCGAGCCAGCCCCACTGCCCAAGACGCATCTGCCGCCCCGTTATCCGCGCTATGCCCAGCCCATCCGGGTTGTAGCAAGGAGCGGGGCTCCCGCGCAATTCGGTCACGAGGCCTGTTTTTCGGCCGCCACTGCGCCGCCCTCGGCCAACAGCAGGGGTTCCGGCCGCCCGGTCAGGTAGCCCTGCACCATGGCGCAGCCATTGACGCAGAGCCAGGCGAGCTGGGCCTCGGTCTCGACCCCTTCGGCAATGACCTCGATCGACAGTTCGCTGCAGAGATAGAGCACAGCGCGGACGATCGTCCGCGCCCGGGCGTCGCCCTCGATCGGCTGGATGAAGGCGCGGTCGAGCTTGATCTTGCGGACCGGCAGGCGATGCAGATAGGCGAGCGAGGAATAGACGGCGCCGAAATCGTCGATGGCGACGCCGACGCCGAGCCGCCCGAGTTCGTTGACGATCGCGACGGCCCGCCGCTCGTCCTCGACCATCACCCGCTCGGTGAGCTCCAGCCAGAGGCGCTGCGCCGGCAGGCCGGTCTCGGCGAGGACCCTGCGCACCGTGGCGACGAGATCGCCGGCCTGCATCCAGGACGAGGTGATGTTGACGGAGATCCAGCCGCTTTCACCCGCGGCCACCGCCTGCCGGCAGGCGGTGCGCAGCACCCAGGCGTCGAGCTGCTGCCAGAGGTCGCCGCTCTCGGCCATGGCCACGAATTGCTCCGGTGGGACGGCGCCGAAGCCTGGCCGGTCCCAGCGCAGCAGCGCTTCCCGCCCGACGACCACGCGGCTCGATGCGTCGACGATCGGCTGCCAGACCAGCCGCAGGCCGTCACTGGCGATGGCGTCGGCGAGATCCTGGCGCAGGATGAGCCGGGCCGCCCGCTCCTCCTCCATGGCCTTGGTATGCAGCATCGCGCCGATCACCCCGCGCTCGCGCGCGGTTGCGAGCGCGAGTTCGGCGGCCTGCAGCAACTCGCCCACGGAGGCCGGCGCGGTCTCGATCACGGCGATGCCGGCGCGGCAGGAGAGGCTGAGTTCGCGCCCTCCGATCGAGGACGGCAGCTCCATCGCCGAGAGAACGGATTCGGCGAGATCGACGATGGCGGCTGCCGGCCAGGCACCGGCAAGAAGGATGCTGAATTCGTCGCCACCATAGCGCGCGACGAGCGCGCCTTTCGGAACGGCGGCTGCGATCCGTTGGGCGGCCGCTATGATGCGGGCGTCGCCTGCCGCCGGGCCGTAGATCTCGTTGACGATGCGCTGGTCGAGGAGATCGAACAGGATAAGCGCCAGCCCGCCGTCGACATCCGCCCGATGGCGCGCGATGGCCTCGAGCGCGGCACTGCGCGACAGGAGTCCCGTCAGCGAATCGTGGCCGGCCAGCCAGTCCGCATGGGCGGACGCCTCATCCGCGGCCCGTTCGGCGAGATGGCGCTCCGTCACATCCAGGATGAGACCATCGGAAATGAGCTCGCCGGCTTCCCGCGTCGCCGTTTCATTGACCTGCGATCGCGCCTCCAGCCAGCGGATCGCGCCATCCGGCCGGACGATCTTCGACAGGATCGTCATCGGGGCCGAGGGATCTTCGGCGAGCTTCCTGAGCGCGGCATCCCGGGCAGCGCTGCCACCGGGGTGGAGCAGTCCGGTGAGGGCGGCGCTGTCCGCGACGATCGCCTCGGGCGTGACGCCGAGCAGCTCGGTCGATCGGGGGCTGACATAGTCGAACTTCAGCGGTGTCCCGGCGCCGCCACGTCGGCGATAGATCACGCCCGGCAGATGCGCCGCAATGCCGTTCAGCTGCTCGCTCGCCCGCCGCAGCGAGGATTCGAGAGACCGCCGCCGCCGATCGAACGTGACGATGGCGCCCATGACGAAGGTGGTCACCGGGATCACCAGCAGCAGCGCCATGGGCAGCGCCCAGGGCGGCGGGACCGCATCCGCATGCGTCAGCGGGCGTAGCTGCAACGGCAGCGTGGCAACCGAGGCAAGGCCGGACAGAAGGGCGAGGTCGAAGGCGTCGAGGTCGCGCTGCGGCTCGGCATCGAGCGACAGGCTCCAGCCGCGGCCCCAGGCAACGGCGCTTCCGAGCACGAAGGCCGCGCCGACGACGGCGAGGCCGAACGCCATTCCCTCGCCGCCGACGAGGACGTCGGCCACAGCGGCAATCGCGGCGGTGATGGCGCCGAACGGCAGTCCGAACAGCGGCGCGGCGAGCACGACGGGTATGGCGCGCAGGTCGAGACCGAACGGCCCCCCGCCGGGGTGCGGCCAGAGCATCGAGAGCGCGGCCAGGGCGCCGAAGCCGAGCGCGCAGGCGAAGCGGCGCGTCCGGTCGGCACGCGGGCCTGCTCGCGACCGCAGCATCGTCGCGAACATGACGATCAATACGAGCGGCGCGGCGTTCTGCAGAAGGTCGTCGAGAACGGCCTCGATGGGTGCTTCGAACATGGTCCCTCGACCCAATCCTGCACTGCTGCATGTAAGTGCAGCATGAACATCATAGCTCAATTGTGCGTGACCGATCATTTTATCGACTAATTTCGAACAATACCCTCGGGAGCCGCTCCATCGATATGCACCTCTAGTCCGCGTGCATCCCGATATCTCAGAAGTTCTCGTCTTGATTGCGCGGAGCATGTGCCTGGTGATCCAAGGCACGGGTCTTGCTTCGTATCGCCTCCAGCAGGCAACGATGCTCCCGGTTCGGCGTTGAAGACATCGGAACGGCAGCGCATTCACGCCGTCCCGCCGGCCTCCCCGGCCCGCCAAGCTGCTTTCCGCTTGACTGCGACAGGCAGTGCGCAACTTGTGCCCGTACACGGGTGGCAAGCCGGATGGCGCCGCAACCGAGAATCATATTAGACGCCTAAGCAGTATCCCGATGCGCATCCCGGAACCTATCGCCCTGTCCGATCCAGCCGACATCAACGAGACCCTCGAGCCCCGGCATCAGGTCGGGGCGCTGCCCCTGCGCTCGGCCGGAGGCAAGCGCGAGATCTGCCTCGTGACGACGCGCGAGACGCGGCGCTGGACCATTCCGAAGGGCTGGCCGATGAAGGGCAAGACCGATCGCGAAGCCGCGGCGATCGAGGCGCAGGAGGAAGCCGGCCTCGTCGGCAAGGTCTCCAAGCAGCCGCTCGGGTCGTTCCTCTACTGGAAGCGACGGCCGGGCCAGTTCGATCTCATCAGCGTCGCCGTCTATCGAATGGACGTCGACAAGCAGCTGGCGACCTGGAAGGAAGCCGGCGAACGCTATGTGATGTGGTTCCCGCTGGCGAGCGCCATCGATCTCGTCGACGAGACCGGGCTTCGCGCCATCATCGCCGATCTCGCCGACTGACGGGGCACGATCGAAAACGCCGCTCGCGCCGCTACCCGCCGCGAACAGGCTCCTGTATCATGGAGCATCGCCGCTCAGAGAAGGAGACCGCCATGGCCAAGGGTCAGATGCGCAGCAACAAGGAAACCCGCAAGCCGAAGGCCGAGAAGCCGAAGGCCGGCGCCGCCACCGCTCCGAAGCCGTTCGCGAACACCACCGCGGCCGCCAAGGACAAGAAGTAACCGACGCGACGCGGCCGCTGCATCAGCGGCGGCTGCGTCCATCGTCGAGGGTCATGCCCTGACGAGAACTGGCGAGGGTGGCGAGCGCCTTCGCGGCCTCGCGCGAGCCGGTTCCGGCGACGGCGACGAACAGCCGCTTCGATTCCTGCAGCCGGCCGAGATGATAGTAGGACCAGGCGCGGATGAGCAGGAGGTCGTTCTGCTCCGGCGCGATCTGTGAGCGCTCGTCGAGATAGAGCAGCGTCTCGACCCAGCGATTGTCGGCATAGGAGGCGAGCGCGCGCTGCGTGAGGATTTCGGTGCGGAGTTCCGTGGCGCGCTTCGGATCCTGCGGCGCCGCCGAGGCCGAGACCGCCGCGGCATCCGTCAAGCCCGACCGGAGATTGGCGAGCGTCTTGCCATAGGCCGCGTCCTGGCGCGCCTTGCCGTTGCTCGTCGTCATCGCCGCGTCGAAGGCATCGCTGGCCTCGACCGGCCGGTTGAGCGAAAGCAGGCACCAGCCGCGATTGAGCGCGCTCATGCCGCGCAGCTGTTCGGTGCGCACGCCGCTGCGGCAGCCGCCCCCTCCTCCGCCACCAGACGACGCTGCCGTGCGGGTCGACCGCACGGGCGCCGCAGCGGGAACGGTCGCCTCGGCCTGGACGAAGGTGCCCTCCGGCGTCGGAACGGCGTAGTCGGTGGCGATGCGCGAGGACGTTTCCGGCGCAAGGACGCCCGATCGGGCCGGCGGCACGACGCCCGGCGTCGCGATGCTCGGCGGCAGCACGAAGGTGTCGGCGGGACGGAGGCCGGCGCGCTGCTTGGTCGGGTCGCCGAGATCGGCGATCCGCTGCGACCGCGGCCCCCAGACACGCAGGATCTGTGCGAGCGCGACCTTGTTGCCGAGCTTCTGCGCGGCGAGCGCAAGCCCGAAGGCGGCCGGCTCGGTGTCGGGCTTCCAGGTGAGCGCGGCCGAGAACCAGCGCGCCGCCGAGAGCGTCTGCCCGGTATTGTAGGCGTACCAGCCGAGATCCTGCGCGCCCGGCGCGTATTTCGCCTCGCTGATCGCCTTCGCCATGCGCGCCATCACCTCCGGCTCGATCTTGGCCGGCGGATCGATGGCGAGCAGTGCCGTGGCGACGACGAGATAGACTTCCTTGTTCTCGGCGCCGGCGTCGCGCCAGCGATAGGCGGCGGCCTCGGCCTCGGCGGGCCGATCGACGGCATTGAGCGCATAGGCGAGACCGCGCGCGATCTCGGCGGTGTCGGCCCGCGTCTTGGCGAGCTGGAACCAGGTCACCGCGCCTTCGGGATCGTTGTGCGCGAAGAGATAGACGCCGAGCAGGACCGCGTCGTCGGCCTTGGTGCCGGCGGTCGCGAGCTGCTGCAGGAGCTGGATGTCCTCGGGCGGCGCGATCTTGTTCGGATCCTTGGCGGCGGCGCCGACCCGGCGGCGGGCGATGTCGCCCTTGACCGCCGCGAACTCGCCCCGTCCGTCCGCACCCGTCCGCTCGAGCGCCAGGAGTTCCGAGAGCTCGGCGTCGCCCAGATAGGACATCGCCTTCTGGATGGTCGCGAGGCGTTCCTTCGGATCCTGGCAATTGGTGAGCACATAGAGATCGACATCGCGGGCGCGGTCGGCGCGGTCGCTGCGCGCGAAGGCCTCGGCCAGCCGCCAGAGCACATCGACATCGGCGCAGGTGAGCAGGCTCGGCGTGTCCGCGGCGATCTGGACGACAGTGTCCCAGAGCTTGGCATTCGAGGCGTTGATGAGCCGCTCGCGCTTCTCGCCGATATCGAGCCGCGCCAGCAGGTCGGCGGGGACCTTCCAGTCCGGCTCGTTCGCCTGCCGGTCGGCGATCGCCGCCCGCGCCGCCGCATACTGGCCCTGGCTGTAGAGCTTCCACATGCCGTCGAGCAGCGTGTCGGTCACCGGCACCGGCGCCGTCATGTCGGTCGGCGGATACCAGTTCGGATAGAGCGCCCTGAGCCGCGCGATCTCGGCATTGAGACGGCGCGCATCGCCCTGCTGCGCGAAATAACGCAGCGCCGTCTCGTCGACGGCGGGGCCGGCGGGTACGGCCGGGGCAGCCGCGGCGGCGGGCGTCGCCGGCTGGGCGGGCGCTGCGGCGGGCGCGGGCGCTGCCGCCTCGGGCGGCGTGATCGGCACCGGGGTCGCCGTCGGCAGCGCCGGCGTCGTCATGGGCACGCTGCCCGCCGCCGGCGCGCCGGGCAGAGCGACGGGCCCGCCCGGCAAGGCGACAGGCGGCGTCACCTGGATCGGCGCCGACTGCGCCATCCGGTTGGCGCCGAACACGTCGTCGGCGACTGGCACGGCTCCGGAGGGGCTGGCCACCATCGGGACGATGCCGCGCGGGGTCGTCGATGCATCCGAGACGGACGATGCTTTGGCGTGCATGACGCTCGACAGGTCATCCGTCCGCGTCGCCGCCTGGCGCACGAAGACGGCGCCGAGAATGCCGACGATCGCGACCGATCCGATGACCAGGAAGACCCCTCTCACAGGCATTGCGGCTTCCTTTCGGTGAGATAGGAGACCGCAAGCAGGTAGAGTGTCGACGGGAAATAATGCGTCGGGGCGAACATTTTCAGATCGGGCGGGATCGGCGTTCCGCTGGTGACGCAATCGAGTAGCGCCGGCAGCATGCGATAGCCGGGCTCGCTCAGCACCGCCGCGACCTGATTGGTGGTGACGTTGATGAGCGGCAGTCCGCGCGTCTGCGCGCCGCGCCAGGCTGCCTGGAAGGGTTGCAGGAGGGCCGGATCGGTGATGCCGGCCCGGACCAGGTAGAGCGGGATGCGAATCGCGTTGTAGCCGAAATCCGGGTCGAAGCCGGCCGCCGGCGCCGGAGTTCCGTCATGCAGCGAGATCCACTCGGTCGGCAGGCGCGAGGCGCCGAAGCGCGCGGCACCGAGGATGTCGAGGCCCGATCGCGCCAGCTTCTGCCAGTTGCCGGCCGGTGCCAGCTGCTGCATCACCGGCATCGCCTCGAAGATCCAGTAGGAGAGATTGATCACCGGGCCATCGGCGCGCGCCTCGGCGGTGAAGCCGTCGACGCCGGGCAAGAGCAGCGTGGTGTCGCCGAAATCTACGATCGAGGTCGCCCCAAGCGCCTCGGACAGCGCCGCCGCCGCCGCCGTGTAGCGTGGCATCTGCCAGGCCCGGCCGGCCATGGCAAGTGCATAGGCGATGAGGAGGTCGCCGTCGCTGGCATTGTTGATGTCGGGCACATGCGGCTCGGCCGGCCGCCAGCTCCACACCGAGAGGCCGTCGCTGCGCAGCATCATCTGCGTCTTCGTGAACGACCAGATCCGCTCGAAGCTCCCGCGATCATCGGCGGCCAGGGCGAGGATGAGGCCATAGCCCTGCCCTTCGCTATGGCTGATCGAGCCGTTGGCATCGTCGATGATGCGCCCGCTCGCGTCGAGGAACCGGCTCGCATAGGCCTGCCAGACGGCGGGACTGATCGTGCCCTGGATGCGCAGCGGCGCGGCATCGGCGGCGTGCCCGGGCACGAGCGCTCCGAACATGAGGATGATGGCCAGCCACAGTGCGGACGCGCTCAAGACGGCCTCCCGAGACGGAACAGGAGGCCGGAGGTGATGATGCCGAGCAAGACGCACAATCCGATCAGACCGAAGGCATAGAAGGCGATGTTGCTGGAGAACCAGTTGGCGGCGATGAGCCGGAGGTTCCGCAGCGTCAGCGGCTGGGTGACGACGAACTGGTAGTTGAGGACGGCCTGGTTCTCGATCAGCCCCGTGCCCGCGCTGTACGAACTGAACTGGCCGGCGACCTTGGACCAGGTCTGGATGGCCGCGACCGACATGGCGCCCGAGGCGAGCTCGCTGCCCGATGGAGCGGTCATCATCGTCCAGGTGCCGGTGCCGCCGGGGCTGATCGCCTGCGCGAGCAACAAGGTCGAGCGCGCCTTGGGCTCGAACGCCACCTCCCGCGCCGGACCGATGCGCAGCGCCGAGAAGGAGATGTCGAAATTGCGCTTCATCCAGTCCTCGAACGAGGACACCTGCCCGCGCCAGCCGCCGCCGCCGGCCAGCGCCGTGCGCCAGCGATCGAACACGGCATCGGTGTTCTCCTGGTCGGCGCCGGGAACGGCGTTGTCGGGAATATTGGTGCCGGGCAGCAGCACATTGCCGCCCGAGGCGGAAGGGTCGGCAACATACGACAGGTCGGACTTCCAGCTCGCCCGCACGGTCTCGGCGATGCCGAGGCGGCCGAGCATGCCGTCGGAGAACTGGGAGGCGACGCCGACGAAGATGGCGGACTGGTCGCCGACATTGGCCGCCGCGGTCAGGGCGAGCGGCAGGATGCGGCCGGCCTGGATCGCGAGGCGCGCGACCAGCGTTCCGGCGGCCGACAGCGTCTCGGTATCGGCGCGGCCGAGCACCAGCGCGGAGGCCACCGGCGCCTGGCTGTAGGGGAACCCGCTGCCGCCGAGCGAGGCGAGATTGGGGCGGCGCGCGATGCGGGCGAAGGCCGGCATGGCGAATTCCGTCGTATCGAATAGGACGAAACGATCCGAGCCGGCGATCGAGCCACCCGGCGCGCAGGCCATGTCGGCCTCGGTGTTGAGCACCGCCTCGAGCATGATCGTGTTCACGCCCGGATGAAAATGTCGGAAAGGGATCTGGATCGGCAGCTGGCGGAAGATGCCGCCGGTCCGGTTCACGATGCGGGTGGTCGCCGCGATCTGGCCGTTGACATAGATGTCGAGATGGCTCGCCGGCAGCACCGCCGAGGTGTAGGCGGCATCGAGCAGGAGCCGCGCCGAGCCATACGACTCGGCATAGAAGTCCGAGGGTATGCCGACGGCGAACTGGGCGCGGAAGCGGCGGCCCGAGAACTGCTGCGTCGCCACGCCGAGCTTGGCCAACGACACCGCCTCCCGGCCGGTGAAATAGTGGACATCGGGCGACAGCCACGACGCGGTGTTGAGCGCGAGGCGCGGCTGGCCGAGCGGACGGTCGCCCTTCGTGGCGATGGCGTCGACGGCAGCGGTGATCTGTCCCCAGTTCGCGCCGGAGACGACGAGCACCGAGGCGCCGAGACGCGGTTCGTTCACGAAGGAGACGATCGGCTGGGTCTCCGCGGCGGTGATCGGGGCCGCGATGAGCGGATTGACTTCACCGGCCGCGCCCAGCAGCACCGTCAGCGTACCGCGCGGATCGGGGCTGGCGGCGGCGTCGGTGACGGTCACCGACGGATTGGCATAGCCGCCGAGCACCCCGAGCCCCTGCGCGAGCTTGATCATGCTCTCGGTCGCGCCGCCGCGCGCGACGCCGGGCACGATGAAATGGATTCTGGTGACGCCGTCCGGCCCATAGCCGATCGCCGGCAGGTCATCGAGCGATTCGAGGATATCGGGCGCGCCGCCAGCCTCAAGATTGATCCGCGTCCCGGCGGGATCGATATCGGTCCACAACTCGTAGGTGGACTGGATCGAGCAGTCGGTACGGTGGCGCTGGAAGGCCTGGAAACGCAGCACATTGGCGCCCGGCCGCAGCAGCCCGTCGGGGATGTCCGCCGTGACCGACTTGAACCTCTCGGACGAGGCGAGCGGCGTCTCGAGCACCACCTCGCCATTGATCAGGAGGCGCAGCCGCGAGGCTTCCGGCATCACCAGGATCGCGTTCTTGTAGGCGACCTCGAGCGTCGCCTTCCGCGCGGCCTCCACCGCCGTCAGGAACACAGACCAGCTGCGCTGGTCATTCTCGCCCTCGAAGCGCAGCGTCTTGGCAGGCACGATGTAGCGCACGAGCTTGGCAGGCGCCGCGGGCTGAACGGGCGCGACCGCCGCCTCCACGGGCGCCGGAGCGACGATCGGCACCGCCTGGACGCTCGGCGCGGCGGGCGCGAGCGGGGCGCGGATCGAGGGCACCATGTTCGGCACGGTAAAGCCCGGCACGGGCCGCGGCGCGGCGCCCGGCATCTCGGGCATCGGCTGGACCACCTCGCCCGAAGGCTGCACCCGCAGCGGGGCGACATAGCCGCCGGACGGCGGCAGAGGCTGCACCGGCACGCCGATCGGCACCTCGACCTGCGGCGCCGGGCTCGCCGGCGCGCCGCCGCGCTCGCCGCTCATGTCGAAGGGCTGCGAGGCCTGGCCGAAGGCCGGACCGGCCATCGCGGCCGCCGCCAGAAGGATCAATGCGGAGCGGGCAAGGGCGATCATGCGGCACGTTTCTCCGCGGGAACGCCGGCCGAGCGATCACGCCGCAGCGACTGGAACAGATAGCCGAGGCCGCGACCGGTCTGGTAGACCGAGAGGCCGATGAACCAGATCGTGCCCCTCAAGATGCCGATATTGACCCGGCGCGACCACTGGAACTTCGACCACTGGTCGGAGCTCGAGAAGATGAGGTCCGAGATCAGCCGGTAGTGATCGGCGACCTTCGGCTCGTAGCGGCAGCCGAGCATGACGCCCTTGGCGCCGGGGGCGATGGTGCGGAGCGTGATCGGCAGTTCCTTGGTCGGGATCTCGACGCTCGTCTTGAAGCGGATGGCAGCCTGCATGCCGCGCTCCACGTCCTGCGGCCGGAGCCCCGCGACATTGATGCGGGCGCCGCCGACAGACGCGTCCTCGACCGTCGCGGGCACGACGCGGTCGCCGATGATGATCTCGCAGCGGCGGCGCACGTCGATGCGGCGGCTCTGCCGGTTCTCCTGCCGTTCCGAGACGACGCCGAGCGCGCAGCCGGCGATGAGGATGTTGAGGAGGTTCCAGCCGCCGACGACGAGGGCGACATCGGCCTTGTAGGGCTCGGCATAGATGCGCCAGACGGTCATCACAACGCCGAAGAGCAGCACGAAGAAGATGATGTAGAACGGCCGCGCCAGCTCGGAGATGCGCGCGGTATCGAGCGACTCGTTCTTGGCCGTCACCTTGAAGGTCGGCTTGCTCGGATTGAGAATGACCGAGACGAGGGCCGGCAGCAGATAGACGGCCTGCACGAACTCATAGAGCTCGGATATCCACGGCCATCGGAAGCGGCCGTAGAGATAGTTCTGCATCATCAGGTTCACGAGCATGTAGGACGACGTATAGGCGACGAATTCGCCGCCCGATGCCGTGAAGATCTCGAGATCGAAGAAGAGATAGCAGAGCGGCGCCAGCAGGAAGATCCAGCGCGTGATCGGGAACAGCCAGAAAAGGGTCGACGACATGTAGCAGAGCCGCTGCGGGATCGACAGGCCGCGCTTTCCGGGCGGAAAGCGGAAGCGGAGGATCTGCATCATGCCCTGCGCCCAGCGGCTGCGCTGGCCGATGAACGAGGTGAAGGTGGCCGGCTGCAGCCCGGCGATCAGCGGGCGGTCGACATAGACGCTGCTCCAGCCGGTGGCGTGCAGTTCGAGCGCCGTCTCGGCATCCTCGGTGATCGACACGCCGCTGAAGCCGCCCGTCTGCTGCAGCGCCTCGCGGCGCAGCACCGCGGCCGAGCCGCAGAAGAACGAGGCATCCCATTTGTCGAGGCCGCGCTGGATGATGCCGTAGAACATCTCGTTCTCGGACGGCATCGTCTCGAAGGTTCTGAGGTTGCGCTCGACCGGATCGGGATTGAGGAAGAAGTGCGGCGTCTGGACGAGGAAGAGCTTCTCGGTCTGCTTGAAATAGCCGACCGTGTAGGTGAGGAAGTCGCGGGCAGGCGCATGGTCGGCGTCGAACACGGCGATGAGGTCGCCATGCGACACCTTGAGGCCGTTGTTCATGTTGCCGGCCTTGGCGTGCTCGTTGCGCTCGCGCGTCAGGTACCGGCAATCGAGATCGGCGGCGAGCTTCTGCAGTTCGACATAGCGCTCCTCGGCCTCCTGCGCCGCCTCGATATTCTCGGAATTGCGCTTCTGAACGGTGCCGCCGTCGTCGAGCAGCCAGACGGTCAGCTTGTCGGCCGGGTAGTCCATCGCCTTGGCCGAGGCGAGCGTCGTCGCCAGCAGCGCAGGCTCCTCGTTGTAGGTGGGCACGAACACGTCGACGGTGGGCAGGTCCGGATCCGACGACGAGACCTTCAGCGTGCGCGGCGCCATCGGGCGCATGACGACGAAGAGGCTGAGGAACAGCATGAAGATGCTGTACATCTCGGCGAGATAGACGAGGAGGCCCGGAATGAAGTCCTCGGGCTGGTTGAGCGGTGGCAGCGTCGAGGTCGTGCGCCAATAGGCGTAGCGCAGGACGATCGAGGTGCCGAGCGCGAGCGCGATCTGCCGCCAGACGCCCTGCCGGGTGAAAAGCTTCAGGAGGATCATCGAGCCGACGACGAAGGCGCCCGCGACCAGATGGGCCTGCAGGTTGATCGGCAGCGTGATCAGGATCGTCATCACGACCGCCGCCAGCGCCCAGACGAGGGCATATCCTATGCGCGCCATGAGCGTTCCTTGCTCGAGCCGATCCGGGCCGTAACCATCTGTTCCTGGCGTCCTGCTCTTCCCGATTGGCTCATCCAATCGGACCAGCTCCTCCAGAACCCTCGATTCGATCCCTTGTCTCAGGTCTTGGTGAAAATTCCGTCATCGCTTATGGCGGAATCTCGGTGTTCCCTTCCCCCGCCTCACGGCGGCGGGACGGTCGGATAGCCTTCGAGCGGCACCGCAAGCGCCGGATCGGCGGCCGTGGCCGGCGCCGCGATGCTCGATGTCGTGACGGGCGCGACCGTCGGCGGCGGAACCAGCGCCGCATCCGGCGTGATCGTCTCGGCGACGGGCGCGACATAGGTGTCGGCGACGACCCGCCGCCGGACGGTGGCGCGCGGCGCGACCGAACCGGCGGTGCTGTAGGCGCTGGCCGGCGGCAGCACGGTCGCGCCGGGCTTGCCGAGATCTTCGGGCGGCGGCGGCGGCGCGCCATAGGGATTCCAGCGCGGCGTCAGGAAATAGGCGTTGATGTTGAAGCCGGTCATGACCTGCAGCAGCTCGGTCTCGGTCGTCCGCGGCGCGCAGAGGCGCAGGCGGATCATGATCGTTCCCTGCCGGCTGATCAGCGTCGAATCGAGGTCGGGCGCGCGGATGCGCTGCCAGGCATAGAGGCAGGTATCGGCGCCGGATCGACCCGTCGCATAGCCGAAGGAGCCGTAGCGGTTCTGTGCGTAATAGGTCGAGACCTGCATGCGGACGCCCGGGAAGAACCAGCCGAACTCGCGGCCGACATTGAGCAGCGCCAGCGGATCGTTGTTCAGCCGGTTCTCCGGCGCCGTCACCTGCACGACCGGACCGAACATCGTGATCGTCAAACGGTTCTCGCCGGAGACATGCGAGTGATTCTCGAGCGTCAGCTCCTGCGTCGTCGCGTTGGAATAGGTCCGCTCGACCACGCCGAGCACGGCCGGTCCGCCGGGCGGCATGTCGACCATGGCGCGGTCGACGGGCTTGCGGAGCGCCTGCGAGCTCGAGATGATGTCCTGCGGCTTGGCGGCGCAGCCGGCGACGAGCAGAGCGCCGAGGCAGGCGGCGGCGGTGATCCCGCCACGGCGCAGCGCTGCCGCGCCGTCCCTGCCGGGTCGCTGATCTCGTCTGGCCACCGCAAGGTGCATCGTCCGTTTCCTGTGCCGCGCCTTCGGACACCGGAGACCGTCGCGTGCCGAGCAGAACCGCCCGACAGAAACCGCCTCTGTTCAGGACCAGAGTCGGTTCGCCATGGTTAATGGCGGGTTACCAAGCCCCGAATTTCGTTCACGAATCAGTAATGATCGCCACCGAGAGGCAGGCTCGCCACACCGAGGGCACGCTGCAGTTGCGCAATGAGCGCGGCCGTCGCCTCGGCACCCCGCGCGAGTCGCGCGCTGTGTCCCCAGACCGGGCCGGGCCAGGCCGGATCGCCGGCATGGCGGCCGATCAGGTGGATGTGAAGCTGGCTTACGATATTGCCGAGAGCGCCGACATTGAGCTTCTGGAACGGCATCACCAGCCGCAAGGCGTCCGAAGCCTGCTTGATCTCGGCCGAGACACGCGCGAGGTCGGGGGCCTCAAGCTCGGTCCATTCCGAGAGGCCGAGCCGGCGCGGCAGCAGCAGCAGCCAGGGATAGCGCGCCTCGTCCATCAGGCGGACATGGCAGAGCGGCAGATCGCCGACCGCCATGCTGTCGCCCTTGATGCGCGGATCGACGGTGAATGACTGGTCCATGTCTTTCGCAACGGCCTCTTCTGCTGGTCTCGCGCGGCATTCGCGCCACACAACGCAGCAACAACGACCCTCGCGACAATACGCCTTGACGCTGCCGCAAAGCAGAAGTCAAGCATAGGACGCGTCGCCGCCCTCGTTCTCGCCGCGCCGTTCATCCCGCCGTTCCCGTCCGAGGTCGTCGTGTCCCTCTCCGCCGCTCTGCGCGCCCCTGCCGCCCCCAGGCGGATCGGGACCGGCTTGCCCGTACCATCCCCTGCCGACGGACCAGCGCCATGACCGCCGTGCTCGACATGGGCCGCGCCGACAGCGAGCGCACCCTCCTCGGCCTCGCCATGGCCGTCACCGGCAATCTCATGTTCGCGTCGAGCGATGCGATCGTGAAGGTGCTGTCGTCGCATTATCAGGTGTTCCAGCTGGTCGTGACGCAGGCCTGCTTCGCGCTGATCCCGCTCGCCATCATGCTCTGGTGGGAGGGGGGGCTGCGCACCATCCGCGTCCGCCATCCGAAGCTCGTCCTCCTGCGCGGCATGCTGGCCGGGACCGGCACGATCTTCGGCTTCTTCAGCTTCTCGCAGCTGCCGCTCGCCGAGACCTATTCGATCTTCTTCTGCACGCCGATCCTCGTCACCATCCTGTCGATCCCGATCCTCGGCGAGCGGGTCGGCCTGCACCGCTGGGCGGCGGTGATCGTCGGCCTCCTCGGCATCCTCGTGATGGTCCGACCGGGCTTCCAGACCCTGCATCTCGGCCATGCCGCGGCGCTCGTCTCGGCGGTGACGGGCGCCTTCACCGTGCTCGTGATGCGCCGCATCGCCCGCGAGGAGCATCACGCCGTCATGGTGCTCGCGGTCGTCACCGGCCTCATCGCCGTCAGCCTGCCCGGCATGATCCTGACCTTCCGCATGCCGACGCTGCACGACATGGCGCTCTTCGCCTGCGGCGGCCTCCTGATGGGCAGCGGCCAGTTCTTCATCGTCCGCTCGCTGCGGCTGGCGCCGGCCTCCGTCGTCGCGCCGATGCAGTACACGATGATGCTGTGGGCGATCGGCTACGGCTATCTGCTGTTCGGCACCACCATCGATCCGCTGGTCGTGCTCGGCGCGATGATCGTGATCGCCAGCGGCCTCTACATCATGAATCGCGAGCGCCGCCGCGGCCGCAAGGACGCACGGCTGGCCGGGCGCTCGTGATTATCCCATAGGGCCGCTGCCGGCCGCCCTCACCGTCCGGCAGCGGCCGGACGGCTGAAGAAGAGCAGCAGCAGCGCCAGCGGCACGGCGACATAGTCGAGGATCGCGCCGGGCGCCGTGGCGGTCGTCTCGATGACACGGAGGTGACCGATCGCGAGGCGCCCGGCATATTCGGCGGCGATGAGCACCAGCAGCAGCGGGATCATCGATCGGTAGCGCAGAAGCGCGATCGCGTAGACGACGCCCAGCATCAGCTGCGACAGGCCCCACAAGGCGAAGATGAAGACGACCGTGTCCGCGGCGGGCTGCGAATAGCTGTCGAGCGGAATATGCGCCACCGACTGCGCGCCGCCATCGGGCGCCAGCATGTGGAAGAGGCTCCGCCCGAGAGTCACCACGACGACCACGGCGAACACCCACGGCACGAAGCGGCGGCCCGGAAAATGGTTGTCGAGCTGGCGCGGCAGGATCCAGTTCAAGGCGGTCACTCCCGGTATCGGATGAGCGGACCGGTAGCCTGCGCTGCGCCGGAGCTCAACGGCGATCTTTGGCCCTATCGGCGGCGAGCCGGCGGTGCCCTCACAAAGTTTCGGGCCAGCGCCGGTCCGAGCACGAAATGCTAAAACTGCGGGTCCGGCCGGCCGGCGGCGCGGCAGGCCGCCGTCAGCGTGTTCGCCATCAGCATCGCGATGGTCATCGGGCCGACGCCGCCCGGCACCGGGGTGATCGCGCCGGCGGCGAGCGCCGCCTCGGCAAAGGCGACGTCGCCGACGAGCCGCGTCTTGCCGGCGCCGCGCTCGGGCGCCGCGATGCGGTTCATGCCGACATCGATCACGACCGCGCCCGGCTTGATCCAGTCGCCGCGCACCATCTCTGCCCGCCCGACCGCGGCGACGAGAATGTCGGCGCGGCGCGCGAGGGCCGCGAGGTCGTGGCTCTTCGAATGGGCGATCGTCACCGTGCAGCTTTCCTGGAGGAGGAGCTGCGCCATCGGCTTGCCGACGATATTGGAGCGGCCGATGACGAGGGCATCGAGCCCGGCGAGCGGACGGTCGAGGGCGCGCTTGATCAGCAGCAGGCAGCCGGCCGGCGTGCACGAGACGAGCGCCCGCCCGCGCTCGCCGATGGCGAGGCGCCCGACATTGATCGGATGGAAGCCGTCGACATCCTTGGCCGGATCGATCGCCTCGATCACGGCGGTGGTGTCGATATGGGCCGGCAGCGGCAGCTGCACGAGGATGCCGTGAATGGCCGGATCGGCATTGAGGCTCGCCACCAGCGCCAGGAGATCGGCTTCGGCGGTATCGGCGGGCAGCGAATGCTGCACCGAATGGAAGCCGAGCTCGGCGGCCTTGCGCCCCTTCGCCCCGACATAGACCTGGCTGGCCGCATCCTCGCCGACGAGCACGACAGCGAGCCCCGGCTTCAGCCCGGAGGCGGCGACCTCGCGCTTGATGCGCTCGGTGACCTCACCGGCGACGGCCTTGCCGTCGATCAGCCTGGCCGCACCCCTGGACGGGTCAGCGGAAGACAACGGTGCGCGATCCATTGAGCAGAACCCGATGTTCGAGGTGGAACTTGATCGCGCGCGCCAGCACCGTGTTCTCGATGTCGCGGCCGATGGCGACCATCTCCTCGGCCGACATCGCGTGATCGACGCGGCCGACATCCTGTTCGATGATCGGCCCCTCGTCGAGCTCGGCGGTCACGTAATGCGCGGTGGCGCCGATCAGCTTCACGCCGCGCTCATGCGCGCGGTGATAGGGCTTGGCGCCCTTGAAGCTCGGCAGGAAGGAATGGTGGATGTTGATGACGCGGCCGGCCAGCCGGCCCGACAGATCGTCCGACAGCACCTGCATGTAGCGCGCCAGCACGACGAGATCGATCCGCTCGCCCTCGATCAGCCCGAGCAGTTCGGCCTCCTGCTCGGCCTTGGTGCGGCCCTCGACCGGCACATAATGGTAGGGCAGCCCCTCCCCCTCGACCCGGCGGCGCATGGTCTCGTGGTTCGACGTCACCGAGACGAGGTCCATCGGCAATTGCCCGATCGAGTTCCGATAGAGCAGGTCGTTGAGGCAGTGGCCGAGCTTGGAGACGAGGATCATCACGCGCGGCTTGACCCTGAGATCGTGCAGCTTCCAGTCGAAGCCATAGCCGGTCGCGACCGGCAGGAAGCCGCTGACGAAGCTCTCCCTTGTCACGCTCTCGGGCGCCGCGAACGAGACGCGCATGAAGAAGCGGCCACTGTCCGGATCGCCATATTGGGCGCTCTCGACGATGTTGCAGTCTTGCGAGGCGATGGAATTCGCCACCGCGGCGACGATGCCGCGGCGATCGCCGCAAGAGAGGGTGAGCACGAAGCGTGCTGGCGCAGCCGGCATGGGTGGATGAGCCTCGATGGGAAGGATGGCCGACTTCCTAGCCGTCGCGACGGCCCGCCGCAACCTCGAACAGCCGCGGCGGCGCGGCGCAGCCGCTCGTCCACCACGCTTCGCTCGTCTCCCTGCGCTGCCTTGCATCGCGGCGCTCCCTCGCCGAAAGTGCCGACGCCAGCGCGCCGCCGTCCGGCGCCACCGACCTCTGGGGATGACGATGTCCGAAGTGAGCTATGTGGTGCCGCCGCCGGTGGTCGTCTCGCTGCCCGTCGAAGGCACCGAGGCGCGCTTCCCGGTGCGCCGTGTCTATTGCGTCGGCCGCAACTATGCCGCCCATGCCCGCGAGATGGGCCACGACGAGCGCGAGCCGCCCTTCTTCTTCCAGAAGAACGCCGCCGACGTCGTCCCGCCCGGCGAGGTCCCCTATCCGCCCCTGACCGCCGACCTCCATCACGAGGTCGAGCTGGTCGTGGCGATCGGCCGCGGCGGCAAGGACATCGCCATCGGCGCCGCGCTCGGCCATGTCTTCGGCTATGCGGTCGGCCTCGACCTGACGCGCCGCGACGTCCAGGCCGAATTGAAGAAGGCCGGCCGCCCCTGGGAGCCCGCCAAGGCCTTCGCCCGGTCGGCGCCCGTCGGCACGATCCGGGCCGCCGCCGATATCGGCCATCCCGTGCGCGGACGCCTCACCGCGAGCGTCGACGGGGCCCTCCGCCAGGACGGCGATCTCGGCGACATGATCTGGAACGTTCCCGAGATCATCGCCCATCTTTCGCGCTGGTTCGAGCTCGAGGCGGGCGACCTCGTCTTCACGGGGACGCCGGCCGGCGTCGGCGAACTGGTGCGCGGCAACAGCGTCGAAGCCAGCATCGAGGGAATTGGCAGCGTGCGCGTCGCCATCGTCTGATACAAGCAGGCACCGCGGGCGTTGGCAAAGGGCGACAATGGCGAAGCAGGTTCTCTTTGGCGGCGCGCTCGCTCTGATCTCCAGCGGAACGCCGGAGTCAGTCGCCGCCGAGCAGCGGCTGACGACGCTCTATGAGACGGTCGATCCCGAGCAGGCCGACGTCATCGTCGCGCTCGGCGGCGACGGCTTCATGCTGCAGATGCTCCATCGCTTCATGAATTCCGGCAAGCCGATCTACGGCATGAACCGCGGCTCGGTCGGTTTCCTCATGAACGAGTATCGCGAGGACGACCTCCGCGCGCGCGTCACCGCCGCCATCGCCTCGACGCTGCATCCCTTGCAGATGGACGCGCTCGACTGCCAGGGCAACGAGCACCGCGCCTATGCGATCAACGAGGTGTCGCTGTTCCGCCAGTCCTACCAGACCGCCAAGCTCAGGATATCCATCGACGACCGCGTGCGGCTCGAGGAACTGACCGGCGATGGCGTGCTGGTGGCGACGCCGGCGGGATCCACCGCCTATAATCTCTCGGCGCATGGCCCGATCCTGCCGATCCACGCGCCGCTGCTCGCGCTGACGCCGATCAGCGCCTTCCGGCCCCGCCTCTGGCGCGGCGCGCTGATCCCCGACCGGGTGCGCGTCACCTTCGAGGTGCTGGAAGCCGAGAAGCGGCCGGTGAACGCCGTCGCCGATCACACCGAGATCAAGTCGGTGCTGAAGATCGTGGTCCGCCAGGATCGCCGCGCCAAGAGCCTCATCCTCTTCGACCCCGGCCACAGCTGGGACGAGCGCATCCTCACGGAGCAGTTCCGCTACTGATCGTCCGTCACGCGGCCTCGCGGACCGAGCGGGCTACCGCGCGGGCGCTTTCGCGCGCTTCCTCGGCCGCATAGCGGCGCAGCATGGCGACGAGTTCGTTCGCCTCGCCGTCGGTGATCGCGCTGTAGCGCGCCATCACGCGCTCGACCGTGCGGCGCGCCAGCGCATGGCGTCCGACCGGGGTCTCGGCGTGCTCGGCCTCGCGCGCCGTCTCGATCGCGGCGGCGAAGGCCTCGAAGGCCGAGGGCGGCAGGCCGGCCTTCTTGTAGACGGCGCGCAGCGCCGAGAGGCGGCCAGAGCGGATGAGGCCGGCGACGCGACCTTCGGGCATCCGCGACAAGACGGTCAGCGCCGCCTCGAACAGGCGGATATTGCCGGCGCAGACGGCGCGCAGCAGCAGCGCCGTCGTCAACTGGCCGGTGACGCGCAGATGCTCGACCAGCGCGCCGAGATCGACGGTCGCCGATTCGGCGGCGATGGCGATCGTCGCCCGCTCGCAGGCATCGCGCGTGACGAGGCGGGCGCGCTCCGGCGCGATCCAGGCCTTGCCGGTGACGAAGGCGCCGAGGCGGTCGCCGAGCCGGCGGATCAGCATCTGGCGGATATCCGGCGGCAGGTCGCTTCGCTCCAGCAGGCGGTCGCGGATCTCGGCGTCCTCGCCATGCCGCTCGGCGAGGCGGGCGAGGCTGATGGCGGCGATCGCGGCGTCCGGATTGCCGAGCAGCGCGATGCAGGCCTCGGCCTCGCCGACCTCGGCGACCGCGGCCGAGACGGCGGCGCTCACCGGCAGCCGCGCGGCGATGGCCGCCTGGCGCGGCCCGTCGGCGGCGGCGACGATATCGACGAGTTCCGGATCGATGAACACCGGCGAGCAGGTCAGCACGAGACCGGCGATATCGAGATGATCGCTGGCGAGCGTCAGGATGATGTGGCGCGGGGCGCGTGGATCGACGGCCAGCGCATCGGCGAGCGCATAGCGGACCTCGGCGGCGGGGTCATCGAGGAGCACGGTCATCGCCGCCTCCATGTCCTCGCGCGCCGACGGCTCGACCTCCGAATAGAGAAAGGCGCGCGCCATCGCATGCGCCGCTTCGGCGCGCTGGCCGGGCGGCGCGGTTTCGAGCCATTCGAGAAACTGGCGAACGATCATGGGTCCCCCGACCAAAGCTGGCGGCGTCAAAGCCGCCAACCCTGATCTGAGCACCAATGGATTAACGTTCCGTCAACCCTAACCGGGACTTAACGGGAGCGCTTCACGCAGGCGGCGTCCAGCGCGTGACGATATCGGCAAGGTCGGGCCGCGGCCGCTCGAAGGGCGGGATGTCGGCCGTCCCGACATGGACCAGCCCGACCAGCCGCTCGTCCGGCGTGAGCCCGAGCACGGCGCGGGCATCGGCGTCATAGGCGACCCACTCGGTCAGCCACTGCGTCGCATAGCCCATCGCATTGGCCGCGATCATCAGGTTCATCGCGCTCGCGGCGGCAGCGAGCACCTGCTCCCATTCCGGGATCTTCGCATGCGGCGCCGCACGGCTGACCACCGCGACGACCAGCGGCGAGCGCGTGAAGCGGATGAGTTCCGCCGCGAGCTGCTTCGGATCGGCGTCGGGCTTCTTCGCCTTGAGAAGCTCTGCGGTCGCCGCGCCGGCCGCGGCCCGCGCCTCGCCCTCGAATAGCACAAAGCGGAACGGCACCAGCTTGCCGTGATCGGGGACGCGGGCGGCGATCGTCAGGAGATCGTCGATCTCGGCCGCGGACGGGCCGGGTTCGACGATGTTGACGGCGGGGATCGAGCGCCGCGTTTTGAGGAGCGTCAGCGTATCGGTCATGGTGAGGGGGTCTCGGACCAGGGTGACGGGAAGCGCCGGCGGGACGCCGGCAGGGTGCGCGTGGTGTGCGCGACAGATCGGACGAATTCGGAGGCAATGCAACCCTTGCCGCGCGCCCGCTCGCCGCGCCGGACCCAGCCCCTTGTCTTTGCCCGGGTCTTGAAATCGCCACCCTTCTTCGGCTCTAAGGAAGGGACGTCGGCGCGGAACGGCGCGAATGGGGAGCGGAGTGCGGCAGGTGAAGCGGAACGGGCGCGGCTTGGCGACATGGCTGGCGGCGGCGATCATCGCCGTGACGGCGGTCGCCTCGGCGAGCGCCCAGCAGGCCGATCCGGTGCCCCCCGCCGATATTCCCTCCGTCCCGTCGCTGGTGCCCCCGCCGGCGGTGACCGACCCGCTGCCGCTCTCTCCCGTCCTGCCCTCCCCGCTCGATCCCGGCGCCCTGCTGAAATCGGGACCGTCGGCGCAGCCGCGCCTCGCCGCGCCGGCAAAGCCAAGCCCACGCACGGTGCTGCTCGACGCCAAGCTCACGGATGACGGCGCCGCCCTCCCGACCGGCCTCATCTGGCGCGTCTTCTCCGAGAAGCGCGGCGGCGACGGGCATCTGCCGCTGCTGCGCGAGCAGCGCGGCGGCAGCCTGCGACTCGATTTGCCGCCCGGGACCTATATCGTCAACGCCGCCTATGGCCGCGCCGCGGTCACCCGCAGCGTCTCGGTCACCGGCGAGGGCGGCCACGAGACCTTCGTCTTCAATGCCGGCGGGCTGAAGCTCTCGGCCGTCAACGGCAAGGATCAGCCGATCCCGGACGCGATGTCGAAATTCGACATCTATCCCGGCAGCGACCAGGAGGACCAGGAGACGACCCCGATCGCCTCCGACGTCGCGCCGGAGCAGATGGTGCGGCTCACCGCCGGCATCTATCACGTCGTCAACCGCTATGGCGATGCCAACGCCGCCGTGCGCGCCGACATCAAGATCGACGCCGGCAAGCTCACCGAAGCGACGATGTTCCAGAAGGCGGCGCGCATCACGCTGAAGCTCGTCGCCGAATCGGGCGGCGAGGCGCTGGCCAACACGTCGTGGACGGTGCTGACGCCGGGCGGCGACAGCGTCTTCGACAGCGTCGGCGCCTTCCCGGACGTCGTGCTCGCCATCGGCGACTACACCGCCGTCGCCAAGCACGACAACCAGATCCACGAGCGCAACTTCACCGTCGAAGCCGGCCGCGACCGCGAGGTCGAGGTGCTGGCGAAGTAGGCTCGGCACAGCCGCGAGCCCCCTCCCTTGTCCTCCCCCGCTCCGCGGGAGAGGGGATGGCAAACGTCTCTGCTCGTCCCTTTTGAAGGCCGAAGCGCGCCCTCTCTCCCGCGCAGCGGGGGAGAGTTGGAGAGGGGGTCACCGCCTGAGGCACTGCCGCCCTGCGCACCGATCACACTCCCCGGCGTCGCAGCCCGCGAGCCCCCTCCCTTGCCCTCCCCCGCTCCGCGGGAGAGGGGATGGCAAACGTCTCTGCTCGTCACATTTGAAGGCCGAAGCGCGCCCCCTCCCCCCTTGCGGGGGAGGGTTGGGGTGGGGGTCCTTGCCGCCGACCGTGCGGAGCCATCCGGCCTTTCACAGCCCCAGCTATGCCCCGGCGGATGACCTCGGCCGCGATCAGGCAGCCGCCGCCGCGAGCTTCCGCTGCAGGTCCGGCGGCGTCGCCTCGGCGAGGAGGTCGGCCAGCGCGTCGGCGAGCGAGGTCGAGACCTGGTCGCGCGAGCCGAGGCGGCGGATGTTGACGGTCCGCTCGTCGGCCTCGCGCTTGCCGCAGACCAGCATCACCGGAACCTTGGCGACCGAGTGCTCGCGCACCTTGTAGTTGATCTTCTCGTTGCGAAGATCGAGCTCGGCCCGGAGACCAGCGGCGCGCAGCTTCTCGACAACCTCTTCCGCATAGGCGTCGGCGTCGGAGGTGATCGTCGCCACCACCACCTGCACCGGTGCGAACCAGAGCGGGAAATGACCGGCGAAATGCTCGATCAGGATGCCGAGATAGCGCTCCATCGAGCCGCAGATGGCGCGGTGGATCATCACCGGCGTCTTCTTGCTGCCGTCTGAATCGACATAGAACGCGCCGAAGCGCTCCGGCAGGTTGAAGTCGACCTGCGTGGTGCCGCACTGCCATTCACGGCCGATCGCATCGCGCAGCGTATACTCGAACTTCGGCCCGTAGAACGCGCCCTCGCCCTCGAGGATGCCGGTCTTGATCTTGCCGCCCGACTGTTCCTCGATGGTCTTGAGCACGCGCATCATCACGGCTTCGGCGTGATCCCACACCGCATCGGAGCCGACGCGCTTTTCCGGCCTGGTCGACAGCTTCACCACCACCTCGCCGAAGCCGAAATCGGCATAGGTCGAGAGGATCAGGTCGTTGATCTTCAGGCACTCCTCGGCCATCTGCTCCTCGGTGCAGAAGATGTGCGCGTCGTCCTGCGTGAAGCCGCGGACGCGCATCAGGCCGTGCAGCGCGCCCGATGGCTCGTAGCGATGCACCGCGCCGAATTCGGCCATGCGGAGCGGCAGGTCGCGATAGGACTTCAGGCCGTGCTTGAAGATCTGGACATGGCCAGGGCAGTTCATCGGCTTGATCGCGAAGACGCGTTCGTCCTCGGTATCGTCGCCGGCCGACTGCGCCGCGAACATGTTCTCCTTGTACCAGCCCCAATGGCCGGAGGTCTCCCAAAGCGACTTGTCGAGCAGCTGCGGGGCATTGACCTCCTGATAGCCGAGCGGGCGCAGCCGCCGCCGCATATAGGCGATCAGCTCCTGGAACATCGACCAGCCCTTGGAGTGCCAGAAGACGACGCCCGGCCCCTCTTCCTGGAAGTGGAAGAGGTCCATCTCGCGGCCGAGCTTCCGATGGTCGCGCTTCTCGGCCTCTTCCAGCATCGTGAGATAGGCGTCGAGCTGGACCTGGTCATGCCAGGCCGTGCCGTAGATGCGGGTCAGCATCGGCTTGGTCGAATCGCCGCGCCAATAGGCACCGGCCACCTTGGTCAGCTTGAAGGCCGAGCCGATCTGGCCGGTCGAGGCGAGATGCGGCCCGCGGCAGAGATCGAACCACTGGCCCTGCTTGTAGATCTTGAGATCCTGCCCGGCCGGAATGGAGTCGATCAGCTCGAGCTTGAACGCCTCGCCCTTGGCGGCGAAGACGCGCTTCGCCTCCTCGCGCGACCACACTTCCTTGGTGAAATGGGCGTTGCGCGTGATGATCTCGCGCATCTTCGCCTCGATCTTCGGCAGATCCTCGGTGGTGAAGGGCTCGGCGCGATAGAAGTCGTAATAGAAGCCGTTCTCGATCACCGGGCCGATGGTGACCTGGGTGCCCGGGAAGAGCTCCTGCACGGCCTCGGCCATCACATGCGCCGCGTCATGGCGGATGAGCTCCAGCGCGCGCGGATCATCGCGCGTCACGATCTCGATCGGCGCGTCGGCGGTGATGGGGTCGGACAGGTCGGTCAGCGTCCCCGAAAGGGTCATCGCGACGGACTTCTTGGCCAGCGACTTCGAAATGCTCTCGGCAACCTGCCGCCCGGTCGTACCGGCGTCGAAATCGCGAACGGAGCCATCGGGGAAGGTCAGATGGATCATCATGTCTCTCCTGCTCACTCCCGCAGACGAGCGCGGGTAAGCGGTTGGGCTGAAAGAGAAGCGGGACGCGCCCAGCTCCGCCGGCCGGAGTGCCGGTGCGAGACGGCTATACGATGGCCGCGCGCCATTCAAGCGGCGGAGCTCGAAAGGGAGGAGGACCGGCAACAGATGGGGCGTCCACACCTGTTGCCAGCCCGATGATTCAAGTTGGCGTCAGCCCCCGGCCAGCCTCGCGAAGTCCTTCACCATGGCCTCGCGGGCGATCATGCCACCATAGGTCTTGGACCGCTCATTGCCTTGATTGAAGCGCGCGAAGGCGATCCTGCGGCCGTCCTTCTCGCCCCAGCCGACGAACCAGCCAAGCGGCCTGCTCCGATCGATGGTCCGCTTCGCGTCGCGGACAAAGCCGCTGCCGGTCTTGCCATGGAGCGTCCAGCCGCCTTCAGCGGGATAATGCGCCAGGCTTGCCAGCGTCGCGTCATAGGCATGATCGGAAACGCCGAGCTGCCGCCCCAGAAAACGGCGGATGAAGGCCACCTGCTCGTCCGGCGAGATCGCCAGGGACGACATCAGCCAGGATTGGGTCAACCCGTCATTCTTGCCGGGATTGCCGGAAACGTCCTCGTTTCCATAGCCGAATTGCCTGACATACGCGCCGAAGCGCGCCTCGCCCAGCCTGCGGGTCAGCTCCTGCGAATACCAGACGATCGAGTCCGCCAGCCATATCGTCGGATCGGCCGGCTTCCGCTGCGCCTCCATCGTCGACTGGAACTCCGGACGATAGGCCCAGAGCGGATGGTGCGGATCGATCAGCACGCCGGAGTCGAAACCCATCACGGCGAGCGGCAGCTTGAATGAGGAACAAGGCGTGAACCGCCGGTCGGTCGGACCTTCGCGGCGGATTGTCGTGCCGCTGTCGACATCGACCAGGACCGTGCACACGAATTTCTCTGATGCCTTCGCCTTGGAAACGAAGCGGGATCCGCCGATCACCGCCGATGCCGCTGTGAGCATGAGACCCCTGGAAAACTGCCGTCTGTCGATCACTCGCGCCATCTCCTGTGATTGGGACGGCTCTTGGTAGGCCACTCGCCGCGAGGCAACAAACGATGATATCTTCGACGAGCCATAAGAAAAACTAGGGGGTCGAATGGTCCGCCCGCATCTGCCACTGAACGCTCTGAAAGCGTTCGAGGCCTCTGCCCGTCACTTGAGCTTCACGCGCGCCGCCATCGAACTCGCGGTCACGCAGGCCGCCGTCAGCCATCAGGTCAAATCGCTGGAGGAGCGGCTGGGATCGACGCTGTTCCGGAGACTGCCGCGCGGACTGGCGCTGACCGACGAAGGACAGGCCCTTTTGCCGGCGCTTCGGGACTCCTTCGATCGCATTGCGGGTGTCCTGGAGCAGTTCGAGGACGGCCATCTCCGCGAGGTCCTGAATGTCGGCGTCGTCGGCACCTTCGCGGTGGGCTGGCTGATCGAGCGGCTGCCGGAGTTCAGGCTGGCGTACCCGTTCGTCGACCTTCGTCTGTCCACCAACAACAACCGCGTCGACATCGCCGCCGAGGGCCTCGACTTCGCCATCCGCTTTGGCGACGGCGCCTGGCACAGCACCGAGGCCGAGCGGTTGTTCACAGCGCCCCTCTCCGTGCTCTGCATCCCCGAGATCGCCGATCGATTGAAGGAGCCGAACGATCTGCATGGCGAAACGCTGCTCCGCTCCTATCGGGCGGACGAGTGGCCGAGCTGGTTCGCGGCCGCTGGCATCGCGGCGCCGGCCGTGAAGGGGCCGGTCTTCGACTCCTCCCGCACCATGGTCGAGGCAGCGATCCTCGGCGCCGGCGTGGCGCTGGCACCGCCGCTGATGTTCCAGCGGCAACTGGCTGCGGGCGTCATCGAGCAGCCCTTCGAGATCTTCGTCACGCATGGCTGCTATTGGCTGACCTGGCTGAAGTCCTCGACGCTGACGCCCGCCATGCGATCGTTCCAGAACTGGATCCTGGCGGCGTCGATCCCCCATTCGAGGGGGGCCGGCTAGCGATCGAGCCGCGTCTTCGGGTCGATGTGCCGTCCCGTCCACCGGCCATAGCGCCAGGGGCGGTACCAGGCTGCGTCGGGGCGGAGCGTTTCGGGGACCGGGTCGAAGCCGGAGGCGCCGAAGGGGCCGCAGCGCTGCAGGCGGGCGAGCGTCATCCAGCCGCCGGCCCAGAGGCCGTGCCGGGCGATCGCCTCCTCGCCATAGCTGGAACAGGTCGGCAGATAGCGGCAGGACTGGCCGATGAACGGCGAAAGCACGAGCTTGTAGAGGCGGATGAAGCCGATGCCGACAAGGGCCGGCAGGCTGCGCGCGACCGGGCGCGGCGCCTCGGGCGGCGCTGCCTCGGACGTCCTGGCGTCATGCCGGTGGGCAGTGGAAGTACAGATAATACCCAGCCTCCGTGCCGTTCTTCCGCGCGATGGCGTGATCGCCGTTGATCTTCTTCGCCTCGGCGAGGGCAATGGTGGCGGCCGTCACCGCCGCCGTCAGCTTGGTGCGGTCGGAACAGACCGGCTTCAGGTCCGGGATCGTCGCCTTCAGCCGGTCGACGATCGCCTGCGCATCATTCGACAGCGCGAAGGCGGGGACAGCCCCGAGACCCGCGACCAGCATGGCGGCGGCGAGCGCCGCGGACAGCCTGCGCTTCAGGGTCATGCGATCCTCCTCATGCCCGTTCATGCAGCACCGCCTCGACATTGTGTCCGTCGGGATCGATGACGAAGGCGGCGTAGTAGCCGGGGTGATACTGCGGCCGAAACCCGGGCGCGCCATTGTCGCGTCCGCCGGCCTCGAGGCCGGCCGCGTGGAAGGCCTGCACAGAGGCACGATCGCGCGCCCGGAAGGCGAGATGGAGCGGACCCGGTCGCGCACCGCCGCCGCCGATCCACAAAAGGCCGTGGCCGCCTTCTCCGAACAGCGCCCATTCCGCCGTCTCGTGCACCACATCGATATCGAGCGGTGCCAGCAGGCGGATATAGAAATCGCGGCTGGCCAGGAAGTTCGCGACGCTGAACCCGATATGGTCGAAGCCCATGCTGCCGCCCCTATTCCGCCGCTTCCGTGCCAGCCGTTTGCCGACGCACCGCCTCGATCTGGCCGATCGCATCGACCACGGCGTCGAAGGTCAGCAGCGTCGAGGCATGGCGGGCGCGATAATCGCGCACGGGCTCGAGAAAGCGGAGATCGCTGAAGCGGCCGTCCGGCGGCGGGCCGTTCTCCTTCAGCATGGCGATCATCTGCGCGCGAAGCGCCCTGAGCTCGTCCGCGCTGGCGCCGACCACATGGCGCGCCATGATCGCCGAGGAGGCCTGGCCGAGCGCGCAGGCGCGGACGTCATGGGCGAAATCGGTAACGGTATCGCCCTCCATCACCAGATCGACGATCACCGTCGAGCCGCAGAGCCGCGCATGCGCCTTCGCGCTCGCGTCCGGCGCCTCAAGACGGCCGATGCGCTCGATATTGGCGGCGAATTCGAGGATCCGCGCATTGTAGATTTCGTCGATCATCGGCGCCTCCGGCGCTTTCCATATAGAAACTCGCAGGGTCCTGATCCAGATACAAGGCTCCGAACCCATCCGCTATCGGAGCCCGAGCATGGACGCCAAGACCCCGCCCCATCTGAAATACGCCCCGCGGGCGCTCGATCGGCCGAGCGCGGCCGAGGCGGAAGCGGCAGTGCGCACGCTGATCGCCTATGCCGGCGATGATCCGGCGCGCGAGGGCCTGCTCGAAACGCCGGCCCGCGTCGCCAAGGCCTATCGCGAGTTCTATGCCGGCTATGAGGAGGATCCGGCCGCGATCCTCGACCGCGTCTTCGACGAGGCCGGCGGCTATGACGATCTCGTGCTGCTGCGCGATATCCCGTTCCATTCGCATTGCGAGCATCACATGGTGCCGTTCATCGGCAAGGCGCATATCGCCTATCTGCCGAAGGACGGCGTCGTCGGGCTCTCGAAGCTGGCGCGGCTCGTCGATGCCTATGCGCGGCGGCTGCAGATGCAGGAGCGGCTGACCCAGCAGATCGCCGACGCGATCGAGGAGGGCCTCGCCCCGCGCGGCGTCGCGGTGCTGATCGAGGCCGAGCATCACTGCGTCTCGATGCGCGGCGCCCGGAAATCCGGCGTCTCCACCGTGACGACCAGCTTCAAGGGCCTGTTCAAGACCGACAAGGACGAGCGGGCGCGCTTCCTTGCCCTCGTCGAGGGCCGCCGATAGGGGCCAGGGGGCGCTCGCCTCTTGTGCCGGGTCTCGTCTTTGGTCTAAGCCGCTCTCCTTCCCTCCCCGAGCAAGGGCGACACCATGACCGAAGCGGCACCGCGCATCAGCAAGGCGATCACGATCACGCCGGCGGCCGGCCCGCTCTATGGCCATGTCGCGCCGCCCGGCTCGAAGTCGATCACCAACCGCGTCCTGCTGCTCGCGGCGCTCGCGAGCGGCACCAGCCGCATCACCGGCGCGCTGAAGAGCCTCGACACCAAGCTGATGGCCGCGGCGCTGCGCGACATGGGCGTTGCGGTCGACGAGCCCGACGCGACGACCTTCGTCGTCACCTCGACGGGCCGCCTGACCCCGCCCGCCGGACCGCTCACCCTCGGCAATGCCGGCACGGCGATGCGCTTCCTGACCGCCGCCGTAACGCTCGTCGAAGGCACGGTCGTCGTCGATGGCGACGCGCATATGCGCAAGCGGCCGATCGGCCCGCTGGTCGCGGCGCTGCAGTCGGTCGGCCTCGATTGCTCCGACGCGGACGGCTATCCGCCGGTGACCGTGCACGGAACCGGCCATTTCGGCAGCGGCCGCATCGAGATCGATGGCAGCCTCTCCAGCCAATATGTCTCGGCGCTGCTGATGGCGGCGGCCTGCGGCACCGGACCGGTCGAGGTCGCGCTGACCGGAGCCGAGATCGGCGCGCGCGGCTATGTCGACCTGACCGTCGCCGCGATGGCTGCCTTCGGCGCAAAGGTCGAGCGCATCGACGCCGCCACCTGGCGGATCCAGCCGACCGGCTACCGCGCCGCCGACATCCATGTCGAGCCCGACGCCTCGGCCGCGACCTATCTCTGGGCGGCCGCGGTGCTGACCGGCGGTGCGATCGATCTCGGCGTTGCGCCCGAGGCCTTCACGCAGCCGGACGCCAAGGCCGCGGCCATCATCGCCAGCTTCCCGCATCTGCCGGCCGAGATCGACGGCTCGCAGATGCAGGATGCCGTGCCGACGCTGGCGGTTCTCGCCGCCTTCAACGAGACGCCGGTGCGATTCGTCGGCATCGCCAATCTGCGCGTCAAGGAATGCGACCGCATCCGCGCGCTCTCGACCGAATTGTCGCGCATCCGGCCGGGGCTCGCGCATGAGGAAGGCGACGATCTCGTCGTCGCCGCCGATCCCGCGCTCGCCGGCCAGACGCTGCCGACCGAGATCGAGACCTATTCGGATCACCGCATCGCCATGAGCTTCGCGCTGGCCGGCCTCAAGATCGGCGGCATCACCATTCTCGACCCCGACTGCACCGGCAAGACCTACCCGGCCTATTGGGATGCGCTCGCATCATTGGGCGTCGGCCTGACGCCGCGCCAGGAGCAGGCGGCATGACCGGGCCCTTCGCCGCCCCCGGCACGCATGCCGAGATCGAGGAAGGCCTCGCCTTGATGCCGCGCTTCGGCGCCGACGGCCTCATCGCCGCCATCGCCGTCGACGATGCGACCGGCGACGTCGTCATGGTCGCCTGGATGAACGCGGAAGCGCTGGCCAAGACGATCGAGACCGGCGAAGGCTGGTACTGGAGCCGCTCGCGCCGCGAACTCTGGCACAAGGGCGCCACATCGGGCCATGTCCAGACCGTCACCGAGATGCGGGTCGACTGCGACCAGGACGCGATCCTCATTCGCGTCCGCACGGCCGGCACCGGCGCCAACTGCCATACCGGCCGCAAGGGCTGCTTCTATCGCCGCGTGCCGCTCGGCCAGCCGGCAACGCCGGGCCTCGCGCTCGAATGGACCGGCGACGACCCGCTGTTCGATCCGAAGGCGGTCTATGGCGGCTGAGTCGGCTCAGGCCATCGCGATATAGGCGCGGATCTCCTCGGCCTCGCGCTCGACCTGCTCGATGCGGGCCTTGACCACGTCGCCGATCGAGATGATGCCGGCGACGCGGCCATCCTCGACCACGGGCAAATGGCGGAAGCGGCCGTCGGTCATCCGCTCCATCACCTCGTTGATCGTATCCTGGTCGGTGCAGGTCACGACCTTCGCGGTCATGATCGTCTCGACGGATCCCTCGAGACCGCCCGTCCCGACATTCGCCAGCATGCGGACGATGTCACGCTCCGAGACGATGCCGAGAATGCGGTGGAACTCGTCGGCGACGACGATGGCGCCGATGCGTTTCGCGGCGAGGATGCGCACGGCTTCGGCGATGGAAGTGGACTTCGGGACGGTGAGGACATCTCGGCCCTTGCGGGCGAGAATGGCGGCAACGGTCATGGCGTCGGCTCCCTTGAAGCGAGGCGCCAGCCGCTCTCTCAGGTGGACCGGTCAGGGCACCTCGTCACGAGATGATGGGCTTCGCCGGACGGCAACGCAAGGCGCCAGCGCCCGTCATCTGCTTTGGCGCCGTGATCCCTGCCCTTCAGGGCCGGGCGCAGCTTACGCCGGGCGGCGGACCACCGGATCGAAGATCGGGAAGAACAGCAGCCCGACGATGAAGCCGCCGAGATGCGCGTCCCAGGCGATCTGGCTCGACTGGATGCCGGGCGGCGTGAACAGGAGCCCGAACAGAAGGTTGAACACGAACCAGACGATGAGGAAGGTCATCACGCGCCGGCTGCGGATCATTTCCGTGATCGAGAGCGCCGGCCGATGATCGGCATCGCGGGCGACCCCGACGCCGCCGAGACGGCCGCCCGGCGAGAAGGCAAAGCGCGCCGCCGCCGCCATCTGCGCGGAAATCGCCGCCGAGGCGCCGACCAGCGGCTGGACGCTGTTCGGATCGAGCGCGAGATGCAGCGCCGCGCCGCCGGCCGCGCCGATCAGCGAGAACAGCGTGAAGCGCAGCGCGCCGAAGCGCCGGGCGAGCGGCGTCCCGAAGGCGGCGAGCCAGAGCGCATTGACGCCGAAATGCATCCAGTCGGCATGGAGAAAGGCGTAGGTGACGAAAGTCCAGACATCGCCAGCGAGTCCGCCCGGCCACTCGAAGCCGAAGGTCGAGGGCATGGTGATCCGAACCGGCACGAAGGAGAAGGCCGCGATCACCCAGCCTTCCTGGTCCGGATTGAGCAGCCAGACGCGGATGGCGTGGATCACGCCGAGCAGCGCCACCGACGCGATGATGACGGGCGGCAGATTGAAGATCGGCTCGCGCGCCGGCTGGTAATTACGTTCGGACATCGTCTGGAGATAGAGGCAGACCGCCTGGTGCACAAGCGCCCCGGAGAAGGGCCCGATGCCGCACGACGCCAGGGCACTGGAAGCCTGGGAAAGTGTGGGGCCGTCCGGCGCGGCTTCGAGAAGCGCGCACAAACGGCCCCAGTCACGCCCCGTCTTTACCCCCCGGTCAAGACGCCCCGTGAACGCGACAGGATTGCCATGCGGCGAACGAATTCGCAACCATGTCGAAGACGGCGCAAGTGAGTCGGTTTGTTAATCGTCTGGCGCCGGTTGGCACGCGGCATGCAAACGAGCCATTTACCATGTTGGCCGGGGGCTGACTGTCCCTCGGCAGCACAGAAGTGGCCGAGGGCGCAGTCTGCGCGCCGCCCCTGCACCGAAACGGGACCTCGAAGGGCGGAATGAAGCATCGCAATACCCGAGAGCTCTATGACTACTGGACGCAGCTGCGCGGCGCCGAGCCCGCACCGCCGCGCGGGGCCATAGAGCCGGCCGAGATTCACGCCCTGCTCGGCGACACCTTCATCCTGGAGAGCGCCGGTCCGACCCAGTATCCGTTCCGCCTCGCCGGCACGCGCCTCTGCTCGCATTTCGGCCGCGAGCTCAAGGGCCGCAATTTCCTGACGCTATGGGGCGACGAGGACATCGAGGCGATCGACACGCTCCTGACCGCCGTCTGCGTGGACGCCGCCGCGGCCGTCATCGGCGTCGAGACGCTGAACGACCGCGGCCAGACCGCACCCTGGGAGATGGTCGTGCTGCCGCTGTCGCGCGGCGGCCGCATCTATGACCGTATCCTCGGCCTGATGGCGCCGCTGGAGCGGCCCTATTGGCTCGATATCCATCCCGTCATCCGCCAGTCGATCACCAGCCTCCGCCTGATCTGGCCGGACGAGCGACCCGTGCTGCTGCACCCCTCCATCCCCTCGCCGGGCAAGCCGCTCTCGCCGATGGCCTCGCATCGTCGCGACACCCTGCCTGAGATGCCGGCCGGGGCGCTGGCCAGCGGCCGCCGCCATCATCACCTCGTCGTCTTCGACGGCGGCAAGCGCTAGCAGGCGGATCGACATTCGGCTTCCGTCAGTGTGAGCGACCGCGCCCGCCTGTCATTGCCGGGCCTGACCCGGCAATCCGGCGCCCTGCCTGACCTCATCGCGCTTGCCGGCGGTCCGGCCCATGTCATCGAGCTTGCCGATTTCGCGGGGGCGCAAAGGCACGGCGTGTTGTTCAGCAGCGGCGCCCACGGCCATGCCTTTCATGCGCTCCACAGCATTGGCGACCTGATCCGGCAAGGCCGCTTCTGGCTGCCCGTCGAACGCGTCTATTCGCTCGCCGAGATCGCAGAAGCGCACCGCGTCAGTGAAGGCGGCCATGTCCGCGGCCGCCTCGTGGTGATCGTGGACCAGACCGCCGGCCGGGATCACCATCCATAGACGTCGATGCCGTCACAGGGCGGCCAGGACATCGTACAGAGGCGTTCCGGTACCCGGTTGCGATGATGGCAGAGGCGCCGACGCAAGAAGCCTTTCACGCCGCAAGAACGCCGGTCGCAGCGACTTCCGGGCGGCCGGTGATCTCGGCTATCGCTTGTTAACGAGACTTCGCTAAACTCGGCGCGTTCACTCCCTTTCGGACGCGCTCGATGCTCGAACTGGCGACACCGCACCGGCCCACGCTCGACAACTATGACCGCCGTCGCTACCGGCGCTACGAGATCGCCCTGCTCGGCCGCTACATGCTCGAGAGCCGGCGCGAATATCCCTGCCAGACCATTGCCATCTCGACCGACAGCCTGTCGCTGGCAGCGCCGATCCAGGGCCGCATCGGCGAGCGCATCATCGCCTATATCGACCAGCTCGGCCGGATCGAGGGCGAGGTCACCCGTCACACGACCAGCGGCTTCGGCCTTGCCATCATCGCGACGCTGCGCAAGCGCGACAAGCTGGCGGCGACCATGGCCTGGCTTGCCGAGCGCGACCTCTCCAAGGCGATCGACGACCGCAGGGGCGCGCGCATCGTGCCGCGCAATCCCTTCTCCCAGCTCGTGCTGGCCGATGGCAGCCGCGAGCGCTGCCGCATCAGCGACCTGTCGATCAGCGGCGCCGCCCTCGTCGTCGGCGCCCGCCCGCCGATCGGCACGCCCGCTGCGCTCGGACCGATCGGTGCCCACGTGATCCGCCACACCGACGACGGCATCGCCATCGCCTTCAACGCCCTCCAGGACGACGCCGAGCTCCGCGCGCAGTTCTGATGCGCCGGCATCGCCCGACCCGGCCCGCTCGCTGAGACTGGCGCCCCGGGTCTGACAGCCCCTTAAGCGCCACGCCGGCCCGCCACGCCGCCGACGATCGGCGCCGTCGTTCCGCCCTCCGACACCCAGCCCCGCAAGCCGCGACGGTCCCTCGCCGTCCGGCGGCTGTCCTGCGTCGCCCGGCCCTTGCCCGGCCCGCGTCCGCCCGCCTGAGCAGCCACCTCAACCGGCCGGCTGCGCGATGCGCAACGCCGCGCCTGTGACCGCCTCGACGGCCCCCGATCCCCCTCGCAAACCAAGGCGCAGAATTAACCTTAACAAGAGGTTACGCTTGCCGACGCCCAAGCCTCGCCATACTATTTAACGAAAGGTTAACAACAACAATAAACCTTTCGGCGAATTCGAATAGATTTGGATTTGAATTCGAGCTCGCGGCTTAGATCGGCATAAAAACTCGCTGGTCATAGTCGTTTCAGCTAAAGGGAATGGGCGGCTATGTATTGCGTGCGCTTTGTTACCTCGATCTTCGCTCTGGCTCTTCTTGGCATCGCCGGCCTCACCGCCGCGAATGCCCAGGGTCAGGCCGCCTTCATGCAGGTCCTCGGCAAGACGACGCAGCCCATCGGTCATCATGACCTGTGCGCGCGCATGCCGATCGAATGCCGCGAGCGGACGCCGAGCGAACAGGCCGTGCGCCTCACCCCGGCGCTGTGGAACGAACTCATCGCCGTCAACGACAACGTCAACACCGCGATCAAGCCGGATACCGACAAGGACATCTACGGCCGCGAGGAATACTGGGCCTATCCGGACTCGACCGGCACGGGCGATTGCGAGGATTTCGTTCTGCTGAAGCGCCGCGAACTGATGCAGCGCGGCTGGCCGGCGGGTTCGCTGCTGATCACCGTGGTGCGCCAGACCAATGGCGACGGCCATGCCGTCCTGACCGTGCGCACCGATCGCGGCGACCTCGTGCTCGACAATCTCGAGGGCAAGATCAAGCTCTGGGAAGCGACCGACTACCAGTTCATCAAGCGCCAGTCCGATACCGACAGCGGCCGCTGGGTCGCCATCGCCGACGACCGCAACGTCCTCGTCGGCTCGATCAAGAAGCGCTGACGAGCACCGCCGGCCCGGCTCCCGGGGCGGCGTTCGTCCAGGCCGCGACGCCGGGCGCCTCGATCCCTAGATGTCCAATCCCGCCGCAAAGCGCCGCCAGTTCGCGACATAGCTCGCCGCCGATTGCCTCAGCCGCTCGATCTGCGCGTCATCGAGTGTCCGCACCACGCGGCCCGGCACGCCGACGATCAGCGAGCCGTCCGGGTAGTCCTTGCCCTCCGGCACCAGCGCCCCTGCCCCGACCAGCGAATTCGCGCCGATGCGGGCGCCGTTGAGGATGATGGCGCCCATGCCGATCAGGCTGTTGTCGCCGATCGTGCAGCCATGCAGGATGGCGCGATGGCCGATGGTGCAGGAGGAGCCGATGGTGAGCGGAAAGCCCATGTCGGTGTGCAGGACGGCGTGCTCCTGGATATTGGTCGCCGCGCCGACCGTGATCCGTTCATTGTCGCCGCGCAGCACCGCGCCGAACCAGATGCCGACATCGGTGCCAAGCGTCACCTTGCCGATCACGCGCGCATCGGGCGCGATCCAGTAGTCGCCCGCCGCCGGCAATTCCGGCCCGATGCCGTCGAGGCTGTGCACCGCCATTCGTCTCTCCCGTCAAAGTCCCGCCCGCGCGGCCAGCGCGAAATCCAGCACGAGCAGGCCTGAACAGGCGCTCCACATGCCGGCGATCGCCGCGCTGCCGAGGATCCAGCCGATGGCGAAGCGCTCCTTGCGCCGCCCGGCGACTGCATTGCGCATGATGATGAACGGACCTGCAATGCCGCAGAAGAGAAAAGTCACCAATAGCGCCACGGCCGAGGAGCCGAGCGGGGTGAAGCGCGCCGGCTCCGCCGTCACGAGCTGATAGAAGCTCGCGACGATGCCGGCGACGACGAAGCCGGTCGCGACCGAATAGAGCAGCACGAAGAGCTGGATCGAAAGCGGCATCGTCGGCCCATGGCTGTGGCGGCTCAGCCAGCGTCGCAAGGGCCATGCCGGGGCGGACGGCGGCGCGCACGGCAAAAACCGGCGGCTATCCGACAGCAAAACGCCGCCGGAACCGGCGGCGTCATGGTTACTGTTTCGTTAAGGCACAGTCGCGCCGGCCTGCCCCGATTTGGGCCATGCCGAGGCTCAAACCTCTTCGAGGTCGATGTCGAGGATCGCCATCGTGAAGTTGTAGGAGAGCTCGCCCTCCTCGTCGTCGCGGAACAGCACGCCCATGAATTCCTCGCCGAAATAGACTTCGGCGGAATCATCCTTGCGCGGCCGCTGGCGGACGGTGATGTCCTTCATGTTGAAACGCCGACGGAAGAAGCTCTCGAGCTTCTGGATCTCCTTGCGATCCAATTTTCTCTCCATAGTGCGGGGAACGATGGGCGGCGGACCGCGCAGCGCGCGGACAGACCCGGCACGCCGCCCCGTGCGACGCTTCCGGCACCTTGTAATGAGGCCTGAACGATATTCCTAGGCTTACTCGCCCTGGCCGGAAAGCATCTGGTCCATCGAGCGCGACGGTTCCGCGCAGGGGGCCCGTCCGACGACCTTGGCCGGAACGCCGGCGACGGTCATGTTGGGCTCGACCGAATGCAGCACGACCGAGCCGGCGGCAACGCGCGAGCAATGGCCGATCTCGATATTGCCGAGCACCTTGGCGCCGGCCCCGATCAGCACGCCGTGGCGCACCTTCGGATGGCGGTCGCCGATCTCCTTGCCGGTGCCGCCGAGCGTCACGCCCTGCAGGATCGACACGTCGTCCTCGATCATCGCCGTCTCGCCGATGACGATGTCGGTCGCATGGTCGAAGAACACGCCCTTGCCCATCGGCACGGCCGGATTGATGTCGACCTGGAACACGGCCGACGACCGGCTCTGCAGGTAGTAGGCGAGGTCGCGGCGGCCATGGCGCCAGAGATAATGCGCGAGCCGGTGGGTCTGGATCGCGTGGAAGCCCTTGAAATACAGCACCGGCTCGATCGAGCGGTTGCAGGCCGGATCGCGGTCGACGACGGCCTGGATATCGACGCGCAGCGCATGCGCGATCGCGACATCGCCCGCGAACGCCTCGGCAAAGGCCTGGGCGATCAGTTCGCTCGAAAGGTCGGGGTGATCGAGCCGGCCGGCGATCCGGTGGGCGACGGCGAGTTCGAGCCGGTCATGCGCCAGGATCGAGCCATAGACGAAGGTCGACAGGGCCGGCTCGCCGCGCACGATCTCTTCCGCCTCGGCCCGCACGCGCGACCAAAGGGGATCGAAGCTCGCAAGGCTATCGCCGCCGATACGCGAGGTGACTAGCGACATGAACGTCTCCCTACCGGAGTTCGGCCCCGGCTTCATCCTGCCGGGACACTAGCATGAAGGCCCTGATGCCACAAAAGGCGATCTGGGGGGTAAACGATGCTCGCTTTGGCGGGTTGCGAGGGCTGGCCGTCAATCGTGGGCGCGACGGGCGAGGAAGTCGAGCACGCCGGCCTTGTAGACCTTGTCGCCCACGGCCAGCATGTGATCGCGCTTGGGGATGTCGAGCACCTCGGCGCCCGGGATGATCTCCGCCAGAGCCGATGCAGAGCCGGCGAGCTCGTCCTTCTCGCCGACGGCGATGAGGACCGGCATGCGGAGGCCCGAGAGGTCGTCGGCCGAGATCGGCTGGCGCGTCGCCTTCATGCAGGCAGCGAGCGCGACGCGGTCGCTGCCGGTCTGGTCGGCGAATTTGCGGAACATGAGGCCGACGGGATCGGTGATCGTCTCCGGCGCCTCTGTCTCGAGCGCCGCGACCACCGGCGCCCAGGGGCCGATGCCCGAGACGATGCCATAGCCGAGCCCGCCGAAGATCAGCGCGCCGATCATCTCGGGATGGGAAAGCGCCAGAATGGCGGCGATGCGCGCGCCCATCGAATAGCCCATGACGTCGGCCCTGGAGATGCCGAGATGCAGCAGCAGGTTGCGCGCATCCTCCGCCATCGCCGCGACACGGTAGGCCTCGACGGCATGCGGCTTGTCGCTGGCGCCATGGCCGCGATTGTCGAGCGCGATCACCCGCCGCCCGGCCTTGACGAGGACGTCGACCCAGCCGGGATTGACCCAGTTGACCCGCGCGCTCGAGCCGAAGCCATGGATCAGCAGGATCGGCAGGCCCGCGCCCTCATCGAGAAAGGCGATGGTCTGGCCGTTGGACTGGAAGGTAGGCATGGCGCATCCGGATGGCGGCGAAGGGAGCGCCGTTATGACGGAAGCCGGGCGCCGCGCCAAGGTGTCGCCGCACCCAGCGCCGTCACGGTCTGTTCATCGCGCCCGCAAGGCTCTATCGTCGCGCCAACTTCGTCGAACGAGCGGAATCCGCCATGGCCGATCACGTCATCCCGCATTTCCATAATGATTCCGGCGTCGCGCTGATCGAGATCGGCGTGCAGGAGTTCATGTGCGTCGGGGCCAAGCCGCCCTTCGATCATCCGCATATCTTCATCGATCTCGGCGCCTCCGGCGAGCGGGTCTGCCCTTATTGCTCGACGCTCTACCGGCACAATCCGCGCCTGCACGGCACGGAATCGAACCCGCCCGGCCATCTCTTCATCGAGCCGATGGCGGCCTGAGGCCGACCCTCACCGTGCCAGGACCCGCCATCGCAGTCGCCGGCGGCGGCATCGCCGGCCTGTCGGCGGCGCTGCTCTTGTCACGCGCCGGCTTCCCGGTCCGCCTCTTCGAGCGCGCCGAGCGCTTCTCCGAGGTTGGCGCCGGCCTGCAGCTGTCGCCGAATGCCGGCCGCATCCTCGATCATCTCGGCCTTGGTCCGGCGCTCGATGCGGTTTCGGTGCGGCCGGAGGCCATCGAGATGCGCGGCCTCCAGAGCGGCCGCCTCATCGTCGCGCTGCCGCTCGCCAGCGCCGCCCGCCGCCACGGCGCGCCCTATCGGCTGCTGCACCGCGCCGATCTCCTGGCGATCCTGCTCGACGCGGCGAAGGAAGATCCGAATATCGCGATCGCGGCCGGAACGCCGGTCTCCGCGATCAGCGAGACGGCTGACGGCGTCCGCTTCAGCGCCGGCGCGGCGGCCGAGCGTGCCGACCTCCTCATCGGCGCCGACGGCGTTCGCTCGTCGCTCAGGAGACTGGTCGGCGGCGGCCCGGCCGAGCCGACCGGCCGCACCGCCTGGCGCGGAACGATCGCCGCCGAGGCAGCACCTGCCGACCTCCCGCTCGACCGCGTCACCGTCTATCTCGGCGACCGCAGCCATGTCGTCGTCTATCCGATCCGCTCGGGAACCGCGGTCAACATCGTCGCGATCATCGAGGAGGACTGGCAGGGCGAGGGCTGGAACGAGCCGGGCGACCGAAGCGTCATCCTGAGCCGGCTCCGCGGCACCGCGATCGAACTCGAGGCGCTGGTCGGCGCCGTCGACAGCTGGACGCGCTGGTGCCTCTGCGGCGTCGATCCGGGCGGGCCCTGGCAGCGCGGGCGCATCGCGCTTGTCGGCGACGCCTGCCATGCGATGCTGCCCTTCCTCGCCCAGGGCGCGGCGATGGCGATCGAGGACGCCGCCGTGCTGACGCGCATGCTGCTCCGCCCCGGCCTGCCGGTCGAGGTGGCGATCGCCCGCTATGTCGCCGAGCGACGGCCGCGCGCGGCCCGCGTCGCGCAGGCGGCGCGCCAGAGCGGCGCGATCTATCACATGAGCCCCCTCGCCGCCCCCTTCCGCGACGCGACCATGCGCACGCTCGGCGGCGAGCGCCTGCTCGCCCGCTACGACTGGCTCTATGGCTGGAAGCAGGGCGGCTGAGGTCTTCGCTCCGCCGCCCGTGCAGTCGCAGCTGTCAGCGGGCGCTCATGCCGCCATCGGCGTCGATCACCTGCCCGGTGATGAAGGAGGCCTTCTCCGAACCGAGGAATAGGATCGCGTCGGCAATTTCTTCCGGCCTGCCGGCACGCTTCAGCGGCACCATCGCGAGGAACGACGCCTTCGTGTCGCTGTCGCTGCCGACGACCCGATCCATCATGGGCGTCTCGACCGGTCCCGGCGCCACGGCATTAATGCGGACGCCCGTCCCCGCCACCTCGATCGCGCCCGCCTTGGTCAGACCCTCGACGGCATGCTTGCTGGCGGTGTAGATCGACACGCCGCCCATGCCGCGATGGCCGAGCAGCGAGGAGACGTTGACGATGCTGCCGCTGCCGCGCGGCAGCATGACGCGCAGCGCATGCTTCATGCCGAACACCGTGCCGAGCACGTTGGCGTCGAAGGTCTCGGCGACGCTCTCACCGGTCTGGTCGACGAGCGGCCCCGGATTGCCTTCGGTGCCGGCATTGTTCACGACGACGTCGACATGGCCGAAGCGCTGCACGGCGACATCGATGAGATTGCGGACGTCCTCGTCGCGGCGCACGTCGGCGCGGACGAACTCTGCCTCGGCGCCCCGGCTGCGGAGGTCTGCGGCGAGCGCCTCGCCCGCCTCGTCGCGGCGGCCTGAAACGACGACCTGCGCACCGGCATCCGCATAGGCGAAAGCGGTGGCCCGGCCGATGCCGGAGAGCGCTCCGGTAATGACGACGACCTGATGGCTCATGGTGATCTCCTGGATCCTACTCCGGCAGAGATGCCGGTCGGCGCTCAATATGGACGGCCATAGTGCGGGTGCAAGCAAAAATATGGACGTACGTACATATTTGTCCGGAAGACTCCCCGGCGCCTTGACAGCGCACTATGGACGCACATATTGCCGGCATGGCGAGAGTATCGAACCGCGACAGGATCCTGGCGAGTGGCATGGAAGTCGTGCATGCGCATGGCTTCGGCGGCGCCAGCGTGCGCGACATCGTTCAGGCCGCCGGCGTGCCGCAGGGCTCCTTCACCAATCATTTCTGCTCCAAGGAAGCGTTCGGGGTCGAGATCATCGACCTCTACTACGCCTGCAGCGGCCAGCTGATCGCCGAGACGCTGCGCAACGATGCGCTGCCGCCGCTGGTGCGGCTCGGCGCCTATCTCGATCGCAGCATCGAGAAGCTCGAGGCTGGCGCGTTGCGCAATGGCTGCCTGCTCGGCAATCTCGCCGCCGAGGCGAGCCATGACAGCGCCCCGATCCGTGAGAAGCTGGACGAAGTCTTCGCCGACATGGCGGCTGCGTTCGCCTCTTGCCTCCGGGACGCCATCGCGGCCGGCGACGTGCCCGGCGATCTCGATGTCGATGCGACCGCCGCCTATATCGTGGCGTCGCTGCAGGGGGCGACCCTTCTCGCCAAGGTGAGCGGTGATACCGCGGCCGTCGAACGCTTCCGGCGGATCCTGTTCGACAAGGTCCTGCGCTGACCGACATCGCCCCACGAGCGCGCGGGCGGGGCCCGGCCGGGCGTCTGGACAGCGGCATGCAATTTGTTAGGGAATGTGCGGAACCATAGCAGCGCTGGCGCGTTCAGTTGAACAGCAAGCTGAAGCTCGGCCATGGTCGAGCAGAATCATGCCCTGATGCCACCGACTGCGTCGGTCATTCTGACAGGTGCCATCGTGCCGCGAGCCGGTCCGGACGAGAATGCTCACCCTGGCGACGCGGCCGCCGACAGCGACAGTTTCCCGCCGCGAGCGCTTCAGGCTGCCATCGGGGCAATACGCCAGCATCTCGGGATGCACGTCGCCTATGTCTCGAAGTTCGACGGCGACTATTCGGTCTTCCAGGCGGTCGATGCTCCGGGCCTCGAACACCTCATCAAGGCCGGCGATTCGCGGCATCTCGACGACGTCTATTGCCGGCACATCCTTGCCGGACGGCTGCCTGAACTGATCCCGGATACGCGCCTCGAACCGCTGGCGATGGCCATGCCGATCACGGGGGCGACGCCGATCGGATCGCATCTCTCGGTCCCCGTCAGGGACAAGGACGGGATGGCGATCGGAATGTTCTGCTGCCTCAGCCCCGTCGCCAACCCGTCTCTCAACGCGCGCGATCTCCAGGTCATGCGGGTGTTCGCCGACATCATCGGCGACCAGATGGCGCGGAAGGTCGAGGCGGAACGCGAAGTCAGGTCCCTCGCCGAGTTGATCGACACCGTCATCGCCGAGAAGGCGCTCACCTCCGTCTACCAGCCGATCTTCAATCTCGCGACCATGCGGCCGGCCGGCGTCGAGGGACTGAGCCGCTTCACCGCCATGCCCTATCGCTCGCCCGACCTCTGGTTCGCCGACGCCTTCGCGGCCGGCCGGGGCATCGATCTCGAGCTGGCCGCGATCGAGGTCGCTCTGCGCCCGCTCTCACGCCTGCCGCCGTCGATCTATCTCTCCGTCAACGCCTCGGCCCGGACGATCGTCAGCGGTCGGCTCGAAAGCGCGCTGGCGGATATGCCGCTCGACCGCATCGTGCTCGAACTCACCGAGCATGAGGTCGTCGCGGACTACGACGCCCTGCTCGGCGCGCTCGGGCCGCTGCGCCGGGGCGGCATCCGCATCGCCGTCGACGATGCCGGCGCCGGCTTCGCCAGCCTGCAGCATATCCTTCGCCTCGGTCCGGACCGCATCAAGCTCGACATGAGCCTGACGCGCGACATCGACAGCGATCCCGCCCGCCGCGCCCTCGCCTCGGCGATGGTCACCTTCGCCCGCGAGACCGGCGCCTATCTCATCGCCGAGGGCATCGAGACCCGCGCGGAACTCGAGGTGCTGATGGCCATCGGTGTCGACAAGGGCCAGGGCTACCTGCTCGGCCGCCCGGCGAGCCTCGACGCGACGATCGATCTGCTGCAGCAGGCGCCCGCGCGAACGCATTGACGCCGCCCGATCGCTCCGCGCAGCCCGTGACGGTCGCGGTTCCTGTCACCGGCCCTTGGCGATCTCCGTGATCGCGGGATAGTCGGTCTTGCCGGTGCCGAGCATCGGCAGCGCCTCGACGGTCACGATCCGCTTCGGCAGCATGATCTCGGCGACGCCATGGATGCGGGCCGAGGCGACCAGTTCCTCGCGCTGCGGATCCGGCCGTTCGGTGACGAGGACGAGTTGCTCGCCCTTGCGCTCATCCGGCACCGCGACCATCGCATGGGCATTGTCGGGCCAGACCTGCGCGACATAGGCCTCGGTGGCGGCCAGCGAGATCATCTCGCCGCCGATCTTGGCGAAGCGCTTGGCGCGGCCACGGATGGTGATGTAGCCCTCGGCGTCGATCGTCACGATATCGCCGGTGTCGTGCCAGCCGGCATCCGTCGCCTCGAGCACGCCGGGATCGGATTCGCGCAGATAGCCGCGCATGACATTCGGGCCGGTGATCCAGAGGCGCCCGCCCTCGTCGAGGCCGGGCACCGGTTCGAGGCGATAGGACATGCCGGAGAGCAGCCGGCCGACCGTCCCGTCGCGATGATAGAGCGGCGTGTTGGCGGCGATCACCGGCGCGGCCTCGGTGGCGCCATAGCCTTCATAGAGATCGATGCCGAAGCGATCGCGCCAGAGCGCGCGCGTCGCCGGCTTGATCCGCTCGGCACCGAGCACGACGAGCCGCAGGCTCTTGAAATGATCCGCCTCGGCCTGCCGGCCCCAGCCGCCGGCGAAGGTGTCGGTGCCGATCAGGATGGTCGAGCCGCTGTCCTTGATGAGGGCCGGGATCTGCTTGTAGTGCAGCGGCGTCGGATAGAAGAACACCCGCATGCCGATCGAGAACGGCGCGACGAGCCCGACCGTCATGCCGAAGGAATGGAACACCGGCAGCGGGTTGAACAGCGAATCGTCGGGGCTGAGCGCCAGCGTGCGCAGGAACTGCTCGACATTGGCGAGCACGTTCTGATGCGTGAGCGCGACGCCCTTCGGCAGCCCCTCCGAGCCCGAGGTGAACAGCAACACGCCGACATCGTCCGCCTTGGCGCCGCTCCGCGCATGCACGGCGCGGGCGAACCAGGACGAGACGACGCCGACGACCTTGTCGAAGCCCGACACCGCCTTGCCGACATCCTCCAGCCAGATGAACGTGACGTCGCGGCTGATCGCCTCGACCAGTTCCTCGAGCTTGCCCTCCGCGATGAAACGGCGCGAGGAGATGACGGTGCGAATCTCGCCGGCCTTGCAGGCCACGGCGAGATTTCGGGCGCCGGCCGTAAAGTTGAGCATGGCCGGGACACGGCCGAAGGCCGACAGACCAAAGAAGGTCGGCGCGACGGTGGCGACGTTCGGCAAGAGGATGCCGACATGCTCGCCCTTCCTCGTCGTCTTGGCAAAGACCCGCCCGAGCACCATCGCGCCGAGCACGACGCGATCGAAGGTGAGCGGCTTGCGCTGCGTATCCTCGATCACAGGCCGCTTGCCGCCGAAGCGGGCGCGCGAATCGAGCAGCATGCCGAACAGCGTCTTGTTCCACTGCCTCGCATCGAGCGGGATCGCCGCCGTGGCGGGACTCGGTGTCGCGGTCGCCATGTCCATGGCTGTGTCCATCCCTCGGCCTCGCCTCTTGCGGGGGTCTGCGGCGCGACCATCACCGTCGCGATCGGCGGCGGATCATCACCGCCGCCTGCCAACTTACTATGACACCGATCACACGCGCGACCACCTCCGCTCCGCGACATGCGATAGCACGTAAGATATATCTTGACGAATGAGCCGGCCGTTAGTACGTAAGATATATCGAAACGCAAGAGGAGCCCATCCATGGGACATCATCACCACCACCACCACGGCCGTCACGGCCACGGCTGCCGCCCGGCCGGCTTCGAGGGCATCCTGAGCTTGATGACGCGGCGCGGCGGCCCCGGCCCCGGCGGCCCGTTCGGCGGGCGCGGCCCGATGGGCGGACGCGGCGGCGACGGCTTCCGCATGGGGCGCATGGTCGCCGACGGCGACCTCCGTCTCATCGTGCTCTCGCTGCTCGAGAAGCAGCCGCGGCACGGCTATGACATCATCAAGGCGATCGAGGAACTGACCAGCGGCAGCTACAGCCCGAGCCCCGGCGTGATCTATCCGACCCTGACCTTCCTCGAAGAGGGCGGCCACGTCACCTCGGCGAGCGAGGGCAACAAGAAGGTCTATTCGATCTCCGAGGCCGGGCTCGCCCACCTCGCCGCCAACCGCGCCGATGTCGACGCGGTGCTCGACCACCTCGCCCGCATCGGCCGCCGCTTCGCCGAAGCGCGGGCCTGGCTCGGCCGCGAGGACGAGGATCGCCGCGGACCCAAGCCCGACCGCGACATCGAGGGCGTCATTCCGGAACTGAACGACGCCCGCCGCGCCCTCAAGGCCGCCATCGCCGGCGCCATCGGCAGCCCCGAAAGCGAGCAGCGCCGGATCGCCAGGATCCTCGCCGATGCCGCAGCGGCGATCAGCGCGAAGCCCGGCGACCCGGTCGATCTCTGAGACGGAGCGCTCAGAGGCCGTAACTGTCAGGCCGCCGCCCGCGCGGCGGCCTGGTAGCGGGCCGCCGGCTCGCGCCGCGACAGATTGGGCGCAAGCACCAGCCGGGCCGCCTCGAAGGCCTCCCAGCCGGCGCCATCGGGCAGCGGCGGGATCGTGACGAGTTCGCCCTGGTCGAGACCAGCGAGGGCCGCATCCACCATATTCTCGGTCGTCATGACCATCTCCGGCGGCAAGGCGTCGAGCGAAAGGCCCGACGTGCGCCAGATCTCGGTCGCGGTCGCGCCGGGCAGCACGGCCTGGATGCGGACGCCCTTGGCCGCCACCTCGGTATGGAGCGACTGCGTGAAGTAGAGGACATAGGCCTTGGTCGAGCCATAGATGCCCGGATAAACGTCGGGCACGAACGCGACGACGGAGCCGACATTGATGATCGTGCCGGCATTCCGCGCGACGAAGCCCGGCAAGGCGGCGAGCGACAGCCGCGTCAGCGCGACGACGTTGAGATCGATCATCGCCTGCATCTGCTCGGGATCGGCGGCATCCAGCGGACCGCCACCGGCGACGCCGGCATTGTTGACGAGAAGCGTGATCGAAGGGTCGCTGCGGAGGCGCGCCTCCAGCACCGCGAGATCCGCCTTGTCGGTCAGATCGGACCGCAGCACCTCGGCCGCCCGCCCCGTCCGCGCGCTGATGTCGGCGGCGAGCGCCGTGAGCCGCGCTTCGTCGCGGGCGACAAGAAGAAGATCGTAGCCGCGCGCGGCGAGACGATCCGCATAGACGGCGCCGATGCCGGCCGACGCGCCTGTGACCAGCGCGACGCCGCGCCCGTGATGTTCTGCCATGATGATCCGGGTTCCAAGGCGAAGCACCGACCAGCCGGCGCCGCCATGCAACTTAGATTATGGTCATCATCTAAGTGATACAAGGCACGGCCTCAGCTTTTTGTCGGCGCCTCCGCGTCGGCAACGCCGAGATCATGCCGCGCCGCCGCCAGGAAGCCGTCGGACAGCGCCGAGCCTGCGGTGGCGCGGGCGAGCAGCAGGCCGCCCACCATGGTCGCGAGCTTCGCCATCGCCTCCTCGCGGCTCGTCTCGGGCGGCATCGCCTGCTGCACGGCTGTGACCATCTGCTCGACGCCGGCGCGATAGGCCGCCGCGAGTTCCTTGCCGCCGCCATCGCGGGCATAGTCGATGAGCGCGGAGACGGGACAGCCGGCGCCGGGCTGGTCGCGATGCAGCGGCGACAGATAGGTTTCGACGAGCGCCGTGAAGGCGGCCGCGCAGTCATCCTGGCAAGCGGCGGTTGCAGCGCGCAGGCTTTCGCTGATCTCCCGCGACGCCTCGCCGATCGCTTCGGCGGCGAGCGCGCTCTTCGAGGGGAAATGGCCGTAGAAGCCGCCATGCGTGAGCCCGGCCGCAGCCATCAGCTCCGGCACGCTCACCCCGCCGATGCCCCGCTCGCGAAACAGCCGCGCCGAGGCCGCGACGATCTCCTGCCGGTGCCGCTCGGCATCCTTCTTCGACGCGCGCGCCATGTCGCCTCCTTGCCAGCCTCAATATATGACGCCTGTCATGCGACGCCAATGCAGGCGGGGGCAGGAGAGCGTCTGCTGGTGCGGGCGGCGGGGATCGAACCCGCATGACCGAGGCCGAGGGATTTTAAGTCCCTTGCGTCTACCAGTTTCGCCACGCCCGCTTAGGCAGCGTTCTGTCATCTTGTGGCGCCGCGCGAAAGGCCCGCAAGGCGGCAGCCGGGTGACGAACGGAAATTTCGGCTTTCCTCGGCGGTCTCGGCGCTGCTAGACCAACGCCCGAGTGACTCGTGGCACCACGGCGGCTCGCTCTCCCTTGAACACCTGGACCCGAGCCGCCAGGACTCCATCAGGATTCCGCCATGAACAATCCGATCTCCCGCCGCCAATCCCTTCCCCTCGAGCCGCTCGCCCTCCTCCAGCGCGCCGCCGCGATGGGCCGCACGCTGGTGGGCGTCCGCGCCCCCGGCGCGCTGCTCGAGCGCATCGGCCGCTTCGACGGCGTCGCGCTGGACGGCGGCCTGATCGTCGCCGCGCATGAGAATGGCCGCACCGTGATCGATCCATCAGTGATCACCGCCATCGTCGCCGATGTCAGCGAGACGCCGCACGACACGGTGCTGACCTATATGGATTTCCTCGATGCGAACGGCGTCTCGGTGATCAAGGTCACGGCGTTGGACGGGCCGGAGGCCTTCGACGCGGCACTCAGCGGTGTGCCGCGTGCGCCGCTCCCCTATGTCCCGCCGCTGCCGCGCACGACGATTCCCGTCGATCCGGCCGATGCGGGCGGCGTGCCGCTCGTCGCCGCCCATGCCAGCGGCCTCACAGTGACGCTCAACGTGCGCCGCCCCGGCGCCGAGCAGTCATGGAGCGGCCTCATCGAGAAAATCGTCTTCGGCCATTCCTATGTGAACATCATCCAGCCCGACATGCATCTGCATCTCGCCGCCGCCGCGGTCGCTGCCTGGGATCGCTCCGGGAGCGGGGATGACGTGACGCTCACGGCCGTCGATGGCGCGGGCGCGCCGATCGGCCTCAGTGTGGCCGGTGCCCGCCAGGCCTTCGCGGCGCTGGCGGAAACCGCCTGATCGGGAACGGCGCGCCGTTCAGTTCTCGTCGTTTTCCTTGCGGAGATCGGCGATGAACTCCTCGGCGCCCTTCTTCACTTCGCGCACATGGTCGCCGGCATCCTTCAAGAAGCGGTCGAGCTCGAGACGAAGGCCCGATGCCGACGGCTTCTCGACCGTGTCGGCATAGGCGATCATCCGCGCCGTCACGGCGAGATCGAGTAGCAGCGCGACCAAGAGCCCGTCGTCGAGCTCCTGCTCGTCGGCATAGTCCGAGATGATCTCGAACAGAGCGCCGCGATGCTCCTCATATTCTTCCGCGAAGGCCTCGAACTCGGCATCATCGGTCGGCTCGGTCATTCTCGTACTCTCCTCAGCCGACGATCGGCGGTTGAAAGGTCAGGCCCATGTCCCAGGGAAAATAGATCCACGTGTCCTGTGACACTTCCGTGATGAAGGTGTCGACGACAGGCCGCCCGAGCGGCTTGGCATAGAGCGTCGCATAATGCGCCTTCGGCAGCATATCGCGCACGAGGCGGGCCGTCTTGCCGGTGTCGACGAGATCGTCGATCACCAGGATGCCGGCGCCCTCGCCGCCCGCGAGGTCGATCACCGCCTGGCTGACGCCCTTCAGCACCTTGAGCGAGCCCTGCTCCTGATAGTCGTGATAAGAGGCGACGCAGACCGTCTCGACGACGCGGATGCCGAGCTCGCGCGCCACCACCGCCGCCGGCACCAGGCCGCCGCGGGTGACGCAGACGATCGCTTCCCACTTCTTGTCGCCCGAAAGACGCCAGGTCAGCGCGCGCGCATCGCGGTGAAACTGGTCCCAGGAAACCGGAAAGGCCTTGTCGCTCCGCGCATCCACCATGGCCGCTGTCCCCCATCTTGGTCCGCCTCAGCCATGGAATGCCGTGCGGTGGCTTGCAATCTGCCAGAGCTTTCGCTCCACAGGAAACAGCAATTGACCGAACGCCGAGCGACCGCGCAGCGGGGCGAGCCCGGCCACGAGTGTTGCAGGGCGGGGTGAGGCCCGAATGCCGACCCAGCCTAGCCCTTCGCGCGCAAGAGGTCCGCGATCAGCCCCTCGACCGCGCTGACGGCGAGCGCCAGCCGCGCCGCGTCGCGCGAGCGCAGCACGATGTCGGTGGCAAAGCCCCCGTCGAGCATCTTCGGATAGCTGCCGAGCGCGACATCGGGAAAGTCCTCCTGGATCGCGCCGAGGCCGGCGGCGATGCGGCCCTCGCCCATCGAGGCCGGAACCGTCGCCGACAGCATCCTGGTCCCGGTCGGGATCGTCGCGGTCACCGCATCGAGCATCGCCTGCATGATCACCGGCACGCCGGCCATGACATGGACATTGCCAATGGTGAAGCCCGGCGCCTTGGACACGGGATTGTCGATGAGCGCGGCGCCGGCCGGAATGCGCGCCATGCGCATCCGCGCCTCGTTGAGATTGGCCTCGCCGTAATGCGCGGTGAGGATCGCGACGGCGCGCGGATCATGGTCGATCGCAACGCCGAACGCCTTGGCCATCGCATCGGCGGTGATGTCGTCATGCGTCGGGCCGATACCGCCCGTCGAGAAGACGTGGTCATAGCGCGCGGAGAGCGCCCGCACCGCCGCGACGATCTCGTCCTCGATGTCCGGGACCACCCGGACCTCGCGGATATCGATGCCGATCGCCGTGCAATATTCGGCGATATAGCCGATATTCTTGTCCTTGGTCCGGCCCGAGAGGATCTCGTCGCCGATCACGAGGATCGCCGCGGTGACGATCTTCTGGACCGTGTCGCCTTCGCCTGCCGCCATCTCTGCCGTCTCCTCGCGTCGTTCGGCTCCGTGTGTAGCCGCTCGGGAGGGCGCGCTCAACGGCCGCCGCGGCGTCAAGACCCTTGTAAGTCGCCGCCCGATGCGCCAGATCGTGATGATCCTCGTCAGCGACAGTCTTGTTCCGGACGCAGAGGAATGCTGTGCTTCAGGAACAAGGGAGCGTTTCCATGGTCACCTATGTCGATGCCGATACGGCACCGCTGAAGAATACCGGGCAGATCCGCCTCTATGGACGCGACGCCTTCGACGCGATGCACCGCGCCGGCCAACTCGCGGCCGCCTGCCTCGACGGCATCGCCGACATCGTGAAGCCGGGCGTCCCGACCGACGCGATCGACCGCTATGTCTATGAATTCGGCGCCGACCATGGCGCCCTCCCCGCGACGCTCGGCTATCGCGGCTACACAAGGTCGACCTGCACCTCGATCAACCATGTCGTCTGCCATGGTATCCCCGACGCGAAGCCGCTTCGCGACGGCGACATCGTCAATGTCGACGTCACCTTCATCCTCGACGGCTGGTATGGCGACTCGAGCCGGATGTATCCGGTCGGCGCCGTGAAGCGCGCCGCCGAGCGGCTGGTCGAGGTCACCTACGAGTCGCTGATGCGCGGCATCGCCGCCGTGAGGCCCGGCGCCACCACCGGCGATATCGGCCACGCGATCCAGTCCTTCGCCGAGGCCGAGCGCTGCAGCGTCGTGCGCGACTTCTGCGGCCATGGCGTCGGCCGCCTGTTCCATGACGCGCCGAACATCCTGCATTACGGCAATCCCGGCGAAGGCATCGCGCTGCGTCCCGGCATGATCTTCACCATCGAGCCGATGATCAATCTCGGCCGGCCGCATGTGAAGGTGCTCGCGGACGGCTGGACGGCGGTGACGCGCGACCGGTCGCTGTCGGCGCAGTTCGAGCACACGGTCGGCGTGACCGAGACCGGCTGCGAGATCTTCACCCTGTCGCCGCGCGGCCATGCCTGTCCGCCCTATCCGACCGGCGCATGAGCGGATTTGGCGACGGAGCTGACGAACCGCCGCATTTCTTCGGCCATCGCGAGCGGCTGAAGGCACGGTTCCGCGACCTCGGCGGCGACGCCCTCGCCGACTATGAGCTGCTCGAGCTGATCCTGTTCGCCGCCGTGCCGCGCCGCGACACCAAGCCGATCGCCAAGGCCCTGCTCGCGCGCTTCGGCACCTTTCCGGAGGTGCTCGCCGCGCCCGAGGCGCGGCTGATGGAGGTGCCCGGCGTCGGCGCCTCGGTGGCGCTGCATCTGAAGGTCGTGCATGCCGCGGCGAAGCGCCAGGCTCAGGCGGCTGTGCGCGAGCGGCCGCTGCTCAGCTCCTGGAGCACGGTGATCGAATATTGCCGCGTCGCCATGGCCTATGAGGAGAAGGAGCAGTTCCGCATCCTCTTCCTCGACAAGAAGAACGCGCTCATCGCCGACGAGGTGCAGCAGACCGGCACCGTCGATCACACGCCGGTCTATCCGCGCGAGGTCGTGAAGCGGGCGCTCGAGCTCTCGGCGACGGCGATCGTGCTGGTGCACAACCATCCGTCCGGCGATCCGACCCCGTCGCGCGCCGATATCCAGATGACCAAGACCATCGTCGACATCGCTGCCCCGCTCGGCATCGCCGTGCACGACCACATCATCGTCGGCCGCAACGGCAATGTCAGCTTCAAGGGCCTCAAGCTGATCTGAGCCGTTTGAGCGACCGCCAGTGGGCCTGGCCTCAGCAGACCGAAGAACCGATCACTCGCAACATCACAAGGGCGCGGGTGGGTCGCCAGGCGCACCCGCGCCATCCCGCGGCTGCAACACGTCGGGAAATGCACGCCCCTCGGCCCATGGATCGCTGCATGTATTGCGCGGACCGAAGGTCGAATCCTGCGGCAAGGGTCCCGGGCAAAGCACTTGGGTGGGTTCATCTATCGATGGGAAGCCCTTGACGCCACTCAGCGCCTCATCTTCGTCCTCCACGCCGTTCAGCAGGAACAGCCACGCGACAGGCTGCGAGATGGTCTGGTTTGGAAACCACTTCTCGAAGAGGGCGGTTGCACCGGAACGGTGTGAAAACAGCTCATAGACGCGACGCTGGACGAAAGCGACGAGATCGGGGTTGCTCTTCGATACAAGCAGCGCATAGGGCTCGTAGGTGAAGGTCTTGCCAGCTGGGCGCACGTCCGAACAGTCGTGACCCTGGGCCCGCCACTCCGCTTCCTTCGCTTGGATAATCTCGCGATCGCCGACATAGATTTTGTCGCGATCGGACCCCTGGCAAAACCACTTGATGAGGGCGTCGTGGCTGCGCAGGGCGCAGAGCACGTAAGGCGCCGACAACTCCGACAATGCCCTTAGGGACCGCGCTTGGCCGTCGTCCGAGGTCTCGCCATAGTCCTCCTGCGATAAGCCCGAGACCTTGTCGGGACATTCTGGCGGCGCCCCCCGTCGGCAGCGCGCGCGCTGACCCACCCTGCCGGCCTTCAGCACATCCGCAGAGCAGATCTCCTGAGCGACACGCAGCGCGGTTGATGACTCAAGGTAGCCGATCTGAGTCGGCTTGTCGGTGTATAGGGTTGATGGACGGTGGAGATACGAGACTCCCGATGCGAAGATGATTGGCGAGAATATACCGGCCTCCATGCGAACGTCATCGCCAATCGAAAGTGTCGTCGCATCACAGAGCACGTCGATGAGTTGGGACTCGTCTGCTTTTTGATCGAGAGTATCAGGGCCCTTCTTGCGAATGGAGCTGAATCGCTGCGTGCTGTCGTTGATCGGGACCTGCTTGATGGTCCATGGGCTGTGCTGGAAAATCTCGTAGCAGAGTTCAGCGACATAACCGACATAAGGATGGGAGGAGGACGCGCCCCCCTTTGGCAGGAAGGAGAATGGCGGAACATCCGTGCGAAATCCCAGCACGATCGTCGGCCCTGGCATGTTTGCCATGCCATCGACCGTCCCATCAACCTCTGTCGGCGACGCCGCCGCCTCCCCGGCCTTCGCGGGTGCCCCCGTCGCGAACAGGCTGCCGCCACAGATCAAGGCCGCCACCAGGACAGTCGCCCCGATAGTCCCTGACGTTACCGCAGCTCCCGACCGTTGCCCCTTCGGGGGGACGCCCCTGCGCGAGCGGCGCCGACGCCGCGTCGTTCCGATGACTGAGATGAACACGGATGTCGATATGATCAGGAGATCGAGCGTCGAGTAATAGGCAAAGCAGGTTTCCAGATTGTCGCGGCCTGTCCACCACATGCTCCACAACGAGAGTTCGAAAGGCTCCTTGTGTCCTTCCAGAATGCGCAGGCACCCGACCGCCGCCGAATTGGTTGCGACGACAGCAAGAAAGGCCAACGTCGCCAATCCTGCAACTACGGCCAGGACGGCAGGCCTGCCTCCCACGGTTTGGCGCGGGTTTCGCCGCGCCAGGTTGATGCCCAGCACGCATATTGCCGACACCGGCGCCAGGACGATGTAGAAGAACAGCATCCCTGTGTAAGCCTCGGACCCGAGCAGCGCGGATGTCATCTGCTCGATATTGCTGCTGGTGAGCGCTGCCTTGAGCGTCGCGAACAGCGCCATGCCGCCGGCGGCGATCCCGAGCGCCGCCAGAATGGCGGCGATGTCGCGCCAGACGACCGCGGACTCGCTCAAACCGTCGCTCGGACGTGGACCATAGGCGACATCCGTGAAGGTCGCGATCACGGTCGCTGGCAGCCAGATGAGCAGAAAGACCTTGAGCGTCTCGGCACCGGCCGTGATGGCCAGATTCGGGGCAGAAAGCGGCACGTGAGCAATCGCGGGATGCCACAGGACCCACACAAACACGTAGTAGATCGCGAAGATGACCGCAAATCCGTAGAGCGGCATTCCTGTTGCTGGGATATCATCGGCAACGGGAAAACGTTCCACGATTGCATCCTTCAGAGCCCCCTTCTCCAGGCTATCGAACCTCGAGCCGTAGTCGGCATAGATCGCCATAATGATCGCGAACTGGTCGCGCGCTCGGTCAAGCGCCAGACAAGCGTTGAGAAGACGCTTCTGGCTCTCCTCGCCAGGCGGCGGCCCCGGTGCATTCATCGTCTTCTTTGACGACGCTAAAACCAGTTCGTCGAATTCGTCCAATGCATCCTGGGCCTCGTCTCGCACCTTGCGTTCGAATTCATTCAGCTTTCGCCTGATCTCTGGGTCCGACCACTCTGCGTGCTCCTTCCTGGACCAAGCCACAACGGTGCGAAGATTGTCTCGCAGTTCAAGGTAACCCGAGAGCTTCGCCGCCATCGGCTGGCTGCTCCAGGCCGGATGCGTGGCCTTGACCCTGGCGTCGTTGTTTGGATTGCCTTCGATCAGCGTCTTGATGCGGGTCGCCTTCTCCTGAAGACGCGTCGGAATACCGACGGCGGCCTGTGCGAACCGCCTCAGGATCTGTTCGGCTGGGATCAGCGGGTTGATCAGAGGCGCAAAGCCGGCGATTCCCACCGCCAGCATGAGAGGCCATTGCCAGGACGAAAACTCGACCGTGCCGACGCTGACCTGGAGCCCCGACACATTGATCTGCGAGGCCAGGTGCACGATGACGTTTCCGAAGAACGACAGCATGGCATAGATAAATACAAGGCAGATGCAGTATATAACATAGGCTCGGCGAAGCGACTCACTATCCTTCAGGTTCCAGATCTTCAGTTCCTTGAAGTCCTGGTATGGACCGGCCTTCACATCGTAGCTGGGCTCCGAAAATCGGCGCCAGGCAAAGATGCAAATTAACACGACGCCAAACAGGAACGCTGCGATGAATTCCGGCGTAACGACGATTCCGACGAACGGGAAATCTCTCTGTGCTGCCGGCCTCAGCGCGTCGTACTGCCAGAGAGTGGTCGGTACGCTGTCCGGCCAGTATTTCGAGTTCGAGTTCACGCCAATGCTCCGATCGAGAAGCAAATCAATCACGCAAAAGGGAGAACTCGCGATGAGCAAGGCACATCGCGACGGCGGCGCCCAATCAGCCACCGACAAACGAGCGATCATGAACTGACGTCATGGCACCGCGACTGACGTCGAGCCGCCTGCATTGGCGACGACCAAGCCGTCAACAATATTCGGCGCCGCAACTATGCGCTAAGATCCAGACGGCGCCCGTTTGATGACGTCCGCACCAACACATCGACTGCGAGCAGCAGCGGCTAGCACTTTCGCTGCTGGGGATTGCATGGATCGGCGTACGCGACACCACCTCCGAGCGTTACGGGCGAAAGCAGAAGGGCGAGAACGACTAGAGAGAGCAGATACTTCATGATTCGACCTCTGGCGCTTAATATCGAGTTTCAAGAATGCGCTCTGCAAGACCTATGCGGAATGTTATGCCGATCGGTTGCAATAAGCAATTGTCGCAATTGAACGAGAAGACACGCCCGTATTTCTGTCTTGGCATCACGATCCAGAGAGAGAGAGAGAGAGAGAGCGGCAACGCTCCACGTCCAGAAACATGACGCTGTCACTGTCAAGACCGCCTGTGCCGGCGAGGTCGTGAAGCGGGCCCTCGAGCTCTCGGCGACGGCGATCGTGCTGGTGCAACCATCCGTCCGGCGATCCGACCCCGTCCCGCGCCGATATCCAGATGACCAAGACCATCGTCGACATCGCCGCCCCGCTCGGCATCGCCGTGCACGACCACACCATCGTCGGCCGCAACGGCAATGTCAGCTTCAAGGGCCTCAAGCTGATCTGAGCCGCGCCCTGTCGTGAAAGGGCAATCAGCTTTCAACCATTCCGATTACGATGCGCGCCGCCACGCCGGCCTCTCGGCGCGGTTCTATCGATCGGGGACCATCATGGGACACACGCCCACCGGGAAGCGGCCGGATGCCGGCCTTGCGCAAGGGCTGCGCGCCGCGGCCGCAGCCGTCCTGATCGGCGGCCTTGCCGCGGGGGCCGCAGCGCCCGCCGACGCCGCCGATGTGAAAGTCGATGCCGAAGCCGCCCATGCGATCGCCGTCGACGCCTATACCTATCTCTACCCGCTGGTGACGATGGACATCACGCGGCTCCAGCTCGCCAACACGCCGCCCGGCGCCGGGATCGGCGGAGCGGCCAACACCTTCGTGAACGTGCCGACCTTTCCGCCTGCCGACCTCAAGGTCGTGGTGCGGCCGAATTTCGACACGCTCTATTCCAGCGGCTGGCTCGACCTCTCCAGGGAGCCTGTGATCGTCTCCGTGCCGGACACCAAGGGCCGCTATTACCTGCTGCCGATGCTCGACATGTGGACCGACGTCTTCGCCTCGCCCGGCTGGCGGACGACCGGCACCGGCGAGGGCCATTTCCTGGTGACGCCGCCCGGCTGGCGTCCGGATCTCAGGGACACGTTCGCCGAAGAATTCAAGCTGCCGAAGGACACCCAGCGCATCGATGCGCCGACGCCCAATGTCTGGATCATCGGCCGCACCAAGACCGACGGCCCCGCCGATTATGAGGCCGTCCACGCGGTCCAGGCCGGCTACACGATCACGCCGCTCTCGGCCTGGGGCAAGAGCGATGTGAAGCCGCCCGTCCAGGTGATCGACCCCGCCGTCGACGTCAAGACGCCGCCGAAGACCCAGGTCGACACGATGCCGGCGGACAAATTCTTCGCCTATGGCGCGAAGCTGATGGGCGAGAACCCGCCGCATATCACCGACCAGCCGATCTTGGCGCGGATGAAGCAGATCGGCCTCGAGCCCGGCAAGCCGTTCGACCTGGCCAAGCTGCCGGCCGACATCAAGGCGGCGGTCGCATCCGCACCGGCCGATGGCCTCGCGCTGATGAAATGGAAGGTGCCGACGCTGGCGCGGGTCGGCAATGGCTGGTCGCTCAACACCGACACGATGGGCGTCTATGGCAACTATTATCTGAAGCGCGCGATCGTGGCGCAGCTCGGCCTCGGCGCCAATCTGCCGGAGGATGCCATCTATCCGCTCAATCTCGCGGACGCGGACGGCAAGCCGCTCGACGGATCGTCGAACTACACCATCCATTTCGACAGGAACGACCTGCCGCCGGTGGACGCGTTCTGGTCGATCACGCTCTATGATCAGGATGGCTTCCAGGTGGCCAATCCGCTGAACCGCTTCGCGGTGTCGAGCTGGATGCCCTTCGTGCGCAATGGCGACGGCTCGCTCGATCTCGTCATCGGCCCGACCTCGCCGGGCGCCGCGCTCAAGGCGAACTGGCTGCCGGCCCCGAAGGGTCCGTTCAACCTGACCATGCGCCTCTATGCGCCGAAATCGGCGGCGCTGACCGGCAAGTGGGAGCCGCCGCCGATCCGGCGCGAAAGCGCCTTGCCGCCGGTCGGCGGCCAGTAGCGGCGAGAGACCGGGGCGCCGGCCGCAGCAGGCGGCGGCTGGCGCCCGCCCCTCACGTCTGGTCGTTGCGCGAGAGCTCGCGCAGCCGCTCGGCGAGATAGCTGCCGGCGGTGTAGCGCTCGGACAGCACGACATCGGGCCTGGGCTGCAGGAAGAGCGGGATCGACACGCGCGACTTGAAGCGCGAATCGCCGGTCGGGTTGATGACGCGATGCGTCGTCGAGGCGTAGTAGCCGCCCGACGCCTCCTGCAGCATGTCGCCGACATTGATGACCAGCATGCCGAAATCGAAGGGAACGTCGACCCATTCGCCGTCGCCATTGAGGAGCTGCAATCCGCGCTCGTTGGCGGCCGGCAGGATGGTCAGGAGATTGATGTCCTCATGCGCGGCGGCGCGGATCGCATCCGGGTCCTCCTCGCCCGTCAGCGGCGGATAGCGCAGGATGCGGAACAGCGTGCCCTCGCTGCCCTTCATCATGTCGGGCAGAGGCATCGAGAACTTGGCCTTGACCTCGGCCGGCGTGTTGTCGTCGACCCAGGTCAGCAGCTCCTCGGCGAGGTCGTGCGCGAGGTCGAAATAACGCTTGGCCGCGTCCGAGACCTCGTCCGGATAACGTCCCCACGAATAGAGGTGGAAATATTCCTTGAGGTCGCGCTTCTTGCCGCCCTTGGCGGTCTCGGCCTTGGCTGGCGGGAAGAAGCCGTCATGCTTCTCGCTGACGAGATAGTTGTGCTTCGCCTCGCTGTCGAAGAAGGCGAGCCACTCGGCATAGATCTGCTCGACCAGCGGCTGCGGCATCGGATGGTTGGTGAGCACGCCGAAGCCGGTCCGCCGCAGCGATTCCGCGAACAGTGCCGGCGCGTTGGGATCACGATAGTCGACGACGATCACCCCGCTCTCATGCGGCACCGCATCCCGCCTCGCATCGAACGCACTCATGGCTTTCCCTCTTTTCCCTCGGCCGCCGGCTTCGCGGTCCATTGCCCCATCATGGACCCGAAGCCCGCGGCGAGGCAATCCGGCCGACGCCGCGCGCATATCTGCCTAATTCGGCGGCACACTGCTGCCTTCGAGGCCGCGTCAACCCGACCACATGCGAAGTTGGAAATGGCACTAGCCAACACTGAGCGCGTTATGTGCAATATCGTGGCAGAGTTTCGCCAATACCAAGCCGGACAAGGGCGGGCGCTGTCATTGGCACAGTGCTTGCCGGGGATGATCCGGAATGTCAGGGGAGTATGCGCGGGAATGGTCGTTGCCTTCGACGAGATGGGCGCAAGCGGCGATGGTTGCCGGGCGGGCTACGAAGTCCTCAAGCGCTGGCTGGATTCGACCCCGCCCGACCTTCTGGTGACGCGGCGCGCCGAGGCGGAGCTCTTGTTCCGCCGCATCGGCATCACCTTCAACGTCTATGGCGACGATGCCGGCGAGGAGCGGCTGATCCCGTTCGACATTATCCCGCGCATCCTGACCAAGCCGGAATGGACGGTGCTGGCGCGCGGCCTCGAGCAGCGCACCAAGGCACTCAACGCCTTCCTCGCCGACGTCTATTCGAAGGGCGAGATCCTGCGGGCGGGCCACGTCCCGGACGATCTCGTCTATCGCAATCCCTATTACCGGCCGGAAATGGCCGGCCTGAAGCTGGCGCACGACATCTATGTGATGATCGCCGGCATCGACATCGTCCGCGTCGATCCCGAGACGTTCTATGTGCTCGAGGACAATGCCCGCACACCCTCCGGCGTCTCCTACATGCTGGAGAACCGCGAGGTGATGATGCGGCTGTTCCCGGACCTCTTCGCCGAGCAGCGGATCGCCCCGGTGGAGAATTACCCGGACGCCCTGCTCGCGACGCTGAAATCGGTCGCGCCGCGCTCGGCCCCGTCCGATCCGACGGTGGCGCTGCTGACGCCCGGCCCCTTCAACAGCGCCTTCTACGAACACTCGTTCCTCGCCGACAAGCTCGGCATCGAGCTGGTCGAGGGCCGCGACCTGCAGGTGCGCGACAATGTCGTCTACATGCGCACGACCGAGGGGCCGAAGCGCGTCGACGTCCTCTATCGCCGCCTCGACGATGACTTCCTCGATCCTCTGACCTTCCGCCCCGACTCGGCCCTCGGCGTCCCCGGACTGATGAACGCCTACCGCGCCGGCAACATCACGCTGTCGAATGCCGTCGGCACCGGCGTCGCCGACGACAAGGCGGTTTATTCCTACATGCCCGAGATCGTGCGCTTCTATCTCGGCGAGGAGCCGATCCTGAAGAACGTGCCGACCTGGCGCTGCCGTGAGCCGGAAGCGCTCAAATATGTGCTCGATCACCTGCCCGAGATGGTGGTCAAGGAAGTCGCCGGCTCCGGCGGCTACGGCATGCTCATCGGCCCGGCCGCCGACAAGAAGACGATCGCCGACTTCGCCGCCAAGCTGAAGGCCAATCCCGACGACTTCATCGCCCAGCCGACGCTCGCGCTGTCGACCTCGCCGACCTTCGTCGATTCGGGCATCGCGCCGCGCCATGTCGACCTCCGCCCCTTCGTGCTGACCGGCGGCGACAAGGTCCGCATCGTGCCCGGCGGCCTGACGCGGGTCGCGCTGAAGGAAGGCTCCCTCGTCGTCAATTCGAGCCAGGGCGGCGGCACCAAGGATACATGGGTGCTCGATGCGTAGCCCCGGCCGCTTCCTCCTGCCCTCTCCCCCGGTCGGGACGGGGTCCGCGATGTTCTGTTGTCATCGATCTTCGGAGTCAGTGCCCCCTCTGCCATGTGCGGCGGAGCTTCGGGCGGACGGCTCTCGTTTCCGGAGTTTCCATCCGTGCTGAGCCGTACCGCCGACAACCTCTTCTGGCTCGCCCGCTATGTCGAGCGCGCCGAAAACACGGCGCGCATCGTCGATGCCGCCAATCGGCTGGCCGCGATGCCGATCGCCTATGCCGGCGAATCCAACGAATGGGAATCGGCTGTCGCCGCGACGGGGACGCTCGGCCTGTTCAAGTCGCTCGGCAAGGAAGCGAATGCCGAGAACGTCGTGCATTTCCTGGCGCTGTCGCCGGAAAACCCGTCCTCGATCCGCTCCTGCCTCGAACGGGCCCGCGTCAATGCCCGCACGGTGCGCACTGCCCTCACCGGCGAGATGTGGGAGGCGATCAACGGCGCCTGGCTCGGCCTCCGCGATTTCGACCGGATCGCAGGCGACCGCATGAAGCTCAACGCGTTCCTCACTTATGTGAAGGAAGCCTCGCTCCGCTTCGACGGCTCGGCCTATCGCACCATGCTGCGCAACGACGCCTTCTTCTTCTCCGGCCTCGGCTCGTTCATCGAGCGAGCCGACAACACGGCGCGCATCCTCGACGTCAAATATCACCTGCTGCTGCCGGAGCATGAGAGCGTCGGCGGCGGTCTCGACTTCTTCCAGTGGTCGTCGATCCTGCGCTCCGTCTCGGCCAATACCGCCTATCACTGGGTCTACCGCGAGAGCGTGAAGCCCTGGCTGGTCGCCGACCTCCTGGTGCTGAACGAGCAACTGCCGCGCTCGCTGGCGGCCTGCTACGCGCATATCTGCGAGTTCCTCGACGAGCTCTCGCTCGCCTATGGAAGGCAGGGACCGGCGCAGCGCGTCGCCCGCTCGACGCGCAACCGCCTGCAGAACGCGACGCTCGAAGAGGTCTTCCAGGGCGGCTTGCATGAATTCCTGACCGAATTCATCGGCGAGAACACCCGCCTCGGCCAGGCGATCACCGACCAGTATCTCGCCTGAGAGGATCCTGCCATGCGCCTCAGGATCGTCCACGAGACCGTCTACGCCTTCGATCCGCCCGCGACCGGCGCCATCCAGACGCTGCGGCTGACCCCGCGCGGCCATGACGGCCAGTTCGTCGTCAATTGGCGCATCGAGGTCGACCATGATTGCCGCCTTGCCAGCGCGCTAGATCCCTTCGGCAACATCGTCCAGTCCTTCACCACCGAGGGCAAGCTCGACGGGCTCTCGATCACCGCGCTCGGCGAGGTCGAGACGCATGACATGGCCGGCATGGTGCGCGGCCAGTCGGAGCGCTTTCCGGTCGCGATCTTCCTGCGCGATACGGCCCTGACCGAATCGGATCCGGCCATCCGCAGCTTCGCGCAGATCGTCGACGCCTCCGCGCCGAGCGATCCGCTGTCGCGGCTGCATGCGCTGATGGACGGGCTGCATGACGAGGTCGCGGTCGAGGCGGCGAGCGAGGAGACGGCGATCGCGACCTTCGCCGCCAAGCGGGGCGATCCCCGCGCCATCGCCCATGTCTTCATCGCCGCCGCGCGCCATCTCGGCATCCCCGCGCGCTATGCCAGCGGCTATCTCTTCCGTCCCGAGGCGACCGAGCCGGCGGAAACGGAGCATGGCTGGGCCGAGGCCTATGTCGATGGCGTCGGGTGGATCGGCTTCGATCCCTCGACCAATCTCTGCCCGACCGACAGCTATGTGCGCCTCGCGATCGGGCTCGACCGCGTCGCGGCGGCGCCGGTGCGCGGGGCCGCCTATGGCGACTGGAGCGCGGTTCCCAAGGTCTCGATCCGCGTCGCCGAGGCGGGTGCGTCAAAGTGACGGGTACGGAACCACCTCGGCGCTTGCGACTCGGCGCGTGAGTCCCGACAATCCGGCGCTTGGCGGAAACGGAATGCGGTCATGACCTATTGCGTTGGAATTATCGTGCGCGAAGGTCTCGTGATGGTCGCCGACACGCGCACCAATGCCGGCCTCGACAACATCGCGACCTTCCGCAAGCTGCACCTCTTCCAGAAGGACGGTGACAGGGCGATCGCGATCGCGACGGCGGGCAACCTCGCCGTCAGCCAGTCGGTGCTGAACCTTCTCAATGAGGGCATCAAGAACCCGGAAACCGGCGAGATCGAGACGATCTACAGCATTCCGAGCATGTTCAAGGTGGCGCAATATGTCGGGCGCGCCATCCGCGAAGTCTATCGCATCCATGGCAAGTCGATGGAGCAGCAGGCGGCGAGCTTCGACGTCACCATGCTGCTCGGCGGCCAGGTCGCGGGCGGGCGGCTCCGCCTGTTCATGATCTATTCGGCCGGCAACTTCATCGAGGCGACGAGCGATACGCCCTATCTGCAGATCGGCGAGCACAAATACGGCAAGCCGATCCTCGACCGGGCCGTCACCAGCGAGACCAGCCTGCAGGAAGCGCTGAAGCTCGGCCTCGTGTCGATGGATTCGACCATCCGCTCCAATCTCGGCGTGGGCATGCCGATCGACGTCGTCACCCTCCGCCGCGATGCGCTGGCGATCGACGTCTCGCACCGGATCGATCGCAACGACGAGTATTTCCTGGATCTCCGCGAGCGCTGGTCGGCGGCGCTGCGGGCCGCGCATCAGGCAATCCCCGCCCCGCCCTATGGCCGCGACTGAGCGCGCCTCGCCCGGGCGCGGACGCCCGGGCCGGCTCGCGGATATCAGTTGAGAGCGAATTCCGAGGCGGCGACGCGCAATTCCGCTGCGCTGACCACGCCGTGATGCGCCACCTTCACCGAATGCAGCGCGCCTTCGATCTCGCGTTTCCAGAAGTCGAGGAAGCGGGTGAGTTCTGGGAATTGCGGTGCGAGATCATAGTCCTGCCAGACATAGGTCTGCAGCAGGGCCGGATGGTCGGGAAGGCGGTAGAGGATGTGGGCCGTGGTCAGGCCATAGCCCTGAAGCTGACGCAACAGTGATGAAGGCATTGGCACCTCGTCATTGCGGTTCGGATTCGGCGGTCATTCCGTCCGGGAGGACACCCAAATCGTGTCGCAGCGCACACTTGATTTCAACGCCGATTTCACCGATTGTCCTGCGGGATCAATATTTTAGCAGCAAAGTCGGCTGAGTGCTGCCAGCGGCGCCCCGCTGACCCCCTTACGGCCCATGGCCGCGTCGGCTAGTCTCCGCGCCGAGCACCGTCTCGCCCCCTCCAGGCCAGCACCCGCTGCGAAGGGCACCGTCCCTTCTCGAGCGCGCGCTGCCCAATGCGAGTTCGACATGACTGAAAGCTCCGATCACGGCATCCGCTTCGGACGGATCGCCGCTACCCTGCCTGTCGCGGACATGGCACGCGCCGAAGACGTCTATGTGCGGGTCTTGGGGTTCCGGAAGACCTTCGAGAACGGCAATCCGGTCGGCTTCATGATCCTGGAGCGCGACGCGGCCGAGTTGCATCTGACCCTTCAGAAGGACCACCGGCCTCCCGCCTTCACCGTCGCCCATCTGATGGTCGCCGATGTCGATGCGCTGCACGCGGTCTGCCAGCGAGAAGGCCTCCGCATCGTCAAGGGCCTGCGCGACAAGGATTTTGGACTGCGTGCCTTCGTGTTCGAGGATCCGGACGGCAACCGGATCGATGTCGGGCAGCCGCTCTGAGGCGTGCCGTCACGCCGGCCATTGCCCGCCGGCGGCGGCCAGCGCCTCCGGCGTGTCGAGGTCCCGGGCGACTCCCTCGCCGGCCGTGACCTCGATGACCTCGGCCGCGTGAGCAGCGATCAGGTCGCGGGCGCCCTTGTCGCCCTCGATCGCCATCAGCGCCGAAAAGAACCGCCGCGGCCACAACACGGGATTGCCGCGGCGGCCCGCATGCACCGGCGCGACGATCGCGAGGCGGCCTGACGCTTCGAACGCCGCGATGATCCGGTCGATCGTCGCGGAGTCGACGAAGGGCATGTCGCCGAGAAGGATGAGCGCTCCGTCAGCCGTCGCCGGGAGCGCGGCGATGCCGGCCTTCAGCGAGGTCGAGAGTCCCGAGGCGTGCGCGGGATTGTAGACCTCGGCGATCGCGAGCCCGTCCAGCGCTGTCAGGATCGCCGCGCGCCGATGGCCGGTCACGACGATAACGGGCCGCAGCGCGCGGCTCGCCAGTGCGGCCTCAGTGACCCGCCGGATCAGGCTGACGCCGGCGATTTCGGCGACGAGCTTGTTGGGGCCGCCCATGCGCCGCCCTTCGCCCGCCGCCAGGATGACCGCTGCGGCCGCGCTCACCCGCCTGCCCCGCGCCGCCGCAACGCCTCGATCACTTCGGCGATGATGGCGACCGCGATCTCGGCCGGGGACTGCGCGGCGATGTCGAGGCCGATCGGCGCGCGGATACGAGCCGCCTCCGCCGGCGTGACGCCGAGGCCGGCGAGACGATCGAGGCGTTTTGCATGCGTCTTGCGGCTGCCGAGCGCACCGACATAGAAGCAGCCGGCGCGCAATGCGGCCGCGAGCGGCGCGTCGTCGATCCTCGGGTCGTGGGTCAGCGCCGCCAGCGCCGTGAACGGATCGAGCGGCGCAGCGGCGAGCGCGATGTCCGGCCATTCGGCGACGACATCGGCACCGGCGAATCGCTCCGCACTCGCGAAGCCGCTGCGCGGGTCGATGATCGTCACGTCGAAGCCGGCGATCCCGGCCATCGGCGCGAGGGCCTGCGCGATATGGACCGCACCGATCACGACGAGGCGCGGCGGCGGCAGCCGGACCGTCAGCATGACGGCCCCGTCCGCGGTCTCGACCCGCCCGGAGCGGCCCGAGCGGAAGCGGGCGGCCAATTCCTCGGCGAGCGGATCGAGGGAGAACTCCTCCGCCGCCCGCACCAGCCGGCTGGAGCCGCGCGCAAGGTCGGTGACGAGGATGACGGCCTCGCGGTTGCGGCCCGCCTCGGCCAGCGCGGCCAGCGTCTCCTCAAGCATCAGCCGATCCTCTCGACATAGATCTCGATGCGGCCGCCGCAGGAGAGCCCGACCCGCCATGCCGTCTCGTCGGCGACGCCGAACGCGATGAGGCGCGGCTCTCCGCTGGCGATGACTTCGGCCGCCGCCTCGATCACCGCCCCCTCGACGCAGCCGCCGGAGACCGAGCCTTCGAAGGCGCCGCGCGAATCGACAACGAGCAGGCTGCCGGCCGGGCGCGGCGCCGAGCCCCAGGTGGCGACGACGGTGGCGAGCGCGACCGCCCGCCCCTCGGAGAGCCAGCCTTCGGCGATGGCGATCACGTCGCGGCTGCCGGCGACAGGCGATTCGGCCTCCGTCATCGCAGCCATGCCTGGTCGTGGCCGCGACGTCGCGGCGCCCTTCGCGCTCTCAAAGAGAGAGGGGCCGCGATACGGCTTTCGGCGGAGGGGACTGCCACGATCGGATGCTCCTGACGCATGTTGCGGCAACTTAGGTTGCCCGCGATGGTGATAGTGGTTGACGGCGGCTCGGCCCATGATGAGATCATCGGGTATCGGCGCAAGGCCAGAATGGACCTCGGGGCAGCGGCAAGGACAGGGTGATGCCACGCATTGCGATGGATGACGGGATCGAGCTCAATGTCGAGGCCGATCCGGCAAGCGGCAAGCCGCCACTTCTGCTCCTCAACGCGCTCGGTGCCGACCACACGATGTGGGATCCGCAGATGCCGCGGTTTCGCGAGCATTTCCGCGTCGTCCGCTTCGACGATCGCGGCCATGGCCTCTCGGCGGCGCCCGAGACGCCCTACACGATCGACCGCCTCGGCCGCGACGCGCGCGGCGTGCTCGAAGCGCTCGATATCGATTCGGCCCATGTCGTCGGCCTCTCCAAGGGCGGCATGACCGCCGCCTGGCTCGGCATCAACGCGCCGGATCACATCGAGAAGCTGGTGATCGTCTCGTCCTCGCCGCATCTCGCGCCGCGCGAGGTCTGGGAAGGCCGCGCCCAGACGGCCCGCAACGAAGGCCTCGGCGCGCTCGTCGACGCCGTGATCGGCCGCTGGTTCACCGAGAGCTACCGCGTCAGCCATCCCGATGAATGCGCCCGCATCCGCGCCATGCTGCTGCGCGCCTCGGACGAGGGCTATGCCGCCTGCTGCGAGGCGCTGGCGGAGATGGACCTTCGCGACGATCTCGAACTCATCCCGGTGCCGACGCTGGTGATCTGCGGCGATTCGGACGCCGGCACGCCGGTCGCCAAGACGCGGGAATGGGTCGCCAGCATCGAGGGCGCGCGGCTCGAGGTGATTCGCAAGGCTGCGCACATGGTCAATATCGAGCAGGCCGACGCCTTCAACGATCTGGTGCTCGGCTTCCTCAGAGCCTGACGGCATCCCTCGTCAGCTTTGGCCGCTGACGTCGGGCCGCACATGCAGGATATAGGGCGCCAGCGCATGGCGCTTCGGCAGGCCCATGACATGGAAGGCGACCTCATAGGCCGCATCCCAGGCTTCAGCCGTGTGCGGACCGCCGATATCGTCGTCGCCGATGAAATCGACCAGCACCAGATAGGCCTCGACGCGGTTGCGGCGCAGGAAATCGAGATGCGCCAGGCGGTTGGCGAGCTGGTAGAACTGCTCGCTCCAGCGTGCGCGCTTGCGGCCGGGCCCCAGCCTTTCGGCGAGTTCGTCGAGCACGGTGTCGATCCGCTGACGCGAGACTGGCCCCGCCGCCGTGGCGGGCGAGAGCATCTCGGCGATATGCGCCTTCGCCTCGACCAGGACGACCGTGTCGGTGTCGGTCGTGCCGAGCGCATCCCATTGCGGCCCGCGCGCCGGCCAGAAGCCATGCAGGGCATCGGCGAGATGCAATTGGCCGATCAGGCCGAGAAAGGCCTCGTCGCGATACTCGGCGAAGGCGTCGCTCTCGAGCGGAGAATGCCATGTGAGCGCGTCGGTGCCGATTCTCGACCGGATCGGCGCCTCCAGTGTGGGCCAACGTTCGCCCACGGCGCGCTGGATCCATTTGAGGCTGCCGCGGGAGCCGGCGGGCTGTTCTATTCTCATGCTTCAAAAACTAGTGCGCGGGCAGGCGGCTGGCCAGCGGATTTGACAAGGCGGACTTATAACCGAGCCGGGTGTGACCGGCTTGCAAAGGCTGCCGTATCGATGCCGCGGCCGGGACAGGGAGCCGCCGGACCGTCCTTCGCGGCTTGGTCATCCTGCGCCGAGCCGGTAAGATCGCGCCATGAGGACAACCGCCGACCCAACGCCGCTGACAGCAGAGGTGCTCGCCGCGCTGATCGACTGGTATCAGGCGAGCGGCGTCGATGCGGCGCTGGACGAGATCGCGCTCGACCGCTTCGCGGCCCCCCCGCCCGAGCCGGCCGCGCAGCCGGCGCCGCGCCGCGCCGAAGAGGCGCCGGTCTTCGCCGCCCCGCCGCCACCGGCAAGGCCGGCGCCGACGACGTTTGCGCCCGCCGGGCCGGGTGCGCCCGTCTCGATCGATGCCGAAGTGGAGGCGGCCCGCCTCGCCGCGGCATCGGCCGAGACGCTCGATGCCCTGAAGGACGCCCTCGCCCGCTTCGACGGCTGCTCGCTGCGGCTGACGGCGCGCTCGCTGGTGTTCGCCGATGGCGATCCCGCCGCCCGCGTCATGCTGATCGGCGAGGCGCCCGGCCGCGAGGAGGACCTGCAGGGCCTTCCCTTCGTCGGCCGCTCGGGCCAGTTGCTCGACCGCATGCTCGCGGCCATCGGCCTCGACCGCAGCGCCGTCTACATCGCCAATGTCGTGCCCTGGCGTCCGCCCGGCAACCGCACGCCGACGCCGGAGGAAACCGCGATCTGCCGGCCCTTCGTCCGCCGCCAGATCGCGCTGGTCGATCCAGACTTCCTCATCTGCCTCGGCGGCGCCGCGGCCAAGGAGCTGCTCGACACCCGCGAGGGCATCCTGAGGCTGCGCGGCCAGTGGCAGCCCTTCGACACCGGCGCCCGCACCATCCGCGCCATGGCGACGCTGCATCCCGCCTATCTGCTGCGGCAGCCGCTGCAGAAGCGGCTCGTCTGGCGCGATCTTCTGACATTGAAGGCCGCGATCGACGCCGAGCCGCGCTGAAATCTTGCATCCGGCGCGGATTCACCTCGCCGGTGACCAGATATTCATCTCGAGGCGCCATCATTTCGACATGGCACCCGGCGAGAAGGGAGCCGATCCACCTGTCGCTTCGCGGCCTCCTCGGCGTCCCCCGGTCATCATGGCATCGCAGCTCGTTCCCGTCGCCGCGCTCCTCATGGGATCGGCCCTCCTCCTCGTCGCCGGCGGACTGCACGGATTGCTGCTGCCGATCCGCGGCTCGATCGAGGGCTTCACCACCACCGAACTCGGCCTGATCGGAACGGGATGGGCGATCGGCTTCGTCGCCGGCTGCCTCGTCGTGCCGCGCATCGTGCGCCGCGTCGGCCATGTCCGCGCCTATGGCGTGATGGCCTCGATCGCCAGCGTCGTCATCCTGTTGAACCTGATCTTCGTCTCGCCCTTCGCCTGGATCGCACTCAGGGGCTTTTCCGGCTTCTGCTTCGCCGGTGCCGCCATGATCGTCGAGAGCTGGCTCAACGAGCGCGCGACGCGCGAGAACCGGGGCACCATCTTTTCGGTCTACCAGATGGTCAATTTCGCAGCGTCCACCGCCGGCCAGCTGCTGATCATGACCGGGCCGACCACCGGCTATCAGTTCTTCGTTCTCGGCGCGATCTTCTACTCGCTGGCGATCCTGCCTTCGGCTTTGTCGACGGCCCAGACACCGCGCCCGCTGAAGACGACCAAGCTCGATCTGCGCCGTCTCTTGCTGAATTCGCCGGTCGCGGCGGTCGGCTGCTTCATCATCGGCATGGTCAACGGCGCCTTCGGCACGCTCGGCGCCGTCTACGCCCAGAAGATCGGCCTACCGACCAGCGCCATCGCGCTTCTGATGAGCGGCGCTGTCCTCGGCGGCGCGCTGACGCAGGTTCCGCTCGGCCGCCTGTCGGATCGCATCGATCGCCGCTATGTGCTGATCGGCGTGTCCTTCGCCGCCATCGTAATGAGCGGCGCGATCAGCCTGCTCAATCCGAGCACCCCCTTCGTCGTGATCGCGCTCGTCGCCGGCTTCGGCGGCATGGTCTATCCGATGTATGGGCTCGCCGTCGCCCATGCCAACGACAACGCCGCGCCGGACGACTTCGTCAAGATCGCCAGCGGCCTTTTGCTGATGTCGGGCATCGGCACCATGATCGGCCCAGTTATCGCCGCCTTCGCCATGGAATGGGTCGGCCCGCAGGGTCTCTTCACCTTCTGCGGCATCATGCATGCGTGCCTGATCGGCTATGTCTTCTACCGGCTGAACCGCCGCCCGGCGCTCGGCGATGTCCCGCGCGACGCCTTCCAGCCGATGCCACCGCTGCGCGAGGCGACGCCGGAGACGATCGCGCTCGACCCGCGCGCCTCGGAAGGCAAGCAGGCAGCCGCCTGACAAATCAGACCCTTGCAGTCATTCCCGGATTCGATCCGCGAAGCTGATCGCGGCAACGGCGGCGTGTAGCAGCGCCCGGGCCTCGTCGCGCCAGTCGTCAGGCCGCCTGACAAAACGAACATGGTTGCCGTCCAGTTATGCACACCCTGCCGGCCGGCCGCGGCGCGCTGGCGGCTGCTGTTGTTTTGTGCGTGCCGAATTGCTAAGCCAAAGGATCAAAGAGAGGCCGGCTGGGCAAATGCCCTGAATCAAGCCTCCGCTAAAAATGCGCTGCACCGGGGACCTTCGGCAGATGGAAATCTTCCTACAGCAATTGATCAATGGCATCACGCTCGGCTCGATCTATGGCCTGATCGCGATCGGCTACACGATGGTGTTCGGCATCATCGGCATGGTGAATTTCGCCCATGGCGACGTGTTCATGGTGTCCGCGTTCATCGCGATGATCTTCTTCCTCCTGTTCACCACCGTGTTCGGCGTCACCTCGCCGATCATCGCGCTGATCGTCGTCATGATCATCGCCATGGCGCTGACGGGCCTCCTGAACTGGGCGATCGAGCGCGTGGCCTACAGGCCGCTGCGCGGATCGTTCCGCCTGGCGCCGCTGATCTCGGCGATCGGCATGTCGATCGTCCTGTCGAACTTCATCCAGGTGGCGCAGGGCCCGCGCAACAAGCCGCTGCCGCCCGTGCTCTCCGGCACGATCACGCTGATGGACCGCAACAATTTCGCCGCGACCATCTCCTACAAGCAGATCCTGATCTGGGTCGTCACGGCCGTCCTCCTCGCCGGCTTCTGGTATGTCGTGCAGAAGACGCCGCTCGGCCGCGCCCAGCGCGCCTGCGAGCAGGACCGCAAGATGGCGGCGCTGCTCGGCGTCAATGTCGATCGCACGATCTCGCTGACCTTCGTGATGGGCGCCGCGCTCGCGGCCGTCGCCGGCACGCTCTACATGACCTATTACGGCGTCGTGAACTTCTCGGACGGCTTCACGCCGGGCGTGAAGGCCTTCACCGCCGCGGTGCTCGGCGGCATCGGCTCGCTGCCCGGCGCTGTGCTCGGCGGGCTGCTGATCGGCCTCATCGAGACCTTCTGGTCCGGCTATTTCTCGATCGACTACAAGGACGTCGCCGCCTTCTCGATCCTCGCGATCGTCCTGATCTTCATGCCTCAGGGCCTGCTCGGCCGGCCGGAAGTCGAGAAGGTCTGATCATGGCAACGGTGAACACGACATCCGGCCCCGGCGGATCTTTCGCCGGCGCCGCGAGGGATGCCATTCTCGCCGGCGTCATCGCTCTCGGCATCTTCGGGCCGCTGGTCGGCCTCAAGACCGAACAGAACATGCAGAACGAGCTCGTCATCACCACCCGCTGGGGCATGGTGGCGGTGATCGTCGGCATCGTGATCGTCGGGCGCTTCCTGCTGACGACGGTGATCTGGCCAGCGCTCGCCCGAGGCAAGATGAAGGACAAGCCGGCGCAGTCCGTCGGCGAAGTCGCCTTCCGCGCCCGCCTCGCGCGGTTGTTCGCGCCGACCGGGCTCGTCTTCCTGTTCATCTACCCGGCGCTCATGGTCTATCTGCTCGGCTTCCAGGGATCGCTGAAATGGGTCGATAATTTCGGCATCCAGATCCTCATCTATGTGATGCTCGGCTGGGGCCTCAACATCGTCGTCGGCCTCGCCGGCCTGCTCGACCTCGGCTATGTCGCCTTCTATGCCGTCGGCGCCTATTCCTACGCGCTGCTCGCCACGCATTTCGGGCTGTCGTTCTGGCTGCTGCTGCCCCTTGCCGGCATTCTCGCCGCCCTGTGGGGCATCATGCTCGGCTTCCCGGTGCTGCGCCTGCGCGGTGACTATCTCGCGATCGTGACGCTCGCCTTCGGCGAGATCATCCGCCTGGTCCTGATCAATTTCCGCGAGCTGACCAACGGTTCGGCCGGCATCTCGTCGATCCCGAAGATCACCTTCTTCGGCATCTATTCGTTCGACGTCTCGGCTGCGAACAATTTCGCCAAGGTGTTCGAGCTGCCGATGTCGAGCGCCTATTACAAGATCTTCCTCTATTACCTGATCCTGCTGCTCGCCCTCCTCACGGCCTTCGTCACGCTGCGCCTGCGCAAGCTGCCGGTCGGCCGCGCCTGGGAGGCCCTGCGCGAGGACGAGATCGCCTGTCGTTCGCTCGGCATCAACACCACCAACACCAAGCTGACGGCCTTCGCCCTCGGCGCGATGTTCGGCGGCTTCGCCGGCTCCTTCTTCGCCGCGCGGCAGGGCTTCGTCAGCCCCGAGAGCTTCACCTTCATGGAATCGGCCGTCATCGTCGCCATCGTGGTGCTCGGCGGCATGGGCTCGATGATCGGCGTCGCGCTCGCCGCGGTCGCGATGATCGGGGGCACCGAGCTCCTGCGCGAGCTCGATTTCCTCAAGTTCGTCTTCGGCGAGGGCTTCGATCCCGACCAGTTCCGCATGCTGATCTTCGGCCTCGCCATGGTGCTGATCATGATATGGAAACCGCGCGGATTCGTTTCCGCCCGCGAGCCGACGGTGTTCCTGACGGAGCGAAAATCGATCTCCAGTTCGCTCGTCAAGGAGGGCCACGGCTGATGTCCGCCCCCCTCGCTTCCAGCCCGGCGCCCCGCTCCTGGGCCAATGATCCCGTGCTCTCCGTCGAGCATGTCCAGATGCGCTTCGGCGGCCTCGTCGCGGTCAACGACCTCTCCTTCGAGGCCGGCCGCGGCGACATCACGGCGCTGATCGGCCCGAACGGCGCCGGCAAGACGACCGTGTTCAACTGTATCACCGGCTTCTACAAGCCGACGCAGGGCATGCTTCTCCTGAAGCATGCCAAGGGCGACACCTTCCTCCTCGAGCGGATGCCGGATTTCCGCATCTCGGCCAAGGCCAAGGTGGCGCGCACCTTCCAGAACATCCGCCTGTTCTCAGGAATGACTCTGCTCGAGAACCTGCTCGTCGCCCAGCATAACCGCCTGATGCTGGCCTCGGGCATGACGCTGCTCGGCGTGCTCGGCGTACCCTCCTACAAGCGGGCCGAGCGGGAATCGATCGAGACCGCCAAGTTCTGGCTCGACAAGATCGGCCTGACCGCGCGCGCCGACGATCCGGCCGGCGATCTTCCCTATGGCGCGCAGCGCCGGCTGGAGATCGCCCGCGCCATGTGCACCGGCCCCGAACTGCTCTGCCTCGACGAGCCCGCCGCCGGCCTCAATCCGCGCGAATCCGGCGAGTTGAACACGCTGCTGCTCGATATCCGCCAGATGGGGACGACCTCGATCCTCCTCATCGAGCACGACATGTCGGTGGTCATGGAGATTTCCGACCATGTCGTCGTGCTCGAATATGGCGTGAAGATCTCGGACGGCACCCCGACCGAGGTCCGCAACGATCCGCGCGTCATCGCCGCCTATCTCGGCGTCGACGACGAGGAGGTCGAGAAGGTCGAGGAACAGCTCGACGAGATCATCGAGGAGGCGGCGCGATGACCGGTCCCGCGGCCACGCCGCTGCTGCAGGTACGCGGCGCCAAGACCTATTACGGAAAGATCATTGCCCTGAAGGGCGTCGACATCGACGTCAACAAGGGCGAGATCGTCACGCTGATCGGCGCCAACGGCGCCGGCAAGTCGACCCTCATGATGACGATCTGCGGCAACCCTCGCGCCCGCGAGGGGCAGATCCTGTTCGAGGGGCGCGACATCACGCAGATGCCGACGCATGAGATCGCGCGGCTCCGCATCGCCCAGTCGCCCGAGGGCCGGCGCATCTTCCCGCGCATGACCGTGCTCGAAAACCTCCAGATGGGCGCCGCGCTCGACAATCTCGCTTACTTCGACCAGGACGCGGAACGCATGTTCACGCTGTTCCCGCGGCTGAAGGAACGCATCGGCCAGCGCGGCGGCACCTTGTCGGGCGGCGAGCAGCAGATGCTGGCGATCGCCCGCGCCTTGATGGCGCGGCCGAAGCTCCTGATGCTGGACGAGCCCTCGCTCGGCCTGGCGCCGCTCATCGTCAAGCAGATCTTCGATGCGATCGGCGAACTCAATCGCAGCGAAGGCCTCACGGTCTTCCTGGTCGAGCAGAACGCCTATCATGCGCTGAAGCTCGCCCATCGCGGCTATGTGCTGGTCAACGGCACCGTCACGATGTCCGGCCCCGGGCGCGAACTGCTCGAGAAGCCGGAGATCCGGGCCGCCTATCTCGAGGGGGGCGCGCATTGACCTTGCCGCCGCTCCCGCCCCTTTCGCCCGCCGTCGCGGCCAGAACGTCGAGGTGATGTCGATGCAGGGTATCCTTTTCGAGGAACAGTCGATCCTCGTCTTCATCTTCGTGACGCTGATCCTCGGCGGGGCCGGCGCCTGGATGACCGGCCGGGCCTGCGCCCGCACCTGGCGGCGCTATCCCCCGCTCGTCGTCTATCTGCTGATCCTTTCTTTCGGCGTGCGGTTCATCCACTTCGCGCTGTTCGGCGGCACGCTCTTGTCACTGCAGTATTGGCTGATCGACCTCGCCGTCCTCTTGGTGATCGGCACGGTCGCCTATCGCTATACGTTGGCGAGGCAGATGGTTTCGCAATATTATTGGCTCTACGAAAAGTCGGGCGCCTTTTCATGGCGCGCGAAATAACAGATGGCGCGCACAGTAAGCTCTTGCGGATGCAACGACTTACGCGCTCTCCGCCAGCCAGAATCCGGGTGACAGGACCCGCAAAATCGGCAAGATGCCTGATCAAGGCGCGCTAACATCCGCCGAAAACTCTCCAGAAGCGAACTTCCAGTAAGAACGGGAGACATCAATGAAGAAGTCCCTCATGTCCGGCCTCGTGGTTGCAGCGAGCCTGGCATTTGCCGGTGCGGCCCATGCCGACATCAAGCTCGGCGTTGCCGGCCCTCTGACCGGCCCCAACGCCGCCTTCGGTGCCCAGCTCCAGAAGGGCGCGGAACAGGCGGTCGCCGATATCAACAAGGCTGGCGGCGTACTCGGCCAGAAATTCGTCGTCGAGCTCGGTGACGACGTGTCCGACGCCAAGCAGGGCGTTTCGGTCGCCAACAAGTTCGTCGGCGACGGCGTCACCTTCGTCGTCGGCAACTTCAACTCGAGCGTCTCGATCCCGTCGTCGGAAGTCTATGCCGAGAACGGCATCCTTCAGATCACCCCGGCCTCGACCAACCCGACCTTCACCGAGCGCGGCCTGTGGAACACGTTCCGCACCTGCGGTCGCGACGACCAGCAGGGCGCGGTTGCCGGCAAGTACATCGCCGACAACTTCAAGGGCGTGCCGGTCGCGGTCATCCACGACAAGACCACCTATGGCCAGGGCCTGGCCGACGAGACCAAGAAGGCGCTCAACGCCGCCGGCGTCACCGAAGTGATGTATGAAGGCGTCAATGTCGGCGACAAGGACTTCTCGGCGCTGATCTCCAAGATGAAGGCGGCGAATGTCGGCCTCATCTACTGGGGCGGCCTGCACACCGAAGGCGGCCTGATCGTCCGCCAGTCGGCCGAGCAGGGCCTCAAGGCGACCTTCTTCTCCGGCGACGGCATCGTCTCGAACGAGTTCACCTCGATCGCCGGCCCGGCCGTCGAGGGCACGCTGAACACGTTCTCGCCCGACCCGCGCGCCAACCCGATGGCCAAGGCCGCCGTGGAGGAGTTCCGCGCCGCCGGCTTCGAGCCCGAGTCCTATACGCTCTACGCCTATGCCGCCGTCCAGGTCATCGCCGAGGCGATCAAGAAGGGCGGCACCGCCGACCCGCAGAAGGTCGCCGAGACGCTGAAGTCGGGTGGCCCGTTCGAGACCGTGATCGGCCCGCTCTCCTTCGACGGGAAGGGCGACCGCACCACCGCTGACTATGTCATGTGGATCTGGAAGAAGGGCGCCGACGGCAAGATCACCAACGTGCCGATGTAGGCCCTTCGCCGCGATAACGAGCGCCCGCCCCCTCGCCGGGGCGGGCGTTTTCATTTCTGCCGCATGCGTGCATGATCGGCGGCAGCAACGGAACGCCTCATGCGACGCATTCTCCTTATCGGATTTCTGGCGGCTGCCTTCGCCGCAGGCCCTGCCCTCGCCGATATCCGCATCGCGGTGATCGCGCCGCTTTCCGGCCCCTATCAGACGCTCGGCCAGGAGATCCAGGCCGGCGCCGCGCGGGCCGTCGCCGATATCAACGCCGCCGGCGGCATCAAGGGCGAGATGCTGAAGCTCGACAGCGCCGACGATGTCTGCCGCTCCGACAAGGCGGCGACAGCGGCCTCCAAGGCGGTGGCGCGCGGCGACGTCTTCGTCGTCGGCCATGTTTGCGCCGCCGAGGGCGATGCCGCGGCGGCCGTCTATGCCGATAAGGGCATCCTCGCCATCACCCCGGCGATCACCGCCAACGACTTCACCGACCACCGTCCCGGCCCGTCGATCCTGCGGCTCGCCGCGCGCGACGACGCGCAAGGGGCCGCGGCCGGCACGTTCCTCGCCAGGACCTATCCCGGCCGTCGCATCGCGATCGTCAATGACGGCTCGCCCTATGGCAAGGCGCTGGCCGAGGCGGTCGCGGCCGGGCTCAACGCCGCCGGCGTCAAGGAATCGCGCAGCGACAGCTTCGAGCCGGGCGCCAAGGACTATGCCGGGCTGGTCGATGTCATGATCGACGACGCGATCGGCGTGATCTTCGTCGCCGGCTATGACGGCGACGCGGCGCTGATCGCCCGCGCCCTCAAATCACGCGGATCGGACATCGTGCTGATCGGCGGCGATGCGCTGGCGACCAGCGAGTTCGGCATCGCGGCGGGCGATGCCGCGCGCGGGACGCTCATCACCGCCTTCACCGACTGGCGCAGCAAGCCGACGGCCACCGCGGTCGCCACGTCCTTCCGCGCCGACGATATCGAGCCGCGCGGCTTCGTGCTGCCGGCCTATGCCGCAGTCCAGCTCTTCGCCGCCGCGCGCGCCGCCACCAACTCCGACAAGGGTGGCGATCTCGCCGCCTGGCTTGCCGCCAACAGCGTCGACACGGTGCTCGGCCCCGTCAGCTTCGATGCCAAGGGCGATGCCAGAATGCCCGGCTTCGAGGTGTTCCGCTGGGGCACGGAGAGCTTCGAGCCGCTGCCGGCCTCGTAGCCTTACCGCCCGCCGAAGCGGAGCGCGCTGAACGGCGCCGGGTCGACGAAGGGCATCTCGCGCGTGATCTGCTCGGCGATCAGCCGTCCCGTCGCCGGGCCGAGCGTGAAGCCCAGATGGCCGTGGCCGAAATCGAGCCAGAGCCCCGGATGGCGCGGCGCCGGGCCGACGATCGGCATCGAATCGGGAAAGCAGGGCCGCGCGCCCATCCAGGGCTCGCGCTCGATCGCCTCGCCGAGCGGGAACAGCGCCCGCGCCTGCGGCATGATCCGCTCGATCTGCACCGGCGTCGGCGGCGCGTCGCGCGCGTCGAACTCGATGCCGGAGGTGATGCGATAGCCCTGCCGCATCGGCGTCAGCACATAGCCGTGGTCGACATCGACGACCGGACGGTCGAGCCCCGCATCGCCGCGCGGCTTGAAATGCTGGTGGTAGCCGCGCTTGACCGCGAAGGGGAAGCGATAGCCCATCGGCCCGAGCAGATCCATCGACCAGGGCCCGAGCGCGACGATGACATCGGGCGCCGTCGCCGGCCCTGTCGCGCGATCGACCACCCAGAGATCGTTCTCCCGGCGGAGCGACCGCGCCTCGCCCTGCGCGAGGCTCCCGCCCATCAGCTCGAACAGCCGCGCATGCGCCTTGGTGACACCGCCGGGACTGGAGACCGAGACGCTGTCCGGCCACAGCACGGCCCGTGCGAAAACCGGCGCGAGGTCGGGCTCGAGATCGACGATCTCGTGGCTGTCGAGGATCTTATAGCGGACGCCGAAATGGTCGGCGAGCGCGAGCTGCATCCGCGTTCCCGCCTCGAAGCTCGCCTGGCTGCGATAGCCGCGCAGCCAGCCGGTGCCGCGAAAGAACTCGACGGCGCGGCTCTTGCCGGCGATCGAGCCATGCTCGGCGGCGGCATGCGAGAGGATCGGGTTCATCGCCTCGGCATAGGCATCGATCCCGCGTGCGCCGGAGGCCTTGCGCAGCTTCCAGAGCCAGGGCGCGATGCTCGGCAGGAAGCGGCGGTTGTAGTGGAGGCGCGCTTCCTCGTTGCGGGCGATGCGGATGAGCTCGCCGATGCCACGCGGAAAAACGATCGGATAGAAGCCCTCGCGCTCGATGACGCCGGCATTGCCATAGGAGGTCGCTTCGCCCGGCAGCCCCTTGTCGATGAGGAGCACGCTGCGATTGCGGCGCAGGAGATGGATGGCCGCGGAGACGCCGACGATGCCGGCGCCGAGCACGATCGCATCAAACTTGTCCATCAACGGTCCCTGCTCACCAGACATGTCCCCCGGCGGCCGATGGCCGACCCTCATCGATCAGCGCCAGGGCGAGCTGGTCGCGGTTCTGCCGAATATAGTCCAAGTCCCTGATATAAATATCGGACTCTCCAGCGCTGATGTCCTCGATGAACGTGGCGTCACCGGCACTGGCGCGGGCCTGCATGAAGTCTAGCAGAGCGCGAAGCCGCCGCGCGATCATGTCCGGCAGCTGGCGCCTCGCCTCGTCGTCCGCGCCATAGGCATCACAGAAGAGCCGGGCGCGCCGCAACTGTTCGTTCCTGCCGAACGCGACGCCGTCATGCTGGGGGTCGCACAGCGGCGCCCATCGATAGACCGCATAAGCGAGGTCCCAGGCGGCCGGAGCCGGGTGGCAGGCATCGAAATCGATGATGCCGATGGCGGCCTCGCCCTCCGTCACGACGTTGTAGGGCGCGAAATCGCCGTGGCAGACGATTTCCCGGGGCTCCTGCGGCGGCAGCATCCAGAGCTGCTCCGCATGGTCGGTCTCGAGGAAGCCGCGCGCCGCATCGTGGAAGCGCCTGAGGAGCCCGCCGGCCGAAACCAGCATCGCAAGCGATCCCGTCGCCGGATCGGCAAGGTCCTCTGAGACCCTTCCCTCGAGATAGGTCACCATCTCCTCGCCGCCGCCCTGCGCCAGCGGCGTCGGCGCGGCCGCAAAACCCGCATCGTGCAGATGGTGCAGGAACCGGTGCACCGTTGGCGTCCAGGCTCCCGCCGGTCGCCGGACACCGCTGCCGTCGCGCCAGATCTGGCCCGCCCGTCCGCCCTCGAGCTCGAACACCCGGGTTGCTCCTCTCTCCAGGCCCACCGCGATCATCGCCGCTTGCCGGCGCGCCGCCGAGCCATCGGGACACGCATGGCGGGGAATCGGGACGCCCATCGCCGAGCGGACTTTGCCTGCCTCGCGGCGGCTCGGCAATTGCTGGGGGCTGCCCGCCCGTGTTACGGCCTATCACGCCCGAAGCGATCGAGAGACAGACACCATGGCCCTGCCGCTGATTGCCCCTTCCGTTCTCTCATCCGACTTCTCGCGGCTCGGCGAGGAGATCCGGGCCATCGACGCCGCCGGCGCCGACTGGATCCATCTCGACATCATGGACGGGCATTTCGTGCCCAACATCACCTTCGGACCCGACATCGTGAAGGCCGTGCGCAAGACCACGACACGGACATTCGACGTCCACCTGATGATCACCCCGGCCGACCCCTATCTCGATGCCTTCGCCCATGCCGGCGCCGACGTCATGACGGTTCATGCCGAGGCGGGACCGCATCTGCATCGCTCGCTGCAGCACATCCGCTCGCTCGGCAAGAAGGCCGGCGTCGCGATCAACCCGGCGACGCCCGAGAGCGCGCTCGAATATGTGCTCGACCTCGCCGACCTCATCCTCGTCATGACGGTGAACCCCGGTTTCGGCGGCCAGAGCTTCATCAAGGGCTCGGTGGAAAAGGTGGCGCGGGTCAAGGCGATGGTCGGCGCGCGGCCGATCCGCATCGAAGTCGATGGCGGCGTCTCGCCGGAGACGGCCCCTGCCCTCATCGCTGCCGGCGCCGACGTGCTCGTCGCGGGCTCGGCCGTGTTCAAGGGCGATGCCAGCGCCTATGCGGCCAATATCGCGGCCATCCGCGGTCCGCACTGACGGCGGCGGATTGCTGCCGGCCAGCGGGGTCCCGCGCAGGCTGCATGCCCGCCGGGCGGGGTGCGGGGCTACCCCCGCCGGCTGAAATTCGCTAGACCAGCGCCGACAGCCGCCCGCTTATCCTTCCTGCATTCGCCAAGGGGAACCTCCCGCATGATCCCGCGCTACGCCCGCCCCGAGATGACGGCAATCTGGTCGCCGGAGACGCGGTTCCGCATCTGGTTCGAAATCGAGGCGCATGCGCTCGACGCCCTCGCCGAAATCGGAACGGTGCCGAAATCCGCCGCCGAGACCGTCTGGGCCAAGGGCAGCGCCGCCACCTTCGACGTCGACCGCATCGACGAGATCGAGCGCACCACCAAGCATGACGTCATCGCCTTCCTGACCCATCTCGCCGAGATCGTCGGCGAGGATGCCCGCTTCGTGCATCAGGGCATGACCTCGTCCGATGTGCTCGACACCTGCTTCAACATCCAATTGGTGCGCGCCGCCGACCTCCTGATCGCCGATGTCGACCGCCTGCTCGCGGCGCTCAAGACGCGCGCCTTCGAGCACAGGGACACGGTCACCATCGGGCGCAGCCACGGCATCCATGCCGAGCCGACGACCTTCGGCGTCAAGCTGGCGCAGGCCTATGCCGAGTTCGAGCGCAGCCGCGCGCGGCTCGTGCTGGCGCGCGCCGAGGTCGCCACCTGCGCCATCTCCGGCGCGGTCGGCTCCTTCGCCAATATCGATCCGCGCGTCGAGGAGCATGTCGCCGCGGCGCTCGGCCTCGCCGTCGAGCCGGTCTCGACGCAGGTGATCCCGCGCGACCGCCACGCCATGTATTTCGCGACCCTCGGCGTCGTCGCTTCGTCGATCGAGCGGCTCGCCACCGAAATCCGCCATCTGCAGCGCACCGAGGTCCTGGAGGTTGAGGAGTATTTCTCGCCCGGCCAGAAGGGATCCTCGGCCATGCCCCACAAGCGCAATCCCGTGCTGACGGAAAACCTGACCGGCCTCGCCCGCCTCGTGCGCGGCATGGTCATCCCGGCGATGGAGAATGTCGCGCTCTGGCATGAACGCGACATCTCGCATTCCTCCGTCGAGCGCATGATCGGCCCGGATGCGACCGTGACGCTCGACTTTGCCTTGAACCGCCTCGCGGGCGTCGTCGAGAAGCTCCTGATCTACCCCGCCAACATGCAGAAGAACCTCGACCGGCTCGGCGGGCTCGTCCATTCGCAGCGCGTGCTGCTCGCGCTGACGCAGAAGGGCGTGTCGCGCGAGGACGCCTACAGCCTCGTCCAGCGCAACGCGATGAAGGTCTGGGAACAGGGCGCCGACTTCCTGACCGAGCTCAAGGCCGACCGCGACGTCATCTCCGTGCTGTCGGATGCCGAGCTCGAGGAGAAATTCGATCTCGGCTACCACACCCGCCATGTCGACACGATCTTCCGCCGCGTCTTCGGAGAGGCGTGAGCCATGTTCCGCTGGCTGCGAGACCGGCTGGCGTTTCTCACCCAGCCGCGTTCCCTCCATCCCCCGAACCTCGGAAAACCCATGCCCACGACGATCACCGAACTTCCGCTGAAGCGCATCGACGGCAGCGAGACGACGCTTTCCGAATTCGCCGGCAAGGTGCTGCTCATCGTCAATGTCGCCTCGAAATGCGGGCTGACGCCGCAATATGACGGGCTCGAGGCGCTCTATCGGCGCTATCGCGACAAGGGCCTGGTCGTCGTCGGCTTCCCGGCCAACAATTTCGCCGGGCAGGAGCCGGGCTCGAACGCGGAGATCGCCGAGTTCTGCCGTTCGACCTATGGCGTCGAGTTCCCGATGTTCGCCAAGATCTCGGTCAAGGGCGCGGATCGCCACCCGCTCTATGACGCGCTGGCCGGCGAAACCGATGTGAGCTGGAACTTCGAGAAGTTCCTCCTCTCCCGCGACGGCACGCTGCTGGCGCGCTTCAGCCCGAAGACAATCCCCGAGGATCCGGAGGTCGTCACGGCCATCGAGGCGGCGCTGGCGCACGGCTGATCAGACCACCTCGTCAAAGATAAACGAGGCCGGGAGCAGTCCCGGCCTCGTTCATTCCGGCACGGTCAGCGGTGGCTCAGGTGTTCTCGCCGTAGAGCACGCCGGAGCGGAACAGCAGGCCGGCGATTGCCGCCCCGATGAACGGCGCGACGATGAACAGCCAGAGCTGGCTGAGCGCGGCACCGCCGACGAACAGCGCCGGCCCGAGGCTGCGGGCGGGATTGACCGAGACGCCGGTGACGTTGATGCCGACGATGTGGATCATGACCAGCGTCAGGCCGATGGCGAGGCCGGCGAAATGACCGAGCGCGATCTTGTGGGTGACGCCGAGGATCACGACGAGGAAGATGAACGTCGCCACGACTTCGAAGATGAAGGCCGAGGCGGTGTTGTATTCGCCGAGATAGCCGGTGCCCCAGCCATTGGTGCCCATGCCGCCGCTCCAGCCGCTGGCCTTGCCCTTCATGATGATGAACAGCACCAGCGCACCGACGATAGCGCCGGCGACCTGCGCGATGACATAGGTGATGAAGTCGCCGACACTCATCCTGCCGGCGATCAGGGCGCCGAGGCTCACGGCCGGATTGACGTGGCAACCGGAGACCGGGCCGATCGCATAGGCCATGGCGACAATGGCGAGGCCGAAGGCAAAGGCGATGCCAAGGACGCCGACGGTGGTCGCACCGACCTGCGGTCCCGCGATCACGGCCGAGCCGCAGCCGAATAACACGAGCGTGAAAGTGCCGATAAACTCGGCCACTGCCTTATTCATGATGACTTCCCCCGACGCAGCCGATTCGGCTGCTTCGGGAAAAATACGGCGGGGATGGTGAAAGTGCAAAAGTGTACAGAAGCCGGTCAAGACGGCGCAGTACTTCAGTCCGCGCGCGCCTCGCCGAGCAACGCAGCGGCGCCCGTCGCGAAATAGATCGTATCAGCGCCGACAGCGATGAAGTCGTAGCCCGCCCCGCGATAGAACCGCGCCTGCGCACCATTCATCGCGAAGATGCCGACATGCTTGCCGGAGGCATGCGCCTTGTCGCGGATCATCGCGGCGGCGGCCTGGTTGTCAGCGCGCATCGGATCGACATCGGCGCCGTCGGAGAGCGCGATCGAGAGATCAGACGGCCCGATGAAGACGGCATCGAGGCCGGGAACGGCGAGGATGTCGTCGAGGGCCGCCAGCGCCGCCCGGGTCTCGATCATGGCAAAGCCGATCGTCGCGTCATTGGCAGAGGCGAGATAGGCCGGTCCGCCGATGCCCTGCAGCTGCAGCGTGCGCGTCGGGCCCCAGCTACGCTGGCCGACGGGCAGATACTTGACGGCATCGACGAAGGCGCGCGCATCCGCAGCCGAATTGATCATCGGCGCGATCACGGCCGACGCCCCCATGTCGAGCGCGCGGCTGGCCATGGCGAAGTCGCCGACCGGCACGCGCACCACCGCGGGGCGGCCGGCGAGCGTGACGGCCGAGATGCCGGCGAGGATGCTGCCGGGATCATGCAGCCCGTGTTGCATGTCGAGCGTCACGCAATCGAAGCCTGCGCGCGCGGCTGATTCGGCGACCAGCGCCTCGGGCATGGAAATCCATGCCGTCAGCACCGGCGAATCCAGGGCGAGCCTTGAGGCGAGCGAGACGAATGCCATGATCGCGGCCCGGCCGCTCGCGCCCTGTTCAGCCCGTGGACTTCACGTCCTCGATCGCCTTGGCGAGCAATTCGTCCATCGTGCGGCGAATCTGGTGATCGGACTGGGCGACGCCGGCCGCATCGAAATCGGCGCGGATCTTGCGGAAGACGTCCTCGTCGCCCGCTTCCTCGAAATCGGCGGCGACGATGTCGCTGGCATAGGCTTCGGCGTCGGCGCCGGCCTTGCCGAGCAGGGAAGCGGCCCAGAGGCCGAGCTGCTTGTTGCGCCGGGCGGAGGCCTTGAACTGCAAGGCCTCGTCATGGGCGAACCGGTTCTCGAAGGCGTCCTTGCGCTGGTCGAACGTCGTCATCGTGGCTCTCCGCTTTGGTCGACTTGGTCTTAGCCGTGAGTGGCCCCTTGCATATAGGGACGAATACCCCAAATCAACGCCGACGCCTTGCCGCCTGGCCCCGTCCGCCGTCCTTTCGCTCCAAAGCGCCGCATTCTTGGCTCATTGTTAATTGGGGAGCGATCGGGTAGGTTCACGCCGCGCGGACGACCCATAAAAGGGTTCGGCCGGCTGAACTTTCGCCGCGGCGAATCCCTGAATACTGGAACCCCGGCCTAATGGATTTCCTCAAACCACGGTATGTGCCCATGAACCGCCGTCGGCGCATCTATGAGGGCAAGGGCAAGATCCTCTTCGAAGGACCTGAGCCCGGCACGCTGATACAATTCTTCAAGGACGACGCCACCGCCTTCAACAAGAAGAAGCATGAGGTGGTCGACGGGAAGGGCGTGCTCAACAACCGCATTTCCGAACACATCTTCACCCATCTCAACAAGATGGGCATCCCGACTCACTTCATCCGCCGGCTCAACATGCGCGAGCAGCTGATTCGTGAAGTCGAAATCATTCCGCTCGAGATCGTCGTGCGCAACATCGCCGCCGGTTCGCTCGCCAAGCGGCTCGGCCTCGAAGAGGGCACGGTCCTGCCGCGCTCGATCATCGAGTTCTATTACAAGGCCGATGCGCTCGACGACCCGATGGTGTCGGAAGAGCACATCACCGCGTTCGGCTGGGCGACGCCGCAGGAGATCGACGACATCATGGCGCTCGCCATCCGTGTCAACGACTTCCTCTCCGGCCTCTTCCTCGGCGCCGGCATCCAGCTCGTCGATTTCAAGATCGAATGCGGCCGGCTCTGGGAAGGCGACATGATGCGCATCGTCGTCGCCGACGAGATCTCGCCCGACAGCTGCCGGCTGTGGGACGTTGCGACCCAGAACAAGCTCGACAAGGACCGGTTCCGCCGCGACATGGGCGGTCTCGTCGAAGCCTATCAGGAGGTGGCCCGCCGCCTCGGCATCCTGATCGAGCCCGACCGCCCCGTCGGCGGCGGCCCCGTGCTCGTCCAGTAAGCCAACAACGACTGCGGCCGCCCCCAAAAAGGCGGCCGTTTCCATTCTCCCTCATCCTCTTCCGGAGCGTCCATGAAGGCCCGCGTTACCGTCACCTTGAAGAACGGCGTCCTCGATCCGCAGGGCAAGGCCATCGAAGGCGCGCTCGGCGCGCTGGGCTTTGCCGGCGTCCACGGCGTCCGCCAGGGCAAGGTGTTCGACATCGAGATCGACGGGACCAACGCGGCCAAGGCCAAGGCCGAGCTGGAAGCCATGGCGGACAAGCTGCTCGCCAACACGGTCATCGAGAACTATCGTGTGGAGATCGTAGGCTGAACAAGGGACGGAGGGCCATATGGTCGAAGCTTCCCTGAACCTCATGCTCGAAATCCTGAAGTCGGTGCAGGATCGCCAGCTGAAGACTGATGCCAAGATCGACGAACTCAAGGCCGAGATGCAGGCCTTTCGCGGTCACATGATCTCGCTGCAGCAGGACGTTCACAACATCTACGCCGTCCTGGCGCGCCACGATTCGCGGCTGGAGCGGATCGAGCGTCGTCTGGAGATTGCCGATCCCGTCCGCTGAACATCCTGTCGTCTAACGTCGAGAATTGCTGCTCATGAAATCCGCCGTCGTCGTCTTCCCCGGCTCCAATCGCGAGCGCGACATGATCGCGGCGCTCGAAAAGATCGGCGGCAAGCGCCCGCTGAGCGTCTGGCATGCCGACAGTGACCTGCCCAAGGTCGACCTCATCGTCATTCCCGGCGGCTTCTCCTATGGCGACTATCTCCGCTCCGGCGCCATTGCGGCGCGCGCGCCGATCATGGCCGCGATCGCCCGCGAGGCCGCGCGCGGCGTCGCCGTGCTCGGCGTCTGCAACGGCTTCCAGATCCTCTGCGAGGCAGGCCTCCTGCCGGGCGTGCTGATGCGCAATGCCGGGCTCAAATTCATCTGCAAGGAAGTCCGCCTCTCCGTCGAGACGACCGATTCGGTCTTCACCAGCGGCTACGCGCAGGGCCAGGTGATCCGCTCGCCGGTCGCCCATGGCGATGGCAATTATCGCGCCGATGACGAGACGCTGGCCCGCCTCAAGGGCGAGGACCGCGTCGCCTTCCGCTATGTCGGCAACCCCAACGGCTCGATCGACGACATCGCCGGCATCCTGTCGGAGAAGCGCAATATTCTCGGCATGATGCCGCATCCGGAAAACCTGATCGAGCCGCTGAATGGCGGTCTCGACGGCCGGCCCCTGTTCGAGAGCGCGCTCAGGGCCGTCGCCTGAGCCGCCTATTCGGCGACCGGATAGTCGGCGAGTTCCGGCCGCATCGCCTCGATGACGAACCCGACCAGCGCCGCGGGGGCGTCGAGATAGAACTCGCGATCGGAATAGGCGCCGACCGTCGCTGGAAGGCCGCGCGCGGCGAGCCAGGCGGCCAGCGCCTCGAGATCGGCGCGGGGCGAGAGGCTGAGGAACGAGACCTGCGCCCGCGACCGCTCGGGATCCTCGGCGGCGTCCGCAACGCGCGAGAATTGCAGGTCGATGTTGAAGCCCGCGCTGCGCAACCAGATGGCGCGCTCGGTGCGGCGGAGTTCCGTGAAGCCGAGCTGCTCCTTGAACAGCGCGACGATGGTCTCGAAATGCGCCGCGGCGACGCGGTGGGCGACATGATTGAACTGCATCGAAGCTCCGTTCGGTGGCGAGGACGAAGCTACCGAACCTCGCCGATTCAGGCCAAAGGTCCAGCTTTTTCTCCGGCGCCATTTACATGCGCCGCCCCGCCCTCTATCCGATCCGCACATCCCAAGGTCGAGGTCTCCCGTGCTTGCCAATGACATGCCGATCACGCCCGCACTCGTTGCCAGCCACGGCCTGAAGCCCGACGAGTACCAGCGCATCCTCGACCTCATCGGCCGCGAGCCGACGCTGACCGAGCTCGGCATCTTCTCGGCGATGTGGAACGAGCACTGCTCCTACAAGAGCTCGAAGAAATGGCTGCGCACGCTCCCGACCACCGGTCCGCGCGTCATCTGCGGCCCGGGCGAGAATGCCGGCGTCGTCGATATCGATGACGGCGAGGCGATCATCTTCAAGATGGAGAGCCACAACCACCCCTCCTTCATCGAGCCCTATCAGGGTGCGACGACGGGCGTCGGCGGCATTCTCCGCGATGTGTTCACGATGGGCGCCCGTCCCGTGGCGGCGCTGAATGCGCTCCGCTTCGGCGCGCCGGAGCATCCGAAAACCCGCCATCTCGTCTCGGGCGTCGTCGCCGGCGTCGGCGGCTATGGCAATTCCTTCGGCGTGCCGACCATCGGCGGCGAGGTCAATTTCCATCCCCGCTACAACGGCAACATCCTCGTCAACGCCTTCGCCGCCGGCCTCGCCCGCGCCGACGCGATCTTCTATTCGAAGGCCGAGGGCGTCGGCCTCCCGGTCGTCTATCTCGGCTCCAAGACCGGGCGCGACGGCGTCGGCGGCGCGACGATGGCCTCGGCCGAGTTCGACGAGACCATCGAGGAGAAGCGCCCGACCGTGCAGGTCGGCGACCCCTTCTCGGAAAAGCTGCTGCTCGAGGCCTGCCTCGAACTGATGAAGACCGGCGCCGTCATCGCGATCCAGGACATGGGCGCGGCCGGGCTCACCTGCTCGGCGGTCGAGATGGGCGCCAAGGGCGATCTCGGCATCGAGCTCGACCTCGACAAGGTGCCCTGCCGCGAGGAGGGCATGACCGCCTATGAGATGATGCTCTCCGAGAGCCAGGAGCGCATGCTGATGGTGCTCCGCCCCGAGCAGGAGGCCGAGGCCGAGGCGATCTTCATCAAGTGGGGCCTCGACTTCGCGGTGGTCGGCATTACGACCGACGACCTCCGCTTCCGCGTGCTGCATCATGGCGCCGTGGTGGCCGACCTGCCGATCAAGGATCTCGGCGACCAGGCGCCGGAATATGACCGCCCCTTCGTCAGGAGGGCCCCGCCGGCCGCCATTCCCGCCTCCGCCATTGCGGAGCCCGCGGACTATGCCAGCGCCCTTGTCACCATCCTCGGCGCGCCGGACATGGCCTCGCGCCGCTGGGTCTGGGAGCAGTATGACCACCTCATCCAGGGCAACACCGCGCTGAAGCCGGGCGGCGATGCCGGCGTGATCCGCGTCGAGGGTCACGACAAGAAGGCCCTCGCCTTCTCGCTCGACGTCACGCCGCGCTATTGCGAGGCCGATCCCTTCGAGGGCGGCAAGCAGGCGATCGCCGAATGCTGGCGAAACCTGACCGCGGTCGGCGCCGAGCCGCTCGCCGCCACCGACAATCTCAATTTCGGCAATCCCGAGAAGCCGGAGATCATGGGCCAGTTCGTCGGCGCCATCGAGGGCATCGGCGAGGCCTGCCGCGCGCTCGACTTCCCGATCGTCTCCGGCAATGTCTCGCTCTACAATGAGACGAGCGGCGTCGGCATCCTGCCGACCCCGGCGATCGGCGGCGTCGGTCTCCTGCCCGATCTCAGCGTGATGACGACGATCGCCTTCAAGCGGGCCGGCGACGCTATCCTGCTCATCGGCAAGCCCGGCGGCCATCTTGGCCAGTCGATCTATCTGCGCGAGATTCTCGGCCGCGAAGAAGGCGCCCCGCCGCCGGTCGATCTCGCCGAGGAGCGCAAGGTCGGCGACCTCGTGCGCGGACTGATCCGTTCCGGCGCCTTCACCGCCTGCCATGACATCTCGGATGGCGGCCTCGCGGTCGCCCTCGCCGAGATGGCGATGGCCGGCGGCATCGGCGCGACCATCGCCCTCCCCGGCGAGGCAGGCACGCCGCATGGCGCGCTTTTCGGCGAAGACCAGGCCCGCTATGTCGTCACGGCCGATCCCGCCACGTCGGGGAGCATCCTCGCCGCGGCGGCCGCGGCCGGCGTCGACGCCGCGCTGCTCGGCCATGTCGGCGGCGAGAGCTTGGATGTCGAGGGCATCGCCACCATATCCATTGCAAAGTTGACCGAGGCGCACGAGAATTGGTTCCCGGCGTTCATGGCGGGCGGCGTTTGATCCGGCCCCGCCATTCTACGGCGGCGACCTGCGGAGACTGACCATGGCAATGGATGCACGCGACATCGAAAGCCTGATCAAGGCGGCGCTTCCCGATGCGCGGATCGTGATCCGCGATCTGGCCGGCGACGGCGACCATTATGCCGCCGAAGTCGTGTCCGAGAGCTTCCGCGGCAAGAACCGGGTGCAGCAGCACCAGATGGTCTATGCCGCGCTCAAGGGCAACATGGGCGGCGTCCTGCATGCCCTGGCGCTGCAGACGAGCGCGCCGGAGTAGCGGGCCGTCCACCGCGACCTATTTGATGGGATCATCGGAACGGCTCTCATGCCATCCGGCCAGACCAGGAAAGCAGACATGTCCGAAATCACCGCCTTCATCGACAATGAAGTGAAGTCCAACGATATCGTCCTGTTCATGAAGGGCACGCCGGCCTTTCCGCAGTGCGGCTTCTCGGGCCAGGTCGTGCAGATTCTCGATTATCTCGGCGTCGACTACAAAGGCATCAACGTGCTGGCCGACGCGGATATCCGCCAGGGCATCAAGGACTACTCCAACTGGCCGACGATCCCGCAGCTCTATGTGAAGGGTGAGTTCGTCGGCGGCTGCGACATCGTCCGCGAGATGTTCCAGGCCGGCGAAATCCAGACCTATCTGACCGAGAAGGGCATCGCGGTCGCCCAGACGGCGTGATCGCCTGCGGGCCGGCCGCCGCCGCGCATGTGGCGCGGCGGGCCGCTTCCCCGCTGGCCTCTCTCTGTATCTTGGTCTTCGACGGCTTCTGACGGCTTGGGGCTAAGGCCCCAAGCAGAGAGCGGGCCATTGTCTCATTTGACCGGCTCGTCTAGCCGCAAGCGGAGCGCGTGCGCCTCCAGCAGCGGGCTTTCATTCCTCTCCAGCCCCCTCGCCGGATCAATACAACGGAACCATCCGGACGCTGCATCGTTGATCATTCGATGCAATACTTGGCGATGGACATTCATCCATCTGATGGTGGGGCGGGATCATCATCAGGCTGAACCTCAGCCATCGCCGTGATCTCTGGAGAGATAGTATGATGAAACCGCTGAAGACGATCATGTCCGCAAGCCTTGCCGCAGCGATGCTTGTGGCCGGCGTGGCTGCTGTTCCCGCAACCGCCGCGGCCGATACCGCCATCCGCGCCGATGGCTCCTTCGACGTCGCGCAGAATTACAATCGCGGCAATGACTGGCGGCGGGGCAACAACTGGCAGCGCGGGCCCAATCGTGGTCCGGGCTGGAACAACGGTCCCCGTCAGGTCCATCGTCATCCCGGCTGGCGCGGCCCCGGCTATTACGCGCGTCCCGGCTATCGCGGCAATTACTACTACCGCGACTACAACGCGGCCCTGGCCGCGGGCGTCTTCGGCCTCGTCGCCGGCGCGATCATCGGCGGCGCCGTCGCCAACAACAACAACCAGCGCTATGCCAACGACTACATCGCCTATTGCTCGCAGCGCTACCGCTCGTTCAATGCGGCGACCGGAACCTATACCGGCTATGACGGGCTGCAGCACCGCTGCGTCGCCCCGCAATAGCGGCTGACACCCTCAGCGCCTTCAGCGCCGCGATCCCATTGGGGTCGCGGCGTTTTCATGGGCGCAGGTCGAGGCCCGCGAAATCGAACAGCGACCGGTCGAGCAGATGCGAGGGATTGGCGTGGCCGATCGCCTTCAGCATGATGTCCTTGCGGCCGGGCGCCTTCGTCTCCCAGTCCGCCAGCATGGCCTTGATCTGGTTGCGCTGCAGCCCTTCCTGCGAGCCGCAGAGGTCGCAGGGGATGATGGGAAACCGCATCAGCTCCGAGAAGCGGGCGATGTCGTCCTCGGCGGCATAGGCGAGCGGCCGCAGCACGAAGAGATCGCCTTCCTCATTGACCAGCTTCGGCGGCATCGTGGCGAGCTTGCCGCCATGAAAGAGGTTGAGGAAGAAGGTCTCGAGGATATCCTCGCGATGATGGCCGAGCACGACCGCCTGGCAGCCCTCCTCGCGGGCGACGCGGTAGAGATGGCCGCGCCGCAGCCGCGAGCAGAGCGCGCAATAGGTGCGGCCGGCCGGCACCTTGGACACGACGACCGAATAGGTGTCCTGCCGCTCGATGCGATAGGCCACGCCGACGCTCTCGAAGAAGCGCGGCAGCACATCGGCGGGAAAGCCCGGCTGCGCCTGGTCGAGATTGCAGGCGAGGAGATCGACCGGCAGCAAGCCGCGCCATTTGAGATCGAGCAGCATCGCCAGCATGGCATAGGAGTCCTTGCCGCCGGAGAGGCAGACCAGCCAGCGGTCGCCCGGACGCACCATGCCGAAATCATCGAGGGCGGCGCGCGTCTGGCGCATCAACCGCTTGCGCAGCTTGGCGAAGGCGACCGATGTCGGCACGTCGCGGAAGAGCGGATGGCCGCCCTCCTCCGCCGCCTCGGCGTCAAGCTCCGCACTGTCGATCGACATCGTCTCGCTCATGGAGAGGCTCCGCTCACGGCTGCGGCCTCCTCGGCCGCGCCGCCGCCCCTCTTTGCCCGCAAGTCGCTTCGCGCGCAACCATCCGACTTGCTCGCAAGGCCAGCCTTGTCCGCGCGGCCAGCCTTGCCCGCGAGGCCGGCCTTGCCGCCGCGCGGAAGTGGCTCTATCCTGATCTGACAGACGACGCGCCGATCCTATGCCGCGTTTGTATCGATACAATTTCCCAGATCGCCACGGAGCCACAGATGTTCATCTGCACCGGCTATGCCGCGCAGTCGGCCGATACGCCGCTCGCCCCCCTCACCTTCGAGCGCCGTGACCCCGGCCCGACCGATGTCGAAATCGAGATCCACTTCTGCGGTGTCTGCCATTCCGACCTGCACACCGCCCGCAACGAATGGCACAACACGGTCTATCCGAACATTCCCGGCCACGAGATCGTCGGCAGGGTGAAGCGCGTCGGCAGCGATGTGACCAAGTTCAAGGAGGGGGATCTCGCCGGCGTCGGCTGCCTGGTCGATTCCTGCCGCACCTGCGCCAACTGCCTCAAGGGGCTGCAGCAATACTGCCTCGTCGGCGCCACCGGCACCTATAACAGCCCGGACAAGCACACCGGCAAGATGACCTATGGCGGCTATTCGAAGGCCGTCGTCGTCGACGAGGCCTATACGCTGAAGGTCCCGGCCAATCTCGACCTCGCGGCGGTCGCGCCGCTGCTCTGCGCCGGCATCACGACCTATTCGCCGCTGCGTCACTGGAAGGTCGGTCCCGGCCAGACGGTCGGCGTTGTCGGCCTCGGCGGCCTCGGCCATATGGGCGTCAAGTTCGCCCGTGCCTTCGGCGCCCATGTCGTGCTGTTCACGACGTCGGAGAGCAAGCGCGTCGACGGGCTCCGCCTCGGTGCGCATGAGGTCGTCGTCACGCGCGACCCGGATGCGCTGAAGCCCTGGCAGGGCAAGTTCGACTTCATCCTCGACTGCGTCTCCGCCGATCACGACATCAACGCCTATCTGAACCTCCTGCGCACCGACGGCACGCTCTGCCTCGTCGGCGCACCGGAAAACCCGCAGCCGATCGCGGCCTTCAGCCTGCTCGGCGGCCGGCGCAGCTTCGCCGGCTCCGGCATCGGCGGCATTCCCGAGACGCAGGAGATGCTCGATTTCTGCAGCGAGCACGGCATCACCTCGGACATCGAAATGATCCCGATGGACGGCGTCAACGCCGCCTATGAGCGGATGCTGAAGAGCGACGTGAAGTATCGCTTCGTCATCGACATGGCGACCCTCGCCGCCTGATCGAGAGAGAACGGCAGCCGGCGGGCGGAGGCCATCCTCCCCCGCCGGCGGTCAGCGTCCGCGGCCGAGATTGACGACGAGGACGCCGCCGATCGCCATGGCGCCACCAACGAGTGCCAGCAGCGTCGGCACCTCGCCGAGCCAGACGAAGCCGATCAGCGTCGCGGTCGGCGCGATCAGATAGAGGAAGTTCGACGCCCGCCCGGCCGAGAAGCGCTTCAGCGCAATCGCCCAGGTGAGATAGCCGAGCACCGTCGGCAAGAGCGCCAGATAGGCGACCGCGAGCACGACATCGGTCGGCGCGACAGCGAGCGCCGCGAGCGCGCCGGGCAGCGCCGGCGCCACCGGCAGCGCGCCGATGAAGAGGATCCATGCCGTCACGGTCAGCGCCGGCATGCGGCCGAGCAGCGGCTTCTGCAACAGCGTCGCGATCGACGTGCAGAAGGCCGAGCCGACGATCAAGAGCGCGCCCGGCTCGAGCGCGAAATGATCGTTCTGGCTGAACGCGATCAGCCCGACGCCGAGAAACGACACCGCCGTGCCGATCCAGCCCGAGAGGCCGAATCGCTCGCCGAGCAGCGGCATGGCGATCAGCGCGACCAGCACCGGATTGATCTGCAGGATGAACGAGGCGGGACCGGCCGGCACCGTGCGCTCGCCGGTATTGAGCAGCACGGCATAGAGCGAGATGAAGATCGGGCCGATCACCGCGAGGCGGATGAGATCGCGCCGTGCCGGCAGCGGCGGCCGCGCGATGACGAGATAGAGCAGCGCCGGCACGGCAGCGGAGCAATAGCGCGCGGCGGCGAGCTGGACCGGCGTCAGATGATGCAGCCCGACCCGGATCGCCGCAAAGGCCGAGGCCCAGGTGACGATCGTGACGATCACCGCCAGATAGGCGAGGAGATCGGGGCGGGCCTTGCCGGAGGCGGCGGGGGCCGAAGGAGACATGGGCGGATCCTCGCCGGTCGGGGATCGCAGGCTTAGCCCTTTCGGCCGGCGGCGACAGCCCGAAAACGAAAAGGGCCACCTTTCGGCGGCCCTTCGCAGTGGATTTCGGCAGGCCGGAGCCTTAGCGCGAATAGAACTCGACGACGAGGTTCGGCTCCATGTGCACCGGATAGGGCACATCGGCGAGGCCCGGAGCGCGGGCGAACCGGGCGGTCATCTTGTTGTGGTCGACTTCGATGTAGTCCGGCACGTCGCGCTCAGCGAGCTGGGTCGCCTCAAGCACGATGGCGAGCTGCTTCGAGGAGTCCTTGACCTCGATGAGGTCGCCGACCTTGACGCTGTAGCTGGCGATCGTCACGCGGCGGCCGTTCACCTTGATGTGGCCGTGCGAGATGAACTGGCGCGAGGCGAAGACGGTCGGGACGAACTTGGCGCGGTAGACGACCGCGTCGAGCCGGCTCTCCAGGAGGCCGATCAGGCTCTCGGACGAATCGCCCTTCCGGCGCGTCGCCTCGGCATAGATCTTCCGGAACTGCTTCTCGGAGATGTTGCCGTAATAGCCCTTCAGCTTCTGCTTGGCGCGCAGCTGCGTGCCATAGTCGGAAACCTTGCCCTTGCGGCGCTGGCCATGCTGGCCCGGGCCGTATTCGCGCTTGTTGACCGGAGACTTCGGACGGCCCCAGAGGTTTTCGCCGAGACGACGGTCAATCTTGTGTTTGGACGAAGCACGCTTCGACATCGCATATCCCATGCATCAGAGTTCAGGGACACGCGCCCTCCTCTGCCCGCTTGTGGCGGACCGACAGGACAAGGCGAAACTTTGCCTTCTCCACGGGTGCGTGAAAATGAGACGCGGGCCCCAAGGACCCGCGTGAACGAGCCGGTCTTTAGCGAAGAAGGCCCGGACTGTCAAATCCGGCAGGGCCGGATCGCGGTTAGCCGGCGCTGGCGCCGGCTATTCCGAAACGACCGGCCGCGCGCGCGGCAGCGGCACCGAATGCGCGGCGACGACCATCGGCGCGCTCGCATCGAGGCTGGAGCGCAGCACCGGTCCGGTGGCGCCCGGCAGCGCCGCGCTCGCCTCGGCGGCAAGTTCCGCGCCCTTCCGCGCGGCAGCGGCGTTGAGCGCGATCTGCAGCGGCGTCAGCGGCGGCTCGTCCTTGTCGGCGACGGCGGCGACGACCGGCTTCGGGCGCGGTGTCGGCATGTCGGCCCTGGCAACCGCGGCCGGCGCATCGGGGACGATGCCGGCGGCTGCGATCGGCTCCGCGGGCTTCGCGAGCGGCACCGGCCGCGACAGCGGCAGCACCGAGGCATAGACGACGGTCGGCTGCGCCACGGCGGGATCCTTGGCGCCGGCCTTGCCGGGCGCTGCCAGCGGCAGCGGCGCCAGCGTCGAGGCGGTGAGCGTCGATGCCGCCGGAGTGGCAACCCCGGCCTTGCCGTCGATCGGCTTGACCATCGCAGCGTCGGCGGACGCGACGGCTGTCGTCGCGACGGGCCTTGCGCGCGGCATCGGCGCGCCGACAGCGGCGGCGATCGCCTGCGAGGCGGTCGTGGCGGCCGGCGCGGCCTCGCCGCTCCAGAGATCGCCGGTGCCCTCGGGCATCTCGGCCATCGCCATCAGCGTCGGCGAATTGGCGACCGGCTTGAAGTCGCGCACCAGGATCATCTCGTCGAGCACGCGCTTGCGGCGCGCCTCATAGTAGTAGCCGGTGCGATAGAGCATGTGGCCGCGCGAGACATTGCCCTGGGCAGCCGTCAGCGCGTTGGAGAGATAGGCGATGCCGAAGGCGAGATTGGTCTCGGCGTCAAGAAGACCGGTCGGCGGACCCTTGAAGCCCATGCCCTTGGCCGTGTCGTAACGGATCTGCATCAACCCCCAATAGGGGCCGTTGCGGGCGAGCGGGCGATATTCGCTTTCGCTCTGCACCACCTTGCGGGCGAGCGCGACGGGGACGTTGTATTTCTTCGAATAGAAGACGATCAGGCGATCGATCGCCGCCTTCTGCGCCGCATCGGGGTAAGGCGCCGACGAGCGGGCCATCGCCGCCGAGCTCACGGCCAGACCGGCTACGGCCAACGCCACAACCAGGACGCGTCGGAAGTGCTTCCGGGCGACCTCTTTTCCAGAGGCATTTTCGTTCACGGACGGCATCGGATCGATTGGATCTCCGGTGTCGGGAAGGCCTTTCGGCTCACGACATATTACCGGATAATTACCATCTGCGAAGGCCCCCCTTAAATGCTCCGGGCGTGGCAGCGGTGCAACCCTTCAAAATCAATGTCTTGCCCCCTGCCGAACGGCGCTCCGAGACCCCACATGCGGTCTAATCGTCCCCCATCCGGAGCCTCCTCCATGTCGAAACTCGGCCATACGCCGCTCTCCGTCCTCGACCTCGCGCCGATCCGCGCCGGCGGTTCGCCGTCGGACGCCTTCGCCAACATGGTCGACCTCGCCCGCGCCGTCGAACGGCTCGGCTACAACCGTTTCTGGCTCGCCGAACACCACAACATGCCGGGCATCGCCTCGTCGGCGACTTCGGTGCTGATCGGCCATGTCGCCGGCGCGACGACGCAGATCCGCGTCGGCTCTGGCGGCGTGATGCTGCCGAACCATGCCCCGCTCGTCATCGCCGAGCAGTTCGGCACGCTCGAGGCGCTCTATCCCGGCCGCATCGATCTCGGCCTCGGCCGCGCGCCGGGTACCGACATGCTGACGACGCGGGCGCTGCGCCGCGACCTGACAGACGACGCCGACGCCTTCCCGCGCAATGTCCAGGAGCTGCTGGCCCTGCTGGCGCCGGCGGGCGAGAACCAGAAGGTGCGGGCCGTGCCGGGCTCGGGCTCGAACGTCCCCGTCTGGCTGCTCGGCTCCTCGACCTTCAGCGCCCAGCTGTCGGGCCTGCTCGGCCTGCCCTTCGCCTTCGCCAGCCATTTCGCGCCGCAGCAGCTGAAAGAAGCGATCGCGGTGCATCGCCATTACTTCCGCCCGTCCGAATATCTCGCCGAGCCCTACATCATGGTCGGGCTGCCGGTGATCGCCGCGGACACCGACGAGAAGGCCCGCTTCCTCGCGACGACGCAGTTCCAGCGCCTCGTCAATCTCGTCCGCGGCAAGCCGACCGTGCTGCTGCCGCCGGTCGAGAGCATGGACGGGCTCTGGGACGAGCGCGAGGAAGCCTATGTCGCCTCCCATCTCGGCGTCGCGGCGATCGGCGGACCGGAGACGGTGGCCGCCAGGCTCGAATCGTTCCTCGCCGAGACCGGCGCCGACGAACTGATGATCACGTCGGACTTCTACGATCACGCCGATCGCATCCGCTCCTTCGAGATCGTGGCCGAGGCCAAGCGCCAATCCGCCCTCGTGGAGCCCCTGCGCGCTGCGGGATGACATTGCGGCCGATCCTGCTAGTTTGCGCGCGCTTCGGCGGGACACCCTTGCAGCTCCCGGCGTCGCGGGGACTGCGAGGAGCCTGGAATGACTGAGCGGATCACCGTCGTCGTGCCCGTCTATAACGAGGCGGCGGGACTGCCGGTCTTCATCGGCCGCCTCGTGCCGGTGCTCGATCGGCTCGGCGTCGACTGGACCGTGCTGTTCGTCAATGACGGCTCGTCCGATGCGACGCTGGAGCGGCTCCGGGCCCTGCATGACAGCGATCCGCGCCTCACGGCGATCTCGCTCAGCCGCAATTTCGGCAAGGAAACGGCGATCGCCGCCGGACTGCATTATGCCGACGCCGATGCCGTCATCCTGATGGACGGCGACGCTCAGCATCCGCCGGAGATGCTGCCGGCCTTCATCGAGCGCTGGCGCGGCGGCTACAAGGTCGTGCTCGGCTCGCGCGAGGGCATGGCCGAGGAAGGCGCGATGCGCCGGCTCTATTCGCGCAGCTTCCACGCCCTCTTCCGCCTGATCGCCTCGCCGCGCCTGCCGCGCGGCGCGGTCGATTTCCTGCTGCTCGATCGCAAGGCGGTCGATGCCATGAACCGGCTCGGCGAGCGCACCCGATTCTCCAAGGGCCTCTATGCCTGGATCGGCTTCGAGCACACGACCGTCCCCTTCGCGGTCGGCGGCCGCGTCGCCGGGCGTTCGAGCTGGAACTTCTCGCGGCTGGTCGGCTTCGCGGTCGACGGCATCGTCTCCTTCTCGACGGTGCCGCTGAAGATCTGGTCCTATCTCGGTCTCGTCGTTTCCGCCTTCGCGATGGTCTATGCGGTCGCCTTCCTGATCCGGACCCTGATCTCGGGCACCGACCAGCCCGGTTTCCCGTCGCTGATCGTGTCGATCATGTTCTTCTCCGGCATCCAGCTGATCTCGCTCGGCGTGCTCGGCGAATATGTCGCCCGCATCTATGAGGAGGTGAAGCGGCGGCCGCTCTACCTCGTCGGCGAGGAGATCGGCGTCGTCGAGCCGAAAGAAGGCCGCCGCATTGGCGACCGGCCCTCGTGAGCGCGTTGGCGGCGTCCCGGCGCATCGTGCTCTCCGCGGATGACTATGCGCTCTCGGAAGGCGTCTCGCGCGGCATCCTCGAGCTGATCGGCGCCGGCCATCTCTCGGCGACCGCCGTGATGACGACGATCCCGGAATGGCCCGCCCTCGCCCCAGCGCTGCTGGCGCGGCGCGAGCGCGTCGCGATCGGCCTGCATCTGAACTTGACCGCCGGCGCGCCGCTCGGCCCGATGCCGCTGACGGCGCCCAAGGGCGAACTGCCGGGCATCTCGCCTTTCCTCACCGGATGGCTCGGCGAGGCCCGCGACGAGATCGCAGCCGAGATCGCCCGCCAGCTCGACCGCTTCGAGGACGCCGCCGGCATGGCGCCCGATTTCGTCGACGGCCACCATCATGTCCATATCTTCGCGCCGGTGCGGGCGGCGCTCATCGCCGCGCTGACGTCGCGCTATCCGGACCGGCCGCCGCTGGTGCGCAATCCCGGCGACCGGCTCGACCGGATCCTCCGCCGGCGCGGCTTCTTCGTGAAGGCGGCCGGCGTCGCGCTGCATGCGCGCGGGTTGAAAGCCGATCTCGCCAAGGCCGGGCTGCCGTCGAATGACGGTTTCTCCGGCTTCTCCGCCTTCAATGAGGCAACGCCCTATGCCGAGGAACTGGTCGTCGCGCGGCGCGCGACCGGGCCGCGCCATCTCATGATGTGCCATCCGGGCCATGCCGATGCGCTGCTCGCCAGTCGCGACAGCATCACCGTCCGGCGAGAGGCGGAGCTGGCGACGCTGCTCGAGCGGCGCGATGTCGGCGACTGGGTCTGGCAATGCCGGCGCGATGCCGCCGGCCGCGTCTTGTGGTGGCAGTAATGATCCGCAGAGCTATCGCCGATCCGCGTCTCCGCCATCTCGTGCATTTCCTCATCGCCGGCTTCAGCGCCTTCGCGGTCGACGCTCTCGTGCTGCAGCTCCTGATCCATGCCGGCCTCGGGCCGCTGGTGGCGCGGCCCTTCGCGATCCTCACCGCCATGATCGTCGGTTGGCTGATCAACCGCACCTGGACCTTCCCGATGCCGGGCCGGCCGCGCCTCGCGGAATTCGCCCGCTATGCCGCGGTCGCCTCGATCTCGGCGGTCATCAATTACGGCATCTATGCCGCGATCCTGCTGGCGCGGCCGGCGACGTTGCCCTTCGTCGCGCTGGTCATCGCGACCGCCATCTCGACGATCGCGTCCTATAGCGGCTACCGCTTCTTCACCTTCCGCCATCGGCCGAAAGCCCATCCGCCCGGACGGTCAGGCAGTCCCTGACGAGAAAGGGCAGATAGACGAGGCAGAGCAGCGGATCCCACCAGAGATCCGTCGCGCGCAACATCGCCGTGCCGAGGCCGCCCGCCGCGAGCGATACGGCGAGGACGATATAGAGCGTCGGCACCTTGCGCTCGCTATCGGCATGCCAGGCGATGACCGAGGCGATGGCGAGGGTCGCGGCCAGCATCAGATAGGTCTGCGCCTCGGTGCGCGGGCTCATCAGCATGAGATAGACGACCGAGAGCGCGTAGAGATTGATCATGCCGCGCACCCGCCCGCCGCGCTTGAGAGCGACATAGCCGAGCGCCAGCGTCGCCAGCGCCGTGATCACGCGCGCCACCGTCAGGACGCTCTCGGGGGCAATGATGCCGAAGCGGCCGAGGAGACCGGTGATATCCGACCAGCGGCCGGCCTCCGGCGCGCCCGACATCAGCACCTTGTGGATGCCGAGACGATAGAGTTCGAGCGCCCGCGCCGGATCGGGATGGACGAGCGGCAGCGCCATCAGCACGACCAGCGCGACGATCAGCTTCGGGATGATCTTCGGCTGCAGCGCCGCGACGAGCAGGATGTAGACGATGGCGAGCGGCTTCAGCGCGAAGGCGAGCGCGAGCAGGATCGCCGCGCCCCACCAGCGCTTCTCGACGACATGGACGGTGCCGAGCAGCATCAGGCCGTAGAGAATATTGGTCGCCTGGCCGTTGCGCAGCGAATTGGCGGCGCCCGGCAGCGCGATGAGGAGCGCGGTGCCGAGGATCAGCCAGCGCGTGCGGCTGTCGAAGCGCGGCAGGGCAAGGCGAAGCACCTCGGCGATCGCATAGGCGAGCAGCCCGGCCGAGACGGCGCGCCAGGCGATGTCGCCCCATTGCGGGCCGAGCAGCGCGAAGGGCGTGTAGAGCACCGCGAAGCTCGGCAGATAGATGAAGCCGGCCGTTCCCTCGCCGAAGATGTCCGCCCCCGCCCACCAGCCGAGCGAGCCGACCCGGTAGATCGGCACGACGCTGCGCGCCTCGGGGTTGAGATAGACCAAGACGAAGATGACGAGATTGAAGAGAGCGTAGAGCGCCAGCCCGATGGCGCCGATGGTGAGGATCCAGCGCGCCGGAGCCTCGGTCGCGGTCGCTGCCGGCTGCCGGCTGGTGAGGGACGTGTTCATTCGTGCTTTCTGCCGCCGCGTCGAGGGCCGGCAAATTAGGCGGAGCGCCCCGGCCCCACAAGCCCGCGCCCGCCGGCTCCGCTCAGAGCGCCGATCCGCTTTCGGGCGACAGGCCGAACTGGGCGAGCAGCGGCAGCAATCCGTCCGGCCACGCCTTGCCCGAGGAGAGATAGGCGGCGCCCGGCACGCCGGCCATGCTCGGCGTCTCGTCGAGCCCGAGCAGCGAGACGACGCGGCGCGCGATCGCCTCGGCCGGGTCGATCCAGGCGACCGGCCATGGGGCGATCGCGAGGAATCGCGTGAGCAGGAACGGGTAATGCGTGCAGGCGAGCACCACCGCATCGGTGCGCCGGCCCTCGACCTCGATGAAGGCCGGCTCGATTTCGGCGAGGATCGCCGCATCCGTGACCGTCTCGCCGCGCATCACGCTCTCGGCGAGCGGCGCCAGCTCATAGGAGCCGACGAGGCGGACATGGCAAGTCTGCGCGAAGGAATGAATGAGCGCCCGCGTGTAGTCGCGCCGCATGGTGCCGGGGGTCGCGAGCACGCCGACGACGCCGCTCCGTGTGCGCTCGGCCGCCGGCTTGATCGCCGGCACCGTGCCGACAAAGGGTGTCGCATGCGCCGCCCTGAGCGCCGGCAGCACGAGCGTCGAGGCGGTGTTGCAGGCGATGACGACCGCATCCGGCGTGAACCGCGCGATCAGCCGGCCGATCAGCGCGACGACATGGTCGCCGAGCGCCGCCTCCTCCCAGTCGCCATAGGGAAAGGCGAGATCATCGGCGACATAGACAACGCCCGCTTCCGGCACCCGGCGCCGGATTTCCGAGAGCACCGACAGCCCGCCGATGCCCGAATCGAACACGAGCAGGCGAACGCTCATGGCTCGTCCTCGACCTCGTCGGCGCGGCTCGTCGTCAGGCTGCCATCGGCGCGGCGGCGCGGCCGCGTCGGCCGGTTCTCGAGCGCCGCGATGACGCCGCGCAGCGTGCGGATATCCTGCTCGGTGAACGACGCCTTGGAGAGCATGGCGCGCAGCGTCTGCACGACGACGGGCTTCTTCTCCGGCGGCCGGAAGAAGGTCACCGCCTCGAGCGCGCCCTCGAGATGCTCGTAGAGGCCGACCAGCTCTTCCTTGGTCGCCGGCCGGCTCGGATTGGGCGTCTGGAACCGCAGCCCCTCCTCTTCCGAGGCAAGGCCGCTGCGCCGCCACTCATAGCCGAGGATCAGCACCGCCTGCGCGATGTTGAGCGAGGCGAATTCAGGATCGACCGGCAGCGTCACGATCGCGTCGGCGAGCGAAATCTCCTCATTGGTGAGCCCGATCCGCTCGCGGCCGAACAGCATGCCGGTGCCGACGCCTGCCGCCGCGTGACGGCGCAGGATCAGCGACGCCGCGGCCGGGCCGTGCACTTCCTTGACGATCTCGCGGGGGCGCGCCGTCGTCGCGACGAGATAGCCGAGATCGGCGATCGCCTCCTCGACGGTGTCGAACAGGCGGATGCGATTGAAGACGTGGTCGGCGCGGCTCGCGGCGCGGCGGGCGCTCTCGCTCGGCCAGCCGTCGCGCGGATTGACGATCCGGAGGTCGCGCAGCCCGAAATTCGCCATGGCGCGCGCCGCCGTGCCGATGTTCTCGCCGAGCTGCGGCTCGACCAGGATCACGGCGGGGCCATCGGTGAGCAGTCGGTCGTGGAGATCGGTCATGGCAGGGGTCGGCTCGAAGGGTTCGGCACCGGTCCTAGCGCATCGGCGCCGGCACTGCCAGTCGGGACGCGGCCGGCGTCCCTCACCGATCCGTGACGCCCGCCATTGCCCGGTCCGCGATCCGGCGTCGCGTACCCGGCCAAAGGGCGGCGTGCTATGATGAGAGGCGGTTCAGAGTCGGACCAAGCTACAGGGGGCCATCATGGCAACGAGCGTCACCGTTCAGAATATCTCGTCGACCGTCCAGCAGAAATGGGGCTGGTTCCTGGTGCTCGGCATCGTCTTCCTGATCGGCGGATTCTGCGCCATCGCGATGCCGCTGGTCTCCTCGCTCGCCGTCGGCATCTTCCTCGCGGCCGTACTCGTCGTCGCCGGCGTCTTCCAGATCTGGCAGTCGTTCGGCGTGCAGAGCTGGACCGGCTTCCTGTGGCAGCTGATCATCGGCATCGTGATGCTGCTCGGCGGCATCGCGATCTACATGTCGCCGGCAACCGGCTCGATCGCGCTGACGCTGGTCATCGCCGGCGTGTTCATCGCCAAGGGCGTGTTCCAGATCATCCTCGGCTTCCGCCTGCGCCCGCATGACGGCTGGGGCTGGATCCTGGCGGCCGGCATCATCGCGCTGCTCGCCGGCGTCATGATCCTCACCAACTATCCGTTCTCGGGCCTCTGGGTCCCCGGAACGCTGGCCGGCATCTCGCTGCTCTTCACAGGCTGGAGCTATATCGCCCTCGGCCTCGCCGCGAAGCGCATCGCCTGAGGAAGCAGCGCTGCGCGCTCAGTGCTCGTTCGCCGCAGGGCGGACGAGCAGCCGGCCATAGCCGAGGCTGGCCAGGAACAGCGCGAGCAACGCCGCATTTTCCTCGGCCCAGTCGATCGCAGGCGCGGATGTGATGGTCCGCGCCGCGCCGATGACGAGGCCGATGGCGACGGTCGATCCGGCCCAGGCGATCAGGCCGAAGATCAGCAGCATCGCGACGCGCATCAGCACCGTCTCGATGAGATCGTGAAGATCCGACATGGCAGGCTCCCGAGATGGGCGATCGGATCCGGCTCGTGGACACCAGCCGCCACTCCGTCCGCTTGCCATGAAACGGGGAAATGCCCGTGCAGTTCCCCGTTCGCGTGCGATCAGGCCGAAGTTTTCGGCAGCGGCCGGCCAAAGAGGTTGAGCGCCAGCCCGCCGAGCCCGGCGATGGTCGCGACGAGGCCGACGAGCCAGCCGAGAAACGGCACCGCCCCGAGCAGCGCGAGGATGACGAGACCGAGCAGGGTCGCCGCGAGCGCGACGAGGCGGCTCGCCGGTTGGCCGCCGCGCACGCGAGCGATCACCGCGCCGCCGAGCGTGAAGGCGCTGGTGAGATAGCCGGCGAGGAGCAGCAGCGGGATGGCGACAAGGATGAGCGGCACCAACGGCAGCCCGATCACGGTGACCGCCGCGACCACGACGGAGCCGAGCAGCGCCGATAGCGCGAGGAAACCGGCGAAGAGACCGGTCCAGAAGCGCTCGACGATCACGGCGCCAGCCGACACCATGGCCGGCAGCAGCACCAGAACCAGGATGAGGCCCGCGACGGCGAGGCCGGCGAGCCAGGCGAACGGCCGGCGATAGGTCTCCGCCGCGGGCGGCTCCATCATCGGCACGACGCGCGCCTCGACCTTGTCGGCGGCAGCGACAGTGCCCGGCACGGTCTGTGCCTTCGGGCTCTTGTAGGAGAGCGTTCCGCCGACCTTCGCATTCGGACCGAAGCGGATCTCGCGCGCCCGGATATCGGCCGAGCCGCCGATGACCGCATTGAGGGTCACGATCTCGCCGGTGAGCACCGCATCGCCCGCGACGGGACCGCCCAGCGTCACATTGCGCCCCGTCAGGACGGCGTCGCCGCCGACCGATCCGCCCGTACCGATCTCGACCGCATAGCCGAAGGCGACGGCGTCCTTGGCGACCGGCGCATCGATCTGGATCCGGTAGCCGGCGGCATAGAGACCGCCCACCGACGCCGCGACCCGGACAGACCTTGCGGCGGCATGGACCGTGCCGGCAACCGGTGTCGTGACGGTCACCCCCTCGCCGCCCGCGAAGACATTGCGCAGCCCCGCCTCGCCCACCACGACATCGAAGCCCGACGCGAACAAGTTCGCGCCGATGCGATCTTCCACACCGCCCACATCAAGCGCGCCGGCATTCTGGGCGCCGGAATCTTGGGCGCCAGCCATCCCTGTCGCGGCCAGCAGCAGGACGAGCGCCAGCGCGCCGCGTCTCAAACGATCGATCATGATTTGGCTCCGGTTTGTGCAGGCTGGGCGCTGAGCGCCACACCGCATCGGCACGGTCACACGCTAGCATGACCGCACCATTGCGAGGCGGCCTTGATCAACGTCAAGTTGTCCCATCGTCCGCCCCGCCATGCGTCCGGCCAGGCCCCGATCGCCTTTGCGCCTCTTGGCGGCGATGCTATAGCAACAACTCCTTTCGAGCCTGATCGCGCCGGCCTCCTCCGCCGCGACGGCACCCCAAAGAAGGCGAGGCACGCACTCCATGGCGAAGATCAAGGTAGCCAATCCTGTCGTCGAACTCGACGGCGACGAGATGACCCGGATCATCTGGCAGGCGATCAAGGACAAGCTGATCCACCCCTATCTCGATCTCGACCTGCAATATTACGATCTCGGCATCGAGCATCGCGACGCGACCAACGATCACGTGACGATCGAGGCGGCCGAGGCGATCAAGAAGGTCGGCGTCGGCGTCAAATGCGCCACCATCACGCCGGACGAAGCCCGCGTGAAGGAGTTCAACCTCAAGGAGATGTGGAAGTCGCCGAACGGCACCATCCGCAACATCCTCGGCGGCGTGATCTTCCGCGAGCCGATCATCTGCCAGAACGTGCCGCGCCTCGTTCCCGGCTGGACGCAGCCGATCATCGTCGGCCGCCATGCCTTCGGCGACCAGTACAAGGCGACCGACTTCAAGGTTCCGGGCAAGGGCCGCCTCACCATCAAGTTCGAGGGCGAGGACGGCACCGTCATCGAGAAGGAAGTCTTCAAGTTCCCCGGCGCCGGCGTCGCGATGGCAATGTACAATCTCGACGAGTCGATCCGCGAATTCGCCCGCGCCTCGCTGAATTACGGGCTCCTACGCAAGTATCCGGTCTATCTCTCGACCAAGAACACGATCCTCAAGGCCTATGACGGCCGCTTCAAGGATCTGTTCCAGGAGGTCTACGAGGCTGAGTTCGCGAGTGCCTTCAAGGAAGCCGGCATCACCTACGAGCATCGCCTGATCGACGACATGGTCGCCTCGGCGCTGAAGTGGTCGGGCGGCTATGTCTGGGCGTGCAAGAACTATGATGGCGACGTCCAGTCGGACACTGTCGCGCAGGGCTTCGGCTCGCTCGGCCTGATGACCTCGGTGCTGCTGACCCCCGATGGCAAGACCGTCGAGGCCGAGGCGGCCCATGGCACCGTCACGCGCCATTACCGCGAGCACCAGAAGGGCAAGGAGACGTCGACCAATTCGATCGCCTCGATCTTCGCCTGGACCCGCGGCCTCGCCCATCGCGCCAAGCTCGACGACAATGCCGAACTCGCCAAGTTCTCGGCGACGCTGGAGAAGGTCTGCGTCGATACGGTCGAAGCGGGCGCCATGACCAAGGACCTCGCGCTGCTCGTCGGCCCGGACCAGAAGTGGCTCTCGACCACCGGCTTCCTCGACAAGGTCAGCGACAACCTGACCAAGGCGATGGCCCCGGCCTGACCGGCGCACCTATCTCACGACACCAGCGGCGCGGCTGACCCCGCGCCGTTTTTCTGTTCGCAAAGAGCTTTGCCATGCCGCACCGGGTCCGTCTCGCCGCCCGTAACAATGCCGAATGGTGCGATGCCGTCTCGCGGGCGCATGGGGCGACGCCGCACTTCGGGGCCGGCTTCTGGCTCAATCCGGGTGATGCGCCGCCTTACTATCCCAATCTGGTGACGCTGACGGCGGAGGATGTCGGCTCGCAGCGGCAAGCGATTGCGGAGCTTGTCGCCCGGCGGCCGGGCGGGCTCGGCGTCAAGGACAGCTTCGCGACGCTCGACCTCGCCTCTCTTGGCCTCACCACGGCGTTCGAGGCCGAATGGCTCTGGCTCGCGGCGGGCGAGCCCACCCCGCCGCCCGCCGGTCTTGCCATCGACTGGGCCACCACCGCGGACGAGTTGGCCGCCTGGGAACGGGCCTGGGCCGGCGTGCCCGTGGAGAGGCCGGTATTCCCGCCATCGCTCCTCACCGATCCGCGCCTCGCCTTCCTCACCATCGCTGAGGGCGGCGTGCCGATCGGCGGCGCGGCGTTCAACCGCTACGCCACGGTGCTCGGCATCTCCAATGTCTTCATGAGCCCGGAAGCCGATCCCGCGTCGCAGCTGGCGGCGATGATCGCCGCCGCGCGCCAGCGCCATCCGGGCCTGCCGCTGGCGGGATACGAGCACGGCGAAAGCCTGCCGCGCTTCCTCGATGCCGGTTTCTCGTCCGTCGGCACGCTTCGCGTGTGGATCCGTGGTTCCTAGTGTCGCTGCGTCGCGGCATAATTCTGTCGACGCCTGCGCGGAACAATGGCAGAAATCCGCCCGCCTGCATTCGGCTGCAAAGGCCGATCTTCTTTCCAGGGACGACATGAAAGGCGCTGACGCACGTGAAGACCGGGCCGACCATCTCTCGGGAGCTGCTGGCCGAGGCGATGTACGCCCTGTTCGAGTTTTCGCCCGTCGCCTTCTGCATCTCGACGACAGATGAACCGTCCTATTATGTCCGGGTCAATTCGGCCTATCTGCGGCTCTTCGGGCGTGAATGGTCGGAGTTGGAAGGCCAGCCGATCTCCCTCCATATGTCCGGCAGTCCCGATGCGCCTGCCCGGCAGCGCCGCATGGAAAAGCTGGCCACCGTCGGCTTCTACGAGCTCGAAGAGGTCGACCTGATCCACACTTCGGGCCACGTCGTCCCGACATTGATCAGCGCGCATCGCTGCGTGATCGGCGGCGCCAGCGTCGATGTCGAAATCATCGTCGACAACACCGACCGCAAGGCACTCGAGAACGCGATACGGCAGGCCGCGCACACCGATACGCTCACGCAGGTGGCCAATCGCGCCGGCTTCGAGTGGCTCCTCGCGCGGACGATCGAGCTGCCGGCACCGGGCCAGGCCATCGGCCTCGCCTATATCGACCTGAACGGGTTCAAGGCCATCAACGATCAGTGGGGTCATTCCGTGGGCGACGCGGTGCTTCGCATCGTCGGGCAGCGGCTGGACGGGGCCGTCGCGGCGGACGTCAGCGTCGGCAGGCTCGGCGGCGACGAATTCGCCATCCTGTTCCACGTGCCGGACACGGCTCTGCCGCAGCGCCAGCGGTTTGACGACCTGGCCAAAACCGTCTGCCAGCCGATCCCGATCGGCGAGACGATCCTCACCATCGGTCTCGCCATGGGCGTCGCCGTGATGAACGCACCGAGGAGCCCGGACGATCTTCTCAACCAGGCCGACCGCCTCATGTACGAAGCCAAGGCGAGCGGCGACCCGATCGCCATCCGCCTGGAGCACTTCGAGGCGCCGTCCGAAGCGAACCAGGCCGATCGCGGCTGACGGCGGCCGGGTCCGGCGCGCCGGCGACAGGCAGCGTCGACCGCAGTCACCGCACCACCCGATCCGGACCGGATGACTATGCGGATGGGATCCTCATGAGATCCGACATATCGTCATCGATGAGCGGCGGCTCGGGCGATCCCCTCAGCCGCGCGGCGTCGCGCATCGGCGGAGCGCCGAAGAGGCGGGCATATTCGCGGCTGAACTGCGACTGGCTCTCATAGCCGACCGCGAAGCCGATCGAGCCGGCGTCGAGGCCGTCGGCGACGAGGCGGCGCCGCGCCTCCTGCAGGCGGATCTGCTTCTGGAACTGCAGCGGGCTCATCGCCGTCACCGCCTTGAAATGCCGATGCAGCGAGGCCGGGCTCATCCCGGCGATCGCGGCGAGGCTGTCGATGCGCATCGGCTGGTTGAAATGCCGCTTGATCCAGGCGATGGCGCGGTCGACGCGGGCGAGCCGGCTGTCATGCGCCACCATCTGGCGCAGCACCGCCCCGGCCGGACTGGTCAGCAGGCGGAACATCACCTCGCGCTCGGCGAGCGGGCCGAGAATGGCCGCCTCCGCCGGCCGCTCGACGAGGCGTAGGAGCCTCACGAGAGGATCGAGCAAGTCCGGTCCGATCGCGCCGACGGCTAGGCCGATGCCCTCGTCAGGGACATTCGCGACCGGCGGCAGCACCGAGAGCATGTCGACGATCGCGACGCGGTCGAGCCGCAGCGACAGCGCGAGATAGGGCTCCTGCGGGCTCGCCAGGCTGATGCCCGCCATCACCGGCAAGTCGACGGCCACGACCAGGAATTGCGTCCTGTCATAGGTCAGCGAGCGGTCGCCGAGAAACAGCTGCTTGCGGCCCTGCACGGCCATGGTGAAGGTCGGCTCGTAGAAGGCCGGCCCCGGCAATGTCGTCGTGTCCGAGCGCAGCAGGGCCAGATGCGGCATCGCCGTCGCGGTGCGGCCATGGACGGCGTTGCGGGCGAGGATCGCGCGGATTTCGTCGATCGGTTCCATGTCCGTCCTTTGCGGCGCCGCCGGCAGCCCTGCAAGAGCGTGCCCCCTAGAGATCGTTACTCTGAGAGGATCGTGCAAGAAGCCGAAAGCAATCGGCTAACGCTTCCACGGCGCGACGACCATCTTCCTGCAGCGACATGGCGGTCGATGCGGCGCTCGGAATGCCCCGGAGATGCTGCCGCCGCCTGTCGCCCTGCTCTCGTCCCGCCGCGCCCCGCGGCCTCCATCAAGGACATCGATGATGCGCACCAAAACGCTCGGCCGCACCGGCCTCCTCGTCTCGGAACTCTGCCTCGGCACCATGACCTTCGGCGGCAAAGGCTTCTGGACCGCCATCGGCCAGCTCGACCAGTCGGTCGCCGACGGCATCGTCGCGCGGGCCCTCGATGCCGGCGTCAATTTCATCGACACCGCCGACGTCTACTCGGAAGGGCTGTCGGAGGAGATCACCGGCAAGGCCATGGTGAATTCCGGCCGCAAGCGCAGCGACGTCGTCCTCGCCACCAAGGCGCTCGGCCAGGTCGGCCCCGGCCCCAATGATCGCGGCGCCTCGCGCGGTCATATCATGGACGCCGTCAAGGCGAGCCTCTCCCGCCTCGGCACCGACTATATCGATCTCTACCAGATCCACGGCTTCGACCCGCTGACGCCGATCGAGGAAACCGTCCGCGCGCTCGACGATCTCGTCCGCCAGGGCCATGTCCGCTATGTCGGCGTCTCCAACTGGGCCGCCTGGCAGATCATGAAGGCGCTCGGCATCGCCGATCACCACGGCTGGGCGCGCTTCGCCTCGCTGCAGGCCTATTACACCATCGCCGGCCGCGATCTCGAGCGCGAGGTGGCGCCGCTGCTTGCCGCCGAAGGCGTCGGGCTGATGGTGTGGAGCCCGCTGGCCGGCGGCTTGCTCTCCGGCAAGTACAATCGCGACGGCTCCAGCCCGGACGGGTCGCGGCGCGCCAGCTTCGACTTCCCGCCGGTCGACAAGACCCGCGCCTTCGACGCCGTCGACGCGATGCGGACGATTGCCGACGCCAAGGGCGTCTCGGTGCCCCAGGTCGCCCTCGCCTATCTGCTGGCGAAGCCCTTCGTGACGTCGGTCATCATCGGCGCCAAGACCATCGCCCAGCTCGACGACAACCTCGCCGCCGCGTCGGTGAGGCTCAGCGACGACGAGATCGCGACACTCGATGAAGTCAGCGCGCTGCCGCCGGAATATCCGGGCTGGATGCTGGCGCGCCAGAGCGAAGGCCGCAAGGCCGGCTGAGGCGGCTCACGGCGTACAAGAGAAGCAGATCGCCTCATGGTTGCAAACGACGCCGGCACGGCTACAGTGGTCGTGCCGGCGGGGGGCGGCAGGCAAACGCTGCCATGACAGCCCCGATGCTGCGCGCTTTCGGGGAGTTGTCGCATGCTGCCCTTTCCGGACAGGCCCTGGCCCGTCATGCCGCCGATCCATGGCAAGGGCGGACGAACGGTCGACGGCGAACCGAACCCGTCGCACGACGTCAGCGGCATCGCCTCGATCGAGAGCGCGGGCTTTCCGCGCCGTGGCCTCGTCATCGACGACGAGCGCCGCTCGGCCCAGCTCGTCATCATCCATGACGGCGGGCTTTCCGGCGGCGACAGCTTCAAGCTCATCCCCGGCGATGGCGAGAGCCTCGATGGCGAAGGCGTCGCCTATGACGCCGGCTGCTTCTATGTGATCGGCTCGCATGGCCATCCGCGCGATCCGAAACACAAGCTCGATCCTGACGACGAAGAGGATGAGAAGAAGATCCGCGCGCAGATCGACGCCGCGAGCCATCTCTTCGAGATCGCCGTGCCCCCCGATGGCTTCGACGATCCCGATGACACCACCATGACCGTGACGCGGGACCTTTCGCTGCGCGCCGCGCTCGCCTCGCTCGCCGTTCTCGATGACGTCTTCGACCAGCGGCTCGATCGCAACGGTCTCTCGATCGAGGGCCTCGCGGTGCGCAACGGCGTCGTTCATGCCGGCCTGCGCAGCCCCGTCCTCACCGGCGCCGAACTCGGCCGGCCCGAAGACGCGGACAGCCACTTCGCCGGGCTCGTCAGCGTCGCCCTCGCGGATCTCGCGGCGCCCGAGGGCAGGACCTGCATCACCTGGCTGCCGCTCGGCGCCGGGCGCGGCATCCGCGACCTCGCGCCCCATGGCGAGGGCTTGCTGATCCTCGCCGGGCCGAGCCGCGACATCGCCGCCGATATCAGCGTGCCCGACGGCGCCTATGCGCTCTATTTCAGGCGCTGGTCGGATGGCGCGCTGAAGAAGCTCGGCGCGATCCCCGGCGGCCGCGACCCCGGGACGGATGAGGCGCTGAAGCCCGAGGCGATCCTGCCGCTTGGTCCCGAGGGCGGCCAGTTGCGCGCTCTCGTGCTGTTCGACCACGCCGAGTCGGGCGGGCCGCGCCCCTTCCTGTTCGATCTGCCCTGACGCGGCGACAGCGCTTCAGAGGGCGCGGGGCTGCGGCGTCTCGGGCGGATCGGCCGAGGTTGACGGATGCACGTCGCGCATCCGCGCCCGCGCGATCTCACGCGCCACGGCCAGCCGCTGCTCGATCGCCTCGTCGGGTAGGCCGATATCGGCAAGGAGATTGCCGGCGAGCTGCAGGCTGCCCTCGAGCGCCTCGGGCACGACGTCGGTCGCGCCGCATTCGAGCAGGCGGCGGGCATGGTCGACGCTGCGCGCGCGGGCATGAATGATGGCGTTCGGCCAGTGCCGACGGATCGTCTCGACCATCCGCTCGGCCACCGCCATGTCGTCGAGCGTCACCACGAAGGCGCGCGCCCGCGCCGCGCCGAGCTTTTCGAGGATCTCGGCCCGCGTCGCGTCGCCATAGAAGACGGCGCTGCCGTTCCGCTGCGCGCGATCGACATGCTCCGCATTGAGATCGAGCGCGACCGAGGGGATGTCCTCGGCCTTGAGCAGCAAGGCGATGGTGGCGCCGAAGCGGCCGAAGCCGCCGATGATGACATGATCGGAATAGGCATGTTCGCCGGTGACGCCCTGGTTCGCCAGCGCGTCGCGCACCCTGAGCCGCGCGGCGATGCGCTCGCCGACGAGACCCAGCATCGGCGTCAGCACCATCGACAGCGCGGCGATCGTCGTGGCGAGGCGGGCGATGTCCGGCGCGACGACATTGTCGCGCGCGGCGAGCGTGAACACGACGAAGGCGAATTCGCCGGCGCCGCCGAGAATGAACGCCGCTTCGACCGCGCTCGCCCGCGGCAACCGCGTGATGCGGAAGGCGAGATAGCCGAAAGCGAGCTTCACGGCGAAGAGCACGGCCAGTGCGCCGAGGATCAGCGGCAGTTGGCCGATGACGGCGGCGACGTCGATCGTCATGCCGACCGTCATGAAGAAGAGGCCGAGCAGCAGATCCTTGAACGGCTCGACCTCGACGTCGATCTGGTGGCGATATTCGGTCTCGCTGAGCAGCAGTCCGGCGAGGAAGGCGCCGAGCGCGGCTGAGAGGCCGGCGCGCGAGGTGATGGCGCCGGCGACGACGATGATGAGCAGCGTGATCGAGATCAGCAGCGTGCGGTTGCCGGTCGCCCCGGCGAAGCGCATCAGCGGCCGGACGGTGGTGCGGCCGAGCAGCACGACGCCGACCACCACCACCGCGGCGATCGCGACGCCCTTGACCAGCGATAGCCCGACGCTCGCCCCCTCCTGGCCGAGAATGCCGACGACGATCACGATCGGCACCACCATCAGGTCCTGCAGGATCAGGACGCCGAGCGCCGTACGGCCAACGGGCGTGCCGAGGCGGCGCCGTTCGGCGAGCGACTGCGTGACGATCGCCGTCGACGAGAGCGCGAAGGCCATGCCGAAGACGAGCGAATCGTCGAACTCGAAGCCGGCGAGCGCGCCGGCCGCATAGATGGCGCCGGTCGCGAGCGCCACCTGCAGCCCGCCGGCCCCGACCATCATCCGGCCGATGGAGCCCAGCCGCGCAAAGGAGAGTTCGAGCCCGATGGTGAACAGGAGGAAGAGGATGCCGAGATCGCCGAAGGCCTGAAGCTGGCTGACATTCGTGATCGTCGCATAGGCGAACAGCGAATTGAGCGGCACCAGATGGCCGAAGCCGCCCGGCCCGACAATGATGCCGGCGATCAGGAAGCCGAGGACGATGCCGAGCTTCAGATGCTGGAACAGCGGCACGACGATCCCGGCCGCCACGAGGAAGACCAGCAACTGGCGGCCGTCGGCAACCTGTTCCATCCGCTCTCCGCCCGGTCGTCGCCTCGCCTATGTCCGTCCGCTACCCCATCCCACCGGCTCAGCCGGCGAGCCGCGCCTCGATCGCCGCCAGCGCCTCGCCGGCGCGGGCGCCGTCCGGACCGCCGGCCTGCGCCATGTCCGGCCGGCCGCCGCCGCCCTTGCCGCCGAGCGCCTCGGCGCCGACGCGGACGAGGTCGACCGCGCTGAAGCGGCCGACGAGATCCTCGCTGACGCCGACGACGATCGCCGCCTTGCCGTCCTCGGCGACGCCGACAAAGGCGACGACGCCGGAGCCGACCGACTTCTTGGCGTCGTCGACGAGCCCCTTCAGATCCTTCGGCGCGATGCCCTCGACCGTGCGGCCGAGATAGCTGACATCGCCGACCGTGCGGACGCCGTCGCCCGCCGCCTGGCCGCCACCGCCGAGCGCGAGCTTGCGCCGCGCGTCAGCAAGCTCCCGCTCCAGCCGCCGCCGCTCCTCGACCAGCACGGTGACGCGCTCGACCGCCTCGTCCGGCCGAACCTTCAGGGCGCTGGCGACCTGCTTCAGCCGCTTGTCCTGCAATTCGAGATGGTCGCGCGCCGCCTTACCGGTCAGCGCCTCGACGCGGCGCACGCCGGCCGCGACCGCGCCTTCGCCGACAATGGTGACGAGACCGATCTCGCCGGTGCGGCCGACATGCGTGCCGCCGCAGAGCTCGACCGAATAGGGCTTGCCGCCCTGCTCACCCATGGCGACGACGCGGACCTCGTCGCCATATTTCTCGCCGAACAGCGCCATGGCGCCGGCGGCGATCGCCTCGTCGCGCTCCATCAGCCGCGTGGTGACCGGATCATCCTGCAGCACGACAGCATTGGCGATGTCCTCGACCGCGGCCAGCTCTTCCGCCTCGATCGGCTTCGGATGGCTGAAATCGAAGCGCAGCCGGTCCGGCGCGACGAGCGAGCCCTTCTGGGCGACGTGATCGCCGAGCACGTTGCGGAGCGCCGCATGCAGGAGATGCGTCGCCGAGTGATGCGAGCGGATCGAGGCGCGGCGGGCGTGATCGACGACGAGACGGACCGACTCGCCGGTCGCAATCGTGCCGCTCTCGACGATGCCGCTATGGACGAAGAGGCCCTCGCCGCGCTTCTGCGTGTCGGTGATGCGCACCCGCGCACCTGCCTCGGTCTCGATAGTGCCGGCATCGCCGGTCTGGCCGCCCGATTCGCCATAGAACGGCGTCTGGTTGACGACGATCTGGACGCTTTCGCCTTCGGCGGCGCTGCCGATCTCGGCGCCGTCCCGCACCAGTGCCAGCACCTTGCCCTCGGACGTCTCCGTCGCATAGCCGAGGAATTCGGTCGGGCCGAGCCGATCGCGCAGCGTCAGCCAGATCGTCTCGGCGGCAGTGTCGCCCGAACCGGACCAGCTCGCGCGCGCCTCTGCCTTCTGCCGCTCCATCGCCGTCTGGAACACGTCGGTGTCGACGCCGATGCCGCGGGCCCGCAGCGCATCCTGCGTCAGGTCGAGCGGAAAGCCATAGGTGTCGTAGAGGCGGAACGCCGTCTCGCCGTCGAGCGTCGCGCCGGCCTCGAAGCCGGTCGTCGCCTCGTCGAGCAGGATCAGGCCGCGCGCCAGCGTGCGGCGGAAGCGGATCTCCTCGAGCCGCAGCGTCTCGGTGATCAGCGCCTCGGCCCGCACCAGCTCGGGATAGGCCTGGCCCATCTCGCGGACGAGCGCCGGCACCAAGCGCCAGAGCAGCGGATCAGCGGCGCCGAGGATATGCGCATGGCGCATCGCGCGGCGCATGATCCGGCGCAGCACATAGCCGCGGCCCTCATTGGACGGCAGCACGCCATCGGCGATCAGGAAGGACGAGGCACGCAGATGATCGGCGATGATGCGGTGGCTGGCGCGCTGCGCCCCTTCCGCCGGCACGCCGGTCGCCTCGACCGAGGCACGGATCAGCGCCTTGAACAGGTCGATGTCGTAGTTGTCATGCACACCCTGCAGCACGGCGGCGATGCGCTCGAGGCCCATGCCGGTGTCGATCGAGGGCTTCGGCAGCGCCAGCCGGTTGCCGGGCGCGATCTGCTCGAACTGCATGAAGACGAGATTCCAGATCTCGATGAAGCGGTCGCCATCCTCGTCCGGGCTGCCGGGCGGGCCGCCGGGAATGCCCTCGCCGTGATCGAAGAAGATCTCCGAACAGGGGCCGCATGGGCCGGTATCGCCCATCTGCCAGAAATTGTCCGAGGTCGCGATGCGGATGATGCGGTCGTCGGAGAGGCCGGCGATCTTCTTCCAAAGGCCGAAGGCCTCGTCGTCCTCGTGATAGACGGTGACGAGCAGCTTGTCCTTGGCGAGGCCGAATTCACGCGTCACCAGCGTCCAAGCGAGCTCGATCGCGCGTTCCTTGAAGTAATCGCCGAACGAGAAATTGCCGAGCATCTCGAAGAAAGTGTGATGGCGGGCGGTGTATCCGACATTGTCGAGATCGTTGTGCTTGCCGCCGGCGCGCACGCATTTCTGCGAGGTCGTGGCGCGCGGCCAGGGCGCAGAGGCTCTGCCGGTGAAATAATCCTTGAACTGGACCATGCCGGCATTGGTGAACATCAGCGTCGGATCGTTCTTCGGCACGAGCGAACTCGAGGCGACGATCTCGTGGCCGTTCTTCTGGTAGAATCCGAGATAAGCCGACCGGATGTCGTTGACGCTGCTCATGACCAACCCTTGGAGAGCCGCGGCGCCGCCAGTGGGGACCGCGGGAAGGAAACGTGCGGCGTTTGTAGCGAGCGGGCGCGAGACTGTCCAGAAAGCCGCGGTCTCAGCCGTCATGCCCGATGCGACGGCCTCCCCCTTCCTTCAGCCCTCCGCCGGCGTCGCCGCCTCGTCGCTCGCCCTTCCTTGAGACCTCCCCTCGAGGGAGGGCCAAAACCGCGAAGCGGTTCTGGGGAGGGGTCACTGACGCCGGGCAAAGCGCTGCGGCGAGACGTCGACGGTGCTCTTTCGGAGCCGCCTCGCCCAAGCGACCCCTCCCAGAAAACGCCAAGGCGTTTTCGGCCCTCCCTCAAGGGGAGGGCTCAAGGGGAGCGCCCTGCCTCAGTGGCTGCGGCCGTCAAAGGCGGAAACGGTCACCGCGCCGAGATCGATGCCGTCGATGCAGCGCACATTGACCGCCACCGTGGGCGTGCCATCCGGCGCGTCGGCGCGGGCGAAAGCCTCGATGCCGCAATCCCGGCAGAAGAGGTGATGGATGACGTGCCGATTGAAGAGATATTCGGTGAGGTTATCCTCGCCCGCCGTCACGGTGAACGCGCTCGCCGGAACGAAGGCGAGCCAGTGGCCGCGCTTCTCGCAGATCGAGCAATTGCAGCTGATCGCCGCGCTGAAATCGCCCCGCGCCGCGAACCGCACCTTGCCGCAATGGCAGCCGCCCGTGACGTCCCTCGCCTCAGCCATCCATCTTCTCCCCGCAGCGGGCCGCGCGCCCTCAGGCCCGCGTCCCTCTTACCTGACCGTCTGGCCGCCTACGCCTCCATGGCGTCGTCGGGCTCGCCTTCGCCATCGCCATCCTTCGACAGCAAGGCCTCGGCGAGGAGGCCGGCATTCTGGCGGATGGCATGCTCGACGGTCGCCGCGATCTGCGGATTGTCGCGCATGAACGTCTTGGCGTTCTCCCGGCCCTGGCCGAGACGCTGGCTGTCATAGGAGAACCAGGCGCCCGACTTCTCGACGATGCCGGCCTTGACGCCGAGATCGATGAGCTCGCCGACCTTGGAGACGCCCTCGCCATACATGATGTCGAACTCGACCTGCTTGAACGGCGGCGCCAGCTTGTTCTTGACCACCTTGACGCGGGTCTGGTTGCCGACGACCTCGTCGCGATCCTTGATCGCGCCGATACGGCGGATATCGAGGCGCACCGAGGCATAGAACTTCAGCGCGTTGCCGCCGGTCGTCGTCTCGGGATTGCCGAACATGACGCCGATCTTCATGCGGATCTGGTTGATGAAGATCACCATCGTCTTCGACTTCGAGATCGAGGCGGTGAGCTTGCGGAGCGCCTGGCTCATCAGGCGCGCCTGCAGGCCCGGCAGGCTGTCGCCCATCTCGCCCTCGATCTCGGCGCGCGGCGTCAGGGCCGCGACCGAATCGACGACGAGCACGTCGATCGCGCCGGAACGCACCAGCGTGTCGGTGATCTCGAGCGCCTGCTCGCCGGTGTCGGGCTGCGAGATCAGGAGATCGTCGAGATTGACGCCGAGCTTGCGGGCATAGATCGGGTCGAGCGCATGTTCGGCATCGACGAAGGCGCAGATGCCGCCATTCTTCTGGGCCTCGGCGATGGTGTGCAGCGCGAGGGTGGTCTTGCCCGAGGATTCCGGACCGTAGATCTCGACGATGCGGCCGCGCGGCAGACCGCCGATGCCGAGCGCGATATCGAGCCCGAGCGAACCGGTGGAGACCGTCCCGATCTCGACCACCTTGTCGTTCTTGCCGAGCCGCATGATCGAGCCCTTGCCGAACGCACGCTCGATCTGGCTGAGCGCGGCATCCAGCGCCTTCGACTTGTCCATTGTGGCCCCTTCGACGAGACGGAGAGAAGTTTGCGACATGTGAGCGATCCTTATTCCATACTGCGGAGAGTCGATCAAACTGAGAACATCGTACACGTTTTGTTCTCATCCGCAAGCTGCATTCCCCAGGCTTTGCGCGTCTGCGACGCGCCAGCGCGGCCCCGACCCGGCGGGTGGCGCGGGGCGGCGGTCTGTGATGCTATGCAGCCGATTCGTCTGCCTCCCTCGCCTCGCCGGAGCGATGCCATGCACAGGCGCCCTGCCCGTCCCGTCTGCCTCGCGGCTCATGTCGCCGCCGCAGCCCTCCTGCTGTCCGCCTGCCAGGCGCCGACCAACCAGCAGATTGGCGCCATCGGCGGTTCCGCCGTCGGCGCCATGGTCGGCAGCCAGTTCGGCTCCGGCGCCGGCCGCGTCGGCGCGACCGTGCTCGGCGCCGGTGTCGGCGGCCTCGTCGGCAGCCAGATCGGCCGCAGCATGGACGACGCGGCCCGCCGCCGCGCCGCCGAGGCGGAAGCCGCCGCTCTCGCGCATGGGCGGCCCGGCGTGCCGGTCGATTGGGAGTCGGGCACGAGCCATGGCCAGTTCATCCCCGGGCCGATCCGGAAGCAGAACGGGCGCGAGTGCCGGCCCTATACGCACCGGATCGTCGTCGACGGCCGCGGCGAGCAGCTGCGCGGCACGGCCTGCCGGATGCCGGACGGCAGCTGGCAATCGGTCTCCTGATTTCACATGTCGAACTGAAGTGGTCTCCAGAATGTCCCTCTCCGAGCGCATCCGCCTTTCCGACGACGTCGCCGCCGCCCTTCATGAGGGCCGGGCGCTGGTGGCGCTGGAAACGACGATCGTCACGCATGGCATGCCCTACCCTGAGAATGTCGAGACGGCCCTCGCCGTCGAGGCGGTGGTGCGCGGCACCGGCGCCGTGCCGGCGACCATCGCCATCATCGACGGGGCCATCCGCGTCGGCCTGACCGCGTCGGAGCTCGAGGCGCTCGCCGGCATGACGAATGTCATGAAGCTCTCGCGCGCCGATCTCGCTTTCGCGCTCGCCACCGGCCGCCCCGGCGCGACGACGGTCGCCGCGACGATGATCGCAGCGCATCTCGCCGGCATCCGCGTCTTCGCCACGGGCGGCATCGGCGGCGTGCATCGCGGCGCCGAGACGAGCTTCGATGTCTCGGCCGACCTGCAGGAGCTCGCCGAAACACCGGTTACCGTCGTCTCGGCCGGCGCCAAGGCGCTGCTCGACATCCCGAAGACGCTCGAGGTTCTCGAAACGCTCGGCGTCCCCGTTGTGACGGTCGGCCAGGATGCGCTGCCGGCCTTCTGGTCGCGCGACAGTGGCCTCCCCTCGCCGCTCCGGCTCGACGATCCCGCGACGATCGCCGCCTTCATGGCGACGCGGGCCGAGCTCGGCCTCCGCGGCGGGCTGCTCGTCGCCAATCCCGTGCCGCTCGCCGACGAGATCCCGGCCGCCGAGATGCGAAGCCATATCGAGCAGGCGATCGCGGATGCCGAGCGCGAGGGCGTCCGCGCCAAGGCGGTGACGCCCTATGTGCTCGGCCGTATCCTGACGCTCACCGGCGGCCGCAGCCTCGCGACCAATATCGCGCTGGTGAAGAACAATGCCCGCCTCGCCGGCGAGATCGCGGTCGCGCTTCAGGCGACGACGGCATAGCGGGCATGCAGCACATGGCCGACCTCGGCCTCGTCGAGCGGCGACGGCCCGCCGGCATAGAGGCGGCCGAGATCCGGCCCTGAGAGGCTGGCGGCGACGCTGAAGCCGAGCGCCGTGAGGCGCTTCGCGATCTCCTCGGGGCGGAAATAGCTGACGAAGGGCTCGCCGAGCTGTGCCGTGCGGCCGGCGAGCGTCAGAAAGGCGAGCCGCTGCAGCACGCCGACCCGATCGGGCGGCTCGGCATAATCGAACACCACCTCGGCCCCGCCGGCCCGCGCGGCGATGATGGCGAGCGTCTGGGCGATCGCCGCCTCGGTGAGATAAGGGACGACGCCGAGCCAGGAGAAGAACACCGGCACGGCCGGGTCGAGCCCGGCTTCGGCGAGCTTCTCGTCGAGCTTGTCGCGCGCGAAATCGACGGGCACGAAGCGGACGCTGTCCGGAATGGCGATGCGGGTCTGCTGCAGCCGCTGCCGCTTCCAGGCCTGCGTCGCCGGATGATCGACCTCGTAGACGACGACGCCCTCAGCGGCGAAGCGGTTGCGATAGGCGAAGGTATCGAGCCCGGCGCCGAGCACGACGACATGGCGGCAGCCGGCAGCGACGGCCTCAGCCAGCCGGTCCTCGGCGAAGCGGCTGCGCGCGGCGATGAAGGCCCTGAGCGCCGCGCCGCCGGTCGAATCGGCGCGGCTGATCTCGTCGCGCGCCACGGCCGAGCCGCGATCGCCGCCGACGATGGTCAGCGCCAGCGGATCCGCGAAGATCAGCGGCTTGTCCAGCAACTGGTGCGCCGCGCGGCGAACCGCGACGCGCAGCGCCGTGGCGCTCGGCTTTCCCTCGATCAAGTCCAGCTCACTCCCTGCCCATCCTTCAGCATGCCCCGCCGCGACGATGCGTGGCGCGGTGGCATGATGCAAGAGGCGAGGACAATGCAAGAGACGGACCGGGGCCGCCCAGAAGCACAAAGGACGCGCTCAGCGGAGGCAGCCGAGATTGGTCAGCAGGCGCATGGCATCGGCGCGCGACAATCCGGGCGGATCGCCGTTCTCCGGCAGGATCAGCACGGCGATGCTGCCGTCCTGGTCGACGATGACGTGGAAGGGCTGCGCCGGCGCGGCGCTGGTCGGCTTCACCGTGCCGCAATAGCCATGGCCGCCGCGCGCCAGCGACGGCACGAGATCGGCGACCTCGGCCGATGGCACGTCGAGCAGCCGCGCCGCGACAGCATCGACGATCCTCGCCTGCAGCGCCGCATCGGGCAGCGGCGCGCCGGCATAGGTCTGGGCAAGAGCGGGCAAAGCGGCAGTCGCCCCCGCGGCGATGAGCATGGCCGAGGCGATGGTCGCCACCAGACTGGAACGGCGCATGAACCCTCCTCCTTCGAAAACCTCCGGCCAGCTTGGCGCGCGCGACGCGGCAGGACAAGCCATGCCGCGCGACCCCCGCTCAGCCGAGCGCCAGCACGGCCGCGGCAAAGGCTTCCGGCGCCTCCTGCGGCAGATTGTGTCCGGCGCCCGCGATGATGCGGCGCTCGCGGAAGGCAGGGAAGTGGCGGGCGCTGTCATCGATCGCGGCGGGAGGATCGACGCCGTCATCCGCGCCCTGCAGCAGGATGGCCGGCACAGGGATCAGCGGCTGCGCCGCGAGCCGCGCCTCGATCGCCGACACCGCCGGATCGCCCGGGATGCCGCCGAAGCGGTGGCGATAGGAATGGATGACGATCGCGACGAAATCGGGATTGTCGAAGGCTTCAGCGGTCCGCGCGAAGGTTGCCTCGTCGAAGGCCCAGCTCGGCGACCACAGGCGCCAGATCAGGCGGCAGAGATCGCGGCGGTTGTCGGAGAGCCCGATCCGGCCGCGCTCGGAATGGAAATAATACTGGTACCAGTAGCGGTGCTCCTCGACTGGGGGCGCCGGTCGCCACGCCTCGGCGATGTTTTGGATGTTATAGCCCTGGCCGCAGCTGACCAGCCCGGAGACACGCTCCGGCCACAGCGCCGCGACGATGCAGACCGCCCGGCCGCCCCAGTCATAGCCGGCGAGCGTGGCGCGCGGGATGGCGAGCGCGTCCATCAGCGCGAGGAGGTCGGCGCCGAGCGCCGCCTGCTCGCCCGAGCGCGGCGTGGCGTCGGAGAGGAAGCGGGTCGCGCCGTAGCCCCGAAGATACGGCACGATGCAGCGCCGGCCGGCCGCCGCGAGCCGTGGCGCCACCGCGTCATAGGCATGGACGTCATAGGGAAAGCCATGCAGAAGGATCACCGGCGCCCCGCCCGCCGGCCCGATCTCGAAATAGCCGATCTCGAGCGCGCCCGCGGCGACCCTACGAAGCGCACCGAGCCCTTCGGCCATGGCGGATCCCTCTCAACTGCGTGTGCAGCGCCTCACCAGGTGAGTTGCAGCGCCTCGAGGCCGTGGAAATGGTAGCTGTCGCGATAGCGCGGCGGCGCGGCGAGACGGAGGCCCGGCAGCCGCTCGAACAAGATCGGCAGCGCGACCTGGATTTCGAGCCGCGCCAGCGGGGCGCCGATGCAGAAATGGATGCCGCCGCCGAAGGCGAAATGCGCCGCGGCGGGACGAGCCGGATCGAAGCGCGCCGCATCGGCGAAGCGCGCGGGATCGCGATTGGCGGCGCCGAGGACGAGGCCGACGCTGTCGCCCTTCTTCAGGGGGATGCCGGCATAGTCGCAATCCTCCAGCGCATAGCGCGAGAAGAAGTGAAGCGGCGGATCGAAGCGGAGGCACTCCTCCGCGGTTGCTTCGGCGGCCTCGGCGCTGGCGAACAGCGGCGCCGGATCGAGCCCCGTCTCGAGGATCGCCTTCACGCCGTTGCCGATCGCATGCACGGTCGCCTCGTGGCCGGCATTGAGGAGCAGAATCACGGTCGCGATGAGCTCGTCCTCGGAAAGGCGGTCGCCCTTCTCCTCGGCGGCGATGAGCGTCGAGATGAGATCATCCGCCGGCGCCTTGCGGCGCTCGGCGATCACCTCCTTGAGGAAGGCGACGAAATCCTCGGCCGCCTGCACCGCCGCGTCCTCGACGGCGCGGGTGCGGTCAAACTGATACATCGCCACCATCTTGTGCGACCAGTCGAGGAGGTCGCCCGCGCGCGCCGTCGGCACGCCGAGCAGTTCGGCGATGACGATGACCGGGATCGGCGTCGCGAAGGCATCGATCAGGTCGACCTCGCCTTTCGCCTCGAAGCGGTCGATGAGCTCATGCGCGAGAGCCGCGATGCGCGGCCTCAGCTTCTCGACCTGGCGCGAGACGAAGGCGCGGTTGACGAGCGTCCTGAGGCGGGTATGGGCCGGCGGCTCGCGATCCAGCATCGAGAGCGCGTCGATATCGGTGAACGGACGCAGCCGTTCCGGGATCGGCGGGATGCCGAGCTCTTCGCGCGTCGCGAGATGCAGGATCTCGCGGCCGAAGCGCTTGTCGCGGAAGAGCGCATGCACGTCGGCAGCGTCGAGGAAGCACCAGAGCCCGTACTGCTCCCAGAAGAACACCGGCGTCACCGCCCGGATCGCCTCGAAGGCCGGATAGGGATCCTGAAAGAAAGCGGGATCGCGGGCATCGAGCGAAACGCGGCGGGTGGCGGGATCGAGATGGAAGGACGTGCCGCGGGCCGCAGCGGAGGACGCGGACGACGACGATCTCGATTCCAGCAGCATGTCAGGCCCTTCGGTTCATATCGGCTTGCCCTCGGCAACCCATGCCATCATCGCCGCAACATGCGCGCGCTGGATAGCCCTCGACGTGGCGTCCGGAAGGGCCGCAGCGAAATGCCGCTCTCCCTACTCCCCGAGCGCCTCCTTCACGGCCGTCGCGAGCTGCTTCAGCGAGAAGGGCTTCGGCAGGAAGCTGAAGCGTTCGCCGTCGGGGAGATTGCGGGCGAAGGCGTCCTCGGCATAGCCGGAGACGAAGATGATCTTGAGGTTCGGGCGCGTCTTGCGCAGTTCGCGCAGGAGCGAGGGGCCGTCGAGTTCGGGCATGACGACGTCGGAGACGACGAGATCGATCGAGCCGCCGGTCCGCGCCATGACCTCGAGCGCCTCGGCGCCGGACGAGGCCTCGTGCACGGTGTAGCCGCGCGAGGCGAGCGCCCGCGCCGCGAAGGCGCGCACCGCCTCCTCGTCCTCGACGAGGAGGATATTGGCGCTGCCGGTCAAGTCCGCCTTCGCCTGCGGCTTCTCGGGCGCGACCTCGGCCTTCGGCTGCTCGAGCATGACATGGCGCGGCACGAAGATGCGGAACACCGTGCCCCTGTCGACCGCGCTGTCGAAGAAGATATGCGCGCCGGTCTGGCGCACGATGCCATAGACCGTCGAGAGGCCGAGCCCCGTCCCCTTGCCGACTTCCTTGGTCGAGAAGAACGGCTCGAAGATCTTCGACTGGATATCGGGCGGGATGCCGGTGCCGGTGTCCTCGACCTCGATCAGCACATAATCGGCGGCGGGCAGCGCCTTGTAGCCGAAACCGGCGCAGTCGCCGGCGACGACGTTGCGCGTGCGGATGGTGAGCTGGCCGCCTGACGGCATCGCATCGCGCGCATTGACCGCGAGATTGATGACGACCTGCTCGAACTGGTTGAGGTCGGCCTTGATCGGCCAGACGTCGCGGCCATGCACGACCGAGAGCTTGACCTTCTCGCCGAGCAGCCGCTCCAGCAGGATCGAGAGGTCGGAGAGCACGTCGCCGATGGCGATGATCTGCGGCCGCAGCGTCTGGCGGCGCGAGAAGGCCAGCAGCTGCCGCACGAGACCGGCGGCCCGGTTGGCATTCTGCTTGATGTTCATGATGTCCTGGAAGGACGGATCGGACGGCCGGTGATTGGCGAGCAGGAGATCGGAGAAGCCGATGATCGCCGTCAGCACATTGTTGAAATCATGCGCGACGCCGCCGGCGAGCTGGCCGATCGATTCCATCTTCTGGCTCTGCTGGAACTGCTGCTCCAGTGCGCGCTGCTCCGTCGTGTCGAGGGCATAGATCGTGGCGATCTCGTGCTCGTCGGCGCCCTCGTCGACGGCGCTGACATAGAAGCGGGCGCTGCGGTCGCCATTGCCGGCGAGCGCCGCGTCGACAAAGGGGATGTCGCCGCGGCCGGCGGCAGCCGCCGCCAGCGCCGTCTCGATCGCCGCCCGGCCGCCATCGGCGACGAGATCGGCGAGGCGCAGCCGCGATCCGCCATCGCGCTGGACCGAGCCGAACAGGCGGGCAAAGGCGGCATTGGTACGGCCGATCCGGCCGCTGCCATCGACGGAGGCGATGGCGAAGGGCGTGTGGTTGAAGAAGCGCGTGAAGCGCACCTCGGCGGCCCGGAGCGCCTCGGAGACATCCTCGCCCGGGCCACGATTGAGCACGATGGTCCGCGTCGCGCCCGGCGCCCCGTCATGGGCATAGGGCACGCGGTGCAGGAAGCGCACCGGCAGGCTCTGGCCGTTCGTCTTGACGAGGTCGAGGTCGATGATCTCGGTCTCGCTGCCGCCGGAGCGGGCACCGCCCGCCGTGAGCAGCGCCGCGCCGTCGCCGCGCACGATGTCGCCGAGCGCCAGCGACCCCGGCTTGAAGAAGGCGAGATCGATGCCGAGCCATTCGGCGAGGGTGGCGTTCAGATAGACGATGCTGCCGTCGGGCTCGGCGGAGAGGAAGCCGGCCGGCGCATGGTCGAGATAGTCGATCGCATGCTGCAGGTCCTGGAACACCGTCTCCTGCTGCTCGCGGTCGCCGGTGATGTCGGCGAGCCGCCAGGCGGTCAGGATCTGCTCGCTGGCCCGGATCGGCCGCGCATGCACGCGGTACCAGCGCGGGCCGCCCGGCCCTGCCCCCGACAGAGCGGCCGGCATGCGGATCTCTTCCATCCCCGCGCGCTGATGGCGCACCGATTGCGACAGGCGATAGAGCGCCTCGCTCGCGGCCTGATCGCCGGAAAAGACGCGCTCGATGACGCGCACATCCGATTCGTCGTCGGCGCCGATGAGATCGGCATAGGCGCCATTGGCATAGAGGATGCGGCCCTCGCGATCGCTGATGACGAGGCCCTCGGCCATCGTGTCGATGAAGCCGCGGGCGAGATCATCGCGCGGCACCTCGCCGCCGAAGCGCACGAGGCCGATCGCCGCTGCGAACAGCGTGAACACGCCGAGCACCGCGAGAATGCCGAGCACGGCAAAGATGAAGGGCTGCGCAGAGCTCGGCGGCAGCAGCGCGCCGGCGACGGCGATGGCCACGAGAATGATGGCGAGAACGACCAGCCGGCCGATCCCGCCGGTCCGCCCGCCCCGGTCGATGACCGGCGGACGCACGCCGCTCGTGCCGAATTCCGTCGTCATGATTGAACCGCCGATCGCTCTGCGCTGGACGCGGGAACGCGGCTGACCCCGGCCTGCCGGCATTCGGCCGGGCGGGCTCTGGGATGGTCGGCATTGGTGCAATGCGGCTCGGGCGGCACGATCGCGGACTTTCGGAAGGCGGCTCGAACAGGCGATTCGCGCGGAATTGGAACCAGCTTGTTCAACTGATGGTTAGTGAATTGCTAACGGCTTTTCGGCATTGATAAGCCGATTCGGCGTCTCGGCCCTTGCCAACTGCGAGCCGGCACACGAAAACCCCTTTCTGATACGGCGCGCTGGTCGCGCATGATCTTTGACGATGGCGGGCGCCCTGGCCGGTGCCGGCGCACCAGGAGAACGGGATGCGTGACTATCTCGAACCGATGCTCGGCACGACCGGCGCGATGATCGCCCAGTTTGCGATCACGCTCGTCGTGCTCGCCCTCATCATTCTCGTCGTGTTCTGGCTGATCCGGACCTTCACGGGCGGTGGCCTCGGCGCGTCGGCGCCGCGCGGCCGCCAGCCGCGGCTGAGCATTCTCGACGCCCTGCCGGTCGACCAGAAGCGCCGCCTGGTGCTGGTTCGCCGCGACAATGTCGAACACCTGATCCTGATCGGCGGTCCGAGCGACCTCGTCGTCGAGGGCTCCATCCATCGCCCATCGGCCGCCCAGCGCCGCGCCGATGCCGCCGCCCGCACGGCCGGCCAGCAGCAGCGCTATGCCTCGGCGCCACTGGCCGAGAGCGGCTTCGTCGCCGCGGGCCCGGTCGGCCAGGAGATCTATGCCGACGAACCCGCCGTGGCGGCTCCTGAGCAGTGGCGGAACGAGCCGCCGAGGCAGGAAGCGATTCGCCAGGACTATGAGCGGCAGGAGCCGGTGGCGGCCGAGCCGCGCGAGGAGCCCCGCCGCGAGGAGCCGCGTCCGGACTACCGCGAGCCGCGAGAGCCCCGCCGCGAGATGCGGCAGGAGACGCGCGTCGAAGCCGTCATGACCGAAACGCTGCGCGAGGAGCCGGTCGAGGTCGCGCCGGCGCCGGTTGAAGAGCCCGTCATCGAGGCGCCCGAGCCGCAGGTCGAACCGGCCGCCCCCGCGCGCGCGCTGCCTTCGCGGCCCGTGCGGGCCGCAACCTCGTTCCTCGGCTCGATCGGCCGCAGCCGGACTGTCGCCCCCGAGCCGGCAACGGACATCCCCGCCGAGCCGCGCCGGCCCGAGCCGCCGGCCCGCCCGCTCGGCCGCACCACGCCGCTGGCGCCGAAGGCCCCCGAGCCGCCGGTCGAAGAGCCGGCCGAGATCGTGCGTCAGGCAGAGCCGGTACGCGCCGAACCGGTGCGTCCGGAGCCTGTCCGGCACGAGCCGGCACGCCCCGAGCCGGTCCGTCCGCAGCCGCGCGCGGCCATGCCGCCGGCCCCGCCCGTTGCGCCGCCCTCGCTCGGCGACGAGCCCTATGGCGCGCCGAACAGCGATCCGGACGCCTCGCCGCGCTTCGAGCCGATCTTCGACATCGATCCCAACGATGTCCGTGACCCCGGCCGGCCGGTTCGCCCGGCGCGGGAACCGGTCCTCGCCGCGCCGAGCGTCGCGCCGCAGCGCCCGTTCGACCAGGAGCCCGCGACCGAGGCTGCCTATGAGCCGACCGTGCGGGCAGAGCCCGACGATCGCGCGGCGTCGGTCGGCGATCTCGAAAAGGAAATGGCCCGGCTGCTCGGCGAAATCTCCGGCACGCGCCGCACCTGACGCGGCCCTCGGCCTCCGCCCAACGAAAAAGGCGCCGCCCGCGAGGGCAGCGCCTTTTTTTCAGTCTGTGCACCCCAAAGCCAGCCGGCCGGCGATCCTAGTCGTCGCGATAGACGCGCTCGCGGCGCTCATGCCGCTCCTGCGCCTCGATCGACAGCGTCGCGATCGGGCGCGCGTCGAGCCGCTTCAGGCTGATCGGCTCGCCGGTTTCCTCGCAGAAACCGTAGCTGCCGTCATCGATACGCTGAAGGGCTGCATCGATCTTGGAGATCAGCTTGCGCTGACGGTCACGGGCACGGAGCTCGATCGCACGGTCGGTTTCCGACGAGGCGCGATCGGCAAGATCGGGATGATTGACGTTCTCGTCCTGCAGGTGCTGAAGCGTCTCGCGCGACTCCCTCAGGATGTCCTCTTTCCAGGCAAGGAGCTTCTTGCGGAAATACTCCCTCTGCCGCTCGTTCATGAAGGGTTCGGTCTCGGAGGGCCGATACTCTTCAAGACTGTCTAGCGTCATGAACAACCCCTGACTCGGTGGCTTCGAGGCGCGGAATATAGCGATGCACCCGCAAGAGGACAACAGCCGACGGAACGCTCTTTCGGAGGCCCCGCGAAGGCGAATCAAACTCTGCGGAATGCCGGCTAACTACTATGCAGATGATGGGTTTTTCGGCACCGGGCGCCGATCGGTGCGGCAAGGCGGGCCGCCGATTCGCGGTTGTGACGGTGGCGGACGCCTACGACCTTTGGATGCCCTCCGCGCCGCCCGCGGTCAGGCTTTGTTAAGGATGACGATCGTTTAATGGGCGCGTTCGAGCGCTTTCCGCTCCGCTCCAGAAGGACGCGCCCATGCCGACGCCTGCCCATTCGCCGCTTGCGGTCGACGTCCCGGCCGTCGCCTCGCGGGAGACGGCCGCGGAGATCTGCGCGATGATCGAGACGACGATGGACTCGCTGCTGCAACTCATCGAGGCCGAGAGCGTCCTGCTGCGTGCCGGCAAGCATGTCGCGGCCGCGGCCCTCGATGCGCGCAAGAACGATTTCGCCGCCGCCTATCTCGCCGACCTCGCGATGCTCCGGCAGATCGGCCCGGAACTCGAGCATTTCGCGCCCGAGGCGGTCGAGCGGCTGCGCCGCCTGCATGAGGAATTCATCTCGGTTCTGCAGATCGACATGGCGGCGCTGGCCGCGGCGCGCGCCGCGTCCGAACCCGTGCCGCCGCGCGTCCCGACAGGCCGCGCGCCCGTCGCCGATGCGAGGCCGATGCCGCGCAACGAGCGCATCGGCCGCCACATCCCCCAGCGTCTCGCCGCAAGCAGCCGGCGCTGAAAGGCGGCGACCGGCCGTTCAGCTCGCCTTCGCCACCGCCGCGTCGGTGTCGCGGAGGATCAGCCGTTGCGCCTCCCGCATCGCGCGATAGAGCTGGCCGCAGCCGAGCTGCTGTTCGATCGCCTCGATGAAGGGACGGGAAGCGGGTTCCGCCGCCTCGATCTCGCGGGCGAGCCGCGTGATCTCGGGCTGGAAACGACCGGCATCGCGCGAAAGATACATCGACTGCATCGCCAGATAGAGCCGCTTCGGCAGTGATGTCGCCGCTTCCGGCGCCAGCATGTCGCGCTCGCGCAGCACCGGCGTATCACCTTCGATGCAGAGGCGCGTGCGCCCGCCCTGATTGACGATGACGAGGTCGCCGAGCTGGACGCGTTCACCCGCCTTGAGCTCCAGTTTGAGCGCCATCGGTTGATCTCCTGCAAGCTGCACCGGCGCCGGTCTCGCCACGAATCGCCGCCCGGCAAGGACAACGCTAGGGCGCCAGTCGTTAATCGCCTGTCATTGGAAATGGTGGCTTTTGAATGAATATCGCCGGTTGCGCGCCCGTCATGACCGCCTTGATTTCGCCCTCCGCTTGGCAATAGTCGCGGCTGGAAGCGCCGGGTGGGCAGGCGCGGACGACGGGAGATAGTTATGCGGCTCGGGGTTGTAGGCGCTCTGGCGATGCTCGGAGCGATGGTTGCGACATCGGGCGCGGCGCTGGCCCAGCAAGGCTATTGCGACAGCATCGCGCGCGACACCGCCAATCGCATGGCCGCAGGCAGCACGGCCGGCGGCGCGCTCGCCGGCGGGGCGATGGGCGCGATCGGTGGCGCCGTGATCGGCGGCATCATCGACGGCAATCGCGGGGCGGCCAATGGCGCTGCCATCGGCGGCGGCGCCGGTGCGCTGGTCGGTGCCGGCCAGGGCCAGCAGAAGTGGCGCGCCATCTACGACCAGACATTCAACGACTGCATGGTGCGGGCGACGGCCAATCGCCCGCCGCCTCTGCCGCCGGTCTACGGCAACCGGCCGCCGCCGCCACCGCCGCCCGGCTATGGCACCCGGCCGCCGCCGCCCCAGGCCTATGGCGCTCCGCCGGCCTGGACGCGCGAATGGTATGCCTATTGTTCGCAGCGCTATCGGAGCTTCGATCTCAATACGGGCTATTTCATCGCCAGTGGCGGCGTGCGCCGGTTCTGCCGCTGACGCCGTTCGACCGCGCTGCCGTTTCGTGCTAGGAGCGCCGCTCGGCCGCCGGTGACGGCGGCCGCAGCCTCGACCAACCGACAGCGGTCACGATGATGCGCCTTTTGCTGCTTCGCCACGCGAAATCCGCCTGGGACGTCCCTGGTGCTGCCGATTTCGACCGTCCGCTGGCGCCGCGTGGCCGCCGCGCGGCGACGATGATCGGCGAGCATCTCGCGGCCCACCGCCTGCTGCCGGACCGCATTCTCTCATCCTCGGCACGGCGCACCCGCGAGACGCTGATCGGCCTCCTGCCTGTCATCGCCTCCGAGCTCGAGATCCGCATCACCCGCGATCTCTACGAGGTCGCGCCCGAGGCCTATATCGACTGCATCGGCGCGCTCGGCGGCGCGGCGCGGACGTTGCTGGTCATCGGGCACAACCCGTCCGTCCAGGAATGCGCGCTCGAGCTGATCGGCAGCGGCAATCCGGCGCTGCGCGACGAGATCGGCGAGAAGTTCCCGACCGCCGGTCTCGCGGTGATCGATTTCGAACATCACAAATGGTCGGAGGTCCGCCCGCGCAGCGGCCGTGTCGTCGCCTTCTTCCGGCCGCGCGAGCTGGAAGTGGTCGGCGGCGAGCCGCCTTCCGACGACGAATAGGGCTTTCGCGGCGCGCCCGGCGTGCCTACATCCTCGCTGCCGTCCGGATCACCGCCGCGACGGCGCCTCATGGCGACGGATGGACCGCGATTGAATCTCTGGAGCCTTGCCGACGACGCCCGCCTCGCCATTGCAACGCTCGGCGATCGCGCGACCGACATCGTCAATCCCACCGTCCGCCTCGGCGTGACCGGCCTCGCGCGCGCCGGCAAGACGGTGTTCATCACCGCGCTCGTCCATAATCTCGTGCATGGCGGCCGCTTGCCGGTATTCCGCTCCTATGCGACCGGCCGGGTCACCGGCGCGCGGCTCGAGCCGCAGCCGGACGACGATGTGCCGCGCTTCGACTATGAGGATCATGTCCGCGCGCTGGTCGAAGAGCGGATCTGGCCGGATTCGACGCGCCGGATCAGCGAGCTCCGCCTCGTCATCAACTTCGAATCCGCCTCCTATCTCCGCCAGCGCCTCGGCGCCGGCACGCTCAATCTCGACATCGTCGATTATCCCGGCGAATGGCTGCTCGACCTGCCGCTGCTCGCCAAGGACTATGCCGCCTGGTCCCGCGAGGCGATCGCCCTCGCCGAACGGCCAGGCCGCCCTGCCGCAGCCGCGACCTTCCTCGCACGTGCCGCCGCCGTCGATCCGCGTTCGCCCGAGGACGAGACGACAGCGCGCGAGCTGGCGGCGCTCTTCACGGACTATCTCCGCGCCTGCCGCGCCGACGAGCATGCGCTCTCGACCCTGCCACCCGGCCGTTTCCTGATGCCGGGCGATCTCGACGGCTCGCCTGCGCTGACCTTCTGTCCCCTGCCCGGCGACAACGCCGAGGCGCCGGCGGGCTCGCTCGGGCGGATGATGGCGCGGCGCTACGAGAGCTATAAGTCGGTCGTCGTGAAGCCGTTCTTCCGCGATCATTTCGCCCGGCTCGACCGCCAGATCGTCCTCGTCGACGCGCTCAACGCGCTGAATGCCGGCCCGGCGGCGGTCGCCGACCTCTCGGCCGCGCTGACGGAAATCCTCGGCAGCTATCGCCCGGGCGCCACGTCCTGGCTCGGCGGCCTGTTCACGCGCCGCATCGACCGTATCCTCATTGGCGCGACCAAAGCCGATCACCTGCACCATGCCGATCACGACCGTCTCGAACGGATCCTCGGCCATCTGCTGGCGCCAGCCATCGGCCGGGCCGAGGCCGCCGGGGCGCTGGTCGAGATCGCCGCGCTCGCCTCCGTGCGCGCCACCCGCGAAGGCGTCGTCACATCGGGCGGCCAGAAGCTGCCGTCGATCATCGGAACGCCGCTCGCCGGCGAGACCTTCGAGGGCGAAACCTTCGACGGCAGAACCGAAATCGCCTTCTTTCCCGGGGACTTGCCGAGATCTCCGGAATCAGCGCTGCAAGGCGTTGATTCAGTTTCTGAAGCTGCGGGTTCGCTCCGCTTCGTGCGCTTCCGGCCGCCGGCGCTGGAACGCACCGCCGAGGGCATCAAGCTGTCGCTGCCGCATATCCGCCTCGACCGGGCACTCGAATTCCTCATCGGAGATCGGCTGGCATGATCGAGGTTCGGACATGACCGGCGAGCCGCCCCGCCGCCCCGCGGCCTTCCGCCTCGACCGCGTCCGCGTCACCGACGATCCGGATGCGGCGCTGCGCCCGTCCGACCAGCCGGTGGTGCTGCGCGAGCCGGACGACGCGCCGCCGCCCACCTCCGTGCCGAAGCCGCGTCGCGGCATGCGCTGGGCCGATCTGCTGTTCTCGGCGCTCGGCGTGCTCGTCTCGCTCGGCATCGGCCTCGCCATCGACAGCCTGATCCGCGACCTGTTCGCGCGCGCCGACTGGCTCGGCTGGGTCGCCGTCGGCGCGGCCGCCCTCGCCGCCCTCGCGGCGGTGGCAATCTCCGTCCGCGAGGTCGCCGGCCTCCTCCGCCTCCGCCGCATCAACCGGATCCGCGAAGATGCCGTCGCCGCATCCCTCGCCGATGACCGCAAGGCCGCCCGCGCCGTGGTGCGCGATCTCGCCGATCTCTATGGCGCCCGCGCCGAGACCGCCAAGGGCCGCGCCAATCTGAAGGGCCATGCCGAGGAGATCATCGACGGGCGCGATCTCATCGGCCTCGCCGAGCGCGAACTGATCGCGCCCTTCGACGGCGCCGCGAAGAGCCTCGTCCTCGCCACTGCCAAGCGCGTGACGGTCGTCACCGCGATCTCGCCGCGCGCCGCCGTCGACGTCCTGTTCGTGCTGGTCTCGGCGCTGCGCCTCATCCGCCAGCTCGGCCAGCTCTATGGCGGCCGGCCGGGAACGCTCGGCTTCCTGCGCCTCGCCCGCATGGTCATCGGCCATCTCGCCGTCACCGGCGGCATGGCCGCCGGTGATTCGCTGGTGCAGCAGGTCCTCGGCCACGGGCTCGCCGCGCGGCTGTCGGCGCGGCTCGGCGAAGGCGTCATCAACGGCATCCTGACGGCGCGCATCGGCATCGCCGCCATCGAGGTGTGCCGCCCGCTGCCCTTCCAGTCGGAAAAACCGCCCGCCATGGCCGACATCATCTCCGAACTCGCCCGTATCAACCCCGGCCGCGGCAAGACGGCCGAGGAGTAGTCATCCCCCTCTCGACGGGCTCCTCACGAGCCGAAGTCGAAATCGGCATAGATGGCTGCGTGATCGGATGCGGCCTGGTAGGCATGCTTGATCTCGTCGTAATGCGGCCAGAGATCGCCATGCTTGCCGCCCCAGACACCCTTCCGGAAAATGCCGCCCCCCGTCGCGCGCGCGAAGAGACCGGGCGACAGCAGGATATAGTCGATCTTGTCGCCCTTGGTGGCGTTGGCATAGGTGCCCGGCCGGCCGGAGAAATCGAACGCCGGATGCGTGCTGATATCGACGAGGTCCGATCCGTCGCCAAGAAGAGGCTCCAGCGGGTCGCTGTCGGGCGTATCGTTGAAGTCGCCGGCGATGGCGACGTAGTCGGCGCCGCCGGCCTTCAGCTGCTCATAGATCTCGCGGATGCGAGCCGCCTGGGCTCTACGCTTCGCGTTCGAGGCCGCCGTTGTGCCGTATCCCTTGCTCTTCAGGTGATTGGCGAGGACGACAAGGCGCTCGCCGCCCGGCAGGCTCAGGTGAAATTCGGGGCAGTCGCGGCTGAAGACGCGTCCGGTTGCGCCGCGATCATCGACATGGCTGCGCATGAAGTCGAGCGTTTGCGGCGAACGGCTCATCAATCCGACATCGATGCCGCGCTCGTCATTGCCGTCGATGAGCATGACATGGTCATAGGGATGGCCACCGACCGCCTCGATCAGCTGCTCGTTGAAGCGCATCAGGGAGACCCGGTTCTCGGCCTCGACGACCACGACGATGTCTGCATTGACATCGCGCAGCACCCGCGCGGTGTTCTGCGTCGCCTTCTCGTCGACGGGTTCCTTCTTGAGCTCCAGCCAGCCGATCCAGTCGTCGCGGCCATTGGCGACGACGATCGGCGCGGCACCGCCGCGGGGCCGCTTCAGCAGGGCGCCGCGGTTGCGCCGAAGCAGAACGAACGAGCTCTCGTCTGACTTCAGCAGACCGAGCACCCCGAGAAGCTCGAGGATCTTTGCCTTGTCGTCGCCAGTATAGACGGCATGCGCCAAGATGGCGTTGAGCGCCGCATAGGCGTCGAGCAACACCTTGCCGGCCGCCATGCGAGACGAAGTCTCGTCAGCCTCGACCCACTCGTCCTGATTGAGCACGCGGGCGCGCTCGAATAGATTCTCGACATTGAATGCTGCAAGTCGCATCGCCATCCCCCCGGTGGTTGCGCTGATGACACACTACCGCTCGGCGCGCGTGTTGTCACGTCTTGCGGTTGCAGGCCCGGCTATCGGCCCTTCCCATCGGCAGCGGTGGCGCGCTGCCGGATCCTTCAGCGGCTCAGGGGAGGATGGCCCTCGCCAGCGCTTCGGAGCCGCGCGCCGAGAGGTGCTGGGTGTCCTTGTAGAAGGAGGAGCCGTCGTCGTCAGCGAACCGGCAGCGGTCGGCGGAACAGAGGATGGCGAACGGATCGACCACGGAGACGCCCGGCATCGATGCCGCCGCGTTCGCGATGATGTCGTGCGTCTCCTTGTCGAGGTTGAAGACATAGCGGGTCGGCCCGTCCGTCCGGCCGAGATCCGAGGGACCGCCGATCAGCCGGGCGAGCGCTGCCCTTGCGCCGATGACCTGCTGCAGCAGATAGCTCGGCGGCGGGAAGACGAAGAACGGGACATCCTGCAGGACGACGATTTCGGGGCCGATGGCGCGCAGGGCCGCGATCTCCGCCGAAAGACCGCGTTCGAGCAAGGCGGCATTGCCGAGGCCGGCCTCCTCCGGACGCAGGGAGACATAGGCCTCGCCCTGCGACGCCGCCTGCATCGGGCCCGCCCAGAAACCGGCGAGGATCACCTTGTGGATCGTCGGATTGGCCCTGATCCAGGCCATCACCTTGCTGTCGAATTCGGTGCATTCCGCATTGTGCGCCGGATAGACCGGCATGTAGCGGGTGACGCCCAGCAAGGGCGGGCACGACGCCTTGGTGAAGACGGCCAGTTCATAGCCGAGCGCACGCGCCCGTGCGCGCAGCCCGGGGGCGAGCGCCGCGGCATGGCTGTCGCCGATGAGGACGATCAGCCGGTCGGCCGGCACCGCTGGGCGGCAGAACGGATCGGATTGCGGTTCGGCGATGCCGTCATAGACGAGGCAGTCCTCGACCGCGGAGGCGACGCTCTCGAGCGACGCCGCCTCGGGCGGCAGCCTCAGCGGCACACCGCGGAGCGCGATGACGCCGACAAGGACGAGGGCCGCGGCCGCCATCGCCCCGCCATAGCGCAACAGCGTCGGGCCGTTCGGTGAAATGCGGCGGCGGAAAGTTCGCTCGACGCCATAATAGCTCGCCACGGCCAGGGCGAAGGAGAGGCCGGCGATGATCAGCCCCGCATTGCGGCCGAGCGGCCAAAGCGAGGCGATCCTGGCGAAGCTCAGCAACGGCCAGTGCCAGAGATACCAAGAATAGGAGACGAGGCCGATGAAGACGAGCGGCCTGACGGACAGGAGCCGCGCCGTCACGGTCGCGGGCGCGGCAATGACCAGCGCCGCGCCGACCGTCGGCAGCAGTGCATAGACGCCTGGAAAGAGCACCGACGAATCGAGCCAGAAGATCGAGAGGGCGAGTAAGGCGAGGCCGAGCGCCGCGGCCAGCTCGGCGAGGCGCCGACGCCCGCGGAACGGCGCGAAGCCGCGCAGCTCGGCGAGAGCGAGCACGCCGCCGAGACCGAGTTCCCAGGCGCGCGTCGGCAGCATGTAGAAGGCGAAGGATGGCGCGCTGCCGAGCGAGACGATCGACATGAGAAACGAGATCACGGAGAGCGCCGCGAGGACGGCGATGATCCGACCACCGAAGACGCGCAGGCCGAGAATGATCACCCATGGCAGGAAGATGTAGAACTGTTCCTCGACGCCGAGGCTCCAGGTCATCAGCATCGGCAGATGATCGGAGGCCGGCGAGAAATAGGTGATCGACGACCAGTAATAGAGATTGGAGACGCCGAACAGCGCCGCGAGACTGCTCTTCGACAGCTCCAGATACTCGCCCGCCGAGAGCAGGACGAAGCCGATCGCCATGGAAACGAGCAGGACGCAAAGGAGCGCCGGCAGGATGCGCCGCGCCCGGCGGGCATAGAAGGAGGCGAGGCTGAACGTGCCGGCGGCGGCGTCGCGGGTGACGAGACCGGTGATCAGGTAGCCGGAAATGACGAAGAAGATGTCGACGCCGACGAAGCCGCCGCGGAAGGCGGGCATGCCGGCATGATACAGCACCACCGCGATGATCGCGATCGCCCTGAGGCCGTCGATGTCGGGACGGTAGGATGTGCGCGCCGCCCTGACGACGTCGGCGCCCTCGGTATCGGAACTCAACGGAACATCCTCTGCCGCTCTGGATCTCGGCCAGGAGGTTCTGCTGCCATCCCCGGCGCAGCAGCGCAACAGCAATCGTCTCGATCGGAGCAGCACATGCCGCCGACGGCGCCGGAATGCGCGGCCTGAGCGCGAGGCTCGGCAGCCAGAGAGCACCGCCGGTCAGCGCCAGGTCGGCGCCCCCAGGCCTAGATGGCGCTGGAAAGAGCCGGCCAGGCCGGCGAGGACTCAGCGCGGCTTGTTGTCGGCGGCGAGGTGGCGGGCGTAGTCGCGCTCGCGCTCGTCGCGCTTCTGGACCAGTTCCTCATAGGCGCGCTTGGCATCCGCCGAGAGGGTGACGCGCTTGACGGGCGCCTTCTTGCGCGGCGGCTGCTTCTGGAAGGTCTCGTTGGCCATCACATCCTCCGGGAGAGTCTCGCCGGCAGACTAAAGGACGAGCAGCGGCGAAGCGAGCCGCCTCGGCCGCCGACGCGCTTCTTCGCGGCAGTGCGGCATGGAAGCCACGCCGCAGCATGCCTCAGGCGACGCCGAGCTTCTTTTGCAGGCTGGTCGAGGAGGTGGTGTACTGGAACAGCACCTTCTTGTCGGGGAAGACGATCCGGCTCGCCGCCTGCGCCATCAGCGCCGCCTCGTGGAAGCCGGAGAGGATGAGCTTCAGCTTGCCCGGATACCAGTTGATGTCGCCGATCGAGAAGATGCCGGGCACGGAGCTCTCGAACTTCTCGGTGTCGACCTTGATCAGGTTCTCATGCAGATTGAGACCCCAGTCGGCGATGGGCCCGAGCTTCATGGTGAGCCCGAAGAAGGGCAGCATGCGCGTCGCCGGCAGCCGGTGCTCGCGATCCTCGTTGTCGACGATCACGGCATGCGTCATGTGGCCGTCCTGGCCCTCGAGACCGGTGACCTGGCCGAAGATCAGCTTGACCTCGCCGGCATCGGCGAGCGCCCGCATCTTGTTGACGCTGTCGGGCGCGGCGCGGAAGGCATCGCGGCGGTGCATCAGCGTGACGCTCTTGGCCAGCGGCTGCAGGTTCAGCGTCCAGTCGAGCGCGGAATCGCCGCCGCCGACGATCAGGATGTCGTGATCGCGGAAGGCTTCCATCTTGCGCACCGAATAGTGCACCGACTTGCCCTCATAGGCATCGATGCCCGGCACTGGCGGCCGCTTCGGCTGGAACGAGCCGCCGCCGGCCGCGATCACCACCACCTTGGCGATGAAGGTCTTGTCGTTGTCGGTGATGACGCGGAAGCGCTTGTCCTCGAGCGTCTCGAAGCCGACCACCATCTCGCCGAGATGGAAGGTCGGCGCGAACGGCTTGCCCTGCGCCAGCAGATTGTCGGTGAGGCCCTGCCCGGTGATGATCGGGAAGCCGGGAATGTCGTAGATCGGTTTTTCCGGATAGAGCTCGGCGCACTGGCCGCCGGGCTTGTCGAGGATATCGATGAGATGGCAGCGGATATCGAGCAATCCGAGCTCGAACACGGCGAACAGGCCGACCGGGCCCGCGCCGATGATGACGACATCGGTTTCGATGGTTTCGCTCATGGTCAACCGCTGAACAATCCGTAAACATGAAGAGGCGGGCGAGCTTTAACCGCTCGCATGCGGCCTGCAAAGCAAGATTGTGCTCTGAAACCGCGGTTCGGTGGAAATCGCCACCGATTGCGCCGGCAAACTCAGCCCTGGCTCTCCGGAATGCGCACGACGAGGCCGTCGAGGGCCGCCGTGATGCGGATCTGGCAGGAGAGGCGCGAGTTCGGCTGCACGTCGCTGGCGAAGTCGAGCATGTCCTCCTCCATCGGCTCCGGCTCGCCGGTCGCCTCGACCCAGGCCGGATCGACATAGACATGGCAGGTGGCACAGGCGCAGGCGCCGCCGCATTCGGCCTCGATGCCGGGCACCGAGTTGCGCACGGCATTTTCCATCACCGTCGTGCCTTCGCGGGCGTCGATATCATAGACCGTGCCGTCGAAGGCGATGTAGCTGATCTTGGCCATGGGAACGGGTTGCCACAGAGAGGAAGCGGCCATGCTGCGCCGCGATGAAATCTCTTAGGCGATTTCGATCCATCCTGCCAAGCGACCGGACGCCTCAGCCGCCGGCGGGCCGCGAACACCTCATCCGAGCGCGGCGCGGAGACGCGCGAGAACCCTGCCCCACTCCGGATCTCCGGGCGATGCCGCGCCGCTTTCGATCCTCAGCGCCGCCTTGGCCAGCTCGGCGGCGCCGATCGCGAGCGCCGCACCGCGCAGCCTGTGCGCTGTCGCACTCACAAGAGCCGGATCGGTTGATCCGCCAAGGGCTTCCGCTTCGGGCATGAGGTGTTGCCGGAAGAGAGCGACGAGCTCCGCGGCGAGCCCCGCATCGCCGCCGGCATGAGCCAGCAAGGCCGTGCGATCGAGAACCGCGGGCCGCTCGCTATCGCCAGGGCCGATCACGGGTTCCATGCGTTAAGGACGTCTTCGCGTAGTGGCTCGGGCGGAGCCTCTAGACTGTTGAAAGCCCACGGCGCGCGGCCGGGCTTCCTTGTATGCACCGCACGAATGTGCCAAAAGGTGAGGTGGTGGGCAAGGGTGTGGAGGCCGGTCCGATCTGCAGTACGCAGGCGGACAGCGGCGGATCCACGGCGCAGATGGCGAGATCCTTCGGGGCTTCGAGCCGTCGGCACCTGGACATCCTCGTGCTTTCGGCGAATCACGGTTCGTCGAAGCGGCCGGTGCAGTATCGAGTACGGACGCGAGGCTTAAAGAATGGTGAATACTCCGAAGTCCAAGGACCCGGCGGATGCAGTTCTCTCCGCCGTGGAGCAGGCTCTCCGGATAGACCCCGCCGCTTCGACAACCGACCAGAACCGCGAGGCCGCCCAGGGCGGACCGCGTGATCGTCGGCTCGAAATGCCTCGCATCAACGAGCCGCTGCGCGCGACGGGCCAGGCGCCCAACCAGGCGCCACGCCGCCAGGATTCGCCGCGCAAGGCCGAGCAGCCTGCGGCAGCACCGCGCGGCACCGCGCCGCGTGTCGACGCTCCCGCCGCCCGCGAGGCCGCGGAAGAGCCGGCGCAGCGCCCGCGCCGCGTCGACCGCAAGGGCCGTCCGCCGGCCAATGACGACCGCCGCATCGCCGGCGCCAGCCTGCCGGCCCGCCGCCCCTCGCGCGTGATCTATCCAATTGCCGCCGTCGCCTCCGTGGTCTGGATCGGCGCGATGTTCGCTTTCCTCGCCTCGGCCGGCCTCAATCCGCTTTCGGGCGCCGCCGGCCTCGGCGCCGCCCAGTTCGCCAATGTCGTCCTCGCCTTCGTGCTTCCGCTCGGCATCGTCTGGGGCATCGCGATGATGGTGGCGCGCGCGCAGGAAATGCGCATCGCCGCCCGCTCGATTTCCGAGGTCGCGGCAAGGCTCGCCGAGCCGGAGGAAGCGGCGACCGAGTCGGTCGTCATGGTCAGCCAGGCGATCCGCCGCGAAGTGGCGGCCATGGGCGACGGCATCGAACGGGCGCTTGCCCGTGCCGGCGAACTGGAGCTGATGGTCCACAACGAAGTGGCCGCGCTCGAGCGCTCCTATTCCGACAACGAGCTGCGCATGCGCGGCCTCATCGACGATCTCGCCAACCAGCGCGAGGCGATTGTCGTCAATTCCGAGCGCGTCCGCGCCTCGATCGTCTCGGCCAACGAGACGCTGACCAAGGATCTGCGCGAGGCCGGCGAGCAGATCGCCGGCAATGTCATCCAGTCGGGGACGCGCGTCACCGCGGCGCTCGCCGATAGCGGCCAGCAGATCACCGTGACGCTCAGTGCCGCCGGCGACGACATGATCGACAAGCTCTCGCTGCGCGGCGAGGATCTCGTGACGCGCCTCACCGGCGCCGTCAGCGAAGTCACCGAGACGCTGTCGCGCACCGGCGCGGATGTCACCGACGCGCTGCTCGTCCGCTCGACCGACATCAACGAGACGCTCGAGATGACCGGCCGCGCCATGGCCGAGACCGTCGCCGAGCGCGGCCGCGAGGTCAACGACACCCTCGCCCGCATCACCGAGGAACTGGCGGCCGGTCTCGACCGCCGCACGATCGACATCACCCGCTCGATCGCCCTCACCGGCAACCAGGTTGCCGAGACGATCTCGCACCACACCCGCGAAGTGAACGCGGCGCTGAAATCCAATGCCGACAGCCTGATCGTCGATCTGGCGCTGCGCGGCCAGGAGATCAACGACAAGCTCGACGAGACCGGCACCCGCGTCGCCGACACGATCAGCGCCCGCGGCGATGATCTCGCGACCCGCCTCGCCTCGACCGGCGACCGCATCCAGGACGCGATCTCGATCGATGGCGGCGGCCTTGCCGACCGGCTGAACGCCGCCGGCGACATGATGGCGAACCTGCTCGAAGCCCGCACGGCGGCGCTGCGCGACACGATCGACGTCGCTTCCAATGCCGTCAACGAGACCTTCGACGCCCGCTCGGCCGAACTCACCGAGCGCCTTGCGGAAGTCGGCGGCGAGGTCGCCAAGGCGATCACGATGCGCGGCCTCAAGATCAACGAGACCATTGTCACCTCGGGCGCCGAGATCGCCGACACCATGGCCTCGCGCGCCGAAATGCTGCATGAGCGCTTCGTGACGGCGAGCCGCTCGGCCACCGACACGATCGAAAGCCGCGGCACCGCGGTCTATGATCTCATCATCTCGACCAGCCAGCAGCTGAGCGAGGCGATCGAGACGCGCGGCAGCACGATTCACCAGCAGATCATCGCCTCGGGCCAGCAGCTTGCCGAGACGATCGAGCAGCGCGGCAGCGACGTGCATGAGCGCATCGTCGCCTCGGGCTCGCGCCTCTCCGACGAGATCGCGACCCGCGCCGACGAGGCGCATGGCCGCATCGTCGCCACCGGCAACGGCCTCGCCGACGAGATCGCGACGCGGGCAGAGGAAGTCCACGGCCGCATCGCCAGGACGGGCTCCGACCTTGCCGAGGAAATCGCCGCCCGCGCCGAGGATGTGCACGGCCGTATCGCCCGCACGGGCTCCGACCTCGCCGACGAGATCGTCAGCCGCGCCGACGAAGCGCATGCCCGCATCCTCGCCTCGGGATCGAGCCTCGCCAGCGAGATCGAGATCCGCGCCGATGCCGTGCATGGCCGCATCGTCACGTCCGGCACCAATCTCGTGAACGAGATCGAGGCGCGCGCCGGCGCCGTGCATGAGCGGATCGTCGCGTCGGGCTCCAGCCTCGTCAACGAGATCGCCGGCCAGGCCAGCGCCGTGCACGAGCATATCGTCGCCACGGGCACGACCCTCGCCGACGAGATCGAGAACCGCGCCAATACCGTCCACCAGCGCATCCTCGCCACCGGCGAGACGCTGGTCGGCGATATCGCGGCGCAGGTCGGCTCCGTCCATGCCCAGGTCGTGACCTCGGGCTACAACGTCGCCAACGAGATCGAGAGCCGCGCCAACGCGGTGCATGAGCGCATCGTCGCCTCCGGATCGGCCTTCGTCGGCGAGATCAGCGGCCAGGTCGAGGCCGTGCATGAGCGCATCGTCACCGCCGGCGGCAATATCGTCGGCGAGATCGACAGCCGCGCCACGACGCTGCATGAGCAGATCCTCGTCTCCGGCTCGACGCTCGCCGCCGACATCGCCAGCCAGGTCGGCGCGGTGCATGAGCAGATCGTCACCGCAGGCGGCAGCCTCGCCGAGGAAATTTCGCGTCGCGGCAGTGCCGTGCATGCCGAGATCGTCTCCTCCGGCGAACAGCTCGCCAGCGAGATCGTGCTGCGGGCCAACACCGCCCATGAGCAGATCGTCAGTTCGGGCTACCGCCTCGCCGACGAGATCGAGAGCCGCGGCAAGGATGTGCATGAGCGCATCCAGGGTTCGGGCAATGCCCTCATCGGCCAGCTGACCAGCCAGTCTGCGGCGGCGCATGACGAGATCGGCCGCACCGGCGCGGAGCTTGCCCGCGCCATCGAGGAGCGCGGCACCGCCGTGCACCAGCAGATTCTCGCCTCGGGCGGGGCTCTGTCCGGCGAGATCACGGCGCGCGCCAATGCGGCCCATGCCCAGATCGTCGCCGCCGGCGTCAACCTCGCCGAGGAGATCGAAGCCCGCGCGACCGCCGCCAACGAGCGCATCGTCGCCTCGGGCCTGTCGATCACGGACGAGATCGACAGCCGCGGCACCGCCATCCACGAGCGCATCGTCGGCGCCGGCAGCGTGCTGATCGACGAGATCGCCGGCCAGGCCAGCGCCACCCATGCCCGCATCGTCACCACCGGCATCGAACTCGCCGAGGACATCCAGACGCGGGCGAGCGCCGCGCATGACCGGATCGTCGCGACCTCGACCGAGTTCAGCGAGCTGATCGGCGACCGTGGCCAGGCCATCGCCACCGGCCTCGACGAGCGCTTCGCGGCGCTGCGCGACATCATCGAAGTGCGCGGGCCCGAGCTCGTCAGCCGCTTCGCCGATCGCGCCAACCTGATGGACGGGACGCTCGGCGAACGCATCAACCGCTTCGGCGATGCGATGGAAGCAAAGCTCGCCGCGGCCTCGAACCTGCTCGACGAGCAGACCCGCGCGCTCGAGACGACGCTGGGCGACCGCGCCCAGCAGATCAACCAGACCCTGGTCGAGCGGACGCGCGAGATCGCGGACACCTTCGCCAGCGGCCAGAGCGAGATCAACACGATCGTCGACGAGCGCCTCACCGACCTGACCGGCCGGCTCGCCGACCGCACCGAGGCGCTGGCCGGCATGCTGGCCGAGCGCACCGATGCGATCAACGAGACGCTCGGCCGCCGCGCGGCCGAGGCGACCGAGAGCTTCGACGCTCGCGCCGCCGCGATGGATCAGGTGCTCGCGAGCCGCCTCGCCGATATCTCGGCGACTCTCGGCCGCGAATCCGCGCGTGCCGCCGAGGAGATCTCCGGCTCGCTCGCCGACGCGACCGACCGGCTCGTTGCGCTCTCGTCCACGTCGAGCCTCGCCGTCCGCACCGCGGCGGATGAGGCGGCGGACAGCCTGACGCGCTCGACCGAGACCGCCACCGAGGCGCTCGGCCGTACCGTCGAGGATGCCTCGCGCCTCATCGGCCGCTTCAGCGACCTCGCCTCCGAAACGGTCGTCCGCTCGGCGGGCGACGCCTCGGCGACGCTGTCGCGCAGCCTCGACGACGTCTCCGGCCTCCTGTCGCGCTCGGCTGGCGCAGCCTCGGAAACGCTCGGCCAGTCGGTCGACGGCGCTTCGGAGCGCCTCTTGCGCGTTGCCGGCGAAGCCTCGCAGTCGCTGACCGCTGCCGCGGCGGCCTCTGCCGAACTGATGGCGGCCTCGTCCGAGGACGCCGAGAGCCGCCTCCGCCGCATCTCTACAGAGACGAGCGAGGAAGTCGCCCGTCTCTCCGGCGATGTCGCCGGCCAGCTCGGCCGCATCTCGTCGGATGTCGAGCAAACGCTCGCCGTCCGTGCCAACGCCGTCGCCAGCGCGATCGAGGAACGCACCCGCGCCCTCAACGACGTGCTCGGCAGCCGCAGCGCCGAGCTCGCGCGCCTGCTCGACGGCGAAGGCAGCCGCCTGGTCTCCACGATGGACCAGCATGGCAACGACCTGGCGCAGCGCGTCGTCTCCGTCGGCGACGCCGTGGTCGAACTCCTCGCCTCCAAGGGCAACGAGGTCGTGTCGATGGTGCTCGCCAGCACCGACCGCGCCACCCGCTCGCTCATCGAGAGCGGCACTGCCGTCTCGGAGAGCTTCGGCGACGCCAACCAGCGCCTCAGCACCGATGTCGCCGGCGTCGTCGAGCGGCTCGGCCAGTCGAACCAGCTGCTCGATACGCTGCTGAGCCGCACGGCCGACAATCTGAACCGCATCGAGATCGGCCTCGCCAACCGCACCGGCGAACTGGCCGAGGCGATCGACCAGGCGGTCACCAGCACCGAAAGCTCGACCAGCCGGCTCGCCAGCCAGGTCGAAACGCTGCGCGGCGTGTCGCGCGACGTGCTCGACAATGTCGGCACGGTCGCCGGCCGCTTCGAGGAGCAGGGCCGCGCGCTGCGCGAGGCCGCCCAGAAGCTGCTCGAGGCCAATAGCCAGCTCGAAGGCTCGGTCGATCATCGCCGCGAGGCGATGGAAGAACTGGCCAAGACGCTCGTCGCCCGCGCCGGGGAACTCGAAGGCCGGATGAAGAGCTTCACGGACAGCGTCGCCGCCAGCGTCGAGGACGCCGAAATGCGGGCGGCCGAGGTCGCGCGGCTCCTGTCGAAATCGAGCGCCGATGCCGCCAAGGGGGTCGTCGACAATCTCGAGGGCCTGCACCAGACGGCTGCCTCTGTCGGCCGCAAGGCGCTGGACGAGGTTCGCCAGGTCAACCGCACGCTGCTCGACGAGATGAACGCCGCCGTCAGCCAGGCGACCGGCCAGTTCTCCTCGGCGACCGACGGCATGCGCGAGGTCGCGCGCGCCATCCATGACGATCTCGAGGTCACCCGCGCCGAACTGAAACGCGGCGTGCTGGAGCTGCCGGAGGAGACGAGGGCAAGCGCGGATGCGATGCGCCGCGTCGTCTCCGACCAGTTGCAGGCGCTCGGCGAGCTGTCGGCCATCATCAACAAGCATGGCCGCGCGCTCGATATCTCGGTCGCCGTTCCCGGCCAGCCGGCGACGCGGGCCCGCTTCGTCGAGCCGCCCGTTGCCGCGCCGCGGCCGCAGGCACAGCCGCAATCGGTCGCCCCGCGTCCGCAGGCGCCAGCGCCGAGCGCCCCGGCTCCGCAGCCGGTCCAGGCAGCCCCGGCCCCGCGCCCGGCAGCAATCTCGCCGCAGCCCGTGGTGAGGGCCCCTGCCCCGGCTGAGCCGAAGGCCGCCGCTCCGGCGCCGGCACGCCCGGTCGAGGCTCCGCGTCCGGCCGCCCCGGCGGCAGCCGCGCCGCGGCCGCCGGTCCAGGCCGCCCCGGCGAAGCCCATTGCCGAGACCGCCGCCGAGCCGCGTGGCTGGGTGTCGGATCTCCTCCGCCGGGCCTCGCGCGATGAGGACCAGCCGGCCGCCGAGGCGAAGCCTGCCGCCCGCCCGGCCGGACAGGCGGAATCGCTCGGCAATCTCTCGAGCGAGATCGCCCGCGCCATCGATCCGCGCGCAGCGGCCGAGCTCTGGGAGCGTCACCACAACGGCGAGAAGAACGTCTTCACCCGCCGCCTCTACACCCTGCAGGGCCAGCAGACCTTCGACGAGATCCGCCGGCGCTATCAGCAGGAGAAGGACTTCCGCAACGCCGTCGACCGCTATGTCGGCGACTTCGAGCGGCTGCTCGGCGAAGTGACGCGCCAGGATCCGGCCACGGCCAGCGCCTATCTCGTCTCGGATACGGGCAAGGTCTACACCATGCTCGCCCATGCGAGCGGCCGTTTCGACTGATCTATCGGTCGGCCATCCAGACCCGGAAGGGCGCTGCGCGAGCGGCGCCCTTCTTTTTTGGCGGCGGCCTCAGGAGCGTCCTCGCCGAGTCATCGCGTAAAACGATTGAAACTCGGGTTTCCATCAGTGGCGATCGGCGCTAGAGGAAGGCGGCGCGGCCAGCGCGCCCTTCCCGCCCCCCGGAAGCCTCCAACGCCATGTCAGCTCCCGATCCCACCGTGCCGCGCTCGAACTGGGGCGCGTTCCGCCATCGCGGCTTCACGCTCTATTGGGTGGCGCGCCTCCTCGCCAATTTCTCGGTCAATCTCGTCAGCGTCGCCGTCGGCTGGCAGGTCTATGACCTCACGAAGAACCCGCTCGATCTCGGCATCATCGGCCTGGTGCAGTTCCTGCCGGCCCTCGCCCTCGTCCTGGTGACCGGCTCGGTCGCGGATCGGTTCAACCGCCGCGCGATCATGGCCGTCTGCATGGTCGGCGAGGCGCTGGCCATGGCGGGGCTCCTCGCCTTCACGCTGTCGGGCAGCAGCAATGTCAACATCGTCTTCGCCATCCTGCTCGGCTTCGGCGTCGTCCGCGCCTTTCTGGGGCCCGCCTCGGCCGCGCTCGCGCCCAATCTCGTGCCGCCCGAAGAACTCGCCAATGCCATCGCCTGGAATTCGAGCTCGTGGCAGGTCGCGACCATCACCGGGCCGGTCGCCGGCGGCCTCCTCTACGGCCTTGCCCCCGAGGCGCCCTATCTCGTCGCCGTCTCGATGGTCGCGATCGGCGTCGTGCTCGTCGCCCTGATGCCGCACACGGTCCAGAACACCCGCGCGGACAAGGCCAGCTGGGAGACGGTCATCGCCGGCTTCCGCTATGTCTGGCGCGAGAAGATCGTGCTCGGCGCGATCTCGCTCGATCTCTTCGCCGTGCTGCTCGGCGGGGCCAATGCCCTTTTGCCGGTCTATGCCCGCGATGTCCTCGCTGTCGGGCCGTGGGGGCTCGGCCTGCTCAGGGCGGCGCCCGCCGTCGGCGCCATCAGCGTCGCCGCCTATCTCGCCTTCCATCCGGTGCGCGATCGCGCCGGCCTGCTCCTGTTCGTCTTCGTGGCACTGTTCGGCGTGTTCACCGTGGTGTTCGGCCTCTCGACTATCGTGTGGGTCTCGGTGGTGGCGCTGGCGCTGATGGGCGCGACCGACATGGTCAGCGTCTATATCCGCGAAACGCTGATCCAGCTCTGGACGCCGGATGCGGTGCGCGGCCGCGTCAATGCGGTCAACATGGTGTTCATCGGCGCCTCGAACGAGCTCGGCGAGTTCAGGGCCGGCGTGTCGGCGGCCTTCATCGGCGCGGTCAGCGCCGTCGTCGTCGGCGGCGCCGGCACGGTCGCGATCGCGCTGATCTGGTCGCGCCTCTTCCCCTCGCTGCGCGAGGCGCGGCGGCTCGACGGACATCGCTGACCGATTTATTTGCGAGGGCGTGAAACCCCTTCGCCATCAAGACGTTCCCTCATGGACTATCCGCAACGGGGATTGACCATGTCCACCATCCTTCTCATCGTTCTCGTCATTCTCCTGATCGGTGCCCTTCCGAGCTGGCCCTACAGCTCCGGCTGGGGCTACTATCCGAGTGGCGGTCTCGGCATCATCGTGCTGATCCTGATCGTGCTGCTGCTGATGGGAAGGATCTGACCTGCCAGCGCAACATATGGCGGCCGCCCCCACGGGGTGGCCGCATCAGCTGACGATGAACCCCGCACAACGCCGCATCTCCAGCCAAAGTGTCCTGCTCGCCGTCGGGTTCGCCATCCTGACGGTGATGGCGGGCGCTTCGGTATGGCTCGCCCAACGCTCCGTCACCGACACACGCTGGGTGACGCATTCGCTCACGGTCGAGAGCGAGCTCTCGCTGCTGCAGCTTGCCGTCCGCCGCGCCGAAAGCGGCCAGCGCGGCTATATGCTGACGGCAGACCCGACCTATCTCGATATCTACCAGAAGAGTGCCGACGCCATCCCCGTGCGGATGGCCAATCTCGTGCGCCTCGTTGCCGACAACCCCGACCAGTCCGAGCGCGTGAAGCGGCTCGCCGCGATCGTCGCCACCAAGCAGCAGGATCTCGCCCGCGCCGCCAGCCTGCAGCAAGCCGGCGATGCCTCGGGCGCGCTCGCGATCGTCCGCGATCCGGCCGGCCAGACGCTGATGCAGGACTTTACCGACATCAGCACCGAGACGAGGACTGCCGAGCAGCAGATCCTCGCCGATCGGACGGCCGGCAGCGCCACCACCAATCGCTGGCTGCTGGCGACGACGCTCCTCGGCGCTGTCGCGATCGCCGTGCTGGCCGGCATCTCGATCGTGCTCATCCGCCGCTCGAATGAGAGCCTCGTCCGCGCCCAGCAGGCGCTCACCGAGGCGAATGCCCATCTCGAGGAGAAGGTCGCCGAGCGGACGATCGACCTGCAGGAGGCGAATGACGAGCTTCAGCGCTTCGCCTATATCGTCAGCCATGATCTGCGCTCGCCGCTCGTCAACATCATGGGCTTCACCGGCGAGCTCGACGCCATCCGCCGTGACCTGATCGACCTGGATGCGCGCAACCAAACGACGGACCGGAGCCAGATTTACGCCGATTTCGACGAGGCGCTCGGCTTCATCAAGGCCTCGATCTCGAAGATGGACCGGCTGATCAACGCCATCCTCAATCTCTCACGCGCCGGCCGCCGCGATTTCACGCCGCAGCCGCTCGATCTCGGCCAGACGCTGAAGGCGATCCAGGATGCCGTGACCCACCAGGCGCAGGAAGCGGACGCGATCATCGAGATCGGCCCCCTGCCCGTGATCGAGAGCGACCGTCTCGCGATCGAGCAGATCTTCTCCAACCTGCTCGACAATGCCGTCAAATATCTGAAGCAGGGGCGGCCCGGCCGGATCGAGGTGAGCGGCAGCGAGCGCGGCGGCTTCGTCGTCATCCGCGTCGCCGACAACGGGCGCGGCATCGATGCGGCCGATCGCGAGCGCGTCTTCGAGCTGTTCCGCCGCGCCGGCGCGCAGGACAGGCCCGGCGAGGGCATCGGCCTCGCGCATGTCCGCGCGCTGGTCCGCCGCATCGGCGGCAAGATCCGTCTCGACAGCGAGCCCGGCGAAGGCAGCACCTTCACCGTCATCTTGCCAAAAAGCTGGCGCGAATGACCCGCGACGCACACATGACACCAGGCAACCACCGGATGGCGAGCAACCGACATGAGTGACAACCCGAACCATGTGACCATCGTGATGGTCGAAGACGACGAAGGCCATGCCCGGCTGATCGAGAAGAACATCCGCCGCGCCGGCGTCAGCAATGAAATCAAGGCCTTTGCCAACGGCACCAGCGCGCTCGATTTCCTGCTCGGACCCGACCGGACCGGCGCGCATCGCAAGGGCGAGGCGCTCTTGATCCTGCTCGATCTCAACCTGCCCGACATGACCGGCATCGACATCCTGAAGGCGGTCAAGGCGAGCCCGCATATCCGCGCGACGCCGATCGTCGTCTTGACGACCACCGACGACCAGCGCGAGATCGAGCGCTGCTATGAGCTCGGCGCCAGCGTCTATGTCGTGAAGCCGGTCAACTACGAGAACTTCGCCAACGCCATCCGGCAGCTCGGCCTGTTCTTCTCGGTCATCAAAGTGCCCGAGGCCAAGTGATGGGCCAAACGCCGGTCGTGCTCTATATCGACGACGATCCAGGGCTCTGCCGGCTGGCGGTCAAGGACCTGACGCGCCATGGCTATCATGTCGAGACGGCGACCGATGGCGAAGCCGGCCTCGCGCGGCTCGCCGAGGGCGGCATCGACATCGTCGCGCTCGATCATCACATGCCCGGCCGCACCGGGCTCGAAATCCTGCCGCTGATCGGCACGATGGCGGAGCCGCCGCCGGTCGTCTATGTCACCGGCGAGGCGCAGGGACGCATCGCGGTCGCCGCGCTCAAGGCCGGCGCCGCCGACTATGTCATCAAGGAAGCGAGCGAGGACTTCTTCCCGTTGCTGCGTGCCGCCCTCGGCTCGGCACTGACGGCGCGCCGCCTGCAGGCGGCCAACCGCCAGGCCGAGGCGGACATGCGCGCCGCGCGCGATCGGTTCGAGGCGCTGGCGGAAGAGCGCGCGCTGATCATCCAGGAGGTCAACCACCGCGTCGGCAACAGCCTGCAGTTGGTCGCCTCCCTGCTCAACATGCAGGCCTCCGCCCATCCCGACGCGCAGGTCAAGAGCGCGCTCGCCGGAGCGGTCGGACGGGTCATGGCGGTCTCGCAGGTGCATCGGCGCCTCTACACCTCCGACGACGTGCACAGCGTCGCGCTCGATCTCTATCTCGGCAGCCTGATCGAGGATCTCGCCCGCACCATCGAGGCCAATGGCGACGGCGGCCAGATCACCTCCAAGCTCGACTCGATCTCGATCCGTCCCGACCGCGCGGTGGCGCTCGGCGTCATCATGACCGAGCTCATCCTCAACGCGCTCAAATATGCCTATCCCGGCGCCAGCGGCGCTGTCCGCGTCACCTGCACGGCACGCAATGGCGAGATCGCCATGACGGTCGAGGATGACGGCATCGGCAGCGGCAGCGACACGCGCGCCGTCGGCACCGGCCTCGGACGGCGGATCATCCAGGCCCTCTCCGGCAAGCTCGATGCCGTGATCGAGCACGATGTGCAGCATAAGGGGACGCGCATCACTCTGCGCTTTCCGGAGCGCGAACCGCGACAAGAATGACGCGCGGCCCGTGAACCAATCGGGCCCTTCGGCGTTGCATGGCCATCTCCCCGACGGCGTCGGGGTCCAAAACCATGGCTGGAGTGGACGATGCGGTTGTTCGAATGCCGGGCCTGCGCCCATTGGCTGCCCTTCGAGGCGATGGAGTGCGAAGGGTGCCAGCGGCCGCTCGGCTTCGTTCCGGCCCAGGGGCAGATGCGCGCGCTCGACGATGCGGGCCCCGGCGTCAATGGCGAGCAGCTCTACACCGCCCATGGCATCGACGCCCTGCTCTACAAGCCCTGCACCAATCGCCGGCATGGCGTCTGCAACTGGGTTCTCCTCGCCGACAACCCCGAGCAGCTCTGCGTCTGCTGCCGCACCAACATGATGATCCCGGACCTCTCGAGCCAGATCTATAGCGAGCGCTGGCGCGACATCGAGATCGCCAAGCACCGGCTGTTCTACAGCCTGCTGCGCTTCGGCCTCGCCGTGCCCAACAAGGCCGACGATCCTGCCGGCGGCCTTTCGTTCAGCTTCCTCGCCGACGAAGCCGATATCCGCGTCATGACCGGCCATGACGAGGGGCTCATCACGCTCAACATCGTCGAAGCCGACGCGGTCGAGCGCGAGAAGGCGCGCACCTCGATGCACGAGCCCTACCGCACCCTGCTCGGCCACTTCCGCCATGAGATCGGACACTATTACTGGGACCGCCTCGTGCGCGACGCCGGCCGGATCGAGGACTCCCGCGCCGTGTTCGGCGATGAATCCGTCGACTACAACGAGGCGCTGCAGGCCCACTACAGCGGGGCGCCGCCGGCGGACTGGCAGGAACGCTATGTCAGCCAGTATGCGACCGCGCATGCCTGGGAAGATTTCGCCGAGACCTTCGCCCACTACATGCACATGATCGACACGATCGAGACGGCCTATGCCTTCGGCCTGCGCATCCGCCCCAAGGCGCGCGCACTCGGCGGCGGCGATACGACGATCGATTTCGATCCCTATCGCGGCGTCGATTTCTCCGAGATCATCGAGGCGTGGATCCCGCTCACCCAGGCGATGAATTCGATCAATCGCAGCATGGGCCAGCCCGACCTCTACCCCTTCACGCTCGGGCCGGGGGTCATCGACAAGCTCGCCTTCATCGACACCCTGCTGCGCGGCCGCGACGCCGTCCGCAAGGCAGCGTGACGCGGATGATGCTCAGTCGCCATCGCCGGCGAGGCTGCGGCCGGCCGCCAGCACGGCGGCGTCCGTGCCGAGGGCCGTCGTGACGCTGCCGCCCTTCTCGTTGTAGGGCGCGCCGAAGAGGTCCGGATCCCGCCATGGGCCGGTGGTGATGGTGATGCCGCGGAAGGCCAGCGTGCCGTTGATCCGGGCGAGGTTCATCCCGCCTGAAGACGCCCCCGTCGCATCGCAATCGGTGCGGAAGAACGAGGTCTTCTCGGTCGAGACCGGCTTTCGCCGGACGGTACAGCCCTGCACCACCGGCATGCCGCGATCGATCTCGCGCGCCATGTCGGCCGGATGCGCCGTGACGACGATGAGTTTCTCGCCAGCCTTGACCGGAACATCGGCCATGACCGGAAACGGCACCGCCCCTTCGAGCGGCGTCGCGAGGCGGACGACGGCATAGTCGTTGTTGGAGCCAGGCCGCGGCTTCTTGGCGCCGAAGCGCGCATTGGCGTCGTCGACCAGAAGGTCGATCATGACGGGATCGGCGGCCTGGTTCTTGAAGAAGCACTTCCAGCGCCGCTTCCCCGACGGCTCGAAGAACACATGCGCCGCCGTCAGGATCTGCCGGTTTTCGAGGAACAACGCCGCCGAGCCGACAGAGGGCGACGGCGACAGGCAGCCGACATAGCCGGAAACCATGCGGATGCGCGCGACGTCGGCAGCGCTGAGCCCGAGCGAGGGACCGAGCCGCACGAGCGAATCGCGGCCATCCTCGCCATCGATGATGTTGACGCGGACAAGGTCCGAACGCGTCTCCGGCGCGGCCAAACGGGCGGCCTGGGGGGCAGCCGCGACAGGGGTTGCGAGGAGGGTGGCGAGGACGACGAGGAGGGCGCGCATGGCGCAACCATGCCATGCCGCCGCGCCCGCGTCACCGCCCGCCAAGCTCGCGCTTGAATTTGCGCAAAATAAGGGCAGATTGGCTGGCGAATCGCGCCGAAAGGGAGTTTTGTGATGAGTCACAGCCTTGCCGGAACGCTCTAGCAAGGCGCATCCTCGGGAAGGGTATTCGGTCTCAGCGAAGGGTGTCATGTCGGCAATCACGCGCAGCGCTGTCGGCTACTATGCCGATTTCTTCGTGTACCCGTTCGTTCTCATCGCCCTGATGGCCGCCACGCTGTGGTCCGGCGCGGACTTCGATCCGCTGCTCTGGGTCGTCGCGGTGCTCGCCGGTCTCGCCTTCTGGACGCTGGCCGAATACATCATCCACCGGGTGGTGCTGCACAATGTCGGCTATTTCCGCGACCTGCACGACCAGCACCACGCCTCGCCGACCGAGCTGATCGGCACGCCGATCTGGATGAGCTTCTCGATCCTTTCGGCCGCGGTGTACCTGCCCGCCTGGTGGCTGTTCGGCATTCCCTATGGCAGCGGCTTCGGCTTCGGCGTCACGGCCGGCTATCTCGCCTATTCCTTCTCCCATCACGTGCTGCATCACTGGCGCATCACGCCGGGCCATCCGCTCTATGGCTGGAAGCGTACGCATGCGCTGCACCACTTCCGCCATGACGAGGGCAATTTCGGCGTGACGACGCCGTTCTGGGACCATGTCTTCGGCACGGCGCTGACCAAGGCGAAGACGCCGCGCAAGTCCGGCTGAACGACGAGGCGCGGCTGGCGCTGGATGGTCAAAAGCAAGAAAGGATGTCATTGCCGGGCTTGACCCGGCAATCCAGACTCTCTCTTGGCCGGCCCAAGACTGTGTCAACTGTCAGCCGAAGCAAAGTCTGGATTGCCGGGTCGAGCCCGGCAATGACAGAGGCCTGAGAGGGGGCCGGCGAGGCGACGACGCCGAGGGCCGACGCGTCCTGGCGACCAATGTGCGGCCCACAGTGGAAGCGCCAATCGTTGTCCGCCAGCCCGCCGCAGATCCGGCGGCCGGCTGCCGTTGCCCGGTCAGACCTTGCGGCGCCGCGACTTCGCGAAGGTGTCGAAGGCCACCGCCAGCACGATGATCACGCCGATGATGATCTGCTGGATGTAGGACGAGACGTTCATCAGGACGAGGCCGTTCAGCAGCACGCCGATCAGGAACGAGCCGATGATCGTGCCGAAGATGGTGCCGACGCCGCCGAACAGCGAGGTGCCGCCGATGACCACCGAGGCGATGACCGTCAGCTCATAGCCGGTACCGGCCACCGCTTCGGCGGAGTTGAGCCGCGCGGCCAGCACGAACGAGCCGAGGCCGGCGAAGAAGCCCATGATCACATAGACGCTGCAGATGATCGCCGTGACGTTGAGGCCCGACAGGCGCGCCGCCTCGGGATTGCCGCCAACGGCATAGATCTGGCGGCCATAGCGCGTATAGCGCAGCACGATATGGGCGAGCAGTCCGCAGGCGAGGAAGATGATCACCGGCACGGGAACCGGCCCGATCTTGCCCTGGCCCCACCAGGTGAAGTCGGGCGCGAAGCCCGAGATCGGCCCGCCGGCGGCAAACAGCAGCGCCGCGCCGCGGAACACCGACATGCCGCCCAGCGTCACCACGAAGGGCGGCACCTTGAGCCGGGTGATGGAAAAGCCCTGGATCAGGCCGCCGACGACGCCGACAGCGATCGCGGCCAGCGCTGCCAGTTCCCAGCCGAAGCCGACACCGCCTTCGCCCACCGTGAAGCGATCCTGCATGCCGCCCTTGGCGACCGCCGCCGCGACGAGGCCGGCAAAGGCGAGCAGCGAGCCGACGGAGAGATCGATGCCGGCCGTGAGGATGACGAAGGTCATGCCGATGGCGAGCAGGCCGGTGATCGAGACCTGCCGCATGACGTTGAAGAGGTTGATCGACGAGAGGAAGCGCGGCTCGAGCAGTGCGAACACCGCCATGAGCACGACGAGGAAGATGAGCGGCGCGAAGCGCGCCAGGAACCCGAACAGATCGACGCCGCCGCTCTCCGCCGCCGCGCTTTTCCTTGCCTCAGCCATACCCTTGCCTTCCTCCACCCCGTTGCATCGGCCCGTCCGTCATCCGCTCACGCGGCGCGGCTCGTGGTGCCGAGCGTCATCATTGCCATCAGCTTTTCCTGCGTCGCGTCGACGCGCAGCATCTCGCCGGTCACCTTGCCCTCGCGCATCGTCACGATGCGGTCCGAGACGGCGAGCACTTCCGGCAGTTCCGAGGAGATCGCGATCACGGCGATGCCGGACCGCGCCATCTCGAACAGGAGATTGTGCACCTCGACCTTGGCGCCGACATCGATGCCGCGCGTCGGCTCGTCGACGATCAGCACCTTCGGCCTGAGCGCCAGCCAGCGCGCGAGCACGACCTTCTGCTGGTTGCCGCCCGAGAGATTGCCGACCGGCTGGTCCGGCCCGGCCATGCGGATATTGAGCAGCTTGCGATAGTCCTCGACCATGCTGCGCTCCTTCGCCTCGTCGACGAAGATGCCGAAGCGCTGCAGCCGGTCGAGCGAGGCGACGGACATGTTGGTGCGGATCGCCTGCGCCAGGAACAGCGCCTGGAGCTTCCGATCCTCCGGCACGAGGCCGATGCCGCGGGCGATCGCATCGCGCGGCGAGCGGATCGTCACCGCCTCGCCATCGACCGTGACGGCGCCCGAATCGAACGGATCGGCGCCGAAGATCGCGCGCGCCGTCTCTGTGCGGCCCGCGCCGACCAGCCCGGCGATGCCGAGGATCTCGCCGCGGCGGACGGAAAACGAGACATCGCGGATTTCGGTCGCATGCGGATCCTGCGCCGTGCGCAGCCGCGTCAGACCCTTGACCTCGAGCGCGACGGTCCCGAGCTCGGGCGCCTCGCGATGGGCGAACAGCGCATTGACCTCGCGCCCGACCATCAGGCGGATGATGCCGTCGATATCGATGTCCGAGACGAGGCCGGCGCCGACATTGCGGCCGTCGCGCAGCACGGTGAAGCGGTCGCAGACCTCCATCACCTCCTCGAGGCGATGCGTCACGAAGATGATCGAGATGCCCTCTTCCTTGAGGCGCCGGACGATCCGGAACAGCTTCTCGACCTCGGCGAGGCTGAGCGCGGAGGTCGGCTCGTCCATGATGATGACGCGCGAATCCATCGACAGCGCGCGCGCGATCTCGACCATCTGCTGTTCGGCGACCGAGAGATCGCGCACCAGCGTCATCGGGCTGCGCTCGAGGCCGATGCGGCGGATCAGCTTCTCCGTCTCGGCCGCCATGCGCGACCAGTTGACGAACGGGCCCATGCCCGGCTCACGGCCGATGAACACGTTCTCGGCGATGCTCATGTCCGGGGCGAGCGTGAATTCCTGGTAGATCGTGACGATGCCGAGCATCTGCGCGGCATGCGGATTGGCGAGCGTCACCGCCTCGCCGTCGAAGATGATCTCGCCCGCGTCCGGCGACTGCGCGCCGGCGAGGATCTTGAGCAATGTCGACTTGCCGGCGCCGTTTTCCCCGAGCAGCGCGTGGATTTCCTGCCGGTTGACCTCGAGCGCGACGCCGTCCAGCGCCCTGACGCCCGGAAAGCTCTTGGTGATGCCCGACATCTTCAAAAGCGGCGCGGCGTGAGCGGTCATGACGAGCCTCGCGGCGCCCGGTCTGCGGCGCCTGACACGATGGGAAAAGGAAGCATGGGATAAGGAAAGCGTCCGGACGGCGCCAGGCGGCGTCCGGACGCGAAGCGATGCGGTCGAGGACTTACTTCACTTCGCCGAGACGCTCGGCGATGTTCAGGTTGTCCTTGGTGATCGCGACCGGGGTCAAGAGGATCAGCGACTGGTCCGGCTTCTTCTTGTCCTTGATGAAGGCGACCAGCGTGTCGACGCCCATGGCGCTCTGCTTGCCGGGGAACTGCTCGATGGTGGCGGTGAGGCCGCCGTCGCGGACCTGGGCAAGAGCCTCCGGCAGCGCGTCGAAGCCGATGATGGCGATGCCCTGGAGATTGCGGCCCTTGACCGCCTCGAGAGCGCCGAGCGCCATGTCGTCATTGGCAGCGACGATGACCTTCGGCGGCTCGGAGAGGCCCGAGAGCGCCGCTTCGGTGACCGCGAGGCCCTTGGCGCGGTCGAAGCCGGCCGTCTGCTCGAAGACGATCTTGTACTTGTCGGCCGCCTTGTCGAGGACGTTGTGCAGGCCCTTGTTGCGGTCGATCGCCGGCGAGGCGCCCGACTGGCCCTGCAGGTTCACGACGGTGGCGCCATCGGGGAACAGCTTCATGACGAGTTCGCCCTGAGCCTCGCCGCCCTTGACGTTGTCGGCGCCGATATGGGCGAGGATGCCCTCGACCTGCGACACGCGACGGTCGACGGTGACGACGGGAATGCCGGCCTCGACGGCCTGGGCCAGCGCCGGCGCCATGGCGTCGACTTCATTCGGGCTGATGACGATGCCCTGCACGCCCTTGGTGATGGCGGCCTCGATATCGGCCGTCTGCTTCGGCGAGGAGACCTGGCCGTCGCTCTCGATGACGGCGACGCCCTGCTTGGCGGCTTCCGCCTTGAAGGCGTTCATCATGTGCACGAAGAACGGGAACGTCAGGCCCGGAACCGAAGCGAGGATGGTGACATCCTCAGCCTGGGCCCGCACGGGCGCCGTGGACATGGCCGCGAGCGCAATAGCGCCGGCGGCAAGGAGTGACCTTGCAGTTCTGGACATCGAATTCCTCCCGAAACCTGCCCTCTTCACTGGGGCTGCGCGAACCATGCCGCAGCCGCTGCCTTCGCGCAATCGCTTTTCAATCGATTTATGGACAAGGTGAACCGGGCCGGCAACCAGCGCGCGCAGCGGCCGTCGAGCCTCTCGATCCCGGCCGGCCATCGGCCCGCCGCGGCAACTGCGGGTAGCGCATCGCCGAGGGGATCGATAGGCTGAGGCCTCGCCTTTGGAGGAAACGCGATGCGCCAGTTGCACACGACGCTCGGACCGCTCGGCAAGGACGCGCTCGGCATGATCCTGCCGCACGAGCATGTCTTCGTCGACCTGAGGACGCCCGATCAGCCGGGCTATGCCGAGGCGGAGGCCGCCGATGTCGTCGCCCTGATGGCGCCGGAAATCGAGAAGATCAAGGCGCTCGGCGTCACCGCGCTGGTCGAATGCTCGACCGGCGGCGTCGGCCGCAGGGCCGACCTCGATCTCGCCGTCTCCAGGGCGACGGACTTCCCGATCGTGGTGCCGACCGGCCTCTATCGCGAGCCCTGGACGCCGGACTGGGTGCCGGGCGCCAGCGAAGCGGAGCTCGAGGCGTGGATGGTGCGCGAGCTCGAGGAGGAGATCGAGGGGGCCGGATTCCGCGCCGCCTGGATCAAGCTCAGCGCCGGCGACGACGGCATCACGCCGCTGGAGGCGAAGATCCTGCGCGCGGCCGCACGCGCCGGCCAGCGCACCGGCGCCGTGATCGGCAGCCACACCATCCGCGGCCGCGTCGTCATGGACCAGCTCGACATCATCGAGGCCGAGGGCTACCGCGCCGATCGCTACATCGCGATCCATGCGCAGGAAGAGCCGGATTTCGCGCTCAATCTCGCCGTCGCCGCGCGCGGCGCCTTCATCGAATATGACCATGTCGGGCGCGCCGACGATGATGCCGTCGTGGCGCTCATCCTGAAGGCGCTCGCTGCCGGCCTCGCCGGCCAGCTGCTGCTCAGCCATGATCGCGGCTGGTATGACCCGGCGCTGCCCGGCGGCGGCACGCCCCTGCCCTATACGCATCTCTCCGAAAAGCTGCTGCCGAAGCTCCGCACCGAGGGCGTCGACGAGGCGACGCTCCACCGCATCACGCACGACAACCCGTTCGAGGCCTACGCGCGATAGGTCCGATCGATGGTCGGGCTTTAGCCCTGCTGAGATTGCTCAGAGGTGTCGTTGCCGGGCTTGACCCGGCAACCCAGACTTACTTTGACTGTTCGCCGACAAGTGCAGGTCCGCAAGGAGAGAGGCTGGATTGCCGGGTCAGGCCCGGCAATGACAGGTGGCAGCGGTGGCTCACAATGACGAAGCCGAACGTCGATCCGTCCTAGGTCGAAGCGTGGCCGCGCCGCCGAGGGGCGAAGGGGGCTCGCGACCGGCTCACCCGACGATCACGCCAGGCGGAACGAACTCGCCGTGAGATTGAGGCCGGCGCTGAGCTGGGCGATCTGCTGCGACGCCCCGCTGCCGGCGCCGTCGGCGTCGTAGGAAAGTCCGCCCGACGTCCGATTGTAGATGATCTCGCCGAGCCCGGCACTGGTCGAGGGCGCGGTCTGATAGCGGAACGAGCTCGCCGCGAGGGAGTCCGGCGTCGCGCCCGCCTGCAGGGCCGTATAGATCGACGTCGCCAGCTGGATCGTGTCGTCGGCGACGCTGAAGTCGTAGATCCTGTCGATGTTCGTCTTGCCATAGGCCGTATCGAACACGAAGGTGTCGGTGCCGGCGCCGCCCGTCAGGCGATCATTGCCGAGCCCGCCGTCGAGGCTGTTGGCGAGGCCATCGCCGATGAGGTTATCGTTGAGCTGTGTGCCGATCAGGTTGGAGATGCCCCGCAGCTCGTCGCCTTCGGCCCGTCCACCCTGGCCGATCCCTGCTTCCAGGTTGACCGTTACGGCTGCCAGCGAGGTCGCATAGGTGACGGTCGTGCTGCCGAAGCCGCCGCCGATCATGAGGTCCGCGCCGCCATCGCCATTCAGGAGATCGTCGCCGAATCCGCCGACCAGCTTGTTGGCATTGTTGTCGCCGATGAGCGTGTCGGACTGATCGGAGCCGTAGACGCCCTCGATGCCGCTCAGCGTGTCGCCCTCTGCGCTGCCGCCGAAGCCGAGGCCGGTGGCGAGGTTGACCGTCACGCCCTCGGTGGAGTCGCAATAGCAGACATCATCGAAACCGACGCCGCCGATGAGCGTATCAGCCCCCAGCCCGCCGGACAGATAGTCGTCGCCGCCGCCGCCACTGAGAACGTCGTCGCCGCCCTCGCCATAGAGATCGTTGTCGTTGCCGTCGCCGGTGAGGACATCGCCGAGCTCGCTGCCGGACAGCCCTTCGATGCCGATCAGCACATTGCCCTGCGCCTCGCCGCCGGAGGCCGTGCCGGCGGCCAGATTGATCTGCACCGCAACCGACGAGGTCGCGTAGTCGACGAGGTCGAAGCCCGACCCGCCATTGAACTTGTCGGTGCCGCCCTGGCCAATGAAGGTGTCGTCGCCGTCGCCGCCATTGAGCGTGTTGGCGGCGCTGTCACCGATCAGGATGTCGTCGAACATCGAGCCCGTGACACGCTCGATGCTGGACAATGAGTCGATCGAAAAGGTGTCGTCGCCCTCGACCACAATGGCGGCCTCCAGGTCGAGGTTGACATAGACGGGACCGGCCGCAGAGGCATAGATCACCGTGTCGTAGCCAGCGCCGCCGATATAGATATCGCCGCCGCCATTGCCGACGAAGCTGTCGTTGCCGGCGTCGCCATCGAGCGTGTTCGCGCCGCTGTCGCCGGCGAGCGTATCGTCCAGCGAGGTTCCGACGAGGTTTTCGATCGAGATCAGCGTGTCGCCGGCCGCGCGGCCGCCCGCGGCGGTTCCGGCCATGAGATCGATCTGCACGGCGGCCAGCGATGTCGCATAGGTGACGGTATCGGAGCCGCCCTCTCCGTCGAGGCGGTCGCCGCCGCCGTCGCCATTCAGGAGGTCGTCGCCCTCGCCGCCGCGGATGGCGTTGGCGGCGCTGTTGCCGGAGAGGACATCCGCCTGCCCCGAGCCGACGAGATTTTCGATCGAGGAGAGCGTATCGCCCTCCGCATCGCCGCCCGAGGCGGCGCCGGTGGCGAGATTGACAGTCACGCCGTCGACGGAGCCGACATAGCTGGCGGTATCGGTGCCGCCGCCGCCGGCGATCGTGTCGCCGCCTTCACTCCCCTCGAAGGCCTCGTCGGCGCCGCTGCCGGTGAGCGTATCGCTCCATGCCGAGCCGAGCAGGCCGCTGATGTCGAACAGGGTGTCGCCCTCGGCGTCACCGCCGGATGCGAGACCGTTGGCGAGATCGATGGCCACGCCCGAGGCGGAGTGGGCGTAGCTCGCGACGCCGAGAGAGACGCCGCCGACGACGGCGCCATAGAGCGCGTCGGCCCCGCCCAGTCCCTCGATCACGTCCTGGCCGCCGGGACCGCCGGCCAACTGGTTGGCTTCGCTGTTTCCGGTCAGCTGGTCGTCGAACTCCGAGCCATAGATATTCTCGAAGCCCGTGACGACGTCGCCTTCGGCATCGCCGCCGGACGCGGTCCCCGTCGAGAGATCGACGATGACCGCGTCACCGGAGGCGAGGTAGCCGAGCGTGTCGCTGCCGGCGCCGCCATCGAGGATATCCGCGCCGAGCCCGCCGACGATGAAATCAGAGCCGCCCGCGCCACTCAGCGTATCGACCGAGTCGGTACCCTCCAGCACATCATTGCCGTCGCCGGTCGTGAGGGTGAGCGCCGGCGAGGACGGCCCGAGCGCCGGGGTGATCCGCGCGCCGCGCGAACCCAACTGGGTGGAAAGATCGAGCGTTCCGCCATCGGAGAGAGTCAGCGTCACCCCGCTGACCGCGTCGTCCGGCGAGACCTGGATGGTATCGAAGCTCTGGAAGTAAGCCACCGTCCCTTCGATGGTGGAACCATAGGTGTAGAGAATACCAGCCATCGATCAGCCCCCCGGCTCGGTTAAGAATACGAGCACCGGCGCCACGACGGCACCCGGCTCGGCGGATCTGACCGGCAGACCGCGACTCCCTTCTTTCAATCTATCCGCGAGATTGGATCGGCGGCAATGCGCGACGCGTCGGAGCGCGGCGGCGGCCGCGAGAGCCCGACATTCATCGTTCGGCGCCGGCGCGCGACGGGCATGGCCGGGCGACCAACGTCGTCCGGCGGCTTTTCGTGTCCGCCCGCGTCAGCGCGGCCGGAAGGCGGCATAGCCGCCATCGGCGTCGTAGAGCATGTCGAAGCCGTTCAGGAGGTGGAAGCTGGTATTGACGAAGACACGGCTGTCCGAAACCGACAGATGCACGGTCGACGGCGCCAGCGGCGACGACCGGTCGCCGGTCGTGAAGGCGTAGAGCGGCGTGTTCGCCGCCTCCGTGCCGACGGCAATCGCAACCGCGGTTCCCTCCGGCAGCGGCGCGCTCGGCGCCTGGCTCGGCGGGACGGTCATGAACATCGCGCCGACGCCGGTATCGACCAGCATGCTGCCGCAGGCCGGCGGCGCCTGGCCGGCGATGCTGATGCAGGCCGGCACCGCCTTCCAGTCCGGCAGCGCGTCCTGCCGCTCCAGCTTCACGAAGCGGAATTCGCCGCGCGTATTCTCGCGGGTCAGCCCGACATGGATGCCCTCGGCCGTCAGCACATAGCCGCGGCGCCGCTCGCCCTCGCCGGCAACCCGAAGCACAGGGTTCTTGTCCGGCGTGCTCTCGGCCTGCCGGTCGGCCTCGCGGGCAAAGCCGATCCCGACCATGGCGATATCGCGCGGATCATCGTTCGGCGTGCAGTCGCGCGCCGTCTCCAGGCAGGCGACCCGCGTCACGGCGAGGACCGGCATCGGCTCGGTGGTGACAGCAGCCCCGTCGGCGCCCGAGAGCGTCAACGACGTCGTCACCCATGAGCCCTCCATCACGCGGCCGGAGCTCGTATAGGTCAACTTGCCCGGCCCGATCACCGGCAGTTGGTCGACATTCGGGATGAACGCCGCCGCGACGACGACGCCGGTCGAACCGGAATCGAGCGTCGCCTTGAGCACGCGATCGCCGAAGGAGAGGCCGATGCGCGGCGTCTCGCGGATGCCGCCCTCGCCGGCATTGAGGTAGCGCAGGAACGTGCCGGATCTGTACGGCCCATAGTCCGGCGCCTCCACGCCCTGCGCGCCGGCGGCGAGCGGAGCCATCGCCAGCGCAGCGGCCGCCGCGAGGGCGCGAAGCCGATTGCGAGGCTCACAAAGGATCCGCAAGGCTCAACCCTGCTTCGGCAGATAGTGGCTGATGCTGTGGGCGAGACCCGGCAGCGTCATCGTCTGCAGCCAGACCCGTCCGGGGCCGGTGAGCTTCGCCATGAACAGATCGCCCGAGGCGAAGAATGTGCTGCCGATGCCGCGCATCGCCGTCATCTCGAAGGTGACGCCCTCGTCGAACAGGCCGACATGGCCCGGATGCGCCATGATCGACTGGCCGGCGGCCAGGTCATAGGTGACGATCTCGCCGCCGAGCTCGATGAAGGCCTTGCCCTCGCCCGCCACCTTCTGCAGCACGAAGCCCTCGCCGCCGAAGACGCCGGCACCGAGATTCTGCTGCAAGGCGGCCTGCAGCGTGATGCCGGACGTGCCGCAGAGGAAGCCGTGCCGGTGGACGACATAGGCCCGCCCCGCGACATCGATCTCGATGATCTGGCCGGGAAGCTTGGCGGCGAAGCCGACCATGCCCGGGCCATGCTCGGCGTGAAACTCGGTCATCGCAATGCCGCCACCCGAGACCGCGCGACTGACGAGGCCCCACACGCCGCCGCCGCCCCCAGCGGAGACCGATGCGTGCAGCGTGACGCCGCCGGTGAGCCAGGACAGTTGCTCGGGTATCCCGATCAGCCGCTCGCCGGCCGCGAGCTCGACCTCCAGAACGGGCAACACGGTGCCGATGATCTTCGTCTGCATGGCTCTTCCTCCTCGACGCGAAAACGATCAGCCGGCGACTGAACCCATCTCCGCTTTTGGCCGGGGCCAATGCGCGGCGCCCCCGGCTGCCGCATGACTAACGCCCAAAGCTCAACGCATGGTTCCGCTGGTCTGTCGATTTCGAGCATGACGATGGACCGCGCCTGATGCCGACGGGCTGAAGCGCGCAGAGCGACCCCGCTGGGAAGCGATTGTGAGCCGGTAATAAGTGGCGCGGGTTGCCGCCATACATCTCGCCGCTGCTCCATCGCCAGGCTTCGTGGGTGGCGGGCCATTCGTACACCGTCGTGGCTAGGCCGGCGGAAAGGTTTACTATGCGACTTCAAGCGGTGAAGGAGCATTGACTTCAAGAAGGCGAGATAGGGATAGGCCTAGGGCACGAAGCAGATCAATGTCACGCGATATTTGACCGGATCCACTGGATTTCATTGAATTGATCGCATGCATTGTTGTATTTCTTCTAGAAATGAAATCATCTATCAATCTAGTCAAAGCACCGTGAGCACGATTAGAATCATTTTCGTTAACAAAATTTTTTATTTCGTCGACGTCACACACTCGACGACAAACATTAGACAGGCCGCTCAATCCAAAAAGACTGTTGATTTGATCGGCTCTCATATTCTTGTCGTTGTGTATCAATTCATCGTAAATGTCTTGACGTAGATTTCCTTTAACACAAAAATCATAGATGGAATTAAACCGCGATAGTAGTTGTAAAGAATCTCCGTCCCATGGATTTGGACTCGTATCTGCTAAAGCACCAAGAGTTCGTTTCCACGCAATGACAGATATTTTATTCGGAAGATCTTCAAGTTTTGCGCAAGAAGCAACGACGGCGCGCGCATAGGATCGTGCTAGTTCTCGAATATACTCTTCAAAGGTCGCCGAAAGTAGGAGCGTCGCCGCATTCGCTGCAGCTATGCGAGCCTTCGGCGAAGCATTCTTCGGATCGGAAAACGCCTCGACCAGTGAACTGATAGCGCCAAGTTCCTCGTCAAACTCATCGAAGACTGCCGAGAATACCGAAGCCATCCTAAACTCCAGTCGACTCGCCGATGAATATCGCCTCCAAAAGCTTAACGCGATCGCGTACGGCCTGGGCAGTATTGCCCTGACCAGTAATAACGACAGAAGTTCGCGGATCCGCCAGCGCCTCGGTTAGTCGGCGACGAACCCGATCCCGTTGCTCTGAAATTTCAGCTGCACGCGCCCACAATTTGTTCAACGCCACCATAGAGGCGTCATAGAGCGCGGCGGATATCCTTACATTCCCCTTATCGTCGGCATTCAAGTAGAAGGGTCGACCATCAAACATTGTATAAAGAAAATTCAGTCGCTCTAGATATTCCACCTTGAGTCGCTGAGCATCTTCGATCGAAATCTTAATGCGACTTTGCATTGCGCGATCCAACATGGATTTCATCGATCCACGTATATTATCGTCGTCACGAATCGCGAAATAGCGTAAAACTAACTGACAGTCACCCATCGTGGAATAAAGAGTATTGTTTTGCCTTTCTATATTTTCATAATACTCATTAGGGTCAGACTCTGTATATGGCGGTATTTCAAATGTACTAGTAAACACTCTTTCTCGCGTCAATTCAATAAGAACATCGTTGAAATGTCCAGGATATAGTGCATTTCGAATTTCTTGTTGATTCAATTTTGTTCCGCCAGTATTAAGTCTATCAAAAATAAACCGTCGTATATCAGTAATCGAAAAATTTGCACGACTATTGTCATTGTCACTCTCTAGCAGCAAGACTATTGCAGATAAACTTGCTCTATCTAACGCACGCTTGATCCTGGGCGGGCATCGAGAGTAACGAATACCGTTCAGAGGCTTTAAAACCTGAAGACCCGTCAATGCAAAGTCGCCGCTTAGGAATTCCTTGACGGCATTTAGGCGTTGCTGGCCATCCATAACTTCATATCTTGCAGCTTCACTCTCGTATAGAAATATAGGTGGTACTGGTATATTCAAAAGTAGTGATTCAATCAGACGAGATTTCTGTGTAACCTTCCACCGAAGTCGACGCTGATATTCCGGACGAAGATTTAATACCTCACCTCTCTCGATCAAATCTTTCAGCTGCGGAAGGAAGAAGTTATTGGTCTGATAGATTAACCGAAATGCATTTTTAGCAAAGAACTCGTCCGGATCGATGATCTCGAAATCGTCTTCGACTATGAAGTCATAGAACTCGTCCAATTCTGCAACCAATGTCTCATTTCGGTCCGTCATTCGGCTCTGTCCATCGTTGGCGCATTGGTCACGACATAAATGATGCCGTATTCAAGTTTCAAAGTCATTGCAGATTGCGCGCATCTCCGGAACCGCCTTTGAGAGAGGCAGCCGCATTGGCCTTTGCCTGAGGTCACGAGCTCGCCGCCGCGAAGCGCCACCTTGGGATCCCCTACATCGAGCAACTTCGGGAAACCGCGGATCGCTCATGCGGCGAACCATGGAAGCGAAATACAGTCCCACGGCAAACGACCTGCCGTCGCACGAACGCTATTTCAGCTCTTGTAGTCGACGTCCGCTGCTACGGACGCCGCCCAAACCTGTAATTTAGTCGAAGAAGCTTTGGTGGGTGCACTAGGGATCGAACCTAGGACAAGCTGATTAAGAGTCAGCTGCTCTACCAACTGAGCTATGCACCCGCCGCGCTGCGGGCATTGCCGCGGCGACGAGGGGGTGTGTAGCAAAGGCGGCTGGGCCTGTCCAGCGTCGAAAGCAGGAATTCGCCGCCTGTGGAAATCTCAGCCGCGACACGATCGCCGAAGCGCGAATTTCATCCGGATTCCAAGGCGCTATCGGCGATAGCGTTAGCGTCCGCGAAGACGCGCCTGCCGAGGTCGCGGCCCGCCGTCGTCATCGCCCTGTCATCCTGCGCCGCTCATGTCTTCCGGATGCGAATTTCCCCTTCCGACAGCCAGCGACCGGACCCAAAGATGACCCCCATCCTCAAAGGCACCCTCGCCGCCACGCTGCTCGCCAGCACCATGCTGGCCGCGCCGCTCGCCGCAAACGCGGCCGAGATGTTCAACCGCATCGCGACGTTCCATGTCGTCGACAATCTGCCCGAGGGCGCCGACGCGAAGAAGGCGACCGTCGCCGAGATCATCAGCGCCAGCGCCGACGGCAACACGCTCGTCTACACCGACAGCCCCGGCGAGCGGATCGGCCTCATCGACATCACCGACCCGAAGGCGCCGAAGGCAGCCGGGACGGTCGCGCTCGGCGGCGAGCCGACCTCGACGGTCGTTTCCGGCGGCTTTGCGCTGGTCGGCGTCGTGACGTCGGAGAGCAAGGCGAAGCCATCAGGCCATCTCGCCATCGTCGATCTCGCGACGAAGAGCGTGACAGCGACCTGCGATCTCGCCGGACAGCCGGATTCGCTCGCCAAGAGCCCCGACGGCCAGTTCCTCGCCATCGCGATCGAGAACGAGCGCGACGAGGAGGTGAATGACGGCGCCATCCCGCAGCTGCCGGGCGGCAGCCTCGCGACCTTCAGGATCGGCACGGATGGCTCGGTCGATTGCGCCACGAAGGCCGTCATCGACGTCGCCGGCCTCGCCGCGATCGCGCCGGAGGATCCGGAGCCCGAATTCGTCGATTTCAACGACAAGAACCAGATCGTCCTGACGCTGCAGGAAAACAACCACATCGTCATCGCCGATGCCGCCACCGGCAAGGTCGTGACCCACTTCCCGGCCGGCACGGTCGATCTCGCCGGCATCGACACCAAGAAGGACGGCGTCATCGATCTCTCGGGCGCGATGACCGGCGTCGCCCGCGAGCCGGACGGCGTGCAGTGGATCGATACGGACCGCTTCGTCACCGCCAATGAGGGCGACTGGAAGGGTGGCAGCCGCGGCTTCACCATCTTCAAGGCCGACGGCACGGTCGACTACGACAGCGGCACCTCGCTCGAATATGAGACCGTCCGCCTCGGCCATTATCCCGAGAAGCGCAACAAGAAGGGCAACGAGCCCGAGGGCGCCGAGGTCGCGACATTCGGCGGCGACCGGCTGATCTTCGTCGGCTCGGAGCGTGCCTCGCTGGTCGGCGTCTACAAGGACGAGGGCGCCGGCAAGGCGCCGACCTTCCTGCAGGCGCTGCCGGGCGGCATCGGCCCGGAGGGCCTGCTGGCGATCCCCGCGCGCAATCTCTTCGTGACCGCGGCCGAGAACGACCTTCGCGAGGATGGGCTGATCGGTTCGGTGGTGACGCTCTATGAGCGCAGCGACGCGCCGGCCGCCTATCCGACGATCATCTCGGCCGACAAGGACGGCAAGCCGATCGGCTGGGCGGCGCTGTCGGGCACCGTCGCCGACGCCAAAGTGGCCGGCAAGCTCTATGCCGTCATCGACAGCGCCCAGTCGGTCGGCCGCATCCTGACGATCGACGCGACGCAGACGCCGGCGCTGATCACCGACGCGATCACCGTGACCAGGGACGGCAAGCCGGCCGAAAATCTCGACCTCGAGGGCATTGCGCTGGCCGCGGATGGCGGCTTCTGGCTCGCCTCCGAAGGCAATCCCGAGCGCGAGAAGAACAAGACCCAGTCGATGTTGATCCGCACCGACGCCAAGGGCGCCATCGTCGAGGAGATCGCCCTGCCCGAGGCATTGGCGGCATCAGCGACGCGGTTCGGCTTCGAGGGCGTGACGGTGACGGGGTCGGGCGCCGACGAGACCGTCTGGCTCGCCGTGCAGCGCGAATGGAAGGACGATCCGAAGGGCTTCACCAAGCTCCTCGCCTACAAGCCGGCGACGAAGGCCTGGGGCGCCGTCCACTATCCGCTCGACAAGCCCGCCAAGGGCTGGGTCGGCCTCTCGGAGATCACGGCCGTCCCCGGCGGCCTGGTCGTCATCGAGCGCGACAACCAGATCGGCCGCGACGCGGCGATCAAGAAGCTCGTCTTCGTGCCGCTCGCCGGCGTCGCGCCCGCCCCGCTCGGCGGCGAGTTGCCGAAGGTCACGAAGCAGGACCTCGTCGATCTCTTGCCGGCCCTCGCCGCGCCGAAGGGCTATGTGCTCGACAAGGTCGAGAGTTTCGCGATCGACGCGGACGGCAACGCCTTCGTCATCACAGACAATGACGGCGTCGACGACCATTCCGGCGAGACGCAGTTCCTCCGCCTCGGCACGCTCGCTCTACCGATGTAAGGAACGGCGGAGTTTCCGAGCGCTCCAAAGGGTACGGCCTGCAACCCCCTCCCCGACCCCGCTTCGCGGGAGAGGGGTGGCAGGCGGCTCGGCACGTTACTGATGCAGGCCGCGCCCTGCCCTCTCCCCCCTTGCGGGGGAGAGATGGAGAGGGGGCCTTGAACGCTCTCGCAACCTGCCAGCAGCAAGACCCCCACCCTGACCCTCCCCCGCAAGGGGGGAGGGAAACGGCAAGCGCCTCAGGAAGTCCGATGCAGGCCGCGCCCTGCCCTCTCCCCCCTTGCGGGGGAGAGGTGGAGAGGGGGACTTGCTTCCCTCTCAGCGCCTCAGTTTCGCCCTGCAACCCCCTCCCGGACCCTCCCCCGCTTCGCGGGAGAGGGAGGCGGCAGGCGGCAGGCGGCTTACGCGCTGGCGGCCTGGGCGTGCTGGCGCTGGCGTTTCACGGCGATCTTGTTGACGGCCGAGAGATAGGCCTTGGCCGAGGCGACCATCGTGTCGGGATCGGCGCCGCGGCCGGTGACCGACTTGCCGTCCTCCTCGAGCCGCACCGACACTTCCGCCTGCGCGTCGGTGCCTTCGGTGACGGCGTGGACCTGGTAGAGCGACATCTTCGCCTGATGCGGCACGATGGCCGTGATGGCGTTGAAGGTCGCATCGACCGGCCCGTTGCCGGCGACTTCCTTGGTGATGTGCGTGCCGTCGACATCGAGGCTGATGATCGCCTTGGCCGGGCCGCCGGTGCCGGCGATGACGGTCAGCGAGAGGAGGCGGATCGTCTCGCTGGCGGTCGCGACCTCGTCGCCGACCAGCGCCTCGATATCCTCGTCATAGACATGCTTCTTGCGGTCGGCGAGATCCTTGAAGCGCTTGAAGGCGTCCTCCAGCGCATTGTCGCCGAGCTCATAGCCGAGATCCTTCAGCTTCTCGCGGAAGGCATGGCGGCCCGAATGCTTGCCCATGACCAGCGAGGTCGCCTTCACGCCGACGCTCTCCGGCGTCATGATCTCGTAAGTCTCGGCGTTCTTCAGCATGCCGTCCTGGTGGATGCCGCTTTCATGGCTGAAGGCGTTCCGGCCGACGATGGCCTTGTTGTACTGCACCGGGAAGGCCGAGACGGCCGAGATGAGCTTGGAGGCGCGGGTCAGCATCGTCGTCTCGACGCCGGTCGCATAGGGCAGCACGTCGGCGCGGGTGCGGATCGCCATCACGACCTCTTCCAGCGCGGCATTGCCCGCCCGCTCGCCGAGGCCGTTGATGGTGCATTCGATCTGACGCGCGCCGCCGGCGACGCCGGCCAGCGAGTTCGCGACCGCGAGGCCGAGATCGTCGTGGCAATGGGTCGAGAACACGGCCTTGTCGGAATTGGCGACGCGGGCGATGACCTCACGGAACATCGCCGCATATTCGTCCGGCACGGCATAGCCGACCGTATCGGGCAGGTTGATGGTCGTCGCGCCGGCCTTGATCGCCGCATCGACGCAGCGGATCAGATATTCGATCGGCGTGCGGGTCGCGTCCATCGCCGACCATTCGACGTCGTCGACGAGGTTGCGCGCCTGCGCCACCGTCGCCGCGATGATGTCGAGCACCTGCTCTTCGGACTTCTTCATCTGGTGCGCCAGATGGATCGGCGAGGTCGAGACGAAGGTGTGGATGCGCGGGCGCTTGGCGACGCGCACCGCTTCGCCGGCGCGAATGATGTCGCCCGAAATGGCGCGGGCGAGGCCGGCGATGGTGACGTCAGGTCCGGCGCGGCGGGCGATTTCCTGCACGGCCTCGAAATCGCCCTGGCTCGCGATCGGGAAGCCGGCCTCGATCACGTCGACGCCCATCTCCTCCAGGAGCTCGGCGACCTCGAGCTTCTCCTCATAGGTCATCGAGGCGCCGGGGCACTGTTCGCCGTCGCGCAGCGTCGTATCGAAGATGACGACGCGGTCCTTGGCGGAAGCGGTCTCAGGGGTGGTGGCGGTCATCGTGATGGTCTTTCTTCTGGCAGCCGCGTCCCGCATTGGGTCGGGAGCGTCGGGCCGCGGAGCTTTTGGAGGGCTGGCTCGTCGGCGCGTTCCCCTGAGAGCCCGGCCGTGAAAGGCCTGCCGACGCTCAGGGGCAGCTAAGAAGAAGCAGGGCTTTCGGCAGGCGATCGGCGGACAAGGGACGGGCGTCGCGGGAAGTGCTTCCCGTGCGAACTCCGACCTTCGAAACCGCGACGCTCATTTGCGCTCCACCCGGACCGCAGGCGCGATCCCGCCGGCACGACGCCGGCTCGGAATTCTTCTAGCAACGGGCGCGGGCGAAATGCAAGCGCGGCGTCACGGCGCGGCGCCATCAGGCCGGGCCGGCGAGAACCTCCTCGAGCGCCGCGACCAGGCGGCCGCATTCGGCGTCGGTGCCGATGGTGATGCGCAGGAAATCCTCTATCCGGTCCTTGCGGAAATGGCGGACGAGAACGCCGCGCTCGCGCAAGGCCGCTGCCAGCACGCCGCCGGAATGGTCCGGATGACGGGCGAACACGAAATTCGCCGATGACGGCAGCACGGTGAAGCCGAGATCCGCGAGTTGGACAGTGAGACGCTCGCGGCTCGCGATGATCAGCGCGCGCTTCTCCTCGAACCAGGCCCGATCCTCCCAGGCGGCGACGGCGCCGGCGAGCGCCAGGCGATCGAGCGGATAGGAGTTGAAGCTGTCCTTGACCCGCTCGAGCGCCTCGATCAGGGGCCGCTGGCCCATGGCGAAGCCGACACGGAGGCCAGCGAGCGCGCGCGACTTCGAGAAGGTCTGGATCACCAGGAGGTTCGGATGGCGCGCGATCAGCGACGCCGCGCTCTCGGCGCCGAAATCGACATAGGCCTCGTCAATGACGACGACGACATCGGCGTGGCGGACCAGCATCGCCTCGATGGTGGCAAGCGGCAGCGCGATGCCGGTCGGCGCGTTGGGGTTCGGCAGGATGATGGCGCCGCAGGGGCGGTCATAGTCGACCGGATCGATGCGGAAGTCGTCGTCGAGCGGCACGGCGACATGATCGACGCCATAGAGCGCGCAATAGGTCGGATAGAAGGAATAGCTGATGTCCGGGAACAGCAGCGGCGCCTCCTGCTTCAAGAGCGCCTGGAACGTGTGCGCGAGAACCTCGTCGGAGCCGTTGCCGACAAAGACCTCGCCGATCGCAAGGCCGTGGCTTTCGGCGATGGCGGCGCGCAGCGCGCGGCCGGTCGGCTCGGGATAGAGGCGCAAGAGATCGCTCGTCGCCGCCGCGATGGCGGCGAGCGCCTTCGGCGAGGGACCGTACGGGCTCTCGTTGGTGTTCAGCTTGACGAGATCGTGGATCAGTGGCTGCTCGCCCGGCGTATAGGGCGAGAGTTCGTGGACGATCCGGCTCCAAAAGCGGCTCAAGATGGGCTCCGGCAAAGAAGAGGCATCGGGGTCGTTCAGATGTCGAGCGTGCCGCGGGCGAAGACGACGGCGTCGCCGCCGATCCGGCTCGCGACGAGCTGGCCGCCTTCGGTATCGAGCTCCAGCGCGATGAGGCTGGGGCGGCCCATCTCGTAGCCCTGCTCGATGATGACGCGATGGGTGCCGCTCGTGGGACGGTCGAAGGTCGCGACGACACCGGCGAAGGCCGCCGCCGCCGAGCCCGTCGCCGGGTCCTCGACGAGGCCGAGCGTCTGCCAGACCATGCGCGCGTGGAAATGATGCGCATTGCTGTCGGTTTCGCGGCAATAGATATAGGCCGAGGTACCGCCGAAGGCGTTCTGCCAGAGGTCGCTGCGCGGCGCGAGCCGGCGCATGGCGGCGAGGTCGCGCACCGGCACGAAGATATAGGGCACGCCGGCCGTGAAGGCCGAGATCAGGTGGTTCTCGAAGCCGATCTCGGACGGCATCAGGCCGAGCGCCGCGGCGACCGCGCCGCCGTCGAGCGGCTGCGGCGCTGCCTTGGCCAGCACAGGCGCGTCGAAGATCGCATGGCCACGCCGCGGCCCCTTCAGCGAGACGACGCTGCGGATCGAGCCGATGGTCTCCTCCAGCATCAGCATCGCATCGAGGCCATAATTGGTCTCGGCCGCGTCCTCGAGCGCGAGCAGCACCGCGGTGCCGACGGTCGGGTGGCCGGCGAAGGGGAGCTCCTTGCCGGGCGCGAAGATGCGCAGCCGCGCCCGGTGGGCCGGCCGCTCCGGCGGCAGGACGAAGACGGTTTCGGCGAGGTTGAATTCGGCGGCGATCGCCAGCATCGCCGCGGTGTCGAGCCCCTCGGCATCGAGCACGACGGCGAGCTGGTTGCCGGCGAGCGGTCGGTCCGTGAAGACATCGAGAATGGCATAGGAGCGTGCCATGAAGGCCTCGTGATCCGGGAAAGGGTGGCAGCGGTCATAGCATGCCTCGGCCCGAGCGCCACCGCGACCGTTCAGCCGCCGTTCAGCTTGCCGCCGCTAGAAAGGACGCCAGTTGATCGGCTTGGCCCATGCAACCGGAACGGCGGCAGCAGTCCTGCCCCGCCCCGCGGCATCATCCTGCCACCGCTTCGTCGCGATTTCGCCGAAGCGGCGCGTGAGGATGGCACCCTGCCGGTGACGACACCCAGTTCGGATACCGACGCCTGAGGGTGCGCGGTCGTCCAGGAGGAGACGGATCATGAAGCGCGTGATGTCTGCGGTTCTTGCAGCGGTGATCGGGCTCGGCGCCATCGCGGCGACGGCAGCGCCTGCCTCGGCCGATTGGCGCGGTGGCCCCGGCTGGCGGGGCGGCCCGGGCTACGGCCCCGGACCCGCCTGGCGCGGCCCGGGCTGGCGCGGTCCCGGCTGGGGACGTCCCGGCTGGGGCGGCGGTGGCGGCTATTATGGCGGCCCCGGCTGGCGCGGCGGTTACTATGGCGGCTGGGTCGGCAATCCCGGCGCGGCAGCGGCAGCCGGCGCCCTGCTCGGCCTCGGCATTGGCGCGGCGATCGCCTCGCAGCCCCGCTACGGCTACGAAGTGCCGCCGCCGGCCGGCGTCGCCTGGCGCAGCCATGTCGCCTACTGCCAGGACCGCTATCGCAGCTACAATCCGGCGACGGACACCTTCACCGGCTATGACGGCCGCGCCTATCGCTGCGTCGGCTCCTACTGACCGGCAGCAGCGCGGAGAGCCGCCGGAGCGCCGGACGGCCCTCCCCGGCATGGTTCGATCCTGAGACCCGCGCTCGCAAGGCGCGGGTCTCTTCGCCTGAGCGAGAACCGTCCCCGCCCTTGACCTCGATCAGGGTTGAGGTTCTAGAAGCGCCGTCGGGGTGACTCGCGACAGGCGGCGACAATGCAGAACGAGAAACCGATCGACCCGACAATCGAGACTGACGACGCGCGCGGCGAACCACGTCCCGCCGCGCCGCAGCCGATCGAGGAGAAGCTGTTCGACCGCCGCAACGGCATCTATGCGGCCGCCCTTGCCGGCGGCGTCGTCCTCCACGCCGTCAACATGTTCATGACGGCAACCGTCATGCCATCCGTGGTCGCCGATATCGGCGGCCTCGATGCCTATGCCTGGGCAACGACGCTGTTCGTCGTCGCCTCGATCCTTGCCGCCGCGCTGACGGCGCGCCTCATCAAGGAACTCGGCCCGCGCGGCGCCTATATCGTCGCCGCGCTGCTCTTCGGCAGCGGCACGCTGATCGCATCGCTCGCGCCGAGCATGACCGTCCTGCTGGTCGGGCGGACGGTACAGGGCTTCGGCGGCGGGTTCTTCTATGCCCTCGCCTATGCGGTGACGCGGCTTGTCCTGGCGCCGTCGCTCTGGGGACGCGCCGTTGGCCTCATCTCCGGCACATTCGGCGTCGCCACCTTGATCGGACCGGCGCTCGGCGGCGTGTTCGCGGAGCACGATGCCTGGCGGGCGGCGTTCTGGTCGCTGCTGCCCTTCATCGCGCTCTTCGCCCTGCTCGCGGCGCTCCGCCTGCCCGGCAAGGTCGCAGGCCGAGGCGAGGAGGCACCGATCGCCTGGCCGCAACTGATCCTCCTCGCCGCAGCCGTTCTCGCGATTTCTGCCGGGAGCCTTGCCGATGACCGGCTGCTGAATTTCGCCGGGTTCGGGCTCGCCCTCGCGCTCACGGCCCTGATCGGCCGCTTCGAACGGAGCGCCACCGCCCGGCTGATGCCACGCGGCTCGTTCAGCCTCAAGGCGCCGCTCGGTGTCGTCTATCTCGCCATCGCGCTGCTGATGATGACCATCCAGCCGGAGATCTTCATCCCCTATCTGCTGCAGACCCTGCACGGGCAGACGCCGCTCTTCGCCGGCTATCTCGCGGCGCTGATCGCGATCGGCTGGACGGCGGGCACGGCCGCCAGCGTCCGCTGGCGCAAGGGCGACGACAGCAGGCCGATCCTCGCCGGCCTCTTCACCGTGCTGGCGGGGCTGGCGCTGTTCGGCCTGTTCGGCCCCATACAGGGCAACGGCGACCTCAGGATCCTCACGCCGATCTGCGCCGGGCTCTTCCTGCTCGGCTTCGGCATCGGCATGGCCTGGCCCTGCCTCGTCACGCGCGTCTATCACTACGCGCCGGACGGCGAGCAGGACATCTCCTCCGGCGGGATGACGACGGTGCAGCTCTTCGCCAGCGCCTTCGGCACGGCGATGGCGGGCATGGTCGCCAACCTCGCCGGCTTCGCCGATCCCGGCGGAACGATCGGGGCAGCGCAGGCGGCCCTGTGGCTCGCCGTCGCGGCCGCCATTCCGGCTGCCCTCGCGCTGCCGCTGGCGCTGCGGATCGCGAGGCTCGCCCGCAGCGAACGGTGAGGCTGCGCAATTTCATGCGCGACGTCCCCACCGCCGCCGCCCTGCCGGCCCCTCGACCTTCGCGAAGATCTCGGCGAGGCTACGACATCCGCTCGATCGCCAAACCGGAACCGCGATGCCGCCCTTTGCCATAGAACCGGCCCTCAGTGCGGCCGACATCGCCGCTGTCGCCGGCCTCTTTCGCGCCTATCAGGTCTCGCTCGCCGTCGATCTCTGCTTCCAGGGCTTCGAGGCCGAACTGGCGGGCCTTCCGGGCGACTACGCCCCTCCGCGCGGCGCGCTGCTCCTCGCCCGCAATGCCGAGGGCGAGCCGGTCGGCTGCGTGGCCCTGCGCCCGCTCGATGCAGGCGGCATCGGCGAGATGAAACGGCTCTATGTGGCGCCGGAGGGGCGTGGCGGAGGGCTCGGCAGGGCGCTGCTCCGGGCCATCGTTTCGTGTGCCAGCGAGGCCGGCTATGCCGAAATCCGCCTCGACACGCTGCCGGACATGTCGGCCGCGCAGGCGCTCTACCGCTCCGAGGGCTTCGAGGCGGCGGCGCCCTATTACGAGACGCCGATCGGCGGCACGGTGTTCATGCGGCGCCGGCTCCGCGACTGAGCAGAACCAGAGGCCGCGCTTGAAATGCGGCGATCATCCGGAGAAATAGGAGCCCGCCTCGAGGTCCTCGATCAGTCCGGGGCCGGTGGCCTTCCAGCCGAGCCAGGCTTCCGTCAGCGCACTCGATGCCGGAACGTCGAACTGTGTGAAGTTGCCCATCCAGCCGAAATGCGCGCCGGCCTCTGCCTTCGGCACCGAGAGCGTGGGGATGCCGAGCTTGCGGCCGATGGCCTCCGCGATCTGGCGGAACGGGACGCCCGTGTCGCCGATCGCATGATAGCGCGGATGCGCGGCGCCGCCCTCGATCGCCAGCACATAGGCCTTTGCAGCATCCTCGCGGTGAACCGCCGGCCATAGATTGTCGCCGCTGCCCACATAGGCCGAGACGCCTTTCTCCCGCGCGATCCCGATGAGCGCCGGCACGAAGCCGTGGTCGCCATCGCCATGCACCGAGGGCGGCAGCCGCATCACAGAAACCCTGAGGCCGCGCGCGATCTGCGCCAGCCCGGTCGGCTCCGAGACGCGCGGGATATGCGCGGCAACGGCGGCGTCCGGCACATCCTCTTCCGTCGCCGGCCGCCCGAGGGCGAGGCCCGCCAGCCCCGACGTCACCAGCAAGGGGCGCCCCGTCCCCTGCAGCGCCTTGCCGAACGTCTCGATCACGCGCTGATCGATGACGCAGGAGGCGGCGAAATTCGCGAAGTCGTGCACGAAACCGCAGTGAACGACCCCGTCCGCCGCTTCCGCCGCGGAGGCGAGCACATCCCAGTCCTCGAGGCCGCCGCGCACGACGCCGAGCCCTGCCGCTTCGAGGCTGGCGGCTGACGCATCCGAGCGGGCAAGGCCCGTCACCGCGTGGCCCCGCGCGACCAGTTGCCGCGCGACGGCGGAACCGACGAAGCCGCTCGCTCCGGTCATGAAAAGACGCATGAACTTTCTCCTTGCCTGCTGGCAAGACAGATAGACTGATGCACCGGCGGCAAAAGCCGGGACCGCATACCGGTATCGCGACCAACAGGCAGGCGACATGAGCGAGCCATCCAACCCACTCGGCCGCTATCTGAAGGAGCGACGAGCCAAGCTCGATCCGAAGGCCTATGGCTTTCCGCCGGAGCGGCGGCGAACGCCGGGCCTCAGGCGCGAGGAGGTCGCGCAGATCGCCCATGTCAGCGCCACCTGGTACACCTGGCTCGAGCAGGGCCGCGGCGGCGCACCCTCGGCGGACGTGCTCGACCGGCTGGCGCGGGCGTTTTCGCTCTCGGATGCCGAGCGCGAGCATCTCTATCTCCTGGCGCAGGAGCGGCCGCCGAAGATCCGCCGCACTGAGGGCGGCGGCGTCACGCCGCAGTTACAGCGCGTGCTCGACGCGCTCCCCGACAGCCCCGCAGTCGTGAAGACACCCGACTGGACCGTCATCGCCTGGAACCAGGCTGCTGCCGTCACCTTGATGGACTACGAGGCCGTGCCGCCTTCCGAGCGCAATGTGCTCAGGATGATGTTCAGCGAGCGCGGCCGTGACCGCAACGCCGACTGGCAGGACGTCGCGCGGCTGCTCGTCGGCACGGTCCGGCGCGACATGCTCAGGAGCGGCATCCAGATCGAGGGCAACGCCCTCATCGAGGAGCTCTCCCGGACCAGCGCCGAGTTTCGCGCCCTCTGGTCGGACCAGAGCGTCCTGGTGCATGGCGAGGGCGTGAAGCGCATCCGCCACCCGGTCGCCGGGCTGCTGCAGCTGGAATTCTCGACCTTCGCCGTCGACGGTCGCGCCGACCTGGCGCTCGTCATCTTCAACCCGGCCACCGACGACGACCGCCGCAAGATCCGGCAGCTGGTCGCGGCATAGAAAAGGGCCCGGCAACGCGCGGTCGCCGGGCCCTTCGTCGCGGGATGTCCCGCCGCGCTTAGTTGCGAGCCTTGTCGACCAGCTTGTTCTTGCCGATCCACGGCATCATGCCGCGCAGCTTCTCGCCGACTTCCTCGATCTGGTGGCTGTCGTTGTTGCGGCGGATCGCCTTGAAGCGGGCGGCGCCGGCCTTGTATTCCTGCATCCAGTCGGAGGTGAACTTGCCGGTCTGGATGTCGGTCAGGACGCGCTTCATCTCGGCCTTGGTCTCCGGCGTGATGATGCGCGGACCCGAGACATATTCGCCCCACTCGGCGGTGTTCGAGATCGAGTAGTTCATGTTGGCGATGCCGCCCTCATAGATGAGGTCGACGATCAGCTTCACCTCGTGCAGGCACTCGAAATAGGCCATCTCGGGGGCATAGCCCGCCTCGACCAGCGTCTCGAAGCCGGCGCGGATCAGCTCGACCAGGCCGCCGCAGAGCACGACCTGCTCGCCGAAGAGATCCGTCTCGCATTCCTCGCGGAAGGTCGTCTCGATGATGCCCGAGCGGCCGCCGCCGACGCCGCATGCATAGGAGAGCGCGAGGTCGAGCGCGTTGCCGGAGGCATCCTGCGCCACGGCGACGAGGCAGGGCACGCCGCCACCCTTCTGGTATTCGCCGCGCACGGTATGGCCCGGGCCCTTCGGCGCGATCATGACGACGTCGACCGTCTTCTTCGGCTCGATGAGCGCGAAGTGGACGTTGAGTCCGTGCGCGAAGGCGATGGCGGCGCCGTCGCGGATATTCGGGGCGATCTCGGCCTTGTAGATGTCGGCCTGCAGCTCGTCCGGCGTCGCCATCATCATCAGGTCGGCCCACTTGGCCGCTTCGGCCACCGACATGACCTTGAAGCCGTCGGCCTCGGCCTTGAGCGCGGTGGTCGAACCCGGACGCAGCGCGACGGCGAGTTCCTTGGCCCCGGAATCCTTGAGGTTCAGCGCATGGGCGCGGCCCTGGCTGCCATAGCCGATGATCGCAACCTTCTTCGACTTGATGAGGTTGAGATCGGCATCGCGATCGTAATAGACGCGCATGGTTTGTGTCCTTTCTATCCCGTCCGTTCGTTTCCCGCGCCGGTGCTCTCTGGCTCCGGTCCGGTCGTTTCATCCACGCCGTAAAGGCGGAGGAACTGGTCGATGGCCTCGTCCGCGCGCGCGGCCGGCGGCGCCTCGTCGAGGCTGTCGCCGAGCAGGAGCCGCACATGCGCATCGCGCACGACGAGGCCATAGAGCGTGCGATAGGCCTCGCGCGTGTCGTCGAAGGCGAGATGGCCGGCCGCCCTGCCCGCCTCCAGCAGCGCCGAGAGCCGCGTGTCGATCGGCCGGCGGCCATGCTCGAGCACGAGATGGCCAAGATCGGCGGCATCGCGCCGGGCCTGGCCGATGGCGAGGCGGTTCAAGGCGATCGAGACGTCGCCGGCGAGGACGCGCAAGAGATTGGCCGCGATGCCGGCGAGCTGCGCCTTCAGCGCCGCCCGGCCCGCCTCGCCGCCCGGCCGCGGCTCGGCGCGGACTTTTGACGCCTGGAAGGTGATCATCGCGGCCAGCAAGCCGTCGCGATCGCCGAACCATTTGTAGAGGCTTTCCTTGGAGCAATTGGCGGCGCGCGCGACGCCCGCCGTGGTCAGCGCCCGCTCGCCGCCCTCGACGAGCAGCGCCAGCGCGCTTTCGAGCACGGCGTTCTGCCGGGCTGAAGCGCCTTCCGCCTGCGTCTCGCCCGCCATGACCATGGTGCACTCCCGACGCGCTGCTCGCTCGCGCCCTTTTGCTGCAATGCAGCGTACCGTACCGTACGGTTCGTATGCTTAGGGCATCATGCGGGATCGGTCAAGGCAGAGGAAAGAGGGTGCTAGAGAATACCGAGGATCACGCCGAGCTTGCCGCGAACCTCGGCCACCACGCTTTCGGGGGCACGCTCGATGAAGTCGTGCAAGCGCGCCGCGCGATCAACCGCCCTGATCTGGTCGGCCAGCACCGAGCCGGATACGCGCAACCCCTCGGGCAACGTCACTGTCGTCGTCCAGGCGAACATTCGAGACGTGATCGGGCAGATCAGCGCACGACGCGAGACTTCGTGCAGGCTGCGCGGGCTGATCACCAGCACTGGACGTCGGCCCGCCTGCTCGCTGCCCAGCACCGGATCGAGGTCGGCCCAATGGATGTCGCCCGCGTCCGGCAGCATCTCAGTCGCGCTTCGGGCGCAGTGCCGCTTCGCCGAGCCGCGTATAGTCATCCTCGGCGAGGATTTCAGAACCGCGATCCGGACCCCAATCGAAGATTTCCCCCGGCTCCGCGTCGGGACCGAGCTTCCGCATCTCTTCGATCATATCCTCGAGCCGATACTTCGGAAGCGGCCTGTGCAGCGCCACCCCGCGCGCGCTCGCTTCCGCCTCGAGCTCCTGACCCTCGACGAAGCCGGCCGTTTCGGCGAGATCCTTGGGGATCCTGACGGCGAGGCTGTTGCCCCATCTCGCAATCTTGACGCGCATGACCTCGCTCCTTCGGATATCCAATGTATATCCGGGCGCACAGATGTTCAAGCGGCGGCCACGCCTCGTCCCGGCGCCTTGCTCGACAAGAGCGCTCTACGTCGCTTCCGGGCCGCGCGCGATCGCGGCGACGCCGGTGCGCGAGACTTCGACGAGGCCGAGCGGCTGCATCAGGATGATGAACTGGTCGAGCTTGTCGGTCTTGCCCGTCAGTTCGAACACGAAGCTCTCGGTGGTCGCGTCGATGACGCGGGCGCGGAACGCCTCGGCGAGGCGCAGCGCTTCGCTGCGATGCTCGCCCGAGCCGCGCACCTTGATCAGCATCAGCTCGCGCTCGATCGCCTTGCCCTCGACCGTCAGGTCGATGACGCGATGCACCGGCACGAGCCGGCCAAGCTGCGCCTTGATCTGCTCGATGACCTGCGGCGAGCCGCGCGTCACGATGGTGATGCGCGAGCGATGCTTGAGATGCTCCGTCTCGGAGACCGTCAGGCTCTCGATATTGTAGCCGCGGCCCGAGAAGAGGCCGATGACGCGTGCGAGCACGCCGGGCTCGTTGTCGACGAGGATCGAGAGCGTGTGCTGCTCGACGGCGTCCTTGCCTTCCTTGATCGCATAGACCGATCCGGGCTGCATCTCGATATCTCCCAATAAGCGTCTCGAGGCTCCCGCCTCAATCTCCTGTCATTGCCGGGCTTGACCCGGCAATCCAGGCTTTGATCTCGAAAACGAGGGCGTCACGTCGCTCGGCGAAGTCTGGATTGCCGGGTCAAGCCCGGCAATGACAACGGCCAGCGCGGAGCCCTCCGCTCGCGCCCTAAACCAGCGCCTTGCCTTCTTCGTCGATCGCGGTGGCGATCGCCTCGTCGGTGGCGTCTTCCGGCAGCAGCATCTCATTGTGTGCCTTGCCCGAAGGGATCATCGGGAAGCAATTGGCGAGATTGGCGACGCGGCAATCGAACAGCACCGGCTTGTCGGTGGCCAGCATCTCGTCGATGGCGCCATCGAGCTCCGACACCTTCTCGGCACGGATGCCGACGCCGCCATAGGCCTCGGCGAGCTTGACGAAATCGGGCAGCGCGTCGGTATAGGAATGCGACAGGCGGTTGCCATGCAGCAGCTGCTGCCACTGGCGGACCATGCCCATATATTGGTTGTTCAGGATGAACACCTTGACCGGCAGCTCGTGCTGGATCGCCGTCGACATCTCCTGGATGTTCATGAGGATCGAGGCGTCGCCGGCGATGTCGATGACGAGCGCGTCACGATGCGCCGCCTGCACGCCGATCGCCGCCGGCAGGCCGTAGCCCATGGTGCCGAGGCCGCCCGACGTCATCCAGCGGTTCGGCTCCTCGAAGCCGAAATACTGCGCCGCCCACATCTGGTGCTGGCCAACTTCGGTGGTGATGTAGGTGTCGCGGCCCCTGGTCTTCCTGTAGAGCGTCTCGATCGCATATTGCGGCATGATCGTCTGGCCGCTCTGGCGATAGGAGAGGCTCTTCCGCGCGCGCCAGCGGTCGATCTCGCCCCACCAGCTCTTCAGAGCCGCCGCATCGATGGCGTGCTTGCTCTCGCGCCAGACGGACAGCATCTCGCCGAGCACATTGCCGACATCGCCGATGATGCCGATATCGACGCGGACATTCTTGTTGAGCGAGGACGGATCGATGTCGATCTGGATCTTCTTCGAGCCCGGCGAAAACGCGTCGAGGCGGCCCGTGATGCGGTCGTCGAAGCGCGCGCCGACGGCGATCATGACGTCGCAATCATGCATCGCATTGTTGGCCTCGAAGGTGCCGTGCATGCCGAGCATGCCGAGCCACTGCTTGTCGGAGGCGGGATAGGCGCCGAGGCCCATCAGCGTCGAGGTGACCGGAATGCCGGAGAGGCGGACCAGCTCGCGCAGCAGCTTCGAGGCCTCGGGGCCGGAATTCACGACGCCGCCGCCGGTATAGAAGATCGGCTTCTTCGCCTTGGCGATCATCTCGACCGCGGCGCGGATGGCGGCCTGATCGCCGCGGACCTTCGGATGATAGGTCTTGTGCTCGACGCGGGCCGGGCCGTCATAGGTGCCGGTGGCGAACTGGACGTCCTTCGGGATGTCGACGACAACAGGACCCGGACGGCCCGAGCGCGCGACATAGAAGGCCTCGTGCAGGATGCGGCCGAGATCGTTGACGTCCTTGACCAGCCAGTTGTGCTTGGTGCAGGGCCGCGTGATGCCGACCGTATCGGCCTCCTGGAAGGCGTCCGAGCCGATCAGATGCGTCGCGACCTGGCCCGTGATGCAGACCATCGGGATCGAATCCATCAGCGCATCGGTGAGCGGCGTCACCATATTGGTCGCGCCGGGGCCGGAGGTGACCAGCGCGACGCCGACCTTGCCGGTCGAGCGCGCATAGCCTTCGGCCGCATGACCGGCGCCCGCCTCGTGGCGGACGAGGATGTGCTGGACCTTGTCCTGCTGGAAGAGCTCGTCATAGATCGGCAGAACGGCGCCGCCCGGATAGCCGAAAAGATGCTCGACGCCCTGGTCGATCAACGCCTGGACGACCATCTCCGCGCCCGTCATCTGCCGTGTCATCGCTTCGCTCCGTATCCGGGCCGGCTCCGCCGCATCCCGTGTGTTCGTGTCTGTCGTCAGGGCAATAAAAAAGGCCCCTGAAGGGGGCCTGCATACGCGCACTACCAAACGTGACGGCTATGGAGCCATCAGGCAGTGCGCACCCTAAGTACTACGATCGTCGTGACGCGGATCATTCCGGGCCGTCTCCAGTTCGATTGGAGGCCGTATTTACGCTTGATGGCGCAGGGCGTCAAGGGCGGGGGCGGAAGAATGTTGCGTCAAGTACCCTTCAAAAGCAACTTACGGAACGAAAGCCCCGACGGCTATACAACGAGCATCCGATAGAACGAACTCTGAGGAGCTATCGTATGCAAGACATCGTGCATGCGGTCGCCAAACTCCCTTCCCTTCGCAGCGAGCTCCTTTGCGAGCGGCGGGTTTGAGAATTTTTCTAACATCTCCGCCTTGCTAACCGACGTTTCTTCGAGAAAGTCCGCATACATACCAACTAGATTATCAATTCTTTTGTTTGCCTTTTTACCAAAATCTAGATCCTTAACGTACAAAATTCTCTCAACAGGCGTCTTTGAAACCATACTTACGGCATCATCAATCGAAACAGTTCCCTTTCTCTCATATTCCGCAATCAACACCAATATTGATGAAAAGCATGTCAATATTCTACTATATCTTAGTTTATAATTTTTCAACTTCCGTTCAATTTTCTTTCCTGCCGGAGTGTCTTGGGTGCGCGCCTCGTAGTTGACGCACAGTGTCCGCCAGAGCCTAAGTATGTCATTAGTCAAATAAGCAGGCATGAAGCTAGCCGTATGATCGCCGAAGTCGCGCCAATATGGCCCAATGACTTCTCTCACGGCATCAGCGTAAAACTCCTCATTCAAAAGCGGCTTACCCTCAAGCAACATGAGCAATCTTGCCGTGAAGGTGTTTGAAGAATCGTCTTGGGGAGTTCCAAGAAACTCAATTAGGGTCTCAATCGAAAATTGGACCAAGTATTTCCCATCACCATCAAATTCGGGTATATCTAGCGACTTTGTTACTTTAATTAGTTCAGCCTTGAGTACGATCTCATCAAGCCTGCGCAGTAGAAATTCTTCATCACTAACCCGACGTAGCTTACGGACGCCATGTCGTCGCCCAACGATGAATAAATCGAGGTCACTGTGACGGCTTGCTTCGCCTCTCCCAAACGAGCCGGTCGCATAGACACTAGCCTTACCGGCCATTAGTGGCGCTACGCCGATGAGATTTTCCTGAAGCGCGACGAATCGCGACTCGGTCTCACGCTTGCGGTCCTGTATATATTTAGTAGCTTTCATGCCGACGCCATTCAAATACCTTGGCGAATATTTCCGCCTGTTCGATAGCGTCGTCAAGTGCATGATGCGTATGTTTGCGCGTAGAGCGCAGAAAGCCGGGCAGCCTAGAACGCCCAGCCTCTGAGATCGGTACCCCAAGCTTTACTGCCACCGCCGTCTTGACATCAAAGCATCGCGAATACTCGAAAGGCGAACCATCCCGAGAGAAACTCGTAAAATACCAATAAAGCCAAGACCAATCAAAACTCAATGGGTAGGCCACCAAGACAGGCGCGGCACTTCCCGCAATATTCTTGACCCAAACGGACGCACGACTCATGGCACTCGATGGGTCCTCTCCATTGTCCAGGAGAAAATTCCTATCAAGACCATTTACTCTCAAGGCCTCATCTTCAAATCTATCCGAGATCGGTCTTAGCTCAGAATAGAATCCATCGCTATAGTGGTCGGGCCGCACGAATTTCTGACCGTCAAATTTGCCGGCATAAACTAACGCGAACGACAAAATCGAAAATGGGCCGGGAATCGGGCCATCAGTTTCGACGTCGGCCGAGAAGTAAGCGTCCATACGAATCTCCGTGCCACCCTTCTGGCACAACTCTTGTGTTATTGGGTCCGAACCGCTTGAACTCGATATCCCGAACATACTCCATCCTTGTATACTAGGTGTGCACGTGTACGCTCCGCACGCACCTTTGTAGGCACGAACTCTACGTCTTCTGGCCGAATCTCTAGGGGCCTTTGTGCCTTAGCGGACCCTATCACCCCACCCGCCCCCAATCCCCCATCTGATTCCTGAACCACGTCCCCTGCCGCTTGGCGTAGCGTCTCGTCTGCATCTTGGCCTCGTCGATTGCGGCCTCCAGTGACACGCGCCCGGCGAGATGGGCGCCGAATTCCTTGACGCCGATTGCCTTCATCGCGGGGAGGTTCGGGTCGAGGCGGCACGCGATGAGCGCCCTCGCCTCCTCGAGCGCGCCTGACGCCACCATCTGGTCGAAGCGCCTGTTGATCCGGTCATAGAGCACGGCCCTCTCAGGTTCGATGACGAGGCGGACGGCCTCGCCGGGGTCGATCAGCGGCGGCAATCCGTCCTCGGCCTGGAAGGCGGCGAGCGGGCGGCCGGTGGCGGTGATGACTTCGAGGGCGCGCAGCACGCGGGTGCGATCGTTTGGCGACAGGCGGAGCGCCGCGTCCGGGTCCTCTTTCGCGAGGCGGGCATGCAGCGCCGGGACGCCCTCGGTGTTCGCCGCGCGGTCGAGCGCCTCGCGCAGCTCATCGGGGATCGGCGGCACGGCCGAGAGCCCTTCCGTCAGCGCCTTGAAATAGAGCCCGGTGCCGCCGACGATGATCGGCAGCCGCCCCTCTGCTTCTGTCTCCGTGATCGCCGCGGCGACATCGCTGCGCCAGCGCGCGACCGTGTAGCGCTCGGAGGGCGGCACATGGCCATAGAGCCGGTGCGGCGCCCGCGCCATCTCGTCGTCGGACGGCCGGGCGGTGAGGATGCGCAGGGCCGCATAGACCTGCATCGAATCGGCGTTGATGATGGTGCCGCGATGCCGTTCGGCGAGATCGAGCGCGAGCGCCGACTTGCCGCTCGCCGTCGGCCCAGCTATCAGGACGGCGCGCGGTTTTCTCCCGTTTTCGAGGGAGAGGCCGATCCCCGTCTCGTCAACGACGCCAAGGTCTTGCATGAACGCTTCTGCCGCTTCCCCGCTGGTCGCCACGTTCATAGCACGGGCCGATGCCGCATCGGACCTCGCGGCCGTGCTCACGGAAGCCGCGCGCCTGCCGGGCGCCGGCAGCCCCGACTGGCTGTCGGAGGGCGAGGCCGTCGACCTGCCTTTTGCTGCCGGCAGCGACACGGCATCTATTGAGGCCGTCGTCGCCGGCCGTCCCGTCGATGTCGTCGTGCAGAAGGCGGCGGAGCGGCGGAAGCGCCTCCTCGTCGCCGACATGGATTCGACCATGATCGGCCAGGAATGCATCGACGAGCTCGCCGACATGGCCGGGCTGAAGCCTTATGTCGCCGCGATCACCGAGCGGGCGATGCGCGGCGAGATCGCCTTCGAGCCGGCGCTGCGCGAGCGCGTCGCACTTCTGAAGGGCCTGCCGCTCGGCGTCATCGACGAGGTGCTGGCGAGCCGTATCCGCCTGACCCCCGGCGGACCGGAGCTGGTGCGCACCATGCGCGCCCATGGCGGCTATGCGGCGCTCGTCTCCGGCGGTTTCACGCTGTTCACCGGCCCGGTCGCCGCCCTGATCGGCTTCGACGAGAACCGCGCCAACCAGCTCGAGCATGCGGATGGCGTGCTCTCCGGCACCGTCACCGAGCCGATCCTCGGCCAGGAAGCGAAGCTCTCCGCGCTGATGGATCTCGCCCGGCGATTGAGGCTCGAGCGGCACGAGACGCTGGCGATCGGCGACGGCGCCAATGATCTCTCGATGATCCGCGCCGCCGGGCTCGGCGTCGCCTTCCGCGCCAAGCCGAAGGTCGCCGCCGAGGCCGACGCGCGCATCGACCATACGGATTTGACCGCGCTTCTCTTCGCGCAGGGCTATCGCCGGACGGAGTTTCTATCATGAGAGCAGAGACGGAACGCCTGATCCTCCGCCCCTGGGAGGAACGCGACCTCGATCCCTTCTGGGCGCTGAATGCCGACCCCGAGGTGATGCGCTACTTCCCGGCGCTCTATACGCGCGAGGAGACGGAGGCCTATATGGCCCGCGTCACGGCGGCGGCAGAGGGCGGCCTCGGCTTCCAGGCGGTCGAGGAGAAGGCGACCGGCGAACTCGTCGGCGTCGTCGGCATGGCCGAGATCCGGCCAGAATTTCCTTCCGCGCCCGGCGTCGAGGTCGGCTGGCGGCTCGCCAAGCACCATTGGGGCAAGGGCTATGCGCAGGAGGCGGCGCGCGCCTGGCTCGCTTATGGCTTTAAAACGCTGGCGCTGCCCGAGATCGTCGCCTTCACCTTTGTCGGCAACGCACCGTCGCGCCGCGTCATGGAGCGGCTCGGCATGACGCGGACGGAGGCCGACGATTTCCAGCATCCGGCCCTCGCCGAGGACCATCCGCTGCGGCCGCATGTGCTCTACCGGCTGAAGGCGGAGGATTTCAGGGCAAGGAGACCTTCCTTCACCTCTCCCTGAGGGAGAGGTCGACGCACCGCAGGTGCGGCGGGAGAGGGTTTACGGCGTCACCGGTGAGGCGCTAGTTCACGGCCTCTCCGGATGCTCCGTAAACCCTCTCCCGGACCTTCGGTCCGACCTCCCCCTCAGGGGGAGGTGAAGCAAGAACCTAAAGTCGTGCCAGGCTGAAGAGGCCGAGGTCGAATCCCGGCACCCTGTCGGTGGCGAGATCGGCGAGGATTTCGCCGACGACCGAGGCGAACTTGAAGCCGTGGCCCGAGCAGGGCGAGGCGACGATGACCTTCGGCGCGCCGCTGGCGCGGTCGATGACGAAATGCTCGTCCGCCGTATTGGTGAAGAGGCAGGCGGCGAGGCGCAGCGTCGGTCCGTCGGCCTCGGGGAAATAGCGGGCGAGAGCGGCGCGCAGCAGCGCCTCGTCGGCCGGCGTCGGCTCGCGCGACAGCGCGTCGGCATGGCCGCTCTCATGCAAATGGTGATAGAGCCCGATCTTGAAGCCCGGAATGCCCCAGGTCGGGAACTGGTAGAAATGCCCCTCCTCGGTCAAGAGGTTCGAGACCGGGAAGCGCGACGGCCTGTAGAGCGCCGGCTGCTTGGGCTGGAACCAGCCGAGCACCTGCCGCTCCGGCACGGCCTTGCCGGCGAGCTCCGGCACGAGATCGGAGATCCAGGCGCCGGCCGAGACGATGACGCGGCCGGCCTCATGGCGGCCGCGATCGGTGACGACGGTGACGCGGCCATTGCCGGGCTCGATCGCGATTACCTTCTCGCGGGCATGGATCTCGGCGCCGGCGTCGATGGCGAGCTGCAGCTGGGCGAGGATCGCCCGCTCCGAGGCGACGAAGCCGCCTTCCGGCTGATGCACGGCGGCATGGCCGTCCGGCAAGCGGTAGCCCGGGAAGCGCTGGTTGACTTCGGCTGCCGACAGGAAGCTATGCTCGAGTTCATGCTCCTTGCATGAGGCGAGCGATCCGGCGACGACGCGCGAGCCGATCGGCCCGGCATCGAGCGAGCCGGTGATGAAGAGAAGCTGCTCGCCGGCGAGTTGCTCGGTCTCGCGCCAGAGCGCATAGGCGCGGCGCAGCAGCGGCACGTAGGAGGGATGCTCGAAATAGGCGAGGCGGATGATCCGGTTGAGCCCATGCGAGGAGCCCATCTGGTGGCCGATGTCGAAGCGCTCGAGCCCGAGCACGCGCTCGCCGCGCCGCGCCAGCTGAAAGCAGGCGGCCGAACCCATGCCGCCGAGCCCGACCACGATGACGTCATGGACCGCGGACATTGGCAGCCGCCCTATTCGTCGATCGAGAGCGACACGAAGCGGAGCTCGCCGGCGGAGTTGGCGATCAGCAGCTGCGCGACCTTGCGGCCGTCCTTCTTCAGCGCCGCGATGCGGGCGGTGACGTCGTCGAGCTTGGCGACCGGCTCCTGCGCGATCTCGACCACCACTTCGCCCGGCAGGATGCCCTTCTCGTCGGCATTGCTGCCGGGGACGACGGCGGTCACGACGACGCCGCTGACATCCTTGCCGATCGCATAGCGGGTGCGGAGATCGTCGGTCATCGGCGCGAGCGAGAGGCCGAGCGTCGGCGAGGGCTGGACCGCGGGCTTCTCCGGCTCGGCCGGGGCGTCGCCCTTCGGCTCGGGCGTTTCCTTGCCGTCGGTCACGGCGGCGGCCTCGGCCGCCTCGGTCATGCGGCCGACCTTGATCTTCAGCGTCACCTCGGCGCCCTTCCGGACCACCACGACATCGACGACGGCGTCGATCGAGGTATCGGCGACGAGGCGCGGCAGGTCTCGCATCTCGGTGATCGGCTTGCCGTTGAAGGAGATGATGACGTCGCCGGGCTCGATCCTGGCCTCGGCGGCCGGGCCCTTCTCGCTGACGCCGGCGACGAGCGCGCCGCGCGCCGGCCCCATCGAGAGGCTGGTCGCGATCTCGTCGGTCACCTGCTGGATGCGCACGCCGATCCAGCCGCGCCGCGTCTCGCCGAACTGGCGCAGCTGGTCGACGACATGCATCGCCGCGTCCGAGGGAATGGCGAAGCCGATGCCGATCGAGCCGCCCGAGGGCGAGATGATCGCGGTGTTGATGCCGATGACCTCGCCGTCCATGTTGAACAGCGGCCCGCCGGAATTGCCGCGGTTGATGGCGGCGTCGGTCTGGATGAAGTTGTCATAGGGGCCGGAATTGATGTCGCGGTTGCGGGCCGAGACGATGCCGACCGTCACGGTGCCGCCGAGGCCGAACGGATTGCCGATCGCCATCACCCAGTCGCCGACGCGCATCCTGTCGCTGTCGCCGAAGCGCAGCGCCTTCAGCGGCTTCTGCGGATTGGGCTTCACCTGCAGCACGGCGAGATCCGTCTTCTCGTCCTTGCCGAGCAGCGTCGCGGTCAGCTTGGAGCCGTCGCTGAAATTGGCGACGATCTCGTCGGCGTCCTCGATGACGTGATTGTTGGTGATGATGATGCCGGAGGCGTCGACGACGAAGCCGGATCCGAGCGACTGCACGCGCCGCTTCGGCGGCTCGGCGTCGGTGCCGCCCTTCGGCTTCTTGAAGAAATCGTTGAAGAATTCCTGGAACGGCAGGCCATCAGGCGTCTGGGGCGCCGGCATGCCGCGCGTGCCCTCGACGGTCTGCGAGGTCGAGATGTTGACGACGCTGTCGAGCAGCCCCTCGGCGAGGTCTGCCACCGAGGCGGGGCCGCTGCTGGCGGCGGCCGGCAGCGCCAGCACCGGCAATCCGCCGATGAGTGCGGCGAGAGAGAGGCGCGCGATGATCATGCCGAAGCGCTGCCGCTGCGACGCCGCCCGAAGTCCGGCCACTGCCACCATGTGCATCTCCCTCACGCGTCGCCCGTCAGCATAGGCCAATCCCGGGCGCAGGCGCGCGCGTCCGGGAGATCACAAGCGCGCGAGCCAGACGACGCCGACGCCCACCGCCAGAACCACGAGGCCGATCGCGCGGAGCTGGCCATCGGGGACGGCCAGCCCCTGTCGCATCATCGCCTTGGCGAGCGGAGGGGCTGCCGCATAGAGCAGCCCCTCGATCACCAGCACGAGCCCGATCGCGGCGACGACATCGTTCATGCGCCGCGCGTCCGGCCGTTCACCGCCACCGGCCGATCACGGCTGGGGAGCCGCCGGCGCTGCGGCCGCAGGCGGCGCGGGCGCAACCGGCGGCGTCAGGGCGGCAGGCGGGGGAACGGCGCCGCCGGCGGACAGCGCCGACGGATCGTTCAGGTAGCGGAAGAAGGGCATGTCCGGCGAGATGACGATGCGGGTGTTCTCACCCTTCAGCCCATCGAGATAGGCCTGCATCGAGCGGTAGAAGCCGAAGAAGTCCTTGTCCTGGTTGAAGGCCTGCGCGAACACGCGGTTGGCCTGCGCATCGCCGTCACCGCGCAGTTCATCGGCCTGCCGATTGGCATCGGCGACGATGACGGTCGCCTGGCGATCGGCCTGGGCACGGATGGTGCGGGCCTCCTGCTCGCCGCGCGACCGGATGTCGGTCGCCTCGCGCTGCCGCTCGGTCTGCATGCGCTGGAACACGGCGGCGCTGTTCTCGGCCGGAAGATCGGCACGGCGGATCCGGACGTCGACGACATCGACGCCGAGCTGCCGTCCCTCGGCATTGACCTGCCGCGTGATCGTTTCCATCAGCCCGGCACGACCCTCGCGGACGACGCTGGCGAAGTCCATCTGGCCGACGGCGCCGCGGATGGCCGAGTTGAGGATCACGGAGAGCCGCGATTCCGCGACCTCGATCGAGCCCGCCGCCTGATAGAACAGCAGCGGATCGGTGATCTTGTAGCGGCCGAAGGCGTCGACGACGAGACGCTTCTGGTCGCGCGCGATGACCTCGATCGGCGGCGCGTCGATGTCGAGCAGCCGCTTGTCGACCATCACGACATTGTCGACCAGCGGGACCTTGGCATAGAGCCCGGGTTCGCTGACGACACGGACGGGATTGCCGAAGCGCAGGACGAGCGCCTGCTGCGTCTGGTCGACGACGAAGAGGCTGGAATAGCCGACGATCGCCAGGATCACCAGGATGACGAGGCCGAGCCCGCCGAAGAAGCCGCCCTTCATGGCTGTGCTCCCTGGCCGGTCGTGGCCGTCGCGGGAGCAGCTCCCGTGAGGGCCGGCAGCGGCAGATAGGGAACCACGCCACCGCTCTTCTGGTCGACGACGATCTTGTCGGTGCGGCCGAGGATTTCGGCCATCGTGTCGAGATAGATGCGCTCGCGCGTCACGTCGGGCGCGAGCTTGTAGGATTCATAGACTTTCACGAAGCGAGCCGCCTGTCCCTGCGCGATGGCGATGGTCTGGTCGCGATAGGCGTTGGCCGCCTCGACCGTCTGCGAGGCCTGGCCGCGCGCGCCCGGAATGACGCGATTGGCATAGGTCTGGGCCTCGTTGCGCAGACGCTCCTGATCCTGCGCGGCCGCCTGGACGTCGCGGAAGGCGTCGATGACCTCCGGCGGCGGGGCGACGTTGAGAAGCTGGACCTGCGTGATGGTGATGCCGGCCTTGTACTGGTCGAGCTTGGTCTGCATCAGCTTCAGGACGGTGTCCTGGATGCTGAGGCGCTGCTCGGTCAGCACGCGCTGGATGTCCGAGCGGCCGATCACCTCGCGCATCGCGCTTTCGGCGATGGCGCGGACCGTGCCTTCGGGATTCTGGATGTTGAAGAGATAGTCGCGGGCGTTGTTGATGACCCAGAACACCGTGAAATCGATGTCGACGATGTTCTCGTCGCCGGTCAGCATCAGGCTTTCCTGCGGGATGTTGCGGCCCGCATTGGCGCCGTCCTGGCTCGAGCCGATCGTCACGCGGTTCACGCGGGTGACCTGCGGCGTGTAGACGGTCTCGATCGGATAGGGCCAGCGCAGATTGAGGCCCGGCCGCGCATCGCGCTGGTACTGGCCGAAGCGCAGCACGACGCCCTGCTCGTCCGCCTCGACGCGGAAGGTGAAGAAATTATAGCCGATGAAGGCGACGACCAGCGCCGCCGCGATGAGGACGAGGACGGGGTTGAAACCGCCGCCCGAACCGCCGCCACCGCCCGGCAGGACGCGTCTCAGCTTGTCCTGGCTGCGGCGAAGGAGTTCCTCGAGATCCGGCGGATTGGGGCCGCTCGAACGGGGACCTTGTCCCCATGGGCCGCCATTGTTGTTCCCCTTCCATCCGCCGCCCGTCTGGTTGCTCCAGGGCATCTGTGCTCCTTCGTCGATGGTTCAGCGGCGAGGGCCGGAGGGCCGCGCCGGGCGATGCGATGCGGCGTCGGCAGGACGCGTCCCCACCGCCGCGATGCACAAGGCCGCGCCGTCGCCAGAAGTGGGGTGCAGCAGCGGCTCTGTCAACGAAAAGCCGCCGCGCTGCCGATGCGTTCATAGATGGTGAAGTGCGTCGCGAGACTGTCGGCCGGTCCCGCCGGCACGGACTCCGTCGAAACCGCCCGCCAGCGTGCGGGATCGATGGCGGGAAACGATACGTCGCCGGCCGGCTTCGCCTCGACATGGGTGATGTAGAGCCGGTCCGCCTGGTCGAGATAGGCCCGGTAGATCTCGCCGCCGCCGATCACGATCGCCTCGACGGTATCGGAGGCCGCCGCGGCGGCGATCGCAGCCGAGATCGCCGCCTCCAGCGTCGGCACGACGACGACGCCTTCCGGATTGAAGGCGCCATCGCGCGAGACGACGATATTGACGCGGTTCGGCAGCGGCCGGCCGATCGACAGATAGGTCTTTCGCCCCATGATCACCGGCTTGCCGGTGGTGATCGAGCGGAAGCGGCGGAGGTCCGTCGAGAGCTTCCACGGCATGGCGCCGTCCGCGCCGATGACGCCGTTCTCCGCCACCGCCGCGATCATCGAGAGGCGCAGCGGTTCGCCGTCAGGGCTTGCCATGCGAGTCGCCTTTCGCGGAGATGCGGTCGAGCACGCCCAGCAGCAGCGCGGAAACGACGAAGGTCAGGTGCATGATCACCGACCACATGATCTTGGTGTTGTCATAGCTCTCGGCATTCATGAACACCTGCAGCAGATGAATGGACGAGATCGCGACGATCGACGAGGCCACCTTGATCTTGAGGCTGCCGGCATCGAGCTTGCCGAGCCAGGACAGCTTCACATCCGCATTGTCGAGCCGGCTCACATAGTTCTCGTAGCTCGAGACCATGACCATCAGGATGAGGCTGGCGACGAGGGTCGCGTCGATGAGGCTCAGCATCGACAGGATCATGTCGTTCTCGTCCGCCAGCAGTACGCCGGTGGCGATCTTGATGAACTTCATGACGAAGGCGAACGCATAGAGCAGCAGCGCGGCGGCGAGCCCGAAATTGAAGATGACGAGAATCCATCGACTGCCGAGGATGACGCGTTCGATCAGGGCTTCGAGGGATTGCAAGGACGGCTCCGTCGGTTGGATGGCGCAGCGCAATATAGGAAGGTCCTGGAGCGGCGGCTAGGGTTTGCTGCGGCCGATCGCGGGCCGCGCAACCAGGAGCGCCGCCCCGAGCGCGATCCATCCGAGCACGACATAGGGCCAGAGATTGCCGGGGAAAGCCGGGACCGGGTAGACCGCATTATAGAGCGGCCAGGCCATCGCCACCGTGCCGAGGCCGCCGATCACCAGCCAGAGGCGGCTGCCGCTGCGCACGGCATGGACAGCGGCAGCGGCGGTGACGCCGAGATAGGCGACGATGAGCGCGAGGACGCCGATGGTGCCGACGCTGTCATAATAGTCCGCCGGCCCGATGAAGGGCGCCCAGGCGATGAGCCCGGCGAGCATCAGCACGCTGACGATCCCGACCGAGACGGCCGGCGCGCCATAGACCGGGTGCACGGTGGCGGCCCGCGCCGACAGCCCCGCCCGGCCGAGCACGAACAGCATGCGCGCGCCCGCCGAGAGCGTGCCGATGACGCAGGAGAGCGCCGAGACCGAGGTCGCGATGTCGAGCGCCGTCGCCATCCTGAGCGTGCCGAATTTCAGCGCCAACGTGTTGAGCGGCGCTTCGCTCGCAACCAGCGCCTTCACATTGCCGAGCCCGAAGCCGACGACCTGGATATAGGAGGCGAAGACGAAGAAGACGCCGGCCAGCACCACCGATCCGACCAGCGCCACCGGAATGGCCCGGCCCGGCAACCGCGTCTCTTCCGCGAGCGTCGTGGCGGCCTCAAACCCGGCAAAGGAGAGCACCGCGAACACGACGGCATAGCCGATGCCCCACCAGCCGATGGTGGGATCGGGCCGGAACGGCGCCGCGCTCAGCCCTTCCGCGCCGCTGACGGCGAGGAGGATGCGGATGCCGAGATAGACGATGACCGCGATCGAGCCGAGCTCCATGATCAGCATCAGCCGCGTCGCGACGCTGATGTCGCGCCAGGCGAAGAGGGTGGCGAGGCCGAGCGCGCCGACGCCGAGCGCCAGCCACCAGCCACCGATCTCGACGCCGTGGTCGGCGAGCGCCGCTCGGAGGAAATTGCCGAACAGCGCCGCGCTGCCCGAGCCGCCGGCGATATAGAGCAGCAGCATGCACCAGCCGGCGATGAAGCCGGCCCGGGGGCCGAAGGTCTCGCCGATATAGGCATAGCCGGAGCCCGCGCTGGTGATGCGGCTGGCGAAGAAGACGAAGGAGAGGCCGACGATCGCCACCACGACCGTGCCGGCCGCGAAGCCGAGCGGCGCGGCGATGCCGGCGGCGCCGGCGGCGAGCGTCACGTTGAGGGCCATGCCCATGGTCGGCGCCATCACCGAGAGCGACATCCCGATCGCCTCGATCGCGCCGAGATTGCGCTTCAGCTTCGCCATTCCTGCCCCCTTTTGCCGGTGTCGGCGCTCTTATCCGGCGCGGCCCTCCGGCCGGCAATGGCGGAATTTGACCGGACTATCGGGATGGTAAGCGGGGCATTCAGCCGGCCAGCGCGACGAGCGCCGCGCCGTCGACGCGGCAGCGCAGCCAGCCATCGACGCGGCGGGCGCCCTGCGCCTCGTAGAAGGCGATCGAGGGCGCATTCCAGTCGAGCACCGACCATTCGAACCGCGCCAGCCCCTCGGCGACGCAGCGCCGCGCGAGATGGACGAGCAGCGCCTTGCCGATGCCGTGACCGCGCCGCGCCGGATCGACGAAGAGATCCTCGAGATAGAGGCCGTGCCGGCCACGGAAGGTCGAGAACGTATAGAACCAGAGCGCGAAGCCGGCCGGCTCGCAATTCCATTCCGCGATCTCGCAAAAGACACGCGGCTCGGCGCCGAACAGCGCCGCATCGATCGCCGCCTCGTCGGCCTCGACCTCATGCTCCAGCCGCTCATAGACGGCGAGCGCGCGGATGAAGCCGAGCACGAGGCCGGCCTCACCCGGACGCGCCGGGCGGATGACGAGACCCTCGGTCATGGCACGCTCTTGATCACTGTGAGGGTCTTGGTCACTGGGAAAGTCCTGGTCACTGCGCACTCACTCTTGTTGGGCACTCTTGGCGCCGCGCAGGATCAGGATCGAAAGATCCTTCTCGGGATAGAAATCCGTCGCCGTCATCTCGAAGGTGGTCGGCCCGGTCTTCTTGACGCCCTCGCCGCAGAAGCTGACGAGATTGCCCGGCGCGCCCTTGTCGACGGTCAGGTGGAACTTCTCGATCGAGCCGGCCCAGTTCGCCGCCGTGGTCAGGATGTATTCGATCCGGTTTTCCATCAGGAAATCGGCCTCGGCGCGGTTCTTCGCGGCCTTGGCCGCGGCGGCGACGAAGCTCGGCTCGACGCAGTATTTCTCGGCATAGCCGGCAAACCACTGCGCCTTGCTGGCCTCGGCTTCGCCGAACGAGGTGCCGACCGTCGAGCCGACGCTCGGCCGATAGCTGTGGTCGACGATGACCGTCTTTCCGGCCGGAAAGGTCTGCTGCCAGTAATAGGCGGTCGAGAGCAGCCAGTTGGGCGCGAGGTGGTTTTCCCAGCCCTTGCCGGCATCATAGGTGTCGGGGATGGCGAGGCCGAGATTGATCAGCTCGTCCCACTTCTCCTTCGGCAGCGCGTCGAGCGCCGCGCGCGTCGCGTCGAGCTGCGGCGCGAGCGGGATGCCGAGCTCCGTGAGCAGCGCGGTCTGGTCGACGCCGAGCGCGGTGACGCGCTGCTGCACCTTGGCCGTCACGGGCTGGCCGTCGACCAGCGTCTTGAAGCCGAGGAAGTTGACGGGGTCGTCGGCCGGGATCGCGTCGAGGAAATCGAGGCTGCCCTTGATGTCCGGCATCGGGAAGGCGACCAGCGTCGTCACGTCCTTGTCCGAGACATTCTGGAACGTGTAGTGGACCTTGACCTCGTCCATCGAGATCGACAGATCCTCCGAGGTCATCTTGATCGCGTCGGTGGTGAGGTAGACGAGCCCGCCGGCGCCGAGCTCGGCGGTCGAATCATTGGCAAAGGCTGCGGGCGGGGCCAGCGCTACCCATGCTCCCAACAGAGCCCCGCACCACGCGTGCTGACGCATGCTCATCTCTCCCCCTGGAAAGCGCCGCAACTAGACCGCGACCGGCGCCTTGATCGCGGCATCGGGAACATAGCCGACAAGTTCGAAATCCGCGTAACGGAAGTCCTCGAGCCGCGCGATCGCCGGATTGAGCCGCATGGTCGGCAGCGGTTTCGGCGTCCGCTCCAGCTGCTGGCGGGCCTGGTCCAGATGGTTGGAATAGAGATGCGCGTCGCCAAGCGTGTGGATGAACTCGCCTGCCTTGAGGCCGGTCACCTGCGCCACCATCAGCGTCAGCAGCGCATAGGAGGCGATATTGAACGGTACGCCGAGGAAGATGTCGGCCGAGCGCTGGTAGAGCTGGCAGGAGAGCTTGCCGTCGGCGACATAGAACTGGAACAGGAGATGGCAGGGCGGCAGCGCCATCTCCTCGATCTCGGCCGGGTTCCAGGCCGTGACGACCAGCCGCCGCGAATCGGGCGTGCGGTGGATCATCTGGACGACTTGGCCGAGCTGGTCGATGACGCGCCCGTCGGCGGCCGGCCATGAGCGCCACTGCTTGCCATAGACCGGGCCGAGATCGCCATTCTCGTCGGCCCACTCGTCCCAGATCGAAACGCCGTTGTCGTTCAGATATTTGATGTTGGTATCGCCGGCGATGAACCACAGCAGCTCGTGGATGATCGAACGGACATGCAGCTTCTTGGTCGTGACGAGCGGGAAGCCGTCGGCAAGGTCGAAGCGCATCTGGTGGCCGAAGATCGACAGCGTCCCCGTGCCGGTCCGGTCGGTCTTCCGCGCGCCCTTGGCGAGGACGAGCTCCATCAGGTCGTGATATTGGCGCATCGGTCCGCCTCAAGGGAATCGTCGGTGGTGCGAGCGGTATAGCCGATCATGCTGCCGGAGGCAGCCGGATGCCAGTCCGGCTCCCCGCCCCGCACAGGATTTCGGCTCCCTACTCCGCCGCGGCCTCGATCGCCACCGCCTGGCGCGTCGGCGTCAGGAAGGTCAGGATGAGCGCGATCACCGAGGCGATGGCGATGCCGGCCAGCATCGGCACGGCCGTCCCGTCGAGGAAGAGGCCGACCGCCCCCATCACGACGATGCCGGCGCCGAACTGCAGCGTGCCCATCAGCGCCGAGGCGGTTCCGGCAATGGCGCCGTGATCATCGAGCGCCAGCACCGCCGATGACGGCACGACGAGGCCGAGAAAGCCGAAGGCGATGAACAGGAGCACGATCATCACCGCGAGGCTGTCGACCCCGGCGAGGAATAGGAGATAGAGCGCAACCATCGGCACGGCATAGCCGACGACCGCGAAGCGCATCAGCCGCTGCAGGCCGAAGCGTGCCGCGAGCACGCCGTTCAGCTGCGCAACGCCGAAGAAGGAGACGGCATTGACCGAGAAGGCCAGGCTGTACTCGGTCGGCGTCAGCCCATAATGGCCGATGAGCACGAAGGACGAATTGCCGAGATAGGCGAAGAAGCTCGAAATGCCGAAGGCGCCGAGGAAGACGAGGCCGAGAAAGCGGCGGTCGCGCAGCAGGAAGGCATAGGCCGACATGGCGCTGCCGAAGCTGCTCTCGCGCCGCTCTTCGACCGGGCGCGTTTCCGGCAGAGCGAGAGCGAGCAGGACGAGGCCGAGCACCGCGGCGACCGCCACGAACCAGAACACCGCCCGCCAGGAACCGAGGGCGATGACGCCGCTGCCGGCCAGCGGCGCGAGGATCGGCGAGATGCTGAAGACGAGCATCAGCATCGACATCAGCTTGGCGGCCTCGGGCCCGGTATGGAGGTCACGCACGACCGCGCGCGGCACGACCGTGCCGGCACAGGCGCCGAGGCCCTGGATGAAGCGGAACGCGATCAGCCAGCCGATCGAGGGGGCCAGCGCGCAGCCGATGCTGCCGACGATGAAGAGGCCGAGACCGAAATAGAGCGGCGGCTTGCGGCCGAGCATGTCGGACACCGGGCCATAGACGAGCTGACCGAGGCCGAGCGCGACGAAAAACACCATCAGGCTCGCCTGCACCGCGCTGGTGCCGACGCCGAAATCGGCACCGATCGCCGGCAGAGCCGGCAGATACATGTCGATGGCGAAGGGACCGATGGCGCTCAGCAAGCCGAGCACGACCGCGAAGCGGAGGAGAGACGTCATGGCCGAAGCCCTTTGCGATGGTGATCCGCGGCGGAGCTGGCGGCGGATCGGATGGGTCAGGCAGCGGCCCGACTGCGGCGCGCAACAGGCAATGCGCGAGGCTGGACAAGTGATCCAGATTTCTGGACAGACTTGTCCAACCCGTCAACCCTTCATATGCTGCCCGCCATGACAGCAACCGATCATGTGACACGGAAGCCGCAGCAGGCCGGCCCGCGCGAGGACGGCGCGGCCGAGACCGGCATCCCCTCGCCCGCCCTGCCGCTCTATGGCCACTGCGCCAAGCGGCAGTCGATCATCGAGGCGGCCGAAACGGTCTTCGCACGCGAAGGCTTCGCGGCGGCCAGCATCGACACGATCGCTTGCGCAGCGGGCGTCGCCCGGCAGACCATATACAACCACTATCGTGACAAGGAGACGTTGTTCGCCGCCCTGGTCGACGCGATGGTCGAGCGCGCCAATGCCGCCCTCTACCGGATGGTCGCGAGCTTTCCGGACCAGCCGGCCGATCTTCAGGCCGATCTCGCCGCCTTCTCCGAGCGGCTCATCCGCAACACGCTCTGCAACCGCGACTGCAGCCTCCTGCGCCGTCTCGTCGAGGCCGAGGGCGAGCGCCATCCGGACCTCTTCGCCGCCTGGCGCAGCCATGGGCCGGGCAAGATCGCCATTCTGATCGGCGCGCGGCTGCAGTCGCTCGCCCTTGCCGGTCGTCTTGCGATCGACGATCCCGAGCGCGCGGCGCGGCAGCTGATCGCGCTCGTCCATGCCGACATCCAGGACGCCGCCAAGACCGGCCCGATGCCGAGCGACGACGAGATCTCTGCCGCTGCCGCCGCCGGCGTCGCGACCTTCCTGCGCGCCTATGGCGCCCCGGCGGACCGCCGATCGGCCCACTGACACGCGGTGGGGCATGCATCGCGGTGGACGTCCTGCGATGCGCACCTTTTCATGGGGGACGCGATCCCCTATATCTCGCGTGCCGGCGCAAGCCGGCTATGGCGATAAATGGTCACCGTAATAAACCTTTCGGACCCGGGGGCGGTACCCGGCGCCTCCACCCAAGCCCATCTGACCTCAGAAGGTGGTTTTCGGCGGGGGCGAAATAGGATCGACGAGGGCGTAAAGGGTGTTCTTTTGCTCGGCATGGTACCGCCGATATCGGACCAAACCTATAGTTGCGAATGACAACTATGCTCCGGTGGCCCTCGCCGCGTAATGCGGTGCTGGTACCGAAATCAAAGTCCTTGCGGGTAGCACTGTAAGGCGGGGTCCGGAGGCACCTGGCAACAGAAGCCTCCACTTCATTCTCCCGGTCCTCGACCGGAACGTCAGGGACGGTTGCGCATGCCCGAGGATCTGATCCGCTACGACATCCTGGCCCAGGACGCTCTCCGGGGCGTGGTCAGGAAGGTCCTCGCCGAAGTCGCCAAGACCGGCCTGCCGGGCGATCATCATTTCTACATCACCTTCGAGACCCGCGCCCCCGGCGTGCGCATCTCGAGCCGGATGCTCGCGCAGTATCCGGAGGACATGACGATCGTCATCCAGCATCAGTATTGGGACCTGTCGGTCACCGAGCATGCGTTCGAGGTCGGCCTCTCCTTCAACGGCGTGCCGGAGCGGCTCCTGGTGCCGTTCATGGCCGTGAAGAGCTTCGTCGACCCCTCGGTGCAGTTCGGCCTGCAGTTCGAATCGGCCGCCGCCGAAGAGGGCGAGGACGAGGCGAGCGCCGAGATGGACGAGGTCGAGACCTCGCCGCTGGTTCTCGACCAGCCGGCGGCCGCGGCCGCTGCCGTCGAGGCCCAGCCCGAGAAGACGGGCGACGCGCAGGTCGTCCGCCTCGACGCCTTCCGCAAGAAGAACTGACGCCGGCCCATCCGCCCGGCCAGCGCGAGCGGCTTTGCCGCCCGCGCCGAACCTTGCGCTTGGGCTCTACGCCTCGGACACGCTCAGCGGTTCGTCGACGTCGAGAAAAGCCGCTTCGGAGGCGCGCGGCGCCACGGTCGAGGGCCAGCGCGCCGCGACGAAGCGCTCGCTTGAAATCCAGGCGGTCGACACCTGGTTGCTCTGATTGCCGCCGACGATGCGGTATGCGCTGCCATCCTTCTTCTCACCGGCATAAAAGCCGACGTGACCGAGGCCACTGTCCCGGGACTTCCGCCAGAACACCATCACGGCACCGAGCATCGGCCTGGTCGAAATGCCGAAGCGCTCCCAGGCGCGCGCCGACAGCAGCCTGGACGGCAGGGGCTCGCGGTCGAGCGTCGCGCCGATGCAATGGCCGACGAAGAGACCGCACCACGGAATGTCGTCGTCGTCATAGAACAGCTTCAGGTCGCTCGCCCAGTCGAGGATCAGCTTGTTCGACTTCTTGCCGGCGATCTCGCGCGTGCCGAGCAGCCGCAGCGCCTCCTGCAGCCAAGGCAGCGTCGGATCACGATAGTCGCTCGGCTTCGGCTCATCCGGCAGCAGCGCCGCCAGCGTCAGCGGGCCGACGATGCCGTCGACATCGAGTCCGTTCTTCGCCTGGAACTCCCGCACCGCCGCCGCGGTCTGGCGGCCCCAGATCCCGTCGAGCGGTCCAGGCTTGAGGCCGCGCTGCGCCAGCGCTTTCTGAATATCGATGATCTTCATGCTCACTCCCCCGGTCTCTCTTCCGCACCTGCGGAGACCGCAATCTAGAGCAGATTTTCACCGTTTATGCTACTTATTGGTGCATTGACGGCGAACGCAAGCCTGCGCGCGTCATCGCGCTGTCACACAACTGTCATGGCAATCGCAGATGGCAGATCGTGTCGCGTGCGATCTCTCGTGCGGACGACGGCAAGCATCCCGTGAAGCCGCCTCCTTCAGCGCCGACCAAGGACCCCCGTGTCGAGCATCGGTGAAATTCTGGCCGGCCTCGGGCTTCTGTTCATTGGCCTCAAGCTGCTGTCCTCGAACCTGCAGCAGGCGATGGGCGGGCGCATACGCCAGTTGCTCAAGGCAGCGACCCAGTCGGCGCTGGTCGGCTTCGCCGTCGGCTGCATCGCGGGCGCCGTCACCCAGTCGAGCAATGCCGTCGCGGTGATCTCAGGCAATCTCGTCCGCTCGCGCGTGCTGACGACGCGGGACGCGGTGCCGGTCGTCGCCGGCGGCAATGTCGGCACCGCGCTGCTGGTGGTCCTCGCGGCGCTCGATTTCCATCTCGCCGTCCTGTTCCTGGTCGGCATCGTCGGCATCGGCGTCCAGGCCGGCCTCGACAGGCGCGGCCTGCTGCGCGGCTGGATGGGGGTCCTGCTCGGCCTCGCCCTGCTCTTCCTCGGCATCGACTTCATCAAGGGGGCGCCGCGCCATCTCGACGTCGCCATGCTGGCCGCGGTCTTCGACGGCGTCTCGCCGCTCCTGGCGATGACGCTCGGCCTCATCGCCGCGGCGCTCAGCCAGTCCTCGTCCACGGCGACGATCCTCGCGCTCGCGGGATTGAAGGCCGGCTTCGTCGACCTCGACATCTGCTTCTTCGTCGTGCTCGGCGCCAATCTCGGCTCGGGCCTCGCCACGCTGCTCGCCGCGGGCGGTCTCGCCGGCGTCGGCCGCCAGCTCTGCTATGTCCACATCCTCGTCAAAGGGCTCGGCACCGCGCTGCTGCTGGCGCTCTGGTTCGGCCTCGAAGCCGCCGGCACCGATCCGGCCGCCCTCTTCGCCGCCATCGGCGGCGGCGACGCCGCGACCTCGGTATCGCTGCTCTTCCTGGCGCTGCAGCTCGTCGGCGCCGTGCCCGTCGCCATGCTGCGCACGTTCACCGAGCGGCTCGCCAACCGCTTCAGTCCGCCCTCGCTCGAGGACAGCATCTCGCGTCCGCGCTTCATCGATCCCGCCGCGCGCGCCGATCCAGCCGGCGCGCTGGAACTGTCGGCCGAGGAGATCGCCGGGCTCATCCGGCGGCTGCCGACCCTTCTGCCGGATCTCGACGACCCCGACGGGCCGGACGCCGCGGCGATCGGCCTGCTCTGGCGCGGCAGCAGCGCCGTCGCCGAGGCGACCGACAGCTTCGTCGTCGACCTGATCGCCAGTGGTTTGTCGGGAACCCATCTCGACACCGCCCTCGCCCAGCAGGCGGAGCTCGAGATGCTGCGCGCGCTGCAGCAGTCGCTGGTCGAGTTCTCCGGCCTCATCGACGCCTTCGAGACGCCGCCGCCGCTCGCCTTCAACCTCTCCGAATCGCTGCGGACGATCGCGGTCCAGCTCGCCGACACGATCGCGGGGAGCGAGGAAGATTTCGATTTCCTGATCGAACTGACGAGCGATCGCAGCGAGCATCTCAACCGCATCCGCCGCGAACTCGCCGCGTCAGCCGTAGGCGCCGAAGCGGATGCGCAGAGGCTGCTGCTCGCGACGAGCCTCTTCGAGCGCGCGGTCTGGCTGGTCCGCCGCATCGCCATCGCCATGCGGCCCGCTGCCGCCGACAGAAGTCTGCCCGCCGAGGCGGACAGGCTTCCGGCACCCTCGCCGGCGGCGCACCTCGCGCATCACTGATCGCGAGAGCCCGGTCAGGAGCCGGCCCGCTGCGCCGCGCCGATCATGCCGCCAGAGGCCTCGGCCTCGCGATGCGCCACCACCGGCTGACCCTTCGGCCGCGCGGGCTGGCAGGCCGACGCCGTCACCTTGCTCGGATGATGCTGGAAGATATCGCAGCCGTCGCAGATCGTCCGCTTGCGGCCGTCCCAGTCCTTGGCCGAGAACAGCGCCCGGGCGCTGCGGAACTTCTCGTTGTTCCAGACGGCGCCGACATCGATCGGCTGCTCGGCGTCGAGATGATCGAAGTCGCGGCCGTCCTTGTAGACATTGGCGCAGGGCGAGACGCCGCCATCCGCATTCACGGTCAGCGAGCGATAGAGATAGAAGCAGCCGCCGGCGCGCTGCCCCATGCCGAAGGCCTGCGGCGTCTCTTCGCTGGCCTGCCGTCCTTCGAAGCGGGTCGGGAACCAGGCATCGGCCAGCGCCTTGCGATTGCGCGTCTCCAGCGGCAGGCCGACCGGAATGAAGCGGATCGTGTCGACGCCGAGGGTCTTCGCCATCCGCTCGGCTTCGTCGACATTGTCCTGATTGTGCTTCATCACGATGTATTGCCATTCGACGAAGGGGTACTTCTTCCCCCGCGCGTTCCGGCGCTTGATGATCTCGGACATGTTCTCGACGACGCGGTCGAATTTGCCCCGCACGCGATATTTCGCATAGGACTCCTGATCCGTGCCGTCGAGCGACACGGTCAGATGCTCGAGCCCGGCATCGATGAGATTGTCGAGGTCGTCGCTGCTGGCGAGCACCATGTTGGACGACATGTTCGTGCCGATGTTGTGGCTCTGCGCATAGGCGATCATCCGATGAACGTCCTTGTTCATCAGCGGCTCGCCCCAATTGTAGAGGTTCAGCTCGAACAGATAGGGGATATGCGGGTCGAGATAGCGCTTGAAGCACTCGAACGACATCATCCCCTGCTTGCGGCCAAGCTCATTGATGCCGGTCGGGCAGAGCGGGCAGCGTAAATTGCAGTAGTTGCAGGGATCGAGATAGAGAATATAGGGCCGCGCGCGCAGATCGGTGCGACGGAGCAGCCGCTCGCTCTCGAGCAGTGCCAGATTGGCCCATTTGCGCGGCGTGCCATGCTCGATCACCGAGCGCATGTGACGGCCGGCGCGCAGATATTGTGGAATGCGTCTCAGCGAATCCTGAGCCTTCATGCGCCGCTCCCCCGGACATCTTGCCGGCGCCGCTCGTGAAGCATCCGGTAAGGTTAATCATTTTTGTACAAGAGGAGATTGCATTCGCCATGGTTAACAAGGTCATAACATCGAGGCCTCCGCATCGCATTCCGCGATGGAAATCAACCGACCGCAAAGGACCCGAACCGCTTCTGTATCAGCAACTTACTGACGATTGTGAATATTGCTGCATTGCAGCATAATGAATGCGGTGCAGCACCGGAATCGGGAGTGTCAACGACTTGCCGTCCTCGGCCGCAGCGACACCTCTCAATCGTGAGTTGTCGGCAAAGCCTTGGTCCGGCCGCGACAGCGCGCGCGCGGTCAGACGGGCTTGAAATGCTTCTTGCTGAAGTCGATCGGCAGGAAGCGATTGAGGCGCACGCCCATCAGGTTGCGCCATTCGCGCAGATTATGTGCGCCATACTGCGGAACATAGGGATCGCCTTCCTGGCTCGCGATCCAGTCCGCCATCACGGCCGGATGCGTCCCCTCGAAGGGGCGGATCAGCCGCTTGTCCATCGTATAGGCCTCCTGCCGCGTGATGCCGTGGAATGGCGGCGGATAGGTCTCGGGCGTCGCGGTGTAGAGCTGGCTCATCTCGCGCCGCTTGTGCCACATCGGCAGCGGCGAGCGGGCATTGCCATAGTGGAAGAGCCGGGCGTCGGCCGCGGCGGCGCGCGGATAGCGGCCGCGCTTCTTCTTGTCCATCACGAGGAAATAGAGCGAATCCGTCGTCGTGACGCGGATCGTGTTGCGGATGATCCGCGCCTCGCGCTTGTAGTAGCTGTGCGTCTGCGTGATCCAGTTCACGTCGCCATAGAAGTGGCGATAGTCGAACCAGAGCGCCTCGACCTCCGGATTGTCGTGATGGCGCTTCATGGCGGCGGTCACGGCGGCCTGGTCGTCCTCATGCAGCACCTCGTCGCCCTCGATATAGAAGGCCCAGTCGCCGGTGCAGTTGTAGAGCGCGATCATCTTCTGCTGCGCCAGCACGAAGCCTCGCTTCACCAGGATCGGATTCCAGACCGTGTCGACGATGCGGATCTTCGGATCGCCGATCGCGACGATCCGTTCGCGCGTGTCGTCATCGCTGGCGCCGACTGCGACGACGAATTCATCGACGACCGGCAGCGCCGAGCGGATGCTCTCCACGAAGGGATAGTTCAGCCGTGCGCCGTTGCGAATGAAGGTGAAGCCGCTGACACGCATCCGAACCGACCTGTTCCTGTCCGCCGCCAAATCCGCGGCCAAGTCCGCCGGGAAGTCCGCCGGCGGGCCGGGTCTTCCTAGCCTCTCGCGGCGCATGCGGCAATGCTGCCCGCCTTGCCGGCGTCCCCTCGCCTTGTGAGGCTCCAAAGCGCCATGCTAGGACACCGCCATCCTGTCTGGCTGCCGGCCGATCCGCAGGGCCGCGCTGCCTCTCGCCCATCAGAAAGGCCATGCGCGCGCCATGACGACGTCCCCTTCGACCCGCATCGAGACTGATACGTTCGGCCCCATCGACGTGGCGTCGGACCGCTATTGGGGCGCGCAGGCGCAGCGCTCGCTCGGCAATTTCAAGATCGGCGTCGAGAAGCAGCCGCTGCCGGTCGTGCGCGCGCTCGGCATCGTCAAGCGCGCGGCGGCCGAGGCCAACATGGCGCTCGGCCGGCTCGATCCCGCGCTCGGCACCGTCATCGTCGCCGCGGCGCAGGAGGTCATCGACGGCAAGCTCGACGAGCACTTCCCGCTGGCCGTCTGGCAGACCGGTTCGGGCACGCAGTCGAACATGAACGCCAACGAGGTCATCTCGAACCGCGCGATCGAGATGCTCGGCGGGGTGATGGGCTCGAAGAAGCCGGTGCATCCCAACGACCACGTCAATATGAGCCAGTCGTCGAACGACACCTATCCGACCGCGATGCATGTCGCCGCCGCGGAGGAGATCGTCGCCAAGCTCGTTCCCGCGCTGAAGCATCTCCATGGCGCACTCGACGCCAAGGCCAAGGCCTGGACAGGCATCGTCAAGATCGGCCGCACCCATACCCAGGATGCGACACCGCTGACCCTCGGCCAGGAATTCTCGGGCTATGCCAAGCAGGTCGAGAACGGCATCGCCCGCATCGAGATGACGCTTCCGGCGCTGATGGAACTGGCGCAGGGCGGCACCGCGGTCGGCACAGGCCTCAACGCGCCGATCGGCTTTGCCGAATCCGTCGCCGAGCGGATCGCCGCGATCACCGGCCTCCCCTTCACCTCCGCCCCGAACAAGTTCGAGGCGCTGGCGGCGCATGACGCAATGGTGTTCACGCATGGCGCGATCAACACCGTCGCCGCGTCGCTGTTCAAGATCGCCAACGATATCCGCCTGCTCGGCTCCGGCCCGCGCGCCGGCCTCGGCGAACTCTCGCTGCCCGAGAACGAGCCGGGCTCCTCGATCATGCCGGGCAAGGTCAACCCGACCCAGTGCGAGGCGCTGACGCAGGTCTGTGTGCAGGTGTTCGGCAACAATGCCGCCCTGACCTTCGCCGACAGCCAGGGCCATTTCGAGCTCAACGTCTACAATCCGCTGATGGCCTACAATTTCCTGCAGTCGGTGCGGCTCGTCGCCGATGCCTCGGTCTCCTTCACCGACAACTGCGTCGTCGGCATCGAGCCGCGCCTCGACAATATCCGCCACGGCGTCGAGCGCTCGCTGATGCTCGTCACGGCGCTGGCGCCGAAGATCGGCTACGACAACGCCGCCAAGATCGCCAAGACCGCGCACAAGAACGGCACCACGCTGCGCGAGGAAGCGGTCGGCGGCGGCTATGTCACCGACGAGGAATTCGACGCCATCGTCCGCCCCGAGGACATGATCGGCCCGAAATAACGTTGCGCCGGGCTCGCCGCAGGAGCACCATGCGCAGACCATATGCGCATGGTGGATGTCGATGGGCAGGCCCGTCTCGAACAGTGCGAAGCAGAAATCGCCGAAGCGCGCCGTCAACGTCTCGGTGCGCGCCGACCTGATCGACGAGGCGAAGGCGCTCGGCACCAACATCTCGGCCGTCCTCGAGCGCGCGCTCGACGAGGAACACCGCCACCAGCGCGCCGAGCGCTGGCGGGCCGAGAATGCCGCTGCGATCGACGAGGCCAATGCGGAACTGGCGCGCAACGGCCTCTGGTCCGACGGCCTGCGGCTGTTCTGATGCGGCAATATGATGTCTGCCGATTGCGCATGCCGCGTCGGGGCCTTGTCCTCATCATCCAGAACGACGTTTCAGACCGCCTGACCACCCGCGTCGTCGCCCCGCTGTCCGACGAGCCGTATGAGACGGTGATCGAGAGGCTGCGCTTTCATGTCGAGGTCGGCGGCAACCGCTCTCTGCTGATGCTCGACAGGCTCGCAGCCGTGCAGTTGTTGGAACTCGGTCCGGTTGCCGGCAATCTCGCCCATGAGCAGGACCGCATAAAATCCGCGCTCGATCTCCTCTTCCTCGGATTCTGAGCATGGCCGATCTCGTCAATCTGAACCGCTTCCGCAAGGACAAGGCCCGCGCCGACAAGGCCGCGAAGGCGGACGAGAACCGCGTCCGCTTCGGCCGCACCAAGGCGGAGAAGCAGGCGGCAAGGCGCGAGGCGGAGATCGAGGGTCAGCGTCTCGAGGGTCATCGCCGCGAGCCCTCGCCGCCGGATCAAAAGCCGTGAAGAAGCGGTCGATCGCGGTCGCCGGTCACCGCACCTCGATCTCGCTCGAGGACGCGTTCTGGCAGGCGGCGCAGGACATGGCGGGCGAACGCGGCCTCAGCCTGCCGGCGCTCGTCGCCGAGATCGACGGCCGCCGCGATCCCGCCGTCAACCTCTCCTCGGCGATCCGCCTCGCCGTGCTCGACTGGTACCGGCAGGCGGCGGTGCGCGCCTGACGCGGCTCAGTTCCCGTCGGCACCGTTCTGGAGATGCAGCGGCACGGTCTTCAGGAGCTTCTGTGCCCGGTCGATCGCCTCGGCATTGGCCTTGTCTTCGGCATCGGCCCGCCGCTTGGCGGCGTCGGCTTCCGCACCGGCATCCTTCGCATCTGCCGCAGTCGAGCTGACAGCGGCGTCGGCATCGACCTTTCTCTGCGCCGCTTCATCCATGCGCGCCTTCGCCTCTGCAGCAGCCTTGGCCGCCGCATCTGCCTCGGCCTTGGCCTGATCCAGACGGCGCTGGGCTTCGGCAGCGGCCTCCGCCGCAGCCTTGGCGTCGGCCTGGCGCTGCGCTTCGGCGGCGGCCTGCCGTTCCGCCTCGGCCTTCGCAAGGCGATCGGCCTCCGCCGCGGCGGCGGCCTTTTCGGCCGCCTGGCGTTCGGCCTCTGCCTTGGCGGCTTCTGCCTCCGCGGCGCGCTCGGCGGCTTCGGCGCGACGACGATCCTCGTCGCGCCCGGCGCGGACAAGGCGGCCGAGCTTCTCCTTCTCGAGGATCTCGGCCTGCAGCTTCTCGATGCGCTGCACCTCGCGCTCGAAGGCGCGCAGCTGCAGGAAGCCGAGCAGCGGCGCCACGTCGATCGTCCGCTCCGGCGCCGCCAAGGGGCCGGCAAAGGCAATGGTCGCCTGCGGGAAGGCCCCCGACGTCGTCTCGGTGCCGGACGTCGCCGTCAGTGTCCACTGGCTGGCGAGGGCGAGCCGATTGAGATCGATCGTCGCGCCGCCGGACACCCGCACATCGTCGGCAGCGATGTCGAGATTCTGCGCGCGCACGGTCCCGGCGACGATCGAGAACGCGCCGTCGACGCTGGTGAAAGCGAGCGGACCGGCATCGAGGAAGCCGGCATAGACCTTGCCGAGCGCGGTCTCGTCGAGGTCGCGGCCGTTTTCCGCCGCCGCGACCGAGGCGCCGAGCGCCTTCGGATCGAGACCGCGCACCGTCCCGGCGCCGGCATGCAGCGATCCGCCGCCCGAAAGCGTCGCGACGACCCCGGCGAGCGAGCGGCCGCTGCCCTCGAACTGGCCGGAGAGATCGAGCGGCGCGGCGATCACCGGCTTGCCACCCGCCTCGGGGACGAGGTCCGCGGCGGCGGCGCCCTTGATCGCGAACTGGCCCGACAGCGTCGCCGTTCCGTTGGCGGCCTCGATCGACAAGGCGCCGGTGGCCGTCCCGCCGGCGAGATCGCCGGCGACGAGGCCATACTCGGTCCGTGCGCTTCCGAAGCGCGCGCTGACCACGGCATTGTCGACGAGGAGCGCATCGGACAGCGCGAGCCGCGCCGCCTTGATGTCGACCGCGCCGTCGAGGCCGGCGAAGACCGGCTCGGCGAAGGGGGTATCCGACCAGCCATCATTGCCGAGCGTCGGTTCGACGCCGAGACCGAGGCCCGCCGCGAAGGCGAGATCGATGCGGTCGAGCGCGAGATCGCCGTCGATGGACCATCGCCCGCCCGTCCTCGCGAAACTGAGCGCGCCCGATCCCTTCGCCGTGCCCAGCGTCGCGCTGTCGAAGGAGAGCGCAAGCCGCGCCGGCGCAAGATCGAGCTTTGCTGCAAGATCGAGCGGCGCCGGGCTGGCGAGACCCGGAACCGGGCCGACCAGCAGGCCGGTCAGCGGCCCGGCATCGGCGCCCGCGATCGCCGCCTTGCCCTTGAAGGACACGGCCTTGTCGTCGGCGACCGCAAGGCTGCCGGCGATGTCGTAGGTGAGCCCGGCGATGTCGCCCTTGAGGCTGAGCGGCACGCCCGTGGCGAGATTGCCGCCGCCCTCGACCGTGAGGCGAAGCCGACCGGGCGCCATCACCGGATGGGCGGCGAAGGCGAACTGGCCGAGCGCGGCGCCGGCATCGGGATTGTCGATCGCCGCCGACAGCTTGACCGATCCGGAATGCCAGTCGGCGACCGAGCCGGACAGCCCGAGCGCAACGTCGATGGCGCTGCCGCCGGCGGTGCCGTTCAGCGTGATATTGGCATTGGTGACGCCGTCGACGGCGGCGGCATTGGCGACCGCGCTGAGCCGGGCATTCTGCAGGGAAGGCGCCGCCGCGGCGAGCCATCCGGCAAAGGGCGAGCCCGGCAGCAGCCGCTCGGCGACATCGGCGACGCCGCGAAGGTCGGTGGCATCGACCGAGGCCGAAATCTGGCCGCTCGGCGTCGTGCCGAGATCGGCGAGCTTGCCGCTGGCGGAGAGCGCCGCTCCGGCGAGATCGCCGACCGTGAAGCGGTTGGCGGTCAGGAGCCCGTCGGCATAGCTGCCATCGGCTGAAACGTCGGTGAGCGTCGTGTCGCCGGCGACGAAGGTCCCGGCGGCGATCTTGACCTTGAAGCTGTCGGCGAGCCCGCCCTTGTCGGTGACGCTGCGTCCGGCGAAGAGCTCGGTCAGCGAGGCCGCCTGGTCGTAATCGAAGCGGTCGGCCTTGATGTCGAGCGCCAGCGCCCGGCTGCCGGCCTCGTTGCGCTGCCAGTCGAGCGAGCCGCGGATGTTCGACCCTTGCGTGCGCGCCGACATGCTGGTGATGCGGATCTCTTCCGGCGCGATATCGAGCTGGCCCGACATGTCGAAGGGCTGCAGCGGCAGACGCGTGCCGGCCGAGCCGCCGCGCCACCAGGCGGCGAAGATCGACGGCTGCTCCGAGGTGACGCGGACGCCGCCGACGAAGCGGACCTTCGGCGCCGTCTCGATCGTGCCGTCCGCGGAAAGCCGCGTTCGGCCGGGCAGATCCGCGGCGAGTTCCTCGATGCGCCAGCCCTTGCTGTCGGTCGCGGCATCGAATTGCAGGTTCTGGACCACGGAGCCGCCGACGACGATGCCGGGCACGTCGAAGCCGATGCGGCCCTGGATCGGCGGCCGCGGCAGGCTCGCCAGCGCCGCGACCAGCGCGCCGCCGGCAGCATTGACGTCGACGGGTTCGCCCGGACCCTTGCCGATCGAGCGGTCGAGATCGACCTGGCGCGATTTGAGCACTGCGTCGAAGCGCATCTCGGCGCCGAGCGCGATGGTCGCGGCGCCCGTCAGGCTGAACGGCCGGTCGTCGGGGCCTTCGGCCAGCGTCAGTTCCGGCAGGCGCAGCATCTCCGGGCGCAACTCGAAGCTGCCGCCGGCGCGCCAGCCGGGGGCCGGCTTTTCCTCGCCATCCCTCGCGGCCACGACCTGCCCGAGGGCGAAGGTTCCCGTCCAGCCGAGCCCCTTGCCGTCGACGGCGACCAGCCCCTCGGCAGAGGCGGTGACCGGGACATCGGCCGGGATCACATCGAGCTTCACGCGCAGCGAGCCGTCCGCCTCGCGCCGGCCGCTGGCGAGCCGCACCGTCGCCGGCCGCCCCTCGGCGCGCAGCGTGCCGTCGATCTTCCACGGTCCGAGCAGCGAGCGGGCATCGACATTGGCATTGATCCGGTCGAGCGCGACGACACGGCCCGAGCGGCTGTCGAGATAGCTGACTGCGCCGTCCCTCAGCGTCACATGCGCCAGCGTCACGGCATCCGGATTGAGCGCGGCGGTGCCGGCGCCACGCTGCATCCAGTCGAGCCGTCCTTCGTCGTCCAGCGTCAGCGCGAGCTGCGGCCGCTCCATCTGCATCTCGGCGACCTTTACATCGCCGGTGATGAGAGGAATGAGCTCGATCCGCATGGCGAGGCGCGCGATGCGCAGCATCGGCTGGTCGGCACTGCCGCCGACCCGCACATTGGACACGGTGAGCGAGGGCATCGGCAGCAGCGTCGCGCTGACCGAGCCGTCGACATGCACGCTCTGCCCGAGAATGGCCTCGGCCTGGCGCTCGATGTTCGATCGATAGGCGTTCCAGTCGACGACAAGCGGCAGCACCAGCGCCGCGACCAGCACGGCGATGATCAAGCCACCGAAGAACAGGTAGAGCCTGCTCAGGTCCGCCTCCTTGCCAACGGCACGCCGCCCGAACCTATTCGGGCAGCACCTTGCCGGGATTGAGAATGCCGAGCGGATCGAGCGCCGCCTTGACGAGGCGCATCACGCCGAGGGCCGGTCCGTGCTCGAGCGCGAGATATTTGCGTTTGCCCTGCCCGACGCCGTGCTCGCCGGTGCAGGTGCCGTCCATGGCGATGGCGCGCTTGGCGAGGCGGGCGAGGAAATGTTCCGCCAGCTCCATCTCATGCGGATCAGCGGGATCGACCATCATCTGGACGTGGAAGTTGCCGTCGCCGACATGGCCGACGATCGGCGCGATCAGGCCCGTCTCGGCGATGTCGGCCTGGGTCTCGGCGACGCAGTCGGCGAGCCGCGAAATCGGCACGCAGGCGTCGGTGGCGATGACCTCGGCGCCGGGGCGCAGGCCCCGCGCCGCGAAATAGGCGTCGTGCCGGGCACGCCAGAGCCGCGTGCGCTCCTCCGGGCTCGTCTCCGACTGGAAGTCGCCGCCGCCGAAGCTTTCCGCAATCTCGGCGAACTGGCTCGCCTGCTCGACGACGGACGCGGCCGAGCCGTGAAACTCGACGAAGAGATGCGGCACTTCCGGCAGGCCGAGCCCGGCGAAGAGATTGGTGCCGCGGATCATCAGCGCATCGAGGAGCTCGATGCGGGCGATCGGAATGCCGCTCTGGATGGTGAGGATGGTCGCGTTGCAGGCGTCGGCGACGGTCGGAAACGCGCAGACGCCGGCCGAGATCGCCTCGGGGATGCCGGCGAGCTTCAGCGTCACCTCGGTGATGATGCCGAGCGTGCCCTCCGAGCCGATCAGAAGCCGCGTCAGATCATAGCCGGCCGAGGATTTCCGCGCGCGGCGGGCCGTATGGATGATCGTGCCGTCGGCCATCACCGCGGTCAGATTGACGACATTCTCGCGCATCGTGCCGTAGCGCACGGCATTGGTGCCCGAGGCCCGCGTCGCCGCCATGCCGCCGAGGCTGGCATCGGCGCCGGGATCGATCGGGAAGAACAGGCCCTGGTCGCGCAGATAGTCGTTGAGCTGGCGGCGGGTGACGCCGGCCTCGACCGTGCAGTCGAGATCCTCGGGCCGCACGGCGAGCACGCGGTTCATCCGCGACAGATCGACCGAAACGCCGCCGAGCGGCGCATTGACATGGCCCTCGAGCCCGGTGCCGGTGCCGAAGGGGATGACCGGCACGCGGGCCTCGGCGCAGATGCGCACGAGATCGGCGACCTCCTCCGTCGATTCGGCGAAGACGACGGCATCGGCGGGTTCGTTGCCGAGCCAGCTGACGGTGTTGGCATGCTGGCGGCGGATATCGGCGCCGCGACTGAATCGGGCGCCGAAACGGCTCTCGAGGCGGCCAAGCGCGTCAGCGAGGCCCCCCTCCCTCCGCAGCACCGAAACAACCATCGTCCAAGCCTCCGCCGAAAACGCCGCCGCGCGCCGCGGCTGGCGGCAACCTAGCAAAAACAACGTGCGGCGCCAAAGACTTCCTCCGGCGCCGCCTGGCGCCTCAGGGGCGGAGCGCGATCTTGCCCGACCTGCCCGGCCGGTCGCTGGCCGCGGCCGCCTCGCCGGCCTTGTCGAGCGGAAAGACTTCGTCGACGGCGAGGCGCAGTGTGCCGGCAGCGGCGAGGCCGATCAGCTCGCCTATCATCTGTCCCATGTCCTCGCGCGAGGTCGCGGCCGAGCGGGCGGCGCCCCAAAAGCCCTCGACGGTGATGCGGCGGAAGATCAGCTCGCCCGAGGGGATCTCGAGCGGCACGCCCGACATCGAGCCGAACGAAATCAGCCGCCCGCCGGGGGCGAGCAACGACAGCATGGCGCTCGCCGCCTTGCCGCCGACCGACTCGATGCCGCGAAGGATCGGCGCGCCGCCGGTGATCGCCTCGACCTGTTGCTGCCAGCCATCCGCTTCGGTCGAGACGACATTGTCGATGCCGAGCGCTGAGAGTTCGGCGATGCCCGCGTCGCGGCGCACGAGGCCGACGACATTTAGGCCGCGCGTCCTGGCGAAGGTCGCGACGAGCCGGCCGACGGCGCCATTGGCGGCGTTCTGCACCAGCCACTGGCCGGGCTCGAGCGCCAGATCCTCGAGCAGCATCAGCGTCGACAGCGGCATGGCGATGAGCTGGCAGGCGGTTGCATCGTCGATCGCATCGGGCAGCGGAATGGCGCGCGCCGCAGGAACGACGAAAAACTCCGCCCAGAGCCCGCTGACGCCGGCGACGACCACGCGCGTGCCGATGGCCGGCGCCGCGACGCCCTCGCCGAGGGCTTCGACGACGCCGAGCGCCTCGGTTCCGCCGATCGCCGGCAGTGCCGGCTTGACACCATAGCTGCCACGGATCGTCCAGAGATCGTGATTGTGGATCGGCGACAGCACGAGACGGACGCGGATCTCGCCGGCGCCCGGCTGAGGCACCGGCCGCTCGCCGAGTTTCAGGACGTCGGCCGGGTTGCCGAAGGTCTCGTGAACAGCTGCATGCATGGCGGTCTCCTTGGGTGCGGGCGCCTTGCTGCGCCTCGCATGGGGCTGGGCTGCTCAGGCAGCCGTCTCGTTCTGCTTCAACCAGTCGCGCAGAATCTCGTCGATCTTGGTCTGCCAGCCCGGCCCGCGCGCCCTGAAACCCGCGAGCACGTCCGGCGACAGGCGGATGCTGATCGCTTCCTTCGCGGCCGCGGATTTCGGCCGCCCCCGGCTGACGAGCGTGCCGCCCTGATAGACATCGGCCTCGGCGAACCAAGCGTCGGTGAGTTCCGGCAGCTCCTCATACTCGTGGGGCTGGATGACATGAGCGTCAATCTTGGCCAAATCGCTGCCCAAAGCACGCTTGTTCCCGGTCATTGGCTTTCCTCATCGAAATGACGTGGCGCGCTTCGCCACGCTGTGTCCAGACGACAACCATCATGCGGCCGCGCAGATGGCCGACCGTGATCATCCTGACCTCGCCATAGTCGAAGCGAAGATCGGGGCCCTCGATCTTGGTCCCCGCAAAAACAAGCTCCGCATCGAGAAAATCGACCCCTCGCTCGATGAGCGTCTTCTCTCGCTTGGCCGGGTCGAAGGTAATGCGCACGGCATTCCCGTATATACACTCTATGTCCGTTCCTCACCACTACCATGACGGGAGGCGCCTCGCTTGCTGGAAAGGCGGGCCGTGAGAGGCCATATTCGCGCTATGTTCACATTTCCGAATCGCCCGCAGGCGCTCGCATGAGCGACCCGTTCGACCATGAAGCGCCGGGCCCGCGGCCGGGCGGCATTGCCGCGCGCGCCCTCGGCGCCCGCCCGCAGCCGGATTATCTCGTCCGCCTCAATCCCGAGCAGCGCCTCGCCGTCGAGACGACGGAGGGGCCGGTGCTCGTCCTCGCCGGCGCCGGCACGGGCAAGACGCGCGTGCTCACGACCCGCATCGGCCATCTGCTCGCCACCGGCAAGGCGCGGCCGGGACAGATCCTCGCGGTGACCTTCACCAACAAGGCGGCGCGCGAGATGCGCCACCGCATCGGCGATCTGATCGGCCCGGCGGTCGAGGGCATGGCCTGGCTCGGCACGTTCCATTCGATCGGCGTGCGCATTCTCCGCCGTCAAGCCGAGATGGTCGGCCTGAAACCGAATTTCACCATCCTCGACGCCGACGACCAGGTCCGCCTGATGAAGCAGGTGATCCAGGCCGAGGGCATCGACGAGAAGCGCTGGCCGGCGAAGCAGCTGGCCGGCCTCATCGACAGCTGGAAGAACCGCGGCCTCTCGCCGAAGGACGTCAAGCCGGGCGACGGCGGCGGCTTCGCGGACGGCAAGGGGCTGAAGCTCTATGCCGCCTATCAGGACCGCATGAAGGTCCTCAACGCCTGCGACTTCGGCGATCTGCTGCTCGAAAATCTCCGCCTCTTCCGCGAATATCCGGATGTGCTCGCCGAATATCACCAGCGCTTCCAGTACATGCTGGTCGACGAGTATCAGGACACCAATGTCGCTCAATATCTCTGGCTGCGGCTCCTGGCGCAGGGCAAGCGCAACATCTGCTGCGTCGGCGACGACGACCAGTCGATCTATGGCTGGCGCGGCGCCGAGGTCGACAACATCCTGCGCTTCGAGAAGGATTTTCCGGGCGCCGTGGTGATCCGCCTCGAGCGCAACTATCGCTCGACCAGCCACATCCTCGGCGCCGCCTCGCATCTCATCACCCACAATGAGGGGCGGCTCGGCAAGACGCTGTTCACCGACGCCACCGATCCCGACGCCGCCAAGGTGCAGGTCGCCTCAAGCTGGGATCAGGAGGAGGAAGCCCGCGCCATCGGCGAGGAGATCGAGGCGCTGCAGCGCGGACGCCATGCGCTCAACGAGATGGCGATCCTCGTCCGCGCCTCGTTCCAGATGCGCGCCTTCGAGGAGCGCTTCATCCAGCTCGGCCTCTCCTACCGCGTCATCGGCGGCCCGCGCTTCTATGAGCGGCAGGAGATCCGCGACGCGCTCGCCTATCTGCGCATCGTCATGCAGCCGGGCGATGATCTCGCCTTCGAGCGCATCGTCAACACGCCGCGCCGTGGCATCGGCGAGACGACCGTGCGCCTCCTGCACGACCATGCCCGCGCCCGCCAGATCCCGATCCTGCAGGCGGCCGACGAGATGACGCAGACGAGCGAGATCGGCGCCAAGGCGCGGACGGCGCTGCGGGCACTCGTCGCCTCCTTCGCCCGCTGGCGCGACAAGCTCGGCTCGGTCAAGCATACCGAACTCGCCGAGATCATCCTCGACGAGAGCGGTTACACCGAGATGTGGCAGCAGGACCGCTCGGCCGATGCGCCGGGCCGGCTCGAAAACCTGAAAGAGCTGATCCGCTCGATGGAGGAGTTCGAGTCTCTCGAAGGCTTCCTCGAACACATCGCCCTCGTGATGGACCGCGACAGCGCCGACAGCAATGACGCCGTCTCGATCATGACGCTGCACTCCGCCAAGGGACTCGAATTCGAGACCGTCTTCCTGCCCGGCTGGGAGGAAGGTCTGTTCCCGAGCCAGCGCACGCTCGATGAAAGCGGCCGCGCCGGCCTCGAGGAGGAGCGCCGCCTCGCCTATGTCGGCATCACCCGCGCCAAGCAGCGCGCGCTGATCTGGTTCGCCTCCAACCGCCGCATCCACGGCCTCTGGCAATCGACCGTGCCCTCGCGCTTCCTCGACGAACTGCCCGAGAAGCATGTCGCCGTCGTCGAGCAGACCTCGAGCTATGGCGGCTACAATGTCGGCGGCATCGGCAATTACGGCGCCAGCCGCTTCGACCGCGCCGACCCCTTCGCCAACACCTATGCAACGCCCGGCTGGCAGCGCGCGCAGAAAAACCGCGCGGCGGGAACGCAGTCGACCTCGAAGGGCGCCTCGCGCCTCATCGAGGGCGAGTTGATCGCGAAATCGACCGGCCCCTCCTCGGCCTTCACCCGCGGCGAACGCGTCTTCCACCAGAAATTCGGCTACGGCACCGTCTCGGACATCGAAGGCAACAAGCTGACGGTCGATTTCGCGACAGGCCCGAAGAAGGTCGTCGACAGTTTCGTGTCGAAGGGGTGATAGAGAATGTTGGTCGATATGGAATTCGTCCGTATCGGGGTAGAGGCCCTTACACCACTTTCGATCGCAGGCGTTGGCTGGATTGTGAGCTATCGCCTTAGGTCGCTTGAGCAGAAACAGTGGGGTGCACAGAAACTGACTGAGAAGAGAATATCCATTTATGACGAAGTTGCCCCTAAGCTGAATCAGATACTCTGCTACGCGATACTGGTTGGACAATGGCAGTCCGTTGAAGCAAAGACCATTATTGCGCTCAAGCGGGAAGTAGATGCGCGGATCCATGGCCACAGATTTCTGTTGGGCCCTGAAGTCTATGCCGACTACAGAAAATTCATGAAGTTGGTGTTCGACACCGACGATTTTGGGGCCGGCCCCACCCGCCTGAAGATAGTCGTCAATAACGGTCTCGATTATGTTCGTCAAGGCGCAGAAGACCGAAGAACAGATATTGACAGTTTCTCGATTAAAACAGTTGAGAGAAATCAAGTAAAAGACGCTTACTTTAAACTTGGTCAGTCATTTATCAATTCGTTCAACATTACCCCTGGACCGCTAGAATACAACAAGAGCTCTTCTATACACGATGATACATTCAGCATAAGCCGGCTGATCAGCTGATGGAGATCCGCATCAGCCCCGCCTCCGTCCGCCTGAAGCCGCACCGCGCGTAGAAGCCGGCGAGATGCGGCTCGTAGTCGACATGCAGCCACTCCGCCCCGCGCTCGGCGGCGAGGCGGGCGGCCTCGGTGACGAGGCGGGTGCCGAGGCCGGTGCGGCGATAGTCCGGATGGACGGTCGGATCGAGCAGGAAAGCATGGACGCCGCCGTCCGTGGCGACGTTGACATAGCCGACGAGCCGCGCGCCGTCATAGGCGCCGAGATGGACGAGGCTGCGGGCGAGGATCGCGCCGAAATCGGCAGCGCCGGGCCCGCCCCAGGCGGCCTGCCAGAGGGCGGCGAGATCGGCCTGGGCAGGATGGGGATCGATGCGGATGTCGATGTCGGTCATGAACTCTCCCGCGACGGCATTTCACTTCGGCGCCGGCCAAGGCTATGAAGCGAGCCAGATCCGATGACAAGGCGCCGGCCGACGGCAGCGCCCGACGAGAGACCGACGCCATGACCCTGATCGCCTCCCTCCCCGTTGCGACCGAAGAGCGGGCGCAGGCGCTCGTCGAGGCGCTCGGCGCCAGCGAGGAGCTCGACTTCCCGACCGCCGCCACCACCGAGCAGGCCGACAAGAGCTGGGTCGTCGACATCTATTTCGAGGACGCCCCGGATGAGGCCGTCCTTGCGGCGCTGATCCGCGCGGCGATGGACGGCGACGTGCCCGAATATGCGGTCGTCGAACTGGCCGACGAGGATTGGGTGGCGAAGTCGCTCGAAGGCCTGAAGCCCGTTCGCGCCGGCCGCTTCCTCGTCCATGGCAGCCATGACCGCGACAAGGTCCAGCCCGGCGACATCGCCATCGAGATCGAGGCCGGCGAGGCCTTCGGCACCGGCCATCACGGCACGACGGCCGGCTGCCTTGCCGAGATCGACCGCCTCTGCACGGCGCGCGACTATAAGGCCATCCTCGATCTCGGCACCGGCACCGGCGTGCTCGCCATTGCCATCGCCAAGGCCTTCGGCAAGCGGGTGCTCGCCACCGATATCGACGCCATCGCCACCCGCGTGACGGCGGAGAATGCGACGCTGAACGGCGTCGGCCCGCTGATCGAGGCCGCGACTGCGGAAGGGTTCGGCAATCCGGTCTTCGGACGCCACGCGCCGTTCGATCTCATCATCGCCAACATTCTCGCCGGGCCGCTGATCGCGCTCGCCGGTGACATCGCGCGCCATCTGGCGCCTTCAGGGACCGTCGTGCTGTCGGGCCTGCTCACCGCGCAGGGCCCGAGCGTCACCGCCGCCTATGAGGCAGAGGGTCTGGCGCTCGTCCGCTCCGGCGAGATGGAAGGCTGGCTCACGCTGACGCTCGAGCGGGCCTGATCTCCAGGCAAGCGCTGAGGCAGCACACGGACGGGCCAGCGCCCGTCCGTCAGACCGTGTCGTCGTCGCCGCCGAAAAGCCCGTCGAAGAAGCCGCCGCCGTCGTCGGCCGGCGCCGCATCGGCGGTCGCTTGCTGATCATCGTTGACGAACACGTCCTCCTTGACGACTTCCGGCTCCTCGACGACCCGTTCGCCGCCGCCGAAGCCGCCGAACATCCGGCTGACGACATTGCCGATAAGCATGCCGCCGGCGACGCCCATGGCCGTCTGTGCCGCGCCCGCGAGGAAGCCGCCGCCGCCGCCAAAGGGTGAGGCTTGCGGTGCGGCCGGCGGCGCCGGATTCTGCGGCCAGTTTCCAGCGGCGGCCGCAGGCTGCGGCTGCGACCAGGGTCCGCCTTGCGTTGCAGGCGGCGGGGCCGCGCTCCGGGGGGACGCGCCGAAGCCGGACGGAGAGAGGCTGCCCGGCTGATCGCGCGCGGCGAGCCTCGCCTCCAGATCGGCAATGTGGCGCTCCGCCTCCTTCAGGGCATGGTCCTGCACGACGATGGTCTGGGCCATGAAATAAGGAGCGCCAGGCTGGCGTCCGACATGGTCGCGAATGAACGCCTCGGCATCGGCATCGCGCGGGGGCGATCGCCGCTCGGTGTCCGCGAGGCGTCCGAACAACTGATCAATGGCTGCGCGGTCGTCGTTGCTCATGCTCATCGGGTCGTCTCCCTCGTCGCCCATGCGGGCATGACCAAGAGATGGGGAGCAAAGATGGCGGTGTCGTGAAGCGCCGAAACGAGCAAGCCTAGCCGGTCGCCGCCGGCAGCATCGAGCCGGTCTCTTCCTGCCTGAGGTGCCAGGAAAACGCCCGCGCGAGGTCATGCGGGGTCTGGCCGCCATGGCGCATCGCCGCGCGCAGATAGTCGCCGGCGAGTTCGCGATAGGCGGGATGGACGCAGTTGGCGATGATGACGGCGGCCCGCTCGCGCGGCGCGAGGCCGCGGAGGTCGGCGAGGCCGATCTCGGTGACGATCACATCGACGTCATGCTCGTTGTGGTCGACATGCGGCACCATCGGCACGATGCGCGAGATAGCGCCGCCCTTGGCGAGCGACTTGGTGACGAAGATGCCGATATGGGCGTTGCGGGCGAAGTCGCCGGAGCCGCCGATGCCGTTCATCATGTGCGTGCCGCCGACATGGGTCGAGTTCACATTGCCGTAGATGTCGCATTCGAGCGCGGTGTTGATGGCGATGACGCCGAGCCGGCGCAGCACCTCGGGATGGTTAGACACCTCCTGCGGGCGGAGGATCAGCCGGCTCTTGTAGCGCTCGATCTCAGGCAGCACGCGCGCCTGGCACGGCCCCGACAGCGTGATCGACGAGCCGGAGGCGAAGGCGAGCTTGCCGGCATCGAAGAGGTCGAAGGTGCTGTCCTGCAGCACTTCGCTATACATCGTGAGATCGCGGAACGGGCTGTCGATGAGCCCATGCAGCACGGCATTGGCGATCGAGCCGATGCCCGCCTGCAGCGGCGCCAGCCGATCAGTCAACCGGCCCTTGCGCACCTCATGATCCAGAAAGGCGATCAGGTGGCTGGCGATGGCGCGGGTCTCGTCATCCGGCGGCGTCGTCTCGGCCGAGCTGTCATGCTGGTCGGTGACGACGATGGCGACGATCTTGTCCGGATCGATCGGAATGAACGGCGTGCCGACGCGGCTGTCCGGGGCCATGACCGGGATCGGCTCGCGAAACGGCCGGCGGGTCGGGATGTAGATGTCGTGCAGGCCTTCGAGCGCCTCGGGCTGGCCGAGATTGAGCTCGATGATGACCTTCTTGGCGAGGATGGCGAAGGTCGCGGAATTGCCGACCGAGGTGGTCGGGACGATGCCGCCCTCCTCCGTGATCGCCGTCGCCTCGACCACGGCGACGTCGATCGGCCCCATCTGGTGCGAGCGCAGCAGTTCGACCGTCTCGGAGAGATGCTGGTCGATGAACATCACCTCGCCGCGATTGATCGCGGCCCTGAGCACCCGGTCGGACTGGAACGGCAACCGCCGCTTCAGGACATGCGCCTCGGTCAGGACGCTGTCGATGCCGGCACCGAGCGAGGCGCCGGTCATCAGCGTGATGCCGATCGGCTCGCTGCGCGCCCGGGCGGCGAGCGCCAGCGGCACGGCCTTGGCGTCGCCCGCGCGGGTGAAGCCGCTCATGCCGACCGTCATGCCGTCATGGATGAAGCTTGCGGCCTCCTCCGGCGAGGCGACCTTGCCGAGAAGCTGGGGACGGCGAATTCGATTGTGCGGCATGATGATCCGGTGCCCGTACGAAATGCGCGGACCGCACCCCTTGGGCGGCGGGGCGAGGCCGCCCCTTCGTCCCATGCGGCCCCGCGCCGCGTCGCTGATCTGGATCAACAAAAAGGCCCCGTCGATGACGGGGCCTTGGCAGTGTCGTGCCGGTCTTGATCCGGTCAGAGCGGGGCGCTGTAGGCCGCGCGCTCGAAACTCTCGCGATCGAAACCAAAGGTCGCGAGCGACGCATCGTCGAGCGCGAGCTGGTAACCGTTGACGTAACGCGGCATCTGACGCTCGCGCACATGGTTCATCCGCGCGACCGCGCGCCGGACGACGCCATGGCCCCGGCTTGCCGCCGGCGCGATGCCGATCTCTCCATAAGCTGCAGCCATCGTGTCCAATCCTTGTTGAGAACGCCTGTGACGCTCCTTTGAAGCCGGAACATAGTGGCCCTCCCCGCACTAAGGAACCGCCGCAACGGAATGACAGACATGCAGTTTTTGCATCGCACAAAGTTTCGACACATTGATGACGCGCCGCAACCACGGACCTGAACGCGATTGCGGCGCCGACGCGGCGTCGCTACGGTTCGTTCACCACATCCTGCCGAACGAGCCACAGCCATGTTCCAGAGTTTCGAAGCGCCGTCACGGTCCGGGCCGATCGGCGAGCGGCTTGCCGCGCTGCGCGCCGAGCTGACGCGCCTCGGCCTTTCCGGCTTCATCGTGCCGCATGCCGACGAGTATCAGGGCGAATACATCCCGGCCTCGGCCGAACGGCTGGCCTGGCTGACCGGCTTCTCGGGCTCGGCCGGCGCGGCGATAGTGCTCGCCGAGACAGCGGCGATCTTCGTCGACGGCCGCTATACGCTGCAGGTGCGCGACCAGGTCGACGGCAACGACTTCACTTACGAGCATCTCGTCGAGACGCCGCCGCATCAGTGGCTGAAGGGCCGCCTGACGCAGGGCGACCGCCTCGGCTATGACCCGCGCCTCCTGACCATCGCCGAAACCCGCCGCTTCGAGGCGGCGGCGCGGGAGGCCGGCGCCGAACTGGTGCCGCTGGAGGACAACCCGGTCGACCGGGTCTGGCACGACCGCCCGGCGCCGCCGCGCGCTGCCGTCATGATGCAGCCGGCGGAGCTTGCCGGCGAGGCGGCGACGGCCAAGATCGAGCGGCTGCGCGGCCTCCTTGCCGACAAGGGCGTCGACGCCGCGATCCTCGCCCAGGCCGATTCGATCGCCTGGACCTTCAACATCCGCGGCGGCGACGTTCCGCACAATCCGGTCGCCCTCGCTTATGCGATCCTCCGCCGCGAGGGCCCGCCGACGCTCTATATCGACGGCCGCAAGCTCTCGAATGCCGTGCGCGACGCGCTCGCCGATCTTGCCGATATCCGCGAGGAAACGGCGCTCGCCGCCGATCTCGCCGCGCTCGGGGCCGCCAAGGCGCGCGTCCTCGCCGATCCGCAGACGACGCCGGACGCGCTCGCCCGCACGCTCACCCAATCAGGCGGCATGATCGTCGAAGGCAGCGATCCGGTCACGCTGCCGAAGGCGCGCAAGAACGCCGCCGAACTTGCCGGCATGCGCCGCGCCCATCGCCGCGACGGCATCGCCGTGACGCGCTTCCTCGCCTTCCTCGATGCGACGGCCCCGGCGGGCGGGCTCACCGAGATCGCGGCGGCGAAAAAGCTCGAAGCCTTCCGTGCCGAGGTCGGCGAGGCGGACGGCGAGCCGCTGATGGAGATCTCGTTCGACACCATCTCCGGCGCCGGCCCGAACGGCGCCATCGTGCATTACCGCGTCACCGAGGCGACCGACCGCAGCATCGAGCCCGGCCAGCTCTATCTGGTCGATTCGGGTGCGCAGTTCCGCGACGGCACCACCGACGTCACCCGCACCATCGCCGTCGGTACGCCGACCGACGAGATGCGCGACCGCTTCACCCGCGTGCTGAAGGGCCATATCGCGCTCGCCACTGCCCGCTTTCCGAAGGGCACGACCGGCGCGCAGCTCGATACGCTCGCCCGCCTCGCGCTGTGGCAGGCCGGCCTCGACTATGACCACGGCACCGGCCACGGCGTCGGCGTCTTCCTGCAGGTGCATGAGGGACCGGCCCGCATCTCGAAGACCGGCACGGTGGCGCTCGAGCCCGGCATGATCCTCTCGAACGAGCCCGGCTTCTACAAGACCGGGGCCTATGGCATCCGCATCGAGAACCTCATCATCGTCGAGCCGCCGAGCGAGATCGCCGGCGGCGAGCGTCCGATGCTTTCTTTCGAGACGCTGACCCTCGCCCCGATCGACCGGACCCTGATCGAGCCCTCGCTGATGACGCCGGCCGAGATCGACTGGCTCGACGCCTATCATGCGCGGGTGCGGACCGAGCTCAGCCCCGGCCTCGCCGGCGCCGACCTCGCCTTCCTGCAGCGGGCGACGGAGCCGCTCCGCGGCTGAGCCGCCTCAGCCGGCCTTCAGCGCGTTCGCGAGGCGGTCGACGGTCATGCGCCAGCCGACATGCAGCGCCTTGGCCCAGCCCTCGCGCGCCGCCTGTTCCTCGAGATGCGCCGGCAGATCGACATCGACGACGAGCTCCGTGCCGCCGTCGCGCGGGATGAACCGGACGGCGACCTGCGGGCCGTCGTCGAGGCGGTCCGGATCGAGCGCCGGCCAGCCGCCGACAGCGCCCCAGGCGAAGACCAGACGCTCGCCGGGCACGATCTCGCGATAGATCCCGCCGGTGACGTAGCGCTTGTCGGCATCGATCACCATCACCTGCCGCCAGGCGCCGCCGACCGAAAGGTCCAGCTCGATCGGCTCGTCGGGTCGCGGCATCCCGTCATTGAAGAACCAGCCGAGTTCGGCCGGCTCGGTCCAGGCGCGGAACACCGCCGCGGGCGTCGCGCGGATGAACCAGCTGTAGGTGAGGCGGACGGGCGACGGGGTCGCCTCCGCCGGTGTCGCGGTGCTCATGTGTCCTCTCCCTCCAATTGCGTCTTCAGTCGTGACATCCGCGCCTCGAAGAAGGCGCGGTAGGGCGCGAGCCAGTCATCGGCGGCGGCGAGCGGCGCTGTCTCGAGATGACAGCTGCGCCACTGCGCCGACCGGCTCTTGCTGACGAGCCCGGCCTCCTCCAGCACCTTCAGATGGCGCGAGATCGTCGGCAGGCTCAGCCTGTGCGGCGCCGCCAGCTCCGAGACCGTGGCATCGCCGCTCGCCAGTCGGGCGAGGATCGCGCGCCGGGTCGGGTCGGCGAGCGCGGCGAAGGTTCGGCTGAGACGATCGGATGTGGACGGCTTTAATTGCATGATTACGTAAATACGCAAATTTGAGTCTGACGTCAAGACGCGGCATGGCTTTCGGCCTGCCGCGTCGCCTCGCCACGCGGCGCCGCCAAGCTTCAGCCATGCGAATGACACAACCGCCAGACGTGCGCGCGAAGCGCCCTCTCCGATCACGAAGGCGCGACTTTTTTTGGGTAACCCGAGGGAACGGACGCGGGCCCTTCCCGTTGGACCCTCGAGCAAACGCTCTGATACACACATGAAAACACGGAGTTAGATCATGACGAAGCTCTTTGCGGCCACGGCTCTGGCCGGACTTCTGGCGGCTGCACCTGCCTTCGCGCAGGATGCGACCCCGGCCCCGATGACCCCGGCTGCCCCCTCCGCCACAACCGGCGATACGGTGACCCCTGCCGCCCCGCTCGAGCGCTTCGTCGCTGCTCCCGCGGCTGACGATTGGGTCGCCTCGCGGCTGATCGGCTCGACCATCTACGGCGTCAATGACGAGAGCCTCGGCGACATCAACGATGTCGTCGCCACCAAGGATGGACAGGTCAAGGCGATCGTGATCGGCGTCGGCGGCTTCCTCGGCATCGGCGAAAAGAGCGTCGCCGTGGCGCCCGCGGCCCTCGAGCGCGTTGCCGACGGCAACAGCTGGAAGTACCGCCTCGCGACCACCAAGGAAGAACTGACGGCGGCGCCCGAGTTTCGGGTTCCGGACGTGAGCCCGGCGGAAGCGACCGGTGCCGTCACCCCGGCCGACCCGATGACCCCGGCGGATCCCGCCGCGCCGACGGCTGACCCGGCGACGCCGATGGCCCCGGCCGCGCCGTCGCCGACCACGCCGTAATCGAACGGCACGTCGATTGGAGCCCCGCCCCCCGGCGGGGCTCTTTTCGTCTGGCTCACGCGATCAGCGCCAGCCACTCGTCTTCGGTCAGCACCTTGACGCCGAGCCGCGTCGCATCAGCGAGCTTGGAGCCGGCGCCGGGACCCGCGACGACGAAATCCGTCTTCGACGAGACCGAGCCCGAGACCTTGGCGCCGAGCCGCTCAGCCGTCGCCTTGGCCTCGTTGCGCGTCATCTTTTCGAGATTGCCGGTGAAGACGATGACCTTGCCGGCGAAGAGGCCGCCGCCGCGCGGCGGCTCGACATCGGTGACATCAAGCTGATCGACGAGGCCGGCTACCACCGCCTGGTTGTGCGGCTCCGTGAAGAAGTCGACGATCGACGTCGCCGCGACCTCGCCGACGTCGCCGAGCGCGCCGAGTTCCTTGAAGCCGTCGCCCGGCTTGCCCGCGGCCGCCTCCAGCGCCGCCCGCGCAACGGCGGCGGCACTGCCGAAATGCGCGAGCAGGCTTTCACGCGCCGGACGGGTCAAACGCGCCCGCCCGAGCACCGCCTCGGCATCGAGATCGCCGAGCCCCTCCGGCGTGACGCCGGCCACGGCCTCGATCAGCCGGTCGCGCGTTCCCGCGCCGACGCTGCGGATCTCGGTCAGGGTCTGCCAGGTCTCGCCCGGCAACCCCTCCGCCGCCTTCGCCACCGCCTCCTGGAAGGCCGCGAGGCTGATATAGCGCTTCGCCAGCGCCTTCGACGTCGTCTCGCCGACATTGCGGATGCCGAGCGCATAGATGAAGCGGTCGAGCCCGATGTGGCGCCGTTCGTCGATGGCATTGAACAGCTTCTCCAGCCCCTCGAACGACCGCTCGCCAGATTTCTTCGCCTTGGCCTCGGTCTCCTCGCCCTGCCGTCGCTCGGCCTGCTGGCGGATGCGCTGCTCGGTCAGCGCCGCGCGCGCCGCCTCGCGCTTGTCGCGCAAGGTGAAGATGTCGAAGGGATTAGTGAGGATGCCGGCCTCGAAGAAGAGCTGCACATTCTCGTCGCCGAGCCCCTCGATGTCGAAGGCGAGCCGCGAGACGAAATGGCGGACGCGCTCCACCGCCTGCGCCGGGCAGATCAGCCCGCCGGTGCAGCGGCGCACCGCCTCGCCTTCCTCGCGCACCGCATGGCTGCCGCAGGCGGGGCAGACCGTCGGATAGACAAAGGGCACCGCAGTCGCGGGCCGCTTCTCGAAGACGACGTCCTCCACGCGCGGGATGACGTCGCCGGCGCGCAGCACGACGACGGTATCGCCGATGCGGATATCGAGCGGCCGACCATCGCCATCGAGGCTGCGCCCCTCGACCGGCAGCCCGTCCGAGCCGATGCCCTTGATGAAATCCTCGTTGTGCAGCGTCGCATTGGAGACGACGACGCCGCCGACCGTGACCGGCTCGAGCTTCGCCACTGGGGTCAGCGCGCCGGTGCGGCCAACCTGGATGTCGATGCCGTTCAGAACCGTATAGGCGCGCTCGGCCGCGAATTTATGCGCGATCGCCCAGCGCGGGCTGCGCGAGACGAAGCCGAGGCGGCCCTGCAAGGCGAGGTCGTTGACCTTGTAGACGACGCCGTCGATGTCATAGCCGAGCCCGGCGCGCTCTTCCTCGATGCCGTGATAGAAGGCGAGCGCCTCCTCGGCGCTCCGGCAGAGCACCATGCGCGGATTGGTCGGCAAGCCCCAGGCCTTGAACGCCTCCACCATGCCCATCTGCGTCGTCGCCGGCATGTCGCTCATCTCGCCCCAGGCATAGGCGAAAAAGCGCAGCGGCCGCGCGGCGGTGATGGCGGGATCGAGCTGGCGCAGCGAGCCGGCGGCGGCGTTGCGCGGATTGGCGAAGGGCTTGCCGCCCTCGCTTGCTGCGCGGACGTTCAGCGCCGCGAAATCCTCATGCGCCATGTAGCATTCGCCGCGGATCTCCACGATCTCGGGCACGTCGCCGGTGAGCCGTTCGGGAATGTCGCTGATTGTGCGGGCGTTCGCCGTGACGTTCTCGCCCTCGAAACCGTCGCCGCGCGTCGCCGCGGTCTCCAGCCGCCCGCCGACATAGCGCAGCGACAGCGAGAGCCCGTCGATCTTCGGCTCGGCGGTGAAGGCGAGCGGGCCCTCATGGCGCAGGAAGCGGCGGGCCCGCTCGATGAATTCGGCGACGTCGTCATCGGTGAAGGCGTTGTCGAGCGAGAGCATCGGCACGACATGGCGCACCTTGGCGAATTTCGCCGACGGCGCGGCGCCGACGGCGATGCTCGCCTCCGAGGAGAGGCCGGGAAACCGCGCCTCGATGGCGTTCATCCGCTTGCGCAGCGCGTCATAGTCCGCGTCGGTGATGTCAGGCGCGTCTTCCTGGTGGTAGTGGACATCCGCCTCGCGGATCGCCGCCGTCAGCCGCCGATGCTCGCTGGCAGCTTCCGCCTCGGAGAGCGCGTCGACGGCGATGAGCGGTTCGGTCGGCATGGGCATGGCTCCTCCAGAAGGAAGAGCTATGCCGTCAGGGCGTCCTTGCATCAAGCCCAAAGGGCCCGGGCGCTCGCCCCGGGCGCCGTCATCCCGGCTGATAGCAAGGCCCCTCACCCCTGCCCTCTCCCGCCAGCGGGAGAGGGGGAAGGTGGGGCCCTGCCATGCCTCAGGACGTCCCGGACGCCGACGCTGGCGCCCCCTCTCCCTCTGGCGGGAGCGGGTCAGGGTGAGGGACTCCTCCCCTATCTCTCCGCGGCGATGGTGAAGCGAACGCAGCACTGGCTGCGGCTCGCTTCGGAAAGGCGCCGCCAGGCCTCCTCGGCGGCGCGGCGTTCGCCATAGGGGCCGAGCACGCGCTCGCTGCCCTCGATCAGCTTCTCGAAGGCCGTCGAGGCATATTCGCCGCCGACGATCCAGAAACGCGATGTCTGCATGATCTCATCTCCCTCTCATTCGGCCGCGGTCAGGAACTGCTCGGCTTCGGTCGATTCGGCCATCGCCGTGGTCGAGGACCGGCCGGCGCTGATGGCGAGCGCCACCTGGTCGAAATAGCCGGTGCCGACCTCGCGCTGGTGCCGCGTCGCGGTGTAGCCGGCCTCCTCGGAGGCGAACTCGGCCTGCTGCAACTCGCTATAGGCGCCCATGCCGCGGTCGCGATAGCCGGAGGCCAGCGTGAACATCGAATGGTTCAGCGCATGGAAGCCGGCCAGCGTCACGAACTGGAACCTGTAGCCCATGGCGCCGAGTTCGCGCTGGAAGGTCTCGATCACGTCGGGCTCCAGCTTCGCCCGCCAGTTGAACGAGGGCGAGCAGTTATAGGCCAGCATCTTGCCGGGATAGCGGGCATGGATCGCCTCGGCGAAGGCGCGCGCATCAGCGAGATCCGGATGCGAGGTCTCCCACCAGAGAAGATCGGCATAGGGCGCGAAGGCGAGGCCCCGCGCGATGCAATGGGCAAGGCCCGTACCCTCCTTGAGACGATGGAAGCCCTCCGCCGTCCGCGCGCCGGGCTCGATGAACGGCCGGTCGCGCGGATCGATATCCGATGTGATCAGCCGCGCCGACTCGGCATCGGTGCGGGCGACGATCAGCGTCGCGACGCCCATGATGTCGGCGGCGAGCCGCGCGGCAATCAGGTTGCGCTCATGCTGCGCGGTCGGGATCAGCACCTTGCCGCCGAGATGGCCGCACTTCTTCTCCGATGCCAGCTGGTCCTCGAAATGCACCGCCGCGGCGCCGGCCTCTATATAAGCCTTCATGATCTCGAAGGCGTTGAGCGGCCCGCCGAAACCGGCCTCGGCATCGGCGACGATCGGGACGAACCAGTCGCGCGATGGGCCGCCCTCCCCCTGCTCGATCTGGTCGGCGCGCTGCAGCGTCTTGTTGATGCGCCGGCAGAGCTCCGGGCCGGCATTGGCCGGATAGAGGCTCTGGTCGGGATACATCGCGCCGGCCGTATTGGCATCGGCTGCGACCTGCCAGCCCGAGAGATAGATCGCCTGGAGCCCGGCCCGGACCATCTGCATGGCCTGGTTGCCGGTGACCGCGCCGAGCGCGTTGACATAGGGCGCCTCGGAGAGCTGCCGCCAGAGCCGCTCCGCGCCGCGGGAAGCGAGCGTATGGGCGATCGGCACCGACCCGGCGAGCCTGGCCACGTCATCGGCGCCATAGGGGCGGCTGATGCCGTCGAAACGGCCCCGGGGCTGGCTGGCGAGAAAGGCTTCGAAAGTCCGTGACATCTTCGGCTCCATTGACAATTCGTGACATCGCCTGCATCCATGCTGCAACGATGACGACATCGACACTGTGCCGGCCAGAACTCTGATAAACAACGCCTTTCTGGATCAATCGGGTCGATCTGTCAGGATGTGACCGAGCGACGAGCAAATTTGTAAAATCATGACAATCAACACCGCGCGCAAGCTCTTCATCGGCGGCAAGCTCCGCCGGCTCCGCCGCGATCTCGGCCTCAGCCAGACGAAGATGGCCGAGGATCTCGGGATCTCGCCGAGCTATGCGAACCTCATGGAGCGCAACCAGCGCCCGGTGTCGGCGCACGTGCTGATCCGTCTCGCCGAGGTCTACGACCTCGATATCGGCGCGCTCGCCGCCTCCGAGGATGATCGGAGCCTCGCCGAGCTGCAGGCGGCGATGAGCGATCCGCTCTTCCGAGATCTCGCCGTGCCGCAGCAGGAGCTGCGCGATCTGGTCGAGACCTGCCCGTCGGTCGCCGACGCGATCCGCCGCCTCTACCAGGCCTATCAGCAGACCGAGCGCGCGCCGGATGCATCGTCCTTGGCCGAGGCGCGGGCCTTCGATCCGATCGAGGCGGTGCGCAATGCCATCGAGGCGGCGAAGAACTATTTCCCCCCGCTCGACGAGGCGGCGGAAGCGCTCGCCGGCGAGCTCACCGAGGGCGGAGCCGACCTCCTCGGCGCGCTGGCCGCCCGTCTGCAGGCGCGCCATGGCGTCCGCCTCCGCATCCTGCCGGCCGAGGTCATGGCGGGGGCGCTGCGCCGGTTCGACCGCCATCGCCGGCAATTGCAGCTCTCGGAGATGGTGTCGCCGTCAGGCCGCATCTTCCAGACGGCGTTCCAGCTCGCGACGATCGAGCATGCCGCGATGATCGACGCCATCATCGCCGAGACCGCGCTCACCGACGCGACGGCGCAGCGGATGTTCCGCATCTTCCTCGCCAACTCCTTCGCCGGCGCGGTGATGATGCCCTATGGCCGCTTTCTCGCCGCCGCCGAAGCCTCGCGCTACGATATCGCCGTGCTGGCGCAGCGCTTCAATGCGAGCCTCGAGCAGGTCTGCCACCGGCTGACGACGCTGCAGCGGCCGGCGGCGCGCGGCGTGCCCTTCTTCATGATCCGTGTCGATGATGCCGGCAATGTCTCGAAGCGCCATGCCTCGGGCCGCTTTCATCTCTCGCGCTTCGGCGGCACATGCCCGCTCTGGAACCTGCACGAGACCTTCCGCAGCCCCGGCGCCATCCTGACGCAGCGGCTCGAAATGCCGGACGGGAGCGCCTTCTTCTCGATCGCCGCGGCGGTCAGCGGCGCGCGGCAGCCCTTCCCGGGACGCGAGGCGCGCTTTGCCGTCGGGCTCGTCTGCGAGATGAAATATGCCGGGCGGCTCGTCTATGCCGATGGCGAGGGCGGCGCCCCACCGGCGCCGATCGGCACCAATTGCCGGCTCTGCGAGCGGACCGACTGCGCGCAGCGCGCCGAGCCGCCGACGGCACGGCCGATCCTCATCGACGAGAACCTGCGCGGTGTCATGCCGTTCCTGTTCGATCCCGGCCGCGGCAGGGCGCCGCGGACGGGTGACGCGTGACCGCCGGCCTCAGTGGCCGCCGAAGCTCTCGGCATCGGGCAGCGGATCGGCGTGGTGCGGCTGGAACAGCTTGCCCCGCTCGGTGACGACGACCGTCACGAAGGCGACGATGCCGACGGCGAGGAAGCCGAGCGCCAGCGGCAGCACCGAGCCGTTGAAGCTCTGGCTGATGGCGAGGCCGACCAGCGTACCGACGATCGTCGTGTAGCAGCCGATCAGCGAGGAGGCCGTGCCGGCGATGTCGCCGAGAGGCTCCATCGCCATGGTGTTGAAGTTCGGCATGGTCAGGCTGAACAGGAACTGGCAGCCGGCCAGCGTCACCGCAAAGAGGATCAGCGGCGGCTTGCCGCCATAGAGAAGCGCGACCGCGACCATGGCAACCGAGAACAGCACATAGCCGCAGATGCCGAAATGCGACAGCCGCCGCATGCCGAGCCGGCGGACGAGGCGCGAATTGATGAACGAGGCGACGCCCATCACCGCGGCCAGCGAACCGAACACGACCGGGAAGATCGCGCCGAGGCCATAGACCTCGGTCTCGAAGATCTGCTGGGTCGAGCCGAGATAGCCCATCAGCGCGCCGAACATCAGCGCCATCGCGGTGGAATAGCCGACGGTGGCCCGCTGCGACACGCAGCGCCGCGCGCCATCGAGGATGCGCTTCGCCGAGAACGGCATCCGATATTCAGGATGCAGCGTCTCCGGCATGCGGCGGCCGAACCAGACCGCGAGCACGACGGCGAGCACCAGCATCGAGACGAAGATCGTGTGCCAGCTGCCGAACAAGAGGAACAGGCTGCCGATCGACGGCGCGAAGATCGGCACGATGATGAAGACCATCATGGTGAGCGACATCACGCGGGCCATGTCGCGGCCCTGGAAACGGTCGCGGACGATGGCGACGGAGAGGATGCGCGTCGCGGCGGCGCCCATGCCCTGGATGAGGCGGGCGACGAGCAGCATCTCGAAGCTGGTCGAGAACAGCGCGATGAAACTGCCGACCGCGAAGACGACGAGGCCGATCATCAGCGTCGGCTTGCGTCCGATGATGTCGGAGACCGGACCATAGAAGAGCTGCATGACCGCGAAACCGATCATGTAGACGGTCAGGATCAGCTGCACCTCATTGGTCGAGGCGAGGCCGTAATCGGTGCGGATCGGCTCGAAGGCCGGCAGGAGATTGTCGATCGACATCGAGCCGAGCGCCATCATGAAGGCGATGATCAGCACGAACTCGAAGAAGGACGGCTCGGACGCCTCGCGGATCGCGGGCGCCGTTGAAATGGCGGACATTGGAATTCTCTAAACTAGGGTCGCGCAGGCGAAAGGTCCGGCGCGAGAACAGGCGGGCGTTGGTGGGGTCTTGGAGGGGAGCCCCGGCGACGGCCGCGAGCCCACTCTTAAACCCCGTTTTGTGGCATCGCCGTGACCACTGTCACATCCGGCGATCAACTAATGTTCCCTTATGATAAAAAGCTCGACAGTCAGGCCGCATTTCAACGCGCCGAGCCGGGCATCGTGCCGGCGGCGCCCGGCCTGCGACAAAATGCCGGCCGATCGAAATCCGCCGCGCGCCGACACCATCCGGTCGTGTTCCCGGTTCATCTCACTCGCGGATCCTCAAGGCGGGAGCAGGCAATGGGACGTTTCGCGACGACGGCTGAAACCTATCTGCGCTATCGGGAGCCCTATCCGCCGGGCTTCTTCTCGGAGGTCGCGACCCGTCTCGACCTCGAGGGCGACGAGGCGCTGATCGATCTCGGCACCGGCCCCGGCGTGCTGGCGCTCGGCTTCCGGCCCTATGTCGGCTCCGTGCTCGGCGTCGATCCCGAGCCCGCGATGCTCGCCGCCGCGCGGATCGAGGCCGCCGTCGCCGGCATCGCCCTGCCGCTGATCGCGCTGCGCACCGAGGATCTCCCCGCCGATATCGGCCGCTTCGATCTCGTCACCATCGGCCGCGCGCTGCACTGGATGGACAAGGACGCCACCGTCCCGGTTCTCGACCGCATCCTCGCGCCCGGCGGCGCCATCCTGATCTGCGGCGCCTCGCCGGCGAAGGATGGCCGCAATCCCTGGCAGGAGGCGTTCGAGGCGGTGAACCTTGCCTATTCCGCGCGCAAGGAGACCGGCTGGCAAGCGGTCTACGCGCATTGGTTCGACGAAACGCCCTTCGCGGAGGTCGAGCTGATCGAGCACGAGTTCACGCAGACGATCACGCCGGAGGCGCTGTTCGAGCGGTTGCTGACCCGCTCGTCAACGGCGCCGGACATGCTCGGCGAGCGGCTGGAGGCCTGCCGCGGCGATCTGATGGCGGCGCTGGCGCCCTTCTTTGGGACAGGTTCGCGCGTGGAGACGCTGGTGGCGCGGGCGGGCGTCTATCGCCGGCGCTGACTGTCTCTAGAGCCTTTCAGGGCTTGGTGGAATCCGTTCTGTTTTCCGCCGGCGCGCGCGACCCGCAAGGAGGGCGGCGAGGCCCGATGCCTCCGCATCGGGCGAGCCGGCCGACACGGCGGGCGCCCGCCGGCGGGAAACCCTTCGGGCCGGGCGGCTTCGGGCCAAATCCGTCGGCCTCCGGCTCGGCCGTACTTCAGTACGGCCGTCGCCGCAGTCCTCGACCTTGGCCCGAATCCGCTCCGGCAGAACGCTTCCAACAAGCCCTGAAAGGCTCTAGCTGCTGCCGATGAGCTGCGCCGCGGCGGCGCGCGCCTCATTGGTGATGACGCTGCCGGCCAGCATGCGGGCGATCTCCTCGCGCCGCTCCTCGCCGGCGAGCGGCGTCACGCCGGTGGCGACGCGCTCATCGCCCGCCTGAGCCACGAGGGTCTTGGCGATCAGGAGATGGCTCACCGCCCGCGCGGCAACCTGCGGCGCATGGGTGACCGAGAGCACCTGCACCCGCTCGGCGAGACGCGAGAGGCGCCGCCCGATCGCCTCGGCGACGGCGCCGCCGACGCCGGTGTCGATCTCGTCGAAGACGAGCGTCGGCGCGGAGCCGCGATCGGCCAGCGCCACCTTGATGGCGAGCAGGAAGCGCGACAGCTCGCCGCCCGAGGCGACCTTCATCAAGGGACCCGGCCGCGTGCCGGGATTGGTGCGCACGACGAAGGAGACGGCATCGATGCCGCTGTCGGAGCGCGCCTCGGCATCGGTGTCGATCGAGACGATGAAGGCAGCGCGTTCGAGCTTCAGCGCCGGCAGTTCCTCGGCGACGCGGAGTTCCAGCGCGTCGGCCGCGGCACGGCGGCGGACCGAGAGCGCGGCGGCGCGGATATCGAAGCCACGGCGCGCCTGCTCGGCCGCGGTCTCGAGCGCGGCCAGCCGTTCCTCGCCCGAATCGAGCGCGGCGAGATCGGCCTCCATGCGTGCCCGGAGCGCCGCGAGACCCTCGACGGGGACATCGTGCTTGCGGGCGGCGGCGCGCAGCGCGAACAGCCGCTCCTCGGTGCGCTCCAGTTCCTTCGGGTCGAAATTGCTGGCGCGGATCGAGGCCTCGAGCAGGCCTTCCGCCTCCTCCAGCGCGTCGATCGCCCGGTCGACCGCCTCGACGACGCCGTCGAGCAACCCGCCGGCCTGGTCGCGCTTGCGCTCGAGCCGGCGCGCGAGGCTCGCCAGCGTCGGCACAGGCGAGGCCTGGCCGGCGACGGTCTCATGCGCATCGCTGAGGTCGCTGGCGACCTTCTCGATCTGCATCATCCGGTGGCGGATGGCGGCGAGCTCCGTCTCCTCGCCCGCCTGTGGCGCGAGGCGCTGCAACTCGTCGACGGAGGCGCGGAGATACTCGCCCTCGCTGCGCGCCGAGGCGATGCGACGACGCAGCAGCGCAACCTCGCTCTCGGCGGCGCGCCAGCCGCGAAAGGCCGCCGCGACCTCCCCCGCCTCGGCATCGAGCGCGCCGAAGGCATCGATCAGCTGGCGATGCACTGCCGGGTCGACCAATGCGCGATCGTCATGCTGGCCATGGATCTCGACGAGGCGCGCGCCGAGATCGCGCAGCAGCGCGACGCTGACCGGCTGGTCGTTGACATAGGCGCGCGTCCGTCCGTCGGCCGTCTGGACGCGGCGGAGGATCAGTTCGCCGTCATGGTCGATGGCGTTGTCGGTGAGGAACTGGCGGGCCGGATGGTCCGTCGCCACGTCGAAGACGGCGCTCACCTGGCCCTGCCCGGCGCCGTGGCGCACCAGCGCGCCATCGCCGCGCCCGCCGAGGGCGAGCGCCAGCGCGTCGAGCAGGATCGACTTGCCCGCGCCGGTCTCGCCGGTCAGGACCGTCATGCCCGGCGCGAAATCGATCTCGAGCCGGTCGATCAGGACGATGTCGCGGATGGACAGGGCAGCGAGCATCGGGTGACCGGCTCCTCGCCCTCAGGTGCCGCCGAGACCGGTCACCGTCTGGAACGCCTTGCTGATCCAGGAGCTCCTGTTCTCCGACGGAGACACGCCACCCGACTGCAGCAGACTGTAGGCGTCCTTGTACCAGGTCGAGTCCGGGAAGTTGTGGCCGAGCACGGCCGCCGCGGTCTGCGCTTCCGAGACGATGCCCATGGCGAAATAGGCCGAGGTCAGGCGATAGAGCGCCTCTTCCACTTGGCGGGTGTTGCCATACTGCGTCACCACCGTCTTGAAGCGGTTGATCGCAGCCGGATATTCGCGCCGCTCGAGATAATAGCGGCCGATCTGCATTTCCTTGCCGGCGAGCTGGTCGCGGGCGACGATGATCGCCTTCTGCGCATCGTCGACATATTCCGAGTTCGGATAGCGCTCGACCACTTCCTGCATCGCGTCGATCGCGCGCTGGGTCGATTCCTGGTCGCGCGTCACGTCGGGGATCTGCTTGAAGTAGGACTGGCCGATCATGTACTGCGCATAGGCGGCATCGGGGCTCGCCGGATAGAGCGCGACATAGCGCTTGGCCGCTTCGATCGTGTCGTCGAACTTGCCCTGGCGATAATAGGTGAAGGCCTGCATGATCAGGGCCTTGCGGGCCCATTCGGTGTAAGGCTGCTGCTTGTCGACCTCGCCGAAGCGCTCGGAGGCGGCGCGGAGCTTGCCCTCCGACATCAGCTTGAGGCCCTGGTTGTAGAGCTCACCCGCCGGAATGTCCGGCTGGTCGGAGTCGTCTTCCTTGCCGAGGCAGCCGGCGAGCGCCACCAGCGAACACAGGAGGACGACGCGAAGAGCGATCGCCCCCGTCCGCCCCAGCCTTGCTGCTGCGGAAGGCGTGGTCGCATCGATATGGGTCATGCAGGAATACGAGCCAGCGGAACCGGCCTCGCCTCTATCGACGGGTCAAAGCACTGCCGCTTCTCTATCCGAAACGACAACAACATGTCACCAGCCCTGCCAGCCCATTGGCGCATTTTCAAGGCAGGACCAAGATCCGGGAGACCGGGCGCATCACCTTCGAAATCAGGGAGTTGGCCCGAAAGGCCGAGCGTCTCAGGACTTTTCCGGACCAAAGGCGGCGGCCGAGAGACGCACGGGCACCTCGGCGCGCACCGGCTCGCGGCGCGGCGCGGCGGTGCCGTCGACGAAGGTCCATGCCGACGAATCGGCGAGCAGCGCCTCGACGATGCGCGCATTCAGCCGGTGGCCGCCGCGATAGGAGCGGTAGGCGCCGATGATCGGCGCGCCGGCAAGAGCGAGATCGCCAACCGCGTCGAGCGCCTTGTGGCGGACGAACTCGTCGGCGAAGCGGAGGCCTTCCGGATTGAGCACGCGATCATCGCCGAGCACGACGGTGTTCTCGAGCGAGGAGCCGAGCGCGAGGCCGCGCGACCAATAGGTCTCGACATCGCGCAGGAAGCCGAAGGTGCGCGCCCGCGCCAGGTCGCGGCGGAAGGTCGCCGGCGTCAGGTCGACGACGAAGGCCTGGCGGCCGATCAGCGGCGAATCGAAGTCGATGTCGATCTCGAAGCGGCGGCCGTCGAAGGGCATCAGCTCGGCATAGGCCGGGCCCTGGTCGAGGCGGATCGGCTTCAGCACCTTGATGAAGCGGCGGCGGGCGGCGAGGCGGACGATCTCCGTCTGCTCGATCAGCGCGACGAAGGCGCTGGCGCTGCCATCCATCATCGGCACTTCCGCGCCGTCGATCTCGACCGCCACATTATCGACGCCAAGACCGTTGAAGGTCGCAAGCAGATGTTCGATCGTCGCGATCGAGAGGCCCATGCGGGCGATGGTGGTGCAGGAATCGGTCGCCGACAGATTGTCGATCGAGGCGCGGATCGCGACCGCCTCGGAGGCGGCGCCGTCGACGCGCTGGAAGGTGATGCCGCTGTCGGCAGGCGCGGGGTTGAGCGCCATCGAAACCGTCTGGCCGCTATGCACACCGATGCCGGATACGACGACGCGGTCACGCAACGTCGTCTGCGGTGTGGCCGAACGCTTTGCCATGGATTGAACCTCTGCGGGACCGCCAGTTTACGCGGCGTCCCAGTCGCGCTTCATCTGCACCGCTGCCCTGCATGACCGGTTCGCCTTGCGGCGCATCAGAATCACGCTGCAGAGCAGCAATTCGTACAGTGAAGATACGGCTCGCCCCCACCGGCAACAAATCACGGTTTCTAACCGTCTGTTACGCGACATCCGCCCGGGGGAATGCGGTGCCGCGCCTGCGAAAAGACCCGGCGGAAAACCGCCGGGTCCAGGGTCGAATGCTGCAGTCGCTCAGTTGGCCTGCCGGCGCAGGAAGGCCGGGATCTCGAGCTGGTCGTCCTCGTGACGCGGCTCGCGCGGCATGACGCGGCCATGCGGATCGAGCTCGGCCTGCTGGCGCTGGCGGTAGCTGTCCTGCGTCGGCTGGGCCTGGCGCGGGGCCTGCTGCGGACGGGGAGCCTGGGCCGGAGCCTGCTGGCGCGGCGCCTGCTGGGGCGCGCGGGCCGGAGCCTGCGGCGCGGGAGCCGCCCGCTGGGGCTGTGCCGGTGCGCTCTCTTCCTCGCGACGCCCGAGATGGGCGAGACGACGGAGAAGGCCCATCGGACCGCGGTCCTCGTCCTGGGGCTCCTCGTTGCGGCTTGCCTGCATCTCGCGCTGGGCCACGACCGGGAAGTCCTCGACCCGCGGCATGCGGCTGGAGGCCGGAGCCTCGGCCGCCGGCGGGATGAACGCCTGCTGCGGATGGTGGTCATGCGTGTCGGCCGGAGCCGGCACCATGTCGAACTCGTGATCGAGTTCGGCCTCGTCATAGCTGAGACCGGACTGCGGCTGCTGCAGCGGGGCGATGGTGACGCCCGGATCGCGGGCGACCGGCGCCGGAGCATAGGTCTGCACCGGCTGACGGATCGCCTGCTGCGGCGAGGGAGCGGGCGCACGGAGTTCCGTCGACGGCTGCGGCGCGCGGCCGGCCGGCTGGACGGCAGCCTGGGCGGCCGCCTTCATGCGCTGGTTGAGCTCGGCCATGCGCACTTCGGTCGGCGTGACGTCCTCGCGGACCTCGCTGTCGATGCCGGTGGCGACGACCGAGACGCGGATGACGCCTTCGAGGCTCTCCTCGAAGGTGGCGCCGAGAATGATGTTCGCGTCCGGATCGACTTCCTCGCGGATGCGGGTCGCCGCTTCGTCGACTTCGAACAGCGTCAGGTCCTTGCCGCCGGTGATCGAGATCAGCAGGCCGCGCGCACCGTGCATCGACGTCTCGTCGAGCAGCGGATTGGCGATCGCCGCCTCGGCCGCGAGAATGGCTCTACGCTCGCCGGAGGCCTCGCCCGTGCCCATCATGGCCTTGCCCATCTCGCGCATCACCGAACGGACGTCGGCGAAGTCGAGATTGATCAGGCCTTCCTTGACCATGAGGTCGGTGATGCAGGCGACGCCCGAATAGAGCACCTGGTCGGCCATGGCGAAGGCGTCCGCGAAGGTCGTCTTCTCATTGGCGATGCGGAACAGGTTCTGGTTCGGAATGACGATCAGCGTATCGACGCATTCCTGCAGTTCGCGGATGCCCGCTTCGGCGACGCGCATGCGGCGCGCGCCTTCGAACTGGAAGGGCTTGGTCACGACGCCGACGGTCAGGATGCCGTGCGAGCGGGCCGTCCGTGCGATGACGGGGGCAGCGCCGGTGCCGGTGCCGCCGCCCATGCCGGCGGTGACGAAGACCATGTGCGAACCGGCGAGATGATCATTGATCTCGTCGATGACTTCCTCGGCCGCGGCACGGCCGATCTCGGGCATGGAGCCGGCGCCGAGACCCTCGGTCACCGCCACGCCCATCTGGATGAGCCGTTCGGCCCGCGCAGACATGAGCGCCTGGCTGTCCGTGTTGGCGCAGACGAATTCCACGCCTTCCAGCCCGGAACGGATCATGTTGTTGACGGCGTTGCCACCCGCGCCGCCAACGCCGAAGACCGTGATCTTGGGCTTAAGCTCAGTAATATCCGGCATCTTCAGGTTGATCGTCATGGAGACCTCGTCGTCTTGACCCCTCAGCCGGTGGCGTTGACCGGCCTATCTTCGTCCATTGAAGCGCCCCGCCGCGAGCGCTCCGCCTTACGGCAATCAGAAACTCTCCCGGAACCAGCTTCCGACGCGGGCGAGATAACCGCCCGAGCCGGACATCGGCACGCGAAGGCCGCGCATCGCCGAGACCTGTTCGATCTGGGCAACCTGCGGGTAGATCAGAAGGCCGACCGCCGCCGAGAAGGCCGGCCCCTTCGCCGCCTCCGGCAGGCCGGTGACACCGAGCGGGCGGCCGAGGCGGACATTGCGCGCAAGGATGCGCCGCGCCGCCTCGTTGATGCCCGCGAGCTGGCTGCCGCCACCCGTCAGCACGATCCGCCGGCCGACCATCGTCTGGAAGCCGGAGCGGTTCAGCCGGTCGCGCACCAGTTCGAGCACTTCCTCGATGCGGGCGCGGATGATCCGCGTCAGCGCGGCGCGCGGGATCTGGTTCGGAACGTCGCGATCATCGTCGCTGATCGGCAGCACTGAGAGCATGTCGCGCTCGTCGGAGACCGACGGCAGCGCGCTGCCATGCATGGTCTTCAGCCGCTCGGCATCCTCGATCCGCGTGGAAAGTCCGCGGGCGATGTCGGTCGTCACATGCTGGCCGCCGATGGCGATGGCGTCGGCATGGACGAACTGGCCGTCCATGAACACCGAGATCGTCGTCGTGCCGCCGCCGAGATCGACGCAGGCGACGCCGAGTTCCGTCTCGTCATCGACGAGGGCCGAGAGGCCGCTCGCATAGGGGGTCGCCACCATCGCTTCCACCGAGAGATGGCAGCGCGAGATGCAAAGCTCGAGATTGCGCAGCGGCGCGGATTCGCCGGTGACGATATGCATGTCGACGCCGAGCCGCTCGCCGAGCATGCCGCGCGGATCGCGGATGCCGCCATTGCCGTCGATGGCATAGCCGATCGGCAGCGAATGGATCGGGGCCCGCTCGGGCGTGACGGTGTGCTCGCGGCCGGCGGCGAGGACGCGCTTGATGTCGTTCTCGACCACTTCATGACCGGAGAGCGTGACGCTCGCCGAATAGACTTCGCTCGAAAGGCGGCCGCAGGAGACGTTGACGATCAGCGATTCGACCGTGACGCCGGCCATGCGCTCGGCGGCGTCGACCGCGAGGCGGATCGCCTGCTCGGCCTTGTCGAGATCGACGACGACACCCGACTTGATGCCGCGCGAGCGCTGATGGCCGATGCCGAGCACCTCGACCGCATGGGTGCGGCCGGGCAGCACGTCGCCGAGTTCGCGCGGCTTCAGCTTGGCGATGAGGCAGCACACCTTCGACGATCCGACATCGAGGATCGAGACGATGGTGGCCTTCTTGGCCGGCAGCGGCTTCAGCCGGCTCTCGGAGGTGACGAAGAGGGCCATCAGGTGCTCGCTCCCTTGCGCTTGGCGAGCTTCGCCTGTTCCTTGAGGTCGGCCTCGCGGCGGGCCGCGGCCTCCGGCGTCAGCCGCACATACATGCGGTCGCCGAGGCGGAGGTCGACGCTGACGATGTCGCGGCCGAGCAGATTGTCGGACTGGTCGAAGCCGGCGATGCGCGCGAGAGCCGCCTTCGGATCGTCCTGCGGCAGCATCAGCGTGACGCCATTGTCGAGCACGAAGTTCCAGCGCCGCTCGCCGACGAGGACAGCGGCCTTCAGGCGGGCGCGGATGCCCGGCGCGGTGTCGGCGAGAGCCAGCGCCTCGGGAGCGCGCGCCTCGGCCCCGTCGCCGAGCACGCGGACGAGGCTGCGATGTGCATCGCTGGCATCGCCGATGACCCGTCCGGTCTCGTCGAGAACCTGCAGCTGCTGGTCGTGCTGCCAGAGCACATAGGGCTGGCGCTCGTCGATCGTGATCTTGAGCGTCGAGGGATAGACCTTGCGCAGCGAGGCGGTCTGCACCCAGGGCAGCGTCTCGATCCGCTCGCGCGCCGAGGCGACATCGATCGCCGGCAGCGAGGCATCAGCCGGAAGCTGGAGCTTCTCGAGGACGGCGACCTCGGAGGTTTCCATCTGGCCGGTAATCTTAACGGATTCGACCACCAGGCCGCCGGCATGGGACAGCGTCGCGACCAGCTCGGCCGTGCGGCCGGCCGAGAGGACGCCGACGGTGCCGGTGGCGATGAAGAGCAGCGCGGTCAGTTCGAGACCGATATGGGGCGGCAGGCGGCGCTCGATGCGGGCGAGCGACTTCAGCCGCCGGTGCAGCCAGGACGGCATGCGCTGAGCGGTCGGCGCGGCGATATCGGCCGTGGCGCGCGCTCCCTGCTCGTCTGCCTGTCCTTCGACTACCTGCCGCACGTCGCGTCCTCCACCATCCAGCTCACCAGTTCCGGAAAGCTCATCCCGGCATGCCGTGCCATGTCCGGGACCAGCGACGTCGCCGTCATGCCCGGCTGGGTATTCACTTCGAGGCAAACCAGCTGCCCCGTTCCGCCCGGAAGATCGTCGTATCGGAAGTCCGCCCGGCTGATGCCGCGACACCCGAGAGCACGATGCGCCCGCACTGCTAGATTCCGTATACTTTGGTAAATATTTGGTGAAAGCGGCGCGGGAATTACGTGTCGTGCACCGTTGTCGGAATATTTGGCGTCGTAGTCGTACCAACCACCATCGGCAGTCACGAGCTCAATGATATCAAGGGCTTCCTCGCCCATGACGCCGCAAGTGAGCTCGCGTCCGGCGATGTATCGCTCGACCATGACCGTGTCGCCGAAAGCCCAGTCCTCGGCAAAGAGTTGCTGAGGCGGATGAAGAGCCCCCTCGCGCACGATGAGGACGCCGAAGCTCGACCCCTCGGCGACGGGCTTCACGACATAGGGCGGCTCCATCGGATGCGCCTTGGCGACCTCGAGGCGGTGCATAAGGAGCGACTCGGCAACGGGTATCCCGGCCGCCTTCATCACGTCCTTGGCGCGCGCCTTGTTCATCGCGAGCGCCGAGGCGAGCACGCCGGAATGGGTGTAGGGGATGCCGAGAATCTCGAGGACGCCCTGGATGGAGCCGTCCTCGCCGAACGGCCCGTGCAGGGCGTTGAAGGCGACATCCGGCTTCAGCCGGGCCAGGACTTCGGCGATATCGCGCTGGACGTCGACGCGCGTGACGCGGTAGCCCGCGACCTCCAGCGCATCGGCGCAACCCGTGCCGGAATTGAGCGAAACCGGTCTCTCGCTCGACCATCCGCCCATCAGGACGGCGACGTGCTTCGCCAAGACAGTTAACCCCTTTCGAATCGATCGGGGCACTATGTCAGGGAAGAGGTAATCGAACGTTAACCAGCCGCGCCTCCCCGGCGAGGCATAACGACTCAGGCGGTTCCCGGTCCGGCGGCGCTGCGCAGGTCGGTGTGGACGAAGTCGTCGCCCTTGAAGAGCAGTTCCTCGCGCCGCTCGCTGGCGAGCGCATAGGCGAAGCAATCGCCGAAATTGAGCCGGGCCGGATGGCCGCTGCCACGTCCGTAATCGCGATAGGCCTGCCGGGCGATCCGCACCTGCGCCTCGGTGACGGGCTCGATGAGGATCCCGAATGCCTCGATGAGCTGATCGAGACGGCGGCTCGTCGCCGCATCGCCGCGGCCATCCGTCACGATGAAGAGTTCAAGGAGACTGGCGGCGGACATGCGCGGCGCATCGTCGTCTTCGATCAGACGCTGGAAGTCGCGCCGCTCGGCTTCTTCACGAACGATCGCGACCAGCGCCGACGTATCGATGATCATTTCGGCAGGCCGGTTTCGTCGTCGTAGAGAAGATCGCCGTGATCCGGCATGCCCTTGAGGACCGGCGCCATCTTGTCGATGAGATCGTCGATGCGCTGCGTCCGTTCGGCGTTGCGCGCGCGCTGAAGACGGTCCAGCCGTTCGCGAACCGCAATCTCGACCGCAAGCGTCTGCCCCTCGCCCGTCAACGTCGCCAATTCGCGGATGACGCGGGTCGTCTCGGCATTCTTGATGTTGAGGCTCATGGCATGCTCATCCTGTGCCCCCTCAAGATAAGCGGGTACCCGATTGCCCGCAACATCTACCCGCCGAGAAACGGCTCAACGTCTCCGCCGGCGAGCGGCAGGCCGAGCCGCTTGATCTCCCAGTCGAGGCGGACGCCGCTCGCAGCCAGCACGCGGGCGCGCACGGTCTCGCCGAGGAGTTCGAGGTCGTGCGCGGTGGCTGAGCCGGTGTTGATCAGGAAATTGCAGTGCATCTCGGAGACCTGCGCCCCGCCGATCATGAGGCCGCGGCAACCGGCGGCATCGATCAGCTTCCAGGCCGAATGGCCGGGTGGATTCTTGAAGGTCGAGCCGCCGGTCTTCTCGCGGATCGGCTGCGCGCGCTCGCGATGCGCCTCGACCTCCGCCATCGCCGCCTCGATCGCGGCCCGCTCGGCCGGCTCGCCCTCGAATACGGCCTCGGTGAAGATGAGGTCGTCGGATGCGGCGGTGTGCCGATAGGTGAAGCCCATGTCGGCATTGGTGAGCACATGCCGCGCGCCGCTGCGATCGAGCGCCGTCACTTCGACCAGCCGCTCGCGGGTCTCGCCGCCATTCGCGCCCGCATTCATGCGCAGCGCGCCGCCGATGGCGCCGGGAATGCCATGATAGAACGCGAAGCCCGACAGTCCCTGCTCGAGGGCAAAGGCCGCGACGCGCTTGTCCGGCAGCGCGGTGCCGACGCGGATCCGGTTGCCGTCAAGCCGCTCCATGCCGCCGAAGCCCTTGGCCGACAGGCGGATCACGACACCGGGAATTCCGCCATCGCGCACCAGAAGATTGGAGCCGACGCCGATGACGAGCACCGGAACATCCGCCGGCAGCCGTTCGAGGAACAGCGCGAGATCATCGCTGTCGGCCGGCTGGAACAGCATTTGCGCCGGCCCGCCGACGCGAAACCAGGTGACGGCATCGAGCCGGAAATCCGGCGTGACCCGCCCGCGGAGTCCGGCGAGATCGAGATCGAGCGGAGGAAAGCTCATCGGGCGAGCTTTTCCAGTTCGCCGGGGAGCGCATAGGCCCAGTTGGTGATCGAGCCGGCGCCGAGGCAGACGACGTAGTCGCCGGGCTTGGCGATGGCGGCGATCATCGGCGCGAGGTGCTCCGGACTTTCGAGCGCGCGGGCGTCGCGATGGCCGCGCACCTTCAGCCCATCGACGAGATGGTCGCGGTCGATGCCCTCGATCGGCGCCTCGCCCGCGGCATAGACGGGCGCGACGATGACGGTGTCGGCGTCGTTGAAGCAGGTGCTGAAGCCGTCGAAGAGATCGTGCAGCCGCGAATAGCGGTGCGGCTGGACCACGGCGATGACATGCGCGTTGTGTGCCGCGGCGCGGGCTGCCTTGAGCACCGCGGCGATCTCGACCGGATGGTGGCCGTAGTCGTCGAAGATCGCGACGCCCTTCCAGCTGCCGGTCTGCGTGAAGCGGCGCTTGACGCCCGAGAAGGCGGCGAGGCCCTTGCGGATGGCGTCGGCGGAGATGCCGAGCTGGTGCGCGATGGCGATGGCGCCGGTGGCGTTCTGCACATTGTGCTCGCCGGGCATCGGCAGCACGAGGCCGGCGATCTCGGTCACCGCGCCCGAGGCGCGGTCGCGGATGTCGACCGAAAAGCGCGAGATGGAGCCCTCGGTGCGGAGGTCGCGATAGCGGATATCGGCCTGCGGATTGGCGCCATAGGTGATGATGCGGCGGTCCTCGATCCGGCCGATCAGCTTCTGCACCTCGGGATGGTCGAGGCACATGACGGCGAAGCCGTAGAACGGGATGTTCTCGATGAACTGCTTGAAGGCGTCGCGGACCTTGTCGAACGAGCCGTAATGGTCGAGATGCTCGGGATCGATATTGGTCACGAGCGCGACATCGGCCGGCAGCTTGACGAAGGTGCCGTCGCTCTCGTCGGCCTCGACCACGACCCAGTCGCTGGCGCCGAGCCGGGCATTGGTGCCATAGGCGTTGATGATGCCGCCATTGATGACCGTCGGGTCGAAGCCGCCGGCATCAAGCAGCGCCGCGACCATCGAGGTCGTCGTCGTCTTGCCATGCGTGCCGGCGATGGCGATGGCGCTCTTGAGGCGCATTAGCTCGGCCAGCATCTCGGCGCGGCGCACCACCGGCAGCAGCCGCTCGCGCGCGGCCTTCAGTTCCGGATTGCTCGGCTTGATCGCCGAGGAGACCACGACGACCCGGGCATCGCCGAGATTGGCGGCGTCATGGCCGATGGCGATCGCGACGCCCTTCGCCTTGAGGCGCTGGACATTGGCGTTCTCGGCCGAATCCGAGCCCTGGACGCGGTAGCCGAGATTGACCAGCACCTCGGCGATGCCGCTCATGCCGATGCCGCCGATGCCGACGAAATGCACCGGCCCGATATCGCTCGGCATCTTCATGAACGGGTTCCCTTCGTGCTGGCGACGGAGACGACGAGATCGGCGAGACGCTCGACCGCATCGGGCCGACCGACCGACCGCGCGGCAGCGGCCGCGGCGGTGAGCCGGCTCGGGTCGCGGAGAAATTCTGAAAGATCGCCGGCGAGCCGCTCGGCGGTGAGGTCCGCCTGCTTGACCACCCAGCCGCCGCCCGCCTTGGCGAGCACGGCGGCGTTGACGCTCTGGTCCTGGTCGATCGCATGCGGCAACGGCACCATGATGCCGGGGCGGCCGATGACGGAGAGTTCGCTGACCGTCGAGGCGCCGGAGCGGCAGAGGACGAGATGGCTTGCCGCGATGCGCTGGGGCATGTCGCGGAAGAAGGGCGCGAGTTCGGCCGCGACGCCGAGCGGGACATAGGCGGCGCGCACGCGCTCCATGTCCTCGGGCCGGCACTGCTGCACGATGACGAGACGCTGGCGCTCCTCGGGCGCGAGCAGGGCGAGCGCCTCCGGCATGACGTCGGAGAAGAAGCGGGCGCCCTGGCTGCCGCCGAACACGACGAGGCGAAGCGGCTGGCCGGCCGCCGGAGCGTCATAGGCGATGCGGCTCGCCTCGATCACGGCCGGCCGCACCGGATTGCCTGTCTGCACGATCCGCGTCTTCAGCCCCTCGGCAAAGCCGACTTCGGCGAAGGAGGTCGCGAGCACGCTGACGCGCGGCGCGAGCAGCCGGTTGGCGCGGCCGAGCACGGCATTGGCGTCGTGGACGACGGTCGGGATCTTGAGATGGGCGGCGGCGAGCAGCGGTGGCACGGTCGGATAGCCGCCGAAGCCGACGACGGCGGCCGGGCGCACGCGGCGCAGTATACCCTTCGCCTGGCGATAGCCGCCATAAAGGCTCCACAGCGCCGAGGCGATGGCGACAGGCGATTTCACCGACGGCGTCGCGGAGCGGATGATGTGGGTCTCGGCGGCCGGGAAGTTCTGGCCATAGGTCTCCGCGCGATGGTCCGTCGCGAGATGGATGGTCCAGCCGCGCGCGGCGAGCGCATGGGCGAGCGCCTCGGCCGGAAAGAGATGGCCGCCGGTGCCGCCGGCCGAGAGCAGGATGGTTCCGCTCACGGCTCAGGCCGCCCTGGCCGCGGCGCCGTAGCGGCCGAGCCCCGCCGTGAGGCGGATCGGCTCGAAGCGGCGCCGGGTCAGCGCCAGCACCAGCCCCATCTGGAAGGCGAGCGCCAGCATCGAGGAGCCGCCATAGGAGATGAACGGCAGCGTCATGCCCTTGGCGGGGATCAGGTTGAGATTGACCGACATATTGATGACCGACTGCACGCCGAACATCACGATAAGGCCGGCCGCGCCGAGGCGGATGAACGGGTCCTCGTTCTTCAGGCTGTGGCTGAGGCCGCGCACGACGATGAAGGCGAAGATCAGCATCAGCCCGATGCAAAAGAGGATGCCATATTCCTCCGCCGCCACCGCGAAGATGAAGTCCGTGTGGCTGTCGGGCAGGATCTTCTTGGCGATGCCCTCGCCGGGGCCGCGGCCGAAGATGCCGCCGCCGAGGATCGACTGCAGCGCGGTATCGACCTGGAACGTGTCGCCCGTGGCGGGATCGAGGAAGCGGTTGATGCGGCCGGCGAAATGCGGAAACACCGTATAGGCCGCGACCACGCCGCCGGCACCGAGCCCGGCCAGCGCCACGATCCAGTACCAGGAGAGGCCGGCCATGAAGAACACCGACGACCAGGCGATCACGACGAGCATGGTCTGGCCGAGATCGGGCTGCGCCACCAGCAGCGCCACCACGATGGTCAAAAGCAGGATCGCGAAGATGTTGCCGGGAATGTCGCTGCGCCGCTCATGCTCGGTGAAGAGCCAGGCGCAGAGGATGACGAAGGCCGGCTTCATGAACTCCGAGGGCTGCAGCGAGAAGCCGGCGAGATTGATCCAGCGGCGAGCGCCCTTGACCTCCTGGCCGATGAACAGCGTCACGAACATCAGGACGATCGAGATGACGAACACGATCAGCGCGGCACGGCGGGCATCGCGCGGCGACAGCATCGAGGTGCCGAGCATGATCGCGATGGTCGGGATCAGGAAGGCGACGTGGCGCTCGGTGAAGTGGAAGCTGTCGAGCCCGATGCGCTCGGCGACCGGCGGACTGCCGGCGAGCGAGAGGATGACGCCGATGAACATCAGCGCCATCAGCGAGAACAGGAGATATTTGTCGACCGTCCACCACCATTCGGCGAAGACGCCGCGATCGGCCCTGCTGACCATCACTTGACCTCCTCGGTGGCGTCCGCCCGGACACGGGCAAGGACGAGCTCGCGGAAATGATCGCCGCGCTTTTCGAAATTCCGGTACTGGTCGAACGATGCGCAGGCCGGCGACAGGAGCACGACCGGCTCGGCCGCGGCGTCCCTGGCCGCATCGGCGGCGGCGAGTTCCACCGCCTTGTCCATGGTGCCGGCGTGCACAAAGGGCACTTCGCCTTCGAGGCGGGCGGCGAAGGCTTCCGCCGCGGCGCCGATCAGATAGGCCTTGGCGATCCTGCCGAAATAGGGCGCGAGGCTGTCGATGCCGCCGGTCTTCGCCTTGCCGCCGAGAATCCAGTAGACGCGGGGGAAGCTCGCCAGCGCCTTCTCGGCGGCGTCGGCATTGGTCGCCTTGCTGTCGTTGACGAACAGCACCTTGCCGATCCGGGCCACCTCTTCCATGCGGTGAGCGAGGCCCGGGAAGCTCGAAAGGCCGTGCTGGATCGCCTCGTCCGACAGGCCGAGCACGCGCGCCGCGGCAATGGCGGCGGCGGCGTTCTGGGCGTTGTGCACGCCGCGCAGCGAGCCGATGCCGGCAAGATCGGCGATCGCCCGCGCCGAGGCATCGTCGACCTCGAAGATCTCGGACCCATCGGCATAGTAGCCGTCTGCGACCGGACGGCGCACCGAGATGCGCTCCAGCGGCTTGCCGCTCCCGGCGATATCGGCGGCGATGTCGGCGCTCCAGTCGTCATCGACCCCGACCACCGCCGTCGCGGCGCCCGCGACGAGACGCGCCTTGATGGCGGCGTAGCGCTCCATGCTGCCATGCCGGTCGAGATGGTCCTCGGTGACGTTGAGGAGAATTCCGACGGTCGGATCGAGGGTGGGCGCGAGATCGATCTGGAACGAGGAGCACTCGATCACATAGACGCGGTCGTCCGCGAGCGGCTCCAGCGACAGGATCGCCGGACCGAAATTGCCGCCGATCTGCACGTCGAAACCGGCTGAGCGGAAGAGATGGGCGATCAGCGCCGTCGTCGTCGACTTGCCATTGGTGCCGGTGATGGCGATCAGCGCCGCATCGGGCGCGACGGCGCGGCGCTCGCGGCAGAAGAGCTCGATATCGCCGATGACCTCGATGCCGGCGGCCTTGGCCTTCGCCACGGTCCAATGCGGCTCGGGATGGGTCAGCGGCACGCCGGGCGCGAGCACCAGCGCCGCGAAGCCCGCAAAATCGGCCGCCCGGAGATCCGCGGTCGGGACGCCGGAGGCCGCGGCATTGGCGACCGAATCGGCGTTGTCGTCGAAGGCGGCGACATCGGCCCCGCCGGCGACGAGCGCCTTCGCCGTCACGAGGCCGCTGCCGCCGAGACCGAACACGGCGACCTTCTGGCCCGCAAAGACGGTGACCGGGATCATCCGCTCACCTCAGCTTCAGGCTGGAGAGGCCGACCAGCGCCAGCACGATGGCGATGATCCAGAAGCGGATCACGACCTGCGGCTCGGTCCAGCCGAGCTGCTCGAAGTGATGGTGGATCGGCGCCATCTTGAAGACGCGCTTGCCGGTCAGCTTGAACGAGGCGACCTGGATGATCACCGAGACGGCCTCGAGCACGAAGAGGCCGCCGATGATCGCGAGCACGATCTCGTGCTTGGTGGCGACGGCGATGGCGCCCAGCATGCCGCCAAGCGCCAGCGAGCCGGTGTCGCCCATGAAGATCGCCGCCGGCGGCGCGTTGAACCACAGGAAGCCGAGGCCGGCGCCGAACATGGCGCCGCAGAGGACGGCGAGTTCGCCCGTGCCCGGCACGAAATGGATCTGCAGATATTCGGCGAAGATGGCGTTGCCCGAAAGATAGGCCATCAGCCCGAAGCTCGCGGCGGCGACCATGACCGGCACGATGGCGAGGCCGTCGAGACCGTCGGTCAGATTGACCGCATTGCCGGCGCCGACGATGACGAAGGCGCCGAACGGGATGAAGAACCAGCCGAGATCGAGGACCCAGGCCTTGACGAAGGGGAAGGTCAGCGCGTCGGCCAGCGGCCCGCCGGCGAGGCGCGACAGCAGATAGCAGGCGATCGCGGCGATGGCGAATTCGACGGCGAGGCGCGAGCGGCCGGAAAAGCCCTTGTGGCTCTGCTTCGTCACCTTGAGATAGTCGTCATAGAAGCCGATCAGGCCGAAGCCGACGGTGACGCCGAGCACGACCCAGACATAGAAGCTGGCGAGATTGGCCCAGAGCAGCGTCGAGACGATCAACCCGAAGAGGATCATCAAGCCGCCCATGGTGGGCGTGCCCTTCTTGGTCAGGAGGTGGCTCTGCGGCCCGTCCTCGCGGATCGGCTGGCCCTTGCCCTGCTTCATCCGGAGCGCGCGGATGATCGTCGGCCCGAACAGGAACACGACGATCAGCGCCGTCATGGTGGCGCCGCCGACGCGGAAGGTGATGTAGCGGAAGACGTTGAGACCCGAGACCTGCGCCGAGAGATCCCCGAGGAAATAGAGCATCAGTCGAGTCCTTCGATCTCGGGATCAGGCCCGGCAATATCAGGCGCGGGCGGGGCAAAACGGGTGGTCAACCTGTGGACGAGGGGCGTCATCCGGCTGCCCTTGGAGCCTTTGACCATGATCACGTCGCCACCTTGAATGGCGTCGCCGAGAATCACGTCGAGTTCCTCTGCCGTTTCCGCATACTGGCCTTGCATGTCGCTCGGCAAGACCTCCCAGAGCGCATGCATCAGCCGGCCGGCGCAATAGACGCGGTCGATGCCGGCCGCGAGCAGCGGCTCGGCGAGGCCGGCATGCATCTCGGCCGAGCGTTCGCCGAGTTCCAGCATGTCGCCGAGCACGGCGATGCGCTTGCCGTCCGGACCCGGCGGCGTCGCGGCGAGCACGGCGATCGCGGCGCGCATCGAGGTCGGGTTGGCGTTGTAGCTCTCGTCGATGAGGAGCGCGGCGCCCTCAGTGAGTTCCAGCCGATGCTGCGCGCCGCGTCCTTCGGGGGCCGCCATGCCGCTGAGAGAATCGGCGGCGAGATCGAGATCGCCGCCGAGGAGATGCACGGCGAGCAGCACCGCGAGCGCGTTCTGGACGAGATGGCGGCCGGGCGCGCCGATCGAGAAGCGCACCTCGCGGCCGAGAATATCCGCCTTGACCAGCGAATGGTCAGGCAGGAGATCGAGAGCGGTCAGCCGTGCCTCGGCATCGGCATTCTCGCCGAAGCCGAGCACGCGCTCGACGCCGGCATCGATCGCCATCAGCGCCAGCGGCTCGAATTGCGAATTGTCGCGATTGAGGATCGCCGCGCCGCCGGGCTCGATGCCGGTAAAGATCTCGCCCTTGGCGCGCGTGATTCCGGCGATGCCATCGGGGAAGAACTCGACATGCACCGGCTCGATCGTGGTGATGATCGCCACATGCGGGCGCACCTGCCTGACCAGCGGCTCGATTTCGCCAGCATGGTTCATGCCGATCTCGAACACCGCATAGGCGGCATCGGCCGGCATGCGGGCGAGCGTCAGCGGCACGCCCCAGTGATTGTTGAACGAGGCCGGCGAGAAATGCGTCGGGCCGGTCGCACCGAGCGCCCGCGCCAGCATCTCCTTCGTCGTCGTCTTGCCGACACTGCCGGTGACCGCCGCGATGCCGGCCGCGGACCGCGCGCGGGCGGCGCGGCCGAGCGCCTCGAGCGCGGCGAGGACGTCGCTCACCACCACCAGCGGCACCGTCATCCGGCCGAGCGCCGACAGCCGCTCCTCGGCGACGACGGCGACGGCGGCGCCCTGCGCCGCGGCCTTGCCGACATAATCGTGGCCGTCGAACCGGTCACCCTTGATGGCGAAGAAGGCCTCGCCCGGCTTGATCGTGCGGCTGTCGATCGAGATGCCAGTGACGGCGGGCGTCGCGACCGAGGTCGGACGGCCGCGCATGGCGGCGACGAAGGCGTCGAAGGTCCAGAGGGGCTGCGTCATGCCGCCACCTCGCCGGCGATGGCCGCCGCGACCGCCTCATGGTCGGAGAATGGATGCACGACGCCCTTCACGATCTGGCCGGTCTCGTGGCCCTTGCCGGCGACGCAGAGGACATCGCCGGCGCCGAGCATCGCCACGGCCTCCGCGATGGCGCGGCCGCGGTCGCCGATCTCGATCGCGCCAGGGGCCGCCGCGAGGATGGCGGCACGGATGGCGGCGGGTTCCTCCGAGCGCGGATTGTCGTCGGTGACGATGACGATATCGGCCCGGCGCGTCGCGACCTCGCCCATCAGCGGCCGCTTGCCGGCGTCGCGATCGCCGCCCGCGCCGAAGACGACGACGAGACGGCCCTTTGTCATCGCCCGAAGCGCCGACAGCGCCTGGTCGAGAGCATCGGGCTTGTGGGCATAGTCGACGAAGACTGCACCGCCGGACGGCGTCACGCCGACTTTCTCGAGCCGGCCCGGCGCGCCTTCGAGGCTGCCGAGCGCGGCGATGGCGAGTGCCGGCGCAAGGCCCGCGCCGATGGCGAGCCCGGCGGCGACGAGCGCGTTCGAGGCCTGGAAACCGCCCGCGAGCGGCAGGTCGACGGCCATCCTCTCGCCGAAGACGTCGAGCTCGAGCGCCTGGTGCAGACCATCGGCGCGCGCCGAGACGAGGCGGATCGCCTCGCCGGCACTGCCCGTCGTCAGGATGCGCTGGCCGCGGTCGCCGGCGAGCGTCGCGACACGGGACGCATAGGGGCTGTCGGCATCGATGACGGCGGTCGCGCCCTCGGGGAGGATCTCTGTGAACAGCCGCATCTTGGCGGCGAAATAGTCCTCGACGCTCGCATGATAGTCCATGTGGTCGCGGCCGAGATTGGTGAAGCCGGCGGCGACGAGGCGGACGCCGTCGAGGCGACGCTGGTCGAGCCCGTGGCTCGACGCCTCGAGGGCCGCATGGCTGACGCCTTCGCGGGCGAGACGATCGAGCGTCGCATGCAGCGCCACCGGATCGGGGGTGGTCAGGCTGCCATATTCGGCGCCCGCCGGCGAAACCACGCCGATGGTGCCGATCGAAGCGGCGCTGAGGCCAGCGAAGGCGAAGATCTGGCGCACGAAGACGGCGACCGAGGTCTTGCCGGCGGTGCCGGTCACGGCGACGAGCTTCTCGGGCTGGCGCGGATAGAAGCGGGCGGCGAAATGGGCGAGCGCGATGCGCGGGTCCTCGGCGCGGAGCACCGGGATGCCGGGATCGGCGGCCAGCGATGAGTCGGCGGCGCAGAGCATCGCGACGGCGCCCTGCTTCACCGCGTCGGGGGCGAAGCGGACGCCATCGGCGGCGACGCCCTTGAGCGCGGCGAACAGGAAGCCCGGCTGAATGGCACGGCTGTCGGCCGAAAGGCCCGTGATCTCGACGGCGGCGGCCTCGGGGGCGAGCGGGAAGTCCGTCGAGGCAAGGTCGCCGAGGCGCATCGTCGGGTTACGTCGCATACGGAGCGTTCCTTCTAGTGGATGGAGCCGAAGCGGCGGCTCCATCGGCGCTCAATACGACACAAGCATGGCATCGGGCGTGCTTTCCTGCTCGGTCCGTGGCTGGACGCCGAGGAAGGCAGCGGAGCGGCGAATGACATTTCCGGCCACGAAGGCCGCGTTCCAGGCGGCGAGCGCCGGCATGCCGGGTTTCTCTGGCCGAGGATCGTCGACCGAGATCATCAGCACATATTGCGGATCGTCCATCGGGAACACCGCGAGGAACGAGTTGAGATAGTGCCCCTCGACATAGCGGCCGTTGGCGACCTTCTCGGCCGTGCCGGTCTTGCCGCCGACGACATAGCCGGGGACGTCGGCATGGCGGCCGGAGCCCTTGACGCCGTTGAAGCGGAAGAGCCAGCGCATCTCGTCGCTCGTCTTCTGCGAGACGACGCGCGTCGCCTGCGACAGCGCATCCTCGCGGGTCCGGGGGAAGAAGGTCGGCGGGAACAGGTAGCCGCCATTGACGAGCGCGCAGTCGGCCATCGCCGCCTGCATCGGCGTGATCGCGATGCCGTGGCCGAAGGCGACCGTCATCGTCGTCACGTCGCTCCAGCGCTTCGGGATCTGCGGCGTCGCGACCTCGGGCAGCTCGGTCTTCAGCTTGGTCATCAGGCCGAAGCGGCGGATATATTCCTGCTGCGTCTGGCTGCCGATCGCCATGGCCATCTTGGCGGTGCCGATGTTCGACGAGTACTGGAACACTTCCGGCACGGTCAGGAAGCGGGCCTGCGGATGGGAATCGTGGATCGACTGGCGGCCGACGCGGATCGGCGAGCGGGCGTCGAAGCTGTCGGTCATCTTCACCTTGCCGCTGTCGAGCGCCATGGCGAAGGTGAAGCTCTTGAACACCGAGCCGAGCTCATAGGTGCCGGCCGTCAGGCGGTTGAGGCGATCGGGCTTGTTGGCATCCACGGGTGCGTTCGGATCGAAGTCCGGCATCGAGGCGAGCGCCACGACCTCGCCGGTCTTGGCGTTGATCATGACGCCCATGGCCGCCTGCGCCTGGTATTTCTGCATCGCGCCGACCAGCTCGTCGCGCAGCACATGCTGCACGCGGAGGTCGATCGACAGCTGCACCGGCTGCTGGCTGTTGGTCTTCATCGCGAAGCCGGCATTGTGCAGGTCGCTGAGGCCGCGCTCGTCCACGGTGCGCTCGAGGCCGGCGATGCCCTGGTTGTCGATGTTGACGAGGCCAACGATATGGGCCGCCGCCGGGCCGCCCGGATAGAAGCGCTTGTTTTCGTTGAGGAAACCGACGCCGGGAATGCCGAGGTCGTGGATCTGCGCCTGCTGCGTCGGCGTGATCTCGCGCTTGACCCAGACGAAGCCGGCCTTGGTCGACAGCTTCTTGCGCAGGCTCGTCGCGTCGAGATCCTGCAGCACGCTGGTGATCAGCTCGGTCGCCTCGTCGGGATCGACGATCTTGTTCGGCTCGGCGAAGAGCGAGGCGGTGCGGATGTCGGTGGCGAGGATCTCGCCATTGCGGTCGACGATGTCGGGCCGCGCGGTCGCGACGGCGGAAGCCGCGTTGCCGCGCGCCGCCGCATCGGAAGGATCGCTGAGGCCGAGCATCAGCAAGCGGCCGCCGATGATGCAATAGATGAGGCTGAAGGCGAGGATGGCCAGCAGCACGCGGTTGCGGGTCTGGTCCTGCTTGCGGCGGGCGATGACGGCGGCGGTTTCGCCGCGCGCCGAGGCGGTGGCGGGCTTGTTGAAGACGTCCGGACGGTCGGTGAGCGTCATCGTCATTGCAGATACCCCGTCTCGGGCTGGGCAGGAACGGCCGGAACGACCGCCTTCGGCGGCGCGACGCGGCGCACGGGCGCCGGACGGGCCGATTTCGGCTTCGCCGGCGCGCCGATGCTGCCGGTCTCGATATCGTCGACCTTCGCGACGCTGCCGCGATGGCCCGCCGTCGCGCTGCGCATGATGGCGTTCGGCACCGCGTCGGCGCCGGCATCGATCGCGCCGGGCAGGCGGCCGGGCACATCGGAGATCGTCGCGAGCTGGCGCACGTCGAGCGGCTTCAGTTCGAGATAGCTGTTATAGCGCGCCACCAGCGACTGCAGCCGCGACGGCTGGTCGAGCACGCCCCATTCGGCGCGGAGCACGTTCAGCTGCTCCTTCTCGCGGGCGATGCTGCTGCGCAGCTCAGCGACATGGTCGGCGGCGCGGCCGGCACTGTCCTTCATCGCATAGGTGATCACGGCGACGGCGATCATCAGCGCGACCCAAAAAACGCTCCAGCCGCGCTTCATCACGCTCGCTCCGCCTTGAAGATGGGCAGGGACGGCACGCCGGCCGCCTCCGCGTCGAAGGGACGGGCCGGCGCCTCGGTCCGGATAGCGGCGCGCAGCTTGGCCGAGCGGGCGCGCGGATTGCCGGCGATCTCGTCATCGGCAGCGACCACCGGGCCCTTGGCGGCGAGCCGGAAGGTCGGCGCCGCCAGCGTCCGCTCCGGCATGTGGCGCGAGCCCCCTGCCCGCTCCTCGCTGCGCTCGCCGAGGAAGCGCTTGACGATGCGGTCCTCGAGCGAATGGAACGACACGACGACGAGGCGGCCGCCGGGTTTCAGCGCGCGCTCGGCGGCGGCGAGCGCGGCGCCGAGCTCGTCGAGTTCCTCGTTCACATAGATGCGCAGCGCCTGGAAGCTGCGCGTCGCCGGATGGATCGTATCGCTGTGCTTGCGGCCGACGACACGCTCGATGAGACCGGCGAGCTGCGCCGTCGAGACGAAGGGCTTTGCCACGCGGTCCTCGGCGATGGCGCGGGCGACGGCGCCGGCGCGACGCTCCTCGCCGAGCACCGAGAGGATACGCGCCAGCTCGCGCGGCGGCAGCGTGTTGACGACGTCGGCGGCGCTCGGACCCTGCCGCGCCATGCGCATGTCGAGCGGCCCGTCGAAGCGGAACGAGAAGCCGCGCTCGGCCTCGTCGATCTGCATCGAGGAGACGCCGATATCGAGCACGACGCCGTCGACGAGTTCATGGCCGGCATCGGCGGCGATGGCGTCGAGATCGCTGAAGCGGCCTTCGACCAGATGAAGCCGGCCTGCGGAGGACGCGACCAGTCCCGCCCCGCCGGCGATCGCCGTCGGATCACGGTCGATGGCGACGACCTCGGCGCCGGCCTCCAGCAGCGCGCGGCTATAGCCGCCGAGACCGAAGGTGCCATCGACGATGACCTCGCCCGGCGCGGGCGCCAGCGCCTCGAGCACCTCGCGCAGCATGACCGGGATGTGACGCGGCGCGTCCTCGGCAACGGTCATGCGGCGCCTCCCGGCTCCCGGCGACCGCCAAGCCGCCGACGCAGGTCGCGGACGCGGTTCTTCGCCTCCTCGCGATAGGCAAGGAAGCGCTCCGGCTCCCAGATCTGGAACTTGTAGCCCTGGCCGACGAAGGTGACGGTCTCGCCGATGCCGGCATGCAGCTTGATCGCCTCCGGCAGCGCGACGCGCCCCTCCGGATCGATCCTGAGGATCTCGCTCTCGCCGATCAGCGTGGTCGAGAGCAGCTCGTGATCTTCCGAGAAGGGCTCGAACAGCGACAGCATGGCGCGGATCTGCTCCCGGAGCCGATTGCCTCCCGCATCCACGGCGTTCTGATCCAGCGTCGGACAACAATAGAGCCCCTCGAACCCGTCACGCATCAGCACGGAACGGAACGGCGCCGGAATCGACACGCGCCCCTTGGAATCCAACCGGTTGGTGAAGGTGGATACGAACTCGTCCATTGCCCCTCTGACCGCTCCGGATGCGACACGCGACGTCCCGTTCCGCAGCCCGTCTCCGAGCACGGATCAAAACCCACGGACGCGAACAGGAAACGCTTGCCCGGGACGCGAATGGGGCCGAACGCACGGCCTTGGATGCCGAAGGCGACCCCTTCGTACCGGGACGATTTGGGATATCATGGGACAACATGGGCGTCAATGGAATCGGTCTCCACGGCTGCGGTGCGGCCGTGGAAAACCATGAAGTCGTTAAGCTTAATTTTCCGTTGCAAAGCGTTGGCCTGCCTGCATTTCGCCGGCGCAGCGTTCCAGCCGTCCGCGGTCGTCGCGCCGGTGGATAACGAGGCCTCGATGGATCGAGCAGCGGCGGGTGGCGGGGGTGGCGCCTTGCTCCTCGGCGGGTCCAGGCCGGCCGTCTGCCGGCGGCCGTCGCTCCTGCGAGGGCAGCGCCCCGTCCCATGTCCTCCCATGACCGGAAAGGACATGCGGCGGTGGACGCGAAGCGCGTCGTCCGGGCGAAGAAGGCAGCGCCAGCTGGCCTATAAGCCGGGTTCTGTAGGGCGGTGGCGAACCACCGCGTGACGACCATTCATCTTGGACGTCCGTTGCCGGACGCCTCACGCAACCAACCCGGGCGGCGGGCTGGGAAACGCGCCTGGGCTTGCGCCCATGCCGCCCCTATTCGGTCTTGCTCCCGGTGGGGTTTGCCATGCCGTCCCCATTGCTGGGTCCGCGGTGGGCTCTTACCCCACCCTTTCACCCTTACCCGGCATGCCCTTTCAGGCGTGCCGGGCGGTCTGCTCTCTGTGGCACTTTCCCTGGGGTCGCCCCCGCCGGACGTTATCCGGCACCGTGTTTCCATGGAGCCCGGACTTTCCTCTCCGGCGACCTTTCGATCTTGCAGGAGCGGCCGTCCAGCCAGCTGGCGTGGCTAGCACCTATGGGGGATGGGCGGGCGGGTCAAGCCCGCGCCGGAACGCCGGCCGCAATGCCGGGCCCGGCGCCGCGCCTAGTTCATGGCGATGAGCTGGCGAACCTTGCCGCAATAGGCGAGCGGACCGCGGCTCATGCGCTTGGCGCCATGGCCGCCATTGTATTTGAGGATCGTGCCGCAGAGGTCGCCGCCGGCGAGCTTGCGCGCCTGGCCGAGATACATCATCCCGTAGCGGATATTGGTGGCCGGCTCGTAGAGCTCCTTGGCCGAGCCGCGATAGCCCATGCCCCGCGCCGTGCCGAGCTTCACCTGCATCAGGCCGATCTCGCCGGCCTGGCCGCGCATCGTCGGATTGTAGTTGCTCTCGACCGTCACGACGGCATGCGCCAGCGCGACCGGGACCCCGTTGGCGCTGGCATAGCTGGCGATGAGGCTGTCGAAGCGGCCATCATTGCGGTCGGCTGCGGCGATGCGCACGGCGTTGGAGGGGAGCAGCCGGGCGGAGCCGGCGACGGCGGCGGACGGCGCCGCCGCGAGGAGCGAGACGGAGAAAAGCGCGGCAAGGCCACTTACGCAAAGCGTCTTCATGCGGGAAAAGCACTCACATCGTTGATGATGACGGTGCCAATCGCTTCCGAACGGTCCCGAAATGCGGCGGTGCAGCGTCGACGGGATGGCCGTGTTCACGATCCCGTGATCGCCGGAACCCTATCTCCGGCGCTTCGCGACCGAATGAACCATGCCCGGCGGGGCCAGCGCACGGGCGAGCTTGTGCAGCGTCGCGACCGTCGAGGCATCAGCCAATCCGTCGACGAGCGCCGGCCGGAAATGGCGCTGGAAGGCCGTCACCACGTCGACGGTGGCGGCATCATAGTCGCCCGTCACATCGAGCCCGTAGCCATAGAGAAACAAGAGCGCCTGGAAGGCTCCGACCGAAAAACCGGTGTCGCCCGGCTTCAGGACGCCGCCGCCGCCGATCGGTTCCGGCGCGACATGATGGCCGACGCCGGCCGCCGCCAGCACGTCCCAGGGGAACTTCTCGCCGGGATCGCGCTTGCGCCCCGGCGCCACGTCCGAATGGGCGAGCACGCACTCCGGCCGGATGCCATGCCGCGCGGTGATGTCGCGGCAGAGCCGGATCACCGCGTCGATCTGCACCTCGGGGAAATCGGGATAGCCGTGATCGTGGCCCTTGTTGGCGATCTCGATGCCGATCGAGCGCGAATTGACGTCGCCCTCGCCCTGCCAGGTCGAGACGCCGGCATGCCAGGCGCGATCGGCCTCGTCGACGAGCTGCGTGATCGTGCCGTCCTCGGCGACGACATAGTGCGAGGAGACCTGCGCCTCGGGATTGCACAGCCAGTCGATCGCCGCCTCAGAGGTCGCCATGTCGGTGTAGTGCAGGATGAGAAGCTCCGTCACGGCACCCTCGGCGCGCACGCCGAAATTGGGCGACGGCCGCCAGATGGCAGCCCGGTCGCTACGTCCGTTCATGCAAAGGCTCGTTCCTGCCGGATCCGGTCATAGGCGCCATTGAGGGCCGCCAGCTTCGCGGTGGCGATGGCGATGAACTCGGCCGGGACGCCGCGCGCCATCAGCTTGTCGGGATGCGTCTCCTGGACGATGCGTCGGTAGTGGCGCTTGACGTCGTCATTGCTGGCGGCGCGATCGATGCCGAGGATGAGGTAAGGATCGCCCTCCTCGGGCACGACATGGCGGCTCGAGATGCGGGCGAAGGCGGCTTCGCTGAGGCCGAACACCTGAGCGACGCGGGCGATGAAGGCCAACTCGTCCTCATGCACCATGCCGTCGGCCTTGGCGATGTGGAAGAGACCGTCGACGATGTCCTCGAAGATCTCGGCGCCCTCGGCGAAGAGGCCGGCAATCTTCCGCGCATAGGCCTCGAAGCCGGCGACGTCCTGCTTGGCGAGATTGAACAGCCGCGCGACATTGCGCCGCTCGGCATCCGGGATCTCGAACAGCTGCTTGAACGCCGTGACCTCGTCGCCGGTCACGACGCCGTCCGCCTTGGCCATCTTGGCCGACAGCGCGATCATCGAGATCGAGAAGGCGGCGTGGCGCCGCTCGGCGCTCGTGCCGAAGGTCGAACGGACGGCCTCGACGACATGGTCGATCAGGACGCAGGAACCGGGAATCCGGTGAATGATGTCGCCGAGACGGCTCCAGATGCTCATGGTGCGTCAACATAAGGCATCAAAGCGATCGACGCGAGACCATCGCGCGAGATGCGACGGAAAGGCAGCCGGCTTGCGGCGGTGACCGGCCTTGTGGTTCTTGAAGACGTGGTTTCTGCGGCGGGCAAGCGGACGGGGATGACGGATGACGATGCGTGTCGAGAGCGGCTGGGACTTCTGGATCGACCGCGGCGGCACCTTCACCGATATCGTCGGCCGCCGGCCGGACGGCAGCGTCGTTGCGCACAAGCTCCTTTCCGAGAATCCGGGCGCCTATCGCGATGCGGCGATCCAGGGCATCCGCGACCTGCTCGGCCTCCCGCTCGGCGCGGCGATCCCCAGCGGCCGCGTGCGGGCGGTGAAGATGGGCACCACGGTCGCGACCAATGCGCTGCTCGAGCGCAAGGGCGACCGCACGCTGCTGCTCATCACCCGCGGCTTCCGCGATGCCCTCGAGATCGGCTACCAGGCTCGTCCCGACATCTTCGCGAAGAAGATCGTCAAGCCCGAGCTGCTCTATGAGCGCGTCGCCGAGATCACCGAGCGCGTGCGCGTCGATGGCACCGTCGAGGCCGTGCCGGACGAGGCCGAGATCGCGGCGGCGCTCGCCTCGGCCTTCGCCGACGGCATCCGCTCGGTCGCGATCGTCTTCATGCATGCCTGGCGCCATCCCGGGCACGAGGAGATCGCGGCCCGCGTCGCCCGCGCCTCGGGCTTCACGCAGGTCTCCGTCTCGCATGAAGTGTCGCCGCTGATGAAGCTGGTCGGCCGCGGCGACACCACCGTCGTCGACGCCTATCTCTCGCCGATCCTGCGCCGCTATGTCGAGGAAGTGGCGCGGGAATTGGGGGCGTCATCTCCGGGCACCGAGCCGATACCCCCCTCCCAACCCTCCCCCACAAGGGGAGAGGGCTTTCCCGCCTCGGCTGTGGCAACGCCAGCAACCGACTCCGCCGAACCCTCTCCCCCCTTGTGGGGGAGAGTTGGAGAGGGGGGTACCGACGCCGACCCCTCGAAGACCGCCCCGCGCCTGATGTTCATGATGTCGTCGGGCGGGCTCACCGCCGCCGATCTCTTCCAGGGCAAGGACGCGATCCTGTCGGGGCCTGCCGGCGGCGTCGTCGCGGCGGTCGAGACGGCGTCGGAAGCCGGCTTCGATCAGGTCATCGGCTTCGACATGGGCGGCACCTCGACCGACGTGTCGCATTATGACGGCGAGCTCGAGCGCTCCTTCGAGACCGAGGTCGCGGGCGTGCGCATGCGAGCGCCGATGATGCGCATTCACACGGTCGCGGCCGGCGGCGGCTCGATCCTGCATTATGAGGCCGGCCGCTTCCGCGTCGGGCCGGATTCGGCCGGCGCCAATCCCGGCCCCGCCTGCTATCGCCGCGGCGGTCCGCTCACCGTCACCGACGCCAATGTCATGACCGGCAAGCTGCTGCCGGCCTATTTCCCGAAGATCTTCGGGCCCGCCCGCGACGAGCCCCTCGACGGGGACGTGGTGCGCGAAAAGTTCGAGGCGCTGGCGGCCGAGATCGGCGATGGCCGCAGTGCCGAGGCGATCGCCGACGGCTTCCTGCACATCGCCGTCGAGAACATGGCCAACGCCATCAAGAAGATCTCGGTCCAGCGCGGCCATGACGTCACCGGCTATGTCCTCAACTGCTTCGGCGGAGCCGGCGGCCAGCACGCCTGCATGGTCGCCGACAGCCTCGGCATGACCACCGTCCTCGTGCACCCCTTCTCGGGCATCCTCTCGGCTTTCGGCATGGGCCTCGCCGATATCCGCGCCCATCGCAGCCGCGCCCTCGTCAGGCACTTGGACGGCGAAGCGGAATCGGCGCTTCAAGCGCTTGAATCAAAACTCGAAGACGAGGTTGTCGGCGAACTTCAAGGACAGGGCGTAACCGATTCCGACATCACGATCTTCGCCCGCGCGCATCTGCGCTATGACGGCACGGATACGCCGATCCCGATCGAGGCGATGCGCAAGGACCCCGGCGCCGGCGCCGCCTGGCTCGCCCTCCCCGATCTCGTCGCCGCCTTCGAGGCGGCGCATCGGCGGCAGTTCGGCTTCATCTTCGAGGGCAAGGCGATCGTCGTCGAGAGCCTCGAGGTCGAGGCGGTCGGCGGCGGCGCGCGCATCGAGAAGCCGGCCGAAGACGCGCCGCTCTCGCGTCCGGAGCCCGTCGAGACGACCACCATGCACTCGGCCGGCGGTCGCCATCAGGCCGTTATTCACCTCCGCGAGCGCCTCGCCCGCGGCGCCGTCGTCGCCGGACCGGCGCTCCTGATCGAGCCGCACCAGACCATCGTCGTCGAGCCCGGCTGGCAGGCCGAGATCACCGGCCGCGACAATGTCGTGCTTGAGCGGATCGAAGCGCTGCAGCGCCGCCGCGCCGTCGGCACCGAGGCCGATCCGGTCATGCTGGAGGTGTTCAACAACCTGTTCATGTCGATCGCCGAGCAGATGGGCGTGACGCTGCAGAACACCGCCTATTCGGTGAACATCAAGGAGCGGCTCGATTTCTCCTGCGCCGTGTTCGACAGCGCCGGCCGCCTCGTCGCCAATGCGCCGCATATGCCGGTGCATCTCGGCTCGATGGATCGCTCGGTCGAGACCATCATCGCGCAGAATGCCGGCACGATGCGGCCGGGCGACGTCTTTGCCCTGAACGCGCCCTATAATGGCGGCACCCACCTCCCCGACATCACGGTCGTGACGCCCGTCTTCGCCGAAGACGGCGCCACGATCCTGTTCTTCGTCGCAAGCCGCGGCCATCATGCCGATGTCGGCGGCTCCGCGCCCGGCTCGATGACGCCGCGCGCCACCACCGTCGACGAGGAAGGCGTGCTGATCGACAATTTCAAGCTGGTCGACCGCGGCCATTTCCAGGAAGCGGCGCTGGTCGAGCTCTTGACCTCGCATCCCTTCCCGGTCCGCAACGTCGTGCAGAACGTCGCCGACCTCAAGGCGCAGATCGCCGCCAACGAGAAGGGCGTCCATGAGCTCGCCAAGATGGTCGGCCATTTCGGCCTCGCCACGGTCACTGCCTATATGGGCCATGTCCAGGACAACGCCGCCGAGAGCGTCCGCCGCGTGCTCGACGCGCTGAAGGATTCGGAATTCAGCGTCGAGACCGACCAGGGCGCCGTCATCCGCGTCAGGATCACGGTCGACCGCGACAAACGCGAGGCGACGGTCGATTTCACCGGCACCAGCCCGCAGCAGCCGACCAATTTCAACGCGCCGGAACCGGTGACGCGCGCGGCCGTGCTCTATGCCTTCCGCGTGATGGTCGAGCGCGACATCCCGATGAATGCCGGCTGCCTGCGCCCGATCAACATCATCATTCCCGAGGGCTCGATGCTGGCGCCGCGCTATCCTGCGGCCGTCGTCGCCGGCAATGTCGAGACCAGCCAGCATGTCACCAATGCGCTGTTCGGCGCGCTCGGCGCCCTCTCCTCGGCGCAGGGCTCGATGAACAACCTGACCTTCGGCAACCGCACCTATCAATACTACGAGACGCTCTGCTCCGGCGCGCCGGCAGGCGTCTTCAACGACGGCAGCGGCTTCGACGGCACCGACGGCGTGCATACCCACATGACGAATTCGCGTCTCACCGATCCCGAGGTGCTCGAATTCCGCTTCCCGGTGCTGCTCGAGGATTTCCATATCCGCGAGGGCTCCGGCGGCCGCGGCCGCTGGTCGGCCGGCGGCGGCACCAGCCGCACGCTGCGCTTCCTGGAGGAGATGGACCTCGCCATCCTCGCCTCGCACCGCCACGTCGTGCCGCATGGCCTCGACGGCGGCGCGCCGGGCGCCCTCGGCAAGACCGAGGTCCGGCGGCAGGACGGCCATATCGAGACGCTCGCCGGCTGCGACCAGACCGTGCTCTATCCCGGCGAGGCGGTGATCGTCACCACGCCGACCGGAGGCGGCTTCGGCCGCCCGGATTGACGGATCAGCCTTCGCTGTCGCGGGAGCGATCGGCGCTCCACCCGTTGCGTCGCGATCGAAGACCTGATGGCAACAGGCCGGCGGGGCGAGCCGCGATCATGTCGATTGACAGAAACCATCGGCTCGGTGACATAATCTCAAGAATAGAGGGATCGGGTCGCGAACAGAACGGCCGGACGAAGCGGCTGTTCTGTACCGTTCAGCAGCGGCCGTGCCATTCCAGCTCGGGAATTCTTTCCCCCGGGCGACGAGATCGACGAACCGCGAGACCACCTGTCCACACGCCGCGAAGCGGATCAAGGAGACCTCAATTGGACGACGCCAAGCCCGACGAAACCTCTCTCGCCAGCGAAGCACCCGCGACCGATGACCTCGCCTCCCGCCGCGAGGCGATGCTGAAGCTTGCCAAGGGCGCGGCCTATGTCGCGCCGGCGACGCTCGGCTATCTCGCGACGACGCGGTCCGCCGCAGCCTACTAGCCGGCGCGAGCCGCGCCTTCGGCCGCAGAAGACAGGCAACGGGGTCAGATCATCCTCGACGATCGGAGAGCGCTCGCCGGGTCCCGGCCAACCGGCGGTCCGGCGCCGCCGTCGCGCTTCCGGTGCCGGATCGTCGACGACGTCATGGCCGTCATCGATCTGTCGACGTGCGATCTCCATGTCCTCAACGCCCTCGCTGCGGAGCTCTGGCTGCAACTGCATGACGGGCCGACGCAGCTTGCGGCCATCGCGGCGCTCTGGGCCGAACGCTACGGCATCGACGCCGCCACCGCTCTCGCCGACGCGAGCGCCTGCATCGAGCCCTGGGCGGCGCAAGGCTGGATCGGGACCGACAGCCTCGGCCGCGTCTTCATCGACAGGACGCCGATGCCGCCGGTCGCGGCGAGCGACACCGGCGCGGCTCGTCCGGCGGCCGACCTTAGCCATCGCCGTCTCGACCTCCCCGGCGCTGCGGTCGACCTCGGCTTCGGCGTGACGCAGGCTGCGCCCGGGCCGAGCCTCATGGCGCGCGCCGCCGGGCTCTTCTCCGGCATTCCCGAGCGCGCGCCGCAGGATCCGCGGCCGCCGGCAGAGGTCGCGCTGGTTCTCGATGGCGAGCGCCACCTCGTCGGCGAGAACGATCGCTGGACGGCATTCGGCGACCCGCAGGCGGCGCTCGGAGCGCTGATCCGCGCCGTCTACCGCGCCGCCTATCCCGACGATCCGGCCTTCGTGATGCTGCATGCCGCCGCTCTGGTCGGCGCGGGCAGCCGGGACCTGACGGTCTTTCCCGGCATTTCCGGCGCCGGAAAGAGCACGCTCACGGCTTTCCTGGTGGCGGGCGGCTGGCGCTACGCGACCGATGACTTCATCGCGCTCACGAGGCCCGTCGCCGGCCGCGGCCCGGTTCTCCTGCCGATGCCGAACGCCGTCTCGATCAAGGAGGGCAGCCTCGCTCTGCTGGCGCCGCTCTACCCGACCCTCGAGGCGCTGACCCCCGTCACCTATGGCGGCAAGACCGGCCGTTTCCTCCCGATCGATCCCGCCGCGCATGTCTCCTCGCCCCTGCCCGTCGGACGGCTGGTCTTTCCACGCTATGTGCCCGGCGCGGCTGCCCGCCTCGATCCCTTGCCGAAAGGGGCGGCGCTGCTCGGCCTCGTCGAAGCGAGCTTCAGCGCAGAAGGCGACGCGGGACCCGAGGGGTTCGACCCGCTGTTCGACTGGCTCGAGCAGACAGCCACGTTCAGCCTCGTCTATGACGATCTCGAGGAGGCGCGCCGATGCCTGCAAGCGCTGACGGACACGCCCGCCTCCGCGCCCTGAGATGGCTGTGCCGGGCGATCTCGCCCGCCGACGGGACAATCGCGCTTCACGCCGAGTGGCCACACGAGGACCAGTGGCAACAGGTGGTCACTCTCGCCGATGCGGGCTTCGTCCTGCCGACGCTGGCGCGGGCGATCGATCGCCACGCCCTCCGCGGCCGCGTCCCCGCCGATCTCGTCCTGTTCCTCGACACGATCTTCGCGCTCAATGCCGAGCGCCGCGCCGAACTCCGCCGCCAGATGGTTGCCCTCAACCGGAGGCTGGCCGGCGCCGGCATCGTGCCGGTCTGGATGAAGGGCGCCGAAACGCTGTTCGCCGCCAATGGCAAGATTGACGACGGAACCACCGGCGACCGCGTCATGCGCGATCTCGATCTCTGGATCGTCGAGCCTGAGGCGCAGCGCGCGGCGCAGGATCTCCTCTCTAGCGATGGTTGGCAGACCTTCGCGGAGGATGAGAGCAAGCGCGGCTGGGATCTCTCGCATCACGAGCGGCCGCTGCACCATCCCGACTGGCCGGCGCCGATCGAGATTCACCGCGCTCCCGTGGCGCGCCAGCAGGCGGCGGTCCTGCCGAACCGGGAGACGGCGGAGGCGGTCGTCTGGTCGAGCTTTGAGGGCGGCCCGTTCGGCCGGCTCGATCCGGTCTCGGGCGCGCTCCTCTCGCTCGTCCAGGCAACGGCGATGGCGCATGCCGATTTCGCCCTCGGGCGCGTGCCGCTGATGAAGAGCCTCGATCTCGTGGAGCGCATCGAACGCGACTTCGGCGGGAGCCTGCCGGCGACGATGCGGGCGCGGCTGGCGCTGCCGCCGATCCGGCGCTGCGCCGCGCGCCTCCTCACCTTCACCGCCGCCTTCTACGGCATGCCAGCGCCGGCAGAGGCCGACCGCGCCTATCTCCGCGCCGTCGAGCGCAATCTGCTGCGTCCGAGGCTCAACGCGGCGATGGGCGGGGCGGCCGATCTTCTCGGCCGTCGGGCCCTCGGCCTCCTGCGTGAGCCGGGCCGCGCGCCGGGCATTCTCAGGGACTGGCTGGTACCGAAGAAGGCGTGAGGCTTGCGTCGGCGAAAGGCAGAGATATCGTGAACTTCCGTCACGACACCGATGACGCCACGAGTCGACAGAGGATCAGATCGAATGAGCTCCAAGGATCAGGACGAGGCCCGGGCCGAGCGGCCCTCAGCCGACGAGGCGGCGACCCTCGGCCGTCGCGAGGCGCTGCAGAAGCTGGTCACGGCCGCACGCTATGTCGCCCCGGCAACGCTCGGCCTCATCGCCATGAAGGGCTCGGCAGCCGCCGCCTCCTGAGCGCCGGCAGTGCGGTCGGCGAGCATCCACTCGGACGGAGCCATCATTCGCCGCTCGCCATCCCCACTCTCCTCCCCCGCCACGGACCTCATCCAACCGTCGATTGAAGACGACAGGCGGCGGTTGCAGCCCGCCTCGCCATCTCTGCCCTTGTGGGCTAGGGTCGTTTCCGGGCATCGATCGTCAGCCGGAGCGAGCGGTCATCCGTCGGGGAAATGCAGGCGTGTCCGTGAGTGCTGATCCATCATCCCGCGTCCGTGCACTGCGGTGGGTTTCGCACGCCATCTCGCCCTTTGTCGCGACAAAGGCGCTGACGGATGATTGGCCCGCCGGCGACGCCTGGCCCGCGATCTTCGCTGCCGCCGAGGCGGGTCTCGTGCTGCCGGCCCTCCGCATCGCGCTCGAGGGCCGCGGACTGCGCGGCCGGCTGCCGCCGCGACGTGCGGATCATCTGAGGGCGGCCTTCGTGCTGCACGCATCGAAGCGGCGGGCGCAGCGCCGGCAGATGATCGCGCTCAACGAGCTGTTCGGAACGGCCGGCATCCGGCCCGTGTGGCTGAAGGGCGCCGAAAGCCTGCTCGATCCCGATTTCGCGTCGGGCGCGCGGGTCATGTACGACCTTGATGTGTGGATCATCGACGAGGGCGAGCAGCAGGAAGCGCTCCGGTTGATGGCGGCGGCCGGCTGGCGCACCTTCGCCGAGGACGAGGCGAAGCGCGGCTGGGAGCGCTCCCATCATTTCAAGCCGATGCAGCATGCCGACTGGCCGGTCCCGGTCGAGCTGCATCGGACGCTTCTCGTCCGCGACCAGGCCGCCGTGCTGCCGCTCGGCGAGGTCGTGCCGGCGCTCCGCTGGATCGACTGGGACGGCGGCCGCTGCGGCCGTCTCGATCCCGTCTCCGGCGCCGCGCTCGCCGCTGTGCAGGCGAGCACCATGGCCTATGCTGAATTCTCCCTCGGCCGCGTCCCGCTGATGAAGAGCCTCGATTTCGTGCAGCGGCTCGACCGCGATTTCGGCGGCACGATCCCCCCCGCCTTGCGGTCGCGGCTCGAGACGCGATCGGCGCGCCGCAGCGCCGACCAGCTGCTCACCTTCACCGCCGAGTATTTCGGCACCCTGCCGCCGCCGCGCCCGCAGCGGCGCTACATCCGCGCCGTCGAGCGCGACCTGACCCATCCGCGACTGAACACGCTCCTCGGCAACGCCGGCGACTTCATCGAGCGGCGCACGCTCGGCCTCCTGCGCGAACCCGAACGGCTGTCGGAGATGGTCCGTGACTGGGCCGGCGGGCTGACACGCCGCCCGCCGGCCTGAGCAGCGCCTACCAGCCGGCGACAACCACCTTGCCGATCATGCGACCGCTTTCGACGAGGGCATGCGCCTCGCGCAGCGTGGCCGCGTTGATCGGCGAAAGCGTCTTCGTCAGCGTCGAGCGGATCTTGCCGGCATCGACCAGGTCGGCGATCGCGTCGAGGATCGCATGCTGGCGCTCGATCGCCGGCGTCCCGAAGCGCGAGCGGGCGAACATCGATTCGAACTGCAGGCGGACGGCCTTCTGGTAGAGCGCCCCGAAATCGGCCGGCGTGAAGCCGTCGACGCCCTCGATGACGCCGACATGCCCTTCCGGCGCGACCAGCTCGGCAATGGCAGCGGCGTGCTGGCTGGTGCCGGCGAAGGCGAGGATGATGTCGGCCGCGTCATGGCCAAGGGCCTGAAGCTGCGGCCCGAGCGGCGCGCTGTGATCGACGACGTGATGCGCGCCGAGGCTGGTCACGAAGGCGCGCGACTCCGGCCGCGAGGCGGTGGCGATCACCGTCAGCCCCGTCAGCGCGCGGGCGAGCTGGATGGCGACCGAGCCGACGCCGCCGGCGCCGCCGAGGATCAGCAGCGTGCGCGTGTCGGTCGCGATGCCGGGCACGACGCCGATGCGATCGAACAGGAGTTCCCAGGCGGTGAGCGCCGTCAGTGGCAAGGCGGCGGCCGCGGCGAAATCGAGGCTCTCGGGCTTGCGGCCGACGATCCGCTCGTCGACGGCATGATACTCGGCATCGGTGCCGGGACGGATGATCGAGCCGGCATAGAAGACGGCATCGCCGACCTTGTAGAGCGCCGTCTCGCTACCGGCCGCGACCACCGTGCCGGCGGCGTCGAAGCCGAGGACGCGCGGCTTTCCTGCGGGATCACTGAACTTCCGCACCTTGAAGTCGACCGGATTGACCGAGACGGCCTCGATCCTGACGACGAGATCGCGCGGGCCGGGCTCCGGCCGGTCGAGTTCGATGTCGACGAGCGAACCGGCCTCGCTGATGGGAAGCGACTTCGAATAGGCGATGGCGCGCATGGCGATCTCCGCTTGATGTTGAACGTCCGGCCCTGATTTCGGCCGTATTGACGCTCGGCGCAAGAACGCACATTTTGAGCTCATACTACCCAAATGGATACCGGGAGCCCTGCCATGGCGGGACACAAGACCTACGACACACGCTTCGCCGCCTGCCCAGTCGAGGTGACGCTCGATCTGATCGACGGCAAGTGGAAGGGCGTGCTGCTCTATCATCTCGGTCAGGGGCCGCGCCGCTTCAACGAGCTGCGCCGCCTGACCCCGACCACGACGCAGCGCATGCTGACCAAGCAGCTGCGCGAGCTGGAGGCGGACGGGCTGGTGATCCGCACCATCTATCCGGAAGTGCCGCCGCGGGTGGACTATCGCCTGTCGGCGCGCGGCGAGAGCCTCTCGCCGATCATCGCCGCGCTGAAAGCCTGGGGGCAGCAGCATCTGGCCGAGCTGGACGCCGCCGGCAGCGGCACGGTCGGCGGCACGAGTGCCGCAGGCCGCCCGGAAAGCGCGGCCGCCTAGTCGGCGATGCCGAGCGCGCTGGCGAGCCTGGCGAAATCTCCTCGGCCGAGCACCGGCCTCACCGCGGCGTCGATCACGCTGGCGAAGATCGGCGCGGGCATGCCGGCCTTCATGCCGCCGAGCATGCCGATGCGCTCGGCTGGGTTCATCGCCGGGATCATGATGCGGAGATAGCCGAGCATCGCGGCCGGCTCGACCGACCCGATGATCGCCATCTCGATCGCCTGCAGGTCGGCGTCGCTGAAGAGCTGGTGCAGCAGCGACAGCGTCTCCGTCTCTTCCTCCAGCATGTGCTCGAAGTCCTCGGCGAGGAACTGCGAATAACGGAGATAGAGCGCGCGGGCGAGCGGGCCGCGGCTCGCTACCGGCGCCGCGCCGAGCGCCGCCATCAGGGTCTCGAGCGCGTCGAAATCGCTGAGATGGTGGTCGTGATCATCGGCGAGGCGGTCGGTCGCGCCGGCATGCAGCGCTTCGATGACGCCGTGGATATGCTCGTTCTCGTGATGGAGATGCTGCCGCCCCATCACGATCAGGGCGCCGAGATCGGCGAGGAGCGCCGTCAGCGCGGCCTCGTCGGCGACATCGAGCGCGCCGAGGCGCCCGAGCACTTCGGTCTGCGCCCGGCGGAGACCCTTGTGGATCATCGCGTAGAGATTGTAGCGGCTTTCGTCGACATAGATGGTGGTATGGGCGTTCATGGCGGTCTCCTCGTTAGGAGGCGCCGATCTATGGCGGTGCGGAGCTGACGTCAGTGACGCGGTTCACTCGCGGACCTTAGCCTCTTCCCGCCGCTACTGCGCATAGGACATCGGGATCGAGGCCGGCGGCAGGCGGACGCTGCCGGTCGAGACCGGCGGCGCGGCGAGGACCGCGTCCGGGCTCGCCGCCTGGACGTCCGGCGCGCCGAGATTGTCGTCCCAGCGATAGGTGAAGCTGCGCTGCTCCATCGATGCCGGCGCCGTCTGTCCCTCCGGCAGGCTCACCATCGGCACGTTCGGATCGAGCGTCGGCGGCGGCATCTCGAGCTTCGGCCGGCAATAGCGCGCGGTGCCGGCGGCGTTGTGATGGGCGAGGTCGATATGGATATGGTCCTCGTGCAGCCGGTTCGATCCCGGTCCGAGCACGGTCGTGAAATAGTCGCAGGCCGTGATCAGCGTCTGGCGCAGGAAGGCCTGTTCCACCGGGTCGCCGTTCCACCAGTCGCCCTTGACGCGGATGGTCCTGCCGTCGGCGAGGCGGAAGCCGGCGACGTCGAAGGCATTGGCGAAGGCGTGCTCGCTCAGCTTGTCGCCATGGCGGTTGTTGCGCGAGCGGCAGGCATAGGTGCCCATGGTCAGGATCTCGGTCACCGGCATGCCGAAGCGCTGCTGCGCCGCCGGCTGGACGGCGTTCCGCAGCCATTTCTCCATGGTGTAGGTCATCATGCAGCCGAGCACGACCTCGGAGCCGCCGACCGAGACGACGCCCTGCTCGAAGGCATTGACCCTCAGCGGCTTCTCGATGCCGCAGGCGCCCCTGCCGTCGATCTCGCGGGCCGGCTCCTGGAAATAGCTCGGCACCACCAGCTTCTTCTGGAAACAGGCGCGCTCGGTCTGGTCGCGCCATGCCTCTCGCTCGTCAAAGAAATTGAGCGCGCATCCCGCCAGCGAGATGAGGGCAAGCACCGACAGGGTACGCAACGCAACGCCGCTCGACATGCGCAGACAATGTGAGGGAACGCCTTAAGGAAGCGTCAACCAGGGTGCCGGCCGGCTCCCGCTTCCGCCGCGTATACCGGAGCTTGCGCAGCGGCCCCCTGGCGCGTCACCGACAAGCGCGAAATTGCCGAGAAAGTGGCCGTTTCGCTCAGCTTCGAGGCAGGCTATGGAACATCTTTGCGCATGTCGCATACTTGAGCACACCCATCTCGTATACTAGATTTGAGCCATGAAGACGGGCGGCCAAGGAGATCCGGTGATGCGGCGGGGCGGTGGATCGCCGGGGGCCAGCCGGGGCAGCGAGGTTTACGCGGTGCTGCGCGAGGCCATCGTCGATCAGGCGCTGACCTCGGGAACGAAGCTGCCCGAAGACAGTATCGGCGCGCATTTCGGCGTCAGCCGGACCATCGTGCGCGCGGCGCTGCAGCGCCTCGCCGGCGACGGTCTGGTCGAGATGAAGGCAAAGCGCACCGCGACGGTGGCGCGGCCGAGCATCGAGGAGGCGCGCGCCGTGTTCGAGGTGCGCCGCTGTCTCGAGCGGGAAGTGGCGCGGCTGGTCGCGGGTGCCTGGAACGGGGAGATGGCGAAGCGGCTCGCGGCCCATATCGCCGCCGAGGACGAGGCGGCGCGGTCGGCCGACAGCAAGGCCTCGGTCCGCCTCGCCGCAGAGTTTCACGTCACGCTCGCCGGGCAGAGCGGCAACCCGCTGCTGCTGCGCTATGTGAGCGAAGTCGTGTCGCGCTGTTCGCTGATCCTTGCCGTGTTCGGCCGGCCGCATCAGTCGAAATGCGCCATCGACGAGCATCGCGCGATCCTCGCGGCACTGGCGGCCGGCGATGCCGAGGGCGCCGCGCGGGCGATGGACCATCATGTCGCGCTGGTCGAGCAGCGCGGCGTTGGCGGCGATGCCGCCGGCGAACCCGATATCGGCGCCATTCTCGCCCGCTACCGGCATCCTCCGGACGGCGCGCTGAGCTGAGACGGCGGGCCACGCCTGCCGAAGGCCGGCCCATGCTGACCTGCCGACGCGCCGGAAGAGCCGCGCGGCAATGCCTTCCATCGACGATCAACCCGACATGACGAGGGACATGCCTATGACCACAGTTTCAAGACGCACACTGCTCAAGAGCGCGGCGATCGGCGCGCTCGGCCTTTCCACCTCGGCCCTGCCCTTCCGCGCCAAGGCGGCGGACAAGCTCACCATCGGCCTGATCTATGTCGGTCCGCGCGATGATTTCGGCTGGAACCAGGCCCATGCCGTCGGCGCCGCCGCGCTGAAGTCGATCCCCGGCGTCACCGTCGTCGAGGAAGAAAACGTCCCGGAGACGAGCGCCGTCACCAAGACGATGGAATCGATGATCGAGCTCGATGGTGCGAGCCTCCTGTTCCCGACCTCGTTCGGCTATTTCGATCCCTTCATGATCGACGCCGCCAAGAAATATCCCGATGTCGAGTTCCGCCACCCGACCTCGCTGTGGGATCCGAAGAAGCATCCGATGAATCTCGGCGGCTACTTCTGCTATCTCGACCAGGCCCACTATGTGAACGGCATCGCCGCCGGCCTGTCGACGACCACCAACAAGATCGGCTACATCGCCGCGAAGCCGATCGCGCTCGTGCTGCGCAATGTGAACGCCTTCACCACCGGCGTGCGCAAGGTCAATCCGAACGCCGAGGTCCGCCTGATCATCACCGGCGAATGGTCGCTGCCGGTGCGCGAGGCGGAAGCCGCGAATGCGCTCGCCGACGCCGGCTGCGACGTCATCGCCTGCCATGTCGACAGCCCGAAGGTCATCGTCGAAACGGCCGAGAAGCGCGGCATCAAGTCGTGCGGCCACAATGCCGATCAGTCCTCGCTGGCGCCGAAGGGCTTCATCACCGGCGCCGAGCTGAAATGGGGCACGGTGTACACGGCCTATGCCAAGCTGCTCACCGAAGGGAAGAAGCTGCCGAACGAGAATTATGGCGGCTACGACCGCGACATGGTCGCCAGCACGCCGTTCGGCCCGGGCGCGACCGAGGCTGCCAAGACAGCAGCGCTCGCGGCGATCGAGGATCTCAAGGCCGGCAAGCCCTATTTCATCGGGCCGATCAAGTCGAACACCGGCAAGCTGATCAGCGAGACGACGATCGAGCTCTATGATCCGAGCCTCTGGGGCACCGACTACCTGATCGAGGGCGTCGTCGGCTCGATCACCTGAGCAGGTAGCGCCGAAGCAACAGGACGGGCGGAGGGCGGCACGCAGCAGCCCTTCGCCCGTTGTTCGTTCAGGCCTTCCGCTGCATCGCCTTCATGCTGCCGAGGGTTTCCCGCGCCTCGGCCTCGGTGAGTTCGGCATAGGCAGCCTCGACCGCCAGCGTTTCCGACAGCGGATGGCCGAAGCGGCGGCCGCGGATGCGCGCCAGCACCGAGAAGGTGGCGGGAGGCACCGAGGCGGCGCGGCAGAGCACGGCCAGCAGCGACGGGTCGGGCCGCGCGATCAGGCGGCTGACGAGATCGGGCGGCAATCCGGCATGGGTGGCGAGGAGCATGGCGACCTCGAGCATGCGGTCGCTCGAGGCGATCGCCGCGATCGCGGTCGCGACCGGCGTCACCGCCGGGGCGGCCTCGGCGACGGCGGCCGGCTTCGGCCAGGGGATCACCGCGCCCGCCGGCTCGCCGAAGCGTCGCCGGGATGCCGGAGCGGTTCCGCGGAATGCGACGATTTCGGCCGGCGGCCGGATCTCGGCCGGGTCGCCGACGCCGCAGGCCGCGACGATGCGTGCGAGGCAATCCGGCGACAGGCGGGCCGACCGATTGGCCGCGACGGCGCGGCAGAGCCGGACGCCACCCTGCGCGACCAGCGCATCGGTCACCCGCTCGGACAGCAGGGTGCGCGCCGCGATGGCGACGAGCGTTTCCTCATCGGCATCGGCGGCGATCACGAGGAGATCGTCGTCCCCCAGCACCGGCGAGGCGCGCAGCAGCACCTCCGCCACGGCTCCGCCGCCGCGCGCAAGCTCCAAGACGAGTTGATGCGGCACGGTCGCGAGCTCGGCGAGCCGCGTGGCGACGACCGCCTGCTGCGCCTCGGTGAGACGGGGCAGCAATTGCCGGATGATGTCGGAGAAGACGGCGCCGAGCGAGACCTCCGCACGGGCGCCGGCGGCGCCATAGAGATCGACGATCGCCGTCAGCAATTCGGCGCGCCGCGCTGGTGCGCGGTCGTGAGCCAGCCGCGTCAAATGCTCCAACATCATCGCCTCGAAGCCAATCCCGTGATGGCGATGAGTGTCGCATCCAACTCATAAGGAACGATTGCGCGGACCGGTAAACTTCCCGGCTGTTTCGCTGCGAATCGGTAGGAAATGCACTTTGCGCCAACCGGGCCCTCATACCGGGCTTCAGGAACGTCATTCCCGATTGCTGGCCCAATTCGGAACGAAAGCGCGGCCGGAAGGGTTTGGCGAGGGAAAGTCCCCCTTGCCGGCGCGGCTGGATGCATTAATCTTTGTGGCAGTTTGAAGACACGGAAAGGGAGACCCGGGAAATGTCCATGAGCCTCGCTCGTCCGATTCAATTCCTCGCCGTCTGCGCCGCCTTCCTGTTCATCGCGGCCATCGTCGTCGGCGTGATCTGAGGCCCGCTCGTCCCCGTATTGAGGGGACGTCGTCTCATGCCCCGGCCACGGCGCGCAGCAGCGCAACGGTGGCCATGCCTGCAACGGCCGCGAGAATGTCGTTGCGGCGCCAGAAGAACATCGCGATCGTCGCCGCGAAGCCGGCATATTCGGCCGGCCCGCCATGCAGCGCGATCGGCGCGAGGATCGCGCCCATGATCGCGAGCGGCAGTGCCTTCAGCCAGGCCTCGACCCGCGGCGTCACCGCCACGAAGCGCATCAGGAAAAATCCCGAGATCCGCGTCAGATAAGCGGCCACCGCCATCGCCGCGATGATCAGCGCAAGGCCGCCTGATGTCGCGGGATCGGCGTTCATGCCGCGGCCTTTCTCGGCAGGAAGGCGGCGACGAGACTGCCGGCCAGCCCGCCCGCCAGGACATGCCAGGAGCCGCCGACATAGCGGTCGAAGACGAGGGCGACGCCGCCGCCGATGACGAAGGGCAGGAGATCGGCCCTGCCCTTCCAGAAGCCACAGGCGAGCGAGAGGAAGAAGGCGGGCAGAAAGAAATCGAGCCCGAGCCGGCGCGGATCGCCGAGCAACTGGCCGAAGCCGGCACCGGCGATCGTGCCGGCCAGCCAGCCGACCATGCAGGCAGCGCCCATCCCGACAAACACCGCGACATCATGCCGGCCGGCATCGCGCTCACGCATCGCCGTCGCCCAGTTCGGATCAACCAGCAGGAACAGCGAGGGATAGGCGATCCAGGGCGACAGCCCGCGCATCCAGGGCTGGATCGCCGCGCCGAACAGCACATAACGCGCGTTCATGGCGACGACCGAGACGACGGCGGCCACCATCATGTCGGCGCCGCCCCAGGCATGCAGCGAGAGCAATTGCGCCGTGCCGGAGAAGACGAAGAGGCTCATCGCCGCGGCGCCGCCGACGGACAGGCCGACGCCGTCGGCGAGGACGCCGAAGACGACGCCGAACGCGATCATGCCCGGAAGCAGGCCGAGCCCTTCGAGGAAGCCGCGGGAAAATCCGTCCCGCGTGAAGCGCCGCGACACGACCTACTCCGCCGCCTCGACCCTGACAGGGTCATAGTTGAGGATCGGCGCGAGCCAGCGCTCGGCCTCGCGCAGCGGCCAGCCCTTGCGTGCCGCATAGTCGGCGACCTGATCGGCCTCGACCCGGCCGACGCCGAAATAGAAGCTCTCGGGATGGCTGAAATAGAAGCCCGACACCGACGAGCCCGGCCACATCGCATAGCTCTCGGTGAGCGTGATGCCTGCCGTCGCCTCGACATCGAGCAGGTCGAACAGCGTGCGCTTCTCGGTGTGATCGGGCTGGGCGGGATAGCCGGGCGCCGGCCGGATGCCGGCATAGGTCTCGCGGATGAGTTCGCCGGGCGCCAGCGCCTCGTCCGGCGCATAGCCCCAGAACTCGCGCCGCACCCGCTCGTGCATCCGCTCGGCAAAGGCCTCGGCGAGCCGATCGGTCAACGCCTGGCTGAGGATCTTGGAATAATCGTCATTGGCGCGCGCGAACCGATCGGCCACCGCCTCCTCGCCGATGCCGGCTGTCACCGCGAAGCCGCCGACATAGTCGGCAACGCCCGAGCCGGCCGGCGCGACGAAATCGGACAGCGCGACATGGCGCCGGCGGTCGGTCGAGCGGGCGATCTGCTGGCGCAGCGTGAAGAGCTGCGCCGCCTCGCTGCTGCGGCTCTCGTCCTGATAGAGCGCGATGTCGTCACCGACGGCATTCGCCGGCCAGAAGCCGATGACGCCATTGGCGCTGATCCATTTCTCGTCGACCATCTTGGCCAGCATCGCCCGCGCATCGTCATAGAGCGAGCGCGCGGCGGCGCCGACCTTCTCGTCGTCAAGGATCTGCGGGAACGTGCCCTTCATTTCCCAGGTGGCGAAGAACGGCGTCCAGTCGATATAGGGCACCAGTTCGGCGATCGGATAGTCGCGGAAGAGCTTCGGCCCGAGGAAGCTGGGGCGAACCGGCCGATAGCTCGACCAGTCGAGCTTCAGCGCGTCGGCCCGCGCAGTCGCGAGCGTGATGCGGCGCTTGGCGTCCTGGCCGCGCTGATGCGCCTCGGCGATGCGGGCATAGTCGGCCTGCACCTCGGCGATGTAGCCGGCCTTGTCGCGGCCGAGCATGCTGGAGGCGACGCCGACCGCGCGGCTCGCGTCGAGCACATGCACGGCCTGGCCGCGGCCGTAGTTCGGATGGATCTTCACTGCCGTATGCACGCGCGACGTCGTGGCGCCGCCGATGAGCAGCGGCATGTCGAAGCCCTCGCGCTCCATTTCGGCCGCGACATGGCACATTTCGTCGAGCGAGGGCGTGATGAGGCCGGAGAGGCCGATCACGTCGACCTTCTGCTCCCGCGCCACCGCGAGGATCTTCGCCGCCGGCACCATGACGCCGAGATCGATCACCTCGAAATTGTTGCATTGCAGCACGACGCCGACGATGTTCTTGCCGATGTCGTGCACGTCGCCCTTGACGGTGGCGAGCAGGATCTTGCCGGCCGACGACGTTCCCGTCGTGCCGAGCCGGCGCTTCTCCTCCTCCATGAACGGCATCAGATAGGCGACGGCCTGCTTCATGACGCGGGCCGACTTCACCACCTGCGGCAGGAACATCTTGCCGGCACCGAAGAGATCGCCGACGACGTTCATGCCGGCCATCAGCGGTCCCTCGATCACGTCGAGCGGACGTGTGGAGCGGGCGCGCGCCTCCTCGGTGTCGATCTCGATGAAATCGGTGAGGCCCGAGACCAGCGCATGCTCCAGCCGCTTGTCGACCGGCCAGTCGCGCCAGGCGAGATCGGCCTCCTTCTTCTGCGACGCCCCGCCCTTGAAGCGGTCGGCGATCTCGAGCATGCGCTCGGTCGAATCCTTGCGCCGGTTGAGGACGACGTCCTCGCAGCGCTCGCGCAATTCCGGATCGATGTCGTCATAGACGGGCAGCGCGCCGGCATTGACGATGCCCATGTCCATGCCGGCGGCGATGGCATGATAGAGGAATACCGAATGCATCGCCGCGCGCACGGTCTCGTTGCCGCGGAACGAGAAGGAGAGGTTGGAGACGCCGCCCGAGACATGCGCATGCGGCAGATTCTGGCGGATCCAGCGCGTCGCCTCGATGAAGTCGACGCCGTAATTGTCGTGTTCCTCGATGCCGGTCGCGATCGCGAACACGTTCGGATCGAAGACGATATCCTCCGGCGGATAGCCGATCTCCTCGGTGAGGATGCGATAGGCGCGGGCCGAGATCTCGGTCTTGCGCTCGAACGTGTCGGCCTGGCCCTTCTCGTCGAAGGCCATGACGACGACGGCGGCGCCATAGCGGCGGAGCTTCTGCGCCTGCGCGCGGAACGGCCCCTCGCCTTCCTTCATCGAGATCGAATTGACGATCGGCTTGCCCTGCACGCATTTGAGGCCCGCCTCGATCACCGACCATTTCGATGAATCGATCATGATCGGCACGCGGGCGATATCGGGCTCGGCCGCGAGCAAGTTGAGGAAGGTCACCATCGCCGCTTCGGAATCGAGCAGGCCCTCGTCCATGTTGACGTCGAGGATCTGCGCGCCGTTCGCGACCTGCTCCCGCGCCACGTCGAGCGCCGCGGTATAGTCGCCGGCCGTGATCAGCTTCCTGAACTTGGCCGACCCCGTGACGTTCGTGCGCTCGCCAATATTGATGAAGGACGCGGTGGCGGTGGTCATGGTGACTTTGGCCTATAGGTTGAGCACGGTCCGGGCGCGGGTGCTGAGCCCCTCATCCGAGAACGGATTGATGATCTCGACGCGACCGAACATGCCGACATGATGCATATCCTCGGAGAACAGGGCCGTCACCCCTGACGCTTCTGCCGAGGCGAGCAAAAGCGCATCCCAGTAAGAAAAGCGGTAAGCTCTTGATGCCTCGAGGGCGCGTCCCACTGCTTCGCGATCGTATGCGAACGTATCAAACGCCCTCAGGACAAACGCGGCAGCGGTTGCCGCATGCTCAGTCGGCAGCTTTATGCGCCGCTTCAAGACATTCTGATATTCTCCAACAACCTGGAGTGCGAGCACGGCACCCATTTCCAGCGCGCGGTAGAGGACAAGCCGTGCGGTATTCTGCTTGAGAACGTCTCTGTCATCGACCGAATAGATCAGGATATTGGTGTCGAGGCTGAGGCTCACCGGTCATAGAGCTCTTCACGGGGGCCATAGGGCCGATCCGAACGCCATCCCTCTCGCTTGGCCATCTCCATCAAGGTCTCAATCGCAGCAACCCGCTCCTCGGGCGTCGCCTTCGTCTCTTCGATGGGAATATGCCGAGAAACGGGGGCAGGTGCCCTCTTCCTGTTCTCTGTCATCGTGTCTCCCCGCAGTTGCAGATTGCCGGCCGGGTCAAGTCGATATCTTTACGCCGCGCTGACGAACGGCTCCAGCCCCGAAAGCCTGAGGCGCGGCGCGATGGCGGGGACGCGGCGTGGGGCTACCCCCCGGACGGCCCCGGCGATGGCGGCGATGTGGTCGGGGGTCGTGCCGCAGCAGCCGCCGACGACATTGACGAGGCCGGAGCGCGCGAATTCGCCGACGAGCGCCGCCATCGCCTCGGGGCTCTCGTCATATTCGCCGAACTCGTTCGGCAGGCCGGCATTCGGATAGGCGCAGACCAAGGTATCGGCGACGCGGCCGATCTCGTCGATATGCGCCCGCATCTCGCGTGCGCCGAGCGCGCAATTGAGCCCGATCGAGAAGGGCTCTGCGTGGCGCAGCGAATACCAGAACGCCGTCGGCGTCTGGCCGGACAGCGTGCGGCCGGAGAGATCGGTGATCGTACCCGAGATCATGACCGGCAGCGTGATGCCCTTTTCCTCGAACACATCCTCGACCGCGGCCACCGCCGCCTTGGCGTTCAGCGTGTCGAAGATCGTCTCGATCAGGATGAGATCCGAGCCGCCATCGACGAGGCCACGCGTCGCCTCGGCATAGGCGGCGCGAAGGTCGTCGAAGGTCACGGCACGATAGCCGGGATTGTTGACGTCGGGCGAGATCGAGGCGGTGCGGTTGGTCGGCCCGATCGCACCGGCGACATAGCGCGGAATGCCGGTCTCGGCCGCGACGGCATCGGCCGCGCGCCGCGCCACGCGGGCGCCCTCAAGGTTCAGCTCATAGGCGAGCGCCTCCATGCCGTAGTCGGCTTGGGCGATCGAGGTCGAGGAGAAGGTGTTGGTCTCGACGATGTCGGCGCCAGCCTCGAAATACTGGCGGTGGATCGCCTCGACGGCAGCGGGCTGCGTCAGGATCAGGAGGTCGTTGTTGCCCTTCAGATCGCGCGGCCAGTCCTTGAAGCGCTCGCCGCGAAAATCCGCTTCCGAGAGCTTCAAGCGCTGGATCATCGTGCCCATGGCGCCGTCGAGGACGAGGATGCGCTCGGCCGCCCGCTCGGCCAGCGCCGCGCGTCTTGCTTCATGAATCTCGGTCATGCGCTTCACTCCTTCGTTGACGGCAGGGCAGCCCAGGGATCGATGAGCGCCACGCCGGTATCCTTCATGTCGGCGACGTTGCGCGTCACCAGAGTCATGCCATGCACGATCGCCGTCGCCGCGAGCAGCGTGTCGACGACCGGTCGCGGCCGCACGGCCGAGAGGCGGCCCCAGAGGCTCGCAACCTCGCGGTCGATGCCGATCACCCGATCGGCAAAAGACGTCTCGACCGCCTCGATCCAGCGCACCAGGGCGGCACCGCCGAGCACGTCTTTCCGGAGCTTGAGCTCGGCGCCGCGCCGCAATTCGCCCAGCGCCATCGCGCTGGTGAACATGCAGGCATCGTCGAGCCCGTCATAGAACGCCAGAACACGCGGATCGGGTCTCGGCCGCCGCAGTTCGGAGAGCACGTTGGTATCGAAGAGATAGGCCTCGTCACTCAAGATCGATCTCGCGGCCCGTGTCCTTCGAGCGCTCGAGATAGAGATCGAGGTCGTCGAACTTCGGACCGCTCAACAGAAACTCCTTGAACGTCATCCGCTTCTCTTCCGGCTCAGCCCGGCCGGCCATGATGGCCTCATACGCCTCGATCGACATCACCACCGCGCGGGCCTTGCCGTGCCTCGTGATCGTCTGCGGCCCCTCGTCGATGGCGCGGTCGATCACCTCGCTCAGCTTCGTCTTCGCTTCCTGCACCTGCCATGTCGCCATGCCTCACCTCCGCATCAGACCAGACCGACCAGAAATATAGTCGTTCCGACCAGATTTCGCCACCACTCACGCGGCGGCCGAGGCCGGCGCTGCCGGTCGCGCCGGCCGCATGCCAAGCAGATGACAGATGGCATAGACGAGATCGGCGCGGTTCATCGTGTAGAAGTGGAAATCGGACACGCCGCGATCGACGAGATCGAGCACCTGCTCGGCGCAGACGGCCGCCGCCACCAGCTGCCGCGTCGCCTGGTCGTCCTCGAGACCCTCGAAGCGGGCGGCGAACCAGTCCGGCACGGAGGCGCCGGCCTTCTCGGCGAACTTCGCCGTCTGCGTGAAGTTCAGCACGGGGACGATGCCCGGAACGATCGGAATGGTGATGCCGGCCGCCGCGACACGGTCGAGGAACGCCGAATAGAGATCGTTGTCGAAGAAGAACTGCGTGATCGCGCGGCCGGCGCCGGCATCGACCTTGCGCTTCAGATTGTCGATCTCGACCGCCCAGTTCGGGCTCTCGGGATGACGCTCGGCATAGGCCGACACCGACACCTCGATCTCCGGATGGCGCGAGCGGATTGCAGTGACGAGGTCGGCGGCGCGATCATAGCCGCCCGGATGCGGAGAATAGGCCGTGCCGATCCCGCCGGCGGGATCGCCGCGCAGCGCCACGATATGGCGCACGCCGGCCTCTGCATACTCATCGACGACGGCATCGACCTCGGCCCGCGTCGCCCCGACACAGGTGAGATGCGCCGCCGGCTTCAACGCGGTTTCGCGGAGGATGCGCGCGACCGTCGCGTGGGTGCGCTCCCGCGTCGAGCCGCCGGCGCCATAGGTCACCGAGACGAAATCGGGGCAGAGCGGCGCCAGCCGCTCGACCGACCGCCACAGCGTCTCTTCCATCGCCTCGGTCTTCGGTGGAAAGAACTCGAACGAGACCTTCAGTCCGTTCGGCCCGCCGCTGCTGCGGCTCGCCCGCGCGATCGCTTCCGTCATCATGCCGTCTCCAACCCCCGATCGGCGCCGGCCATGCTGAAGCGCGGATCGCGCAGCAGCCAGAGCGTCACCGTCAATGTATCGCCGCCGGTCCCGGCGCCGAGATCGCGCACCTCGACCGCATCGAGCCCGAGCTGCCGCGTCCAGCCGAGCATGGTCTCGTGCGAGAAGCCGAGCCGCCGATGCGCATGCTTCTCGCGCAGGAATTCGTGCCCATGCGGCGCGAAATCGACGATGAGCAACCGCCCGCCCGGCCGCAGCACGCGCGCCGCCTCGGCCAGCGCCTCGGCCGGATCGTCCAGATAATGCAGCACCTGATGGATGGCGACGAGATCGAAGCTCTCGCGCAGCACCGGCAGCTTTGTGATCTCGCCGAGGCGCACCTGCGCATGCGAGAGCCCGGCCTTGTCGAGATTGGCGCGGGCCACCGCCAGCATGGCCGTCGAGGCGTCGATGCCGATGCCGGTGCGATAGAGCCCGGCGAAGAGCTCCAGCAGCCGCCCGGTACCGGTGCCGAGATCGAGGAAGCGGTCGACCGGGCGCTGGCCGACCAGCGCCAGCATGGCGGTCTCGACGGCGGCATCCGGCAGATGCAGCGAGCGGATCTGGTCCCATTCTGCGGCATTCAACTCGAAATAGCGCGAGGCCTCGTTGGCATGCTCGCGCTTCACATTCGCCAGCCACTCGCGGTCGCGCAACAAGGCCGGATCGTTCGCATCGGTGAGCGCGACCAGACCGTCGACGAGGCGTCGCTCGGCGCCCGATTCCGCGAGGCGGTAATAGACCCAGGCCCCTTCCGGATAGCGGGCGATCAGATTGGCGTCGGCCAGAAGCTTCAGGTGACGGGAGATGCGCGGCTGCGACTGGCCGAGGATCGCGGTCAGGTCCTTGACCGTCAGTTCGCCCTGGCTGAGCAGAGCGAGAATGCGCAGCCGCGTCGATTCACCGGCTGCCTTCAGCGCGGCGACCAGCGTCTCGGCTTCAAGCGTCTGCAAACGACCCGTCACGCACCCATTCTCCTGTCGGCCGGCCGGACTCGTCCGGCGCAAGGCCAACAAGATATAAAGATATCTTTATATGAGTAAAGAGGATCAGCCGGGATCGTCGCCGATTTCCGTCCGTGGCCGATCGCGATCGAGAATGACGATCCGCGCCGAGCCGCCACAGGCCGCCGTCACGAGCGCAACCAGATCGTCCGCCGCCGCCTCGACGTTGCCGCTGCCGTTCGACTGGACCGTCACGACGGCGCGCCGCGTCTCGGGGCCGACCAGCGAGCGGGCATCCTGACGCCAGTTCCAGCGCCGGCAAAGCACCTTGGCGGCGTCGGCATAGACGACCTCGCCCTCCTTCGGCGGATCCTCGGCCGGCCCGTCGCCGCCGTCCTCGCCGCCGGCCATGTCGAGAAAGCTGTCGCCGGGGCGCGCATAGCGAAAGGCGATGTCGCCCGCGATCTTGTCGCGGTCATCGGCGCCGATCGGCAGGACATGCGCCAGCGAGACGGCATTGTAGGCGTCGACGAACGGATTGATCACGGGTAACGGCCGGCCGGCCAGCACGTTCTTCATCAGGCGCTCGACGGAGGAGCGATAGCTGGTCTTCTTGATGCCGAAGGCGCGGTAGGCGCGCCGCCAGGCCGCAACGCCGGGAATCTCCGAAAGCTCTGTCCCCGCCCAACGCGTGAGCGCCGCTGCCTCACGCGCCGCGATCACTGCCGCGAGCGCCTCCGGCCGCGCGTCGTCGATGCCAAGGCCATCGAAACAGACGACCGCGACACGGAACTCAGGGAAGCTCTCGGCAAGCTCTGAAATGTCGGCAAACAAAGACGCGGCCCCCGCTCTGACAGGAGCCGCGTCGTAGCAAGAAGCGAAGGCGCGCGGAAGCTATTCCGCCGCCACCGCGAGACCATCCGTCGGCAGGCCGAGCGCCGAGGCGACGCCGATGCCGTAGTCCGGATCGGCGCGGTAGAAATGCACCAGCTGCCGGTTGATGATCTCGACCGGAACGCCCTGCATCGCCGCGGCGATGTTGCCGTAGAGCTGCTGCTTCTGCTCGGGCGACATCAGGCGGTAGAGATTGCCGGCCTGGGTGTAGTCGTCATTGCCGACGCGGTGATTGTAGCGGTCGGCATCGCCCGCTAGCTTCAGCGGCGGCTCGCGGAAGCGCTCGTCCTGCTTGGGGCCGGAGAACGAGTTCGGCTCGTAATAGGCATCCGCAGGGGCGCCCGGCGGGAAGAAGCGCATCTGCCCGTCCTTGTGGTAGTTGTGCACCGGCACCTTCGGATGGTTGACCGGCAGCGCCTCGTAATGCGTGCCGAGCCGGTAGCGATGCGCATCGGCATAGGCGAAGATGCGCGCCTGCAGCATCTTGTCCGGCGAGAAGCCGATGCCCGGCACGATGTTCGAGGGCGAGAACGCCGCCTGCTCGATCTCCGCGAAGTAGTTGTCGGCGTTGCGGTTCAATTCGAGCACGCCGACATCGATCAGCGGATAGTCCGAATGCGGCCACACCTTGGTGAGGTCGAACGGATTGTAGCTGGTCTTCTCGGCGTCGGCCTCGGGCATGATCTGCACCGCGAAGCGCCAGCGCGGGAAATCGCCGCGCTCGATCGAGCCGAACAGGTCTTCCTGAGTCGATTCGCGGGTATGGCCGACGACCGCGGCCGCCTCGCCATTGGTCCAGTTCTTGATGCCCTGCAGCGACTTGAAGTGGAACTTGACCCAGAAGCGCTCGTTCGCCGCGTTGATGAACGAGAAGGTGTGCGAGCCGAAGCCGTGCATGTGGCGCACGGTCTGCGGCAGGCCGCGATCCGAAAAGAGGATCGTCACCTGATGCAGGCTCTCCGGCGAGAGCGACCAGAAGTCCCACATCGCCGTCGGCGAGCGCAGGTTGGTCTTCGGATGGCGCTTCTGCGTATGGATGAAGTCGGGGAATTTCAGCGGGTCGCGGACGAAGAACACCGGAGTGTTGTTGCCGACGAGATCCCAGTTGCCTTCCTCGGTATAGAACTTGACGGCGAAGCCGCGCACGTCGCGCTCGGCATCGGCCGCGCCGAGCTCGCCGGCAACGGTCGAGAAGCGGGCGATGATGTCGGTCTTCTTGCCGACCTCGGCGAACACCTTCGCCTTGGTATAGGCGGTGATGTCATGCGTCACGGTCAGCGTGCCATGCGCGCCCCAGCCCTTGGCGTGGACGACGCGCTCGGGGATGCGCTCGCGGTTCTGATGCGCGAGCTTTTCGAGCAGCTGATAGTCCTCGAGCAGCAGCGGGCCGCGCTCGCCGGCCGAAAGGGAATTCTGGTTGTCCGCGACCGGCGCGCCGGCCGTCGTCGTCAATTTGTCTGTCATGGCGCCTCCTTCTCGGTCTGGCGTCACTGCGCCGCTTCCGATGTGGCGCCACCATGCCATGCAGTCTAGATCAGTTCCAATCATATTGAAGGGTGATTGCAATAGGCTTAGCTTATCGATCATGCAGCAGACTTGCGTACCCGCCCGATGATCACCCTTCGCCAGCTTCGCTATTTCGAGGCGGTGTCGCGCCTCCTGCATTTCGGCCGCGCCGCCGAGGAATGCGGCATTTCGCAGCCCGCGCTCTCGCAGCAGATCCAGGAGATGGAGGCGATCCTCGGCCTCCCCCTGATCGAGCGGGGCGCCCGCCGCGTGGCCCTGACGCCGAAGGGCGCGGAGGTGGCGCGCCGCGCCACCCGCATCCTCGGCGATGTCCGCGACCTCGCCGATTTCGCGCGCGATGGCGGCGGCGTGCTGTCGGGAACGCTGCGGCTCGGCGTCATTCCCTCGGTCGCACCCTATCTCTTGCCGCAGCTGCTGCCGCTGGTGCATGCGGCCCATCCCGCTCTCGACCTGCAACTCCGCGAGACGCGCACCGATCAATTGAAGGCGGAGCTGATCCAGGGGCGGCTCGACGTGCTCTTGATGGCGCTGCCGGCCGGCGAGCCGTCGCTGGGCAGCCGCCCGCTCTTCGTCGACCGCTTCCTGCTCGCGAGCCAGGCCGTAGACGGCAGCGATGGCGCGCGCCTCGCCCATCCCGAGGATATCCCGCCGGACAGGCTGCTCCTGCTCGAGGAGGGCCACTGCCTGCGCGACCAGGCGCTGACATATTGCCGCGTGCAGAAATCGGAGCTGCAGGCGAGCTTCGGCTCGGCGAGCCTCGCGACGATCATGCAGATGGTGGCGAACGGCTATGGCGTGACACTGCTGCCGGAGATCTGCGTCGATGTCGAGGCGCGCGATCCGCGCATCGCGCTCAGCCGCTTTGCCGACCCCGAGCCGCGCCGGGAGATCGGCCTCGTCTGGCGTCGCTCCTCCCCGCGCCGCGGTGATTTCGACGCGCTCGGCGATCTCGTGGTCGCGGCGATGGCGGGGCGCGTGTCGCCGGCCGCCGCGGCCTGAGGCGCCGCTACCGCTTCACGGCCACCAGGAAGAGACGCGGGAAGCGCAGCAGCACCGTGCCATCGGCGAGCGGCGGATAGGCGTTTGCGATGCGGTCCAGATATGCCGCGAGGAACTCGGCGCGGCGTTCTTCCGGCAGCGCGTCGAGATAGGGCCGGAGGCCGGTGCCCTTGACCCATTCGACGATCGCCTGGGGTCCGGCGAGCCGGTGCTGGTAGGCCGTGTGCCAGAGATCGATCCGGGCCGCCTTGCCGTCGAGCCGCTCGAAATAGGCGCGCGGCGCCGGCAGTTGCGGCCGCCTTATCGTCCTGCCCGCGAAGGCATCGGCGAAGGCGGCGCTGCGGGCCGTCTCCTCCATCAGGAGATGCGAGGGCTCGCCGAGATTGTCGGGCATCTGCACGGCGAGAACGCCGCCCGTGACCAGGCCGTCCATCAGCCGGTCGAGCACGGTGAGGTGATCGGGGATCCACTGGAAAACGGCGTTGGCGAAGAGGAGATCGACCTGTGCCTCCGGCATCCACGCGGCAAGGTCTGCCGCGACGAAACGGCAGAGCGGCAGGCGGCGGCGCGCCGCGGCGAGCATGTCCGCGTCCTGGTCGACGCCCTCGACATCGGCCTCCGCGAAGCGATCGACGAGGAGCTCGGTCGAATTGCCGGGGCCGCAGCCGAGATCGATGATCCGCCGCGCCGAGCCGAGCGGCACCTGCGCCAGGAGATCGCGCGCCGGGCGCGTCCGCTCGTCCTCGAATTTCAGATACTGTTCCGCCGACCAGGCCATCCGAGCCTCCCTTGCTTCTGCCGGGGACCTACAAGGCGGATCCGTCAGTTTGATGGCAGGCGATCAGCGATAGAGCCGCTGCTCGGGAATACGCACCGAGATCGCCGTGCCGGGCCTGACGAGGCCGGGTTTCTCGACCCAGCCGACGAGCCCGCGCAGATGCCGCGCCGCCTTCGGGAAGAGCAGCGTGAGATCGTCACGGCCGGCGACATGGCGGGCGATCGAGGCGCCCGAGGCGCGGCAGGGCGCATTCTCGCCGTCGATCGCGATCGTCGCCCCGCCCTCGAAGAACAGGCGGCTTCGCGGCGGCAGCAGCGACAGGTCCCCGATCCCGCCGATGACGAGATTGGCGCCGATCCATTCGGGCTCGAGCAGGGCGATGTCCATCGCGCTCGCGGCGCGGGCGAGTTCATCGCGGGCGACGATCGAGATCTGGCGCTCGTTGCGCATCTTGGTCCCGCGCGGATACCACGGCTCGCGGCCGCCGCTCAGCCGGGTCGCGCCGGCATGGCGATCGCCGGCAATGCCCTCGAAGGTGAGTGCCAACTGGTCCACGGCGCGGGTTTCGAAGCTCGGGCCATCGGCGAGAAAGACGGCTTCGACCACGGCGACCAGCGTGCGGGCCTTCACGATCTCAGCGCTCACTGGCCGTCCTCCTTGCCTCGCAGCCACGGCAACGCGCCCGCCTGTGATCGGCGTCACTGACCATCCTGCATCCGAAGCGGCAGACTAGCAGCGACTGCCCAAGTCTCCAGCGCCCGGCGTCTCTAGGACGCGCGGCGGCCGCGGGAAGCGAGGGTGGAGACGAATCTGAGGCGGGCGCCGCATCGCGGCCTGCCCGACGACCAAAGGCCGCCCCGCAAGGCGGCGGCCGCCGAGACCCTCGGCCTTTGCGAGGCTGAGGAAGGGCGGACGGTTCTGCCCCTGCCCCCTAAGACCCAGGCAGGGCCGTCCGCCAGATTTTTGTCCGCCGCCGACCTGGCCGGCAGGGCATGGCTCAACCGGCGGAGCCGGTGGGGCGTCGGGCGATGTGCGGCGTATCAGCCGTCGTGCATCGCCCGATCGCACCCGCCCCCGATCAGCGCGTCAGGCGCTTGTACTTGATGCGCTTCGGCATCACCGAATCGGGGCCGAGGCGGCGCTTCTTGTCTTCCTCGTAGTCGGCGAAGTTGCCCTCGAACCACTCGACATGGCTGTCGCCCTCGAAGGCGAGGATGTGCGTCGCGAGGCGGTCGAGGAACATGCGATCATGGCTGATGATCACCGCGCAGCCGGCGAAATCCTCCAGCGCCTCTTCCAGCGCGGCGAGCGTCTCGGTGTCGAGGTCGTTGGTCGGCTCGTCGAGCAGGATGACGTTGTTGGCGTCCTTCAGGAGCTTGGCGAGATGGACGCGGTTGCGCTGGCCGCCGGAGAGCGTGCCGACCTTCTGCTGCTGGTCGCCGCCCTTGAAGTTGAAGGCGCCGCAATAGGCGCGCGTGTTCACTTCCTTCTTGCCGAGATAGAACACCTCGGCACCGCCGGAGATCTCCTCCCACACCGTCTTGTTGGAGGCGAGGTCGTCGCGGCCCTGGTTGACATAGCCGAGATGCACGGTGTCGCCGAGCGAGATCGTGCCAGCGTCCGGCTTCTCCTCGCCGGTGATCATCTTGAACAGGGTCGACTTGCCGGCGCCGTTCGGGCCAATCACGCCGACGATGCCGCCGGGCGGCAGCTTGAAGGAGAGATTGTCGATCAGCAGGCGGTCGCCATAGGACTTCGACAGGTTCTCGATCTCGATGACCTTGTCGCCGAGGCGCTCGCCGACCGGGATGACGATCTGCGCCGTCTGCAGCGTCTTGCCCTCGGCGCGCTCGACCAGCTCGTCATAGGCCTTGATGCGGGCCTTCGACTTCGACTGGCGGGCCTTCGGCGACTGCTGGATCCACTGGCGCTCGCGCTCGATCGCCTTCATGTGGGTCATGTCCTCGCGACCCTCCTGCTCCATGCGCTTGGCCTTCTTCTCCAGATAGGCGGAGTAGTTGCCCTCGTATGGGATCGAACGGCCGCGATCGAGCTCGAGAATCCAGCCGGTGACGTTGTCGAGGAAGTAGCGATCGTGGGTGACGATCAGGATCGCGCCCGGATAGTCGCGCAGATGCCCCTCGAGCCAGTTGATCGATTCGGCGTCGAGATGGTTGGTCGGTTCGTCGAGCAGCAGCAGGTCGGGCTGCTCGAGCAGCAGGCGGCACAGCGCGATGCGGCGCTTCTCGCCGCCCGAAAGGCTCTCGACCGAGGCGTCGCTCGGCGGGCAGCGCAGCGCGTCCATCGCCATCTCGACCTGGCTTTCGAGGTCCCAGAGATTCTGCGCGTCGATGATGTCCTGGAGCTTCGCGCCCTCCTCCGCCGTCTCGTCGGAGTAGTTCATCATCAGTTCGTTATAGCGGTCGACGATCGCCTTCTTCTTGGCGACGCCTTCCATGACGTTCTCGAAGACCGTCTTGGTCGGATCGATCTTCGGCTCCTGCGCGAGGTAGCCAACGGTTGCGCCCTGCGCCACCCAGGCCTCGCCGGTATAGTCCTTGTCCATGCCGGCCATGATCTTCAGCAGGGTCGACTTACCCGAGCCGTTCGGGCCGAGCACGCCGATCTTGGCGTCCGGATAGAAGGACAGATGGACGTTCTCGAGGACCTTCTTGCCGCCCATATAGGACTTGGTGAGGCCCTGCATGAAATAGATGAACTGCCGCGCCATGGAATGCTCCGGATGCCCCCTCGCCGTGGAGGGCAGGATGTGGGAATGGGGTTGGCGTTCTTCTAGTCCAAGCCTTGCTGCGGAGCAACGCAAACGGCACGGCGCCGAGAGCGATGCTCCCGCGCCTAGGCAGGCTTGGCGATCAGGCTCTTCAGATCGAAGCTCTCGTCGGCGACCTTTTCCGGGTCCGGCGACAGCGCGGAGGCCAGCAGGCGGCGGCCGAGCATGTGGTCGCTGGCGCGGTTGACCGAATCGATCGCGACCAGCGTCTCGCCGCGATAATGGAACACCGAGAAGCTGCCATCCTCGGCCCGGCCGCGCGTGACGCTGCGGTCGGCATCGTTGGAGAGGCCGACCATCTGCAGCTTGAACGCGCCCTGGTCCGACCAGAACCACGGCACGGCGCGATAGGGCTCGGGCTTGCCCAGAAGCGTCGCGCTTGCGGCCTTCGCCTGGTCGACCGCGTTCTGCACGCTTTCGAGCCGCACCGCGCGGCCGAGCGCCCAATGCTGGAACGAGACCGCATCGCCCGCCGCGACGATGCGCGGATCGGAGGTCCGCATCGCCTCGTCGACGACGATGCCATTGGCGACATCAAGGCCCGCCTCGGCGGCGATCTCGATATTGGGCACGACACCGACGCCGACGATGACCGTATCGGCGGGGATGCGCAGCCCGCCCTGCGTCTCGACCGCAACCGCGACGCCGTCCTCGCCGAGGATCGCGGCGACAGGCGTCTCGAGCCGCATGGACGAGCCGAGGCCGCGATGCATGTCGAGGAAGAAGGCCGAGATCTGCGGCGCCACGACGCGGCCCATCAGCCGCGGCGCCGCCTCGAGCACGGTCACCGTCTTGCCGAGGAGGCGCGCGGTCGCGGCGAGTTCGAGCCCGATGAAGCCGCCGCCGACGACGACCACATCCTGAGCCACCGCCAGCCGCGCCCGCAGGCGCCGCGCGTCCTCGGCGGTGCGCAGCATGAAGACATTGGCAAGGTCGATGCCCGGCACCGGTGGCACGCGCACCCGCGCCCCGGTCGCCAGCACCATCGCGTCGAAGTCGAGCACGCCGTCGTCGAGCACCACGCGTCCGGCGTCGCGATCGATCGCCGTCACGGTACGGCCGAGATTGAGTTCAATGCCGTTCTTCTCGTAGAACTGCGCCGGCCTTAGCTCCTGCAGGTCCTCGTCGGCCGTCTTGATGAACGCCTTCGACAGCGGCGGGCGATGATAGGGCAGCTCGCTCTCGGCCGAGATCAGCGCGAGGCGCCCGTCATAGCCATCGGCCCGAAGGCTCGCCGCTGCCTGCGCGCCGGCATGGCCGCCGCCGATGATGAGAATGGTCTTCATGCCTGGTCGCCCCGGATTCGGCCGCGAGAGTGGCATCGCGAATACGGCAAAGACAAGGGCTGCATTCTGCCATCGGAGCTGCCGGCCGCGACGCTGGCGTCAGGCGCCGGCGGCCTGTTCGCCCGTCTCCGCATCGCCGGTCGAGGCGTCCCGTTGCGCGGCCCAGGTCAGCAACGCGTCGAGCGCCGGGCAGAGCGCCTGGCCCCAGTCCGTCAGGCAGTATTCGACCTTGGGCGGCACCTGGTGGTGGACGATGCGGCGGACGATGCCGTCGCTTTCCATCTGGCGCAGCTGCTGGATCAGCATCTTCTGCGAGATGCCGGGGATCGCGCGTTCGAGGTCGGAGAAGCGCTGCACCTGCCCGCCGAACAGGTGGAACAGGATCACCAGCTTCCAGCGGCCTTCGAGCAGCTTGAGCGCGCTCTCGACACCGGCGGCCGCTGTCTCCTGGGTATAGGGACTGGACATACTTTTTTGTAAGTACCTTACTTTTTCGTCGGTTCTTGCGATTTCATCAGGCTAGGCCGATTTCGGGGGGCGTACAAGGTCAAGCCCGGAGATGTTCCATGGCCCTGCTTCTGCCAGAACCCATTGCCCGCTACTTCGCCGCCGACAGCGCGGAGAGCGCCGCCTTCGCGGACTGCTTCACACCCGACGCGGTCGTCGTCGACGAGCGCCGCACCCATAAAGGCCGCGACGCCATCGCGCGCTGGAAAGCCGAAGCGTCGAAGCAATACCAGTATGTGACCGAGCCCTTCGCGATCGACGGGCGCGGCGAAACGACCGTCGTCACCGCCCATCTGACCGGCAACTTTCCCGGCAGCCCGGTCGACCTCCGCTATGCCTTCGTGCTTGCCGACGGGGCGATCGCCCGCCTGGAGATCGCGCCATGAGCCTCGATCTCGGCCTTGAGGGGAAGCGCGCCCTCGTCACCGGCGGCACCAAGGGCGTCGGCGCCGCGGTGGTCGAGGCACTCGCCGCGGCCGGCGCCCGTGTTGCGGCAACCGCGCGGACGGTTCCGGACGCAGCGGCGGGCAACGCCCTCTTCTTCGCCGCCGATCTCATGACGGCGGAAGGATGCGCGCGTGTCGCCGAGGAGGTGCTGCGCCGGTTCGGCGGCATCGACATCCTCGTCAACGTGCTCGGCGGATCGAGCGCGCCGGCCGGCGGCTTCGCGGCGCTCAGCGACGGAGAATGGCAGAAGGAGATCGACCACAATCTCATGCCGGCGGTGCGGCTCGACCGGGCGCTGCTGCCGGCGATGATCGCGCAAGGGTCGGGCGTCATCGTCCACGTCACCTCGATCCAGCACCGCTTGCCCCTGCCGCAATCGACCACCGCCTATGCGGCGGCCAAGGCGGCGCTGTCGACCTACAGCAAGAGCCTCTCCAAGGAAGTGGCGCCGGCGGGGGTCCGGGTCGTCCGCGTCTCGCCCGGCTGGGTCGAGACCGAAGCCTCCGTAGCGCTCGCCGAACGGCTCGCCGAGGAGGCCGGCACCGACTATGCTGGCGGCAAGCGCATCATCATGGAGGCGCTCGGCGGCATACCGCTCGGGCGGCCGGCAAAGCCGCGCGAAGTCGCCGACCTCATCGCGTTCCTCGTCTCGGCCCGCGCCGCTTCGATCACCGGCACTGAAGTCACCATCGACGGCGGCACCATCCCGACGGCCTGAGCCGCGGGCGCCCGTCACACCTGTCATTGCCGGGCCTGACCCGGCAATCCAGACTAGCTCCTTGCGGATCCAGAGTGTCCGTCGGATGCGCATCAAGGTCTGGGTTGCCGGGTCAGGCCCGGCAACGACAACGGAGAGTGGTCCAGGCATAGGCAGCTTGAACGTTGATCGCCCTCAGAGCGTCACGCTCCGTCCCTCGCGCATCGAGAGATCGGCGGCGAGGACGATTTCGAGCGAGGTCACAGCGTCACGCATGTGCTGGGAGAGATCGATGTCCTCGCGGATCGCCTTCAGCACATAGGCCTGCTCACGGTCGCAGAGCGCCTGATGGCCCGGCTCGTCCTCGGTCGAGACGAGGTCGTCGACGCGGGTGAAGCGGCCGTCGGCACCGAGCTCGGCATGATGGACGCGGATGCGCGCCGTCTTCGAATGCGTGTCGATGTCGTCGGACTTGGCGCTCTCGTCCATGACGATCGAGACCGATCCCCTTGGGCTCATCACGTCCTTCACGAAGAAGGCCGTCTCCGAGATCATCGGCCCCCAGCCGGCCTCGTACCAACCGACCGAACCATCGGCGAAGATCACCTGCAGGTGGCCATAGTTGACCTGGTCCTCGGCGATCTCGTCCGAGAGGCGGACGCCCATGCCGCGCACCTCGACCGGCCGCGCGCCGGTGATGAGGCTCATGACGTCGACATAGTGCACGCCGCAATCGACCAGCGGCGAGGTCGTCTTCATCAGCTGCTTGTGAATGTGCCAGGCATGGCCGGAGGACTGCTGGTTGAGGTTCATCCGCATGACGAAGGGCGGCCCGAGTTCGCGCGCCTTCTCGATGAAGAGCTGCCAGGACGGGTGGTGGCGGAGGATATAGCCGACGACGAGCTTGCGGCCGGTGCGCCTCGCCGTCTCGACGACGGCCCGCGCCTCCTCGGCGGTCGGGGCCAGCGGCTTCTCGACGAAGACATGCGCCCCCGCCTCCATGGCGGCAATCGCGAGCGGCGCGTGGCTGTCGGAATAGGTGTTGATCGAGACGAGATCGGGCTTCAGCGCCAGCCCATCCTCGAAGGTTTCGAGACGCGGATAGCCGGTGAGCTCGTCCTTGAGGGCCACCGGCGAGCGGTTGTAGAGCCCGACGATCTCGAAGCCAGGCTCGGCATGATAGGCGAGCGCATGGCTCTGCCCCATCTGGCCGAGGCCGGCGACGAACACACGGATGGGCTTGTCGGTCATGGCGGTCCTCCTCGATGCTGTTGATGGTCGGGCCGGCGGCCGTGCGAAGCGGAACCACCGGTGAACGACTGCGCGGGCGCGCGGCGCGGCGACATCGCCGTCTCCTCCGCCGACATCGCCTTTCGATGCGCCATTGTGCAGAGATTCGCGCCGCCGTCACGGTGTGCCCACTCGACGAGTGGCTTTATTTTGGTATTATCCGTTCCGCTGGCGATCCACGGGGGATGCCGGGTCGCCTTGTGGACGACGATGATGGCGGCGAGCCTTTTTCAGCGCGTGAGGACCACCGGCGATGCCGGGGCTCCGGGTGCGTCCGCATGACGGCGTCGCTGTTCACGCCGGGCAGTCTCGCCGTGCCCGATGGCGGTCCGCTTTATCTCCGCCTGCAATCGATGATCCGCGCCGGCATCGCCGAGGGACGGCTGCAGCCGAACGACGCGCTGCCCGCCGAGCGCGATCTCGCCGCCCATCTCGGCGTCTCGCGCGTCACGGTGCGGAAGGCGCTGCGCGGGCTCGTCGACGAAGGCGTGCTGCGCCAGCGCCATGGCTCGGGGACCTTCGTCTCGCGCGGCGGCGACCGGGTCGAGCAGCCGCTGTCGCGCCTCACCTCCTTCACCGAGGATATCCGCCGCAGCGGCCGCGTACCCGGCACGCGCTGGCTGGAACGCTCGGTCGGCCTGCCGACCGAAGCGGAGGCCGAGATCCTCGGCATTGCCCAGGCCACCCGCATCACGCGGCTGTCGCGGCTTCGCCTCGTCGACGGCGACCCCATCGCCATCGAGGCGGCGATCGTTCCGTCGTCGGCGGTGCCCGACCCGGCGCGGCTCGAGGCCTCGCTCTATGACGCGCTGGCGGCGGCCGGCATGCAGCCGGTGCGCGCCGTGCAGCGGCTCGGCGCCGTTTCGCTGGACGAGGCCAACGCCGCTCTGCTCGGCGTTGCGGCCGGCGCTGCCGCCGTCGCCATCGAGCGCGTCGCCTATCTCGCCGACGGAAGCGTCATCGAATTCACCCGCTCGCATTATCGCGGCGATGCCTGCGACTTCATCGCCGAACTGAACCTCAACGACACCGACCCCACACGACGCGACCTGGCGCCCCACGCCGCCGGACGGACCCTGGAAGGATAGATGATGACCACCACCCTGATGCGCGCCGAGATCGACGAGGCGCCCGCCGCGGTCCGCCGCCTCCTGTCCGGCTCCAAGGACGCCATCGCCGAGGCCGGCGCGCGGCTGAAGGCGCTCGATCCCAAGGTCATCGTCACGGTGGCGCGCGGCTCGTCCGACCATGCCGCGACTTTCTTCAAATATGCCTGCGAGATCACCGCCGGAACGCCGGTCGCCTCGCTCGGCCCGTCAATCGCCTCGATCTATGCGGCACCGCTGCGCCTTTCCGGCGCCGCCGCCCTCGCGATCTCGCAGTCCGGCAAGAGCCCCGACATCCTCGCCCTCATGGATGCGGTCAAGGCGGCCGGCGCGACGACCCTGTCGCTGGTCAATGTCGAGGACGCGCCGCTCGCGACCCGCGCCGACACCTTCATCCCGCTGCGCGCCGGCCCCGAGAAGAGCGTCGCGGCAACGAAGTCCTTCATGACGGCGGTCGTCGGCGCGCTCGCCATCATCGCCGCCTGGCGCGACGACAACGAACTGAAGGCCGCGATCGAGGCGCTGCCCGACACGCTGGAGAAGGCGCTCGAGACCGACTGGAGCCTTGCCTTCGACGCGGTCGTCGGCGCCAAGTCGCTCTATACGATCGGCCGCGGTCCCGGCTTCGCCATCGCGCTCGAAGCGGCGCTGAAGCTGAAGGAAACCGCCATCCTGCATGCCGAGGCCTATTCGGGCGCCGAACTGCAGCATGGCCCGGTCTCGCTGGTCGACGACGTCTTCCCGATCCTCGCCTTCATCCCCGCCGATGCGGCGGCGGCGAGCCTCGTCGCGACCGTGAACGCGCTGCATGATCGCGGCGCGCAGATCTTCACGGCGACGGCCAGCGATATCGCCGGGCCGCGCCTGCCGATCGCGCCGACCGGCCATGCGCTCACCGATCCGATCTCGATCGGCCTCTCCTTCTATCGCTTCGTCGAGGCGGTCGCCGTCGCGCGCGGCTACAATCCCGACAAGCCGCGCCACCTGAAGAAGGTGACGGAAACCGTCTGAAGCAGACCGCCAGCAAGAGAGAGACGATCATGACAGGGATCACGGCCTATTGCGGCGCTGAGGTCTTCGACGGGATGCGCCGGCTCGGCGATGTCGCGGTGCTGGTAGAGGGCGGGCGCGTCCTCGGCATCGCCTCGCCGGGCGAAGTGCCCGAACAGGCGACGCGCATCGAGCTTCGCGGCGGCCTGCTCGCGCCCGGCTTCGTCGATGCGCAGGTGAATGGCGGCGGCGGCGCGCTCCTCAATGAGGCGACGAGCGTCGAGGGCGTCCGCACCATCTGCGCCGCCCATGCCCGCTTCGGCACCACCGCTCTGCTGCCGACCCTCATCACCGATACGCCGGCGGTCACCACCGCCGCGATCTCAGCCGTGCGCGATGCCATCGCAGCCGGCGTTCCCGGCTGCCTCGGCATCCATATCGAGGGGCCGCATCTCTCGGTCGCCCGCAAGGGCGCGCATGACCCGAAGCTGATCCGCCCGATGGAGGAGGCCGACATCGAGCGGCTGACCTCGACCGGCATCGACCATGTGCTGACCACCGTCGCCGCCGAGACCGTGCCGCCCGCGCAGATCGCCCGGCTCGCCGGCGCCGGCCTCACCGTCTCGATCGGCCACAGCGATGCGTCCTACGAGATGGCACGGGCCGCCTTCTCGGCCGGCGCGCGTGGCGTCACCCATCTCTTCAACGCGATGAGCCAGCTCGGCCATCGCAGCCCCGGCCTTGTCGGCGCGGCGCTGGAAGCCGGCGATGTCTGGTGCGGCCTGATCGCCGACGGCTTCCACGTCCATCCCGGCGCCATCGACACGGCGCTCCGGGCCAAGGCGGCGCCGGCGCGGGTCTTCCTCGTCACCGACGCGATGTCGACGGTCGGGTCCGACCTTCCCTCGATCACGCTCAACGGAAGGCTGATCACGCGCGGCGGCGGCAAGCTGACCCTTGACGACGGCACGCTGGCCGGTTCCGATCTCGACATGATCACCGCACTCCGCTTCATGATCGACCAGGTCGGCATTCCGCGCGACGAGGCCCTCCGCATGGCCTCGCTCTATCCGGCGATGTTCCTCGGCATCGACACGAGCCACGGCCGCATTGCGCCTGGCAGCCGGGCGGATTTCGTGCATCTTGCGGCCGATCTCGCCGTGCGCGGCGTCTATATCGGCGGCGAGCGGCAGAGCTTCGCGGGCAACGGCGGGACAGAATGACATCAGCGACCGAGGCGACACGCACCGTCGCCTTCGACATCGGCGGCAGCAAGATCGAGATCGCGCGCGTCGCCGCCGATGGCACCATCAGCGGCCGCGCCATGCTGCCGACGCCGCATAGCTCGTGGGGCGACTTCGCGGACGCGATCGCCACCCTGGTGGCGGAGGCCGGCGGCGCCGACCGGGTCGGCATCTCGATCGCCGGCACGGTCGACCCGGCGAACGGCATCGCTAATGCCGCCAATGTCCCCGCGATCACCGGCCACCGCATCGCCGCGGAACTGGCCGAGCGCCTCGGCGCGCCGGTCAAGGTCGGCAATGATGCCGACTGCTTCGCCCTCGCCGAAGCCGTGGTCGGCGCCGGTCGCGGCCTGCCGGTCGTCTTCGCCGTGATCTTCGGCACCGGCGTCGGCGGCGGCCTCGTCGTCAATGGCCGCCTTGTGCGCGGCGCCCATGGCGTCACCGGCGAATGGGGCCATGGCCCGGTGCTCGCCGCCGCGGTCACGGCACGCGGCATTCCGCTCATTGCCTGCGGCTGCGGCCAGCGCGGCTGCGTCGACACCTATGGATCGGCGCGCGGCATGGAGCGCATCCATGCCGGGCTGACCGGGCGGCAGGTGTCGAGCCACGACATCACCGCGGCCTGGCATGCCGGCGACGCGGAGGCCGCCGCGACGATCGACGTCTTCGTCGATTTCATCACCGATCCGCTGTCGATGATCGTCAACACGCTCGGCCCCTCGCTCATTCCCTGCGGCGGTGGCCTCTCCTCCGACACGGTGCTCCTCGACCGCGTCGACCGTTCGCTGCGCGGCAAGGTGCTCGCCCGCTACGAGACGGCGCTCGTCGTGCCGGGCCTCACCCGCGGCGCCAGCGGGCTGATCGGCGCGGCCATGCTCGCCGCCGAGGCGGACGAGACCGCATGAGTGTCACGCTCGAGATCTGCGTCGACGATGCCGACGGACTCATCGCCGCCATCGCCGGCGGCGCCAACCGCATCGAGCTCTGCAGCGCGCTGTCGCTCGGCGGGCTGACGCCCTCCCCCGGCCTGATGGCGCTCGCCGCCAAGGCGAGCGTCCCCGTTTTTGCGATGATCCGGCCGCGCGACGGCGATTTCGTCTTCTCCCCCGCCGAGCTCGACCAGATGCGGCGCGACATCGACGCGGTGCGGGCGGCGGGCCTCGCGGGCGTCGTGCTCGGCGCCTCGGCACCGGGCGGCACGCTCGACACCGAGGCGATGACGCAGCTTGCGCGCCATGCCGGAGGCCTCGGCATGACGCTGCACCGGGCTATCGACCTCGCCCCCGATCGCGGCGCAGCGCTGGAACTCGCCGTCGCCCTCGGCTTCGAGCGCGTGCTGACCTCCGGTGGCGCCCGGACGGCCGAGGACGGGGTGGACGCCATCGCCGCGCTGGTAAAGCAGGCAAACGGGCGAATTTCCATCATGCCGGGCTCCGGTGTCCGGCCCGCGAACGCTGCCATGATCCTCCGCGCCACCGGCGCCCGCGAGATTCATGCCTCCTGCCGCGCAGCAGGCGCGCCGATCGCGGCGGAAGCCATCGCGCTCGGCTTCGCGCGGCATGCGATGCGCGACCAGACCTCGGAAACCCTTGTCGGTGCCCTGGCCGCTGCCGTCAAATCCGAACAAATTCGCACATGAACGCCATTCGGCGACGCTCATGCCCACGAAATCTGGTAGATAGTTCAGCAGTCTAGGACTTTGACACGACGTCGGCCCGTGTGGCATTTTGTGAACTGACGGAAGGCAAGGAACCCATGGCTGAGATCGTATTCGATCGCGTTACCAAGCGTTACGACGATGGCCAGCTGGCCGTGAACGCGCTCGACCTCACCATCGTCGACGGCGAGTTCCTCGTGCTGGTCGGGCCGTCGGGCTGCGGCAAGTCGACGGCGCTGCGCATGATCGCCGGGCTCGAGGAGATCTCGGACGGCGAGCTGCAGATCGACGGCGTCGTCGCCAACGACCTCGCCCCGCGCGATCGCAACATCGCGATGGTGTTCCAGTCCTATGCGCTCTATCCGCATCTGACCGTCGCCGAGAATATCGGCTTCGGCCTCAAGGTGCGCGGCGCCGACAAGGCCGAGATCGACCGCAAGGTGGCGCAGACGGCGCAGCTGCTGGAACTTGGCGACTATCTCGGCCGCAAGCCCGGCAAGCTCTCCGGCGGCCAGCGCCAGCGCGTCGCCATGGGCCGCGCGCTGGTCCGCTCGCCCAAGGCCTATCTGATGGACGAGCCGCTCTCCAATCTCGACGCGCGCCTGCGCGGCCAGATGCGCGCCGAGATCGCCCGGCTGCAGAAGATGACCGGCGTCACCACGGTCTATGTCACGCATGACCAGGTCGAGGCGATGACGATGGGCGACCGCGTCGCCGTCATGAACAAGGGCGTGCTGCAGCAGCTCGCCAAGCCGCGCGAGCTCTATGACGCGCCGGCCAATCTCTTCGTCGCCGGCTTCATCGGCTCGCCGCCGATGAACATGCTGTCCGGCCAGATCGGCAGCGTCGATGGCGCGCCGACGCTCCTGCTCGGCGAGATGGCGATCCCGCTCGATGCGGCGGCGCTGGCCGCGCGGCCGGCGCTCGCCAGCCTGCTCGGCCGCTCGATCATCGCCGGCATCCGCCCCGAGGCCTTCCAGGTCGCGCCCGATGCGCCCGGCGAGCCCGGACGCATCTGCGGCACCGTCGCCTTTGTCGAGGATCTCGGCGCCAGCCTCCTCGTCCATGTCGATCTCGACGCCGGCGCGGTCGTGGCGAGCGGCATCGAGAGCGAGAGCGGCGACGAGATGACGAGCGCCCGCACGCGGCTGCGCGCCGTGCTCGACGGCACGCTCGGCATCAAGGGCGGCACCCGCATCGGCCTCACGGTCGAGCCGGCCCGCATCCATGTGTTCGACGCGGCGAGCGAACTCGCGATCACCGCCTGAGGGCGGATCGGGCGACGCCCCACCCTGCCCCGCCGGACGGCAGAGATCGCTGCCGGCTCGCATCAATTGACCCGACTGGATCCGTCATGACTGAAGCATGGTCGCCCTCAACGGGCTCGCTCGAGATCGCAACCCTCGGGCGCCTCTATCGCAGCGGCGCGCTGACGCCCTCCGCCGTCATCGACGCCGTCTATGCACGGATCGAAGCGCGCGGCGACGACCATGTCTGGATCCACCTCGAACCACGCGCGGCGATGCTGGAGCGCGCGGCGGCGCTGGAAGCGGCCGGCCCCAGCGACGACCCGCTCTGGGGCATTCCCTATTCGGTCAAGGACTGCAACGACGTCCCGGGCATGCCGACCACCAACGCGCTGCCGGAGATGGCCTATATCCCCGAGACCACCGGCCAGGCGATCAACCGCCTGATCGAGAGCGGCGCGCTCTGCCTCGGCAAGGTCAACATGGACCAGTTCGGCGTCGGCCTCGTCGGCGTGCGCACGCCCTATGGCGCCTGCTCCTCGGTGTTCGGCGAGGACTACATCTCGGGCGGCTCGTCGTCCGGCTCCGGCGTCTCGGTCGCGGCCGGCCTCGTCTCGTTCTCGGTCGCCAATGACGCGGCAGGTTCAGGCCGCGTTCCCGCCGCCTTCAACAACATCGTCGGCCTCAAGCCGACGCCGGGCTTCATCTCGAATTCCTCCGTCTCGGGCGGCGGCAGCCTGAAATCGGCCGAGACGATGACCGTCTTCGCGCTGACGACCGAGGACGCCGTCATGGTCGGCCGCCGCATGGGCGGCTATGACCCGAGCTACGAATTCTCGAAGCCCGAGGCCGACACGGTCGACCTCACGATCCGTGCGCTGCCGGCGACGTTCCGCTTCGGCGTGCCCGGCGGCGCGGCGCTCCGCTTCTTCGGCGACGACGAGGCGGAAAAGCTCTTCGCCGCGGCGGTCTCCCGGCTCGAAGAGATGGGCGGCACCAAGGTCGAGGTCGACTTCACGCCCTTCGAGGAGACACAGAAGCTGCTCTATGGTGGCCCCTTCATCGCCGAGCGGGCGATCTCGATGGACGCCGTCGTGGCCAAGTACCGCGACCATATCCATCCGGTGACGCTGTCGATCCTCGAGACGAGCAGCAATCACACCGCCAAGGACGTGTTCGCGGCGATCCACAAGGTGGCAGCACTGAAGCGCGACACGCGCGCGACCTGGGCCGATATCGACGTGCTCGTCGTGCCGACGACGCCGACGATCTACACCAAGGCCGAGATCCTCGCCGACCCGATCCGCCTCAATGCGCAGCTCGGCATCTACACGAATTTCGTCAACCTGATGGGCCTCTGCGGCATGGCCGTTCCGAACGGCTTCCGCCCCGACGGCCTGCCGCAGGGCATCACTTTCCTGGCGCCGTCCTTCGAGGACGCGACGGTGGCGAGCTTCGGCGCCGCCTATGAGACGGCGACGGGCCTGACGCCCGGCGCCGCCGGCCGGCCTTCGGCCTGACGGGCGGCCTCGGCGCGCTATCGGCGGCCGGGGGCGATGATCCGGGTCGGCTGGGTCGACCAGAACATGAGGAAGCGATCGGCCGGCAGCGGCCGCGAGAACAGCCAGCCCTGCGCATAGGCGACGCCCTTGTCGCGGAGATAGGTCGCCTGCGCCTCCGTCTCCACGCCCTCGGCAACCACGTCGAGATCGAGCTGATGCGCCAGCCCGATGACGAGTTCGGTCACGCCGCGCGTCGCGGCGTCGGATCCGATGACCTCCACGAAGCAGCGGTCGACCTTCAGGACATCGACCGTCAGCTGCTGCAGATAGCTGAGGCCGGAATAGCCCGTGCCGAAATCGTCGATGGCCAGGCGATGGCCGCGGCGGCGGAGCTCGACGAGCGTCGGTCGTGCCTCCCCCATGTCGATGATGCCGGTCTCCGTCACCTCCAGCCAGATCTGCCGGCAGTCGACGCCGGACGAGCGAAACGTCTCCTCGAATTCCTGGCCGATGCGCCCCGAAGTCAGCTCGGAGGCACTCAGATTGACGCTGATATGAACCTCGGCATTGTCCTTCAGCCAGCGGCCGAGATCGCGGATCACGGCCGCCATGATCTGTTCCCTGACATTGGCGATCAGTCCGGCACGTTCCGCCATGGGAATGAAGACATCCGGCGGAACATAGCTGCCATCGGCCCGGCGCCAGCGGGCGAGCGCTTCAGCGCCCACGCAGCGGCCGGTCGCGAGCTCGACGACAGGCTGGTAGTGAGCGGAGATCTCGTGCCTGTGGACCGCCGCGCGAAATTCACCCGCGATCGACAGCCGCTGGCGCAGCCAGAGCAGCGCCAGCAAGCCGAAGAAGAGCGCCAGCACGATGGCGAGCGGCATCAGAAGGGAGCGCTGCGAATCGAGATATCCGGTGAAGCTGATGCTCGGCTGGCTGACCGTCACCACAAAGCCGTCGCCGGCGACGCTCGATCGGACCGCGTCGGCAGCGGCCGTCTGCGGAACCCCGCTCTCGGCATAGCTGGCCTTGAGCGGCGTGCCGCTCGCGAGCGAGACGGATTCGACCACGGAGCCGCCGGCCCCAACCCAGTCCCTGTAGAAGCGGAGCTGATCCACCACGATGCTGTAGGCGCCATTCCGGAGGATCAGCATCGACCGGTCCGTTCCGAAGCTCGTCGGGCGCCAGTTGACGGCGACACCGGTCCCGTCGGGCATGGATTCCGTGGCCTTGGCCTTCTTGAGCAGATAGGGGAGCGGCCCCCAGGAATTGCACTCGACGACGTCGCCGGCGCCATAGCCGATATTCACGACGACGGGTGACATCTCCGTCAGTTGGAGCATGTCGCGGATATGCGCCGGCGAGCACGGGGCGGCATCGGCTGTAGCGATCTCACGAAGCGCGAAGGTCGCTTCGGCGTAGACCTTGGCGACATGGGCAAGAGCCGCGTCGGCATCGTCGGCGACGCGGCTCCTCTGCGCGGAGACGGCCACGTTGAACGAAATCAGCGCAGCCGCCACAAAGGCTGCTGCCGTCAAGCAGATCGCACCCACTGCCCCGAGAAAGATCAGACGCCAGCGCCGCATGGACGTTTCCTCAGTCGAGGCTGAAAAACGCCCTTCCCGGCTCTCGGCTCGACCACCCGATCTGACAAACTATAGGCCAAAGCGGCGCATTCGTCTTGACGGTGGCAATACCGGCTGTGGCATTGCCAGGTCTGATCATGCGGCCGCCGTTTTATACGCACGCCAAGGTAGTAGACTTCGCCGCCGCCTATCACCGCGCCGCCGGCCTTGCGCGCGCCGCGACGGGAAATCCGCAGCCGGATTGATCGGCATCAAGGTTTCGGCGTGCAGCCGGCGCGAGGCTTTCCCATCACCACCTGGGGAGAGCCCGCCATGTCCGCCATCCATCTCATCGCAACGCTCGGCATCGTCGCCACGTTCGGCGCCTTCATGCTGGCGCTCGCCTTCGCTGAGCGCAGGACCAACACCACCTGGCCCGAGATGAAGCAGCAGCCGGCCAAGGTCGCGATCGGCCCGCACGGCACGGTCCGCGCCGCCTGAAGGGAGTTCTGGGAGAAGTGCCCTCAACCATCCCGGCGAAGGCCGGAATTGAGGAGCAGCGTCGGTGCAGGGCGAGGACCGATCGACAGCAAGGCCTCGACCCTGCTGAGAATGCTCAGAGGTGTGATTGCCGGGCTCGACCCGGCAACCCAGACTTTCTTAGACGGCCAGAACACAATTCCTGGCCGGCAAGGGAAGACGGGATTGCCGGGTCAGGCCCGGCAATGACAGGTGCGAGCGATCCGGCGCGCCTCGCGCGTGAGCCGAAGACGCCTCCCCTCAGTGCACGCCCTTGGTCAGGCCCTGCACGAAGTAGCGGTTGAGGAACAGGGCCATCAGCATGATCGGCACGGTCGAGAAATGCGCCAGCGCGCCGAGCGTGCCCCAGGTGATGTCCTTGGTGCCGAAGGCGGCGAGAAGGGCGACCGAGAGCGGCTTCGAATCGGAGTTCGTCAGGAACATCGCGACCAGGAAGTCGTTCCACGAGAACATCACGCAGAAGAGCGCCGAGGCGATGATGCCGGGCACCACGGTCGGCAGCGCGACACGGTAGAACGCGCCGAACAGCGTGCAGCCGTCGGTGAGCGCCGCCTCTTCCATGTCGCGCGGCAGCGAGCGGAAATAGGAGAACATCATCCACGTCACGAAAGCGCAGTTGAGCGTCGTGTTGATCAGGATGACCGCCCACCAGGTGCCGAGCAGGCCGATGTCGCGCATCATCAGATAGAACGGCAGCAGCGTCGCGATGATCGGCACGGTGCGGATCGCGAGGAAGAGATAGGCGACCCAGATCGCATAGCGCGAGCGGGCGCGCGCCAGCGCATAGCCGGCGGGCACGCCGAGCAGCAGCGACAGCACGGCCGAGCCGACCGAGATGATGATGCTCGACTGCAGCAGCGACCAGACGTCGAACACCTCGAACACGCGGCGGAAATTGTGCAGCGTCGGCTCGAACAGGAAGCTCGGCGGCGAGGAGAACATGTCCTTGGGCGGCTTGTAGGCGGTCGCGACCAGCCAGAGCACCGGGATCATGTAGACGGCGATGATCGCGACAAGCGCCGTGCGCTCGATGCGGATGCGTTTCTGCAGCGCAGTGGTGCGGCGTGCGGGCAAGGCCGGACGCGGGAGGCTCGCGGTGGCGGTCATCGTGCTCATTGCTCGTTGGCCTTCACGTCGGCGCGGCGGATCAGAAGCGTGAAGGCCGCGGCCATCAGCGCGATGCAGAGAATGGAGACATTGGCGATCGCCGAGGCATAGCCGATGTTGAAGAACTGCAGGCCCTGCTTGACGCCATAGACCATCAGCGAGTTGGTCGCGTCGGCGGGCCCGCCGCCGGTCGTGACGAAGATCGAATCGAAGACTCGGAAGGCATCCATCATCCGGAGCACCAGCGCCAGGAACACGGTCGGCAGCAGCAGCGGCAGGATGACGAGGCGGAAGCGCTGCGCCGGGGTGGCGCCATCGGCGAAGGCGGCCTCGAGGATATCGCCCGGCAGCGCCTTCAATCCGGCGAGGAGGATGAGCGCGACCAGCGGCGTCCATTCCCAGATGTCGACGAAGATCAGCGTCGGCAGCGCGGTCGTGGTGCCGGCGAGCAGGCCGCGCGGCGAGGTGATGCCCCATTCGGCGAGGTAGTAGCCGATATAGCCGTAGTCGACGGCGAGCAGCGCGCGGAAGATGAGGCCGACGACGAGCGGCGTGATCGTCACGGGGATCAGCAGGAAGGCGAGGCAGACCCGGTTGAAGCGGCCGTCGCGCCAGAGCAGAAGCGCGAGGCCGAGCCCCAGGATGAACTCGAAGAAGACGGCGCCGATGGTGAAGAGGAAGGTGTTGAGGATGGCGCGCTGGCCGGTGCCGCTGGTCAGCAGCTCGACATAGTTCTCGAGGCCGACAAAGGTCTTGGCGCCGCCGCGACGCAGCAGGTTGTATTCGAAGAACGAGTAGGAGATGCCCTGGATCAGCGGCCAGACCGCGACCGCGACGATATACACGAAGGCCGGTGCCGCAAGGGCGACGAGAAAGAGCTGGCGGCGGTCATCGAAGCTGAGCGCCCGCTTGCGGCTTTTCTGGCGCGAGACGGCGGCGGTGGTCGTTGCGATCGACACGGACTGATCCTTGCTGCACGGGACGAAAGGCTGCGGCCGGTGAGGGCCGCAGCCGGGGTTCCGCTTATCGGGCGGAACGATCAGGGGAAAGGCCCGATCAGAACAGCTTGATGGCCTCGGCCTGCGCCTGGTCGAGCGCCGCCTTCGGATCGGTGCCGCCGACGAGAACCGCGTTCACCGCCGTGCCGAGCAGATCCTGGATCTCCGGATACTGCGGAATGCGCGGGCGGTAGTCGCCATCGGCATTCTCGAACGACTTGGCGATGATCGGCAGGAAGGGGTACTTCTTGTTGAGATCCGGGTCGGCCAGCGTCGACTTGCGGATATAGCTGCCGGCGCCTTCCATGTTGAATTCCTTCTGGACCTCCGGGCTGGTCAGCCACTTGATGAAGCTCCAGGCGGCTTCCTGCTTCTCCTTGTCGATATCGGCGTTGATCGCCATGCCCCAGCCGCCGAGGCCGTACTTGACGGGCAGGCCCTTGCTGACCGGCGTGTAGCTGATGCCGACCGTGTCGACGATCTTCGACATCGAGGGATCATAGTAGCCGGGCGCGCCGACCGACCACGTCTCCATCAGCGCGACGAGACCCTGGCGGAAGCTCTCCTCGCGGCCGCCCCAATCATAGTCGACGGCGCCGGGAGGAGCCGCCTTGTCGAACAGCTCCTTGTAGACCTTGAGGCTGGCGATATTGGCCTCGGAGTTCAGCGCCGGCTTGCCGGAGGCATCGAGCACCGAGCCGCCGAGCTGGGCGTTGTACTGCAGCCAATCCTGCGCGACCGCCGGACCCTTCTGGCCATTGGCGACGAAGCCGTAGATCTTCTTCGATGGGTCGGTGAGCTTCAGCGCCGCGGCGACGAAGTCCTCGGCGGTTTCCGGAACCTTGATGCCGGCCGCGTCGAGCAGATCCTTGCGATAGGCCATCACGGCGGCATAGCCGGCGAAGGGGAACGCGACCTGCTTGCCGTTGTACTGGCCGATATACTTGATCGTCGCGGGATAGATGTCGTCGAGCTGCAGCTCGGCGGCGTCGCGCTTCATGAATTCGGTGAGGTCGACCGTGTAGCCATTCTCGGCATACTGGCCCGCCCACACGATATCCATCGTGATCAGGTCATAGGACTTGGTGTGGCCGACGAAATCGGCCTGCGTCTTGGTCAGCAGCGAACCGTAGTCGAGGATGTCGACCTTGACGGTGGCGCCGGTCTTTTCCTCGAACTGCGGCGCCAGCTTGGCGATGACCGCCGCGAACTGGTCGTTCTGGGAGGCGATGGTCAGTGTCGTCCCAGCCAGCGGCTTGTCGGCCGCCCCCGCCGTCGCCACGGCCGAAGCCAGCGCGAGCGCGGCAACGCCGAGCTTCCATGCAGATGTCTTGATCATTGTCGTGACTCTCTTCCGTTGTGACAAGGGAGCGGAAACGGAGTATACATCAAACAAAATCGCGCTCAAGAAACGTCATTTATTTCCGAATCTCACAGAAATGCACATCGCAGCCGAACAAGTGCCAAACAACGGCATCCGGAACACTAACGCAGCGCTCCAGCTATCCATGTTCACCATGAGTTATCGACTGTGTTCGAATCTTCGCCTTTCTCATGCGGCGCCCCCGGAAAAGACCACCATCGGGGCAGAGATTTCTCCTTGGATGGGCTCCGCCGCCGCTTCGGCAGTGTGGCCGCTGCCTAATCCGGCATCAAGCCTCGCCAGCGACCATTCGTCAGGCACGCATCATCTTTACCTCGCCGCAGGGATGCGCAACCATTCCGTCCTCATCTCGCCAACCGGGAGCCGCCGCGCGCGGATCGACCCATGAGCGCCTCGTCTCGCCTCAACGACCTCGAACGGACCATCGCCCGCGATCTGGAGCGGGTCGAGGCATCGCCGCGCGCCTGGCTGCCGCGCCGCAGCGGTCCTGACGGCGCGCCGCTGCACAATGTCGTCATCGTCGGCGCGGGCCTCTCCGGTCTCTCGATCGGCTTCGGCCTGAAGCGCCAGGGCGTCGGCGATGTCGTGCTGATCGATCGCAGCGCCGAGGGCCGCGAGGGGCCGTGGCTCTCCTGCGCCCGCATGGATACGCTCCGCTCGCCCAAGCACCTGTCCGGCCCCGATCTCGGCCTGCCGAGCCTCACCTATCGCGCCTGGTATGAGGCGAGCCATGGCGAGGACGCCTGGCATTCCGTCGGCAAGATCGATCGCGCCGACTGGATGGACTATCTCACCTGGTATCGCCGCATGGCCGCGCTCGATGTGCGCAACGGCGTCACGCTCACCGCCATCCGGCCGCTCGATGACTATCTCGCGCTCGACATCGAGACCGCCGAGGGCCCTTCCCGCCTCTATGCGCGCAAGCTGGTGCTGGCGACCGGCATCGAGGGCGCCGGCGGCCTCGCCGTGCCCGGCTTCGTCAACGAGCTGCCGCGCGAGCGCTGGACGCATAGCGGCGAGAGCGTCGACACGAGCGGCCTCGAAGGGCTCGACATCGGCGTCGTCGGCGCGGCGTCGTCCGCCTTCGACTGGTCGGTCGCGGCGCTTCGCAATGGCGCCCGTTCGGTCGCATTGTTCGCGCGCGCCAGCGAACTGCCGAAGACGGAAGTGCTCGCCTGGAGCAATTTCCCGGGCTTCCTCGGCCATTTCGCCGATCTCGACGCGACGCGGCGCTGGCGCTTCATGAAGCGCTTCTTCGAATTGAAGGTGCCTCCGACGCAGGAGATGTACCGCGCCGCGCATGCCTATCCGAATTTCCGCACCGAGCTCGGCTGCCCGCCTGAGAGGGCGACGATCAAGGACGGCCGCATCGCGCTCGAAACCCCGCGCGGCACGTTCGCCTTCGACCACCTGCTGCTCGGCACCGGCTATGCCATCGATCTTTCGATGCGGCCGGAACTTGCGCCCTTCGCCGACAGGATCGCGCTGTGGTCCGACCGCTTCACCCCGCCCGAAGGCGAGGAGGACGCGGCGCTCGCCTGCTATCCCTATCTCGGCCGCGATTTCGAGTTCACCGAGAAGGAGCCCGGCGCAGCGCCCTGGCTCGCGCGCATCCATGTCTTCAACAACGGCGCGGTGCCGAGCCTCGGCCCGATCTGCAACGGCATCACCGGGCTCAAATATGGTGTGCCGCGCATGGTCGCGGCGCTGACGCGCGGGCTCTTCCTCGCCGATGCCGATGCGCACTACGCCGATCTGATGGCTTATGACGAAGAACATTTCCGGGCCGCCGACACGGGTCGCGCCGCGCTCGCCGAAGGTTAGGACGATACGATGACCCTTGCTTCCGCCCTTCCGCACGACCGCCTCGACGACCTGCTCGCCGACGCCCGCACCGACAGCGTCGAGTTTCCGTATCTCCTCGCCAATCATGTGCCGATGATCCTCGTGGCGATGAACCGCCTCGGCTCGGACGACGAGCGCATGGCCGAGTGGCTCGCGATGTATCGCCGCGTGAAGGGCCTCGTGCCGATGCCGCCGCGCGTTGCGCCGATCGCGCGCGAGGACTGGCTCGCCCATCGCGGCGACCGCAGCCGCGAGGCCGACTATCGCGACCTGATGCTCGCCGAGGTCCGCCGCCTCGGCATCGACGGCGCCATCAAGACCTATGTCCCGACGCTGATCCCGGGCGTCGGCGCCAGCGCGCTGCATTGCCTGATGCGGCTTGCTTACGGCGTCCTGCGCATGGACCCCGACGAGGTCGGCACCGCCATCGGCTACTGGTGCGCCACTTACTTGAAGATGCCCGAGGCGACCGGCGCGGCGCCCACGACCGATGATCCCGGCGCTGTTCTCGCCGCGTCGTCGGCCATCCCCGACATGCACCGCCTGGAGCCGGAAACCGATCTCCTCTGGCACACGATCCGCGCCGCCGGCGAAGCGCCCGGCTTCGCGCCGATCGTCGACATGCTCGACATCCGCGCGGACTGTCTGCAGAGGCTGGCGGGAACCTCGCTCGCCCTCTTCGCCGCGACGATGGACTTCTCGGCGCTGCATGCCGTCACCGGCACGCATTGGGTCCGCCTCGTCTCGGCCCATCTCGAGCCGGCCGACCGGCCGCGGCTGATGCGCCATTTCTGGCAGGTCATCGCCTCGCTGGTACCGAAGATCGGCTTCCCGTCGCTGCCGTCGGCCGAGGACGTCGAAGCCTGGCGCCGCCTTCCGGCCCCGTCCTGGGACGCGATCGCGGCGGCGGCGATCGCTTCCGACGACGAGCACGACATCAGTCTCGTCTTCTCGGCACGCGAGGAAGAGAAGATCTATGGCGACCCGCTCTACCGCGTCGTCGCCGCGCGCCGCGTCGCCCTCATCGCCTGACGGAACAAAGATGCATCCCGATCTCGTCATCGCCGGCGCGACGGCGCCGGACGGCAGCCATATCGACGTCGCCATTACCGACGGGGTGATCAGCGCCATCGTTCCGGCCGGCACCGCGCCGCTCGCCGCCAAGCGCATCGACGCCTCCGGCAAGCTCATCGCGCCCTCCTTCGTCGAGGGCCACATCCATCTCGACAAGACGCTGCTCGGCCTGCCCTTCATCCCGCATATCCCCGGCAACACGGTCGCGCTCCGCATCGCCGCGGAAAAGCAGCTGCGCCGCACGGTCTCGCTGCCGGTCGAGGAACGCGGCGGCCGCCTGATCGAGCAGATCGCCGCCTTCGGCACCGGCTCGATCCGCAGCCATGTCGATATCGACACCGAGATCCGCCTCGACGGCCTTCATGCGCTGCTGCGGCTGAAGGAGCGCTACGCCCATCTCGTCGACATCCAGATCGTCGCCTTTCCGCAGAGCGGCGTCATCACCGATCCCGGCACGGCCGAATTGCTCGACGCAGCGCTTGAGGAAGGCGCCGATCTCGTCGGCGGTCTCGACCCGGCCGGCATCGACAACGACGTCACCGGCCATCTCGATGCGATCTTCTCGATCGCCGAGAAATACGGCGTCGGCCTCGATATCCATCTGCATGATCCCGGCCCGCTCGGCGCCTTCGAACTGCGCCAGATCGCCGGCCGCACCAAGGCCGCCGGGCTCGCCGGCAAGGTCGCGGTCAGCCATGCCTTCGCGCTCGGCGCCATCGACGATTACGAGTTCGGCCGCACGGCTGAGGCGCTCGCGGATGCTGCCGTCGCCATCATGACCAATGGTCCCGGCCCGGTCTCCATGCCGCCGGTCAAGCGGCTGAAAGCGGCCGGCGTCACCGTCTTCGCCGGCTCCGACAATATCCGTGACGCCTGGTCGCCCTATGGCAATGGCGATCTCCTGCAACGCGCGATGATCATCGGCTACCGCCAGGACTTCAACGCCGACGAGGACGTCGCGCACGCCTTCGACATGGTGACGTCGATCCCGGCCGCCGTGCTCGGCCTCGACGGATACGGGCTAAAGGCCGGCAACCGCGCCGACCTCGTGCTCATCCCCGCCGGCTCGATCCCCGAGGCCGTGGCCGGCGTCCCCGGCGGTCGCACGGTGGTGAAGCACGGCAAGGTGGTTGCGGGCTGAGGGGAAGCGAGGCCTGCGGCAAGCGCAGCAGGGCCGCACTTTGCCTTGAGCAGAGTAGCAAGGCCGCAATTAGCCTTGAGCGAGCGCAGCAAGGCCCCCACCCCAACCCTCCCCCGCAAGGGGGGGGAGGGAGCGCCCGGCGCTTCGGCTGTCGATAGCGTCCGCGCCTGGCGACGGCCGCAATGCTGATGAAGAGAACGACGGAGCCCTCTCCCCCCCTTGTGGGGGAGAGATGGAGAGGGGGGACCTGTCGTCCTCTCAGCACTCCGACGAGCACGGCCTGCAACCCCCTCCCCCACCCTCCCCCGCTGCGCGGGAGAGGGGGCTGAGCCGCCTGTGCGCGGCATCGTTGAAGGCCGTGCCCGGCCCTCTCCCCCCTTGCGGGGGAGATCTGGAGAGGGGGACTTCCTTTCCTCTCAGCACTCCGACGATCACGGCCGGCAACCCCCTCCCCACCCTCCCCCGCTTCGCGGGAGAGGGTGTCCCGCCGCCTGCACGAGCCAAGGCCTTTACCCCGCCCCCTCTCCCTCTGGGAGAGGGGGCGCGGTTTGGCTGGCTCGGCGCTTTCTGAACAGCCCCGGAAGGGCTCCGCCTTCCCCCTCTCCCTCAGGGAGAGGGCCGGGGTGAGGGCCTTCGTGACCCTCACGGCCCACATGATCTCGCCCCTCCCTCGGCTCACGCGGGAGAGGGAGCCGGCCGCCCCCTGGCCCGATATCCGTCGCCCCCGTTGGTTTCGCGGGCGAAAACTGGCATGAGTTGGCCCCGCCGGTCCCGTCGGCCGCGCTCCAAGGCATGCCCCATGACGTCCCCCTCTTCCGCGATCCCGGCGCCGCAGCCGACGATCACTCCGGCCCTCACCTTCCTGCTCGCCTTTTCCTGCGGCGCCATCGCGGCCAATCTCTACTACGCGCAGCCGCTGATCGCGCTGATCGGGCCGGATGTCGGCCTCTCGCCGCATGTCGCCAGCCTCGTCGTCACGCTGACGCAGATCGGCTACGGCTTTGGCCTGGTGCTGCTGGTGCCGCTCGGCGACATCATCGAGAACAAGCGGCTGATCACCACGGCGGTGGCCGTGACGGCGCTCGCGCTGGTGCTGACGGCGCTGGCGCCGAGCGCGTCGCTGTTCCTCGCTGCCGCCCTCTTCATCGGTTTTTCCTCGAGCGTCATCCAGATGCTGGTGCCGATGGCGGCCAGCATGGCCGACGAGGCGACGCGCGGCCGCACGGTCGGCAATGTCATGAGCGGGCTGATGGTCGGCATCCTCCTCGCCCGGCCGATCGCGGGGTTCCTCTCCGACATCGTCGGCTGGCGCGGCGTCTTCGCCCTCTCGGCCGCCGCGATGGTCCTGCTCTGCGGGCTGTTGATGCGCTTCCTGCCGCGGCGCCGACCGGATGGCGGCCACAGCTATGGCGCGCTGCTCGCCTCGCTCTTCACCATCCTGAAGACGACGCCGCTGCTGCGCCGGCGCGGCCTCTACCAGTTCTTCCTGTTCGCTGATTTCAGCCTGTTCTGGACCGCGGTGCCGCTGGAATTGCACGGCGCCGACTTCAACTATTCGCAGTCGCAGATCGCGCTGTTCGCGCTTGCCGGCGCCGCCGGCGCGCTGTCGGCGCCGATCGCCGGCCGCCTCGCCGATCGCGGCTTTACCCGCGCCGGGACGGCGGCCGCGATCATCGGCGTGTTCGTGTCGTTCGTCGTCGCGGGTCTTGCCGGCGGCATGCTCTCGATCGCGCTGATGGTGGTGGCGGCGATCCTCGTCGACTTCTTCGTCCAGGCGAACACCGTGTTCGGCCAGCGCGCGCTCTACATGCTGGCGCCCGAGATCCGCAACCGCCTCAACGGGCTCTACATCGCCACCTTCTTCATCGGCGGCGCGCTCGGCTCGGCGGTGGCGAGCCCGCTGCACGAATGGGGCGGCTGGCCGGCGATCGTCGCCGCCGGCCTCGCCTTCCCGGCGGTCGGCTTCCTCTATTTCCTGACCGAGTTCAGGCCGGGCGCGGCCCGGGCAGGCTGACGCGGCCGTTCTCGATCAGCCAGGCGACGGATTCCTGGACCGCTTCCAGCGAGGTGTAGCGCGGGACATAGCCGAGCATCTCGCTCGCCTTGGCGATCGAGCAGGAGGGGCTGTGGGCGATATGGTCGAAGGTCGCCTCGGCGTCCTTCTCGCTCTGGCGCGCCTTCCAGTCCGGCCAGGGCAGGAAGGCGAGATTCGGCGCCTGCCCGAACCAGGCCGACATCGCCTCGGCATAGCCGCGCAGCGAGATCGCCGCCGGCGACACCGTATGGAACGCCTCGCCGATCGAGACGCTGCGCCGCGTGATGGCGCGCATGAACATCTGCGCGACGTCATCGGCATGGACGTGATGCACGGTCTCCATGCCGAAATTCGGGATCAGCACCTCATCGCCTCGGGCGAGCTTCGTGAACACCGCCGGATCGAAGTGACCCTCGGGATTGAGCGGCTCCCAGCCGGGCCCGACGATGTGGCCGGGATGGACGATCGTCGCGGGGAAGCCGTTGCGGCGCGCCTCGTGCAGCAGATAGCTCTCGATCGCCGCCTTCTGGATGCCGTAGTCGCCGAAGGGCCGCCGCGGCTGCATCTCGGTCACCGGCACGGTGACGCTCGGTCCATGCACCCAGATCGTACCGGTATGCAGGAAATGCTCGACCTCGCCCTTGACCGCCTCGACGATCTCCTTGGCGCTCGCCAGCGTGAAGCAGGTCATGTCGATGAGGATATCGGGCTTCAGGTCGAAGATGGCGCCGCCGAAGGCCCCTCGCGCCTCCAGCGCGTCGCGGTCGACCACCACCTGCTCGACCGCGTCCCAGGCCTTGTGCGGCCGATAGGGCTGGCGCTGGCCGCGGCTGACATTGACGACGTGAAATCCGGCCTCGACCAGGCGCGGCACCAGAAACGTGCCGACATGACCACTGCCGCCGATGATGACGACCCTGCGCATTGAGTTCCTCCGTATATGCAGGCATTGGACCGGCTGGCGGCCGCGATGGCAAGACCGGATGGCGAGACCGGATGGCGAGACCGGATGGCGAGACCGGATGGCGAGCCTAGACGGCCGGCCTTCCCTGCGGGGCGTCGCCCGGATGCTCCGGCCGGTCGCGGAAACCGCGGGAAAGGCCGTGATAGAGCCGCTCGGGCGAGACCAGCGCCGAAACGCCGTCGGCGATGATCGCGGCAGCGAAGAGCGGCAGGATGAGATGATGGCTGTCCGTCATCTCGGAGACGATCAGCACCGCCGTCAGCGGCGCGCGGACGACGCCGACGAAATAGGCGATGACGCCGAGCAGCACGACCGGGCCGACCGGCGCTGACGGAAACAGCGCCGCCAGCATCTGGCCGAGCCCCGCCCCCGCCGCCAGCGAGGGCGCGAAGATGCCGCCCGGAATGCCGGAGAGCGCCGTCAGGAGCGTCGTCGCCATCTTGGCGGGGCCGAACCAGAGCGGCGCGCCGTGGCCTTCGATGATCGCCTGCGAGGCGGCATAGCCGGTGCCGAAGGTGAGGCCTGAGCCTGCGACGCCGATGATGGCGATGAGGAGGCCGGCCGTCCCCGCCCAGAGGATCGGCCGCCGGCGGATCGCCGCGACCGGCGACCAGCCGCTCGCCATGAACCAGAGCATGGCGCGCGAGAAGAGGCCGCCCGCGAGGCCGCCGAGCACGCCGGCGACCGGGCAGATGACGAGCGCCGTCATGATCGGGAGCGCGTCGGTCACGGCGCCGAAATAGAGATAGTCGCCGGCGATGCCGAGGCTGACGAGGCCGGAGATCATCACGGCCGCCATGACCAGCAGCGCGAGGCGCTGTTCATAGGCGGAAGCGAGTTCCTCGATGGCGAAGGCAACGCCGGCGAGCGGCGTGTTGAAGGCGGCCGAGACGCCGGCAGCGCCGCCGGCGATGGTGACCGCCGCCGTCAGCGGCACGCGAAAGAGCCGGTGCGCCGTCTCCATGATCGCGGCGCTGATCTGCACCGTCGGTCCCTCGCGGCCGACCGAGCCGCCGGCGAGCAGCGCCAGCACGGTGAGGACGAACTTGAAACCCGCCGTCCGCAGCGAGGTCAGCCGTGCATTGAGTGCCGAGGCGGCGTTGTGGGCGCCGGCGATGACCTGCGGGATGCCGGAGCCGCGCGCCTCGGGCGCGAAGCGTTGGGTGATCCAGCCGATCAGCGCATAGGCGGCCGGCGTCAGCACGAGCGGCGCCAGCGGCCAGTGCGCCACGATGACGCCGAAGCCCGCCTGCGCCCTGTCGGCGGCGTAGGCGAAGCCGAGCGCGGCGAGGCCGATCAGCACGGCGCCGATCACGGTCGCAGTGCGGCGGCGCCAGACGGCGCCGAAATCCTGCCAGCGGCTGAGGCTATGTCCGTCCCGCATGCGATCCTTCCGCCACCCTTGGCCGCCCCTTCGAAAAGCGGCGGCCTCTGGCCGGCATCAGTCCATGCGGACGCCGCCGGTGATGTTGATACCCTGCCCGGTCATGAAGCGCGAGGCATCGGAGGCGAGGAAGACGACGACGTCGGCCACATCCTCGGGTTCCTCGATGCGGCCGAGCGGCGTCAGCGAGACATATTCGGCGCGCACCGCCTCGGGCGTCATGCCGCGGAGCTCGGCTTCCCAGATGATCTCGCGCTCCTGCATCGAGGTCTTCACGAAGCCGGGGCAGACGCAATTGACGCGGATGCCCTTCGGCGCCAGCTCGCGGGCGAGCGCCTGCGTCCAGCCGAACACCGCGAATTTCGAGGCCGAGTAATGCGCGAGCAGCGGCGCGCCGACCTTGGCGGCGAGCGAGGCGGTGTTGACGATCACGGCCTTGCGGTTCTCCGCCAGGAAATAGCGGGTCGCGATCTGGTTGGTGAGGAAGACGCCGCGCGCATTGACGTCGAAATTGAAGTCCCATTCCTCGTCGGTGATGTCGACCGCCGGACGCATGGTCGAGACGCCGGCATTGGCGCAGAGGATGTCGAGCCCGCCGAGCCCCTCGATCGCCTGTCCGATCGCATGCTCGACCGAGGCCCGCTTGGTGACGTCGATCTCGACGGCGAAGCCGCCATTCGCAAGGCCGGCGATCACCGTCTGCGCCGCCATCACGTCGAGATCGGCGATGGCGACGGTCGCGCCGGCAGCATCCAGCGCCCGCACGATCGCGGCGCCGATCCCCTTGGCGCCGCCGGTGACGAGGGCCTTGCGGCCCGATAGGTCGAAAATGCCCGCCATGGCTGGCCGCTCCTCGCATCGTGTTCGATGGGCGTAGGGAAACGCAAAATCGAACACTTTACAACGCCGAACTTCCGGCTCATGTTCGGATATGTTCGAACCTGTTTCAGTCTGAGCGTGCGGCAGCCTCGCCGCGCGGCCCGGACCGGAGGCCCACCACGTGATGCAACCGGACGATCTCCCGAGCTATGATGCCGCCACCGGTTTCGGCCGCATGCCGGCGGGCGCGCGCCAATCGCTGATTCTCGACGTCGTCGAGATGGACGGGTTCGTGTCGGTGTCGCAGATCGCCTCCAATCTCAACGTCTCCGAGATGACGATCCGGCGCGATCTCGTGGTGCTCGAGGAGCGCGGCCTGCTGGCGCGGACGCATGGCGGCGCCGTTTCGGCGGCCACCAGCCCGCGCGAGGTTTTCGATCTCGAGGAGCCGGCCTTCAAGCGCCGCCGCCACAGGAATGCCCGCGAGAAGGCGGCGATCGCCCACGCCGCCTCGGCGCTGATCGGCCCCAGCGAGACCATCGGCCTCGATGTCGGAACCTCGACGCTGACGCTGGCCGAGACCATTGTCGAGCGGACGGATCTGCGCGTCTTCACCAACAGCCTGCGCGCCGCCATGGTGCTCTCGGCCTCGAAGAGCCCGGTCTATGTGCTCGGCGGCGAGGTGCGCAATCCCGAGCAGTCTGTTGTCGGCTCGCGCGCCGTCGGCGAACTCGCCAATTACAATCTCGACCGCGTCTTCATCGGCGTGTCCGGGCTGATCGAGGCCGGCTTCTTCGACTATTCGGTCGAGGACAGCGAAGTGAAGCGGGCCTTCATCACCCGCGCCGATCAGGTCGTGATCCTCTGCGATTCCTCGAAGTTCGACCATCGCTCGCTGGCGCGCGTCTGCGACCTCTCGGGCGCCGACGTGCTCGTCACCGACGCGCCGCCGCCGGGGCATCTCGCCCGCGCGCTGGAGGCCGCCGATGTCGAGGTGATCGTCGCCGGTGCCGCGGCCGAGCGGATCGCCGGCTAGTTTTATTGCAATCGCTGATGACGCGGCGGCCGGCGCGACCGGCCCTCGCCCAAGGAGAACAAAGGCATGGTGTTTGATTTCTTCGGTGCGCGCCGCAAGGTCATCGTCGGCATGGTCCATATCGGAGCGCTGCCGGGCACCCCGCTTTATGACGCCGATGGCGGCGTCCAGAAGCTGATCGACAATGCCGCCAGCGACCTCGAGAAGCTGCAGGCGGGCGGCGTCCACTCGGTGATGTTCGGCAACGAGAACGACCGCCCCTATGTCTTCAAGGCCTCGCCCGCGACAATCGCCGCGATGACCGCCGTCATCCAGGCCCTGAAGCCGGCGCTCAAGGTGCCGTTCGGCGTCAACTATCTCTGGGATCCCGCCGCCTCGGTGGCGATCGCCTGCGCGACCGGCGCCTCGTTTGCCCGCGAGATCTTCACCGGCCTCTTCGCCTCCGATATGGGCCTCTGGCAGCCGAACGCCGCCGAGGCACTGCGCCTTCGCCGCGATCTCGGCCGCCCGGACCTGAAACTCCTCTTCAACATCAACGCCGAATTCGCCGCGAGCCTCGATCATCGCCCGATCGCGCTCCGCGCCAAGAGCGCGGTGTTCTCCTCGCTCGCCGACGCGATCCTCGTCTCCGGCCCGATCACCGGCCAGCCGGCCGAGACCTCGGACCTGAAATCCGTCACCGACGTCATCAAGGACGTGCCGGTCTTCGCCAATACCGGCGTCCGCCTCGAAAATGTGCGCGAGATCCTCTCGCTCGCCGACGGCGCCATCGTCGGCACCTCGTTCAAGGTCGACGGCAACACCTGGAATGCCGTCGATGCCGAACGCGTCAAGCGCTTCATGGACGTCGTCGACCAGCTGAACGCGTGACGCCATGAGCGCCCACCGCCCGGATACCGTCATCGGCCTCGATATCGGCACGACCTCGACCATCGGCATCGCCGTGCGGCTGCCGGGCGAGATCGTCCATGTCGCCTCGAAGCCGGTGACCCTCGCCTCGCCGCATCCCGGCTGGGCCGAGGAGGACCCAGCCGAGTGGTGGGCGAACAGCGTCGCGATCCTGAAGGAGATCGTCGCGGCGCTGCAGGGCGGTCCCACGAGCCTCGCCGGCCTCTGCGTCACCGGCATGCTGCCGGCCGTGGTGCTGCTCGATGCCGAGGGCCGCGTGCTGCGGCCGAGCATCCAGCAGAGCGACGGCCGCGTCGGCGCCGAGGTGGATGAACTGAAGGCCGAGCTCGACGAGGCGGCGTTCCTGGCGCGTGCCGGCAACGGCGTCAACCAGCAGCTCGTCGCGGCGAAGCTGCGCTGGATCGCGCGCCACGAGCCGGACGTCTCCGCGCGGATCGCGACCGTGTTCGGCTCCTATGACTACATCAATTTCCGCCTGACCGGCCGCCGCGCCGTCGAGCAGAACTGGGCGCTCGAGGCGGGCTTCACGGATCTTGCCGACCACCGCATCGCCGATGATCTCGTCGCGCTCGCCGGCATCCCGCGCGGCGCCGTGCCGGATCGCACCGTGACGCATGAGATGATGGGCACCGTCTCGGCAGAAGCCGCCGCGGCGACCGGACTGCCCGAGGGGCTGCCGGTCTATGGCGGCGCCGCCGACCACATCGCCTCGGCGCTCGCCGCCGGCATCGCCGCGCCCGGCGACGTGCTGCTCAAATTCGGCGGGGCCGGAGACATCGTCGTGGCGGCCGCCGCGGCGACGCCCGATCCGCGGCTCTATCTCGATTATCACCTCGTGCCCGGCGTCTATGCCCCGAATGGCTGCATGGCCGCCTCCGGCTCGGCGCTCAACTGGCTGGCCGCACTGATCGGCGCGGCCGATGGCGAGGAGCGCCCGCATGTGGCGCTCGACCAACTCGCCGCCACGGTGCCGGCCGGCAGCGACGGCGTTCTGTGCCTCCCTTATTTCCTCGGCGAGAAGACGCCGATCCATGATCCGTTGGCGCGCGGCACCTTCACCGGGCTCAGCCTCAGCCATGGCAAAGGCCATATCTGGCGGTCCCTGCTCGAGGCGATCGCCTATGGCTTCCGCCACCATCTCGACGTCCTCGCCGAAATGGGCCATCAGCCCCAACGTGTCTTCGCCTCCGACGGCGGCACCAAGAGCCGCATCTGGATGCAGATCGTCGCCGATATCATCGGCCTGCCGGTGCGCCTGCTCGAAAACCCCTATGGCTCGTCGGTCGGCGCCGCCTGGGTCGCCGCCATCGGCAGCGGCCTTGCCGAGGATTGGGCAGGCGTCAGCGCCCTCGCCCGCCAGGGCGAGCTGATCACGCCGATCGCGGCGCATCAGGGCGTCTATGATCGCGGCTATGCCCGCTACCGCGCCACTTATGAAGCGCTGAAGCCGATCTTCGCCATGCCGTGAGCGGCTTCGTTCCCTCGCTGAAGGGAACTCCGGGCGCCATCAGCCGTTTGCTTTCGTCATGCCATCTGGACGGAGGAGACGCCCATGAGCGGACACGACCCCAAGCCTTCCCTGACCTCGGACCGGCCCTATGCCAACACGGACGAGGCGGCCGGCGGTTTTTCCAATGACGACGCCAACATCCAGCATCAGCAGGAAGCTGATATCGCCGACCCCAACCAGGACGAGGCGCCCCTGCCCGATCCCGGCGGCGAACGCCATGCGGCGATCGATATCGATGGTGATGGCGGCGATGCAGAGGATGACGACGCGGCGGCTTAGGACGGACCGACGCTCTGCTTCGGTCGCTTTGAGCGACTGCTCCAGCTGTCATTGCCGGGCCTGACCCGGCAATCCAGCCTCTCTGCCTGCAGACCCTCAATCGTAGGCGGGCCGCCCAGATAAGTCTGGGTTGCCGGGGTCAAGCCCGGCACGACAAGTGAGGGTATCGTGGCATCGACAAAGTCTGAATGCCGATCGGTCCCGGAACGGCAAATGGCCGGACTAAGCCCGGCCACCAACGCATCGGTTTGATCACGTTATCTTGCTGCTGATGGCGGACCGCCTGGCGCCGCCAGGCCGCCCTATTTCTTGCCGGCGGCGATCTGCGACGGCGAGGGATGCAGCGCCTTCACTTCGGCGCCGGTGACGCCCGAGCCCGGCTGCGTCGAGGCGAGCGGATCGCTGGTCGGGAACGTCTCGGTGAGTTCCATGTCCAGCTTCTTCTCCTCGGCCTTCTTCGTCTCGCGCTCGGCCCGTCCAGGTACGATCGTGTTCAGGACCTTGTCGACAACCATGCTGACCTCCTCGGCCGGTTTGTGTTCCAGCTGTTCAAGGTTCGCGCGGCCAATTCGTTCCATGGCGCGCCGCGCATCGTGATCACGGACGGCCGGGATTGGCGGTAGGGTGGCGCGGAGGGCGCTGGAGGGTGCGATGCGCGACATGCTGTTTCTTCGCCGCTGGCAGGGCGAGTTGCTCGCCGTGCTCCGGATCGTCACGGCGCTGCTCTTTCTCGAGCACGGCACCTCGAAGGTGCTCGGCTGGCCCTATGTCGAGGGCATGAGCAGCCTGCCGCCCTTCACGCTGTTCTGGATCGCCGGCGTGATCGAGATCGTCGGCAGCCTGTTGATCATCGCCGGGTTCTGGACGCGGCCCGTCGCCTTCCTGCTCTCGGGCGAGATGGCGATCGCCTATTTCATGGAGCATGTGCCGATCGATTTCTTCCCGATCAACAATCAGGGCGACGCGCCGATCCTCTTCTGCTTCGTCTTCCTCTATCTCGCCGCCGCCGGCCCCGGCGCCTTCAGCCTCGATGGTCGTCAGAGGGCGACCGGCTCATAGCCGGCGGCCCTGATCGCCGCGATCACGGTTTCGGACGTCGCGGCGCCCTCGATCGCGACCTCTTTCGCCGCGAGGTCGACCGACACCTCCGCCTCCGGCGCGGCCGCCCGTGCCGCCTTGCCGATGGTCGCGGCGCAATGGCCGCAGGACATGTCGGGAATCTTGAAGCGCATCATCGTGGTTCGGCCTCTTGTTTGATCTCTGTCCAATCTGGGGCTTCCCATCGTGGCAAGGTCAAGAGCGAAAAAACCGCCTTGACCTTCCCATGATTGGAAACCTTATCTCGGCTGTCATCCGATCGCAGAGAGCGAGACACGAGCATGACACATCTTCTCATGACGACAGGCGACAAGGCGGCCTCCGGCGCCGAGCCGGCCGAACGCATCGAATTTTCTGTCGAGGGCATGAGCTGCGCCTCCTGCGTGACGCGCGTCGAGAAGGCGCTGAAGTCGGTGCCGGGCGTCAGCACGGCGAGCGTCAATCTCGCCACGCTGCGCGCCACCGTCCACACCCATGGTGCACCCGCCACGGCCGCGATGGAGGCGGCGGTGGCGGCCGCCGGCTATGAGGCACACGCGATTTCGCAGGCGCATCCGCCTGGCGATGCGATGGCCCATCACAGCCATTCGGCCGAGGGGCTCAGCCGCGATCTCGCGCTTGCCGTGGCGCTGACGCTGCCGATCGTCGTCGTCGAGATGGGCGGCCATCTCGTGCCGGCCTTCCATCACTGGACGATGATGGTGCTCGGCCCCTGGAATGGCTGGCTGCAATTTGCGCTGGCAACGCTCGTCCTCGCCTTTCCCGGCCGGCGCTTCTTCGCCTCGGGCCTGCCGGCGCTGCTGCATGGACGGCCGGAGATGAACGCCCTCGTCGCGCTCGGCGCCGGCGCCGCCTGGCTCTATTCGAGCGTCGTCGTCTTCGCCCCTCGCCTCATCCCCGCCGGCAATGACGCGCTTTATTTCGAGGCGGCGGCGGTCATCGTCACGCTGATCCTGCTCGGCCGCCTGCTCGAGGCGCGCGCCAGGGGGCGCACCGGCGCCGCCATCACCGCCCTCGTCAAGCTGCGGCCGAAGACCGCGCGGGTCAGCCGCGGCGGCGGCATCGCGGCCGATATTCCGCTCGACGACGTCGTCGTCGGCGACATCATCCTGGTGCGCCCCGGCGAGCGGATCCCGGTCGACGGCGTGCTCACCGAAGGCACGTCCTTTGTCGACGAATCCATGATCACCGGCGAGCCGGCGCCCGTCGCCAAGAGCGCCGGCAGCGGCGTCGTCGGCGGCACGATCAACGGCTCGGGCAGCTTCTCCTTCCGCGCCGAACGGGTCGGCTCGGAGACGGTGCTGGCCGAGATCGTGCGCATGGTCGAAGCGGCGCAAGGCGCGAAGCTGCCGATCGAGGCGCTGGTCGACCGCGTCACCGGCATCTTCGTGCCCGTCGTGATCGCCATCGCCGTGCTGACCTTCCTCGGCTGGTTCCTGTTCGGCCCCGAGCCGGCGCTGTCGCTGGCGCTCGTCAATGCGGTCGCCGTGCTGATCATCGCCTGCCCCTGCGCCATGGGGTTGGCGACACCTGTCTCGATCATGGTCGGCACCGGCCGCGCCGCCGAGTTCGGCATCCTGTTCCGCCAGGGCGACGCGCTGCAGGCGCTCGCCAGCGCCGACATCATCGCCCTCGACAAGACCGGCACGCTGACCGAAGGGCGGCCGAGGCTGACGGACCTCGTGGCGGTCGCCGGCGTCGATCGCCACGCGCTGCTCGGCCTCGTCGCCAGTGTCGAGGCGCAGTCCGAGCATCCGGTCGCCCATGCCATCCTGACGGCCGCCAAGGACGAAGGCGCCACGATCGTCGCGGCCGAGAACTTCGACTCTGTCGCCGGCAAGGGCGTCCGCGCCCGCGTCGACGGCAAGGCGGTGATCGTCGGAACGGCGGAGTTCCTGCGTGCGGACGGTGTCGACCTCATGCCGCTTGCGAGCGAGACGACGCGTCTGGCAGAGGCTGGATCGTCGCCGCTTCACGTCGCCCTGGACGGCAGGGCGGTCGGCGTCCTCGCGGTCGCCGATGCGCTGAAGCCGACCAGCGCGGCGGCCGTCGCGGCTTTGAAGCGGCTCGGCCGGCGCATCGTCATGGTGACCGGCGACGGCGCCGCCACGGCCGAGACGGTGGCAAAGGCCGCCGGCATCGATGATGTGCTCTCCGGCATCCTGCCGGGCGGCAAGGCCGAGGCGGTGGCGCGGCTGAAGGCAGGCGGTACCCGCGTCGCCTTTGTCGGCGACGGCATCAACGACGCGCCGGCGCTCGCGGCTGCCGATATCGGCATCGCCATCGGCACGGGAACCGATGTCGCGATCGAGAGCGCCGATGTCGTACTGATGACGGGCGACCTTCAGGGCGTCGTCACGGCGATCGGCCTGTCGGAGGCGACGATGCGCACCATCAAGGAGAACCTCTTCTGGGCCTTCGTCTACAATGCGGCGCTGATCCCTGTCGCGGCCGGCCTGCTCTATGCGCCGTTCGGCATCCTGCTGTCGCCGATGCTGGGCGCCGCCGCCATGGCGCTCTCCAGCGTCTTCGTGATCGGCAATGCGCTGCGGCTGAAGCGCTTCGAGCCCAAGGGATGAGCGCGATGAATATCGGCGATGCGGCCCGCGCCTCCGGCGTCTCGGCCAAGATGATCCGCTATTATGAGAGCATCGGCCTCATCGCCGACGCCGAACGGACCGAGAGCGGCTACCGGACCTATGGGACCAGCGACGTCGAGACGCTGCGCTTCATCCGCCGCGCCCGCGATCTCGGCTTCTCCGTCGCGGAGATGACGACGCTGCTCGCGCTCTGGCGCGACAGGAGCCGCGAGAGCGCCGAGGTCAAGGAGATCGCGCTCGCCCATGTCGGCGAGATCGAGCGGCGCATCCGCGAACTCGAAGGCATGGCGCGCACGCTGCGCCACCTCGCCGGCTCCTGCCATGGCGACCACCGGCCCGATTGCCCGATCCTCGACGACCTTTCGGACGGGGCCGAGGCAGCCGCCGTCCCGACGCCGAAGCGCCGGCTCAGGCGGCCGTGAAGGCGTTGTCGACGAAGAGATGCGTGCCGTTGACGAAGCTCGCATCGTCGCTGGCGAGGAAGAGCACGGCGCGCGCCACCTCTTCCGGCTCGCAGATGCGGCCCTGCTGCGCGGCGAGCGCCGCGTCCGAGACATCGACGCCGTAGCGCAGGAGGTCCGCCACCTCGCGCTTGCCATGCGGCGTGCGCACGAAGCCGGGGCACACGGCATTGCAGCGGATATTTCGGTCGCGGAATTCGACCGCGATGGCGCGGGCGAACATGTGGCAGGCGCCCTTGGTGGTGTCGTAGAGCACCTCCATCGGCGTCGCCGCCACCGCCGAGATCGACGAGGTGCAGACGATCGAGCCGCCGCCGCCGGCGATCATGTGCGGCAGCACCGCCTTGGTCATCAGGAACATGCTCTTGACGTTGATCGCGGTCAGGCGGTCCCACTCCTCCTCGGTGGTCTCGAGGAACGGCTTGATGACGATCGAGCCGGCATGGTTGAAGAGGACGTCGATCCGGCCGAAGGCTGCCATCGTCGCCGCCACCGCCGCTGCCACGTCGGCGGACTGCGACACGTCGGCACGAAGGGCTATGGCCTCGCCGCCCTCGGCGCGGATAGAAGCGGCGAGCGCCTCGGCAGCGTCGCTATTGCGGTCGACGATCGCGACCCGCGCGCCTTCCCTGGCGAAGAGGCTCGAGGTCGCCCCGCCCATGCCGGTCGCGCCGCCGGAAATCAGCGCCGCCTTGCCCTGGAGCCGTCCTGCCATCATCGCCTCGTCCGCTGGTCCATGGTGAAGCGTGAAGGCTAGCGCAAACGCGCCCGGTCCGCCGCAATCAAACCGTCATCGCCTGTCGCTATCGACCCGCGATCAATGAGGACACGCCCATGCCGAACGCCGTCTCCGCGCTTCTCTCCCTCCCGGACATCACGCCGACGCCGCGCACCCGCGCCATGCTCGAGGCGGCGATTGCCGGCGCGGAGGCGATCGCGGCGCTCGGCGGGCGGCATGAGCGCGACCGGCTGACGCTGAAGGGCGCGCGCGACTTCCAGACCGAAGCCGACATCGCCTCGGAGCGCGCGATCACGGCGGCCCTCGTCGCGCGCTTTCCGGGTCACGCCATCCATGGCGAGGAGGAGACGGCGATCGAGGGCAGCGCGGTGGGCCGCTTCCTGATCGACCCGATCGACGGCACCACCAATTTCGCCTGGGGCCTGCCCTTCTTCGGTATCTGCATCGCCCTCGTCGAGGACGGAGAGACGGTCGCCGGCGTGGTGCTCGATCCCTCGCTCGGCGAGGCCTTCGTTGCCGAGAAGGGGCACGGCGCCTTCCTCAACGGCAAGCGGCTGGCCATCGCCCGCAGCCTCAAACCCGAGGAGGCGCTGATCGCCGCCAGCCTGCCGGTGCCCGGCCAGGTGCGCAGCATCGACGTCGAGACCTATCACCGCGCGCTCCGGACGATCATGGACACCGCGGCGGGCATGCGCCGGCTCGGCTCTGCGGCGCTCAGCCTCTGCTATGTCGCCGCGAGCCGGCACGACACCTTCTTCGAGGACGGATTGTCGCCGCTCGACTATGCCGCCGCGGCGCTGGTGCTGACCGAGGCCGGCGGCATCGTCACCGGCTTCACCGGCAAGAAAGTCGACGCGGTCGGCGCGGTGCTCGGCGCCAATCCGAGCCTTCACCCCTGGCTGGTGTCGCTGCTCTCGAACAAGGCCTGAAGCGCGATCGGCTCGTCGGTGGTGATCTGGTCGACCTCGAGCGCCACCAGTTGCCGCAGCGTCACGGCGGCGTTCGGATGCGCCGTGTTGAGCGTATAGGCATCGATCAGCCGGTCGGCATCGTGGAAGGCGCCGACGATGTCATAGCCGAGCGCGGCTGCCTTCAGCACGATCGGATAGGCGAGATAGATCGTCGAGGCGCGCGGCGCGGCGGCGAGCGCGACGGCGACGAAAGCCTCGAAATCCGCCGTCGTCACGAGCTTTTCCAGCGTCTCCTCGCCGCAGGGATCGAAGCCCGCAGCGAGCCCCGGCACCGCGCTCGCGAGACGGCTCACCGCCGTCCAGTCGCCGCCCGAGAGGATGAAGCGCTCGGCGACGCCCGCCATCACCCTTGCGAAGCGCGCGACGATCGCCGGCGTGATCGCGGCCGCGTCCTCCTTGAGATCGAGCTGGACCAGCGCATCCGGCGCGGCCTCATGCGCGGCGAGCGCCGCGAGATCATCGAGCAGCAGCACCGAGGCGCCGGTCACCGTCCCGTCAGGCGCCCGCATCGTGAGCGCCCGCAGCGCCGCCACGCTGGCGGAGGCGACAGGTCCGTGGCCGCTCGTCTCGCGATCCAGCGTGTCGTCATGCAGCACGGCGAAGCCGTCCTCGCCATGCGCGCGGAGATCGACTTCCGACGAGGCACCCTGCGCCATCGCCTCGGCGAGGATCTCCGGCGTGAAGGGGATGTCGTCGACGCGGCGCTTCATCCGGTGCCATTTGAGGCGGACGCGGTGATAGCCGCTCCAGATGGCGACGCCGTCGGCGGCCTTTGCGGCGCCCATCAGGTCGGTGATGTCACGCATTGAGACGCACTCCCTTCGCGCGGTCCGTCGCGATCCGTGCCGGACGCGCCCTGCCCTCGGCATCGAAGGCAGCGATGGCCTTGATCTCGAGCCCGATCGGCGCGCCGACCGTGATCGCGGCGCTCTTGTCGACCTGCACCTTGATGGTCTCGCCCCCAGTGAGCGCCACGTCAAGCATGCGGAAGGCGCCGAGATCGAGGACGCGGTCGACCGTGCCGCGCCAGCCGCCGCCGGGCGCGAGATCCTCGGGCCGGAGCGCGAAGCCATAGGGCCCGTCCGGACCGTCGACGGCGACGGTGATGCCACCGAGCTCGGCGATACCGGCCGCGACCGGACGCTCGATCATGGTCATGGTGCCGATGAAGCCGGCGACGAAGCGGGTCGCCGGCTCGGCATAGATGGACGAGGGCGAGCCGACCTGCTCGACCGCGCCGCCGCGCATGACGACGATGCGGTCGGCGAGCGTCAGCGCCTCCTCCTGGTCATGCGTCACGAAGATGGTGGTCAGTCCGAGCCGGCGCTGGATGGCGCGGACCTCCTCGCGCAAATGGACGCGGAGATGCGCATCGAGCGCCGAGAAGGGCTCGTCCATCAGCAGGATCTTCGGCTCCAGCACGACGCAGCGGGCGATGGCGACGCGCTGCTGCTGGCCGCCGGAGAGCTGGCCCGGATGGCGCGTCTCGAAGCCGGAGAGGCCAACGAGGTCGAGCACGCCGGCGACCTTGGCGCGGATCTCCGCGCGCGAGAGGCGGCGGAGCTTCAGCCCGAAGGCGATGTTCTGGAACACCGTCATATGGCTCCAGAGCGCGTGGCTCTGGAACACCATGCCGGTCGGGCGGCGGTCGGGCGGCAGCGGCGCGACATCCTGCCCGTCGATGAGGATGCGGCCGCTGCTCGGCCGCTCGAAGCCGGCGATCATGCGCAGAACGGTCGACTTGCCGCAGCCGGAGGGGCCGAGCAGGCAGACGAGTTCGCCGTCGCCGATCGCAACCGAGACATCGGCCACCGCCGTCGCCCCGGAGAAGCGCTTGCTCAATTGATCGATGACGAGCTCAGACATGGGGTTCCGTTCAGGCGCCGAGGCCGCCGGCGATGGTGCGGGCAGAGAGGATCTTGCGGGCGAAGAGAAGGGCGAGGAACGACGGCACCCAGAGCATCACCGAGAGCACCGCGCCATATTGAACGATCAGCTGGTTGTTGATCAGCGAGATCATCATGACCGGCATGGTGCGCACATGCGGCGCGCCGATGAGGAACGCGCCCTCGGTCTCGTAGAAGGTGCCGACGAAGGTCAGGAGCAGCGCGGCGGCGATCGCCGGCCCCGCCTGCGGCAGCGTGATCGAGACGAAGGTGCGCGCGGCGGAGGCGCCGACATCGCGCGCCGCCTCCTCAAGCCGCCGATCGATCGACTGGAAGGCGCCGACGGGAATCCAGATCATCAGGAGCAGCGTGTTGACGAGCTGGATCAGCACGACGCCGGTGAAGGTGCCGACGAGGCCGAGCGAGAAGAAGATCGAGGCGATGGCGATATAGAGGCCGAATTTCGGGAAGGCCTGCGTCGCGAGGAAGGAGAGCAGCAGCGCGGATTTGCCGGGGAATTCGAGCCGCGCGAAGGCATAGGCGGCCGGCAGGCAGATCAGCGCCGAGAAGAGGGTCACGATCAGCGACAGCGCGATCGAGGTGCGCAGCGCCGCCCACACATCGGCGCGCGACAGCATCGCCGTCCAGAAGCGAAAGCCCCATTGCGTCGGGATCAGCGAGGGATAGCGCCAGACCTCGGCGAAGGCCCACAGGAACACCGCGGCGACCGGCACGAGGATGAAGATGGAGAGCACCGTCGCCAGCGAGACGCCGGGAACGAGACGCAAAAGTCCGCGCGCGGAGGGGGTCACGAGGATGTCCTCCGCGACCGCGCCACCGAGCGGACATAGAGGACCCCGACCGCCGCGCAGACGAGGAAGCAGAGCACCGCCTGCGTCTGCGCCTGCACCGGGTCATGCAGCTCGGCGAAGGTCCGCTGCATGAACACGCCCATCATCTCCGGCGAGGCGGGACCGAGCAGGAACGGCATCGTGAAGGCGCCGAACACACCGAGGAAGGACAGCGAGAAGGCGACGATCAGCGAATTCCGGATCAGCGGCAGGATGATGCCGGTGAGGATGCGCAGCGAGCCGGCGCCGACATCGCGCGCCGCCTCGATCGCCGCGTTCGGAATCTGGGCAAGGCCGGAGAGGAGGATCAGCAGCGTCAGCGGAATGCCTTCCCAGACGAGGCCGATCACGGTGCCCGTCGGCGTCAGATAGGGCGAGCGGAAGCCGTCGATGCCGACCCCATTGAGGACGGTCTGCAGCGTGCCGTTCGGGCCCATGAAGCGGACCAGCGCATAGGCGACGATGATGCCGGGCACGAACAGCGGAAACACGGCGACGCTCTGCACGAAGGCCGGCAGGCGGCCCGAGGAGAAGCGCAGATAGAGCGCGATCGGCAGGCAGAGGGCAATCAGCAGCGAGGAAGTCACGACCGTCGACAGGAACGTGAAGACGAGATTGCCCGTGCTGAGCGGATCGCCGAAGAACTGCCGATAGGCACCGAGCGACCAGCCGCCGGCCGCGCCGGTCGTCAGCGTCGAGAGAATGGCTGCGAGCGCCGGCAGCAGCACGAAGACGGCGACCAGCAGCACCGGCGCGGCGACGAGAAGAAGCCCGACGGGGAACCGTCGGGCCTCCAGGCGTTCGGCGGAAAGAAGCGCCATCAGGGACGGATCAGCCGCGCGCGATGGTCGGCGCCACGTTGCGGTACCAGCCGTCGTTGAGCGCGGTCGACCAGTCGCCGTCCGGATAGGTCGGGATCGAGGCCGGGATGACGGAGGCGAACTTCTCGCGGAGATCCGCCGGCAGCACCGACCAGTCGACGCCTGGGAAGCCGCCGAGATCGTTGAGGACCGAGGCCTGCATCTCAGTGGACAAGAGGAAATCGGCAAAGGCCAGCGCGCCCTCCTTGTGGGCGGCGATCGTCGGGATCACCGAGGCCGAGAAGCCGCCGGCGAGCGGGAGATCCTGCAGCTGGACGATCTTGACCGTCTCGGGAACGGCGCCCTGGGCGAGGCCCTGCAGCACCATGTCCGACCAGATCGGGATCATCGAGACGACGCCGTTCGAGAGCATTTGCAGCGAGGCGGCATTGCCGGCGGCATAGGAGCCCTTGTCGTAGAGCGACGGCGCGATGTCGTTGAGGAGAGCCCAGGCCGGCGCGAGGCGCTTCTCGGCGTCTTCCTTGGTGAAGTTGGTCGGGGTGAACAGCGCGGGATCGCGGCCGTTCGCCTCATGGATGGCGCGGACGACGAAGTTCTTGCCCGAGCCGCCCTTGTCGGGACGATTATAGATGAACTGTCCCGGATTGGCCTTGATCCAGGCGACGAGCGCGTCCCAGGTCTTCGGCACGCTGTCGGCGGCGACCTTGGTCGAGTCGTAGGCGAGCAGCACCTGCGAGCCGCGATAGGGCATGCCGTAGGGCGTCTCGATCGCGGCCTTGTTCACATGGGCATAGTTCGGAACGAGGGTCGCGTCGAACTTGACCCAGAGACCGGCCTCGATGCCGCCCTTCGGCAGGTTCGGATCATACTGCTCGGCGAAGTCGATCTGCGGATCGGCCTTGACGTTCAGCGCCGCCAGCGCGCGCTGCGCGACCTGGTCGAGACCGCCATTGCGGGCGATCACGACATTCACCTCATATTCGGGATGGGCGGCCTCGAAGGCCGGCTTCACGACATTGGACAGCCAGTCGGAGATATTGGCGTCGCTGTCGGTGAACACGTCGAGCTTGGTGGCGGCGAAGGCGCGGCCGACGGGCAGCGTCGAGGCGGCAGCGAGCGCGGCTGTGCTGGCGAGGAACTGGCGGCGATTGATCATGGGGGGGTCCGTCCGATTGTGAATCGTGGTGGACGGACCCTAGGAGCGCTGCGTGACGGGGCTATGAACCGGACCGTCAGAGGGCGACGTCGATGGCGCGCTTTTCCTTGACCGAGCGGAGCGCCGCGTCGGCGAGCAGGAGGGCGCGGAGGCCGTCCTCGCCGGTCGGGCTCACCGGCGCGCCGGAGGCGATCGTCGCCACGAAGGCGGAGATCTCGGCGCGGTAGGCCTCGGTGTAGCGCGTCATGAAGAAGTTCAGCAGCGGCTCGCGCAGATAGCCGGAGCCATTGGCGATCTCGACATTGGTGGCACGGAGATTATCGGCCGAGACGAGGCCCTTCTCGCCGAGCACCTCGATGCGCTGGTCATAGCCATAGGAGGCGCGGCGGGTGTTCGAGATCTGGGCGATGCGGCCGGAGGCGGTCGTCAAGACGATCGAGGCGCTGTCGAAGTCGCCGAGCTCGCCGATGACGGGATCGACCAGGACCGAGGCGCTGGCATAGACGCTGACCGGCTCCTCGCCGAGCAGGAAGCGCGCCATGTCGAAATCATGGATCGTCATGTCGCGGAAGAGACCGCCCGAGCGCTTGATATAGTCGGCCGGCGGCGGCGCCGGGTCGCGCGAGGTGATCGACACCATCTCGACCTTGCCGATCGTGCCGGCATCGATCTGGCGGCGGACCTCGACGAAGTTCGGATCGAAGCGGCGGTTGAAGCCGACCATCAGCGGCACGCCGGCCGCGGCGACGACCTCGAGGCAGGCGCGGACCCGCTCGACATCGAGATCGATCGGCTTCTCGCAGAAGATCGCCTTGCCGGCCTTGGCCGCCTGCTCGATCATCGAGGCATGCAGGTCGGTCGGCGTCGTGATCAGCACGGCGTCGATATCGCTGGCATTCATGATCGCATCGGCATCGCGCACCTCGGCGCCCGAACTTGCCGCCAGCGCCTTGGCGGCTTCGGGGAAGGCGTCGGCGACCGCAACGAGCTTGGCCGCGGGGATCGCCGCGATCGCGCCCGCATGCACCTTGCCGATACGGCCGGCGCCGAGAAGTCCCAGTCTCACTGTCATGTCGAAGGTCCCGGTTGCAGGGGTGGAAAGGTTCAGCCGCCGACGCTGACCCACGCCTTGTCGGCATGGGACTGCGCCATGGCATGCACGGCCCGCTCGATGGCGAGGCCTGCGTCGAAATCGATGAGATGGGCCGGCAGGCCGGCGATGCGCTTCAGGATCTCGTGCGCCTCGATGACCTTCAGATCATTGAAGCCGAGGCCGTGGCCGGGCGCGGGAATGAACCTGTCATAGGGCGGATGGACCGTGCCGGTCAGGATGGTGCGAAAGCCCTGCGTCGCCGCGGCGCCCCGCGCCTCGAAGAGCTGCAGCTCGTTCATCCGCTCCTGGTCGAAGGCGAGCGTCCCCTCCGAGCCGAACAGCTGCACGGCGATGCGGCCCTTGCGGCCCCAGGCCGAGCGGTTGAGCAGCAGGCTGCCCGAGATGGCGCCGGCCCGGAACAGCACATTGGCGATGTCATGCGTCTCGACGGCGCGGCCGCCGACCGCCGGCCGGGTCTCATAGGGCTTGGCGAGGTCGGCCATCACCGCTGTGACCGGCCCGACCAGGACGGACAGCAGCGACAGCGGATGCACGCCGAAATCATCGAGCGCGCCATAGCCGGACGCGGCCTCACTCTTCCAGCCGAAGGGCTGCGTGCCGTCGGCCATGAAGTCCTCGTCCATCTCGAAGCGGACATGGTTGAGGGTCCCGATCGCGCCGGCATCCACCAGCGCCTTCATGTGCCGCATGGCCGGATTCTGGATGTAGTTGTAGCCGAGCGCCGTCACGGTCCCGGCCTTGCGGGCGGCCGCAAGCATCGCCTCGGCATCGGCAAGGGCGGTCGCCATCGGCTTCTCGCACCAGACATGCTTGCCGGCCTCGAGCGCGGCGATCGCCATCTCGGCATGGAAGGCGTTCGGCGTCGTGATCGAGACGATGTCGACCTCGGGATCCTCGACGACGCGCCGCCAGTCGCCCGAGCCGCGGGCGAAGCCGAGCTCGGCCGCCTTCGCCGCCGCGAGGTCGGCATTGGCCTCGCCGAGATGCACGAGGCGCGGCCGCGCAACATCACCGAAGGTCGGCGCAACGGCGTTCCAGGCGAGCGCATGGCACTTACCCATATAGCCGGTGCCGATCAGGCCGACACCGAGGTCATATTCGCTGCTCATGTCTCGTCTCCCCCGCACGGCCGCTCCATGGCGCCTGAGGCCGCCACCGCCGTCCGTGATTGTCCGGCGCCGGGCCGTTCACACCCGCGCCGCCAATTCGGCGAAACGAAACATAAGTTCCGCCGGTCCGTCAATCCGGAACATTCGCTCCATCACGTCCGCCGCGCATCGGCCACAGCCACGGCCAATGTCATCGCCAGAGCCATGGTGGCGGACAGAAGGCGGAAGCCCTCGAAATCGGCTTCCACCACTTCGAACCAAACGGAGTCCCTTGCGATCAACGGGCTGAATGGACTGTCGGTGACGACGACGAGAGGCACGTTCTGCTCCGAGACCTGCCGCGCATAAGCGAGCGTCGCCGAGGCATAGGGCGTGAATGACACCGCGATCGCCGCATCGCGCGGACCGGCAAATCCGAGCGTCTCGACATCGGTGCCCTGAGGCGAGCCGACGAGAACGGACTTCACGCCCAGCTTGCTGAAGGCGTAGCTGAGATAGGATGAGACGGGATAGGAGCGGCGCTGGCCGATCAGATAGATGGTCTCGGCCGGCGCCAGCAGCGCCACCGCCTCGTCGATCCTGTCCACCGGAACGCGCTCGCGCAGCGCCTGTGCCGAGCGCTCGATCGCATCGCAAAAGCCGGAAAAGAGCGCCGCGGACTTGGCGCTGCCGCCCGTATGGCTGTTGAGCGCCTTGAGCCGTTCGGAATAGCTGGCCGTCCGGTCGCGCAGCCGCTCCTGGAACACGTCCTGAAGATCGGAGAAGCCCTGATAGCCGAAGGCCTGTGCAAAGCGCACGAGGGTCGAAGGCTGCACCCCGGCCTTGACCGCAATGCTGGCCGCGGTGCCGAAGGCGACGTCGTCGGGATTGGCCATCGCATAGACGGCGACCTGAGCCAGCCGCTTCGGCAGTTGATCCTTGCGGCTGACCATGGCCTCGCGCAACTGCCAGAAGTCACGCGGCGCGGTCGCCTCCTGCTCGCTGTCGTCGCGTTCCATGCTCATCCGCCATTCCGTCATCGTTCTATCGGCGCGCCGTGGCTCCTGCCCCGGAGGCATCTTGACGATCTGCGCCACTATGAAATATTCATTCCACGAAATAGCATTTCAGTCCATACATTCCATAGCCGACCTTGCTGAGGGTCGGGTCCGGGAGGGAATATGACCGAAACCACGCGCATCGACACGGCATCCAGGCAGGGATCCGGCGCACGGGCGCTCGACGTCATCACCATCGGGCGTTCCTCGGTCGATCTCTACGGCCAGCAGATCGGCTCGCGGCTGGAGGACATTACCTCCTTCGCCAAGTCGGTCGGCGGCTGCCCCTCCAATATCGCCATCGGCACGGCGCGGCTCGGCCTGAAGTCCGGCGTCATCACGCGCGTCGGCGACGAGCAGATGGGCCGCTTCATCCGCGAGCAGATGGCGCGCGAGGGCGTCTCCACCGCGGGCATCGCCATCGACCCGCAGCGGCTGACCGCCCTGGTCCTGCTCGCCGTCGAGGACGAGGGCGTCTCGCCGATGATCTTCTACCGCACCGATTGCGCCGACATGGCGCTGTCGGAGGCCGATATCGACGAGGCCTTCGTCGCCTCGGCCGCCTCGATCGTCGTCACCGGCACGCATTTCTCGCGCGAGGCGAGCGCGGCGGCGCAGCGGAAGGCGATCCGCATCGCCAAGGCGAATGGCAACCGCGTCGTGTTCGACATCGACTATCGGCCCAATCTGTGGGGCCTCGCCGGCCATGCCAGCGGCTTCGAGCGCTATGTGAAGTCGGATCACGTTTCCGGCCAGCTGAAGACGGTTCTCGCCGAGTGCGATCTCATCATCGGCACCGAGGAAGAGATCCGCATCGCCTCAGGCGCCGACGACGTGCTCGGCGCGCTGAAGACGATCCGCGCCCTGTCGAAGGCCACCATCGTGCTGAAGCGCGGCGCCATGGGCTGCATCGTCTATGACGGCCCGATCACCGACGATCTCGAGGACGGCATCGTCGGCGACGGCTTCCCGATCGAGGTCTACAACGTGCTCGGCGCGGGCGATGCCTTCATGTCGGGCTTCCTGCGCGGCTGGCTGAAGGGCGAGCCGCTCAAGACCTGCGCCACCTGGGCCAATGCCTGCGGCGCCTTCGCCGTCTCGCGCCTGCTCTGCTCGCCCGAATATCCGACCTGGGCCGAGCTGTCGCATTTCCTCGCGAAGGGCAGCAAGGAACGAGCGCTGCGCAAGGACGCGGATCTCACCCATATTCATTGGGCCACGACCCGGCGCGACGAGCCGGCCGAACTTCTCGCCTTCGCCATCGATCATCGCAGCCAGCTCGAGGCGGTCGCCGACCGGCTCGGCGTGGCCCGCGAGAAGATCGACGGGCTGAAGGTCCTCGCCGTCGAGGCCGCGGCGCGCGTCGCCAAGGGTCGGCCCGGCTTCGGCATGCTGCTCGACTCCACCTATGGCCGCAAGGCGATGGCCAAGGCGGCGCGGCAGGATTTCTGGATCGGCCGCCCCGTCGAGCAGCCGGGCTCCCGTCCGCTCGACTTCGACCATCTGCCCGATCTCGGCAGTCATCTCGTCGAATGGCCGATCGGCCATACGGTGAAGTGCCTCTGCTTCTATCATCCTGACGACAGCGACGAACTGAAGGCGCGGCAGGAGCGCGAACTGCTCCGTCTCGCCGACGCCGCGCGGACGGTCGGCCGCGAACTGCTGGTCGAGATCATCGCCGGCAAGAACGGGCCGATCGACGACACGACGATCGCCACGGCGCTGACACGCCTCTACGATCTCGGCATCCGCCCGGACTGGTGGAAGCTGGAGCCGCAGAAGAGCCAGGCCGCCTGGCGCGCCATCGCCGACGTGATCGCCGCGCGCGATCCCTGGTGCCGCGGCATCGTCATGCTCGGGCTGGAGGCGCCGGAGGCGGAGCTCGAGGAAGCGTTCCGCGCCGCCGCCGGCACGCCCCTGGTGCGCGGCTTCGCCGTCGGGCGTACCATCTTCGCCGAGGCGGCCGAGCGCTGGCTGGCCGGCGCGATGACCGACGAGGAGGCGATCGCCGACATGGCTGCGAAGTTCGAGAGCCTGGTCGCCTCCTGGCGCAAGGCGCGCCAGTCGAAGGCGGCCTAGCTGCGTCCTGAACCCTTCCCTTGCGGAAGGGTCAGAACCGCAAGGCGGTTTTGGGGAGGGGTCGCTGCCTGACATTGGCGAGGAGCCGCCGGCAGCGACTTTGGACGACGAACGAGACAGAGCGACCCCTCCCCGAAAACGCAAAGGGCGTTTTCGACCCTCCCTCAAGGGGAGGGTTAAGGGCAGGCAGACTGAACGAGAAGCGACCGAGGGAACACAGTCCATGACCACGATCCGCCTGACCATGGCGCAAGCGCTGACCCGCTTCCTCGCCAGCCAGATGACCGAGATCGACGGTGCGAAGGTGCCGATCTTCGCCGGCGTCTTCGCCATCTTCGGCCATGGCAATGTCGCCGGGCTCGGCGAGGCGCTCTATCCCTACCGGGACACGATGCCGACCTATCGCGCGCACAACGAGCAGGCGATGGCCCATGCCGCCATCGCCTTCGCCAAGGCGAGCTTTCGCCGCCGCATGATGGCCGTCACCTCCTCGATCGGCCCCGGCGCGACCAACATGGTCACCGCCGCGGCGCTCGCCCATGTCAACCGCCTGCCCGTGCTGCTCCTGCCCGGCGACGTCTTCGCCAATCGCCGGCCGGACCCGGTGCTGCAGCAGGTCGAGGATTTCGGCGACGGCACGGTCTCGGCCAATGACTGCTTCCGCCCGGTGTCGCGCTATTTCGACCGCATCACGCGGCCCGAGCAGATCATCCCGGCGCTGCATCGCGCCATGGCGGTGCTGACGGATCCCGCCGAATGCGGCCCGGTGACGCTGGCGCTCTGCCAGGATGTGCAGGCTGAGGCCTATGACTATCCGCTGAGCTTCTTCGACGAGCGGCTCTGGGTGCCGCGCCGCAGCCGCCCGGCCGAAGACGAATTGTCGGCCGCCGTCACGGCGCTGCGCGCCGCCGAGCGGCCGCTGATCGTCTCCGGCGGCGGCACGCTCTATTCGGGCGCCACCGAAGCACTGAAGGCCTTCGCCGAGCGCTTCGGCATCCCGGTCTCGGAGACGCAGGCCGGCAAGTCATCGCTGCCGGCCGCCCATCCGCTCAACATGGGCTCGATCGGCGTCACCGGCACCTCGGCCTCCAACCAGCTTGCGGAGGATGCCGACGTGATCCTCGCCGTCGGCTCGCGGCTGCAGGATTTTACCACCGGCTCCTGGGCGCTGTTCAAGAACAATACCCAGACGGTGATCGGCCTCAATCCGCAGGTCTATGACGCGACCAAGCATCGCGCTCTGCCGCTCGTCGCCGATGCGCTGGCCGGCCTCAAGGACCTCGCTGCCGATCTCGGCGGCTGGCGCGCGCCGGAAAGCTGGACGAAGCGGGCGACCGAGGGTCGCACGGCCTGGTTCGTCGAGGCCGACAAGGCGACGGCCGCCACCAATGCGCCCCTCCCTTCCGACGGCCAGGTCATCGGCGCGGTCAACCGCGTGCTCGGCAGCGAGGCGACGCTCGTCTGCGCCTCCGGCGGGCTTCCCGGCGAGTTGCACAAGCTCTGGCAGGCCGGCAGTCCCGGCACCTATCATCTCGACTACGGCTTCTCGACCATGGGGTACGAGATCGCCGGCGGCCTCGGCACCAAGATGGCGAAGCCGACCGAGGAGGTCGTCGTCATGCTCGGCGACGGCTCCTATCTCATGATGAATTCCGAGATCGCGACCTCGGTGATGCTCGGGCTGAAGCTCATCATCGTCGTGCTCGACAATTCCGGCTTCGGCTGCATCAACCGGCTGCAGATGGCCACCGGCGGCGCCAACTTCAACAATCTCTTCCGCGACGTGCGCCACGAGGTGCTGCCGGCGATCGACTTCGCCACCCATGCCGCGAGCCTCGGCGCGATCGCCAAGAAGGTCGCCTCCATCGCGGAGCTCGAGGCCGGCCTCACCGAGGCGAAGAGCAACGGCCGCACCACCGTCCTCGTCATCGACACCGATCCGCTGATCACCACCGATGCCGGCGGCCACTGGTGGGATGTCGCCGTGCCCGAGGTCAGCGACCGGCCCGCCGTCAACGCCGCCCGCAAGGCCTATGAGGCCGCGCTCAAGGCGCAGCGCTTCGTCAACTGACCCCCTTGCTTGAACCCTCCCCTTGAGGGAGGGTCGAAAACGCGCAGCGTTTTCGGGGCGGGGTGCCGGCGCTTGCGCCGGTCTTCCGCCGACCGACCAGCCAAGCAACCCCTCCCCAAAACCGCTCAGCGGTTTTGACCCTCCCTCAAGGGGAGGGTTCAAGAAAGGGAGGGGTGACGAAATCCGCCTCGTCCGAGGCCACTGGAGGACTGACCATGATCCGCATCGGCGCGAACCCGATCTGCTGGTCCAATGACGACATGCAGGAGATCGGCGGCGACATCCCGCTCGAGCAATGCCTGACCGAGGCCAAGGCGATCGGCATCGAGGGCATGGAGCTTGGCAACAAGTTTCCGCGCCAGGCGGATGCGCTCAGGCCGATCCTCGCGGCGCATGGCCTCGACCTCGTCTCGGGCTGGTATTCGACCTTCCTGATCGAGCGCGACGCCGAGACGGAATTCCATGCCGCCCGCCCGCATATCGACCTCCTGAAGGCCTTCGGCTGCAAGGTGCTGATCGCCGCCGAATGCACCCGCACGGTGCATGGCACGAAGTCGGCGCCGCTCTCCTCGCGTCCCGAGATGGACGAGCGCGAATGGGCGCATTTCAACACCGGCCTCACCAAATTCGCCGACTTCCTGGCCGATGAGGGCCTGACCCTCGTCTATCACCACCATATGGGCACGGTGATCCAGACCGAGGACGAGATCGACCGGATGATGGCCTCGACCGGCCCGGCGGTGAAGCTGCTGCTCGATACCGGGCACCTGACCTGGGCCGGCGCCGATCCGGCCGAAGTCGCGCGGCGCTACCGCGACCGCATCGCCCATGTCCACACCAAGGATGTCCGCCTCGACATCGCCGCCAAGGCCGCGGAGGGCGACTGGTCGTTCCTCGATTCGGTGCTCGCCGGCGTCTACACGGTGCCCGGCGACGGCTCGGTCGATTATGTCTCGGTGTTCAAGGCGCTGCCGAACTATGCCGGCTGGGTCGTCATCGAGGCCGAGCAGGACCCGGTCAAGGCGCCGCCGGCCGAATATGTGAAGATGGGCTACGACAATCTCGTGCGCTTCATGGCCGAGGCCGGCTGGAAGCGCTGACGGTTTAACGACGATGAGCTACGCCTCTGCATGCTCATCAAGGCGCATTAAAATACGGTCACCCCAATATTCTATACGGCAACACTCACCCAGCTTTAAAACAAACCAGTGGATATTAGGGCTGCTTGTGAAGCCGCTTAATTGGCGGCCTCCGTCGACTTTTTCATCAGTCTCGACGCTCCATGTCGAGACTGAGTCACCAAAATCAACAGTGAGATTCGAGTCAGTAAGGTTCTGCTTGGAAAGGTCGAGTGAGACAACATAAGATCCGTCGGGACCCACGAACTTAATGCGATCTACCATGCAGAACTCATGACTGGCTCGATCCGCAAGACCGCGCTGTTGTGATCCGGCGATGTTAACTCTTCTGAGAAGACCCACAATGCCCAACCTAAAAGTTCTACCCTCCGGCACCGAGGGCTGGACCATCAATGTGACGCCGGAGCTGGCGGGCTGGACCTATGTCGGCTTCGACCTGCACCATCTCGCCCCCGGCGAGAGCGCGCATCACAAGACCGACGACCGCGAGGTCTGCCTCGTCCTCATCTCCGGCACGGCGCGGATCGAGGCCGGCGGCACCGATTTCGGCCCGGTCGGGTCGCGGATGTCGCCCTTCGAGGGCAAGCCGGATTCAGTCTATGTGCCGGGTGGCTCGGAATGGAAGGCGACGGCCGAAACTGCGGTGACGCTCGCCGTCTGCTCGGCCCCATCGCTCGGCGGCGGCCTGCCGGCGCGGCGCATCTCGCCCGCCGATGTCGGCCAGGAAGTGCGCGGCAAGGGCACCAATGTCCGCTATGTCACCAACATCCTGCCCGAGACGGCGACGGCGGATTCGCTCCTCGTCGTCGAGGTGATCACGCCCGGCGGCCACACCTCGAGCTATCCGCCGCACAAGCACGACCGGGACAACCAGCCGCATGAATCCCTGCTCGAGGAAACCTATTACCACCGGCTGAACCCGCCGCAGGGCTTCGCTTTCCAGCGCGTCTACACCGATGACCGCTCGCTCGACGAGACCATCCTGGTCGAGGACGGCGTCGTGACGCTGGTGCCGCGCGGCTATCATCCCTGCGCAACCATCCATGGCTATGATCTCTATTATCTCAATGTGATGGCCGGTCCGAAGCGGACGTGGAAGTTCCACAACGCGCCGGAGCATGAATGGCTGATGAAGGTCTGAGCGGAGCCCCGCGCGTTGCATGGCGCGCTCCCGCGATGATATAGGCTGGCTCGATGTCGGTGCCACGCCGACCCGAGCGGAAGCCGCATGAGCGCCAGCGATCTCTTCACCATCGTCACGCCGACGCTGAATTCGGAAGATTATCTCGACGAGACCATCGCGTCGGTCGTCGGCCAGGCCGGCGACTTCTCGATCCGCTATCACATCCAGGATGGCGGCTCGAAGGACGGCACGCTGGCGATCATCGAGGCCTGGCAGGCCCGCCTTGCCGCGGGCGCCCTGCCGATCCGCTGCCGTGGCATCGCCTTCTCCTTCACCGTCTCCCGGGACGGCGGCATGTATCAGGCGATCAACCGCGCCTTCGCCACCGCCCGCGACGGCGCCGCCGAGACGCCCTCCGTGATGGGCTGGATCAATTCCGACGACCGCGTCGCGCCGGGCGCCTTCGCCACCATCCGCGCCGTCATGACCGACCTGCCCGAGATCGCGTTCATGACCTCGCGCGTCTCGCTGATCAATGATCGGGGCGCGACGCTCGGCGTCGATTCTCCTATCGCCTTCGAGCGCTCGAAGCTCGTCGCCGGCGACTATGACGGCCGCGGCGGCCCCTTCGTCATGCAGGAAGGCACGTTCTGGACCGCGGCGCTCTGGGACATGGTCGGTGGGCTCGACGAGGGCTTCCGCCTTGCCGGCGACTGGGACCTCTGGCGTCGCCTCGCCCGCCATGCACCGCTGACCACCATCGACACGCTGCTCGGCTTCCACCGCCGCCGGCCGGGGCAGTTGTCGGAATCGATGGACAAGTACTACGCCGAGATCGACCGCCTGCCGCCGGAGAAGGCCGCGAGCGTCACCGGCGCGCCGATCGACATCGGTGGACGCCGCCAGAAGCGCAGCGTCGCGCAATATAGTCCCGAGCAGAAGGCCTGGCGCTTCGTGCCGGATTTCGGCAGCCCGCTGCTGGCGCCGATGGTGCACGCCGCCGGCATTGCTTTTCCGACCGTCCCGCTCGAGGTCATCACCGGCGCCAGCGCGCCGATCGGCGCCCATCCCGAGTTGCATCTGCCGGCCGGCGTCATCTGGATGAACCAGCCGCTGATGCTGCTCTCGGCTTCCGTGCCGGTGCCCGGCCGCTATGCGCTGGTCGTCGAATGCCGCAACTGGCAGCAGAACAATCGCCTTTGCATCCGCTCGGGCGGCGATCGCGTGTTCGACGAAATGGTCGAGGTCTCGGGCCATCGCCGCAACATCGTGCTGCGCATCCCGGTCGACCTCGCCAAGGGCCGCGCTTTCTTCGAGATCGAGAGCGACCGTCGGCCGAGGGATCCGCGCGAGCATTTCCTGCTCGTCGCCGCCATGCATCTCGAACTCGCCGCGGCCCCCGAGGCGGGGCAGCCGGCGCCGCCACGTGAAGAAGACCTCGGCGACGAGGGCGCCGCCACGATCGCGCGGGGCAGCTGGGGCGGGCTCGGCCGCTTCCTCGGCGAGAGCAGCGGATCGCCCACGGCAAAGCCCGGCGAAGGCGGCCTCTACGGCGCCCTAGCGGCGCTCGAAGCGGAGATCGAGGCCGATCGCGCCAAGGCAATGCGGCTCAGCGGCCAGTTGAAGGGCGCGCGCGCCGAGATCAATCTGCTTCGCCTCAAAGACGCGGCGATCCACAAATGAGGATCGCCTTCATCGACCATTCCTATCACCAGAAGACGCGCTCGACGGACTTCTTCGTCCGCGAGGTGCTGGCCGGCCACGAGGTCGACCGCTTCTGGGACGAGTCGTGGCGGGGCGACCGCTCCTTCGACCCCGCGCCGGTGCTCGCCGGCCGCTATGACCGCATCATCGTCTGGCAGGTCGAGCAGCCCGTCGAGCGGCTCCTGCGCCGTGGCGCCAGCAACATCGTCTATGTGCCGATGTGGGACGGCGCCGACCAGTTCGGCGATTCCGACTGGCGGCGGTTCGCCGGCGTCAGCGTGCTCTCCTTCTGCCGCGAGCTGCACCGCATCGTCGGCCATGCCGGCCTCACCTCGCTCTACGCCCAGTATTGGCCCGACCCTTCCGACTTCGCGCCGATCGAGGATTTTTCCGCGCTGCGCGGTTTCTTCTGGAAGCGCTCGCCGGCGATCCGCTGGCGCGACATCGAGCAGTTGGTCGGTACGGCTCCGTTCGAACGGCTGCACATCCATACCTCCGATGATCCGGGCGAGGCCGCGCATGATCCGGTCGCGGCCAGCACGGACGGCCGCGTCACCGTCTCGTCCTGGTTCGAGGACCCGGCCGAGCTGCAGGCCCTGCTCGGCCGGCACAACGTCTATTTCGCGCCGCGCGCCCAGGAAGGCATCGGCTTCTCCTTCATCGAAGCGATGTGCCGCGGCATGGCGGTCGTCGCTGCCGACCAGCCGACCATGAACGAATATATCACCGACGGCGTCGACGGCCTGCTCTGGCCGCTCGGCGCCCCCGCCCCGCTCGACTTCTCGGATGCAGCCCGGTTCGGCGCGAGGGCGCGCCAACGCGCGCTCCTCGGCCGCCGGCACTGGAACGAGGCGCTGGAAGGCGTCCGCGCCTTCGTGCTCGGCGAGGCTGCGTCCGCAGCCCTCCCCTCAGCCCCCATCACCCGCGCGGCGCCCACGCGCGCCGGCGCAGCGGACGGCCCACGCGTTACCGTCGCGGTCGTCACCCGCAATGCTGAAGCGACGCTCGAGGCGACGCTGTCCAGCATCCGCGCGCAGACCTATCCGAACATCGAGCTCGTCGTCGTCGACGGCGCCTCGACCGACGGCACGGCCGCGATCATCGAGCGCCACAAGGACCGCATCGCCGCGAGCTTAAGCGAGGCGGACGAGGGCCCCTATTTCGCGATGAACAAGGCGGCGCGGCTCGCCACCGGCGACTACATCCTGTTCATGAATGCCGGCGACTTCTTCGCCAGCGACAGCGCGCTCTCGGAGGCGATGGAGAGCCTCCCCGAAGGCGCCGCGCCCGATTTCATCATCGGCCATCACCTCTACCGCTCCGAGCAGGGCGACGTGCTGCGCCGGGCCGCCGATTTCGAGCTGACTTGGCGCCGCCTCAAGGAGGGCGCCATCGATGCCCGCTGGATCGCCGGCGTCCCCTGCCACCAGGCGACGCTGACCCGCCGCGCGCTGCTCGCCGAGGACGGCTATGACACGTCCTACCGGATCGTCGCCGACCACGAGTTTCTTTATCGCCAGCGCGAGAAGGGCGGGAGCGTCCATCACAGCGGCGCGCTGATCGCGATCTATTCGAGCGGCGGCCTCTCCTGGAACCGCCGCCGCGAGACCTATGACGAGTGGAAGACGGTGCTCGCCCGCTATGGCCAGGCGGATGCGGCTGAGCGCATGCATGCGGAGCTGCGCGAGCATCTCGAAGGCGAGGCGCTCGGCAAGCCGCGCTACAAGACCATCCGCGCCCGCAGCTTCGTGTCGAAATGGCAGCGCTCGCTCGCCATGCGTCGCGACATGCTGCTGGTCAAGCAGAGCGGATTGTTCTTCGCCAACTGGTATGCCGAGCAGAATCCGGAAGCAAAGACGACGCGCGGCGGGCCGCTGCGTCATTATCTGCGCTTCGGCGTGTTCGAGTATCGCGATCCCTCGCCCTTCTTCGACACCAAGTTCTATCTCCTGATGCACGCGGAAGCCCGCCGCTCGGGCATGCTGCCGATCCTCTATTATGCGCGGCACGGCGCAGCGCGGAACGAGCCGACGACGCCCTGGTTCGCCCAGCTCTGGGCCGAGATCGGCCCCACAGCACCGCACGGCGCGACGCCGCTCGCCCGCATGATCAAATGGTTCGCCGAAACGCCGGCGGACGAGATGCTCGCGACCTGCCGCCGCGCCGGCGTCGATGTCAGCGACGCCGAGTGGGCGCGCCCCTGACGCCGGCCAGGGAACTGGGGGCTTGTCCATCCATTGAGCCGGAGCCCTTCGCCCGAAGGTGCCCGCGCAGCCTTTCGAAGAGCGGCTCTATGCATCCGCAACCCGGTCTCGCAGCTTTTGGTGGCTCAGCTCGCTATCGACCTGTAATGCTATGATCAGACGGTTGTTTCTGGAGTCCTTGCTGCATGCATATTGCCCTCGTCAACGCGTTCCCAACCATGGCGAGCACAGCCGAGGTCGAGTACATCAGGCGATTCAAGCGCGTCGCTGAAGCCAAGGGACATCACGTCTACGAGGTCGTTACCTCCGACGACATCCATTACTGTGCGCCCGACTTCGTCATTGCAACGCATGAGTATACGCCGAAGCTGACACCCTTCTTCACGCTCGGCGCTCTCTGGAGCCCGCCGGCCTTCTATTCCGGCGACGCGCTGCGCATCCGCTCGATCCTGTCCTATGACGGCTATCTGGTCGGATCGCCTGATGTCGGCCAGTTCCTCGACGACCTCGAATTCTCGACGGGCATCCGCAAGCCGCGCTCGGAGTTCCTGTTCCTGCCGACGGCGCCCGCCACAACATTCGAGCCTCATCCCGCTGACCTCCCCTATGAGCTCGTCTATGTCGGCGTGCACTGGGACGGAAAACGGCATGCCGGCCTGCTCGAGCAGTTGCATGCGTCCGGCGACATCGCCTTGTACGGGCCGGCAGGCAACTGGCGCGGCTATGACGGGTCCCATCGCGGCGAGGTGCCCTATGACGGCGTCTCGATGCAGGCGGTGCTCGCGCGGCACGGCATCGCGCTCTGCGTGCACAAGGACGACCACCGCGCCGCCGACACACCGTCGATGCGCCTGTTCGAGGCCGCCGCCGCCGGCTGCCTCATCATTACCGACGAGATCCCCTTCGCCCGGCGGGTCCTCGGCGACAGCGTCTTCCATCTCGACCTGAAGCGCCCGGCCGAGGTCAACGCCGCGCGCGTCCGCGAGATCATCGCCTTCGCCAACGCCAACCGGGCCGAGGCCGAGGCCATGGCGCGGCGGAGCCATGACATTCTCAGGCGCGACTTCAGCCTGGAGACCGCCGTCGACCAGTGCTGCGATTTCGTCGCGGCGGCGAAGGCGGCAACGTCCAGGCGCTATCGCGCCGGAGCGGACTTTGCCGCTGCGTCGACGCGCGATCCGGACGGCCCGATCGTCGACATCGTCGTGCGGACGGGCGGGCGGTCGCTCGCCATGCTGCGGCGTGCACTGAGGTCCGTCGACGATCAGACCGTCGGCCGCTACCGCGTCATCCTCGTCGACTACAAGGGCCGCGACGACGTTGCCGAACTGGCGAGAACCGAGCAGACCGATCGGGTCCGGATCGACTATGTGCGCTCGGAAAACACCGGCCTGCGCAGCACCTCGCTCTGGGCAGGCCTTGCCAGGGTGACGGCGCCCTATTTCGCGATGCTCGACGACGACGATGCGGTGATGCCCGACCATTTCGGACATCTGCTCGCCACCGCGCGCGACTACCCGGACCATCCGCTCTATTACAGCGGCGTCGTCCGCGTCGAGGAGGACCCGGTCGAGTACATGCATCAACCGAATTTCGCGGGACCGATGGATATCGTCGTCCCGGAAGTGCGCGAACTCAAGTTTATGGACAGCTTCGACCTGATGCGGCTGGTCAATTTCGACAACTTCATCCAGTCGGACGCCTGGATCGCCCGCTCGACCTGTCTCGATGCGCGGACGCTCGTCGATCCCAAGCTCGTCGTCGCCGAGGACATGTATCTCTACGTCATGCTGGCGCGCCACGGCGCCTTCCGCCTCAGCCCGGCGCCGACGGCCTACTGGAACTGGCGTTCGGGAAGCGCCGAAAATTCCATGAACGCGGTGGATGAGACCGTCTGGCAGCAGTCGCTGCGCCGAATTCTCATCAGACTCGATCAGGAGGTCATGGGCGACGGTTTCCGGTTCAGCAGCACGCGATCGATCGAGCGGCCTGTTCCGCCCGCGCCGATCCACCCGCCCCGTCCGGACAAGCTCGAGATCGGCACCGCCAGGGCGCTCGCGGGGCTGGTGATCAACGAGGCGAAGGCGAGCTTGCATCCGCATGAGGCCGATGGCGTTTGGACATCGTCGACAGACTCGGTGATCCAGCTTCTGCTGGCCGAGCCCGTGGTCGATGCGACGGTCGAGGTGACGTTCACGGTCGCGGCAGCCGCCGAGAGGCCGCAGTCGATCGATATATCCGTCAACGGTCAGTCGATTGTCCAAGGTCAGGTTCGAACCTGGCGCAAGCTGGTGGCAATCCGGATCGTCCGGCTGCCGAGCCCGACGACCAACCTCGATCTCCGTGTCCGTTGCGCCTATACGATCTCGCCGGCCCAGCAAGGCAATGGTAGCGACACACGGCAGATCGGCATTCTCATATCGAGCATTCGGGTGGCTCTGCCGATAGAGCGCGCGAATGACACTCCGGAAAGCCAGCCAGCATGACCAAGGATTTGGACGCCCCGGGCGGGCATGTCAGCCCACCTCAAGAGCCGTCACCTGCTCAAGGCAGGCAAGGCTCGGTCGAGGCGCAACTCAGGGACTGGGGCATTAAACTCGACCGATTTCTCGAGCAATCGGAGAGAAGCGTCGCCATCGGTCGGGAACTGGTCGAACAGCGCGCCCTCAATATCGACCTGCAGCGGCAGATCCACCGGCTCGAAGGAGAGCTTCTGTCTCTCCGCGCCGCGTCTGGCTCGGCGGACACCGCGCCGGGCCAGGGCTCTCTCCGGGACGCCGATATTGGTCCATCCGGAGGAGCGGGAGGCTTGAGACAGCAGCGCCCTCAATCAGCATTGAGACGGCTGATCCAAAAGCTCGCTAGATTGTCCTGATGGAAGAGACTTGAAAGCCGAGGATGAATTCTCGCCCATCCCGCTCCGGTGGAAACGGGTAATCGTGATCTTGATGCAAACCGCGGCCGTATCTTGTCGCCGAACGGCAGCTTGGTGGCGGCGAGCATCAATCTGACCCATTCCGAGGAATCGATTTGCTTCTGATCACATCGGCCTATCCACACCTCAAGCGTCTTGATGAGAACGGCGTCGATGTCGGACCGGAGCTGGTAGCGCGCTGCATCGCGTCATGGCAGGCCAATGGCTTTGACGTTCTGTCCGTGCATAACGCGGCCGAGCGCGGCGTGATCGGAGCAGGCCTCCCGGGAGTTACTTACCGGTTTGTCGAGGAAGAGCTGCCGCCGGGGGCGAGAAAGATGCCCTCTTTCGCCGCGGTCCTGAACGATTTGCCGCCCGACGAGCCGGTTGGCATCATCAACGCCGACATCTTCATGCCTCCCTGCACGGATCTTGCGGAACGGATGGACCGCCGAGCGCGGCAAGCGACGCTGGTCCTGCACCGCTGGGAAGTACCCTCTCTCGAGCGTCGCGAGGGACGTCACTTTGGCCTCGGCGTCGATCTCTTCGTTTTCACGCCTGCCCTCATCGCACCGGCAATCGAGGGGCTGATCCAGCGGCCGTATCAGCTCGGCGTCCCCTGGTGGGACTATGCGCTTCCCCTCGCAGCGGGCCTCTACTCCCCGCTGTCGCTCGTATCGGATCCGATCCTGCTGCACCACACCCATGAGCAGGCCTGGAATGACCGCGAATGGCATGTGTTTGCCAAGGTCAGCGAAACCTATCTGCTCGAGCAGGTAGAAAACGAGGCGGCGGATCCCGTCCTGGCGGCGGAGATCGGCAAGCGCTTGCGGAGCATCGAAGAGTATTATGGCGACAACCCCGACCGCCATGACCGCAACTACGCGATAGCCGACTTGAGCCTGCACCTGGTGCAGGCCCTATCGAGCCGCAACACTGTCAGCCTGCTCGCCGAGATGTCCTTCCCGGCAACGGAGACGTTCGATGCCTGGCTGCAGCCATCCGAGCGGGAGGCGAGACGCGTTGTCGAAATCGAGGCTCGACGCTCGGCAGGCGCCGGCAACGAGACCTCGGCGGCAGTGAAGTCGCATCTCGGCTCTGCCACCCGGCCGACGGCCCAGGACGAACTGCTCAAGTTTCTCAACCAGCCGGACGCCCTGAGAGAATTCGAGGTGGCGCCCTCTCTCGCGATCTATGACCGCGTGACGGTGGACAGCCCCTGGTGGAGTGTCCTTGCCGCCGGCATTGCCGATCTCGCCAGGATCGTCTCGACGATGGGCAAGCTCCTCGAGCGCCGCTTTCGCCGCTGGCGGCGCGGCCAGCACCGGCAGCGGCCGCTGCCCCCGTCATCCTGATCCATGTCGGCGGCGGCTGGCCCCAATCGGTCCGACAGGGCCGAGGGTCTGGCCAAGGGCGGCCGGGCGACCTCGACAATCGAGGCTTGTGGCCGACGGCCCGAGGAGCCGGAGGAGGCACCGGCGTCGGTCACGTGAAGCCTTTGGCCGCAGCCTCGACGCCCTCGGAATGTTGACAGCCACAAAAGCGACCAGTAATTTAGGGTTGTATTCAAATATCTAGGAAGCCGCCGATCATCCGACGTCCCTGATCTCCCTGGACAATCCTTAGTCAACCATTAATCGGCGTATCCAATATTGATATTGTATGCACACACTACAAAATCTGTATTTTGTTCTACTGCCTCCGATCATCATCATGCCGGCTTTCTGATTGACTCAGGCGTCACTCAACCGGCGCTCCGTTCATCTGATCGTCATTGTCATGACGATCGCCGGAGCGGCATGAGCGGCGCGCTGACCAGTCGCTTGCTTCGGGTTTTCGCCGAGGCGAACCCAAGCCGAATCAACCGCGAGTTGGGCGCTCCCGACGCCTCCAGGCGAGCGACGTCGTTCGAGGCCCCGTCAGGCGCCGAGAATTCGGCCCTCCCCGCCGCCCCGACTTTCGCCGCGGCCAAGCAGCTTCACGATTGCAAGAGAACTCAGCGGCATAGCGATGGGGCAACGGGTCGCGACGAGGATCATTGGAAGAATGGCCGAATAGAGCGAGGGGAAGTAGGAATAGCTTCGGGGTCGCAGCGCAACGCGACGAAAGACCTGTTCAAGGCAGCTGCTGGATGAAGATCGCAATCCTGAGCACAGATGGTGGTGGCGGCGGCGCGCCGAGAGCCATGCGTCGGTTGGCGAGCGGCCTCATCGCTCGGGGCCACGACATCGACATCATTCAACTTGCCCCCGAACACACGACCCCGAACTCGATCGTCGTCGAACCGGACGGCATCGCGCCGGACGGCATCGAATGCGCCAAGTTTATTGACAGCGACTATCTGAACCCGCGCCGGACGAAGGATTCGAATACATTTTTCTCGTTGCAGCCGACCGGCTTTGATGTCTCCAGTTTTATCGCTGACGGGCAGTACGACGCCGTCAATATTCACTGGACGAACTTCTTGCTCAATCCGGAAACGGCGGCGCCTGTGATCGCGCTTGGAAAGCCCGTCGTGTTCACGTTGCACGACATGGGCCATTTCACGGGCGGGTGTCACTATTCGGCCGGCTGCAACGGATACGAGAGCAATTGCAGCCCCTGCTTGCAACTGGATGACGACAGCCTGGGCATGGTCTCGTCGCTGATCTCGGCCAAGCGCGCAGCCTATCGTCAATCCAATGTGGCAGCCGTGGCCCCCTCGAACTGGCTCGCCGCCCGCGCCCAGCGCTCCGGCGTCTTCGAGGAAAGATCGGTCCATCGGATCTCGAACTCCGTCGAATTGGATCTGTTTCGTCCCGCCGACAAGGCAGAGGCGCGGCGGAACCTCGGGCTCGACCCGAATGCACGCTATATGCTCTTTGGCGCACACCATGCGGACGAACGGCGGAAGGGCCTCAACTTCCTGATCGAGGCGATCCGCAGACTGACGAGCGAACCCGAAGGGGCCGCGCTCGGCAGCGGGCCGGGCCTGGCGCTGCTGGTGTTCGGACAGGCGACCGCAGAGGTGATTGCCCTGGGGATCCCGGTCAGATCGTTCGGGTTCGTGGCCGACGACCATCTGCTGACAACCATCTACAACGCAGCCGACCTAGTGGTTCTCCCTTCGCTTGAGGACAATCAGCCGAATATCATGATGGAGGCCATGGCCGTCGGCGTTCCGGTCGTTGCCTTCGCGGTCGGCGGCATGAACGATGTCATCCTGGACGGCCACAATGGCCGGTTGGTCGATCCCTATGATGTTCCGGCGCTGGCCCGCGCCATCCTCGACCTCATCGCCGCTCCCACGACGGCATCGGAGTTGGGGCGTGCCGCGCGCAGGGATATGCTCGATCAGGCAAAGCCCGATCAGCAGGCGTCGCTCTATGAAGCTGTCTTCGAATCGCTGCGCGGATCGCAACGCGGCGAGGCAGCCCGATCGGATCCCGGGTCACCATCTCGATCGGCCGCTTCGAACCGGGTACCGCGACGCCTGATCCGCCTGCCCGAGCGCGTCGCCGGCCGTGTGGCGACGGCCGAGGTGCGCATGGAAATTCAGCGTTTCGAGACAGCACGCGCATTGGAAGCGGAGCGGCTTGCTGCGATCGCCGAAGAGGAGCACCACGCCCGACTGGCAGCCGAAGCGGCGGCGCGGCCGAGCCCGCTCAAGCGGCTCGCGCGCGCCCTGAAACGCTCGAGCCGCAAGCTCAGAGGCAAGGGATAGTCGCATGGCTCGACCGACGGAAGGCCGCGCCCTGACCTTCCAGCCCGCCGGGCAAAGGCGTCCTGGCCGACGCCCATTGCCGTCTTTTCGTCCAGCCGAAACGTCGCGATCGCGACACCTTAACCATGTATTGCCGCCTTTGACCCATGATCGCCATCACCTTGGCAATTTCCTGCCCATTCGGAACGATTCAATGCTGCGGACTTTTAGCAAGCAGGGGGCTCTATGCTGACAAAAGCCCAGCGCGTTAAGGAAGCTTTCGACGTCACGGTCATCCTCAATGTCCATGACGAGCGGAAATACATAACGCGAACCCTGCTCTCGATCGAAGAAGCTGCAAAATACGCGCGCAGCTACGGGATCAGCGTTGAACTCGTCATCGTCCTCGACAAACCTGCGCCCGGCATGCGCGAATGGCTCGATGAGGCGGATCTGTCGTCGTTCGCGGGCTCATCACGTCACGTCGTCGACTTCGGTTCGCTCGGACTTGCCCGCAACCACGGGCTTGAAGCGGCGCGCGGCACCTATATCATGACCGCCGATGCCGACGATCTCATATCGTTCAACTATATCTCGAATTTCTACTTTGCAATCAAGAAGCACTCCGGAAATACGATCTGCTTCCCGCAGTATTATTACTCTTTCGGCGAATTGTTTCATATCTACAAGATCAAGGATATCGATGACGTCTCGCCCCTGACGTTCATTGACCATCATCCGTTCGTTTCCAGGATTTTTTGCCTGCGCACGCTGGCGCTGGAGATCCGGTTTGAAGATCTTCGCCTGAGCAAGGGCTATGCCTATGAGGACTGGCACTTCAACATCACCGCGGTGACCCGCGGGATCGACCTGGTCGCCGTCCCCGATACGATCGTCTTCTATCGGCAACGCAAGACCGGCCTGATGCGGAACGCAGACGCGGTGTCCGCGCGCGTCACGCCGCCGAGCTCCTTCTTCAAGCCGAAGACCTATCTGGGCATCTGCGGGCCCTATGTCGAACGGCTTCGCGACGGACGCCGCCGCTTTGACGAAGAAGAGGATGTCCGGCGCGAATTTCTGGCAAGCCGAACCCTCCGCGAGTTGGCGATCTCGGCGACGTCGCTGGAACCCGGCATCGACCTGCCCGGCGCGGGCCGGATCTATGCCTATGCCAACGCCAATGGCGATACCCGCCCTGGCGCCTGCTATTACCAGGCCTGCCAGATCATCGGCGACGCGACGTTCACCGACGTGCTGATGGTGCCGTTTCTCAGCCCCGGTGGCGGCGAAAAGTTCATTCTCGGCGTCATCAACACGCTCGCCCGGCTCGACCCGTCTCGTCGCCTTCTGGTGATTGCCGGCCAGGCCAGCCAGGGCCGCGACTGGACCGACCATCTCCCGCCGAACGCGGTCTATCTCGATCTCTTCGCGATCTACCGCAACCTCAGCGAATCCCATCGTCAGGTTGCGACTTTGCGCATCCTGCAGTCCGTGGCGCCGGGTGCGGTGGTGCACCTGAAGAGCTGTTCCTTCGTCTCCGAGTTCATTGGCCGTTTTGGGTTCCTTCTCGAGGACATGCGCCTCGTCTACTACCGCTTCTGCGATGCCGTCTCGAAGCTCGACGAGGGCTGGGTCCGCCGCGGCTATGAGTGGGATTTCATCTCCGAATGCGGCAACTTGTTCGATACCATCATCACCGATCACCGCGACCTCGCGTGGTCGGACTGCCGCCTGCTGGATATGCTCGCGCCCAAATACCGGACGCTCTATCTGCCGGCGACGCCGCCACCGGGCACGCCTGCGATCGCCGGGCGACGCGAGACGCGCAAGCTCTTGTGGGCCTCCCGGCTCGATGAGCAGAAGCGCCCCGACCTCCTGCCACTCATCGCGGACAGGCTGAAGAAATCGAAGCTGAACGTATCGATCCTCGTCCATGGGTCGCCCGTTCTCGACAGCTTCGACCTCAAGATCCTGAAGGGCCGCAGCAACCTGCAGTATCTCGGCCCGTTCAACGGTTTCCAGCAGCTTCCCTACCGGGACTGTGACGGGCTGCTCTATACGTCCTCCTATGATGGACTGCCCAACATCATCCTGGAGGCGATGGCGGCAGGACTGGTGGTCTTTGCCCCCGACATCGGAGGGATCGGCGAAGCCGTGAACGCCAATACCGGTTATCTCATTCCCAATGAACTCGACGATGTCGACCTCGTCGCGGCCTATGTTGCGGCGATCGAGCGGTTCTACAAGCCGGAGACAGACCGCACGGCGCTGCGACTGGCGGCGCAGAATCACATTTTGAGCAGGCACCATCCCGACGTCTTCACGAAGGAGGTCGCGCAGCTATTCGGGCTCGACAAGGCCGGATCTGCCGTCAAGTCCTTGACCAATCGATCGACGGAGCGGACGATCCAGCCGTCCGATGCCTAGGCGGCGTACGTCCTATCGGTCACATCGTCCTTGCCGAAGACTGGGCCGCGAACATGCCGTTGCCCGGACGCCAATCCGGAATGAACAATGAAGAAGAAAATCGTCCAGTTGAGCTCAGCCAGGCTCGCGGGAATCCGAGAAGACCTCCGCAACGCCGTTCTCCAGGATCCAGATCTCGCGTCGGCGATCGCAGCGGCCGCCCAAAGAGACGCCGTGTTCATGCCGTCCGTCGGCAATCTCGGCGACGGGCTGATCCAGCTTGGGGCGTTCGACCTCTTCGAGCATCTCGGCTGGACTCCGAAGCGACACCATGCGTCGGAGCCCGCGACCCTTCCCCCGGGCTCGCATGTCGTGGTTGGCGGCGGCGCGCTGATCGAAGGGCTCTGGGAGGACCGCATCCAGGCTATCCGGCCCATTCTCGAATCCGGCGGAAGCGCGGTCATCCTGCCCTGCACCATCGTCGGGTTCGACGATCTTCTCGTTCGGCACGCCAAGCAGCTGCGCATTTTCCTGCGCGAGCGCCGATCCTATGAAAGGCTGGCGGCCCACCCAGAGCTGGCCGACAGGGTAAGCCTCGTCCCCGACCTCGCCTTCGCGGTCAAGGACTCGTTCTATGCCGAATTCTGGCGCAAGGACCGTGAGGGGACGCTGAACATCTTCCGGATGGATGAGGAGAATCCGAACGCGGAAATTCCGTTCGACAATCTCGATCTCAGCCTGCTGTGGAACGGCGACTTGTGGGGCGAGCGGGACTCTTGCGAGAGCCGGCTTCGCGACACGGCCGCGATCATGACGCGGTTTGCACGGGTTCGGACCAACCGGCTGCATATGGGGATCCTTGCTGCGGCGATCGGTTGCGAGGTCGAACTCCATCCGAGCCTGCACGGAAAGATCGAGGGCGTCTATGAGGCCTCGCTGTCGGCGTTTCCGAATGTCGAGGTGCAGTTTGCCGAGCAGGCACCCTCGATCCCGAGCGCGGGAACAAGCGGTCCCGCTCCGCAGACCTGGCCAGCACGCGACGAGTTGTTGACGCGCCTCCTGCATCTCTCGCGGCGACAGACGGAGGAGATCGAGCCGGAACTCGCTCGCCTGCGGGCAGGGTTGGCGGAAGCCGAGCCGGAGCTGACGGCGCGAGCGGAGAAGATCACGGCGATGGAGCTTGCCCTCGAGTCCGCCGAGCGCGACGCGCGCCGGCTGGACGGCGAGCTTCAGGCCTTGCGCCGCCGGGCCACCATCTATCGCGAACAGAACAGCACCCAGGTCATCGTCAGCACCGCCGCCCTCGAGCGCCGGATCGTGCAACTGGAGGGTGAGGAACAGCGACTGCGTGCCGAACTGGCGGCGGCCGGCCGGATCCTCTCGTCACGCAGCCGCACGCTCAAGCATCTCCTGCGCCTCTACAGGCGCAAGCTGTTCAAGCGGCGGCGCTGATACCCGCTCAGATCTGCTCGATGTCGCCCGATTCGGATTGGGCGAGGGTCAGCGGATAGCGCTCCGGGTGATGCTTGAGGGTCGTCAGGTTGACGGGCCGGTTGCGGGCGTCGAAGGCGATCTGGTCGACGGTGAGCACCGCCGCCGGCTGGGCGAGACCGAGGAGGTCGGCCTCCTCCGCCGTCGCGAGCCGGGCGCTCAGCGTCGTCTGGCCGCGCACCGGGCGGATGCGGTAGCGCTCGCGGATCTCGGCATAGAGCGAGCGATTGGGCGACGACCAGTCGAGCGCGATCAGCCCGGGCACGCGCGCCGCCGACAGCCAGTCGGTCTGGATCACCACCGGGACGTCGTCGAGGAGCCGCAGCCGCGTCAGTTCGACGACATCGGCGCCTTCGGGCAGGAACAGCGGCCGCGTGATCTCGAGCGGCGCGCGCCATGTCCGTGCGACAAGCAGCCGCTGGCCCGGCCGGCGGCCATTGGCGATCGCCGTGGCGGTGAAGCTCTTGAGGAGATGCAGCTCGAAGCCACGCTGCGGCTCGGCGACATAAAAGCCCTTGCCCGGCTGGCTCTGCAGGAAGCCCTGCTGCACCAGATCGCGCATCGCATGGCGGATGGTAATGCGGCTGACGCCGAAGAGATCGACCAGCTCCCGCTCCGAGGGAAGCTTGCCATTCTGCGGCAAGCGGCCCGCCTCGATCGCCTCCAGGATCGCGCCGCGCACCTGGCGATGCAGCGGCCGCGGATCGGCCCGGCTGATGCCGCCGCTTTGCCCGATGCCGTCCTCTGCTGCACGCTCGAGATCGATGCCCTCAGCCCTCCCGCCGCCATCCGGCGCGTCGTCGTTCAACCCCTGGCCGGTCCCTGCTGCCATTGGCCCCCTCCCTGTCGCCGCCGCCCTCTGCGTGGCGAGCCGGCTTCATGACCTTATTGACATGACTGGATATATCCAGTGGTAATATGCGGGTGAGGCAGGCGCCTGAAGAGCGCCGTCCGCCGCGGCCCGGCCGCTCCACAGGGAACAGAGGGAATTCAGTGATGTCGCTCAAAAAGCTTGCGCTCGGCGCCAGCATGCTCCTCGCGCTCGCCTCCGGCGCGGCGCGGGCCGATACCGTATCCGTCTTCTGCGGCGCGACCGACTACGAGCTCTGCGTCAAGGCCGCCGACGCCTGGAAGGCGAAGACCGGCAACGAAGCCAAGATCAACAAGATGCCGGCGCAGCTCGACGACGCCATTCCGCTCTACCAGCAGCTGCTGGCGGCGAAATCGAGCGATGTCGACGTGCTGTTCCTCGACGTCATCTGGCTCGGCATGTTCAAGAACAACCTGCTCGACATCAAGGCGATGGTGCCCGAGACCGAGCAGGCGGAACATTTCAAGTCGACCATCGGCGCCGGCGACATCAACGGCCAGCTGATCGCCCTGCCCGCCTATATGGATGTCGGGCTGATGTTCTATCGCAAGGACCTGCTCGAAAAGTACGGCATGCAGCCGCCGAAGACCTGGGACGAGCTCGCCGCGCAGGCGAAGGAGATCCAGGACAAGGAACGCGCCGCTGGCAACAAGGACATGTGGGGCTACACCTGGCAGGCCAAGAGCTATGAGGGCCTGACCTGCGACGCGATCGAGCTCATCGCCTCCAATGGCGGCGGCACGATCATCGCCGACGACGGCAAGGTCACCATCGACAATCCCGGCGCCGCTGAAGCGATCGAGAAGGCCAAGGGCTGGATCGGCATGATCTCGCCGGAAGGCGTGCTCGGCTATGACGAGGAAGCCTCGCGGGCCGTGTTCGAGGCCGGCAATTCCGTCTTCCACCGCAACTGGCCCTATGTCTGGGGCACCTCGCAGACCGCTGGCGGCCAGCTCGTCGGCAAGGTCGGCATGATGCCGCTTCCGGTCGGCAAGGAAGGCCAGAAGTCGAGCGGCTGCCTCGGCCCGATGTATTTCGGCGTCAACAAGTACAGCGCCAAGCCCGAGCTCGCCACCGAGTTCACCCGCTTCATCACCGGCCCCGAGATGCAGAAGATGCGGGCGATCGAAGGGGCCTATAACCCCTCCATCGGCGCGCTTTACACCGATCCGGACGTCCTCGCGAAGCTTCCCTTCCTCAAGGACACCCAGCCCGCCTTCGCCGACAGCGCGACGCGCCCGTCCGGCTATACCGGCACCAGCTACAACCGCGTCTCGCAGGCCTTCTATCGCGCCGTGCACGACATGCTGTCCGGCGACGAGGACGTGAAGGAAGGCCTCGCCAAGCTTTCCGCACGTCTCGAGAAGCTGAAGGAAAGCCGGTAGTCCATCCGCCTCTCCCGTCACCTCTCTCCCTCGGGGAGAGGTGACGGCGAAGCCGGCGGGAGAGCGTCTGCGCCCTCTCCGGATGGCCGCAAGCCCTCTCCCGGACCTCCGGTCCGACCTCCCTTTTGAAGCGGAGCTGAAGGGGCGGTGCCGGCCTTCGACGGTCGCGCAAGAGCGACCCCTTGCCCACATTCCTGCCGGAGATCCCATGGCGTCGGTCGAGCTCAAATCCGTTTCGAAGACCTACGGCACCAATGCCGTCATCCGCGGCGTCGACCTCTCGATCCGCGACGGTGAATTCATCGTCTTCGTCGGACCCTCCGGCTGCGGAAAATCGACGCTGCTGCGGCTCATCGCCGGCCTTGTTCCGGTGTCGGACGGCGAGATCGCGATCGGCGGCGAGGCAGTCACCGATGTCCCGGCCTCGAAGCGCGGCATCGCCTTCGTCTTCCAGTCCTACGCGCTCTATCCGCACATGACGGTGGCGCGCAATATCGGCTTCGCGCTCGAGACGCTCGGCATGGGCCGCGATGCCGTGCGCAACAAGGTGGCCGAGGTCGCGAAGCTCTTGAAGGTCGACCACCTGCTCGCCCGCCGCCCGCGCGAACTCTCGGGCGGCCAGCGCCAGCGCGTCGCCATCGGCCGTGCCCTCGTGCGCAAGCCCGACGTGTTCCTGTTCGACGAGCCGCTGTCGAACCTTGATTCGGACCTGCGCATGGAGATGCGGATCGAAATCGCGCGCCTGCACGACGATATCGGCACGACCATGATCTATGTGACGCATGACCAGGCCGAGGCGATGACCCTCGCCGACCGCATCGTCGTGCTCAATCATGGCGTCATCGAGCAGGTCGGCACGCCGCAGGAGCTCTACCATACGCCGAAGAGCCGCTTCGTCGCCGGCTTCGTCGGCAGTCCGCGCATGAATTTTTCCGCCGTGACGGCCTCGGCCGATGGCAATGGCTGGGCGCTCGCCGGCCCCGGCGGTCTCCGCCTTCGCACCGAGGTCACCGGCAATCGCTCCGTGCCGACCTCGATCGGCGTTCGCCCCGAAGCGCTCCAGATCGTAGCGCCGGGCAGCGGCCGGGTCGAGGGCGTGCTCGAACGGGTCGAGGATCTCGGCCACGAGCATTTCGCCTATGTCCGGCTCGATGCCGACCATGGCTGGGTGGTGCGTCTTGCCGTCCGACCGACCGAGGCGCGCGATGCCCGGGTCGGCCTCACCTTCCGCGACGAGGATCTCTTCCTGTTCGAGGAGAGCGGCGCCCGCCTCGATCACGCGGCGAGCCTCGAGCGCAGGGCCGCCGCCGCCGGAGGGCTCGCGGCATGAGCCTCAAGCTCGCCCGCGCCGACCGCCGCGCCGCCTGGCTGTTCATGGCACCGATGCTGGTCGCCATGCTGGTCGTCGCGGTCTGGCCGCTCGCCCGCACCTTCTATTTCTCGTTCACCGACGCCTATCTCGACGACGCCACCAACTATTCGCTGGTCGGCTTCGAGAACTATCTCGAAGTCCTCGGCGACCGCACCTGGTGGATCGCCGTCCGCAACACACTCGTCTTCACGGTGATCTCGGTCGCCATCGAGACACTGCTCGGCCTCGGCATCGCGCTCTTGATCAATCAGGCGATTCCCGGCCGCGGCCTCGTCCGCGCGGCGATCCTCGTGCCCTGGGCGATCCCCGTCGTCGTCGCGACCAAGATCTGGGAATGGATGCTGAACGACCAGTTCGGCGTCCTCAACCAGATGCTGATCTCGGCCGGGCTGATCGACCACGGCATCGCCTGGACGGCGAACGGCTCGCTGATCATGGGCGTCGTGATCTTCATCGATGTCTGGATGACGACGCCCTTCATGGTGCTGCTCATCCTCGCCGGGCTGCAGATGATTCCCGGCGAGATCATGGAAGCGGCCGAGGTCGACGGCATTCCCGCCTGGAAGCGCTTCTGGTCGATCGTGCTGCCGCTGCTGAAGCCGGCGATCGGCGTCGCGGTGCTCTTCCGCGTCCTCGACGCGCTCCGGATGTTCGACCTCGCCTATGTGCTCGCCGCCTCGAGCGAGCAGGTGATGACCGCATCGATCTATGCCCGCAACCGCCTGATCTCGTTCCAGGAACTCGGTATCGGCTCGGCCGCCTCGACCTGGGTGTTCCTGCTCGTCGCGCTGGTCGCGATCGTCATCATCGGCGTGCTCCGGCTCGACCGCGCGGCAGGAGAAGCAGCATGAGCACGACCACCGCATCGGCCCCCGTCGCCGCCCGCCGCCGGCGCAGCTCGGCCAGCTACCGGCTCGAGCGGCGCATCAAGAAGGGCTTCCTCGTCGCCGCCGTCGGCCTCGTCCTCCTCTACACGCTCTTCCCCTATTACTGGGCGATCGTCTCCTCGACCAAGCAGGGCGCGGCGCTCTATCGCAACACCTTCCTGCCGGCCTTCGATTTCACCTATTACAGGGCGCTCTACGAGAACACGGTGTTCCTCGGCTCGCTGGTCAACTCGGCCTTCGTCGCGTCGTCGACAACGGCGCTGTCGCTGATCCTCGGCATTTCCGCTGCCTATGCGCTCGGCCGCATCGACTTTCCGCAGCGGCGCAGCGTGCTGATGGCGATCCTGATGATCTCGATCTTCCCGCAGGTCGTCGTGCTCTCGGGCATGTTCGAGCTCATCAACTGGCTCGGCCTTTATAACCGCCCGAGCGCGCTGATCCTGACTTATCTGCTCGCGACGGTTCCCTTCACCACCTGGATCCTGACGACCTTCATCCGCGAATTCCCGCGCGAACTCGAGGAGGCCGCGATCATCGACGGCTGCTCGCATTTCCGCATCCTGACCAAGATCCTGCTGCCGCTGATGGGGCCCTCGCTCGCCTCGACCGGCATCCTCGCCTTCATCCTCGCCTGGAACGAATTCCTGTTCGCGCTGACCTTCATCCTGACCGACGAGAACCGCACGGTGCCGGTGGCGATCGGCCTGATGGGCGGCTCGTCGCGCTATGAATATCCGTTCGGCCAGATCATGGCCGCCTCGGTCACGGTGACGCTGCCGCTGATCATCCTCGTGCTCATCTTCCAGCGCCGGATCGTCGCGGGCCTGACGGCCGGCGCGGTCAAGGGCTGAGCGACCGACCAAGGACACCGACCAAGGACACCGCCATGCCCGACATGCTCGTCAAGCTCTACGATCTCAAGGCCGACGCCGCTCTCGACGCGCGCATGGCGGCCGAGGGCGTCACCATCCGCCGCGTGCTGGCGCCGGAGCTGCGCGCGCTCACCGACTGGATCGGCCCGCGCTTCGGCCAGGGCTGGGTGAGCGAGGCGACGGTCGCGACCTGCCGTCAGCCACCGACCTGCCTGATCGCCGTCCGCGAGGAGGCCATCGCCGGCTTCGCCTGCTATGACGCCACGGCGCGGGGCTATTTCGGGCCGACCGGCGTCGACGCCACCCTCCGCGGCCGCGGCATCGGCCATGCCCTGCTGCTGGCGACCCTGCTCGACATGTATGGCGCCGGCTATCCCTACGGCATCATCGGTGGCGCCGGCCCGACCGGCTTCTATGCCCGCTCGGTCGGCGCCATCGTGATCCAAGGCTCCGAGCCCGGCTTCTATCGCGGCATGCTGCCCGTCGCCCATCCCGACGAGGTCTCCGCCTCGGAAGAACCGCCGACCGACTGAGCGAACCACCCCCTTGCCGCCACCTCCGGTTCGGCTATACCGGGTCGCGGGGGCCTATAGCTCAATGGTTAGAGCCGACCGCTCATAACGGTCTGGTTCCAGGTTCGAGTCCTGGTGGGCCCACCAATCACCGGTCAGGAAAAGCGCGCGGGAACGCCGGCATCGTCGGCAGACGCAGATGGTGCTCGCACGGCTTTGCAGGCCCCCGCCCACGCCTCAGTGGCGGACGAGCAGCGATTTCACGCGGCGCTTCAGGCGCTTGTAGACGCGCCGGGGGACGCGGAGCGGGCTGTGCCGGCGGTGATCGATCTCGGCGAGGATGCGCCTTGAATCGTCCGGGTCGTTGCGCACTTCGCATCGACGGTCCGAACCGGCGCGTTCGGCGATGGCGCGGATGAACGTGTCGTGCTTGCCGATCGTGAAGGACGCCAGCGCACAGACATTCGACAGCGACAGCTCCGTGAAATGGATCGTGTGCGCATTCTGGAAATAGGTCGCGAGATCGTAGTCGTAGCCGCCTTCGCTGACCTGGTTCAGCGACGGCACCTCGATATAGATGCGGCCGGTCGGGGTCAGATGGCGCCCGATCTCCTCCAGAAATGCCGTCGGCCCGTCGATATGCTCGAGGACATGGGCGATGATGACGAGGTCGAAGCGGTCGTCGTCCTCCAGTCGCTCCATGCCGCCATGCAGCATCGTCAGCCCGCGGCTCGATCCTTCATCGAGGTATCGCTGGTCGAAATCGAGGCCCAGCACCTCGCAGCCCGCCGCCTTGAACTTCGACAGATTGCCGCCGGCTCCGGCGCCGACTTCGAGGACACGGTCGATGACGCCCACCGTCTCGCTCATGAACTCGAAGATGTTGCGGCGAACCTGGTGGTCGAACAGCTCGGCGGGCGCCAGCGCGCCGTAGATGTCGCGGTAGTAGTTCATGTAGAAATCGGTGAGGACGTCGGCGTCGTAGTAGTGCGTCTGCTGGACGTTGCCGCAATGGGTGCAAAGACCGGTCGGATAGGGGATGCCGTAGCGGTCATGCGTCGCGATCGGCGTGAACAGCGACTGCCCGCAGACATAGCAGGCCCGCGGCTTGAGGATATCGGGGTGCCGATACACGTCGAGAAAGCGGTCGCGCGCCTCGAGCGAGCGCGCTCCGATCGGTATGGACGGGGGTATCGCGGTGTTCGCGTCGAGTGATGGCATGCTTTCTCCCCGAAAGCTGCCGCGCCGTTTGACGCCGGCCGTCCCTGCGGACGAAACATCAGCCTATAGCGAATGGATCGCCTCCGCAATTAACGGCCCAGAAACGGCAAGGCGGCCTTCCCTGCCGTCGAGGCTGGCGAACTTGACCGCGATCAGACCGGCCGACAGCTTTCCCGGACGATCAGGGACGGGGCGAAGACCTGGACGGCGGCGCTCGGCGCGGTCTTGCTGGCGATCTCGTCGAGGAGATGGCCGATGGCGCTGCGCGCCATGTCCTCGATCGGCGCTGCAACGACCGTCGGCGGCGGGTTCATGATGTTGGCGAAGGAGAAATCGTCGATGCCGATTACCGAGACGTCGCCCGGCACCTGCAGCTTCATCTCGCGCAGCGCGTTCATCACGCCGAGCATCATCATGTTGGAGAGCGCGAAGATCGCCGTCGGCCTCTCCCCTGCCCGCATCAGCGCGAGGGTGCTGTCATGCGCCACGCCCTGGTCGAAGCGGCCGTCGATCAGGAGGCGCCGGTCGACCGGCAGCCCATGCGCCTCATGCGCCTCGAAATAGCCCCGGAGACGATCCTCGCCGGTGGCGATGTTGCGGCGACCGGTGGTGACGGCGATGCGGCGGTGGCCGAGGCCGATCAGATGCTCGATGGCGAGCCGGGCCGCGCCGACATTGTCGAGCTTCACGACATCATAGGGCAGGCCCTCGACGAACGAATCGAGCAGGATCGTCGGGACATGGATCTCGTCGGCGAGGCGCGCGCCGTGCTCGGCATCGGAGCGGGTCGGGATGATGATCAGGCCGGCGACGCGCTGGGCGCGCATCATCTTGAGGATCTGCCGCTCGCGATCGAAATCCTCGTTGGTCGAATAGACGGCAGCCATGTAGCCGGCTTCGAGACACACCGACTGCACGACGCGGGCGACATTGGCGAAATGCGGATTGGTGACATCCGGCAGGATCACGCCGATCAGCCGTGACCGGCCGATCCGAAGACTCTGCGCCGCGCCATGTGGCACATAGCCGATCTCGCGCACCGCCTTCTGGACCTTCTCGATCACCTCCTCGCTCACCGGCGCCGAGCGGTTGAGCGCGGCCGATGCCGTCGAGATGGCGACGCCGGCCCGCCGCGCGACATCCTTGATGGTAGCCAACCAGTCCCCCGATCTGTCTGCGGCCCCTTGTCAAAAGGCCTGCGAAATGCACTATACGAAACGTTTCGTGCAGGCAAATCCAATACGCGGCTTGGGGAGGAACCCGACCGGCGATCTTTTCGGGGCGATGACACGAAACGTTTCGACCGGAAGTCCGGCGAGACAACGACGCCGGTAACGGCGCAAAGGGAGGACATCCATGATCACGCTTTCACGGCGCAGCCTGCTGCTGTCATCGGCGGCCCTGGCCGCCACGGCCGGCCTTGGTCTCGGACAGGCGATCGCGCAATCGGACGCGACCGCGACGCTCAAGGTCCAGGGCTTCGGCGGCGATGCGGAACTCGGCGCCATCACCAACGCGATCGCGCGCTTCAACAAGAACTATCCGAATGTCACGGTCGAGCTCGAGATGGACGCCATCGCCTCGGGCTGGGGCGACTATGTGACGAAGGTGCTCGGCCAGTTCAACGCCGGCGCCGCCGCCGATGTCTACGGCACGGCCATCGAGACCTTCCAGGCATTCTCCTCGCGCGGCCTCTGGCTCGGGCTCGACGATTTCGTCGCCGCCAATACCGGCTTCTCGGACTTCGCGCCGAGCCTGTTCAAGCAGGGTTCCTACAACGGGGTGATCAACTACATCCCGATCGGCTGGAACAACATCATGATCAACTACAACCGCGACCTGTTCGACAAGGCAGGCGTCGCCTATCCGGTCAATGGCCGCTGGACCTGGGACGAATTCCGCAAGGTCGCCAAGGCGCTGACGGTCAAGGATGCCTCCGGCACCATCACGCAATACGGCTATGAGGTGCCGAACCAGAACTTCTTCGTCCAGCCCTGGTTCTTCTCCAACGGCACCGGCATCCTCAACGAGGACTGGACCGCGTCGAACATGCTCGATCCCAAGGTCGCGGAGTCGCTGCAGTTCCTCTACGACCTGATCCATGTCGACGGCGTCTCGCCGATCCCCGGCAGCGGCGCGCCGATGGACAGCCAGTTCTTCGCCGGCCAGGTCGCCATGATCAGCCGTGGCCACTGGATCGTGCAGGGCGCCAAGACCAACAAGGTCAACATGGACATCGCCATTCCGCCGAGCAAGGAAAGCGACACCACGGTGATCGGCTTCGGCGGCTATGCCATCAACAAGAACACCGCCAATGCCGACCTCGCCAAGGCGCTCGTGCTCGAACTGACGAGCGAGGAGACGCAGAAGGAAGAGGGCGAGAAGGGCGGCGGCGTGCCCGGCCGCAAGTCGGCGGCCTCGACCGAGGCTTTCCTCAGCTTCCCACCCTCCGCCGCTCTCTATTACGAGACGCTGCCGCACACCAAGGCGGTGCCCTCGCCGGCCAATTTCCAGGAGGTCGAGAAGATCTTCATCCGCCACTACACCGCGATGATGGCGGGCGAGATCTCGATCGCCGACGGCGTCAAGGCGGCGGATGCCGAACTGAACGAGTCCTTCGCCCGGATGAAGCAGTAGCAGCGCCAAGTCTTCGCCACCCGATCCCTCCGGACCCGCCGCGAGAGCGCCCGGCCCGGAGGGATCGCCTCGCCGCAGCCCATCCGCCCTCCTGGCGGGCGGCAGCCGCATCGCATTCCCCGGAGCCGTCCGCCATGGCCGCCAGCCTAGCAGCGCACCGTCCACTGTCCGATCTTCGCCGTGCCCAGGCGCGCACCGGCTATCTGTTCGTGCTGCCGACGACGGTGCTCTACATCACCTTCGTGCTGGCGCCGGTGGTGCTCACCTGCATCCTCGCCTTCTCGCATTTCGACCCGATGATGGGCTCGCGCTGGGTCGGCTTCGACAATTTCGCGCGCTTCTTCTCGGATAGACGCTCGCTGCAGATCCTCTGGAACACGCTGCGCTTCACCTTCTTCGCAGTGACCTTCAATGTCTCGATCGGGCTGATGCTGGCGCTGGCGCTGAACCGGGCGATGCCCAGCTGGCTGCTCTACTTCTTCCGCCTGTCGTTCTTCCTCCCCGTCATCATCGCGGCCGCTTTTGTCTCCATCGTCTGGAGCTATCTCTATGGCGATGATCTCGGCGTCATAAACTACTATCTCCGCCTCATCGGACTGCCCGGCGTCCGCTGGCTGACCGACGCCAATCAGGCGATGACCTCGATCATCATCATGGATGTCTGGAAGAACACCGGCTTCTTCATGATCATCTTCATCGCGGCGCTGCAGGGCGTGCCGAAGACCATTCTCGAAGCCGCGGTGATGGACGGAACGCCGGCCTGGCGCCAGTTCTTCCGTATCACCCTGCCCTATATCTCGCCGGTCGTGTTCTTCTGCATCGTCTATGCCTCGATCGGCGCGCTGCAGGTGTTCGAGTCGATCGTCATCCTGACCCATGGCGGACCCGGCGATGCGACGCGCTCGCTGTCGATCCTCATCGTCGAGGAGGGCTTCGGCAGCTTCCAGATCGGCTATGCCGCGGCGATCTCCGTGGTGATGACGCTGCTGATCCTCCTGATCACCGCCGCCCAGCAGTGGATCTCGCGCCGCTGGGTGCAGCAATGAGCGGGTTGATGCACACGCGGGCGGCGCGGCGCTCGATCGACTGGGCGATCATCGGCTGCATGCTGCTGCTCGCCCTCTTCATGCTGCTGCCCTTCCTGTGGCTGTTCTCGATGTCGTTCCGCTCGGTCGCGGACGCCTACAAGATGCCGCCGAGCTTCCTGCCGCCGAGCCTCGATTTCACCAATTACTGGTCGGTGATGAGCTCGAAGGTGCCGTTCCTGCGCATCTATGCCAATTCGGTGATGATCGCGCTGGTGGTGACCGTCGGCCAGTTGGTCACCTGCACGCTCGCCGCCTTCGCCTTCGCCCGGCTCAATTTCCGTGGCCGCGACGCGCTGTTCTTCGCCCTCTTGGTTGGGCTGATGTTCCCGGCCCAGGTGACGATCCTGCCGATCTATCTCGGCTATGCGCAGGTCGGCCTGATCAACCGGCCGATCGGGCTGGCGCTCATGTATCTCACCTCGAGCTTCGGCGTGTTCCTGATGCGCCAGTTCATGCTGAGCCAGCCGAAGGCGCTGGAGGAAGCGGCGCTCATGGACGGCGCCGGCTATTTCAAGATCTTCTGGCGCATCTCGCTGCCGCAATTGCGGCCGGCGCTGTCGGCCCTCGGCATCATCACCTTCACGCAGACCTGGAACTACTATTTTCAGGCCAAGGTCCTGCTCGGCAAGCAGGATCAGATGACGCTGCCGCTCGCGATGGATGTGCTGCGCGGCTATATGGGCGCCGGCAATCTGTCGGTGGTCATGGCCGCGATGAGCATGTCGATCCTGCCCGTCGTGCTCCTCTTCCTCATCGCCCAGAAATTCGTGATCGAAGGCATCACGATGAGCGGCATCAAGAACTAGACCTCCAGGGAAACTTACCACATGTGGGACGATCTCGCCGCCATCGACGCGCGCTTTCACTATGCGGGCGACCGCGCCCGCTATCTCGCCTTCCCGCTCGGCGGCATCGGCTCCGGCGGCTTCGCGCTCTCGGGCAGCGGCCGCCTGGTCGACTGGTCGATCCGCAACCGGCCGGGCCTGCAGAGCTACAACGGCTATTCGCATTTCGCGATCAAGGCGGAGAAGGACGGCAAGCTCGTCGATGCCCGCGTTCTCAACGGCCCCTATGATCTCAACCCGTCCGGCGCGCCGGGCATGCGCAAGATGTTCGACGGCTTCGGCCATGGCGCCAACCGCCAGACGCTCGTCGGCGTGCCGCATTTCGGCAAGGTCGACTTCTACGGCCGCTTCCCGACGGCCGATCTCGTCTTCGCGGACGAGCGCTTCCCGGGCGGCGTGCGGCTGACCGCGCTCTCGCCCTTCATCCCGCACAATGACCGCGACTCATCGATGCCGGCGGCACTGTTCGCCTTCGAGATCGTCAACGATACCGCCGACGAACTCACCTATACGCTCGCCGGAACGCTCGGCAATCACGGCTCCAACAGCGGCCGCCACAGCTTCCGCCAGGAGGGCGGCATCAGCCTGCTGCATCTGACCTCGACAGACAGCGATCTGCCGGAGACGGCGCGCGGCGATCTCACCATCGCCACCGACGCCGAGGATGTCGACCACACCGACCATCACTATCGCGGCCAGTGGTTCGACGATCTCGCCGTCTTCTGGAAGGAATTCGCCCGTCCGGGACGGCTGCCGCAGCGCCACTATGACGAGCCGCGCACCAGCCGGCATATGAGCCTGCAGCCCGAGCACGCGACGCTCAGCGCGCGGTTCACCATTCCCGCCGGCGGCCGCAAGATCGTGCGCTTCGTCATCGCCTGGAGTTTCCCCAAGGGGGATATCTACTGGGCCTTCCGCGCCAAGCCCGACGGCGCCATACCCGAGGCGCCGACGCCGAGCTGGACCAATTACTATGCGACGCAGTGGGCGGATTCGGCGGCGACCGCCATCGACGCGCTGAAGCGCTGGGATACCCTCGAAGCCGCCACGACCGCCTTCCGCGACGCCCTGTTCGGCACGACGCTGCCCGCCGAGGTCAAGGACGCCGCCAGCGCGACGCTGGCACTGCTCAGGACCGCGACCGTCATCCGCCTCGAAGGCGGCGAGCTCTGGGCCTGGGAAGGCCAGCACACCAATGATGGCTCCTGCGAGGGCACCTGCACGCATGTCTGGAACTACCAGCAGGCGCTGCCGCATCTCTTCCCTGCCATCGAGCGAACGCTGCGCGAGACCGAATTCGCCTACAACATGCTGCCGACTGGCGGGCTGACCTTCCGCCAGAAGCTGCCGCTCGGCTCCGGCTTCGACATCATCGGCCCCTGCGCGGACGGGCATTTCGGCGCCGTCATCAAGACCTATCGCGAATGGAAGCTCGCGGGCGACAGCGACTGGCTGCGGCGGCAGTGGCCGGCGGTGAAGCGCGCCGTCGAGTATGCCTGGAGCGCGGAAAACCCCGATCGCTGGGATCCCGGCGAGACCGGCATCCTCGCAGGCCGCCAGCACCAGACGCTCGACATGGAGCTGTTCGGGCCGAATTCCTGGCTCGGCTCGATCTATGTCGCGGCGCTGCTCGCCGCCTCCGAGATGGCGGCCGCCATGGGCGAGGCCGACTTCGCCGAGAAGACGGCGCGCCTCGGCAAGGCGGGCGCTGCCTATATCAATGACGAACTCTTCAACGGGCGCTGGTTCGTCCAGAAGATCGATCTCTCGGACAAGTCGGTGCTGACGCCGTTCGATGTCGGCCGCACGGCCGGCGTCCTCGCCGACGGCTTCATGGAAACCTATTGGTCGGAGGAGTTCTCCGAGCTCAAATACCAGATGGGCGAGGGCTGCATTTCCGACCAGATCCTCGGCCAGTGGCATGCCGAAGTCGCCGGCATCGGCACGTTCCTCGACACGGACAAGATCGAGACGGCGCTGCGCGCGGTGCACGCCAACAACTTCCGCCCCTCGCTCGCCGACCACTTCAACCCCTGCCGCAACTATGCCTATGAGGACGAGGCCGGCCTCCTGATCGCGACCTATCCGGACGGCATCCGCCAGCCGATGGTCGCCGCGCCCTATGCCGAGGAGGTCTGGACCGGCATCGAATATATGGCGGCCTCGCATCTCATCATGCATGGCCTCGTCGCGGAGGGGCTCGACATCGTCCGCGGCGCGCGCGACCGCCATGACGGCAGCCGCCGCAATCCCTGGAACGACATCGAATGCGGTTCCTACTACGCCCGCTCGATGTCGGCCTGGCAGTTGGTCAACGCCTTCTCGGGCCTCGCCGCGGACTTCGTCGCGGGGACGCTCGCCTTTGCGCCGAAGCTTGAGGGCGACTATCGCCTGTTCTGGTCGGCAGGCCGGGGCTTCGGCACCTTGACCAGGTCCGGCGACACGCTCACCCTCTCCGTGGACGGCGGAACGCTCGAGGCCCGCGCGATCACCATCGACGGCCGCCGCCATGAAGGCGCGGTATCGCTCGCGGCCGGCGAAAGCCTGGCGCTGAAGGTGTCCTGATGGCTTCGATCGCGCTCAAGTCGGTCACCAAGAGCTTCCAGGGCCTCGAAGTCATCCACGGCATCGACCTCGCCATCCGCGACGGCTCCTTCACCGTCTTCGTCGGCCCCTCGGGCTGCGGCAAGTCCACGCTGCTTCGGATGATGGCGGGGCTCGAGGAGGTGACGGACGGCGAGATCCACATCGACGGCACGCGCTGCGATCATCTTCTGCCCTCGGCGCGCGGCATGGCGATGGTGTTCCAGTCCTATGCGCTCTATCCGCATATGAGCGTCGAGCAGAATCTGCGCTTCGGGCTGGAGAACCAGCGCCTCGCGAAGGCCGAGATCGCGGCCCGCGTCGGCAAGGCGGCGGACATCCTGCAGATCGGCCATCTGCTGGCGCGCCGTCCGAACCAGCTCTCGGGCGGCCAGAGCCAGCGCGTCGCCATCGGCCGCGCCATCGTCAAGGAGCCGAAGGCCTTCCTGTTCGACGAGCCGCTCAGCAATCTCGACGCCGAGCTCAGGGTCAAGATGCGCGGCGAACTGATCAGCCTGCATCACCGGCTGCAATCGACCATGATCTATGTGACGCATGATCAGGTCGAGGCCATGACCATGGCCGACGAGATCGTGGTGCTGCATGACGGCCGCATCGAGCAGGTCGGCGCGCCGGTCGAGCTCTATGCGAGGCCGCGCAACCTCTTCGTGGCACGCTTTCTCGGCGCGCCGCCGATGAACCTCGTCAAGGGAACCGTGCAGCGCGCCGGCAACGCACTCACCGTGCGGCTCGATGACGGCACGGAGATCCCCCTCCCCGGCCGCAGCGTCGACCTCGCCGACGGCAGCAAGGTGACGCTCGGCATCCGGCCCGAACATGTCCTGCCCGGCGCGGACCTCATCGACCTCCGTGTCGAGAGCGTCGAGATCCTCGGGTCACAGACGATCCTGCATGCCGCCCTGCCCTCCGGCGAGCCGTTCACGGCGGCGCTTCCCGGCATCCGCGCGGCGCGCTCGGGCGACGTGCTCCGAACCGGCTTCCACGAGGACTTCGTGCATCTCTTCGACGAGACGGGCCTCGCCATCGGCGCACCGGAGAACTGGCGCGCCGCCTATATGGCGTAGGCGACCCTGACGCCAGCGCCTCTCCCTATGGGGCGGGCGATGGCGCTGCCGCCTGGGTGATGGCCGCATAGCGATCGATCGACTCGGGCCGGCCGACCAGGTAGCCCTGGATTTCCTGGCAGCCTTCCTGCTGCAGGATGCGGCGCTCCTCCTCCGTCTCGACGCCTTCGGCGAGCACGGGAATGTCCAGAGACTGCCCGAGACCGAGCACCGAGCGCACGATGGCGCGCGACTGCGTGTCGGTCGAGAGACCGGAAACGAAGCTGCGGTCGATCTTGATCTTGTCGAAGGGGAACGACTGCAGCGAGGAGAGCGACGAATAGCCGGTGCCGAAGTCGTCCATGGCGATGCGGACGCCGAGTGCATGCAGGCGGTGCAGGATCGCGAGGCTGCGCGGCGGATCCTTGATCAGCACGCCCTCTGTGATCTCGAGTTCCAGCCTGCCCGGCGCGAGGCCCGTCTCGGCAAGGATTGCACGGACGCGATCGGGCAGTTCCTCGCTGAGGAACTGGACCGGCGAGAGGTTGACGCCGATCTGCAGGTCGGACCGCCAGCGGGTCGCCTCGCGCGCCGCCTCGAACAGAACCCATTCGCCGATCTCGCCGATGATGCCCATCCGCTCGGCGAGGGAGATGAACTCGCCGGGCGGCACCAGGCCGCGCTTCGGATGACGCCAGCGCACCAGCGCCTCGAAGCCGAACACCTCGCCGTCGATCGTCGCCTGGGGCTGGTAGTAGACGACGAGTTCGCCGAGCGCTGTCGCCGTGCGGAGGTCGCGCTGCAGCGCGTGGGTCTCGCGCACGGGCCTGTCCATGCTGGCATCATAGAAGCGGACGATCCGACGTCCTTCCGCCTTGGCGCGGTAGAGCGCCGCGTCGGCATTGCCGAGCAGGGTCGTGCTGTCCGTGCCGTCGCGCGGAAAGACCGCGGCGCCGATGCTCATGCCGATGGAGAGATGCTCGCCCTCGACCGTGAAGGGATGGGAGACCGCGGAGAGCAGCCGGTTGGCGAGCCCCATCGCCGTCTCCGGCTGCTGGCCGACATCCGAGATGGCGTTGAACTCGTCGCCGCCGACCCGGGCGAGGAACGTGCCGGGCAGCACGCTCTGGAACCGCTCCGCCACGGCCTTCAGCAGCTGATCGCCCATGGCATGGCCATAGACGTCGTTGGCCTCCTTGAACTCGTCGAGATCGAGGCAGAGCACGACGAAGCTCGACCCCCTCGCCGAGGCCCGCTCGAAGGCCTCGGCGAGCCGCTTGGTGAAGGCGACGCGGTTGGGGAGGCCCGTGAGCGGATCGTGATGGGCGAGATGGACGATGCCGGCATTCGCCTCCGCGACTTCGACGCCGACGGTCCGCAATCGCTCCCGCGCCTCGTCGAGGCTGGTCACGGCCCTCAGCACTTCATCCTGCAGGGTGTTGAAGCTCTGGCCCATCTCGCCGAGCTCGTCGCGCGTGTTGATGCGGACGGGCGCGATATCGACGGTGACGCGGGCCGCGTCGAGATCGCCGCGTCCGAGCGCCGCCATCGCATCGGAAAACTCCCGCAGCGTCCCGGTCGCGAGGCGCCGTGCGGCCCTGCTCACCTCCGTCGCCGAATGGGTGATCATGCCGGGCAGGACCAGGCCGACGCTGATGCTGAGGAGGGCCACGGCGACGAAGATGTCCTCGAGCGCGGCCACCAGCGAGAGGTCTTGGCTGGGCACGTTGGCGACGGCCATCAGATAGGCGGCGCCATCGAGCAGCAGCACGATCAGCATCGCGCCGGTGAGCTTCAGGTGCAGCGTCCGCGCCACCAGCGGCAGACCCTCCCGGTGGCGATCCTCCATCATCCGCCAGCCATAGAGGGCGGCACCGGAATAGGCGAGGATGAGCCCGAACAGGACGGTCGGCAGGCCGAACTGCTGGAAGCCGAGGATGGCGGTCACGAGCCAGATGATGCAGGCGGCCATGCCGAGCCCGATCAGCCCGCGACCCGCCCGATAGGGCCGCACCGCATCCGGCATGTCGCGCCGGAGCAGCCAGACGGCGACGACCGGCATGCAGACGCTGATGAGATAGGTGAAATTGGCGGCGGCGATCATCCAGATCGGATCGCCCATCAGCAGGAAGATGATCGCGAACAGCGCCGTCACCAGCGTCGCCGCGACCGGCGCGTCTGTCGAGGATCGGAACGCCAGGAAGCGCGGCAACAGGCCGTCCTCGCTGAGCTGCGACAGCGTCCGCGCCGCGCCCGCCAGCGGCTGCAGCGTTCCGTGGAACATGTTGAACACGACGAACCAGATCGCCGCCGATTTGGCGAGGCTGCCGAGCAGCGGCGCGAAGGTCGGGCCGAGGATCGTCGCGAGATCGAGCCCGAGCTCGACCGGGCCGAGGACGCCGAGCCAGACCACCGGCAGCGCGATGAAATAGACGCCGGCCATGGCCGCGCTGGCAAGGACGGCGCGCGGGACGTTGCGGTTGGGGTCGATGGTCTCGCCGACATGGCAGGTCGCCGCCTCGAAGGCCGGCGCGGCGAAGCCGATGAGATAGAGGCCCGCCATCACCGAGGTGACCTCGCCGAAGAGACCCGGAAACGGCGAGACCAGATTGAAGGTGAGCGCCTGATGCCAATCGACGGTGCCGGAGAGGATGGTGATAAGCGTCGAGAGAAAGGCGAGCAGCGCGGACGCCGCGGCAATCGGGATCGCGAGACGGGCGACCCACTTCACGCCGGCGAGGTTCACCAAAGTGAACACGATGATGATGCCGATCGCCACCGCTTCGACCCTGAGGCCCGGCAGATACCATTGCTGGATCGCCGCCGCGGACAGGAGCGCGGTCAGGCCGCAGGTCGGCACCCAGCCCCACCAGTAGCAGGTGCCGGTCAGCGCCGTCAGCACGGGGCTGTAGGGCCGGAAGGCTTCTGTGCACGCCGATGCGATGCCGCCGACGCGGTTCGGCGACATCAGCACGAGTTCCGTCCACGCCGGCGCCGCGGCCCAGCTGAGCAACACGCCGACGATCAGCAGCGGGACGGCGGCGCTGCCCTGGCCGGGGATCGAGCCCTGGCCAACGAACAGCGCCGTGATCAGGAAGATCATCTGGTTGCTGCCACCCATCGCCAGGGCCGTCGTGCCGATCCATCCGAGGGTGCGGGGATGCGGCCGAGCTGCCAGGGGCGTGGATTGCGGCATCAGGTGCAGTCCTTCTCCGGAACCATGGCCCGATCGCTGACGACGGGAGCGCTGAACCGACTTCGTCTGCCGGCCGGATGTCGGCATCGGTTGGTGCGCGCCCCGGCCGGACCCGGCCGGTCCGCCGGTCCCGGCGACGGCGTGATGGGCGCGCCCCTCATGTCCATGCCTCTTGCAAGCTCTCGATGCGATGATGCGGATCAAAACGGGGATCGGCCCTTGCGGGCCGAACATCGTCGCATTCAGGCCGGGTAGCGCCGTTCGGCCGGGCGAATGCGTCCCGCATTGCCGAGTTCGACGATGTATCCGAAGTCCTTCTCGGTATCGAGATAGTAGTGCTCGTCGTCGTCGATGCGGCCGCTCTGGATGACCGGATAGCCGAGCCGGGTGAACTCGGCCACGGCCTTCTGGCAATCGGCATAGAAGAGCTTGATGTGATGCAGGCCCTCGCCATGCTTTTCGAGATGCTCGTCATAGATGCTGTAGCCGGTCAGCGGCTGCATCAGCTCGAGCTGCGTGTCGCCGCTCCAGGCGACGGCGATGAGGCAGGTATGCGTCGCCGGCTTGCCCCGATAGACGTAGTTCGTGAGCTTGGCGGGCTGGAACTCGTAGATGTCCCACGGGCCGATCTTGAAGATCTCCCAATGACGCTTCATGGCGGCCTCGAGATCGCGCACCACATAGGCGACCTGCATGGTCCCGCCTTCCGTGAAGGTTCTCATTCTCGCTCCTCCCGTTTTCTTGTTGCGGGCCGCCGGCCGCCGGGCTGGCGCCGACTCGCGGCTCCGGCCAGGCTGGCGACCCTCGCTGGCCCCGGCATCATGAGAGCCGCGACGGCGCCCGTATAGTGATTTCGAGCACCGGCGATCCGTTCCGCGAACTCGGGGTACGGCTCAGCCGCGCGGCCGGCCGGCAAAGGCGAGCGCCTGGTCCATCTGCTCCTCATAGAGCGTGAGATTGGCGCGTACCCGCTTGCCCGCCCGGCTGGCGCGGCGCTGCGCGGCCCGCATCAGCGCGAGGCGGAGACCGATCGGCCAGTGCGCGAGATGCCGGGCCCAGCGCGGCAGATGATTGGCGATGATGTCGTCCTCGAGCGAGAGGATTTCCTCGCAGCTGCCGGGATCGCCCTGGCGCGCCGCGCGCCCGAACAGCTGCCGGTCGATGCGGCGCGAGGCATGGCGCTCGGTGGCGATGACATGCAGTCCGCCGGCCTCGCGCACCGCCGGATCGAGCCTGATATCGGTGCCGCGGCCGGCCATGTTGGTTGCGACCGTGACGGCGCCATGGGCCCCGGCATCGGCGATGATCTTCGCCTCGGTCTCGTCATGGCGGGCATTCAGCGTCCGGTGCGCCACGCCGGCGGCGGCCAGCGCTGCCGAGAGCCGCTCGCTGTCGGCGACCGTCCGCGTCCCGATCAGCACGGCCCGTCCCGCACTGGCGAGCGCCGCTGCGCGGCGGACGACGATCCGGTCCTTGGCGGCGTTGCTGCGCGAGATCGAGATGCCCAAGGCGCGGCGGCGCGAGGGGAGATGCGGGGGAATGCGGATCGTCCTCACGCCATAGACCTTGCGGATCTCGCCTGCGACTTCGCTCAAGGTGCCGGACATGCCGCAGAGATTGAGATAGCGCTGGAAGAAGGCCTGGTGGCTGATCCGCGCCAGCGACTCGTTCGGCGCCGTGATGGCGATCCCTTCCTTCGCCTGGATCATCTGGTGCAGCCCGCGCTCCCAGGAGCGGTCCGGCATGGTGCGGCCGGTATTGATGTCGACGATCTCGATGGCGCCGTCGCGCAGGATGTAGTCGCGGTCGCGCTGGAAGAGATTGAGCGCGATGAGCGCCTGCTCGCAATATTGCTCGCGCCAGAGCTTGGCGGCGAAGACGCCCTCGATCGGCCGCGCCAGTTGCTCGAGCCGCTCGCGCCCGGTGTCGGTGAGCCAGAGATCGCGTCCGGCCGCCGCCAGCATGAAGTCCTCGCCCTGGCGGAGGCGCCGCGCGAGCGCGATGGCGTCCTCGGCGATCCTCGCCTGGTCGGGCGACATCTCCTGCCGCGAGATGATCAGCGGCACCACCGCCTCGTCGATGAGCACGCTGTCGGCCTCGTCGAGGATCGCGGCCTGAAGCCCGCTCAGATAGAAGCCGGCCGCATCCTGCTGCGCGCGCGCCTCGCGCAGCACCGCGAGTTCGGTGCGCAGCGGGCTGCTCGCGGCGGCGCCGAGGCGGATCCGGTCGCGCAGATAGTCGAACATCAGCTGCTTCGGCGTCACATAGACGATCGCAGCGCGATAAGCGGCGATTCGCTCGGCCTCGCTCATGCCCTGCTTGACGCAGGCGACGTCGAGCCCGAGCGCCCGATAGATCGGCCCCATCTCATGGGCGTCGCGCTCGGCGAGATAGTCGTTGACGGTGACGACATGCACCGAGCGTCCGGCGAGCCCATGCGCCGCCGCCGTGAACACCGCCGTCACGGTCTTGCCCTCGCCTGTATCCATCTCGATGAGGCGGCCGCACAGCATGTGCCAGGCGCCGGCGAGCTGGACGTCGTGCGGGCGGAAGCCGAGCTGGCGCTCGACGATGTCGCTGGTGAGCGCGAGGCAGCCGGCGACGGCCTCGAAGGAGGAGCGCGGCCGCCTGAGACTTCCGGCCAGCATGCGGGCGCGGGCGAGGATGTCGTCGTCGCCTCCCGTCCCTGCCCCTTCGCGGGCGCGGACCGCAGTGAGCATGAGCGCAGTCTGGCCGGCCATGGCGCCGCGCCATTCGGTCAGCGCGCTGACAAGGCCCTGCCCGAGCCGCGGCTCGTGGCGGCCATGCGCATCCGGCCGCCGCTCCGGATAGGCGCCGACCGGCTGCAGGATGGCGGCGAGGCTGCTCATGTCACACCCCGAAGCGATCGAGCAGCAGCCGGCGGCCCGCGGCGACCAGCTGCCAGCCGATCGGCTGCGGCGGGTGATCGAAGCGGACGAGGTAATGCCGCCCGATCAGCACCTCGCCGGCATCCGCCGCATCGACGGGCTCGAGATCGATCTGAAAGACATTGGCGAGCGTCCGCAGCTCGCCGGGCCGGCGCGGATCGACGGCGAAGTCGCCGCCGCCCTCGACGCCAAGCGCCGGGCTCGGCAGTACGGTGACGCCGCCCGGATGCACGAGGCGGAGCTTCGCATCGACAGGGCGCGTCGCCGTGCCCGCGGACCAGAGCGCGACGTCCCTGACGCTGGTCTGGATGTCGCCGAACGCGACCTGGTCGACGACGACGCTGACCACGAGCTTGCCCGGGTCCTGGACGAAGCCGATCGTCTCGCCGCGCTGGACGAAGCGGCCCTCGCTGTCACGGGCATTGGTGAGGCGGAACAGCCCGTCGGTCGGCGCGAGGATCGTCTGCTCGGATTTCCGGAGCGTCTCGACCTCGAGATCCTTCTCGGCCGAGCGGATCTCCTCGCGGACAACCGCCGCCTCGAACGCATTGGTGAAGTCGAGGGCGTTGAGCTTGGCCTTCAGCGATGCCAGCTGCGCCTCGATCGCCTTCACCTCGGCATCGACGGTCGGATCGCTGAGGCGGACCAGCGGCTGGCCGGCGACGACGGCGCTGTCCGGCGTCGCCAGAATGTCGGTGATGAAGCCCTCGGCGCCGGCGCGGACCGACCCGTTTTCCTCGACCACGGCGACGCCCTTGGCCATGGTCGCATGCGGCGCGGGCACGAGGAACAGCGCGGCGACCGCGACAAAGGCGAGCGACCCAACGACGCCCACGGTGCGGGCGCGGCTGGTGCCGGGATCGGGATCGAGGAACAGCCGCTTCACGCTGCGGGCGAGCGGCGCGACGATCATCAGCAGCACGGCCCAGGCCGCCATCAGCACGCCGACCAGCATATATTGGCTGGCCAGGAAGAAGGCGATCGAGAAGGCGAGGAAGATCCGGTAGAGCCCGGCCAGCGGCGCGTAGAGGAGGAACCAGAACCGCTCGCCGGGCGCCGAGACCGGCGATTGCCGATGCTTGATGCCGAGCAGATAGCGATCGAACAGATAGCCGAGATAATTCTGCGCCCGCTGCGCGAGGTTCGGGATCTCGAGATAGTCGGCGAAGATGTAGTAGCCGTCGAATTTCAAGAGCGGATTGCCGTTGAAGAGCAGTGTCGACACCGTTCCGATGAAGGCGACATTGTAGAGGAAGCTGCGCCAGGCACCCGGCTCCGCGCCGACCCAGAGCATGATCGCGATCGAGGCCAGCAGCAGTTCGACCATGATGCCGGCCGCGTCCACGACGATGCGCCGCCATTTCGACGGGAAGGACGAGGACGCCGACGCATCGACATAGGGCACCGGCATGAAGACGATGAACATCAGCCCGATATCGTGCACCCGGCCGCCCCAGACCTTGACCGCCAGCGCATGGCCGAGCTCGTGGAACAGCTTCAGGAACGGATAGGCGAGCGCGATGGCGACGAGGTTCCATGGCGCCAGCAGCCGGTCGGCGAGATCGGTGGTGAGTTCCCCCCAGTGCAGAGCCGCCGTGACGCAGCCGACCAGCACGACGGCGAGCCAGACGAGAAACCCCCAGACGGTAAACACCGGCCGGAGGAAGGGCGCGATCGCATCGAGGAACCGATCGGGATCAAGCAGCGGCGCCCGCATGGCGAAGGGGGCGCCGAGCCGCTTCAGCCAGGTCTGCCGATCGATCGCCCGGTAGCGGCGCATGAGATCGTCCGCCTCGGCGGTCATGTCCGTCTTGATGAGGTCCGAGGCATGCAGCTGCGCCAGGAGGCGGATGACGTCGTCCTGGCTCGGAGCGTTGTCGCCGAGCTTCTCGATCGCGGCGCGCCAGATGGCATCGACGGTCCGCTCGCCATCCATCAGCCCGATCACGTAATAGGTCGCCGGCGCGAAGCGGTGAAAGCGCTCGGCGGCGCGATCCTCGATCACATGCCATATCTGGCCGCGATAATCGTGGCGATGGAACAGCGCATGCCGGTGGATCCGCGGCTTCAGCGACGCGACGCGATACCAGGAGGCGCTGAACAGCGAGCGGGCCATGGGGCTAGGGCCTGAAGCGCCAGATCGTCATGCGCAGCCATTGCAGCAGCCGCGCCGAGGCGATCTCGGTGACGTTGCGTTCGCCGATGGTGACCTTGCCATAGCCTTGCATGCCCGGCCGGATGGCCGGGTTCGGCTGGTCGAGCGCGGCCTCGACGCGGAAGAGATTGTGCCCCTCCTCGGCGATCGAGACCGGCGTGATCTTGGTGACATGCATCGGCAGGCTGAGCGAGGGCAGCGAGGAGAGGATCAGTTCGCCCGCCTGCCCCTCGCGGATCTCGTCGGAATCGCGCTCGTCGATCTTGAGGATGATGCGGTAGTCGTTGAGCGGCGCGATCTCGAACAGCACCTCGCCGCGCTGCACCGGCGCGCCGATCATCTGCGAGAGATCGCCGCGCACGACGATGCCGTCGATCGGCGCCTTCAGCTCGACGCGGGCGAGCTGCTGGTCGATCAGGTCGATATGCGCCTGCGACTGCTCGATCTCGGCCTTGACCACCTGGACCCGCGAACGGTCGCCGTCGGCGAAGGCCTGCTGATATTCGCGCAGCCGCTGCTCGCGCTCCGAGACCCAGCGCGAGCGTTCGACCTGGAACTCGCGATCGTCGAGCTTCGCCAGCATCTCGCCGCGCGTGACGCGGTCGCCGGCGCGCGGGCCCTGCTCGGCGATATAGCCGGCGATCGGCACCGCGATGGCGCGCTGGACCGAGCCCTCCACCGTCGCCGCCGCGGTGACGCGATACATCGCCGTGCCGACCGACAGATAGGCGGCCGCCGCCACCGCCGCGACGGCGCCGAGCTTCAGCAGCGTATGACGCGGGCCGACCAGCCGGTGCAGCAGATCGAGCAGCGAGGCGCCGACCTTGGCGCCGATCCAGCGGTCGTCTCGTTGCTTCAGCTCCAGCGCCGGCCCGATCAGGGTCGCGAGCAATCGGCAGAAGTCGCGATGGCGCGACGAGATCGTCTCGCCTGAGCGGGCGACGACCGTGAGGACGCCGATGATCGTGTCGTGCCGGGCGATCGGGATGCTGAGCAGCCCGCCGGCGGCCACGGCCTCGCCGAGCAGCCGGTGCGCGCGCGTCACCACCGGGAAGGCGCCGTCGTCCTCGGGCAGCACGACGAGGCTGCGCTGGTCGACAGCCTCCTGCATCGCCGCCGTCGCGGCGCCGAAGATCGCTGGCTTGCGCGAGGTCGAGATCGTCTGCGACACCGCCTCGACATGGACATCGCCGCCGCGCCGGACGAGGCCGCAGGCGGCCCATTCGGCCTTGAGCACCCGCGCCGCCTCGACCGCGAGCCCCTGCAGGGCGACCGAGAGGCTCGGCGCCTCGAGCACCGAGGCGACGATATCCATCACCTCGACCAGCTGCGCGCTCGGCAGGAGGCTCTGGCGGCGGACGAGGATCTCGACCCAGGCCGCGCCCCATTGCAGTCGTCTCGCGGCCTCCGACAGCGCCTCGGCGCTGCGCGGCACGAGGTCGAAGGCGGCGACGCCGTGCAGTTCGTCGTCGATGAGGATCGGCAGCGCGATGCACTGGCTGGCTTCGCTGCGATCGCCCGCCGGCCGATCGCAGACCGTGCCCTTGCGCTCCTCGATCGCCGTCTCGGCGGCGATGGAGAGATCGGGCGTCACCGTCGCCTTGGCCGGAAACAGGCCGACCGGCATGAAGGGACCGGCCTCGGCCGGGCCGAGGATCAGCACGCCGACGCGCACGTCCTTGATGAGCCGGGCCTGCAGCTGCAGCCAGATCGCCGCGAACTCTTCCCGGCCGGTCGCCTTGGAGAGGCGCGACCAGAGCAGCCGGTCCGAGACCCCGCTGTCGCGATCGAGCCCAATGTCGAGCGGACTTCTATCGGCTTCCGTCACGTCGACCCAATCCGTCGTCCCATCCGCTCTGCCCAGGGCGGCCTGCCCAAGGTTCGGCGGTACACACGAACCGGCAGGGCGACAGTATGGCCGCCACCCTGCATTTCCTGATCACGACCAGCGGATCACCGGCTTGGCGCGGCTCTCCGACGTCATCGCTGGCGGCGCCACGGTCCAGATATCGTCCGCGAAGCCATCGGTGCCGCTGGTGGTGCCCTTGGTCGGCGTCGGCTGCGTCTTGTCCTCGCTCGGATCCGCGTCGAAATGGCTGAGGCTCGCCGCCGGCAGCGGCGCCAGTTCCTGCTCGGTCGCGAAATCTGGCGCGCCGACCTTCAGCGAAACCGTCTTGCCGAAACTCGCGACGTCTTCCCTGACCGCTGCGATCCTGACCGCATGACGGTTGGCGATCCGCTTCTCGGCCGCCTGGATGGCGGCGCCGAGCGAGGCCGGCACCACGATGCTGTCCGCCGACAGCGCCTGCGCCACCACCTTCGCGACCGACCCGACCGACGTCTCGTCCACCGATGCCGTCTCGAAGCCAGCCGCCGGCGCAGCGTCACCGGCCGAACCCGCATCCGGCTCCGCCATGGCGCTGAGCGTCGTGACGGCCGGCGTGGTCGGCACGACATCGGTCGTCGCCGGCGCCATCCGGGCCGACGACAGCGTCGTCAGCGCGGAGAACGCAGAGAAGGTCCCCGGCAGGTTGACCGTCACGCCGGCGCCCTTGGTAACGCCGAAGCCAACCGGGCTATTGGCCCATTTGACGTTGTAGGTCGCCGATGTCGTCAGACCGAAGGACTGCGCGAAGGCGCCGCGGCCCTGCGACGAGGCCTCGCCGGCCGAATAGTCCGGCTGATAGTACTCGCGGTAGTAGCCATTGTCGGCATTCGTATTTCCGACGAGGGGCGAGTTGAACTGCGTCGTGCCCACGACGATGCCGTAAGGGGCGGACGGCGCCAGGTAATAGTCGTACTGGGCGCTGTTGAACACGACACCAATACCGGCTGTGCGGCTGGAGAAATCGACGGTCACGACCGGGGTCGTCAGGGCCGTGGTGCGTGCCCGCGCGGTGATGGCGAGCACGATTTGCCCGCCGGCGGAGAAGGAGCCCGAGGCCGGACGCCCGTCGCTGTCAACCAGCTCCACGCGGACCGGGTAGTAATACTTGAACTCGCCGCCGCCGCCGGCCGAACCGATGCTCTCGGTGCCGTAATAGTAGGTCGACATAGAGACATAGTTGCCGCGCACGATCGCATTGGCATTGTCGACATAGATCGAGCCGCCGCTGTTCGAGATATAGACGCGACCGAGCGGGTTATCGATGAGGCCCGCCAGGTAGATGTCCGACTGCGAGGAGAAGCTGTAATTGGTAATCTGGACGCTCGGCTCGCCGGAGAACGCCAGCGGGCTGGTATCGTAGACCGTCGAGATATCGAACTTGAAGGCCGAGGAGTAGCCGGCCTCGATCGAGACGTAGCGGTAGTAGGGACGGTAATCGATGCCGAAGCCGGTTGTATTGCCGAGATAGGTCGACGTACCCAGAGCATCGATATTGTTGATCTTGAGGCTGGCGCCCGAATAATTGCGGATCGAGATGACGCTGATGCCCTTTTCGAGCGTCCACTTGCCCTGCGTCCCGCTCACGACGCCCTTGTTGCCGAGCAGGTTGCCGCTGCCGTCATAGTTGCTGTAGGCGCGGAAGACGGCGCGGTTGTAGTTCTCGCGCGCCGTGATGTTGTCGACAGAGATGGTCCCGCCGCCGGCGACATAGGTGCCGACCGAACTGTAGCCGCCATTGACGGTGATGCCGTCGGAGACCGAGATTTTGCCGGCTCCATCGATCTCCAGCGCCATGTTGGAGCGGTCGTCCTTCATCATCAGAACATCGGCATTCCAGACGATCTCGCGGGTCGACTGGTCGGAGCCGGGCCGCTCCTCGTCATCCGGGCCGAACACGGCCCCATCGGCGTCGACAAAGACCTCGCGCGTGATGCCCGCCGAGACTTCGACCCGCAGCGCTTCATGGCCCTGGTAGGAGTAGCCGCTCGCCCTCGCCTCGACCGTCGAGCCATCTTCGGCATTGACGAAGGCGCGGACGGTCACGTTGTTGTTCGAGGTCGCGACGGTCGAGCCACCGAGCGCGTCGAGTTCGGCCTTCGCATCCGTCGTCACCTTGTAGTTGACGACATTGGCGAGGATCACGATGCCGCTATAGGACTGGATCAGCGAACCCGCCTTCAGGATCACGCCGACCTGGTCCGACGCCGAAGCCTGGCCGGTCGCGCGCGAGCCGCCGAAGGCCGCGCCGGAATAGCTGTAGGCCTTGGCGCGGACAGTCGAATTCACGACCTGCGACTGCAGCGCCAGGATGCCATAGGTGCGGATCTTCGATCCCGCGCCGATCAGAACCGTGTTGTCGCCCGATGCGAAGGCGCCGGAGTCGCCGCGACCGGCACGCGAGCCGGCGCCGAGGCCGCCCGACGTATTCCGCATATTGGCGTCTTCGTTGTGGCTGGTCGTCGCCGTCACGGCGATGCCCTGATTGGCGTAGGCCTCGACGCCCTGGCCGAAGCCGGCGCGCGTCAGATAGGTCGTCACGGCCTTCGCATTGGTATCGCTGATCGAGACGAGACCGCCGCTGGTGCCGCCGCCGCTGGCCTGCGCGCCATAGCGGGCAGTCGCGCCGATGCTGATCGTCTTGGCGGCATTCACATCGACGCTGCCGGCGCCGGTGTTGACGTCGGCCTGTCCGATCAGGGCCTCCGACGTGCCGTTGATCAGCGTCTGCGCCATGCCGCTCGGGAAGGCGAACAGGCCGCCGCCGTCGCCGCTGACCGTCGTGCTGCCGAAGGCCTGGCCATCGGACGTCACGTAGATCGTGTCGGCCCCGAGGTCCGTCGGCTTGGCCGACGACCCGCCGGCCACGATCGCCCGGGCGACCGACTTGATGTTGGCCACCGCGCGGTTGTCGCCGCTCGCCACCGCGCCGATGACGAGACCATCGGCCGTGACGCGCGAGACGCCGTCGCCGGTGTCGGCAATGATCGAGTCGAGCGCGACGCCGCCGATGCCGAGCAGCGTCGTCGAGCCGCCCGCCACGAGATCGAGCACGACGCGTTGCGTCGTGGCGACTGCGCCAAGGTCGACGCCATCGCGGGCGAGGACATGGGTCCCGACACCGGCGGCGGCGATGTTCACGACCGCGCCCGCCAGCGTCTTCAGCTTGATGACGTTGTTGTCGACCTTCATCACCTTGTAGACGGCGCCGTCGATGAGGCCCGCGACGAGGCCGCTGCCGACGCGCTTCAGCGTGTGCACGGCCTGGAGATTGCCGAGATCGGCATTGATGCCGATGACCGACCCGCCGGCCTGCGGCTTCAGCTGGACGAAATTGCCGTCGACTTTGACGATCTGGTAGACGGTGTTATTGACGAGGTTCGGCAGCGCGCTGCCGCCGGTGACGCTGTAGGTCACCAGATCGCCGCTCGCGAAGGTGTGGCCGGGAATGTAGATCTGGTTGACGCCGGCATCGGCGACGAAGTTCGGCTTTCCGTTCGGCTTGGTGCCGCTGATGAAGACGTCGACATCGCCGGAGCCGAACGAGAACTGCGTCCGCGCGCCGCGGTAGGTGACGAGGTCACCATCGTTGAAGCCATGCGCGTTGATGGTGATGGTGTCGTTGGCCGCCGAGATATTGGCGTTGGTGAAGCCCTTGCCGACCAGCCGCAGGATGCCGTTGATCGTGTTCGGATCGAAATCGAGCAGCTTGATGGTCGTGTCGTTGAGCACATAGACCCAGTAGCTCGCTGAGGCGCCGCCGGCGGGGCCGTACTTGACCTTGTCGCCGGTCTGAAGGAAGTGCGGCGCGCCGAAGGTGATCGTGTCGCGATTGGCGTTGATGCTGCTGCCGGCCACATCGCGCCCGAACAGGATCGTGTTGTCGTCGATCCGGAGGATCGGCAGGATCCGGCCCGTGGCGACGCCGCCGAAGCTCGAGCCTGCGTTGCCGAGCTGGATGATGTCGCCGGTCTTGAGGCCGTGTCCGGTGATCACCAGCTGGTCGCTCGCGGCGACGACGCCATCGGCCGTCACGGTGTAGTTGCGCGGCGGGGCTGCATCCATGCCGGCCTTGGCCGTGATCGTGATCGCGCCGGAGCCATAGGTGATGTGGAACTCGGAGCCGCCGCCAACCAGCGTTTCGGCCGTCTGCGAGACATTGTGGCTGATCGAGGTGGTGCCGAGCGCCGCGAAGCCGACGCTGGCGCCCGAGAGCGAGGCATCGCCCTCGGCGCGATCGTTGGAACTGACGGTGATGGTGTTGTTGGCGTAGAGACCGGCGCCGGCCCCGACCAGCGCGCGGGCCGAGGACGCGACGTTGAGAGTGGAGCTCACCGTCGGATCGCCGACGAGGCCGGCCGCGGCGCCTTCGGCGCGCACCTTGCCGAGCCCGATGCCGACGGCCGTGATCTCGATCGTGCCGACCGGCGTGTAGGTGGTGCCGTCGCCCTTGACGGCCTTGCCGATCTTGGCCCCTGCACCGAGTTCGGCGATCACGGGATGCGACAGGATCGCCTGCGCATCCATGCTGCCGATACCGGCGACCAGACCGATCGACTTGCCGCTGCTGAAGGCATCGACGCTCGCGAGCGACGTCGCCTTGATCCGCACCAGCGCAAAATTGCTGGAGAGGATGTCGGCATCGGCGATCCGCGCGGTGGTGGAGCCGGTCGACTTGGCAACGGCGCGGTTGACCTGCACCGAGCCGAGGATGGCGCCGCCCGAAGCATCGGCGCGGGCAAAGGCCTGCGAATTGGTCGTCGCCGCATCGACGGTGACATTGTTGACCGCATTGACCAGCGCACGCGCGCCGCCGCCGATCGAGGCGCGGGTGATCGTCCCCATCTCGGACGTCGCCTGCGAGAAACCGACCGCGCCGCCGCCGGCGATGGTGACGCCCTTCGACTTGCTGGTGACGAGGCCCTGGTCCTCGGTCGCGCGCACGGCGAGGCTATCGGTGTAGATCAGCGCCCCGGCCGCGATTTCGGCCACGAGCGTCGGGTTGACCCGAGCATAGGCGCTGTTGACGCTCGAGCCGACGAAGATGCCGCCCGCGACGCCGAAGCTCTGGGCGTCGGCGACATTGGTCGACCGTGTCTCGACGACGATCGCGCTGACGCGGCTCGGCGACGCGCCGACGAGACTGCCGATCTTGACGTTGGCGCCGATCCGCGCCGTCTGGGTGCCGCCGACGATCGCCGAGCTCACCGAAGCGCCGAGGCCGGCGCCGAGACCGAAGGCGATGCCCTTGGCCTCCGCCAGGGCCTCGAGGCTGGTCGCGGTGCGCACGACGACATCGGGCGCGCCGATGAAGCTCGGCGAACCGGTGACGGTGGCATTGTCGGCGATGCGCGCGGTCACCGTCGGGGTCGTCGTGGCGAGCGCCACGGCACCGGCGATGCCCGCGACGGCGCCGACGCCGACCGTGAAGGCATTCGCGCTGCTGCCGAGCCCGCCGATCTTGTTGCCGGTGACCGGATCCGTGTTGAAGGACGCGATGACCGAAAGGCGGGTCTGCGTCGTCGACACCCCGCCGGCACTCGCCAGCACGGACGGCGTCACCGAGGCGACCGCGACCGAGATGCCGAGACCGGCGCCGATGGCGACGCTGATCGCGTAGCTCTCGGCGGTGGCATCCATGTTGGCGGTTGCCGCGATGGTGATCGCGCCGCCGGAGATCGTCGTCGCGCCCGCGCCGGTGCGCGCCTCGACGGCTTTGCTCACGGTGGAGATCGCGACGGCTCCGTTGAGATTGGCCGCGACGGCGACACCGACGCCGAACGATTTGCTGTCGGCGACAGTGACAGCGGTGGCATTGATCGTGGTCGAGCCGAGGGCGTCGAGCTTGCCGTCGCTGAAGGCCCGCGTCGCGCCGCTGACATTGGCGATGGCGACCGATGCGCCGGCGCCGACGGCGCTGAAGGTCGCGCCGAACGCGCGGGCCTTGATCGACTGCTGGGCGGTGGCGGTGATCGCGATATTGCCCTTGGCCGTGGTGATCGAGCCGACCCACACTTCCGCCGTCTGCTCGCCGCTGTCCCGGACATAGACGACCTGCGCGCCAAAGGCACCGAGGCCGCCCTGGCCGGCGAAGGCGAAGCCCTTGACCGACGTCATCTCGCCGGCCTCGACGGTGACGTTGCCATCCGCCGTGATCTTGGCATTCGCGGCGATGATCGCGCGGACCGGCATCGACAGATTGACGATGGTCACCGGCGCGCCGAGCGACACGACGCCGCCGCTGAAGCTGCCGACCGTCGAGGTGACGGTCGTCGCATCCTGGGCCCGCACCAGCACATTGCCGCCGGCCTTGACCACGGCGCCCGCATCGATATGGGCGATCGTGCCCTGGAGGTCGCTGCCGGCCGCGAGCTGCGCGGAGATCGACGTCTTCGGCTTGGCCGCGCTCACCAGCGGCTTCGCCGCCGCGGCGGCGCTGGCGACGCGGCTGTTCGAGCCGCCGCTGGCCGCATGGTTGTCCATGATGCTGCCATTGCTGCCGCCGGGATTGGAGCTCCCATTGGCATAGCCGTCATACTTGTTGTTCCAGCCGGTCGCGCCGTCGCCGAGGGCGTCGTCGCCCTTCGAGCCGCCGGCCGAGCCGTCCGAGTTCTTCTCGCCATAATTGTAGTTGCTGTCGACGTCGCCGCCGATGGTGATGAGCCCGATCGAGCCCGTCGCCGCGACGACGCCGGCCGCCGCGCCGATCGACAGCGCGTCGATCTTCTTGCGCGACAGAGCGATCACCTCGGTCGAGGCGCCGCTGGTGATGACCGCACCCGTTCCGATCGACGAATTGACGCCGTTGCGGATGGTGCCGACATTGACCGCGCCGCCGATGCCGACGAAGCCGGCGGCCAGCGAGCCGGTGAAGGCGAAGGAGTCGACCGTATTGGCCGCCGCCACGACGACGGACTGGCCAGTGGTCACCTTGGCGGTAGCGCCGATGCGCGCGACGGTGTCCGAATTGATGACCAGCACATTGACCGCGCCGGCGATGCCGACGAGACCGACGCCGCCGGCGCCGGCAAAGGTCGTGACATCCTCGCTGGAGACCGCCTGGACGATGACGCCGCTGACGGCGGGCGCGCGGAACTGGACGTCGTAGTCCTGGCCGGAACTGCCGAGCCCCAGCAGCACGCCGGCGATATCGCCCTGGCCCGCCGTCGCGTTGGCGACGATCTGCGAGAGATCGCCGATCGAGGCGACGGTGTCCTTGGTGACGAGCGCGATGTTGACGCCGGCACCGATGCCGGCAACGCCGCCGCCGAGCGCGCCGACGACGCCGATGAGCCGCGTCGTGTCGCTGGCGAGGACGGCGACGCTGCCGCCGGCCGTGACATTGGACCAGCCGCCATTGCCGAGATAGGCGTGCGTCTTGCTGTCGAGCACGAGGACGTTGGGCGCGAGCGCCACGCCGGCATAGCCGGCGACTGCGAGCGCGGCCGAGACGGCGGTGATCTTTTCCGAGCCGGTCGCCGAGACGATGACCGAGCGCTTGGCGCTGAGCGTCGTGCTCTTCTCGACGATGGCCTGGCTGGAGACGTTGACGACCTGCACCGAGGCGGACGGCGCCACGCTGACGGCACCCGCGACGGCGGCGCTGGCGCCGACATTCAGGCTGCGGAAGTCGTTGCCCGACGCGATGAGCACGTCCTGGTTGGCGCCGGCGCCGCCGGCCATGTTGATCTTGGCGCTGGTGCCGACACGGGCGAGCGTATCGACATTGATGACCTGGATCGCGCCGGCGAGCTGCACCGAGGCGGCGCCGGCGGCGCCGGCCGCCATGCCGAACGAGGATACGTCATCGCTGTTGGACGCCGAGACCGCGACACCGCGGAAACCCTTGGCGACCGCTGCCGAGGCCTTGCGCGTTCCCGCCGCGCTGTCGCCGGAACCGGTCTGGTTCGCGTCATAGCCATCGCGCACCGCCGCATCGTCGCCGCTGGCGTTGTCGGAATAGCTCGGCCCGCCGAGATTGAGATTCTTGCTGCCGGCCTGGTCGGTCTTGACGTCGGTCGACTTGCTGGAGACGGCTTCCGTGAAGCCGCCATTGCGCACGGTGGTGTCGTTGCGCAGACCCCGCCCGGTGATGCTGACGCCGTCGCCGACTTCGGCCTTCACCTTCTTGGTGATGACGGGAACCGCGGCGGCGCCGCCGACGGCGGCAGCGCCAGCGGCCGAGAACGAACCGCCCCAGAGATCAAATTCGCTGCGCGTCGCCGCTTCGAGAACAGCGTTGCCCTCGGCGATGATCACGGTGGTCGGCGAAGCCGCGAGGAGCGCCTCCGTATCGATCGAGGCGACGACGATCGACGCCGAGGCGTTGACCGCGACGCTGCCGGCGAGGCCGCCGGCAATGGCGACGGAGACGATGTCCTCGTTGGTCGAGGCCCGGTCCTCGAACGACCCGGCCGTCGTGATCTTGGCATTGGTACCGACCGAGGCGAAGGTCGACTTCGTCAGCGTGACGACGTCGACGCCGACGCCGATCGCCGCCGCGCCGCCGAAGCCGATCGCACCCGCGACATCGGTGAGCGTCGTGTCGTCGTTCGCCGTCAGGATGACGTCCGGGTTGGGGCCGCCCGGCGTGGCGGTGGCGATCACCGCCACGGAATTGCCGAGCGAGGCCTTGGTGGTCTCGGTCAGGAGGCTGATCGTGACCGAGCCGACGATGGCGGCCGACCCCGCCCCTGCCGCGCCGGCCGCGACCTGCGTCACGCTCTCGCTGGACAGCGCAGAGACGGTGAGACCGGTCCCGCTGACCTTGATCTGGCTGTTGTCGCCGATATCGGCCAGCACCGTATTCTTGTGCACCAGCGTCGCGAAGGCGCCGCCGATGCCCGTTCCGCCGGCGGCCACGACGCCCGCGACCTGTGTGAACTTCAGATCGTCCTTGGCGCTGACGCGCATGCCGCCATTGGCCGTGACGACGGCGCCGGCCTTGACCAGCGCGACCGTGCCTTCCGTGGCGACGCCGGAGCCGGGCACCGAGGCGAGCGAGCCGGCCAGCGAGGCCGACGGCGCGCCGCCGCTGAGCCCGCTGCGCGCCTGGGCGAGACCAGCCTCGGCGCGGGCATTGGCGCCGAGAGCGAAATTCGCCGCGCCGACCGCAGCGCCGAGATTGATCGCGGTGCCCGCCTGCGCAGCCTGGGCACTCAGCGCCAGCTTGTAGCGGTTGAGCGTCCCGGTCTTGATGACGTAATAGGTCTGGCCGCTGACCAGCCCGCTGATCGAGCCGCCGGCTGCGGGATTGAAGACGACGGCGTCGCCCGTCTGCAGCGTGTCGGTCTTCAGGTCGATCGTGTCCGTACCGGCCGAAACATTGGCCGCCACGATGCTGATCGGCTTGTAGCCGCCGACGACGCCCTGATAGCCGCCGAAGGCATTGCCGTTCAGCGTGTCCTGGTAGGTGCTCGCCCAGGCGCTCTCGCCGGCCGCGCCGCCGCCGGAATTGTAGTCGCCGCCGATGATCCAGGTGCCGAACGAGATCGCGCCGGCGAAGCCGCCGAGCGCCGCGCTCGCCGATACCGCGACGATATCCTGCTTGCTCACCGCCTCGACCGTCGTGGCAGCGACCGACTTCACCAGGGCTCCAAGGCCGATCGAGGCCTCCGTGCCGTTGCGGACGATGCCGACGCCGATCGCGCCGGCAACGCCGGCAAGGCCGCCGCCGAGCCCGCCGGCGACCGAGATCACCGATACTTCGTTGCGCGCGGCGACGCGGACAGCCTGCTGCGCGCTGAGGCCCGGTGCCTGGTTGACCTTGGCCGCGTTGCCGATCGTCGCCGCCGTGTCGGAATCGACCAGCGTCACGCCGACGCCGCCGGCGACGCCGGCAGAACCGCCGACCCCGCCCGCGATCGCATAGCTCTGCAGCGCTTCGGTGGAGCCGGCCTGGACGATCACGCCAGCGATCGTCGCGCCGAAGCGGCCGTCGATGCCGCCGATGCCGTTGACGCCGGCAACGCCCGTCGACCCGCCGCCCTCGACGGTCGAGCCGCCGGCGATCCGGGCCGTCGTGTCCTTGTTGATGACCATGATGCCGACGCCGGCGCCGATGCCGGCCGTGCCGGCGAAGCCGCCGGAGCCGGCGATCGCCAGCGCCTTGGTGTCGTCGGTCGCCTGCACGACGACGCTGCCGTTCGCTTTGACGATGGCCGCGACATCCGACGCGCCGATAGTGCCGATGCGCGCGGTGGTGGTGCTGTTCAAGACGAGGATCGCCGGGGAGCCGGCGATGCTGGCCGTGCTGGACGCTGCGAGGCTCGCGACCACCGATTTGAGATCCTCGGCCGAGCGCGCCTTGACGCCGACCGTGTCCTTCGCGAACACCTGCGCGCCGCCGCCGACGAGAGCTTCGGTGTTCAGCGTGATCGCGTCGACCGCGACCGACGGCGCGACCGCCACCGAGCCCGAGACGGCGAGGCCGATCGAGACGGTCAGCTTGGAATAATCGCTGCTGCCGACGACGAGAACGCTCTGGTTGGCGCCGCCGGCACCGGCGACATTGATCGTCGCGCCGTTGTCGATGCGGGCCGAGGTCTTGATGTTCGAGACATTGACGACGCCGGTCACGTTGACCGCGACCGAACCGGCGGCGCCGCCGGAGATGCCGACGAGGCCGATATCGTCATAGGCGGTCGCCGAGACGGCGACGCCCTTCATCTTGAGCCCGGCAGCCACGACCTTGCGCACCTTCTCGCCGGTCGCATCGCCGACGCCGGCCGTGCCGCCGGGCAGGCCCTTGTTCGGGTCGTTGCTGGCCTTGGCGGTCAGCGTGAAGCCGTCGCCCTTGGTCAGCGTGGTGGTGACCTCGGGCGTCCCGGTCTTCGGAGCATCGACATAGGTGACGGCGAAGCCGCCGCTGCGCACGTCGCTGGTGCCGAGCAGGCCGCGCCCCTCGACGATCGCATTGGCGCCGATGAAGGCCTCGGTGGTCTTGTTCAGGACCGGAACCGGCGCGGAGGCGCCGATGGCGTTGCTGCCGGCCGCGGCGAGGCCGCCGGCGAAGATGTCGAATTCGTTCTCGGCGGAGGCCTCGACGACGACGTTGCCGTCGGCCTGGACCGTCGTCTTGGCCAAGCCGGTGGGCGAGCCCTCGATGAAGGCGCGCGTCGAGATCGTGTGCACGACGATATCGACGGATCCCGCGATCGCCAGTTCGCCGCCGGCGCCGCCGGAGACGGCCAGCGCCGTCAGGTCTTCCTTCGAGAAGGCCCTGACCTCGACCGAGCCGCCGGTCTTGACGACGCTGCGCGTGCCGATGGAGGCGGTGGTGGTCTTGTTGACGACGCCGACATCGAGGCCGGCGCCGATGCCGTTATTGCCGCCGAAGCCGATCGCGCCGGCGACGCGCGTCATCGTCGTGCGGTCCTCGGCGAGCACGCGGACATCGGCGACGCCGTTGCCGGTGACGACGGAATCGAGCGCGATGGTCGCCGTCGCTGTCTCGGTCAGGGTCAGCACCGTCAGCGAACCCGCACCGCCGGTCTTGACGCCGCCGGCTCCCGCCGCGGCGATCATGTCGATCGACCGCGCCGAACGGGCGATGACGTCGAGCCCCTTGGTCATGGTGATCTTGTTGCGGGCGCCGACGCGCGCCTCGAACAGATCCTCGCGGATGGCGGTGATGCTGGCGATGCCGACGGCCGTCTCGCCGCTGAAGCCGGCCGAGCCTGCGATGAGCTTCAACGTGTCGGTTTCCGCCGCGCTCGGATTGGCGGCGATGACCGAAACCTTGCCGCCCGAGACGATGGTCGTGTCGCTGCCTGTCTGGGCCCGCGTTCCCTTCAGCGGATCGGCGCCCATGTTGAACAAATTGACGATGATCGAACCGGCGCCGGCATTCTGCTTCGAGCCGCCGAACGACCCCGCGATCGCCGTCTGCTGGTTGCGCGAGGTCGCGGTGACCGAGACGTCGCCGCCGGCCTGCACCAGGGCGACGGAGCCGATCCGGGCCAGCGTCTTCTGGTTGACGATGGTGATGTCGATGCCGATGCCGATGCCGGTATCGCCGAGCGAGGCGCCGACGCCGCCGGCGCCGCTGAACAGCTTGACCAGGCTGCTGGCGTCGATCTTGATGCCGCCGGTCGAGGCGATGCGCTGATTGAGCTTCGCCTTGTCGCCGACGAGCGCCTGCGTCGTGATGTTGATGACATTGACCGCGACCGAGCCTCCGATCGCGGTCGACTCGTCCGAGGCGCCGCCACCGAAGGCGCCCGAGGAGAGGCTGACGGTGAGGAGGCCCTTGAAGCTCTCCGAGCGCGGCACATAGCTCGTCGCGGCCACGGCGCTGACGCCGCCGATCGCGTCGAGCTGCGTCTCGTCGCCGATCGTCGCATTGGTCGTGATGACCGAGCTCTGCACGACGACGGCCGCGCCGATGCCGATATCCGAGCCGAACGCCGCCGACCCGGCGAGGTTCTGCACCGTGAAGGTCGCCGTCGCGGCGAGATTGGCGGCGCCGGCCGAGACGATCACATCGTTCTTCAGCCCGAGCGAGGCCTTGGTGTCATAGGTCACGATGTCGATCGCGACCGAGCCGGCGATGCCGTTCTTCTTGGCGCCCGAGGCAGCGGCCGCCTGCACGACGAACTCGTTGGTGACGTCGCTCGCGCCGCGCTTGGCCATGGTCGCGGAGATGTCGAGGCCCGTCTTGGCGCGGAGCGCCGTGCGGTCGCCGACCGTCGCGGCATTGGTGGCACTGATGACATTGAGCGCGACGCCCGCGCCGATCGCCGTGTCCTTCTGCAGATCCTTGATGGCCGTGCCGAACGCCTTGGCGCTGCCATCGACCTGCAGGGCCGAGGAAATCTCGAACGCGCCGCCCGACTTGACGATGCGATCCGACGCGATGTCGGCCGTCGCCGAGGTGGTGACGACATTGACGGCGATCGCCGCCGCGACCCCGACGCCGCCGGAGCCCTTGCCGCTGCTTTCCGACTGCGCGGTCGTCGAGGCGTTGCCCGCCTCCGGCGCGGCCTTCGGCACATCGACCTTGCCGCCGGGCAGCGCCTGCACGTCGGCATTGTTCTTGATGTTTGAATTGTTGTTGACCGCCGCATTGCTCTCGCTGTCGGCCGTGTCGCTGGCGCTGTCGGAATTGCCGCCGGCACCACCCGTGGCCGAGACGCTGCTCGACATCGGATTGCGGGCGCGGATGCGCACGTCGCCGCCCGCCGTCACGTCGCGCTGCAAGGACGCCGAGCCGCGCTCGAGGATGATCCCGACCGCGATCGCCGCGCCGACCGAGACATCGGCGCCGCCCGCCTGGGCATCCGCCTTGGTGTCGTAATCGCCGCCATGCACGGCCTCGATCAGCACATTGCCGGACGCAACGACGACCGTGCCCTTGCCGAGCGTCGCCAGCGTGTTGCTGGTGGCGACCGTCAGCGCGACCGCCGGGCTCACCGCGACATTGCCGCCGGAGCCGGCCGTCGCGGCCGTGCGCGCCGCATGCTCGCCGCTCGCCTTGACGGTGAGATTGGCCGCGCCCGTGACTGGGATCGCGTCCGGAATGAGCGCGGTCGAATCGAGATTGAGCACGCTGAGCGCGAAGGCCGCGCCGACGCCGACGCCGGACGTGTTGTTGCCGCCGGCGCCCGTCGCCGCCGAAGTGGCCGTTGTCGTGGTGTCGGACTTGACGCCGGAGACGACCGCGACGCTGCCGCCGCCCGCGCTGGTCGCGGCGACGATGCTGGCGCTGGTCGAGACGGTGATGAGGTCGATCGCCACCGCGCCGGCGACACCGACGCTCTTGGCGCCCGCGCCGGCATTGGCGCGCGCGATGAACGTGTCGATGCCGTCGCCCTGGAGCGATTGCGTGGCGCTGACGGTGACATCGCCCTTGGCGGTCGTCGGCGCGGCGAGGAGAGCCGTGTTGTCGACGGTGATGACATTGAGCGCGACGGCGACGCCGATGCCGACCGATCCCTTGGCAACCGTCGAGCCGTCCGCTTCGGCGCGGGCGTCGACATCGAGGCCGCTGATGACGGCGACGCCGCCGCCCGTGCTCTTCACGGTGATGGTCGACGGCAGCGTGGCGCGGGCATGGCCGGGCACCACGTTCAGCGACAGGGCCGCGCCGACGCCGACGCTCTGCTCGGAGCCGCGCCCGCCATTCGACTTGGCGACCTGCGGCGCCGTGGCGCCGGCGCCCGACTGCGTATTGGCGAAACTGGTCATGCCGGCGACCTGGCCATCGGCCGTCGTCGGCTCGCCGGCGCCCTTGGGGCTGGCGCCCTTCGACGAGGCGAGCGAAATCGCGCTGACGCCGATCGCCTGGTCGGCGGCGACCTTCACAGTCTTGCCGGCGACGATGTTGCGATAGGCGCCGGCATCGGCCGCGTCATAGGCGAGATTGATCGCAACCGCCGCGCCGACGCCGGCCGTCGTCGCGCCCTTGACGCTGGCATCCGACCGCGTCTCGGCGGTCAGCTTGTTGGTGGCGCTGATGGTCACCGCGCCGGAAAGAGTGGTCGCCGCGCCCGTGCCGAGCCGCGCCGTGACCTGGTCCTCGGCGACGAGAAGCGCCAGCGAGGGCGAGATGCCGACCGCGCCGGCCGAGCTGCCGGCCACCGCCACCGTCTTGGTGAGGTTGGAGCCGAGCGCGGCGATCGTCAGGTCGCGGCCGCCGGTCAAGACGATGCCGTCCTTGATCTCGGCCGTCGCGTCGTTGTCGACGATGTTGAACGCCACCGACAGCCCGACGCCAACCCCGCTGGAGCCGCCATTCTCGCCGATCGCCGCGGCATTCGACGTCGCCGCCACCTCGGGCTTGGTGCGCATCTCGGCGCGCAGCTCGACATCGCCGGTGGCGGTCTCGATCGCCTTTCCGGTCAGGATCGCGTCGCTGTTCATGTCGAGGAAGTTGGCGGCGAAGGCACCGGCGACGCCAACATTCTGCGCGCCGGCGCCCGAGATCGCCGTCGCGCTGATCGTGCCGACGGCTTCGACCGGATCGGACGGATTGAGGGCGCGGATCGCGAGGCCGCCGCTCGTCACGTCGCCCTGGACGGTGGCGCTGTTTGCGAAATTGATGACGTTCATCGCCACCGCGACGCCGACGCCGACGGAGGGATTGCTGCCGTCGACGGTCTGGCCGTCGGCGCGCACGCGCGAATCGACGTCGCCGACGGTCTCGACCGTGACGGCGCCGGCCGTCTTGATGAACTTGCCGGCCGGCAGGGTCGCCACCGCCTTGGCATTGACGATCGAGAGCGAGATGGCCGCGGCGATGCCGACGCCCTTGCCGCTGCCATTGGCGTCGGGAGCCTGCGCGCTGTTCGCGGTCGCGGCCGTGCCGCCCTTCTTCAGATTGGCGAAGTCGAGTTCCTTCTTGACCTGGTCGTCGCTCTTGGTCTGCGCGCCCTCGGCCTTGCCGCCCGCCGACGAGGCCGTCGTCGCGAGAGTGACGTCGACCGCGTTGACCGCCCGCACCGTTACCGCGCCGTCGGTCGCAAGCGACCGGCTGACCACCGCCTGTGCCGTGTCGGCGACGAGGCCGAGCGTCAGGCTGAGGCCGAGGCCCGCGCTTGCCCCTGCCCCCGAGGCCGCCGACGTCCCGTCGATGGCGATCGCATGCTTTGCCTCCAGCACCACTGCGCCCTTGAGCGTCAGGTCGGTGCCGTTGGGAAGGTTCGCCGCCGTGTCGTTCTTGGAGACCACGATATAGGTCGACGGCGCCACCGAGACCGAGCCCGACACCGCGCCGGCCTCTGCCTTGCCGTGGGCGGCATGCGTGCCCTGCGCCAGCAGCTGCAGCCCGCCATTGCCGGCGACCGAGGCGAGCCCGTCGATCTCGGCCGTCGCGTCGCTGTCGAGGATCGCCAGCGCCACGCCAACGCCGATGCCGACACCCGACCCGCCCGACCCCGCCGCCGCATTCGACGTCGCGATCGTCGTGACGTCGTCCGTCGCCACCGCATTGAAGAGGATCGGCTTGGTGCCGCCGGAGAGGCTGGCCGAAGCCGCCGCCCGCGCCGTGCTGTCCAGATCGATCACGTTGAGGGCCAGCGCACCGGCAAGCCCGAAGCTGGTGGCGCCGGCGCCCGCGATCGCCGTCGCCGAGATGACGTCCTTGCTGGCACTGGACGCATCGGTGGCAAGACCCGAGGCCCGCACCGTGATCCCGGCGCCCGCCGCGATCGTGCCCAGCACCGAGGCCGTCGTCTTCAGCGACAGCGCGTTCACCGCCACCGCCGCGCCGACGCCGACGGATGCCCCGCCCTTGACGACGCTGCCATCGGCCTTGACCGACGAGTCCACATCCGCCAGCGCCTCGATCAGAACCGCATCAGATGTCGTGATGGTCTTGCCGGCCGCGAGCTGCGCCAGCGCCTGGCCGTTGACGATCGACAGCGACAGCGCCGCCGCGAGACCGAATCCGCCCGACGAGGTCTCCGCCTTCGGCGCCGTCGCCGCCGTGCCGCCCTTCTTCAGATTGGCGAAGTCGAGTTCCTTCTTGACCTGGTCGTCGCTCTTGGTCTGCGCGCCCTCGGCCTTGCCGCCGGCGCTTGAGGCCGTCGTCGCCAGCGTCACGTCGACCGCGTTGACCGCCCGCACCGTTACCGCGCCGTCGGTCGCAAGCGACCGGCTGACCACCGCCTGTGCCGTGTCGGCGACGAGGCCGAGCGTCAGGCTGAGGCCGAGGCCCGCGCTTGCCCCTGCCCCCGAGGCCGCCGACGTCCCGTCGATGGCGATCGCATGCTTTGCCTCCAGCACCACTGCGCCCTTGAGCGTCAGGTCGGTGCCGTTGGGAAGGTTCGCCGCCGTGTCGTTCTTGGAGACCACGATATAGGTCGACGGCGCCACCGAGACCGAGCCCGACACCGCGCCGGCCTCTGCCTTGCCGTGGGCGGCATGCGTGCCCTGCGCCAGCAGCTGCAGCCCGCCATTGCCGGCGACCGAGGCGAGCCCGTCGATCTCGGCCGTCGCGTCGCTGTCGAGGATCGCCAGCGCCACGCCAACGCCGATGCCGACACCCGACCCGCCCGACCCCGCCGCCGCATTCGACGTCGCGATCGTCGTGACGTCGTCCGTCGCCACCGCATTGAAGAGGATCGGCTTGGTGCCGCCGGAGAGGCTGGCCGAAGCCGCCGCCCGCGCCGTGCTGTCCAGATCGATCACGTTGAGGGCCAGCGCACCGGCAAGCCCGAAGCTGGTGGCGCCGGCGCCCGCGATCGCCGTCGCCGAGATGACGTCCTTGCTGGCACTGGACGCATCGGTGGCAAGACCCGAGGCCCGCACCGTGATCCCGGCGCCCGCCGCGATCGTGCCCAGCACCGAGGCCGTCGTCTTCAGCGACAGCGCGTTCACCGCCACCGCCGCGCCGACGCCGACGGATGCCCCGCCCTTGACGACGCTGCCATCGGCCTTGACCGACGAGTCCACATCCGCCAGCGCCTCGATCAGAACCGCATCAGATGTCGTGATGGTCTTGCCGGCCGCGAGCTGCGCCAGCGCCTGGCCATTGACGATCGACAGCGACAGCGCCGCCGCGAGACCGAATCCGCCCGACGAGGTCTCCGCCTTCGGCGCGGTCGCCGCCGTGCCGCCCTTCTTCAGATTGGCGAAGTCGAGTTCCTTCTTGACCTGGTCGTCGCTCTTGGTCTGCGCGCCCTCGGCCTTGCCGCCGGCGCTTGAGGCCGTCGTCGCCAGCGTCACGTCGACCGCGTTGACCGCCCGCACCGTTACCGCGCCGTCGGTCGCAAGCGAGCGGCTGACCACCGCCTGCGCCGTGTCGGCGACGAGGCCGAGCGTCAGGCTGAGGCCGAGGCCCGCGCTTGCCCCTGCCCCCGAGGCCGCCGACGTCCCGTCGATGGCGATCGCATGCTTCGCCTCCAGCACCACCGCGCCCTTGAGCGTCAGGTCGGTGCCGTTGGGAAGGTTCGCCGCCGTGTCGTTCTTGGAGACCACGATATAGGTCGACGGCGCCACCGACACCGAGCCCGACACCGCGCCGGCCTCCGCCTTGCCGTGGGCGGCATGCGTGCCCTGCGCCAGCAGCTGCAGCCCGCCATTGCCGGCGACCGAGGCGAGCCCGTCGATCTCGGCCGTCGCGTCGCTGTCGAGGATCGCCAGCGCCACGCCGACGCCGATGCCGACACCCGACCCGCCCGACCCCGCCGCCGCATTCGACGTCGCGATCGTCGTGACGTCGCTCGCCGCCACCGCATTGAAGAGGATCGGCTTGGTGCCGCCGGAGAGGCTGGCCGAAGCCGCCGCCCGCGCGGTCGAATCGAGATCGATCACGTTGAGGGCCAGCGCACCGGCAAGGCCGAAGCTCGTCGCGCCCGCGCCGGCGATCGCCGTCGCCGAGATGACGTCCTTGCTGGCGCTGGACGCGTCGGTGGAAAGACCCGAGGCCCTGACCGTGATCCCGGCGCCCGCCGCGATCGTGCCGAGCACCGAGGCCGTCGTCTTCAGCGACAGCGCATTGATCGCCACCGCCGCGCCGACGCCGACGGATGCACCGCCCTTGACGACGCTGCCATCGGCCTTGACCGACGAGTCCACATCCGCCAGCGCCTCGATCAGAACCGCATCAGATGTCGTGATGGTCTTGCCGGCCGCGAGCTGCGCCAGCGCCTGGCCGTTGACGATCGACAGCGACAGCGCCGCCGCGAGACCGAATCCGCCCGACGAGGTCTCCGCCTTCGGCGCGGTCGCCGCCGTGCCGCCCTTCTTCAGATTGGCGAAGTCGAGTTCCTTCTTGACCTGGTCGTCGCTCTTGGTCTGCGCGCCCTCGGCCTTGCCGCCCGCGCTTGAGGCCGTCGTCGCCAGCGTCACGTCGACCGCGTTGACCGCCCGCACCGTCACCGCGCCGTCGGTCGCAAGCGACCGGCTGACCACCGCCTGTGCCGCGTCGGCGACGAGGCCGAGCGTCAGGCTGAGGCCGAGGCCCGCGCTTGCCCCTGCCCCCGAGGCCGCCGACGTCCCGTCGATGGCGATCGCATGCTTCGCCTCCAGCACCACCGCGCCCTTGAGCGTCAGGTCGGTGCCGTTGGGAAGGTTCGCCGCCGTGTCGTTCTTGGAGACCACGATATAGGTCGACGGCGCCACCGACACCGAGCCCGACACCGCGCCGGCCTCCGCCTTGCCATGCGCCGCATGGCTGCCCTGGGCCAGGAGCTGCAGCCCGCCATTGCCGGCGACCGAGGCGAGCCCGTCGATCTCGGCTGTCGCGTCGCTGTCGAGGATCGCCAGCGCCACGCCGACGCCGATGCCGACACCCGACCCGCCCGACCCCGCCGCCGCATTCGACGTCGCGATCGTCGTGACGTCGCTCGCCGCCACCGCATTGAAGAGGATCGGCTTGGTGCCGCCGGAGAGGCTGGCCGAAGCCGCCGCCCGCGCGGTCGAATCGAGATCGATCACGTTGAGGGCCAGCGCACCGGCAAGGCCGAAGCTCGTCGCGCCCGCGCCGGCGATCGCCGTCGCCGAGATGACGTCCTTGCTGGCGCTGGACGCGTCGGTGGAAAGACCCGAGGCCCGCACCGTGATCCCGGCGCCTGCCGCGATCGTGCCGAGCACCGAGGCCGTCGTCTTCAGCGACAGCGCATTGATCGCCACCGCCGCGCCGACGCCGACGGATGCACCGCCCTTGACGACGCTGCCATCGGCCTTGACCGACGAGTCCACATCCGCCAGCGCCTCGATCAGAACCGCATCAGATGTCGTGATGGTCTTGCCGGCCGCGAGCTGCGCCAGCGCCTGGCCGTTGACGATCGACAGCGACAGCGCCGCCGCGAGACCGAATCCGCCCGACGAGGTCTCCGCCTTCGGCGCGGTCGCCGCCGTGCCGCCCTTCTTCAGATTGGCGAAGTCGAGTTCCTTCTTGACCTGGTCGTCGCTCTTGGTCTGCGCGCCCTCGGCCTTGCCGCCCGCGCTTGAGGCCGTCGTCGCCAGCGTCACGTCGACCGCGTTGACCGCCCGCACCGTCACCGCGCCGTCGGTCGCAAGCGACCGGCTGACCACCGCCTGTGCCGTGTCGGCGACGAGGCCGAGCGTCAGGCTGAGGCCGAGGCCCGCGCTTGCCCCTGCCCCCGAGGCCGCCGACGTCCCGTCGATGGCGATCGCATGCTTCGCCTCCAGCACCACTGCGCCCTTGAGCGTCAGGTCGGTGCCGTTGGGGAGATTGGCGGCCGTGTCGTTCTTCGACACCACGATATAGGTCGACGGCGCCACGGCGACGGAGCCCGCGACGGCGCCGGCCTCTGCCTTGCCGTGGGCGGCATGCGTGCCCTGCGCCGTCAGCGACAGGCCGCCATTGCCCGCGACCAGCGCGCCGGTATCGATCTGCGACAGCGCATCGCTGTCGAGAATGGCGACCGAAGCGCCGAGGCCGATGCCGACACCCGAGCCGCCCGCACCGGCCGCAGCATTGGCGGTGGCGATCGTCGTCGTGTCCGTCGTCACCGACGAGGCGAGCAGCACCGTCTTGGTGCCGCCGGAGAGGCTGGCGCCGGAGGCCGCCGAAGCCGTCGCGTCAAGATCGAGCGCATTCACCGCCAGCGCACCGGCGAGGCCGAACGTCGTCGCGCCCGCGCCGGCGATCGCCTTGGCCGAGACGACATCCTTGTTGGCGCTCGTGACATCGGTCGAGAGACCGCCCGCCTTCAGCGTGATGCCGGCGCCGGCCGAAACCGTGCCGAGCACCGAGGCGGTGGTCTTCAGCGACAGCGCGTTCATCGCCACCGCCGCGCCGACGCCGACGGACGCCCCGCCCTTGACGACGCTACCGTCACCGACGGTGGTGACGTCGACATCGTGCAGCGCCTCCAGCGTGACCGCGCCGGTGGCGGTCAGCGTGCCGCCGGCCCCGACCAGCGTCTGGACTGCGCCGCCCTCACTGTCGAATGCTATCGCCGCCGCCGCGCCGAATTCCCCCGACGAGGTCTCGGCGGACGGCGCCGCGGTGGTCCGGCCGCTGCGGGCATCGTCGAAGGCGAGGCCCTTGCCGCGCTGCGCGTTGGCCTTGCCGCCCTTGCCTGCGTCGCCGCCGACGGACGCCGTCGCCCTCGTGTCGCTGTCGGCGCGGAACCGGCCCGAGAACGTGGCAGCGCCTGCGATCGTCGCCGTGCGGTCGAGCCGCGTCACGATCGCCGGCGCGCCGAGCGACAGCGCGATGGCGGCGCCCACCGCCGCCTTGGTGGCGGAGAGGCTGGCATCGGCGGTGGTCTTGTTGGTCTGGCTCGCGGCGTTATCCAGCGTCAGCGCGGTCGCGACGAGCGCCGGACCGGCGCTGACCGCGACGAGACTGTCATTGCCCGAGGACGACAGCGCGAAGACGGGCGTGACCGCGACGCCGCCGGCGGCGCCATTGGTCGCCGTCGTGGTCAGGGCATTGGCGGCGCTGTTCTTGAGCGACACCGAACCGGCATCGACGAGGCTGCCGAGAAGCGTCGTCGTGAGGTCGTTGTCGCTGAAATTCAGCGCCACGGAGGCGCCGACGCCGGCCGACTTGCCGCCCGCGTCGACCGCGGCCTTGGCCGAGGCGGTCGCGCTCGCGACCGAGCCCGAGCCGAGCGTCAGGGTCGCGCCGTTGAGATCGAGCGAGGAACCGAGCGCGAGCGTCGTCGATGCGTCGACGTCGACATCGTTGATGGCGAGCGCACCGGCGATCGCGGAGCCGCCGGAGGAACCGACGCCCGAGATGGCCGTGGCCGACACGACGGACAGTTCGGTGGCGTTGAGCGCGACCGACGGGCCGGTGAAGGTGGCCGCGCCGCGCAGCACGGTCGTGCTCTTCTCGCTGACGCTGTTGATGGCGGCGGCGGCGGCAAAGCCGGTCGTGGTCGTCGAGGCGCCGGAATCGGCCAGCGCCGCGACGGTGTGGTTGCCCTTGCTGTCGACCGTGAGGCCGCCGGGGGCGCTCGCGGTGAGCGTGCCTTCGAGGGCGGCGGTGTTGGTGTTGTCGATCGCATTGACCGCGACCGAGGCGGCGACGCCGACCGTGCCCTCCGGCGTCCGCGCATCGGCGCGGGTGAGCAGGGCGCCGGCCCGCGGCGTCGCACCGCTGACCCCGCCGGCCGAGCCATAGGCCTTGGTCGAGACGTTGAGCTGCGACGTGGCAGCGAGCGACGCCGTGGTCACGGCGCTGATCTTGCTGGTGCCGCCGACGGTCAGATCCGTCGTCGCGGTGACGATCGAGTTGGCGCTCGCCGCGCCCTTGGCGGCCGCATTGCCGCGCGCATCGGCGGTGGTGGCGATCACGGCCTTGGTCGCGGCCGAGAGCTTGACCGCGGCCTTCGAGACGAGGCTGGAATCGACGATCTTGAGCGCCGTCGCCGAGTTCAGCAGCGTGACGGCCACGGCGGCGTCGGTCGCCCCGCTGCCGGCACCGGCGCCGACAACGGCCTGCGTCGTCAGCGTGACGTCGGTCGACGCCGAAATCTGGAGAGCGGCGGTCGTGTTGAGGGTCGACGTACCGATATCGACCGTCGAGGACGCATTGACGCCGAGCGCGGCGAGGCTCGTGGCCGACACGACCTTGGTATAGGAGGCCATCGACGAGATGGTGATGCCGACCGCCGAGATGGTCGAACCCTGGATGTTCACCAGCGAGGTGGTCGTCGCCAGCGTGCCCGAGACGCTATCGACCGTCCCCGACGGCGCGGCGACCTGGCCGATGCTGGTGAAGGTCAGATTGCCGTTGCCAGCGCCGCCCTGCAGGTTGACGGTGCGGTTGACGACCGAGATCGTCTCGCCGGCGAGCGTCAGCGCGACGCCGGCCATGGTGAGATTGCTGTCGATCGAGACGATGTCGGTGCCGGCGCCGCCATTGACGACCAGCGAGGTCGTCGGCGCCGCGAAGCTGATCTTCTCGAAGGTCGGACCCGAGACGAGATATTTGTTCGCCGCGGTCTGGGTCAGCGAGACGCTGTCATTGCCCGCCGTGCCGGTGATCACCCGGTTGGCGGCGACGAGCATGTCGTCGATCGGCTCGAGGCCTTTGAAATTGAGGCCGAGGCCATCGATCGTGACGCGGCCGCTGTCGAGGGCGCTGGCGTCGTATTTGACGGTCCCGACCGCCGCAGCGCCCGTCAAGCGCAGCGTATCGAAGCCGCCCGCGCCGCCATCGACGGCGCCGCCGAGCGAGCCGCCGGCCTTGAGCACGAAGAGATCGTCGAGATTGGCCTCGCCGCGCAGGTTCTCGATGCCGTCGAAGGAAAGGCCGGCGACATTGCCGCCATTGGCCCGATCGACCGTGAAGGTCTGGCCGGTGCCGCGCTTGCTGGCGAGGATGTCGCTGTCGCCGGTGCCGCCATTGATGCCGCCGGAGATCGAGCCGAGCGCGCCGAGCTCGAACGTGTCGTTGAAGCCGTCGGCGCCGCGCAGCGTCTCGATGCCCTTGTAGCTGAAGCCGCCGGCCGTGCCGCCATTGGCACTGTCGATGGTGAAGGTCAGCGCCCGGCCACTGCCCTGCAGGCTGTCGGTGCCGCCGATGCCGCCATCGATGCCGCCACCGAGCGAGCCGCCCGCCTTCAGGACGAACACGTCGCTGACGCCGTCCCCGCCGCGCAGGTTCTCGATGCCATCGAAGGTGAGGGACGCGACGCTGCCGCCATTGGCGCGATCGATCGTGACCGTCTGGCCAAGGCCGGTCTTGTTGACGAGCGTGTCACTGTCGCCGGCGCCGCCATCGATGCCGCCGGAGATCGAGCCGAGGGCGCCGAACTCGAACGTGTCGTTGAAAGCGTCGGCGCCGCGCAGCGATTCCATGCCCGCGAAGACGACGCCGCCGGCCGTGCCGCCATTGGCGGCGTTGACGGCGAAGGTGAGCGCCTGCCCGCTGCCCCGGAGGCTGTCGGTGCCGCCGACGCCGCCATCGATGCCGCTCGCGATCGAGCCGCCGGTCTTCAGGACGAACACGTCGTTGATCGCGTCCTGGCCCTTCAGCTTCTCGATGGCGTCGAACGTGATCCCGGCGACGGAGCCGCCCGCCGCCCGCTCGACCGAATAAGTGAGGCCGGCACCCGTCTGGCCGACAATGGTATCGGCGCCGGTGCCCCCGGCGATCGTGACCGGGATGACGCCGGTGAAGTCCGACTTGATGGTGATCTTGTCGGCGAGGTTGGACAGCGTGATGTCGAGACGGCTGGTCTTCGAGACGGCCTGTTCCAGGACGATCTTCGAGGTCGCCGTCTCCATCATCTGGATGGTCGGCACGCCGAGCTTGTCGACGATGGCGATGGAGAGGTCCTGCGCGATCGTGGGGTCGGCGACGAAGGCGAGCGGATCGGCCGCCATCAGGATGCGCGGCTCGAGCGTCTCGAGGATCAGCCGCGACCGCTGCCGGAGCGCCTTCTCTTCGGCGACCTGCTGCCGGCGGGCCCAGCTTCTCTGCGCCTTTGCCAGAAGGTCGAGCCCCGGCATACGTCGTGCTGCGCGCTGATAGGCCATGGGTCCGCCCCTCGATCTAGCTGTTGGTTACCAATACGCCGCCTGCTGTCCGCAATCAATGGTCGCAGAAGACCTTCCGCCAGTTACGGCAGTCAGTCGAACGAAATTCTGCGACATTGAATTGAAATGGTACCAGCGACGTCGGCAATTTTCGTCGAACAGTCAATCTCATCGTAAGTCAACACTGCCGGCTTACTGATTCCAGAGATTGGAATTCTATGAGTCGGCAGACCGTCCGCACAGCCGACCTTCGTTGAGGTCGTTCTTAATTTGCCGGCCGCGCGATTCCGCTTGCGGTCTGGCCGATATCGGCCTGGCAGCGCGACCCGGCGACGATGGACCGATCGGCATTGGGAAGAGTTGCCCGAACGCGGAAGGTCCCCGACGATGCGTCGACGAACGGGTCAATGACGCTCGCTGTGGCTTTCACAGTCAACCCTGGAGGGTGGTCAAGTGTGACCGAGATCACTTGGCCAGGACGGACCAGATCGAACGCGGCGGCCGGCACGATCATGTCGACGAAGAGCGGATCGATCTCCGCGATCGTCACGACGCGCTTGGTGTCGACATACTCTCCGGGCTGGACATGGCGCTCGACGACGACGCCGTCGAAGGGGCTGACGATCGTCCGGAGCGCCATGATGGCGCGGGCGCGGGCGACGTCCAGCGTGCGCAGCCGGCGCGCCTCGCTGAGCTCCGCGAGCTTCAGTCGCGCCACCTCCTCATCGCCCTCGATTTCCTCGAACTGTCCGGTCGACAGCGTGCCGCGGTCGAACAGCAACTTGTTGCGTTGCAAGCGTTTTTCCGCAACGCCGAGCTGAGCCTTGGCCGAGTCGATCTCGGCCGTGGCCGCGAGCTGCGCCTCGGCGATGGCGATGTTGGATCGCTCGATCGAGGTGTCGAGACTGGCCAGCAGCTGGCCCTTCCGTACGGGGTCGCCGCGCTCGACATTGATTGCCTCGACGAGGCCCGGAAAGCCGAAGGCGAGCTCGGACACCCGATGCGGCGAGACGAGGCAGTCGACCGTCTCGGACCGCGACGACGACGTCCCGGCGACCATCACCAGCACTGCAAGGAACACACGAACGAGCATTGGACACACCCCGAAGTCGCCGCGTGGCGATCAGCGAGCGATATTGACAGCGGGGCTAGCTCTGGGCAAGCATTCGCTCCGGGCGTTCCAAATCGCTCTTCAAGTCCCAAATCGTTAGCCGGCGGGAGAATTCGATGAGTTCGAAGCAATTGCTATTCTATGAACTTGTGACACCGATCTCCAAGGCACGGCATGCTGAATTCACCGTTCGCGAAGGCAAGGGCTATGCTTTCGCTGCCGAGGTCAATTCGGTCCCGCTGATGACGGTCGAGTTCGCGGCGGCCGCGCATGACTATCCGATCGTCTTTTCGCTCGACGGCGATGTTGTGCTCCCCATCGTCGTCGTCGGCATCGACAGCGGCCACAGCCTGTTCGTCAACGCCGACGGCACATGGAACGCCGACTATGTACCGGCCTTCATCCGCCGCTACCCCTTCGTGTTCTCCGCCTCGGAAGACGGCGAGACGCTGACGCTGTGCATCGACGAGGCCTTCGAAGGTCTCGACCGCAAGGGACGCGAGGGCCAGCGCCTGTTCGACGAGGCCGGCGAACGCACGCCCTATCTCGAGCGCGTGCTGGAATTCGTCAACGCCTATCAGGGCGAGCACCAGCGCACCAAGGCGTTCGGCGCTCTGCTGCAGGAACTCGACCTGCTCGAGCCGTCGCAGGCCAATGTGACGCTGCCCGATGGCTCGCAGCGCCTGTTGTCCGGCTTCCACTGCATCTCGCGCGAGCGCCTCAAGGCCCTTCCGGCCGAGAAGCTCGCCGAACTCGTCGCCAACGACGCGCTGGAACTGATCTATATCCATCAGTTCTCGCTCAAGAACTTCGAGACGCTGCTGCGCAAGTTCACGCTGAACGGCGCGCCGGAGCCGCTGCCGCAGCAGGCGGCCTGACGCCCTCCCCGGCCGCCGCCGCGGGCGCCCTCACCGGGCCCCCGCGCGCGGCCGATCGGCACCATGCGCCCCGCGCGATCGACCCGGCCAAAAAGACGCAGCGCTGCGGCTGTATAGCGGCCCCCAGGACTGTCCGTGCAGCCGGCCTCGCCCCTGCCTGACGGGCCGCTGGCACGCGCCATCGCCCGCCGTTCCGCTCCCCAAGACACATCAATTGGCAGCCGCCCAAGCCGGGGTCCGAGCCCCGGCTTGGGCGGCTGCCATACGCGCTGCGGTGCAACATCGATGCTGCATCGCAGCTAAGCATTCGTGCCGCCAATACCCTCCGGCCGGCGCAGCCGCGTGCCGAGACCAAGTGTCCGATGCCGCCACGACGCCAGATGAGCAGCGGGAGGCGCTTCCGTTATTGTCAGCCGGCCCTCGGAGCCGGCACACCGGCGACAATCTGCTTCCGGATCGACGATTTAACCAAATATTAGCGTTAAGACTCGATGATCAAGCCTATGTTGACTGGTCGCCGCGACCAGCGGGACCTCCGGGGGATTGATGATGCGCATTGAGGCCATGACGTTGATCATACTCACTCTCACCGCTGGAACCGCGTTGGCGGCGCCGTCGGCGACCGTGACGCTGGACGAGGGGTCCGTCCTCGTCGACAGCGGCAAGGGCTTCGTCAAGATCGGCGTGAGCGCGGTCGTTCCCGAAGGCAGCCGCATCCTCGTGCCGCCGCGCTCGAAGGCGACGCTCGCCTATGCCGAGGGCTGCACGGTCAAGCTGTCGCCGATGTCCATCACCACCGTCTCTCAGAAGCTCGGCTGCAAGGCGGAATCGCAGGTTGCTGGCGCCGATCTGACGCCGGACGAAATCATCCCGCAGGACCCGGCTCCGGTCTATGAGAACGGGCGCCTCAGCTGGGCCATGGTCGGTCTCGGCGGCGCCGCAGCCGGCGGCCTGGTCGGCTACCTGCTCGCCAATCCGAAGGACGAGGTCACCTATGTCTATGTGCCGATCAGCCACTGAGGCTGGTCACGGCGCCTGACAGCTTCGGCCAGGCGCCTCAGGCGGCCCGCGCCACCTTCTCGACCCTGAACACCGTCACGGCACCATCCGACGCGCTCGTCAGGACAGCGCCGAGACGGCGGACCATCGCGCCGATGACGCGCATGCCGACGCCCTTGCTGGAGGCGGGATCGAAGCCGGCTGGCAGTCCCATGCCGTCGTCGCGCACCTCGACGCGCCAGCCGCGCTCGTCTGACGCATAGCGGATCTCGATCGCGCCGCCGCGGCCGTCGGCAAAGCCGTGCTTCAAGCTGTTGGCGACCAGTTCGGCGACGATCATGCCGAGCGCGCTCGCGTCCTCTGGCGTCAGCGGGCCGCCCTCCGCCTCGACCAGCCGCACCGAAATCCCCGATCGCGCCGTCTCGCCGATGCTCTCGCAGAGCTGGCACAGGAACGGACCGGCCGCGATCGCGGCCATGCTTCCGGCGCGATGGATATGCCTGTGGACATGAGCGATGGCATCGACGCGGTTGCGGGCGCTGTCGAGTTCGGCCCTGACCGCCGGCGCGGCGCTGCGGGCCTGCATGGCGAGGACGGACGAGACCTGCTGCAGCGAATTCATGACGCGGTGGTCGCTTTCGCGTGCCAGCATCTCGTTTTCAGCTGCGAGCAGTTCGGCCCGCTGCCGGGCCATCCGTTCGGCGTTCACCAACTGGCGCGAGGCGATCAGCTTCATGACCTGGCTCGCCATCAGGCGGAGCAGCGCCTGCTGGTTGGCGTCGAGGCCGCGCGGCTCCGTGTCGAGCACGCAGATCGTGCCGATCGGCAGGCCCTCCGGAGTCTTCAGGAGCGCTCCGGCATAGAAGCGGAGGCCGGGGGCGCCGAGGACGAGAGGATTGTCGATGAAGCGCGGGTCCGCCAGCGTGTCCGGCACCATCATGAAATCCTCCTCGAGGATCGCATGGGCGCAGATCGAGGCCGGCAGCGGCGTCTCGCGCACGCCGAGGCCGACCTCGGCCTTGAACCACTGGCGGCCCTCGTCGATCAGATTGATGACGGAGATCGGAGCGTTGCAGATCGAGCTGACGACGCGGACGACGTCGTCGAACTCGCCCTCCCGCGGCGTATCGAGGATGTCGTAGCCGCGCAGCGCCGCGATCCGTCGTTCTTCCGCGCCGTGTCGCGCTGCTTCCACCAAGAGCCCCCATGCCTCAATGAGGCTTCTCTTACAGAATGTTCATGCACCAGCGCAAATCGAGCTGCCTTAGCCGGCAGCGGACAACCCCCATCGGCCGATTGCGTTGCACGGGGAGGAGCGCGCCAAGGCCGCAATCGTGTCGCAATGGCCACCTATCGGTGGGCGTGAAGCGGCAGCCACGCCGCCAGAGTGGGGAGATGGATCCATGCGCATGACGACGACCCCGGTGCTTCTCGTGAAGCGAAGCCTGCTTGCCTCGGCCATGCTCGCCGCGCTGGCGCTGCCGGCGCTGGCCGATGCGGCCGGCCCGCCGGTGCTGACCGTGACCGGCGAGGGCAGCGCCAGCGCCGCCCCCGATATCGCCGTGGTGTCGCTCGGCGTCGTCTCGGAAGCCGCGACCGCCAAGGACGCGCTCGCGGCCAATGCCAGGGACATGAACGCGGTCGTCGACACGATCACGGGCGCCGGCATCGAGAAGAAGGATGTCGCGACATCAGGCCTCTTCGTCGAGCCCGTCTATTCCGATCCGTCGAAGGATCCGCAGGGCCAGTCGACGATCACCGGCTACCGCGTCTCCAACCAGGTCACGGTGCGCATCCGCGACATCGGCAAGTCGGGGCCGCTGCTCGACAAGGTGATCAGCGCCGGCGCCAACCGCGTCAACGGCGTCTCGTTCGAGATCGGCAAGTCGGAAGCCCTGCGCGATGCGGCGGTCAAGGCGGCGATCGTCGAGGCGCGGCGCCGGGCCGAGCTGATGGCCGAGGCGGCGGGCGTCAAGCTCGGACCGATCCAGTCGATCAGCGCCAATGAAGGCGGCGGACCGCCGGTCTTCCGCGCCATGGCGATGAAAGATGCGGCCCCGGCCTCGCCCGTGCTGGGCGGCACCCAGGAAATCGCGGCCAGCGCGACGATCGTCTACGCGATCTCGCCGCGCTGACGTCGTCCAGTCCCATCCTGCGTCGGACCCGAGGCCTTTCGGGTCCGAGACGGCCGAGCCCGATCGAAAGCAGACTGGATGGATTGTTTTATACGGCCGCCGGACCTATGTGGTGACGTCAGGCCGCTCACCGGCGCATGCGGTGGCCAACGGGAATCGCATGGAAAACAGTGCTCGATCAGAACGCTCGCGCAATGCCGTCATTCAGGCGGCCCTGACGATCATCGCGCGCGATGGTCCCGGCCGCCTCACCCTCGATGCCATCGCGCGCGAAGGCGGCATGAGCAAAGGGGGGCTGATGCATCAGTTCCCCAACAAGAAGGCCGTGATCAAGGCGCTGCTGGAGCATCAGGCCGCCTATTTCGAGACCTTCTCCTGCGACTATCTCGCCGAGCTCGGTGACACAGACCAGGCGCGGCTGTCCGTTCAGATTGCCGTCTGCCGCGAGGCGAGCCGGCAACCGCATTCGGTCGCCTTCGCGATCTTCGGGGCCCTGGCCGAAGATCCTGAACTGCTCGCCGGCTTTCGCGAGATCAATGTCGAGCGGGTTGCCGCGATCAAGGCGGCCGCCACCGATCCCGACCTGGCGACGCTGCGCTGGCTGGCAGCGCAGGGCATTCTCCTGACCTCTCTCTTCGGCCTGTCGCCGCTTTCAGGCGACGAACGCGAGCGTCTTTTCGATCGCCTGCTGGATGACCATCAGTGGGCCGGCACGGCCGCCGAACGCACGCCGACGGACTGACGGCTGGCAGTCGGCCTTCCCTCCCCTCGATGCAGCGCCTGAACGGCCGCCGCCGTGAAGGCCGCTGCGCCGCGTGCCGGACCGCTCCGCACATCGCAAGAATCGAGCAAGAACGCGGGCTGCAGCCGTCCCGCCTGCCTCGGCCATAGTCGATCCAATAAAAAACCGACTAGATGGTTTCTTTCTGTGTTGCGCGGTGCTATTGAAGCTCGGACGCAGGCATTGGGCGCAGCGATGACGGGATCAGGCGTGAGCACAGCGGGAATGGGCGGGCCGACCACAGGCTTCGGATCTTGTGGCACGAGCGCAAATAGCCAGCGGGGCAGGCCGCCCATCAGGGCGACGGGTCGCCCCCCTTCGACCGAGCCCCAGGGCGACATGGCCTCGCGCCGCGGAATCGCTGGGGCAGATGGCTGGCATTGCCCGCGTCAGCAAACGGTGAGGCATCCGCTGAGCCCAACACTCGCGGCGCGGCTGTTCTGGTGCGGTTCGTTCACGGCCGAGAGGATTGGTGCGCTGACATCCCCTATAGCCGGGCGACAGCGGGCCAAGACCTCAGGATATTACAGGCCGATGACCATCAGCCCCGGACCCGGCGCGCTGGCCGATGGCAACCTCCAAGCAGCCTTCGTGGCGCTGCTGGCAAGCGCTGTCTTCGCGCCGTTCCTTCGCTGGTTCGCGATCCGGGCCGGCGCCATCCGCCGCTCTCCCTGATCCGGCGCCACCCACACTCCGCTCCGAAACAGCACCGCGGTCGCTCGCGACCGCTCGATCCCTCACGTCCGCAGGAAACGAGATGCCTTCTTTCAAGATTGACTGGCTCATGACGGCAGGACTCTGCGTCAGCCTCATCGGTTGCATGAGCGCGCAGCCGGTCCCCTATGCAGGACTGGCATCATCGCCCCTGCTCGTCGCAAACGAAGGCGGCACGTCGCCGCACATCCCCTTCGCCTATGCGACCGAGGTCGACTGGCGCCGCTATAGCAGGATGATCATCGAGCCGGTCGTGATCTATGACGGACCGGACAGTCAGTTCGGCACCCTGTCGGCCGACGACAAGGCGAGGCTGTCCCGCGCTCTGCAGGCCGAGTTCACGGCAAGGCTCGCCACCCGCTTCGAGATCGTCGAGAAGCCGGCGCCCGGCACGCTGCGTCTCCGACTGACGCTGACCGGCGCCAGGACGACGACACCAGTGCTCGGCACGCTGTCCCGCTTCGATGTCGCCGGCGGTGTCTACAATGGCATCCAGACCGTGCGCGGCGGCGAAGGCGCGCTGACCGGCTCCGTCACCTACGCTGTCGAAATCTTCGATGCGACGAACGGCCGCCTGCTGAAGGCCGAGGTGTCCAAGCGCTATCCGAGCCCGTTCAACATCAAGGCGAGTGTCGGTGCGCTCAAGGCATCGGAGGTCGGCATCGTCCTCGGTGCCGACGCCTTGCTGGCCGAGCTGCGCTGATCACGGACAGCGAGCGACACCATGGGCAATGAGGTGATCGACCTTGTCAGCAGCGCGGTGGGGCTCGTCCCCATCATCGGACTGACCGTCGCGGCGCTCCTGGCCGGCGCCGTTCTCTGGCGGCTGGAGACGGGCTCGCTCTGCCCGTCGCAGTGGCCGCCGCCGGACTGATTGCACTCGGGCGCTTTCTGGATCGACCGGGCGCCGATCACGGCGCCGAAGCGTCCTTGGCCGGCATCAGGACGTTCAAAGCGCCGGCACGGCACTCGAATTTCAGCGGCGTATCGAGCCGCGAGAGTTCGCCGTCGACCGAGACCCAGAGCCTCGGCCGGCGACTCTTCACGGTGACCGTCTTGGCCGTGAACGACTGGATCGCCGGGTTCTCGCGCCAGCGGCCGGCGAGAAGGTCGATCGCCGCCTGCATGCGGTTGCCGAGATCGGCACCCTCGGCGTAGTGGACCTCGAGCAGCCCCTCGTCGAGCCGCGGCCGGTCGAAGCCGCCATCGGAGAGGCGGTTGTTGCCGACGAAGAGCGCATAGGCCTCGATGTCGCGCCGGCCGTCATCGGCCTCGATGGTGAGCTCCAGAATGCCCGGACGCACGAAGGCCCGCAGCGAGGCACGCGCCGCCGCGATATAGCGCCCGAATGGCAGGTTGGTGTCCTCGCGCACCTGCGCCCTCGCCCGCGCAACTTCCGCGAAATAGCCGAGCCCGGCGAGCGTATGGAAGATGCGGCCGTTGACGGTGCCGAGATCGATCCGCTTCGGCTCGGCTCTCGCCAGAATGTCGAGGGCGAGATCGAGATCGGCGGGAATGCCGAGGCTGCGGGCGAAGAGGTTCATGGTGCCGAGCGGCAGGACACCGAGCGTCCGCTTGCTGCCGGCGAGCTTTCGCGCGGCATAGCCCGCGGAGCCGTCGCCGCCGCCGACGATGATGGTCGAGGCTTCCGACGCCGCTGCCGTATCGATCGCGGCGATGAAGCGCTCGCCCTCGACGAGTTCGACCGCGACGCTTTCGGTGTGGCTGGAAAAGGCCTCGCGCACCCGCGCCTCGACCTCTTTCGGCTGCAGATCGCGGATCGTGCCGGCGCGTGCGTTCAGGATAATGACGGTATCAGCCAACTGTGCCCCCAACGCGTGACGCCTGGACCATGCATCTAGGCGTCAAACGCGGGAGCGCAAGAAGCGATCCCGCGCCGGGCACGGAGAGCGTCAGCCCTGCTCGGGCAGGGCCTCCTCGCCCTTGCGGGCGCGGATCATGTTGACGAAGCGCGTGAACAGGTAATGGCTGTCCTGCGGCCCCGGCGATGCCTCGGGATGGTACTGCACCGAGAAGATCGGCTTGTCCTTGACCTTGAGGCCGCAGTTCGAGCCATCGAACAGCGAGACATGCGTCTCCTCGATATGGCCGGGCAGCGAGGCGGAATTGACCGCGAAGCCGTGGTTCATCGAGGTGATCTCGACCTTGCCGGTGGTGAGATCCTTGACCGGATGATTGGCGCCGTGATGGCCCTGATGCATCTTCTGCGTCTCGCCGCCGAGCGCGATGCCGAGCAGCTGATGGCCGAGGCAGATGCCGAACAGCGGCACGTCCGCCTCGATCACCGCGCGGATCGCCGGCACGGCATAGGCGCCGGTCGCGGCCGGATCACCGGGACCATTGGAGAGGAACACGCCATCCGGCTGATGGGCGAGGATCTCCTCGCCGGTCGCCGTGGCGGGCAGGACGGTGACGGCGCAGCCGGCCTCGGCGAGGAGGCGCAGGATGTTGCGCTTGATGCCGTAGTCGACGGCGACGACCTTGTAGCGCGGCGCTTCCTGCCGGCCGAAGCCTTCGTTCCAGACCCAGGTGGTCTCGTCCCAGCGGAAAGACTGGCCGGTGGTGACGTCGGGCGCGAGGTCCATGCCTTCGAGGCCCGGCCAGGCGGCGGCCTCGGCGGTGAGCGCGGCGCGGTCGAACGCGCCGCCCGGCGCATGGGCGATGACGGCGTTCGGCATGCCCTTGTCGCGGATCAGCGCGGTCAGCGCCCGCGTATCGACCCCGGCGATGCCGATGATGCCGCGCGCGCGCAGCCAGGCATCGAAATGCCGGAGCGCGCGATAGTTCGACGGATTGGTGATGTCGGTCTTGATGACGCAGCCGCGCACGCCCGAGGCTCCGGCCATGTTGACCGTCTCGATGTCCTCGTCATTCGTGCCGACATTGCCGACATGCGGGAAGGTGAAGGTGATGATCTGCCCGGCATAGGAGGGGTCGGTCAGGATTTCCTGATAGCCCGTCATTGCGGTGTTGAAGCAGACCTCGCCGACCGCGTGGCCGGTCGCGCCGATGCCTCGCCCCTCGATCACGGTCCCATCGGCAAGAATAAGAAGCGCCGTCGGGGCAGGCTCCGCCCACACCGCATCCTCGGCCATCGCAATCGTTCCGTCGGTCATGATCGAAGCACCGTCAAGCTGGTCGACGCCGTGTGCATGCCCGCATGCCAAGGCGCGCCGGATCTCGCGACCCGCCGCCCTGTCGACGTCGGCGCGGAACCTAGGCGATCGAGCCGCGCGCGTCAACCACGGCATGGAATTTAATCTCAAGTACTTTCAATAGCTTAGCCGAAAGTGGCTTGAACGTCACAACCGATGCCTCTATGGTGCCGGCAAAATGGAAGGAAGCTTAAGCCATGCGCGACCGCATCAATCAGGACCTGAAGACCGCGATGCTCGCCAAGGACAAGCAGCGGACCGGCACGCTCCGCCTGATCTCGGCGGCGATCAAGGATCGCGACATCGCCGCCCGCGGCGCCGGAACGACCGCCGCGACCGAGACGGAGCTGATCGACCTGCTCGCCAAGATGGTGAAGCAGCGCCAGGAATCGGCCCGCATCTATGAAGAGAATGCACGGCCCGAACTCGCCGCGCAGGAGCACGCCGAGATCGCGGTGATCGAGGAATATCTGCCGCGCCAGCTCGACGAGGCCGGCGTTTCCGCCGCCATCGCCGCTGCCATCGCCACCACCGGCGCCGCCGGCATCAAGGACATGGGCAAGGTGATGGGCGAGCTCAAGGCGCGCCATGCCGGCGCCATGGACTTCGCCAAGGCCGGCGCGGCCGTCAAGGCGGCGCTGACGGGCGCCTGACCGCGCGAAGGTTCCTGTCCATGGACCTGCCGCCCGCCCTGCGCTCGGCCATCGACGCGGCTCTGGCCGGCGTCTCGACCGATGAGCTCGCGGCGAGCGCCGCCGCGCTCTCGGCCCGCTATCGCGCCGAACTCCGCGACGGCAGCTTCCATGTCGGCGCCGATGCGGCGGCGCGCGCCTATCTCGCCGCGCGCCTCCCCGCCACCTATGCCGCGACGCGGCGCGCGATGGAAGCCGCCGCCGAGCAGCTGCCGGCCTTCGCGCCAGCGAGCCAGCTCGATCTCGGCGCCGGACCGGGCACGGCCGTGTTCGCCGCCGCCGATTGCTGGCCCTCGCTCACGAGCGCGACCCTCATCGAGGGCAGCGCCGCGATGCGGCGCCAGGGCGAGCGCCTCTCCGCCGGCGGCGCAATCGCGCGCGATTGGCGCGCCGACGACTTCAAGCGCTTGCCCCCGCCGCTCGCCATCCATGATCTCGTCACTATCGCCTATGTGCTCGACGAACTGGAGCCGCCAGCGCGCTCGGCGCTGCTCGCCGCCGCCTGGCAGGCGACGGCCGGCCTTCTCCTAGTCGTCGAGCCCGGCACGCCGGCCGGCTGGCAGCGCATTCTGGAGGCGCGCGGCGCCCTGATCGCGGCCGGCGCCACGATCGCCGCGCCCTGCCCGCACCAGGCGCCCTGCCCCGTGCTGCCGCCCGACTGGTGCCATTTCGCCGCGCGCGTCGCGCGGAGCCGCGTACACCTCCGCACCAAGCATGCCGAAGTGCCCTTCGAGGACGAGAAGTTCATCTACCTCGCCGCGAGCCGCGCCGCTGTTTCGGAGCGTCCCTCGCGGGTCCTCGCCTCGCCGCGCACTGCCAGCGGCCGCGTCACGCTGAAGCTCTGCCGCCCCGACGGCAGCCGCGCCGACCGCCTCGTCACCCGCCGCGAGGGCGAGATGTTCAAGACGGCCCGCCGTACCGATTGGGGCGATGCGTTCGCCGAGGGCCAGGACGGCAGGGGATAGCAGGGATAACGTCAGGATCGGCTTCCTTTGTCGGCCGACAAACCCTACATCATGGGGGGTTCAGCAAGGCCGACCATGCGGTTTTCACCCTCGTTCCTCGACGACATTCGCGCCCGCCTGCCGCTCTCCAGCGTCATCGGCCCGCGTGTGTCCTGGGACAGGCGCAAGTCGCAGCCTGCCAAGGGCGATTACTGGGCCTGCTGTCCGTTCCATGGCGAAAAATCGCCCTCCTTTCATGCCGACGACCGCAAGGGCCGCTACCACTGCTTCGGCTGCGGCGTCTCGGGCGACCACTTCACCTTTTTGACCGAGCACGAGGGCCTCTCCTTCCCCGAAGCCGTCGAGCGGCTGGCGGCGGACGCCGGTATCGCCCTGCCCGCCCGCGACGAGCGCGCCGAGGCAGTGGAGAAGCAGCGCGCCTCGCTGCATGAGGTGATGGAGCTCGCCTGCCGCTTCTTCGAGGAGGGGCTGCAGGCGCGCGAGGGCGCCAATGCGCGCGGCTATCTCGGCGGCCGCGGCCTTGGCCCCGACATCCAGCGCCGCTTCCGCCTCGGCTATGCGCGGTCAAGCCGGAACGCGTTGAAGGAGCATCTCGCCGGCAAGGGCGTCAGCCACGACGACATGGTGGCGACCGGCCTCCTCGTCAGCGGCGAGGACGTCCCGGTGTCGTTCGACCGCTTCCGCGACCGCGTGATGTTCCCGATCACCGATCTTCGCGGCCGCATCGTCGCCTTCGGCGGCCGCGCGCTCTCGCCGGACGCACAGGCGAAATATCTGAACTCGCCGGAAACGGTGCTCTTCAAGAAGGGCGACCTGCTCTACAACGCCTTCGAGGCGCGGAAGGCCGCTCAGTCAGCGGGAACGCTGATCGTCGTCGAGGGCTATGTCGACGTGATCTCGATGGTCGTCGGCGGCTTCGGCCACACCGTCGCGCCGCTCGGCACCGCCCTCACCGACCGCCAGCTCGAACTGCTCTGGCGGCACACGCCCGAGCCGATCCTCTGCTTCGATGGCGACAAGGCCGGTCTTCGCGCCGCCTGGCGCGCCGTCGACCTCGCGCTGCCGCTGCTGAAGCCCGGCTATTCGATCCGCTTCGCGCTTCTTCCCGAGGGTCAGGACCCGGACGATCTCATCCGCCAGTCCGGCCGCGCCGCGATGGCCGAGATTCTCGCCGCCGCCAAGCCGCTCGTCGAAATGATCTGGACGCGCGAGACGGAACAGGGCGGCTTCGAGACGCCGGAGCGCCGCGCCGCCTTCGATGCGCGGCTGCGCGACATCGCCCGCTCGGTCGGCGACGAGACGGTGCGCCGCCACTACGAACAGGCGCTCAGCGAACGGGCCCGCGCGCTTTTCGGCGGCGGCCCCGGCGGGCAGCAGCAGGGCAACCGGCGCGCGGCCGCTCCGCGCGCGGCCCCGTTCCGCCGCGGCAAACCCGACGGTCCGGCCGATGCGCGCTATGTCCCGAGCTTCCGCATGCAGACCCCGCCGGTCTCGGCGGCGCTGCAGCAACTGAAGAGCCGGCCGGTCGCGGGCCTGCGCGAAACGGTGCTGGTGATGACGATGGCGCATCACCCGGACCTCATCGCCGACCATTTCGACGCCTTCGCACATCTCGAGTTGACGAATCGCGACCTTGACTCTCTTCGCTCGCAAATCCTAGAGATTGCGGCCGAAGATCCGCATGTCGGCTCCGAGGCACTGATGCAGCGTCTGATCGGCGCGGGGCTGGGCGAACTGGTGGAACGGTTGGATCGTCATTTGAAGCTGGGTGGCATCTGGCAGGCCGAGGCATCGGCCCCGCCGCAGGACGCCCTGGACGGATGGCTCCAGGCGCTCACCTTGCATCGCAAGGCGCGCACGTTACATAAGGAACTAAAGGATGCCGAGGCTGCCCTCGCCTCCGACCCGAGCGACGCCAATCTGGCCCACCTCGTCGACATCCAGAAGCAGATGGCGAACAGCGAAGGCACCGAGGCCCTGATCGACGGCTTCGGGGCGTCGTCCGGTCGCCGTCTCGGCACCGTCTAGGACGCCGCGAGGGAACGACTATGGTTAGGCGTCACTTAAGACACGAAGCCTATTGGTGACGGACGTGATTCGCGGTCCGGGACATGTCCCGCGGCCGCTATTGATTTAATCGGCGGTTTGCGGGCGCGACGGGTATCAGCTGGCGCCCCGCCCCCGCCAGGACGGAGAAGAGCATGGCGACGAAGGTTCAGGAGAACGAAGAGGCCGCGGAGGCGACGTCCGAGCCCCAGGACGGACCGCTTCTGGACCTCTCCGATGCCGCCGTCAAGCGGATGATCAAGGTCGCCAAGAAGCGCGGTTTCGTCACCTATGACGAGCTGAATTCCGTGCTTCCCTCCGAGCAGGTCGGCTCGGAGCAGATTGAGGACATCCTCTCGATGCTCTCGGAAATGGGCATCAACGTGATCGAGGCCGACGAGGTCGAGGAGGCCGAGGAAACGGCCGCCGACGCCGAGGAAGAGGCCGGTGAACTCGCCGAATCGACCGGCACGGCCGTCGCCAAGACCACGACCGCCCGCGAGCCGACCGACCGCACCGACGATCCCGTCCGCATGTATCTGCGCGAGATGGGCTCGGTCGAACTGCTGTCGCGCGAGGGCGAGATCGCCATCGCCAAGCGCATCGAGGCCGGCCGCGAGACCATGATCGCCGGTCTCTGCGAGAGCCCGCTGACCTTCCAGGCCATCATCATCTGGAAGGACGAGCTGGCCGAGGGCAAGATTCTCCTCCGCGACATCATCGATCTCGAAGCGACCTATGCCGGCCCCGACGCCAAGAATGCGCCGATCGCCGGCCCCGGCGGCGAGTTCGGCGAGACGAGCGAAGAGGCCGAGCCGCCGATCCCGACCGAAGGGGAAGGCGACGACGAGGACGACATGGAAAACAACATGTCGCTCGCCGCCATGGAGGCCGAGCTGAAGCCGAAGGTCGTCGAGACCTTCGAGAACGTCGCCGAGAACTACAAGAAGCTGCGCCGCCTGCAGGACCAGCTCGTCGAGGGCCGCCTCAAGAACGAGACGCTGTCGCCCTCGCAGGAGCGCCGCTACAAGAAGCTGAAGGACGACCTCATCGTCGAGGTCAAGTCGCTGTCGCTCAACCAGCACCGCATCGATTCGCTGGTCGAGCAGCTCTACGACATCAACAAGAAGCTCATCACCTCCGAGGGCAAGCTGCTGCGCCTCGCCGAGAGCTACCGCGTCAGCCGCGAGGAATTCCTGCGCGAATACCAGGGCTCGGAGCTCGATCCGAACTGGCTGCGCCGCGTCGCCAATCTCGGCGGCCGCGGCTGGAAGGACTTCGTCGCCAACGGCAAGGACCGGATCCGCGAACTGCGCGGCGAGATCCAGCAGATGGCGACCGAGACCGGGCTCGAGCCGTTCGAATATCGCCGCATCGTTCACATGGTGCAGAAGGGCGAGAAGGAAGCGCGCCAGGCCAAGAAGGAGATGGTCGAGGCCAATCTCCGCCTCGTGATTTCGATCGCCAAGAAATACACCAATCGCGGCCTGCAGTTCCTCGACCTGATCCAGGAAGGCAATATCGGCCTGATGAAGGCGGTCGATAAGTTCGAATATCGCCGCGGCTACAAGTTCTCGACCTATGCGACCTGGTGGATCCGCCAGGCGATCACCCGCTCGATCGCCGACCAGGCCCGCACGATCCGCATCCCGGTGCACATGATCGAGACGATCAACAAGATCGTCCGCACCTCGCGCCAGATGCTGCACGAGATCGGCCGCGAGCCGACGCCGGAGGAGCTGGCCGAGAAGCTGGCGATGCCGCTCGAGAAGGTCCGCAAGGTCCTGAAGATCGCCAAGGAGCCGATCAGCCTCGAGACGCCGATCGGCGACGAGGAGGATTCGCATCTCGGTGACTTCATCGAGGACAAGATGGCGATCCTCCCGATCGACGCCGCCATCCAGTCGAACCTCCGCGAGACCACGACGCGCGTGCTCGCCTCGCTGACGCCGCGCGAGGAGCGCGTGCTCCGCATGCGCTTCGGCATCGGCATGAACACCGATCACACGCTGGAAGAAGTCGGCCAGCAGTTCAGCGTGACGCGCGAGCGCATCCGCCAGATCGAGGCGAAGGCGCTGCGCAAGCTGAAGCACCCGAGCCGCAGCAGGAAGCTCCGGAGCTTCCTCGATAATTGAGGCCGCGCGCCTCTTGCTGAATTCGAGGGCCGCTCGCGAGAGCGGCCCTTTTCGTTTAGTCTCCGCCCATGAACGTGCGCGCCCTCGCCGGAACAGATGATCTTCCGCACCGCCCCTTCACCGTGAAGGAAGTGGAGCGAATGAGCGATGCCGGCATCCTGCGAGCCGAAGACCGCGTGGAGCTGATCGGCGGCCAATTGATCGCCATGCAGCCGAAAGGCGCCCCTCACGAGGCGCTGAAGATCCGACTGCTGCGGCGCTGGTACGGCGCCATACAGACGGACGACGACCTTATCCCTCACACGACCTTCCGCCTGTCGGAAGACACCTTCATCGAACCGGACTTCCTCGTCTTCCCGCGCTCCTCAGGCATCCGCCGTCTTTCGCCCGCCACGGTTCTTCTGGCGGTCGAGCTCTCGGACAGTTCGCTTGGCTACGATCTCGGCCCCAAGGCGCTGGTCTATGCGCATTTCGGGGTGCGCGAGCTCTGGGTGATCGATGCGATCGGTATGATGATCCATGTCCATCGCGAACCCGACGGCGGCCGCTACCGCGCGATCACGCCCTGGTCGGAGGGCGACCTCGTCGTCCCGGCCTTCGCGCCGGGCGCGTTCGCGCTCCGGCTCGCCGATCTCGACCTCACCGACTAGAAATCACCCTGAAGGCATGGCGCCGCGGCGTTCGAGTGACTAACTTCGCAGCGGATCGCCAACCCGCCCGAAGAGAGGTGCCGCCATGGTCTCATTCCTGAAGAAGCTCTTTGGAGGCAGCGACGCCGGCGGCAAGGATGCCGCCGCCGATGCCGGCAGCGTCGAATATCGCGGCCACATGATCCGCCCGACCCCGATGAAGGCCGGCGCGCAGTACCAGACCGCCGGCGTCATCGAGAAGGAGATCGGCGGGACGCTGAAGAGCTATCGCTTCGTGCGCGTCGACAAGCATTCGAGCCGCGACGACGCCGTCGCGCTGATCATCATCAAGGGTCAGCAGATCATCGACGAGCAGGGCGACAAGATCTACGCCGACGTGAAGTGAGGCCGGCGCCTGGCGCCGGCCCCTGATCGCCTTCGCTACGGCGCGGCGCAGACGCCGTCCGGCTGAACCGTCATCCCCTCCGGGCAGGGCTTCTCGCCCTTCGGCTCGCGCGGCTCGGCCGGCGGCTCGGCGGCGCGCGGAGGCTCCTCCACCTTCGGCTCGACAGGCTTTTCGGCCTTCGGCGGCTCGGGCTCGCGCGACGGCGCGGTCGCTTCCGGCTTCGGCTCCGGCGCGGGCCTCGGCTCGGCGGGGGGCGCAGGTTCTTCAACCTTCGGCTCAGCCGGCTTTTCAGCCCTTGGCGGCTCGGGCTCACGCGGCGGCGCGGCCGCTTGCGGCTTCGGCTCCGGCGCGGGCTGCGGCTCGGCGGCGGGCGCGGGCTCTTCCGCCTTCGGCTCGACAGGCTTTTCAGCCTTCGGCGGCTTGGGCTTCGCCGGAGGCTCGGCCGCAGGCGGCGGTGCCGCTTCCGGCGCAGGCTTCGGCTCGGCCGCGGGCGCGGGCTCCTGAACCTTCGGCTCGACCGGCTTTTCAGCCTTTGGCGGCTTCGGCTTTGCCGGAGGCTCGGCAGCCGGCGGCGGTGCGTCCGGGGCTGCGGGCGGCTCTGCGGCGGGCGGCGGCGTCACGGGCGGCGGCTCGGCCGGTCTTTCGGCCTTTGGCGGCCGTGGCTTCGCCGGAGGCTGCGCGGCCGGCGCGGGCTCGACGGCAGGAGGCGGCGGCTGCACGGCCGGTGGGGCCGGCGGCGCGATGGGGGCCGCGGGCGGTGTCGGCGGCTGCGGCTTCGGCTCGGCGGCGACCTTTTCAAGGACGGCGGCGGCCTTGGCCTCCCTCTCCTTCTTGAGCTGGTCCTGGGCGGCCTGGCGCTCGGCCTCGGCCTTCTTCACGGCGGCGTCGATCTCGGCCTGACGGCTCGCCGCTGCCTGGCGCTGCTGTTCGATCAGGGCGGCCTTGTCGGCGTTGAGCCGGTCGATCTCCGCCTGGAAGGCGCCGTTGTCCTGCAGCCGTGTCTGGTCGAGCGTGCGCCGCTCGGCCGGCGCCAGCACGGAGAGCAGCGCCGCCGAGAGCGCGCCGGCATCGATGCCCGTGCCCGCTTGCGGCACGAACTGGTTGATGAGGCTGCGATCCTCGCGCGGAACGTCGTTGACGAACCGGTCGGGACGGCGGTCGAAGCTGCCGTCGTCGATGCGCGGCCGGAACACGCCGATGCGGCCGCCGCGGTCATCCTCGAAAATGTCGTCCTCGCGATCGACATAGATGAGCTCGCGCGAGGGCTGCGAGGGCCGCGCGACCGGATCGTTGTAGAAACGGCCATCCTGCCAGCGCGGCTGGCGGACATCCTGGGCGCGGCCCAAATAGCCGCCGATCTCGTCGATCGGCGCCGCGCGGCGGCCGATATTCGCGCCGGCGAACTGGCGCTGGTCGACGAAGATCCAGCTTTCGGCGACCGGCGGCTGGTAGCGGCGCGGCCTGCCATAGGCATAGCCCGGACGATCGGGCGCGACCGGCGCCCAGCCGACGGTGCCGCCGCCGGTGCGGAACGTCACCCAGGCCGGCGACCAGACATCGCCGGGCACCCAGAACCAGCCGTAATCAGGGCTGTAATCCCAGCGGCCATAGTGATACGTCGCCCAGCCGAACGGCTCGGCCGACTGCCAGTACCAGCCATAATCGTCGGTCCAGACCCACTGGCCTTCCTGATAGGGCCGCCAGCCGGCGCCGCGCCGGTCCGGCACGAAGACATAGCCATAAGTGCGGTCGGCCACCCACTGGCCGTAAGGCGCGAGCGCATCGAAGAAATAGTCGATGTCGCCGGTCGGCTGGTTCGCCTGCGGCTGCGGATCATAGACGGGAATCGGCTGCGCCGCCGGCGGCTGCTGCGGACGCGCGGCGACGGGCTTCGGGCGCGGGCGCGGCGGCAGCGCCACCGGGGGGGCGGCAACAGGCTGCGGCGCCGGCGCCGCAGCGGGAGGCGCCGCCTCTGCCTGCTGAACCGGCTCCGGCGCGGGCTCTTCGGCCTCGGCAACAGGTGCTGGCGCGGAGGCCGGCGGATTGCTCGCCGGCGTCTTGGGAGCGATCTGGATCGAATAGGGAACGTCGATCACGCCGGAGAGGACCCCGGCGCTGGCGACGACGACGCCGCCGACAAGCGCGGCTCCTGCAAGGCCCCAGAACTTCATGGATCACCATCCCTTCGCTGTCCGACGCTGAGTGAAGTCAGGCCGGACCGATTCGCTCCCCAAGGAAGCATCAACAAAGCGGCATTGGCGCGACGGCCCTCGGGCGAAGTCCGGCCAAACGCTGGGCATCCTTGCGGCGCTGCACCTGAACCCCGCCTGAACGCCGCGCCGCCGGGCCGACAGGGTTCCTGATCCGGGATGGTGATGCTGGATGGTCTTGGCGCGACGCCTTGCGAATGCGATCCTCACCGCCGAGCGACCCAACTGCGGATCCGGACCATGCTGCGCCTCCCTCGTCTCCGCGCGATCACGACCGTCCTGGTCGCGGCAACGCTCGCCCTGTCCGTGGCCGAGGCGGCGCCGCTGCGCCTGCCGCCTCAGAAGGATCAGCTCTTCGCCTTTCCGGGTATCCTCAAGACGGACAACGACGGCGACTTCATCGTCGTCGACTACAACAAGCAGCGCGACATCCATGTCCGCGACGAGGTGCCGGAGAAGAAGGTTCAGTGGAAATATGTCGACACCGGCGTGAACTGGCAGCAGCGCCATGTCGACTACAAGGGCGGTGGCGGGCGCAAGCTGCGCACCGTCGTGGTCGGCGCCGCCGATCGCCCGGCCCGGATGATCGTCGTCTTCCTGCACGGGCAGAACGGCACCCGCTTTCTCGGCGCCGACGACTGGAGCTTCGGCGGCAATTTCAACCGCATCAAGAACATGGTCGTGAAGGCGGGCGGGCTCTATCTCTCGCCCGATTTCACCGATTTCAGCGCCAAGGGCGCCGCCGACATCAAGGCGCTGCTCGCCCAATATGCCGCGCGCTCGCCGGGCGCGCCGGTGTTCCTGGCCTGCGGCTCGTTCGGGGGAAAGCTCTGCTGGCAGCTCGCCGACGATCCGCAGACGGCCGGCCTCCTCTCCGGCATGCTGCTGCTCGGCACGATGCCCGACGAGGGCTTCCTCTCCAGCCCCGCCATGCAGGCCGGCGCCCGCCGCATTCCGCTCTATTTCGGCCATGGCAGCGACGACAATGTCTTCGCCTGGCAGGATCAGGCCGGCTTCTTCGAGCAGATCCGCAACGCGGCGCCCGGCTATCCCTCGAAATTCGTGCTGTTCCAGACCGGCAGCCACGGCACGCCGATCCGCATGACCGACTGGCGCGCCGTCATCAACTGGATGCTGTCGGTTGGAGGCCTTTAGCCGGCAGGACCGAGCCATGCGCCTGTCAAGCTTCCGTCACCCGTTGCTGCTAGCAAGGCGCTTCGCTGAGGAGGCTAGGCCTTGGACAAAACGGACGGCTTGAGCGACCCGAAGCGCGGCGCCCGCACGGTTCAGGATTACATCGACGAGACGCCGAGCTGGTCGGACGGCACGCCGACCGTCTCGGCGCCGATGACGACGATGCAGTGGCGGATCTGGTCGCTGGCCGCCGCCGGCAAGTTCTTCGAGGGCCTCGTCGTCTTCATGACCGGCGTCGCCCTGCCACTGATCTCGGCCGAATTCGAGATGAACGCCGTGCAGCACGGCATGGTCGGCGCCGCCACCCTGTTCGGCATCCTCATGGGCGCCCTGCTGCTCGGCGGCCTTGCCGACGTCTTCGGCCGCAAGATCATGTTCATCGGCGAGATGGCGATCTTCCTGATCTTCCTGGTCCTGCTGGCGGCCAGCCCGAATTTCGGTTTCCTCGTCGTCTTCCTGTTCGGCGTCGGTTTCGCGCTCGGCTGCGACTATCCGACGGCCCATCTCATCATTTCCGAGAGCATCCCGAGCCGCGATCGCGGCCGCCTGGTGCTCGGCGCCTTCGGGTTCCAGGCGCTCGGCGCCCTGACCGGCACCGCGGTCGGCTATCTGATCCTGAAGAACATCCCCGAGATCGGCGCCTGGCGCTGGATGTATGCGACGGCGATCATACCGGCGGCGATCGTGCTGTTCGGACGGTTCTTCGTCACCGAGAGCGCGCCATGGCTGTTTTCGCGCGATCGCTTCGACGAGGCGAAGCGCGAGATGGTGCGCCTTCTCGCGCGCGACCCTGCCTATCCGAAGTCGATCCACCTGAAGCACGTCCAGCGCGCGCCTGGCCGGACGGAGCCGGAGGCGGGCTACCGCGCCTTCCTGAAGCCCAAGAATGCGCGCGCCCTCATCCTCGCCTCGGTCCCCTGGTTCCTGCAGGATCTCGGTACCTATGGCATCGGCATCTTCACGCCGACCATTCTCGCCGCCTCGCTCGGCCATGTCGCTGTGCACGCCCACAACGTCACCGAACTCGTCGGCAAGGACATCCTCGCCGCCAAGGGCGCGGCGCTGATCGACGTGCTGCTCATCGTCGGCATCGTCTGCGCCATCTTCCTCGCCGATCGCGTCGGCCGCATACCCCTGCAGATCCTCGGCTTCTTCGGCTGCGCCGCCGGCCTGCTGCTCGCGGCCTTCTCGGTCGACTACGGCGGCACCACCGGCATCGTCCTCCTCTTCGCCGGCTTCATGCTGTTCAATTTCATGACCAATCTCGGCCCGAACGCGCAGACCTACCTGCTGGCCGGCGAGGTCTTCCCGACATCGGTGCGCGGCAAGGGCGCCGGGCTCGCCGCGGCAATCGCGAAGATCGGCGCCGTGATGACGGCGTTCCTGTTCCCGATCCTTCTCGTCGATATCGGCACCAAGCCGCTGCTCTACATCCTGGTGCTGGCATCGCTGGCCGGCGCCGCCGTCACATGGTTCTTCCGCATCGAGACGACGGGCGTCGATCTCGACGCCCTGCACGAATAAGGCGCCCGGCTCAGATCGCGCCCGAGAAGGTATCGCAGGCCGACATCTGTCCGGACTGATAGCCGCGCTTGAACCAGGCGCTGCGCTGCGCCGAGGTGCCATGCGTGAAGCTGTCCGGCACGACCTGGCCCTGGGTGCGCTTCTGGATCGTGTCGTCGCCGATCTGCGTCGCGGCGTTGAGCGCCTCGTCGATGTCGCCGGCCTCGAGCATGCCCTTCTGGTCGGTCCTGTTTGCCCAGATGCCGGCGAAGCAGTCGGCCTGCAGTTCGACCCGCACCGACATCTCGTTGGCCTCCGAGCGCGAGGCGGTCTGGCGCTGGCGGTTGAATTCCGGCAGCACGCCGATCAGGTCCTGCACGTGATGGCCGACCTCATGCGCGATGACATAGGCCTGGGCGAAATCGCCCGGCGCGCCGAAGCGGTTCTTGAGCTCGTCATAGAAGGCGAGGTCGATATAGACCTTGCCGTCATTCGGGCAATAGAACGGACCGGACGCCGCGCTGGCGGCGCCGCAGGCCGAGCCGATGCGGTCGCTGAACAGGACGAGCGGCGTCGGCTTGTAGCTGCGATTGCTGGCCGCGAAGATCTCGGTCCAGACATCCTCGGTGCTGCCGAGGACCTTGGCGACGAACTGCTTGCCGGCGTCCGACGCGCCGCCATTGGCGGTCGTCTGCGACGACGAGGGCGCGGACGGCGAATAGCTCTGGTCCTGCGTCACCGAGCCGCCGCCGGTGACCATCGCCAGCATCTGCAACGGATTGATCCCGAACACGAAATAGCCGATGGCGACGAGGACGGCGATGGTGACGAGCGAGCCACCGCGCAGCGGGATGCCCCGCCCCATGCCGGCCTGCCGGTAGCCACCGCCGAGGCCGCCGCTCTCGCCGCGACGATCCTCGACATTGTTCGATTCGCGCTGATCGCCGAGCCGCATGACGTTCCCCCCGCTGCGTGGCACGCGGCCACGCTTGTCTCGCGCCGTGGCCATGAGGCAAACTACCGCCCCCGGCCACAGCCCATCAAGTCCGGCCTCGGAACAAGGTTCCACAGGAGCCGCTTCGCCGGCTTCGCGGGGGTTCCCCCTCCCGCCCTTTTCCCCTATAAGCCCGCTTTAGCCTGAAAGCCCCTTGCCAGAACCCGCGCGGAATGCCGTGCCGGGGTTCTTGCCACGCGCGAGACGACATGCCGAAACGCACAGATATCCAGTCGATCCTCATCATCGGCGCCGGCCCGATCATCATCGGGCAGGCCTGCGAGTTCGACTATTCCGGAACCCAGGCCTGCAAGGCGCTGAAGGAAGAAGGCTACCGCATCGTCCTCGTCAATTCGAATCCGGCGACGATCATGACGGACCCGGACCTCGCGCATGCGACCTATATCGAGCCGATCACGCCCGAGATCGTGGCGAAGATCATCGAGAAGGAACGCACCGAGCGTCCCGACGAGAAGATGGCGCTGCTGCCGACCATGGGCGGCCAGACGGCGCTCAACACCGCGCTGTCGCTGAAGAAGATGGGCGTGCTCGAGAAGTTCGGCATCGAGATGATCGGCGCCACCGCCGAGGCGATCGACAAGGCCGAGGATCGCGAACTCTTCCGCGACGCCATGACCAAGATCGGGCTGGAGACGCCGCGCTCGCGTCTCGCCCATTCGCTGACCGAGGCGCTGCCGGCGCTCGAGGATATCGGCCTCCCCGCGATCATCCGCCCGTCCTTCACGCTCGGCGGCACCGGCGGCGGCATCGCCTACACGCGCGAGGAATTCATCGAGATCGTCGAGCGCGGCGTCGACGCCTCGCCGACCAACGAGGTCCTGATCGAGGAAAGCGTCCTCGGCTGGAAGGAGTATGAAATGGAGGTCGTCCGCGACAAGGCGGACAACTGCATCATCATCTGCTCGATCGAGAACATCGATCCGATGGGCGTGCACACGGGCGATTCGATCACGGTCGCGCCGGCGCTGACGCTCACCGACAAGGAATACCAGATCATGCGCGACGCGAGCCTCGCGGTCCTGCGCGAGATCGGCGTCGAGACCGGCGGCTCCAACGTCCAGTTCGCGGTCAATCCCGACGACGGAAGGCTGATCGTCATCGAGATGAACCCGCGCGTGTCGCGCTCCTCGGCGCTCGCCTCGAAGGCGACCGGCTTCCCGATCGCCAAGGTCGCGGCCAAGCTCGCCGTCGGCTACCTGCTCGACGAGCTCGAGAACGACATCACCGGCGGCGCGACGCCGGCCTCGTTCGAGCCGACGATCGATTATGTCGTCACCAAGATCCCGCGCTTCGCCTTCGAGAAGTTCCCCGGCGCCTCGCCCGTGCTCACCACCGCCATGAAGTCGGTCGGCGAGGTCATGGCGATCGGCCGCACCTTCCAGGAATCGCTGCAGAAGGCGCTGCGCGGCCTCGAAACCGGGCTTTCCGGCCTCGACGAGGCCGAGATCCCCGGCCTCGGCCAGGGCGACGACAAGAACGCGATCCGCGCCGCGCTCGGCACGCCGACGCCGGACCGGCTGCTCAAGGCCGCCCAGGCGATGCGGCTCGGCCTCTCCGTCGAGGAGGTGCATGAGAGCTGCAAGATCGATCGCTGGTTCCTGCGCGAGATCCACGGCCTCATCGAGACCGAGCAGAAGATCAAGGCGCATGGCCTGCCGAAGACGGCGCCTGCGCTGCGCCGGCTGAAGGCGATGGGCTTCTCCGACCAGCGCCTCGCGACGCTGACCGGAAAGATGGAGGCCGACATCACGGCGCTCCGCCAGCGGCTCGACGTGCACCCGGTCTACAAGCGCATCGACACCTGCGCCGCCGAGTTCGCCTCGCCGACGCCCTATATGTATTCGACCTACGAGACCCCCTTCGCCGGCACCCTCGCCAGCGAGGCCGAGCCCTCGGCGGCGAAGAAGGTCATCATCCTCGGCGGCGGTCCCAACCGCATCGGCCAGGGCATCGAGTTCGACTATTGCTGCTGCCATGCCGCCTTTGCGCTCCGCGACGCGGGCTATGAGGCGATCATGGTCAACTGCAATCCCGAAACCGTCTCGACCGACTACGACACCTCGGACCGGCTCTATTTCGAGCCGCTGACGGCCGAGGACGTGCTGGAGATCATCCGCACCGAGACCTCGAACGGCACGCTGCATGGCGTCATCGTCCAGTTCGGCGGCCAGACGCCGCTGAAGCTCGCCGCGGCGCTGGAAGCCGCCGGCGTGCCGATCCTCGGCACCTCGCCGGATGCGATCGACCTCGCCGAGGATCGCGACCGCTTCCAGAAGCTCTTGGTCAAGCTCGCCATCCGCCAGCCGAAGAACGGCATCGCCTATTCGGTCGAGCAGGCGCGCCTCGTCGTCTCCGATCTCGGCTATCCGCTCGTCGTCCGCCCGTCCTATGTGCTCGGCGGCCGCGCGATGCAGGTGATCCGCGAGGACGAGGCGCTCAGCGACTATCTGCTCGGCACGCTGCCCGAACTGGTGCCGGCCGACGTCAAGGCGCGCTATCCGAACGACAAGACCGGGCAGATCAACACGCTGCTCGGCAAGAACCCGCTGCTGTTCGACCGCTATCTGTCCGACGCGATCGAGATCGACGTCGATGCGCTCTCGGACGGCAAGGACGTCTTCGTCGCCGGCATCATGGAGCATATCGAGGAGGCTGGCATCCACTCGGGCGACTCGGCCTGCTCGCTGCCGCCGCATTCGCTCGACGAAGCGACGCTGGCCGAGCTCGAGGCGCAGACGAAGAAGCTGGCGCTCGCCCTCAAGGTCGGCGGCCTCATGAACGTGCAATACGCGATCAAGGACGGCGAGATCTACGTGCTCGAGGTCAACCCGCGCGCCTCGCGCACGGTGCCCTTCGTCGCCAAGACCATCGGCATTCCCGTCGCCAAGATCGCGGCGCGGATCATGGCGGGCGAGAGCCTTGCGAGCTTCGGCCTCAAGGCCGAGAAGCACGACCATATCGCGGTCAAGGAAGCGGTGTTCCCGTTTGCCCGCTTCCCCGGCGTCGATACGCTGCTCGGGCCGGAAATGCGCTCGACCGGCGAGGTGATGGGTCTCGACCGCGTCTATGAGGTCGCCTTCGCCAAGAGCCAGCTCGGCGCCGGCAACGCCCTGCCCGTCTCGGGCACGGTGTTCGTCTCGATGCGCGACAGCGACAAGGTCGGCATCGTCGCCTCGATGCGCCGCCTGGAGGCGCTCGGCTTCCGCATCATCGCGACCTCGGGCACGCAGCGCTTCCTCGCCGAGGCCGGCATCGCCTGCTCCAAGATCAACAAGGTGCTGGAAGGCCGGCCGCACATCGTCGACGCGATCAAGAACGGCGATGTCCAGCTCGTGTTCAACACGACCGAGGGCGTGCGCGCGCTCGGCGACAGCCGCGCGATGCGCCGGGCGGCGCTGCAGCACAAGGTGCCCTATTACACGACGCTGGCCGGCGCCATCGCCGCCTCGCAGGGTGTCGCGGCCTATGCCACCGGCGAACTCGAAGTGCGCCCGCTGCAATCCTATTTCCCGGCGGCCTGAGTCCGCCGGCTGAGGCGGGACTTCGCCTCTTGCGCTCACCGCGAACGTGGAGGACACTCTGCGTTCCGGGTGCTGCTGACGCAGCGCCCTGCCGGAGGCGTCCGCCGCTTGAAGCGGCTAGCGACGCTTCCTAAGTCGCAGTCGATGTCAGTGCCAGGGACCGGCCTAATCGGCCGGTGCCGGGAATTATTGTGCGCTCGCGGGAAAGCCGCGGGGGCCAAGACGAAGAAAAGGCTTGGAACACCATGGAAAAGGTTCCGATGACGGCGCCCGGCCATGCCGCGCTCGAGCGCGAGCTGAAGCGTCTCTCGTCCGAAGAACGCCCGCGCATCATCGCGGCGATCTCGGAGGCGCGGGCGCATGGCGACCTCAGCGAAAATGCCGAATATCACGCCGCGAAGGAAGCGCAGAGCCTCAACGAGGGCCGCATCGCCGAGCTCGAGGACAAGCTCTCGCGCGCCGAGATCATCGACGTCGCCAAGCTCACCGGCAAGACGGTCAAGTTCGGCGCCACGGTGAAGCTCGTCGACGAGGACACCGAGGAAGAAAAGACCTACCAGATCGTCGGCGACCTCGAGGCGGATGTCCGTCTCGGCCGCATCTCGATCTCCTCGCCGATCGCCCGTGCCCTCATCGGCAAGTCGGCCGGCGACACCGTCGCCGTGCTGGCGCCGGGCGGCGAGCGCTCCTACGAGATCCTCGACGTCAGCTTCCGCTGAAGACGCGCATCCGCTCCGGACGGCTCCGGGGCGGATCTCCCTCGCCCGTGACGCACCCTTCCCCGTGACACCATGCCGACGCCGGCCTTCCTGACCCGATCGGACCTTGCCGCGGATTGCCGCCGCCTCGGCCTTCGCGCCGGCGACGCGGTGATGGTTCATGCCGCGATGCGCCGGGTCGGCCGCCTGCTCAATGGTCCGGACACGCTGATCGGCGCTCTTCTCGACGTCGTCGGCGGCGACGGCACCGTGCTCGCCTATGCCGACTGGGATGGCGACTATGACGCTCTTCTCGATGCGGACGGGCATGTCCCGGCGGCATGGCGGCCACATCTGCCGCCCTTCGACCCGCTGCGCTCGCGGGCGATCCGCCACAACGGCGTCTTTCCGGAATTCCTGCGCACGACGGCAGGGGCGCTCCGCAGCGGCAATCCCGGCGCCTCGGTGGTCGCGCTCGGCGCCCGCGCCGCGGACTTCACCGCCGACCATCCGCTCGACTATGGCTATGGCGAAGGCTCGCCCTTCGCGCGGCTGGTCGCCGCGGGCGGCAAGGTTCTGAATGTCGGCGCGCCGCTCGATACCATGACGCTGCTGCATCATGCCGAGCATCTCGCCCGACTGCCGGAGAAGCGCGTCCGCCGCGTCGAGGTGCCCTTCGCGGCGCAAGGCCGGACGATGTGGCGCATGATCGAGGAGTTCGACACCGGCGATCCCGTCGTGCCGACCTTCGCGGACGATTATTTCGCCGAGATCGTCACCGACTACCTCGCGACCGGAGCGGGAGCGCGCGGCACGATCGGCCTCGCGCCCGCCGTGCTCGTCGATGCGGCGCCCATCGTCGACTTTGCCGTCGCCTGGATGGAACAGCGCGCCGGCTGAAAGCTCACGCGATCGGGACGATCGGGGCGTCCTTGATGCGGCGGATGGTCAGCGAGGTCTTGACGCTGGCGACATTGGCGGCGCCCGTCAGTTCCTCGATGAAGCCCTGGAAGGCGCGCAGCGTCGGCGCGACGCATTTCAGGATGAAGTCGGCCTCGCCCGACAGCATGTAGCATTCGCGGACGACAGCCCAATCCTTGACGCGCGCGGCGAAGGCGTTGAGATCGGCCTCGGCCTGGCTGGAGAGGCCGACCATGGCGAACATCGTCACGTCGAAACCGAGCGCCTTCTCGTCGACCAGCGCGCGATAGCCGGTGACGATGCCCGCCTCTTCGAGCGCCCGCATCCGCCGCAGGCACGGCGGCGCCGAAATTCCGACCCGCCGCGCGAGCTCGACATTGGTCATGCGGCCATCGTCCTGGAGTTCCTTCAGGATCTTCCAGTCGATGGCGTCGAGATTGGCCTTCACGCGCATGCCTCCGGCCGGAGCGAACCGCCGGGGAACGGGCAGCCGAGCGGCGGCGCCGGCACGCCACTTTTGCAGATTCTGGCCGATGCGCCATGATTCGGAAACATTTGTTCGGGAGAACACACAGGATTGCATGGCTCGGCGCCTTGCATGCGCTGAGTTCAACCCTCTACTGTCGCGACTGATCAGGTCTTGCTTGCGGCCTTCCCGAAACGGTCGCCCGTCACCATCTCAGGCGCATCATGCAACACGCCAAGCTCATCATCATCGGTTCCGGCCCCGCCGGCTACACGGCGGCCATCTATGCCGCCCGCGCGATGCTCGAACCGATCCTCATCGCCGGCGTCCAGCCCGGCGGCCAGCTCACCATCACCACCGATGTCGAGAACTATCCCGGCTTCGCCGACGTCATCCAGGGCCCCTGGCTCATGGAGCAGATGCGGCTGCAGGCCGAGCATGTCGGCACGCGCATGGTCACCGACCACATCATCGAGGCGGATCTGTCGCGGCGGCCGTTCCTGCTCAAGGGCGATTCCGGCGAGATCTACACCGCCGACAGCCTGATCATTGCGACGGGCGCGCAGGCGCGCTGGCTCGGCCTCGAGAGCGAGCAGCGCTTCAAGGGCTTCGGCGTCTCGGCCTGCGCCACCTGCGACGGCTTCTTCTATCGCGGCAAGGACGTCTTCGTCGTCGGCGGCGGCAATACGGCCGTCGAGGAGGCGCTCTATCTGTCGCATATCGCCAACAAGGTCACGATCATCCATCGGCGCGATCATTTCCGCGCCGAGCGCATCCTGCAGAACCGGCTGATGGCGAAGGCCAATGTCGAGGTGCTCTGGAACACAGAGATCGCGGAAGTGACCGGCAAGTCCGGCTTCCCGCCCTCGGTCACCGGGCTCAAGCTGCGCAATGTCACGACCGGGGCGATCACCGAGCATGATACGCATGGCGTCTTCATCGCCATCGGCCATGCGCCGGCGGTGGAAATCGTGCGCGATCAGCTGCAGCTGAAGCCGTCCGGCTATATCTGGACGGCACCGGATTCGACCGCGACCAGCGTTCCCGGCGTCTTCGCCGCGGGCGACGTCACCGACGAGAGCTTCCGCCAGGCCGTGACGGCGGCGGGACAGGGCTGCATGGCGGCGCTCGAGGCCGAGCGCTGGGTGGCCGCCAATCCGGTCGCCGACATGACCGCCGTCGCGGCGGAATGATCTGACTGGAAGGCCTTGGGGGCGGCCGCATCATGGACTGGGACAAACTCAGGATTTTCCACGCGGCCGCGCAAGCGGGATCGTTCACCCATGCCGGCGAGACGCTCGGCATGAGCCAGTCGGCTGTCAGCCGGCAGGTCAGCGCCCTCGAGCAGGACCTCGGCGTCCCGCTCTTTCATCGCCATGCCCGCGGCCTCATCCTCTCCGAGCAGGGCGAGCTCCTGTTCAGGACGTCGCAGGACGTCATGATGAAGCTCGAGGGCGTGCGCATCCGCCTGACGGATTCGCGCGAGAAGCCGACCGGCACGCTGCGCATCACCACCACGGTGGCGCTCGGCTCGACATGGCTGACGGAGCGGCTCAACGAGTTCGTCGACCTGCATCCGCAGGTGAACCTGCATTTGATCCTCGACGACCAGGAACTCGACCTGACGATGCGCCAGGCCGACGTCGCCATCCGCCTGCGCCAGCCGGTGCAGCCCGACCTCATCCAGCGCCGCCTGTTCACGACGCATTATCACGTCTATGCGGCGCCGGCCTATGTCGAGCGCTTCGGCAAGCCGGAGACGCTGGAGGATCTCGACCACCACCGCATCGTTACGTTCGGCGTGCCGGTTCCGCCGAATATCCGCGACGTAAACTGGCTCGAGATCGCCGGCCGCTCGACCGACAATCCGCGCGAGCCGATCGTGCGCATCAACAACATCTACGCCATCAAGGCGGCGGTCGAGCGCGGCACCGGCATCGCCATCCTCCCCGACTACATGATCGAGGACGAATCGACTCTCGTGAAGCTGATGCCCGAAGCGCAGGTGCCGAGCTTCCCGACCTATTTCTGCTACCCGGCCGAGCTCAAGAATTCGGCCCGCGTCACCGCTTTCCGCGACTTCATGCTCGCCAAGGCGCAGAACTGGCAATTCTGAAGGCAGCCACCCGATTCGCCCAAACTTGCGGCAACATTGCATGCACCTGAGTGCACTGCGATAAAAGCTATGGCCGCATTAGCGTTTTTTCGGCCATTCATCGCAATTTCGTTCCCATGGACGCTCATTCTAGGAACAACCATCCCTTCTGGCAGAGAAATTGGAATTCCATCCTGTTCTGCCGGAAATGCATAGCTGCGATGCATCCATGCTGGTTGTTTGAGCAGCGTGACCGATCCATATTCACCGCAGTTGATGCGTTGCCGGCGGCGATCTCCTCCCTGCCTCCGGTGGACCTCAACTGTTCCCTCTGGAAGGTGTTTGCTGCGCATTTCCCTGCCGCAGCAACAAAGACTTAGCCGGGCCTCGCAAGAGCGCCCGGCCTTTTCTTTTCGCGGCGCACCCAAAGCGCTGCGCCGCGGGAGCGCGAATGTCCGACCCTGACGGGCTCCCAGCTTCGGCTTCTCTTCGACAGTCTGACCCTGAGCGCAACGCTCTTCACCTCCCCTGAGGGGGAGGTGAAGACAAGCGCGCTCTTATCCTTAAAACGCCCCTCAAGACCGCGTGCTCACATATAGAGCGGCTGGCCTTCCATGCCCTTGTAGAGGTCGGCGACGAACGCGCCGTAGCCGTTGAAGAGCTGGGTCGGGACGCGCTCATTGGTGCCGATCACCGTCTCGGTCGCCTGGCTCCAGCGCGGATGCGGCACTTCGGGGTTCACATTGGCCCAGAAGCCATATTCCGAGCTCTGCAGCTGCTGCCAGAAATTCAGCGGCTGCTCCTCGACGAAGGAGATCTTGACGATCGACTTGATGCTCTTGAAGCCATATTTCCACGGCGTATGCAGGCGGATGGGCGCGCCCATCTGCTTGGGCAGCGGCTTGCCATAGGCGCCCGTCACCATGAAGGCGAGCTCGTTGGTCGCCTCGGCCATGGTCAGCCCTTCGACATAGGGCCAGGGATAGAAGGGCTGGTTCTGGCCCGGCGCCATGTCGGCGTCCATGAACGTTTCCATGCGCACATATTTCGCGCCGGAGAGGGGCTTCGCATAGGCGACGAGCGCCGCGAGCGGAAAGCCGGTCCACGGCACCGTCATCGACCAGGCCTCGACGCAGCGATGGCGATAGAGCCGCTCCTCGAGCGTCATCGCCTTCAGGAGATCGTCGATGCCGACCGTCTTCGGCGCCTCGACCATCCCGTCGAACTGGATCGTCCAGGGCCGTGTCTTCAGCTGCTGCGCCGCCTCGGCGAGGTCCTTGTCGGTGCTGAACTCGTAGAAATTGTTGTAGTGGAGATTGATCGCCTCGGGCGTCACCGGCCGGTCGATGGTGAAGCGCGGATTGGGCCTCGCCGGATAGAGCGCGGCGCTCGGATCGGCATCCTCGGCGCGCGCGACGCGCGGCAGCGCCGCCGCCATCAGCCCGAAGCCGCCCGCGGCGAGCAGGCCCCGCCGGTTGAGGAACACCGCCTCGGGCGTCGCCTCGCGCTCGGCGATTTCCCAGCCCCGTCGACGCTTGATCAGCATGGCACGCTCCCGGCAAGTCTCTGCATGAGAGCTAGAGCTAGTGCGGCAGGATCCGGCGTCAAATCACGATGCCGTGGCGCCATCGCTGGGATTGAGCCGGCTTCGCTGGCGATCCTCGAGCTTCGGCTTGCCAAGGTTCGGCATGGCGACTAGGTTCCGCGCCGCCCATCCTTCGCCCCCTCGCCCGCCGGAGCCCTTTGAAATGGCCTTCCTCGCCGACAGTCTCGCCCGCATCAAGCCGTCCGCGACCATCGCCGTCACGAACAAGGCGCGCGAGCTCAAGGCCGCCGGCCGCGACGTGATCGGCCTCGGCGCTGGCGAGCCGGATTTCGACACGCCCGAGAACATCAAGGAAGCCGCGATCCGCGCGATCCGCGAGGGCAAGACCAAGTATACCGCCGTCGACGGCATTCCCGAGCTCAAGGCCGCCATCGCCGCCAAGTTCAAGCGCGAGAACAACCTCACCTACGCGCCGAACCAGATCACCGTCGGCACCGGCGGCAAGCAGGTGCTCTACAACGCGCTGATGGCGACGCTGAACCCCGGCGACGAGGTCATCATTCCCGCGCCCTACTGGGTCTCCTATCCGGAGATCGTGGCGCTCGGCGGCGGCACGCCGGTCGAGATCGTCGGGCCGCAGGAGCAGGGCTTCAAGATCGGCGCCGCCGCGCTCGAGGCGGCGATCACGCCGAAGACCAAGTGGCTGATCCTCAACTCGCCGTCGAACCCGACCGGCGCCGGCTACACGCGCGCTGAACTCCGCGCGCTCGCCGACGTGCTGCTGCGGCATCCGCAGGTCTGGATCATGACCGACGACATGTACGAGCATCTCGTCTTCGACGGCTTCCAGTTCTCGACCATCGCCGAGGTCGAGCCGAAGCTGTTCGACCGCACGCTGACCGTGAACGGCGTCTCCAAGGCCTATGCCATGACCGGCTGGCGCATCGGCTATGCCGGCGGCCCGGCGGAACTGATCAAGGCGATCGGCACGATCCAGTCGCAGTCGACCTCGAACCCCTCCTCGATCTCGCAATGGGCGGCGGTCGAGGCGCTGAACGGGCCGCAGGACTATATCCCGAAGAACGCCGAGATCTTCAGGAAGCGGCGCGATCTCGTCGTCTCGATGCTGAACCAGGCGACGGGCATCGTCTGCCCCAATCCGGAGGGCGCCTTCTATGTCTTCCCGTCCTGCGCCGGCACGCTCGGCAAGACGACGGCCGGCGGCAAGCTACTGTCGACCGACGAGGATTTCGTCACGGCGCTGCTCGAGGAAGAAGGCGTCGCGGTTGTGCAGGGCTCGGCCTTCGGTCTCGCGCCCTATTTCCGCATCTCCTACGCCACCTCGACCGAGGCATTGGAAGACGCCTGCACGCGCATCCAGCGCTTCTGCGGCAATCTGAGATAGCGGCGCGCGCGACCGGCTTGGCAACGCGAGCCGGCGCCGCCCATTTGGCTGATGGCGAGGCAGGGTCCGGTCGAGTCACTTGACGCCGATCGGGCCCTCTAATCTGTTGCGCCAGCACGGCGTGGCCACGGGTCTTTCTTGCCGCAGATTTCCCGAGGACATCGGCCGCCCTTGATCGTATCTTCCTTCGGCAGGGCCACCGATCCGGGGGAGGATTCGCATGCATGGGCTCGACGTCCATCACGTGTCGCTGATTGTCTCCGATCTCGACCGGGCGCTGGCATTCTATCAGCGGGCCTTCGGGCTCGATCGGGTCGAGCGTCCGCCGATCACGGTTCCCGGCATTTGGCTCGCCTGTGGCCTGATCCAGGTGCACCTCATCGAGAACCGCGACGGCAGCTTCCGCCAGAAGCCGGAGATCGACACCGCCGACTGGCACTTCGCCTTTCGGACGGACGATTTCGATGGGACGCTCGCGCGGCTCGAAGCCGCCGGCTTCAGCGAGGAGCCGGATGAGGACGGCGTCCGGCGTCTCTTCGTCAATCGCCATGGCCGCGCTGGCTTCCCTCAGCTTTATTTGCTTGATCCAGACAACAACATCATCGAAGTGAATGGCGCGCCGACCCCGCAGCCGCCGCTCTGGCAGCCCCCTTCCACCTGATCGGACGTCATGACGACCGGCTACACCGCGCTGTTCCTCACGGGCCTGCACATCTCCATGGCGCTGGCCGTGACCGTTCATGCGCTCTTGACCCGCCTCGCGCCGCAATCGACCATCGCCTGGATCGGCCTCGCCTGGCTCTCGCCCTATGTCGGGCCGATCCTCTACATGCTGTTCGGCGTCAACCGCGTCCGCCGCAAGGCGATCAAGCTGTCCGGCCCGGAAGGCGCGATCGATGCGCCGCATTCGCGCTATGCGCTGGCGCCAGAGGACATCGAGCAGGGCGGCGACGAACATCTCGAACCGCTGGCCGAGTTCGGCCTGCGCCTCACCGGGCGGCCGCTGCTCTCCGGCAATGCGATCGCGCCGCTCGTCGATGGCGATGCCGCCTATCCCGCGATGATCGGGGCGATCAACGCCGCCGAGAAGAGCGTCGCCATCTCGAGCTTCATCTTCCACGACGATGCCGGCGGCGGACCGATCGTCGATGCGATGATCGCGGCCCACAAGCGCGGCGTCGCCGTTCGCGGCCTCGTCGACGGCATCGGCGCCGGCTATCTGCGCAGCCCCGTCTATGAGCGGCTGCGCGCCTCAGGCGTTCCCGCCGCCCGCTTCATGCATGAGGTGGCGCCGTGGAAGATGTCCTTCATCAATCTCCGCACCCACAAGAAGGTTCTGGTCATCGACGGCAGGCACGGCTTCACCGGCGGCATGAACATCGCCGATGAAAACCTCTTCCGCATCTTGCCGATGGACGCGGCCCGAGCGGTGCAGGACATGCATTTCAGCATCGAGGGGCCGGTGGTCGCCCATCTCATGGAGACCTTCGCCGAGGACTGGGCCTTCACCACCGGCGAGCGGCTCGACGGCCCGGCCTGGTTCCCGGAGCTCGGCGCCGCCGGCGACATCCCGGCGCGCGGCATCGCAAGCGGCCCCGACGAGGACAACGAGAAGCTGATGTGGACGATGGCTTCGGCCATCAGCCGGGCCGAGAAGCGGGTGCGCGTGGTGACGCCCTATTTCGTCCCCGACGAGCGGCTCGGTTCGCAGCTGTCGCTGGCGGCGCTGCGCGGCGTCGCGGTCGAGCTCGTCATCCCCGGCCGCTCCAACCACATCTATATCGACTGGGCGATGAACGGCCTGCTGGCGCCGCTGCTCCGCGCCGGCTGCATCGTCCGCCGCACGGCAGCCCCCTTCGACCATTCCAAGCTGATGACCGTCGACGGCGCCTGGTCGCTGTTCGGCAGCGCCAACTGGGACGCCCGCAGCCTCCGCCTCAATTTCGAATTCAATGTCGAGGCCTATTCGGCCGAGTTCGCGTCAACCATCGATGCGATCATCGACCGCAAGCTCAAGGGCTCGCGGCGCGTCACGCTCGCCGAGCTCAAGAACCGCTCGCTCGTGACGCGGCTGCGCGATTCCGCCACCCGCCTCGCCTCGCCTTATCTCTGACGCCGGTGGCGACGGCTACAGCCAGCCGCGCCACTTGAAATAGAGATAGGGGAGCACCGCCGAGAGAGCCATCGCGGTGATCGCGGTCGGATAGGCCCAGGGCAGCTGCAGCTCCGGCATGTCGGCGAAGTTCATGCCGTAGATCGTGCCGATCAGCATCGGCGGCAGCAGGATGGTCGAGACGACGGTGAGAACGCTCACCACCTGGTTCTGCTCGTTCGAGATGAGGCCGAGCGTCGCGTCGAGCAGGAAGGTGATCTTGTTCAGGACGAAATTGACGTGGTCCTCGAGCGAGCGGATATCGCGCAGCATCAGCTTCAGCCGCGCCGACAGCCCGCCCTTGAGGCTGGCATCCGGCAGCATCGCGGCGGCGTATTGCACCAGCCGCTCCAGCGAGGCGAGGCTTTCGCGCGTCTTGGAGGCGAGGTCGCCCTGGATGCCGAGACCGCCGATCGCCGCGGCGAGAACGCGGCCGCGATGCCGCCCCTTGGCGCGCGGCTGGAAGATCTCGATGTTGAGCTGGTCGACCGACTGCGCGATCTTCTCGAGCACGTCGGCCGAGCGATCGATGAAGGCCTCGAGCAAGCCGCCGAGCACGCCCGGCGCCGAGGTGCAACCGCTGTCCGACTTCGGCGCGCGCGTCATGAATTGCTTGAAGGCCGTCATGTCGGCATAGCGCAGCGTGACGATCTTGTTCTTGGCGACGGCGAACGAGAACGGCGTCAGGCCCGGCGTTCCCCCGTCGATGCCGACCAGGATGCTCGCGGTCATCACGACCACGCCGTCCTCGACATAGAAGCGACTCGAAAACTCGATCTCGCGGGTTTCCTCGCGCGTCGGGATGAGGCCGCCGAGGAAAATCTCCGCCTGCCGCTCCTCCGCCGTGCTCGGATCATAGAGGTCGACCCAGGCGACAGAAGCAGCGGCGCCGCGCCCGACTTCCTCGGCATCCGGCAAGGGAACGACGACGGGTCCGCGATCGGCCACGGTATAGGCTGTCAGCATCATTCTCTCCGGCGCAGGCAAACGCTGCGCGATTGGTCGATTTCGCCTCGGGTTTACCACAAGTCGGGCTTACGTCTTGTGGGCTCCGGCCTTGCCTGCGATGACGCAAGTGACGCGGGGGCGGATCGAAGCGGCCTTTCGTCCGTTGTCTCGGCCAGCCAGGGCGTTTCGTCGGCGCCGTTTCGATGGATGGCCGGGCCCCTGCACCAGAGCGTCGCTTGATGAAGATAGGAAGACCACGATGAACACTCTCCACATGAAGATCGCCGCCGCCGCATTGGTGCTCGCCGGAGCCGCCACGAGCGCGCACGCAGCCGACATGTCGTCGCCGATGCCGGTCCAGGACGATGCGCGCAACGGCGTCAAGATCGGCATGCTGGAATGCGATGTCGGCGGCGGTCTCGGCTATGTCATCGGCTCGGCCAAGGAACTCGCCTGCACCTTCCGCGCGAACAGCGGTCGCGTCGAGACCTATACCGGCAACATCAAGAAGCTCGGCGTCGATGTCGGCTGGACGCGCCAGGGCAAGCTCGCCTGGGCCGTGTTCGCACCGGTCGCCGGCTATCATCAGGGCGCGCTGTCCGGCCTCTATCTCGGCGCGACCGCCGAGGCGACCGTGGTCGCCGGCGTCGGCGCCAATGTCCTCGTCGGCGGCACCGGCGGCTCGATCTCGCTGCAGCCGCTCAGCGTTTCGGGCCAGGTCGGCCTCAACGCCGCCGCCGGCGGCGCCGCGCTGACGCTCGTCCCGACCAGCTGAGCCACCACGCCTCACCTTTCGAATGACGGCCCGCGTCGCAGGACGCGGGCCGTTTTCGCACGAGGGTCTGAGCGTCAGCCGCCAGATGGCGCGACGGGTTCGTCGCGCGTGAACAGCCAGCCGGCGAGACCGGCGAGGATCGCGAGCACACCGCAGAGCAGCGTCGCGACGCCGAAGCCGGCAATGGTCGCGCGTGCCCGGAGCGCCGCGACGACATCATCCGTGCCTCCCCCCGCCGGCGCGCCGCCGAAGCCGGCCGCGCGAACCGCGTCGGCGGCGGCACCGCTTTCCCCTTTCAGCGCCAGCGCGAAGCCGATGCCGACGGCAAGGCCGAGGCTCGCCACCGCGAGGAGCCCCGCCACCCGCGCCACGGCATTGTTGATGCCGGAGGCGGCGCCGCTGCGCGAGCTCGGAACCGCGTTCATCACCGCCGTCGACAGCGGCGCCACGGTGATGCCCATGCCGAGCCCCATCAGCAGCATTGCCGGCACCACCGCCAGGCCATAGCTGCCATTCGCCACCGCGGGGGCCAGCGCCAGGAAGGCGAGGCCGGTGATCACGGGGCCGATCGTCAGGCACGGCCGCGTTCCGATGCGGTCGGCGAGGCCGCCGCCGAAGCGGGAGACGACGCCCATCACGAGCACGAACGGGATGAAAACCGAGCCGGCCAGCGCCGCCGGATAGCGATGCGCCTCGATGAGGGCCGTCGGCAGGAAGAACAGCGCGCCCGACAATGCGAAATAGAGCAGCAGCGTCAGGATGTTGACGCCGGTGAAGGTGCGATCGCGAAAGATCGTCAGCGGCATCATCGGATTGCTCGTGCGCCCTTCCCAGACGATGAAGACGGCGAGCACCACGGCCCCGGCGAGGGCGAGCCCCGCGTTGAAGACGGCCGCGCCCCCGGCGGGATCGGCGAGCCCCGTCAGCCCATAGGCGGCAAGGCCCAGACCGACCACGGCGAGCGCGCCGCCTGTCCAGTCCATGCGCACCACCCCGCGCGGCGCATCGGCCGGGACGCGGAGGAGACACAGCACGAGGGCGATGGCCGCGATCGGCAGATTGATCAGGAAGATCGCCCGCCACGAGCCGTGGTCGACCAGGAGCCCGCCGACGACGGGGCCGATCGCCGGTGCGATCGAGGAAGCCGCGGCCCAGGTGCCGATCGCCTTGCCACGGATGCCCGGCGGATAATGCGCCGCGATCAGCGCCAGCGAGCCGGGCACCATCAGCGCGCCGCCGACGCCCTGAATGGCGCGGGCGATGATGAGGCTCTCGGGCGACCAGGCGAAGCCGCACACGGCCGAGGCGAGCGCGAACAGGGCGATACCGAGCATGAAGACGCGGCGGAGGCCGAACGCATCGCCGGCCGCCCCGCCGAGCAGCGTGAAGGCGGCGAGCGTCAGCGTATAGGCGTTGGCCGTCCATTGTCCTTCGGCAAAACCGGCGCCGAGCCCTGCGCGGATCGCCGGCAGCGCCACCGTCACCACCGAGCCGTCCATGAAGGCCATGCCGGAAGCGAGGATCGTCGCCACCAGCACCATGCTGGCCGTGCCGGACGCCGATGCCTTCGTCGCAGCCATGCCGCCTCCCCATCACGCGTTCGCGATCCAGCGCGAGGGCATCGTGCCTTGAGGATCGAGCCGCCGACCCTACAGTCATTTGGCGGAGCTTGCATCCGCGCGGAGGGTCGCCCCATGGCCGGGTCCGCCATGCGCAGGAGGGAGGGCGATGTCGCGCATCCGTGACCTCTGCATCCGATCGGTCTTCGCCGCCCTGCTCGGCGCGGCCGGCCTCACGGCGCCGGCCAAAGCCGCCGACCTCTCCGTCGATGTCGAACTCGTCCTCGCCGTCGATGTCTCGCGGTCGATGGATGCCAGCGAGCAGGCGCTGCAGCGGCAGGGCTATATCGACGCGCTGCGCCATCCCGAGGTGATCGCGGCGATCCGCTCGGGGCTCCATGGCCGCATCGCCCTCACCTATTTCGAATGGTCGGCCCCGAATGCGGAGCGCATCGTCGTTCCCTGGAGCCTCATCGACGGGGCGGACGCCGCCGATGCCGTCGCCGCCCGCATCGGGCCGGCGGCATCAAGCGGCCGGTTCGGAACGTCGATCTCGTCGAGCCTCCTGTTCGCCGCGAGCCTCTTCGAGAACAACGGCTTCGCCGGCGAGCGCCGCGTGATCGACGTCTCCGGCGACGGGCCCAACAATGTCGGCCTGCCGGTGGTCCCTGTCCGCGATGCTGTGCTCGCCCGCGACATCGTCATCAACGGCCTGCCGATCGTGCTGCGGCCCGGCCGCAGCGGCTTCAGCCCGTTCGATATCGCCGATCTCGACCTCTACTACCGCGACTGCGTCGTCGGCGGCCCCGGCGCCTTCACGGTGCCGGTCACCGCGACCGATCAGTTCGAGACCGCGATCCGCCGCAAGCTGGTGCTCGAAATCGCGGCCACGCCTCCCCATCGCGCCGGGAAGCCGCTTGTTCACCTGACAGCGGCGGCGGATCGACGGCAGGCGGATTGCCTGATCGGAGAGGCCCAGCGCCGCAACTGGATGACGCGCTGAAGCAGCGGTTGCGCGACGGGCACCGATTCGACACTGTCTCCCTCGAATCGGGTCTCCGGATGGGGTCAACACCGTGCGCCGCCTTCTCATGTTCTGCGTCCTGCTCGTCCTCGGCTCCGCCCTGCCGGCCCTTGCGCAATCACGCGCCGAGACCGAGGCGGCCTTCAAGCAGTGGCTCGCCACCAAGGTCACGCCGGATGCCGAGAAGCGCGGCATCCAGGCCTCGACGCTGCAGCGCGCCTTTGCCGGGCTGACGCTCGACTGGACGCTGCCCGACCTCGCACCGCCCGGACGCGAAGCCGAGGAGGCGCCGCAGCGGCAGGCCGAGTTCAGCGGTCCGGCCCGCTATTTCGAGGACGGCAAGGTCAAGGCGCTCGCCCAGGGCGGGCGCACGCGCTTCAAGACCTGGTCGCGCCAGCTCGCCGAGATCGAGACCCGCTATGGCGTGCCGCCCTCGATCATCATCGCGATCTGGGGCCGCGAATCGGGCTTCGGCGCCGCCAAGCTGCCCTATTCCGCCGTCAGGGCGCTGGCGACCGAAGCCTTCATGGGCGCGCGCAAGGAGAGCTTCTATCCGGAGCTGCTGGCGGCGCTGGAGATCCTCGAGGGCGACCATATCCCGCTCGCCGAGATGAAGAGCTCCTGGGCCGGCGCGCTCGGGCAGCCGCAGTTCCTGCCGTCGAAATATCTGACCACCGCCGTCGATTTCGACCGCAACGGCCGCCGCGACATCTGGAAATCGGTGCCGGACACGCTGGCCTCGATCGCCAATTACCTGAAGCAGAACGGCTGGCAGGCAGGCGTCGGCTGGGGCTTCGAGGTGGCGCTGCCGGCAGACGTCGCCTGCAGCCTCGAGGGACCGGACCAGGGCCGTCCGCTCTCCGACTGGCTGGCGATGGGCATCCGCAATCCCGACGGGACGCCGATCAGCGCCCGCGCCCCCAAGCAGACCATGCATCTCCTGATGCCGGCCGGACGCTTCGGGCCGGCCTTCCTCGTCACGCCGAACTTCTATGTGCTGAAGACCTATAACGAGAGCGATCTCTACGCGCTGTTCATCGGCCATCTCTCCGATCGCATCCGCACCAATGCCGGCGCCTTCGCCGGCCGCTGGAGCGATGTCGGCGGCGTCAAGCGGAGCGATGTCCGCGCCATGCAGCAGCGGCTGGAAAAGCGCGGCATGGATGTCGGCTCGGCCGACGGGCTCGTCGGCTACAAGACGCGCATCGCGGTCGGCACCTGGCAGGCCTCGAACGGAATGGCGCCGACCTGCTTCCCCGATGGCGCCCTCCTGAAGGCCATTCGTTGAGCCGGTAAAATTAGCGCTTATCAAGCGCCCATTTTCTGGCTACGCTCAGTTTGTCATCAACAATCGAAAGGAGGTGATCCTGTGTCTCATTGTCGTTCGCCGCGTCTGGTCGCAATGGTCCGGATCTCTGATTTCGTAGGGGTTCGCACCGCTTGATCGGCCTTGCTTGGCCTACGGGCCGGGTCGCGGTCTGACAATGGAAGGGTCGCCCGGCGGGCGACCCTTCTCATTTGAGAAACCCATTTTCCGATGTCCCGACCGATCCTCCTCTATGTCGACGCCGATGCCTGTCCGGTGAAGGCCGAGATCTACAAGGTGGCCGAACGGCACGGCCTCAAGACCTATGTCGTCGCCAATTCCTTCATGGCGGTGCCGCGCGATCCGATGATCGAGCGCGTCGTCGTTCCCGGCGGCATGAATGTCGCCGACGACTGGATCGCCGAGCGCGCCGTGGCGGGCGACATCGTCATCACCGCGGATATCCCGCTCGCCGCCCGAGCCATCAAGGCCGGCGCCGACGTGATCGGGCCGAACGGCCGGGCCTTCACCGAGGATTCGATCGGCATGGCGCTGGCGACGCGCAACCTCATGGAGGATCTCCGCTCGGCCGGCGCGATCACCGGCGGCCCGAGGCCGTTCTCCCCGCGCGACCGCTCGACCTTCCTCTCGGCGCTCGATCTCGCCATCGTCCGCCTGAAGCGGCGCGGCTTCGGCGGACCGGCCGCCTGAACCGGCAGGAATGCCACGGCCGCATGGTTTCAACCGGAAAGTAACCTTGATCGTCTATGCGTCGACTTGAACGCGCCGCGCAGCCATGAACATTGGCGCGAACGCCAACAACGAGACGAAGGCAGCTCATGACCCGTTCCAAGCTTCGCATGTTCGCCGCCGCTCTGGTCCTCATGGCCGGAAGCGCCGCCGCCGAGGCCGCGACCTGCGGCAAGGATCCGGCGCAGTTCCCCGCCTGGCTCGAGAGCTTCAAGGCCGAGGCAGTCGCCAGCGGCATCTCGCCGAAGGTCGTGCAGGCCGCGCTGTCGGGTGTCACCTACGACCCGCGCGTCATCAAGCTCGACCGCAACCAGAAGCATTTCAAGCAGCCCTTCTCCGTCTATTCGGCCCGTGTCGTCTCGGCGGGCCGCGTCGCCCGCGGCAAGAAGCTGATGCAGCAATATGCCAACGTGCTCGCGCGCATCGAGAAGCAGTTCGGCGTCCCCGGACCGATCCTCATCGCCATCTGGGGCATGGAGACCGATTTCGGCGCCGGCAGCGGCAACATGGCGACCTTCCGCTCGCTGGCGACACTGGCCTTCGACTGCCGCCGCACCGACTTCTTCCAGGAGCAGCTGATGGACGCGCTCAAGATCGTCCAGCGCGGCGATCTCGCGCCGGGCGACATGAAGGGCGCCTGGGCCGGCGAACTCGGCCAGACGCAGTTCATGGCCTCGTCCTATGTGCGCTTCGCCATCGATTTCGACGGCAATGGCCGCGCGGACCTTCGCCACAGCCCGGCCGATGTGCTCGCCTCGACGGCGAACTACCTCAAGGGCTATGGCTGGCAGCGCGGCGGCAGCTGGGAAGAAGGCTCGGCCAATTTCAACGTGCTCCGGCAGTGGAACAAGGCCGAGGTCTACGCCAAGAGCGCGGCGCTGTTCGCCGACAAGCTCGTCGGCAACAAATAGCCGGCAGGCATCGAACGAGACCGGGCGCCGGGCGCGATAGAGGCGCCCCGCCCCTCCCCACCCGTCGATGGCGCGGCGCGGGCTTGTGCGCGGCGCCGTTTCGGATGACAAGCGGCGCATGCAGGACCTCGCTTCAAACGCACGCCCCGCCGTCACCGTCGTCGGTGCCGGCCCGGCCGGGCTGATCGCCGCGCTCCGCCTCGCCGAGGCCGGCGCGCGCGTGACCATTTACGACCGCATGCCCTCGCCGGCCCGCAAGCTGCTGATGGCCGGCCGCGGCGGCCTCAACCTGACCCACAGCGAACCGCTCGAACGCTTCGCCGCGCGCTATGGCGCCGCAGCAAGCCGGCTGCAGCCGCTGCTCGAGGACTTTCCGCCGTCCGCGCTGCGCGCCTTCGCCGATGATCTCGGCGAGACGACCTTCATCGGCTCGAGCGGCCGCGTCTTCCCGAAATCGATGAAGGCCTCGCCGCTGCTGCGCGCCCTGCTCCGGCGGCTCGACGCGCTCGGCGTCCGCCTGGTGACGCGGCATGAGTGGATCGGCTTCGGCGAACCGGGCGAGGACCGCTTCCGCACGGCGGACGGCGCAGTCGAGACGGTGAGCTCCGACGCGACGCTCTTGGCGCTCGGCGGCGCCAGCTGGCCGCGCCTCGGCTCGGACGGCAGCTTCGCGCCGATCCTCGAAGGCGCCGGCGTCGAGGTGACGCCGCTGGCCCCGGCCAATGTCGGCTTCGCCGTCGCCTGGACCGACATCTTCCGCGACCGCTTCGCCGGTACGCCGCTCAACAACATCACCGTCAGCCATGGTGGCAAATCCGTGCGCGGCGAGGCGATGATCGCCCGCTACGGCATCGAGGGCGGCGCCATCTACGCGCTGTCCGGCGATCTGCGCACCGCCTCGCCCGACGGCGGCGCCTATATCCTCATCGACCTCTCGCCGCAGCTCGCCGAGGCCGAGATCGCCGCGCGGATCGAGCGCCAGCGCCCGTCCGAATCGCTCGCCAACCGGCTGCGCAAGGCGATTCGCATGGCGCCGGTCGCGATCAACCTGATGCGCGAGGCGCGCGGCGAGCTGCCGCGCGATCCCGGTGCGCTCGCCGCGCTGATCAAGGCACTGCCGCTGCGCCTCGGCCCGCCGGCCGGGCTCGAGCGCGCGATCTCGACGGCGGGCGGCGTCGCCTTCGGCGCGGTCGACGACCAGCTGATGCTCCTCGCCCGTCCCGGCACCTTCGTCGCCGGCGAGATGCTCGACTGGGAGGCACCGACCGGCGGCTATCTGCTGCAGGCGAGCTTCGCCACCGGCGTCCGCGCCGCCGAGGGCATCAAGGCACGGCTCGGGCTCGCGGCGCCGGCCGCCTGACCGCGCGGCCCGAGCCTCAGCGCAGCATCGACCGCAATTCGTCCAGCCCCGTGGCGATGGCGGCATTGGCCTCGCGTTCCATGGCGCGGTAGCGGCCGAGCACGGTGCTGCCGAGCGCCGTCAGCCGCGCGCCGCCGCCACCGCCGCTGCCACCCTTTTCCGTTTCGACGAGCGGGGCGCGGAAGGCCGTGTTCATCTCGCGGATCAGCGTCCAGACGCGCTTGGCGCTCATGCCGAGCCGGTCGCCCGCAGCACTGAGCGAGCCGGTCGCCCGGATGGCCTCGAGCAGATCGGCCTTGCCCGGCCCGAGCGCGAAGCCAGCCTTCAGCACGAGGCGAAAGCGCAGGCCTTCGGTCTGGTTCGGTTCATGCACGAGGGAGCATCCGTAGGGCCGCGACGGCGCAACTCTGCCCGCAACTGGATGCGCCGTCCACGGTCCAAGCGATGTCAGGACTGCTGGCGGATGTTCTTGATCCGGTCGAACAGCACGGCGACGATGATGAACGAGCCGATGAAGGCGCCCTGCCAGAAGGCGTTGATGCCGAGCAGGCCGAGGCTGTTGCGGATGATCTCGATCAGCGCCGCGCCGACGATGGCGCCGAAGGCCGTGCCGACGCCGCCGGCGAGATTGGCGCCACCGATGACCGTCGCCGCGATCACCTGCAGTTCCATGCCGGTGCCGAGATTGGTGGTGACCGCGCCGAGCCAGCCGGTCTCGATCACGCCGGCGATGCCGGCCGAGAGCGAGGAGATCATGTAGACCGCGACCTTGATCGGCTTGACCGGAACGCCGGTCAGGACGGCCGCGTTCTCGTTGCCGCCGATCGCATAGACATGGCGCCCGAACCGCGTCCAGCGCAGCACGAAGCCGGTGATGAGCGCCAGAACCACCATGTAGAGCACGGGGTTGGCGATGCCGAAGAAGAACGCGCCGCCGCCGAGCGCCAGCAGCTTGTCATGGTCGGGGCCGAACTGGAACACGACGGTGTTGTTGGAGGCGACCATGGCGAGGCTGCGGGCGATCGACAGCATGCCGAGCGTCACCACGAAGGGCGGCATGCCGACATAGGCGATGAGGACGCCGTTGATCGCGCCGATGACGAGCGCCGTGCCGAGCGAGGCGGCGATGCCGACCTCGATCGAATAGCCGGCATGCATCGTCACCGCGAGCACCATGCTGCACAGGCAGAGCACCGAGCCGACCGAGAGATCGATGCCGCCGGTGATGATGACGATGGTCATGCCGAGCGCGATCACCGCGACGAAGGTGAAGTTGCGCGTGACGTTGAAGAGGTTGTTCGACGTCGCGAAGCTGTCGGTGGCGAATGACAGGAAGGTGCAGGCGAGCACCACCGCGAGCAGCACCCAGAAGGTCTGGCGCGAGGTGATCCAGCTCAGCCAGGTGTGCTGGCGCTGGCCGATATGGTCGTCGATCGTGGCTGCCATGGTCCCGCCCTTCGCCCTGGACTATCCGGAGATACTCACGCCACCTGTTCGATGGCGCCGGTGATGAGCCCGGTGACTTCCTCGGGCGAACTTAGGCCGATCTGCCGGTCCGCGACCTTGCGGCCGCGCCGCAGCACGACGACACGGTCGCAGACGGTGAAGACGTCCGGCATGCGGTGGCTGATCAGCACGACAGCGATGCCCTGGTCGCGCAGGTGGCGGATGAGGTTCAGCACCTCGGCGACCTGGCGCACCGAGATCGCCGCCGTCGGCTCGTCCATCAGCACGATCTTGGCGTCCGACAGCCGCGTGCGGGCGATGGCGACCGCCTGGCGCTGGCCCCCCGACATCTGCTTGACGAGATCCCGCGGCCGCGTCTCCGACTTCAGCTCCTTGAAGAGCTCGCCGGCCCGCTTGTACATCGCGCCATAGTCGAGCACACGGAACGGGCCGAAGCCCTTGCGCAGCTCGCGGCCGAGATAGACATTGGCCGCCGCCGTGAGATTGTCGCAAAGCGCCAGATGCTGATGCACGATCTCGATGCCGTGCTCCCGCGCCTCGATCGGCCGGTGCATCACGAGCTCGCGCCCCTCCATTTTCAGCGAGCCATGGGTGGGACGAAAATTGCCGGCGATGATCTTCACCAGCGTCGACTTGCCGGCGCCATTGTCGCCCATCAGCCCGACGACCTCGCCCGGCTCCAGTGAAAACGACACATCGTTCAGCGCGTGGATGGCGCCGAAATGCTTCGAGATGTTCGAAAGCTCAAGTACCGGCACGCCGCCTCCTCCCCGAAGCTCGCTGCCTCGCCCGCCGGAGCGGCGCGATCGGCCGTCACAGCCGTTCATCCCAATAATCGGCGCTCACCGTGCCGTCAATCCGAACATCCGATGAATATCGAATTGGAATGGACGGCCCCTGACAGCCCGGCCCGATGTAGTCGGACTGAATGCATGGGCAAAGCACATGAAAGAGGGTGACGCATGTTGCGCCGCAATACTTTCTGCAATGCACACAGACTCTCCCGCACTGCAGTCTATTTGAATATCATACGATCATTCGCATTGACTTGCCGGGATCGACAACGCTAGTTTCGCGGCATCCGGACCTCAGGCAGGTCGAAAAGGGACGACCTGCGTGTGGTGTCCGGTACGCATCCGGGCCGCGACCAACAAGATCGATCACGACGCATGGACCGGTTCGCCGGCTCCCGGATTTCCAGAGTCAGACTTTTCAAACGTCTCGGGAGGAGACCATGAAAAAGAGCCTCATGCTGATCGCCGCCGCCGTGCTCGCCCTGTCGGCGGGCGAGGCGTTCGCCGCGAAGAAACAGCTCGTCATCGTCGTGAAGGGCCTCGACAACCCCTTCTTCGAAGCCATTCACCAGGGCTGCGAGAAGTGGAACAAGGAAAACGCCGACAGCGAATACGAGTGCTTCTACACCGGCCCGGCCTCGACCTCGGATGAAGCCGGCGAAGCGCAGATCGTGCAGGACATGCTCGGCAAGCCGACCACGGTCGCGATGGCCATCTCGCCGTCCAACGCGCCGCTGATCGCCAACACGCTGCGGTCTGCCAATCCGCAGATTCCGATCATGACGCTCGACGCCGACCTGAAGAAGGAAGACGCCGCGCTGCGCAAGACCTATCTCGGCACCGACAATTACCTGATGGGCTTCCGCCTCGGCGAATATCTGAAGAAGGCCAAGCCCAATGGCGGCACCGTCTGCCTGATCGAGGGCAATGCCGCTGCCGACAACATCCTGCGCCGGGCCTCCGGCACGCGCGACGCGCTGTCCGGCCAGAAGGGCCTCGACATGCTGAAGGGCGAAGGCGGCTGGACCGAGATCGCCGGCTGCCCGGTCTTCACCAATGACGACGGCCCTGCCGGCGTGCAGGCGATGTCCGACATCCTCGCCGCCAATCCGAAGCTCGACGCCTTCGTCATCGAAGGCGGCTGGCCGCTGTTCGGCGCGCCGCAGCCCTATCGCCAGCTGACCGACCAGTACAAGGACCGCATCGCCAGCAAGGATCTCGTGATCGTCGCCGCCGATACGATCGGCGACGAGGTGGCGATCGCCAAGGAAGGCCGCGTCGAGGCCCTCGTCGGCCAGCGTCCGTTCGAGATGGGCTACAAGGCGCCGAGCGTCATGATCAAGCTGATCAAGGGTGAGCCGGTCGAGGATCCGGTCTTCACCGGCCTCGACGAATGCACCAAGGAAACGGCCGACACCTGCATCCAGAAGTAAGGCTCCGCGACGGGGCGACCCGTCGGGATTTGAGCGGCGGCCGCATCGAAGCCGCCCAATGTGGGACATCTCGAGGAGCGCCTCCGGGCGCTCCTTTTTTCGTTTGTGTCGCAGCCCGGCATCTTGGCGCCGCCGCATTCCGCGCTTTATGAGAGGCCCCCGGCCGCCCCCGCGGCCGCATCACTCCTTCGCGGAACCTGCCGGATGCCCAATCTGCTGTCGCCCTCCGTCGCGCCGATCCTGCTCCTGATCGCCTCGAACGTCTTCATGACCACGGCCTGGTACTGGCATCTGAAATTCCCGACGACGCCTTTGGTCAAGGTGATCCTGATCAGTTGGGGACTGGCGCTCTTTGAATATTGCCTCGCCGTGCCGGCCAACCGCATCGGCCACGAGGTCTATTCGCCGGCCCAGCTGAAGACGATGCAGGAGGTGATCACCCTCGTCGTCTTCGCGCTGTTCTCCTTCCTCTATCTGAAGGAGCCGCTCGGCTGGAACCATCTCGTCGGCTTTGCCCTGATCGCCGGCGGCGCCGCCTTCATCTTCCACAAGTTCTGAAAATCGGCTGGCGGCGGCCGCATCGGCCGCCGCGGGGCCGCACCGGCGGGCCCGCCACCGCGCGGGCGGGCTTCGGCGCGCGGCTCAGCCGTCGACGTTGAGCGCGACCGGCAGCAGCCGATCGGCGAGCGAACTCTGCGGCTCGCCGGTCACGCGGGCCTGCTGCGTCGTCGCGCTGTCCGGCACGGCCGCGATCCCGGTCGGTGCGCCGCCGGCGCCATGCAGCGTCGCGACGGCGACCAATGCGACGACATAGGCCGCGATCCACAGGATGAAGGCGCGGCGCGTCGTCTTTTCCCGGCGCGGATTCGCGCGATGATGGAAATTGCTGGCGGTCATGTCTTGATCCCGTCTCGGCTGTCCTGTCCCACAGCCGCCATTCAGACCCCCGACTGAGGCGGCGGTTCGGAGCGAATGTGGCCCCCACCGTGTCATGTCGTGTCGAAATTGGGGCAAAGGTCAACGGCCGGAAACGCGTGCCGCGGCGGGTCCTTAGCTTGGAAAGCTGATCCAGTCTGTGACCGCGGTCACGCCCCCGGCTTCCAGTCGATGTCGACATGGCGCGGGCGCGACGCGACACGGGCGAGCCAGGCGCGAATGCCGGGATAGGCGGAAAGGTCGTAGTCCGCCTGATGCGCGACATGGGTGTAGGCGTAGAGCGCGATGTCGGCGACCGAGAAGGCCGGCCCGGCCAGGAAATCGGCCCCGGCCAACCTTGCCTCCATGACGCCGAGCGCCTTGTGGCCCTTGACCTGCCACTCCTCGATCCGGTGCGCCATGGTCTCCCGGCCGCCCGGCGTCAGGAACAGCCAGTTGCGCGCCACCGCGATCACCGGCTCGTGGCTGTATTGCTCGAAGAACAGCCATTGATAGCAGAGCGCCCGGTCATAGGCGTCAGCGGGAATGAGCGCCGTGCCCTCGGCGAGATGCAGCAGCATCGCGTTCGATTCGGCGAGCGGCCGGCCATCGGGGAGGATCAGCAGCGGCACCTGGGCATTCGGATTGAGCGCCAGGAAGTCCGGCGCGGTTGTCCGCCCGCTGCCCTTCGGCACCTCGACGATGTCGAAGGCGATGCCGAGTTCATGCATCGCCAGCCGCGGCTTGTAGCAATTGCCCGAGCCCTGCATCGAATAGAGCGAGTAGCGCGCCGTCATGATCGCCTCCGTGTCGGCCGACTATCGCAACCGGCAGCGGCGGCGTCCAATTCGAATGCGTGGCCGATCGATCAGCGACGGCGATGAATCAGCGGTTGCCCGCTCGATATTTCCGTGCAGAAATGTCGATCCCCGTTCTGGAGCCGTCGCCATGATCCGTCCGACCCGCCGCCTCGCCGTCGCCCTCGCCGGCCTCGCCTTCCTCGCGCTGCCGCTGGCGAGCCTGCCCGCGCGCGCCGCCGACGTCACGGTCTTCGCGGCGGCGAGCCTCAAGGAGGCGCTCGGCGCCGCCGCCGCGGCCTACAAGGCGAAGACCGGCAAGGCGGTGACGGTGAGCTACGCCGCCTCCTCGGCCCTCGCCAAGCAGATCGAGGCCGGCGCCCCGGCGGACGTCTTCTTCTCGGCCGATCTCGACTGGATGGACGAACTGGCGAAGAAGGACCTGATCGACCCGGCCTCGCGCCTGACGCTGCTCGGCAACACGCTGGTGCTGGTGGCGCCGAAGGCGTCGACCGCGACGCTCGCCATCGGCAAGGACTTTCCGCTGGCAACGGCGCTCGGCACGGACGGCAAGCTGGCGATGGGCGCCGTCGCCTCGGTGCCGGCCGGCAAATATGGCAAGGCGGCGCTGGCTGAGCTCGGCGTCTGGGACGCGGTCGCGCCGCATGTCGCCGAAGCCGACAACGTCCGCAGCGCGCTCGCCTTCGTCGCCCGCGGCGAGGCGCCGTTCGGCATCGTCTATGGCACCGACGCCAAGGCCGAGCCCGGCGTCAGGGTCGTCGGCACCTTCCCGGAAGACAGCCACAAGCCGATCGTCTATCCGGTGGCACTGGTCAAGGCCTCGACCAATCCGGACGCCAAGGCGTTCCTCGACTGGCTGGTCTCGCCCGAGGCGCGCCCGGCCTTCGAGGCGGCCGGCTTCACTGTTCTCGGCGGCCAGGGTTGAGGAGGCGACCATGAAGCTCAGCGCCCGCAATCAGATCGCCGGAACGGTCGTCTCGGTCACCAGGGGCCAGACGACGGCGCATGTAAAGCTCGACCTCGGCCATGGCGTCGTCGTCACGGCGTCGATCACCAACGAGGCCGTCGACGAACTCGCTTTGGCGCCCGGCGACAGCGCGACCGCGATCATCAAGGCGTCCGACGTCATCATCGGCAAATGATGGGTGCTGGCGTGCGGACGGCGCGCCCCGCATGATGTCGGGCAAGCCGTTCCTAAGGATGTGACCAGCGCGCTGATGGACAGTCTCTTCACCGCCGAGGAATGGCAGGCGATCACGCTCAGCCTGCGCGTCGCCATCGTCGCGGTCGCGGCGAGCCTTCCCTTCGGCATCGGTTGCGCGATGCTGCTCGCCCGCGGCCGCTTTCCGGGGCGGACGCTGCTCTCGGCCGTCATCCACCTGCCGCTGGTGATGCCGCCGGTCGTCACCGGCTTCCTGCTGCTGCTCGCCTTCGGCCGCAAAGGGCCGATCGGCGCCTTTCTCGACCAGCAGTTCGGCATCGTCCTCGCCTTCCGCTGGACCGGCGCGGCGCTGGCCTGTGCCGTCATGGGCTTCCCGCTGATGGTGCGCGCCATCGCGCTGTCGATCGAGGCGATCGACACGCGGCTCGAACAGGCGGCGGCGACGCTCGGTGCCGGCCGCATCGCGGTCTTCCTGACGGTGACGCTGCCGCTCGCCCTGCCCGGCATCCTCGCCGGCATCGTGCTCGCCTTCGCCCGTGCGCTCGGCGAGTTCGGCGCGACCATCACCTTCGTCTCCAACATTCCCGGCGAGACGCAAACCATCCCCTCGGCGATCTACAGCCTGATCCAGACGCCGGGCGGCGATGGCGCGGCGCTGCGGCTCACCGCGATCTCGGTGCTGATCTCGTTTGCCGCCCTCTTCGCCTCCGAAGTGATCGCCCGCCGGGCGACCCGGGAGGGCAGCCCGTGACGCTCGACGTCTCCGTGGAGAAGCGGCTCGGGGCCTTCGATCTTTCCGTCCGCTTCGCATCAGCAGGCGGCGTCACGGCGCTGTTCGGCCCGTCCGGCTCCGGCAAGACCAGCATCGTCAATCTCGTCGCCGGGCTGGTGCGACCGGACCGGGGGCGGATCGTCCTCGACGGCCGCGTGCTCGTCGACACCGATGCCGGGATCTTCCTGCCGCCGCACCGGCGCCGCATCGGCTATGTGTTCCAGGACGCGCGGCTCTTCCCGCATCTCTCGGTCCGCTCGAACCTTTCCTATGGACGCTGGTTCGGGCCGCGCAGCGGGCGCTGGGGCGATATCGACGCCGTGGTCGACCTGCTCGGCATCGGCGCCCTGCTGGAGCGGCGCCCGCGCGATCTCTCGGGCGGCGAGAAGCAGCGCGTCGCCATCGGCCGGGCGCTCCTGGCGAGCCCGGCCCTCCTCCTGATGGACGAACCGCTGGCCGCGCTCGACCGTCCCAGGCGGGCGGAGATATTGCCTTATCTCGAGCGGCTGCGCGACGAGATGCGGCTGCCGATCCTCTATGTCAGCCACGCGGTCGACGAAGTCGCGCGGCTCGCCGACGAGGTGGTGATCCTCGATGCCGGCCGCGTCGCGGCGGCGGGTCCGGTCGGGGCTGTGTTCGCGGAGGTTGCCGGCGACAGCGAGACCGGCGCCGTGCTGACCGCGACCATTCGCAGGGATGATCCGGAGGACGGCGTCACGCTGCTCGACCATCCAGCCGGCACGCTGTCGCTGCCGCTGCTCGGCCGTCCGGTCGGAATGCGGCTGCGCATCCATGTGCGCGCGCGCGAGATCGCGATCGCCGTCGGCGCACCCGGCCTCCTCTCGATCCGCAACCGCCTCACTGCAACCGTGGTGGCACTGAGCGATCAGGCCGGGGAGGTGGCGGTGACGCTCGATGTCGGCGGCGAACCGATGCTCGCCCGCGTGACCCGCGGGGCGGCGCGCGAACTCGCGCTGGAGCCGGGCCTTGCCGTCACCGCGCTGATCAAGGCGGTGGCGCTCGACGAGCGCTGAGTTAGCCGCAGGCGCCCTTCATCGGGCGGCCGTCGACGACGAGGCGGACCTTGGCGGTTCCGCTCGAGACCATGCCGAGTTGCTGCGCGGCGGCCTTGGAGACGTCGATGACACGGCCGCCGATGAACGGGCCGCGGTCATTGATGCGGACGACGACGAACTTGCCGTTGCGGAGATTTTCGACCCGGACGCGGGTGCCGAAGGGGAGCGAGCGATGGGCGGCCGTGAGGGCGGCGGGATTGTTGCGCTCGCCGCTCGCCGTGCGGCCGGAGAGCTTGTACCAGGAGGCGCCGCCACACTGGGTGCCGGCTTCGGCCGGCCTGACTGCGAAAGCGGAAGATGCCGCGATGGCCATGACGCCGACCGCGAGGGCCGGCAAAGCGGTCTTGGCACGCATCACAGATATCTTGGAACGCACCATACTGGTCTTGGAACTCACCCGGTTACTCTCCGTTTTCGCGCTCGCTGGCGCGGAACCACACCCAAAAAGAAGGAAGCCCTTGTTCACCACCGTTCATCAACGGGCGAAAAAAGGCGAGAATGGGGCGTGGATTGTCCACTAAACCGAGCGTTAAGCCGTGAGCCGGCTCAGCGTCTCCGACGAAGCCGGCTCTCTTTGGGAGGATATCGGCGCGGCTAGCGGGCGCGGAGACGCTCGATCAGGGCCATCGCCGCGGCGGGCGCCTTCGGCTTGAAGCCGTTGATCATGTAGAGGAAAACGTCGCGGCTCTCCGCAGTTGCGGAAGGCTCGGCGAGGAGCGGCAGGTCATCCGGCACCCTGCCCGCCGCGAAGCGCTCGGCGCGGGCCTGCCAGAGGTCGAGGGCTGCGTCGGAATAGCCCAGCGTCTCCGCCTCGGAGGCCGACTGCAGGCGGGCATAGACGAAGTCGGCGGTCGGATCGGCGATGAGCGGGAAGCTGCCGGAATCGGCCAGCACGATCGCGACGCCGTAGCGGCGCGCCAGCGCGACGAACTCGGCCGTCTTGAAGCTGTCGTGGCGGACCTCGACGGCATGGCGGAGCCGCCGGCTGCCCTCGGTCTTCGGCAGCAGCGCCAGGAAAGCCTCGAAATCCTCCGGCGCGAAGGCCTTCGTCTCCATGAACTGCCAGTTGATCGGGCCGAGCTTGTCGCCGAGTTCGGTGATGCCGCTGTCGATCAGCCGGCGGATCGACTCGCCCGCCTCCGCCAGCACGCGCCGATTGGTCGTGTAGCGAGAGCCCTTCAGCGCGAAGACGAAGTCGTCAGGGGTCTCGGCCGCCCATTTGCGGAAGCTCTCCGGCTTCTGCGTGCCATAATAGGTGCCGTTGATCTCGATCGAGGTGACGGCGCGGCTCGCATGCTCGAGTTCGCGCTTCTGCGGCAGACCGTCCGGATAGAACACCCCGCGCCATGGCTCGAACACCCAGCCGCCGATGCCGACCTTGATCATGGTGACCTCCCTGGCGCGCGCCGTTCCAGCCTTCTGTCGAATGGGCCGCGGGAACGCAAGCGCCGATGCCGCGTTGAACGCACGATTTCTCTAGAGGAGATGAACGATGATTTTCCGCTCGCGATCCGCCGAACCGGTGATGGTTCCGGAAATGTCCACAGGTGCCCGCACGCTGTCCGTCCTGGCAGGCCTCGCCCTGGCGGCCGCCTCGGTTCGCCCGCGGCCGAACCGCATCCTGTCGGTGCTTGCGCTCGTCACCGGCTCCTATCTCGCCTATCGCGGCGCGACCGGCCATTGCCCGATCACGGAAGCGCTCGAGGATCATTTCGAGCCGCACGATCTTCCGCGTCGACGCTGAATAAACTCCCGCTTCCCCAGGGGATTCCCAAGGGAAGCGGGACTTTGTTGCCTCAGGCGCGGCGGCGCACGATGGCGCCCCAGATGAACAGCACGATGAGCGCGCCGACCACGGCGCCGATCAAGCCTGCCTGATCGTTCGGCCCATACCAGCCGATGGCCTGTCCGAGCCAGGTCGCGAGGAACGCACCGGCGATGCCGAGCAGGATCGTCAGGATGAAGCCCTTGGGCTCATTGTCGCCCGGCATGATGAATTTCGCGATCACCCCGGCGATGAAGCCGATGATGATGGTCCAGATGATGCTCATGAGTGCGTCCCTCGCCTCGTTGTAAACCCGAGCTTCAATGCACGGCTCACGCGGATGTTGCACGCCGCCGACGATTTTGACCAGATCGTGGCGCGGTGTCGCGGCGATGGCGGCAATCGCGGGTGGCGCTAGGACGAATTGCGATAGGTTTCGGTCCATCGTGAGCAACCGCCCCCCCTGTCATTGCCGGGCCTGACCCGGCAATCCAGCCTTTCTCCTTGCGGACCCACAATGGCAGGCGGACCGTCGAAGGTAGTCTGGGTTGCCGGGTCAAGCCCGGCAACGACACCTCTGAGCATTCTCGGCATCGCCAGAAAGTCGATGTCGATCGGGATCAGTCCAGCTTGACCCCGCCGCGCATCGCCTTGACGCCCGAGCGCTTCGACTTCCCCTCCAGCCGACGCTCTTTCGACGCCTTGGTCGGCTTGGTCGCGCGGCGCGGGACCGGCGGCGGCACGGCGGCGCGGATCAGTTCGGCGAGCCGCTCGATCGCGTCGGCGCGGTTGCGGGCCTGGTCGCGATGGCGCTGCGCGGTGATGACGATGACGCCGTCCTGCGTCAGCTTGGAGCCGGCGAGCCGCATCAAGCGCACGGCGACCGCATCCGGCAGCGAGCGCGACCGGCGGGCGTCGAAGCGCAGTTGCACCGCGCTCGACACCTTGTTGACGTTCTGCCCGCCCGGCCCGGACGAGCGGATGAAGCTCTCCTCGATCTCGCTCTCGTCGAGTTCGATCGCGTCGGTGATGCGGATCATGGCAAGGCCGGGTCGCAGGAAGCCGCTACTGCGCGGCCTTGGCTTCGGTGATCGCCCCGTCATAGGCGGCGCAGATCTTGTCGAGATCGGTCGTCACCTCGGCGACCTGGTCGACGGTCACCTGCTTGGCGCGCCAGACCGGCTGCTGGCTCGGATCCTTGGCGACGATCGCCTTGACCAGATCCGCGAGCTGGATCGACTTCGCCTGCAATTCGTCCTCGGTGCAGGCAAGAGCCGCCGGCGCGGTGACGGCGAGGAGTGCAAGTGCGAGAAGCGTGCGGCGCATCGGCATGAAATCCCTGTGGCGAAACCAGTCCCCATTCCGGATATAGACGTTTATCATGCCGCATGCATCTCCCCCGGTCGTGCCGCATCGGCTGACGCCACGGCCGCGCTGGCCATCCTCGCTGAACAGGACCCCGACATGACCCACCCCGCCATCGCCGCCGGCCACACAGCCGTGATCACGGGCGGCGCCTCCGGCATCGGCCTCGCCGCCGCCAAGGCCTATCTGGAGCGCGGGCTCAAGGTCGCGATCGCCGACTGGAACGACGACGCCCTTTCGGCGGCCCGCACGGCACTCGGGCCCGACGCGCTCGCCGTCAAGGCGGACGTCTCCAGGCGCGAGGATGTCGAGGCGCTGCGCGATGCCGTGCTCGACCGGTTCGGCGCGGTGAACATCGTCATGAACAATGCCGGCATCGGCAATGGCGGCCCGGCGCTCGGCGTTCTCGCCGACTGGCAGCGCGTCCTCGGCACCAATCTCTACGGCGTCGTCAACGGCGTTCAGGTCTTCGGCCCGCTGATGATCGCCTCGGGCGCGCCGGGGCTCATCATCAACACCGGCTCCAAGCAGGGCATCACCACCCCGCCCGGCGATACGGCCTATAATGTCTCGAAGGCGGGCGTGAAGGTGCTGACCGAGGCGCTGCAGCATGAATTGCGCTCGATCGAGGGCGGCAAGGTCGAGGCGAAGCTGCTGATCCCCGGCTTCGTCTGGACGGGCCTCACCACCGGCGGCCGCGCCGAGAAGCCGGCCGGCGCCTGGACACCCGAGCAGACCATCGACTTCATGCTCGCCTCGATCGAACGCGGCGATTTCTACATTCTCTGCCCCGACAACGAGGTCGAGCGCGCGACCGACGAGAAGCGCATCCTCTGGGCCGCCGGCGACATCGCCGAGAACCGCCCGCCGCTGTCGCGCTGGCACAAGGACTATGGCGACGCCTTCAAGGCCTTCCTCAATTCATGATCGCCGTCACCATCCGCCCGATCACCCTCGACGACGTCGCGGGATTCAATCGCGCGCTCGACCGCGTCGCGCGCGAGAAGCGTTTCCTCGCGCGCACCGAGGGCGGGACGCTCGAGCAGTCGCGGGCCTTCGTCGCGGGCAATCTCGAACGCGGCAATCCGCACTTCGTCGCCCTTGATGGCGCGAGCGTGGTCGGCTGGTGCGACATCATCCGCAACGATCATCTGCCGATCTACGCCCATTCCGGCACGCTCGGCATGGGCCTCGTCCCGGAGGCGCGCGGCCAGGGCGCGGGGCGCCGGCTGATCGAGACGACGATCGCCGCGGCCTTCGCGGCCGGCATGACGCGGATCGCCCTCACCGTCCGCGCCGACAACGAGCCGGCGATCCATCTCTATGAGCGGATCGGCTTCGCGCTCGAAGGCTACCACCGCCGCACCGACTGCATCGACGGCGTCTACTACGACACGCGCTCGATGGCGCTGCTCGCCTGAGGCGCGGGCAGCCGCTCCATGACGAAGCGCACCCGTGTCTCGACATCGCTGCGTGGCAGTTCAACCAGGGTGTAGCCGAGCGCCCGATAGGCATCGACCAGCCCGTGATACTCCGCCTCGGCTTCCGCGAAGCCGTGCCGGCGCTCCGCGTCCTCATGGAAAATCTCCCGCCAGGGCGGCGTCATGAACACCGTGTCGGCGTAGCGCAGCCGGCGCACGGCCTCGGCAACGGGCGGCGGGACGGCGCGACCGGAGGTGCGGAACCACGCATAGGCGTCGACGAGCCCGCGATCGAAGAGGGTCAGCCCCTCATGGGCCGCCGCCTCTGCCAACTGGTTCATGGCGCGCGAGACGACCAGTCGGACGAAGCCGTCGCTATCCGCCCAGGGCAGCGCGTCTCCGCCGATGAACAGCTGCTCGCGCACGATCTGGCGCCCCGGCTCCGCCTGGACGGCATAGCCTCGCCGGCTCAAGGCCGACAGCAAGGTCGACTTGCCGCCGCCCGAGCAGCCGGAAATCATCACGAAGCGGGCACTCTGCGCAGCAAGGCGCGCGAAATCATCGTCGCGTTCAAACATGGCGGATTCCTTGAAGAGGGCCGGAACGCGGTCCGGCCGGTGACAACGGAGTGTGGGAAGAGATTGCCAGCGGGAGCATGGCTCGACCGCGGCGTCAGAGATCGATAGCATCACCGCCGCGTTTCCCAGTCAAGCGGCCGGCACGACTGACAACGCGACCATCCAATCGGGAGAGACGCGATGCTGAGACACGGGCTTGCTGTCCTCTGGTTCCTGTGCGGTCTCGCTGCGGCGCCCGCCTTCGCAGAGACCCTGCCGCTGCCGGCCAACATTGTCAGCGCGACGAGCGATGCCGGCGAGTCCCTCTTGGTCGAGGCCGAGGCGCGGGAGGCCTATTTCCCGCTCGCCGCCAATTTCCTCACCCAGAAGACGCAGTCCTTCTGCGGCGTCGCCTCGATGGTGATGGTGCTGAACGCGCTGGCGCTGCCGGCGCCGGAGGTGCCCGAATACAAGCCCTTCCGGACCTTCACGCAGGACAATGTCTTCAGCGCCGCCACCGAGGCCGTGGTGCCGCGCGAGACGATCCTGAAGCAGGGCATGACGCTCGACCAGCTCGGCGCGACGCTGGCCGTGCAGCCCGTCGCGGTCAGCGTGCGCCATGCCGGCGACACCAGCCTCGACGCCTTCCGCAGCGAGGCGCGTCAATATCTCGGCAGCAAGGACCACTTCGTCCTCGCCAACTATCTGCGCATGGCGATGGGCCAGGAGACCGGCGGCCATATCTCGCCGCTCGCCGCCTATGATGCCGAGGAGGACCGCTTCCTGATCCTCGACGTCGCCCGCTACAAATACCCGCCCGTCTGGGTCAAGGCCGCCGACCTCTTCGCCGCGATGAACACGCCCGACGCGGACAATGGCGGCAGGACGCGCGGCTATGTGCTTGTGACGAAGCAACCCTGACGGACCCCCGCCGATCATGACGATGACCGGACTGACCCGCCGTGGCGCTCTGGCCGGCGCGCTTGGCGCCGCGCTCGCACCCGCCCTCCCCGCCGCGCTGGCCTCCCCGGCCCGCGCCGCAACGCCGGCCGAGGCGCCGGCTGCCGAAGAGGTCAAGTCTGCCGCCGAAGAGGCTATGGCCGGCCGCACTGTTCCCGCGCGGTTCCTGCCGGTGCCGGACACGGTCAGCCCGGCGCTGCGCCCGGTCATCGCGGCGCCGCCGACGCCCGGCTGGGACCAGATCCCCACGGATGCCGCCGGCTGGCGCGACCTGCAGCGCCGGACCGGCGCCGGCCCGCACCCGATCCTCCGCGAGATCGAGGAGAGGCTCGGCGTCACGGTCGAACAGTCGGTGATCGGCGGCGTGCCGGTCTTCGTCTCGACGCCGAAGACCCTGCCGGAGAGAAACCGCAACCGCGTGCTGATGCATCTGCATGGCGGCGGCTATGTGCTCTTTCCCGGCGCGATCGGCGCCGGCGAAGGCATGATGATGGCCGGCTATGGCGGCTTCACCGTCATCACGGTCGACTATCGCATGGCGCCCGATTTCCCGTTTCCAGCGGCGCTCGATGATGCGGCCGCCGTCTGGACGGTGCTCGCCGCCGCGCACGGCCCCGGCCGCATGGCGGTGTTCGGCACCTCGGCCGGCGGCGGCCTGACGCTGGCGCTGATGCTGAGGGCGAAGGCGGCCGGCCTGCCCTTGCCGGCCGCGACCGGGCTCGGCAGCCCCTGGGCCGACCTCGCGCCGCGCGGCGATACGCTCGCCGCCAATGAATTCGTCGACAATGTCCTCGTCTCGATCGACGGCTGGGTCGGTGCGGCGGCGAAGCTCTATGCCGGCACGACGGCGGTGGACGATCCGCTCGTCTCGCCCATCCATGGCGACTTCAGCGGGATGCCGCCCGCGATCCTCACATCCGGAACCCGCGACCTCCTGCTCAGCGACACCGTCCGCACCCATCGGAGGCTCCGCCAGGCCGGCGTCGAGGCGAGCCTCCAGGTCTTCGAGGCGATGAGCCACGCACAGTTCCTGACGCCGTTCACCCCGGAGACCGAGGAAGCCTTCGCCGAGATCGCGGCATTCTTCGACCGGCATCTGGCGGTGTGATCCGCGGCGGCGGATCAGCCGCGAAGGAGAGCGATATACGTCGCGAGGCGCGGATGGCGGAACGAGGCCCCCCGCCAGCCGATATGGCCATCCGGCCGGACGACGAAGGCCGCGGCCGCGCCATAGGCCGCCGCGACGGCGCCGGTCCGGTCGACGAGAATGCCGAGGGCAGGCTGCTGCGGCGCGTCCTCCGTGGTGACCGCCACCACGCGGATCGCCCCCGGAACGTCCCTCTCGAGCGCGACGGCGAGCCGTGACAGCTCGGCGATGTCCGCATCCCTGTCTTCGCCGATGCGGACGAGAAGCACATGCTCCGTCCCATCCAGCAGGTCGAAGAGCCGCAGCGGGAAGCCGAAGCCCGGCCGCGCGAGGCCGGCGACATCGGGCGCCCGCTCCCCGGCACGCGGCCCGGATGCATCGGCGCCGAGGTCGTCACGGACGATCGGGCTGTTGCGATAGGCGACCAGCACCTGGCTGTCGACGAGCCGCGCATCGATCTTGCGCTCCTCGCGGCCGAAATTCACGCTCGCCGCCCGCGTCCGCGCGATCACCTCGGCGCCCACAGGCCGCCGCTCGGCCTCATAGCTGTCCAGCAGCCGCGCCGAGCCGCCCCGCAGCGACAGTGCCAGCTTCCAGGCGAGGTTGTGCGCGTCCTGGATGCCGGTGTTCATGCCCTGCCCGCCGGTCGGCGGATGGATATGCGCGGCATCGCCGGCGATGAACAGCCGGCGGTCGCGGTATCGGCTCGCGAGCCGCATGCTGATCCGGTAGATCGACGACCAGCGGAGATCCGACAGCTTCGGCGCACCGGGCACGAGATCATCGGCGACGGCCTGCAGGTCCGCAAGCGACGGCCCCGGCAGTTCGGACTGGATGCCATGGCCGGCACCCGCCGGAGCAAGGTGCGGCGGCGCCAGCATCGAGACGCGATAGCGCCCGCGCTCCGGCAGCGGAATGGCGATGAACATGTCCGGCGGGCCATCATCCCTGAGCCGCAGCGACCGCACCGCGAGGCCGTAACCGGCATTCCAGTCGATGCTGACATCGCCGAGCATGAACGGCCACGGCATGGCCTCGCCCTCGAACTCGGCGCCGATCCGCTTGCGCACCGCGCTATGGGCGCCGTCGCAGCCGACGACATAGGCGAAGCGCGCCTCCTCGCTGCCGCCGTCGGCAGACTGCAGCCGCGCCGTGACGCCGCTTTCGTCCTGGTCGAGATCGGCGAGTTCGACCCCCCGCTCGATCCGGATTCCACGCCGCGCGAGGTCCGCCGTGAGCAGGCGCTCCGTCTCATATTGCGGCAGGCCGAGATTGCCATAGGGCAGGCCGAAATCCGGCGCAGGCTCATCGCCGGCGTGCTGGCCGTTGATGATCGAGCGCAGCCCGGTCAGCCAGAGCCCCGCCTCGATCATGCTGCGCGCCACACCCATCCGCTCCCAGACCTCGAGGGTCCGCGGCGTCACGCCGATGGCACGGCAATAGAGCAGCGGCTCCAGCGCCTTGTCGATGATGCGGCAGCGAATGCCATGCCGCGCAAGATCAATCGCGAGACTGAGCCCGACCGGCCCCGCCCCGACAACGAGAATATCAATCATGTCATTCGCCCTCCCCGACGGCTCTATGGCGAGACTATCGCATTGGCACGGAAGGGCCAGCCGGGGTGAGCAGTCATCTGCTGATGAGGAGACAGTCCCGCCTGGCCTCAGGCCCGACCGCTTGGGGCCGGTTGCTTCCACCGCCACAAGCTCGCCGCTCGGCCTTGCCGGCTCCACGCGATTCTGTAGCTTGAGCAACTCGCCAGACGTGCAGGGACGGCAACTGGCGGTGTGAAGGCGACGAGATCGCCCCGCTCCCCCTCCCAAGGACATCCCTATGCAGCCTTTGGCCAACCCGATTGATCTTCTGGAGCGCTATAGAGCGCTCATCAATCGCCACCGGTTCGAGGAACTGGCGCCGCTCATCGATGCCGATGCCGTCTTCTGGTTCAACGACGGCTCGTTCGGCGACCACGATGCCATCAGGGCTGCCTTCGAGGCCACATGGGCGCGCTATCCCGGCGAGCGATACTGGCTTGAGGATGTCAGCTGGATCGCAAGCTCATCCGAGGTGGCGAGTTGCCTTTACCGCTTCCGCTGGACGGCGATCATCGACGGGCGCACTGCCTCTGGCGGTGGGCGCGGCACAACGGTGATGCGATGCACCGATGGCCTATGGCGCATCATCCACGAACATCTGAGCGCAGACCCAAAACCAGCCTGACGCTGGAGCGCGCCTCGCCTTTACTCCACGTCCAGTTTCTCGCTGGTCCTCTGGATCGAGGCGAGGACGCGGCGGCGGATCAGGCCGCTGACCGGGCGGATGAGATACCAATAGGGCGCGAACTTTCTGCGCGAGGCAGGATCGGGGCAGTGTATTCGCGTCTCCGTGGTCAGTCTCGTCAGACCGGAGGCGCTGGAGGCGGCCGAGAAGCCGAGGACCAGCTTCGCGATGCCGGGCGTGTCGAAGGCGCGGAACGTCGCTCCGTCCGCAATCGGCACCAACCCGAAATCGCTGCGCCAGAACTGACCGACCAGCCCATAGACAATCGCGTCGCCCTCACGCCGCTCGAGAAGCGTGAAATTGTCGAGGCTGAAGGTCGGCGGCATCTCCGCTTGCCGGCCGCCCAGCCATCCCGCGAGCCGCATCGGCAATTCCCGGAGGCCGATCATGGCGCGGAAGAGCGGGTCTGACTCCGCCCGATAGGCAGCGGCGGCCGCGATGATCGTCTTCGATCGGGCCGCCACGTCCCGCACATGGCGTTCGGAGAAATCGTAGTCCGGCAAGTAGTCATCGAGGAGCGACACGCCAACCTCCGGGCTGTCCGATCGAGGACGTCACTGGTCCGCGTCGCCAGATATCGCTCTTCGCCGACGCGCACCAACGGCCGAGATGTCGCAACCCCGTGAGCGCGCTACGGTGCCCCACGCTCTGCGCCTGATGGCTGGACCTATTTCCGCGCCGGCCCCTTCTTGCCCGCATTGCTTCCCGCCCTGCCACCGATCGAGCGGCCGCCGGGGCGGTGGTTCTTGGTCATCGGGTCGGGCCGCAGCGGGCGGTCGCCGTGATCGGCGGCGACCTGCGTCATGTTGGAACTCGCGCCCATCTCGTCGAGCGTCGGCTTGCGGGCGCGGCTCCTGAGCCCCGGATCGCCGACGGGGACTTCGGTGCGCTTCACCGTCATCTCGTCGAGATCATTCTTGCGGGCGCGCGTCTTCGGTTCCGGTGGCAGGTTGCCGGCGGCGCCGTATTTCTTCTCGCCGCGATAGCCGCCGGTGCGGTCGTCGATGGCCGACTGGCGCGCCAGCGGATCGTCGGCGATGGCGAGTTCCGTCTCGCGCAGCCGCTTGATCTCGTCGCGCAGCCGCGCCGCCGTCTCGAATTCGAGATTGACCGCCGCCTCGCGCATGCGCTTCTCGAGATCCTCGAGATGCGCCTTCAGATTGTTGCCGATCAGCCCGCCATCAGCGAGGCCGGCATCGACCGTGACATGGTCCTGCTCATAGACCGAGGCCATGATGTCGCCGATCTGGCGCTTGATCGATTCCGGCGTGATGCCGTGTTCGAGATTATAGGCGACCTGCTTCTCGCGCCGGCGCTCGGTCTCGGCCATCGCCCGCTCCATCGAGCCGGTGATGTGGTCGGCATAGAGGATGACCTTGCCGTCGACATTGCGCGCCGCGCGGCCGATCGTCTGGATCAGCGAGGTCTCCGAGCGCAGGAAGCCCTCCTTGTCGGCATCGAGGATAGCCACCCGCGCGCATTCGGGGATGTCGAGGCCCTCGCGCAGCAGGTTGATGCCGATCAGCACGTCGAAGGCGCCGAGGCGGAGGTCACGGATGATCTCGATCCGCTCCAGCGTCTCGACATCGGAATGCATGTAGCGGACGCGGACGCCGTTCTCGTGCAGATATTCGGTCAGATCCTCGGCCATGCGCTTGGTCAGCGTCGTCACCAGCGTGCGATAGCCGGCCTTGGCCGTCTCGCGCACTTCGCCGAGGAGATCGTCGACCTGCGTCTTGGCCGGGCGGATCTCGATCACCGGATCGATCAGGCCGGTCGGGCGGATGACCTGCTCGGTGAAGACGCCGCCGGTCGCCTCCATCTCCCAGCTACCCGGCGTCGCCGAGACATGCACCGTCTGCGGCCGCATCGCGTCCCATTCCTCGAAGCGCAAGGGACGGTTGTCCATGCAGGACGGCAGGCGGAAGCCATATTCGGCCAGCGTCGCCTTGCGGCGAAAGTCGCCGCGATACATCGCGCCGATCTGCGGGATGGTGACATGGCTCTCGTCTGTGAAGACGAGCGCATTGTCCGGCAGATATTCGAACAAAGTCGGCGGCGGCTCGCCCGGCAGGCGGCCGGTCAGGTAGCGCGAATAGTTCTCGATGCCGGCGCAGGAGCCGGTCGCCTCGATCATCTCGATGTCGAAGCGGCAGCGCTGCTCGAGCCGCTGCGCCTCGAGCAGCCGCCCGGCGGCTTCGAGCTCTGTGAGCCGCGCGCGCAGCTCGGTCTTGATGGACTGGATCGCCTGGTTCAGCGTCGGCTTCGGCGTCACATAATGCGAGTTCGCATAGACCTTGACGAATTTGAGATCGGCCGTCTTCTGCCCGGTCAGCGGATCGAATTCGGTGATGCTCTCGACCTCGTCGCCGAACAGCGACAGCCGCCAGGCGCGATCCTCGAGGTGGGCCGGGAAGATCTCGACCGTGTCGCCGCGCACGCGGAAACTGCCGCGCACGAAATTGAGATCCTGCCGCTTGTATTGCAGCGCGACGAGATCGGCGAGCAACTGGCGCTGGTTGAGCTTCTCGCCGAGCTCGATGCCGAAGGTCATCGCAGTATAGGTCTCGACCGAGCCGATACCATAGATGCACGAGACCGAGGCGACGATGATGACGTCGTCGCGCTCCAGCAACGAGCGCGTCGCCGAATGGCGCATCCGGTCGATCTGTTCGTTGACCGAGGATTCCTTCTCGATATAGGTGTCCGTCCGCGGCACATAGGCCTCGGGCTGGTAGTAATCATAGTAGGACACGAAATATTCGACGGCGTTGTCGGGGAAGAACGACTTGAATTCGCCGTAGAGCTGGGCTGCCAGCGTCTTGTTCGGCGCGAGGATCAGCGCCGGCCGCTGCGTGCGCTCGATGACCTGTGCCATGGTGAAGGTCTTGCCGGAGCCGGTGACGCCGAGCAGGACCTGGTCCTTCTCCTGCCGGCTGACGCCCTCGACCAGTTCGGCGATCGCCGTCGGCTGGTCGCCCTTCGGCTCGAAGGGCGAGACGATGCGGAACGGCTGCCCGCCTTCCGACTTCTGCGGTCGCTCCGGACGGTGCGGCACCCAGGTCTTGTCGCGCACCTCCTGCCTGCCATGCTCGATCAGCGCCGTCAGCGCCGCGACCGTGGCCGTGACTGAGGATGAGGCGAGGCTGAACGAGGCCTCGGCCTCCTCGAGGCCGATATCGAGGCCGGAGACTGGGTTGAGACCGCCCGCCGCGCGCTCGCGCGCCGTCGCGGCGACGCCGATCGAGGTGCCGCGGCTCGACTTGTAGTTCGCGGAATCCGCGCCGCCCTTTTCACCGGCGGCCTTGTCACGGGCCGCCTTGTCGCGGCCGGCTTTGGTCTTCTTGCGGCCCTCGTCGACCGGCAGATCGACGAGCTGCATCCGCTCCGGCCGCGCACGCGGGGCACGCTTCGGCTTCGGCGCGATCGGCTGCGCATCCGCTGCGCGCGCGATCTCGTCGATCCAGTCGGCGATATTGCCGGAGAGCCCGGGGGCGCTGTCGGCTTCGAAGGCAGCCTGCGGCGCTTCGCCGAAGCCGGACGGTTTGGTGCGTTTGGCCATGGGTACGAAAGTAGAACGAGTCAGTGCCGATTTGAAGGGGTGGCGGCTTGAAAAGGGCGCTCGGATGCCGGCCGGACAGCGACCCAACTGCCACCTGCCGCCATCGCCGATCGCGCCCATCCTAACGTATACCCCGCTAGCCGGTCTCGCCGGATTGCCCTTGGCGCCGTCACCTGCAAGACTTGGCCTCGTCGGTGCCCCCGCACCGCACAAGAGCCGGAGAATCCCCGTCGTGGCAGGCAAGGTCCTTGTGATCGCACAGCAGAAGGGCGGCTCCGGCAAGACGACGCTCGCCGCCCATCTCGCCGTCGCCGGGCTCGCTCCCGGCCAGCGCGTTGCGATCCTCGACGTCGATCCGCAGGGCAGCCTCGGCCAATGGTTCGAGCGGCGCGAGCGGCGGCTCGGCGAAGGCGCGACCGGGCTGGTGCTGCGCACCGCCTCGGGCTGGGGCGCCAAGCGCGAGGCGCGGCTGCTGGCGCGCGAGTTCGACCTCGTCGTCATCGACATGCCGCCGCGCTCCGATCTCGAGGCGCGCAACGCCATCGAGGCCGCCGATCTCGTCGCCGTGCCGGTGCAGCCGACGCCCGTCGACCTCTGGGCGACCGAGGCGACGCTGGAATTGGTCGCCAAGGGCGGCCCACCGGCGATCCTCGTCGTCAACCGGGCGCCGTCGCGCGCCATTGCCGAGGCGATGCTGGCCGATCTCGCCAAGCTCGCGGCGCCCTTGGCGGCGAGCCGGCTCGGCAACCGCGTCGCCTTCGGCGCCACCATGGGCACGGGCAGCACGGTGCTCGAAGCCTTCCCGCAGGCCAAGGCGGCGGAAGAAGTCCGCGCCCTCGCCGCCGAAATCGGCCGCCTCCTCGCGAGCGGCCAGAGCAAGGTGACATCACGATGAGCGAGGATCCGTCCGTCCCGGACCGCGTCGACGCGCTGGAAATCCGCGCGGCGCATCACGAGCGCAGCCTCGACGAGCTGAACACCGTCGTGCTGGCGCAATGGCGCGAGATCGACCGGCTGACCCGGCTGGTGCAGCGGCTCGAGGAACGGCTGGCCGATGCCGAGGCTGGGTCGGGCCGCGCCGCAGCGCCGGAGCCGCCGCCGCCGCATTACTGAGATCACGCCGGATCAGCACCAGAGGGAAAGGGACGCTCGCATGGCCTCCATCGTCGACAGCCGCGCCGCCCAGATGTTCCCGGTGCTGGGGCCGGAGGAGATCGCCCGGATCGCCCGCTTCGGCACGCCCGCCTCGCATGCCGACGGCGACCGGCTGGCGCAGCGCGGCGCCGCGCTGGCGGGCCTGATCGTCCTCCTCTCCGGCCGTGTCGCGGTCACGCGGCAGGACGCGGCCGGCGTCGATCACCTCATCGTCGAGCATGGCCCCGGCGAATTCGTCGGCGAGGTGACGCAGCTCTCCAACCGCCCCGCCCTCGTCGATGCCGTGGCGCGCGGGCCGGTCGAGGCGCTGGTCATTCCCTCCGACCGGCTGCGGGCGCTGATGGTCGCCGAAGCCGAGCTCGGCGAGCGGATCATGCGCGCGTTGATCCTGCGCCGCATGGGCCTGATCGAGGCCGGCGCCGGCCCGGTCATCGTCGGCCGCCCGGGCGACGGCGACGTGCTGCGCCTGCAGGGGTTCCTGGCGCGCAACGGCGTCCCCAACCAGACGCTCGATCCCGCCGACGATGCGACGGCCGAGGCGATCGTCTCGCGCTTCCATATCGAGGCCGAGGCGCTGCCGGTGGTGCTGTGCCCGAATGGCGATGTGCTGCGCAACCCGACCGAATCGGCTCTGGCCCGCTGCATCGGCCTCGTCGGCCCGCTCGATCCCAGCCGCGTCTATGACGTCGCCGTCGTCGGCGCCGGCCCGGCCGGGCTCGCCACCGCCGTCTATGCCGCCTCGGAAGGCCTGTCGGTGCTGGTGGTCGATACGCGGGCCTTCGGCGGCCAGGCCGGCGCCTCGGCCCGCATCGAGAACTATCTCGGCTTCCCAACGGGGATCACCGGCATGGCGCTGATGGCGCGCGCCTACAACCAGGCACAGAAATTCGGTGTCGAGCTGGCGATCCCCGACGAGGCGACCGCGATCGCCCCGATCGAGAGCGAGGCGGAACGGCGCTTCCAGATCACGCTCGGCATCGACGAGACGGCGACGGCCCGCAGCGTCGTCGTCGCCAGCGGCGCCCGCTATCGCCGCCCGTCGATCCCCGCCCTCGAGCTGTTCGAGGGGCCCGATGTGCATTACTGGGCGTCGCCCCTCGAACGGAAGCTCGCCGCAGGCCAGGAGGTCGTGCTGGTCGGGGGCGGCAATTCCGCCGGCCAGGCCGCGGTCTATCTCGCCGGCCAGGCCGCCAAGGTCTGGATGCTGATCCGCGCCGACGGCCTCGCGGCCAGCATGTCGCGCTACCTGATCGACAGGATCGCGGCGATGCCGAACATCGAGCTCGTCACCCAGAGCGAGATCACCCGGCTGGCAGGCGAGCGCGGCGCGCTCCAGAGCGTCACCTGGCGCCACCGCGTCAGCGGCGCCGAGACGACGCGGCCCATCCACCATGTCTTCCTGTTCATCGGCGCCGATCCCAACACCGCCTGGCTCAAGGGCAGCGGCGTCGCGCTCGACGGCCACGGCTTCGCCGAGACCGGCCGCGTTCCCGGCCACCATGCGCTCGAGACCAATCTTCGCGGCGTGTTCGCGGCCGGCGATGTCCGCGCCGGCTCGGTCAAGCGCGTCGGCGCGGCCATCGGCGAAGGCGCGCAGGTCGTCGCCGCGATCCACGCTTTCCTCGCGGCCGAAGCGGGCCGCACCCCTCCCCCCGAAGCCGGAGCGAGACCCGCATGAGCGACGTCGAAAACCCCGATTGCAGCCATACCGCCACGATCCGGACGGTGACGCCGAGCGCGAAGGGCTGTGAGGAGTGCCTGAAGAGCGGCAGCTGGTGGGTGCATCTGCGCCTCTGCCGCAGCTGCGGCCATGTCGGCTGCTGCGACGACTCGCCGAACAAGCACGCGACGGCGCATTTCCGCGCGACCGGCCACCCGATCATCGAAGGCTATGATCCGCCGGAAGGCTGGGGCTGGTGCTATGTCGACGAAGTCTTCCTCGACCTCCCCGACCAGACGCCGCAGCTCGGCCCGATCCCGCGCTTCGTGTGAGGGGGAAGGCGACCGCCGGCACATTGCCTCACGCATGAAAACGCCCGCGGGCCGGATCGGCTCGCGGGCGTTGAAGGGTCGCGAGGGCCGCTTACGCGGCGCGGCGGCGGATCGGGTTCGGCAGTTCGATCTCGACTTCGAGCGTCGAGATCGCCTCGTCGCGCTGCATCTTGACCTGAACCTTCTCGGCGGGGATCTCGACATGGCGCGAGATCACTTCGAGGATCTCCTCGCGCAGGATCGCGATCAGGTCGCTGGCACCGGCGGAAACCCGCTCGTGCTGCAGGAGGATCTGGAGCCGGTCGCGCGCCACCGGCGCGGAGCGGGATGGCCGGAAGAAATCGAAGATCGTCATGCCGCCCTCCGCCCGAACAGCTTGCCCATGAAGCCGATGCGCTTGTCGGCCGGGATCATCATCGGGATGATGTCGCCCTCGAGCCGGCGGGCGGCGTCGATATAGGCCCGCGCCGGCGCGCTGTCGGCGGCGGTCAGCGTCACCGGGCAGCCGACATTCGAGGCGTTCAGCACGGCCTCGCTCTCCGGGATGATGCCGAGCAGCGGGATCGACAGGATCTCGAGCACGTCCTCGACCTTCAGCATCTGCCCGCGCTCGGCGCGCGCCGCGTCGTAGCGGGTGAGGAGCAGGTGCTTCTCCATATATTCGCCGCGCTCGGCCTTCGCGGTCTTTGCGTCGAGCATGCCGATGATGCGGTCGCTGTCACGCACCGAGGAGACTTCCGGATTGGTGACGACGACGGCGACATCGGCATGGCGCATGGCGAGCAGCGCGCCGCGCTCGATGCCGGCCGGGCTGTCGCAGACGATCCAGTCGAAGCTCTCGCGCAGATCGTCCATGACGCGGGCGACGCCCTCGCTGGTCAGCGCGTCCTTGTCGCGGGTCTGCGAGGCCGGCAGCAGATAGAGCGTGTCGAGCCGCTTGTCGCGGATCAGCGCCTGCTGCAGCTTCGCCTCGCCCTGCACGACATTGATGAGATCGTAGACGACCCGGCGCTCGGCCCCCATCACGAGGTCGAGATTGCGCAGCCCGACATCAAAGTCGACCACGGCGACGCGGCTGCCGTTCATGGCCAGCGCTGCACCGATCGCTGCCGTCGACGTCGTCTTGCCGACGCCGCCCTTGCCGGATGTGACCACCAGAACCTGCGACATACCCCTTGCTCCTCAATTCTCTGGTCAGGCCAGAGCCGCCATGTTCATTTTGTCGTCGGCGAGCCAGGCCTGCACGGAGCGGCCGCGGAACGCCGCGTCGATCTCGTCCGCCGTCTGGTAGAGCCCGTCGATCGCGATCAGTTCGGCTTCGAACTTCTGGACGAAGATGCGCGCCGCGGCATTGCCGGTGGTGCCGGCGATCGCCCGCCCGCGCAGCGCGCCATAGATGTGGATCGAGTTGCCGGCGATGATCTCGGCGCCCGAGGCGACCGATCCGATCACGGTCACGTCGCCCTGCGGGAAGATGATCGACTGGCCGGAGCGAACCGGTGTCTCGATCAGGAGCGAGGGGATCGGGCGATCCACGAAACCCTGCTGCTTGGGTGGCTCGGCGCTCGGCTTGTGCACGATCTCGGTGTGCTTGCCGCCGCTCACGGAGGGCGGCATGCCAAAGCCGAGCCAGGACGGTTCGGCGCCTTCGACCCCCATCACCTTGATCTCGCGCTCATGCAGCTCAACGAGCAGCTCGGCGAAATCGGTCTTGGTGATGACGAGGCCGCTGACGTCGAGAATGACGGGGCGGTTTGCGAAATAGCCCTGCGAGCGACCCGCGAGCTTGTCGAGCTCGGCCAGCCAGCCGCTGATCGGCAGCGTCGGCGCCAGCACCGTGGCGAGGAAGGAACGGCCGCGAAAACGGATCGCCTGCTTGGCGGCGTTCTTGGCGTTCTTGGCCGCCTTGTCGGCTTCCTCCCTGGCTGCGGCTGTGCTCTGGGCTGCTAAGGTCTGGGCTGCTGTGCTCACGGCGTGCTCTTTGCGTTCTGTTAAGCATTTTGTCGGCCCTTTCCGGTTAACGAGCGGTTAATGGGATTGCGGCCGCGCCGAGCCGGAATGGCGGAAAACCGGGCTTTCAGCCGTCGAAACACGGTTAAAATTTTGTGACCATGCCGGCGGGCGGAGGGGCCGCTCGGTGGGAAATGGCGGGATTGCGGGCTGATTCGTTACCGGCCGACGGCAAGGGCCGGCCGGCCCGTCGCTCCGCGAGGGAAGCGATCAGGCGAGCGCCGCATGCGCCGAAACATGGGGACGGCCACCGCCGGCAAAGCGTCAGGCGCGGCGGGCGCGTCCGCTCACCCCGGGAAGAAGCGGTTCGCGGGGCGCTGGAGGCCGAGATGGTCGCGCAGCGTCATGCCCGCATAGTCGGTGCGGAAGAGGCCGCGGCGCTGCAGCTCCGGCACGACGTGGTCGACGACGGCATCGAGCCCGCCCGGCAGGAACGGGAACATCACGTTGAACCCGTCCGAGGCGCGCGTCACGAGCCATTCCTCCATCGTGTCGGCGATGGTCTTCGCCGTCCCGACCATTTCGAGGCCGGAGAAGCCGCCGAGCCGCTGCGCCAGCTGGCGCACGGTGAGGTTCTCGCGCTTCGCGAGCTCGATGACGCGCACGCGACCGGTCTTGCTGGCGTTGGTTTCGGGGATCTCGGGCAGCGGTCCGTCGGGATCGAAGGCGGACGCATCATGGCCGAGCGCGATCGAGAGCGAGGCGATGCCGCTGTCGTAATGGACGCCGGCATCGAGCCGGGCGCGGATCTCGCGGGCTTCGTCGAGGCTGTCGCCGACGACGACGAAGGCGCCCGGCAGGATCTTCAGGCTGTCCTCGTCGCGGCCGATCCGCGCCATGCGCGCCTTGATGTCGGCATAGAATCTTCGGCCGTCCTCGATCGTCGGCGCCGCGCCGAAGATCACCTCGGCCGTCTCGGCGGCGAGCTGGCGGCCGGGCTCGGAGGCGCCCGCCTGCACGATGACCGGCCAGCCCTGCGGCGGCCGGGCGATGTTGAGCGGGCCGCGCACCGAGAGGAATTCGCCCTTGTGCGCCAGCACATGCATGCGCCCCGGATCGACGAACACCCCGCTCTCGACATCGCGGATGAAGGCATCGTCGGCGAAGCTGTCCCAGAGACCGGTCACCACGTCGTAGAATTCGCGGGCGCGGCGATAGCGCTCGCCATGCTCGACATGATCGTCGAGGCCGAAATTGAGGGCGGCGTCCGGATTGGCCGTGGTGACGATGTTCCAGCCGGCGCGGCCGCCGCTGATATGGTCGAGCGAGGCGAAGCGGCGGGCGATGTGATAGGGCGCCTCGAAGGTCGTCGAGGCCGTTGCGACGAGGCCGATCCGCTCGGTGGCGCCGGCCAGCGCCGAGAGCAGCGTCAGCGGCTCGAACGAGGTCACCGTGTGACTGCGCTTCAGCGCCGCGACCGGCATGTTCAGCACGGCGAGGTGATCGGCCATGAAGAAGGCGTCGAACTTGCCCCGCTCGAGCGTGCGGATCATCGCCTTCAGATGCTCGAAATTGAAGTTCGCGTCGGGCCAGGCGCCGGGGTAGCGCCAGGCGCCGGTGTGCAGGCTGACGGGTCGCATGAAGGCGCCGAGCTTCAGCTGGCGGGGGGCAGCGGCGGTGGCGGATGACAATGCGGCGTCCTCGATGGGGAGAGGTTGACCTTAGCGCTCAGCCCGCGGCGGCGACAGGCCCGTCATGGCCGCTCGCGGCGATCCGGCAGGGAGGATGCACCCGTCGTCGGCCCCTCGGCGGAAAATCATTCCAGCCAGCCGAAGGCGTCAGGTTCCGCGGCGAGGGTCTCCTGCCGACGGGGCCTCGGCCTCGAAGTCGTGAACGAGCCAGTGCTCGCCGTCGAACGCCCGCGCATGGGCGGTGGGCCGATACCGGTGCGTCGCCTTCTGCCAGAACGCGGCGGCGCCCCTGTTCTTCTCGATGACGCCGACCTGCCACCGGCCGGGATGTCGCCCGACGATCTCGTGGAACACCGCCGCTCCCACGCCCTGCCCGCGATAGGCCTTCAGGACGAAGAACTCGGCGACGAAGAACCTTCCGGCCTCGCCGGTGACGGGGCTCTCATCGATGATCAGCGCAAAGCCGGCGAGGTCCGCGCCGCAGAAGATCAGGTATGGGTGCTGCCAGAACCGATCGAGATAGTCATAGTCGAACCGACCGTCGCGGCCGATCGGAAACGGCAGGTCCGCCGTCATCTCGTACAGATAGAGCTGCAACAGGTTCGCGATCGTTTCCCTGTCCTTCAGAGCAGCTTTCAGAATGGACACGGGTCGCGACATGGAGGGTGCCTGACAGTCTCTGCGCCGGGTCGGACTACGGCTTGCCGGCGCCGAGCGCCTTGCGGACCGCCGGCGCGACCTCGGTGCCGAACAGTTCGATCGACTTCATGAGCTTGTCATGCGGCAGCGTGCCGACGCTGAACTGGATCAGGAAGCGGTCGTGCTCGAAGAACTCGTGCTGGTAGAGGATCTTCTCGGTGACCTCCGCCGGGCTGCCGACGAACAGCGCCCCGCGCAGCTTGCGCTGCGCCTCGAACTGGCCGCGCGTCGTCGGCGGCCAGCCGCGCTCGCGGCCGATCCGGCTCATCGTGTCGGCGAAGGGCGGGAAGGCTATGTCGGCCGCCTCCTGCGAGGTCTCCGCGATGAAGCCGTGCGAGTTGATGCCGACCGGCAGCGTGGCCGGATCATGGCCGCCCCGCGTCGCGGCATCGCGGTAGAGGTGCACCAGCGGCGCGAAACGCTCCGGCTCGCCGCCGATGATGGCGATCGCGAGCGGCAGTCCGAACATGCCGGCGCGCGCCACCGATTGCGGCGTACCGCCGACGGCGATCCACAGCGGCAGCGGGTCCTGGACCGGACGCGGATAGACGCCGCGGTCGGCGAGCGCGGCGCGATGCTCGCCCTTCCAGGTGACGCGCTCACTGTCGCGCAGCGACAGCAGGAGGTCGAGCTTCTCGGCGAAGAGGTCGTCATAGTCGTTGAGGTCGTAGCCGAACAACGGGAACGACTCGATGAACGAGCCGCGCCCGGCCATGATCTCGGCCCGGCCGCCGGAGATGAGGTCGAGCGTCGCGAAGCGCTGGAACACCCGCACCGGATCGTCGGAGGAGAGCACGGTGACGGCGCTGGTGAGGCGGATGGTCTTCGTGCGCGCCGCGGCGGCGGCGAGGATCACCTCGGGGGCGGAGATGAGATAGTCGGGACGATGATGCTCGCCGAGGCCGAACACGTCGAGACCGAGCTGGTCGGCAAGCTCGATCTCCTCGAGGAGGTTCGCGATCCGCTGCTGCGGGCTGATCCGCTCGCCGGTCAGCGGGTCCGGCATCAGGTCGCCGAACGTGTAGAGTCCAAGTTGCATCGCCGTCCCCGCCAAGCCTCGATCACACGATATGAAGGCGCCGCGGCGGCCGGATAAGGCCGTCGCGGCGAAACGCACCGTTCACTCTTCTGCGGCGGCACTACCGCGAACAGAAGATCGAGTTCGGCTCGCAGGGCGTGATGCCGCTCCCCGGGCCCTGGCCGGGCACGTAGAACTGCGGCCGGCCGGGCTTCTGGCCCTGTTGCGGCTGTTGCGGCTGCTGCGGCGGCTGCTGAACCTGGGGCGGCGGCGGCTGGGGCTGCTGCGGTTGCTGCTGCTGCGGCGGCGGCCTTTGACCGCCCTGCTGCTGGGGAGGCCTCTGGCCGCCCTGCTGCGGCGGCTGGTAAGGCTGCGGCCCGGCATTGCCCGGCGGGCGTCCATTGTTGTTCCATCCGCCCGGCGGCGGCCGGCCATTATTGTCCCAGCCCCCTGGCGGCGGCGGACGATAGCCCGGCGGCGGACGGCCGTTATTATCCCATCCGCCGGGAGGCGGCGGACGGTAGCCCGGCGGGCGATCGCCATAGTAAGGCGGCGGCGGGCGATAGCCGGGCCGGTCGTAATAGGGCGGCGGCGGCCGGTAGCCGGGGCCGTCATAATAGGGCGGCTCGATATAGACGGGCGGCGGCTGCACATAGACCGGCGGCGGCGCCACATAGACGGGCGGCGGCGGCGGTCCGCGATAGACGGGCGGCGGCCCGACGAAGCCGGCGAGATAGTTGTCGGAAACCCAGCCGGGCGGTCCGCCGGCCGAAACCTGGCACCAGCCGATCGTGCAGCCGAGGACATTGACGCCGGTGCCGCGCGGCAAGGTGCCGATCTTGGCATAGCCGGTGCCGGGCCCCGTCCGCATGTTGACCGACCCGGTGGTGAAGGCGTCGTCGGCCAGCGCCGAGCCCGCAGCCAGCATCGAGAGGCCGGCCAGCGCGCCTGCGATCAGGCGCCGCCGTCCGGCCCGTGTTGCCCTAGGGAGTGGCTTACTCAATCGCTGCCTCCTCGAAGGCGCCACCGCGGCGGCGCGACTCACATTTTCGCCTCAGACACGGATGATATAGCGTGCCGCGTCACCAACTCATGTCCGCCGTGACGAAGCCAGGTCGCGGCGTGTTGCCCGCTCCAACGGCTTCGCCTACATCAGCCGGACCAGCAATCGTCCGGAACCGGCCCCATGTCTGAAATCGATAAGACCGTCGCGGCCAAATCCGCCGAAAAAAAGCCCCCGGCCAAGGAGGGCATCGGCAGCACGGTCCGAGTCTTCGTCGAAGCGCTGATCATCGCCCTCGTCGTCCGGACGCTGCTGTTCCAACCCTTCGAGATCCCGTCGGGTTCCCTGATCCCGACACTCGAGATCGGCGACTACCTGTTCGTCTCGAAATTCTCCTACGGCTATTCCCGCTATTCCTTCCCCTTCGGCATCGCGCCCTTCTCGGGCCGCATCCTCGGCTCGCTGCCGGCGCAGGGCGATATCGCCGTCTTCAAGGGTCCCAAGGACAATTCGACCGATTTCATCAAGCGCGTCATCGGCCTGCCGGGCGACACGGTCCAGGTCGTCGAGGGCCGGCTCTACATCAACGACAAGCTGGTCGAGCGCCAGCCGATCGCGCCCTATCGCACGCGTGACTTCTTCGGCAATCCGATCGACGCCCCGCAATATATCGAGACGCTGCCGAACGGCGTCCAGCACCGCGTCATCGAGATCGAGGGCGATCGCGGCGGCTTCGACAACACGCCGAAATATGAAGTGCCGCCCGGCCATGTCTTCATGATGGGCGACAATCGCGACAACTCCGCCGACAGCCGCGACATGAACTCGATGGGCTATGTCCCCGTCGACAATCTCGAGGGCAAGGCGCAGGTGATCTTCTTCTCGATCGACGACTCGTCGTCGTTCTGGAAAGTCTGGGAATGGCCGTGGGCGATCCGCTGGAACCGCCTGTTCACCGGCATTCACTAGCTGCGGCATTTTCGCTGCATCGCAGCGAGCCGGCATGCGTCATAAGGGAGGCATAGTTCCCTCCCCGGATCCGGCCGTCATGCCCCTGGCGCTCTTCGCCCTTGCCGTCGCCTCCTTCGGCGTCGGCACCACCGAATTCGTGATCATGGGCCTTCTGCCCGAGCTGGCGGCGGATCTCGGCGTCACGATCCCACAGGCCGGCCTTCTCATCACCGGCTATGCGCTCGGCGTCGTCGTCGGCGGACCGATCATCGCCATCGCGACGGCGAGGCTCCCGCGCAAGACGACGCTCATCGGCCTCACGAGCCTCTTCGTCGTCGGCAACCTGCTCTGCGCGATTGCGCCGACCTATGCGCTGCTGATGGCGGCGCGCGTCGTCACCGCCTTCGGGCATGGCGCCTTCTTCGGCATCGGCTCGATCGTCGCCGCGAGCCTCGTGCCGCGCGAGCGCCGCGCCCAGGCGATGGCGATGCTGTTCGCGGGACTGACGCTCGCCAACATCCTCGGCGTCCCGGCCGGAACCGCGCTCGGCCAGGCCTTCGGCTGGCGCTCGACCTTCTGGGTGGTCGTCGCGATCGGCCTCGTCGCCGTCGCGGCCATCGCCCTGTTCGTGCCGAAGACCGGCGAGGGCGAGGCGCCGCCGAGCTTGGCGAGCGAGTTCCGCGTCTTCAAGGACAGCCAGGTCTGGCTGGCGATGGCGATCAGCGTCATCACCGCGGCCAGCCTCTTCTCGGTCTTCACCTATATCGCGCCGATCCTGCAGACGATCACCGGCATCTCACCGGGCGCGACGACGATCGTGCTGCTCTTGTTCGGGGTCGGCATCACGATCGGCAATCTCGTCGGCGGGCGCCTCGCCGACTGGCGATTGATGGAGACCATCATCGGCGCGCTCGGCCTGCTGGCGCTCGTGCTGCTGCAGTTCGCGGTGACCAGCCACTTCGAGATCGCGGCCGGCGTCACGGTGTTCGTGTGGGGCGTCGTGTTCTTCACGCTGATCCCGCCGCTGCAGATGCGCGTGATCGAATGCGCCTCGGACGCGCCGAACCTTGCCTCGACGCTGAACCAGGGCGCCTTCAATCTCGGCAATGCGCTGGGGGCCTGGATCGGCGGCGCCGCCCTGACGCTCGGCTTCGGCTATGACCGCCTTCCGGTCGTCGGCGCGGTGCTGGCCGCACTCGCGCTCGGCGTGGCGCTCGCCTCCCGCCGCGTCGGCAAGAGGCGCCAGGCGCTCGCGGCCGCCTGAGCGTCAGAGCGGGCGGACGAGATGATCCGCGGGCACGGGCTGCGCGGCATCTCCGGCTGAGAAGCCGAACGCTGCGCTCGGCAGCATGATGCTCAACCAGATCGCTGCCGCGGCGAGCCAAGCCTCGGCGCCCAGACGTGTCATGACGCAACTCCCGATAGATCGGTTGTGTGATTCTACAATGCTCAGGGGGAAGCCCCGTTCCCGGCTCGGCCGGAAACGGGAGAGACGCCAGCGAACATATGCAGCGATCGTGCCAATATCATGACAAACGGGGTTTGTAGTCGCGCCTTCAGCCGAGTTCCGCCTTGAGGAATTCGAGCGTCCTGCCCCATGCGAGCGTGGCGGCCTTTTCGTCGTAGCGGGCGGCCGACGTGTCGTTGTTGAAGGCGTGGTTGACGCCGTCATACACGTAAAGATTGTAGTCGACGCCGGCCGATTTCAACGCCGCCTCATAGGCCGGAATGCCGGCATTGATGCGCTCGTCGAGGCCCGCATACTGAAGCAGCAGCTTCGCCTTGATTTTCGGCACGTCCTCCGCTTTCGCCTGCATGCCGTAATAGGCGACGCCGGCGACGAGATCCGGATCATTGACCGCGAGCTGGTTGACCATGCCGCCGCCCCAGCAGAAGCCGACGGCGCCAACCTTGCCGTTCGATGCCGGATTGGTCTTCAGATAGGCGATGGCGGCCTTGGCTTCGCCGAGGCTATCTGCCGGGGTCAGCGTCCCGATCAGCTCGCGCGCCTTGTCCTCGTCGGCCGGCGTGCCGCCGACGCTCGACAGGAGATCGACGCCGAGCGTGAGGAAGCCGGCAACGGCGAGGCGGCGGGTGATGTCCTCGATATGCGGATTGAGGCCGCGGTTCTCATGGATGACGAGGACCGCCGGCAGCTTGCCGGTCGCATCCTTCGGCTTGGCGAGCAGGCCGGAGACGTCGCCCTTCGGCCCCTTGAACGTCACCCGCTCGGTGGTGATGCGGGCATCGTCGGGCATGACGACCGCCGCCTGCGCCTTGTCGGCGGCGAGCAGCGGCACCACGGCGGCGGCAGCGGCCGAACCGCCGGCGAGCTTCGCGAGCTTGTCCATGAAGCCGCGCCGATCGAGCGTCAGATGCGTATAGTCGTCGTAGAGGCGGATCATGTCCTGGGTGATGGCGGGACGGGACGTCGTGTCGGTGGATGTCGGGTCGGGGGATGTCGGGTCGGGCTGGGTCACGGGCTCAATCCTCCTGTTGCGGCCTTCTGCTTCAACGCTGGACAGGGCTCATTCCGTCGCCGGGAGAACTCGCGTCGCCGCCTGACCGGGCGCCGGCACAGCCTTCTTCCGGCGCGAAAGCGCCGCTGATCGCGTTCAGACCCTAGGGATTGTGGGGTCGGCGGCCTGGCATTCAAGCGCCCGGCCCGCGAAGGCGCTGTCCTGCCGATCACGATCCGTTCAGCACACGCGAAGACTGCGGCCCACGCCAATGCGCCAAGCAAAGCCGCGACATGCGCCGGCGCGAAACCTTGGCGCCGCGCACGAATGCGCCGTCCTTCTTTCCCCGCGCTGTGCATCCGCCTCGGCTCATGCCGAAATCATTGATTTCCGCTAGTTTCTACTGCATGATTTCGAGGCGAGGTCAGACGAGGGGCGGACGGAGACTGGACCACCGACGGGGGCAAGGCATGTCTGGAGGAGGACACTTGCCCTGATGCCGGTTGGTCGCTGGAACGATACCGACATTTTCCACCGACATCTGAAGGACCAGGCAATAACGGCGGCTTTTGCAGGACCGCTGCGACAGGGAAATGAGAGGATCGGCCATGCGCCAGACGGGGACCGTCAAGTTCTTCAATGCGTCCAAGGGTTTCGGCTTCATCACCCCCGACGGGGGCGGCAGCGATGTCTTCGTTCACGTGACGGCCGTGGAACGGTCGGGGCTGACGGGGCTCAATGACGGCATGCGGGTGACGTTCGAGACCGAGCCGGACAAGCGCGGCAAGGGTCCGAAGGCGGTGGACCTGCGTCCGGCCTGAGCGGACACATCTTTGTCCGGTCGATCGAGAGCCTCGGGTCTTGCCCGGGGCTTTTCTCGTTGTCGCCCGAGCGGGCCCGCCTCGCCGCGGCGCGAGCGAGATGGTCAACAGTCTTTCGCAAGCGCGAGCAAAAGTGATCTCGCCAAGCGACTTTGCCGCACTATAGTGATGGGTAAGAGATTCGCGCATTTGGCTTCAGGCCAACAATGAGTTCGGGACGACGACGAGCCTGCCTTGACCGGCCGGCAGTGTGTCGGCCCGGATCGGAGCGAGGACTTCGGTTCTCTTCCGGGAGTTACGTGTTCTGAATGGTGCTGTCCCTTCCGATCAAGCGCGAGGATCGGCTATGAGCCTCATCGAATTCGAGACCGAAGACCGTCAATCGAACCCGGTCGATACGATCGAGCACATCGCGGCGATCAACGACTGGAGTTTCGAGCGTTCGGGCGACGACGAGATCACGATCTCGATCGGCGGCGGCTGGTGCGACTACCATGTCTCGTTCTCCTGGATGGAGGACATGGAGGCGGTGCATCTGGCCTGTGCGTTCGACCTCAAGGTGACCGATCCGCGCAAGACCGAGGTGATGCGGCTGCTCTCGCTGGTCAACGAGCAGATGTGGATCGGCCATTTCGACCTCTGGGGCAAGGAGGGCGTCGTCATGTACCGCCAAACCATGCTGCTCGCCGGCGGCGCCGAGCCGAACAGCGCTCAGGTCGAAGGCATGCTGCAGAACGCCATCGAAAGCTGCGAGCGCTACTATCAGGCGTTCCAGTTCGTCGTCTGGGCCGGCAAATCCGCCCAGGAAGCGCTCGATACCGTGATGTTCGAGACGATCGGCGAAGCCTGACGCCAACCGCGGTCGCGATCGGCGCGGCCGCTTCTTCGCCGCGCCGCTCATGGACCAGCTCCTCCATCCCGAGATCGACCCGTTCGCGTCCGGCGTCCTGCCGCTCGGCGACGGCGCGGCGCTCTACTGGGAGCAGTCGGGCACGGCCACCGGCCGACCGGCGCTCTATCTGCATGGCGGGCCGGGCAGCGGCCTTGGCAGCGGCCGCTATCGCCGCCTGTTCGATCCGGACCGCTATCGCCTCATCGGCCTCGACCAGCGCGGCTGCGGCCGCAGCGTGCCGCGCGCGAGCGGCACCACGCTCCGTGGCAATACGACCGCGACCCTGATCGCCGATATCGAAGCCCTCCGCGCCCATCTCGGCATCGACACCTGGATCGTCTCCGGCGTTTCCTGGGGCGTGACGCTGGCGCTTGCCTATGCCGAGGCGCATCCGGGGCGGGTCTCCGCCATGGTGCTCGGCGCGATCACGACGACGAGCCGCGAGGAGGTCGACTGGATCACGGAAGGCATCGGGCGGATCTTCCCGGACGCGTTCGAGCGCTTCGAGCAGCAATCCGGCCGGCGCCCCGGCGAGCGCATCGTCGAGGCCTATGCGCGGCGGCTGGCCGGCGAGGATGCCGACGATCGCCTGGCTGCGGCACGATCCTGGAACGACTGGGAGGAGACGCTCATCTCGCTCGATCCACACTATCAGCCCATCGCCACCCGGTTCGATGCGGCTGCAGCGCTCGGCTTCGCGACGCTCGTCACGCATTACTGGGCCCATGACGGCTTTCTCCGCGGCGAAGATGCCATCCTCAATCGGATGGATCGCATCGCCGCCATTCCCGCCGTTCTCATCCACGGCCGGCGCGACATCGGCAGCCCGGCGATCACCGCCCATCGCCTGCATCGGCAATGGCCGGCAAGCCGGCTCGAGATCCTGCCCGAGGAGGGCCATGGCGGTCCGGTGATGATGGCGGCGATGCGCCGGGCGCTCGACGTCGACGACGCCTGACCGGACGGGCCCTTGCTCAGCATCCTCCATTTCCCTCCCGCGCCCGGCTGGTCTAAGACGGCGCGACAGCAACCTTGCCGGTGACCCCATGGCCTTCTCAGCGCTCACACCCGCCTCCCCCCTCGTCCTGATCGGCGCCGGCAAGATGGGCGGCGCGCTGCTCGCCGGCTGGCTGGAAGGCGGGCTCGATCCGCAGGCGGTCGTCGTCGTCGATCCCGGCCCGCCGCCGGAAGTGCTCGACCTGATGGCGCGCTTCGGCGTCGCCCACCGGACGACGGCGCCCGAAGCGACGACGGCGCGCGTGCTCCTGATCGCGGTCAAGCCGCAGATGATGGGCAACGCCCTGCCGGCGGTGCGCGCCCTCGTCGGACCGACGACGGTCAGCGTCTCCATCGCCGCCGGCACGACCGTCGCGACGCTCGAGGCGGCGCTGGGCGGCGCCATCGTCCGCGCCATGCCGAATACGCCGGCGCAGGTCGGGCGCGGCGCCACCGGGCTCTATGCCAATGCAGCCACCACGGATGCCGACCGCGTCCTCGTCGAGGCGCTGCTCGGCGCGGTCGGGCTGACCGGCTGGGTCGAGAGCGAGACGCTGATCGACGCGGTCACGGCGGTGTCGGGCTCCGGTCCCGCCTATGTCTTCCTGCTCGCCGAGGCGCTCGCCGCGGCCGGTATCAAGGCCGGCCTGCCGCCCGAGCTCGCCGCGCGCTTCGCCCGGCAGACGGTCTCGGGGGCCGGCGAACTGCTGCAGCAATCGCCGCTGCCGCCGGAGACGCTGCGCAAGAACGTGACCTCGCCGAACGGCACCACGGCCGCGGCGCTCGCCGTGCTCATGGCCGAGGATGGGTTGCAGCCGCTGCTGGACGAGGCCGTTGCCGCGGCGAAGCGGCGCGCCGAGGAACTCGCGGGCTGAAACGCGCCGCATTCGCCCCATATTGTCAGCGGGACCCGAAACCCGCTGCCAGAGGACGCGCCATGCATCAGACCGTGCCGGAGACCGTTGTCGACGCCTTCATGGCGCTGCTGTCGGAAAAGCCGTTCGAGGCGATCACGCTGGTCGAGATCGCCGAACGCTCGGGACTGTCGCTCGGCGCCTTGCGCGAGGCGGCCGACGGAAAGCTCGCGATCCTCGCCGCCTTCATCCGCCGCATCGACCGCGCCGTGCTCGACGAGGCCGAGCCGGCCGGCGAGGACAGCGGTCGCGACCGCTTGTTCGACATCCTGATGCGCCGCTATGACCGGCTGGCGCCGCACAAGGCGGCGCTGACGCATCTTGCCGCCGGCGCGCGCCGCGACGGCGCCCTTGCCCTCGCCCTCAATGCCCTGGCGCTGCCCTCGGCGCGCTACATGCTGGCGGCCGCCGGCATCGACACCGACGGGCTGCGCGGCCTCGCCCGCATCCAGGGCCTCGTCGTGCTGCAGGCGCGGGTGACGCGCGTCTGGCTGGAGGATTCCGATCCCGACCAGTCGCGCACCATGGCGGCGCTCGACAAGGCGCTGGAACGCGCCGAAGGCTGGGACCGCCGCGCCGGCCGGGTCGAGCGCAGCCTCTGCCGAATCGGCCATCGCTTCGACCGCCGTCCGCGCCCCGCGCCGCCCGCGCCGCCTGCGCCGGACGCCGAAGTCGCCGCTTGACGCAGCCGCGGACGATGCTACCCGTCGCCACCAGGACAATGGGAGCGACGGCAGATGGCCACGGGTTCGAGCGCGACGATCAGCTTCGATGATTTCCAGAAGGTCGACATCCGCGTCGGCACCATCGTCGAGGCGGCGCCCTTCCCCGAGGCGCGCAAGCCCGCCTACAAGCTGGTGATCGATTTCGGCGAGGCGATCGGCCGCAAGAAATCGTCGGCGCAGATCACGAAATACTATGCGCTCGAAGACCTCGTCGGCCGCCAGGTGCTCGCCGTGGTCAATTTTCCGCCGCGCCAGATCGGCCCGTTCATGTCGGAAGTGCTGACGCTCGGCATGCCGGACGAAGAAGGCGCAGTGGTGCTGACATCTGTCGAGCGGGCGGTGCCGAATGGCGGTCGCCTCTTCTGAGCACGCAGTGTTCACTCCGCGACTTCTATCGCCGATGCCTGCCTGTCACTAGCTATGGATGAGACGCCCCCGGGGACCCATAGCATGACCGCACGCAGCGCCGACACGCTCGACCTTCCCTTCGCCATGACGCGGCCTCTTCATGTCGCGTCGGTCGGATTGAAGGTGAAGAGCATTCCGACCGTCGCGGACTATTATCGCGCGCTGCTCGGCCTCGAGACGATCTCCGAGCAGCCGGGCCGCACCCTGCTCGGCGCAGGCGGCGTGCCGCTGCTGGAGCTCGAGGCGCTCGCGCCTGGCGCAGCCCTCGACGATCCGCGCAGCGCCGGCCTGTTCCACACCGCCTTCCTGATGCCGAGCCGTGCCGATCTCGGCCGCTGGGTGCTGCATGCGTCCGGGAAGCGGCTCCCCGTCGACGGCATGTCGGATCATCTCGTCAGCGAGGCCTTTTACCTCACCGACCCCGAAGGCAACGGCATCGAGATCTATAGCGACCGGCCGCACGAGCACTGGCCGCGCGACGGCAACGGCCTGAAGATGGCCACGGAGCCGCTCGACGTGAACGCGATCATCCGCGCCGTGCCGACGGATGCGGCGCCCTACGAGGTGGCGCCCGAAGCGCTGCGCATCGGCCATGTGCATCTCCGCGTCGGCGATGATCGCAGCGCCGAGACCTGGTGGACCTCGGAGGTCGGTCTCGACGTGATGACGCATTATCCGGGCGCCACCTTCATGGCCTCCGGCGGCTATCACCATCACATCGCCGGCAATATCTGGCGGAGCCGTGGGGCGAAGCAGCGCGATCCCGCCCGCGGCGGCCTTGCCCATGTCACGCTCGCCGGCAGCGGCGTCGCGGCCGACCGCGAACTGGTCGACCCCTGGGGCACGGTGGTGCGGCTGACGCCGGGCGTCTGAGGCGCAGGCTGAGGCTGAGAGGAAGGCCCTCACCCCGCCCTCTCCCTGTGGGAGAGGGAGTGACGGCACGGCGGTCGATAGGGCGGAAACCGTTGGAAAGCGCGCAGTCCGAACCCCCTCTCCCCCAGGGAGAGGGCTGGGGTGAGGGCCTTTTCCACAGCGAAACTCAGGCCGGAATCCGCACCGTCGCCCTAAGGCCGCCCTGCGGCGCGACCGACAGGAGGACGTCGCCGCCATGTGCGCGTGCAATGTCGCGGGCGATCGGCAGGCCGAGGCCGGTGCCGCTTTCGTCGAGATTGCGCGCCTCGTCGAGGCGGTAGAACGGGCGGAACACCATCTCGCGCTGGTCCTCGGGAATGCCGGGACCGTCGTCGTCGACATCGACCACCAGCCAGCCATCGGCATGCGTCGCGGTGACCGTGATCGCGTCGCCATGCCGGCAGGCATTGGCGACGAGATTGTCGAGGCAGCGCTTGAACTCGTTCGGCCGGAGCCAGACGATGGGGTCGCCGACATAGCTGCCGCTGACCGCATGGCCGACGCGGCGCGAACTCTCGACGACAGCGGCGATGAGCGCGGCGACGTCGGTCTCGACCGTCGGCTCGTCGACATCGCCGCGCGCGAAGGCGAGATACCCCTCCAGCATGCGCTGCATGTCGTCGACATCGCGGCGCATGGCCCGCACGTCGTCATTCTCCCTGAGCAGAGCGAGCTGCAGGCGGAAGCGGGTGAGGACGGTGCGCAGGTCATGGCTGACGCCGGCGAGCATGGTCGTGCGCTGCTCGATCTGGCGGTTGATGCGATCGGCCATCTCGATGAAGGTCGCGCTGGCGCGGCGAACCTCGCGGGCGCCGCGCGGCTTGAAGTCCTCGATGGCGCGGCCCTTGCCGAAGCTCTCGGCGGCATCGGCCAGTTGCTGGATCGGGCGGATCTGGTTGCGCAGGAAGGCGATGGCGATGACGAGCAGCACGAGGCTGGTGCCGACCATCCAGAAGATGAAGATCTCGGAATTCGAGGCATAGGTCTGGCTGCGCCGCGCCAGCACGCGCAGCACCTTGTCGCCGAGCTGGATGCGCACCTCGACGAGGTTCGACTTGCCGACCGTATCGATCCAGAACGGCTTGCCGATCTGCTGGCTGATCTCGTCCGACAAGGCGCTGTCGAGCAGCGAGAAGAACGGCTTCGGAGCGGTCGGCGGCAAGGGCTCGCCCGGCACCACCGCGATGATGAGGCCGAGCCTGTCCTGCGCGATGCGGATGATCTGGCTGTAGGTCGGATCGCCGGGATAGGTCTCGATGAGATCGACGATCGCCGCGATATCGCGCACCGTCGCCGCGGAGAGGCGCCGCGTCACCGTCTGCCAGTGGCGCTCCATGAAGACGAAGGCGACGACGGATTGCAGGATGACGATCGGCGCAATGATGATGATGAGCGCGCGGGCATAGAGGCCCTTCGGCATCGCGGCGCCGAGGCGGCGGCCGAGGAAGCGGTAGGGCGCCAGCGCCAGCGTCAGCGCCGGCTCGGCCTTGCGCAGCTGCCGGCGCGCCGTGTTGACGGCGGGCGCACGGCCGAGTCGGCGGAGCGCAGCGACGAGCGGCCAATCCTGCCAGCTGCCGATGCGGCCGGCGCGATCGAACGGATGCGGCGGGCGCTCGCTCACGCGGCCTCCGCTGCCGCGCGTGCGCCTCGCCTCATCGGCCCCATCGCGCTCATGCCTCCGTCACCAGCCGGTAGCCGATCCCCCGCACCGTCTGCAGATAGAGCGGATTGGCCGGGTCGACCTCGATCTTGCGGCGGAGCCGGTTGATCTGCACGTCGATCGTCCGCTCGCCGGCCGGCTCGTCCTCGGAGAGAAGCGACAGCCGCGGCACGGTCTCGTTCGGCGTCGCGGCGAAGACCGCCATGATCTGCCGCTCGCGATCGGTGAGGCGGATCACCTCTTGGCCGCGGCGCAATTCGCGCCGGCCGATATGGAAGCTGAACGGCCCGAAGCGCAGCTGCTCGATCAGCGGCGCCGCCGGCGGCGCGCCGCGCTTCAGGATCGCGTTGATCCGCAGCACCAGTTCGCGCGGCTCGAACGGCTTGCCGAGATAGTCGTCGGCGCCGCCCTCGAAGCCGCGGATGCGATGCTCGATCTCCGTGCGCGCCGTCAGCATCAGGATCGGTACCTGCATCGTCTCGCGGAGGCTCTTCAGGAGCTCGAGCCCGGTCTCGCCCGGCATCATCACGTCGAGGATCAGGAGGTCGAAGGCGAGCGCGCCGAGCCGCGTCCGCGCTTCGGCGGCATTCGCGGCGACGTCGACGCGGAAGCCGTTGTCGGTCAGATAGCGCGACAGCAGCGAGCGGATGCGCTGGTCGTCGTCGATGAGGAGGATGTGGGGCGCATCGTCCGGCAGGACGGTCGCATCCGCTCCGGCGAGTTCGCTCATGGCAGGCACTCCAGCGCCGCGGCAGACCCTGCTCCCATCGAGGAAGGATCCTAGCGGCTGATCAGACGGGATACCTTATCCCGTTCGTCGGCGTCGATCATCAGGCGCAGGAATCGCTCGGCGGCGACCCGCCCGGCCGGATCGAGCGCCGCGAGTGCGGCACTGATGCGGCGCGCCTGCGGTTCGGTCAGCCGGGCCGAGAGCGCCCTGCCTTTCTCGGTCGGATAGAGCAGCCGCTGGCGGCGGTCGATCGGCCCCGGCACCTGCTCGATGAAGCCGGTATCGACCAGTTCCTTCAGCACGCGGCCGAGGCTCTGCTTGGTGATCTTGAGGATATCGAGCAGATCCGCCACCCGCATGCCGGGATGGCGATCGACGAAATGCAGCACCCGATGATGGGCACGGCCGAAATCATAGCGCAGCAGCACGGCGTCCGGATCGGAGACGAAGTCGCGATAGGCATAGAACAGCAATTCGATCAGCGCGATCTCGGGCCTGTCGGCGACCGAGACCGGCGTCGTCACCGGCGCGCTGGTGCCGCTCGCCGCCTCGCCGGTCGGCGCGTTCTTGGGTGCCTCGATATTTACGTCAGTCATATTGACATATTTCGGTTCGATTGTTACGAGAATACCCGCCGCGACGAAATCTTCGAACGCGCCCGCCGTCCCGCCCCACGGATCCTGTCGTGGCCGCGCTTCGACCGGCACTTTACCGATCATTCCGCGCTGCGCACAATGCGCCGCTGCAGTGCGGCCCCAGCTGCCGCAGGGTGATGCGGCTTCTGCCAATGCCGCACCGGCGCCTCGAGGGGCCGAGCGGCGACAAAAGGGCCGCCGGGCGGCCCGTACCGGGAGCAACGACGATGAGCGCGCCTGCCTTCGACCAGAAAGACGGATGGATCTGGTTCAACGGCTCCTTCGTGCCGTGGAAGGACGCAAAGGTCCATGTCCTGACGCACGGACTGCACTATGCGAGTTCGGTGTTCGAGGGCGAGCGCGCCTATGGCGGCGTGATCTTCAAGCTGCGCGAGCACACCGAGCGGCTGTTCCGCTCGGCTGAGATCCTCGATTTCACGATTCCCTTCACGATGGAAGAGATCGACGAGGCCTGCAACGCGACGCTGGCGCGGAACGGCCTCACCGACGGGTATCTGCGCCCGATCGCTTGGCGCGGCAGCGAGATGATGGGCGTCTCGGCCCAGCACAACAAGATCAACGTCGCGATCGCCGCCTGGGAGTGGCCGTCCTATTTCAGCCCCGCCGAGCGGCTGAAGGGCATCCGCCTCGCCTTCGCCAAATATCGCCGGCCTGATCCTGCAACCGCGCCCGCGCTCGCCAAGGCGGCCGGCCTCTACATGATCTGCACGATCTCCAAGCATGACGCCGAGCGGCGCGGCTATGCCGATGCGCTGATGCTCGACTGGGAAGGCAATGTCGCCGAGGCCACCGGCGCCAACATCTTCTTCGTCAAGGACGGCGTGATCCACACTCCGCTCGCCGATCGCTTCCTGAACGGCATCACCCGCCAGACCGTGATCGAGCTCGCCAAGGCGCGCGGCATCGAGGTGATCGAGCGCCGCATCTCGCCGGACGAGCTGCCGAGCTTCAGCGAATGCTGGCTCTGCGGCACAGCCGCCGAGGTGACCCCGGTCTCCGAGATCGGCGACTATCGCTTCACGCCCGGCGCCATGAGCGCCATGCTGATGGCCGACTACACCGCCGCGGTGACGCCGGCGGCCGAGAAGCTCGCCGTCAACGCCTGAGGCGCAACTCGCAAGATGGGTCATGGCCGGATAGCCGGCCGTGACCCCGCTGCCGCTCAGGCCGCCGCGATCTCGTGCGGCGCCCGGTCGCCGATAAAGCCGCCGGACTGCCGCGCCCAGAGCTGGGCATAGAGCCCCTCGCGCGCCAGGAGTTCCTGATGCGTGCCGGTCTCGACGATCCGCCCCTCGTCCATGACGACGAGCCGGTCCATCGCCGCGATCGTCGACAGGCGATGCGCGATCGCGATCACCGTCTTGCCGGCCATCAATCCTTCCAGCTGCTCCTGGATCACCGCCTCGATCTCGCTGTCGAGCGCCGAGGTCGCCTCGTCGAGAACGAGGATCGGCGCGTCCTTGAGCAGCACGCGGGCGATGGCGATGCGCTGGCGCTGGCCGCCCGAAAGCTTGACGCCGCGCTCGCCGACATGGGCGTCATAGCCCTTGCGCCCGCGCGGATCGGCAAGGCCGGCGATGAAGCCGTCGGCGCTGGCGCGCTCGGCGGCGATCCGCACCTCCGTCTCGTCCGCATCCGGCCGCCCATAGCGGATATTGTCGCGGATCGAGCGGTTGAGCAGGGCCGTATCCTGCGTCACCACGCCGATGGCCTGACGCAGCGAGCCCTGCGTCACGGTCGAAATGTCCTGCCCGTCGATGCGGATCGCGCCGCCCTCGAGATCGTAGAGGCGGAGCAGCAGGCCGACCAGCGTCGTCTTGCCGGCGCCGGAGCGGCCGACGAGCCCGATGCGCTCGCCGGGCCTGACCGTCAGGTCGACGCCCTTCAGGACCGGCGTGGTGCCGCCATAGGCGAAGACGACATGATCGAACACGATCTCGCCGCGCCGCACGACGAGGTCGGGCGCATCCGGCACGTCGATGAGGCCGTGCGGCCTTGCGATCGTGCGCATGCCGTCCTCGACCGTGCCGACATTGTCGAAGAGGCCGGTGAGCGTCATCATCACACGCCCGGAAATGACGCTGAGCCGCATGACGAGGCCGAGCGCGACCGCCGTCTCGCCGGGGCTGATCGCACCCCGCGTCCAGAGCCAGACCGAGGCGGCGCCGGTCGCGCCGACCAGCATGGCATTGGCGATCTGCAAGAGCACCGAGAGCCGCGTCAGCAGCCGGTTCTGGTCGAGCATGCGGCCTGTCTGCTCGGCGATCGCGGTGCGGGCGGTCTCTTCCTCGCGGCCGTCGCGCGCGAACAGCTTCACCGTCTGGATGTTGCCGTAGATGTCGGCGAGCTTGCCGGTCAGGAGCGAGCGCGCCTCCGAGGCCGCCGCCGCCCGCCGCCGCACGCGCGGCACGAAGGTCGCGGCGAGCACGGCGAGCGCGATCACCCAGAGCGCCAGCGGCACCGCCATGACCGGATCGGCGCTGGCGAAGATCACCAGCGTCGAGGTGACGAACACGGCGACGACCCAGAGCGCATCGATCACCTGCGTGACGCTCTGCGTCATCGCCGAGCCGGTCTGCACGATCTTGGTGACGATGCGGCCGGAGAAATCGTTCTGGAAGAAGGTGTAGGACTGGCCGACGACATGCAGATGGTTCAGCCAGCGGATCCGCGCCGTGAGCGCCGGCGGCAGAGTCTGGTTGGAGATGATGGTCTGGATGGCGTTGACCAGCGGCCGCAGCACCAGGACGACGACGGCCATCATCGCCAGCGTCGCGCCGTGCTCGGCGAGGAAGGTCGCGGGCGTGCCGTGGCTCATCATGTCGACGAGGCGGCCGACATAGGAATAGATCGCGACCTCGGCGAGCGAGGCGCCGAGCCCGGCCAGAAGCAGCGCCAGCACATAGGGCCAGACCGGCTGCAGGAAATAGCGATAGAACGCGAAAAGGCTGGTCGGCGGGCTGCTGCCCTTGGCCGAAAACGGATCGATCAGCCGTTCGAAATAGCGAAGCATGATTGACCTTTGCGCGCCGCTTCCGGCATCCCTTGCATCAGAGCCCGATGATCACCCTGGGCCCAAGCCTGAAACGGCGTCGGAGCCTCGATCCGTCCCATGCCCCGCCTCGTTCTCTACCAGCCGGACATTCCGCACAACACGGGCGCGATCCTCCGCTTCGCCGCCTGTCTCGGCCTTGCGGTCGACCTGATCGAGCCGGCCGGCTTCGATCTGTCGGATCGCGGCATGAAACGGGCCGGCATGGACTATCTGGAGCGCGCGGTGCTGCGCCGCCACCTTTCCTTTGCGGCATTCGACGAATTTCGCCGGTCCGAAGAGCGACGCATGGTGCTTCTGACCACCAAGGCGGCGCAGTCCTATCTCGATTTCGACTATCGCGCCGGCGACTGCCTGCTGTTCGGCCGCGAGAGCGCCGGTGTGCCCGAGGCCGTGCATGATGCGGCGGATCACCGACTGACGGTCCCTATGCGGGAGGGCTTCCGCTCGCTTAATCTCGCCATGACCGTCGCCATGATCGCCGGCGAAGCGCTGCGGCAGACCGGCTGGCCGGCCGCGGATGCACAAGAACAAGAAGGGGGACGCCATGACGTTGTCTGAGAGTGCGAGGGCCCTGCCGGAGGATCTCGAAGGCAAGAAGCAGCGCGCCGCCGACTGGTTCAGTGCGCTTCAGGGACGGATCATCGCCGCCTTCGAGGCGCTCGAGGACGAGGCCCCGGCGGATCTGCATCCGGGACCGCCCGGCCGCTTCATGCGCTCGCCCTGGCAACGCACCGACCACACCGGCGCCCATGGCGGCGGCGGCATCATGGCGATGATGAAGGGGCGGCTGTTCGAGAAGGTCGGCGTGCATGTCTCGACGGTGCATGGCAGCTTCGCGCCGGAATTCGCCCGCGAGATGCCGGGCGCCAGCGAGGATCCGCGCTTCTGGGCCGCCGGCATCTCGCTGATCGCCCACATGGCCAATCCGCATGTCCCGACCGTGCACATGAACACGCGCATGGTGGTGACCACAGAGCAGTGGTTCGGCGGCGGCGCCGACCTGACGCCATTCCTCGGCGCAAGGCGGACGCAGGAGGACGCCGATTCGCAGGCCTTCCACGCGGCGATGCAGGGCGCCTGCGACCGCCATCCGGTCGCCGACTACGCCCGCTTCAAGGACTGGTGCGACCGCTACTTCTTCCTGAAACATCGCGGCGAGCCGCGCGGCATCGGCGGCATCTTCTACGACCGGCACAATTCCGGCGACTGGGAGGCCGACTTCGCCTTCACGCAGGATGTCGGCACCAGCTTCCTCGACGTCTACCCGCCGATCGTCCGCGCCAATTTATCCAAGCCCTGGACCGAGACGGAGCGCGACGAGCAGCTGGTACGGCGCGGCCGCTATGTCGAGTTCAACCTGCTCTATGACCGCGGCACGATCTTCGGCCTGAAAACCGGCGGCAATATCGATTCGATCCTCTCCTCGATGCCGCCGGTGGTGAAATGGCCGTGAGCCCCAGGACCTCAAGCGGAGTGCGGACATGACCAAGGCAGTGCTCGGCATCATCGGCGGCTCCGGTCTCTATGACCTCCCAGGGATCGAGGACGCCGAATGGCGGACCGTGACGAGCCCCTGGGGCGCACCCTCCGACCAGCTCCGCTTCGGCCGGATCGGCGATACGGCGATCGTCTTCCTGCCGCGGCACGGACGCGGCCATCGCCTGTCGCCCTCCGGCATCGACTACCGCGCCAATATCGACGCGCTGAAGCGGGCCGGTGTCACCGACCTCATCTCGGTCTCGGCGGTCGGCTCGCTGAAGCAGGAGCTCTATCCGGGCGATTTCGTCCTGGTCGACCAGTTCATCGACCGGACGCAGGGCCGGAAGGGGAGCTTCTTCGAGAATGGCTGCGTCGCGCATGTCTCGATGGCCCATCCGGTCGCGCCGCTCCTCGTCGAGGCGCTGCACCGCGCCGCGCTCGCCGAGGACATCGGCCATCATGTCGGCGGCACCTATGTCGCGATGGAGGGCCCGCAATTCTCCTCGGTCGCCGAATCGCATCTCTACCGCAGCTGGGGCGCCGACGTGATCGGCATGACCAACATGCCGGAGGCGAAGCTCGCCCGCGAGGCCGAGCTCTCCTATGCGACGGTCGCCATGGTGACGGACTATGACTGCTGGCATCCGGGCCATGCGGCCGTGACCGTCGACCAGGTGATCAAGGTGCTCGGCGAGAACCGCGACAAGGCGCAGCGGCTGGTCGCCCGCCTCGCCCGCGACTTCCCGTCCGAGCATCCGCCCTGCCCGATCGGCTCCGACCGCGCCCTCGACCACGCGCTCCTGACCGCGCCGGACGCGCGCGATCCCGCCCTCCTCGCCAGGCTCGACGCCGTCGCCGGCCGCGTTCTCGGCCGATGAGAGAGGATTGCGCGTCGATCGACTGGACGCGGAGCACAAGCTGGGGCAAGCCTACGCCACGTCGCCCGAAAGTCCGAAAGACGCCATGACCTCCGAACCGTTCGACTACGCCGCCGCCATCAGGACCATCCCGGACTATCCCGCCAAGGGCGTGATGTTCCGCGACATCACCACCCTGCTCGGCAATCCGCGCGCCTTCCGCCGCACGATCGACGAGCTGGTCCAGCCCTGGGCCGGCGCGAAGATCGACAAGGTGGCCGGCATCGAGGCGCGCGGCTTCATCATCGGCGGCGCCGTCGCCCACCAGCTGTCGGCCGGCTTCGTGCCGATCCGCAAGAAGGGCAAGCTGCCCTTCGAGACGATCGGCATGGACTATGCGCTCGAATATGGCCAGGACCGGATCGAGATCCATGTCGACGCGGTCGAGAAGAACGAGCGCGTCATCCTCGTCGACGACCTGATCGCCACCGGCGGCACCGCTGAAGCCGCGATCAAGCTGCTGCGCGAGACCGGCGTGAAGGTCGAGGCGGCCTGCTTCATCGTCGACCTGCCGGCGCTCGGCGGCGCCGACAAGCTGCGCGCGCTCGGCGTCCCCGTGCGCACGCTCATCGCCTTCGACGGCCACTAGAAGGCGCGCGGCCATGGCGGATTTCACGCTGCATATCGGCACGCGCATCTGGTCGAGCTGGTCGCTGCGTCCGTTCATGGCCCTGGCCGCGACCGGCGCCGATTTCGAGACGGTGGTGACGCCGCTCAGAAGCGCCGCGACCAAGGCCGAGATCGCCGCCTTCAGCCCGTCGGGCCTCGTGCCGCTTCTCGTCGACCATCGCGGGGCCGAGCCCGTGACGGTCTGGGATTCGCTCGCCATCTGCGAATATCTCGCCGAGAGCTATCCGGCGCTCTGGCCGAGCGATCCGGCGGCGCGCGCCGTCGCCCGCTCCGTTTCGGCCGAAATGCATTCCGGCTTCCGGCCGATGCGCATGGCCATGCCGATGGATCTCTTCGCCGAGCGGCCGGGCGAAGGGCTGGACGCGGACGGTGTGGCGGACGATATACGGCGCATCGATTCGATCTTTGCGGACTGCAGGGGCCGATTCGGCTCGGGCGGCCCCTATCTGTTCGGCGCGTTCAGCATCGCCGATGCGATGTTCGCGCCGGTCGCCAGCCGCTTCCGCACCTATCGCCCGACACTGTCGGCGCCTGCCGCGGCCTATGTCGCGACCCTTCTAGCCGACGCCGGCTTCAAGGCGTGGGAAACGGCGGCGCTGAAGGAAACGTGACGGCGGCAGCGCTCCTTGCCGCCTTGACCATGCCATCCCTTCGCTTCAGGTTCGCCGAGGGGTAGCATGCTGATCCGGCCGGGATGACGGTATGAATTCCTTCTTCGATGTCTTCAAATGGGATCGCTTCGTTGCCCCTTCGGCGATGGAGCTCCTGTTCTGGCTGCTCGCGGCCATCGCCGTCCTGTTCGGAATCTGGGGGCTTGCGAGCGGTTTTGCGCTCATCGATACCAATGAGGTGCAGGGCCTCCTGCTGATCGCGGTCTCGATCGTCGGCACGCTGGCCGCCATCATCGCGGCGCGGGTCGGCTGCGAGGCGATCGTCATCCTCTTTCGCGTCAACGAAAACCTGATGGACATCGCCGAGCGCGGCATCGCCGTCGCCCAGCCGGTCGTCGAGAGCGAGGCCGTGCGGCTCGACCGCCGTATCGCCGAGGCGCGCGAGCGCGCCGCCAACCGGACCGAGCCGCCCGCCGCGCAGGAGCGTCCAACGATCGATCATCGCCTGATCGAGGCGAAGCCCGCGGACGCCGAGCGCACGGAGCGCGACCCGTTCGCGCCCGATCGCGGACGCGTCGAGCCGAAGGCCTGGGACGTCAAGCCGGCGGAGAGCCGCCATGCTGAGGCGCGGCCGCAAGAGCCCAGGGCGGTGGAACCAAGAGCGGTTGAGCCGCCCGTCGTCGCCGAGACGTCGCGAGCGGCCGAGCCGCCGCGCGCCGCGGAGCCGAAGCCGGTCGAGATCAAGGCCTCGGAACAGCGCGGGTCGCAGGCCCGCGCCACCGAGGCGCGGTCAGCCGAGGTCAAGGCGGAGCATAAGCCGGCCGAGCCGAGGCCCGTGATCGCCGTCGAGCCGGTCGCGCCCCCCCGACGCGCCGAGACGCCGGTCCGCCCTGTCGAGCCGAGGGTCGCCGACCAGGCCACCCCGGAGCCACAGGCGCCGGACCGCGCCGAGCAGAAGGCAGCGCGCGCGCAGAAGCGTCCCCAGCAGCGCCCGGAGCCGGCCATCGATCATGCCCTGAAGCGGCTGTCCGAGCCGGCGGGGACGGAGGCGATCCGTGCCCGTCTCACGGCAGCCGAGGATGCCCGCAAGGCCGAGGCCCAGCGCGAGGCGAGCGAGCGCGCGGACCGTGCCCGGCCCGAACCGCAGCGGCCGCTGCCGCCGTCCGAGGACGACGATTTCACGGCGCTGCCGGCCTTCCTCGCCGCGCATGACGCCGAGCCTCCGGCCGGGCCCGCGCCACGGTCGATCGAGCTGCCCCCCTTTATCGGCCGCGAGATGGCGCCGGCACGCCCGGCGGTCGAGCCGGTCGACACTGCCGCGTCCGCCTCGCGCCGCCGCGCGCCCGTCGAGGCCGCCGCTGCCGAGGCAAGGCCAGCGCCGACGGCGCCGCAGGCGAGCCCCTTGCGGGGTCCTGCGCGCCGTGACGAGCCGATGGAGCAGAGCAACGCCGAAGGACGGACCAGGGGGGCCGAACCCGCCACCGAGCCGCAGCGCCCGCGGCACTCCGAGGGCCAGCCGGGCGGCAGGCCCCAATCCGGCAAGGGCGGGGCCGGCGCCAAGGGCGGACCATCTGGCAAGGGCGGACCTGCCGGCAAGGGCGGTTCGCCGCACAAGGGCGGCCAGGCGCCGCTGAAGCGGCGCCGGCCACGGCCGGGACAGGACGGCGGCTGAGAGTGCCGCCGTGCCGGGATCGCGCGCGGCCGCTTGCGCCGCCGCGCGAAGCCGCGTTCAGGTGTTGAAGCGGAACAGCAGCACGTCGCCGTCGGCGACGACATACTCCTTGCCTTCGTCGCGCGCGCGGCCGGCCTCCTTGGCCCCCGCTTCGCCGCCGAGACGGATATAGTCCTCAAAGCCGATGGTCTGGGCACGGATGAAGCCGCGCTCGAAATCGGTATGGATGACGCCGGCGGCCTGCGGCGCCCGCGTGCCGGCCGTGATCGTCCAGGCGCGCGCTTCCTTCGGACCCACCGTGAAATAGGTGATGAGGCCGAGCAGGGCATAGCCGGAGCGGATCAGGCGGTCGAGGCCGGGCTCGGTGAGGCCGAGCGTCTCGAGGAAATCCTTCTGCTCGGCCGGATCGAGCTGGGCGATCTCCGATTCGATCGCCGCCGAGATCACGACGCAGCCGGCACCTTGCGCCTTTGCCATCGCCTCGACCTTGGCCGAATAGGCATTGCCGGTCGCGGCCGAGGCCTCCTCGACATTGCAGACATAGAGAACCGGCTTCGACGTCAGGAGGTTCAGCGCGTTGAAGGCGGCGCGGTCGTCGTCGGAGACCTTCAGCTCGCGGGCAGGCTTGCCCTCGCGCAGCAGCACCAGCGCGCCTTCCATCAGCTCGACCTGCTGCTTGATGTCCTTGTCGGCGCCAGCCCGCTTCTTGAGCGGCACGATGCGGCGCTCGAGGCTGTCGAGATCGGCGAGCATCAGCTCGGTCTCGACCGTCTCGGCGTCGGCGACCGGGTCGATCCGGTTCTCGACATGGGTGATGTCGCCATCCTCGAAGCAGCGCAGCACATGGGCGATCGCATCGACCTCGCGGATATTGGCGAGGAACTGGTTGCCGAGGCCCTCGCCCTTCGAGGCGCCGCGCACGAGGCCGGCAATGTCGACGAAGGTCAGCCGCGTCGGCACGATCTGCTGCGACTTGCCGATGCGGCAGAGCTCGTCGAGCCGCGGATCGGGCACCGCGACCTCGCCCGTGTTCGGCTCGATGGTGCAGAACGGATAATTGGCCGCCTGCGCCGCCGCCGTCTTGGTCAGCGCGTTGAACAGTGTCGACTTGCCGACATTCGGCAGGCCGACGATCCCGCATTTGAAGCCCATGATGTTCTTTCAGTTCACGATTGAATCGAGATCGGTGTCGTCGCGGAACAGATCGACCAGGCGCATCTCATGCACGATGCGACCGTGTTCCATGTCCTCGGTGAAGAAGTGGCTGCAGCCAGCCCGGCTCGCCGCAGCCAGCATCAGGCAGTCCCACCAGGCAAAACCCGTCGCATCCTGGATTTCCCAGGCGCGCGCGAGGTTGGATGCATCGCCCGGCGCCGTACAGCGGGACACCAGCGGCCGGATGAACCGCCTTGCATCCGTGCGTGGCATGATACGCCGCCGATCCGTCAGGACGCGGTAGCATTCGTTGAGCGTCTGCGGCCCGAGAACCAGCCGGTCCGCCCGGATCGCCCGGCGCAGCAGGTCGGCCGCCTTAGCCCGCTTTGCGGGTTCGGCCGGGTCGAGGCTGTAGATCAGCATGTTGCTGTCGAGGAAGATCCCGTTCCGCATAGAGCGCCTCTCGTGCGGGCAGATCAGCCGCGATGCCCGGATAGCCCGGCCCGGACAGGAATTCCTCGATGTCACCGAGGGGATCACTGCCGCGCCGCATATCGTCCTCGAGCCGGTCGCCGATCCAGCGCGAAAGGCTCTTGCCGGCCTTGGCCGCCTCGACGCGTGCCCAGCGGGCGAGATCCTCGTCGAGCGTGATGGTGACGTTCTTCATCGCACGGCCTCCGTGTGACACGGATTTCGTGTTTCCGTGGCCGGAAGTCAAGCCATCACTCGCCCTTGCCGAACAGCTTCTTGAGGCCCGCCGCGAACGGGTTGTCGGGCGCCGCCTTCGGCGCAGGCTCGGCGACGGCCGATTTCACGGAGGCGGGCTTGTCGGAGGGGGCAGCGCTCGCCGGCTTCTCGGGCTTCTCCGGCTCCGTGGCGCGGTGCAGGCGGTTGGCGAAGGTGTTGTCCTTGCCGTCGGCGAGCAGGCCGACATTGTCCGCGATCGCATCCAGCAGCGGATTGACCCAGGCGCCGTCGGAGCGCGCGAAATCGTGCAGGACATAGCCATGCACGAGTTCCTTGGCGCCGGGATGGCCGATGCCGAGGCGCAGCCGCCGATAGTCGTCGCCGAGATGCGCGGTGATGGAGCGGAGGCCGTTGTGGCCGCCATGGCCGCCGCCCTGCTTCATCCGGATCTTGCCCGGCGGCAGGTCGAGTTCGTCATGCAGCACGATGACGTCGGCATTGGGGATCTTGTGGAAGCGCGTCGCCTCGGCAACGGCGCGGCCGCTCTCGTTCATGAAGGTCTGCGGCTTCATGAGGAGGACCTTGCGGCCCTGCAGCGTGCCTTCGGCGACCTGCGCCTGGAAGCGCGAGCGCCAGGGAGAGAAGCCATGGCGGCGGTGGATCGCATCCGCCGCCATGAAGCCGATATTGTGACGGTTCAGGGCATATTGGCCACCGGGATTGCCGAGGCCGACGATGAGGAGCATGACGCCCTCCCCGCTCCGAACCGTTTGTGCGCGTTACGCCTTGGCGGCGGCGGCGGCGGCGTCCTCAGCCTGCTCGGCTGCGGTCAGGGCAGCCGGCGGTGCGATGGTCGCCAGCGTCAGGTCCTCCGACGAAACCGGCTTCACGCCTTCCGGCAGCGTGATCGACGACAGATGGACCGAGTCGCCGATGTTGAGGCCGGCGAGGTCCACGACGATGTGATCCGGGATCGCATCGGCCGGGCAGTTCACGTCGAGCTCATGCGCGACGATGTTGAGCACACCGCCCGCCTTGAGGCCGGGAGCCTTGTCCTCGTTGATCACCTGGACCGGGATCGCAACATGGATGGTCGAGCCGGCGCTGACGCGCAGGAAATCGACATGGATCGGCTCGTCGGTGACCGGATGGAGCGCGTAGTCGCGCGGAATGGCGCGGATCTTGTTGCCGTCGACATTGATCGTGGCAACGGTGGTCAGGAAGCCGCCACCATGCAGCTTCAGGAACACGTCCTTGTGCGACAGTTCGATCGCGAGGGGGGGCTGCTTGTCACCATAGATGACGGCCGGGATCTTGCCTTCGCGACGCGACGCCCGGGCGGCCCCCTTGCCCACGCGGTTGCGCACGGAGGCCGTGAGCTCGTAGGAAGTGCTCATCGGAATTCTCCTTTGAAAACGAAAAACGGCCGCGGTGCCTCCAGGGGTGTCGGCGCAGCCGCGGTGCTTATAGACGAGGCGGCGCTTCAGAACAAGGCGAAGGCGGCAAAGCCTCAGCGAAGCGGTCGAAGCGCGCCGACGATGCGCGAGGCACCGTCCTCGAGCGCGGCGATCGCGCCGGCCGAGATCTCGTCATGCGTCAGCCAGCGCCGGCCGCCGCCGTCCGCCATGCTGCCGAGCCGCACCGTCGCGATGCCGGCGGCCGAAGGCAAGTCGGGCCGGCCGTCCATGCTGCCGAGCACGAGCACGACGCGGGCCCCATCGAGCATAGCGATCAGCGGGGGCAGATGCTCGTCGAGGCGATGCAGCCACAGGAGGGCATGGGTGACCGGCGGCATCGCCGCCAGCGCGCGCTGGATCGCCTCGAGGAAGTCCGGCGACGACCAGTCGGCATCGAGCGCCATCATGGCCGGGTTGCCGGCGGCGAAGCGGCCGGCATGGCGGGAAACGACGAGCGTCGTTGAGCAGACAGATGTCAGCCAGTCCGTCGCCGTGGCCAACATACCGGTACCGCCGATAGAAAGTCCGATGCTGGGCTGAGCCACCGCCACGGCGCCTCCGTCAGATGAAGAGGCTCGAGACCGACTTCTCGCTGGCGGTGCGGTTGATCGCCTCGCCGATCAGCGTCGCGATCGAGGTGACGCGGATGTTCGACGCGTTCTGGACGGCCTCGGTCGGCTGGATCGAGTCGCTGATCACGAGCTCCTTCAGCATCGAGCCGGAGATACGCGCCACGGCACCGCCCGAGAGCACGCCATGGGTGATGTAGGCGACGACCGACTTCGCGCCCTTGGCGACCAGCGCCTCGGCGGCGTTGCAGAGCGTGCCGCCGGAATCGACGATGTCGTCGAAGAGGATGCAGTCGCGCCCTTCGACATTGCCGATGATGTTCATGACTTCCGATTCGCCCGGGCGCTCGCGGCGCTTGTCGACGATGGCGAGCGGCGCGTCGATGCGCTTGGCGAGCGCTCTCGCGCGCACCACGCCGCCGACGTCGGGCGAGACGACCATGACATTGCGGAGCTCGTAATGCTCCTTGATGTCGCGAGTGATGACCGGCACCGAGAACAGGTTGTCGGTCGGAATGTCGAAGAAGCCCTGGATCTGGCCGGCATGCAGGTCGAGCGTCAGGACGCGGTCGGCGCCGGCATGGGTGATGAGGTTCGCGACCAGCTTGGCCGAGATCGGCGTGCGCGGACCAGCCTTCCGATCCTGCCGCGCATAGCCGAAATAGGGCAGAACGGCGGTGATGCGGCGGGCCGAGGAGCGGCGCAGCGCATCGATGATGATGAGCAGCTCCATCAGGTGATCGTTGGCCGGATAGCTCGTCGACTGGATGACGAACACGTCTTCGCCGCGCACGTTCTCCTGGATCTCGACGAAGATTTCCTGGTCGGCAAAGCGCCGCACGAGACACTTGGCGAGGGGGATCTCGAGATAGGCGGCGATCGCCTCGGCGAGCACCCTATTGGAGTTTCCGGCAACCAGCTTCAAGGTTTCGGGTCCCCGTGCGTCCTGGTGCGAATGGGAAGGCCGACCCGGAACGGGCGCGGTCTGTGGCGGCGGCGTTGTAGCAACAAGGTCACCGCACTGCAAACGCAATGCGGCGGCGGTCCGGGCGGCCGTCAGGGAGAGCCGGCCGGCAGCGTCTGTGCGGTCGGCAAAGGCGGCAGCGTCGTCGAGGGAATGGCGTTGATCGAGGGGGCCACGGTGGTGGTGGCCGCGGGTAGCGCGACGCCGCCCGAAGGCCCGCTGCGGCCCCAGGCGACCAGCGCGCTGATGGTCTGGCGGGCGACATCCGTGGTCGTCGCATTGTCGACGCCGGCCCAGGGGTCGCGCGCGGCGCCCGGCGCCGTTTCCTGGCCGGAAATGCGGTGCACGCGGCGGCCGCTGCGGTCGAACACGTCCCAGACATAGACGAGGATCGTGCCCGAGGCGTCGCCGATCGCCGAGAGATAGCCCTTGATGATGTAGCTGGCCGCCGGATCGTCGGTCGGAACGAGCGTGATCTGCTGGGCGAAGGCTTCCCGGCCGAGCTGGGCGGAAATGTTGGTGAGGACGGTCGCGGGTGCGCCGGTGACCGGCGCAAAGGCAAATTTCGCCTGCGACAGCGGCACCGCGGGCGGCGCCACGGGCGTCGGCGTCATCGCCGTCGCCATGGATTGCGCCGCGCCCGAAATCGATTCGCCGCCGCCACAGGCCGAAAGCGCCGCCGCCGCCATGATGGCGACAAGGGCCGATACCGGCCACCTTGCCTTCATAGTCATCCGCATTGTCCCGCCGGCACCCGGCCGGTGTCCCTGCGGCCTGTCTATCTGCAAAAGCCGGGCCGGTCCAGAACGGCGGGCCCCGATCGGTCATTCCCGCTCAAGAAGCATCATCACGTTTCATCAGGGGCGAGTGCGATCGCGTGAAGCAACCGGCCGTAGTCGGCCTCGCGCTGATGCGTCATGCGGCGATAGGAATAGAAGCGCGCCGGATCGGCATAGGTGCAAAGCGCCAGATCCTCGAAACGGCCGACGCCGGCGGAGCGGGCGCGGGCGCCGATATAGGCCGGCAGGTCGAAGCGGTGATGCCCGTCCTTGTCCGAGGGCGTGAAGAATCGCGCCGCCGCCGTATCGGCATCGAGGAAGCGGGCGATGAATTCGGGGCCGACCTCATAGGCCGCGGCGGAGATCGTCGGGCCGAGGACGACGGTGATTCGCTCGCGGTCGGCGCCGCGCGCCTCCATCGCCGCCAAAGTCGCCTCGATGACGCCGGTGAAGGCGCCGCGCCAGCCGGCATGGGCCGCGCCGATGACGCGCGCCTTTGGATCGGCAAAGAGCAGCGGCCCGCAATCGGCCGTGCCGACGCCGATCGCGATGCCGGGCCGATCGGTGACGACGGCGTCGGCCTTCGGCCCCTGCCCGACCTCCCACACCGCCTCGACGATCGCGACATCGGGGCTGTGGATCTGGAACGGGGTCGCCAGCTGGTCGGCGGCGACGCCGAGATCGCGGGCGACGAGGGCGCGATTGGCGAGGATGCGCCCGCGCTCGTCGTCCGAGCCGACGCCGCAATTGAGGCTGGCATAGATGCCCTCGGAGACGCCGCCCTCGCGGGTGTAGAAGCCGTGCCGGATGCCGGGCAGGTCGAGCGCTTCGGCGGTGATCTTCATGGAGCGGTTCCTTCAGGAGCGAATGGCGGCGGGGCGAGGCCGGGCGCGGCGATCACCAGGGCCTTGAACAACGTCCCCATTGCGGCGGGAGAGGCGAGACGTTCGGCGGCGGCGCGGATCGCCTCCTGCGTCGCGGCGTCCTTGCCGGCGCCGAGGCGGCCGGCACGTTCGACGAGCCCCAGCCGGACGAGGAGGTCGCCCTGCGTCAAGAGCGGAAAGGCCGCCGCTCCGGCAGCGCGGGCGACGGCGGCGAGCGCCGAGAAATCGACATGCGCCGTCAGGTCGGCCTCGCCGGGGCTGTCCAGTGGCGAGACGAAGCCGTGCCGGCGCATCGCCTGCAAGGTGTCGCCGAACCCGCCGTCATGGCCATAGTCGATGGCGAGCAGCGCGCCGCCCTCCGCCGCGATCCGCCTGGAGAGGCTCGCCATCACCGAGGCGGCCGGTCCGGCGACCTCGACGATCGCGCCGTCCGGCACGGCGCCCCTGCGGCCGGGCAGTTCGGCGCCGGGGCGTAGCCCGAAGGCGAGGCGCCCGTCGACGACGCCGACCATGCGCTCGGCATAGCCACCGCCGACGCGCTGGAACTGCCGGATCGGCAGCGCGTCGAAGAACTCGTTGGCGATGACGATCGCGGGTCCCTGCGGGAGCGCCTCGACCCGGTCGGTAAAGCCGACGGCATGGCCGGCAAGCCGCTCGCGCTGCACCGCGCGGAGATGCGGGCTGGTCTCGACCAGGACGATCCCGGCGGAGTCCAGAAAACCCGGCGCAAGGCGGGCGGCGCGCAAGGCATCGGCCATCAGCGTGCCGCGGCCGGGGCCGAGTTCGGCGAGCACGAAGGAGGGTGGCGCGCCCATCCGTCGCCAGGTCTCGGCCGCCCACAGCCCGATCAGTTCGCCGAACATCTGGCTGATCTCGGGCGCGGTGATGAAGTCGCCGGCCGCGCCGAAGGGATCGCGGCGCATGTAGTAGCCATGCTCGGGATCGCCGAGGCAGCTCGCCATGTAGTCGGCGATCGTGATCGGCCCGGTGGCGAGGATGCGCGCGACGAGCCGTCGCTCGAGCGCCGACATCGGCGCCTCAGGCCGTGCGGGCGTCGCGGCGGCGGACATGGACGAGCAACCCGATCCCGGCGAGAACCATCGGCAGCGACAGGAGCATGCCCATGGTGAGCCCGCCGGAGAAATAGCCGAGCTGGATGTCCGGCTCGCGGAAGAACTCCGAGACGATGCGGGCAAGGCCATAGCCGATGGCGAAGACGGCGGCGACGAAGCCCGGCTGCTTCAGGCGCAATTGCCGGTGGGTCAGGAGCCGCAGCACGAGGAACAATACGATCCCCTCCAGCGCCGCCTCGTAGAGCTGGCTCGGATGGCGGGGCTGCCCGTCGGCATTCGGAAACACCATCGCCCAGGGCACATCGGCGGGGCGGCCCCAGAGCTCGCCATTGATGAAATTGGCGATGCGGCCGAGGCAGAGCCCGACCGTGACGCTCGGCGCGATGACGTCGATCAGCGACAGGAACGGAATCTGGCGCCGCCATGCGAACAGCACCATCGCGATGACAGTGCCGAGGAAGCCGCCATGGAACGACATGCCGCCATGCCAGACCTCGAAGATCGTCAGCGGCGCGGCGAGGAAGGCGTCGAAATTGTAGAACAGGACATAGCCGAGCCGCCCGCCGACAATGATGCCGATCGTCGCCCACATGACGAAATCATCGAGGTCGACTGGCCGGATCGGCGCCCCGCCGGCGCCCCAGAGCCGCGGCGTCGAGACGAGGCGCTTCGCATACCACCAGCCGAACAGGATGCCGACGATATAGGCGAGCGCATACCAGCGGATCGCGAAGGGTCCGATCTCGATCAGAACCGGATCGATGGCCGGAAACGGGATGGCGGTGAGCATGTCGATCCTCGGCGGTCCCTGAACGGGGCGGGCCCTCGGGCCTTTCGGCCTCTGGCGGAGCATGGAGAAAGCCATGCAGGGGCGCGGCATTGGTGCGCTGAACCGCGCGCGCCGGTCAAGAGCGCACGAGCCTTCGGCGCGTTCGGCCTGTCACCCGTGCGACCCGCGACGCTTGCGGCCCTTGTCGGCCATCACCGCCCTGCCCATAGTATTGGAAGATCGACGCATCGCCGGAGGAATGCCATGGACCAGGGTCCGAACCGTCTGTTCGACGAATTCGCCAAGCTGATGACCGACGCTGCCGGCGTGGCGCAAGGCGTCAAGCGCGAGGCGGAGACGGTGGTGCGGCATCAGGCCGAGCGCTTCATGTCCGAGATGGACTTCGTCAAGCGCGAGGAGTTCGACGTCGTGCGCGAGATGGCGCAGAAGGCGCGGACCGAGAATGACGCCCTCTCGGCGCGCATCGCCGATCTCGAGGCGAAGCTGGCGCTCCTCACCGCCGGCCATGTCGTCGCCGAGCCGCCGACGCCCGAAGCGACCTGATCCGCCTCAGTCCTCGTCCTCAGCCAGCCTGAGGATGTCGATCTCCGGCACGGCCCCGGTTTCAAGCAGCGACTTGAGCGCGGAGGCGAGGATCGGCCAGAAGCGCATCGCCGCCGCGACATGCCTGGCGGCCCCCGGCCCCTGATGGTCCTCGGTGATCACGAGCCGGCACATGCCGCCGAATTCCGCGATCTCGTAGGACGTCACGAACGCTGAAGCCCCGTCGCGCGCCGCCGTCAGGCTGACTCTCAAAAGCCGCTGCGGATCGATCTCGATGACGCTGCCGCTCGCCTCGACCGTGCCGTCCGGCAGGGCGTGCCGCACCGGCGATCCCGCGGCGAAGTCCGAGCGGACGACGCGGCCGAATGCCCAGAGCCGCGTCATCGCACCGTCCGTCAGCGCCGTCCAGATCCGCTCCGGCGAGGCCGCGATGAAAAGAACGTAGCGCGCTTCGCCTTCATGCATCTTCAAAGCTCCACGCGCTGGTCGCGCCCTGACGCAGGGCTACTGTCGCAGGGTTGCAACAGCGCCAGCAAATGATCGCGACCATCTTGCGCGGCGCGATGCCCGGGCGGAAAATCGCTCTCGTATGCGCGACATCGTCGCAGGACACGCGAACCAGGAGGGCTGGATGGAGACTATCCTTTCGAACATCCGGTCCGTGATCCGCGCAGCCCGCCGCGCCGCTCTCCCGAGCGCCCGCCGAGGTACCTGACGCCTCCGACGATCGCACCACGCAGCCGACACCCGTAAGGGACCGCGCTGCCTTAGGTCGCACACCCGTCATTCATGGACCGACCACGACCCGCGCCGACGCGCGCGCTGTCGTGCCGCCTCCCCTTCGGCCGTTCGCGGCCATGCCTTCATTCCGGATTCCGCCATGTTCCGCCGTTTCGAAACCCTGATCGATCCCTTCCGTCCGCATGACGAGACGATGCCGCCGGCGACCCTCATCGCCTTCTATTGGCGCTATTGCCGCCAGGTCTGGCCCTGGCTGCTGGCGCTGATGGCGATCGGCCTCGTGGTCTCGCTGATCGAGATCGCGATGCTGCGCTATATCGGCTCGATCGTCGACCTGCTCAAGGCGACCTCGCCGCAGCAGGTAATGGCCGACTATGGCGGCACCTTCCTGTGGATGGCGCTCGTCATCATGATCGCGCGCCCGCTCGCGCAGATCATGCACGACCTCCTGAACCAGCAGGCGATCGCGCCTTCCTTCACGAACCTCATTCGCTGGCAGACGCATCATTATGTGATGCGCCAGTCGGTCACCTTCTTTGCCAACGACTTCGCCGGCCGCATCGCCTCGAAGATCGTGCAGACCGGCCCGGCGCTGCGCGAATCGGTGACGCAGGTGATCGACGCGCTCTGGTTCGTGACGATCTTCGCGGGCTCGGCGCTCGTCATCTTCTGGCAGGCAGACTGGCGTCTCGCGATGCCCTTGTCGGCCTGGATCATCGCCTATGTCGCGACGCTCGCCTGGTTCGTGCCGCGCATCCGGGACCGCGCGACGGCGATGTCCGAAGTGCGCTCGATCGTCACCGGGCGGATCGTCGACAGCTACACCAATGTCCAGACGGTCAAGCTGTTCGCCCATCCCGACCGCGAGGACGACTATGCCCGCGAGGCGCTGGTCGAGCACACCGAGACGTTCCGCAGCGAGACGCGGCTCATCACCGCGATGAATGCGACCGTCTCCACGCTCAACGGCTTCCTCGTCGTCGGCACGGGCGCGCTCGCGATCTGGCTGTGGTCGTGGGACGGGATCACGCTCGGCGCGATCGCGCTCGCCTCCAGCCTCGCGATCCGCATCACCAACATGTCCGGCTGGATCATGTGGGTGTCGATCGCGATCTTCGAGCAGATGGGCACCGTGCAGGAAGGGCTCGAGACGATCGCGCGTCCCTATGCGCTGCTCGACAAGCCGGGCGCGAAGGATCTCGCCGTCGAGAAGGGCGAGATCCGCTTCGAGAATGTCCGCTTCCACTATGGCAAGAAGGGCGGGATCATCGACGATCTCTCGATGACCATCGCCCCCGGCGAGAAGGTCGGCCTTGTCGGACGCTCCGGCGCCGGCAAGTCGACGCTCGTCAACCTGCTGCTGCGCTTCTACGACATCGAAGGCGGCGCGATCCGCATCGACGGCGCCGACATCGCCGGCATCACGCAGGACAGCCTGCGCCGCCAGATCGGGCTCGTCACGCAGGACACCTCGCTGCTGCATCGCTCGGTGCGCGACAACATCCGCTATGGCCAGCCGGATGCCAGCGAAGCGGCGATCGTCGAGGCGGCGCGGCGGGCGCATGCGCTCGAGTTCATCGGCGGCCTGTCCGATCCGCATGGCCGCATCGGGCTCGACGCCCATGTCGGCGAGCGCGGCGTCAAGCTCTCGGGCGGCCAGCGCCAGCGCATCGCCATCGCGCGGGTGCTCTTGAAGGACGCGCCGATCCTCATCCTCGACGAGGCGACATCCGCGCTCGATTCGGAAGTTGAGGCGGCGATCCAGGAGAGCTTTACCAGCCTCATGGCCGGCAAGACGGTGATCGCGATCGCCCACCGCCTCTCGACCATCGCGGCGATGGACCGGCTGATCGTCCTCGACAAGGGCGCGATCGTCGAAACCGGCCGCCACGACGAACTGCTGCGCAAGGGCGGCCTCTATGCCAGCCTCTGGCACCGCCAGTCCGGCGGCTTCCTGGACGCGGCGTGATGTACCTTGATATCCTTACGATTGTAATTAATAGTTGCACTCGTAAGGCGCGACGCAGAGTTGGTGCCGATTGGTTCTATTGGAGGCAGAACCCATGAAGGGGATCTTTTGTTCGATAGGTGATGTCGGCGCCGCAGGTCTCGACCAAATACCCTTGATGTGTGCGCTAAGCGATAACGTCGTTATCTGGACACCTTCGGGCACCTTGTTGGACCGATGGTATAACGCCGACACCAATCGGCTTTCGAAGCGCCAAATCGTCAATCTCGTTTCTGAAGGGCATGTTCGTCTTGCCTTTCGGGAAGAATGGCTTCAGCCCGACCTACGCGAAGCACGTCACAAGGCTGACGGCCGTTTTGCCAAGTTCGACGCCTACCTCGAGGGCGAGGTTGCGAGCGACGACTCTCTTCGCAAGAGTGATAAGATTATTGTCCTTAAAGACTTTCCTCAATTCTACAATGAGGCCGAACATATTGTAAAGAATCGTGATGTTGAATTTGAAAGAGTTAAGTTCTTTTTTGAACGAAATCGATTTAATCTACCGAAAGCATCTAATGAACGAATCGATACTAGGCTTGCAAATCGCCGAAAGCTTATAGGGACTAATTATAGCGAATCCGACGTTGCTATCGAGCAACTATATAGGGATGCACGTCTACTGTCCGCGTTGCAGGATCGATTCAACACAGACACTCCGTTCCAGCTTGACCGCATGGATGTATTCACTTATTCATCATGCTATGATCAGCCGGCATACATTCCTACTCACCAATCAACCGACACCGCCATCGATGTAATTCAGGACGTTATTCGACGGTTGCAGTCAATCGCCCCGACAAACATGAGTCAATTTGAAAGAATACAGTCGATCAAAGAAGACACCGTTATACTCGAATACTTCCGAGCGACGGTCGATGGTTCGGCCCGCAGCATGCTAGCGGCGCTCCAAATGGAATACGATAGAGCAGCAAAAAGGGATATATCCTACTCTGACGCAATGATCCGTTCTGCCGGAGGCAAAATCGGCGCATTAGCACTAATGCTAAGCATATTCTCTAATGTTATGGCTGGCATCGATATACCTAATGATATTTATTCCAAGGACTCGATTGTCTGGGCTTCGGAGAAACTCGATTTTCTAATTTCACTTTACCTATTTTTTAGAGATTATTTTGGCCTGATCGACCCAAAACTGATAAGTAGCGACGAGGCCAATCTAGCGATCATATCCATAATTGCAGGGAAACCGCACGACCGCCGTCTCCTCGACGTAATTCCCAAGTTGGCTTGATCTTCTTGCGCTGGCTATGTTTAGATTTTCGCTGGCGAGCCATAGCTCCCAGCCACTGATGCCAGTTCCTTGTCATGGTCGATAGTGCTGGGGCAGCTAGATGCAAGCCCGTACCCGCCTAGGCGAACGTAGTTTCGGCCACCCATCGAGCTTGTCGTTAATCTGTCGCAGGCGAGCCGCATCGACGCCGACAGCGACCGGGTGAGGTTCGTTGGGCCGGCTCGCCCGGCGGGACGCCGGGTGCCGTCTGCTGAGGGCTACTAATTCCGGATCTGCGCGACCACGGCGACGTGGCGGCAGAAGCGCGCATTGCTCCTTGCCCATGTCGCCGACTGGAGCGACGAGAAACTGGCCAGCTTCGCCGAATTGTTCTCCCGCTTCGCGACGCTCGCGCAGGGCTGAGCCCGTGGCCGCGCCGCCCTGCCCGCCGCTGCCCCATTCCCGCCGCGACAATGTGCGCATCGCCGCTGCCGTCTCTGGACATTGAAGGCCGGCGATGGCTAAACAGCTTCTAATGTGGCGGGCGTATCTCGCGCGTTCATCGCGGCCGCACGGATCCGTGGTCCGGCACGTCGCTCAGGCCGTCAGCCGACAGCTGAGGCTTACGCGCCCGCGGAATGGAGAGGGGACTTTATCTTGGCACACAGCGCTGCGGCAGAGCCGACCCGACGCGACTTTCTCTATATCGCGACCGGCGCGGTCGGCGCGGTCGGCCTTGCCGCGACCGTCTGGCCGTTCATCAACCAGATGAACCCCGATGCGTCCGCGCTCGCGCTCGCCTCGTCCGAGGTCGACATCTCCTCGCTGAAGGAAGGCGAGTCGGTCACCGTGAAGTGGCGCGGCAAGCCGGTCGTGGTGCGCAACCGCACCGCGAAGGAGATCGAGGACGCCAAGGCGGCGCCGCTCTCCGACCTGAAGGACCCGATCGCCCGCAACGCCAACCTGCCCGACGACGCGCCGGCGACCGACGCCAACCGCGCCGCCGCGGGCAAGGAAAACTGGTTCGTGATGGTGAATGTCTGCACCCATCTCGGCTGCATTCCCCTAGGCCAGGAGGGCGAGTACAATGGCTGGTTCTGCCCCTGCCATGGCTCGGTCTACGACACTGCCGGACGCATCCGCAAAGGACCTGCGCCGGAAAACATGGCCGTACCGGTCTATTCATTCATGACCGACACCAAGATCAAGATCGGCTGACGGGAGCACAACGCAACCATGTCCGGACCCTCGACCTACCAGCCGCAGCACCCCGCCTTGAAGTGGCTCGAGGCGCGCCTGCCCATCATCGGGCTGGTGCACTCGTCCTTCGTGGTGTTCCCCAACCCGCGCAACCTCAATTACTTCTGGACCTTTGGCGGCATCCTCGCCTTCATGCTGGTTGCCCAGATCGCCACCGGCGTGGTGCTCGCGATGCACTACACCGCCCATGTCACGCTCGCCTTCAACTCCGTCGAAGGCATCATGCGCGACGTGAACGGCGGCTGGATGCTGCGCTACCTGCACGCCAATGGCGCGTCGATGTTCTTCATCGCCGTCTACATCCACATTTTCCGCGGCCTCTATTACGGCTCGTACAAGTCGCCGCGCGAAGTGCTGTGGATCCTCGGCATGATCATCTTCCTGCTCATGATGGCCACCGGCTTCATGGGCTATGTGCTGCCCTGGGGCCAGATGTCCTTCTGGGGCGCCACCGTGATCACCAACCTCTTCGGCGCCATTCCGCTGGTCGGCCAGTCGATCGTGACCTGGCTCTGGGGGGGCTTCTCGGTCGATAACCCGACCCTCAACCGCTTCTTCGCCCTGCATTACCTGCTGCCTTTCATGATTGCCGGTGTCGTCATCCTGCATATCTGGGCGCTGCACATCCCGGGCTCGAACAACCCGGTCGGCGTCTCGGTCAAGGACAAGCAGGATACCCTGCCCTTCCATCCCTACTTCACGGTCAAGGACGCCTTCGCCGTCGTCGTCTTCCTGATGTTCTACTGCTACTTCGTGTTCTACGTGCCGAACTATCTCGGCCACGCCGACAACTACATCGAGGCCAATCCGCTCGTCACCCCGGCGCATATCGTTCCGGAATGGTACTTCCTGCCGTTCTACGCGATCCTGCGCTCGATCCCGGACAAGCTCGCCGGCGTCATCGCGATGTTCGGCGCCATCGCCGTGCTCTTCGTCGTGCCCTGGCTCGATACCTCCAAGGTCCGCTCGGCCAATTTCCGCCCGCTCTATCGCCAGTTCTTCTGGATCTGGGCTGTGGCCGCGGTCGGCCTCGGCTATATCGGCGCCATGCCTCCGGAAGGCGGCTATCTGATCGCCGGCCGCATCCTGACAGTCTACTACTTCGCGCACTTCCTGGTGATCCTGCCGCTGCTCGGTCTCTTCGAGAAGCCGAAGCCGCTGCCGGCCTCGATCACCGAGGCGGTGCTCGGCCGCGGCGGCGCACCCGTCACGGCCGGCGCCCCCGCCGGTCCGCAGACCAAGTGAGCGTGGGACAGGAAACGGATCGATGACCATGAAAACCTTGTCCATGCCGCTCGCCCGCCTCGGCCTCGGCGTCATGCTCGCCGTGGCGACGCTGGGCGCGGGAAGCGCCTTCGCCGCCGAAGAAGGGCACGGCGAGAGCGCCCAGCCGACGCATTTCCCGATCATCAAGCCGACGCTGGAACCGTGGTCCTTCGCCGGCATCTTCGGGCGCTACGATACGGCGCAGCTGCAGCGCGGCTATCAGGTCTACAAGGAAGTGTGCGCGAGCTGCCACTCGATGCATCTGCTCTCCTTCCGCAACCTCGCGCAGCCGGGCGGCCCGAGCTTCACCGATGCGCAGGCGCGCGCCGTGGCGGAGAGCTACCAGGTCCAGGACGGGCCGAACGACGCCGGCGACATGTTCGATCGTCCGGGCCGTCTGTCGGATCGCTTCCCCTCGCCCTTCCCCAATCCGCAGGCCGCGGCTGCCGCCAACAACGGCAAGGCGCCGCCGGATCTCTCGCTGATGGCCAAGGCCCGCGCCGTCGAGCGCGGCTTCCCCTGGTTCGTGCTCGATCTCTTCACGCAGTATGAGGAAGGCGGCCCGGACTATATCCACGGCCTGCTGACCGGCTACAAGGACGCGCCGGAAGGGCTCGAGATCCCGCCGGGCCTCTATTACAATCCGCATTTCGTCAGTGGCGCGGCCATCGCCATGCCGCCGCCGCTGTCCGAGGGCCAGGTCACCTATACCGACGGCTCGCCGCAGACGGTCGACCAGTATTCGCGCGACGTCTCGGCCTTCCTGATGTGGGCGGCCGAACCCCATCTCGACGCCCGCAAGCGCACCGGTTTCCAGGTCATCATCTTCCTGGCGATCTTCGCCGGGCTGCTCTACTACACGAAGAAGAAGATCTGGTCGAAGGTCGCTCACTGAGCGTGCCGAAGACCGATCGCGTCGTCTGAACGCGCCGCGGCCTCGTCCTCAAGGACGGCGCCGCGGCGTTTTCATGTGAGCGAGGCCAATGGGGCCAGCACCGGCTTCCGGCGATCAGGAGGCGGGCGGCAGCCCGTCGGCGGAGGGCTGCTGGGCGCGGCGGCGCTCCAGGAAGCGCCTCAAGACGCGGACGCTGCCGAGCTCGTCCATGCTGCGGCCGTGCGTCATGTTGCCGTCATGGCGGCGGACGAGCAGCGTCACGGCCACGATCTCGGCGATGGCGAGCCCGGCCTGGCGCGCCCTGATGAACCACTCGGCATCCTCGCCGAATTCCAGCGTCACATCGAACAGCCCGGCGCGCTCGAACGCCGCCCGCCGGTAGAGCGCGGCGCCGATATAGTCGGGGAAGGAATCCGACGGGCTGCCGAGATAGGTCTTGCCGCCGCTCTCCGGAACGTCGCGAAAGAGCTGCGCCCGGCCGCGCGCCACGAAGGCCGTGGCGTCGCCGGCGAGCGCATCGACGAGCTGATGCAGCACGCCGCGCGGCCAGAGATCGTCGACGTCGAGAAAGCCGATCAGGTCGCCCGACACATCCTTGATGCCGATATTGCGCGCAACCGAGGGCCCGCCCTTGGTGCGGCGCTTCAGGAGGCGGACATCGACCGGCAAGGCGCGGACGGCGGCCTCGATCTCATCGGTCGAGCCATCGTCGACGACGATGATCTCGAGCGCCGGATAGTCCTGCGCAAGGATGCTCTCGACGGCCGCACCGAGGAAGCGCGCGCCATTGTGCACGGGGATGATGACGCTGACGAGCGGGCGATGCGCCGCCTCGGGCGCCTCCGGACCGGTTTCGGCTTGCTGGTCGGGAACCGCGAGCCAGCGGCGGATCGCGCGCGGGACGCCCTGAAGGTCACTGCCGAGGCGAATCTCCAGCGCCGGCAGCGCGGCGACCAGCTCTTCGATGAAATCATGCGTCGCGTGTCCGGCATGCGGCAGATGCGACATGGTCGTAAACGAGGCGGCGCGCTGCACGACATCGCGCGGCGCCGGGGCGAATGTCGTCTCGGTCGCCGGCACGACACGCGGGACCATGACAGCGCGGAGCGGCATGCTGCGCATGATGCGATCGCGGCAGCCGGGGAAGAGGTTCAGCACCGTCTTCTCGTCGCGATCCTCGCGCGGGGTGGCGAGCGCCGCGAAGCGTGGGAAATTGAGCGCGTTCTGAGGGCTGAGCTTGGCGGTGCAATAGAGGCTGATCGCGCGCGGCTCGGGTGAGAGGCTCGTCACGAGATAGTCGTCGCCGATGAACTGCATGCCGGCATCGAGAGAGGCGAGAGAGGTCGTCGACTTGCCGACGCCGCCCTTGCCGGTGATGAGCACGGCGCCGTTCTCGTCGCCGACCGCGGCGGCATGCAACAATTGGCGGCCATGCGCCGCCATCAGCCAGTGGAAGAGCGTGCGCATCGGCGAGCCCTTCGACCAGTAGGGAATGGCGGCGGGATCATCGACCCAATAGATGAAGGTCGATCGCTCGATATCGCCGAGATTGACCGAGAAATCCGAGAAGTGCACGGCGAGGCGATATTGCGCGCTGGTCATGCCCCAGACATCGCCGCGATCGGTGAAGCAGCCGGGCGAACACGGCGCCTTCAGCATCTGGACGCCGGTGCTGCGGCTGTCCCAGACATGGAAGGTCGCGTCGATACGGGCCGGCGCCTCGATCTCGAGATGGGCGATGGCCGCGGAGAACAGCGTCTCCAGCGCCGGGCCGGCATAGGCGATGCGGATCACGAGGCCATCGAGGTCATAGAAGCGCTCGTGCACCCCGACTGCGGCCTCGGCCAGAAGGGCCCGCTCCAGCACCGCCTCGAAGAAGGCCTGCTGTTCCGCCTCCGACCGCTGCGGCAGGTCGAACGGGTTGGCGATCGGTGCGCGGTGCTCGCTCATGGAAGCGCGACCCTCCTCAGGGCATCGACAGGCAGCGGACGACGGGTGAGAACCGAGGCGTCGAGCTCGAAGATCTCGTCGGCGAAGACGGCGACGGCGGGATCGTGGCTGATGGCGAAGAGGGCCGGACGGCCGGGCGCCGCCGACAGCCCGCGCATCAGCCGCTCGATCGTCTCGACATCGAGATGGTTGGTCGGCTCGTCGAGCACGAGGAGGCGCGGCCGCATCAGCAGCGCCCGCGCGATCGCGAGGAGCTGGCGCTCGCCGCCCGAGAGCAGCCGTCCGCCCTCGCCGATCTCGCTGTCATAGCCCAGCGGCAGGCGATGGATGAAATGCGCCTCGGCGAGGCGGACGACGGCATCGAGCTCCGCGTCCGGGACGGGCGCGAGCCCGTAGAGGAGATTGTCGCGCACCGTGCCGGCGAAGAAATCGGGGTGCTGCGGCACCAGGCCGATCGTCGCGCGAAGGCTGGCGAGGTCGAGCGCGTCATAGGGCACGCCATCGACACTGACGCGCCCCCGCTGCGGCCGCTCGAAGCCGAGCAGCACCTGCAGCAGCGTGGTCTTGCCGGCGCCGTTGCGGCCGATGACGAGGATGTTCGATTGCCGCTCGATCGCGAGCGAGACGCCTGCGAGCACCCTCGCGTCGCCATAGCTGAAGTCGACTTCCTCGAGGGCGATCCGCGTCCAGTCGCCGACCGGCCTGGTGCCGGTATAGGGATCGGTCGGCCCCGCGATCGACAGCCGGTGCAGCTTCTGCAGCGCGACGCCGCCTTCCATGATGTCGGGCAGCGTGTCGGCGATGCGCCCGCCATGCGAACCGAGCATGCCGGCGGCCAGATAGAGCGCCATCAGCGCGCCGAAGCTCATCAGGCCATTGATGATGGCAAGCCCGCCGCCGATGATGACGACGCCGCCGACCACGCCGATCGTCAGCGCCCGCAACTGGTTCTGGACGGCATAGCCCATCCCCATGCGCAGGCCGCTCGCTTCGAGCGCGTCGATCGCCTGGCGCTGGCGGGCAAGTTCGAAACCCTCGGCGGCACGAGACCGCGTCATCAGGCGGTGGTGCAGCAGGAAGCGGACGCCGGCGCCGAAATGCTCGAAGCTGTGCTGGTAGCCCTCGACGCGCCTCAGGGTGCGCCGCGTCGTCAGTCGGTTGAGCAGCCAGACGAGGGCCGCGACCAGCGCCGCGAAGACGAGCAGCAAGAGGTTCCAGTGGGCGAGGTAGACCAGGAGGAAGGCGACCGCCAGGGCCGCCGGCAGGGTCCCGGACAGCAGCGTGCCGCACATCCTGTCGAGCCGCTCGGTGTCGGTGACGATCCGCGAATAGGTGCCGTTGCTGTCGGCGATCGGGGCGGCGTCCGAGCGCAGCAGATAGATCCGCGCCAAGAGGTCCATCCGGATCCGCGCCACGACATGCTTGACGATCTTCAGCGTATCCCAGCGAAGGACCAGCCCGGCGATGGCGGATGCAAGCCGCAGCCCGACGAGGGCCGCGCCGGTCAAGAGCAACAGGCGGCTGTCCTTCTCGGGAATCGCGTGGTCGATCGCGAACTTGGTCAGCCAGAGCGTCGGCAGCAGCAGCAGCGACTGCGCCGCCGAGCCGCTGACGAGCAGGCTGACGCGCAGCCAGTCGGCGCGCAGATAGCCAAGGAGATAGGCGACCGAGGCCCCGTCCGGCAGCATGTCGGCGAAAGGTTTGAGGAGCCGCTTCATGAGGAAGGGGTTCCCCGGCCGGCGCGGGCGTGGCGCCGCAAGCGGGCCGTGGCGGCGGCGATGGTCTCGCCGAGGGTCGACGTGCCCCAGCGCGCCGCGAGAAAGGCGAGAAAGCCGCGCGGTCCAGGCCGGCGGCCGGCGCGCCGGCTCTCGCCGAGAAAGGTGAAGGCGAGGCGCCCGGCGAGGCCGAACACGCCGGCGCGCGGCCGCGTCCTGAGCCGCATGGCCATGCGGTCGCCCCAGCGCTCGCTGGTCTCGGCAAGCGCGGTGCGCGCCGCGATCAGCCCCGGGCTGGCAACGCCTTCCTCGGCGATGAGGCCGAGCGCGGCAGCGACCGGTTCGGCGGCGCCGTGACGACGCGCGAGGTCGACGACGAGCGGCCAATCGATCGGCGTCTGGCCGCCGAGAAGTCCAAGCGCATCGGCGAGCCACATGCCGCCCGGATCCTGTCGCGGGTCCATGCCGCCCCAGATCGTCTGGAACAGGTCGTCCTCCGCCGAAAGCACGCGAAGACCGCGGTCCTCGAGCGAAATGAGCTCAGCTCGCGTCTCGATCTCGCCGGCCGCATAGGGCTCGAGACTGAACAGGATCCGATAGCGGAAGCCGTAGTCGTCGGCGATCACTTCGGCCCCGGCGACGCTGCGCACCACGGAGAGCCGCTCGCCGGCCGCCACCGCCGCGGCCAGCTGCGCTCGGTCCGTGCTCGGCGGCACGACGAGATCGAAAGAGCCGAACGGCCTTGCCAGACCGGTCTCGTCGCCGCGCAGATAGCGCGCTGCGCCGCCGACGACGACGCCGTCGACGCCCGTCCTGTCGGCGATGCGCGCGGCGAGCGCGGCGCCGCGATGCAGGAGCAGCCGGTTCACATAGACCGTGCGGCGATGCACTCCGGCGATGCGCGGGCGCAGCGGATGATGGAAGCTGTCGCGGCCAAGCCTGAGATCGAGTTCGGACAACAGGCGTATGCCGTTCGGGCCGATCTCGTCGAACTCGATCCCGAGCGCCCAGCGGTCGAAGCTGTCGGCGTCGAAGCGCGAGCCGTAGACGAGGCGAATGAGGTCAAGGTCGGCCGGCGAAGGCAGGCGGTCGCGATAGATCTCGAAACGATCCACCGTCATCAGCGCCCCATCCGCGGCCACAACGCAGCAGCACCCCACGCCGACGCGGCGCCGACGCAACGCCCCGCCCCCTCGATCACCCCGTCAGCCACTGCTTCGTTCACCCTGCCAACCCCGATTTCTCGTCGCAGGACAGGCGAACCAGCTTGCGACTGTCAAGCCGCGCGGCAGCGTTCGACGTGATTTGTACTTGCCGAGCGGCAGGTTAGGGAGAGGTGTGACACTGCTGCTATCCTTTTGCCACCACACTTCGTCGTGCCGATCGGAGATGAGTCCGGATGAAGCTGCTGCACATTCTTCCGGAGATCGGGGCCGGCGGGCCGGCCCGCTCTCTGCTCGCGCTGATCCGAAGCGCCGCCGCGGCATATCCGGAGGTGGTCCACCACGTCGCTGCGCTGAGGCGCGGCGGCTATCCGCCGCTGCTCTTCGCGCTCAGCCGGGCGGGCGCCGACCTCGCGCGCGGCGTCGATGCCGAGGCTCTCCGCCGGCTGGTCGCGGCGAGCGATGTCGTTCTTCTCCACTTCTGGAACACCCCCGAGATGTGGCGGATGCTGGCGGAGCTTCCCCCTGCCCGCGTCGCGATCTGGTCCAAGGTGGCCGGATCGCACCAGCCTCAGAAGCTGAACGCGGCGCTCATGGCGGCCGCAGGGGCGGTGATCCTGACGGCGCCGGCAGCCAGCGACGCCGCCGCGGTCCTCCGCGCGGCGCCAGTCGTTCCGGGCTTCGTCGAGCGCTCGGACCTCGCCCGCCTGCAGGCCGTGCCGCATGAGGGCTTCAATGTCGACTATGTCGGCACGACCCATCGCGGCAAGATGCATCCGGGCTTCATCGCGATGCTGTCGCGCCCGGCGATCGGCGCGATGCGCGTGCGCATCGCCGGCGGCCGCCTCGATCCGGCGATCGAGGCGGAGCGGCGCGCGGCGCCCGATCCCGAGCGATTCTCCTGCCTCGGCTTCGTCGAGGACATCGCGCCGATCCTCGCGACCTCCGACGTCTTCGCCTATCCGCTGGCCGAGAACACCTATGCGAGCAGCGACAAGAGCCTGCAGGAAGCGATGCTGGCCGGCGTGCCGCCGGTGATCCTGCCGCATGGCGGCCCGAGCCGCTTCATCACGCACGAGGTCGACGGCCTCATTGCGGCGGACGAGGCCGCGTTCTCGGCCGCGATCGAGGATCTCTATCATCACCCCGACAAGCGGGCGGCGCTCGGGCAGGCGGCGCGGCGCACGGCGCTCACGCAATTCGACACCGCGAGGCTCGCCACGACGCTGATGGACCATGTCGCGGCGGTCGCGGCCAGCGCGCCCGTGCGGCTTTCGGGCGCGCTCGGCATCGGACCTCAGACGACAGCGGCGGAGCTCTTCCTGCTCGCGCAGGACTGGCCGGCCGACGAGGCGCGACGCGCCCTCGCCGCCTGGCGAGCCGGCAACGGCGATGCGCTGACCGACTATGCGCGCGGGCTCGACGACGACGCGTATCTCGTCGAGGGCGGCGTCCTGCACTGGCGAAACCAGTCGCCGGACGACCGCCTGCTGCGTCTCTTCACGGCGATCTATCTTGAACGGCAGGGCCGGCTCGACGAAGCTCGAGCGGAATTCGCGGCGGCAGAAAGAGCGGGCCCATAAGCGAGCGTAAGGGCAGTCAGCCCGACGGCGGCACGGTCCGATGCTTGCGGATCATCTGGAACATGGCGGCGCGGTTGTGCGCCGGATCGCGGCTCAGATTGCCGGCATGGCGCCGCTTCTCGAGCAGCACGCCCGGCGCGACGCCGCAGGGAACGCCGAGGAGCCGCAGCCGGCGGAACCAGTCGGTGTCGCAGCCAAGGCCCGCCGCCGGATCGAAGCCGCCGACCCGCTCGAACACGGCGCGGCCCGCCACCAGCGCGCTCGGCGTCCAGCCGAGCCGCGACATCGGATCGGCCCCTTCGGGCGGGTCCGGCGCCGCGTCGTCATCCGAGCGCGTAGTCCGAAAATGCACGATCGACGCGGCGGGGCCCTCGAAGAGCCGGAGCACCGCGATCTGGCGCTCGAGCTTTGCCGGCGACCAGAGATCGTCGTGGTCGAGGAAAGCGATGATCTCGCCCCGCGCCTCGGCGAGACCGAGGTTGCGGGCCGCGGCGAGCCCCTCCCCCGTCTGCGCGATCACGCGGATATCGGGCTGGCCCGCCAGATAATCCTCCGTCCCGTCATGGGACGGCGCGACCACGGCGACAATCTCGGTCGGCTTCAGGCTCTGCGCGCGGAGGCTCGCCAGCGCCGCCGGCAGATGGCGAAGACCGTTCTTGACCACCATGATGACGGAAATCCGCGGCGGCGGGGAGGAAGCCACGTCGCCCGCGCCGGCCACCGCCTGCCGATGCCGGGCGCGGTGCAGCAGGCGCAGCCAGCTCGTCGTGGTCTCGGCCATCATCAGCCGCGGCGGCGCGGATGCCGTCAGCGACGCGGCGTGGCGGCGATAGTCGAGCACATGGTCGGGGATCATCAGCCGCCTCTCCCCCGCCTGCTGCAGGCGCATGAAGAGGTCGACGTCCTCGCCGCGGCGGAGCGTCTCGTCGAAGGGGCCGGCGGCCGGCAGCGCAGCGCGGCGGATCAGCGTCGCGCCGAGATTGAAGCCGAGAAAGCTCGTGCCGATCACCTGTTCGGCGCCATCCTTTCGGCCGGCAAACTGCCGCACATGGCCCTGGACCATCGCAACCCCCGGCGCATCGCGAAAGCCCTTCAAGAGCGACGGCAGCGCGCCCGGCGTCCAGCGATCGTCGGCATCGAGAAAGGCGACGAAGGCGCCGGAGCTCGCCGCGATCGCCCGGTTGCGCGCGGCGGCGGGTCCCGCCTGCTGCTGCCGGATCAGTCGCGCGCCGGGAAAGGCCGCTGCGACCAGCGCCTCGGGCACGCCGCCCCCATCGTCGACGACGATGGTCTCGATCGCCGCGACCCCTTGGGCGGCGATGCTGTCGAGCGCCTCGGCCAGAAAATCGAGCGGCCGGTGCGCCGGAACGACGACACTGATCTCAGCCGGGACGCGGCCTCGCATCACGCTTCGGTCTCACTCGCGCGGGCGATAATGCGGCCAGCCCATGGCCGGATCGACATCATGGATCGGATCGAGCGTCAGCAGCTCTTCCATGTCGGAATGCCGCTCGAAGGCGAGCGAACGGAACGGCGCATCGGAGAGCGCGAGCGGCAGCGCCAGACTGGCCGGCGCCGCCGCGACGAGAATGCCGGCCGCGGTCAGCTCTCCGACGACCGCTTCCAGTTCGGCTGCGATCTCTTCGCCCGGGCGGCCATGATGGCGCGCCACCTCGGCAGCGATGGCCGCGAGCGGCTGCGCCGCGCGGAGCGCTGGCCATGCTTCGACGATCCAGCCATTCAGCGTGAAATAGGTGCCCTGGACGATATCGAGCACGACGACCTCATCGTCGAAGGACTCGAAGGCGAAGGTACGATCGTTGAAGAGATAGGCGTCGGGCATCGAAGGCTCCTCTTCAACGGAAGTGTCGCGGCGGACCAATTCTGTCACCTTCGACGCGGCGGCGTCCACCCTGCGGCGGCAGCGGCCTATTGCTGCGCCGCCACCATGGACTGCAGGCGCCGCCGCAGCGCCTCGGCGTCCGGCCGGAAGTCCTCGGCGAGCCACCAGCGCTCGAGATCGCGCAGGATGACGCCGACCGCCGGCCCGCGCCCGACGCCGGCCTCGACGACATCGCGGCCCGAGAGCGGAAAGGCGGGCGCAACGAACGCGGCGGCGGCGGTCCGGCGCAGGTCGATTTCGGCGCGCGGGACGAGATGCCGCGCGGCAAGAAGGGCCAGCCCGCCCAGCACCGCCTCGTGCCCGCGGCGATAGAGCGAGACGCGGTCGGTCAGCCGGTTGCCGGCGGCCAGTTCCGGCATCGCGGCGAGCGCCTCGCTCATGCGGTCGCGCTCGCGATTGGCGAGGCGGAAGCGGCGCACCGTCCGGTCGATGTCCTCCTGCACGCGCGCGAGCAGCACGGCGAAGCGGAGGCTCGGATCGACCGGGGCCGACGCATCCGCGACGAGCCGCTCGAAACCGCCGAGATCGCCGACGCCGGCAGCGACCAGCGGCAGGATGCCGCTCTCCTGCATGACGCGGACCGTCGGTGCCGCGCCCGCTGCCATCACCAGCTTGCGCATTTCCTGGCCGATGCGCTCGGCCGAGAGGAAGGCGAGCTCATGGCGGGCGCGGATTGCCGCCGACAGGCCCTCGGCATCGGGATCGCCGTTGCCATAGGCAGCATGGAAGCGGAAGAAGCGCAGCACCCGCAGCCGGTCCTCGGCGATGCGCTGGTCGGCCGAACCGATGAAGCGGACGCGGCGCGCCTCGATATCGGCAAGCCCGCCGACGCTGTCATAGAGGCGGCCCGATGCATCCACCGAGAGGGCGTTGATCGTGAAGTCGCGCCTTGCGGCGTCCGCCTCCCAGCTGGTTCCGAAGCGGACGACGGCGTGGCGCCCGTCGGTGGCGATGTCCTCGCGCAATGTCGTCACCTCGACGACGCGGTGGCGGCCGATGACGGTCACGGTGCCATGCTCGATGCCGGTCGGCGCGGACGTGAACCCGGCCGCGGCGGCCCGGGCGATGACCGCGTCGGGCAGGAGCGTCGTCGCGACATCGACATCGCCCGTGACGGGATGGCCCATCAGCTCGTTGCGCACGGCCCCGCCGATGACGCGCGCCTCACCGCCATCGGCGGAGAGGGCATCCAGAACGGCGACGACGAAGGGATCGGCGAGAAAGGAGGCGCTGGAAAGGGTCGTCACGGACATCGGCAATCGATCACTGGAAGGAACCGGGGATGAGTTGCCCGTTTTCCATCCGGGCCGGATGATAGACGCGGCCCGCCTCGCCGCCCGAGAACGAGATCACCACGCCGATCGCGATCAGCGTCGCCAGCGTGCCGGCGGCGGCGAGCCGCAGCCAGACGACGCGCGGCCAGGTTTCGCTGCCGGGCGCGGCGCCGTGACGGATGAACCGCCAGAGACCGTAGCCGATGAACGGAACGAGGAAGGTCAGTGCCGCGAAACCGAGAAATCGGAGCATGATCAGGCGAACGCTCGCTCATAAAGCCCGCGGATGATCCCGGCGGTGATGCCCCAGATATAGTGCTCGTCATACGGCATCTCGTAGAAGAAATGTCGGACACCATCCCATTCGCGGCTGCCGCGACGGTGATTGGCCGGCGTCATCAGGAATTCGAGCGGCACTTCGAACGCCGCCTCGACCTCGTCCGGGTTGAGCCGGAGCTCCAGCGCCGGGTCGACACGCGCGACCACCGGCGTGATGTGATAGCCGGTCGGCGCGATATAGGGATCGAGCCGGCCGAGCGGCTCGACGAGGCGCGGATCGAGGCCGACCTCCTCCTCCGCCTCGCGGATCGCCGCCTCGGCGGCGCCGGCATCGCCGGGGTCGATCTGGCCGCCGGGGAACGAGATCTGGCCGGCATGCTTGCGCAAGAGCACCGTCCGCCGCGTCATCAGGACGGTCGGCGTCTCGCGCGCCACGATCGGGATGAGTACGGCCGCCGCCTTCGGCCGGAAGCCCTGCGGGGGATGGAATTCGGGATTGAGCACGCGCCCGGCCGGACCGTCCTCGCCGATCGGAATCAGCCGTCGCCGCACCTCCGCGAAGACGAGGTCGGGCTCGAAGCGATGCGCGTCGATGGCGAGGCTCATGCGTCGCCGGCCGATGACGCGCTGCCGATGACGAAGAAGTGACCGGCCGAGACAACCCCGAAGAGGCCCTCGCGCTCGATCGCGCGTCCGGCGAGATCGGCGGCGACCGAGCGGGTCAGGCGCGCCTCGAGACCCGGCCGCACGGTGATGTAGGGGACGAACCCGTCCCCGTCCGCGTCCTCGGCGATCCTGAGCGGATGGTCGTGGTCGAGCCGGACCGCCTCGCCGAGATTGGTCGCGAACACGAGCGGCGGCGGCGTCTCGCGCTCGTCGAGGACGAGATCGACGGCGAGAAACGGCGCATCCTCGACGGTGATCGCGAGCTTTTCATGCGGCGTCACCAGCACATAGCCGCCATCCGCCTCGCGCCTGAGCACGGTCGCGAACAGGCGCACCAGCGCCCCGCGCTCGATGCGCGTGCCCTCGTGATGCCAGGCGCCGTCGCGGTCGATCCGGATGTCGATCGTCCCGCAATGGACCGGAGACCAGCGTTCGACCGGGGCCGGACGGAAGCCGCTCAAGAGGGCCTCCAGACGCGCCGCGCCGCCGCCACCGTGCATTGCATCGGTCACGGCCTTGGTTTCGCCTTGCTTTGCCCCTGCCATGATCCGGTATTCCTTCGACCCGCTGGCTGGCGCCGGCGAACCGATCTGCGAAGATGGTCGCGCGGTGCTTCGCGATGCACGCTGGCCGCTGCGACGTCAGAAACTATATGGGCCGACATGAGCGCGTTCAATCAAACACACCTCGCCGACCCCGATCCCGCCGAGATCGTCGCCAAGGCCGATGCGGCCGTCGCCACGATCAAGGCAGCGCGCGCCGCGATCGGCGAGCTCATCTACGGCCAGGAGCAGGTCGTCGAGCGCGTGCTGGTGACGCTGCTCTCCGGCGGCCACGGCCTGCTCGTCGGCGTGCCGGGCCTTGCCAAGACCAAGCTCGTGGAAACGCTCGGCATCGTGCTCGGCCTCGACGAGCGCCGCGTCCAGTTCACGCCCGACCTGATGCCCTCCGACATCCTCGGCTCCGAGGTCATGGACCAGGACGCCGAGGGCCGCCGCGCCTTCCGCTTCCTCAAAGGGCCGATCTTCGCCCAGCTCTTGATGGCGGACGAGATCAACCGCGCCAGCCCGCGCACCCAGTCGGCGCTGCTGCAGGCGATGCAGGAATATCACGTCACCATCGCCGGCCAGCGCTACGACCTGCCGACGCCCTTCCATGTGCTGGCGACGCAGAACCCGCTCGAGCAGGAGGGCACCTATCCCCTGCCCGAGGCGCAGCTCGACCGCTTCCTGCTGCAGATCGACGTGCTCTATCCGGATCGCGCGGCCGAACGGCGGATGCTGTTCGAGACCACCGGCACCGGCGATGCGGCGGCCCGCCGCGTCATGGACGCCGAGGGGCTGCGCGAGATCCAGATGCTCGTCCGCCGCTTGCCGGTCGGCGAAAGCGTCGTCGAGGCGATCCTCGAACTGGTCCGCTCGGCCCGGCCCGGCGAGACCGGCGACAAGAAGCTCGCCGCCGCGATCGCCTGGGGACCCGGCCCGCGCGCCAGCCAGGCGCTGATGCTGGCCGTGCGCGCCCGCGCGCTGATCGACGGCCGCTATGCCCCGTCGATCGACGACGTGCTCGCCCTTGCCGAACCCGTGCTGCAGCATCGCATGAACCTCACCTTCGCCGCGCGCGCCGACGGGGAAACGGTGCGCGACGTGATCGGCCGCCTGACAGCGCGGATCGGATGACCGGGTGAGCGACGCCGCCGCCTCTGCCCCCGTACCAGCTGCCACCGGCCGCTCGCTTGCGGAGGCGAAAAGCCTTGCCGAGGCGAAAAGCTTGGCCGACGCTTTGCCCGGCCTCCTGGTCGAGGCGCGGCGGATCGCGACCACCGTGCTGGCCGGCTGGCATGGCCGCCGCCGCGCGGGACCGGGCGAGACCTTCTGGCAGTTTCGGCCCTTTCTCGCCGGCGAGGCCCCCGGCCGGATCGACTGGCGCCGCTCGGCCCGCGACGAGCACCTCTATGTGCGCGAGCGCGAATGGGAGGCGGCCCATACGATCTGGCTCGCCGCCGACCTCTCCCGCTCGATGGATTTCCGCTCGAAGCTCGCCAATGCCTCGAAGCGCGACCGCGCCGTGGTGCTGCTGCTGGCGCTGGCCGAGATGCTGGCCGGGGCCGGCGAGCGCGTCGGCCTGCTCGGGCTCGGCGATCCCGTCCTTGCCCGCAACGCCGCCGAACGGCTCGCCGAGACGCTGGCGCATAGTGCCCGCGCCGCCGCCGTCTGGCCGGACGCGCGCCGGCTGACGCGGTTTTCCGATCTCGTGGTGATCGGCGACATGCTCGATCCGCTTCCCGAGATCGAGGCGAAACTCGCGGAATTCGCGCGGGCCGGCGCGACGGTCCATCTCGTCGAGCTGCGCGATCCGGTCGAGGAAACCTTCCCCTATGCCGGGCGGGCCGAGTTCCGCGACCCCGAATCGGGCGCCGTCTATCTCGCCGGCCGCGCCGAGCAGATCGCCGACGACTATCGCCGCCATCTCGCAGCCCGCCGCGACCATCTCGCCGCCACCTGCCGCCGCATGGGCTGGACCTATCTGCTCCACCGCACCGATCGTCCGGCGACCGAGCCGCTGCTGGCGCTGCATGCCCGCCTTTCCGACCGCTCGCTCGCCGGGGGGGCGCCGTGATGGGCAGCCTGCCGCTCGCCTTCGGGACCCCCCTCGTGCTCGGCGCGCTGGTGCTGCTGCCGGTGATCTGGTGGCTGCTCAAGCTGACGCCGCCGCGCCCGCGCATCGAGAGCTTCCCGCCGACACGCATCCTCGCCGAGATCGTGCAGAAGGACGAGCAGCCGGCAAAGAGCCCGTGGTGGCTGACGTTGCTGCGCCTGCTGCTCGCCGGGCTCGTGATCTTCGCTCTGGCCGGGCCGGTCTGGCGACCCGCCGGCGAAAGCGCGCCCGGCGCCGGGCCGCTGCTGCTGGTGCTCGATAATGACTGGGCGGCGGCGCGCGACTGGCCGGCGCGGATCGACACGGCGAAGCGCATCGCGGCGCTGGCCGAGCGGAGCGGCCGCGCCATCACCCTCGTCGCGACCGCCGAGCCACCCAACCAGGAATTCGCGCCGACGGATGCAGGCACCGTCGCGGCGCGGCTCGATGCGCTGCAGCCGCGCCCCTATGGCGCCGACCGCGCGGCGCTCGCCGCGGCGATGGCGCCCGGCCTTGCCGCGCGGCCGTTCGGCGGCGTCGCCTGGCTGACCGGCGGCCTCGGCGGCGAGGATGCCGACGGCTTCGCCCGTTTCCTGACCGACACCGTCAAGGCGCCCGTCTCCGTCTATGCCGGCGACGGCACGGCGCTGATCGGCCTCGCGCCGCCGACGCCCGGCGCCGACGCGCTGAACCTTCCCGTCATCCGCAGCGACGGACGGCTCGCCGGCGGCGGCATTCTGGAAGCGCGCGACCTCAAGGGCCGTTCGGTCGGCGCCGCCCCCTTCGCCTTCAAGGCCGGCGAAACCCGGAGCGAAGCGGTGTTCGATCTCCCGGCCGAACTTCGCAACGAGATCGTGCGGGTCGAGATATCAGGCAGCGCCACGGCCGGCGCGGTGCAGCTTCTCGATGATCGCTTCAAGCGGCGGCGGATCGGCATCGTCGCGGGCGGCTCGAACGACAGCAATGCGCAGCCGCTGCTCTCGCCGCGCTATTTCATCGCCCGCGCCGTGCAGCCCTTCGCCGACATCATCGAGCCGCGCGACGCCAATGCCGCCACCGCGATCCCGCAGCTGATCGACGCGGGGGCGGCGATCATCGTCCTCGCCGATATCGGCACGCTCACGCCCGAGGTCGAACAGCGCCTCAGCGCCTTTGTCGAAGGCGGGGGCACGCTCTTGCGCTTCGCCGGCCCGCGCCTTGCCGCGGCGACATCCGACGAGAACACGCTGGTGCCGGTGCGGCTGCGCGCCGGCGGCCGTGTCCTCGGCGGCAGCCTCTCCTGGTCGAGCCCGCAGCCGCTCGCCTCCTTCTCGCCGAGCGGTCCCTTCGCCGGCATGGCCGTACCGTCAGACGTCACCGTCACCAGGCAGGTGCTCGCCGAGCCCGATGCCAACCTGCCGGCGCGGACCTGGGCGGCGCTCGCCGACGGCACGCCGCTCGTCACAGCAGCAAGGCTCGGCAAGGGCTGGCTGGTGCTCTTCCATGTCACGGCCGATACGAGCTGGTCGAACCTGCCGCTCTCGGGCAGTTTCGTCGATATGCTCCGCCGCATCGCCGCCTTCTCCTCCGTTCCGCTCGCCGCCGCCGACGCCAAGCCCGTTGCCGGACAGGCCGGCGGCGTGATGCTGCCGCCCTGGCGGCTCATCGACGGCTTCGGCCGCAGCACCGGCGCCGATCCGTTCGCGCGACCGCTTCCCGCGGCAGCCGAGACCGTCGCCGCCAGCCGCGACCATCCGCCGGGGCTCTATGGCACCGACGACGCCTTCCGCGCCGTCAACCTGCTCGCCGCCGATGCGACGCTCGTGCCTTTTGATGCTTCGAAGGTCGCGGGGGCCGAAGTGCGGCCCTATCCGACGACCGCGCCGACCGACCTCTCGCCCTTCCTGCTGGTCGCCGCCCTCGCCTGCCTGATCGCCGACGCGCTCGCGGTGCTCTGGCTGAACGGCGGCCTCCGCCTCCGCCGCGCGGCGCCCGCCGCCGTGGTCCTCCTCGCGCTCGCCCTCGGTGCGCTGCCGCGTCCGGCGGCGGCCGATGCGGCCTCCGACCAGTTCGCGATGGACGCCGTGAACGCGACGCGCCTCGCCTATGTCGTCACCGGCAATGCGGCGATCGACGAGGTCAGCAAGGCGGGCCTCGCCGGCCTCTCGCATGAACTTGCCAACCGCACGGCCCTGGAGCCGAGCGATCCGATCGGCGTCGATGTCGCCAGGGACGAACTCGCGTTCTTCCCGCTGCTCTATTGGCCGATCGACCCGTCCTCGCCCATGCCGACCTCCCAGACGCTCGCGCGGATCGACGCCTATATGAAGCAGGGCGGCTCGATCCTCTTCGACACGCGCGATGAACTCGAGCGTCCGCCCGGCAGCGACGGCTTCGCCGGCACGCCGCAGGCCGAGCGTCTCCGGGCGATGCTGGCCGGGCTCGACATCCCGCCGCTGGAGCCGGTGCCGGGCAACCATGTCCTGACCAAGGCCTTCTATCTTCTCGCCGATTTCCCCGGCCGCTATTCCGGCGGTCCGCTCTGGGTCGAGGCCGCGAGCGACGATGCCGAGGCGGCAGCTGATCGCCCGGCCCGCCCCGGCGACGGCGTCTCGTCGATCCTCATCACCGAGAACGATCTCGCCGGCGCCTGGGCGACCGATCCCGACGGCCGCTATCTCTATCCGACGGTTCCGCCCGATCCGCGCCAGCGCGAGATGGCCATGCGCACCGGCATCAACATCGTCATGTACACGCTGACCGGCAACTACAAGGCCGACCAGGTGCATGTGCCGGCCCTGCTCGAAAGGCTCGGCCAGTGAATTGGCAGCTGACCTTCGCGCCGCTGATCCCGCTGCCGGTGCTCGCCGTCCTCGCGGTGATCGGCCTTGCCGCCATCTTGCCGCTGCTTATCCGCCGGACGCGCGGCGCTCTGCTGCGCCTCCTGGCGCTCGCCGCCCTCGTCGCGGCGCTGGCGGGGCCAGTGCTGCTCGAGGAGCAGCGCCAGTCGCTGCCGACCATCGTCGCGATGGTGGTCGACAAGAGCGCGAGCCAGTCGCTGTCGGATCGCACCGCTGCGACCGAGGCGATGCGCGCCGAACTCGCCAAGCGCTTCGGCGAATTGCGCAATATCGAGCTGCGCACGGTCGAGGTCGGTGCCGCCGGCGGGGCGACGGTCGACGGGACCGAGCTCTTCAAGGCCGTGCAGGCCGAGCTCTCCGATGTCGCGCCCGAGCGGATCGGCGCGGTGGTGATGCTCACCGACGGCCAGGTGCACGACGTTCCGGCCAATCCGGCCGAGACGCTCGGCAGCGCGCCGCTGCACGCCCTCATCTCCGGCCGCGACAGCGAGATCGACCGCCAGCTCGTGATCCGCCAGGCGCCGCGCTTCGGCATCGTCGGCGAGAAGCAGGCGATCGACTACAGCGTCATCGACAGCGGGCTTGCCTCCTCGGCGCCGGTCCGCGTCACCATCTCGCGCGACGGCGAGCCGATCGCTGCCCAGACTGTCATTCCCGGCGCCAGCAACCGCTTCGAGATCGAGATCGCCCATGCCGGGCAGAACATCTACGAATTCGAGGCCGAACCGCTCGACGGCGAGCTCACCGGCGTCAACAACCGCGCCGCGGCGGTCATCGACGGCATCCGCGAGAATCTCCGCGTGCTGCTCGTCTCCGGCGAGCCGCATGCCGGCGAACGGATCTGGCGCAACCTGCTCAAATCCGACGCCTCGGTCGATCTCGTCCATTTCACCATCCTGCGGCCGCCGGAGAAGCAGGACGGCACGCCGATCGACGAACTCTCGCTGATCGCCTTCCCGACGCGCGAGCTGTTCTCGGTCAAGATCGACCAGTTCGACCTGATCATCTTCGATCGCTACGCCCAGCAGGGCGTGTTGCCGATCCTCTACTTCGACAACATCGCCCGCTATGTCCGCGACGGCGGTGCTCTCCTGGTCGCCTCCGGTCCCGACTACGCCTCCGAGGGCAGCCTCTACACGACGCCGCTCGCCGATGTGCTGCCGGCCGCGCCGACCGGCCGCGTCATTGAGAAGCCGTTCACGCCCGAGGTCACCGATCTCGGCAAGCGCCATCCGGTGACGCGCGGGCTCGAAGGCGGCGACACCACCCCGCCGCATTGGAGCCGCTGGTTCCGGCAGATCGAGACCGAAAAGCCGACCGGCGAAGTCGTGATGAAGGGGGCCGACGGCCAGCCGCTGCTCGTGCTCGAGCGCGAGGACAAGGGCCGCGTCGCGCTGCTTCTCTCCGATCAGGTCTGGCTGTGGGCGCGCGGCTTCGAGGGCGGCGGGCCGCATGTCGATCTGCTGCGCCGCCTCGCCCACTGGCTCATGAAGGAGCCCGATCTCGAGGAGGAGGCGCTGCGCGCCAGCGCCAAGGGCGCGACGCTCACCATCGAGCGGCAGACCATGGCCGACCGTATCGATCCGGTGACGGCGATCTCCCCGTCCGGCGCGCGGCGCAGCGTGACACTCGCGCCCGACGGGGCCGGCCGCTTCCGCGCCGAACTGACAGCGGACGAAATGGGCCTCTGGCGGATCGAGGACGGCGAACGCCGCGCCTTCGCGCTGGTCGGCCCCGCCAATCCGCGCGAATTCCAGGATGTGCGCTCGACCTTCGACAAGCTGCAGCCCGTCACCGACGCGACCGGCGGCCATATCGCGCGCATGACCGACGCAAGCGGAACACTGGAGGCGCCGCGCGTCGTGCCGGTCCGTTCGGGCCGCGCCGTCTCGGGGCGCGACTGGATCGGCGTGCGCATGACGGAGGCCTCGCTCCTCACCGGCGTCGACCGCCTGCCGCTCTTCTCGGGCTTCCTCAGCCTTTCCATCCTGCTCGGGCTCGCCGCCGCCATGTGGTACCGCGAAGGCCGCTGACCCCTCCGTCGTCGAAATGGCCCCACAAGGGACTGGCGCGATACGGAACCCTGCGCTATCGTCATTTCAATGATCCTTGAGGGATTGGAATGACGATGGACGAAACCCAGGCTCTCGATGCCTTCGGCGCCCTATCGCAGGAGACGCGGCTGAAGATGGTTCGCGCTCTGGTCATGGCTGGGCCCGACGGTCTCGCCGCCGGCGCCGTCGGCGAAGCGGTCGGCGCCGCCTCGTCGAGCGCCTCCTTCCATCTCGCCCATCTCGAGCGCGCCGGCCTCGTCCGGTCGCGGCGCGAATCGCGCTCGATCATCTACACGGCCGACTTCAGCGCCCTCTCCGGCCTCGTCGCCTTCCTGATGCGCGACTGCTGCCAGGGCCACCCGGACGTCTGCGCACCGGCGGTCGCGAGCCTCTCTGCATCGTCCTGCTGTTCACCCACAACGGAACTCGGTCATGGCTGATCGCATCTTCAACGTCCTCTTTCTCTGCACCGGCAACTCCGCCCGCTCGATCCTCGCCGAGAGCATCCTGGCCAAGGATGGCGCCGGTCGCTTCAACGCTTTCTCGGCCGGCAGCCAGCCAAAGGGCGTGGTCCACCCGCTGGCGCTCAAGACGCTGCAGCATTTCGGCTACCCGCATGAGGGATTCCGGTCGAAGCCCTGGGACGAGTTCGCCGTTACGGGCGCACCGGTCATGGATTTCGTGTTCACCGTCTGCGACAACGCCGCCGGCGAGACCTGTCCGGTCTGGCCCGGACAGCCGATGACGGCTCATTGGGGCATCGAAGACCCCGCGGCGGTCGAGGGCTCGGAGTTCGAGCGCGAGGCGGCCTTCGTGGCGGCGTTCCGCTACATGAAGAACCGCATCTCGATCTTCACGGCACTGCCGCTCGGCAAGCTCGACACCATCGCCCTCGGCAGCAAGCTGAAAGAGATCGGCCAGCTGCAGGGCGCCAGTTCGCCACGTCCGAGCGTTGCCTGACGGGCCCTGATCGAGAGGCGATTCCGGCGAACTCCACTTCACCGGAATCTCCTCTATCCGTCTGTCTTGACGCATTTTCTTCACGCGAACCGGTCCCCACGTCGCTTGAAAATGCTCTCGCCTTCCCGGCCGATACTCGGCGGCTGACGCTTGCGGTGCTGGGCGCCTCGGCGACACATGAACCGCGCAGGATGACCGCGTTGCCCGATCTCTCCGATCTGCCGAACCTCGCCGCGGCCTCGCTCCGCATGCCCGACGTCGCGTCGCTGCGGCCGGAGCCCTCGGGCCATCCCCCGCGCATCCTGATGCTCTATGGCTCGGTCCGCGAGCGCTCCTACAGCCGCTTCGCGACGCAGGAGGCGGCGCGCCTGCTCACCGCCTTCGGCGCCGAGGTGCGCATCTTCGATCCGAGCGGCCTGCCGCTGCCCGACGACGCGCCATCAAGCCATCCGAAGGTCAAGGAGCTGCGCGACCTCTCGGCCTGGTCGGAGGGGCAGGTCTGGTGCAGCCCGGAGCGGCATGGCGCGATGACGGCGATCATGAAGGCGCAGATCGACTGGATTCCGCTGGCGATCGGCGCGATCAGGCCGACACAGGGCAAGACGCTGGCGGTCATGCAGGTCAGCGGCGGTTCGCAGAGCTTCAATGCGGTCAATCAGCTGCGCGTGCTCGGACGCTGGATGCGGATGCTCACCATCCCCAACCAGTCCTCCGTCGCCAAGGCCTTCGAGCAGTTCGACGAGGCCGGCCGCATGAAGCCCTCGCCCTATTACGATCGCATCGTCGATGTGATGGAAGAGCTGGTGAAGTTCACGCTTCTGACGCGCGATGTCTCCGCCACCCTCACCGACCGCTACAGCGAGCGCAAGGAAGCGGCGGAGAAGCTGGCAGCACGGGTCAAGCTCGAGGCGATCTGACATGGGCGGATCCGAGATGCGGCGCTGGAACGACGTCGCGGCGCTGGGCCTGACCCAGATCATCGGCTACGGCACGCTCTACTACAGCTTCAGCATCCTCGCCCCATCCATGGCCGACGACTTCGGCTGGCCGCGCGAATGGATCTTCGCGGCCCTCTCCGCCGCCCTCCTCACGGGCGGGCTGGTGGCGCCACTGGCCGGGCGCTGCATCGACCGCTTCGGCGCCGGCCGCGTCATGGCGGCGGGTTCGGTCGGCGCGGCTGTCGCGCTCGCCGTGTGCGCGCTGGCGCCCTCCGGCATCGCCTTCGTCCCGGCGCTGCTCGCCACCGAGATGGCCGCGACGCTCGTCCAGTATGGCGCCGCGTTCCCGCTGCTGGTACAGCGCCATCCGGACACCGCCCAGCGCAGCATCGTCTATCTGACGCTGATCGCCGGCTTCGCCTCGACCCTGTTCTGGCCGCTGACGACCTGGCTGCACGGCTTCATGACCTGGCGCGAGGTCTACCTGGCCTTTGCCGCCCTGCATCTCGTCCTCTGCCTGCCGATTCACGCCGCGATGGCGCGCCAGACCCGAGCCCCGGCGCGGAGCCTGGCAGCCGCCTCGACGGGGGCTCCAGCGCCGATCGCGGGCCGGCTGCCGACGCACTCGCGCCGCAGCGGCTTCCTGCTGATTGCCACCGCCTTCGCGCTGCAGAGCTTCGTCAGCGCGGCGATCCTCGTCCACATGCTGCCGATGCTGGGAGCCCTTGGTCTCGGCCTCGCCGGCGTCGCGGTCGGCGCGCTGTTCGGCCCGGCCCAGGTGGCGAGCCGCTTCATCAACATGCTGCTCGGCAAGGACCTGCCGCAGCTGGTCCTCGCCGTCATCTCGGCGGTGCTGCTGCCGCTCGCGCTGCTGCTCCTGCTGGTCTCCGCTCCCTCCTTTGCCGGCGCCATGCTCTTCGCCATCCTGTTCGGCATGGGCAACGGCCTCTACAGCATCGTCGGCGGCACGCTGCCGCTCGCCCTGTTCGGCGCCGAAGGTTATGGCGCGCGTCAGGGGCAGTTGATGTCGGTGCGGCTCATCGTCGGCGCGGCAGCGCCCTTCCTGTTCGCGCTGATGCTGGACCGGATCGGCGCCGAGGGAGCGCTCCTGCTGACAGCCCTCATCGGCGGCGGCGCGATCCTCGCCCTTCTCGCCATCTCGCGGCTGGCGGAAGCGCCCGCCTCCGACACAGCGCCAGAGGCCGGCCGGGCAGCGCCCTGAGGTCGGACAGGCCTAGAGCCTTTCAGGGCTTGTTGGAATCCGTTCTGTTTTCCGCCGGCGCGCGCGATCCGCAAGGAGGGTGGCGACGCCCGATGCCTTCGCATCGGGCGAGCCGGCCGACACGGCGGGCGCCCGCCGGCGGGAAACCCTTCGGGCCGGGCGGCTTCGGGCCAAATCCGTCGGCCTCCGGCTCGGCCGTACTTCAGTACGGCCGTCGCCGCAGTCCTCGACCTTGGCCCGAAGCCGCTCCGGCAGAACGCTTCCAACAAGCCCTGAAAGGCTCTAAAGCGCGCGGTGCGCCTGCCCGCCGAGCCCCTCCAGAGCGCCCTCGGCAAGGGCACAGACCAGCACGCGCCTCGGATCGGCGGGCGCCGGCAGCGTGATGCTGTAGGGCGGCGGCAGCATGGTGAAGCCGAACTGGCTGTAATAGGGCTCGTCGCCGACGAGCAGCACCACGGAATGGCCCGCCTCGCGCGCCGCGGCGAGCGCCGTGCGCATCAGCGATTTGCCGGCGCCCCTGCCCTTCCAGCCGTCGACGACGGCGAGAGGCCCGAGCAGGATCGCCGGCCGCGCGCCGATCACGATCGGCGTCAGGCGGACCGAGCCGATGAAATCCGGGCCGCTGGTCGCGACGAAGGACAGCGCCGGATCATGCGGCACGCCCTCGCGCAGCAGCGAGGCGGCGCGGGTGAATCGGCCGGGGCCGAAGGAGGCGGCATGCAGGGCTTCGATGGCGTCGTCGTCCTCGGGCCGTTCGGCCTGGACGGTAAAACTGTCGATCTTCATCAGCGGGCTCTCGTCGGAGGCGCGGTGTCCGACGGGCGGCCGCCTCAGGCGACACGGTTCCGGCGAACGAACGGACGGGCGGCATCGCGCGAGAATGTCTCGCGGCCGTCAGTTCGTCGTCGCAGGGAAAGCCTCGCCAGCATCGATCGTTCCAGTCTGGAGCCAGGAACGCGCATAACACGCTCCGCCGCCGGCGGTAAAGCGCCAATCACCAGAGCGGATCGAGCGCGGCGCCAGCGAGAATCTCGTCGAGCCGCCGCCGCGTCGCCGGCGTCGCGTCCTCGGGCAGCGCCGAGCGCGCGAAGAAGCCGGCCTCGACGATCTCGCGATTGGGATAGAGCGGCGGGTTCGGCCTCGAGAAGTTGCGGCTGACATAGACGAGGACGTGATCGCGCACCCGGCGGCGATTGTAGTAGACGCCGAAGAGGGTCGGCGCGTCCTCGAGCACGATGCCGGCCTCCTCGCGCAGTTCGCGCCCGAGCGCGACGATCGCGGTCTCGCGCCGCTCGACGCCGCCGCCCGGCAGATACCAGCCCGGCATATAGCTGTGGCGGACGAGGAAGACGCGCCCGTCCTGATCGATGCAGCAGCCGCGCACGCCGAGCGTCATGCCGCGCGTCAGCGGCGACAGCGATCCGGCGAGACTGGCGAGGGCCGAGAGAACGGGCAAGCGGGATCTCCTGCGGGTCGTCGATCGGGGAGTTGCACGACACGCGCCGGAGCATGGCCGAGTTCGGCTGGCGTCGCTACCCTTCGCATGCCGTCGCGATGGCAGGCGATGCGCGGGAGCGCTTTTGCGGGCGACGCGTTGGGACAAGTCGGCACGGCCCCTTGACCCCGCTTTCGCCGCTGCCGGAAAGGCTCTAATCGATACGTCGATGTTCGTCCTCGCTCACCTCTCCGATCCGCATCTCGGGCCGCTGCCGCGCATCCGCGCCCGCCAGCTCGCCTCGAAGCGCATGCTCGGCTACATGAACTGGCGCCGCGGCCGCATGCATGCGCTCGCCGGCCCGGTGCTCGCCGGCATCATCGAGGACCTCCTGGCGCACCGGCCGGACCACATCGCCGTCACCGGCGACCTCGTCAATATCGGCCTCCCCGGCGAGATCGTGGCCGCGCGCGAGTGGCTGGAGGCTTTCGGACCGCCGCACGACATCTCGGTCGTGCCCGGCAACCACGATGCCTATGTCGCCGGCGTGCTGCGCAAGGCGCTCGCCGCTTGGGCGCCCTATCTCATCGGCGACACGCATGTCCATCCGGGCACGGCGCGCTTTCCCTATCTCCGCCGCCGCGGCCCGGTCGCGCTGATCGGCATGTCGAGCGCGCGCGCCTCGGCGCCGTTCATGGCGACGGGCCATGTCGACAGCGCCACGCTGCCGCTCCTCCGCGATGAGCTGGTACGGGCCGGACAGGAGGGCCTCTTCCGCGTCGTGATGATCCATCATCCGCCGACGCCGAATGCCGCGCCCTGGCACAAGCGCCTCGTCGGCTCGGGCCGCGTCCGCGCGGTGATCCGCGAGGCCGGCGCCGATCTGGTGCTGCACGGGCACACCCATCGCGACAGCCTGGTCGAGATCGAGGGACGCGATGGGCCGGTGCCGGTCATCGGCGTGCCCTCGGCATCGAACGCGCCCGGCGGCGAAAAGCCGGCCGGCCGCTACAATCTCTTCGCGATCGAGGGGGAAGCCGGCGCCTGGCGCTGCACGATGACCGAGCGCGGCTATACCGGCCCTGGCTCCACGGTCGGCACCATCCGCGAGCGCAAGCTGCGCTGAGGCCGGGCCTCAGCCGATATGCACCCAGGCATAGGCGAGCAGTGCGCCGACGCCGACCAGCAGGCCACCCAGAAAGGCCGAGACGATCCAGCCGGGATGTACGCGGGGCCGCGGTTCGCTCGCGTTGGCGGGCTCCTCGGCCCGTCGCAGCAGCCGCGTCCGCTTCTCGGACTTCGCCGAGGGCTGCTCGGGGCGCGTGATCCGATCGGCGAGCCAGTCGGCTTCGAGCGCCCGCTCGCGCTCGATGATCCGCTCGGCGACATATTGGGTGATGCAGTCGGCCATGTCGTCGAGATCGGTCGTCTCGAGAATGACGGTGCGGCCGAGGCGGGTGTCCTTGACGAAGCGATAGGTGCGGCGATCGCGGCCCATCAGCACCAGAGAGGTCATGTCGATCCAGAAGCGCGGCTGGCTGCCGCCCGAGATCTGGAACACGAACTGCTCGTCGCCCTCAGGCACTTCCGCGAAGACGGTGCGCAGCTCGTCGGCGAGCATGTCGAGCCGCGCGCGCTCCGCCTCGCGAAGCTCGACGACGACGTCGGTCCGCTCCGACTCGGCGACCCGAACCTTGCGGATCGCGTCGGTCAGATTGCGCACGTTCGACGTCGTGCCGCTCCGCCCGGTCGTGTCGTTCATCGGCTTGCTCCGAATTGACGCGAAATTGTTTAGACTCCCTTTAGCAAATCCGGGCACACGGCGCATCATCGATCCGCCCGTCAGCGGGCAGGAGGACTCATTCCGACGATGACCGAGATCAACGGACCTGCATCCCGCGTTAAGGGCGCCGCCGAATCCTTCGGCTTATCCGTGACGCCGCGGATTATGCCCGAGAAGACCCGCACAGCGGAAGAGGCTGCGGCCGCTTGCGGCTGCGCGGTGGGTGAAATCGTCAAGTCACTGGTGTTTCGCGGCACCATATCCGGCAAGGGCGTGCTGCTGCTCGTCTCTGGCGTCAACCGCGTCGACGAGGAAAAGGTTGCAGGCCCGATCGGCGAGCCGATCATGCGCCCGGACGCCGCCTTCGTCCGTGCGCTCACCGGCTTTGCCATCGGCGGCATCCCCCCGCTCGGCCATACGAGCCGGCTTCCGACCTTCATCGACCGCGATCTCCTCGCCTACCCGACCGTCTGGGCCGCGGCCGGGACGCCGAACGCCGTCTTCCCGGTCGATCCGAGGGCCCTCGCCGCCGCGATCGGGGCTGTGATCATCGACGTTTGCTAGCCTCTTCCACGACGATACCGTCCGAGGCGCCGCCGCGCCGCCTTGGGCGCCTTCCATCGACCTTCTGTCCGCTGCGGCTACCGCCTTGGAGTCATCTGAAGACATGCAACAGGGTTGTGGGTGGTGGCGCCGACGGCAGATAATCGCCGGGGCGAGCCTCATCGCCGTCGCACTCAGCTTTGGGTTCGAGGCTGAAGCCGCGGACGTGCTGAAGCGCGGCCTCATCGGGCCGATCTCGACGCTCGATCCGCAGAAGGCCGCCACATCGAGCGAAGCGGCGCTCCTGATCGATCTCTTCGACGGCCTCGTCATCCGCGATGCCATGGGCCGGCTCATCCCCGGCGCCGCGGAGGGCTGGACCATCAGCCCCGACGGCCTCGCCTACACCTTCACGCTGCGCGCGGGCGCGCGCTGGTCGAATGGCGACGCGGTCAAGGCCTCCGATTTCGTCGCCTCGTTCCGCCGCCTGTTCGATCCGGCCACCGAGGCGACCGAGGACGGACCGCTGCAGGTGATCGTCAATGCCGGCGCGATCAAGTCGGGCTTCGCCAAGCCCGACACGCTCGGCGTCTCCGCGACCGACGACAGGACGCTGGTCATCCGCCTCGACAAGGTGACGCCGACCTTCCTCGAACGGCTCGCCGCGCCCGCCGCCCTGCCCGTGAATGTCTCAGCGGCGAAGAAACTCGCGACGCAGTGGAACTCGGGCGCGAAGCTGGTCTCGAACGGCGCCTATGTGCTCGGCACCTCAGGCGCGCGCCAGGGCTATGTTCTGGCTGCCAATCCTCGCCGGACGGGTGCCGACGCCCCGGTGATCGGCAGCGTCGTCTATCGCCCGTTCGAGGACGCCAGCGCCTGCCTCAGTGCCTATCGCGCCGCCGAGATCGACATCTGTCCCGACGTCCCGACCGCGGAACTTCGGGACCTCAAGGCAGAGTTCGGCCCGGCGCTGCACATCGCGCCTTATGCCGGCACCTATTTCTACGCCGCCAACACGACGCGCAAGCCGTTCGACGACGCGCGCGTCCGCCGGGCCCTGTCGCTCGCCGTCGACCGCGAGGCCCTCGCTGCCACGGCCTGGTCGGGCGGCATGCTGCCCGCGTCCGAACTGGTGCCGCCGGCGCTGTCGCCCTTGCCGCAGAAGCAGGAAGGGCCGATCGCGGCAAGGCGGAGCGAGGCGCGCGCGCTGCTCGCCGATGCCGGCTATGGACCCGGCAAGCCGCTGACGCTCTCGATCAGGGTCGGCAGCGGTGTCGCGCATGAGACGACGGCGAAGATCGTGCTCGCCGACTGGGCGGCGATCGGCGTCGAGGGCCGCGTCGTGACGGAGCCGGAAGGATCGCATTTCGGGGCGCTGCGCGACGGCGCCGAATTCGACCTCGCCTTCGCCGGCTGGATCGTCGACGAGCCCGACGCGCTCGACATGCTCGAACTCATGAAGAGCGGCGGCCGCTTCAACTATGGCCGCTACGCCAATGCCGACTACGACGCGCTCCTCGCCTCCGCCGATGGCGAGACCGATCCGGTGCGGCGCACCGAGACGATCGGCAAGGCCGAAGAGATCCTCCGCAAGGAGGCGCCGGTGATCCCGCTCCTCAGCTACGCCGCGCTCGGCCTCGTCTCGCCGAAGGTCACCGGCTGGAGCGACAATGTCCTCGACCAGCACCCCACGCGAACACTCGGCCTCGGCGACTGAGGGACCGGCACAAGAAAAAAGGCCCGGACACGAGATCCGGGCCTTTCGTGACTGCTGCAGCCGATGGCTCAGCGGCAGGCCGTCGCGTGGCGGCGGCCATAGCTGTCGACCCAGTAGCAGCGCTTGCTGGCCGCATCGCCGATGACCGCGCCGCCGAGGGCGCCGACGCCGGCGCCGATGGCCGCGCTCTGGACATTGCCGCCGGCAATGCCACCGACCGCCGCACCGGCGAGACCGCCGACGACGGCGCCGTCACCCGCGCCGGAACCGGTGGTGCAGCCGCCGAGGGCAGCGCCGGCGAGCGTTACGGCAACGATCAGAAAGGACGCCTTCATGTCGAATTCTCCTCTGGCACGGCCCGATGATGGCCAGCTTCGCGGCGAAAACGCCTGAGGATGCGAATTCGTTCCTCTGGTCTCGGCGCGAGCGACCCTATCGGGCGCGCGAAAAACCCGCCCGCATCAGGCCGTAGAGGACAATTGTGAAACGAAAACGGCCGGGCGATGCCCGGCCGTTCCGATTGGATGCCGTTCTGCTCAGCGGCAGGCGGTGTACTGCTTCTGGCCGTTCTTATCGACCCAGTAGCACTTGCCGGTGGCGTCGGCGATGATCGCGCCGCCGATGGCGCCGACGCCGGCGCCGATGGCCGCACCGCCCCAGGTTCCCGTGGCAAGGCCGCCGACCGCCGCACCGGCGAGACCGCCGACCACGGCGCCGTCACCGGCACGCGAACCGGTGGTCGGCGTGTTGCAGCCGGCGAGCAGCGCGCCGAACAGCGCGATCGAAACGAGTGTCGTGGCCTTCTTCATTCTCGGGTCCTCCTTTGGACGATGCGCCGGGCAAGCCCGGCTCTCGGCTTGAAGCCGCATTCGGCGCCCTCGACCAGCGATCCGCCGAGATCCGCGCGTGGCGGCCCCGGAATCAGTTCGCTGCCGTCCTTCGACGGCAGACGGGCTCAAGCTTGACCCTAGCCGTTCCGCATGCCCCTGAGAAGGTGGCTGCCGCGACAGCCGCGCGGCCGCCGTGACGCCGATCACAGGATCGTCTCAGACGATGCCGCTCGAGCTGCCGCCGCTCGAGGGCCGCGCGGCGGTGACGCGGGCGCGGTAGCCCGCCGCGCGATAGGTCGCGATCGGATCGATGGCGCCGCCCTTGGCGAGCCGCGCCTTGGCGATGATGGGTCCGACATCGGTGGTGAAGGCGCGCTTCAGCGTCTGGTTGGCCATCAGCGCGTCATTGGCGGCCTGATAGCCGGCGAGCGCCGGCCGGTCGACGATGAGGGCCTGCGTATAGGCGCGAAGAATCTCGATCGCGCTCGCCATCAGGCTCTCGATCGGGTCGGTCACATTGTGCGACTGGTCGATCATGTAGGCGGGATCGAAGCCCTCGGCCTTGCGCGCGGCCGCATCGACCAGTTCGTTGAAGACGAGGAACAGCTGGAACGGGTTGATCGAGCCGGCATCGAGATCGTCGTCGCCATATTTCGAATCGTTGAAATGGAAGCCGGCGAGCTTGCCGAACTGGATCAGCCGCGCGACGATCATCTCGATATTGACGTTCGGCGCGTGATGGCCGAGGTCGACGAGGCAGAACGCCTTCGGGCCGAGCTCCTTGGCGATCAGGTAATTGGTGCCCCAGTCCTGCACCACGGTCGAATAGAAGGCCGGCTCATAGAGCTTGTGCTCGGTGAAGACGCGCCAGTCGTCCGGCAGCGCCGCATAGACCGACTTCATCGCCGAGAGATAGTTCTCGAAGGCCCGCGTGAAATTCGACTGGCCGGGGAAGTTGGAGCCGTCGCCGACCCACACCGTCAGCGCCTTCGAGCCCAGCACCTTGCCGATTTCGATCGTCTCGATGTTGTGGTCGATCGCCTGCTGACGGACGGCCGGGTCCATATGCGACAGCGAGCCGAACTTGTAGGACAGAGCCTGGTCCTTGGCGTCGGAGAAGGTGTTCGAATTCATGGCGTCGAAGCCGAGGCCGAGCGCCGCGCCCTTCGCCTTCAGCTCGGCCGGATCGGCCTTGTCCCAGGGAATATGCAGCGAGACGGTCGGCGTCGCGCGGGTCAACTGGTTGATGACGGCGCAGTCGTCGAGCTTCTCGAAGATGCCGCGCGGCTCGCCGGGGCCTGGAAAGCGGGCAAAGCGCGTGCCGCCCGTTCCGACGCCCCAGGACGGGATCGCCACCGCATAGTCGGCGACCTTGCGGGTGATCACGTCGATATCGATGCCGCGGCGGTCGAGCTGTTCGCCGAGCGAGGCATAGTCATTGGCCAGCGCCGCCTCGGCGGTGCGATTGCTGTCGGCGAGGAATTCGGCGGAAATCGGATAGTCGGTCATGGGCGGGTCCTCCCCGGGGGGAATTCAGATCATCTCTCTCGCGGCCGCTGCTTCACCTCCCCCTGAGGGGGAGGTCGACGGCCGCAGGCCGGCGGGAGAGGGTTTAGGGAACTCTCCGGAGAGGCCGTAAACCCTCTCCCGGCCCTTCGGGCCGACCTCTCCCTCAGGGAGAGGCGAAACCGCGGCACCCTGGCGGGCGCCGCGGTCAGGTTATCTTGTGAAGCTGATGACGTTGCCCGCATCGACATTGATGATGTTACCGGTCGACTTCGCCGAGAGGTCCGCCGCCAGGAAGAACGCCGCCTCGGCGATATCCTCCGGGAACACGCTGCGCTTCAGGAGCGAGCGGTTGCGGTAGAACTCCTCGAGATCATCCTCGCCGATCTTGTTGGACGAGGCGCGCTGCTGGCGCCACTCGCCCTGCCAGATCTTCGAGCCGCGCAGCACCGCATCCGGATTGATCGTGTTGACGCGGATGCCGAACGGCGCGCCCTCGAGCGCGAGGCAGCGGGCGAGATGGATCTCGGCCGCCTTGGCCGTGCAATAGGCCGACGCACCGGCCGAGGCCGCGAGACCGTTCTTCGAGGCGATGAAGACGATCGAGCCGCCGAGCTTCTGCGTCTTCATGATGCGGTAGGCCGACCGCGAGACGAGGAAATAGCCGGTGGCGAGGATCGCGATGTTGCGGTCCCAGGTCTCCAGCGTCGTTTCCTCGAACGGCGCGGCGGAGGAGATGCCGGCATTGGAGACGAGGATGTCGATGCCGCCAAATTCGATCAGCGTCTCGTGGAACGCCGCCTCGACGGCTGCCTCGCTGGTGACGTTCGCGAGGACGCCGCGGATATTGTCCTTGCCGAACTTGGCGCCGAGGCCGCCGACCGTCTCGTCGAGCGCCTTCTGGTCGATATCGGCGATCATCACGACCGCGCCTTCCTGCAGGTAGCGGATGGCGGTCGCCGAGCCGATGCCGCCGGCGCCGCCCGTGATGAAGGCGATGCGGCCGGCCAGCGCCTTCGGCTTCGGCATGCGCTGCAGCTTCGCCTCTTCCAAGAGCCAGTATTCGATATCGAAGGCTTCCTGCTCGGCGAGGCCGACATAGGTCGAGACGGTCGAGGCGCCGCGCATCACATTGATGGCGTTGACATAGAACTCGCCGGAAATGCGGGCGGTCGCCTTGTCGCGGGCAAAGGTGATCATGCCGACGCCGGGGATGAGATAGACGACGGCGTTCGGGTCGCGCATCGCCGGGCTGTCGGGATGCTTGCAGCGCTCGTAATAGGCGGCGTAGTCGGCGCGGTAGGCCTCGATGGCGTCGTCGAGGCCGGCGATCACGGCGTCGATATTGTCGGCGGCCGGATCATAATCCAGCACCAGCGGGCGGATCTTGGTGCGCAGGAAATGGTCGGGGCACGAGGTGCCGAGCGCCGCCAGCGGCTTCAGCTCCGCCGAATTGACGAATTCGAGCACGGCCGGCTGGTCGTCGAAATGGCCGATCTTCGATTCCGTCTTGCCGATGCGGCCGCGGATCTCCGGCATCAGCCGCGCGGCGATGGCGCGCCGCTTGGCGGCATCGGCCGAGGTCGCGACGGCGCCGCCGAAGATCGCCTTGCCCTCGGTCTCCTTGGCGAACCAGGCGATCGCCTTGTTGATGATCTCGAGCGTCAGCTCGTAGCAGTCCTTGGCGTTGTCGGCCCAGGTGAAGAGGCCATGGCTCTCGAGCACGACGCCCTTCGCCGACGGGTTCTCATTGGCGAATTTCGACAGCCACAGGCCGAGCTCGAAGCCGGGCCGCTTCCAGGGCAGCCAGCCGATCTCGTCGCCATAGATGGCCTTGGTCAGTTCCTTCGAGTTCTTCGACGCGGCGATGGCGATGATCGCGTCCGGATGCATGTGGTCGACATGCGCATAGGGCACATAGGCATGCAGCGGCGTGTCGATCGAGGCGGCGCGCGGGTTGAGGTTCCAGGTGCAGTGCGGCAGCAGCCCCACCATCTCGTCCTCGAAGGCGAGGCCGCGATAGATGCCCTTCAGCGCCTCGAGCTTCGACTGGTAGAGCGTCGCGAAGCCGTCGAGCTTGATCGAGCCGACATCGCCGCCCGAGCCCTTGACCCAGAGCACCGTGACGTCCTCGCCGGTGAGCGGATCCTTCTCGGTCACCTTGGCCGAGGTGTTGCCGCCGCCGAAATTGGTGATCCGCTTGTCGGAACCGAGCAGGTTCGAGCGGTAGAGCAACAGCCCGGATTCACTGAGCCCGGCCGCCTTGGCGTCGTCCCAGCGATTGTCGAGGAGGAGTGTGGCGCCTGTCATGATCGGAAATGCCCGCTTTCGAAGCTCGTCCGGCAGGCGACTGCGCCAACCGGCACGTTGCGACGCGCCGCGACGGATGCCGCGACGTCTGATTGGGCAAGCTTTCTCAGTGGAACGCCGCTTTGTCAATCATGCGCAATCAAGAATGATCATATTGCGTCGCAATACGCGCATTTGACCGCTATTGCAGCGCCACATGACGCGTGCTGCGACGCAATATAAGTGATTTTGATCGAAATTGATTGACACGGACGCAGGCGGCTGCAAGATCGGCCTCGTCGGGGAGGACAAGTTGCACGAAATCGAGCGCCAGCGGATCATCCTGGGAGAGATCGCCGACCGTCCGGTCGTGACGGTCGCCCAATTGGTCGAACTGACCGGCGCGTCCGAGGCGACGATCCGCCGCGACATCAACGCGCTGCATATCGACGGCAAGCTGCACAAGGTCCGAGGCGGCGCCGAGGCGCTGCACCCGCCCCAGCTCGTCGGTATCGGCGGCCGCCATTTCTCGGTCAGCGAGCAGATGAACGTGCCGCAGAAGCGCGCCATCGCGCGGGCGGCGGTCGATCTCTGCGAGGACGGCGATTCCATCATCATCAATGGCGGCACGACGACCTATCAGATGGTCGATCATCTCGCCCGCCGGCGGATGCAGATCCTCACCAATTCCTTCGCCATCGCCGAGACGCTGGTCCGCACCTCGAAGAACACCATCGTGCTGCCCGGCGGCGCCGTCTATCGCGAGCAGAGCCTCATCCTGTCGCCGTTCGAGAACGACGTGACGCGCAATTTCTATGCGCGGCGCATGTTCATGAGCGCGCAGGGCGTCAGCCCGATCGGCATCATGGAAGGCGATCCGCTGCTCATCCAGGCCGAGCAGAAGCTGATCAACCAGGCGGACGAGCTGATCCTGCTCGTCGATTCCTCCAAATTCGAGCGCCGCTCCTCGCTCATCCTCTGCGCGCTCGACCGTGTCGCGATGATCATCACCGACAACGGCATCAAGAGCCGCGACGCCAAGTTGATCGGCGAGGCCGGCGTGCGCCTGCTCGTCGTCGAACCCGACCAGAACGAAGCCTCAGACGCCATGGAAACGACATGACCGCGACCGTCGCGACATCGGACGCGGCGGCGCCGCCGCTCGTCCAGCTCCGCAACATCTCCAAGACCTTCGGCGGCATCAAGGTGCTGAAGAACGTCGATTTCGACGTGCGGGCCGGCGAGGTGCACGCGCTTCTCGGCGAGAACGGCGCCGGCAAGTCGACGCTGATCAAGATCCTGTCCGGCTTCCATCATCCCGACGAGGGCGGCGAGATCACCGTGAACGGCCGCGCCGTCGCCTTCTCGGCGCCGCGCGATGCACGGCGCTCGGGCATCGCGACGGTCTATCAGGAACTGCTGCTGTTCCCCGACATGACCGTCGCCGAGAACATCTTCATCGGCAATGCGCCGAAGGTCGGCCCCGGCGCGCTCGACTGGAACGAGATGCGCCGGCGTGCCCGCGCCCTGCTCGACCAGCTCGACAGCCCCGATCTCGATGTCGACGCGCGCGTCGGCGGCCTCTCGGTCGCCAATCGCCAGCGCGTCGAGATCGCCAAGGCGCTGTCGCAGGATGCGCGGCTCCTCATCATGGACGAGCCGACCGCCTCGCTCGCCGATGCCGATGTCCGCCGCCTGCTCGATGTCGTCCGCCGGCTGCGCGAGCGCGGCGTCGCCATCATCTATATCAGCCACCGCATGCCCGAGATCTTCGCCCTCGCCGACCGCGTCACGGTGCTGCGCGACGGCGCGCTGATCGGGACGAAGCCGATCGACGAGGTCAATGACGCGACGCTCGTCTCGATGATGGTCGGCCGCTCGATCGACCAATTGTTCCCGAAGGTCACCGTGCCGATCGGCGAGCCGGTGCTCGAGCTGCGCAACGTCTCGTTCAAGGACGAGGTGCAGGACGTCTCGCTGGTGCTCCGGGCCGGTGAAATCCTCGGCATCGCCGGTCTCGTCGGCTCGGGCCGCACCGAACTCGCGCTCACGATCTTCGGCATCACCCCGGCGACCTCGGGAGAAATCCTCCTCAACGGCAAGCCGGTGACGATCAAGAGCCCCGAACAGGCGCGCGACATCGGCATCGCCTATGTGCCGGAGGATCGCGGCCTGCAGGGCCTCGTCAAGGCGCAGACCATCCGCGAGAACGTGTCGATGGCGCTGCTCTCGCGCATCTCGAAGGCCTCGATCGTCGACCGCGTCAAGGAACTGGCGCTCGCCAAGGATGCGATCACCCGCTTCGGCATCCGCGCCCGCGGCCCCGAGCAGCGGGCCGGCCAGCTTTCCGGCGGCAACCAGCAGAAGGTCGTGCTCGCCAAATGGGTCGCGACCAACCCCAAGGTTCTCATCATGGATGAGCCGACGCGCGGCATCGATGTCGGTGCCAAGTCGGAGATCCATGCCCTGATGTGCAAGCTCGCCGGCGAGGGCCTCGCCGTGATCATGATCTCGAGCGAGCTGCCCGAAGTGCTCGGAATGAGCGACCGAATCCTCGTCATGAATGGTGGCCGCATGGTCAAGACCTTCGACCGCAGCGAGGCGACGCCCGACGTCGTCGGCGCCGCGATGACCCATGCCGGCGCTGCCCATGCGCGCGCCGAACAGGAAGGGAGCGCGGCATGAGCCTCGACACCGCCACCCTGCGCCGACCGGCCACGACGGGCGTCTTCGCACGGACCGTCAGCACCTATGGCCAGGAATTCATTATCCTCGCCGCCATCATCGTGCTGTTCGTCGCCGTCGGCCTGATCGCGCCGCGCTTCGTCAGCCAGACCAACCTGACGAGCATCTTCGTCGGCAACGCCTATATCGCCGTCGCCGCGATCGGCATGTCGATGGTCATCATCTCGGGCCATATCGACGTCTCCGTCGGCTCGCTGATCGGCGTGCTCGCGACGATCGCCGGCACGCTCGCCGTCAACGGCTATCCGGTCTGGATCGCCTGGACGGCACCGATCCTCATCGGCATGGTCATCACCTCGCTGATCGGCGCCCTCGTCGCCTATGTGAAGATCCCCTCGATCGTCGTCACGCTCGGCATGCTGTCGATCCTGAAGGGCGGCCTCATCAGCTTGACCGGCGGCGCCTGGATCACCAACCTGCCGCCGGACTTCCTGATCGCGCAGTTCCGTGCCTTCGGCGTGCCCTCGCCGGTCTGGTTCATGCTCGGGCTGACGATCCTCGCCGCGATCTTCATGCGCTACACGCCCTTCGGCCGCTCCATCTACGCGATCGGCGGCAATCCCGAGGCGGCGCGCGTCGCCGGCATCCGCGTCGAGCGCTCGACCGTCGCCATCTTCGCCATCCACGGCTTCTTCGCCGGCATCGCCGCGATCCTGTTCGCGACGCAGCTGCAGGTGATCCAGTCGACCGTGCCGCCCAATCTCGAGCTCACCGTCATCACCGCCTCGGTGGTCGGCGGCGTCTCGATCCTCGGCGGCACCGGAACGGTCGTCGGCTCGACGCTCGCCGCCATCCTCTTTGCCGCGATCGGCTCCTCGCTGATCTTCCTCAATGTCTCGGCCTATTGGCTGCGCTCGGTCCAGGGTCTGCTGATCCTCGCCACCGTGCTCGCCGACATGGCCCGCCGCCGCGGGATCAAGTGAACGCCATGACCCTGACGCTCCGTTCCTTCCTGCGACACGAGGCCGTGCTCGGCGTCCTGCTCGTCATCGTGCTGTTCCTCCTGGCGCAGCAGTCCGACAAGTTCTTCACGACGGCCAACATCCTCAATCAGGGCCGCCTGATGACCGAGGTCGGCCTCATCGCCCTGCCGATGACCTTCGTCATCATCACCGGCGGCATCGACCTGTCGGTCGGCTCGATCCTCGGCCTCTGCGCCATCCTGCTCGGCGTGTTCTGGCACAATCTCGGCATTCCCCTGCCCGCCGCCATGGTGCTGGCCGTCGTCGTCGGCGGCATCGCCGGCCTCATCAACGGCCTCATCATCACGCGCTTCAAGGTGCCGCCGCTGATCGCGACGCTGGCGACGCTCGCGCTCTATCGCGGCCTTGCCGAAGGCATCAGCCAGGCACGCTCGGTGCGCGGCTATCCCGACTGGTTCTTCGTGCTCGGCCAGGGCGAGGTGCTCGGCGTTCCGACGCAGCTGTGGATCCTGATCGCCGTCGCGATCATTGCCGCGGCCATCCTCGGCCTGACCACGTTCGGCCGCGCCACCTATGCGGTCGGCGCCAACGAGACGGCCGCGCGCTTCTCAGGCATCAACGTCAACCGCACCAAGCTGCTCATCTATACCGGCGCCGGACTGATCTCGGGCCTCGCGGCGGTGATCTTCGTGTCGCGCGTCTCGACGACGCGCTCGGACATGGGAACCGGCGTCGAGCTCGACGTCATCACCGCCGTGGTGCTCGGCGGCACGTCGATCTTCGGCGGCCGCGGCACCATCATCGGCACCTGCATCGGCCTGATCCTGGTGCAGGCGCTCAAGAACGGCCTCGCGCTCTCGGGCGTCAAGGGTGACGGCACCATCGTCGTCATCGGCCTCGTGCTCATTCTCGCCATCCTGGCGACCAACCTCTTCAGCCGCAACGGCGACGGCTGAACCACGACTGAAGATCGAAGGGGGAGCCTCGCCGACAACGGCTCCCACCCAAACGTGTTCGAGGAGGAGAAGAACATGAAGAAGTCCATTCTACTGGCAGCCGGTCTGGTCCTGGCCAGCTCCACCGCCTACGCCGCCACCTGGACCGGTGGTGACGATCTGCCGACCAATCCGCTTGCCTGCGATGCGACGCCCGGCGAAGTCGTCGCCAAGCCCTATGACGGCGGCGTTCCCACCAACGCTCCCGATCGCAACGGCAAGAAGATCACCGTCGTCGACGTTCCGAAGCTGATCGGCGTCGGCTACTTCAGCGCCACGACCAAGGGCCAGGCCGAGGCCGCCAAGGAACTCGGCAATGTCGACGTCAAGACCGACGGTCCGACCAAGGCCAATATCGACGAGCAGATCACGTTCATCGACAACTACGTGACCTCGGGCGTCGACGGCATCCTGTTCGCCGCCAACGACCCCGTCGCCATCGCCCCGGTGCTGAAGAAGGCGCTCGCCGCCGGCATCAACGTCGTCGGCTATGACGCCAACGCCACGCCGGATGCGCGCCAGTGGTTCGTGAACCAGGCCGAGTTCAACGGCGTCGCGAAGTCGCTCGTCGACAACCTCGCCAAGGAAATCGGCGAGGAGGCGTCCTTCGCGATCGTCACCTCGACCTTCACCACGCCGAACCAGGCGCGCTGGATCGCCGAGATGGCCGCCTATGCCGCCAAGTGCCATCCGAAGCTCGAATGGCTCGAGACGGTCGAAGCGCAGGAAGACAACGTCCTGTCCTTCAACCAGGCCACCACGCTGATCAACAAGCATGGCGACAAGCTGAAGGGCATCGTCGGCATGACCTCGGTCGCGACCCCGGCCGCTGCCGAAGCCGTGACCCAGTCGGGTCTCTGCGGCAAGGTCGCCGTCGTCGGCCTCGCCACGCCGAACGCGATGAAGCCCTATGTCGAGAAGGACTGCGTCAAGTCGGTCGTCCTGTGGAACCCCGTGGATCTCGGCTATGCCGCGATGTACGTCCTCCGCGCTGCCGCCGACGGCACGCTGAAGGCGGGCGACACCTCGGTCAAGGCCGGCAAGCTCGGTGAGCTCAAGGTCGTGAACGGCTCCGAGATCCTGCTCGGCGCTCCCTTCGTCTTCGACAAGTCCAACATCGCCGGCTTCGACTTCTAAGCCCCGATCAATCGAGCGCGAGGCATGGCGACCCCATGCCTCGCGTTGTCGTTTCAGCGCCCGAGGGAGGACCGCATGGCCGCATCAGCGCAATTGAAGGCGCTCGCGACGCTCTCGTCCCGCCTCGGCCGTGATCCGCTGACGACCCAGGCCGCCGGCGGCAACACCTCGCTGAAGCTGGACGGCGCCCTCTGGATCAAGGCGTCCGGAACCTGGCTCGCCGAGGCCGGGACGCGCGACATCTTCCTGCCCGTCGCGCTCGCTCCGCTGCGCGAGGCCATCGACGCCAATGACGAACGCGCCGCCAAGGCGACCGATTTCGTCATCGCAAGCGACAATCCGCACGGCCTCCGGCCCTCGGTCGAGACCTCCGTGCATGCCGTCTTCCCGTTCGCGGCCGTGCTGCATGTCCATTGCATCGAGACGGTCGCCCACGCCGTGCGCGCTGATGCCGAGGCCGGCATCGCGGCCCGCCTTGCGGCGCTCAGTGGCATCGTCCATGTGCATATTCCCTATCTGAAACCCGGCCTGCCGCTGGCGCGCGCCATCCAGGCCGCCGCGCCGCCGGGCACCAATGTCGTGACGCTCGGCAATCACGGCCTCATCGTCGCCGCCGGGACGGTCGAGGAGGCAGGCCTTCTGCTGGAGCGCGTCGCCGAGGCGCTGGCCCGTCCCGTCCGCCCGGCCCCGCCGGCCGATCTCGCCGCCCTCGAGGCGCTCGCCGAGGGCTCGGAGTGGCGGCTGCCATCCGATCCGCTCGCCCATGCCATCGCCACCGATCCGGAGCGTCTCGCCATCGCGCGGCGGGGCACGCTCTACCCCGATCATGTCGTCTTTCTCGGCAGCGCGGTTGCCGTGCTGCCCGAGGGCATGCATCCCTCGGCCTTCGAGAGCAGCGCCGCCATCCCGCAGATGCTGCTCGCCGTCCCCGGCAGGGGCGTCTTGATCCATCGCGCGGTCCTTCGCGGCGGCGATGATCTCGCCCGCGCGCTCGCCGAGGTCACCGGCCGCCTCCATGCGGACGAGCCGCTGCGCGTCCTCTCCGAGGCGGAGGAACGCGAACTCTTCAACTGGGACGCGGAGATCTATCGCCGCGCCCTCGCCAAGGTCTCTCAGTGACAAGGTCCCTCAGTGACAAGGCCCTGCCCATGACGACGAAGCCGGCCGCCATCGCCGTGCTCGATATCGGCAAGTCCAACGCCAAGCTGGCGCTGATCGATCGCGCGAGCCGGGCGACGCTCTCGGTGCGCACGCTGAAGAACACCGTCCTCCCCGGGCCGCCTTATCCGCATTTCGACGTCGACGCGGTCTGGAACTGGCTCATCGACGGTCTCGCCGAGGCGTCGGCGGAAGCCGCGGTCGAGGTAATCGCCGTCACCACCCATGGCGGCGGCATCGCCATTCTCGGCGAGGATGATCTCGTCCTGCCGGTGCTCGACTATGAGCATGCCGGACCCGACAGCGTGGCGGACGACTACCGCGCCGTGCGCGGCTCGTTCGCCGAGATCCTGTCGCCCGACCTGCCCGGCGGGCTCAATGCCGGGCGCCAGCTCTACTGGCTGGCCCGCAGCTTCCCCGAGGCCTTCGCACGCGGCCGCACGATCCTGCACTATCCGCAATACTGGGTCTGGCGGCTGACGGGGCGCCGGGTTTCGGAGCCGACCGCCTATGGCGCTCATACCGATCTCGTCAACGCCAGCACCGGCGCCTTTTCCACCGTCGCGGTCAACGAGGGCTGGGCGGCGCGCTTCCCCGAGCGCATGGCGCCCTGGGACAGCGTCGGCCCGGTGCTGCCCGCTGTCGCCGCCGCGGCCGGACTGCCTGAGACCTGCCGCGTCGTTGCCGGCATCCATGACAGCAATGCGAGCCTCCTGCCGCATATCCTCGCGCGGCCGCTGCCCTTCGCGGTCATCTCGACCGGCACCTGGATGATCACCTTCGCCGCCGGCGGCAGCCTCGACCATCTCGATCCGACGCGCGGCGGTCTCGCCTATGTCGACGCCTTCGCGCGGCCGGTGCCCTCGACCATGTCGATGACGGGGCGCGAATTCGAGATGCTGACGGCGGGCCGCGCAACCGAACCGACTGCGGCCGAGATCGCGCGCGTCCTCAGTGAGCACATCATGGCGCTGCCCGGCTTCGTGCCTGGCGCCGGACCGTTCGGCCAGCGCAGGGGCTCCTGGACGCATGACGCAGCAAAGCTGACGGCGGGCGAGCGCACGGCGGCGGCCAGCCTCTATGCCGCGCTGGTCGCCGAGGCCTCGCTCCGGCTCGCCGGCGCCGAGGGTCCGGTGCTGATCGAGGGGCCCCTCGCCCGCAGCCCGCTGTTCCTGTCGGCGCTCGCCGCCCTGGTCGCCGAGCCCGTGATCGGCCGGCCGGACGCAACCGGCACCACCGAGGGCGCGGCGCTCCTTGCCGACGGACCCGACCACGCCCGCCCGCTCGCCGCCGATCCGCCGCCGGCCGCGCCGCTCGGCGGCGGCTTCGCCGAGTATGCCGAGGCCTGGCGCAAGGCGAGCGCGGCCTGACGCGGCCCCGGGCGACGGCCGCGCCGAATTCCGCTATCCTCCAGGCGTCTCGAAATCCGAATGGATCCCATGCCGCTTCCCGCCGCCACCATCGTCCTCGACATCGGCAAGACCAACGCCAAGCTGGCGCTGGTCGATGCCGCGACACGGACGATCATCGATCTGCGCACCACGTCCAACGAGGTGCTGCGCGACGGGCTCTATCCGCATTTCGACACCGACCGCATCTGGTCGTGGATCGTCGCCGGGCTGAAGGAATTCGCCGCCCGCGCGAGCGTCGGCTGCATCTCGACGACGACGCATGGCGCCGCCATCGCCGTCATCGGGCCTGACGGGCTGGTGCTGCCGATCCTCGACTATGAATATGCCGGCCCGGATTCGGTCGCCGAAGCCTATCGCCCGCTGCGCGGCGCCTTCTGGGAGACGCTTTCGCCTGATCTTCCCGGCGGCCTCAATGCCGGCCGCCAGATCTACTGGCTCGAGGAGACGTTCCCCTCCGCCTTCGGCCGCGCCGAGGCGATCCTGTTCTATCCGCAATACTGGGTCTGGCGCATGACCGGCGCGCTCGTCAGCGAGCCGACCTCTCTCGGCTGCCACAGCGATCTCTGGAACCCCGAGGCCGGCACCTTCTCGCGCCTCGCCGAGGACCGCGGCTGGGCGAAGCTGATCCCGCCGGTCGTCCATCCCTGGGACACGGCCGGCACGATCCGCCCGGCGCTCGCCGCAAAGACCGGCCTTCCGGCCGATTGCCGGGTCGTCGCCGGCATCCATGACAGCAATGCCAGCCTGCTGCCGCACATCCTGCGCCGCCGCGCGCCGTTCACCGTGCTCTCGTCCGGCACCTGGCTGATCTTCTTCGCCATCGGCGGCTCGATGTCCCATCTCGATCCGGCGCGCGACTGCCTCGCCAATGTCGATGCCCTCGGCCGGCCCGTCCCCTCGGCGCGGTTCATGGCCGGCCGCGAATTCGAGCGGCTGACCGAGGGCGAGAAGGCCGAGCCGACGGACGCCGACATCGCCGCGCTCATCGAGAAGGCTGCGATGGCGCTGCCCTCCTTCGTGCCCGGCACCGGCCCCTATGCCTTCCTCGAGGGGCGCTGGACGGTCGATCCGGCCACCCTATCGCCGGGCGAGCGCGTCGCCGCCGCCAGCCTCTATTGCGCGCTCGTCGCCTCGACCTGCCTCGCGCTGACCAGCGCCGCGGGCCCCGTCATCATCGAAGGACCGCTCGCCCGCAACCCCACCTTCCTCTCGGCGCTCGCCTCGATCGTCGGCCGCCCGGTCATCGCGCGCACGGACGCGACCGGAACCACGGAAGGCGCGGCCCTCCTCGCGGACGGTCCCGACGGCGCCGGCCCCGGCATCCCGGATGCGCCCGCCGCTCCGCCGCTCGCCGTCGACATCACCGCCTATGTCTCGGCCTGGCGCGCCGCCCTCGATTGAGGGGCTGGCACGGCGCCGCGACCAGCGGCATCATGGCCTGACTGGACCGCATTTCTTCGATCGGGGGATCTGATGAAACGACATGCCGGCCTTGCCACTGCCCTTGCCGCGTCGATGCTGAGCCTCGCGATGGCGCCGCTCGCGGCGCCTGCCGCCGCCGAACCCGTCAAACGGGCGGCCGTCGAGGCCGTGCTTCCAGCCTTCGAGGCGCTGGTGCGGACATCGGTCGAGGGCGGCGAGGTGCCGGGGCTCGCGATCGCCATCGTCGCGGGCGGCGAGGTCGTCTATCTCGAGGGCTTCGGCCTCCGCGAAGTCGGCAAGCCGGCGACCGTCGATGCCGACACCGTGTTCCAGCTCGCCTCGTTCTCGAAGCCGATCTCGGCAACGATCGTCGCCGCCGTGGTCGGCGACGGCACGATCGGCTGGGACGCGAAGATCGCCGATCTCGATCCGAGCTTCCGCCTCAGCGAGGCCTGGCCGACGGCGAACCTTACGGTCACCGACCTCTTCTCGCATCGGAGCGGCCTGCCGGGCGGCGCCGGCAACGAGCTCGAAGACCTCGGCTATGATCGCGCCGCGATCATGCAGCGGCTGCGGCTGGTGCCGCTCTCGGGCTTCCGCTCCACCTATTCCTATTCGAATTTCGGCATCACCGAAGGCGCCGATGCCGTGGCGAAGGCCGAGGGCAAGGACTGGGCCGATCTCGCCGAGGAGCGGCTCTACAAGCCGCTCGGCATGGCCTCGACCTCCTCGCGCTATGCCGATTTCCTGAAGCGCGACAATCGCGCCAGCCTGCATGTCGGTTCGGTCGGCGCATGGCGTCCGGGGCCGCTGCGCATGCCCGACGCGCAGGCTCCCGCCGGCGGCGTCTCCTCCTCGGCGCGCGACATGTCGAAATGGCTGCAGCTCGAGCTCGGCAATGGGCGTTTTGACGGCAAGCCGCTGATCGATCCCGCAGCCCTCGCCGCGACCCACGCCCCGATCATGGCGCGCGGCAACAACCCGGTCACCGGCGGCGCCTCCTTCTATGGCCGCGGCTGGAACGTCGAATTCGGCCGCTACGGCCTGCAATGGGGCCATGCCGGCGCCTTCTCCAACGGCGCCCGCACGCTGGTCTCGATCCTGCCCGAGCATGACATCGGCATCGTCGTCCTCACCAATGCCTTCCCGAGCGGCCTGCCGGAGGGACTGGCCGATTCCTTGTTCGACCTCCTGTTCCAAGGCAAGATCGAGGAGAACTGGATCGGGAAATGGAATGCCGCCTTTGCCGGCCTGTTCGGCCCGGCGATCGAGGCGGCCAAGGCCCGCTTCGCCCATCCGCCGGCCAATCCCGGCGCGGCCCTCGCGGACGCCGCCTATCTCGGCCGCTATGGCAACGACTATTTCGGGACGGCGACGGTCAGCGCCGAAGACGGCAAGCTCGTGCTGGCGATGGGTCCCGGCGGGGTGCGGCGCTTCCCGCTCACCCACTATGACCGCGATGCCTTCCTGATGTACACGGCCCCGGAAATGCCCGATCTCGGCACAGCCGCGACCTTCACCATCGGCCCGGACGGCAAGGCGACGTCGATCGCGCTCGAAGCCTATGACGATCTCGGCTTCGGCACGCTGAAGCGGCTGGAGTGATCATACATTTCTGTATGGCGAGACGACGGGTTTAGCCAATTCCGGTGCGATGCCCCGTCTGCGACAGTGACCGCGTGCTGATCAACCAGATGCGGAGCCCCTGATGTCGACCCTCGCAACTCCTGCAGCCAGCCCGGCGGTCGCCGGCTGGCCACGCCTGATCCTTGGCGGCGAAGGCGCTGCCATGCTGGCGGCCGCCGCCTTCGCCTATGGCCACGTCGGCGGCAGCTGGCTCATCTTCGCCATACTGTTCCTCAGCCCCGACCTCTCGATGCTCGGCTATCTCGCCGGCAACCGGATCGGCGCGGCGCTCTACAACGCGGCCCACACCACCGTTGCTGCCTTCGCGCTCGGCGCGATCGGCGTCGCGCTCGGCGCCCCCTGGGCTGTCGACGGCGCGCTGATCCTCGCCGCCCATATCGGCTTCGACCGCATGCTCGGCTACGGCCTCAAATACGGCACCGCCTTCGGCGACACCCATCTCGGCAGCAAGGGGAAGCGCGGCTAGAGCATTTTCGAGCGAAGTGGGTACCGGTTCGCGTGAAGAAAATGCGACAGAACGGACAGATAGAACAATTCCGGCAAACCGGAGTTCGCGGGAATTGTTCTAATCCCCGTCCTTGCGGATCGCTTCCAGCGCTTCGAGGCGGGCGCGGCCCTCGGTGCCTCTGGCGGTGGCGACGGCGGCCAGCAGCGCTTCGACGATGAGCATCAGCCCGGCGCCGGAATCCCACACGGAGGGCGCCGCGACATGGGCCGGCAGCACGTGCCGCGCCACCTTCGAGATCGGCGACAGCCACTGGTCGGTGACGAGAACGACGGTCGCGCCGCGCGCATTGGCCCGTTCGGCGAAGGCGGCGAGTTCGGCGCTGTAGCGGCGGATATCGAACAGCACGACCACGGCCCGCTTCTGGATATCGAGCAACTGGTCGAGCCAGGCCGCCGGCTGGCCGCCGATCCGCCGCACCTCCGGCCTGAGCACGCGGAGATGCGCCGCCATATAGTCGGCGATCGGATCGGTGAAGCGCCCGCCGAGCAGATGCACAGACCGGCGCGGATCGGACAGGAGCGCGGCGACGGCGGCGAATTCATCGCGCGGGACATTGGCGGCAGTGGCGCGGAGATTGTCGACCGAGGCCGCGGCGAAAGCGGCGAGCGGGTCGTCGGCATAGCTCCGGAGCCCCTTGGTCAGCGGCGTCGCCCTGCGCGCCGCGAGCTCGGCCTTGAGCTCGTCCTGGAAAGCGCCATAGCTCGCATAGCCGAGCTTGGCGACCATCCGAAGCACCGTCGGCGCGCTGACTCCGGAGGCTTCGCCGAAGCGGGCGGCCGAATCGAGCCCCGCCATCGGGAAGTCCGCCAGAAGACGCTGCGCCGCGCGCTTCTCGTTCGGCGTCATGCGGCCGAGATCGCGCCTCAGCCGCTCGGCGATCGACGCGCCGCTCTCCGTCATGGACCCTCCGCCGGTCATCGCCTCATTCGGTCGCAACACCATAGCCGCCAAGGGCGGACCGCGCTGCCGCTTCCGAAGGCAGATGACGCCTTCATTTCAGAATTGACGCAACAGGACACTGCTGTAACGTATCGTTCAGCCGGCGCAAAAGTCAAAGCGCGCTTTTCCGCGCCGGCCGGACCTGAGGATGGAGCCGTCGCGGCATGGAGATCGTCTCGGCCAATGATTGGACGGCAAAGCATCGCGCATCCGGCGATGGGCCGCTCCTCGCTGCCGACGAGCCGCCGCCCGTGCAGGTCATCGCCGCCTCGGCCGATCCCTTCGTCTTCGTCTGCGAACATGCCAGCAACCGCATGCCGCGCGCCCTCGGCGATCTCGGCCTTCCGCCCGCCGCCTTCGGGCAGCACATCGCCTATGACCCCGGCGCAGCCGCGCTGACGCTGGGCCTTGCCCGCCGCTTCGGCGGCGCTGCGGTGCTGCAGGCCTATTCGCGCCTCGTCATCGACTGCAACCGCGAGCCCTCGCTCGGCGACGCGATCACCACCCTTTCCGAAGAGACCGCAATCCCCGGCAATGCCGGGCTCAGTGCGGCGGAGCGGGCCGCGCGGATCGAGGCTCTATGGTCGCCCTTCCACGCCGCGATCGAAGCGCTTGTCGGCACGCGGATCGCGGCCGGCCGGCCGACCGTGCTGGTGACGCTGCATTCCTTCACGCCCGTCTGGCGCGGCATCGCGCGGCCCTGGCATGTCGGCATCATCCAGGCGGACGACCGCAGCCTCGCCGATCCGATGCTGGCGGCGCTCGCCGCCGACCCGGCGCTGGTGGTGGGCGACGACGAGCCCTACTCCGCCCGCGACAATGTCGACTACACGATCCGCCGCCATGGCCGGAACCGCGGTCTGCCGCATGTGATGATCGAGGTCCGCAACGATCTCCTGCGCACGCCGGAGGCGATCGAGGACTGGATCGCCCGCCTCGGCGATGCGCTCGCCGTGAGCACGGGCACGCTCGGCATCGACACAAGCGAGGATGGCGGCACATAGGATTTGGCACGGGCGGAAGCCTGGGCCGGAGAGGCCGTCCCGAATGGCAAAAGACCAGGGGACGCACGAGAAGACGGCGCCGTCAGCGGCGACGGGGAACAGTTGGGCAGGTGCATCGCCCGATCGGGCAGTCCGGGCAGGGCCGGACCGCTTTCGGGTCAGCGACGGGAGAATGGCATGAGCGCGCGCGACGGCTACACGGACAGCGACAAGAAGGCGGACATCCACGTCCTCCATTCGATGGGATATGCGCAGGAACTGGAGCGGCGGATGAGCCGCTTCTCCAACTTCGCGATCTCGTTCTCGATCATCTGCATTCTCTCGGGCGGCATCAATTCGCTCGCCCAGGCGACATCGGGCGCCGGCGGCGCCGCGATCGGCATCGGCTGGCCGGTCGGCTGCCTGATCTCCGGCGTGTTCGCGCTGGCGATGGCGCAGATCTCCTCGGCCTATCCGACGGCCGGCGGCCTCTATCACTGGGGCTCGATCCTCGGCAATCGCTTCACCGGCTGGCTGACCGCCTGGTTCAACCTGCTCGGCCTCGTCACCGTGCTCGGCGCCATCAATGTCGGCACCTACTACTTCTTCGTCGGCGCCTTCGGGCCGACCTTCGGCTGGGTCGACACGATCACCAACCGCGTCGGCTTCCTCGTGGTGCTGACCGGCCTGCAGGCGATCATCAACCACATGGGCATCGGCCTGACGGCCAAGCTGACCGATTTCTCCGGCTATCTGATCTTCGTGACGGCGCTGCTGCTCGCGATCGTCTGCCTCGCCTCGGCGCCGTCCTATGACATCGCGCGCCTCTTCACCTTCTCGAACTATTCGGGCGAAGCGGGCGGCAATGTCTGGCCTGAGGTCTCGGGATGGTGGGTGTTCCTGCTCGGCCTTTTGCTGCCGATCTATACGATCACCGGCTACGACGCCTCGGCCCACACCTCGGAAGAGACGGTCAAGGCCGCCCATTCGGTGCCGCGCGGCATGATCATGTCGGTCATCTATTCGGCCGTGTTCGGCTACATCATGCTGTGCTCGTTCGTCCTCATGATCCCCAACATGGACGACGCCGCCAAGCAGGGCTGGAACGTGTTCTTCTGGGCGATGGACGCGCAGGTGAACCCGGCCATCAAGGTGATCCTCTATCTCGCGATCTTCGTGTCGCAGTTCCTCTGCGGCCTCGCGACGGTCACCTCGGTGTCGCGCATGATCTTCGCCTTCTCGCGTGACGGCGGCCTGCCGGCCTCGAAGGCGCTCGCCAAGGTCAGTCCGAAATTCCGCACGCCGGTGGCGGCAATCTGGGCCGGCGCGATCCTCTCGGTGCTGTTCGTCTGGGGCACCTCGCTGATCACGATTGCCGGCGCCTCGGCCTATTCGATCGTCGTCTCCTGCACCGTCATCTTCCTGTTCTTCTCCTTCGCCATTCCGATCGCCCTCGGCCTCGTCGCCTATGGCTCGTCGAAATGGCCGAAGATGGGTCCGTGGAATGTCGGCCGCGGGCTCTACACGCTGTTCGCGCTTCTTTCGATCGTCTCGATGGTGCTGATCTTCGTCATCGGCATCCAGCCGCCCAACGACTGGGCGCTCTACATCACGATCGGCTTCCTGGTGCTGGCGGCCATCGTCTGGTTCGCCTTCGAGAACCGCCGCTTCCAGGGCCCGCCGATCGGCGACGTGATCGCCAAGCGCAAGGCCGCTATCGCCGCGGCCGAGAAGGCGGTCGGCGAGACCTGAACCGGCTAAAGTGCCGATCGCGGGAGGGGGGCCAGCTCCCCTCCCCATCCCCTCAGCCGGGTCGTCATCCCGTCACCCCCAGGGTGATCCGATGCGCCCTGGAGCGCCTGACGGCCGGGACGGACCCGGCTTTTCGTTTCAGGCGACCATCCGACACGAAAGGAACTGCCCATGGCCGGAAACATGACGCTGAAGGACCTCGAGGCGGCCATCGCCGCCGGCACGATCGACACGGTGATCGTGGCCTTCCCCGACATGCAGGGCCGACTGATCGGCAAGCGCTTCACCGGTGCCTTCTTCCTCGACAGCGCGCTGCACGAGACGCATGCCTGCAACTACCTGCTCACCGTCGACATCGACATGGAGCCGGTGCCCGGCTACCAGGCGGCGAGCTGGGCCAAGGGCTATGGCGACTTCGTGCTGAAGCCAGACGTCTCGACGCTGCGGCACATTCCCTGGCTCGAAGGCACCGCGCTGATGCTGGCCGATGTCTGCGACCATCACGGCGAGGATCTCGTCCACAGTCCGCGCGCCATGCTGAAGGCGCAGCTGAAACGCCTCGCCGAGCGCAACATGACGGCCTTCTTCGCCTCGGAGCTCGAATTCTACGTCTTCGACGAGACCTATGAGGGCGCGGGCGTCAAGCGCTGGCGCGACCTCAAGACCATGGGCACCTATATCGAGGACTACAACATCCTCCAGACGACCAAGAACGAGCCGCTGCTGCGCGCCATCCGCAACGGTCTGATGGGCGCCGGCATCCCGGTCGAGAATTCCAAGGGTGAATGGGGCCCCGGCCAGGAAGAGGTCAATGTCCGCTATGCCGAGGCGCTGGAGATGGCGGACCAGCACGTCATCATGAAGAACGGCATCAAGGAGATCGCCCATCTCCAGAACCGCGCCGTCACCTTCATGGCGAAATGGCGCTACGACCTCGCCGGTTCGTCGTCGCATATCCATTCCTCGCTCTGGGACGGCAAGGCGAAGAAGCCGCTGTTCATGGACGCCAAGGATCCGCTCGGCATGTCCGCGCTGATGAAATCCTGGCTCGCCGGACACCTGACGCTCGCGCCCGAGCTCACCTATTTCCTCGCGCCCTATATCAACTCCTACAAGCGCTTCCAGGTCGGCACTTTCGCGCCGACCAAGGCGGTCTGGTCGGTCGACAACCGCACCGCCGGCTTCCGCGTCGTCGGCGAGGGCAAGTCGGTCCGCACCGAATGCCGCATCGGCGGCGCGGACTTGAACCCCTATCTCGCCTTCGCGGGCCTCATCGCCGCGGGCCTTCACGGCATCGACGAGAAGCTGGAACTCGAAGCCGAATTCGCCGGCGACGCCTATGCCGCCAGCGGCGTCCGCGAAGTGCCGAAGACGCTGCGCGACGCGATCGCCGCCCTCGACGGCTCTGCCGTGCTGCGCGCCGCGCTCGGCGACGCCGTCGTCGAGCACTATCTGCACACCGGCCGCTGGGAACAGTTCGAATACGACCGCCGCGTCACGGACTGGGAGTTGCAGAGAGGGTTCGAGAGGTATTGATTGCCGCCATCCGCGCCGTCACATGCTCGGCGACACGACCTGATCGAGGCTGAAGCCATGAACGCTCCCATATTCAAGATCGTCACGCCGGTCGACGGCTCCGTCTATGCCGAGCGGCCGCTCGCCAGCGAGGCCGAGGTGCTCGGCGCCCTCGAGCGCGCCAAGGCGGCCCAGCGCGCCTGGCGCACCTCGTCGATGGCGGAGCGGCAGCAGATCGCGACCGCCTTCGTCGATGCGATGGTCGCCGAGAAGGACAAGGTCGCCGAACTGCTCGCCTGGCAGATGGGCCGGCCGATCCGCTACGGCCATGGCGAGATGCGCGGCTTCGAGGAGCGCGCGCGCTACATGATCGACATCGCGCCGGCGACGCTCGCCGATATCGATGTCGGCCCCAAGGAGGGCTTCAAGCGCTTCATCCGCCGCGAGCCGCTCGGCGTCTGCCTCAACCTGCCGGCCTGGAACTTCCCCTATATGACGGCGCTCAACGCCGTGCTGCCGGCGATCCTTGCCGGCAATACCGTCGTCATGAAGCACTCGAGCCAGACCGCGCTCGTCGCCGAGCATTTCGCCTCGGCCTTCGCCAAATCGGGGCTGTGGCAGGACGTGTTCCAGTTCGTCAACATGTCGCATGATGTGACCGACAAGGTGATCCGCTCCGGCCTCGTCGACCAGGTCGGCTTCACCGGCTCGACGGCGGGCGGCCGCCACATTATGGCCTCGGTTGCCGGCGCCTCGAACTTCCCGGCGACGACGCTGGAGCTCGGCGGCAAGGACCCGGCCTATGTCCGCGCCGACGCCAACCTGCCCTTCGCCATCGAGAACATCGTCGATGGCGGCTTCTTCAATTCCGGCCAGTCCTGCTGCGCGATGGAGCGCGTCTATGTCCATGCGAGCGTCTATGACGCCTTCGTCGCGGGCGTCGTCGCGACCGTCAACGCCTACAAGCTCGGCAGCCCGACCGATCCGGCGACGACGCTCGGACCCGTCGTCCGCGCCGCGGCCGCACGCTTCATCAAGGACCAGATCGACGAGGCGGTGCATGCCGGCGCCACGCCGCTGATCGACCCGGCCCGCTTCCCGGAAGCCGCCGAGGGCACGGCCTATCTGGCGCCGCAGGTGCTCGTCGGCGTCGATCACTCGATGCGCTTCATGACCGAGGAAACCTTCGGGCCCGCCTTCGGCATCATGAAGGTCTCCTCCGACGAGGAAGCGATCGGCCTCATGAACGATTCGCCCTTCGGCCTCACCGCCGCGATCTGGACCGAGGATGTCGGCGCGGCTGAGAGCATCGGCGACCGGATCGAGACCGGCACGGTCTACATGAACCGCTGCGATTTCCTCGATCCCGCCCTCCCCTGGGTCGGCGTCAAGCAGACCGGCCGCGGCGCCACGCTCTCGCGCGTCGGCTACGAGCATCTGACGCGGCCGAAGGCCTTCCATCTGAGGACGAAGACGAACTGAACAGCCGGCCGGAGTGTTCCTTTCTTTCACCTCCCCCTGAGGGGGAGGTCGACGGCCGAAGGCCGGCGGGAGAGGGTTTAGGGAACTCTCCGGAGAGTCCGTAAACCCTCTCCCGGCACTTCGCGCCGACCTCTCCCTCAGGGAGAGGTGAAGAGCGCCGAACCGCTATCGATTGCCCTCGCTGCCGATCGTCGGCGCGCACCACCACCACCCGAGGACCCATCATGCTCGACACCTATGCCTCGCTGACCGCCAACTGGTCCTATCCGACGGCCATCCGCTTCGGTGCCGGGCGCATCAGTGAACTCGCCGGCGCGGTCAAGGCGGCCGGCATCGGTTCGCCGCTCTTCGTCACGGATCCGGGCCTCGTGACCCTGCCGGTGGTCGCCAGGGCGCTCGCCGTGCTCGATGCGGCGGGCGTCCGCTATAGCGTCTTCTCGAAGGTCGACGGCAATCCGACGCTCGCCAATCTCGACGACGGGCTCACAGCCTATCGTGCCGGCGGCCATGACGGCGTCATCGCCTTCGGCGGCGGCTCGGCCATGGACATCGGCAAGACCATCGCCTTCATGGCCGGGCAGACGCGGCCGGTCTGGGATTTCGAGGACCGCGAGGATTGGTGGACGCGCGCCGACCCTGACGGCATCGCCCCGATCGTCGCGGTGCCGACCACGGCCGGCACCGGCTCGGAAGTCGGCCGCGCCGCCGTCATCACCGATCCCGCCGACCACACCAAGAAGATCATCTTCCATCCGAAGATGCAGCCGAAGATCGTCATCGAGGACCCCGAGCTGACGCTCGGCCTGCCGGCGAGGATCACCGCCTGGACCGGCATGGACGCGCTCAGCCATTCGCTCGAGGCCTGGTCGAGCCCGTTCTTCCATCCGCAATCGGCCGGCATCGCCCTCGAAGGCATGCGCCTCGTCAAGGACTGGCTGCCGATCGCCGTCAAGGATGGCAGCCGGCTCGACGCCCGCTCCTACATGCTGATCGCCTCGTCGATGGGCGCGGTCGCCTTCCAGAAGGGCCTCGGCGGCATGCATGCCATGAGTCATCCCTGCTCGAGCCTGCGCGGCACCCATCACGGCCTGACCAATGCCGTGGTGATGCCCTATGTGCTCGCGCACAATGCCCCGGCGATCGGCGACAAGCTGGCGGCCCTTGCCCGCTATCTCGACCTGCCGGGCCAATCGGCCTCGAGCGTCATCGACTGGGTGCTGGCGCTCAGAGCCGAACTCGGCATCCCGCACACGCTGAAGGAAATCGGCGTCGACGAAAGCGTGCTGCCTGAAGCCGCGCGGATGGCCGAACACGACCCCTCGAATGGCGGCAATCCCGTCGCGCTCACCGCGAGCGACTACGAGATGCTGTTCCGCCGGGCGATCGAAGGCACGGTCTGATCGATCCCGCCCCCGCGCCGTTCAAGCCGCCGGGGCGGTCGATCTGATGAAATCGATGAAGGCCCTGAGCGGCGCCGGGACCAGCCGGCGGCCGGGATAATAGAGGAAGGGGCCGGAGAATTCCGTCCACCAGTCCTCGAGCACGGGTTCGAGCGCGCCGCTGTCGAGATGCGGGCGCAGCCAGTCCTCGAAGATGAAGACGAGCCCGAGCCCGCGCACCGCCGTCTCGATCGCGAGATCGAAGGCGGCGCCCGGCTGCACGACCAGCGCGCCGGAGACATGCACGAACTCCGTCTTGCCGTCGCGCTCGAACTCCCAGACATGCGGCGCGCCGGTCGTCAGGCGGCCATTGATGCAGCGATGGCGGAGGATGTCGTGCGGGTGGCCGGGCCTGCCGTGCCGATCGAGATAGGCGGGCGCGGCGGCGCAGGCGAAGCGCTGGCGTCGTGGTCCGATCGGCACCGCGATCATGTCCTGCGCCATGTGCTCGTCATAGCGGATGCCGGCGTCGCAGCCGGACGCGACGAGATCGACGAAGGAATCCTCGGCGACGATCTCGAGGCGGATGTCCGGATAGGCAGCAAGGAACGGCGCGACGATCGCCGGCAGCACCAGCCGCGCGGCGCTGAACGGCACGTTGAGGCGCAGCGGCCCGGCCGGGCGGTCGCGCAGGCCGTTGACGACATCGATCGCCGCGTCGACCTCGCGCAGCGCCGGCTCCAGCCGTTCGAGCAGCCGCCGCCCGGCCTCGGTCGGCTCGACGCTGCGCGTCGTCCGGTTGAAGAGGCGCATGCCGAGCGCATCCTCGAGCCGGCGCACCGCCTCGCTGACGCCGGAGGGGCTGCTGCCCATGGTCTTCGCCGCGCCGCGGAAGCCGCCGGCCCTGGCCACCGCGATGAAGGCCTGGAGATCGTCGAGATTGGGTTTCATTGTTCGCAGTTCCGTACGGCCTGTACCGACAATGACCCGTTATCGCGCAATCGCATAGCCACTAGCTTAGGGCGGTCCCACAGGAGTTCCCCCATGACCACGACCAGCACCGCCCCGACCTACCCTCTCGGCAGCTTCACGGTGAAGCGCATCGGCTATGGCGCCATGCAGCTCGCCGGCCCCGGCGTCTTTGGTCCGCCCAAGGATCATGCGGCCGCGATCGCCGTCCTCCGCGCGGCGGTCGAAGGCGGCGTCGACCATATCGACACGGCCGAGATCTACGGCCCGCACGTCACCAACGCGCTGATCCGCGAGGCGCTTGCGCCCTATCCGGATGATCTCGTCATCGTCACCAAGATCGGCGCGCGGCGCGGCGACGATGCCTCGTGGATCCCCGCCTTCTCGCCGGAGGAACTGGTGGCGCAGGTGCATGAGAACCTCGCCTCGCTCGGGCTGGAGACGCTCGACGTCGTCAATCTGCGCCTCTTGTTCGATCCCTATGGGCCGGCCGAGGGCGCGATCGAGGCGCAAGTCGAGACGCTCGCCGACCTGCAGCGGCAGGGGCTCGTCCGGCATATCGGCATCAGTAATGCGACGCCGAAGCAGGTTGCGACCGCACGCGGCATCGCGGAGATCGTCTGCGTCCAGAACATGTACAACCTCGCCCATCGCGGCGACGATGCGCTCATCGACGAGCTCGCGGCGGATGGCATCGCCTATGTGCCGTTCTTCCCGCTCGGCGGCTTCTCGCCGCTGCAGTCGACGGCCCTGAACGACGTCGCGGCCTCGCTCGGTGCGACGCCGATGCAGGTGGCGCTCGCCTGGCTGCTCGCCCGCGCGCCGAACATCCTGCTCATTCCCGGCACCGCGTCGCCGGCGCATCTCGAGGAAAACCTCGCGGCCGGCGCGATCACGCTGACCGATGCGGCGATGGCGACCCTCAATGGCATCGGAGCGCCCGCCGCCGCCTGATCGGGCCCCCCCCTCCTCCCTTGCACGTCGGCAAATCTGCCTTCAACAATGCGGCGACGCGCAAGGGAGAGAGATGTGAGTCCAGATATCGTCTGTATCGGCGAGCCGATGTTCGAGCTGAACCAGCCGAAGGGCGAAACCGTCTTCCATCCCGGCCATGGCGGCGATGCCTCGAACGCCGCCATCGCCGCCGCGCGCCAGGAGGCCTCGGTCGGCATGCTGACCGCGGTCGGCACCGACAGCTTCGGCCAGTCCTTTCTCGATCTCTGGATGAGCGAAGGCGTCGACACGACGGCCGTGAAGCGCGACGCGCATGCGCCGACGGGGCTCTATTTCGTGACGCATGGCGCCGACGGCCACCAATTCGCCTATCGCCGGGCGGGATCGGCGGCGAGCCTTCTCGGCCCGTCGGAACTGCCGCTCGACTATGTGCGCGGCGCCCGCATCCTGCATGCGTCGGGCATCAGCCAGGCGATCTCGGCCGGCGCCGCCGACGCGGTGTTCCTCGCCATGCATACGATCCGCGCCGCAGGCGGGCTCGTCTCCTACGATACCAATCTCCGGATTCGGCTCTGGCCGATCGATCGCGCCCGCGCCGTCATCCATGCCGCGGCCAGCCTCGCGCATATCCTGAAGACCAGCATCGAGGACGCGACGGCGCTGACCGGGCTCACCGATCCAGGCAAGGTCGCCGACTACTATCTCGGCCATGGCGCCCGGATCGCCATCGTCACGCAGGGTGGCGCCGGCGCGCTGGTGGCGACGCCCGACAAGCGGCAGCAGATCGCGGCGATCCCGGTCGCTCCGCTCGACGCGACAGGCGCCGGCGATACGTTCGACGGCGCCTTCCTCGCGGAATATCTCGTCCATGGCGACCCGTTCGCCGCCGCCCGCTACGCCAATGCCGCCGCGGGCCTCGCGACGGAGGGCTACGGCGCCGTGGCGCCGATGCCCCGCCGAACCGCCGTGGAGGCGGCGCTCGCGGCGCGCTGATCGCGCGCGCCGCGTTTCGGCACTCAGCTGCCGTTCAGGGCCGCGAGCAGCTTCTTCTCGTTGTTCTCGAACATCGTCACATAGGTCGGCGCCGGTCCGTCCTTCGGCGACAGCGCATCGGAGAAGAGCTCGCCGCCGACCGGAACGCCGGTCTCGCGGGCGATCTGGTTGATGAGGCGCGGATCGGTGATGTTCTCGATGAAGATCGCGCGGATGTGCTCGTCCTTGACCTGCTTGACGATCTTGGCGATGTCGGCGGCCGAGACATCGGACTCGGTCGAGAGCCCTTCCGGCGCGATGAACGTGATGCCGTAGGCGGCGCCGAGATAACCGAAGGCGTCATGGCTGGTGACGATCCGGCGATCGGCCTCGGAAAGCTTGGAAAACTCGGCGGCGAAGCGCTTGTCGATCGCCGCGAGCTGCGCGACGAGCGCCGCGCCATTCTTCTTGTAGTCGGCCGCATGCGCCGGATCGGCGGTGGAGAGGCCGGCGACGATGTTGTTCACATAGAGGATGCCGTTGCGCGGATCCTGCCAGGCATGCGGATCGATCGCATGACCGTGCTCATCCTTGGTCAGCTCCGCGGCCTCCTCGGCATCGCCCTCCCACTCGCGCGGCTTGACGCCCTTGGACGCGATCACCGTCTCGCCCTTGAAGTTCGAGGCAGTGACGAGGCGCTGCATGAAATGCTCGAGACCAAGGCCGTTCTCGACCAGGACGGCCGCCGCGCCCAGCTCCTTGGCGTCCTGCGGGCTCGGCTCGAAGGTGTGCGCGTCGCCGTTCGGGCCGACCAGGGTGATGACGTCGACATGGTCGCCGCCCACTTCCTGGACGAGATCGCCGAGAACCGAGAAGCTCGCGACGACCTTCAGTCTGTCGGCGGCCAGGGCAGGACTGGAAAGCCCTGCTGCGAGGCTCGCAGCGAGGAGAAGTTTGGAAATCCGCATGGGAAGCTCCGTTGTAAGGGAGTGGTATCAGCCCCTCAAATGCTGCGCGTGCAGCATCTGTCTCAGGAAACTGCCGTGCCGGCCGACCAGCAGCGACAGTGCATGGATGGCGCCGGCCGTCAGGATGATCGCTGGTGAGGTCGGGACGGCGACGTAGTAGGAAATGATCAGCCCCACATAGGAGGAGATCATCGCAATCAGGGCGGCGGCCGCGATCTGACCGCCGATCGCCTCGCTCCAGAAGCGGCTGGACGCTGCCGGCAGGATGATGAGCCCGACCACCATGAGCGTGCCGAGCGCATTGAAGCCGCCGACGAGATTGAGCACGACGAGGACGAGGAAGAGGAAGTGCACGGCCCCGCCGGCGCCGCCGACGCTGCGCAGGAATCCGGGATCGAAGCATTCGGCGACGAGCAGCCGATAGAGGAAGGCGAAGGCGACGAAGGTCACCGTCGCGATCGACGCGATCAGGATGAGAGTCGGGTCGTCGAGCGCGAGCACATTGCCGAAGAGGACATGCAAGAGATCGACATTCGATCCCTTGAGCGAGACGATGAGCACGCCGAGGCCGAGCGAGACCAGGTAGAACGAGGCGAAGCTCGCATCCTCCTTCAGCGGCGTGGTGCGCGAGATGAAGCCAGCCGCCAGCGCGACCGCGAGCCCCGCCACGACGCCGCCGAGCGTCATCGCGAACAGCGAGAAGCCCGACAGGAGGAAGCCGACCGCCGCGCCCGGCAGGATCGCATGCGACATCACATCGCCCATCAGGCTCATCCGGCGGAGCACGAGGAACACGCCGATCGGCGCGCCGGACAGCGACAGCGCCAGGCAGCCGATGAGGGCACGCCGCATGAAGCCGAACTCGAGGAACGGCGCCACGGCTGGATAGAGGATGCTCATGCCGCCGGCCGCTCGCAAAGTTCGGCATCGGCTTCGAACGCTTCGTTGAGACGGCGCGAGCGGGTGATATTCTCCTCGGTCATGACCTCCGCGGTCGGCCCCCAGGCGATCGGCTCGCGCGCCAGCAGCAGAGCCTCCGGAAAATGCTCCCGCACCGCATGGAAGTCATGCAGGACGGCGATGATGGTGCGGCCCTCGCGATGCCAGCGGCCGACAAGGCCGAGCAGCGCGTCGGTGGTGCGCATGTCGATCGCCGCGAACGGCTCGTCGAGCAGGATCAGCCGCGCATCCTGCAGCAGGAGCCGCGCGAACAGCGTGCGCTGGAACTGGCCGCCCGAGAGGCTGCCGACCGTCCGCTCCTCGAAGCCGGCAAGGCCGACCGCGTCCAGCGCCGCCTCGACCTCGCCGAGCAGCGCGCCGCCGATGCGGCGGAACGGCCCGGTGCGGCGCCAGAGGCCCATCGCTGCGAGATCGAGCACCCGCATCGGGAAAGTGCGGTCGAGGGCAGCCTGCTGTGGCAGATAGGCGATGTCGCTGCGGCGGGCGCCGGACACCTCGATGCTGCCGCTGTCGGGCCGGATGAGGCCGACGATGCCCTTGAGCAGGGTCGACTTGCCAGCGCCGTTCGGGCCGACCACCGCGGTGAACGAGCCGGGCGCGAAGCTGCCGGTCAGATGATGCACGGCCGGATGGCGCCGATAGGACAGCGTCAGGTCGCGGCAATGGATGGCGGGCGCGGAGGAAGCCATGGCGTCAGCGCACCGCCCAGAACACGCCGATCCAGACGCAGCCGGCGAGGATCACCGCAAGGCCGAGCCGGTCGAGCGCCGAGGCGAGGAAGGGCGAGAACCGCGGCGCTGCACGCGCGGCGTCATCAGCCTGTCCGGCGTCGGGCGCATGATCATGGGAATGATCGTGGTCGTGACTATGGAGCTTGGCGGGGACGGCGATGACGCCGGCATCACTCTTGAGGGTCAAGGCCAGGGGCCTCCATACGCATCATCATGGCAGGTGTTATGTTATATCATATCAGCATGCGCAAGCCCCAATTCACGACCGCGCCTCCAACACTGGAATTGGAATAATTTCAATCGGTTGGTTATTCTTGACTTCACAGTTCAACAAGGCGAAACGTGCCGCAAAGCCGGGTGCCGGCCGATCCATGGAGACAAAACGGATGATCGGGAAGCTCTTCCTCGCCGCTTGCGCGGCTGCGGCCATCGGGGTTGCCGCGCCCGCCTTCGCCGCCGACGGCCCGAAGGCCGAGGCTGTGCTGAAGACCTATGCCGACATCGCCGAGGCGAAGTATTCGGACGCGCTGACGGCGGCCAAGGCCCTCGACGGCGCCGTCGACGCGCTGATCGCGGCCCCCTCCGACGCGACGCTCGCCGCCGCGCGCGCGGCCTGGAAGGCGTCCCGCCCCGCTTACATGGAGACGGAAGGCTACCGCTTCGGCAATGCGATCGTGGACGACTGGGAAGGCCGCGTGAATGCCTGGCCGCTCGATGAAGGCCTCATCGACTATGTCGACTCGAAGAGCTACGGCGACAGCTCCGATTCCAACCCGCTCTACGCCGCCAATGTGATCGCCAACACGGTGATCCAGATCGGCCCGGACAAGATCGACGCCAGCGTCATCAATGCCGACCTGCTGCACAAGCTGCAGGAGGCGGGCGACGTCGAGGCCAATGTCGCGACCGGCTATCATGCCATCGAGTTCCTCCTCTGGGGCCAGGACCTCAACGGCACCGGCCCCGGCGCCGGCAATCGGCCCGCGACCGACTACGACGTCAAGAACTGCAGCAACGGCCATTGCGAGCGCCGCGCCGCCTTCCTGAAGGCCGCAACCGACCTGCTCGTCGCCGATCTGGCCGAGATGACCGACAACTGGAAGGACGGCGGCGCCGCCCGCCAGCAGCTCGCCGCCAAGGGCGTCGATGGCGGCCTCGTCACCATCCTGACCGGGCTCGGCTCGCTCTCCTATGGCGAACTGGCCGGCGAGCGCATGAAGCTCGGCCTGCTGCTGCACGATCCGGAAGAGGAGCATGACTGCTTCTCGGACAACACCGCCAACAGCCACTACTACGACCAGGCCGGCATGGTCTCGATCTGGCAGGCCCGCTACACCCGCCTCGACGGCAGCGTCATCGAGGGCGCCAGCCTCCGCGACTATGCGGCGGCGCGCGATCCCGAGGCTGCCAAGCGCGTCGACGACGCCCTCGCCGTCACGACCGCGAAGATGCAGGTCCTCAAGGATACGTCGGATGCCGGCGAAGCCTATGACCAGATGATCGCCGCCGGCAACGACAAGGGCAACGCCATCGTCCAGGCAGCGATCGACGGTCTCGTCGGCCAGACCCGCGCCATCGAGGGTCTCGTCGCCGCGCTCGGCCTCAAGATCGAGGTCGAGGGCTCCGACAGCCTCGACAATCCCGCCGCCGTCGGCGCCGAATAAGGCGGCGCCGCGCGGCAACGCGCGACACGTCGCATCGACCGCCCGCCGGGCGGCGACTAGATAAGGGCCGGCCGCTCTCCCGCGGCCGGACCCGCAAGACGGTCACGACCATGCTCAGCCGCCGATCGCTTCTTGCAGGCAGCGCCGCCCTCGCCGGCGCCAGCCTGTTCGGCCGCCCCGACGCGGCGCCGGCCTCGGGTCGCGCTTTGCCCCCGCCTCTGCCGCCGGGACCGGAAACGGTCTTCCGCCTCGATCTCGAAGCCGCCGAACGGAAGCTGACGCTGCCCTGCTTCGACGGCCGCCTGCTGCCGATGTGGACCTTCATCGACAGCGCCGAACCGCCGGTCGTCAGGCTGAAGCTCGGCCAGCGCCTCGACACTCATCTCGTCAATGGCCTCACCAAGCCCGGCGAGCATGTCTCGATCCACTGGCACGGGATCCGCCTGCCCAATGCCGAGGACGGCGTGCCCTATCTGGTGCAGCCGCCGGTCGAGCCGGGCGAGAGCTACGACTACTCCTTCGTGCCGCCCGATCCCGGCACCTTCTTCTTCCACACCCATTGCAACACCGTCGAGCAACTCGGCCGCGGCTTGATGGGCCTCCTCATCGTCGAGGGCGACGAGACCGAGCCCTATGACGCCGAGCAGATCCTCGCCATGCGCGACTGGCGCATCGCCCCGTCGGGCACGGACTTCCTCCCCTTCCTGACTCTGGAGGGCGCCGGCAAGTCGGGCACCTTCGGCACGGTGCGCAGCGTCAACGGCGCCGCCAACCCGGAGATCGCCGTGCCCGCCTCGGCGGATGTGCGGCTGCGCGTCCTCAATGTCGATCCGACGCGTGTCTCCGAGATCGGCTTCGAGGGCGGCGAGGCGGCGGTGGTGGCCATCGACGGGCTCGCCTGTCCGCCCTTCCCGCTCCGTTCCTGGAAGATGGGGCCGGCGATGCGCATCGACGTCGTGCTGCGCACGCCCGCTGACGGCGGCGTCGTGACGATGTTCGACTATTTCTCGGCAAAGCCGGTGCCGCTCGCCCGCCTCGCCGCCAAGGGCCCCGCGCTCCAGACCACCCGCTTCGACCCGGCGCCGCTCGCCGCCGCAAGGATCGCCGCGCCCGACCTCGGCGAGGCGGAGAATATCCCGTTCGTGTTCTCGGCCACCGCCACCGGCAGCGCCATCGCCGAGGCGACCGCCGATGATGGCGGGCCGCTCGGTCCGCTCTGCCTCTCGGCCGCCAGCCTCTGGGCGATCAACAAGCAGTCCTGGCCGGGCTCCGGCATGGACCGGCTGCCGCCGCCCATCGCCCGCATGGTGCGCGGCCGCACCTATCGCTGCACGCTGAAGAACGTCACGCCGCGCATGCATCCGATCCATATCCATGGCCACAGCTTCACGGTGCTGCGCTCGAGCAAGCGGACGCTGCCGCCGCATTTTGCCGACACCGTGCTGTTGCTGCCGGAAGAGACGATCGAGGTCGCCTTCGTCGCGGACAATCCCGGCCGCTGGATGATGCATTGCCACATCATCGAGCATCAGGAGACTGGCATGATGGCCTGGTTCGAGGTCGCCTGAGCATGCGCCTCGGCCCTTCGGCGCTCGTTGCCCTCCTCGTCCTGCCCGGCCTCGCGCTGGCCGACGGGCTCGACCGCGCCGCCGGCAAGGCGCTGTTCGACCGGCTCTGGGTCGCGGCGCCGTCCTCGACGCTGGCCAATGACGGGCTCGGCCCGCTCTTCAACGAGAAGAGCTGCGCCAGCTGCCATTCCGGCAAGGCCCTCGCCGCCAAGGTCGAATTGGCGCCGGACGGCACGCTTGCGGCACGCGGACTCGCGACGCGGCTCGGCGATGCGCTCGGCCATCCCGATCCCCTCTATGGCCGGCAGATCCAGCCGCGCGCCGTCAACGGGCTTGAGAGCGAAGGCACAGTCACCTACCGGCCGGCCGGCGAGGGTCCAATGGCGGTCGCCTTCGTCCCCGCCTTCGGTGCGCTCGACCCGGCGACCCGGCTCGGGCCGCGGCTCGCGCCGCCGCTGGCCGGCATCGGCCGCATCGGCCTTGTCGACGCGGCGGCCATTCTCGCCGGCGAGGACCCGGACGACCGCGACGGCGACGGTGTCAGGGGTCGCGCGCGGCGCCTCGCGGACGGCGCGATCGGCCGCTATGGGTGGAAGGCGTCCGCCGCGACGCTCAACCAGCAGGTCGCCGATGCGTTCATGCTGGATATCGGCATGTCGAGCCCGCAGAGCCCGCATCCGCATGGCGACTGCACCGAAGGCGAGACGGCCTGCCAACGGGCGCCCGACGGCCGCGATGCGACGTTCGACGGCGAGGAAATCTCGCGCCAGATGATCGGCCTCGTCTCGGCCTATCTCGACGGCGTCGCCGCGCCGCGGCCGCCCGCGGCCGACGATCCGGCGGCAGGGCTCTTCGCCGCGACGGGATGCGCCGCCTGCCACAAACCGGCGCTGGCGAAGTCAGGCGGCGGCAGCGTCGCGCTCTACAGCGATCTGCTGCTGCACGACATGGGACCCGCCCTCGACGACGGCGTCGGCGAGCCGGGCGTCGCCTCCGCCGAATGGCGCACCGCGCCTTTGATCGGGCTCGCCCTTCGCCGCGGGACGAACACGCGCTATCTACACGATGGCCGCGCCGAAACGCTCGATGCGGCCATCCGGGCGCATGGCGGCGAAGCGTCACGCGCTCGCACCAATTACGCGGCATTGTCCGACGAAGACCGGATTCGGCTGCTCACATTTCTGGACAGGCTATGATTGCGATCACCAAGAGGTTGCTGCTGTTTTCGCCGCTGGCGCTGCTGGCCCGCAAGGCCTATGCCGCCGCGACCGGCGAGGCGGCCGATCATGGCGCCGAGCCCGATACCGTCGCGGTCACCGCGCCGCCGCTCACCCCGGCCGTGCTGCAGGCGGTGACGGGCCGCGCCGTCGACGACTTTATCGTGCCTGCCTATACACGCCTTGCCGCCGCGACCGCGACGCTGCAGGAGGCCGTCGCCGCGGCTGCGCCGTCCGCGCCCACGGTCCCGGATGAGGCGACCAAGACAGCCTTCGCCGCCGTGATCGCCGCCTTCGCGCGCGTCGATTTCCTCCGCTTCGGGCCGATGGCCGAACAGGGACGGCTGGAGCGCTTCTCCTATTTCCCCGACCGGCACGGCACCGGCGCCCGCCAGCTCCGCCGCATGCTGGCGACGCCGGATCCGGCGCAGCTGCAGCCGGGCGCCGTGGCGAAGCTCTCCGCCGCCGTGCAGGGCCTGCCGGCGCTCGAAAGCCTGATCTTCGCCGCCAAGAGCGACGCCGAGACCAGCGCCTATCGCTGGAGCCTGGCCGCCGCCATTGCCGGCAATCTCGATGATATCGCCAAGGCGACGCTGGCCGGCTGGCTCGGCGAGGACGGCTGGCGGGCGAAGATGCTGCAGCCGGGCGGCAGCAATGTCGTCTATCGCGACGCCGAGGAGCCGGTGATCGAGGTCCTGAAGGCGATCACCACCGGCCTTCTCCAGATCCGCGACCAGCGTCTGCTGCCGGCGATCGGCGACAGCTTCGCGGCGGCAAAGCCTGCGCGCGCCGCCTTCGTTCCCTCGGGCAACGCGCTCGCCTATCTCGCCGCCTCGGGCGATGCGATCGAGGGCCTCGCGCGCACCGCCGATCTCTTCGGCATCGTCCCGACCGAGGCGCCGCTGCTCGGCGCCGACAGCGTGGCGGGCTTCACCGCCTACCGCACCGGCATCACCGCCAATGCAAGCTGGCAGGAGGCCTTCGCCAGCGAGGCCAACTACCAGCACCTCCGCGCCGCCTTCGACGCGCTGAAGACGCTGGAGGACCTCTACGGCTTCCGCTTCCCGTCCGAGGCCGGCATCTCGCCGGGCTTCAACGCCCTCGACGGCGACTGACAGGAGCATCAGCTGACATGAGGATAAGCTGACATGGGGATGAGCTGATATGGCCAGCCTCGCCGCCCGCGCCCGCGACGGGATCGCCGCCCTGCTCGGCTTCGGGTCCGCGGCCGGGGTCAGCGAGAAGCTGGTGTTCCTGAGCTCGGTTCGGACGGGCCCGCGCCAGCATGCGCTGCTCCTCGTCGACGAGGGCGGCAGCGAGATCGGCCGCATGGCGCTCGCCGGGCGCGGCCATGACATCGCCATCGACGAGGCACGCCGCCGCGTCGCCGTCTTCGCACGCCGGCCCGGCTATTTCGCCGTCATCGTCGACGCGCGCAGCCTCGCGCCGCTCGCCACCATACGCCCTCCGGCCGGCCATCACTTCTTCGGCCATGGCGCCTTCTCCGCCGACGGGCGCCTTCTCTATGCGACCGAGAACGCCTTCACGGACGATCAGTCGCGCGGCGTCATCGGCGTCTACGACGCTGCGGGCGGCTTCGAGCGCATCGGCGAATTCGAGACCCACGGCATGGATCCGCACGAGATCCTGCTCGCGCCGGATGGCCGCACCCTGGTGGTCGCGAATGGCGGCATCGAGACCCATCCGGAATTCGGCCGCCAGAAGCTCAATGTCGCGACGATGCGCCCCTCGATCGTGCGCATCGACAGCACGACCGGCGAGCTGACAGGCGAGACGCGGCTCGGCGATGAGCTGAACCAGCTTTCGACCCGCCACATGGCCTTCGACGGCAGCGGCGCGCTCTGGTTCGGCTGCCAGTGGGAGGGCGAGAAGGGCCGCCGCCCGCCGCTGGTCGGCCGCATCGACGGCGAGGGCCGGGCGATGCTGCTGCCCTTCCCCGACGCCGTCGCGCCGCTCGCCCGCAACTATATCGGCTCGGTCGCGCCGAGCCGCGACGGCAGCGCCATCGCCGCGACCTCGCCGATCGGCGGCACCGTGTTCGTCTTCGACGCGGAGCGGCAGACGCTGGCCACGACCCATGCGCTCCGCGACGGCTGCGGCATCGCCGGCAGCGCAGGCGACGATTTCATCGCCAGCACCGGCGACGGGCGGCTGCTGCGGGTCGAGGGCGAGCGCATGGACGGTATCGCGCGCCTCGGCGGCGTCGAGTTCGACAATCACATGCGCCGCATCAGCCTCGGCACGGAATAGCGATTCCCGCTGAGGCGCTTGGCGCGATCGGCGGATTCACTTTGAGAGGGACTTCACGCGGCACCTGAAGCGGCGAGACGGCGTTCCTCGTCGACGATGTAGTCGCGGATGACCGGCACGGCGTCGCGCTCGTTCGACAGCAGCATCTGGAAGACGAAGTTGGAGCCGTTGAGGAAGCCGAGTTCGACCGAGGCGAGGTAGAAGTCCCACATCCGGCAGAAGCGCTCGCCCATCATGACGACGGCCTCCGCGCGGCGGGCCTCATAGGCGAGGCGCCAGTCGCGGATCGTCCAGTAATAGTGCAGGCGCAGGTTCTCGCAGTCGGCGCACCAGGTGCCGGTGCGTTCCAGCGAGGCGAACACCTCCGACAGCGCCGGCACATAGCCGCCGGGGAAGATGTATTTGCGGATGAAGGGTGCCGTCGTGCCGGGCGGCGACATGCGCCCGATGCAATGGACGAGCGCGAAGCCGCCGGGCTTGGTCAGCCGCTTGATCGTCGTGAAATAGGTGTCGAAGAACGCGATGCCGATAGCCTCCATCATCGCGATCGAGACGACGCGGTCATAGGTGCCCTCGAGCTCGCGATAGTCCTTCTCGAGGAAGGTCACGCGGTCGGCGACGCCCTCGCGCTCGGCCCGCTCGCGCGCGACGGCGATCTGTTCCGGCGAGAGCGTGACGGAGGTCACGGTGACGTCGTAGTTGCGCGCCAGGAACGTCGCCAGCGCCCCCCAGCCCGAGCCGATCTCGGCGATGCGCATGCCGGGCTCGAGCTTCAGCTTGGCGGCGATGTGGCGCAGCTTGTCGATCTGGGCCTGGTGCAGGCCGACATCCGGCGACGTGTAATAGGCGCAGGAATAGGTCATCGTCTCGTCCAGCCACAGCTGGTAGAATTTCGGCGGAATGTCGTAGTGGTGGCGGACATTCTTCGCGGCGAGACCGAGCGCATTGTTCTGGTGCGACCGCCGCAGCATCCGCCACGTCTTGCGCAGCGCCTTCTGCACCGGATGTGCGGCAAGGCCGCCGCGGTTGACCGAGAACAGCGACAGGAGGTCGAACGCCGTCCCGCCATCCTCGACGATGAGCCGGCCGTCCATATAGGCCTCGGCCGCCTTCAATTCGGGATTGAAGAAGATCTCGCGCTCGACGGCGGCATCCGTCAGGCGGATGGTCACGGACGGACCATTGGCACCGCTGCCGAAGGATTGCCTCCCGCTATCGCTGAACACGACAGTAAGGCGCCCGTTCCTGACGAAACGGGTCAACAGATGTGGCAGCAAACGCATGTCTAGTCCCCCAGCCCGGCCTCCATCATGGCGGTCCGAAACGCCAGCGGCAACCCTGAGGCTCAGCCGAGCTCGAAGCTGGTGTTGCCGAAGATGCGATGAAGCGGCAGCGCGGGGGCCGCTCCCCGGACCATCCGGGCGGTCTCGAAGACCGGCGCGAGGCCGTAGCGGCGCGCCAGGGCCAAGGCTTCGGCGTTCGGCTCAGGCACATCGAGGACGATCGCGCCGCCCTCCGCCTTCGCTGCCAGCGCACGGAAGAGGATGTCGGCCTCCATCGCGCCCTCGGCGAACAGCGGGCCGATCTTGAAGCCGGAAACGGCCGGGCGGATGACGCCATAGCCGCGCACCGCGCCATCGCCAAGCAGCGCGAGCGCCTGCCGCCCGCCGCCGCCACCCAGCCAGGCATCGAGGAAGGCGGGCCGCGCGGCGGGCACAAGTCCGGTGTCATAGGCGTGGAGCGCCGGCAGCAGCGCCGCCGTCACCGGAACGACGTGCGGATCGCGCGGCAGGCCTGCCGCCACCGCCCCATTGAAGCGGATCGTGCGATGGGCGAGCGCGAAGCCGGAGCGGCGGTAATTGTCCTGCTGCGCGACGACGCCGTCGAGGCCGATCACCCGCGTGCCGAGCCGCGCGAGGCCCGCCTGCCAGGTCTGCCAGCCATGGCCGCGGCCGCGATGCTCGGGCCGGCAGAGATAGAAGCCGAGGAAGCCGTAAGCGGCGCCATAGGCGACGACCGAGATCGCCGTCACCGGCTCATCACCGAGAAATCCCATCAGGAAGCCATCCGGATCGGCGGCATGAAAGGCGGCTGCATCGCCGAGGCCCGGATTCCAGCCTTCGGCGGCGGCCCAGCCGACCGCCCGATCGAGATCCTCGCTCGTCATGACGCGTATCGACAGCATCCGCCCGCTCCAAGCTGAGGCCCCATGCCGCCTTTATGCACCAGGCAGCCACCGGGCAGAAGATCGCGCCGCCCTGCTTGCCTCGGCGGCGGACGGGCGGCTACCTTCCGGGCCAAAGGCGCGCCGAACGGACGACTGGGCTCAGTCCGCTGGCCGGCGACGCTTCCGATGACAGGGCGGCTCCGCGCATCGCGCGGCCGCAGGAGGACGAAATGGCCATCGATACCCGCACTGCCGGACGCACGACGCTCAAGCTCTCGACGCTCGGCCTCGGCACCGCGACGCTCGGCGGCAATGTGCGGCCGCCGATCTCGGACAAGGACGCCCGCGCCATCGTCGAGAAGGCGGTCGAGAGCGGCATCCGCTATGTCGATACCGCGCCCTTCTACGGCTATGGCCGCTCGGAGCACCTCGTCGGCGACGTCGTGCGCGGTCATGACGACGTCGTCCTCTCCAGCAAGGTCGGCCGCTTGCTGGCGCCGCGCACCACGCCGCAGGAGCCGGGCGACCAGTGGGTCAATCCGCTGCCGTTCGATTCGCGCTACGACTATTCCTATGACGGCGTCATGCGCTCGTTCGAGGACAGCCTGCAGCGCCTCGGCGTCGACCATATCGACCTTCTGCTCATCCACGACATCGGCGCCGACCAGCATGGCGCCGCCGTCAATGCCGAACTGTTCCCGGTCGCCATGGAGGGCGGCTACAGGGCGCTCGACGCGTTGCGCGCCTCCGGCGCCGTGAAGGCGATCGGCATCGGCGTCAACGAATGGCCGGTGCTGGTCGAGGCGATGCAGCATGGCCAGTGGGACGCGTTCCTGCTTGCCGGCCGCTACACGCTGCTCGAACAGGCGCCGCTGCACACGCTCTTCCTGCTTTGCGAGAAGGCCGGCACCTCGATCATCGTCGGCGGCCCGTTCAATTCCGGCATCCTCGCCGGCCGCGACACCTGGAACTATGCCCGCGCGCCGGAGGCGATCATGACGCGCGCCCGCAAGATCGCCGCGGTCTGCGATGCGCATGGTGTCGCCCTGCCCGCGGCGGCGCTGCGCTTCCCGCTCGGCAGCCCGGTCGTCGCCAGCGTCATTCCCGGCCCGCGCTCGGCGGCGGAAGTGGGCGAGATCGCGGCCTGGTTCGCGGCCGAGATCCCATCCTCGCTCTGGAGCGACCTCCGCAACGAGGGCCTCGTCGATCCGGCCGCGCCGCTTCCGTCCTGAAGCGGCGGGCGTGGACGGCGAGCGGTTCTGTCTGGACATGAACGCCGACTGACCCCAGATAGGGGACGACTTCCCGCCCGAGACGGTTCGCCCTGGCCAAGACGGCTCGCACCGATCAAGACTGACCACACGATCAAGACTGCCACTCGACCAAGACTGCCCGACACGACAAGGAATCGACGTTGATGGATTTCGTGACCGCCGAACTCGTTGCGCTCGCGACGGTCGTCCTCATCGACCTCGTGCTCGCCGGCGACAACGCCATCGTCGTCGGCATGGCCGCGGCGGGTCTTCCCAAGGATCTGCGCCGCAAGGCGATCATCATCGGCATCGGCGCCGCCGCGGCGCTGCGCATCATGTTCGCGCTGTTCGCGACCAAGCTGCTCGGCGTGATCGGCCTGACGCTCGCCGGCGGCATCCTGCTGCTCTGGGTCTGCTGGAAGCTCTGGCGCGAAATCCGCAGCGGCCATGGCGCCGAGGAAGCCGAGGGGCAGGCGGCGCTCGACGACGGGGCAAACTTCCTCGCCGGGGACCCGGGCGTCGAGACGTCGAACGGAACCGGTGGCAAGACGCTCCGCCAGGCGCTCGGGCAGATCATCATCGCCGACGTCTCGATGTCGCTCGACAATGTGCTCGCGGTCGCTGGAACCGCGCGGGACCACACCTGGGTGCTGGTCGTCGGCCTCGTCCTCTCGGTCGCGCTGATGGGCGTCGCCGCCAATTTCGTCGCCCGCATCCTGAAGCGCGCGCCGTGGATCGCCTATGTCGGCCTTCTCGTGATCGCCTGGGTCGCCTTCCGCATGATCTGGGACGGCGGGCTCGAGATGTTCCACTTCGCCGACAAGGCCGGCGTGATCTAGAGCCTTTCAGGGCTTGTTGGAAGCGTTCTGCCGGAGCGGCTTCGGGCCAAGGTCGAGGACTGCGGCGACGGCCGTACTGAAGTACGGCCGAGCCGGAGGCCGACGGATTTGGCCCGAAGCCGCCCGGCCCGAAGGGTTTCCCGCCGGCGGGCGCCCGCCGTGTCGGCCGGCTCGCCCGATGCGAAGGCATCGGGCCTCGCCACCCTCCTTGCGGATCGCGCGCGCCGGCGGAAAACAGAACGGATTCCACCAAGCCCTGAAAGGCTCTAGCGTCTTAGAGCGCGAGACCCGGCTCGACGCCCGAGCGGCGGATCAGTTCGAAGCAGGCGCGCGCCTGGTGATAGGGTTCCTTCCACGGCTCGACCTTGCGGCGCGTGAGATCGGGCCGGCCCTCGGCATCGACCCGCCAGAACCATTCGCCGCCCGCGCGGTCGAGGATCGCGCGCTCGATATAGCCCCAGATCGTCGCGGCCCGATCGAGCGCCTGGCGATCGCCGGCGCGCTGATACTCGTTGACGAGACCGACCACCGCCTCGGCTTGGGTCCACCAGACACGCCAGGGATCGACGAGGCCGCTCTGGCTGCGTTCGGTGAGGAACCCCCGCTCGCCGCAATAGCCGAACGCAGCCGCCGATTGCGCGAGTCGGCGCGCCGCGACGCGCGTCTCGGTGGAAAGCGCGGCATCGCCGAGTGCATCGGCCGAGGCGTCGAGCAGCCAGGCCGTCTCGATGTCGTGCCCCATCGAGATCGGGCCGCCGAGCGGCTCGAGGCGCTCGTCGAGCACCGAATGGGCGAAGCGGTGCTCGTTTTCGAGGAAGCGATCGAGGATGAGGCGATGCAGCGCCTCGAGCGCGGCGCGCGGCCGGCCATCCTCCGCGATCGCGAGCAGCGGCGTCAGCGCCTCGACGAGATGGATATGGGTGTTCATCGTGCGCGCGCCGACGACGCCGCCCGATTGCAGACGCTGGTTGTCGATCGGCCGCCACGCCCGGTCGAAGGCCTCGGCATAGCCGCGATCGCGGCGGGCCCTGGTCTCCAGCGTCGCGAAGGTCTGGAGCGCTTCCGCCCGCGCCTCGCCATCGCCGGTCGCCACCGCGAAGGCGGTGAGGCCGTAGATGGCGAAGGCATGGGCATAGACATGCTTGCCGGTGTCGAGCGGCGTGCCGTCATGGCGCACCGACCAAAAGAAGCCGCCCTCGCCGTGATCGCGCAGGCGGTCCAGCAGGAAGCGCTTGGCGTGCTCGGCCTGCGCCAGCGACGTGTCCGAGCGGAACACGCGCCACGCCTCCGACATCGTCCAGAGAATGCGGGCGACGAAGACGGTCGATTTCGGCCCCGTCGGGTCGACGACGCCGTCATTCGTCACCGAGGCAAGATGGCCGCCATGCGCGCGATCGGCGAGACGGTGCCAGAACGGCAGCAGGTCTCCGGTCAGTTCACCCAGCGCCGCGACGCCGAGCCTGCGCAGTTGGTCATCCCCCTCGGCCATCGCCTACGCTCCGCACGTCCCGCCCCTTCGAGCGCCGCCGCAAGAGCCGGCGGCGCCGTCGTCAGACCTTCAGCATACCGTCGATCGCATGCGTGTCGATCTCGGCGATCTCCTCGGCCGTGAAGCCGAGATGGGCGAGCGTTCCCACCGCATCCTCGATCTGCGCCACGCGGCTCGCGCCGATCAGCGCCGAGGTCATGCGCGGATCGCGCAGCACCCAGGCGAGCGCCATCTGCGCCAGCGTCTGGCCGCGCCGCCTGGCGATCGCGTCGAGCGCCGCGATCCGGGCGAGGTTCTGCTCCGAGAGCGACTTTTCCTGCAGGAAATGCGAGTGACGAACGCGGCTGTCAGCCGGGATGCCCTTGAGGTAGCGGTCCGAGAGCACGCCCTGCTCGAGCGGCGAGAAGACGATGCAGCCCATGCCCTCGGCTTCCAGCGCATCGAGCAGGCCATCGCGCTCGGTCCAGCGGTCGAGCATCGAATAGCGCGGCTGGTGGATGATGACAGGCGTGCCGAGCGAGCGGGCGATCGCCGCCGCCTCGCGCGTCTGCGCCGAGGAATAGCTGGAAATGCCGACATAGAGCGCCTTGCCCTGCCGCACCATGGCGTCGAGGGCGCCCATGGTCTCTTCCAGCGGCGTCTCCGGATCGAAGCGATGCGAATAGAAGATGTCGACATAGTCGAGCTTCATCCGCTTCAGGCTCTGCTCGAGGCTGGCGAACAGATACTTCCGGCTGCCCCATTCGCCGTAAGGCCCCGGCCACATCAGATAGCCGGCCTTGGACGAGATGATCAGCTCGTCGCGATAGGGCTTGAAGTCGCCCTCGACCATCGTGCCGAAGAATTCCTCGGCCGTGCCGGGCGGCGGGCCGTAATTGTTGGCGAGGTCGAAATGGGTGATGCCGAGGTCGAAGGCGCGGTGGCACATCGCCCGCATGGTCTCGACCTTGCCGTCATAGCCGAAATTATGCCAGAGCCCGAGCGAGATCGCCGGCAGCTTGAGACCGGTCCGGCCGACCCGGTTGTAGCGCATCGTATCGTAGCGGGCGGCGGCGGCTTGATAGACCATGGCGGGGCTCCTCGATGGGCGGCTGAATCGATTTAAGCGGCAGCATTTGAGCGTTGGCAGAGCCGGCGTCAAGCGGCTATGAACGAGCCTTCGACGGGAGGACAGCATGGCATCGCGACTTTTCGATCTTTCCGGGCGCGTGGCGCTCGTCACCGGCTCCAGCCGCGGCATCGGCCTTGCCATCGCCCGCGGCCTTGTCGAGGCGGGCGCCACCGTCGTCCTCAACAGCCGCAGCGAAGCGGCGCTCGAGGAGGCGATGGCGGTGCTGCGTGGCCCCTGGCCGGACCAGGTCGCCAGCGCCGCCTTCGACGTCACGGACCAGGACGCCGTCACCGCCGCCGTCGCCCGCATCGAGGCCGAGATCGGGCCGATCGACATCCTCGTCAACAATGCCGGCCTGCAGAAGCGCCTGCCGCTGGTGGATTTCCCGCTCGAGGATTTCCGCCGCGTGCTGGAGACCAATGTCGACGCGCCCTTCATCGTCGGGCAGGCGGTGGCGCGGCACATGATCCCGCGCCGGCGCGGCAAGATCATCAATATCTGCTCGGTGACGAGCGAGCTCGGCCGCGCGACGATCACGCCCTATGTGACCTCCAAGGGCGCGATCAAGATGATGACCAAGGGCATGTGCGCCGAATGGGCCAAATATGGCCTCAATATCAATGGCATCGGCCCCGGCTGGTTCAAGACCGAGCTCAACCGGGCGCTGGTCGAGGATCCGGACTTCCATGCCTGGCTGGCGCAGCGCGCGCCGATGGGCCGCTGGGGCGAACTCGAGGAACTGGCCGGCGCCGCCGTCTTCCTCGCCTCGGACGCGGCGAGCTATGTCAACGGCCACATCCTCTATGTCGACGGCGGCGTGACGGCGGTCGTCTAGCCCTGTCGGGAATCGCAGCCGCCAGGCGTCCTTGCTCGGAATGGACAGGGAGGACGACATGCTGGACGGAAAAATTGCGGTCATCTATGGCGGTGGAGGGGCGGTCGGCAGCGCCGTCGCCGCGGCGTTCGCGCGGCACGGCGCCATTGTCGTGCTGGCGGGCCGAACGGCGGCACGGCTCGAAGCGGGCGCCGATCGCATCCGGGCGAGCGGCGGCCGCGCCGAGGCTATGACCGTCGATGCGCTCGACGCCGACGACGTCGAGCGTCACATGGCCGCGATCATCGCGCGCTTCTCGCGCGTCGATATCTCGTTCAACCTGATCGATGTCGGCGATATCCAAGGGACAATGCTCGTCGACATGCCGGTGGATGAATTCACCCAGCCGGTCAATCGCGCCGTGCGGACGCATTTCCTGACGGCGACTGCGGCGGCGCGCCAGATGAAGGGCAAGGGCGGCGGCGTGATCCTCGCGCTCACAGCGCAATGCGGCCGCAACCCGTCGCCGCTGACCGGCGGCTTCGGCGTCGCCTGTGCCGCGATCGAAGGCTTTTGCCGGCAGCTCGCCGCCGAGATCGGTCGCGACGGCATTCGCGTCGCCTGCATCCGCTCCGCCGGTTCGCCGGACGCACCGGGCCTCAGCGACCTGTTCGACGAACAGGCCGCCAAGGAGGGCATTTCGCGAGAGGAACTGGACGTCCGCTACGGCGCCTCGACCATGCTCGGCCACCTGCCGCGCCTCGCCGAGGTGGGCAATGCGGCCGTGCTGCTCGCCTCCGACTATGCCCGCTCCGTCACCGCGGAGATCTTCAACCTGACCGCCGGGCAACTGGCGGATTGAAGGCGGAGTGAGGGCGGCTCGCCGCCGCCCTCGACAGCGTTCAGCGCCAGTTATAGGCCGGCTTGTAGCCGAGCACGGACTTCGCCTTGTCGATCGAGAGCAGCGTATCGTGCGGGCCGAAGGGGCGCTTGCGCGTCACGCCCGGGAAGGCGGCGTCGAGCAGTTCCTCGTTCGGCTTGCCCATCACGCCGTCGTCATTGGCGATGATGAAGACCTCGGCGCCGGTGAGCTTCGATTCGAGCGCGAGGCGGACGGCCTGCGCCGCGTCGCGCGCGTCGATATAGGCCCAGAGGTTCCACTTGCGCAGGTCGATGTCCGCATCGAACCCCGGAAACTCCGAATAGCGATAGGCCGCCATGATGTTGGAGAAGCGCAGGCCGAAGATCTTGAAGGTCGGATCCCAGCGGCAGAACTCCTTCGCCATCTCCTCGCTGAGGAACTTCGACAGCGAATAGGCCGTCTCCGGCCGACCGCGATACTCTTCGTCGACGGGCACGTAAGGCGGCGGCGTCGTGAAGGGGAGGCCGAGCACGGTCTCGCTCGACGCCCAGACGACATTGCGGATGCCGAGCACCCGCGCCGCCTCGAACACGTTGTAGGTCGAGATCATGTTGGTCTCGAAGATGACGTGGTTCGGCGCGAGGCCCGGCGCCGGGATAGCCGCGAGATGGACGATGCCTTCGACATTGAAGACCCGCTCGTCGATTGCCGACAGCGCCGCGAGGGTCTGGCCGTAGTCGGTCAAATCGGTGCGCGAATATCGCGCGGCCTGGCCTGCCGGCTGCGGCGCGCTGTCGATCGACGTCACCTCATATCCATGCGAGACAAGGTCGTCGATCACGGCCCGGCCGGCGAGACCGCTTCCTCCCGTCACGATGATCATCATGGTCCTCCTGAATCGATTTAGACTGATCGAGAACTTAAGGCGCGCGGCCGCGACGCGCCAGCATCAAGCGGTGCATTGAGGTGTTGAAGATGGATCGTGCCCTTCTTGTCGCAGCGGGCCTTGCCGGCGCGCTCGGCGTCGCCCTCGCGGCTGCCGGGGCGCATATCGCCGGCGCCGAACGGCTCGCGACCGCCGGCCAGATGGCGATGGCGCAGGCCCCTGCCCTGCTGGCGCTCGGCCTTTATGGCGCCGCGCGCGGCCGCCTGATGACCATCGCCGCCGCGCTGATCGCGCTCGGCCTGTTCATCTTCGCAGGCGCCCTCGCCTTTCACGACCTCTCGGGCAGCGCCGCCCTAGCCTTCGCCGCCCCCTGGGGCGGCACGGCGATGATCCTCGGCTGGCTCGGTGTCGGCGCGGCGGCGATCATCGCGCGACGCTGACGACGGCGCGCACGGCCGCCTTCGGTCACGGAATCGCTCGGGGCTGGCCTTTCGGCGCTCCGTCGTCTAACCATGCGCGCCACACGAGACATCGCCAGAAGCACAAGATCCCATGGACGCCGCCACCGGACCCGTCGACCGCCGACGCACCTTCGCCATCATCTCGCATCCCGATGCGGGCAAGACGACGCTGACCGAAAAGCTGCTGCTGATGGGCGGCGCGATCCAGCTCGCCGGCGAGGTCAAGGGCAAGCGTGACCGCCGCCAGACCCGGTCCGACTGGATGAACATCGAGCGCGAGCGCGGCATCTCGGTCGTCACCTCGGTGATGACGTTCGAATATGGCGGCAGGATCTTCAACCTGCTCGACACGCCGGGCCATGAAGACTTCTCTGAAGATACCTATCGCACGCTGACCGCCGTCGATTCCGCCGTGATGGTGATCGACGCCGCCAAGGGCATCGAAGATCGCACGCGCAAGCTGTTCGAGGTCTGCCGCCTGCGCGACATCCCGATCGTCACCTTCGTCAACAAGCTCGACCGCGAGACGCGCGACCCGTTCGACCTGCTCGACGAGATCGAGAAGGTGCTGGCGCTCGACACCGTGCCGATGACCTGGCCGATCGGCCGCGGCCGCGACTTCGCCGGCACCTACGACATCATCGCCCGCACGGTCCGCCGCATCGACACCGACGATGCCGTCATCCCGGTCTCAGGCCCGAACGATCCTGAGATCGACGGCCTGACCACGCCGGAAGCCGTGGCCACCTTCCGCGAGGAGATGGAACTGATCGAGGGAGCCGGCAATGGTTTCGACGCCGAGAGCTTCCGCCAGGGCCACCTGACGCCGGTCTATTTCGGTTCGGCACTGCGGAATTTCGGCGTCCACGACCTGATCGACGCGCTCGCCGCCTTCGCCCCCTCGCCGCGGCCCCAGCAGGCCGAAGGCCGCGTGGTGGAGCCGACCGAGGCGAAGATGTCGGGCTTCGTGTTCAAGATCCAGGCGAACATGGACCCGAACCATCGCGACCGCATCGCGTTCCTGCGCGTCTGCTCCGGCCGGCTGCAGCGCGGGATGAAGGCGAAGCTCGTCCGCACCGGCAAGCCGATCCCGCTGTCGAGCCCGCAATTCTTCTTCGCGCAGGATCGTCTCCTCGCCGACGAGGCCTTTGCGGGCGACGTCGTCGGCATTCCCAATCACGGCACGCTCCGCATCGGCGATACGCTGACCGAAGGCGAGAACCTCGTCTTCCGCGGCGTGCCGAGCTTCGCACCGGAAATCCTCCGCCGCATCCGCCTGCAGGACCCGATGAAGGCCAAGAAGCTGCGCGAGGCGCTGCAGCAGATGGCCGAGGAAGGCGTCGTGCAGGTCTTCATGCCGCAGGATGGCTCGCCGGCGATCATCGGCGTCGTCGGCGCGTTGCAGCTCGACGTGCTCAAGGAGCGCATGCAGGTCGAATATGGCCTGCCGATCGACTTCGAGCCGTCGCGCTTCACCGTCTGCCGCTGGATCACCGGCACCGACAAGGACGCGCTGAACACGTTCGTCGAGCGCCATCGCGGCTCGATGGCGTCCGATCTCGACGGCGCCCCCGTCTTCATGGCGCCCTCCGCCTTCGAACTCCGCTACGAGCTCGAGCGCGCGCCGACGATCACCGCCAGCGAGATCAAGGACTACCAGCGTCAGCAGGCGGCGTGAGCGGATCGCCTTCCGGTTGATTTCGGCCGCCGAATCCGGTAGTTCGCCTCTATTGCTCCATGGGATGGGTCGATGAGCGAACTGGCGGTCTTCAGCGGTCACGCGAACCCCGATCTCGCCAGGGAGATATGCGCTCATCTCAAGGTGCCGTTGCTCCCGACACGGCTGAAGCGCTTCTCGAACGACTGCCTCGAAGTCCAGCTCCAGGCCAATTGCCGCGACCAGGACGTGTTCCTGATCCAGCCTCTCAATGCGCCGGTGCAGGAGAACCTGTTCGAGCTGATGCTCATGCTCAACGCCGCACGCGGTGCTTCGGCAGCGCGCATCACGGCCGTCATTCCGTATTTCTCCTATGCGCGATCGGACAAGAAGGACGCACCGCGGATTTCGCTCGGCGGACGTCTGGTTGCCGATCTCCTGTCGACGGCCGGTGCCAACCGCGTCCTGACCATGGCGCTGCATTCGCCGCAGGTGCACGGCTTCTTCAGCGTTCCCGTCGACCAGCTCCATGCGCTCGACGAACTCGCGGCCCATTTCCAGTCGCTTGATCTCAGCCGCGCCGTTGTCGTCTCGCCGGATCTCGGCAATGCCAAGAACGCGGCGGCCTTTGCGCGGCGCCTCAACCTGCCCGTCGCCGCCGGCGCCAAGGAGCGGATCAGCGACACGCAGGTGCGCATCTCGACATTGATCGGAGATGTCAGCGACCGGGATGTCATCGTTCTCGACGACGAGATCGCCAGCGGCGGCTCGGTGCTGGAACTTCTGCAGCATCTGCGCGCTGGCGGCGCCCGCTCGGTTCGCATCGCGACGACGCACGGGATCTTCGCTGGCGAGAGCCTCAGGCGCCTTGCAGCCGAGCCGGACATCCTCGAAATCGTCTGCACCAACACCGTCCCGTTGCCGCTGGCGAAGCGCGTCCAGAAATTGACCGTTCTCTCCATCGCCCCGGCGCTTGCCGAGGCGATGCGGCGAATCAACTGCGGCGAGTCCGTCAGCGCCCTGTTCTATGACGCGGTCAAGCTCGCCGCCGAGTGAGCCGCGCAACGTCCTGGCGGCGGTCCCTGTTGGGAAACCCGATGCCCGTCGATGCCGATGACCTTCGCCGCCTGTTCCTCGCTTTCCCCGGCGTCACGGAAAGCACGCATCACGGCACGATGTCGTTCATCGTCGGCAAGCGCTTCCTCGGCCGCATCCGTGACGAGGACACGGTGTTCGCGATGCGCTGCGATCCCGGCGAGCGCGATTTCCTGATCGAGGTGGCGCCGGAGACCTTCTTCATCACCGACCATTATCGCGGCTACCCCTATGTGCTCGTCCGCCTCGCCGCCTGCGACGCGGATCAGCTGGCGCCGCTCGTCGAGCGCTGCTGGCGCGGCGCAGCCTTGAGGCGGCTCGTCGCCGCCTTCGACGCGGCGCGGCTGCCTGACGCTTGACGCCCGCGCGCGCGCTGATAACGTAAGTCATGACTTACCAAACAGACCGATGGGCCGCGCTCAGCGACCCGACGCGGCGCGCGATCCTGGAGCGGCTCGGCCGCGGCCCGCAGCGCGTCGGCCATCTCGCGGAAGGGCTGCCGATCAGCCGGCCGGCCGTCTCGCAGCATCTGAAGGTGCTGAAGGAAGCAGGGCTCGTCCTCGACGAGGCGGACGGCACGCGGCGGATCTACCGCATCGACCCGGCCGGGCTCGGCGCGATCAGGCGCTGGCTCGACCAGTTCGCCGATCAGCCGCTCCCCGCCTCCGCCGCGAGCGCCGACGCCATCATGGCGCCCGACTGAACCCGAACACCGGCTCGGGCGTTGCAATCCGGGCGCGGCGATGTCACGTGTCGTCGAGGACATGTCGCCTATCGAGCGGTCCCAGCGAACCCCGGTTCGCCGGAATTTCTCTCGCTCTATTTTTTTGACGCATTTTCGTCACGCGAACCGGTACCCACTTCGCTCGAAAATGCTCTTGGAGGGTTTCGAATGCTGAAGGCCGGGCTGCGGCTCATCACCGTGCTTCTCGTGACGACCGCGGCGGGAGCGGCGTCTGCCGCCACCTGCAGCAACACGGGCGCCGGATTCGCCCCCTGGCTGAAGCAGTTCGAGAGCGAGGCGCTCGCCGCCGGCATCTCGCCGGCGACGGTGTCCTCGGCGCTGGACGGCCTCACCTATGCGCCCGATGTCGTCGGCAAGGATCGCGCGCAGAGCGTCTTCGCCCAGAACTTCCTCCAGTTCTCCGATCGCATGGTGGCGAAGTACCGCCTGCAGAAGGGCGGGCAGCTGATCAAGCAGAACGCTAAGCTGTTCGCGCGCATCGATCAGGATTATGGCGTGCCGGCGCCGGTGCTCGTCGCCTTCTGGGGCCTCGAGACCGATTTCGGCGCCAATCTCGGCGACTTGCCGACGCTGCGCTCGCTGGCAACCCTCGCCTATGATTGCCGGCGCTCAGAACTCTTCCGCGACCAGCTGATGGCAGCGCTCACCGTCATCGACCGGGGCGATCTGAGCGCCGCCGAGATGAAGGGCCCCTGGGCCGGCGAACTCGGCCAGGTGCAGTTCCTCGCCACCCATTACCGCGATTTCGCCGTCGACTATGACGGCGACGGCAAGCGCGACCTGCTGCATTCGGCGCCCGACGTGCTCGCCTCCGCGGCCGCCCTCCTCGTGCATGAAGGCTGGCAGCGCGGGCAGCCCTGGCTGACGGAAGTGCGCGTTCCCGCCGAGATGGACTGGTCGCAGTCGGACCTTGCGATCCGCAAGAGCGTCGCCGAATGGCAGAGCCTCGGCATTACCGCGGCGCCCGGCTCGACGCTCGGGCCCGCCGGCCTGCCGGCGACGCTGCTGCTACCGATGGGCCGCAACGGCCCGGCCTTCCTCGGCTATGCCAATTTCGACGTCTATCTGCAGTGGAACCAATCCTTCGTCTATGCGCTGACGGCCGCCTATTTCGCGACCCGCCTCGACGGCGCGCCGCCGGTCGGACGCGGCGGCGATGTCAAAGGCCTCTCGTTCAAGGAAGTGCAGGAACTGCAGAAGCTGCTCGCCCTCCGCGGCCACCCGGTCGGCAAGGCCGACGGCATGATCGGCTCGGGCACACGCGGCGCGGTGCGCGCGGCGCAGATCGATTTCGGCCTGCCGCCGGACGGCTATCCGGACACCATCCTCCTGCAGAAGCTGCGTGGCGGCTGACCCCTCGCTTGGAGGATCCCCACGAGCACGGCGCATTGGCCGCCGCGCTCGGCGAGGCTAGAGCCCGAGCCCGCTTTCGCTGCGCTCGAGGATCAGCGGGATGACGAGATCCTCTTCGTCGTCGAGATGGCGCGCCAGCGCCGCCCCGAGCGCATCCTGCGCCACCGCATAGGCATCGGTGGCGCGGCTGAGGTCGTCGCCCCCTGTCGGCACGTGTTTCAGCAGGCCGTTCGCCGTCGCGATCACCGCCTCGATCCGCTCGTGGATGACCTCGTGGTCGCCCTCCATCAGGTCGAAGCCGCCTGCAAGGCCCGGCTCCGCTTCGGTGAACAGCGGAAAATAGTGCCCGTCCTCGACGCGGTGGTGGCCGTCGAGATCGCCGAGGAAATGGCGAAGCCGCGGCAGCAGGTAGCGCGCGAACGGATCGGCCTCCGTCCGCCCCTCGCGGAAGGCGGCGATGGCGGCGCGGATCTCGGCCTCGTCGGCGCGCAGCGCGGCGTGGCGCTCGAGCCAGAACCGCGCCGTGGCGCCGAGATTGACATGGCCCTCCCAGAGCGCGCGCGGATGGCGCCGGGCAAGGACCAGCATCGCTTCGGGCAGGCCGGCGCGGCGATCGGGATCGCGCTCCTCGCTCATGGTGACGCTCGCTTCGCAGGAGGGGTGTGAGGGCGGTCATAGAGCAAACGCCGCCCGGCCGATAGGCATCGCGGACGGCCGGGCGTCGGACGCGCAATTCCGCGCCGGACGCGCTAGAATGCCCTGCGCCGATCAAGAGCGCCTGCAGGCTTCGGGGAAGCATCTCTATGGTCACGTGGATCGTCGTCGCGGTCATCGCTGCTGCCGCGGCCTATGGCGTCGCGCTCTACAACCGGCTCGTCCGCCAGCGCAATCTCGCCCGCGAAGGCTGGAGCGGCATCGACGTGCAGTTGAAGCGCCGCGCCGACCTCGTCCCCAATCTCGTCGAGACGGTGAAGGGCTATGCGGCGCATGAGAAGGGCATCTTCGAGGATGTCGCCGCCAAGCGCGCCGCCAGCATGAGTGCCGGCAGCGTCACCAGCCAGGCCGCCGCCGACGCCGCCCTCTCCGGCGCGCTCGGGCGGCTGATCGCCATCTCAGAGGCCTATCCGGAGCTGAAGGCCGACGCCAATTTCCGCCAGCTGCAGACCGAGCTCGCCTCGGTCGAGGACCAGATGCAGATGGCGCGGCGCTACTACAACGCCACCGTCCGCGATCTCAACACCTCGATCCAGTCCTTCCCGGCGGTACTGATCGCCAATACGCTCGGCTTCAGGGAAGAGCCCTATTACGAGATCGAGGACCGTGCCGCGGCCTCGGTGGCGCCCAAGGTTTCGTTCTGAGACCCCCGCCGATGCGCCGCGCCGCTCTCGCCGGCCTCGCTTTCCTCGCTGCGCTGCTGCCGGCCGCGGCCGAGGAGCGCATCTTGTCCTTCATGAGCGACGTGACCGTCGAGCGGAGCGGCGACCTCGCGGTCACCGAGACGATCCGCATTCAGGCCGAGGGCGACCAGATCCGGCATGGGCTGCTGCGCGACTTCCCGACGCGCTACACGGATCGCCGAGGCGCCTCGGTCGTGGTCGCCTTCGATGTCGAGAGCGTCAGCCGCGACGGCAGGCCGGAGCCCTTCTCGACAGAGCCGCTCGCCAACGGCACGCGCGTCCGCATCGGCTCGGCCGACACGACGGTCTCCTTCGGCCCGCACGACTATGTCATCCGCTATCGCACCACGCGGCAGATCGGCTATTTCGCCGATTTCGACGAGCTGACCTGGAACGCCACCGGCACCGACTGGACCTTTCCGATCGAGAGCGCCGAGGCGCGGATCACGCTGCCGGAGCCGGTCGCATTCCAGAATTTCATCGCCTATACCGGACCGCCCGGCTCGCGCGAGCATGCCGCCTCCGTCCTGTGGGACACCGCCCATCCGGGCACGATCCTGTTCCGGACGACGGCGCCGCTCGCGGTCGGCAGCGGCCTCACCGTCTCCGCCTCCTGGCAGAAGGGCATCGTCGATCCGCCGAGTTTTGAGCGCCGTGCGCTGTGGTGGCTCGAGGACAATATGGGCTCGCTCGCCGCCCTTCTCGGCAGCCTCGTGACGGCCGGCTATTTCTTCCTGGCCTGGCTGCGCGTCGGACGCGACCCGCCGCGCGGTCCGCTGGTGCCCTTGTTCTCGCCGCCTGAGGGCCTCTCGGCGGCGGCGGCTCGCTATGTCTCGGCGATGGCCTTCGACGACCGCGCCTTCACGGCCGCGCTGCTCGATCTCGGCGTCCACGGCCATCTGAAGCTCGCCGACAGCGGCCCGACTCTGGTCGTCTCCCGGCAGGCGAGCCCGACGGCGCTCGGCGCCCCGGAAGCCGCGATGGAAAGCGCCCTCTTCCGCGGCAGCGTCGCCGTGCCGCTCGTCCAGAAGAACCACGCCGTGCTGCAAGCGGCGAAGAGCGCCCTGTCGCAGGGCCTCGCCGGCCGCTATGCCGGCACGATCTTCCACTGGAACGGCGGCTGGCTGGCGCTCGGCATCCTCCTGACCGTCGTCACCTATGCGCTGACCGGCCTTGGGCTCATCCTGGGGCTCGGACCCGAGCGGGGCGCGCAGGCGGTCATCGGCCTCGTCTTCGCCTCTGTGGCGGGCATCGTCGTCGGCATCGCGCTGAACGCGGGCCAGACCGGCCAGTCGCTGTTCTCGCGGCTGATCACCTGGGTGTTCCTCGGCGCCTTCGCCATCGCCTTCGGCGGCGCCGGGCTGATCGCCTTCGTCGGCACGATCACGGCGCCGCTGGACGCCGCGCCCCTGCTGCTGCCTTCCGTCATCCTGCCCGTGCTCGTCTCCTCCTTCGGCTGGATGCGCAGCCCGACGGACGAGGGACAGAAGCTGCGCGATGCCGTCGCCGGCTTTCGCCACTATCTCGGCACAGCCGAGGAAAACCGGCTCGAGGTGCTGCATCCGCCGGAGAAGACGCCCGAACTCTTCGAGCGCTACCTGCCCTATGCAGTGGCGCTCGATGTCGAGAATGCCTGGGCGGCGAAGTTCGCCAGCATCCTCGCCACGGCCGGGGCCTCGGCGGCGGTCGCGTCCTGGTACATGACGAGCTCTCATCGCGAGCCCGGTGCCCTGGTCGAGCGGCTCGGCTCCAGCCTGTCGCACACGGTCGCCTCGGCATCGACGGCGCCCGGATCGAGCTCCGGTTCGTCGGGCGGCGGCTCGTCCGGCTCCGGCGGCGGCGGTGGCGGCGGCTCGGGCTGGTAGGGTCTTAGGACGGATCGACATTCGGCTTCGGTCATTGTGAGCGACCCCTCCCAGTTGTCATTGCCGGGCCTGACCCGGCAATCCAGCCTCTCTGCCTGCAGACCCGTAATTGTATGCGGAAAGCCGAAGTAAGTCTGGATTGCCGGGTCAAGCCCGGCAATGACACCTCTGAGCATTCTCAGCGGGTTCAAAGCCTGAATGTCGATCGGTCCTAAGGCAGCGCGAGGTCGGCGGTAACCGCGAGATGGTCGGAGCCGAAATCAGGGCTGACGGCGATGCGGGCGAGGCCGATGCCCCTCGAGATAGCGATGCGATCGATCGGCGTTCCGAGCGCGATCGGCAGCCCGACCTCGCGGAAGAAGCGGGTCGGCGGCGGCCAGGCGCCGCGCTCGGTCGTCACGAGCCGCGACCGCTGCATGAACGAGGCGAGGATCGGCGACCAATAGGGCGTGTTCCAGTCGCCGGCGACGATCACATCGGTGCCCTTGGGCTCCGCGGCGGCAAGCCTCGCGACGCCGCCGAGATAGGCGTTGCGGTCGACCCAGCCGCGCGCCTTGCGGGTCGTCGGCGGATGGATGCCATAGACGACGAGCGGCCGCGTCGCGCCGGGGCGCGCCACTTCGATCCGGAGCGCCGCCGAGCCGCCGACATCGTCGATCGGCCGCGCCGCCGGCCCGGTCGTCACCACCGACACGCTGATCGGATAGCGGCTCGCCACCATCACGGTCGATTCCGAATCGAGGCTCTTGTCGGAAACGAAGGAGAAGCCCGGCAGGCTGGCGATCGTCGGCCGCCATTGCCATCCGGCTTCCTGTGCGATGAAGAGATCGGGCGCTTGCGCGGCGATCATGCGCGCCATGTCGGCGAAATCGCGGTTCACTCCATGCACATTGGCCGTGGTGATGCGGAAATTGCCGATCGGCGCGACGGTCGCCGCCGGGACCGAGGCAATGAGGAGCGGCGCGAGGGCAGCGGCGAAGACGGCAAGGCCGGCGAGCAGCCGCGGCACGCCCCCGGCGGCGAGCGCGAGCACGACGAACAGCAGCGCGATGACCGCGATATGCGGCCGGAAATAGTTTGTCATGTCGAGCAGCCAGTCCTTGTTGCCGACGCGGCCGACGAGCACGAGGACGGCGACCGGCACGAGGCTGGCGTCGAAGGCGAAGCGGAACAGCGAAAGGGTCATGGCGCGACGGGTCGATGCAGCCACCGTGCCAGACGGCGGCCGCGGCGGCCCTGCGGGAGAAGCGGACACGACAGCGGCAGCGAGGATGTCGCTGCCGCTGATCGATGGAGCGGGATGGGCGGCGCCGGTCGCCGCCTGATCACTATCGGACCGCAACGGGTTCGACCGCGCCGGAGAGTCGCCGATTGAGCCCGTCGAGAATCTTCCGGGCCAGCCCGTCATAGTCGCCGTCGAAATGATGGCCGCCGGTGGTCTTGATCAGTTCGACGCCGGTGCCCTCGAGCTTCGGGCAGAGGCTGTCGTCTTCCTCCTCGCCATAGAAGCACTGGATCAGCGAGGGCTTGATCGTCTTGATATCGGGCAGGGTCTCGCCATCGCCCGAATTGGTGCCGAGGAAGGCGCCGACCGAGATGACATAGTCGACCTGGTCGGAGAGCCCGAGCAGCGAGACTTCGCTGACCTGGCTCTGCTCGTCAGGCGGCAGCAGGCGGTAGGCCGAGGGCAGCACGTCGGCGCCGAAGGAGTAGCCGACCAGCACGACGTGATCGATGCCCCACTTCTCGGTGTAGAAGTCGATGATCCGCGCGAGGTCGGCCGAGGTCTGCTCCGGCGTCTTGCGCGACCAGAAATAGCGCAGCGAGTCGACGCCGATCGTCGGCACGCCCTGCTTCTGGAAGGCATCGCCGATCGACTTGTCGAGATCGCGCCAGCCGCCGTCGCCGGAATAGATGATCGCCATCGTGCCATGCTGCGCCGGCGCATCGAGCTCGACCAGCGGCAGGTCGGCGAGCGGATCGTCGGCCGTCGACTTCGGCGCAAGCAGCCGTGTCAGCCGCGACTTCAGCGAGGGGAAGGCCGTCTCCGTGACATCCCTCGTCTTGATGGCGAAGCCCTTGCCCTGCAGCTCGGTCACATGATCGCGGCCGTCCTTCGGGGCGGCGGTCGTGTAGAGCACATCGACCGGATTGGTGAGGTCGCCCTCGGCGAGGCCATAGACCGAGCCGCCATCGACCACCTGGCGCGGCGCGTCGGTGCAGAGCGGCTTCTTCAGCGGCAGCACCAGCGCCGGATCGACGGCGACGCTGTGGCCGATCGTGGCGTCGGGCGTCTGCGCGGCGATGGCGAGCACGAGCGCGCCGGCCGTGCCGGCGCCGGCCAGGATCGGCGAATGATAGTTGGGCGTCGCCAGCGCGCGCTGGATCTGATGCGACAGGTCCTCGATGTCGGCGACCAGATAGACGCATTCGTCTTCGCTGTCGGTCTCGAGCCCGGCAAACATCGCCGTGGTGTCGACCCCGACGACGATCGCGCCGCTCTTCTTCAGCGTGTCGGCGAGCGCGGTCTCGTCCGCCGTCCAGCCGTCCTTGTCGGCGAAGAGAAACACGGTGCCGGTGACCGGCCCGTCGGGCACGAGGATCTGCGGCTTGCCGAGCAGGCCGGCGGTGAATGCCGGCAGCGGCTTCGGCGCATCCGCGGCCAGCGCCGGGACGGCAAACGCGGCCGCCAGCAGGGCCGATGCGAGGATACGGATCATTTGCCGACAACTCCCTTGAGGCCGCCGCTGATCAGGACGGTCACGTCAGCCAGTGCGATGACTGGATTGGCGCCGCCGGTGACAGCGAGATAGCGCGGTTGCCATTCAGGCTGGAACTTGGCCTTGAATGCACGAAGACCATTGAAATTGTAGAAACGCTCGCCGTGGTCGAAGACGGCGCTGCCGAGCCGGTGCCAGAACGGCGCGGCCGGCCCGCCTGTCAGCCCCGACAGCGGCGCCATGCCGAGATCGAAAACGCGGTAGCCTTCCGCCTTCAGCGCGAGCATCAGGTTGACGAACAGGAACTCCATCGTCGTCGCCGGCGCGTCGGGCGAGAAGCGCATCAGGTCGACCGTCGCCTCCTGCTTCAGCGCCGTCGTCATGACGGTCGCGAAGGCGATGATGCGTCCCTCGCGCCGCACCACCGCCGCCGACTGCGCGGCGACATAGGCCCGGTCGAAGGCGCCGATCGAGAACCGCTTCTCGCGCGCCTTGTGATCGGCGAGCCAGAGATTGGAGACGGCCTGCAGCGCGTCGATCTCGGCCGCGACGGCCTCCGGCGCCAGCAGCTCGAAAGTCAGCCCCTCGCGGAGCGAGCGGTTGTTGCCATGGCGAAGGCTCGCCCGCTTGCCGCCCTTCAGCTCGAAGCTCTGCAGGTCGACCTGCGCCGCCTCGCCGAGCTTGAAGGCGCGCAGCCCCGCATCGGCATAGAGCGCAAGATTCTGCGGCTGCACCTGGTAGAAGATCGCCCGTCCGCCGGCCGCCTGGGCCATCTCGACGAACTGCCAGACCAGCCCCGGCCAGGCATCGCGCGGCCCGATCGGGTCGAACAGCGCCACCCAGGAATGCGACTGCCGGCCGAACATGATGAAGGCGCGCCGGTCCTCCGAGAACAGCAGCGTCTTGTCGCGCATGCGCACCAGATTGGCGTCCGGATAGGGCTGGTCGGCGAGGATGGCGACGGCGTCGGCGATCTCCTCGTCGGTCGGCGTGCCGGTCTTGCCCTTGGAAGGGCGCAGCAGCGACCAGGCGGCAAGCGAACCGGCGGCGATGACGACGCCGAGCAGCGCGCGCAAGGAGCGCGGCGCCTCCTCGGAGAACTCGAACTGCCACCAGAGCTTCCGCGAATACTCGACGTCGCTATAGACGAACAGGAGCACGACGATGGCGCTGACGATGACCGTGGCGATGGCGAAGAACCAGCCGGGAGTCAGCCGCTGGTGCAGCAGCGAGGCCGGCCGCGTGAACTCGCTGCGGGTTGCGATGAGCGCCAGGAACAGGAGCGCCAGCGCGATGGACTCGGTGATGGCGATCGCCTTCAGCAGCGACAGCACCACCGCGACGCCGACCGAGACCACGGCCGCCCACCAGGCGCCGTCGAGCCGGTGCGCGAGGCCGCGCGCAATGGCGATGAGGCCGAGTCCCAGCACGCTTTCGATGAAATGCGCGCCCTCGACGATCGGCAGCGGCAGGATCGTCGAGAGCAGGTCGAGATGGGAATCGGCCGCCGGGGTCACGCCGGAGAAGATCAGCGCCGCGCCCATGGCGAGCGTCAGCGCCGAGAGCACGCGCGGCGAAAGATGCGCGCCGGCCTTGATGACGCGCGAGGCCTGGCTGCCGGCGGCGACGCGGCGCACTTCCAGCGCCGTGACGAGGCCCGAGGCGACCAGCAGCGGCACGCCGTAATAGATGATGCGATAGAGGAACAGCGCCGACAGCACCTGGTCGACCGGCGCCGTGCGGCCGATGACGGCGACGATCACCGCTTCGAACACGCCGAGGCCCGCCGGCACATGGCTGGCGACGCCGAGGCCGATCGCCACGGCATAGATGGCAATGAAAGCCGGCAGTCCGACATCGGTCTGCGGCAGCAGCACCCACAGCACGGCGGCCGAGGTGGCGACGTCGATGATCGTGCCGCCGAACTGCATCAGCATGATGCGCGGCGTCGGCAGCGCGACGGAGAGGCCGCGCCAGCCGATGCGGCCGGAGCCGAAGGCCGACCAGCCGAGAAGGGCTGCGAGCGCCAGGAGGATGGCACCGCCGATCGCGGCGAGGATCGCCGGCGGCAGGCCGACAGGCGCCGCGACATCGACCGGATCGAAGACGAGGCCGAGCGCCGTGACGCCGGCGAGGCCGAGCCCGAAGGCGACGGTGATGAAGGCGACGATGCGCGCGACTTCAGAAGGCTCGAAGCCGAGGCGGCCATAGAAGCGGAAGCGGATCGCGCCGCCGGTGAGCGGGCCGAAGCCGGCGGTGTTGCCGACCGCATAGGCGCAGAACGAGGTCAGCGCGACCAGCGGATAGGAGACGCGGCGGCCGAGATGGGCCAGCGCCGACCAGTCATAGATGCTGAGCGAGAGGAAGGAGAGCGCCGTCAGTCCGAGCGCCGCGGCGATGGCGGTGACCGGCGTCGCATGCAGCGCGGCGATGACGTCGTCGTAATTGACCTCGCCGATCAGCTTGTTGATCGCGAGCCAGACCAGGATGAGAACGGCAAGGCCCGCGGCGGCGCCGATCGCCGGCTTCCAGGCCGAGACGAAGCCGAGGATCCGATCGATCCGGCTGCGGGGAGCGCCATCCTCGGCCTCGGGCTGCCGGGACTGATCGTCATCGGAGGGTGAGGACGCGGCAAGGTCCCGTTCGGAACCGCGCGATGCCATCGCAGCATGTGTCATGTGAGCCCCGAGAATACATCCGCCCGATCGCCGTCGCGCGAAGCATTCTTCCAAGATATTGCGTTGCCTGTGTGATGAGGCCGCAAATCTGGCCGCATTGAGGCCGGGAAATCAGCCGCGGCGCCGCGCCGCAAGAGGAGGGCGACGTTTCCGTCGCCCTCACAGAAAAGTGCTCGCCGCGCGATCCGCGCGGCGCTTCAGACCCACTCGCCCTTGCGCATGATCGGCTCGGCGGCGCCCGAGGCGGAGATGCCGTCGATGTCGACTTCGCCCGATCCGATCATCCAGTCGATATGGATCAGCGAGCGATTGGCGCCCTTTTCGGCCAGTTCCTCGCCGGTCATCGTGTCGCCGCCGCGGATGCATTTGGCATAGGCCTGGCCAAGCGCGATGTGGCAGGCGGCGTTCTCGTCATAGAGCGTGTTGAAGAAGAGGAGGCCGCTCGCCGAGATCGGCGAGGAATGCGGCACCAGCGCCACTTCGCCGAGCCGGGCGGCGCCCTCGTCGGTCTCGAGCACCTTGTGCAGCACGTTCTCGCCCGACTTCGCATGCGCCTCGACGATGCGGCCCTCCTCGAAGCGCACGGAGATCTCGTCGATCAGCGTGCCCTGGTAGGAGAGCGGCTTGGTGCTGGTGACGGTGCCCGAGACGCGATCCTTGTGCGGCGTCGTGAACACCTCCTCGGAGGGGATGTTCGGATTGCAGACGATGCCGTTCTTCGCGGTCGAGGCGCCGCCTTCCCACTCATGGTCATCGGCGAGGCCGACGACGAGGTCCGTTCCGGGGCCGGTGAAGTGCAGCGCATGATAGCGCTTGTCGTTCAGCAGCCTGGTGCGGGCATGCAGGGCCTTGTTGTGCTCGTCCCAGGCGGCGACCGGATCGACGCGGTCGACGCGCGAGGCGGCGAAGATCGCCTCCCAGAGCTTGGCGACGGCGACCGTCTCCGGCTCGTCGGGGAACACGGCCTTGGCCCAGGCGGGCGCGGCATAGGAGACAATCGTCCAGTTGATGTCGAAGCCGGCGATCAGTTCCAGCGCCGGCTGATAGGCCTTGGAGCGGGCGCGGTTGGCGCGGGAAACCTTGTCCGGATCCTGCGCGGAGAGCAGCGACGGGTTCTCGCCGGCAATGGCGAGGCGGGCGGCGCCGCCGCGGAAGGCCGAGGCCATGCCCTCATAGAGCCAGGCCGAGGCGGTGTCGAAGCTGCCGTCGGGGGCGAAGCGGAAGCGCGCCAGCGTCGCGTCCTCGTCCGAGAACAGCGTCGTCACCAGCGAGGCGCCGGCCTTGTAGGCATGTTCGGTGATCCGGCGGACCAGCGGCAGCGCGTCGATCGGCGCCGTCATCACCAGTTCCTGCCCCTTCTGGAGGCCGAGGCCGACGCGCACAGCCACCTCGCCGAGACGGTCGAGCTTGACGTCATGGGTGAGGAAGGGATCGCGGTTGATGGCATTCATGGCAAGACTCCTTGGCTCCGGTCCCGGGATGTGCGGGCATAGCCCCCGTTTCGCGCCCGGCCGTGGCGTTTCTGGGGCGCGAGATATTGCCTGCCGGCTTGCCGCGTCAAGGGCGCGGCGCCGCGGCGCTTTCGCGGGGACGGTGGCGGCTCACCAGCACCCCGGCATCGCGGGGCAGCGAGAGGCTGTCATAGAGGCCGAGGAGGCCGAGCGCGCCAATGATGAGGAAGGCATAGCGGAAGTCGACGAGGCCGAGCGAGGCCGCCTCCGGCGTCGCGATGGCGTCGGCAAAGCGCAGCGCCACCGCGCCGACGGCGATGCCGAGGCCGAATGTGATCTGCTGCACCAGGCTGAACAGCATGTTGGCGCCCGCCATCTGCGGCTGCGGCACGTCGACGAAGGCGAGCGTATTGATGGCGGTGAACTGCATCGAGCGCGCCGCGCCGCTGACGACGAACAGCGCCGCGATCACCCAGCCCGGCGTCGCCGGCGTCAGGAAGGCGCAGGCGACCATGGTCGCGACGAAGAGGAGGCCATTGCCGATCAGCGTCGTGCGGAAGCCGAAGCGGCGCAGCACCGCGCTGGTCAGCGGCTTCATGCCGAGATTGCCGGCGAAGAGCGCCAGCACATAGAGGCCGGCCGCGAACGGATCGAGCCCGAAGCCGAGCTGGAGGAGCAGCGGCAAGAGGAACGGCACCGCGCTCACCGCCGTGCGGAACAGCGAGCCGCCCTTCATCGTCGCGGCGAAGGTCTGGATCCTGACGGCGGCGAGATCCGGCACCGGATGGGGATGGCGGCCGGCATGGCGCCAGGCGGCGAAGCCGAAGGCGACGCTGGCGGCGAGGATCGCCGCGCCGATGACGCCCTCCTCTGCCGACTGGCCGATGAGCTCGAGCCCATACATGAGACCGGCGCAGGCAAGGCTGGTGAAGAGAAAGCCGATCCAGTCGAAAGTCGGCCTGTCGCCGGTGCGGTCGTTCGGGATCAGCCAGGACGACAGCGCCAGCGCGACGATGCCGATCGGCACGTTCAGGATGAAGATCCAGTGCCACGAGGCATAGGTGGTGATGAAGCCGCCGAGCGGGGGGCCGAGGATCGGCGCCGACAGCGCCGGCCAGGTCAGCGTCGCGATCGCCCGCATCAGGTCGGGCTTCGCCGTGTTGCGGAGGACGACCAGCCGCCCGACCGGCACCATCATGGCGCCGCCCATGCCCTGAAGGATTCGGGCCAGCGTGAAGGAGAGCACGCCCTCGCTGATCGCGCAGAGCACCGAGGCGATCGTGAACACGGCCACGGCCGAGGCGAAGATCGTCCGCGCGCCGAAGCGATCGGCCATCCAGCCGCTCGCCGGGATGAAGATCGCCAGCGTCAGCATATAGGCGGACATGCCGATATTGAGATCGACAGGCTGCACGCCGAACGAATGCGCCATCGCCGGCAGCGAGGTGGCGATCACCGTGCCGTCGAGGTTCTCCATGAAGAACGCACCGGCGACGAGAAAGGCGATCAGCGACGATTTGGGGGCGGTCGAGGTCATCGGCGGGAGACTGCGAGGGACGCCCCCCTCATCGCGCGTTCGCAGTCATCATACAAGCGCGAATGCGGCCGCGGTTTGAAAGGCGCTGCCCCGGCGCGGAAGCAAGTCCCCCACCCCGCCCTCCCCCGCAAGGGGGGAGGGAGTCCGGCTTCCCGTGCGATCAGCCTCGCACCGTCTTTGAAAAGCACGCGCGGTCGGGGCAGCTGCTCCCCCTCCCCCCTTGCGGGGGAGGGGCGGGGCGGGGGCCTGCCTCGCTTACACAGCCCGGCGCGACGCCACTGCCGCAGGCACGAAGTCGAAGTCGCGATCGAACGGGAATAGCGGCCGCTGGCGGCGGTCATTGCCGATGCGCGGGATGTCCTGGTCGACGACGCCTTCCGTCAGCGCCATCAGGTTCGGGTTGGCGATCGGCGCAAGGTCGGGGGAGAGATAGCCGGACTTGACCACGACGAGATCGAAGTCGCGCGGATGGAAGCCGAAGCGGGCGAAGTCTTCGATATCGTGGAACGGACGGCGGCGCGCTGTGAGGATCACGGTCGCGCTGCCGGTCGTCACCACCGCCTCGCGCAGCAGCGGATCGCTGGTCTCGAGCAGCGCGGTGACGGTGACCTCGACCTCGACCGGCCGGCTGGAGGGATCGAGCGTCGCGCCGATCTGGAGCCAGAGCCGGGAGCCGATGCCGGCGCGATAGGCCGCCTCGGTCGCCGGGCGATCGGCGATGCCGGCGAAGAGCGCCCTGCCCCGGCCGCCGGCAAGAAACGCGGCGAGGACATCGGCGCGGTCGCCGACGCCGCCGCCGGTCGGATTGTCGCCGCTGTCGGCGAGGATCACCGGATGGGTCGCGGACGCATTGGCGAGCGCCAGGCACTCGCCGAGCGGCACCGTCACCGGGCCGAATGCGAACTGCTCGCGCGCCTCCCAATAGGCGGCGGCGAGCCGCTCGGCCTCGCGCGCCATGACGGCGCGATCGGTGCCGGTGACGATGATCGAGGCCGTGGCGCGCGGCTCATCGGCCCAGACATAGCCGACCATGATCGAGGCATCGAGAATGCCCGGGATGGCGTCGACCGACGGCAGCCGCGCATAGAGCGAGTGCGCCGGTTCATCGACCGTACTGGTCCGCTCGCCGGGCAGGAGCACCGGCACCTTCGCCCAGACGACGAAGGGATCGATCTCGCCCGCAAGCCGCCGATGCAGCAGCGACAGCGACCGCCGCTTGGTCTCGATGACATCGATATGCGGCGCCGTGCGATAGGCCGAGAACATGTCGATGGCGTCGATGACGCGCTGGCTGACATTGCCGTGCAGGTCGTAGCTGACGGCGATCGGGCACTCCGGCCCGACAACGGCGCGGGCGGCCGTGCACCAGTCGCCCTCGCAATCATCCATGCCGTCGACCTTCATCGCGCCATGCAGAGCGAGATAGAGCCCGTCGATCGGCAGGGCCGCTTCGAGGCGCTCCAGAAACTCGGCCTTGAACGCCTCATAGGTGGCGCGCTCGACCGGACCGCCGGGAATGGCGCGGGCATGCAGCGTCGGCGCGATCTCCCAGTCCCAATCCTGGAGACAGGCGAAATCCGCCGCCGCGACGATCTCCGCCCCGCGCAGGACCGTGAAGTCCACAGCCGTCGCCAGCAGCGGATTATAGGTCGAGCATTCCGTGTGAATGCCGCCGACCGCGATCCTCATGCTGCCTCTCCCGCTGCTTCCTGCCAGCCATAGAGGTTCGGCATCAGGCCTGCGATGGCGCGGAAGCGGTCCCACGACTTGTCGGCGGCCTTCGTCCAGCCGCTTTCGGCGATGGCGGAGAGGCGCGGGAAGACGAGGCGGTCGAAGATCGCGCGATCGGCCATCGGCTCCGACCAGATGCAGGCCTGGATGCCGAGGAAATGCGCCCGCTGCGCCTCGCTCCAGCCCGCCGTCGGATCGAAGCGATAGGTCTTTTCGGGGCTCGATTGGCCGGCCCAGCCGGCGCCGGGCTCGCTCCAGTCCGTCGCCTGCGACATGTCGAGATAATAGGCCTGGCCCGGCGAGACGACGATGTCGTAGCCCTCACCGGCCAGCGCCGCCGAGATCTCATGCGTGCGCCAGCCGACGAGATAGACCTTGGCCTTGTCGATGACATGGCCATGCGCCGCCTCTTCCCAGCCGCCGGTGATGCAGCCGCGCGAAGCGAGGAAGGCCTGGATGCGGCCGAGGAACTCGGCCTGCAGGATGGCCGCGCCCGATCCCTCGATCTCGTCGGCGCCGTGATGGTTGGTGACGACGTTCGACCGCAGGGCATGCGCCGCGGCGACCGCCTCGCCGGCGACCTCCGTGAGCCGCGCGAGGGCGAGCGGCGAGCCGGACCAGGCGCCGAGCGGCACCTCGTCGGCGCCGATATGGATGATCCGCGAGGGGAATAGCGCGATGATCTCGTCGAAGATCGTCTCGATGACGCTGTAGGTCGCCGGCAGCGCCGGATTGAGGCAGTTGTTCGGGAAGCCCTGCACCGAGACATATTCGCCGGTCTCGCCGGGATCGACGAGGTCGGGGATCGCCTTCAGCATCGCATAGCAATGGCCGGGAATATCGATCTCGGGCACTACGGTGATGCCGAGGCTTGCGGCATAGGCGACGATCTCGCGGATCGCGGCCTTGGTGTAGTAGCCGCCCGTCGGCTCGGCGCCCGAGCCGAGCAGCGACGGCACCGCGAGGCCATGGCCGCGCCAGGCGCCGATCTCCGTTAGCGCCGGATAGGCGTCGATCTCGATCCGCCAGGCCTCGTCGTCGGAGAGATGCCAGTGGAAGCGGTTCAGCTTGTTCCAGGCGAGAATGCGCAGGAACGCCTTGATCTCGCCGGTCGCATAGAACTGGCGCGACACGTCGAGATGCGACCCGCGCCAGGAGAGCGCCGGCGCGTCACTGATCGCGCCCGCGGCCGGGAAGAGGAACGTTCCGGGATGGCGGAGGGCGCCGCGCAGGATCTGCCCGAGCGTGATCAGGCCATAGAGGAAGCCGGCATGGCCGCGGCCGGTGACGACGACGCCCGTCGGGGCGAAATCGAGCCGGTAGGCCTCGGCCGCCAGCGCGTCATCCACCTCGAACCGCACGGGCAGGCCGCCTTCGGCCACCGGGCGCACCAGCGCATCGCCTGGAAAGAGCGCATCGGCGAGCGCCGCGAAGGCCGCGGTGGCCTCGGAGGCGGCGCCGCCTTCCGCAAGAAGCGCGAGCCCCGCCGGGGTCGCGGCCCCACCGTTGATCGCGACCTCGGCTGGCCAGGGGATGACGGAGATCGAAACCGGCGCGGCGGCGGGGACCGGGAACGGCGCGACGCCGCGCTTCAGCGGCGCGTTGTCGCCGCGGGCGACGGTCGGGCCGACGCCGACGGCGGCCGTGCTGCCATCGGCAAGGGCGAGATAGGCCGCGCCGGCGCCGTCGGTCCAGTGACGCAGCGGATATGAGAGGCCGTGGACCGTGACGGTCCAGCTTGCGCCCGGCGCCAGCACGAAGCCGTCAGGCGGGGCGAATTCGCTGTGGTTGGAAAGGCGCGCCGTGAGCGAGCCGCCGTCGATCACGGCGGCCGGATCGATCCGCGCCGGGCCGCTGACGCAGAGGCGGAAGCCCTCGACGGGCGGGCCCGAGCGATTGGTCAGCGTCAGCCGATAGGCGAGCGCGACACCATCCGCCGGCGGCGTCCATTCGGTGTCGAGGTGGAAGGCGGCGCGCTGGGAGAGGGTCATGATCTAAAGCCTGTGGTCAAGACGCTGTGGGATCGGGCTTGTTCTTGCACCTCCCCCTGAGGGGGAGGTCGGACCGAAGGTCCGGGAGAGGGTTTACGGAGCATCCGGAAGAGGCCGTAAACCCTCTCCCGCCGGCTTCGCCGTCGACCTCTCCCTGAGGGAGAGGCGTAGAAACCTGTCCTCCGTCATGCGGTTCAATCGCCGAGCGGCTGGGTGTCGTCGCCGTCGCGGTTGATCATCAACTGGTTCTTGATGCGCCGCATGCTCTCGACGGCGCGCCCCTGCATGCGGGTCGCCACCGTCTGGGCCACGGCGTCGATCATGGCGAGGAAAGCATAGCGCGCCGATGACGGCCTGAGGATGTCGGCCTGCTCGGGCACATCGATGGCAAGCAAGACATCGGCATGCTCGGCGACGGGCGAACCCGGCCGCGTCAGCACGATACGCTCCAGATGATATTCGCCGGCGATGGCGAGCGTATTGGCGAGCGGCAGATTGCGGCCGCTGGTCGAGGAGGCAATGATCACCGTGCCTTTCGGCGCGCCGGCGGTGCGCATCATCTGCGCCTGATGATCGATCGAGGCGGTGACGCGGAGCCCAAGCCGGAACAGCCGCGTCTCGAACTCGTTCGCCACCATCGAGGAAGCGCCGCCGGAGCCAAAGGCGAGGATATAGGAGGAGGCGACGATCTTCTCGGCCGCCGCCTCGATGGCGAGCGGATCGGCCGTCTCGAAGAACGAGTAGAGCGTCGTCTGGGCGCAGTTGACGATGTGGCGCGTGATCTCGCTCGCCGTTTCCGGCCCGCGCGGCGGCACGAGATAGCGCCGCGCGGCGATGAAGCGGCTCTGTGCGAGGCGGACCTTGAAGTCGGCGAAGCTCTGGCAGCCGAGGCGGCGGCAGAACCGCGTCACGGTCGGCGGCGAGGTATCGGCCCGCGCGGCGAGCTCGACGATCGAGTCGTTCACCGCCGACTGGACGTCGGACAGGATCAAATCGGCGAGCCGCCGCTCGGAGCGGCTGAAGCTCTCCATCTCCGTCTGCATGAGCCCGACCAGATCGAGCATGGCGCCGTGCACTCCTCCCGGCCCGGCCAAGCCGGACGCCATTGAAAACGGCCGCGTCGGCCGCAGCCTGTCAGGCGCCGAGCCCGATCGCGGCGCCGGCCTCGTCGAACAGATGGCAGGCCGCCGGACCGACGCTGACCTCGATCTCGGTGTCGTCGGCAACCTCGGGATCGCCCTCGAACAGGGCGACGAAGGTGTCGCCGCTCGGCAGCGGCGCATAGGCGACGGTGTGGATGCCGAGCCGCTCGATGATGCCCGGCCGGATCGTCAGGCGGAAACCGCCGGGCTGATCGAGCCGCAGATGCTCCGGCCGGATGCCGACGGCGAGCCGCTGGCCGACCAGCGCGGCGGCGCCGGGACGCGGCAGCGTCACCGTTCCGAGGGCCCCGAGATCGACGGTGACGCTTGAGGCGCCCGCTTCCGTGCAGCGGCCCTCGAGGAAATTCATCTTGGGATTGCCGATGAAGCCGGCGACGAAGCGGTTGGCAGGGCGATGATAAAGATCGAGCGGCGAGCCGACCTGCTCGATGCGGCCCGCATTCAGCACGACGATCTTGTCGGCCATGGTGAGCGCCTCGACCTGATCATGCGTCACATAGATCATGGTCGCGCCGAGCTTCTTGTGCAGCCGCGTCAGCTCGATGCGCATGTCGGAACGCAGCGCCGCGTCGAGATTGCTGAGCGGCTCGTCGAACAGGAAGATCTTCGGCTTGCGCACGATCGCACGGCCGATGGCGACGCGCTGGCGCTGGCCGCCGGAGAGCGTGCCCGGCTTCTGCTGCAATCGGCTTTCGAGCTGCAGCACGCGCGCGGCCTCGCCGACGCGGCTCTTGACCTCGGCCTCCCGCAGCTTCTCGACGCGCAGCGGAAAGGCGATGTTCTCGAAGACGCTCATATGCGGATAGAGCGCATAGGACTGGAACACCATCGCGATGCCGCGCTGGACCGGCGGCAGGTCGTTGACTTGCTTGCCGGCGATGACGATCTCGCCGGATGTCACCTCCTCGAGGCCGGCGATCATCCGCAGCAGCGTGGACTTGCCGCATCCCGACGGGCCCACGAACACGACGAATTCGCCGGCGCTGACCTCGAGATCGACGCCCTTGATGACGTCGGTGCCGGAAAACGACTTCTTCAGGCGGGAAAGCGTGAGTTCGCTCAAGGCGTCGGTCTCCGGTCGTGGAGGCGGAAATTCTGCACCTCTCCCTGAGGGAGAGGTCGACGGCGCAGCCGGCGGGAGAGGGTTTACGGACCATCCGGAGACGCCGTAAACCCTCTCCCGGACCTCCGGTCCGACCTCCCCCTCAGGGGGAGGTAAGGTGCCGGCATGTCAGGCTTCTCCCTCTCCCGCAGGGCGGGAGAGGGTCAGGGTGAGGGTCTTACTTGTACTGGTCGATCGCGGTGGCGGCCTTGGTCAGCGCCGCGGCCGGCTCGGCCGAGCCGGTGACGACCGACTGGACCATGTCGATCAGGGCGTTCTGGAAGCCCTTGTAGTCGAGGAACAGCGGCTCGGGGCCACCGAAGGCGATGCCGTCGAGGAACGGCTTCCAGCTCGGATCCTCCGAGACCAGCGTGTCGACGCCGGCCACGGGACGCAGCGGCGTCAGGCCGTGCGTCTTCTCGTAGAGGAACTGGTTCTCGGGGCTCGTCAGCAGCTTGGCGAGATCGACGGCCTGCTCCTCGACGCCCGTGCCCTTGAACACGGCGAGGCTGTCGGTGATCAGGAGCGTGCCGGCGCCCTTGCCCTGCGGGCCGACCGGCAGCGGCGCGACGCCCCACTGGATGTCCTTCGAGACCTGGTTGCGGACCCAGGGCCCGCCCTCGATCATCGCGACCTTGCCGTCCGAGAACAGCTTGATCATGTCGTCCTGGTCATAGGCCGAGGGACCGTCCTCGGAGACGGAGACCAGCTTCTTGATGAATTCCAGCGCCTCGAGGTTCTGCGGGCTGTCGAGCGTGATCTTGCCGTCGGCGTCGATGACCGAGCCGTTATTGGTGTACACGTAATGCAGGAACTGGTGCATCGTGTTGTCCATGGTCTTGGCCGGCAGGCCATAGCCGGCGATGCCGGTCTTGTCCTTGACCGTCTTCGCGTCGGTGTAGAGCTCGTCCCAGGTGGTCGGCGGCTTGGCCGGATCGAGGCCGGCCTTCTCGAACAGCGCCTTGTTCCAGAACAGCGCCTTGGTCGAGAACGCGACCGGAATGCCCCAGGCCTGGTCCTGGAACGTCACCGTCTCGACGATGTGCGGATAATAGGCGGCCTTCTCGGCGTCGGTCATCGGGATCGGCACGATCAGGTCGCTGTCGGCGAACTGCTTCAGCGTGCGCGAGCCGACATAGGCCAGCGCGACCGGCGTGCCGGCGGCGGCGAGCGTCGTGATCTTGTCCTGGCACTGCGCCCAGCCGACGATCTCGACATTGACCTTGAAGCCGGGATTCTTGGCTTCCCAGGCCTTGATGAGGTCGGGATAGGTCTCGGCGATCGCATCGCCACACTGGATCATCGAGACCGACTTGTCCTCGGCGAAGGCGGAACCCGCCATCGTCGAAAGGACAAGGGCGGCACCCGCCAGAAGCGTCCCATACTGTTTCATGCGCTTTCCCTCATTGTTGGGCCGGCCCTTCTTGTCGGGTCGGTGCTGACCCTGCGCGCTATTGCTTGACGGCGCCGGCGGTGAGGCCGGCCACCAGATAGCGTTGCAGGAAGATGAAGCCGATCATCACCGGGGCGATGCCGACGAAGCTCGCCGCCATCAGCTCGTTCCAGACCACGCGCTCCTTGCCGAAAAAGGCGAACAGGCCCACGGCGAGCGGCATGAATTCGGATTTCGAGTTGAATGTCAGCGCGAAGATGAACTGCTGCGCATAGGCACCGATGAAGGTGGCGAGCGCGACGACGAGGATGCCGGGCGCGGCGATCGGCAGCACGATGCGGCGGAGGATATAGAGCCGGCCGGCGCCATCGACCCAGGCGGCCTCGTCGAGCTCGCGCGGGATACGCAGCATGTAGGTGCGAAGCAGCCAGATCGCCGTCGGGATCAGGAAGGCGATGCCGGGGACGATCATCGCGAAATAGGTGTTGAGGAGCCCGAGCGAGCGCATCAGCCGGTAGAGCGGGATGAGGAGCACGGCGCCGTAGAACATGTTGACGGCGAGGAAGGCGCCGAGCAGCGCGCCGCGGCCGGGAAATTCGAACCGGGCGAAAGCATAGGCCGCCGGCACCACCAGGATCAGCACGACGAGGGTCGCGACGCTCGAGATGAACAGCGAATTGAAGATGTAGCGGCCGAGCAGGGGCACGCTCTGCCACATCGTGACATAGGCATCGAACGAGCCGTCGTCCGGCCAGAACCGGTAGGGCGAAGAGAACAGATGCGTCAGCGGCTTCAGCGACACGAGGAAGCCCTCGACGAAGGGCGACAGCACGAAGGAGAGAAAGACGAACATGCCGGCATAGATCGCGACATATTCATACCAGCGATAGCGATCGATCATGGCGCGTCCGCCGCTCATTTCGCCTCTCCCGAGAACTTGCTGGTGATGCGGAAGTAGAAGAAGCAGAACACCGAAAGGAACAGGCAGATCATCACGGCGCGGGCGGCGCCCTCGCCATAGCGATAGCTGCCGATCGCCGTCTTGTAGGTGTCGATGATCATCGTGGTGGTCTGGCCGTTCGGCCCGCCCTGGGTGAGGATCCAGATGATGTCGAACGAACTGAAGGTGGAGATCAGCGACAGCATCGACATCGTCACCAGCGCCGGCACGATCAGCGGCAGGGTGATCCGGCGGAAGCGATAGAAGCGCCCGGCCCCGTCCGTCCACGCCGCCTCGTAGAGATCCTTCGGGATCGACTGGATGGCGGCCAGGAGATAGAGCGTCACCAGCGGCACGCCGATCCACACATCGGTGAGGATGGTCGCCCAGAACGCCGTGCCGCCATAGGCGAGCCAGGCGAGCGGCCGGTCGAGTAGGCCGACATTCTGCAGGACGCCCGAGATCATCCCGAACTGGCCGTTATACATCCAGCCCCACATGAAGATGCCGATGGCCATCGGCACGATCCAGGGCGGCAGCGTCAGGACGCGGAACAGCGCGCGCCCCGGCACCACCGTATTGAGCAGCACGGCGCCGCAGGTGCCGATGATCATCTTGATCGCGACCGAGAAGAACGTCCAGACGAAGGTGCGGACGATGATCGTCGCGAAATCGGCGCCGAAAATCTTCTGGTAGTTCGCCCAGCCGACCCATTTCACCGTCTTGCGCAGCGAGGCGTCGGTGAAGGAGAGCGTGAAGGTATCGACCAGCGGATAGGCGACGATGGCGAGGATGTAGAGGATGGCCGGCAGCAGCAGGGCGAGGGCGAAGAGCGTGGCACTCCGGGACCGCGTCATCCGCCCGCTCCCTCAGCCGCCGGTGCCGGACAGCGCCGCATCGAAGCGCTGCCAGGTCTCGGTCATGTCGATGACGGTCTTGGTGCGCCGCGCGGCATCCATCGAGAGGGCGAGCAGCCCGGCCTCGAGCGCATTGACGACGGAGACCGGCAGCGGCGCGCCGTTCAGCATATGGGCGCCGATATCGCGCGCCATCTGCTCGTCGGCGCCGTAATGCACCGAGAGTTCCGAGCCGGTATAGGTCGTGTCGATCAGCTTCGCCGAAGTGCGCGCGTCATGCACCTTGAAGAAGTTGCGGACGAAATCGCCCTCCGCCATGCCCTTGGCGCCGACGACGCAGAAGCGGCGGAATTCGTCGGGCACGTTCAGATTGGTGTGGAAGGTCATCGCGACGCCGTTGGCGTATTCGACCAGCGCGGTCTGGAAGTCGATGATGTCGCCATCGCCGTCGAACACCTTGTCCGATCCCATCCAGCCACTCGGCTTGCGATGATAGACCTCGGTGTCGTTGATGCCGAGACCTTCTGGCGCATTCTGCGGGATGAAGCTCTTCTTGCCGCCGAAGCTCGCCACCCGCGCCGGACGCGCGCCGACCACGCCATTGTAGAGATCGAGGTCGTGGCAGCACTTCTCCAGCATGAACGAGCCGGAATATTTCTCGTAGCGCCGCCAGTCGCGCATGAAGAAGGCGCCGTGATAGGGCGCGATATGCTCGGACGCCTCGATCGAGACGATGTCGCCGAGAAGCCCGTCGGACTGCGCCTTGCGGAGGTCGACATAGAGCGGCGCATAGCGCAGCACCAGCCCGACCATGACGCTGTCGGGGCCGAATTCGGCGATGAGCCTCGCGAGATCCATCGTCTCCTCGACGGTGGTCACGACAGGCTTCTCGGAGAAGACCTTGAGACCGTGATCGAGGCCGGTGCGGATATGGCCGAGATGGAGGTGATTGGGCGAGCCGACCATCAGGAGGTCGAGCTTCTCGCCGGCGATCATGCCTTCGAGCGTCTCATAGGACGTGCCGACGGGAACGCCGAACTGCTTGCAGTAGCTGAGGCCCGCCGGCTCGGGATCGACGAAGCCGACCACTTCGAAATCAGGCAGCGAGGCCGAGAAGATACGCGCCAGATAGCCCAGCCGATAGCCGAGCCCGACAATGCCGACTTTCATGAATTCCCCTGCAGCGTCAGAAAACGGTTTGATCGCTCGCCCGAGCGGAACACCCGTTATGTAAATTCTTTCCACAATCATGCCGCATCATGACGGACTGTCAAGCATGCTTTGTGGATAAGTGCGGTCTCGTCAGAGGCATTGCATGCAATCTGAAACGAGTTTTCAGAATAGCTTCACATGCGGATCATTCGAAAAGAGCCGAAGCGTCAACGCGGCCTGCGCCGGGATGACGGATAGAGTGCGGCTGAAAGACGAGCGTGCAGCACGTCAACCTCTTGCAGGAGCGCTGCCGACACTCAGACGAACCCTCGGCACTGGCGCGTGGGAGCGAGGCCTACCCGTCCTCGCCTGCCGCTTCCGCCAGCCCGTGCGGGTCCTCGACGCGCGGCCAGATCGGCCGGTCGAGCTTGCGATAGGCGGTGACGCGCGGGTTCGACGGATAGGGCGCGCCGGCGTCGATATAGACGATCTCGGCCGCGATCGGGGCGAAGCCGGCATGGAAATGGTTGGTGGATTTCACCAGCACGATCGCCTTCGCCAGCGGATCGATGCCGAGATTGCTGAGGATGTCCGGCTCGAAGGTCTGGGTGCGGTTGGTGTTGAGGATAACGTCGATCGTCGTTCCGACGAGGCGCACCAGGGCCGCCGGGCCGAGCGTCACGCGGCTGCGGCCGAAGCTCTGCCAGCCCTCCTCCACCGCCCTGAGCACGTCGACCTCGGCGTCAACAGGCGCGCCGCCATCGGGCCCCGCCTTGCCGCCGAAGCGCAGCTGGATGCGGGCGCCCTCGCCGGCCGCGAGGCAGAAGGTAACGGCGATCGGGTCCCAGATGGTCGCGACCGCGACATCCTCTATGCCGCGATCGATGATCCGGCGGAGGATCAGCGTGCCGTCGCCGGCGACGCCGCCGCCCGGATTGTCCCAGGTGTCGGCGACGACGACCGGCTTGCCCGGCCGCGTCGCGGCCAGCGCCACCGCGCGGTCGAGGCCCTCGTCGATGCCGAATTGCGGCATCATCGTCTGGCCCCGGAGCCCGAAGATCTCGAGGCCGAGCTTCTTCGCCAGCGCATCGCCGCCGGCCTTGTCGCCATCGGTGACGACCAGCATGCGCGTGCCGAGTTCCGGCACATCGCCGGCCATGAAGCCGTGGATGAGCGAGACGGAGAGGACGCGGTCGTGGCCCTCGAGCGCCTTGATCCGGTCGACGAAGGAGCGCATCGGCTCGCGGCTCGTCGGGAACACCTCGATCATCCGGCAATCGAAGGTCGAGATCACCGGCTTGATCGTGCCCCGGATGGCGCGGATGGCGAGATCGACGACATGCTCGCCGCGCTCGTAGAAATCGGTGTGCGGGAACTCGAGGAAGGAAGCGAGGATATCGCTGTTTTCGACGCGCTTCGCCGTCAGATGGCTGTGCGGATCGAGCTCGGCGGCGACGATGACATCCGGGCCGACGATGGCGCGGACATGGGCGAGCAGGTCACCCTCGCAATCGTCATAGCCCTGCGCCACCATCGCGCCATGCAGGCCGAGCACGACGCCGTCGACCGGCAGGGCGGCGCGGAGCTGATCGAGGATCTCGTCGCGCAGCCCCTCATAGGCGGCGCGCTGCAGCAGCCCGCCGGGCTCGGCCCAGGTCGCCGTGCCCTCGACGAGATCGATGCCGTCGGCCGCGGCGCGCTTCCTGAGCGCGACGATCGGCGAGGAGCACAGCGTCGGCGTCTCCGGATGCTCGCCGGGGCCGGCATAGAAGGCCATCTCGAAGCTCGCCCGGTCGGTCGGGACGGGCGAGAACGTGTTGGTCTCGGTGGCGAGGGATGCCGTGAAGATCCGCATGATCGCTCAGCCGAGCGGGGCGTAGGCGATGACCTCGATCTCGATCTTGATGTCGATCATCAAAGCGGCCTCGATCGTCGTGCGGGCCGGCGGCTCCGACGGGAAATAGGTCGCATAGACCTTGTTGAAGGCGCCGAAGTCGCGGGCGTCGGAAAGGATCACGAAGGTCTTCACCACCTGGTCCATCGTGCAGCCGGCGAGCGCCAGCGCCGCCTTGACATTATCGAGCACCTGCCGCGTCTGCGGCTCGATATGGCCCTGGACCACGCTGCCGGTGGCATCGACCGGAACCTGGCCGGAGATATAGACGAAATCGCCCGCCCGCACCGCCGGCGACAGCGGCACATGCGAGGACCCGAACACCTGCTTCAGCTTCGCCATTGCGCTCTCCTGTCGTCCGTTCGATGCGTGCTGCGGACCACAATGTAAATTCCCGACATAGCGGCCCGTCAAGCGGCAAATCATGTTGCTTTTTTTCATTTTGGCGCGAAGCTTGGCGGGGATCAGAGGGAGCGACGATGTTTGGATTAGAGCGTAAGCATGTCGTGATCAGCGGCGCCGGCGGCGGCATCGGCCGCTCGCTGGTCGCGCTCTTCGTCGAGGCGGGCGCGCGGGTCACCGCCTGCGACCGCGACGCGGACCTCCTTGCGACGCTGGACGGCGTCGAGACGGAGACGTTCGAACTGACCGACCGCGCGGCGACGTCCGCCGCGATGGCGGCGATCATCGCGCGGTCCGGCGTGCCCGACGCCGTCGTCGGCAATGCCGGTTACACCCGCGCCGAACGCATGCGCGACACCAGCCCCGAGGCCTGGGACAGCGAACTCGCGATCAACCTGACCGGCACCTACAATCTGGTCGATCCGGCGCTCCGCGCGATGGTCGGCAATGGCGGCGGCTCGATCGTGCTCATTTCCTCCGTCAACGCGCTCGGCCATTACGGCAATCCGGCCTATTCCGCGGCCAAGGCCGGGCTCAACGCCTATGCGCGCGCCATCGCCGTCGAACAGGGCCGCCACGGCATCCGCGCCAACTGCATCTGCCCCGGCTCGGTGCGTACACCCGCCTGGAACCACCGCCTCGACAAGCAGCCGCAGCTGCTCGACGAAGTCGTCCGCCATTATCCGCTCGGCCGCATGGTGACGCCGGCCGAGGTGGCGCAGACCGCCCTCTTCCTCGCCTCCAGGCTCTCCTCGGGCATCACCGGCCAGGCGATCGCCGTCGATGGCGGGCTGACCGCCGGCAACCGCCGCTTCGTCAGCGACATCATCGGAGACTGAGAGCGTGCGGGTGCTCGGCGACGTGATCGACGGCATCAGGCGGGCGGAAACCGCCGGCAGCCGCTCCGAACGTCGCCTCGCCACCACCGTGCTCGCCGATCTCGATTTCGCCTCCAAGGCGTCGATCGTCGACCTCGCCGGCCGGGCGGGCGTCAGCGAGCCGACCGTGACGCGCTTCTGCCGCTCCGTCGGCACGACAGGGATCCGCGATTTCAAGTTCCGCCTCGCCCAGGCGCTGGCGATCGGCGGCGCCTATCTCGCGGCGCGGCCGGGCGCGGATGCCGCCGGGCGGCGCTTCGTCGATACCGTCGTCGACGGCGCCATCGGCGCGCTCGAGGTGCTTCGGGCGCAGGTCGATGCCGGCCGCATCCGCCTCGCCGCCGAGGAAATCGCGCGGGCGCGCGCCGTGCTCGCCTTCGGCTCCGGCGGGTCGTCTTCGATCGCCGCGAGCGAATTGCACCACCGCCTGTTCCGTCTCGGCCTGCCCGTGACCGCGCATGACGACGGCGAGATGCAGCGCATGACCGCCTCGGTCGCCCGCGCCGGAACGGTGGTCGTCGCCTTCTCGATCTCGGGCTATGTGCAGCCGCTGGTCGAGGCCGTCGGCATCGCCCGCCACTACGGCGCCCACACCATCGTCGTCACCGCGCCCGGCTCGGCGCTGGCGGAGATCGGCGAGACCGTCATCTCCTTCGCCGTTCCCGACGACGACCAGTTGCTGCTGCGCCCCTCGCCGACGCGCTACGCGCTGATCGGCCTCGTCGACATGCTGGCGAGCGCCACCGCCGAGGCGATGGGGCCCGACATTCTCGAAGGGCTGCGCCGCATCAAGCACAGCCTCAACATCTTGAAGGTCAACGATCCGCGCCTGCCGATCGGCGACTGACCCGGAAAGGACTCGCTTATGCCCGAGCGCATCGACCAGCTCGATACCCCCACCGTCCTCGTCGATCTCGACCGCGTCGAGGCGAACCTCAAGCGCGCGCAGGACTATGCCGACGCGCATGGGCTGACGCTGCGCCCGCATATCAAGACGCACAAGCTGCCGCGCTTCGCCCGCCGGCAGGTCGAGCTCGGCGCGATCGGCATCACCTGCCAGAAGCTCGGCGAGGCCGAGGTGATGGCCGATGCCGGCATCGAGAACATCCTGCTGCCCTACAACATCATCGGCGCCGAGAAGCTGCACCGGCTCAAGGTGCTGAACGCCCGCGTGACGCTCGCTGTCACCGCCGACAGCGCCTTCACCATCGAAGGCTATGCCAAGGCCTTCGCCGAGGCGGCGGCGCCGCTCAAGGTGCTGGTCGAATGCGACACCGGCATGGGCCGCTGCGGCGTGCAGACGCCGGATGAGGCGGTCGCGCTCGCGCGGCTGATCGCGTCCTCGCCGGGCCTCGTCTTCGGCGGCCTCATGACCTATCCGCCGGCTGGCAACCCGGCCGGCGCCCGCGCCGTGCTGGCGGCGATGGGGAGCGCCCTCGCAAAGGCCGGCCTGCCGCCGGAGATGATCTCGACCGGCGGGACGCCGGACATCTGGTCCGCGCATGAGACGCCGAACGCCACCGAATACCGGCCGGGCACCTACATCTATCTCGACCGGTTCCAGGTGGCGAAGGGGGTCGGGGCGCTCGACGACTGCGCGCTGACCGTGCTCGCGACGGTCGTCAGCCGGCCGACGGCCGACCGGGCGATCATCGATGCCGGCTCGAAGGCGCTGACCAGCGACCTGCTGGGCCTTTCAGGCTACGGCCTCGTGCTCGGCTATCCGGACGCGGTCATCACCGGGCTCAGCGAGGAGCACGGCACGATCGACCTCTCGGCCTCGGCGCTGAAGCCGGCCATCGGCGAACGGCTCCGGATCGTGCCGAACCATGCCTGCCCGGTCTCGAACCTGTTCGACCGGGTCCATCTCATCGCCGGCGACCATGTGGTCGCCACCGAGCGGGTCGAGGCGCGCGGACGCGTGGACTGAGCGCGCGGCTCAGTCCTCGCGCTGCTGCGTCCGCAGGGTTTCGATGCCCTCGGCCAGCTGCTCGTCGAGCCGGCGCAGGAAATCGGCATGCGCGCCGAGTTCGTCGCGCCGCTTCTCGCCGCGCACCAGGAAGCGCTCGGCCTCCTGGATCAGCGCCGATTGCTTGCTGTCGGGCTCTTCCGCGCCGTCGATGACGTCGCCATAGAGGAACGCCGCGCGCGAGCGGGCGTCCTCGAGACGCGCCGCGAGACCCTGCGCCTCGCTCTCCGCATCGGACAATGCTCGCTCTACAACCTGCTGGATTGTCGACAAACGCTCGATGTCGCTACGAAGATCGCGCTCCTTGGAGCGAAAACGCGGGAAAAGCACGGCCTGTTCCAATCAGTCCCAGCGCATTGCAGCACAGGCAACGCATTGCGACAGTATACTGCCGACAGAGACAGTTCGCCAAGATGATGCGGCTAAAGTCAATCAGCCCTTACCACCAGAGCGCGAGAGGGACCGGCCGCCGCTCCCTACGTCTTGGACCCGCCCGATTTCGGCGCTGGCTTGCTGGGTCCAAGCTCCTCGATCATGTGCTCGACGGCCATGATCGCGTTCTCGATGTCCGAAATCTTGCGGATGGCGCTGTCGGTCGGCAAAACGCCGGAACCAGCCGCCTGCGTGATCAATTTCTGCTGTTCTTCGACGAGCCGGCCCCTGAGGACGACCAATTTCTTCTGCATCGGAAATCAACTCCTGAACGGCTCGGATTATAGGCGCCATTTGCGGCCCGGCAATGAATTTCACCACCACGCAACAGACCCCGTCCCGACGCATCGGGCGGCGAGCGTGCTGGCCATGCAATCGCCCTGTCCCTATCACCAAACACTGCCGATGCAACATCCCGTTACGACCCGTGTCCGCGCGGCACAATCAGCCGGCGGAGGCCGCGCGGTGTTCGACCCGGCCTCGTACGGCCACAACCAACAAGCGCCCGTTTTCCGCATGAACACGGCACGAGGCCAATTGTTCCCGCGAATGCTGCATGACGCCACCGCCCGTCCTTCCGCAGTGCACAATCGAATTCGGCCCCCACAACCGCACAACCTGCCGTCGACGCCGCTTGAGACTCTTGATTTCGTCGCCGAATAAACCGAATCTTCATGAAGAGAATCATGACGGCGGGATCCGATCGATGTTGCGCCGAATATTCCTGACCTCCGCCCTGGAACGTCTGGTCGACGAAGGCAAGATCAAGCGCCGCTCGAAGGCGTTCCGTATCCTGCAAATGGTGATCCGCGACGGTGCGGCCTGTCTCGATGACACGCAGCGCCGCGTCTATGACCATGTCATCGTGCCGCAAATCGAGCAGCTCGAGCGGCGCGTGCATTGACGCGACGGCAATAGATCTGGAGCCGGCAAAAGACGTTCTCGCGAGACACGTGTTCTCGGTCGGGATCTGCTGGTGAAGCCGTCATTTCTTCTGATGCAGAGAAAATCATTCCCCCTGGCATCGCCGGGGCGCGATGCGTTGCCCTTGAGCGGAGACGGCCTTCCGACTAGATGAAGGCGAGTTCCCCTGCCCGGAGGCACGACCATGACGAGCCCTCAGAGCGACGGCGCCCCGCCCTTGCCAAAGCCGGTCCGCTCCAGCCTCGATCTGATCGGCCGCACGCCGATGGTCGAGCTCTCCACCTTCGACACCGGCCTCTGCCGCCTGTTCGTGAAGCTCGAGAGCCAGAATCCCGGCGGTTCGATCAAGGATCGCATCGCCTTGTCGATGATCGCCGCGGCCGAACGCGACGGACGCCTGAAGCCGGGCGGCACGATCGTCGAGGCGACGGCCGGCAATACCGGCCTCGGCCTCGCGCAGGTCGGCCTGCCCAAGGGCTACAAGCTGATCCTCGTCGTTCCCGACAAGATGTCGCGCGAGAAGGTGCAGCATCTGCGCGCCCTCGGCGCCGATGTCCGCACGACGCGCTCCGATGTCGGCAAGGGCCATCCGGACTATTACCAGGACATGGCCGAGCGGATCGCCGAGGAAACCGGCGGCTTCTACGTCAACCAGTTCGGCAATCCCGCCAACCCGCTGGCGCATGAGACGACGACGGGGCCGGAAATCCTCGAACAGCTCGGCGGCGATGTCGACGCTGTCGTCGTCGGCGTCGGCTCGGGCGGAACACTGTCGGGCCTCGGCCGCTTCTTCCGCGCCGCTTCGCCGAAGACCAGGATGGTGCTGGCCGATCCGAAGGGCTCGGTGCTGGCGCCGCTGATCGAAACCGGCGTGATGATCGAGGCCGGGTCCTGGGCGGTCGAGGGCATCGGCGAGGATTTCGTGCCGCCGAATGCCGATCTCTCCTTCGTCGCGCGCGCCTTCACGATCACCGATCGCGAGAGCATCGCCACCGCGCGCGCCCTCCTGGCGCAGGAGGGCATTCTGGCCGGCTCCTCCTCCGGCACGCTGCTCGCCGCGGCGCTCCGCTACTGCCGCGAGCAGACCGAGCCGAAGACCGTCGTCACCTTCGTCTGCGACAGCGGCAACAAATATCTCTCCAAGGTCTTCAATGATGTCTGGGTCGCCGAGCAGGGCCTCGCCGAGCGGCTGAAGCATGGCAATCTGCGCGATCTCGTCGCCCGCACCCATGCCGAGGGCGGCACCGTCACCGTCTCGCCGGCCGATACGCTCTCCACCGCCTATGCCCGCATGCGCGGCGCCGACGTCTCGCAATTGCCCGTCATCGAGGCCGGACGCCTCGTCGGCATTCTCGACGAGAGCGACGTGCTCGCCGGGCTCGGCCGCCTCAGCAAGGGCGACAGCGGCAAGTTCAGCGCCAGCGTCGCCGACTCCATGGTCACCAGCCTCAACACCGTCGCCTCGACGGCCTCCGTCGATGCGCTGCTGCCGATCTTCGAGCGCAACGAAGTCGCCATCGTCATGGACGACGACGAATTCGTCGGCCTCATCACCCGTGTCGATCTCATCAACCATCTGAGGCTCTCGCCGTGACCGCTCCGGACCGCCCGAACCGTCTCGCCTTCGCCACGCGCACCATCCATGGCGGCCAGAGCCACGATCCGCTCACCGGCGCGGTCATGGTGCCGATCTATGCGACCTCGACCTATGCGCAGGAGAGTCCGGGTGTTCACAAGGGCTTCGAATATGCCCGCTCGCAGAACCCGACCCGCTTCGCCTTCGAGCGCGCCATCGCCGATCTCGAGAGCGGCAGCGCCGGCTTCGCCTTCGCCTCGGGCCTCGCCGCCATTTCGACGACGCTCGAACTGCTCGACAGCGGCGACCACATCGTCGCCACCGACGACATCTATGGCGGCACCTTCCGCCTGCTGGAGCGCGTTCGCCAGCGCTCGGCCGGCCTCAAGGTGACCTTCGTCGACTTCACCGACCTTGCGGCCGTGGAAGCTGCGATCCGGCCCGAGACGAAGATGCTCTGGGTCGAGACACCGACCAACCCGCTGCTGCGGATCGTCGATCTCGAGGCGGTCGCCACGCTCGGCAAGCGGCACGGCGTCATCACCGTCGCCGACAACACCTTCGCCAGCCCCTTCATCCAGCGGCCGCTCGAACTCGGCATCGACCTCGTCGTGCATTCGACGACGAAATATCTGAACGGCCATTCCGACATGGTCGGCGGCTGCGTCGTCGTCGGCGCCCGCGCCGATCTCGCCGAGCAGCTGAAATTCCTGCAGAACGCCGTCGGCGCGATCTCGGGTCCCTTCGACTCGTTCCTCGCGCTGCGCGGGCTGAAGACGCTGGCGCTGCGCATGCAGCGCCATTCCGAGAACGGCCTCGCCATCGCCCGCTTCCTCGAAGCGCGGCCGGATGTGCTGCGCGTCCGCTATCCCGGCCTTGCCAGCCATCCGCAGCACGATCTCGCCCGCCGCCAGATGCACGCCTTCGGCGGCATGATCACCGTCGAGTTCGACCGCGATCTCGCGGCGACCAAGCGCTTCCTGGAGCGCGTGCAGCTCTTTGCCCTCGCCGAGAGCCTCGGCGGCGTCGAGAGCCTGATCGAGCATCCGGCGACCATGACGCATGCCTCGATCCCGGCGGCGCAGCGCGCGGCGATCGGCCTCTCGGATTCGCTCGTCCGCATCTCCGCGGGCATCGAGGAGGCCGACGATCTCATCGCCGACATCGTCCAGGCGCTCGGCTGAGGTTTGCAGCCCCCCGCATCGCTAAGGCTACGGCTTCATCCTGGCTTCAACGATGAACGCCAGGACGAAGAACCCGACGGATACAAGGAAGATCATCGTCGAGATGACCATCGGTTTCGGATTGAGCCCGATATCGGTCAGCGTCGGCTTCCCGTCCTTCGCGTGCTTGGTATAGTATATGATGCCAGCCGCAACGGAGAATATATAGCAATTAACACGGCATAGAATCCGGCCATCGCCAGAATGTGCGGAATATCCATGCCTGCCGCCCCCCCCTCGTCGCTCTCGTCACGCCGGCAGCGCGTCGAAGCTGTCGGCCTGCGCCCGCGCCCATGTGGCATGATAGAAGCCCTCCTTGGTGGCGGGATCGAGCAGTTCGCCCGGTTTCAGGAACACATGCAGCTGCGACAACAGGCGGATTTCCGTCGGCGTGACGCGGCGCGCGAGGTGATGCGGGCCGAGCTGGCTCGGATGGCTGAGACCGGCCGCCGCCAGCATCTCCGAGAGGGCCATTAGCGTATGGGCATGAAAGGCCGCGACGCGCTCGGCCTTGTCCGGCACGACGAGCGAACGCTGCCTGAGCTTGTCCTGCGTCGCCACGCCGGTCGGGCAGCTGTTGGTGTGGCATGACAGCGACTGGATGCAGCCGAGGGCGAACATGAAGCCGCGCGCCGCGTTGACCCAGTCGGCGCCGAGCGCAAAGCAGGACGCCATGTCGAAGGCCGAGATCACCTTGCCGCTGACGCCGATGCGTACGCGGTCGCGGAGGCCGGCGCCGACCAGCGTGTTGCGGACGAGGAGCAGCCCCTCGCGCATCGGCACGCCCATGTGATCGGTGAATTCGACCGGCGCCGCGCCGGTGCCGCCCTCGGCGCCGTCGACGACGATGAAGTCCGGCACGATGCCGGTCGCGAGCATCGCCTTGACGAGGCTCATGAATTCCCAGGGATGGCCGATCGCGAGCTTGAAGCCGACCGGCTTACCGCCGGAAAGGCGGCGGAGTTCGCCGAGGAAGCGCATCATTCCGGCCGGCGTGTCGAAGGTCGAATGCCGCGCCGGCGAGATGCAGTCGACCCCTTCCGGCACGCCGCGCACCCGCGCGATCTCGGCCGAGACCTTGTGGCCCGGCAGGATGCCGCCATGGCCGGGCTTCGCCCCCTGGCTCAGCTTCAGCTCGATCATCTTGATCTGCGGGCTGGCGGCGCGGGCAGCGAATTTTTCCGGATCGAACCGGCCGGCGGCGTCGCGGCAGCCGAAATAGCCGCTGGCGATCTGCCAGACGAGGTCGCCGCCGAACTCCTCGTGATAGGGGCTGACGCTGCCCTCGCCGGTATCATGCGCGAAGCCGCCGAGTTTCGCGCCCTTGTTCAGCGCCCGGATCGCGGCGGCCGACAGCGAACCGAAGCTCATCGCGGAGATGTTGAGCACCGAGGCGTCATAGGGCCGGCCGCACTGCTCGTTGCCGACGCGCACGCGGAAGCTCTTCGGATCGGCATCGTCGAGCGGGCGCATCGAATGGCCGATGAACTCGTAGCTCTCGGCATAGACATCGAGCAGCGTGCCGAACGGGCGCTGGTCGGCCTCGCTCTTGGCGCGCTGGTAGACGAGCGAGCGCTGCGTGCGCGAGAACGGCAGCGCGTCGTGGTCGTCCTCGAAGAGATACTGGCGAAGCTCGGGCCGGATCTCCTCGACCATGTAGCGGACATGGCCGATGACCGGATAGTTGCGCAGCAGCGCATGCCGCCTCTGCACCAGATCATGCACGCCGACGAGAACCAGCCCGGCGAAAAGGGCGGCGGGCAGCCAGCCATATCCGGTCGCGGCGATCAGCCCGAGGCTGAGCAGGAGCCCCGCGATGCAGCCGGCAAAGGCGAGATAGCGGCTGAAGCGCGCGAGACTGGCGATGATGGAACTCCTGATGCGCACGGCCGCTCCTCCTCCCAGGCTGCGGCGGGGCCCCGCCGCGCCGGCCGCTAGGCGTCGATGGCCGAACGCACGCTCGTTGCCAATTGGTTGATCGTGAACGGCTTGCTGAGCAGGCGAACGCCCGGATCGAGCAGGCCGTTGTGAACCACGGCGTTGCGCGTGTAGCCGGTGGTATAGAGCACCTTGATGCCGGGCTTGAGGACACGCGCCTGGTCGGCCAGTTCACGGCCGTTGATATCGGGCATGATGATGTCGGTGAACAGCAGATCGATGCGCTGGCCGCTGGCGATCAGTTCGAGCGCGCGCTTCGCGTGATCGGCATAGAGGACGGTGTAGCCGAGTTCGCGCAGCGCATCGACGCTGAGCCGGCGCACGCCCGGCTCGTCCTCGACGACGAGAATGACCTCGTCCGATGTGCCGGCCGGATGCGGATTGCCGGATGCAGGGTCTCGTTCGCCATCGAGGTCGACGCCATAGAAGCGCGGCAGATAGATCTTGACGGTCGTCCCCTGCCCCAGCTCCGAATAGATCTTCACATGGCCGCCCGACTGGCGAACGAAGCCATAGACCTGCGACAGGCCGAGACCGCTGCCTTTGCCGACGCCCTTCGTGGTGAAGAAGGGCTCGAACACGCGGTTGATCACATCGGGCGGCATGCCGGCACCGGTATCGGTGACGGCGAGCATCACATATTGCCCGGCCGGGATGTCGGCATTGGCGGCCGAATAGGCGGAATCGATACTGGCATTCGAGGTCTCGATCGTCAGCCGCCCACCCGAGGGCATCGCGTCGCGCGCATTGACGGCGAGATTGAGCACGACGTTCTCGAGCTGGACCGGGTCGGCATGGACCTTCCAGAGGCCGGCCGCCAGCACGGTCTCGATCCGGATCGCCTCGGTCAGCGTACGCTGGAGCAATTCGGACATGCCGGCGACGAAGCGGTTCGGATCGATCGTCTGCGGCGCCAGCGGCTGCTTGCGGGCGAAGGCGAGGAGGCGCTGCGTCAGCGCGGCGGCTCGGGCAGCGCCATCCTGCGCCGCGCTCAGATATTTGCCGATGTCGCGGTCGCCGCGCTCGAGGCGCTTTTCCATGAGGCTGAGACTGCCGACGATGATCGCGAGCATGTTGTTGAAATCATGCGCGATGCCGCCGGTCAGCTGGCCGATCCCCTCGATCTTCTGCAACTGGCGCACCTGGCCTTCGGCCTGTTCACGCTGGTCCATCTCGCGGCGGAGTTCCTCATTGGCCGCCGCCAGCGAACGCTGCGCCCGCTGCTCGAGACGGGAGTCGCGGATCGCCAGCCAGCTCAAGACACCGAACAGCGCGATCGCCGTCACCGGCACCGGCAGGATATTGGCGAGCCACGCCTTCCAGCCGGCCGTCACCGCGGCTTCGGCGATATCGACGGTCAGATAGATCGGCCTTCCGCCGACCTGGCGGAAGGCGCCGAGCCGCCGCTCGGGCGTGACGGCGGCGAAGGTGCCGCTGCCGGGGAATTCGCGGACGGCATCGGCAAGGCCCGCGGGCGTCGCGCTCATGTCGTCGCTCGGCGGATATTCGGCGAGCACCTCCAGCGAGGGCACGCGGGTGATGGTGACGCGCGCGTCGTAGGGCAGATCGACGGCGCGCCAGTAGTCGCTGAAATAAGCGAGATCGGCCGTCACCGAGACCATGCCCTGGAAAATGCCGTAGGGACTTTCCATGCGGTTCGACAGCAGGAAGGTCGGCCGCTTGGTGACCTTGCCGCGGATCAGCGGACCGACGAAGAGCTCGTCGACATCCTGCAGGGCCGCCTTGAAGTTCTCGCGGTCGACCGCGTTCGATTGCGGGCTCGGAAAGGCGAAGGACGTCGCCCGGAGCTCGCCGACCGCGTCGTTCAGCCAGATATCCTCGATATAGGGGATCGAGCGCGCGAGGTCGCGCAGCTGCCGCGACAGGACCGGATCGGCGGCGATCGCGTCCCAATCCCGCTCTCCGGCGAGCGAGTTCGCCCCGGCAAGCGCGATCCGCGCCACCTCGAACAGGCGGTTGGCATGATCGGAGAGGAAGAACGCCTCCGTGGCGAGCCCGGCCCGCGCCTCGTCGAAGCGCCGGTCATAGTCGCGCCGCGCCAGCAAGGCCGTGACAGCGATCGTCAACACGATGCCGAGAAGGCCCATCAGTGCCACGAGACGGGTGACGTCGAGGCGCATGCCCGCGCGTCCGGCATTGGGGGCGTTCAATTCGGGGCTCGCTGTTTTCGAAGGTCGACCGGTCCAGCCTATACAGGGTTCGGGCGCATCGGCAATGGCGCGCGGCCGCTCGCCGGACAAAGCAGCGAAGCCGGCATCGGAACTTCGGGAACGGCTTTCGCGTTCTCGTTTCGAACGGACACGATCCTTCCGGCCAGTGCAGCAAAAACGCATGGCCGTGGCCGGATTTGGCGATGACCAAACAGAACGAATAGAGTACGTTCCTCTTATTCGATCCTTCTGGCGGGCCTTGAACGGCAGGCCCCCCGCCCGATGTCCATGACCACCGATCGCCGCAGGCACGCGGCCCTTGACGGAGACGAACCATGATCGCCATCCTCAATCGCCGCGCCCTGCTGGGATCGGCCATCGCGCTCGCGATGAGCGCCTCGCTCGCGGCCGCGGCGGACCCCGTTCGGGTCGGCTCGAAGATCGACACCGAGGGCGCCCTTCTCGGCAACATCATCATCGACGTGCTCGAGGCCAACGGCATCAAGACCGTCAACAAGGTCTCGCTCGGCAACACCAAGATCGTCCGCGGCGCCATCACCGCCGGCGAGATCGACCTCTATCCGGAATATACCGGCAACGGCGCCTTCTTCTTCTCGGTCGACGGCGATCCGGCCTGGAAGAACGCCGCGGCCGGCTATGAGAAGGTCAAGGCGCTCGACTACGACGCCAACAAGATCGTCTGGCTCGCGCCGGCGCCGGCCGACAACACCTGGGTGATCGCGGTCCGCAAGGATGTCGCCGATGCGAACAGCCTGAAGTCGCTCGAGGACTTCGCCAAGTGGCTGAACGGCGGCGGCACGTTCAAGATGGCCGCGTCAGCCGAATTCGTCGAAAGCCCGGCGGCGCTGCCGGCGTTCCAGACCGCCTATGGCTTCAAGCTCGGTCCGGACCAGATCGTGACGCTGGCCGGCGGCGACACCACCACCTTCATCCGCGCCGCGGCCGAGCAGACCTCCGGCGTCAACGGCTCGCTCGCCTATGGCACGGACGGCGCGCTGGCAGCGCTCGGCCTCGTCGCGCTCACCGACGACAAGGGCGTGCAGCCGGTCTATGCCCCGGCGCCGATCATCCGCGAGGCGGTGCTGAAGGACTATCCGCAGATCGCGGAACTGCTCGCGCCCGTCTTCGCGACGCTCGACGCGCCGACGCTGCAGTCGCTGAACGCCAAGATCGCGGTCGACGGCCAGGACGCGGCAGTGGTCGCGGCGGACTATCTGAAGTCGAAGGGCCTCGTGAAGTAGCCTCGGTCTGCCGGTGCTGAAGAACCGCGTCCTGCTGCTGCTGGTCGCCGTCGGTCTTGCCGCGGCGGCCGGCATGCCGCTCCTGACCCATGCGCCGAACCGGCTGCTCTCCGGGCAGCCGGTGGCATGGTCCGCGATCCTCAGTGCGGGTCGCCTGCTCGTGCTCATCCCGGCGCTGCCGCTGCTGGCCGGGCCGTTCCTGCCCGAGAGACGTGGCGTCTCGATCCTCATCGCCCTCTCGGGCGCGGGTTTCGCGGCGGCGCTGCTCTGGCTCGCCGGCGACACCGCGCTCCGGCTCGCGGACCCTGCAACGCCGTCGGCGCGAACCTCGTTCGGCGGCGCCTTCTGGCTGATCGAGGCCGTGACCGTCCTCGCCGCCGCCGACGCGCTGCAGCGCGCTACCGCCCATCCGGCTGTCCGCATCGGCGCCGGCCTGCTGCTCGCGGTGCCCGTGCTGGTGCTGATCGGCTCAGGCGCGATCGACCAGCTCTCGATCATGAAGGAATATGCGAACCGCCGGGACATCTTCGCGGCGGCGGTCGCGACCCATCTCGCCATCGTCGGCGCGACGCTGGTGCCGACGCTCGGCATCGGGCTGCCGCTCGGCGTTCTCGTCGTCCGCCGGGCCCGGCTGCGGCGGCCCGTCTTCGCCGCCCTCAACATCATCCAGACGATCCCCTCGATCGCGCTGTTCGGCCTCCTGATCGCCCCGCTCGCCGGCCTCGTGATGCTCGCTCCCGTGCTCGGGCGCCTCGGCATTTCCGGCATCGGCTGGACGCCGGCGATCATCGCGCTGACGCTCTACTCGCTGCTGCCGATCGTGCGCAGCACCGCCGCGGGCCTCGGCCAGGTTTCGGCCTCCGTCGTCGACGCCGCGACCGGCATGGGCATGACCAAAGGCGAGATCTTCCGCCGCGTCGAGGTTCCGCTGGCGCTGCCGGTCGTCATCGCCGGCCTCCGCGTCACCATCGTGCAGGCGGTCGGCCTCACCGCCGTCGCCGCGCTCATCGGCGCCGGCGGCCTCGGCGCCATCATCTTCCAGGGGCTGAACGGAAGCGCCATCGATCTGGTGCTGCTCGGCGTCGTCCCGCTCGTCGCCATCGCCATCGCCGCCGATATCGCGCTGAAGCTCGCCGTCACCATGCTGACACTGAGGTCCGGATGATCACCTTCGAACAGGTCGGCAAGGACTATGGCGACTGGACAGCCATCGACGATCTCTCGCTCCATATCGCCAAGGGCGAGTTCTGCGTGCTGATCGGCCCGTCGGGCTCCGGCAAGACGACGACGCTGAAGATGATCAACCGGCTGATCGAGCATGACCGCGGGCGCATCCTGTTCGACGGCGCCGAGATCCGATCCTTCGCGCCGGAGCAGCTCCGCCGACGCATGGGCTATGCCATCCAGTCGATCGGCCTTTTCCCGCACTGGACGGTGGAGGAGAACATCGGCGCGGTGCCGCGGCTGCTCGGCTGGCCGCGCGACCGCATCCGCGACCGCGTCACGGAACTGCTCGAACTGCTGGCGCTCGATCCCGCCCGTTTCCGCGACCGCTACCCGCGCCACCTCTCCGGCGGCCAGCAGCAGCGCATCGGCGTCGCGCGGGCGCTCGCGGCCGATCCCGCGGTGCTGCTGATGGACGAGCCGTTCGGCGCGCTCGATCCCGTCACGCGCGACACGCTGCAGGCCGAGATGCTGCGCATCCACAAGGCGTCCGGCACCACCATCGTCCTCGTGACGCACGACATCGACGAGGCGATCCGGCTCGGCAGCCGTATCGTCATCCTGGATCGCGGCCGCATTGTCCAGTCCGGCAGCCCGCGCGCCATCCTCGCCCAGCCGGCCAACGACTTCGTCGCCGATTTCGTCGGCCGCGAGGATATCGGCATCAAGCTGCTGTCGATCGAGCGCGTCGCCGATCGCCTCAGGCCGGACGAGGCGGCGGGCGACGGCGAGCCCATCGCCGCCGATGCCAGCCTCCGCCATGCGCTGTCGGTCTTCGTCGCCCGCGGGGTCGACCGGCTTCCGGTCGTCGACGGCGGCCGGCCGGTCGGCGCCATCCACCTCGCCGATCTGATCGGCAGCCGGCCGTGAGGCGCTGGCTCGGCGATCCGCTGCTGTGGACCAGCCTCGCCCTGGTCGGGCTGGTGTTGTTCATGCCGGCGCTGAAGCCGCTCTTCGCCGCGCTGTTTCCAACCCAGGACCGGCCGCTCTTCGAGCAGGACAGCTTCCTCAACCTGACGCTCGCCCATATCGGCCTCGTCGCCGCCTCGAGCGCGATCTCGGTCGCGGTCGGCGTCGGGCTCGGCCTCGCGGTGACGCGCGCCGCGGGCCGCGAGTTCCGCCCGCTCGTCGAAACCGTGGTCGCGATGGGCCAGACCGTCCCGCCGGTCGCGGTGCTCGCCATCGCCGTGCCGCTGATCGGCTTCGGCGCCCTGCCCGCGCTGATCGCGCTCGCCCTCTACGGCCTGCTGCCGGTGACGGAGGCGACCGTCGCCGCCATCGAGCAGGTGCCGCCCGGCGCGCGCGAGGCGGCGCGCGGCATCGGCATGAGCGCGTCGACGCGGCTCGCGCGGGTCGAGCTGCCGCTGGCGGCGCCTGTCATTCTCGCCGGTATCCGCACCTCGGTCATCATCAATATCGGCACGGCGGCGATCGCCTCGACCGTAGGCGCCAAGACGCTCGGGCTGCCGATCATCATCGGCCTCAGCGGCTTCAACACCGCCTATGTCCTGCAGGGCGCGCTGGTCGTCGGCCTGCTCGCGGTGGTCACCGACCTCGCTTTCGACCGACTCGGCGCCCATTTGAGCCGCTGGAGTCGCGACGAGGCGACAGCGCTGTCGTGATCTGTCAAATTCGGCGTCGAAACTCGCCCGAAGGAGTGGCACACTCCCGCCGTGCAAGACGCCGAGGAACCGCGACGCACTGCCACGCGTTCCGGTGTGATGAGCGAGCCGATGGAACAGGAGACAGGGCATGCCAGGCAAGAGCGACGAAGCAATCCGCATCCGCGCCTATGAGATCTGGGTGGCGGAAGGCCAGCCGCATGGCCGCGATTGGGACCATTGGCTGATGGCGGTCGCCGAGATCGAGGGTGCCGAAAGCGCCAAGCCGGCCAAGGCTGGCAAGACGGGAGCCAGCAAGAAGGCGGCCGCGGCTGCCGAGGAAGCGCCGAAGACCGCCGCCGTGAAGGCCGCCGCCAAGGCGAAGGACGACACGAAGGCCAAGGCCGCACCCAAGGCCAAGGCCCCCGCTAAAGCGAAACCCGCCAAGGGCGCGACCGAGGCGCCCGCCGAAGTGCTCGACGCCGGCACCAGCCCGGCCGAGGCAACCCTTGCCGCCGAGAGCGCCCCCGAGGCCGTGAAGGTCGCCGAGGCGCCGAAGAAGGCCCGCGCCACCAAGTCGAAGGCGACCGCCTGAGCGAGGCGACGTCCGCGCTCGATCTGCCTCGCCATTGACGTGAAGACCTAGCGCGCCGAGAAATCGGCGCGCGTGATGCCATGGCGCTTCAGCTTGTCGTAGAAGGTCTTGCGCGGCAGGTTCAGCCGCTCGATCGTTGCCTTGACGTCGCCGCCGGTCTCGCGCAAGGCCGCCTTGAGCAGATCCGCCTCGAACCGGTCGACGCGCGCGGTCAGCCCGCCGGCGTCGCCGAATGGCGCGATCCCCTCCGTGGGGGCGGCCTCTTCCGCGGCGAGGCCGAGCACGTAGCGCTCGGCGAAATGCAGCAATTCGCGCACATTGCCCGGCCAGTCATGCGTTTCGAGATGCGTGCGGGCGGCGGCCGAGAGGTCGGGTTGCGGGCGGCCGAAACGCTGCGCGGCGCGCCGCAGGAAAGCGCCGAACAGGAGCGGGATATCGGCGCGGCGCTCGCGCAGCGGCGGCACGCGCAGGGTGACGACATTGAGACGATAATAGAGGTCGCTGCGGAAATCGCCGCGCGCCGCCGGATCCGACAGATCGATCTTCGCCGCCGCCACGACGCGGAGGTCGACCGTCCGGCTTTCGTTGGTGCCGAGCGGCTCGACCCGGCGCGTCTCGAGCACGCGCAGGAGCTTCACCTGCAGCGCCGGCGGCATGGATTCGATCTCGTCGAGGAAGAGCGTGCCGCCGTCCGAATGCTCGATGCGCCCGACGCGCCGCTTCTGCGCGCCGGTGAAGGCCCCGGCCTCGAAGCCAAACAATTCGCTCTCGATGACACTCTCCGGCAAGCCGCCACAGTTGAGCGCGACGAATGGACGGCCGGCGCGCTGGCTCCACCGGTGCAGATGCTCGGCCACCACCTCCTTGCCGGAGCCGGTCTCGCCTTCGACCAGCACGTCGACATCGGCGTCGGCGATCTGGCGGATGGTAGCGCGCAGCCGCCGCATCGACGGCGCCTCGCCGAGAAAGGCGAGGTCGTCGTCGCTCCGCGCCGCCGCGGCCCGCAGCCGCCGGTTTTCGAGCACCAGCCCCCGCTTCTCGAGGCCGCGCTTCACCGCCTCGAGCAGACGGTCGCTGGCATAGGGCTTGGTGATGAAGTCATAGACGCCGTCCTTCAGCGCCGCGACCGCGAGGTCGACATCGCCATGCCCGGTGACGAGGATCACCGGCAGGTCAGCGTCGCGCGCGCGGATGCGCTCGAAGAGCTGCAGGCCAGAGAGACCGGGCATGCGGATATCGCTGACGACGACGCCGGCAAAGTCCTCGCCCAGCGAGGCCAGCGCCGCCTCGGCCGAGGCGAAGACCAGCGGCCGGTAGCCGGCGAGTTCGAGCGTCTGCGCGGTCGCGGCGCGGAGATCGGCGTCGTCGTCGACGAAGACGACCGGATCAGGCGTGGTGCTCATCGGGCATGCCTCAAATCGAGAACGAACAGCGCGCCGCGTTCCGTACCGGCCTCATGGCGCAGGGCGCCGCCGAACTCGCGCGCGATCTCGCCTGAGATGACGAGGCCGAGCCCGAGGCCCGCTTCCTTGGTGGTGACGAAGGGCATGAACAGCGTCTCGGCGACATCGGCCGGAATGCCGGGACCATTATCGGCCACAGTGACGCGGACGAGGTCGTCGTCGCTCTCGACCGTGAGGGTGATGCGCCCGTCCGGTCGCCCCTTCAGCGCGTCGAGCGCATTCTGCAGGAGATTGACGAGGATCTGTTCGAGGCGGATGCGGCTCGCCACCACGACCGGCGGCGGCCCGGCCCGTGAGCGGACGATGGCGACGCCGCTGTCGCGGATGCGGCCGGCGAGCAGCGACAGCGCCCCGTCGATCGCCTCGTCGAGCACGACAGGCGCCAGCGGGCTGGTGGCGCGGCGGGCGAAGCCGCGCAGCGTGCCGGTGATCTCGCCGATCCGGTCGGCCATGCGGCTGATCGCGCCCATGTTGTCGCGCGCCGGCTCGGGGCGGCCGCCATCGAGAAAGCGGCCGGCATTGTCGGCATAGGCGCGGATCGCCGCGACAGGCTGGTTGATCTCATGCGCGACGCCGGCCGCGATCTGGCCGAGGATCGACAGGCGATTGGCCTGGGCGAGGTCCTCGCGGAGGCGCCGCACGCGCTGCTCGGCGCTTTCGCGGCTGGCGATCTCGCCGGCGAGCGCCGTATTGGCGCGGCTGAGCTCGCCCGTGCGCTCGATCACCCGCCGCTCGAGCTCGGCATTCATTTCGGAGAGCGCCGCCTGACGGCGGCGAGCAGCAAGGCGGCGGCGCTGGATGGCGATGCCGAGCGCCGCCAGCGCCAGCAGCGCGGCGAGCACCGTCAGCACGGACGTGCGCGCGGCGGCGCTGCTGGCGGCATCGGCCGGTACCAGGACCGTCAGCCGCCATCCGGGCGCCGCATCGCCGACGGGGCCGGCCGCCTCGACAGAGCGCGCGCTGCGTCCCTCGCCATCGACCAGCACCAGCCCACTGCCCTCGTGCCGGATCGGCAGCGCGGCAAGCGGCACATCGCCGATCTGCAACGCCTGCCGCGCCGCCGCCTCGTCGGCAAGCGGGGCCAAGAGGCCGAAACGCCAGCCCGGCCGGCTCGTCACCAAGACGATGCCCTGCCGGTCGGAGGCGAAGATCGTATAGCCGCTCAGCAGCCAGTCCGCCTCGACGCGGTCGAGCTCGACCTTGACGACGGCGACGCCGAGCGGGCCGGCGGGGCCGTCGACCCGGTGCGAGAGATAGAGCCCCGGCCGCCGGCTGACGGTGCCGAGCGCATATTGCAGGCCGCGCCCCTCGCCCATCGCGGCGGTGAAATAGGTGCGGAAGCCGTAATCGCTGCCGACGAAGCTGTCCGGCGCATCGAAATTGGAAGCGGCGACCGTGATGCCGTCGGCGCCGATGAGGTACACGACGCTGGCTCTCGCCTCGCCGGCCAATTGCTTCAGCTTCAGGCTGATGCGCCGCGCCCGCTCGGCATCGGGCGCCGCCAGCAATCCGGCGACGTCGCTGTCGAGCGCGAGCACCGCCGGCAGCAATTGCTGCTTCGAGATCTCGCCGGTCAGCGCCGCGACGGCGAGGGGCAGCGTCGCCTCGGCGCGGGCGCGAAGATCCGCGACCGCGAGCCGCCGCCCATAGCGATCGGCCGCGATGACCATGACGGCCGCGACGAGCACGGCCAGAAGCAGCCCGGCGGCGCCCCAGAGGCTGGCCGGGCGCCAGCGGGCGCGATGGCCTGTGCTGATCGACGTCATCAGGCCAGCCTAGTGCGAAACACCGCACAAGGAAATCCCGCCTGTGCGGAAAACCGCCCAGTCCATCGAGAAGCCGTGAGTGCAATGGCTGAATTCCGCCATTTCAAACGACTGGCATAGCGCTTGCGCCTTCGTCAGCGAGACGAAGCATCTGTGCGGATCCTGTGCCGCCGGTGCGGGAGGAACCAGTCCGGGGCCGGCCGTCTCCCCCGGGCGAGGAGGAGGAAGAGTCCATGGCGATCTCCATCGCATCCGGCCGCGAGGCCTCCGGCCCGAAGCCGTTCTATGCCCAGCTCTATGTCCAGGTCCTGACCGCGATCGCGCTCGGCATCGCCGTCGGCCATTTCTATCCGGACCTCGGCACCAGCCTGAAGCCGCTCGGCGATGCCTTCATCAAGCTGGTCAAGATGATCATCGCCCCGGTGATCTTCCTGACGGTGACCACCGGTATCGCGGCGATGCACGACCTCCGCAAGGTCGGCCGCGTCGTCGGCAAGGCGATGACCTATTTCATCACCTTCTCGACGCTGGCGCTCGCCATCGGCCTCATCGTCGCCAATGTCGTCCAGCCCGGCGCCGGCTTCAATGTCGATCCGGCCAGCCTCGATCCGGCGGCGGTCCAGAGCTTCGCCGAGAAGGCGCATGACCAGACCATCACCGGCTTCCTGATGAACATCATCCCGACGACGATGGCCGATGCGCTCGCCTCGGGCGACATCCTGCAGGTGCTGTTCGTCGCCGTGCTGTTCGGCATCGCGCTCGCCATGGTCGGCGAGGCCGGCGAACCGGTCACCCGCTTCCTGACCGCGCTGACCGTGCCGATCTTCCGCCTCGTCGCCATCCTGATGAAGGCGGCCCCGATCGGCGCCTTCGGCGCGATGGCCTTCACCATCGGCAAATATGGCATCGGCTCGGTGGTGAACCTCGCCTTCCTCGTCGGCACTTTCTACATCACCTCGATCCTGTTCGTCCTCGTCGTGCTCGGGGCGGTTGCCCGCTACAACGGCTTCTCGATCCTGAAGCTCATCCGCTACCTGAAGGAAGAGCTGCTGCTCGTCCTCGGCACCTCCTCGTCCGAGGCAGCGCTGCCCTCGCTCATGGAAAAGATGGAAAAGGCCGGCGCCAAGCGCTCGGTGGTCGGGCTGGTCGTGCCGACGGGCTATTCGTTCAATCTCGACGGCACCAACATCTACATGACGCTGGCGGCCCTCTTCATCGCCCAGGCGACCAACACCCATCTTTCGCTCGAGCAGCAGGTCCTGCTGCTGCTGGTCGCCATGCTCTCGTCCAAGGGCGCGGCCGGCATCACCGGCGCCGGCTTCATCACGCTCGCGGCGACGCTTTCGGTCGTCCCGACCGTGCCGGTCGCCGGCATGGCGCTGATCCTCGGCGTCGACCGCTTCATGTCGGAATGCCGGGCGCTGACCAACTTCATCGGCAATGCCGTCGCGACGCTGGTCGTCGCGCGCTGGGAAGGCGAACTCGACACCGCTGCGATGCATGCGGCGCTGGACGGAACGCCGGCTGCGAACGAACAGCCTCTCGAAGGCGGGCTGGTCGCCGCCGAATAAGGCGAGCAATTCGAAAGCCTTGAAGGGGCGCGCTCGTCGCGCCCCTTTCCATTTTGCCCGGAACCAAACCACCGCCGCCTCCGTTAGTCGTCCATCTGGAAACCAACGGAGGCTGACAAAATGGGTCGCTCGATACTTCTGTGGATGCTTGGCATTCCGATCCCGATCATCATTCTTCTCGCCCTCTTCTGGCATTAGGTCTCGCGATGACCATCGTCGCAGCCTCGGCTCCCGTTTCGGCGCCTGAATCCTCGCAATCCGCCCTGTCATGGGGCGCAATCCTCGCCGGCGCCGCCGTCGCGTCGGCCGCCTCGCTCTGCCTCTTCGTGCTCGGCTCCGGCCTCGGCTTCGCCTCCGTCTCCCCATGGGCGAATGCCGGCGTCGCCGCCGGCACCTTCGCCGTCTCGGCGGCGATCTGGCTGGTCATCGTCCAGTGGGTCGCCTCGGCGCTCGGTGGCTACATCACCGGCCGCCTGCGCACCCGCTGGGTCGGCGTCCACACCGACGAAGTCTTCTTCCGCGACACCGCGCATGGCTTCCTTTCGTGGTGCGTGGCGACGCTGATCGCTGCCGTCCTGCTCGGCTCGGCCGTGGTCGGCACCGTCTCCAGCGGCGTCCAGGCGACGACGTCGGTTCTGTCAGGTGCGGCGCAGGGCGCATCGGCCGGAGCGGCTTCGGCGGTCGGCAATGTCACCGATCCGACCGGCTATCTCGTCGATACGCTGTTCCGACCGGTCTCCGACCAGCTCCCGCCGGCGGCAACGCCGACAGAGGGCCAGGCCGATGTCCGCGGTGAAACCATGCGCATCGTCGGCACCAGCATCGCCAATGGCGCCATGACCGACCCGGACAAGGCCTATCTGGCGCAGCTCATCGCCGCCCGGACCGGCATCCCCGCGGCCGACGCCGAAAAGCGCGTCAACGACATGATCGCAGAGGTCGAGGCGACCAAGGTCAAGGCCCAGGAAGCCGCCGACGCCGCCCGCAAGGCTGCGACGACGACCATGATCCTCGGCTTCCTCGCTCTGGTGATCGGTGCCTTCATCGCGTCGGTCTCCGCAGCTCTGGCCGGCAAGCTGCGTGACGAGGACGTTCCCTCGACCACCTGATCTCGGCTGTCGAGGGAGGGACTTCGGTCTCGATAGGAACAGGGGCGGCTTCGGCCGCCCCTTTTTTGTGTCCCCGCCCCGCTCGCAACGAGGCTGTTGACTCCCGCGCCGACCGGTGCATTAATTCGTCAACTGGACGAACTAATGAGCCGCCCGTGACCGCCGACCGATCCCTCCTCGTCAGACAATTCTCGCGCCGCGCCGTCGCCGAGGCGCTGCTGCATCAGGGGCCGATCTCGCGCGCCGCTCTGGCGACCGCGACCGGGCTCTCCAAGCAGACGATGTCCGAGGTGATGGCGGCGCTGGAGGCGGAAGGCTGGGCGCGCCCGGCCGGCCGCACCAGCGGCAAGGTCGGCCGCACGGCGATGCGCTATGAGGTGGCGCGCGACGCCGCCTATTCGCTCGGCGTCGATCTCGGCGGCACCAAGGTCATCGCCGCGTTGGCCGATCTTTCCGGCGAGCTCGTCGCCGAGGCGACCGAGCCGACCGACCGCCGCGGCGGCCGCGCGGTGCTTAGCCAGATCCACGCGCTCGGCCAAAAGCTGGCCGGCGAAGCGGGCATCGATCCGACGCGCATCCGCAGCGTCGTCATCGGCTCGCCCGGCGTGATCGATCCCGCCACCGGCGCCATCGGCCTCGTCCCCAATATCAAGGGCCTCTCCGAACTCGACGTGCCAGGCCAGCTCGGCGCATTGTTCGGCATCCCCGTCTTCATCGAGAACGACGTCAATCTCGCCATGCTCGGCGAGGCCTGGCAGGGCGCGGCGCAGGGCCGTGACAACGCCGCCTTCCTGGCGCTCGGCACCGGCGCCGGCCTCGGCCTCATCGTCAACGGCAAGCTGGCGCGCGGCGCGACCGGCGCCGCCGGCGAGGTCGCCTATCTGCCCGTCGGCCGCGAGACCGATACGCCTGATGCCCGCGAGGTCGGCACCTTCGAGCTCGAGATCGGCGCCGCCGGCATCGTCCGCCGCTATCATGCCGCCGGCGGTGCGCGCGAGGTCGAGACCGTGCGCGAAATCTTCAGCCGGTTCGAGGCCGGCGATCAAACCGCCGCCGCCGTGCTCGACGACACCGCGACCACCCTCGCCCTCGCCATCACCGCGCTCTACGCCATCGTCGATCCGGAGATCGTCGTGCTCGGCGGCTCGATCGGCATCCGCGAGGAACTGATCGAGCGCGTCCGCCGCATCATGCCGCGCGTGTTCGAACGGCCGGTCAATCTCGTCGCCAGCCATCTCGGCAGCCGTGCCGGCCTCGTCGGCGCCGTCTCCTCGGCGGTGAGCCGGCTGCACAACGAGATCTTCGGCATTCCGAACCTCCCCGGCGAGCTCGCTCTGCCCGCCAGCCCGCTCGCAAAGGCCGCCGAATGACCGCGCCCGATCTCGTCTCCCGCCTGCGCGCCGCGCTCGACCGCGACGCCGCCATCGCGCTGCTGGCCCGCGCCGTCGGCACCCCCTCCGTCACCGGAGCCGAGAAGGCCTTCGCCGAACTGCTCGGCCGCGAGCTTGACGCGATCGGCGCCCTTGACGTGCGCCTTTCGGACTTCGCGCCCGGCCGGCCGAATGTCAGTGGCCTGCTGCCCGGCTCCGGCGGCGGCCCGCTGCTGCTCCTCGCCGGCCATACCGACACCGTGCATGTGCGCGGCTGGGCCGAGCGCTGGGCGGGCACAAGCCGCGCCGATCCGTTCGGCGCGGTGGTCGAGGGCGGCGCCATGTGGGGCCGCGGCACCGGCGACCTCAAGGCCGGCATCTGCACCGCCATCGCCAGCGCCGCACTGCTCAAGGCGGCCGGCATCGAGCAGCCGGCGGACATCCTCTTCGCCTTCATCGGCGACGAGGAAAGCGGCGAGCCCGGCAGCGGCGTCTCGGCCGGCATCAAGGCGCTCACCGCCGATGTCGAGGCCGGGCGGCTGCCGCGGCCGGATTTCGCCATCTATGTCGAGCCGACCGAGCTCAACGTCTATGCGGCGCAGATGGGCTTCGTCATCGCCGACATCACGGTGACGGGCCGCTCGTCCTATTTCGGCGTGCCCGAGGCCGGCATCGATGCGCTCAAGGCCGCGCATGCCATCCTCGCCGCGCTGTTTGCACACTCCGCGGCACTGGAGGCACGCGCGCCGCATCCGCTCGTCGGCAGTCCGTTCCTGCTGGTGACGACGCTGACAGGCGGCGGCTATATCGCCGTCCCCGGCGAATGCCGCATCAGCCTGATCATGAAGCTGCTGCCGGGTGACGATCTCGGCACCGCCGTCGCGGCCATGGAGGCGGCCGTCCGCGCGGCGCCGGTCGACCCGCGCATCGCCGTCGCCTTCGACTATCCCGCCGGCCGCGACCACGCCTTCGGCGGCACGCCGACCGAGACGGCGCCCGACCTTCAGCCGGTTCGTGAGCTCGTCGAAGCCGTCAAATCCGTCCGGCCAGACCGCGGCGCGATCCTCGGCGCGCCCTATTGGTCCGAGGCGCCGTTCCTCGCGACGCGGCTCGGCATCCCCACCGTTTACTGCGCACCGGGGGATATCAGGAACTGCCACACCACCGAAGAACATGTCGAGATCGAGGAATACCTCGACGGGATCATCGCCTTTGCAGCCTTCCTCGCCGGCCTCGGCGCGGATCGGAAGGGCTGACACCGAACCGGCCGGAACGGCCACAGATGAGGGACCTGCCATGCTGTTGAAGAAGACCCTGACCGCGCTCGCCGCCGCCACGCTGATGGCCTCGGCAAGCCATGCGATTGCCGGCGAGACCGTCGGACCCAAGGGCGAGAAGGCGACGCCGTCCTCGGCGCTCAGCCTCTCGGACGCCGAGATCGCCAAGCTGAAGGAGGGCAAATACACCGCCGCCCTGCTCTGGCACACCTCGTCGGATTTCGTCACCGCCGTCAGCGCGGGCGCGACCGACACGTTCAAGAAATACGGCATCGACGTCGTCGCGACGACGGATGCCGGCTTCGACAGCGCCAAGCAGCTCTCGGATGTCGAGACCGTGCTCGCCAAGAAGCCGAGCGTCATCCTCGCGCTGCCGCTCGATCCGGTCGGCTCGGCCGCGGCCTTCAAGCCTGCGGTGGAGAGCGGCGTCAAGCTCGTCTTCCTCTCCAATGTCCCGGCCGGCTACACGCAGGGCAAGGACTATGTCGCCATCGTCACCGACGATCTCTTCCAGATGGGCAAGCAGGCCGGCGATGCGCTCGCCACAGCGCTCGGCGACAAGGGCAAGGTCGCCTACATCTTCCATGACGCGCAGTATTACGTGACCAACCAGCGCGACCAGGCCTTCAAGGCGACGATCGAGAACGATCACAAGGGCATCACCATCGTCGACAGCCAGGGCATCGCCGACCCGGCCCGCGCCGAGGAGATCGCCAATGCGCTGCTGACCAAGACGCCCGATCTCGACGGCGTCTATGTGACCTGGGCGGAGCCCGCCGAAGGCGTGCTGGCGGCGCTGCGCCAGGCCGGCAACACCCACACCAAGATCGTGACGCTCGATCTCTCCGAGCCGGTCGGCCTCGACATGGTCAAGGGCGGCAACGTCACCGCGCTCGTCGCCGACAAGGCCTATGAGCTCGGCGCCTCGATGGCGACCGCCGCCGCCTATGGCCTGCTCGGCAAGGAGGCACCGGCCTTCATCGTCGCGCCGGCGATTACCGTGAAGAAGGACAATGTCGCGGACGGCTGGCAGGCCTCGCTGAACCGCGCCCCGCCGCAGTCGATCCTCGACGCCATCAAGTAGTCCGCACGACGGCGAGGGCCGGCGCGAACCGGCCCCGCTCCCTCCGGAAACAGGAACCGATCATGACGCTGAAACGCTTGCTTTCGGCCGGCACGGTGCTGGCCGGCCTCGCGCTGGGCCTGCCGGCCCATGCCGATAACGTGACCGCCGATGACGTGACCAAGGGACCGCATGGCGAAACCGCGACGCCGGGCGCCGGCATCACGCTGACGCCGGCCGAGATCGACAAGGTCAAGGCGGGCAAGTTCACCGCCGGCCTTGCCTGGCACACCACCTCCGACTGGTCGAACGCCGTCGACCAGGGCGCCAAGGACGAATTCGCCAGGCTCGGCATCGAGGTCGTCGCCACCACCGACGCCGGCTTCGACGCCGCCAGGCAGAAGAACGACATCGAGACGATCCTCGCCAAGAAGCCGAGCGTCATCATCTCGCTGCCGGTCGATCCCGAGACGGCGCCCGAGGTCTACAAGCCGGCGCTCGCCGCCGGAACGAAGCTCGTCTTCATCGACAACACGCCGAAGGGTTTCGAATACGGCAAGGACTACATCACCATCTCGACCGCCGATCTCGTCCAGATGGGCGCCAAGGCGGGCGTCGCGCTCGGGGAGAGCCTCGGCGGCAAGGGCACGGTCGGCTACATCTTCCACGACGCCGATTTCTACGTGACCAACCAGCGCGACCAGTCGTTCAAGAAGACGATCGAGACCAAATACCCCGACATGACGATCGTCGCGCAGCAGGGTCTCGCCGATCCGACACGCGCCGAGGAAATCGCGCAGGCCTTCGTCACCAAGAATCCGAACCTCGACGCGATCTATGTCACCTGGGCCGAGCCGGCGGAATTCGTGCTGGCGGCACTCCGCAACGCCGGCAACACGCATACGAAGATCGTGACGCTCGACCTCTCCGAGCCGCTCGCGCTCGACATGGTCAAGGGCGGCAATGTCGTCGCCATCTCGGCCGACGAGGCCTATTCGATCGGCACCACCGCTGCGAAGGCGGCCGCGCTCGGCCTCATCGGCGAGACCGTGCCGCCCTTCCTCGCCGCCGACGCCATCGCGATCACCAAGGCGAATGTCAAGGAAGGCTGGAACGCCTCGCTGCACCGCGACCCGCCGGCCTCGCTCGGGGTCAACTGACATGGCGAAGCCGTCCTTCCTCAAGGGTCTCGATGCGGCCCAGTATGTCGTCTATGTCGGGTTCCTGCTGATCTTCGCCGCCTTCGCGATCGTTCTTAAGGACGACGGCTTCCTCACCACCAACAATCTCGTCAACATCGTCCAGCAGACCGCCCCGATCACCATCATGGCGATCGGCATGGTCTTCGTGCTGACGGCCGGCGAGATCGACCTCTCGATCGGCTCGGTCGTCGCCATCGCGGCACTCGTCGCCGCCGTGGTGATGCGCACCATGCCCTGGCCCGTCGGCGTCGCCGCCGGGCTCGGCGCCGGCGCTCTCATCGGCCTCGTCAACGGCGCGCTCGTCGCCTATGTCCGCCTCCCCTCCTTCCTGGTGACGCTCGCCACCATGGGGCTGCTCGCCGGCGTCGGCCGCTGGCTGACCAATCTGCAATCCGTGCCGATCACCAACGACGCCTATACCGCCATCTTCGGCGCCGGCTCGCTGTTCGGGGTGCCCTCGCTCATCGTCTGGACGGTGGTCGCGGTCGCTGTCGGTCACTTCGTCTATCGCGAGACGCCGTTCGGCGCGCATGTGCTGGCGACGGGCGACAGCCCGCGCGCCGCCCGGGCCGCCGGCATCAATGTCGACCGCCTCCGCCTCGGCGTGCTGGTCCTCTCCTCGACCATGGCGGCGCTCGCCGGCCTCCTCTATGCCGGCCGCCTGCATGGCGCCCGCTACACGCTCGGCGAGACCGACCTCCTCACCGTCATCGCGGCGGTCATCGTCGGCGGCACGCGCCTCAATGGCGGCGCCGGCACCATCGTCGGCGCGCTCATCGGCTCGCTGATGATGGGCATGCTCAACAACGGCCTCATCCTGATGGGGCTTTCCGTGGCCGAGCAGATGATGGTGCGCGGCCTGATCATCCTCGCCGCCGTCGCGCTGACGCTGCGCGAGAGCGCCCGCTGAACGGCTCCCGGGAGACGACGCCATGTTCCTCGACTTGATCCGACGCCGCAATCCGCGCCTCATCGAAGCGGCGATCCTGCTGCACCAGCAAGGCCGCCTGCCGGCCAACACCACCGTGATCGATCTCGACGCGGTCACTGCCAATGCCGGCTTCCTCGCTGCGGCCGGCGACAAAGCCGGGCTCGACGTCTTCGGCATGACCAAGCAGATGGGCCGCAACGGCGATTTCCTCAAAGCCATCCAGGCGGGCGGCATTGGCCGCGTCGTCGCGGTCGACATGGAATGCGCCCGTGCCGGTACCCGCGCCGGCCTCGGCCTCGGCCATATCGGCCATCTCGTGCAGGTTCCCCGCGCCGAGGCGAACGCCGCCGCCGCGATGGCGCCCGACTTCTGGACCGTGTTCAGCTTGGAAAAGTCGCGCGAGGCGGGCGCCGCGATGGCGAAGCACGGCCGCGTCGCTGCCCTCCTCATCCGCATCCATGCCGAGGGCGACCGCTTCTACAACGGCCATGAGGGCGGCTTCCCGGCGGAGGAGATCCTCGCCATCGCCGACGCGGTCGACGCAATTCCCGGCGCGCGCTTCGCCGGCATCACCACCTTTCCGGCGCTCTTGTTCGACAACGACACCGGCAAGGTGCTGCCGACGCACAATCTCGGCACCCTCGCGCGAGCCCGCGACGCCCTGGCCCGCGCCGGCCGTACCGACATCGCCGTCAATGCGCCCGGCACCACCTCGTCCGTGATGATGCCGGCGCTGGCCGAGGCCGGCGCGACACAGGCGGAGCCCGGCCACGGCCTCACCGGCACGACGCCGCTGCACGCGATCCGCGACCTGCCGGAGCTGCCGGCGGCGGTCTATCTCTCCGAGGTCTCGCATCTCCATGCCGGCCGCGCCTATTGCTTCGGCGGCGGGCTCTATATCGATCCGGTCTTCCCGGATTATCCGCTGCGCGCGGTGGTGGCGCGCGAGCCGACCATCGACGCGCTCGCTGACGTCGAGATCCCGCCGCCGGCGGCGATCGACTATTACGGCATGATCGACGCCTCCGGCCCGGTGAAGCCCGCCATCGGCGACAGCGTCGTGTTCGGCTTCCGCCAGCAGACCTTCGTCACCAGGGCCTATACCGCCGGCATTCGGGGCCTTGCCAGCGGACGGCCCGAGGTCGCGACCATCCATGATGCCTTCGGCCGCCCGGCCGACTGGCCGAGCTAGGAGAGACACGCATGGCAACGCCCGTCCTCTCGCTCGACCGCGTGCACAAGTCGTTCGGCGGCATCACCGCCATCGAGGAATTCTCGCTCGACCTTGCCGCCGGCGAAGTGGTCGCGCTCGTCGGCGACAATGGCGCCGGCAAGTCGACGCTGATCAAGATGATCGCCGGCGCGCACCGGCCGACTTCGGGGCGCATCCTCATCGACGGCAGCGAGGTCGCCTTCGCCGATGCCAGCCAGTCGCAGTCGAAAGGCATCCAGGTCGTCTACCAGGACCTCGCGCTCGCCGACAGCCAGAGCGTCTACATGAACCTCTTTCTCGGCCGCGAGCTCACCCGCGGTCCGCTGAAGCGGCTCGACCGGCCGCGCATGATCCGCGAGACCGAACAGCTGGTCGACGCGCTCGACGTGCGCATCCCCTCGGCGAAATCGATGATCCGCGACCTCTCCGGCGGCCAGCGCCAGGGCATCGCCATCGCGCGGGCGACGCATTGGGCGACCAAGCTGGTGCTGATGGACGAGCCGACCGCGGCGCTCGGCGTCGCCGAGACGGCGAAGGTCGAGAAGAACATCGAGAGCCTGCGCGCCCGCAATCTCGCGATCCTCATCATCAGCCACAGCCTCGACCAGGTATTCCGCCTGTCCGACCGCATCTGCGTGCTCCGCCGCGGCAAGCAGATCGGCATCCGCACCACCAACGCCACCGACAAGAACGAGATCGTCTCGATGATCACGGGCCTGGCTTCAGGCTGAGCGACGCGCCAGCTTCCTTCACCTCTCCCTCGCCGAGATGAAGGCTCCCCCTTCACCTCTCCCTCAGGGAGAAGTCGACGCACTGCGGGTGAGGGCCTGCGGCCTATCAGATGAGGCGACGCCCCCCTCACCTCGCACAGCCGTCGCCCCAGCGGAGGCCGGGGCCCAAGCACACCGCCATCGCAGACATCCTGAACCGCCGGTGTTCCTGTATCCCGGCTTCCGCCGGGATGACACCGTGTTGGCTGGCTGAGCCCTCAGGCGCGCTCCGTCTCGCGCGCTGGCGCCAGCAACTGCCGCATCTCGGCCTCGGCCGCGGCGGCATCGCCCGAGGCGAGCGCTTCGGCAAGGCTGTCGGCATCGATCGAGGCGGTTCGCCGTTCGACGAAGGGCCGGTCCTCGGCGAGGAGATTGGCGAGGCAGGTCGAGACCAGCGAGGCGAGATAGGGGTTGTCGGCGGCGCGCGCGATGGCGAGCAGCAGTTCGGCGACGGCCTCGGCCCGCGCGGGCCCGTTCCCGGACTGGCGCACGAGCAGCGCCGAGCGGCGAATGCTCGCGCTGCCACGCCGGTGCGCCGCCTGACCGGCGAGAATGGGCAGCGCCGCCGCGACCGCCTGCCAGAGCCGCTCCGAGACCGGCTCGGGAGGCCCGATCTTCCGCGTCCATGAGACGAGGTCGGCGTCGAGCATGTTCCAGCGGCTCTGCTCCAGCACCTGCGTCCCGCGCCGGCGACGGGTCTCGAGCAGGCCCTTCGAGGCGAGGCCCTTGACCGCCTCGCGCAGCGCGGTGCGGCTGACGCCGAGTTCCTCGCTGAGACGGTGCTCGTTGGGCAGGATGCTGCCTTCCGGGAAGTCGCCGGCGACGATGGCGGCGAAGATCTGGCGCGCGACGAGATGGTGGAGATCGTCCGGCTCGGCGCGAACGGCGTGCAGCGCCCGTGCGGGATGGCCGGCGAGCGGATCCTGCCGTGCCTCTGGACGCGCCTCGCGGCGCATCGGGATCGGGTCCGGCCTGCGATAAACGGTCACGATCGAGCCTCCGGAAGCCTCAGCGGCGGGTCGCGGCCATCATGCGGCCCAACGCGGCACCCCGCCACGAGCATATTGCCACAGATAATATGTCGGACATATACAACAGTCTCGACCAGCATGACAACCGGCGAACATGCGTCCTGGGCGCGGCCGGCATCGGGGGGATCCATGACGACCGTACTCTGCTTCGGCGATTCCAACACCTGGGGTTGCCCGCCCTATGCCGACTTGACGCAGGTGCCCGAGCGGATCGCCTTCGAGAAGCGCTGGACGAATGTCATGGGAGCGGCGATCGGCGGCGGCGTGCATATCGTCGAGGAAGGACTCAGCGGCCGCACCACCGTCTTCGACGATCCGATCGAGGGCATCCACAAGAACGGCGCCCGCACGCTGATCGCCATCGTCGAGAGCCATGCGCCGATGGATGTCATCGTGCTGATGCTCGGCACCAATGATTTCAAGCATCAGTACACGGTGTCGTCGTTCAATTCGGCGCGCGGCATGCTGACCCTGGTGCAGATGATCAAGGGCCATTACGCGCTCGCGGACGGCAGCCCGGAAATCCTGATCGTGACGCCGCCGGCGATCACCGAGGATGCCGAGCCGGCGATGTGGGGCCACGGCCACCGGACCTGCGCCGGCCATGCCTATTATCTCGCCCAGGTCGCCGAGCGCACCGGCTGCTTCCACTATGACGCCAACCGCGTCGTCAGGGCCGGCAGCGACGGCGTCCATCTCGACGAGGCGAGCCATGCGGCGCTCGGCGCGGCGCTGGCCCGCGAGGTCAAGGCGATCCTCGCCATGCGCAAGGGATAGGCGCCCCGAATTGCTGTTTACATAATACATATGATCTAATAGCCTCCAATTCGGGTCGCGGGTGAAGCCGCCGGCGGTCCGGGAGGAACGAGGAACGAACACGTGCTCCGCGGCTCCGGCTGGCGGTCGCGAAGGGGAGGACATAATGAACTTCAAGAAGCTTGCGGCCGTCGCACTGGCCGCGGCGTCGCTTTCGGCCGCCTTGCCGGCCGCCTCGAAAGCCGACGACACCATCATCTTCCTGGCCGGGCCGAGCTCGGATCCGTTCTGGAGCGCCGTCCAGCAGGGCTTCGACACGGCGACCAAGGAACTCGGCGTCAAGACGCAGTGGACGGCGCCACAGGACTTCAACGACATCGTCCCGATCTACACGAAGCTGTTCGAGGCCGCGATCGCCCGCCATCCCGGCGCGATCGTCGTCGGCAACTTCTTCCCCGAGCCGACCGAGCCGCTGATCAAGCAGGCGGTCAGCGAGGGCATTCCGGTGCTCGTCTACAATTCCGGCCGCACGACCTGGCGCGATCTCGGCGCGATCGGCTTCATCGGCGAGGACCCCTTCCTGATGGGCGAGGCCGGCGGCAAGATCGCCGCGGCCAACGGCGTCAAGAACGGCATCTGCATCAACCAGATCGCCGCCAATCCCGTGCTCGAGATGCGCTGCAAGGGCTATATCGACACGATCACCGCGGCCGGCGGCAAGGCGAAGGCGGTCATCCTGCCCTCCGAGGACATCGGCAACAGCCAGAAGGTCCAGGCGAGCGTCAGCGCGCTGCTGATGGCCGACCCGACCGTCGACGGCGTCATGACGCTCGGCGCTGCCGTCGCCGTCGATGCGCTGGAATCGGTCAAGGTCGCCCGCGATGGCGGCCGCAAGATCGATCTCGGCACCATCGATCTCGGCAAGAGCGTGCTCGAGGCGGTGCGCGACGGCGAGATGAGCTTCGCCATCGACCAGCAGCCCTTCCTGCAGGGCTATCTCGGCGTGCTGATCGCGCATCAGTTCATGGAGTATCAGCTGGCGCCGGCGACCGAGATCAACACCGGGCCGTTCGTCATCGACAAGAAGAACGCCGCCGCCGTGCTCGCTGTCGGCGACAAGCATCCGGGATCGCGCGGCGCCAACTGAGCGCAGCCTCCCCCGTCGCCCCGGCGCCTGCCGGGGTGGCGGACCGATCGGCGGCGCCCGGCAAAGGCTCGGGGCGCCCCGCGCGCGCCTCATTGACACGCATCGCAGACCGGCATCGAAATGACCCTCATGGACCAGACGCTCGAGCGCAGCGACCGGCAGCCGAAAGGCCTCGCTGAACGGATGATCCGCATCATCTGGATCGGCCCGGCCGTGGCGGCCCTCGTCATCTACGGCTTCTTCGCCTTCACGGGCGGCGCCAACGGCTTCCTGACGCTGGCCGGCACGGCCGGCTGGCTGAACACGGCCGCCGAACTCGGCATCATCGCCATCCCCGTCGGGCTCCTGATGATCTCCGGCGAGTTCGACCTCTCGACCGGATCGGTGGTCGGCGCGGCCTCGATCATCGTGGCGCTCGGCACCGGCTTCTATGGCCTGTCGCCCTTCCTGACGGTCGGCATGGCGCTCAGCCTCGGCGTCCTGGTCGGCGTCTTCAACGCCTTCCTCGTCAACTCGACGCGCCTCCCCTCCTTCATCGTCACGCTGGCGTCGAACTTCATCCTGGCCGGCAGCGCGCTCGGCCTCTCGCGCCTCATCTCGGGATCGAGCAGCGTCTCGATCAAGGATGCCGGCCTGTTCGAGTTCCTGCTGGCGGCGAAGTGGAAGTTCTTCAACATCTCGATCCTCTGGTGGCTGCTCGCCGCGCTGCTCGCGGCCTGGGTGCTGCGGCAGACGCCGTTCGGCAACTGGATCTATGCGACCGGCGGCAATCCGGACGGCGCCCGCCGCTCGGGCGTCCCGGTCAGCCGGGTCAAGCTGGTGCTGTTCATCTGGACGGCGGTGTCGAGCGCCTTTGTCGGCGTGCTCTCCGCGGTCAGCTACAATCAGGGCAACGCCTCGTCCGGCCAGGGCTATGTCTTCCAGTCGGCCATCGCGGCGGTCATCGGCGGCGTGCTGCTCTCCGGCGGCTTCGGCTCGGTGGTCGGCATCGTGCTCGGCACGATGATCTACGGCATCGTCAGCCTCGGCCTCTTCTATACCGGCTGGCCGACCGACTGGCTCGCGACCTTCATCGGCGGCCTCCTCGTGCTCGCCGTGCTCACCAACAATCTCATCCGCGAACTGGCGCTGAACCGCGGAAGGAAGCCGTCGTGACCACGCCCCTCATGAGCCTCGAAGGCGTCTCGCGCGTCTTCGGCAACAATCGCGCCCTCTCCGATGTCAGCCTCGACGTCTATCCGGGCGAGGTGCATTGCCTGCTCGGCGACAATGGCGCCGGCAAGTCGACCCTGATCAAGATCATGTCGGGCGTCGTCGCGCCCTCCTCCGGTGCAATCCGCTTCGACGGCCAGCCGGTCAGCTTCCGCTCGCCGCGCGATGCGCAAGGCTTCGGCATCGGCACGGTGCACCAGGATGTCGGCTCGATCCCGCTGATCAGCGTCGCACGCAACTTCTTCCTCGGCAACGAGCCGACCAAGGGCTGGGGACCGTTCAAGCGGCTCGACCATGGCACGGCCAACCGCGTCGCCCTCGCCCAGATCCGCGAGATGGGCATCCGCCGCATCACCGATGCCGACCAGCTCGTCGGCACCATGTCGGGCGGCGAGCGGCAGGCGCTCGCCATCGCCAAGGCGCTCTATTTCGGCGCAAGGCTCTTGATCCTCGACGAGCCGACGGCGGCGCTCGGCGTCAAGGAAGCCTCGATCGTCATCGATCAGATCCGCCGCGCCCGCGCCAAGGGCATCGCCCTCGTCTTCATCACCCATAATGCCACGCATGCGCTTTCGGTCGGCGACCGCTATACGGTGCTGATCCAGGGCCGGGCGGCGGCTCAGTTCCTCAAGGGCGAGAAGTCGCGCGACGAAGTCCTGAACCTCATGGCCGGCGGCGAGGAATACAGCCTGATCGACGCCGGCGACTGAGCAACGGCAACGCCTGCTCCCCCCAACGCGGCATCGCCAGCGGAGACTGCCTCGATGACGACGATTTCCAATGCCTACCCCGTCAGCGGCTTCGTCGCGCCGGGCTTCGAGCCGGTCAGGGCCGTGTTCGAGCGCAACTTCACCGAGCTCGGCGATGTCGGCGCGGGCTTTGCCGTGGCGCGCGGCGGCGAATTGCTGGTCGATCTGCATGGCGGCCGCGCCAATGCCACCGAGCCCTGGACAGCCGGGACGCTGATGCCGATCTTCTCCGGCACCAAGGGCCTCGTCGGCACGATGTTGCTGATGCTGGCCGATCGCGGGCTCATCGACTTCGCCCGTCCGGTCGCCGACTACTGGCCGGATTTCGCCGCCGGCGGCAAGGCGGGCGTCACCGTGCGTGACATCGTCTCGCATCATGCCGGCCTGCCCGGCATCACGCTCGCGAACCTCGTGCCGGCGGATCTCACCGACGATGCCGCGATGGAAGATCGCCTCGCCGCCGAGCCGCTCTCCACCGATCCGCGCGCCTTCGGCTGCTATCATGCGCTCACCATCGGCTGGCTCTGCGGCGGGTTGCTCCGCCGCGTCGACGGCCGCTCGATCGGCCGGTTCTTCGCCGAAGAGATCGCGGCGCCGCTCGGGCTCGACGTCTATATCGGCCTGCCCGAGGCGCTGGAGCCGCGCGCCGGCGTGCTCGAACTGGAGCCCGGCTGGGGCGCCTGGGACGAGGGCCTGACGCCAGCCGAGGCCGCCGACCCGACCCGCCGCTCGATCTGGGGCAACCCGCCGCTGTTCACGCCGGACGATCTCTTCTGGAACGGCCGCGCCTTCCACGCCGCCGAAATCCCCGGCGGCGGGGCGCTCGCCACGGCCGCATCCATGGCGCGCTTCTATGCCGCTCTCGCCCTCGGCGGCGAACCGCTGCTGCGCGCGGAAACGCTGGTCGCCGGGCGGGCGGAACTGAACCGCTTTCTCGATCCCTTCCTCAATGAGGAAATGTCGATCGGCACCGTCTATCAGCTGCAGACGGCGCAGCGGCGCTACGGTCCGCCCGAGGATGGCTTCGGCCATTCGGGCGCCGGCGGCTCGCTGCATTTCGCCTGGCCGAGCCAGGGCGTCGGCGTCTCCTATGTCATGAACCAGATGCGCGCCGACCCCGAGGACCGCCGCACGCGGGCGCTGTTCGAGGCGCTCTACGACGTGCTGCGCGACTGACAGCGCCGAGGTCAGAACGCATATTGCACGCGATATTCGTTCATGTTACGCCTTTCATCCTGCGGGAACGGCTGAGGAGAGCCGCCCTGCAATGAGGGAGGAACAACAATGACCATCCGCTCCAAGGGCGTGCGTTCGCGCGTCCTGCCGATGCTTGCCGCCACGCTGCTCGGCCTCGCCGCCGGCGCCGCCCATGCGTCCGACAACAAGATCGCCCTCATTCCGGGCGGTCCCCATCCCTATTTCGCGCCCTGGGAACAGGCCGCCGCCGACGCCCAGAAGGACTTCGGCATCGCCGCGGTCGACTTCAAGGTTCCGGCCGAGTGGAAGCTCAACCTGCAGACCGAGCTGATCGAGAGCCTGGTCAGCCAGGGCTACACCGCCTTTGGCATCTTCCCGGGCGATGCCGTCGGCATCAACACGACGCTCGAGGAACTCTCGGCCAACAACATCCCCTCGGCAGCCCTCGCCGGCTGCAGCGTCGATCCGACCAAGGCCTCGTTCTGCCTCGGCACCGACGTCTACAATTCCGCCTATCTCGGCACCAAGGCGCTGATCGAGGCGATGGGCGGCAAGGGCAAGATCGTCCATCTCGCCGGCCTCCTGGTCGATCCGAACACCAAGCTCAGGATGGACGCGGTCGAGAAGGCGATCGGCGAGACCAATGGCGCCGTCAGCCTCGTCCAGCACATCACCGATACCGATGCGCAGGAAGCCGCCGACCAGAAGATCAATGCTCTTCTCGGCGCGCAGAAGGACCAGATCGACGGCCTGATCGCCACCGCCTACATCCCCTCGGTGGTCGCCGCCAAGTCGCTGACCAACCTCGGTGACAAGCGCATCAAGCTGGTCGGCATCGACGACGACAAGATCGTGCTCGACGGCATCAAGGCCGGCTTCGTCGCCGGCACGATGGCGCAGAACCCCTATGGCCAGGGCTATGTCGGCGCCTATGTGCTCGACCTCCTCGCCAGCGGCGCCTGCACCATCAAGGCCGACGCGCCCTGGATCAAGACCCCGCAGACGGCCCACTTCATCGACAGTGGCACGCTCTTGATCTCGAACGCCAATCTCGAGACCTACAAGGGCGATCTGAAGAAGCTGACCGGCGACATCCAGTCGACGTTCAAGGACAAGTATCTCACCTGCAAGTAAGGCCCTTGGCGGCCGCGGATGACCGTCCGCGGCCGCTTCTTCAAGGCGAGACGAACCGCGAGCGGCGACGAAGGCTTCCTTCACCTCTCCCAGAGGGAGAGGTCCGACCGAAGGTCCGGGTGAGGGTCTGCGACCTCTCCGGATGGGTCCCTGAGGCCCTCACCCGCCGGCTACGCCGTCAACCTCTCCCTGAGGGAGAGGTGAAGCTCTACTGCGATGCCAGCCACAACGGTGCAGCCATGACCCTTTCCGCCACCGCGCCGGAGCGCCGCAATCCCGTCGGCGCCTTCCTCGCCGAGCAGTCGAACCTCATCGGGCTCGCCGTGATCATCGCCGTGTTCTGGGTGGTCTTCACCAGCTACGCGCCGGGCTTCGTCTCGTCCTTCAACCTGTTCGCGCTGTCGCGCTCGCTCGCCGTCGACATCGTCATCGGCTTCTCGACCATGGTCGTTCTGGCGACCGGCGGCATGAACCTCGCCATCGGCTCGATCGGCGTCTGTGCGGTCATGCTGGCGGGATGGCTGATGCAGTCGGTCGGCCTGCCGCTGCCGCTGGCCCTCGCCGCCGGCCTCGCGCTCGGCGCGCTGCTCGGCTTTGCCAACGGCTTCGCCATCGTCCGCTCGGGCGTCAATTCCTTCATCATCACGCTGGCGAGCGCGAGCCTCTTCCTCGGCGGCATGCTGATCCTCTCCAAGGCGGTCACCTTCAACACGCTGCCGCCGGAGGTCGCCGCCTTCGGCCGCATGCGCATCGGCTTCATCTCGCCGCTGATGCTGGTCGCGCTCGCCATCGGCGTGGCGCTGATCGTGCTCTTCCGCTTCACCGCTCTTGGCCGAGAAATCCTCGCCGCCGGCGCCAATGCGCGGGCCGCGGAGCTCTCCGGCGTACCGGTCGGCCGCGCGATCATCATCGCGCATATGCTCTCGGGGCTGCTCGCCGCCGCCGCCGGCCTGATGCTGCTCTTCCGCCTCGGCGCCGCCATGCCCTCGATCGGACAGGACTGGCTGCTGCCCTCCTTCCTCGCCCCGGTGCTCGGCGGCACGCTGCTCTCGGGCGGCTTCGTCTCGGTCGTCGGCACCATCCTCGGCGCCTTCCTCGTCACCACGATCCGGAGCGGCCTTCTGGTCATGCAGATCGGCAATTTCTGGCTGCAGCTCTTCCTCGGCCTCATCCTGCTGCTCGCGGTGATGCTCGACCGCTATCGCGGCGTCCATGCCGAACGCCGCAGCTTGGGAAAACGCGCATGACCGGCCTCTTCGATCGCTTCCTCGCCAAGGAATGGTCGGCGCTCGCCGCCGCCATCCTCGCCGGCTCGATCGGCCTCGCGCTGACTTCGCCGGCCTTCCTGACCGAGTTCAACATCTATGTGATGCTGCGCTCCTTCTGCGTCGTGCTCGTCGTCGCCTTCGCGCAGATGCTGACGCTCGCCGTCGGCCAGCTCAATCTCTCGATCGGCGCGCTCGGCGGCCTCGTCGCCATCGCCGTCGGCGGCCTGATGGAGCGCTATGGCGTGCCGATCCCGCTCGCGATCCTCGCCGGCCTCGCGCTCGGGACAGCGGGCGGGCTGATCAATGGCCTCCTCACCGTGCGCACCGGCATCAACGGCTTCATCATCACGCTCGCCACCGCTTCGGCCTTCACCGGCATCAATCTCGGCATCACCGAGTCGGTGCCGTTCTATGACCTGCCCGCCGCCTTCGTCGCCTTCGGCACCGCGCGCTTTTTCGCCCTGCCCTATCTGCTGATCCCGCCGGTCATCGTCGCGCTCGCGCTCGGTCTCTTCCTCGCCCGCACCATTCCCGGCCGGCAACTGCTCGCCGTCGGCGGCAACGCCCATGCCGCCGAACTCTCCGGCATCCCGCGCGACCGCATCATCGTTCTGGCGCACACGCTTTCGGGCCTCCTCGCCGGCGTCGGCGCGATCCTCGCCGTGGCGCAGCTCGGCTCGGCCCAGCCGACCATCGGCGCCGACTGGCTGCTCATGTCCTTCGCCGCGCCGATCATCGCCGGCGCCGCGCTGACCGGCGGCCATGTCTCGGTCGCCTCGACCGCGCTCGCCGTCGTGCTGATCGTCCTCATCCAGAACGGCATGGTGCTGACCAAGGTCGATCCCTACTGGGTTCAGTTCATGCTCGGCGCGCTGATCCTTGCCGCCGTCGGGCTCAACCGCGCCCGCGCGCTCAGGGCGGAGCGAAGCTGATGCGCCTCACCATCGACGGCATCGGCAAGAGCTTCCCCGGCGTCACGGCGCTCGACAACGTCTCGTTCGAGATCCACCCCGGCGAGATTCACGCCCTCATGGGCGAGAACGGCGCCGGAAAATCGACGCTGATCAAGATCATCACCGGCCTCTACAGGCCGGATCAGGGCCGCCTCCTGGTCGACGGCCAGCCGGCGACGTTCCACTCGCCGCGCGATGCCATCGCCGCCGGCATCAGCGCCGTGCACCAGGAACGCAACCTGATCCCGCGCTTCTCGGTCGGCGAGAACATCGTCATCGAGCGGCTGCCGACCAGAGGCGGACTCATCGACTATGCGAGCGTCCATCGCGAGGCGAGGCGCTTCCTCGACATGATCGATCCCTCGATCGACACGCACGCCGAAGTGCGCCGCCTCTCGGTGGCGCAGATGCAGATCGTCGAGATCGCCAAGGCGCTGTCGCTTGAGGCGAGCGTCCTCCTCCTCGACGAGCCGACCGCCTCGATCACCGGCCACGAGACCGAGGCGCTGTTCGCGGTGCTCCGGCGGCTGCGCGACGAGGGCAAGGCGATCGTCTTCGTCAGCCACAAGCTGGAGGAGGTCGTCGCGATCTCGGACCGCGTCACGGTGCTGCGCGACGGCCGCATCGCCGCCGCCGGGGAGCCGATCGCCACCATGAGCCGCGGCCGCATCGTCTCGGCGATGATCGGCCGCGAGGAACGGGTCGCCGAGATCGGCGAGCGGGTGCCGAGCACGGCGGCGCCCGTCCTCGAGGCCCGGCACATCGCGACCAGCCTCGGCCATCGCGACATTTCCTTCGCCTTGCGCAAGGGCGAGATCCTCGGCCTCTACGGCCTTGTCGGCGCCGGGCGGACGGAGCTTGCCCGCGCGCTGATCGGCGATGCCCGCATCCTCAGGGGCGAGGTCGCGGTCAAGGGCAGGACGGTTTCCATCCGCAGCGTGCCGGAAGCGATCCGCGTCCACCGCATCGGCTATATCTCGGAGGATCGGAAGGCCGAGGGGCTCATCCTCGCCCATCCGATCCGCTCCAATATCGCCATCACCATCTGGCGCCGCCTCGCCGGCCGGGTCGGTTTGCTCGGACGAGGCGCCGAGACGCGCATCGCCCGCCCGCTCGCCGAGCGGCTGGAGGTCAAGGCGCCCTCGATCGAGCAGGCGGTCGGCAAGCTCTCGGGCGGCAACCAGCAGAAGGTCTCGATCGCCAAATGGCTCGCGGCCGGCGTCGAGATCCTGATCATCGACGAGCCGACGGTCGGCATCGACATCAAGACCAAGACGGCGATCCACGAACTGATCGCCGAGATCACGCGCGGCGGCGTCTCCGTGCTGCTCATTTCCAGCGACATGCCGGAGATGATCACGCTGGCCGACCGGATCCTCGTGATGAAGGACTTCGCCATCGCCGGCGAAATCGAGAATGTCAGGCGCTATGAGCCGATGAGCCGGGCGATCATGGCGCTGATCCATGTCGGCAGCGCCGCCGAGCCCACGGCCTTGACCGCAGCAAGCGAAGCGGCGAATGCGTAGCGCGTGAGGGGCAAACGGAGGGACCGAGGCGTTGGGCGAGGCTGGGGTCGCGGACATCGCTAGCGAGGCCGAGGGCGAACTGCCGCTCTATGAGGTCATCTATCGCGTGCTGCGCCAGAACATCGCCGACGGCCTGCTCCCGGCGGGCCTCGTCATCGGCGAGGCGGCGGTGGCGCGGGCCTTCGGCTCCAGCCGTGTTCCCGCCGCCGCGGCGCTGCGCCGCCTGCAGGCCGAGGGGCTTCTCGCCGCCTTCGAGGGACGCGGCCTCGTCGTCGTCGGCGACGCGGCGCCGCTCCGGCTCGATCTCGTCGAGGCCGGGCTGGTGCTCCCCGAGACGCTCAACCGCGACAGCACGCTGCGCACGCGCCGCGCCCGCATCTATCCCGAGGTCGAGCACATCGTCGCCTCGACCATCGCGCATGGCCGCTTCCTCCTGAACGAGAGCCTGCTCGCCGAGCATTACGGCGTCAGCCGCACCGTGGCGCACGAGATCCTCGCCCGCCTCGACCGCGCCGGACTGGTGACGCAGGACCGCAACCAGCGCTGGTATGCCGGCCCGCTGACGCCCGCGCTGATGCAGGAGCATTTCGAGGTGCGCTGGCTGATGGAGCCCTTCGCCTTGGCGCAGGCGATGCCCCTCCTCGACCAGGCCGACCTTGCGACCAAGCGCGAGCGGGTGCGCCACGCCCATGCCGTCCGCCGCACGCCGGCGCGCATGGAGCGGCTCGAGCACGACCTCCATGTCGACACCGTGCTGCGCTGCCACAACGGCCAATTGCGCGATGCGATCCATCGCAGCCAGCTGCCGCTGATCGCCATCCACGACACGTTCCAGCTCTTCCTCGACGATGCCGAGATCGTGCACATGCTCGGCGAGCACATCGCCGTCTATGACCGGCTGATCGCCCGCGATACCGATGGGGCGATGAAGGCGCTGGAACACCATCTGAAGCGTTCGCTGGCGCCCAATGTCGGCCGCCTCGAGCGCCTCGGGCCGCTGCCGGACGAGCGCCGCGTGCCCTTCCTCATCGAGGTGCAGCGCTGATCGGCGTCGGCGCGGCCGCCATGCCGCGCGCGATCGCGTCATAGACCACGCGGGCGCCGAAGACGGAGAGATGGTTGTCGTCCGAATAGAGCGCGCGGCCGTCGGCCGTGATGCGGCAGAGATCCTCGCCCGGACAGAGCGCGTCGCCGAGATCGACCAGCACCGCGCCAGTTTCGGCCGCCAGCGCCGCCATGGTCGCGCCGACAAAGGCCTGGCGCTGGCGATAGCGGCTCGCGGGAACGGCGATCGGCGCATCGCGGCCGACGAGAAGGTTCAGCGCCGCCTCGCGCGGGACGATGACGTCCTGCTCGGGAATGCCATAAACGAGCACGACGCGCTTGCCGGGGAAGGCATCGATCATCCGCCTGAGCCCGTCGCGGAAGACGCGGCGCGCATCCGCGCGGCTGGGGGTCACCGTCGCATCGTCGGTGTTGACGTGCTCCCAGGCATCGACGCCGAAGCGGGCGGATTCCGCCGCCGCCGTCCAGCGCGAGGCGAGGACGACGGTGTCGACATCGGGCAGCGCCAGCGCCTCGGCGACGCTTTGGCGCATCATCGCGCGGCAGCGCGGATTGCCCGAATTGATATCGAGCAGCGCGTCGCAGCCCTCGCGCGCCCACATCATCCCGCCGACCCCGCGCGCCGTCGCCGCCGCATCGAAATCGACGAACAGCGCATTGCCGAAACTGTCGCCGATGACGGCGATCCGGACAGGCGCCCCCGCCGCGCCGAAGCGGCAGCCGCGCCCTGCCGCCACCGGCGAGCCCGACACCTGCAGGCATTCCGCCCGGCGCGGATGGACATCGCTGCGGCCGGCCTCGAGCATCCGGACCGCGTCCGGCAACCGCCCCGGAAAGCCGCGCCCCCGGTCGAGCGCCACGCCGAGGCCGACGAGGACGAGCATTGCCGCCAGCGACGCCGGCAGCACACGCCGCGGCGCGCTGAACCATGCGGCGCGGAACGGCTGCTCGACGAGGCGCCAGCTCGCCACCGACAGCACAAATGTCAGCGCGAGGCAGAAGGCTGCGCCGCCGGGACCGAGTTCGCCGAGCGATCGGTAGCGCCAGAGCGCTATGATCGGCCAATGCCAGAGATAGAGCGAATAGGAGATGAGCCCGATCGCCACCAACGGCGCGGTGCCAAGCAGGCGATGCACCCGCGTCTCTGCGCCGCCGAGATGGAGCAGCAGCGCCGTCGCCAGCACCGGCGGCAGCGCGGCGAGGCCCGGAAACGGCGTCGCCGCCGTGTAGAGCATGACGGTCGCGGCGATCGTGACGGCGGCAAGCGCCGCGAGTGCCTCGGCGAGGCGCCCCGGACGCGCGGCCGGCAGGACACCGAGGCTCACGATCGCCCCGGCGAGGAACTCCCAGATCCGCCCGGCCGGCAGGAAGAAGGCCGCCTTGTCGCCGGCCCGCACCCCCGCCTCGGCCTCGGCGATCGAGACGGCGGCAATAGCCAGAAGCAGCAGAGCGAGGCGGAGGCGCGGCTGCCGCGCGAGGAGGAGAAGCAGCAGCGGATAGACAAGATAGAACTGCTCCTCGACCGCCAGCGACCAGAGATGCAGCAGCGGCTGCGTCGCGGCGCTGAGCTCGAAATAGCCTGACGTCAGCCAGAAATAGAGATTGGCGGTGAAGCTCGCGCTGGCGACGAGGCTGCGGCCATAGCGGACGAGATCATAGGGCAGCAGCACGAGGACGCCGGCGAGCGAGACGGCGGCGAGCACCGCGACGAGCGCCGGCAGGATCCGCCGCGCACGGCGGGCATAGAAGCCGGCGAGGCTGAACCGCCCCGCGGCGAGATCGGCGCGGATGATCCCGGTGAGGAGAAAGCCCGAAAGGACGAAGAAGATGTCGACGCCGACATAGCCGCCGGAAGAGCCGGGCATGCCGGCATGGAAGAGGAGGATCGGCAGCACGGCGACGGCGCGCAGCCCGTCGATGTCGCGCCGATGCGGCAGGCCCTGCCACCCGTCCAGAGGCCGCGCCGTCATGCCGCCGGAACCGCCCCGCCCGCGCGGCTGCGCTGGATCATCCATAACCCCCAAGCCAATCACCCGCGCCAGCGCCGACCGTGCCGTGCTCTCGTCGCCCCGTTCACCGTTCCACAGAAGAGGCGCGCGGGTCCATCACCTTGTCGGCTCGCGATCTCCTCGTCCGAACCGCAATCCACAGCGCGGCGAGAGTGCCGGGGGCACGGCGGCGCCGGACGGCGGGCCGCGCGTCCACGCATCGCCGAGGCTGGAACTTCGCCGCCAACCGTCCTACCAAGGAGCATCGACCGGACCGACGAAAGCGCGGCCGGCACCTTGAGGGAGGATTGAATGAGTTCGCTTTACGCCACCGCGCTGTCCGAGCTGAACGGCGTCTTCGAGAAGATCGACGATGCCGCCGTCGATCAGGCGCTGGCGATGATCGCCGAGGCGCGGACCGTGGTCGTGTTCGGCGGTGGGCGCGAGCGGCTGCAGATCATGGGCTTCGCGATGCGGCTCTATCACATGGGCCTCGACGTCGCCGTCGAAGGCGACATGACGACGCCGCCGGTCGGACCCGGCGATCTCTTCATCGTCACCTGCGGCCCCGGCGAGATCTCGACGGCGCTGGCGCTGCTCGATGTCGCCAAGAAGGCCGGCGCGAAGATCCTCTTCATCACCGCCCAGCCGAAGGGCCGCGGCGCCGCCTATGCCGATTTCGTGCTGACCATCCCGGCCCAGACCATGGCCGACGACCAGGGCGAGCAGAAGAGCTCGGTCCTGCCGATGGGCTCCCTCTTCGAAGGCGCGCTGTTCGTCCTCTTCGAAGTCATGGTCCTGAAGCTCCGCGACCTCATGTCAATCGACCCCGCCGTGATGCGCGCCAACCACACGAATCTGGAATAGGGGTCGGCAGGGCTGGAGCCGGCGTGGTTCAAGGCCGGCTCCGGCGAGCCCGGCAAGGGCGCGGATGGATTGCCGTTCGCGCTTCCTCAGTCGCTGGAACAATGCGAGTTGTCGTTGCCGGGCCTGACCCGGCAACCCAGACTTTCTCTGGCGCTGCCAGGAAGTCCTGATCTCGCAAGGAGCAAGGCTGGATTGCCGGGTCAGGCCCGGCAATGACAACTGCGCAGCTCGTGTTGAGCGCCCGAGACCGGACGTTGATGCGCCAGGGGACCACTCGCTCTGTCGCGCCTCCGATGGCGTCAACCGAGGCTCCCTACCCGCTCAGGCGGCGATGGTCTCGATTGCCGCGATCTCCGGCGCATTGCGTACGGCCTCGATCTTCAGATCGTGGCTCGCCTGCATGTTCATCCAGAACTCCGGCGTCGTGCCGAGCGCCTTGGCGAGGCGAAGCGCGGTGTCGGGGGTGACAGCCGTCTGCTGGGCGGCAAGCCGCTCGATCCGCGTTCTCGGCACGTGAAGCCGCCGCGCCAGCGCGCCGGGAGTAAGTCCCAGCGGCCGCAGATACTCCTCCCGCAAGATCTCGCCGGGATGCACCGGCGGCAAAGACATCGTCATCGCTCGGCCCTCCTTGGACATGGCCTTAGTGATAGTCGACGATCTCCACATTCTCCGGACCGGCTTCGGTCCAGACGAAGCAAATCCGGAACTGGTCGTTGACCCGGATCGAGTACTGCCCGGCACGGTTGCCCGAGAGAGCCTCGAGCCGGTTGCCAGGCGGCGAACGCAGGTCCTTGAGATCGGCGGCGTTGTCGAGCATCGTGAGTTTGCGAAGCGCCGGACGAACCAAATCCCCAGGAAAACCCTTGCCGGCGTTCCCAGAAACGACCGCCTCGATCAGCTTGCCCTTATAGGATCGGATCACCCTCGCCTCACTATCGACCGTATCATGGCGCGATACAAATGAGTGCGCAAGAGATTTGTATCATCCAGCGATACAGCACGCGCGCCGACGACTGCTGCAACGCTCCAAGACACGGGCAACCAAGTGCGCACAGAGCCACCCCGACGGTTTGACGGCGCGTGCAGGAGAGATCGGAGAGGAAAAGTGGTGGTAGCGGGAGAGGGACTTGAACCCCCGACACGCGGATTATGATTCCGAGCGTGTATCGCTGAAACGCTTGGTTTCAGCGATCCATGTCGCATCCATGTCGCATCAGCCTAGCAGCGCGCGCTCGGCCTCGGCCAGTTCGGCGCCGTCGTCGCCGCGCGGGAACAAGTGGCCATAGACGTCCATCGTCATCACGATCGACGAATGGCCAAGTCGCTCCTGCACCGCCTTGGCCGGTAGCTCGAGGCCGCCGTCGAGGCGCCGGTTAATGCACCACGAGGCATAGAAGTGTCGCAGCGAGTGCATGCCGGTGTACCGCGCCTTGCGGATCACGACGGGCTCTCCCTCGGCGTCGAGGAGCGCCTTGCCCTCGCCATCGACCGGCCGTTCCTCGATCACGACACCGGCCGCGAGCTGCGGCGGGACCAGGCCGCGGTTGATGATGTTCCCGAGCGATTCCACCTTGCCGGCGCCATTCGGGAAGACGAGGCCGAGCGGCCCCTTGGGGCAGGCCAGCTTCCATTCCTTGAGCGTGTTCACGACGATCGGCGGCAGTGGAACGGTGCGCTCGCCGGCTTCTGATTTCGGCCGGCCGATATCATTGAACCTGTCGGCGCGCTGGCGGACATGGATCCGCTTCGCGTCCAGTTCGACGTCCTCCCAGCGCAGCCCCCGGATCTCCGATGCTCGCAGGCCAGTGAAGATCGCTGTCACGATCAGCGGCCGCCAGCGGCCTTGTACGGCTCCGACGATGGCCTTGACCTCGGCGGGCAACGGAATGTCGACGCCAGCCTTCAGGCGGCCCTTCTGGCGCCGCTCGGCCTTGCGGTCCTTGCCCGGCTTCCGACGTCCGCGAAGATCGCGGACGATGTTGCGGGCGACGAGTCCGCGCTCTTGCGCATCGGCGAGCAGCGAACCGAGGCTGCCGAGGACCTTGCGCACCATCGCCGGCGAGCGGCCTTCATCCCGAAGCCGATCTTCGAATGCGCGGACGCTCGGCACCGTCAGCCGCGATAGGACGACGTTGCCGATGAGCGGCGCGATATGGAGCTCGAGATGCTGCTGATACTGGTCGACCGTGGACCGCTCGCGTCCGCTGGCCTGGACGCCGCTAATCCAAAGTTCGCCGGCCGCCTTGACCGTGGCGCTGGCGCTTTCAGCGACGTGAACGCCTTCGCGGATCTCGACATGAGTCGTCGATGCGAAGGCGTCGGCTTCTTTCTTGCGGGCGAAGGTTTTCAGGCGTCGCTTGCCGCTCTGGTCGACATAATCGACGATCCAAGCCTCTTTTTCGACGCCCTTCGCGGTTGTCCACTGGCGTTTGCGAACTGACATCTGGTGGCTCCCGATCGCAACAACTGGTAACGATCGGGATCATGTCGCATAGAAATCCGCTTGTCAATGACGAGCAGACCTATCGCCTCTGGATGCCGGCATCAGTCTCGATCTGGACTGACATTTTGAGTTCACCCTGATGGAGCCGGTCGACCATCTCGAAAACCGCCTTGAGGCGAAGGAAGACATCAAAAGTTGCGAAGATCAGCCGCTCACCCTCATGATGCGTAACCCGATAGAAGCCGGGCTCGTTGCTCCCAACCATGGCCTCTGCCGCGATGTCGGCGGCGATATCAGCCATCATCTTGGCGTCTTCGACGGCTGACCGGAGCACGGTGAGGCCGTCCCTCGTGAGCGCTGTCATGGCCGCACCCGCGGCGGCAGCGCCGTCAACTTGCCGAGTTCGCCGTGATGCATGATCAGCCATGATCCATCGGCCATACGAGTGACCTGATCGGGCTGGCTCCACGCTTCGTTGATCTGGCGATTCGCGCTGCCGTTCCATGCTGGCGCGGGGACCGGCCTTCCAGTCTTGCGGATGGCGCGGTCATTCCGAAAGGCGCTCAAAGCGCCGCTCTCTGAATGGAATTCGTCCGCGCCACCGGAGTCCGCAATGCCGTTGTCGCCCGGCTCACCTTCATCGTCGCACTGGGCTCCTTCATCCTGGCATTCGTCTTCGAGGTCGGTGCCGTCTCCGAATGCCATGGTCGAGGTCCAGCCTAGAGAGGGCTCGAGATCAGGGTCGATGTCGGTGGCGTCGAGGAATGTGATGAGCCGATCGATCTCGGCTTGCGCCTCCTGCCGCAGCCGGCGGAGGGCTTGCAGCGCCTCCGGCTCGACGATGGTGGCCGGCAAGGCAGAATCGCCGCCCTTGGGCTTCCTGGGGCGGTTTGCGGGCGTGGTGCGCCCATGGGGGTGCATGTTCATGGTGACGTCTCTCGGATCGAACCGGCTTTCTACGGCCGGCGAACTTTAGGGCGGGGATCCACCGTAAAGCTCATCGCCGGTGTCAGACCGGCAGCCGGGGGGTAGAAACCAGCCGAGAGACTGGCCGAGCGCTTTTATGGGTGCCCCCACTGGACAGCACGCTCGCCCCCGGCCAATATGGTCGGGTTCGGAGCCGAGCCGCCAAGCTCGTCCGTTCAGCGGCAAAGCCGCCTACTATTCGACCGCCGCCCAACGCTGCCAGGCGTCAGGGCAATTCCTGCCAGGGAATATGCGGTCTATCTCGGTCCGGGTTTCTACGCCCACGGACAGGATGCTCTCATTCGACGATTTCGACAAGCGTCTCCCCTCACGGGGGAAGATCGCTTGCGTCAGTGAGTCTTGGGGGTTCGCTGGCTCAGCTATGACTTCGTCCGGATGCCTCGGGCTAACGCTCTAGCCAATGCGGCGTCATGCTTGACGGCGCGCTTTGCTGGCACTTCGGAAGCCGGCCCGGCCGGCGCCCCATCGCTGCGGATCGATTGCTGCCGCTCGAAAGTCCGAACGGCCTCGGCGGGAATCCTCATCAGCTTGCCGCCCAAGCGCAAGTGTGCGAGCTCGCCAGCGGCAATTAGGTTGCGCACGTGCTTTCCAGAGCATCCCCAGCGCACTGCCAGCGTCTCTGGCGTGTACGCGAGCGGCTCTGAGATTGCCGATGAAGCTCGCGTCTGTGCCTTCGCCTCGGCAATCGCTACGTCGAGGCTCAACGCCACCACGGTCAGATCCAGCCCCCTCGCGGTCGTGCGAAGCGCAACTAGCGCCACTTCCAACGCTTTGATTTCATCAACTCTGCCGGACATGGTGCCCTCCCTGGATATGCTCAAGGATATGGTTTCATGAAATCACCCCTGCCGGACTGGCCGGCCGCCATGCCACTGCATATGGCGGCCTCATATTGCGGACTGTCCGTCGACACCTTCAAGGCAGTCTGTCCGGTGATGCCGATCCACTTCACGGAGTCCTCGCGGGGCGACCGATGGTTGAGGATTCGGTTGGACTAATGGCTGAATTCAAAGGATCCTAACCCAAGACAACCTATCCGCCGCCTCGGAGATGGGTTGATCGGCAAAAAGCGGCCGAGCTGATTGTGAATCCTGGACTTGCGCCTGTGTGACGAAGGATCAGCTTCGCGGCGATGGTCTCGTCGAGCCTTGCGCGCGCGACGGTTGCGGAGCATCGTGCGTCTCTACATGGAGAGAGGGCGATGGCTGAAGTGATTGAACAGGTATCGGCGCGCTTGAATGAGATGAAGGCTCGGCGGGTCTTGCTGGTCAGCGCAACGGTCATGGATGGCGCGACGGACACGGAAGCGCATTTGCTCGAGCTTGTCGCTCTTCAGCAGTAGATCGCGGCATTCGAAGCTGTGCTGAGCGAGATGAAAAAGCGGGCGCCCGCGCCGACAGCCCCCGCTAGCAGACCGATGTCCGTGAGGCGATGAGGCGGCGGGACGATATTCTTTCGGGATGATGCACCGTGTGCGTGACACACATGGTTGGTCCATTGCGGTCATGGCAACGCAGGTCTGAATTCGTGTGACACGAACGCAGGGCTAAACAGGCTCCTCAAATCTGAGGCCCCCCTGCGCAGAATTGGGCAGGGGTCCGACGTCCGCACAAAACTGTGCAGACCCCCCGAATTGTGCCCGACCGGGCACAATTTCCCGTCCACAGTGTGGACCCCGCGCGCTCACGCTGCCGCCCTCATCACATAGTCGAACACGGGCGGGGAGATCGGGCGGGGCCCGCGGCCAATCTCGGCCATCCACACGCCAACTGTTCTCACAACAGGGTCGAGAAGAGCTCATTGACGCAACCACTCGTTCGTACTCTCAATGCGGGAGTAGCGATTCTTCGGGGGACGAAGAGGCATGCGCAATGACGAACGCAGGGTTCGCTTCTTTGAGGTGAGAGTCCGGCCGAGCAAGGTCGACGGCATGCCGCCGGCGATGTCGGACGTGCTGCAGCAGCTCAAGTTGCGTGCCGACGGAGGCAATGCTCAGCACGACATCAATGCTGGCTCGGCAACGCTTGAGATTGCCGCGGTTGACATAGACTCTGCGAAGAACCGAGCCGTTTTATTGCTCCGAATTTCGGATCGAAACGGATCCGACGCCTATTTTTCTGATCCCAAGAACTCGACTTCACGGGTCGAGCGGAAACAGGGAAACGAAGGTCGCGGATACGGCGCTCACCTTCTGCTTTCGACTAGTGAATATCAAGGTAAGCCGGGGATTTACGCCGGCATACTCGAGGTCAACACCGGTCTGCATATCGCGAACGTGATTCGACTGTTGCACGGGGTTCTTAACGACATTTACAAAGAAGACGCAGAGTTGTTTTGTAGCCCGCACAAGTCGGGAAAGATTGGTCGAGACAAGAAACCAAAGATGGTTTGCTTTCGACCGATGTTTGAGTTCCTCGGGCTGCCGTCTGACCAGCTGGTTAGCGATTTGGAGAACGGGACGCTTAGGGACGTCGTACTGATCGACAGCACAACGAAGACTTCGATGGGAAGTGCGCCGTGGCTCCAACAACACGAGACAGCAATAACTCTGAAGCCTGCCGCCAGTATGATAAGCAACGTCTGGTCGGCCGTTTGCTCTGCCGCTAAAGCTCAAGTTGAGCATGGGTTCAGCAAGGCACGGATTAGGTTCAAGTCGCCGGACAATCAACAGCACACCATTGATTTTGATCCCGACACCGGGGCCCTCCTCAATGACGAATACGTTAAGTCGATCCGCCTGACAGCCATAAGCCCGCCTCTCGATGAGAGTGCCGACGCTCTCGTTCCTCATTTTGTGAAATTGCTCGATCAAGCTCTAGTTGATCACATGTCCTGACGGCCTTACCCTGACCGCGAACAAAAAGGGAACGCTCGGCATGATCGCTTATGAGTTGTTGCGGTGGACGGCTTACCGATCGATCCGTCACGACCATATGAAATGGTACGTCTGGATTATTCCCGGCGGCGCGGCCCTCGCTTCCGCCTTAGTCTACTCGATCCTGCCCATACGGCCGCCATTGATCGGGTCGGAGGGGGTCTTGCCGCGAATCGTCGATGTCATGGCGCTGCTTCCTGGATTCTTCATCTCAGCGCTTGCCGCCGTCGCGACGTTTGACCGGCCCGAGATGGACGAACCCCTGCCACGGCCGGCGCCGACGATCAGGGTCTACCGATCTGGCGAGTGGAATGATTTTGAGCTCACGCGCCGGACTTTTCTGACCTATTTGTTTTCGTATCTTTGCATCATGAGCCTGCTGGCGACAGTACTGTGCTTGGCATTGCCGCTTATTGTTCCAAATTTGGTCGCGATCACGAGCAATACCTTTATTTCGCAATACAAACTCAATGTAATCAGCGTACTAAGCGGCCTGACGGTTTTGACAATTTCTTATGTTTGCTTCAGTATTATTGTGACTACTTTACACGGTGTCTACTTTTTGAGTGAGATTATTCATCTGCCTAATTGATTGCGCTGCAATGTGCAGCGTCTCTGACCCGCACTTGGCCGCGCCGTCTCGCGGCTGCCTGCCGTGCCAGCTTCTCCCGCACCGTCATCTTGCGCTTGACCGGCGCCGGCTCGGCCTGCGGCAGCTCCGGTCCGAGCGCGTCGATCAGAAGCACGGTTAGGGCCTCATGCGCGGCGATCCGGCCGATGGCGACCTGCTTCGCTCGTAGACGCATCCGGGCGAGGTCCAGCCCCTCGAATGCGTCCAGGAGCGCTCCGCCGCGCGCCTCGAGCTCGGGAAAGGCGGCCAGGACGTCCGACACAGCCTTGATGGTTTCCGACCAGAGCTCCATCGCGTTTTCCGGCCGGGCTTTGATGCACTTGAGCACGATCGCGAGATGACCGTCGCCACGAGCGGCATGGATGGATCGCAGCGCCTGGCGCGCGTGCGTTTCCCAGGCCAGCCGGCGCCGCTGAAACGGGATGATCCGGATGCCGAGTTGGTGGCAGAAGGCGTCGATTTTCGACATTTGAGTCCTTCGCGCGATGAAGACGCCACGGTGGCCGCTTGCTGCTACCGCACGCCAGCTGCCCTGCTAAGGGGGCGGCGAGCAAAGATGGCTGGCAATACCAGCCCACCAAAAAGACAGACGAAGAAATGGCTGATCGTCAGTGGTAAGCACCGCCTGACTACGTCGCGAGCACGCTGATCGGTAGTTCGAATGATGGCGCGACATGCCACAGCGGATAGGTCGTTCCTGAGATCACGGTCGTGTCCGCGGTGCTGTCCCTCAAGATACCATTCACGGAGTTCTTGAAGCCGTTCGATGCCGACTTGTAGTCAAGTCCATGGCGGATGACCGGAGTGCTTGCCAACGTTCGATTGAGGGTCATAACGAGGCTCACACCGTCTGCCCCGACATGGATGTTCGAAAGAGAAAGCGTCCCGGTCGAATCCGTGACCTTGATGCCGCCATCTGTGATCGCACCAAAGTTAGCGACGTCGAGCACGAGCGGCGGCTTTGGCACCCTGAACCGCAAGGTCAGTGTGGTGTCGACGGCGGTTCGGGAGATTGGCCAGACACAGTCCGGCTTTTGCCCGTCGATTAGCAATTGCTTGAGAGCGCGGCCGGCAATTCGGCCGTAGCGGAGTTCCGATACGTTGGTGAGATGAAGTTGATCGACTGTTGGCGTAAGGTAGTGAACCGGCCCGAGGAAGTGGATCCGGCTGTTTTCGCGGACTGCGTCAACCTGCGCTTTTTGGATCGGAGCGAGATCGGACGCAGATCCATTGTTGGCCGACGCGGTCTGATAGATCAGCAGGTGCACGGGGGCCGACTGGCCAGTGATAGCCAGGATGTCCGTCGATATATCGATCTGGAGTTGCTTCAGGTGCCCCTTATAGGTTGCATAGCCCATGGCATCTGCCGCGTCTTTTTCGCCCTGCATCCAAACGACCGCCGGAACCGCAAAGCTCTTGCTGGCTGCGGTAGCAAGTGCTTTTGCCGCCGTCACCTGATCAATCAGAAGCCCGTACCAGGCCGAGCCTTTATTGAGCGAAGTGATCGAGTAGCCACCGTGGCCGGCCGCCGACGCGAAGAAGATCAATTCGGACGGGTCAATGCCGTCTTCCACTGCGGCGAGTTCATTGCATCGACTTGTCATCCCTGAGAGCACCGTCTCGCCCTCGGCGGTAGCCCCATCAGCCGCCGGGCTGCCTACCGACGAATCTTCCTCGACAAGCGCCTTGGCCGTCGAGACACCCGGTGAGGTGTTGACGGCGCCATAGCCGTTGCCGGCTTTGCCGGATCGCACGCCCGAGCCGAAAGTCAAATTGTAATACGGTTGGCTGGTGGACAGCGCGGGTTGAGAGTTATGCCCGGCAGAGAGCGACTGGCCATCCGAGATGACATGCTGCCAGCCAGCGGAACCGAAAAGGACCGGCACGTCGCCGGTCGTCAGGGGGACGGGATCGGCAGCGGCAAGATTGTTGCCCTGCGTTTCCAGACTGGCGATGCGATCTGTCGCGGCACGGAAGGTCGCTGTAGTGACAACTTGATCGACGATGTTATAGCGCAACTGGAATTGATAGCCGGTCCTGACGGTCCCGGCTGGCGCGCTCAGTGTGCTTGAATTGCCCCCGATGAAATAATAGTCGCTGTCCTGGGCCGAGATGCCGCCGGCCGTCGTGTACGCCACGAGAGCAGGCGACGAATAGAAGGCGAGATATTCGCCCGATGCTAGTTCCAATACCGGGAAATCAACGCCCGCAGTCAGGACGACATGGCCAGTTGCCGAGACCGCAGCGGACACTATGCCAGTTCGCGTAAAGATGCCGAGACCGGAATCATAAGTCCATTTCGATATATAGATCGTCCCGGTCGTTGTCGCATAGAGTTCCATGCTGGCGATCTGCGATGCCCGAAGGACAGGATCGAAAGCAACAAAGTTGTTTGGCGTGGCAGCAGAGCCGGTGACAAGCGTAACCGTCGACGGACGCCCGATTAGCTGTTCGCCGGTACCTCCGAGAAGTGCGACTGCACGCGAATTCGCGTCAACTCCAGCCTGCGCCGTTGCCAGCGCGGCGTCTGTAGCGAGCACGCCATCCGCGCTCACTACCCAATCAATGGTGAATTGCGCTTCAAGTCTCGCGTTCTGGTTTGCGGGATCGGTTGCTGTTGCGCTACTGGGGGCGCCGTTCGGAAGCCCAGTCCATCCCAGCCCGTCTGAAAGCGTGCTGGCAGTGTAGCCGATGATACCGACGCCATAGAGCGCCAGGAAGTCGCCGGCAGTGACCGAAAACGCCCCGTAGTCCGATGCGCTGAGGGTCTTGAGCCCGGACGACGCGATAGCGACGCTGGCAGAGTGCTGCAGCGTGTAGACGCCTGCGCTGAGGCTGTAGCGCGCGATGACCAGTGTCCCCGAAGCCCGCGCTGAGATCTTCAGTTGCGCGAGCGTGCCGCTCTTGGATACCGGGTCCAGCCACAAGAACGTCGCGTTGGGGCCGCTGCTGGCGGTACTTGTCGCAGAAGGGTTTGACGAGCGTCCGACAATCTGGGTGCCATGAAGGCCATCCACAGAACTCGACAACGCATCGATCCGACCGTCATAGGTGTCGACCAGATCGGCGAGGGCGTTCACATCCGCTTCGGACGCGCCCGTCGTCACCAGCGAGCGGGCGATCTTGACCGATTCGTATTCCCCCGGCGCAACCTCCTTGAGGCCGCGGATGTAATCGACTGACGTCCGCGTCGGAAGGAGATGTTCATAGTTATCGGCCATAGTTGATCGCCCCCCCAGGAAGGCAAGGTTGATGAAAAGGCGGCGAAAGAGGCAGGGACTAGATCGCGCTGAGCAAGCTGCGGCGCATTCGATCTCGATTCCTTCAAGACTGGCAAATCGATCATTGTGCCTCTGCTTCAGTGTAGTCCGGGGCCGAGACATCCATCACGGCCCCGGTCTTCGCGCTTCCTCCCCGTCGGATGTCAGGGAGATGCTGCGTCCTGAATTGGTTAAGCGTCGAGGGTCCCCGCGACATCGGCGAAAGCTTCCGGTGCCAGCCCGGACATTCGCCGGATCTCGTCATAGGCCAGCCGCAGCGTGGCATCCGCGACGTCGGCGGCTTCCTCGTCCTCTTCGATCTCTTCCAGGATCGGGCCGAACTTCCGCTCAAGATAATGGTGTTCGATCTGGGCGAAGTGCTCGGCAGGAATGCCGGTCAGTATGGCGGGGGCGGTCATTACGGCCTCGACGAACCGATCGTCGTCGCCTGCAAGGATGGCCCCGATGCGCTCGCCGAGTGGCAGTTGCCGCAGATATGCCCGCAGCTCCTGCCGCAGCAGCGCGCCGACGATATCGCCCGGCTCAGGTGGCTTCGGCCGCAGCGCCAGCCGGCGATTGGTCATGCCGCCCCGCTCGCGCCGCACCACGCCGGCTTGATCACGAAGACGCCCGACATGCTCGCGGATGGGCGTCGCCAGCGCTTCGGCCTTGCCAACATCCGACAGGCTGGCGTTTCCCGCGATCACGGATCGAGCCTCTTCGAAGCGTCCATGTATCGCGACTGCGGCGTCGACCGCGTAGGTGAGATGATAGAGCGGGTCGCCCAGCTTGGCTGCGGCGGCGCGCCCAGGCATCCGTTGCTTCATTGCTTTGAGACGTTCGGACATCGTCAGCTCCTTACAGACCGCCGCGCATGACGTTCTCGGCGCGCGACCTGACCGCGTCGTCGATGCCGGCGAGCTCGCTCGCCGCGTAAACCGGGTGCCGCAGCGGCCACGGAACTCCGGTGCTGGCGACCTCGCCTGTGAAGGATCTGGCGAAGCCGTCCCCTCCCTGGGTGGCGTTGGCGACCACGATGTCGAGCGCTGCCAGCTCGATGTAGGCAGCTCGCCAAGCGGCAATAGCGGACGCATAGGTCGCGCCGGCGGTCGCCCTGGCCGCTATCAGTTCGGATCGTGTCGACATGCTCTCGCTATCTCCTCACTCTAAAGGTGGCGCTTGCCGCGACAGGCACGGCTGGCTTCACGGCAAGTTCTGTGATCGCCCACACCAGCCCGTCGACGCGGTCGGGCGAATACCCCGCGGTCGCTCGATTGAAATCGCTCGTGAAGGCGCACAGCTGGTCTTCCAACTGCGGAAAGATGCCGACGTGATGCACCTTGTGCTGCTCATAGAGCGCTGAAACCGGCTCGGCCCGGATGACCTTCCCGCGAGAGGCGTGCACCTTTTTGAAGGGCACCCTCGCGTCTATGGATCGGATGGTCGCCTCGACCATCTGGCCGCCGTTGTTCACTTCAGCGACGATCCGGTCGGCGGTTCGGTCGCGATAGCGCTGCACCGCCTTCCGTGCCCAGCCGGATGGGTCATAGCGGCCGCTATCGTCGTCGAGGACATAGACGTCACCATCGACGCCGAGGCCGGCACAGATGATGCCTGTTTCGTCTGAGCCCTCATTGTTCGACACGGCCGGGTCGATGGCGACCACGATGCGGCGGAGATCAGGGGCACTGGCAACACGATCCTTGTCGATCTGGTCGCGGCTCCACAGTGCGCCGGGGACGTCGTCCAGAAACTCGCCCTCGAGCTCCTGCCGGCCGAGCCGCGTCCCGCCGTAACGGCGCTGGACGGCCTCGAGGAAGGCAGGGGCGAGGTTCGCCGCATTGTCGGCGGTGCGGCCCCTGGTCACGACGACATCGGCGCCCCGCCGCTTCAGGAGATCCCGGATCAGCTTGGTGGGTTTCGGTGTCGTGGTGGCAACCAGCCGGGGCCGGGAGCCGATGCGCAACCCGAAGGCCAGCATGTCGAGCGCCTCGGGATAGGACCAAGCCGCAATCTCGTCAGCCCACGCTGCATCGTGCTGGGGGCCGCGAAGACGGTCCGGCTCATCGGCCGAAAACACGGTCGCCAGAGCGCCATTTGGCCAGGTGAGACGGCGCTTCGAAGGCTCATAGATCGGCCGCATGTGGTTCGGTGCGATCTCGAGGATGCCGCTCTCGCCCTCGACCATGACGTCTCGAGCATCCGATGCCGTCGGGGCCACCAGCGCCACCCGGCCGGCGAGCCCAAGCGTGACTTGCTCCTGCACCCATTCGGCGCCGGTGCGCGTCTTGCCCCATCCGCGACCGGCGAGGATAAGCCACGTCTGCCAATCGCCCGATGGCGGCAGCTGATCCGGCCTTGCTCGCAAGCGCCAACTGTTCGCCAGCGTCTCGGCCAGACGGCCGTAGAGCGCACCATCACGCTGCCCGAGCATGCTGCACCTCGTTTGCCGGCAGTGTGATCATGGGCGGCATAGGCGGCGAATTGTCCGGCCCGCCCTGTAGGCTCTGGAGCCCCTCCAGGACCGCCTTCAGCGCCTCCGGATGCGGGGTGAGCCGCTCGATCAGCATGCGCTCCAGGTTGGCGAAGGCTGGGCTCGCCATGAAAATCATCGTGTTGTTGGTGATGTTGCCGACAGGCGCCGACTTCAGGATCTCGCCGGTGAAGCGTCCGAGCTCCCGCAGCACCTCGACGGATCGACCAGCAAGGACAGCGGTGGCATGACGGTCGTTCACCGCAGCGGCAGCCAAGAGCTGGCTCATGACCGTGGATCGAACAATGCCGAGATAGTCGATCAGACTAACACCTTCCTCAGCCGCTCGATCGGCGAGCTCCCGCATGGGCGTATCCGCGATCAGCATCGCTCGACGGTCATCGTCGATATGCTTGCTGCAATGCCGCCACACGACATCCCGCGAGCATTCGAACTTGGTCGCGATCGAATCGAGGCTAGCGCCCGCGAGACGCGCCATCTCGATCCGCAACCGCTCTGGGTGACGGCAGATGAGGCAACGCGGCTTGACCAATTTCGGCACTGCAAAAAACCATCGCGATCGAGGATCTGACACGCGGATAATACATCCGCTTATCGTCTCTCAACAATTTGTATTTGCTGATGTTCTTTGATCATGTCGCGTACATGTCGCGAATATCCGGGAACCGGCCGAAGGGCAGCATTCTCGCGACGTCCCTGACCGTGGCATCGCGCGCGTGGATCCTGTTCTTCCTATTCTACCCCCTGCGCCCTTCGCGGTGCCAGTCTGAGGGGTAGATGGCTCTGGAGGATGCCTTGACCGAAGCTTTCGCGTTTTTTCGCCGGGCGTCTTCTTCTCCGTCTTGGTCTGAGTCTCCGTCTAGGTCTTAGTCTCAGGTCTCCTTCTCAGTCTCCTTCTCCTTATATCGGTACAGTTCGGATACGGTATGTTGACCGTTTCGATAGCCTAGGCTTGGTGAGGCTCACCGACGCCCTTGGGGGTCTTGGCGAAATCGCTGAAGCCGCACCCTGTCCGCCTCGGCGAACTCCTCCTCGACGATTTCGCGGACCACGTCGCTTTCGATATCGCGGATCATCGACTTGCAACCGGCGGCGTGCTTGTCGTTCATGGGCGGACAGACGTTGAACCATCCCGTCACGTAGACCTCCTCGGTATCCGCGTCGAACACGATCAGCCGGAGCTCCTCGAGCGGCTGGCGGGCCGCGCTGTAATCTTCGGCAGACCAACCGAGATCGGTGCACGCATACCCCTCGGAAAGCTGATAGGCGCCGGCGCTGGTTTGGTGCGCCGACGTCATGAAATAGAACAGCAGCAGCCTGCACCGATCGTTTGGCAGCAGACGAAACCGCTTGGAGCGCCAGATTGCCGGCGACACCTTGGAGAACTCCCGTTTGCTCATCTGGTGCGAGCCTCTCTGACCGCGGCTGCAGCCCCCTTCTGATCGCGGAACGGGCCCGAGCGGCGACCTTCGGCCGGGGCCGAAAAGAAGCCCTCGCTCGATTCGTAAACGTCGCCGAGCCAGTCCCGGCCGTCGTAGACCGAGAAGACCAGCACGGCACGGGTCCTGGATTGTACCTGTTTCGGTTGACAATCACCTGCCGCGTGGTAGCTCTTTTCTGCTGTTGATGCCGCATTGATCAGGCCGTCCCGGTTGCCCGCCGGGCGGCCTTTTCGCTTGCTGGGAGGCGATGGGGCGATTTCAGCCATGCATCCCTCCCGTCCGATCGCTGACCGGAACGCCTTCCGCAGCCCATTCTGCAGCGCCTCGACAGGCCTCGGCGTAGCTGATGCCCATCCAGAGCATGCAGGTGCCACCGTCGGCGCTGACATGCTCGACCCAGTAGACGCGGCGCCCGATCCAACCCCGGTCTCTTCCTGATTTGTAGATCCCGGTATCGATCACAATCCTATCGACACGGCGCGTAGCGATGTCGACGACACTCATGCTGCGCTGGCCTCCGCGGCGCCAGCGCCGGCAAAATGGCGGCGGAGAGCAGACAAGCTCGCACACCAGCGCCCGCCGACCTTGCGGGCCGGCAGATGGCCGTTCTCGAGCATGTAGAAGGCCTGGCGGCGCGACACACCGATGGCGCGCGCAATCTTCTCGGCGCCCCAGATCAGATCCAGGGTGACAGCTTCATTGGGGGTGTTCACGGGCAAGCTCCCAGGCTTGCACTCTCCGGCCGTACAACGGGCTCAGGCGAGCGCGAATGATTTCTCTGGGCACGGCCATCTCAGGCCAGGCTCAGGGTTCAATTCCGCTCCACCGGCACCGTTGGCCGAATTGCGACACACCATACCGGCAATGAAAGCCGGAGCACCAAGGCTGTTAAGCGGTCGCTTCAGGAGGTCACGAAACATGTGACTGTAATTGTTATGTACTCGAAATTCCGTATAATGCAATCCCCTACAAAGTGATCCGCCCCGTCGTCCGAGGATCCGTTTCTCGCGTGCCCTATTGACCGTGGTCGGCTTGCTCGGCGTCACGGATGGTGCGGGCTTCGTGGAGCTGCTTGTGCGTGAGGCCGATATCTTCGGCGGTAGCTGGGCGAACCTCGTTCTCTTCTGGAACGAGGTCGGTTCGCACCCCGGATTGACCGACCTCTCCCCGCTCCTACGCAGCGTCGCGACATCCCGGCCTTGCCCGCCGACCTGAACCTTTGTCACACACATGCAGGTCGAAAGAACAGCGTCCCGCTTCAGACGCTGAATCTGCCCATTCCAGTCCAGCCCCATACCCTCGACGATTGGCTTCAGCGCGACGTGCGGCTGCCCGGCGACATCAACCGTCTCGATGCGGGTACAGCGAAACTCCACCACCTGAACTCCGATGCCTTGCGCTCGCGCGCCCATAGCCTGTCGCTTGCCTGGGAATTGACCTCCGCGGAGCTGACGGCAGAAGCCCGTCGCGAGTTCGGCTGTCCCAGCTTTTCCGATGCGGCGGCCAGCCGTGTTGCATTCCATGTCGCACGGACTCGCCGATAGGCGTTGGAAATCACTGGGAAATGGCGGAAACGCTTGCAACATAACCGCGACATGGAAACGGCGCCGTCTGAGGCGCCGTCATCGTCAAGCCGTTGATCTCATTGAGAGAAAAATGGTAGCGGGAGAGGGACTTGAACCCCCGACACGCGGATTATGATTCCGCTGCTCTAACCAGCTGAGCTACCCCGCCACAGGCCGCAGAGCGACCGTTGATGGCGCCGCTTATAGGGAGGGTGGCGAAGGGCTGTCAAGCGCGAAGGCTTGATGTCCACGCCTTCAGGGCGTGTCGATCAGCGCCGGATCGAGGGTGACGCCGTCGATGTCGCGGTCGGCGTGGAGGATGCCGCCCACGACGGTGAGCCGGGCGACGTGGATCACCGTGCGCCGCTCGGCGAAGGTAACCGGAACCGGCGTCTCCGTCTCGGCCCAGTGCGGGTGGGTGAAATAGAACAGCGCCGCCCAGTCGCCCTGCGTGACGACGTCGCCATGGCGGGCGAAGCGGCGGTCGTCCGGGTCGCGGCCGGGCTCGGCGAGGATAAGGCCCTGCCGCTGCCATGAGCGCGCGTCGTCGGAGCGATAGACGGCCTGGCCGCGCCATTCGTCGACGATCAGCCACCAGAAGCCCGAGAGGACGAAGACGTTCGGCCCCTCATGCGGCGGCGCGTCGGGCGCGCCGGCGAGCACCATGCCCTCGTCGCGCCATGTGCCGAGGTCGGGGCTCGAGAGCGCATGCGTGCTGGAGCCGTCGGCCTCGTCCTTGTACCAGAGCCGGTAGAGCCCGTCCGGGCAGAGCGCGACGGCCGCGTCGATGACGTTCCTCGTCTTGCGCGGGATCGTGCCCCGCCGCGTCCAGGTGACGAGGTCCGGGCTCTCGAACTGCTCGATGCGGCGGTCGGCATGTTCTGGGCTGTCGGAGGCGCCCGGCATATAGGTGAGGAACATGTGATAGGCGCCGCGCGCGCGGATGACCTCGGGCGCCCAATGCGTGTTGAGGCCCTCGTCCCCCGGCGCATCGAGACCGACGACGGTGCCGCGATAGCTCCAGTTGCGGCCGCCATCGGTCGAGACAGCGACGCCGATGGCGCTGCCATGGATCCAGCCGAAGCCCTCGCCGCCGAGATCGGCGCGGCGGTTGGTGTAGAACATCCACCATTCGCTCGTACCGGCGCGGTGGATCACGGTGGGGTCGGCGGCGCCGTCATGCACCGGGTCGGCATAGATGGGGCGCGACACGGCCGCTCCTTCAGAGACGTTCGAACACGAGCAGTGTGAAGAAGCCGAGCGGGCCGACGCGGCGCTGCTCGACGAGGCGGAGTTCGCTGCGGCCGAGCACGCGACTGATCGAAAAGTCCGTGTGCCAGCCAAGGGCCGCCGAGAGCGGTGCGAACACCTCGCCGATCGCCTTCCGCCAGCCCTTCTGGTCGGCGAAATGGCTGACGAAGACGACGGCGCCGCCCTTCCGCGTGACGCGGATCAGTTCGGACATCACCGCCGCCGGATCCGGCACCACGGTGATGACGAACATCGCGACCGATGCGTCGAAGGCAGCATCGCCGAAGGCGAGATCGCCGGCATCGGCCTCTTCCAGCGCCTCGACATGGGCAAGGCCCTCGTCGCGCGTGCGCGCGCGGGCGAGCTCCAGCATGTCGGGGCTCAAATCGATGCCGGTGATGCGATGGTCGCGGCGATAGTCCGGCAGCGAGATGCCGGTGCCGACGCCGCATTCGAGGATGCGGCCGGCCGGCAGTTCGTTGACGAAGGCGACGGCAGCGCGGCGGCCGCTGTTGAACACGGCGCCGAAGACCCAGTCATAGACAGGCGCCCAGCGAGCATAGGCAGCCTTGACGGCGCCGTCGTCGATCCGCGATCCGCTGCGGCTCTTGCCCGAGATGGTCTTCCATCGCCGCGCGACATCCTCGAACAAATCCGGCATCGAGCCTCCTCACATCACCGCCAGCGGCCGAGTACCGGCAAGGCCGGCCAGCGCCGCCTCCGCCGCTTCCGTGCGCCGGCTCCGCGCGATCCAGCCGCCGCCGAGCACGCGCGACCCCGCCTCCTCGCCCTCATAGAAGACGCAGGCCTGCCCGGAGGCGACACCGGTCTCCTCGCCGAGCAGCTCGACCTCGACCGCGCCACTGAGCGACCTCAGCCTTGCCGGCTGCGGCGCACGGGTCGAGCGGACGCGGGCGAGCAGCTCGATCCCGGCTTCGCCATAGCTCTCGATAGGACGATCGCCGAGCCAGTTGACCTCGCGCAGCTCCAGGCGGCGCACGGCGAGCGCCGAACGCGGCCCGACGATGACGCGCCGCCGCGGCGCATCGAGTGCCACGACATAAAGCGGTTCGCCGGAGGCGACGCCGAGGCCGCGGCGCTGGCCGACGGTATAATGGATGATGCCGTCATGGCGCCCGAGCACGGCGCCGCCGAGATGCACGATCTCGCCGGGCTCGGCCGCCTCGGGCCGGAGCCGCGCGATGACATCGGCATAGCGGCCGCCGGGGACGAAGCAGATGTCCTGGCTGTCATGCTTGTCGGCGATCTCGAGCCCGAGTTCGCGCGCGATCGCCCGTGTCTCCGGCTTGGTCATGCCGCCGAGCGGAAAGCGCACGAAATCGAGCTGGGCCTGCGTGGTGGCGAACAGGAAATAGCTCTGGTCGCGGGCAAGATCGGCCGGCCGGAACAGCCCACGATGGCCGCTCGCGAGCGGGCTGGTCGAGACATAGTGCCCGGTCGCCAGCGCGGCGGCGCCGAGGCCCTGCGCCGTCGCCAGGAGGTCGGCGAACTTGACCGTCTGGTTGCAGGAGATGCAGGGCACCGGCGTCTCGCCGGCGATATAGCTGTCGGCGAAGCGCTCGATCACCGCCTCGCGGAAGCGCGATTCATAGTCGAGCACGTAATGCGGGATATCGAGGCGCTCGGCGACGCGGCGGGCATCGTGGATGTCCTGGCCGGCGCAGCAGGCGCCCTTGCGATGCGTCGCCTCGCCATGATCATAGAGCTGCAGCGTGATGCCGACGACGTCGTAGCCCTCGCGCTTCAGGAGCCCGGCGACGACGGAGGAATCGACGCCGCCCGACATCGCCACGACGATGCGGCTCTCCTTCGGAAGTCCCGGCAGATCGAGGCTGTTCGGCATGGCCGCTGTCTTTCGGCCGGCCGGCGATGCGGACTGCGGCGGGACTGTCGGGCGCGGCTCGCGCCACGGAGAATGGCCGGAATATAGCCGCGCGCCCCCGATGTTCAAGAGAGCGGCGGCAGCGAACCCCTCGCCGACGCTCTCATGGCGGACGGGGAAACGGCGGCACCTGCCGGTGCTTTCCGTCGCAAAACGCTGCGAATGCTCGCAAATTGCAAGAAAACCCGACAAATTTCAGTGTTCGGCTTAGCCAAAATTTAAGGGCCGAGCTCTAGTCTCACCTGACGACAAGGTCAGGTTCAGTGTGAGAGTAGAATGACCGATCAGATGCGTCCGCGGGTCAAATATGTCATCGGGCCGGACGGCAGTCCGTTGACGATCGCGGACCTGCCGCCACGCGATACCAAGCGCTGGGTCATCCGCCGCAAGGCCGAGGTTGTCGCTGCCGTGCGCGGCGGACTTCTGAGCCTCGAGGAGGCCTGCCAGCGCTATACGCTGACCGTCGAGGAGTTCATCTCCTGGCAGCAGTCGATCGACCAGCACGGCCTCGCCGGCCTCAGGACGACCCGCATCCAGCAATATCGGCAGTAGTCCTGCCGCGTTTCGCACAGTAAAGGCCGGCCCTCTGCCGGCCTTTACTGTTTCTGCGCGTCAGAGCGTGATCGTCTCGCCGATGGCGGGCACCACGACGCGGGTCTCGGACCCCTGCATCGCCTCGACGAAGGCATCCGCCGTCGGGTCGACCATCGGGAAGGTCGCGTAGTGGCCGGGGATCACCGTCTCGAAATGGAAGAAGCGCCGCGCGGCCAGCGCCGCCACGGCCCCGCCCATCGTGAAGCGGTCGCCGATCGGCAGGATGCCGATCTTCGGCTGGTAGATTTCGTCGATCAGCGCCATGTCGGAGAAGATATCGGTGTCGCCGGCGTGGTAGAGCGTCTTCTCGCCGGGCGCGCGGATGACGACGCCATGCGGATGGCCGAGCGAATGGGAGACGCCGTTCGCATCGATCATCGCCGATGAATGATGGGCGATGGTCAGCGAGACGCGGAACGGACCCTCGTCGACCGTGCCGCCCGAATTCATCGGGTCGACATTGGCGACGCCCTGGCGGGCGAGGAACGAGACGAGATCGGCATCGCCGATGACCTTGGCGCCGGTGGACGCGGCGAGCGCAACGGTGTCGCCGACATGGTCGCCATGGCCATGGGTGAGGACGATATGGGTCACGCCCGCGGCCGCCGCGGCGTGGTCGCCGGGAAATTTGGGGTTGCCCGTGAAAAACGGGTCGATGAGAATGACGGCGTTCGCGATCTCGATGCGGAAGGCGGCGTGTCCGAACCAGGTCAGTTTCATGAAATCGACACCCTATCGTTGTTGGTGTCGGGATTATGGGGCGGCGGGTGGCCTGCCACCAGTGGCCGGACGGTGAACAGTCGCGTCGACGACGCGCGAACGACCACGACATGGACGATGGCAAGGAGGCCCGGTGACGGAGCTGGACACGACGGCGGAGCGCGGCAATCGCGGCTTCCTCAAGCGGATCTTCGATCGCATCATGGTGCTTTCAGCCGGGCCGCACGCGCTCTGGCTGCTCGCGGCGGTATCCTTCGCCGAAGCGTCGTTCTTCCCGATCCCGCCCGATCCGGTGCTGGCGGCGATCGTCCTCGCCCGCCGCGACCGCTGGCTGAGCGCGGCCCTCGTCTGCACCATCGCCTCGGTGGTCGGCGGCCTTGCCGGCTATGCCATCGGCGCCGGCCTCTATGAGGCGATCGGCCAGCCGGTCATCGCCTTCTACCATCTCGAGGAAGCCTTCCATAACTTCCAGGTCCGCTTCGACGAGTGGGGCGGCTGGATCATCGTGGCCAAGGGCCTGACGCCGATCCCGTTCAAGCTGGTCACCATCGCCTCGGGCGTGGTGCATCTCAACCTCGTGACGTTCGTCGTCGCGTCGGTGCTGACGCGCGGTCTGCGCTTCTTCATCGTCGCCTGGCTGTTCTATCGCTTCGGGCCGCAGGCACGCACGATGATCGACCAGCATTTCGGCAAGGTGATGATCGTCGGCACGATCCTCGTCATCCTCGGCTTCGTCGCCATCGTCTATATCTGAGCGGATCGTTGGCAGGCTCCCTCCTCGACGTCGCCGACCTCGCGCCGCTGCTCGGTGGGCCGGCGGCGCTGTTCGGCCTCGATCTCGGCACCAAGACCATCGGCGTCGCGATCTCCGATCTCGGCCGCCGGATGGCCTCGCCTCTGGTGCTGATCGTGCGGCGGAAGTTCACCCTCGATGTCGAGGAGCTCGGCAAGCTGATCGCCCGCCATCAGCCGGCGGCGATCGTCATCGGCCTGCCGCTCAACATGGACGGCTCCGAGGGCCCGCGCGCGCAGGCGACCCGCTCCTTCGTGCGCAATCTGCTGCCGCTGGTGTCGATCCCCGTCGTGTTCTGGGACGAGCGGCTCTCGACGGTCGCGGTGACGCGGACGCTGCTCGAGGCCGACACCAGCCGCAAGCGGCGCGGCGAACTGGTGGACAAGATGGCGGCGGCGTTCATCCTGCAGGGCGTGCTCGACCGACTCGCGCGAATCGCGAGCGACAGGGCCGAACGCGAGACGGGTTGAGGCGCGGCCAGCGGCCGCCACGGGGGCCGGCCATGCTGCTACGTCTGATGTCGAACTGGGTCTATGGCGGCTTTCTCGCCAGTTTCCTCATCCTCGCGCTGATCGCGCTCGCCGCGCGCGACATGCCGGCCGCGCTGGCGCTGGTCGCGCTGCAACTGCCCGTCTACATGATCCATCAATATGAGGAGCATGACGACGACCGCTTCCGCCGCTTCTTCAACGATCTCATCGGCAACGGCCGCGAATTGCTGACGACGCCGGCCGTGTTCATCATCAATATCGGCGGTGTCTGGGCGATCTATCTCGCGGCGATCGTCCTCGCCGCCACGGTCGATCTCGGCTTCGGCCTCGTCGCCATCTACGGCACGCTGGTCAATGCTCTCGTGCATCTCGGCGCCGCTGCGGCGAAGCGCGGCTACAATCCGGGGCTCGGCACGGCGATTATCTTGTTCCTGCCGGCCGGCATCACCGGCCTCTGGCTGGTCTCATCGGCCGGCGTCGGCCTCGGCTGGCACGCGCTCGGCCTCGCCATCGCCACCGGCGTGCACGGCGCGATCATCGCGCATGTGCTGGAGCGGCGCCGCCACCTCGCCTGAGGGCGTCAGGCGCGCGGCACGACATAGTCGACGAAGGCGCGCGCATCGAAGCGGGCGTCGAGCATGCCATAGGTCGAGCGCCAAGGCTTGCCGAGGCGGGTTTCGAGGAAGGCATCGGCGATCACCGAGGGGAAACGACGGCGAAGCGCCGCGGCCGCGACTGTCATCGCGAGTTGCTCGGTCAGGATGCGAGCCGAGCCTTCGTCGGCGAGCGCCACCGCAGTGGCGGCGCGCAGCACGTTGAGCGTCGAGCGGGCGGCGGCGCCGAGGCCGTCCTCGATCACCTTCAACACCGCCTCGAGCGGCTCGGGCGAGCGGCGCAGCACGCGCAGCACATCGAGCGCCAGCACATTGCCCGGCCCGTCGGCGAGCGGCAGCATCAGCGAATCGCGCGCGAGCCGCGCCAGGAGGCTTTCCTCGACACTGGCATTGCCGCCGGCGCATTCCATCGCCTCGGCGACGATCGCCGGCGCGAGCTTCGCCACCCAATATTTGACCACCGGCGTCATCAGCCGCGCGAAGGCCGCCTCGGCCGGCTGGTCCTGCGAGCGGTCGACGGCCTCGACGAGGCGGAACACCAGCGCCGTCGCCGCCGTCACGTCGAGCGCCATGTCGGCGAGCACTCGCGTCATCAGCGGCTGGTCGATCAATGGGGCGCCGAAGGCCCGGCGATGGCGCACGACATGGACGGCTTCCGAGAGCGCCGCGCGGGCGACGCCGGCCGCAGCCAGGGCGTCGTCGACCCGCAGCAGCGTGACGGTTTCGGCGATGGTCGAGACGCCGCGGCCGGGATCGCCGACCAGCTGGCCGATCGAGCCGGGCAGCTCGATCTCGGCGACGGCGTTCGAGCGCGTGCCGAGCTTGTCCTTCAACCGCATCAGGCGGAGCGGATTGCGCTTGCCGTCGGGCAGGAAGCGCGGCACCAGGAACAGCGACAACCCCTCCAGCGTCTGCGCCAGCACCAGCAGCGCGTCGCTCATCGGCGCCGAGACATACCATTTGTGGCCGACGAGGCGGAACGTGCCGTCGCCCATCGGATCGGCCCGCGTCGTCGACGCGCGAAGGTCGGAGCCGCCCTGCTTCTCGGCCGTCGCGAAGCCGATCAGCGCGCCGGTCTTCTGCGCGGATGGCACGGCGCGGGAATCATAGCGCCGCGAGCGCAGCAGCGGCAGCCAGGCCTCGGCGAGGCTCTGCGCATGGCCGAGCGAGGCGACGGAGGCGCTGGTCAGCGACAGCGGCCCGAGATGGCCGAGCTCGACCTGGGCCGACATATAGAGCCTTGCGCCGCGCGCGACGGCGCGGACACTCGACTCGTCCCCGACCGCATCCCAGAGCGAGGCATGCAGTCCCGAGGCGACCGAGCGGCGCATCAGCGCGTGCCAGGCGGGGTGAAACTCGGCGAGATCGACGCGCCGCCCATTGGCGTCATGCGTCTTCAGATGTGGCGGCACGCTGTTGGCGAGGCGCGCGAGATCGGCCATCTCGGCCGTTCCCCATTGCGCGCCATGCTGCAGCAGCCCGTCGACCACCGGCTGCGGCAGATCCTCGACGAGCGCGGCGAGCACGGGATCGGCGGCATAGAGATTGACGCCGGTGCGGGGCGGAACCTGGTTGCCGACCTCGTGCGTCTCGAACTCCGGCGCCACCATGCCCTCTTTGCCCCCATTGCCCGGAGCCATGATAGGCCCGCTTCCGTTAATAGGCGGAAAACCATCGACTGTCTCGCTTCCGGCCGCCGGCCACCCCTGCGGCTGTCCTCGCCGCGATGGCGGAAGCGACGCGCCAGCCCGATCGATGACGCCGGCTTCCTTCGCCAGAACCAGGCGACGAGGGTCTTCGGACGGATGAATACTTCCCGGATTCGATTAAAATCCTCTCGACTCCGTACCAGGCGATGATAACTTGCTGAAGGACAATCATAGACTGCCGAAAATCGATCGTTGATTTGACTGCACAGCAAGGGGGCATCATGTAATCTCTGCCGTTCAAGCCAATGAACAGCCGAGTCGTGGACGAGACGATCGATCGAACAGATCTCCGGCCCGACGTGATCGCCCCCCTCCCTGATAGATATCATCGCACATCATGAAGTTGCTGTTGATCGCCGGCCTCGTCGTGGCCGGTTGCTTTTCTGCGGTCCCCGCCCTTGCTCAACCTGCGAAATGCCTGCTGGTCGCCGATGGCAAGAAAGTCATCGATGGCCCCTGCGACTTTCGACTTGATGACGCCGATGGGTCGTTCTCGGTCAGCACCGCCAAGGTGAAGGCCAATGTGCTGGCCGATCCGGGCAGTGCCACGGGACGCGCCTTCTACGAGGATCCGACCGGCGCCTGGGTGATCGGCGACGTCAATCGCAAGGGTGCCTGCTGGAGCAACAGGCATGGCAAGCTCTGCGCCTGGGCGGCGGGTCGCTGACTGAAAGCTTCAATCTGAACGGGGCCGAGGCGGCGCTTGCCGCCTTCTTCAGATGCGCCTTCCGGCGCTGACGCGGCCGACACTGCTCGATCGGCGCCGGCGCGGCCGGCGCTTTCCGATTTCTGCCTGAACGACACTGGGGGACTATACCATGACGATCATCACGCGCGCGCTCGTCGCGGCGGCAGCCCTGCTCGGCGCCGCATCATCGGCCTCCGCCGATGGCCTGCAATGGCAGGCGGCCAATGGCCGGCCCTGCGAGCAGGTCTGCCGCTCCGCCGGGCTTCAGCCGGTCCAGTCCGGCTTTCACACGCCGGGTGGACGGAAGACCAACGACGCTTTCTATATCTGCGCCACCGACATGAACGGCTATCGGCCCGGCTACAACCTGCAGCCGAGCTGGAGCAAGACGTGCTTCGTCGGCTATGGCGGCAAGGAAGTCGCGGCGAAGAACTATGTCTGCGCCTGCAGCGGCACCGCGGCGGCGGGTGCAGCCACGCCGGCAGCAGCGCCGGCGGCCGCGGCCAAGCTCGGCCAGGAGAGGCCCTACGGCAAGCCCGTCGGCCCCTGGAAGATCACCGTCACGGAGGAGAAGCCGGGCGTCGTCAACTGCCGCGCAGTCCGCAAGCAGGGCGCGCGCCTCGACATCATGGCGATGCGCAATGACGGCTCGGACCCCTATCTCAGCGTCGAAGCCGAAGGCCGCAAGGGCAAGTGGCCGGGCACCCTCATCAACGTTCCCGGCCAGCCGCCCGGCGTGCAGGAATGGACCGTGACGGGCGAGGCCAACGGCAAGCGGATGTGGTTTCCGCTGGGCGCGGTGACGATCAGCGAACTCACTGATGCCGGCGCCTTCCAGTTCAGCCTGCCCGACTCGGAGGACACCGGCGTCACGCTGCTCGGCAAGGACGCACCGGCGGCCTGGAGCCGCGTCAACGACTGCGTCTTCGCCAACGGGCGTTGATCGCGGAGGACAGCCGCCCGGCCGGGCGGCTCAGCGCCGCTTCGCGCCGGGCCCGGTCTTGCCGGCAGGCTTGCCGCCCGTCTTGCCAGCCGGGCGGAAGCCCGGGCGCGGCTTCGACGGGGTGCGGGCGACCGCATTGCGAAAGCCGCGCTCGATGACCTTGCGCTCGCCCTTCGGCACGCGCCGGCCATCGGAGAGCAGCTCGAAGCGCAGCGCGCCGGCGATCGGCGCGACCTCGACGAGCTTCACCTCGACGCGGTCGCCGAGCTGGTGCATCTCGCCGGTTCGCGTGCCGATGACCGCGTGGCGGGCCTCGTCATAGGCATAGAAATCGGCGCCGATCGAGCCGATCGGCACGAAGCCGTCGGCCCCGGTCTCGTCGAGCTTCACGAAGAGGCCCGAGCGGGTGACGCCGGCGATGCGGCCCGAGAAGCTCGCGCCGATGCGGTCGGCCAGCCAATGCGCGACCAGGCGGTCGACCGTCTCGCGCTCGGCCGCCATCGCCCGCCGCTCGGCGCCGGAGATCTCCTGCGCGATCGCCTCGAGCTCGTTCTCCATCCCGTCGGGCAGGCCGCCTTCGCCAAGCTCCAGCGAGCGCACCAGCGCGCGATGCACGATGAGATCGGCATAACGGCGGATCGGCGAGGTGAAATGCGCATAGCGGCGGAGATTGAGGCCGAAATGGCCGATATTCTCCGGGCTGTAGACGGCCTGGCTCTGCGAGCGCAGCACGACCTCGTTGACGAGGGCGGCGTTCTCGCTGTCCTTCACCTTGTCGAGGATCGTATTGAAATGGCCGGGGCGCAGATTGCCGCTCCGCGGCAGGTTCATCTCGATCGAGGCGAGAAACTCGCGTAGCGCCTCGAGCTTCGCCAGCGAGGGCGCGTCGTGGACGCGGTAGACCAGCGGCGATTTCTTGCGCTCCAGCGTCTCCGCCGCGGCGACATTCGCCTGGATCATGTATTCCTCGATCAGGCGGTGCGCATCGAGCCGCTCCGGCACGATGATGCGCTCGATGGCGCCGTCGGCACCGACGATGACCTTGCGCTCGGGCAAATCGAGATCGAGCGGCTCGCGCTGGTCGCGGCCGCGCTTCATCACGGCATAGGCCGCCCAGAGCGGCTTCAGCACCGGCTCGAGCAGCGGGCCGGTCTTGTCGTCAGTCTGCCCGTCGATCGCGGCCTGGGCCTGCTGGTAGGAGAGCTTCGCCGCCGACCGCATCATGATGCGGTGGAACCAGTGGAACTTCTTCTTGCCCTCGGCGGTGAACTGCATGCGCACGGCAATCGCCGGGCGGTCCTCGCCTTCGCGCAGCGAGCAGAGATCGTTCGAGATCCGCTCGGGCAGCATCGGCACGACGCGGTCCGGGAAATAGACCGAATTGCCGCGCTTCAGCGCCTCGCGGTCGAGCGGGGCGTTCGGGCGGACATACCAGGCGACATCGGCGATCGCCACCGTCACCATGAAGCCGCCGGGGTTCTCGGGATCGGTGTCGGGCACGGCATGGACAGCGTCGTCGTGATCCTTGGCGTCGGCCGGATCGATGGTGACGAGCGGCAGCGTCCGCCAGTCCTCGCGCGTGCCGCCGAGCGGCGCCGGCTTCGCCCGCTCCGCGGCGTCGAGCACCGGCGGCGGGAACACATGCGGGATGTTGTGGGCGTGGATGGCGATGAGGCTGACCGCCTTCTCGCTGTGCACCGCGCCGACCACCTCGATGATCCGCGCCGGCGACAGGCCGTAGCGCGTGACGCGCTTCACCTCGATCGAGACGAGATCGCCGTCATGCGCGCCGTTGAGGTCTTCCTCGGCGACGGTATATTCGCTCTGCTTGCGATCGACCGGCTCGATGCGGCGCGTGCCGTCGAGGGCGGTCCGGAGCACGCCGAGCACCTGCGGCGCCCGCTTCTCCAGCACCTTGATGACGCGGGCGGTATAGGGAAAACCGGATTCGGCGGCGGCATCGGGCTCGACCCGCGCCAGGACGCGGTCGCCGATGCCGGGCGCCGGAACGAGCTGCCGGCCACGCGCCGCGACGATCAGGACACGCGGCGCGCCGGTGCGCTCGTCGTTCCATGTCGCCGGCTGGCCGATGAATTCGCCATGCTCGTCGCGATCGACGAGAACGAGGACGCTCATCGTCGGCAGGACGCCGGCGGGGGCGAGGCGCTTGCGCTCCTTGCTGACGAGGCCGTCCTCGCCGAGTTCCCTCAGCATGCGCTTCAGCGCGATGCGGGCGCCGCCCGAGACACCGAACGCGCGCGAAATCTCGCGCTTGCCGGCCTGGCCGGGATGTTCGGCGATGAAAGTGAGGATCTGGTCGCGGGTCGGCAGGCCGTTCTGGTCCGGCACGACAGGGGCGCCGCGCGTGGTCGAACGAACCGATTTCGATGTGGGGTGATCTGGCTTCTTGGCCAAGTTGTCTCTTTTCTTGCGGAATGGATGCGCGGCGCCGCATGCGGCACCTGCGTCTTCAGTTGTTGCGGATGACAATGGCGATCAGAGGCCGCCCTTGCAACAGGGCCGGCGCGCTGATGCCACGAAGGGAAGGCACCCGAAGGCAATCCGCCCACCCCTTGAGGGAAGGCCCCCACCCCGCCCTCCCCCGCAATGGGGGAGGGAGCAGGAGGGCGTCGTGCGCGGCATCGATGGCGGCTGAAGCCGGCCCTCTCTCCCGCGCAGCGGGGGAGAGATGGAGAGGGGGCCTCTCGTCCTCTCGGCGCTCCGAAAGACGACGGCCGTCAACCCCCTCCCCGGCCCTCCCTCGGCTCACGCGGGAGAGGGGGAAGAACGCCAGACGCCCGCGACGCTCAGGCGCCGGTGGCGACCTTCTTGGCGGCCGGCTTCTTCGCCGGGCTTTTCGCCGCCGTCGTCTTGGCCGCCGTCGTCTTGGCCGCCGCCTTCTTCGGCGCGGCCTTCTTGGCTGCGGGCTTGGCGTCAGACGAATTGGCCTCGGCAGGCTTGGCTGCCTTCGGCTTCGCGGCGCGGACGGGTTTCGACGGGGTCTTGCCGGCGCGTTCGGCGATCAGCGCCACCGCCACGTCCATGCCGACCGTTTCCGGCGGCACGTCCTTCGGCAGCGTGGCATTGACGGTGCCATGCTTCACATAGGGGCCGTATTTGCCCGAATGCACGGTAACCGGCCCGCCTAAGGTCGGGTGGTCGCCCAGCGTTTTCAAGGGTTCGGCGCCGCGCGCGGCACGCGGGCCCTTGGCCTGCTTCTCGGCCAGCACCGTGACGGCGCGGTTGAGACCGACGGCGAAGACCTCCTCGATGCTGTCGAGATTGGCATATTTGCCGTCATGCAGCACGAAGGGACCGTAGCGGCCGAGGCCGGCCTGGATCGGCTTGCCGTCCTCGGGATGGACGCCGACGGCGCGCGGCAGCGCGAGCAGCGCCAGCGCGCGGTCGAGATCGAGGCTCGCCGGCTCCCAGCCTTTCGGCAGGCTGGAGCGCTTCGGCTTTTCCTTGCCCTCGGCCTCGCCGAGCTGGACATAGACGCCGAACCGGCCGGAGCGGAGCGTGACATCGAGCCCGCTCTCCGGGTCCTTGCCGAGCACCTTGACGCCGTCGACGCCGAGCTGCGCCCCGCCCTCGCCGGTCTCTCCAGCGCCGGCCTCATCGCCGCCCTGCACCACCAGCTGACGCGTATAGCGGCATTCCGGATAGTTCGAGCAGCCGACAAAGGCGCCGAACTTGCCGAGCTTCAGCGACAGCTTGCCATTGCCGCAGGCAGGGCAGGCGCGCGGGTCGCTGCCATCGGCCTTTTCCGGGAAGATATGGGGGCCGAGCAGCTCGTTGAGCGCATCCAGCACCTGCGCGACGCGCAGTTCCTTGGTCTCGCCGACATCGAGCGAGAAGCGCTGCCAGAAATCGCGCAGCACATCCTTCCACGCGATCTCGCCGGCCGAGATCTGGTCGAGCTTGCCCTCGAGATCGGCCGTGAAATCATACTCGACATAGCGCGCGAAGAAGCTCTGCAGGAAGGCGGTGACGAGACGGCCCTTGTCCTCGGGGACAAGGCGCTTCTTGTCGATGCGCACATATTCGCGGTCGCGGAGCACCGCGAGCGTCGCGGCATAGGTCGACGGGCGGCCGATGCCGAGCTCTTCCATGCGCTTGACCAACGTCGCCTCGCTGTAGCGCGGCGGCGGCTCGGTGAAATGCTGGGTCGCGGTGATGGCGCGCTTTTCGAGCGCCTCGCCCTTCTCGATGCGCGGCAGGCGGCCGTCTTCCTCGTCGCCGTCGTCGTCGCGATCCTCGTTGTAGAGCGCGAGGAAGCCGTCGAAGGTGATGATCTGGCCGGAGGCGCGAAGGTCGAGCCTGCGTCCGCCGGCCTCGGCGAGGATGTCGACGCTGGTGCGCTGCATCTCGGCCGACTCCATCTGGCTGGCGATGGTGCGCTTCCAGATCAGCTCATAGAGCTTGGCCTGGTCGGCATCGACATAGCGGGCGACATCGCGCGGGCGCCGGTCGGGCGCGGTCGGGCGGATCGCCTCATGCGCTTCCTGCGCGTTCTTCGCCTTGGTCTGGTAGCGGCGCGGCGCATCGGGGAGATGGCGCGGCGAGAACTCGGCGCCGATCACCTGGCGCACGGCGGCGACCGCCTCGGGCGCCATGTCGACGCCGTCGGTTCGCATATAGGTGATGAGACCGACCGTCTCGCCGCCGAGCTCGACGCCTTCATAGAGGCGCTGGGCGAGCTGCATCGTCCGGTTCGGCGCGAAGCCGAGCTTGCGGCTCGCCTCCTGCTGCAGCGTCGAGGTGGTGAAGGGCGCGAAGGGGTGGCGCTTGGCCGGCTTCGATTCGACCTCGCTCACCGTGAAGCGGCCGGCATCCAGCGCCGTGCGGAAGGCGGCGGCCTCCGCCTCGGTGCCGACATCGAGGCGGCTGATCTTCTTGCCGTCGGCGCCGACCAGGCGGGCGTCGAACTCCTCGCCGCGCGGCGTCGCGAGACGGGCGACCAGCGACCAGTATTCGCGCTTGCGGAAGGCTTCGATCTCGCTTTCGCGGTCGCAGACGAGGCGGAGCGCCACCGACTGGACGCGGCCGGCCGAACGGGCGCCGGGCAGCTTGCGCCACAGTACCGGCGACAGCGTGAAGCCGACGAGATAATCGAGTGCGCGGCGGGCGAGATAGGCATCGACCAGCGCCGCGTCGATCGGGCGCGGATTCTTCATCGCCTCGAGCACGGCCTGCTTGGTGATGGCGTTGAACACCACCCGCTCGACCGGCTTGTCCTTCAGGACGCGCTTCTGCTTCAGGACCTCGAGCACATGCCACGAGATCGCCTCGCCCTCGCGATCCGGATCGGTTGCGAGGATGATGCGGTCGGCCGTCTTGGCCGCGCTCGCCATGTCGGTGAGGCGCTTGGCCGACTTCGGATCGGCCTCCCAGAGCATCTGGAAATCCTCGTCCGGCAGCACCGAGCCGTCTTTCGACGGCAGGTCGCGGACATGGCCGTAGGAGGCCACGACCTGATAGTCGGAGCCGAGATATTTGTTGATCGTTTTCGCCTTTGCGGGCGATTCGACGATGACGAGCTTCATCGGTGCCGTTTGCGCAAGGCCGGCCGGGCCATGCGGCCCCGCGCGGCGGGAAATGGGAAGGATCGCGCCGGATCGGCGCCATCGCCCGGAATTGCCGGTCTCTCGGCGGCCCCCGGGCTCAGTTGGGCTGGACAATCCCGGAAAGCGGCTGGCCTGTCAATCAAGCGGCCGTGATCGCCGCGCGCCGCCCGGACCGATGCAGGGTCGCGGGCCGTCGCGGCGCTCGCCTCTCCTATTGATTGCATCTACTGTTTTATGCAACTTAAGAATGCGCTCCCAAGGCGGGACCGCAAGGGGCGAGATATGGGAATGGCGACGAAGGATTCCAGCCGCGGCCACGTCACTGACACTCCCGAGAGCGTGGACCGGGTAGCGACGGCCGACTATATTGGCCGCATCTCGGCAGAACTGAAGACTCTGGCGCAGCGCGCCGACCTGCCCTTTCTCGCCTATCTGATCGCCATGGTCGAAGACGAGGCGCGCGGCCGGGCCGGCGGCTGAGGCCGCGCCCGGCAGCGGCCGCGAGCGCGGCGAAGGTCAGGGGACGACTCAGGGAATCAGCGAGACCCGCTGGCCGGGATGGCGGCCGATACGGCCGGAGAGGTCGAGTTCGAGCAGGAGCACCTGCACCGTCGCCGCCGAGAGCCCGGTGAAGCGGATGATGTCGTCGATGGTCGTCGGCACGGGCCCGAGCGCCTCGACGAGAATGGCCTTCTCGCCCTCATCCGGAAGTTGCAACGTCATCGGTTCGCCATCGTCATTCTCGCTCCAGGCTGGCGGCGGCGCGATCACCCGCCCGAGCATCGGCGACACGATCTCGACCACGTCCCGCACCGACGTCACGAGATGCGCGCCCTCCTTGATCAGCCGGTTGGAGCCGGTCGAGCGCGGATCGAGCGGCGAGCCGGGCACGGCGAACACCGTCCGCCCCTGCAGTCCGGCGAGGCGCGCGGTGATGAGCGATCCCGAGCGCTCGGCCGCCTCGACCACGACGACGCCCGCCGCCATGCCGGACACGAGGCGGTTGCGGCGCGGAAAGTCGCGGGCGCGCGGCGCCCAGCCATAGGGCATTTCCGAGACATGCGCGCCGCCGCCCGCGATGATGCGCGCCGCGAGGCCGTCATGTTCGGGCGGATAGAGCTGGTCGAGACCGCCGGCGAAGGCAGCGACCGTGCCGCTCGCGATCGAGGCCTCATGGGCCGCGGCGTCGATCCCGCGCGCAAGGCCCGAGGCGACGACGAAGCCCTCGGTGCCGAGATCGCGCGCCAGCATCGCCGCGATCTTGCGGCCGGCGACGGAGGCGTTGCGTGCGCCGACGATGGCGATCATCGGCCGGGCCATCAGCGCCTCGCTGCCGCCCTTGATGGCGAGCAGCGGCGGCGCCGCGTCGATCGCGCGCAGCCATTCGGGATAATCGGTCTCGCCGATCGCGACCAGCCGCGCGCCCATCGCGGCGAGATCGGCCATTTCGCGTTCGGCTTCGCTCACCGCGGCGATGCGGATCGGCTTGCCCGAGCGGCGCACGAGATCGGGCAGGCCCTCGAGGGCCGCCGCCGCCGAGCCGAAATGGCGGAGCAGGTCGCGAAAGGTCGCGGGGCCGACATTCTCGCTGCGGATGAGGCGGAGCCAGTTGAGCCGCTGCGCCTCGGTGAGGCCGGGCGCCCGGCCGACCCCGCTCACCAACGGCAATTGCGCATCGATCCGATCATCCCCGCCTCCCCTCACGCGCCGTTTCCCGGCCGGCCGAGTTTGGCGGGGACGGAGCGGCAGGGAAAGGGGCAGCGACGCCGAGGACACGAAAAGGTTGTGGGTCGCCGCCGATGGGTGGCAGCCGGCCCGGCTCAGCCCTTCTGGCCGATGCGGCTTTCGGTGCCGGCCCGAAGGCGCGCGATATTGGCCGCATGCTTCCACCAGACGATGGCGGCGAGCACCACGAAGAGGATCGCCTCGGGCCGGTTGCCGAGCACGATGAAGGCGACCGGCGTTGCCGCCGTCGCCACCAGCGCGGCGAGCGAGGAGTAGCGGAAGGCGGCGGCGACAGCGATCCATAGGGCGGCGAAGCCGATCGCGACCGGCCAGGCCATGCCGATGAGAATACCGAGGAAGGTCGCGACGCCCTTGCCGCCCTTGAAGCCGAGCCAGACCGGGAAGATATGGCCGATCAGCGCGCCGAAGGCGGCGACCAGCGCATTGCCCTCGCCGACATGGCTGGCGATCACCACCGCCAGCGTGCCCTTCAGCGCATCGCCGATCAGCGTCGCCGCGGCGAGGCCCTTGCGGCCGGTGCGCAGCACATTGGTTGCGCCGATATTGCCGGAGCCGATGGCGCGGATATCGCCGGCGCCGAACATCCGCGTCAGGATCAGCCCGAACGGCACCGAGCCCAGCAGGTAGCCGAGCAAGAGGGAAATCAGCAACTGAACGATCTGTCCGCCCATGCGGGCCTCCCAGTCTCTTCAAGCCGCCCGACCGACGCTCAGGCGCCCGACTGACGATACACGGTTTGCCCGGCCACGACGCTGCGAAGCACCCTTCCCTCGAAGCGGGCACCCTCGAAGGGCGTGTTCTTCGAGCGCGAATGCAGCGCCTCGGCGGCGCAGATCCAGGGCATCGCCAGATCGACCAGGATGAGATCGGCCGGCGCCCCGGCCGCAAGGCGGCCGGACGGGAGCCCCAGCAGCGCCGCCGGCCGCGTCGACAGCGCATTGACGACGGCGAGCAAGCTGGCATCGCCATTGTGGACAAGGCGCAGCGAGGCGGCGAGCAGCGTTTCGAGACCGACCGCGCCATCGGCGGCCTCGGCGAAGGGATGGCGCTTGGTGTCGACGTCCTGCGGATCGTGGCTCGAGACGATCACGTCGATCGAGCCGTCGGCGACGCCCTCGATCATCGCGCGGCGATCCTCCTCGGCGCGCAGCGGCGGCGACAGGCGATAGAAGGTGCGGTAGGGACCGACATCGCGCTCGTTCAGGGCCAGATGCGTCGCCGAGACGCCGCAGGAGACCTTGAGCCCGGCCGCCTTGGCGCGGCGGATCACGGCGAGCGACTCGGCACAGGAGATCTGCGCCGCGTGGTAGCGGCCGCCTGTCAGCGCGGCGAGGCGGATGTCGCGCTCCAGCATGATGATCTCGGCCTCGCGCGGAATGCCCGGCAGGCCGAGCCGCGTCGCGGTCTCGCCCTCGTTCATGACGCCGGAGCCGACGAGATCGGGATCGGCGGGATGATGCATGATCAGCGCGCCGAAATCGCGCGCATAGGTCAGCGCCCGCCGCAGCACCAGCGCATTGGTGATCGAGTGGCGGCCATCGGTGAAGCCGACGGCGCCGGCCGCCTGGAGCAGGCCGAACTCGGTCATCTCGCGGCCCTTGAGCCCCTTGGTCAGCGCCGCCATCGGCAGCACGTTGACCGCGGCGGTGTCGCGGGCGCGGCGGGCGATGAAATCGACCAGCGCCACGTCGTCGATCACGGGATCGGTGTCCGGCATGGTGACGATCGTCGTCACGCCGCCGGCCGCCGCCGCCAGCCCCGCCGAGGCGAAGGTCTCGCGATGCTCGCCGCCGGGTTCGCCGACGAAGACGCGCATGTCGACGAGGCCGGGCAGAACGGCGCGGCCGCGGCAATCGATGATCTCGGCGCCTTCAGGCAGCGCGGGCGCAGCGCCCGGCGCTGCATGTACGATCATGCCGTCGACGACGACGACGCTGCCGTTCGCGTCGAGCGCGCGGCCGGGATCGACGATGCGCGCATTCTGGAAGACGAGCGGACGCTGTCCGCTCGAGACCGGGGCGAGGCTCATGCGAAGCTCCCCTGGTTGGGCAGATGGCTCGCGAGCGCCTCGAGCACGGCCATGCGGACGGCGACGCCCATCTCGACCTGCTCGCGGATGAGGCTCTGCGCCCCGTCGGCGACGGCCGAATCGATCTCGACGCCGCGGTTCATCGGCCCCGGATGCATCACGAGCGCATCAGGCTTGGCATAGCCGAGCTTCTCCTGGTCGAGGCCGAAGAAGTGGAAATATTCGCGCACCGAGGGGACGAAGGAGCCGTCCATCCGCTCGCGCTGCAGGCGCAGCATCATGACGATGTCGGCATCCGCGAGGCCGCGCTTCATGTCGGTGAAGATCTCGACGCCGAGCCGGTCGAGCGCCTTCGGCAACAGTGTCGACGGGCCGATGCAGCGCACCCGCGCGCCGAGCGCGTTGAGGAGCAGGATGTTGGAGCGGGCGACGCGCGAATGGAGGATGTCGCCGCAGATCGCCACGATCAGCTCGTTGAAATTGCCCTTGTGGCGACGGATCGTCAGCGCGTCGAGCAGCGCCTGTGTCGGATGCTCGTGCGCGCCGTCGCCGGCATTGATCACGGAGCAGCCGACCTTCTGCGCGAGGAGATGCACCGCGCCGGCCGCATGATGCCGCACCACGAGGATGTCGGGGTTCATGGCGTTCAGCGTCATCGCCGTGTCGATCAGCGTCTCGCCTTTCTTCACGGAGGAGGCACCGACCGACATGTTCATGACGTCGGCGCCGAGCCGCTTGCCGGCGAGTTCGAACGAGGACTGCGTCCGCGTCGAGGCCTCGAAGAAGAGGTTGATCTGGGTGCGGCCGCGCAGCACCGACTTCTTCTTCTCGACCTGGCGGCTGACATCGACAGCCTCCTCGGCGAGATCGAGCAGCGCGACGATTTCCGGAGGGGTGAGACCCTCGATGCCCAGCAGATGGCGGTGCGCGAACACCGCCGCGGGCTGGTCCGCGGACATTGGGTTTCTTGCTGTCATTTGAAGCGACCCCTATAGGGGCAAAGCGCCGCGCCGACAAGGCGGCTCGGGCCTCGCCGCACGCATTTGCATGCGGGGAGACCCCGACGACGCGGGCGGTTCGCCGCGGCTGCACGCCACGATTGCCACGCCTCTTCTTGATCGCGAGCGGTCTCGAAAATGTTGGGTAAGCGCAAAATTGTATATCTCCCGCGCCGAAACGTATTGGCAGCGCAGATCGACCCAAGCGAATCGGCCCTTCAACAGAAAGCGCCTGGCGCAGGAAGCGTACTGCCCAGTTTTTAACCAGCGCATCGTCCCGGCAGAGGGCGCAGGCCTTGCCGGATGCCGCGTCTTGACATTGACCGCCGCCTTATCCTCAGATTGGGGGAAGTCGCGCGGCCGGCGGCGGGGAGGCCACGGCCCTAACAAGCGCGACATGAGGGAGGAGACCGTCATGACCCGTTTCGTGGGAACCGTATCGCTGCTCGCCTTGGTGGCGACGCTCGGTGCCGGTTCGGCGCTGGCCGATACCAAGGACAAGAAGATCGCGCTGTCGAACAACTATGCCGGCAATTCCTGGCGCCAGGCGATGCTGCGCAGCTGGGACACCGTTACCAAGCCGGCCGTGACGGCGGGCGTCGTCGCGGCGGCCGATCCGTTCACCACCGCCGAGAACCAGGTGACCGAGCAGGCCGCGCAGATCCAGAACCTGGTGCTGCAGGGCTATAACGCCATCGTCATCAATGCGGCCTCGCCCGACGCCCTCAACGGCGCCGTGAAGGAAGCCTGCGATGCCGGCGTCACCGTCGTCTCGTTCGACGGCATCGTCACCGAGCCCTGCGCCTGGCGCATCGCCGTGAACTTCAAGCAGATGGGCAAGGACGAGATCACCTTCCTCAAGGAGAAGATGCCGGCCGGCGGCAACATCCTCGAGATTCGCGGCCTCGCCGGCGTCTTCGTCGACGACGAGATCTCGAAGGGCATCCATGAGGGCGTCGCCGAGAACCCGCAGTTCAAGATCGTCGGCTCGGTGCATGGCGACTGGGACCAGGCCAAGGCCCAGGCGGCCGTCGCCGGCATCCTGCCCTCGCTCCCCGACGACATCGTCGCGGTGGTGACCCAGGGCGGCGACGGCTATGGCGCCGCGCAGGCCTTCAAGGCGGCCGGCCGCAAGATCCCGACCATCATCATGGGCAACCGCCAGGACGAGCTCGCCTGGTGGAAGGAGCAGAAGGACGCGAGCGGCTACGAGACCTATTCGGCCTCGATCGCGCCCGGCGTCTCGACCCTCGCCTTCTGGGTGGCGCAGCAGATCCTCGACGGCAAGGACGTGCCGAAGGATCTCGTGGTGCCGTTCCTCCGTGTCGACCAGGCCGGCCTCGAAAAGGCGCTGGAGACGACGGAAAAGGGCGGCGTCGCCAATGTCGAATACACGGCCGAGGACGCCCAGAAGGTCGTCGACGCTGCCAAGAAGTAAGGCGCAAAGCAGTCAGGCTTCGTGCTGCTGATACAAGCCGCCGCTGGCCACCCGGCCGGCGGCGGCGCTCGCTTTGACCCTGCCGCTGTTTGGGAGTCCACGCCTGCCATGTCCTTGGCGACGCCGATCATCCGCCTCGAGGACGTCCGCAAGAGCTTCGGCGCGGTGCGCGCGCTGCAGGGCGTCGACCTTTCCTGTCATGCCGGCGAATGCATCGGCCTCGTCGGCCATAACGGCGCCGGCAAGTCGACGCTGATGAACCTCCTCGCCGGCGTCTTCGGCGCCGAGGGGCGGATGTCGATCGACGGCCTCGAAGCGACAGGTCCGCACACGGTCGCCAGCGCCAAGGCGCATGGCATCCGCTGCGTCTTCCAGGAACTCTCGCTCTGCCCGAACCTGACGGTCGCCGAGAATGCCCGCGTGATGCACCGCGCGCTCTCCGGCTTCGGCTGGCGCGGCCGGGCCGCACGGCTCATCTCCGAGAAGCTCGACGACGTCTTTCCCGGCCATGGCATCAGCGCCGGCGACATCGTCGGCGATTTGCCGATCGCCCGCCGCCAGATGGTCGAGATCGCCCGCGCCTTCACGGTCACCGATGCGCCGGCCCGCCTCGTCATCCTCGACGAGCCGACCTCCTCGCTCGACGCGCATATCGCCGGGCAGCTGCTCGCCTATGTCCGCCGCTTCGTCTCCGAGGGCGGCTCGGTCGTCCTCATCTCGCATCTCCTCGGCGAAATCCTCGCCGCCGCCGACCGCGTCGTCGTCATGAAGGACGGCCGCGTCGTCGCCGAGCGGCCGGCCGCCGAATTCACCCGGACGAGCCTCGTCGCCGCGATGGGCACGGTGGCGCGCGAGGAAGCCGCCGGCCGCGACGCCGTCGCCGGCCGCCGCAGCGACGGCACGCCGCGCATCCGCGCCCGCGCGCTCGCCGGCGGCAAGGACCTCATCGCCCATCGCGGCGAGATCGTCGGCCTCGCCGGCCTCGGCGGGCAGGGCCAATCGGAAATGCTGATCCGCATCTTCGACGCGGCGAAGCGGTCGGCGCCCGGCCTCGCCGTCGAAGGCGGCACGGCGCTCGTCGCCGGTGACCGGCAGAATGACGGCGTCTTCCCGCTCTGGTCGATCGCCGAGAACATCACCATCACCTCGCTGAAGCGGCTGCGCCGCGGCGTGCTCATCGACGCATCCAGGACCGCCGCGATGGCCGAGGACTGGAAGTCGCGCATCGGCATCCGGACGCCCGATGTCGACAATCCCATCCTCTCGCTCTCTGGCGGCAACCAGCAGAAGGCGCTGTTCGCCCGCGCGCTCGGCTCGACCGCCGAAACGGTGCTGATGGACGATCCGATGCGCGGGGTCGATATCGGCACCAAGCAGGAGGTCTACGGCATGATCCGCGCCGAGGCCGAAGCGGGCCGCACCTTCCTCTGGTACACGACGGAAATGGACGAGCTCAAACACTGCGACCACGTCTATGTCTTCCGCGACCACCGCATCGTCGCCGATCTCGCGCGCGATGAGCTGACCGAGGAGCGGGTGCTGCACGCCTCCTTCGAGGACGTCGCATGAGTGCCTCGACCGCAGAAGGCGGCGCCTCGCTCGCCCGCAACCTCCGCACCCTCTTGCCGGCGATCTCGCTGGTCGTGCTGCTCGTCGCGATCTACTGGCTGCAGCCGCGCGCCATCAGCTATGTCGGCTTCAACCTGATGCTGAACCTCGCGATCCCCATCGCCCTGGCGACGATCGCGCAGATGTGCGTCATCACGGTCAACGACCTCGATCTCTCGATCGGCACCTATGTCGGCTTCGTCGCCTGCGTCGGCGCCACGCTGCTCTCGGGCGGTGTCGGGGCGCTGCCTCTGGTCAAGGACCTGCAGGCCTCCGGCGCGCTGCCGGCAGCCCTCCCCTGGATCTTCGAGACGCCGCTGGCCGGTGTCATCGTGCTCGCGCTCGGCATCGTCGTCTATGCCGGGCTCGGCGCGCTGATCCATTGGCGCAACCTGCCCTCGATCGTCGTGACGCTCGGCATGTCCTTCGTCTGGCTCGGGCTCTCGGTGCTGATCCTGCCGGTTCCCGGCGGCCAGGCGCCCGGCTGGATCCGCAGCCTGATGACGCTGAAGCCCCCCGTCATCCCCTTCCCGATCATCGCTGCGGTCGTCATCGCCGTCGTCGCGCAGTTTCTCCTCATGCGCACCTCCTATGGCGCGGTGCTGCGCGGCGCCGGCGGCAATCCGAAGGCGATCGAGCGGGCCGGCTGGTCGCTGATCCGCGTCAAGATGGCGATGTTCGCCCTTGCCGGGTTCTTCGGCATGCTGGCCGGACTGTCGCTGATCGGACTGACGACGTCGGGCGACGCCAATATCGCGCTCCGCTACACGCTGCTCTCCATCGCCGGCGTCATTCTCGGCGGCGGCGAATTCGTCGGCGGCCGCATCTCGCCTGTCGGCGCGGTGATCGGCGCGGTGACGCTGACGCTCGCCGGCTCGTTCCTCTCCTTCATGCGCATTTCGCCCGATTGGCAGATCGGCGCCCAGGGCGCGATCCTCATCATCGTGCTCGCCGCGCGAACGCTGATCGACCGAGCGGAGCGCCGCCGATGACACCCGCCCTCTTCCTCCGCCGTCTCGCCGGCCGGCCCTGGCTCTGGGCCTATGTCGCCGCCATCGTGGTCTGGACCGTCACCATCCTCTTCACCGGCGGCCGCGGCGCCGGCGAGGTGCTCACCGCCGCCTTCACCTTCGCCACATTCTCGGTGATCGTCGGCATCGGGCAGATGTATGTGGTGACGCTCGGGCCGGGCAATGTCGACCTCTCCATCCCCGCCACCATCACGCTGGCCGGCGCCGTTGCCACCAAGGTGATGGACACGCAGGACGGCATGATCCTCGCCGGGCTGCTCGTGGCTCTCGCCTGCGGCGCCGGCGTCGGCATCGTCAACTACGCGCTGATCTGGCTGCTGCGCATTCCGCCGATCATCGCGACGCTCTCGTCGAGCTTCCTGGTGCAGTCGGCCGCCATCGCCTATGGCCGCGGCATCCGGATCAAGCCGCCGCCGATGCTCGCCGACTTCACCACCAGCCAGGTGTTCGGCATGCCGGTGCTGGCGATCTGCGTCATTGCCCTCGCCGCCTTCATGGAACTCGTGCTCCGCCGCACGCTCTATGGCCGCTGGGTGACCGCGATCGGCCAGAACATCCGCGCCGCGCGCCTTGCCGGCGTCGATGTCGGGCGGACGCGCTTCGCGGCCTATGTGATGAGCGCCGTCTTCGCGGGCCTTTGTGGCTATCTCCTCTCCGGCTTCTCCGGCGGCTCGTCGCTGTCGATGGGCGAGGAATATCTCCTGACCTCGATCGCGCTCGTCGTCATCGGCGGCTCCTCGGTCGCGGGCGGCAATTCCAACGTGCCGGGACTCTGGGGCGCGGCCCTCTTCCTGTTCCTCGTCGTCACCATGCTCAACACCTACGGCTTCGGCGCCGGCGTTCGGTATCTGGCGACCGGCCTCATCATCATCGCCGTCATCGTCGCCGCCAGCGGCCGCCGCGCGGCGCGCTGACGGCGGCCGGGCGGAGCACCGGCGGCGGACGCATTGCCGCGTCCGCTTGTTTGCCGGGCTGGCGACGCGATATGGTGGGGGCAAGGAGAACCGCATGAGCGAATGGACAGGGCAATCTGGCGATGGCACGGCCACGCGACCCGTTCGCTCGCCCTGGAACGCCATGGCGCGCGGCTTTCTCTGCCGCTGCCCGGCCTGCGGCCAGGGGAAACTCTTCAACGGCTATCTGACGGTGGTGGACCGCTGCGCCGCCTGCGACGAGGATCTCTCGCACCAGCGCGCCGACGATGCGCCACCCTATTTCACGATCATGGCCGTCGGCCACATCATCGTGCCGCTGATCCTCATCGTCGAAACGACCTTCCACCTCTCGAACTTCGCCCATCTCGCGATCTGGCTGCCGCTGACGCTGATCTTGACACTCGCTTTGCTCAGGCCGATCAAGGGCGCCGTCGTCGGACTGCAATGGGCGCTCTATATGCACGGCTTCGATCCGGACCATGTCGCGGAAGACGAAGCCAAGGCGCCGTGGCAGCCGGACCTCAGTTGAACCGCCACCGCCCTGGTGGTGCCGTCGGCTGACCCCGCGGCCTGACCCAGCGCAACGCGCGCGGTCATCGAGTTCGAAGGTTTCGGAATGTCCATCGAAGAGCGCCAGGGCGCGGCGCCTCCCGTCCTCAACGCCGCCTCCGACGGCAGCGCCGGCGGCGGCCTCGCCGGCCTCATCGCCGCGATCGGCTCGATCGCCGCTGTCGGCCTCGGCTTCTCGATCACGCTGCCGCTGCTGGCGCTGACGCTCGAGGACCGCGGCATCTCCTCGACCTGGATCGGCCTCAACACCGCCTTCTGGGGCCTCGCCTCGCTCGGCGTGACGCCCTTCGTCTCGCGCCTCGCGATGCAGTTCGGCACCGGGCGGATGCTGGTGCTCTCGATCCTCCTTTTGGCGCTCTGCCTGCCGCTGTTCTTCTTCTCGCCGTTCTGGCTGTGGTTCCCGCTCCGCCTCGTCGCCGGCGCCGCGCTCACCATCACCTTCGTCCTGTCGGAATTCTGGATCTCGAGCGCCGCCCCGCCGGAGCGGCGCGGCATCATCATGGGCATCTATGTGACGGTGCTCTCGGCCGGCTTCGCGCTCGGCCCGCTGATTCTCTCCTTCACCGGCACGCGCGGGATGCTGCCCTTCATCGTGGGATCGCTGGTGCTGATGCTCGGCATCATCCCGGTGCTGATCGGCCTCGGGAGCGCACCGAAGCTCGGCCACCGCGAGCAGGGCTCCTTCGTCCGCTTCCTCTTCCTGGCGCCGGTCGCGACCGGCGCGGCTCTCCTGTTCGGCGTCGTCGAGAGCGGCGCTTTCGCGCTGCTGCCGCTCTATGGCCAGCGCGTCGGCCATGACCGCGACGCCGTCATCCTCTTCGGCGTCGCCGTCACCATTGGCAACATCCTGCTGCAGATGCCGATGGGCCTCCTCTCCGACCGCGTCGACCGCCGCAAGCTGCTCTTCGGCATCGCCCTGTTCGGCCTCCTCGGCACCGTTCTGCTGCCGCTGGTCTCGCGCGATTTCTGGCCGTTCATGCTGGCGCTCGGCCTCTGGGGCGGCACCATCGGCTCGCTCTACACGGTGGGCCTTGCCCATCTCGGCTCGCGCTTCACCGGCGAGGACCTCGCCGCCGCCAATGCCGCCTATGTCTTCTGCTATTCGCTCGGCGGCCTCGTCGGCCCGGCGACTCTCGGCGCCTCGATGGACATCATCAATCCGCACGGCTTCGAACTCGCCCTGGCGGTCTTCTTCTGTGCCTATCTGGTGCTGGTCATCACCAGGATCCGCAAGGCGGGAACGGCCTGAAACCACTTTCCGCCGCCAAGCTTCCTTGACTTTCGGACTGAACTCCGTAGGGTGCGCGCAAATTCCCGCTGGCGGAGCTTTCTCCGGCCGGCACCATGCAGAGGTTCGTCATGGCCAAGGCCACCACCATCAAGATCCGGCTCGTCAGCTCGGCCGACACCGGCTTCTTCTACGTCACGAAGAAGAATTCCCGCACGATGACCGAGAAGTTCTCGGTCAAGAAGTACGACCCCGTCGCGCGCAAGCACGTCGAGTTCCGCGAAGCCAAGATCAAGTAAGGATCGCCCGGGCGCCAGCGCCCGGCATCTAGATCAGATTTTGAAGGCACCGTTCGCGGTGCCTTTTTCTTTGGGCGTTCGGGATTTGGACGAGGCCGCTCACGCCACTGCGGCGGCGACTCGGTTGCGGCCTTCGCGCTTTGCCTTGTAGAGCGCGTCATCCGCCCGGCGCAGCAGCGTCTCCGGCGCATCGGCGGGGTCGGTGCGGGCGGCGAGCCCGATCGAGACGGTGATCGGGAGCTCCTGCTCGCCGCCTTCGACCAGGAAGGGCTGGCTGGCGATCCGCTCGCGGATGCGCTCGCCGACCAGGGCGGCGACGCGGATGTCGGTATCGGGCATCACCACGACGAATTCCTCGCCGCCGAAGCGGCAGACGAGATCGACGCTGCGCACCGTGCGGCGGATGCGGCGGGAGAATTCCCGGAGCACGTCGTCGCCGGCATCATGGCCGAAGGTGTCGTTGACCTGCTTGAAGAAGTCGATGTCGAGCAGCAAGAGGCTGAGCGGGCGCTGCCGCTGCCGCGCCTGGTCGACGAGGCCGGCGAGATGCCGTTCGAGATAGCGGCGATTGTGCAGGCCGGTCAGCCCATCGGTGATCGCCATCTCCATCGTCAGATGCACGCTCTCGCGGATCCGCTGCATGAAGCGGTTGCGGCGCACCTGCGTACGGACGCGGGCAAGCATCTCGTTGCGGTCGATCGGCGCCACCAGATAGTCGTTGACGCCGAGATCGAGCCCCCGGACGATCCGCGGCGTATCGTCGGCCTGGGCGACGACGAGAATCGGCAACAGCCGCGTGCGCTCGGCCGAGCGCATCTGCGAGCAGAGGCGGAGACCGTCGAAATCGGCAAGGTCGAGGCTGATCATCGCGAGGTCGTAGCCGCCCTCGCCGGCGCGGAACAGCGCCTCCTTCGGATCGGTCTCGACATCGACCCGGTGACCGGCATCACTGAGCCCGTCGACGATCCGGCCCCGCCGCGAGGGCTTGTCCTCGACGAGGAGGATGCGGCCATGGTCGCCGGAGGCGATGGCGCCGTCGAACGGGTCATCGATGCCGAGATCGCTCGAGGCGGCGGCGCGCAGCATCAGCTGGTCGGTCAGCGTCTTCAGGCGGACGAGGCTCTTGACGCGGGTGATGAGCGCCAGCTCGTTGATCGGCTTGGTGAGGAAATCGTCGGCGCCGGCCTCGAGCCCCATCAGGCGGTCGGATGGCTGATCGAGCGCGGTGACGATGATGATGGGAAGCTGTGCCGTCTGCGGGTTTTGCTTCAGCCGGCGGCAGACCTCGAACCCGTCCATCTCAGGCATCATCGCGTCGAGCAGGACGATGTCGCAGAGGCCGCCGGCGCAGAGCTCCAGCGCGTCGGCGCCGTTGGAGGCCGTGATCACCTCGAAATATTCGGCGGAGAGCAGCGCCTCGAGCAGGCGGACATTGGCCGGGATATCGTCGACGACGAGGACGCGCGCGGTCATCAGCCGTCTCCGAGATAGGCCTTGACGGTCTCGATGAACTTGGTCACCGAAATCGGCTTCGACAGATAGGCCTCGCAGCCGCCCTGGCGAATGCGTTCCTCGTCGCCCTTCATCGCGAAGGCGGTGACGGCGATGATCGGGATGGCGCGGAGGTCGTCGTCCTCCTTGATCCACTTGGTCACCTCGAGGCCGGAAACCTCGGGCAGCTGGATGTCCATGAGAATGAGATCGGGACGGTGGCGGCGGGCGAGATCGAGCGCTTCCAGGCCGTTGCGGGTCTGGATGATGGTGTAGCCATGCGCTTCGAGCAGATCGTGGAAGAGCTTCATGTTGAGCTCGTTGTCTTCCACGACCAGTACGGTCTTCGCCATCCGGAACCAGCCTTTGCCGCGCAGCCCTCACCAGCCTCGCGGATACGCATGACGACTGCGCCTCTGGTGCCGGCGCCTACTCCATCCACTTCGCGCTAAGTTGTAGCGACGAATCGTTTCGGAAAGGGAAATACATGATCCGCGACCGCGAGCCGCCGATGTCGCTCGAAGGCGCCGAGCAGCTGGCGATCAAGGCGCTGGCCTTCCTCGCCGCCGAGCCGGAGGAGCTCGGCCGCTTCCTGGCGCTGGCCGGCATCGGGCCGGAAACGCTGCGCAGCGCCGCCGCCGATCCCGCCTTCCTCGCCGCCGTGCTCGAATATTTCCTCGAGAACGAGCCGGTGCTGCTGGTCTTCGCCGCGCGTGAGAATGTCCGGCCGACGCTCATTGCCGCCGCCCGCTTCCTGCTCGACCGCGAGATCCCCTGATGGCCACGATCCCGCTCGACCTCGACGGCTACACAGACCTGCCGCCGGGCCTCATCGCCAATGTCGTCACCTATCTGGAGCTCGAAAGCCGCGCCGCCGGCCTCACGGCGCCGCTGCCGGCCGGTTTCACGGTCGCCCCGCAGCACGGCGTCGACCTCGCCGCCTACCGGTCGCTTTATCGGCGTATCGGCGAGCAGTGGCTGTGGTTCTCGCGCGCCGTGATGGGGGACGCCGAACTCGCCGCGCGCCTCTCCCGGCCGGGCGCCAGCGTGCTCTTCCTCGAACGGGAGGGAGAGCCGGTCGGCCTTGCCGAACTGCAGCGCTCGGAGGATGGCGGCGACCTCGAGGTCGCGATGTTCGGCGTCGTCACCGAGGCGGCGGGAACGGGCGCGGCGCGCGGGCTGATGTCGGATGTACTCGACCGGGCCTTTGCCGGCGGCGCGAGGCGGGTCTGGCTGCACACCTGCCATTTCGACAGCCCGGCAGCCCTGCCCTTCTATCGCCGCATGGGGTTCACCCCCTGGAAGCTCGCGATCGAAGTCTCGCGCGACCCGCGCCTCGACGGCTTCCTGCCGCGCGAGGCCGGCCCGCATGTGCCGCTGATCGATCCTGAGGAGCGAGGCTAGATTTTCGAGCGACGCGGGCGCCGGTTCGCGTGAAGAACATGTGTCACGACAGACGCATAGAGCATTTCCGGTGAACCGGAGTTCGCCGGAATCGCGCTAGGTTGTGGTGACAATTTAGGTTTTGAGGGATTCCCAAGGGGCGGAAATCAGATTCAACACTGGCTTTTGGAGGCTGGTGTGGAAGGCGAAGTTCTTCGAGACGATCAGTGGGAACGGCTGAAGCCGTTTGTAGCGGGTGGTCGCAAGGGAAAGCGGGGGCCGCGCAGCGACGGCCGCCGTTTCTTCGACGCGGTGCTCTGGCTGGCACGTTCGGGCGCGCGGTGGCGGGACATTCCCGAGGACCGCTTCGGTCCTTACCAGACGATCAAGCGCCGCTATTACCGCTGGATCGAGCAGGGCGTGTTCGGCCGGATTTTCGAGGCGGTGGCCAGCGATCCGGACATGGAATGGCTGGCGATCGACGCCACCGTGATCCGGGCTCAAGCCCAAGCCGCCGGCGGGCGGCGAAAAAGGGGGGACCGCAAGCCCAGGCTCTCGGCCGATCCCGCGGCGGCTTCGGGACCAAGCTCCACGCCGTAGTCGACGCTCTCGGCCTGCCGGTGCGCTTCGGCCTCGGCCCTGGCCAGCAGAACGACATGGCACCCGCCTGCGATCTGATCCGGGGACTGCCGGCCGGGCAGGTGCTGGCCGACCGCGCTTATGACGCCGACAGTCTCCACGACATCATCCTCGATCAGGGTGGAAGACCAGTCATTCCACCCCGCCGCCACCGCCGATATCAGCACCCATATGATCGCATCGCCTACAAGCAGCGATGGGGCATCGAAAGCTTCTTCGCCAAACTCAAGCAACGGCGCCGCATCGCAACCCGATACGACAAACTCGCCGCAAACTTCCTCGGCTTCGTCAAGATCGCCGGTATCATGCTCTGGATCAAATAACTAATTTGTCACCACGACCTAGTGTGCTTGCGAATTATTTTTGTTATCCCGTAGCCTTCCTGCATCGCGCGCAGGCGGTGTGCCGAACATCCGCGTGTACTCACGACTGAACTGCGACGCGCTTTCATACCCGACTGCAAATGCTGCGCTTGTCACGTCGGTGTCGGCGAGCAGTAGCCGCCTCGCTTCCTGCAGGCGGAGAGTCTTCTGATATTGCAGTGGGCTCATGGCAGTAGCAGCTCGGAAATGGCGATGAAATGTTGCCACACTCATCCCGGCAATTTCCGCCAGTTCTTCAATTCTGACAACGCGATCCAAGTTCGTGCGCAAATGGACGATAGTATCCCGAACCTGTGAAATCCGGCTACCGGCTCGGGCTGCCTGGCGAAGCAGCGCTCCTTGCGGACCTTGCAAGAGGCGAAAAAGAATCTCGCGCTCGACTAATGGCGCCAGCGTGTCGATTTCGTCTGGCGCATCGAGCAAACGCAACATCCGTGACCAGGCATCAAGCAACTCAGAGGTCATAGCGCCCACCGCAAAAGCTATGGTAGCTCCCTCGTCTTTGCGAGGTATGTCAACAACCAAACCCGAAAGGATATCCTGATCGATTGCAAGCCGTACTGCGATGTAGGGCGCCTCTGGCAAGTCCTCGATCGTGACGTGCGATGCCGGCACGTCGATCGAAGCGATGAAGAAATGATTGCTATCGTAGCGCAGCGTGCGGTCTCCGATGACCACTCGCTTGGTGCCTCGCAAGACGATGCCAAGCATCGGCTGATATAGAATCCCAACCGGCTGGCGCTCCTTCTGTGCGGCATGGAGGCTCACACGCGGGATCGACACTCCTTCCGATTGAGTGGCGTGGCGGTATGCGAGATCGGCGAGAGTTTCGAGCATTAAATCACTATGGATTTCATCAAGCGTCCAAGCAAGATCCCGCCTGACCAAAACGGCCAATGAGCGGATCAGGCAGAAATCTGCGACAATCGGGCGCGAAGAAGCCGGGGGCAGGCGCCATAAGAAGTGACATATCCCTGCCCGCTTCGTTTCACTCAGGAGAGTCCCTTGCGCTATAACATCCTCGGCCGCACCGGCCTGTTCGTTTCCGAACTCTGCCTCGGCACCATGACCTTCGGTGGCGGGAGCGGCATCTACAGCAGCATGGGCGGTCTACAGCAGAAAGACGCTGACGGTCTGGTCAAGACCGCGATCGATGCCGGCATCAACTTCATCGATACCTCCGACGTCTATTCAAAAGGTCTTTCCGAACAAATCACGGGCCAAGCATTGCGCAATCTCGGAATCGCACGGGAAGATGTCATCGTCGCCACCAAGTTCTTCGGGCCTACGGGCGACGGCCCGAACGCGCGCGGTACGTCCCGCTCGCATATGCTCTATGCCCTGGAGGGCAGCCTCAAGCGCCTTCAGGTTGACCATATCGACCTCTACCAAATTCACGGCTTCGACCAGATCACGCCGATGGAGGAGACGCTGCGTGCGCTCGAAACGGTCGTCCAGCAGGGCAAGGTCCGCTACATCGGCGTCTCCAATTGGGCCGCTTGGCAGATCGCAAAGGCGGTGGGTATTTCCAATCAGTTCAATCTAGCCCGTTTCGCTTCGCTTCAGGCGCATTATACGATCGCCGGACGCGATCTGGAGCGTGAACTGGTTCCGATGATGGAATCCGAAGGTATCGGCTTGATGGTGTGGAGTCCGCTGGCGGGCGGTTTTCTATCCGGCAAATATACGCGCAATGGCGTCAAGGATGGCGACAACCGCCGCGCCACCTTCGATTTCCCTCCTGTCAATGAGGAACGCGGCTACAACGTCATCGACGCGATGAAGCTGATCGCGGAAGCCAAGGGCGTCTCGATCGCCCAGATCGCGCTCGCTTGGCTGCTCCACAAAAAGGCTGTCACCAGCGTAATCATCGGTGCCAAGAAGCCAGAGCAACTCGATGACAACATCGCCGCGACCAAGGTGGCGCTGACCGACGCCGAACTGAAAACACTTGATGAGGTCAGCAAGCTGCCCCCGGAATATCCCGGCTGGGTATTCGGATTCCAGAGCCAGGTTCGCGGTGACCAGCTCAAGAAAGAGCCGCGCGGGCCCTGAGGGCGCCAGCTCTCCAGTTAGAGGCGGAGGCAGTCGGCCCGCGGTCCATCAAACCGGCATCAGGCCAGATGGGCCGACCTTTCAGCCGAGACCTTTCTAAACGCTGCGGCGTTCTCCGGCGAGGGGGTTGCGGCCGCGGCGGGTCGGCTTGTCGGCCGGGGCGGCGGGGTCCGCCGCGCCGTCGGCGGCGCGCTCGCGAACCTGGTCGCGCTCGGCGAGCAGTTCATGCTTGCGCAGTTCGTCGGTGGCGGCGAGCAGTTCGTCCTGCGCCGTCTCCAGCTGCGTCTGAAGGTCCTGGGCCGAGGCGCGCAGATTGTCGCGCCGCTGCGAGGCGGCCTTGGCGAAGGTCGGATAGGCGAAGTGGCTCTGGTCGCGGATGCCGCTTCGTTCCTGCTCGATCTTGATCTGGTCCTCGAGGTCGCGCGCCATCCGCTCGAATTCAGCGATCATGAGCTCGATCTGCTGGACCCGGCGACGCTTCTCCTCGGCCTGGAAACGCTTCAGCCGAATGAGGCTCTCACGCGACTTCATTACACCCACAACTCCCTCAAGGCCCCGCATGGGCACAAAGCCCGCGCCGAGGCGCTTACCCGTCCCGCCCCCCGAGGCGGTAGAGCCGGGCGGTACGCAGCCCAGCAACTTGTCAAAACCTTAAACCTTCCGCTCCGCGCTAACGTTTCGTTTACGTCTCGCGTTAATCATGGCGAAGGAGGGCTTAAGGCCAGGTAAACCCCATCGGATGCTGACCCATCCTAAATGCGGAGTCCGACGAATTGGTTACTGCGATCCGCGCAATTGCGTCGATCGGCACCTCAGGGTGCTGAACGGCGCCGATTCAGGCGGCGGGCGGAATTTTCGCCCCGTTCGTCCAAGCCGCTTGTGGCCGCGAATCGGAATTTGTTAACCATTGTTCGTTAGGCTTCGAATCGGGGTTGAGCCGTTTCCCAAGGCGGCCGGTTCGCGGACCGGGACGCCAAGCCCAGGATAGGCAATGAGGGGATTGGTATGAGAGTTTTGCTGATCGAGGACGACAGCGCCACGGCGCAGAGCATCGAACTGATGCTCAAGTCCGAGAATTTCAACGTCTACACGACGGATCTCGGCGAAGAGGGTGTCGATCTCGGCAAGCTCTATGACTACGACATCATCCTTCTCGACCTGAACCTGCCGGACATGTCGGGCTACGAGGTGCTGCGTGCGCTGCGCCTCTCCAAGGTGAAGACGCCGATCCTGATCCTCTCGGGTCTGGCCGGCATCGAGGACAAGGTGCGCGGTCTCGGCTTCGGCGCCGACGACTACATGACGAAGCCGTTCCACAAGGACGAGCTGGTCGCCCGCATCCACGCAATCGTCCGCCGCTCGAAGGGCCATGCCCAGTCGGTCATCAACACCGGCGACCTGACGGTCAACCTCGATACCAAGACCGTCGAGGTGAATGGCAGCCGCGTCCATCTGACCGGCAAGGAATACCAGATGCTGGAGCTGCTCTCGCTCCGCAAGGGCACGACGCTGACCAAGGAGATGTTCCTCAACCATCTCTATGGCGGCATGGACGAGCCCGAGCTGAAGATCATCGACGTCTTCATCTGCAAGCTGCGCAAGAAGCTCGCGACGGCCACCAACGGCCACAATTACATCGAGACGGTCTGGGGCCGCGGCTATGTGCTGCGCGAGCCCGACGAGGTCCCGATGCGCGTCTCCGCCTGACGACGCCAGCGCTCTCTGCCCCTCGCGACGACAAGACCCCGCTCCGGCGGGGTTTTTCTTGTGGCCAACCGCGAAGCGACAGGCGGGTGCATCACGGCGAGGCCGCATGCGCCGCGCCGGCATCCGGCGTCGGCGCGACCGCAGGTTCATCGATGGGGAGCGAAGATCGGACGGGCAGAGCCGTCCGCGTCAGGCGGCGACGCGGCTCTTGGCCGTGATCACGACGTCGGCGCCTTCGAGCACCGCTGCCACATCCATGGCGCAGGCGCGGGCGAGCAGGCCGGCATAATAGGGCTGCACGGCATGGGCATCGACATGGACGTCGATGAGCTGTCCGGGCACGAGCTTCTCGAAGGCGGCGGGGATGCGCGCATTCGGACCCGAGCAGTGGAAGCTGAAATTCGGCGCCGAGGGCGGTCCGTCGACGAGAACGCTGATATGGCCGCCGCGCGGCACGGCGCCGATGGCGAGCAGCACGAGGTTGAGCAGCAGCTTGACGCGGTTCTTGGCCATCAGCGCCGGCGGCGCCACCCAGGAGAATTCGGCCTTCTCGCCGTCCATCCAGCCGCGCGCCACCTTCTCGGCATCGCCGAGATCGATCTCGGCACCGGCCGAACCGGCGGCTCCGAAGGCGAGGCGGGCGAATTGCAGCTTGGCGGAGGCCTGGCGGGCGCTCTTGCGGATCAGATCGAAGGCGAAGGCCTTCATCTCCTCGTTGTTCTCCTCGTCGAGAACCTCGAGCCCGTTGTTGATGGCGCCGACCGGCGAGATGATGTCGTGGCAGACGCGGCTGCAGAGCAGCGCCGCAAGGTCGAGCGCTTCGAGTTCGACCGGCTCAGACATTGCCGTCCCCCAGATGGTTCCGAATCGCGCCTTTCGGCATCGTGATCGGGGATACACCGCCCCGCCGCCGCTGCCAACCGCGCGTGGCGCCGGCGCATGGGTTCCCCCACCCGGCGGCCTGCCCGGCCGCTGCCCGGCCAGCGCCGTGAAGGGGCCGCTTTTCGGGTCCATGCTCGGCGCGTCAAGGGAAGGCTTGCCGCCGGGCCGACGCTCCGGCAGGCTTGCACGCGGCTTCGCCCGACGGCGAACCAGTTCCATAGTCGAGAGGGATCGCTCCATGTCGTTCGCCCAAAGGCTCGGTGCCCTGATCGGGATGCTGGTGCTCGCATCCGCGCTGCAGGCAGCGCCAGCCGCCGCGCAGTCGTCCGAGCAATATTCTGTCGACGAGATCGTCAAGGCCGGCGGCAATTTCTTCGGCGAGGTCTCGGGCGGTCTCGCCTCGGCGGTCGAGCACTCGATGTCGCAATATGGCCAGCCGAACGGCTATGTGCTCGGCGAGCAGGGCAGCGGCGCGCTCATTGCCGGCGTCCGCTACGGCAAGGGCACGCTCTACACCAAGAATGCCGGCAAGCATCCGGTGTTCTTCCAGGGCCCGTCGGTTGGCTGGGATTTCGGCGGCGACGGCTCCAAGGTGATGATGCTGATCTACAACCTGCCCTCGGTGAACGCGATCTATGACCGCTTCGTCGGCGTCAACGGCTCGGCCTATCTGGTCGGCGGCGTCGGCATGACCGTGCTCTCGCGCAACAACATCTTCGTGGTGCCGATCGTCTCCGGCGTCGGCGCGCGGCTCGGCATCAATGTCGGCTACATGAAGTTCACCGATCACCAGACCTGGAACCCCTTCTGATCGCCTCCCTTCACGCTCCGGAGAGATTCCGCAGCTAGAGCCTTTCAGGGCTTGTTGGAAGCGTTCTGCCGGAGCGGATTCGGGCCAAGGTCGAGGACTGCGGCGACGGCCGTACTGAAGTACGGCCGAGCCGGAGGCCGACGGATTTGGCCCGAAGCCGCCCGGCCCGAAGGGTTTCCCGCCGGCGGGCGCCCGCCGTGTCGGCCGGCTCGCCCGATGCGAAGGCATCGGGCGTCGCCACCCTCCTTGCGGATCGCGCGCGCCGGCGGAAAACAGAACGGATTCCACCAAGCCCTGAAAGGCTCTAGGATCATCTGGACTCGCGGCCGCCCGAGGTGTCATCTCATCACCGGGGGGCCGCGGGCGGACGGGGACCGACGGAGCACGGCGTGATCGAAGCGGCGATGTATGGGGCGCTCGGCGTTCTGACGACGAGCCTTCTGGCCCTGATCCTCATTCCGCCCTTCTGGCGCCGCGCCGTCCGGCTCAATCGCCGCGACATCGAGGCGAGCCTGCCGATCACGCGCGCCGAGATCGACGCCTATCGCGACCAGCTCCGGGCCGGCTTCGCGGTGTCGACCCGCCAGCTCGAGCAGACGATCGAGACGCTCGACGAGCGCCTCGCCGGCCGGGCCGTCGAACTCGGCCAGAAGCAGCAGATCATCGCGCATCTCACCAATGAAAGCTCCATTTCCACGGAAGGGCTCCGCCTCCTCGAAAAGGAGCGCGACCTGCTCACGACGACGCTGGCGACCCGCGATCTCCAGCTCACTGAAGCCGACGAGGCCCGCAAGGCGGCGGAGAAGCGCATCCTCGACATCGAGGCCCGCCTGGAGGCGGCGCGCCAGCAACTGGAGATCGTCGTCGCCGAGCGCGAGGCGCAGAAGCACGCCGAGGCGCTGCGCGACGCCGAACTCGCCACCCTGCGCGGCGAGCTCGCGGCCAGCGCCCGGGCGGCCGGCGACGGCGGTGCGCTGGTGATGCAGCTCGCCGAACTGAAGACGGCGCTCGCCAGCGAGCAGATGCGCCGCGAAGTCGCGATCGATGAGGCCCGCGCCGCCGAGGCCGCCCGCCGCGCCTTCGATGTCGAGCTGCATGCCGGCAGCGTCGCGCTGGCCGGCCTTCGCGAGCAACTCGCCGATGCGAGGGCGCAGCGCGAGGCGTTGTCGGCGAGGCTGGTCGAGGCCGAAGCCGCCAGCGCCGGCGCCGCTGCGCTCCGCGACGACAACACCGCGCTCCGCGCCCGCCTCGCCGCGCTGGAAGCCGCCGCGAGCCGGCCCGCCCCGTCCGGCGCCGCCCCCATCGCCGACAGCGCGGAACTCCGCCAGACACTGCTCGAGATCGGCGAGGCCGTCGCCCGCCTCGCAGCGTCCCCGGCGACGACAGGTCCTGCCCCGGCCTCAGCCTTGCCCGCCCCAGTGTTGGCCGCCCCAGTCTTGCCCGCCCCAGTCTTGCCCGCGCCGACGCCGGTGACGGCCGACCCGGTTGCGCCCGCCGCGGCAGAGCCGGCCGGCATCGTCGCAGTGCTGCCGCCGCCGCAGGGTGCCCCGCCGCCTGCCGAGCGGCCGGCGCCGCCGCGCGGCCTCGCCGAGCGGATCCGCGCGCTTCAGCAGAGCTCGAAGGCCGGCTGAGCCGGAAGTCCTCAGTCCGTGGCGCCGGTCGCCACGGCCGTGAGCAGACGCAGCTCGACGAAAACGTTGAAGCGCCCCTGTTCGCCATTCATGATCGGATGATGCAGCTCTCCTGGGATCATTGCCGCTCGTTCCTCGCCGTGCTTGCCGAGGGCAGCCTGTCGGCGGCGGCGCGGCGGCTGCAGCTGACGCAGCCGACGCTCGGCCGCCATGTCGCCGAGCTCGAGCAAACGCTCGGCGTCGTGCTGTTCACGCGCAGCCAGGCGGGCCTTGATCCGACCGAGGCGGCGCTCGAACTGAAGCCGCATGCCGAGGCGATGGCGGCAGCGGCCGAGGCGCTGGTGCGTGCGGCCTCGGGCGAGGCGACGGAGGATCGCGGCACGGTCCGCATCACGGCGAGCGAGATCATCGGCACCGAGGTGCTGCCGGCGATCCTCGCCCCGTTCACGGCACGGCATCCGCAAATCGCGATCGAGCTCGTCGTCTCCAATCGCAACGACAATCTGCTGCGCCGCGAATCCGACATCGCCGTCCGCATGGCGACACCGGCGCAGGAAGCGCTGCTGCAGCGGCGCATCGGCCCCGTCATGCTCGGCCTGCATGCGCGGCGCGACTATCTCGATGCCAACACGGTGCCGCAGAGCCTCGCCGACCTCGCCGGCCATACGCTGATCGGCTTCGATACGGAAACGCCGGCCATTCAGGCCCTGCAGCGGCAGGGCCTTATTCCGGAGCGCGCGGCGTTTCGCCTGCGCACCGACAGCGACGTCGCGCAATTGCAGATGGTGCGGGCGGGGATCGGCATCGGCGTCTGCCAGGTGGCGATCGCCCGGCGCGATCCGGCGCTGGCGCGGGTGCTGCCGGCGCTGTTCGACATGCCGCTCGATTGCTGGCTGGCGATGCATGAGGATCTGAAGACGGTGCGCCGCATGCGGCTCGTCTTCGATCATCTCGCCGAAGGGCTCAGCGCCTATGTGCGGGGACAGGCCGGCTGAAGGAGCGGGTGTCGCGGCGACATCAGGACAAAAAAAGACGCCCGTCGGGGAGGAGGTCGACGGGCGTCTCTATGCAGGGCGCTGGGCCGGGGAGGAGGTCGGCCGCGCGCCGATCGCAGGGAACGAGGGAGGAGGTTCGGTCCCTGCGAATGCGTGAAACTCAGTAGGCGGCGACCGAACGCTTGGCGACGCGGGCGATTTCGCCGCGGGCGATACCAAGGTCGTCGAGCTCGCGGGTCGACAGCCGATTGAGCTCATTGCACGTCTGACGATACTTCAGCCAGGTCTTGTAGGAAGCAATGATGCCGTTTGCCATTGTCGTATTCCTTCTGTCCGGAAGCGCCGCCGTTGCCGTATTGCTGTGGCCGTCTCGCTTTCGATGATGCGAAGATAGGCCGATCGACCCGGCATGAGCACTCCCTCAAAACTCATGGCAGGCCTGCGTCTTGTGCAGAGCAATAGCGACTGCATCAATCATGCTGCGTCGCACAATCGCCATGATCCGCCGGTCTCGGCGCAATCGTGTCAGGGCGGATCGCCCCGGCCATGCTTCGGCCGCGATACCGCCTGTCCGGGGACATGTCGGCGGGCTCAGCCCCGCCCGCGCCGATCGCCTTGACCGGATCCTTCCGGCTCACGCCATGAATTTGAGGCCGCCCGTCACCTTGTCGATGATCTTGCGCTCGCCATGGAGGCCGATCCCGACGAGGTCGAGCGCGTCGGTCGGCGTTTCGCCGACGACGGCGCGGTTGGCGGCATCGTGCGTGGTGGCGAACATCGGGCGGATATAGAGCGCGACATCGAGACCGCGCGTGAGCGCCCTTCCATGCGTGCGCTTGAGGCCGGCGCCGTCGGCCCCGAACACGAAGACGGGTTCGCGGATGAGCGGCGTATAGGCCTGGCCGCTGCCATCGCCGTAAGGCTCGCCCGACATCTCGGGATAGCGGCCGACGAGGCCGCCGGCGAGGAAGGCGGCGATGTTGACCTTCTGCCAGGGCAGGAGATCGTCGAGGATCACGAGGGCGGTCTTGGTGGCGTAAAGCATGGCACTGAGCCTAGGATCGTGCGACGCAGTCGTCTTGAACGATCGTGCAACGAAGAGGCACCGCTTTCCCGCATGAGCGCTGATTTCATCGTCACCGAAGCGGCCACGGACGGCGTGCAGCGGCTCGTCGCCCGTTTCGGCGGCCATGCCTATGATCCGCATCGCCACGAGACCTATGCCATCGGCGCAACGCTCAGCGGCGCGCAGGCCTTCCGCTATCGCGGCGCTGGCCGCGTCAGCCATGCCGGGGCCTGCATGGTGCTGCATCCCGACGAGCTGCATGACGGTCATTCCGAGGTGCCGGACGGCTTTCTCTATCGCATGGTCTATGTCGAGCCCGCCCGCATCCTGGCAGCGCTCGGCGGCCAGGGTCCCCTCCCCTTCGTCACCGATGCCGTCGCCGAGGATGCGGCGCTGGCAAGCCTGATCGCCGAGATGTTCGCGACCTTTCCAGGCCCGGCCGAGCCGCTCGCGATCGATGGCTGCCTCGCCGAACTCGCCGTGCTGCTGTCGCGCCGCGCCGGCGCCGCACGGCCGGCGACGCCCCGCCGCGAGGCCGACATGACCAGCGTCAAGGCGCTTCTCGACGAGACCTTCGACCAGCCGATCGGCTCGGCCGATCTCGAGCGCGTCTCGGGCCTCGATCGCTTCGAGACCGCGCGGGCCTTTCGCCGCGCGACCGGCACCTCGCCGCATCGCTATCTCGTCGGCCGCCGCCTCAGTGCCGCCCATGCCCTGATCGCGCGCGGCCGGCCGCTGTCGGATGTCGCCGCCGGCGTCGGCTTTGCCGACCAGAGCCATCTGACACGGGCCTTCAAGGCGCGCTACGGCATGACGCCCGGCCGCTTCCGCGCGCTGGTCGCGGCCGGCGCGGGGAGGGTCTGATGGATCCTCTGCGGCTCGGCCTCGTCTCGCCGCGGCTCCACTATTTCCAGCTCGTCGCCCGGCTCGGCTCGATCCGCCAGGCAGCGCGCCTCCTCAACATCGCACCCTCCTCGATCAGCCGGGCGCTGGCGCAGTTCGAGGAGGAGCTGGACACGCCCCTGTTCGACCGCTCGGCGCGGCGGCTGAAGCTGACCAGTGCCGGCGAGCTGATGCTGTACCGCGCGCGGGCGAGCGGCGCGGAACTCGCCCGCGCCATCGGCGAGCTCGGCGAACTGAAGGGCCTTCGCCGCGGCGCCTTCCAGATCGCCGTGGTCGAGAGCGTCGCGCGCGGGCTCGCCGCCGATGCGCTCGCCGTCTTCTGGCAGCGCTATCCCGAGATCACCGTCGACCTCCGCGTCGTCGACTCGGCCGAGGCCTTCGCCGCTGTCACTGAGGGCGACGCCGAGATCGGCATCGCCTTCGACATCGCCGCGCCGAAGACGACGAAGCGACTCACCATCGTCGAGCTCGATGTCGGCGCGCTGGTCGAGCCCGGCCATCCGCTGGCCGGTCGCCCGGCGCTGCGCCTGCATGAACTCGCCGGCGAACGCGTCATTCTCTCCGACAACAGCCTGTCGCTCGGCCGCGCCATGGACGAGGCGCTCGAAGCCGCCGCCGTGGGTGTCGCGCGGCGCATGCGCACCAACTCGATCGAGATGATGGTCGACCTCGCCTCCCGCGGCCTCGGCGTCGCCTTGCAGACCCGCGTCGGCGTCGAGCGCGAGATCGCCGCCGGCCGCCTCGCCTTCATCCCGATCCGCGATCCGCGCCTGAAGCCGCGCCGCCTGACGCTGGTGACGCGCGGCAAGGGCGAGACCTCCGAAGCCGCCACCGCGCTGGCCGCACAGCTCAGCCTCGCAATGGAGCGCGTCGCACGCATCGCGAGTTGAGTGTTGCGCTGAGCGCAACAAGCCTGTCGCCATTTTAGGACTATGCGATGCGCCGCCGCCTTGCGATGGTCAGGGAACACGAGGGTTCCCACCATGCATCAAAGCGCGGTCGACGCCGTCCTGCGCGGCCTGAAGAAGGCCGGCGTTTCGGTCGCCTGCTATCTGCCGGATTCGCTGTTCAAGCCGCTTTATCCCGCGCTCGACGCCGATCCCGATATCCGCACCATCCGCGTCACCAACGAGGGCGAAGGCGCGGCGATCTGCGGCGGCGTGTTCCTCTCCGGCAAGCGCGCCGTCCTCGTCATGGAGAATTCGGGCCTCCGCGCCTCGGTCGAGCCGCTCGCCCGCATGGGCCTCGGCGCCGGCATTCCCGTCGTCATGCTGATGAGCTATCGCGGCGAGCTCGGCGAGAACAACTGGTGGGCGATCCCGCACGGCATCACCATGGAGCCGGTTCTCGAAGCGCTGCGCATCCCCTATCGCATCGTGCGCGAGGAGGACGCGATCGAGCGCGCCATCACCGACGCCTATGACTGGTCCTACGCCTCCTACTATCATTCGGCCGTGGCGCTCGGCGGGAGTGTCGTCCGATGAGCCAGCAGACCTCGATCAGCATGCTCGCGGCGCGTGCCGCCGTGGCGCTCGGCGGGAGTGTCGTCCGATGAAGCGGTTTGACTGCATGACCGCGCTCGCGGCGCGCCTCGAGGACGAGCTCGTCATCCTCTCGCTCGGCGCCAGCGTCGACGAGTGGTACAACGCCGCCCCGCATATGCGCGCCGCCAGCCTCTTCCAGCAGCAGCTCGGCTGCGTGACGCCGGAAGCCTTCGGCCTTGCCGTCGGGCTGCCGCACCGGCGCATCGTCTCGCTCGATACCGATGGCGGCATGATGTTCAATCTCGGCATCCTCGCCACCGTCGGCAACGAGCAGCCGGCGAACCTCTTCATCGTCGTCTGGGACAACGAGATGTACCAATCGATCGGCGGCCCGCCGACGCACACCGCCTCGGGCCGCGTCGACATCGCCGCCATCGCCCGCGGCGCCGGCATCAGCGAGGCCCACACCGCCCGCACGATCGAGGAGTTCGACGCGCATTGCGCCGCAGGCCTCAAGGCCGACACGCCCTATCTCGTCGTCGCCAAGGTCGCCGGCACCGTGCAGCCCGACATCCGCCGCAAGCATTCGGACGGGCGCGAGGACAAATACATCTTCGTCCGCCATGTCGAGGCGACCGAGGGCATCACCATCATGGGCCCGAGCGAGCACAACTGATGGCCGCAGCCCGCCCGACGCCGACGCTGCTGCCGCGCTACGATTACATCGTGGTCGGCGGCGGCTCCGGCGGCGCGGTGGTGGCGCGGCGGCTGGCCGAGGCGAGCGATGCGTCCGTGCTGCTGATCGAGGCCGGCCCGACCGACGAGGGCGTCGCCGCGATCGACGACCCGACGAAATGGGTCTCGCTCGGCCGCGGCGGCTATGACTGGGGCTATGACTATGCGCCGACGACGCTCGTCAATGGCCGCACCATCAGCATTCCGCGCGGCCGCGTTCTCGGCGGCTCGTCCTCGATCAACGCGATGCTGTGGTATCGCGGCCATCCCAGCGACTACGACGCCTGGGAGGCGGCGGGCGCCAGCGGCTGGTCCTTCGCCGACTGCCTGCCCTTTTTCAAGCGCTCGGAGGACTGGGAGGACGGCGAGAGCCCGCTGCGCGGCGCCGGCGGGCCGATGCGCATCGAGCGCAGCCATGATCCGCATCCCCTCGCCTTCGCGATGATCGAGGGCGCCGCCGAACTCGGCGTGCCGATCATCGACGACCCCAACGGCGCCAGCAACGAGGGCGCCGCGCTCTCCAATCTGAACCAGTCCGGCGGCAGCCGCTGGAGCGCCGCGCGCGGCTATCTGCGCCCGGTCGAGGGTCGCAAGAACCTCACCATCCTGACCGGCTCGCAGGCGCTGCGGGTCGGCCTTCGCCACGGCCGCTGCACCTCGGTGCACCATCTCGTCGAGGACCGCGTCGTCGAGACCGGCGCGGACCACGAGGTCATCCTCGCGCTCGGCGCCATCGATACGCCGCGCCTCCTGATGCTCTCCGGCATCGGCAATCCCGCCGCCCTCGGCGGGCTCGGCATCGAGACTAAGGTTGCCCTCCCCGGCGTCGGCGCCAACCTGCAGGATCATCCGCTGATCCGCGCCGTCAATTTCCGCGCCCGCGCGCCGCTCGGCCCCGTCCGCGACAATGGCGGCGGCGCGATGATCAACTGGAAGAGCCGGCCGAGCCTTGCGAAGCCCGATTTGCACGCCATCTGCATCCAGGGCCGCAGCGCCGTGCCGGAACTCGCCGCCGAGCATGATCTCAACGGCGACGTCTTCGCCATCGCACCCGGCCTGATGGGCTCGAAGAGCATCGGCCAATTGCGCCTGCTCGAGGCGAGCCCGATGGGGCGGATGGAGATCCAGCCGAATTTCCTCTCCCATCCCGACGATCTCGCAGCCCTGGTGACGGCGGTCGATTTCGTCATGGACCTCGTCACGACCTCGGCCTTCGCGCACTTGTTTGCCGGCTATGCAGCGCCTTCAAGGCGCCTCAACAAGGGCGAGACGATCGACTTCATCCGCCAGACCTGCTCGACCTTCTTCCACACCTGCGGCACCGCCCGCATGGGCACGGACGAGGACGCCGTCGTCGATCCGCGCCTCAAGGTGCGCGGCGTCGAGGGACTCTCCATCGCCGATGCCTCGGTGATCCCGATCATTCCGTCCTGCAACACGCTCGCCCCGGTGCTGATGATCGCCGAGCGCGCCGCGGACTTCATCCTCTCGAAGGCGTGAGACCAAACCGATGACCAGCACGATCTATGCCGCACCGTTCGTCCTCACCATGGATGCCGACAACCGCGTCATTCCCGGCGGCGCGCTGCTGGTCGAGGACGGCCGCATCACCGCGGTCGATACCGCCGAAGCGCTCTCCGCCGCCCATCCGGGCGTCCGCCGCGTCGACCTGCCCGACCGGCTGCTGATGCCGGGCCTCGTCAATGCCCACATGCATTCGGGCCTCCTGCGCGGCACCGCCGAGCATCTGCCGGTCTGGGACTGGCTGACGCTGCACATCAATCCGATGCACCGCGTCCTCAACCCCGAGGAGGCCGAGGTCGCCTCGCAGCTCTGCTATGCCGAGAGCGTCCTCGGCGGCACGACGACCCTCGTCGACATGTGGCGCTTCATGGAGGGCAGCGCCCGCGCCGCCTCGACCATCGGCAACCGCCTCGTCGCCGTGCCCTATGTCGGCGCACATCCGGACTACAACTACTTCGAGAGCCTCGACGACAACGAGCGCATGATCACCGACTGGCACGGCAAGGCGAATGGCCGCGTCTCCGTCTGGGTCGGGCTCGAGCATCTCTTCTATGCCGACGAGGCCGGCCAGCAGCGCGCCATCGACATGGCCAAGCGCTACGCCACCGGCTTCCACACCCATTGCTCGGAGAGCAACATCGAGGCGGCCGAGTTCGACAAGCGCTACGGCAAGCGGGCGATGTTCGTGCTCGACGAACTCGGCTTCTTCGAGACGCCGCGCGCCATGATCGCCCATGCCGTCTGGCTCGACGAGAGCGAGATCGAACTGATCGGAAAGCGCCGCGTCTCGGTCGCGCACAACCCCGTCTCCAATATGAAGCTCGCCAGCGGCATCGCCTCGGTCGAGGACATGCTGGCGGCCGGCGTCGCCGTCGGCATCGGCACCGACGGCGAGAAGGAGAACAACAATCTCGACATGTTCGAGGAGATGAAGGTCGCCTCGCTGCTCGGCAAGCTGAAGGGCCTCGACGCGGCGGCGCTCGACAGCTGGCCGGTGCTGCGCATGGGCACCATCACCGGCGCCAGGGCGATCGGCCTCGATCACGAGATCGGCTCGCTCGAAGCCGGCAAGAAGGCGGACTTCATCGCCGTGCGCACCGACACGCCGCGCATGACGCCGCTCTTCGGGACCGGCGAGTATTTCAACCTGCAGCACAATCTCGTCCATGCCGTCCGCGGCGGCGATGTCGACATGACCGTCATCGACGGCGAGGTCATCGTCGAGAATGGCCAGTTGAAGACCGCCGATCTCAAGGAGCTCATCGCCCGCGCCCACGCCGTCGCCCCCGGCCTCTTCGCCCGCCGCAAGGCCTGGCTCGCCGAAAACGGCGGCGGCTCCAAACAGTGGACGGAGGGGTGAGGATGGGTGCCGCGCACGTCGTAGTGCCGAGCCTGCCCTCTCCCCCCTTGTGGGGGAGAACTGGAGAGGGGGGCCTTCTCGCCCCATGCCGGCTCGATGACGCCGCGCTGAACTGCCTGTCGATCGAGGCCGGTAACCCCCTCCCCGTCCCTCCCCCGCTGCGCGGGAGAGGGGGCGCCAACCACCGTCGCCGGAGCGCCGCGGAAGTGCGCGGAGCAGGCACGACGCAACGCGTCGATGACGTCCGCGCCCTGCCCTCTCCCCCCTTCTGGGCGAGAGTTGGAGAGGGGGGCCTTCACGCCATGACCGACGCACACGCAAGCCTCACGTCGACGGAGGAAACGCCGTGACCCGCACCACCGACCGCGTTGCGCTGGATGATTGGTACGCCGTCGAAACATCGGCCGAGCTCGGGGCGGCGCCGATGCGCGGGCGGCTGCTCGGGCAGGACATTGTCAGCCGCCGGCTCGCGGGCGGCGCGCCCGATATCCGTGAGCAGCGGGACGATGGCAGCCTTGGTCCGCCGCTGCCGGTCAAGGAGCGCTATGGTTGCGTCTGGACCTCGCTCGGCACGCCGGTGCGGGAAATCGTCGACATCCCCGAGGCCGCTGAACCCGATCGCCGCTTCGTGCCCTGCGGCTGGGTCAAAATGCGCGCCTCGGGTCTCAGGATCGTTGAGAACTTCCTCGACATGGCGCATTTCCCCTTCGTCCACACCGACATCCTCGGCGCCGAGCCGCATACCGAGGTGCCACAATACCAGTCGGAGATCCGCCGCGACGTCGACGAGGTCTGGGCGACCAACTGCACCTTCTTCCAGCCGCGCATCGCCGCGACCGAGGACCGGGGCGATTTCGTCCACCTGACCTATCGCGTGCCCTCGCCCTTCATCGTCATGCTCTACCGGATTTGCCCGACGGCGCCGGAGCGGCTCGACGCCATCGCGCTGTTCATCCAGCCGATCGAGGAGGATCTCTGCCGGGCGCAGCCGGTGATGTATCTCGTCGACGGCCTGTCGACGCACACCGCGCTGCTGCGCTTCGAGCAGGTGATCTTCCTGCAGGATCGCATCATCGTCGAGAACCAGCGCCCGCTGCTGCTGCCACTGGAGCCGCGCGCCGAGATCCCGACGCGGGCCGACTCATCCTCCGTCGCCTATCGCCGCTGGCTGAAGGAGAAGGGCATCCGCTACGGCACCACCACGCGGGCGGCCTGAGATGCGCCTCCTCCGCCCGGCAACGCTCACCGAGGCCTCAGCGATGCTGGCGGAGCCGGCGAGCCGCGCCATCGCCGGCGGCACGCTGATCCAGCTCGGCTGGGCGCGCGGCGAGCCGCAGCCGGACGTCCTCGTCGATCTCTCGCGGCTCGGCCTTGCCGGCATCACCTTCAGCGAAGGCCATGTCCGCATCGGCGCGATGACGCGGCTCTCGGACATCGAGCGCGACCCGCTCGTCGCGCTGCATCTGCCGCTGCTGGCCCAAGCGGTGCGCAGCGTCGCCGCGCCCTCCGTGCGCAATCGCGCCACCATCGGCGGGAATATCGCCGGCGGAACCGGCTGCCTGTGGCCGGCTCTACTGGCGCTTGGCGCAACCATGGAGGTGTGGACCGGCGGCAGGGCCGAGCGGCAGCCCGTTCTCGACTGGTTCGCGCTGCCGCCCGGCGCCGTCTTGGCGGCGGTTCTCGTCCCGCCGCTGGGGGAACAGGCGCTCGCCGTCTATCGCAAGATCGGGCTGCGCGCCGCCTTCACGCCGAGCGTCGTCAATGTCGCGGCCCTCGTCACGTCCGAGAGCGGCGCGATATCGGCTGCTCGCATCGCCGTCGGCGGCGGCATAACGGCGCCCGCGCCTCTCTTCACCACGCAAACCTGGCTCATCGGGCAATCGCTCGCCGCGTTGCGCTGGGACGACTTTCGCACCATCGCGGCCGAGGAGATCAGGTCCGGCGGCGACGCCTTCCGCAGCGAGCGCTACCGCGCGCTGGTTGTCGCCAATGCCCTCGCGGCCGGGCTCGGCGGCGCCTCGGTGCTGCCCGCCGGACGGCCGGGCGGGATGAAGCGGCCTATCGCGCCGGGCGGGGCTCATGCCAGCATCGCCGTCTCGCACGAAGCGCTGGCCGATCGCTGGGCGGTTCGGCCCGATATCGCCGACAAGGTGTCGGGGCGGCTCACTTTTCTCACCGATCGCCGCAGCGAGGGCATGCTGGTCGGGCGCATCCTCCGCGCAGGGGTGCCGCATGCGCTGATCCGTTCGATCGACACCAGCGCGGCGGAAGCCTTGCCCGGCGTCGTCGCCGTGGTCACGAGCGCCGACATCAAGGGCGTCAATGCCTTCGGCATCATGGAGGCCGACCAGCCGGCGCTCTGCGTCGACCGCGTCCGCCATGCCGGCGATCCCGTCGCAGCGGTGGCGGCTGTCGATGCCGAGACGGCGGCGCGGGCGCTCAGCCTCATCCGCGTCGACTATGAGCCGCTGCCGCTGGTTGCGAGCTTCGAGGCCGCGATGGCGGAGGATGCGCCGGCGATCCATGCCGGCGGCAATCTCCGCCTCGAGCTCAATCATCGCCGCGGAAATGTCGAGGCGGCCTTCGCCCGCGCCGCCCATATCGTCGAGGACGTCTATGTGACGCCGCGCCAGATGCACGGCTTCATGGAGACCGAGGGCGGCGCCGTCATTCCCGAGGACGATGGCAGCCTCACCGTCGCGGTCGGCGGCCAGCACGGCTCGCGCGACCGGATGCAGCTGTCGCGCATCCTCGGCCTCCCCGAGGAGAGGATCCGCGTCATCACCTCGCCGACCGGGGGCGCCTTCGGCGGCAAGGACGAACTGACCGTGCAGCCGGCGATGGCGCTGCTGGCGCTGAAATCCGGCCGTCCGGTCCGGCTGCAGCTGGGTCGCTTCGAATCCGTCGTCGCCGGCATCCGCCGCAATCCGATGACCATCCGCATGAAGACCGCCTGCGACGCCGACGGCAGGCTGATCGCCCAGGAGGTCGACGTCACCTCGGAATGCGGCGCCTATGCCTCGCTGAGCCCGGCCGTGCTGGAGACGGCGCTGGAGCATGTCGCCGGGCCCTATCGCATTGACAATATCGTCTCGCGCGGCCGCCTCGCTTATACCAACAACGGCGTCTGCGGCGCCTTTCGCGGCTTTGGCGCCAACCAGATGGTGTTCGCCATCGAGAGCCAGGTGAACCGCCTCGCCGCGCTGGCCGGGCTCGATCCGGTCGAGATCCGCCGCCGCAACCTCCGCGCGCCCGGCGATCCCGGCTTCTTCGGCCATCCGGTCGCGCCGACAGAGCGGCTTGCCGAAATGCTCGACCAGGCGGCGCTGAACCCGCTCTGGCAGGCGCCGCGCGGCCGCGACGCCAAGGGCCGCCTCATCGGCATCGGCATGGCGCTGCATCACCAGGGCACCGGCCTCGGCTCGCTGCCGCCCGATCCCGGCGGCGGCCGCCTCGCGCTCTTGCCCGACGGTCGCATCGAGGCCGCCTTCGGGCTCGATGAGATGGGCCAGGGCGTCATGCCGGCCATCCAGGCGGCCGTCTCCGCCGCGCTCGGCTGCGCGCGGTCGGACGTGGTGCCGGTGGTCGGCGACACCGCGCGTGCGCCGGAATCCGGCTCGACCACGGCGGCGCGCGGCACCTATGTCATCTGGCGGACCGCCCACGAGGCCGGCAAGCCGTTCGGCACAGCGCTCCGCGCGCTGGCCGCGGCGAGGCTCGGACGGCCGGCCGATGAACTGGCGCTGACGGAGGGCGGCTTTCGCGATGCCCGCTCCAATAGCGGCGCGCTGCTGCTCTCGCTCGCCGATCTCGCCGCCGGCCTCTCGGGCGACGAACGCCCGAGCGAAACTGTCGCCTTCGCCTTCCCGACTGCCGACTATAGCGACGGCAATGCGCGCTACATCTTCTGCTTCGGCGCCGCCGTCATCCGCGTCGCCGTCGATCCTGTTACGGGCATGGTCAGCGTCCTCGATCTCGACCAGCACATCGCCGCCGGGCCGATCGTCGATGCCGCCGCCTATCTCGGCCAGATCGAAGGCGGCGGCGGCCAGGGCCTCGGCTTCACGCTGACCGAGGACGCGCTGATCGAGGACGGCGCCTATGTGACGAAGAACCTCGACAGCTATATGCTGCCCTCGATCCGCGACGCACCGGACATGATGCGCGTCACCGCCCTCGAAGACCTCGACGAGGGCGACCCGCACGGACCGCGCGGCGTCGGCGAGATCGGCATCGGCGCGGTGACGCCGGCGATCGCCGCCGCCATCGCTGATGCGATCGGCTTCTATCCCGCCGTGACGCCGATCCGGCCGGAGGACATCTTGGATGCGCTCGCAAGGACGGACGATGCCGGCTGACCCGATCCGCTTCACGGTCGATGGCAGGGCGGTCATCCTCGATGGACCGCCCGAGCGCCGGCTCACCGATATCCTCCGCGAGGACTGCGGCACGATGTCCGTCAAGCGCGGCTGCGACATCGGCCGCTGCGGCGCCTGCATGGTGCTGATCGACGGCGTCGCGGCCAATGCCTGCCTCGTCATGGCCTATCAGGCCGAGGGCGCGGCGATCACCACGCCCTCCGGCCTCGATGCGCTGCCGCTCGCCGCGGTCATCCGCGCCGCGCTGGTCGAGGAAGTCTCGTTCCAGTGCGGCTATTGCGCGCCCGGCTTCACCATCGCGCTGACGGCGCTGTTCCTCGCCAACCCGTCCCCGGACCGGGAGGCGATCCTGACCGCGCTCGAAGGCAATCTCTGCCGCTGCACGGGCTATCATTCGATCCTGCGCGGCGCGGAAGCGGCCGCAGAGGCGATCGCCGCCGAACGACGCGCCGCCCAACCGGCGAGCGCCCTGGAAGGACCGACACCATGACCATCCATGTCGCGCCGCTTGGGCCCGCCAGCGCCGGCGCCAAAGAATTTCTGGGGCGCCGCAAGCAGCTCCTCATCGACGGCGCCTTCGTCGATCCCGCCGGCGGCCGCTGGTTCGCCAGCATCGACCCGGCAACCGGGGCGACGCTCGCCGAGATCGCCGAGGGTGGAGCCGAGGATGTCGAGGCCGCCGTCCTGAGCGCCCGCCGCGCCTTCGAGGGCGATGTCTGGCGCGCGATGACGCCGACCGATCGCGGCAGGTTGCTCTTCCGCATCGCCGACCTCATCGAGGCGCATGCCGACGAACTCGCCGAGATCGAGACGCTCGACCAGGGCAAGTCCTATCGCACCGCCCGCTTCGGCGAGATCCCCGGCGCCATCGCGCAGTTCCGCTATTATGGCGGCTTCGCCAACAAGATCCTCGGCGAGACCATCCCGACCTCGATCGGCTACCAGCCGCCCGGCAAGAAGCTGTTCGCCTATACGCTGCGCGAGCCGGTCGGCGTCGTCGCGGCGATCACGCCGTGGAACTCGCCGCTCCTGATGGCATCGATGAAGCTCGCCCCGGCGCTCGCCGCGGGCTGCACCGTCGTCCTGAAGCCGGCCGAGGATACGTCGCTGACCGCGCTGCGGCTCGGCGAACTGATGCTGGAGGCGGGCCTCCCCAAAGGCGTCGTCAATATCGTCACCGGCTATGGCAGCGTCGTCGGCGCGGCGCTGGCGAACCATGCCGATGTCGACAAGATCGCCTTTACCGGCTCGACGGTGACCGGCAAGGCGCTGCTCGATGCCGCCAAGACCAATCTGAAGCGGCTGACGCTGGAGCTCGGCGGCAAGTCGCCGGCGATCGTCATGGCCGATGCCGACCTCGCCCTCGCCGTTCCCGGCACGGCGCGCGGCATCTTCGCCAATGGCGGCCAGGTCTGCGTCGCCGGCTCGCGCATCTATGCCGCGCGGGAGATCTACGACCAGTTCGTCGAGCGCCTCGCCGCCGAGGCCGGCAAACTGCGGCTCGGCCACGGCCTCGATCCCGAGGTCGATCTCGGGCCGCTGGTCAGCCGCCGCCAGGCCGACCGCGTCGCCGCCTATGTCGCGGGCGGGCGCAGCGACGGCGCCGAGATCCTTGCCGGCGGCGAGCAGGACGGCACCTTCTACCGGCCGACCGTCGTCGTGAACACGCGGCCTGACATGGCGCTGATGCGCGAGGAGATCTTCGGCCCGGTCGTCGCCGTGACGCCGTTCGACGATGTCGGCGAGGTGCTCAGCCTCGCCAATGACAGCCGCTACGGCCTCGCCGCCAGCGTCTGGACCGAAAGCCTGTCCGCCGCCCATCGCATGGCCGCAGCGCTCCGCGCCGGCACGGTCTGGATCAACTGCCACTCCTATTTCTCGCCGGAACTGCCGAAAGGCGGCCACAAGGAATCCGGTTGGGGCTATGAGAATGGACCGCAGGGCCTCGAGAACTATCTCGAGACCAAGACCGTCTGCGCCGTGATCTGAAGGGACCGCCGATGCGCCTCCGCCTCATCGTCCATGGCAAGGCCGCCCGCGAGCCGCGCGTGCGCGACGCGGTCGAGGCCGTGCGCGCCGATGGCCATGCGGTCAGTGTCCGCGTCACCTTCGAGGGCGGCGATGCCGGCCGCATGGCCGCCGAGGCCGTCGCGGAGGCGAAGGCCGGCGCCATCGATGCGATCGTCGCCGGCGGCGGCGACGGCACGGTCAACGAAGTGTTCGCGGCGGCGCTCGCCGCCGAACCGCCGGCAAGCTGCTCCTTTGGAGTCCTGCCGCTCGGCACCGCCAACGACTTCGCCCGCTCGGCCGACCTGCCATCGGCGGACGCGACCGCCTCGCTCCGCCTCGTCGCGACGACACCCGCGCGGCCGATCGATATCGGCCTCGTCGACGACCGCCCGTTCATCAACCTCCTGACCGGCGGCTTCGGCTCGCGCGTCACCGTCGAGACCGATCCCGACCTGAAGCGCAGCCTCGGCGGCCTCGCTTATGTGCTGACCGGCGTCTCGCGCTTCCGCGAGCTCGCCGCCAACACGGGCCGCATCACCGGCGCCGACTTCGCCTGGGAGGGCTCGTTCCTGGCGCTCGCCATCGGCAATGGGCGCCAGGCCGGCGGCGGCATCATGCTCTGCCCCGATGCGCTGCTCGACGACGGCGCGCTCGACCTGATGATCCTGCCGGAAGTGCCGGCCGAAAAGCAGCTGGAACTGGCGAAAGGCATCCTGACCCAGGGCGCCGCCGCCCTGCCCGGCCTGGTGCTGCGCGCGCGCAGCCCCTGGTTCGAGTTTCATTCCGATCAGGAGCTCTCGGTCAATCTCGACGGCGAGCCGATCCATGCCCGCCATTTCCGCGTCACCTGCCGCCCGGCGGCGCTCCGGCTGCATTGCGGGCCGGCCGCGGCCCTGACGCCTGCCGCCTGACAGCGCAGCCTTCCCTCGCCCTCGGACTTGACCGGGCGGATGGCCCATCGGATGAACGGCAGTCCAAAGCCGGTGCCGGGAGCGAGCATGACCGACAAGACCCCCATCCTTCGCCGCAATCTCATCGTCATGGGCGTCTCCGGTTCCGGCAAGACGACCGCCGGCGAGACGCTGGCCGCCCATTTCGGCACTGTCTTCATCGAGGGCGACAAGCTGCACCCGGCGGAGAATGTCGCCAAGATGTCGGCCGGCATCCCGCTCGACGATGCCGACCGCCTGCCCTGGTTGGAGGCGATCGGCGCCCGCCTCGCCGAGGCCGATGCGACTGAGAGCGGCGTCGTCGCCGCCTGCTCGTCGCTGAAGAAGAGCTATCGCGACATCCTCCGCGGCTCCTGCCGCCGCCGCACGAGCTTCGTCTTCCTCGACGGCTCGCTCGAGCTGCTGCGCGGACGCATGGCGACCCGCAAGGGCCATTTCATGCCGGCCTCGCTGCTCGACAGCCAGCTCGCGACGCTGGAACGGCCCGGCGCCGACGAGGACGTCCTCCGCATCGATCTCGACGGCGACATCGACGCCGAACTCGCCGCCGCGATCGCAAGGATCGAGCGCGAGGATGCGGCGGCCGAGCCGCGGCGAGCCTGAAGGGAGAACGCCCGCTCAGTAGGCGCGGCTCCAGAAGTTGGGCGCGCTTGGAAAGCAGACGAGCGGAACCCCGTCGCGACCCATCACGGTCGCCGGGACGGTCCGCAGCGGCGCGGGCGGGCAATCCGCCGGATTGCCGCTCCGCGCGATGACGCGGCCGCGGGAAACGAAGGTCAAGAGTGCCCGCGCCGACCAGTCGCTACCGAACAGGCCGAGACCCACGGAGTATGGCATTCTCTGGAAGAGAGCGTTGCTGCTCCAATAGGCGACGATATTCGCCGGGATGCTGTCGGATGTCGGGGGGGCCAGCCTCTCGATATCGGTGACGATCTGCCGTGCCAAGGCGAAGTCGAGATCCTGCTGCATCGTGCGCCGCGATAGCAACTGGCTGTTGTTCACCACCTGCATGAGGATCAGCAGGCCAAGCAGGACGCCGAGCGCCCGCCGCGGATCGAGGTAGCGGAAGCCGCGATCGACGGCGAGCTGAACAAGCAGGGCTGCCATCCCTGCGAAGAAGATGACGATGCCCTGGGCGCTGCGCGGCGTCGGCCAAAAGTCCTTCAGAAGAAGATTGGCGGGGTTGGGGGCGCAGATCAGCAGCCCGGCCAGAACGACCCAGATGGCGATCTTTCGCCAGCCCCTCGTCGCGACGGAGAAGCCGATCGCTGCGCCGATCCAGAGCATGGCGAGCGCCGCGCTGAGGACGTGGTTGGTGATCGGATCGAACGCGTTCCCGACCGGCAGCGTCAACTCGGTCACAGTCCGCAGATACGCACCGAGATTGGCGAGGACGAATTGCGGGCCGAAGAGGCGCGCGGTCGACCTTGTGAAGCCCTCGACATTGGCGACGAGGATCTTCGTGATCGCGAAATAGGCGATGGTCGCGATGAGCGTCGCGGCAATGAGGACGACGATGTCGCGCATGGATCGGCTCGCCCGCGAATCGAGCAGGCGCGCGATGAGCCCGAGCCCCGCCACCATCACCAGGATCTGCGGCGCCGTCTGGTAGGTCCCGAAGGCGAGCACCGCGAACAACGTGGCGAGAGCGACCCGCGCGGCAAGCCCGACAGGGAGCGCGGCGCAGCGGATGGCCAGCGCCGAGCAGAGGAAGGACAGCCCGAAACAGAGATAGGTTTCCCGGAACTGATAGAGGTCGATGCTGAAGCACGAGGTGAAGAAAATGACGCCGGCGAACAGCCGCGCCTCGTCGCTTCGGATGTCCAGAAAGCGGGCGATCTCGAAAAAAAGAAAGAGCAGCGAGGCGATGAAGACGGCTCCGCCGAGCGCCTGGAACGTCGGATAGTCGACATGGGCAGCACTGAGGAGGCTCGCGACGACGAAGAAGACGAAGCGGCCGTTCGAGGCCTGCAGCATGGCCATTGAATGCATCGCCTCGGGATTGAGCGATGTCGCGAGATCGTCGGTCGAGAAGAGATGGTAGTTCGGCAGGATCGAAGCCAGCGCCGCAGCCAGGATGACCAGGAAGGCGACGATCGTCATGGTCCTGGGCGGCGGAGAGACGATCGCATGGCGGCCGGTTGCGGAGCCGGGACAATCGGAAATCGGAAGCGTCATGGCCTCATCCAGAATGATTGCACTCTCGGGCGAATCGGGCGCATCGTATGCTTGCGATGCATGAGGCGGCGCGGGGGAAAGTGCAACCATCGCGAGAGGCGACGCCGGATCGATTGCGGCTTCATCGCTCGCTCCCTGTTGACTTGCGTCGTAGGACGGTTAACGCGCGCTCCTAAAATGCTGCAATGCTGCGAGACCGGGCGAGCTGTTGTGTGGTCGCACGGTCTCGCCCGCAACGCGAACCACCACCCGCACAGCCTCGACAGCGAGGGCGCTGCGGCGGAGAAAGACCGCATGAAGACTCGTTCGAGCTACCGTGTCGCTTTTGCGACCGATCTTTCGCCCGACAGCCGGCCGGCCTTCCTGCATGCGTTGCGGCTGGCGCTCGCCCTTGAGAGCGAACTGCACATGCTTCATGTCGAGGGCCGCGGCCGACATGGAAGCTTCCCCTCCGTGCGCGAGACGCTGGAGCGCTGGGGCGCTATACATACCGGGGCGCCGCGCGAAGACGTCGAGGCGTTGACGGGCCTGCATATCGGCAAGGTGGAGATCCGCGACCATGACGCGGTGGGCGGTATCGCGCATTTCCTCAGCCAGCATGGCTGCGATCTCCTTGTCCTCGCGACGCATGCCCGCGAGGGCGTCGAGCGGGCGCTGAAGGGCTCCGTCGCCGAGAAGATCGCCAATGCGGTGCCGGTGCCGACGCTGTTCGTCCCCGTCGACCGTCCAGGCTTCGTCGAGCCGAATTCCGGGGCACTGCTACTGCGCCGTATCCTGATGCCGGTCTCCAGGGACGTTCCAGCCAGCCACGCGCTGGACGAACTGCTGTTCCTGGCCCGCGGCCTCGGCCTTTCGCCGGGCGCGATCGATCTCATCCAGATCGGCGAGGGCGAGCAGCGCCTTGGCGGCAGCGACAGCAGGGACAGGATGCATGTCCGCCGCCTGCCGGAAGGGCCGATCGTCGAGACGATCCTGGACGCCTCGGCAGAGGCCGATCTCATCGCCATGCCAACGCGTGGCCATGACAGCCTGATGGACCATCTGCGCGGCTCAACCACGGAGCGCGTGATGCGCCGGGCCAGCTGCCCGCTGATGGCGATTCCCGCTTGAGACGGATCGGCATTCGGCTTCGGTCCTAGTGAGCGACGCCTCCCGGTTGTCATGGCCGGGCCTGACCGGGCAATCCGGTGTCTCTCATTGCAGACCCAACTGCCTGCGGACAGACGAAGTAAGTCTCGGATGCCGGCTCAGGCCCGGCAACGACACTTCCGAGCATTCTCAGCAGATCCAAAGCTTGAATGCCGATCGGTCCCGGCGCGCTCATCGCCTGCTGCACTGCACCATCTCGATTGCCGCTGATGCTGCCTTGCACGCGGCGCAGTTCAGCCATGCGGATTTTCCGGCTGCTCGGCGGCGCTGGGCGCGCCTATCTTTCATTCAACGAGAACGGACGAGCGGCATGGGCCGGCGCCCATCGAAGATCGAAAGAAAGGTGCCGAAAATGAACATCGTCAAGAGCTTCAACAACTGGCGCAAGTATCGCGAGACCTACAATGAGCTGGCTCGCATGACGCAGCGCGAACTCGCCGATGTCGGCATTGCCAAGTCCGACATCCAGCAGATCGCCCGCCGCTCGGTCGCCTACTGATTTCAAGGCTTCGCGCGGACGCACTCCTCCCTCGTCCGCGCGATATGGCGGCCTGCGAACCTCCTCCCTCGCATGTCGCCCCTCATGAGAACGCCCGCCGAACTCCTCCCCGGCGGGCGTTTTCTTTTTTGCGCGGCTGCCGACCTGCAAAGGCCTTCCGCGCCTTCGCCTTCCCGATCCCCCGGCCCTAGCTGTCGAAGCTATGAAGGTTGTTCATCCGGGGCCGGGATGTGAGGCTGGGGTTGCGAAGCCAACCAACCCTGACCGGAGCGCCCGGATGAACATTCATGAGAATGCGCGGATGACCTTTCGCGGTCGAGTCCTTCTGGTGAGGCGGATCGTGGAAGACGGGTGGCGGGTTGCGGCAGCGGCCGAGGCTGCCGGGGTTTCGGTCCGCACGGCCTACAAGTGGCTGGCCCGCTTCCGGGCGGGCGGCGAGCGGATGCTTCATGACAGGAGCTCGGCGCCCGTCCGGACGCCGCATGCGACACCTGTCGCGACGATCGAGACCGTCGAGGTGCTGCGCCGTCAGCGCCTGAGCGGCCCGGCCATCGCGCGCCTGCTCTGTCTGCCATGCTCGACCGTCGGCGCGGTCCTGCGGCGGCTTGGGCTTGGTCGCCTGTCGGCCCTCGAGCCGAGGCCGCCGGAGAACCGCTACGAGCGCCAGCGTCCCGGCGAGTTGATCCATGTCGATACCAAGAAGCTCGGCCGCATCCAGGGCATCGGCCATCGCATCACCGGCGACCGCACCCGCCAGAGCAGCCGGCGGGGACGCGGCGAAGGGCTCGGCTGGGAATGCCTGCATGTCGCCATCGACGACGCCTCGCGCCTTGCCTACACCGAGGTGCTCGCCGACGAGAGACAAGAGACCACCTGCGCCTTCACGGCCCGCGCCATCGCCTGGTTCCGCCGGCACGGCGTCACCGTCGACCGCCTGATGTCCGACAATGGCAGCGCATACAAGAGCCACGCCTTCCGCCAGCTTCTCGCCGGCCTCGGCATCCGCCATATCCGCACCCGGCCCTACACACCCCGCACCAACGGCAAGGCCGAGCGCTTCATCCAGACCAGCTTGCGCGAATGGGCCTATGCCGCGCCCTACCGATCGTCGTCCGAGCGAACCGAAGCCATGCCATCCTGGATCGACGCCTACAACACCCGAAGACCCCACTCAGCCCTCAACGGCATCCCGCCATTCCAAAGGCTGAACAACCTTCTTGGAAACGACACCTAGAGCCTTTCAGGGCTTGATGGAATCCGTTCTGTTTTCCGCCGGCGCGCGCGATCCGCAAGGAGGGTGGCGACGCCCGATGCCTCCGCATCGGGCGAGCCGGCCGACACGGCGGGCGCCCGCCGGCGGGAAACCCTTCGGGCCGGGCGGCTTCGGGCCAAATCCGTCGGCCTCCGGCTCGGCCGTACCTCGGTACGGCCGTCGCCGCAGTCCTCGACCTTGGCCCGAATCCGCTCCGGCAGAACGCTTCCAACAAGCCCTGAAAGGCTCTAACCGCCTGCCGCGCCCGTGCCGCCCACGGGCTGGAGCCCGCGCGCAGAATTGCGGGCCGGTTGCAGTCCCGCCCAGAACGCCAGCAGCCTCCAGCGGCTGAGCAGCGATCGCACGGCGAAGAGTATGGCGATCGAGCCGAAGACGGTCGCAGTCATGGCGACGGGAACCGGCACCAGCGGATAGAGAAACTGGCGCGCCGTCAGGAACAGCAGCGGGTGCCAGAGATAGAAGAACAGCGAATCGAAGCCGAGCTGGTCGATGACCGGAAGGCTCGCCGACGGTCGCGAGAACAGGTAGGGGAACAGCGCCGACAGCGAGAAATCGAGCGCGACGAAGGTCAGGATCAGCGCGGCCGGCTGGTCGACATAGAACAGCCCCTGATAGACGGTCGCGGCGACGGCGGCGATCACGACCAGCCCGATGGCGAGATGCGACGAGCCGAGATGGTCGCGGTAGCGCCGGAGCACGAGGCCGAACGCGAAGAAGATGGCCATCGAATAGAGGCGCTTGTCGCCGAGCGCCCGGACGATGACGGCGCCGGCGCCCTCGAAATCGAGCCCCTGCCAGGTGCCCTGTCCGAAGACCGCCATGGCGGCGATGGAGATGACGGCGGCGATGGCCGCGAGGACGATGACGGGCAAGCGGACCAGATAGAGCAGCACGATATAGGCCATCAGGACCGGCACATACCAGAGATGGTAATAGGGATAGAGCACGGCACTCGCGGCGGCTTTGGCCGAATCGAGGTCCGTGTAGAGCGCCGTATAGATCACCATGGCCAGCAGCCAGGGGATCATGAGACGCGCCCCGTATTTGACGGCGAGTTCACGCGGCGACAGCGCGCGGATGCCCTCGACATTCAGCATATAGGCCGACAGCGCCATGAAGACCGGCATATGGAAGCCGTAGATCAGCCATTTCCAGGGGTCTTGCGTGACCGGAACCAAGAAGGAGTGGCCGACAAAGACCAGAAGAATCAACAGCCCCCTGAGACTGTCGATGGTTCCGTTTCGCCGGGAAAACGGTCGTTCGCCAATAGCCATGGAACACATCTTCATGGAGGTCCGGACGCGATTTCACAATCGCCCGCGGATATTCAACGCCCCACTCCGATAATCGTTCCAGGATTGTTTCGCGCTGCCGGGCAACCGGCGCCGACCGCGGCCAGAAGCAGCGGGCGCGGTTCGCGTGCCAAGGCGAAGTGGCCGCATTCAGCAGGGCGAATGCGTCGGCCCGCGAAATTGCAGAAACGTCCAGTAAGCGCCCAATAGCGCGGATGGCGTGTCAGTCGGGAGTTGTTTTGGCGCGCCCTAGGGGAATCGAACCCCTGCTTTCGCCGTGAGAGGGCGACGTCCTGACCGCTAGACGAAGGGCGCGCGGGTCGCTCAACGAGCGAACGTCCGCGATATAGCGAACCGCCCGTCGCTTGGCAAGCGATGATCGGCAGATCCTTGGCCAGGACCTCAGGGCGTTGTGGGCAAAGGCGCGTCGGAGAGCACGGCGCGGCGGATGACCTTGCCGGTGGAGAGATCGACGACGGCGATGCGCACAGTGCCGCCCTCCGAGAAGGTCAAGGCGAGCAGGCGGCCGTCGAGCGCGGTCGAGAGCAGCGTCGCGCCGGGCGGAAGCGCCCCGGCGATCCGCGCCTCGCCGGCGACGCTCGCCAGCCCGGCCTTGTCTTGTCCGGGTCCAATCTTGTAGATGACGGCGGCGAGCACGGCGATGAGCCCCACCAGCAATGTCGCGCTCGAAATGACGATCAGCCGCTTCAGGCGCTGGCGGATGCGCTCGACCGCCGGATCGAGCGGCGGCTCCTCGCGCTCCTCGTCATCGGGCGAGCGTGGCAGCGAAAGTGGGGCGGAAGAAGCGCGAACCATGGATGACTTTCCGGACGACGGCGAGGATATCGTCGACCTCGTGGTCGAAGCCGAGGCGACCGGCCGGCGTCTCGATGCCTGGCTCGCCGCCCGCATCGAGCGGTTGAGCCGAAGCCGCCTCAAGGCCCTCATCGAAGCGGGCCATGTCAGCGTCGGCGGCGCGACCATAGTCGAGGGCAAAAAGCTGGTCAATTCGGGCGAGGTCGTCCGTGTCACCATCCCCGAGGCCGAGCCGGCCGAGCCCGAGGGCGAGCCGATCCCGCTCGATATCGTCTATGAGGACGAGGCCCTCGTCGTCATCGACAAGCAGGCCGGCCTCGTCGTCCACCCGGCCGCCGGCAACTGGACCGGCACGCTCGTCAATGCGCTGATCGCCCATTGCGGCCCGAGCCTCTCCGGCATCGGCGGGGTGCGCCGCCCGGGCATCGTCCACCGGCTCGACAAGGGCACCACCGGTCTGATGGTCATCGCCAAGACCGACAAGGCGCATAAGGGGCTCGCGGCGCAGTTTGCCGATCATGGCCGGAGCGGCCCGCTCGAGCGCGGCTACCAGGCGATCGTCTGGGGCGTCCCCTCGCTGCCCTATGGCCTCGTCGATGCGCCGCTCGGCCGTTCGCCGACCAGCCGGCAGAAAATGGCCATCGTCAAGCAGGGCGGAAAGCAGGCGATCACGCACTATACCGTGGCCGAGACCTACGGACCCGCCTCGGCGCCGATCGCGAGCCTCATCGACCTCAGGCTCGAGACCGGGCGCACGCACCAGATCCGCGTGCACATGGCGGCGCTCGGCCATCCGCTGATCGGCGACCAGGACTATGGCAAGGGTTTCCTGACCAAGGCCGGCCTGCTGCCGCAGCCGCTGCGCGCCGAGGTCAGCGGATTCCCGCGCCAGGCGCTGCATGCCTGGCTGCTCGGCTTCGAGCATCCCGTCACCGGCGAGACCATGCATTTCGAGGCGGAGCCGCCGGCGGATCTCGCCGCCCTGATCGCGGGGTTCGAGGCTCTCTAGGCGATTGCGGGCGGCGAAAGGCTCGCGCTGCAGTCTCGCGCTTGTGATGCAGCGCAGCAGGACAGCCCTGTTTTCGCTGGAATTCATCCCCATATTGAACCATGCGGGCCGTTGCGGCCGCATTCGGCGTTGGCTCGATGCGACGCCGTCAGAGGAAGGGGGTCTCCATGGCTGCCAGAGCTAGTCTACCGGTCATCGCCTCGGGCGAGGCCGGTCTGTCGCGCTATCTCGACGAGATCAGGCGCTTCCCGATGTTGGCCCCCGACGAGGAATATATGCTCGCCAAGGCCTACAAGGAACATGACGATCGCAACGCCGCCCATCGCCTGGTGACGAGCCATCTGCGCCTCGTCGCCAAGATCGCCATGGGCTATCGCGGCTACGGCCTGCCGATCGGCGAAGTCATTTCCGAAGGCAATGTCGGCCTCATGCAGGCCGTGAAGCGGTTCGAGCCCGAAAAGGGCTTCCGCCTCGCGACCTATGCGATGTGGTGGATCAAGGCCTCGATCCAGGAATACATCCTGCGCTCGTGGAGCCTCGTCAAGATGGGCACCACCGCCAACCAGAAGCGGCTGTTCTTCAATCTGCGCAAGATGAAGAGCCAGATCCAGGCGCTCGACGAGGGCGATCTGAAGCCGGATCAGGTCCAGCAGATCGCGACCAAGCTCGGCGTCACCAACGAGGACGTCATCTCGATGAACCGCCGCCTCGGCGGCGACACCTCGCTGAACGCGCCGCTCCGCGCCGATGCCGAGGGCGGCGAGTGGCAGGATTGGCTGGTCGACGACAGCGAGAGCCAGGAAACCGTTCTCGCCAACCAGGAAGAGGCCGACAACCGGCGCAAGCTGCTCAAGGACGCCATGGGCGTTCTCAACGAGCGCGAGCGCCGCATCTTCGAGGCGCGCCGCCTCGCCGAGGATCCGATCACGCTCGAGGAGCTCTCGACCGAGTTCGGCGTCAGCCGCGAGCGCGTCCGCCAGATCGAGGTGAGGGCCTTCGAGAAGGTGCAGAAGGCCGTCAAGCGGGGCGCGCGCGATCTCGAGCGCGGCCATGCCGACGACGACGAACTCGAGCAGGCCGGCGCCTAGCCGGCTTTTGTTCGGCCGCCGGAGCGCCTGGCCCGCCTTGCCCTCGCCTTTGAACTGAGTCACAGTCCGCTCCCGCGAAAATCGGAATCGGATCATGGCACGCCCGCGTCGACGGCTCACGGTGATCGCCGCGCTCGACATGGTCGGTTATTCCGAACTGGTCCAGCGCGACGAGCTCGGAACGCTGCGCGAAATGCGCAGTATCTACAAGACTCTCGTCCGGCCGACGCTGACGGCGTTCGGCGCCCATATCATCAAGATGATGGGCGATGGCGGCCTCGTCGAGTTCCCGAGCGTCCTCGACGCCGTCGAATGGTGCATGGCCTTCCAGCTATCCATGGCCGAGCACAACAAGGCGTCGGACCGTCCGAAGATCGAGGTCCGCGCGGCGATCGTCCTCGCCGACGTCATCCTCTCCGACAATGACCGCTTCGGTGCCGCGCTCGGCTTCGCCATGCGGTTGCAGGCGGCGGCGCCGCCGGGCGGCATCGCCATCACACATTCCGTCCGCTGGCAGCTGCTCGGCGAACCGGCCACGGCCTTCAAGCCGGTCGGCTTCCTGATCCTGCGCAGCGTGCCCTATCCGGTCGAAACCTGGTTCTGGGTGCCGCCGGGCCGCAGCCTGCCCGAGGTGCATCCGACGCAGAACCAGATGCTGACGCCGGGCGTGCTCGCCCTTCCCGGCCTCTCGGCCGAGCCGCAGGAGGACCAGCGCCCGCTCGTCGTCGTGCTGCCCTTCGACGATCTCTCCGCCGACAAGAGCTGCGAGAGCGTCGCCGATGGCCTCGCCGAGGAAGTGACGGCCACGCTGGCGCATGTCCGCTCGATCCGCGTCATCGCCCGCAATTCCGCCATGCAGTACAAGGGGCGCGCGCCCGACGCCCGCGCGCTCGCCCGCGAACTCGGCGTGCGCTATGTCGTCGAGGGGAGCGTGCGCCGCTCGGGCGAGCGGCTCCGCGTCACGGCGCAGTTGGTCGAGGCCGAGACCGGCACGCATCTCTGGTCGGGCCGCACCGACGGCACCGCCGATGATCCCTTCGCCCTGCAGGACGACGTGGCAACGCAGGTCGCCGGCGCGCTGCATCCGGCGATCCGCTCGGCCGAGATCAACCGCTCCCGCCGCAAGAACACCGACACGCTGCGCGCGCATGACCTCGTGCTGAAGGCGATGCCGCATTTCTGGGCCCACCGGCGCGAGGACAATGCGACGGCGATCCGCCTGCTCGACGAGGCGATCGCGAGCGACCCGCGCTCGGGCCAGGCGCTCGGGCTGAAGGCCTGGTGCCTCAGCCAGGAAGTGACCTATCTCTGGTCCGACGATGTCGAGCGCGACAAGCGCCTGGCGCTGGCGCTCGCCGAGAAGGCGGCCGAGATGTCGGAGCCGGATGCGCTCGTCTACACGATGATCGGCGCCGCCTTCTCCATCCTCAATATCGACCAGTCGCGCGCCCGCGTGTTCATCGAGCGGGCGCTGACGCTCGATCCGACTCTCGCCTGGGCCTGGACGCGGCTCGGCTTCATCCAGGCCTATTCCGGCGAGCCGCGAGAGGGCATGGCGAGCCTCCGCCGCGCGATCCTGCTCAGCCCCGACGATCCCGTGCGCTTCAACGCCTATGCCGGCATGGCCACCTGCCTCTTCATGATCGGCGACTATGCGGAAGCTGCCAAGCAGGCCCGCCAGGCGCTCGATGCCCGCCCCGGCATGATCTGGGCGAACCGCCTGCTCGCGACCTCCGCCGCCCTCGGCGGCGACCTTGCCCTCGCCCGCAGCGCGGTCGCGCGGCTGTTGCAGGATCGGCCCGGCATGACGCTCGCGGAGGTCCGCCAGGCGGTCCACAATCTCGGCGGCCCCGAGCTCGAGCGCTACATGGAAGGCCTGCGTCTCGCCGGCCTGCCGGAAGGCTGAGCCGGCGAAGTCCCAAATCCCCGACACCGCACCCATTAACCGTTTCTACACGGCCTGATTGACGCTGTCCGCACATACACCTAATACGTGTAGGTAGGATTGGTGCAATCATCATGAGCGGCCGGGGGGCGGTTCGTGGCGCGCATGTCTGGCGTCTCTGCGTCCCCTCCAGTTCCGGCTCGTCGAGCCCGAGGGGACGGACAATGATCGACGACAGTCAGATTCAACGCTTCAAGCCGCTGCTCGACTTCATCGCGGAGCATGAGGGCACGGCCGACGAGCCCGGCGGCGGCTATGACACCTCGCTCGGCTATGGGCGCTACATCGAGGGCGGCGAGCAGACCCTGACTGACAAGACGCTCGAGGAGATCGACCGTCTGCAGACCGGCATGCTGAACCGGACGGACAATTCCCTCAGGTCCTCCGCTCTCGGCCGCTATCAGATCATCAGGACGACGCTGCGGGGCCTCAAGAAGGAGCTCCGCCTGTCGCCGACCGAGCGCTACACGCCTCAGTTGCAGGACTGGCTGGCGGTCCGCCTGATCAAGCGGCGGGGACGCAGTCCCTACGCGCTCCGGCAGGAGTGGGAGGGCCTCAAGAAGGCCACGGACAGGGCGATCCTTGCCGCCTATGACGATGATGGCCGCGGCGACGACGCAAGGTCGAGTTGGCGCGAGAGGGCGGACGACCCCAACCCGTCATCCACTTCCCCTGTCGAATCCAGTGCCTTCCCGATCAGGCGGGGCAGCAACCAGAAGGCGCTCATCACGGCACTCCAGGAGGGGCTCGCCCAACGCCAGTATTTCGTCGGAACGATCGACGGCATCTACGGACCGTTGACGAGGGGAGCCGTCGCAACGTTCCAGGTCGAATACGATCTCCAGCCGCCGGTCTATGGCGAAGTCGACGAAGCCACCTGGAACCGGCTTGAAACCGCGGGACCGCGGCCCCTGTCGTCGACGCGTCTCGACACGACGGCAAATGACCTCCGCCGCGACGGCTCGACTACCATCTCCAATGCAGACAGGGCACGGCTCGCCGGCATCGTCATGGCGGTTCTCGGCGCGCTCGGCATCGGCAATGCCGCGCTTGGCGGCCAATCAGACCCGGCAATCTCCGCCAAGGTGCTTTATGAGACCATCGCGAATGCGAAGCCCGACGATCTGAAGGTCGTCCTGCCATCACGCACGCCACCCGAACCGATCATCCAGAACGCGATCGCGGCGGCTCCCGCCGCACCGAGCAATACCGGCCAGAGCACCAATGGCGTCATCGAGCAAGCCGTCATCGGCGTAGCCGATATCTTCTTTCCTCATGTCGGCGGCGGTATTGCCACGCTCGCATTGGGGCTGCTGACCAGCCTGTTCAGCACCCGAATCATCGATCGCCGCGTCGCCGACCAGCGCACCGGACGCAATATCGGTCCGATGAAGACGGGCAACAGGCAGAGTTGACCGCGGCGCCGCGCCGTCAGCGCGGCGCGATGGCGTAGCTTTCGACCGGCGGGATGGTGTCGAGAAGGCCGTTCGCCTTGAGGAAGGCGGCGAAGCGGTCGTAGCGGCCGGGATCGAGCGCCGCCGGACGCTTGGCGAAGCGCGGCATCGTGTCGGCGAAGGCGGTGCGGTTCAGCTGGTCGTCGAGATCGGGATGCGCCTTCAGGAACAGCGCCAGCGCCTCGGCCGGATGATTGGTCATGAAGATCGTCGCCTCCTCGACCGCCGCGATGAAGCGCGCCATGCGCGGATCCTTGGCGAGTTCGGTCCGCGTCACATAGATGAGCTCGTCATAGGGCGGCACGCCGTGCTCCTCCGGGAAGAAGGCGATGCCGGGCTTGCCCTCGAGGCCGAGCTGGGTCAGCTCGAAATTGCGATAGCCGTCGATGACGGCGTCGACCTGGCCGGACATCAGCGCGGTCGTCAGGTTGAAGTTGACATTGACCATCTCGACATCCTTGGCCGTCAGGCCGGCCGAGCCGAGGATGGCGGTGATATAGGCCTCCTGCAGGCTCGCGACCGAATAGCCGACCTTGCGTCCCTTCAGATCGGCCAGCGTCTTCACCGGCCCGTCCTTCAGCACGATCAGGCAGTTGAGCGGCGTCTCGATCAGCGTCCCGATCCGCATCAGCGGCAGCCCCTCCTTCACGTTGAGCATCAGGTCGGGCTGATAGGTGACGGCGATATCGGCCTGCCTGGCGGCGACGAGCCGCGGCGGCGCGCTGGCATCGGCCGGCGCGATGAGTTCGACGTCGAGATCGTGCCGGGCGAAATAGCCGCTCTCCTTGGCGATCACCAGCGGCGCGTGGTCGGGGTTCACGAACCAGTCGAGCAGCACGGTGAGCTTGTCGGCGGCGCTCGCGGGCATCGCGGCGGCCAGCATCAGCGCGAGAGCCACCAGACGGAAGAGAGAGGTCATCGGATGTTCCTTCAGAGGATCAGAGGCGGGTTTCGGGCGCCCAGGGGGCGATGCGACGGGTGAGCGCGACAACGGCGGCGCGGACGAGGAGCGCCATCGCGGCGAGGAGAGCGAGGGCTGCGAAGACGACGTCGGTCTGCGCGCGGCCATTGGCCATCAGCATGGCGTAGCCGAGCCCCGACGATGCGCCGACCCATTCGCCGATCAGCGCGCCGACGGGCGCATAGACGGCGGCGACGCGGAGCCCCGAGGCGAGCGCCGGCAGCGCGCTCGGCAGGCGCAGCAGCAGGAGTTCCTGCGTGGGCCGCGCCCGGTGCAGCCGGCCGAGATCGAGCAGGCTCTCGTCGGTGCGCGTCAGCCCGTCATGAAAGGCGGAGGCGACGGGGAAGAAGATGGCGATCGTTGCCATGACGATCTTCGAGCCGATGCCGAAACCGAACCAGAGCACAAGGAGCGGCGCGATCGCGAAGACGGGAAAGGCCTGCGTCACCACGAGGATCGGCATCAGCATGCGCCCGAGCGGCGGCGCCAGCATCATCAGGAGCGCCAAGAGCGCGCCGGCGACCGAGCCGGTGACGAGGCCGATGATCGTCTCGATCAGCGTCGTCGGCGCATCGCGCGTCCAGAGCTCGGGCCTGGAAATCAGCGCCTGCCAGACCTTGGCCGGCGGCGGCAGCATGAAGGGCGGCGGCGCGAAGACGAGGATGATCGCCTGCCACACCAGGACGAGCGCCACGGCGATGGCGAGGCCGCGCAGCAGCGAGGCTGACATCGCGACCATCTTCGAGCGCTCGAACACGCGGCTTCAGCCCCTTCCAAGGCGAAAAAAGCCATGCGTCGGCGATGAACGAGCCAGGTGGATCAAGCTTCCCGTCCCTTCGCCGGCATGACCCGGATCAGGTTCGAAGGGTTCGGCCCCAGGCCATCTCAGCTCGCGTCAGCGAACACCCCTCGGAATGCGCAAATCATGGACGATGCCCGGCGACGGCGCAAGGGGCGCCGCCAACCCGTCATCGCCGCGGCCGCTGTGTCGCGACCATGGCCGCCTCCCCCGCTCTCAGGAGGAAGGCCGGCGGCAGCCCGGCCTAATTGCCCCAGGCCGCGAGCGCCTTGTCGAACACGCGCTGTCCCGGCGTGCCCTTTTCCAGCGTCAGGATCGCGCGCTGATCGTTGTTGTAGACGATCGGGATGTCGATCCAGTTGCGCTCGCGCATCAGAGCGATGTTCTGCTTCATCGGCGCATCGTCGCTGGCAAACGCGATCCAGAAGAAACCGTCGGCGACCTTCGCGGCGGCGCCGTCGAGCGGAACGCCGCGCGCCTCCTCGGTCGGCTTCATCACGAAGGCCGGCACGGCCTTGACGCCGCCGCCGGGGAAATCGGCCGGCGTATCGACGATCACCTCGACGAGATGGCTCGCCGGCAGCGCGCTGTCGCTGTTCTTGCGAATATTGACGGTCACCTTCATCTGCCGGTCCGGCACGTCGACGCTGGCGACGATCTCCGGGCCGTTGGCCGAATTGGCCTCGAACTTCCAGGTGACGTTCGCCTGCAGCGCGGTGACGTTCGACGCGCCGCCGAGCGGCTGCTCGTAGAGGATCGCCTTCTGCGCCACGAGATCATCGCCCGGAACGGCCGGCGACTCGGGGCTCGGCAGAGCGGCGGTGACTTCGGGCGCCGGCGTGGCCGCAGGCGCCGTCTCCGGCTGTTCGGCGTCGGGCGTCGGCGCGGGTGTCGTCTCGGGCGCAGCCTCGGCCGCCGTGCCGTTGCCGGGCGGGACGACGCCGGCGAGCGGATCGGGTTCGGTGCCTTCGGGTGAGGGTTCCGCCGTCACCGTGCGCACGGATTTCGGCGCCTCCTCGGCCGGCGCATCGCCAAGCCGGTCGGCATTCTTGCCGGCGGCGGCGCTCGGCGCGGTGTCGGAGGCCGCGGGCGTGGCGCTCTCGTCGGTGGAGATCAGGCCGCCGATGACGTCGTTGACCTTGCTGCGCTGCGACCAGACCAGCGCGGCGATGCCGCCAAGGATGAGCACGGCGAGCACGAGGATGATGAGAATGGCCGGCCGGCGCGACGGCCGGGCGCGCTCGACGGGGATCGCCGGCTGCTCACGCTTCGGGCGGCGCTCGCGACGCTCGCGGCGCGGCGGCTCGTCCTCGACCAGCAGGGTCTCCTGGTCGCTGTCGGCAGGCCATTCCGCCTGCTCCTCGGCGTCGACGGGGGCGACGAACACCTCCTCCAGGGCCGCCTCGGGCGCGTCGTCGAAGCTCGGCTCGCGCCGCGGCGCTGCCTCGCGTCCGCGGCGGGGCGGCTCGGGGGGAAGGTCGCTGTCGGGCAGCCACTCGCTCTCGGGCTCCGGCGCACGCGGCGGCGGCGGGGCGACGCGGGCGGCGGCGCGCACCGAGGCCGGCTCGGCGGAGGGCTGCGATGGACGCGGCTCGGCGCGCGGCGACATCCGTGGGTCGCTGCTGCGCGGCTCGGCCCGGAAATCCGGCGGCACCGGCGTCGCGCGTGAGGCGGGACGCGGCGGCTGGGCGGCGGGCTGAGAATCGGCGCCGGCGGCGGATTCCTCCTCGGCGATGCGCATCGCCTCGGCGGCCATCGCATCGGCCGCGGCGGCGGCAGCGCGCACCCGCGCCGGCGAGGGTCCGGCGGCGGTCATGGCCGCCTCGCGCTCGACGCGGCGGATGGCGTCCTCGAGCTCGAGCCGCTGCTTGGAGATCTCGCTGGTGGTGAGCGGCGGCGTGATCGCCTTCAACTGGCCGAGCAGGGCCGCGCGCGCCTTGTCATAGATCGACCGGCGCACGTCCGGGGCCTCGTGTTCAAGCCCGCCGACAGCCCTTTTCAGTACCACGTAATAGTCGGTCATCGTTCCATTCTGCTAAGCGGTGCGTCCGGATCGGCGCCGACTTCCGTCTGGCTCAGTCCTGAAACGGATCCTGTACGAGAATCGTGTCGTCGCGCTCGGGGCTCGTCGACAGTAGTGCAACCGGCGCGCCAATCAATTCCTCGACATGACGCACATATTTGACGGCCTGGGCCGGCAGGTCGTTCCATCGCCGGGCTCCGGCGGTCGAATCCTTCCAGCCCTCGAGCGTCTCATAGATCGGCTCGACGCGTGCCTGCGCCGCCTGGGCGGCCGGCAGATAGTCGATCTCGCGGCCATCCAGCCTATATCCGACGCAAATCTTGATTTCTTCAAGGCCGTCGAGAACATCGAGCTTGGTCAGCGCGATGCCATGGATGCCCGAGGTGCGCACGGTCTGGCGGACCAGCACGGCATCGAACCAGCCGCAGCGGCGCTTGCGCCCCGTGACCGTGCCGAATTCATGGCCGCGCGTGCCGAGAAAATCGCCAACCTCGCCCGTCTGCTCGGTGGGGAACGGCCCCTCGCCGACGCGCGTCGTATAGGCCTTGGTGATGCCGAGCACATAGCCGACCGAGCCCGGGCCGACGCCCGAGCCGGTCGCGGCCTGGCCGGCGACGGTGTTCGACGACGTCACGAACGGATAGGTGCCGTGGTCGATGTCGAGCAGTGCGCCCTGCGCGCCCTCGAACAGGATGCGCTTGCCGGCCTTGCGATGCTCGTCGAGCAGGCGCCAGACCGAATCCATGAAGGGCAGCACCTTGTCGGCGACCGAGGCGAGCTCCTCGTAGAGGACATCCGCGTCGATTTCGGCCTGGCCGAGGCCGCGACGGAGCGCGTTATGATGCGACAGCAGCCGCTCGATCTTGTCGCGGAGAACCGTGAGATCGGCGAGATCCATCACGCGGATGGCTCTCCGGCCGACCTTGTCTTCATAGGCCGGGCCGATGCCGCGCTTGGTGGTGCCGATGCGGGTGCCGGTATTGCTGGTCTCGCGGAACGTATCGAGCTCGCGGTGCAGCGACAGGATCAGCGCGGCGTTCTCGGCGATGCGGAGATTGTCGGGCGACACAGCGACGCCCTGCGCCGCCAGCCGGTCGATCTCGGCGATCAGCGCATGCGGATCGACGACGACGCCATTGCCGATCACGCCGAGCTTGCCCGGACGCACGACACCGGACGGCAAGAGGCTCAGCTTGTAGCTGACGCCGTCGATGACCAGCGTATGGCCGGCATTGTGCCCGCCCTGGAAGCGCACGACGACATCCGCCCGCTCCGACAGCCAGTCGACGATCTTGCCCTTCCCTTCGTCGCCCCATTGCGAGCCGACGACGACCACATTCCCCATGAAACGCCCTCTCCGCCCACGCAGGGCGCCCTTCGGGATAGCTAAAGGCCCCGCCCCGGCAACCGGCCGGTGCGAAGCGCGCGCACGTTATATCGATTCCGCTCCGGCGGCGCGAGCCCTCGAAACCGCTCTTGCGTCAGTCATTCCGCCGCCCGTGTCGCGGCGTCCCTCTGAAAGGCCCGCAGACGACGACGGGCATTGTCATAAGGCGACGACGTATTGAACTGGATCATCCGCCCCAAAGGCCATTTGCCATACCAGGGCGTCTGGTAGAGCGATGCATCGTCCTCGGCAAGGATGACCGCGACGATCCGCGACTTGGCCGCGTCGAGGCGCGCCAGCAGCTCCGGAAACGGCAGGCCGGCATGGTCGGCATAGAATTTCTGCGCGAGGCGGCCGAGCTCGTTCCAGCCATAGCCCGTCTCGGGGAAATCGACCTCGACGCCAGCCGCGTGCCCCTCGCACCATTTGAGCACGAGCTCGTTCCAGCCGACCAGATAGGCGACGAGATCATGCACGCTGATCATCGTCCCGGCGGCGTGACCATCGAGACTGGGCTCGAGCACCCTCTCCGCCGGGATGGAATCGAGTTCGGCGCGCAGCTTCCGATAGCTCGTCTCGATCGCGCCGAGCAGTTCGTCCTTGGTGCGTGGAACCGCCATGCATCCCCGCCGAATCAAATGTCCGCCGGCCCTGGCCGGCGGACATATCAGAGAGGACCGTCGGCATCTGCCCGCGGTCCCGCCTCGGTCTCAGAACGACAGGCGCTTCGCCTGCACGACGCCTTCGAGGGCGCCGACGCGGGCGATCACGTCATCCGAGATCGCCTCGTCGACCTCGACCAGCGCGATGGCATCCTCGCCGGCGGCCTGGCGGCCGAGATTGAAGGTGGCGATGTTGATGCCCTCGGCGCCGAGCAGGCTGGCGAAGCGGCCGATGAAGCCCGGCTTGTCGCGGTTGGTGACATAGAGCATGTGGCGGCCGAGCTCGGCCTCCATATTGATGCCCTTGATCTGGATGATGCGCGGCTTGGTATCGGCGAAGACCGTGCCGGCGACCGAGCGTTCCTGCTTCTCGGTCGTGACCGTCAACCGGATATAGTTTTCATAGGCGCCCTGCTGCTCGCGGCGCACCTCCTCGACGGCGATGCCGCGCTCGCGCGCGATCGCCGGCGCCGAGACCATGTTGACGGTCTGCAGCTGCGGCCGGAGCACGGCCGCGAGCGCCGCATTGGTCAGCGCCTTGACGTTCAGCGCCGCGACATCGCCCTCATATTCGAGCTTGATCGCGGTGATGCCCGTCTCGGTGAGCTGGCCGGCGAAGGAACCGAGCTGGTCGGCGAGCTTGACGAAGGGCGTCAGGCGCGGCGCCTCCTCGGCCGTGATCGACGGCATGTTGAGCGCGTTGGACACCGCGCCCTTGACCAGATAGTCGGCCATCTGCTCGGCGACCTGCAGCGCGACGTTCTCCTGCGCCTCGGTGGTGGAGGCGCCGAGATGCGGCGTCGCGATGAAGTTCGGCAGGCCGAACAGCGCATTCTCCGTCGCCGGTTCCTCGACGAAGACGTCGAAGCCGGCGCCGCCGACCTTGCCGGACTTCAGCGCCTCGGCGAGGTCCGCCTCGACGACGAGGCCGCCGCGGGCGCAGTTGATGATGCGCACGCCGTCCTTCATCTGCGCGATCGCCGCCGCATTGATGATGCCGCGCGTCTTGTCGATCAGCGGCGTATGCAGCGTGATGAAATCGGCGCGGCGGAAGAGCTCGTCCAGCTCGACCTTCTCGACGCCGAGATCGACGGCGCGCTCATCCGAGAGGAACGGATCGAAGGCGATGACGCGCATCTTGAGGCCGACGGCGCGGTCCGCGACGATCGAGCCGATATTGCCGCAGCCGATGATGCCGAGCGTCTTGCCGGTCACCTCGACGCCCATGAAGCGGTTCTTCTCCCACTTGCCGGCCTGCGTCGAGGCATTCGCCTCGGGCAGCTGGCGGGCGAGCGCGAAGATCATCGCGATCGCATGCTCGGCCGTGGTGATCGAATTGCCGAAGGGCGTGTTCATCACGATGATGCCCTTGGCGGTCGCGGCGGGGATATCGACATTGTCGACGCCGATGCCGGCCCGGCCGATGACGCGGAGATTGCCTGCCGCGGCGATGACCTTCTCGGTCACCTTGGTATTGGAGCGGATGGCGAGACCATCATAATTGCCGATGATCTCGAGCAGCTTCTCCTTGTCCTTGCCGAGGTCCGGCTGATAGTCGACCTCGACGCCGCGATCCCTAAAGATCTGGACGGCGGTCTTGGAAAGCTTGTCGGAAATGAGAACGCGCGGTGCCATGGACTGAGTTCCCTGAGCCTGTCGTGACGCCATCCTTCCTGTCATCCCCGGGCTTGACCCGGGGATCCAGGCTTTCTCGCCCTATCGGAGAGAAAGGCTGGATTGCCGGGTCAGGCCCGGCAATGACAGGGAATGGGCGATGAGATGCGAAGACCGGCGAAGGCCGGCAGCGTTTCAGGCGGCCTTCTTGAGGCCGGCCTTCTGATTGGCGAACGCCCAGTCGAGCCATTCCGTGAGGATGGCGAGATCCGAGGCCTCGATCGTCGAGCCGGCCCAGATCCGCAGGCCCGCCGGCGCATCGCGATAGGAGCCGATGTCATAGGCGACGCCGGCCTTCTCGAGCGCCGAGGCGATGCCCTTGGCGAAGGCCGCCTGGCCATCGGCATCGAGCGCGGTGACGGCCGGATCGCGGATGACGAGGCACACCGAGGTGTTGGACCGCGTCTTCGGCTGGACGGCGAGGAAATCGGCCCAGTCGCTCTTCTCGACCCAATCGGCGAGAACTTTCAGATTGGCGTCGCAGCGCGCGGCGAGTCCCTTGAAGCCGCCGATCGACTGCGCCCAGGTCAGCGCATCGAGATAGTCCTCGACCGCCAGCATCGACGGGGTGTTGATCGTCTCGCCGACGAAGATGCCCTCGATCAGCTTGCCGCCCTTGGTCATGCGGAAGATCTTCGGCAGCGGCCATGACGGCTTGTAGCTCTCGAGCCGCTCGACCGCGCGTGGCGAGAGGATCAGCATGCCATGCGCCGCCTCGCCGCCGAGCACCTTCTGCCAGGAGAAGGTGACGACATCGAGCTTGTCCCAGGCGAGATCCTGCGCGAAGGCGGCCGAGGTCGCATCGCAGATGGTGAGGCCGGCGCGATCCGCGTCGATCCAGTTGCCGTCGGGCACGCGGACGCCGGAGGTGGTGCCGTTCCAGGTGAAGACGACGTCACGGTCGAAATCGACCTGGTTGAGGTCGGGCAGCGTGCCGTAGTCGGCGGTGAAGGTGCGCACGTCCGGCAGCTTCAGCTGCTTGACGACGTCGGTGACCCAGCCCTCGCCGAAGCTTTCCCAGGCGAGCAGGTCGACGCCGCGCGCGCCGAGCAGCGACCACAGCGCCATCTCGACGGCGCCGGTATCGGAGGCCGGCACGATGCCGATGCGATAATCCGCCGGCACGCCGAGGACTTCGCGGGTCAGGTCGATGGATTTCTGGAGCTTGGCCTTGCCAATCTTGGCGCGGTGCGAGCGCCCGAGCGCCGCATCCTTGAGCGCGTCCAGCGACCAGCCGGGTCGCTTGGCACAGGGGCCGGAAGAATAGTTCGGATTGACCGGCTTCTGGCCGGGCGTCGCGAGATCTGCCATGTAGTCTACCCTCACAGATAGCAGCGCCTCGTTGGGGAGGCGTGTCCCGCCGATGCGTCTACGCTCGGCCCTGAGGGAAGTCAATCGCGGGCCGCGCCGCACCTCTGCCGCACCTGGAGACGACGAAGGGCGCGCCACCCGCAGGTGGCACGCCCCTCAAGAATGGACGAAGAAGCGCTCAGTAGAAGTTGTAGCGCAGGCCGAGGCGAATCTCGTTGGCCGAGATGTTGTCGTAGTTGATCACGCCGCCGCCGCCGGCCGGGATATAGCCCGAGACGGCATCGCCGAGATTGAGATAGCGATAGTTGAGGTCGACGGCCATGTTCGGCGAGAAGGCATAGGACACGCCGGCCATCAGGGCCCAGGCGAAGTTCCACTGGCTGCCGCTCTCCCACGACCCGTTGACGCCGTCCGGATTGACGAAGGCGACATTCGAGGTCTGCAGGTAGGACGTACCGATACCGGCGCCGAGATAAGGCGTGAAGCCCGACCAGGTCCCGACATCGACATAGCCGTTGACGAGGAACGTCCAGGCGTCGATGTCCGCCGTCTCGGTGGTGTGGTCGACGCCGTATTTCGCGCCGCAGCCGCCGCAATAGCCCTCGCCATAGACGCCGGCCTGGAATTCATAGTCGACTGTGCCGTCGACGCGGAAGTGGTCGTTGAAGCGATAGCCGGCGCCGGCGCCGATGAGGCCGGTGCTGTCGAGCGAGCTGTTGTTCCACTCGTCGACATAGGTGTTGGTGGCGAAGCTGATGCTCGGATTGTTGTACCACTTGTAGCCGATGTCGCCGCGCAGATACCAGCCGCCGGTGGCGATCACCGGGATCGGCTCGATATAGGGCTCCGGCATGTCCGCGGCGAAGGCGGCGCCCGACGCGGCGATGCCGGCCCCCAGCATGGCGGCGAGCATGGTTGTCTTCACAATGCGCATCGAAGTCTCCCCGACATGTCTGGATCGAGACGGCGCCCGATCGAACCAAAGCTTCGGAGACGAGAGTGGGCGAGAAGCTTTAAGAACAGATTAACTACGTCGCTTAACCACGATTGTTGAGGTTGCTGAAGTGTAAACGCCGCTCGCAGCCGCCGGCACCGCTGGATCAGGCATCGCGGCACCCGCGCAGGCCGAAACGGCCGGCGCGCCTTGGCCGCCGACGGCAAGAATGATGAACAGGCTGGATGATTTCGGCAGGAGACCCTGCCCGCTTTGCCGGCTAGTTGACGCCGACGAACTGGTCGTCGAAGGCGTAGCCGGAGCCGCGCACGGTGCGGATCGGATCCTTGACGCGGCCGCGATTGACGGCCTTCCGGAGGCGGCCGATATGGACGTCGACCGTCCGCTCGTCGACATAGACGTCGCGGCCCCAGACGCCGTCGAGCAGCTGCTCGCGCGAGAACACGCGGCCTGGGCTCTTCATCAGGAATTCGAGCAGGCGGAACTCGGTTGGCCCGAGCCGGAGCTCGCGGCCCGACCGGCGGACGCGGTGCGTCTCGCGATCGAGCTCGATATCCCCCGCGCGGAGGAGCGAGGCGATCACCTCCGGCCGCGAGCGGCGCAGGATGGCACGCACGCGCGCCATCAGCTCCGGCACCGAGAACGGCTTGACGACATAGTCGTCGGCGCCGGTGGCGAGGCCCCGGATACGCTCCTGCTCCTCGCCGCGCGCCGTCAGCATGATGATCGGTAGGGTCCGCGTCGTGTCGCGGGCCCGAAGCCGCCGGCACAGCTCGATGCCGGAAATCCCGGGCAGCATCCAGTCGAGCAGGAGAAGATCGGGCGTCGTCTCCTTCAGCCGCGTCTCGGCGTCGTCGCCGCGCGGCACCACCTCGACCTGATACCCCTCGGCCTCGAGGTTGTAGCGGAGGAGGAGACCCAAGGCCTCCTCATCCTCGACGATCATCACGCGGGGCGTCATCTCGGTTCTTGTTTCCTTCGTCGACGCGCGGCGCTCAGAGGCTCTCGTAGGAAACCGAGGTCACGCTCGAGTCGTCCTGCTTCGGACGATCCTGGGTCAGGGACTCGCCGGTCACCACATAGTGGACGGTCTCGGCGATGTTGGTGGTGTGGTCGCCGATGCGCTCGATGTTCTTGGCGCAGAACAGGAGATGCGTGCAGAGCGAGATGTTGCGCGGATCTTCCATCATGTAGGTCAGGAGTTCGCGGAACAGCGAGGTGTACATCGAATCGATGTCCGCATCGCGGCGCCAGACCTCGAAGGCCTGGTTGACGTCGCGCGCCGCATAGGCGTCGAGGACGTCCTTGAGCTGGGCGAGCGAGAGCTCGGCCATGTGCTCGACACCGGTCATGAAGCGCTTCGACTGGAACTGGCCCTCGAGGGCGAGAACGCGCTTGGCGATGTTCTTGGCGAGGTCGCCGATGCGCTCGAGATCGTTGGAGATGCGCATCGAGCCGATGATCTCGCGCAGGTCCAGCGCCATCGGCTGGCGGCGGGCGATGATCATGATCGCCAGCTCTTCGCATTCGCGCTGCACCTCGTCGAGGCGGCGGTCATCGGCGATGACCGAGTTGGCCATCGTCGTGTCGAGGCGGGTCAGCGCACGGACCGACATGTCGACAAGGCGCTCGGCCATGCCGCCCATCTCGGCGATCCGGCGCTGCACGTCCTTCAGTTCGTCGTCGTAGCGGGTAACGATATGTTCCGACATGTCGTCCTCCTGGCGCGGTCCGGCCTCAGCCGAAGCGTCCGGTGATGTAGTCCTGGGTGCGCTTGTCGCTCGGGGCGGTGAAGATCTTCGACGTTTCGTCGAATTCGATCAGCTCGCCGAGATACATGAACGCGGTGTAGTCGGAGACGCGCGCCGCCTGCTGCATGTTGTGCGTCACGATGGCGATCGTGTAGTCGGCGGTCAGCTCGTCGATCAGTTCCTCGATCTTCGAGGTCGAGATCGGGTCGAGCGCCGAGCAGGGCTCGTCGAACAGCACCACCTCGGGCCGCACCGCGATCGAGCGGGCGATACAGAGGCGCTGCTGCTGGCCGCCCGAGAGGCTGAGGCCGCTCGAGCTCAGCTTGTCCTTGACTTCGTTCCAGAGGGCGCCGCGGGTCAGCGCCGCCTCGACCCGCTCGTCCATCTCGGAGCGCGAGATGTTCTCGTAGAGGCGGATGCCGAAGGCGATGTTGTCGTAGATCGACATCGGGAACGGCGTCGGCTTCTGGAACACCATGCCGACCCGGGCGCGCAGCAGGTTGAGGTCCTGCCCCGGCGCCAGGATGTTGCCGCCGTCGAAGAGAACCTCACCCTCGGCATGCTGCTTCGGATAGAGGTCGTACATCCGGTTGAGCACGCGCAGCAGCGTGGACTTGCCGCAGCCCGACGGACCGATGAAGGCGGTGACCTTCTTCTCGTAGAGCGGCAGGTTGATCGACTTCAGCGCGAGATTGTCGCCGTAGAAGAACTTGAGGTTCTTGATCGAGATCTTCTCGGGGAGCGTGTTCTGCAGCGTGGACACAGTCATTTCGAAGTCCTCGGGCTAAGGAAGGTGCGGGCGACGATGTTGAGCGCGAGCACCGCGATTGTGATGAGCAGAGCGCCGGTCCAGGCAAGCTTCTGCCATTCCGGATAGGGGCTGAGGGCGAACTGGAAGATCGTGACGGGCAGGCTCGACATCGGCGCGTTCGGATCGGTGCTCCAGAACTGGTTGTTGAGCGCCGTGAAGAGGAGCGGAGCCGTCTCGCCGGAGACACGGGCGATGGCGAGCAGCACGCCGGTGACGATGCCCGACATCGCCGCGCGATAGGCGACCTGGCGGATCATGACGGCGCGCGGCAGGCCGAGCGCGGCGGAGGCCTCGCGCAGCGTGTTCGGCACGAGGTTCAGCATGTCCTCGGTCGTGCGGACGACGACGGGGATCACCAGGATGGCGAGCGCGATGGCACCGGCAAAGGCCGAGAAGTGACCCATCGGGGCGACGACGACCTCATAGACGAAGAGGCCGATGACGATCGACGGCGCCGCCAGCAGGATGTCGTTGATGAAGCGCACGACATTGGTCAGCTGGTTGTGGCGGCCATACTCGGCCATGTAGGTGCCGGCGAGGATGCCGATCGGCGTGCCGATCACGACGCCGGCGATGGTCATGATCAGGCTGCCGACGATGGCGTTGAGCAGGCCGCCGGCATCGCCCGGCGGCGGCGTCATCTCGGTGAAGACCGAGAGCGACAGGCCGGAGAAGCCCTGCCAGACCAGCGCCGCGAGGATCAGGAACAGCCAGGCGAGGCCGAAGATCGTCGCCGCGAAGGAGAGCGACAAGAGGACCCCGTTGCCGCGGCGGCGCTTCTTGTAGAGCGCCTGGGCAGTCGGCGAGGAGACGGCGGAATTTCCCAAGGATGCCATGGTGTTCGCCTCAGTTGCCGGCTTTGGTGTTCATGCGGGCCAGCATGATGCGGGCGGCCGCCAGAACGATGAAGGTGATGATGAACAGGATCAGGCCGAGGGCGATCAGCGAGGAGGTGTAGAGATCGCCGACGGCTTCGGTGAACTCGTTGGCGATCGAGGCCGAGATCGTCGTGCCCGGAGAGAGGATCGAGGCCGAGATCTTGTGCGCGTTGCCGATGACGAAGGTCACCGCCATGGTCTCGCCGAGGGCGCGGCCGAGGCCGAGCATGATGCCGCCGATGACGCCGACGCGGGAATAGGGCAGCACCACCTTGGTGACCACTTCCGCCGTCGTGCAGCCGAGGCCGTAGGTCGCCTCCTTCAGCACGGGGGGAACCGTGTCGAACACGTCGCGGGTGATCGAGGTGATGAAGGGCAGCACCATGATCGCGAGGATGATGCCGGCGGTCATGACGCCGATGCCGTAGGGCGGGCCGGCGAAGACGCTGGAGAGGCCGGGCACATTGCCGAACAGGCCGATCAGGAAGGGCTGCACCGTGGTCTGGAAGAAGGGTGCGAAGACGAACAGGCCCCAGATGCCGTAGATGATCGAGGGAATGCCGGCGAGCAGCTCGATGGCGACGCCGATCGGACGCTTCAGCCAGGGCGGGCACAGTTCGGTGAGGAAGATCGCGATGCCGATGCCGACCGGCACGGCGATGATGAGGGCGATGATCGAGGTGACGACCGTGCCGTAGATCGGGGCCAGCGCGCCGAACTTCTCGGTCACCGGGTTCCAGCTCTGGGTCGTCAGGAAGCCGAAGCCGAAGGTCTGGAAGGCCGGGATCGACCCGTAGACCAGCGAGATGATGACGCCGCCGAGCAGCACGAGCACCATCAGCGCGGCAGCAAACGTGATCCAGTTGAACAGAAGGTCGCCGGAGCGCAGCCGGCTCATGCGCTTGAGCTTCGAGCTGGTGACGCCTGTGCTCTGCAAACCGGTCATAACAGCATCCGCCATGTCGTTCCCCCGGCCCTTAACGGAGCCTCTGACTGAAGCGATCAGGAGAGGGTGCCGAAGCGCCCTCTCCCAGGATCAACGGCCGAACTTACTTGGCCATCTCGACGAAGAGCGGCTTGCCGTCCGCGCCGACGATGTCCTTGGCCCAGGTCGCCTTGATGTTGGCGACGACCGAGTCGGGCATCGGGATGTAGTGCAGGTCGGCAGCCGCCTGGTCGCCATTCGCGTAGGCCCAGTTGAAGAACTTCAGGGCAGCGGCGGAAGCGGCGTCATCCTTCGGCTTCTTGTGCATCAGGATGAAGGTGGCGGCGGTGATCGGCCAAGCCTTGGCGCCGGGCTCGTTGGTGAGGATGACGTAGTAGCCCGGCAGCTGGGACCAATCGACGCCTTCGGCGGCGGCGGCGAAGTTCGGCACTTCCGGAGCGACCGTCTGGCCGTCCTTGTTGACGAGCTTCGTGTAGGTCATGTTGTTCTGCGCGGCGAAGGCATACTCGACATAGCCGATCGAGCCGACCGTCTGCGACACGCCGGCGGCGACGCCTTCATTGCCCTTGGCGCCGAGGCCGACCGGCCATTCGACGGCCGAGGCGGCACCGACGTCATCCGCCCAGGTCTTCGAGACCTGCGACAGATAGGTGGTGAACACGAAGCTGGTGCCCGAGCCGTCCGAACGATGCACGACGGCGATCGCGGTCGAGGGCAGGGTGACGCCGGTGTTCAGCGCCTTGATGGCCTCGTCGTCCCACTTGGTGATCTTGCCCTGGAAGATGTCGGCCAGGACCTGACCCGAGAGCGTGACGTCGCCCGGCTTGATGCCCGGAACGTTGATGATCGGAACCACGCCGCCGATGACGGTCGGGAACTGGACGAGCCCTTCCTTCTCGAGCTCTTCCGGCTTCAGCGGCGCGTCGGTGGCGCCGAAGGTGACCGTCTTGGCCTTGATCTGCTTGATGCCGCCGCCCGAGCCGATCGACTGGTAATTGAGGTTGTCGCCGGTTTCCTTCTTATAGGAATCGGCCCACTTCGCGTAGATCGGATAGGGGAAGGTCGCGCCAGCCCCCGAGATATCGACGGCTTGGGCGGAACCGAAACCGATGGCAGCGACGGCGATGCCGGCCGCAAATACGATGTTCGTGAGTTTCACGGACCATCTCCCTGATGGAGTCAAATTTTGTCGGTCCAGCCATTGCCGCAGTGCAGCAACGAACCAGGACGTGTCGGACCCTAGTGACCGCAGGTAATGGTTCTATGACGAACCCAACACGGTTTTATGACAGCCGAAGTCATTGCCGATCCTGAGACTTTTTTGATCAGGCGGCTTTCGGAGGTGCTGAGGCGGCTGCGAATTCGACACTGAACGCCGCCCCTGCCCCGGGCTTGCTCTCGATGCTGAGGCGGGCCCTGTGACGGTTCAGGATGTGCTTGACGATCGCCAGCCCAAGACCCGTGCCGCGCGCACCGGCGCCGGTTTCCTCGGCCCGGTAGAAGCGCTCGGTGAGCCGCGGCAGATGCTCGGCGGCGATGCCGGGACCGAAATCGCGGACGGTCGCGCGCGCGCCGTCCGTACCATGGGCGGGTGCGAGGCCGACCACGACCCGCCCCCCGGTACGGCCATATTTGCAGGCGTTCTCGACGAGATTCTGGAACACCTGCACGAGTTCGTCGCGGTCGCCGGCGATGACGACGGGCTCGTCCGGCAGGTCGCCCTCGATCACAACCTGCTGCTCGCGGGCGAGCGGCTCCATCGCGTCGACGACGCCGCGGAGCAGCGGCACGAGGTCAACAGGCGCGTCGGGGCGCATATGCGCCTTCATCTCGATCCGCGACAGCGACAGGAGGTCGTCGATGAGCCGGCTCATCCGCGTCGCCTGCTCGTGCATGATGGCGAGGAAGCGCTCGCGGGCGACGGGATCCTCGCGCGCCGGCCCCTGCAGCGTCTCGATGAAGCCCGACAGCGAGGCCAGCGGCGTGCGCAGTTCGTGGCTCGCATTGGCGACGAAATCGACGCGGATGCGCTCGCTGCGGCGCTGCTCGGTCTTGTCGGCGAAGAGGAGCGCCACGAAGCCCGGCCGTCCCGGCTCGTCGCGGCCTTCGATCGGCGCGAAATAGGCGTCGTACCAGCGCTCGGTCGGCACCCGCTCGGTGAATTCGAGCCGCTCGGCCGGGCCGCCGGCCGCGACCCGTTCATAGGCGCGCAGGAGATCGGGCGCGCGCAGGCGGAAGGTGAGCGGATCGCCGGGCCGGATCGGGAAGGCCGCCTCGGCGAGGCGGTTCTGGTAGCGCACGAAGCCGCGCCGGTCGAGAATGATGCAGGGATCCGGCAGCGCGTCGGCCATCTGCTTCAGCCCGGTGTCGGGCCAGACCGAGGGCGGCGCCCGCAGCGCCAGCCGGTTGGGCGCAAGGCGCTCGCCGCGCGGCAGCGCCGCCATCATCAGGGCGACGGCGACGAACAGCAGCACCGCGGTATGGGTGGCGAGCGCGCCCGAGGCGACCAGGAGCGCGAGCAGCCCGACAAAGCCGAGCAGTACATAGCGCGCGGCGCCGAGACGCCCGACGACGCCGCCGTCGCCCGCCGGCGCTCCGCCGCCTTGATCTCGATCGAGAGGCTCGGCTGCCATGTCCTTCGTCGCCTCAGAGATACGCCGCACGCGGCACGATCATGCCGAACCGACAGGATCGCATGACATGCGGGACAAACGGATGACGTCTGTGACAGAATCTGCCGCAATAGAACAGTCGGAGGAGACGATCAGCATGGCCAAGAGCGGCAAACAGCGCAAGGAAAAGGCGAAGGACGCCAAGCTCGCCGCCGATGCCGAGGTCTCCGGCACAGAGGCGACAGGCCCCTCCCCGGCGTCGGACACGCTGCCGCCCGAGCTCGCGCCGACGGTCGATGCGCCCGCTGTCGCGACCAGGAACGGCCGCTTCGACATCGACGACCCCATCCTGCCGGACTGGGTCGACAAGGCCGCCTTCAAGTCGGGCGGCTATCCCTATGACAAGTCGCTGAAGAACGAGGTCTACGAGACCGAGCTCACCGCCCTGCAGATCGAGCTGGTGAAGCTGCAGGCGCATGTCATGGCGAAGGGCCTCAAGCTCGCCCTCGTCTTCGAGGGCCGCGACGCCGCCGGCAAGGGCGGGGCGATCTTCGCCTTCCGCCAATATCTCAATCCGCGCCATGCCCGCGACGTCGCCCTGCCGAAGCCGAGCGAGACCGAGGCCGGCCAGTGGTATTTCCAGCGTTATGTCGCGGAGCTGCCGACGGCGGGCGAGATCGTGACCTTCGACCGCTCCTGGTACAACCGCGCCGGCGTCGAGCCGGTGATGGGCTTCTGCACGGCGGAGCAGCACCGCGCCTTCCTCGCCGACGTGCCCCGCTTCGAGGGGCTCCTCGTCGAGTCCGGCCTTATTCTCTTCAAGTTCTGGCTCGATATCGGCCGGGAAACGCAGATGAAGCGGTTCCATGAGCGACGCCACAACCCGCTCAAGATCTGGAAGCTGTCGTCGATCGACTATGCCGCGCTCGACAAATGGGACGACTACACCAGGGCGCGCGACCAGATGCTCGCCGCCTGCCACGCCGAAGGGGCGCCATGGACGATCGTGCTCGCCAATGACAAACGCCGCGCCCGCCTCGCCGTCATCCGCAAGGTCCTCACGAGCATCGACTATGCCGGCCGCGACCTTTCGATCATCGGCGAGGAGGATCCGCGCATCGTCGGCAGCGGCCCGAAATTCCTGTCACGGAAGCGCTGACGGCCGAATGAGCGGCGGCCGCAGGGCCGGCCCGTGCATCGCGCGGCGACGGCTCGCCATCGCCGCGAACTTCGCCTAATGCTTCGACGCGACGAATCATGAGCCATCTCGACACAACCTTGCGGCGTGCCATCGCTGACCTCGATCCCGCCGATCGGGACGGCCGGAGGATTGCGCTCGGCAATGTGCGCGCCGCCATGGTGCGGCTCTTGGCCGTCTACGATCCGCCGCTCTCGGCCGATGCGATCGAGGCGAAGATCGACGAGGTCGACGGGCTCATCCGCGCCATCGAATCCGAATTCGCCGCACCCCGCCGCGCCGCCGCGCCGGCCGCCCTGCCGCAGGACGTGGCGCCGCCGGAGCCGCTCGCCGAGCCCGACCTCGCCGAGTCCGATTTCGAGGAGGAATACGAGGCCGGCGACGAGGACATGGCCGACGAGGCCGAGGAGGCCTATGACGAGGGGCACTACGACGCCGAGCCCTATGAGGATCCGGCCGAGGACGACGTCCTCGACGAGGCCGACGATCCGGGCGAGCGACCGAGGACGAGTTCGGCCAAGCCGCTGGCGCTCCTTGGCGGCGCGCTCGTGCTCCTGCTCGCGGTGCTGCTCGGCGCCCTCTATGTGACGGGACCGCGCTTCGGCTCCACCGCGTCGCAGGCGGTGGCCGATGCCGGAACGCCGGCGGTGCCCGACCCGTCCGCGCCGGCCGCTGCCGCCGGAACGGATGCGCTCGAGGCGACCGATGTCGCGCCCGATCCGGCCCCCGAGCCCGCGACCCCGGCGCCTGACACCTCTGCCACGGCCGACCCGCTCCCCGCCGCCGAACCGGACACCGCTCCGACGGCGGCAGCGCCGACAACCCCCGCGGCCCCGGCGTCGGCGCCTGCCGCCACGCCTTCAGCCACGCCCGCCATCACGCCGCCGCCCGGCCCGGCAGCCGCCGAGACGCTGGTGCTCTTCGACGGCCACGACCCCGCCGCCTTCAAGTCGGCGCCCGACAATCCCGTGCGCTTCGAGGGCGGAACGGATGGCGGCTCGGTGCGGATCTCGTCATCGGCGGGGTCGAACGGCGCCCGGCTCATCGTCGGTCCCGGCGTCTACCAGCAGATCGCCGGCCGCCAGATCCGCGTCGTCGTGGTGGCGCGCGGCGCCGCCGGAAGCCCCGCCTCCTCGCTGCGCCTCGCCTATCAGAACGGCCGCCAGCTCAGCGGCTGGTCCGATCTGAAGCTCGGCGACACCTATCAGTCGCTGGCGATGACCTGGACCATGCCGAAGAAGCGCCAGGGCGCTGAGGGCGATGCCGTGCTGATCGAGCCGGGCATTCCAGGCGACCAGACCGCCGCCGATATCCGCTCCGTCTCGATCGACGTGCTGCCTTAGAGCCCTGGCCGCGGCGGCCTGGTCAGGACGCGCCGGGCGGCTCGGAGCGCTCCGGCTCGAACGCCACGGCGACCGCGCGACCGCGACCCTTGCCGCGATAGAGCGCGATGTCGGCCACCCGCATCAGCGCGTCGGCGTCTGCCGCATGATCCGGCAGGAAGGCGTAGCCGATGGTGACGGTCGGCCGCGCCTCGGGATGCAGCAGCGGCTGCGCGCCAACGTTCAGCGCCGCGCCGATCGCCTCGATCGAGGCGTGCGCGGCCTCGCGATCGCCGGCATTGAAGATCAGCACCGCGAACTCGTCGCCGCCGAGCCGGCCGACCAGCCCGGCCTCACCGATCGCATCGCCGATGCGCCGCGCGGCGTCGGCAAGCGCCCGGTCGCCGGCCATGTGGCCGTGACGGTCGTTGACCAGCTTGAAGAAGTCGAGATCGATGAGGGCGAGCGCGATCGCTGCGTCATCGGCCCGGGACGCAGTCGCGGCCTCGAGGCAGTCGATGAAGTAGCTGCGATTGGCAACACCGGTCAGCCCGTCGAAATGTGCCACGCGCCACAGTGCCGTCTCCGCCGCCTTGCGCGCGGTGACGTCGATGATGACTTCGATGTCATAGGCGCGGCCATCGGCGACGTAGCGCTGGGCCGAGATGAGGGTCGAGAGCAGCGCGCCGCCGGCATGCTGGATTTCGACCTCCTCGAGCTCGTAGTGACCGATGGTGGCCAGCCTCTCCTGCCGTCGTCGTCGGCGCTCGTCGGCGATCGCGACCCCGGCCGTGGTCAGGCGGGCATCGCGGAGCTCCGGCCAGGACCGCCCGACCAGCTTCAGGAAGGCGTCGTTGACCTTGAGATAGGTCGAGGTGTCCTCGCCGATGGAGGTGATGCAGATGGGCACCGGGCTGAAATCGAACAGGCCGCGCAGCAGCTGGTCGAGCAGCGCCTCGTCCATTGCCCCCGCGACGACACCATGCATTCCCGGCTCCCCCAGCCAAGCGTCCGAATGCCATCGCGAAACTCCCGGCGGCGCTCGGACGTGGGGGCTGCTTAGCATGCGCCCGACCCCGGATGAAGGCCGGGGGGAGCCGCAATTTTGAGCGCGCCGATGACGAGCCGCTCAGCGCGGGATGAACCCGTTCGCAACGAGATAGTCGATCACGCGTCCGGCGAGCATATCGGCATCGGCGCTCGAGGCATCGAGACGAAGTTCCGGCTCGAGCGGCGCCTCGTAAGGGCTGTCGATACCGGTGAAGTTCTTGATTTTGCCCTCGCGCGCCTTGCGGTAGAGCCCTTTTGGATCGCGCTCCTCGGCAACGGCGAGCGGCGTGTCCACGAAGATCTCGACGAACTCGCCTACCTCGACCAGGTCCCGCGCCAGCTGCCGCTCCGAGCGGAACGGCGAGATGAACGAGGCCAGCACGATGAGGCCCGCATCGACGAAGAGCTTCGCCGTCTCGGCGACGCGGCGGATGTTCTCGACGCGGTCGACATCGGTGAAGCCGAGGTCGCGGTTGAGCCCGTGGCGGACATTGTCGCCGTCGAGGAGATAGGTGTGGCGGCCGGCGAGATGCAGGCGCTGCTCGACCAGATTGGCGATGGTCGACTTGCCGGCGCCCGAAAGGCCGGTGAACCAGAGGATCGCCGGCTTCTGCTGCTTGGCGCCCGAGCGCGCCGCCTTGTCGATGGTCAGCGCCTGGCGATGGATGTTGGTCGCGCGGCGGAGGCCGAAGCGGATCATGCCGGCCGCGACCGTCTGGTTGGTGAAGCGATCGATCAGGATGAAGGCGCCGGTGGTGCGCACCTCGTCATAGGGATCGAAGGCGATCGGCTCGGCGAGCGAGAGATTGGCGAAGCCGATATCGTTGAGCGCCAGCGTCTTGGCGGCGAGCGGCTTCAGCGTGTCCATCTCGACGCGGTGCTTGAGCTCGGTCACGGCCGCGCCGATCGTGCGCGTGCCGATCTTCATCAAGTATGGGCGGCCCGGGAGCATCGGTGCCTCGGCCATCCAGATGAGATGCGCCGCGACCTGGTCCGAGACTTCGGGACGCGCATCGCCCGCCACCAGGATGTCGCCGCGCGAGACGTCGATCTCGCGGTCGAGCGTCAGCGTCACCGCGTCCTCGGCCAGCGCCTCGGCAAGGTCGCCGTCGCCGGTGACGATGCGCTCGATGCGGGCCGCCTGGCCGGAGCGCGCCACGACGACCTCGTCGCCCGGCCGGACCCGGCCGCTGGCGAGCGTCCCGGCATAGCCGCGAAAGGTCAGATCCGGCCGGTTGACCCATTGCACGGGAAAGCGCAGCGGCTTCGACGCCGCCGTGCCGGACGACGGCTCGACGGTTTCGAGATGCTCGATCAGCGTCGGGCCGCGATACCAGGGCATATGCGGGCTCAGGGCCCCGACATTGTCGCCATAGCGGGCCGACATCGGGATCGCCACGCGGCTGGCGAAGCCGTAATGGCCGGCATCGGCGTCGAAGGCGGCGACGATCGCGTCGAAGACGCCGGCGTCATAGCCGACGAGGTCGATCTTGTTGATCGCCAGCACGACATGGCGGATGCCGAGCAGCGCGGCGATGGTGGCGTGGCGGCGGGTCTGGCTCAGGATGCCCTTGCGCGCATCGATCAGCAGCACCGCGAGATCGGCCGTCGAGGCGCCCGTCGCCATGTTGCGGGTATATTGCTCGTGGCCGGGTGTATCGGCGACGATGAACTTCCGCTTTTCGGTGGCGAAGAAGCGGTAGGCGACGTCGATGGTGATGCCCTGCTCGCGCTCGGCCTCGAGCCCGTCGACGAGGAGGGCGAGGTCCATGTCGTCGCCGACGGTGCCGAACTTCTTCGAATCCTTGGCGAGCGTCGCGATCTGGTCCTCGAACAGCCGCTTGGAATCGAGCAGCAGGCGGCCGATCAGCGTCGACTTGCCGTCGTCGACGCTGCCGCAGGTCAGGAAGCGCAGGAGGCTCTTGTCGGCATCGCCGAGCGCGAGGCTGCGGGAGGCGGCCGCGTCAGCCGTCTCGATGGTCAGCGTTTCGGCCATCAGAAATATCCCTCGCGCTTCTTCTTTTCCATCGAGCCAGATTCGTCGTGGTCGATCAGCCGGCCCTGCCGCTCGGAGGTGGTGGCGAGCAGCATCTCGCCGACGATGTCCTCGATGCTCGTCGCATCGGACTCGACTGCCGCGGTCAGCGGATAGCAGCCGAGCGTGCGGAAGCGGACCCGCCGCAGACGCGGCCGCTCGCCGGGCAGGAGGCGCATGCGCGCGTCGTCGGCCATGATCAGCTGGCCGTTCCGCTCGACCACCGGCCGCTCGGCCGAGAGATAGAGCGGCACGATCGGGATGTCCTCGGCGAGGATGTATTCCCAGATGTCGAGCTCGGTCCAGTTCGAGAGCGGGAAGACGCGGATGGTCTCGCCGGCGCCGATGCGGGTGTTGTAGAGCGACCAGAGCTCGGGCCGCTGGTTCTTCGGATCCCAGCTGTGATTGGCGGTGCGGAAGGAGAACACGCGCTCCTTGGCGCGGCTCTTCTCCTCGTCGCGCCGGGCGCCGCCGAAGGCCGCGTCATAGCCGCCGGCATCGAGCGCCTGCTTCAGCGCCTCGGTCTTCATCACCTGGGTATAGTTGGACGAGCCGTGGTCGAACGGATTGATGCCGGCCGCCTTGCCGTCGGCATTGGTGTGCACGATGAGGTCGAGCCCGAGCCGCGCCGCCGTCGCATCGCGGAAGCCGATCATCTCGCGGAACTTCCAGGTCGTGTCGATATGCAGGAGCGAGAAGGGCGGGCGGGCCGGATGGAACGCCTTCATCGCCAGATGCAGCATGACCGACGAATCCTTGCCGATCGAATAGAGCATCACCGGATTGGCGAAATTGGCCACCACCTCGCGCATGATGAAGATGGCCTCGGCTTCGAGGCGGCGCAGATGCGGCTTGAGGTCGGCGGTCATTCACAAGGCTCCAAAATCCCTTGGAACCTAGGCTTCGCCGCCCCTTGGTCTCAAGCACGGGCGTCGCGTTTATCGGCGCGGATGCCGCGCCACTTCGCGCTGCGCCGGCAAAAGGCGGAATGACATTTCCGCTGAGTCGATCTGCTTAGTCGTGATTGTCGCTCACGCGTCGCGATCATCACGCCTTGCGCCATGCGCCACGAACCAGGGATTGGCGAAGCCCATCGCGCCGGCGCGGCCGTTCGGTCCATAGGTCAGCGGGACGCCGTCGGTGTCGGTGACGCTGCCGCCGGCGGCGCGGAGCACGGCATCGCCCGCCGCCGTATCCCACTGCATCGTCGGACCCATGCGCGGATAGAGATCGGCTTCACCGGAGGCCATCAGGCAGAATTTCAGCGACGACCCCGCCGAGACGATGGAGGCGCCGGGATGTCGGGCGATGAAGGCATCGGTCTCGGCCGTGCGATGCGAGCGGCTGGCGATGATGCGCGGCGCCGCCTCGGGCCTGGCCACGGCCGCAATCGGCGAACGCGCGACCACGGCGCCGTCCGCGATCCGCAAGGCCTCGGCGCCCTCAGGCCTGCCGAGATAGAGCATGCCGTGCACGGGCGCATAGACGAGGCCGAACACCGGGCGCCCCGCGCGGATCAGCGCGACATTGACGGTGAAGTCGCCGTTGCGGCTGACGAATTCGCGCGTGCCGTCGACGGGATCGACCAGGAAGAAGGCCTGATCGACGCCGGGAACGATCCCTGCCGAACAGGCTTCCTCGGCGATGACGGGAATATCGGGCGCAAGACGTGCGAGATCGGCGAGGATGATCGCCTCGGCCAGTTGGTCGGCCTCCGTCACCGGCGAGGCATCGCCCTTGGTCTCGACCGCGAAATCCTTCGCATAGACCTCCATCACCGCCGCGCCCGCGGTGATCACGGTCGCGACAAGCGCCTCGGCAAGCGCCGCATCCTTGGTCGTCGAATCGGAACTGGACATCGGGCCTCGGTACCAGGGGGCAGTCTCGCGGCGGCATAGCGCCGCGGATCGGGTGAGCTCACCATCGTCGCCGCCGCCGGAATCGAGCCTCAGTAAACCCGGCTGCGACCGCTGGACAAGTAGCAATCGACAAGCACCGCGCAAGGCCGGCTTGCGCGGCGAGCCGCCGCGTTGCGATATTCTCCCATGCGCCAGCGACGAGGGTCGGTCGCTCCCCGACGAGGGATCGCAGCCGCGATAGCGAGAGTGAACCGACCGACAGAAGCGAGAGCTACTTCATTGACGATTGTCCCTGACGCCGCACCCGAGCCCGCCCGTCAGGGCGACATCCTGCCGGATGGCAGGGAGACGCTGATCATGCTCGCCGCGGCGGCGGTCGTGCTCGCCGTGCTGCTGCCGACGCTCGGCTCTCTCGCGCTCTGGTTCGATGAGATCATCACGGCCCTGAGCGCGCAGCGCTCGCTGCCCGGCCTGGTCGCCAACCGCTATCTGCTCGGGCATTTCCCGACCTATTTCTTGCTGATCAAGCTGCTCGGCCTCGGCGAAGCCTCGGAATTCTGGATCCGCCTGCCTTCGGCGCTGTTCAGCGCCGCCGCGGCGAGCGTGCTCGCGCTTGTCGCCTGCCGCTTCCTCGGATCGATCGCCGCGGCGGCGACCGTGATCCTCTATGCGACGCTGCCGATCATGATCGACTACGGCCAGGAGGCACGGCCTTATGCCGCCATGCTGTTCTTCCTGTCGCTGGCGGTCCTGGCCCATCTGTCGATGCTGGCGGGACGGCCTGGCTTTGCCCGCTATGGCACGCTGGCCACGATCGGAACGATCGGTGCCGCGCTGACCATCCCCGCCGGGATCGCCGCCGTCGCGCTGCAGCATGCCGCGCTGTTCGCCTGCGGGATCGGCAAGGCGCCGGCGAGGGAGCGGACGGTCTGGCGCCGGCATCTGACGATAACTTGGATCGTCGTCGCCATCGCCGCGCTTGGCCTGGTGCCGAATGTCGTACAGCAGCTGCGCAGCGAACAGGGCCTCATGAAATGGCAGGCGCTGGTTCCGGCCAGGCAGCGTTTCAGCGAGACTTTCCAAGCCCTCTACGGCTTTCATTTCGACGCCGACAACAATCGCCTCCTGCCGGCCGGCTATGAGATCGGGCTCATGGTCGCGCTGCTCGCGCTGCTCGCGCTTGGCGTCGCCATTGGCTATCGGCGGCGGATCCAGCGCTATCTCATCGTGATCGCGCTCGGCACGCCGCTCGCCTTCGTCCTGATCGGCAGCGTCTCCGCTCTGGTGCCGCGCTATCTGATCAGCATGATGCCGGCGACGATCCTCATCGCCGGCACGGGAACGGCGTTCGCGCTTTCGCGGTCGCCGTGGCGCCTGCCGGCGGCAACCGTCATCGCCGCCGCGGCGGTCGCGCTCTCCTTGCAGGCATTCGACACCGTCACGTCGTACCGCAAGCTCGACTGGCGCAAGGTGGCGTCGTTCCTCGACAGCAGCGGTCTCGGCAGGACGGAGCTGCTCTCCAACAGCGATCAGATCCCCACCCTCCTGCAATACTATCTGCCGAAGTCGAGCGCCTTCACCTACCGCTTCGCCAACCCGCCATTCGGCGGGTTCGACGAAATCTGGCAGGCCGCGCGGTCGCGCGATCTCGCCTGGCTGGTGATGTTCTACACCAACGCGCTGCCGCCGGAGGTCGCCGAGGGGCGCGTCGTTTGCCGCTGGCAATTCGACTATGTGACCATCTTCGCAGCGACGCGCGACCGGGCCTTGCTGCCGCCCTCGCTCAGGGACTGCGCCGGCTGAACGCCGCATCGACGAAGGCAAGGCCGCATGGCATGGTCGCGGCATCCGTTCCCGAAGGAGAAGACCCGTGTCGCGCCGGCATGACGTCATCATCGTCGGCGGCGCCGTGCATGGTGCCTCCGCCGCCTATCATCTCGCCGCGCATGCCGGCTTTTCGGGAAGCGTTCTTCTCCTCGAGAAGGACCCCTCCTTCCAGACCGCGGCGAGCGCGCTTTCCGCCGCCTCGATCCGCCAGCAATTCTCTTCGCCGGTGAATATCGACCTGTCGCTGTTCGGGATCGAATTCCTGCGCGCGATCGGCGAGACGCTCGAGGTCGACGGCGACCGTCCCTTCATCAGCCTCAACGAGGGCGGCTATCTCTTCCTCGCAACGGAAGCGGGCCGTTCGATCCTCGCCGAGAACCATGTCGTGCAGGCCGGACGCGGCGCCGACATCGTCTATTTCGAGCCGGACGAACTCGCCGAGCGCTTTCCCTGGCTCGCCCTCGACGACATCGCCGCCGGTGCCTTCGGCGCCGTCGGCGAGGGCTGGTTCGACGGCTATGGCCTGATGCAGGCCTTCCGCCGCAAGGCGCGTTCGCTCGGCGTCGAGACGGCCACCGGCACGGTGACGGAGATCCTGACGAGTGGCGGCCGCGCAACCGCCGTCCGCCTCGCCGATGGCAGCCTCCATGAGGCCGGCGCGATCATCATCGCCGCCGGCACCGGCGCGCGCGCCTTGCTGGAGCCGCTCGGCGTGCCGCTGCCGGTCGAGGCGCGGAAGCGCTGCATCTTCACCTTCGCCTGTCGCGACCGCCTGCCCGGCTTCCCGATGCTGATCGACCCGTCCGGCGTCTATTGCCGGCCGGAGGGCGAGCTCTTCCTCTGCGGCTCGGCGCCGACGGCTGACAACGACCCGCTCGCCACCGATTTCGAGGTCGACCACGCGCTGTTCGAGGATCTGATCTGGCCAATCCTCGCGACCCGCGTCCCCGCCTTCGAGGCGATCCGGCCGGCGCGGTCCTGGGCCGGCCATTACGACATGAACCTCTTCGACCACAACGCCATCGTCGGCCGCGTGCCGCCCTATGACAATCTCCTGATCGCCAACGGCTTCTCCGGCCACGGCCTGCAACAGGCGCCGGGGGTCGGGCGCGGCCTCGCCGAACTCGTCACCCACGGCCGCTATACGAGCCTCGACCTCTCCCCGCTCGGCTATGAGCGCATCCTCGAAGGCCGGCCGCTCGTCGAGAAGAACATCGTCTGAGATTGCGGATCGGGAGGAGGCGCAGTATATCGGCGGTGGGTCTGCAGTTCACCCAGGCGTCACCGTCCCGCGAGGGAAGCTAAACCTGCCTCTTGCCTCAACCGACACCAGCCCTCGTGCCGTGTCGCAAGCCGGTGACCGCGACAATCCGATGGATCGGCACATCGAGGATTGGTCATGACCCGAACCCCACTCGCCTTTTCCGTCGACGACATCTCCGCGCTGGCGAAATCGCTCCGCAAGCAGTGCGAGGGGCGCAACGCCCTCCCCGGCCATGTCGAACTGCTCAACATGCTGGCACGCTCGGCCGGCCACCAGAACTTCCAGCAGTTCCGCAGCCTCGCCGCGTCGCCTCGGCCGGCCGCGGCGGACATGGCGCGCCCGGTCCCGATCGGCCCCGATCTCGCGCTCGTCGAGCGCGTGCTGCGCCACTTCGACGAGGGCGGCCGCCTCATCCGCTGGCCGGCACGGCGCAGCCAGCAGCTGCTCTGCCTCTGGGCGCTCTGGGCCGCCTTCCCGGCGCGCGAAAGCCTCGACGACAGCGGCGTCAAGGCCCTCCTCGCCAAGCGTCACGGCTTCGCGGATCACGCCCTCCTCCGGCGGGAACTGGTGGACATGGGCTTGCTCACCCGGACGGCCGACGGCCGCGACTATCGCCGGATCGAGCGGGAACCACCCGCCGACGCGCGGGCGCTGATCCGCCGGCTCGCCGCTGGCGCGGCCGCCTGACAAAACCCAGAAGGCCATCGTGTGAGATGCGTTCCCTTCACCTCCCCCTGAGGGGGAGGTCGGACCGCAGGTCCGGGAGAGGGTTTACGGCCTCACCGGAGGGGCCGCAGGCCCTCACCCGCCGGCTTCGCCGTCGACCTCTCCCTCAGGGAGAGGTGAAGCGAAGAGTCGACCGGCTGGACGCATCTTGCGAAATGTCTCCCCAGAACGAAACCGGGCGCCACGAGGCGCCCGGTCACAGGTCGAAGAATGCCGAAGCCTATTTCAGGCCGGCCTTGTCGGTGACGGCGGTCGAGGTCGCGGCCGCGTCGGGTTCCTTGGTGATCACGCCGCCGGCCGAGAGCATGGTCTGGACCGTCTGCTTGTAATCGGCCGGATCGAGCGCGCCGGACGTGCCGGCGGTGAGCTTGTTCACCTCGCCCATCATGTATTTCTGGTGGTCGAGCGTCTGCGAGCCGGAATCATCGGCATCGACGGTGATCTGCGCCGCCTCGTCCGGATTCTCGCGGGCATAGGCCCAGCCCTTCTCGGACGCCTTCACGAAGCGGGCGAGCTTGTCGACGAAGGCCGGGTCGGCGAGCTTGTCCTCGAGCGCATAGAGCCCGTCCTCGAGCATGCCGACCTGCTGGTCGCGATAGTTGAAGACGACGAGATCTTCCGGCTTGAGGCCGGCATCGAGGATCTGGCCATATTCGTTGTAGGTCATCGCCGAGACGCAGTCGGCCTGCTTCTGGACGAGCGGATCGACGTTGAAGGCCTGCTTCAGGACGGTGACGCCCTCGGGGCCGCCATCGGTCTTGTAGCCGAGCTTGTTCATCCAGGCCATGAACGGATATTCATTGCCATAGAACCAGACGCCGAGCGTCTTGCCCTTGAAATCGGCCGGCGAGGTGATGCCGGTATCCTTGCGGCAGACGAGCAGCAGGCCCGAATTCTTGAAGGGCTGCGCGATGTTGACGAGCTTGACGCCCTTTTCGCGCGCCGCGAGGGCGTCGGCCATCCAGTTGACGATCACGTCGGCGCCGCCGGCGGCGATCACCTGCACCGGTGAACTGTCGGGACCGCCCGGCTTGATCGTGACGTCGAGGCCCTCGGCCTCGTAGAAGCCCTTCGCCTTGGCGACGAGATAGCCGGCGAACTGCGCCTGCGTGACCCATTTCAGCTGCAGGGTCAGCTGGTCGGCAGCAAAGGCCGGTGCGCTCATCGCAAGGCCTGTGGCCGCCGCGATTGCGCCGATCATCCACTTCTTCATTGACCCCTCCGTCGGGTTTTCATGCATTCTTCTTGAAGGTTTCTTGTCTCTTGACGTCTCTTGCCGTTGTCCGTCCCTAGGTGCGGAAGGACGGATGCCAGAACGTCGCGGCGCGCTCGATCAGCGCGACCACGCCGTAGAACGCGGAGCCGGCCAGCGCCGCCACCGCGATTTCCGCCCACACCATGTCGATGTTCATGCGCCCGACTTCGGTTGAGATGCGGAAACCCATGCCCACGATCGGCGTGCCGAAGAATTCGGCAACTATGGCCGCGATCAGGGCGAGAGTCGAATTGATCTTCAGCGCGTTGAAGACGAACGGCATCGCCTCCGGCAGGCGCAGCTTGAAGAGCGTCTGCCAGTAGCTGGAGGCATAGGTGCGCATGAGATCGCGGCTGATCGGCTGCGAGGCCGAGAGGCCGGTGACCGTGTTGACCAGCATCGGGAAGAAGGTCGAGATCACGACCACCGCCGCCTTGGACGGCCAGTCGAAGCCGAACCACATCACCATGATCGGCGCGATGCCGACCATCGGCAGCGCCGACACGAGATTGCCGATCGGCAAGAGCCCGCGCTTCAGGAAGCCGACGCGGTCGACGAGGATCGCGACGAGGAAGCCGGCGCCGCAGCCGATGGCATAGCCGGCGACGACGGATTTGAGGAAGGTCTGGCGGAAATCCGCGGCGAGGATCGGCAGCGAGGTCGCGATGCGCGCGCCGATGGCCGAGGGCGGCGGGATCAGCACGAACGGCACCGCCAGCGCCACGACGACAACCTGCCAGAGGATCAAGAGCCAGACGCCGAAGAGGAGCGGGATGACCAAGGGCAGCGCGAGGCCGGCGAGACCCGGTCGCCGCGGCCAGTCGGAAAGCGCCGAGACCAGCGCCCAGGCGAGCAGCCAGCTCGTCACGACCAGCGCCCAGAAGCCGCTGCCGGCGTGGCCGCCGACGCCGGGCAGCAGGCCGATCGCAAGCGCCGCGCCGCCATGCGCGGCGAGCGCGAGCAGGAGGACCGTGACCACGCTGCGGCTGGCCCTCAACGCCGCGAGGATCGCCAGGGCGCTGGCGCCGATCACCAGCCAGCCGGCGGCGCCCTCGCCGATCAGCCGGCGCGCCGGATCGGCGGCATCGAGCGGCAGCAATGCCGCCGCGACGAGCCCGATCAGCGCGAGGAGCGGCAGGCTATGGCGGCGCACCCATGTCATGACGCGCGCTCCATGGCGCCTGCGGAAGGAAAGGCCCCCACCCCGCCCTCCCCCGCAAGGGGGGAGGGAGACCCGGCGTCACGGGCGGCATCGATGAAGTGAACAGCGCGCCCTCTCCCCCCTTGCGGGGGAGAGCTGGAGAGGGGGCCTTGCTTTCGCCTCAAGACGCGATGCTCCGACGGTGACGCCCTCATCGCGCCAGCCCCATGCGCTTGACGACGGCGGTGCCGCCGAGATTGACCATCCAGACGAGCAGCGCGGCGAGGATGGACGCGGCGACCAGGGCCGACCAGATCTGCACCGTCTGCCCGTAATAGGAGCCGGCGAGCAGCCGCGCTCCGATGCCGGCCGAGGCGCCGGTCGGCAATTCGCCGACGATGGCGCCGACGAGGCTGATGGCGATGGCGACCTGCATCGAGGCGAACAGGAAGGGCAGCGCCGCCGGCATGCGCAGCTTCCAGAAGGTCTGCCAGCGATTGGCCGAATAGGTCCGCATCAGGTCGACGAAGATCGTGTCGGGCGAGCGCAGGCCCTTCACGAGGCCGACCGTGATCGGGAAGAAGGAGAGATAGGTCGAGATCAGCGCCTTGGCGATGAAGCGCGACGCATCGGTCGAGAAGCCGAGCTGGCCGTTCATGAGGTTGTAGCCGACCACCACGATCATCGGCGCGATGGCGACGATGGGGATGGTCTGCGAGGCGATCACCCAGGGCATCAGGCTCTTCTCGAGGCTCTTCACATGCACGATCGCCGCCGCGAGGACGAGGCCGAGCAGCGTGCCCGAAAGGAACCCGGCCAGCGTCGCCGACAGCGTCACCCAGGCATGATAGACGAGGCTCTTCTTGGAGCCGATCGGCGTCTTGACCGTCGACTTCCAGAGCTCGGCGACGATCTGGTGCGGCGCCGGCAGCAGCGGCCGCTCCATGGCATAGGTGGCGAGCAGCAGCTCCTGCGCCGTCGGCTCCTTGCCGGCGCGGGCAAGGCTGTCGCGCGCCAGCGTCGCATTCATGAAATAGGCGGCGACATACCAGAGGACGAGCAAGGCGATCGTCACGGTCACGACCGGCAGGGTCCTGCCGGGCGGCCGGGCAGCGATCGACGGCGGCGCCGCGCGGACGGTCATGGCCGCGCCTCCCGCCGGCATTGACGCTCCGCCGCGCTTTGGCGACGATCGGGAGACGGGCGCCCGGCGCGCGGCGTCCCCTGGAGGCGATCATCATGTCCAACGCCGAGACCACCGACACCTGCCGGCTGATCCGGCCGGGGACGAGCAGCTATCACGGCAAGCAAGGGTTCGACTACATCGAGGGCATCACGGCCGAGGCGGTCGGCGCCAAGGGCATCTGCATGCTGCTCCTCACCATCCCGCCCGGCGGCCGCGCCAAGGCGCATCTGCATGAAAGCCACGAGACGGCGATCTATGCCCTCTCCGGCGAGGCGCATACCTGGTATGGCGCGCGGCTCGAGCACCATGTCGTCGTCAAGGCGGGCGACATGTTCTACATCCCCGCCGGCGTGCCGCATCTCCCCGCCAACCTCTCCGACGCGCCCTGCACGGTCGTCATCGCCCGCACCGACCCCAACGAGCAGGAAAGCGTCGTGCTGCTGCCTGAGCTCGACGCGCTGGTCCCGGTCGGCGGCTGAGGCTGAGGCTGGGTAGAAAGTCCCCCACCCGGCCTCCCCCGCAAGGGGGGAGGTGAAGAAAGGCGGCGGAGCCTCTCCCATTGGCCGCGCACGCGCCAACGCACGGACGCGCCCTCTCCCCCCTTGCGGGGGAGAGATGGAGAGGGGGCCTTTCGCTTGCGAGGTGACGAAGGCAAAGGCCCTCACCCCGACCCTCTCCCTGAGGGAGAGGGGGAAGGACACGGCCCTTTTGATCGGCAGCGCCCCCGCAAACGGCACAACCTGCCCTCTCCCCCCTTGTGGGGGAGAGTTGGAGAGGGGGGCCTTCGCCGACGCGGTGACACGGCCGAAGGCCCTCACCCCAACCCTCTCCCGGTGGGAGAGGGGGAAGAACGCGGCCCTTTTGATCGGCAGCGCCCCCGCAAACGGCACGGCCTGCCCTCTCCCCCCTTGCGGGGGAGAGCTGGAGAGGGGGCCTTTCGCTTGCGAGGTGGCGACACCGAAGGCCCTCACCCCGACCCTCTCCCTGGGGGAGAGGGGGAAGGAACCGCCTGCCCTACCTGATTCACCAACCCCGAAACCGCCTGAGGCCCCCCTACTCCCTCTCCCCCAAGGAGAGGGCCGGGGCGAGGGCCTTGCCAGCCGCGCGCCCTCAATCCTCATAGGAATGTCCTGCCCGAAGCCCGGCGCGGACGCGCGCGGCGATGGCGAGGAATTCCGGCGTTTCGCGGATGTCGAGCGTGCGGTCGCGCGGGAAGCCGCAGTCGATGATGTCGGTGACGCGGCCGGGCCGCGGCGACATCACCACGATCTTGGTCGAGAGGAACACGGCTTCCGGGATCGAGTGGGTGACGAAGACGACGGTCTTCTTCGTCCGGTCCCAGAGGCGCAGCAGCTTCTCGTTGAGATGATCGCGGACGATCTCGTCGAGCGCGCCGAACGGCTCGTCCATCAGCAGGAGATCCGGCTCGACCGCGAGCGCGCGGGCGATCGAGGCGCGCTGCTGCATGCCGCCGGAGAGCTGCCAGGGATATTTCCGCTCGAAGCCGGAGAGATCGACCAGCGCCAGATTGTCGGCGACGCGGCGGTCGCGCTCGGCCCGCGAGAGGCCCATGATCTCCAGCGGCAGCGCGACATTCCGCGCGATGGTGCGCCAGGGATAGAGCGCCGCCGCCTGGAAGACATAGCCATAGGCCCGCGCCAGCCGCGCCTCCTCCGGCGAGACGCCGTTGACGGTGATCGCGCCGCCCGTCGGCCGTTCGAGATCGGCGATGACGCGCAGGAGCGTGGTCTTGCCGCAGCCTGATGGCCCGATGAACGAGACGAACTCGCCGCGCTCGACGGTCAAGTCGATATTGGACAGCGCCTCGACCGGCCCGTCATTGGTGGTGAAGACCAGCGAGAGGCCGGCGATTTCGATCGCCGGCGCCTCGGTCTTCCGGGCCGATGTCCCCTCCCCGGTCATCGAGCCCTCAAACGCCGATCGGCATATGGTCGGCCGAGCGGGTGACCGAGCGCGGCGCGGTGATCTCCTTCCACGTCGACAGAGCCTTGTTGACGGCCGGGAACGGCTTGCGGGCGATGAACTTGCCGCGGCCGGGCTTGGCGCCGGAATTCTGCCCGTCCGACCAGACGATTTCGCCGCGCGAGAGCGTGTAGCGCGGCAGGCCGTTGACGGCGATGCCCTCGAACACGTTGTAGTCGATGATCGACTTCTGGCTGGCGGCGGTGATGGTCTTCGACAGCTTCGGATCCCAGACGACGAGGTCGGCGTCGGAGCCGGGCAGGATCGCGCCCTTCTGCGGATAGATGTTGAGGATCTGCGCGATATTGGTCGAGGTCACCGCGACGAACTCGTTCGGCGTCAGCCGGCCGGTCTCGACGCCGCGCGTCCACAGCACCGGCATGCGGTCTTCGAGGCCGCCGGTGCCGTTCGGGATCTTGGTGAAGTTGTCGAGGCCGAAGCGCTTCTGCGCCGTGGTGAAGGCGGCATGGTCGGTGGCGACGACCTGCAGCGAGCCGGCGGCGAGACCCGCCCAGAGGCTGTCCTGGTGGCTCTTGTCGCGGAAGGGCGGGCTCATCACGCGCTGGGCGGAATAGTCCCAATCCTTCGAGAAATACTCGCGCTCGTCGAGCACCAGATGCTGGATCAGCGGCTCGCCATAGACGCGCATGCCCTTCTGGCGGGCGCGGCGGATCGCTTCATGCGCCTGCTCGCAGGAGGTGTGCACGATATAGACGGGCACGCCGGCGGCGTCCGCAATCATGATGGCGCGGTTGGTCGCCTCGCCCTCGACCTCGGGCGGCCGCGAGAAGGCATGGCTCTCCGGACCGGGACGGCCTTCAGCCATATATTTCTGCTGCAGGGCCGCGACGATGTCGCCGTTCTCGGCATGGACGAGCGGCAGCGCGCCGAGCGCGGCGCAACGCTGGAACGAGGCGAACATCTCGTCGTCGTTCACCATCAGCGCGCCCTTATAGGCCATGAAATGCTTGAAGGTGTTGACGCCACGCGCCACCACCGTCTCCATCTCGTCGAAGTGCTTCTCCGACCAGCCGGTGACGGCCATGTGGAAGGAATAATCGCCGGTCGCCTGGCGCGCCGCGCGCTCGGCCCAGGCGTCCATGGCCGCGACCATGCCGTCCGCGCCCGGAATGACGAAATCGACCACCGTCGTCGTGCCGCCCGAGATGGCGGCGAAGCTGCCGCTCTCCCAGGTCTCGGCCGCCGTGGTGCCCATGAAGGGCATTTCGAGATGGGTATGCGGATCGATGCCGCCGGGCATGACATAGGCGCCGGACGCATCCACCACCACATCCCCCTTGAGATCGGGGCCGATCGCCTTGATCGTCTCGCCCTCGATGAGGATATCCGCCTCGTAGCTGCGGTCCGCGGCCACGATCGTGCCGCCCTTGATCACCGTCGACATGTTCAAATCCCTCTATGGTTCTGGCGGGCCTGTCAGCCGACGATCTCGGCCGTCTCGAGCACGGCGTGCAGAAGCACGTCCGCCCCGGCTGATGCCCATTCTGGGGTGATGGTCTCGTCTTCGTTGTGCGAGAGCCCGTCGACGCAGGGGCACATGATCATGGTGGTCGGCGCCACCTTGGCGGCCCAGCAGGCATCGTGCCCGGCGCCGGAAATGATGTCCATGTGGCTGTAGCCGAGCCGCTCGGCGGCGCTGCGCACGCGCCCGACCAGGGTCGGATCGAAGGTGACCGGATCGAAATGGCCGACCGGCTCGATCGAGCAGCCGACGCCGAGTTCGGCGGCGATCAGCGGCGCCTCTTCCTCGATCCGCGCCCGCATGCCGTCGAGCTTCGTCCGGTCGGGCGAGCGGATGTCGATGGTGAAGACGACCTTGCCCGGCAGGACATTGCGGGAATTGGGGGTGAAGAACACCTGGCCGACGCCGCCGACGGCGCCCGGCTGGTTCTCCATGGCGAGCGCCTGCACCATCTCGATGATGCGCGCCATGGCGAGGCCCGCATTCACGCGCATCGCCATCGGCGTGGAGCCGGTATGCGCCTCCTTGCCGGTCAGCGTCACCTCGAGCCACCAGAGGCCCTGGCAATGCGTCACGACGCCGATCGTCTTCTCCTCGACCTCGAGGATCGGCCCCTGCTCGATGTGATATTCGAGATAGGCGTGCATCTTGCGGGCGCCGACCTCCTCGGTGCCCAGCCAGCCGATGCGCTTCAGCTCCTCGCCATAGGTCTTGCCCTCGGGATCCTTGCGGCCATAGGCATAGTCGAGCGTCATCTGGCCGGCGAAGACGCCGGAGGCGAGCATGGCCGGAGCGAAGCGTGCGCCCTCCTCATTCGCCCAGTTGGTGACGACGATGGGGTGCTTCGTCCTGATGCCGAGATCGTTGAGGCTGCGCACCACTTCGAGCGCCGCGAGCACGCCGAGGACGCCGTCATATTTGCCGCCCGTCGGCTGCGTATCGAGATGCGAGCCGACATAGACGGGCAGCGCCGCCGGATCGTTGCCGGGGCGCGTCGCGAACATCGTCCCCATCTTGTCGACGCCCATCGTGAGGCCCGCCGCCTCGCACCAGGCCTGGAACAAATGCCGGCCCTCGCCATCGGCGTCCGTCAGCGTCTGCCTGTTGTTGCCGCCGCGAAGGCCCGGCCCGATCTTCGCCATCTCCATCAGGCTCTCCCAAAGGCGGTCGCCATTGATGCGGAGATTATCGGTCGGGGCGGTCATGAATACCTCTTTGAGAACGGCACCGCAGCGATCATTCTTGACGAACTCTTGCAGTGCGCATAAGTATGTATTGACAGGGGGCGAGCACCGTGACGGCCAGCAGGGACGTGATCCGGCGCCTTCTCGACGAAGGTTGGGTGGAGGTCGCCGTGAAGGGATCTCATCACCACTTCAAGCATCCTATCAAGAAAGGGCGGGTCACCGTCCCACACCCCGTCCGCGACATAAAGCCGGGAACTCTGCGCTCGATCTACCGACAGGCGGAATGGATCTGGAAATGACAAGCCATCATCGCCATCGGTTTCCATAGCCTGCATAGGGAGGACAGCATCGTGTCCCAGTCCATCGTTGCCCTTATCCACGGCGAAGAAGGAAATTTCGGCATTTCCTTCCCCGACGTCCCCGGCTGCATCTCGGCAGGCGACACGATCGACGAGACGCTCGCCAACGGTGCCGAGGCTCTCGCCTTTCATCTCGAGGGTACCCTCGAAGATGGCGATCCGATGCCGGTTCCAAGAACCGTCGAGGCCATTCGGGCCGACCCCACCTTCGGCTTCGAGCTCAACGAACCCCACATCATCGCCCTGATGCCCTTCACTCCGCCCAGCCGCACCATACGCATCAACGTGACCATGGACGAACGCTTGGTCGAAGCCATCGATCAGGCCGCCAAGAGCCAGGGAGGAACCCGGTCCGGGTTCCTCGCCGCGCTCGCTCGGGAACGTCTCGGCATTCATTGACCGCGCACCGCCCTCACATCGTCGGGAAGTTGAACACGGCCCCCGACTTGATGCCGTCAGGCCAGCGCGAGGTGACGGTCTTGATGCGGGTGTAGAAGCGGACGCCCTCCGGGCCATAGATGGCGTGGTCGCCGAAGATCGACCGCTTCCAGCCGCCAAAGGAATGATAGGCGACCGGCACCGGGATCGGCACGTTGATACCGACCATGCCGGCCTCGATCTTGTCGGCGAAGGAGCGCGCAGCGTCGCCGTCGCGCGTGAAGATCGCGGTGCCGTTGCCGAATTCGTGGGCATTGATCAGCCTGACTGCCTCGTCATAGGTCGTGGCGCGCAGCACCGAGAGGACCGGACCGAAGATCTCCTCGCGGTAGATCGTCATTTCCTTGTCCACATGATCAAAAAGCGTGCCACCGATGAAGTAGCCGCCCTCATAGCCCTGCAGCGCGAAGCCGCGGCCGTCGACGACGAGCTTCGCCCCTTCCGCGACGCCCTTGTCGATATAGGCCGAGACCTTACCCAGATGCTGCCTGGTGACGAGCGGGCCCATCTCGGCCTCGCGGTCGGTCGCCGGGCCGATCTTGAGCGCGCGGACGCGCGGCGCCAGCGCCTCGATCAGCGCATCGGCAGTCCGCTCGCCGATCGGCACGGCGACGGAAACGGCCATGCAGCGCTCGCCGGCCGAGCCATAGCCCGCGCCCATCAGCGCATCCGCCGCCTTGTCCATGTCGGCGTCAGGCATGATGACCATGTGGTTCTTGGCGCCGCCCAGCGCCTGCACGCGCTTGCCCGCCGCCGTGCCCGTCGCATAGACGTAGGATGCGATCGGCGTCGAGCCGACAAAGGAGACCGCCTTGATGTCGGGGTGATGCAGGATCGCGTCGACGATCTCCTTGTCGCCATGCACGACATTGAGGACGCCCGCCGGAAGGCCAGCCTCGAGCAGCAGTTCGGCGACCAGCATCGCCGCGCTCGGATCCTTCTCCGATGGCTTCAGGATGAAGCAGTTCCCGGCCGCGATCGCCACCGGATACATCCAGAGCGGCACCATGCAGGGGAAGTTGAACGGCGTGATGCCGGCGACGACGCCGAGCGGCTGGCGATCGGAATAGCTGTCGATCGACGGGCCGACATTCCGCGAATATTCGCCCTTGAGGAGATGCGGGATGCCGCAGGCGAACTCGACCACTTCGAGCCCGCGCTGCACCTCGCCGAGCGCGTCGTCATGCGTCTTGCCATGCTCGGCCGAGATCGCGCGCGCGATGCGGTCGGCATTCTGCTCCAGGAGGTCCTTGAAGCGGAACATCACCCGCGCCCGCTTCAGCGGCGGCGTCTCCGCCCAGGCCGGCCATGCCGCCTTGGCGATGGCCACGATGGCATCGAGCTCGGCGGCGGTCGAGAGCGGCAGCACGGCCGTCTGCTCGCCGGTCGCCGGATTGAAGATCGGCGCCGTCCGCGTCGAGGCCGAGGCGGTCTTCTTGCCGCCGACGAGGTTCTCTATCGTTTCCATCGCTGCCTCCTCCCCCTCGCCTCAGTCGGCCTGCTTCAAGAGGCGGCCGAGCGTCTCGAAGATCTGGTCGATATGCGACTTCTCGATGATCAGCGGCGGCGACAGCGCGATGATGTCGCCGGTGGTGCGGATCATCAGATTGGCCTCGAACGCCTTCAGGAAGATCGAGAAGGCGCGCTTGGTCGGCGCCCCGGCGATCGGATCGAGCTCGATGGCGCCGATCAGGCCGAGATTGCGGATGTCGATCACATGCGGCAGGCCCTTGAGGCTGTGCAGCGCATCGGCCCAATAGTCCGAAAGCTCGGCGGCGCGGGTCAGCAGCCCCTCTTCGGCATAGATGTCGAGCGTCGCCAGCGCCGCGGCGCAGGCGACCGGATGCGCCGAATAGGTGTAGCCGTGGAAGAGCTCGATCGTGTTCTCCGGCGCATCCATGAAGGCGTCATAGATGTGCTTGCCGGCGAACACCGCGCCCATCGGCACGACACCCGAGGTGATGCCCTTGGCGGTGCAGACCATGTCCGGCACGACGCCGAAATAATCGACGGCAAAGGGCGTGCCGAGACGGCCGAAGCCGGTGATGACCTCGTCGAAGATGAGCAGGATATCGTGCTTGTCGCAGATCTCGCGGAGGCGCTGGAGATAGCCCTTCGGCGGCAGCAGCACGCCGGTGGAGCCGGCGACCGGCTCGACGATCAGCGCGGCGATGTTCGAGGCGTCATGCAGCGCGATGACCTTCTCGAGGTCGTCGGCGAATTCGGCGCCATATTCCGGCTCGCCGCGCGTGAAGGCGTTGCGGGAAAGGTCATGCGTGTGGCGGATGTGGTCGACGCCGGTGAGCAGCGTGCCGAAGGTCTTGCGGTTGCCGGAGATGCCGCCGACCGAGATGCCGCCGAAGCCGACGCCGTGATAGCCGCGCTCGCGGCCGAGCAGGCGGAACTTGGTGCCCTTGCCGCGGGCGCGATGATAGGCGAGCGCGATCTTCAGCGCGGTGTCGACCGCCTCGGAGCCCGAATTGGTGAAGAACACATGGTCGAGCGGCGCGGGCATCATGCCGGCGAGGCGCGCGGCGAGCTCGAACGCCTTCGGATGGCCCATCTGGAAGGCCGGCGCATAGTCGAGCTCGGCGACCTGCGCCGAGACGGCCTCGACGATCTTGGCGCGGCCATGGCCGGCATTGACGCACCAGAGACCGGCGGTCCCGTCGAGGATCTCCCGTCCGTCGGCCGAGGTGTAGTGCATGCCCTTGGCGGCGACGAGCATGCGCGGCGCCTGCTTGAACTGCCGGTTGGCCGTGAACGGCATCCAGAAGGCTTCGAGATTGTTCGGGCGAAGCGGAGCGGTCATGCTGCGAGAAGTCCCTGTGCGAGGTCCGCCTCCTGGCGGAGCGATCATTTTCATGAACGTATTCCCGGCAAAACCACCGGTCAATTCGTTGCCGCCGTTAAGACTGTTCTATATGTTGAACACATGAACGCGAACAGCTTCGATATCGACGTCGGCGCGCGGCTGCGGGATCTCCGCCTCCGCGAGGGCCTGTCGCAGCGGGCGCTGGCCAAGCGCGCCGGCGTCTCGAATGCCACCGTCTCCATGGTCGAGGCCAACCGCGTCAGCCCCTCGGTCTCGGGCCTCCGCCAGATCCTGTCCGGCATCCCGATCAGCCTCGGCGAATTCTTCGCCGGCCCGCCGGGGGATCGCGAGCAGGTCGTTTTCCGCGCCGCCGAACTGAAGGAGATCGCCGGCGGCCCGATCTCCTTCCGCCAGGTCGGCGCCAATCTCGAGGGCCGCGCACTGCAGATGATCCACGAGCGCTACAAGCCCGGCGCCGAAAGCGGCAAGGCGATGCTGTCGCACCAGGGCGAGGAGGCCGGCCTCGTCATCCGCGGCCGCATGCAGCTCGAAGTCGCGGGTATCCGCTACGAGCTGGAGCCGGGCGACGCCTATTTCTTCGACAGCCGCCAGCCGCACGCCTTCCGCAATATCGGCGAGGGCGAGCTCGAACTCGTCTCCGCCTGCACGCCGCCGAGCTTTTGAGGCGTTCGCGGTCTCTGCGGGTGATCTCGATGAAGGCCTGAGCCAAGCACTCCCCCCCCTATGGGGGAGAGCTGGAGAGGGGGCTTCCTGCCACGCTCCGGCCTGCAACCCCCTCCCCGACCCTCCCCCGCTCCGCGGGAGAGGGGGAGGCCGGCGCCGTGCGCGGTGTCGCGAAGATCAGCGCCCGACGTCGATGAAGGCCTGAGCCAAGCCCTCTCCCCCCTTGTGGGGGAGAGCTGGAGAGGGGGGCTTTCCTGCTGCCAGAAGGCCCTCACCCCAGCCCTCTCCCTGAGGGAGAGGGGGTCGGCGGCGGCCTTCATTGATGGCCTTCGTCGCCCTCTCCCTCAGGGAGAGGGTCGGGGTGAGGGCCTTTTGCCGAACCGAGGCGCGATTGGCGGTGGCGAGCCCCTACGCCGCGACCTGCTTCAGCGCGATGCAGATGTCGTCGACCACGGAGCTGACGATGCTCTCGTCGTCGCCCTCGGCCATGACGCGGATGAGCGGCTCGGTGCCGGAGGGGCGGATGACGAGGCGGCCGGAGCCGGAAAGGCGGGCTTCGCCCTCGGCGATCGCCGCCTTGACGCTGGCGGTGTCGAGCGGCTTGCCGCCGGCGAAGCGGACATTCTTGAGGATCTGCGGCACGGGCTCGAAGCGGCGGCAGACTTCGCTGACCGGCTTGCCGGTCTGGCGCACCACCGCGAGGATCTGCAGCGCGGAGACGAGGCCGTCGCCGGTCGTGGAGAAATCCGAGAGGATGAGGTGGCCCGACTGCTCGCCACCGACATTGAATCCGTGCTGGCGCATGTGCTCGACGACATAGCGGTCGCCGACCTTGGTGCGCGCCAGCGACAGATCGAGCGAGCCGAGATAGCGCTCGAGGCCGAGATTGGACATGATCGTCGCCACGATGCCGGGCTTCGACAATTTGCCCGCCTCGGCCCAGGACGCGGCGACCACCGCCATCAGCTGGTCGCCATCGACCACTTCGCCGCGCTCGTCGACGAGGATCACGCGGTCGGCATCGCCATCGAGCGCGATGCCGATATCGGCGCGCACCTCGTGCACCTTGCGGCGCAGCGCCTCGGTCGCGGTCGAGCCGACATCGCGGTTGATGTTGAAGCCGTCGGGATCGACGCCGATCGAGATGACCTCGGCGCCGAGCTCCCACAGCGCCTCGGGCGCGACGCGGTAGGCGGCGCCGTTGGCGCAGTCGATGACGATGCGGAGCCCGGTGAGATCATAGGCCTTCGGCATGGTCCGCTTGGCGAACTCGATATAGCGGTCGCGCATGCCGTCGATGCGCTTGGCGCGGCCGAGCTCGGACGAGCCGGCGAGCCGCGCCGAGAGATCCTCCTCGATCAGCGCCTCGATCGTCGCCTCGGCCTCGTCGGAGAGCTTGTAGCCGTCCGGCCCGAACAGCTTGATGCCGTTGTCCTCGAAGGGATTGTGCGAGGCCGAGATCATGACGCCGAGATCGGCGCGCAGCGAGCGCGTCAGCATGGCGACGGCCGGCGTCGGCATGGGCCCGAGCAGGAACACGTCCATGCCGGCGGCCGTGAAGCCGGCGGTCAGCGCCGGCTCGATCATGTAGCCCGAGAGGCGCGTGTCCTTGCCGATGACGACGCGGTTCTTGTGCGTCCCCTTGCGGAAGGCGATTCCGGCGGCGATGCCGACCTGCAACGCCATCTGCGGGGTGATCGGGAAGGCATTCGCCTTGCCGCGAATACCATCGGTGCCGAAGAGCTTGCGTGCCATGTCGAGGTCCAATCCAGCCGTCGCGGAGGCCTACATACGCCGAAGACTAGGCCTAAACCGTTCAAAATTGATGAGCGTTTGTTAAGGCCCGTCCGCCGGCAGAGACGATCCGGCGGCGCGCGGCGAGCCGTCCCGATTTTTTGCCCATAAGGTCCAGATTTCACTGAACTATCGCGCCTGAACGCCAGCCGATTAATTCGGCGACCGAACATTTCAGAGCGTCATACAAAGTGTCTTTTCATCGCCGTCGGGCGGATGCGACGCCTTGCCCGCCACGTCACCAGAATCGGATCCTGACATGAAAGCCCTGATCGTCGTCGACATGCTGAACGACTTCTACGACGGCGTGCTCGCCAACGAGGCCCATGCGGCCAATATCGTTCCCGCCATCGCGGAGCTGATCGCGAATGCGCGCAAGAGCCCGGACTGGCTCGTCGTCTATTCGAACGACGCCCATCGCGCCGATGATGGCGAGATCGCCGTCTGGGGACCCCACGCCATGGCGGGAACGCCGGGGGCCGAGGTCATCGCCGCGCTCAGGCCGATCGGTGCCGAGCGCGAGATCGTCTCGCCGAAGCGCTTCTATGGTGCCTTCGACGAGACCGGGCTCGACGAGATCCTGAAGCGCTACGGCGTCACCAGCGTGGTCATCGCCGGCCAGCACACCCATTGCTGCGTGCGCCATTCGAGCTATGGCGCCTTCATCCGCGGCTACGGCATCTCGATCCCCGCCGACGCCGTCTGCGCGTTCGAGGGCGTCGACCACCAGGAGGCGCTCGACTACCTCCGGACCATCTATGGCGCCGAGATCACGACCAGCGCCGCGATCCTCCACCCGAACCACGAGCCGGCCTGACAGCCAAAGACGCGCTCAGTATGAAAAAAGGGCGGGGTCCATGACCCCGCCCTTTCCGTGTTGTTCTCGCGAGGCCCCGGCTCAGGCCTGCGGCTGCGGCTCGAGGCCGGTGTCGCCCTTCGGTCCAGGCCGGCGCGTCGACGGCACCACCGAGGGACGCGAGGGCGGCGTGTCGTCGCCCGAATCGCGGATCGGCGCCTTGCCGGCCAGGAGGCCGCGGATCTCGTCGCCCGACAGCGTCTCATATTCGAGCAGCGCCTCGGCGATGGCGATGAACTGGTCGCGGTTCTCGGTGATGAGACGCCGCGCCTCGCTCTCGCCATGCTCGATCAGCTTGCGCACTTCCTCGTCGATGATCTTGGCCGTCTCGTCGGACATGTTGCTCGACTGGGTGACCGAGTGGCCGAGGAAGACCTCCTGCTCGTTGGAGCGGTAGCGGACGCGGCCGAGCCGTTCCGACATGCCCCATTCCATGACCATCGAGCGGGCAAGGCTGGTCGCCATCTGGATGTCGCCGGCAGCGCCCGTCGTCACCTTCTCCGGACCGAAGGTCAGGATCTCCGCCTCGCGGCCGCCGAACAGCATCACGAGACGCGAGATCGCCTTCTCGTAGGTCCAGTTGTAGCGGTCCGATTCCGGCAGCGTCATCACCATGCCGAGCGCACGCCCGCGCGGGATGATGGTCGCCTTGTGGATCGGATCGATCGTCGAGGAGAGCAGCAGCGCGATCGTCGCATGGCCGGCCTCGTGATAGGCGGTGTTCCGCTTCTCCTCGGCCGTCATGGCGAGCGACTTGCGCTCGGCGCCCATCATCACCTTGTCCTTGGCGTCCTCGAACTCGGCCATGGTGACCATGCGCTTGTTGCGCCGGGCCGCCAGAAGCGCCGCCTCGTTGACGAGGTTCATGAGATCGGCGCCGGAGAAGCCGGGCGTGCCGCGTGCGAGCGTCTTCAGATCGACGTCCGGCGACATCGGCACCTTGCGGGCATGCACCTTCAGGATGCGCTCGCGGCCGTTGACGTCCGGGTTCGGGATCATGACCTGCCGGTCGAAACGGCCGGGACGCAGCAGCGCCGGATCGAGGACATCAGGACGGTTGGTCGCGGCGATGATGATGATGCCTTCGTTCTGCTCGAAGCCGTCCATCTCGACGAGCAGCTGGTTCAGCGTCTGCTCGCGCTCGTCATTGCCGCCGCCGAGACCGGCGCCGCGATGGCGGCCGACCGCGTCGATTTCGTCGATGAAGATGATGCAGGGCGCGTTCTTCTTCGCCTGCTCGAACATGTCGCGCACGCGGCTCGCGCCGACGCCGACGAACATCTCGACGAAGTCGGAACCCGAGATGGTGAAGAAGGGCACATTGGCCTCGCCGGCGACGGCGCGGGCCGTCAGCGTCTTGCCGGTGCCGGGCGGGCCGACGAGCAGCACGCCGCGCGGAATGCGGCCACCGAGCCGCTGATACTTCTGCGGATCGCGCAGGAACTCGACGATCTCCTGCAGGTCTTCCTTGGCCTCGTCGACGCCGGCGACGTCGTCGAAGGTCACGCGGCCATGCGCCTCGGTCAGGAGCTTGGCCTTCGACTTGCCGAAGCCCATCGCCTTGCCGCCGGCGCCGCCCTGCATCTGGCGCATGAAGAAGATCCAGACCGCGAGGATCAGGAACATCGGGAACCAGGAGATGAGCACGCCGATCAGCGAGGTGCCGGCTTCGGACGGGGGCTTCGCGGAGATCGCGACGCTCTTCGCCTCGAGCCGCTTCACGAGATCGCTGTCCTGCTGCGGGGCGAAGGTCTGGAAGCCGCTATTGTCGGTATAGGAGCCGCTGATCTGCTGGCCTGCGATCACGACGCTCTTCACCCGCCCGGAATCGACGTCGGTCAGGAACTGCGAATAGGCAATATCCTGGCCGGCGGCGCGCGGGCCCGGGTTCTGGAAGAGGTTGAACAGCGCGATCAGAAGCAGGCCGATAATGACCCATACGGCGAAGTTGCGAAAATTCGCGTTCATAAGAGTCCCTTCAGGGGCGGGAAGCCGCGCAAGGGGCGCCGCTTGTCGACCAGTAAGATAGGTGTATGGCGCTGTGAAGCCAAGTGAAGGCCCGTCCGCGCCGATGCATAAAATGCGGGGATGGTTGAGAGGAGCGTCATGACGCTTCGGCGGTCGTGCGGTCGGCGAGCCGCTCGGCGACGATCGCCTGCATCCTCGCCGTGATTCCCTGCTCCGGCGAAGCATCGCGGCCGAGCGGCGGCGCGGCGATGAGCGTGTCGCCGCGAAAGAGCGCCGGCACCGCGGCCATCGCGCGCGGCAGCCCGTCCGGCAGGCAGGAAGCGAGCATCCGCCGCCCCGCCTCGCCGAGCGGCGCGAGCCGCAGCGGCGCGCCGGCAGGGCTGATCTCGACGCGGAAACGGCCGTCCCAGAGGCCCGCGAAGCCGGCGGAAACATCGATCTCCGGCAGTCCCGTTCGTCCCGCCTCGCGCTGGAAACGCAGCTGGCCCTTGCGCCGGTCGATGGCGACGCCGGCGAGCGTGCGCGCCGGCACCGCGCCCTCGCCTTCCGCCAGCAGCACCGCCAGCGGCAGCAGGCTGTCGAGGCGCGGCGTGTAGTCGGCGCCGCCGACGGCGCGGAGGATGCGCGCCAGGAGGCGAAGCCGCGTCTCCTCCGGCTCGCGGGCATAGAGCCCGGCATCGAGCCGCACCGCGCCGGTCGCATCGACGATCGCCGTGGCGAGCACCCGGTCGGCATAGGCGTCGATCGCCGCCGCCGCGCGCCGCAGCCGGTTGGCGGTGGCCGTCAGCGTCGGCGTGTCGAGCCCCTCGGCGGCAAGCGCCGGCATCAAGGGGCGAAGGCGGGCGCGGGCGAAGCGGCGGTCGGTGTTGTGCGGATCGGCCGCAGGCACGAGGCCCGCCGCCGCGACGATCCGGACGAGCTCGGCCCGGCGCAAGCAGAGCAGCGGCCGCGCGAGGCGGAGGCCGTCTCGCTCGCTTTCCGCCGCCATCGCCGCGAGGCCATAGACGCCGGAACCGCGCGCAAGCCGCAGCAGCAGCGTTTCGGCCTGGTCGTCGGCATGATGCGCCGTCATGACGACGCCGGCGCCGTCCGCCCGTGCCGCCTCGAACAGGAGGCGGTAGCGGACCGTGCGGGCGGCCGCCTCGATATCGGCGATTGGAGAAAAGCCCGTCGCCGCGAGCGGCCGAAAATCGAGGCCGAGCCGAACGGCGGCCTTGCCGACCATCGCCACCTCGGCGGCCGCCTCAGGACGGAGACCATGGTCGACCGAGAGCACGACGAGCCGCGGGCCGTCAGCCAATTCTGCCCGCCAGCGCGCGGCGAGCAGCATCAGGCCGAGCGAATCCGCCCCGCCCGAAACGGCAAGCGCGATCACGCCCTCGCCGGCCCAGCGACCAAACAGCAGTGCTGGGTCCGGGCCGTCGCCCGGCTCAGCAGCTGGCACTGGCCTGTTCGGCCTTGACGCGCTGCATCAGCGCATTGGAGGCCTTCGGATACTTCTTGGGGATCTCGGCATAGGTGCCGCAGGCCGCCTCGCGCTGGCCGAGCCCGACCAGCGAGAGGCCGAGCTTGAGCAGCATGTCCGGCGCCTTGGCGCTCTTTGGATATTGCTGGTAGCCGGTCAGGAAGGCATCGGCCGCGCCGCGAAAATCGGAGCGCTGGTAGAGGCTCTCGCCGATCCAGAATTGCGCGTCCGGCGCCAGCGGATCGCCCGGATAGTTGGCGAGGAACAACTGGAACGCGTTCTCGGCGACGTCGTAGTCGCCCTTGAGAACGAGATCGTAGGCGGCGTCATAGTCGTTGCGGGAATCGCCGGAGGGCGCCGGCTGCGCCGGCGCGACCGCGGGCGGCGTCGCCAGCGTCGCGAGATCGAGCGGCTGGCCGGCGGCCGAGGACGGCAACTGGCCGAGACTGCGCGGCGGCGTGCCGGCGCCAGTGGCGGCCGGAGCCATGCTCGCATCGGGAGCGGCGGGAGCCGCCGATCCGATCGCGCGGCCGATCGGGTCGCCGCCGCCCGACGCTGCGGCCGGATTGGTCGAGGGACGCAGCTGCGGCGCCGTCTGCGAGGACGCGGCCGCGCCCTTGCGCGCCGGCGGCAGGCCGGGCTGCATCGCGCGGATCTGCGCCTGCAACTGGCCGAGCTGGAAGGTCAGCTCCTCGATCTGGCCGGTCATCTGGCGCATCTGCTGCTCCATCCGGTCCATGCGGAGCGCCGCCTGCGCCTCGCTCGCCGGCGAGGGCGCGTCCGCGCTATAGCCGCTGGCAGGCGACTGCGCGCCCGCGCCGACGCTGGCCGGCGGGATCGGTGCCGGCTGGGTCGGCTCCGCCACCTGCTGGTCGCGCTTGAAGATATCGAACAGCCCCGCTTCGGCGGGCGCAGTCGAGGCCAGCACCAGGGCGCCGATCGCCACGGCGAAGATCGTGTCGCGTGTCGTCATGAATCCATCCGCGGGACGGCGGTCGCGAGCCGGGCGGATCGCCGCACCGGACAAGAGCGTCCCTTTCACCCCACAAAGACCCTTGAGTTCGGCCAAAGTTTGACGCAGCCGAAACGATCGCGGCGGCTCCCTGCCGGAAGCCGCCGCACATCGCCATCCGATGGTGGAACGAATGGGCTAGTTGTCGAGCACCGTCACGGCGCGACGGTTCTGCGACCAGCACGAGATGTCGTCGCAGACCGCGACCGGCCGTTCCTTGCCATACGAGATCGTGCGCATGCGCGACGGGCTGATGCCGCGCGAGACGAGGTAGTTCTTGACGTTGGTGGCGCGGCGGGCGCCGAGCGCGATGTTGTATTCGCGCGTGCCGCGCTCGTCGGCATGGCCCTCGATCGTGACCTGGTAGCGCGGATAGCGCTGCAGCCAGGCGGCCTGCTTGTCGAGCGTGACGCGGCCCTGCGCCGAGACGTCGGTCTGGTCGGTATCGAAGAACACGCGGTCGCCGACATTGACGACGAAGTCCTGCGCGCTGCCCGGCGCTGCCGAGCCGATGCCGCCACCGGCACCCTCGGGACCACCCGGCTTGTTGGCGCATGCGGCCAGCATCAGCGCCAGCCCAAGGAACCCGACGAGCTTCATCCCGTGCGAGACCGATCGAATATCCATCATCAAAGAAACTCCTTGTCCACCATGATCGGACCTGCCGGTACTTACAGCCGCTTGGTTAAATGCGGGTTCACGGACAGGGTTGATCAAAGGTTAAGCGATAGCGCGATACGCGACGCCGCGCGGCGAAAGTCTTGGCCAGCCTCGATTCCGGCAACGCGCGAGGCGCAGCTGCCGGTCCCTGGCGGACCCGGGAAGACGAGCGGCGCACGCGCGGCGCGCCGCGTCAGTTGATCAGCGGCGACCAGGCCGGGTCGGAGGCGAAGTTCGTCGTCGGCACCTTGAACTCGTTGTAGCCGGTCAGGTCGATCGAATAGAGCTGCGGTCCGCCGGTCGCGCCGGGCGTGTCGCGGAAGAACATCAGCACGCGGCCGTTCGGTGCCCAGGTCGGGCCCTCATTGTGGTAGCCCTCGGTCAGGATGCGCTCGCCCGAACCGTCCGGCTTCATCACCCCGATGGCAAAGCCATTCGCCGACTGGCGCGTGAAGGCGATGAGGTCGCCGCGCGGCGACCACACCGGCGTCGAATAGGAGCCCTGGCCGAACGAGATGCGGGTCGGATTGGAGCCGTCGGCGGCCATCACATAGATCTGCTGGCTGCCGCCGCGATCCGAGGTGAAGGTGATCTGCGAGCCATCGGGCGAGAAGGACGGGCTGGTGTCGATCGACGCCGAATTGGTCAGCCGCGTCGTCTTCTTCGAGCGGAGGTCCATGCGGTAGAGATTGGCGTTGCCCTCGTCCTGCAGGCTCATGACGATGCTCTGCCCATCGGGGGCGAAGCGCGGCGCAAAGGTCATGCCGGGGAAATTACCGACGAGCTCGCGCTGTCCGGTCTCGATATTGAGCAGATAGACGCGCGGCTGGTCCTGCCCATAGGACATGTAGACGATTTCCTGCGACGAGGGATTGAAGCGCGGCGTCAGCACGAGATCGTTGCCACGCGTCAGCGCGCGCGCATTGGCGCCGTCCTGGTCCATGATCGCGAGGCGCTTGACGCGCTTGTCCTTCGGGCCGCTCTCGTCGACATAGACGATGCGCGTGTCGAAATAGCCGCCGTCGCCGGTGAGGCGCTCATAGATCGCATCGGCGATGATATGGGCGACGCGGCGCCAGTTGTCGGGGCTCGTATAGAACTGCTGCCCGGCCATCTGCTGGCCGGCATAGATGTCCCAGAGCCGGAACTCGGCCTTGAGGCGGCCGTCGGCCTCGCGCGTCACGGCGCCGGTCACCAGCGCCTGCGCATTGATGACGGTCCAGTCGGCAAAGCGCGGCGTCTGGTCGGCGCGGGTGATCTTCTCGATGAACGAGGCGGGATCGAGCGGGGCGAACAGGCCCGAGCGCTTCAGGTCCGCCGCGACGACACCCGAGATGTCGGCGGCGAGCTTCGCGTCGGCCTCGGTGCCGCCGAGGAAGTTCGGAATGGCGATCGGCAGGGGCTGGACATTGCCCTCGGTGACGTCGAGGCTGATCAGCGCCTCGGCACGATCGGCGGTCGCGAGCCCGCCGCCAACCACCGCCAGGGCGATGCCGAGGCTCGTCAGCGCGAGGCGAAGGAGGCGGAGCGGCGCGGCACCCGGTCTCCCGGCGGCGAAACTCTTCGCGGCATCAACCGTCATGTTGGTGTTCCTTGGATCCGAACGTCTCGATTTGGGCCGGTCATGCATGAAGATAACGGCGGTGCAGTGACGAAGGGGCATCATCCCTGCGGGCTGAAGCGCATCTGCACTTCGCTCCAGAGGTCATACTTCTCGGCGGGCAGCTGATACGGCCCGCATTGCATCACGGCCCGGACCGCACCTTCGGCGGCGACCGTGCCATAGTTGCTTGCCGGATATTGTTCGACGCTCGGCGTCCCGTTGACGGTGCCGTCCTGGTTGAGCTTGAAGCGCAGCGTCACCGTGACCTCGCGCGGATCGGTCCAGCCGACCGGCAGGTTCCAGCAGCGCTGCACCTGCGAGCGCAGCGCATCGAGCTCGCTCTGCGTCATCACGGCCGAGGGATTGCGCGCCTCCTCGGCGCCGAAGCTCTCCGGCTCCTGGCTCGCCGCGGTGCTGCCGGTCGGCTTCTGCCGGTCGAGCAGCGCCGAGATCTTGTCCGGATCGAACTTCGAGTCTGTCGTGCTCTGCGTCGGCGTCGCCGGCTTCTGGACGGCAGCCGTCTGGTCGGGCTTCGGCGGCGCGGGTTTCACGCGCGGCTTGGGCGCTGGAGGCGGCGGCGGTGCTTCCGCGACCTTCTCGGGCTCGGCCGGCTTCGGAGCGGGATCGGGGGTCGGCGCGGGCGGCGGCGTCTCGGCCGGCTTCTCGGGCGGCGGCGGCTCTACCTTCGGCGCGGGCGGGGTCGCCTCGGCCTTCGGGGCCGGCGGCGTCGGCTCGGCCTTCGGTGGCGGCGGCGTCGAGGGCGGCGTCGGCTTCGGCGGCGGCGGGGTCGGAACGGGCTTCGGGCTGTCCTTCTCGGACGGCTTGTTCGGCGAGGGCGTCGCCTTGACCTCGGCCGTCTTCTTGCCCTTCTGCAGGCTGGTCAATTCGGAGATCGGCACGAGCTCGACCGGCAGCGCCTCGACCGTCGAGGTGTCGAACGGCTTGGTATCGGGCAGCGCGAACAGGCCCCAGAACAGAATGAGGCAATGCGCGATGATCGAGGTGATGATCCCGGTCCGCATCGGGATCATCCGCCCTGGGTAGAGATCGTGACCAACCCGATGTTGCGGTAGCCGGCCCCGGAGATCAGGCCCATGACCTGCATGATCGCGCCGTAATTGCTCGTCTTGTCGCCGCGCACGAAGATGCGCTCGTCATAGCCGGTCGAGGCGATCGCCTTCAGCTTCGGCACGATCTCGTCGAGCGGGATCTCGGTGTCCTGCAGGAAGATCTTGCCCGAGGGATCGATGGTGATCGAGATCGGGTCCTTGTCGGCCGAAAGCGGCTTCGCCTGGCTCTCGGGCAGGTCGATCGGCACGCCGGAGGTCAGCATCGGCGCCGAGACCATGAAGATGATCAGGAGCACGAGGATCACGTCGACGAAGGGCGTGACGTTGATCTCGCTCATGATCGGGGTTGAGCGACGGCGACGGCGCCCGCCGCCACGGCGGCCGCCTCCCCCACCCGCTCCACCGACCGACATGCCCATGTCTCAGGTCCTCTCGTCGATCTGCCGCGACAGGATCGCGGAGAATTCGTCGGCGAAGCCTTCGAGGCGGCCGGTGATCTTGCCGGCCGAGCTCGCGAGCTTGTTGTAGGCGATGACGGCGGGAATGGCGGCGATGAGGCCGAGCGCGGTCGCCATCAGCGCCTCGGCGATGCCGGGCGCGACGACGGCAAGCGAGGTGTTCTTCGAGGCGGCAATCGCCTGGAACGAGGTCATGATGCCCCAGACCGTGCCGAACAGGCCGATGAACGGGCCGGCCGAGCCGACGGTGGCGAGGAAGAGCAGCCGGCTCTCGAGCCGCTCGCTCTCGCGGGCGATGGTGACGTCGAGCACGCGGTCGATGCGCATCTGCAGGCCGATCGGCGAGCGGGCGCCGGCCTCGAACGAGCGCTTCCACTCGCGCATGGCCGCGACGAAGAGCGCCGCCATCGCCGAAGCCGGACGGCTCGACAGCGAGCGGTAGAGGTCCTCGAGCGACTGGCCTGACCAGAACACCTTCTCGAAGCGGTCGATCTGACGGCGGACGCGGCCGAAGAGCAGCACCTTGTCGACGATGATCGCCCAGCTCCAGATCGACGCGAAGCCGAGACCGAGCATCACGCATTTCACGACGATATGCGCGTTGAGGAACAGCGTGATGAGGGACAGGCTTGCAGCAGGCGCGTCGAGTGCGGCCTGGCCCACGTCGACCGGATTCATTCGCTTCAGACCTCTCGGGGTTGACCCTCGCGCGCGCCGGTCTTCACCTGGTGCTCACGAGGTCGGGACCGGCCCTGATGCTGATCCCCGCCTGGAAACTTTGTCCTTGCAAGCGGCGGGCCGGACGAGAATTCCCGCGGGCTGTCTCGCCTTCAAATTTGTCGAAAAGAGGGCGTTTCCAACGTCTTCCCGGCCGCTGCAACACACGGTCTTATAGCGGCCGCATGGTTAATCAACCCTTATTGCGGCGCTGCAGCAAATCGCTCGGCGAGACTGTCGGGAATTCGGCAGGGGCGGCCGGCGCGATTGACCAGAACGACCGTGACCGTGGCATCGACGAGCAGTTCGGCGCCGCGGCGCACCTGCTGCGACAGTATGATGCGGGCGCCGCGGATCTCCTTCGGCCGCGTCACCACCTCGACGACATCGTCGATCCGGGCGGGACGGCGGAACTCGATCTCGAGCCTGTGCACGGCGAAGGCAATCGATTCGCCCGTCTCGCCCGCATCGAGCGCCGCATGATGCACGCCGAGCAGGCGGACATATTCCGTCCGCCCGCGCTCGAGGAAGCGCACATAGGAGGCGTGGTAGACGACGCCGGAGAAGTCGGTGTCCTCGAAATAGATCCGGATCGGCAGCAAATGGCCGTCCGCGGTGTGGCGGCCGGACGAAGGCAGTGCCGCCGGGTCGCTCGTCGCCGATGTGTTGCTCGCCGAAGTGGTGCTCACCGATGTCATGGCTCGTCCTCGAACAGGGGCAGCACCGCAGCCGGCCCGCTCGGCGCGGCGAGGCCGAGATGGGCGAAGGCATGCGGCGTCAGCACGCGGCCGCGCGGCGTCCGCTGCACCATGCCCTGCTGGATCAGATAGGGCTCGACGATCTCCTCGATCGCATCGCGCGGCTCGGCGAGCGCGGCGGCGATGGTCTCGATGCCGACCGGGCCGCCGCCGAACGACAGCGCGATGGTCGAGAGATAGCGCCGGTCGAGCTGGTCGAGCCCCATCGCGTCGACCTCGAGCCGGAGCAGCGCCCGGTCGGCGACTTCGCGCGTCACCGTGCCGTCGCCCTCGACATGGGCGAAGTCGCGCACGCGCCGCAGCAGGCGGCTCGCGATGCGCGGCGTGCCGCGCGAGCGCCGCGCGATCTCGCTGGCACCATCGTCGGTCATCGGCACGCCCATCAGCCGCGCGCCGCGCGCGACGATGTGCTCGAGCTCCGCCACCGTATAGAACTGGAGGCGCACCGGAATGCCGAAGCGGTCGCGCAGCGGCGTCGTCAGGAGGCCGAGCCGCGTCGTCGCGCCGACCAGCGTGAATTTCGCCAGCTCGATGCGGACGGAGCGCGCCGCCGGGCCCTCGCCGATGATGAGATCGAGCTGGTAGTCCTCCATCGCCGGATAGAGGATTTCCTCGACCGCCGGCGACAGGCGATGGATCTCGTCGATGAAGAGGACGTCGCGCTCCTCGAGATTGGTGAGGAGGGCCGCGAGATCGCCGGCCTTGGCGATGACAGGTCCGGAAGTGGCGCGGAAATTGACGCCGAGCTCGCGCGCGACAATCTGCGCCAGCGTCGTCTTGCCGAGGCCGGGCGGGCCGACGAAGAGGACGTGATCGAGCGCGTCCTTCCGCGCCCGCGCCGCCTCGATGAACACCGAGAGATTGGCGCGCGCCGAGGCCTGGCCGACGAAATCGGCCAAGACCTTCGGCCGCAGCGTGCGGTCGTCGTCGTCCTGCTGCTCGGCGCCGCCAAGCAATCGGCTCTCGCTCATCGTTCCTCCGGCAGCCGCAGCCGCGCTCTCGTCGGTTCGTCCGTATCAGACCAGCGGCGGTCCGGCCATTCTCATCGCGAAAGACCCGCTCGCGGCGTCATCGCGGCGAGACGCCAGCAGGCGAGCGTCGCGATGAGGCTGCCGATGACCACCCAGCCGCGGAGGACCGCGATCCGCACCGTGCCGAGCAGCGCATGGCCATAGCCGACGACGCCGAGATCGGCGATGAGCCCCACAGTGAGCCCGGTCGCCGCCGCGAAGCGCCAGCTCGCCGGGCCGAAGACGACCTGCCGGATCGCCAGCGCAGCGCCGGCAAGCCCCAACGGCACCAGCAGCGCGCCATAGACCAGCAGCCAGCCGAAGCGCAGCACCACGAGCATCAATCCGGTCGCCACCACCATCGACGTTTCCGGATCGACGCGGCGGCCGAGCGCCAGGGCATCGACCGCATCGCCGATCACCGTCGACAGGATGATGCCGAGAAAGAGGACGACGCCGATCACGATCGGCCCGACCAGCACGAACAGGGCAACGCCGACCGCGACCTGCAGCGCCTCGCCGCGGCCGGAGCCCGTGTCGCCTTCCGCCGGCCCCGGTCCGGTCATTGGGTAGCCTCCGGGCGCCGGGCCTTCTGCCGTCCGATGGCGATCCACCAGCAAATGAGGCTCGCCACTGCCGCAGAGAGGATGAGCCACAGGGGCACAGCCGGATTCTTGATGATGAGACGAAATCCCCCGCGCGCGCCCATGGCCGCCAGCAGGATCGCCGCCGACAAGCCGCCGCCGGTCAGAGCGGCCATCAGCGGACCTGCTCCGCCGACGCCGAAATGACGGATCGCGACGACGAGGCCCGTCGCCGCCGCGGGCACGAGGCCCACGATATAGGCGATCAGCACGGCGCCGGCCGAGATGGTCGCGACATCGCCGAGGTTTCCGGGCTCGATGACGAAGACGAAGGCTGCGAACATCAGCATGGCCGCCACCGCGAAGACGAGCGGGCCGAACAGGACGAAGATCGCGACGATGCGGACGAAGGCCGCTATCGGCTGGGCGGCCTTGCCGGACCGGCCGGGCGATCCGGCTTCCGGCCGTATCGCGCTCACGTCGCTGCCCCGGCTCCAGCAGCGACGGCCGGCCGATCGCCGATCACCGCGCCAGTTCCTTGAGGCCGAGGCGGATCAATTGCTCCGTCGTCGCGCCCTCGCCGGCGGCGCGCGCGGCGCTCGCCACCGCCGTGCCGGCCTGCACCTGCGGATAGCCGAGATTGACCAGCGCCGAGACCGCGTCTGCGACGGGCTGCGGCGCCTTCTTCGAGACGAGCTCGTCCTGCAGCGCGATCGCCGCGGGATCGGCCGTCGAATAGGCCGGCGCCTTGTCCTTGAGCTCGGCGACGACCCGCGCCGCGACCTTCGGCCCGACGCCGGGCGCCCGGGCGATCTGCGCCTTGTCCTGCAGCGCGATGGCGGTGGCGAGATCGGCCGGCTTCAGCACGCCGAGAACCGAGAGCGCGACCTTGGCGCCGATGCCCTGCACGGTCATCAAGAGGCGAAACCACTCGCGCTCGACATCGGCCCCGAAGCCGTAGAGGCGGATCATGTCCTCGCGGACATAGGTCTCGATGGCGAGCTGCGCCGCCTCGCCCGGCGCCGGCAGGCCCTGCAGCGTCCGCGACGAGCAATGCACCTGATAGCCGACGCCGCCGACATCGAGGATGACCCAGTCCTCGCCGAAACTGTCGACGATGCCCTTGAGCTTGCCGATCATGACCGTTCCGGCGCGATGATATCGAGGGTCGGGAAATAGGCGGCATAGGTGCCGCGGTCGCGCGTCAAGAGCCGGTAGCCGCGCGTCGCGGCATGGGCGCCGATGAAGAAATCCGGCAGCGGCGACGTCCGCGCACCGCCGCGGCGGCGATAGGCGAGGAAGGCGTGGCCGGCCATGAAGGCCGCTTCCCAGGGCATATCTTCGCGGGCGAAGGGATGCTCCGACAAGATCTCGTCCAGCACGGCCTGTTCGCGATAGCGGGAGCCGACCTCGGCATAGACGACCTGATTGATCACGACGGCGCCCTGATCGAGAGCCTGCGCCAGCAAGCGGCTCGACCAGCCAAACCACTGCGAATCCTTCGCGAGGACGTCAAGCAGGACATTCGTGTCGACGAGCGTATCAGTCATCGCCACGCAGCAGCTTCATGAGCTCGTCCGTGGACAAATCGAGGTTCTCGGTCGCGGTCCCGGCGATGCGCGCCACGACCTGCTCGCCCTTGGTCAGCTCGCGCGGCGGCGCCTTCTCGAGCTTGCGGAGCGTGATGACGTTGCCGTCCTGGCCGAGCTCGACCTCTTCGCCCGGCCGGATGCCGACCCGGTCCATGAGCTCTTTCGGCAGGGTCACCTGCCCGTTCGCATTGACGCGCATGGCGCTGCCGTCCGTCCTGAATTACCCAGTTTCAAACTAGAACAATTGCGGAACAACCGCAAGGCGAGGCCCGCCCCGCCTCATCCCGCCAGCGCCTTCATCCGCGCCAGCGAGACGCGGTGATGCGCGTGGCAGATGGCGACCGCGAGCGCATCGGCGGCGTCATCGGAATCGAAGTCCGCCTTCGGCAGGAGCACGCCGACCATCATGCGGATCTGCGCCTTGTCGGCATGGCCGGCGCCGACCACAGTCTTCTTGACCGAGTTCGGCGAATATTCGGCGACGGAAATGCCGGCGAGCGCAGGCACCAGCAGCGCGATGCCGCGCGCCTGGCCGAGCTTCAGCGTGCCGGCCGGGTCCTTGTTGACGAAGGTCTGCTCGACCGCCGCCTCGTCCGGCTGGAGCGCCGCGACGATCTTGGTCAGCCCCTCATGCAGCGCGACCAGCCGATGCGCCATCTCGCCGTCGAGCGTCGCGCGCACCGTTCCGGCGGCGACATAGGACAGCGTATTGCCGCGGCACTCGATGAGGCCCCAGCCGGTGCGCCGGAGGCCAGGGTCGATGCCAAGGATTCGAATCACGCTGCTCATCCTCCGTTACTAGCGGAGGATGGCCGGCAAAAACAGAACGTTCGGTGAACAGCCGCGATCAGGCGTTGGTCAGCTTCTGCAGCACGTCGTCGGAGACTTCGAAATTGGTGTAGACGGCCTGGACGTCGTCGTCGTCGTCGAGCTGGTCGATGAGCTTCAACAGCGAGGCCGCCTTCTCCTCGTCGACGGGCACGAGATTCTGCGGCTTCCAGACGGCCTTGACCGATTCGGCCTCGCCGATCGTCTCCTCGAGCGCCTTGGCGACTTCGCCCATGCCCTCGAACGAGGCGATGACGACATGGCCGTCCTCGCTGCTCTCGACATCGTCGGCACCGGCCATGATCGCGGCTTCCATGACCGCGTCGGCGGTGCCGGCCTCGGCCTTGTAGGTGATCTGGCCGACATGATCGAACATGAAGGAGACGGCGCCGGTCTCGCCGAGCGCGCCGCCGGCGCGGGTGAAATAGGAGCGGACGGCGCTGGCGGTGCGGTTGCGATTGTCGGTCAGTGCCTCGACGACGACGGCGACGCCGCCGGGGCCGTAGCCCTCGTAGCGGATCTCGTCATAGTTCTCGCCGTCATTGCCGAGCGCCTTCTTGATGGCGCGATCGACATTGTCCTTCGGCATGTTCTCGGCGCGCGCATTCTGGATCGCGAGGCGCAGGCGCGCATTCATCTTCGGGTCGGGCAGGCCGAGCTTGGCGGCGACGGTGATCTCGCGTGCGAGCTTGGCGAACAGCTTGGAGCGCTTGGCGTCGGCCGCGCCCTTGCGGTGCATGATGTTCTTGAATTGAGAATGGCCGGCCATGGTCCATCGTCCTGTCAGCTGCGGCGCGGCAGGCCCGCGCTCGTCGTTCGATGGCCGCTTATAGGGGCTCGATCGGCCGAAATAAAGCCGGCGGACGAGACCGGCGCTTCAGCCGGGCGGCGTCCCGGCGGCCGGAGCCGGTGTCGTCCCGGCGGCCGGGGCGGTCGTCGCGGCCGTCGGTGCGGCTGGCGCCGTCGCCGCGGGCGCCTTCAATCCGGGCGGCGGCATTTCCTCGGCCGGTGCCGGGCCGGTCGCGACCGGCTCGGCGCCCGCGCCGCCGCGCGTCAGCCGCTGGGCGGGCTGCGCCTTGGGCGCGTCGCCGGCCGGCCAATTGGCGGCGAGGGTCTCGGCCTTCTTGCGATCGGCGTCCGACATCCGCGCGATGAAATCGTCGAGCCACGCATCCTTGGCGCCGACCCGCGCCGCGATGAGATGCCATTTCGCCGCCTCGATGCGGTCCTGCGGCACGCCGGCGCCGATCGCCAGCATGCGGGCATAGCGGTTCTGGCCGATGGCATTGCCGGTCTCGGCGGCGCGCAGGAACCAGCCGGCCGCGGCCTTCTCGTCCTTGGCGATGCCGGTGCCGTTGAAGAGGCGGATGCCATATTCGACCTCGGCATCGGCATGGCCGGCCTTCGCCGCCTTGCCGAGCCACATCGTGGCGATGGCATCGTCGAGCACGACGCCGTCGCCGGCGGCATAGAGCTGGCCGAGCCCGTATTGCGCATCGGCGCTGCCTTGCGCCGCGGCCTTGCCGAAGAGATCAGCCGCCTTCAGCGGATCACGCGGCCGGACATCGCCCTGCAGATAGAGGAGGCCGAGATTGTAGAGCGCGGCGCGGTCGTTCCACGTCGCGGCCTGCTCGAAGGCGTCGGCCGCCTTGGCGCGGTCCTTGGAGACGCCGCGGCCGTCGAGATACATGAGGCCGATGGCGAGCTGCGCCGCCGGATCGCCGCCGAGCGCCGCCTGCTGATACCAGGCGGCGGCGGCGCGATCGCTCTGCTTGACGCCGAGCCCGTCCTGATAGATCCGCCCGACCAGCGTCTGCGAGGCGGGATCGCCGAGCTTGGCCCGCTCCAGCGCCAGCTTGAACGCCGTCAGGTAATAGCCGCGCTGGAACGCCCCGAAGGCGGGATCGCCGATATCGGCATCGAGCCCGCGCCCGGAGCGGAGATATTGCTCGGCCGAGGGCAGCACGCCGGCATCGGGCGGCGGCACGCCGAGCATCGGATCCGGCGGCGGCTCGAACAGTTCCGCCTTGCCGTCGGCGGGCGCTGCCGGAGACGGCGCGCTGGCATCGGCCGGTTTCGGCGCCGGCTTCGGCGGCGCGGCGCTGGCCGTGCCGGGCAGGACGCCGACGGCAAGGACGCCGACGGATATGGCCCCGAGCAGCGCGGCGGCGGCAAGAGTGGTGCGCCTCACGGCTGCGCCTCGGGCTGGCTGGCGAGAATGAGGCGGTTGGCGGCCTCGACGGCCGCCGCCGGACCCTCGGCATGCTCCCAGACCGCGCTGCGCAGCGCGACGAATTCGATCCGCGCCGCCACGGCTTCGGGGATGCAGTCGAGGCTGGTGCCGCCCATCACGATCGCCGGGATCTCGAAGAGCGCCGACCACCACGCCGCGAGATCGAGCGTCTGGTCATGAATCATCGGGCCGTCATCGCCGTCGAAGCGGCCGAAGAACAGGTAGTCGCACTCGGTCTCGGCGAGCAGCATCGCGTCATGCCGGCTGTGGATGGCGCCGGCGCCGACGATGCGCTCGGGCCGGAGCTGCGCGACCGAGCGGCGGAGATCGGCGATGCCGCCGGAGACATGCAGGCCGTCGGCGCCCGAGCGGGTGATCAGGCTGCTGTCGGTCACGAGCGCGGCGGTGCCGTTCGCCTGCGCGATCGCCACCAGCCGCTCGGCGGCGGCGAGCCGCGTATCGGGCGCGAGACCGTCGGTGAGGATGATCAGCGAGGCCACAGCGCCGGAGGCCAGCGCCGCATCGAGCACCGGCGCGAAGTCGGCCGCATCGAACACCGGCGGCGTCACGAGGCAAAGCCGGCCGAACGGCGGCTCGGCGGGCGCCGAGCCCTTCTTCTTCTTCGAGGACGCCGTGCTGGTCGTCCTGTTGCTGCCGCCCGGATCGGTCTTGGCCATGCTTCGGCTTCTTTCGAATGTCGCGGCAGTCGGTCACAGCCTTGTGGCGAAAACGGGACGCCGGGCCTTCGAGGCGGGCCGCCCGATCAGGCGCGCGCCAGCACCGCCAGCAGCTTCCTGTGGATCTGCTCGTTGCCGGCGCAGATGTCGCCGCTCTCGATCATCGTGTCGCCGCCCTGGAGGTCGCTGACGAAGCCGCCGGCCTCGCGCACCATCAGCATGCCGGCTGCGAGGTCCCAGGGCTTGAGGCCGTCTTCCCAGAAGCCGTCGAAGCGGCCCGAGGCGACCCAGGCGAGATCGAGCGCGGCGGCGCCGTTGCGGCGCACGCCCGAGCTTTCGAGCATGACGGCGCCGAGCTTCTTCAAGTAAGCGGGGTGGCCGGGCTTGCCGAGATGCGGAATGCCGGTGGCGATGACGCAGTCGGGCAGCGCGTTGCGCTTGGCCACCCGCATGCGGCGGTCGTTGACGAAGGCGCCGCCGCCACGCTCGGCGACATAGAGCTCGTCCATCACCGGATTGAAGATGACGCCGGCGACGATCTGGCCCTCGCGCTCGAGCGCGATCGAGATGGCGAAGATCGGGATGCCGTGCAGGAAATTGGTGGTGCCGTCGAGCGGATCGATGATCCAGCGATGGGCGCGGTCGGTACCCTCGATCTCGGCCGATTCCTCGTTGAGGAAGCCGTAGCCGGGCCGGGCCTTGGAGAGCTCCTCGACCAGCGTCTTCTCGGCCTTCTTGTCGGCGGCGGAGACGAAGTCGCCCGGTCCCTTCAGCGAGACCTGCAGGTTCTCGACCTCGCCGAAATCGCGGGCGAGGGTTCGGCCGGCCTTCATCGCCGCGGCGACCATGACATTCAAGAGAGCCGAGCGGGCCATGGCGGGAACTCCTTTCGGGCGCACGGCCGAGGGAGCGGACGCTCCCGTCGAGGCCGGACGGATCAACACGGGCTAGATGGGCGTCTCTCCGATCACGGAAAGGCGCGCGCCGTCAACCCCAGATACCACGTCACGCCCAGAACGGCGGCAGCCTCTGCTCGAGCACGCCGCCGATGGCGAGCGGCGCGACGGCGGTGGCGAGGCCGGTCGCCTCGTTGATCTCGACCGCGAGGCCGCACAGCGTCCCCTCGCCGCCGGCCGGCGAGAAGCGTCCCGACGGGATCTTGGTCAGGAAGCGCCGCACCGGCTCCTCCTTCTCCATGCCGAGCACGCTGTCATAGTCGCCGCACATGCCGGCGTCGGACTGATAGGCGGTGCCAGCCGGCAGGATGCGGTGATCGGCGGTCGGGACATGGGTGTGCGTGCCGACGACGAGGCTGACGCGGCCGTCGAGATGATGCGCCGCCGCCTGCTTCTCGCTGGTCGCCTCGGCGTGGAAGTCGACGACGATCGCATCGGCCTGCTCGCCGAGCGGACAGGCCGCCACCTCGCGGTCGAGCGCGGCGAAGGGGTCGTCGAGCGCATCCATGAACACGCGGCCCATGACATTGATCACGAGCACGCGGGCGCCGTTGCGGGCGACGAAGAGATTGGCGCCGCGGCCGGGCGTGCCGGCCGGGAAATTGACCGGGCGCAGGAAGCGCGGCTGCCGCTCGGCGAAGACCAGTGCCTCGCGCTGGTCGAAGGCATGGTTGCCGGTGGTGATGACGTCGGCGCCGGCGTCGAGCACGTCCTGCGCGATCTCCTCGGTGATGCCGAAGCCGCCGGCGGCGTTCTCGCCGTTGATGACGACGAAATCGAGCCGATGCCGCTCGACGAGGCCGGGCAGCAGGCTGGAAACGACGGCCCGTCCGGGCCGGCCGACGATGTCACCCAGGAAAAGCAGACGCACGATCCATCCCCAAAGCCAGTGCCGATCAGCCGCGATCCGCCGCGATCAGCTCTTCCTCCGTGACGATGAAATCGAGGGGAATGTCATGCGGCTCGAACGGCACCTTTTCGACCTCCTGCACCGCGAAGGCAAGGCCGATCAGCAGCGGGCGGCGGCCGGACGCATGCGCGGCCGCGATGGCGCGGTCGTAATGGCCCTGGCCATAGCCGATCCGGTGGCCGCGCCGGTCGAAGGCAGCGAGCGGCATGATGATGCGATCGGGCTCGGCGCGCGGCGCCGATGGCGGCGGCCCCTCTGTGCCGAAGCCGGCCGGAACGAGCGGTTCGTCGGTGTTCCAGAGCCGGAAGTCGAGGCCATCGGGCGTCGTCACCGGCAGTGCGAGGCGCGCACCGGCGGCGGCCGCGCGCTGAAGCAGCGGCCGCGGATCGGCCTCGCTGCGGATCGGCCAGTAGCCCGACACGATCAGGCCCCGGCACTCATCGAGAAGAGGACCGGCATGGATGGCGGCGGCGCGGGCATGGGCATCGCGTGCCGCTCCGTCGATGGCAGAGCGGCGGGCGAGCGCTTGGGCGCGGAGCGCGGGCTTGTCGGTCAAGGCGGCAACGCTCGGCACGGGCGGCGGGTGGAGAAAGGGTGAGGTGGCGACCCACGATAGGCCGATGGATTGATCGATCCCGGGAACCTACAGCGTAGGTGGGCGCCGTGTACCCTAGCCCAGGGGCCAGGACAGGGACAGCTCCCTTTTGGATCGATAAGGCCCCGGGGAATTAGACATCCTGTCGGGCCGCGCAGCATCGCCAACAGCAATATAGGGCAGCGGGTCGCGAGCGCCTAGGGAAAACGGTCCGCCGGCCCCGACGGGCCACAGATGGCTGCGGAGGTCAGCCCGGGCGGCTGTGTGCCAGCAGCCGGTCGGCGAAGCTCTCGAGCCGGGAAGCGGCCTGGTCGATCGCGCGGGCGAAACCGGCCTCGGCATCCTCGTAGCGGGCGATGACGGCGGACTTCGTCTCGTTGATGCCGGCAAGCTCAGCCTCGAGGCGGCGGATGCGCCGATGCGCCTCGGTCAGCTCATCGCCCATGGTGAGCGCCGCCATCACGGTCAGCCGCTGGTCGCCGATCTCGCCGAAGCTCTGGCGGAGCCGGTCGATGACGATGTTCAGCCGGTCGGCGAGGCCTTCGAGATGCGCTTCCTGGCCGTCGTCGCAGGCCATGCGGTAGATCTTGCCATTGATGGTGACATTGACCTGCGGCATGGCATCACGCTCCGTTGCGATCGAGGACCGACCTGATCGTCTCCATCGCGAGCACCAGGCGGCGCGACACGTCCTGATTCGCGTCGGCGACCCGGTCCGAGCGCGCCTCGGCGAAGTCGAGCGTCTGAGCGAGGCGCGAGCGATCGAGGCTGAGGCGCTGCAATTCGCTCTCGAGTTCCTCGACCTTCTGGCTGGAATCGAGCCGTCCGTCGACGGCGCCTTCGAGCGCGTCGAGCGCGGCATTGAGCCGCCGGAGCGCATTCTCGATTGGAGACGCACCTTGCATGTCCGCGTCGCCCCCCCCTCGCCTCGCCGTCGAAGCCTCGCGACTTGATTCTAGGCGGGGGCGGAAGCCAGCGTCAATGGCATGCCGCCGGCAAAGCAAATCGCAGCGAAGTCATGGGTTTCGAAGGCCTCGCCGCGCCGAGGGCCGCGATTGACTCGACTCCCTGACCTGTTATTTGTCGCATCGACCTTTCCGGGCGGTCCAACCACCGGGTATCGATCCGAATGTCAACGAGGCCGGGCGCGGCTTTGCCACGGGCACAGCGGTCCCGCCCCTTTTCGAAGCGAAGAGCGAAACATGATTGATCCCCACATCGAAACGCGGATGGCCAATGCGATCCGCGCGCTCGCCATGGACTCCGTCGAGAAGGCCAAGTCCGGCCATCCCGGCATGCCGATGGGCATGGCCGATGTCGCGACGGTGCTGTTCAATCGCTTCCTGAAGTATGATGTCGCCGAGCCGCATTGGCCCGATCGCGACCGCTTCATCCTGTCGGCCGGCCACGGCTCGATGCTGCTCTATTCGGTGCTCGAGCTGCTCGGCTCCAGCGTCGTCACCATGGACGAACTCAAGCAGTTCCGTCAGCTGCATTCGAAGACGCCGGGTCATCCGGAGAACTTCCACACCACCGGCATCGAGACGACCACCGGCCCGCTCGGCCAGGGCCTCGCCATGTCGGTCGGCTTCGCGCTGGCCGAGCGCATGCTCGCCGCCGAATTCGGCGAGGACATCGTCGACCACCACACCTATGTCATCGCCGGCGACGGCTGCCTGATGGAAGGCGTCAGCCACGAGGCCATCGATCTCGCCGGCCATCTGAAGCTGAACAAGCTGATCGTCCTCTGGGACGACAACCGCATCACCATCGACGGCCATACCGACCTCTCGACCTCGATCGACCAGGTCGCCCGCTTCAAGGCCTCGGGCTGGAACGCCGAGCATGTGGACGGCTTCGACCGTGAGGCGGTCGCCGCCGCCATCGAGCGCGCCAAGGCCTCCGACAAGCCCTCGATGATCGCCTGCAAGACGATCATCGGCTATGGCGCGCCGACCAAGGCCGACAGCCATGCCTCGCACGGCTCCGCCCTCGGCGCCACCGAGATCGCCGGCGCGCGCGAAGCGCTCAACTGGCCCTACCCGGCCTTCGAGATCCCGGACGACGTCTCCACCGCCTGGCACGAGGCTGCCAAGCGCTGGGTCGACGATCGCAAGGCCTGGGAGGCGCGTTTCGCCGCCCGCGACCATGAGGTCAAGAGCGAGTTCAAGCGTCGCTTCAGTGGCGTGCTGCCCGGCAATTTCGAGGCGGCGGTCGAGGCCTATAAGCGCAGCCTCTCCGACAGCAAGCCGAAGGTCGCGACCCGCAAGTCGTCCGAGATGGCGCTCGACATGCTGACGGCGATCGTGCCGGAACTGGTCGGCGGCTCGGCCGATCTCACCGGCTCGAACCTGACGCGCGGCAAGCCGCAGAAGCCGCTGACCCCCGACGACTATTCGGGCCGCTACATCCATTACGGCATCCGCGAATTCGGCATGTCAGCCGCGATGAACGGCATCGCCCAGCATGGCGGCTTCCTGCCCTATGGCGGCACGTTCCTGGTCTTCTCCGACTATGCCCGTCCGGCCATCCGCCTCTCGGCGCTGACCGGCGCGCAGGTCATCTATGTCATGACGCATGACTCGATCGGCCTCGGCGAGGACGGCCCGACCCATCAGCCGGTCGAGCATCTCGCCGCGCTCCGCGCCATTCCGCATCTCAACGTGTTCCGCCCGGCGGACGCGGTCGAGGTGGCGGAAGCCTGGCAGATCGCGCTCGAGAGCCATCACAATCCCTCGCTGCTCGCCCTCTCGCGCCAGAATCTGCCGGTGCTGCGCGTCCACCATTCGGTCGAGAACAAGTCGGCGCGCGGCGCCTACCTGATCGACGGCCCCGAGACCGCCGACGTGACGCTGTTCGCCTCGGGCTCGGAAGTCGAGATCGCGGTCAACGCCAAGGCGAAGATCGAAGCCGCCGGCCGCACGGCCCGCGTCGTCTCGGTCCCCTGCTTCGAGCTGTTCTTCAAGCAGGACGAGGAGTATCGCGCGGCGACGATCGGCACCTCGAAGGTCAAGGTCGCCGTCGAGGCGGCCATCCGCCAGGGCTGGGATGCGTTCATCGGCAATGACGGTATCTTCATCGGCATGACCGGCTTCGGCGCCTCCGCGCCGATCGAGGCCCTCTACCCCTATTTCGGGATCACAGCCGATGCGGCCGCCGAGGCGGCGCTGAAGCGTCTCGATACCAATATCTGATTGAGCTTCCGGCCGGGCCTCCACCCGGCCGGCCACGACAGCGCGGGCGCGATGCGCCTATTGAGGAGAAGCGAATATGGCGGTGCGGGTTGCAATCAACGGGTTTGGCCGGATCGGCCGCAACATCCTGCGCGCGATCGTCGAGTCGGGCCGCACGGACATCGAGGTCGTGTCGGTCAACGATCTCGGCCCGGTCGAGACCAATGCGCATCTGCTCCGCTTCGACAGCGTCCACGGCCGCTTCCCCAAGGAAGTGAAGGTCGAGGGCGACAAGATCATCGTCGACGGCAAGCCGATCCTCGTCACCGCGATCAAGGATCCGGCGACGCTGCCGCATGGCGAGCTCGGCATCGACATCGCGCTCGAATGCACCGGCATCTTCACGAGCCGCGACAAGGCGGCGGCGCATCTGACCGCCGGCGCCAAGCGCGTCATCGTCTCGGCCCCGGCCGACCATGCCGACTACACCGCCGTCTACGGCGTCAACCATGACGGCCTCACCAAGGACCATCTGGTCATCTCGAACGGGTCCTGCACGACCAATTGCCTGGCGCCGGTCGCCAAGGTGCTGCAGGATCTCGTCGGCATCAACCACGGCTACATGACGACGGTGCATTCCTACACCGGCGACCAGCCGACGCTGGATACGATGCACAAGGACCTCTATCGCGGCCGCGCCGCGGCGCTGTCCTCGATCCCGACCTCGACCGGCGCCGCCAAGGCGATCGGCCTCGTGATCCCCTCGCTGAAGGGCAAGCTCGACGGCAGCGCCATCCGCGTGCCGACGCCGAACGTCTCGCTGATCGACCTGACCTTCGTCGCCGATCGCGCGACGACCAAGGAAGAGATCAACGCGGCCATGGTCGCCGCCGCCAACGGTCCGCTGAAGGGCGTGCTCGCCGTCACCGACCAGCCGAACGTCTCGCACGATTTCAACCACGACCCGCATTCGGCCACCTTCCACCTCGACCAGACCAAGGTGATCGACGGCACCTTCGTGCGCATCCTCGCCTGGTACGACAACGAGTGGGGTTTCTCGAACCGCATGGCCGACATGTCGGTCGCCCTCGCCAAGACGATCTGACGTCAAGACGATCTGAAGCGAAGACGATCTGAAGTATCGCCTAGGCGCTGCGGCCGACCAGGCCGCAGCGCGCCACCGCCTTCAGCGCCATCGGCTTCGGGCCCTGCCCGAAGCCTCATCCAGCCAGAGGAACGCGCCGCATGACCTCCTTCCGCACCCTCGATTCCGTCGACGTGAAGGGCAAGCGCGTCCTCATCCGTGTCGATCTCAACGTGCCGATGAAGGATCGTGTCGTCACCGACGACACCCGCATCCGCGCCATCCTGCCGACGGTGCTCGAAGTGTCCAAGAAGGGCGGCAAGGCGATCCTGCTCGCCCATTTCGGCCGCCCCAAGGGCGAGCGCGTCGCCGACATGTCGCTGGAGCCGGTGGTTCCGGTGCTGCAGACGCTGCTCGGCAAGCCGGTCGCCTTCGGCAATGACTGCATCGGCAACGATGCCGCCTCGGCGATCGCCAGGATGTCCGACGGCGACGTGCTGCTGCTCGAGAACACCCGCTTCCACAAGGGCGAAGAGAAGAACGATCCGATCTTCGTCTCGGCGCTGGCCGAACTCGGCGACATCTATGTCGACGACGCCTTCTCGGCCGCCCATCGCGCTCATGCCTCGACCGAGGGCATCGCCCGCCAGCTGCCGGCCTATGCCGGACGCTCGATGCAGGCCGAACTCGAGGCGCTCGAAAAGGCGCTGACTGCGCCGCGCCGGCCGGTGATCGCCGTCGTCGGCGGCGCCAAGGTCTCGTCCAAGATCGAGCTGCTCGACAATCTCGTCACCAAGGTCGATGCGCTGGTCATCGGCGGCGGCATGGCCAACACCTTCCTGAACGCCCAGGGGCTCTCGGTCGGCAAGTCGCTCTGCGAGCACGAGCTCGCCGACACCGCGCGCCGCATCCTCGCCACCGCATCCGACAGCGGCTGCGCCATCATCCTGCCGGTCGACGCCGTCGTCGCCTGGCGCTTCGAGGCGCGCGCGCCGAGCCAGGCCTATGCGGTCGATTCCATTCCCGCCGACGCCATGATCCTCGATGTCGGCCCGCAGTCGATCGAGCGCATCAAGTCGGCCATCGACGACGCGGCGACCCTCGTCTGGAACGGACCGCTCGGCGCCTTCGAGATGGAGCCGTTCGATCGCGGCACCCTCGCTGCGGCGCAGCATGCGGCGGCGCGTACCCGTGACGGTCACCTGCTCTCGGTGGCCGGTGGCGGCGACACCGTGGCGGCGCTCAACGCGGCCGGGGTCGCCGGCGATTTCTCCTATATCTCGACGGCAGGCGGCGCCTTCCTCGAATGGCTCGAAGGCAAGGAATTGCCGGGCGTCGAGGTGCTTCGGCGCAGTTGATCGGGCGCGGCATCGAGCCAGCGCCTGATCTTGACGGAACGACGACATCGCCTTCGGTGACGTCTTCTTCATGCTTGCGAGACCTTCTCTCCGGCCCGTTTTATTTTGCGATGCAAAATCAAAGGGGCCGCGTTAATGAGGATCAGCGGGCCCGGATCGGCTGGGCCGCGCGCTTCCAAAGAGATCGACACGCATGAGCGAAAGCCTGCAGGACATCGCCCGCCGCCTCGTTGTGCCGCAGAAGGGGCTCCTTGCTGCCGACGAAAGCTCCGGCACGATCAAGAAGCGGTTCGACACGATCGGCCTCGCCTCGACGGTCGACAGCCGGCGCGACTATCGCGAGATGCTGTTCAGCGCCCGGAAGGCGATGGCCGAGCATATCTCCGGCGTCATCCTCTTCGACGAGACCATCCGCCAGAACGCCAAGGACGGCACGCCGCTCGTCAAGATGATCGAGGATGCCGGCTCGATCCCCGGCATCAAGGTCGATGCCGGCGCCATTCCGATGGTCGGCTTCCCCGGCGAGACGATCACCGAGGGCCTCGACGGTCTCGGCAAGCGCCTCGCCGAATATCGCGTCCTCGGCGCCCGCTTCGCCAAGTGGCGCGCGGCGATCTCGATCTCCAAGGTGCTGCCCTCGTCCGGCGCCACCTATGCCAACGCCCATGCGCTCGCCCGCTATGCGGCGCTGTGCCAGTCCGAAGGCATCGTGCCGATCGTCGAGCCCGAGGTGCTGATGGACGGCAATCCGGCGACGCATGACATCGAGCGCTGCCACGGCGTCACCGAGGAGGTGCTCCGCGTCGTGTTCGAGGAGCTGGCGCGCCTGCGCGTCGATTTGACCGGCATCATCCTGAAGCCGAACATGATCGTGCCGGGCAAGGACAGCGGCCAGGTGGTGAGCTCCAAGGAGATCGCCGAGCGCACCGTCGCCGTCTTCCATGCGAGCGTGCCGACCACGGTGCCGGGCATCGCCTTCCTCTCCGGCGGCCAGTCCGACGAGGAGGCGACCGCCAATCTCTCGGCGATCAACGAGATCAAGGGCTTGCCTTGGTCGATTACCTTCTCCTATGGCCGTGCGCTCCAGGCCGCAGCACTGAAGGCCTGGGACGGCAAGGCGGAGAATGTCGCGGCCGGCCAGCGCGCCTTCCTGCATCGCTGCGTCATGAACGGCCTCGCCACGGTCGGCGAATGGACCGAGGCCAAGGAAAAGGCGGCCGCCTGAGCCCCTCGCGCCATGACGATCGGAGAGCGCGGGCGGCGTGATCGCCCGGCTCTCCAAAATTCTTCCTAATTCCGGCCAAATCACGCTACAGGAGTGGTGAAACCCAACCCTGCGAGACGGCCGACGCGACCGATGGCACGAGACTTCGATCCCTACAGGCTTGCGAGTCCCCAGGTCTATCTCTGGCGGATGATCGTCTTCCTGATCATCGCCGGCTTCGTCGCCCTCATCCTCTATCGCCAGGCCTATGCCTCGTTCCTCGCCAATCCGGCGCTGAACGGCGTCATCCTCGCCGTGCTCGCGATCGGCATCCTCCTCGCCTTCCGCCAGGTGATCCGCATCTTCCCGGAGATCCGCTGGGTCAACTCCTTCCGCACCTCCGACCGCTCTTCGGAAATGGAGCGCATGCCGGTGCTGCTGGCGCCGATGGCCGCGATCCTCGGCGACCGCATCGGCCGCATGTCGATCTCGACCCAGACGATGCGCTCGGTGCTCGATTCGATCCTGATGCGCCTCGACGAGGACCGCGACACCTCGCGCTACCTGACCGGCCTGCTGATCTTTCTCGGCCTGCTCGGCACGTTCTGGGGCCTCCTGCAGACCGTCGGCGCCGTCGCCGACGCCATCGGCTCGCTGAATGTGGGCACCGGCGACAGCGCCGTCATCTTCGAGGACCTCAAGGCCGGCCTGCAGGCGCCGCTCGCCGGCATGGGCACCGCCTTCTCGTCCTCGCTGTTCGGCCTCTCGGGCTCGCTGATCCTCGGCTTCCTCGATCTCCAGGCCGGCCAGGCGCAGAACAAGTTCTACACCGAGCTCGAGGACTGGCTCGCCACCGTCACCGATCTCGACCCGACCATGGTCGACGTCAATGACCGCGCCGCCTCGGGCGATGATCTCCGCCTTGCCGTCGAGCGGCTGACGCTGGCCCTGCAGGAGGGCGGCGGCGCCGGTGCGCCCGCCTCCTCGCAGCGGGCGACCGCCGCCATGGCCAATCTCGCCGAGGGCATCCAGGGCCTCGTCCAGCACATGCGCAGCGAGCAGCAGGTGGTGCGCGGCTGGGTCGAGCAGCAGGCCGACCAGCAGCGCGACATCCAGAACCTGCTGGAAGTGATCGCCAAGGCGCTCAAGCAGCCGGCAGGACAGTAGAGCGTGGCCGCGCCCGCCCGCCGCCGGGAGGCGAGAAGCGACGTCTGGCCGGCTTTCGTCGACGTCCTCTCCAATCTCCTGCTCGTCTTCATCTTCCTCCTGTCGATCTTCGCCCTGCTGCAGTTCCTGCAGACACGCGAGATCACCGGCAAGGACACGGTGCTGAACCGCCTCAATTCTCAGATCGCCGAATTGACCGAGCTTCTGGCGATGGAGCGCTCCAACAAGCAGGAACTCACCGACGAGCTCTCCAACATGCGCGCCTCGCTCGGCGCCGTGGTGGCCGAGCGCGACCGCCTCAAGGGCGCCGCCGACAGCTCCTCGCAGGCCGCCAATTCGGCCGACGGCCAGATCGCCATCATCACCAAGGCGCTCGACGACGAGAAGGTGGTGAGCCAGAAGGCGCTGTCGCAGGTCGAGATCCTCAACCAGCAGATCGCGGCGCTGCGCCGCCAGATCGCCGCGCTCGAGGATGCGCTCGGCGCCTCCGAGAAACGCGACCAGGAGAGCCAGGCGCAGATCTCCGATCTCGGCAAGCGCCTCAACGTGGCGCTGGCCCAGCGCGTGCAGGAACTTTCGCGCTATCGCTCCGACTTCTTCGGGCGCCTGCGCGAGATCCTCGGCGACCGCCCCGACATCCGCGTCGTCGGCGACCGTTTCGTGTTCCAGTCGGAAGTGCTGTTCCCGTCCGGCTCGGACGAGTTCAACGTCGCCGGCAAGGCCGAGCTCGACAAGCTCGCCGATGCGATCAAGCAGCTCGAGGCCGAGATCCCGCCGGAGATCGCCTGGGTGCTGCGCGTCGACGGCCACACCGACGCGCGCCCGCTTTCGGGCACCGGCCGTTTCCGCAACAATTGGGAATTGTCGTCGGCACGTGCCATCGCGGTCGTCCGCTATCTGATCGACCGGGGCGTCTCGCCGCAGCATCTCGTCGCCGCCGGCTTCGGCGAATACCAGCCGATCGAGCCCGGCGACAGCGACGAGGCCAACGCCAAGAACCGCCGCATCGAGCTGAAGCTCACGGAACGGTAGCGGCGCGACGGGCGGGCCGTGGCGGCATGGGGGCGTAGCGATGGACATCGCCGAGTGGCGTGACGCGGAGCTGCCGGCCGCCATCGACGCGCTGCTCGAGGAAGCCCTCGCCACGGATCACGACTGGGTGGCCGACTTTCGGCCAGCCTGGCAGGCCGGCCCCTTCCTTGGCGACGGCGAGGCGCTCTTCCTGGTGAACGAGGGCGGCCGGCTGCTGGCGATGGCGGTCGTCAGCGCCGATCCCTTCGTGGACGATGGCACGACCGGCCGGCTGCGCTTCATCTATGTCGCCGTCGCGGCGCGCCGGCGCGGCATCGCCGACGCCCTGGTGACCCGCTGCATCCGCCACGCCGGCGGCCGGTGGCGGCGGCTCCGCCTGCACACCGACAACCCCGTCGCCGCCCGGCTCTATGAGCGCCACGGCTTCCGCCCGGTGACGGGCGAGGTCAGGGCGACACATGTCGCTGACTTGCGCCCGCCGGTTTGAGCGCCGAAATGCGAACACTCCGTCAACCGGAATGGGCATTTCATATCCCGGCGAAGAGATCATGCTTCCCGCGGTATCAGCCCCCGGAGATCCCATTGATGGCTAGTCTTGCTGCACCGTCGCGCGTCACGACGATCGTCGTCTGGCTGTTGCGGCTCGTGCTCGCGGCGCTGTTCCTGTTTGCGGCCTTCATGAAGCTCAGCAGCCAGCAGATGATGGTCGACGAATTCGCCGTCATCGGCCTCGGCCAGTGGTTCCGCTATGTGACCGGCCTGCTCGAGCTGGTCGGCGCCATCGCGCTGCTCGTGCCCTCGGTCTCGGTGCTCGGCGCCGTGCTGCTGCTCTGCGTCGATCTCGGTGCGCTGGTGGCCCAGGCCTTCGTCCTGCATGGCGACGTGATCCACACCATCGTCATCGCGGTGCTGCTGCTGGTGGTGATCTACCTGCAGCGCGACCGCCTGAAGGCCTTGCTGCCCTGACGCTCAAGCCGCCTCGGAGCGGAACTGCAGCCGCGCCAGCCGGGCATAGAGACCGCCGGCGGCGACGAGCTGGTCGTGCCGCCCTTCCTCGACGATGCGGCCGCCATCCATGACGAGGATGCGGTCGGCCTTGAGGATCGTGGCGAGGCGGTGCGCGATGACGATGGTGGTGCGGCCAGCCATCAGCCGGTCGAGTGCTTCCTGCACCGCCGCCTCGCTCTCGGCGTCGAGCGCGCTGGTCGCCTCGTCGAGGAGGAGCAGCGGCGCATCGCGCAACACGGCGCGGGCGATGGCGATGCGCTGGCGCTGGCCACCGGAGAGCGTGACGCCGCGCTCGCCAAGTTCGGTCGCATAAGCAGCCGGCAGGGCTTGGATGAAGCCGTCGGCATGGGCGGCGCGTGCCGCCGCGCGGATCGCAGTCTCGCTCGCCCTTTCATCGCCGAAGGCGATGTTCTCGGCGGCGGTCGCCGCGAAGATGATCGGATCCTGCGGCACGATCGCGATGTGCCGGCGGAGCGCCAGCGGATCGAGCGTCCTGGCATCGACGCCGTCGAAGGAGACGCGGCCGGCTTCAGGGTCGTAGAAGCGAAGGATCAGGCTGAACAGCGTCGACTTGCCGGCGCCGGACGGGCCGACGACGGCGACGCGTTCGCCCGGCCGGATCGCCAGCTCGATGTCGCTGATCGCCGCCTCGCGCCCGCCCTCCGGATAGCGGAACGTCACCCCTTCGAGCGCGACGCCGCCGCGCACCGGCAGCGCCAGCGGCGCGGCGAGGGCCGGCGGCGCGATCGTCGGCCGCTCCTCGAGGATCTCCGACAGCCGCTCGGCGGCGCCGGCGGCATTGGCGATGTCGGACCAGACCTGGCTGAGCTCGCCGAGCGCCCCGGCGCCGATGACGGCATAGAACAGGAACTGGCCGAGCGTGCCGGGGCTCATGCGGCCGGCGAGCACGTCCTGCGCGCCCCACCAGAGCACCGCGACCATGCTGGAGAAGACCATGAAGATGCCGAAGGCCGTCAGCGCGGCGCGCGCGGCCGTCGACTGGCGGGCGGCCTGGAAGGCGGCCTCGACGGCGGCGGTGAAGCGCGTGGTGACCGCCGCTTCGGCCGTGAAGGCCTGCACGGTGCGCACGGCGCCGATCGCCTCGCTGGCGAAGGAGGACGCATCGGCCAGCATGTCCTGTGCCTTGCGCGAGCGGACGCGCACGCGGCGGCCGAAGCCGACCAGCGGCAGCACGACGATCGGCAGCGCCACCAGCACCAGCGCCGAGAGGCCGGGGCTCGTCACCACCATCAGCGCGATGGCGCCGGCGAACATGACGATGTTGCGCAGCGCGATCGAGATATTGGCGCCGGCGACGGCCTTGATCTGCGTGGTGTCGGCCGTCAGCCGCGCCGTGATCTCGCCGGAGCGGTTGCGGTCGAAGAAATCGATGCCGAGCGAGGCGAGATGGCGGAAGACATCGGCACGGAGATCCGCGACGACGCGCTCGCCGAGCCAGGTGACGTAATAGAAGCGGAGGCTGGAGGCGGCGGCGAGCACGGCGACGACGGCGATGAGGGCGAGGAAATAGGTGTTGATCGCGGCGGCGTCGGCGGCGTTGAAGCCGTGATCGATCATCCGCCGCACGGCCATCGGCACGGTCAGCGTCGCGGCCGCCGCGGCGACCAGCGCCAGCAGAGCACCGGCGAGCTGCGGCTTGTAGCGAAGGATATAGGGCACCAGCATGCGAAGCGGCTTCAGCGCGCCGCGCCGCCGCTCCGTCGCCTGCTGCCGGTCGTCGCGTTCAGCCATTCGATTTGTTCCCGCCTGCGGCCGGCGCCGCGCCTGCGGCTTAGTTGCACAAGGGTTTCCGCCGTTTCAAGCGCGGCTCCGCTCTTGTGCGCGCGGAAGGGGTGGGCTATATCGTCGCCCCGAGCGAGCGGTCGCCAGTGCGCGGCCCAGATTCCCATTCATATGGCTGTGCGGGCGATGCGCCCAGGCGGCCGGCGGTCCTGATGAGACCGGTTTTCGAAGGACCGAGCGATGAAGAAGAACATTCATCCTGACTATCACGCCATCACGGTCGTGATGACCAATGGCACCGAATACGCCTCGCGCTCGACCTATGGCGAGGCCGGCTCGAAGCTGCAGCTCGACATCGATCCGTCGACGCACCCGGCCTGGACCGGCGGCAACCAGACCCTGCTCGACCGCGGCGGCCGCGTCTCGCGCTTCAACAACAAGTTCAAGGGCTTCATCGGCAGCTGAGTTCAGCGCCTCGAAGCTTGGACGATCAGACCCCGGCCATCGCGCCGGGGTTTTTGTTTGCGTGACTTCCAGTGAAAGACGAGATCACTCGCCGCCGAAGGCGCGCACGAGGCGGCCGATCTCGAGACCGACAGGGTTCTCGGCCGGCAGGTCCGACACCGCGCCGGAGAGGGCGTCGTCGAGCCGGACCACGCGGTCCTGCAGGCGGACCGAGCGCTCGACCAGCGAGCGCAGCCGCGCCGGCAATTCGTCCCAGGCGGGACCGGTGACCGAGGAATTGTAGCCGCGGAGGCGTACCTTGGCCTGCTCCTGGCCGGCCTGTTCGGCGCTCATCTCGCCGTCGTTGACGGCCCGCTGCAGGAGGAGCCACGAGGCGATCTGCATCAGCCGCGTGGTGAGCCGCATCGATTCGGTCGCATAGCCGAGCGAGGCGCCGCGCGAGAGCACGCGCGATTCGGCCCTGCCGTCGCCGTCGAGATAGGCGGCGGTCTCCTCGACAAGCGCCATGCCCTCGCGGAACAGGGTCTTGAAGGTCTCGGAATGGGCGAAGTGGCGGCCGAACACGATCGGCGCGACGACATCGTCTCTCGTCAAGCTATCCTTGGCCATCCCGCCAGCATCCTCCTCGGCCGCCATCCGGCAGCCGGACCGCCCGCACAGCTTGTCAGAGAACCGCTAAGGGAATCCTGCCAACCGCGCCAATCAGCGGCCAAACCAAAAAAAGAGCCGCATGAAGCACGGCTCTTATAGGTCATCAGGGAGGGAGAGAGACAGAGCGGACAGGCCCCGCTCCGATCCGGATGTCCGGACACAGACTATAATCACCGGTAAAGGTTAACGCTGCGTTAACGCTCTTGCCTTGCTGTCGGGCTCCCTCCCGCGGCGGTGAGCCGGCTACAGCGGCGCGGCGGGGGCGGCGCGCTTGTCGGTCCATCCGGGCGGGGCGCCGAGCTGGTTGGCGACGAGGCCGGCAACGCCCGGCGAGCGTCCATAGGCGTCGCAGGCGGCATATTTCGGCGCGCCGCCGAACCAGGACTTGGTCCGCTGCGCCGATGGCAGCGAGAGGTCGAGCCCCTTTGGCGGCTGGCCGCGGACGAGGACACGCGAGAACTCGTTCGCGAACTTGCTCGCCAGCGCATAGGCATCGCCGACATCGGAAATGCGCGGACTGTTCTCGATCGAATTGGCGCCGCGCGACCAGACCATGGCCGCGCGCTGCGTGCCCGACCGGTCGACCGCCTCGGCCTCGACCGCGAGGCCGCCGAGCCCGATCGGCAGGCGCGGGACGCCGACCGGCAGGATGGCGCCGCTGCCGAGGCTGACGACCTTGGACACGCCCGCCGCGCCCTTGTCGGTCGGTACGAGATCGGACACCACCGCGCGGACGACGAGGTCGGCCGACTGGCCGCTGCCGACCATCTGGTAGCGATCGCTGAGGGCGATGCAGAGCGAGCGGTCGAGCGCATTGGCGACGAGCGCCCGGTCGGCCGCGGTCGGGACCCGCGCCGCCGCCGCCGGCGAGAAGGTCGTCGGCACGATCCGGACCGTCGTCAACTGCGCGAGGCCCTGGCCGTCGACATAGGTGCGCGACTTGGACAGGCTGCCCGTCGTCGCGCCGAGCCTGTCATAGGAGGAGAGCGTCCCCGCCTCCTTGATCGGCACATTGGCGCAGCCGGCCGCCCCTCCGAGAAGGATCGTCGCCATCAGGACAAAGGCGCGCGCCTGCGGCCGCGATCGGATCGAAATGTCGGAGGGGAGATGCATTGACAGCCTTTTTCCAGCGCAGCGACGCCATCGGGGGACAGGGCGCGCGGCGATGTCCCGCATATAGATGATGTCGACGCCGGGTACAGGGCCGTCCGGCCGCTTTTATGAGCGACGCTGCCTCAGCTCTTGAAGAAGGCCGAAGCGGCATGGCGCGAGGCCGTCTTGCCGTCGACGGCGCTGCGCAGGCGGCCGATCTCGGCTTCGAGCAGTTCGATGCGCTCCTCGAGCTCCTTGATCGAGAGCGTCGAGAGATCCTCGCCGAGCCGGTGGGGCGCCGGCTTCTCCTTCGGTGCGTCGTCGAACAGCGACATGGTTCCTTGCCTCCGCGCTTGCCTCAGTTTCCCCCGCTGCCGAGAGTATCAACAATCCGGGCGGGGCAAAGGGTCGGTCGATCCGATGCCGCGCCCCGTCCTCAACGCCCCGGAACAGGAACAGATCCGATGCCCCCTCTCCCCGCCACAATGGCCGCGATCGCCATCGACCACCCCGGCGGCCCCGACGTGCTGAGGCTCACCACCCGCCCCGTGCCGCAGCCCGGACCGGACGAGATCCTGATCCGCGTCGCCGCGGCCGGCGTCAACCGGCCCGACGTCTTCCAGCGCAAGGGCGCCTATCCGCCGCCGAAGGGCGCCTCCGACCTGCCGGGGCTCGAAGTCGCCGGCCATGTCGCGGCGCTCGGCAGCCAGGTCACGCGGCATGCGATCGGCGATGCCGTGACGGCGCTCCTCTCCGGTGGCGGCTATGCGGACTATGCGCTGGCGCCCGCCGGCTCCGCCCTCCCCGTCCCCTCGGGCTTCTCGCTGGTCGAGGCGGCGGCGCTGCCCGAGACGGTGTTCACCGTCTGGCACAATGTGTTCGAGCGCGGCCAGCTCAAGGCCGGCGAGACGCTCTTGGTACATGGCGGCAGCTCGGGCATCGGCACCACGGCGATCCAGCTGGCGACGGCCCGCGGCGCCCGGGTGATCGCCACCTGCGGCTCGGCGGCGAAGGCGGAGGCCTGCCTCGGCCTCGGCGCCGTCAGGGCCATCAACTACCGCGACGAGGACTTCGTGGCGGCGACGCTGGAAGCGACCGGCGGACGCGGCGCCGACGTCATCCTCGACATGGTCGGCGGCGACTATGTCGCCCGCAATATCGCCGCCGCCGCCGAGGATGGCCGCATCGTGCAGATCGCCTTCCTGGAGGGCTCGAAGGTCACCATCGATGCGCAGCGCCTGCTGATGCGCCGCCTGACCTGGACCGGCTCGACGCTGCGCGCCAGATCAGTCGCCTTCAAGGCCGAGCTCGCCAGCGCCGTCTTCCGCGAGGTCTGGCCGCTGATGGAGGCCGGCGCATTGCGGCCGCTGATCGATTCGACCTTTCCCCTCGCAGAGGCGGCGGAGGCCCATCGCCGCATGGAATCATCCGGCCATATCGGAAAGATCGTCCTGACGCCGGGCCTTGCATGAAACCATCCGCCCTCCGGCGCGTTGGGAACAATTACGAGGAGGAACGTCCATGTCCGACAGAAGGTCTCCGCCCCCGACCGCCCTTTCCCCGACGAACCCACCGGCCGCGGATCTCCGCTCGAAGTCCGAAGCGATCCTCGGCCGCATGCAGGTGCTCGATTCGCGCGGCAACCGGGTCGGCACCGTCGACCGCGTATTGCCGAGCGACGAGATCAAGCTGACGCGGCGCGATTCGCCGGATGGCCTGCATCACTACATTCCGCTCGACTGGGTCGCCGAGTCGACGGCCGCGTCCGTCTCAAAAAATGTTGCACGGAAATCTTCCGCGACCGCGCATGATGCGCTGCAATATAAGTCGACGATCCGTTGACGGGGTGCACACATAAGCACACGCCCTGATTCCGCTCGGAAGACGCTCCGGCTCCCGTCAATCGGGCGGCTGGATGCTCTTCGACAGACTGCGTGAATCAGATAGAGATACAGTGGCTCAGTCGCCGAAGAACAAGGAGGAACGGAATGCAACGCCAGAATACATGGGTTTGGGTGGTCGCAGTCGTCGTGGTGATCGTGATCGCCTGGTACTGGTGGCAGTCACGCGCGGTCGTCGCTCCGCCGCCTCCGCCGCCCGCCGCCACCGAGACCGCTCCGGCGCCGGCCGCGCCCGCTCCGGCAGCACCGGCCCCCGCGACGCCGGCTCCGGCGCCCGCAACGCCGGCTCCCGCCAACTAGGGGCGGCGATCGCGCCCGTCGGACCATGATCGGCATGGGCGCGGCTTCGGTCGCGCCCAAGCTTTTTGCGAAGTCTTCGGCCTCGATCCGCTGGTATCGCCGCCGCGCAGTCTGCCGATCGTGCAGTTTGCAGCGACGCTCTGCTGGCCCCGTGGCCGAAATGTTTGATTCGTCCGGGCCGCCGGTCTATATAGCCGGCATACCCCGTCATTCAGACGAATTCCTGCTCCTCCGGCGGACAACCGGGCGAGCGATCAGGAGAGCCTTATGTCGACAATCCCGCTGATGCCGAAGGCGACTGCCGTCTGGCTCGTCGAAAACACCTCGCTCGGGTTCGACCAGATCGCGGATTTCTGCAAGCTGCACCCGCTCGAGGTCAAGGCGATCGCCGACGGCGAGGCAGCGCAGACGATCAAGGGTCTCGACCCCGTGCTGACCGGCCAACTCACCCGCGAGGAAATCGAGCGCGTCCAGCGCGATCCCAAGCTGCGCCTGAAGATGGCCGAGACCAAGGTCCGCGTGCCCGTCCAGAAGCGCAAGGGTCCGCGCTACACGCCGGTTTCGCGCCGCCAGGATCGCCCCAACGCCATTCTCTGGCTGCTGCGCAACCATCCCGAACTGAAGGACGCCGCGATCATGCGTCTCGTCGGCACGACCAAGCCGACGATCGATTCGATCCGCGGGCGCAGCCACTGGAACTCGACCAACCTGACGCCGAGCGATCCGGTGACGCTCGGCCTCTGCTCGCAGATCGACCTCGATTTCGAAGTCGAGAAGGCCGCCAAGAGCGCGCCGCCGCGTGAAGTCGGCGCCGATGGCGAGACGCTGCTGCGTCCCGAGGAGACGACGGCGGCCGACGCCCTCGCCTCGGCGGCGCTGCGTTCCTATCGCCCCGAAGAGCCGAAGGACGACGAGCTCGATGCCGATGCCGTGTTCGCGAAGCTCAAGTCGCTGAAGGGCCCGGTCGAGGACGACGAAGACCTCTGAGGACGGCAGCGAGGCCCGGCGCGCGCCGGGCCTTCCGGTCAGGTCTTGACCGGCACCGTATAATTCAAGGCGAGACGGCCGCCATCGGCATAGATCGTCTCGCCGGTGATGTAGCTGGCGTCGTCCGAGGCGAGGAAGACCGCGATCGCCGCGATCTCGGACGGCTCGCCGATGCGCCCGAGCGGCGTCCGCGACAGCAGGCGGTTCTTCGCCGCCGGATCCGAGTTGACGCTCGCCAGAATGTCGGTCGCGATCGAGCCGGGCCCGATGGCGTTGACGCGGATGCCGCGCGGCGCCAGCGAAACGGCCATCGCGCGGGTCAACTGCATCAGGCCGCCCTTCGACGCGGTGTAGGGCACCTGGTTCGGCAGGCCGAAGATGGCGTTGACCGAGGTCATGTTGACGATCGCCCCGGCCGTGCCGCCGGCATCGACCCGCGCCGCCATATGCCTCGCCACCGCCTGCCCCGTCAGGAAGGCGCCCTTCAGGTTGACGCGAAGCACGCGGTCGAAATCCTCTTCGCTCACGTCCAGAAAATCGCCGCCGGCGATGATGCCGGCATTGTTGACGAGAATATCGATCTCGCCGCCGAAGGCGATCGCCGCCGCGACGAGATTGGCGACGTCGTCGCGGTCTCCGACATCGGTGCGCACGAACCGGCAGGCACCGCCGGCGCCGAGCCGCTCGATGGCGGCGGATCCGGCATCGACATCGATGTCGGCGATGACGACGCGGGCGCCTTCGGCCAGAAACCGTTCGGCGATGGCGTAGCCGATCCCCTTGGCGCCGCCGGTGACGATGGCCAGTCTGTTCTCGAGCTTCATGACGCCGTTTCCTGTCCGATTGCGCTGACGCTAAGACACATAGCGGCTGAGACGGCTCAAAAACACCGAAAATCCGCCCTTTCCAGGCTCCAGATGCTTTGACGCCCCGAAGGGGTTCTGCTATGAGAGCGACCGAAATCGGGAAGAAAGCAGCGGTTCTCTTGGCGCCGCGTGCTGGACTTCCTCGGAATCATCACCGATCGGATCTAGATAGGACGCAACCGCGTGCAGATACTCGTTCGCGACAACAACGTCGACCAGGCGCTCAAGGTGCTCAAGAAGAAGATGCAGCGCGAAGGCATCTTCCGCGAGATGAAGCTGCACGACTTCTACGAGAAGCCGTCGGTGAAGCGCGCCCGCGAGAAGGCCGAGGCCGTCCGTCGCGCCCGCAAGCTGGCGCGCAAGCGCGCCCAGCGCGAGCTCGGCATCGTCGCGGCCCCCAAGGCAGCTGCCAAGGGTCGGCACTGAGATCGGCAGCCGGCTATCCGCTGGCGCCATCCTTTCGCCCTTCCTCTCCTATCATTGAGGGCAACGGACCCGCAGGCGCGGCGTTCGTTGTCCTCGTTCGTCTTTGTCCTGGCGCCTGACCAACCCATGAGGAGCCGCCGATGAACGTCTCGATGCCGATGCCGCACCGTTCGGCGCGCTCCAGTGCCACGCGTCCCCTCGTCGCCGCCTCGCTGCTCGCGCTCGCGCTCGCCGGCTGCCAGTCCTCCGGCCTGCCCGGCCCCGAGGCCGGCATCGATCCGGCGATCGGCTCGTCCGCCAACATCGCCTCGCTCAGCGCCGTCGTCAGCCAGAACCCGAATGATGCCGCCGGCTACAATGTGCGCGGCACCGCCTATGGCCGCGCCGGCCGCTACGAGGACGCGCTCGCCGATTTCAACCAGGCGATCCAGCTCAATCCGAACATGTACCAGGCCTATGCCAACCGCGCGCTGGTCGAGCGGCGGCTGAAGCAGAACCAGAAGGCGCTCGCCGACTACAACACGGCGATCCAGATCAATCCCGGCTATGGCGAAGCCTATGTCGGCCGCGCCAATCTCTATCGCTCGCAGGGCCAGGTCGACCTCGCGCTCGCCGACCTGACGCAGGCGGTCCAGCTCGATCCGAACGATCCCAAGGGCTATTACAACCGCGCGCTGATCTACCAGAGCCAGAACCGCCACGACGACGCGATCCAGGACCTGACGGCCGCGACCACCTATGCGCCGAATTCGCTCGACCCGTATCTGAGCCGCGGCCTCTCCTACATGGCCATCGGCGACTACAAGGCGGCGCTCGACGATTTCAACATCGCCGTCCGCAAGGACAAGCAGTCCTATCTCGGCTGGACCTATCAGGGACTGGCGCTCGAGAAGCTCGGCGAGCCCGGCAAGGCGCATGACGCCTTCGCCCGCGCACAGATCATCAATCCGAATTATGTCCCCGCCCGCGACGGCATGCGCCGCACGGCCCCGAACGGGGCATAGTCCAGCTCCGCTGGATCACCGCGCCTGACGCCAACGAACTCCGGACCGTTCAGTCGCGGTCGAGATCCAGCGCGATCAGGATGTCGTCGTGATAGACGCCGTCGATCCGCAGCGAGCGGGTGACGACGCCGTATTCGGCAAAGCCGAGGCTCCGGTACAGCGCGCGCGCCTCGGCATTCGAGGCGACGACGACCGCGTCGAGCACCTCTACATGCGCGCGGGCATGCCCAATGACGGCCGAGACCAGCCGCCTGGCGATGCCTTGGCCGCGCTGTCCGGGCTGGACATAGACGCCCCAGAGCGACCCGCGATGCGATTGCTTGTCGCGGCGATTGGGATCGAACCCGGCGACGCCGACCATCGCCTCGCCGTCAAATGCGCCGAAGACGACCGCCGGCGCAGCACCGACGAGCCGATGCAACGCATCCTCGTCGGTGAGCGATCGCTCTTCGGCGACCGAGGCAAGAAAGGCCGTCGGCGCCGTCATGAGCGCCTCGAGCCGCAGCGCGCGGAATTCTGGCAGATCAGGCGCGACGAGCGGCCGAAGCGTGATCGGCCGCTTGTCTGCCGCGCCTTCGAGGCTCAATCGAGCGCCTTGACGATGCTCTCCACCATCTTCTTCGCGTCGGCGAAGAGCATCATGGTGTTGTCCTTGAAGAACAGCTCGTTCTCGACGCCGGCATAGCCCGAGCCCATGCCGCGCTTGATGAACAGGACCGTGCCGGCCTTCTCGACGTCGAGGATCGGCATGCCGTAGATCGGCGAGGTCTTGTCGGTCTTGGCGGCCGGATTGGTGACGTCGTTGGCGCCGATGACGAAGGCGACATCGGCCTGCGCGAACTCGGAATTGATGTCCTCGAGCTCGAACACCTCGTCATAGGGGACGTTGGCCTCGGCGAGCAGCACGTTCATGTGGCCGGGCATGCGGCCAGCGACCGGATGGATCGCGTATTTCACCTCGACGCCTGCATGCTTCAGCTTGTCGGCCATCTCGCGCAGCGCATGCTGCGCCTGCGCCACCGCCATGCCGTAGCCGGGCACGATGATGACCTTGGAGGCGTTCTTCATGATGAAGGCGGCGTCCTCGGCCGAGCCCTGCTTGACCGGGCGCTGCTCGACGGCGCCACCGGCGCCGGCTGCCGCCGTCTCGCCGCCGAAGCCGCCGAGGATCACGGAGATGAACGAGCGGTTCATCGCCTTGCACATGATGTAGGAGAGGATCGCGCCCGACGAGCCGACCAGCGCGCCGGTGACGATCAGCGCGGTGTTGCCGAGCGTGAAGCCGATGCCGGCCGCGGCCCAGCCGGAATAGGAATTCAGCATCGACACGACGACCGGCATGTCGGCGCCGCCGATCGGGATGATGATGAGGCCGCCGAGCACGAGGCTCGCGATCACGATCAGCCAGAACAGCGCCGGATTGCCGGAGGCGACCAGCGCGATGATCAGGATGACCAGCGCTGCGGCGAGCGCCGCGTTGATCAGGTGGCGCATCGGCAGGATGATCGGCTTGCCCGACATGTTGCCGTTGAGCTTCAGGAAGGCGATGACCGAGCCGGTGAAGGTGATGGCGCCGATGGCGACGCCGAGGCTCATCTCGAACAGCGCCTGGCGATGGATATCGCCGACCTCGCCGATGCCGAAGGCGGCCGGCGCATAGAGCGCGGCCGCGGCCACCATCACGGCCGAGAGGCCGACCAGCGAATGGAAGGCGGCGACGAGCTGCGGCATCGCCGTCATGGCGATGCGGCGCGCGACGACGGCGCCGATGCCGCCGCCGATGGCGAGACCGAGAATGATCAGCGCCCAGGCGGCGGGGCTCTTCGGCGCGGCGAGGACCAGCGTCGTGAGGATCGCGATCCCCATGCCGACCATGCCGTAGAGATTGCCCTGCCGCGACGTCGCCGGGCTGGAGAGCCCGCGCAGCGCCATGATGAACAGGACGCCGGAGACGAGATAGAGAACGGCCGTGATATTGGCTGTGGTCATCGGGCCGTCCTCACTTCGTCTTTTTCTTGTACATCGCCAGCATGCGGCTGGTGACGAGGAACCCGCCGAAGATGTTGACGCTGGCGAGGATCAGTCCGACGAAGCCGAAGCCCTGCGCGAGGCCATGGCCGCTCGCATTGCCGACCGCATCGACGCCGACCGCGAGCAGCGCGCCTACGACGATCACCGAGGAAATCGCATTGGTGACCGACATTAGCGGCGTATGCAGCGCCGGCGTCACCTGCCAGACGACGTAGTAGCCGACGAAGATCGCTAGCACGAAGATCGAGAGACGGAAGACGAAGGGGTCGATCACCCCACCCGTCGCCGCATGCACGGCGAGGCCGGCCGCATCGACGAAGCTGCCTTCGGGCACGCCCGCCTGGGCGGCATACTGGTGCGCGGCGCGCGCCGCCTGCTGCGCGGCCTCGGCCGCGGCGGTCGCGGCATCGGCGGCCTGCTGGGCGACCGCGGCCGCCTGGTCCGGCGTGAGATTGGCCATCAGAGGCTCCCTTCGGCGGCAGCGACAGGTTTCGGCTTGAAGGCGGGATGCACGACCGCGCCATCGCGGGTCAGCACCGTCGCCTTGACCAGTTCGTCATCCCAGTTGACTGCGAGCGCCTTGGTGCCCTTGTCGACCAGCGTCTCCAGGAAGGAGGCGAGGTTCTTGGCATAGAGCTGCGAGGCGGTCGCCGGAATGCGGCCGGAGACATTGAGATAGCCGACGATGCGGCGGCCATCGAGATCGACGACCTCGCCCGGCCGGCTGCCCTCGACATTGCCGCCGCGCTCGACGGCGAGATCGACCAGCACGGAGCCCGGCTTCATCGAGGCGACCATCGCACCCGTGACGAGACGCGGCGCCGCGCGGCCGGGGATCAGCGCCGTGGTGATGACGATGTCCTGCTTCTTGATGTGCTCGGCGACCAGCGCGGCCTGCTTCGCCTGGTAGTCCGCCGACATCGGCTTGGCATAGCCGGCGGCGGTCTCGGCCTGCTTGAATTCCTCGTCCTCGACCGCCACGAACTTGGCGCCGAGGCTCTCCACCTGCTCCTTGGCGGCCGGGCGCACATCCGTCGCCGTGACCACGGCGCCGAGACGGCGGGCGGTGGCGATGGCCTGCAGGCCGGCGACACCGGCGCCCATGACGAAGATGCGCGCGGCCGGCACGGTGCCGGCGGCCGTCATCATCATCGGCAGCGCGCGGTCATAGGCCGAGGCGGCGTCGATCACCGCCTGATAGCCGGCGAGATTGGCCTGGCTCGACAGGACGTCCATGACCTGCGCCCGCGTGATGCGCGGCATGAATTCCATGGCGATGGCCGTGATGCCGGCGCTGCCCATGGCATTGACGGCGCCCTCGTTGCCATAGGGGTCCATCGTCGCGATGACGAGCGCGCCGCGCTTGTAGGCGGGGAGTTCGCTCTCGAGCGGCCGGCGCACCTTGAGCACGACATCGGCATCGGCAACGGCGCTGGCGGCGTCGGCTGCGATCGTCGCGCCGACGGCCTCATAGTCTGCATCGGTGATGCGCGAGGCAAGCCCCGCGCCGCGCTCGACGGAGACGCTGGCGCCAAGGGCCAGGAACTTCTTGATCGTTTCGGGCGTCGCCGCGACGCGCGTCTCGCCCCCGTCGATCTCCGCCGGTACGCCGATCTTCATGGGTTATCCTCGATGATGGACATGGACGGCGGGCGTCCCTCCCGGTCGCCGCGCGGCCAGAACCGCTGCGGCGGCAGAATTCTCGCTCAGAGCAGGAAGATCGCCATCAGGATCAGGAGGACGATAACGGCGATGGTGCCGTATTTCGTCAGACCCATGAAGAAGTGATAGGTGCGTTCGTGTTCCGCATAGTCCATCGGGCTCTCGGCCATCGATCGGGCTCCCTCTTCGCAGCGCTGCCGTCATCGGGGCTATATCGCAGAAGATACCGCCTCGCAATCCGCCACGCGGCCGCGCTCAGCCGGCGCGAGGCCCGTAGAGGATGACGGCGGCGCCGGCGAGCGCGAGCGCGGCACCGGCAAGGTCCCAGCGATCGGGCCTGACCCCTTCCACGACGGCGAGCCAGCCGAGCGAGGCGGCGATATAGACGCCGCCATAGACGGCGAAGCTGCGCCCCGCCGTCTCGGTCGGTGAAAGGGTCAGGAGGACGGCAAAGGCGACGAGCGCGAGAAGGCCCGGGACCAGCCAGAGGATCGGCGCGCCGGATCGGAACACGGCGAAGAACGCGAAGCAGCCGGCGATCTCGGCGAGCGCGGCCGCGATGTAGATGAGGGCGACCACTCGGGCGAGGCCTTGGACTTCAAACACCGTTGACTCGCAAACCGGAGTACAATTCAATTGCAAGTTGTTGAGCTAGGCGCATAGCGCCTCCCATTGCCACTGCTACAACGCAGAATAGGAGCAGACAATTGGACATGGTTCTGCGGCTGTTAGACATCATTGCGTGGCCAATTGTGGCGACAGTAGCATTGCTTGTATTGGGTCCGGGCGGACTTCTCCTTAGCTTTACAAACAGTCTAGGCAGCAGCATATCGAATTTTACACGGTCCTTACCAGAACTCAGATCGACCGCTCTGACAATGCAATCCGAAGTTGAAGCACTCGCAAGCAAAAGCCGAGAGATGACGGAACATGTATCGCGGGAATTCAAGGAGGTAGACAATCGAATTGGAAGCCTTCTTGCAACAATGACCGCACAAATGCATGAAATAAAAGAAGTACTGACTGAAATGGAGCTATCCAAGATCGACGAGGCGAACTCAGCCATTCAACGATCCGCAGAAGTCGCAGATACCAAGTTAAATCTAGAGCCTTTGGAATATCAAATGCCTAGCGTTATCGATCTGTCTCCCGATGAGATGTTTTCAAAAATCAGAGTTGACTGGTCTCTGCTTGTAAACTCGATCAGAGAGCGATTGGGGAACCCAGAATACTTCGATGCGCGGCAAGTTGGCACAATGGCAGCTAAACTGGCCGATGGTAGACGATCAAATCCTATTGATCCTAGTCAAGTTGAACTGATTCAAAAACTTCACTCGCAGTACAAGCGCTTCATCAGACTCCAGAGTCAGAAAGATGAATGGCTAAGTGAAGATGTATTCCTGTCATTCACCAAGGCTGTCAGCGAACTAACGACAGCCATTCGAGCGGACCACTAAACTGGACGCTCCTCCGCGCCGTTCACGCCAGCCCGACCCCGCCGAGCGCCGCCTGCTGGCGATGGCCGAGCAGGCGCTGGTCGAAGCCGTCGAGCGTTTCCATGAAGAGGCTGTGGAAATTCATCTCGGCCCGGAGATGCAGGAACACGGCACCGAGGCCGATGGCGGCGCGGTCCATGAACACGAACTCGCGCGGCACGGTGACCGGGCCCTTTTCCTTCAGCACCTGATGCACGCGGAACGCCTCGCGCCGCCCATATTCCGCCGGCGCGACGCCATCGGCGATGGTGCGGACGCGGTCGTCGAGCAGCGGCGCGTAGATGAAGCGGGCCCAGATGTTCAGCGCATCGATCAGATCGTTGGAGAGGCCGACGAAGCCCCAGCTCTCATAGGCGGCGACGACTCGGTCGCGATCGTCCTCGAGCAAGCCGTGGAAGAGATTGACGACGCCGCCGACGAAGGCCGGCGGGAAGATGCGGATGCAGCCATAGTCGAGGAGATTGATGCCGCGGGCGACGCCATCCTCCTCGAAGACCGTGTAGTTGCCGAGATGCGGATCGCCGTGGATGACGCCGTAATGGGCGAAGGGCGACCACCAGGCGGCGAACATCGCGCTGGCGATGCGGTTGCGCTCCTCGAGCGAGCGGTCGCGAAAATCGAGCAGCTTGCCGCCCTCGAGCCAGGTCAGCGACAAGAGCCGCTGCGTCGACAGCGCCGGCTCGACCTCGGGCACCCGCACGAGGGTCTGGCCGTCCAGCATGATCTTGTAGAGCAGCGCATGCCGCGCCTCGCGGCCATAGTCGAGCTCCTCGCGGATGCGCGCGCCGATCTCCTCGAAGATCTGGCTGGTGTCGATAGAGGCATCGATGCGCCGATAGACCGAGAACAGCATCCTGAGCTGGGTCAGGTCCGCCTCGACGGCCGACTGCATGTCGGGATATTGCAGCTTGACCGCGAGCGCCCGGCCGTCCTTGGCGACGGCCCGGTGCACCTGCCCGAGCGAGGCGGCGGCGGCCGGCTGGCGCTCGAAGGAGGCGAAGCGCTTCTCCCAGTCGGGCCCGAGCTCGGCCTGCATGCGCCGGCGCACGAAGGGCCAGCCCATCGGCGGCGCGTTCGATTGCAGCTGCGACAGTTCGGCGGCGTATTCCGGCGGCACCAGGTCGGGGACGGTCGAGAGGATCTGCCCGACCTTCATCAACGGGCCCTTGAGCCCGCCGAGCGCCGCGGCCAGTTCCGACGCATTCTTGCCCTTGTCGAGCGAGGAGCCGAACAGCCGCGCGCCCGCGACCTTGGCCGCGACCCCGCCGACATTGACCCCGACACGGGCATAGCGCGACAGGCGGCCGGAGAGGCGATTGCGTTCGGAGTCGGACATGAGCAGATGGATCCGTTCGAGGACGAACCTCTAACATGCGACGGCGGCGCCTGCCTGCAAGGTCCGGAGGCGGAGAAAGCGGCGCGTCAGTCGGCCGCTGGCATGCGGTCGCGGATCCAGCGGGCCAAGCTCTCCTCCGAAATCTCGCCGGCGGCGAGGCCGAGGATGGCGAGTGTCGACTCCGCCGGCCCGGGGGCAAACTGGATTGAATTGCGGCGCAGGAATAGCACCATCGCGACGAAGGCCGCGCGCTTGTTGCCGTCGATGAACGGGTGATTGCGCGCTATGCCGTAAGCGTAGGCCGACGACAGGACCGCCATGTCCGTCTCGCCATAGGCCCATTTGTTGCGAGGGCGGTCCAGCGCAGATTCGAGCGAGCCGGGATCACGCAAACCGGCCGGACCGCCAAACCGAAGCAACTGACGCTCATGCGCAACGAGAACCTCTCGCAGCGACAGCCATTTCGGCTCCATCATTTGGCGAGCGCACGAAGCGTGTCGCGATATTCCACCATGATGTCGTCGACAATCGCCATCGCATCCTCGAAGTCGACGTCATAGGGCGAGATGGTAACGGAGCCATCGGCATTCTCAGTCACGCTGACCCACTCGCCTTGGCTGAGATTAAGCCGCGTGAGCAAATCCTTCGGCAGGATCAGGCCGGTCGAATTGCCGATCTTCTTGATTTCGAGCTTCATGGCACGGGCTCCAGCCAAGGCAGTGTTATACGAAATGTATAACGCCGCCTTGCCTGATTTTCAAGACCTCAGGCCTCCATCTGCTCCAGCTCTGCGATGAAGCCTTCGAGCACCGAGAGGCCCTTCTGCCAGAATTGCGGATCGCGGGCGTCGAGGCCGAAGGGGGCGAGCAGTTCGCTGTGATGCTTGGTGCCGCCGGCCTTCAGGAGATCGAAATAGCGATCCTGGAAGCCGCTCTCCGCATCGCGATAGACGGCATAGAGCGAGTTCACCAGGCAGTCGCCGAAGGCATAGGCATAGACGTAGAACGGTGAATGGATGAAGTGCGGGATATAGGTCCAGAACACTTCATAGCCGGGGCCGAGGCGGATCGCATCGCCGAGGCTTTCGCGCTGCACGTCCATCCAGATGCCGTTGATGCGGTCGGCGGTCAGTTCGCCCTCGCGCCGCTCGGTATGGACCCGCCGCTCGAACGAATAGAAGGCGATCTGGCGCACGACCGTGTTGATCATGTCCTCGACCTTCGAGGCGAGCATCGCCTTGCGCTGCACCGGATCGGTCGTCGCCTCGAGCAAAGCGCGGAAGGTCAGCATCTCGCCGAACACGCTCGCCGTCTCGGCAAGCGTCAGCGGCGTCGGTGCCATCAGCGCACCCTGGGGAGCCGCGAGCACCTGGTGGACGCCATGGCCGAGCTCATGCGCGAGGGTCATGACGTCGCGCGTCTTGCCCTGGTAGTTGAGCAGCACATAGGGATGGGCCGAGGGCACCGTCGGATGGGCGAAGGCACCCGGCGACTTGCCGGGCCGGACGGGAGCATCGATCCAGCCCTTGTCGAAGAAGCGCCCGGCGATCGCCGCCATCTCCGGCGAGAAGCCGCGATAGGCCGAGAGCACGGTGTCGCGCGCCTCGGCCCAGGGAATGGTGCGGCTCGCGACCTTCGGCAGCGGCGCGTTGCGATCCCAATGATCGAGCCGCTCCTTGCCGAACCACTTCGCCTTCAGCGCGTAGTAGCGGTGCGAAAGGCGCGGATAGGCGGCGCGCACTGCGGCGACCAGCGCATCGACCACCTCGGGCTCGACCCGGTTGGCGAGATGGCGCGATTCCGCGACGTCCTGGAATCCGCGCCAGCGATCGGAAATCTCCTTGTCCTTGGCGAGCGTGTTGGTGACGAGCGTGAACAGGCGGATGTTCTCGCCGAAGGTCGCGGCGAGCGCCTCGGCGGCGGCCTTCCGCTTCGCCTCGTCCGGATCCTGCATCAGGTTCAGCGTCGGCTCGAGCGTCAGCATCTCGCCGTTCACGTCGAAGCGGAGCGAGGCCATCGTCTCGTCGAAGACGCGGTTCCAGGCGCCGCGGCCGGTGACCGACTTCTCATGGAAGAGCTGCTCGACGCGGTCCTCGAGCTGGTAGGGCTTCTCCTTGCGGACGTCCTCGATCCACGGCCGGTAATGCGCGAGCGCCGGATCGGCCTCCATCGCCGCCTCGATGAGGGCGTCGTCGATCCGGTTCAGCTCCAGCGTGAAGAACAGCACATGCGTGCTGGCGTCGGTCACCTTCTGCTGCACGTCGCCATAGAACTTGGCGCCGGCCGGATCGGTGGTGTCGCCGGAATAGACGAGCCCGGCATAGGAGACGAGGCGGCCGAGCAATTCGTCGAGCGCCTCATAGTCGCGGATCGGCTTGATCAGCCCGCCCTCGCGCGCCAGCACCTCGAGCGTTCCCTTCCATCTGGTCTCGAAGGCGAGCGCGTCGACGGCGGCGCGGGCGAGGTCCGCCGCGATCGCGGGCGACTGCGTGCCCGGGTAGAGATCGGTCAGATCCCATTCCGGCAGATGCCCGATCTCGCTGTTCGCGGCGGCGCCGCCGGCGGGGCTGAAGGCAGGATGAACGGTCGGGCGCATGGGGTGCTGGTCCGGAAATCGAGGATGGGTGATCGTAGATAGGGTCAGCGACCGCTTTCGATCAACATGTCGCCGCACAAAGATCGGCTGCATGGAGAGATGGTAAGGCCGGCGTAAGCCGGGCGTTAAGGAAGCGCCGCGATCATGCGCGCCATGGCAGGGTTCGGGGTGGCGCCTGCGTCGCCCGCCGCCTGCCGGGAGCGCCATCGGTCCATGTCCGCCAAGATCCTGATCGTCGACGACGATCCCGTGCAAAGACGGCTGCTCGAAGCAGCCGCGAGCCGGCTTGGCCATGAGGTCGTCAGCGTCGACAATGGCCGTGCCGCGCTCGAGCGCCTCGCCGCGGCCGACGGCGCGCAGTTCCAGTTGATGATCCTCGATCTCGTGATGCCGGAACTCGACGGCATGGGCGTGCTGGAGCGGCTGCCCGCGCTCGGCCGCAGCCTGCCGGTGATCGTGCAGACGGCGCATGGCGGCATCGACACCGTGGTCGGCGCCATGCGCGCCGGCGCCACCGATTTCGTCGTCAAGCCGATGTCGCCGGAGCGGATCGAGGTCTCGATCGCCAATGCGCTCCGCCTCGGCGCGCTCGAAGGCGAGTTGCAGCGCGCGAGGCGCCAGGCGTCGGGAACGCTCGGCTTCCGCGACATCGTCACGGTCAGCCCGGCCATGGAGCGCGTCGTCTCGCTGGCGAAGCGCGCGGCGGGATCGGCGATCCCGATCCTGATCGAGGGCGAGAGCGGCACGGGCAAGGAACTCATCGCCCGCGCCATCCAGGGCTCGGGCGAGCGGCGCGCCAGGCCCTTCGTCACGGTCAATTGCGGCGCCCTGCCCGGCAATCTCGTCGAATCGATCCTGTTCGGCCATGAGCGCGGCGCCTTCACGGGCGCGACCGAGAAGCATGCCGGCAAGTTCCAGGAAGCGCATGGCGGCACGCTGTTCCTCGACGAGGTCGGCGAATTGCCGCTCGACGCGCAGGTCAAGCTGCTGCGCGCCCTGCAGGAAGGCGAGGTCGACCCCGTCGGCGGCAAGCGCCCGGTGCGCGTCGATTTCCGCCTGATCTCGGCGACGAACCGCGACCTGATCGCGCTCGTCAAGGAAGGCCGCTTCCGCGAGGATCTCTATTACCGCCTCAACGTCTTTCCGATCCGCGTTCCACCGCTGAGGGAGCGGCGCGAGGATATTCCGGAGCTCGCCCGTCTCTTCCTGATGCGCTTCGCCGCCGAGGAGAAGAAGCCGCGCCTTGCCGGCATCGACCGGGAGGCGCTCGACCTGCTGCTCGCCCATTCCTGGCCCGGCAATATCCGCCAGCTCGAGAACGCGATGTTCCGCGCGGTCGTGCTCGCCGACGGGCCGCTGCTGACGCTCTCGGAATTTCCCCAGTTCGAGGCGCAGCGGAGCGGAGGCAGCGCCGCGCCGCCTCTCGCCGCACCCGACATCACCACGCCGGTGGCGGAGCCTGCCGGCAGCGCGCCGATCGCGCTCTATGACGAGGCCGGCGACATCCGCCCGCTCGAGGCGATCGAGGCCGACACGATCCGCATCGCCGTCGCCCACTACCGTGGCCGCATGGCAACGGTGGCCCGGAAACTCGGAATCGGACGGTCCACCCTCTATCGCAAGCTCAAGGAACTCGGCATTGCCGAGGAGGAAGAGGAGCTCGCGGTAGAGTGACCGAGATCGCAGCGTCTTCGTGCCATCTGGTGTTGAAGAGTGAGCCGGCTTCTAGCGAGGCCGGACGGGAACGAAAACACCGCCGACGCGTCATTTCTGAAGCGTCAGGCAGGGAACCGGCCATGTTCGAGAAGCGGTTGACGGCGGTTTTGGCGGGGGCGGCGATTCTCGCCCTCTCGGCGGGCGTGGCCAACGCCTATCTGCCCGAGGGCAGGACGTTTCGCGAACGAGCCGGCAGCGTCGCCAGCCTGACCATTGCCGACGTCGCCAGCGACCCCGCGGCAATCGCCCTCAAGGATGCCCTCGCCGTGGCGCCGCCGAAGGAGACTTTCCTCCAGAAGCGCGATCGCGCCGCGATGGCCGAATTCTACTCCGAACGCGACTATCAGCCCGTCTGGATCAAGGACGGACGGCTGACGCCCGCGGCCTCGGCCGTGATGGCGCGGATTGCGCGCGCCTCCGAAGACGGCCTCGACCCGGCCGCCTATGTCCTGCCGGTCAAGACGCTCGGCAGCAGCGCGCCGCTCGGACCCGAGCTTGCCGCCGCCGTCGAGATGACCCTCGATCGTGCGCTCCTGACCTATGCCCGCCAGGCCTATGCCGGCCGGCTCGACCCGACATCGATCGGCAAGCTGATCACCGTCAAGCCGCTGCTGCCCGATCCGGTCGAGGTGCTGGCGACCGTCTCGGCCGCAAGCGCTCCGGGCGCGGCTGTCGAGAGCTACAATCCGCCGCATGAGGGCTATCGTCGTTTGAAGGCCGCGCTCGCCGAGGCGCGGCAGAGCCCGGCGGCTGAAGCTCCGGCCCCGATCGCCGAGGGCAAGCTGATGAAGCTCGGCGTCAGCGATCCGCGCGTGCCGGCGCTCAGGGCCCGCCTCGGCCTCGCGCCGGTCGCCGACAAGCCGGAGCTCTATGACAACGCGCTGGCCGAAGCCGTCGCGCGCTTCCAGGCGGCGAGCGGCCTCAAGGCCGACGGCGCCGCCGGCGGCACGACGATCGCCTTCCTCAACGGCGTCGGCAAGGACAAGACGGCCGAGATCATCGCCAATATGGAGCGCTGGCGCTGGCTGCCGCGCGATCTCGGCACCTTCCATGTCGAGGTCAACGTGCCCGAATTCGAGGTGCGCGTCTTCGACGGCGGCAAGCTCGTCCACCAGACCCGCGTCGTCACCGGCAAGGTGACCAACCAGACGCCGATCTTCTCGGACGAAATGGAATCGATCGTCGTCAATCCGAGCTGGAACGTCCCGGCCTCGATCACCACCAAGGAAATGCTGCCGAAGCTGCGCAGCGACCCGTCCTATCTCTCGCGCAACGGCTACCAGGTGCTGGCCAATGTCGGCGGCAAGATGCAGCCGGTGAGCCCCGGTTCGGTCGACTGGAACACGGTCAGCGCCCGCAACATCCAGATCCGCCAGCGGCCGGGCGATGACAACGCCCTCGGCGCGATCAAGTTTCTCTTTCCCAACGAGCACTCGGTCTATCTGCACGACACGCCGTCGAAGAGCCTGTTCCAGCGTGATTCGCGCGCCTTCAGCCATGGCTGCGTCCGCGTCCAGAACCCGCTCGACTTCGCCGATGTGCTGCTCGCCTATGAAGGCGGCTGGACCAGCCAGCGGCTGCGCAAGATGGTCGGCGGCCGCGAGAGCTGGGTCAAGCTGCCGAAGAAAATCCCCATTCACATCATCTATTTCACGGCGTTCGTCGACGACGCGGGCAAGCTGGAAACGCGGCCCGACATCTACGGCTACAACGCCCGCGTGGAGCGCGCGCTCGGCCTCTGAGGGCCGATAGACGGTCGACAATCCCCAAAGAACATGCGAAACGCGTATGGAGCTTCCATGCGCGGCCTTTGTGTTGCCCCGTTGTTGCCACACTTGGCCCGGATGGTGGCGGTGTATCGTTCGCTCATGTGGTGTGCGGATACAGAGGGCCAGAGAATGTCGATCTCGGTAAATGCTGGTTAACTCTATTCAAGCATTCTGCCCTCAGCGGGGGCGCCCGAACGGGCCGTGGACGCAGAAGCAGGTTGACTAGTCTCATGAATCAGTCTCAGCGCAACGGCGGATGGGGGAAGCGGCTCGCTTCTACTGTCCGTGTGGCGACGGCGACGGCTCTCGTGGCCGGAACGATGCTTGTGACCACCCGGATCGGCGAAGCGAATGCCGGCGCCGGTGACAGGGCTCTCACCCTCGTCAACGTCCATACCAACGAGAGCGCCACCGTCGTCTTCAAGCGCAATGGCCGCTACGATCCCGCGGGGCTCAAGAAGCTCAACTGGATCCTGCGCGACTGGCGCAAGAACCAGCCGACCAATATGGACCCGCATCTGTTCGACCTCATCTGGCAGGTCTATCAGCAGAGCGGCTCGCGCGTGCCGATCAAGGTCGTCTGCGGCTATCGTTCGCCCGAGACCAACGGCATGCTCCGCAACCGCTCGCGCGGCGTCGCCAAGCACAGCCAGCACATGCTCGGCAAGGCGATGGACTTCTACATTCCGGACGTGGCGCTGCCGAAGCTGCGCGCCATCGGCCTCAAGATGCAGGTCGGCGGCGTCGGCTTCTATCCGACTTCCGGCTCGCCCTTCGTCCACATGGACACCGGCAGCGTTCGCCACTGGCCGAAGATGACCCGCGACCAGCTCGTGCGGATCTTCCCCGACGGCAAGACCCTGCATGTCCCCTCCGACGGCAAGCCGCTTCCCGGCTATGCCGAGGCGCTCGCCGCCTATCAGAAGCGCAAGTCCTCCGGCGGTGACGCCGTCATGATGGCGAGCGCCTCGGGCAGCGGCGGCGGCAAGTCGTTCCTGCAGCGGATCTTTGGCGGCGGGGCCGACGAGGAAGAAGACAATGCCGATACCGGGCCGGCCGTGAAGGCAGCCGGCGCCGCCGCGCCCGCCGCTGACGACGACAGCGATGCCCCTGCCGTGAAGACGGCCAAGGATGCGCCGAAGACCGCTCCGGTCGCGCAGCCTGACGAAAGCGACACGGCTCCGACGCTCGTCGCCGACGCTGCTCCGGTTCCGCGGCCCTCGCCGATCCAGCAGACGACGGCGGCCGAGCCGGTCCTCGTCGCTGCCGCCGCCGAGGAAACCCCGGCTGAAACCGAAGTTGCCATGGCGCCCGTGCCGCGTCCCTCGCCGGTCGCTCTCGCGGCGGCCGAGCAGCCGGTTGCGGTTGCCGATGCGACCGACGTCCTGCCCGTGCCGCGGAGTTCGCCGGTGGCCCGTCCGACCGTGGCGCTCGCCAGCGCCGCATCGACCGGCGGTGTCTCCGGTCATGCCGTTGCGGCCCAGCTCGCGGCTCTCAACGCTGCCGGCAAGCCTGCCGCCGCGACGCCGCTTGCCCTTGCCGCAGCCGAGCCGGCCCACCAGCCGGCGACCGCCGCCGAGGCCATCGCCGAAGCCATGGGCAAGGGCGACACGATGGGCGCCGCCCCCGTGCTCGCTTATGCACCGGCCGATGATGGCGCCCCGCGCATCGACGCCTCGACCGGCGCGCTCGTCGCCGGCCGCGCTGCCGCCCGACCCGACGTCACCGCTGCCGCCGTCGACAGCAATGACGACTGGCAGGATCCGCTCGCCCGCTTCACCTCGGTCGGCTACAGCGCCGACACGATCGAACTGGTGACGCGTCCGGGTTCGACCCGCCAGAAGGCCTATGCCGAGATGGAAATGCCGCATCCGTTCGGCGAGCCGGCCCTGTTCACGGCGCCGGAGCGCTCGATCCAGCTCGGCTTCGGACGCATCGCCTATGAAGGCCTCCGCACCGACCGCTTCTCGGGCCCGCTCGTCCGCCCGCTCGGCACGCAGGTCTTCGCCTCGAACACGGCCGCCACCCAGACGGCCGCGCTGAAGCGCTGACAGCAAACCGCTGAATTCCAAGACGGACGCCGTGGCGACACGGCGTCCGTTTTCGTTTGGGGTGTGGTGCCCCAGGTGACGGTAGTCGGAAGCGATCAGCTGCGAGAGGTGAGGCCTCGCTCCTTGCCGACCGTAGTGCCGCTGTCGCCGCACGGCGCCCAGCCCTCCCCTTGCGGGAGGGCCGAAAGCGCGCAGCGCTTTCGGGGAGGGGTCGCGGGAACACAGACGGCTTTGGGTGGTTCGTGACGGTCGTGACGGCGCGGCCTGCCTTGGCGCTGGGCTGCTTGCGAGCGGCATCGAGACCCCTCCCCGAAAACGCCGGGGCCGTTTTCGGCCCTCCCGCAAGGGGAGGGCTCAAGGGGGAAACTGCCGGCAAAGGCAGTAGAAGCTGGGCGGCCACCCCCGACCGGCATCGGCGAGACCGCCTTGCCTGATCTCAGCCCTTACCCGTCACCGATCATCGCCCTCACCACGCATGGCGCCCAACCCTCCCCTTGCGGGAGGGTCGAAAGCGCGCGGCGCTTTCGGGGAGGGGTCGCGGGAACAACGGCGGTTGGGATGGTTGGAGGCGGCGGAGCGCCCTGCCCTGACGCTGGCCGCTTGCGCCCGAGACCGAGACCCCTCCCCGAAAACGCTTCGCGTTTTCGGCCCTCCCTCAAGGGGAGGGCTCAAGGGGGGGGAATCTGTCGGCAAGGGCTTGAAAGCGGCGAGCCACGGGGGCCGGCCAGCGAGAGCGTGCAGAACCGTTCACCTCTCCCTGAGGGAGAGGTCGGCGCGGAGCGCCGGGAGAGGGTTTAGGGAAGTCTCCGGATGGGTCTCGGCGCCAGGTCGGCTGGGAGCCGGACCATCGAGGCCGTAAACCCTCACCCTGCCGGCCTACGCGTCTCGCTCGCTACGCTCCCTGCGACGCCAAGGCCGACAGCCCTCTCCCTCAGGGAGAGGGGAAGCGGAGGCGTCGTCTCGCTGTGCAACAAAGTCCGCAGCCCCTCCCCGCCACGCACTGCGTCCAACCCTCCCCTTGCGGGAGGGCTCAAGGGGGAAACTGTCGGCAGGGGCTTGAGACGCGGCGCGCGCCCCTGCCCGTCGCCAATCGTTGCTGCCCACCACGCACGGCGCCCAACCCTCCCCTTGAGGGAGGGTCGAAAGCGCGCGGCGCTTTCGGGGAGGGGTCGCGAGAACACAGGCGGTTGGGGATGGTTGGAGGCGGCGGAGCGCCCTGCCCTGACGCTGGCCGCTTGCGCCCGGCATCGAGACCCCTCCCCGAAAACGCTGCGCGTTTTCGGCCCTCCCTCAAGGGGAGGGCTCAGGGGGGAATCTGTCGGCGCCGGCGAGGCGAAAGCTGGCCCCGCGCGGCCTTACACCATGCCGAGCGCCTGCTTGTAGAGGTCGAGGATCGCGTCCTGCTCCTCGCGCTCGCCGGCGTCCTGCTTGCGCAGGCGGATGATGGTGCGCAGAACCTTGGTGTCGTAGCCGTTGCCCTTGGCCTCGCCATAGACATCCTTGATGTCGTCGGCGATCGCCTTCTTCTCTTCCTCGAGCCGCTCGATCCGCTCGACGATGGAGCGGAGCTGGGCGGCGGCGACGCCCTGGACGTCTTCGTTCGACATGGCGGAACTCCTCGGGTCTTTCACACTTGGGCTGGGTCAGTGCATCCTTCCGCCGTCCGGGTCAAGCGCCGGCGGCGACGGGACGCGGCAGTCCTCCACCGCTTTCGCTCACTCCTTGGGCGCGCTGGCGGCGAAGGCGGCGAGCGCCTCGGGGCTGGCCGCGCCCTGATGGGCGGCGCGCCAGTCCTCATAGGGCATGCCATAGACGAGTTCGCGCGACTGGTCCTTGCTGACGGTGAGCCCGCGGGCCTCGGCCGCCTCGCGGTACCAGTTGGCGAGACAATTGCGGCAGAAGCCGGCAAGGTTCATCAGATCGATGTTCTGCACGTCCGGCCGGCTGCTAAGATGCGCCAAGAGGCGGCGGAATGCGGCCGCCTCCAGCTCCGTCTGCGTGACGGCGTCGATGTCGTTCATGGCGTGATCCAGGGTCAGAGAAACGGGTCGACCGGCCCGGTAAGCGATCCGTGCAGCGATACCGGATGCGGCGAGGCCCCGAGATCCATCGCCTCGAGCACGTCGCCGAGCCGGCCCGTCCATTCGGCGATGCCGGCGTCGTCTGCGACGAGATCCTGCCTGAGCTCGATGAGGGCGTGGGCAAGGCCCCGCCGCGTCGCGTGGCGATAGAGCGTGTCGCCCTTGAGGGCGCCGAGATAGGGCTCGTTGTCGCCGATGATCATCGCCGGGTCGGCGGCGAGCCCCGCGATCAGCGGCAAGGCGAAGCGCGGGTCGGCGTCCCAGAGCACACCGGCATGCCAGGGACGCGGCACGCCGCGCCAGATAGGCGTGAAACTGTGCACCGAGAGGATGACCGGGATGCGCCCGCTCGCCATTGCCGCATCGACCGCGGCGCCCATCGCCGCGTCATAGGGCTGGTAGAAGCGCGCGATCCGCCGCGCCCGCTCGGCCGCATCGACCTTGGCATTGCCGGGAATGACGGCGCCATCGGAAAGCCGCATGATCAGCGTCGGATCGTCGAGGCCGCGATTGGGATCGATGACGAGCCGCGAATAGCGCGACAAGACGGCCGGAACGCCGAACCGCGCCGCCAGCCGCCGCGTCACCGCCGCGGCGCCGATGTCATAGGCGATATGGCGCTCGAACTCGGACGCGGGCAGGCCGAGCGAACCGTAGTCCTCCGGAACCGCGTTCGAGGCATGGTCGCAGAAGAGCAAGAGCCCCGCCGCCGCGTCGCCGGCGATGACCTCGAAGGCCGGCTCCGAGCGGGCGGCGAACACGTGCGGCGCCAGCGGATGATGCGCGGCCGATGGGCGCGGCGACGACGAGACGGCGGCCGCGCCGGCCGCGAGGGGCATGGCGTCTCGATCGATGAGGGGGTTGTCGTTCATGCTGGCGATGATACTGACGGGCGGAAGAGCCTGCCACACCTAATCCGCCGTCCTGCCATCCGGATCAGCCCGTGACCGATCACACCCGCTCCACAGCGGCGAAACTCGCCCTGCCCGCGCTCCTGATGGGCGCGCTCGCCATGGCGATCTCGCCGGTCTTCGTGCGCAATGCCGAAGTCGGCCCTTATGCCAGCGCCTTCTGGCGCGTCGGCGGCGCGCTGCCGCTTCTCTTCCTGTGGTCCTATATCGAGGGGCGGCGCTCCGGCGGAACGCTGAAGGATCTCTTCCGCTTCGACGGCGCGATCCTCCTCGCCGGGCTGCTGTTCGCCGGCGATCTCATCTTCTGGCATCTCGCGATCCTCAACACGACGGTCGCAAACGCCACCTTCCTCGCCACGATGGCGCCGGTCTGGGTGGCGCTCGGCTCCGGCTTCTTCATCGGCGAACGCGTGCCGAGGACGATCATCGCCGGCCTGGCGCTCTGCCTCGCCGGCGCGGCCTTCCTGATCGGTATGACGATGCGCCTGTCGCCGGAGCATCTCTGGGGCGATCTCGCCGGCTTCGCCACCTCGGTGTTCTTCGGGCTCTATTTCCTGCCGATCCGCGTCGCGCGCCGCCGCTCCTCGGCCGCCCGCATCACCTTCCTGTCGACGGTGATCAGCAGCGTGATCCTCCTCGCCGTCGCGCTTGCGGTCGAGCCGCACATCCTGCCGAAGACGCTGGGCGGCGTCGAGGCGATCATCGGCCTCTCCTTCCTCAGCCATGCCGGCGGGCAGGGCCTGCTCGCCTTCGCGCTCGGCCATCTCCCCGCCGCCTTTTCGGCCCTCGTGATCTTCCTCGAGGCAATCGCGGCCGCGGTGTTCGGCTGGATGTTCCTCGGCGAGGCCGTGTCGATGCCGCAGGCGATCGGCGGCGTGCTGATCCTCGCCGGCATCTATGTCGCGCGGCCGCGTCGCGGCAACTGAGGCTCCGGCCGTCCCGTGGAGAGGCACGGACGATGGCAAGGCCATGATGCCGCCGCCTTTGGCGCCATCATCGCACGGCCGCGATCTCGGACGACGGCGGCAGAACCCTTCAACCACCGACGAGACGCATGACCGATTCCGCCCGTTCCATGCCTCCTGCCGGCGGCGGCGCCCCTGCCCGGGAGCTTCTGCCGTTGACAGCCGAAAAAAATCGCGACCATAAAGCTCGCAACTGGCTCAAAGGTTCGACGTCCGCCTCGATGCGCTTCCCGAAACTTCGGTCCGGCCTGCTGGCTGGCCTGCCGCTCGCCGCCATCATGCTGGTGGCGCCCGGCATTGGCACAGCACCTGCATCGGCTGATTTGAGGTTGTGCAACAAGACCAACAACCGCGTGGGCGTGGCCATCGGCTACAAGGACAAGAAGATCTGGACCACGGAAGGCTGGTGGAACATTCCCGTCAACAGCTGCGAAACCCTCGTCAGCGGCACGCTCGTGTCACGCTTCTATTACGTCTATGCGGTCGACTACGACCATGGCGGTGAGTGGAGCGGCAAATACGTGATGTGCACCAAGGACAAGATGTTCACCATCGAAGGGACCGAGGATTGCGTCGCGCGCGGCTTCAACCGCTCGGGCTTCTTCGAGGTGGACACCGGCGAACAGACGAACTGGACCATACAATTGAACGAACCCGCCCAAGCAGGAGCGAAAACCCAATGAGACGGTCGCGCAAGGTCAAGATTCTCGCGACGCTCGGGCCGGCGTCGTCCGACAAGGCAACCATCCTGGCCCTGTTCCGGGCCGGTGCGGACGTCTTCCGGATCAACATGAGCCACACTGCGCATGACAAGCTGCGCGAACTCGTGTCGATCATCCGCTCGATCGATGCCGAGGAAGGCCGCCCGATCGGCATCCTCGCCGACCTGCAGGGACCGAAGCTTCGCCTCGGCACCTTCGCCGACAAGTCGGTCGAAATCACCGTCGGACAAGCCTTCACGCTCGACTCCGACCCGACCCCGGGCACGACCGGCCGCGCTTTTCTCCCGCATCCGGAGATTCTCGAGGCGCTGGAGCCCGGCCATCGCCTGCTCATCGACGATGGCAAGGTGCGCCTCCGCGTCGTCTCGACCGACGGCAAGTCGGCCCTGACCACCGTCGAGGTCGGCACCAAGCTCTCCGACCGCAAGGGCGTCTCGGTCCCCGATTCGACCATCCGCACCGGCGCGCTCACCGAGAAGGACCGCGCCGATCTCGACGCGGCGCTCGAGGCCAAGGTCGACTGGATCGCGCTCTCCTTCGTGCAGCGTCCCGAGGACGTCGCCGAGGTGCGCAAGATCGCGGCCGGCCGCGCCGGCATCATGTCGAAGATCGAGAAGCCGCAGGCCGTCCAGCGCCTCGCCGAGATCATCGAGATCTCGGACGCGCTGATGGTCGCGCGTGGCGATCTCGGCGTCGAGATGCCGCTGGAAGAGGTTCCCGGTATCCAGAAGCAGATCACGCGCGCCTGCCGCCGCGCCGGCAAGCCGGTGGTCGTGGCGACGCAGATGCTGGAATCGATGATCACCGCCCCGGTGCCGACGCGCGCCGAGGTCTCCGACGTCGCGACCGCCGTCTATGAGGGCGCCGACGCCGTCATGCTGTCGGCCGAGTCGGCCGCCGGCGCCTTCCCGATCGATGCCGTCGAGACGATGGACAGGATCGCGACGGCGGTGGAACGCGACATCAACCACAAGAACATCATGCATGCCCAGCGGACCGAGCCGGAGGCGACCGGCGCCGACGCGATCTCGGCCGCGGCGAGGCAGATCGCAGAGACGCTCAATCTCGCGGCCATCTGCTGCTACACCGCCTCGGGCTCCACGGGCCTTCGCGCCGCCCGCGAGCGGCCGCGCACGCCGATCATCGCGCTGTCGCCGATCGAGACGACCGCGCGCCGCCTTTCCATCGTCTGGGGGCTGCACTGCGTCGTGTCGGAAGACGCCTACAATCTCGACGACATGGTGAGCCGCGCCTGCGATATCGCGGCGCATGAGGGCTTCGCCCAGCCGAACGACCGGATCATCATCACCGCCGGCGTGCCGCTCCGGACGCCCGGCGCCACCAACATGATTCGCATCGCCTTCGTCGGCGCGGGCAGCGGCGCAAGCGGCCACTGAGCCGCCTGCCCTGCCCGGCGTCACATCGCCAGCCACTCATGCCCGGGGCCGCCAGCCCCGGGCATTTTCATGTCGGCGCCGATCAGCGGCCCTTCACTTCCATGAAGCGGATCCGGTTGTTGAACGGATCGGTGACCGTCACCTCGAGCCGCGTCCCCTCGTCCTCGAGGCCGGGCTTCATGTAGCGGTAATCCCTCGCCGTGAGCTCGGCGTGGAAGGCGCGGATGCCGCGCATATAGACGACCATGTTGCCGCCGGGCGTGGCGTCGCCGGCATGCTCGCTGAGATGGAGCCGCAGGCCGGCGCGGGAGACCTGCAGATAGAGCGGGAAGTTCTCGCCAAAGCGATGCTCCCAATCGACCGTGAAGCCGAGAAAGCCGAGATAGAACTCCTGCGCCTTGGACACATCGAAAATCCGCACGATCGGCACGGCCTGCTCGAAGGTGATTCCCGCGTCCCGTTCGGCCTCGCGCTCGATCCGCGCCGAGAGGATATTCCAGTTGGCGAAGCCGAATTGCCCGGCAACGATCTCCAGCGCCTCGCTGTGCTGGATGCTGATGTCGCGGGCGGCGAGCGCCTCCCGCAGGGCTTTCGCCATGATCTTTGAATCGCGATGGTCGCGCATGTCCGTTCCTCGTCGCGGCGAAGCTCTCGTCAGTGCCCGCATTGCCGACGGCGTCGCCCAGGAGGGTGAACGGTCAGGAAGGATCGATGGAAGGCGTTCGCCATGCCCCTTGCGAGGGCCGCGGACTGCTGGCCGCCTCCAGCCGCGCGAAAGGCTAGCCGAGGCCTGCCGCCCCGTCATCCGGGAAAGAGCGTTGCTGGCTAGATTTCCTTGCCGCGAACATCCGGCGTCAGCGTCCGGATCGATTCCTTGATCTCCGCATCGAGATAGGGATCGAGCGCCAGCGCCTTTTCGAAGGCGGCGAGCGCATCGGCCTTCCTGTCGATGTCGCTGAAGATCATGCCGATGCCGGCGAGCGCCCCGAAATGGCGCGGCTGCAGCGCCAGCACCTTTTCGAGGTCGCTCAGCGCCTTGCCATAATCGTCCTGGAGATAATAGACCGTCGCGCGACGGTTCCAGCCCTCGGCGAAATCGGGCTTCAGCATCACCACCTGGTCGAGGAAATCGAGCGCGCGGCCATAGTCCTTGGCGGCGAGGGACTGCTGCGTCCATCCCATCAGGAGGTCGATCGTCGCGCTGCCGGACTGCATCCAGCGCCGCTGGATCTCCGCCTCGGCGGCCTTGCCGCGCGCCTCGTCGCCCGTGTCGGCGAGCGTCGCGAACAATTGGTCCATCGTCTGCGCGCTGAGCCGTGGCGGCCCCTTCTCCGGGGCGCCGGCGGGCGGCATCGAGCGCTGCTCTTTGGCGGCCGCTGCCTGCGTCACACGCAGCGACAGAGCCTCTCCGGCGGCCGCCTGGGGCACCGCGAGCGGCAAGAGGAGCGCCAGCGCCAGAAATGAAAATGCCTGCATGCGGACCAAGCTAGGGCCGCAGGCAGGCATCGTCAAATAAAGGCTGACTCACACGCCCGTGACCGGGCGCGGCGTTCACCGGAAGATCAGCCCTGACGCGCCTTGTAGCGCGGGTTGACCTTGTTGATGATGAAGACGCGGCCCTTGCGGCGAACGAGCCGGTTGGCGCGATGACGCCCGAGCAGCGCCTTGAGCGAGTTCTTGATTTTCATGGCGCAATGATCCGCAATCGATGACCCAGGAACGAAACGAGCGCCCTAGGCGCCCGCTCGAAAATTCGGCCGGACCATAGGCAGCCGCTCGGAGCTTGTCAACCGGATGACACCGCCGGCAGAGGATCCGCCGCGGTTTCGCCCGCCGCCGTCCCCAGCCTGTGACGCGCCGCGCGGCGGATCGATTCGGCCCGGCGGACGTGCTATGGCGGACGGCCTGCCCGAGCGGCCGCGGAGAGGACAGTTGCCGGCGCCGTTTGGAGAAACAGCCAAGGAGGAACGCCCCCATGACGCCGCATGCGCCGAAGTCGCCGAGTTCGATCCCTAGAGCCGTCGAAGGGGATCGCTGCTGATGCCCGCGATTCCCTTTGTCGACACGCATGTCCATCTCTGGGACCCGATGCGGCTGCGCTATGCCTGGCTGGACGGCAACGAAGTCCTCGACCGGCGCTACGAGCTGCCGGAGTTCCGCGACGCTACCGAGGGCCTGCCGCTCGAGGCGATGGTCTTCCTGCAATGCGAGGCCGAGCCCTCTCAATATCTCGACGAGGCGCGCTGGGTGGCCGGGCTCGCCAAGCAGGAGCCGCGCCTCAAGGGCATGGTCGCCTTCGCGCCGGTCGAGCGCGGCGCCGCCGTCCGCGACGAACTGGAGAAGCTGGCCGAGATCGATCTCCTGCGCGGCGTCCGCCGCCTGCTGCAGTCGGAGCCGGACCCCGCATTCTGCCTCCGGCCGGATTTCATCGAGGGCGTCCGAGCACTCGAGGGGTTCGGCCTCTCCTTCGATATCTGCATCCTGCATCATCAATTGAAGAACGTGATCGAATTCGCCCGCCAGGTGCCGAATGTTCCGCTCATTCTCGACCATATCGGCAAGCCGGGCATCAAGGCCGGGCTGATGTCGCCCTGGGCCGAGGAGATGCGGGCGCTGGCGGCGCTGCCGAATGTCGTCTGCAAGATTTCGGGGGTGGTCACCGAGGCCGATCACAAGGCCTGGACCGAGGACGAACTGAAGCGCTACGTCTCGGTCGCCATCGAGGCGTTCGGCTTCGACCGCGTGATGTTCGGCGGTGACTGGCCGGTCTCGCTGCTGGCGCTCAGCTATCGCCGCTGGACCGACATCGTCGACGCCGTCCTCGTCGGCACGAGCGCGGACGAGCAGAAGAAATTCTGGCACGACAACGCCGTCGCCTTCTATCGCCTCTGAGGCGAGAGCCCGCGGCCGGCGAGGCCGGCCGCGGATGCCTGCCTGCTAGCGCGGCAGATACTTGCCGACATTGATCAGCTGGACACGGCGGTTCAGCGGATCCTCGGGGTTCTTGATGTCCTGCAGGTTTTCCTCGCCGAGGCCGACCGCCTCGAGACGGGCCGGATCGACGGCGAACGTCGTCACCAGCGCATTCATGACGGCGTCGGCACGCTTCTGGCTGAGGATCAGGTTCTTCTGGCGATCGCCGGTCGTGTCGGTGTTGCCGGTCACGACGAACTTGTAGCCGGCCAGGATCGGATGATGCAGCGCGTCGGCGATCGAACCGATCGTCGAATAGGACTCCGGACGGATGATGTCGGAGTTCAGCGCGAACTGGATCTGCACATTGATCTGCGCCAGGCCGTCGAGCAGTTGGAGCGGCGTCCAGGTGATCGGCATGCCCGGATTGTTGGCGATATGCTGCTGCACGGCATTGCGGATGAGCGCCGCCGACAGATCCGGCGGAGCGACACGCGCGGCGCTCTGCAGGCTCTGCAGGATCTGGTTCGAATCAAGCGCGGTCTGCGCCGAGGCGGAGCCTGCGGCGCCGGTGAGTGCGATGGCGAGCACGAGCGCGCCGATGCTGGTCTTCTTCGTCATGGTCAAGTCCCTCCGATCGCAGCTCAGCGCCAGCCGGCGTCGACGATTGCCTGGTTGCAGGCGGCGGTCACGACACGCTGCGCCGCGTTGAGGCAGCTCAGGAAGTGCGCGTCACCCGGGACCATGCCCTGGCAATGCCGGGCGACATCGTTCCGGCACAGCTTCGGAACCGCCATCTGCGCCGCATTGCGCTTGGCGATCGAGGCCGCGACGCCCTGGTAGTCGGTCAGGCACTGCGGGCTGATCTTCGACTGCTGCGAGAGCATGCAGTCCTTCATCGCGCCATCGCCGATATTGACCTTGGAGCAATACTTGAGGATATCCTTGCCGCAGCTCTGCGCGAGCAGCGCACCGGCATCGGAATAGCTAATGGTCTGTGCCGAAGCACCGGCCACGCCGATCGCCATGGCGGCGACAGCCAGACCGATCTTGATGAGTCGCATCGATAAATCCTTCCCCGTACGATTTGCCGGCCGAGCCGGCGGTCCCCACCGTCGCCGGGGCGACGGATAGAGGGCCAGTCAGCGCGCGCGAACCCTGATTCGGCGCCGACAGCGCCCCTAATGGCAGATGTTCCTTAGGCATAGTCAATCGCATGTCGCGACACCACGGGAATATTCTGCTGCTCTGCGGCCGAGCGTGGCAGCAAGGGCAGTCCCATGGTCAAGACGACGGAAACGCAGTGCCTCAGATTTATATGGCCCGAGTCGCGATCGACGGGGCAGCGCTCACGCGGCAGATCCGTGCGACAGGCCAGACGGACGCGGGATTGCAACCGCCGCAGTTGCATCGTGGCGCAACCTGCGATGACACCGGGCTTGAATTTGGGCACAGTGCGCGGCAGGCACGCTCCCGGTCGATTCGGCGGCTGCTTTGGAAATCAGCGCGGTCCGCGCCCGGTCGACATGTGAGAGATGGCCTCGACCGAACCATTCGCTTTGCTGGTTCCGGCGATCCTGCTGGTTTTCGGCACGGTTTTGCTTGCCGCCAGCCGCTGGGGTTCGCGCGCCACGCCCTGGTGGGGCGTCGGCATGCTGTTGTCGGCCTTCGGTTTCGTCGCGCCGCTGTTGCCGGTCCCGAACAGGGCCCAGGCCATGATCGGCGAGGTGATCTTCCTCAGTGCGTTCCTCTGCTACGGCCACGGCCTCTTGGTTCGCCTCGGCCGGCCGCCGATGCTGCTGCAGCGTCTCGCCTTCGCGCTGGTCGCCTATGCGGCGATCGCCCACGCCATCCTCGTCGCGGATGATTTGAGAACCGAGCTGCAGATCAGCGATACGACCTGCGCGGCGCTGCTGCTGTGGCCGATGTTCGTCGTCTATCGCCATTTGGAGCACGCCATCGACTGGATCCTGTTCGGCGTGATCGGTCTCGCGGCGATCGATTGCGTCGTGCGGGTCGCCTTGCTCAGCAGCATGGTCGGCGCCGGCAGCGGCATCGAGGCCTATGGCACGTCGCTCTATGCAGCATGGGCACAGGCATCGGCCGGCGTCATCTCCGTCCTGTTCGCCCTGACCGCGCTCGGCACCGTCGTGCTCGATCTCATCACCACCTATCGCGATGCCGCCGACAAGGACGCCTTGACCGGACTGCTCAACCGCCATGGCTTCGACAGGGCCTTGGCAGCCTGTTCGGCGAACGGACGGACGGCGGCCGTGATCCTGTGCGACATCGATCATTTCAAGCGCGTCAACGACGCGCATGGCCATGCCGCTGGCGACAGGATTCTCGTCGCGGTCGCCGCGATCCTCGCGGCCCGGCTCCCCGCCATGGGCCATGCGGCGCGGTTCGGCGGCGAGGAATTCGTCCTCGTCCTGCCCGGCCAGTCGCCGGCCGCTGCCGCGACGCTCGCCGAGGCGATCCGCCGCGATCTCGCCGCCTTCGATTGGCGCGAGGCTGGCGTCGAGGACGGCATCACGGCAAGCTTCGGCATCGCCGGCCTCGATCCCTCGGAGGAGAGCGTCGAGGAGGCCGTCGCTCGCGCCGACAAGGCGCTCTATGCCGCCAAGGCCGACGGCCGCAACCAGGTCGCTCTCAGCGAGCCCCCTGCCCCCTCCGGGGGCGCACGATCTCGTCCGGATCCGTTGCGCCGCCCCGATGGCGCGCCGGCGCGGTGAGGATGGCGGATGGCGAGAGCTGAAGCCGCCGGCCCGGTTACGCTGTCATGCAGACCCTCGTCCTCTGGAACATCCGCTGGCGTCCGCCGCAGTCGCCCGCTGGACAAACGATCCGCGCGATCGTCGCGCGCGAAAAGCCGGACCTTGTCTGCCTGACCGAGGCGCATGCCCAGTCCTTGGCAGATCCCCATCCGATTGCGTCGGCTGCAGATTTCGGACCCGGCTTCAAGCCGGCGCGGCGAAAGGTCCCGCTGTGGAGCCGGCGCCCTTGGCTTCGCGTCGACGCGACCGGCCCGGCATTGATGCCGAAGGGACGCTTCGTCGAGGGCGAGACCGAGACGCCGCTCGGACTGGTGCGCGTGATCGGGGTCTGCGTCCCTTATTCCGAGGCGATGACGCGCCTGCCGTCCTCAGCGGGCGGCTTGGCTCGCTGGGAGGCCCATCATCGCTATCGTCAAGGGCTTGCTGCGGTCGTCGATGGCGGTCACGACGCGTAGACGATCCTTGTCGGCGACTTCAACCAGACAGTGTCGCGCAGCCGGCAACCGAAGAAGCTTGCCGACCAGCTCGCTGCAGTCTTCGCGGCCGGATTCGCGGTTCCGACCGCCGGATCGGACGATGGGGCGATCGATCACTGCGCGGTCCGTGGCAATCTGGAACCCGTGGAGATCCGCTGCCTCGACACCACCGGCGAGGATGGCCGACCGCTGAGCGATCATGTGGGCGTTGTGATCCGGATGGTGCCGCGGTTCGTCGCTGGCCGAGCAGTCTCCATCCAACCGCCCCTCCCCCCTCCCCTCCCATGGCCTGAACGTCAAAAAGCCCCCGTGGACATTTCTGTCTGCGGGGGCTTTTTGTGTTGCTGTGAAGAGGCTTTCTTGCGGACTTTGCAGGCCTGGCGGCGACCTACTCTCCCGTGTCTTAAGACAAAGTACCATTGGCGCGGAGGAGTTTAACGGCCGAGTTCGGAATGGGATCGGGTTCAGGCTCCTCGCCATGACCACCAGGCCGGCGAAGTTCGCAAGGAAGTGAAGAAGCTGGAATTTGGTCTGATGTGTCCATCCATTTGGGATGGGCATGATTAATGAGAACGATCAAGCCTATCGAGTGATTAGTACCGGTAAGCTACATGCGTTGCCGCACTTCCACACCCGGCCTATCGACGTGGTGGTCTACCACGACTCTCAAGGGAAAACTCGTTTTGAGGTGGGTTTCCCGCTTAGATGCTTTCAGCGGTTATCCCGTCCGTACGTAGCTACCCTGCAATGCGGCTGGCGCCACAACAGGTCCACCAGAGGTACGTCCATCCCGGTCCTCTCGTACTAAGGACAGATCCTCTCAATTTTCCTACACCCACGGCAGATAGGGACCGAACTGTCTCACGACGTTCTGAACCCAACTCACGTACCACTTTAATCGGCGAACAGCCGAACCCTTGGGACCTTCTCCAGCCCCAGGATGTGATGAGTCGACATCGAGGTGCCAAACGATGCCGTCGATATGGACTCTTGGGCATCATCAGCCTGTTATCCCCAGAGTACCTTTTATCCGTTGAGCGATGGCCCGTCCACGTGGGACCACCGGATCACTATGGCCGTCTTTCGACTCTGCTCGACTTGTCAGTCTCGCAGTCAGGCGGGCTTATGCCATTGCACTCGACGAGCGATTTCCGACCGCTCTGAGCCCACCATCGCGCGCCTCCGTTACACTTTGGGAGGCGACCGCCCCAGTCAAACTACCCACCATGCACTGTCCCGGACCCGGATGACGGGCCGCGGTTAGATATCCATATTCACAAGGGTGGTATTTCAAGGATGGCTCCATCCGAGCTAGCGCCCGAACTTCAAAGCCTACCACCTATCCTACACATGCAAACACGAATACCAGTGCAAAGTTGTAGTAAAGGTTCATGGGGTCTTTCCGTCTGACCGCGGGAACCCCGCATCTTCACGGGGAATTCAATTTCACTGAGCGGGTGCTGGAGACAGCGGGGAAGTCGTTACGCCATTCGTGCAGGTCGGAACTTACCCGACAAGGAATTTCGCTACCTTAGGACCGTTATAGTTACGGCCGCCGTTTACCGGGGCTTCGATTCAAAGCTTGCACCTCTCCTCTTAACCTTCCGGCACCGGGCAGGCGTCAGACCCTATACGTCGCCTTACGGCTTCGCAGAGCCCTGTGTTTTAGGTAAACAGTCGCTACCCCCTAGTCTGTGCCCCCTATACCTGGTTGCCCAAGTACAGGGCCTCCTTCTCCCGAAGTTACGGAGGCAATTTGCCGAGTTCCTTCAGCACCATTCTCTCAAGCGCCTTGGTATGCTCTACCAGTCCACCTGTGTCGGTTTAGGGTACGGTCTATACGCGGGAGCTATTTCCCGGAACACCTTCACCGCAGCACCAATCCAATAAGGCACTACGATACACGGCATTCGTCACTACCCGCAGGCTGAGGAATATTCACCTCATTCCCATCGACTACGCCTTTCGGCCTCGCCTTAGGAGCCGGCTAACCCTGCGCAGATTAGCTTTACGCAGGAACCCTTGGACTTTCGGCGACAGTGTCTCTCACACTGTTTGTCGTTACTCATGTCAGCATTCGCACTTCCGATACCTCCAGGAGCCCTCACGGGTCTCCCTTCGCAGGCTTACGGAACGCTCCGCTACCACGTGATCTTGCGATCACATCCACAGCTTCGGCACATGGCTTGAGCCCCGTTACATTGTCGGCGCAGGAACCCTTGTCTAGACCAGTGAGCTGTTACGCTTTCTTTAAATGATGGCTGCTTCTAAGCCAACATCCTGGTTGTTTTGGGATCCCCACATCCTTTCACACTTAGCCATGATTTGGGGGCCTTAGCTGGTGGTCAGGGTTGTTTCCCTTTTGACGATGGACGTTAGCACCCACCGTCTGTCTGCCGGATAGTACTCTTGGGTATTCGGAGTTTGGTTAGGTTTGGTAAGATGGTAAATCCCCCTAGCCCATCCAGTGCTCTACCCCCCAAGGTATTCGTCCGACGCTCTACCTAAATAGATTTCGCGGAGAACCAGCTATTTCCGAGTTTGATTGGCCTTTCACCCCTAGCCACAAGTCATCCGCGTCTTTTTCAACAGACGTCGGTTCGGCCCTTCAGTGCGTGTTACCGCACCTTCAGCCTGCTCATGGCTAGATCACCCGGTTTCGGGTCTAATCCGACGAACTGAACGCCCTGTTCAGACTCGCTTTCGCTGCGCCTACACCTACCGGCTTAAGCTTGCTCGTCAGATTAAGTCGCTGACCCATTATACAAAAGGTACGCCGTCACCCAGAATGCGGATCACTCCGCCCTTGGGCTCCGACTGTTTGTAGGCATCCGGTTTCAGGAACTGTTTCACTCCCCTTGTCGGGGTGCTTTTCACCTTTCCCTCACGGTACTTGTACACTATCGGTCGCTAAGGAGTACTTAGGCTTGGAGGGTGGTCCCCCCATGTTCAGACAGGATTTCTCGTGTCCCGCCTTACTCAAGGACTTATGCTCGCATTACCCGTACGGGGCTATCACCCTCTAGAGCCCTGCTTTCCTGACAGGTTCCGGTTGTCTCGCATAAGCCACTGGCCTAGTCCGCGTTCGCTCGCCACTACTAGCGGAGTCTCTGTTGATGTCCTTTCCTCCGGGTACTGAGATGTTTCAGTTCCCCGGGTTCGCCTCGTACACCTATGTATTCAGTGCACGATACCCTTGCGGGTGGGTTTCCCCATTCGGAAATTCACGGATCAAAGCCTGTTCGCGGCTCCCCATGACTTATCGCAGCGTACCACGTCCTTCATCGCCTCTTAGCGCCAAGGCATCCACCGAATGCCCTTCTATCACTTGATCGCTCTCATTATCGATGCCCATCCATTCGCATGGACGAACCATCAATGACGCAGGCCATCCCCTCGGCGAGGACAGCCTGTTAAAGACCAGCTTCTTCGAGATCCGCCCGATCATGTGCGGTCAAGCGCATGAATCTGGGGACATGGCCTGATGAGGGCCATTCGGACGGATCTTCTCTCTTCACGATGTCAGGAGAACACGCTCCCCCCAGACCATGCGTCGGCGGCGAAGCCGACGGTCCGGGGAAGCGGAACTTTGTATGCGGATGAGCAACTGCTTTTCGCC
>OZ257135.1:4597500-5080870 GCA_965279105.1 Kaistia sp.
CCGCGTCGGTGAGGTGGGTTATAGAGAGGACCTGCCCCCCTGTCAACGCCCCTCGATCACGAGGTGCATTTTGTGTCGGCTATGCGACCCCCCTGTGGATAAACTGATGATCATTCTCGCCGATCGACGCGCCATCCGCGCGGGATCCAGCCGTTCTTCGGCCTTCACCGGCCAATGCCGGCTTCGCTTTTATCCCCAGGCACCGGCGTGCAATGCGGCTGCTTCTTCGACGAGAAGCGGCCCGACGACCTCAACGTGACGCTGCCCGGCGGCGAAAACCACCGTGCAAGGCAGGTCGAGGGTCGGATTTTCCGGGTGGTTGCCCGTTATCCCCTTCATCTGGTGCTCGCTGAGCCCGAAGACGACGCGGCCGATGCCGACCCAATAGGTGGCGCCCGCGCACATCGCGCAGGGTTCGGCGGACGTATACATCGTGGCACCGGCGAGGAAGCGCGGCTCATAGGCGATGCCCGCCCGGGTCGCGAGTACGCGCTCGGCATGGCCGGTCATGTCGCGGTCGGGCAGATAACCGTTCATCTGCTCCATGAGGACGGTGCCATCCGGCCCGACGAGGATGGCGCCGAACGGATGCTGGCCGGAGGCGCGCGACTGCTCGGCGACCTTGAAGGCGAGGCGGAGATAATGGGCGTGGTCGAGATCGGGCAGTGGCAGCGGCCCCTCCCCCTCCGCGTCATCAGTTCGGCTGGCGTCGTCGCGGGCTGCGGACATCGGCGAATCTCCTTGAAAGCGCGTCAGTCTCATTGAGCCGCCACGCGCCGCCCGGCGCAAGACACCGCTGGTTCCGCCGGCGGCCACGTCGATATCGGAAACCATAGAGCCCGTCCGCGCACTCGATATGACAATCGATCTGCGCTAGACCTTTGCCGACGCCGGCCAAGGCCGGATGCTGCCGACGACCGCGCCGATCCTCGCCGCCGAACGCTGCGGCCATCGACGCCTGATGCGGCCGTCGCACGCTCGGCCACGCCAATCAACAAGGCTCACGCAAGGAAACGCTCGGATGGACTATCGGCTGCTTGGACGCTCGGGGCTCAAGGTCTCCACCCTCTCCTTCGGCACCGCCACCTTCGGCGGCGTCGGCGCACTCGCCAAATGGGGCGCGACCGACACGGCGGAGGCGCGCCGCCTGCTCGATATCGCGATCGAGGCCGGCATCAACCTCATCGACACGTCGAACGCCTATTCGAACGGCCGCTCCGAGGAAATCCTCGGCGAGGTGCTGGACGGGCGGACGCAGGATCTCGTCATCGCCACCAAGGTCCGCTTCCCGATGGGGTCCGGCCCGAATGACGAGGGCCTGTCGCGCCGTCATATCATCCGCGAGTGCGAGGCGAGCCTTCGCCGCCTCCGCGTCGACGCGATCGACCTCTACCAGCTGCATGAATGGGACGGGCAGACCCCGCTCGAGGAGACCATGGAGGCGCTGGATACGCTCGTGCGCTCCGGCAAGGTGCGCTATGTCGGCGCGTCCAACTTCTCGGGCTGGCAGCTGATGAAGGCGATGGAAGTGGCCCGCGCCAACCGCTTCATCCCGCTCGTCAGCCAGCAGATCTATTATTCGCTCGAATCCCGCGATGCCGAATATGAGCTGATCCCGGTCACGCTCGACCAGGGCCTCGGCGTCCTCGTCTGGAGCCCGCTCGCCGGCGGCCTGCTCTCCGGCAAGTACCGGCGCGGCCAGACCCCGGCGGAAGGCGGCCGTCATCTCAACGATTGGCACGAGCCGCCGATCGCCGACGAGACGCGGCTCTACGACACGATCGAGGTGCTGGTCGCGATCGCCGAGGCGCGCGGATCCTCGCCTGCCGAAGTGGCGCTCGCCTGGCTGCTCGGCCGCCCGGGCGTCACCTCGGTCATCATCGGCGCGCGCCATGAGCATCAGCTGACGCGCAATCTCGGCGCCGCTTCGCTGCAGCTGACCGCCGAGGAACGCGGCCAACTCGACACGGTCAGCCTGCAGCGGCTGATCTATCCCCACTGGCATCAGCGCGACAGCGCCGCCGCCCGCCTCGGCGCGCCGGAGCTCAGCCTGATCGGCTCTTATCTGAAGCGCTGAGGAGACGGGCCATGGCCGCGGCGGACGACACGATCGAGACGGTCCGCCGCGCCAAATATGCGCGGCTGATCGCGGCGGCCCAGGCTCTGCCGATCTTGCGGGTGGCGGTGGTGCATCCCTGCGACGCGGTGTCGCTCGGTGCCGCCATCGACGCGGCGGCGCTCGGCCTGATCGAGCCGATCCTGGTCGCGCCGCCGGCGAAGCTGGCCGCGACCGCTTTGAGGCTCGGCGTCGATCTCGGCGCCTTCCGCCGGGTCGACGCCGCCCACAGCCATGACGCCGCCGAGAAGGCCGTCGCGCTGGTCCGCGCGGGCGAGGCCGACGCGCTGATGAAGGGAAGCCTCCACACCGACGAACTGATGGCGGCCGTCATCGCGCGCGACACGGGCCTGCGCACCGGGCGGCGCATCAGCCATTGCTTCGTCATGGACGTGCCGCGGCATGACGACCCGCTGATCATCACCGATGCGGCGATCAACATCGCCCCGTCGCTGGAGGAGAAGCGGCACATCGTCCAGAACGCGATCGACCTCGCGGCGGCGCTCTCCTTCGACAGCGCCCGCGTCGCCATCCTCTCGGCGATGGAAACCGTCAATCCCGACGTGCCCTCGACGATCGACGCCGCGGCGCTGTGCAAGATGGCCGATCGCGGCCAGATCACCGGCGGCATCGTCGACGGTCCGCTGGCGCTCGACAATGCGATCGACCTCGGCTCGGCCGAGATCAAGCAGATCCGATCGCCCGTCGCCGGCCGCGCCAATATCCTCGTGGTCCCCGATCTCGAGGCCGGCAACATGCTGGCGAAAAGCCTGACCTTCCTCGCCGATGCCGACGCCGCCGGCATCGTGATCGGCGCCCGCGTGCCGATCATCCTCACCAGCCGGGCGGATTCCAATACGAGCCGGCTCGCCTCCTGCGCGGTCGCCGCCCTGCTCGCCGCCCATCAGCGCGCCAGCGCGGCAGCGGCACTCGCGGTCTGAGGCGGGCGCCTCAGCCGCCGGTCACCGTGATCGCGACGCCATAGGAGCGGCTGCCGCGCGGCGGCAGGCTGTCGCCGACGAGCCTCCCGTCCTCGACGCGCGGCAAGGTCGTCCCAGGCTCGATGCCGAGCGCGAACACACCCGACTGATAGGAGCGCCAGACGAGAAGATCGGGCAGCGCGGCCTGACGATAGGCGAGCTCGACGCCGATCCCGCCCAGCGCCGGGTTGCAGAGGCCGACACGGAGATTGCCCTCGGCATCCGGAGGCAGCATCAGGTGATCGACGATCTCGCGCCTGTCGGCCTCGGGCCTTGGCGGCAGCGCCTTGAAGCGCGCGGCGAAATCGCCGAAGGCGCCGGTCAATTCGGTCGTGGCATCGAGCAGCGGATAGCCGAAATTGAAATGGTAGAGCAGCGCATGCGGCGCCGGATTGAAGCCGCAATTGGTCACGCGGTCGGTGAGGGTCAGCGTGCGGCCGCCAAGCGGCAGCTCGATGCGGCGATGCCGCTCGAGCACATCGCCGAAGACGCCGGACTGGCGCACGACGCCTTCGCACCAGAGCACCCCTTTCTCGGCATCGACGCCATAGCCGGCAAGGCGCGCCTGCAGCGTCGCGACCTCGCCATGCTGGGGAAAGTCGCGCTCCGCCCGATGCGGGCTGACCGTCGTATCGCCGGCTGCGCGGCGCGGCGGACCGTAATAGTCGAGGCCGCAGGTGACGAGGAAGCCGTCGAAATTGCGGAGGAATCCGTAGCCGTTCTCGCTCGAGGCGAGCTGCGCGGGAAAGCGCATCTGGTTCTGCGAATGCCAGCCGAGCTGGACCTGGCCGAGGCTGAGCGCCGAAACATCGAAGCCGCGATCGACCGCGACCTCGAAGCCGATGCCGGCGGCATTGCGGGCGATCAGCAGGCGCTGTCCGCGGCCGGGTCCATCCTCCACCCGAACGAGGCGGATATCGGCGAGCGCGCGGAGATCCGGCGACTTCGCGGCGAGGTCGGGATCCCCAAGGTCGGCGGGCGGGAAGCTTGGCATGCGGAGGGACCTTGCTGGCGGCCGTGCGGCCGCAGAGGGGGCGCTGGATTGGTAGCGCGTTCAGGGCCGGGCCGCCACCACCCTGCCGGGGCTATCCCGCCGGCGCCGACGTCGCGGCCGGCGCGATCTTCAGGCGGATAATGGCGACGGCGAGGAGAGCGACCGCCGCGAACAGCACCATCGGCAATACCGGCGAAATCCCGGCGAGGATCGAGCCGCCGAGCACGCCGATCGCCTCGCCGAGAAAGGTCAGCGCCGCATTGTTGCCGAGGACCGAGCCCTGGCGCTCGGGCCCGACTTCGGCCGACAGCAGGCCGCTCAGCGAGGAGAACGAGATCGCGAGCGCAATGCTGGCAAAGGCGCTGAAGGCGACCGCGACGGCGGGGCCGCCGGGCGAGAGGGCGAGGAGAATGCCGACGGCGCCGAGCGTCGTCGCGATCATGCCGAGGCGGCGCATGTCGATGCGCCCGATGAGCAGCGGCATCACGACGAGATTGCCGATCCCGGCCGTCAGCGACAGCACGCCATAGTCGATGGTCACCTCCCCGACCGTCAGGCGAAAGACATCGACGAGATATTCCGTGATGACGCGCCAGAAGCCCATCGAGGCGACGAAGACGAGGAAGTTGACGAGATAGAACGGCCGGAGCGCCCGGTCGGTGACGACGGTGGCGAGATTGCCGAGGCTCGCCGTCAGCCGCTCCGTCGGCAGGGCGGCATCGGGGGGACGGGTCTCGCGAAACGACAGCGCGACGATCACGAAGGTGATGCCGAGAAGGACGGCCATGGCCATGAACGGCACCTGATAGCCGAACCGCGCCGCGCTCGCTCCGCCGAGCACAGGCCCGAGCACATAGGAGACGCTGACCACCGACCACATATAGCCGAGATATTTCGGCCGCTCTTCCTTGCCGGTCGCGTCGGCGACGACGCTGGTGCCGATCGCCGCATTGGCTTCGCCGAGGCCGCAGAGGAGCAGCGCGACGAAGAGCAGCCAGAGAACATGCGTCGCGAGCGCGATGCAGATCAGCCCATAGGAAAGCGTGGTCACCGCGAGCGACGCGACGAGCACCGGCCGCCGGCCGTGGCGATCCGACAGGGCGCCGAGGATCGGCGAGCCGATCACCTGCGCCAGCGGATAGAGCATCAGCAACACGCCGACGAGCAGGGCGCGCTGCTCCGGCGTGGCATCCGCCGACAGATAGGGCGAAGTCGGTGCCAGCATCATCGGCACGAACAGCGTCGCCATCATCGCATAGCCGAGATAGGAGACGGCGACGATCGCATAGACCGGCGCAATGCGGGCGAGCGGCCCGGGCGCCGCCGCGCCGACCGAGACGACTGCACTCATCCCGCCCTCCCCTCGCTGGAGCCGAGGCCCCTGTCGCGGCGCGCCACGGGCGACGGCCTCAGGCGGTGAACAGCAGCAGCCAGCCGGCGCCGGGACAGTCGAACAGCGGCTCGGCCTTGCCGGCGACACCGTCGGAGCCGAGCGCGATCGACGTCACCTTCGAGCTGTCCCAGCCGGCGATCAGGAGATGGCCGCGATGCACCAGGAGATGCTGCGGCCAGGCGACGGTCGCGTCGATCTCGGCGACGAGGCGCGGCGTCTCGGGGCGAACGTCGAAGGCCGCGATGGTGTCATAGCCGCGATTGGCGAGATAGACGAAGGCGCCGTCCTCGGAGCGCTGGATATCGCCCGGATAGTTCCGCTTCGAGCGGGTCTTGGCCGGCCCGCTGACATGCGTGCTGACGACGCTGGTCCAGCCGGGCGGCGCGCTCGCTGCGCCGACGACGAGGCTGGAGGCGAGCTCCCCGCTCACCGCGATCCGCCCGTCCGGCAGGAAGACGCCATGGCGCGGTCCGGTCCCCGGCGGCACCTTGACCGACCCGGCCTCGGTGAGCGCGGCGAGGCCCGGCTGCGCCGGATCGACCGTGTAGGAGAGAATGCAATCGCCGCCGAGGTCGATCACATAGAGCATGCCGTCATGGAAGATCGCCTGATGCGGATGCGCCGCCTCCTGGCGCGACGGATCGGGCCCGCCGCCTTCGAGCTTCAGCTTGGCAAAGGAACCGGTGAGGCTGCCATCCTCGGCGAGCGGCAGCAGCGTCAGATCGCTGGTGCCGTAGTTGATCGCGACGAGCAGCCTTCCGGTCGGATCGACGGCGAGGAAGCAGGGATCGTCGCCGCTGAGGGATTCGCCGAGCGGGACGGCGCTGTCGCCCTCGATGCGCCAGGCGAGCACGACGCCGCGCACGCTGCCGCTGCCATAGACGACATTGAGGCTCGGATGCCGGCAGAGCGAGGAGAGCTGGCCGACCGTGGCGAGCTGGCTGCCCGCCCAGCCGCCGGCCTCGCGCGCGAAGCGCCACAGGCCGTGCTCGGCGCCCGTGCCGCGCGCCGCGACGAGCAGGCTTTCGCCCGGCCCCAACATCACCTCGGCCATGATGCAGTCTCTCCTGTGACGGGCTGCCGCCTCGCGATTCGATGTCGCATCGTCCGTCAAGCCGCGGCGCCGGGCAACGCCCATCGGCGGTGGCCTCGCAGGTTTTCATACTGAGCCTTTGCGCTCAGTGACCGGGCCTGATACTTAGCCTTATGGATCACTTTTCGCTCGCCCTCGACCCGATCTTCCAGGCCCTCGCCGATCCGACCCGGCGCGCGGTGATCGGCGCGCTCGGGCGGGGGCCGGCCAGCATCGGCGAGCTCGCCCGTCCCTTCGACATGGCGCTGCCCTCCTTCATGAAGCACATCCGCCTGCTCGAGGAGAGCGGCTGGATCACGACGCGGAAAGTGGGCCGGGTCCGCACCTGCACCATCGAGAAACGGCCGCTTGCCGTCGTCGAAGGCTGGCTCGCCGCGCAGCGCGCCCTTTGGGAGGGCCGCACCGACCGCCTTGAACAGTTTCTCGCCGCCACGGCGGCCACCGAGGAGACGCCCTGATGACCCGACCCTTCGATCCCGACCGTGATCTCGTCATCTCGCGCCTCATCAAGGCGCCGCGCCGCCGCGTCTGGGAAGCCTGGACCGTCCCGGCAAAGCTCGAGCGCTGGTTCCTGCCCGCGCCCGCGCTCTGCCGCGTGATCAGCCTCGATCTCAAGCCGGGCGGCGCCCTCCTCACCGAGATGAGCGCGGACGGCGGCCCCTTCGTCCCGCATGTCGACGGCTGCATCCTCGCGGTCGACGAGGCCGAGCGCTTCGTCTTCACCGATGCGCTGACCGGCGGCTTTAGGCCGGGCAAGGAGCCCTTCATGACGGCCGTGATCACCATGAAGGACCACGCCGAAGGCACCGACTACGTCGCCACTGTCCTGCACAAGGACCCTGAGACCCGCGCCCTGCACGAGACGCTCGGCTTCCATGACGGCTGGGGCACGGTGACCGAGCAACTGGCCCGCCTCGTCGAGGGCGATTGACCCGCCGCGAGCGACAGAGCGCCGCTCCTGCCTGTGATGCCCGGCACTTGGCAATGATCGCCGGCAGGGCCTACATCTTTCAGGGCTTGTTCGAAGCGTTCTGCCGGAGCGGATTTGGGCCAAGGTCGATGACATGCAGCGAATGACGTCCACCCTGATGACCGCCCTGGCGCTTTGCCTCGGCCTTGCCGGCGCGGCGCGGGCCGGCGACTGCGACACCGTCGCCAAGGCCCTATGACGCCCTGTCGAAGGCGAAGGCCTATCGCGAGACGGTCACCATGCCGAACATGGTGACGCTCGAAATGGTGGCGATCGGCGACACGCTCTACATGAAGCAGGACCTCAAATGGCAGAAGGTCGACCTGGAGCCCGGCATGCGCGCGGAGATGATGAAGCGCGTCATTCCGGACGCGACGGCGCTGAAGGATTGCAGCCGCATCGGCACTGAGGCGGTCAACGGCCTCGCCGCGACGATCTACGGCTACACGCCGCCACCGATGGAAGGCGCGCCGGCGATGGGTCCGCAGAAGGTCTGGATCGTCGACGACAACGGCCTGCCCCTGAAGATGACGTCGGTCGGCGCCGACATCGCGCTCTTCTATGACGACGTGAAGCCGCCGATCCCATGAGCGCCCGCCGCGCTCTGCTGCTGGTCGCCGCGAATGCCGAGGCAACGGCCGGCAGCGGCGCGTCGACGGTCATGCTCTCGGGCGATCCCGCCGGCCGGATCGTCAGTCGCGCAGCAGCTCGTTGACCGAAGTCTTCGAGCGCGTGCGCTCGTCGACGCGCTTGACGATGACGGCGCAATAGAGCGAGGGACCGACCTCGTTGCTGCCGTTTTTGTAGGGCTTGCCGGGCAGCGACCCCGACACCACCACCGAATAGGGCGGCACGCGGCCCATATGCACTTCGCCGGTCTCGCGGTCGACGATTTTGGTCGAGGCGCCGATGAAGACGCCCATCGAGATCACCGATCCCTCGCCGACGACGACGCCCTCGACGACCTCGGAGCGGGCGCCGATGAAGCAATTGTCCTCGATGATCGTCGGACCGCCCTGCAGCGGCTCCAGCACGCCGCCGATGCCGACGCCGCCGGAGAGATGCACGTTCTTGCCGATCTGCGCGCAGGAGCCGACCGTCGCCCAGGTATCGACCATCGTTCCCTCGGCGACATGGGCGCCAAGATTGACGAAGGAGGGCATCAGCACGACGCCCGGCGCGATATAGGCGGAGCGGCGGACGATCGCGCCCGGCACGGCGCGGAAGCCGGCCTTGACGAACTCGGCATCGCCCCAGCCGTCGAACTTCGACGGCACCTTGTCCCACCATGTCGCGCCGTTCGGCCCGCCGGGGATCGCCGCCATCGGGTTGAGGCGGAAGGAGAGGAGCACGGCCTTCTTCAGCCACTGATGCACCGTCCAGTCGCCATCGACCTTCTCGGCGACGCGCACCGCGCCCGAATCCAGCAGATCGAGCGCCGTCGCCACGGCCTCGCGCACAGGCCCCTTGGTCTCGAGGCCGATCGTGGCCCGATCCTCGAAGGCGGCCTCGATGGTCGATTGCAGGCTGGCGAGATCGGTCGGTGTCATGGCGGGGTCCCGGCTTCCAAAGGTCGGCCGGGACGATATCGGCGATTGCCGCGATGTCAACGCCGGGTGACGCCGCCGGCGGTCTCAGGCCGTGGTCGGGGCCGCGTCGAGCTCGTCGACGATGCGGGTCAGGAAGGTGCCGAGATCGTCGGTCAGATAGTCGATATGCGCGCCCTCGCTGCCCTCGGTCTCCCAGGTCTCGGCGAGAACTTCCTCGGTGCCGCGCGGCACGATCAGCACCGTCGCCATGCCGAGCGCCTTCGGCACTTCGAGATTGCGCGCGAGATCCTCGAACATCGCCGCCCCTTCGGGCGCGACGCCGCTCTCGGCGAGGAAGCGGGCATAGGTGTCGGGATGCGGCTTCGGCAGCAGCTCGGCGCGGACGATATCGAAGATGTCCTCGAAATCAGGGCCGAGGCCGAGGCGGGCCATCACCTTCTCGGCATGCAGGCGCGAGCCGTTGGTGAAGATGAAGCGCCGGCCCGGCAGGCGCGCGATGGCGCTCGCAAGGCGCGGATCGGCCTCGACCGGCGAATGGTCGATGTCGTGGACATATTCGAGGAAATCGTCCGGCGTGATGCCATGCTCGACCATGAGCCCGCGCAGCGTCGTGCCGTAGCGACGGTAATAGTCGCGCTGCAGAACCTGCGCGTCCTCGGGCGGCAGGTCCAGGAGGCGCTGGACATAGTCGCGGATGCGGACGTCGACCTGCGCGAACAGGTTCGTGTGGCGGGGATAGAGCGTGTTGTCGAGATCGAAGATCCAGCTGCGCACAGTGGCGAAGCGGGAGAGATCCGGCTGGTCGGCAAGCATCTCGGGGGCACTGTGGCTCATGCTGGAGCCATCACCGCTTGATCAGCGTGCCGGCGCCATGCTCGGTGAAGAGTTCGAGCAGCACGGCATGCGGCGTCTTGCCATCGAGGATGACGACGCCCTCGACGCCGCGGTCGAGCGCCTCGATGCAGGTCTCGACCTTCGGGATCATGCCGCCGGAGATCGTGCCGTCGGCGATCATCGCCTTGGCCTCGGCGACGGTCAGCTCCTTGATGAGATGCTTGTTCTTGTCGAGCACGCCCGGAACATCGGTGAGGAACAGGAGGCGCGAGGCATGCAGCGCGCCGGCGATCGCTCCGGCGAAGGTATCGGCGTTGACATTGTAGGTCTCGCCGTCCTCGCCCGCGCAGACAGGCGCCAGCACCGGTATGATCTCGGACTTGGCCAGCACCTCGAGCACCTCGGTGCGCACCGTCTTCGGCTCGCCGACAAAGCCGAGATCGACGATCCGCTCGATGTTCGAATCGGGATCGACGACCGTCCGGGTCAGCCGCGTGACGGTGACCATGTTGCCGTCCTTGCCGGTCAGGCCGATGGCCCGTCCGCCCGCCTCGGTGATCGTCTGCACGATCTCCTTGTTGATCGAGCCGGCCAGCACCATCTCGACCACCTCGACGGTGGCCTTGTCGGTGATGCGCATGCCCGCCGCCCATTCGGACTTGATGCCGAGGCGGCCGAGCATGGCATTGATCTGCGGACCGCCGCCATGCACCACGACCGGATTGATGCCGGCGAGCTTCAGCAGCGTGATGTCCTCGGCGAAGGCCTTGCCGAGATCCTCGTCGCCCATCGCATTGCCGCCGAACTTCACCACGACGGTCTTCTCGTCATAGCGCAGCATATAGGGCAGCGCGGTGGCGATGAGTTGCGCGGTCAGCACCGGGTCGATGCCGGACGCGATCCGGATGTCGGTCATGGGAAAAGTCTCCGCTCGGGGCAGCGCTCTATAACGAGTTTGACGTGGCGGAACAATGACGGCGGCGGGCGCCGGCTTTGCTCCGAAATCTCCGGCCCGGCCGGCCGCACGACCCGCCGTCTAGACCGCGAGGGCGGCGATCTCGGCCCTGAGGCGGTCCATGCCGAGGCCGGTTTCCGACGAGGTGGCGAGGATGACCGGATGGGCCGCAGGTCGCCGCTTGGTGGCGAGCGCGGTCTCCTCGACGACGCGCTCGATCCCGCCCGGCTTCAGCTTGTCGGCCTTGGTCAGGACGATCTGGTAGGAGACGGCCGAGCCGTCGAGCAGGTCGAGCGTCTCGAGGTCGTTGGCCTTCAGCCCATGCCGCGCATCGATGAGCACATAGACGCGGCGGAGCGTCACGCGGCCGCGCAGATAGTCGCGGATGAGGCGGTTCCACGAATCGACGATCTGCTTCGGCGCCTCGGCATAGCCATAGCCCGGCATGTCGACGACGACGACGCCGGCGCCCGACGAGAAGAAATTGAGCTCCTGCGTGCGGCCGGGCGTATTCGACGTGCGGGCAAGGCCGCTGCGGCCGGTCAGCGCGTTGATCAGCGAGGACTTGCCGACATTCGAGCGGCCGGCAAAGGCGATCTCGGTCTCACCGATCGGCGGCAGCGTCTCGATCGAGGGCACCGACCGCAGGAAGTCCCACGGCCGGGCGAAAAAGAGCCGGCCGGTCTCAATCCGCTCGGCTTCCTCGCGAATGCGGGCGAGTTCGTCGTCGCTGATCTCAGGCATCAGCGCACGCCCTTCGACGATGATCGGCGCACCAGCCGCGACCGCGCCATCAGCTCTTCGCCTTGGTCGGCTTGCCGGGGCCCTGCTTCGGACCGGGCTTGTTGCCGTTGGCCGGCTTCGCGACCGCAGGCTTGGCGACGGCGGCGCTCTTGCCGGCGCCAGCCGCCGCGACGGCATCGGCTTTCGGCTTTTTCTTGAACGCTTCCATGATGTTGCCGAGCAGGTTCACGTCGACGCCCTGGCGCCGCATGATGACATATTGCTGGGCGATCGAGAGCGTGTTGTTCCAGCTCCAGTAGATCACGAGGCCAGCCGGGAACGAGCCGAGCATGAAGGTGAAGATCACCGGCATCCAGGTAAAGATCACCTGCTGCGCCGGATCGGCCGGGGCCGGATTGAGGCGCATCTGCACGAACATCGTGATGCCCATGATGATCGGCCAGATGCCGAGCATCAGGAGATGCGGCGGGCTCCACGGGATCATGCCGAACAGCGTGAAGATATTGGTCGGATCGGGCGCCGAGAGGTCATGGATCCAGCCGAAGAACGGCGCATGCCGCATCTCGATGGTGATGAAGATGACCTTGTAGAGCGAGAAGAAGACCGGGATCTGGATCAGCACCGGCCAGCAGCCGGCGAGCGGATTGATCTTTTCCTTCTTGTACAGCTCCATCAGCGCCTGCTGCTGCTTCACCTTGTCGTCGGCGAAGCGCTCGCGGATCTCGGCCATCTCGGGCTGCACCTTCTTCATCGCGCTCATCGACTTGTACGACTTGTTGGCGAGCGGGAAGAAGATGGCCTTGACCAGCACCGTGACCAGGAGGATCGCGATGCCGAAATTGCCGCTGAGCTTGTAGAAATAGTCGATCAGGTAGAACAGCGGCTTGGTGAAGAACCAGAACATGCCCCAGTCGATGAGGAGATCGAAATGCTCGATCTTCAGATCGTCGCGGTAGCCGTCGATGATCGACACCTGCTTGGCGCCGGCGAAGACGAGGTTCTCCGTCGTGGCGCTGGCGCCGGCGGCGATCGCGACCGGGGCGCCCTGGAAATCGGTCTGGTAGAGGCCGGGACCGGTGGCGACATGCGAGAAATGCGCCGTGAACGGCTTGCCGTCGCGCGGCACGATCGCCGTCGCCCAGTATTTGTCGGTGATGCCGAGCCAGCCGCTGGCGACATCCGTGAAGCTCAGCGGCCCGTCCTTCTTGATATGCGCATAGGTGACTTCCTGCAGGTGCTGGTCGCCCATCCAGCCGATCAGGCCTTCATGCAGGATGTAGTAGCCGGCCACCGTCGGCTCGCCGAGGCGCGATACGCGGCCATAGGGCGAAAGCGTGATCGGCTGGCCGGTCGCGTTGGCGACCTCGTCGCGCACCGTGAACATGAAGCTCGGATCGATCGAGACGATGCGCTTGAAGGTCAGGCCGGCGCCGTTGTCATAGGTCAGCGTCACCGGGGTCTCCGGCGTCAGCTTGGCGCCCTCCGGCGCGGTCCACATCGTGTCGGGGCCGGGCACCGTGATGCCAGCCGCCGCGCCGATCCAGCCGAACTCCGCGAAATAGCCATCCGGCGCGCCCGAGGGCGACAGGAGGATGATCGTCGGGCTCTTCGGATCGACCGTCTCGCGATAGCCCTTGAGACGGAGATCGTCGAGCCGGCCGCCCTTCAGATTGATCGAGCCGGAGACGGAGGGCGTCTCGACGGGAACGCGCGGCGTCGCGGCGAGCGCTGCGTCGCGCGTCATGGTGACGGTGCCGGCGACCTGCGTCGGGGCGCCGGTGGCCGGCGTCGTCGCGCCCGCGACGGGCGCGGTGCCGTCAGCCGTGGGCGCCGTCGGCGTATTCGCCGCCGTCACGGCCGCCTGCTCGCGCTTGGTCTGGTCGAGCCGCGGGCCGGCCACGAAATACTGCCAGCCGAACACGACCGCGATCGACAGGGCGACGGCCAGGATCAGGTTGCGATTGTCGGTCATCTGTCGGATCTTTCGGCGGAAAGCGCGTGCTGGCCCGGGAGGGCGGGTGCGGTCGGGGCGGCTTGGGAGCAAGCATCGCCATCGGCAGAGAGGGCGGCACCACGCGCGTCATCGCTTGCGGGGCGCGATGCCGGCCGCGCCGACGGGCGCTGCACGGCATTGAGGCCGGATATGAGGTCGCGGACCATTTCGTCAAAGGGCTGCGACAGCGCGGCACGGCGCCCGATCAGCACATAGTCGGCGCTCGGGCTCGCATGCGGGCCGGCGGCGAGGCGCACGGCCTCGCGCAGGCGTCGGCGGATGCGGTTGCGCTCGGGCGAGTTGCCCATCTTCTTGGTGACGGTGAAGCCGAAGCGGGCCCCCGAGGGGGTCTCACGCTCGCGCTTCTGCAGCAAAAAGCCGCGCCGGGAAGCACGAGCTCCTCCGGCGGCGGCTAGAAATTCGGCGCGTTTCTTGAGACGCTCCATGGTCTGCGGTCGATCCATGGCGAGCCTTTCCGGGCGCCGGCCGGCGACGATGCTGGCCGCTGGCGTCAGGCGGTCAGCTTCTTGCGGCCCTGCGCACGGCGCTGGGCGATGACCTTGCGGCCACCGACGGTCGCCATACGGGCGCGGAAGCCATGCCGGCGGGCGCGGACGAGCTTGCTCGGCTGATAAGTACGCTTCATGGGTCGTCACCGCCTGGGGCGGCCCTCATTCGATCTGTTTCACATTCGGAGGAGCGGCCGGGCCGATCCGAAGCACAGCATGCGCAGGGGCATGCGACCCCGGCACGCTTGCAGCCTGCTCTCGTCGAGCCCGGCTTATACGGAGAAGGTCCGGCCAAGTCAACGCGCCGCAATGCGGCATCCACCGCTGCTTCGGGCCGTCGCGGCGGGGTCCCGCAGGCCGCCGATCGCGCTCCGCCGGGGCCGAGGCGACGCCCGCCTCGACGCCCCTGTTTGACGGCCGAGGGCCCGAAGACGCATGATGGCACCAAATCGGCCGCCGCGCACCCTGACGTCACGCGCGAGGACAGGCCGATCGGGGAGGCGGCGGACGGCATGTCGGAACCTCGCCTGGACAAGGCAGAGACCGGGGCGGACAACGAACCCGCCGCGGCGCGCCCGGCTGGGCGCCGGCGGGTGCTGAGCCTCTCCGTCAAGCTGATGATTCTCACCGTCATCTTCGTGATGGTGACCGGCATCGCCGGCTTCATCCCGACCATGTCGACCTTCCGCCTGCGATTCCTCGAAGACCGGCTGGCGACGGCGCAGGCGGCGAGCATCCTGCTCGATTCGGCCGCCTGGAACGACGTGCCGCGCCGCATCCAGGACGAACTGCTCGCGACCGTCGGCGCCACGGCCATCGTCGTGCGCACGGGCGACGCGACGCGGCTCCTCGCCGCGGTCGAGATGCCGCCCACCGTCGACGAGACGATCGATCTCCGCGACGGCATGTCGGCGCGTTCGATCGGCGCCGCCTTCTCGACCCTTCTCGCCTTCGAGCCGCGCACCTTGCGCGTCATCGGCGACGCGCGCGACGGCACCAGCCTCGAACTCGTCATCAGCGACCGGCCGCTGCGCAGCGCGATGCTCGCCTTCGGCGGCACGATCCTCGTGCTCACGGCGATGATCTCGGTGATCGCGGCGATCCCGATCTATATCAGTCTGCAGCGGCTGTTCGTCAGGCCGATGCGGCGGCTGGCGCAGGCGATGGTGCGCTTCTCGGAGGATCCGGAGGACCGCTCGCGCATCATCGTGCCGAGCGGGCGCAGCGACGAGATCGGCGTCGCCGAGGAGGAGCTCGCCGCGATGCAGCGCCAGCTCTCCGAAACGCTGCTGCAGAAGACCCATCTCGCCGATCTCGGCCTCGCGGTCTCGAAGATCAACCATGACCTGCGCAACCTGCTCGCCTCGGCGCAGCTGTTCTCGGATCGCATCGCCGCCCTGCCCGACCCGTCGGTGCAGCGCTTCGCCCCGAAGCTGATCGCGACGCTCGGCCGCGCCATCGACTACTGCCAGACGTCGCTCGCCTATGGCCGCGCCCGCGAGCGCGAGCCGAGCCGCCGCCTCGTCGCGCTGACGCGGGTCGCGCGCGATGTCGTCGAGGTGCTCGGCCTCGAGCATCACGCGACGATCCGCTGCGAGATCCGGGTCGAGAGCGGCTTCGAGATCGATGCCGATCCCGACCAGATGTTCCGCGTGCTGCTCAATCTCTGCCGCAACGCCGTGCAGGCCATGGAGGGCGAATCGGATCCGGCGGTGATCCGCCGGCTGACGCTCGAGGCCGAGCGCCAGGGCACGGTCGCGATCGTCCGGGTGCGCGACACCGGCCCCGGCGTCCCCGAGCGCGCCCGCGCCAACCTCTTCCAGGCCTTCCAGGGCGGCGTCCGCCCGGGCGGCACCGGGCTCGGCCTTGCCATCGCTGCCGAGATCGTCCGCGCCCATGGCGGCACGATCCTGCTGGTCGGCGGCGAGGGCCCGGGCGCCGTGTTCGAGATCACCCTCCCCGACCGCCCCGTCGCCTTCGACCGCGCCCGCCGCGCGCAAGGGCGCTGAATGCGCGTCTTCCCGGGCGCGCCGCGACTTTGCCGGCGCTCCAACACGACGCCTGTGGAGAGACGGGAAAAGGGCGCTTGCAATCCGAAAGGCGAGCGGCTAGTTAGACGCCGCCGACGCCCTCCGGGGCGCAGCATCTGTCGGGGCCTCGGCCCGCACGACAGCTCGGCAGGCGCCCGTAGCTCAGCTGGATAGAGCACCAGACTACGAATCTGGGGGTCAGGAGTTCGAATCTCTTCGGGCGCGCCATTTTCTCATTTGAACTCAGTAACTTGATGCAGCCCTTGGGAATTCGTGTTCCCCACGTTCCCCAGCGCGTTCCTCAAGGCGTTCCCTTGCCGTTCCGCGCGGCGGTACGATGCTCGGCGACGCGGCGCGAGGCCTCGAGCTCGCCGCGGTCATAGACGCGGAACGTGATCGCGGCATCGGCATGGGCGGCCTGCTTGGCGATGTCCTCGATCGCCGCGCCGGCGGCCCGGCCTTCGGTGACGCCACCTGCGCGGCTATCCCGGTTCCATACCCCCTTCGGCACCCCGACGGCATCGGCGATCTTGCGCCAGCGCTTGCCATATTCCTTCTCGGAATAGGGCAGCCCCGATCGCTCGTCGACGATCATCGGGCCGATGCGCCGGGCGGCCGGCACGCGCGCGATCTCCGCCGCGATCAGCGGGTAAAGCGTCGTGTCGATCTCGACCTTGCGGCCCCGCTTGCTGGTGACGATCGAGATGAGCCCTGCCTCGTCGAGATGATGCCAGCACAGGCCGTCGCCCCAGCGGCGGGCGTTGAGGCGGATGCCGCCCTCCTCATCCCCGGCCGGCCGCCACTGCCCCGTCACGTCCGACTGCCGGAAGAGGCCGTCGAACTGCAGCGCCTGGCCGAGCGCGATCGAATGGGCGCCGAGCTCGTGCGCCTTCGCCATGATCGCCTGCACCTGCTCGACCGTCGGGCTCTGCCAGCGCGGCGCCGGTGCCTCGAATCGCGCCTTGTCGAGGATGGTGGCGAGCGGCACGCATTCCACCTTGCCGGCCAGCACCCCGAAATTGATGACCATGCGCAGCATCGTCATCGCGCCATGCGCGGACCGGATGCGCTCCGGACCGCCCTCCTCCGCAGGCTTCTTGAAGTTGGCGTGCCAGCGGTGCACGTCGGCAAAGGTGATCGTCGAGATCCGCCGCTTGCCGACCGCCTTGGCGATCTTGCCGAGGTCGATGTCATATTGCCGGCGGGTGTTCCATTTGACCGCCTGGTAGGGGCTGAACTCGGCGCTCTGATAAAGCTCGATCAGCGCGCCAAGCGTGCCGTCATAGCCTCTCGCCACGGCCGCGCCGCGCTTCGACCATTCCAGCATCTCGGCCTGCAGGATCCGGCAGCGCGAGGCGAGCGCCTCGACGTCATCTGCCGCGTAGTGCAGCCGCACGGTCTTCGGCTCATAGCCGCGCTTCGCGATATCGGTGCGGGCGATCCAATAGGGAACGCTCGCGCCATCCGCACGCCGTCGCCATTTCAGGCCCGGCGCATCGATGTCACTCCTCATGACCAGTTTTCCTCTTCGTCCTGGGCGGACGAAGCGATAGTGGCATTAAGGCTATGCCGCCTGTCCAGCCATGCCCGCACGGCCGGCCAGTAGCGACGGCCGATCAGCGCGTCTTTCCGCGGCAGCCCCTCGCGCTCGAGGATCGGTACCAGCCGCCGCCATTCGCGCTCGGAGACGCCGACGCGCGCGGCCACCTCCTTCTCATAGAGATAGAGCTTGGGAGGCCGGACCGATTCCGGCCCTGGCGCTGGCGCGGCGGCGGTCATCAGGGGCGCTCGGCCTCGGCAAGCGCGAGGTGCATCTCGTCGGCCTTGCGGATCGTCTCGCGCGAGATCAGCCCGCCATTGCCGCCGCGGCCGCCCTGGCCGCTGTCGTCGAAAGTGACCGCGTCGAGCAACGCCCGGGCGGCGCTGACGAGCGGCAACGGCGTAAGCGCAAGCATTGGATAGGGCCATCGGAAGCCGATCACTTGCGGCATCGGCCCTGCCGAAACGATCTCGGCAAAGCCACCGCCGATCGCGTTGACGACTGACGGGCAGTCGACCAGGACAAGTTCCTGCCAGCCGGCGCTATGGTCGATGCGATGGACCGGCGTCATCGGGGCAGCCTCGTCGATTGGGCCGCAGCCTCGGCCTCGATCGCGTCGGCCTGCTCGCGCAAGACGCGTGCGCGCTCCTGCGCTCTCAGCGCCTCGCGTTTCGACCAATCGGGCTCGCCGAACAACCAATAGGGCTTTCCTGCCCCAATGATGCAGCGGGCGGTTTCGTCGTCGACCCGGCAGAGGGTCTCGTAAAAGGTCTCGACCGGGCCATGATCGCGCAACTGCAGCGACCACGGCTTGTTGTGGCGCTCTTCAAGCCCGCTCGGCCGAAGGATGAGATCCGTCATTCCCCTGCCTCCTGGAACATGTCCGGCTCGGCCGCGGCGCGGCGGGCCTCGAAACGCTTCAGGGGCGCGGCGCGGGCGAGGCCGAGCTCGGCCTCGAGCTGCGCGTGCGTCGCCTGGCGGAGCTTGGCGCCGGCCTTGGCCGAGGCGCGGTGCTGGCGCTGCGCGGTGTCATAGTCCGCCGCGAGCCGGGCCCTGCGGCGCGCGAGGGCGCGGATGCGATCGCTAGAACGGGATGTCATCGTCGAGATCCGCGGCATAGGAGGTCGGGGCCGGACGGCTCTCGGCCGTCCGCGTCGTGCCGTAGCTCGCCTCCTCCGGCGGCGGGGCGCGGTCGCTGCGATCCAGCAGCACCAGCGCGCCGCGAAAGCGGGCGATCACGACCTCGGTCGAAACTTTCTCGACGCCGGCCTGGTCGGTCCATTTGCGCGTGCGCAGCTCGCCCTCGAGATAGACCGCCGCGCCCTTCTTCAGATATTGCTCGGCGACCTTGGCCAGCCCTTCATTGAAGATCACGACGCGGTGCCACTCGGTGCGCTCCTTGCGCTCGTTGGTGGCCTTGTCGGTCCAGCGCTCGGAGGTCGCGAGCGACAGGTTGACGATCGGGTCGCCGGCCTGGCTGCGGCGCACCTCGGGATCGCGGCCGAGATGGCCGACGAGAATGACCTTGTTGACGCTGCCGCTCATGATCCCGCAAGCTCGCGCTTGCGGATGAACACCGCGATGGGGCCGTCTTCGGTGTCGTGCTTGGCGCCGAGAAGCCATCCCTCCGGCACGGACGGATGCCAACGGGCGCAGATGTCCGAAGCGCCGTCTTCATACGCTTTCGTCAAGGCCTCGTCGGCCTCGGCGTCGTGTTCGAGCCATAGCTCGCGGTGCTCAAAGCTGTGCTCTCGCGCGATGGCGGCATGGTCGCTGCCTTCGGCTGCATAGTGAAACATGGCCGCGCCGACGACGCCGTCGTGATAGGCGACCAGCGTTTCTGGAGCGGGCATTTCGGCAGATTGGATCATCTTGTGCATGATCAAGGTTCCTGGTTGGCGATTTCGAGAAGGACGTCGGCATGGCAGGGCTGATCGAGCCGGCACCAGCAGGCAAGGTTCTTGCCGCGGAGCTGCTCGCGGGCATAGCCGGCCATGTGCCGGGCATCCGGGGCATCCCAGATGACCTCGCGATAGAGGCGCACGGCCTCCTCGACCGTCTTGACTGCGCGGCCGAGAGCGTTGGAATGCGTGCCGATCTCGTAAGGGTTGCCCCAGAGCGTCGGACGGCCGACATAGACGGTGTTCGCCGGCATCTTCCAGCCCTTCGTGCGCTGGCGCTGGACCCGGATGGGAGCGGTCATGGCGAGGCTTTCGGCATGGCGTTATGCTCGGCTCCGTCGAGAAGGCGGCCGGCGGCCTTCTTGCCGACGCAGCGCATCAGGGTCGGGTGCTTCCGCATGACCGAATCATCCCGGTCGGCGGCACGTAGTGAATCTAGATCGGCAGATAACACTCGGCCGTCGGTCAACACTGCTTTCACGCTGTCGTCGGAAACAAAATCACTGCCGTCCTTCCACGCCCCCCATTGCTTGAAGAAGAACGGCACGCCCGCCGCCGCGCACTGGTCGCGGATCGACCGCGCCCAATCCGGATGCATCGGCCGCGCGCCCTTGCCGCTCTCGCCGCCGACGATGACCCAGTCGAGTTTCGGATTACCGCGCGAGATTGCCCCCGGCGCGTCAAGCGGACCGTCGTGCCACCAGTTGCCGCGCAGCCAGTCGACGAATTTGCTGCCGTCGCAATAGTCGTCAAACTGAATCGGCCCGAGCAGCGGCTCGGCCGAGACGAAGCGCACCGCCGCCGGTGTCGCGAGGAGATCCGGCACGCGCTCATCGGCGCGGCGCTGGTCCTCGGCCGAGACCCCGAGCCAGACATTGGGAAGGGGCCATTGCCACTGCATGATCTTGAGACTGTCGGTCTCGTCCCAAAGAGCATCGTTCTCGGTGTCGCCGAGACCGAGTTCAGGGTCCAACGTCAGCGCCTCGGCCTCAATATGGACCTGCCGCCGCCGATCAGCGCCCTCGCGTTCGGCAGTGACATCGATCGTTGATCCGTCGGCGAAGGTGATGCTGTGTGCCGGCGCCGGCTGCCAACGCTCATCGAACCATGCCCGCATCCGTGCCGATCGCTTGGTCAGCACCTGAAACGTGTGCTGCGGCGCCAGCGCCATGACGGCGAAGACGCGGTCGATCCATTCGTCGGGCACCGCCTCGTGGAAGAGATCGCCCATGGAGTTGACGAAATAGGTGGTTGGCTTCCGCCGGCGCAGGGGCTCCAAAAGCGTGCGCTCCGGCGCCATGGCGACCTTGCCGTTGAAGACCGGGCCGGCCCTCGTCTGCGTCGTCAGCCCGGCATAGTGCGGCGCGCCGCCCATGCGCTCGATCCGCGCCGCCATTGGCATGGCATAGCAATTGGTGCAGCCCGGAGAGCGCACGGAACATCCGACAATCGGATTCCATGTGAAACCGGTCCATTCGATCGACGATTTCGCGGCCATCACACCCTCATCGGCATCAGGACGAGCTCGACGCTGTCGTCGAGCGGATTGGTGACCAGCGCCGGGGCGCCGGCATCGCCGAGGCGGAGCGCCACCTGGTCGCTGGCCGTCACATCGAGGATGTCGGCGAGGTAGCGCGAATTGAAGCCGATGCGCAGCGGCTCGGCCGCATAGGTCACGTCGAGGCTTTCCTCGGCCGAGCCGGCATCGGCATTGTTGACCGCGAGCCGCAGGGCGCCGTTCTCCACTTCCAGCACGACGGCGCGGCCCTTGTCGCTGGAGAGGGTCGAGACGCGATCGAGCGCCGCGGCGAGGCTCGGCCGATCGGCCGTCAGAAGGCGCGTGTTGTTCTGCGGAATGACGCGGGCATAATCCGGGAAGGTGCCGTCGATCAGCTTCGAGGTCAGCACCGTCGGCCCGGCCGTGACGCGGATCTTGGTGTCGGACACATCGACCCTCACCTCGCCCTCATGGCCGCCGGCGATGGCGCGGAGGCGCTGCACCGTCTTGGTCGGGACGATGACGCCCGGCATGCCGGCGCTGCCGTCCGGCGCCGGGCCCTGCCATCTCGCGAGGCGATGACCATCGGTCGCCACCGCGCGCAGCATCAGCGCGCCCTCGACCTCGCGGAGATGCAGGAAGATGCCGTTCAGATAATAGCGGGTCTCCTCGCTCGAGATCGCGAACTCGGTCTTGGCGATGAGGCGGGCGAGCGTCGTCGCCGGCAGATCGAAGGCGACGGCGAAGTCGGCGGTCGTGATCTCGGGGTAGTCGCTCGCCGGCAGCACCTGCAGGTGGAAGTCCGACCGTTCGGAGGCAACGCGGAGGCTCTGGCCATCCTCGGCGAGCGTGAGGCGGACCTCGGCCTTTTCGGGGAGCTTGCGGGCGATATCAAACAGGAGATGCGCCTGCACCGTCGTCGCGCCCGGCTTTGCCGCCGTGACGCCATCGATGCGCACGGTGATCTCGATGTCGAGATCGGTCGCCGTCAGCGTCAGGCTGCCCGCCGCCGCGCGCAGCAGCACATTGGAAAGGATCGGGATCGTGTTGCGCTTCTCGACCACGGCCTTGACCTGACCGAGGGCGGCGAACAGCGCGGAGCGGGGGAGCGAAATCTGCATCTGGCCCTCGGCGGGCCGAGGGCCAATAAGGCGCCTTCGGCGAAAGTGAGACAGGAGGGGCGGCGGCGGGCGCCGCCCGGCTGGCGGCGCGTCAGGTCTGGGGTTCGGGGCTGCCTTCGAAGATCGGCAGCCCGGTGTCATCGCCCGCCTGTTTCAGCGCCTGACGCACCTCGACGCGCAGCCACTCTTCCCAGCGGTAGAGCTCATAGAACCAGACGATGCCGCCCTTGAGTCGGTAGTTGAGCCGGACGGGGATGCGGATCGGATCGCCGCTGACGAAGGCCGGAACCTGGATCATGAAGATGCCGGGGATGTCGATCGGCTCACCCTTGCCGTTGACGTGCTCGTCGGCAAATTCGAGCACGCGTTCGCCGGTCTGCAGGTTGTTGGCTTGCTTCACCTTGGCGTTGACGAAGACCTCGAGCGATCGGGAGAGCGCCAGCACTTCGGACGGCGTCGCCATGCTGCGGCGGAACAGCCGCTCATATTCCGACTTCTCGCCATCGAACGGCGCCGCCAGTTCGGCGGCGTGCTCCTCAAGAAAGGCCGCGAAATCGGCCTGTTCCATCGGCCGCTTGTTGTTGTCGATCCAGACCTTCAGTTCGTCGGTGAGCGGAAAGGCATAGACGATGCGATGCTCTCCCCAGGCCGGCCCTTTGCTGGTGTTGTAGTCGAGAACGGCCGTCAGTTTCGGCTCGCGGCCGATCGTCACGGCGAAGATGGCCGAGCGCTCATCCTTGTGGCGCTCGATCAAATCGATGAAGCTTTGCAGCGTCTCGACCTTTGCCGTCCCCTTGCGCCTCGCGGGGGCTTGGCGAAGGGCATCAATCGATTCCTTCAGCGAGATGACGCGCTGGCTGTTGCGATCCCAGAGGACGGGGACGATCGGCGGCAGGCCTTCGCCGAGGCCTTTGGTCGAGATCTCGACGATCTCCGGCGCGCTTGCGGCGCGGGCGAGGTCGGCGATCAGCGCGGCGGCGCCGGCGAGCGGGATGTCATTGATGGGCAGTTTTTCGGCCATGGGTCAGGCTCCGGTTGAGGGTTGATGCGGAAAAGTCAGGCGGTTTCGCGCTCCTCGGCCGTGGCCGAGGCGTCGCGCGGGAACATGTCGGTCTGGCTCGGATGCTCGACCGAAAGGCCGCCGTCGGCGGTCCAGAACGGCGTCGCGTTGAAGCCCTTCTCGGCGGGCAGTTTCAGCTTGGCCGTCGGCACGAGGTCGACGCGGCCGCCCTGATACTTGACCTTGAGCTCGATCGTCAGCGTCGCCTCGCCCTTCTCATCGGGCAGGTTTTCCAGCGTCGCGATCGCCTCGGCGAGCTTCTCGTCGCAGCGATCCATGAACTTGCCGCGATTGAGCAGGCCGAGGATCTTGTCGAGCTTGCGGATGGGGCGTGCCATCGGCGGTTTCCTTCTACCGGTTGTGGAGGATGACGAGGCCGGCGATGGCGCCGAGGGCGGCGCCGGCAATGAGCAGCAGCGCTTGCGCCGTCACGGCGCCGGGCAGGACATAGCCAAGCGGCTGCAGCAGCAGGAGGCCGAGCAAGGTGGCGGCGACCATGCCGGTGATCGCGCCGAGACAGGCGGCGAGGCCCATCAGCGCAAGGCGATAGAGGATGCGCTCGGCGAGGCTCATGGCGCTGCCTCCGCGGTCACGGCCGCCGGCCAGAGGGTCGCGAAGCGCATCAGCCAGGACTGTGCCGCCTCGGCCGCGGTCCAGCAGACGAGCGGCGGCAGGCACTCGATCACCGGCGCTTCGGTCACGAAGGTGCCGAGGCGGCGCGGGGCTTTCGGCATCAGCCGCTCGCGCTCATGGCGCAGCATGCGGCGGTCCATCTCGCGGAGCGAATCCAGCGTCTCGCGCGGCGGCGGCCAGGCAAGGCCGAGGCTTTCATAGATGGCGCCGTCGAGCCGGGCCTTCATGATGTGCACGGCATCGCCGACGAGGCGCCGTGTCTTGCCGCCGGAGCGCTCATTGGCGATCGCGTCGAGCGCGCGGACGACGGGCGTCGCGATATCGCCGCAATAGGCCTCGTGCGCATCGTGCATCAGGAAATGGAAGGCGAGCGCCTGGTCGCCGGTCTCATGCAGCAGGACGTCGGCGCCGAGGCAGCAATGCTGCGCGACCGAATAGCCCTTCTCGGGCACGCCGGCATGGCCGCCGAAGCGCTTGATCAGCGACAGGGCGACGGCGATGTCGGAACCGACATCGATCGTCTCGCGAACCGGGCGGACCAGATCGACAAAGCCGCCGGAGCGGGTGAGGACGGCTGATGTCATGGCGCCACCGCCCGCGCTGTCGCGCGGTCGAGCATCTCGCGGCCGACATCCGTGAGCTTCCAGCCATAGCCGTACAGCCCGATCGCGTATTTTGACTGCACGACCATCCCGACGGCGGCCAGCTTGCGCAGCTGGCTAAGCACGAACTTGTTGGACGGGATCGGGCGGCTCTTGTCGGCAAGAGCCTCGCGGATCGCCTTGTCGCGGATATAGGCCGAATAGGTCCAACCATCACTCTTCGCCAGACCATCGACAATCCGCAGGAAGCCCAATTGCACCGGCGTCGTCATGCTGCCCTCGCCGTCAGGCCGTGGTGGTCATCGCGAGCCGAGGCAAACAGGCGCATGTCGATCTCGCCCTTCGAGTAGCCGATCGCCAGAAGGCGGGCGCCGAGGGATGCGTCGTCGCTGAGGATCTGCGGCTCGGCGCTGACGATCTCGCGGATGTGCAGCGTCATGATCGTCGGCAACAGGCCGTGATCGCGCGCGATGTCGAGGCAGGTTCGGGGCATGGGGAGGTCTCCACCGGTGATCGTCGGCCTCAAGCGGCAGTGGCGACGGGCAGCGCGAACAGCGAGTTCAAGGAGGCAATCGGCAGGGCCGGCGGCAGCTTGATCGGCTCGCCCTCGATGTCGGCGACGAATGGCGCGGACTCCGGCCAGACCTCTTTCAGCCGCCCGGTCGTCGTCACGCTGGCAAGGACCGAATTTGCCTGCGCCTTGGCGACGGCAATGGCCTGCTCCAAATCGCCGCGCGCCGCTTCAAGCTTCGCCCATTCGATCGACAGCGGATGATCGGCTTCAAGCGCGATCGAGACGTGGTTGTAGTGGCCCTGATGCGCGGCGAACGTAACGCGGCGCTCGACCGGCTCACGACGCTCGGCAATCGAGCGGATCTCCGTGCTGTAGATGCAGCCGCCAAGATCGACCTTGGCGACGACGCCGGCCGACTGAAACTTGAGCTCGCTGACATTCGGCAGCCAGCCCTTTGGCAGCGCGTTCATCTTGCGGCGCTCGGTCTCGCTGTAGATCGCCTGATAGAGGCGCTCGGCAAATTCGGCCCGCGCCTGCTGTAGCGCCGCGATCTCGTCGCGGAAGCGATGCGTCAGCAGCTTTGTCAGCAGGCCGGCGCGCGACCATGTGTTGAGCTTGATGCTGGCCATGATGGACCTCTCGTTGATCGTCCGGTGATCGCCGCCACGGGAGGGACGTGGCGGCGACTGCGAGACGGTCGCGGCTAGCGCTTGAAAATCTCAAGGTCGCGGTACAGCGCGCCGAGTTCTTTTCGGGCGGCGGCGCGGCGCTCGTGGCGGTGCGCAAGGTCGGTGACCAGCGTTTCGATCACACTGTCGTCGCCCGCGATCTGCTCGCGCAGCACCGACATCTGATGCTCAAGATGAGCAATTGTCGTGAGCGACGGCACGCGCTGGGTATCGCACGCCGCTTGACCATCCTTTGTCTTGCCGTTCACTTCACTCATCTCGGAAATCTCCTCTTTTGATCGTCCAGTGATCGCCGCCACGGGAGGGACGTGGCGGCGACTGCGAGACGGTCGGGAGGGTCAGGCCGCCTCGCGGACGGCGCGCATTGCTTCCTGGCGGGCGGCCATGGCGTGCGTTTCGATCTCGGCGGGCCGGAAGCCGGCCATGCGGAGATCGCGCTCGGTGCAGTCGCCCTTCGCGGAGCGGCGCTCGATCATCGTCTCTGCCATCAGGCGGACGATCGCCTTGACGCCGGACATGCGGGCCTTTTCGACCGGGGTCAGCACCTTCAGGCGGGGCGGCATCTTGATGCCGGCGAACGGATCGGGGGTGAGTGTGCGCATCGCAGTCTCCATCGAGCCTCTCGTTGAAAGGTTCGACGCGGCCGGTGGCGCTGGGGTGCCGGGGGTCAGGGTCTGGCCCCACCGACCGCGTCGATGGGGAGACGTTAAGTGTGAGATGTCATACTGTCAACAGCGAAGTATGAAATTTCCATCCGGCCCGCTGGCGATTGGCTCTGAGATTCGCCGCATCGCGCGTCAGGACTGGACTGTTCTCGTGCTGCGTGTAGAGTTCGGCGGGTTTTCGCGGGGGCAATCATGCAGGCGAAGTTCGTCGTATCACTTGGCGCTGTTCTTCTGGTCGGAGCCTGCGCAAAGCCTCCCGAGGCAATCGGACCCTCGTACGTCAGCGAGATCGGTTATCAGTCTTGGACGTGCGACCAGTTGTCTGGCGAGACGCTCCGGCTGTCCGGAGCGCTTGCCACCGCGTCGACCCAGCAGAACCGCGCGCGCTCGAATGACACCGTCGGCGTCATCCTGCTGGGGCTTCCGGTTTCCTCGCTGTCTGGCGATAACATCGCGCCAGAGATCGCACGGCTCAAGGGAGAGCAGGAGGCGGTCCGGAGAGCTTCCATGACGAAGGGATGCGCGCCTCCAGCCGTTCCCGTTGCAGCGGCCGCGCCCAAGCAATGAGCAGTTCGTCCATCATCACCGGGCTGCTCTTTCTCCTCGGCGTGGGCGGCCTCATCTTAGGCGGGATCGAAATCGTCACTGCCTTGCGTTCCGACATGACGATCATCACCGGGCAAGTCGCTCTGGCCAATGGCGTTGGCACTTTTGTTGGTGGCGTTGGGCTTCTGGCGGTCGGGGTGATCATCGATCTGCTGACCGACATCCGCGATCTTCTTCGCGACAGTGACGACCCTACCGGCGTTCGGCGCTAGACGCCGTAGAGATCGTTCAGCGGAGGCACCCGATGGACCGCGATCACGTGCTTCCGCAGGAATTCGATCTGCGCCGGGGGATTATGCTGTGACACGACGATCGTGTCGCGCGTCATCTTGACCAGCGTCTTGATGAAAGCTTGCACGGGACCGTTCTCGATCATCTGGACCTGAAGGATGATCGTGTCGCCGATCGCTGGCGGCCGGTGCGGCGTAGCAAATCGCAGCTCGCCCGCCTTGTGCTCGGGGTACATCGAATCGTTGACCACATAGATGGCGTATGCGTCGCGGTGGTTCTGCAATCCGGGTGGTCGGCGCGCATATCCGAGCACGCCGTCCTCAAAGTTGAAGCCTTCAAACTCTCCTATCATCGATCCGGCCGCCGTTCCATAGATCGGAATGTTGAGTGGCATGTCGGCGGCAAGCGGAACGGTAGCCACACGGATGTCGCCGCTTGCAATCTTGGCGGGATGTCCCTGGCGCTTCAGTTGTTCGGGTGTCGGCGGAGGAGGTAAGTCCGTCGTTTCGCGCACGAGATCCTCGATGGACATGTCGAGCGCAAGCGCCAGTCTCGCCTGGTTCTTTCCCCGCACCGACTCTTTCTTGCCCGTGAGGATGTCGCGGATGAACAGTCGGTCCAATCCGGCCGCCGTCGCGGCTTCGAACGGGTTGAGTCCGAGTTCGGCGAGGCGCCGTTCGGCGAGCTGTTTCAATGTGATAGCCATGTAGGAATTATCCTACCGCAATGCGGCAAAAGCGAGCGTTGAAAAATCCCGCTTGCGACGTATGATTTCTCATACTAGCGTGCGGCTATGGAACCGATCCTGCGAGATCATCTGCTGCGTCTGGCGGCGACTTATGGCGACCGCCGCAGCCTCAAGCTTTCGACCGTCGGCAAGATGGCCGTGAGCGACGGGCGCTTCTTTCTCACGCTCGAGGCCGGCAAGAATTTCACCGTGCGGCGCTACGACCAGTTGCTTGCCTGGTTCTCGGCCAATTGGCCGGAGGGTTGCGCCTGGCCCGAAGATGTCGTGCGGCCCGAGCCCGCCGTGCTTCAGGAGGCCGCCGAATGAGCGCGCCGCGGAAGCCAAGTCCCTCACCCCAGCCCTCTCCCGCAAGGGGAGAGGGGGTTCTGATCCGCGCGCTTCGGCGCGTGGTGGGTCGCCACCGGCAGGGCAGGGTTGCGACCCCTGCCCTAGAAGGCGAATTCGAGCTGGCCCGGACCGCCGCGCCAATGGGCGCAGACTTGCTCCCATCGACGGAAGCGGAACCGGACATAGGCTCGGACGCGCACCAGCCGTTTCGACGCCATGCCGAAACCTCCACGTGCCTTCCAGGCGAGACGAGCTCGCCGCTCCAGCCATGCCTGTCGCATGGCCGTTGCCCGCGTCGAGCACAGGCGAGGCTTTCCCGAAGGAAGAGCCTTGGCTGCCGGAAGGCGCATGGGCCGGTGGCGACCCGTTGCAATCATGCCGCGAAAAGCGCTGCCTTGCGAGAGGTGGGCTCATGAGCGTGTCCTTCGAAGCAAGCCCCTCACCCCAGCCTTCTCCCGCAAGGGGAGAGGGGGTCAAGGCCGTCGTTTGGGATGTTGTGGCCGAACTCGACGACATGCTCTGCGGCGACCAGCTGGCGTTTCTAGTGCAGCTTGCGGCCGGGCGTCAGGATATCCGCGATGCCGTCGACCGCGTCCTGGCCACGGGCGCGGATCCCTTCCGGGTCGCCGCGTTCAAGGTCGAAGTTCGTCCGGCAGACCGGACAATCGTCGTCCACTTCATCCAGTTTCTTTGCGAGGAACTCGCTGCGCTTCTGACCGCAGAACTCGCAGCGGGCGGGCATCCTGGACATCTCGCTTCTCCTTCGTCCGGCGGGCGCGGGCCGCCCTTGATCTGACGCCCCGACACTGACACGCCCCGCCCCTTTCCCGCACCGGGAAAAACCATGGAGATTTCCCGTGGACGACGCTCATTTGCCCGCTGAATGGCTCTACCGCATCAAGGCGGCGACGCGCGAGCTCGTGCGCCGGGTCGGCACGCTCGAGAACGCGCATGCGATCACGGGCTACAGCACCTCCGCAATCCATCGCTGGCGCTCGACCTCGGCGCCGGACATCATCCCGCTGCCGGCCGCCCTCCTCCTCGAGGCCGAGACGGGCGACGCGCTCATCACCGCCGAGATGGCGGCGATCGGCGGGCGGCGGATCGCGGCGGCCGAGGGCGATGCGCCCGGCGCCGGCTTCATCGCCGCGCATATGCGCTATGCCCGCGAGACGGCCGACTATCACCAGACCGTCACCGAGGCCGCCGCCGACGGCGTCCTGACGCCAAACGAGCAGGAGGCGATCTGGCGCGAGGCGGCCGAAGTCGCCGATGCCGTGCAGGATCTGCAGGCGGAGCTTGCCGGCGGCAAGGGCGCGCCCATCACCCTGTTCAGGAGGGCGGGATGATGGCTCGGCGGGCGCGGCGGAACTGGACGGCGGACGAGGACGCGGCGCTGCGGCAGCTCTGGCCGAGCACCATGCCGATGCGCGCGCTGATGGAGCGATTCGATCGCGAGGATGCCACGATCCGGCAGCGGGCGGCGACGCTCGGGCTTGGCAAGCGGCCGAGGCTGCCGCCGAAGGCGCCGGCAGAGGGCAGCAGCGGGCGGGTCGCCGACAGCGGCTGGTCGAGCGAGGCTTTCGAGCGGGCCAAGGCATTGTGGCTCAAGGGCGACTCGGCAGCGCAGATCGGCGTTGCGCTCGGCTGTTCGCGCAGCTCCGTCATCGGCAAGATGAGCCGCGCGGGCGTCGCCTCGCCGAAGCAGAACAAGGCCAGCAACCGCACGCGGGTGCATACGGGCAAGATCGCCAAGGCGCGGGCCGGGCAGCCGGCCAAGCCGCGCGACGCGCGGACCGACCAGGCGCAGCTGCGCGGCAAGACGGCGACCTTCGGCGCGCTCGGCCTGCCGGCGGCGCGGCCGATCAAGGTTGCGCTGCCGCCACCGCCGCCGGCGCCGATCTCGCTTGAATTCGCGCGGCCGTTCGACGATTGCCCAGCGGGCCGCTGCCGCTGGCCGCTCTGGGGCAACGTGCCCTTCGCCGCAGTCCCGGCCGAGCAGCGGCTCTACTGCGGGGCGCCTGTGCGGGCGGAGGACCGTCGCCGCTCCGGCGAGCCGGTCAGCGCGGTCTATTGCGAGGGGCATTGCGCGATCGGCTATGTGCCGGCTCACGTGTCGCGGACGACGCGGGAGAAGCCTTTGCCGCGCGACATGGCGGAAAGCCAGCGCTATGGCCGCAACGGCCGCAGCGGACTTGGAGGCGCGGCATGAGCGGGGCGCAGCTTTTCCTTGGCGGGCGCGTCGCGCTCTATGCCGGCGATTGCCGCGACGTCATCCGGACGCTCGCGGACGGCTCGATCGACAGCGTCGTCACCGACCCGCCCTATGCGCTGGTCTCGATCGGCAAGCGCTTCGGCAAGGAGGGCGCGGCGCCTTCGAAGCCGGGCAAGAGCGGCGCCTATGCGCGCGCTTCGGCCGGCTTCATGGGCAAGGCCTGGGACACCGGCGAGACGGCTTTTGCCGAGGAGTTCTGGGCCGAGGTGCTGCGCGTCTTGAAGCCGGGCGGCCATGTCGTTGCCTTCGGCGGTACGCGCTCCTATCACCGGCTTGCCTGCGCCATCGAGGATGCCGGCTTCGAGATCCGCGACCAGCTGGCGTGGGTCTATGGCTCGGGATTTCCCAAGAGCCATGATGTCGCCAAGGGGATCTACAAGGCGGCAGGCGCCGAGCGGCGCGTGATCGCCGAGGGCAAGGCCGTCAAGCGGATGATCACCGGCGCAGACCAGCATCGCGACGGATGGGAAAAGACCGGCGAGCGGGTGTTCGTCCCGACCAAGACCGAAGCTTCAACGGCAGAGGCGGCGGCCTGGGAGGGCTGGGGCACCGCGCTCAAGCCTGCCTGGGAGCCGATCGTGCTGGCGCGGAAGCCGCTCGCCGGCACCGTGGCCGAGACCGTGCTCGCGCATGGCTGCGGCGCGCTGAATATCGCCGGGTGCCGGGTCGGCGGCGTGTCCACGACACGGGTGAAGGCTGGCGGCCCTAACGACTTTCCGCATGAGGACGATGCATGGCAGCCGCGTTCTGTCGTCGTCGGCTCCGATCTCGGCCGTTGGCCGGCGAACATCCTGCATGACGGCAGCGACGAAGTGCTGGCGGCGTTTCCTGAGACAAAGTCTGGGGAGCTTTTGCCGCATCATCGCAAGAGCGGTGGCGGTTTAGGCGGCTCTGACACATTCGCCATTCGCGACCGGACTGGAGAGACCGCTTCCGTATTCGGCGACTCCGGCTCCGCCGCCCGCTTTTTCTACTCCGCCAAGGCGGATGCGCATGACCGGATCGGATCGAAGCATCCGACCGTCAAGCCCGTCGACCTGATGCAATGGCTTTGCCGGCTGGTGACGCCGCCGGGCGGGGTGATCCTCGATCCCTTCGCCGGCTCCGGAACCACGGGCGAAGCCGCCTGGCGCGAGGGGTTCTCGGCCGTGCTGATCGAGCGCGAGGCCGACTATCAGGCCGACATCGCCAGGCGCATGGCGCTCGCCGAAGCCGGCCCGGCGACGCGGAAGGCCGAGAGCGCCAAGGCGCGCGGCCGGGCTGCGCCGGCGGGCGGGACGCTGTTCGACACGGCGGAGGCGGCGGAATGATGGGCGCCGCTCTCTTAGCCGGCGAGCCGCTCGCGCGCCGCGCGGGCGAGGAAGGCCGACCGTGTTTCGCCGACCGCCTTGGCGGCGCGATCGACCTTGCCGAGCAGGTCCTCGTCCATGGAGATGTTGATGCGCAGCGCCTTTCTCGGCACTTCGACATCGACATAATGTGCGCCGACGAGGCCTTCGTCCTTGTCGAAGGTGACGAAGCGCTGCGGCTCGGGAATGTCGATCCCCTCTTCAATCATGGCCGCAAAATGCGCAGCCAGCGCATCGCGGGAGCGCTCGAGCGCCTCGTTGATAGAGGCGCCGCCGACCGCAACGCCGGGATAGTCCGGAAACGACACGCCGAAGGCGTTGCCGTGTTGATGAATGACTCCGAGTACCAGTGCCATGTCGGCTCCTCCTTGGGCTCGCGGCCGGGCTCACCATGCCCAGCCGGCTATCTTGTAGATGTTGCGGAGCGTCCCGATCGGGATTTCGCGGACGCCGGTGTCGACCGTGACGACACCGAAGCCCGGCTTGACGAAGTTGCGATGGTCGCCCTTGCCCTTCCGCTCGGTCCAGCCGTCGGCCTGAAGGCGCCGGACGACTTCCTTCGGGCTTTCGGTGGGGCGCTTGGCGTTCATCGCTCGTCTCCGCGTTTCAATAAGTATGTTTTACACAACGCAGCGGCATGCGTCAAGAGATATTGCGCAAGTGTTGTGTATGTTTTTCATGCGGCGGAGGCGGCGGAATGATGCGCGTCCTCGTGGGCTGCGAAACCTCTGGCATTGTCCGGCGCGCCTTTGCCGCTCGTGGACATGACGCATGGTCATGCGACCTGCTGCCCTCGGATGATCGCAGCAACAGGCACATCATCGGCGACGTGCGCGACCTGCTGAATGACGGATGGGATCTGCTCGCGGTCTTCCATCCGCCCTGCACGCGGCTCTGCAATTCCGGTGTGCGCTGGCTTTCTGTGCCGCCGCCGGGCCGAACGCTCGATGACATGTGGGCCGAGCTTGATGCTGGCGCTGCACTGTTTTCCGCATGCTGGAATGCGCCGGTCGAGCGTATCGTCGTCGAGAACCCGGTCATGCACCGGCATGCCAAGGCGCGGATTGTCGGCTATGCGCCGCCGGCGCAAACGGTGCAGCCCTGGTGGTTCGGTGACCCGGCTTTCAAGGCAACGAGCCTCTATCTTCGCGGACTGCCGGCGCTCGTCGCCACGCATCGGCTTTCACCCCCTTCCAAGGGAACGGACGAGCATAGGCGCTGGAGCAAGATCCATAGGGCGCCACCCGGCGCCCACCGCGGGAAGATTCGCAGCGAGACATTCCCCGGCATTGCCGAGGCCATGGCGCAGCAATGGGGCGGTGACCCGATCGGACTCGCCGGACCGTTGTTCGCGAGGATCGCAGCATGACCCTGTCCGATGCGATGCGCGACTTCGTCGAGCAGGCGCGCGCGGCCTCGATCGAGAGCGAGGTCGCGCGGCGGGGGTTGAAGCTCCGGCGGGCCGGCGCCGAGCTGGTCGGGCCCTGCCCTGTCTGCGGCGGGCGCGATCGCTTCTCGATCAATCCGCGCAAGGGCGTCTTCAACTGCCGCGGCTCAGGCACCGGCGGCGATGTCATCGCGCTGGTCGAATATCTGGATGCCACCGACTTTCGCGGCGCCTGCGAGACGCTCACCGGGCGTCCGGCGCCCTCCGGCGCCAGCGAAGGCCCGGATGCGGCCGAGATCGCGCGGCGCGAGGCGCTGCGGCTCGCGGCCGAGACCGAGCGGGAACAGGGAGAGCGCGACTTTCGCGAGGAAGAGCGGGCGCGGATGCGGCGCGTCTGGAATGAGGCGAAGCCGATCGCGTCCGGCTCGCCGGTCGCGCGCTATCTCGAGCGGCGCGGCCTGCCGGTGCCCGCTGATGCGGCGCTGCGGGCGCTCGATTCGCGCGGCTATTTTCACGATGGCGCCGAGATCTGGCGCGGGCCGGCGATGATCGCCGCCATGGTCGACGGCGCGACGCTTGTCAGCGGGCGTCCGGTCTTTCGCGGCGCGCATGTCACCTGGATCGACCCGGCGACGTCGGCGAAGGCGGTGATCGTCGACCCTGCGACCGGCGAGGTGCTGCCGTCTCGGAAGGTGCGCGGCTCGCTGCGCGGCTCGCATATCGCGCTGTCGCATCTTCGTCCGGATGTGGACGCGCCGGCGCCGCGGCGGCTCGTCGTCGGCGAGGGGATCGAGACGGTGCTTTCGGTGCGGCTGGCGCTCGCTGCCGTGCACGGCGCCGCCTATGACGCGGCGACGCTCTTTTGGTCGGCGATCGATCTCGGCAATCTCGGCGGCAAGGCGGCCGAGACGATCCCGCATCCCTCGCTCGTCACGATCGACAAGCGCGGTGCCCGGCGGCGGGTCAAGGTGCCCGGCCCGGTGCCGGCCGAGCAAGCGGACGGGCGCGCGGCGCTGATGCCGCCGGAGCATGTCACCGAGGTCATCCTGCTCGGCGACGGCGACAGCGAGCGCTTCGCGACCGAGCAGCATCTCCTGCGCGCCGCCGCCCGCTGGGCCCGGCCTGGCCGCGTCATCCGCATCGCCTGGGCGGGCGACGGGCTCGATTTCAACACGGTTCTCAATGAGGTGGCGGCGTGACGCTGGATCCGAAAGAGCGCATCGCCGCGATCATCGACGCGGCCGAGGTGGTGAGCGGCGACCCCGCAACCCCATTTGAGGGCGCGCATTCGTCCGGCGTCGACGATGGCGGTGACGCTGAAGGGACGCCATTCGGGGACTATGATGGCGATGAAGCCGGGCCCTCCGATCCGCCGCCACCCGGCAGCGTCGATCCGGCCGTGATCGAGTCTTGTGCCGCGCTCGACCATTCCGACACTGACAACGGCAAGCGGCTGATCGCCCATTTCGGCAGCGACCTCCTCGTCATGCGGCAGGCGGACGCGCAGCGCCCGGCTTTTGTCACCTGGGCCGGCTCCCATTGGGACGTCGACAATGGCGGCCCAGCCTCGCTTGCGATCGCGCAGAATGTCGGCGGCAGGATCGCGCTCGAGGCCGATTTCATCACGGCTACCTTCGTCGAGAAGAAGACGATCGAGCGCGGCGACATCGCCGCCGACGAGCTCGAGCTCCTCGAGGCGAAGAGCGAGCCGGACGATGCCGATCGGGCGCGCATCCGCTTTCTCCGCAACGAGGTGTCCGCCGGCGAGGCCGCGGCCGAGGCGATCGAGAAACGGCAGGTCGCGCGGCGGAAATTCGCCGTCTCATCGAAGAACAAGGCGCGGCTGGAGGCCATGCTCGCCTGTGCAGCGCCGCATATCCAGCGTGAGCCCGAGCGCTTCAATATCGACCCGCTGCGCGTCGCGACGCGCGATCACACGCTCGTCTTCAGCCGCGAGATCGACCAGGACTGCCCGGATCCAGATGTGATGCGCTGGATCGGCACCGTGACCGCTATCCCCGGCCATGAGCGGGCGGACTACATCACCAAGGTCGTGCCGGTCGCTTTTGACCCCGCCGCCACCTGCCCGAAATGGGACGCCTTTCTCGCCGAATTCCTGCCCGTCGAGCCCGTGCGGCGGCTGGTGCAGACCTTTTCGGGGCTCGGCCTCACAGGGCTCACCGTGCAAAAGATCCTCTTCCATTACGGGCTCGGCGCCAATGGCAAGAGCGTGTTCATGGAAACGCTGATGCGCGTGCTCGGGCCGCTCGCCGTCGGACTGCCGGCCGAATCGATCACCGGTTCGGGCGAGCGCAATGCCGGCCAGGCGAGCCCTGATCTCGCCCGCCTCTTCGGCGTACGCACGCTGCGCGTCCTCGAGCTGCCGGCCGACAAGCCGCTGCAGGAGGATATGATCAAGAAGCTCACCGGCGGCGAGAGCATCCCCGTGCGCTCGCTGTTCAAGGGCTATTACGAGTTCACGCCGATCTTCTCCGGCCATATGAGCGGAAACGGCTATCCTCGTATCGACGGCACTGACAACGGCATCTGGCGGCGCATGGTCGTCATTCATTGGCCGGTGACGCTCGCTGACGAGCGACAGCGCAACATCGCGGACGTGCTGGCCGACTTCGCGCCCGAATATCCCGGCATCCTCAACTGGTTGATCGCTGGCGTCTGCCGCTACCTTGAGGAGGGCATCGTGCTTCCCGATGAGGTCAAGGCCGCGACCAAGGAATACCGCGACGAGATGGACCCGATCGGCCTCTTCGCGCATGACTGCGTCGAGGTCGCCGAGGGCAGTAGCGTCACGGCGCGCGAGATGTACATGGCCTATGTGTCGTGGTCGCAGGCAAACGCCAAGAAGCCCTTCTTCGAGACCAAATTCGGCCGCGTGATGAAGATGCGCTTCGAGCGCGACGAGGGCCGCGTCCGCCGGTATCTCAACTGCCGTCTGCATGACGTGCCCGAGCGGCCTTCGTCATCCCGCAACCCTCATGACGAGTTCTGACGATGCGCAAGGCGCGCTTTTGCGAGGGTTGCGAGGGTTTCAACGAGGGTTCTCGGCAACCCTCGCGCGATAATCCGACAACGATATCAATCGGTTAAGTCGTCCACGCGAGGGTTGCGAGGGTTTATCGCGTGTCATATGAGAAAAACGGGGTCCGGGGTCCGGATCATCTGATGTTCAAAAACACCTATACACACGAGATAAACCCTCGCAACCCTCGCAACTCTTCCATAACTATTTGAATTACTTAACGTAAATACGATGCGAAGGTATGATTAAACCCTCGCTAAACCCTCTCTACTCTCGCAGACAGAGGATGACCCTGACATGACGAGCGGCAAGGCCTGGACGATCGGCGAAATGGCGCCTCTGGTTGAGGCCGTCGCGGCTGAGCCGCTGCCGGAGGGGCGGCGCGGCGATACGTGCTGGTTCGTGGTGCAGGTGGCGCCCGGCGCCGAGAAGGCCGTCGCCGAGGCCGTGCGGGCGCTGGGGCTTAGCGCCTATGTGCCGATGCGGACGGGCTTCCGTCGGATTGCGCGGTCCGGTCGTCGCGTGGCCGCGCGTTACCCGCTGTTCGCGCGCTATGTCTTTGTCGATCTTGTGCCGGATCTCCGCTGCTGGGCCGCGGTGCGGGCGATCAAGGATGTCATGGGCTTCCTGACGCTGACCAATGATGCTGTGCCGGCGCGCATCGGCGATGATCTCATCGGCGACATCATGGCGGCCGAGTTCACTGGACGGTTCGACGAGACGCGGCCGACGATCGGCCGCGTCGTGCATAAGGGAGCGCGCGTCATCATCACCGACGGCGCCTATCGGGGCTGCGACGGCACCGTCGTGGAGCACACGCGCAAGACGGCAAAGGTGCGCCTGACGGGTGTCGGTGCGCTTGTCAGCGTTCCTGTTGACGCTTTGCTGATTCTGCCTTAGCTCTCGGATCGGACCTACCAGAGATCGTGTGGCGATCGGCCTTGCCGATGATCTGCCCCGCTGGTGCCCGGAGGACGGATCAACCCGTTCCTCGCGTGTGCGAAGCATTGCCCGAAGAACAGATCATCTTGGTTCAATGCGAGCGCGATGCCGTGAGGCAGCGGCTCTCGACCTCGTCGATATGCAGGGCAAGGAAGTAGCTCTGCACATCATCGCCGATCGAGCCGGTCGTGATCACCTGCGTGACCGGCCCGGCCATATCCTCATGCGGCACGAGCGCCACGATGTGGCGCACCGCGATGCGGATCATGAGGCCGTTTTGATCGGGGCCGGTGATGAACATGGGTGGGCTCCTGGTGGTGATGGGGATGGCAAAGCGATGACATGCATGCCCGTCCCCGTCGATCTTAGCTGACCATCGAATCCTGCCGTGCATATCTCGGTCAAGAGCAACATCGACGACGCACGGCGCGCGCTTCTGCTCGATCAGAAGACCTTCGAGAGAGAACTGCCGAAGGCATTGAACTTTACGGCGGCCGAGACGCGGAAGGAACTACGCGCCGAGATGGAGCGTGTGTTCGACAGGCCGACGCCATTCACCCTCAACGGCATGTTCGTGCAGCGCGCCTCGGCCACTGACCTCACCGCGGCGGTCTACTTCAAGGACTTCGCACCGAAGGGAACGCCGGCGGGCAAGTACCTTCTGGCCGAGATCATGGGTGGATCACGGCGGCAGAAGCGGTCGGAGCGATCGTTCTCGGCAGCGGGCCTTGCTGGCAATCGCGGTTTCTGGGTGCCGGGCACAAGCCTCAAGCTCAACGCCTATGGCAACGTGCCTGGGTCGGTCATGGTGCAGATCCTCGCTGCTGTCCGCGCCTTCGGTGAGTCCGGCTATGTCGCCAACAAGACGGCGACGTCGGCTAAGCGCAACCGCAACTACCGGGCCCGCTCCTACTTCGTCATACCGCCTGGCAATCGCCTCGCGCCCGGTGTCTGGGTGCGCGTCGGTCAAGACATCTGGCCGGTGCTGCTCTTCGTGGCGAGCGTCAGCTATCGCAAGCGGTTCGACTTCTTCGGAAAGGGCGAGGCCTTTGCCCGATCGCGGTTCGAGATCGAGGTCGGCAACGCGGTGCGTCGGGCCTTCCGCCACCAGGCCGGCCGCTGAGGGGCGGCCCTCCTCCTCCATCGCCGACGGTGCCAGGCGATCACGGGTCCTCCCACAACCTGACCCACCCGCGGGTAATTCGAGCGCCGATGTTGAGCTAGTGACGGGCTGAAAAGCTGGGTTATGGCTGGGTTATGAGGTTATCGCGGTTATGACGACGGGTGATGGCGTGCTGGTGTCGGTCACCGAACTGGCGCGGCTCAAAGGCGTGTCCCAGCCGGCGATCTCCAAGCGCCTGAAGCGCCTGGTTCAGGATGGTCTCGTCACCGCTCAATCGCGAGCTGGTCGCACGTTCATCAATCTTGCCGAGTGGGATTCGGTAACCCGAGAGTTCACCGATCCCGCGAAGTTGGTGGCACTGGAGACAGTGGCAGCCAAGAAGGCCGGTGGCATAGAGCACCTCGACAACGAGCCGATCAAACCGGCCGGGTACTCCGAGCTCAAGAAGGGCTCACCCTATCATCACGAACTGACCCGCAAGGCGCGCTATGACGCGGACCTTCGCGAGATAGAGCTCAAGCGCCTTCAGCAACATCTTCGAACGGTCGATGACATCCAGGCGGCGGCGACGAAGGTCGGCGAGACGCTGGTACGCCAGATCGAGCAGCTGCCCAGCTTTGCAGACGACATCGCGACGGCGTTCGGCCGGGGCGGCGTCGCGGCGGTGCGCGACCTTCTGAAGAGCAAGGCGCGCGGCATGCGCGAAAGCGTCGTGCGGTCGCTCGAGGCGCTGGCTGCCGGTGCCGACGATGGCCCGGCAGACGAACAGGAACCAAGCTGAATGGCACTGACCTTCCCGTCCGTCCTCGGGCTGATCATCTCGACGCTGACGCAGATCGTGGCACCGCCGGCGCCGCTGGTCCCATCGCAATGGATGGCCGACAACCTGTTCGTGCCGGATGGCCCGCGCGCCGGCGATCGCTGGGACAAGGATCTGACGCCCTACGTCGCCGAGATCGTCGACGCGCTTGGCCCGGACTCGCCGCACACCATGGCGGCCTGTCGCAAGAGCGCGCAGACCGGCGTATCGATCGCCGCGATCGGCCTCGCGGCATCCTATATCGACCGGGCGCCCTGCCGCATCGGCTATGCCCTGCCGACAATCGATGCCGTGCAGGAGTTCAACCGCGAGAAGCTGACGCCGACGATCGACAATACGGCGGCGCTGAAGGCGCGGATCCGGCCGCAGACGGCGCGATCCGGCCTCGGTTCAACCGTTACGACGAAGCCATTCCCCGGCGGATCGCTGCGCCTCATCAACGCAAATGCCGCCGGCGAGCTCAAGTCAAAGACCCTAAAGGTGGGGATCGGCGACGAGGTCGACGAATGGGTCGACAATCTCGACGGTCAGGGCGATCCCTGGGAGCTGTTCCTCAATCGCTTCATCTCGTTTCATGCGACTGGTGAGTATCGCGTTCTCGCCCTGTCGACCCCCACGCTGGTCGGATCGTCGCGCATCGACATGCTTTACCAGCGTGGCGATCAGCGCCGCTGGCATATCGATTGCCCCGGATGCAGCGAGCGGATCGTGCTGGAATTCCAGCATCTGAAGTTCGAACGCAAGCCGCCCTATCTGGCGCACTATGTGCCGCCGTGCTGCGGCGTCCCGATCGAGCATCACCAGAAGGCGGGCCTCGTCCGCGACGGCCGCTTCGTGGCGACCAACGCAGATGGGCTCTATCCGAGCTTCCATGTCGACGCGCTGATCTCGCAGCTTACGACATGGGACAAGATCGCCGAGGCATTCCTGCTCGCCGAGGGCAACGAGCAGAAGCTGAAGGCCTTTTTCAACAACGTGCTCGGTCTGCCCTATGAGATCCGGGGCGATGCGCCCGACCATGTGCGGCTGCTCGAGCGGCGCGACGACTATGCCGAGAACGTCATTCCGCCACTCGGCCTTTTGTTCCTCGGCGGGGCCGACGTGCAGCATTCCGGCATCTGGTTCGAAGCCGCCGCCTTCGCGCCGGATCGCCGGAGCTGGTCGGTCACGGCACGCTTCCTCGATGGCGACACGACCGATCCGCAGGCCGGCGCCTGGCTGAAACTGGCCGCGATCTATGACGAGCGCTTCCTCGACGCCTATGGCAACCGTCGCCAGCTCGACGCGATCGCCATCGACGCCGGCGACGGCGGCCGCGCCAACCAGGTCTATGCCTTCGTGCGTGGCCGGCATCGCGCCTATGCGATCAAAGGTGTGCCGGGATGGAACCGCCCGGCGCTCGGCACGCCGACCGACGTCGCCATCAAGCTGAACGGCGTCAAGCTGAAGGGCCTCGTCAAGCTGTGGCCGGTCGGGACCTGGTCGCTGAAGGCGGAGTTCTATTCGAACCTCCGCAAGGAGGGTCGCAAGGCCGGCCAGGAGATCGACCCGCCCGGCTACTGCCACTTCGGCGAGCACAACGACCTCGGCTATTTCAAGCAGATCACCGCCGAGTATCTGAAAGAGCAGACCGTGCGTGGCCGCACCACGACGCAGTGGGAGCGGACGGGGCCGAACCACCTGCTTGACGCCCGCATCTATGCGATGGCGATCGCCGAGCATCTCGGCCTGACGCGCAAGACGCGGGAAGACTGGCAGGCGCTTGCCCGGCTGCATGCTCCCTCCGCCGACGATGGCACGCTGTTCGCGTCGCTGCCTATCGCGGCCGAGCGGATTGCCGGCGCCGCGGCGCAGCCTGATGCCGCGGCTGAATTCGCGCGCGCCATGGAGCCGAAGCGGAGCGCGCCAGCGCCTGTCCACCAGCGCCGCATGCGCTCACGCGGGATTTCCTGATGTCCATCATTTCGCTCGCCACCGCGCAGGCTCAACTGAACCTGTGGCTGGCCGCAGACGCGGCCGTCGCCAGCAATCAGGAATACCAGATCGAGGGGCGGCGTCTCCGGCGCGCAGATGCCGCCGAGATCCGGACGAACATCGACTATTGGGAGCGCAAGGTGGCGCAGGCCTCGCCGGCGACTGGCTCGCGCACACGCTATGTGGTGTCGCAGTGAAGCGACCCGTCGTGGCGAAACCGACGCTCGCCGATCGCATCATCAACTTCTTCGACCCGGTCGCCGGGCTGGAGCGTCTGCGTGCCCGCACGATCAGCACCGCGCTCGGCGGCTATACCGGTGGCAAGCGCGATCGGCGTGCAACGCGGAACTGGCGCGGGCAGGAAGAGAGCGCCAATGCCGCGGTGGTGCCGGACCTGCCGGATCTCCGCTGGCGATCGCGCGACCTCGGCCGCAACATGCCGCTCGCCGGCGGCGCCATCCTGACCAATATCGACAATGTCGTCGGCGATGGGCTGATGCCGCGGCCGCAGATCGACCGCGCATTGCTCGGCCTCGACGAGGCTGCGGCCGAAGCCTGGCAGGAACAGGCGCGCCGCGAGTTCCTGCACTTCGCGGCCCGCCCCGACCTCACGGGCGTGCAGAACTTCTGGGAGATGCAGCAGCTGGTGCTGCGGTCGCAGCTCGAGTCCGGCGACGTGTTCATCGCGCGGCGTTGGCGGCGCGGCCCTGGCGACCGCTACGGGCTCAAGCTGCAGGTGATCGAGGCGGACCGCGTCTGCAACGAGCATCACGGCATCGACAGCGACACAGCTATCGCCGGGATCAATCTGGACGCGGACGGACAGGTGACAGGCTATGCCATCGCCGACCGTCATCCGTTCGACATTCGCCGTAGTGCGATGCGGTGGACCGTCGTGCCGGCGCGCGACGATTCAGGCGACGCGCTCGTCATCCATATGTTCGAGCGGCTCAGACCCGATCTCGCGCGCGGCGTGCCCTATCTGGCGCCGGTAATCGAGAGCCTGAAGGTGCTCGGCGATTTCACGGAAGCGGAGCTTCGGGCTGCCGTCATCTCGGCAATGCTGACCATCTTTGTCACGCGCCCCGATGCCGGCATGGGCGATCCGGCGCCGATCATCGGCGACAAGGCGGCGTCCGGCGGTGGCAACGAAGTCGAACTCGGCAGCGGCGCCATCATCGACCTGATGCCCGGCGAAAAGCCGGAGATCGTCAATCCCGGGCGGCCGAACCCACAGTTCGACCCGTTCGTGACGGCGATCGCGCGGCAGATCGGTGTCGGTCTCGACCTGCCCTTCGAACTGCTGATCAAGCATTTCACGGCCAGCTATTCAGCGTCGCGTGCGGCGCTCCAGATGGCCTGGCAGATGTTCCGCCGTCGCCGCACGATGCTCGCCGACCGCTTCTGCGACCCGGTCTATGGCTGGTTGATCACGGAGGCGGTCGCCTCCGGCCGCCTCGTGGCGCCCGGCTTCTTCGAGGATCCAGTGATCCGCGATGCCTGGCTCGGTTGCGAATGGGATGGGCCGGCGCCGATCGAGCTCGACCCGAAGAAGGCAGCCGAGGCCGACAAGGTCGACCTCGAGACGGGCGTCAAGACGATCGAGGAGATCACGCAGCAGCGCACCGGCGGCCATTGGCGCCGGAAGATCGAGCAGCGCGGCCGCGAAGAATCACTGAAGCGTGAACTCGGCCTTGGCGCACCGGCGCCGGCGCCCGCCCGCCAGCTTCCGGCTGAGGCTGGCGACGATGATCCCGACAAGGCCGATCAGGATGAGGAGGCCGCGACGTGACGCTGCTCTTGCATATCGCCGACCGCGTCCTCAACCGGCCGCTGCTCGTCCATCCGGACAAGCTTCCGATCGTACTTTCCGTCCTCGAGGGGCGGCTGCCAATCGGTCCGCTGCCGGTGTCTGGGTCGAGCGACCTGCCGTCCGAAGCAATGGCGGTGCTGACCGGCCCTTCGCCCTCGGCGTCGCGTTTCGTCGGCGAGGTCGCCGACACGGACCCTCAGACGGGCGTCAAGACGGCGCTGCCCTATCGGCGGGAAGGCGGCGTTGCAATCGTCTCCGTCATCGGTTCGCTGGTCAATCGCGGTGCCTGGCTCGGCAGCTATTCCGGGGAGACGTCCTATGAGGGTGTCAAGTACCAGATCGGAAAGGCGGCCGCCGATCCGCGCGCCCACGCGATCCTACTGGACATCGAAAGCCCTGGCGGCGAGGCGGTCGGCGCCTTCGAGGTGGCGGCGGCCGTGCGCGCCGCCGCTGCACTGAAGCCGGTTGTCGCGGTCGTCAACGGCATGGCGGCATCGGCGGCCTATGCGATCGCATCGGGTGCGACCAAGATCGTGACGACGGCGACCGGCATGTCCGGATCAATCGGCGTTGTGCTGCTGCACGCCGACTATTCGCGCCAGATCGACAAGGCCGGTGTCACGCCGACACTGATCTTCGCCGGCGCGCACAAGGTCGATGGCAATGCGCTGCAGCCGCTCAGCGATGAGGTGAAGAGCGACCTGCAGCGCGAGGTCGACGGCTTCTACGACCTGTTCGTCGAGACCGTCGCCACCGGCCGTCGCAACCTCTCCGCTGCCGCGATCCGCGGCACCGAGGCACGGACCTATATCGGCGCGGCTGCGGTCGCTGAAGGCCTCGCCGATGAGGTCGGAACCTTCGAGTCGGCGCTTGCCGAACTCGTCTCGCGCGCGCCGAAGGGCCGCGCCTCAATGTCCAACCGCAAAGGAGCGAACATGGACAACAAGGAAGGCGCGCCGGCAGCCGATGCCGGTATCACGCAGGCGCATCTCGACACCGCCGTCGCGGCAGCGCGCAATGACGGCCTCGCCGCCGGCGCGAAAGCGGAGCGCGAGCGCATCCTCGGTATCGATGCGCTTGGCGCGGTCGGCCATGACGGGCTGATCGCCGCGTTCAGGTCGGATGGCAAGACCTCGCCCGAGGCCGCCGCCATGCAGATCATGCAGGCGGAGAAGGCAACGCGCGAGAGCCGGCTGAACGGCCTCGCGGCGGCCGACGGCAAGATGAAGATCCCGGTCGCCGGCACGGCCAACCCGGCGCCCGATGCCGGCCGGACCGACGCGAAGCCGACGGCGACGACGCCCGATGGCTGGAAGGCCGAGTATGCGGCGTCCGCAGATCTGCAGGCGGAGTACCCGTCGGCCGAGGCCTATGTCGCCTTTCAGCGCCGCGCCTCGCTGCGCGTCGCCTGACGCCTGACCGCGTCGATCCTCCCTTCCACACACACGGAGAACGACCATGACGACGCTCGCGGCGAACAAGCTGCGCGACTACCAGCTCGGCGACAAGGAAGAATATCCGGTCATCGCCACCGACATCATCTATCAGGGCGCGGCCGTCGGCGAAAACGCGTCCGGCTATGCGAGGCCGCTCGCCGCTGGCGATCCCTTCCTCGGCTTCGCCGAGGCGATCGCCGACAACTCCTCCGGCGCCGCCGGCGCGATCACCGTCAACGTCAAGAAGCGCGGCAACATCGTGTTGCCGATCGCCGCGATCGCCATCACCGCCAACGACCGTCCGGTCGTCTATGCGTCCGACGACGACACGTTCACGCTGACGGCGTCGACCAATTCGCCGATCGGCACCGTATCGCGATGGATCTCGACCGGCCTCGCCGTCGTCGAGTTCGACGCCGCGCTCGCGGCCGAGATGCGCGTCCGCGCCGCCGCCGACGTCTGACCGATAGCGGCGCGCCGGCCATCCGCCGCGCCGCTTCCCCCCACGCGGGCGCCGCCCGCCCCCCTCAATCCCGCTGAAGGAGAAGGAAGTCATGCTTCCGCAGCAGTTCCAGAAAATCACCGCGAAGGGCGTGGTCGGCATGATCCTCCTTCGCCTGGAGACCGGTTCGGCCGCCTGGGTCGGCGACGTCGCCATGCGCATGTCGTCGACGCAGGCAATCGAGACCTATGGCTGGCTCGGCTCGGCGCCCGGCCTGCGCGAGTTCATCGGCGGCCGCACTCCGGCTGAACTCGCCGAGACCTCGTTCACCGTGTCGAACAAGGACTATGAGGGCTCGATCACCTTCAAGTCGAAGGACATGCGGCGCGACAAGCTCGGCATGATCCAGATCCGCGTCAACCAGCTGGCCGATCGCGCGAGCGACCATCCCGCCAAGCTGCTGTCGTCGCTGATCATCGCTGGCGAGGCGACCAACTGCTATGACGGCCAGTTCTTCTTCGACACCGACCATTCGGAGGGCTCGTCCGGCGCGCAGTCGAACGACATCACCTTCGATATCTCGGACAACGGCACCGGGGGCACTGCGACGGCGCCCAAGGCCGATACCGTCGCCGGCGCCATCCTCGCCGCGATCCAGCAGATCTACACCTTCAAGGATGACCGCGGCGAGCCGATGAACCAGGGCGCCGCCAAGTTCCAGGTGCAGGTGCCGGTGAGCTTCATGGCGGCCGGCCTCGAGGCGATCTATTCGCAGCTGACCGGCGGTGGCAACACCAATGTGCTCAAGGCGCTGGAAGGTAAGTTCCAGATCGACCTGGTGCCCAACCCGCGGCTGACCTGGACGACGAAGCTCGCCGTGTTCCGGACCGACGACGCGGCGAAGCCCTTCATCCTGCAGGAGGAGGATATCCCCGACGTCATCTCGCTCGGCGAGGGCTCGGAATACGAGCAGCTGAACAAGGAGCAGCTGTTCGGCATCGATTGGACCGGCAATGTCGCCTACGGCTACTGGCAGCATGCCTGCCTGGTGACGCTGCAGGCCTAAGCGCATGCCTGTCGAGAGCGCTGCCGACCGCGCCGCGTTCGTCAATCCTGACGAATTCGGCGCGGCGGCATCTTATCAGAAGGCCGGCGGCGGCGCGGCAGAGAGCATCGCCGTGCTGCATCTGCGGCCGTCGGCGCGGATGTTCGACGGACCGGGCTTTTCCGACCAGACGCCGAGCATCGTCGTGCGCCAAGCCGACCTGCCACCCGGCGCCGCCATTGGCGACAGCGTCACCGTCGACGGCATCGCCTATGCGGTCCGTGCGATCGAGCCGGACGGCACCGGCTTCGCAAAGCTGATGATCGAGGAAGCCTGACATGGACCATGCCCGCACTCTGATCCGCGATGCGCTGGTCGTTTTGCTCGGAAGCCTCGCGACCACCGGCGCCCGCTGCAAGGCCGACTGGCCCTATCCGACGGCGCCGGGCGAGTTGCCGGCGCTGCGGCTTTTCCTGCCGCGCGAACAGCGCGACGACGGGCTGTCCGACATGGGCAGCAAGATCGGCCGTTCCGCCGATCTCGTCGTCATCGGCTATGCGCAGGGCGTGCTCGTCGCCGACACACTCGACACGATCGCCGCCGAAGTCGAGACGGCGATCGCCGCCGATCCGACGCTCGGCGGCGCCGTCAAGCAGATCCTCTATCAGGGCACGACCGTCGAGATCGACGGCGACGGCCACAAGCGCGCCGGCGAAATCCGGCTCACCTTCGCCGTCCGCTATCGGACGCGCGTCTCCGATCCATCACAGACGGTCAGCTAGGAGCTCGCCATGGGCACACATATCGGCAATGAAGGTCAGGTCAAGATCGGCAGCAACCTCGTCGCCGAGGTGACGGGTTTCCAGATCACCGAAACCGCCGCCGTCGCCGACGACTCGGCGCTCGGCGATGAGTGGGATACCCATCTGGTCGGCTCGAAAAGCTGGTCCGGCCAGCTTGATTGCTGGTGGGATGAGGCTGATACGACCGGCCAGTCGGCGCTGACGATCGGCGCACCGATCTCGCTGCTGAACTTCTATTGCGAGGGCGCGTCGACCGGCGACACCTACTTCTCCGGCAATGCGACCGTGACGCAGATCACCCGGCAGTCGGCGCGCAACCAGACGCAGAGCGTGTCCTTCCAGTTCCAGGGCAACGGCGCGCTCGCCAAGTCGGTTGCCGTCTGATCGCTTCGGCGCTTGCTCTCGCAAAGGAAATCACCGTGTCTCTCATCGACCGCGCGAAACAGCATTTCGACGACCTCGGCCGCACCTCGATCGAGGTCCCCGAATGGGGCGATGGCATCGCGCCGCTGCGCGTCTTCTGGACGCCGATGACGGCGCTGCAGCATCGCAAGATCACCAGCAATGAGGACGGCCGCAGCGCCAGGCTGCTCGTCAGCGTCCTTATCCTCAAGGCCGAGGATGCCGACGGAAAGAGGCTCTTCAAGGAGGAGGATCGGGGTGACCTGATGAGCAAGGTCGACCTTCGCATCGTGACGCGGGTCGCCAACGCGATCCTCGCCGAGCGCTCGATCGAGGATCTCGAAAAAAACTGATGAACGATCCCGAGCGCCGGTTCCTGTTCGCGCTCGCGGATCACTTCGGCATGCCGGTCTCAACGCTCGAGGCGTCGCTGTCGCATCAGGAACTGCTCGAATGGGCGGCCTATCGCCGCGTTCAAGCGCGCAAGTGAGGGTGATCGATGGTCGAGAATATCCGGTTCGACATCACGGCGCGGGACGAAACCACCCGCGCCTTCCGGCAGATCGACGCGAACCTCAATCGCACTATGGCCGGCTTCCGGAAATTCGAGGCCGGGATCACAGGTTTTCGCGGAACGCTCGGCACCACGCTGGCGGCGGCGGCAAGCGTCACGGGCCTCGTCTATCTTGAAAAGCGCTTTGTCGATCTCGGCTCGAATGTCGGCGACACCGCCGACAAGATCGGCCTGTCGACCGGCGAATTGCAGGAGCTGCGCTACGGTGCGCAGCTTGCCGGCGTCGAGACGGAAACGCTCGATTCCGCCATGCTGGTGTTCACGCGTAATCTCGGGCAGGCCGAGCTCGGCCTTGGCAAGACGGGCGACGCCCTGGCGGCGCTCGGCATCGGCTTCGCCGATATCCGCGATCGCTCGCCCGCCGAGATCTTCGGCAAGGTCGCCGACGGGCTCGCCAAGATCGAAGACCCGATGAAGCGCAATGCGCTCGCGGCGCAGCTGTTCGGCCGCGCCGGTGCGCAGCTCGGCCCGTTGCTGGCGCAGGGCTCGGCCGGGATCGAAGACTTCAGCGACAAGGCGCAGCGCCTCGGCATCGTCGTCGGCGACAGCATCATCCGCCGCAACCAGGAGGCCGGCGACAGTTTCGACACGATCGACACGGCCATTGCCGCGGCGGGCATGACCATCGCCTCGGAATTCCTGCCCGTGATCGAGGATGTCGAGAGCATCGTCACCTCGGGCGACTTTCAGCAGGGGCTGCGCGCGACGGCCTCCGGCATCGCCGGCATCGTGCAATCCGCGATCGACAATGCCGACGTGTTGTTCAAGGTCGCCGAGGGGCTCATCCGCGTTCGTCTGGCGATGGCCGGCTGGAAAATAGGCGCCGCGATTGGCGGCGTGCCCGGCGGGGTTATCGGCGCGGGTGTTGCCGGCTATGGCGACAAGATCGCGGCGCTTCCAGGCGCCGCGCAGGCGCAGGCCGACAGCATGCAGTCCGGGGAGATCGTGCCGGGCTCGGGCGGGCAGCGCGTTCCGAAGCGTCCGCTCGTCGTCGACGGACCGATGGTTCCGGCCAACCAGGCCGAAATCGATCAGTACAACGCAGCGCGCGATGCCCTTGCGCTTGGGCTCCGGAACAATGCCGCCAAGAAAGGCGACTGGAGCGGCGGCGACTGGCTGGACGGCGGTGACGGTTTCACCTCTGGCGGGTTCGGTGGTGGTGGCGGCAGTGGCGGCGGCAAGAGCAAGGGCGGCTCGCGTGCCAGCGAGCATGACCGCGCGGCTGAGGCGATCAAGCGCGTGACCGAAAACTTGGAGGAAGAGCGCGCGATGCTCGGCATGACCGACCGCGAGCGGACGATCTACAACGATCTGCTGCGCGCCGGCGTCACCGAAAGCGACAGCGCCGGTCAGGCGATCGCCGCGCTTTCGGGCAAGCTCTACGATGAGACCGACGCGCTGCAGCGCTCGCAGGAGGCATGGAACACGGTGCGCGACGGGACGCTCGATTTCGCGTCCGGCATCAAGTCGGATCTGTTGCAGGGCGCTACTGCGGTCGAGGCGCTCGGCAACGCCTTCGGCCAGCTCGGCGATCGCCTGCTCGATCTCGCCCTCAACCAGGCGATCAACTCCTTCTTCGACACGCTCAGCAGTGGCGGTGGGGGTGGTGGTAGCGGCGGCGGGATCCTGTCGCTGGTCGGCAGCCTGCTCGGCGGCATCGGCCGCAACGCCGGCGGCACCGACAATTGGCGCGGCGGTCTCAGCCTCGTCGGCGAACAGGGGCCGGAGCTCCTCAACATTCCGCGCGGCGCGCAAGTCATCACCAATCGCAATCTTGCCGCGCTGCGCAGCATCAATGCAGGCAAGCCGCTCGGAAACGCGCAGCAGCGCGGCGGCGGCGCGATGAGCGTCGCGCTGCATCAGACGATCCAGCTTGACGGCGCCAATGGCGACGAGGCGGTGCGGCGCATCGCCGGCGAGGCGGTCGCGCAAGGCGGGCAGGCGCTGCTGCAGACTGTGCGCGGCAGCGTCACCTCCTGGATGATGCAGGACCAGATGAGCCGTGGCGGGGAATATCGCAAGTGAGCGACTGGATCACCTGGCCGGATCGCCTTCGCCCGGCGCGGATCGAGGCGAACATCGTGCCGCTGTCGCGCTCCGGCGGCGTCACCCTCGGCGGCATCGACACATCGACGCGGACCGATCGCGGCTACTGGTCGATCACCTTCGGCCAGGTTCCGCTTGGCGACCAGCCGCGGCGGCAGCTCTGGAATGCGGTGCGGACCTCGCTCGGCGGCCGCGCCGGGCTGATCGCCATTCCTGTTTGGAGCAAGGACAGCGCGCCCTATGTCGATGGCGTCAGCGGCGACCAGTTCGTGCCGCATGACGACTTCTCGAGCTTTGACGACGGCGCGCTCTATGACGATGGCGGCGGCATAGAAATCCGCATGGATGCGACGGCCGCGCTTGGCGCGACGGTGATCGCCATCCGCCGCGTCACGGCGGGCGATTCGCTTGCCGGCATCCGGTTTTCGTACAACCACGCCCTCTATGAGACCGGGCTGCCGATCTCGATCTCGGGCGAGGTCTGGACCGTGCCGGTCTTCCCGGCCATCCGCGCCGCAATTCCCGAGGATGCCGAGCTCGAATGCGAGCGTCCGACATGCCTCGTCCATCTCGCCGGCGACCGGGAAATGGATGTGCTGCTCTCGCGCGCCGCCGTCGATCGCCGCGACGTCGTCTTCGTCGAGGCGACCGATTACTGGAACGCGCTGGCAGGTGCATGATGGCGATCAGCGTGATCCGCATCCTCGTGCGCATCGACTTCCCGAGCATGACCATCCGGCTTTGGGATGGCGCCGGGCCCTATCTCGACGCGAACGGCGATCTCTGGCGCGGCTCGGTGCTGACCAGCATCGACCAGATCGAGGCGGCCATCAATGCCGAGGCAACCATGTTCCGCGCCGGCCTTTCGGCGGTGACGGAGGCGGTGTCCAACACGGCGTGGGAAGAGCTCGACGCCGGCGATGTTGTCGGAAGCCGCATCCAACTCCTTATTCAACCGTGCGACGAACACGACCAGCCGGACGGCGGCGTCGAGGTGCGCTCCACGGCGACGATCGACAATGTGACCTTTGACGAACAGATCTCGGGAAGCGCCTTGCTGGCCAATGTCGTCGCCGAATGCGTCAACCGCTTCAACCTCCGCAACTTGACCTCGGGGTCGGTGCTCTCCGATGTCGATCAGCGCGCGCGGTCGGCGCGGCTCAATCCCGGCGCCGATCCGGACCGCTTCGGCGAGCGCGTTCCGCTTCTCGCCGACCACACGATCGCCTGGCCGAACCTCTCATGATCGCCGACCTCGATGCCTTCATCGCCGCCAATGCGGCGCTGCCGCATGAATTCGGCGCGGTCGACTGTTCGCTCGTACTCGCCGATTGGGCGATCGCCAACGGCCATGCCGATGCAGCGGCGCATCTTCGCGGCTGCTATGCCAGCGAGGCCGAGTGCCTCGCCGTCATCGCGGCCGCCGGCGGTGTGCTGCCGCTGGTCGCCGCCTGCGCCGCGACGCTCGGCCTTGTCGCTCTTGACCGGGCCGAGCGCGGCGCGATCGGCGTCGTCGGCCACCCGTCCAAGCCGCGCCGGCAATGGGGCGCGATCTTCGATGGCGCCGACTGGCAGGTGCGTCTCGGCGAGGGCTTCGCCGCGATCAAGGCGGCCCCAATTGCGATCTGGAGGATCTGATGCCGCTCGCGCTCGGCTTTGCCCTTTTCCAGCTTGGCGTCCCGCTCGGTATCGTCAATTTCGTGGCCGTCGGCACGGGCGCGAGCATCCTCGGATCGCTCGGCGCCGCCGCGCTCGGCTATGGCGCGACGCTGGTATCCAACCTTCTGAACAAGCCCTCGGTGCCGACGGCCGAGGACGGAAAGTACAATCTCAAGCAGAACGTCCCGCCGCTCGCGCGGATCTATGGCACCGTCAAGAAGGGTGGCGACTATGCCCTCCTTGAGGAAAAGGACGGCGTCGCCTGGCACATCATCGTTCACGCCGGACATCGGATCGAAGCCTATCGCCAGATCTATCTGCATGACGACGCGGTCACCGTCATCGGCGGCATCGTCACCGAGCCCGCGCACTACAATCCCTATGTCGCGATCGATTCGCGCGTCGGCGAGGATGCCTCGACCGCCTATGGCGCTGTTGTCGCTGCCTTTCCCGACATCTGGACCACGGACCACCGGGGCGACGGCCTTGCCACGATCCTCATGGCCTGCGGCTCGGTCGCGTCGGAGGACCTGCAGACGGTCTATCCGAACGGCATGCCCGTGCTCACCGCAGAGATCGACGGCGCGCTGCTCTATGATCCGCGCGACGAAGGCACGCGCTTCTCGCGCAATCTGGCGCTGATCCGCGCCGATCATCTGATGCACCCCTCCGGCGGCGCCAAGCTCGGTTTCGACGATCTCTACTGGCCGGATTGGGCGCATGCCGCCAATGTCTGCGACGAATTCGTGAACGACCGCGATGGCAATCCAGTGCGCCGCTATCATGGCGGGCTCTGGTATCGCTACAGCGACAATCAGGTCGAGGTCGGCCGTCTCATCGACCAGGCCGCCGAGCTCGTCATCTATGAGCGTCCCGACGGCAAGGTCGGCGTTCACGCCGGCGAATATGTCGAGCCGGATGTACGCCTCACCGCGGCCGACATCCTTTCGGTGCGCTTCGATCCCAACAAGCGGCGCGGCTCGACCGTGCTCGCCGTGCGCGGCCGCTACACCGACCCGGCGCAGGGCTATAACACCGTCGATGCGGCGCTCTATGGCGACCCTTATGTCGCTGAAGATACCGAGCGCTCGAAGACGCTGACCAACCAGGCTGTGCAGGCGCACAATCACATGGCGCGTCTGGAAAAGATCGCCTTCACGCGCGCCAATGCGGCGAGCGTCACCCTGACCGCCCGCTATGAGGCGGCGCGCAATGTCCCTTACCGCCGCTTCATCCGCGTGCATCTGCCGCCGAAGCTGTCCGAGACCGTGCTCGAGATCGTCGGCCGGCCGGTGCTTTCGCTCAAGAACCTGACCTACACCTTCGACGCGATCGTCGTTCCCGAGACGCTGTTCGCCTTCAATTCCGCGACCGAGGAAGGCGCGCCGGGCAGCTTCGTCACGCCGATCGCGCGCGGCACCACGCCGGTGCCGTCCGGCTTCGACGTCACGGTCGGGTCGGTCGATATCGGCGGCGGCAATCGCGCACCCTATGGCGCCGCCTCCTGGGCGCCGATGCTGTCCATGCTGACGGTCGAGGTCGAATGGCAACAGGTCAGCGGCGGCTCGTCGGCCTCCGTCACGGCCCGGCCGGGCGAAAGCGCCGTCGACACGGGCTACCTGATCGAAGGCGCCACCTATCGCTTCCGCGCCCGGGCCTGGGCGCCGGGCGGCCGGGCCTCGCTCTGGACAGACTATGTGACGCGCACCGTCAGTACGGGCACGCCCGGCATGCTCGATTTCTCGCGCGCCGACAATTCCGGCTTGCTCGGCATCATCTGAAGGGATCACGCACATGGCTTCGATCACGACCAAGACCGTCAAGGATGGCGGCGGCGGCAATGTCACCATGGTCTGGGTCGACGATGGCACCGGCAAGCTCATTCCGGGGCATATCCTGCTCACCGCAGCCGGAACGGCAATCCTCTCGCCGGCGACGGAAGGCAAGCAGGACGCCCTGGCGGCGCTCGTCGCCACTGCGGCAAGGCAGGACACGCTGGCGGCGCTGGTCGCGACGGCCGCCAGGCAGGATGCGCTCGCCGCCCTTGTTGGCGAGGTCGGCGCATCGCCGACCACGAACACGCTGCTCGATCGCCTGAAGGTCATCGCTGCCAATGTCGCGGCGACCACGTCAGCGCTTGGCGCGGTCGTGCTCTCTGCCGGCACGGCCGTCATCGGCAAGGTCGATCACACGACGACCGGGATCGGCCATGGCGCGAAGACGGTCACCACGGCCGGCACCGACGTCGCGCTCGCCACGACCACGCCGGCAAAATGGGTCGAGATCCAGGCGCGCACGACCAACACCGGATGGATCGCCCTCGGCGCCGCCGGCGTCGATGCGACGATCGGCAGCGGCAGCGGCGTCCTGCTCGGCGCCGGCGAGAGCCGGACCTTCCCTTGCGATGACCTCGCCGACATCTTTGTCGACGCGACGGTCAGCGGCGAGGGCGTCCGCTACACTTACGGCACCTGACGATGAACCTCGCCGCGCCAGGGCTGCCGGGCAATTTTGGCAGCCGGCAAGCGCAATACTGCCCGGAAGCAAAGGCGCTGTTCGCGCGGTTTTCGACGAAGCCGACGGCGCGGCGCAAGCGGGCGATCGACCGGCTTGTCCGGGCATTGATGCAAGCCGGCATCTGGCAGACGCGGGACTTCCTCTACATGTTCGCCGCCGCCGATACGCAGGCGGCAACCCGCAACTGGATCGCCGACGCCTACAACGCGACGCTGACCAGCGCGCCGACCTTCGCCGCCGACCAGGGCTACACGACCAACGGCACATCGAATTCCATCAACTCGAATTTCGATCCATCGACCGCCGGCGGCCATCTCACGCGCAATGACATGTCGTTCGGCTTCTGGTCTCTCACGCCCGGCATCGTCGCGACATCGGTTGCGGGATGGGTCGTCTCCGGCTCCGGCATCTCGATCGTCGCGCGGTCGACGAACGACATCATGTCGGCGCGCGTCAATACCGCAAGCGTCATCAGCTCGGCCAACGGCACTGTCACGGATGGCACAGGACCTCGCGGCATCGCGCGCGACACGTCAACGTCGCTGTCTCTGCGGGCGGGCGGCATTGAGATTGCCACGGCGGCGACAGCCTCGGCTGCCCTTGCCGCCGGCACGCTCAAATTCGGCAGCGCGGTGACGGCCGGCTATGCGGCCCTGACATTCGCCGACGGCCATGCCGGGGGCTATCTGACGCCAGCGCAAGAAGCGGCCTTCGCCGCCGCGCGCGCCACCTACCTCTCCGCCGTCGGCGCGATCTGACAAGCGGGCGACACGTCGCGGGCGCCGCGGCGGCTCTTCACATCGACACACTGAAAAGAGGCTCGCATGGGCTCGATCGCCAGTGCCTTCACGTCCATCTTTCGCCGCTACAAGACCGACGGCGTCTCGGCCTCCGGCACGCAATATCCGCCAAAAGCGGATCTGCGCGGCCTCGGCGCGATCATCGAGACCTATATCGGCGCCGCGATCGACACGCTCTCCACCACGGTGACCAGCGCGCTCGGCGGCAAGGCTGACAAGGCGACCGGCGCCACTGGCACGGGCATCGCGACGGTGACCGGCAATCTCGGGACCGGCCTCACGATCGCCGTCGCCAAGGCCACCGTCTCGGAGGTGCTTGCCGGCAATGACACCAAGGCGGCGACCGGCGCCGGCGTCGTCGCCGCGATCGACCGCGACTTCAAGGCGAAGTGGCCGAATGTGCTCCTCGTCGACGATGACGACTGGTATGTCGAGGCCGTCGACCGGCGCATGCGGGTCCTCTCCGGGACGGCGCTCGCGAGCGGACGCAGGGCTCTGGCGCCTGACGGAACTCTGAAGCCCTTCCGCGATTCGCTCGCCGTGGCGCAGCCGCGGCTGCAGCAACTCATCACGGTCGATGATCCCGACTGGCGCATCGAAAGCGTCGACCGCCGCATGAAGGTGCTGCGCGGCAAGAACGCCACCACCGGCGACACCGCCGACGACATCTCCGGCAGCGGATCGGACGGCTACTACGCCCTGGCGCCCGGCGAGGCGCTGCCGCGCGACTGGCAGGTCGACTGGTCGACCTTCGATTGGGGCGTCGTCCTTATCCGCGGCCAGAGCCTCGCCGCCGGCCAGAAGCCCGCCTCGGGCACCTATAATCCTCTCTCGACCTCGCAGCCCTACAGCAATCTCTCCTTCGCCAACGGCCCGCGCTCGGCGCTCGGCACCGACACGGCGACGACGGCGGCACTGATCGAAAACACCAATGCCCCGAACAATGTCGGCTGCGGCGAATCGATCTCGTCGGGGGCGAACTTCTTCTCGGAGCTCTGCGCGCTCGAGGCGAATGTGCCGCCATCGGAACGCATCATCTTCGTCGCCGACAGCGCCGTCGGCGGGCAGGCAGTGACCGCGCTCGTGCAGGGCGGCACCTATTACAGCTTCTATCGCGGTCAGGTTTCCGAGCTCGTCGCGCGGGCGGCCGAGGCCGGCAAGCGTATCGCCTTCCTCGGCGTGATCGTCGCGCAGGGCGAGGCTGATCGCACGTTGACCGGCGATTGGGAAACGATCTGGCAGGCCGACCAGGCGCGCGAGCAGAGCTATCTGCGCGGGCTCTCCCTGCAGACATTCCCCGTGCCGTATTTCTTCTACCAGACCGCGACGGGCAGCCGCGACGGCGCAACCTATCAGACCGCTGGCCGCATGCAGACGAAGATCGAGCGCACGCTGCTGACCTATCCGAACTTCTACGGCGTCGGTCCCGTCTACCAGCACCCGCGCGGCAGCAACGATCAGCACCTCACCAATTACGGCTATCTCGACTTCGGCCGGCAGGCCTGGCGGGCCGTCTATCACTACGCCGTGCAGGGCATCGCGCCGAAGCGCTTCCGGTTCCTATCGGCGACGCGGCTCTCGAATGCGCCGCGTGTCATCACCGTCAAATGCGACTGCGAGGGTGCGGCGCTGGTGTTCGACGCCGCGCTCTGCGGCGGCCAGACGACCAACCAGGGCTTTGCCGTCTATGACGCCGGCGGCCGCATGACGATCACGTCCGGACCGACGATCTCGGGCAAGACGATCAGCATGACCGTCTCGGCCGACCCGTCCGGCACCGTCAAGGTCCGCTATGCCCGCGACGACCAGCCGACGGGCATCTCGACCCTGTTCGATGAGATCGCGACCGGCAATCTCCGGTCGGACCTTGCCATCACCTACAGCTTCGGCGGCGCGACGCGGACGATTTACGAGGTCGCGCCGCATGACGAACTGACTGTCATCACCCTGGCCGCCTGAGGAGAGATCATGCCGCGCATCACCGCGAACCACTACACCCACGCCCGCGCCGACCAGAGCGCGCATCGCGCGGCGGCCTGGGAAATCGCCTCGCCGCCCGATCTCGACTTCGCCTCGCGCTTCACGGATGGCGGATCCAATCCCGCCCTCCACTATGCCTTCGGCACCAGTATCGTCGGCGGCGGCACGCGCAGCGGCGCGGCCAGCCTCAACCCGGACATCGGCTCGATCCCGCTGTCGCCGAAGTCCGGCAGCGGCGGCGACCAGCCGAGCTTCGATACCAATACGATGACCGTCGCCGCCAATGGCCTGACGATCGACGGTATCTGGCCGAGCGGCGAGCCGACCGATCTCTCCGAGGTGATCGGCTTCCGCGTCAAGGTCAACACGGCCTATGAGGCGCTCGCCGGAACCGGGCTCAAGACAGCGCTGCTCGGCCATCAGATCGGCCAGTCGCCGGCCGGACTGACGGTGCGCCAGAACGGCAATCCGACACAGGCTGGCGTCGTCGTGAGCCTGCCGGAAGGCTTCACCGACGGCGATTTCATGTTCCTCGGCTGCGCCTATGAGGATGGATGGATGCATATCCAGCCCTCCGATGGACCGCGCGTCTCGATCGCGCGCACGCGGACCATCAACGGCTCCGGCCGGTACTATCTCGGCGCCTATAACGACTGGACGTCGACGCCCTATGCCGCGGGAACGCCGAGCTTCCACTCCCTCTCGCTCTGGCCGGGCGAGGTTCTGAGCGAAGACGACATGCGCCAGTTCATGGAGGACGCCTATCTGCGGGCGGCCTCGATCGGCCTCGTCTGCGAATAGGCCGCGCCCCTCATTCCATTTTCCGGAGACACGACATGACCGAACCGACTGCGGCCGAGATCCTGCGCCTTGCGCCTGGCGCGCGCGGCGATCTCGTCGCTGCCATCGTCGACAACTGGCCAGCGGCCGGGAGCGCCGGCCTGACGACGCCGCGGCGCATCCGGCATTTCCTCGCTCGCGTCATGGTCGAGACGGGGGGGCTCAAGGCGATTGAGGAAAGCCTCGACTATTCCGTCGCCGGGCTCCTGAAGAATTTCGGACGGCACAGGATCAGCGCCGCCGACTGTCGCACCCTCGGCCGCTCTGCCGGACATCCCGCCGACAAGGTGGCCATCGCCAATGCCATCTATGGCGGCGCCTGGGGGCTGCGCAATCTCGGCAACAGCGAGCCCGGCGACGGCTGGCGCTTTCGCGGCGGCGGCATGCTGCAGACGACGGGGCGCGCCAACTACCGCGCACAGGGCTTCGAGACCCATCCGGAGGCCTTGCGGCAGCCGGCGACGGCCTTCCTGACGGCGGTGAAGGAATGGCAGCAGCGCGGCTGCAACGCGCTCGCCGACCGCGACGACGTCGCCGCCGTGTGCGAGGCCATCAATGGCGGCAGCAACGGCCTCGCCGAGCAGCGCACATGGCTCGCCAAGGCGGCGGCGATCTGGCCGGATGCCCCGCCGCCGGCCGAGAGCGGATATCCCGTCCTGCGTCGCGGCGACAGCGGCAGCGACGTGATCGAACTGCAGCGCCAACTCAGGGCCGCGGACTTCACCACAGTCAAGGTCGACGGCGACTTTGGGCCGCGCACCCAGACGGCCATCTGCGAGCTTCAGCGCCGGCGCGGCCTCACCGTGGACGGCATCGCCGGGCCCAAGACGCGAAGCGCGCTGAGCGACCTGCTCTGAGCGCCCTGTAACCGATCCATCCCCGTCAACCCGGAGACCATCATGCTCTCTCGCCTTCTCGGCGCGATCACGCTCGCGCTCGCCCTGCTTGTCCTGTCGGCCCTCGGCGCCTTGGCCGCGACGGTCGAGATCCCGGTCGGCCAGTGGGCTGCCGATGTGATCAGCTTCGCCATCCCGCTGGTCGGGGGCGCCCTCATCTGGATCCTTTCCCGCATCCCGTCGCCATGGATCCAGAAGCTGCGAACCGAGGCTGCCGAGCAGCTGCTCGCCAATGCCGTCAGCTATGGGCTCAATGCCACGGCCGGCGCCGTCAAGGGCAGGACCGTCTCAGTCGAGGTCGGCAATGACGTCGTCGCCGCGGCGCTCGGCTATGCGGTCGCCAATGGCCCGTCGAAGCTCATCGCCTGGCTTGGCGGCGAGGACGGCATCCGCGACAAGATCCTCGCGCGCCTGACCGTCCCGGAAAATGCCGCGATCGCCGATGGCGAGATCATCCCGGCAAACAGGGGCTGAGGCGGGATTGATGGCCGAGCCCCCTCCTCCAGAGCTTCAGTTCTTTGGTGTCAAGCTGGTGCACCTCGTCGCCGGAGCGATCGGCGGAGCCATTCGCGGGCTGTCGCGTCCTGGTGAAAGCCTCTGGCGCCGTATCCTGACGACCGTCGCCGGCGCGCTCGTCGCCGGCTATGGAACGCCCGTCGCCGCGCCGCTGCTTGCCGCACAGCTCTCCGCCTCCGGCATCAACACCGAAACGGCGGCCGGCCTCTGCGGCTTCGTGCTCGGCGTCGCCGGCATGAGCCTCTGCGAAGGCGTCGTCATCCGCGCCAAGCGCTGGCGGGATGGCATCTAGGCCAGCAGGTCACTTCGAAAGCGGCCCGCCCGGCGTCGCGGGCGCCATCCGGATCGACGTGTTGTAGGACCGGCAAGCGGCCACGCTGCATCGAAGCGGCCTGCCGCCGATCCGGGCTGGTCCTGTGTCGGCGGAGCCCTGCAGCCGCGCGTCGGCGCCAAGCTCTGCCGCCATCGCCTCGAGGTCAAGATCGCGGGCATGCTGGCATCGCCCGCAATAGGCGGTGACGGTGTAGCGGCCGGCGATCAGCTTGGCGAGGGTGGAGGTCATGCGGCAATCAATACGGCAATCATTCGCCGGAACAAAGCGCGATCAGGCCGCATGATCAGGGTCGAAGAACCGCAGAAAGCTGCGAGATCATAAGCGCAGAGACGCGCTCATAACGGCTAGGTTTCAGGTTCGAGCCCTCGGCATAGAACTGCCCGCATGTCGTGATCGGAGCACCCTTCGAAAGACGCCTGCGAGCCGTTCCCATCCGCCCGATAGGGAACGGCTCGCAGTGTTTTCAGTGGGTATCCCCGACTACGAATCTGGGGGTCAGGAGTTCGAATCTCTTCGGGCGCGCCAAATCTTCTGCGAACCAGTATCAGGCGAGCAACCGGACCTGGTCGCGCTCCATGAGCGCCGACGCTGCCCGGTCATGCGATGACTTCCAGTTCGGTCAAGCCCCAAACCGTGCCGCCTTTATCCCCCCACCACGCCAGCTCAGCCAAAGCAGCGCGGATCCGAACAGCGGGATGAGGATGTCGGCCCAGAAGATGGTGCCGGCATTGCCCGGTGCGAAATTATGCGCAGTCGCCATCCGATAGAGTTGGTTGGCGGCAGCCCCCAGCGTGAACATGCCGGGGCCGAGCAGGGCCTCGAGGCAAAGATCATAGCTGCGGAGCTCCGCGAGCAGGCCGGTTGCGGACAGGCCGAGGCCCGCGGTTCCGACCTCGAACTAGAACCGGCTGTCGGCCCGCTCCGAAAAGGCCATGCCGCCAGCGTGACCGGCGCCAGGACCTCCCCCCTACTTCGGAAAATGCTCGACATGGGTTTCGACGGTGCGGCCGAAATAGACGACGCGGCGGCCGAGGAACGAGACGAGGTAGCCCGCGCAGCCGGCGGCCTTCGCCTTCTCGCTGAACGCGACATAGTTGTAATCCGCCGGCTTCGCCTGCGCCCAGCGTACGAGGCGCTCGATCTCGGCTGCGTCGAAGGCTGCAGCGACGGTGCCGGCGGAGGGCTGCATCTCCATCGTCACGCCGTCGCCGTCCGGCAGGTAGTTGGTCTGGCTGCCCCGGCGGTAGTCGACCAGATAGCCCTCGAAACCGGCGGCGATCAGTTTGCCGACGATGTCGGGAAAGCTCAGGCTGCCATCGTGAGCGGCATTGAGGCAGGTTTCGGCAATGGAAATCCGTTCCGCGTCCATGGCGGTGTCCTTTCGTTTCAAGATTGCGTTTGGCCGGCGGATCAGTCCACCGGGGTTGCCTTCAGCCCGAGCCGTCCGGCGAGGATCTTGAGGAGACGGCCGAGCGTCTCATGCTCTTCCATCGTCAGGACGCCGAAGAATTCGGCGTCGTTCGCATCGGCGAGCGCGGCGAGGACCGGGACCCTGGCGCGGCCCTCCGGCGTCAAGGAAAGGCTGTGCGCGCGCTTGTCCTCCTGGCTGTCCGTCCGCGCCACCAGCCCCTTGGCGACCAGCCGCTCGCCGAGCTTGCTGATCGCGCCCCTGGTCATGCCCATCGTCTCGGCGAGAACGGAGGGCGACATCGGCGGCTGATCGTAGAGCGCGCGCATGAATGCCCACTCCGCCACGGTGACACCCTCGCCCGCGACGCGGCGCGCGAATTCCTGCGACACGGCGTTCGATACCATCCGCATCCAGTATCCGGTGTGATCGGTCAGCTCCGCGGCTCCGGCCATGACGCTCTCCTTGTTGACTAGGAAACTAACTCCATACAGTTTCCTAGTCAACAATCATGTTGGGACAGGTCGGGCGGGCGCGATCGGTCTCGATGCCCTCCACCATCGGTCAGCCATTGGCGCCGAGCTACAGAAGGCCGCCACGGCCACGAGGGTCAGGCCCCTTCAGCAGCGCGGGCAGCAGACGGGTGATGCCGCGGCGCGCGTCCTCGGCGGTGATGGCGGCTTCTGGCGGTTCCCCGCCTGACGCGCAAAGAGCGATGCGGCGCGCGCGGCGCCGCATCGTTGTGGGAGTTGGCGCGGCACTGAGGGCGCGGATCAGATCCGGCCGAATTCGGCGAGGAGGTCCTCGACCGTCTTGCCCTTTTTCACCCAGGCGCGGGTCGCCTCCTCGCGGTCGGCCTGCTCCTTGGCGAGGCGGACGACCTCTTCGGCGCGCTCCAGCGGGATGACGACGACGCCCATCAGGTCGGCGACGATGAAATCGCCGGGGTTTACCACGACGCCGCCGCAGGCAATCGGGACATTGATCGAGAGCTCCTCCTTGCGGCCGGAGAACATCGTGTGCGTGCCGCGCGGGGTGATCGCGCGCGTCCAGATCGGCCAGCCGATATCCTGCAATTCATCGGTATCGCGCCCGGCGCCATCGACGATCATCGCGCGGATGCCGCGATTTTGCGCGAGCCCGCCCATCAGGCCGCCGCAGACCGAGGTGTTCACGTCGCCGCCGGCATCGACGACGATGACGTCGCCCGCCTGCCCCATCTCGAGGGCGCGCAGCGGGTCGACGAGATCACCCTTGGAGAGCTGCACGGTGATCGCCTGGCCCGTCACCTTGGCGCGGAAGGCCGGCTTGATGCCGCTGTCCATGACGCCGGTGCGATACTGCACGTCGGCGAAGATGGCAGCGGCCGAATAGGCGCCGATCACCGCGTCGAAGGCGGCGAGGAGATCGGGACGGCGCTCGAAATCGTTGAACTGCTTAAGCATGGGTCTGTCCTTCCGGCGCAAGCAGCGCGGCGGCGTTGACGGGATTTTGGGGGGCCTGGCCGGTCAGCACGCGCGCCACCTCGCTGGCGGCGATCTCGCGGGCCGAGCGGATGGATTCCTCCGAATAATAGGCGACATGCGGCGTGACGATCACGTTCGGCAGCGTGAAGATCGGATTGCCGGCGGGCGACCAGTCGGCGAGCTTCGCCGGCTCCTCCTCCGGGTCGTCGAGCCCGGCGCCGGCGATGCGGCCCTCGACCAGCGCCCGGTAGAGCGCCTTGTTGTCGATGGTCGGGCCGCGGCCGGTATTGATGACGAGCGCGCCCGGCCGCATGGCCGCGAACTCCGCCTCGCCGAGGAAATGCCGCGTCTCCGCGGTCATCGGCACCTGCATCATCAGGACGTCCGCCTCGGCCAGCAGCGTCGCCTTGTCGACCTGGCGCACGCCGAGCGACATCGCGACGTCGGCGGCGAGATAGGGGTCGTAGACGATGAGCTCGACGCCGAAGGGCCGCGCGCGGGCGGCGATCGCCTGGCCGATCTTGCCGAAGGAGACGATGCCGACCGTCCGCCCGCGCAGGCGATGGATCGGGCTGCCCGATTGCCAGCGCCAGATGCCCTGATGCGTCGCCCGGTCATAGTCGAACAGGCGGCGCGCGAGGGCGAGCCACAGGCTGACGGCATGGTCGGCGACCTCGTCGGTGCAATAGTCGCGCACATTGGTGACGAGGATGCCCTTGGCCGAGGCCGCGGCGACATCGACGATGTCGACCCCGACCCCGTAGCGCGCGATGACCTTGCACCGCTCCATGACGGCGATGGTCCGCGCGCCGACGCGGGCATACTGGTTCATGATGGCGTCGCAGTCGCGCGCGGCCTCGAGGAGATCGTCCTCGCGCTTCGCCTGCAGCGCCACCACCTCCGCCCCGGCCGCCTCCAGGATGCGCGTCTCGATGTCGACGTCGCCGTAATCATAGTCGGTGATCACGACTTTCGGCTTGCTGGTCATCACCATTGTCCTTCCGGGTCGAGGATCAGACATAGGCTCCGGCCGAATAGGTCAGTTCATAGGAGTGGCTGTAGAGCTCGAAGACATTGCCGAAGGGGTCCTCGACATAGACCATGCGATAGGGCTTCTGGCCGGGGTAATAGTGGCGGACCTGCTGCATGCGCTGGCGGCCGCCCATGGATTCGATCAGCTTGACGCGTTCCTCGAGCTTCTCGTCCTGCAGGCAGAAATGGAACAGCCCGCGCCGCCAATATTCGAACGGACGCTCCTCGGCGACGGTCTGCGGGAATTCGAACAGCTCGATGCCGATGCCGTCGCCGGTCGCGAGATGGGCGATGCGGAAGCTGCCCCAGCCGGCGCCGAAGACGTCGTCGCACATCTGGCCGATGGCGCTGTCGTCCTGGTGGATCGTCGTCGGCGGCATGATGACGTAGAAGTCGAAGCACTTGGCATAGAACTCGACCGCCCGGTCGAGATCGGGGACGGTGATGCCGATATGGGAGAAGGTGACAGCGGCCATGGCGCGCTCCTTTCAGGTCAGAGAATGCTGCGGATGATGCCGCCTTCGATGCGATAGGCGGCACCGTTGGAGGCGGACGAGGCGGCGACGAAGGCGATCATGCGCGCCACCTCCTCGGGCTTGACGAAGCGCTGGATGAGCGATGTCGGCTCGTCCTCGCGGAAATAGCCGTCGATGATGCTGTCCATCGGCAGGGACTTGGCAGCCGCGAGGCCGCGGAAATAGGCCTCGACCCCGTCGGTCCAGGTCGGACCGGGCAGCACGGCATTGACCGTCACCGCCGTGCCCTTGGTGAGTTCGGCAAGGCCCCGCGTCAGGCCGATCATCGCCGTCTTGGTGACCGAGTAGTGCACCATCTGCGGCAGCGGCTTGACGCCGGCCTCCGAGGCGAGGTTGACGACGGCACCGGTGCCGCGCGCCAGCATCGCCGGCAGGAGGGCGCGAGTCATGCGCACGGCAGTCAGCACGTTGACATTGAAGAAATGCAGCCAGTCGGCGTCGGTGATGTCCGCGAAGGCCTTGACCGAGAAGATGCCGACATTGTTGACGAGAATGTCGACGGGCCCCTTGGCGCCGGCGAAGGCGAGCAGCGCCTCGGCGCCCTCCACGGTGGCGATGTCGGCCGCGAGCCCGCTGACCGCGCCATGCGGCGCGAGAGTCGCGAGCGCGGCTGCGACCTCGGTCTCGGTGAGGCCGTTAACGACGACCTCGGCGCGTTCGCGGAGGAAGACCTCCGCCGTCGCCCGCCCGATCCCCGTGGCCGAACCGGTCACGAGGACGCGCTTTCCCTGTAGCTTCAGATCCATCTGATCACTTTCCTGCAGCGGTCTTGCCGGGGCGTGCGGTGCTGGCGGCAGGCCGCCGCGCGCCGGAGAGGCGGCCGATCGCGCGGGCGATCTCGCTCCGCCACATGTCGACGCCGACGGCGACCAGGATGATCAGCCCGAGCACGACGTTCTGGACGGCCGAGGGCACGGCGTGGAGGTTGAGGCCGTTCTGCACGATGACGATCGTGAGCGCACCGACGAGGGTCGAGAGGATGTTGCCGCGCCCGCCGATGAGGCTGGCGCCGCCGACCACCGCCGCCGCGATCGCCTGCAGCTCGAAGGTCTGGCCATAGTTCGGAGAGCCCGAATTGAGCCGCGAGGCCATCAGGATGGCGCCGACGGCGGTCATCAGGCCGGCGATGGTGAAGGCATAGGTCTGGACGCGGCGCACATTGATGCCGGAGAGCTTCGCCGCCGCCGGATTGCCGCCGACCGCATAGATCTCGCGGCCGAGCCGGGTGTTGTTCATCATGATGGTCGCGGCGCCATAGAGCGCGACGAGATAGAAGAAGGGCAGCGGGATGCCGACGAGCTTGCCGTAGAAGACCGGCTCGAAATTCGGATCGAGCGAGAAGATCGGCGAACCCTTGTTGAACATCAGCGCGAGGCCGCGATAGGCGATCAGCCCGGCGAGCGTCACGATGAAGGAGGGAATGCGCAGGAAGGCGGTGAGGACGCCGTTGAGCGCGCCCAAAGCCGCGCCGATGACGAGCAAGCCGACCAGCGCCGGCCACAGGGGAACACCCTGGAACTTCACCGCCGTGGCGAGGATCATCGTCAACAGCGCCACCATCGAGCCCGAGGAGAGGTCGATCCCGCCGGCGAAGATGACGACGGTCGCGCCGATCGCGATCAGCGAGACGATCGAGACCTGCAGGGCGAGATTGGCGAGGTTGCCGGGATCGAGGAAGCGATCCGTGGTCGTCGCCACCACGAGGGCCACGAGCAGCATCGCCGCGAGCGGCCCCACCAGCTGCGCATCGAAGATGCGTCTCATGCAACGTTCCTTCCCTGAATTGTGTCTTCGCCCGTGGCGGCCCGCACGAGATCGGCATGGCTCAAATCGCCGGGCGCTCTTATGTCGGTGACGGAGCCATGGCGGATCAGCGCGATCCGGTCGCTCATCGCCAGCAGCTCGTCATGGTCGGAGCTGATCAGGAGGATGGCGCAGCCCTCCGCCGTCAGCTGGTTGATCAGCCGGTAGACGGCGAGCTTGGCGCCGATGTCGATGCCTTGCGTCGGCTCGTCGAGGATGAGCACCGAGGTCTCGGACAGCAGCCAGCGCGCCAGCACCACCTTTTGCTGGTTGCCGCCGGAAAGATGCCGGACGGACTTGTCCTCGGCCCCGCGCGAGAGCTCGAGCAATTGCGCGAGCCGCGCCGACTCGCGCTCCTCCCGCTTCAGGTCGAGAAAGCCGAACTGCGAGAAGCGCGACAGGCTGGCGCTCGAAATGTTCGAGCGGCCGTCGAAATTGAAGAAGAGGCCGTCGGTCTTGCGGTTCTCGGTGACGAGGGCGAGACCGGCGGCGATGGCATCGGCCGGGCTCCGCGCCTTCAGGCGGCGGCCGCGGACGCTGACGGTGCCGGCGATGATGGGATCGAGCCCGAACAGCGCCCGCGCGATCTCGGTGCGGCCCGAGCCGAGCACGCCGCCGAGGCCGAGCACCTCGCCCTTGTGCAAGGTGAACGAGACGTCACGCGCGCCCCTCGCGCTCGAGAGGCCGCTGACCTCGAGCACGACCTCTGAGGTTGCATTGCGGACCTTTGGATAGTGCTCGCGCACGTCGCCGCCGATCATGGCGCTGACGATGGCATCGACCTCGACGGCGGTGTTGCCGGCGGCGCTGACGACGCGGCCGCCGCGCAGGATCGTCACCTCGTCGACGAGGGCGGTCACCTCGTCGAGCCGATGCGACACATAGAGAATGGCGTGGCCATGATCGCGCATGCGCCGGAGCAGCGCGTGCAACTGGGCGATCTCGTCGAGGCCGAGCGCGGTGGTCGGCTCGTCGAGAATGATCAGTTGCGCCTCGGCGGCGACCGCCTTGGCGATCTCGATCAGCTGCTGCTCGGCAACCGACAGCGTCGACGTCACGGCCTCCGGGTCGAGCTCGATGTCGAGCTCGGCGAGGACGGCGCGGGAGCGGCTGTTCATCATGTCCCAGTCGATCATGCCGAAGGCGCGGCGCGGCCAGCGGCCGAGAAACACGTTCTCCGCCACGGTGAGGCTCGGCACGATCGAGAATTCCTGGAAGACGGTCGCGACGCCGAGGGCGCGCGCCTCGGTCGGGCTCGCCATGTTGACAGGGCGGCCCTTCAGGCGGATCTCGCCGGAGTCGGGCCGATCGACGCCGGAGAGGAGACGGATCAGCGTCGACTTGCCCGAGCCGTTCTCGCCGAGAAGGCCGTGAATGCGGCCGGGCATGAGCCTGATCGACACCCGGTCATTGGCCTGGACGCCCGGATAGGCCTTCGAAACGGTATCGATGTCCCAGAGCGGCTGAGCGATATCCGGCATCGGTTCGATCCTGTTGGAGGGATTGGCCGCCCGTGATGAAGCGGGCGGCCAGATGTCTGCGAAGGGCCTTGTTCGAGGCCTCAGAACGCCTTGGACGGCTTCGGATAGAGCTTCTCGGGCTTCTGCAGCACGGCGATCACATTGGTGCCGTCGACGATCTCGGTCGGGATCTCGACCCAGCCGCCGGGGAATTTGTGATCGAGGGCGTCGAGCGTCGCATGCATCGCCGCCTGGCCCATCAGGAACGGCACGGTGTTGACCGTGGCGGTGACGGTGCCGGCCGCGATCTCCTCGAGGCCCGAGGTGTCGCCGTCATTGCCGAGGATGACGAGATCCTTGCGGCCGAGCGCCTTGGCGGCATAGGAGGCGCCGATCGCCATATAGTCGTTGGCGGCGAAGATGACGTTGATCTCAGGATGGGCCTGGAGAAGGTCCATCGCTGCCGTATTGCCGCCCTCGACATTCCACTTGCCGTCGATCGAGGCCACGACCTCGAAGTTCGGCGCGCCCTTGATGCCGTCGAGGAAGCCGCCGACCCGCTCGGTCGAATGATAGCCCGGCTGGCCCTCGATCACGCCGACCTTGACGGGCGCGCCGGCGAACTTGGCGATGGCCCAGTCGGCGATCTTGTGGGTGCCCTTGCGCTGCGCATAGCCGACGACGCCATGAATGGGGGTCGGGAAGTTCGGGATGTCGGAATTGATCATCACGACGGCGACGCCCTTCTCCACCGCCTGCTTCAGCAGCGGCGCGGCGGCGCCTTCGTCATGGGTGCCGAAGATGATGGCGTCGACATTCTGCGTGAGCACGTCCTGGATCATGCCCATCTGGCCGTTGATGTCGGCGCCGCTCTGCGGGGCCAGCATGAACACCTCGACATCCTTGCCGGCGGCAACGGATTTGATGCCCTCGCCGATGGCGATGTAATAGTTGAACTCGGTCGCCGGCGGCATGTAGGCGATGCGCAGCTTGCCATCGGCCTTGTGGATCGCGTCGATCGGCGCCTGTGCGCCCGTGGCGAGCGGAACCGGCGCCGGATAGTCCTCGGCCGCGGCGATCGATCCCGATGCAGCCGTCAGCGCGAGGGCAAAGGCAAGTCGCTTCAATGCAAGTCGCTTCATTATAGTCCTCCCTTGGTCAGTGCAGTCCTTGGTCAGTGCAGTGAATCAGCCGGCGAACGGGGTATCCTCCACCCCTTGAACGCCCGGACGGATGGCGAAGAGCGAGCCGGACAGCGGCGCCCGTTCGAGCGCCTCGGCGCCCGACATCAGCCGCGATGTGGTGATGAAGAGCGTGGCGAGATCATCACCGCCAAAGGCGCAGCAAGTCGCCTTCGGCACGGGCAGCGCGACGCGATGCGTGATGCGTCCATTGACATCGAAGCGGACGACCTGCCCGCCCACCCATTCGGCATTCCAGACGCCGCCCTCCCGATCGACGCAGGAGCCGTCGGGCAATCCCGGCTCGCCTGCCATGTCGGCGAAGACGCTGGCGGGGCCGAGCCCCGCGGCGCCATAGGCATAGGCGCGGATCCGCCGCTCGGGCGTGTCGGCGAAATACATGACGTGGCCATCCGGCGAGAAGCAGGTCGAATTGGCGCAGGCGACGCCGCTGATCAGCGTTTCGACGGAGAGATCGGCATTGACCCGGATGACCGAGCTGTCGGGATCGGCGGAGGCCTCGTTCATGCCGCCGACGACGAAGCGGCCCTCGCGATCGGTGCGCCCGTCATTGAGCCGCGTGCCGGGCTTTTCGGGCTCGAAGGCGTGGATGACGCGCTCCCGGGCGAAATCAGCAGACCAGAGCTCGACCGCGTCGGCGAAGGCCATGATCCAGCCGCCGGCGGCGCGCGGCGCGAAGGCGCAGAGCCGGCCGGGAAGCGCGATATCCCCGCTCAGGCCCGATGCCGGCTCGTGCCACCACAGCGCCTCGCCATGGATGTCGGACCACCACAGGCGGCCATCGCGCGGGTTCCACAATGCCCCCTCGCCATGCCGGTTGCGGCAATCGACAGCAAGTCTCGCCTCCACCTCGTGCCCCTCCCTGGTCACGTCCTCGGGACGGAAGCTATCTGCCATCTGGTATACCAGTCAAGAGGGTGAATGCGCTGTCTGTGCCGCTCATGCACAGGCGGGGCCTAAGCGGGCCGAAATCCGCTCTTTGCGGCGAATGGCGCTCCGGCGGCGCGGCCGGACTTTGACATCTGGTGCACCAAATCCCATAGTGAAAAGAAATCTGCAGGAGTCGATATAATGGAACTGGAGCGCCCTCGGTCGCTGACAGCACTCGTCACGGACCGCATCCGCTCCATGATCGTGGACGGCGACCTTCCGCTCGGCTCGTCGATCTCGGAACGGGGCATTTCGGCCGATCTCAAGGTTTCCAAGACGCCCGTCCGCGAAGCGTTGGCACAGCTGAAGCATGAGGGTCTCGTCACCGTGGTGCCGCAGTCGGGCGCGCGGGTGTTCACGCTGAGCGCCCGCGAGGTGCGCGAGATCTGCGCCTTCCGCCGGGCGCTGGAAAAGGCGGCGCTGCAGATCGCCATGACTGAGCAGCCGGTGCTGCTGCTGAAGGATCTCGAGGCGATCGAGGCGAAGATGAAGAAGGCGCTCGGCAAGGGCGACGTCCGCAAATATCTCGAGCTCGACACGGACTTCCACCTGGCCTTCTTCGCCAACTGCGGAAACTCGTATCTCCGAAACGCCTACGGCATCTATTCCGGCAAGATCTCGGCGCTCAGGACGCATCTCGCGCAGAAGCCGCAGCACACCAGCCTGTCGCTGAAGGAGCATGGCGAGATCGTCGACGCCGTCCGCAAGCGCGATGTCGAGGCGTTGCTGGGTGTGCTCGAGCGCCATATCGGCCGCACGCAGGAGACCTACGAGATCGGCATCGAGGACATCTCGGTCGCCTGATTCCCGGCCCGCTCCGCGACCAGCGACGGCCCCTCACGCCGCGCGAAAAATCGCGTGCAGTTTGAGCCGGCGCAAAGTTCCCCTCCCCTGCCCGCGCTACCAGCGACCCAGAGGGCGTGCCGGATGGCCCAGGCGCGCCCATGCCGGGGCCGATATGCCCGAGACGGGCCGCCGGAGCATGAGGGCCATGACCGCACATTTCCCGCCGCCGAACAGCCCGCCCGCTCCCGGCTTCGCCTCGCCGGACTCCGCGTCTCCCGTGCTCGCCGAGGTCGCCCGGCGGATGGTGCCGCGCTACACCTCCTATCCGACGGCGCCGCACTTCTCCCCCGCCGTCACGCCGGCGACCTATGCCGGCTGGCTGGAGGAGGTCGGCGCACGCGGCGAACCCGTCTCGCTCTATCTCCACATCCCCTTCTGCCGCTCGATCTGCGCCTATTGCGGCTGCACGACCAAGGCGGCGCGGCGCGATGCCCCGATCCGCGCCTATGCCGCCATGCTGCACCGCGAGATCGCGCTCATCGCCGAACGAATCGGCCGGGTCGACGTCGCGCATCTCCATTGGGGCGGCGGCACGCCGAACATCCTGCCGGCCGATTGCATGCAGGCGCTGGTCGCGGATCTTCGCCAGCGCTTCGATTTCCGGCCCGCGATGGAACATGCCGTCGAGCTCGATCCGCGCCATGTCTCGGCCGAGGGCGCCCGGGCGATGGCGGCGCTCGGCGTCAACAGGGCAAGCCTCGGCGTGCAGACGCTGGATCCGGCGGTGCAGAGCGCCATCGGCCGCGTCCAGCCCTTCGAGGTCGTCGCCGGCGCCTTTGAAGCCCTCCGCGGCGCCGGCATCGCGGCCGTCAATACCGATCTCATGTATGGCCTGCCGCTGCAGACGCTGGACATGGTGCGCGACACGGCCGAACGGATGCTGGCGCTCTCGCCCGACCGCATCGCCCTGTTCGGCTATGCCCATGTGCCCTGGATGAAGCCGCATCAGCGGCTGATCGACGATGCGACCCTGCCGGACTCGGAACTCAGGATGCAGCAGGCGGCGCTCGCCCGCGCGATCTTCGAGGCCGCCGGCTATGTCGAGATCGGCATCGACCACTTCGCCGCCCCCTCCGACCCGCTCGCGAAGGCCGGCAGCGACGGTGCGCTCCGCCGCAACTTCCAGGGCTATACGGACGATGCCGCCACGACGCTGATCGGCATCGGCGCCTCCTCGATCAGCCGGACCCCGCTCGGCTTCGCGCAGAACGCACCGGATAATCTCGGCTGGCAGCGCGCCATCGAGGCGGGCGAGTTGCCCACGGTGCGCGGCAAGGCCTTCGAGGGTGAGGACCTGATGCGGGCCGAGGTGATCGAGGCGCTGCTCTGCGGCTTCGCGGTCGACCTCGACGCCGTCGCCGCCCGCCATGCCGCGCCGGCCGAGTGCTTTCGCGCCGATCTCGAACGGCTGCGCCCGCTCGAGGAAGCAGGCCTCATCGCGCGCCAGGACGGCCGTCTCGCCATCCTCCGCCACCGCCACGAGATCGCCCGCGTCGTCGCCTCGGAATTCGACACCTATTTGAGCCGCGGCGGCCGCCACTCCGTCGCGGTGTGAGCGGCGGTGCTGCGGCACCGGCGAGGCTTGATCACCGTCCCTCGGCATGGCAACGAAGAGCATGTCCTCGACCGTGCTCCCTGCGTCGTCCGATCCCGTCGCGCTGCTCAGTGCGCTTATCCGTTGTCCGTCAGTGACGCCCGCCGAGGGCGGCGCGCTGGAGCTCCTTGAAAGCGTGCTCGTCCCCGCCGGCTTCACGGTGGCGCGGCCGGTGTTCAGCGAGGCCGGCACGCCCGATGTCGAGAATCTTTTCGCGACCATCGGCTCGGGCGCGCCGCATCTCGTCTTCGCCGGCCACACCGATGTCGTCCCGCCGGGCGATTCGAGCCGCTGGCGGCATGATCCCTTTGCCGGCGCGGTCGCCGGCGGCTTCGTCTTCGGCCGCGGCGCCGTCGACATGAAGGGGGGCATCGCCGCCTTCGTCGCGGCGGCGCTCGGCTATCTTGCAGACCATGCCGGCCGGCCGGCCGGCATGGTCTCGCTGCTGATCACCGGCGACGAGGAAGGCCCCTCGCTGAATGGCACCGTCAAGCTGCTCGACTGGGCGGCGAAAGCCGGCCACCGCTTCGACGGCGCCATCGTCGGCGAACCGACCAATCCAAGAGCGCTCGGCGATGCGATCAAGGTCGGCCGGCGCGGCAGCCTCTCCGGCCGCATCACCGTCTTCGGCCGCCAGGGCCATGTCGCCTATCCGCATCTCGCCATCAATCCGATCCCGCAGCTGAACCGCCTCATCCGGCGGCTGACCGCCGAGGCTCTCGACGAGGGTTCGGAGCGCTTCGATCCGTCCAATCTCGAATTCGTCGGCCTCGAGGTCGACAACAGCGCCTGGAACGTCATTCCCGCCGAAGCGAGCGCCCGCTTCAACATCCGCTTCAACGACCAGTGGACGGTCGATCTGCTGGAGGCCTGGCTCGCCGCGCGGCTCGCCGAGGCGGCCGGCAACGACATCGCGTATGAACTCGACCTGCAGCCCGGCTGGAGCGAATCCTTCCTCACGCATTCGCCGGCGCTGATCGAACGGCTCTCCGACGCCGTCGAGGCGGTCACCGGCCGGCGGCCGGAGCTCTCCACCTCCGGCGGCACATCGGATGCCCGCTTCATCAAGGATTATTGCCCGGTGGTCGAATTCGGCCTCGTCGGCGAGACCATGCACCAGATCGACGAGCGCGCCGCCGTGGGCGACCTCGTCGCCCTCACAGCGATTTATCGCCGCTTCCTCGATAGCTGGTTCGGCTGAGGCGACCCGGTCCGATGCTCGACACCGCCTCGATCGGCGCGATTCGCAGCGCCTTCGCCCTGTTTCTCGGCCGGCGCGAGGCCCTGAAAGGCTTCGATTTCAGCGTCGACGGCTTCTGGCACTCGTTCCGCGCCATCTTCTACGTGCTGCCGTTCTTCGCCATCAACGCTGCGGTCGAGCACCGGATGATGCTGTCGGATTCGGTGATCGAGAATCCGTCCGATGCCGCCTTCATCGCTGCCCGCCTCTTCGACTACGGCATCGACTGGATCGCCATGCCGACGCTGCTCGCTGTCCTCGCCGGCAGGCTCGGCATCTCGCGCAGCTTTGCGCCCTATGTCGTGGTCCGCAACTGGGCGCTGGTGGTGATGTCGGCGCCGGTGGCGCTGGTCTCGCTGCTGCTCGGCTTCGGCCTTCTCTCCTTCGAGGCGTCGGCGGCGATCTCGCTGGTCGTGCTCGGCGTGATGATCCGCTTCCACTACCAGATCATCCGCATGACGCTCGCCAAGCCCGCCCTCTTCTCGGTCGGCCTCGTCGCCGCCGATATCGCGCTAAGCCTCATCCTCAGCGAGGTCATCGACCGCCTGTTCGGGATTTGACACCGAGGCGGCGCGATAGTCGACGCGCACGAGATAGAGCCCGCCGGGCGGGGCGACCGGGCCGCAGGCCTTGCGATCGCGCGCCGCCAGAGCGTCGCCCACGGCCTCCGGCGGCCATTTGCCCTCGCCGACCTTCTTCAGCGTGCCGACCATCGAGCGGACCTGGTTGTGCAGGAACGAGCGCGCCGAGACCTCGAACAGCACCTCGTCGCCCCGCCGCGAGATGGCGATGGCGTCGAGCGTCTTCAGAGGGCTCTTCGCCTGGCAATCGGCCGAGCGGAAGGTCGTGAAGTCGTGATGGCCGATGAGCAGCGCCGCCGCCTCCCGCATCGCCTCGATGTCGAGCCGGCGGCGGACATCCCAGACGCGGTCGATGTCGAGCGCGGCCGGCGCGCGCCGATCGACGATCCGGTAGAGATAGTGCCGCCGCGTCGCCGACCGGCGGGCGTCGAATGTGTCGGGAACACCCTCGGCGGCGATGATCGCGATCGGCGCTGGCCGCAATTGCGCGTTGAGCGCGTCGCGGATGCGTCCACCCTGCCAGTCGCCCGAGAGATCGACATGGCCGACCTGGCCGAGCGCATGCACGCCGGTATCTGTCCGCCCCGCCCCCTGCAGCGGCGCACGCTCGCCGGAGAAGCGGAAGATCGCCTCCTCGATCGTCTGCTGCACCGAAGGGGCATTCGCCTGCTTCTGCCAGCCGGCATAGGGCCGGCCGTCATACTCGATCAGGAGCTTGTAGCGCGGCATCAGCCGAGCCGGACGCCGGGGCCGACCGCGGCCCCGCGCAGGAACGCCTCGGCCGTCACCGCCTTGCCGCCGGCGCGCTGGAGCTCGACGAGGCGGATGGCGCCGGTGCCGCAGGCAATCGTCAGGCGGTCGTCGAGCACGGTGCCGGGCGCTCCGGCGCCCTCGGCCAGTGTCGAGCGCAGGATCTTGACCCGCTCCGTCTTGCCGGAGAGCGTCATCTCGCACCAGGCGCCGGGAAAGGGCGAAAGGCCGCGGATATGGTTGTGCACCTCGGCGGCCGGCCGCGCCCAGTCGATGCGCGTCTCGGCCTTGTCGATCTTGGCGGCATAGGTGACGCCGTCCTCGGCCTGCGCGACCGTGCCGAGCGCGCCGCGCTCCAGCGCCGCCAGCGCGCGCACCATCAGATCGGCGCCGAGCCGGGCGAGGCGATCATGCAAATCGCCGGTGGTCGCATCCGGCGGGATGGCGAGCCGCTCGGCCATCGCCACCGGGCCGGTGTCGAGCCCCTCCTCCATCCGCATGACCATGACGCCGGTCTCGCGGTCGCCTGCCATGATCGCGCGATGGATCGGCGCGGCGCCGCGCCAGCGCGGCAAGAGCGAGGCATGCAGGTTGAAGCAGCCCTCGCGCGGCGCGTCGAGGATCGCGGCCGGCAGGATCAGGCCATAGGCGACGACGACCGCGACATCGAGATCGAGCGCGGCAAACGCGGCCTGCTCGGCCTCGCCCCTCAGCGAGCGCGGCGTGAAGACGGGGATGCCGAAGCGATCGGCGATGGCATGGACGGGCGATGTCCGCTCCTCCATGCCGCGCCCGGCCGGACGCGGCGCGCGCGAATAGACGGCGACGACCTCGTGGCCCTGGCCGATGATCTCGGTCAGCGTCGGCACCGCGAAATCCGGCGTGCCCATGAAGGCGATGCGGAGGCTCATCGCCTCACATCTCTTCGCTGGCGTGCGACTTGAATTCCGGCTTGGTGCCCGACTTGGCCGCCTTGACGAATTTGCGCACCACCATCTCGCGCTTCAGCCGCGAGAGATAGTCGATGAAGAGGCGGCCATCGAGGTGGTCGACCTCGTGCTGGATGCAGGTGGCGAGGAGGCCATCGGCCTCGATCTCGTTCTGCTTGCCGTCGCGGTCGAGATAGCGGAGCCGCACCGAAGCGGGACGCTCGACCTCGGCATAATAATCCGGGATCGACAGGCAGCCTTCCTCATAGACCGAGCGCTCCTTGCCGGAGGAGAGAATCTCGGGATTGATCAGGAACAGCGGCGTCTTCGCCTGGCCTTCCTCGCGGCCGGAGACGTCGATCGTCACCACGCGGCGCGGCACGCCGACCTGGATCGCGGCGAGGCCGATGCCCGGCGCCTCGTACATCGTCTCCAGCATGTCGTCCAGGAAGCGGCGCAGGTCGTCGTCGACGCGTTCGACCGGCGCGCTCGCAAGACGAAGCTTCGGGTCCGGCAGGGTGATGATATCGAGCTTGGCCATGAAGTTCCTCGGCGGTGCCGCCTGAGATAGGCAATCGGGCGAAGGCGGTCAATCGCGGAAAACGGCCGCAGGCTTGGCGGAAGCGGTTGAGCGTTCTTGTTTTGATCTGGTTTTATGACCGAATTCTGCTACCGCTAGCGTCATGCAGCAGATCCTCTTCGTCCTCGCAGACCGGCCCGTCACGCTCGCGGAAGCGCTCGTCGCGGCGGCGGCCTTCGCCGCGCTCCTGCTCCTCCTGCTTCTCCTCGCCCTCTGGCGCGGCCAGCGCCGGCAGGCCGGGCTGGAGGCGGACCGCTATGCCGAGGAGCGCGCCGTCGAGGACCGCATCGCCGAGCTCGTCCGCCTGCAGGGAGAGATGGCCGGCCGCATGAACGCAATGGCCGAAATGCTCGGCCGCCGCCAGGTCGATCTCCTCAACGGCCTCTCCGACCGCATGGACAGGCTCGGCCACCGCGTCGGCGAAACGCTCGCCGACAGCGCCCGCTCGGCCCATGCCGATTTTTCCAAGCTCAACGAGCGCCTCGCCGTCATCGACACGGCGCAGAAGAACCTGACCGAGCTGTCGAGCCAGGTCGTCGGGCTGCAGGCGATCCTCTCCAACAAGCAGACGCGCGGCGCCTTCGGCCAGGGACGGATGGAGGCGATCATCCAGGACGGGCTGCCGCGCGGCCGCTATGCCTTCCAGGCGACGCTCTCGAACGGCAACCGTCCCGACTGCCTGATCGCGTTTCCGAACGGCACGCCGGGCCTCGTCGTCGACGCCAAGTTCCCGCTCGAGGCCTGGAACGCGATCAAGGCGGCAAGCGGCCCCGAGGCGCTGCGCGCCGCGGAAAGCCAGCTGCGCCGCGATGTAAGCCGCCATGTCCGCGACATCGCCGAGCGCTATCTGATCCCCGGCGAGACGCAGGACACCGCCTTCATGTTCGTGCCGTCGGAATCGGTGTTTTCCGATATCCACGAGCGCTTCGAGGACGTGGTGCAGCAGGCGCATCGCCTTCGCGTCGTCATCGTCTCGCCCTCGCTGCTGCTGCTCTCGATCCAGATCATCCAGTCGGTGCTGCGCGATGCAGAAATGCGCGAACAGGCGCATGTCATCCAGACCGAGGTGCGCAAGCTCATGGACGATCTCGGCCGCCTCGACGAGCGCGTGCTCAAGCTGCAGTCACATTTCGGCCAGGCGACGAAAGATGTCGACGACATCATCATCTCCACGCGCAAGCTGAAACAGCGCGGCGCCCGCATCGACGGCCTCGAATTCGGGGACGACGACGCGCAGCCGCCCTTGCAGCGCGACCTCCTGGTCGGGGAATAGCGGATGAGCGCACGCGGTCGCATCATTGGCGCCGCCGCCCTCTATGTCGCCATCGTCTTCCTCGCCGGATTCGGCTTCGGCATCGTCCGCACGTTGCTGGTCGCCCCGCATATCGGCGCGCTCGCCGCCGTCGCGCTCGAACTGCCGCTGCTGCTCGCAGTTTCTTATCTCGTCGCCGGCCCGACGATGCGGCGCTTTCAGATCCGCCTGGACGGAGAGGCGCTCGCCATGGGCGCCCTTGCCTTCATCCTGCTGATGGCAACGGAATTCGCTTTCGCGGCGCTTCTGGCCGGCATCCCGCCGGCCGCCTATCTCGCCTCGTTCGCCACGGCGCCGGGCGCGCTCGGGCTCGCCGGCCAGATCCTGTTCGCGCTCGTGCCGCTGGCGCGACGCCGCTGGTCGCCGCCTCAGTATCCCCTGCCGTGCTCGGCGAGGAACGCCGTCTCCTCAGCCGTGCTCGCACGGCCGAGCACGGCGTTCCGGTGCGGAAAGCGGCCGAAGCGGGCGATGAGGTCGCGATGCTTGACCGCGAAATCGAGATAGTTCTGGTAGATCTTGACCTGCGCCGGGGGAGCCTCGCCGAGCAGCGCCTCATAGAGCGCGACCGAGAGGTCCTGATCGGCGATCGCCTCGCTGTGCTCGAAGGGCAGATAAAGGAAGCAGCGCTCGATCAGCGCGAAGCGGTCGACGCCGCCCTCGACCAGCGCGCGGGCATGGGCGCGCGCGATCCCATCATACTGGAAGGCGCGCGCATCCTCGCGAAAGAGATTGCGCGGGAACTGGTCGAGCATGATCACGAGCCCGATCGCCTCGCTCCGATCGAGATCGGCAAGCACCCATGGATGCGCCGCGACATCGTCGAGAAACGGGCCGAACAGCGCGAAGATCTCGGCGTCGGTCGCCTCGCTGCGCTCGAACCAGATCCCGGCCTTGTCCTCCGGAAAGTGCTCTTTCGTCGGCAGATGGCCGCACCAGTAGTGATGCGCCTCGATCAGGATGTCGTCGGGAATCATCGGGCCCTCCCTCGCGGCATATCAGAACGGCGTCCGGGCGCGGATTGCGGCGGAGAGCGTGCCCTCGTCGAGATAGTCGAGTTCGCCGCCGACCGGCACGCCATGGGCGAGCCTCGAGACCTTCACGGGCAGCGAGGCGAGGCGATCGGTGATGACATGGGCCGTCGCCTGGCCGTCGACGGTGGCGTTGACCGCGATGATCACCTCGGCGACCGCGTCGCCCGTCTCGGCGCCGCGCTCGCAGCGGGCGACCAGTTCGTCGATGGTGAGATCCTCCGGCCCGACGCCGTCGAGCGGCGACAGCGTGCCGCCGAGGACGTGATAGCGCGCATTGATCGCCGCCGCGCGCTCCAGCGCCCAGAGATCCGACACATCCTCGACCACGACGATGGTGCGGCCGTCGCGGGTCGGATCGGTGCAGATCGTGCAGGGATCGGACGTATCGACATTGCCGCAGACGGAGCAGGTGACGATGCGCTCGGCCGCCACCGTCATGGCGGCGGCGAGCGGACCGAGCAGCAGGTCCTTCTTCTTGACCAGCGCCAGCGCGGCGCGGCGGGCCGAGCGCGGCCCGAGGCCGGGCAGCCGCGCCAGCAGCTGGATCAGCCTCTCGATTTCAGGTCCGGCAACGGCGCGCGCCATGATGTCTTTCCGCGGGATCCGATCAGAACGGCAGCTTGAGGCCGGGCGGCAGGCCGAGGCCGCCGGTCAGCGCCTGCATCTTCTCGGCGAGCAGCTTCTCGGCCTTGTTGCGCGCGTCCGCATGGGCGGCGATGACGAGGTCCTCGAGGATCTCGCCCTCGTCGGCCTTGAGCAGCGACGGATCGATGGCGATCTTCTTCAGATCGCCCTTGGCGGTCATCGTCACCGTGACCAGCCCGGCGCCGGCGCTGCCCTCGACCTCGAGCACGGCGACCTGTTCCTGCATCTCCTGCATCTTGGACTGCAGTTCCTTGGCCTTGCTCATCATGCCCATGATGTCGCGCATCGGGAGTGCTCCTGTCTCTGGCTTGAAAGGGTCAGTCTTCGGACTGTTCCGACGGGTCGTCGGTCAGATCGCCGGCGCCGTCGACGGCGGCCGGCGGCGGCAGCGCGGCATCGGCCGGCTCCTCGCCGCGGATCTGCACGTCGACGATCTCGGCGCCGGGGAAACGCGCGAGCACGGCCGCGACCAGCGGGTCGGACTTCGCGTCGCTCTTCTGCTTCAGCCGCGCGGCGTCCTGCTGCTCGGCCAGGGTCTGGCTGGTGGCGCCGCGGCCGAGCGAGACCATGAAGCGCTCGCCGGTCCATTCGGAGAGCTTGCGGCCGATATCGGCGGCGAGCGTGCGCGGGGCGTCCGGCGTCGGCTCGAATTCGAGCAGCCCCGGCTCGAAGCGGATGACACGCACCTCGCGCTCCAGCGCGAGCTTCAGCGGCAGGTCGCGCTTCAGCCCGACATAGGCGACGAGGTCCTCGTAGCGCTGGAAGCGGATCGCCGGCACGGCCTTGGCGGTCGCGGCAACTGGCGCTTGCGCCTCCGACGGACGGAAGGACGGCTCGGCCATGCCCATGCCCGTTCCAGAACTGCCGGCACTGCCGCCCTGCCCGATACCGATCGAGACCGGCAGCGGCCGTGGTGCGGGCGATGGCGGCGCGGCCGACGCCATCGGCGCGGCTCCCGGCGGCGGCAAGGCGGACGGCGCCGGCGCTGCCGAGAGGCCGGGCACGACGCCGTTCTTCAAGAGCCGAAGCGCCTCGTCCGGCGTCGGCAGGTCGGCCGCATGGGCGATGCGGATCAGCACCATGTCGGCGGCGGCGAGCGGCCGGCTCGAGCCCTGCACCTCCTCGATGCCCTTCAGGAGCATCTGCCAGGCGCGCGAGAGCACGCGCAGCGACAGCGTCGCAGCGAACTCGCCGGCGCGGCGGCGCTCGCTCTCGGCCATGCCGGCATCATCGCCAGCGCCCGGCACGACCTTGAGCCGCGTCACCTGATGGGTGAAGGCGGCGAGATCCTGCAGCACGACGCCGGGCTCGGCGCCGATGTCATATTGCTCCTTGATGAGCGCCAGCGCCTCGGCGATGCGCCCCGACAGCAGCGCCTCGAACAGATCGACGACGCGGCCGCGATCGGCGAGGCCGAGCATGGCGCGGACGTCCTCGGCGACGATGGTGCCGGCGCCATGGGCGATGGCCTGGTCGAGCAGCGACAGCGAATCGCGCGCCGAGCCCTCCGCCGCCCGCGCGATCATCGCCAGCGCCTCGTCGTCGATGACGACGCTCTCGCGGGCCGTGATCGAGCTCAGGAGACCGATCAGCCGGTCCTGCTCGATGCGGCGGAGATCGAATCGCTGGCAGCGCGACAGCACCGTCACCGGAACCTTGCGGATCTCGGTGGTGGCGAAGATGAACTTCACATGCTCGGGCGGCTCCTCGAGCGTCTTCAGGAGGCCGTTGAAGGCCGCGCCCGAGAGCATGTGCACTTCGTCGAGGATATAGACCTTGTAGCGGGCGCTGACCGGCTTGTAGCGGACCGCCTCGATGATCTCGCGGATATTGTCGATGCCGTTGTTGGAGGCGGCGTCCATCTCGATCACGTCGACATGGCGGCCCTCCATGATCTCGGCGCAATGGACGCCGAGCACGGGCATGTCGATGGTCGGCTTGTCGATGGTGCCGGGCACGAGATAGTTGAGGCCGCGCGCCAGGATCCGGGCGGTGGTGGTCTTGCCGACGCCGCGCACGCCGGTCAGCATATAGGCCTGCGCGATGCGGCCGGTCTCGAAGGCGTTGCGCAGCGTGCGGACCATCGACTCCTGGCCGACAAGGTCATCGAAGCTCTTCGGCCGGTACTTGCGCGCGAGAACGCGATAGGCGCCTGCGCCTGCGTCCCTTGCCCCGCCCGAGAATTCGCCGCCGTCCATGCCTCGTCCTGTCGTCCCGAACCGGTCGAGCGGAGCCTAGCACAGGCTGTCGCCCGCGCTCATCGGCCGATCACGAAATCAAGGGGGTAAGTAGGAGGCTGGCACGCGACCCGTGCCTGGCTCGTTGGGGCTGCTTCCTTCCGGACCTGACCCGATTGGCGAGTGGTACGTCCACCACCAACCTCCCGAGGCGACATATCGTCGTTTCAAGGCCACTTGGCAAGACCCTGTTTGAAACCCCCTGCCCTCTCGCCCGCATGGCCGCCGTCTATCGCGGCGCCAGCTTCTGTGGCGTAATGCCGGCGATCCCAGCGCGCCGCGCTATGGGCGCCACCACCTCCGCCGAAGCTTTTCCGCCATGTCCCGATCCCTTTTTTCGAGGCTCCCGTCGCCGGAGCCCAGCACCCTCACCGGCTTTTCCGGCAACCGGCTCGACCGCCGCAGCGAACAGCGCAACGAGGCGATGCTGGCCGCGGCGCTTGCCGACAACGCATCGCGCGTGCTGCTTCTGCGCGGCGACGAGGCGATGCTGCGCAGTGGCGAGGCGGCCAATGCGCTGTTCACGCTGCGCGAGGCCGAGGCGATCGGCGCCGCGCTCGACGAGGTGATCCTGCTCGGCTGGGAGGGCAGCGCGCCGCGCCTCGCCGCGACCATCAACAACGACACCACCTTCGACGTCGATTCCTTCCACGCCGTCTCGATGCGCACGCTCGCCATCCACGGTGCCGCCGGCGGCCTGCTCGCCGACACCGTCGATCCGGAGACGCTGGGCGCCCTGGCGCAGGCGCGCGCGCTGCTGCACTGGCACCGGTCGAGCCGCTTCTGCGGCCGCTGCGGCACCCGCACCAGCATGGCGCAGGGCGGCTATCGCCGCGATTGTCCGAACTGCGACGCGCAGTTCTTCCCGCGCACCGATCCCGTCGCGATCATGCTGGCGATCCATGGCGACCGCTGCCTGATGGGCCGGCAGGCGCGCTTCGCCACCGGCACCTATTCCTGCCTCGCCGGCTTCATCGAGCCCGGCGAGACGATCGAGGATGCCGTCCGCCGCGAGATCAAGGAAGAGGCCGGCGTCCGCATCGGCCAGGTCGCCTATCATGCCAGCCAGCCCTGGCCGTTCCCGATGTCGCTGATGATCGGCTGCTTCGCCGAAGCCGTGTCGACCGAGATCGTGCCCGACACCAACGAGCTCGAGGATTGCCGCTGGTTTTCGCGCGAGGAAACGCTGTCGATGCTGGACGCCAGCCACCCGAACGGGCTGACGACACCGCCGCGCATGGCGATCGCCCACACCCTGATCAGGGCCTGGGCGGAGGCGAATTGAGGCGTGGCCACGTTTCGGAAAACTTTCGAAACATAGGAACCCATATCAATACAAATCTCCGCGTGACCCCCTGATCAAGGCCTCGCTAAGCTGAAGCTGAGCTCTGGCAGTCATTCCGATTGCCAGGCGTGACGCACGGCGCGGCCTTTTGGGGGACTGCAGGCGTGAAGACACTGGTGATCAGTCTTGCGCGACGGGTCGACCGCCGCGCCGCCTTCGAGCGCTGGAATCGCAGTCAGCCACTGCCCTTTTGCTATCTCCCGGCCGCGGAGGGCGATCGCATGGACCGCCGTCGGCTGATCGAGAACGGCGTGCTCGCGGATGGCGAAAGCAATTTCGGCGCGGGCGCGCTCGGCAACGCCCTGTCGCATGCCTCGATCTGGCGCGAGTGCGCCGCCGGCCGCGAGCCCTTCCTGATCTTCGAGGACGACGCCTGCCTGCGTGGCGACTTCTGGAAGCACGCCAAGCCGATGATGGAGCGCTATCTCGCCAGCTGCGACGTGATGACCTTCGGCTACAACACCGATTCCGTCGTCGCCCTCGGCAGTTCGGACGGCGTCGTCTCGGCGATGCGCTTCGACGAGAGCGCCAAGCGCCAGCCCGGCTATTTCGAGACCTATGCGCGCCTGCACGACGTCCGGCCGAACCTCTTCCGCTGCATGCAGTTCTGGGGCCTGCTCGCCTATGCCGTCAGCCCGGCCGGCGCGCGGGCGCTGCTCGCCGCCTGCCTGCCGCTCTCCTCGCGCGAGAGCGTGGCGCTGATCGGCACCGAGCGCAGCGTCCGCCCCTATGGCATCGACAGCATGGTCAACCTCGCCCTGCAGCAGGGCCGGATCCGCGCCATGGCCTGCTATCCGGCGCTGGCGCTCGGGCCGAACAGCCAGGCGACCTCCGACATCCAGACCGCCTGCTGATCGGTCAGCCGCGATCGACGGCGCGGAACGGCGCCGCGGGATAGACGCCGAGAATGCGCAGCTCCTCGGAGAAGAAGGCGAGTTCCTGCAAGGCGAGCGCCAGGTTGGCGTCGTCGGGATGGCCCTCGACATCGGCATAGAACTGCGTCGCCGTGAAGCGGCCGCCGAGCTGGTAGCTCTCCAGCTTGGTCATGTTGATGCCGTTGGTGGCAAAGCCGCCGAGCGCCTTGTAGAGCGCGGCCGGAATGTTGCGCACGCGGAAGACGAAGGTGGTCAGCACCGGCCCGTTGCCGGCCGGCGCCTTGACCGGCTCCCGCGCGAGGATCACGAAGCGCGTCGTGTTGTGCTCGGCGTCCTCGACATTCTCGGCGAGGATGTCGAGGCCATAGAGCTCGGCGGCGAAGCGCGGCGCCAGCGCGGCTCTCGTGATGTCGCCGGCCTCCGCGATGATGCGGGCCGCGCCCGCCGTATCGCCCGCGACGACGGCGCGATAGCCGTGCGCCCGGAGGATGCGGCGGCACTGGCCGAGCGCATGCACATGGCTCTCGACGGTCTTGATGCTATCGAGGGTCGCGCCATGCGGCGCCATCAGCTGGAAGCGGATCGGCAGGAAATATTCGCCGATGATGTGCAGGCCGCTATCCGGCAGGAGATGGTGGATATCGGCGACGCGGCCGGCGAGCGAATTCTCGATCGGGATCATGGCGAGGTCGACATCGCCGCGCGTCATCGCCTGGAAACAGTCCTCGAAAGTGGGCGCCGGCACCGCCTCGAAGTCCGGATAGACGTCGCGCGAGGCGATGTGCGAATTGGCGCCGGGCTCGCCCTGGAACACGATCTTCTTCATGGGATGCGTCGCTTCTTGGAGAGGGTCGCGGTGGGCCTGCCGCCGCGGCGAGGGACCTGAAAAGGGAGGGTCACCGTGTCCGTGCCGGCTGGTCAGGCCGGTCCGGCGAGGAGAATGCGGGCCCGGTCGAGGTCGGCGGGAGTATCGACACCGAGCGGCACAGCGTCAACGATCTCGACGTCGATGCGCATGCCGGCCTCCAGCGCACGGAGCTGCTCGAGCCGCTCGCGCAGCTCCAGCGGCGAAGGCGGCAGCGCGACATAGCGTTCGAGCGCGGCGCGGCGATAGGCATAGAGCCCGATGTGATGATAGAGCGGCCCCGCCCCCCAGGGCGCGGTGGCGCGCGTGAAATAGAGCGCGCGCAGCTGCCGCTCGGAGAGGCGTCCATCCACCCATTTCGGCGAGCCGACGATCTTGACCACGCTGTCATTGGTCCGGTCGGCTTCGTCCGCGATGATCGCTGCGATCGTGCCGATATCGACCGCGGGGTCGGCGAGCGGCGCGAAGGCGGCGGCCACCGACGACGGCTCGACGGTCGGCAGGTCGCCCTGGACATTGACGACGAGATCGAAGCGCCCGCCCGGATCGACCAGCCCGACCGCCTCATGGATGCGCGAGGAGCCGTTTTCGTGATCGGCCCGCGTCAGCACGGCCTCGCCGCCGGCCCGGCGCACGGCGAGCGCGATATCGGCATCGTCGGTGGCGACGAAGACGGGCCCGATTCCGGCTTCCGTGGCGCGGCGCCAGACATGCACGATCATCGGTTCGCCATGAATCTCGGCGAGCGGCTTGCCCGGCAGCCGCGTCGAGGCCATGCGCGCCGGCACCATGACCAGCGCCTGTTTCTTCTCGCTCATTCGTCCAATTCCGCCTTCGCCCGTGCTGCGGTGTCAAAACGTCTCAATGGCGCGACCTTCATACGTATTGCGCGGCCTGTGCGAAAGCTTGTAGTTTCCGCGCCATACGCATTGGCCGGCGCCTTCGGGCGGACGCGCCAAGTCCTTATTTCTGCTGCGACTGGGGCCGGCACCGATGGATTCCTTCGAGCTCAACAAGATTCTGGGCGCCGTCCTGTTCACGCTGCTTGTCGTGATGTCGCTCAGCATCGTCTCGGAGGCGATCTATGCGCCGGCCGAGCCAGAGAAGCCCGGATTCATTATCGAAGTCGCCGAAGCCGCCCCTGCGGCCGCGACCGACGCACCGGCGGGTGACCCGCCGATCGGCGTCCTGCTGGCGAGCGCCACGGCGTCGGCCGGCGAGACGGTCGCCAAGAAGTGCGCCGCCTGCCACAACTTCGTCGAGGGCGCCGGCGCCAAGGTCGGCCCGGATCTCTATGGCATCGTCGGCCGGCCGATCGGCGAGTCGCAGGGCTTCAAATATTCCGCCGTTCTCACCAAGGCGCATGAAGCCGGCGAGAAGTGGACCTATGAGCACCTCTACGAATTCCTGAAGAAGCCGAGCGCCGCCATGCCCGGCACCGCCATGGGCTTCGCCGGTCTCGCCAAGCCCGAGGATCGCGCCAACATCATCGCCTATCTGCGCACGCTGTCGGCGAGCCCCGAGCCGCTGCCGCCGGCGGACGCTGCCCCGGCCGCTGCCGCTCCGGCGGACGCCGCCCCCGCTGCGCCCGCCCCGGCCGGCGAGGCGCCTGCTGCGCCGGCACCGGCCGAGCCCGCCAAATAAGGCAGGCAGCGCCACATTAAATCTTGGAAAGCTGAGGCCGGAGCCTGTGCTCCGGCCTTTTTCATGCCCGAATTGGCCACCCTTCCTAGGCGCATGGTTGCCCTTGCGGCGTCAGGCCCTAAGAATGCATCAGCCTTTCGGAGAATCGTCCTTGCTCAAAGCAACCGTCGTCGCCGTCCTCGCCGCTCTCGCGCTGCTGCCGCCGCTGGCGGAGAGCCGCGCCGACGACGCCCCGTGGCGCCATGCGACCTCGCTGATCGGCGAGCCGAAATATCCGGACGGCTTCAAGCACTACGACTATGTCAATCCGGACGCGCCGAAGGGCGGCACCGAGAATGCCGCTGTTGTCGGCACCTTCGACAGCTTCAATCCCTATATCGTCCAGGGCAATCCGGCGGCCGGCTTCTCGCCGGCAGGCGGCGGCCTCCTCTACGACACGCTGATGGACCAGGCGACCGACCAGGCCGGCACCAATTACGGCCTGATCGCCGAGGCGGTGAGCTATCCCGCCGATTTCGCCTTTGCGAAGTTCCGCCTCAATCCCGCGGCGCGCTGGCATGACGGCCAGCCGATCACCACGGACGACGTCGTCTGGTCGTTCACGACGCTGAAGGCGCAGAGCCCATTCTACAACAAGTACTACGCCAATGTCGTCAAGGCCGAGGCGACCGGCGAGCGCGAGGTGACCTTCACCTTCGACAAGCCGGGCAACCGCGAATTGCCGAACATCCTCGGCGATCTCGTCGTGCTGCCGAAGCACTGGTGGGAGGGCACCGATCCCTCCGGCAAGAAGCGCGACATCACTCGCTCGACGCTGGAACCGCCGCTCGGCTCGGGGTCCTACAAGATCGCCTCCTTCTCGCCGGGCCAGGAAATCATCTGGGCCCGCGTCCCCGACTATTGGGGCGCGAACCTGCCGACCAGGGTCGGCCGCGACAACACCGACCGGCGCAAGTTCGACTATTACCGCGACCCCTCCGCCGCCTGGGAGGCGTTCAAGAAAGGCGGGCTCGACGACATCCGCGTCGAGAACCGCATCGGCCGCTGGGAAACCGAATATGACTTCCCGGCCGTAAAGCGCGGCGACGTCATCAAGCGCTCCTTCCCGGTCCATTCGAGCGGCCGCATGCAGGGCTATGTGCTCAACCAGCGCCGCGAGAAGTTTGAGGACATCCGCGTCCGCCAGGCGCTGAACTACGCCTTCGACTTCGAGACGATGAACCGGACGCTGTTCTTCGGCAAATACAAGCGCATCGAGAGCTACTTCGCCGGCATCGACCTCGCCTCATCGGACGTTCCGACGGGGCGCGAGCTCGAAATCCTCGAGGGCGTCAAGGATCAGCTGCCGCCGGAGCTGTTCACGACGCCGTTCAAGCTGCCGGTCAACGATACGCCGCAGGCCTTCCGCGACAATCTGCGCAAAGCGGTCGACCTCTTGCAGCAGGCCGGCTGGGTTCTGAAGGGCAACCGCCTCGTCAACGCCAAGACCGGCGCACCGTTCACGATCGAGTTCCTCGAGTCCGATCCGAGCTTCGAGCGCGTCGTCGGTCCCTATATCCAGAACCTGAAGCGCATCGGCATCGACGCGACGCTGCGCATCGTCGATCCCGCGCAGTATCAGAGCCGCGTCAACGACTTCGACTATGACGTGATCTCGACGGTGATCGGCCAGTCGCATTCGCCCGGCAACGAGCAGCGCGAGATGTGGACCTCCGCCGCCGCCGATCTCAAGGGCAGCCGAAACTATATCGGCATCAAGAATCCTGCGATCGACACGCTGGTCGACCGCGTCGTGTTCGCGACCAATCGCGACGATCTCGTCGCCGCGACGCATGCGCTCGACCGGGCGCTGCTGTGGAACTATTACGTCGTGCCGCAGTGGTACAGCGACCAGATCAATGTCGCCTACTGGAACAAGTTCGGCATTCCCGAAAAGCAGCCCGACTATGTCGGCGTCGATACCGCCTCCTGGTGGATCGACAGCGCCAAGCCGCTCGCCAAGGCCGCGCCGGCGGGGACCAAGCCTTGAGCCACGGGCGGCCGTCCCGCCGCGCCGTCCTTCTCGGCGGCGCCGCGACCCTGCTCGTCCCGGCCGTGACGCTGCGCGCCGCCGAACGATCGTTCGTCGCCGGCCGCAGCGGCCTGCATGGGCTCTCGGTCTTCGGCGCATTGAAATATGCGCCTGAGTTCACCGCCTTCGACTATGTGAACCCGGACGCCCCGAAGGGCGGAAGCTTCGTGTTCTCGGCGCCGTACTGGTACTACAATCAGGCTCCGAACACCTTCAACACGCTGAACGGCTACACCTTCAAGGGCGATGCGCCGCCACGCGTCGAGCTCCTGTTCGATACGCTGATGAAGCCCGCGCTCGACGAGCCCGACGCCGTCTATGGCCTCGTCGCCAAGAGCGTTTCGGTCTCCGCGGACGGCAACAGCTACACCTTCGAGCTCCGCCCGGAGGCGCGCTTCAACGACGGCACGCCGCTGACGGCCGAGGACGTCGTCTTCTCCTTCCTGACGCTGAAGGCCGAGGGCCACCCCGACATCACCCAGTCGCTCCGCGAGATGACCACTGTCGCGGCCGACGGCCCGCATCGCGTCACCGTGACCTTCAGCGGCAAGCAGAACGCCAAGACGGCGATCATCATGGCGTCGACGCTGCCGATCTTCTCGAAGGCGTTCTATGCCGGCCGCAGTTTCGAGGCCGCGACGATGACGCCGCCGCTCGGCTCGGGGCCCTACAAGGTCGGCGCCGTCAATCCCGGCCGCTCGATCACCTATGAGCGTGTCGCGGACTATTGGGCCAAGGACCTGCCGGTGGCGCGCGGGCTCAACAATTTCGGCACCATCCGCGTCGAATTCTACCAGGACGAGGATGTCGAGTTCGAGGCCTTCGCCAAGGGCGAAATCACCTGGCGCGAGGAGTTCTCGTCCAAGAACTGGGCGACGCGCTACGACTTCCCGGCGGTGCGCGAGGGGCGGGTCCAGCGGCCGAACTTTCCGGCCGAAAAGCGCGCCGACATGTATGGCTGGTTCTTCAACCTGCGCCGTCCGCAATTCGCCGATTCGCGCACCCGCCAGGCGATCGGCATGGTGTTCGATTTCCCCTGGACCAACAAGAACCTGTTCTCCGGGCTCTACAGCCGCTCGTCCTCATTCTTCGAGACCTCCGACTTCGCGGCGAGCGGGCCTCCGGATGCGGCCGAAGCGGCGCTGCTGGCGCCCTTCGGCGCCGCCCTGCCCGCCGGCATCCTCACCGTGCCGGCCGTCTCCCCGCCCCAGGCCGACGGCAGCGGCCGCGACCGCGCGCAGATGCGCGGCGCGCTCGACCTCCTCGCCGCCGCCGGCTGGCGCAAGGAGGGTAGCCGTCTCGTCGATGCCGCGGGCAAGCCGCTCGCCGCCGAATTCCTCATCGACAATCAGGCGTTCGAGCGCGTGCTCGCCCCCTATATCGCCAATCTCAAGGCGATCGGCGTCGACGCCTCGATGCGCCTCGTCGATGCCGCCCAGTATCAGCGCCGCAAGGGCGACTTCGAATTCGACATCATCGCCTCGCGGATCTCCTTCGATGCGACGCCGATCGACGGCATCGACCAGATCTTCGGCTCGGTGTCGGCCGATGAGCCGAACGGCTCCAATCTCGCCGGCCTCAAGAACCCCGTTGTCGACGGGCTCATTGCCATCGCCGGCAGTGCCACGAGCCGCGCCGAGCTGGTGACGGTCATACGGGCGCTCGACCGCGTGCTCAGGGCCTTGCAGATCTGGATTCCGGCGTGGCATTCCGATGCCCACCGCGTCGCCAACTGGGACATGTTCGCATGGCCCGCGACGAAGCCCGACTACGGCTTCTCGCCGGAAACGACCTGGTGGTTCGATGCCGGCCGCGCGAGCGCGATCGGCAGACCGGGCGCGAAGCCCGCCGACACCCCCGGCTGATCGGAGAGCCCGAGACCCAATGGCCGCCTATATCCTCCGACGCCTGCTGCTGATGATCCCGACCATCCTCGGCATCATGACGCTGTCCTTCATCATCGTGCAGTTCGCGCCGGGCGGTCCGGTCGAACGCGTGATCGCCCAGCTGCAGGGCAACGACGTCTCGGCGACGGCCCGCATCTCCGGCGGCGGCGGCGATGCCGGCATGGGCGCGCAGGACCAGACCGGACGCGGCGGCGGCCCGACCAGCTCCAAATATCGCGGCGCGCAGGGGCTCGACCCCGAATTCATCGCCAAGCTCGAGAAGCAGTTCGGCTTCGACAAGCCGCCGATCGAACGCTTCGGGCTGATGCTGTGGAACTATGCCCGCTTCGATTTCGGCCAGAGCTATTTCCGCGATATCGGCGTGCTCGCCCTGATCAAGGAGAAACTGCCGGTCTCGATCTCGCTCGGCCTCTGGATGACGCTGATCTCCTACGGCATCTCGATCCCGCTCGGCATAGCCAAGGCCGTGCGCGACGGCTCGCGCTTCGATGTGTGGACGTCGGCCGTCGTGATCGTCGGCTATGCGATCCCGGGCTTCCTGTTCGCGGTGATGCTGATCGTCCTCTTCGCCGGCGGCAGCTTCCTCGACTGGTTCCCGCTGCGCGGCCTCTGGTCGGACCAATATGCCGGCATGCCGTTCTGGCAGTGGATCACCACGCCGGCCGCGCTCGCCGACTATGTCTGGCACATCACGCTGCCGGTGGTGGCGATGGCGCTGTCGGCCTTCGCGACGACGACGCTGCTCACCAAGAATTCCTTCCTCGACGAGATCCGCAAGCAATATGTCGTGACGGCTCGGGCGAAGGGGCTGACCGAAAACCGCGTCCTCTACGGCCATGTCTTCCGCAACGCGATGCTGATCGTCATCGCCGGCTTCCCCGGCGCCTTCATCGGCGCCTTCTTCGGCGGCTCGCTGCTCATCGAAACCATCTTCTCGCTCGACGGCCTCGGCCTGCTCGGCTTCGAATCGGTCATCAACCGGGACTATCCCGTCGTGTTCGCGACGCTCTACATCTTCTCGCTGCTCGGCCTCATCATCGGCCTCATCTCCGACCTGACCTATACCTGGGTCGATCCGCGCATCGACTTCGAGAAGCGGGAGGTCTGAGCCATGAACGGTGCCATGACCGGAGCCACCGCCGATATCGCCCTTGCCGCCGACGCGCCCGAGCCGCGCCGCTTCGCCCTGTCGCCGCTCAATCGGCGCCGCTGGCAGAACTTCCGCCGCAACAAGCGCGGCTACTGGTCGCTCTGGCTGTTTCTGGCCCTCTTCGGCGTGACCATGCTCTCGAACGTCATCGCCAATGACCGGCCGCTCGTCGCCTCCTACAAGGGCGAGATCCTGTTCCCGGTCTTGACCGACTATCCGGAAGAGAAGTTCGGCGGCTTCCTCGCCACCACCAATTTCCGCGATCCGTTCATCCAGGACGAGATCAACGCGAATGGCTGGATGCTCTGGCCGGCGGTCCGCTATTCCTACGACACGGTCAACAACGAGATCGCGACGCCGGCCCCGGCCGCGCCCTGGTGGCGGATGCCGCCGGAGCTGCGCTGCAAGGCCTATCCGCTCGGCGACGCCGATCCGAACTGCACGCTCGGCAATTTCAACTGGCTCGGCACCGACGACCAGGGCCGCGACGTACTGGCCCGCGCAATGTACGGCCTCCGCATCTCCATCCTGTTCGGCTTCCTGCTGACGGTGATCTCCTCGGCGGTCGGCATCGCCGCCGGCGCCATCCAGGGCTATTTCGGCGGCTGGACCGATCTCATCTTCCAGCGCGTCATCGAGATCTGGACCTCGCTGCCCGAGCTCTACATCCTCCTGATCATCGCCTCGGTGCTGGTGCCCGGCTTCTGGGTGCTGCTCGGTATCCTCTTGCTCTTCTCCTGGGTGCGGCTGGTCGGACTGGTGCGCGCCGAGTTCCTGCGCGCCCGCAATTTCGAATATGTCCGCGCCGCCCGCGCGCTCGGCGTCAAGAACGGCACCATCATCGTCCGCCATGTGCTGCCGAACGCCATGGTGGCGACGCTGACCTTCCTGCCCTTCATCCTGAACGGCTCGATCGTCACGCTGACCTCGCTCGATTTCCTCGGCTTCGGCCTGCCGCCGGGATCACCCTCGCTCGGCGAGCTGATGAGCCAGGGCAAGAACAACCTGCAGGCACCCTGGCTCGGCATCACCGGCTTCATCGTCATCTCCTTGACGCTCTCGCTCCTCGTCTTCGTCGGCGAAGCGGTCCGCGACGCATTCGACCCGAGAAAGGCATTCGGCTAGGATGAGCGCTATGGACGATGGCAAGCATCATGTCGTGGAGAACTATCCGGCAGAGAATCTGCCGGATGAGCTGCGTGGTCCGATCGACGTGTCGGAGACCGTGACGGTCGAGGTCTTCGTGTCGAAACGGCCGTCCGGGACCTTCACCGACCTATTTGATCAGCTTCATGAAGCACGGGTGGAATCAGACGATCCCGTCATGCGCATTCGAGCCCTGCGCGAAGAGTGGGATGATCGCGACCGACACCAGCGAACGATAGCCCGGGGAGGCTCGTCATAACCGTCGAGCGTATCTATTTCGACAGCAACATCTTCGTTCACGCCTTCGAATGCGAGACCGACCTCGGACATGCGGCACGTCGGGCCTTCGAATGCCATCAGCACGCTCGGATTGCCGCCGTTACCAGCATCCTGACCTTGGCCGAAGTGCTGCCATTGCCCTACAGGACGGAAAACCTCCTCCTCGAGGACACCTACGAATCCGTCCTGGCGCGGGAGCCTCTCCTTGAAGTGATGGCTCTCTCAACGCCTGTATTGCGCCTAGCGGCCCGGCTCCGCGTCGAACTCGCCATGCGCCTGCCCGACGCGATCCACGTCGCGACAGCGATGCAGGCGCGTTGCGATTGTGTCTTGTCGGAGGACAAGGGCATACGCGTGCCAAGCCATATGCGCCGCCTCGACCTTTCGGATCGCTTGTTCGCATGACCAGCCCCCTCCTCTCCGTCGAGGATCTCTCGGTTCATTTCGTGCAGGGCGAGAGCCGCACCGTGGCGGTCGATGGCGTTTCGTTCGCGATCGGGCGCGGCGAGACCGTCGCCCTTGTCGGCGAGAGCGGCTCCGGCAAGTCGGTGACGGCGCTGTCCGTGCTGAAGCTCCTGCCCTATCCCGCCGCCGAGCATCCGACCGGGCGCATCCTGCTCGGAGGCGACGACCTCCTGACCATGACCGACAACGCGCTGCGGCGGGTGCGCGGCAACAAAATCACCATGATCTTCCAGGAGCCGATGTCCTCGCTCAATCCGCTGCACACGATCGAGCGGCAGATCGGCGAGATCCTCTCCATCCATCAGGGCCTCACCGGCCAGGCCGCGCGGAAGCGCATCGTCGAACTCTTGGAAGAGGTCGGCATCCGCGACGCCGCCAAGCGGCTCGGCTCCTATCCGCACCAGCTGTCGGGCGGCCAGCGCCAGCGCGTCATGATCGCGATGGCGCTCGCCAACGAGCCTGACCTCCTGATCGCCGACGAGCCGACGACGGCGCTCGACGTCACCGTGCAGGCGCAGATCCTGAAGCTCTTGAAGGAAATCCAGCTCCGCCGCGGCATGGCGCTTCTTTTCATCACCCATGACCTCGGCATCGTGCGCAAGATCGCCGATCGGGTCTGCGTGATGACGCATGGCAAGATCGTCGAAACAGGCGAGACAGCCGCCGTCTTCGCCAATCCCCAGCACGCCTATACCCGCCATCTCCTCGCCGCCGAGCCGCGCGGCAAGCCGCCCGCCTCCGATATCAGCCAGCCGCCTGTCATGGTGGCCGAGGACCTCAAGGTCTGGTTCCCGGTCAAGGCCGGCTTCTTCCGCCGCACGATCGACAATGTGAAGGCCGTCGACGGCATCGACGTCATGGTCCGGCGCGGCCAGACGCTCGGCGTCGTCGGCGAGAGCGGCTCCGGCAAGACGACGCTGGGCCTCGCCATGATGCGACTGATCTCCTCGAGGGGCGCGATCGCCTTCAAGGGCGAGCGCATCGACGCGCGCGGCTTCGACGAGATGCGGCCGCTGCGGAAGCACATGCAGGTGGTGTTCCAGGACCCGTTCGGCTCGCTCAGCCCGCGCATGTCGGTCGCCGAGATCATCGCCGAGGGGCTGCGCGTGCACCAGCCGGGGCTCACGACGCGCGAGCGCGAGGCGAAGGTCGCGCAGGGGCTCGAGGAAGTCGGCCTTGATCCGGCGAGCCGCCATCGCTATCCGCACGAATTCTCCGGCGGCCAGCGCCAGCGCATCTCGATCGCGCGCGCCATGGTGCTGGAGCCGCAATTCGTCATGCTCGACGAGCCGACCTCGGCGCTCGACATGTCGGTGCAGGCGCAGGTCGTCGATCTCCTGCGCGATCTGCAGCAGAAGCACGGCCTCGCCTATCTGTTCATCAGCCATGATCTGAAGGTGGTGCGCGCGCTCGCCAATGACGTGCTCGTCATGCGCGGCGGCAAGATGATCGAATATGGCCCGGCCGAACGGATCTTCGCCGCGCCGCAGGATGACTATACGAGAGCGCTGATGGCCGCCGCCTTCGCCATCGAGACCGCGCCCGAGGGCGTCGTCGCGCAATGACCGGTCCCACGACCCTGCCCGGTGTCCTCGTCGCCTCCGGCCATTGGGACCCGGAACCCTGGGCGGCGCCCTTCCGCGATGATCCGGGCCGTCCGCTCTTCATCTGGCCCGCGCTGGGCGACCCCGCGCTCGTCCATTATGTCCTCGCCTGGGCGCCACCGCCGGAGGCGTTTCTCGGCTTGCCGAACCTCAAGGCGATCTTCTCGCTGGGGGCCGGCGTCGACCACATCCTCGGCAAGGCGGCGCTGCCCGACGTGCCGGTGGTCCGCGTCGTCGATCCCGATCTCACCATGCGCATGACGGAATGGGTCACGCTGCAGGTGCTCTTGCATCATCGGCGCCAGCTCGCCTATCTCCGCCAGCAAGCCGACCATCGCTGGCACGAGATCCGCCAGCCGGTGGCGAAGGACGTGCGCGTCGGGCTGATGGGCCTCGGCGAACTCGGCATGGCGGCCGCGGAGGTGCTGGTCGCGCTTGGCTTCGAGGTTGCCGGCTGGAGCCGCACGGCGAAAGTGCTGCCGGGCGTCGTGACCTTCTCAGGCGACGCGGGGCTGGACCCCTTCCTCGCCCGCACCGATATCCTCGTCGTGCTGCTGCCCTCGACGCCGGCTACGCGCGGCATCCTCAATCGCGATCTCTTCGCAAGGCTCGCGAAAGACGGGGCGCTCGGCGGAGCGGTGCTGATCAATGGCGGCCGCGGCGCCCTGCAGGTCGAGGCCGACATCGTTATGGCGCTCGAGGCCGGCGATCTCATCGGCGCCAGCCTCGACGTGTTCGAGAAAGAGCCACTCTCGCCCGCAAGCCCGCTTTGGGACCGCCCCGATGTCGTCATCACGCCGCATGTCGCGGCGACCAGCGATGCCTCGGTACTCGCCGAGGGCATCCGCCGGGCGATCCTCGCCTTCGAGGCCGGCGAGCCGCTGCAAAACCTCGTCGATCCCGGGCGCGGCTACTGATCCGTCGGACGTGATACGGCGCCGGGGAGCCCTCGTCTTCACCTCTCCCTCAGGGAGAGGTCGACGCGCCAGGGGCGCGGCGGGTGAGGGCCTCAGGCCTCTCCGGATAGGCCGTAAACCCTCTCCCGGACCTTCGGTCCGACCTCCCCCTCAGGGGGAGGTGAAGGGCGCCGGCCGTCATTGGGCCCGGCCGTCAATCGCCTGATGGCACCGACCAGCCGGTCCGCGACGCCCACTCCTCGGCGCCGGCCATGATGATGTCGAAGACCGGATCCTTGATGTCGTAATAAGCGTCGGCATCGTCGGCAAATCGTGCGGCGAGCTGTTGCTTGACGACCCCGTAGGCCGCCGCGGCGCGCGGATGGCTGCGCAGGAAGTCGCGGCAGAGCAGCGCGTAGCGCTGGTTGAAGCGCCCGCGCTCGCGGACATGCAGGTTGGCCGGCCTGCCGGCGGACTTGAAGAAGCGCTTGGCCAGCTCTTCGGCCGGCAGGTCGAGCCCGGGCGGGCAATGATCGGTGAAGATCGGCCGCGGCAGGAAGCCCGCGCGCTCGAAGGCACCGACGTCGACAGTGGAAAGGTCATCGACGGTAACCTGGATGTCGATGACATCCTTGGCGACGAGCCCGGCGACGGCGGTCGAGCCGATATGGTGGATGGCCGTGAGCGTGGGAACCGCCCGCGTGATCGCCGCCTTCAGGCTGGCGAAATCCCGCGGCCACTCCGCGCGCGGCGCGACGATCTCGATCATCGCCTTCTGATCACGCGTCGAAGCGGATACGCCGCACCACGGTCGGCTGGCCGACGCTGGCGGCGATGCGGGCGACCGCCTCGTCGAGCGGTTCGGCGACGACCTCCATCTGGTAGCCGCTGGCATGCAGCAGCGTGTCCCTGTCAGCGAGGATGCCGACATGGCCCGGCCAGAAGACGAGATCGCCGCGCTGGCGCTCGCCATGGATCCCGTCGGGCAGCACATCGCCGAGCGATGCCGCCTGCTGGTCGCTGTCGCGCGGCGCGCTCATGCCGGCAGCGGAAAGCGCAAGCTGGACCAGCGCCGAGCAGTCGAGCCCGAGGCTGGTGCGGCCGCCCCAGAGATAGGGCGTCTCCAGGAAGCGCTCGGCGACCGCCACGAAATCGAGCGCCGGCTCGGCATCGAGAGGCGTCACATGCGTCGCGACCACGGCGCCCATGCCCTGCGGCAGCAGGCGATAGGGCGTGCCGCGCGTCACCGCCTCGCCTGAGAGCGCGAGGCTGGCGCCGAAGGAGAGCAGGCCGAGCGGCGGCTTGCGGAGGTCGGCCTCGGGATAGACGAAGGTTCTGAGCGCGCTGACGCGATGCGTCGGCGCCGGGTCGAGGGCTCCGAGCGCATCGGACGAGACATAGCCGACATAGCCGTCGGTCGCGAGCTGGACGAAGGCCCAGCCCTCCATCGTCTCCTCGAACACGCGGACGATCTCGCCATGCAGCGCCTCGCTGTCGATGCCGCCATCGGAGCGTGGCGCGCGGCGGATCGGCGTCGAGGCGGCAGCGATGCGGCGGTCGACGCCGGCAACGAAGCGCGCGGCCTCGACGCGGCCGGCCAGCCTCTCATCGGCAAGGTCCGGCCGGAAGGCGTTGACGCGCCGGTCGAGCAGCGGACCTTGAGGCGAGGGATCAGCGGTCATGGCGGCAGGTCCTTGTGGCGGGCGATGATGAGATCGCCGAGGCGTTCGACGGCCAGCGCGCCCTGGACGGTGCGCTGGATCACGACATTGCGGCGGTCGGCCGGATCGCGGTGCCGCGCGACGAGGCCGAGACGGCCCATCGTATCGAGCGCGCGCGTGATGGCCGGCTTGGTGACGCTGAGCTTGGCCGCGAGGCCACGCACGGTATGCGGCGGCATTTCCAGATAGACGGTGAGAAGCACCGCCATCTGCCGCTGGGAGAGATCGGGCTCGCCGTCGCGCACCAGATCGAAGGTGACATCGTGCCAGAGACGCAGCGCCTGGGACGGGCGCAAACTCGTGGGCATCGTCGGCTCCAGCACGCGGGACGCGATCGTTTCGGAACCGTTCTATTTAGCCGCACGAAAGGGTCGCCGACAAGCGGCGAGGCCCCCTTCAGCTGCCGAATCGCTCCTTCATCAGCGCGAACAGCGCCCGGATCGCCTGCGCCTCGCCGCCCTCCGGCCGGCCGGGGCGCGAGGATGGGTTCCAGGCATAGATATCGGCGTGAACCCAGGGGATCGTCTTCGGCACGAAACGGTCGAGGAACAGCGCCGCCGTGACCGAGCCGGCGAAGCCGCCCTGCCCGGCATTGTTGATGTCGGCGATCTTCGATTCGATCATCTGCTCATAGGGCGCATAGAGCGGCAGCCGCCAGAGCGGGTCGCCGACCGCGTCGGCATGGCGGGCGAGATCGGCGGCGAGCGCGTCGTCATGCGTATAGAAGGGCGGAATATCCGGTCCGAGCGCGACGCGGGCGGCGCCCGTCAGCGTGGCGAGGTCGACGAGGAGATCCGGGATCTCCTCGGCGGCAAGCGCCAGCGCATCGGCGAGGATCAGCCGGCCCTCGGCATCGGTATTGCCGATCTCGACCGTGAGGCCGGCGCGCGAGCGCAGCACGTCGCCGGGGCGGAAGGCGGAGCCGGCGATGGCGTTCTCGACGGTCGGGACGATGAGGCGCAGGCGCACCGGCAGCTTCGCCTCCATGATGAGCTGGGCGAGCCCGATCGCATTGGCGGCGCCGCCCATGTCCTTCTTCATCAGGAGCATGCCGCTCGACGGCTTGATGTCGAGCCCGCCGGTATCGAAGGTGACGCCCTTGCCGACCAGCGTGATCTTCGGATGATCGGTATTGCCCCAGACGAGATCGACGAGGCGCGGCTGGCGCTCCTCGGCGGCGGCGCGGCCGACCGCATGGATCAGCGGCAGATTGGCGGCGAGCAGCGCCGGCCCGACGATCTCCGAGACGCTGGCGCCATGGCGCTCGGCGAGGGCGAAGATCTGAAGCGACAATTCGGCAGGGCCGAGATCATTGGCCGGGGTGTTGACGAGGTCGCGCACCAGCGTCACCGCCCGGGCGAGGCTGCGCGCCGGCCCGATCTCGGCACCGCGCGGCACGACGAGCCGCGGGGCCGGCTGGCGCGCGGTCTTGTAGCGGGTGAAGGCATAGTTGCCGAGCGCCCAGCCGAGCGCGCCCAGTGCGGGATCGGGCAGATCGGTGACGAACTCGTAGTCGCCGGCCGGCAGGATCGCCGGCAGCTTGCCGACGCCGAGCGGCGCGCGGCGCCAGGCCTCGGCCCGCCCGAGGCCGAACAGCACGCGGCCGACGCGCCCGCTCGGATCGGCGATGATGGTGACGGCGCCCATGGCCGCGTCGAAGCCGGTCGCGCGCGCCCAACTGGCCTCGATCTCGGAGAGGCTCGAAAGGATCGCCTCCAGCCCCTCGGTGGAGACGGCATGGATCGGCACCGCGCTGTCGGAGCGCTCGATGAGACTGTCGCCCAATTCACTGTCCTGCATGGTCTACCCAGAAGCCGCGATCATGGACCGCTGCCCTCCCCGCGACAATGCGTCGATTGGACTGGGCGTCCACGGGCCGGCCGGGCATCGATTAACCAGTCGTTAGGGTTAACCAATTATTGCTTGAGGCATCGCGTCCCGCGCCTCGATACACCTTCCGGGTCCCCGCCATGCCGATTGCAGCCTGCCGCACCGAACGTCACCTTGGCTTTCGTTTCGGTCCGTTCGGGCGGCCCTTGGCCGGCGCGCTGCTGGTCGCGCAGCTGGCGCTCGCCGGCTGCTCGACCGGCGGCATCGACCGGTCGACGACCGGTTCGGTCGGCAAGCCGATGACGGCGGCCGATTTCCAGCAGTCGGTGAGCTATTGGGGCGGCCGCTACACCAAGGATCCCGCCAACAAGGACAACGCGCTCAATTATGCGGCGGCGCTGCGCCGGGTCGGCAATACCGACCAGGCCGTCGCGGTGCTGCAGAAGGCGGCGATCCGCTACTCGACCGACCGCGACGTGCTCGCCGCCTATGGCAAGGCGCTCGCAGCCAACGGCCAGTTCGCACTGGCGCTCGATGCGGTGCGCCGGGCCCAGACGCCCGACCAGCCCGATTGGCGGCTGCTCTCGGCAGAGGGCGCCATTCTCGACCAGCTCGGCCAGCCCAACGACGCGCGCGCGCTCTACCAGAAGGCGCTGGCGATCAAGCCGAACGATCCGACGGTGCTGTCCAATCTCGGCATTTCCTATGTGCTGACCAACCAGCTCGGCGAGGCCGAGAAGGTGCTCCGGGTCGCCGCCGCCCAGCCGGGCGCCGACAGCCGCGTACGGCAGAACCTCGCGCTCGTCGTCGGCCTGCAGGGCCGCTTCGCCGAGGCGCAGCAGATCGCCCGCTCCGAGCTCTCGCCGCAGCAGGCCGAGGAGAATGTCGCCTATCTCCAGGCGATGCTGGCGCGCCAGGCGCAGCAGAAGAGCCGCACCACGAGCGCGCAGCAAATGCCGCCTTTGCCCGCCGGCTGAGGCCACGACACGGCCAAACGGCAAGGCAGAGCCCCTTCGACCTTCCTCCAATCCCGCTAATGCCTGATCTGCATCACCTGGATCGCGGCCGGGCCGGCGATGACGGCGAACAGCACCGGCAGGAAGAACACGATCATCGGCACGGTCAGCTTCGGCGGCAGCGCGGCGGCCTTCTTCTCGGCGTCGTTCATGCGCTGGTCGCGGCTTTCCTGCGCCATGACACGCAGCGACTGGCCGAGCGGCGTGCCGTAGCGCTCCGCCTGGATCAGCGCCATGACGACGCTCTTGACCGGATCGAGGCCGGTGCGCAGCGCGAGATTCTCATAGGCCTGGCGGCGGTCGGGCAGATAGGAGAGCTCGGCCGTCGTCAGCATGAATTCCTCGGCGAGTTCGCCAGACTGGCCGCCGATCTCCTCCGCCACCTTGCGGAAGGCGGCTTCGACCGACATGCCCGACTCGACGCAGATCAGCACGAGATCGAGCGCATCGGGCCAGGCCTGCTTGATCGAGGTCTGCCGCTTCTGCACCTTGTTGGAGATGAAGATCACCGGCAGGTAGAAGCCGATGCCGCCGGCGAGCAGCGCGAAGCAGAGCTTGACGATGAAGGGCTGCTCGCTCTTCGAGATGAAGAAGAAATAGAAGGCAGCCGCCGCGAACACGGCGAAGGGCAGCACGAAGCGCGCGAACAGGAACACCGTCAGCGGCGCCTGGCCGCGATAGCCGGCCATGCGCAGGCGGCTGATCGTGCCCTCGTCGACCAGCGCCTCGCGCAGGTTGAAGCGCTCGACGACGCTGCGCATATAGGCGCGCGGCTGGGTGCGCAGCGACACGCGGCTGCGCTCGAGCTTGGCGCGCTCGCGGGCCCTTAGGCGCTCGCGCTCCTGCGCGACCGACTTCATCCGCGCCGGCAGCCGGTCGCGGTCGATCAGCGGCATCGTGAGGCTGATGATGGTCGCCGCGACCGTGATGGCCGAGAAGGCGGCGACGAGGACCTTCGGGTCGGTCAGCGTGGCGACGAGATCGTTCAGCATGCCGGCCCCTAATATTTGAAATCGATCATCTTGCGCATCACCAGGACGCCGATCAGCATCCAGACGGCCGAGCAGCCGAGGATGATGTTGCCAAGCGGATGCGTGAACAAGAGCAGGATATAGGCCGGGCTGCTCATGAAGGTGATCAGCATCACGGCGACCGGCAGCGAGCCGATGATCCAGGCCGAGGCCTTGGCCTCCATGCTCATCGCCTTGATCTTGCCCTTCATCTTGGCGCGCTCGCGCAAGACGCGCGAGAGATTGCCGAGCGCTTCTGAGAGATTGCCGCCGGCGCGCTGCTGGATGGCGATGACGATGGCGAAGAAGTTCGCTTCCGTGACCGGCACGCGCTCGGGCAGCCGCGCCACGGCATCGGCCAGCGGCAGGCTCAGCCCCTGCTGCTCGTCGACGATCAGGCGGAATTCGCTGCGCACCGGCTCCTTGGCCTCGGTGGCGATGATGCGCATGCAATCGCCGACCGGCAGGCCCGACTTGATGCCGCGCACGAGAACGTCGACGGCGTTCGGGAATTCGGCGAGGAACATCCTGAAGCGGCGCTTGCGCATATAGCCGACGATCCAGCGCGGCAGGCCGAGGCCGCCGCCGATGACCGCCGCGGCCACCGCATAGAGCGGCAGGCCGGCGATGAAGCAGACGGCGCCGAGGCCGAGGCCGCAGAGGATGCTGACGATGATGAAGGTGCGGCGGCTCCAGCGCAGCCCGGCCTGCTGCAGGCGCAGCATCAGCGGCGGCGCGGCATTCTGCTTCGCGCGCGCCTTCTGGTTGCGCTCCATCTCCTCGAGCGTGTCCTGGATGGTCTTGCGGCGCTTGCTGGCGTCGCTGGTGCGCGCCGAGGCCGCGACCGCGACGGACTTTGCCTGCAATCCGGCGAGACGGGTCTCGATCTGGCCTTCGTCGCGGATCCGCCCCGCGAGCAGCACATAGGCGATGCTGCCGACGCTCAGCATGGTGAGCAGCGTGATGGCAATGATCAGCCCGGTCGATCCCAGCATGATGGTCAGGCCGCTCCGACGGCTGCCTCGCCGGCGTCGGCCGCATCGAGCGCGGCGGCGAGGCGGTTCTCCTCGTTGAAATAGCGGGCGCGCTCCCAGAATTTCGGCCGGCCGATGCCGGTCGAGCGGTGGCGGCCGATGATGCGGCCGTTCTGGTCCTCGCCGAGGATGTCGTAGAGGAAGACGTCCTGCGTGGTGACGACGTCACCTTCGAGGCCGAGCACCTCGGTGATGTGGGTGATGCGGCGCGAGCCATCGCGAAGGCGCATGACCTGGATGATGACGTCGATCGAATTGACGATCATCTCCTTCAGCGTCTTCGAGGGCAGGTTGAAGCCGCCCATGGTGATCATGGATTCGATACGCGACAGCGCCTCGCGCGGCGAGTTGGCATGCAGCGTTCCCATCGAGCCGTCATGGCCGGTGTTCATCGCCTGCAACAGGTCGAAGGCCTCAGGTCCGCGCACCTCGCCGACGATGATCCGCTCGGGACGCATGCGCAGGCAGTTCCTGACGAGATCGCGCATGGTGATCTCGCCCTCGCCCTCGAGATTGGGCGGCCGCGTCTCGAGCCGCACGACATGGGGCTGCTGCAGCTGCAGTTCCGCCGCGTCCTCGCAGGTAATGACGCGCTCGGTCTGCTCGATCGAGGCGGTGAGGCAGTTGAGCAGCGTCGTCTTGCCCGAGCCGGTACCGCCGGAGATCAGGACGTTGCAGCGCGAGCGGCCGATGACCTCGAGGATCGTCGCGCCTTCCTGCGTGATCGTGCCGAAACGGACGAGCTGCGGCAGCGTCAGCTTGTCCTTCTTGAACTTGCGGATGGTGAGCGTCGGCCCATCGATGGCGAGCGGCGGCGCGATCACGTTGACGCGGCTGCCATCGGGGAGGCGCGCGTCGCAGATCGGGCTCGATTCATCGACGCGGCGGCCGACCTGGCTGACGATCCGCTGGCAGATGTTCATCAGCTGGACATTGTCGCGGAAGCGGATCGGCGTCAGCTGCACCCGGCCCTGCACCTCGATATAGGTCTTGCCGGCGCCGTTGACCATGATGTCGGCGATGTCGTCGCGGGCGAGCAGCGGCTCGAGCGGACCATAGCCGAGCACGTCGTTGCAGATGTCCTCGAGCAGGTCCTCCTGCTCGGAGATCGACATGACCATCGACTTCAGCGAGACGATGTCGCTGACGATGTCGCGGATTTCCTCGCGCGCGGAGTCGGGATCGAGCTTGGCCAATTGGCCGAGATCGATCGATTCGATCAGCGCCGCGAAGATCGTCGCCTTGGTGGCGTAGAAATCATCCGAGCGGCGGACGCCATTGGCGCCGTCGTCGGCGATCGGGGCGGCGGCGGGCGCCGGCGCAGGCGCGGCCAGCGTGGCGGCGGCGACGAGGCCGAGCGGCTTTGTGGCCGGCGCGTCGGTGGTGGCTCCACGCTTGCCGAACATCACGCGACTCCCGCCTTCTTGCCGCGGAGCTTCGCGAGCAGCGGCGCGAGGGCGCCGGATTTCTTCTGCCGCGCCTCGGCGCGGCCGGTCACCAGCTGCGCGATCAGCTCGAACGAGGCGGCGGCCGGGTGCTTCGGGTCGGTCTCGGCGATCATCTGGCCGTTGTTGGCGGCGGTGCCGAAGAGCTGCGGGTCGAACGCGATCACCGCGGTCGGCTCGATCGCGAGCGCGGCGGCGAAATCCGTCACCTTGATCTCCGGCCGCTTCGGCACGCCCTGCTTGTTGATGATGAGCCGCGGCGGCGCATCGCTGCGGCGCAGCGTCCGGAGCAGATCCATGAGGTTCTTGGCGTTGCGGAGATTGGCGAGGTCGGGCTCGGCGGTCAGCACGATCTCGTCGGCCGCGATCAGCGTGCGGCGCGCCCAGGCGGTCCAAAGATGCGGCACGTCGAGCACCAGCGCCGGCACGCCGGCCTGCGCCACCTCGACGATGCTCTCGAAGACGGTCTCGCCATAGTCGCAGGTGCGATCGAGACTGGCAGGCGCTGCGAGAAGGCTGACATTGTCGGAGCAGCGGGCGAGCAGCCGCTCGAGGAAGGTGTCGTCGACACGCTCCGGCGCGTTCAGCGCATCGGCGATGCCCTGGGCCGGATCCTGGTTGAAATCGAGCCCGGCCGTGCCGAAGGCGATGTCGAGATCGGCGATGACGACATTGCTCTGGAACGCCTTGGCGATCGCCCAGCCAACATTGTGCGCGATCATCGACGAGCCGGCGCCGCCCTTGGCGCCGATGAAGGCGATCGAGCGGCCGAGCGGCGCCTTGGCGCTGTCGAGATAGAGATCGGCGACCGTCTTGATCGCGCGGGCCATGTCGACCGGCACGACGAGATATTCGCTGACGCCGCGCCGGACCAGCCGGCGATAGAGCTCGACATCGTTGACATGGCCGATGACGACCACCTTGGTGCCGGAGTCGCAGACCTCGGCGAGATGGTCGAGCTCGGCGATGAGCTTCTCGCCTGTCTGGCGCGATTCGACGATGATGAGGTTCGGCGTCGGCGCCTGGCGATAGAACTCGCCGGCGGCGGCGAGCCCGCCCATCTGCACCTTGACATGGGCGCGCGACATCCGCCTGTCGGCGGCGGCAAGCTCCATCACGGCGGCGAGATCGGCCGTCTCGCAGAAGGCCTGGATCGAGATGCGCGGGATCGGCCGGACATCGACGAGCGAGGCCGGCTCCGCCGCGGGGATCGGATCGGGAAGGCTGCTGTCATGCGCAAGGCTGATCATCAGTTGCCTCCGATGCCCGAGACCATGTCGATGTTCTCGAGGCCCTTGTACTCGCCGCCGGTGTTCTTGCCCTTCTGGTAGTTGTCGAGCACCACCATGCGCCGCGTCGCGTCGGCCGGCGTCATGCCGCGCGGATAGAGCAGGTCGAGCGGATTGGCGGTGGTGGCGGCGAGGTTCTGCTGGGTCGCGCAGCCGAAATTGTAGTAGCTGCGGTTCTCGGTCTTCATCCAGAACTTCTGGTCTTCCGCCGGCCACTGGCCACAGCCCGAGACATGGGCGTCGATGCGCGAGAAGGCGAGGCGAACCGGCGCGCCGACTTCCTCCGCACCCGCCGGATAGGTCCGCACGTCGATCTGGCGGCGCGGCACGCCGGCGGCGACGAGCGCATGCGCCGCCTGCCGGGCAATGCCCTCGGCGACACGGGCGTTCGGGCTGTGGCTCGGCACGACGATCGCCATCGAGGTCGCGCCGGAGGCACGATATTTCTGGGCGAAGCCGGTGATGTTGCCGACCATGCGCGGCGCCAGCTTCGGCACGTCGGTGCCGACCGGCAGGTCGAGGGTCGCCAGCCGCTGGTCGATCAGGATCGGATGGGTGACACGGTAGTCGTCCGGCCCGAGCGTCGCGCCGGTGACGTCATAGGTGGTGCCGACGCAGCCCGAGAGCGCGGCGGCCATCGCCAGCGCCGCGAGCGGCGCGAGGATCCGCGTCACGCGCGGGGCGGCGGCCGGCATTGGGATGCCTGGCGTCTGCCTGTTCAGCGAATTCATGATGTCCCCGCCCGATCAATCGTAGATGAAGCCGTAGTAGCCGGCATAGCTTCCGCGCGGCACCGGATTGCCGACCGTGCCGTAGATCCGGTTGAGCCGGCCGAGGAAGGTCACCGACGCGTCGCTCGGCGTCTCGAAGCCGTCATCCGGCCGGGCCAGCGCGCTGCGCGCGGTCGGCTTCGCCATATAGGGCGTGACGATGATGACGAGTTCGGTCTGCTTGCGCTCGAAGTCGCGGCTCTTGAACAGCGCGCCGAGGATCGGCACGTCCATCAGCACCGGGAAGCCGGTCAGCGCCTGCTGGATATTGTCCTGCAGCAGGCCGCCCAGCACCAGCGAACCGCCGGACGGCAGCTCGATCGTGCTCTCGGCGCGGCGGACCTTGAGGCTCGGGATCTTGTACTGGCCCATCGACACCGCGCCCTCGTTCGAGATGTCGGAGGCCTCGGTCTTGACGCGGAGGCTGATCCGACCTTCGGAAAGGACGATCGGCGTGAAGCCGAGCGAGATGCCGTAGGACTTGTAGGCGACGGTGAGCTGGTTGTTGGTGGCGTCATAGCCGGTCGGAACCGGGAACTCGCCACCGGCGAGGAAGGTCGCCGGCTCGCCGGAGATCGCGGTCAGCGTCGGCTCGGCCAGGATGCGGACGGTGCCGTTCTGCTCCATCGCCTGCAGTTCGGCGGTGATGCCGGAGCCGTTGCCGGCCGAGGCGACGATGGCGCGGTTGACGGGCTGGAACAGCGGTCCGGCGATGGCGAAGGGGTTGTGCGTCGCGAGCGCGGCGATCTGGCCGCCGACCGCGGTGATGTTGACGCCGAGCTGCTTGGCGACGTTGCGGTCGATCTCGGCCACCGTCACCTTGAGCTGGACCTGGTCCTCGCCCTCGATCGACAGAAGGTTGAGCACCTTGCTCTGGTTGACCTTGCCGCCGGTGTCGCTGGCGACGCCCGAGCCGGTGCCGCCGTCGCTGGACGGGCCGCCCGACGAGTCGCTGAGCGTGATGCCGGTATTCTGCGAGCCGTTGCCGAACATCGCCGCCAGCTGCTGCGCCTTATTGGCGTCGCCGGCATTCTTCACCGTGCCGGTCAGCACGATGTTGTCGTTCATGAGCTCGACATGGATGTTCGAGTCCGGAATCAGCCGGTTCAGCGTCGACTGCAGCGCCGCCGTGTCGCGCTCGACGAGCAGCGCTAGATGCAGGATCTGCTGGCCGGCCTGGTCGAGCACGAAGAGATCGGCCTGGCCGACGGTGACGCCGGTCAGGAAGATACGGCGGGAATCGCGGAGAACCGCGGTCGCGATGCGCGGATCGGAGACGATGACGTCGCGCGCCGCCTTGGGCAGGTCGATGATCTTCGACTTATGATAGCCGAGCGACAACGTCTGCGAGGCGCCCATCGGCAGCGACACGGTGGATTCGCCCGCCGCGAAGGCCGGAGCCGGCATGCCGGCGAAGAGCGTCGCGGCGAGGCTCGCGGCGACGGCGAAACGGTGAAGCGCTGATGTCCGGCGCACTCTGGTCATGGTCTTCTCCCCCCTGGAGATCACGGCCGGCTCAGAGATCATCGCGTTTCCACCTGCTGGGTGACGCCGTTGCGGACGATGCGAACGCCGTTGCGGACATTGTTCTGGATGAGATGCACGGCGTCGGGATCGGCGCTCGCCGAGGCATCGGCGAGGCTCCGGAGCGCCAGCGTCAGCTTCTGGCTCATCTGCTGGGCGACGGTGAGGATCTGCGCCTGATCGCTGGACAGCTCGAGCGTCGCGGTCTGGCCGACGACGACCTTCTCGCCATCCTTCTCGCCGATGGTCTGGTCGATCGCGAGGACGCGGACATTGGAGAGCACGGTCTCGGTGACATAACGCTCGGGACCACCATTCGTGTCCAGCTTGCGCGTCATGATGACGTCGACACGATCATTCGGCAGGATGAAGCCGCCGGCCGAGGTATCGGCCGAGATGGCGGTCGCCACGGCACGCTGGCCGGCCGGAAGGATCGCCGACATGAAGCCGCGGTCCGAGCGGATGAGCTTCGCCTCGTTGATCGGCTCGCCCGCGACGAAGCTGGTGCGGGCGATCGAGCCGGTGAGCTCGCTGTCGGCGGACGGCTTCGCCGCGCGGGTGACATAGCTCGGCGCAACGCCGCTCTTCGGCCAGCTCTGCCATTTGAAGGCGGCGGCATCGAGCGCCGAGCCCATCGGCAGGTCGCGGCTGGCGACGAGGACTTCCGTCTGGTCGACGACCGGGCTGGCGACGACCGGCGCCGGAGCCGGCCGATCAAGAAGCTGCCGCGCCAGGAAGGCGGCCGCCAGGCCTGCCACGAGGGCAACCCCGATTACTGCGACGCGCGCCGTCTTCATCGCCACTATACCTTTCGCGGGATCGGATCATTCGATGGGATAATGTCGCCGATCAATCGTGTATCTATGGTTAATAAGTCATGAGAATTTCTGCTTAATGCAACCTTAACGAGACCTTCAGAGGAGGCCCGAGGCGAGGCTCACGAAGGGGGTCTCGGCATAGATCATCATGGCGCCAGCCGCGATCGCGATGCCGTAGGGCACGCCGACCGACTTGTCGTGCAGCCGCGTCATCCATTCATGGCGGAGTGCGAAGGCGGGAAGCATCCAGGAGCGATAGAGAAGGATGGCCAAGGTGAGGAAGCCGCCGAGAAGGCCGACATAGGCGATGAAGGGCAGCATCTGGTCAAAGCCGAACCAGAGCGCGACCGCCGCGGCGAGCTTGGCGTCGCCGCCGCCGATCCAGCCGCGCGAGAAGAAGAGAATGCCGACGGCGAGGACGACGAAGCCCGCCACGAGATGCATGCCGAACACGGCGATCGGCATGCCGAGCGCGACGGCTGCGAAGGGGAACAGCAGCGCCAGCGCCGCCGAGAGACGATTGGGGATCGTCATGGTGGTGAGATCGCAGAAGGCGCCGAGCGCCATGGCGACCGGGAAGGCAAGATAGAGCGCCACGTCGAGATAGGCCGTCATCTGGAGTGTCCCCGCTGGAAGCCATCCAGGCATTGCGCCGCCCGCAGGGGACGCAATGCCCGGGTTGGAGGTGCCCCGCCCCATTGGGGCAGCAGCCTTGTCGGTCAGTTGCCCGTGCCGGGCACGGTTGCGCTGACGATGAGGTAGAGCGACAGAACGGCATCCCGCAGAATTGGAAAGCCGGCGATGAGAGCGCCGCTCATCAACGCGGCGATCAGCCCGTACTCAAGCGCGGTAGCGCCCGACCGGTCCTTCAGGACGGAGTGGAAGCGACCCTTCATATGCGCCTCCTCGGCTGATCGACGCTCTCGCGTCAACTACGACTTCGGCGTCGACGCAGTCTGGATGGTATTTCCGAGATTGGTGAAGGCGGTCTGCAGGTTGCCCGAGAGCAGCGTGATGCCGGCGATGATGCCGACGCTCATCAGAGCGGCGATCAGGCCGTATTCGATCGCAGTCGCGCCGGACTCATTCTTGACGAAGCGAATGAAGAGAGACTTCATGACTGTTGTTCCTTCGAAAACAAGGGGATGTCTGCTGGGGCGGCTCGGGACGACAACGGTGTCGCGCTATCGTCCCGAAGGCGACCAATGGACGAACCCTTAGCTCTTCGGCGTCGACGCCGTCAGGACGGTGTTGCCGAGATTGGTGAATGCGGTCTGCAGGTTGCCCGAGAGCAGCGTGATGCCGGCGATGATGCCGACGCTCATCAGGGCGGCGATCAGGCCGTATTCGATCGCAGTCGCGCCGGACTCATTCTTGACGAAGCGGACGAAGAGAGACTTCATGACTGTTGTTCCTTTGGAAATCAGAGGGTTTTTTCTGGAGTGACCTGGGACGTCAATGACGTTGCACGCACGTCCCGAAGGTGCCCGATGGACGGGACCTTAGCTCTTCGGCGTCGACGCCGTCTGGACGGTGTTGCCGAGATTGGTGAAGGCGGTCTGCAGGTTGCCCGAGAGCAGCGTGATGCCGGCGATGATGCCGACGCTCATCAGGGCGGCGATCAGGCCGTACTCGATCGCGGTGGCACCGGACTCGTTCTTCACGAAACGGACGAAGAGAGACGTCATGGAACTTCTCCTGATACTTGGGTTTCAGTGGACTGAACTTGAATTTCCCGAGGCTCACTTCGTATTCGTTCGTGGCCCCCAACGAGGATCAACTTAACAGCCACCTGCTGATCCTTAGTTAAATCAAATTGGAGTAAATCTGGTATCGTTTCACAAAAAATTAACCAGAAAATCCGGGCCGATCTCGATACAATTGTAATTTCTTGGCTTTTCAAATCGCTGTTCTTTTATTTACCTTTCTTTAACTTCAGAGATTTCTCGTCTGTTTACCATCCGGAAAGCTCGTGATTTCAGGTCCTGAGCCGGCAGGCGGGCAAAACCCATCAGGGCGCGCCATTTCGCGCTGCCGCGCCGCGGACGTCCTCGTCTGAAGATCCGTTAACACCTTCGCCGCCGCGCGCCCGCTGCCGGCGGAGGTCGTGCGGGCGGCGTCGTGGCCCGCCGGCTGCCCGGCCCGAATGGCCCCTCTCTCTTCACGCGGGCGCGCGCGAGGCGGCCGTTAAGCGGCGCGCCGTCCCGTTGCATGGCTTAAGCCTTCATTCACCATCTTGCGGCAGGCTCTCCTGCGAGGACTGGGCGCTCGGCCCGGCGCGCCGCCACACGGGGACTGCCACAGCCATGCTGATGAACCGGAGCCATGGAAGCCGGAGCCATGACGCAGGATCGCGCCGCACCGCGCCGCATGGCCGTTTCGCCGCGCTCGCCCTCCTCGTGCCGCTCGCGCTCACGGCCGCCGGCGGCATCGCCCATGCGAGCGACACGACCAGAATCAATGCCGCGACGACCGACGCCATCGACATCAAGATGGACCGCGCCAAGGTGATGCGCGTCTCGCGTCCCGCCGCGACCGTCGTCGTCGGCAACCCCGCCATCGCCGATGCGACCATCCAGGACAGGCAGACGCTCATCATCACCGGCCGCAGCTTCGGCACGACCAATCTCATCGTGCTCGACGAGGCCGGCGAGCCGATCGCCGATGAGCTGCTGACCGTCACCGCCGCCGACGACCAGATGATCACCATCTATGCCGGCTCGGATCGGCGCAGCTTCTCCTGCGCCCCCGATTGCCAGCCGGTCATGAAGCTCGGCGACACTACCGCCGCCTTCGCCGATGTGCAGAAGCAGCTGACCGGCCGCAACGCCGTCCTGCAGGGCGCGACGTCACAGCCGAACGCCAATTGACGGTGCCGGCCGGATGAAGGGTTAACGAAGCCTTTCCGGAACCGGCAGGATTTTCGACAAAGCGGACAAACATTCCTCAATGCCTCGCTGCTAGGAAACGGAGCGAGGCAAAGGGCGCGCATGCCGCGGGCCCGCCGGGGAACCGCCGTCATGGCCGCTCACAGCGCCGAAGCGCCGCCGATCCGCCTGCGCCGCCGTTTCTGGCGCAACAGGCGCGGCTCGGCCGCCGTCGAATTCGGATTGATCGCCCTGCCCTTCTTCGGGCTCGTGGCGGCGATGCTCGAGACCGGCATCCTGATGCTGGCCGACAGCGCGCTCGACCAGGCGACCAACAATGCGGCGCGGCTCATCCGCACCGGCCAGGCGCAGCAGCAGGGTTTCGACCAGGCTGCCTTCCGCACCGAGGTCTGCTCCGAGGTGTCGACCTTCTTCGACTGCAGCAAGCTGAAGATCGACGTCCGCACCGCCTCGAACTTCACGGCGATGAACACGGCGACGCCGGTCAAGGACGACGGCTCGCTCGACGACGGCGCCTTCGGCTACAGCGCCGGCCACGGCCGCGACGTCGTCGTCGTCCGTGTCTATTACGACTATCCGATCCTGCTCAACCGCCTCGCGACCTTCGGCAGCGGCTCGGACGGCAAGACCAAGCGCCTCGCCGCCGTCGCCGCCTTCCGCAACGAACCCTTCAACTGGTGAGGCGGCGACCGATGCGCATGTCCTCTTCGATCACCAGGCCCGTCCGCGCAACGGGGCGCCGGCTCGGCGCCTTCCTCAATGCCCGCTCGGGGCTCGCGGCGCTGGAATTCGCGCTCATCCTGCCGGCAATGCTGGTGCTCTATGTCGGCGGCGTCGAGGTCAACGATGCCATCAGCATCCGCCGCAAGGTCAGCCATGCGACCAGCACCTTCGCCGATCTCGGCGCGCAGGCGAGCGCGACCGTGACCGCGACGGATCTCGCCGACTATTTCAAGGCGGCCTCGGCCATCCTGTCGCCCTATGACACGTCGCTGCTGAAGGCGACGGTCGTCGGCGTCGCCATCGACGCCAATGGCAAGGCGACGGTCGCCTGGTCGCAGTCCTATAACGGCGCGACCTGCCCGGCCAAGGGATCGAGCGTGACCATTCCCGCGAGCCTTGCCGTCGCCAACGGCTTCCTCGTCATGGCCGATGTCAGCTATGCCTTCACGCCCAAGCTCGGCTATGTGCTGACCGGCACGTTCAACATGACCGACAAGGTGATCGCGCAGCCGCGGCTCGGCCGGGCCCTGACCGGCCCGACCTGCTGACTGCTTGCTTCGATCGCCGGATCAGACCTGGCGGGCGTGCGGGCGCGCGAAGGTTTCCACCAGCATGTCGACGAAGCGGCGCGGATCGGCGGTCAGCGCCAGCTCGACATTGGCCGGGAAGCCGGTGCGCTGCTGCGTGTCGACGATGGTCGTGCCGACCGTCAGCGGGCTCGCCGTCTCCACCTCGACATAATAGGGGCGGGTCGCGAGGATGCCGCGATCGACGAGATAGGCGACGCAGACAGCGTCATGCACCGGCGCGGCGCCACCCTCGCCCATGCGCTGATACTTGTCGTGCACGTCGATGCGGAAGCGGACGATCTCCGCCGTGGCGAGGGCCGCCTGCGTGCCGAGCGCCGCCAGGCGGTCGCAGTCGGCGTAGGTCATCAGCGCCTGATGCGTGGCATCGAGCGGCACCAACGTGATCTTCTCGAAGCCGGAATTCATCACCCGCGCCGCCGCCTCGGCATCGCCCCAGATGTTGAACTCCGCCGTAGCCGTCACATTGCCGAAGGCATAGCCGCCGCCCATGATGATGAGTTCCGGCACGCGCTTGACGAAGCCGGGATCGGCGGCGAGCGCCGCTGCGATGTTGGTGAGCGGCCCGACCGGCATCAGCACGATCGGATCGGTCGCGGCGCGATAGGTCTCGATCAGGAATTCGACGGCGGTCTTGTCGGCCTTCCTCGAGGTCGCGGCCGGGATCGGCAGCGTCTCGGCATGGTACTTCTCGCCGCCGTCCTCGTAGCGCTTGACGATCGGATGGCCGGTGCGGACCAGCGGCCGGTCGGCGCCCTGGTAGACCTTGATGTCGGACCGGCCGATATGGTCGAGGGCGCGCAGCGTGTTGTCGGTGCAGTACTGCACCTCGACATTGCCGTTCACGGTGGTGACGCCAACCAGCTCGATATCGGGATGCAGCGCCGCCAGCATGATCGCGACGGCATCGTCGGTTCCGGTGTCGACATCGAGAATGAGCTTCTTGGCCATGAGCCGGAATCCTTGGTCGGATCGGTGGAAACGGAGGGCAGAAACTAGGCGGCGCTCCGCCGCGGCGTCAAGCGAGGCGGACATCCGGACCGAGCGGCGGGGGATGGATCGGCGGGCATGAAAACGGCCGCTGTCAGGCGGCCGTTCGGATCGGGCGAAGACGGTGGAGCGGTCTATTCCGCCTCGTCGGCGGCGGCAGCGTTCAGCTGAGCATAGCGCTCCTTGCCGATCTCGCGCAGCAGGTCGAGCTGGGTTTCGAGGAAGTCGATATGCCCCTCCTCATCCGCCATAAGCTCCTCGAACAGCTTCATCGAGACATAGTCGCCGGCCTCATGGCAGTCGTCGCGGGCCAGCTTGTAGTAGTTGCGCGCGGTGTATTCGCCGCGAAGGTCCGCCTCGAGAATCTCCTCGATCGTCTGCCCGATCTCGATCGGATCGAGAACCTGCATGTTCGGGAAGCCGTCGAGGAAGATGATGCGCGCCACGAGCCGGTCGGCGTGGTGCATCTCCTCGATCGATTCGGCGCGCTCCTTCTTGGCGAGCTTGACGAAGCCCTTGTCCTCGAGCAGCCGGAAATGCAGCCAGTACTGGTTGACCGCTGTCAGTTCGAGCCGGAGCGCTCGGTTGAGATGTTCGATGACGCGCGCGTCGCCCTTCATGGCGGACTCCTTCTGGAACAGTTCCAGAAATAGTTAGGCCGGAGAATCGGCGACGTCAAACGCCGATCTGGCTCAATCGAAGAACGAGGGATCGCGCTCGGCCTCCGCGCCGGAGCCGAGCGGCTCCGGACATGTGACGTCGAGACCCGACTCCATGACGATGCGCCGCACGAGGGCAAAGCAGACGGTGCACTGGGCCCGGACCTGCAATGCACGATAGATACGGGCCGGCGTCAGCGGGCGGCCCGGCTGCTCGCGCTGGAGCATTTCTGCCGTCGCCAGTATTTGCGCCTTGGTGAGGATATTGCAGGAACAGACGATCATGAGCGGATCAACACGGCGCCATGCCGCACCGTTGCGGCCATTTCCCGGTCAACATAGGGACATCGGGCCCGTTCGGCCACCGGCAGTCGATGCGCGGCGTCGCCGTCAGCGCAGGATGGCGAGCGCGACGATGACCGCCAGCAGCGCGATCAGGCCCCAGACATAGGGTCCGCCGAGCACGCCGCGGCCGGCTGCGACTTCGAGCTCCTGCTCGACCTCCTCGGCGACGCTGGCGACGTCTGTGGCCTGATCATCGACCTGGTGCTCGATCAGGTCGACGAGTTCCTCTTCAGCCGCCTCGTCGGGACCGGGCGTCGCCAGCGGCGGCGCCGCGACGGTCGGCTCATTGCCGAGGCGCGCGGCGAACGCCGCGAGGAACCCGTCCGCCAGCGCCTTGAAGCCGGGCTGCGCGCCCTCCGCGCCTGCAGCCGGCACGGTGCCGGGCTCGGGCGTGACGGCATAGGTGAGCCGCGTGCCCTCGCCGGTCTCGGCGAGCGACAGCACGGCCCGCGCCTTGACGATGCCATCCGAGCCGTTGCGGCCGTCTGCGATGATCGTCATCCGCTCCGGGTGGACGGCATCGGCGAAGGCAAGGGTGCCGTCGAACACTGTCAGCGCCTCGGCGCTCCCGTCGGCAATGGTTGCAGCCAGCGTGCCATCTGCGTGGCGCGTCAGCGCCGTGCAGCCGGGGATCACCGCCTTGAGAACCGCGGGATCGTTCAGCGCGGCCCAGACGGCCTCGCGGCGCGCGGGGATCTGGTAGTCGCCGGTCATGTCCATGGGAGAACCCTTCCCTGTGCGGGACCGGCCAGGAAGCCCGGTCCGCCCTGCTGCTCGCATGCGGCGCCGCGGAGCCTTTCAGGCTGGCCGCGCACCACTCCGGCCAGAGGTTTACGGTGGCGCGGCGCCAAGGGCAACGACAACCCGCACGGAAAGCCGCCGGAGAGCGCATCGCTGGCGAAGAACAAGGGGCAGCGCGGGGATCGGGGCTGGCGATGATGGTTGGCTTTCTCACCCACGCGCATTATGAACCGGCCATGCAGAACCCTTCGCCCGCCGAGACGCCCGATCCGCGCCGCGCCGCCGCGCCCGCCGCGCGCTGGCCGCTGATGCTCGAGACCGAGGGCTGGCCGGACTATGCGCTGATCGACAGCGGCCACGGCCGCAAGCTCGAGCGCTATGGCCGCTATCGCATCGTCCGTCCCGAGGCGCAGGCGCTGTGGACGCCGCGCCTGCCCGAGGCCGACTGGGAGCGGGCCGACGCCGTCTTCACCGGCGCGAAGGACGAGGATTCCGACGGCCGCTGGCGCTATCCGAAGCCGCTCGGCGAGACCTGGCCGATGGCATGGCGGCTGCCGCGCGAGGTCGGCGACAGCGAGATCCGCTTTCTCGGCCGCTTCACCGCCTTCCGCCATGTCGGCTTCTTCCCCGAGCAGGAAATGCACTGGGCCTGGTTCGCCCGCCTCTGCAAGAAGGCGCCGACGCGGCCGAAGGTCCTGAACCTCTTCGGCTATACCGGCATCGCCTCCTTCGTCGCCGCGCTCGCCGGCGCCGAGGTAACGCATGTCGACGCCTCCAAGAAGGCGATCGGCTGGGCGCGCGAGAACCAGGCGATGTCGGGCATCGCCGACCTGCCGGTGCGCTGGATCGTCGACGACGCGATGAAATTCGTGCAGCGCGAGGTCAGGCGCGGCTCGCGCTATCACGGCATCATCCTCGATCCGCCGAAATTCGGCCGCGGCCCGAATGGCGAGGTCTGGGACATCTTCGAGAAGCTGCCGGAGATGATGCGGCTCTGCCGCCAGCTGCTCGCCGACGACGCGCTGTTCCTCTGCCTCTCGGCCTATTCGATCCGCGCCTCGTTCATGGCGACCCACGAGCTCGCCGCCGAGGCGCTGGCCGGATTGCCGGGCGCGCTCGAATCGGGCGAACTGCTTTTGCGCGAGGAAGGGGGCGGCCGCGCCCTCTCCACGTCGCTGTTCTCGCGCTGGTCGAGGGAGGCCTGATGTCCGACGACGCCTCGATCCCGATTCCCGGCCAGATCCGCGTGGTGACCAGCCTCACCAACCCGACCATCAAGGAAATCCGAGCGCTGGCGCTGCCGAAATACCGCAAGGAAAGCGGTCTCTTCGTCACCGAGGGCATGAAGCTGGTCGCCGACGCCGTCGAGGAGGATTGGCCGATCCGCATCCTCGTCTATGGCGCCAAGGTCGCGAACCATCCGGTGGTGAAGCGCGTCGCGCAGCGGGCGCATGCACGCGGCGGCGACGTGCTCGAAGTCTCCGAAGCCGTGCTCGCCAAGATCACGCGGCGCGAGAACCCGCAGATGGTCGTCGGCGTGTTCGAGCAGCGGCTGACCGACGCCGCCACGATCACGCCCGGCCCGACCGGCGTCTGGGTCGCACTCGAAGGCATCAAGGATCCCGGCAATCTCGGCACGATCATCCGCACCGCCGACGCGGTCGGCGCGGAGGGCATCGTGCTCGTCGGCGACACGGTCGACCCGTTCGGCGTCGAAGCGGTACGCGCCACCATGGGCTCGATCTTCCACATGAAGCTCGCGCGGCTCCAGGTCGAGGAGTTCTTCGCCTGGCGGAAGCGCTGGCCGGGCATCGTCGTCGGCACCCATCTCTCCGGCACGCACGACTATCGCAAGGTCGACTATGAGAAGCCGGTGCTGCTCCTGATGGGCAACGAGCAATCCGGCATCGACGACCGCTTCGCTGCGGCCTGCGACACGCTCGTCAAGATCCCGCAGGTCGGCCGCGCCGACTCGCTCAATCTCGCGATCGCGACCGGCGTCATGCTGTTCGAGATCCGCCGCGCCCATCTGACGCTCGCATGAGCGCATCTCCCGCTGAAGCCGAAAGGCCGCCCGGCCCGTTCTCCTGGCTCGGGCTCGGCATCGTCGCTGCCGTGCTGGTGCTCGACCAGGCGTCGAAGGCGCTCGCCGAGGCCAAGCTCGCCTATCAGCAGTTCATCGACGTCCTGCCGATCCTGGCCTTGTTCCGCGTCCACAACACCGGCATCGCCTTCTCCTTCGCGCATGGCTTCGACAGCCTGCTGCTGGTCGGCGGCACGGCCGTGATCACGCTCGCGGTGCTCTATCTCTGGGCGACGGCCAGGGATGGCGGCCGGCTGGTCGCGATCGGCTTCGCGCTCATCACCGGCGGCGCGCTCGGCAACCTCATCGACCGCGTCCGCTTCGGCCATGTGGTCGACTTCCTCTATCTCCATCTCGGCAATCGCGGCTTCTTCGTCTTCAACATCGCCGACGTCGCGCTGACCTTCGGCCCGATCCTGCTCGCCTGGCACTATCTCCTCGGCGGGAGGAAGGGCTGAGGCGGTCCGGGTTGCTCTGTGCGCCGTCGCCTCGCGGCGCGCGCACGAGCTTGACCGCTCCCGCTCAGGCGTCGCCCCGGCGACGGCCGGGGCCCATGATCGCGGGGCTGACGGCGATGGCCGGCGTTCTTGGATCCCGGCCTTCGCCGGGCTGACGACCAAAGCTATTGGAAACTGCCTCAGAACACCGTCCCGTCGCTCTCGATGCGGAGCGGCGGCGGGCCGCCCGGGCGCTTTTCGGTGGCGATCTTGCGACCGGCCGACCAGGTCCCGCCTTCCAGCACCTTGGCGAGCGGCAGCGCGACCTTGTCGACGCCGAGGCGCTCGCGGATCATGTCGGCGGTGTGGTCGAGCAGCGCCACGGTCAAAGCCCGCCATTCGACGATGAACTCGTCGCCCGCCCGCCAGAGCCGCGTCGCGGCGGCCGGATCGCGGGGCACCAGCACGCCCATGTCGATGAAGAGGCCGCCATTCCGGTATTCGGGCAGGCCGGTCAGCCCGTCGACATCGGTGACCTCGACGCCGGTCCACATCAGCGGCTCGAGCAGCGAATAGGTCAGCCACTGCGACAGCTTGTGGAACGGCACCAGCGTGGTGGTCGCGTCGTCGGTGACGAGCTTGGCGTGGTGCCAGGTGTCGCCGAGCGCGATGCCGTCGAGCGTGATGCGGCTCGGCCAGATCGCGCCGAGCCCGTCCAGCACGAGGGCCAGAATGTCCGGCGCCGCGACCTTGCCGTCGACCGCATCCTCCAGCACGCGGTCGAACAGGCCGCCCGGCCGCGCCTCGTCCTCGCCGAAGATGTCGGGCCGATCGGCGACCGCGCGCCCGAGCGCGTTCAGGAGTTGAACACGCCCTTCGAGCCCGACGATCGGATTGTCCGGCCCGGCCTGGAAGCCCTCGCCGAGTTCCTCCACCGTCAGCGCGGCCAGCGCGGCGGCGTCCGCACGCAGCGGATCGGCCGGATTGCTCGAAAAGAGGCCGGAGACGAACATGGCAAAGGACGCGACGCCGAGCCCTTCCGAGCGCGCGAAGGTCTCGCCGGTCAGCGCCTCGGTGTAGCGCCAGTCCGCGCCGGCGCCAGCATCGAGCAGCACGCTGACGATGGCGAGGTCATAGGCGGCGCGGCCGAAACGCACAGGATCCTCGGTCAGCCCCGCCGCCTCGGCGAGCCCCGCCCAGCGCGCGATCCCGCCGGCCTCGAAATGCCGCCAGCGGGCGTGATAGGGCACGTCGAGATCGGGATAGTTCGCCCGCATCGTCTCGAGCACGAAATCCGCGGTCGCCGGCAGCCGCTCGAGCCGCACATCGAAATGCGTCAGCTCCCCTTCGATGCCGAGCTCATAGAGCCGATGCGCCCGCTCGCGCACGGAAGCGGCGGTGAGGAGGGAGGAGGCTGTGGCCATGGGTCGGCTCCGCATCGGTGGTTCGCGGCTGCCGCGTCCCTAGATCACCGCGTTAGCCAAGGAAGCACGGCCGGGTCAAGCCAGGTCGACGCGGCTATTCGGCGGCCGGGGCAACCGTCAGCCGGACGCCGAGGGCCTTGGCCACACCGATCAGCGTTGAAAGACGCGGATCGCCATCCGGCCTCAGCGCCTTGTAGAGCGCCTCGCGCGTGACGCCGGCCTCGCGAGCGACCTGCGTCATGCCTCTTGCTCGGGCAACGACGCCGAGCGCCTGCGCGATATAGGCGGGATCACCGGTGCCGAACGCATCGGCCAGCAATTCCGCCTGCGATTCCGCCGTATCCAGATACTCATCCGCGTGGAAGGGAACGGTCGAGAGCGGCATGTCAGAGTTCCTTGGCCATGGCGAGCGCACGCTTGATGCCCTGCGGTTGCGTGGACTTGTCACCGCCGCAAAGCAGGATGACGATGGCGTCGCCGCGTCGCACGAAATAAATCCGGTAACCTGGACCTTCGTCGACGCGCAACTCGCCGATTCCGTCGAAAAACTTCGCACCGCCAAAGAGGCCCGCGCTCAAGCGGACAATACGCTGCGCGATCCGCGTCGCCGCTCGTTGGTTGCGCAGGCCCGCCAGCCACTGCCGAAACTCGGTCGTTTGGCGAACGTCGAACATTCTGTGAATTATAGTTCACAGTCAGCGCATCGTCAATCGACCCCGGCCATGCCGCCCTTCAATACTTCTCCAGCGGCCTTCCCACAGTCTTCGTCAGATCGTCCGCCGTCGGAGCGGGGGTGGCGCTGAAATAACCGTGCGCCTTCTTGGCGTCGATCTCGACGCGGGCGTCCGGCGGGATGAGGTCGTCGGGGATCGGCACGCGCTCCACGATCTCGATGCCCGAGCGCACGATAGCGTCGTGCTTCATGTCCGACATCGAGATGAAGCGGTCGATGCGGGTGATGCCGAGCCAGTGCAGGATATCCGGCATCAGTTCCTGGAAGCGGGCGTCCTGCACGCCGGCGACGCATTCGGTGCGCTCGAAATAGGTTGCGGCCTGGTCGCCGCCCTCCTGGCGCTTGCGGGCATTGTAGACGAGGAACTTCGTCACCTCGCCGAGCGCCCTTCCCTCCTTGCGATTGTAGACGACGAGGCCGGCGCCGCCCTTCTGCGCTTCCTTGATGCTCTCCTCGATGCCCTGGATCAGATAGGGCCGGCAGGTGCAGATATCCGAGCCGAACACGTCGGAGCCGTTGCATTCGTCATGGACGCGGCAGGCGAGCGTGCGCTTCGGATCGGAGAGCGCGGCGGGATCGCCGAAGACATAGATGGTGATGCCGCCGATCGGCGGCAGGAACACCGAGAGATCCGGCCGCGTGACGAGCTCGGGATACATGCCGCCGGTCTGCTCGAACAATGTCCGCCGCAGCTGGTCCTCGGAGACGCCGAAGCGCGCGGCGATGCCCGGCAGATGCCAGACCGGGTCGATCGCCGCCTTGACGACGGAGACGTCGCCATTCTCGCGCACGATCTCGCCATCGATCGCGAGCCGCTTCAGCCGGATCGCCTCATGCAGTTCGGCCATGGTGAGGCGGGCCTTGGTGATCGCGATGCTGGGCCTCACATCGACGCCCTCAGCGATCAGGTCGGCGAAGAGGTCCTGCGCATGATGGCCGAACGGATCGAGCGAGACGATCTTGCCCGGCGCCGACCATTGCGGATGCGGCCCGATTTCGATGACCGGGGCGGTGTTGCGGAGATCCGGCCGCTGGATCGGGTTGAGCGCGCCCGAGGACACCGCGAGCGCGCGGTAGAGCGAATAGGAGCCGCCATGCGTGCCGATGGCGTTGCGGTCGGCGGGACGGACCACGGTGCCGACGATCGGGCCGCGCCTTCGCGGATCGGCCTCGCCCCAGTGGACCGGAAAGCGCACCGGCGCCTGCGCGCCCGGATGGGATGTCAGACGGATATGGGTCGAGCGATTGCTGCTCATGGGAGCACCGGACCTTCTCAGCCAAACGCCGAGCGGCGCCTCGATAAAGGCGCCGCGATCCCTACAATTGCGTTGTTTCAGGCTGTTTGAAAAGGTCCGGCCGCAGCCATTTCTCTCGCGACGCGATCAGCAGAAATCGTCGTTCTTGGAGGCGACCGCCTTCTGCCAGTCGGGACCGAGCGTCGCCCGCGCCGAGATCGCGCGATCGAAGCCCGGATCGCCGCTGCGGAACATCTGCACGGTCAGGATCTGGTCGAAGCTGCCGCCCATGACCGCCTGGCCGCCGGAATAGGTCGTCGTCGACTGGCCCGTGACGAAGCTGGTATTGCCGTAATTCGTGCCGGCCGCGTTGGTCGTCGTCTGCGCCTGCACCGGCGTATAGCCGACAACGCGGGTGTTGTTCGCCTGCTGGACGCCGAGCACGACGAAGTTGTCGAAGCCCTGCCGCAGCGTCTCGACCGCCGCGCGCTTCAGCGCCGCACGCTGCGCGCCGGTCGGACCGCAATCCGGATCGGCCTGTGCCGTCACCTGGATCGTGTCGGCCGACAGCGGCATGACCGATGTGCTGGCGCAGCCCGCCATCGCCAGGAGTGCCAGCGCCGAACCCGCCAGATTGAAGATGATGCCCCGTCTCATGCCGTTCCTCTTGCCCTTGATTGGTTACGGGCGCGGCTGCCTGCCGCGCCACCCGTCTCAGATCGCCGCGTTCAGCCGCGGCTGAAGGTGAACAGCGTCTCCTGGCGATAGGTCTCGCCGGGCCGCAGCACGGCGCTCGCGAATTCCGGCCGGTTCGGCGAATCCGGGAACAGCTGCGGCTCGAGGCAGAGGCCGGCATTCGGCCCGTAGACCTCGCCATTGATGCCGGCGCCTTCGGTATGGATCATGTAGCCGTCGTAGAACTGCACGCCCGGCTCGGTCGACAGGATATCCATGCTGACGCCGCTTTCCGGGGAGGTCAACCGCGCAAGCAGGCGCGGCGTCTCGGTCCTGGCCGTCCCGACGTTGAAATTGTGGTCGAAGACGACGTCTTCGCTGTCCCCGATCGCCCGGGCGTTGCGGAAGTCGAACGTCGTGCCGGCGACGCTCTTCTGCTCGCCGGTCGGGATATTGCCGGCATCAACAGGCAGATAGGTCTCGGCGGGAATGGTCAGGTGGTGACCAAGGATGCTGCCGGAACCGGCGAGATTGAAGTAACTGTGCTGGGCGAGATTGACGAGTGTCGGCGCATCCGTCGTGGCGCGGATCGAGGTGCGCAGCGTCGCCGGGGCTTCGATCGCATAGGTCAGCTCGACGGTGACGCGGCCGGGATAGCCGTTGCGGCCCGCCTCGTCGACGAGGCCGAGCGTGACGCTCGATGCATCCGAGCGGATGAGCGACCACACCCGCGTGCCAAAGCCGTCGGCGCCGCCATGCAGATGGTTCTCGTCCTCGTTCTGCGACAGCTGGATGGTCGCGCCGTCGAGCACGAAGCGGCCGCCGGCGATGCGGTTGGCATAGCGGCCGGCGACGGCGCCGAAATAATGCGGATTGCGGAGATAGCCGCTGACATCGTCATAGCCGATCACCAGCGGATGGTCGGCGCCGGCAAGGCGGATGTCCTGGATGACCGCGCCGAAGGTGATCACCGTGGCGGAAAGGTCGCCGGCGGCGATGGTCACGGCAACGACGGGTGTTCCGTCCGGCATGGTGCCGAAGGGTGTGGCGGTCATCAGGGTCTCCTCCGATTCTGATCGGGGGATCATAGGCAGGCGCGGCGGCGAGCGCCACGGCCAAGCGGACCGGCCGGGACTAACCCGGCCGGCGATGTCTTGCCTCAGATGGTCTGGTTGTAGGCGCCGACTTCCGGGTTCTCGCGCAAGACCCCGTCGACCGCGTGGAACATCTCGCGCATGCGCGCCTCGGAGACCGGGCTCTCGACCACGACGACCATTTCCGGCTTGTTCGACGACGCGCGGACGAGGCCCCAGGTGCCGTCCTCGTTGACGACGCGCACGCCGTTGACCGTGATGAGATCGATGATCTGCTGGCCGGCGACGGTCTCGCCCTTCGCCTTCATTTCCTCGAAGCGCTTCACCACCTTGTCGATGACGCCATACTTGGTCTCGTCGTCGCAATGCGGCGACATGGTCGGCGAGCCCCAGGTCTTGGGCAGCGCGTTCTTCAGCTCCGACATCTTCTTGCCGGGGTTGCGATCGAGCATGTCGAGGATCGCCAGCGCCGAGACGAGGCCGTCGTCATAGCCGCGGCCGACCGGCTTGTTGAAGAAGTAGTGGCCGGACTTCTCGAAGCCGGCGAGCGCGTTCAGCGCGTTGACGCGGCGCTTGATGTAGGAATGGCCGGTCTTCCAGTAGTCGGCGACGACGCCGTTCGCCTGCAGCACCGGGTCGGTGGCGAAGAGGCCGGTCGACTTGACGTCGACGACGAAGGTGGCGCCGGGATGCAGCGTGGACAGATCGCGCGCCAGCATGACGCCGACCTTGTCGGCGAAGATCTCGTCGCCGGTGTCGTCGACGACGCCGCAGCGGTCGCCGTCACCATCGAAGCCGAGGCCCACTTCCGCGCCATGCTCCAGCACCGCGTCGCGGATGGCGTGCAGCATCTTCATGTCTTCGGGATTGGGATTGTAGCGCGGGAAGGTGTAGTCGAGCTCGGCATCCATCGGGATGACGTCGGCGCCGATCATCTCGAGCGCCTTCGGCGCGAAGGCGCCGGCCGTGCCGTTGCCGCAGGCGGCGATGACCTTGATCGGCCGCGAGAGCTTCGGCCGGTTGGTCATATCGGCCATGTAGATGGCCGGGAAATTGTCGTGGAACTGGTAGGAGCCGCCGCCGGAGAGGTTGAAGGCGGCGTTGAGGACGATCTCCTTCAGCCGGCCCATCTCGTCGGGGCCGAAGGTCAGCGGACGCGCCGCGCCCATCTTGACGCCGGTCCAGCCATTCTCGTTATGCGAGGCGGTCACCATGGCGACGGCCGGCACGTCGAGCTCGAACTGCGCGAAATAGGCCATCGGCGTCACGGCGAGACCGATATCGTGCACCTTGCAGCCGGCAGCCATCAGGCCCGTGGCGAGCGCCAGCTTGATCGAGGCCGAATAGGAGCGGTAGTCGTGACCCGTCACGATCTCGCGCTTGACGCCGAGTTCGCCGAGCAGCGTCCCGAGACCCATGCCGAGGGCCTGCACGCCCATCAGGTTGATCTCGTCTCCGAACAACCAGCGCGCGTCATACTCACGGAAGCCGGTCGGCTTGACCATCGGCTTCGATTCGAACTCGTAGGTGTTGCGCAAGAGCTTGGGGACTGGTCTCGGAAACATGCGTGGGGGACTCCCGTTCTGGATGGCTGAAGGTGAGATTTGCGCAGAAGGCGCCACTAAAGCAACCGCTGGCCTGCGCATAGCTGAAACTCGATGTCAGAGCCAAGACAACCGGCCCTCTGCCGCGAGATCTCTGTCACGGCGACAGCACCATGCGCTGCCCGCTGACCTTGATCGCGGAGAGGCGCGACAGGAAGCTCATGCCGAGCAGATCGACCGACAAGGCGCCGGCCGGCATCACCACCGCATCGACGCCGGGAACGCTGATCGTGCCGATGCGGATCTCCTTGAGACGGATCGGCGCCACCGCGACGATGCCATTGGCCGTGCGGCTGGCACCAGTGAAGGCCGACACAGGCGGCATGACACCGATGCGCCGCGCGGTTTCGGCCGAAAGCGCGACCGCCGTGGCACCGGTGTCGACCACGAAGCGCACCGGCCGCGCATTGACGGCGCCATCGACAAAATAATGGCCGCTGGGATCGGCGACGAGCGTCACCGGGCTCCGCACTGACGCGCCGCGCGCGGGCTCCCCGGGCGGCGGGGCGATCATGCCGGCGAGACGATCGAGCACGCCGGCGCCGGACAGGGCGCCGACGGCGATGAGAATGGCCGAAGCAAAGAGCACGAGGCGCGCGAGCATGGGTCTCCCCGGGGCGAGCCCCTTCCCTGCCCGCTGCAGGCTAACGCCGCGTCAATGCGTGAGGTGCTTCTGGCAAGAGGCTGAACGGAGCGTTAACGCGCCATCCCCCGCGCTCAGCTCTGGCGGAGCGCCACGAAGCGGGCGGCGGCGGCGAGCGGTTCGGCCGCCGCGCCGAAGGGCGCGAGCAGCCCCTCGGCCTCGGCGACGAGATTGGCGAGCCGCGCCCGCGTTTCCTTGACGCCGTAGAGCGCGACCAATGTCGCCTTGCCGCGCGCCTGGTCCTTGGCGGTGGCCTTGCCGAGCGCCTCGGGCGTCGCGGTGGCATCGAGCAGGTCGTCGGCGAGCTGGAAGGCGAGGCCGATGATCTCGCCATAGCGGCGGATGCGGCGGCGACCCTCGGGATCGGCCCGGCCGAGAATGGCGCCCGCCTCGCAGGAAAAGCGGATCAGCGCGCCGGTCTTCATCGCCTGCAAAGTGAGTGTGCCGGCCTCGCCCGGCGCCCCGCGCTCGGCCTCGAGATCGAGCATCTGGCCGCCGGCCATGCCGCCGAGGCCGGACGCCTGCGCGAGCCCCGCGACGAGATCGATGCGGATAGCCGCGTCGGAATCCGTCTCGGGCGCAGCCAGAATGTCGAAGGCGAGCGTCTGCAGCGCGTCGCCGCAGAGGATCGCCGTCGCCTCGTCGAAGGCGATATGCACCGTCGGCCGGCCGCGGCGGAGATCGTCGTCGTCCATGGCGGGGAGGTCGTCATGCACGAGGCTGTAGCCGTGCAGGCATTCGATCGCGGCGCCGGTGCGCAGCACCCCCGCGCCGGACCGGCCGAACAGCCTCGCCACGTCGACGGTCAGCGCCGGCCGCAGCCGTTTTCCCCCGCCGAGCATCGCATGGCGCATGGCGGCGAGGAGCCGCTTCGGCCGCGTGATCTCGCCGGCAGCCGGCGCATCGGCAAGGAGAACCGCCAGCAGCGCCTCGATGTCGCGGGCGGTGTCGGCGAGGCGAAGGGAAAAGTCGGTCACGCGCAAAGCTCCGGGCGATGCCCGCAGCTTGACCTTGAGCGCCGGGGCGCTGCCGGATTGGCAGCTTGGCGGCGAGGCGTCAAGCCGCCTCGGCCGCCTCGAGCGCGATCGCGGCCGACTGGATGATGGCGGCGAAGCGCACCGCGGTCTGCACCACCTCGGTCGGCACCGAGGCCTTCTTCAGCACGGCCTCATGGCTGTCCATGCACATGCCGCAGCCATTGATCGCCGAGACCGCCAGCGACCACAGCTCGAAATCGACCTTGTCGACGCCGGGATTGCCGATGACGTTCATGCGCAGCTTGGCCGGCAGCGTGCGGTATTCGCCGTTCGAGACGAGATGCGTGAAGCGATAATAGACATTGTTCATGCCCATGATCGCGGCGGCCGACTTGGCGGCGGCGAGCGCTGCGGGCGCCAGATGCGGCGTCGCCTCGGAGAGCAGCGCGACGCGCACCTGCGGATTGCGGCTGGCGATGCCGCAGGCGACCATCAGCCCGTATTTCTGCTGCGGCGACAGCGTCTCGTCGGAGGCCAGCGTCGACAGGTTGAGGCGGATGTCCTTGGCAAAATCGGGGATGCGGGACTTGAGGCTGTCGATGGTCATGGCTGGCTCTTCGCGTTGGCGGATGCTGAAGCGCCCCGGCGGACCGGGGCGCAGGGATCATGGGGCCGCCACGCAGGCGACCGGCCGTCCATGTCAGGCGGCGAGCGTCTGGCCGCCGACTTCGCGGTTGCAGGCGCAGAGCTCGTCGGTCTGCAGCGCGTCGAGGACGCGGAGCGTGTCCTTCGGATTGCGGCCGACATTGAGGTTGGTCGCATAGACGTGCTGGATGATGCCGTCGGGATCGACGATGAAGGTCACGCGATAGGCGACGCCATCGGGCGAACGCACGCCGAGGCCATCGACCAGCGAACCGTTGGTGTCGGCGAAGGACCAGATCGGCAGCCGGTCGAGATCCTTGTGATCGCGGCGCCAGGCGAGCTTCACGAACTCGTTGTCGGTCGAGCCGCCGAGGACGACAGCGTCACGATCGTCGAAATCGCCGGAGAGACGGGCGAACTCGGCGATTTCGGTCGGGCAGACGAAGGTGAAATCCTTCGGGTAGAAGAAGATGATCTTCCACTTGCCCGGGAACGAGGCGGGCGTCAGCGTCTCGAAGGCGCTCTCGCCGTTCTCTTCGTGATTGTTGAAGCCGGGCTTCACGCCGGTGATCGAGAATTCGGGCAGCTTGTCGCCGATGCCGAGCATGTCTTACTCCTGGGGTGCTGAGACGATCGTTTCGGCAGCGCACACGAAACGCGGGAGGCGCTGCTGCATGTGCGAGAAGGTGCCATGTTGCACCGCATCGGTCAAACCGTAAAAACCGGTAACATCGATCGGAATAATCGATTGCCTGAAGCGGCGACCGGCCCATACCGAGAGAAACGCGCGCGCCGCATCGCGCCAGTGGCATAGAAGCGGCGGATCGCGGCGACTTTCGGCAGAGCGGTGGCGAAGGCGGCCCGAAACGGTTTATTGCAGGGATGATGCAGCTTCCGACCCTCCGCCAGATGCAGTATTTTGTCGCGCTCGCCGAAAGCGGTTCGTTCAGCCGCGCGGCGGCTCTCTGCCATGTCACGCAGTCGACGCTGTCCGACGCGGTGCGCCAGCTCGAGGAGACGATCGGCATCGCCCTCGTCGACCGCTCCAACCGCGCGGTCGTCTTGACCGCGGCGGGCGAGGCGGCGCTTGTGCGCATGAAGGCGCTGCTCGTCGATGCGCGCGAGATGGTCGATGCGGCGCGCGCCTCGCATGCGCCGCTGGCCGGCCGCATCCGGCTCGGCGTCATTCCCTCGATCGCGCCCTATTTCCTGCCGCGCGCGCTGCCGGAACTCCGCCGCACCTATCCGGAACTCCGCCTGCATCTCCGCGAGGACCTGACCCGCGCCATGCTGGAGGATCTGCGCGGCGGCAGGCTCGACGTGATCCTGATCGCCCTGCCGGCGCCGGTCGAGGGGCTGGTGGTCAAGACGATCGCCGAAGACAGCCTCCTGCTCGCCGTGAGCGGCAGCCATGCCCTCGCGGGCCGGGCGAGCGTCGCCGCGCGCGAACTCGCCGCCGATACGCTGCTGCTGCTCGAGGACGGCCACTGCCTCAGCGATCACATCCGCGCTGCGGCGCCGGAGCTCGTCAGCCGCGAGAGCGAGGAAATCCGCGCCTCCAGCCTGTCGACGCTGGTCCAGATGGTCGACAATGGCCTCGGCATCACCTTCCTGCCACGCATCGCCACCGAATCCGGTATTCTCTCAGGGACTGCGATCACGCTGCTGACGCTCGACCAGCGCCAGGCGACACGCAGCCTCGCCCTCTGCTGGCGCAAGGGCACCAGCCGGGACGCCGATTTCCGGCTGCTCGCCCGCTGCCTCGGCCATTTCGCCCTCGAGCCGGCACGGACCGCCGCATGACCCTCCCCGCCGCCGACGCCGACGCCACCAGCGACAGCCAGCCCGACACCGTCCCTGATCCCGCCCCGCGCCTGAAGGCCGCCATGCCCGCCGCACGGTCCCGCCGCCGCTGGCTGGTGCTGGCCGCCCGCATCGCGCTCGTCATCATCGCGCTGCCGCTGGTGCTGACGCCGATCTACTGGATCGTGCCGCCGGTCTCGACGCTGATGCTCTGGTCGGGACTGACGCTGCAGGGCATGCAGCGCGACTGGGTGCCGTTCGACGCCATCGCACCGGTCGTGGTCAACTCGGTCATCATGTCCGAGGACGGCCGCTTCTGCGAGCATGCCGGCGTCGACTGGGACCAGCTCAATCTCGTCCTCGGCAGCAAGGGCGGCCCCTCGCGCGGAGCGAGCACCATCCCGATGCAGACGGTCAAGAACCTCTTCCTCTGGTCCTCGCGCAGCTATGTCCGCAAGGGCCTTGAGATCCCCCTCGCCTATTATGCCGACTTCATCTGGTCGAAGCGGCGGATGATGGAGATCTATCTCAACATCGCCCAGTGGGGCCCCGGCCTCTTCGGCATCGAGGCCGCCTCGGAACATTATTTCGGCCGGCCGGCGCGCGACCTGACCAGCCGGCAGGCGGCGCTCCTCGCCGCGGCGCTGCCCAATCCGATCCTGCGCAATCCCGCCAAGCCCTCGCGCGGCATGCAGGGCACGGCGCGCATCATCGAGCGCCGGGCCCGGCAGGCCGGCCCCTATGTGGACTGCCTCTGACGCCTATCCCTTGAGCATCGGATCGGGATTGAAGTCGTGCAGCGGGACGTCGTCGACGCCCCAGCTTCGGCGAACGACATGCTGGTGGACGTCGCGCGCGCCGTGTTCTGCGAGCACCGCGCGGATCGCCTCGTCGGCGGAGGCGTCGGCCGAATGCACCCAGAGCACGAGACCGCCCGCTTCGATCTGGCTCTGGATGACGGCGGAATGGCGATGGCCGAAGAAGCGCGCCAGGAGGAGCCCGGCGCTGCCGCTCGCGAGCGTCCCGCCGACGGTGAGCGCCAGGGTCGGGATCAGCGCAAGGCCGGCGGAACCGGCGGCGAGCGCCGCGCCGAGCCCGACGACGAGTGCAGGCGCACCGACGAGCGCCGTCTTGGCCTCGGTCCGCGCTTCCGGATCGACATAGCCGGCGCGGGGGGCGTCGGCCGCATCCTCGATGTCGCGGACGGGCACGCCGAATTCGGCGATCGTGCCGGACCCGGCGAGCACGGTGAGATCGGCGCGGTCGAGCCCGGCGGCGATCAGCGCATCGACGGCGCCCTGCAGCGCCTTCTCACTGTCGAAGACGGCGACGACCTCGCGCACCTCATAGCTCGTCTCCCCATCGTCGGCTGCAGCACGCGCCATCATTCTCTCCCTCGTCCTGGTTTCTTGCCGCGCGCTCTTCAATGACGCGTCGGATCGCGCCCTACCTTAAATCGGCCGGCGCGCAACTCAACCGCCTGCCGCCGCGGGCCGGCCATAGTGGGAGATTGCCGCAGTCAGCGCCCTTCCATGTAGCGGTCGAAGGCTTCCTTGACCGTGCCGATATGGGCGCGCATCTCGCGCGTCGCCTGGTCGCGGTCACCGCGCAGGATCGCCTCGACGATGCGGTCGTGCTCCTCGTAGGAATCGGCGAGGCGGCCGACGCGGCGGAACTGCGCCCGGCGGAACGGCGCCAGCCGCGCCCGCGTCGCCAGCGTCAGCTCGCCGAGATAGGCATTGTGGGCGCCGGCATAGATCGCGCCATGGAAGCGCTCGTTCGCCTCGGCATAGCGCAGCGGATCGCCGGATTTGACCAGTTCGCCGAGCGCGCGGTGCAGCTTTTCGAGCTCCCGCCGCTCAATGAGGCTCATCGCCTCGGCCGCCAGCGCGGCGCAGAGGCTCTCGAGCTCGGCCATGACGATGAACATTTCCATCAGCCGTCCCTCGGACGGCCGGGTGACGATGGCGCCACGATGCGGGCGGATCTCGACCAGCCCGCTCGCCGCCAGCTGGCGCAGCGCCTCGCGCACCGGCGTCCGCGACACGCCGTAGCGGGCGGCGAGGCCCGCCTCGTCGAGCGGATCGCCGGGGGCGAAGACGCCGCGCACGATCTCGTCGGCGAGCTGCAGCCTCAGATCGTCGGTCCGCGTCCGGCGGACCGGGGGATCACCATTGGTGAGGAAGCCCGGCTTCACGGTCCCGTCCCGGTGGCATCGGGATCGGGGATGACGCTGACATGGGCGGCCGCCACCCGCCATCCCGCCACGGTGCGGACCCAGCTCTGCATCTGCCGGCCCACCTTGCCCGGCGCGCTGTCGCGATAGAACGTGGTCGACGCGACGCCGAAATCGCGGCCATAGGTGGTGATCACCGTGCGGCCGAGCCGCCGCGCGAGGCCGGCCGAGGGACGGCCGGAGCGGAACGCGGCGATCTCGTTGTAGCCATGGAGATTTTCGGTGGCGCCATAGCGGATCGTCGTCGGCGAGACGAGGAAAAGCTCGTCGAGCACGGCGACGTCGTTGGTCACCAGCGCCGTCTCATAGCGGGCGAAGGCCGCTTCGAGCTCGGCCTTGGTCTCGGGATGGTCGATCTCGATGCTCACGTCGGCGCGCTCATCCGTTGCGGCTCTCGATGCGCGCCCTCAGATCGTTGAGGAACGGGATCGAGGCATATTGATCGGCCTGGACATGGTCCCAGGCGACGCCGGTCGGCCGCGCCATGCTTGTGCGCGTCTCGATCACGCCCTTCTCCGTCGCGATGTAGTCGAGCGGCGAATCATGGCCGAGCATCGGCAGCAGCGCGGCATCGACGAGCTGCACGGAATGCACCGTGGTCGCCACCGGCGTTTCCGGCGTCACCTTGCCGAGCTCGCGGAAGATGCCGAGCTCGAGATCGGCGAAGCCGCCGCCCTTGCCCGTCCGCCCGCCGGCATCGCTGACCGCGACGCAGCCGACGACGACGAAGTCGAGCGCTTCCATCTCCTCGAACTCGACCGGCTCGCCATGCTCGACGAAGCCCTGCGACACGGCGGCGAGCTCGAACTGGACGCCCTTCGCCTCGAGCACGGCCGGATCGAGACGGACGAAGGGAAAGCCCTTGGTCAGCTCCGGCACCGGCGCATAGAGGATCTTGCCATCATAGAGCGCGCGCAGCCGCACCGGGATCTGCGGCGGATCCGGATTGCACTTGACGACGCGGGCGTTCTTCCAGGCATCGAGCCGGGAGAGATGCAGCGCGGCGAGGTCGGCGCCGGCGAAATTCGGGATGCGGCTCGCGACCGGGCCGACATTGACGTCGTCGCTGACCAGCTTCTGCCAGATGCGGTCGCGCAGCCGGTCCTTGTCGTTGTTGCGTCCAGCCCAGCGGGCATTGCTTTCGAGATCGGTCGTCATGCGCCTTGCAATCGTAATGCGGCGACCGGCGCCGCCGTGGCGCCAGCCTGATGCAGCGCCTCGGCAACCCGAAGCGCGATGTCTTCCCGCCAGGCCGGGGCGATCACCTGGACGCCGATCGGCAGCGCGGCGCCGCCGAGCCAGACGGGCACCGCCACCACCGGCAGGCCGACGAAGCTGATCGGCTGCGCGAAGATACCGATATTGGGCCGCGCTGGCACCCTGATCCCGCCGAGTTCCACCTCTTTCGTGCCCGATGGCAGCGCCGGAAACGGCGTCGCCGGCGCGAGGATGACGTCGACGCCTTCGAACAGCGCCGCCATCTCGGCGCGGAACCAGGTGCGGAAGCGCTGCGCGGCGAGATACCAGGCCGCGGGCACCATCGCGCCGGAAAGGAAGCGGTCGCGCGTGTCGGGATCGAAATCGCCGGCCCGGCTCTGCAGGCGGGCGAGATGCAGCGCCGCCGACTCGCTCGTCGTGATGACATAGGCGGCGGCGCGGGCGCGGTGGACCTCGGGCAGTTCGACCTCGCGGCTGACGCCGAGCGCCCTGGCGACATGGTCGACGGCGGCCAGCGCCTCGGGACCCGCCTGCGCGCGGAAATAGCCGCCGGCAACAGCGATGCGGAGGCCCTCGACGCCGCGAGAGAGCACGCCGACGGTATCGAGCGAGCCGCGGGGCGACTGATGCAGATCGTCGGGATCGGGAAACTGCAGCGCGTCGAAGGCGAGCGCGAGATCGCGCGGCGAGCGCGCGATCGGGCCGAGGTGATCGAGGCTCGCGACGAAAGGGAAGGTGCGCGCCCGCGACAGGCGGCCGAAGGTCGGCTTCAGCCCATAGAGGCCGCAGAAGGACGAGGGAACGCGGATCGAGCCATTGGTATCGGAGCCGAGCGACAGCGCCACCATGCCGGAGGCGACCGCCGTTCCCGAGCCGCCCGAGGAGCCGCCGGACATGCGGGAGGGATCATGCGGGTTGAGCGAGGCGCCATCATGGACGTTCTCGCCGGTGAAGTCATAGGCATATTCGCCCATGTTGACGCCGCCGATGAGCACGGCGCCGGCCCGCTGCATCGCCGTGACGAGGCTCGCATCGGCCGTGGCCGGCGCATTGCTGCGATTGATCTTCGAGCCGGCCCGCGTGACCACGCCCTCGATGTCGAAGAGGTTCTTGACCGCATAGGGAACGCCCGCGAGCGGCGGCGCGCGGCCGGCGATCACCGCGGCATCGATGCGATTGGCCTCGGAGATCGCGCGCTCTGCGGTGACGTCGGTGAAGGCGTTGAGCGTTCCGTCGAGCGCATCGATCGCGTCGAGGGCGGCCTCGGTGACGTCGCGGGCCGAGATGCGGCGGGCGCGGACATCGGCGGCGATCTCATGCGCCGGGCGGAAGAGAATGTCGAAAAGGCTCACGGCTCGAACCTCGGCGCCGGATCGACATGGTCGTCGAGCGTGAACTCGGTGACGAGCGCCGCGGCGCGCGCGGTCGCCTGCATGTTGGCGACGACCCCGTCGCGCCAAGCCTCCTCGATGACGAGGCCGAGGACCGCCTCCATATGCACAACATGCGCCTTCGCGTCGAAGGGTTGCGTGCTCATGCCGCCGTCTCCGTTTGGGCCGCGCTCACCGCCGCCTCCAGCGCCGCCAGCGGCGCCGTCCAGCCGACGATGGCGCCCTGGGCGCGGATCATCTCCAGCGTCGCCTGCTTGAAGGCGGGGACATAGCTCTCCGTCGCATCCTCGACGAGCAGGCAGTCGAAGCCGCGGTCGTTCGCCTCGCGCAGCGTCGTCTGCACGCAGACCTCGGTGGTGACGCCGGCGACGACGAGATGGCTGACCCCATGCACTGCGAGGTGCTCGGCGAGGACCGTGTTGTAGAACGAGCCCTTGCCGGGCTTGTCGATGACGAGTTCGCCCGGAAGCGGCGCGTTGTCGTCGATGATGCCATGGCCGGGCTCGCCATGGACGAGGATGCGGCCCATCGGCCCGTGATCGCCGATGCGCAGCGTCGGGCTGCCGCGGTCGCGCTTCGCCGGATGCAGGTCGCTGAGATCGGGCCGATGGCCCTCGCGGGTATGGATCACCATCCAGCCCTCGCGGCGGAAGAGATCGAGCAGCCGCGCCACCGTCGGCACGATCGCCTGCAGCAGCGAGACATCGTTGCCAAGCGTCTCGCCGAACCCGCCGGGTTCGACGAAATCGCGCTGCATGTCGATGACGACGAGCGCGGTCCGCTCCGGCGGAAAGGCATAGGCAAACGGCTTGGCATCGACTGTGATCATGACTGTGCACCCTCCTTCACCTCTCCCTGAGGGAGAGGTAGGCCCGCAGGGCCGGGAGAGGGTTTACGGCCTCTCCGGAAAATCCGTAAACCCTCTCCCGCCGGCTTCGCCGTCGACCTCCCCCTCAGGGGGAGGTGAAGAGAGCGCGACGTCGCGATCGCGGAAAAAACCATCATCCTCAATGCCCCGCCATCGCCTTGCCGATCGAATTGCGGTCGGCCTCGGCGATCGGCACGACATAGTGGATGCCGCCGCCGGACATCACCGCGACGCGGTCGGAGAGTTCGAGCACCTCGTCGAGATCCTCCGAGACGAGAAGCACCGCCGCGCCGCGATTGCGCTGGTCCATGATCTGCGAGCGGATCTCGGAGACGGAGGCGAAGTCGAGCCCGAAGCAGGGATTGGCGACGATCAGCACATCGACGATGCCCGAAAGCTCGCGCGCAAGGATGGCGCGCTGGACATTGCCGCCGGAGAGATTCTCGATCGGCTCCTCGGTCGAGGGCGTCTTGATGCGATATTGCGCGATCAGTTCGCGGGCGCGCTTCCGCATCGGCTTCGGCGACAGGAAGCCGAAGCGCGAGGCGATCGGCGGCTCGTCGAAGGAGCGGAAGGCGATGTTCTCGGCAACCGTCATGCGCGGCACGGCGGCGTTCTTCAGCGGCTCCTCGGGCAGGCCGAACACCTTGAATCTCGCCATCTGCTGGCGGACGGGCTGGAAATCCTCGCCGTCGATGAAGAGCTGGCCCTCGGTCATGTCGCGCTGGCCGCTGAGCACCTCGATCAGCGTCGACTGGCCATTGCCGGAGACGCCGGCGATGCCGACGATCTCGCCGGCATGCACCTTGAGATTGACCGCATCGACGGCCGGCAGCCCGCCATCGTCATCGGCGCAGACGCCGGCGAGCTCCAGCACCACCTTCTGGCCGGAGAAGGCCTTGCGGGCGGCGCGCTCGCGGATCTTGGTGTCGCCGATCATCATCCGGCTCATGTCGTCGATGGTGAGATCACCGACCCGGCCGCCGCCGATCATCCGCCCGCGCCGGAGCACCGTGACGTCGTCGGCATAGGCCATGACCTCTCGGAACTTGTGGCTGATCATCAGGATCGTCAGGTCGCCCGCCTGGGTCATGCCGCGCAAGAGGCCGAGCACCTCGTCGGCCTCGCCCGGCGTCAGCACCGAAGTCGGCTCGTCGAGAATGAGGAAGCGCTGGTCGAGATAGAGCTGCTTCAGGATTTCGAGCTTCTGCTTCTCGCCGGCCGAGAGGCTCGAAACCGGCACCGTCAGCGGCACCTTGAACGGCATCCGCTCCAGGAAGGCCTCGAGCCCGGCGATCTCCTTCTTCCAGTCGATCACCGCCGGCGGATGGGCGCGCGAGATGACGAGGTTCTCGGCCGCGGTCAGCGAGGGCACCAGCGTGAAATGCTGGTAGACCATGCCGATGCCATGCGCATGCGCATCGCGCGGCGTCGCGATTTCCGCTTCCTTGCCGCCGACCAGCACGCTGCCGCGCGTCGGCTGATAGAAGCCCATGATGCATTTGACCAGCGTCGACTTGCCGGCGCCGTTCTCGCCGAGCAGGGCATGCAGCGTGCCCGGGCGGACATGGATCGAGACGTCCTCCAATGCCACCAGCGGCCCGAAGATCTTGGTCATGCCGATCGTCTGGAGCTCAACGGCACGGCGGGCGGCGGGCGCCCCGTTCGATTCGGCGAGCGCGCTCATGACGGCGATCCTCCTGCTGGGGCGAGAGATGGGACGAGGCTGCGATCGGCGATGACGGCGACAGGGCCGCCGCCATCGGGGCCTTGATGCTCGGCGCCGCCCGACACATAGATGCCGGCATGGCCGACAAGGGCGCCGAGACTGCCGGCGACGAAGGCGCGGGCGTGACGGGTCGACGAGATGTCGCTGTCGTCGAGCATGGTGTGGCGGAGCCCGCGCAGCCTTCCGCCGGTGCCGGCCTCGGCCTTGGCGAGCAGCGCCCTGAGCGCCGGGCGCTCCTCGGCCGAGAGCTGGCCATCGGCGCGGAAGCCGAGACGGCGGAGCGCATCGCGCACCGGCAGGATGTCGATGCCGTCTTCCATCACCGCATGATCGACGGCGAGCGGACCCGTCCAGTCGCGACTCATGCCGAGGACGACGATCTCGTGATTGACCAGTTCGACGCCCGCCGAGGCCGAGGCCCGCGACGACCACAGCGAGGCATCGCGGCCGATCGCGGCCTCTCCGATCGCTTCAAGCGCGATCTCGCCGAGGGCCACGGCGACACCGAGCGAGGAGGCGCCGCGCGACGCGCCCATGGATTTCAGCGTATCCCGGATCGCGACGCTGCCACCCGCGGCCTCCACAGCGGCGATGCGCTCGGCCGTCAAGAGCGGACATTTGATCTGCACGAAATGGACGTCGGCGGGATCATCGATGCCGGCCGCGGCCATGGCAGCGCGGACACCCTCGGCAACGAGACGGACCTGGCCGAGCCGGCCGAGCTGGTCGAACGGCATCGCCGGCGTATGCGCGCCGCCGACGGCCAGCGCCGGCGAGAGCCCGCCGCCCTCGGTCTCGCTGCTGCCGAGCACGACGAAATGCGGCGACATCGCCCCTTCGGTGCCGCCCGACATGACATAGGACACCCTCTCGACGGCGTCCGGCGAAAGATGCGGGCGGAGCGCATCCTTGAGCGCGCGGACGGCGAAGGCGCGGGTGAAATCATTCACATTGCCGTTGCCTTCGGTCTTGCCGAGGATCGCGACGATGCCCTTGGCGTCGATCGTCCCGCTGTCGATCGCCGCCTCGAGGCCCGACACGTCGTCGGGCGCCGCGGCGGCGATGCGATGGACGAAGGCTGTGCGGGCCATCAGACCAGCCCCGCAATCAGGGCATCGGAGGTCGCGACCGTGCCGAAGACGCCGCCCTGCATCTTGACCATGTCGATGGCGGCGAGATGGTTCTCGAGCTTCGTCGCCGCCGTGCAGTCGGAAAGCAGCACGCACTCATAGCCGAGATCGTTGGCGTCGCGCATCGTCGTGTGGACGCAGACATCGGTGGTGACGCCCGCAAGCACGATGTTGCGGATGCCCTTCTGGCGCAGCACCAGCTCGAGATCGGTGGCGACGAACGAGCCCTTGCCGGGCTTGTCAATGATCGTCTCGCCGGCGATCGGCTGCAGCTCCGGAATGATCTCCCAGCCCGGCTCGCCGCGCACCAGGATGCGCCCGCACGGGCCCTGGTCGCCGATGCCGGCGCCGATCCGCTGCGAGCGCCAGCGCTTGTTGGCCGGCAGGTCGGCGAGGTCAGGCCGATGGCCCTCGCGGGTGTGGATGACGTGATAGCCCTTGGCACGCATGGCATCCAGCACGCGGCGGATCGGCTCGATCGGCGCGCGGGTCAGCGAGATATCGTAGCCCATCGTGTCGACATAGCCGCCGGGCGCGCAGAAATCGACCTGCATGTCGATGACGATGAGGGCGGTGTTCTCAGGCCTCAAATTGCCGTCGAACGGCCAGGGATAGGGCTCGGAGGCGATGGTGCGCCCGCCGGGAACGAAGGTGGCGGCGACGCGCTCGTCGAGAGTATCAGACGTCATGCTCGCCTCCTATTCCGCCGCTTCCTGGCTCTCCGCTTCCCGCGCGCCGGCAGGGCTCACGCCCTCGCCATAGAGCCGGGTCGGCGCCGGGAAGCCGCAGGACGTGCCATCGGTATGGACGACATCCGCCTCCCAGGGCAGGCGGTAGCGACCGGCGGCGAGGTCGGTCATGTAGGTGTAGGGGCAATCCCCGGCCCCGCCCTTCACGGCGACATATCCGCGATGGCCGAACTGGTAGATGTTGTTCTCGACGCCCCAGGCGAGCCGCGCCTCGCGAACGAGATCGGGCCGGACCTCGGCGGTGATGATCTCGTCGGGCCGGCCGCTGGTGCCATGCGCGATGATCTCGCCGTCGAAGTTGCAGATCATGCCCTCGCCCATGGAATCGAAGGTGCCGTCCGAGCCGGACATGCAGACATTGGCCGTCACCATCAGGTTGCAGAAGGCGTTGGACTGGTTGGTGAAGCGCCAGGAAGCGCGGATCGGCGCGGTGTAGCCGGCGGTGCGGATCATGATCTCGGCGCCCTTATAGGCACATTCGCGCGCCATCTCCGGGAACATGCCGTCATGGCAGATGATCAGCGCCAGCTTGCAGCCATTGGGACCGTCGATGACGGGAATGCCGAGATCGCCCGGCTCCCAGGGCTCGACCGGCACCCAGGGATGGAGCTTGCGATAATAGAGCTTCAGCGCGCCGGTATCGTCGATGACGATGCCCGAATTATAGGGGTAGCCGCCGGGATTGCGCTCCATGATCGAGAAGCAGCCCCAGATCCGATGCTCGGCACAGGCCGCCTTGAAGGCGGCAACTTCAGGCCCCTCCAGATCGCACATGATCTCGGGATTGATGTCCATCGAGAGGCCGTGCAGCGCATATTCCGGGAAGACGACGAGGTCCATGCCGGCATTGTTGCGGCGCGCCTTGCCGACCAGCTCGACGACGCGCGCGGTCTGCCGCGCGAGATCGGCCTTGGTCACCGTCACCGGCAGCTGCAACTGCACAAGGCCGATGACGACGCCGTTCGGCGTCTTGTTGAGGCCACCCAATCCGTTCATGGCAGAACCCTTACTTGGTGCAGAGGCTTACTTGGTGATCGACAGTTCGCCCGGCGCGCCCTTCAGCGAGCGCTTCGGCGAGACGGAGGCGATCATGATGAAGAGCGTCAGCAGGTAGGGCGCGGCGTTGAAGAAGTAGTAGCCCTGCGTGATGCCGACCGATTGCAGCGCCGGCCCGAGGGCGCCGGCCGCGCCGAACAGGAGCGCCGCCGCGAAGCAGAGCAGCGGATTCCAGCGCGAGAAGATGACGAGAGCCACCGCCATCAGGCCCTGGCCGGAGGAAAGGCCCTCGCTCCAGGCGCCCGGATAATAGAGCGACAGGAAGGCGCCGCCGACGCCGGCGAAGAAGCCGCCGATGGTCGTGGCGAGGAAGCGCACGAGATCGACGGAATAGCCCATCGCGAGCGCCGCCGGAGCGCTGTCGCCGGTCATGCGGATGATGAGGCCCCAGCGCGTGTTCTTGAACGCCCACCACATCACGAAGGCGAGCACCGCGCCGACGAGGAAGAGCGGGTTGATCTCCAGCGCCGACTGGACCTGCGGATAGCTGGACCAGCCGCCGAGGCTGATCGAGGGCAGATGCGGCGCCTGCGGCTGGATGAAGGGCTTGCCGAAGAAGAAGGCGAGCCCCGTCCCGAACAGCATCATCGCGATGCCGATGGCGATGTCGTTCACCTTGGGCAATTTGCAGATGTAGCCGTGGATGGCGCCGAAGAACATGCCGGAGATGCCGGCGGCGAGCACGCCGAGCCAGGGCGAGCCGGAGAGATAGGACACCGCATAGCCGGACATGGCGCCGAAGACGAGCGTGCCCTCGAGGCCGAGATTGATGCGGCCGGACTTCTCGGTCAGGCACTCGCCGAGCGAGACGAACAGGAACGGGGTCGAGACGCGGATGGCGCCCGCGAACATCGCCAGCGGCACGCCCCAGAGGCCGATATCGGTATCGCTCATCGCTTGTCACCTTTGGCGCGGAAGAACGGGATGCGGCCATAGAGCGTCTCGCTCACCAGGAGCACGACGAACATCAGACCCTGCAGCACCTGCACGGTGGCGTCGGGCATGCCCATGCGGCGCTGGATCAGGCCGCCGGCCGCCGCGATGCCGCCGAGGAAGATCGCGACCGGCACGATGGCGATCGGATTCTGCCGGGCGAGGAAGGCGACGAGGATACCGGTGAAGCCATAGCCGGCCGCGAGCGAGGCATTGGCCTTGCCCTGGATCGCCGCGACCTCGAAGAAGCCGGCGAGCCCGGCGCAGGCGCCCGCGATGGCGCAGGAGATGACGATGAGCCGGCCGACCGGCAGGCCCTGCGCCCGCGCGGCGCGAACATTGCCGCCGGTGACGCGGGCGGCGAAGCCGAAGGTCGTCCGGTTCATCAGCACCCAGAGCAGGATCGCCACGACGATGCCGATCGGCAGGCCCCAATGGACGCCGAGGCCGGGCACCTCGCCGATCATGTTGGCATCGCCGATCGCCTGGGTGGACGGCTTGTTCGGATTGGCCGGGTCGCGCAGCGCGCCCTCGACGAAGAAGTTCATGATCGCGATGGCGATGTAGGACATCAAGAGGCTGGCGATCGTCTCGTTGATGCCGCGATAGTGCCGGAGCACGCCGACGAGGCCGATCCAGAGGCCGCCGACCGCGACCGCCGAGAGGCACATCACCGGCAGCACGACAAAGGCCGGCGCGGCCGCATGAACGAGCGGGATCGAGGCGACCCCCGCCGCGAAGCCGCCGAGCACCAGCGCGCCCTCGCCGCCAATGATGACGAGGCCGAGCCGGGCGGGAATGGCGACGCAGAGCGCGGTGAGGATAAGCGGCGCCGCCCGCACCAGCGTGTTCTGCCAGGAGAAGCCGGTGCCGAAGCCGCCCTTCCACAGCAGCGAGAAGAACATGGCCGGCGACTGGCCGAGCGTGAACAGGAAGATCGAGAACAGGAGCCCCGCCACGACGAGCGCGAACAGCGGGATCAGGACATATTCGGACGATCGTCGAAGCCGATCGAGCGTCTCGGCGAAACCGGCGCCGACCGCCGGCGCTCCGTCCTCTTGGGCAATATCCGCCATCAAATGCTCTCCCGAACAGCGTAGGGCCAAAGGCGATCTTGCCGCCTGCCAAAGGCGATCTTGCCGCCTGCGAGAGCCGCCCCGGCAGAGTGCCGGAGCGGCCGATGCCGAAGCGGGCCGCGGCCCGCCATGCGGGATCAGGTGATGGAGCCGGTCACGCCTTCGACGAGGAAATTGATCTGGTCGATCCAGGGGTCGTAGGGCGCATGGACGGTGCCGGCCGGGATGACTTCCTTGCCGGTATTGTCCTTGAGCGGGCCGACATAAACAGGCACTTTGGCCTTCATCTCGACCTTGGCGGCGTCTGCGGCCTTGATCGCCTCGGGCGTCGCCCCGGCGCCATAGGCGGTGTTCTGGACGAAGTCGAGATCATAGCCGCCCGACAGGAAGTTCGGCAGCGCGCCGCCCTTGGCCAGCGTATCGGCATACTGCTTGTAGATCGTCTCCCACTTGTATTCGGCGCCGGTGATGAAGCCCTTCGGCGCGAGATCGGCCTGCGAGGCATTGTGGCCGGCGCTCTTCACACCGCGCGATTCCGCGGTCTGGATGACGGTCTTCGGGCTGTCGACATGGCAGGTGATCACGTCGGCGCCGGCATCGATCAGCGCATTCGCCGCCTCGGCCTCGCGCACAGGCATCGACCAGTCGCCGGTGAAGATCACCTGGACGGTGGCGTTCGGATTGACCTTGCGGGCGCCGATCGTGAACGAGTTGATATTGGAGAGCACCGAGGAGATCGGCTTGGCGGCGACGAAGCCGAGCTTGTTCGACTTGGTCGAGAGGCCGGCGGCGATGCCGTTGATGTAGTGGGCCTGGTCGAGATAGCCGAAATAGCTGCCGGCGTTCTTCGGGTCCTTGTCGCTCCACAAGGGCGCTGCATGGCGGAACTGCACGTCGGGATATTTCTTGGCCGCGTCGACCATGAAGGGCGAGTAGTAGCCGAAGGAGGTGGCGAAGATCAGGCCGGCCCCGTCGAGCTCGACCATGGATTCCATCGTCTTCTGGACCGCGACCGTCTCGGGGACGTTCTCCTCCTCGACGACCTTGACGCCCGGCACGGCGGCGAGCGCCTTGGCGGCGACGGCATGCGCCTGGTTCCAGCCATAGTCGTCGCGCGACCCGACATAGATGATGCCGATGGTCAGATCGGCCGCGAAGGCGGCGCGCTGCGTGACGAGGCCGGTCGTGAGGCCGAGCGAGCCGATGGCGGCACTCTTCAGCAGCGTTCTGCGGTTCAGCATGAATGCGGACATGGGCAGATTACCTTTTGCAACGGACATCGGCGCAGGCCTATCTCGCGCCGGGGTGCTCCCAAGGACCCTGTCTCGCAACAGATGTGCCAATGCGGCCGACGAACGCCTCAAAATGCGCACAGCAGGGCGCAAGCCGATGATTCGCCACAGACAATTCCCGCACCAGCGCCGCGACCGTCTCCGCCCCGGAAGCCGGCGCATGAGCGCGGGCGCCGATGGATCGACGGGATTGCATGCAATAAGGCTGGATTGCATACGATTTAGCCACCGCCCCGATCAGTCCGCGGGCGCGGCCTAGAAGCGCGCCATTCACGGGCAGACGAGCGCTGTCGAAGACCCATTTCCGGCACGGCGATTGGCAGGGCTCACCGGGCGTACTAGGTTTCGCCGACCCGGCGGCCAGCGCCGGCGCCCCGTCTCGCAGAAGAGGACTGCCATGCCGTTCGACACGTCACCCGCCTTCGCCCTCCCCGAAGAGGCAGGCGAGGCCAGCCTCGTCGGACGCGTGTTTCGGCCGGATCGCGACGGCCCCTCGGTCGTCTCGCTGCGCGGCGACGAGGTTGTCGACATCACCGCCGAGGTCGTCACCATGCGCGATCTCTGCGAGATGGACGATCCCGGCCGCGTCGCATCGCTCGCTGATGGCGAAACGCTGGGCAGCCTCGATGATCTGCTCGCCAATTCGCCGCGCGACACCCGCGATGGCGCCAAGCCGTGGCTGATCGCGCCGATCGACCTGCAGGCCGTCAAGGCGGCCGGCGTCACCTTCGTCGTCTCGATGCTGGAACGCGTCATCGAGGAACAGGCGCGCGGCCTGCCCGAGCGCGCCAACGCGATCCGCTCCGAGATCCAGACGACGATCGGCGACGACCTAGCCAAGCTGCGCCCGGGCTCGGAGCAGGCGGCGGCCCTCAAGGCGCTGCTGATCGAGAAGGGCATGTGGTCGCAATATCTCGAGGTCGGCATCGGCCCCGACGCCGAGATTTTCTCGAAGGCCCAGCCGATGTCCGCCGTCGGCCATCTCGCCGAGGTCGGCATCCATCCGATCTCGACCTGGAACAATCCCGAGCCCGAGGTCGTGCTGGTCGTCTCCTCGAGCGGCCGCATCGTCGGCGCGACGCTCGGCAACGACGTCAATCTGCGCGATGTCGAGGGCCGCTCGGCGCTGCTCCTGTCGAAGGCGAAGGACAACAATGCGAGTGCCTCGATCGGCCCGTTCATCCGCCTGTTCGACGCCTCGTTCTCGCTCGACGATGTCCGGCAGGCCGAGGTTCGACTGACGGTCACCGGCGAGGACGGCTTCCGCCTCGACGGCTCCAGCGCCATGTCGAAGATCAGCCGCGACCCCGAGGATCTCGTCAGGCAGACCATCGGCAAGAACCATCAGTATCCCGACGGCTTCGTGCTCTATCTCGGCACGATGTTCGCGCCGGTGCAGGACCGCGACGGCCCCGGCCAGGGCTTCACGCACAAGATCGGCGACATCGTCACCATCTCCTCGCCGAAGCTCGGCCGCCTCTCCAACCGCGTTGTGCTCTCCTCCGAAGCCGAGCCCTGGACGTTCGGTGCGACCGCGCTGATGAAGAACCTCGCCGGCCGGGGATTGCTGTAGGGCGTCGCGTCCTCAGCAAGGCAGGAAGGCCCTCACCCTGACCCTCTCCCTGACGGAGAGGGGACGCCTTCATCGGGCTAGAGCGCACCTTCATCGGGTGCACAGGAAACGTCGAGTTCAGGCGCAGACTGCCCCCTCTCCCTCAGGGAGAGGGCTGGGGTGAGGGCCTTTGCCAGGGAAATTCCCAAGCGAACCCCTCGCCCGGCACACTCACCAAGCCGGCCCAGGACCTTGGCCCCTCAGGCGCTCTGGCGTTCGAGCGACGGATCCTCGGCAAACTGGTAACGGTAGAGCTTCTCGTAGAGGCCCTGCTTGCGCACCAGCTCGGCATGGGTGCCGCGCTCCAGCACCTTGCCATGCTCGATGACCGCGATCTCGTCGGCGGTCAGGATCGTGGCGAGGCGGTGGGCGATGACGATCGTCGTGCGCCCCTCGACCAGCTTGTCGAGCGCGGCCTGGATCATGCGCTCGGATTCGGAATCGAGCGCCGAGGTCGCCTCGTCGAGCAGGAGGATCGGCGCGTTCTTGAGGATGGCTCTGGCGATGGCGATGCGCTGGCGCTGGCCGCCGGAGAGCTGGACGCCGTTCTCGCCGACGGTGCTGTCATAGCCCTTCGGCAGGTTCATGATGAAATCATGGGCAAAGGCGTCGCGCGCCGCCTGCTCGACTTCCTCGTCGGTCGCATCGAGGCGGCCGATGCGGATATTGTCGCGCGCGGTGCCCGAGAACAGGAACACGTCCTGGCTGACAAAGGCGATGTGCTCGCGCAGCGAGCCGATCGAGACGGTGCGGATGTCCTGGCCGTCGACGCGGATCGCGCCCTTGTGGACGTCGTAAAAGCGCTGGATCAGCGACAGGATGGTCGACTTGCCGCCGCCGGAGGGGCCGACCAGCGCGAGGCGCTTGCCATGCTCGACCGAGAGCGAGATGCCGTGCACGACCTCCTCATTGGCGCGATAGCCGAAATGCACGTCGTCGAGATCGATGCGGCCGCGCGACAGCACGAGGGCGGGATGGTCGTCGTTCTCGGTGACGCTGGCCGGATGATCGAGCACCGAGAACAGCGCCCGGACCGCGACGAGGTTCTCCGCAAGCCCGACCTGCACGCGGGCGAGCCGCTTGGCCGGCTCATAGGCGAGCAAGAGAGCGGTGATGAACGACATGAACTCGCCCGGCGTCTTGCCGGCCGAGATCGTGCTCCAGCCGGCATAGAAGATGACGAGGCCGATCGATACGCCGCCGAGAGTCTCCATCAGCGGGCTGGTGCGCGCCTGCAGCTGCGAGATCTTGTTGGCCCGCTTCTCGACCGAGCCGACCGCGTCCGACATCCGCGTGCGCATGTGGTCGCCGAGGCCGAATGCCTTGACGATCTTGGCGCCGTGCACGGTCTCCTGGATGATCGAGATGATCTGGATGCCCGAGGTGAACTCGGCACGGGCGATGCCGCGGATACGCTTGACCAGCTTCGACACGGACACGATCGCGACCGGCGCCACCACCAGCGCGAAGATCGACATGATCGGCGCCTGCGACACCATCACGATGATGAGGCCGATCAGGGTGACGAGGTCGCGGCCGACGCTGAGGACGATGGTGTCGATGACCGAGCGGATCCCGTTGGCGCCGCCGGTGATCGACATGATCAATTCGCCCGAGGCGCGATCATTGTAGAAGCCGAGGCCGAATTTCAGGATGCGGTCGTAGAAGCGCTTCTGGTTCTCCGCGACGATGCGGTTTCCGATGCGGCTCTGGATGACCATCTGGCCATAGGTCGCCGCGCCCTTGACGACGAAGATCGCCACGACCGCGAAGGACAGGACGACCAGCATCTCCTTGTCCTGCTTCACGAAGATCTGGTTGACGACGCTCGACATGATCCATGCCGACAGCGAGGTCATGCCGGCGACGATGAACAGGAAGATGAACGAGATCGTGTAGCCCTTCCAATGGGCCTTGTAGTTGCCGCGCAGGATTCGGGCGACCATCGCGACGGTGCCGTCGGGGTCCTTCAGCGAGGCCTTGTAGGCCTCCCAGCGCCGCGCGATCTGCGACGGGCGGACGAGGGAGGCCGCGCCGGCCTCGGACGATTTGACTTCGGTATCTGCCATGAGACATGAGCCCGTCGCCTCGAAGTGCAACGCGAACGGACACCGCTCCCGATCATTGATGATGGCGTTCTTTTACCGGCTCAGCCCCTCCCTGTCCATCGAACGGCCTTGCGGCGAATTCATGCAGCCTGCGGCCCTTGCATCCACCCTCCGTCATCCCCAGCCGATCGACGACCCCACTTTCATTTTACCTCGAGACACGTGATCGTTCGGACGGCGGCTTTGAGGGGACGAACGATGGCGGCACGGGCGATCCGTGGGACAGTGGCACGGTTTCGGGGCGATCCTTTCGGCGCGGCCGGGCGCGAGGCGCTCGTCTTCGAGGAGGACCAGCTGATCCTCGTCGAGGACGGCCTCATCACGCGCGTCGCGCCGGCAGGCGAGGCGCTCGGAACGCTGCCGCCCGGCACGCCCGTCGATCACTATCCCCGCGCGATCCTCTCGCCGGGCTTCATCGACGCCCATGTCCATTATCCGCAGATGGAGATGATCGGCGCCGGCGGCGAGGAACTGCTGGAGTGGCTCGATCGCTTCACCTTCCCGGCCGAAAGCCATTTCGCCGACCCGGCGCATGCGCGCGACGTCGCCGGCCGCTTCCTGCGCGAATTGCTGCGCGCCGGCACCACCACCGCCGCCGTCTATTGCAGCGTGCATGCCCATTCCGTCGACGCGTTCTTCTCAGAATCCGAGCGCTTTGGCACGCGCATGATCGCCGGCAAGGTGCTGATGGACCGCAATGCGCCGGCAGGTCTCACCGACACCGCCGAGAGCGGCATCGCCGACAGCGCCGCGCTCATCCAGCGCTGGCACGGCAAGGGCCGCCAGCTCTATGCGATCACGCCGCGCTTCGCGCCGTCCTGCTCGGAGGAGCAACTCCTGGCGGCCGGCCGGCTCTGGCAGGACAATCCCGGCACCTATGTGCAGACGCATCTTTGCGAGAACCGCGCCGAGATCGCCTGGGTGGCGGCGCTCTTCCCCGAGCGCTCCAGCTATCTCGACGTCTACGATCATGCAGGGCTGACCGGGCCGCGCGCGATCTTCGGCCATGCCGTGCACATGACCGAGGACGATTTCGCCTGCTGCCACCGCACCGGCTCGGCGCTGGCGCATTGCCCGACCTCGAACCTCTTCCTCGGCAGCGGCCTCTTCCGCCTGTTCGAGGCGAAGCGCGCCGACCGGCCGGTTCAGGTCGCGCTCGGCACCGATCTCGGCGCCGGCACCAGCTTCTCCCAGCTTCAGACCATGGGCGAGGCCTACAAGGTGGCGAAGCTCGGCGGCACCACGCTCTCGGCCGCCGAGGCGCTCTGGCTCGCCACCACCGGCGCCGCCGAGGCGCTGCAGCTTGCCGGCCGCATCGGCGCGATCGAGCCGGGCTGCGAGGCCGACATCATCGTGCTCGACCCGGAAGCGACGCCGCTCACCGCCTTCCGCAGCGCCTATTGCCGCGACCGCGCCGAGACGCTGTCGATGCTGATGACGCTCGGCGATGACCGTGCCATCCGCGCGACCTATATCGCGGGCGTCCCGGTCTATGACCGCGACCGGCCGGGCGATCCCTTCCGCTATCCGGGCTGAGCGCCGGCGGCGATGATCCGCCGATAGGTTTCGAAGCTCTCTTTCGGCGTCCGCGCCTGCGTCTCGAAATCGACATGAACAATGCCGAAGCGGCCGCCATAGCCGGACAGCCATTCGAAATTGTCGAAGAGGCTCCAGACCATGTAGCCGCGCAGGTCGACGCCCTCGCTGCGCGCCGCCAGCGCCGCCTCGATATGGCGGGCGATGTAGTCGGAGCGGAGCGGATCGACCACCGTGCCATCGCGGAAGACCTCGTCGCCCGGCCCGAAGCCGGCACCGTTCTCGGTGATATAGACAGGCGGATTGCCGTAGTCGTCGCGGATGCGCTCGAGCAGCAGCTTCAGATAAGCGGGCCGCACCGGGCCGTTGAAGGCGCGCGGTTCCGGATCGGGGTTGGTATCGTGCCAGCGGAAGCCGAACGGCCTCGTCGCATCGGCGCGCACATAAACGGGCGCATAGAAATTGACGCCGAGGAAATCGGCCGGGTTCGCGGCGAGCAGCGCCAAATCGTCCGCGTCGATGCGGAAGGCCGGATCGAGCGCCGCGAAGATCTCCATGACGCGGTCGGGATAGCGGCCCTTGAACATCGCATCGAGGCACCAGCGATTGATGATCGCGTCGGCGCGGTCGGCACAATCGAGCGCGGCCGGGTCATCGCTTTCCGGGATCATCGGCATCAGCGGCAGCGCCAGCCCGATCTCGCCGGTAAAGCCGGCCGCGCGGAAATCGGCCATCGTCGCGGCGCTCGCCAGCATCCAGTGATGCATCGCAAGCCCCTGCCGGCCGAGCCTTTCCTCCGTGACGCTTTCGCCGGCCTTCATCGCCGCGATCAGCGGCTCGAACAGGAAGAGATCGATGAAGGGCTCGTTGAAGGTGATGTATTTCGAGACGCGTGTCCCCAGCCCCTCGCGCACGACGCTGGCATAGCGGCGGAACCAGTCGACGGAGGCGCGATTGTGCCAGCCGCCTTGGAGCTGCAGCGCCTGCGGCAGGTCCCAGTGGAACAGCGTCACGATCGGCTCGATGCCGGCGGCGAGGAGATCGTCGCAGAAGCGCTGGTAGTGCGCGATGCCGGCGGCATTGACCGCGCCGGACCCGTCCGGCAGCAGCCGCGACCAGGCGATCGAGAAGCGATAGCAATCGAGCCCCAGCCGCTGCATCAGCCCGATGTCCTGGAGATACTGCGCGCGGTCATAGGCGTTGATGGCGACATTGCCGGTCTCGACCTTGCCGGTGACGCTGAGCGTGATCTGGTCCTCGTTGGTCCAGACATCCCAGTTGCTGAGGCCCTTGCCGTCGGCCTGCCACGCGCCCTCGACCTGATAGGCGGCGCTCGCCGCGCCGAAGAGGAACTTTCCGTCCGTCGTCGCCATCCTGCTCTCTCCCGCTTGCGCCCGGGGCACCGCACACCGGTGACCCTCGATCCATGGCACGATCCCGGCCGCCGGGCGACCATTGATCACTGATCAATCCGAGGCGATTGTCCACCCAGCGTAGACAACCTTGTGTCGGCGGGCCGATTGTCTTTGACGGTCCGAGGGCCGATCTTTGCGTCAGACAATCACTTCAAACGGGAGACCGCCACCATGGACCTGACCCTCGGAGGCTTCCATCACCTGACCGCGATCACCGCCAACGCGCCGGGCAATCTCGACTTCTACACCCGCGTGCTCGGCCTTCGCCTCGTCAAGAAGACGGTGAACCAGGACGACACCTCGGCCTATCACCTCTTCTATGGCGACGGCGACGCGGCGCCCGGCTCCGACATTACCTTCTTCGACTGGCCGGCGGCGCCCGCCCGCCGCGGCACGCATTCGGTCACGCGCACCGGCTTTCGCGTCGATCCCGCCAGCATCGGCTGGTGGCGAGACCATCTGAAGGCGGCCGGCGCCAAGCTCTCCGAGCCGAACGAGGCCACAGGCCGCCTGACGCTCGCCTTCGAGGACCCCGAGGGACAGCGCCTCGCCCTCGTCGCCGACGAGCGGATCGGCGCGCGCCATCCCTGGGAGCGGAGCACGGTTCCGGCCGAGCACCAGATCCTCGGCCTCGGCCCGATCACCATGAGCGTGCCGCAGCTGGGGCCGACCGAGCAGGTGCTGACCCGCGTCATGAACATGCAGAAGCTCAGCGACTATCCGGTGAGCGCGATCTCGTCGAACACCGTGCATGTGTTCGGCATGGGCGAAGGCGGCCCGTCGGCGGAGCTGCATGTCGCGGTCGAGCCCGATCTGCCGGTCGCCCGCGAAGGCGCCGGCGGCGTGCATCACGTCGCGTTCCGCACGCCGGACCTCGAAGGCCTGACCGCCTGGACCGAGCGCGTGCGGGGCTTCCGTATCCCCTCCTCCGGCGAGGTCGAGCGCTACTACTTCCGCTCGCTCTATTTCCGCGAGCCGGGCGGCGTGCTGTTCGAGATCGCGACCGATGTTCCCGGCTTCACCGCCGACGAACCGCTGGCGACGCTCGGCGAAAGCCTGTCGTTGCCGCCCTTCCTCGAGCCGCGCCGCGCCTCGATCGAGAGCCGGCTGCAGCCGCTCTAGCCTCATAAGTCGCGGTGGCGCCAAGCCGCCGCGCCCTCTCCTTCCAAACGGACCACCGCCATGACCCTGACTTCGACACGAGGCGCCGCCCCGCATGGCGGCCGCCCCGTCCTCGCCACCGGCGCTGCGCCCGCCGCGGCGCGCGGCGCCGTCGTGATGCTGCACGGACGCGGCGGCAGCGCCGAGGACATCCTCTCGCTCGCCGCCTATTTCCGCCAGGGCGACATCGCCTTCCTGGCGCCGGCTGCGGCCGGCAATGTCTGGTATCCGCAGCGCTTCCTGGAGCCGCGCGCCGTCAACGCCCCCTATCTCGGCGCGGCGCTGGAGACGGTCGGCAACCTCCTCGGCGACTTGAACGCCGCCGGGCTCGCAAACGACCAGATCGTGCTGCTCGGCTTCTCGCAGGGCGCCTGTCTCGCGCTCGAGACCGCCGCGCGGCGCCCGGCCCGCTATGGCGGCGTCGTCGCGCTCTCCGGCGGCCTCATCGGCGCCGACGCCGAGCTCTGGCAGGGCGACGCCGCCCTCGCCGGAACCCCGGTGCTGATCGGCTGCTCCGAACGCGACGGGCATATCCCGCTTTCCCGCGTCGAGGTCTCGGCCGAGCGCTTCGCAGCCAGCGGCGCCGACGTCACCAAGCGGATCTATCCCGGCTCCGGCCATGGCGTGAACGATGACGAGATCGGCCTCGTCCGCACGCTCCTGACCGGCCTCGGCGCACCGGCGCGCTGATCGCGAACGATCCTTATGCACAAGCGCGCGGCGTCCGCGCCGCGCGACGCGCGTGCCGCGTTGACGACGCCCCGTGATTGGCTGTAGAGAGACGCTCGCCCGAGGACATTCGTCCGCAACCCAGCGGCAAAGAGCAGCTCCGACCAAGGCCGCTTCGCTGGATTTGTGAATGATCCGAACGGGTTCGGAGAGGTGGCAGAGTGGTCGATTGCACCGCACTCGAAATGCGGCATACTCGCAAGGGTATCGGGAGTTCGAATCTCCCCCTCTCCGCCACTAACTTCTTGTTTTCAATGGCTTTTTGACCTTTGAGAGACCGCGGCCGATAGCGCCGTCGTTTCCGGGGCTTGCAGGCGGCCGATCTTCACGAGGGTGCCGAGAGACGCATTTTGCGCCTCGTCAGCTGGTTAGAAGTTGGGGGCAATACCACACGGCCAGCGCGCAGGTCGAGGCCGAATGCCGAGGCGAGATGTCTCGGTTGCGCAGCCCGGACGGGATGAAGACGATCCGGCTGGCAGACCAGAAAGCACAATGATGCCGGCGCCGGGGAGTGCCAAAGCACCAAACACGATTGCCCTCGATCTCAATGTTGCGGGCGACAACCTCAACTCGAGACGCGCAGCCGCAAACTTGGCGGAGATTGTGCCTCGTGTTGGGTCGCCGACGATGGTGACGGTAGTTGATGTGCTGAAGGACAAGATGACGGCATTTGACCGCCATATCTTCGTCACGCCGTCATTGATCTGCACCATCAATGGCCGGGAGCATCTGATCATCGGGGATCTCTCCGATGTCGATGCTGTGCTGCAGAAGCTGATCGAATGAACGCGATCGGGCCGAGCCGATTTGGCGGACCAACGATTGTGGCCCGCGAGAGCGCATGAGAGTTCTGCTCTGTGCTTCCCGTCTGGCATACTCTTCTGCGCACCGGGCAACAGGACCGGATGCGGTCCTGAAATGAGCAACCCCGGTCGATCACTGCTATATACCGACCAGATTCGGACCGCAAAGTAGAAAGGCTGCCAGCCGATGTGGAGCCTACCCGAGGCGCCTCCCAACGAGAGGGAGCGGCTTGAAGCCCTGGCACAATATGGAATCCTGGATACCGCTCGGGACGAGCGCTATGATCGGATTGCCCGCATTGCCGCCAAGGCCTATGACGCCGACGTGGCGTTCTTGAGCTTTGTCGATGAGCATCAGCAGTGGATGAAGGCAAAGACATCGGATGCGCTGCACGACTTTGTCGCGCGCGATGCCAGCGTCTGCACTCTCGTCATTTCAGCCGGCGAGGCGCTGGTGATCGAGGATATGCGGACGGCACCCGAGCTCGAGGGGCACCCCCTGGCGGGAAGCGTCCCATGGCGCTTCTATGCCAGCGTCCCGATCCGGAGTGAAAGTGCCGCGGTGCTCGGCACGCTGTGTATCATGCGATCGGACCCTGGGGCGCCGTCAAATTTCGATCTCGAGACCTTGCTCGATCTGGCGGCCATAGCGGGTCATGAACTGACACTGACGCTTCAGAACGCGCGGATTCGCGAACAGAGCCACACTGACAGCCTGACGGGGCTCCACAACAGACGCAAGCTGGACGAAGAGCTGCCGAGAACGATCCGGCGATCTATCCGCACATCGGCCCCGGCCACGCTGCTGTTGATTGATCTCGATCATTTCAAGGAGGTCAACGATCATCTTGGTCATCAGGCTGGCGATGCGCTCCTGACGCGTTTCGCGACATTCCTGAAGTCCTTTCCGCGCCGACCCGACGACGTACTTGCGCGCTTTGGGGGTGAGGAGTTTGCGCTCATCCTGTCGGGCACTGACGAGGACGGCGGTGTGGCCGTCGCCAAGCGAATCCTGGCAGACCTCGCCGAGGCTCAGATACCCCATCCGTCTCGGGGACGGCTGAGCGCCAGCATCGGGGTCGCTGCCCTTCGTGCGGCCGATGATCAAACGTCCTGGCTGGCCCGGGCAGACCGGGCGCTCTACCTGGCCAAGGCCTTGGGACGATCGGCGCTGAGCGTCGCTTGACCGGAGGCGATGATGCCATGCGGGTTTGGTCACACGCTCGTGGGCGTCCCTCCAAGGCGAGCGGTGATCCGGCCTCATTTGCCGGACCGCCGGAGGCTGGCGATTTGCTGCCGTGGCCGACCAATCGTCTTCGGATGACCCGTCCTGGTGCTGACCCGTTCGACTATCGCTCGCGCCATGCATGGACCATCTGCTCGACGAGCGGCGCGAGGAGGTATCCGATCGGCGATCGGCTCTCGGTGACGATGAACCCCTGCACCGGCATGCCTGCGACAGCCTTCACGCCCCCAATATCCATGCCGGCGGCGGACTGAAGATCGACCCTGACACGGTAGAAGCTCAGTCCCGAGCGCTCGTCGCGTGAGATATCGCGGTCGATGCTGAACACATGGCCGGCGAGAACCGGTGCCAGTCGCTGATTGCCTGCGCGGATGCGGATATGGGCCGGCGCTCCGAGGCGAAGCTGATCGATATCGGTCGGCGCGACCCTGAGCTCGGTCGCGAGCCGAGCGTCCGCCGGGACGATCGTCATCATGGTCTGGCCCGCCGCGACGACGCCACCGATCGTATGGATGTCCAGATGTTGGACATAGCCCGCCACCGACGCCTTGATCTCGGTGGCGGCGACTTGGGCGAGCGCGTCGCGCCGCCGCTCGGCGAGTTCCGACCGATCTGCCTCGGCGTCGCGGATCTCCGTCGCGATGCGTGAACGGAGGTCTCTGTCGATCTGGTCGAGGCGCTGCCCGGCCTCGATCGCGGCGTTGGCGGCCGCGGCGCTGTCGGCCGCGATGCGGTTGATATTGCCCTCGGAACTGGCTCTGCTGCGGCGAAGCGAGAAGAGAGCGCTGCGTGTGGTCAGGCCGCGCTTATAGAGGTCCTCGAGCGGGACGAGCTCGTCGGCGACCAGTGCGATCTGCGAGCGATTGCTGTCGCGCTCCGCCGCGAGGCTCTCGACCTGGTTTTGCGACTGCCGCATCTGCTGCAGCGCCTGCCGGCGCTGGCCTTCTACCTCGCGCAGCCTTGCCTCGAACAGTGCCTGTTCGGAGGCGACGGCCGAGCGGAAATTGACGGCGTCGAGCCGCTCGGCCGCCTCGGATGGTGCCGCGAAGTCCGATGCGCCGGCGATTTCGGCGCGAAGCCGGGCGATTCGAATGGCAAGGCCGCCGGCCTTGACGTCGATAACGCCGAGCGCCGCACGGGCGGCGGTATCATCCAGCCGGACGAGAACCTGTCCGGCGGACACCACACCCCCTTCGGCAATCAGGATCTCGGCGACGGTGCCGCCCACGCGGTGCTGCACGGCCTTGGTGTTGCCCTCGATCGTCAGCGCGCCATCGCCGACGACCGCGCCTTCGATCGAGGCGAGCATCGCCCATGCCGCGGTGCCAGCCAGAAGGCCGCCGACAACCGCCAACCCGAGGATGGTCATGCGGCGGGTGCCGCGGTGGATGGAGAGGATCTCGTCGGTCATGGTTCTGTCCTTCGATCAGGCGGTGGCGCGAAGCGGCCGGGCGGCGACGGGCTTCAGAATGGTCTCGGCCGGTCCGAAGGCCCGCTGGCGCCCTTCGCCGAGCACCAGCACATGGCTGCACAGCGACAGGATGTTGGGTCGGTGGCTCGACAGCAGCACGATGGCGCCGCGCTCGCGGGCAGACCGCACGGCCCGCGCGAAGGCGACCTCGCCGACCGGGTCGAGATGGGCGTTGGCCTCATCGAGCAGCAGCAGGAAGGGCTTGCCGAAAAAGGCGCGGGCGAGCGCGATGCGCTGGCGCTGCCCGCCGGACAGGGGTCCGGCGCAGTCCCCGACCAGGGTGTCGTAGCCGTCGGGCAGGTCGAGCACGAGCTGGTGAACGCCGGCGATCTCGGCCGCCTGGAGGATGTCGGCCGAGGGCGCGCCTTGCTGCATGCGGGCGATATTCTCGGCAATGGTGCCGTCGAACAGGCCGATCTGCTGCGGCACATAGCCGATCGAGGCGCCCAGCCGATCGCGGTCGTGATGATGCAGCGGGACGCCATCGAGGCGGACCTGGCCCGACAGCGGCGTGCCGGTTCCTGCGAGCGCCCGCAGCAGCGACGACTTGCCGGTGCCGCTCGGGCCCATGATACCGAGCACATCGCCGGCCGAAAGCGCGAAGTTGAGGCCGGTCAGGACGGCTGGCCCGTTCGGCGAGGCGCTGATGGCGAGATTCTCCACCGAGAGCGTCGCTTGCGGCAACGGAAGCTCAGTCCGCCGCACATCGCCGGTCTCGGCCAGGGCGTTGTCGAGCCGCGACAATGCCGCGCGCGCCTCGGTTGCGGGGCGCCACTGCGCGATCACGGTGTCGATGGGCGCGAGGCAGCGGCCGACCATGATCGAACTCGCCAGGCTGGCGCCGGCACTCACGTCTCCCTTGATGGCGAGATAGGCGCCGAGACCGAGCAGAAGCGACTGGATCAGCTGGCGAACGACGCGAGACGTCGCTCCGAGCGTGGCGGTGGCGTTCGAGGCCGACTGGAGCGCGATGGCCTCGCGCCGGCCGACCTCGTCGTTGCGCCCACGCAGCGCCGGGCTGAAGCCCATCGCAAGGATCGTCTCCGCATGCCGCCGCTCGATCTCGCCGCGGAGCCGGCGCTGCAGCTTGAGATCGAGGGCAAGCCGGCCCGGCCGGCGCGTCAGCCGGTCGGCCACCAGCGTCAGCACGATCATCAGGATGGCACCGGCGAGCGACAGCGCGCCGATCGCGGGATGGATCATGAAGGCGAAGAGGAGGAAGACCGGCACCCAGGGCAGATCGAAGAAGGCCGACGGACCGAGCCCCCCGAGGAAGCCACGCATCGTGTCCAGATCGGCGATCGGCTGGCGGTTGCGCCCCTCGAGTCCGGCAAGGCGGATCATGGCGGCATGAGCTGGTGCCCTGAGATGCGCCTCGAACTCGCGACCGACGGCCACGAGCAGCTTCTGCCGGATCACGTCGGCGCTGCCCTGGATCGCGAAGAGGAACACGAGCAGAAGCGTGACCGCAGCAAGGGTCTCCAGACTGCGGCTGACCAGAACGCGATCATAGACCTGCAGCATGTAGAGCGAGCCGTTCAGCATCAGCAGGTTGACGACGGCGGAAAGGAGCGCGATCGCGCCGAAGCGCGGTGCGCAGGCAACGAGCCTGGCGAAGGCCGGCCGAGCGCTTGTGGTGGGCGACATGAACATATCTCCGAGCGATGAGCGGTCCAGCCGCTGGTGTCGCTTCGAATGTGCCCGTGCCGCGTTGCGCGGCGAGTTCGGCCAGGTATCGCGACTGTTTCGATTGTTTCAGGCGCCGCGCCGATGGCCTTCGACGCGGCCCCGCGCCTGCCGCCTTGGCGGGCGGGCGCGGGGCCGGTCCGAGGACCAGGCAGGACGTCAGAGCAGGAAGTCGCCCGCGGTCAGGCCGGTGACGCCGGTCACGAGAACCTGGAAATCGGCGATGCCGTTGCCATCGACATCGGCGTTGACATAGCTGCTGCCGCCGACCTCGACGACCTGCAGGCTGCCGCCGGCGCCGGCAAGGGCGCCATGGCCGACAAAGGCAAAGGCCTGGTTGCCGGTGATCCAGGTCTTGGCATCGATGAGCGACACGTCGATCCGGTCGATGCCCTTGCGGAAGTCGGTGATCGTGTCGCCGCCGAACGTCGGCGAGTCCTGAACCGACAGGAAGGTGAACCTGTCGGTGCCGGTGCCGCCGGTCAGCGTGTCGCGGCCGGTGCCCCCGATCAGGGTGTCGTCCCCGGCGCCGCCCTCGAGCGTGTCGTTGCCGGCCTCGCCCTCGAGCCTGTCATTGCCGGCGTCGCCGATGAGACGGTCCACACCCGCTCCGCCATAGATGCGGTCATTGCCGTCGCCGCCCCGCAGCCAGTCGGTGCCGAGGCCGCCGTCGATGATGTCGTTGCCGGCGTCGCCATAGGCCTTGTCATCGCCGGCGTCGCCCCAGAGGCTGTCGTCGTCGTCATTGCCATAGAGGCGGTCGGCGCCATTGCCGCCGAGCAGGTAGTCCTTGCCCGATCCGCCATCGGCAACGTCGTCGCCGTCGCGGCCGTAGAAGTAATCGGTTCCCGTGCCACCATGGCCGATGTCATTGCCGATGCCGCCGTCGAGCTGATCGTTGCCGGCGCCGCCGGTCAGCACGTCGTTGCCGGCGCCGCCGTAGAGCTTGTCGTTGAGGCCGCCGCCGGTGATCGCGTTGGCGAGCACGTTGCCGGTGCCGGTGAAGTTCGCGCTTCCGGCATAGGTGAGATCCTCGACATCGGCGGTCAGCGCGTAGGTCGCGACCCCCGTCCTCACGAGATCATGGCCCTGGTTCGCCAGCTCCACCACCTGATCGCCCGCCACGTCCACGACATAGGTGTCGTTGCCCGTGCCACCCACCATCAGGTCCGCGCCCGTTCCGCCGTCGAGCAGATCGTTGCCGGCCTCGCCCCACAGATAGTCGTTGCCGCCGCGGCCGCTCAGCGTGTCGTTGCCTGCCCCGGCATGGATGAAGTCGATGCCGACGCCGCCGGTGATCTTGTTGTCGAGCGTGTTGCCGGTGACGGACACGCCGTTCTTGTCACCCGAATTGCTGAAGAAGTTCTCGATGTTCTGCGGAAGGGTGAAGCTGTCGCCCCAGAAGCCGACGGTGTCGATGCCCTCGCCGGCCTTCTCATGAATGGCGACCGAGGAATCCACCCAGTCGTTGTCGCCCGGACCGAGACCGCTGACATAGCCGATCTGGCTGTCGACGAAGACGTCGCGCATATAGTCCCAGAAGGAATAATCGACCCGGTGGTAGATCATGTAGGTGTCGTTGCCGGCCCCGCCATAGAGGTCGATATCCTCGCCCTGGCCGATGAGGGTGTCGTCGCCGCTGCCGCCATCGGCGACATCGTCCGAAAGCGCGATCAGCTTGTCGTTGCCGGAGCCGCCATTGATATAATCGGCTCCCTTGCCGGCGAGGATGACGTCGTCGCCGCCATCGCCATAGATATAGTCGTCGTTGCTGGTGCCCTTGAGATGATCGCCGCTGCTCGTGCCGTGAATGATGCTGGCCATGTTCAATTTCCTTTAGTTCGTGCGGCTTTGCCGCTTGTGAGGACACCATGATGCAGCGACTCGTCGCCACGACATCTGGTGGGCTGGTTCTGGATTTCTTGGGTTTGCACCCGCCGCCGGCGTGATCTGATGGGGTCGTTGCCCGCGCGGCGACCAGAGGAATTCCGGCGAACCCCTGTTCGCCGGAATTACTCTATCTATTTGTCTTTGAAGAGCTTTCTCCGCGCGAGCCGGTACCCACCTCGCTCGAGAATGCTCTAGAGCAGGAAGTCCGACGCGGACAGCCCGGTCACGCCGCTGACCAGCAGCTGGAAATCGGCGATGCCATTGCCGTCGACATCGGCATTGACATAGGTGCTGCCGCCAACCGCGATGACCTGCAGATGGCCGCCGCCGCCGCCGAGCGGGCCGTTGCCCACCCAGGAGAATGCCTGGTTGCCGGCAATCCCGGTCCTGGCATCGATCGCCGAGACGTCGATCAGGTCGAAGCCCTTCTGGAAGTCCTTGATCGTGTCGCCGGCGAAGGTCGGCGCATCGCCGACGGCCTGGAAGATGAACCTGTCATAACCGGTGCCGCCAACAAGCGTGTCGCGGCCCGATCCGCCCGTCAGCCTGTCATTGCCTGCGCCGCCGTCGAGCGTATCGTTGCCGGCTTCCCCGAGCAGATTGTCATTGCCTGCGTCGCCACTGAGCGTGTCGTCGCCGGCGCCGGCATAGAGCCAGTCGCTGCCGTCGCCGCCGCGCATCCGGTCCTGCCCGAGCCCGCCGTCCATGACGTCGTTGCCGGCGTCGCCATGCAGCCAGTCGTTGCCGTCGTCGCCCCAGAGGCGATCGTCGCCCTCGTTGCCGTACAGCTGGTCGGCGCCGGCGCCGCCGAGCAGATAGTCGTTGCCGGCGCCGCCTGTGGCGGCATCGTCGCCCTCGCGGCCGAAGAAGTAGTCCGAGCCGTCGCCGCCATAGCCCTTGTCGTTGCCGGCGCCGCCGTCGAGCGTGTCGCTGCCGGCCCCCCCGGTCAGCGCGTCATCGCCGCCCATCCCGTTCAGCTTGTCGTCGCCGGCGCCGCCGGTCATGGCGTTGGCCAGAGCATTGCCGGTGCCGGCGAACTTGCCCGTGCCGACAAAGGTGAGATCCTCGAGATTGGCGGCCAGCGTGAAGGCGCCCGTCTTCGACTGCACGAGGTCGCGGCCCTCATTCGCCTGCTCGAGGAGCAGGTCGCCGGCCTGGTCGACGACATAGGTGTCGTCGCCCTTGCCACCGATCAGGAGGTCCCGTTCGGTGCCGCCGTCCAGGACGTCATTGCCCGCCTCTCCCCACAGCTGATCCATGCCGCCGCCGCCATTGACCCGGTCGTTGCCTGCCCCTGCATGGATGGTGTCCACGCCGATGCCGCCGGTGATCGTGTTGGCAAGCGCATTCCCGGTGATGAACATGCCACCGGTGTCCCTGGCGTCCTTGACGAGGTTCTCGACATTATCGGGCAACACGTAGTTGTCGCCCCAGAAGACGATGGTGTCGGTACCCTCGCCGCCACTCTCGTGGATCTTGGTCGAGGGATCATTCTCGTACACGACATAGGTATCGTCGCCAGCGCCACCATAGAGCTCGATGTGATTGCCCCTGGCGATGAGGACATCGTTTCCAGCTCCGCCCTCCGCGGTATCGTGGGTGTAGACGATCAGCCGATCATTGCCGGCGCCACCATTCAGGTGGTCCTTCTTCAGATTGTGATAGCTGCTTTCAAGCTCGTCGTTCCCTTCCCCGCCGAAGATGAAATAGGTGTCGTCGCCATCACCGACATTGATGTGATCCTTGTCGTTCGTTCCGTAGATCGTCGTGCTCATCGAATGTTCCTTTCGTCAGCGGCTGTTGCGCTTGACGGTGACGGTGATCGCCGATCGCATCGATCCGGCGTTCCGCTTGCTTTGGGAAAGTTTGGTGCGTCGCTGGCCGCGTTCCGGCGCGGCTAGAGCAGGAAGTCCGACGCGGACAGCCCGGTCACGCCGCTGACCAGCAGCTGGAAATCGGCGATGCCATTGCCGTCGACATCGGCATTGACATAGGTGTTGCCACCAACCGCGATGACCTGCAGATGACCGCCGCCGCCGCCGAGCGGCCCATTGCCGACGAACGCGAACGCCTGATCGCCATAGGTCGAGGTCTTCGCGTCGATCGTGTGAAGGTCGATGCGGTCGATGCCCTTCTGGAAGCCCTGGATGGTGTCACCGGCGAAGGTCGGCGAGTCGCCGATGGTGTCGAAGATGAACTTGTCGGAGCCGGCGCCGCCGATCAGGGTGTCGCGACCGGCGCCGCCCTTGAGGTTGTCATTGCCGGCACCGCCGTCGAGCGTGTCGTTGCCCGCGCCGCCTTCCAGCAGGTCGTTGCCGGCCCCGCCCGAGAGAAAGTCGTTGCCCCGGTCGCCCATCAGCCCGTCGTCGTCGGCCTCGCCCCAGAGACGGTCATCGCCATCACCGCCCCTGAGGACGTCACGACCGTCGCCGCCATAGAGACCGTCGTTGCCCCGATCGCCGGAGAGCTGGTCGTTGTCCGCCTCGCCCCACAGCCAGTCGTCGCCGTTGTCACCGCGCAGCATGTCGCTGCCGTTCTCGCCGTGCAGGAAGTCGTTGCCGTCGCCGCCCTCGCCCACATCGTCCCCGTTGCCGGCGTAGTAGTAGTCGATGCCGGCGTCGCCATAGGCGCTGTCGAAGCCGTCGCCGCCATGGATCATGTCGTTACCGCCGCCGCCGACCAGCGTGTCGCTGCCTGCGAAGCCGCTCAGCTTGTCATGGCCGTTGCCGCCGGTCAGCATGTTGCCGGAGGCGTTGCCGTTGCCGGTGAAATTGCCGGCCCCCTCGAATGTCAGGTCCTCGACATTCGCGGTGAGGGTGTAGGCGGAGAGGGTCGTCTCGACGAGGTCGCGGCCCCACTCGTCCGCCTCGGCCACGATGTCGCCGAGCTGGCTGACGATATAGGTGTCATTGGCTCCGCCGCCGATCATGACGTCGGCGCCGGCACCTCCGTCCAGCAGGTCTGCGCCCGCATCACCCCAGAGGAAATCCGTCCCTGCGCCGCCGCTGATCGTGTCACCGCCTTCGCCGCCATGAATATAGTCCTGGCCGACGCCGCCGATGATGTTGTTGGCGAACCAGCTGCCCGTGACCCACACGCCATTCACGTCGCTGGCATGGCTCCTGAAGTTCTCGACGTGATCGGGAATGACGAAGCTGTCGCCCCGGAACACGACCGTATCGGTGCCCTCGCCGGCATTCTCATGGACGTCCTCGGACGAACCCGAGCCCAGCAGGACATAGGTGTCGTCGCCGCTGCCGCCATGAAGGTTGAAATCCTCTCCCTGGCCGACGAGGACATCGTTTCCGGCCCCGCCATCGGCGGTGTCGAACGAGGAGGCGTAGAGCGTATCCTTGCCCAGTCCACCGCTCAGATAGTCCTTGCCAGCGCCGCCGAAGAGCGTGTCGTCGCCTGCTTCTCCATACATGTAGTCGTTGTCGCCGGTGCCGATCAGTTGATCCGCGCCGCTGGTTCCATGGATGAACTTGGTCATTGTCGTCTCCCGTTCTGCTGCGGCAGTTCCGCGTGGCGGACCAATGCCAAGGGGACGTGTCGCTCCGACTTCGCGTCTGTTTCCGCCAGGTTTCATCGGTGCCGGAACGGTCGATCCGGGGCTTGGAGCTGTGACCCGCGTCACAAAAGCGGCCGACAGCCGTCGGAATTGCCGTGAAAGCCCGTCCGGGCGCGACAAAATTCCAGAACGGCGACGGGAGGTGATGATACGAAGTCCGCGTGGTCCCGCCGCAGGAGAACCGTCAGTGTCCTCGATAACGTCACGTCTCTCACATGCATCTGCGATCGAAGCGCCCACACGGTCCGGTGGGACGCTGCACCAGATGAGCTGTCCTCCTGCTGCCACAAGCCAGTTGCCACGCCTTGTCGTGGTCGACGACGATGAAGCGATCCGCGACATGCTGGCCGACTATCTCGGACAGAGCCGGTTTCACGTGCGGACGGCCAGCGGCGGCGCCGCGCTCGATCGCCTGCTGGCCGAGGAGGAGGCGGATGCGCTGATCCTCGACGTCAACATGCCGGACGAGGACGGGCTGTCGATCGCCCGGCGCATGCGCGCCGCCGGCGGCGTGCCCATCATCCTGCTCACGGCGGCCGACGACGTCGTCGACAAGATCGTCGGGCTGGAGGTGGGCGCCGACGACTACATGACGAAGCCGTTCGACCTCAGGGAGCTACGGGCGCGCCTGCGCGCCGTGCTGCGCCGGTCGCAGCCTCGGGCACAGCCGAATTCCGTCGAGCCGCCGGCCCGGGCAAGCGCCAGGGTCATTCCCTTCGGAGCCATGTTCGTCGACGCCGAGGCGCATTGCCTCGTCGACCGGAACGGCACCACCAGCCCGCTGACCGTCATGGAATTCGACCTCATCCAGGTCTTCCTGCAGAACCCCAATCGGGTCCTCAGCCGCGATCGCCTGCTTGATCTGGCGCACAACCGGGAGATCGAGCCCTTCGACCGCAGCATCGACGTGCGGATCACGCGCATCCGCAAGAAGATCGAGCCCGATCCCGCCAAACCGCAGACCCTGCGCACGATGCGTGGCGCCGGCTATATCTATACGCCGCTCAAGCAGGCGCGGTGAGCCGCGTGCCGCATGGTGGCGGCCGGCTGACGGCGGATGCGGAGGTGGTTGGATTGGCCGGAACACTCGAAGCCGTTCGCAGGCTTCTCGATCACAGCCTGGGTCAGGCCGTCTTTCTCGACCACACGGCCCGCTGCCGCTTCGCCAACCGCGAGTTCCTGGCCTTTGTCGGCCGAAGCGAACCCGAGGTGATCGGCCTGACCGTATCCGAACTGCTGGGTTTCGACATCGGCGCTTTCCAGCATCAGTCGCTGCCCCGTGTCCTCGCCGGGCAGCCGGTCCGGTACGAGGGCTGGATCGATCATGCCACCATCGGGCGCCGCTTTGTCGAGGCGTCGATGGCGCTCCATGCGCCGACCGACGGCGCTCGATCCGGCATCGTCCTCTTCCTCCGCGACCTGACCGAAATCAGCATCAGCGACCAGCGACTGGTCGAGCAGATGGCGGCGCGCCGGGCGGTCGAGGCGTATCATGCCGTGATCGTGGAAACGGCGCTGGATGCCATTATCGTCATCGACAAGGCTGGTCATGTCGTCGATTTCAATCCGGCCGCCGTCTCGATCTTCGGCTACAGCCGCGAAGCGGCGATGGGCGCGCAGATCGCGGACCTGATCATCCCGCCGTCCATGCGCGGGGCTCATTTCCGGGGTCTCGCCGCCTACCTCGAAAGCGGCGCCACCCGCATCCTCGGCCGCCGCCTGAAGCTCGAGGCCATTCGCGCCGACGGGCGGCAAATTCCCATCGAACTCACCATCACCGATGTCACACTGGGCGAGCAGCGCCTATTCGCCGCCCATCTCCGCGACCTGACCACCGAGCGTGCCGCGGAAGCCGAGATCGAGCGCCAGCGCGATGCGCTCTATCAGAAGGAGAAGCTGGCGGCGTTCGGCTCCCTGCTCGCCGGCGTGGCGCATGAGCTCAACAACCCGCTTGCCGTCGTCATCGGCCAGTCGATGATGATGCGCGAGAAGCTGCAGGCCGGCGAGGGGCCCGTGCCGACGGCCGATCTTGCCCGGCGCAGCCAGAAGATCGAGGACGCCGCTCAACGCTGCGCCAAGATCGTCCGCAGTTTCCTCGACATGGCGCGCCAGCGAAAGACCGAGCGGCGGTCGGTTCACCTCGCGCAACTCGTCGAGGAGGCCCTCGATCTCCTCAGCTATCATCTGAAAAGCGCCGGCGTCACCGTCGAGACGCAGTTTCCGGAGGCCTTTGCACCCGCCTGGATCGACAGCGACCAGATCCACCAGGTGGTCGTCAATCTTCTGGTGAATGCATGTCAGGCCCTGGAGGGCGACGGCCAGTCGAGCCGGCTCATCCTGATTGCCGCACGCCATGACGATCACGGGCGGGCCGTCCGTCTGATGGTTTCGGACAATGGGCCGGGCATCGCGCCCGCCATCCGCTCGCGCATCTTCGATCCCTATTTCACGACGAAGCCAGCGGGACATGGATCCGGCATCGGGCTTGCCGTATCGCGCGGGTTCGTCGAGGCGCATGGAGGGACGCTGGACCTCGAGGACAGCCCGCTCGGCGGGGCAAGCTTCGTGATGCGCCTGCCGCTCGGCTCGCCCGCGGACGATCAGGATGCCGTCGGCCCCGTCAGCCCGCCGGCAGCAGCGCAGAAGGCCGGGGCGCGCCTCGTCCTCATCATCGACGACGAGCGCGACATCGCGGAAATGCTGGAAGAACTGGTCGAGCAACTCGGCTTTCGCGCCGTCATCGCGGAAAGCGGCAACGCGGCGAAGCGTCTGCTGGAGCAGAGCACCCTCGCTCCCGACGCGATCCTCTGCGATATGCGCATGCCCGACGGCGACGGCCCGGCATTCTATGACTGGCTGAAGATCGCCCGCCCCGCGCTGTCCGGCCTGATCGGTTTCGTGACCGGCGACACGCTCGGGCCGTCTGTCGGGCGATTTCTGGCCCGCTCCGGCTGTCCCATGATCGAGAAGCCATTCACGCGCGACGAGATCGGGCACATCCTCAATCTCTTGACGAAGCCCGCCGCCTAGGCCGCCGCCGCCGGCGTTCGTCCGGGAGCCCCGCGTCCGGACGCCGCGCCCCCGAACCGTCAGACGCTCCGCCCGATCGATCCGGCAGAGCGGCTTGAGGTCCACGGCGAGCCCCGCCCGCTCCCGCAGCATGTCCACCCGGCGATGGCAGGGGCGACGACGGATCGCCGCCGGCTTCCGTATCCCGGCGCAGAACGATGATCCTCCGGGAGCGAGATGAACATCAAGCTCCAGGACACCGATTGACTCACATGAACGTTCATGTGAACCTTCATATGAACGTTCATGCAGGATGCCATGACGAAGCCGCCGATCAGGACCACTATGGCTGACATCGCCCGAGCCTGCGGCGTGTCGATCCAGACCGTCTCGGCGGTGGTGAATGATCGGGCCGGCATCTCGGAGGACACGCGTCGGCGGGTCCGCGCGGCCATGCTCGATCTCGACTTCGAGCCGAACCAGCATGCCCGCACGCTGCGCGGCTTTCGCAATCCGATGATCGGCGTGGTCATCCCCTCGATCACCAACCCGTATTTCCCGGAACTCGTGCGCGGGATCGAGGACGCGGCGCGGCGGTCAGGTCATGGCCTCTTTCTCTGCAATGACGACTATGACGAGCAGAAGGCGCTCGAATATCTGGCCTTCATCCGTTCCAACAATGCCTCGGGCTTGATCGCCGCGCCGGGCATCATGGATACGAGCGCGGCGATCGAGCGGCAGATGCTGGCCTTTGCGCGCCGCAATGTGCCGGTCGTGCTGTTCGGCCCGCAGCAGTCCGGCCTTGAGATGACCTCGATCGTCGTCGACGCGCGGGCGGCCGTGCTCGCGGCGGCCCGGCATCTCATCGATCTCGGCCACCGCCGCATCGGCATGATCACGCCGCCGGAAGCGCGCGCCGTCGCCAAGGAGCGCATCGCGGATTTCCGCACAGCCTTCATGACGCTCGGACAGCCGCTCGATCCGGCGCTGATCCTCGCCGGCGGGTTCGACATGGAAGCCGGCGCCGCCGGTGCCGAGCAGCTGATGGCGATGGCGGAGCCGCCGACAGCCATCATCGCGGCCAATGATCTCGCCGCGATGGGCGCCATCGCCTGGCTGCAGTCGCATGGCCGCCGCGTGCCCGACGACGTCTCCGTGCTCGGCTATGACGACATCCCGTTCGCGCGGGTGTTCCAGCCGGCCATCACGACGGTTGTCCAGCCGATCTACGAGATGGGCGCGGCCGCCATGACCGCGATCCTGACGCCGCCCCCGGCCGACGAGTCCGGCGGCCGCAGCGTCTGGCTGACGGCGAGCCTTGCCGTGCGCCAATCCACGGGACCATGCCGGCTTCAGCCGGCCACGACCGGGCAAAGCCCGGACAAGAAGCGGAAAACCGCAAGAAAACTGGAAACACCAAGGGAGGAACGCCATGACCATGAGGATCACGCGCCGTAGCTATCTCCTCGGCAGCGCTGCGCTCGCCGGCGCCGCGCTGACACCAACCTTCGCAAGCCGTGCCGCGGCCGCCGACCCGCTCGCCTACAAGGGTGAACTGACGGTCGTCAGCCTGCAGCGCAATCCGCCCGACCAGGCCTATGAGGGGATCGTCTCGGCCTTCGAGGCCGCCCATCCCGGCATCACCGTCAAGACCACCGAATATCCCTCCGAGCGCTTCGTCGCGCTGCTCACCGCGTCGCTGGCCGCCGGCGAGCCGGTCGACATGCTGATGCTGAACGGACAGGACCTCCGCCGCTATGCCGTCGACGGGACGCTCGGTGCGCTCGACGGCCTCGTCGGCGACACCAGCCGCTTCGCGCCGGCCGCCCTCGAGACCGGCCGGATCGACGGCAAGCAGTGGGGCGTGCCCTATGGCTGGTATGGCGGCTTCCCGATCTTCGTCAACAAGGCGGTGCTCGACAAGAACGGCCTCAGCGCGCCCAGGTCCTATGAAGATTTCCTCGTCATCCGCGACAAGCTCAAGGCCGCGGGCATCAAGACCTTCACCCATCCCGGAAAGAACATCTATCTGTGGCCAGTCTGGTTCTTCACGACTTTCGGCCAGACCAGCAAGAACCGCTCGATCGAGCGGACGGTCGAGATACTCACCGGCAAGGGCAAGTTCACCGATCCCGATGTCGTCGAGGCGCTCGATCTCGTCTTCCGCTTCGGCAAGGACGAGCTGATCACCCGCTCGGTCTTCTCGCTCGACACCCCGAACGCGGTGGCCGAGTTCTCCTCCGGTCGCGCGGCCTTCTTCATGCAGCATGACGGCCTCATCCAGCAGATCCTGACCGCGAAGCCGGCAGCGGTCGATCTCGACGTCATGCTGATGCCGAACCTCGTCGGCGGCGATGTGAAGTCGCAATTCCCCGGCGGCCCGGCGGCGGTTCTTGCCGTCCCGGCCAAGGTCGAGGGTGATCGCAAGGCGGCGACGCTCGCCCTCGTCGCCGCCCTCACCAGCGACCAGGCCAATGCCGAGGTGATCAAGCTCAACAACGGCACCGTGCCGGTGAACACCGCCGTCAAGGGCAGCGACGTGCCGCAGATCGCCAAGCTGATCAAGCTCTCGGACGGGCTCGTCACCTATCTCGACTGGAACTGGCCGCCGGAGATCACCCGCGTGTTCCAGGAGGGCATGCAGGCCGGCGTCGCCGGCCAGACGACAGGAGCTGCCGTCGCCGAGAAGGCGCAGGCAACGCTCGATCGGCTCGTCAGCGAAGGCTACGCCTTCAAATAGGCGCGGCGCATCAGGATCGGATCACCATGGCCCGGGCTGCGACAGCAGGGCGGAGCGCGGCGTATCCCCCGCCGCCACTCGCCTCCCTCCTCCTCCAAAAGGCCGAGCCGCTCCTCTGGATCGGCCCGGGCCTCCTGGTGTTCTTCGTCTTCGTGCATCTGCCGATCATCCTGCAGCTCGCGATGAGCTTCGCGAGCGGGGCGCCCGGCAGCGGCGAGGGGCTTAAGTTCGTCGGCCTCGCCAATTTCCGCACCCTGCTGGCCGATGCCGACTACTGGGCCTCGATCCTCAACAATGTCCAGTTCGCCATCGCGACGGTGATCGGCAAGCTGGTGCTGGCGCTGGCCCTCGCGCTGGCGCTCAACAGCGCCTTTGTCGGCCAGAACATCTTCCGCACGATCTTCTTCCTGCCGGTCATCCTCTCCTTCGTCGCCATCGGCGTGATCTGGGGCTTCATGTTCCAGTTCGAGTTCGGCGCCATCAACCAGCTGCTGACCCGGCTCGGGCTCGCCTTCCTGATCGAGGACTGGCTCGGCGATCCGCGCTTCGCGCTGTGGTCGATCGTGCTCGTCGACATCTGGAAGTGGACAGGCTTCCACATGGTGATCTATCTCGCCGGACTGCAGGCGTTGCCGAAGGACCTGACCGAGGCCGCCTCGGTCGATGGCGCCACCGCCTGGCAGCGCCTCGTCCACATCACGCTGCCGCTGCTCTCGCGCTACACCGCGACCAATGTGATCATCGCGACGCTCGGCGCCTTCAGCGTGTTCGACCTCATCTATGTGATGACGCAGGGCGGGCCGTTCGGCTCGACCCAGGTCGCGATGATGCAGGTCTATCTGCAGGCCTTCCAGTTCCATCGCCTCGGCTATGCCTCGACGCAGGCGACCGTGCTGCTCGCGATCATCGCCATCGTCTCGATCGTGGTGATGCGCCTCGCGCGGCGCCCCGAGGACGAGGAGACCGGGAGATGACGCTCACCGATGACTCGACCTCCGGACGGGCCCAAGCGGCACGGAAGCCCCGCATCTATCGCAAGCGAGGCGTCCTGCCCTGGCATCTGAACCTCGTGCGGCTCATCATCCTGGTGATGGCGGCGGCCGGCGTGATCTTCCCGATCGTCATCTTCCTCGGCAATTCGCTGAAGACCGACGGCGACTTCCTCGGCAACCCGATCGGCTGGCCGGCCGAATTCGCGTTCCAGAACTATGGCGAGGCCTGGCAGAAGGCCGAGATGAGCGTCCTCATCGTCAACAGCCTCATTGTCTCGCTGGTGACGGTGGCGGCCACGATCATCCTGACCTCGATGATGGCCTATGGCCTCGTCACCTTTCGCTTCCGCGGCCGCAACGCGATCCTGCTCAGCATCCTCGTCATGCTGACCATCCCGGTGCAGATCTACATCATTCCGCTCTATGTGATCGCGATCAACCTCCAGATCGTCAATACGCGGCTCGGCGTCATCCTGCCCTATACCGCGGCGGCGATGCCGCTCGCGCTCGTCCTCTTCCGCAACTACTTCCTCGAGCTGCCGGCCGCTTTGTCGGAGGCGGCGCGTCTCGACGGCTGCAGCAGCTTCGGCATCTATTGGCGCATCGTCATGCCGCTGTCGCGGCCGGCAATCGGCGCCGTTGCCATCTTCACCTTCGTCAGCGCCTGGAACGAGTTCTTCCTGGCGCTGGTCTTCCTTCAGAACGACGCGATCCGGACATTGCCTCTGGGCATGCAGGTGTTCGCGATCAGCGAATACCAGACCAACTATCCCCTCCTCTTCTCGGCGATCACCATCGGCATGGCGCCGATGATCGTCATCTATCTCCTGATGCAGCGGCAGTTCATTTCCGGACTCGCTGGCGGAGCCATGAAAGGATGATCATGTCGACCACAGGCGCCGACACGGCCGCGCGCAAGGAGCCCGTCCGTCTCGGCTATGTCGGCTGCGGCTTCATCGCCCAGCATATCCACCTGCCGAATTTCGCGAGCCTGCCGGAATGCGATTTCCTGGCCCTCGCCGAGATCAGGCCGAAACTCGGCCGCGCTGTGGCCGATCACTACCGGATCCCGCGCCTCTACGCCTCGCATCACGAGCTCGCGGCCGATCCGGATATCGAGGCCGTCGCCGTGTCGGCCGACTATGCGCTGCAGGGCGCCATCGCCGCCGACCTGCTGCGGGCCGGCAAGGACGTGTTCATGGAGAAGCCGATGGCGGTCTCCGTGCAGCAGGCCGAGACGATCCTGGCCGCCGAGCGCGAGGGCGGCGGCCGGCTGATGGTCGGCTACATGAAGCGCTTCGATCCGACCAATCTCCTGATGCGGCAGACGATCCGCGACTGGCGGGCGAGCGGCGACAAGGGGCGGCTGCTCTATCTCCGCGCCCACGGCTTCTGCGGCAACTGGACGGCGGGGCGCGGCCGCACCGGCATTCTCTCCTCCGACGAGCCGATGCCGCCAGTGCCGCGCGAGGGGCTGCTTCCCGACTGGCTGCCGACGGAGTTCGCCGGCAAATATATCGGCTATCTCCAGCAATATACGCACAACATCAATCTCGCGATGTTCATGCTCGACGTCACCGATCCCGCCGCGATGACGGTCAAGGCTGTCGAACTCGACGATGACGGACTGACCGGCGTCGTGATCCTCGAACTCGGCGGCGTGCGCGTGACGGTCGAGAGCGCGCAGACGAAATTCCACGCCTGGGAAGAACACACCCAGGTCTATTTCGAAGGCGGCTGGGTTCATGCCTGGTCGCCGATGCTGTTCGCCGATCCGGGCAATCCGCGCATCGAGATCTATGAGGGCGGCGAAACCCCGTCCTACCGCACGCCGATCGCACAGCCGATCGCCGCCTGGCACTTCCGCGAGGAGGCGAGGCATTTCCTGGGCGCCGTCAGGAGCCGGTCGGATTTCGGCTCGCCGGGCCGCATCGCGCTCAACGACGCCAAGCTGCTCGAAGACATCTATCGCCACCACATCGCCACCAAGAAGCAAGTCCGGTGAACGCCGGTTCACCGGAATTGCCCTATCTCATTGCTTTCACGCATTTTATTCGCGCGAACCGGTATCGACCTCGCTCGAAGATGCTCCAGGCCAGCAAACCGGACCCATGATGAAGACCTGCTTCAACACGATCACCGCCGGCCTCGACCGCCGGCTCGAAGACATCCTCGAGGCGGCCGGCGCGGTCGGTTTCGACGGCGTCGAACTCGACCTCCGCCATATCGAACCGGCATTGCCGCGCATCGGCGGACTCGACGGCCTCAAGGCGATGCTCGAACGGCTCCGCCTCGCGCCCGTCTCGGTAATGGCCTTCAACCTCGCGCCATTCGAAGTCGGCACGGAGGCCTTCGACCGCTACAAGCGCGGCGGCGCGGTGGCCAAGGCCATCGGGGCGCCGATGTTGCTCACCTATTGCGCCGAGGCGATCCCCGAGGGGCTGACCAAGGAGGCCGCGCTCGATGCGGCGGCCGCGCGCACGGCGAAGCTCGCCGATGCCGTCGCCCCGGTCGCGGTGACGCTGGAGCCGATCGGCCGCACGGCGCTGATGGGCGGCCCGGCCGAGGCGCTCGACATCATGCGCCGGGCCGGCAGGGCGAATGTCGGCGTGATGATGGACACGTTCCATTACTACCGCGGCGGCATCTCCGATGCCGACATCCTCGCGATCCCCAGGGACAGGCTGCTGATCGTGCATGTCAATGACAGCGAGGACCGCCCGGTCGAGGAACTGCGCGACGGGCATCGGCTGCATGTCGGGCACGGCATCCTGCCGCTCGACCATGACCTCAAGCTGTGGCGGCAGATCGGCTATGACGGCTATCTCTCCGTCGAGATCTTCCGCGAAGACTATTGGGCGCAGCCCGTCGAAGAGGTCGTCCGCGAGACGAAAGCGGCGCTCGACGCCTGGCTGAACAGCTGACATCAAGACGACAGGGGGGAAACCAGCACATGAAGATCGGATTCTATACATCGACCCTCGGCGATCGCCCGATCGACGAGGTCATCGATTTCGCGGCCAGCGAGGGCTTCGATGCCATCGAGATTGATATCGGCAGCCATATCGGGGCGCCGGCCGATGTCGCGCCAATCGTCGAGAAGGCGCGCGCCCGGGGCCTCTTCGTCTCCTCGCTGACGCTGTTCGGCAACCAGCTCGAGCCGGACAGGGCGGCGCGGGCCACGCTGCATGCGAAGACCAAGGCCTTCGTGCGCGCCGCCGCCGACGCGAACGTGCCGGTGTTCGTCCTCTTCCCGGGTCATAACCCCGAGGCGAGCGAGGAGCAGAACTATGCCGACTTCGCCGACTTCGCCAAGGACCTCCTCGCGGCGACCAGCGACGCGCCGATCCGCCTCGCCATGGAAAATTGGCCGGGCCCGCACAAGGCCTTCATCGCCATCACGCCGGCCGGCTGGCGCAAGCTGTTCGCCCTCGTGCCCGATCCGCGCCTCGGCCTCGAATTCGACCCGTCGCATCTGATCTGGCAGGGCATCGACCCGGTCGCGGCGCGCCAGGAATTCGCCAGCCGCATTGCCATCCTGCATGGCAAGGACACAGCGATCGACGAGGCGAAGCTGGCCGCCGCCGGCTATTACTCGGAAGGTTGGTGGACCTATGTCCTGCCCGGACGCGGGCGCGTCGACTGGAAGAGCTTCCTTGCGGCGGCGAAAGCCGACGGTTTCGACGGCGTCATCTCGATCGAGCATGAGGACCGCGCCTTCGGTTGGCCGAAAGGCGATCTCGAGGCCCGCCGCGAAGGCCACCGCGTCGCTCTCGGCACCCTGCGCGCGGCGCTCGCCTGAACGCACGGCCATTTTGGCAATCGAGCCGCCGTTGCGAGCCTGCGGCAGCTCGATCGACGCCTCGGCCGGTCGCTCAGTCCGATCAGTCGGCCATCAGCATGGCGGAAAGATGCGCTGCCGTTTCCGTATGGGGAACGCCGAGATCGCGGACGCTGCTCATATGGTCCTGCCGCGGCAGGTCGACCAATGACACCGGGCAGCGCTGGCTGCGCAGCAGGCTGGCAAAGGCGCCGGCCTGGCGGTGGAACGGCTCCGTCTCCGCCGCGCCGACCAGCACCAGCGCGCTTGTCGCGCGGTCAAAGCGATGGCCCATCGGCGAGAAGGCCGCGACCTCGGCGTCGGTGATGCCGATCTCCGGATGCAGGAAGGAGGTCTGCAGCGGCTTGAGGTCATAGAGCCCGCCGAGCAGCAGGGCGGCGCGGATGCCGGACGGCGCCTCCTCGCGGTGGAACAGGAAGGTCGCGAGATGCGCACCGGCCGAATGACCGCTGACGGTGAGCCTTTCGGGATCGCCGCCATGCTCGGCGATGTGGTCGGTCACCCAGCGCTTCGCCCGCCGGACCTGGTCGACGATCGTCGCCATGCGCATGGCGGGCATCAGGGCATAGTCGATGATCACGGCGATCGCGCCTGATCGCGTCACCGTCTGCGCGACATAGGAATAGTCGCGCTTCGAGAACATCCGCCAATAGCCACCATGGATGAAGATGTGCACGGGGAGACCGGCGCGCGGCCCTTCCGGAAAGAAGAGATCCAGCGTCTCGGCGGGGCCGCTGCCATAGGCGATGTCACCCGCCATCGAGAGACCGGAGCGGGCCGAGGCGCTGCGCGTTCGGAGATCGGCGACGATGTCGTCGAAATCGGCGACATGATCGCGGATGCGGAATGGATCCTGTGCCACGGCCCCCCCTCCCCTCAGAAATTCGCAGCGATGTATTTCGCCTCCATGAACTCGGCGATGCCATGGTGCTGGCCTCCCTCCCGGCCGAGCCCGCTCTGCTTGACGCCGCCGAACGGCGCCGCAGGATCGGAGACGAGGCCGCGATTGAGCGCGATCATGCCGGCCTCGATCTGCCCGGCGACGCGGAGACCGCGGGCGAGGTCTCGCGTGTAGACATAGGCGGCGAGCCCGTATTCGGTATCGTTCGCCTTCGCCACGACCTCGCTCTCGCTCTCGAAGCGGGAGAGCGGCGCGACCGGCCCGAAGATCTCCTCATGCGCCATCTCGGCATCGGCCGGCACATCGGCGAGAACGGTCGGCGGATAGAAGAAGCCCTCCCCGGCCGCGACAGCGCCGCCGCAGAGCACGCGCGCGCCCCGCGCCGTCGCGTCCTTCACGAGACGGTCGATCTTCTCGACCGCCTTCCGCGTGATCATCGGCCCGCACTCGGTTGCGTCATCAGCGCCGGGTCCAACCCTCAAGGCGGCCATGCGGCGGCTGAGGCCGGCGGCGAAGGCATCGAAGATGCCGGACTGCACATAGATCCGGTTCGCGGCGGTGCAGGCCTCGCCGGCATTGCGCATCTTGGCGATCATGGCGCCATCGAGCGCCGCCTCGAGATCGGCATCGTCGAACACGAGGAAGGGCGCATTGCCGCCGAGCTCCATCGAGCAGGAGATGACATGCTTCGAGGCCTCGGCCAGCAGCGCGCGGCCGATGCCGGTCGAGCCGGTGAAGGAGAGCTTGCGCACACGGGGATCGGCGAGGATGGCGGATGTGAGCGGGCCGGGGCTGGTGGTCGTCAGCACATTGACGACGCCCGGGGGCACGCCCGCCTCGGCATAGAGCGCGGCCAGCGCATAGGCGGTGAGCGGCGTCTCGCTGGCCGGCTTCAGGATGACCGTGCAGCCGGCCGCGAGCGCCGGGGCGATCTTGCGGGTCGCCATCGCCGCGGGGAAGTTCCAGGGCGTGATCAGGAGGCAGATGCCGATCGGCTGATAGTCGACGATGATGCGATTGGTCCCGGCCGGCGCGATGCCGAACTCGCCGGTGATGCGCACGGCTTCCTCGGCATTCCAGCGGAAGAACTCGGCCGCATAGGCGACCTCGCCGCGCGCGTCGCGCAGCGCCTTGCCGTTTTCAAGCGAGATCAGCTGCGCCAGCATCTCCGACCGCTCGACCATCAGCTCGAAGCAGCGGCGGAGGATTTCCGAGCGCTTGCGCGGCTCCGTGGCGCGCCAGCCGGAGGCAGCCCGCGCCGCCGCCTCGACGGCGCTCGCCGCATCCTCCAGCGTCGCATCGGGCACGCGGGCGAGGATCGCTTCCGACGACGGGTCGGTCACGGCGATGGTGCGACCGCTTGTCGACGGGAGCCAGGCGCCGTCGATGTAGAGCCCCTGCGAACAGGCGGCGAGATCGGGCGCTTGGGCCTCAAGCGGGCGGATGGGCTGGGCGGCGATGGTCATGGGAGAATTCCTCACGGCGTTACTGGGCGGCGGCGGCGAGATCGCCGTCATAGGCCGCCTGGACGAGGCGGCGTATGGCGGCGAGATCGAGGCTGCGCGGGTTGTTCTTGATCAGCCGGCCGATGCCGAGCGCCTGCTCGGCGGTCCAGTCGAGCTTGTCGGCGGGAAGCCCGAGACCGGCGAGCGTCGGCGTGATGCCGATCGCGCCGAAGATCCGGCTCACTTCGCGGATCGCGGCATCGGCGCGCTCGGCCTCGCTCTGACCCGCGACATCGAGCCCGAGCGCGACCGCGATCGCCGCCATTTCAGGCGTCGCCGCGGAGCGATTGTAGGTCATGACATAGGGCAGCATCGTCGCGACCCCGAGCCCATGCGGCGTATGCGTCAGCGCGCCGGCGGGATATTGCACCGCATGGGCGGCGGCTGTTCCCGCCGTGCCGAAGGCGCAGCCGGCGGCGAGCGCGCCCATCATGACATCGGCGCGCGCCGCCTCGTCGCCGCCATCGGCATAGGCGCGTTCGAGGCTGCGCCCGAGAAGCTGGATCGCCAGCAGCGCGAAATGATCGGTCAGCGCGCTCTTGCCGACAAAGACATGCTGCTGCGCAAGCGTCGCATCGGCGGGTTTCCGCGCGGCGGTGAAGGCCTCGATCGCATGGGTTAGCGCATCGGCGCCGGCGACCGCCGTCAGCCCTTGCGGGCAGCTCATAGTGAGTTCGGGATCGCAGATCGCGACGGTGGCGATCAGATAGGGGCTGGAAATGCCGACCTTGAGCGTGCGGTCGGGATCGGAGATCACAGCGACCGGGGTGACCTCGGAGCCGGTTCCGGCCGTCGTCGGCACGGCGATGATCGGCAGCACCGGCGCGGGGATCTTGAACTCGCCATAGTAATCCGGCAGCGCGCCGCCATGCGACAGCAGCAGCGCCGCGCACTTGGCCATGTCGAGGCAGCTGCCGCCACCGATGCCGATCACCATGTCCGGCGCGAAACTCCGTGCCGCTTCGGCGCAGATGGCGACGGTGTCGCGCGGCACGTCCGGCAGGACCTGGTCATGGACGAGAACGGCGATGCCCGCGGCCTCCACGGCGCCGACCATCTCGGCGAAGACCGGCGTCGCCGCGAAACGGCTGTCGGTGACGATGAGGGCGCGGGTGCCGAGCTTTCCCGCGACGGCCGGCAGCGCATGGCGCTGGCCTTTGCCGAACAGGATTTCGCGCGGCAGCCTCAAGGCGGCATAAAGGCTCAAGATGCATGTCCTTCGAGAACGGATGACGTGGTGGAGAGGGAGAGGTCGTTGAGTGTGTCCCAGAGGCTCGGCTCGATCTCGAACCCCTCCAGAAGGGCGGCCTGCCGCCGCCGCGCCGCGCCATCGCCCGGCACGCTGACCGGCCTTTCGGCCTCGGCGGGCGGCGAGGCGCGGACGGCATCGAGATAGGCCGTGAGCTCGGCGGCGAGGCCAGGTGCCGCCATCGCGTCGATGACGATGAGCACGTCGCCCTTGTTGCAGACGAACTCCGCATCGAGCGTGCCGCGAATGTCGGGCGCCAGCGCCGAGCCGGCGAGCGAAGCGACGAGAAGCTCGATCGCGAGACCGAGGCCGTAGCCCTTGGCGTCGCCGAAGGGCGCGATCGAGCCGAGCTTGGCGGCGGTCGCATCGGTGGTCGGCTGCCCCTTAGCGTCGCGCGCCCAGCCTTCCGGGATCGGCCTTCCGCGGGCGGCATGGTGATGGATCTTGCCCATCGAGACGGCGCTGGTCGCAAGATCGAGCACCAGCGGCCTTCCCGCCGTCGGCACGGCGATCGCGATCGGATTGGTGCCGAGCATCGCCCGCGTGCCGCCGAAGGGATGGACCAGCGCCTCGCTCGACGAGAGCGCGATGCCGATGCGGCCGCCCGCCGCGACGCGCTCCACAAAATGAGCGAGCATGCCGAGATGATTGCTGTTGCGGATCGCCGCCATGGCGATGCCGGACCCGGCGACGCGCTCCGTGAGGCGGTCCAGCGCCGCCAGGGCCACGACCGGGCCGAGCCCCCGCTGCCCGTCGACCTCGAGCACGGCGCCCGATCGCCAGTGGCCCTCGCCCCTCGTGCGCGGGTCGATCAGGCCGCGTTCGATGCGGGCGAGGATGCGCGGCAGGCGCTGGAGCCCATGCGAGGGATGGCCCTTCAGCTCCGCCCCGACCAGCACCTCAGCCTGCAATTCCGCATGCGCCGCCAAGGCCTTGCGCTCTATCAGCAGGCGCGTCGCCAGGGCCGTCGCCTGTCGTTCGGTGATCTTCACATCCCGCCTCTATATGAAATCCTATAGGATATAGTATTGCATGGGTCGGAACATCCTGCTAGGTCTCTTCCCTGTCAAGGGCAAAGACGGCACGACATGAATTCCTCGCGACTGACCGACACACCGACCGGAAGCACCCAGATCCAGCGCGCCAACAGCCTGGCGGAGGACGTCTATGAGGCGATCTTCAACCAGCTGATGTCGCTCAAGATCGCGCCGGGCGCCCGCATCACCGTCGATACGCTGGTCAAGGAATTCAACGTCTCGCAGACGCCGATCCGCGAGGCGCTGGGCCGGCTCGAAGGCGAAGGCCTCGTCCTCAAGACGCATCTCGTCGGCTATCGCGCCGCGCCGCAGATCACGCGCAGGCGCTTCGACGAGCTCTATGAACTACGCCTGCTGCTCGAGCCCGATGCCGCCGCCAAGGCTGCGCTTGCCATGGACGCCGAGAAGCTGGCCATCCTGCAGGAAGCCGCAGGCGTCATGGCTGGCCGCGAGGGCAAGGACGAGCGCGTCCACTATTCGACCTTCGCCCGCCAGGACGGCATCTTCCACGACCGCATCATGGAGTTTGCCGGCAACCAGCTCATCCGCGAAATGCTGTCCTTCCAGCACACGCATTTCCACATCTTCCGCCTGATGTTCCATTGGCGCGTGACCGAAGAGGCGCTGGGTGAGCATCGCGCGCTCCTCGACGCCTTCGCCGTCGCCGATCCCGTCGCCGCGGCGGAAGCCATGCGGCGGCATATCGAGCACTCGCGGGACCGGCTGCTGCCGGCCTTCGACTGACCGCGACGCCATCCTGCTCAAGCCGACACGGACCCGACATGCAACGCCCCTTGCCGCGTCACGCCGAAGCCATCGCCAAGCCTCCCGTGCTCCGGGCCGAGGGCCTGTCGAAGCGCTATGGTCCGGTGACGGTCCTCTCCGACGTCTCGCTCGATGTCAGGGCCGGCGAGATCCACGCCATCATCGGCGAGAACGGCGCCGGCAAGTCGACGCTGATGCGTCTCATCTCGGGCCATGCCGACCCGACCGCCGGCAGCCTCGTCGTCGATGGCGCGCCGGTCCGGTTTGCGACGCCGCATCAGGCGCAGGATGCCGGCATCGTGCTCGTGCATCAGGAAATCCTGCTCGCCGAGGGGCTGACGGTCGCCGAAAACCTCTTTCTCGGCCGGGAACTGACCCGCCGCGGCATGGTCGACGACCGGACGATGCGGCGGATCGCAGCCGACAAGCTCGCCGAACTCGGCTGCGCGGTGTCGCCCAATGCGCTGGTGCGCGATGTCGCCCTCGCCGACCGGCAGCTCATCCAGATCGCGCGCGCCCTGCTCGACGCCCACAAGCTGGTCATCTTCGACGAGCCGACGGCGGTTTTGACCGGCGAGGAGGTCGAGCGGCTGCTCGAGATCATCGTCGGACTGAAATCCGCGGATATCGGCGTCCTCTATATCAGCCACCGCCTCGACGAGGTTCAAAGGCTCGCCGACCGGGTCACCGTCCTCCGCGACGGCAAGATGATCGGCACCTATCCCGGCCACACGCTGCGCCAGATGGACATGGCTGAACTGATGGTCGGGCGCGAACTCGCCACGCTCTACCCGCCCCGCTCGGGCCAGGGCATCGGTGCGCCGATGCTCCGCGTCATCGATGCGACGGTGCCCGGCCATGCCGAGGACATTTCCTTCACGGTGCATGCCGGCGAAGTGCTCGGCTTTGCCGGCATGATCGGCGCCGGCCGCACGGAACTCTTCGAGGGCCTCGTCGGCCTCCGCCCGGCCCATGCCCGCGTCGAGCTCAGGGGCGTGCCGATCGAGATCCATTCGCAGCGGCAGGCGATCGACGCCGGCATCGGCTATCTGACCGAGGATCGCAAGGCCAAGGGCCTGCTGCTGCAGGAGCGGCTGGCGCCCAATCTCACCCTCTCGGCGCTCGCACGCTTCCATCCGCGCCTCGCGCTGAACAGGCGCCGCGAGCAGGACGCCCTCGGCGAGGCCATCCGCGACTACGACATCCGCGTGAAGACGCTGAAGGTCACCGCCGGCCAGCTCTCCGGCGGCAACCAGCAGAAGCTGCTGCTCGCCAAGGTGCTGCTGACCGATCCCAGCGTCGTCATCATCGACGAGCCGACGCGCGGCATCGACATCGCCAACAAGGCGCAGATCTACGCCTTCATCCGAGAGCTCGTCGGCGCGGGACGCGCCTGCATCGTCATCTCCTCCGAGATGCAGGAACTGATCGGCATCTGCGACCGCATCCTCGTCATGCGCGGGGGCCGGATCAACGGCGAGGTCGCCGGCGACGAGATGACCGAAAGCGCCATCGCGCTGCTTGCCACAACTGACAGGGACGCCGGCCGCGCGGCCCCGGGAGGACGATCATGAGTGCCGTCACGCAAACCGCGCCGCCGCGGCGGGAGAGAGATTTCGCCATCGGCTGGGCCGAGGCCGGACCGTTCCTGGCGCTCGCCGCGCTGCTCGTGATCGGCTTCCTCGTCAATCCCGACTTCCTGTCGGCGACGAATCTCTCCAACGTCATCACGCGCAGCGCCTTCATCGCGATCATCGCCGTCGGCGCCACCTTCGTGATCTCCTCGGGCGGGCTGGACCTCTCGGTCGGCTCGATGGCGGCCTTCATCACCGGCGTCACCATCATGTTCATGAACGGCATGGTGCCGAGCCTCGGGACCTGGTCGGTCCCGGCGGGCATGGCCATCGCCCTATTGGTCGGGATCGCCTGCGGCCTCGTCAACGGGCTCATCGTCACCGTCGGCAAGATCGAGCCGTTCATCGCGACGCTCGGCACGATGGGCATCTTCCGCGCGCTCATCACCTATCTCTCCGATGGCGGCACGATCCCGATCGACCGCTCGCTGCGCGAGGCCTATCGCCCTGTTTATTTCGGCACGGTCGCCGGCATCCCGATCCCGATCCTCATCTCGCTCGCCGTCGCCGCCATCGGCGCCTTCATCCTCTACAAGACGAAATATGGCCGCAAATGCGCCGCCGTCGGCGCCAATGCCGATGTCGCCCGCTATTCCGGCATCTCGATCGTCAAGACGCGCACCATCGCCTATCTGATCCAGGGCGCCTGCGTCGCGATCGCCGCGATCTGCTATGTGCCGCGCCTCGGCGCCGCCACGCCGACGACCGGCCTCTTGTGGGAATTGCAGGTCATCACCGCCGTGGTCATCGGCGGCACCGCGCTCCGCGGCGGCAAGGGCCATATCTGGGGCACTGTCGCCGGCGCCGTCATTCTCGAGCTCATCGCCAACCTGATGGTGCTGTCGGACTTCGTCTCCGAATACCTCGTCGCTGCCGTGCAGGGCGTCATCATCATCATCGCGATGCTCATCCAGCGCTTCTCGAAATAGCCCCGCGTCCGGACCACGCGGGTGTCGCTTCTCGAACGGTCCATCCTTGGGAGGAATATCTTGACCAGAACAACTTGGATTGCCGCGGCGGCGCTCGGTGCGCTGCTGATGGCAGGCCCCGCTTCGGCTGCCGACAAGAAGGTGATCGCCGTCTCGATCCCGGCCGCCGACCATGGCTGGACAGCCGGCGTTGTCTACCATGCCCAGGCCGCGGCGAAGGAGATCAACGCGGCGTTCCCGGACCTTGACGTCATCGTCAAGACGTCGCCCTCCGCGACCGCCCAGGTCAGCGCGCTCGAGGATCTCTCGGCCGGCCGGAAACTCTCGGCGCTGGTGATCCTGCCGCATACCTCGGAAGAGCTGACCATGCCGGTCAAGGCGGTCAAGGACGGCGGCGCCTTCATCACCGTCGTCGACCGTGGCCTCAACGACCCGGCGATCCAGGATCTCTATGTCGCGGGCGACAACATTGCCGTCGGCAAGAACACGGCGAAGTTCCTCGTCGACAAGCTCGGCGGCAAGGGCAACCTCGTCGTCCTCCGCGGCATTCCGACCGTGATCGACGACGAGCGCATCCAGGGCTTCAAGGACGGCATCGCCGGCTCGGACCTCAAGATCCTCGACATCCAGTATGCCAACTGGAACAGCGACGAGGCCTTCAAGCTGATGCAGGATTACCTGGCAAAGTATCCGCAGATCGATGCGGTCTGGGCCAATGACGACGACATGCTGCTCGGCGTGCTCGAAGCCGTCAAGGAATCCGGCCGCACCGACATCAAATACGCGCTCGGCGGCAACGGCATGAAGGAGATCGTCAAGAAGGTGATCGATGGCGACGCCATGACGCCCGTCGAGACGCCCTACCCGCCGTCGATGATCAAGACCGCGATCTACCTGACGGCAGCCAACCTCTCCGGCCATGCGCCGGTGCGCGGCAACGTCAAGCTCGACGCGCCGCTGATCACGCAGGCGAACGCCGCCGAATTCTACTTCCCGGACTCGCCGTTCTAGGACTGAACCCCGCGGGCGGATGTCCTATCCGCCCGCATTTCAATGACCACGCGGAGGAGATGCAAATGCCCGGCAAGAAAATCCTGATGCTCACCGGTGAGTTCACCGAAGAATACGAGATCTTCGTCTTCCAGCAGGCGATGGAGGCCGTCGGACACACTGTCCATGTCGTCTGCCCCGACAAGAATGCCGGCGACCGCATCAAGACGTCGCTGCATGATTTCGAAGGCGACCAGACCTATACCGAGAAGCTCGGCCACTACGCCGACATCAACAAGACCTTCTCGGAGGCCGAGCGCCAGCTCGACCAGTATCACGCCGTCTACTGCGCCGGCGGCAGAGGCCCCGAATATATCCGCACCGACAAGCGCGTTCAGGCGATCGTCCGCCACTTCCACGAGGCCGAGAAGCCGATCTTCACCATCTGCCACGGCGTGCAGATCCTGATCGCCGTCGACGGCGTCGTGCGCGGCAAGAAGGTCGCCGCGCTCGGCGCCTGCGAGCCGGAGGTGATCCTCGCCGGCGGCACCTATATCGACCTGTCGCCGACCGACGCCTATGTCGACGGCACCATGGTCTCGGCCAAGGGCTGGACCGCGCTCGCCGCCTTCATCCGCGAATGCCTGAAGGTCCTCGGCACGGAAATCCACCACCGCTGAGCGGGGCCGCAGGGCTGCGACCGGGGCCCGGCGCACGAGCGCCGGGTCGTCACCAGTCGCGACTGCCGGGCACGCCCTTGAACGGGCCGGCAACGGTGCTGGTGATCCAGCCGCCATAGAAATCGCCCGGCTGCGGCGTCACGCTCTCGCCGTCGATGCTGCAGCGATCGAACGGGCGCGCATAGAAGGCGACGTGATCCTTGAGCGCGGCAAAGGGGGCCGTTGGATGCGGATAGCTCCAGCCGACGCTCGCGAGCACGATGTCGCCGATGACGATGTCGAAATAGATCGCGGCGCCCTTCCATTCGCAGAGCGAACTGCCGGGCGCCCGCCTGAGCACCCCCGGCGCGATATCACCGGGCGGAATATAATAGCTCGGCGGATGGCTGGTCTCGAGCGTGCGGATGCTCGACCGCGTATCGGCAATGATCACGCCCGCATGCTCGATCACGACATGGGCGGAGATCGCCTCGGCGATGGCCGGACGCGGATAAGCCCAGACGCTCTCCTGGCCCGCGGCGACGGGATCCGGCTCAGGTCTCATGCCGGCCTCGCCCGCGCGGCGAGGCGCTGCAGCCGCGGCCGAAAGGGCAGGAAGGCGCGGTAGCCGACTTCCAGCACGGAGAGAACGAAGGGCACCCGCGCGGCGAGGCCGAGCGGGCGCAGCAGCGGAATGGCGCGCCACATCGCCGCGAAGGCCGCCGCCCCCGACAGCAGCGTGCCGTCCTCGCTGGCGTGGAGGCGCGCGAGCAAGGCGCCGCGATCGATCGGGCAGGACGCATCCGGCGCGGTCGTGGCGTCGATGAACGCGATCGCGCCGCGCCGGTCGAGCCGGCGCATCAGCGCGATCTCCCTGCTGCAGAGCGGACAGCCACCATCGTGCCAGACGATCAATCGGGTCATGCGCGGTGATATGGAGCGCGGATCGGCCGAGTCACGCTCCAGCCCGCATTTTCCGAGCCGCTGTCGGCGGACGGTCGGCGCTTCGCGCACCCGGCCGGGCGCAGGGCCGAGGGCCGACGGCGCCATGTCGAGATCGGCAGCCGGATCTGGCGCAGAGTGCGTCCCCGCTTCCGGGAACGGAACTCCGCGGCCCTTCGCGGATTCTTGTGGCAGGGTGAACGCAGCTTTCGATCCGGTTTCGGCCTGGGAGACCCTGCATCGCCGCCGCGCCCTTCACGACGTCGAGACAGCCGCGCGCTGGCTGCTCGAGCGCTGGTCACCGTCGATTTCGGCCGCCGCCCGGAACCCTCGATCCGAAGGCGAATTGAGGTGCCGTTGTCGCGATGCCGCATGGCGCGGACGGGCGGCTGAGGAGGACGACAATGGCCGAGCGCAAGGATCGCGACACCGTGAAGGACCGTCAGACCGTCGGTCAGGGCGGCGAGACCCACCAGACGGCCTCAAAGCCGGACGCGCGCATCACCACCAATCACGGCGTTCCCGTCAGCGACAACCAGAACTCGCTGAAAGGCGGCGAGCGCGGCCCGACGCTGCTCGAGGACTTCGTCCTTCGCGAGAAGATCCAGCATTTCGACCATGAGCGCATCCCGGAGCGCATCGTGCATGCGCGCGGCTCGGCGGCGCACGGCTATTTCGAGCTGACCGAGTCGCTGGAAGATGTCACCCGCGCCAAGATCCTGACCGAGGTCGGCCAGCGCACCGAGGTGTTCGCGCGCTTCTCGACTGTCGCCGGCGGCGCCGGCTCGGTCGATACGCCGCGCGATGTCCGCGGCTTCGCCGTCAAGTTCTACACCAGGGAAGGCAACTGGGACCTCGTCGGCAACGACATCCCCGTCTTCTTCATCCAGGACGCGATCAAATTCCCGGACCTGATCCACGCCGTGAAGATGGAAGCCGACCGCGGCTACCCGCAGGCGGCGAGCGCGCATGACACGTTCTGGGACTTCATTTCGCTGATGCCCGAATCCACCCACATGATCATGTGGGCGATGTCGGATCGCGGCATCCCGCGCTCGCTGCGCATGATCGAGGGCTTCGGCGTCAACACCTTCCGCCTCGTCAACGACGCGGACGAGGCGGTCCTGGTCAAGTTCCATTGGCGGCCGAAGCTCGGCCTGCAGTCGACCTGCTGGGACGAGGCGGTGAAGATCGCCGGCGCCGATCCGGACTATCACCGCCGCGACCTCCATGAGGCGATCGCCGCCGGCGACTTCCCGGAATGGGAATTCGGCGTGCAGATCCTGACCGAGGCCGAAGCCGACGCCCTGCCCTTCGACATTCTCGATGCGACCAAGCTGATCCCCGAGGAACTGGTGCCCATCCGGGTGGTCGGGCGGATGGTGCTCGATCGCAACCCGGACAACTTCTTCGCGGAGACCGAGCAGGTCGCCTTCCTGCCGACCAATATGCCGCCGGGCATCGATGTCTCCGAGGATCCGCTGCTGCAGGGCCGCCTGTTCTCCTATCAGGACACGCAGCTCTCCCGCCTCGGCACCGTCAACTTCAACCAGCTGCCGATCAACCAGGCCAAGGGCTGCCCCTTCCAGAACTTCCAGCGCGACGGCCAGATGCAGACCAAGGTCTTCACGGGCCGCGCCAATTACGAGCCGAACAGCCTCGCCGAGCATGGCGAGGAGGGCGGCCCGCGCGAGGATCCGAAGGGCGGCTTCCGCAGCCACGCCCTGCCGCTCGAGGGCCGGAAAGTCCGCCTCCGCGCGGAAAGCTTCGCCGATCACTACAGCCAGGCGCGGCTGTTCTTCCGCTCGCAGACGCCGATCGAGCAGGCGCATCTCGCCAGCGCGATCGTGTTCGAATTGTCCAAGGTCGGCATCGAGGCGATCCGCCTGCGCGTCCTCACCAATCTGCGCAATGTCGACGAGGACCTCGCGGCGCGGGTCGCGGCCGGGCTCAACATGCACCTGCCGGCCGCCTCGAAGCCTGCCATTCCGCCTGAGGACATGGCGCTCTCGCCGGCGCTCCGGATCGTCGGCAAATATCCGCCCACGCTGATGGGCCGTGCCGTGGCGATTCTCGTCTCGGACGGCGCCGATGGCGCCGTCATCGAGGCGGTCCGCGCGGCGGCCGAAGGCGCCGGCGCAACGGTGAAGATCATCGCGCCGAAGATCGGCGGCGTCACGCTGAAGGGCGGGAGCAAGCTGAAGGCCGATGGCCAGCTCGCCGGTTCGCCGTCGGTGTTGTTCGACGCCGTCGCCGTCGTCCTCTCGGAGGCCGGCTGCGCCGCGCTCCTGAAGGAAAGCGCCGCGATCGACTTCGTCAGCGACGCCTTCGGCCATCTGAAGGCGATCGGCCACAGCACCGAGGCGCGGCCTCTGCTCGACAAGGCCGGCGTCGTGCCGGATGCGGGCATCGTTGCGCTCGGCAAGGACGCGGCGGGGTTCATCGAGCCCGCCTCGACGCGCCAGTGGGACCGCGAACCGACTTTGCGCATGCTGGCCTAGCCAGCATTCGTTCCATTCATTGTTGAAGCGCGCTGCGAGCCGGGTCCGCCTCGCAGCGTCTTGATGTGCGGGGATGCCATGAAGACACCAGAGACGACGCGGGGGTTGACCCCGCCCGATTTCCAGCGGCCGGCCGTGCTCCTGTCGGGCCCGGTCGACTACGCGATGTACAAGGACTTCCGCCAGCAGCTCGCCGAAGCGCCGCTGAAGGGCCTCGTCGTCGTGGAGCTCTCGACCCTCGGCGGCGATCCCGAGGTCGCGCGCATGATGGGCGAGGATGTCCGCTTCCACAGCGAGATCGATCCGGAGCGCCATTTCGTCTTCCTCGGCAAGGCCGCGATCTATTCGGCCGGCACCACCTTCATGTCGTTCTTCGCGCGCGAGAACCGCTATCTGACGCGCGGCACGCGGCTGATGGTGCATGAGCGCAAACTGAAGAAGACGCTGGAGATCGACGGCCCGCTGACGACCTGCATCGCCAATCTCCGCGCGACGCTGAACGAGATCGAGGCCTCGATCGCGATCCAGAACGAGGGCTTCGAGAACCTCGTCCGCGGATCGACGATCACGCTCGACGAGGTGCTCGAACGAGCGCCGTTCAACTGGTATCTCGAAGCGCAGGAGGCCCTCGAACGCAATCTGATCCGGGCGGTCATCTGATCACCGGGGCCGGGGAACTGCGGGCGCGCCTCGGCCGGCGCAACGGGCGAGGATTGGGGGCGCGACCAGCCCCGCGGCGAGCCGATCTGCGCGAGCGCTCCGGCGAGACGCGGCCCAGGTTCGACGATTTCGCCCGCGCATGACGCGCGCACCACCCGACGTCCCGCCCGTCCGCTCGCTGCATCCTGCGGCCCCGAAAACTTCGTCGTCCATCTCTCGACGGCGCGGATCAGATCCGCTAGAAATCGTACACGAAATGCGATGGATCGCGTGACGAGAGGCCTCAGAGCGGCTTTCCTCGCGGCGAGAACGAGCAGAAACGTCGTCGATGACCGGTGTTTCCACCCTGGACCTCTCTGCCTTCGTGCCGTCCGAGCGCGAGAGTTCGGTCTATGAGGCAATCCGCGAGGACATCATTTCCGGCCGGCTGCCCGCCAATGGCAGGCTGATCGTCGCCGAGCTCGCCGAGCGTCACGGCACCTCGACCAATCCGGTCCGCGAGGCGCTGCAGCAGTTGCGCGGCGAGGGCTTCGTGGTGATATCGCCCAATCGCGGCGCCCGCGTCCGGCCGATCGACGAGGACTTCATCCGCGACATCTACGAGATCGAGGTGCTGATCGAGCCGGCACTGACGCGCTGGTTCGTCGGCATCGCCACCGACGCCGATATCGCGACGCTCGAGGCGCTGCATGCCGAGATGGTCCGCCTGAACTACAGCGACCCCGTCCGGCACGGCCTGCTCGACACGCAATTCCATCACACGATGTATGAGCGCCACTACAACCGCCACGCCGTCGATCTCTGGTGGAAGCACCGCGAGATCCTCAGGGCGATCAGCCGGCGCCACAGCATCTCTCTCGGCCGCCAGGCCGCGGTCATGCGCGAGCATGGCGAGGTCATCGCCGCGATCAAGGCGCATGACGACCAGGCGGCCGCCGCCGTCATCGCGCGCCATGTCGAGGGGTCCGGCCGCCACATCATCGAACAGATGCGGGCGGCCCGGCGCAATACGATCAAAGAAAAGGTGGAGTAACCACCATGCTTGAGGTCATCGGGAGGACGTCCATTGTCGACCACGGCACAGCCGCTGGAGCTTGTTGAGAGTATCGAAAACGCCATCGGCGTCGGATCGCAACCGTCAAAGCTCAGAATTACAGATGTCCGCGTCGCGACGATCGTCGGGCACGGCTATTATCCGATCCTCAGGATCGACACCAACCAGGGCATCTATGGCCTTGGCGAGGTGCGCGACGGCGCCCATCCGGATACGGCGCTCCGCCTGAAGCACCTGCTCATCGGCCAGAACCCGTGCAACGTCGACTACCTCTTCAAGTCGATCAAGCGCTATGGCGGCGACAGCCGCGAGGCGGGCGGCGTCTGCGGCATCGAGATCGCGCTGATGGACCTCGTCGGCAAGGTCTATGGCATCCCCTGCTACCAATTGCTCGGCGGCAAATATCGCGACAAGGTCCGCCTCTATGGCGACACCCCGGCGCCCCGCAACCAGACGGCCGAGGGCTATGTCGAGGTCGTGATGAAGCGCCGCGCGCTCGGCCTCACCTTCATCAAGTTCGACCTGCCGGCTCGCCTCTTCGAGAAGACGCCGGGCGCGCTCGTCGGCAGCGCGACGCGTCACGAATATCCACAGTATAATCAATGGTATGTGCCCGGCCGCGGTGCCGGTCCGCGCATCAGCGAGCGCGGCGTCGAGCTCGCCGCCGAGATCACCGCCGCCGTGCGCGCAGCGGTCGGCGACGAGGTCTCGCTCTGCACCGATCATTTCGGCGAGGGCTATGTCACCGCCGACGAGGCGATCCGCATCGGCCATGCGCTGGAGCCCTACAATCTCGCCTGGATCGAGGATGTCATGCCCTGGCGCGACATCGCCGGGCACAAGAAGGTCGCCGACGCGCTGCTGACGCCGGTCGCCGCCGGCGAGGACCTCTATCTCTTCGAGGGCTTCCGCGAGGCAATCGAGACGCGCGCCTTCGACATCATCCATCCGGACATGCTGTCCTCGGGCGGGTTGATGGAGACGAAGCGCATCGCCGACCATGCCGAGCGCTTCGGCATTCCGACGGCGCTGCATGCCTGCTGCTCGCCGGTCGGCTTCATGGCCAATGTCCATCTCGGCGCTGCGATCGCGAGCCTCGTCGCGGTCGAGCATCACGGCCTCGACCTGCCCTTCTTCCGCGATCTCGTGAAGGGGCTCGACGCCGACTACATGGCCGACGGCTATGTGACGGTGCCCGACGCGCCCGGCCTCGGCATCGACCTCAACGAAGAGGTCATCCGCGACAGGCTGCGCGTGAAGGACCGCTATTTCGAGGACACCAGCGAGTGGAACGATCTGCGCGTCGGCGCCGATTTCCGCGGCCACGAGGACGACTGACGGCCTCCGCCGTCCGGACCCGCCCCTTGAACCCCTGCGGATGCCAGCGATGAAGATCAAGGACCTGAAATGCGCGGTGATCGGCAAGCATCCGATCGTCCGCATCACCACCGACGAGGGCCTCCACGGCCTCGGCGCGGTCGAATACACCAAGCCCTATCTGAAGCCGTCGGTGCTGCAGTTCCGCGAGGCGCTGATCGGCGAGGACCCGACCGATGTCGAGCGCTGCATGCTGAAGATCCGCCAGCGCGGCGCCTTCAAGCCCTATGGCGCGGCGGTGAGCGCGATCGAGCATGCACTCTGGGACATCGCCGGCAAGGCCGCGAATGTCCCCGTCTACAAGCTGCTCGGCGGCAAGGTTCGCGACAAGGTGCGCGTCTACAACGGCTCGCTGCGGCGGCCGATGACGGGCACGCGGCCGGAGGACTACGCCGCCGAATGCAGGTGGATGGCGGCGCTGCCCGAGAAGTTCTTCATGGTGAAGCACGGCATCAGCTTCCATTCCTCCATGAAGCGCGACTTCCCCGATTTCCATTACGGCATCGCGCAGGCGAGCCAGTTCCACGGCGCGATGGATACGGGCCTCATCAGCGAGCGCGGCTTCAACCACATGCTCGACTGCGTCGCCGCCATGAAGGAGGCGCTCGGCGACAGCGTCAGCCTGGCGCTCGACTGCGGCCCGGGCTGGATGCTGCCCGACGCGATCCGCTTCGCGCGGGCGACGGAAAAATACAATCTGATGTGGCTCGAGGACATGCTGACGGGCGACTATTCTCCGAACGTCAACCCGCAGATCTACCGCGAGCTCACCACCGCGACCTCGACGCCGATCCATACAGGCGAGCAGATCTATCTCCGCAATAATTTCAAGGAGCTGATCGAGACGCAGGCGATCAACGTCGTCGGCCCCGATCCCGGCGATGTCGGCGGCATCGCCGAGCTCAAATGGATCGCGGAATATGCCAACCTGCATTCGATCCTGATGGCGCCGCACGGCACCGCCAACGGCCTGCTCGGGCTCGGCGCGCTGGTCAATGTCTGCGCCACTTTGCCGGCAAACTACATCGCCTTCGAATATCCGAGCGCCTCCGATCCGTGGTGGCACGAGATCATCGAGGGGCTGCCGGAGCGGATCGTCACCAACAGCATGATCGACGTGTTCGAGGCCCCCGGCCTCGGGCTCGATCTCAACCCCGAGGCCACCAGGAAATACCTCCATGCCGACGACGCGGACTTCTTCGCCTGAGCGCGCGCCGGCGCGCCGCTCAGGCGGCGCGTCCGGCCATGCTGAGGAGACCCTGCATATAGCCGATCGCATGCGCGCGGCCGCGGTGGTTCCACGCGGTGTCGTCGTCCATCTGCGGCACGTGGTCGTCGAGCAGGAAGCCGGTGAAGCCGCTCTCGTGAAGGAGGCGCATGACCTCGGCCGGATCGAAATTGCCCTCGCCGATGAAGCACTCCGTGAAGTCCGGCACGGTGCCCTGCACATCGCGGAAATGGATGTAGAAGATGCGGCCCTTCGGCGCGAAGAAGCGGATCATCTCGCGCACATTCTCGGCGCCCCCCGGCATTTCCGAGCAGCAGCCGAGGCAGAGGTCGAGGCCCCAGGCGGGGCTGCCGGCATAGCGCGCATAGGCGCGCTTGAAATCCTCCGGCGACTTGAAGATGCGGGCGACGCCGCCGAGCATCTCGACCGGCGGATCATCGGGATGCAGCGCGATGCCGACGCCGGCCTCTTCGGCGACCGGCAGGACCGCATCCATGAAATAGGTGTAGTTCGCCCACATCGCCTCGGCGGTAACGATCCCCTCCTCCGTGTCGAAGAGCGGCATGGACTCCGCGCGGCCGAGCGTCGTCGGCATGAAGCTGCGCCACGCCGCCTTGCCGGCGCCCTCGACCTTGGCCATCTCGAAGCGCGTGTTGCCGGCGCCGCCGCGGCCGGGCGCCTTGCGGTCGGTGCGCCAGACGGAATTCGGCATGAAATGCAGGCCAAGGATCGGCACGCCGGCCCGGCCGACATTGACGAGGGTCCGGCAGTAATTCTCGATCTGCTCGTCGCGGCCGGGAAGTCCGAGCATGGCCTTGTCATAGAAATGGGTCGGGACATTCTCGATCGCCTCAAAAACGAGGCCCGCCGCCTCGACCTTTTCGACGAGGCGGCGGATGTCGGCCTCTTCCCAGAAGCTGTCGCCGGGCAGCGCCGGGTTGTTCATCTGGATGCCCGTCACGCCGATCTGCCGCGCGAAGCGGAGTTTCTCGTCGGTGAGCTCGTGAAACTGGCCGACGGCGATGCGCATGGCGGCGTTCGACATGATTTTCTCCCGTTTTATCAAGCACGTGAAAGGAAAGCATGGAGAGGCGGATAGAGGCGGCCAAAGGATCAATTCACGATTGACCGGACCGCCGATCTGACGTAACGCTGGCACAGGCAATATACAAGACAGTATTTATTTCGCGACCAGCGTTAATGAAAGTCGATATCCTGTGAAAACGGGCTCTTTCTGGCTGACTATGTTTGACTATATTGTCTCGCTAATAGAATAGACGCGACGCCCCGTCTGCACAGCATGAAGGCGGCGACAAGCGGGCGTTTCGGGAACTGCGTCATGGGGCCGGGATGAGGAACCGGCCCCATGACGCGAAGGCGGCTCGCACGCGGCGAGAGGACATGGCGGGATCACCCTTCATGCGCCGCGCGGACCGTTCGAAATGGGGTCAGGGATCGAGGAGGGTCCGTTCATCTGCGCCGCCGGGCGCCAAGAGAGGTGGCAATCACCGCACTGCATTCACGACAGACAAGGGAGGAGTTCTGTTACATGGTTAAGCTGAAAAAACTGGCCGGCATCGTGCTGGTCGCGGCGGCGTTCCTGGCGCCGGCGCTCGCTCAGGCGGAGGGCCCCGGCCTTCCGGCCGCCCAGGAGATCGTGCCCAAGGGGCCGCTGCCGACCGTTGCGCGCAACCAGACGCTCAATCTCGCCTGGGGCGTCGCGGGCGGCACGTCGATCGGCACCACCAATCCGTGGGTGCTGCCCGGCTACACGCATCAGGAAGGCAACAACCTGCTGTTCGAGCCGCTGATGTATTTCGCCATCTTCAAGGATGGCGGCCAGTTCGTGCCGTGGCTGGCCGACAGCATGGAATACACCAAGCCCGACTTCACAGCGCTCGAGATCAAGATCAACAAGGACGCGAAGTGGAGCGACGGCAAGGCTGTGACGGCCAAGGACGTCGTCTACACCTTCGAAGGGCAGATGAAGTATGAGACGCTGCCCTATCACGCCCATTTCGAGCAGTTCGTCGACAGCGTAACCGCCAAGGACGACCTGACCGTCGAGGTCAAGTTCAAGCAGCCGGCGCCGCGCTTCAAGTTCGAGGTGCTGACCGAGAAGTTCGATACCGGCCTGCCGATCGTCCCCGAGCACTGGATGGCGGCGCAGGAAAACCCGACGGCTGCCGTCGGTCTCGACGCGATGCCGCATTCGGGCCCCTATGACGTCGTCGCCTGGAACGCCAACCAGAAGATCCTCGACCTCCGTCCCGACTGGTGGGCGGTCAAGGCCGGGCGCTCTCCGGAGCCGGCGGTCAAGCGCGTCGTCATCGTCAACATCCTGAACCAGCCGATCGACACGGTGGCGCAGCGCGTCGTCAACAACGAGTTCGATTCCTCGGTCGACATGCGCGCCCAGGTGATCGGCAACATCCTCGAGCAGAACAAGGACGTGCAGTCCTGGACCGGAGCCGAGTCGCCCTATGGCTATCTCGACTGGTGGCCGAACTCGCTCTGGATGAACACCAAGCTGGCGCCCTATGACGACGTCCGCGTCCGCAAGGCGATCAGCCTGGCCATCGACCGCGACCGCATCAACGAAGTGCTCTATGACGGCGCCAAGATCGCGACGATCTATCCGTTCCCGCTCTATCCGAACCTGCAGAAGTTCGCCGATTCGGACGCCGTGAAGGCGGAAGCCGCGAAATACGAGCCCGGCAAGTTCGACCAGGAAGCGAGCGCCAAGCTCATGACCGAGGCCGGCTGGACCAAGAATTCCGACGGCCTCTGGGAAAAGGACGGCAAGACCTTCGACGCCACCATCCAGGCCTTCGAAAGCATCCACGGCGATATCGCGCCCGTGCTTGCCGAGATGCTGCGGCAGGCCGGCTTCGACGCCAATGTCAACTTCGGCACCGACGCCTACCAGAACATGGTCGACGGCAAGGCCGGTCTCTATCTCTTCGGCCATGGCGCGAGCCTCTACGACCCCTTCGAGGCGCTGAATCTCTTCCACGGCAAGTACAGCAACTCGATCGGCTCGGCGGCTGGCAACAACCGCTTCTCGCGCTACAGCAATCCCGAGTTCGACAAGATCCTCGATTCGATCTCGCCGCTCGGCTCGGATGATCCGAAGTTCCAGGCGGGCGCCGCCGAGGCGCTCGGCATCTACTGGCGTGACGTGATCGACGTTCCGATCATCCAGTGGCTGCACCGCATTCCCTACAACAACCACTATTGGAAGAACTGGCCGAGTGCCACGAACGTTGCCGGCGGATCCAACGGCGCGTTCTGGGCCCATACCGGCCTCTTGGTGATCACCGGTCTCCAGCCCTCGGGCGCCGAGTAATCAGCTCGCGGGCGGATCGTCCCTCGCCCGAACAAGGCGGTGCGCGCGACACGCGCGCACCGCCGGACGGCCAGCGACACGCTGCAAGCGCAACCGGCAAGCGACACCAGGATCGATCTCGTGACCATCAAGCTCGTCATTCGGCGCCTCTTGTTCCTCGTTCTGGTGATTTGGGCCGCCTCCACCATCGTCTTCTTCATTCCGCGGCTCTCGAGCCGCAACGCGCTGCGCGAGCGCTTCGGCGAACTGGCGCGCACAGGCGGCTTCTCGCCGGCCGATCTCGAGAAGATCATCGCCTCGATGAACCAGCAGTTCGGTCTCGATCGCCCGCTCTACGAGCAGTACTGGACCTATCTCGGCAACATCGTCCGCATGGATTTCGGCTACTCGCTCTATCGCTATCCGACCACCGTCTCGGAGCTGATCGCGCAGTCGCTGCCCTGGACCATCGGCCTCCTGCTGGTGACGACGATCCTTTCCTTCATCATCGGCAACCTGCTCGGCGCCGTCGCTGCATGGCCGCGGGCGCCCGGATGGCTGCGCGGCTTCGCGACGCCGTTCATCCTGCTGACCGGCGTGCCGCCCGTCATCATGGCCATCCTGCTCCTGTTCTTCATCGGCTTCCGCCTGAAATGGCTGCCGCTCGGCGGCGCCTATTCGGTCGGCGTCGTGCCGACCTTCACCTGGGCCTTCGCGGTCGATCTCTTCCGCCACCAGATCCTGCCGGCGCTCTCGCTGATCCTCGGCTCGGTCGGCGGCTGGGTGCTGTCGATGCGCGGCATGGGCGTCACCATCCAGGGCGAGGACTATGTGAACTTCGCCGAGCACAAGGGGCTGACCGGCGGGCGCATCTTCCGCGACTATTACCTGCGCAACGCCATGCTGCCGCAGGTCACGGGCCTCGCTCTGGCGCTCGGCACGATGGTGACCTCCGCGATCATCGTCGAGGGCCTGTTCGGATTGCCCGGCATCGGCACGATGCTGAACCTTGCCATCCGCGCCAACGACTTCCCGACGATCTACGGCATCGTGCTGTTCATCACCATCGCCGTCGCGGTGCTGATGACCATCGTCGAGTTCATCTACCCGCTGCTCGATCCCCGCGTCCGCAGTTCATAGGAGCGAACCGCATGTCCACCCTCGCGCTTTCGCCCCCGACCGAACAGCGGTTCGAGCGGCCCGGCCGCTTCGTACTGCTGCTGCGCTATCTCCGCCGCAACAAGGGCCTCGCCTTCGGCGTCGCCATCCTGCTCGGTCTCGTCGCCTTCACGGTGATCGGGCTGATGACGGTCGACGTGAAGCAGGCCTATCCGCTCTCGGTCGCCGCCAAGAAGCCGCCCTCCTGGAAATATCCGTTCGGCACCGACTTCTTCGGCCGCAACCTCCTCGCCGCCATGGTCGTCGGCATGTGGCAGACCGCCTTCATCGGCGTCTTCGCCGGCGGTCTCGGAACGCTGATCGGCGTCGTGCTCGGCTTCATCTCCGCCTATTTCGGCCGCTGGATCGACGCCACGATCCGCACCGTCTGCCAGATCCTGACGCCGATCCCGGTGCTGCTGATCCAGGTCGTCATCGCCGGCTCGCTCGATAAGCGCGACGTCACCATCGTGACGATGGCGCTGATCGTCGTGCTGCTCGCCTGGATGGGGCCGACGCTGGTCATCCGCGCGCAGGTGCTGACCATGAAGGAGAGGCAGTTCGTCGCCGTCGCCAAGCTCTCCGGCGTCGGCGATCTCGGCATCATCTTCAAGGAGATCCTGCCCTGCCTCTTGCCCTTCATCGCCGCCGCCTTCGTGGCGCAGGTGTTCGCGGCGGTGTTCGCGGCCTTCTATCTGGCCGTGCTCGGCCTCGGCCCGCTGCGCGAGCCGCTGCTCGGCAACATCATCTGGGCGGCGCAGTCGCAGGGCGCCTTCTTCAACGGCTGGTGGTGGTGGCCGATCATCCCCTCGATCGCGATGATCCTCATCCTCGGCTCGCTGGCCCTCATCAATATGGGCCTCGACGAACTCGCCAATCCCCGCGTGCGCAGGTCGGAGTGACCCCCATGAACCAGGCTCCTACAGCGAACAGGGCTCCCGCAGCGATCCTCGCGCGCCCCTCGGCCGGAACGGCCCTCCGCCACAATGTCGCGGACGGCCCCGTCCTCAAGGTCAGCCATCTCGAGGTGACCTATTACACGGATAGCGGCCGCGCCAAGGCGCTCGACGATGTCAGCTTCACGCTGAACTCCGGCGAGAAGCTCGGCATGGTCGGCGAATCGGGCTCCGGCAAGAGCACGCTGGCGCTCGCCATGATGCGCATGATCAAGGCGCCCGGCCGCATCGAGGGCGGCTCGGTCGTCGTCGCCGGCGGCGATCTGATGGCGCTCGACGCCGAGGAGATGCGCAAGGCCCGCCTGTCGCGCATCGCCTATATCCCGCAGGGCGCGATGAACTCGCTGAACCCCGTCATGCGGATCGGCGCGCAGATGGTCGACGCGGTCAAATCGCACCTGCCGCGCGAGAGCCGCGCCGCCATCGAGGCGCGCTGCAAGCGGGCGCTGCAATCGGTCGATCTCGATGCCGGCGTCTACCGCATGTATGCGCATGAGCTCTCCGGCGGCATGAAGCAGCGCGTCTGCATCGCCATCGGCATCCTGCTCGATCCGCATGTGATCATCGCCGACGAGCCGACCAGCGCGCTCGACGTGGTGACGCAGCGCCAGGTGATGGAAACGATCGACAATGTGCAGAAGGCGATCAACGCCGCCGTCATCCTGATCGGCCATGACATGGGCCTGATGGCGCAGTTCGTCGACCGCGTCGCCGTCATGTATGCCGGCCGCCTCGTCGAGGTCTCGACGGTGCGCGAGATGTTCACCGAACCGAAGCACCCCTATTCGCAGGCGCTCATTTCCAGCCTGCCGAGCCTCGACAACAAGGGCGTGTTCCAGGGCATTCCCGGCCTCGCCCCCTCGCTGCTCAGGCTGCCCGGCGGCTGCGCCTTCCATCCGCGCTGCGCCCACGCCATGGCGCAATGCAGCACGGTCCGGCCGGAGCCACAGGTTCTCGCCGGCGGCCGCCGCGTCACCTGCCACCTCTATGACGGAGCGGCATGATGGCCGACCTCTTGCGCCTCGAAAACGTCTCCAAGGTCTATTCGCACGGGCTCATCAACACCCACTCGACCATCGCGCTGAAGAACTTCTCGCTGACGCTGAAGGAGGACGAGCCGACGATCATGACCGTGGCCGGCGAGAGCGGCAGCGGCAAGACGACGCTCGCGATGCTGCTGCTCGGCTTCATCACGCCCTCGGCCGGCCAGATCATCTATCGCGGCCGCAACATCGCCTCGCTGCACGGCGCCGACCGGGTCGCCTATCGCCGCGAGGTGCAGGCGGTGTTCCAGGACCCGTTCGCCGTCTTCAACCCGTTCTATCCGGTCGATCATTTGCTGACGGTGCCGATCAAGCGCTTCAAGCTGGCGAAATCGAAGGCCGATGCCCGCGACAAGATGGAGGCGGCGCTGACGGCGGTGGGCCTGCGCCCCGAGGATATTCTCGGCCGCTTCCCGCACCAGTTGTCGGGCGGGCAGCGCCAGCGCATCAATGTCGCGCGCGCCCTCCTGCTGAAGCCGCGGCTCCTCATCGCCGACGAGCCGGTGTCGATGGTCGACGCCTCGCTGCGCGCCACCATCCTCGAGACGCTGCGCAACCTGCAGCGCGACCATGGCGTCTCGATCATCTACATCACGCATGACCTGACCACCGCCTATCACATCGCGAAATCGATCGTCGTGCTCTATCGCGGCGCGGTGATGGAGGCGGGCGACGTCGACCTCGTGATCAAGGACCCGCAGCACCCCTATACCAAGCTGCTGGTCGATTCGATCCCGTGGCCCAATCTCGACCAGCGCTGGGGCGCGCAGCCGATCAAGGCGCGCGAGGCGGGCGGCGCCAGCGAGGGCTGCCGCTTCCGCTCGCGCTGCCCTGTCGTCATGGATGTCTGCAGCCAGAGCCCGCCGCTCTTCCGCATCGGCGAGCGTCACGCCGCGTCCTGCTTCCACTATGCCAAGCGGCCGGAGATCGCGACCGAGCGCATGTCGGAGCTCCTGCCCGTCTGAACCGACAGCCTCGGCCGAACGGCCCGAGGCCCCGACCCGGCCGGCCGCTCTGCCGGCCCTCATCATGGGACCACTGTTGCGATGCTCGAGATTGCCGAATTCATCAGCCCGACACCGAGCCCGGTCTGGCGCCTGGCCAAGCAGGCCGGCGTCGATCTCGCCGTCGGCGGCCTCGCGCCCGATGACCTGCTCGAAGGCGAGGCGCCCTGGGACTACGCCCCTCTGGCGCGGATGAAGGCGCGCTACGAGGCGGCCGGCTTCAAGCTCGCCGTCATCGAGGCGCGGCCGCCGCTCAACAAGGCGAAGCGCGGCCTGCCCGGGCGCGATGCCGAGATCGCGACCGTCTGCACGCTGCTCGAAAGCATGGGCCGGCTCGGCATCCCCGTCTGGTGCTACGAGTGGATGACCGACTTCAACTGGGTCCGCACCAATCTCGCGACGCCGTCGCGCGGCGGCTCCGTCGTTACCAGCTTCAACGCCGCCGACGTGCCGGCGAGCCTCACCGACCAGCCGCCCATCGACGAGGAAGCGCTCTGGCGCAACCTCGCCTATTTCCTCAAGATCGTGCTGCCTGTGGCCGAGAAGGCCGGCGTCAAGCTCGCGATGCATCCCGACGACCCGCCGCTGTCGCCGATCCGCGGCGTCGGCCGCATCATGCGCTCGGTCGAGAACTTCCAGCGCCTCCTCGACCTCGATCCGAGCCCGATGAACGGCATCACGCTCTGCCAGGGCAATTTCACGCTGATGACCGACGACCTGCCCGCGGTGATCCGGCAGTTCGGCAAGAAGATCTTCTTCGTGCATTTCCGCGATGTGCGCGGCACGCCCGCGGCCTTCGAGGAAACCTGGCACGACGCCGGCAAGACCGACATGCTCGCCTGCATGAAGGCCTATCGCGAGATCGGCATCGACGGCGTGCTCCGGCCCGACCATGTTCCGACCGTCGAGGGCGACAGCAATGCCGATGCCGGCTACTCGGCCTTCGGCCGGCTCTTCGCCATCGGCTACATCAAGGGCCTGCATCAGGCCGTCTACGCATCCTAGGCGGTGAAAGATCCATGACCGAGCTTCCAGAGGTCGAGACAGAAGCCGCCGCTGCACCAAGCGTGCGGCGGACCATCGCGGTGACGGGCGCCACCGGCCGGATCGGCAGCGCCATCGTCAACGAGGCGCTGAAGCGCGGCCACCGCGTCGTCGCGATCGACCGGATCGCGCCGGCCGAGCCGCATCCAGATGCCGACGTCCGCTTCGTCGTCGCCGATGTCGCGGACTATGACGCGCTGGTCGCGGCCTTCGCCGGCTGCGACGACCTCGTGCACATGGCCGCCATTCCGGCGCCCGGCCGCCACCCCGATCACATCATCCACAACAACAATGTCGTCGGCAGCTACAACGCGATGCGGGCGGCGGTCGAGGCCGGCATCCTCCGCATCGTGCAGGCCTCGAGCGTCAACGCGATCGGCCTCTCCTTCAGCCGCGTGCCGCATTTCGAATATCTGCCGATCGACGAGGAGCATCCGACCTCGGTCGAGGAGCCCTACAGCCTGTCGAAATGGATCTGCGAGCAGCAGGCCGACAGCTTCGCCCGCCGCTACGAGACGATCCGCATCGCCAGCATGCGCTTCCATCTCGTCGTCGACGAGCGGGACCGCGCCGTTGCCTGGTATGGCGAGGCGAGCGCCGAGATGTCCAAGCATCTCTGGGCCTATACGCTCACCGAGGCGGCCGCCCGCGCGTGCATCCAGGCGCTCGACGCGCCCTTCACGGGGCATGAGGTCTTCTACATCGTGGCGCCGGACTCGGTCATGGAGACCCCGAGCCTCGAACTCGCGGAGCGCTTCTTCCCCGGCCTGCCGATCAAGGGCGACCTCTCGGGCACACGCAGCTTCTTCTCCTCCGCCAAGGCCGAACGGATGCTCGGCTGGCGCCACGACCTGCCTGCCCCGCCGCCTCAAGACACGCCCTGACCGGTCCTCCCCGCCCTCGCCAAGGTTTTCCCGATGAAGATCACCGACGTCAAAGTCATCGTCTGCTCGCCGGGCAGGAATTTCGTCACCGTCAAGATTATCACCGACGAGGGCCTTTACGGCATCGGCGACGGCACCGTGAACGGGCGCGAGCTCGCTGTGGTCAGCTATCTCCGCGACCACGTCGCGCCGCTCCTGATCGGCCGCGATCCCGCCCGCATCGAGGACATCTGGCAATATCTCTATCGCGGCGCCTATTGGCGGCGCGGGCCGATCACCATGGCCGCGATCTCGGCCGTCGACATGGCGCTGTGGGACATCAAGGGCAAGGCGGCGGGCATGCCGCTCTACCAGCTGCTCGGCGGCGCCTCGCGCGAGAAGGTGATGGTCTATTCGCACGCGCAGGGCCTCACCATCGAGGAAGCGGTCGAGGCGGTGGCGGCGAAGCAGGCGGAGGGCTATGTCGCCATCCGCGCCCAGGTCGGCATTCCCGGCCTCCCCGCCATCTACGGCACCGGCAAGGGCTCCGTGCAGGGCACCGGCGGCATGGTCGAGGCGCTGCCGCATGAAGAGGTCTGGTCGACCACGAAATACATGGCGCATATCCCGAAGCTGTTCCAGAAGCTGCGCGATACCGTCGGCGACGAGCTCCACCTCCTGCACGACACCCACCACCGCCTGACCCCGATCGAGGCGGCGCGGCTCGGCAAGGACCTCGAGCCCTTCCGCCTGTTCTGGCTCGAGGATCCGGTGCCGGCCGAGCTGCAGGAGGGCTATCGCCTGATCCGCCAGCACACGACGACGCCGATCGCGCTCGGCGAGGTGTTCAACACGATCTGGGACGCCAAGCTGCTGATGGAAGAGCAGCTGATCGACTATATCCGCGCCACCAGCGTGCATGCCGGCGGCGTCACCGGCCTCCGCCGCATGTTCGATTTCGCCTCGGTCTATCACATCCGCACCGCCTGCCACGGGCCGATGGATGTCTCGCCGGTAGCGATGGGCGCCAATGTCCATATCGACCTCTGGGTGCCGAATTTCGGCATCCAGGAATTCTCCGGCTACACGCCGCTGATGCATGAGGTGTTCCCGCATGCCTGGCGTCAGGACGGCGGCTACCTGCATCCCGGCGAGACGCCCGGCCACGGCGTCGACATCGATGAGGACCTTGCCGCCCGCTACCCCTATGAGCGCGCCTACCTGCCGGTGAACCGTCTCGAGGACGGCACGATCTGGCATTGGTGAGCGGCGGCGGAAGCCATTTCCGGGAGAGAGAGATGATCGAGACCAAGGATATCGTCCGCCCGCCGCGCGATCTCGTCGAGAAGCTGCAGGCGCTCGGCTGCGCCACGGCCTGCGCGACGCTGCATCACATGGGCGTTCGCGACACCTTCATGCAGGGGCCCGTCGCCTGGACCAAGGGCCGCGCCGTCGCCGGCCCGGCGCTGACGCTGCAATTCATGCCGAAGCGCGAGGACCTCTACGGCGAGGGCGAATATAACGAGCCCGAGAAGCAGCTGCATCGCCACGTGCTCTACCACACCCAGCCCGGCGACATCGTCGTGGTCGATGCGCGCGGCGACATGCGCTCCGGCATCTTCGGCGAGATGATGCTGACCTATTTCAAGGGTCGCGGCGGCGCCGGCGTCGTCATCGACGGCTGCATCCGCGACTATCCGCACGCGAGAGCGATCGACCTCGGCTACTGGCTGCGCGGCGTGACGCCGAACTTCCACACCCAGACCACCCTGATGCCCTTTGCCGTCAACACGCCGATCGCCTGCGGCGGCGTCACCGTGATCCCCGGCGACATCATCGTCGCCGACGACGATGGCGCCTGCGTGGTGCCGGCGGCGCTCGGCTGGCAGGTGCTGGAGCATGCCGGCACGCATCATGACTGGGAGGATTTTTCTCGCGAGATGCTGCTGAAGGGCGGCTCGCTGCAACGCTACTACCCGCTCTCGGACGATGCCCGGCCCGAATATGACGCCTGGCGCCTGCTCAACCCCCTCAAGAACGGCTGACCGCGACGCGCCGCCGATCGCCCGCCCTCCAATCCGGATCCGACGCCATGAAAATCACCGCCATCCGCCCCTATCCCGTCTGGGTGGGAACGCGCAACCAGCTGATCGTCAAGGTCGAGACCGACGAGGGTATCTTCGGCTGGGGCGAAAGCGGCCTCTCGGGGCGCGAGATGGCCGTGGTCGGCGCCCTCGAGCACTATCGCGAGTTCATCATCGGCCGCGATCCCTTCCGCATCGGCGCGCTCTGGCAGGAAATGTACCGCAGCCAGTATTTCGAGGGCGGCCGCGTGCTGCAGGCGGCGATCTCGGCGATCGACATCGCGCTCTACGACATCCTCGGCAAGGCGCTCGGCGTCCCCGTCTACCAGCTGCTCGGCGGCAAGCAGCGCGAGCGCATCCCGACCTTCGCCTCGACCTCGGCTCAGCCCGGCGAGGCGATGATCGAGCAGGCCAAGGAACTCATGGCCAATGGCTGGATCGCCATGCGCCTCTCGCCTTCGGGCCATGGCAATCCCGCCATCTATGAGCCGCGCGAACATATCGCCACGACGGCCAAGTGGTGCATCAGGGCGCGCGAGGAACTGGGCGGCGATGCGGTCCTCGGCATCGACTATCACCATCGCCTCTCCGTCGCCGAGGCCGCCAGCTTCTGCCAGAAGATGCCGTCCGGCACGCTCGATTTCCTCGAGGAGCCGATCCGCGACGAGACGCCGGAGGCCTATGAGGCGCTCCGGCGCATGGTCGACGTCCCCTTTGCGATCGGCGAGGAGTTCGCCTCGAAATGGCAGTTCCTGCCCTTCATCGAGCGCGACATCCATCAGTTCAACCGCATCGACATCTGCAATGTCGGCGGCCTCACCGAGGCGATGAAGGTCGCCGGCTGGAGCGAGGCGCATTATGTCGACATGATGCCGCACAATCCGCTCGGCCCGATCTGCACGGCGGCAACCGTGCATTTCGCCGCCGCCGTCGCCAACTTCTCCTGGCTGGAGACGCGCACTTCGACGGCCGAGCAGCTCGGCTTCGACAATTCGGACTTCTTCCCGGTGCAGCCGCGCATCGAGAGGGCGCATTACCCCGTCTCGGATGCGCCCGGCCTCGGCGTCGAGGTCAACGAGGACCTCATCAAGCAGCAGAGCTTCAAGTTCTGGGAAGCGCCGCATCTGAAGCGGCACGACGGCTCGGTCACCAACTGGTAGAGCGGCCGGGCTCGGCAGGCGGGCGCTTCACTTTTTCGTGACGAAGAACATAAAGCCGCAGCCGACGGATTTCGCGAGCCCTGCCATCGCCTTGGCGCGCAAGGTCGCCCTGTGGCGGCTTTGTGGCAGGGCATCACGCGGCGCAATAGGCCCCGTTCGGCACTGCACAATCTTACACCGATGTAATGAATCGGCCGGGGCCGGCGGGTCCATAGCGATGACGAGAAACAGGGGATCTCGTCATGCGGAAAGCGCCTCTTCTGGCGGTCGGCGTCGTGGTGTTGCTCGCGGCCGGGCTCGGCTTTGGTTACTGGCGCCATCAGCCGGCCGTGCTGTTCGGAAACGCCGGCGCGGCATCGTCGGGAGATGGCGGTAGCACCGCGGCAAAGACCGAAGGCGCGGCGGGCGGCCACAAGGGCGGACGCCATGGCAGCGGTCCGGTCGCGGTCAATGTCGCCACGGCGACGGCGGGCGAACTGCCGGTGCGCCGGTCGACGATCGGCTGGATCGCCTCGAAGGCGGCGACCACCATCACCGCGCAGCAGCAAGGCATGGTGACGGCACTGCTCGCGGAAAACGGCCAGGAGGTCAAGGCCGGTGACATTCTCGTGCAGCTCGACGACCGCGCCGCCAAGGCGACGCTCGACCGCGATATTGCCGCCGAGGCGCGCGACAGCGCAGCGGTGACCTCGACCAAGGCCGATCTCGCGCGGGCGCAGGATCTCTTCTCCCGCAAGTTCGACAGCCAGCAGCAGCTCGACCAGGCGACCGCCGCCGCGGCCAGCGCCGAGGCGGTGGTGAAGCTCGACGAGGCCAATATCGCCGCCGACAGGGTCGTGCTCGACGAGATGCAGATCAAGGCGCCGCATGACGGCCGCCTCGGCGCCTTCGCAATCACCGTCGGCAGCCTGATCACGCCGGGCAGCGCCGTCGTCGCCCTCACCGACGTCGACACTATCGAAGCGGTGTTCACCGTCTCGGACGCCGATGTCGGCCTGCTGCGCCGCTCGCTGGCGACCGGCCCCGTGCCCGTTCAGCTCGTCGCGGCGGATATGGCGGCGGCGCCTGACAGAACGGCCGGCACGGCGGCAAGGCCGGCTGGCGCTCCCGTCATGGGCGCGGTCGACTTCATCGACAGCACGATCGCCGAGGGCTCCGGCACCATGGCGGTGCGCGCCGCCGTCGCCAATACAGACCGCGTCTTCTGGCCGGGCGAGGCGGTCAAGGTCGATATCGATCTCGGCCGGCTCGCCGATGTCGTCATCGTGCCGACGGTTGCCGTGCAGGAGGGCCAGAGCGGCCCGAACGTCTTCGTTGTCGCGCCGGGCAACACCATCGATGTCCGCCCGGTCACCGTCGCCGGCATCGTCGGCGACAGGGCCGCGATCAGTTCGGGTCTGAAGGCCGGCGACGCGGTCGTCACGGAAGGGCAGCTCTCGCTGGCGGAGGGCATGAGCGTCGCGGTGCGCGGCGGCGGGGCGCCGGGCGATGGCGCGGCGCACAAGGCGGATGGCAAGCCGATGGTCGTCGGAGGCGCATCGTGAACATCTCCGAATTCTGCGTCCGCCGCCCGGTCGCGACGACGCTCCTCTTCCTCGGCATCGCGATGGGCGGCGTGTTCGCCTATCAGCAGCTGCCCGTCGCCGCCCTCCCCGAGGTCAGCTTCCCGACGATCAGCGTCAGCGCGCAATTGCCCGGCGCCTCGCCGCAGACCATGGCGACGGCGGTCGCGACACCCCTCATCAAGCAGTTCGAGACGATCTCGGGCATCGACACGATCAGCGCGACGAGCGCGCTCGGCAGCTCGCAGATCGTGCTGCAATTCGCGCTCAGCCAGAACATCGACACCGCCGCCGGCGATGTGCAGGCCGCCATCGACCGGGCCGAACGGCAGTTGCCGGCGAACATGCAGAACCCGCCGAGCTACCGGAAGGTCAACCCGGCCGATGCGCCGGTGCTGCTGCTCGCGGTTCAGAGCCCGACCCTGCCGATGTCGACGATCGACGACTTCGCCGAGAACATCCTCTCGCCGAGCCTGTCGACGCTGGAGGGCGTCGCGCAGGTCAGCGTCTATGGCAGCCAGACCTATGCGGTGCGGGTCGAGGCCGATCCGAGCAAGCTGGCGACGCGCGGCATCGGTCTCGACCAGCTGTCCACGGCGATCGCCGGCGCCAACGACCAGACCCCGGTCGGCACGCTCGCCAACAAGACCCAGGACCTCGTGATCGACGCGCCGACGCAACTGACCAACGCGGCCGCGTTCCGCCAGCTGATCATCGCCAATCCGAATGGCAGCCCGGTCCGCCTCGGCGATGTCGCCACGGTCATCGACAGCGTGCAGAACACGCAGACCGCCGGCTGGTATGACGGGTCGCGCTCGATCGTGCTCGCCATCCAGCGACAGCCGAGCGCCAACACCGTCGCCGTGGTCGACGCGGTCAAGGCCGAGCTGCCGAAGCTCGAAGCCTCGATGCCGGCCTCGATGACCATCAGCGTCCTCAACGACCGCTCCACCTCGATCCGGTCGGCGATCTCCGATGTCGAGGTGACGCTCGGCATCACCATCGGCCTCGTCGTGCTGGTGATCTATCTCTTCCTCGGCAAGGCCTCCGTGACGATCATCCCGGCGCTCGCCGTGCCGCTGTCGCTGATCGCCGCCTTCGGCGGCATGTACTGGCTCGGCTTCAGCATCGACAACATCTCGCTGCTCGGCCTGACGCTCGCCGTCGGCCTCGTCGTCGACGATGCCATCGTGATGCTCGAGAACATCATGCGCCATGTCGAGGAAGGCGAGAAGCCGTTCGCGGCGGCGCTGAAGGGCAGTTCCGAGATCGGCGCCACCATCATCTCGATGACGCTGTCGCTGGTCGCCGTCTTCCTGCCGATCCTGCTGATGGGCGGCGTCGTCGGACGGCTGTTCAACGAATTCGGCATCGTGGTGACGCTGGCGATCGCGGCCTCCGCGGTTGTCTCGCTGACGCTGACGCCGATGCTGGCGGCGCGGCTGCCGAAATCCGCCGCCGAGCCGGGCCGCTGGGGGCCCGCCGCCTGGTTCGAGAAGGGCTTCCTCTTCGTCGAGCGACGCTATGACCGCGGCGTCGGCTGGTGCCTCGCGCACCGCTTCGTCATCATCACACTGTTCCTCGCCACCGTCGCCGCCTCGGCCTTTCTCTTCGTGTCGCTGCCCAAGGGCTTCTTTCCGCAGGAGGACATCAGCCAGCTCCAGGTCTCGACGCAGGCGCGACAGGATATTTCCTTCGATGCGATGGCGGCGTTGCAGAAGCAGGTCGAGGCGGTGCTGCGCGCCTCGCCTTACGTCGAGCACGTCGCCTCCTTCGTCGGCGGCGGCCCGGGCTCGCAGACTATGAATGCCGGCTCGCTGTCGGTGCAGCTGAAGCCGAAGGAGGAGCGGCCGCCGCTCGAGTTGGTGGCGGCGGATCTCCGCCGCCAGCTCGGCCATATCGCCGGCATCACCAGCTATATCGTGCCGGTGCAGAATCTCCGCGTCGGCGGCATGAGCTCGCAGAGCATGTACCAGCTCGTGGTGCAGTCGCTCGACCAGCCGACACTCAACACCTGGACGACGAAGCTGACCGCCGCCATGCGCGCCGATCCGCATTTCGTCGACGTCGCCAACAACCTGCAGAACAACGCCTTGCAGGCCCGCCTCGTGATCGACCGCGACAAGGCCGCCTCGCTCGGCGTCTCGGCCGCGACGCTGCGCCAGACGCTGGAGGACGGCTTCGGCACGGCGACCGTCGCGACCATCCAGAGCACCGGCTCCAGCTACGACGTCATCCTCGAATATGACCCGAACCTCGCCTGGTCGGACGATGTCCTCTCGACCATCCGGGTCCGTTCCTCGACAGGCATCCTCGTGCCGCTGACGAGCTTTGCCCGCGTCGAGCGCGTCTCGGGACCCGTCACCGTCAACCAGCTCGGCCAATTGCCGGCGGCGACGGTGTCGTTCAACTTGCCAGCCGGCGTCGCGCTCGGCGAAGCGACGGACCAGATCGCCGTGCTCAAGCAGCAGCTCGGCGTCCCCGCCAGCGTCTACACCTCCTATGCCGGCACGGCGCAGGTTTTCCAGGATTCGCTCGCGACGCAGGGCATCCTGATCCTCGCGGCGGTCCTCACCATCTATGTCGTGCTCGGCATGCTCTATGAGAGCTTCATCCACCCGCTGACCATCCTGTCGGGCCTGCCGTCGGCGGCGCTCGGCGCGCTGCTCGCGCTGGAGATCGCCGGTCTCGACCTCTCGGTGATCGCGCTGATCGGCATCCTGATGCTGATCGGCATCGTCAAGAAGAACGCGATCATGATGGTCGATGTCGCCATCTCCGGGCAGCGCGAGGAGAAGCTCGAGCCGGGGCCGGCGATCCACCGCGCCGCGGTGATGCGGTTCCGCCCGATCATGATGACGACCTTCGCGGCCCTGCTCGGCGCCCTGCCGATCGCGCTCGGCAGCGGCGCCAGCGCGGAGCTGCGCCAGCCGCTCGGCATCGCGGTCGTCGGCGGCCTCGCCGTCTCGCAGCTGCTGACGCTGTTCATCACGCCGGTCATCTTCGTCGAGATGGAACGCTTCAGCCGCTTCCTCGGTCGCCTCATCCACGGCCATCCGGCCGAGGCCGCGCCCACGGCGACGACGGAGGAGGCCCTGCCGCGGCCGGCCGAATAGCCGCGCAGTCCGCACGAGAAAGCTCAGCTTCGCGGCGCGGCCGAATAAAATCATGCGGCGCGCGGCGTGCTGAAATGCGCGGCGCCCGCTGCCCGGCAAACGGCCTTGACGGCCGCGAGGCAAGCCTCGCCGCAGCCCAGGATTGCGGCAGTCGCAGCCGCGCAGGCTGAAAGGACCGCCGCAAGCTGTTCACCGCCCCCCTTCCGGCAAACGAGGCGCTTGATCCCGCCCCGAGACTTTGTCAGTCATATGTCATTGGGCCACCGGACGGGGAAACGCCGAGGCCTGGCAACAAGGAGGGATCAGATGAACGCGCTGCATAGAGTGCTCGGTGCGGCTCTCGTGGCCACGAGCCTGGCATTTCCGGTGCTCGCCCATGCCGACAGCACGGTGACCGGGCCCGGCAACAGCACGAGCGGCACCTACATGGACTACATGAAGACCGTGTATGACCGCGCGGGCTATCCGGAGATCACCGCGCTGCCGCTGACGGAATTCGACAGCGAGTTCAAGCTGAACCCGATGGGCGCCAAGAGCTGGACGCAGTCGTCCGACGGGCTGACCTGGACCTTCAAGCTGCAGGACGGCCTCGTCTGGAGCGACGGACAGCCGCTCACCGCCGAAGACTATGTCTTCGCGCTGCAGCGCGCCGCCAAGGAAGGCTACGACTTCAACTGGTACTGGTCGTTCGCCGGCGGCATCAAGGGCTGGTCCGACGTGACCGACAAGGGTGCGGACCCGAAGACGCTCGGCATCAAGGCCGTCGACGCGACGACGCTCGAGGTCACGACCGATGCGCCGAAGTCCTATTTCCCCGGCGTCGCCAGCCTCTGGTACCCGGTGCCGAAGCATGTCGTCGACAAGATCGGCGACGACTATGCGCTCAGCGTCGACACGCTGGTCGCCTCCGGCCCGTTCAAGGTCAAGACCTGGGAGAAGTCCAACAACACGATGACGCTGGTCAAGAACGAGACCTACAAGGGTCCGTGGCCGGCGCAGATCGACACGCTGGTGCTCGATACGCAGATCGGACCGCCGGAAGTCGGCTTCCCCGCCTTCATGGCCGGCGAAGCGGATTGGACGACCCTCAATGCCGGCCAGGTTCCGGTCGTGCAGGCGCAGTATCCCGACGCCATTCGCAAGAACGCGGTCTTCGCCGTCTACTATCTCGCCTTCGACCTCGACAAGGCGCCCTTCGACAACGTGCATGTCCGCAAGGCCTTCCAGGCGGCGATCAACCGCGACGAGCTGACCTCGACGGTGCTGAGGGACACGGCCGTTCCCGCCAAGTCGATCCTCGCGCCGAGCTATCCGGGCTATCAGGAAGCGATCGCGGCCAAGGCGGTGTTCGACACCAAGCTGGCCAAGGAAGAAATGGCCAAGGCCGGCTATCCGGACGGCAAGGGCTTCCCGCCGATCGAGATCTGGTATCGCGAGCAGGGCGGCTACAACGCGGCCATCGCCGCGCCGATGCTCCAGTACCTGCAGGCGCAGTTCAAGGACATCCTCGGCGTCGACATGGCCATCAAGTCCATGCCGACCAAGGACTGGTCGGCGGCGCTGAAGGCGCGCTCGAACGCGCTGTTCCTCGCCCCTTACGAATATGACTATCTCGATCCGTCGAACTTCTACGACCTGTTCAAGTCGGGCGGCCGTCACCACTACGCCTTCCCCGACTATGACACGCTGGTCAATGCGGGCGATGCCGGCACGGACTGGACCAAGCGGCTCGAGGACTATGCCAAGGCCGAGCAGATCCTGATCGACAACGCCGCGCTGGTGCCGCTCGTCCATCCGGTCACCATCGCCGCCGTCAGCGACAAGCTGAAGGGCGAAGGCGTGACGCCGAACTCGAAGGGCTTCACGCCGCTCGACCGGCTGTCCGGCTATCTCTACACCCACGTCACCAAGCAGTAGTCCGGCTGGCGGGCATCCCCACCGGGGTGCCCGCCTCCAACGTACGTCCAGAGGGCGCCCGCCGATGCGGCTTGTCGAAATCGAAGATCTCGCCGTGAACTTCCGCCAGTTCGAGGGCGTCGTTCAGGCGGTGCGCGGCGTCAGCTTCGATCTCGCCAGCGGGGAAAGTCTCGGCATCGTCGGCGAGAGCGGCTCGGGCAAGTCGGTGACCTGCTCGGCGCTGCTGCGGCTCCTGCGCGAGCCGCCGGCGACGATCAGCGCCAGGAAACTCCATCTCGGCGGCGTCGACATGCTCCGCGCCGACAAGAAGACGATCTCCTCGATCCGCGGCCGCGTCGCCGCCATGGTCTTCCAGGACCCGATGACCTCGCTCGATCCGGTCTTCACCATCGGCCATCAGATCGTCGAGACCATCACAGCCCACAAGCGCGCCTCGAAGAAGGAAGCGCTCGGGCGGGCGATCCAGCTTTTGAAGCGCGTCGAGATCAAGAATGCCGAGGCGGTCGTGCGCTACTATCCGCACCAGCTCTCCGGCGGCATGCTGCAGCGCGTGATGATCGCGATGGCGCTCTCCTGCGAGCCGGCCGTCCTCATCGCCGACGAGCCGACGACGGCGCTCGACGTCACCATCCAGGCGCAAATCCTGCAGCTCATCAAGGATATCCAGAGCGAGACCGGCATGGGCCTCGTCATGATCACGCACGATCTCGGCGTCATCGCCGAGACGGTCGACCGCGTGGTGGTCATGTATGGCGGCCGCGTGATGGAGACCGGCCCGGTCGAGGCGATCTTCGCGGCTCCGCTGCATCCCTATACGCGCGCTCTGCTCGCCAGCATCCCCGGCCAGACGCCCGGCAAGCAACGCCTCACGGAGATTCCAGGCTCCTCGCCCAATCCGGCCGAGCCGCCGTCCGGCTGCCCGTTCCATCCGCGCTGCCCGGCGGCGATCGACGCCTGCCGCGTCACGACACCGCCGCTGGAAGCGAAGGCCGCCGGCCGCGCCGCCGCCTGTATCCGCGTCGAAGCCGAGAGGGTCGCGGCATGAGCGGGCCGGCCCTCGAACTGAAGCAACTCAGCAAGGCGTTCAACGGACAGACGGTGGTCGACCGCATCGACCTCGTGGTGCCCAGGAACAAGGTCGTCGCGCTGGTCGGCGAATCCGGCTCCGGCAAGACGACGACGGGACTGATGGCGCTCCGCCTCGTCGAGCCGAGCGCGGGACGCATCCTGCTCGGCGGCACCGACATCACCAGCCTCCGCCAGAAGGACCTGAAGCCGTTCCGCCGGCAGATGCAGGTCGTCTTCCAGGACAGCTACGCCTCGCTCGACCCGATGATGACGCTGGGCGAGATCATCGCCGAGCCGCTGGCGATCCATGCCATCGGAACGGTCGCCGAGCGCCGCGACCAGGCCCGCCACTGGCTGGAGCGGGTCGGCCTCGACGGCTCCTATGCGACGCGCTACCCGCACGAGCTCTCGGGCGGCCAGCGCCAGCGCATCTCGGTCGCGCGCGCGTTGATCCTCGGCGCCTCGGTGCTGGTCGCCGACGAACCGACCTCGGCCCTCGACGTCTCGGTCAAGGCGCAGATCGTCAACCTGCTGCAGGGCCTGCAGGAAGACATGGGGCTCTCGATGCTGTTCATCAGCCACGACCTCTCGGTGGTGCGCTCGCTCGCCGACGAAGTCGTCGTCATGCTGCGCGGCCGCGTCGTCGAGCGCGGGCCGACCGACCGCATCTTCGCCGCCGCCCACCATCCCTATACGCGGGCGCTGCTCGACGCCGTGCCGGTGGTCGATCCGCTGAAGCGTCGGCGGCGCACCTTCCTCTCCGCCGACGAGATCGCGGCGAGCACCCCGCGCTTCCGCCCGCACGAGATCGAGCCGCAGCCGCTGATGGATACCGCCGATCCGCAGCTGGTCGCGCTGGTCGGCAGCCATTTCGTCGAGGCGATCGTGACGGAGACGCGCTGACCATGCTGTCCTTCATCCTCCGCCGCACTTTGTCGATGCTCGCCACCTTCTTCGTGGTCTCGGTCATCATCTTCCTGATGATGCACTCGATCCCGGGCGGTCCGTTCGACGGCTACGAGATGCCGCTGCCGGACAATATCAAGGCGAGGCTGATGGCCCAGCTCGGCCTCGACAAGCCGCTGTGGGAGCAATATCTCCGCTATATGTGGGGCGTCTTCCATCTCGATTTCGGGGTGCCCTATCAGAGTCCCGGCGAGACGGTGATGGGCCTCATCGCCCATGCCTGGGTGCCGAGTCTCGTGCTCGGCGGCCTCGGCGTCCTCATCGGCGCGCCGATCGGTATCCTGCTCGGCATGGCCGCAGCCCTCAACCGCAACACCTGGATCGACTATCTCGCCTCGGCGATCGCGACGCTCGGGCTGACGATCCCGGTCTTCGTGATCTCGACGCTCCTGATCCTCGTCTTCGCCGTCTGGCTGCACTGGACGCCGGCGAGCGGCTGGGGCGAGCCGCGGCGCTGGATCCTGCCGATCATGGCCTATGCCGCCGTGCCGCTCGCGACCTATGCCCGCTACGCGCGCTCGGCGATGCTCGACACGCTGAACAAGCCCTTCGTCACGGTGCTCCGCGCCAAGGGCCTCAGCGAGCGGCGGATCGTCTTCCAGCATGTGCTGCGCAATTCGGCGATCCCGATGATCACCATCTTCCTGCCGATGTTCGTCGGCATCGCCACCGGCTCGATCTTCGTCGAGGCGATCTTCCGCGTGCCGGGGCTCGGCGCCTATTTCGTCTCTTCGATCCAGAAGCGCGACTATCCGCTCGAGATGGCGTTGATGCTGATGATCAGCGCGCTCTTCTGCATCTCCTATCTCATCTCGGACATTCTCTACGCGCTGCTCAATCCGCGTATCCGCCTCGGGGGCAAAGAACGATGACGGACATCGCGACACCCTCCCCGCCCCTCGCGCGGCCGGACGGCGGCAAGCGTCGCAGCCCGCTCTATCTCGCCTGGCGGCGCTTTGCCGCCAACAAGGCGGCGCTCGCCGCCGGCGTCGTCCTCGCCATCATCATCCTGATGGCGATCTTCGCCCCGCTGGTCAGCAAGACCGGCCCCAACGAACAAGCCTTCCTCACCAAGTCGCTCGCCTTCCCCTCGGCCGAGCACTGGTTCGGCATCGACGATCTCGGCCGCGACTTCTTCACGCGCATCGTCTATGGCGCCCGCGTCTCGCTCGGCATCGGCCTGTCGGCGGCGCTGTTCAGCCTCGTGCTGGGACTGCCGATGGGGGCGCTGGCCGGCTATCTCGGCGGCCGCTTCGACTGGGTGGTGATGCGCATCGTCGAGCTCTTCTCGGTGGTGCCGCCGCTGCTCGCCGCCCTGCTCTTGGCCACGCTGACGCGCGGCGGCGTCTGGGCGATCGTGCTGATCGCGGGCCTGTTTGGCTGGGTCAATGTCTGCCTCCTGGTCCGGGCGCAGGTGAAGTCCTTCCGGGAGAAGGAGTTCATCATGGCGGCGCGGGCACTCGGCGCCTCGCCCTGGCACATCGTCTGGCGCCACCTCATCCCGAACTCGGTCTCCCCTGTCATCGTCGGCTTCGTGCTGGCGATCCCGCTCGCCATGATGCTCGAGGCCTCGCTCTCCTTCCTCGGCATCGGCGTGCAGCCGCCGACGCCGAGCTGGGGCCAGATGATCAATGTCGGCATGAACTTCATGTATTTCTACTGGCACATGGCCGTCTTCCCGGTGCTCGCCCTCGCCGTCACCATCCTCGCCGCGTCGCTGCTCGGCGACGGACTGCGCGATGCTCTCGATCCGACCCTGAAAGGGCGCTGACGTGGCTACCAATCTCTCCCAGCATTTCCTGCTCGATCCCGCGGTCGTGTTCTTGAACCACGGCTCGTTCGGCGCCTGTCCGCGCCCGGTGTTCGAGGCCTATCAGCGCTGGCAATTGCAGCTCGAACGCCAGCCGGTCGAGTTTCTCGATTCGCGCCGCGGCCTTTCCGAGAACATGAGGGTCGCCCGCACAGCGCTGGCGGCAGAGCTCGGCGCCTCGGCGGATGACATCGCGCAGGTCTCGAATGCGACGACCGGCCTCAACATCGCGCTGCAGTCGCTGCCGCTCAAGGCAGGCGACGAGATCCTGACGACCAATCACGAATACAGCGCCCTGGAGAAGACACTCGTCTTCATCGCGCGCCGCACCGGCGCCAGGATCGTCACCGTCGAGGTGCCGCTGCCGCTGACCTCGGCCGCCGCCTTCCACGATGTCGTCCTCGCCGGCATGACGCCGCGCACCCGCGTCCTCTTCCTCAGCCACATCACCTCGCCGACGGCGCTTCTCTTCCCGATCGAGGCGCTCGTCGCCGAGGCGCGCCAGCGCGGCATCTGGAGCGTCATCGACGGCGCCCATACGCCGGGCCATATCCCGCTCGATCTCGATGCGCTCGGCGCGGATTTCTATTCGGGCAACTGCCACAAATGGCTGATGTCGCCGAAGGGCTCCGCCTTCCTGCATGTGCGGCGCGAATGGCAGACGATGATCGACCCGCTCGTCATCAGCCATGGCTGGACCGCCGACAACAAGGAGCCGGGCGTGCGCGGCCCGTTCGGCGCCTCGGCCTTTGTCGACGAGATCGAGATGCAGGGAACGCGCGACCCCTCGCCCTGGCTCGCCGTCCCCGCCGCGCTCGAATTCCGCCGCGCGCATGACTGGTGGAGCGTCGCCGCCGACTGCAACCGCCTCGCCCAGGAGACGGCGGCGCGGGTGCGCGACCTGTTCGGGCTTCCCGCGCTCTCCAGCCCCGAATTCTCGGCGCCGCAGATGGTCGCGCTGCCGATCCCGCCTTGCGATCCGTTCCCGGTGCATGATCTGCTGCTCAGGGACTACGGCATCGAGATGCCGGTGTTCGAATGGCAGGGCCACCATATCGCGCGCCTCAGCTGTCAGGGCTATAACACGCGCGACCAGATGGACGTGCTGGTCGGGGCGCTCGGCGATCTGCTGGCTCCCCGACAGCCGCGCATGAAGCAAAGCCAAGCGTGACACCCACCGACGATCTTACGCTGAAGCCGGACGGCCTCGACGCCGTCGACTATCTCGAGCGCATCGATACGACCACGCGCGGCGTCGCCGTGCTCGATGCGCTCGCCGAGATGATCGAGCGCGCGGGCCTCGGCGTCGGCGACCGCATCCCGCCGGAGATCTCGCTCGCCGAGCGGCTCGGCGTTGGCCGTACCACCATCCGCGAGGCGCTGAACCGCTGGGAGGGCCTCGGCATCATCCGCCGCCGCCGCGGCGCCGGGACATTCCTCGTTGCCCGCGTCCCTTCATCGCGCGGCCTCGTGCCGACCATGATCCGCCTCGAGGGCGAGGCGCTGCTCCGCCTCATCGAGGTGCGGCGGGCGCTCGAAAGCGAGGTCGTCCGCAAGGCGACGCTGAACGCCAACGCGGCGCAGCGCGCCGAGATCTCGCGCCTCTGCGACATCCTCATCCGCGAGGTCGATGCGCGGCGGCCCTGGCGCAAGTCCGATGCCACCTTTCACGGCGCGATCTACGACGCCTCGGGCAATCCGATGTTTGGCCAGATCCTGTCGCGGCTCGACCATGCGCTCGAACGCTCGGCCGAATCGCCCTTCGGCCGCGACGGCTTCGGCATCGCCTCGTTCCCGCCGCACCGGACGCTGGCCGACGCCATCCTCGCCGGCGATGCCGACGCCGCCGTCGCCACGATCAACCACATCCTCGACATCGTCGAGGGCGAGATCCGCGTGGTGATCGCCGGCGATCCATCGCTCGCCTGAGCGGCGGCTCAGGACGCGAGTTCCTCCCCTTCCGCCGGCGCCGTCCGGTCGCCCTCGCCGGCGATCGCCTTCAGCTCGGCGAGAAACGCGTCGATCAGCGGCTGCTCGGCCTTCCGCCGCCGGCTCGCCGCGAAATGCGCCGACTCGAAGCCGTAGCTCTCCGGCCTCAGCGCGCGCATCTGGTTCTGCTCGGCCCAGTTGTCGCCGATATGGCGTGGCAGATAGCCGATGAAATGGCCCGACAGGATCATCATCACCTGCGCCTCCATATGCATGATCGATCCGCTCGCGCGCGGATGGTTGACGCGGTAGAGATCGTCGAGATGGCGATAGCGGCGGACCGAGAACAGCGCGCTCTCGATGTCGGCATGGCGGATGTCGCGTGACGGCACGCTGAAGAGCGGATGCTTGCGGCCGCAATAGATCGCCTGCGGCTCGCGATGCAGCGGGATATAGGTGACGCCCGGCACCTTCTGCGAGAACGGCCCGATGACGATGTCGCGCTTGCCGTCCATCAGCGCCTGTTCGAGGTCGAGCGGTGTGCCGAGTTCGAGATCGACGAACACCTCCGAGGCGTAATCCATGTAGCGCGCCAGCGCGGTCTGCAGGCCGAGCTTCGGATTGGTCACGACGCCGTCGACGATGCCGAGGCGGAGGCGGCCGACGAGCCGCACCCGGTCGCGCGCGATGCGGCCGTGGAAGGCGTCGATATCGGCGAAGAGCTGCTTGGCGGCGACATAGGTGGATTCGCCGAGCGGCGTCAGGCGGAAGCCGCCGCGGCCGCGCTCGCAGAGCTGGCCGCCGAGCTTCCTCTCCAGCGCCGAGAGATGCGTCGACAACGTCGACTGCGAGAGGTTGAGCGCGACCTGCGCATCCATGAAGCCGCCGGCATCGGCGAGCGAGGTGAACACGCGCAAAAGGCGGATATCGATATTGTCGAGCCTGCGCATCGGCGATCCGCTCCCCGCTTCACATCGAGAATTGCCGATGTGAGCTTCCAGTAAAAGTAATTTTCTTCGATGTGAGATTGGCAGAGCATGAGCCACCTTCACAAGGGAGCGAACGTCATGACGCATAAAGCCCGCATTGCCGCCTTCGCCTTGCTGACGGCCCTCTCGGCCGCCACGCCCGCCTTCGCCGCCGACACGATCCGCGCGCTGGCGCCGACCTGGCCGGGCTTCGCCCCGGTGCTGGTCGCGTCCGATCTCGGCTACTTCAAGGAGCTCGGCCTCGAGGTCGACCTGAAGTTCGAGGACGATCGCTCCAATGTCATGGCCGCCATGGCCCGCGGTGACATCGATCTCGACATGCGCACCGTCGGCGAGCACCAGGGCCGGCCGCGCGATGCGACGACGCCGGGCGTCATCATCGGCACGATCGACAAGTCGCTCGGCGGCGACGGCGTCATCGCCGAAGGCGCGATCGCCTCGGTCGCCGATTTGAAGGGCAAGACCGTCGCGGCGGAGCCCAACATTCCCGCCCGCCTGTTGCTGCAGCTGGCGCTGAAGAAGGACGGCCTGACGCTCAAGGATCTCAACATCAAGGAGATCGCGACCGCCGACACCGTCGCCGTCTTCGCCGACGATTCGATCGCGGCGGTGGCGAGCTATGAGCCGTTCATGTCGCAGGCGATCACCACCGATGCCGACCGCAAGGGCAAGCTGCTGCTCTCCTCGAAGGACAGCGACATCATCATCGACATCATCTCGGTGCGTCAGGACGATCTGAAGGCCAATCCGGCCAAATACCAGAACTTCCTGAAGGGCGTGTACAAGGCGGTCGACCTCTACAAGTCAGATCCCGCCCAGTTCATCAAGCTGGCGGCGCCGCACTACAATCTGACCGAGGCCGAGGTCAAGGACATCCTCGACACCAGCCTCGTCTATACCGATCTCGCCATGGCCTCCGACTATATCGGCGCCCCCGGCAAGCCCGGCAAGCTCTACGAGATCTTCGACCTCGTCATGGGCCTCAATCTCGACAACGGCGCCGCCGACACCAAGCTCGACGCCGCCCAGCAGATCGATCCGTCGGTCATGGCCGCGGTCGCAGGCGCGAAGTGATGAGCGACGAGGTCCTCGCCGGCAAGGCGGTCCACTCGCGCGCCGCCCGTCCCGACGGGCAGGCCGGCGCCGCGGCCGAACGCTTCGACCCGCGGGACCTCGTCCGCCTGCGCGCGCCGCTGCCGCGCCGCGTGACGCTCCTGATCGCGCTCGGCACCAGCCTCCTGCTGCTCGCGATCTGGGAAGCCGTCGCCGCCGCCGGCTGGCTCAATCCGAAGTTCCTGCCGGCGCCGAGCGTCGTCGCCTCGGCGATGATCCGCATGTTCCAGACGCAGAATCTCGCCTGGAATGCCGGCGTCTCGATCCTCCGCGTCTGGTCGGCGTTCCTGCTCGCCGCGGTGATGGCGATCCCGATCGGCATGCTGATGAGCGCCTATCGCGGCTTCGGCGCCGCGCTGGAGCCGATCGTCGATTTCATCCGCTATCTGCCGGTGCCGGCGATCGTGCCGCTGGCGATCATCTGGTTCGGCGTCGGCGAGGAGACCAAGATCTTCCTCCTCTGGCTCGGCACCTTCTTCCAGCTCGTGCTCCTTGTGCAGGACGACATGCGCCGCGTGCCGCACGAATATATCGAGATCGCCTACACGATCGGCGCGCGCCCCTTCAACGTGCTCAAGGACGTCGCCTTCCGCGCCATGCTGCCGGGCCTCCTCGACAATCTGCGCATCACGCTCGGCTGGTGCTGGACCTATCTCATCGTCGCCGAGATCGTCGCCGCCGATTCCGGCCTCGGCTTCGTCATCTGGGCGGCGCGCCGCTACATGAAGACGCCCGAGGTCATGGCCGGCGTGGTGCTGATCGGCATCATCGGGCTCGCCACCGACCAGTTGCTGCGGGCGCTGCACCGCCGCGCCTTCCGGTATCTCTGAGGAGGTGGCCATGAACCCGCCAGAGGACCCGCATCTCGTCTTCAACGACGTCACCAAGCGCTTCGGCGCGATCGATGTGGTGGCGAAGCCGTTCAATCTCACCATCGCCCGCAACGAATTCGTCGTCTTTCTCGGGCCGTCGGGCTGCGGCAAGACCACGTTGATGCGCATGGTCGGCGGCCTCGACAAGCCGAGCAGCGGCGAGATCCGCCTCGACGGCAAGCCGGTCGGCGGCCCCGACCGCCGGCGCGGCATGGTGTTCCAGTCCTATTCTTCCTTTCCCTGGCTGACCGTCGCCGAGAACGTCGCCTTCGGCATGCGCTACCGCACGGATTTGACCGAGGCCGAGAAGGAAGTGCGCGCCGAGCATTATCTCGATCTCGTCGGCCTCTATGAATTCGGCGACGCCTATCCGAACCGCGTCTCGGGCGGCATGCGCCAGCGCCTCGCCATCGCGCGGACGCTCGCCGCCGGCTCCGAGGTGCTGCTGATGGACGAGCCGTTCGGTGCGCTCGATGCGCAGCGCCGCGAACTGCTGCAGATGGAGCTGCGCCGCATCCAGCGCCGCGACACCAAGACCATCGTCTTCGTCACGCATGACGTCGAGGAGGCGGTGTTCCTCGCCGATCGGGTCGTGGTGTTCTCGAAGCGGCCGGCCAGCATCATGGCCGAGATCGACGTCGCGGCGCGCCTCGGCGAGGAGCGGACGCTGGCGATGCGGGACGGGGCGGAGTTCTTCGCCCTGCGCAACGAGGTGCTCCGGCTGGTCCGGGCGAGCGCCGGAGAGGAACCATGAGCGAGACCCTGAAGGGCGTGACGGGACGCACCGTGCTGATCACCGGTTCGAGCCGTGGCATCGGCAACGGCATCGCCCGCGCCTTCGCCGCGGCCGGCGCCGACCTGCACATGCTCGCCGACGACGACGGCGTGTTCGCGGCGGCGGAACGCATCGGCGCCCGCGGCCACAAGGCCGACATCACCCGCGAGAGCGAGCTCGCCGCCGTCGCGGCGTCGATCCCGCATCTCGACGTGCTCATCAACAATGCCGGCCTCGAGCGGATCACGCCGCTCGACGACCAGGGCGCGGAGAACGAGGCGGTCTTCCGCCGCGTCGTCGAGATCAATGTCGTCGGCACCTTCCTCGCCACCCGCGCCTTCCTGCCGAAGCTGTCGAGCGGCGGGCGGATCATCAACACGGCCTCCGTCTGGGCGCGCGTCGCCGAGCCGCTGTTCGGCGCCTATGTCGCCTCGAAGCATGCGGTGATCGGGCTGACCAAGACCTTCGCCAAGGAGCTCGGACCCCGCGGCATCGCCGTCAACGCTGTCTGCCCCGGCTGGGTGCGCACCGAGGCGTCGCTGCGCTCGGTCACCGTGCTCTCGGCGCGCAGCGGCCGCTCGGAGGACGAGCTGCTCGCCTCCTATGTCGCCGGCCAGGCGCTGCCCGGCCTGATGGAGCCGGACGATGTCGCCGGGCTCTATCTGTTCCTCGCATCCGACCTTGCCGCCAACATCACCGGCCAGAGCGTCGGCGTCGATCGTGGAGAAGTCCCTTGGTAAGCCCGCATCAGGATCTACGCGTCGTCGTCACCGGGACGGCGAGCGGCATCGGCAAGGCCGCCGCCGAGCGGCTCGCCCGCGCCGGCGCCCATGTCGTCGGCCTCGATATCCGCCCCTCCGAGGGCCCCTGGCTCGGCCTCGTCGTCGACATCACCGACGAGACGGCGGTGGTCGCCGCGATGGCGACGGCGGCGGCGGAACTCGGCGGGCTCGATGTCGCGGTCAACTGCGCCGGCATCGAGAAGGACAGCCCGCTCGAGGCCTTCGATCTCGCCGCCTTCGACGCCATGGTCGCGGTCAACCTGCGCGGCACCATCCTCGTCGCGCGCGAGGCCAACCGCCATTTCGGCGAGCGCGGCCGCATCATCAACATCGCCTCGGAGCTCGGCTTTCTCGGCCGCCAGGGCGCGTCCGGCTATTGCGCCACCAAGGGCGCGATCCTCGCGCTGACCCGCTCCTGGGCGCGCGAACTCGCCCCGCGCGTGCTGGTCAACGCGGTCGCGCCCGGCCCGGTCGATACGCCCCTGCTCGGCTTCGCCGCGATGAGCAGCGCGCAGCAGGCGCTCGAGATCGACAACCCGCTCCGCCGCATCGGCAAGCCGGAAGAGGTGGCCGAGGCCATCGTGTTCCTCGCCAGCCGCACGACGGATTTCATCACCGGCCAATGCATCAGCGTCGATGGCGGCGCCGCGATGCACTGAGGAGAATAGCATGGTCGACAGCGTCTTCATGGCCGAGCTGAGCTGGCCGCAATTCGCCGAAAAGATCGCCGCCGGCGCGCCGGTGTTCCTGCCGCTCGGCGCGACCGAGCAGCACGGGCCGCATCTGCCGCTGAATGTCGATGTCATCCTGCCGACCGGCGTCTGCGAGCGCGTCGCGCGCGAAGTCGGCGGCATCGTCGCGCCGACCATCCCCTATGGCTACAAGTCGCAGCCGCGCTCGGGCGGCGGGGAGGCCTTTCCGGGCACGATCGGGCTCGATGCCAACACCTTCTCGCTGGTGCTGCGTGATGTCATCCGCGGCCTCGGCGCCCATGGCGTCCGCCGCCTCGTCGTCGTCAACGGCCATTTCGAGAATTCCTGGCCGGCGGTCGAGGGCCTCGATCTCGGCCTCCGCGAGCTTCGCCGCGACGGCATCGCCGACATGCAGGCGATGCGGCTCGAATATTGGGATTTCGTCCAGCGCGCGACGCTCGACCGCCTGTTCCCGAACGGCTTCCCGGGCACCGAACTCGAACATGCGAGCCTGCTCGAGACCTCGCTGATGAGGCTGCTCCGGCCCGACCTCGTCGAGATCGACAAGGCGCCGACCGACGGCCCGGCCAAGTTCCCGACCTATGACCGCCACCCCGTGCCGAAGGGCTTCGTCCCGGCCTCCGGCGTGCTCGCGGTGGCGCAGGGGTCGACGGCCGAAAAGGGCTCCTGGCTGATGGACGATCACGTCGCGCTGATTGTGAAAGCCGTCCGCGCCGAATTCTCGCTCTGAGGCCTGCCTGCCCGCCTCGTCGCGGGCAATCGCCGGACAATGGAAAGACCAGGACATGGTTGGAAAGTTCGAACCGCTCGATTCAGGCAGCGTGCCGCGCTTCGCCGGCATCGCCACTTTCATGCGCCTGCCGCAGGCCGAGCCCGACGAGGTCGACATCGCCCTGATCGGCGTGCCCTTCGACGGCGGCGTCACCAACCGCACGGGCACGCGGCATGGCCCGCGGGAACTGCGCAACCAGTCGAGCCTGATGCGCCGCGTGCATCATGTTACCGGCGTCTCGCCCTATGATCTCGTCCGCGTCGCCGATTGCGGCGATGTGCCGATCGATCCGCTCGATCTCATGAAGTCGCTCGACCAGATCGGCCGCTTCTATCACGGCGTCCGCGCGGCCGGCGCCGTGCCGCTCTCGGCCGGCGGCGACCATCTCGTCGCGCTACCGATCCTCAGGGGTGTCGCCGCCGAGCGGCCGGTCGGGCTCATCCAGTTCGACGCCCATTCCGATACCTATGACGGCTTCTTCGGCGGCAATCCCTATAATCACGGCACGCCCTTCCGCCGCGCCATCGAGGAAGGCCTCGTCGATCCCAAGCGCTTCGTCCAGATCGGCCTTCGCGGCGCGATCTCGGACGCCGCCAATTTCGATTTCGCGCGCGCCGCCGGCGTGCGCACGATCTTCATGGAGGAGTTCGTCGCCCGCGGCGTCGCCGACGTCATGGACGAGGCGCGCGCCATCGTCGGCGACCTGCCGACCTATGTCACCTTCGACATCGACTGCCTCGATCCCTCGATCGCGCCGGGCACCGGCACGCCGGAGATCGGCGGCTTCTCGGCGCGCGAGGCGCAGGCGATGGTGCGGCGTCTCGCGGGCCTCGATCTCGTCGGCGCCGATGTCGTCGAGGTCTCGCCACCGCTCGACCCCTCCGGCATCACCGCGCTCACCGGCGCGACCATCCTGTTCGAACTTCTCTGCGTGCTCGCCGAGGCGGTCGCCGCCCGGCGCGAGCCCGCGACACGCTGAAGGAGCCCCCGATGGCGCATGGCTATGAATCCGGCCGGCTCGACCTGCCCTTTGTCGGCATCTGCACCTTCGGCAAATATCCGCTCTGCCTCGACTGGGACAAGATCGAGGCCGATGTCGCGGTGATCGGCGCGCCGTTCGATCTCGGCACGCAGTGGCGCTCGGGCGCGCGATCGGGCCCCCGCGCCATCCGCGAGGCGTCGACCCTCTTCTCCTTCGGCCATTCCGGCGCCTATGACCATGAGGATGACATCGTCTACCTGCCGGCGGCGACGACGCGGATCGTCGATATCGGCGATGCCGACATGATCCATACCGATACCGAGCGCAGCCACGCCAATATCGAGTTCGGCGTGCGCAAGATCCTGAAGGCAGGCGCTATCCCCGTCGTGCTCGGCGGCGATCATTCGATCAACATCCCCTCGATCGCCGCCTTCTCCGACGAGGCGCCGATCCACATCGTCCAGTTCGACGCCCATCTCGATTTCGTCGACGAGCGCCATGGCGTGCGCAATGGCCATGGCAGCCCGATGCGGCGCGCGGCCGAACGGGATTATGTCACCGGGCTGACCCAGCTCGGCATCCGCAATGTCTCCTCGACGGCGCGTGAGGGCTATGAGGATGCCCGCCGCATGGGCAGCGACATCCTCTCCGTCCGCCAGATCCGCAAACTCGGCGCGGCGGCGGTATTGGCGCGCATACCCGCCGGCGCGCGCTATTATGTCAGCATCGACATCGACGGCTTCGACCCCTCGATCGCGCCGGGGACGGGAACCCCGAGCCATGGCGGCTTCCAGTATTACGAGGTGTTGGAACTGCTCGACGGTCTCACCAAGCAGGGGACGGTCGTCGGCGTCGACCTCGTCGAGGTCGCGCGCGAATATGATCCCGCCGGCACGACCTCGATCCTCGCCGCCCAGATCCTCCTGAACCTCATCGGCCGCATGCTGCACCACCGGCAGCGCTAAGCGGTGGTCTTCAGCTCCGCTTGCCGGGCATCAGCAGATGCGCGGCGAGCAGCGAGATGAGGATGGTGAAGACGAGCACCAGCGCGACCAGCGCGTTGATGTCGGGCGAGAAGCCGAGCCGCATCATCGCCCAGAGCCGCACGGGCAGCGTGCTGACGGTGCCGGTGACGAGGATGGTGATCATCGTCTCGTCGAAGGAGAGCGCGAAGGCGAGCACCGCGCCGCCGGCCATGGCGCCGGCGATGTTCGGCAGCACCACGCGCCAGAAGGTCTGCCAGCCATTGGCGCCGAGATCGTAGGAGGCCTCGACGAGGGTCGGGCTGAGGCCCCGCAGCCGCGTCAGCACCGTCCGGTAGACGATGGCGAGCACGAAGACGGTATGGCCGATCACCACCGTCACCAGCGAGCGCGTGAAGCCGATCTCGCGGAAGAAGATCAGGAGCGCGAGGCCGGTGATGATCGGCGGCATCAGGAAGGGCAGGAAGACGAGGAACTGCAGGAGGCCGGAGCCGACGCCGCGGCCATGGTGATAGAGCGCGAGCAGCGTGCCGAGCGAGACGGCGAGGAGAACGGTCGAGGTGCCGACGATGAGCGTGGCGCGCAGCGCCGCGAGGATCTCGTCATTCTGCGTCAGCGCCAGATAGGAGGCGAGCGTCGGGCTCGACCAGTCGACCTGGCCGTGGCTGACGGTGAAGAACGAGGAGAGGATCGGCACCATCAGCGGGCTGTAGAGGATGAACCCGACCAGCGCGGTGATGGCGGCGAGGACGAGGCTCGCGGGGCGCAGCGTCGCGTTCATCGGCGGACCTCCTCGCGGCCGAAGCGCTCGCCGACAAGGATCGCGAGGATCACGACGGCGGCCAGCACGATCGAGAGCGCCGCGCCGAACGGCCAGTTGAAGGCGGCGCCGAACTGGCTGTAGATGATCCGGCTGAAGGTGAACCCGCTCGTGCCGCCGACCATCTGCGGCGTCAGAAAGTCGCCGATCGCCAGCACGAAGACGAAGCTCGCCGCCGAGACGACGCCCGGCAGGCTGAGCGGCAGCGTGACGCGCATGAAGGTCTGCAGGGCCGTCGCGCCGAGATCGTCGGAGGCCTGCAGCAGCACGCGCGGAATGCGCTCCAGCGACAGGAAGATCGGCAGGATCGCGAAGGGAATCAGTAGCAGCGTCAGCGCCAGCAGCACGGCGTTCAAGTTGAAGACGAAGAGCTGCGAGGGCTGGCTGAGGATGCCGAGCCGCATCAACACGCTGTTGAGGACGCCGTTCTGGCCGAGGATCGAGCGGATGGCGTAGATCTTGATGACATAGCTCATCAAGAGCGGCACCAGCATCAGCAGCAGCAGCGTGTAGCGCCAGCGCCCGGTCAGCGAGGCGAGGAAATAGGCGACGGGATAGCCGACCACGATGCAGATCACCGCGACCGAAAGGCAGAGCGTGCAGGTCGTCACCAGCACCGGCAGGAAGATCGGGTCGGTGAAGAAGCGGACATAGTTGGCGATCGTCGGCGTATAGATCATCGTGCCGTGGTCGACGCTGAAGAACGAGTAGACGACGAAGATCGCGAGCGGCACCGCGATCAGCACCACCGGAACGGCGAAGGCGAGCGCCGCGACGAGGGCCCGCTGGAGTGGCGCGGCCGTGCTCACGCCAGCACCAGATGGGCCTGCGACGGGCTGAAGCCGAGCGTCAGCTGTTCGCCCTCGCGGAGCACAATGCCCTCGGCTCTGCTCGGCAGCCGGACGCGGATCCGCGCCTCGCTCGTTTCCGCTGCAACATGGGCGATGGTCGAGGCGCCGTGGAAGGCGATCTCCGACAGGCGGCCGGTCACCTGATTGCCGGCATCGGAGCCGTTCAGTTCGAGCGCCTCGGGGCGGAACACCGCGAAGGCGCGAGCCCCCCTGGGCGCGGCCTTCAGCGCCGGATCGCCGCCGGTCGAGCAGACGAGCCGCCCGAGCGCCGTCTCGATGGCGCGGGTCTCGCCGTCGGCCTCGCCAAGCGTGCCGGGGATGAGATTGTTGTCGCCGAAGAAGCGCGCGACGAATTCGCAGTTCGGCCGATAATAGAGCGCGTTCGGCGTCCCGAGCTGGCGGATATGGCCGCCTTCCATGACGCAGATGCGGTCGCCGAGGCCGATCGCCTCCTCCTGGTCATGCGTGACGAAGAGGAAGGTGGTGCGGATCTCGCGCTGGATCGACTTCAGGAACTCCTGCATCTGCCGGCGCAGCATCAGATCGAGCGCGGCCAGCGGCTCGTCGAGCAGGACGAGGCGCGGTTCGCAGATGAGCGCCCGCGCGAGCGCGACGCGCTGGCGCTGGCCGCCGGAGAGCTGCGTCGGATAGCGAGCCGAGAAGCTGCCGAGCTGCACGAGGTCGAGTGCCTCGCCGACCTTCTTGCGGATCTCGGCGCGCGGGCGTCCGCGCACGGAGAGCCCGTAGCCGACATTGCCGGCGACGGTCATGTGCGGAAAGAGGGCGTAGTCCTGGAAGACGGTGTGGAACGGCCGCTTGTTGATCGGCACGCCGGTGATGTCGCGGCCGTCGAGGAAGATGCCGCCCGACGTCACGCTCTCCAGCCCGCCGATGAGGCGGAGCACGGTGGTCTTGCCGGACCCCGACGGGCCGAGAACCGTCAGGAACTCGCCATCGAGGATCGAGAGGTCGATGCCGTGCAGGACCGGGACCGGTCCATAGGACTTCGAGACGGAGCGGAGGGCGACGAGTTCGCGGGCGTCGGTCATTGCGGGCTTCGAGCCTCAAGGATGGGGCCCGGATGAATCCGGGCCCGCTGCTGGCGATGGCGCAAGGGCCGGTTCAGGGCGCTGCCTTGATCTCGTTCCAGAGATCCGAACGCTTCAGCGGATCCTCGACGTTCTGCAGCCAGACGAGCTTGTCGTTGGCGCCTGCGCTGCCGGTCTCGACCGCGCTGTTGCCGAAGCCGGTGCGCTGCGAGAGCTCGGCGCCGACCTTCTTCGAGATCATGAAGTTGATCCACTTCTCGGCGGCCGACTTGTCCTTGACGCCCTTCGAGATCGCCCAGGTGTCGAGCCAAGCGAGCGCGCCTTCGGACGGATTGATGTAGGCGACATGCGCGCCGGCATCCTTCAGCGCCTTGAACTGCTGCTGGCCGTAATTGGCCCAGATCAGGGCGACGTCGTTGTTCTGGTAGATCTGCAGCGCCTCGTCCGAGGTCGTGTAGAAGCTCAGCACATTGTGCTTCAAATCGACGAGCTTGGTCTTGATCGCCGCCATCTGGTCGGCCGAGAGATGGAACGGATCGGGATCGCCGAGCACCAGAGCGGTGAAGGAGAAGTTGTGCTCGCCATTGTCATAGGCGAGCACCTTGCCCTGGTAGGCAGGGTCCCAGAGGATCGACATCGAGGTCGGCGCGGTCTTCACCTTGTCGGTGTCGTAGATGAGGCCGATCGAGTCGAAGGCGAAGGGAATGCCGTAAACCCTGCCGTCCTTCTCGAGGCCGCCGACCTTCGACAGATCGCGGAAGCGCGGCAGCACGTCCTTCTGGTCCGGCAGCGCGGCGACATCGATCGGCGAGACGAGGTCGGCCGCGATATAGCGCTGCAGCTGGGCGGTGTTGATGGCGAAGACGTCGAAGTCCTTGCCTTCGCTGCCCTTCATCTTGGCCCAGATCTCGTCGTCGCTGCCGATGAAGACGACATCGACGTCGATGCCGGTCTTCGCCGTGAAGTCGGCGACCCAGTCCTTGTCGGCATAGCCGTCCCAGGCCATGACGCGCAGCGTCTCGGCCATCGCCGCCGACGCCATCATCGACAGCGCGAAGCCGGTCGATGCTATCCCTGTCAGAAGATGCTTCAGTTTCATTGTTGGTCCCTCGTTTCTGGTTGGTGCAGACGGCCCTTTGAGACAGGCTCTAGAGTTGGCTGACCCTGACCGGGCCCTCGTCGGGCATCGCCTCGACCCCGTTGCGCAGGGGCTTGCCGAAGGCGGGCGCCTCGATTTCGTAGGTGTCACCCGGACCGGTGGCGACGCCGAAGGCGTAGCTCATGACCGCCGCGCCCATGAAATAGGCGTGCAGGTCGCCGGGCCGCCGATGGGCCGGGTAGCGGAAGTGGTAGTGCTCGAGATTGGCGATCGTGTGCGACATGTGCGCCTCGCCGGAGAGGAACTCCTCCTCGAAGACGACCTTGCCGTCGCGGATGATCCGCGAGACGCCGCGCACCTCGTCGGGCAGCGTGCCGACCAAGAGCTCCGGCCCGATCGAGCAGGCGCGCAGCTTGGAATGGGCGAGATAGAGATAGTTCTCGCCCTCGGTCACATGATCAGAATACTCGTTGCCGAGCGCATAGCCGATCCGGAAGGGCGTGCCGTCGGGACCGTTGATATAGAGCCCGACGATCTCGGCCTCCTCGGCGCCGGCCTTCGCGAAGGCCGGCATCGGCAGCGTGGCGCCGGGCGGCAGGACGCAGGTTCCGACGCCCTTGAAGAACCATTCCGGCTGGACGCCGAGGCCGCCATCCGCCGGTCGTCCGCCCTCGATGCCCATGCGGAAGATCTTCATCGAGTCGGATTCGTCGGCGTCCTCGCCATGCACCATCTGGTGCATGCGGTCGCGCGCCGTGGCGCTGCCGATATGGGTGAGGCCCGTGCCGGTGACGAGGAGGCGCGCCGGCTCCTCGTGATCGAGCGGCGCCAGCACGCGGCCCTCGGCGAGAAGGCGCACATAGTCGACGGTCTCGCCGCCGGCATGGCGCCCGGCCATCTCGGCGAGGCCGCACCCTGCCGCGATCGCCGCCTCGGCGAGCGCCTTGACGCTGTCGACGCCCAGGAGCGCGGTCAGGTGATCACCATCCGCGGTGACGACGCCGACACGCCGATCGCCGGCTTCCGTCAAATATTGAACGAGACGCATGTCCAGAGACTCCAGTCAGAACCCGTTTCAGACCCAGCCGCCATCGACGATGTATTGCTGGCTCGAGCACATCCGGCTGTCGTCGGAGGCGAGGAACAGCGCCATGCGCGCGATGTCTGAGGGCTGCACGCGGTCCGGCAGGCACTGCCGCTCGGCGATCTGCCGCTCGCCGGCCTCGTTGAGCCACAGCCGCATCTGCCGCTCGGTCATCACCCAGCCCGGCACCATGCAGTTGACGCGGATGCGCTCCGGCCCGAACTCGCGCGCCAGCGCCCGCGTCATGCCCCAGACCGCCGCCTTGGCGGTGACATAAGCGGGACAATCGGCATCGCCGACCATCCAGGTGATCGAGCCGAAATTGATGATCGAGCCGCCGCCGAGATCCTTCATGAACGGCCGCGCGGTCTGGGCGGCGAAGAACTGGTGGCGGAGATTGACCGCCATGCGGTCGTCCCAATAGGCCGTCGTCACATCGGCGGTCTGGTGGCGATCGTCGTTGCCGGCATTGTTGCAGAGGACGGCGAGCGGCCCGTTGCGACGGCTCGCTGCCTCCATCGCGTCCTTGAGCGCCGCGATGTCGCGGAGATCGCATTGGATGAACAGCGGCGCTTCGGCGCCGGTCGCCACAACCGAAGCGACGACCCGCTGCGACAGCTCCTCGGCGATGTCGACGAAGGCGACGCGGCTGCCCTGCGCGGCGAAATGGCGGACGAGGCTCTCGCCGATGCCGCTGCCGCCCCCGGTGATGAAGACGCTGCGGCCCTTGAGGCTCGGATAGGCGGCGAAAAGGCCGGGGGCCTCGGTCATCTCAGTCTCCGTCTCAATGGGAATGTCGGGGAATGCCGGCATCGCGGCGTCCCACCAGGAAGTCGAAGTCGCAGCCGCGATCGGCCTGCAGCACATGGCCGACGAAGAGGCTGGCATAGCCCCCGTCCGGTGGCGGCGGCGGCGTCCATTCGGCCCGGCGCGCGGCGAGTTCCTCGTCGCTGACCAGGAGCTCCAGCCGCCGCTCGGCGACGTCGAGTTCGATGAGGTCGCCGTCGCGCACCAGTGCCAGCGGTCCGCCGGCCGCGGCCTCGGGCGCCACATGCAGCACGACGGTGCCATAGGCAGTGCCGCTCATGCGCGCATCGGAGATGCGCACCATGTCGGAGACGCCCTCCTTCAGGAGCTTCGCCGGCAGCGGCATGTTGCCGACCTCGGCCATCCCCGGATAGCCGCGCGGACCGCAGTTCTTGAGCACCATCACCGAGCTGGCGTCGATCGCGAGATCGGGGTCGTCGATGCGCTGGTAATAATGCTCGATGGTCTCGAACACGACCGCCTTGCCGCGATGGCGCATCAGCGCCGGCGTCGCCGCCGAGGGCTTGATGACGGCGCCGTCGGGGGCGAGGTTGCCGCGCAGCACCGCGATGCCGCCTTCCGGCGTCAGCGGATTGTCGAGCTCGCGGATGACCTCGGAATTGTAGTTCGGCGCCTCGCTGACGATCTCGCCGACCGTGCGGCCGGCGACGGTGACCGGCGCCGTATGCAGCAGCCCCGCCCGATCGAGCGCCGCCATCACCGCCCGGAGCCCGCCGGCATAGTAGAAGTCCTCCATCAGGAAACGGCCCGACGGCATCAGGTCGACGATGGTCGGCACGGCGCGGCCGAGCGCATCCCAATCCTCGAGGCCGAGCTCGACGCCGATGCGGCCGGCGATGGCGATCAAATGGATGACGGCATTGGTCGAGCCGCCGATGGCGCCGTTGACGCGGATGGCGTTCTCGAACGCCTCGCGGGTCAGGACATCGGCGATCTTCACATCCTCGCGGACGAGATCGACGATGCGCATGCCGGAGAGATGCGCGATCAGCCCGCGCCGCGCGTCGACGGCGGGGATGGCGGCGTTGTCGGGCAGGCTGATGCCGAGCGCCTCGACCATCGAGGCCATCGTCGAGGCGGTGCCCATCGTCATGCAGGAACCGGCCGACCGGCTCTGGCCCTGCTCGGCCGAGAGAAAATCGGCGACCGACATGCGGCCGGCCTTCACCTCCTCGGCGAATTTCCACACATGCGTGCCCGAGCCGATGTCCTGGCCGCGGAACTTGCCGTTGAGCATCGGCCCGCCGGAGACGACGATGGTCGGGAGGTTCACGGAAGCTGCGCCCATCACCAGCGAGGGCGTGGTCTTGTCGCAGCCGCAGAGCAGCACGACGCCGTCGATCGGATTGGCGCGGATCGATTCCTCGACATCCATGCTGGCGAGATTGCGGAACATCATCGCCGTCGGCCGCATATTGCTCTCGCCGAGCGACATCACCGGGAATTCGAGCGGGTAGCCACCGGCTTCGAGCACGCCCTGCCGCACACGCTCGGCGAGACCGCGCAGATGCGCGTTGCACGGCGTCAGTTCAGACCAGGTGTTGCAGATGCCGATTACCGGCCTGCCGTCGAAGGCATGGTCGGGCGGACCCTGATTGCGCATCCAGCTGCGGTGCATGAAGGCGTTCTTGCCTTCGCCGCCGAACCATGCCGTCGAGCGCAGCGGGCGCTTCTTGTCGGTCATGCCTGTCTCCCCTTGCCGCCACGGCGGCGATTGCGACCTTCGACGACCCGGCGCACATCCTCTTCGGCGCCCTGGAGCAGCACGATCATCGCCTGCTGCGCACCGACCGCGTCGCGCGCGGCGATCTTCTCGGCGACCGCGCGATGCAGCGGCAGCGACGGGGCCTGCCCGTCCGGGCTGTCGTTCGACAGGCGAAAGCTCATGACGAGCGCCGTCTCGATCAGCGCCGCGATCGAGCCGATCAGCTCGTTGCCGGTCATGCGGAGAATGGTCTGGTGGAAGACGAGGTCGGGCTTGGCGAAGAGTTCGCCGTCATGGGCGACGACGGCCATCTCGGCGAGCGCCGCCTCGACGACGGCCAGCTGATCGGGCGTCGCACGGGTTGCCGCGAGAAAGGCGGCCATCGGCTCGATCGCCATGCGCAGTTCGAACAGCGCGCGCACGTCCTCGGCCGTGATCGCGCCGGAATAGCGCCAGGCGAGCACATCGGCATCGAGGAAGTTCCAGTCGGCGCGCGGCCGCACCCGCGTTCCGGTCTTCGGACGGGATTCGACCAGCCCCTTGCCGGCCAGGACCTTGATCGCCTCGCGCAGCACCGAGCGGCTGATGCCGAGCGTCGGGTCATTGGCGTTCGGCAGCAATTCGCCCGGCAGGATCCGCCCCTGCACGATCCACGCGCCGATCTGGTCGACGGCGGCCGCATGCAGGCCGCCAAAGGCATGACCCGAGGGCTGGACCTGCAAGGGGACGGAAATGGCGAGCGACATGTGACCCGATTAATCCTATTATTCATACTAATAAGGCCAACCTATACGCGGACCCCGGCGCCTGTCCAGCCCCTCGCGCTCGGCTTTCTCGAGGGGCGGCGCAACAGGGCGCATGGCCCCGGCCGCAAGGCGCGGGGATGCGTGCAAAGGCCTGGAGATGGCATGGATGGTCGCGGTGCGGCGGGCCGGCGGCGACAATGGGGATTGGCGGCGCTGCGCCCAGCAGCACGCGCGCCGGCCACCGTTGCGGCGGTCAGCGGTCAGCCGCCGAGACGGCGGTTGCGAAGCGTGGATGGCGTCGAGAGGCTTGGGCCGTCAGGCAGCGAGCGCCTGCGGGCGCTCATCGCAGAGCAGAGCGCTGTCAGCCCTGGCGCGAGAAAGTTGTCGTCGGCGCGCGTCAGAGCGAGACGCCGATCACCATCAGGCAATAGGCGGCAAGCGTGATGTTCACGAGGGTGAAGTAGATATGCGGCTGCTGTTCCTCGCCCTTGAACAGGAAGAGGTTGTGGAACAGCGCCGTCGCGCCGATCAGGAAGAGGATCAGCAGGGCCGCGCCCCAGACCGGCAGGATGCCGAGCGTCACCGAAAGCCCGCCGACCAGCTGCGCCGCGAAGCCGAGCGCGGTCAGCGCCGGCGGCAGCTTGAAGCCGTAATTGGTGACCATCTGGCAGCGGTCCGAGAAGCGCAGGAAATTCCGCACGCCCGCGATCACGAAGAACAGGCCGAGCACGACCCGGCCGATCAGAATCAGTGTCGCTGCGAGCGTCATGGCGTCCCCCCCGATGTCCGACCCTGCCTAACGGATCGCCGCCGCTCTGAGAAGCCCAAAAGGGGCCGCGTGGCGCTTCTCGTCATCGACCACCGCCGCCCAGCGATTGGGCATGCGGACCGCCCGTTTGCCGCGAGATCCGCCTTGCCGATAGCTACGGAATTGGCATAGGGTCTGAACAACAAACCAAAAAAACAGGCAGGGCATGCTGGACGCGTTGGACCGGGCGATCGAGGCGGACAGCGAGGCGGCCTTCGGCTTCCTCGAGGCGCTGGTGCGCGCACCGAGCCTTGTTGGTGCCGAGCAGGCGGCGATGACGGTGTTCGCCGACGAGGCGGCAGCCATCGGCCTCGATATCGCGCGCCTCCCCTTCGCCAGCGGCCCGGTCTGCGATCCCCGCGCCGGCATCGCGCCGCCGGCGGACCGCGTCTCGGCGGACCGCTTCCAGGTGCTGGCATCGACGCCGGGCGACGGTCCGCTCGCTCTGCTTCTCAACGGCCATATGGACGTCGTGCCCGCGACGACGCCCGATCTCTGGACGACGCCGCCCTTCGAGCCGGCCCGCCGCGAGGGCCGTCTCTACGGCCGCGGTGCCGGCGACATGAAATGCGGCTTCGCCGTCGGCATGCTGGCGCTGCGTGCGCTCAAGACCGTGGCGCCCGATCTCTTCGCCGAGCGGCGGCTCGGCTTCCTGGCCGTTGTCGAGGAGGAATGCACCGGCAACGGCACGCTCGCCTCGATCGCGCAGCACGGCATCGTCGCGCCCGAGGTCGTCGTCCTCGAGCCGACCGATCTCGGCCTCCTTTCCGGCGGCGTCGGCGTGCTCTGGGCCGAGATCGAGATCGCCGCGCCGGCCGGTCACGCCCATTCCGCCGGCGGACATCGCAGCGCGATCGACCTCGCCATGCAGCTGGTCGCCCGGCTGCAGGAGTGGTCATGCGACCTCGCGCGCAGCGAGCCCGAGCCGAGCATGGCCGGCGCGCGCAGTCCCTACAGCGTCAATCTCGGCGAGCTCGATGCCGGCGACTGGATCTCGACGGTGCCGGCGCGGGCGCGCCTCGGCCTCCGCATCGGCTTTCCGCGCGCCTGGACGGTCGACCAGGCCGAGCAGCGCCTTCGCTACATCGTCGCCGCCTTTGCCGCGACATCAGGCTTTCCGATCCAGCCGCGCCTCACGCTGACCGGCTTCCGGGCCCGCGGCTACCTGCTCGACGCGGCCGCTCCGCTGATCCGCGACCTCGCGGCGGCGCATTGCAGCGCCCATGGCGAGGCGCCGGAGGTCCATTCGCTCGGCACCACCACCGATGCGCGCGTCTATCTGAACGATTTCGACATTCCGGCCGTCTGCTTCGGCCCGGTTGCCCATGCCATGCACGGCATCGACGAATGCGTCGAACTCGCGAGCATCCCCGCGGCGGCGCGCACGCTCGCCCGCTTCATCCTGATGCGCTTCAGCAAGGAGGCCTGCCGATGACGACCCCTTCCGCGCAGAGCCTCGCCGAGGACGACGCGGCCCTCGCCGTGCCGGACGATCCGCCTGCCGCCGCCGCAAAGCCCTGGGGCGCGCCGATCGTCACCCGCCATGTCGCCGACGACGTGGTCGACCGCCTGGTGACGGCGGTGGCGCTCGGGCTCTATGTCACCGGCCAGCAACTGCCGACCGAACGCGAGCTCGCCGCGATGCTCGGCGTCTCCCGCTCCTCGATCCGCGAGGCGCTGAAGCAGCTGACGGACAACGGCTATCTCGAGGTCCGCCGCGGCCGCAATGGCGGCTATTTCGTGCGCGCCGACTGGGGTCCCAGCTCGGCCGAGCATGTGCGGCGCCAGATCATCGCCAACTGGTCGGAGTTCGAGCACATCTTCGACGCGCGCACGCTGGTCGAACCGATGATCGCCCGCACCGCCGCGGCGCGGCGCACCGAGAGCGATATCGCGGCCATGGCGAAGGCCTTGCAGGACTATCTCGACGCGCCCGACCACGATGCCTCGCGTCGCGCCGATTCCGCGCTGCATCTCGCCGTCGCCGAGGCGACGCACAACCCGATCCTCGTCGCGATGTCGGTCGACCTCCGCGCCAAGATCTCGCTCAATCTCGGTGCCGAGCCCTATTCCGACGAGGCGCGCCGCACCGCGCTCGGCCAGCATCGCGAGCTGGTGGCGGCGGTGACCGAGGGTCGCGGCGAGGAGGCCGCCGCCATCGCGGCCGTGCATTTCACGATCTCCGAGACGCTGATCCGCCAGCTCGTCGACCGCGCCGAGCACCCCGCCGACGGAGAGCGCCGATGAGCCGCATGCTGGCCTTCGCGCTGCGCCGCCTCGCGCTCACCGTGCCGATGCTCGTCGTCATGAGCATCGTCGTCTTCCTGATCATCCGCCTCGTCCCGGGCGATCCCGTCCGCACCATGCTCGGCTTCCGCGCAACCGACCAGAACGTCGCCGAGCTCCGCCATCAGCTCGGGCTCGACCGCAGCCTTGTCGAGCAATATCTCGCCTTTGCCGGCGGACTGATGCGCGGCGATCTCGGCAAGGACATCGTCAGCCATGCGCCGCTGTCGCTGCTGCTGTCGCAGCGCCTGCCGGTGACGATCGAGCTGGCGTCGCTGTCGATGCTGCTCGCCGTCATCGTCGGCGTGCCGCTCGGCATTATGGCGGCGGCCGGCGGCCGCTGGACGCGCCGCCTCACCGAGGGCTTCGTCGTCTTCGGCATCTCCGTGCCGGATTTCTGGCTCGGCATCATGCTGGTGCTGATCTTCGCCGGCACGCTGATGATCCTGCCGCCCTCGGGCTATGTGCCCTTCGCCAAGGACCCGATCGCCAATCTCCGCTACATGACGCTGCCCGTGCTGACGCTCGCGACCGGCGAGGCGGCCTATATCCTGCGCACGACGCGCAGCGCCGTCGCCTCCGTCATGGACCGGCCCTTCGTCACCTTCCTGCGCGCCAAGGGCGTCCGCCCCGGCCGCATCGTCTATGGCCATGCGCTCAGGAATGCCGGCCCGGCCATCGTCACGGTCATCGGCATCCAGGTCGGCGTCCTGCTCGGCGGCGCCATCATCATCGAGACGATGTTCGCCCTGCCCGGCGTCGGCCGCCTCATCGTCACCGGCATCAACCAGCGCAACTACCCGGTCGTCCAGGTCGGCATCCTCGCCATCGCGACACTCTTCATCCTCGTCTCGCTGGTGACCGACCTCATCGTCGCCTGGCTCGATCCGCGCGTCGCCGACGGAGCCGCGTCATGAGCCCCGTCACGGCCAGCGTGAACAAGCAAACGAGCGAGACGCGCCGGCTGCTCCTCATCGGCGCCGGCCTGCTGGCGACCCTCGCGATCATCGCCATCGCCGCGCCGCTGATCGCCCCGCATGATCCCGAGAGCGTCGAGGTCAGCCGCGTGCTGGGCGCGCCGAACCTTTCCCATCCCTTCGGCTCCGACGTGCTCGGCCGCGACGTGCTCTCCCGCGTCATCTTCGGCCTCCGCGCCAGCCTGATGGTCTCGATCTCGGCCGTCGCCGGCTCGCTGATCGTGGCCGTGCCGCTCGGCCTCGCCGCCGGCTATTTCGGCCGCCTGACCGACAGCGTTATCTCGCGCATGCTCGACTTGATCCTCGTCTTCCCGGCCATGCTGCTCGCCATCGCCTTCATCGCCGTGCTCGGGCCGGGCAGCACCGTCGCCGCCATCGCCATCGCCGTCATCTACCTGCCGATCCTCGCCCGCGTCATGCGCACTGCGACATTGATCGTCAGCCGCAACGACTATGTCGCCGGCGCCAGAGCCCGCGGCGCCTCGCACCTTGCCGTCATCTCCGGCCATGTCGCGCCGAATGCGCTCGGCCCGGTCGTCGTGCAGGCCTCGGTGCTCTCGGCCTTCGCGCTGCAGCTCGAAGCCGGCCTCTCCTTCCTCGGCCTCGGCACGCAGCCGCCGACGCCATCGCTCGGCGGCATGCTGGCCGATGGCCGCGAGGTGCTGCTGCAGGCGCCGTGGGTCGAGATCTTCCCGGGCCTCGCCATCGTCGTCGCCGTGCTCGGCTTCACTTTTCTCGGCGAGGGCCTGCGCCGCTTGCTCGATCCGCGCGGGGTCGCCGAATGAACGCGCCGCTCGCCTTCGAGGATGTCACCGTCCGTTTCGGCAGGAATGCGCGCCCGGCCGTCGGCGGTGTCTCGCTGGCGCTCGAGCCCGGCGAGATCTTCGGCATCGTCGGCGAGAGCGGCAGCGGCAAGTCGACGCTCGCCAATGCCGTGATGGGCTTGCTGCCGGCGAGCGCCGCGGTCGGCGGCTCGATCCGTGTCGCCGGGCGCGAGGTGGTCGGCCTCGACGACCGCTCGCTGCGCGCCATGCGCGGCAACGAAGCGGCGATGATCTTCCAGGATCCGACCGCCAGCCTCGACCCGACCTGGCCGGTCGGCGACCAGATCGCCGAGACGATCCGCGCCCACAAAAGCGTCAGCCGCGCCGAAGCGCGCACCCGGGCGATCACGCTGATGACCGAAGTCGGCATTCCCGATGCGGCAAGGCGCTATGGCGATGTGCCGCACCGCTTCTCGGGCGGCCAGCGCCAGCGCATCGTCATCGCGGCGGCGCTCGCCAACAATCCGCGCCTGCTGATCGCCGACGAGCCGACCACCGCCCTCGACGTCACCATCCAGGCGCAGGTGCTGGCGCTGATCGACCGGCTGCGCCGCGACCATGGCACGACCGTGCTTCTCATCACGCATGACCTCGGCGTCGTGCAGATGGTCTGCGACCGGGTCGGCGTCATGTATGGCGGCACGCTGCTGGAAGTCGCGACTGCCGCCGATCTCTTCGCGCGGCCCGCCCATCCCTATACGCGCGCGCTCCTCGCCGCGCGCCCGGCCGCGGGGCGACGCGGCACGCGCCTGCCCGTCATCCCGGCCGAATGGAGCGTCGAAAGCCTCGAAAGCGCCGAGCGGCTGGCGGCCGGCCAGGGAGGCGCGCATGGCTGACTTTCTCGTCGTCGAGGGTCTCAGCAAGACCTATCCGGCCGGCGGCCCCTTCTGGCGCCGCCGCCGCGCGAGCGCGCTCGACGATGTTTCGATCCGCGTCGGCCATGGCCGCACGCTCGGCCTCGTAGGCGAGAGCGGCAGCGGCAAGTCGACCCTCGGCCGCTGCATCCTCGGCCTTGTCAGGCCGGATTCAGGGGCGATCCTCTATGAGGGCACCGAGGTGCAGGGCCTCGCCGGCAAGGCGCTCGCCGATTTCCGCCGCCGCGTCCAGCCGGTGTTCCAGGACCCCTTCGGCAGCCTCGATCCGCGCTGGCCGGTCGGCCGCAGCGTCCGCGAGGCGCTCGACTGCTTCCGCATCGGCTCGCCGGCCGATCGGCAGCGGCGCGTGCTCGACCTCTTCGCCCGCGTCGGGCTCAACCCTCTCTTCGCGACGCGGCTGCCGTCGCAGCTCTCGGGCGGCCAGCGCCAGCGCGTCGCGATTGCCGCGGCGCTCGCCAGCGAGCCGGAGCTCATCGTCGCCGACGAACCGGTGAGCGCGCTGGACATGAGCGTCCAGGCGCAGATCCTCAATCTCTTCATGGACCTGCAGCGCGATCTCGGCGTCGCCTCGATCTTCATCACCCATGACCTCGGCGTCGTCGAGCATGTCAGCCACGACATCGCGGTGCTCTATCGCGGCAGGCTCGTCGAGACTGGGCCGACCGATGCGGTGATCCACCACCCGCAGCACGACTACACGCGCGCGCTGCTCGCCGCCGTTCCGAGAGGACCGGCCGTTTCAGCCAGCCCGACAGTTCCAGGATCCGCCCACCCACATCCCCGCTAACCGAACCGGAGGAGGCTCGCTTGCCCACAGCACATCTGAACGGGATCACCATCAACTACCAGATCGACGGAGAGGACACCGGCAGCGGCACGATCGTGCTGATCAACGGCCTCGCCGACGACCTCGCCTCCTGGGGCTTCCAGGTCCCGGCCCTCGTCGCGGCCGGCTACCGCGTGCTCTCCTTCGACAATCGCGGCATCGGCAAGTCGGACCGTCCCGCCGGCCCCTATTCCTCGCGCATGCTCGCCGACGACGCCAAGGCGCTGGTCGATCATCTGGGCATCAGGGGCTTCCATCTCATGGGTGTCTCGATGGGCGGCATGATCTCGGAGGAATACGCCCTCGCCTATCCCGACGATCTGAAGTCGCTGACGCTCGCCTGCACCTATGGCACCGCCGATCCGTTCTGCCAGACGATGTTCGCCTTCTGGGCCGATCTCGCCCAGAAGGTCGACGTGCCCTTCGTGATGCGCGACGTCGCGCTCTGGGCCTTCACGGGCCCGTTCTTCGAGGAGCGGCCGGGCGACGCCGCCGAGTTCGCCGCCGCCATGGCCGCGCTCGACATGTCGGTCGAGACCTATCTCGCCCAGCTCGCCGTCATCCAGACCCATGACGCGATCGGCCGCGTCGGCGCCATCACCGTTCCGACGCTGGTGCTCGCGGGCGAGGAAGACATCCTCATTCCGGTCCGCCTCTCGAAGCGCCTGCAGCAGGCGATCCCGGGCGCCGCCTGGAAGACCGTCCCCGGCGGCCATGCCTGCCTCTGGGAAAGCCCCGACCCGTTCAACGAAGCGTTCCTCGATTTCGTTCGCAGTGCCTGAAGCCAGACCTCAACAAGCAGGGAACAGAACCATGTCGATAACATCAACCAAGAGGAAGCGGCCGCTCGCCCGCACCCTCGCCGCCCTCTCGCTCGGCCTCGCCGTCGCCTTCGGCGGCACGGCGCTCGCGGCCGATATCAAGCCGGGCGGCGAACTCCGCGCCGCGCTGACCGGCGAGCCGGATGTCCTCGATCCCGCGACCTCGTCGATCTATACCGGCGCGCAGGTCTATGAGGGCATCTTCTCGAAGCTGATCGACATGGCGCCCGATGGCAGCCTTGTGCCCGATCTCGCCACCAAATGGACCGAGATCGACGCCAAGACCTGGACCTTCGACCTCGTGCCGAACGCGACCTTCCACAATGGCGAGAAATTCACCTCCGCCGATGTGAAGTACACCTTCGAGCGCATCCTCGATCCGAAGACAGCCAGCGCCTATGCCGGCCTCTATGCCCAGATCGAGAGCGTCGACGCCACGGACCCCGCCGTCGCGGTGTTCCACCTCAAGTCGCCCTTCGGCCCCTTCCTCACCAATCTCGCCACCAACGGCCAGATCGTGAACAAGAAGGCGATCGAGAGCGGCGATCCGGCGCGCGGCCCCGTCGGCACCGGTCCGTTCCAGTTCGTCGAATGGGTGCAGGGCGACCACATCACGGTCAAGAAGAACCCGACCTATTTCAAGGCGGGCCTCCCTTATCTCGACGGCATCACCTTCCGCTTCCTGCCCGTCGACCAGAGCCGCATCGATGCGCTCTCGGCCGGCGAACTCGACTGGATCGACGCGGTGCCGCTGCAGCAGGTGCCGACGCTGAAGGCCGACACGCGCTTCACCTATGTGACGAGCCCGGTCGCCGGCATTCCCGATTTCCTGGCGATGAACACCAAGAAGCCGCCCTTCGACAATCCGAAGGTGCGCCAGGCGATCGCGCTCGGCATCGACCGCGCCGCCATCCGCGACGTCGCCTATCTCGGCACCGGCGAACTCGGCCTCATGGAGGTCCCGACCGGCTCGTCCTGGTATGACGCGACCGGCATCTTCGGCGCCGAGCGCGACGTCGCCAAGGCCAAGGCCCTGCTCGCCGAGGCCGGCTTCAAGGACGGGCTCAAGATCGAATATCTCGGCCTGCCGCAATATCCGGAGCTCCTCAAGACCGGCCAGGTCGTCCGTGACCAGTTGAAGGAGATCGGCATCGACATGGAGATCAAGCCGGTCGACGTCTCGGTCTGGTACGACGCCTATGTCTCCGGCAACTACCAGATCACCAGCGCCTATCAGGAGCGGACCATCGATCCCGACAACTTCTATTCGCTGGTCATCAAGTCGGGCGGCCCGATCAATACGGTCGGCTATTCCAACCCCGCCGTCGACGCGCTGATCGACAAGGCCGCCGCCAGCAACGACACGGCGGCGCGCAAGGCGCTCTACCAGGAGATCCGCGGCATCGTCACGAGCGACGCACCGCTGGTCTTCGCCCATTACGAGACGCTGAACTACCTGATGAACACCAATGTGACCGGCTCGGCCATCACGCCGACGCTCTCCCTGCACATGGAGAAGGTCGGCTTCACCGAGTAGATCACGACCGGCGCGGATCGACCCACCGGTCCGCGCCGTTTTCAATGCGCCACGCGGCGGCTCAGTCGCCGTCCGGCCGACAGACCTATGGTCCGGCCGCCCGAGCGCCTCGAGAGCGAGCCGCAGCCCGGTACCGGCCAGCGACGCACCAGACACCCCCCATCCCCGCCAACGCCAGACGTCCTTGCCATCTGCCGGTCGTGACGATGCCCATGGAAAGGCTCTTGCCAAAAGTCGTTATAACGTCATAACTGTTGACCGTCAGCCGGCAGCAAGCCGGATCGCGCAGGGGAAATTCAACATGCAGAAATTCCGCGTTCTCGCGCGTGCCGTCGGCACGGCGGTCCTCCTCGCGTCGAGCAGCATGCTCGCTCATGCGGTCGACGTTTCCTTCCTCACCCATTGGTCGCCGGAAACGGTCGCGAAGCTCGAGGCGGCCGGGGCGGCCTACACCAAGGCCCATCCCGACGTGACGCTGACGGTCCGGGCGGTGCCGTTCGGCGATCTCCTGACCACGCTCCGCTCCTCGGGCGGCGGCGCGGGCGGCGCCACCATCGCCGGCATCTACGACGCCTGGCTGCCGGATCTGGTCAAGGACGGGCTCGTGGCGCCGGTGCCGGAGGCGATCGCGGCCGAGACCAAGGCCAACTGGCCGGCCGGCGTGATCGGCGCCGCCACCATCGGCGGCACGCTCTACGGCATTCCCAACGAGATCGACGTCTACGCGCTCAACTACAACAAGAAGCTGTTCGAGGCGGCCGGCATCACCGAGGCGCCGAAGACCTGGGACGAATTCCTCGTCGCCGCCGAGAAGCTCACCGACAAGTCGAAGGGCCAGCAGGGCTTCGGCATGATCAATTCCTGGGCGGCGGGCGTCCTGCACCCCTTTGCCTCGCTGCTCGTGTCGAATGGCGGCGAACTCGTCGTCGACGGCAAGCCGGCGCTCGATTCCAAGCAGGCGGCGGAGACCTTCGCGCTCTACGAGAAGCTGATCAAGCAAGGCTACACCGATCCGGCGATGGCAACGGCCGATGCCAACACCACCGGCCCGTTCCTCGACAGTTTCGTCTCCGGCAAGACCGGCATGATCATCATGGCGAACTGGTGGGAATCGGCCCTGAAGGGCGGCATGGGCGACAGGTTCGCCGATATCGCGACGGCGCCGATCCCGGTCGGCCCCTCCGGCGACATGGCGCGCTCGATCTCCTATTCCTGGATGACCGTCGTCAACGCCAAGGCGTCGCCGGAAGAGCAGAAGGCGGCCTTCGACTTCCTCGCCTGGCTGAACGGCCCGACCTCGGGCGAGAACGGCGCCTCGGCGATGGGCGATATCCTGATGTCCATGGGCATCCTGCCCTCGCGGACCTCGGATGGCGCGGCCTTCGCCGAGCGGCTCGCCAGCGATCCCTTCCTCAAGGGCTATACCGAGACGCTCGCCAATGCGAAGGGCTTCCCGGTCGTGCTCGGCGGACAGGAGTTCTCGGAATCGCTGCAGAAGACGCTGGAGGCGATCCAGTTCGGCCAGCTCTCGGCCGCCGATGCGCAGAAGACCGCGCAGGCCGACGCCGTCGAGATCCTCGAGCGCGCCGCGAAGTGACAAGGGTCGGCTGGCCTTGCGACTGAGGGCCAGCCGACTGCCTGACCGAAGGGTGTCGTTGCCGGGCCTGACCCGGCAACCCAGCCTTTGCTCGCCGCCCGATGCCCGTCTGGATTGCCGGGTCAAGCCCGGCAATGACAAGGCTTGGTCAGCGGCGCGGTGAGAGCGCCGCCGAAACGGCCCGCCATTCGGCCGCATCCGCCATCGCCCGCCCTGCGCAACACGGTCCCATGCACAGCCAGTCCCTTCGATCGACCGTCATGATGCTCGCGCCAGCCACCGGCCTCATCGCCGTCTTCGTGCTCGCGCCGATGGTCCTGACGATCCTTCTCTCGCTGACGACCTGGTCGACGCAGACCGGCTTCGGGACGGCGCGCTTCATCGGCCTCGGTAATTTCGCCGAGATCTTCTCGGGCACGTCGATCGGCCGCGATTTCAAGGCGGCACTGGCCAATACCGCGCTCTACACGGTCGGCTCGGTCGCGCTCATCCTGCCGCTCTCGATCGGCTTCGGCCTCATCGTCCACCAGAAAATCGCGCCCGGCGGCATCTTCCTCAGGACCGTGCTCTTCTCCAGCTACATGGTGCCGATGATCGCGGTGGCGCTCGTCTTCTCGAAGCTCTATTCGCCGAGCGAGGGACCGCTCAACCAGATGCTCGGCTGGATCGGCCTGCCACCGCAGACCTGGCTCTCCTCGCCGCGCACCGCGCTGTTCTCGATCGTCCTCATCAATGTCTGGCAGCAGGTCGGCTATTTCACCGTGCTGGTGGTGGCCGGGCTGACGCAGATCCCGGAATCGCTGCATGAGGCCGCGCGCATCGACGGCGCCAGCGCGCCGCAGCGCTTCCGCTTCATCACCCTGCCGATGCTCGGCAACACGCTGCTGTTCTCGGCGGTGATCGCCGTCATCAACGCCGTCCAGGTGTTCGAGCCGGTGGCCCTCATCACCCAGGGCGGCCCCGTCAATTCGACGAATGTGCTGACCTTCCACATCCGCCGCGTCGGAATCGAGCGTGCGCAGGGCGGGCTCGGCTCGGCCATGGCCGTGACGCTGATGCTGGCGCTGATCGTCGCCGTCTCCGCCCTGTTCGCCCTCGCGCGGGCCCGGGAGCCGCGCCCGACATGACCGTGACCGCCGCCTCCGCTCCCCGCCGCCCCGCGCCGCCGCAGCCAAGGGCCCTGCCCCGCCGGCCGCAGCTTTTGACGCCGGCCGCCGCGGCGATCCTTCTCGCGATCCTCGCGATCGCGGTCGCCAGCGCCTTCCCGCTCGCCTGGATGCTGCTCACCAGCCTGAAGACACCGAAGGAGACGATGCAGGTGCCGCCGGTCTGGCTGCCCGCGGCGCCGAGCCTTGCCGCCTATGGCGCGGTCGCCGGCGTCGTCAATCTCGGCCGCTCGATGCTGAACTCCGCGATCATCGCGCTGATCACCACATCCGCGATCATCGTCACCAGCCTGATGGCCGGCTATGGCTTCGCCAAATACCGGTTTCGCCACCGCGACGCGCTGTTCGCCGTGCTGATCGCGACCATGTTCCTGCCACCGATCGTGACGCTGATCCCGCTCTACCGGATCGTCGGCACCCTCGGCCTCGATGCCTCGCTCGCCGGCGTGGTGGTGCCAAACCTTGCCAACGCCTTCGGCATCTTCCTGATGCGCCAGTTCATCAAGGGCGTGCCGGACGAACTGATCGAGGCGGCCCGGCTCGACGGCGCCTCGGAACTCCGGATCGTGTTCCAGATCGTGGCGCCGGCCGTCATCCCGGCCATCGCCGCGCTGACTTTGTTCGCCTTCGTCTATCACTGGAACAGCTATCTCTGGCCGCTCACGGTCCTGCAGGGCAACACCGATGCCTACCCGATCGTCATCTCGCTCTCCCGGCTCCTTTCCTATAACCGCGGCGCCATGAACACCGGGCTCGTGATGGCCGGCGCGACCCTCGCCGTGCTGCCGCCGGTGCTGCTCTTCGTGCTGCTGCAGCGCTTCTTCGTCGACAGCGTCGTCGCCTCGGGGGTGAAGGGATGAGCGGCACGATCCTCGCCATCGATCTCGGCGGTACCCATTTCCGCGCAGCGACCGCCGCCTTCGGCGCCCCGGAGGCGCTCAGCCCCCTCGCTGACGGGCTGGCGCCGCGCGATCGCGACGGCTTCGTCGCGCTGGTTCGCGGCCTGCTTACTGAGACCGGTGCGACACGGCTTGGTATCGGCGTGCCAGGCCTCGCGGTCGGCACGCGCTGCCGCTGGGTCCCGAACCTTCCCTTTCTCGACGGGCTCGATCTTGCCGACGCCTTTCCCGGCATCGCCATCGGCCTCGGCAATGACGCGCAGCTGGCGCTGCTCGCCGAAGCGACGGCGGGCGCGGCGCGCGGGCTCCATGACGTGCTGCTGCTCGCGATCGGAACCGGCATCGGCTCGGCCGTGCTGTCGGGCGGGCGGATCGTCGCCGGCAGCACCGGCGCGGCCTGTTCGTTCGGCTGGGCCGCCGCGGCGCTCGATGATCCGGGCGAGGATGTCTCGGGCTGGCTCGAACGCCATGCCTCCGGCCGCGCGCTCGACCGGGCGGCCAACGCCATCGGCGTCTCCGATGGCGGCCGCCTGATCGAGGCGGCGCGCGCGGGCGATGCGAGGGCGATGGCCGCGCTCGATGGCCCTGCGACGGCACTCGGCACGGCGCTCGCCGGCGCCGTGGCGCTGCTCGATCCGGCCGTGGTGATCATCGCCGGCGGCGTCGCCCGCTCGCTCGACGTGCTGGCGCCCAGAGTGCTCGTCGCGCTGCGCCGGCAATTGCCGCCACATCTCCGCGCCATCACGCTGCGCGCGGGCGAGTTCGGCTCTCGCGCGGGCCTTGTCGGCGCGGCTGTCGCGGGTCAGCGCGGAGCGGAGTGGAGAACACTGGCATGACTGAAGGTCCCGACCTCTCCGGCTTTCCCGGCCTCGCCAGGCCGGACCGCCGCCGTCCCGAGCCGCTCTGGCACCAGGCGGAAATGGCGCTGCGCAAGCTGATCGAACGCGGCGAGTGGCCTCCCGCCTCGCAGATCCCCAATGAGGATCGCCTCTGCGAGTTGCTCGGCATCTCGCGCATCACGGTCCGCCATGCGCTGCGCAATCTCGAGGAAGCAGGGTTCCTGCGCCGTGAGCATGGCCGCGGCACCTTCGTGCGCGCCGCGACGATGGTGGCCGGTGCGCGCGGCCTCACCTCCTTCACCGAGGAAATGAAGACGCTGGCGCTCTCGCCGAGCACAATCCTGCTCGAGGCGCGCCGCATCGGCGCCGACCAGGACATCGCCGACGCGCTCGAGATCGCTCCCGGTGACGCTGTCGTCCAATTGCGGCGCCTCCGCCTCGGCAACGGGCTGCCGATCGGCATCCAGACGGCGCATCTGCCGGAGGCGCGCGTGCCCGGACTGTTCGAGGCCGCCGCCACAGTCCAGTCGCTCTATGGCTGGCTCAAGGAGAATTGCGGCATCACGCCGGTGAAGGCGAAGGAAGTCTATCGCGTTCGCCAGGTCGCCGAAGCCGACGCCGATCTCATCCAGCAAGCGGCCGGCACGCCCGCCTTCGAGGTCGAACGCGTCGCCTATGACCGCTCCGGCCCGTTCGAATTCGCCATCTCGACCATGCGGGCGGACCGCTACGAGATCCGCTCGACGCTCTATGTCTAACCCCTGACCGGAAAGGCCAGTCATGTCCACGCTCTATATCAGCCGCCTCCTCAAGATCGCCGAAGCGACGGCGGAGGCGAATGCGCCCGCCTTCGAGGCGGCGTCCACGGCCGTTGCCGAGACGCTCGCCAATCGCGGCCTCGTCCATCTCTACGGCTCGGGCCACTCGGTCCTGCCGGTCCAGGAAACCTATCCGCGCTACGGCTCCTATCTCGGCTTCAATCCGCTCACCGACCCGCGCGTGATGTGGCACAACATCCTCGGCGCCGGCGGCGTGCGCGAACTGCTCTGGCTGGAGCGGACCGAGAACTATGCCGACAAGTTCCTCGATCACCAGCCGCTCAACCCCGGCGACACGCTCGTGGTGTTCGGCCATTCGGGCAGCAACGCGTCCGGCATCGAGGCGGCGCTCTATGCCAAGAAGCGCGGGCTGACGGTGATCGCCATCACCGCCAAGTCGAACATGGACAAGCCGGCCTCGCACTCGTCGGGCAAGCGCCTGCCGCATGCCGCCGACATCGTCATCGACACCGGCGCCCCGATCGAGGACGCCATCGTGCCGATCAAGGGCTGGAGCCGGCCGGTCGCCGGCGCCTCGACCGTGCTCGCCATGATGATGATGCACGAACTCTTGGCCGAGAGCGCCCAGAAGCTCGCCGATCGCGGCATCGAGTTGCCGGTCTTCGCCTCGCCGACCATCGCCGGCGTCACGCTGCACGACACCGACATCATCTATGGCCAGTATCGCGAACTGATGCTGGAAGCGCAACAGAAGCACCTGCCGCACTTCAAGAAGTCGATGGCCAAGGAAGGCTGATCGCAACCGTCCGATCGGACCTTCAGGCATTCGGCCGGAGGAGGACTGTCAGTCCCCCTTCGGCTGCGCCGCCGTCTTGCGCCTCAGCGCCTCGCGGGCCACGCGGACATAGTCGCGATAATGCGTCCGCTGGGTGACGCCGGTGTTGGTCTCGTGGATGCGCCGCATCAGCAGGATGTCGGCGAGAAGATGCGAGCGGAGGCCGGCATCGCGGGCGCGCGCGTACCAGTCGATGAACTCGCCGACGCGGAGCGAGGCATCGAACAGCCCGACCCGGTCGAACGAGGCACGCCGCGCCAGCATGGTCGCGGCGACGAAGGCCGGCAGCGGCTCCACCGGGCAGTGGCGGAGCGCCTTGACCGCCTCGGGAAGCTCCGGGCTGATGAAGCACTGCATATGCCCGAACGAGAGATCGAGCCCCGGGTCGTCCGCGAACACCTGGAGCTGCCGGGCGAGCTTGTCCGCCGGCCAGATGTCGTCGGCATCCATGAAGGCGACGAACGCGCCCGTTGCCTCAGCGAGGCCGCGATTGCGCGCCGCGCCGATGCCGCCATTCTCGACAGCGTCGACGGCGATGATGCGCGCGCCATAGGACGCCATCACGCTCGCCGTCGCATCGGTCGAGCCATCGTCGACCACGATCAGTTCGAGCGGCTGATGCGTCTGCGCCAGCACGCTGTCGATGGCGGTGCGGAGATAAAGCGCGGCATTGAAGGCCGGCATCACCACGCTGACGAGAGGCGGGACGTCGCCCCCGCTGGCGTCGGCAGTTGGACTGGTCGTCATGGGAAGAGGCTCGGACAGGGGTGGCGCGGCCGGCGGGAAGGATAGAATGGTCAATCGGGACGGGAACGCGCAAGCCGCTTCCGGATCGCGTCGAACTGGCCGCGCGAAATCTGCCCGGCCGAGAGGATGGTGGCGCCGGCGTGCCGTCGATAGACCAGCACCACCGCATCGTCGCGGACCTCGCGGCAACCGGCCTCGACGACACGCGCGTTGAAGTCGACGTCCTCGCCGAGGCGCAGCGTCTGGTCGAAGAGACCGGCCCGATCGAACACGCGGCGGCGATAGAGGGCCGAACCGACGAGCACCGGCTGGAGCATTTCCTGCGCCGGTCCGTCCGGCGCGTCGAGCCGGATGATCCGCGTCCGGCCGCGCGCGATATCGACCGCGGGATCGGCCTGCAGCAGCGGCAAGAGGCTCGAAAGGGTCTGCCCCGTCCAGAGATCGTCGGCATCGAGAAAGCCTATCGGATCGCCAGACGCCACGGCTATGCCGGCATTTCGCGCCGCCGACACGCCGCGATTGTCCTGACGCAGCAGCGTGATGCGCGCGCCGAACCGGGAAAGGGCCGCGGCGGTGCCGTCGGTGCTGCCGTCGTCGACGACGATGATCTCGGTGGTGTCGGCCGTCGCCTGCGCCAGGATCGAATCGATCGCCTCGCAGACATAGGCGGCACCGTTATAAACCGGCACGATCACCGAGATCAGGGGGCGCCTCAGTGGGACGGCAGATGCGGCCAGCCTGCGCTGGACACGTCATGGATGGGATCGGCGAGGAGCAGTTCGCGCATGTCGTCGTAGCGCTCGGCGACCGGCTGCGCGAAGGGAGACCGTTCGGCCATCGCCACGGCAGGCGGATCAAGCTGGGCCGGACCCGCCGACGGCGCAACAAGTCCGTCGTCGAGCGCCTGTGCGATGAAGATGTCCAGCGCCTGTTCGGCTCTCTCGTCAGAGACGTCGAAGCGATTGCAGAGCGCAGAGACCATCGCGGTCCTGGTATAGCCGTCGACGAGAAGGTCCCAGACCAGCGAGGCCGTGGCGTTCAAGCTGAAATAGCTACCGGTGTCGAGGTTGATGACGATCGTTTCGCCGTCGAGGGTCTCGCTGACCACCTTTGGCTCATTGAGACGATAGACCTGCTGACCTGCCATTCTGCCTTCCTTGAACACCCGCTTATTAACTCGTGTACGGCATCCACAACTCTTTCGTCAATCTTAACCGCTCTTAAAGAGACGGTAACGCCGCCCGCGCGTGAAGATCATCACAGCGACGATGCAATCGGTGCTTCTGACAGCCGAAGCACTTGATCAGGACGGGGTCTTCAATGCAGCCGCGGCTTCTTGAGCAGGTCGACGCGATTCGCCGAGCGAATACGAAGCGTCAGGCTGCGCTCGTCGCGGACGAGGCGCAGCGCGATCTCCGTTCCCGGCGGTCCGGCGCTCCACAGCGCACGATAGAACTCGGCAAGGCTGCCGATCTCCTCCTCGCCGACGGCGGCGATGACGTCGCCCGGCCTGACGCCGGCCAAGGCCGCAGGTCCGTCATCGGCAAGGCTCACCACGACGACACCGCCCTCGTGATCGGCCGAGAAAACGCCGAGCCAGGGCCGTGGCGGACGCCGCGACTGGCCGCGCGTCAGGAGATCGTCGAGGATCGGCTTCAGGAGATCGATCGGCACGACCATGTTGGCGTCGCGCGTCTCGCCCGTCTCGGTCATCTGCTGCACGAGCAGCGAGCCGATGCCGATCAGCCGTCCCTCGGCGTCGATGAGGCCGGCGCCGCCCCAGAGCGGGTGGGCGGGCGCCGTGAACAGCGCCTCGTCGAGCAGATATTCCCAGTAGCCGGCGAAAGGCTGCCGGGCGACGATGCTGGCGCGCACATATTGACCCTGCTCGCCGCCGGCGACGACGACGGCATCGCCGAGTTCCGCCTCGCTGCTCGTGCCGAGCTCGAGCGCCGGAAGATCGAGCGCGCCCAGCGCCTGCACAAGCCCGAAGCCGGTCTCCTGGTCGATGGCCAGCGCATGGCCCTGCGTCAGCCGCCCGTCCTGGCTGCGCAGCCAGATGCGGTCGGCCTCGGTGATCAAATAGCCGATGGTCAGCACCAGACCGTCGCCGATGACGACGCCGCTGCCGGCGCGCTCCGTGCCGAGAGCATCGGCGGTGAAGGCGTCCTCCGGCACCAGGGCATGGATGGCGACGATGGATTTGAGCGTATGCGCGAGATCCAATGACTGCTCCCTGACCGTCGGCGGCCGACGCATCGCAAACCGTGGCGCCGCTTCGCCCTATAGCTAAACCGCGCCGCAGCCCGCGCAAGCCTCAGCGGCGAGAGAGATGCACGATCGCCCCGCCGGCGACCGCGCTTTCGATCGCGGCGCGGCCGAGCCGGAGCGAGGCGAGATTGCCGCGCGCGCTGTTGACGGGCGGCGCGCCGGTCTCGATGGCGACGAGGAGCGCGCCCATCGCGCCGGCGAAGCCGTCATTGAACCAGGTCCCCTCGAGCGCTGGCCGCGCCACGCCGGCCTCCGTGAAGAGGCTGACCTCTTGTCGGCCGAGATCGGGGCCGGAGCTGCGCAGCGTTCCCCTGGTGCCGACGATCACGGTCTGGTCCATCGCCCCAAAAGCGGTGGCGCCGTCGAAGGCGAGCGAGGCCTGGCCACCGTCGAAGGCGACCACGGCCTCGGCGAGGAGCGGCGCACGCGCGCTTTGGCCGGCCGCCCGCGTCGCTCGTGCCGTGACAGACTGCGCCCGGTCGCCGATGATCGAGACGAGGAAATCGAACCAGTGGATGCCGAAATCCTCGAGGATCAATTGGTCCATCTGGTCGAACGGCGTGCCGGCGACCCAGCCATGGTTCCACTGGATCGAGACATGCACGGATGTGACATCACCGACGAGGCCTGAAGCCACCGCCTCGCGCATCCAGGCGAGATGCGGCGCCCAGCGGCCGTTCTGGTTGACGGCGAGGTGAAGGCCGCGTGCCTCGGCGAGATCGGCGAGTTCGGCTCCGAGCGCCGGATCGCGCACGAAGGGCTTCTGCGACAGCACATGCTGGCCCGCTTCCAGCGCCCGTCGCATCAGCGGCGCGCGCCCCTCCGGATGCAGCGTGATGTCGAGGACAGCGATCGCCGGATTGCCGATCAACGCGTCGACATCGTCGGTCGCGAGCGCCGAGGGGAAATGCTGGTCGCGGCGGAGCGTCGCCCGGTCGAGATGGCGGTCGGCGATGGCGACGACGTTGAGGCCATAGCGGCTGTAGGCCTCGAGATGGGCGAAGGAAATGCCGCCGGCGCCTATGAGGCCGATCGGCATGCTGCGGTCGCGCGGCATCGGCGGCCGGTAGTCGATCGCCGGCGCCGCGACTTCGGCGGCCTCGGCGGCGACGAGCGCATAGGCATCCGCCGTCGGCAGGCCTTCGGGCTGGGTCTCGGCGCTCATGGCAGGAGTTCCAGCGTGCGGCCCTCGTCGGCCGAGCGGCGGGCGGTCTCGACGATACGCTGGCCGATGCGGCTCATCGCCGGCGACAGCGGCCCCTCGACATCGAGGCCAGCCCGCCAGCGCGACAGGACATATTCGACCGGACGGCGATGCGGCGCGGTGAGTTCATGCACAGGCATCGGATGGATCTGCGGATGGCGGCGGGTCTGCAGGTGGACGTGATGCTCGAAATCATAGCTCGACAGCGTCCCCGCGCTGCCGACGAGCACGAAGCCGCATTTCGGCTGCGGCTGCATCGTCCAGGGATCGGTGAAGGTGCCCCAGCGCGTCTCGAGCTTGGAGAGGCCGGTGTCGTAGCGCAGCACGGTGATCGAATGCTCGTCGACCTCGAGGCCCTGGGGGCGGTCGACCGTCGCGGTGACGCTGATCGGCGCGCGGCCGTTCATGAACCAGGTGCCGAGCGTCGCGCCATAGCCGAGATAATCGAGCAGGCTGCCGCCGCCGGCGGCGCTCTTGTACCACCAGGAGGTCGGCTTCTGCCGCCGCACCTCCTCGTCGGACACCTCGACCTTGTCGGCGAGATGATAGAGCGGCCCGCGATTGCCATCGTAGAAATGGACTTCGAGCACCTCGCCGATCGCGCCTTCGTCGACGAGACGCTTGGCGGTGACATGGACAGGATACCAGGCGAGCGGCCAGTTGATCGCGAGGCGCACGCCGGCCGCCTTGGTCGCCGCGATCATGCGGTCGGCATCGGCGAGCGAGGCGGCGAAGGGCTTCTCGACGAGGATGTCGGCGCCGAAGGGCGCGACCTCCTCGACGGCGGAGGCATGGTCGGCGGTGGCCGGGCAGAGGATGACGACATCAGGATTGGTCGCCGCCATCAGGGCCGCGACATCGGTGAAGACACGCGCCTCGGGAATGTGGAACTGCGCGATGGCCGCCTGCATCTTCGAAGGGTCCGCATCGCAGATGCCGACGATCTCCGCCTCGTCATGCTCATGCACCTCGCGCAGCAGGTCGCCCATATGCATGTGGTCGAAATTCACTCCCGCGATGCGTGATCGTGCGCCCATGTCCCCTCCTCCCCCGTGCTCCGCCCCGCTCAGCGGTCCTCGATGATGCGCAGATAGGCGGCGGTCACGAGCAGCACGATGAGGCCGAACAGGATCTGCCGCGCGCCTTCCGGGATCTGCATCACCGTCAGAAGCGTGATCAGCACGCGGAGGATCAGCGCGCCGACGATCGTGCCGGTATAGCCGCCGCGGCCGCCGAAGATCGACGTTCCCCCGATCACCGCCGCCGCCACAGAGGGCAGCACCAGCGGCTCGGCGAGCGAGAGCGAGGCCGACTTGATGAGCCCGATATAGAGAAGCCCGGCAATGCCGGCGAGAAGGCTCGCCATCACATAGAGCGCGAGGATGACCTGCCAGTAGCGGACGCCCGAGAGGCGGGCCGCATGCTCGTTGTCGCCGACCGCATAGAGGAGGCGCCCGAAGCCTGTGCGGCTCAAGACGAACAGGATGAAGCCGGCAACGGGAATGAACACGAGGAGCGCGTTGGGCACGCCATAGGTGAGCCCCGTGCCGAGCCAGGCGAGCGTCGGCGGGATCGAGGTACCGGTTGCGATCACCGTGCGCTGGTAGACCTGGAGGAAGCCGGTGCCGATGAGGCCGGTGCCGAGCGTCATGATCAGCGGATGGACGCGGAACACGCCGATGCCGATGCCGTTGGCGAAGCCGATCACCACGGCGGGAATAAGCGCGATGACGATGGCGACGCCCGGATCATGATGGACGCCCTGCGTCGCGACGATGAAGGCGGCCATGGTCGCGACGGTGCCGACCGAGAGGTCGATACCGCCGGTCAGCATCGCCATGGTCTGGCAGCCCGCGAGGATCGCCAAGGGAATGGCGAACTTGATCGTGGTCGCGATCCAGGCCGGGTTGACGATGCCGGGGCGCATCGCCTGCAGCACGGCGACGAGCAGCACGAGCAGGAGGATGAGCGGGATCAGCGGATAGTCGCTCATCAGTCGCTTCAGGCGGCGGCCGAGGGGGGGCGGTGCTTCGGCGGTGGCGGTGTGGCTCATGACGAACGTCCCTTCAAGGCGACGAAGGCGCCGAGCATCACCACGACGACCATGATCACCCCTTCGATGATCGTGGTGACGTTGGGATCGACGGCCATCAGGGTGAGGTCGGTGCGTACCAGGCGGAGGATGAAGACGGCGACGATCGGCCCGACCAGACCGCCGCGGCCGCCGCCGAGCGTGACGCCGCCGAGCACCACCGCGGCGACGCTGGCGAGGAGATAGGGTCCGGGGATCGGCGCGCCGATGCCGGTGCTCATGGTGAGGGCAAGGCCGCCCATCGCCGCGAAGAGGCCCGAGAGGCCATAGGCGATGATGCGGGTGCGCGCGACGGCGACGCCGGAACGGAAGGCGGCGAGCTCGCTGGAGCCGATCGCATAGAGCGAGAGGCCGAGCTTCGAGCGGCGGAGCGGGATCCAGACGATGCCGAGGCAGACGAGGAGCAGCAGCAGCGCCTTGGGCAACCAGGCGGTGACCGCCTCGGGCAGCCCCGGCACGGGAACGGTGCCGACGACCATCGCCTTCAGCCAGTCCGCCGCCGCGCCGCCGGGCGCGCCGAGCACCAGGAGGGCCGCGCCCTGCAGCACGAAGAGGGTCGCCAGCGTCACCACGATATCGGGCACGCGCGTCACGATGATGAGGATGCCGTTGATCGCGCCGAGGCAGAAGCCGAGCGCCAGCACGAAGGGCACCACGAACAGCGCATATTCCGGGCTGGCCCCGTTCATCATGGTCGCGGCGGTGACGCTGGTCAGCGCCATCATGGCCGCGACCGAGAGGTCGATGCCGCCGGCGATGACGACGACGGTCTGCGCCGCCACGGCGAAGGCATAGGGCAGCACGGCGCGGGTCAGCGAGGCGAAATCGCCGCTGCCATAGCCGGGCTGGATCAGCCGCGTGACGACGAAGAGCAGCGCGAGGAGAACGAAGAGGCCGGTGACCCAGCCGCGGCGGCGGATGAAGCGGTTCACGATGCGCGCGCTCCATCCTCGGCGGCGGCCAGCACCCCGGCCGGCGCCGCATCGCGGGAGAGGCCATAGGCGGCCCGCGTCAGCGCCGCCTCGTCGCAGAGCTCGACCGGCAGCACGTCGACGACGCGGCCGCCGAAGAGGACGATGGCGCGGTCACAGACGAGCTGCACCTCCTCGAGCTCGGAGGTGTAGTAGAGCACCGAATGGCCCTGCGCCGCGAGTTCGCGCATCAGCTCATAGATCTGCCGCTTGGTGCCGACATCGATGCCCCGCGTCGGGTCGAAGCAGAGGATGGTGCGCGAGCCGGCGGCGACCCAGCGGGCTATCGTCACCTTCTGCTGGTTGCCGCCCGACAGCCGCATCGCCTCGCGCTGGGCCCTGGTATCGATCTGCAGCCGCTGGATCGCCTTCGCGACCGTCTCCTGCTCGCGGCGCATGTCGATCGGCCCCCAGTTGCGCAGCCGCGCGCTGAACGGCAGCGCGATGTTCTCGCGCACCGAGCGATGGCCGAGCAGCGCCTCGCTGCGGTCGCCGGGCACATAGGCGATGCCGGCGGCGATCGCATCGGCGGGATGGGCGAACGCGACCTCCTTGCCGTCGACCAGCACCGTGCCGCTGGTCGGGCGGATCGAGCCGGCGAGGACACCGAAGAGTTCGTCCTGCCCCTGCCCTTCGAGGGCCACGACGCCGGCGACCTCGCCATTGGCCAGCTCGAACGAGACATCCGCGAGCTTCGTTCCAACCGAGACGCCGCTGACGGTGAGCCGTGGCGGCCCGGCCGCGCGGGCTGGATCGACCGCCCGGCCAGCGGAGGTGATCCGTGTCTTCTCGACCTTGGCGCCCAGCATCAGCTCGACGATCCGCTCCTCGATGCCCGGCGCGATGTCGACGACGCCCACCGTCTCGCCATCGCGCAGCACGGTGGCGCGGTCGCAGAGCGCCTGGATCTCGATGAAGCGATGCGAGATGAAGATGACCGAGCGGCCGCTGCGGCTCTGGCGGCGGACGACGTCGAGCACGCGCTCGGCGAGATTGGCCGGCAAGGCCGCCGTCATCTCGTCGAGCAGCAGCACGTCGGCCTCGATGGCGAGCGCGCGGGCGAGATCGAGCACGCGCAGCACGGCGAGCGGGATATCCCGCGCCGTCTCGGAAAGGTCGAGATCGGGCACGCCGAGCTCGGCGACGAAGGCGCGGAACGGCTCGACCGGCGTATTCGTGAGGCGCAGATTGGCGGCGACGTCGAGGTCGGGGATCAGCGAGGGTTCCTGATAGACCGAGACGAGCCCGGCGCGGCGCGCCTCGGCCGGCGAGCGCACCTCATGCGCCTTGCCGCGGATCTCGATGCGGCCGCCGCTCGCCTTGACGGCACCGGTCAGGATCTTGACGAGGGTCGACTTGCCGGCGCCGTTGGCGCCCATCAGCGCATGCACCTCGCCCGGCAGCACCGAGAGCGAGGCATTGCTGAGCGCCGCGACGGCGCCGTAGCGCTTGGCGATCCCCGACGCGATCAGGATCGGCTCGGCGGAGGACGGCGTCGATTGGGATCGGCTGGTCGGCACGGGCGTAGTCGTCACGGCCTTGGTCTGTGCTGGAGGGTCGGGCGATTGATCGGCAGTGCGGAGGCGCCGCGGACGGCGCCTCCGTTTACCTGGCAGGACAGTCTGTCGACGACGGACGGACTACTCGCCCGGGCCCTTGCAGGCGACGATCTGGTCCTTGGTGTAGGTGGTCCAGCCGGGGATCGAGATCGAGACCGGCCATTCCGGCGACAGCGACGGATCGGCGGCGGCCTTCAGCTTCTCCTTGCCCTCGACGGTGGCATTTTCCCACAGCTGCGGCTCGACGAGCACGATCTGCGCGTCGGGCTTCTTGCCGTCGAGGATCTGCAGCGCCAGCGTCAGGCCGGCGGCGCCGATCGAGCCCGGATTGGTGACGGCGGCGCCGGTGAAGCCCTTGACCGAATTGAGCTGACCGACGAAGCCGGCATTGTCGGCGCCGACGACGGGGACGAGCTTCGCCTGCGATTCAACCAGCGCGTCGACGATCACATTGTCGATGCCCGAGGTCCAGATGCCATCGAACGGGGTGCCCGTGGCGATGTAGTCGAGGATCTGCTGCTTGCCCTGGTCCTGCTGCCAGCCGGTGAAGACCTCCTGCACGACCTTGACGTCCGGGAATTCGGCGAGCGCCTTCTTGAAGCCCTTGTCGCGGTCGCTGTCAGCCGAGGCGCCGGCGGCACCGCGCATATAGACGACGCCGCCCTTGCCGCCGATCTGCTGGAACAGCCACTTGGCGCCGAGATAGGCGTACTCCTCCTGGTTGTTCGAGACGATATAGGCCGAGGGCTCGGTCACGGCCTGGTCGACGGCGACGACGACGATGCCCTTGGCGGTCGCTTCCTTCAGCGCATCATTGATGCCCGAGGGATCGGCCGGGTTGACGACGATGGCGTTGACGCCGGCGCTGATCAGGTTGCGGATGTCCTCGGACTGGCCGGCGGCATCGGTGTTGCGATGGGCGATGTTGAGCTTGGCGACCTTGCCGGAGGCGAGCGCCTCGGCCTTGATCGCGCAGATCATTTCCTCGCGCCAGCCATTGCCCTGCACGGTGTTCGAGACGCCGATCGTGTAGGTGCCCTGCGCGAAGGCGCCGGTTACCGAGGCGAAGAGCGCGACGCCGGCGAGAAGGCCGAGCCGGGAAAGCGTTTGGGTCTTCATGATGGTCTGTTCCTCCACTGTTGCGTCGTTATCGACTTTGGTCTTGTTGCAGCGTCAGTCTGGCCTGCCGGTCGTCACTTGACCAGCGGGCTGAGCACGTCCCGCGCGAGCAGGAAGCCGCGCCGGATCTTGTCGAGGCTGCCCTCGAACTGCCTGTCCTCGTGCTCGATGACGACAGGTCCGTCATAGCCGGCCCGGTAGAGGCCGGAGAAGATCAGCGGCCAGTCGACCTCGCCGAGGCCCGGCATGCGCGGCACCTGCCAGCCGATGCCGGCCGAGAGGATGCCGCGTTCATAGAGCCCGTCGCGGTCGATCATCAGGTCCTTGGCGTGGACATGCAGCATGTGCGGGCCGAACTCGCGGATGAAGCGGGCCTGGTCGATCATCTGCCAGACGAGATGCGAGGGGTCGTAGTTCATGCCGACCGCGCCATCGAACGCCTCGATGATCCGCCGCCAGACCTCCGGCGAATAGGCGATGTTGTGCCCCCCAGGCCATTCGTCGGCGCTGAAGATCATCGGGCAGTTCTCGATGGCGATGCGGACGCCATGCTCAGCGGCATGCGCGACGATCTCGGGCCAGATGGTGAGCGCGTCCCGCCAGTTGGCATCGACCGTCTTCGCCGCATCGCCGCCGAGGAAGGTATTGACCAGCGGCACGCCGATGCGCCCCGCCGCCGCGATCACGGCCTTGAGATGGTCGATGACCGCCGCGCGGTGGCCAGCGTCCGGATGCAGCGGGTTCGGGTAATAGCCGAGCGCCGAGATCGAAACGCCCTTTTCGGCGAGCGCGGCGATGAGTTCCTTGCCTTCGGCGGCCGAGATGGTCGCGACATCGATATGCGCCGTGCCGGCATAGCGGCGGCTGGCGCCGGCGCTTTTCGGCCAGCAGGCAACCTCGAGCACGGAGAATCCGGCCGCGCCCGCCCAGTCGGCAACCGCCTCGAGGCTCTGGTCCGGAAACGGCGCCGTCAGCACTCCGAGCTTCATGATGTCCTCCCTCTGCAAGGTTTCACCGGCTGGTCCCTGCCTTCAAGTGGTTTTCGACCCGCCATCGACGACGCGGGCGAGATGCCCGATCGGATCCGGCCCGATAAAGGCGTGAAGGTGCCATGCCAGCGCCGCCCTCAGCCGCTCCGAGCGGGCGAGTTCCGGCGCGAAGATGGCGTCGAGCGCCAGGATGCCGCCAACCAGCCCCCGCGCATCCGCGCCGACGCGATCGGCGATCGCGGCGATCCGGCTCGCATAGGGGTCGTCGACCGTCCAGGCACGGCCGAAGCGATCCGAGGCGCGCACGAGATAGGCCATCCAGCCGGCCAGCGCGACGGCGAGGAGGTCGAACGATGCGCCGGCCGTGAGCCGATCGCGGATCGGGTTCAAGAGCCGCTGCACGATCTTCTGCGAGCCGTCGGTGGCGATCTGGTGATTGCGATGGTGGATCGCGGTATTGCGGAGGCGCGCGAGGCTCGCCTTGACATAATCGAGCGGATCGATGCCGGGCACGGGCGCCAGCGTCGGCAGGCTTTCCTCGATCAGCATCCGCCGGACGAAACGGGCGAGCAGCGGATCGGCCATGTCGTCGAAAGTGTGCTCATGGCCGGCGAGGACGCCGAGATAGCAGAGCGCGGTCTGCGCGCCGTTGAGGATGCGCATCTTCAGATGCTCGAAGGCGGTGACATCCTCGACGATCGTCGCCCCGACCGTGTCGAAGGCGGGGAAGCGGCCGGCGAAGCGGTTCTCGATCACCCATTGCCGGAACGGCTCGCCGACGACGACGGCGCGGTCCTTGTAGCCGAACGCCCGCTCCACGAAGGCGAGGTCGACATCCGCGGTCGCGGGGGCGATGCGGTCGACCATGGTGCCGGGGAAGGCGGCATTGGCATCGATCCAGCGCGCGAGACCGCCGCCACGCCGCGCCGCGAGCTCCGCCACGACCGCCCCGAGAATGGCGCCGTTCGACGGAATATTGTCGCAGCTGACCAGCGTCACCGGCTGGCCGTGCGTCTGCATCCTCTGTTCCAGCGCGCGCAGCACGAGGCCGGGCAGGCTGACCGGCGCCTCGGGATGGGCGATGTCGTGCAGGATCTCCGGCCGCGACGGATCGAGCGCACCGGTCGCCGGCACGTGGCAATAGCCCTTCTCGGTCACCGTCATGGTGATCACCGCGATCTCCGGCCCTGCCAGCACGGCGAGCGCCGGGAGCGGGCTCGCCTGGCTGTCGACGACGGAGAGGATGCTGCCGATGACGCGTGCCTCGACGCGGCGGTCCTCGCGGATGAGGCGTGTGTAGAGCCCCGACTGCGCACCGAGCGTCTCGGACAGCAGCGGCGGGCGGATATTGATGCCGATGAGGCCACAGTCGCGCGCGCCGGTGGCGAGCAGGTCGTCGGTATATTCGGCCTGGTGCGTCCGATGGAAGGCGCCGACGCCGATATGGGCGATGCCCGCCGTCACCGAAGCGCGGTCATAGGCCAGCCGCGCGACGCCTTCCGGCAACCGGCCAAGCAGTTCCGGACCAAGGGTCGGCGGGGCCTTGCTGTCGCTCACGGCCGAACACCCGCCAAAAGGCGGACGCGCACGGCCGCGGCTGCCCGCCGCGGTCTCTCGCTCATGAAAAGCACGGCTCTCCTCCCAGAGAACGTTCTTTCTATTTTCTCGAATATGGAATGGAAATTCCCTGCCGTCAATCGCTGTCATGGCCGGCGGCGCTCCGCCGCGTGGCGACGCCCTGCACCAGCGCGAGGCCGACCGAGAGCGAGGCGGCGAGCGAGCGGAAACCGGCGAAATCGGACTCGATCACCTCGATCCAGTGGGTCGAGAGCGGGATCAGCGGCGAGAACGTGCTGTCGGTCAATGTCACGATGCGGGCCCGCCGCTCATGCGCGCTCGCGACGAGGTCGGGCGTCACCGAATTATAGGGGCTGAAGCTGACCGCGAGCACCGCGTCGCGCGGCGTGATGCAGCCGATCTGGTCGAAGGCAGTCGAGCCGACATTGTCGACGAGGATGTTGCGCACGCCCTGCTGCGACAGCGTCAGCGACAGATAGGCCGTCACCGGAAAGGCGCGCTTGCTGCCGACGAGATAGATGAGATCGGCCGCCGCCAGCACGTCGACCATGGCCTCGAAGGCGGCGACGTCGAAGCTCTCGCCGATGCGGTCGAGCGAGGCGCGCGCCGCCCCGACCATGCCGCTGAGGAAATGCAGCTCCGGCCGCACGCCGCCGCCGGCCGCGCTTTCGCTGCGCTCGCGGCCGCGCCCTTCCGGCCACGAGCCTTTGACATGGTCCTTGAACAGGCCCTGGAAATCGGAAAAGCCGGCATAGCCGAAGATCTTGGCGAAGCGCACCAGCGTGGAGGGCTGCACGCCGGCCTGCTCGGCGACCTGGACGATCGTTCCGAGCGCCACGTCATCGGGATGCTGCCAGAGGAAGATCGCCACCTGGCGGAGCCGCTTCGGGAAATGGATCGTGCCCGAGGCGAGCACGGCGCGCAGTTCCTCATAGGTCTCGGGCCGCGTATAGCCGAGCGCCGCCTTGCGCTCCGCGACATCGGCCGGCCCGTCACCCGCGCTCTCCGGGCCATCAGGGCCACTATGCGGAGCGTCCGTTGCCGGTTCCGCATCACCTCGGCTGCGCGCGGCCATCCCTGCCTCCCCGCTGCGGCCGGCTGGCACGGCCCGGAGCGCGAGCTTATCGCGGCACGATCATATCGCAATCTTCTAAATGGAAATCCTCTTCGAAATCTCGCCTGAAGCGGCTATCGTGCCCGCCGCGCCGGGAGAATGCGCGGCAGACACCGAGAGGGAAGGTCACGATCATGGTCTATGCCACCGCCGATGGGTCGAAGGCTGAACGGCTGCGCGTCGGCATGGTCGGCGGCGGACAGGGCGCTTTCATCGGCGCGGTCCACCGTCTCGCCATGCGGCTCGACGACCAGATCGCGCTCGTCGCCGGCGCCCTCTCCTCGCATCCGGAGACGGCCGTCGCCTCCGCCGCCGAGCTCGGCATCGCCCCCGATCGCGCTTATGCCGACTATCGCGTCATGGCACGCACCGAAGCCGCCCGCCCCGACGGCATCGAGGCGGTGGTGATCGTCACCCCCAACCATCTGCATGCGCCGATCGCGACGGCGTTCCTGGAAGCCGGCATCGACGTCATCTGCGACAAGCCGCTGTCGACGACATTGCCCGAGGCGGAAGCGCTGGTGGCGCTGACGGCGGCGCGGCAGCGGAGCTTCGTCGTGACGCTCAACAACACCGGCTATGCCATGGTCCGCCAGGCGCGCGAGATGGTCGCCGCGGGTGAACTCGGCGAGATCGTCGCCATCCACGCCGCCTATATCCAGGACTGGCTGACGCTGCCGATCGATGCCGAGGGCCAGAAGCAGGCCGAATGGCGCACCGATCCCGCCCGCGCCGGCGAATCGGCGGTGCTCGCCGATATCGGCGTCCACGCCTTCAATCTCGCCTCGTTCATCGCGGGCCGGCAGGCCGAGGCCGTCTCGGCCGATCTCTTCACCGCCGTGCCCGGAAGGCGGCTCGACGACAATGCGCATGTGCTCCTTCGCTGGGATGGCGGCGCGCGCGGCACGCTGGTCGCGAGCCAGACCTCGCCCGGCCACTACAACGACCTCTCGGTCCGCATCCACGGCTCCAAGGCGAGCCTCGAATGGCGCGGCACGGCGCCGGAAGAGCTCCGCCATGCCCGCTATGGCGAGGAGGCGCGCACGATCATCCGCGGCGGCTTCGGTTCGGCCGGCGAGGCGCAGCGCGTCTCGCGCATGCCCGCCGCCCATCCCGAGGGCTATATCGAGGCCTTCGCCAATCTCTACCGCGATGCCGCCGAGATCATCCGCGCCCGGCGCAGCGGCACGACGATCGACGCCGCGCGGGCGCGCTTCGTGCCCGACGTCATCGACGGCGCCCGCGGCGTCAAATTCGTCAGCGCGGCCGTCGCCTCGTCGAAGGCCGGCGGCGCCTGGACGCCGGCACGCTTCGGCTGAGGCGCCGCTCAGTCCGGCGTCACGACGGTGCGCACCGCTTCGCCTGATCGCAGCAGATCGAAGCCTTCATTGATGCGCGACAGCGGCAGGCGGTGCGTCAGCAGGCGGTCGACTGGCAGCAGGCCGCGCTGGAACATGCGGATGAAGCGCGGGATATCACGCGCCGGGACGCAGCTGCCGAGATAGGAGCCGCGGATCGTCTTTTCCTCGGCGACGAGGCTGACGGCCGGCAGCGACAGCAGGGCGTTCGGCCCCGGCAGGCCGGCCGTGACCACGGTGCCGCCGCGCCGCGTCACCCAATAGGCAAGTTCGAGTGCCGGCGCCGCGCCGGCGAGCTCGATCGCCTGGTCGACACCGCCGCAGGTCAGCTGGCGGATATGGCCGGCGGCGTCCTCGTCCGCAACCACGGCATCGGTGGCGCCGAGATCGAGCGCGAGCTGCAGCTTCGCCGGCATGCGGTCGACGGCGATGATGCGCTCGGCACCGGCCGCCCTGGCGCCGAGCAGCGCCGCGAGCCCGACCCCGCCGAGGCCGATCACCGCGACGCTGGTGCCGGGCTTCACGGCGGCGGCGTTGACCACGGCGCCGACCCCGGTCAGCACGGCGCAGCCGAAGAGAGCGGCATGCTCGAAGGCCAGCGTCCGGTCGATCTTGACCAGCGAGCGGCGCGACAGCGTCGCATGGGTCGCGAAGGCAGAGACGCCGAGATGATGGTTGACCGCGACGCCCTCGCAGGAGAGGCGGCGCGCGCCGGACAGCAGCGTGCCGGCCCCGTTCGCGCTCGCCCCCGGCTCGCAGAGGGCCGGGCGACCCTCAGCGCAGCTGACGCAGGCGCCGCAGCTCGGCACGAACACGCAGGCGACATGATCGCCGACGACGAGATCATCGACCCCCGGACCGACAGCGACGACGATGCCCGCCGCCTCATGGCCGAGCGCCATCGGCAGCGGCCGCGGCCGGTTGCCTTCGATCACCGAGAGATCGGAATGGCAGAGCCCGGCGGCGCGGATCTCGACCAGCACCTCGCCGAGGCCGGGGCCGGCGAGGTCGATGTCGCGGATCTCCAGCGGCCGGCTCGCCGCATAGGGCGCGGGCAACCCGGACTGCGTCAGAATGGCGGCGCTGATCTTCATCGTCCCGGCCCTCCGTTCATCTCGCCTATTCCGCCGTCCAGCCGCCATCGATCATCAGCGCCGAGCCGGTCATGAGCAGCGCGGCGTCCGAGGCGAGGAAGACGATCGCGCCCATCAGGTCCTCGACGCGGCCGAGCCGGCCGAGCTTGATCTTGGAAAGCACCTGGGCCTTGAAGGCCGCATCTTCGAAGAAGGGCGCGGTCAGCGGCGTCTCGATGAAGGTCGGGCAGATCGTGTTGACGCGGATGCCGGAAGGGGCCAGCTCGATCGCCATCGCCTTGGTGAAGCCTTCCATCGCATGCTTGGAGGCGCAGTAGACGGTGCGGCCGGCGCCGCCGACATGGCCCATCTGCGAGGACATGTTGATGATCGAGCCTGGCTTCCCGGCAGCGACAAGGCGGCGCGCCACGGCCTGCGCGAGGAAGAAGGCGGCGCGGACGTTGAGATCAAAGATCGCGCCATAGTCCTCTTCGCTCACCTCGAGGAACGGCGCCGGGCGGTTGGTGCCGGCATTGTTGACGAGGATGTCGAATGGCGCGGCCGCCTCGACGGCGGAGCGCATCGCCTGGAGGTCGAGCACGTCGAGCGTGAGCGCGTCGGCCTCCGCCCCGCCGGCACGGAGCGCCGCCGCCACCTCCTCGATCTCATCGCCGCTGCGCGCGACCAGGGTCACCGCGGCTCCGGCATCGGCGAGCGCCACCGCTGCGGCACGGCCGAGCCCGCGGCCGGCGCCGGAGACGAGCGCGCGCTTGCCGTCCAGCCGGAATCCCGGCGCGCGAGGCAGTTCGATCGACATTTGGAGCCCTATTCCGCCGCCGCCCCATAGGCGACATTGCCGCCACCATAGCGGCGCACGCGGATATTGGCCTGCTCGGCATGGCCGACAAAGCCCTCGAGCAGCGACAGGCGCGAGCCGTAGCGGCCGACGAGGGCGCTGGCCTCGTCGCTCTCGATGCGCTGATAGGTGCAGGTTTTCATGAACTTGCCGACCCAGAGCCCGCCGGTGAAGCGCGCCGCCTTCCTGGTCGGCAGCGTGTGATTGGTGCCGATCACCTTGTCGCCGAAGGCGACATTGGTGCGCGGCCCGAGGAACAGCGCGCCGTAATTGGTCATGTTGGCGAGGAAGAAGCCGGGATCGCGCGTCATCACCTGCACATGCTCGGAGGCGATCCGGTCCGCCTCGGCCAGCATCTCCGCCTCGTCCTCGCAGACGATGACCTCGCCATAGTCACGCCAGGCCGCGCCCGCGAGCCGCGCCGTCGGCAGCTTTTCAAGCAGCCGCTCGACCTCGGCCATGGTGTCGCGCGCCAGTCTCTCCGAGGTCGTCAGCAGGATCGCCGGCGAGGTCGGCCCGTGCTCGGCCTGGCCGAGCAGGTCGGTGGCGCAGAGCTCGCCGTCGACGCTGTCGTCGGCGATCACAAGCGTCTCGGTCGGCCCGGCAAAGAGATCGATGCCGACGCGGCCATAGAGCTGGCGCTTCGCCTCGGCGACATAGGCATTGCCCGGACCGACCAGCATGTCGACCGCGGCGATGCTCGCCGTGCCGAGCGCCATGGCGCCGATCGCCTGCACGCCGCCGAGCACCAGGATCTCGTCGGCACCGGCGAGATGCATGGCCGCGACGATGGCCGGATGCGCCCCGCCCTTGTGCGGCGGCGCGGCGGCGACGACGCGCTTGACGCCGGCCACCTTGGCGGTGAGCACGCTCATATGCGCGGAGGCGACCATCGGATATTGCCCGCCCGGCACATAGCAGCCGACGGCATTAACCGGGATGTTGCGGTGGCCGAGGAAAACGCCGGGCAGCGTCTCGACCTCGACATCGACCAGCGCCGCCTTCTGCGTCTCGGCGAAGCGGCGCACCTGCGCCTGCGCGAAGCGGATATCGTCGAGATCGCGCGGGGAGACGGCCGCCATCGCCGCTTCGATCTCCCGCTCGGAGAGGCGGAACGAGACCGGCGACCAATTGTCGAACTGCTCCGACATCGCGCGCACCGCATCGTCGCCGCGCGCCTCGATGTCGGCGAGGATGCCCTCGACCGTGGCGCGCACCTTCTGGTCCGCCTCGGCGCGTTCGGCCGCGCCCTTCGCCGTCTTGAGATGACGTGCCATTTGGTCCTCCGCCAGGCGCCGGGCGCCGCGATCAGGGGTTGGGATCAGCCGATATCGGTCGCTTCGCGGCCGCGCGTCAGCTGCGAGATCGTCACCGCGAGGATCAGCGCGCCGCCATTGAAGACATTGGTCACCCAGAGCGGGATGCCGAGCATGGTGAGGCCGGTGATGCCGGTCGCCAGGAAATAGACCGCGACGATGGCGCCCCAGGGATTGAAGCGGCCGGGCAGGATCGTCGTCGCGCCGAGAAAGGCGGCGGCAAAGGCCGGCAGCAGGAAGTTGAGGCCGGAATAGGGATCGGCCGAGCCGAGCACGCCCGCATAGATGATGCCGGCAGCGGACGCGAGCATCGCCGAGGTCACCAGCGCACCGAAGCGGACACGGTCGACCGCGATGCCGTTCAGCCGGGCCACCTCGCGGCCGCGCCCGACGAAGAGCAGGCGGCGGCCGAGCGGGGTATAGTCGAAGACGTACCACATCGCGACCACGGCGATCATCGCGTAGTAGAAGGCATAGGGCACGCCGAACAGCCGCCCGCCGACCACCGCCATGACGAGCGCATTGTCGATGCCGCCGATGGTCGAGGAATTGGTCATCCACTGCACGATGCCGGTCATCAGCGAGGTCGTGCCGAGCGTCACCACCAGCGAGGGGATGCGGAAATAAATGATGAAGAGGGCATTGACCATGCCGACGACGGCGCCGGCGGCGAGCGCTAGCACCAGCACGAGGCCGATCGGTATGTGGTGCCAGACATTGAGGACGCCGATCAGCGCCGAGGACAGCGTCAGCGTCGCCCCGACCGAGAGATCGTAGTCGCCCGCCGTCAGCGGCACGATGATGGCGAGCGCCAGCACGGCCGCCGGGGCGTAGGAAGCGAAGATGATCGAGAAATTGCCCCAGTTCAGGAACGACTGCGGCATCAGCGCGCCGAAGATGCCGATAAGCAGCAGCCAGACGACGATGAGGGCGATGCGCTCGATGAAGCGGCCGAGATGGAAGGCGGCGGGCCGGACGGCGGATGCTTGGGGGGCGGATGCTTGCGTGGCGGGTGCTTGCGTGGCGGATCGGGTCATCATTCAGCTCGCATGGACAGGGGCTGCGCCGCGGCCGTGACATGGCCGGCAAGGTCGATCGAGGCGTAGCACGCTTCAGCGATGCCATCCTTGGTGAGATCGGCACCGGTGATCTCGGTGACGATGCGGCCGCGCGCGAAGACGAGCACGCGGTCGCAGATTTCGGCGAGCTGCTCGGCGTCGGAACTGGCGCAGAGCACCGCCATGCCGCCGGCCGCAGCCGAGCGGAGCGCGGCGAAGATTTGCACGCGCGTGCCGACATCGACGCCCTGCGTCGGCTCGTCGAGCAGCAGGAGGCGCGGATTGCGGTTCATCCAGCGCGCGATCAGCACCTTCTGCGCGTTGCCGCCCGACAGCGCCGAGAGCTTCATCGAAGGATCGTTCGGGCGCACCTCGTAGCGGGCGCCGAGATCGAAGGCCTCGCGCAGCATGGCACCGCGGCTGAGCCGGCCGCCGCGGAAGAAGCGCGCGACATCGGGCAGGAACATGTTGTCGACGATGAGCAGGCTGTCGACACCGCTGGCGCCCTGGCGATCGCCGGGCAGCAGCGCGAGATCGAGCCCGATCGCCCGTGCCGGCGACATGTCGGAGAGCGCGATCCGCGCGCCGCCCGCGAAGGCGAGCGTCCCCGACCTACACGGCCGCGCGCCGAAGACGAGATAGGGCAGTTCCTCATAGCCCGAGCCGATCAGCCCGGTGACGCCGAGGATCTCGCCCCTGCCGATCGTGACGTCGGACGGCGCCAAGGTGGCGCCGGCGACCGTCTCGACCGTGACGAAGGCCGGCTTGGCGAGTGTCGCCGCATGGCTGGTCATGCCGAGCCGCGCGATGCGCTTGCCGACGATCGCCTCGACCACCTCCTCATGCGTCGCCCGCGCCGTCACCAGTTCGCCGGCGACGAGCCCGTCGCGCAGCACCGTGATGCGGTCGGTGATGGTCATCACCTCGTCGATGTCGTGCGAGATGAAGATGACGCTAGAGCCGGTCGCCGCGATCGAGCGGACGAGCGCGAACAGCTTCTCGACGCCCTCGCGCGGCAGGAACGGCGTCGGCTCGTCGAGCAGCACCAGGCCGGGCTTGCCGGTCGCGGCCGTGGCGACGCGCACTTCCTCGAAGGCGCGCACGATGGCGAGCAGGGCCTTCTCGACCGGCGACAGCCGATCGACCCGCTCGGCGGTGTCGATGGCGAGCCCGAAGCGCGCCAGCGCCTCGCGGGCGGCGGCCCGTTCGGCCTTCCAGTCGATATAGCCGCTCTTCGCCGTGGTGAGATGGGCGAAGCGGAGGTTCTCGAGCACGGTCAGCGACGGCACGAGGCCGAGATTCTGATGGACGAAGCTCATGCCGAGCCGGCGGAAATCGCCCGGCTTCAGCGGCAGCTCGATGCTTTCGCCGTTGAAGGCGAGGCGCCCGCCGGCATCGGGGGCATGAAAGCCCGCGAGGATCTTGACCAGCGTCGACTTGCCGGAACCGTTCTTGCCGAGCAGGCCGTGCACCTCGCCGGGCGCGACCTCGAAGGAGACGCCGCCGAGCGCCCTGGCGCCGCCGAATGTCTTGGCGATGCCGCTGAGCTCCAGCACAGGCGTCGCGGAAACCGGGAGCGCATGCGGCGCTCCCGGCAATGACCGTCCGTTGTCGGACAGGGACGCATCCGACATCGGCGAGCCCTACTGCAGCTTCCAGAGCTTGCGGAACCCTTCGACATAGGCATTGCCATAGCCGGTGTCGTAGCCGGCCGGCGTGCCGGCTTCGGCAGCGTTGCTCTTGTCGAAGATGTAGAAGGGCACGTTGAGGGCGGCCGGCGACTTCAGGCCGCAGAGATCGCGGACATGGCCGTCGATGGTCGCATAGGCGATCCAGTCGAGGCTCTCGCCGATATCCATGTCGACGGTGCCCTGCTGGATGTAGTCGAGCACGAAGGGCGTGCCGTTGAAGGTCGCGACCTTGACCGCGCCGGTCTTGCCGGTGAGGCGGAGCGCCGGGACGACGAACTGCGACATCGAATCGTAGATGGGGATCACGACATTGACGTCGGGATTGGCCTGAACGGCCGCCTGCACCGCCGGCTGGATCTTGGTGCCCCATTCGGTCACGCCGACATTGATCTCCTGTACGATCTTGCAGTTCGGGCAGTTGGCGGCGAGCTCGGCCTTGAGGCCGGCGACGAGCGGCTTGGTCGGCGGCACCTCGTCGGAGACGATGAGGACGATGTTCGCCTTGCCGTCGGTATTCACGGTCGACCAGTTGGCGAGCACGGTGCCGATCTCGCCGAAGCCGATGGTGAGCGAGGACGAGACGAGCGGATTCTGCGTGTCGCTCGGATCATAGAAATGCGACGTCATCACCTTGACGCCGGCTTCCTTGGCCGCCCTCACCTGCGGCTCGATCGTCGAGGGATCGATGCCGGAGATCAGGTCGATGATGTCGTACTTGTCGCGGATGGCGAAGTCGACGCCCTGGACCCACTGGCTCGGCTGGCCCTGGTTTTCCCATTCCTTGACCTCGAGGCCGATTTCGGCGCCGGCCTTCTTCATCCGGTCGATGATGCCCTTGAGGAAGGGGTTTGCGCTCGAATTCGGGATCGAGAGCTGCTTCTTGCCGCTCGCGCAGGCCTTGGCGTCGAACGGCTCGCCCGGCGCCACGAAGACCGGCTTCTCGATATATTTCTGCAGCTTCTGCTTGGCCGTCGCGAGGCCGTCCGAAGCCGCATCGGCCATGGCCGGCGCGGCGAGCCCGATCGTCACGGCACCTGCCACAAGGGTGGCGCCCAGCAAATGTCTGATCATGATATCTCCCTCTGATCGCCCGGCCGCTGTTTTCCCTGCACGGCCGCGCGACGTCATGAATGCGCATTCAATGATTACGCATTCACGGGAATGAGTCAACGCGATCTCGGGTCCGGTCGCGCCCGTTCCGCTGCTTCGATGGCGAATGTTCGATTGAAGAATCCGGCGCGATCCGGCACACTCAGCCGTCGATCGGCCTCAGGCCGCGCCGGGCCAGCCCCGGGCGCGACAGGAATTGAATGCGTAGTCCAACAGGCCCTTGCCGCCAGCCATGAAACGGATCACCTCACGCGCCACGTCATTCGACGTCGCTGCGCTCGCCGGCGTCTCGCAATCCGCGGTGTCGCGTGCGTTCACGCCCGGATCGAGCATCGCCGAGGAGAAGCGCGCCAAGGTGCTCGAAGCGGCGCGCAAGCTCAATTACGTGCCGAATTCGATCGCGTCCAGCCTGACGACGAAGCGCACCAACATCATCGCGCTCATCCTCGGCAATATGGGCAATCCGTTCTATGTCCATGTGCTGCACGAGTTCTCGCGCCGCCTGCAGGCCCTCGGGCGCCAGGTGCTGATCTTCACCGTCGATCCTGGTTCGGAGAGCGACGAGGCGATCCTCCGCGCGCTGCAATACCAGATCGACGGCGTCATCCTGACCTCGGCCCAGATCTCGACGCGCATGACGTCGATCTGCCACGACCGCGGCATTCCGATCGTGCTGTTCAACCGCTACATCCCCGGCAGCGACGCCTCGGGCGTGCGCTGCGACAATGTCGGCGGCGGCCGCCTCATCGCCGAGGCGTTCCTGTCGGCCGGCGCCCGCTCCTTCGCGATGATCACCGGCGATCCCAAGGGCACCACCAGCCAGGATCGCGTGCGCGGCTTCGTCGAGCGGCTGATGGAGGAAGGGATCAAGCGGGCCGAGATCGAGGAGATCGCCGGCGGCTCGTCCTATGACGGCGCCGCCAGCGCCGCGCTGACGCTGTTCGCCGACCGCGGCAAGCCGCGTCCGGATGCGCTCTTCGGCATCAACGACATCATGGCGATGGGGGCGATCGACGCGCTGCGCTACCGGCTCGGGCTGCGCATCCCCGAGGACCTGATGGTCGGCGGCTTCGACGACATTCCGGAAGCCCGCCGCGCGCCCTACAAGCTGACCACGGTGCGCCAGCCGATCCACCAGATGGTCGAGCAGACGCTGGCGCTGATGCATCTCGACGAACCCGACCGTCCGATCGAGCGCGGCATCGACATGCCGCTGCCGAGCCGCCTCGTCTGGCGCAGCACGATCCCGGTTCCCTCCGCCTACCGCGCCGAGATCGTCGAGGACGTCGAGATCGGCTGACGTGTCGCGTCAGTCGGACTGCTGCAGCCGCCGCGCCGCGAGGATGCGGGCATCGCGCCAGGCCTGCCGCGCCGGGATTTCCGTGACGGGCACGCGCTCGGCGAGACCGGCATGGATGTCGGCGATCAGCGCGTCCGACCAGTCATAGTCGGTGCGGGCGCCCGCGCCCATCGCCCGCATCATGCCGCCGAGCCGGTCGACGAAGCCCTGGAAGCCGTCGACGGCATTCAGATGTGCCACTTCGAACGGGCCGATCGAGGCCCAGCGCAGCGCCAGCCCCTCGGTCATGACGCGGTCGATGTCGGCGGCGCTGCAATAGCCCTCGCCGACGAGATGCAGCGCCTCGGCGACGAGCGTGTATTGCAGGCGGTTGAGCAGGAAGCCGTCGATTTCCTTCTTCAGCGTGACCGGGCTCATGCCGGCCGCCGACAGGAAGGCATGTGCCGCCGTCAGCGTCGCCTCCGAGGTCCAGCGCGTCGGGCAGAGCTCCACCAGCGGGATCAGCGAGGGCGGATTGACCGGATGGGCGACGAGGCATCGCTCCGGCCCCGCGACATGGCCGAGAAACTCCGAGCCGGGGAGAGCCGATGTCGACGACGCCAGCAGCGCCTCGGCCGGCGCCGCGGCGGCAATCGCCGTGAATACAGCCCGCTTGACCTCGATCCGCTCGGCGACGCTTTCCTGCACATAGGTAGCGCCGGCGACGGCCTCCGCGATCGAACCAGCCGGCGTGATCCGTGCCGCGATCGCGGCGACCGGCTCGGCGAGAAGGCCGTTGCCTTCGAGCAGCGCCAGCGTCGAGAGGATGCGCGGCAGCGCCGCCGTCTCGACGACGCCCTCGGCCGCGTCATGGAGACGGACCCTGTGGCCCGCCCGCGCGAACACCACAGCGAAGGCGCTTCCGACCGTTCCGGCCCCGATCGCGGCGACCTCGGCCATGCTACTGCCCCGTCTCGCCGGCCGGACGCGCCCAGCGGCGTTCGAAGGCCCAGACCTCCTCGAAGCCGATCAGCGAGTTGAATTCCGAGAACGGGAACAGCGGCAGCGACGGCGAATTCGACGTGCCCTCAGCGGCGAAGACCTTCAGCGCGTTCTCGACCGCATGGGCGGCGGCAAGGCCGGTGATCGAGGGATAGATCGCCATGGCATAGCCGATCGCCGCCAGCTCGTCGCGCGAGCGGATCGGCGTGCGGCCGCCATCGGCCATATTGGCCATCATCGGCCTGTCGATGCGGGCGCAGGCCTCGCGCATCTCCTCCTCGCTTTCCAGCGCCTCGAGGAACACGACATCGGCGCCGGCCTCGGCATAGGCAAGGCCCCGCTCGAGCGCCCCCTCGAAGCCATGCGTCTGCCGCGCGTCGGTGCGGGCGATGATCAGGGTCTCCGGGCTCTTGCGCGCCTCCACGGCGACCTTGATCTTCTCGACCATGTCGATGATCGGCACCACGCGCTTGAACGGCGTGTGGCCGCATTTCTTCGGGAATTCCTGGTCCTCGATCTGGATGCCGACGACGCCCGCCTCCTCATAGCCGCGCACGGTGTGGTGCACGTTGAGCAGCCCGCCATAGCCGGTATCGGCATCGGCGATGACGCTGCCCTTGACGCTGCGGACGAGCGTCGCGACACGGTCGAGCATCTGCGTATAGGTGGCGATGCCGGCATCCGGCAGGCCATAGGCCGAGGCCGTCGTCCAGTAGCCGGAGGCATAGACGAAGTCGAAATCGAACTTGTTGCTCACCGCCGCGGCGATCATGTCGTGGATGCCGGGCGCGGCGACGAATTCGCCTCGGGCAAGGGCGGCGCGGAGGCTTGGCTTGGTCATTCTTGTGCGTTTCCGATTGAGGAGAGATAGGCGATCGCCTCGGCCTCGCCGACGACGTCGGCATATTTGGCGTCCATGTCGAAGAGGTTGGCCTCATGCGGCGCCGGATGGCGGTCGCCGACCGCCTCGCGCACGACGATCGGGATGAAGCCGTAGGAGCAGGTGTCGACGCAGGTGGCGCGCACGCAGCCAGACGTGCTGAGACCGGTCAGGATCAGCGTATCGATGCCGGCGGTCGTGAGCGTCGCGGCGAGCGAGGTGCCGAAGAAGGCGCTCGGATACTGCTTGGAAATGACGAGCTCGTCGGCACCGACCTCGAGACCCTTCGGCCAGGCGCCCATCGGGCTGCCTTCGATGAAGTGATGCAGCACCATCGACTTCTGGTAGAAGCGCCCGCCATTGCGGCCGTTCCTGTCATAGACGACATTGGTATAGATCACCGGCACGCCGGCCTTGCGCGCCGCCGCCTGCAGGCGCAGCGCCGAGGCGAGCGCGTCCTCGACGCCGGCATAGAGCGGACAGGCCGGATCGAAATAGGCCTCGACGAAGTCGATCATCAGCAGCGCCGGCCTCTTGCCGAAGCCGATGCGCTTGCCGAAGGCGCGCTTGTAATTGGCCTCGAGCGCTTCCTCGGTCATGCTCCGCCCTTCCCCTGTTCGTCGAAAATCGCCCGCTGCGCGCGGCTCAGATAAAGCCAGGGCGCCGCCAGCCTCTGGCGCGCCTCGAAGGCGGCGATGGCGTCGGCATCATCCGCGAGGATCGCGCCGATCTCGTCGAGCCCCTGCAGCAGCGCCCGCCGGCGATAGGCATCGACGGCAAACGCGATCGGCGGCCCGTTGCCGCAGTCGATCTCGAGCCGCTCGAGATCGACCGTCACCGGCTGCTCGCTGGCCGCGGCGATCATGACGCGCTCATGATCGTCCTCGCCGAGCACGATCGGCAGCAGCCCGTTGCGGAAGCAGTTGGAGAAGAAGATCTCGCCGAAGCTCGGCGCGATCACGACGCGGATGCCGAAATCGGCCAGCGCCCAGACCGCCTGCTCGCGGCTGGAGCCCGAGCCGAAATTCGCGCCCGTGACGAGGATCTCCGCCTTGTCGAAGGGCGGACGGTCGAGCACGAAGGGCGGCGCGCCGGCGGCGGGCCGGCGACGCTCCTGGAAGAGATGCCGGCCGAGGCCCGCGCGGTCGAGCAGCAGCAGAAAGCGGGCCGGGAAGATGATGTCGGTATCGATATCGGCTTCCGGCAGCGGCGCGGCGACGCTGGTGATGGTCGTGAAGGGCTGCATGGACATCAACGGGCTTGGGGCATCAGGACGAGAGCGCGCGCACATCGGCGAGCCGGCCCGCGATCGCGGCGGCGGCGGCCATGGCCGGGCTCATCAGATGGGTGCGGCCGCCCTGCCCTTGCCGACCCTCGAAATTGCGGTTCGAGGTCGAGGCGCAGCGCTCGCCGGGCGACAGGCGATCATCATTCATGGCGACGCACATCGAGCAGCCGGCGGAGCGCCATTCGAAGCCGGCGGCGCGGAAGACGGCGTCGAGCCCCTCGGCCTCGGCCTGCAGCCGGACGCCGGCCGAGCCGGGCACGACGATCGCCGCGACGCTTGCCGCAACCTTGCGGCCGGCGACGACGGCGGCAGCGAGGCGCAGATCCTCGATGCGGCTGTTGGTGCAGGAGCCGATGAAGACGCGGTCGATGGCGATCTCGTCGAGCCGGCGCCCGGGCTCGAGCCCCATATAGGCGAGGCTCCGCTGCATGCGGGCGCGACGGGCGGGATCGGCCTCGTCGGCCGGATCGGGCACGAGGCCGTCTATCGGCAGGTTCTCCTCCGGCGTCGTGCCCCAGGAAATGCGCGGGCTGAGGCTGGCGACATCGAGGACCACCTCGCGATCGAACACCGCGTCGGCATCGCTCTGAAGCCGCAGCCACGCGGCCACCGCGGCGTCCCAGTCCGCTCCGTCAGGCGCCAGCGGCCGGCCCTTCAGATAGGCGATGGTCGTCTCGTCAGGCGCCACCATGCCGACGCGGCTGCCCGCCTCGATCGACATGTTGCAGAGCGTCATCCGCGCCTCCATCGACATCGCGCGGACCGCGCTGCCGGCGAACTCGATGGCATGGCCGACGCCGCCCGAGGTGCCGATCTCGCCGATGAGGGCGAGGATCACGTCCTTCACGGTGACGCCGGCCGGCAAGGTGCCCTCGAGCCGCACGCGCATGCGCTTCTGCTTCACCTGGCGCAGCGTCTGCGTCGCGAAGATGCATTCGCATTCACTGGCGCCGATCCCGAAGGCGAGCGCTCCGAAGGCGCCATGGGTCGAGGTGTGGCTGTCGCCGCAGACGAGCACGGCGCCGGGCAGCGTGAAACCGAGCTCCGGCCCGATGACATGCACGATGCCATGGCGCGGATCGTTCATCGGGATATAGGGAATGGCGAAGCGGCGGGCATTCTCCTCGAGCCGCGACACCTGGCGGGCGGCGAGGCCATCGGGCAGCGGCCGGTCGCGATGCCGCGTCGGCACGGCGTGATCGGCCACGGAAACATGGGCATCCGGCCGCCTGATGGGGCGATCTTGCGCGATCAGCCCGGCAAAGGCCTGCGGGCTCGACACCTCCTGCACGAGGTGGCGATCGATATAGAGGAGGACGCTGCCATCCTCATAGGTCTTGACGACATGCTGCTGCCAGACCTTGTCGTAAAGCGTGAGCGCGCTCATGCGATCGGCTTCTTCATGCTGGTCCATGCCCTCGCCGGACGCCCGCGAGGCCCTTTTCGGCCTGCCGTTCCAAGCCGGAAATTTGGCTCTTGCGGACGACCCGAAGAAGAAACTATGCTAGTTTGCATGCGCATTCAATAGCGTGCCGGCGAGAGGTCCAAAGGGCTTCGCCAGAACCAGAGGGACGATGAGATGAGGCTCGGAGTCGATGTGGGCGGAACGTTCACCGACCTGTTGCTGCATGATGAAAAGACGCAGCGAACCTACCAGGCGAAAACCCCGTCAACCCCGCAGGACCAGTCGATCGGCGTCGCCGCAGGCGTCAAGCTGATCTGCGAGAAGGCGGGCATCGCGCCCTCCGACATCTCGCTGATCCTGCACGGCACCACGGTCGCCACCAATGCCGTGCTCGAGGGCAAGGGCGCAAGGGTCGGCCTCCTGGTCACCGAGGGCTTCGAATATACGCTGCATCTCGCCAAGTCCTGGACGCCCGGCCCGCTGTTCGGCTGGATCGTCATGGACAAGCCCGATCCGCTCGCCTCGCTCGCCGACACACGCGGCATCCCCGAGCGCATGAATGCGCGCGGCGAGGTGGTGCGCCCGCTCGACATCGCCAGGGCGACGGCGCTCATCGACGATCTCTGCGGCTCGGGCATCGAGGCGCTGACGATCTCGCTGATGCACTCCTATGCCAATCCCGAGCATGAGCGCCTTCTCGGCGCCATCGTCGCCGAGCGGCATCCGCATATCCCGGTCTCGCTCTCCTCCGACATCCTGCCGGAATTCCGCGAATATGACCGCGCCATCACCACAGTGATGAACGACTATGTCCGCCCGATCATGAAGCGCTATCTCTCGCGCATCGAGGATCGGCTGAAGGACGAGGGCGTCACCGCGCGGCTGCACATCGTGCGCTCCGACGGCGGCTTGATGAGCGCCGCCGCCGCCTCCGAGCGGCCGGTGCACACGGTGCTCTCCGGACCTGCTGGCGGCGTCACCTCGACGGTGATGATCGCGCGCCGCACCGGCCTCAACAAGCTACTCGCCTTCGACATGGGCGGCACCTCGACCGACGTCTCGGTCATCCTCGACGGCCAGCCGACCATCTCGCGCTCGACCGAGGTCGGCTCGTTCCCGGCCAAGGTGCCGACGCTCGACGTGCGCAGCGTCGGCGCCGGCGGCGGCTCGATCGCCGAAGTGTCGGACCTCACCAAGTCGCTCCGCGTCGGCCCGCGCAGCGCTGGCGCCCGCCCCGGCCCGGTCTCCTATGGCCGCGGCGGCACGGAACCTGCCGTCAGCGACGCCAATGTCGTGCTCGGCTATCTGCCGCCGGTGCTGCTCGGCGGCGACATGACGCTCGACGTCGAGGGCGCCCGTGCCGCGGTCGGCCGCATCGGCGCGGCGCTCGGCCTTTCCGCCGAGGATGCCGCCAAGGGCATCATCGACATCGCCAATGAGGTGATGCTGGGGGCGCTCCGCGTCATCACCGTGCAGCGCGGCCTCGATCCGCGCGATTTCGGCATCGTCGCCTTCGGCGGTGCCGGCCCGCTGCATGCGAATGCCCTCGCCGAACTGCTCGGCTGCTATCCGGTTCTGGTGCCGCCCTCCCCCGGCGTCCTCTCAGCGCTCGGCTTCCTCGAGGCCGTGTTCAAGAACGAGTTCGTCCAGACCTATATCCGCTCGACCGCCGGGCTCGATCCGGCCGAGATCTGGTCGCGCTTCGAAAGCCTCTCCGTGAAGGCGCGGACCTGGCTCGACGAACAGGAGGTCGAGGAGGCCGATCGCGGCATCGCCTATTCGCTCGACCTTCGCTACGAGCAGCAGGGCTTCGAGGTGACGATCGACCTGCCGGCCGACCTCGTCGGACGTGCGGGCGGACTCGGTGAAATCCTCGATGCCTTCCATGCGATGCATGAGCGCCTCTACGGCGTCCGATTCCATGTCCCGGTCGAACTGGTGGCGCTGCGCGTCGTCGCGACCGGCGCCACGCCGAGCGTCGACGAGGCGGTTCCGGACGCCGAGGGTGGCGACATCGCCGCCGCGCTGATGGAAACGCGGCGCTGCTATTTCGACGGCGCCTTCGTTCCGACGCCGAACTACGACCGTGCCAAGCTCGCCGTCGGCGACCGCGTCGAGGGACCGGCGATCATCCGCCAGTACGACACCACCACCGTCCTGCTGCCGCGGCACTATGCCGAGGTCGACAGCCACGGCAATCTCCTGATCTGGCCCGTCTCGAGGGGGAACTGAGCGTCATGTCCGTGAAAGTCGATCCGATCACCCTCGACATCATCGAGAACGCGCTGAAGAACGCGCGCTTCGAGATGGACGGCGTCGTGGTGCGCATCTCGCTGTCGCCGGTCATCCGCGAGCAGCACGACGAATTCCCGATGATCTGCGATGCCCGCGGCCGCATGGTCGTCGGCCAGTTCGGCTCCTACATCCCGGCGATCGTCGAGCAGTTCGAAGGCGACATCAACGAAGGCGACATCTTCGTCTGGAACGATCCCTATGCCTGCAAGGGCTCCATCTCGCACAACAACGACTGGTGCGTGATGATGCCGATCTTCCATGAGGGCATTCTCGTCGGCTTCTCGTCGATCTTCGGCCACATGGTCGATGTCGGCGGCAAGGTGCCGGGCTCGATGCCGTTCGATGCGCGCACGATCTGGGAGGAAGGGCTGCGCATCCCGCCGGTGCGCATCTATGACAAGGGCGTGCTCAACAAGGGCGTGCTCGACATCATGCTCAACAACACGCGCACGCCCGACATGAACCGCGCCGACCTGATGGCGCTGATCGCCGGCTGCCGCACGGCCTCCGTCCGCGTGCGCGAGCTCTGCGATCGCTTCGGCCGCGACACCTACATGTCGGCCTGCGACATGCTGCTCGACCGCACCCGCGAAGCGATGAAGGTGCTGATCGACAAATACATCTCGGTCGAACCGGTTTCCTTCACCGACTATGTCGACGATGACGGCCTCGGCAACGGGCCGTTCAAGATGACGCTGTCGATCTATCGCCGCGGCGACATCGCCGTGTTCGACTGGACCGGCACGGACGACCAAGCGGAAGGCCCGATCAACTTCCATATCCACGAGGGCCTCTGCAAGCTGTTCTTCGGCGTCTACATGATCATGGCGTTCGATCCCTCGGTGCTGTTCAACGAGGGCTTCTACGACCTGTTCGAAGTGGTCCTGCCCGAAGGCTCGCTGCTCAATCCGCGCTTCCCGGCGGCGCTGTCGAACCGCCTCAACACGCATACGCGCTTCTTCGATTGCCAGGCCGGCGCCCTCGGCCAGCGCGCGCCGCATCTCTCGATGGCGGCCGGCTATGGCACCAGCCCGCACTTCATCTTCACCGGCCACGACAAGAACAACAAATATTTCCAGCTGATGGAGCTCTTGTTCGGCGGCGTGCCCGGCCGTCCGCGCGGCGACGGCCTCGACGGCCATGCCTGGTGGCCGCTCTTCTCGGCGACGCCGATCGAATATATCGAGAACTATTATCCGGTGCTCGTCGAAGGCTATCGCCCGATCCGCGATTCCGGTGGCCCCGGCCTCCATCGCGGCGGCGCCGGCATCGAGAAGATCTACCGGGTGCTCGAGGCGGGCAAGGTCTCGATCCATGACGACCGCGAGGTCGTGCCGCCCTGGGGCATCAATGGCGGCCAGTTCGGCGGCACCTCGTCGAAATGGCTGATCAAGGCCGGCAGCGAGGAGCGCGTGCGCATCCCCTCCAAGATCGACAACCTCGCCGTCGCAGCCGGCGACCGCATCGTCTTCAAGACCGCCGGAGCCGGCGGCTGGGGCGATCCGTTCGAGCGTCCGGCCGAGCAGGTCGCCCGCGACGTGCGCTACGATCTCGTCTCGCGCGAGCAGGCGGGCAGCGGCTATGGCGTGGTGCTGACAGAAGGCAACGCCGTCGATGTCGCGGCGACCGAGACACTGCGCGGCGCGATGCGCACAGAGCGCGGCGAGCCGGCGCCGTTCAATTTCGGCTTCGATCCGACGGCTGTGCGGGAAGCGGCGGAGTAGCCGTTTCCTGATCCGTCAAAAGCGGCAGGCGTGGCCCGACTGAAAACAATATCGCCGCCCGGCAGGACTGTCGGGCGGCGATATGCATTTCGGGGGGCGGTCCGGCCGAGCGACCAAGCCGCGCGGCGGACGTCCCTTTGCCGGCTTATCTTCAGGCGGCCTTGGCGTTGACGCTGGCGCCGGCGAGGCGGCTCAGCAGCGCGTCGGCCTTCTTCTCTTCCTGCAGCGTCGCGTCGAGCAGCTTCGCGGCCTCGGGCATGCCGAGCTGGGTCGCCCAGGTCTTCAGCGTGCCATAGCGCGCCATCTCGTAATGCTCGACGGCCTGCGCCGCCGCGGTCAGGCCGGCGTCGAGTGCCGGGGCGCCCTCGAATTCCTCGAGCACGTCCTTGCCTTCCTCGATGATGCCGAGAATGGCGTCGCAGGTCTTGCCGCGTGCCGGCTTGTCGAGCATCTCGAAGATCTGCTGCAGACGTTCGACATGGACTTCCGTTTCGTCCTTGTGGTTTTCGAAGGCCTGCTTCAGTTCAGGCGAGTCCGCGCCCCGCGCCATCTTCGGCAGAGCGCGGAGGATCTGCTTCTCGGCGTAGTAGATGTCCTTGAGCGTCTCGTGGAACAGCACGTCGAGCGTCTTTTCCTTGGCCATGTCTTCTCTCCGGTTTGGGTGTCCGGACCATCAACGGACGTCGGCCGCGAATCGTTCCTCCCCAAAGGCAAACGGGAGCCGCTTTCGCCGCTCCCGTTTCGGTAGGTCCCGTTGGCAGGGTTGAACGCCTGTCCAGCGTCCGACCCGCCGTCCCGCTGCCCCGGCGCGAGAGACCCCTCCCCAAAACCGCATCCGCGGTTTTGGCCCTCCCTCAAGGGGAGGGCTCAAGAAGAAAGGCGGCATCGCGGCTGCGTCGTGTGGCCCATGCTCCCCTTGAGCCCTCCCCTTGAGGGAGGGCCGAAAACGCCTAGGCGTTTTCGGGGAGGGGTCGCTTGGGAGGTCGGAGTGTGTCAGTGACCTCCCCCGTCAGCCGCGCGTCAGCGCGCCGCCCAGAGCAGGCCGCGGCGGACGATGGTGCGCATTTCCGGAACCTCGAACTCGCTCGCGACATGGCCGAGCGAGGAGTAGAATACCCGCCCCTCGCCATAGCGCCGCTTCCAGACCACCGGCATCACCGTGCCATCGATCCAGGACGCATGCTCGCCGGTGAAGGTCGTCGTCGCCAGCACCTCGTTCGAGGGGTCGACATGCATGTAATACTGCTCCGAGCGGTAGGGGAACCGCGCGGGAATGCCGGCCATGATCGGATCGTCGCCCTTCACCACATCGACATGGTAGTCGATGATGTTGCCGGGATGGGCGACCCACTGCCCGCCGACCATGAACTGGTATTCGGTCGCCTCGCGGAACGCATCGCCCATGCCGCCATGATAGCCGCCGAGGCCGACGCCGCCCTTGACGGCATTGGTGAGGTTCTGCAGCTCTTCCTTCTCGATCTTCGACATCGTGAAGATCGGGACGATCAGCGAGAGATCGGCGATCGAGGGATCGGCAAAGGCTTCCGTCGTGTTCTCGACATAGACCTTGAAGCCCTCCTCCTCCAGCATCCCGGCAATCACTTTGGCGCCCTGTTCGGGCTCATGCCCGCTCCAGCCGCCCCAGACGATCAGCGCCTCGCGCATGGTTGTGTCCTTCCCTGTCATGATGCTCAGCCGAAAATGCCGGGCCCGACCGGCAGCGGCGCCGGCCGCTCGGGCCGCGTCGTCATTGCGATATGCTGTCCGCTGTCGGAGGAGCGCTGGAAGGCCTCCATGACCTCGAGCACATGGAAGGCGAGTTCACCGGAGGCGCGGTGCGGCCGCCCGGTGCGGATCGCATCCGCCATGTCGGCGACGCCGATGACGCGGAAATTGCCGTCGGCATAGGCATGCTCGGTCGGGACCGCCTTCCAGTCCTCGGAGGCGGTCGCCAGCATGATCTCGCCGCCGAAATGGTTCGGATCGGGCACGAGCAGCGCGGCGTCCGAGCCATAGAGCTCGATCGGGCTGTGGCGGTGGCGCGGCACGTCGAAGCTCATGGCGATCGAGACGACGGCGCCCGAGACGAATTTCATCGTTCCGGCGACATGGGTCGCGACCTCGACCGGGATGCGCGTGCCCTTCAGGGGCTCGGAGGTGACGAGGCGGTCGTCGCGCAGCTTGGTGGCGACGCCGGCGACGCTCTCGACCGGCCCGAGCAGGTTGACGAGGCTGGTCACGTAATAGGGGCCCATGTCTAGCATCGGCCCGCCGCCATCGAGATAGTAGAAGGCGGGATTGGGATGCCAGCGCTCATGGCCGGGGCACATGAAGAAGGCGGTGCCGCCGAGCGGCGTGCCGATGGCGCCGTCGTCGACCAGCTTGCGCGAGGTCTGCTGCGCGCCGCCGAAGAACGTATCCGGCGCCGCGCCGAGCCGGACGCCGCGGGCCTTCGCCGCCTCGACCAGCGTCCGCGCTTCGGCGGTGGCGATGCCGAGCGGCTTTTCCGAATGGACATGCTTGCCGGCGGCGATGGCGCGAAGGCCGACCTCGACATGCGCCTTGGGGATGGTGAGGTTGACGACGATCTCGACCTGGGGATCGGCGAGCAATTCCTCGACCGTCATCGCCTTCAACCCGAACTCTGCCGCGCGCGCCTCGGCGGCGGCGATATTGAGGTCGGCGACGCCGCGCACCTCGAGCAGCGGAAAGCCGCGTGCCGCCTTCAGATAGGCGGCGCTGATATTGCCGCAGCCGATAAAGCCGATCCCGACCCGGTCCGTCATTGTCATCCTCCCTCGTGTCTGTTCGGGCGGCCCGCTAGCGGTGGGGAGCCGGCCCCGTCGTTCCCCAGGGCGCGCCATAGAGGTCGCGCAATGTCATGGCGGCGGCGCCGCGCGCCCAGATTTCATCGTCCCATTCATGCACCGCGATATCGGCGACATCGGCAAGGCTCGGCGGCAGCAGCGCGGCGACGGTCGCGCGGAGCGGCGCGACCAGCGCATCGACGGCCGCGAGCACCGGGCCGGCGAGGATCACCTTCGGCGGCGCGAACAGGACGATCAGATTGGCGATGGCAAAGCCGAGCGCCTCGCCGGCGGCGCCGAGCAGCGCCATGATGGCGGGGTCACCGGCATCGGCCCGCTCGAGCACCTTGTCGAGGCCGCGGCCGAGGCGGAACGCCTGCTCATGGCCCGTGCCGGCGAGTGCCGTCCGCGCCTCTGCGAGGATGCTCTCCTCCGAGGCGATGGCGGCGAGGCGCACGAGCCCGTTGCCGGTCGGGGGCTTCGCGAGGAGATCGCCGAGATCGGGGCCGAGGCCGTTGGCACCGCGGAACAATTCGCCCTTGTGCAGGATACCGAGGCCGAGGCCGAGCTCGACGGAGACGACGAGGAAATCGTCGAGCCCGCGCGCCTTGCCGAACCAGTGCTCGGCCAGCGTCACGAGGTTGACGTCGCTGTCGAGCGTCGCCACCACGCCGTCGAGGCGCCGCGTCAGTTTGGCGGCTAAGGGAATGTCGCGCTCGGCGAAGAGCGGGCTGGCGCGGCAGATGCCGGCGCCGCGCTCGATGACGCCGGGCAGGCCGACGCAGACGCCGGAGATCTGGCTCATCTCGAGCCCGGCATCGGCGACGGAGCGGCGGATGCCGTCCTCGACGAGATCGGCGACGACGGCGGCCGAATGGCGGCCGGCGCGAACCGGCAGCGTCAGGCTGGAGCGGATATCGGCGCGGAAATTGGTCGTGGCGATGGTGATGCGGTCAGGCGCCATGCGGACGCCGACGACATAGGCGGCGTCGGGATTGAGATCGAGCAGGACGCGCGGCCGTCCGCGCGCGACGTCGCGGATGCCGCCGAGTTGATGCGTGATGATCAGCCCGTCGTCGAGCAGCGCGCCGGTGATCGCCGAGACCGTCGTCGCCGACAGTTCGGTGCGGTCGCAGATCTCCACCCGCGCGATCGGCCCAAAGCGACGGATCGCATCCATGACGTGGAAGCGATTGATCGCACGCATCAGTTCGGGGTCGGCGGTTTTCATCGGTCTGTCAATTAATCCGGGTCGAGCAGTTATTCCCATCCCCGCATGAGCCTGTCAACGGCACTTCGCCTTGCTGCATAGCACCATTGGGCGCGCGGCCTTGACAGGATGTCGCGAAAGGGACCAGATTTAATCCGCATCATTTATTTAAGTGATCGCCCGGGTTGAGGAGCCCGGTCCTGTCTGGGAGGACACGCATGAAGCTTACAAGCCTTTTGGGCGCGTCGGTCGCGCTCGCGCTTTCGGCCAGCACGGCCTTCGCCGACGTCACGGTGAAATGGCTGCATCTCAACACCGATCCCGGCATCGCCGCGGCCTGGGACGAGATCGTCAAGAATTACGAGGCGGCGCATCCCGGCGTGAAGATCGAGATGCAGTTCCTGGAGAACGAGGCGTTCAAGGCCAAGCTGCCGACGCTCTTGCAGTCGAACGATCCGCCGCATCTCTTCTACACCTGGGGCGGCGGCGTTCTGGCGGCGCAGGCGGCGACAGGCGCCATCAAGGACGTCACCGAGGCGATGGATGCGGATGGCGGCAAGCTCAAGGCCGTCTACAGCCCGGCGCTCGTGAACGGCCTCACCGTCGACGGCAAGATCTGGGCGGTGCCCTACCAGACCGGCCTGGTCAGCTTCTATTACAACAAGAAGCTGTTCGAGAAGGCCGGCGTCGACGCCGCCTCGATCAAGACCTGGGATGACTTCCTCGCGGCGGTCACCAAGCTGAAGGCCGCGGGCATCACGCCGATCGCCGGCGGCGGCGGCGACAAGTGGCCGATCCATTTCTACTGGGGCTATCTCGCCATGCGCGAGGGCGGCAAGGCGGCGTTCGACGCCGCCAAGGCCAGCGAGGGCGACGGCTTCAAGTCAGAAGCCTTCATCAAGGCCGGCCAGGACCTCGCCGCACTCGGCAAGCTCGAGCCGTTCCAGCAGGGCTATCTCGGCACCAAATGGCCGGTTCCGGTCGGCCTCTTCGCCGACGGCAAGGCCGCCATGCTGCTCGGCTTCGATTCGACCCCGGTGCAGCAGCATTCGATCGCTGCCGACGGCAAGGGCCTCGACGAGGCCGATATCGGCTCGTTCCCGTTCCCGACGGTCGCCGGCGGCGCCGGTCAGCTGACCGACACCATGGGCGGCATCAATGGCTGGGTGCTGACCAAGAACGCGCCGCCCGAGGCGCTCGACTTCGCGGCATTCCTGACCAGCAAGGACAACCAGACCATGATGGCCGGCAAGGATCTCCTGATCCCGGCCGCCACGGGCGCGGCCAGCGTCATCAAGCAGCCGCTGGTGAAGTCGGCCGCCGAGCAGCTCGCCGCCTCGACCTGGCACCAGAACTTCCTCGACCAGGACCTCGGACCGGCCGTCGGCCGCGTCGTCAACGACGTCTCCGTCGAGATTGTCTCTGGCCAGATGTCGCCGGATGATGCGGCGCAGCAGATCCAGGACGCCTGGGCGCTCGATCACTGACGAGCCCCGGCTCGCCGGGCCCGGTTCGCCTGGGCCCGGCTTTTGGGCAAGGGGCGCCGCACCTTCGGGTTCGGCGCCCGTCTCCCTCATCTGGAGGTCCGATCGATGAGTTCGACCGCGCGTGTCGCGACCGGCCGGCGCATGGGCGTTCAGGGCAAATGGCCCGTGCTCGTCCTGTTCCTGCCGCCTGCCCTTCTCCTGTTCACGCTGTTCGTCATCCTGCCGATGGGCGAGGCCGCCTGGTATTCGCTCTATGACTGGAACGGCTACGGGCTGCCGGAGAAGTTCGTCGGCCTCAAGAATTTCGAGACGCTCTGGCGCACCTCCGCCTTCACGACGGCGCTCGGCAACAATTTCCTGATCATCCTCGTCTCGATCCTGATCCAGTTGCCGCTGGCGCTGTGGCTCGCGACCATGGTGTCGAACCGCATCCCCGGCGCGGTCGTCTTCCGCCTGATCTTCTTTATGCCCTATGTGTTGGCCGACGTGGCGGCGGGCCTCATCTGGCGCTTCGTCTATGACGGTGACTACGGCCTCTTCGCCGCCATCGCCAGCTTCTTCAATGTCGCCGCGCCCTATGTGCTGGCCGACAGGCATCTCGCGATCTATGCCGTCCTTGCCGTCATCGTCTGGAAATATTTCGGCTTCCACATGATGCTGTTCATCGCCGGCCTGCAGAATATCGACAAGAGCTACTACGAGGCGGCCGAGATCGACGGCGCCTCGCGCTGGCAGCGCTTCACCCATGTGACGCTGCCGCTGCTCGCGCCCACCATCCGCCTGTCGGTGTTCTTCTCGGTGGTCGGCTCGCTGCAGCTCTTCGACATGATCATGCCGCTCACCGGCGGCGGCCCGTCCAACTCGACGCAGACCATGGTGACCTTCCTCTACAGCTACGGCATCACGCGGATGAAGGTCGGCTTCGGCAGCGCCATCGGCGTGGTATTGTTCATCATCTGCGTCACGCTCGCCTTCGGCTACAGAAGGATCTTCATGCGCCATGACTGAGCAGATCATCAGGGCCGGCCGGACCGTGCCCCCGCCCGCCACGAGCGCCGCCGCAGCGCCGCGCAGCCGGCGCGCTTCGGTCTTCGCCCGCCACCGCCTCAGCTTCCTGACCTGGCTCTATCTCTATGCGAGCCTCTGTCTCGTCGCGGCGATCGTGCTGCTGCCGCTCGTCACCACGGCGCTCGGCGGCTTCAAGACGCTGGGCGATCTCCGCGTCCATCCGTTCGGACTGCCCGGCGAATGGCAATGGTCGAACTACACCGACATCCTGACAAGCGCGCGCTACTGGCAGATGCTCGGCAATTCCTTCCTGATCGCGACGCTCACGGTCGCGCTGACGCTGGCGGTGGCGGCGATGGCCGCCTTCACCTTCGCCCATGTGACCTTTTTCGGGTCGAGCTTCCTTCTGAACTACTTCCTGATCGGGCTGATGTTCCCGGTGGCGACGGCGATCCTGCCGCTCTTCATCCGCATCCGCGATCTTGGCCTGCTCGACACCTATTGGGGCGTGGTGCTGCCGCAGGTGGCGTTCGGGCTCGGCATGGCGATCCTTCTGTTCCGCCGCTTCTTCCAGAACGTGCCGAAGGAACTGTTCGATGCCGCCTTCGTCGATGGCTGCGGCTATCTCGGCTATTTCTGGCACATCACGCTGCCGCTCTCGCGGCCGATCCTCGCCACCGTCGGCATCGTGTCCTTCGTCGGCAGCTGGAACAGCTACCTGCTGCCGCTGATCCTCCTGAACTCCGATGCGAAATATCCCTGGCCGCTCGGCATCATGGTCTACCAGGGCGAATTCTCGAGCGCCTGGCAGCTCATCCTTGCCTTCATCACGCTGACGATCCTGCCGACCATCATCGTCTTCTTCGCGGCGCAGAAGCACATCGTCGCCGGCCTGACGGCAGGCGCGGTGAAGGGATAGGCACGATCAAGATCGAGGCTTTGCCCGTGCTTCGTATGCCCTCGGGTGTCGTTGCCGCGCTCGACCCGGCAACCCGGACTCTTCGGGGTCGAGGGACGAGGATCACGGGTCGGCGAGGAGAGCCCTGGATTGCCGGGTCTGGCCCGGCAATGACACGTTTGTCCGGTCGTTCACGACGATGGGGCCGAATGTCGATCGCGCCAGCGATCAGCCGAGAAGCAAGTCGTCGGTGACGCGGAGGGCACGGGCGAGGCAGCGCAGCGCGGCGGGCGAGGTTTCATAGCCGCGCTCGGCCCGCGTGATCTGCGTGATGGCGACGCCGGAGCGATCGGCGAGATCGATCTGGCTGAGGCCGCGCCATTCGCGCAGCACCTTGACCGGCGACTCGCCGCTCCGGATCCTCGTATCGACATGCGGCGGCAACGCGCCGGTATCGCGGGGGCCGAGATTGACCTGCCCGCGAAGCGGCTGCATCGGCTGGATCTGCATCGCCATGGATCGCTCCTCCCTCTGCGTGATGATCTCGATCAAACGGTGAACGGGCGGCAAGGTTCCCTCGATGATCGCGCGCGACTTGCTGTCATCGGGGGATCGGAGCCTTCGCCGTCGTACGCCTTCGGGATGGGCTAGAGTGGCGGTACGGACCTTGATTCGGATCACATCAGGGGAAAGAAGGCCCATGGATGCGCGCATGACGGCAGCGGCCCGCTTCTGTGCAGGGATCGTGGCACTGCTCGGCCCGCTGGAGGGTCGTGCGGCGGCCGAGACCACGCAGTGGGACGCGGCGATCTCCAACACCAACTGGTATGTGCCGGTGCCGCAGCTGCTCGCCTATGGCTCGCCGAGCAGCAGCTTTTCCAATCCGATTCCACTCGGCGACCAGACACTGTGGAGCTTCGGCCCGGCGACCAACGGCGCCTTCGCCGGCACGCTGTCGACGGAATTGTCGATCGGCAACCTGATCTCGCCGACCAGCATGACGATGACCGGCCAGGTCGCCGAGGACGGCAGCGTCGTCATGATCTTCACGCCTTCGGACGGCTCGGACCAGGTGGTCGGGCTCGGCCAGATGAAAAGCGTCGACGGCGAACCGGCCATGCTGATGCAGATGGTCACCGGGTCGGAATTCCTTGTCACGCACTGGGCCTATATGCTGACCTACGATCCGGCGACCTTCACGCCGCCGCCGCCGCAGGCCATTCCGGTCACGCTGTCGTCGCGGCAGTGGATGTGGACCGAGGGCACGCCCTGGCGGATCGTCGATCCGGCGCTGTTCGGCAGCAAGGCGCCGGGCACCCTCGTCATCACCAACTACACCAACGGCTATTTCTGGGGCAAAGGCATCGGCCCCACCGGCTCGTCCGGCGTCACCTACACGCTGCTCGGCTCGATGACGCCGGACGGCAAGGTGATGTACAACACGATCTCGGACGGGGAATTCGCGAGCCTTTACGGCGACATCAGGGGCGATTCCGATGCCGCGGAGATGATCCTCTCCGGCTATGGCCTCAGTGGCATCGACGCGACGCCCTCGGCCTATCTGACGCTGGTCAGCCCCTATCAGAACACCGTGGCCGCCATGGGCCTCACGGCGGCCCTCCCCGCCGCACGGACGCTCTATGAGGTCGCCGGCACCACCGAGGGCCTCGATGGCCCGCTCTCGCCGGCGATCCTGACGCTCAACGACCTCTCTGGCGCGGCGCTCTCGGCCGCCATCGGCGAAACACTGCCGGTGCTGGCCGGCGCCGGACCGCGCATCATCGCCGACAACCAGCGCATGCTGCAGCAGATCATCGCCGACCGCCTCGATGGCGCGACCAGGGGCGGAACCTCCAAGGGCGGCGCATCGGCAAGCGCGCGCTTTGCCGGCTGGGATGCCTGGCTGCGTCCGCTCGGCGGCTGGCTCGATCAGTCGAGCCGCGATGGCGCGCCCGGATACAGCGCCGGCACCGGCGGCGTCGCGGTCGGCCTCGACCGGTCCGTCTCGGCCGGCCTGTCCCTCGGCTCCAGCTTCGCCTATTCCCGCTCGAATGCCTCCGGCAACACCGTCGATGCGCCGGGCAGCCTCGCGATCGACAGCTATGTGCTCGGCCTCTATGGCAGCCTGGCGCTGACGCCCTCGGTCGGCCTCGACATGCTGCTCTCGGGCGGCCTCAACGACAACAGCGCCAGCCGCGCGATCAGCTTCATGGGCAGCACGGCATCGGCGGACTATCGCGGCTACACGGTCGAGGCCGGCCTGCGGCTGAAGCAGAGGATCGCCCTCTCGCCGACCCTCGTCGTGACGCCCGCCCTCACCGCGACCTATCTCCATGTCGCCGACGATGCCTATTCCGAGACCGGCGCCGAGGGGCTCAACCTCCAGGTCGCCTACCAGGCCTATGACGAGATGCCGCTCGGGGCGGAGATCGGCCTCCGCTACGCCGTCGCGCCCGATGTCGCGATCACCGGCCATGCCGGGGCGACCTACAACCCGCTCGACACCGGAACCGCCGTCACCGCCAGCTATGAAGGCGGCGGCGATCCGTTCGTGACGGAGGGCGCCGACCTCTCGCGCTGGCTCGTCTCGGCCGGCCTCGGCCTCGTGGGCGAGCGGCGACCGGGCACCAGCCTCGGCCTCTACTACGACATGCAGGCGAGCCCGACCGGCTTCCTCAGCCAGGCCGGCTCGGTGGCGCTGCAACTGAGCTTCTAGCTGGGACGCCTCGTCCCTTTCTGCCGCATTATCTGACTGGAGGCGCTTGAGCTGGCTACGACACACGACGACATGGAGCGCGCGAAATGGGCGGCAACGCGGCTTTCGGTGCGTCACTAATCCTTCACTCGGCTCGCGTAATTGGGCAAGCAGGGGGTAGTTCACGAGTCATTAAGGGGTCAGCAGATGGACCGACCGGAAGACAGAGAAGACATCATCGATGTCGGCGCTCCGATCGCGCCTGACACCGTCGAAGCCAAGCGGGAGAACGTTCGCCAAACGGTCACGCTTACGATGACTTGGACCGTGATTGCGATCGTGCTGGCGGTCGTTGGAGCTGTAATCGCATTCCCGGACCGCGCTACCGCCCTGAAGGACGTCATCGGAGTTCTTGGGTTCTTTTTCGGCGCTTTCAGCACCGTGATCGGCTTCTATTTCGGTTCAAAGAAATGAGCCCGCCAAGAGGCGGGCTCAAATTTTCTATCGCAAAACGAGTTCTTTCATTCGTCCGCCGGATTCTTCGATGAGGATCGAGGCACCCTTGGCTTGCTGCTCCAGCAGATAGCGTTCGGTGCCGAGCGCGCGACGCATAGCCTCGGCCAGACTGATACCTCCGGAGCGTTCGGCGATCCATTCCAGCGTCGCCCGCGCGTCGGCAGACAGCCGCAACGTGATTTTATCGCCGGACCGCTCGGCAGAGCTGGATTCCGGTCGCTCAGATGGCGTCAACATATGACCTCCTAGAGGTGTCGTATAGATGTCACAACTATGTACAGTTTGGGTGCACCTTGGTACGGTATATGGAGTCTGTCAAGCGACTAGCAATGGTAGCGCATCGGTGTTGCCCGGGCTCTGAAGCCTCGCGACCTCAGCTTCGCCGGTCCGGACCGGAAGGCAAACGATTTTGAGAGTTCGCAGCTGGAGCACTAATGCGCCGTCGCCGGAGGCTCGCGCTGTGGCGGCGCGGCCGGGAGTCAGCCCGGGCCGGCTGCGCCCGGCAGATCGATCCGATGCGGGGCATGCAGGAGGATGTGGCCGGCGGAGTCGCGGCCGATCGCGTGCACATAGAAATAGGTGGGCTTCTCGTCGGTGACGTTCATCACCGGCGAGGGCGCCGAGATCACGGTGACGTCGCCCGAGCGGCCGATCCAGTCGACATGCCGATGACCGTGCATGGCGAGCGCCCGGCCCGACAGGCGCTGCAATTGCCGCGCGAACCAGGAGCCGTTGACGAGCGCGGTGCCGATCCGCTCCGACAGCGCCTTGGCGGCGCGCGGATATTCGATGACGTGGTGATGCAGCGCGATGATCCAGACGGCGTCCGGATGGCGAGCGACGATCCGCGCCATCGCCGCCTCCTGCTCGCGCGGCACGAAGCCGAGCGCATTGGTGAAGGAGAAATGCGTCTCGGCATTCGAATTGAGCAGCACGACGCCGAGCCCGCCGGTCGCCTCCGGCGGCAGCACCATCGGGAAGGCGCCGGCGAAGAGATCGCCGAGCCGGGCGCCGAGCCGCCGCGCGCCCGTGTCGGCGAAGGCGGCGATCCCGGCGGCCCGCGGCGCCAGCGCCGCCGAAAGCGTCGGGCCGAGGCGGCCGCTGTCCGGATCGACGACATGGACGCGCTCGCCCTGCAGCTGGTCCAGCGCCGCCAGCAGCCGCATCTGCCGGAGCCGCTTGTTGGGGCTCATCGGCAGGTCGAGCCGGGCCGGATTGGCGCGGTCGACGACGTTGAGATCGTGATTGCCGGGAATGGCGACCATCTTGGCGGCAAGACGCGGATGGGCGCCGATCGCATCGAAGAACTCGGCCCATTCGGCGGCGCGGCCGGCATCGGTCAAATCACCGCTGATGAGGACGAGATCGAGCCCATTGCGGGCATCAAAGTCGTCGAGCGCATCGAGCAGCAAAGCGAGGCGCGCATTGCCGCGCGGCCCCGAGCGCCCGCTCTCGATGCGGAAGCCGTAGCGCTCGCCGACGATATGGATGTCGGAGAGATGGGCGACGTGCCAGACCTTGCTGCCCGCCGTCCTCGGCGCGAAACCGGGCAGATCACGCGGCTGCGCCATGGTGGCGTCGGCGAAGCCCCAGGCGAGCGCCGCCGCCGCGACATAGGCGCCGACGAGGACGATGGCGTTGAAGAGGGCCGAGAGGGCGAGCCGGCCGGGCTCGGCGAGATCGGCGAGCGTTCCCGTCCAGCGCGTGTGCGGATAGGCCAGCACGACGAAGAGCATCGAGAGCGCGCAGACGAGCAGGCCTGCCGCGGCGGCCGAGACGGCGCGGATGCGGTCGCGGCGATCCTCGCTGGTCGCCTCCGGAAGGTTGCGCTCGGCGAGATGGCGCAGGCCCTCTCGTGCGAGCGCATAGCCCGGCTGCACGGCGAGCGCGTTCAGCGACCAGAAATTGGCCTCGACGAGCCGCCACAAGGGCTTGCCGCCGAACCAGGCCGCGGCGGCGAGCGAGGCGACGAGGGCAAACGGGATGAGGCCTGAAAAGACGCGCGCGACCGAGGCCGAGGCGGCACTGAGCCAGATCGAGCCGAGCAGGGGCCCGAGCCCGAGCGCGATGACGGGCAGCGCGACGAGGCTGATCCAGGCGGCGAGGAGCTTCGGCAGGCTGATCTCGGCGAGCAGGCTGCCGGCGAGCGCCGTCAGCGTGCGCCGCTTGGTGCTGGAGGCATCATCCTCGATATCGCCGCGGCGGGGGTCGAGGATCGGGGACACGCGGCACGCTCCGGCAAAAGGGAAGCCGACAATCCTCTGCCGCGCCTCCCCGCGCAAGAGGCGGCGCGAGACGTGAGAAGGACGCACCGGCGGCCGTGGAGGTGGGCGGCCGCCGGTGCACGTGTCCGCTCAGGCGAGCGCCGAGACGCGGACGGCGTTGCTGGAGAGCGCGCCCTCATGCACGATGAGACCGACGCCGCCATCGCGGAACGCCTCGTCGCTGTCGTCATCGGCCGAGAGCTCCGTCCCGCCGATGCGGCAGCGGACCGTCGTGCCATCGGCCTCGACGGCCATGTCGTAGAGCGTCTCCAGCGACCAGGTGAACGGCGTCTCGGCAAGGACCGTGCGGGTCTCGTCGCGCTGGCGGACGATGCGCAGCATGCCGTCGCGCGAGAGCAGCGCCGCATAATAGCGGCGCAGCCCCTGCACGCGCACGGCGACGCCGGCCTCGTTGCCGAGATGGATCATCGTGTCGGCCGCGACCTTGTAGTCGGTCCATTCGCGCGTGCCATGGATGATGATGCCCTCGCCGCGATCCTGCGACAGGCGAAAGGACTGCGGGAAGCGCTTCGAGAAGAAACTGGCGCCGTTGACCCAGGCCATGCGCCAGAAATCGCTCGGCTCATCCGGCCGACGGAGAAGGAGATCCGGCGTTCCGCCATAGCGGACGTGATCGACCAGCACGGCGCCATCGGCACGCGGGCCCTCGCTGCGGATGACGAAGCCGATCTCGGCGATCGGCTGGCCGCCGCAATCGGGCAGGATCCAGTCGAGCCGGCCCTCAGCGCCTGGGGCGAGGCGGATCACCGGACCGTCGACGGTCCGGAGCGCATCGTCGGCGCCATAGACCTTGAGGCGGAAGCCCGCCGCGACGGCGCCGTGATTGCCCGCCTCCGCCGTGAGCGCCGCCTCGAGCCGCTGGCCGGGATAGACGAGCGGCGTCGCCATCAGCTCATAGGTGCGCATGGCGAGCACTTCGGGCGGGGTGAAGACGGGCGTCGTCGCGGCGGCGATCTGCCCCGGCCCGAGGCCGCGATAGGCGATGGCGAGCGCGCGGCCGCCCGGCACGACGCGGTTCTCGACGTCGAGCCGCTCGACATAGCCATGGCCATGCTCGGCGCGGAAGCCCTGCACGCTGCCCGGCAGCGAGAAATGGAACTGCGCGCCGCCTTTCGGCGCCGCGGGCGCCGCGTTGCCGGCGAGCTGGTGGCCAAGCGCCGCGAGGCGGTAGCTGGTGCGGACGGCGTCGTTGATCGCGTTGCCGCCATCGGCCGAGGAGATCAGCAGCCGGTCGGCGACCGGGCCGCGCCAGTCCGGCCCGGCATCGATGCCCTCGAGCCCGAGCTTGATGCCGAGCAGGCAGCCGACATTGCCGGCATTGCAGTCGGTGTCCCAGCCCGACGTGTTGACGATCATCTGCGCGCGCTGGAAGTCGTCCGGCGCATAGAGGATCGCCATGATCATCAGCGCATGGTTCGGCACGACATGGCAATTGCCGGGAAACTTGTCGTAGCCGTAGTGGTCCTCGATCTTCTGCCGCGTGTCGCGCCAGTCGGGGAATTCGCGGTGCCAGGCGCGGATCTCGCCGATGAGCTTCGCAATCAGGCAATCCTTCGGGATCGCGGCGAGGCCGGTGTCGATCAAATGGTCGATGTCGTTCGAGACGAAGGCCTCGGCCTCCATCGCCGCCCAGAGCACGGCGGCATGGACGCTCTCGCCGTCATGGCTGACGAGACCCGCCTGCCTGGCGAGCTTCGCCGCGAGTTCCGGCTGGCCCGGCGCCACCATCGCCCAGCCGTCGATGAAGATCTGCGCGCCGATCTGCTCGGCGACCGTGGCGCCATTGGTGGCGATCGAGCCCGAGGCCGGCGCCGGCACGCCGCGCTTCAGGTTGAGCCAGGCGGTGTGCTCGGTCGAATTGCCGTTGCCGCCCCACCAGAGCACCGTGCGCTGCTCGACGAGGTAATTGAGCCAGGAGCGGCCGATATCCTCGGCCTTGAGGTCCGGCGAGATGCCGTAGTCCTCGAGCGCGCGCACGAAGGTGAAGGTGCCGGCGACATCGTCGTCGGTGACGACGAGGGGCACGCCGAGCCGGTCATGGACGTAATAGTCGACCTCGCCGAGCTCGCTCATGATCTTCTGGTAGGTCCAGCCCTCGAAGGGCCGGCCGACATAGACGCCGATCAGCTTGCCGAGCACGCCGGCATAGACGCGCTCGAGATAATCGTTGGGAAGGGGGGCGTTGCTCATGATGGACCCTCGATGATGGGCAGGTTCTTTGAATGGCTCAGCCCTTGACGGAGCCGCCGGCCATGCCTTCGATGAAGCGGCGCTGCAGGAACACGAACAGCACGACGATGGGCAGCACGATGATCAGCGCTGCCGCCATGATCTCTCCCCAGTCGGACGAGTACTGGCCGGAGAGCAGGAAGAACGAGACCACGGCCGTGAGCTTGTCCTGCTTCTGCAGGAAGGTCGTGGCGATCAGGAACTCGTTCCAGGAATAGAGCCCGATGATGAGGGCCACGGTGACGATCCCCGGCGAGACGATCGGCAGCATCACCTTGGTGAACACCTGCCAGGACGAGGCGCCGTCGATCACCGCCGCCTCCTCGATCTCCTGCGGCACGGCGAGGAAATAGGTCCTGAGCAGCATGATCGCGAAGGGCGAGTAGATTGCCGTGTAGACGAGCGAGACGGCGAAGACATTGTTGATGAGGCCGAGCTTGGCGAAGCCGAAATAGAGCGGGAAGAGGAAGAGCTGGATCGGCGCGGTGGTCGTCGCCAGCAGATAGAAGGTGACGACCTTCCACGCCTTGATCTTCTTGCGCGCCAGCGCATAGGCGGCGGCCGAGCCGGTCGAGCAGACGAGCACGATGGTCAGCGCCGTCAGTGTCGCCGAATTGACGAAGCTCTGGCTGAACTTCGCGTCCTTCCAGGCGCGGGTGAAATTGTCCCAGCGGATCGTCTCGGGCAGCGCCAGCGGATTGAGGATGATCTCCGGCGCCGATTTCAGCGAGTTCAGCACCAGCAGCACGATCGGGAACAGCGCCGTGAACAGGCCGATGCCGAGCACGAGATAGGTGAGCGTCAGCGTGGTGCGGCTTTGAACGAGCCTCATCAGACGCTCTCCCTCGACTGGATGCGGATGTAGAAATAGGTGGCGACGAGACCGAACAGGCTGATGACCAGCGCCGTCGCCGCAGCCTGGCCGACATTCAGGTCATAGAAGGCCTTGCGATAGGCGAGCGTCGACAGGACCTCGCTGGAGAAGGCCGGGCCGCCCTGCGTCAGGATGTAGACGAAGTCGAAGACGAGGAACGACCAGATGACCGTCATGATCATCATCAGCATGATCGTCGGCTTGATGCCGGGCAGCAGCACGTAGCGCATCATCTGCCAGTAATTGGCACCCTCGATCCGCGCCGCCTCGATCTGCTCCTGCGGCACCTGCCGCAGCGCCGCGAAGAAGATGACGCAGAGAAAGCCCCACCAGTGCCAGAGATCGACCGTGGCGACGCCGAACAGCGCCGTCGAGGTCTGCGACAGCGGGTTGACGACGGGCAGGCCGAGCTTCTGCAGATAGCCGAACACGCCGGTGACAGGGCTGTAGATCATGCCCTGCCAGACGCGCGCGGTGATCGCGGTGGCGATGATGACGGGGAGGAAATAGACGACCTGGAAGAGCGTCGAGCCGCGCCTCGGCACGATGAGCAGGAGGCTCGCCGCCAAGAGGCCCATGGCGATCGGCACCGTCAGGAAGATCGCCGTCCAGATCAGGTTGTTCTGAAGCGCCGTCCAGAACGGACCGTCCGACCACAGCGCCGCGAAATTGCCGAGCCCGATGAACACCGGGGCCGAGATGCCGTCCCACTGGAAGAAGGCGAGCACGATCGTCAGAAGCGCCGGGATCAGGATGATCACGACATTGATGACGAGCGTCGGCACGAGATAGAGCCACATGGCCTGTATCCTGATGGTCGGATGGATGCCCGGCCGCCGCAAAAGGCCGGCAGGAGATTTCACCTCCCCCTGAGGGGGAGGTCGGACCGAAGGTCCGGGAGAGGGTTTACGGAGCATCCGGCGACGCCGTAAACCCTCTCCCGCCGGCTTCGCCGTCGACCTCTCCCTCAGGGAGAGGTGAAGAGCGCGAGCCGCCTCGACATTGAGCGCGCCTTGCTCAGCGCTTCGGAATGGCCGGAACCTTGCCGGCGGCCTTCTCTTCCTTGAAGGTCGCGTCGAGCTTCGCCAGGAACTCGGCCGTCGTGATCTCGCCGAGCCAGACCTCTTCCATGCCCGAGACGAGATAGGTGTCGGTTGCCGGCGGCAGGAAGGTCCAGGTGGTGTAGCCATACTGGCCGTCGCTGACCGAGGCGGCGAGGTTCTTCATCGTCTCGCCATAGAGCGGGATGACGCCCTCGCCGATCTTGACCGCCGAGAGATCCTTCAGCGGCGTGTTCCACTCGCCCTGCCAGACCGTGTTCATGTCGCCATAGAACTTGTCGCTGAACACGGTGTCGATGACCGCAGCGGCCCCGTCCGGATTCTCGGACGAATTGGCGATCGAGAAGGTCGAGCCGATGCCGAGCGCATAGATCGGATAGGGCACGCCCTCGGCGCTCGGGAAGCCGACGAAACCAGCCTCGGCCTTGTTCTGCGGGAAGTAGCGCGGCACGTTCTGGAAGTTCCAGGTGCCGGTCGGCGCCATGCCGGCCTGCCCCGTCGCCACCTGCGCGAAGGCCTGCTCGCCGGTGAGCGAGAAGTAGTTCGGGCCGAAATAGCCCTTCTGCCACCAGCTGTTCAGCGTATCGATCGCCTTGACGAAGGGCTCGGCCGTCCAGGGGATCTCGCCGTTCAGCGCCTTGTAGACATTGTCGGGACCGGCGACGGAATTGAGCACGATCGAGACATAGTGCTCGTTGGTCGGACGCCAGTCGGCATTGCCGGCGGCGAAGGGAACGAGGCCCTTGGCCTTCATCTCGTCGGCGAGCTTTTCGAGCTCGGCGATGGTCTTAGGCGGCTGCCAGCCATTCTTCTCGAACAGCGTCTTGTTATAGAAGAGGCCGAGCGTCTCATAGGTCTTCGGCAGGGCGTAGAGCTTGCCGTTATACTTTCCGAGTTCGAGGAACACCGGCAGGATGCGCTCGTTCCAGCCGAGCTTGGCGGCATAGTCGTCGAGCGGCAGCAATTGGCCCGCCTGCGCCATCGAGGCGACATAGCTAGGCCCGGCCGTATAGACGACATCGGGGCCCGAGCCCGACAGCATGGCGATGCGCAGCTGCTTGTCGAGTTCGGAGCCGCGGAAGTCGATCGAGAGGCTCTCGTCCGGATGCGCGGCGTTGAACGGCTCGACCAGGATCTTCTGCAGCGCCTCCTGGTTTTCGGGCGCGGCGGTCTCATACCACCACGTGATCGGCTTCTTGTCCTGCGCCCAAGCGGCGCCAGCGCCGATGGTCAGGACCGCGGCCCCCGCCAGCGCTGCCTTCATCAAATGCTTCATCATGTCCTCCTCCCGTTGGTTCGGCTCGATCGATCAGGTTGAGCTGCGCTCGATCAGACGGAACGGCATGGCCTGGCTCGTCCCGGCGCCGGCATTGCCGCGCTGGAGCCGATCGAGCAGGACCTCGGCCGCCGTCGTGCCGAGGTCGTATTGGAACTGCGAGATGGTGGTCAGCGCCGGCGTCACCAGCCGCGCCGCGAAGATGTCGTCGAAGCCGGCGATGGCGACGTCGCCGGGAATGGCGAGGCCCGCGTCCCGCGCCGCCGCCATGGCGCCGATCGCCATCATGTCGTTGGCCGCGAAGATCGCATCCGGCCGCGCGGGCAGCGCGAACAATTGCTGCGCCGCGCGGAAGCCGCCTTCCTCGTTGAACGCCTCGTCGGCGATGATCAGCGGCTTGCGGCCGGCCTCTGCCAGCGCGATCTCATAGCCGTTGAGGCGCCCTTCCTGCGGTCCGCCGAGGCCGGCGATCATCGCGATCCGCCGATAGCCGCGGCGGATCAGGTAGCGCGTCACTTCCGCCGCCGCCGCCTCGTTGTCGATATAGAGATTGTCGACCGGCAGCGGCCCGACCTTCTTGGTCGAGGATTCGATGCGCACCACGCCGATGCCGGCATCGGTGAGCGGCTTGAAATCGGCGACGCGCAGCGTGAAGAACACGCCGACCACCCCGTCGACCCGCCCCTCGAGGCACCAGCCGAGGAAGCGCTGCTCGCGCTCGGCCGTGCCGTCGGTGTTGACGGTGATGACGTCATAGCCCGCCTCGTCGGCGACGGCCTGCATGCCGCGCAGCAGCGAGGGATAGAAGGGGTTGGCGATATCCGGCACCACACAGGCGATGGTCATCGTCTTGTTGGTCTTCAGCGCGCGCGCCCAGCGGTTCGGCACATAGCCGAGCTCGCGCATCGCCGCCTGCACCCGCTCCAGCGTTTCGGCCGGAATCTGGCTGGCCGGCGCGCCGGAGAGCACCAGCGAGACGGTCGTCTGCGACACGCCGGCAAGGCGCGCCACATCGCGCTGGGTCACTCGCCGCGGCCGTCCGGCATCCATCGAATTCGCTTCCTGATACGTATTACTGATACGTACCTCTAGCGGAAGCCCGACCCTCTGGCAATCGGCTCCGGCGCGGCCGGAACCAAAATTCCACAGCTCCGGCCGGCGGCTTGCTTGAGGCAGGCGGACGGCGAGGCGATAGTCGGACGGCCGCCCGAGAACGGTGCGGCCAAGAGACCTGGCCTTGAGACGTGGCCAAGAGACGCGGCCAAGAGATGTGGCCAAGAGTTGTTGCCTTGAGATGGAGTTCTGGATGCGCTTCCTCGTCCTCGGGACGGTGATGGTCGACGAGGCCATGACCGTCACGACCTTCCCGACGCCCGGCGCCACGATCATCGCCGGCCCCGCGCAGCGCGATCTCGGCGGCAAGGGCGCCAACCAGGCGATCGTCTTGCACCGCGCCGGCGTCGACGTCCGCCTCGTCGCCGCGGTCGGTGAGGATGCCGATGCGGAATGGGTGGCGGGGGAGCTCGCCGCGGCCGGCCTCGACATCGCCGATCTCGTGCCGCTCGATCGTCCGACCGACCGCTCGCTGATCTTCGTCGGTCCGGCCGGCGAGAACGCCATCGCCTCGATCGTCGATGCCGCGGAAGGCGTCGACGAGCGGCTGGCAGAGGAGAGCGTCTCCAGTCTCGGCCCCGGCGATCTCCTCGTCATGCAGGGCAACCTGACGCTCGCCGCCACGCGCGCGGCGCTCGAGGCGGCACGGGAGCGCGGCGCCGCGACGCTGCTCAACCCCTCGCCCGTCCGCGTCGATTCGGCGACCCTGTTTCCGCTCGCAAGCTGCCTCATCGTCAACGAGGGCGAGGCGCGGCTCTTCTCCGGCGGCGACGACGCCGAAGGCGCGGCCGCCGCGCTGCGCAGAGCGGGCGCCGGGACGGTCGTGATCACGCTCGGCGGCCGCGGCGCCTTGGCGCTCGGCGAGGAGGGGCTCGTCGCGGTCGCGGCGGAACACGTCGAGGCGGTCGACTCGACCGGCGCCGGCGACACCTTCGCCGCCGTCTTCGCCGCCGCCCGCTACGACCGCGGCCTTTCGCTCCGTGACAGCCTGGAGGCCGCGACCCGCGCCGCCGCGATCACCGTGTCGCGCAAGGGAACGCGCGCCGCCTTCCCGAGACGCGACGAGCTCGCCCGGATCCTGCCGCCGCGCTGAAAACGAACATCGCACCCGCCTCTGCCGACCCTTTGCGCAGCCTGCCGCCCGAAGCGCGGTTTACAGGCCGCGCCGCCATCATCGATCATGCGCGCCAACACGGGCCGAGTCGGAGTTTCAAGGTGGTCGTCAACGATCCCGCAATCGTGGCCGAGGTCGAGGATGCCTTCCGCCGCTACGAACAGGGGCTGATCGACGCCGACGCGGCGGCGCTCGACGACCTCTTCTGGGACAGTTCGCGCACCGTCCGCTATGGCGACGGCCAGATCCAGCATGGCCACGCGCCGATCAAGGCGTTCAATGCCCGCCGCCGCAAGACCGGCCCCGACCGCGCCCTGACGGAAACCATCATCACCACCTTTGGCCGTGATTTCGCGACGGTCTCGACGCTTTATGTCGACGTGCCCCCCGGCAAGATCGGCCGCCAGCAGCAGAGCTGGGTGCGGATCGACGGCGGCTGGCACGTCGTCGCCGCCCATGTCAGCGTCGTCGACCAGGTCGTCATCGAACGGCAGGACTGAGGAACAAGACCATGCCCATCACCGATCCGTTCGGCGCCTTCGTGCCGGGAAGCGATGTCGTCCTGCCCGCCACCGGCTCCGGCCCGCTCGATGGCCTCACCTTCGCGGTGAAGGACCTCTTCGATCTCGCCGGCCATGTCACCGGCTGCGGCAATCCCGACTGGTCGCGCACCCATGCGCCGGCGCGGCGCTCGGCGGAGGCCGTCGAGCGGCTGCGCACCGCCGGCGCCACCGTCGCCGGCAAGACGATCACCGACGAGATCTCGCTCGGCCTGCTCGGCCGCAACCAGTTCGACGGCACGCCGATCAATCCGCGCGCCCGCGACCGTTTCCCCGGCGGCTCGTCGAGCGGCTCCGCCTCGGCGGTCGCCGGCGGCCTCGTCGACTTCGCGCTCGGTACCGATTCGGGCGGCTCGGTGCGCGTTCCCTCCAGCTTCTGCGGCCTCTATGGCCTCCGCCCGACGCATGGCGGCGAGGCCGCGGGCGGCATTTCCGTCGAAGGCCTGATGACGCAGTCGGCGTCCTTCGATACGGCCGGCTTCTTCGCCGACGACGCCGCAATCTTCGAGAAGGTCGGCATCGTGCTGACGCCGCAGGCGGCACCCGTCGCTCCGATCGAGGAGATCCTCGTCGCCCGCGACGCCTTCGCCATCGCCGACGCGGCGGTGCGCGATGCGCTCGAACCCGTCCTCGAGCGCCTTTCGGCCCTCGCGCCGCTGCGCGAGATCACGCTCGCCGAGGAAGGCCTGCCGCGCTGGCGCCAGTGCCAGGTGACGGCGCAGTGCGCCGAATTCTATCAAACGTTCCGCGACTGGATCGACGCGGTCAATCCGCGCTTCTCCTTCGAGGTCGGCGCGACGCTCGCCCATGCCTCGCTGATCAGCGCGGAGACCCGCGCCGAGGCGCTCCGCTTCCGCGCCGATATCCGCGCCCGGCTCGAGGCGCTGCTGGACGGCCGCCGCGTCGTCGTCTATCCGGCGGTGCCGATCCTGCCGCCGCATCGCGACGCGCCGCTCTCGGTGATGGCCGCGGCCGGCGACCGCATCGTCGACCTGACCTCGATCGCCGGCCTCAGCGGCCTGCCGCAGGCCGGCCTGCCGCTGGCGCGGTCGGGCACGATCCCGGTCGGTCTCGCCATGCTCGGCTGGCGCGGCAGCGACCGCACCCTCCTCGACGGCGCCCGCCGCCTCGCCTGATCCCTCGCACACTATTCCAGGGCCCCGGCGATGGGGCCCTGTGGATATCTTGACAGGAGCGCGAAAGAGAACAAAATAAGAACATTGCAGTCAATGAGGACTGAGGCGATGGAAACCGTCCGGGAAATGATCGCGCGGATCGACGCCAGGATGCAGGCGGACGCCGGCTGGATCGAGATCGAGCATCTGGAAGACGGCCCGCTGCTGGCGAGCGGCGCGCTGCGGTGCCACGCGGAAGCGGTCGAGTTCGACGACGATGCCGGCTTCACCACCACCGTGCCCTATCGGCATGTGGTGGCGATCCGCTACGGCCGGCAGGGCGAGGCGATGCCGCTGGCAAGGCTCACCGCGCCCAGCGCCGTCGTCCCCTTCCGCGCCACCGGCTGAGCCGCCCGCAGCCGCTTTCAGCGACGGCCGCGCAGCAGGCAGCGCCCGCGTCACCGATGACGCTGTCACGCAGCCTGCGTTGCGATAGAGTGGCGCACCGTCGTGTCGACCGGCCGCTTGCGCCGCATCCCGCCTCGACAGGATAACGGACCGGGCGAGCGTTGATCGCCTTTGCGAGGACCTGATGAGGCTGCTGGTTTGCGAGGATGATTTCCTCATTTTGATGAACACGGCCGAAATGCTGCGGGATCTCGGACACGAGGTCGAGGAGGCCGGCGATGGCGCCACGGCGCTCGCGACGCTGGCCGCCGGTCCCGTCGACATGCTCCTGACCGATATCGGCCTGCCCGACATGACCGGCGTCGAGCTCGCCCGCAAGGCCCGCGCCGCCTGGCCGGCGCTGCCGATCGTCTTCGCCTCCGGCCTCGGCGAGGTCGAGGGCTTCGCCGGCGAACCCCTCGTCTCCTTCGTGCAGAAGCCCTACACGATGCCGGCGCTCGAGGCCGCCATGGCGACGGCCACCCGTTCGGGCTGAGGCAGGGCTAGAGCCGATCGGCATCCACGCTTTCGCCCTGCTGATAATGTTCTCAGGTGTCGTTGCCGGGCTTGTGTCGACATTCTGTGATTTGATGGGTGCATCAGGGGCGTGAGCGAAACGCCCCTGATGCAGACAGGTGGCCGCTTTCGGGCGGGTCGATGGCGACCGAGGTCAAGCAAGGCCCTGTCTGCTCCCTTTGACCCCGAACAGTTGGACGGGCTCGAAGCCCGCACCACAAGCCTGGGAGCGGAGAGATGATACACGAGCGGATGTTTGTTGGCATCGACGTCTCGAAGGCGCGGTTCGACGTGCATCTGCACCCGTCCGGCGCGCGGCTGACGGCTCTGAACGAGCCGGCGGCGGTGACGGACCTGGTGCGGCGGCTGAAGCAGCTGAAGCCTTTGGCGATCGGGCTGGAGGCGTCGGGGGGCTATGAGCGGGCGCTGGCGAAGCGGCTCTCTGCGGCCGGCCTGAAGGTCTATGTCGTGGCGCCGGCGGCGGTCCGGCATTTTGCGCGCGCGATGAAGCGGCCGGCCAAGACCGACCCGATCGATGCCGCGATGATCGCCCGCTATCTGGAGCTGACATGGGAGGGCCTGCCCGCCTATGCCCCCGATCCGAGGGTCGAGAGGCTCGATGCGCTGGTGACCCATCGCCGGCGCCTCGCTGCGGAACTGAGCATGCTCAAGGGGCAGCTGGACACGATCGACGAGGCGACCGTGTGCCGGATGATCCGGGCGCGGATCGCGACGCTGCGCATGGGCATGCTGACGCTCGAGAAGGTCATCCGCCAGAGCGTGGCGGAGAGCGCCGACCTCGACGCCCGGTTCGAGACGCTGACGGCGGTGAAGGGGGTCGGTCCGATCCTCGCCGCCACCTTGATCGCCGAGCTGCCGGAACTCGGCCGCATCAGCGCCAAGGCGGTCGCCTCGCTGGTTGGCGTCGCGCCCCATGCCAGGCAATCCGGCGCCACCGATCGCCATGGCCAATGCAGGGGCGGCCGATCGCAGATCCGAGCCGTGCTCTACATGGCCGTCCTCAGCGCCATCAAGGCCAAGGCACCCCAGATCGAGCCGTTCTACCAACGCCTCCGACAGGCCGGAAAGCCCGCCAAGCTCGCCATGACCGCCGCAATGCGCAAGCTCATCACCATCCTCAACGCCATCGTCAGAGACGCCGAGGCACTCAAACCAAACCCTCAATGATCCACAGTTGCTTGACCCGGCAACCCAGACTTTCTTCGCCTGAAGAAACTCAACCCCTGGCCGGCAAGGAAAGACTGGATTGCCGGGTCAGGCCCGGCAATGACAGTTGCGAGCCTTTGCTGACGACGACCGAAGCCGAGTCTCGATCCTCTCTACGCCTCGGCGGGCCGCACGGTGATCGCCGCCGACCATGGGCCGAGCTGCAGCCGGTCGCCCTCGCTTTTCATGGTCCCGGTCGTCGCGATCGGCTCGAAGCCGGCAAGCGTGATCGCGCCCGGCTGCGGCGCGGCGTTCAGCACCATCGCGAGCGTGCCGCCGTCATAGGCCCAGGACACGGCGACGACGCTGCCGTCATGCGCCGCCTCGGCGCCGCGATAGGGCGTCGCCGTCAAGGCCCAGAGATGCTCGCGGCGAAGGCGGGCGAGCGTGCGGAAACGTTCGAGCGCCTCGAGCCGCTCGGGCCGCGCGAATTCCGCCCAGTCGAGGCGCGCCATCTCCATCGTCGCGGCGGCCACCGGGTCCGGCACCTCCATGTCGGTTTCGCCCGTCTCGTAGAACTCCGCCGCCTGCTGTGCCCGCCCGGCGCGGATCTCGTCGCTGAATTCGCCCTTGAGATCGCCGAAAAACGGGAACGGCGCACGGAAATGCGCCTCCTCGCCCATGAAGAACATCGGAATCTGCGGCGAGAGCATGATGACGAAATGCAGGAAATCGAGCCGCTCCGCGTCGAGATCCTCGGCGAGACGGCGCCCGTCGGGCTGGTTGCCGATCTGGTCGTGGTTCTGGATGAACGAAACGAAGGCCGAGGGCGGCAGATGCGCCGAGGGCTCGCCGCGCGCCGTATCGCCGAGGCGCGGCACCGGATCGCCCTGGTAGACGAACCCTTCCGCGAGCACGCGCCGGGCCTTGTCGACCGTCGCATGGGAGAAGTCGCGGTAATAGCCGAGGCTCTGCTCGGTGGCGATGACATGCAGCACATGGTGGATGTCGTCGTTCCACTGCGCGTCGAAATGCAGGGGACGACCAGTGTCGCCGCGCTCCAGCCAGGCGGCGCCATTGTCGAGATTTTCGAGGATGAGCAGGGCGTTCGGCTTGACCGCCCGCGCCATCGCCGCGAGCTGCCGCTTCATCTCGTCGGCGCCATCGGTACCGAACTCGTGCACCGCGTCGAAGCGGAGCCCGTCGATGTCGTAGTCCTCGAGCCACATCCGCACATTCTCGAGGAAGAACAAGCGTACGGTCGGATCGGCGAAGTTGATGCCGGCGCCCCAGGGCGTCGTGGCGCTCTCGTCGAAGAAGCGCGCCGCGTAGTGCGGCAGGTAATTGTCGACCGGTCCGAAGTGATTGTAGACGACGTCGAGAATGACGGCGAGGCCATGGCCGTGGGCGGCATCGACCAGCGCGCGCAGCTCCTCCGGCGTGCCATAGCTGCGCTCCGGCGCGAAGGGCAGCACGCCGTCATAGCCCCAATTGTGCGAGCCCGGAAAATCGGCGATCGGCATCAGCTCGATCGCCGTGTAGCCGGCCCGCGCGAAATGATCGATGCGCCGCGCGAGCCCGCTGAACGTGCCCTCCGGCGTCGCGGTGCCGACATGCAGCTCGGCGATGACGGCCTCGTGCCAGGGCCGGACGGAGCGCTCAGTGACGGGGCCGAGCGGCCCGCGCACGAGGCTCCAGCCGCCGCTGTCCTCGGCCTGCCCGCGCGAGGCCGGGTCTGCGAACTCGAGCCCATCGGCGCTGAAGCGATAGGCGGCGCCCGGACCGATGCCGGATATTTCGGCGGCAAACCATCCCGCGCCGACCGCCTCCATGGCGATGGGGTCGCGGTCCTGCAGCAGCAGCGCGGCCGCGTCGCAGGAGGGTGCCCAGAGACGGAAGCGAACGCCGCCCTCGACGAGCTCTGGGCCGAACCGATAGGGGCTGATCCGGTCGAAGGAGAGCGGGCCGTGCTCATATTCCTCCGGCCCGGAGCCGACGCGGTCGCCCCGCGTCTCGTCGGCGATCGCCTCGCTGGAGCGGACGACCTCGGGCTCGTTCAGCGCCGTGTCGGCATCGACATGCGAATCGAGCAGCGCGTGACCATCCTCAAACCGGGCGTGGGTGACATCCTGCATCGTTTCATCCTTTGCTGGGGCGGTGCGGCTCAGCTCGAGCCCGTCGATCCGCCGTCTGGCAGCGCCGTGCCGAAATTCTGCTCCGCCGAACGCTGGCGGCGCAGATTTTCCGTGGCGCGAAGCCAATGGTCATAACCGTGCGACCAGAGCGGCCGCCCGTCCGCCTCCCAAAGCCGGAAGGCTTCGCGGCGGATGTCTTCCTCGCTGAATTCGGTCATGTCGCCCTCGCTGCGTCCGATGTTTCCCTCGGGTGGGGAAACAAGTCGCGGCTGTGGCAGCAGTTCCGATTCACGCAAGAAGGCGATGCAGGACAAGAAGCGGCACCGCCCGATCGACTGGAGCGCTCCCCTCTGCGATCTCGGTCTCGCCGCCGCCAAGCACGTCCTGCCAGGTCCCGGACAGCCCTATGTCGTCGAAGCGGAGGCGTGTGTGCTTGAGCGCTTCGGGCATGACCGGCAGCGCGACGAGCAGCTGGCCTTCCCGTCCCTCGCGGGTGAAGGCGAACCAGCCGGGTTCGGCCAGCGGCTGCGGCCGATAGGCGCCGTCGAAGAGGCCGGGCGCGCGGGCGCGCAAGGCGAGCAGAGCGCGGGTCGCGAGCATCTTGGCTGATCGCTCGCGGTCATCGGCGAGCGGCGGCAGAGCCGTTCCGGCGGCGAGTAGCGTGGCGCGCCGCTGCCAGTCGACCGGGCGGCGATTGTCGGGATCGACCAGGCTGAAATCGGCGAGCTCGGTGCCGCGATAGAGATCGGGAATGCCGGGCACCGTCAGTTGCAGCACGGCCTGGGCGAGGCTGTTGGCGGCGGCGGCCGGCTCCAGCTCGGCGATGAAGGCGTCCATCTCGGCGCGGAACGGCGCGCCGTCCTTGCCATCGATCAAGGTCGCGGTGAAAGCGTGCAGCGCAGCCTCGTAGTCGGTCGCGGGATCGGTCCAGCCGCTGTGCCGCTTCGCCTCGCGCATCGCCTTCTCGAAATAGAGCTGCGCCCGTTCAGCATCGATCGGCCAGGCGCCGAACAGCGTCTGGTAGATGAGCCATTCATCGAGCCCGTCCGGCGCGCCGTTGCGTTTCCAGCCCTGATGGCGGGCCTGCCAGCCCTCGACGAGGCCGATCCAGCGCGCGGCATGGTGCGACAGGAGGTTGATGCGGGCACGGGTGTCGGCGCCGCGCTTGGTGTCATGCGTCGCGAGCGGCGTCAGCCCGCGATTTCCGAAGGCGGCAAAGGCGTGATGCAGCGCAGCGGCCTCCGGCGCTGCGTCGACGAGATCGGAGCCGACCTCGTTGACGGAGGCGAGGCCGACGCTCCGGTAGAGCTCGGTGTCCTCGAAGCCCTTGGCCATGGCCGGTCCGGACAATTGCTGGAAGAGCCGCCGGAAGCGCGCCGCCTCCTGGCTCGAATCGGAGAGCACCGCCGCCATCAGGCGGTCGGCGACGGGGGCGAGCGCCGAGGCATCCACGGCCACGCGCTGCGCCGCCTGCTGCCAGAGCGCGACATCCTCGGCCGCCGCCGGCAGGGAAGCGACATAGGAGCGATAGACAGGGAAAGCGGCGAGCAGCGCGACGAGGGACGCCTGCAGTTCGCTCCGCGCCGGCGCCTCTGGACCGAGAGCGGCGGCCGCGCTCGCGACGAGATTGGCGAGTTCCGGCTTGAAGCCCGTCTCGATCACCTCGGCCTTGGCGCTGGCGATGCGGGCGAGCGGCGAGCCGCTGATCCAGCCGCGCGTCGCAAGATAGTCCTGGAACGCGGTGCGCCCCGCCGGCGCGACGAAGGCGGCGTTGATGAGATTGAGCCGCTCATAGCCCGTGGTGCCGTCGATCGGCCAGTCGCGCAGCGCCTCCTGCGGGCCCAGGATCTTCTCGACGAGGATCAGCGCCTCCGGCCCCGCCTCGGCGCGAAGCCGCGTGAGGTAACCACCGGGATCGGCGAGCCCGTCGACATGATCGACGCGAAGTCCCTGCACCAGTCCCTCGCGGAGAAGAGCGAGCGGCAGCCGGTGCACCATCTCGAAGACGCTCGCATCCTCGATGCGGACGCCGAGGAGATGCGACACCTCGAAGAAGCGGCGATAGTTGAGCGCCTCGATCTGCCGCCAGGGCACGGCCTGCCAATGCTGGACGGCGTGCACGGCATCGAGATCGGCGCCGGCGAGCGCCCTCTCGAAACTCTCGCCCATCGCAGCGACCGCCTCGCGCAGCACGGTGCGGGCGGCCGCGATCAAGGCCGGGTCGGCCTCACAGCGGTCGATCGCGCGCCAGTGCTCCGCCGCCTCGCCGGCGCCGATGCGCTCGAGCAGGGCCGCGACGCCGCCGGGCGCGAGCGGCACGCCCTGGCCGGCGACGATCGCGACGACGCGGCCGCCCTCGATGTCATAGGCGAGCCGCTCGATCGGCGCCGCGCCCTCTTCGAGCCAGGGCAGCGCGATGCGGCGGGAGAAGTCGATATCGAACACGGGAGCCCACTTGGCGTCCGGTCCGAATTCGAGCACGTCCATCCAGAAGGGGTTGGCCGGGTCGGCCGCCATGTGGTTCGGCACGATGTCGAGGACGATGCCGATGCCGGCCTCCGCCAGCCTCGCCGCCAGGACGCGGAAGCCGGCCTCGCCGCCGAGCGCCGCGCTGATCACGCCGGGATCGACCATGTCATAGCCATGCGCCGAGCCGGATCTCGCCGCGAAGATCGGCGAGGCATAAAGATGGCTGATGCCGAGATCGGCGAGATAGGGCGCGAGCCGCGCCGCGTCGGCGAAGGTGAAATCGTCGTTGAACTGCACGCGATAGGTCGCGCGCATTGTGGCCGGACCGGGCGGCAAAGCTCCCCCGGTTGCAGCCTGGACCCCTGCCACAGCGCCCGTCTCGCCCGTTCGCGTCATCATCACCTCGCTTGTCATGGCAGCCCAACAAACCCGCCGCGAAGGGGTTCCCCCGCGCTGCGGCATTCTGGGGAGAGCGGGGAATGCACAGCCCATGGGCTTGACAATTTCCTGGGCAGACGATGGAAATTGACCGGCCAGACAAAAGACCCGGAGAGGGTCCGGCCATCGGTCGGCGCGCCGAAGCGCCCCAGAGGGGAACAGTCATGTCCATCACAGTTTCACGGCGCCGCTTCCTGCAGGGAACCGCCGCCGGCACGCTCGCTCTCGCCGCTCCGCGCGCCTTCGCGGCCGAAAAGCTGAAGGTCGCGGGCATCCATGCCTCGCCGGTCGAGAACGCCTGGAATTCGCGCCTGCACGAGGCGCTGCAGGCCGCGGCCAAGGACGGCGTCATCGAATACACCTTCTCCGAAGGCGTCTCGGGCACCGACTACCCGCGCGCCATGCGCGAATATGCCGAGGCCGGCAACAAGCTCATCGTCGGCGAATCCTACGCCGTCGAGACCGAGGCGCGGCAGGTCGCGGCCGACTATCCCGGCACCGCCTTCCTGATGGGCTCCTCCGGCGGCCCGGCCGGCGACAATTTCGGCACCTTCGGCACCTGGAACCACGAGGCGGCCTATCTCGCCGGCATGCTGGCGGCGCCGATGTCGAAGACCGGCACCTTCGGCGCGGTCGGCGCCATCCCGATCCCCGAGGTCAATATCCTCATCAACGCCTTCCGCGCCGGCGTGAAGGAGGTTCGTCCGGACTCGAAGTTCCTGGTCGGCTTCATCGGCACCTTCTTCGATCCGCCCAAGGCGCGCGAATCCGGCCTTGCCCAGATCGATGCCGGCGCCGACATCCTGTTTGGCGAGCGCATCGGCACGGCCGACGCCGCCAAGGAAAAGGGCATCAAGTCGGTCGGCTCGCTGATCGACTACACGCCGCGCTATCCCGAGACCGTCTTCGCCAATGCGATGTGGTATTTCCGGCCGATCCTCGACGCCGCCATCAAGGATACTGAGGCGGGTGCCAAGACCGGCAAGGACTACAGCCCCTTCTCCTTCATGAAGGAAGGCGGCAACGACATCGTCTTCACCGAGAGCATGGTGATGGCGGACTCGGTGCCGGCCATGGAAGCCAAGCGCAAGGCGATCAAGGACGGCAGCTTCAAGGTGCCGGTCGATCCGGCCGAGCCGACCTGAGGCTGAGCCTCCGGCAGCGATGGACTGCTGCGCGGGGTGAAAGGGCGATATCAGTCGTCATAAAAGCTGCGTCGCCCCGGCGAAGGCCGGGGGCCAAGAACACAGGACTGTCAGGTCCTGCGACAGCGGTGTTCCTGGATCCCGGCCTTCGCCGGGATGACGCATCGGACCGAGGACTCGGCCTCTTCGGAAGGGGCCGACATCGGCGCCATCGAAGAGGGCGACAATCGTGATGAGCAGAACGACCATCCGCAGGGTGCGAGCGCAGTGACCGATCACCCAGACCCCTCCGACGGCGCCGCGCTCGCCGCAGCGATCCTTGCCGGCGCGACCAGTGCCGGCGCCGCGATGGACGCGGCCCTTGCCCGCGCCGTGGAGGTCGAACCCCTCGGCGCCATCTCGTTTCTCGCCGCCGATCTCGGCCGCGAAGCGGCGGCCGCGACGGATGCGGGCCTCAAGCGGCGGCCGAAATACTACGCGATGAAGCCCTTTGCCGGGGTTCCCTTCCTGATGAAGGATCTCGGCGCCGCCGCAATCGGGCTGCCGGTCGTCTGCGCATCGGCCTCGCTGCCGCCGATCCCGCCCGAGACCGATGCCGAGCTCGCCCGCCGCTTCAAGGCCGGCGGTCTCATCCCCTTCGGCGTCACCACCGTTCCCGAATTCGGCCTGTCGCTGTCGAGCGAGCCGGCGATCGGCCCGGTCGCCCGCAATCCGCTCGATCCCAAGCTGACGCCGGGCGGCTCGTCCGGCGGCGCCGCATCGGCGGTGGCCTCAGGGATTGTCGCGCTCGCCCATGCCACCGATGCCGGCGGCTCGACCCGCGTGCCCGCCGCCTGCTGCGGCCTTGTCGGGTTGAAGCCGACGCGCGGCGCGACGCCGGGCGGGCCGGATTTCGGCAACCATATCGGCGGCATCGCGGCCGAACTCGTCGTCTCCAGGTCGCTGCGCGACACCGCGCTGGCGCTCGAGCATTTCTCGGGCGGCGGCGAGGGCTATGTCCCCGATCCCGACCTCGACCTGCCGCTGGCCTCCCGGCTCGACGAACCAGTGGCGCCACTTCGCGTCGGCCTCGTGCTCGACGTCGCCGATCTGAGGCCGATCGACGCTGATCGCCGCGCCGCCGCGGAGCATGCGGCAGCGGTGCTGGCGAGCGCCGGCCACGCCGTCACGCTGCTCGACCCCCACCGTTTCACGCCGCTGCTGACGGCGTCGGAGATGGTGTTCGACCGCATCATCTGCACCAATCTCGCCCGCAACATGCCGGACCTCTCGAAGGTCGAGCAACTGACCGCCGCGGTGGCGCGGCGCGGTCTCGACATGACGGCGCGCGACTATCAGGAGGCCGAGCTCACGGCGGTGCGCACCGCGCATGCGCTCTGGCGGCTCTTCGACGAGATCGACATCCTGGTGACGCCGATGCTGTCGGGCCCGCCGCTCGCCATCGGCGCCTTCCCGTTCGATCATGACGATGTCGCGCTGCAGTGGCGGCGGATGAGCGATTTCGCGCCCTATGCCATGCTCGCCAATATCGCGGGCACGCCGGCGCTCACCGTCCCGCACGGCCTCGACGGCGCCGGACTGCCGCTGCCGGTGCAATTGATCGGCCCGATGGGCAGCGACGGGCTGCTGCTCCGGCTGGCGCGGTCGCTGCAGAAGGCCGTCCCCTGGTCGTTCGGCACCACGATCGCCGGGCTGCCGTCGTGACGGCGGTCCTTCGCCTCGAAGGCATCACCAAGCGCTTCGGCGCGCTGACGGCGAATGACGACGTGACGCTGGAGCTCGGCCAGGGCGAATTGCTGGCGCTCCTCGGCGAGAACGGCGCCGGCAAGACGACGTTGATGAACATCCTCTTCGGCCACTACACGGCCGACTCCGGCCGCGTCATCGCCTTCGGCGAGGAGCTGCCGCCCGGCAAGCCGCGCGCCGCGATCGGCGCCGGCATCGGCATGGTGCACCAGCATTTCGCGCTCGCCGCCAATCTCTCGGTGCTCGAAAACATCGTCGCCGGCACGCGGCCGCTCGGCGCGCTCGGCCTCAATTCGGGCGCGGCGCGGGCCAAGCTCGCGGCGCTGTCGGAGACCTTCGGCCTCGCGGTGCATCCGGATGCCCGCGTCGGCGATCTCTCGGTCGGCGAACGGCAGCGCGTCGAGATCCTGAAGGCGCTCTATCGCGACGCCAAGGTGCTGATCCTCGACGAACCGACCGCCGTGCTGACCCATCAGGAGGCCGAGCAGCTCTACCGGACGCTGCGCGGCATGGCCGAACGCGGCCTCTCGATCATCTTCATCTCGCACAAGCTCAACGAGGTCCTCGCCGCCGCCGACCGGGTGGTGGTGCTGCGCGGCGGCAAGGTCGTCGCCGAGCGGCGCGCGGCCGAGACCTCCAAGGACGAGCTCGCCGAGCTGATGGTCGGGCGGAGGGTCGCCCGGCCGCGCCGCGAGAGCCAGGTGCCGGGCGCCGTCGCGCTCCGGGCGGCCGGCGTCGATGTAGGCAAGGCGCTCGCCGGGCTCTCCTTCGAGGTCCGCGCAGGCGAGACGCTCGGCATCATCGGCGTCTCCGGCAATGGCCAGGCGAGCCTCGTCCGTCTCGTCTCAGGCCTCGAAAAGCCGACCGCCGGCGCGCTCGAACTCTATGGCGCCCCGGTCGCCGACCCCTCCCCGCGCGGCTTCGTCGCCGCCGGCGTCGGCCGCATTCCCGAGGATCGCCATGCCGATGGTGCCGTCGGCGAGATGGCCGTTTGGGAAAACGCCGTGCTCGAACGCATCCGCGAGCCGCGCTTCTCGGCCGCCGGCTTCGTCCGCCGCGCCGCCGGCCGCGCCTTCGCGCAGCGCGTGATCGAGCGCTTCGACGTGCGCGGCGGCAACGAGGACAGCCCGATCCGCCTGCTCTCCGGCGGCAACATGCAGAAGCTGATCCTCGGCCGCAATCTCGAGACCAGCCCGCGCATCCTGATCGCGGCGCAGCCGACGCGCGGCCTCGACGAGGGCGCCGTCGCCGCCGTGCATGGCGAGATCCTCGCGGCGCGCCGGCAGGGCACCGCGGTGCTGCTGATCTCGGAGGATCTCGACGAGATCCTGGCGCTCGCCGACCGCGTCCAGGCGATCGTCAAGGGCCGCCTGTCGCCGCCCATCCCGGTCGCGGCGGCCGATCCGCGCCGGCTCGGCCTGATGATGGCCGGCAGCTGGGAGGATGCGGCGTGATCCGCTTCGAACGCCGTACGCATGTGCCCTTCGCGCTCCGCCTCGGCGCGCCGGTCGCCGCCGTGCTCGTGGCGCTGGCGCTCGCCGGCATCCTCATCGCCATTGCCGGCGCGCCGGTGCTGGAGGCCTATCGGCGCATGCTGATCGGCGCCTTCGGCTCGCGCCTCGCCATCACCGAGACGCTGACCCGCACCGCGCCGCTGATCTTGACCGGCCTTGCCGCCGCCGTCGCCTTCCGCGCGCGGCTCTGGAACATCGGCGCCGAGGGCCAGTTCCTCGTCGGGGCGCTCGCCGCCGCGGCGCTCGGCTCGGCGCATGGCCTGCATCTGCCGCCGGTCCTCCTGATCCCCGCGCTGATGCTGGCCGGCGCCGTCGCCGGCGCGCTGCTCTTGCTCGGGCCGCTGGCGCTCCGCCTTCGCTTCGGCGTCGACGAGGTGGTGACGACGCTGCTCCTCAATTTCGTCGCGCTCCTCTTCGTCTCGATGATGATCGAGGGCGCGCTGAAAGACCCGCTCGCTTTCGGCTGGCCCCAGTCCGTGCCGGTCATCGGTGACGCGATGCTGCCGAAGCTCGTCGCGCGGACGCGCCTGCATGTCGGCCTCCTCGTCGCGGTCGGGCTCGCGCTCCTCATCGCGCTGGTGCAGGCCCGCACTGTCTTCGGCCTCGAGAGCCGCGCGGCCGGGCTCAACCCCGCCGCCGCCCGTTTCGCCGGCGTCTCGCTCACCGGCGTCCTCGTCAAGGTCGCCTGCCTCTCGGGCGGTCTCGCCGGCCTTGCCGGGGCGATCGAGGTGCTCGGCGTCAAGGGCTATGTCACCACCGATCTCTCGCCCGGCTTCGGCTATACCGGCATCGTCGTCGCCATGCTGGCGGCGCTCAACCCGATCGGCGTCGTCTTCGCGGCCGTCTTCGTCGCGACGATGTTCGTCGGCGCGGATTCGATGAGCCGGGCGCTCGGCGTGCCCTCCTTCATCGCCGACGTGATCGTCGCGATGTCGCTCCTCGCCATGCTGGTCGCGCTCTCGCTCGCCAACTACCGGATCCGCCGATGATGGACGTGCTCGACATCTTCGCCTCGGCAGGGCTCTGGGCGGCGGTGCTGCGCATCGCGACGCCGCTGATCTTCGGCACGCTGGGGGCGCTCATCTGCGAGCGCGCCGGCGTCCTCAATCTCGGCATCGAGGGCATCATGACCTTCGGCGCCATGATCGGCTGGATGACGGTCTATCATGGCGGCGATCTCTGGCTCGGCCTCGCCGTCGCCGCCCTATCCGGCGCCGCCTTCGGCCTCCTGCACGCGCTCCTCACCGTGCCGCTCGGCCTGTCGCAGCATGTCACCGGCCTCGGCATCACGCTGTTCGCCTCGAGCCTCTCCTATTTCATCTTCCGCCTCGCCATCCCCGTCTCCGGCTCGCCGCCGACCATCGAGCCGTTCCAGGTCGTCAGGATCCCCGTTCTGTCGGATCTGCCCTTCCTCGGCGAAGCCGTGTTCAGCCAGACGGCGCCGACCTATCTCGCCATCGCCCTGGCGCTGGTCATCGCCTTTGCGCTGGCGCGGACCCCGCTCGGCCTCGCCATCCGCATCGTCGGCGAAAACCCGCATGCCGCCGAGGCGCAGGGCATCGATCCGATCCGCGTGCGCATCGGCGCGGTCGTGTTCGGCAGCGCGCTGATGGCGGTCGGCGGCGCCTTCCTGACGCTCGCCGCCTTCAATTCCTTCTTCCCGACCATGGTGCAGGGTAGAGGCTGGGTCTGCATCGCCCTTGTCGTCTTCGCCTCCTGGCGGCCGGCGCGGGCTCTCATCGGCGCGCTGCTCTTCGCCCTCTTCGACGCCTATCAGCTCCGCCTGCAGCATGTCGTCGGCAAGGCGATCCCCTACCAGCTCTTCCTGATGATCCCCTACCTCATGTCGATCCTCGCCTTGCTCGTCATGGCCCGCCGCGCCCGGGTGCCGCAGGCGCTGATGCAGCCCTTCCGCCGCGGGGAGCGTTGAGGCGGCAGCACTTTGCCGGGCCACGGCGAAGCGGCTAGGGTGGAGACAGTCTTCACCTCTCCCTAAGGGAGAGGTCGACGCGCGAAGCGCGGCGGGAGAGGGTTTACGGCCTCTCCGGAGAGGCCGTAAACCCTCTCCCGGACCTGCGGTCCGACCTCCCCCTCAGGGGGAGGTGAAGGAACGGCAGCAGATTGGGAGCAAACGATCGTCATGCCCAAGATCGCCATCATCGGCGCCGGCCCGTCCGGGCTTGCCGCCATCAAGACGCTGGCCGAGGCGGGGCTCTCCGACATCACCTGCTTCGAGGCGCAGGCGGAGGTCGGCGGCAACTGGGTCTACCGGGACACCACCGGCCATGCGAGCGTCTATGAGACGACGCACATCATCTCCTCGAAGCGGCTGTCGCACTATTCCGACTTCCCGATGCCGGCGGACTATCCGGACTTTCCCTCGCATCGGCAGTTGCTCACCTATTTCGAGGCCTATGCGGCGCGGTTCGGCCTCGCCCGCTCCATCCGCTTCTCGACCCGCGTCGCCCACGCCGCGCCGATCGCGGGCGACCGCTGGCGGCTGACGCTGGAGGGGCCGGGCGGACGCACGACCGAGGACTTCGACCGCCTCGTCGTCTGCTCCGGCCATCACTGGGACCCGCTGGTGCCCGACTATCCCGGCCGCTTCACCGGCACGGTGATGCATGCGCATGACTATCGCCGTGCCGAACCCTTCCGCGACCAGCGTGTGCTCGTCGTCGGCGGCGGCAATTCGGCCTGCGACATCGCGGTGGCGCTCTCGCGCGTCGCGGCGCTGACGGCGATCAGCCTCCGGCGCGGCTATCACATCGTGCCGAAGATCGTGATGGGCATGCCGATCGACGTCGCCTATCGCCGGCTGCGCCATATCCCGAAATGGCCGCGCCAGCGCCTCCTGGCGCTGCTGCTGAAGCTCATCGTCGGCCCCTACAAGCGCTACGGCCTGCCGGAGCCGGAACGCCGCGTGCTCGAGATGCACCCGACGCTGAATTCGGAGCTGCTCGACCGCCTCCGCCACGGCACGGTCACGCCGCGGCCCGGCATCGCGGCCTTCGAGGGCGGCGCGGTGCGGTTCACCGACGGCAATCTCGAGCCCTTCGACACCGTGATCTTCGCGACGGGCTATCGGACGCGCTTCCCGTTCTTCGATCCGGGCCTGTTCGATTTCGCCGCCGCGCTCGACGTGCCGCTCTACCTCAAGATGATGCCGGCGGGCTTTCCGACGCTCGATTTCGTCGGCCTGTTCCAGCCGATCGGCTGCATCTGGCCGCTTGCCGAATTGCAGGCGCGGATCGTGGCCAAGCAGGCGACGGGCACGCTGGCGCGGCCAGCCGACCTCGATCGGCGCATCGCGCATGAGACCGCGCATCCGCATTGGCGTTTCGAGCGCACGCCGCGCCATGCGATCGAGATCGACGTCTATGACTTCGAAAAGGCGCTGCGGCGAGAACTCGCCGACGCCCGCGCCGCCTGATCAGGCGGCGTCGCGGGCACGGCTCTTTGCCGAGAGGAAGCGGATCGTCTCGCCGATCGTCTCCTCGATCGGCCGCCAGCGCAGCCCGAGCAGCGCCTCGGCCTTGCCGCGGGCGATCCAGCGCGCCTCGCCAATATCGTGGCGGAGATAGCTCAGGATCGTGAAACTGTCGGCGAGCCTCCGGGCGCGCGCATCGTCGATCGGCCGCGGCACCGGCAGATGCTCGAAGCCGTCGGCGCGGATGCGGCCGACGAGGTCGACGAGCCAGATCTGGTCGGCGACGGCGAAGATGCGCTCCCCGATCGCCGCATCCGAGACGAGGGCGGCGACATGCAGCCAGGCGACGTCGCGCACATCGACCAGCGGCAGCAGGATGCGCGGCGCAACGATGGCGCGGCCGTGGAGGATCTCGCGGAAGAGATTGAGCGAGGGCGAGATCGAGGAGGTCAGGCCCGGTCCGAAGATGACGCCGGGATTGATGGCGGTGACGGCGAGGCCGGCCTCCGCGGCCGCTTCCCAGACTGTCCGCTCGGCGATGGTCTTCGCCTCGGCATAGACGGTCATCGGCGCGACGCCCGGCTCGGACCAGTCCGCCTCGCTGACGACATGGCCCTCCGGCCGGCCCTCCGCATAGAGCGCGGCCATGATCGACGAGGTGATGACGACGCGGCGAATGCCGGCCGCCGCCGCCGCCTCGACGACGCGGCGCGACCCGTCGCGGGCGCAGGCGACCAGCGACGGCGCCTCTTCGGGCAGCACATGCGGCATCGGCGCCGCGGCATGGATCAGCGCATCCTGCCCGGCCATGATCTCCGCCCAGCAGGGCTGGTCGGAGAGGTCGCAGGCGACGATGCGCAACAGGGCCGGATCGACGCCGGCCGCGATGAGCTCGGCCCGCAGCACGGCCGGGTCCTCGCCGGGTCCGGCCGTCGCGGTGACGGCGACGCCGCCCGAGGCGAGGATCGCGACGATCCAGCCGCCGAGATGCCCGCCGGCGCCGGTGACGACGACGCGCCGCGGCCATGGCTCCGCTCTCTCGATCCCGTTCGGCATTCTGGCCGTAGCCGGGCGGCGCGGCGTCCTCATCCGCGCTTTCCCCTGCGGCCGAGCGTGCGCATCACCTCTTGGATGATCTGCTGCTGGACGACCGGGTTCTCGTCCATCGTGAAGTGGTTGACGCCGGACTTGTTGAGCGTCGGATTGGCGCGGATGTCGTCATTGGCGATGGTCTTGCCGCTGGCGGCGAGCTTGGCCCCGAAAGCGTCGCCGGACATGTAGATGTTGAGATAGCGCTTCACGACCGGGCTGATCGGGCGCGACATGGTCGGATCAACCGTCACCACCAGATCGACAGGAAAGCCCTGCCGGCCCAGCGCATAGGCCGCCTGCAGGGCCGCGTTGCCGCCGAGCGAATGGCCGACGATCACCACCGGTACATGCTGGCCGGGATGCAGCGCCTGCTCGGCCAGGATCTCGGAGACGACGCTCGGCCAGCCGGTATGGCCGAGAATCCGCGTCTTGACGCCATTCGCCCTGAGGCTGGCGTCGAGTCGGTCCATGCCGAGCGAGAAGACGCCGAGAAACCCGCGCATCAGATAGACGCTCGCCGCCTTGGTCGGCGTCGCGGCCTTGGCGGGCCTCGTCTGCCTGGGCTTGGCCTTCCTGGCAGGCTCGGCCTGCCGCTTCTCGGCCGGCTTCGTCGCGTCGGGCGCGGCCGCCTGCAACTGGCCGGGCTGGGCGGCGCTGACGGCGATGCTTTTTACGGGCGGCGGGGCGGCGCTCTCGGTCGCCGCCTCGGCCGCCATGGGGCGCAGCAGCGCGAAGACCGCGCAGACGGCGACGAGCAAGACGAACTTCGATCGTGACACCACCGAAGCGCATCCCCCCACGCTGTCGTGATTCGACCCTGACGTTAACGAACTGAGACCAGATGACGCAAGCACAAGCCTATTCCTCGTCCTGCACGGGACGAGCTTTGCTCAGCCGGCCTCGCGCGCAATCCTCGCCCACAACGCCGTCACCTCCTCGCGGAGCATCAGCGCATCGCTCCAGCGGTCGCTGAGATCATTGCCGTCGGGTCCGGCGATCGCATAGGGCTGGGGACCAAGTTCGCAGACGAAGGAAAGTTCCTCGTTCGGGCCGGCGCGCCGCTTCCACGAGCGGATGCCGTAGTCCCACCAGCCGAGGAAGAGATCGAGCCACTTCCTGTGATGGGGGAAGGAAATCTCGATCTGCACCTGCTCGCGGCTGGCGACGCGGCCATGCAGCGCCCATGAGCGATCGAGAACCCGGTGGATATAGGCGTGATTCTCGTCGGAGACCGGTTCGGCGAATTCGCGCCCGACGAGGAAGTGGGAGAGATCGGCGAGCAGCCGCATCTCCGGAAAGCGCTCGATGAGATCGAGCACGAAATAGAGATCGGTGGTCATCCGGTCGCGATGCGTCTCGATATAGACCGGGAAGTCGACCTCCTCGGCGAGGCGCATCCAGCCCTCGATCAGCGGCACGCACTCCCCCATCGTGCGCGGGCGCACATCGGGCTGGATGTCGAGATGATGCAGCCCGGTCTCGGTGGCGATCTCGAGCACTGGCTTCAAATCGTCGACGGTCTGCGGGAAGCACTGGCCCTCGGCGACCATGCCATGCGGCTTCAAGAGCGCGGCGATGCGCTTCGAGCGCGCACGGTCGCGCCAGTCGGTGGAGACGCCGTGATAGCCGGCCGCGACGATCATCGCGACATTCTCCTCCAGCGACCGCTCCATCCCGTCGGTCTGCCGCCGCTCCATCGCCCAGAGCGACTGCAACACGATCAGCGTCTGCATTCTCATCCCTCCCAGGATCGTCTCGAGTTCGGCACTCTTGATGTGCCGTTATGGTGGCTCTCCGCCGTCAGTCCCTGCCGCGATAGAGGAGCCGCACGACCGCCGGCGTCGAGAGGCCCTGGACGATGACCGAGAAGATCACCACGGCATAGCAGATGGCGGTCAAGGTCTCGCGATAGGGGCTGGCTGGCAAGGCCAGCACCAGTGCGATCGAGATGCCGCCGCGAAGGCCCGTCCAGGTGAGGACGCCGATCGCGCGGGCCGAATCGCCCTGCTTCAGGCGCGCGAGGCCGATCGGGATCGCGACGCTGACAAAGCGCACGGCAATCGCCAGCGGGATCGCGACGATGAGCGGCAGGATGCCCGCGGCGCCGAGCGGGATCTGCAGCACCTCGAAGCCCATCAGCATGAAGAGGAGCGTGTTGATGATCTCGTCGGCCATCGACCAGAAGCCGCGGATGCGGCTGCGCCAGGTGGCGTGGCCATCGACCGAGGCGCGCCAGTGGCAGAGCGTCAACCCGGCGACGACGACGGCGATCGGCCCGGAGAGGTCGAGGAAGACGGCAAGGCGATAGGTGGCGAGCACCAGGGCCAGCGAGATCGTCACCACGAGATGATCCTCGCTGACGAGCCGCATCGCCTGCCGCGCCAGAAAGCCGGTGAAAAAGCCGAGCAGCACGCCGCCGCCGCCGCCGATGACGAGTTCCAGCACCAGATGGCCATTGCCGATGATGGCGCCCTCGCCGGTCGCGGCGCCGAGCGCTGCGAAGAAGAACACCACCGCGGCGCCGTCGTTGAAGAGGCTCTCGCCGGTGATGAGATCATGGATCTCGGGCGGCATCTTGACCCGCGACAGCAATTGCTCGACCGCGACGGCGTCGGTCGGGGCGAGGATCGCGCCGAGGACGAGGCACCAGGTGAGCGGCACCGCGACGCCGGTCGCCGCCAGCACCGCCTGGATGCCGAGGCCGAACAGCACCATGGCGATGGCGACGCCGAGCGTCGCGAGCAGGAAGATCGGCCGCGCGCGCTTTCGGAGGCGCTCGGCATCGGTGGTCAGGCTGGTCGCGAACAGGAGGAAGGCGAGCACGCCGTCGAGCAGCACCGCCGGCAGATCGGCCGAGGCCAGCCGCTGTTCCGAGCGGCCGGCGAGATCGTTATGCGGCATCACATGGGAGATCGCCATCAGTCCGAACGAGACGACCAGCGCGCCGACGAGCAGCGCGATCGGGCGCGGCAGGCGGACGAAACGCTCATTGGCGAGGCCGATCCCCGCGGCGAGGACGAACAGCAGCGACCCCAGATCAAAGCTCGACCACATCCGCTGCAGAACCCCTCGTCGACCCGTTGCAGCGGCTTGCTAGCATGTGGCGGGCAAAGCCGTCACACCCTGTGAAGAATTCTGCTCTAATCCTCTTCACGGATCATCAGCGGCCGTCGGCCATCAGCAAACCGCGCAAGGAGCAGGACATGCAACTCGGGATCATCGGACTTGGCCGGATGGGCGGCAACATCGCCAAGCGACTGATGCGCGGCGGCCACGAGACCATCGTGTTCGATCGCAGCAGCGATGCCGTCCATGCCATCGCCGAGGCGGGCGCAACCGGCGCAACGAGCCTCGAAGACGTCGTCGCGAAGCTCGCAAAGCCGCGCGCCGTCTGGGTCATGCTGCCGGCCGGCGCCCCGACCGAAGACACGATCACGGCGCTCGCCGCGATCCTCGAGCCCGGCGACACGATCATCGACGGCGGCAACACCTTCTACAAGGACGACATCCGCCGCGCCGCAGCGCTGGCCGAGCAGGGCCTCAACTATATCGACGTCGGCACGTCCGGCGGCGTCTGGGGCCTCGAGCGCGGCTACTGCATGATGATCGGCGGCAGCGAAACCGAGGTGATGCGCCTCGATCCGATCTTCGCCGTGCTCGCGCCCGGCATCGGCACCATCGACCGCACCCGCGGCCGCACGGCGACCGACGACCGCGCCGAGCGCGGCTATATCCATGCCGGCCCGGCCGGCGCCGGCCACTTCGTCAAGATGGTGCATAACGGCATCGAATACGGCTTGATGCAGGCCTATGCCGAAGGCTTCGACATCCTGAAGATGAAGGGCTCCGACAATCTGCCCGAGAACGAGCGCTTCAACCTCGACATGGCCGACATCGCCGAAGTCTGGCGCCGTGGCTCGGTGGTCTCGTCCTGGCTGCTCGACCTGACGGCGCAGGCGCTCGCCTCCGACGCCGAGCTCGCCCATTATTCGGGCGCGGTCGCCGACAGCGGCGAAGGCCGCTGGACGGTGCAGGCGGCGATCGAGGAAGCCGTTCCGATCCCGGTCCTGGCCACCGCGCTGTTCGCCCGCTTCCGCTCGCGCGAGGAGCACACCTATGCCGACCGCATGCTGTCGGCGATGCGCTTCGGCTTCGGCGGCCACGTCGAGATCCCGCAGTAGCGGGAAGCCGCACCGGCGCGGCGGCGGTGGCAGGCGTTAGCCCGCCACCGGCAGGTCGCGCCGGGCGCGTTCGAGAATGGCGAGCGAGGCGGCCCGCGCCGCGCTCCGGTCGCGCAGGCGCAGCGCCTCGACCAGTTGCTGATGGACGGCGAGCGCATCCTCGATGCCCGGCCCCGCCGCCCGGTTCGAGGCGCCGAGCGCCCGCTTCAGCCCCGCCTCGATGATGGCGGAGAACTGGGCGAAGACCGGGTTGTGGCTCGCCCTGAGCAGCACGGTGTGAAAGACGACATCGGCCTCGGTGAAGGCGAGATGATCGCCGGCCGTCCGCATGCGGGTGACGGCATGGTGCAAATCGGCGATCTCCTGCGGCGTTGCGCGGGTCGCCGCGAGTTCGGCCGCGACAGGCTCGACGGTCTCGCGCGCCTCGAGGATCGCCTCCAGCAGCGCGTCGTCGAGGAAATCGGCGCCCATCCAGTCGAGCAGCTCGGCATCGAGCAGGTTCCAGTCGGACTTGGGGCGCACCAGCGTCCCGACGCGCGGCTTGCCACGCAGCAGACCCTTTGATTCGAGCGTCTTCAGCGCCTCGCGGATCACCGTGCGGCTGACGCCGAACTCGCCGCAGAGCGCCGCCTCGCTCGGCAGCGTCGTGCGCTCGGCGAAGCGACCGGAGGCGATCGCCCGCGCCAGCGCCGCCACCACCTCCTTGGCGACGCGCGGCCGCAGGCGGCGCGCAGGCGGCGCCCCCTCATCCCCGTCCTCGCCGAACACGGCCTCCGTCATCGCAGCGCCTTCCCCCAACCGATCGCTGAGCATCGCCGATCCGGCCGCGCTTGGCGAGCGGTCGTCCCTCCGCATAATAATCATACAAGACATATTGACTGGTATGATGATTTGGATAGGAATTGCACCCGCCGCTGACGCTGCGGCGGAGGAAATCCATCTCGAGGGAGTGAGGCAATGCGCCTTTGGAAAAGTGCCATCATGGCCGGAGCGGCCATGATGATCGCGCTGTCGTCCGCCTACGCGGCCGACGTCAAGATCGGCTTCATCGTGAAGCAGCCCGAGGAGCCCTGGTTCCAGGACGAGTGGAAGTTCGCCGAGGTCGCGGCCAGGGAGAAGGGCTTCACGCTGGTCAAGATCGGCGCCGAAGACGGCGAGAAGGTCCAGTCGGCGATCGACAATCTCGGCGCCCAGGGCGCGCAGGGCTTCATCATCTGCACGCCCGACGTCAAGCTCGGACCGGGCATCGTCGCCAAGGCCGAGGCGAACGGCCTCAAGCTGATGACGGTCGATGACCGCCTCGTCGATGCCGACGGCAAGCCGATCGAGACCGTGCCGCATATGGGCATCTCGGCCACCAAGATCGGCGAGGCCGTCGGCATCGCCATCGCCGCCGAGATGAAGGCGCGCGGCTGGGACCCGAAGACCACCGGCGCCATCCGCGTCTCCTATGACCAGCTGCCGACCGCCGTCGACCGCGTCGAGGGCGCGATCACCGCGCTGAAGGCCGCCGGCTTCCCGGCCGGGAACATCTTCGACGCCCCGCAGACCAAGACCGACACCGAGGCGGCGCTGAACGCCGCGACCGTCGTGCTCAACAAGCATGCCGACATCAAGAACTGGATCGCCTTCGGCCTCAACGACGAGGCGGTGCTCGGCGCCGTCCGCGCCACCGAGAGCGTCGGCATCCCCGCTGCCAACGTCATCGGCGTCGGCATCGGCGGGGCCGAGTCCGCGATCAACGAGTTCAAGAAGCCGGAAGCGACCGGCTTTGTCGGCACGGTGATCATCTCGCCGAAGCGGCACGGCTATGAGACGGCGCTCGACATGTATGAGTGGGTCGCCAACGGCAAGGCGCCGCCGGCCCTGACGCTCACCGCCGGCCAGCTCGCCACCCGCGGCGACTATGAAGCCGTCCGCAAGGATCTCGGCATCGAGTAGCCGCCCTCCTCCAGCGAATGCGCCCGGCGGCCTCCGTCGCCGGGCACCCTCACGCGGCGGGCCCGACGATGAGCGATTTTCTCGCGTTCCAGACCATCTCCAAGAGCTATCCGGGCGTACGCGCGCTGACCGATGTCAGCTTCGGCGTCGCCCGCGGCACCGTGCACGGCCTCATGGGCGAGAACGGCGCCGGCAAGTCGACGCTGATCCGCATCCTCTCCGGCGACACCCGCCCCGACGAGGGCGAGATCCGCATCGACGGCATCGCCTGCGACTTTTCCTCGACGCGCGACGCCTTCGCCGCCCGCGTCATCGTCGTCCACCAGGAATTGCAGCTCGTGCCCGGCCTCTCGGTCGCGGAAAATCTCCGCCTCGGCCGCTTCCCGGCCCGCGCCGGCGTGATCGATTTCCGCGCGCTCGACGAGGAGGTCGGCGGCAAGCTCAAGCAGATCGGCATCGACGTCGATCCGCGCACCAAGGTTTCCGACCTCTCGATCGGCGAGCGGCAGATGGTCGAGATCGCCAAGGCGGTGATGCTCGATGCCCGCGTCATCGCCCTCGACGAGCCGACCTCCTCGCTCTCCTCGCGCGAGAGCGCCATCCTCTTCCGCCTCATCCGCCGCCTGCGCGACGAGGGCAAGATCATCCTGTACATCTCGCACCGGCTCGACGAGATCTTCGAGCTCTGCGACGGCTGCACGGTGCTGCGCGACGGCCGCCTCGCCGCCCATCATGCGAGCATGGACGGCGTCACGCGCGCAGAGATCGTCTCCGAGATGGTCGGCCGCACGATCAGCGACATCTGGGGCTGGCGCGGCCGCCCCGCCGGCCCGGTCCGCCTCAAGGTCGAGGGCCTCTCCGGAACACGCCTCCCCGCGCCCGTGTCGTTCGAGGCGAGAGGCGGCGAGATCCTCGGCTTCTTCGGCCTCGTCGGCGCCGGCCGCAGCGAATTGATGCGCCTCGTCTATGGCGCCGATCCGCGCCAATCCGGCACCGTCACGATCGACGGCACGGCGCTTGCCGCCGGCGATCCGCGCCGCTCGATCCGTGCTGGACTGGTGCTCTGCCCGGAGGACCGCAAGTTCGACGGCATCATCCAGGGCCGCTCGGTCGCCGACAACATCGCCGTCTCCGCCCGCCGCCACTTCTCGCCCTTCGGCGTGCTCGATCTCGGCAAGGAAGCCGCGATGGCCGACGGCTTCATCAAGAGCCTCCGCATCCGCACGCCCTCGCGCAGCCAGGACATCGTCAACCTCTCCGGCGGCAACCAGCAGAAGGTGATCCTCGCCCGCTGGCTGGCCGAGAGCGATGTCCGCGTGCTCATCGTCGACGAGCCGACGCGCGGCATCGATGTCGGCGCCAAGGCCGAGATCTACGAACTGCTCTACGAACTCGCGGCCCGCGGCATCGCCATCGTCGTGGTGTCGAGCGAACTGCCCGAGGTCATGGGCATCTCCGACCGCATCAATGTCATGTGCGGCGGCCGCATCGCGGCGAACTTCACCCGCGATGCCTTCGACGAACGCCTGATCCTGGCCGCCGCCCTGCCCGATGCGGGCGCCGCCGAACGCTCCCGGAAGGTCTCCTGATGCCCGCCACCTTGAAGCGGATCCTGCTCGGCGAGCAGGGCCTCGTCGTCATCTTCGCCGTCGCCTTCGCGGTGGTGTCGCTGACCGTCCCGAGTTTCCTCACCGAGCGCAACATGCTCGGCCTGCTGCAGTCGGTGGTGACGATCGGCATCGTCGCCTGCACGATGATGTTCTGCCTCGCCTCGCGCGATTTCGACCTTTCGGTCGGCTCGATCGTCGCCTTCACCGGCATGGTGGCGGTGATGGCCTCGAACATGACCGGCTCGATCCCGCTCGGCCTCCTGATCGCACTCGCCTGCGGCGCCTTTGTCGGCTTCGTCAATGGCATCGTCATCGCGAAGCTCCGCATCAACGCGCTGATCACGACGCTCGCGACCATGCAGATCGTGCGCGGCCTGGCGCTGATCGCCTCCGACGGCCGCGCCGTCGGCATCAAGGATCCCGCCTTCTACCAGATCGCGCTGTCGAAGGGCCTCGGCGTGCCGACGCCGATCTGGATCATGCTCGCTTTGTTCATCGCCTTCGGCTTCCTGCTCAACCGGACCGTCTTCGGCCGCAACACGCTCGCCATCGGCGGCAATCCCGAGGCCTCGCGCCTCGCCGGCGTCGATGTCGACTGGATGCGCATCTGGATCTTCACGCTGCAGGGCCTCGTCTGCGCCATCGCCGGCATCCTGCTCGCCTCGCGCATCACCTCCGGCCAGCCCAATGCGGCGACGGGCCTCGAGCTCTCGGTCATCTCGGCCTGCGTGCTCGGCGGCGTCTCGCTCGCCGGCGGCCGCGCGGCGATGCTCGGCGTCATCGTCGGCGTCCTCATCATGGGCATCGCCGAGAACGTCATGAACCTCATGAACATCCAGGCCTTCTATCAATATGTCGTGCGCGGCGTCATACTTCTCATCGCCGTCCTGCTCGACAATCTCCGCTCGCGCGCACTCGGACGGCGGGGCTGAGATCATGAAGATCACTGCGATCGAGACGCATGTCGTCAATGCCGAGATGCGCAACTGGGTGGTCGTGCGCGTCCTCACCGATGAGGACGGCCTCTATGGCTGGGGCGAGGCGACGCTCGAATGGAAGACGCGCGCCGTCACCGGCGCCATCGCCGATCTCGAGCCGATCCTCCTCGGCCGCGACCCGCGCGACATCGAGCAGGCCATGCGCGCGATGAAGAAGCACGGCTTCTGGCAGCCGCTCGGCGTCATCGGCATGACCGCGCTCTCGGGCATCGAGATGGCGCTGTGGGATATCCTCGGCAAGTCGCTCGGCGTGCCTGTCTGGCGCCTCTTCGGCGGCAAGGTGCGCGACCGGGTGCCGGTCTACACCCATCTCGGCCTCGGCCAGATGGATGCGGTCTATCACTCGATGGACGCCTCTTCGCTGGTCGAGCGCGGCCTTGCCGTCAAGGAGCAGGGCTACCGGGCGATGAAGGTCGTCAACGTGCCCTATACGCATTACACGGCGACGCCGAAGGCGATCGACGACTTCACCCGCAGCATGGCGGCGCTGCGCGAGGCGGTCGGGCCGGAGATCGAGCTGATGGTCGATTTCCACGGCCGCTGCGCCTCGGCCGGCGCCGCGCTCGCTTACCTCCAGGCGCTGGAGCCCTTCGGCGTGATGTTCGCCGAGGAGCCGATCCCGCCCGGCGACGTCGCCTCGATGAAGGCGATCGCCCTCGCCTCCAAGGTGCCGATCGCGCATGGCGAGCGGCTGACCAGCGCCGCCGAGTTCGCGCCCTATGTCGAGGCGCGCACCATGACGGTGGCGCAGCCCGATCTCTGCCATTGCGGCGGCTTCAGCGAGGCGCGGCGGATCGCGGCGCTCTGCGAGGTCGCCGGCATCGGCCTCGCCCCGCACAATCCGCTCGGGCCGATTGCCGGCGTGGCGGCGCTGCATTTCGACGTGGCGACGCCCAATGTCATCATCCAGGAGGAGATGACCGGCGCCGTGCCCTGGTATTTCGAGGTTGTGCAGGGGCCGATCCGGCGTGTCGACGGCGCCTGGCAGGTGCCGGAGGCGCCCGGCCTCGGCGTCGAGGTCGATCTCGCCGTCGCCGCGAAGCATCCCTTCAAGCAGGAGCCCTTCCCGACCCGGGAGGCGATGATGCCCGACGGCACGATCGTGGATTGGTGAGGACCATGGCAGCACGTCTCGACAACAAGGTCGCGATCATCACCGGCGCCGGGCGCGGCATCGGCGCTTCCATCGCGCATGTGTTTGCCCGGGAGGGAGCAGCCGTCGTGATCGCCGAGCGCGATCCGGCGACGGGCAAGGCGACGGCCGACGCCATCGCCGACACCGGCGCCGAGGCGCTGTTCATCGAGACCGACGTCACCTCCGATGGCGCCGTCTCGGCAGCCGCCGAGGCGACGCTTGCCCGCTTCGGGCGCATCGACATCCTCGTCAACAATGCCGGCATCAACGTCTTCCACGCGCCGCACGAGACCACCGAGGCCGAGTGGCGGCGCTGCTTCGACGTCGATCTCGACGGCGTCTGGCGCATGACCAAGGCGGTGCTGCCGGCGATGCGCGCCGAGGGTGCCGGCGCCATCGTCAACATCGCCTCCTCGCATTCCTTCTCGATCATCCCCGGCTGCTTCCCCTATCCGGTGGCGAAGCACGGCCTCTTGGGCCTGACGCGGGCGCTCGGCATCGAATATGCCCCCGAGGGCATCCGCGTGAACGCGATCGCGCCCGGCTATATCGAGACCGATCTCGCCACCGACTACTGGAACACCTTCCCGGATCCGGCGGCCGAGCGGAAGCGCGTCTTCGACATGCATCCGCCGAAGCGCATCGGCCGGCCGGAGGAGGTCGCGATGACCGCGCTCTTCCTCGCCTCCGACGAGGCGCCGTTCATCAACGCCGCCTGCATCGTCATCGATGGCGGCCGCTCGGTGCTCTACCACGAGTGATCGCGCGCTGAGGCTACGGGCATCTTTTGCGGGCGACGCATCCTTCCGGCCCGAGCGGCGTTGCCTTTGCTCAACGAGGAGCACGCAGCGATGTCCATCACGTCTGATATCAAGGAACATGCCGAGATCATCGGGGCCGACGGCGTCCATGTCGGCACGGTCGACAAGATCGAGGGCGACCGCATCAAGCTCGTCAAGCACGATGCCGGCGAGGGCCATCACCGCGGCCATCACCACTATATCCCGCTCGGCCTCGTCGCCGAGGTCGAGAACGGCACGGTCCGCCTGTCGGCCAATGCCGATGTCGCCGTGACGCTCGAGGAAGAAGAGAGCGGCGCCTCCGCCGAGACCTGAGGCACGCGATCGGCCCCGGCCGCGGCCGGGGCTGACAGGCGTCACAGCCCTCGACAGGTTGTTCGCGCCCTCAACGGCTGGATCGCCGGGCTCGACCCGGCGATCCAGCCTATGGCCGGTGCAGGTGAAGGCTGGATTGCCGGGTCAGGCCCGGCAATGACAGGAAGAGAGCTTGGGTCCGGGTCCGCTCAGGCCGGGACCACGCCGGCGAGATCGAGCGCGATGGCGCCGAGATCGATGCCGTTGACGAGTTCGAGCGTCGCCATCATGTCGCCCGGCGCCTTGAGGCTGTCCGACCAGGCAGCGACCATGGCGCCGGCGATCAGCGCGACGGTGTCGCTGTCGGCGCCTTCATTGGCCGCCGCGACGATGGCCGCGAACGGATCGGCCCCGACCGCGACCGCGAGACCGACCGCCGCCGGCACCGCCTCCGCCATCGGCAGGCCGGCGCCGATGACGGCACCGAGCTCGCTCATGCACGCTTCCGCATCGCCCCGGTAGCGCTCGCCGATCGCGACCGCGAGTTCCATCCGCTTGATGACGCTCGGCCCCGCCGCCAGGCGCCCGCGCGTCGCGGCCAGCGCCTCGCCGGCTTCGGCGCCGAAGAAGGCCGCCTCGGCCAGCGACAGCCGCGTCCCGTCCTTCGTCACGCCGCCCGCGAGCCCGATGGCCACGGCCGCCGCCACCGCGCCGGCGCCGGCATAGGCGATCTGCGTGTTGTGGGTTGGCGCCGACAACGTCGCCGCCACGTCGACCGCCCCGGCGATGTCGCCGGGGCGAATGCAGCCGGCGACCGGCGCCCGCATGGCGGCGCCATTGGTGGTGCCCATGGCGATCGAGTAGCGCGCCGGCGTGGCGACGACGCGCGGGTCCTCGCCAGCCCGCATGCGGTCGATCGCCGCCTGCGTCGAGGGGCCGGCGAACTTGCCGAAGCCGCGCGGATCATCCGCCCAGGCGATCAGCGCCCGCGCCGCATCCTCGATCGTCGGGTTGCCGCCGGCCTCGATGATCACCTTGGCCATGGCCAGCAGCTGCGTGGCATCGTCGGTGAGCGAGCCCGGCGCCGCGCCGTTCGAGAACGGCGCCAGCGGCGGCGCCGGCACGAAACCGGTGATGCGGCCGCCGAAGACGCGGCGGATTTCCGCCGGGTGCATCGCCTCCGGCGGCGCGCCGAGCGCATCGCCGAGACAGGCGGCGGCCAGGACGAGTTCGATCCGTTCGGCGAGGTTCAGCGAGGCGGTCACGCGTGGATGCTCCTTGGAAAGCGTTGGGTCAGAGGCCGAGGCGGTCGCGACCGACCTTGCCATGGCTGAGAAAATCCGCCGCGACGCGCGTCGCGAAGTGGGCGGCGGCGAAGAGGTCGTCGCCGCGATGGAGGCCGAAGGCAAGGCCGGCCAGGAACGTGTCGCCGGCCCCGGTCGTGTTCTGCGGCTTCACCGGCACGGCCGGCACATGTTCGAGCCGCGCGCCGTCCGCCACCAGCACGCCCTCGGCGCCGAGCGTCACGCAGACGCGCTGGCCGGAGACCGCGATGGCCGCGGCGAAACGCCCGGCGCGATCGAGCCGGCCGCCGGAAAGCTGTTCGCGGCGCGACCAGGCATCCAATGTCGGCTGGTTGGTGCAGACGATGTCGGCCGCCGCCATGCTGGCGAAGGCCGCCTCCCAGCCGAAGATGCCGATGCCGGTGATCTCCATGTCGAGGATCGTGGTGGCGCCGGCGGCCCGCACGCGGGTGAACACGCGCTGGATCTGCGCGGGATCGAAGAAATTCGCCGTGACGATGTCGCCGGCCGCCGCCTCCAGCGCCTCGCCGAGGCTCTCGACCAGTTCGCGCGCGATCGGCGCCAGCACGATCGCCTTCTCGCCGGTCTTGTCGACGAGGATGGCGCAATTGGCGGTCTTGATTCCCTTGAGGCGGGCGATCTCGACGGCGAGCCCCGGCACGGCCTGCAGCTCGGCGATCAGCCCGGCGCCGGCGAGATCATCGCCGACCGAGCCGTGATAGGTGACCGGCGCGCCGAGCGCGGCCAGCGCCCGCGCCACGAAAACGCCCTGCCCGCCGGCCCCCTCATGGAACGCCGACGCGAACAGCTTCTCGTCATGATCCGGCAGATGGTCGACCTCGAACACGCGGTCGAGATCGACGGTCGAAAGGCAGTGGATGCGGGTCATCAGGTCATATCCGGCAGGCGGCGAGAAGCGTCAGTCGAGAAAGCGAGGAAGACCCCCACCCCGCCCTCCCCCGCAAGGGGGGAGGGAGCGGCGGGCGATGTGCAAGTCATCGATGAAGGCCGAGCCCGGCCCTCTCCCCCCTTGCGGGGGAGAGCTGGAGAGGGGGCCTTTGCTTTCGCCAGAGGGCGCGGCCGACAACCCCCTCCCCGACCCTCCCCCGCTGCGCGGGAGAGGGGGCGGCGGGCATCGTGCAAAACCTCGATGAAGGCCGTGGCAGGCCCTCTCCCCCCTAGTGGGGGAGAGATGGAGAGGGGGGCCTTTCCCTGCACCAGAAAGGCCCTCATTCCTCGATCAGCCTGAACGCATCGACGTCGAACATGCCGCGGTCGGTGATCTTCAGATGCGGGATGACCGGCAGCGGCAGGAAGGCGATCTGCAGGAACGGCTCGGGCAGCGTGCAGCCGAGATCATAGGCGGCCTCGCGGAGATGGTGCAGCGCCTTGCGGACGTCGTCGAACGGCATGTCCGACATCAGCCCGGCGATCGGCAGCGCGAGCTCATCGACGACGCTTCCGTCCGAGGCGACGACGAAGCCGCCGCCGGTCTTGCGCAGCCGGTTGACGGCGACCGCCATGTCGGCGTCGTCAGCGCCGATGACGGTGATGTTGTGGCTGTCATGCCCGACCGAGGAGGCGATGGCGCCGCGCTTCAGCCCGAAGCCGGTGACGAAGCCGCGGCCGATATTGCCGTTCTTGCCGTGCCGCTCGACCACGGCGACCTTGACGATGTCGTTTGCGAGATCCGGCATGCTGTTTCCGTCCACAACCGGCAGCACCGCCTTCTCGTGGCTGGTGATGATGAGCCCCGCGGTGACGCCGATCACTGACGTCTCCTGGTTGCCGCGCCGGCCGGAGATGGCGAAGCTCGCCGCCGTCACCTCGCGCGCCTTGACCGAGCCGAAGCCGACCGGCGGCACCGCGCCGCGCGCCTCGAACAGCGCCTCGTCGACCAGCCGCCCGCCGCTGACGACATCCGAGACGTCGCAGGCTTCGAGGTCGTCGACGAGCACCAGATCGGCGCGCCAGCCGGGCGCGACGAGGCCACGATCCTTGAGGCCGAAGATGCGCGCCGCCGACCAGCTCGCGGCGCGATAGACATGATGCAGCGGCCGCCCCCTGGCGATCAGCATGCGGATCAGGCCGTCGAGATGGCCCTCCTCGGCGATGTCGAGCGGATTGCGGTCGTCGGTGCAGAGCGCCATGAAGGCGGAGGAGTTCTCGTCGAGCACCTCGGCGAGCGCGGCGAGGTCCTTCGAGACCGAGCCCTCGCGGATCAGCACCGCCATGCCCTTGGCGAGTTTTTCACGCGCCTCCTCGGCCGTGGTGGCCTCATGGTCGGTGCGGATGCCGGCGGCGAGATAGCCGTTGAGGGGAAAGCCGCGCAGGAGCGGCGCATGGCCATCGATATGCTGGCCCTGGAAGGCGAGCAGCTTGGCGATGACGGCGGGATCGGCGGCGAGAACGCCGGGGAAATTCATGAACTCGGCGAGGCCGATGACCTTCGGGTGACCCGTGAAGGGCAGGAGATCGTCGATCTCCAGCGCCGCGCCCGCGGTCTCGAAGGCGGTGGCGGGGACGCAGGACGAGAGATTGACGCGAAGGTCCATCGCCGTCCGCTCGGCGCAGTCGAGGAAATAGCGGATGCCGGTGGCGCCGAGCACATTGGCGATCTCGTGCGGATCGCAGATCGCGGTGGTCACGCCATGCGGCAGCACGCAGCGATCGAACTCGAACGGCGTCACCAGCGAGGATTCGATGTGGAGATGCGTGTCGATGAAGCCCGGCACGCAGAAGCGCCCGCGCCCCTCGATCGTGGCGCGGCCCTCATAGCGGCCATGCGTGCCGACGATGCGGTCGGCGACGATGGCGATGTCGGTCTCGGTGATCGCGCCGGTGACGACATCGAGCAGGCGGACATCGCGGATGACGAGGTCGGCCGGCTCCGCGCCCTGCCCCGCCTTGATCATCCGCGTCAGCGTGGCCGCGTCCATCATGCCGCTCGATACCCCTTGATTGCCTCACCGACCGTAGCGAAGCCGGCGCGCCTGTCCAGTGCCAGGGCGCCGCGCCAGCGTCCCGCAAACGCCCGTTGACTTTGTCATACAATACGACAACGATGACGAAATGAGCATGAGGAAATGCGATGCAGCAGGATTTTGAACAGGCGTTGCAGACGGCCTTCCGCGACTATGCCGCCTTCTACAAGGGGCGCGGCTTCATGCGCCGCCTCGGCTATGGCGCGCGGCCGGCGATCATCAATGTCGACCTCGCCAAGGCCTGGACGACAGCGGGCAGCCCGTTCGCCTGCGACGGCATGGATGTCATCATCCCGGCGACGCAAAGGCTGATCGCCGCCGGCCGCAGCCTCAGCATTCCGATCGTCTACACGACCTGCGCCTATGACATCGTCGAGGGGCCGTTTGCCGATACCGGCCTCTGGGGCAAGAAGATCCCGCTCGAACATCTGAAGGCCGGCAGCCCGCTCTGCGAGATCGACGACCGGCTCGAGCGCCGCGACGACGAGCTGCTGATCGTCAAGAAGCGGGCCAGCGCCTTCCAGGGCACTGATCTCGCCGGCCATCTGACCAGCCTCGGCATCGACACTGTCATCCTCACCGGCGTCACGCTCTCCTCCTGCGTCCGCCTCACCGCCGAGGATGCGCTCTGGGCCGGCTTCCGGCCGATCGTCGTGCGGGAGGCGGTCGGCGACCGCATTGCCGGCGCCGTCGAATGGAACCTCTTCGACATCGACGCGAAATTCGGCGACGTCGAGCCGCTCGAAGGCGTGCTCGCCTATCTCTCGCATCTGCCGAAGCGCGATGTCTGAGCGCTCGCGTCAGCCTCGCTTCCTTCACCTCTCCCTGAGGGAGAGGTCGGACCGCAGGTCCGGGAGAGGGTTTACGGACCATCCGGATGGGGCAGAACGAAGCGCACCCCTAGAGCGCCGTAAACCCTCACCCTTCCGGCCTAGGCGCCTCGGTCGCTGCGCTCCCTGCGACGCCAAGGCCGAAAGCCCTCTCCCTCAGGGAGAGGGGAAGAAAGAACTCCTCCTCCGGTCTTCAACCCTTCCAGGATTATTCTGATGGCCTCGATCGGCGTCGATGTCGGCGGCACCTTTACCGACCTCGTGCTCGAGCGCGACGATGACGGCCCCGGCGGCCGCCGCGTCTTCGTGCACAAGGTTCCCTCGACGCCGGCGGACCAGTCGATCGGCGTCGTCGACGGCATCCTCGGCATCTGCCGCATCGCCGGGCTCGATCCGAAGGCGGTGCGCCGCGTCGTGCATGGCACCACGGTCGCCACCAACATCACCATCGAGCAGAACGGCGCCGAGGTCGGCATGCTGACGACGCGCGGCTTCCGCGACCTCCTGCACATCGCCCGCCACAAGCGGCCGCATAATTTCTCACTGCATTTCGACGTGCCCTGGCAGTCGCATCCCCTCGTCAAGCGCCGCAACCGCATGCCCATCACCGAGCGGATCATGCCGCCGGATGGGCGCATCGAGACGCCGATCGACCTCGACGAGGTGCGGGCGGCGGCGCGCGAGCTGAAGGCGCGCGGCGTCGAGGCGGTGATCGTCTGCTTCCTGTTCTCCTTCCTCAACGATGCGCATGAGCGGGCGGCGCTCGAAATCCTGCGCGAGGAAATGCCGGATGTGTTCATCTCGGCCTCGTCCGAGGTCGCCAATGTCATCCGCGAGTTCGAGCGCTTCTCGACCACGGCGATGAACGCCTATGTCGGCCCGAAGACGGCGCGCTATCTCAACAATCTCGAAAGCCGGCTCGCCAGCGAAGGCGTCGATGCGGAACTGCGCATCATGCAGTCGAATGGCGGCATCGGCACGGTCGCGACCTGCTCCGAGCGCCCGGTCACCATCCTGATGTCGGGCCCGGCCGGCGGCGTTATCGGCGGCCGCTGGGCCGGCGCGATGTCGGGCGCCAGCGACGTCATCACCATCGATATCGGCGGCACCTCGGCCGATATCGGCGTCATCGCCGATGGTGAGATCCGCATCATGAACCCGCGCGACACGGTCGTCGGCCAGCATCCTGTGCTGGCGCCGATGCTCGATCTCGATACGATCGGCGCCGGCGGCGGCTCGATCGCCTTCCGCGACGAGGGCGGCGCCTTCCGCGTCGGCCCGCGCTCGGCCGGCGCCGCGCCGGGACCGGCCTGCTATGGCAAGGGCGGCACCGAGCCGACCGTCACCGACGCGCATGTCGTGCTCGGCCGGCTCGACCCCGAACGCTTCCTCGGCGGCGACATGGCGATCGACCCGGCGCTCGCCGAAAAGGCGGTGCAGGAGAAGATCGCCGAACCCTTCGGCATGAGCCTGATCGAGGCGGCGCTCGGCATCGTCACCATCGTCAATGCCAATATGGCGCTCGCCATCCGCTCGAATTCCGTGGCGCGCGGCTTCGATCCGCGCCGCTTCTCGCTGATGCCCTTCGGCGGCGCCGGCCCGCTGCATGGCGTCGCGCTCGCCGAGGCCGTCTCGGCCAAGGACGTCGTCGTGCCGCCCGCCCCCGGCATCACCGCCGCCATGGGCCTGCTCGCGACGCGGCTTGCCTATGAGTTCACCCGCTCGACGCCGACGCTGATCACCGGCCCGGCCGCCGGCAACCTCGCCGCCGCCAACGCAACGCTCGCCGACCTCGCCGCGCTCGCGACCGAGCGCCTCGCCGCCGACGGCATCGCGCCCGCCGCGCATCAGTTCGAGCGCGTCGCCGAATGCCGCTACCAGGGCCAGGGCTTCGAACTGCGCACGCCACTGCCCGACGGACCGATCACGGCGGAAAGCGCCGCGTCCATCGCCGATGCCTTCCACGCCGTGCATGAGCGCGACTATGGCTATCGCTTCGCGGATGCCGTGGTCGAGATCGTGACGCTGCGCGTCATCGGCTTCGCCGAGGTGCCGCCGCTCACCTGGCCGGAACTGCCCGAGGCCTCCTCGGCTGATCTCTCGCCGGCCCTCCTCTATGTCCGCCCGACCACCTTTGACGACGGCAAGACGGTGGCAACCCCGCGCTATGACCGCGACAAGCTCTTCGCCGGCCATGTCGTGCCCGGCCCCGCGATCATCCTGCAGCACAATTCGACGACGCTGGTTCCCCCCGGCTTCACCGCAAGCGTCCACCGGTCCGGCAATATCCACATCGCGCGTGAGGCGTGAGGATGCCCTCCCCCTCCCCCTCCTCATCACGCCCCCCTTCCTTGAACCCTCCCCTTGCGGGAGGGTCGAAAACGCCCCGGCGTTTTCGGGGAGGGGTCAGCTTCGGCAGAGCCGAAGCGTGCTGCACGTCCTTGAAGCGCTCGCTCTCGCCGAGGCAAGCAACCCCTCCCCAAGACCGCTCCGCGGTCTTGGCCCTCCCTCAAGGGGAGGGCTCAGAACGAGGCGCGCCTCACCACCATCGGCCGACCGGAGCCACAGCATGAGCATCGATCCCGTCACGCTGCAGGTCATCGGCGGCGCGCTGCATACCATCGCCAAGGAGATGGCCTACGTCCTCTACCGGATGTCGTTCTCCTCGATCATCCGCGAGAGCGAGGATCTCGGCGCCGGCCTGTTCAACCGCGACTTCGCGACGCTCTGCGAAAGCGACAACACGCCGCTGCATATCGGCTCGATCCCCGGGTATCTGCGCGGTATCGACGCCTCGATGACGACGCCCTGGCGCGAGGGCGACGTCGTCATCCACAACCATCCCTATTTCGGCGCCAGCCACTCGCCCGACATCGCCGTCGTCGTGCCGGTGTTCTTCGAGGGCCGCCATGTCGGCTTCGCCGCCAACACCGCCCATCATGTCGATATCGGCTCGGCGACGCCCGGCCTCATCGTCGACATCCAGGACATCTTCGGCGAGGGCATGCTGCTGAAGGCGGTCAAGCTCTTTGAGGCCGGCGTCCGCAACGACACCGTCTGGGACTATCTCCGCAACAACAGCCGCGTCGGCAAGGAGCTGCAGGACGATCTCGGCGCGCAGATCGCCTCGGCGGAGCTCGGCGCCAGGCGATTCCGCGAGCTCTACGCGACCTACGGCGCCGAGACGGTCGAGGAGGCCTCGGCCGAGCTGATGAACTATACCGAGCGCATGCTGCGCAAGAAGATCGCCGAGATCCCGGACGGCGACTACTATGCCGAGAGCTGGCTCGACGATGACGGCCGCAACCGCAATGTCCGCTTGGCCGTCAAGGTCTGCGTCCGCATCCGCGGCGACGAGGCCGAGGTCGACCTGACCGGCTCCTCGCCGCAGGTGCCCACCGCCTTCAACGTGCCGTTCGAGGGCTCGACCAAGGTCGCCTGCTATGTCGCCTTCCGCAGCCTGCTGCTCGATGCCGCGACCTCCGCAGTGCCGGTGCCGGCCAATGAGGGCTCGTTCCGGCCGATCAAGGTGACGGCGCCGAAGGGCACGATCTTCAACCCGATCTTCCCGACCGCCGCCTCGGCGCGCTTTTCCCAGTGCAACCGCATGATCGACTGCATCATCCGCGCGCTGTCGCCCGTCCTGCCGGAGGCGGCGATTGCCGGCTCCTCCGCCTCGCTCTCCTTCGTCGCCTATTCGGGCCTCCGCGATAGCGGCGACTACTGGGTCTTCATCGAGGTCAACGAGGGCGCCTATGGCGGCCGTCCGCGCTCCGATGGACCGGATTCGATCGACAATCTCATGGCCAACACCCGCAACAACCCGATCGAGGATCTCGGCATGCACCTGCCGATGATCTGCGACCGCTATGAACTCCGCGACGATGTCGAATGCGGCGCCGGGAAGTTCCGCGGCGGCATCGGCGTCGTCAAGGAACAGCGCCTGCTCGAGGGTGGCTGGATGACGCACGAAGCCGAGCGCCACACCGACGCGCCCTGGGGCCTCTTCGGCGGCCATGACGGCGCACCCGGCCGCGTCGACATCTTCAACCATGCCGACCCCCAGGGAACGGCGGTGGCGCAGCATGCCAAGATCTCCGGCGTCGTCATGAAGGCAGGCGACACCATGGCCTTCTACTCGCCCTGCGGCGGCGGCTTCGGCGATCCGCTGGAGCGGCCGGCGCAGAAGGTGCTCGACGACGTGCTCGACGGCTTCTGCACGAGAGCCTATGCGCTCCGCGCCTATGGCGTCGTGATCGACGAGGCGCTCATGCTGGATACGGCGGCGACGGCCGAGCGGCGCGCCGCCATGGCGGCGTCGCGATGAGCGTCCTCGCCATCCCCGGCCTCCGCATCCGCCGCCATGTCGTCTTGACCGAGACGACAGGGGCCAGTGAGGGCATCGAAGGCGATCCGCCGCTGGTGAAGGTCGCCGTGGTCGCGATCCTCCACAATCCCTATGCCGGCGGCGCCATCGGCCCGCTCGACGGCTTCATAGACGCCAGCGCCGCGCTCGGCCGCGCGATGGGCGCGCTCGGCGCCGCCGCGATGCAGCCCTTTGGTGTCGAGAGCTATGGCAAGGGCGCCGTCATCGGTATGGCCGGCGAGCAGGAGCACGGCATCGCGCTGATCACGAAACCGTTCGGCGATGCGCTGCGCGCGGCCATCGGCGGCGGCGCGGCCTGGATCTCGTCCTTCTCGAAGCGCGCGGCGCCCGGCAGCATCATCGACGTGCCGCTCGCCCACAAGGACGCGCTCTATGTCCGCTCGCATTATGACGGCATCACCGTGCACCTCCCCGATGCGCCGCTCTCCGACGAGGTGGCGATCATCGCCGCCTTCGCCAATCGCGGCCGCCTCAACCACCGGCTCGGCGGGCTCGATGCATCGGAGATCACGGGACGGGACGGCCTCACATGACGATGGCGGCGCTAGAATTGCTCTCCGTCCGCCAGCAGGTCTCGGCCTCGATCCGCGCCGCGATCTATGACGGCGAGCTGAAGCCGGGCGCGCGTCTCACCGAGCGGCAGATCTGCGAGCGCGCCGGCGTCTCCCGAACCATCGCCCGCGAGGTCATCCGCGAGCTCGAGGCCGAGCGACTGATCGAGAGCAATCGCCGGCACGGCTTCGTCGTCGCCGCGATGAGCCTCAAGGAGGTCGCCGATCTCTATGATGTCCGCATCCTGCTCGAGGCGCGCGCCTGCGCGCTCTGCGCCTCCGCGATGACGGACGATCTCGCCCGCCGCCTCGATTTCGCCTTGGCGGCGATCGAGGGTGCCGCCGCCTCGGGGGATCGCGAGGCGCAGCGCATCAGCAACACCGCTTTCTACGAGACGATCTTCATGGCCGCCGACAATGTCGTGCTCGGCCAGATCCTGCATTCGCTGCATGGCCGCGTCAGTTACTTGCGGTCACTGTCGATGTCGCAGTCCGGACGGCCGCAGGCAAGTCTTCGTGAATTGAAGGCGATCCTCGCTGCGCTAAAATCCGGAGACGGCGAAGCGGCGGCGCGGCTGAGTACGGCGCATATCGAGGCGGCGCGCGCCGTTGCCTTGCAGGCGCTCGGGGAAGACGGCAAGACGCGGATGAGGGCCGCCGCAGGCGAGGAGGTCGGGACATGACTATTCTGGTTACGGGGGCGAGCGGTTTCGTCGGCCTCAACATCGTCGAGGACCTGCTGCGCCGCGGCGAGAGCGTCGTCGCGCTCGCCGACCAGCCGCTGCCGCCCATCGCCGCCTTCGCCTTTGCCGAGCTGCCGGGCAAGCTCGTCAGCATCTGCGCCGATATCCGCAACCAGGAAGGCATCCGCCGCATCCTCTGCGAACAGAATGTCACCCATGTCCTGCATGGCGCGGCGATCACCTCCAATATCGCGCGCGAGCGCACCGACAGCGCGCTCGTCACCAGCGTCAACATGGCCGGCCTTGCCGCCGTCGCCGCCGCCTCGGCCGCCCATGGCGGCATCGAGCGCTTCGTTTTCGTCTCGTCAAACGCCGTCTTCGGCGGCGATACGCCCGATTATGCGATGCTCGACGAGGACTGGCCGAAGAACCCCGGCAATCTCTACGCGCTTTCCAAGTGGACCGGCGAGATGATCCTCGACAAGATCGGCAACGCCACCGGGCTCGACTGGGCCGCCGGGCGCCTCGCCGGCGTGTTCGGCCCGTGGGAATATCGCACCGGCATCCGCGACACGATGAACCCGGTGTTCCAGGCGAACAGCCTCGCCTTCCGCGGCCAGCCGGCCTTCCTGCCGCGCCCCGGCCGCAGCAACTGGCATTTCTCGCGCGACGCCGCCGCCTCGCTGATCACGCTCCTGACCGCGCCGGCGCACAAGGAGCGCATCTACAATCTCGGCACGCCCTTCATTTGGTCGATCGGCGACTGGTGCCAGCGCCTCGCCGACCGCTTCCCGGCCTTCCGCTTCGAGATCGGCAGCGAGACCGGCCGCGACGCCGGCAGGGCGACGCCGATCAATCTCTATGGCGACCATGACGGCGGCATCCTCTCCTGGCAGCGCTTCACCGAGGAATTCGGCCCGACCGGCCTCAGCGATCTCGACGCCGCCTTCGACCACCTGATGGACTGGCACGCCGCGCATCAATCCTTCGGCATCGAACGGGACGCCGCATGAGCGCGCTCTATCGCGGCTACGACCAGGACGGGCTCGACAAGCAATATGAGCGGCTCGTCGCCGACGACAGCTATGCGATCTTCGATCGCTGGCGCGCCCGCAGCGACGCGAGCGCCGCCCGCCGCCCCGTGATGCTCGACATCGCCTATGGCCCGGCGCCGACCGAGCGGCTCGACGTGTTCCCGGCCGCCAGGCCCGATGCGGCGATCCTCGTCTATATCCATGGCGGCTACTGGATCTGGAAGGACAAGGCCGACTTCCGCTTCGTCACTGAGGGCGTCGTCGATCAAGGCGCGACGCTCGTCGTCATCAACTATGCGCTGACGCCGGACCACGACATGGACGAGATCGTGCGCGAGGTCCGCGCCGCCGTCGCCTTCACCTTCAAGCAGGCCGGCGGCCTCATCCCCGGCGATCCCGCCCGCCTCTATCTCTCCGGTCATTCGGCCGGCGGGCATCTCACCGCCATCGCCGCGGCGACGGACTGGCCCGCCTTCGATCCGGAGCTCCCCTCCGAGATCGTCGCCGGCGGCATCGCCGTCTCCGGCCTCTATGATCTCGAGCCGATCCGCCTCTCTTATCTCAACGAGACCGTCGGCCTCGACGCGGCGATGGCGGAGCGCAACTCGCCGCTCCACGCGATCCGCCCGCGCATGCCGCCGCTCACCCTCGTCGTCGGCGGCGCCGAGTCCGACGAGTTCAAGCGCCAGCAGGCGGATTTCGCGGCGGCGCTGAGAGAAGCCGGCAACGCGGTCGAGACCGAGGAAGTCGCTGGCCTGCACCATTTCGCCGTCATCGAAACCATCGCCGACGCCGGCAGCCAGTTGCAGCAGGCCGTCCTCCGCCGCATGGGCCTCGCCTGAGGCGCGCCCTGCGGCGGACGACAGACCAGATTCCAACGCGCCCTGAAACGCTCTAGGATCGCCGTCCGGACGATCGACGGCGGAGCAGAGAAAATGGCAGCGACGACAGAGACCATCCCGCGGCGTCCGCGCGGCGCCGTCGCGATCGGCGCCCGGGCGACCGGCGCCAGCGCGACCGGTTCGGCCGCGATCGGCAGCGCCGCCCTCGGCGCGGTCGCGATCGGCGCCTTCGCCCTCGGCGCGATCGCCGTCGGCGTGCTCGCCATCGGGCGGCTACGCATTCTCGAGGCCCGCATCGATCGCCTCTCGATCGGCACGCTCACCGTCGACCGGCTGACCATCCGCGAGAAATAGGCCCGGCAAGCCGGAGCCGCGCCCTCAGCCGCCGGCGAGCGCCGCCGTCACCCGCGCGAGCCGCTCGGCGCGCGTGCCTCTCACCTCGACGATACGCGGCCCGCTGCCGAGCAGGCCGAGATCGTCGTCGCGCAGCATGGTCTTCAGCCGCCGGTCGACGGCAGCGCGCAGCGCCGGCAGCTCGATCGGCCCGGCGATCTCGTCGACCGGCCGCAGCGGCACGAAGACGAGGAGATCGAGCGAGGCGAGCGCCCGGCCGATGCGGCGGAGCAGCCGCCCGTCCGGCAGCCATTCGACGCCCTCGCTGGCGCCGACGACATCGAGATATCCGAGGAAATCGAGCGGGCTGCGATCGAAGATCACATTCGCGCCGGTCGCCTCCTCCAGCATCAGCCGGCAGCTGCGAACGAGCTGCTGCTCGAGATCGTCGATCGTCGGCTCCTCCGCGAAGGGCGTGCCGTCCTCGGCGAAGAGCCAATAGGGCTCGGCGACGCTCTCATAAGCCGGATGCGCGGCGGCAACATCGCCGATCAGCGTGGTCTTGCCGCTGCCATGCGTCCCGGTCACGGCGATCCGCATGCAAAGCTCCTCTTACGCGGTCCCCGGATCACGTCGGTCTGGTTGTTGGCCCGATGGCGCATAAAAAAGCACGCATGCCCGCCTGGTTGACGATCGGCAAGGCCAGCAGATAGGCCTGCAGCGCACGCGAGCGATCGAGATTGTCGTAGATCATATCGACCGTCTCCGCCGTCGGCGACCCGTCGCGAAGCTTGAGCGCGCCGATCGACGTCTCGACCGCGTCCGGCATCGCAATCCCCGGCGCGATCGGCGTCGCCATCTTGTAGGTCTCGGCCGAAGCCGATGCCAGCATCCCCGCCCACAGGGCGCCGATGAGCGCTGCTCTCATGTCGTATCCCCCGATACAAGGCAGAGGTGCGCGGAAGGGGTGAAGCCGAGCAGTGCACGCGGCCAGGACAGCCGATCGGCAGGTGCGGCCGGCGCGGGGGGGCGGTGGGATGGGGGGGGCGAGCGCCCGTTGCTGCGCGAGATTGTCGATCGACGGTGATCCGCGAAGGAAGTCCCTTCCTTGGCGAACAGCCGAAAAGGGCTCGCCACGCTGTCATCGAAATCTTTGCGGGACCCTGCCCATTCTGTTCAGGCGAGGGTCGTCGTTGGAGCGTGTCGCGCCTCTTCTGGGGTCAGTCCGGTCCAGTCGCGGAACGACCTGTAGAATGAGTTCTGCTCGGAATAGCCGAGCAGAAAAGCGATCTCGGGTATGCTGAGATGCGTCTGGGTCAGGTAGTGTCGGGACAACTTGAGGCGCGTTTCGGCCAGGAGGATCTGAAAGCTGGTGCCCTCGTCCGTCAGCCGCCGTTGCAAGGTGCGGGTGCTGACGCTGAGGCCGCGCGCGGCGTCATCGATGCCGGTGCGGCCCGACGCGATCGTTTCGGTCAGCCAGCCGCTGACGCGCGCGGTTGTGGAGGTGACGGCCGTGGCGTCGGACAGCCGCTGACGCAGCGAGGGCTCAAACGCCGCCCACATCGCGGGATGTGCGGTCAGGAAGGGACGCTCGGCATCCTGACGGCGAAAAGCGATGCGGGTGGTCTCGCCCGGGCGCGGGCGGCAGCCGAACCATTGGGCATAGGCGCCAGGATCGGGGAAGATCGCGGGGCCTTCGACCCAAGCAGGCGCGATCTTGTCCCTGAGCCCAAGCCGGGCGAGTTGGGTGAGGAAGGCGAGTTCGCCAGCCAGCATGATGGCAGGGGGCTGCACATCGGCGGGCAGTCCGGCGATCTCGGCCACCGTTTCCGTTGGCCCCTTGGTGATCTGCAACCGCATCGGCCCGACCAGGGGCTTGAAATGCGACAGCCGCATCAGGGCTGCGTCCAGGGTTTCGCTGCACAGGCAGGCGAAGAGGGCCGGGCTGAACGTCTCGGCCGTCATCTCGCCGACCAGCCGGATCGGCACGAGCGGATCACCCGAAGCGGTTTCGATCGCCGACCAAAGGCGGAAATACTCGACGCTGGTTACCTGGGCGCTCTTGCGCTGGAACAGATCCAGCGGCAATCGCGCCTGACGCAGCAGATCGGAGGGCCTGATGCCAATGTTCCCCAGCATCAGGCCCCAGCCCATGTCGATGGTGTAACGGGTGGCGCCGTCCATCAGCGCACCGTCGCCATGATGACGCGGTCATACATGCGATCGCCCAACCATTTGCGGATACCCATCAGCATGCGTGCATATCTGCCCACCGCATAGCGGGTCCTCGGATGACGCGCCTTCAGCGCCTCTGACACGGCATTGGCCACGACCTGCGGCGAAGAACCGTTGCCCTTGGCATAGGTATCCGCCGTGCCGCGTGCGACCTTCGCCGCAAGATCGGCATAGGCGCCCTTGGCGGAAAACTTCTGCAAGGGGCCATCGAGGACCGAGCCGAAGTCGGTCAGGATGATCCCGGGCTGGATGACGATCACATCGATGCCGAAGGGGCTGAGTTCCAGCCGCAGGCTGTCGGAGAGACCTTCGACCGCGTGCTTGGTGGCATGATACCAGGCCCCCAGCGGCGTGTAGATCTTGCCGCCCATCGAAGCGATGTTGACGATCTTGCCCGCCTTCTGCTGCCGCATATAGGGCGTGAAGAGCTGGATCAGGCGGCCCATGCCGAACACGTTGACCTCGAACTGATAGCGCACTTCGGACAGAGGCACGTCTTCGACCGCCCCGTAGAGGCCGAAGCCCGCATTGTTCACCAGCACGTCGACACCACCGAACTCAGCCTCGATCCGGGCATAGGCCGCGGTGATGCTTGCCTCGTCCGAGACATCGAGCGCCACCGGATGCGCGCCGAGCGCCTTCAGGTCCTGCATGTTCTCGAGCCGTCGTGCCGCGACGATGACATCATAGCCATCCTGAAGCAGTTGCTTGGCGATGATCTTTCCCATCCCGGACGACGCTCCGGTGACGAGGGCGGTCTGCTTGCGTGCCATGTCCATTCTCCATGTTTGCCGGCCCAGTGCCGATGGGATGGAGATACGGGGATTGCGCGTCACTGCTAAACCGGATCGCGCCAATCTACAATCAGATCGCGCCATGATCGGGAGCAGGCCGCCCCTCGCCCCTCCCCCCTGAACGCCCGATAAACGCCCCCTTCAGCTTCGGTTCTGCCCGGCCTCGCTAGAACGGACCCCATCGACAGCGCGGCGAGAGCCGCAACGAGGGAGACGTTTCCATGATCCGCTTTGCCAAACTCCGCACCGCCAATCTCCACACTGCAAGCAATCGCATTTCCATCCTCCGCGCCGCTCTTCTCGGCGCCGCCTTCTCCGCCACGCTCGTCGGCGGGTTTGCGGCCGGGCCTGCCGCCGCCAATGATCTGCGCATCGAGCAGTATGGCTGGGCGAATTCCTCCGGCGGGGCGCAGAACGGCTGGCAGAACCGCATCCGCGTCTATCAGGACGGCCGCTTCAACGGCGCGACGGCGCGGCAATATGGCGGCCGCAACCTCTCGGCGATCGGCCAGGAGGGTGTCGGCAACGCCGGCGCCACCACGCAATATGGCAGCGGCAATGTCGCCGGCATCGGCCAGTTCGGCTCCCATCACACCGCGATCCTGACGCAGGACGGCAATGGCAATATCGCCGCCGGCGTCCAGGTCGGCCATGGCTGCGCCGCCGACGTCAACCAGGGCGGCAGCGGCAATGTCGCAGCCTTCGTGCAGGCCTGCGACTGAGCCTGCCCGTGGCAGGGCGCTGGCGATCGCCGGCCCCTGCCCCGACGAACGCCCCACACCAGAGGAGAACAGCCATGATCCCCATGACACGACGCGTTGCCCTTGGCGCCGCGATCGCGCTGACGGCGCTGGCAACAGGCGCCGCCCTCGCAGGATCCGGCGGCAGCGGTCCGATGGCGAGAGGCGGCCTCGCCTGCGGCCTTTCGCAGACGCGCTCGGGCGGCGAGATCATCCTCGTGCCGAGCGTGCAGTCGGCGAAGGCGGCGAGCGGCAGCTATGACCTCCGCGTCTCGGGCGGCGGCAGCGGCGGCACATCGACCATCCGCCAGGGCGGCGATTTCAGCCTTGATGCCGGAGGCTCGGCGCGGCTCGGCAGCCTCAGCCTCACGGCGCGCGGCGCGTCCTATGACGTCACGCTCGAGGTCACCACGCCCGCCGCCAGCGCCCGCTGCAGCACGGCCGTCTCCGGCGGCTGAATACCGGCTGAACACCGCCTTCGGCCGCGGTTCAAGCGGGCCGGGCGAGGATCGACCATCGGCCGGGCGCCGCCCCATCCACCCGCAAGAGGATACGGAGAGAGACCATGCTGCAGGAACAGAAGCGACTGATCACCATCGCGGCGCGCGCCGCCCTCGCCGGGCTGCTGCTCGCCGCGGCACCAGCGGCCCCGGCCTTTGCCGGCGGCATGTTCGGGCTCAACGTCGCGCCGCGCACGGCCGAGGATGCCGCGCTGATGGATTTCGGCCTCCGCGCCTATGGGCTCTACAAGGGCCTCAAGGGCGGCGGCGCCCGCATCGACCAGCGCGGCCATGGCAACAGCGCCGGCATCGCGCAGGACGGCAGCGGCACGATCGGCATCATCGACCAGCGCGGCGACGGCCATTCCGCGACCCTCGACCAATCGGGCGACGGCAATTCCTACGGCATCTTCCAGTTCGGCCGCGGCAGCGCCGCCGACATCGTCCAGCGCGGCCATGGCCGCACCGGCGCCACCGTCACCTTCGGCTGGTAGCCGCCGCTATTCGCGGAGGTATCGGCCATTCGCCCAGCCGGAAATGCCGGAGCCGCCGGGGAGATCGACCATGCACCAGCGCGATCCCTCGACGATGCGGCAGCCGCCATTGGCGAGCCTTGTGCCGTTGGGGACGCTGGCGCGGATCGGCGCATTGGCGAAGGGCTTGGTGCGGATGTTGAGCCGGTCGCCGGGCGGAACGCCGACGACGCGCCATTCATCCGGCCCGCCCATGAGGCTGTCGGCGAAGTCGTTCTTCGGCGGATCGCGCCAGCTCTCGCGGCCGCCTGCGATCTCGACCGTCAGCCGATAATCGGCGACCGCACCCCGTCGCGCCGCGCGCCGCATCAGCCCGACGCTGATCACGAAATCGCCGCTCCGCGCGAGCTGCCCCGTGAAGCTGTTGCCGGCGATCGAGCCGATGAAGATCGCCTCGCTGCTCCCCGGCGGCAGCACATTGAAGCTCGCCGAGCGGTTGGCTGTCTCGAGCGTGACGCGCATGGTCTGGCCGGCCCTCGCGCCGACGACATAGGTGCGGACCTCATAGCCGCGGATGCGGCCCTTGACGCGCGTGCCGCTGGCGCCCGGCGCGAACTGCAGCCGCGAAACGGTGACGCCGTCGCCAACGGCGGCAGCGGCCGGAAGCGGCACGAGCAGCAGCGCCGCCAGAAGGAGAAAGAGAGAACGGATCATCGCGAGACCTCCCCGAGCGTCGAAGCGGATGCTGAACGCCATCGAGCCGACCATCCTGATTTGCGATCCGCGCGACCGCGGCGGGACGCAGCTTGCACGCCATCTCTGGCACGCTCCCATCCGTCAGCAGCGACGATCGTCATCGCCATTAAGCCCGATATCCGCTGCATCGTCCGGCCCCCGACCGTTCACGCGCATGATCACCACAAGCAAGATTTCGCCCGATTGACAAAAATCAATCCCGAACGGACTCTTTATTGAGACGCCACCACGGCGTTACTCGACACTTCGAGTACAACCACATCCAGGGCGCGACGATAACTGATCGGCATCCTTACGAATGACGATCAGGCGGCTGCCATGACGCCAGAGGCACGGAAGGGCGCAGCCTTCGGCGGGCGGCGCCGCATGCGAGGGCAAGAGAGATGCTGGGGAAGGCGATGCTGGATCGGCGGAGCGTGATGCGCGGCCTCGGAGCGACGCTGGCGGCGCTTGCGGCGGGACGGGCAGAGGCCGAGCCGCAGGTGACGGCGATCGACGACCTCCAGCCGGGTCAGTTCGTCTGGCATCCTGACCTTGCCCCCGGGGATGTCCTCGTTCTGAACTGGAATCCGTCGACAGGAGACGGACGATGCGAAAGAGCAGGTTCAGCGAAGAACAGATCATCGGCATTTTGAAGGAGCATCAGGCAGGGGTGCCGGTGGCGGAGCTGTGCCGGAAGCACGGCATCAGCGACGCGACGCTCTACACCTGGCGATCGAAATATGGCGGTATGGAAGTCTCCGATGCCCGAAAGCTGAAGACCCTCGAGGACGAAAACCGTCGCCTGAAGAAGCTCCTGGCGGAATCGATGCTCGACGTCGCCACTCTGCGGGAGATGATGGGAAAAAACTTCTGACGCCTGGTTCGCGGAGACGCGCCGTGAGCTGGGCGATCGAGAAGAAGGGCTATTCGCAACGCCGCGCCTGCGGGCTCTTAGGCGTGGCGCCGCGTGTCTATCGTTACGCCTCGCGGCGCGGCGACGACGACGGCATTCGGCTGCGTTTGCGGGAACTGGCGGCGATCCGTCGTCGCTTCGGCTATCGCCGCCTGCACATCCTGTTGAGGCGGGAGGGCGTCGTCGTGAACCACAAGAAGCTCTACCGAATCTACCGGGAGGAGCGTCTGACGGTTCGAAAGCGCGGCGGCCGGAAGCGGGCGTTGGGTACACGAGCACCGATGGCGATCCCACAGGGACGGAACCAGCGCTGGTCGTTGGACTTCGTCTCCGACACGCTCGTCGACGGACGCCGCTTCAGGGTCCTCGTCGTGGTGGATGACTTCACGCGGGAATGCCTGACACTGCTGGTCGACACCTCGCTCTCGGGCGTGCGGGTCGCTCGCGAACTGGATCGTCTGATTGCCCTGCGTGGTCGACCGGCGATGATCGTCAGCGACAACGGCACGGAGCTCACGTCGCATGCCATGCTCCGCTGGTCCGAAGAGAACCGTGTCGAGTGGCACTACATCGTTCCCGGCAGGCCGATGCAGAACGGCTTTGTCGAGAGCCTGAACGGGCGCTTTCGAGACGAGTGCCTGAACGAGACCCTGTTCCGAGGGCTGGCTCATGCCCGCCACGTCATCGAGGAATGGAGAACCGACTACAACACCGAGCGCCCCCACACGAGCCTCGACGGGCTCACCCCGAACGAGTTTGCAGCACGGTCCCGAGCGGACCAGAACCAGAACGGATTCTGGTTATGAACGGGGATAAACCGGGGGCAAGGTCATCTGCTCTCGCGACACTGTGCGGCCTTTGAGTGTGCGCTGAAACAGGACATTCGGGTCGTGTCGGTTGTCGGTGCAGTTCGACCCTAAGCGCGGATCGGAAGATCGAGCCGCGGCCAGTCGGAATGGGAAGCCGCCCGCGCGGGCTCACGAATGACCCAGGTCCGGATGACCAACTCTTCAGTCCGCACCCGATGTTCAGCGCTACCTGACAAGACACTTGCTCGCTCGATTACCTCTTGATTGCCGATGCCATCGTAAAGGTCGCGGATCGACTGATGGTTGGCGTTCGTCACCAGCACCATGGCGCCACGTTGTGCGGCACGGACCACCGCGTTCCGAAGTCGAACCTGGTCAGACCATGAGAAGATTTTGTCGTTGTATTTCAGGAATCCGTTCAAATTGTGCTTCACGGTATAGGGAGGATCGACGAAGACGAAGTCACCGCTGTCGGCCGCGTCGAGCGTCGTTTCAAAGTCCTGATTGAAGATGTCAGCGGTCGCCAGCATTTGGCTTAGCGATTCAAAGTCATCGTTGGCAAGGACGACGTTCGTCTTCGTCCCAATAGGGACGTTGAATTCGTTTTTTTTATTCACGCGGTAGAGACCGTTCCAACAGGTTCGGTTTAGGTAGATCAACCAAGCCGCTCGCTCGATTGGATCGTTCGGCTTGACTGCACGGGTGGCGTAGTAGTGCTCGTGACAATGCCGCTCGTGGTGCATAACGAGGATATCAACGATTGCATCGGGCGAGGACCGAATAGCCTGATAGCAGTCGATTAAGTCCGGATTCAAGTCGGCAAGGAGAGCGCGCTCTGGCTTGAGCGAGAAATACATAGCCCCGCTTCCGAGAAACGGTTCGATATAACGGCGGTACTGTCCAGGAACCATGTGGAGGCAGCGGGTGACAAACCACCGCTTGCCGCCGGCCCATTTGAGAAACGGCGTCAAAGCCAAATCGGATCGCCGACTGGTATGCATAATCTCGGTGTTAGTCATGTCGGGCAGAGCCCCCATAATCCGACGCGCTCGTGGCTCGACAGTACGTTCAGACACCCGTCCATTCCGAACGCGACCTTGTTGACGGATTCCAACGCAGAAGGGTCGGACGACTCGACTTCTGCAAGTTGATCAAGCGAGGCTTTGACATCTGCCCACAGGTCGCTCAGCGTTTCTGGTAGCGAACCTGGCCGCCATAAGCCGCGCGTTTCTCCGACCTTCTCCCACCAGAACGACAGCTCATCAGCGGCGAAACCCGCCTGCTTAAGAAGGTCGTGCGCGGATCCCGTCGCGATCCTTAAAAGCAGGACGGCGCGCGACAGGACAGCCAACGCATCCGATCCGGGCCTCCCCGGCGCGACGACCGAGTAACTGAATATCAAAGGGTCTCTCGGCACCGTCCTGCGGAATAGGAAATCCTTGAGCCTTTCCGCCGTTGCAAGTGACAAGCTTTGAGCATCGACCAGACCATTGGTGATAGATACGAAGTCGGCATCTGCGGCACCCGGCGCTTTTCCAAAACGGCTGCGAAAATATCGCTCAAGAGCAATGCGCAAAATATGCCGGTCGATTTGCTCAAAGCTGGACGCTGAACTTGGCTCTAGCGCATTCCAAGTGTCTCGCACGAAGGCCAAGCCTTCCTTGACGGGCGAATCCCAGGTTGTAGGGATACCGTCTGGGCGGTAGCTCGACTCGTTTCGGGCTTTTCGGTCTTTGATCGCCAGGCCGAGATCCATGCCCCAATGCATGAACCAGTCCCTAGCCTGCGGCGCCAGTGTTGTGGTGCCTCCGAGCGGTTGGAACCAATCGTCCAGGCTTCTTCCCTCGGGCCGCACTATACCTGTGAACAGCGCGCCAGACGGTGATTGCCGCGCCCAATGCTCAAGCGCAATCCAAGCCACGATATGCGTTCCGTCCTGGGTGCGTAGCTTGCTCGCGCTATTCGCCGCAGAAATTACATAGTGCTTGTGATCGAAAATGCCGATCCCAGCGCTTGCTAGCAGGGACAAGGCCGCACGAAGCTCTGCATAATAGGCTAGATGCAACGCTCGATGAGTATCTCCGGCCAGAACACACGCCACGGCCCGGCCAAGATAGCCCCAGCCATCGTTCGCGTGAAGGCTCACGCTGGCGGCTATGTACTGAGCGAGGTCTTGGCGCTGAAGGGCATTGGTTGGTGCATTCTTGAGCTGCCCCACTACGTCATTTGCATAGTGGTTCGTCGCTCCGATCCAAGTCGCTCGCTTGAGAAAAGGCCCTAGCCCAGCCGTAGTGACCTCAATATGGGAACGAGATAGGGCCGCAATCGTCGCCTGGTCTACAGCATCAAGGGCGGCAGTCATGATCTACCGATGAGGCGCTTGGCGGTTTCGCCGATCTCGCCGTCGGCGGCGGCGAGATGTTCAAGTAGTTGTGTGCGCAACTCCTTGTATCCGCCGCTTCCGCGGAAAACGAGCTTCGCTCGCCTTAGCCCTTCCTCAATGTCTGGAGCTGCGCTTGTACGCCAATCGAATGTCGACAGCGCCTGGCTAATGCCAGTAACGAAGGTCGCAAAGTCTTGGCTCACAAGGCTTTCGAGCGAAGTTTGGATTGCGCCAATTGGGTTGGGCGCCGATTGCGCGTCAGGCACCCACCTGTTGAACCGCAAGAGGCTGGCGCGCTGGTAGCAAAGGTCGTTCAGAACCTGAAGAAATCCGCGAACTCCTTGGTCGGTGCAGATGAGCGAAAAGGGTCCATAGAAAGCCAAATCGTCCGCGGCTTTCAGGTCTTGGGGTCGCGCCGAATTATCGTTACCCCCCGCTGCCGAATTCCGCAGAGCTGTGGCCCACTCAACCTGCGTTTGCTCAACGCTCGTCTTTAAGGCGTTCCACGCGAAAACAAGAAAAGCCGCTTGCTGAGCTCGGCTCCAGCCCAGAACTTCGCCCTGCTTCTTCGAACGACCACCGTAGAGTCCGCCGGGTGCGCCCGTACGGCCATCCCAAGAACGGACGAAGGTCGCTGTTAGTGACTTGATCCACGCGCTCTGGCTGACCCAGCGATTTTGCCGTTCACCAAGCATATTTATGCGGTCATACCAAGGACTTTCCGGATACGACCACAGGATCTCGGTCAATTCCTGCGCCCGAGTTTCCCTGTAGATTGAGTGACCTTCTGCTCTATCGAGCCAATCTTCGTTTCGTAGGAGTGGATATAGATCGAACGCTAAACTGGAATTGATTCGTTTCGGCTTGATGTTGATCGTCCAGAATAGGTACGCTTGCCAACTAATATCGAGGCCGACGAAGGCGACGACGGGCAGCTCGAATTTTTCGAGCTGGGATGCGCCCTCGAACGCCCACAGCCGATGTTGCCCGTCGATCACCTCGAAAGGCGGCAAGCCGGTCGGCCGCCAGTTTGGCGTCCATGCAGCGTACGGAAGCTGGAGATGCGGATGTCCGTCGACCTTCACGATCGTTGCCAAATCTGCGTCGGCGACGGCCGTGCCGTTCCGCTCTTCCCCCTTTACCAGTACGTTGAGAACGATGGCAGTAGGCAACCAACCAGGCTTGCGCAAATCGTTGAAATCGTCACTCGCGCGTTTCGCTTCGCTCAGCGTCGACCAAGGATAGCCGTACTCAACAAACCGAGAAATCTCCTCGGAGCGCTCCGGATCGTGCTGACGCTGGATCCCTAGATCGTCGGTGCGGGGCGCTGCGTCCTTGGCTACCCGACGCACGATACCGGAAAGGCTCCGCAGCTCTCTGGCCGGCATCGAAAAGAGGTAAAAGAATTCGGCAGGCTTCGAGCGATGCTCTTCCGGGTCGAATTCGATCTTGTTCCAACCCGGTAACCATTGGTTGACGGTCAGTACAGGGACCTGCCTCGGCGCACCACCTGTCACGATCTCATGCTCCGCACAACCCCAGCTTGATGCAAACGCTTTCCCTACTGTTTCTTATATGGCAGGCGCCTTTACAAGGGCTTGTTGGGCCACTGTCAGCAGGGCGGATCTGGCGACCCCCGCCGCTGAGCCGCGGGCTCTCTCAAAACTGCCCAAAGGCAGAACAGTGACTCGCCCGATATCCAGACAACGACCGCTTTTGGCTCGCAGGAATTGACTCAGACGATCCGTCCAGCCGGTTTCCTGCGCCATCCGAAAACCCCGTCGGAAAAGACACATCCGCAACGCGCTCCATCCCCCCTCCCCCCTCACATCACATCCCCGCCATTCACATTGACCGTCGCCCCCACAAAATAGCTCCCCTCGTCGCTGGCCAGCAGCAGCGCGGCGCCGGTGAGTTCGTCGATGCGGCCGAAGCGGCCGATGGGGAGGGCGTCCGAGATGCGGGCGCGGATGTCGTCGGGGACGCCGGCGCTCATCGGGGTTTCGATGATGCCGGGCGCGATCGCGTTGACCGTGACGCCGTCGCGCGCGACTTCATGCGCGAGCGCCTTGGTGAAGCCGATCAGCCCGGCCTTGGCGGCGACATAATGCGTGAGCTGCGGCGCGCCTTTCAGCGCCAGTTGCGAGGCGATGTTGATGATGCGGCCATGGCCGCGCGCGCGCATGCCGGGCAGCACCTGCTGGACGCAGAGGAAGGCGCCGCGGAGGTTTATGGCCATCACGCGGTCCCATTCGGCGCTGCTCATCGCGGCGATCGGCACATCCTTGAGCACGCCGGCATTGTTGACGAGGATGTCGACCGGGCCGAGCCGGGCCGCCGCCTTGGCGAAGGCATCGCTCACCTCCGCCTCGTCGCCGACATCGCAGCGCGCCGCATCGGCCTCATAGCCCAGCGCCGCGATCTCGGCCGCCACGCCGAGCGCGGCGTCAAAATCGCGGTCGAGGATCGCGACGCGGGCGCCGGCCTTCGCGAAGCGGAGCGCGATGCCGCGGCCGATGCCGCTCGCCGCGCCCGTGACGGCGGCGACGCGCCCTTCGAGTTCTCCCGCCATGCCGGGTCCTGTCCCTTTCACGCCGCCGTCCAGCCGCCGTCGATGACCTGCAGCGCGCCGGTGATGTTGCGCGCAGAATCCGTCGTCAGGAACAGCGCGAGGCCGGCGATCTCCTCGATGGTGACGAACTGGCGCGTCGGCTGCGCGGCGAGCAGCACGTCGCGCTTCACTTGCTCCTCCGTCAGGCCGCGCGCCGCCATCGTCGCCGGGATCTGCTTCTCGACCAGCGGCGTCCACACATAGCCGGGGCAGATCGCATTGACCGTGATCCCCGCCTCGGCGGTCTCGAGCGCCACCGTCTTGGTGAGGCCGACAAGGCCGTGCTTCGCCGCGACATAGGCCGATTTATAGGGCGAGGCGACGAGCGCATGCGCCGAGGCGGTCGAGATGATGCGGCCCCAGCCCTTCGCCTTCATCTTCGGCAGCGCCAGGCGGATGGCATGGAACGCCGCCGAGAGATTGAGCGCGAGGATCATGTTCCATTTGTCGACCGGGAACTGGTCGACGGGCGCGACATGCTGCATGCCGGCATTGTTGACGAGCACGTCGATGGCGCCGAATTCGCGCTCGACGGCATGGACGAGGCTCGCGATCTCCTCCTCCCTGGTGAGGTCGGCATGGACATGGCGCACCTCGACATCATGCGGCCCGGCGACATCGGCCTTCAGCGCGAGAATCGTGTCGTCATCGGCAAAGCCGGACAGCACGACATGGGCGCCGGCGCCGGCCAGCGCCCGGGCGATGCCGAGCCCGATGCCGGAGGTCGAGCCGGTCACCAGCGCCGTCTTGCCTCTAAGATGGCGGTCGTTCGGCATGATCAGGGCTCCGGCCTTGAGAAAGAGGGGTGAGATCGCCCGCGCCAGCGACTATATTCGGCGCGGGCCCGGTGTCATGACGACATCGGGCCGGCCATGGTAGAACGCGGCGCCGCGGCATGGGAAGATGGCACGGCGGGCGCAGCGGCGGGACAATGCGGGATCGCGCGATGCATGAGGCGACGGCCGGCGAGGCGGCGGCGGGCAGAGGTCACGCGGATCACGGCGCTGATCATCCCGCGACGCCACATGAGCATGGCGAGCACGACCATGGCGATTGCGAGCGCGACGCCATCGCCCATGCCGAGGCCGTCTCGGCGGCGACGGGCCTGCGCTTCACCGAGCAGCGCCGCAAGGTTCTGGCCGCGCTCGCCGAAAGCCATGTCCCCGCCAGCGCCTATGACGTGATCGACCGCCTCGCGTTGCTCGGCCCCCGCCCGGCGCCGGTCAGCGTCTATCGCGCGCTCGATTTCCTCGTCGAGAACGGCTTCGCCCACCGCATCGAGAGCCGCAACGCCTATATCGCCTGCACGCGCGGCCAGCGCACCGGCAGCGCGCCTTCCGGCCATGATCACGGCGCGGCGACGGTGTTCCTGCTCTGCGAGGCCTGCGGCGCCGCCGCCGAGGCCTCGTCCGAGGCGCTCACCGCGGCGCTCGACGCGCTGACCGCCGCCGCCGCCTTCGCCCCGCGCGCGCCCGTCATCGAGATCCGCGGCCTCTGCGCCCGCTGCCGGACGAGCGGCTGATGCGCGCGCCCGACGCCGAAGCACCCTCACCCCAGCCCTCTCCCGCGTCGCGGGAGAGGGGAGCAACTCCGTGGTACCCGTCATGAACCTCGCCGCCCCCGCCGCCGCCTTCGCGCTCCCCGAGGGTCCCGCAGGCCCGCTGCCGCGCCGCCAAGCCGCCGGCGTCATGGTCGGCAAGGTCGCGGTCGGCGCCGGCGCGCCCGTCGTCGTGCAGTCGATGACCAACACCGACACCGCCGATATCGAGGCGACGGTGGCGCAGGTGGCGAGCCTCGCCATCGCCGGCTCGGAGCTCGTCCGCATCACGGTCGATCGCGACGAGGCGGCGCGCGCCCTGCCCTTCATCAAGGAGAAGCTGCTGCGCCGGCGGATCGACGTGCCGCTGATCGGCGATTTCCACTATATCGGCCATACGCTCCTGACCGATCATCCCGCCTGCGCCGAGGCGCTCGACAAATACCGCATCAATCCCGGCAATGTCGGCTTCGGCGAGAAGCGCGACCGCCAGTTCGGCACGCTGATCGAGCTGGCGATCCGCCACGGCAAGCCCGTGCGCATCGGCGTCAACTGGGGCTCGCTCGACCAGGACCTGCTGACGCGGCTGATGGACGGCAACGCCGCCAGCGCCGCGCCGCTGCCGGCCAATGCCGTCATGCGCGAGGCGATCGTGCAATCGGCGATCCTCTCCGCCGCCAAGGCCGAGGAGATCGGCCTTTCCCGCGAAAGGATCATCCTCTCGGCCAAGGTCTCCAATGTGCAGGACCTCATCGCCGTCTATCGCGATCTTGCCCGCCGCTCGCCGCATGCGCTGCATCTCGGCCTCACCGAGGCCGGCATGGGCTCGAAGGGCATCGTCGCCTCCTCGGCCGCGATGGGCATCCTCCTTCAGGAGGGCATCGGCGACACCATCCGCGTCTCGCTGACCCCGGAACCGAATGGCGACCGCACGCGCGAAGTCCAGGTGGCGCAGGAACTGCTGCAGACCATGGGCTTCCGCGCCTTCCTCCCCGTCGTCGCCGCCTGCCCCGGCTGCGGCCGCACCACCTCGACGGTGTTCCAGGAGCTCGCCAAGACGATCGAGGAAGACCTCCGCGCCGCGATGCCGGAGTGGCGCTCCCGCTATCCGGGCGTCGAGCAATTGAAGGTCGCCGTCATGGGCTGCATCGTCAACGGCCCCGGCGAATCCAAGCACGCCGATATCGGGATCTCCTTGCCGGGAACGGGCGAGACCCCCACGGCGCCGGTGTTCATCGACGGCAAGAAAGCCGCGACGCTCAGAGGGCCGGCGATCGCCGAGGACTTCAAGCGGATGGTGGCGGAGTATGTGGAGAGGCGGTTTGGGGGGTAGGGACGGGAATGCGGCTTGCCATCCGGATGGGGCCTTCCGCGGCTGCCGAGATTTCACCGCCCATCGACGGCACCGCCCGATTTTCTAGTCGTCAGGAAGGGGCCTGACAACAACCTTCGAGAGCAGCGGCTGGGTATCCGGTCATTTTACTTGTTCCTTTGCAGAGCACCGCACGTGAGTTTGCAGCAACGGTGCTTGCCGCACATTTCTCAACGAACCGCTCGTTCGGGGCTGGCAGATACTGTCTTGGCCAGCTAATGTTACCCGCTTAAGTCGTGTTGACCCGATTCTCGCTCCACTTACGCTCAGTCAGCGAAGATTCCGATGGAACATGAATATACTGTACTTGGCGGCATTAATCGCGCTCGTATCGGCCATTACGTTGGACTTGTTGCGAGCGCCGTATCTGCGGTGATGGTATTGTTGATTTTGTCGGCGGTTGATCTCGCAAAGAAGTTTGGGCTTTCGGCCAATATTCCGCCATCCGTCCTTTCGCTCGCCGGAGCAGGAACCGTATTTCTTTCTTTATACTGGATATTGGATAGATATGCTTGGAAATGGCCTGTCTTTTCGAAGTTCCTGAAGGTTCCGGACCTCTCGGGCGAGTGGCATTGCGATGGTCAGACACTAAATCCAGACGGGTCGAACAGCCATCAGTGGAGTGCAACTGTCACTATAGTTCAAAGCTGGGACCGCATTCGCGTTCGACTTAAGACAGCACAGTCTGGCTCGAGCAGTACCAGCGCCGCGCTGATTTGCGACCCGGTCGATGGGTACCGACTATTCTATAGCTACAAAAACGATCCTAGAATCGGCGAGGCTGGCCTGACGTCTCACCGTGGGTCAGCGGAAGTCACCTTCGCAAAGGACCTCCTTTCTGCCGAGGGCGAATATTTCAACGGCTACGGTCGCTATACATTCGGACGGATGAGCCTTCGGAGGGCAGAGCATGGCTAGGGATATTGAGAGGCGCATACGCCAGCTCAATACGCGTCGTCGCGGCGCCGACAGACTTACGAGAGTCAGCAAAGACGCCCAGTCCGAGATTCTGGCGAACAGTTTAACTGAAGAGACGTGGCAAAAGCGGGCACCAGATCAACCCTACACGCGCTATGCATTGGGCGCGATGCAGGAGCTAGGACCTGAGTACACCCGCATCAGCATCGAGACAGCCGAGCGTGTAGGTCGGCAATTGAAAGAGCGACTTGAATCTGGCGGCCGCTTTGTCGAGTTTCGGCTTCAAGGATCAGTTCCACTCAACGTCCACATACGAGGGGTGAGCGATGTCGATCTGCTAAATCTGGAGAGCTATTACTACTCATACTACCGCTTAGGCCCCCGCGCCCTTGCGGGCTTATACAGTGCGTCGACGTCCGAGACGTCCGTTGACCGCTTGATGCGCTTGAGGCGGGAATGCGAGACGATCCTGATAGCGGCCTATCCTGCAGCTGACGTCGATATTTCTGGTGGGAAGGCGATCTCAATTTCCGGCGGGAGCCTAGCTCGTCCGGTCGATGTTGTTCCATCGCATTGGGTCGATACTATCGAATATCAAAAGACGCTGCAGGAGATTGATCGCGGCGTCGAAATATTGGACAAGAACGTTCGCGAAACAATCGAAAATACGCCTTTTCTTCACATCAGCCGCGTGCATGCGCGTGACCAGATGGAAGCAGACGGTGGACTCAAGAAAGCTATTCGGCTTTGCAAGAATGTAAAGAATGATGCGATTGAGGATGGAAAAGCGGTCGATTTACCGAGCTTTGACATCGCCGGCGTCATGTATCACGCTAATCAATCAGCTCTGAGTATGGGCAGGATCTACGAACTTGCAATTTTAGCTGAAACCCAACGCTTCCTTGAAGCACTATCAAACAGACCCGAGTTCGCAAAGACCCTTGATGTCCCTGACGGATCCCGGAAAATATTCGACACCCACCAAAAGCTTACTGGTTTGAAGGCGCTTTCTTCCGAAATAGACGACTTGGCTCGCGAGGTCGCTCGAGAACAATCAAATTCTCTCAAGCACTATGATAGCCTGCCAATGGAGGATAGCCGACGAGTTATAGCCGAGGCATACATTCCAACTTAGTATCTCTATTGAAAAACTCATCTGGACAGCGGCGACGGCTCGCGGTGCAAGCATGTCCACAGCGCCTTCCGACATGCCGACCTTCGCTTGAACCCTCCCCTTGCGGGAGGGTCGAAAGCGCGCAGCGCTTTCGGGGAGGGGTCGCGGGAACACCGGCGGTCGGGGCGGAGCGACTGATCGGCGGCGCGCACAGATGATGTGGCGGCCTGGCGTTTTGGCCGGCATCGGGCCGCAGCCTCGGCCGTCCCCTCTCCCGTGAAACGGGGGAGGGAAAGGGAGGGGGTTCCCGCCGTGACGTTCAGGCGGCTGCGACAAGCCCATGCCGGCCAGTCTCCGGGGGCGGAGCGCTGCAGCCCCCTCCCCGGCCCTCCCCCGCCGCGCGGGAGAGGGGGCGCCAATGCCTGGCAACGAGACCCCTCCCCGAAAACGCCATAGCGTTTTCGGCCCTCCCGCAAGGGGAGGGCTCAAGGGGAGCCCGCGATGCGAGGCCGGAGAGGCGGCAAGTCACAAGGCCGGGTCAGCGGGCGCAGGCCGCAGCCTTCACCTCTCCCTGAGGGAGAGGTCGGCGCGGAGCGACGGGAGAGGGTTTAGGGAACCCCCCGGAGGGGTCTCGGCGATGGATCTGACGGAAGCCGGAGCGGCGAGGCCGTAAACCCTCACCCTGCCGGCCTAGGCGTCTCGCGCGCCAGGGCGCGCTGCGACGCCTGGGACGACAGCCCTCTCCCTCAGGGAGAGGGGAAGCGGAGACCGCGTCTCGCGGTGCACCGGAGTCGAAGGAGAAGCGTCCACTCGCTATGCAACGAGGACCGCAGCCCTGCACGAACCCGCACCGCTTGAACCCTCCCCTTGCGGGAGGGTCGAAAGGGCGCAGCCCTTTCGGGGAGGGGTCGCGGGAACACCGGCGATCACCGGCATGGTCGCCACGCGGCTCCGGCTCCTCTCGACGAAGGGCCGCAGTGTCGGCCGTCCCCTCTCCCGTGAAACGGGGGAGGGAAAGGGAGGGGGTTCCCGTCGTGACGTCAGCAGGTTACGGCAAGCCCGTGCCGGCCAGTCTCCGAGGCGGAGCGCTGCAACCCCCTCCCCGGCCCTCCCCCGCTGCGCGGGAGAGGGGGCGCCAATGCCCGGCAGCGAGACCCCTCCCCGAAAACGCCATGGCGTTTTCGGCCCTCCCGCAAGGGGAGGGCTCAAGGGGGAGCCTGCGATGCGAGGCCGGAGAGGCGGCAAGGCACAAGGCCGGGTCAGCGGGCGCAGGACGCAGCACTTCACCTCTCCCTGAGGGAGAGGTCGGCGCGGAGCGCCGGGGGAGGGTTTAGGGACCCCTCCGGAGGGGTCTCGGCGCCGGGTCTGCCGGGAGCCTGAGCGGGCGAGGCCGTAAACCCTCACCCTGCCGGCCTATGCGTCTCGCGCGCCAGGGCGCGCTGCGACGCCGGGGCCGACAGCCCTCTCCCTCAGGGAGAGGGGAAGCGGAGACCGCGTCTCGCGGTGCGACGAAGGCCCGACGCGCCTCAGCTCGGCAGCATCACGACCTTGGTGCCGACAGGGGTCTTGTTGTAGAGGTCGATCATGTCCTGGCTGAGGAGGCCGGTGCAGCCTGACGTGACGCCCTTGCCGATCGAGTCGGGGTGGATGGTCGCGTAGATGGTGTAGAGCGTGTAGACGCCGTCCTGGTAGAGATAGAGCGTGCGCGCGCCGAGCGGGTTGTCGAGGCCGCCGGGCATGCCCTTGGCGTATTTCGCCGCTTCCGGCTGGCGCGCGATCATCTCCTTCGGCGGCGTCCAGGTCGCCCATTCGCCCTTGCGGCCGACGATGACGTCGCCGGTCCAGCGGAAGCCGTCGCGGCCGACATTGGCGCCGTAGCGCGTCGCCATGCCGCCCTCCTCGATCCGGTAGACATAGAAGTTCTTGGGATCGATGATGATCGTGCCCGGCGCTTCCTTGCTCTCGTAGCGCACGGTGCGGCGATACCATTTCGGATCGACCTTGGCGAGATTGACCGCCGGTATCGGGAACTTCTCGTCCGGCACCGGCCCATAGACGCGCTGCGCTTCCTGCAGGCTCATGCCGCCGGTGACGCAGCCGGCGAGCGAAAAGGCGGCAAGGCTCGCGCCCGCGCCGGCGAGAAACGCGCGGCGGCTCGGAACGCCCGAGCGGCCGCCCGCCGCCGCGCTGAAATCCATCCTGCCGGCATCGGCCATGCGCCCGTTCGTCATCGCGATCTCCCGCTGTCCGGATCCGGCGGCGCATATCGAGCGGCCGGCCCCCGAGGGTCCTGTCGCGCTGGAATAGCCGCGAGAGGGCCGGGCTGGCAAGATCGAGCTTTGCCGCGGGCGGGCGCAGCGGCGCAGCAACGGCACGGCTTCGCCCGGCGGCCGGCGGGCGTCCCCTTCGCCCTTGACCGTCCCGCGCCGCCGCCCTACCCTCCCTTGAACCGTTTCAACCACCCGGTTTCAGGTGAGGATCCCCCATGCAATTCGCTCGTCTCGGCCGCACAGGCCTCGAAGTCTCGCGGCTCTGCCTCGGCACCATGACCTTCGCGCGCGAGGCCGACGAGGCCGAGAGCCACCGCATGCTCGACCAGTTCGTCGCGGCGGGCGGCAATTTCATCGATACGGCCGACGTCTATTCGGCCGGCGCCTCGGAGGAGGTCATCGGCAACTGGCTCGTCCGCCAGAACCGCGACGATGTCGTGCTGGCGACCAAGGTGCGCTTCGGCACGCGGCAGGGGCCGAACCAGCGCGGGCTCGGCCGCAAGCATATCCTCGCCGAATGCGACGCGAGCCTCACGCGGCTGAAGGCCGACTATATCGACCTCTACCAGGTGCATATGTGGGATTTCGAGACGCCGATCGAGGAGACACTGGCCGCCCTCGACAGCCTCGTGACCTCGGGCAAGGTGCGCTATCTCGGCGTCTCCAATTTCGCCGCCTGGCAGATCATGAAGGCGCTCGGCATCCAGAAGGCCGCGGGCTATGCGCCCTTCGTCTCGATCCAGCCGCTCTACAATCTGCTCGACCGCGAGCTCGAATGGGACATCGTGCCGCTCGCGCTCTCGGAAGGGCTCGGCATCATGCCGTGGAGCCCGCTGCGCGGCGGCTGGCTCTCGGGCAAGTTCAAGCGCGGCATGGTGAAGCCGCTCGAAGGCTCGCGCGTCGAGAAGGCCGAGGCCGAGGGCTGGTCGGAGAACTGGACCGACTATGACAACGAGCGCACCTGGGCGAGCCTCGATGCGCTGCATGCCGTCGCCGGCGCGATCGGCGCGCCGCCGGCCGCCGTCGCCATCGCCTGGCTGCTGTCGAAGCCCGGCGTCACCGCGCCGATCCTCGGCGCGCGCGGCGTGACGCAGCTGGAAGCGACGCTCGCCGCCGCCGATCTGGTGCTCACACCCGAGCACATCGAAAGCCTCGACGCGGCGAGCGCCATGCGCCTCCCCTATCCGCACTCGTTCCACGCCGCGCAGCGGAAGCGCTGACGGCATCGGGCGGCGGGCCCTGCCGCCGCGCCGCCCGATCCGGTCAAATTCTGACATTGTCCGCACGCGCCTCTGCATGCCAGCGACGCGGCGCGGCGGACAAGGCGCGCCGCGATGCCTTGTCTTCGCCACGGGAAGCGGCTACGGCCTGCCCGAAGCGAGAGCATGATGGCGGGACGGCGCGAGACGGTGATGGTGGATGACGGGCGGAGCGGGATCTGGCGCGCGCCGCTTGTGCTCGTCGCGCTCTATCTCGTCGCGGTCTCCGCGCTGTTCCTCGCCTTCCCGGCGATCGACCTCTGGGCCGCCGGCCTCTTCCATACAGATGCCGGCTTCCCGGCGACGCAGATCGCGCGGCTCGTCGCGCTGCGCCAGCTCGGCGACCAGTTGGTCATTCTGGTGCTCATCGTGCTCGCCGCGAGCCTCATCGGCAAGATCGTCTGGCCGGAGCGGCCGATCGCCATCCGCCCGCGGTCGACCGCCTATATGCTGGCGAGCCTCGCCCTCGGCCCCGGCCTCGTCGTCAACGCGATCCTCAAGACCTTTTCCGGGCGGCCACGCCCCTATCAGACAGATCTCTTCGGCGGCGCCTGGCCGTTCGAGCCGGCCTGGCATTTCGGCGGCGCCTGCCTTTCCAACTGCTCCTTCGTCGCCGGCGAGGCTTCGACCGCGATGTGGCTGCTGGCGCCCTGCCTGCTGCTGCCGAAGGACGCCCGGCTGGTGGTCGGCATTCCCGTCGCGCTTGTCGGCCTCGCGCTGTCGCTGAACCGCATGGCCTTCGGCGGCCATTATCTCTCCGACGTGCTGCTCTCCTGGGGCATGACGCTCGGCATCATCCTGATCCTGCACCGCCTCCTTATCACCGGCCCGCTCGGCGCGCGCATCGATGCGGCGGTCGAGCCCTCTCTCGCCGCTGCCGGGCGGCGGCTTCGTGCGCGCTTTCGCTGAGTTGCCCGCTGCAAGGCGTCATATTATAAGCCGGCCAGCGTGACCCCTCCGAAAGCGGCCCTCCATGTCCGACATCAAGAAGATCGTGCTCTCCTATTCCGGCGGGCTCGACACCTCGATCATCCTCAAATGGCTGCAGCAGCAGTACCAGGCCGAGATCGTCACCTTCACGGCTGACCTCGGCCAGGGCGAGGAGCTCGAGCCGGCCCGCAAGAAGGCCGAGATGATGGGCGTCAAGCAGATCTATATCGACGATCTGCGCGAGGAATTCGTGCGCGACTTCGTGTTCCCGATGTTCCGCGCCAACACGCTCTATGAGGGCACCTATCTGCTCGGCACCTCGATCGCCCGGCCGCTGATCGCCAAGCGCCTCGTCGAGATCGCGCATGAGACCGGCGCCGATGCCGTCGCCCATGGCGCGACCGGCAAGGGCAACGACCAGGTGCGCTTCGAACTCGCCGTCGCGGCGCTCGACCCCAAGCTCGAGGTGATCGCGCCCTGGCGGATCTGGGATTTCAAGTCGCGCACGGATTTGATCGACTTCGCCGAGAAGAACCAGATCCCGGTCGCCAAGGACAAGCGCGGCGAGGCACCGTTCTCGGTCGATGCCAACCTCCTGCACTCGTCCTCGGAAGGTAAGGTGCTCGAGGATCCGGCCGTCGAGCCGCCGCCTTACGTCTACATGCGCACCATCGCGCCGGAGGATGCGCCCGACGCCGCTACCTATGTCGAGATCGGCTTCGAGAAGGGTGATCCCGTCTCGGTCGACGGCGTCCATCTCTCGCCGGCGGCACTCCTGACCAAGCTCAACGAACTCGGCCGCGACAACGGCATCGGCCGCCTCGACCTCGTCGAGAACCGCTATGTCGGCATGAAGTCGCGCGGCGTCTACGAGACCCCCGGCGGCACGATCCTCATCACTGCGCACCGCGCCATCGAGAGCCTGACGCTCGACCGCGAGGCGGCGCATTTGAAGGATTCGATCATGCCCCGCTATGCGGAGCTGATCTATTACGGCTTCTGGTTCGCCCCCGAGCGCGAGATGCTGCAGGCCCTCATCGACAAGAGCCAGATCCATGTCGAGGGCACGGTGCGGCTGAAGCTCTACAAGGGCAATGTCACCGTCGTCGGCCGCTCCTCGCCGAAGTCGCTCTATTCCGACGCGCTGGTCACCTTCGAGGACGACCGCGGTGCCTATGACCAGAAGGACGCCGCCGGCTTCATCCGGTTGAACGCGCTCCGCCTCCGGACGCTGGCCGCGCGCGACCGCAAGCGCGACTGATCCTTCGCCGGCGCGTCATCGACAGGTCACGCGCCGGCCAATCCCCTGTCACCGCAAGGCGGCATGCTGGAAGCATTCCAATCGACAGGGAATGCCCCCATGGCCATCCGCCTCACCGACAACCGCCTTTCGCGGCGCGCCTTCCTGCGCTCCAGCACCGCAACCGGCCTCCTCGCCGTCAGCGGCGGCCTCGCTCTGCCCGGCATCAGCCGCGCGGCGGATCGTCCGATCTCCGCTTCTGGCGTCCAGTCGGGCGATGTCGGTGCCGACCGCGCGGTGCTGTGGTCGCGGACCGACCGGCCGGCCCGCGCCGTGTTCGAATGGTCGACGACCGAGAGCTTCGCCGATCCGGTCCGCCTGCCGGCGCTGACGGCCTTCCCGGACAACGACTACACGGTGAAGGTCCTCGCCGAGGGCCTCCCCTCGGGCCAGGACATCTTCTACCGCGTCACCTTCGCCGATCTCGCCGATCCGAATATCACCGGCGCGCCGCTGACCGGGCATCTCCGCACGGCGCCCGGCGGCCTCCGCGACGTCTCCTTCGTCTGGTCGGGCGACACCGCCGGCCAGGGCTGGGGCATCGACACCGATCGCGGCGGCATGACCGCCTATGCCACGATGCTGAAGCACGATCCGGACTTCTTCATCCACTCGGGCGACAACGTCTATGCCGACGGCGTCATCAAGGCCGAGGTCGACCTGCCCGACGGCACCAAGTGGAAGAACATCGTCACGCCGGAAAAGTCGAAGGTCGCCGAGACGCTCGACGAGTTCCGCGGCCAGTACCGCTACAATTTCATGGATGAGAATGTGCGGGCGCTCTATGCGCGCGTGCCGGTGCTGACCCAGTGGGACGACCACGAGGTCACCAACAACTGGTCGGACTCGAAGGTGCTCGGCGACGCCTATACCGAGAAGAACATCCATGTTCTCTCCGCCCGCGCCGCCAAGGCCTTCCAGGAATGGATGCCGATCGCGACGACGCAGACAGAGCCCGAGCGGGTCTATCGCAAGATCGCCTATGGCCCGCTGCTCGACGTCTTCATCATCGACATGCGCAGCTATCGGGGCCCGAACGGCGACAATCTCGAGACGGAAGGCGGCGGCACCGCGGCCTTCCTCGGCGCCGAGCAGCTCGCCTGGCTGAAGCGCGAGCTCTCCGCCTCGAAGGCGACGTGGAAGGTGATCGCGGCCGACATGCCCCTCTCGATCGTCGTCTGGGACAATTTCAAGGACCTGAAGGGCTTCGAGGCGGTCTCGAACAATAATCCCGGCAAGCCGCTTGGCCGCGAGCTCGAATTCGCCGATCTGCTGCGCTTCATCAAGGCGGCCGGCATCCGCAACACCGTCTGGCTCACCGCCGACGTCCACTACACCGCCGCGCACTACTACAATCCCGACAAGGCGGTGTTCCAGGACTTCGAGCCGTTCTGGGAATTCGTCTCCGGCCCGATCCATGCCGGCACCTTCGGTCCGAACACGCTCGACATGACCTTTGGACCGGAGCTGAAATTCGTCAAGGCGCCGCCGGAGGGCCAGGTGAACCTCGCGCCCTCGGCCGGCCTGCAGTTCTTCGGCCATGTCGCGATCGCCGCCAACACCGGCGTCATGACCGTGACGCTGCGCGACGCCGCCGATGCGGCGCTCTGGTCGATCGACCTCGAGCCGAAGCGCGCCTGAGGCGTTCCGCCCATATCTGAGCGGCCGCCGGCCTCGCCGGCGGCCGCTTACGCTCGCGCGCCGAACCGGAGTTGCTAAACCTGCTCTTTAAAGTTAGGTTAGCCGGACTTCAGCTCCCACCTGCGCTGGACGGCTCCGGCTCGGCCTCTGCAGATAGCGAAAACGGACGGTATTTGATGCGTGTTGATCTGGCGCGGCGAACCATTCGCACCGACAAGAAGGTGTCGGAGGTGCGGACCATGCTCCGCCACGCCGGGCTGCGTCCGACGCGCCAGCGCCTGGCGCTCGCCGAGATCCTCTTCAGCGAGGGCCACCGCCACATCTCTGCGGAAGGCCTGCACGAAGAGGCAATGACGCACCGCGTGCCGGTTTCTCTCGCCACCGTCTACAACACGCTGCACCAGTTTACCGAAGCCGGCCTTCTGCGCGAAGTCGCCGTCGACGGCACGAAGACCTATTTCGACACCAACACCGACGATCACCACCACTTCTTCATCGAGGACGAGAACCGGGTCGTCGATATCCCGACATCGGGCCTCCGCGTCGAGGAACTGCCGGAGCCGCTCGCCGGCATGGAAATCGCCCGCGTCGACATCATCGTCCGCCTGCGCCGCTCGGCCTGACCAAGGCGGCGCCGGCCGATTGCGATCAGCCGGTCCTGAAGCGATGGATCGTCTCGCCATCGGCCGCGATCCGCTCGATCGCGCGGCCACCCGCCTCGGCGATCGCCTCTGGCCAGAAGCGCTGCGCCGGCGCGTTGCCCGGTAGGATGGCGAGTTCCCAGAGCCCTGCATGCATCCGGAAGATCCGCGCCGCCGCCGCGCGCCCGAACCCGGACCGCCGCGCCTTTGGCGCGACATAGAATTCGGCCATCGCGAAATCCGTGCCCTCGCCGGAGGGCGAGACCGTGTTGACGAGCGCGAAGCCGGCGACCTCTCCCTCTTGCAGCAGCAGATACGGCCAGCGGCGCTCGGCCGGGTCAAAGTAGAGCTCGAAATAGGGATAAGCGAGGTCGACCGGGCCAAAGCCGGCGAGTTCCGCGAGGCAGTCCGCCAGAAGGTCGCGGAGGATTGCCCTGTCCGCGGCGACTGCCTGAACGATCTCGACGGTCATCCGTGGTCCGATCAGTCGATCGTCTCGTCCGGATAGACGCCCCAGAGCCGGTCCTGCCGGATCCAGCCCTTGAAGCGCGGATCGGCGAGCTGGCACCAGCCAGCCTGGCATTCCGTGATCTTGGCGACGACCTTCGGCTGCAGATAGGCGGTGATCTCTCCGGTATCGGCGGGCTGGGCGCGAATCGGCAGCGGATCGCCCTTCTGCCAGGGCGCCACCACGGCGGTGCGCTTCATGGCGAGCAGGCTGTGGAAGACCCAGCCCTCGGTGCCGTCCGAATCGCGGATGCGGCGCCAGTTGTCGAATTCCTGCACCACCTCGACCGGCAGGCCCGAGCGCGTGAACACCCAGGCGACGCGATAGTCGTTGCCGGGACCGACGCGCACATTGACGCGGCCGGCCTTCAGCGAGACGAAGCGCGGCAGCGGCAGGCCGCTCGGCCCGAGCTTCGGTGCGGCGCCGGCGGCGCCCTGCGCGAGGGCCGAGGGGGCTGACGGGACCAGCAGCAAGCCGAGGGCGCCGGCCAGGAGAAGCATCGCCCCGAGGCCGCGGCGCGCGGTGCGGCCGGCCGTGGCAACGAAGGCTCGAAGGTCGTGAAGGCTCATGTCGATGCTGCGTCCCACGCTCGCCGGGGCCGTCTCTTTCCGCCGGCGAGCCGTGCGTCGGACTTGTCGTCCGGCCGCGTCGGGTAGAAGCTCCTGCGGATGATGAGCCGTGCCCGGCCGTCGTGGCGACTGTGATGGGTCCGTAGTTAACGCGGCCTCAACGGGAAGGACGAGCGATGAAGAAGAGGCCGCATGTTGTCGTGACGCGCCGGTTGCCCGATGCGGTCGAAACACGCATGCGCGAACTGTTCGAGACCGAGCTCAACATCGACGACATGCCGATGTCGGCCGACGCGCTCGCCGCGGCGCTGCAGCGCGCCGATGTGCTGGTCGCGACCGTGACCGACCGCATCGATGCGGCTCTGATCGCCGCCGCCGGCCCGCAGATGAAGATGATCGCCAGCTTTTCGAACGGCTTCGACCATATCGACGTCGAGGCGGCACTGAAGCGCGGCATCACCGTGACCAACACGCCGGGCGTCCTCACTGAGGACACCGCCGACATGACCATGGCGCTGATCCTCGCCGTGCCGCGCCGATTGGTCGAGGGCGCGCGCGTGCTCAGCCTCGACCGCGACTGGGCCGGCTGGACGCCGACCTGGATGCTCGGCCGCCGCGTCACCGGCAAGCGGCTCGGCATCGTCGGCATGGGGCGGATCGGCCAGGCGGTAGCGCGGCGGGCCAAGGCCTTCGGCGTCGCGATCCACTATCACAACCGCCACCGTGTCGCCGCCGCGACCGAGGAAGCGCTGGAGGCGACCTATTGGGACAGCCTCGACCAGATGCTCGCGCGCATGGACATCATCTCGATCAACTGCCCGCGCACGCCCGGCACCTATCATCTCCTGTCCGAGCGGCGGCTGAAGCTGATGCGGCCCGAGGCCTATCTCGTCAACACGGCGCGCGGCGAGATCGTCGACGAGTCCGCGCTGATCCGCCTGATCGCCGCCGGCGCGATCGCCGGCGCCGGCCTCGACGTCTATGAGCACGAGCCGATGGTCAATCCGAAGCTGATCCGCCTCGCCGAGGCCGGCAAGGTCGTGCTGCTGCCGCATATGGGCTCGGCGACGATCGAGGGCCGGCTGGAGATGGGCGAAAAGGTGCTGATCAACATCCGCGCCTTCTTCGACGGCCACAAGCCGCCGGACCGCGTCCTGCCCTCGATGCTCTGACGGCGCCTCAAACGGAAGGCGGCGGCGCCGTCGAGCCGCGGATCGTCAGGGCGACGTCGAGGCGGAGATGGCGCGCCTCGCCGGTATGCTCGAAGATCGTCTGCACCGCCATCCGGCCGATCTCCTCGATCGGCTGCGCCACCGTGGTGAGCGGCGGATCGGACAGGAGCCCCTCCGGGACACCGTCGAAGCCGGCGACGGAGACGGCGCCGGGTACCGGGATGCCGCGCGCCGCCAGCCATTCGAGCGCGAAGAGGGCGATCCGGTCCGACATGCAGAGCAGCGCGGTCGGCGGCTCGGGAAGGGCGAACAGCGCCTCGAGCGCCGCCTCGACGCTCGCCCGGTCGTTCTCGGTCTCATAGACGGGGACGCGCGCGGCCGCGATGCCGCGCTCGGCGAGCGCCGCGCGATAACCCTCGATTCTATACCTTGAGTTGTGATAGATTGCGGATGCTATTTCTGCGTCGGTGACGGGGCCAGTATGTCCATCGATGAGCTGCAGCGAGAGGATGGCGAGGCGACGGTGGCCGAGATCGGCGACATGGCCGGCGATGGTGGCGGCACCGGCGCGGTCGTCGATCCCCACCATGGAGATAGAGTTATCCTCATGTTCGAGGCCGAGCGCGACGAAGGGCAGCTTTCTCTCGCGCGTCAGTTCGACCAGCCGGTTGCCGCCTTCGACGCAAAAGAGGACAAAGCCGTCGACGATCGCGCTCTGGATGTTCCAGGCGAGCTTCTCTTCATTGGCGGCCGAGACCAGCGAGATGCCGGCGCCCTGGATGTCGCAGGCGCCGGCGATGCCGGCCATCAGGACGCGGGCGAACGGATCCTCGAAGAAATAGGACAGCGGCTCGGCGGTGGCGACGCCGATGGCGTTGACCTTGCCGGCCCGAAGCAGCCGTCCCTTCGGATCGGGGCCGGCATAGCCGAGCGTCCGCGCCGCCGCCTCGACCCGCTCGCGCACTTCCTTGCGCACGATGTCGGGCCGATTGAAGACGTTGGAGGCTGTCCCCTGCGAGACACCCGCCGCCTTGGCGACATCCGAAAGCCTGACGACCTCTTTCAAACCTGACGCTCCGCTCTGTCGGCCCAGTGTACAAATTTCTTGGATCGGTTCAATTCCGACTTGAACTTCCAACAGCCAGTGCTATTTTTGAATCGGTTCAAGTCGCCTTATCCAGTCATTGAATCGCTTCAATCAATCAGGCACAGGAGTCCATCATGATCCCTCCGAGCTATTTCTTCCGGCAGGCCTATCGCGATCGCTTCGACGAGGCTGTGCCGCGCGAGGCGGAGCCGCGGATGCGGCCCGGACACGGTGCGTTCGATCCCGTCGGCGCCGCGATCCTCGGCTTCGCCTCGGGCATCGCCCATATCGCGCTCTATCCGGGCCGGCTCGCCCCTCATGACCGCCGCCGATAGGTGATGGTCTCGAAACGCATCGACAGCGCATCGACGAGCAGCAGCCGGCCGATGAGCGGCTCGCCGATGCCGAGCACGAGCTTCAGCACCTCGGCGGCCTGCAGCGAGCCGAGGATGCCGGTGACCGCGCCGAGAATGCCGGCTTCGGCACAGCTCGGCACGAGGCCTTCAGGCGGCGGCGCCGGAAAGAGGTCGCGATATCTGGGATTGGGCTGCCCGTCCGTCGCCTCATAGGGCTTGACCACTGTCAGCGAGCCGTCGAAGCGCCCGACCGCGGCCGCCACCAGCGGCTTCCGCAGCGCCTCCGCGCGGTCGGCGACGAGGAAGCGGGTCTCGAAATTGTCGGAACCGTCGACGACGACATCATAGGCCGCGATCAGCGCATCGGCGTTGCCGGCATCGAGCCGGACGGGATGCGCCTCGACCGCGACATGCGGATTGAGCCGCGCCACGGCGCGTGTCGCGCTCGCCGTCTTGGCCATGCCGACCGCGTCGCTGTCATGCAGCACCTGCCGTTGCAGGTTCGACAGCGCGACGACATCGTCGTCGACGATGCCGATCGTGCCGATGCCCGCCGCCGCCAGATACTGGATCACCGGCGCGCCGAGACCGCCTGCCCCGATCACGAGAATCCGAGCCGCCTTCAGCTTCTGCTGCCCCGGGCCGCCGACCTCGGCCAGCACGAGATGGCGGGCATAGCGGGCGATCTCCTCGCTGGAGAAGCTCATGCCGGCCCCGACCTCATGCCGGCGCCGTCGGGCGGGCGCGCGCCGTCACTTGGTGCCATACATGCGGTCGCCGGCATCGCCGAGGCCGGGAACGATATAGCCCTTGTCGTTCAGGAACTTGTCGATCGACGCGGTGAAGATCGGCACTTCCGGATGCACGCCGTGGAACTTGTCGATGCCCTCCGGCGCCGCCAGGAGGCAGACGAAGCGGATGTCCTTGGCGCCGCGCTCCTGCAGACGCTCGACGGCGGCAATCGCCGAATTGGCGGTTGCGAGCATCGGGTCGACCACGATGGTCAGCCGCTCGTCGAGATCGTCGGGCGCCTTGAAGTAATACTCGACCGCCTGCAGCGTCTTCGGATCGCGATAGAGGCCGATATGGGCGACGCGGGCCGCCGGCACGAGATCGAGCATGCCTTCGAGCAGGCCGTTGCCGGCGCGGAGCACCGAGGCGAAGACCAGCTTCTTGCCGGCCAGCGTCGGCGCCTTCATCTCGGCGAGCGGCGTCTCGATCGTCGTCGTGGTCAGTTCGAGATCGCGCGTGACCTCGTAGCAGAGCAGCGTCGCGATCTCGCGCAAGAGCTGCCGGAACCCCGCCGTCGAGGTGTGCTTGTCCCGCATGATGGTCAGCTTGTGCTGCACCAGGGGATGGTTGATGACCGTTACGCTCGCCATTCGTCCGCCTCGCTTGTCTCTGCCGACAAACTAGCCACTACGGCCCGCCGCGCAAGCGGCAGGGTGTTCGCTACCGCGCGCGCGATCATGACAGACTGGCGCGGCGGCGGCTTTTTTCAGATAGTGCGACGTCGCCGCCGCGCCCGGCGCGGCATCAACGAACGAGGTCGCCATGCGGCGCGTAGTGATCGCCTTGGTCGCGATGGTTCTGTCGCTTACCGCCGCCGCGGCCGGCTGGCGCGACGATCTGAAGCTCGTGCGCGTCGGCTTCATCGCCGGCGACAACCCCTCCCAGGAAGTCGCGCGGCTCGAGAAGTTCCGCGCGCGACTGCAGAACGGCCTCGCGGTCGAGGTCCAGCTCTTCCCGGCGCGCTCCTATCAGGCGCTGATCGAGGCGATGCAGTCCGGCCGCATCCAATATGCCGTTCTCTCGGCCCTCGCCTTCGTCGCGCTCGACCAGGACTGCCATTGCGCCGAACCGCTCGTCCAGCCGGTCGCCGACACCGGCTCGCGCGGCTTCCGCGCCCTCATCGTCACCGCAGCCGACGGACCCGTCACGACACTCGAGGAAGCGCGCGGCAAGCGCCTCGCCGTCGGCCGCACGGATTCGCTGTCCGGACGGCTGGTGCCGCTCGCCGGTCTCGGCGCGGAGGGCATCGACGCGGAACGTTATTTCGCCAGCATGGTCGAGACCGACGACGCGCTGGCCGCGCTGAAGGCGCTCGCCGCGGGCGAGGCCGATCTTGCCGTCGCCTGGACGACGGCCGACGACCCGATGACGGGGCCGCGCGACAGCGGCCCCGTCGCCGCGCTCGCCGCTGACGGTGGCCTGCCGCCGGCTGGGCTGAAGGTGATCTGGCAGTCCGACGTCGTGCCGTTCGGGCCGCATGTCGTGCGGAGCGACCTGCCGGACGAGGCGAAAACCGCCCTTAGCCAGGCCCTGCTCGCCATGCGCAACGACGACCCCGACGCCTATGACGCGATCGAGCCGCGGTTTTCCGGCGGCTTCGTCGCCGCCGATGTGAGCGCCTATCAGCGGCTCGGCGCCCTGCTCGCCGAGATCACGCGGCCGCAGTGAGCGGGCGGATCCTGGCGCCAGCCGGCTCCGTCAGGCGACCGGCTCGGGCGCCTTCATGATATTATCCTGCATCTTCAGGAGCGTCAGCCGCAGCGTCTCGACGACGTCGGGATCGAGCCCGCGCTCGGCCTCCTCGCGCACGACCTTGCCGATCGCGCGGATGCGGCGGACGATATTGGCGGCCGACGGCGTCAGGCGGATCAGCTTGGCGCGGCGGTCGGCAGGATCGGGAATGCGCTCGACGAGCCCCGCCGCCTCGAGCCGGTCGAGGAAGCCGACCAGCGTCATCGGCTCGACGCAGAGCTCCTCGGCGAGCGTCGACTGGCGCAGACCGGGCCTCCGGCTGACAAAGGCGAGCGTCCGCGCCTCGGCGACCGTCAGGCCGAGACCAGCGTTTTCAAGCGCCTTTTCAAAGCGTCGCCTGAGCAGACGCGCGACGTCGACCAAGACGAAACCAAGAGGATCTTCGATCGTTGCAGCCAAAAGCTGAACTCCTGCAGCATATTATATGTATTCCATATAATAAATAATTTTGCACTTTGAGTCAAACACGCCTATATCGGGGCTGCCGGCATGGCGCGCCGAACCTTCTGCGCGCTCCCAAATCGCCGCTGCATAGCAGCCCATCGCCGATGGTTGTTGCCTTTTGGGGCCGTTTCAAGCATTTTGCGCCGCAAAATGGCCCGGTGGCGTTGGTGCACCCATGGTCGCGTCTCCAGGTGTTCAGCCCGGGGATGCCGCCTAGGGTGTCGCTGCCTTTTTGGATCGAGACATGTCACTTCGCAACATCGCCATCATCGCACACGTCGATCATGGCAAGACCACGCTCGTCGACAAGCTGCTGCAGCAGTCCGGGTCCTTCCGCGAGAACCAGCGCGTCGCCGAACGCGTCATGGACTCGAACGACATCGAGAAGGAGCGTGGCATCACGATCCTGGCCAAGGCGACGTCGATCGTCTGGAAGGACACGCGCATCAACATCGTCGATACGCCGGGCCACGCCGATTTCGGCGGCGAGGTCGAGCGCATCCTCAATATGGTCGACGGCGTGATCGTTCTCGTCGACGCCGCCGAGGGCCCGATGCCGCAGACCAAGTTCGTGGTCGGCAAGGCGCTCAAGGTCGGCCTCAAGCCGATCGTCGCCATCAACAAGGTCGACAAGCCCGACGCGCGCATCCAGGAAGTCGTGAACGAGGTGTTCGACCTCTTCGCCGCCCTCGATGCCACCGACGAGCAGCTCGATTTCCCGATCCTCTACGGGTCGGCCAAGCAGGGCTGGATGGGCCGTTCGCCTGATGCCTCGCATGACGACGGCATGGCGCCGCTGTTCGACCTCGTGCTCGAGCATGTCGACGCGCCGCATGTCGAGGAAGGTCCCTTCCGCATGCTGGGTACCCTGCTCGAAGCCAATCCCTATCTCGGCCGCCTGATCACGGGCCGCATCACCTCCGGTTCGGTCAAGCCGACCCAGATGCTGAAGGTGCTGTCGCAGGACGGCACCACCGTCGAGCAGTTCCGCGTTTCCAAGATCCTCGCCTTCCGCGGCATCGAGCGGCAGCCGATCGAGGAAGGCGTGCCGGGCGACATCGTCGCCATCGCCGGCATGACCAAGGGTACCGTCGCCGACACGTTCTGCGACCCCGCGATCACCGAGGCGATCAAGGCCCAGCCGATCGATCCGCCGACCGTGTCGATGACCTTCATGGTCAATGACAGCCCGCTCGCCGGCACCGAGGGCGACAAGGTCACGAGCCGCATGATCCGCGACCGCCTGTTCAAGGAGGCCGAGGGCAATGTGGCGCTGAAGATCGAGGAATCGTCCGGCAAGGACGCATTCATCGTCTCGGGCCGCGGCGAGCTTCTGCTCGCGATCCTCATCGAGAACATGCGCCGCGAGGGCTATGAGCTCGGCGTCTCGCGCCCGCGCGTCGTCTTCCAGAAGGACGACAGCGGCCAAATCCAGGAGCCGATCGAGGAAGTCATCATCGACGTCGACGAGGAGCATTCCGGCGTCGTCGTGCAGAAGATGGCCGAGCGCAAGGCCGAGATGATCGAGATGCGCCCCTCGGGCGGCGATCGCCTGCGCCTCGTCTTCCACGCGCCGACGCGCGGCCTCATCGGCTATCAGGGCGAATTGCTGACCGACACGCGCGGCACGGCGATCATGAACCGCCTGTTCCATTCCTATCAGGCCTACAAGGGCGTGATCCCGGGGCGCCGCAACGGCGTGCTGATCGCCAACGAATCCGGCGAGGCCGTCGCCTTCGCGCTCTGGAACCTCGAGGATCGCGGCCCGATGATGATCGAGCCCGGCTGGAAGGTCTATGAGGGCATGATCGTCGGAGAGCACACGCGCGACAACGACCTCGAAGTGAACGTTCTCAAGGGCAAGAAGCTCTCGAACGTCCGTTCGGCCGGCAAGGACGAGGCGGTTCGCCTCACCCCGCCGATCCGCATGACGCTGGAGCGTTCGCTCTCCTGGATCTCGGACGACGAACTCGTCGAGGTCACGCCGAAGTCGATCCGCCTGCGCAAGATGATTCTCGATCCGACCGAGCGCAAGCGCGCCGACCGCTCCAGCAAGGCCTCGGCCTGAGCCATCGGCCGGACGCCCGCGCCACGGCGTTTTGACGCACTGCGGCAGGGAGCACCGCTTCCCTGTCGCCGACGCGTCATCGCCGCGAAAAAGGACTTCCCCGTTCTCGAAAGCGGTCCTATCCTGATCGACATGAGCACTCTGTCGATCGGTGTCCGCCGGGCTGAAGCGAGTGACGCGGTGGCAATCACCGCGGTCCACGACAGCGCGTGGCGTCAAGCCTATGACGGCCTGATCCCGGCCAGGGAACTCAGCCGCATGATCGCCCGGCGCGGCCAGACCTGGTGGGGCCGCGCCATCCGCCGCGGCACCGGCATCCTCGTGCTCGAGGCGGGCGGCACCATCGCCGGCTACGCCACCTACGGCCCCAACCGGGCGCGCAATCTCGTCCAGCGCGGCGAGATCTACGAGATCTATCTCCGTCCGGAATATCAGGGCGTCGGCCTCGGCACCCGTCTCTTCCTCGCCGCGCGGCGGGAACTGGTGCGGCACGGCTTCGACACCGCCGTCGTCTGGGCGCTGGCCGACAATGAAGGCGCCTGCCGCTTCTACAAGAATGCCGGCGGCCGCAAGATCGCCCGCGGCAGCGAGCGCTTCGGCGACGTGACTCTGGCCAAGGTCGCCTTCGCCTTCGCGCGCGGTTGACGCATTTGCGAGATGGGCCTTGCAGCCCGCCCGCGGTCCGCCTATGAGCGGATCGCCTCGGAGCGGTCGGACAGTGGTCCGGCTCCGGCAACCGCGACCCTCAACCCCGCACCAGGGATGATTTCATGCGCATCGACGCAGTGCCGATCGGCAAGAACCCCCCGCACGACATCAACGTGATCATCGAGGTGCCGGTTGGCGGCGAGCCGATCAAGTACGAGATGGACAAGGAAGCCGGCGCGCTCTACGTCGACCGCTTCCTCTACACGCCGATGCGCTATCCGGGCAATTACGGCTTCGTTCCGCACACGCTCTGCGGCGATGGCGACCCGATCGACGTCCTCGTCACCAACCAGCGCGCCATTGTTCCCGGCGCGATCATGAACTGCCGCCCGGTCGGCGTGCTCAAGATGCGCGACGAGGGCGGCGAGGACGAGAAGGTGATCGCCGTCCCCTCGCCCAAGCTGACGCGCCGCTACGACAAGATCGTGTCCTATACCGACCTGCCCGAGATCACGCTGCGCCAGATCGAGCACTTCTTCCAGCACTACAAGGATCTCGAGAACGGCAAGTGGGTCGAGATCTCCGGCTGGGGCGACAAGGCCGAGGCCGAGCAGCTGATCCTCGACGCCATCGCCCGCGCGAAGGCCTGAGCATGACGACGAAGACCGCCCCGCCGCCGACGCGGCGGGGACTGCTGACGGCGGGCGCGATGCTCGCCGTCCTCGCCGCGGCCCTGCCGGCCGTGCTGCCGCGCGCCGCCCAGGCCGACGACGCCTCGGCGCGCGCCTTCGTTGAGTCGCTCTATGCGCCCTATCGGGCCGGCGGCATGGGCATCGACCGCACCGAGGCCGGCGTCCTCGAGCGCATCTTCACGCCCGAGCTCGCCGCGATGATCGCCGCGGACGACGCCCGCGCGGCTGCAGACGGCGAGGTGCCGAACCTCTCGGCCGATCCGTTCATCGACGCGCAGGACGGCGAAATCGGCGACATCGCCGTCACGGTCGCCGACGCACCCGGCGGGCGCATGCTCGGCCGCGCCAGCTTCACCAATTCCGGCGAGCCGAAGATCGTCGAGCTCGTGCTGGAGGAAACGCCGGCCGGCTGGCGCGTCGACGACATCCATTGGCCGGAAGGCACGCTGCGCGGCCTCTACAGCCACTGAAACCGAAAGGCGCGTCGCCGGTCAGCCGGAAAGCTCTGCGGCGCGCGCCATCAGCGCCGCCGGCGCACCGGCAATGCGCAGCGTCTTCACCCGCGCGGTGTGGCCGCTCACCAGGGTGACGGCGGATTTCGGCACGTCGAAGGCTTCGGCGATCACGGCTGTCAGCGCCAGGTTGGCGCCACCCTTCTCAGGGACCGCCCGCACCCGCGCAGCCAGCACCGAGCGCCCATCGCTGAGCGCGAGGACCCCCTCGACGGCATCGCGGCCGCCGCGCGGCGTCAGTCGGACATCGACGAGAATGCCGCCCGCCTCAGGCCGCGCGAAGGCCGCGCCGCTCAAAACACGTTGGGATAGACATAGAGGATGATGACCTGCTGGATCAGGATGATCCCGAGCAGCAGGATGACGGGCGAGATGTCGATCGCCCCCAGCGTCGGCACGACGCGGCGGATCGGCCGCAGCACCGGTTCGGTCGCCTGGTAGAGGAAGCTGCCGATCGCCGAGACGACCTGGTTGCGCGGATTGACCACGCCGAAGGCGAACAGCCAGCTGAAGATCGCACTGGCGATGATGACATACCAGTAGAGGTTCAAGGCGATCATGACGACGTCGAGGATGGCACGCATGGGGTTCTCGGCTGAGGCGGAACGAAGGGATCTGGCCGCCCCCTCATGTAGCTGTCGACAGTCGCAGCCGCAACAGGCTCGCCGCGCCGGCGAAGCTTGACAGCCCCCGCCCCCGCACCCTAAATGGCGCCCGTCGCTCAGCGACGGGGCCGTAGCTCAGATGGGAGAGCGCTGCAATCGCACTGCAGAGGTCAGGGGTTCGATTCCCCTCGGCTCCACCAAACAATCAATGACTTAGTCAGCTACGCGGCTGGTTCGTCAAATCGCCGTCCAAGAAGCGCGGTGGCAATTTTGCGAACGCGCGTAGATGATCGGCGCCCTTTTCTTTCAGCGGCGTCCGGCGGACGCGGCGCCTTGGATATATCCGAGAAGCGGAAATACAGGCTGGCGGGATAGCGCGACCCCGAGCGCAATATAGCCGCGTTCGACAGTCCCTGAAGCGCGCTCAGCTGAGGAGATGGCGGTGTGCGTCGTCAACTGCGCGGCGGTTGGTCAGACGCAACCGCGTTCGCCTTGCTTGACATTGCCATGGGCGCACTAACTCTCGCCTGATGAGCTTTGCCACCGTCGCCCATGACCGGCTATCACGACTGCGCCGCGCCCTCGACGCGCCCTCCCCATCGGGAGCGGCGGTGCGATTGTTAGCATGGGCGCTGCCATTGGCGGTGCTCACGGCGTCGATCGCCAAAGCCCTTGCTCCCGACGGCGTGCTGATCGCGACGAGCCTCTTCGCGGTCATGGCCGCCCTGGCGGTCGCCGGGCTGCGCAACGCCTATGTCCATCCGCGCCTCGGCCTCTGCAACATGGTGACCCTCAGTCGCGCGGCCCTCACCTCGTCCCTGGTCGCGCCGCTCGCTGCGCCGGAGCCGATCTCAGAAGGCACGGCTTGGCTCATCGTGGCGGTGGCGACGATTGCGCTCGCGCTCGACGCGGCGGACGGATGGCTGGCGCGCAGGGACGGCCTCGCCTCGCCGTTCGGCGCCCGCTTCGACATGGAGGTAGATGCGGCGCTCGGGCTTGTCCTCGCCGTGCTGGTATTCGCCTCGGGCAAGCTCGGGCCTTGGGTGCTTGCGCTCGGGTCGATGCGCTATGTCTATGTCGCGGCGGGCTTCGCGCTGCCCTGGCTGAATGGCCCTCTTCCGGAAGAGTATCGCCGCAAGGCGATCTGCGTCGTTCAGATTGCGGCGCTGATCGCACTCAACGCGCCGGCCGTCAGCGGAATACCGGCGACGGTTCTCGCTGCAGCGGCCACGCTGGCGCTCGGCTGGTCGTTCGCGATCGACATCCTGTGGCTCGCGCGGAGACGTCGCTCATGAGTCCGGCGCAACGGGCCAGTGCGCCTGCCCTCATCCTCGCTGCCCTCGTCTTCCACCTCGCACTGATCGCTCCGAACGCGCCGGCGGGCCTCACGGTCTGGTCGGTAGTGCGGCTGCCGCTGGAATTGCCGGCCATCCTGCTGATACTCGCCGCTCTTCCCCGCCATTCGATGGGAACGCGGCTGCTGCGGGCGGCGCTGGTCGCGGCGGTCGTCCTCGTCGCTCTGCTGAAGCTCGCCGATTTCGGGACCTTCGTTGCCTTCGCCCGCCCCTTCAACCCAGCCGTGGATCTCCATCTCGTCGAGGCCGCCATCCGGCTTTCCATCAGCACCGTGGGCCTGCCGTTGGTTCTGCTGGCGATCGCTTCCGGCATGCTGGCCGTCGCAGGCCTTGCCGCCGCCCTCTGGTGGGCGAGCGGATGCTGGACGGGCCTTGCTGCCGGACCCATCACGCTGGCGGCGGCATGTCTTGCCGTGCTCGTCGTGGCGGCTCAAATGGCTGGCGCGCTGCCGGTTCGCCTGCCGCTCAATGCCACTGCCACGCGGCTCATCGCCGATCATGTTGCCACCTATGCCGAGACGCGCGCCGATCTCGTCCGCTTCCGCGCCGCCGCCGCGAGCGACCCCTTCGCCGGAGCCTCAGGCCTCTTCGACCGCCTCGCCGGCCGCGACGTGCTCATCGTCTTCATCGAGAGCTATGGCCGCTCCAGCTTCGACAATCCGCTCTATGCCCCGACCCATCGGGCGACGCTCAGCGCCGCCGAGCCGCGCCTTGCCGCGGCCGGGCTCGCCATGCGGTCAGCCTGGCTGACCTCGCCTGTCGAGGGCGGGCAAAGCTGGCTCGCGCACAGTACGCTCTCATCCGGGCTGACGATTTCGAGCCAGGCGCGCTATCGCGCCCTGCTCGCGAGCGGCCGCGAGAGCCTCTACCAACTCGCCGCCGCTTCGGGCTTCCGCACCGCCGCGATCATGCCCGGCATCACGATGGCGTGGCCGGAGGGGCCGATTCAGGGGTTCGGGACCATCCTCGCGGCCGCCGATCTCGGCTATCGCGGCCAGCCCTTCAACTTCGTGACGATGCCCGACCAGTTTACGCTGGCCGCCTTCGACCGGCTTGTCCCGCGTGGACCAGAGGCCGGTCCGCTCTTCGCCGAGATCGTGCTGCTCTCCTCGCATGCACCATGGGTGCCGGTGCCGCGGATAATCCCGTGGAGCGATGTCGGCGACGGCACGGTCTTTGATCGCTGGGCAACCACGGGCGATGCGCCGGAGGTCGTCTGGCGCGACCATGATCGCGTGCGGGACCAATACCGGCAGGCGATCGACTATGCGCTGCAGGTGATCCTCTCCTATGCCGGGCGCCAGTCTGGCCGGCCGCCGCTCATGGTGATCCTCGGCGATCACCAGCCGGCGCCCTTCGTCGCCGGCATCGACAGCCGCGACGTGCCCGTGCATCTGATCGGGCCGCCCGATCTCGTGGCGGATTTCGACGACTGGGGCTGGACAACCGGCCTCCTGCCCGCAGACAACGCCCCTGTCTGGCCGATGAGCGAATTCCGCGACCGGTTCATCCGCGCCTTGAGCAGCGACGCCCCTGCCGCCGCAAGGCGACCGCATCCTCCCGAAGCTCACCGATGCGAATACGAGAATGCCGAGCCGACCGGATCCTGCCCTGGCTAACCAAACAGCTCTCTACGGTCCGCCGGAACTGCGCCTATGGCAAACTGCCGGCGAACCGCTCCGCCAAGCGCTGCGTCTTGAACGCTTCCGCGACCCAGTCGACGAAGACGCGGGTCTTCGCCGGAAGCATCGCGCGCGACGCATAGTGGATCGCGATCGCCCCTGCATCGGCATACCAGTCGGGAACGAGGCGGATCAGCGCGCCCGACTCCAGCGCCGGCAGCACATCGGCCATCACGGTCATGGCGACGCCGAGACCGAGCAGGGCCGCTTCCCGCATTGCGACGGGCTCGTTGACGACGAGCGTTGCCGTCAGCGGCGCCGCCAGTTCGCGCCCCCCCACATCGCGCATCGTCCATTGCCGGATGCGCCCCGTGTCGAGCGAACGCATGACGATGCCGTCCAGTTGGCGGAGGCCGCCGGGGTCGGTGGGCAGCCTCCGGCCCCTCAGATAAGCGGGCGCGGCGACGGCGATGATATGCGCGGGGGCGAGGGCGCGGGCCACGATGCCGCCGGACCGCTCGAACCCGCCGCCGATCGCCGCATCATAGCCCTCGGCGATCAGATCGACCTGGCGGGTCTCGAAATGCAATTCCGGCAGGACGCGTGGATAGCGCGCCCGGAAGCTCGGCAGCTGCGGCAGGATATACATGACGCCGAGCGTCGGCGGCAGGCTGACCTTGAGCGTCCCGACCGGCTCGCCGCCCTCGGTCGCGATCCCTGCGATGGCAGCCTGGATGCCCTGGAGATTGTCGACGATCGCCAGGCGGAAGGCCTCGCCGACCTCGGTGAGCGTCAGACGTCGCGTCGAGCGATGGAACAGGCGAACGCCGAGATTGCGCTCGAGCATCGCGACATTGCGGCTCACCGCCGCGGGCGTCAGCGACAGGCGCCGCGCCGCCTCGGAGAAGCTTCCGTGCTCGGCGCTGCGGATGAAGGATTCAAGGTTCGCCAGAGTCTCCATGGCATCGACTAAAGCGATCATTGAAAATGAAGCAAGCCAATCCCTACTAATCGCGCATGGATAGAGAGGGCAGGCTGGCAGGCATCAGTGGTCGAGCCCGCGGGACGCGAGGGCCTCGACCGACCGGCAAACCTTCGAACAGCGGGCCAATCATGACGACGCGCGAGAGAGACAACATCTCAGGGACGGCTGCAGGTCAGCCCAGCATCGGCATCATCGGCGCCGGCGCGATCGGCAGCGCCATTGCCGGACTGCTCGGCCGCCACGGCATCGCGGCGACCCTTTCCAACAGCCGTGGTCCAGCGAGCCTTGCCGAGACCGTCGCGGCGATCGGGCCGAGCATCTCGGCAGGGACGCGCGAACAGGCGGCGGCGAAGGACATCGTCTTCGTCGCGGTCAACTGGTCGAAGCTGCCGGCCGCCCTGTCCGGCCTGCCGGATTTCGCCGGACGTATCGTCATCGACGCCAACAATCCCATCGAAGCACCGCTCTTCAAGCCCGCCGAGCTCAATGGGCGCACATCCTCCGCCATCGTCGCCGGGATGGTTCCGGGCGCCCGCGTCATCAAGGCCTTCAACCATCTGTTGGCGTCTCTCTTGGCGTCTGATCCCCGCGATGAAGGCGGCCGGCGCGTTCTGTTCTACGCGGGCGATGATCCTGAGGCGAAAGCCGAGGTCGGCGCGCTGATCGACCGGCTCGGCTATTTCGGGATCGATCTAGGTCCGCTGGCTGTCGGGGCGCCGCTTACCCAGTTCCCCGGCGGTCCCCTCGTCGCCCTCAACCTCGTCAAGTTCGACTGACCGAGACCTTTGGGGGACCGTGAGCCAGCCCGCCATGGATCGGCTCCAAATGCGAGTGTCCCCCCTGTGCCCGCGCGCGCTCGGTGACGCCGAAACTTCATCTCACCGCCAGAGAAGCCATGATGACCGCCGAACCGATCGAGATCGCGAGAACGTTTTTCGCCCATTGGAGTGCAAACCGGATGGAGGACGCCATCGCCATGCTGGCCGAGGACGTCCTCTACGACAATGTGCCGTTTCCAGACATTGTCGGCCGCGAACGGGTGCGGAAATTCCACGCCGATTTCGGCCTCGGGACCAGCTTCACCGTCGACTGGAAGGTCACCGCCATCGCCGCTGTCGGCAATGTCGTGCTCAACGAGCGCGTCGACATCTTCACCCATGAGAGCGGCGGCACGATCACGCTTCCCGTCATGGGAACGGTCACCGTGGAAGACGGGCTGATCAGTGTCTGGCGAGACTATTTCGATCCGACCGACTTCGATCGCCAGCTTGCGAGGATCAAGCGCTGACGGCGCGGCGGCAGCGCTCCACGCAGCCGCCGGCCCAGCGAGATGACAGCATCGGCTGACCGGACGCCCTATCGAGGGCGCAGAGCTCGGTGTCCCCATGAGGGCCGCCCCGCACTCGCAATCCCCACGGCGTGACCGCAACGGCACCCTTGGGTTAGGCTCTTCACGACGTCGATGGCCATGCCAGCCGCGCTCACGCAAGCGCGGCAACGATTCGGAGGAGACCAGTCCATGAAGATCACCGCAGTCACGCCGTTCCTGGTGAAGGAATGGAGGACGATGCTGTTCGTCAAGGTCGAGACCGACGAGGGCATCATCGGGATCGGCGAGGCCGGCCTCACATCCCGCGAGGAGGGCGTGGCTGGAATCGTGCGCGCGCTGGCGCCGCTGGTCGTCGGGGAGGACGCCATGCGCTCCGAGCATCTGTGGCAACTGATGTGGCGCGGCGGCTTCCACCCCTCCGGCCAGGTGCTGTCCTCGGCTATCGCCGCGATCGACATCGCGCTGTGGGACATCAAGGGAAAGGCGCTCGGCGTTCCGCTCTACCAGCTGCTCGGCGGCAAGGTGCGGGACAAGGTCGACACCTACTGCCATCTCGGCGACGGCAATGCGCCGGAAGCGCTGCTCAAATCCGCCCGGGCACATGTGGCGGACGGATGGAACTGCCTGCGCTGGGCGAGCGGCGCCCGGCAGGACGGCGTCTATGAGCCGAACAAGACAGTCGACGCGGCGATCGAGGCCTTCCGCCTGCTTCGCGGAGAACTCGGGCCCGATGTCGAGCTCTGTTTCGACGCGCATACGCGCATGAGCATGGCCGACGCGGTCCGGCTCTGCCGAGGCGTCGAGCCCTATCGTCCAATGTTCATCGAGGACCCGCTCCGCGTGGAGAATCCCGAAACCTACCGCCGCCTGCGCGACCAGACCGCCGTCCCGCTCGCGGCGGGCGAGCAGCTGGGGACCAAGTGGCAGTTTCGCGCCCTCATCGAGGACGAGCTGATCGACTATGCGCGCATCGACATGTGCATCTGCGCCGGCTTCACGGAATCGCGCAAGATCGCCGGTTGGTGCGAGACTCACATGATCGATATCGCTGTGCACAACCCGATCGGGCCGGTGTCGACGGCCGCGTGCCTCCACCTGAACGTCGCCACACCGAACATGCTGGTGCAGGAGCTTCCGCGCCGGCCGGGAGAAAGCCTGGCCGATGTGATCACCAGCGGGCATCGCTGGGAAGATGGCTGGCTAATCCCCTCCGACGCTCCCGGCCTCGGCCTCGAAGTCGACTGGGACGGGCTGGCGCGCTACCCTTTCGTGCACGAGAACCTGCCGCTGTTCCGGCGCGAAGACGGCAGCTTCACCAACTGGTGAAGGAGCGCAGGTGTCGCAGCGCCACTGGTGGTTCGCACTCGACCCCGGATCCTTGCAAGCCAACCAACGCGGAGGTCCGGCGTCAGTGTTGTCTTCCGCAACAATCCCGACACTGTTCGCTGCTGGCGGCATAAGTTGCGAACTGCCACGCGTCTTCAACCGGGCACAACTTCCGATGTTGGCCCATCGAGGGGGCCCTGGGAGTATCCGCTTCTTAAGATCTCTATCGCGCGGACCCAAATGTCTGATTGGGGCCGGTAGCGGACGTCAGCATTTGGGCGCTGTTTGGCAGATCCGACATCGAAGGCAGGCGAAAGACGGTCCCTCCAGAAGCGCGGCCAACCTCGACTAATCCGCCTCGGCCGGGTTGATCGGTTCGAAATGACAGGTGCCCGCGTTGCAGGCGGGTGCGCCAAGTCCCTTCTCATCTGCTATTGAACGCGCACTGATATTCGCGCGCACTTACCTTGCAACTGTAAATACTGCATCAAATGCAGCCTTTTACATTGATTTCGCCAGATGCAATTGACGTCGACCATTTCAAGGATTAATTTGATCTCAATCGATTTCTATTGACGGACCAGACCATTGGGTGTCACGTCATCTGCCCACCGGAAAGCTTCGCTTTCGATGAAGATCTAGTCTGGATCCGAACGGGAGAGTTTCCATGGCTCATATTACCGCAAACTATAAGATGTACTTGCCGGCCGGCCATCATCGCCAACCGCGGAACGCCAACACCGAGCTTTCACTGGCACCCTCTTCAGGCGGCGACACGCCCTATAGTCCGCCGTACTTTCCGCAGCTGCCCTATACGCTGCCGAATAGCGGCGGCGATGGCATGGCCAAGCTGCTGTTCTGGAGTGACACTGACGGCACCACCGGTGTGGTCCGGCCGCCTGTAGCCTTCGACATCCCTTCCTCGGCGAACGCGCGGACGGTGACCGGCTGGTATTTCCCGATCAGTGGCCCAGGCGGGATCGACGGCGGGTCGGCGATCATCGACGACGCCTTCTCGGCCAATCTCGGCACCTTCATCGACGACACCTTCGTCGACGTCATCAGCGATCCCTCGCTCACCGCCGACGCCAACGTCATCGGCGTGGTGCCGACGGCCTCGGCACAGACCCTGGTCGCCAAGGGGCATGTGCTCTCGGTGCCCGAGCCCTTCTCGCAATGGGTGCTCAACGGCAGCATCATGCCGGTGGGCAACGCGACGCTGCAGGTGCCAGCGGGCACCGATGGGATCGCCATCGCCATCTACCAGCAGGGCAACTTCCCCAAGCCGCCGAATCTCGGACGGGAGTTCGCGGAAGCGGTGCGGATCATCTTCGGTGTGATCCAGGACGGGGGTGGCCTGACCGATCACGGGCCGGTAGGCCCATGGGACCCGCTGATCACGCAGTTGCTCAACGCCAGCCGGATCGCGTCGCACGCGAGCAACGTGCGCGGCAAGCTCGGCACGGAGATCACGGCGCTCGCCGCGCAAGATGCGCTGGCCGTGATCCGTGCGGCCGTTCCGCAGCTCGAGAAACTGGCCGGCAAGCAGAGATAGGGCGTGGGTTGCCCGCGCCAGGTGGGCGCCCAAGACTCGGGCGGCGAGGGGCGACGGCCCTTCGCCCGCCTGTCCGCAACCCGACAGGTGACAATAGAGGGGGCCTCCAGAAAGAAGACGAATGCCTGCTTCTAGAGCCTTTCAGGGCTTGTTGGAAGCGTTCTGCCGGAGCGGCTTCGGGCCAAGGTCGAGGACTGCGGCGACGGCCGTACTGAAGTACGGCCGAGCCGGAGGCCGACGGATTTGGCCCGAAGCCGCCCGGCCCGAAGGGTTTCCCGCCGGCGGGCGCCCGCCGTGTCGGCCGGCTCGCCCGATGCGCAGGCATCGGGCCTCGCCACCCTCCTTGCGGATCGCGCGCGCCGGCGGAAAACAGAACGGATTCCACCAAGCCCTGAAAGGCTCTAGACATCCGAGATGAACGTTGCAGCCACCGCGATCGAGGGCGCGAAGCGGCCATTCGCGACGGCGTCCAGGGACGGTTGCTCTGGGGGCCGTGAGTTGCCTGGAAGGTTTTGGTTGCCGCAGTGCAGATAGCCGCCCCTAAGCGCGCATCAATCGTCGCGTCGCGCAGCTGACCATCTATGCCTTGGCGCTGACCCACCTGGTCCCCGGCCTGCATCTGTTCGACATCAAATGCGCTTGGCTCAACAAGACGGTCTATATGTGTTCTTGCCGCGCAAGCTGATGCCCAGTTCCCGCGGCCGGCCCGCCAGGCGCCGCCGCCCACAATCCTCGGAAAGAGACAATCCGTTGAAAATACTGAAACTCGCGCTGACCGCCGTCGGCATCGTCGCCATCCTGCTGGGTCTCATCTGGATGGGCCAGGGCAGCGGCTACTTCCCGTATCCGGCCAGCAGCTTCATGATCAGCCAGACGCCGTGGATTGGCCGAGGCGCGATTCTCGCCGTAGTGGGCGTGGTGTTGCTGATCCTCCGCCGTCGCCTTTGACGTCCTGGTGATCCTCTCCATCGAGCTCCCTCCTGAAGTCCGGCGCCGCCTAGAAGAAGATACGCAGCGTCTCATTCGGGCCACCGTCGACACGGCACGGCCTCTTGCGGCGCACGTGGGCGTGAGGGGCACCAACAGCGCGCTACAAGCGGGTGTGATTGCCAGGCCATACGGCTAGAGCCTTTCAGGGCTTGTTGGAAGCGTTCTGCCGGAGCGGATTCGGGCCAAGGTCGAGGACTGCGGCGACGGCCGTACCGAGGTACGGCCGAGCCGGAGGCCGACGGATTTGGCCCGAAGCCGCCCGGCCCGAAGGGTTTCCCGCCGGCGGGCGCCCGCCGTGTCGGCCGGCTCGCCCGATGCGAAGGCATCGGGCGTCGCCGCCCTCCTTGCGGATCGCGCGCGCCGGCGGAAAACAGAACGGATTCCACCAAGCCCTGAAAGGCTCTAAGAGGCCTGCTTCACCCCAGGCGGCTGCCAACTTCCCTGGCCTGCGGGCAGGATCGAGGGAGGCGTCGGGGTCGGCCAATAGAGGCGCATGACGAGATAAATCGTATCCGCGGGAGCCGGAAGCCAGTTTGCTTCCTTGTCGGCGCCGGGATTGTCTTTCTGGAGATACAGGGTCAGTGAGCCGTCCGCGCCCTTCTTGAGTTCTGACAACATAGGAGAGTTGATCAGGTAGCGATGGATCGGATTCCTGACCAGCAGTTGGCTCTTGCCATCATACATTGTGACCGACCAGAAGGCGTTCACCGGCGGCAGCTGGCCCGCTGCGAATGTGATCGTGTAGTTGTGCTTGCTGCCGTCGAGCGGCGCACCGGCGGCGTCTGTCCGCGTGTAGGGGTACATAGCCTCGACCGCATCGTTGCCGAGGAGGCCGCCTTTGGCGGCGCCCGCCCGCATGAGCCAATCGCCGTTGAAAAAAGCCTCGTCGCCAAAGAAGGAGCCGACGTTCCAGCCGTTGACGATCCTGACGCCATTCGCGAGCCACTTGTCGACCTTGTCGTCGCCCTGCTTCATGCCAATCAGGATTTCGGCCTTGTGCTCGAGCGGCAGATCCTTGAACGCGAAGGTCTTGGCGGGACCAATACCGATCCTCGCAAGCTTCGCCCGGATCGCCCTATCCCGCTGTGTCTCCGGAACGGAGGCCAAGGCTGCATCGAGGTATGAGAAGAAATTGGCCTTGATCCCGGCCGTCGTTGCCGGAAGGAAGTCGATCTTCGGCGCGGCAACGGGAGCAGGCTGCTTCAGGAAGGCCGACAAGGACTGTACGTGGTAGCCGGCCTGAATCTTCTCGACGTTCGGCATGTCGTCCGGATCGAAAAGCTGGGTGCGGATCAGCGCCAGCGGGAACGGCGTCGTAGACCTGAACACCTGCTTGATTCCGGCCGGCGTTTCCCCCGCCCAACCGGGGCCGACCACCAGGTAGTCACCGGGGTGGCTGCCCGTGGCGCGCGTGCCGATATAGCCGAAATTGTAGGTGTTGCCGTCGATGAGCTGGACCGAATAGTAGCGGTCCTTCTCGACCATCGGCACCGAGACCACCATCGGCTCGGCGCGGACATCCAGCCAGATGAACGAATAAGGGGTGTCGCTGTTCGGCGTGATGACGGCCGTATCATCGGGGGTGGCGACATGGTGCAGGCTATTGATTTCGTTGAAAGGCGCCTTGAACTGCCCCGAGTTCCTGTCGACAGCGAACTCCTGCATGACGGCATAATACATCACCAGCGGCAGGCCATAGATGAAGCCCTCTTCGGCGATGTCCTTGGCCTCCAGCAGGCTGGGCCATTCGGCGCTCGCGGCGATTGCCGAGGCAAACGGCGTCGCTGTGGCTGCGAGGGCTGCCATGGCAGCAGAGCGGAGCAGATCGCGTTTCGTCAGCATCTGAACAACATCCTTCCAAAGCGTGACCAGCCGGTTCAGCGCCTTAAGGAGGCTACGCGATCACGAAGGTGTTTGAAAACGCGAAAGGCATGCCGGCCGCATGTTGCCCCCAGCGTCAGCTGCGTCGGGCCATGGGTTCAGCGAACCCCGTGCTCTGCCCCCTGAGAACTGGATCGTTTGACCAACTTGCCGTTCTACCATTCCGCTATTCCAGCTTGTTCTCCTTGGCAAATTCGCGGCGAATGCCATCCAGCAGATCATCCTGTCGCAGGATTGCCTCGCCACGCGAGATCGCCTGCAGCGATGCGTAGCGGATCACATTCATGATCATGCCACCGCTGATCTCAAAACGCGCGGCAATCTGCGCAAGGTCGATCGCCGGCTCCAGCGAAGCCGAAGCCGGGAGCCCCTTCTTCCAGATCAGGTAGCGCTCGCCCTGGCGCGGCATCGGAAAGTGGACGAGGTGCTCGAAGCGTCGCGCGAACGCCTCATCGATATGATTGGCGAGGTTGGACGCAAGAATGATGAGACCGCTATAGGTCTCGATCCGCTGCAACAGGAACGAGACCTCCTGGTTGGCATAGCGGTCGTGCGCATCGCGCACTTGCGTGCGTTTGCCGAACAGGGCATCGCCTTCATCAAAGAAAAGGATCCAGTCCTTTCGCTCGGCCCGATCGAACAGACTGGACATATTCTTCTCGGTTTCACCGATATACTTGGAAACCACCATCGAGAGATCGACCTTGTAGACCGGCCGCCCCGTCGCCTTGCCGAGCACGGTCGCCGCCAGCGTCTTGCCCGTCCCTGGCGGTCCGAAGAACAGCGCACGGCAGCCGGGCCGCAGCTTGTGGCGCATGTTCCATTGGTTCATGAGCACGTCGCCGTGGCGCAGCCAGTTCTCGATATCGCGGATTTCCGCGAGCGTGCGCGGCGGCAGCACGACATCGTCCCATTCGAGGGTCGTCTCCAGATGCTGTGCCGGAAATCGCATGCTCAGCCGAGGCGGACGAACCTTGCCGCTGACGAAGCGTTCCGCATGGTCGCTGTCGAGGAACAGGCGCCCACTCATGGGAGGGTCGCCTTCCGGAGTCTCCTCAAGAGAGAGGATGCCCTTCTGGACGAGCGGATGGTCTCCGCAGAGCAGCGTCTGCCAACGTGCCCGTGCGTCTAGCTCGTCGCCCGCAAGCAGAAACAGCGCGGTATCACCCGTCGGAATAAATCCGCGATGCTGGCGGCCGCGGATGCCGCCGAGCTGCGGGTGATCACCGGCGCCAACGGCCATATCCTGCAGGAGGCGGTCGACGAAATCCGGAATCATCTGCGGCGCCAGGGCCAAAATGACCAGGAGCCGCGACTCCTCGTCGAGCCCGTGCTCGCGGACGAAGCGGCCGAACGGGCTGTCATCCGGCAGCCGCGGCACGCCCGGAACGCCATCCTCGGGCATGTCGGCCGCGCTCTTCTGGCCGAAATGCGAACGCAAGCGGCTTGCAAGAACGCGCTCGAATTGACGGAACGACCAGGCGAGATAGGCGATGTCGACCGGCGCGCCCGTCTCGGGCGACGCGTTGCTCCAGGACGCTGTTTCGAATTCCTTGTTCATGGGCTCACTGCGCACTCGTCAAGCAAGTGGGCTCTCTCCCTATGTCGCGGAAGCGGGTGGCGGCAGCAGCGCCCGCGGCGAATACGGTGTGTCCGGCAGCCGTGATTGATCGACGAGGCCGGATCGACTGGCGAGTGCCGCCAGCGCGAGCGCCGAAATGGCGAGGAGAAAGCGGGGCTCGTGCGCATGGCTCCGCGCTCGTGCCGCTTCGGTGTGTGCGGCCAGCAGTTCATCGAGCGCTGACAGGAACGCCGCCTGGTTGCCGTCGATCAACGCGTCGATGGCAGCCGCCTGTTGCCTGATCGGCGAGGACGCTCCGCCCAGGCTCGTGGTGTGGAAATAGGCGACAGCCGTCTTGCCGAGCAGGAACGCCTTCATGGCATAGGCGAGTTCCTGCTCCTCGGTCGTGCAGACCACCGAATCGGGACCGATATAGCTCGCATCGGGCGGATCGCCGACCATCGCCGCGACCTGCTCGACCAGGGATGGGTCGCCTGCGATCAGGGCCAGCTGCATCGCCAGCAAGCCTCGGCGGGAATTGGTCAGCGAGGCATCCGGCTGTTCCGGCTGCGTGATCGCGCCCTCGTCGTCCACGGCGACCGTGAATGCCGGCGACGTGCCGCGCAGACGGAAGACTTGGGCGAGGGCGAAGGCTGCCCGCTTGATCCAGACGCGCACGTCGTCGCTGTCCGCGCCAAGGGCGTTGGTGACGAGAGCGCAATCCAGCGCGTAGTCGGCGGCGAAGACATGGTTGATCTGGCCGAGCTCGGCCGGGTCGGAAGCCACATATTCGCCGTAGGACTCCGCGCAAAACACTGCGAGCTGCTCGGCCCAGCTCGTATCGACCGGAGGCCGTGCCACCATCGTCATCGACTCCTCGAAATCCCGGCTGCCATTAAAGGAGCTTCAAGGGTGTGGCCGGGTAGGTCCATGTCTTCACCGTCTTGGTCGGCTGCGGCGCATTGCCGACGAGCGGCGTCGAGTAGGCAACGCCCCTCAACCGACCTTCGCTCAGGGCCTTGGCCAGGGAACGGGCCCACTGCTGGCCGTCAAGTCCTCCTTGAGTGTAGAGACGACGGATATTGCCAACAATCCAGTCGAGCTCCATCTGTCCCTTGGCGAGCTTCGATGTGCCTCCCTTGTACTCGACCACATACACCTCGCCGGTATCGAGGTTCGGCCCTTTCCTCATCACGTCGTCGAGGCCCTGGCCGTGGCTCCCATCCTTGATCGGATTAGCGAAGCCGACGCCCTCGAGTCCATCCGCTTTTCCCCGTGCCCTGCCGCGTTCGACGCCGACATCATGTGCCCGATTGATCCGCGCACGAAGCTCATCGGGCGTGCCTCTCGACGGCAAGTCCTTGATATCGCCGAAGGTCTCGAAGTAGTCGATGTAGAGGCCGAGTTGCTTGCCCGACTGGACGCGCTCCAGCCTGGCGATCGCCGTGTTGAGATCGTCGCGGTTGTCGTGGAGGAACGTCTTGAGGGCCGCCTCGTCATAGGGACCGGATTTCGCGAGGCGACTGAGGATTTTGTCGAGCGCCGCGACCTGCTCCGGCGAGGCATTCTTCGGATAGCAGGGAGAGGCGCATTTCTTGAGGGCGGCTGCGGCGAGCGGACTTTCGTTCAGCGCTTTTCGCAACGGCTCGTCATTGCGCAGCTTGGCCTCGGACTCGGCATCCATCTTCCCGAGACCGGCCATTTCACGGTCCACCCGCGCCTTCTCGGCGACAGCGTCGGCCGAAGACGCCGGCTTGGCCGCCGAAGGCGCTTCTTCGACCGGATGGGCCGACGATGGTTCGGGCTCGACAGATTGCTTCTTCGTCCCGGCTGGAGTCTCGTCGACCAGACCCGGCTTTGCTTCCCGCGCCTTGGCGGCATTTGCCTCGGCGTGGCGCTGTTGCGCCCGTTCCGCCAGCGCGCCGCCCACCATCACCCCGGCGCTGAGCATCGTCTGGCCGATCAACAGCATCAGCGCCGAGGCACGCTCGCCGGGCGGAAGCTTGGAGAGTTGGTCGATCTGGATGATGAGCTGGGCGCCCATCAGGATGCCGCCGGCCGCGTCGATCCCGAAGCCGACGATCATCAGCCCGCGCCCGAGCCGCATCATCTTGACCGATGTGGCGCCCATCCGGCCGAGCCCGACCAGGCTGCCAGCGATGTTGACGATCTCGAGCGCATTCTCCAGATCGAGCTCGAACGTGCCCGACTCCAGCCGGGTCGCAATGCGATAGGCAGACGGAATCGCGCCGACCAACCCGAGCGGGATCAGGAAGGCCAAGGTCGCGCCGGCCGTGAAGGGTGCGGCGGCGATGGCCGCGATCGAGAGCACCGTGGATAGGCTTTCGATCGATTCGCTGAGGAGGCTCCCCATGCTCGCGTCGATCCGGATCGTCCGGACGCCGCCTGCGAGCGCGAGCGCGACCCGTCCGCGTCCGTAGCCCTCGATACCCTCCAGGATCTGCTTTACGGCATCGACGATCGCGTCTTCCCGCGTCTTGCCGGTGCCGGTGTCGTCGCCGCTCTTCGGAGTCGTGACGTCGGAAACATAGACCTGGAACATCTGGGAAGGTGTCTTCGGCTTGTCGACGACCTCCAGCATCAGCGGGATGGTCTGTCCGAGGTCGCTGACGAAGCGGGCTGTGATCTGCTCGCCGCCATTGGCCTTGCGCTTGGCGCGCAGCGCAATGATCCCCTCGATCGTCGTCAGGTCCTTCTCGGCGCCCTCGAGATCGCCCTGCTCCTTGCCGGACTTGATCTCCTCGACTCGCTTGGCGGCATCGGCGCGGCGACTCTCCAGACGAGTGCCGAGGGATGACAGTGAAAGCTTCAGGGCGGCGAGTTCCTCCTGCAGTTGCGCTCGCTCGTCATCCGCGAGCGGCGGGGAAGCGAGCCGCGCCTCGATTGCCTTGATGCGCGCCGCGGCTTTCTCGCGCGCGGTCAGTGCCGAGGAAACGCCGCCCGCCGCCATCTCGTCTGGGTCGCGGGCCAGCACCGGGAAATAGGCGACGCTCGGGGCGCGCATGATCTCCTCGTTCCCCTCGCGCACCTGCGACATCACGCCTCGAACCATGTAGAGGCCCGGCGTTGGGAAGACGACGCTCTTCTGGTCCAGCGGCATCGTCAGGACTTCGGCGAAAAGCTTGATGCCTGTCCCGACATAGCGGAGGATCGCGTTCGCCCCCACCAGCTCCATCGCACCCACCCCGGCCGGCCCGAGCTCGGTCTTCATCGTCTCGATGGCCCGATTGATGTCGGCCTTGGCGTAGCTCGTGTCGCGGCTGAAGCGGACCGACGCGACTTCGCCTAGCGTGGCCCGCTCACCCTTGAGCTTGTCCACGTCCACGGGCGCGCCGATCTTGTCGTCGGGAATGCGGACCCGCTCCCAGTTGAACGCGTAGCGCCCGAGCGCCTCGTAGACCGAGAGAAACTCGATCTGCATGGCGAAGCGGTGGTCCGTCCCCAGCGCCGCGTCGAACAGCGGCGGCGAAATCTGGAACATCGGTTTCAACGTCGAGGGAAAGGCTGCGGCGTTCGCAGTCGCCGGCTGGTCGCGAACCTGCTCGTCACCCCCCGGTGCAGACGTGAACATCATGCGTTGGGAATAGAGAGCGAAGCGCCGGACGAGCTCGAAACGGTCGTCCGCGCTCGTCTCGGCATTGTTTGCGAGCTGAGCCTGCGTCCGCATGTAGCCGAGGAACAGGACAGCGACGCCGAGGCCGCGCATCCGGGTCGGCGGCGTCGTCACCTTCGGTGCCTCGCCCTCCTTGTTGGGCTTCGGCAGTTGCCACAGCGCGCCATAGATCCCGGCCGTTTCGGGCTTCTTGGCGAGCGATATGTCGGTTCGGACGGCTTCCAGCACCATCGCCGGCGCGTAGAGCGCATCCGTCACATTGCCGATCGACCTGGTGATGGCCGTCGATGCGGCCGCCTGCTCCGCTTTCTCGCCTTGCCTGAAAATGCTGAGCTGGGCGCCGTATTCGTGCAGGATCGCGCCGTGCTGTGCCATCTCGCGCGTGAAGATGTCCCGCGTATACCAGCCGGGAAGGGGCAGGTTGGCCTCCTTCAGCGACGCGACGAAGTCCGCCCAGAGATTGGCGCTGGCGACCCCCAGCGTGAGGATCCCCTCCTGCGCTTCCGTGAGCTGCAGCTTGAGCTTCTTGACGGTCCGCAGCCAGTCGATCAGCAGCATGGTCGGCTGGAGCGCGAAAGAGCTCGGTCCGATCGTCTCGCCGCCTTTGGCGATCGCCCCCGTAGCCATGCCACCGGACCGCTCGAAACGGTATTTGCCGAGCAGTGCCGAAGCCTCGCGCTCCAGACCCGGCTTGTACTGGTCGCCCAGCAGATACTGCAGAAGGATCGCCACGATTTGCGGCGCCTTCGGGCCCGGCTTGTAGCTGACGGTGTCGGGAATACTGAGAGTGAGCCCATCGAGAGCGACGGTGAAGCCGATCGCAGTCGGTTGGGCTTGCGGCTCGTCTGGGGCGCGCTGGATGTCGCTGCCTGCCTCCGCCAGAACCTGTTCGTCGGGCAGGTCGTCTTCGACCTGACGCTGCACGCGCTCTTCCTTCTCGCAGTGCTCGCATTTCAGCTGGATCGACGGGGTCTGGCGCCGCACGCCGCCCGTCTGCTGCAGAGTGTGCGTAAGCTCGTGGGCGAGGAGCCGTTGGCCAGAGGGCGTGTGCGGCTGGTACTCTCCGGAGTTGAAGACGATGTCGTTGCCGCTGGTATAGGCGCGGGCATTGATCGATGCGGCCGATTCCGCGGCCTGTTGGCTTCGGTGGATCCGCACATCGGAGAGGTCGCGATCGAAGCGCGGCTCCATGAATGCCCGAACGCTGTCGGGCAGCGCCTCGGTCGTGCCGGACTGGAGCTCGCCGCTGACGGCCGGCGTGGCAACGCCCCCCTGCCCGCTGGCCTCGGCGGAAGCGCCGTCCTTCCGCTGGACGGCCGCGTCACGTTTCGGTACGTCCGGCTTGAACAGGTCCGGCAGGCGCAACACGTCGACTGTCAGGAAGACGCCGCTGCCCCTCGGCAGATTGCTCTCCATCTGGCCCGGCAGGGAGCGCATCAGCCACACGGGAGACTCGCCGCGGGTTGGATCGCTGATCAGCATCGGGGTCGGCGGCAGCGGATTGTTATAGAACCCGCTGAGATTGACGATGCCGCCGCCGAACTTCAGCTTGATGCTGCCGCCCGTCAGGGGCGAGAATCCGGTCTGCTCCCCATAGGCACTGTCGACGCCGACGGTGAGGCCCACCTTCGGGATCGGCCACTTCTCGCGTGCCAGCTTGAACCAGGCATCGAAGTCGAATTCCGTCTGGAAGGTGTAGGGCGCGCCTGCCGCGGTGGGCAGCTTGTACTTGAAGCCCGAGAGCGGGAAATACTCGGAATGGGGCAGTAGGCTGAGAGGCAGCAGGATATTGGTATCCTGCAGCGTATCGATCGCGGCGCGCCGGGCGCGCGGATCGAGGGCGAGCGTGGTTCCGAGGATACCTGCGCTGGACAGGCCAAAGCCGATGAGCCCGGCCTTCAGTTCGGTCGGCTGGTTCTCCCAGAGCCTATATTTGAGCGAGGCGGTCTGCTCCTCCTTCCATTCCTCGAAGCCCGGCTGGTCATTCGCCTGCTCATAGGCGAGGGTGAGCCCTTCCGAGAGAACCTTGCCGGTCTGGTCGTCCGGCTCGCGCTGGACCTGCCGGGGTGCGCCGGCGAAGAATCCCCTCTCCGGCGCATGTCTGGCCGGCGCCGCCATGACGCGGTCGGCCGTGCGATCGGCCTCCTGTTCCAACTGGTCGCCCGGCGTGTTGACGGTGAGCTTCGGCTGGAAGAAGGCAGGGCGGCTGTCACCGGATCTGAAGAACGGCGAGGCATGACGACTTGTCGGGACAGATGCCCGGGCTGTTCGCTCGCTCGACTTTGCCATCGCTCGCCCTCACAAAGACTAGCCCATTCGAGGTCCGTTTCTTGGCCGCAATTCTCTGCCCTTCTCCATCGCCTGCACTCGGCCCGGCTCCCCTAGATTCTCCTTTTCCTCAGGGCAATCAGCGCCAGGATGATCAGCAAGAGGATGAGGATCACGATCCACCACCACCACGGCAGGGCCGGGTTCGGCGACGGCGCAGGCGCGCCGCCAAGCCCGGCGAGAACCGGCTGCCAGCCCGTGCCATTTGGCTGGAACTCCTGCATCGCCTTGTAGGTCTTGGCGAAGCCGGCTTCGCCGGTGACCGCCACGTCGAAGATGCAATCCTTCTTCTGCTGCTCGTTGGTGATCGCGCTGCAGGCCTGCCCGGCAGCGTCAGGGGTGGTCGCCTGCGCGGAGGTCTGTCCTTCGATCGCACAGGATTGCGGGTTGAACCGGGGCCATTCCGCCCGCGTGAAGGTGGCCGTGTTCGTTCCCGGCGCATAGTCAAACAGGCTCGTGGCGTCGGTCACGCGCCAGGCGTCGGCGAACGCTCCATAGAGCTGCTGATAGCGCTCCGATAGCGACTCCGGCTTTTGTCCGAGCGAGGTGCCGTCGGGCAGCGCTGGCAGCCAGCTGTCTCCGGCCAGGCGGCCCCAGACCCCTTGGGTCGCGGAGGTCTGGTAGACATTGAGGTTCATGTACCAGGTCTGCTGCGCGTCCCAAAAGGCCGGCGTCGCCACCAGCTGGGTTCCGCGTGTATCGGTAAAAACATAGGAGCCATCGGCCGCCTTGGTGATGCGCCCCTCGATCGACACGGATGGCTCCGTGCTGCCGCCGGCGCGCAGATCGATGCCACTGTCGGTGAGCGTGACCAGCTTCCCGTTCACGCGCAGCTGCAGCCCGCTCGGGTCGGGCTTGCCGCTGAGATTGGGCTGCAGGGAGATGCGGTTCGAACCGATGCGCAGGGCGACGGCGTTGTAGGTCGAGACACAGACCCCGAGCCCGGTATATTCGCTCGCGCCCGGGACTGTCGCCGTCGGAATGGGCTGCTGCCGCGTCTGAATCTCGAAGTCGTCTTGGCGCAGGGCGGTGAACTCGCCTGCGCTCTGGAAATCATAGTGTACTCCCTCGACGGTCGTGATGTGCGGATCGCCCCATCCGCCGCCGGTTGCGGTTACCTGGACCAGATAGTTCCAAGCGCAAACCTTGTCGGCATCGGGCGCCGTCGAGACCGTCACGCCAAACGATCCCTGCCTCCCGACATCCGTATTCGTGATCGGGCGCACGTTGGAGAGCTGCACCGGGACGGTTGCCGGATGACCCTCGCCGCCATTGTCGTCCGGAGCCACCACACTGAAGATCGGATCCATGGTCGTGTTCGGAGCGGTCACGCCGCATTGAATCGACTGCAAGCCGCCAAAGCATCTGTCGCTCGCCGAGAGTGTCCAGAACACGTTGCCCGGTGCGCCCTTGACACTGATCTGCGCCGGCGGATTGGCGCTTGTCAGCACATCGCCCGGCTTGGCTGCGTAGGTGATTCTGGGCTGCATCGGCTGGGTGGGAGGACCACACAACGGATTGCTCAGATCGATATTCGGATCCAAACCGTCAGCTTGAGCGGCGCTGCAACCCAAAGCGATCACAGCCAGCATCGCCGCGCACCATCCGGCCGAGGATGGAGACATCCTGTATGTCATGATACGACCTCCCTGCAGTGTTCATCTCCGGTCCGGCTTGCGGCCGGCGAGTACAGCCGGTTGCCAGCCCATGCCGTGCGGACGAATTTTCTCCATCGTCTTGTAGGCTCGCGCGAAACCGGTCTCCCCGGTGACGCTGACGTCGAATATGCAGTTCGCCTTGCGCACCTCGTCGGTGATCCCTCCGCAGGCCTCCTCCGCGACTCCGCGCCTTGCGGGCTCGGCGGGGCGCTGCTTTTCGATCGAGCAGGAGCTAGCCTCGAACCGTGGCCATTCCCTGCGCGTGAAATCTGCGGTGGCCGTGCCCGCTGCGTAGTCGAACAGACTCGTCTTGTCGGTGACGCGCCATGCGTCGGCGAACGTCTCGTAGAGAACGTCATAGCGATCAGACGGCGCGGCAGGCCGCGGTCCGAGAGACGTGCCGTCGGGGAGCGCGGGCAGCCAGCTCTTCTCGGCCAGCACACCCCAGATCCCCTGGTTTGCCGTCGTCTGATAGACGTTGAGGGTGAGGTACCAGGTCTCCTGCGCAGCCCAGTAGGTCTGCGTGACAATCAGCTGGGTTCCCTTGACGTCCTTGAATTCGTAACCCTCGGCAGTCTTCACCACACGGCCTTCAAGCTCGGCCTTGGGGTCGCTGCTGCCGCCGGCCCTCAGATCGATGCCGCCGGCGGTGAGCGTGACGAGCTTGCCGTTGACGCGCAGCTCAAGGCTGCCCGTATCGCGCCCGCGACCGATGCGCGGCTGCACCGTGACCCGGTTGGAACCGATGCGTACGGCAACGGCGCTGTAGATCGAGACGCATACTGCAAGCCCTGTATGGTCGTTCGCACCCGGAACCGTCGCCGTGGACACGGGCCGTTGCCGCGTCTGGACCTCGAAATCGTCCGAATAGAGCGCCGTGAATTCGCCGGCGCTCTGGAAGTCGTAGCTGACGCCATCGACGGTGGTCATGTGCGGATCGCCCCATCCGCCGCCGCTGCCGACCACACGAAGATTGTAGTGCCAGGTGCAAGTGCGATCCGCCGTCGACGCCGTCACACTGAACGACCCTTGCCTCCCGATGTCCGAATTGACGATCGGGCGTATGTTCGAAAGCTGGACCGGCACGGTCTGGGCATGTCCGTCGCCATTGTTGTCATCCGGCGCCTCGACGCTGAAGAGGGGGTCCGAGGGAGGACTGGATGCATTGAGGCCACATGCGACGGAAAACAGACCGCCGGACGTGCATCCGCTTTCCGAGCCGAGCTGCCAGAACAGGTTGCCCTGGACATTGCCTTTCGCCTTGATCTGCGCCGCCGGGTTCGCACTTGCGAGAACGTCGCCCGGCTTGGCGGCATAGGTGACCTTCGGCATTTGCGGCTGGAGAGAGCTGCAGTTCGCATCGGTCACCGGGATATTGGGATCAACCCCGTCTGCTTGAGCGGAGCCATAGCCGACCACGATCGACACCAGCGCCACCGCGCAACATCCGGCCGAGGAAAGAGGAATTTCGAACGTCACGATGACTTCTCCTTTATCTCGCGATTCCAGCGACAGGTTCATCGGCCGCCGGCCGGGTCTAGTTGATCCAGCGAACGAAGATCCGCTCGGTCAGCCATGGCGCTGCGACGACGCCCAACCCCCAGGGCAACCGCGCCAGGAGCACGTCCTGGGCATTGCGCTCGATCGTCAGGAGCCAGCCCTCGTCCACGCGTTCGAGCTTGCCTTCGCGAAGAAAGAAATATTGCCGCAGCCATTCGTCAGAACTGCTGCGCAGGGCCGTCCAGTGTCGCAGCACTGCGCGAAGCAGCGCATCGCAGGCGGCCAGGTCACTGTCGTCCAGTTGCACGGGCTCGATCGGATCGTCGAGCGCCGCGCCGCACAACGCCTTGGCCAGCAGCAACTCATGCTCAGGGAGCTCCACGCGGCCGAAGGTGATGAAGCCGATCAGGTGAACGGCCCGGTCGCGTTCCTCGAAGCCTTGAAAGTCGCGGCCATCCAGGAGATCGCACTCGCGAAACAGCTGCTCCAAGAACGGATGGACCAGGATGGCGCCGGCGCCCGGAAAGTAGATCGCTTCCTCGTCCACCTCTTTCGGCTTCCGTTCCGAAGCGGTGATTCCCCGGAGTGACCGAACGGGCGAGATGTCATTTCGCGCTCCGGACTCGGCATGCAATTCCGCCATGGTGGGTTCGACGGGGGCAGCATCGGAATGCAGCAACCATCCGCGCCAGGGATCCGGAAGGCCATCCGCCTCGGCCGTCCCCATCCCGTCGGCGGTGGCTGCCACATCAGCCGGCGAACGCCAACCGGCAGGAGACCCGACCTTCGGGTCGAGCAGGCGACGCAGCGCCAACAGATCGCGAACGAGCTGCGGGCCGCTATGCAGAGGCCCGAAGCCGCCCGTCAGCACCCGGTCGAGCAACAGTATCCAGGATTCGCGCCGCCATCGCCGTTGCACGTCGCCGGCAGCAGATGCCGGCCCCAGATGCTCCAGCGCGCGGGCGGCACCGGGCACGCCCGACCATCTGGCGATCACCTCGTCGAGGAAGGCGTCATCGACCGAATAGACGAGCCGCAATCGTGCGCCGGGATTGGACGAAATCACTGTGCGCAGCGCCTTCCAGTCCACATCGGCACCATCCGACAGGACCTCGGTCCAGCGCCGCGGCAGCGTGGCGGCCCACCATGGCAGGCGGCCATGCGACAGGAAGAAGAGGAACTGTCGCCATGCCTCCGCGGGCTGTGGATCGCCGCGCCCCTCCCTGCCCCCGTCCGGGACCGCCGTGAACTGCGCGAGGTTCCGGGTGAGCTCCGCGATCAGCTTCCTGCGAAAGTCCGCCGGCCAGTCGTCGCCGCCGACAACTCCGAGGTCCAGCTCGAGGCGATCGAGTTGGAGGAGCTCGGCCGGACCCGCAGCGTCATCGAACACCTGCTCCAGCTCCGGAATGCCTCGATCCCAGAACGGGCGGGCAAGCTCCTGCTGCGCAGCCGGCCCCTGCGCAGCCGTGCCGATGGCGAGCTCGACGAGCTGACGTCCGATGCGATGCCGGTTAGGGCGCGTCATTGGCGATCGCATTCAGCGTCTCCACCATTGCGGCACGGGCCGCGTCGACGGTACCGGCTTGCGCCCCTGGGATGAGGACGGTGTCGAGCCAGCCGAAATAGCGCTGCTCGAACGAGTCCAGGCTGGCGGCTGAGATCGGGCTGCCCGGGCTCGACCGATCCACCCAGTAGACCGTCGGCATGAGGTGCACGGGACAGGACTGCTGGACCACCCGCTCTGCATAGGTGCGGAACTCCGGATCGCGGAACCGGTCCGGCGTCACGGGTGTCGTCGGTGCCGTCGCGCGCGGCAGGGAAAAGTCGCGGGCCCAACCAGACGGGAAGACGAGCGAAATGCGCTGGCTGTAGGGATCCTGCTCGCGTTTGTCTGGCGGAACGGGCAGCGACAGGAATTGATCCGTATTCTTCCGGGGTCGAAGCAGGAGATGTTCGACCTGATAGAAGCCCTCGACGCTGTAGCCGCGATACAGGAGATCGACCGTTGCCGCGAGCGCGCGCTCGGCATCGGCTCGAGAGGCGAGCGCATCGCGAACGGCGATGATCATTCCGGAGAGCCCCGCCAGCTCGATAGCGAACATCCCGCCGGGGGCAGCCGAGATGGCATAGTTCCACTCATCCATGCCGTGTCGCAGCACCTCGGTGCGGATCGCGTTCTGTGCCATCTCGATCGCAGCCGCGTCCGTGGCGGCGGTGTATCGCTGTGGGCTGCTGAGCAGTACCTGCCCGCCACCGCCCGGCAGCTCGAACAGGCTCCAGCGCTTGCCGAACTGCCCGCCGCCCGGGGGGTCGTCGACGATCTGGAAGTTCAGGCTGGTCGGCGTCAGCAGGCGGCGCCGTTTCCGGCTGCGAATTCCGGTGAGAAATGCAATGCGTCGTTCGAACGGCGACAGTGACACTTCGAGCCAATGCTCGGCGAACACGCCGGCGGTCTCCGCCAAGGCAGCCGTGGCAGCGGCGTCGTCGGGAAAATTCTGCAGACTCTCTGCAACGACCCGGGCGGCGGCTGTCGTCCCGTCCATCACGTTCAGCCGCTTCAATCCACCGCCGATATCGACGATCTTGTAGAGGGAGGATCGGGCGGCGAACGCCAGCGCGCTTTCGGCATCGACATGGGCGGCCGCCTCAGTGGCGAATACAGCGGTGGAGCGCAGCCGCTGCTGATTGTCCGGTGCGAGCGTCCAGCCGAATCCGGCACCGCTTCTCGCCATCTGCAGCATGTCGGCGTCTGCGAGCAACGGATTGCTATTGGCCAGCAGGCGGAAGGCATTGAGCTCGGGCGCGTCGCGGAGCAGCGCTGCCTTGATCCGCACGAGCCGCGCATTTGCGGCATCGCGCCGGTCGGCCATACTCTGCGCCTGCACTGCCACCGGCAGCTTCATGGCGGCATGCTCCGCCTGCGCCCACCGATGCAGTTCCTGACCGAACGCGACCATGTCCTCGCCCTGCCGGGCCATCAGGTGATCGAGCATCCGGTTCCGCCGGTCGAGCACATCTGCCCGGCTCTCCGCGGCGGCGTGCAGGGCGTGCGCGAGGGCGTTGTCCGGATCGCGGATGAAGAGGTCCCAGTCGTCACCGGGAGCAAATTGCCGCACGAGCTTCGACACGCCTGGCAGGTCGAATGGCGGCCTCGTGAAGTATGTCGTCGCTTCGTCGGCATCGCCGGAGAAGAATCTGTTGATGTTCAGGAGCTGGGCGGTGGCGTCCGCGAGGATCTGCTCGAAGAGGAGCAGATATCCCTGCAGCTGCTGCACGCCAGCGAGCCGGGCAGTCCCGGCGCTATCGGCCAGCTCGGCTTTGCCGACGCCGTAGATGGCCGGGAGTTCATCCTGCAGCGGCGTGTATTCCCCAATTGGCAGAAGGTCACCCGGCTTCACCGGCCAGACGGGCGACAGGTTATCCGGCCCTGGTTGCGGCCCCGCCGCCTGGTCGACCAGCCTCTCGACGCGCCCGAGATCGACGTCCACCTCGGCATCGTTGCGCACCAGGACGATGCGCGACTTGGCAACGCTGAGACGCGGTCGATAGCGCTGGACTTCGACGAGCTTTAGGCAATCCTCGGCGTCCGATGTGATCGGCCGGTTGTTGATGAAATTCGTCAGCGCGAGGTCGGTCACCGCAACGATGTCGCGTCCGGCGGGATTTTCCTGGGTCACCAGGTCGGATCCGGTCGCGCTCCGCTGGCGCATGATCACGCGCAGCACGTCCGAGAGAAACAGGACCGATGGATGCGGGACGTCCAGCGTGTCGGCGTCCAGGAAACCGTTCCTGAGCAATGGTCCGACATAGATCCTGTCGGGATCGGGCTCCGAACTGCGTCGCACGGCGAGAGACTCGAACCGCACGCGCGGTGAGAGCACCTTGTCCAGTTCGACGAAGATGTTGGCCAGGAGTTGCTCGACGTCGATGCCGCCAGTGACCTCGATGCGGGCGCGCACCGCGATTTCCTGGACCCGTGCCACACCGACGCGCACGGCCTGTTCGCCGAGATTGCGCCAGCCTGCGAGGTAGTTCTGCAGTTGGTTGACGCTGGTGGCAGCAAGGCGGGCGCGTTCGGTAAACTGGAGGACCGGAGCACCAGCCGCGGTCGACTCCACCGCTGCCTGCGCCGCCGCGAGAATGCCGGGCAGGACGGAACCGGGCTGCGAGAGCGGCGTGGTGATCCGCAGCAGCGCCCAGGAGACCACCGACCCGCCCCCTGTCGGCAGCGTATAGGCGATCGCGAGCTTGCCGAAATAGCTCTGCGACTCCGGCAGCGGGCTCCAGACACGCGGACCGTCCGGAACCATCGTGACCGTGTTGACAATGGCGCCCTGGAGGAATGGCGCGGCCTCCGGCTCATCCCAGAACGGCAAGGCGAGATCGATGTCGTGGTTTGTTCCGCCCGAGGCGACCTGGAACGCGTAGGTGTTGCTGTTGAGATCGCGATTGGCGAGCTCGACAAGCACTTCGTAGAGACCACCCGGCCGGATATGCGGACCGCCTGGCGAGTAAGTCAGCGGCGGATCGGCACCCGCTCGTTCATAGAACGGCACTTCTCCATCCGCCGGCAGAAAGAGCTGGGCGTCGCGGACGAGCGGGTGATCGAGCAGCAGGCTGCGAAGATCCTGGGGATTGACCGGTCCGACCGGCAGCACGCGGTGAGCAGGCTCGAGATTGGCGCTTCTGACCGGCTCGCCGCTGCGCACGAGATCGCCGATATCGAGCTGGAGCCGCAGGCCCAGCTCGGTCATCGCGTAGCTGCAGGCCTCCAGAATTGTAATGCCGGGGTCGTGGACATTGTGATCGGTCCAGCTCTCGCCGGCCCATTTGCGGATAAGCTCCATGCCGCCCTCGCGAAGGGCATCGAAATCCATGGCAACCCGTGCGGGAGGCGCGCTGGAGATGGTGTCCGCGTTGCTCATGGCATCAGGCGGGCTGCGCCGGGCGGGCGGCGCGAGTCGATCGGGCGGGCTGTGCCGCGCGCGCCTGCTCCAGTTGCTCGACTCTGGCCGCAAGCTCCTTCACCGCATTGATCAGCACGTAGGTCAGCGCCGAGGGGCTGAAGACTCGCAGATCCTCGAGCCCTGGATCGTCTGGAACGCTGGTCTGCTGGATCGTCTCTGGAACGACCGTCTCGATCTCCTGGCCCAGGATGCCGATGCCGGGCTGGCCGGCGGTCGTCCCGGCGCGGCCGTTGTAGCGGAAGCGGACCGGCCTTATCTGCCGCAGCTCCGCCAGCCCCAAGTCCAGATCCCGCACGTCGTCCTTGAGGCGGGAATCCGAACCGATCGCCCAGGATGGGTCGCCATCGTTCTTGTAGGCCCTCCCCGCCACCTGAAGGACCGCGCCCGCCGGCGCGCCCGCCAGATCGCTTTCGCCATTGACGATCACGTTGCCGGATGAGGACACTCCGAGACGCGCGCTGCCGCCGCCTTGATAGATGGTCAAGGCCTGGCCGCTGGCGGCATTCAGATGCACGCCTCCGCTGACCAACTGCCGGATCGCAAAGTTGGTGGCGGACGCGTGGTTCCGATGGGAGAACACGGCAGCCGACGCGGACGCACCGCTTCCATTGGCGATTACGGCATTGCCGAGTCGTGCCTGATTTGCGGTACCGTTATTGGCGTCGAGCTGCACTTCGAGCTTGTAGGTCGGCGCCGCGGCAAAACTGCCGAAGCCGACCAATCCGTCGCGAACCACCGGAGGCTGGTTGGGAACGCTGGGCGCGGCCTGGAATCCGCCTCCGCCGCCGGAGGCGACGCTTGCCCAGGCACCGTTGCTGAAGACCTGGAGCTGGTTGCCGTTAAACCGCAATCCGCCGGCGACGTTGCTGGCACTGTCGCCCAGTTGAACGCCACGGGAGAGGACGAGATTCTGGTCAGCGTCGAACTTGATGCCGTCGGTCTGCTTGCTGACGAAGCTGTCGATCAGATCGCCGAAGCTCTCGCCTGACGGTCGCTCGCCGTCCCTGAACAGGGGCTTGAGAAAGTCTCGCGTTCGTTCGGTCATGAGAGTCTCCGTCACGCTCGTCGGGTCAACGAAGGGATTGCCGGAACGCCGGTCATGGCGGGCGCCCCGGCTGAACGATGAAATCGAGTCCGATTGTCATGTAGCCGATGCCCAGTCTCGTCACGCCCGGGCACAGTTCGGAACCCGGGTTCACCGCCGCGATGAGGTGGGCCGGATGCGACACGAGCATCGCATGTCGCTGTGTGGTCTCGGCAACCTCGACGCCTCGCCCGACGACGAAGTCGTCGCCGATCCTCATTTCCGAGACGGCCGGCCGCGGTTTCGCTCGGATGATGAAATCCACGCCGATGCGCATGACGCCGATGCCGTTGCGCGGCGGCCCGTCATAGCTGTGGTAGAGCTTGAGATCGGTGATGTGGTCGACATAGTCGCGGCCTTCCACGAAGGCCAGGATGTCCGAACGGTAGATGCGGGCGCCGAACTGGATGTCCTCGCCTTCCTGGTAGGCCCAGGGGGAGAGGAACCGTCGAAGATCGTCGTTCAAGACGCCCGAGTAGTATCCGGGATCGCGGCCCGCCTCGAACACGACATTCGCCTCGACCCGCAACCGCTCGAAGACCGGCGCGATGGCGTGCACCGTGGCAAAGGGCGACGTCAGTCCCGCGACGTGGGCTTCGATGTCCTTGAGCAGCACGGTGCTGGGTCGCGGCTCGAGCACGTTGATCGCGCCCGTGCGGCGCATGTTGGGCACGATCACCAGCGCTGCCTCGCCGGCCTTGTACGACCCGGTCGCATCGCTGTGTGGCAGGCACCTGACCTTGAAGACGGCGGGAAAGGCCTCAAGGACGAGGCGCTCGAGATCCCACGCCGTGACCGCCCTGCTTCGATGGCGCAGGCGCTCGCTGCTGCGCCGGAAATAGCCGGGATTGTCCTCGCGGCCGCGGCCGTCGAATGAAGGGTTCGGCTGCGCGACACGCTGGATACTGGCGTTCCGCCGCACCAGGCGGGTGATCGTACCGGCCGGCACTCCGCTGCGCAGATGCTGCTCGTAGTCATCGAGCGTCAGGCCGGAGCCGGGCTGGAATCGCGCCAGCACGGCGTTGGGCGCAACGTCCACCGTTCGCGACGCGCTCTCGGGCGCGCGCTGTATCAGTGCCTGCAGCCACACGAGGCCGGAGGCGAAACTGTCATGCTGCAGCGTCGCCTCACGCGGAACCGACACTTCGATGACGCCGGGCTTCTGGAAGCCTTCGGTGCTGTCGAGGAGCACTTCCGACGAGCTCAGCGCCTGCCAGGTGTCCCCGTCGCCGAGATAGCTCCATGCCGTTTCGCCGGGCTTCAGTATCTCCTTGGAACCGCTCGTTCCGACGTCGATACGGAACAGCAGCGACAGGTTGGCGGGTGGCTGCAGATGCTCGATGCCAAGGTAGAGCGCTGCCTCTCCGTCCATCGTAGGCACGACAGGCGCCGCGGCGCCGGCGCGCGCCCGCGTGGCACCGAACGGCCCCACCATCAGGAATGTCGAGGCGCTGTGGACATCGCCCGGGACGAGGGTCGCCTTTGCGCTGTAGTCGAGCGCCAGCGACTTGAGCACCGGCGTGTACGGCTCCTTTGGCAGGACCGGCTTGGGCGTTCCCGACGCCGCTGTCCATTTGCTGAGTGCTATCGCACTGTCCGTGTAACGCGGCGAGAAGGCGCTGTGGCCGAACGCTTCGAATGGCACGGTCAAGGCCGACCCGGCGAGGTCGCTCGGTATCGGGCTGGTGAGCACCAGCCGGGCGAACCCCGTCCTGCTGCCCGCATTGAATCCATCCGGCTGCTCCAGATCGGGCTGTTCGACATATTGGACCCCCACGAATGCCGCCTCGAAGGCGCTCGCCACCGCCGAAATCGTCTGCGGCTGGGTCGCAACTGGGCGGAACAGGAACTGGTTGACAAGCAGGGGCCGAAACGAACGATCGTGCAGGATGTCGACGTCGACCTCGAAGAACGAATGGAAGTTGTTCTTCAGAAAGTCATTGGTTGTATCAAAATAGCCGGCATATCGTTCAAAGAAATTCGCCGGCGGCGATTTCCATTCGAGATTAAGCCTTAGCGATGTCAGTCGCTTTCCGAACACCTCTGCACTGCCGATATAGAATTCAGCGCCAATCTGCGGCTGGTTGCCGAAGAGCGGCATGGGCTGGCTGGCATTCAGCGGACCATCCCCGCTCTGCACGACCAGATCGCGGACACCGGTGACCTCGACCTGGACGTCGACGCTCTCGACGATCAAGCCGGCAAGCGCTTCGTAGATGCCGGTGTCACCCTTGATCAGGCAGCGCAGCATCGGTCGTCCGACCTCGGGCCCGCTGCCATGCAACGCCGGGTCGAAGGCGACCACCGCAGGCAGGGCCGCGCCGATGGTCGCCGTCAGCAGCAGAGCCGGCTTCGTCGAACCGTCGTCGGCGATCAGACGCGCCTGAACGGCTTCCGCCGCCAGCCAACCCTTGGCGCCCGTCAGCATGACATCGAGCCCATACTCGATATTCTGTGCGGACACGCCGTCCGGCGGTCTTGCGAGATGAGCCACGAGCGTGATCTTGCGGTTGCCCTCGGCCATGCTGAGGACAGGCGCCGCCACGGCGAATCCGAGCGGCGCCTCCGTCATGAAGCGCTCGCTGGCATCGAGGGCGAGTTGGGTGCGGCCGAACGTGTACTTGCTGGGACCCTCGATGTCGCTGAACCCGTCGGCTACGAAGAAACGCCGATTCCGGCGAAGATCATACTCCCGCACCCGCCGCTTGATGCCGCTCAGCTTGGCGGGAGAAACAACCAGATCGTTCTGGGTGGCGTAGGCGAGTGGACGCCCCTTGTCGTCCTTGCCGGCATCGAGCAACGTGCCCACCGGGACGAGGGTCGGCGCGGCCGTCTTCGCCAGCTCCAGCACGACATGGACGTCGTCGGGCGAGGCGTCGCGCAGCTTCAGGCCGAGCGCGGTCCCATAGTAGTAGCGGAGATAGTTCTGTGTGAGTTGGTTGAGGTCGTCTTGCAGATATCGGAACTGCTTGAGGAAGGCGAGAAACAGCACCAGATGCGGCGGCCAGTCGCTGCGAGCGTCCAGAATGCCGTCGAGCTGCTCGTCAGTCACAGCCTGACCAGGAAGCGCGCCCGAAACCGGGAGCGGCTCCAGGAACGGAGTCCAGTCGCCCGTGGACTGGCCGCTCAGGTCAAAATATCGGATCTCGGCCGCCACCTTGCGCGAATAGGCGACAAGATCGGAGAACGAGCGTTCATCCGGCGTGATGTAGTTAGCTTCGAGCGCAGGCAGCAAGCGCTGCAGCTGGTTGGTGCCGTCCAGCCGCAGCAGATTCCCGTACCGTCGAAACAGGTCAGTGGTCATGCGTTGGTGGCCTGGGTCAGGTATAATGGATAGACGAGATTGGTCCGCGCATTCGTCGTTCGGATCGTGTAGTCGACCCGGATAAGGACGAGCCCCGCCTGGTCGGGCTCGGTTTCGAAGGTGACGTCGTTGAGGTCGACCCGCGGCTCGAAAAAGAGGATCGCGGTCTCGATTTCCCGGGTGAGATAGGCGCCGAACGAGGTTGACAGCGGCTCGAACATGAGCGCGTCCCGCTTCCAGCCAAATGTCGGATTGAGCACGCGCTCGCCGACGCTGGTGGAGAGCAGGATCTCGAGGCTCTGGCGGATATCCTCCTCTGCCTTCGCGACGACGACCGCTCGACCCTGGTTGCCGAAGGTGACCGGAAAGGCCCATCCCGTGCCGAGAAACTGCTGGTTGTCCGCCATGTCAGCCCCCGATGATCACGGTGAAGCAGCCGAGGATGATACTGCCGCCATGCGCCGTCTGGTCGCCCAGCCTTGCCGCCGGCATGCCGCCGATGGTCACCGTTCCACTGCCTGCGACGACGCTGTCGGGCGGCCCGGTGCAGGTCAGCATGTCTCCGAGACGCAGCGCTGGCATTCCGCCTATCAGGACGGTCGGCGCGCCCGGCGGCAGCGCCGGCCCCCCGACATGCGGAACGACGCCCGTCACCATCGGGCATACATGCATGTCGCCGGCGCGCGCTGCTGGAGGCATCGGTTCGTCTCCGTCAATTGATCATCACGATCGAGCCCTTGACGGTCAGCTGACCGCTGCTCGAGACTTCCGCCTTGCTGCCGCCCTTGAGCGTGGCGCCGCTGGTCGCCTTGATTTCGGCGTTCATGGCCTCGGCCTTGAGGTCCGACTTGGCCTTGATCGACACGGCCTGCTTTTCGCTCGTCAGGGCGATTCCGTCCTTGTTCAGTACGATCGAGTTGCCATTCTGATCCTCGAGCTTGATGCCGCCATCGTCATCGCTGATCGTCAGCCGGTTGCCGCCGGGGGTCTCGATGATCGCCACCTTCTTCTTGTCGTCGAAGCGCAGGGCCACCTTGCTGCGCGAGACATATCCCTTCTCGTCATTGTCCTCGGTCGGGGTGATCGGTGGCGCCTTCGCGCTGCTGTGAAGCATTCCGAGCACCACCGGCTGTCCCGGATCGTCATGGAAAAACCCGAGCACCACTTCGTCGTCCTTCTCGGGCCTGAACACCGTGCCGCGCTGGTCGCCGGCGTCGAGCGTCGCTACGCGCGCCCAGACGCCCTGCTCGTCCATGCCGGCAAGCGGCACCTTGACGCGGATGCGGTGCTCCTTGTCGGGGTCGTCGACCAGCGAGGTGACGATGCCGATCTGCAGACCATGGACGGCGGCTGCCAACCCCGCCGCGGGCAGATGGCTCATCGCGACGCGCTCGGCGTGGGTTTCGCGTGGCAGCCCGAATTCGGCATCCGTCGTCCAGTTGCCGCCGCTGAATTCGTGGCGGACTCCGGTGACGTAGACGGTCCCGTTGAACCGGTCGCTTACGCGCGAGAGCGACAGCACGGAGCCCGGCCGGACGGCACTCAGGCCCTGAAAGCGCACCCGTCCGCGCGAAGCCGCGAGCCGTGCCCGCAACATCGCGCCGTCGGCCAGCGTCTGCAGCTCATCCGATGCGAGCCTGCCGCCGTGCCAAAGGAGATCCTCCTTGCGGCCGGCGGCACCGCTCAGGTCCGATGCGGTGAGATTGCCGTTGCCGCCCCATCCCGGATCCGTTGCCGAGACGTCGAGCAGCTGCTGGCCCGATGGGTCCCAGGCGACCGCACGCACCCCTCCGGTCTGCGTGCGTGCATCGAGCTCGGCATCGAGCTCGAGAACCGTCACGCCAAAGCCCAGGTCTGCGACGGGCTTTCCTGACAGTGACGGCGTGGTGCAGCTGATCTTGCCGTCGCTGACGAAGCAGAGCTGGCCGGCTGCCTCCAGGCGGGCGACGAGGAAGTCCCAGTCCGTCGCCTGGTATTGCAGCAGCTGCGGGTGAACGACGTTCGTGGGCGCAAGGTCTCCGGCGGTAACGCCGTCTTTATTGTAGTCGTCGAGCAGGGTTGAAGCGACGTCGCTGTCGCTCTGCTTCTCGAAATAGCGGTTCTTGCGAACCAGGGTCATCTTGAACGCAGGATCGCGGCATTCCACCTCGAGCCAGGACGAGCCGCGCCGCACGACAACCCGCTGGCTGAGCACGATGCCGCTGAATATCGGCTCGGTCTTGCCGTGATAGCCCGCGCGGATCGACAGCGACGCCCCAGGCACGAACAGGTCGCCACTACTCCGGGTGAAATCGCCGCGGGCGGCATCGCCGTCGCCAATCCGCAGCCTCGCAAAGGGAATCCGGTTGGCCTGGCTGACGAGCTCGGCGCCAAGGATCGGCACCGTCAAAGGCAGTTCGGCCCCATCGACGCTGATCGCCAGCGTGACGACATCGGGCGCCGCGATGAATGGCAGCGCGCTCATGAGGTCGCCGTTTTCTTTTCGAGCGGCGGGAACGACAATCGGCTCGCCGACCGCAACCGACGGAAGTTGACCAGCTTGTTGACGCGGGCCACTTCGAGATAGAGCCTGGGGCTGCCATAGATGTCGTTGGCAAGCAGGGGGAGCGTATCGCCGTCCTTGATGTCGCGGATATGCGTGAGGTCCGGCGACGTGGCGTTGTCCCGACGGACGCGCTCGGCGTCCGGCATCGTTTCGGAGAACGTGCACTTCGCCACCGCCCGCAGCGGCGTGCCATCCTCCTTGAAGAGCGTGAAGCGGTAGTCGAGCGAAGTCAGTACGCAGGGGAAGACCAGGCTGCCCCAGACCAGAAGCAGCGCACGCGGCCGGTGGATCCTGCCGCTGTAGATGTAGACGAGCGCGGTGAATTTCTTGATCTCGTTCATCACGACGAACGGCTCGTCCGGCGAGAGCGCCGATGCGATGGCCCCGATGAGCGGGACATCGCCGAGCGTCGATGGCTTCGGAACCACGCCGGTCCCGTCGAAGAGGAACTCGAACTGGAGCTTGACGGGAGGGCTGTTGCTGTAGACGGCCTCGCTGCGCGAGAAGCCCTGCCCGCGATGATACGAGTAGCTGAGCTGGTGATTGAGCGAGTAGCTGCTCGGATTGACCTGAACCGTGTAGCTGTCCTCGGGCGCGTCGGACGGCTGCGGCGGATCATCAGCGCTCGCTGCCGGCTTGAAAGCGCGCAGCGTCAGCTTCTCGAGCCTGGCCTTGTCGAACAGTCCCATCTCAGCGCTCCTGCCTGTCGGCGAGGACGCGCAGCACTTCGCGGACGCAGGTCTGCACCAGGCCCTCGTCGTCCTGGGCGGGGGACTGGAACAGCGGTTGCGCGGCATCCCGTGCCGCCGACGAGGAACCGCCGTCGCCGGGCTCGCCGGCCGGGGCGACTGTTGCGCGGATGACGAGTTCGCGGATCTCGATGGGCATGGCGATCACACGCTGATGCTGACGCTGGCGGCGAGGCCGGCCGCTGCGTCGAGTGCGATACTGGCCGGATCGTAATACTTGAAGTATTGATAGTTTAGTGCCAGAGTCTCCACGATAATCTCATTGTTTGAGGCGTTTATCCCGGATATATCCAGGCGCTTGGGGACGGCGTTGACGACGTACCAATTGTAGATCGGCAGGTGATCGTCGCTGAGTAGCGAGATCATCAGGTTGGTCGGCTTGTACTGGAACTGTTCCATCGCCTGACGCGCCCAATGCAGGACTCCCGATCCCAGGAACTTTCCGCGTTTCAGCACGAGCTCGCCGAACTGAAGGCTTTTCGGCAGCTGATGCGCGAACCGGTTCTCCCCACCTTCCGGCCAGGCTTCGAACTCCGTGCTGACGGTCAGGCCCGTCACTTCCTGGAAGCGCGCGTCATTCGGGAACTGCGGAAGCAGCTCAAACACCACCAGGAAATGAAAACCGGGCTGCGGATAGTCGAGATCCATGTCTCACCCGTTGTCCATCGTCAGACCCTCATGCGTGAGCACCAGGGTCTCGATCGCCGTCTCGTTGCCGGAAGCATTCAGGTCGGTCGACGTGACCTTGGTCGGCCACGCCTTCTTGACCTTCCACACCACGACAGGCTCATGCGCTTCGTTGAGCAGGCTGATCGTGATGTCGCGGCGCTCGACCGTGTTGAGCGCCACGGTGTTCCACCAAGCGTAGAATTCGTTGTCGGCGGCGAACACGCCGCGCTTCAGCGTCAGGTCCCCAAAGGTCTGCATGCCGGGCATGCGGACCTTGTGGTATTCCTTGCTCGCCCCATCGCGATATTCGATCTTGTCTGTCGTCACCTCGAGACCGGTCACTTCGGTGAAACCAATCCGGGTGCCGCCCCACTGCACCTGGAAGTGGAATTTCGGCAAGGGATAGTCGGCCATGGGTCATCTCCTTCACGACGTCTGCATCTTGTGCTCGAACCTCAGGACGATGAATTCCGCGGGCCGCACGACGGCCATGCCGACCTCGATGATCATCCGACCCTCGAGAACGTCCTGCGCGGTCATTGTCTCGCCCAGGCCCACCTTGACGAAAAACGCCTGAGCAGGAACGGAACCGGCGAGCGCACCCTGCCGCCACTGCACGGTCAGGAAGTTCTCGATCATCGCCCGAACGCGCACCCATGTGCCTCGATCATTGGGCTCGAAGACGAACGGCTCGGTCGCTTTCTCGATCGATTCCTCCGCCATGTTGAAGAAGCGTCGCACTGGCACGTAGCGCCATTCATTGTCGTTGCCGGCAAGCGTTCGCGCGCCCCAGACCAGGCAACCTTTGCCGGCGAACACGCGGATGGCGTTCACGCTCTTGCCCGTGCTCGTCACGTTCAGACCTTCCTGCGCCTGATCGTTGAGCTTCACGGCCACGCCGCTCACATCGGCGAGCGATACGTTCGCCGGCGCCTTCCATACGCCCCGCGTCCGGTCCACGGCAGCATAGATACCGGCAACCGCGCCCGAAGGCGGCAGCAGCACCATGGACTGGACGATCTGGCTGAGGATGTTCGCGAATACGGGGTGTCTCGCAAACAGCTGGCTTTCAGCGTCGCTGGCCAGGAACTCCGCCGCGGAGAACAGGGACAGCATGGCGGCGACGAGCGGATCGACGAACTCGCGCAGCGCCAATGCCGCATTCAATGCAGTCTCCCTCAGACTGGGAACCGCGAACGGAACGGTGTTGGCGGCAATGGCCCCGACATTGGCATCCGGAAGGATCCAGCCCGATCCGTTGAGACTTGCGTAGTCGGTCGCCACATCGGCCACCGCTCGCGCGGCCGCTATGCCGGCCATTACGCCGGGGTTCTTCTCGAAGGCAACCAGTCCAGAAACCTTCTTCCTGAGGTCTGTGTTCGCGCGCAAGGCGGCAATGGCCAGCGTCAGCGTCGCCGGCAAGCCGGCCGCCGTGTCGAGGGCGCGCAAGCCGAGCGCCAGAGCACGAGCGAACACGATGAGATTGCCGAATGTCTGCCGAATATCCGCGTCCGCCGCACCGGTCGGCAATTGCCGAAGCCTGTCGAGCAGCCTTGGATATTGATCCGCGAGTTGCGGGAATCTGGCACGGACCAGCGTCACCGCGCCGGGATTGGTCATCGCACCGAGATTGACCGCACTGACAACCGCCCCGACCGTGCTGTCCGCCGTACGCACGGCCGGGACGAGACCATCGAGAACGGCGTCGCCCGTCAGGGTGTCGATCGTGCCGTTGGGAATCGCGCCCAAAGCCGGCGTCACCAGCGACAGCTGACGGAAATGTACATCCGGCGAATAGATCGTCCGAATCCACGGATAGTATGCCGCACCGTATTTGAGGCTGTTCGTGCCGACGTTGTCCCGGAAATCGGCAATCGGATTGGCAGCGAGCGAAACGGGCTGATCTCCTTGGCAGAGATCCATTATGACGAACCGGTCCTGCAGCCTTTCGCATTGCGCCAGCGCTGCGACCTGCAGCGAGCCGGCCTGGGCAATCGTGAGCGACACGCTGTCGGGAAACACCAGCAATGTCGGGTCGTCCACGGGCCCGACGCTGTTCAGTCCGCCCAACAACCCCGTCGTGGCGGTGCCAAGAGCAGGCGCGTCGGCATATGAACCAACCGAGACGATGTAGCAGGGACCACCACCATTCGCGAAGTAGTGACGCACGGCGTTGAAGAGGTGATATCGCCGTTCATTGCCATCCGCGCTGCGCGGCGACACCGCGCCGACTGCGCCGCCCGCAGCCACGTCAAGCACCACCCGGTAGGCTGCGGGCACAAAGCCGCCGCCAAAAAACGCCTGGAACTCCAGCAACGACTTGATGCGCGTCGGCACGAGCTTGAGATCGCCACCGCCGCCGCCCGTCGCTTTCTCCGAGTAGCCGATGAAAGCCGGAATGGCGGTTTCGACGGCAACTACCGACGAGGCCAGCATCGCGATCTCTTCGACATACACTCCGGGTGTCTTGTAAGCCATGACGCCTCGCTGTTCCGTCGTGGTCCGCTGAGGATTGCCCGCGCGTGGTGATCCGGCTCAGGCAACCTGCATCTTGTGAGAGAAGCGAAGGACGATGAATTCGGCTGGCCGCACCACTGCCATTCCGATCTCGACGATCATCCGCCCCTCGAGAATGTCCTGGGCGGTCATGGTCGAACCCAATCCCACCTTGACGAAGAACGCATCCTCGGGCTTCGCGCCTGCCAATGCGCCGGCCCGCCACTGCACGGTCAGGAAGTTCTCGATCATCGCCTTGACGCCGACCCATGTGTTCGCATCGTTCGGCTCGAACACGAAGGGCTCGGTCGCATCGCGGCAGGATTCCTCGACCATGTTGAAGAAGCGGCGAACCGATACGTATCGCCATTCATTGTCGTTGCCGGCCAGGGTGCGCGCGCCCCAGACGAGGAATCCTTTGCCAGCAAAAGAACGCAAGGCGTTGATCGACTTGCCGCTGGTATCGACATTCATGTCGTCGTTGAGGTCCTGGTCGATTGCAACTGTCAGCGAATTGACCGATGCGAGGCTTTCGTTCGCAGGCGCCTTCCAGACACCTCGCGTCCGGTCGACGGTCGCGTAGACGCCGGCAACCGCGGCGGATGGAGGCAGCGTGACGCTGAACGGGCTCAACTTGCTGCGGATATTGGCATAGATCAGCGGGTTCGGATTGTTGGCGTCCGACTTGAGCTCCGCCAGCGACATCCCGTTGTGAGGACTGGGTCGCGTCAGCGTTCCATCGTCGTTGCGGCGCGCGAGTTGCGAGACGGTGATTGTGCCCTCGTCCCAGTTCCAGGGGATGGTTGTCGAGATGAACGGGTGATATGCAGCGCCGTATTTCAGGTTCCGCGTTCCGATGCCGTCGCGGAACGCCGAGATACCCGCCCTGTCGGCCACGGCGCCATCCCACAGGTCGCAGATCAGGAAGCGATCGCCGAGCAGCGCGCACTGGTTGAGCGCCTGGACCAGCACTGCGTGATACGAGGCCCGGACCGCCGCGACTTGCGCCGCATCGGTCCGGTCCGCCGGTGCCATGCCGCTCAGATCGGGCAGGACCAGCAGCGTCGGTTCGTCCTCCCGGGCCACCGCGCTCAGTCCCGCGACATGGGCGGCGGCGATGTCGCTGAAAGTCGAACTTGCGCTGTAGTTGCCGATGCTGATGACGTAGCACCGGCCGCCGCCATTGTCGTAGAAGTGGCGCATCGCATAGCCAAGGCGGAACCGGGCGTTCGCCCCGGCATTCGGGTCGGCGACGACGCCGATGACACTGCCGCTTTCGTCCACCGACACGGCGAAGTTGCCGATCGGCGGAGCCGAGCCGAAAACGGCCTGGAATTCGAGCAGGTCGTTGATAGCGACCGGCCGATTGAGGAGGTTTTCGCCCTTGTACTGGTTTGCCCTCGTATAGCCGATGAAGGCGGGAATGGCCGTCTCGACCTCGACGACCGACGGCGCGAATTTCGTCTCCTCGACGATGTAGACGCCCGGCGTTCTCAGATTCAGAGCCATCTGTCAGGGTCCTACTGTGAAATTTGGCACGCGCGTTTCTGAGAACCATTCGGCGTTCTCGTGCCGGATGCTCTTCACTCCCGGGGTGGGCAGGAGAATTTCTTCGGACACGGTCGACGTTGCCACGTCGTCGACCTGCAGCCGCGAGCCGATGCCGAAGCGCGTGAGCGGGCGTGCGGAGGGCGTGACGAGAATGCTGTCATTGCCGTTTTGCGGAGCGACCTCCCCGCCGGCGCCGACCTGCTGAGCCAATGGAAAGATGTAGCGCCAGCGGGTCGAGCGATTGAGGAAGCGCAGGACATAGCGCGGAGAGCGCAATGTGCCGTCGGGATTGAACAGCGCGAACTCGCCGGTTCCCACCCCAATCTCGATGACGCCGAACCAAGTGTCGTGTCCGGCGTCCGGAGCGAGATAGCAGCTCAACGTGCGGATGACTGCGCCGGCCGGATCGACGATCTCCAAGCGATGAAGACCATCGGAAAGGCCGCGCAAGTCGACCTGCACCCGGCTCAACGTCCCCTGTTCCGCCGCGAATGTCTGATCGATCGCCGCGACGCTGCCGACGGACAGGAATGCGCGGACATTTGCCTGCGAAACAGCGAGATCGCTGATATCGAGGTCGAGAAGCCCGGTGACCGGCAGGACGGCATCGGCAGCCGTGACGTATTGGTTGCCGAGCACCCCAACGGCCTGCCATTCGGCAGCATTGCTGAAATCGGCGCCGGGACCGTCGACGAGCGCGCGGAACAGCGCGTTGGACGACAGCACGACCGCCCCGACGCGATAGGTCGTGGCAGGGTTGAACGTGTCCGCCGGAATGCGCCGCCAATCGGCCGATGCCGGCGTCGCCGAAGGTCCCGTGTCCCGCAGTGCGACAAACAGATTGAAGCTTGTCCCCGCCGTCCGGAGGAAGACTTCGCCGGCGGCATACCGCCGCGTGGCCACGAAGGTCGATGCGCGGCGGGAGAGGAAGTTCACTCCTCCTACCCGGTTCTGCGACATGTTGCCGAACCGATAGAAGCCCGTCGTCACCGGGCCGAGCTCGGTATAGTTTGCAAAGCTGCCATCGGTGACCCGCAGGACGAATGTCAGCTTGAGACTGTCGGCCGGAGGAACCATCGGCCGGGTGTCGTTCGCTGCCGCATCGAGCCGCACGGCGACGCCGAACCCAGCTGCCGTCGCCGTGAAGAGCATCCTGTGCCCCGCAAGCGTCGCGCGGGTCGCTTGGTCAGGGAATAGGTCGAGGAAGCCGTCGACCGAGTACAGGTTGCTTATCGCGCGGCGTTCGGCGTCGGGCTGTGCCTCGCGCACGACTTCGCCACGGCTCAGGAAGTAGTCGTGTACGATATCGACGTCGAACAAGGGGCGGTAGCGGATCATGCGCGGAGACCTCCCGCGGCGATCTCGAATTCCTGGATCTGCGCGCCCGTCTCGAGCACGCGCTGCTCAGAAATGACGACCAGCCGGCCCCGGAATATGGCCGAGGGATTTTGCCTCGTTCCGAGGAAGCCCCAGAGGTGATTGACCTCCTCGAAGCTGAGCGAGAGCAGATCCATGGCCAGCGAAAACTCCACGATTCCGCCCTGCGGCAGGTTGGGACCGGGGGAATCTGCAAAGGTGAACCTCTGCTTGCCCTGGAAGAAGGTCAGCACCTGCGTCAGGCGCCGGAGGGCCGTCCCGTAGTCGCGATAGTTCGCCGTGAACAACAGGAAGAGGTTGAGATGATACGGCCGGTTCATGTATGCGACATCGCCGGCGCCGAGCGTGGCGGTGGTCCTGCCGTTCCTGAGGGCGCGCTCTTCCTCGATATTGACCAAGCTCAGCACGAGATGGTTTTCGAGCTCCGTCGCGATTTCCGTGCGATCAAGCTGCGCGATGTTGCCCCACACGGCCTGGACCGGCGCACCGCTGGTGTGGTCCGCCTGCGCGATGCCGTCGTTGAGCTGCCTCAGGAGCAGTGCCATGGCATCGACAATCATAGCAGGGGCTCGTTCGCTCTGGCCATTCGAGCACTCTCCGGGTCACGCCAGGGTCATGCGTCATCAGACGCGGCGAGCCCGGCCGCAGCGAACCGCCCGACCGAAGCTTCGTGCGGACACCGATGACCGCCACGCCACGATCGGCATTGTCATCCCCGCTGCACGCGGCGGAAAATCCATCCAACGGAGAAAAAGCAGCGCTGTACCGATCTAGATCCTGACGACCAATGGTCTAGATCTTCGGCATGGGCGCAGCGATCACGGCTGCCGGCGCCGCGGCGCAGAGATCGCGTCCCACATGGTCGGCTTCGCCGGCACGCAGTTCGACAAGGACGAGAGCGGCGACCGGGGCTGGAGCGTGGCCGCTGCAGGTACCTGCCCGGCGAGGAGGCAAGTGTCTCCCATTCGGGCGTGTCGACGCTGTCCATCCAAAGGGAGAGGTTCGAACGAAAACGGGCGAGGCCGCCGTCGGTCAGAGGTGGGCATCCGGCGGCGCCTTGCCGGAGAATAAACCGGCCTGCTGTCCGCGAATCCACGACGCCGCCTGGCCGCGCCGCTGCAGGCCGAGCTTGCCGAGCAGGTTGTGCACATGGGACTTGGTCGTTGCGAGGCCGATATTGAGACGACGCGCGATCTCCTTGTTGCTGAGACCGCTGCTCATCATCTCCAGAACCTCCAATTCGCGGGCGGTCGGCGTTGCCGCCGAAACACTCGCCGGAACGTGTCCATCCGCCGGCCCCAGGTCGCCCAGGCGCCGCAGCAATCCCGCCGCCACGCGCCCGGCGCATGGCTGCTCGCCGCGCACGATACCAACCAGCATCGGCGCGAGATCACGCAGGGCCGCCGTGTTTGGGATATAACCGGCCGCTCCGGCCTGCGCCCACGCAACGACGTCGTCCAGGTTTTCATCGATGGCGAGCGCGATCACCTTCACGCCTGGAGCGACGGCGCCAAGCCGCTGAATGGCATCTTTGGCAGCCCTCAGGGGGATGTTGAGCAGAACGAGGTCCGGCTGAAGGAGGCCAAAATTCTGCAATGCATCTTCGAGCGCTCCGAAACATCCGCACACCGACAATGACGACTCGCGCTCAAGCGCCAGAGTCAGCCCTTCCCCAAGCAGGCGAACTTCCGAGATGACGACGACATGCAGCGGCAATGGCAGGCTGCCCTGCGGCGGCGAGAGGTACTGCTCCACGCAACGCGCCTCCATCACCGTTACCTCGGGTTGAGCCGCAGACTATGGACAACGATACGGGTGCTTCAGGCCGGGGTTCAAGCGGATTCTGCCATGAGGCGCAATGAGCAGCCACAAGGCCTCGCATCTGCGCAACAACTTCAACTGTCTTCGATACAATATGTCTTCGTTCCCAACCCTGGGGGACGCGGGCCTCGTGCATTCCGGCGCCTGTCCGGCCGGTGGAAAACTACCGTCGTCTTCCTTCTTCTCGACACACCATCGATTGATCGAGACTCGTCCATGCGCGTGCTTGGACGGAGGCTGAAAACCCAGTTGCAGGGGGGCCGTTTGACAACTGCGATCGCCGCGCGAATAGTGATAGACTAACCTGCCCGCAGCCACACTTGAGAGGACACCGCCATGGGTGCCATTGAGACAGTGGTGAAAGCTTTTGGTCGACCGCGAACAACCTACAGCGCCGCAGAGAACAAGATCTCCGAAGCGTCCCGCGCCATCGGCAGGGCGGTATTGCTCGCCGCGCTGGCCGGGGTCATTGCGCTCATCATATTTTCGTCAGGTTTGGCCGGATCAGCACAGCCCGATGCGATTCCGAGCTTCAACGTGATCTTGGGAGCGAACCTGCTCGTGGCCATTGCCGCGGCTGCAGCCGGCGCCGTTTTCGGGTTCATCTTCGGCATCCCCAGGACGATGAATCCCGCCGACCGGGCCGCTGTGGCCGTGGCCGCCGCCACGAGCCAGGATGGCGCCGCAACCCCCGCCGTCATGGCCGCCAACACCAATCTGGAGCGGATCTCCGATTGGCTCTCTACATTGCTGATTGGCGCGACACTGGTTCAGATCAAGGACATCGCCGCCTGGCTGGGGGCCCTCGGCAAGGACCTGGTCCGGACAGGGACCATCGCGAACGACGCGCTCGTCCCGGTGATCGTCATTGCGTTCTTCTCTCTCTCTTTTCTCGGCGTCTATCTGATCACACGACTCTATTTGACCACGGCCTTCATGCAGACGCTTTCGATGCTGACCGGCACCACCACCCCGATCCCCCACTTGCAGACCACGGGAGCACCCACTCGCGGCGTCCTTTTGAACGCGACCGCGGCATTGAATGGGCAGCTGGCGGCGGCGCTCCGTTCCGACAAGACAGAAGATCTCACGGCGGCGCGGGCGGCTTTCGACGATGCAAAGGGCGACGCCGTGGATCGCGACAGCCCAGCCCTCAACGCGAACCTGGCGACCGTGCTGATGAAGCTGTTGAAGGCCAACGCGGCGGAGGACCGGCTGAAGGCGGTGGCCGACCTGAAGGCGGCGACCGAGCGGGCGAGGCGATCAAGCGAACAGGCCGCCGCCTTGAAAAAGGGGCTCGCGGACGGCAGCCTCACGACCGGTGCCGCCCAGCTCGACGACGAGCTGAGGGCGAGCCTCGAGACGTGACGCAAGGCGACAGGACCAGTTTTTGCGATTGAGCTGACCCCTGACCCACCATCGCTATCCGGCGGCTCGCTTCGCGAGGTTCACGAAGAAGCCCCGCGGAATCGGATCGCGGCGGACGAAGGGGGCACAGCGCATTGCATGGCAGCCGCTATCGACGCTGAAAGTGGTGTTGTCGGTCACGTTCGGCGTCGGCACCAGGACCCGCGGAGCCCGCCCGTCTGGCGCCGGCAGCGGTGCGGGCGACGACGCCGGGCGCCGTGGCTCCCCTACCCCTTCAGCGGGTTGTCGCCGTGCCACCAGTGCTCGAACGGGTTCGACTGGAGGATGCGCTGCATCGTCTCCTCGCTGACGCGCGGGAGTTTCGTGCCGTCGAGCTGGTCGTTGATGGTGAGGAGCCCGTCGACCGTTTCATCGACCCGCGCGAAGGGGAAGTCGGTGCCGAAGAAGATCTTGTCGGTGATGCGGTATTCCTGCGCGGCGATCAGGATGTTGTAATACTGCCAGGGCCGATAGGAGAGCGCGGAGATCTCGCAGAAGACGTTCGGCTGCTTGCGCGAGACGACGATGCAGTCCTCGAACCAGGGATGGCCCATATGGGCGAGGACCATCACGAGGTCGGGATATTTCAGCGCCACCGGCTCGACATGCAGCGCCCGGCCCATGTCGACGGGCGCGTTGCGGGCATAGGTCGTGCCCATATGCATGGTGAGCGGGATGTTGTTCTTCTGCAGATATTCATAGACGGGCACCAGCCGCGGGTCGGACAGCGCGACGCCATTGTAGATCGGCCCGAACTTGACGCCCTTCAGCTTCAGATCCTCGACGGCGTGGACGAGCATGTCCATGCAGTCGGCGCGGCGCGGATCGACATAGGCGAAGCCGACGAACTTGTCCGGATATTTCGCCACGGCCGCGGCCGTCGTCTCGTCATTGCTCTCGATACCGACGCTGTCGCCATAGCGGAGCGCGAAGATGATCGCCTTCTCGACATTGGCCATCTCGGCATGGAGCGTCTCGGCGTCGGATTTCGGCGCCATCGCCCCGGCGCGAACGCGGGAAAGCTGCGTCTCGTAGAGCGGCAGCACATGCTCGTCGTTCCAGATATTGACGTGGCAATCGCAATAGGCGCGCGCGGTCATCGCAGATCCTCGTTCAATGGGCCGCCGCCGCCGGACGGCGGCCATGCAGCGACATCAGGAAATCGGTGAGTTCGAGATAGGTCATGCTCGAGGTCGGCGCGTCGAGCGCGATCTCGCCGCGATCGAGCACCACCAGGCGGTCGCAGACCTCGTGCACATGGTGGATGTTGTGCTCGATATAGATGCAGGAGCGTCCGCCGGTCTTGATCGAGCGGATGAAGTCGAGAACCTTCTGCACTTCCTTCAGCGCCAGCGCGACGGTGGGCTCGTCGAGAACGATGAGGTCGCTGTCGAAATGCATCGCGCGGCCGATGGCGACACCCTGCCGCTCGCCGCCCGAGAGGCGCGAGACCGGCGTATCGACATCGATGCCGACGCCGCGGAAGCCGATGGTCGAGCGCATGATGTGCTCGGCGATCTTCTTCTCCGCCTTGACGTCGATGAAGCCGAAGCGGTTGGTGATCGGACGGCCGACGAAGAAATTGCGCCAGAGCGGCTGCTTCTCGCCGAGCGATGAATCCTGATAGACGGTCTCGATGCGCAGCTTGTGCGCCTCCTTGACCGTATAGGCGGAGGCATCGATCTTCTGCCCGCGCACATAGAGCGTGCCGCTCGTCGGCGGCTCGACGCCGGTCAGCACCTTGATCAGCGTCGACTTGCCGGCGCCGTTGTCGCCGATCAGCCCGACGATCTCGTTGGCGCCGATCTCGAGCGTCACGTCCTTGAGGCTGACGACCTTGCCGTATTTCTTGCCGACATTCTCGAGCCGGACGATCGGGGTTGAGGTCATGGAATGGGCGATCCGCTTCGGGGATGGGAAAGGAGGCGGCCGGGGCGTCCGTGCCGCGCCGCCTTAAGGAAGTCCGGCGGGGCCGGCTTGCGATCGACACCTCTCCCTGAGGGAGAGTGAAGACCCTTGGCGCGGCCGTTCATTCGAACGCCTCGGACCGACCGACGGCCGACTTCGGTCATCGTGGGCAACCGCTCTCAGGTGTCATTGCCGGGCTTGACCCGGCAATCCAGCCTCTCTGCCTGCGGTCCCGAATTGAAGGCGGGCAGTCGAAGAAAGTCTGGGTTGCCGGGTCAAGCCCGGCAACGACACCTCTGAGCAGTGTCAGGCATGGACAAAGTCCGGACGTCCATCCGGCCTAGCGGATGCCGTCCTTCACCAGCGCGGCGAGCGCGTCGACATTGTCCTTGGTGAGGTAGCCGCCGCCCGTGTTGAGCTGCAGGCCGGCGAGGCCGTACTTCTTCTGCAGCACGGCGGCGACGACCGGCATGAAGCCCTGCAGATAGGGCTGCTGGTCGAGCACGACGGTGATGTAGCCGTCACGGACGCCCTGGATGGCGGCCGAGGAGATGTCGAAGCCTGAGGTGACGACCTCGCCCGGCTGCTTGCCGGCCTGCTTCAGCACCTTATCGAGCACGGCGGTGATGCCGCCATGGCCGGGAACGATGATCGCCTTGGTGTCGGGATTGGCTTCGAGATAGGCGACGAGCACTGGAACCGACAGGGCCGGATCCTGCACCGCCTCGTTCGACCACTGCAGCGACGTGAAGTCGATGCCCTTTTCCTTCAGCACCTCGGTGGTGCCCCTGGCGACGTCGGCGCCGGGCGCGCCCTCGATGAAGGCGCCATAGACCAGCACCTTGTCGCCGCTCGCGAGCTTGCCGTTCTCGATGGTCAGCGCGCCGAGATTGCGGCCGGCGCCGTGATTGTCGAGGCCGAAATAGCTGAGCCCGGTGCCCGGCAGCTCATTGTTGTTGACGATGACGACGATGCCGTCGGCCTTGGCCTTTTCCAGCGTCGACTTCATCGCATCGGTGCCGGGATGGCCCATGACGACTATGGCGTCGGGCTGCGCGGCGATCGCCTCGCTCGCCTGGACCAGCATCTTCTGCGGATCCCAGCCGGAATGCTGCTCGATCAGGTTGACCTTGAGCACGCGGGCAGCGTCCCGGGCGCCGAGCTCGCGGGCGAGCGTCGCGGTGTCGCCGGGATTGCCGCCCATCTGGAAATAGATGGTCATGCCGCTGTCGACGGCTTCCGCCGCCAGCGCCGCGCCCGGCACCGCGATCATCGCCGAAAGTGCAAGGCCGGCCAGTCCCTTCATCAAGTGTCGCATGGTGTTCCCCTTTTTCCCTTTGGAAGGTCGATTATCTTCTCGCGCGCGAGCGGAGGTCCCTCAGCAACGGGACCTTGTCGGGATCCTCGATTGCCGCATTCATGGTGACGGAGACGATGAAGACGAGGCCGATGAAGAAGCGGGTCCAGAAGCCCGCGACGCCGCTGGCGACGAGGCCGGCCTCGATGATGGCGACGATGAGCGAGCCGAACACCGTGCCGACCACCTTGCCGGCGCCGCCGAAGATCGAGGTGCCGCCGATGAAGACGGCCGCGACGACGGTGAGCAGGTAGCCCATGCCGGCCTGCGAGAAATAGGTCGTCGTCTCCAGCGTCAGGAGCACGCCGGCAAAGGCCGAGAGGAGGCCCATGAAGGTAAAGAGCTTGATCTTCTCGCGGTCGATGCTGATGCCGACGACCTTGGCGACCTTGAGGTTGTCGCCGATGAAGAGGAGGCTCTCGCCGAAGCGGTGGCGGTTGAGGATCGCCCAGACGAGGACGCCGACCGTCAGCGCCCACAGGAACTGAACCGGGAAGACGCCGAGCCGGCCGGCGAAGACGCTATGGATCAGCTCGCCCTCGATATCGGGAATGGCGAGCGAGGCGCCGTTCGAGACAACGGTGACGAGCCCGCCCCAGAGAAACAGCATCGCCAGCGTCGCGATCAGCGAGGGGATGCCGAGCTTGGTCACGACGAGGCCGTTGACGAAGCCCATCACCGTTCCGGTCGCGAGCGCCGCCAAGAGCGCCAGCCAGGTCAGATCATAGTTCTGGTAGAGCGCGCAGAAGACATAGCTCGCGAAGGCGACGATCGAGGGGAAGGAAAGGTCCATCTCGCCGGCGACGACGACCAGCGTCAGCCCCAGCGCGATGATCATCGGCGGCGGCACATTGGCCATGAAGCTCATATAGACGCGGAAGCCCATGAAGGCCCGCGGCGCCGTGAGCATGAAGAGCAGCACCAGCAGCAGGAAGACGAAGGCGATCGGCGTGCCTTCGATCTTGAAGAAGGCGGCAATCGGGTTGGCGGATGCCCGCTTGTCGGCATGCGCCATCAGAGCACCCCGTATTTCGCGTAGACGTCGCGGAGATAGCCGCCGGCCCTGAGCTCGTTCATCGAGTGGTCTTCGCCCTCGATCTTCTGGAAGGCGATGGCCAGCACCGCGGCCTCAACGGCCTTCGGCACCACGACGACGCCATCGGCATCGCCGAAGACGAGATCGCCCGATGTCACGCGCACGCCGCCGCAGATCACCGGCACGTCGACGGCCTGGATCTGGCCGCGGCCCTTGGAATCGAGCGGCGCGATGCCGGCATTGAACACCGGCAGCTTCAGGCGGCGGATTTCGAGAATGTCGCGCACGAAGCCGTCGGTGACGCAGCCGGCGGCGCCGCGCACCACGGTCGCGGTGGAAAGCAGGCTGCCCCAGGGCGCGATCCGCGAGGAGCCGCCACAGGCGAAGACGGCGACGTCGCCGGGCTTCAGATCGTCGACCAGCGCGATCTCGAGCTCATAGGGATTAACGCCCTCCTCGACATAGGGCATCTCCATATACATGCCCGTGCGGGCACGGCCGCACATCTTCAGCGTGTCGTCGAGCGGCCGGATCGAAGGCGCCATCGCCTGCGTGCTGACGCCGACGGCATCGAGCGCATCGGAGAGCACCGCCGTGTAGAGCAGTTCCCAGCGATCGGGCAGCGGTGCGTTCTGGACCGGCTTGAATTTGGAAATGGCAGACATTGCGCCTCGCTTCAGAAGGAAACCTTGGAGGGGGGCGTGCCGCTGCCGCCGACGAGGAAGTCGAAATCGACGCCCTTGTCCGCCTGCTGCACGTGATCGAGAAAGAGCTTGCCGTAGCCGCGGTCATAGGCCGGCGGCGGCGGCACGAATTCGCTGCGGCGCCGCGCCAGCTCCTCGTCGGAGAGATCGACATCGATCCGCCGGGCCTCGGTATCGAGGATGACGATGTCGCCGGTGCGCACGAGGGCGAGCGGTCCGCCGAGCGCCGATTCGGGCGCCACATGCAGCACCACCGTGCCGAAGGCCGTGCCGCTCATCCGCGCATCGGAGACGCGCACCATGTCGGTGACGCCGAGCGCCAGCAGCTTCTTCGGCAGTGCCATGCTGCCGACCTCGGGCATGCCCGGATAGCCGACCGGTCCGGCATTCTGCAGCACCAGCACGCTGTCGGCGGTCACATCGAGATCGGGATCGTCGATGCGCGCGCGGAAATCCTCGGCATCCCTAAACACCACGGCCTTGCCGCGATGCTGCATCAGCGTCTTCGAGGCCGCCGACGGCTTCAGGATGGCGCCATCCGGCGCGAGATTGCCGCGCAGCACGACGAGGCCGCCGCGCGGGGTCAGTGGATTGTCGGTGGTGCGGATGACCTCGTCGTCCCAGCCTTCCGCCGCCGCGACCCGCTCGCCGATGGTGCCGCCCTCGATCGCCGGCGCACTGAGCTTCAAGCGATCTGAAATCCGCCGCATGACGACCGGCAGGCCGCCGGCATCGAAGAACTCTTCCATCAGGAAGCGGCCGGACGGCTTCAGATCGACGAGGCAGGGCACGTCGCGGCCGAGCACGTCCCAGTCGTTCAGCGTGAACGGCACGCCGAGCCGGCCGGCGAGCGCCAGGAGATGCACCACGGCATTGGTCGAGCCGCCGATGGCGCCGGCGACCTTGACCGCGTTCTCGAACGCCTCGCGCGTCAGGATCTGCGAGATGCGGATATCCTGGAGCACCAGTTCGACCGCCCGCTTGCCGGCCTGTTCGGCAAGAACGGCGCGGCGGCTGTCGGGCGCGGGAATCGTGCCGTTCATCGGCAGGCCGATGCCCATCGCCTCGGCGAGCAGCGCCATGGTCGAGGCCGTGCCCATCGTCATGCAGGAGCCGGCCGAGCGGCTCATCGCCGCCTCGGCGGCGTCGACATCGGCCTTGGTGATCTTGCCGCTGCGATAATCCTCGTCGAGCTTGAACACATCGGTGCCGGAGCCGAGCTCGCGGCCGCGATAGCGTCCGTTCAGCATCGGACCGCCGGAGACGAGGATCGCCGGGACGTCGCAGCTCGCAGCGCCCATCAGCAGCGCCGGCGTGGTCTTGTCGCAGCCGGCCAGCAGCACGACGCCGTCGATCGGATTGGCGCGGATGGTCTCCTCGACATCCATCGCGACGAGATTGCGGAACATCATCGTCGTCGGCCGCATCAGCGGCTCGCCGAGGCTGGTCACCGGGAATTCGAGCGGGAAGCCACCGGCCATCAGCACGCCGCGCTTCACATGCTCGGCGAGATCGCGGAGATGCCGGTTGCAGTTGGTGAGCTCGGACCAGGTGTTGCAGATGCCGATCACCGGGCGGCCGTCGAACATCTCGGGCGAGAAGCCCTGGCTCTTCATCCAGCTGCGCGGGATGAAGCCATATTTGCCGGCGCGCGCGAACCATTCGGCGCTGCGGCGCGGCTTTTCGTCAACATCGTGCAACACTGCAGCAACGCTCCCCAGCCTGTTTCAGGTCCTGGTTTCACATGTAACGTTAAATTCAAAACCCGGCAAGCCCCCGCCAGAGGGCTTTCGTCAGGTGGTGGCGCCGGGGTCGAAATGCACGGGAAGGACGACTTCCGCCCGCTCGAAGCGGCCGCTCTCCAGCCGGGCGAGCATGGCCTTTCCCGCCTGTTCGCCGAGCGCATAGGCAGCCGAATCGACGGTCGTCAGCCGCGGCCGCGCATAACGATGCGCCTCGAAACCGTTGAAGCCGACGATGCGGACTTGCTCGGGCACGCGGATGTCATGGTCGAAGAGATAGAGCATCGCCGCCGTGGCGATCGGGTCATTGGCACCGACGATGGCGCCCGGCAGCGGATGGGTGGCGAGATGCTGCGCCACCGCCTCCTGCACATCGGCAAAGCTCTCGCTCGCCGACGTGATCACCGTCAGCCGCGTGCCGCCATGCGCGGCAAGGCTCTCGCGGAGGCCCGCGAGGCGGAGTTCGATCGCCGGCCAGATCTGGCGCGGCACGATGGCGAGGAAATCCTCGACCCGGCGCGCCAGCAGATGATCGCCGATGAGCCGCCCTCCGCCGAGGTCATCCTGCCGAATCGTGCAGAAATCCGCGCCCGGCAACGCGATCGGCTCCTGGAAGACGACGAGCGGCTGGTCGAGAGCGACGAGTTGGCGGATGGCGGCGAGGCGCTCGGCGTCGGTGCCGGAGATCATCGCGCAGAAGCCCGCCACCTCGAAATTGCGCATGATCATCGAGGACGAGAGCTGGTCGCCATGCATGCCCTGCACCGTCAGCGTGTAGTCGGCGCTGTTGAGCACATTGGCAAGGCCGGCAACGACCTGGCAGGTGAAGAAATCGGCGAGGAAGGCGGGCGACTCGTCGACGATGACCATGCCGATCGAGCGCTGCTCGGCGACGCGCAAATTGCGCGCATTGGCCTGGCGCCGATAGCCGAGCCGCTCGATCTCGCGCTCGACCCGCTTCTTGGTCGCCGGGCTGACGAATTGCAACCTATCGTTGAGAACGTTCGACACGGTCATGGCCGAGACGCCCGCGGCCTTGGCCACATCCTTGATCGTCGCCCGTCGCCGCGGCGGCTCGCCCGTCATGCTTGCGTCTCCCTGCCCAGCAATGATACCTCGCATATATCGTTAAATGAAACGAGACCGGAATCACGCTGCCATGTCGTCCTATGCTCTCTATCCGAGTCTTCAAAAAAAGTCGGTCTGTATCACCGGAGGTGCAACAGGAATCGGCGCGGCGATGGTGACGGAGTTCGCAAAACAGGGCGCGCATGTCGGCTTCATCGACATCGACGAGACCGCCGCGGCGGCACTCGCAGCCACGCTGCCGGGCCCGGTCAGCCACCGTCGCTGCGACGTCCGCGACATCGCCGCCCTCGAGGCGGCCATCGCCGATTTCGAGGCCGAGACCGGCCATGTCGACGTGCTGATCAACAACGCCGCCAATGACGACCGGCACATGGTGGAGGATGTCGACGCCGACTATTGGGACGACCGCATCGCGATCAACCTCCGTCCGCATTTCTTCGCGGCAAAGGCGGTGCGGCCGGGCATGGCGCGCGCCGGCGGCGGCTCGATTATCAATCTAGGCTCGATCGTCGTCGCCATGGCCGCGGCCGAATGCGTCGCCTATGTCGCAGCCAAGGGCGCGATCCAGGCCATGACGCGGGCGCTGGCGCGCGAGTTCGGTCCCGACATGATCCGCGTCAACTGCCTCATTCCCGGCTGGGTGATGACCGAGCGGCAGATCCGCCTGTGGCTCGACGCGGCAGGCGAACGGCGCATCGCCGAGCGGCAGTGCCTGCCGGAAAAACTGGTCCCGGACGATATCGCCCGCATGGCGATGTTCCTCGCCGCGGATGACAGCCGTCATTGCACCGCGCAGAGCTTCGTCGTCGACGGCGGCTGGACGTGAGGGAGGCTCAATCGGCCTGAGCGGGAAGTCGGATTTCCGCCCGAAGCCCGCCTTCGCTGCGATTTTCCAGCGTCAGCGTCCCGCCATGGGCGCGCACGATGCTGCGGGCAATGGCAAGGCCGAGCCCGATGCCGCCGGTCTCGACGCTGCGCGAGGGTTCGAGGCGCACAAAGGGCTGGAACGCATCCTCGATCCGGTCGGGCGGCAATCCCGGCCCGTCATCCTCGACCACGATCGCGAGCGCCTCGCTCGACGACTGCATCGTCAGCCGCGCACCGCCACCATAGCGCACGGCGTTCTCCACGAGATTGCGCAGGGCACGCTTCAGCGCCACAGGCCGGCACGGATAGACCACCGGCGAAAGACCTGCCTCGCTGACATCGGCGCCGGCAAGCCGGAATTCCTCGGCGACGTCGCGCATCAGCCCATCGATGGCGATCCGTTGCGTTTCCTCCGCCGTCGCCTCGGCGCGCGTGAAGGCAAGCGTCGCCTCGCAGATCACGGTCAGTTCGTCGATCGTGGCGATGATGTCATCGCGCACGTCCTCGTCCTCGATGAATTCGGCCTTGAGGCGCAGCGTCGTCAGGGGCGTGCGAAGGTCATGGCTGATGCTGGCGAGGACGCGCAGGCGGTCGCGCATGAACTCGCTGAGCCGCTGCTGCATCGTGTTGAAGGCATGGGTCGCCGCCACCACTTCGGCCGGCCCCAGTTCCGGCAGCCTCGGCACGGCCTCGCCACGCCCGAACCGCTCGGAGGCATCGGCGAGGCTGCGCAGCGAGCCGGTCTCGCGGCGGATGGCCACCAGCGCGACGATAGCGACGGCAAGCGAGGACAACAGGAAGGACAGGATGGCGGCGCGGTTGAGGCCGCCCGGAAGGTCGACGGCGCTGCGCAAGGTCGCAAAGCGTCCATCGGCCAGCGGCACGGTCATCGCGACGGCGGCGATGCGGCCGCGACGCTTCGTTCCAGACTCTGGCGACGGCCGCATGCGCTCGCTTTGGCCGGCGCCCTCCTCCCGACGGTCAACCCGGGGGCATGGATGGTCCTCATGGCCGAGCGGCTCGATCGCGACGCTGGGCGCCCCCGCATCGATCCCATGCAGCCTCTGCGCAAGCAGATCGGCGAGATTGCGCTCGGCCGGGTTCGGCGCGTCCGCCGCCGGCGGAGCGGTGCCGATCAGCACGCAGGAGGAGCGGGAGCCGAAGGCCTTCGCGATCCTGTCGCCGTCCTCAGGCGGATAGAGCGTCAAGAGGCGCGCCAGCGCCACCGTCTGGTTCATCGCCTCGCCATGGACGATGCTGTCGACGAAGGCGTCCTGCTGCATGCGCAGGATCAGGATCAGCGCGAGTTGGGCCAGCGCCAGCGCGGCCACCAGCATCACCACCAGCCGGCCGGCGAGCCCGCGCGGCCACAGGCGGACGAGCCTCGTCACGCGTCCGCCTCCACCTTTGCCGCGAAGCTGTAGCCATCGCCCCAGACGGTCTTGATCAGCGCCGGGCGCTGCGGATCGGCCTCGATACGGCGGCGGAGGCGACTGACGAGATTGTCGATGCTGCGATCGAAGAGCTGCGCCGTCCGTCCAGCGGTGATGTCGAGCAACTGGTCGCGGGTGAGAACGAGGCCGGGCCGCGTGACGAAGGCGAGCAGCAGGCGGAACTCGGCCGTCCCGAGCCCGATATCGTCGCCTTTCTCATCGAGCAGCGCCCGCCTGGCGACGTCGAGCACGAAGCGGTCGAAGCGATAGCGCTGACCTCCCTCCGCGGCCTCGGCACGCGGCTGGGCCGAGGCGCGGCGGAGGATGGCGCGGATGCGGGCGAGAAGTTCGCGCGGGTTGAATGGCTTGGTGACATAGTCGTCGGCGCCGAGTTCGAGCCCGACGATTCGGTCGGTTTCCTCGGACACGGCCGTCAGCAGCACGACCGGCAGATCGCCCGACTGGCGGAGTTGCCGGCAGAGCGACAGCCCATCCTCGCCCGGCATCATGATATCGAGGACGACGAGATCGACCGCCGCGGCGCGCATGACCTGCCGCATTTCCGGCCCACCGGACGCAACGCTGACGCGCAGCCCGTTCTTGGCCAGGTATTTGGCGAGCAGTTCGCGAATTTCTCGATGGTCGTCGACGACGAGGATGTGCGGGATGCGCTCCATGGCGGACCTGACTGGCGGAGGACGGATGCCGACTTTGGCGTCCGCGGCGATTGAGCCGCAACGGCCGGCGAAAGCCAGCGCCGAATTGTAACAGCTTGTCGCGCCCGCGGCTTCCGACAGATCCGGCGACACTCTGGCCCTCGTGCGGGACACCGGCGCGACAAAGCGCGGTGAGGGTGCGGCTGACCCGGTCCGCCCAGCGGTCCGGCACCACAGCCCGGAACCGCCTCCATGACCTTCGCCATGCTTCGCCCGAAGCTCCTCAGCCTGCATCGCTGGCTGGGGCTCGTCTTCGCCCCCGTCTTCCTCGTGATGATCTTGAGCGGCGCGGTGCTGTCGTTTCGCCCGATCCTCGCCGATGTCGGATCGTCAGAGCGAGCCGCTTCGGCGGAGACCCTCGTGGACGTCGCCGCGGTGACATCCCTTGTCGGCAAGCTCGAAGCGAGCGGGTCCATCACCGGGATAACGGTCAGCGGAGGCGGTAAGGCGCTCGATGTCGCCAGCGCGACGCCCTCAGTCGCCGGCACCTGGACGCTCGCTGACGGGACCCGCGCCGCGGAGGCCGCCGCTCCCTTCGACGTGTTCGGCCTCGCGGAGCGCATCCACAAATCGCTGGCGCTCGGGCTCGGCCTCGTCGTCGAGGCAGCGAGCTTCGCGATGCTCTCCATCATGATCATCGGCCCGCTCCTCTCGCTGCTGCGCTTTCGCAATTCGCTGATCGGCTGGCATCGCGCGGCCGGTTGGCTGGCCTTTCCGGTCACGATCATCGCGCCGCTCACGGCCGTGATGATGGTGCTCGGCATCGGCGAAGGCGCGCGAGCGCCCCTCCCCGTCGCCGCACAGAAAGTGACCATCGCGGAGGCGCTGGCGATCGCCGCTCCCGCTGCCGATCTCGGTCACCTCGAGATGGCGCGGACTTTTCGCGGCGGCACCGTGATGCTGACGACCTCCGGCGCGAAGGGCGGCACCTATGCCGTCACCGACACGGCGGCCGTGCCGCTCACCGGCGGCCCCGGCCTCGTCAAGGAGATCCACGAGGGCACCTGGGCCGGCGCCTGGTCGGGAGCGCTCAACTTCATCATCTCGATGGTGCTGTTCGCCCTGACGGTCACCGGCTTCATCGCCTGGTTCCGGCGCTGGCGGCGCGAACGGAAGCCCGCCCGCCTGACGGGCGGCGGCGATGTGCTCGTCGCCTATGCGAGCCAGACCGGGACCGCGGCCCGCCTCGCCACCGCTGCGGCGAAGACGCTGGAGGCCGCCGGGCTCAGCGCCGATGTCGCCTCGCTCGGAACGCTGGAGCCGGCGAGGCTCGCCATCTATCGGCACACGCTCGTGATCGCCGCGACCACAGGCGAGGGCGATGTTCCCGACGCGGCGCGGCGCTTCGTCAAGGCGCTGGTGCCAGGCGCGCTGACGGGCACCTCCTTCGCGATGCTCGCGCTCGGCGACAGGAGCTATGCCCACTATTGCGGTGGCGCGGAGACGCTCCGCGCGGCCATGCTGACGGCCGGGGCCGAGGAGGCGCAGCCGATGGCGCGGACAGACGGCGAGCCGGGAGCAACCTTCGCGGAATGGATGGCGGCCGTCTCCACACTTCTCGGCTTGAGCGGAGCCGGAATCGCTGAACCGGAAAGCGGGACGCCTGTCGTCCTGCGACTGGCGGCTCGGCACCGGATGGACGATCCCGCTTCAGGCGAAACGCAGGAAACCTGGTCTGTGACGCTGGTGAGCGACGCAGCGCTTGCCTTCCGCCCGGGCGACCTTCTCCGCATCGCCCCAACCGAAGGCGCGAAGCTCCGCGCCTACTCGGTCGGCAGCGCCAGCGCTGTCGATCCGCACAGGATCGAGCTGACCGTCCGCCTGCATCAGTGGGAAGATCGCGACGGCCAGACCGGCTTCGGCGCCATGTCCGGCCGGCTCATCCGCGATCTCGCCGTGGGCGACATGGTCGCGGCGCGGCTCGATGCCCACCCCGCCTTCAATCCGCCGGCCGATCCGAGCTGGCCGATCATCATGATCGGCGCCGGCTCGGGCATCGCGCCGTTTCCGGGCTTCGTCAGCGAGCGCCGAGCGACGGGCCGGGCCGGGCCGGCCTGGCTCGTCTTCGGCAATCGCTACCGGGACGGCGACTTCCTGTGGTCCGAGCACTTTGCGGCGGCCCTCGCCGACGGCTCGCTCACCCGCCTCGACGGCGCCTTCTCGAGGGATGAAGGCGACGGCGCCTATGTGCAGACGCGCCTCCGCCAATCGGCCGCCACGCTGGCCGACTGGATCATCACCAGGCAGGCGGTGATCTATATCTGCGGCAAGCGCGACATGGCGGACGGCGTCCTCGGTGCCATCGAGCAGAGCCTCGTCGCTGCGAACGCGACCGACGCCCGCGACAGGATCGAGCGCTGGATCGGCGAGGGCCGCATCCGCATCGACGTCTTCGACTGAGCGGTCTTGCCCCTGCCGCCTATTCGGCCGGCAGGGGCATCACCGGAGAGGTCGCGATCGCCCCGGGCTCCGGAGCGGCCTTCTTGGTGCGGCCGATGCGGAAGAAGAACGCATAGGCGGCAGGCAGCACGAGGATCGTCAGGACTGTCGCGACGATGATGCCGCCCATCATCGCATAGGCGAGCGGCCCCCAGAACACCGACTGCGCGATCGGGATCAGCGCCAGCACGGCCGCGGCTGCCGTCAGCATGATCGGTCGGAAGCGGCGGACCGCCGAGCCGACCACCGCCTCGAGCGGATCGAGCCCGGCGGCGAGATCCTGGTCGATCTGGTCGAGCAGGATGACCGAGTTGCGCATGATGATGCCGAGCAGCGCGATGACGCCGAGGATCGCCACGAAGCCGAAGGGCGATCCGGTGATGAGCAGCGCCGTCGCCGCGCCGATGAGGCCGAGCGGACCCGTGACCAGGACGAGCATGGCCTTGCCGAAATGCTGTAGCTGGATCATCAGCAGCACGAGGATCACCACCAGCATGATCGGCGCCTTGGCGGCGATCGAGGCCTGGCTTTCGGCCGCATCCTCGGCGCCGCCCTGGATGGCGATCGAATAGCCCTCGGGGAGTGCGGCCCTGATGGAGTCGAGCTTGCCGTAGATGGCGGTCGCGACGTCGTTGGCCTGCACATCGTCGGGCACCGTCGCCCGGACCGTGACGGTCGGCAGGCGGTCGCGGCGCCATTCGATGCCGGGTTCCAGCACCGGCACCACCCGCGCCACCTGCGACACCGGCACCGCGCCGCCGAGATCGGAGGCGACATAGGTCGAGCCGACGGCCGTCAGCAGGCTCCGCTCTGCTTGCGGCTCACGCAGCATGACCGAGATCGTCTCCTCGCCGTCACGGATATCGGCGAGCGGAATGCCGGAGAGGCTCGCCTGCAGCGTCTGGCGGATACGCTGCGAGGTGATGCCGAGCGCACGGGCGCGGTCCTGGTCGACGACGAGCTTCATCGCCGTGACCGGCTCCAGCCAATCGGTGTGGATGGACCCGAGACGCGGATCCGTCCGGTAGACGTCCTCGACCTCGCCGGCAATGCGGCGGACCTCGTCGCGGTCCGGTCCCACCACGCGCATCTGCACCGCCCAGCCGACGGGAGGTCCGAGGAACAGCCGGTCGACCTTGGAGCGGATCGAAGGGAAGTCCTCGGCGAGCATCGCCCGCATCTTGACGATCAGCCGCTCGCGGGCCGGCTCGTCCTTGGCGATCACCAGGAGCTGCGCGAAGTTCGGATTGCGCAGCTGCTGGTCGAGCGGCAGGAAGAAGCGGGGCGCGCCCTCGCCGATATAGGTGGCGATCAGCCGCTGGTCGGGATCGGGCAGCATCCGCTTCTCGAACGCGGTCGCCTGCGTCTCGACCTCGCGCGTGCTGGTGCCCTCGGGCAGCCAGAGATCGACGAGGATTTCGGGCCGCGAGGACTGCGGGAAGAAATTCTTCGGGATGAACTGGAAGGCGTAGAGGCTGGCGCCGAAGGCGAGCAACGTCGCCAGCAACACGATACCGCGCAGCCGCACGCTCCAGGCGATCGTGGCCCTCAGCGTCCGATAGAAGCGGCTGCCATAGATGTCGTGGTGGGCGCCCTCGGCATGGCGGCGTTCTTTCAGGATCATCGTGCCGAGCCAGGGCGTGAAATAAACAGCGGCAAACCAGGACACGATCAGCGCGATGCCGACGACATAGAACAGCGTGCGCACATATTCGCCCGCCGTCGAGGCCGCGAAGCCGACCGGAATGAAGCCGGCGGTGGTGACGAGCGTGCCGGTCAACATCGGGAAGGCAGTCGAGCGATAGGCGAAGCTCGCCGCCTCGAGCTTGGCGTAGCCTTCCTCGAGCTTCCGCTCCATCATCTCGACCGCGATCATCGCGTCGTCGACGAGGAGGCCGAGCGCGATGATGAGCGCGCCGAGCGAGATGCGCTGCAGATCGATGCCGAGTTCATAGAGGATCGCGAAGGTGCCGGCGAGCACCAGCGGAATGGTGATCGCGACGACGAGGCCGGCGCGCCAGCCGATCGACAGGAACGAGACGACGAGCACGATCGCCAGCGCCTCGATCAGCGCCTCGGCGAATTCGTCGATTGCCTCGGTGACGACATGCGGCTGGTCGGAGATCTGGCCGACCTCGACACCCTGCGGCAGCGAGGCTTCGAAACGCGTCAACGCCTTGTGCACATCGGCGCCGACGCTGGTGACGTTGAAGCCCTTGGCCATCACGACGCCGATCTCGACCGCTTCCTTGCCGTTGAAGCGGTACTTGCGCGTGAATGGATCCTCGAGCCCGTCGCTGACGGTGGCGATATCGCCGAGGCGGATCACTTCCTTGCCGGCGCGCAGCCTGAGTTCCGCGACATCCTTCGCCCGGCGCGCATCGCCATCGACCGAGACGCGCACGGACCGGCCGACCGCTTCGACCGAACCGGCGGCGTCGACATCGTTCTGGCCCTTCAGCGCGTTCTGGATATCGAGCGGCGACAGGCCGCGCTCGGCCAGCGCCTTCGACGAGACGTCGACGAAGATCTTCTCGTCCTGGTCGCCGATGATCGAAACCTTCTCGACGCCGGGCACCCGCAGCAGTTCATCGCGCGCCGCCTTGGCGAAGCCCTTCAGCTCCGGATAGCTGTAGCCATCGCCGCTGATCGCATGCAGCGTGATGAAGGTGTCGCCGAACTCGTCGTTGAAATAGGGGCCGTAGAGACCGCTCGGCAATTCCGAGCGGATGTCGCCGACCTTCTTGCGCACCTGGTAGAAGGCGTCGGCGACATCGGCGCTGCCGGCATCGCCCTTGATCGACACGGTGATGATGGCGCTGCCGGCTCTGGTGAACGAGCGCAGATAATCGAGATGCGGCACCTCCTGCAGCTTGCGCTCGATCTTGTTGACGACCTGATCCTGCATGTCGTCCAGCGAGGCGCCCGGCCAGACGGCCTGGACGATCATCACGCGGAAGGTGAAGTCGGGATCCTCCTTCTGGCCCATCCGCGTCAGGCCGAAGATGCCGGCGGCGAGGATCAGCACGAAGAGAAAGCGCGTGATTCCCGGATGCTGGATCGCCCAGCGCGAAAGATTGAAGCCGCTATCGGGCGCGCCCTCGGAGGCCGGCGTGGAACCCTGGTCCTTGTCGATCGTGGTCATGGCGAGGGTTCCCCGTTTCTTCAGCGCGCTGCGACGGCGAGATGCGGCGCCGCGATCGCGGCCGCCTGCTTTTCATCGAGACGGACAGGCTTTCCGGGCGTCATGAACTGCACCCCGGCCGTCACGATCCATTCGCCGGGCGAGACGCCGGCGCTGATGCGCACGCCGTCATCGGCAAAGGCCGCGGTCTCGACCTTGCGCGGGCTGACGGTGCCGGCGGCCGCATCGACCACCCAGACGGTCGGCGCGCCGTCGCGTTCCGTGATCGCGGCGAGCGGCACGACGATGCCGGCCGCCTCGACCGGCACATCGGCGTCGAGCGCCGCCGTCATGCCGAGCCGCACCGAAGGATTGTCGGGCAGCGTCACGCGGACGGCGAAGGTGCGCGAGGCCGGATCGGCGCTGCCGGCGATCTCGCGCACCGTGCCAGTCTGGCCCAGCGAGGGATCGGCCCAATAGCGGACCGCCAGCCGATCGCCGACATGGAAGAAGCGGATCTCGCTCTCGGGAATGGCGATCGCCACTTCCTTCTCGCCATCGCGCGCGACGACCACCACCGGGCTGCCGGCGGCGACCACCTGCCCCGCCTCGGCGGTGACGGCCGTGACGATGCCGGCGACATCGGACTTCAGTTCCGAATAGGCGGTCTGGTTTTCGGCCTGGTCGCGGCTCGAGCGGGCGGCATCGAGAGCGGCCTTGGCCTGCTCGAGCGCCAGCTTGCGGTCGTCGAGGGTCGATTTCGAGGTGAAGCCGCGCCCGAACAGCGCCTCCGCCCGGTCATAGGCGCTGGAAGCGACGGCGACCTGGGCCGTCGCCGATGCGAGATTGGCCTCGGCACCGTCGAGGCCGAGGGCGAGATCGGCCGTATCGAGCCGTGCGAGCACCGTGCCCGGCTCGACACGGTCGCCGACATCGACGAGGCGCGCAACGATCTTGCCGCCGACGCGAAACCCGAGATTGGCCTCGCTGCGCGCCTTGACCGAGCCGGAATAGGAGATACGCCGCGTCTCTTCCCGCGCCGCGATCTCCGCCACCTTCACCGGCCTCACCTTCTCCGGCACCTCGGCCTGCTTTTCCTGGCAGGCGGCCAGGAGAAGAGCGGCGGCGATGAGCGGGAGCACCGCCACGCCACGACTTTTGGTTCGATTGATGAATGACATTTATCGATTCTCCTCAGCCATCAGGCAAAGTTCGACCGTCGACCGAAGCGGTGGGTCCGCGCCGGTCTTCACATTTCAGGATGGCGCGTCAGGCCCGCAGGGCCCGAAGCGCAAACTCGGCCAGGTCGCCCGGCTCCGCGCCGTCCGGATCGGCGCGGCACTGGGCCACGACCGTCGGATGGCAGACGGAGATGACGGCGGCCTTGAAGCAGCGCGCGGCCCTTTGCGGGTCCTGCTCGGCGAATTCGCCCGCAGCGATGCCCTCGCGAATGACGCGCGCCACGATCTCGGTCATGCGCTTCAGGTGCCGATCGATGGTCGACCAGTGCTCGTCGAGGGCGACCAGCACCATCTCGTGCACCTTGGTCTCATCCATCATCTGGGTCACCGTCGCCTGATGCTGCGCGAGGACAAACGCGCGCAGGCGGTCGGCGGCCGAGATCGGACGGCGGGAAATCTCCTGCAGCATGACCTCGTTATTCGCCAGCATCCGTTCGGCCAGCGCCTCATGGATGGCCGATTTCGAGGCGAAGAAGCGATAGACATTGGCCGGCGACATGCCGAGTTCGCGCGCGATGTCGGCAACCGTCGTCTTGGTGAAGCCATAGTGGCGGAACAGCCGCTCGGCCTCGTCGAGGATACGGTTCGCCGTGTCCTGACGGCGCGCGTCGGGGACGGAAGCAGGCGGCGGAGCGGCGGCGTCGATAGCCATCAGCGACAAACTCGAGGTATGACGATTTTCATTAATCGTCATTTATCACTCGCCTCCTGTCTCGTCAACGGCGGAAACAGAGGCCGCGCGGCGCTCGCCCTCCGCCATGGCGCCGGAGAAGCTGATCCCGACCAGGATCATCAGGCAGCCGGCACTGAGGATGTTGATATCGAGCAGTCCCGCCACGCCATCAGGCGAGAGCGCGACCAGCGGCGCCGTCACGAGCCGCAGAACGGCGAAATAGCCGATCGCCCCGATGGCGATCAGCGCATAGCTCCAGCGCCGTTCGGCCGGCCGGAAGGCTAGACCGGCGATGACGAGGCAGGGCGCGACGAACAGCGCCATGCCGGCGCCCTGGCCGAACAGCGCCAGCGCCAGCAGCGAATTGGCGATGCCGGCGATCGGCAGCATGGCTCGCCCGAGCGGTGCGTTGCGCCGCGCCACCAGCGGCACCAAGGCGAACAGCGGCGTCGAGAGCCAGGTCAGCATCGCGGCCAGACCGCCGCCGCCACCCACCCATTGCACATAAAGCGGATAGAGCGGCTGGTTGGACGCGACGATGAGGGCGATCCAGTTGCAGGCGACGACGAGCGGATCGGGATGATCGGCATAGCGCTCGACCGCTCGCCAGAGTCCGCCAAGCCCGCCCCGTCCCGCCATCACGCACATCCCCTGCCCGCTGCACCTCCCCGCTCATCTTGCCGGAAAGGGCGCGCTTTCAAGGGGGCGGGGCTGTTTGGCCCCGGGGAGCATGCATTTCAGTCGCGATCCGCACCGGCTACCAGCATTCGAAACCGCCATCGACCAGCAGGTCGACGCCGGTGACGAAGGACGCGGCACGGCTCAGCAGGAAGACCGCCGGCCCGACCATTTCCTCGGGTCCCGCCATGCGCTGCATCGGCGTCTCGCGCTCGAAGATCTTGCGCTGCTCGGCGACCTCAGGCCGAAGGTTCATCGGCGTCAGCGTGTAGCCGGGGCTGATGACATTGACGCGCAGACCCCGTTCGACCCACTCCATCGCGAGGCTCTTGGAGAGGTGCACGACGCCCGCCTTGGAGGCGTTGTAGTGCGCCTGGGTGAGCCCGCGATTGACGATCGAACCCGACATCGAGGCGATGTTGACGATGGCGCCACGGCCGCGCGCCAGCATCACCTGCGCCTCTGCCTGGCAGGAGAGAAACACGCCGGTCAGGTTGACGTCGATCATCGTCTGCCACTGCTGGAGCGGCAGCTGTTCGGCCGGCGCCGCATTGGCGATGCCGGCGCAGTTGACGGCGAGCGACAGCGGACCGAGCTCCGCCTCGACCCTTGCGACGGCGGCGGTGAGGTCGCCGGGCACGGTCACATTACCGGTGGTGACCAGCGCCTTGCGACCGAGCGCCTCGATCGCCTCGACGGTGGCGGCAAGGCCAGGGCTCGTCGGCATGTCGAACAGCGCGACGTCGGCGCCGGCCTCGGCAAGGCCGATGGCAATCGCCTGGCCGATACCGCTGCCGCCGCCCGTCACGAAGGCCGTCTCTCCGGCGAGGCTGAACAAGGTCATAGTCGTCACTCCCATCGTCTCGTCTTGATCGGCCACTCAGGTGGTGGCGAGTTCCATCACGGCGACGCGGCCGGCCGCCTCATGGCCGAGCACGCCGCGATTGCGGCCGCGGTTGAGCACCATGATCCGGTGCGACAGGCCGAGCACCTCGTCGAGATCCGACGAGACGACGATCACCGCCATGCCCTGATCGGCCAAAGCGGCGATCACCTCGTAGATCGCCGCGCGCGCACCGACATCAATGCCGCGCGTCGGTTCATCGAGGATGACGACCTGCGGCTGGCGCGAGATCGACTTGGCGATCACGACCTTCTGCTGGTTGCCGCCGGAAAGCTGCCGCGCCAGCTGGCCGGCGCGGCCCTTGATGCCGAACCGCGCGATGGCGCCTTCGGCAAAACGCTCGACGGCGCGCGGACTGACCCAGCCGGAGGGCGCGACGCGCGGATAGTTGCCGAGCGCCAGGTTGTCGGCGATCGTATGATCGAGCAGGACGCCCTGCGCCTTGCGGTCCTCCGGCACCAGCACGATGCCATGATCGAGCGCGACGCTCGGATCGCCGGTGCGGATCGCCTTGCCTGAGACCTTGACCGTGCCGTGGGCGACCGGGTCGGCCCCGGCGATGGCGCGGACGAGTTCCGTGCGGCCGGCGCCGACGATGCCGGCGATGCCGAACACTTCGCCCGCCTTCACCGAGAAGCTGACATCGCTGAATGAGCCATCGATGCTGGTGAGGTGCTCGACCTCGATGCGAGTCTCGCCGGTCAGCGTGCGGATCGGCGGGAACATGCGGTCGAGCGGGCGGCCGACCATGTCCTCGACGAGTTGCTTGACCGGAACCTGCGCGCTCTCGTGCACGGCGACCAGCTCGCCATCGCGGAGCACGGCGACGCGGTCGGCGATGCGGGCGATCTCGTCGAGGCGATGGCTGATATAGATGAAGGAGACGCCCTCGGCCTTGAGGCTCGCGATCTGCTCGAACAGGCGGTCGGTCTCGTCGCCGCCGAGCGCGGCGGTCGGCTCGTCGAAGATCAGGAGCCGCGCATTGAGCGTCAGCGCCTTGGCGATCTCGACCTGCTGCTGCGCGGCGACGCGGAGCTCGCTCACCAGCATGGTCGGCTCCGCATCGAGGCCGAGACGGCGCATCTGCTCGGCGGCGCGGCGGTTCATCGTCGCCCGGTCGACCCGTCCGCCGGTGACCGGCAGGCGGCCGACAAAGATGTTCTCGGCGATGGTGAGATGCGGCAGCAGCCGCATTTCCTGGTGGATGAGGCCGATGCCGGCGGAAAGCGCATCGGCGGGGCTCGCCGGCGCATAGGGGGCACCGTTCCACGTCATGGTGCCGGTGGTCGGCTTGACGAGGCCGGCGATGATCGAGGACATCGTCGACTTGCCGGCACCGTTCTCGCCGAGCAGCGCGAGCACTTCGCCGCGCCGGACGTCGAGATTGACGCCCCTCAGCACCGTGACCGGCTCATAGGTCTTGCCGATGCCGCGGACCTCGAGCACCACCTGGCCGGGATTGGCAGCAGAACCGTCCGTCATCGCGATTGCCTCGGTCTTTGCGGAAAAGGGGCGGCGCGAAAGCCGCGCCGCCTAGTCGCGGGAGGAAGTGGGGGCGGCACGCCGCCCCCGTCCGCGGATCCGATCAGGGATGGTTGGCGATGAACTGGTCGACGTTTTCCTTCGTCGTCAGCGTGGCGTCCTGCAGCTGCTCGGCCGGGAGCTTTTCGCCGGCGACGAGAGCGATCGCCGCATCGACGCCAAGCCGGCCCATCTTCTGGGTCTGCTGGGTGGCGGTGACGTCGAACACGCCGTCCTTCAGCGCGGTCAGCGCTGCCGTGTCGCCGTCGAAGCCGCCGATGAAGATGCGGTGGCCGGAATTGGCGACCTTGACCGCTTGGGCGGCGCCGAGCGCGAGCGCGTCGGCCTGGGCGAAGATGATGCTGACATTCGGATTGGCCTGCAGCAGATCCGAGGTCAGCTTGAAGCCCTCGTCCTGGTGCCAGCCTTCCGACCACAGCTCACCGACGACCTTGATGTCGGGATAGCCCTTGAGCGCCTCGGCGCAGCCCTTCGAGCGGTCGACCTCGGGGGTCGTGCCCTTCTGGCCGTGAACGATGACCATCTCGCCCTTGCCGCCCGCCTGCTTGGCGAGGTAGTCGCAGACCTGCTTGGCCGAGGTGACGCTGTCGGTGGCGATGAAGGTGTCGCCCGGTGCGCCTTCGGCATTGCGGTCGATATTGACGACCGGAACGCCGGCGGCCTTGGCGGCCTTGACCGGAACCGCGGCGGCGGTGGCGCCGGCCGGGATGTAGATCAGTGCATCGACGTTCTGGGCGAGCAGATCCTGGATCTGGCTGACCTGGGTCGCCGCGTCGCCCTTGGCGTCGACGGTGATGACCTCGAGGCCCTTCTCCTTGCCGTAGGCTTCAACCGACTGCTTGATCTGGTTGAAGAAATTGGCCTGGAGATTGGCGACCGCGAGGCCGATCTTCTTGGCCTCGGCGGCGTCGGCGGCGCCGAAGCTGGCCGAGAGGGCGACGGCGGCAGCGGCCGCCAGCAGCGTGGTACGACGAGTGAACATGGTTTCTCCTCCGATTGACGTTGACGCCGACGGTTCCTCCCCGGCAGCGCTTGGCTCGGTCCCCGTGGACCCTTCCGTTTCACCGTTTTCCGGCGAAACCTTTCGGGCGGTTCTCCGCCCGTAGACGTGCCGCCCGGCTGGGCCGGACGGCGGGAACTCAGCGGCGCCGGCGCGCCCGAAGCGTGTCGGCGGCGACCGCGATGGCGATGACGACGCCGATGATGACCTGCTGCACGAAGGGGGAGACATGCAGCAGGTTGAGGCCGTTCCTCAGGAAACCGATGATCAGGACGCCGACCGCCGTACCGGCGATGCCACCGACGCCGCCGGCAAGGCTGGCCCCGCCGATGACGACGGCCGCGATGGTGTCGAGCTCATAGCCGAGGCCGGAGCTCGGCTGGGCGCTGTCGAGCCGCGCCGACAGGATGATGCCGGCAAGGCCGGCCATCAGGCCGGAGACGGTGTAGACCCAGACGGTCGCCGCCTTGACATGGATGCCGGCAAGGCGCGCGACCTCCGGGCTGCCGCCGATCGCATAGAGCGCGCGGCCGGCCGGGCGAAAGCGCAGGAACACCCAGAAGGCGAAGGCGAGCACGAGCATCGTCGCGACGGTGGCGCTGACGAAGCCGCCATAGCGGATGATGGCGAGATTGGAGAACCAGTCCGGGAAGCCGACGATCTGCTCGCCATCGGTGATCATCGAGGCGACGCCGCGCGCGATCGACATCATCGCCAGCGTCGCGATGAAAGGCGGCATGTTGAGCCCGGTGATCATGAAGCCCGACACCGCGCCGCAGAGCCCGCCGGCAAGGATGGCGAAGAGGATCGCGAGCGGGAACGGCAGCCCCATCGTGTTGCCGAGATAGCCCATCACCATCGCCGACAGCGCCAGGACCGAGCCGACCGAGAGGTCGATACCGCCGATCAGGATCACCAGCGTCATGCCGATGGCCATCACGCCGATCACCGTCACCTGGTCCATGACGTTGAGGAAATTGCGCAGCGAGAAGAACGTGTCGGTCGCCAGCGACAGGAAGATGCACATGGCGATGAGCCCGATGAACGGTCCGGTCGCGCCGCCCCCCAGACTGAATCCGCGCCGCTTCGGCTGTGCCGCCGATGCTCTTTCGGATGTCACTGCCATCCCGCCTCTCCTCCCGTCCCTGAGGGTGTCCTGCACCCTCGCTTCGTCACTTCGCGGCCCGATAGGCCGAGGCGCCCGGCTCGATGCCGCCGCCGCTGCGCGAGCGCTTCAGCGCCCGCGCCCAGTTCGCCCGCTTCCGGCCGCGTGCCGCCTGATCGAGCGCCGGACGGAACACCGTGCCGCCGCGATCGAGCTTCGCGAGGCCGTCGAACGTGAAGACCCCGGCGCTGACACCGGCGAGATGGGCGACGCCGAGCGCGGAGAGCTCCGCCGTATCGGTCCGCGCCACCGGCAGCCCGGTCATGTCGGCCTCGAACTGCATCAACTGGTCGTTGCGCGTCGGACCGCCGTCGACATGAAGGCTGTCGACCGGCACGCCCGACGAGCGCACGGCATCGACGACATCGGCGATCTGGTGCGCGATCGAATCGAGCGCGGCCCGCGCCACCAGCTCGCGCGAGGAGCCGAGCGTGAAGCCGGACAGCGTCGCGACCGCGGCGCCGTCCCACCAGGGCGCGCCGAGGCCGTTGAAGCCGGGAACGAGGTGGACATTGCCGGCGTCGTCGACGCCGGCCGCCATCCGCGCCAGTTCCGCCGCATCGACGCCGAGCAGCGACGCCGCCCAGAGGAGGGTCGAGCCGGCCGAGCGGATATTGCCTTCGAAGGCGAGCACGGGCGCATCGATCCACCAGGCGAGCGTCAGGCAGACGCCGGGATGCAGCGCCGCGCCGTCGCGGGTCGCCGCGCGGTCGAGCAGGCCCATCACCGAGGAGCCGGTGCCCTGCGTCGCCTTGACGGGACCGGGCTTGTAGGCGCCATGCGCGAACAGCGCCGAATGGCTGTCGGCCATCACGGCGCCGATCGGAACACCATCGGCGAGCGGCGGCAGGCCGCGCACCGCCGGGAACGGACCGGTCGAGGCGACGATCTCGGGGAGAGTCGCGCGCGGAATATCGAAGAGCGCCAGCAGTTCGTCGTCATAGGCCGCCTTGGCGACATCGACGAGCTGCATGCGCGAGGCATTGCCGGCCTCGACGATATGCGCGCCGCCGAAGCGCGACAGCAGGAAGCTGTCGATGGTGCCGATGGCGAGTTCGCCGGCCTTGGCGCGGCTCCGATCGGGATCGATGCGGTCGAGCAGCCACTTCGCCTTGATGGCAGAGAACATCGGATCGAGCGGCAACCCGCTCTTCTCGCGCACCAGGCGGTCCTCGCCGCGTGCGCGCATGGCGGCGCAGAGCGGTTCGGTGCGCTGGTCCTGCCAGGAGAGAACCGGCGTCAGCGGGGCACCGGTTGCCCGGTCCCAGATGATGCAGCTCTCGCGCTGGGTCGACAGGCCGACCGAGACGACGCGGGCGGCAAGCTCCGGCGTCAGCGCCGCGGCGACCGCCGCGCGGACGCTGGCGAAGATCGCATCGCCATCCTGCTCGACCCAGCCGGGCTCCGGCGTCGACTGGCCGACCGCCGCCTGGCCGCGCGCCACCACCTGCCCGTCGCTATCGACGACGAGGCATTTGGTGGAACTCGTCCCCTGGTCGATGGCAAGGATCAGCGGCGCGCGCATCGGATCAGGCCCTGAGCTCGAGCGCAGCGGCGACGATGCCGGCCCGGTTGAGGCCGAAATGATCGAGCAGGAAGCCGGTCTCGCCCGTCGGCGCGAAGCCCGGCACGCCGAGCATGCGCATCTTCACGGGATGATGGCGGACCACCACCTCGGCGACGGCGGCGCCGAGGCCGCCTTCGATCATCGCTTCCTCGACGGTGACGATGGCGCCGGTCTCCCGCGCCGCGGCGATGATCGCCTCGTCGTCGAGCGGCTTGATCGTCGATATGTTGAGGACGCGGGCGGAGATGCCCTGCGCCTCCAGATCGGACGCGGCGTCGAGCGCACGCGAAACCATGACACCGGTGGCGACGATGGTGAGATCGGTGCCCTCGCGCAGCCGGTTGGCCTTGCCATAGACGAAGGGCTCGGCCTCGCCCTCGCTGACCGAGGGAATCTTGTAGCGGCCGATGCGCATGAAGGCCGGCTTCTCGAAGCCGATCGACCAGCGGATCGCGGCCCGTGTCTGCGCCGGATCGGCAGGGACCACGACGGCGAGATCGGTCACCGCCCGCATCCACGAGAGGTCTTCGATCGAATGGTGCGTCGGGCCGAGCTCGCCATAGGACATGCCCGGGCTCATGCCGCAGAGCATGACGTGATAGCCGTTATAGGCGATGTCGGCCTTGATCTGCTCCAGCGCGCGTCCGGTCAGGAAGGGCGAGGCGCAGCAGACGAAGGGAATGAAGCCGCCATTGGCAAGGCCTGCGGCGACGCCGACCATGTTCTGCTCGGCGATGCCGACATTGATCAGCCGGTTCGGGAATTCCTTCTGGAACGCGCCGAGATTGGACGAGCCGACGCTGTCGTTGCAGACGGTGACGATGCGCTCATCCGAACGCGCCAGCTCGATCAGGGTCTCGGCAAAGGCCTGGCGGCAGTCGAACGTGGCTTGGGTGGCGGAAACGGGCGCGTTCATCAGCGCAGCTCCTCGAGCGCGAGGGCGACCTGCTCGGCCGAGGGCACCTTGTGATGCCATTCGACGCGATCCTCGATGAAGGACACGCCCCTGCCCTTCTTCGTGTTGGCGACGACGGCGAGCGGGCGGCCGGTGCGCGGCCGGGTGAAGAGATCGTAGAGCGCGGCATGGTCATGGCCGTCGACCTCGACGGCCTCCCAGCCGAAGGCGGCCCATTTGTCGGTCAAGGGATCGAGCGCGTTGGTGTCCTCGGTGCGCGCGCCCTGCTGCAGGCGGTTGCGATCGACGATGACGCAGAGATTGTCGAGCTTGCGGTGGCCGGCAGCCATGGCCGCCTCCCAGTTCGAGCCTTCCTGCAGTTCGCCGTCGCCGGTGACGACGAAGGTCTGCCAGTTCTGGCCCGAGAGTTTCGAGGCGATCGCGCTGCCGACCGCGATCGGCAGGCCATGGCCGAGCGGGCCGGTATTGGCCTCGACGCCGGCGACCTTGCGCCGGTTCGGATGGCCGTTGAGCAGCGACAGCGGCTTCATGAAGGTCGGCAGCAGCGCCGGATCGATGAAGCCGCGCAGCGCCAGCACCGAATAGAGCGCGGCGGCGCAATGGCCCTTCGACAGGATGAAGCGATCGCGCGCCGCGGCCCGCGGCTCGGCCGGATCGAGCTTCAGGACGCCGAAATAGAGCGTCGTCAGGATGTCGGTGACCGAGAGGTCGCCGCCGATATGGCCAGCCCTAGCGCTGTCGATCATCCGCACGATCGAGCGGCGGATGGCCCGCGCGAGCAGCTCCAGCCGCTCGGCCCGATCCTCGGGGGTCGCCTGCGCCAGGATGGCCGGCGTCGGCACATCGGGGAAGAAATCCAGGCTCACACTCAGACCTCGCTCTCGTCCAGTCACCAGCTTGAATATTTATTCATTACTGGATTGATTTGCAGGTTACCGGCAGCTAGAGTGCTCGTCAAGCGGGCTCGTCGCCGATTTTCGCAGCGAACCCAATGCTGTGACTGCGAAAAGAACATGCCGCACCGCACCATGGATGGCTGTCGACAGCGCCCCGTTCGCGCAGCGGGCGGCGAAGATTTATTTTCACGTGTGAATTTTTATGCGAGAATCGGCCAGATCGCGGGGGATGCGCCGAGGTGGTCACCCCGCCGGGAAAGAGGACCGGACCGGCAATGAGCAGGACCTACGAGCTGAGGCTGATGACCCGCGTCGCCCAGCTCTATCACGCGGAAGGCATGAAGCAGGCCGAGATTTCAAGCCTGCTGCACATCTCGCAGGCGACCATTTCGCGCCTTCTGAAGAAGGCCGAGCAGGAAGGCATCGTGCGCATCACGATCATGCCGCCGCGCGGCACCTTTCCGGAGCTCGAGGCGGCGCTGAGGAGCCGCTACGGGCTGACCGAGGCGATCGTCGCCGACTGTTTCGAGGATCGCGAGGAGGCGATCATCGGCGCGATCGGCGATGCCGCCGGACATTATTTCGAGACGACGGTCGCCGATGGCGAGGTGATCGGCATCTCCTCCTGGAGCGTGTCACTCTTGCGCATGGTCGATGCGATCCATCCGCTGAAGCGCATCAAGGCCGAGCGCGTCGTGCAGATCCTCGGCGGCATCGGCAACCCCTCGGTGCAGAGTCACGCCACGCAACTGACGAGCCGCCTCGCCGCGCTGACCGGCGCCGAGCCGCTGCTGCTCGCGGCGCAGGGCGTGGCAGGCTCCTCCGCCGCCAAGCTGGTCATGGTCGGCGACAGCTATGTCCGCGCCACCATGGACCAGTTCCGCCGCGTGACGATGGCGCTGATCGGCATCGGCGCCCTGCAGCCCTCGATCATGCTGGCCAATTCCGGCAACAGCTTCTCCTCCGACGAACTGCACGACCTCGAGGCGCGCGGCGCCGTCGGCGATGTGTGTTGCCGCTTCTTCGACGCCGAGGGCCGCCCCGTCGACGGGCCGCTCGACGACCGCGTCATCGGCATGACCTTCGCCGAGCTTCGTGCCGTGCCGCGCGTCGTCGCGGTCGCCGGCGGGGCGCGCAAGGTCGCGGCCATCCGCGGCGCGCTGCTCGGGCGCCATGTCGACGTGCTGATCACCGACAAGTTCACGGCCGAGAAGCTGGCCGCCGATCCATCGCCTGCCCCTTGATTCATCTGGAGGAACCATGTCCCGCTTCGAAGGCAAGACCGTCGTCATCACCGGAGGCAGCCGCGGCATCGGCGCCGCGATCGCCCGCCGCTTCGCCCGCGAAGGCGCCGCGGTCGTCGTGTCCGCCAACGAGGCGCAGGTCGACAGCGTCGCCGAGGAGATCCGCGCCTCCGGCGGCAAGGCGCACGCCGTCCGCGTCGACGTCACCGACAAGGCGAGCGTCACCGCGCTCTATGACGAGGCCGAGCGCCAGTTCGGCGGCGTCGACATCTCCATCCAGAATGCCGGCGTCATCACCATCGCCCGCCTCGAGGCGATGACCGAGGCCGAATGGGACAAGGTGCTCGCGGTCAACACCAAGGGCGTGTTCCTCTGCTGCCAGGAGGCGACGGCCCGTATCCGCAAGCATGGCCGCGGCGGCCGCCTCATCAACACCGCCTCGGGCCAGGCGCGCCAGGGCTTCATCTTCACGCCGCACTATGCCGCCTCGAAATTCGGCGTCGTCGGCATCACGCAGAGCCTCGCCAAGGAGCTGGCAAAGGAAGGCATCACCGTCAACGCCTTCTGCCCCGGCATCATCGAGACGGACATGTGGGCCTATAACGACGCCGCCTGGGGCAAGTTGCTCGGCGACTACAAGCCGGGCGAGCTGATGGCCGAATGGGTCGAGGGCATCCCGATGGGCCGCGCCGGCTCGGGCGAGGACGTCGCCGGGCTCGTCGCCTTCCTCGCCAGCGAGGACGCCGCCTACATCACCGGCCAGACGGTGAATGTCGACGGCGGCCTGATCATGTCGTGAGGCGGCGGCCGGGCGCCCGGCGCCCGGCTCCCTTCAGCCGACGGTCACGACCGGCGGCGTCTCGAGCTGGTCGGCGATCTGCTGCCAATTGTCCTTGAACGGGCCATAGGCCGTCTTGATCAGGGCGCCGACCGGCAGTTCCGGACATTCGTTCTCGCCATTCGAGCCCCAGTTGACCCAGCCGGACTGGCGGCGCTGGACGATCTGGAACGCGCCCGAGGCAGCCGAGGTCCACCACACCATCGCCCGGCCGGAGGCATCGTCATATTCGACGGTCTTGGTCGCCGGCCCCGGGAAGATCGTCTCATGCGGGACGGCGGAGACATCGACCGGCGCGTCGGTCAGCGTCCAGGCCCTGTCGGTGAGATCAGCCAGCACATGCGCCTTCGCCCGGACGCGGCCGAGCCGCGCGCGCAGCTCGTCCTCGCCGAGCACCTGTTCCCAGGCCGAGAAGAGGCGCCAGTAGAGATCCCAATGCGCCGCTTCGATATCGGCGAGCTGGTCGCGGAACTCGGCGAATTTCGGCCCCTCATTCTCGGACTGCGCCACCGTCTCGGCCACCATCGCGACGAGTTCGCCGGCGTAGGGATCGCCGGCGCGATAGCGCGTGCCGCCATAGGCCGCGAAGCGGTCGAAGACGAGCTTGCCGGGCCCGCCCTCGAACTCGTCGCCGACCGTGATCTTGTTGGTCACCGAGCGGCCGTTGATCACCGTCTGGAAGTCGTCGACGCGGTAGCGGCGCTGGAAGAAGGGCGTTCCATGCGTGAAGCGCCAGTCGATCGTGAAGCGCTTGCCCTTCAGTTCCTCCAGCAGCCCGTCGGGGATCGTGCCGTGCATGCGATAATGATGCAGCACCGGCCCGCGCTCGACGATCTCGATCTCGACCTTGGCATGCTCGGGCGGATTGATCAGCCCGTTTTCCGGCGTGAAGAATGGGCCGTAGAAGCCGCCGATCGCGTTGTTGCCGGAGGGGAGCAGCTCGAAGCCGTCGCCATTGCCGCGGAAATGGCGGATGCCCCATTTCGAGGAGCCGAGCCCCTCGGCCTTGCCCGAGCAGAGCTCGAGATCGAACGCGCCGGTGTCGAGGCGGGCGAAGCAGTCGCTCTCGCGCCCGGCCAGAAGAACGATGCCGGTGTCCTCGGCGACCATGGACGGATCCGCGGCCTCGCCGAGCGTCAGCCGCAGCGAGCCCGTGAGGCTGACGGTGGCGATGAACGATGTCCGCCCCTCGCTCGACCCTTCCGTCAGCCGCTGGCAGAGCACGCGCTCGCCGCTCTCCGTCTCCGCCCAGCGCAGCGGCGCGCGAAGGTCCTCGTCGACCGTGAAGGTGATGGGCTCGTTCACCCGCGATCCCGCGAGCGGATCGACGATCGTGATGGAATGGGGCATCGAAGGCGTCTCCGAAACAATGGGGGGAGCGGGCGATCCGGTCGCCCGCTGCAGAGATCTCGGCCGGACCGCGGCGCGGTTCAGGGCTTCGGCGTCTCGGGCGCGGCGGCGGCCGGCGCGCGGCGGAACGAGAACTGCCGCTGCTTCAGGCTGTCGATCGCGACCGCGACGATGATGACGACGCCCTTGATCAGCAGCTGGGTGAAGAACGGCACATTGAGCAGGATGAGCCCGGTCGAGAGCACGCCGAGGATCACCGAGCCGATCAGCGTGCCGACGATGCGGCCGCGACCGCCGGCAAGGCTGGTGCCGCCGAGGACCACCGCCGCGATGGCGTCGAGCTCATAGCCGGTGCCGGCCGTCGGCTGGGCCGAGATCACGCGGGCGGCGAAGATGACGCCGGCAAGCCCGGCACAGGCGCCGGCGATGACATAGACCGAGGTCGTGACGCGATTGACGCGCACGCCGGCGAGGCGCGCGGCCTGCGGGTTGCCGCCGACCGCATAGACATGGCGGCCATAGCGGGTGCGCTCCAGGATGAACCAGGCGACGAGATAGACGACGAGCATCACGAGGACCGGGATCGGCACGCCGGAGAGATAGCCATTGCCCATGTCGCGGAAGTTGAGATCGCTGGAGACGATCGGCTGTCCCTCGGTGATCGTATAGGCGAGGCCGCGCAGGAAGGTCATCGTGCCCAGCGTGACGATGAAGGGCGCCAGCGAGAGATAGGCCGTGAGCGCGCCGTTGATGAAGCCGCAGGCGGCGCCGACCAGCATGCCGGCGAGGATCGCGGCCGGCGCCGGCCAGCCGGCAATGGCGGCGATGACCGCGACGACGCCCGACACCGCGACGATCGAGCCGACGGAGAGGTCGATGCCGCCGGTCAGGATGACGAAGGTCAGCCCGGCCGCGAGGATCGCGTTGACCGAGATCGAGCGGGCGATATTGAGGAGGTTGTCGACGCGGTTGAAGTTCGGGGCGATCACCGACATGAGGATGACGAGCGCGACGAGCACCATCAGGATGCCGACGCGGTCCCACCATTTGGCGAAGTCGAACGGCGGCGTCTCGAGCGGCTCGGCGGCGCCCCGATGCGGGCGGGAAGATGGACTGGTCACTGGATCGCTCCCGTCGTTTCCGTTGTCCCCGCCGCCGTTCCCGTGGCGTGGATCATCACGTCCTCCTCGCTCGCCAAGCGCGACACGAGCGTGTGCACGATCCGGCCCGCCCGCATGACGAGCAGCCGATCGCTGATGCCGATCGCCTCGGGCAGATCGGACGAGATGACGAGCACGGCCTTGCCGGCGCGGGCGAGTTCATCGATGAGTTCGTAGATTTCGCGCTTGGCGCCGATATCGACGCCGCGCGTCGGCTCGTCGAGGATCAGCACCTTTGAATCGCGCAGCAGCCAGCGCGCCAGCGCTGCCTTCTGCTGGTTGCCGCCGGAGAGCGCCTTGACCGGCAGCCGAAGCGCCGAGAGGCGGAGATGCAGCCGTTGCATCTCCTCGCGCACCGCCGTCCGCGCATCGGCGGCGCGCACGACGCCCGCCGTCACGAAGCGATCGAGCGAGGAGATCGCGATATTGTCCTCGACGGAGTGATCGAGGAAGAGGCCCTGCGCCTTGCGATCCTCGGGCACCATGCCGATGCCGTCGGCGATCGCGGCATGGGGATCGGCCGGGCGGCTTTCGGTGCCATTGATGCGCACGATCCCTTCGCTGCGCCGATCGGCGCCGAAGATGATCCGGCCGATCTCCGTGCGGCCTGAGCCGATGAGGCCGGCCATGCAGACGACCTCGCCGGCGCAGACGGTGAAATCGACCGGCCCGACACCGTCACCGGCAAGGCCCGCGACCTCGAGCACCACGGGGCCGGGAGTGCGCGGGGCATGGTTGTAGAGATCGGCGATGGGGCGGCCGACCATCATGCGCACGACATCGGCCGGGCTCGTCTCCGTCATCGCGCTGGTGCCGACATGGGCGCCGTCGCGCAGCACCGTGACGCGGTCGGCGAGCTGCCAAACCTCTTCCATCCGGTGCGAGATATAGATGAGGCCGACGCCCTGTTCGCGCATCTGGCCGATGATGCGGTAGAGCTCCTGCGCCTCGCTGCGCGACAGTGCCGCCGTCGGCTCATCGAGCACCAGCACGCGCGCCTCCTCGCTGACGGCGCGGGCGATCTCGACCATCTGCTGCATGCCGATGCCGAGCGCGCCGAGCGGCTGGCGCGGATCGATGTCGGCGCGGATGCGGGCGAGCTTCTCGCGCGCGTCGCTGACCATGCGGCGGCGGTCGAGCATGCCGAAGCGCGTGCGCGGCTCGCGGCAGAGCGCCAGATTCTCGGCGACCGTCATCGCCGGCACGGTGTTGAGTTCCTGGTGGATGATCGCGATGCCGCGCGCCCTGGCATCGAGCGGCGAGCGGATGTCGATCTCCTTACCGTCCATGAGGATGCGGCCGGAATCGCTGAGGATGTTGCCCGAGAGGATCTTCATCAGCGTCGACTTGCCGGCGCCGTTCTCGCCCATCAGGGCATGAACCTCGCCGGGATAGAGATCGAAATGGACGCCGTTCAGCGCCAGCGTCGCGCCGAAGCGCTTGGAAACGCCTTCGAGTCGCAGCAACGGTTCGCCGTCTCTGGTCCTGGTCGCCATCATCACCTCCAGAAGCGGGGCGGGCCCGAAAGCCCGCCGCGCCGGTGCTTGCCCGATCAGCGCTGCGGCTTACCAGCCGGCATATTCGCCGACATTGTCGCGCGAGACGAGAACGCTCGGGATCAGGATCGTCTTGTCCTTCGGCGCCTTGCCGGCAGCGATTTCCTGCGCGATCTCGACCGCCTTCACCACCATGCCGCCGGGGCTCTGGGTCGCGGAGCCGATGAAGGGCGATCCGGCGCGCTTCAGTTCGGCGACCGCCTCGGGGCTGCCGTCGACGCCGGTGACCTTGATCTGGCCGGACTTGCCGGCCTGCTCGACCGCGAGCACGGCACCCAGCGCCGACGGGTCGTTCATGCCGAAGATGCCGGTGACGTCGGGATGGGCCGTCAGCATGTCGGTCGTGACCATCAGGCCCGAGGCGCGGTCGTTCTTCGAGGCCTGCTGGCCGACGATCTTGATCTCGGGGAACTTGGCCGCGACCTTCCGGCAGCCGGCGATGCGATCGATGATCGTCTGGATCGGCGTGCCGTCGACGAGCAGGACCTCGCCCTTGCCGCCCATCTCGGTGAACAGGTATTCGCAGGACTTCTCGCCGGCCTGGACCGCATCGGTCATGACGACCGCATCGGCGCCATGCGCGGGCGTATCGACCGCGATGACGATGATGCCCGCTTCCTTGGCGCGCATGATCGCCGGCTCGATGCCGGCCTCGTTGACCGCCGAGATCACGATCAGGTTGACGCCCTGCTGGATGAAGGCGTCGATCTGGGTGTTCTGGTTGGCGAGGTCGAGCTGCGCGTCCTGGGTGTTGACGGTGGCGCCGATCGCGGCGGCCGCTTTCTTGGCGCCCTTGTCCATCGCCGAGAAGAACGGGTTGGACATGTCCTGCACCATCAGGCCGATCTTCTCGATCTTCTTCGGCGCGCCCTCCGCCATCGCGGCGGGCGCGAAGGCGAGAAGGGCGAGCGCCGCGACCGAGGCGGCGAGCGTGAAGCGGTTCTGGCGGGTCGTCTTCATTATTGTGTCTCCTCCGAGGGAATGTCTGTCAGCCCGTGATGATGGGTGGCGCCGGCTGCGAAGCGCCGTGGACGCCGCGCTTCCAGGCGCGGATCGGGTCGGCCGCGGCGGGAGCGCCGCGAACAAGGGGGTCATGGCTGGCGCGGCGGGCGAGGCGCCCGGCCGCTGCCGCAGGAACGACGGATGACGAGTTCGGCCGGCACCTGCTGCTGATAGTCCGGCAAGTAGCGGGGCGCCTTGGTTTCGCCGCGCTTCTCCGCCTCGGACTGTCCGTCGATGATCCGCGCGAGCGTCTCGGCCGCGCGGCGGCCGATCTCCTCGCTTCGCTCATTGAGGACGGTCAGCGGCGGATCGATCAGTGTCGACCAGGCGAACTCGTCATAGGCGACCAGCGCCATCTGATCGGGCACGACGATGCCGCGATCGCGCAGCAGCTTCAGCGCGCCGAGCAGCAGCGGGTTGTTGCCGACGATGAGGATGTCCGGCAAGTGGCCGAGGCCTTCGAGATGGGCGGCGAGCGTCCTATAGGCCGAGGCGGAATCGTTCTCGCTCTCGAGGATCGTCACGGCGGCGCCATGGAGCGCCGCGGCATCGCGAATGCCGCGCTCGCGGTCGAATCGCGTCGACCACTTGGCCGGATAGACGAGAAACAGCCATTCCTTATGGCCAAGGCTGGCGATATGGGCGCCAACCATGAGACTGGCATTGTAGTTGTCGGTCGTGACGCTCGGGAAATCCGGCGCGCTCTCGGGCGGCGAGGAGTCGACGAAGACGACCGGGATGTCCCAGTTGGCCAGCAGCGTCGTGTTTTCAGCCGACAGCGTCAGCGTCGAGATCACCCCGGCCATGCGGGATTCGATCAGCCGCTGCACCATGCGGTCCTCGAGATGGGGATCATAGGCGCCGTCGACCGCGACGTCGCCGATGACGACCGTCCAGTTCGACGGCCGCAGCGCCTGCTGGATGCCGGCCATCAGGTCGAGATAATAGGAGTTGGAGGTGCTGGCCGTGATCACCGCGACGCTGTCGCGGCTGGCGCGGCGGAGCTCCTGGGCTGCGCGGTTCGGGATATAGGCGAGCTCGCGCGCGACCTTCTGGACCTGCTCGCGGCTCTCCTCGGAGACGCCGTCGGCCCCGCTCAGCGCCCGCGACACCGTGAACATCGAAAGCCCGGTGGCGCGACTGATGTCGCGCATGGTCGACTTCTTCAAGGCAGCCTCCCTATCATAATCGTTTAGGTTTGCAGATGCAGACAACCACGCAGCATCGACATCCTCAACGAGATTGCAGCAATAATCGTTTAGTTGTCGGAATAAATCTCCTCCCCGACCAACCTAAACGTTTATGTAGCTCTTCTAGCCGGAACGCCGCGGCCTGTCAAGCATCGGCACCCGCCCCTCTCTCGAACCGTCCGCGCGGGTGCGCACCCCATCGATGGGCGCCGCGGACACGCGCGGTCGGCGCCGGACCTTCGCCGGTTGCGACACTTTGATTTGCGTCAAATGGGCCGGAGGGGGCCTCGTCACATCGACATCGGCAGCGAACCGCCCTAGCTTCGCCACAGATCGGCCATCGCGGCGCCACCCGGCGCGCACGGCGGACGACCGCCACTTGGATGGCAGACCCGGGGCTGGGTCGACGACTCTGGAGGGAGCGATGGAACTCGACGCACTGTTCCTTTCACGGGTGCAATTCGCCTGGGTCATCGTCTGGCATGTGATGCTGCCGGCCTTCACGGTCGGCACGGCCTCCTACATCGCCGTGCTCGAGACCGCGCATTTCTTCACGCGCCGCGAGATCTATCTGCGCCTGTCGACCTTCTGGATCCGCATCTTCTCGGTGTCGTTCGGCATGGGCGTCGTCAGCGGCGTGGTGATGCCGTTCCAGTTCGGCACCAATTGGAGCCGCCTCTCCGACGCCGCATCGAACGTGCTGGCGCCCCTCCTCGCCTATGAGGCGCTGACCGCCTTCTTCCTCGAGGCGGCCTTTCTCGGCGTCCTCCTGTTCGGCCGCAGCCTCGTGCCGCGCTGGGCCTATCTCGGCGCGACGCTGATGGTGGCGCTCGGGACGCTGATCTCGACCTTTTGGATCCTCTCGGCCAACAGCTGGATGCAGACGCCGGCCGGCTTTGAGGTCATCGACGGCCGCTTCTTCACCACCTCCTGGCTTGAGGTGATCTTCAATCCGTCCTTCCCCTACCGTCTCGCCCACAATGTCATCGGCTTCTACATCACCACCGGCTTCGTCGTGATGGGCGTCGGCGCCTATCTGGTCCGCCGCGGCACCTTCGCCGAGGAAGGCCGCGCCATGATGAAGATGACGCTCTGGCTGCTCACGGTGCTGCTGCCGCTGCAGATCTATATCGGCGACGCGCATGGCCTCAACACGCGTGAGCACCAGCCGGCCAAGCTCGCCGCCATCGAGGCGATCTGGGACACCGGCAAGGAACTGCCGCTGACGCTGTTCGCCATTCCCGATGCCGCGGCCGAGAAGAACCTCTACGCGATCGAGGTGCCCTATCTCGGCAGCCTGATCCTGACCCATTCGCTCGATGGCGAGGTGCGCGGGCTGAAGTCGTTCCCGCCGGAGGACCGGCCCCCGGTGGTGATCCCGTTCTTCGGCTTCCGCATCATGGTCGGCCTCGCGGTGGTCATGCTCGGCCTCGTCGTCTGGGGCAACTGGCTGCGCTTCCGCGGCCGCCTGACGAGCTCGCCGCTCTATCTGAAGACGCTGCAGCTCACGATCCCGATCGGCTTCCTGACCGTCATCGCCGGCTGGCTCACCACCGAGGTCGGCCGGCAGCCCTGGACCGTCTATGGCATGCTGCGCACCGCCGACAGCGTCTCGCCCTCGCTGACCGGGCTCGACGTCCTGATCTCGCTGATCGCCTATGTCGCCGTCTATCTCTTCGTCTATCCGACCGGCATCATCCTGATGGCCAGGATCGTGCGGAAGGGTCCGCGGCTGACACCGGCCGGGGAAGACGACAGCCCGGTCAAGGCCGGCCGTCCCGATGCCCCGGTTCTCGCCGGCGCCGTCGACAACTGAGGGAGAGCGAGCATGAACGCGGTTCTCGATTTCGTGCCGATCTGGACCGTCATCATCGGCATGGGGGTGTTCCTCTATGTCATGCTGGACGGCTTCGACCTCGGCGTCGGCATGCTCTACGGCTTCGCGCCGGACACGCCCTCGCGCAATCTGATCATGAATTCGGTCGCGCCGATCTGGGACGGCAACGAGACCTGGCTGGTGCTCGGCGGCGTCGCGCTCCTTGCCGCCTTCCCGCTGGCCTTCGCGATCATCATCCCGGCGGTCTATTTCCCCGTGCTGGTGATGCTGCTGTCGCTCGTCTTCCGCGGCCTCGCCTTCGAGTTCCGCTTCCGCGACGGCGAGCACAAGACGTTCTGGGACCATGCCTTCTGCTACGGCTCGGCCTCGGCCACCTTCGCGCAGGGCGTCGTGCTCGGCAGCTTCATCCAGGGCTTCGAAGTGACAGGACGCAGCTTTTCCGGCTCGTCCTTCGATTTCCTGACGCCGTTCTCGGTCCTCACCGGCATCGCGCTGATGTTCGGCTATGGCCTTCTCGGCGCCGGCTGGCTGATCCTGAAGACTGAGGGCGACGTGCAGGCGCTGGCGCGGCGGGAGGGGCGCATCTGCCTCGTCGGCGTGCTCGCCGCCATCGGCATCGTCAGCCTGTGGACGCCGCTCGCCAGCGAGGCCATCGCCGCGCGCTGGTTCTCCTTCCCCAACATCATCTTCTTTGCCCCGGATCCGATCGCCGCCCTCGTGGTCGCGGCGCTGACCTGGCGCGCGCTCGGCAGCACGCACGAAAGCGGCCCCTTCATCGGCGCCATCGCCCTGTTCGCGCTGTCCTATATCGGCATCGCGATCAGCCTCTTCCCGATGATCGTCCCCTACAAGTTCACGCTCTGGGAAGCCGCCTCCTCCGAATCGACGCAGGCCTTCCTGCTGGTCGGCACGCTGGTGTTGCTCCCGGTCGTGCTGATGTACACGGCCTGGTCCTACTGGGTGTTCCGCGGCAAGGTCAAAGCCCATATCGGCTATCACTGAGCGAGCGGCCGGGCCCCGGCGCCCTCTCGCTTGGCCTGGCACCGGTCTCAGGCCCAGTGAAGGGTTTCTTCCTCGGTAAGGCGCGTCGGCGCCCATTCGACCGGGTGGAGACCCGTATCCGTGCGCCAGCGCGCCCAATAGGGGGCGGGCCCCTGGTCGTCCGGACCATCCTCCTCAACCATGCGCGTCTTGCTGCGCCAGCGCATTAAGTTGAGGCTGCCATCGGCTTCCCGGCCGATGACGAGGCTCCCGTCCTTCGGCGCGGTCTCGAGGGGCTGGAACGGGCCGTCGCGGCCAAATGCATCGTCGGTCATCGCGTTTCTCCTGCTCTTTCGCCCGCTGATCGGCGTGCGGACGGCTGCGGATGTCCGCAGTCCAATGCACGCGCCCGCGAAAGGCTCCGTCGCGGCGGAGCCGCGATTTTCTCCGGAACGAAGCCGGGCGGCACGGGATTGGGCAGTGGGGGAGCCTGATCGAGGAGGCGCAGTCGTGACAGACGAAGCGATGAAATCGGCGCGCGGGTTCGCGGCGATGGACGAGGACAAGCAGCGCGACATCGCGCGGAGGGGCGGCGAAAGCGTGCCCGATCACAAGCGCAGCTTCTCGCAGGACCGCGATCTCGCGGCCGATGCCGGCCGCAAGGGTGGCGAAAGCGTGCCGCAGGAAAAGCGCAGCTTCTCCAGGAACCGCGCCCTCGCGGCGGAAGCCGGCCGCAAGGGCGGCAAGGCCCGCGCCGTACGGCGCGCGGCGGCGGCCGAGTAGCGCCGCCGCTGGCGCGATGCCCTCAGGGCGCGCGCGGCAGGATCCAGGTGTCGATCGCCCGCGCGACGCCGTCCTCGGCATTCGAGGAGGTGACGAAGTCGGCCTGCGACTTCACATAGTCGCTGGCATTGCCCATGGCGATGGCGAGCGCCCCGACCGGGAACATCGGCAGGTCATTGATCATGTCGCCGATCACGGCCACCTCCTCGAGCGGCACGCCGAAATGACGCGCCAGCGCGCGGACGGCATGGCCCTTGTCGGCGGTCGGATGGGTGACGTCGAGATAATAGGTCTGCGAGCGCTTGGCCGAGGCGGCGGTGCCAAGCATCTGCTGCAGGTCGGCCTCGGCGCGGGCGAGCAGTTCCGGATTGCTCGACGAGCCGACGATCTTGCCGGCGCGCGCGAGATGATCGCCGAACTCCTTGACCACGACCGGGCTGAAGCCGACCGTATTGACCTCGTGCGCGATATAGGGATCGTCGGGATCGGTGACGTACCACTCGCCATCGGCGAAGACCCAGACATCCGCGCCGACCTTCTCCATCTCGGCGACAGCGATGCGCGCCGCTTCCTCGGGCACGAAATGCTGCTCGATCGGCGTCAGGTCGCCGGTCACGATCTCCGAGCCGTTGAAGCCGGCGAAGCGATCGAGGCCGAGCGGTCCTGCGACCGACAGCATGCCGCGCGGCGGCCGGCTGGAGACGATCGAGAAGGCGATCCCCGCCGCCTTCAGCCGCTTCACCGCGTCGATGGTGGCCGGCGCGAGGCCCTTGTTGGGGCTCGGCGTGACGATGGTGCCGTCGACGTCGGAGACGAACAGCGAGATCTTCTTCGGTGGCTGACGTCCGGTCATTTCGGCGCCTTGTCTTCGAGGGAGAACCAGGAAAAGCCGTCGCGCCCGATGAGGACGTCGGCTGCGAACGGACCGCCGGAACCGGCGCGGTAATAGTGGATCTCGCCGGGCAGGTTCGCCCAGGCATCGAGGATCGGCTCGACCGCCGCCCAGCCTGCCTCGATATTGTCGGCGCGCTGGAAGAGCGTCGCGTCGCCGACGAGGCAGTCATAGATCAGCGTCTCGTAGCCGGTCGAGGATTCGCGCTTGAAATAGTCGGCATAGCGGAAGTCCATGTCGACCTCGGCGAGCCGCACCGCGCGCCCCGGAATCTTCGCCGCGAGACGCAGCGAGATGCCCTCGTCGGGCTGCACGCGGATGACGAGCGCGTTCGGCTGCAGCTGGTTGGTCGGCGTATCCTCGAACAGCGTGTGCGGCGGGCTCTTGAACTGCACCGCGATCTCGGTCTTGCGCACGCCCATTGCCTTGCCGGTGCGGATATAGAAGGGCACGCCCGACCAGCGCCAGTTCTCGACCTCGAGGCGGAGAGCGACATAGGTCTCGGTGCGGCTGTCGAGCGCGACGTCGGTCTCCTCGATATAGTCCTTGACCGGCTCGCCTGCGATCGATCCGGCCGCATATTGCGCGCGCACGGCATATTGCGCCGCATCCTCGGGCCGCATCTTCTTGATCGCCTGGATGACCTTCGCCTTCTCGGTGCGGATGGCGTCGGCATCGAACGAGTTCGGCGGTTCCATCGCGATCATCGCGAGCAGCTGGAACATGTGGTTCGGGACCATGTCGCGCATCGCGCCGGTCGCGTCATAGAAGCGGCCGCGCCGCTCGACGGTCACGGTTTCAGCAGCCGTGATCTGCACATTGTCGATGAAGTTGCGGTTCCAGATCGGCTCGAAGATGCCATTGCCGAAGCGCATGGCCATGACGTTCTGGACCGTTTCCTTGCCGAGGAAATGGTCGATGCGGAAGATCTGGTGCTCGTCGGCGGCGGCGAGCAGGCGCGTGTTCAGTGCCCGCGCCGAGTCGAGATCCATGCCGAAGGGCTTCTCCACCACGATGCGGCGGAACTCCTTCTCGCCCTCGTCCATCAGGCCCGCGGCGGCGAGATGATCGGCGATCGGGCCGAAGAAGCGCGGCGCGACCGCGAAATAGAACACAGCGCCGAGCGAAGCCGGCTCGTTGGCGAGAATCCGCTGCTTGACCGCCTCATAGGTCGCGGGCGTGTCGAAATCGCCCTGCACATAGCCGGTGCGCTCCATCAGCCAGGACCAGACCTTGGCGTCGACTTCGCTGCCGGCGGCTTCTGCGAGGCTGTTCGCGGTCTCGGTCAGGAACGCCCGGTAACCGTCCTCGTCATGCTCGGCGATATCGACGGCGACGATGCTGAAGGCCGGATCGAGCGCGCCGTCGCGCGCCAGATTGTACAGCGAGGGCATCACCAGCCGCTTGGTCAGGTCGCCCGACCCGCCGAAGATGATCATGGTCGACGGCGGCGCCGGCGTCGCATCCTTCGGCATCACCGGCTTTCCGGGAAACGCGGTCATCGGCTGTCCCTTTCTCGAGATCGATTCACCTTGAGGCAGCCTTTGCTTGCTACGGATCGCGCTGAGGAAGTGTTAAGTCCGAGGCGAATCAGCAGGGTACGGAACGCGTTCCGAGGCTCCCGGCCACGAGGATAGCCGGCCGGGCGCATGGATTTACGACGGAACGACCCCTAAGCTGCAAGCTTAAAAAATGTGGGAGACGACCATGGACGCATCCGACACCGTGCCGCCCGGCCAGCCCGGCCTGCCGCCGCGCTGGACGTCGAGCGCCAAGAGCGGCGTCGGCACTGCGGGCTCGGCGGCGAGCCGGCTCTGGTTCACGGTCAGCCACGGCATCCTCAACGAGATCTACTGGCCGCGCGTCGACGCCGCCTGCACCCGCGATTTCGGCTTCATCGTCACCGGCCCGAACGGCAGCTTCGCCGAGGAGAAACGTGATGCCGAGCATGGCATCGCGATGATCGAGGAGGGGGTGCCGGCCTTCCGCATCGCCAACACGGCGCGCGACGGCAGCTGGCGGATCGAGAAGGAAATCCTCACCGATCCGAAGCGCGAGACGCTCTTGCAGCGGCTGACCTTCGAGGCGCTGCAGGGCAGCATCGGCGACTACAGGCTGTTCGGGCTGCTGGCGCCGCATCTCATCAACAAGGGCGCCGACAACACCGGCTGGGTCGGCGACTATAAGGGCACGCCGATGCTGTTCGCGACCGGCGACACCGCCGGCGCGCTGGCGGTCGCCTGCTCGGTGCCGTTCCTCGCGCGCTCGGTCGGCTATGTCGGCACCTCCGACGGCTGGCAGCAACTGAAGCAGACCGGAGAGCTCGACGAGCGCTGGCGCCGCGCGCCGCGCGGCAATGTCGCGCTTTCGGCCGAGATCGATCTCGTGGCGAGCGGCGGCGAGGCGCTGATCGCCGTCGGCTTCGGCTCGCGCTGGGAAGAAGCGGCCTACAAGGCGCAATCGAGCCTCCAGGCCGGCTTCGACGTCGCCCGGCGCGGCTATGCCGCCGGCTGGCGCAACTACCAGAAGAAGCTGCTGCCGCTCGACCGGCCGGCCGGCGCTTCCAATCTCAACACCTATCGCATCAGCACCGCCGTCCTCTCGACCCACCAGCCCGCCTCGTTCCCGGGCGCCAGCATCGCCAGCCTCTCGATTCCCTGGGGCTTCTCGAAGGGCGACGAGGATCTCGGCGGCTATCACCTCGTCTGGCCGCGCGACCTCGTCGAAACGGCCGGCGGCTTCCTCGCGGCCGGGGCCGTCGACGAGGCGAAGGCAGTCCTCGCCTATCTGCTGGCGATCCAGGAGGCCGACGGCCACTGGTCGCAGAATGTCTGGCTCGACGGCTCGCCCTATTGGCACGGCGTGCAGATGGACGAATGCGCCTTTCCGCTCGTCCTCGCCGACATGCTGCGCCGGCACGGCCATCTCGACAGCAGCGAGATCGCCCGCATCCTGCCGAAGATCGAGAAGGCGGCGCATTTCGTGGTCTGCAACGGCCCCGTCACCGGCCAGGACCGCTGGGAAGAGGATGCCGGCTACTCGCCCTTCACGCTCGCGGTCGAGATCGCCGGCCTGCTCGCCGCGGCCGACCTGCTCGAGATGGGCGACCGCCTCGATGCCGCGCGCTACCTGCGCGAGACGGCCGACAGCTGGAACGAGGACATCGAATACTGGACCTTCGCCCGCGACACGGAACTGAGCCGCCAGCTCGGCATCGAGGGCTACTATGTCCGTATCGCGCTGCCGGACTCGGCCGATGCCGCGTCCCCGCTCGACGGGTTCGTGCCGATCAAGAACCGGCCGCCCTCCGACATGACGAAGCACGCGACCATGCTGATCAGCCCCGATGCGCTGGCGCTGGTCCGCTTCGGCCTGCGCGCCGCCGATGACCCGCGCATCCTCGACACCGTCACCGCGATCGACGCGACCCTGAAGGCGGACCTGCCACAGGGACCGGTCTGGTATCGCTACAATGGCGACGGCTATGGCGAGCACGAGGACGGCAGGCCCTTCGACGGCACCGGCATCGGACGGCCCTGGCCGCTTCTCACCGGCGAGCGGGCCCACTACGAACTCGCCGCCGGCCGGCCCGTGGTGGCCGAGCAGCTCCTGAATACGCTCGAGGAATCGGCGAGCTCCGGCGGCATGCTGCCCGAACAGGTCTGGGACAGCGCCGACATCCCCGAGCGCGAACTGTTCCACGGCCATCCCTCGGGCAGCGCGATGCCGCTGGTCTGGGCCCATTCAGAGCACATCAAGCTGCTGCGCTCGCTGCGCGACGGCGCGGTCTTCGACATGCCGCCGCAGACCGTGAAGCGCTACCAGATCGACAAGGTCAAGGCGGCGGTGCGCATCTGGCGCTTCACCCAGAAGATCCGCACGATCTCCCATGGCCGCGCGCTGCGCATCGAGGTCGCAGCGGCGGCCGTCGTGCGCTGGTCGCAGGACGACTGGGCGACCAGCAGCGACCAGCCGACCGCCGTCAACGCTTTCGGCGTCCAGATGCTCGATATCGATACCAGCCATATCGCGGCCGGCCGGACCATCCAGTTCACCTTCTACTGGCCGGATTCCGACCGCTGGGAGAATGTGAACTTCGCGGTCGCGGTGGAGCGGGCGCGCCACGACGCGCATCGCGGCCAGCGCTGACAGACAAGAGGAGGAACACGACGTGACGGGCATACTCGCGATCGATGTCGGCGGAACCGGGCTGAAGGCGGCCGTGCTCGACGACCAAGGGACGCTCCTGAACGAGCGCGCCCGCGTGGAAACGCCGCATCCCTGTCCACCGGCTGTCTTCCTCGATGCCATCGGCGGGCTGGTGAAGGACTTCCCGGCCTATGACCGCATCGCGGTCGGCTTCCCGGGCGTGGTGCGCAACGGCACCATCCTGACCGCGCCCAATCTCGGCACGGAGGATTGGGCCGGCTTCGACCTCGCCGCGGCGCTCAAGGAGCGGCTCGGCCATCCGGTCCGCATCATCAACGACGCCGAGATGCAGGGCCTGGCGATCGTCTCGGGCAAGGGCCTCGAATTCGTGCTGACACTCGGGACAGGCGCCGGGACGGCGCTGTTCCGCGACGGCGAACTGATGCCGCATATGGAACTCGCGCACCACCCGATCCATGACGACAAGACCTATGACGAGTATCTCGGCAATGCCGCCTTCGAGGAGAAGGGCAAGAAGCACTGGAACAAGCGCGTCGAGAAGGCGATCGGCCTCATCTACACCCTGCTGCACTATGACCGCCTCTATATCGGCGGCGGCAACGCCAAGCATGTCGAGCTCGACGTGACCAAGAATGTGAGCCTCGCCAACAACGAGGCCGGCATAGAGGGCGGCGCGTTCCTCTGGAAGAAGCGGTAGGCTGAGTTCCTAAGGACCCCCTCCCTTGCCCTCCCCCGCTGCGCGGGAGAGGGGATGGCAGGCGCCTCGGCTCAAGGCTCCTTGTCGATGAGGGCGACGCCCGGCCCTCTCTCCCGCGCCAGCGGGGGAGAGATGGAGAGGGGGCGTTTCCTGGCCCTACTCCGCCGCCGCCCGTGCGGCCGTGCCGGCCAGATAGGCGTCGAGCGCCGCTGTTTCCTCGGCGCTGAAGCGGAGGCCGAGCTTGGTCCGCCGCCAGAGGATGTCCTCGGCGCTCGCCGCCCATTCATGCGCGACGAGATGGCGGACCTCGACCTCATGGAGATCGGCGCCGAAGCGGCGGCCGAGATCGGCCTCGCTCTTCGCCGCGCCGAGCAGGATGAAGGCCCGCGTGCCGTAGAGGCGCAGCAGCCGCCGCGCATGCGCCGGGCCAAGGAACGGGAACGCGGCGCGGAGCCGCGCCAGCTCCGCCTCGAAGCCGGTTGCCGGAAACTCGCCGCCGGGCAGCGGCTTCGTCGCCGTCCACGCCTCGCCCTTCTTGCCGAGATGATGCTCGATCTTCTCCAGCATCGATTCGGCGAGGCGGCGATAGGTGGTGATCTTGCCGCCGAAGACGTTGATTGCCGGCGCGCCGGTCGCGTCCTCGTCCTTCAGCACATAGTCGCGCGTCGCTTCCTGCGCCTTCGAGGCGCCGTCGTCATAGAGCGGACGCACGCCGGAATAGGTCCAGACGATGTCGGCGCGCGTGACCGGCTCGATGAAATACTCGCTCGCCGCGGCGCAGAGATAGTCGATCTCGTCCTCGCTGATGACGACTTTGTGCGGATCGCCCGGATAGTCCTGGTCGGTGGTGCCAATCAGCGTGAAATCATCCTCATAGGGAATGGCGAAGATGATGCGGCCGTCGCGGTTCTGGAAGAAATAGGCACGCGGATCGTCGAACTTCTTTTTCACGACGATATGGCTGCCCTGCACCAGGCGGACGTGATGGGCATCGTTGCGGCCGATGGCGTCGGTCAAGACATGATCGACCCAGGGCCCGGCGGCGTTGACGATCAGCCGCGCCGTGACCTCGCTGCGATCGCCGCTGGCGCGGTCCTCCAGCGTCACGCGCCATCTCTCGCCCTCGCGGCGCGCCGAGACGACCTTGGTGCGGACATGGATCGCCGCGCCGCGGTCGGCGGCGTCGCGCGCATTCAGAACGACGAGGCGAGCATCGTTGACCCAGCCGTCCGAATATTCGAAGGCGGTGGTGAAGCCGCCCTTCAGCGGCTTGCCGGCGGGATCGCGCCGCATGTCGATCGTGCGCGTCGCCGGCAGCAGCTTGCGTCCGCCGATATGATCATAGAGGAAGAGGCCGAGCCGGATCAGCCAGGCCGGGCGCAGGCCCTTCGCATAGGGCAGCACGAAGCGCATCGGATGGATGATGTGCGGCGCCAGCGCCCACAGCACCTCGCGCTCCATCAGCGCCTCGCGCACGAGGCGGAACTCGTAATATTCGAGATAGCGAAGCCCGCCATGGATCAGCTTGGTCGAGGCCGAGGATGTGCCGCTGGCGAGATCGTTCATCTCGGCGAGGCAGACGCTGTAGCCACGTCCGACCGCATCGCGCGCGATGCCGCAGCCATTGATGCCGCCGCCGATGACGAAGATGTCGTAGCTCGGAACGTCCACGCCGGCCTCCACTGCAGTGCTGATCGGATCCGCCTCGACGCGGGCCGCCACGCTAATATGAATCACGCCGTCCCGGAAACCAGATCCGGGCCTCTGGCCCCGACGGGATGCCGCAGGCAGAGGTGCCCATCAAGGCTCGCGAGACCGTCAAGGCTTGATGCCGGAGAGAGAGCCGTCGATAAAGGCCGGGATTGCCTGCTGGAGACCACACCATGGACGTCATCGAACTTCTCGGCGCCCTGCATCATCAGTTGCAGGGGGACTCCGGCCCGGTGGCCCCCGCCGATTTGACCGGCGCCTTCGCCATCATCCGCCGCATGGTCGAGGCGGATCCGGCGACCGACCGCTACGATCGCGAGACGCTCGACGTCATCGACGCGAAGCTCGCGGCGCTGATCGCCGAGATAGAGGCCGGCGTCGCCGAACCCGACTTCAAGCCGGCGCGGACCTGGGTGGCGGCGCTGGGCGCCGCCCTCTATCGCCGCCGCGAGGCAGCCGAGAGGGCGGCCGAGAAGGCCGCCGGCCAGCCCGGCACCACCCACTGAGGGTGGCCGCCGGCGGGCCGGCCCTCGGTCATTCGATGACGATGAGATCCTGGAAGCCGTTGGTGAGCTTTTCGCCGCCCTCGGGACGCACGACGATGCAGTCCTCGACACGGGCCGAGAAGCTGCCGTCCTGCAGGATGCTCGGCTCGACCGTGAAGATCATGCCTTCCTGGACGACGGTCTCGCTGCCCTTGGTGAGGAAGGGCGGCTCGTGCACGTCGGCGCCGATCGAATGGCCGAGGCGATGGCGGAAGGCCTTGTCGTAGCCGGCCTCCGCGATGACGTCGCGCGCCGCCTTGTCGACCTCGGCGCAGGTCGCAGCGCCCGCCTTCAGCGCCGCGATGCCGGCGGCCTGCGAGTCCATGATCAGGCGATGCACCTTGATCTGCTCTGCGGAGGGCGCGCCGAACGAGACCGTGCGGCCATAGTCGTAGCACATGCCCTCATGCACCGCGCCGAAGTCGAGGAGGACCGAAACAGGCGGATCGAGCCGGCGCGGCCAGGTCTTGAGCGGCTGGCCGAGCAGCATCGGATGATTGGTGCCGGTGTTGTAGAGCGAGGTGGTGAAGGAGGGGCCCAGCGAGCCGTGCTTCTTCATCTGGTAGTCGAGCTCGGCGACGACATCGAGCTCGGTCATGCCGAGCTTGAAGGTGGCGATGGCATCGGTCAGCGCTGCCTCGGTGATGACGCCGGCCGCGCGCATGGTGGCGATCTCGCCGGCATCCTTGATGGTGCGGAGCGTCCGGAGCAGCGCCGTCGCCGAGACGAAGCGCGCGTCGGGGATGAGCTTCTGGATCTGGATGAGCGATTCGGCTTCCGCATTCTCGCTGACGGCGATGCGCGGTGACGGCGGCAGCTTCATCGCGTCGATGATGCCCTTGGCCATCACGGCCGGATCGTCCCAGTCGCCGAGCACGCGGATCTCGACGCCCGCGATGCCGCCCTTGCCGCCGAGCTCGGCCGTCATGCGCGGCAGCGTCAGGATCGGGGCGCGATCCGCCGAGAGCCAGGCGCCTTCGAGCCAGGCGCCCGGATGCAGCACGCGGCCGTAATTCGGCACATCGCGGTGAATGCCGGTCAGATAGTCGAGATCGGTGCCGAGGTGGAAGAACACGAGGTCGGCGTTGCCGGCGATCAGCGCCTGAAAGCGCTGCATGCGGTCGTGATAGGGGCTCATGTCGGGTCTCGCTTTGGCATTTTCTTGTGGTCTCAATCAGAGCGCCGCAACCGCGGCATCCTCCGGAACGAGGTGGCAGGCGGCGCGGCGGCCGATGTCGGCGCGGCGCATCTCGGGGACGTCGGTCCGGCAGCGCGGGATCGCCACCGGACAGCGCGGATGGAAGCGGCAGCCGGGCGGCGGCGACGCGGGATCAGGCACATCGCCCGGCAGGTCGAGCGGCAGCCGCCCGCTGCCATCGGGCTCCGGAATGGCGCCGATGAGGCCGGCCGCGTAAGGGTGCAGCGGCGTATCCCACAGCCGCTCGCTCGGGCCGCTCTCGACGATCTTGCCGAGATACATGACCGTCGTGATGTCGGCGATGCGGCGAACGATCGAGAGATCATGCGAGATGAACAGGAGCCCCATCTCCAGCTCGTCGACGAGGCTGACGAGGAGATTGGCGACGGAGGCCTGCGCCGAGGCGTCGAGCGCCGAGATCGGCTCGTCGGCGACGATGCAGCGCGGATCGGCGGCGAGCGCCCGCGCGATCGCGATGCGCTGGCGCTGGCCGCCGCTGAACTGGTGCGGAAACCGCTCGCCGGCCGCCGCCGGCAGGCCGACGCGCTCGAGGCACTCGCCGACGGTGAGGACGCGGCCGCCATGGCCGCGGGCGACATTGAGGCCGTCCCCGATGAGGTCCGCGACGGTTCGGCGCGGATTGAGCGAGGAGAACGGGTCCTGGAACACCATCTGCAGCCGGCGCTGCGCCATTGGCCGCGGCGTGCGGCTGAGCGGGGCGACGCGCTCGCCCTCGAAGGTGACCGACCCGGCCGAGGGCGCGATCAGCCCGACCGCCGCCTTGCCGAGCGAGGACTTGCCGCAGCCGGATTCGCCGACCAGCGCGACGATCTGGCCGGCCTCGACATCGAGATCGGCGCCGGCCACGGCCGTGACGCTGGCGCCCTTGTGGCCGCGATAGCTGACGGTGAGGCCGCGGATCTCGAGGAGACTCATGCGGGCACCCCGCGCAGCGGATCGACCGGACAGGCGATGGCGCGTCCCGGCTCGACGGCGGCGAGTTCGGGTATATCGGCGCGGCAGATATCCTCGGTGAAGCCACAGCGCGGATGGAAGGCGCAGCCGGGCGGGAAGCGGCCGATCGAGGGCGGCGAGCCCGGCAGCGCCGTCAGCGGATGGTCGGTGCCGCCGCCATGCGGCAGCGCGTCGAGCAGTCCCCGCGTATAGGGATGGCGCGGGCTGCGCAGCACCTGCTGGCGGTCGCCATGCTCGACGACGCGGCCGGCATAAAGCACATAGACGCGGTCGGCGAGCGCCGACATGACGCCGAGATCATGGGTGATCAGCAGCACGGAGAGCTGCAATTCGCGCCGGAGCGTCTCGATGAGGCGGAGAATGCCGGCCTGCACGGTGACGTCGAGCGCGGTCGTCGGCTCGTCGGCGATGAGCAGCTTCGGCCCGCCGGCCAGCGCCGAGGCAATGGCGATGCGCTGGCGCATGCCGCCGGAGAACTGGTGCGGATAGCGCGTCATCGCCTCGGCCGGGCCGGGAATGCGGACGCGGTCGAGCATCTCGATCGCGATGCGGTCGGCCTCGCGCTGGCTGATGCCGCGGTGATAGCGGACATGCTCGGTCATCTGCCGCCCGATCGAAAGCATCGGATGCAGCGCGGTCATCGGATCCTGGAACACCATCGCGATGTCGGAGCCGCGCAGCGAGGCGGCGCCCTTGCCGCCCGCGGCGAGGAGGTCGCGGCCCTCGAACAGGATGCGTCCCGCGGGCTTGCCGCCGCCGGGCAGCAGCCCGAGCACGGCGAGCGCCGTCAGCGTCTTGCCACTGCCGCTTTCGCCCGCGAGGCCGACGATCTCGCCGCGGCCGATCGCGAGGTGGACGCCGCGCACGGCCGACGCCCGTCCGCCATCGGCGGTCGGCAGCGTGATCGAGAGCCCCTCGACGGCAAGGAGCGGCGCCCGCGCCGGCGCCCTCGGCTGCATATCTTCGATACGTCCGGCCATGATCAGCGGAACGCCTTGGCGGTGCGCGGATCGAGCGCATCGCGCAGCGTGTCGCCGACGAAATTCGCCGCGAGCACCACCAAGAGGATCGCGAGGCCCGGGAAGACGCTGAGCCACCATTTGTCGAAATATTTCGAGCCGTCCGAGACCATCGCGCCCCATTCCGGCGCCGGCGGCTGCGCGCCGAGGCCGAGGAAGGAGAGTCCGGCGAGGATCAGCACGGCATGGCCGAACTCGAGCGAGGCCAGCACGACCAGCGGACCGACGACGTTGGGACGGACATCGATCCAGAGCGCGCGGCCGGCGGAAACGCCGAGCAGCCGGCTCGACTGCACATAGGGCTCGTCGCGGATGGTGAGCAGCATCGAGCGGACGACGCGGGCATAGATCGGCCAGCTCACCACCACGACGGCGAGCACAGCGTTGAAGAGGCCGGGACCGAGCGCCGCCACCACCGCCATGGCGAGGATGATATCGGGGAAGGCCATCACGAGATCGGCGGCGCGCATGATGACGCCGTCGACCCAGCCGCCGAAATAGCCGGCAATGGCGCCGAGCACCGTGCCGATCACGCTCGCCATGATGACGAGCTGCAGCGCATAGGGCAGCGACACCCGCGCGCCGTAGATGACGCGGGCGAAGACGTCGCGGCCGAGCTGGTCGGTGCCGAACCAGTGCTCGGCCGAGGGCGCGAGGAAGCGCTTGGCCGCCTGGTCGATCGGCCCATGCACGGTGAGGAAGGGCGCGAAGACCGCCATCAGCACCACGGCGACGAGGAGCGCGAGGCCGATCAGCCCGAGCGGCTGCGTCCAGGCCGAGCGCGGCAGCAGCCGGCGGCGGGCCCCGGGAAGCGGTTCGGCTTGAGGGAGGCTCGCATCGCTCATCCGAGGCGGATCCTTGGGTCGATCAGCGCATAGATGACGTCGACGGCCATGTTGACGACGATATAGATGACGGCGACGACGAGGCTGACCCCCATGATGGCGCGAAGATCGAGGGCGAGGGCGCTCTTGTAGGCATATTGGCCGATGCCGGGCCACGAGAACACCGACTCGACCAGCACCGTGCCCGAAAGCATGCGGCCGAAGGCCATGCCGGCGACCGTGACGATCGCGGCGAGCGCCGGCTTCAGCGCATGGCGCAGGATCACCGTGCGCTCCGGCAGGCCCTTGGCCCGGGCGGCGCGCACATAGTCCTGGCTGAGGGATTCCAGCATCGCCGCGCGGGTGAAGCGGGTGATCGAGCCGATCGTGTAGATCGCGAGCACCAGCGCCGGCAGAACGAGATGGCTCGCCGCGATGCCGAGCGTCGCCCACTGGCCGGCGAGCAGCGCATCGACCGTGAACATGTTGGTGATCGCCGGCGGCGCCTTGCCGCCCGGATTGAGGCGACCGACGCCGGGCGCGATGCCGAGCTTGAAGAAGAAGACATAGAGCGTCACCAGCGCCAGCCAGAAGGTCGGCACCGAGACGCCGGCGAGCGAGATGACGCGGATGACCTGGTCGGGCCAGCGATCACGCGCCACGGCCGCGATGACGCCGAGCAGGATGCCGATGGCGAGCGCCAGGATCATCGCCGCCGTGGCCAGCTCGATCGTCGCCGGCAGATATTGGCCGAGATCCGTGGTCACCGGCCGGTGCGTCTGCTGGCTTTCGCCGAGATCGCCATGGAAGAGCCGCTCCAGATAGAGAACGTATTGCTCCGGCAGCGGCTTTTCGAGCCCGTAGCGCTCGCGGAAGGCCGCGACGATCTCCGGATCGCTCGCGGCGCGGTCACCGAGATTGGCCGAGACGGGATCGCCCGGCACCACCTGCGTCAGGACGAACGAGACGAGGGTGACGCCGAGGCAGAGGAGTGCGCCGACGACGAGCCGGCGCAGCACGAAGCGGACGAGGTTCGGCAACGCATACCAGGTCGATCGAAGAGTGGTCATTGCCGAACCGGAGCGCCCTTACTGCTTGGCGGGCGTGACCGCCGCGAGGTCGATCGTCCACATGGCGTTGTACTCGACCGGCTCCAGCGTCTTGGAGGACGCCATCGAGAAGGCGGGCTGGAACAGCGAGGTGAACGGCCCCGTCGCGTTCAGCTTCTTCTGCCACTCGTCATAGAGCTTGGTGCGGGTGGCCTGGTCGATCTCGACGGCCGCCTTGGCGGCAAGGTCCGTCACCTCAGGCGAGGAACCGGCCGCCCAGCCGGCGCGCAGGCCCACCTTCTCGCCGGGTCCGAACAGCAGATAGTTGCTCGGATCGGGGAAGTCCGGACCCCACCAGGCGATCGTCATCGGCAGCGTGCCGGCGCGGTAGTTGTCGAGGAAGGTCGCGACCGGCGAGGGCTTCAGCTCGGTACCGATGCCGATTTCCTTGAGGTCCGCCTGCATCTTGGCCGCGAGATCGGCGAAGGAGATGCCGTTCTTGGTGATGTCGGAGACATAGGTGAGCTCGATCACCGGATCCTTGATGCCGCTCTTGGCGACCGCCGCCTTGGCGGCCTCGACATCGCGCTTCGGGCCATCGGCCGTCGGCAGGGCGCCGGCGAACATCGTCGGGATGATCGAGCCCGGCCGCGCGGCGCCTTCGCCGGCGATCTCGAGCAGGCCGTCATAGTCGATGCCGAGGCGAACCGCCTGCTGGATGTCGAGGTTGGAGGAGACCTTGGAGATGGCCGGATTGGAATTGGTGAACATGAACACGACGTCGGCGCCGGCGACCGAGAGCGTGTAGGCGGTGTCCTTGATCGCCTCGAGCTGGTCGGGACGCAGGTCAAGCGCGATCTGGCTGTCGCCGCGCATGACGTTCATCTGCTGCGCGCTGGTATCGACATTGCGCACGACGATCTGGTCATATTTCGGCTTGGCGCCCCAATAGGCGTCGTTCTTCTTCAGCACGACCTCGGCGGCCATGTCGAACTTCTCGAGCAGATAGGGGCCCGAGCCGGCCGAGGTCGAGGCGAGGAACGTGTCGGCGCGGTCGGTCTTGTCGGCGCCCTCGTCGGCTGAGCCCTGATTGGCCTTGACCACCTTGGAATTGACGATGCCGACGGCCGGATTGGCGAGCTTGAACGGCAGGCCGGGATCGGGCTGCTCGGTCGTCAGCACGATCTCGCCGTCCTTGGCGCCCTTGGCGACCGTGACGCCGTCGAGCAGGAAGGCGGGGCTGCCCTTCACGTTCTTGACGCGGTTGAACGAGAAGATGACGTCATCGACCGTCACCGGCGAGCCGTCGCTGAACTTCGCGGCCGGATTGAGCGTGAAGGTGAAGGTCTTGGCGTCCGCGGCGATGACCGGCACCGAGGCCAGCGACGGCACGACCTTGGTCAGGTCGCTGCCGGTGAAGGTCACGAGCGTCTCATAGACGGGGTGCAGCACGAGATTGGCCGTCGGCTCGAACTCGCGCGCCGGATCGGCCGTCTTCAGCTGGAAGGCCGTGTCGACGACGAGCGTCGAGGCGTCCTGCGCCAGGGCCTGGTCGATCGAAACGAGGGCGGTGGAGCCGAGCGCCGCCGCCATGGCGAGCGACAGCAGCCGCGAAGACCGTCTTGCTTGCATCATCGGTGTTCCCTTCAGAATGTCGTGCTGTTGAGCCAGCCTTGTCGATGTCGCCTGTGCGGCCATTCGCCGATCATGCCACGGCTCATCCTGCTGCGCATGCGGCAAAGCATGGCGGCCACCGTGACGTTCCGTCCCTTCGGCGAGAAGACCCCTGCACGCCGTCGTCCTGCGATGCACCCGCCGGCCCCGGCGAGGCCGCCGCCGACAGGCGCATTTTCCGCATTCCAACTGTACACAATGGAAGAACACTTCAAAAACCAGAACGGCGCAAGTCGATTCTGACGCCGGGGCCGCCGGCTGTCAGGAGTGACATTTTTTCCAATCCGTGCCAACCACTTGACGGATGGATGCGTTGACAGCGGCCCGGCCGGCGCCGCGCCGCTAGGGCCGCTTTCAGGGGGAGACGGCGCAGCCTTGCGCGACAGTCAACCCGGGGCCATCCGGATCGGCTGGCGGATCCAATCCGCCCCGGCGACTTGGAATTCGCATTGCATTGTTGTTGTATACTGCCGGTGTTCAGTTCAGAGTCGTGACGACTCGCCTCGCTCCTTCGACCTGCTCATCCACAGTTTCGCGTCCTCCGACTGCCTTGTTCCCATGATCGCCCGCCCATGACCGCACGTGCCGATCGCGTTCCGCTCCCTCCTCTCGCCGCCGCCGTCGAGGCCGGCCGCGCGGATGCGACCGCGCTGCTGCGGGCGCTCATCGCGCGGCAGGCGGACGGCGAAGCGGCCGTGGTGGCGACGGTCGCCCGGCAGCTTTCGGCGCTGGGTGCCGAGATCGAGACGCTCCGCTACGAGCCCGGCAGCGTTCCCCTCGTCGACGAATTCGCCAGCGCGGCCGCCATGACATCGGGCCCGCGCGAGGCGGTGATCGCACGCTTCAAGGGCGCCGGCGGCGGCCGCAGCCTGCTGATCTTCGCCCATCCCGACAGCGAGCCCGTCATCGGCACCGAGACGTGGCGGCACGACCCTTTCGCCGGCAGCATCCTCGACGGGCGCCTCCATGGCTGGGGCGTCGCCGACGACCTTGCCGGCGTCGCGGCGTCGATCTCGGCGCTTGCCGCGATCCGTGCGGCCGGCCTCGCGCTTGCGGGCGACGTCATCGTCGCGATCACGCCGAGCAAGCGCCATGCGCGCGGCATCGCCGCCGTCCTCGATCATGGCGTCACGGCCGATGCCGCGCTCTATCTCCATCCGGCCGAATCCGGCGTCGGCCTCGCCGAAATCAAGGCCTTCGCCTCGGGCGTGCTCGAATTCGAGATCACGGTGCCGGGTTCCCTGCCCGCGACGCATGAGCCGAGCCACACGGCCTTCGCCCATCGCGCCGTCAACCCGGTCGACAAGGCGCTCGTGCTGATCGAGGCGCTCCGCCGTCTCGATGAGGCGCGCGGCGCCCGGGTCCACCATCCGCGCCTCGAAGCGGCGGTCGGCCGCTCGACCAACATCCTCATCGCGGCGATCGCGGGCGGAAATGCCGGGACGCCGCAGCGCATGGCTTCCACGCTGCGCATTACCGGCTCCGTCTCCTTCCCGCCCTTCGAGACCATCGCCGCCGTCCAAATTGAGGTCGAGGCGGCGCTGGCGACGGCGGCCGCGGCCGACGCCTTTCTCAAGGACCACAAGCCGGAAATCCGCTGGCTCTCCGGCGTCAGCGGCAGCGATGTGCCGGACGATCATCCGCTCTACGCGATCGCCGCCGAGGCGATCCGGCGCGTCGCCGGCATCGCCACGCGCGTCAACCCGATGCACACGTCGAGCGACATCCGCAATCCGCTCGTCCAGAAGGGCATTCCGGCCATCGGCCTCGGCCCGCTGGCCGGCGACTTGACCCATGCCGGCGGCCATGACGAATGGGTCGACATCGCCGATCATCTCCGCGCCGTCACGGTGGCCGCGCTGATCACGGCCAGTTGGTGCGGCATCAATCGGTCGCCGGCGGAGAGTGCGGCATGAGCATTGCGCCCCGAGGGACTGGCGCCGGCCTTATCCGGACCGTGCGCGGCGACATCGCTCCCGCCGCGATCGGCCGCGTGCTGTTCCATGAACATCTGCTGTTCGATCTCGTGTTGCCCGGCCAGCGCGACGCGGTCGATGATCCGCCCATCACGCTCGCCAATCGCTGGCAGATCGACTACCGCTCGAACGAGAACCGCAACAATGCGCGCCAGCGCGATCCGGCCGTGACAGTGGAGGAACTCGCCGCGCTCAAGGACGATGGCGGCTCGCTCGTCGTCGACCAGTCGACCTATGGCCTCGCCCGCGATCCAAAGGGGCTCGTCCGCGCCTCGACTGAGGCCGATCTCCACGTCGTCGCCGCCGCCGGCCTCTATTGCGCGCCTTATCTCGACGCAGAGATCCTCGACCTCTCGGTCGACGAACTGGCGGCTCGCTTCATCGCCGAGGTCGAGGGCGGGCTGGATGGCACCGACATCCGCGCCGGCCTCATCGGCGAGATCGGCTGCTCCTGGCCGATGGCGCCGGTCGAGCGGCGGGCGCTGCAGGCGGCGGCGATCGCGGCGAAGGCGACGGGCGCGGCGATCAGCGTCCATCCCGGCCGCCATGCCGACGCCCCGTTCGAAATCGTGTCGATCCTCGGGGAGGCGGGCGCGGACCTCTCCCGCGTCGTCATCTGCCACATGGACCGCACCTATCCGACCGGCGAGCGGATCGGCGAGTTGCTCGCCACCGGCGTCTGCGTCGAATGGGACTTCTTCGGTATCGAGCAATCGCATTACTGGTTCGGCGAGGTCGAGCTGCCGACCGACCTCGAGCGGCTGAGGCTGATCGCGGCGCTGATGCGCGCGGGCTTTGGCGAGCGCATTCTCGTCAGCCAGGATATCTGCACCTGCACCCGCATGCAGCGCTGGGGCGGCCATGGCTATGGCCATCTGCTGCGCAACGGCCCCCTCCTCATGCGACGCGCCGGCCTCGACGACGCCGCCATCGACCAGTTGCTTCGCCGCAACCCGCTTCGCCTTCTCACGCTGGCCCCGCCCGCGACCACATAGGAACGTCCCCGTGACCAAGACCGTGACCAAGACATTTCGCGGAACCTACACCGTCATGATCACGCCGTTCGACAGGACCGGCGCGATCGACCTCGCGGCGATGGCGGACCTCACGGACTGGCAGATCACGGAAGGTATCCACGGCCTGGTGCCGCTCGGCTCGACCGGCGAATTCCTGTCGATGACCGACGCGGAGCGGCACGACGTCGCGAAGCAGGTGATCGACACGGCAGCCGGCCGCGTGCCCGTGCTGATCGGCACCGGTGCCGAGCGGACAGAGGACGTCATCCGCTATTCGCGCGAGGCCGAGGCGCTCGGCGCCGACGGCGTGATGATCATCCCGCCCTTTTATTCGACGCCGACCGAGGACGAATTGTTCGAGCACTATCGCCGCATCGGCGAGACGCTCTCGATCCCGATCATGATCTACAACAATCCGGCGACGGCGAATGTCGACCTGACCCCGCGCATCGTCGAGCGGCTGAGCCTCATCGACAATGTGCGCTACATCAAGGAATCGACGATGGATGTGACGCGCATCCGCGACATCCTCGAATTCTGCGGCGACCGGATGACGGTGTTCGGCGGCATCATGGGCTTTGAATCCTTCCTCGCCGGCGCCGCCGGCTGGGTCGCGGTCGGCTCCAATGTCATGCCGAAGGCGCTGGCCGGCATCTTCTCGCGCTGGGCCGACGCACGCGACTATGACGGCGCGCGGGCGCTCTATCACCAGGCGCTGCCGGTGATCCGCCTCGTCGGCGGCCACCGCTATGTCTCGGCCACCAAGGCGGCGCTTGCCCTGATGGGCCGCGATGTCGGCGCGCCGCGCGCGCCGCGCCTGCCGCTGCCGGCGGCCGAGATGCCCATGGTCGAGGCCGCCTTGCGGGCCGCCGGCGTCGCGCTCGCCCGCGAGGCCTGAGGTGGCCGAGGACGCGCGTCTCCGCCTGCAGGGAGGCGGCGTCTCCCCGCAAAGCGGCGCGATCGCGTTCACCTTCGAGGGCGAGACGATCCACGGCCGCGCAGGCGAAAGCCTCGCCGCCAGCCTCACGGCCGCCGGCGTGCTCGGCCTCCGCCAGGCGGGCCCGGACGAGCAGCGCGGCCTCTTCTGCGGCATGGGCGCCTGCCAGGAATGCCTCGTCGAGATCGACGGGCGCGGTGGCCAGCGCGCCTGCATGGTGAAATCCGAGGCGGGGCTCACTGTGCGCCGCCATGATCCGGCGCGCGCTGCGCTCACAGCGCTCGGCCCGCCGCCGCCGGGCGATCCCCGGCCGGAAGAGGTCGAGGCCGTCATCATCGGCGCCGGACCGGCCGGCCTTGCCGCCGCCCGTATGCTGGCGGAGGGCGGCATCCGGCCGCTCATCCTCGACGAGCGCGGCCAGCCGGGCGGCCAGTATTTCAAGCCGCTCGCCGCCTCGCAGGGCTTTGCCAGCGGCGGGGAGGACAGGCAGTTCGCCGAGGGCCGCCGGCTCGTTGCGGATGTGGCCGCGCGCGGCGTCGACATCCGCCAGGGCCAGGCGGTCTGGCAGGCCGGCATCGAGGCGGATCGCGTCCTGCTCGCCACGATCGGCACGGATGGCACCGGACTGATCGCCGCGAAGACACTGCTCATCGCCACCGGCGCCTATGAGCGCGCGGTGCCCCTGCCCGGCTGGACGCTGCCCGGCGTGATGACGACGGGCGCGCTGCAATCGCTCGCCCGCAGCCAGCGCGTCGTGCCGGGCCGGCGTATCCTCATCGCCGGCAACGGCCCGCTCAACTGGCAGACCGCGCTCGAGATCGCGCGCGGCGGCGGCCATGTCGTGGCGGTGCTGGAGAGCGGCCGCCCTTCGAGCCCGCGCCATCTCGGCGCCATCGCCGGCATGCTCGCCGCCGATCCCGGCCTGACGCTGGAGGGCGTAGCGATGCGGGCGGCGCTGGCGCGCGCCGGCATCCCGCTCATCGAGGGCTACCGCCTGGCCTCGATCGAGGGCAGCGGCCGGGCCGAGCGGGCGCGCGCCGTGCCGGTCTCGGGCACCGGCAAGCCGCGCGAGTTCGACATCGACGCGGTCGCGCTCGGCTATGGCTTCATACCCGCGACGACGCTCGCCCGCATGCTGGGTGCGCCGATGGCGGTCGACCCTGCGACCGGCTTTCCGCGCCCGGTCCGCTCCGAGGATGGCCGCGCCGGCACGTTGCCGGTCTGGATCGCTGGCGACGGCGCCGGGGGCGGCGGCCGCAAGGTCGCGGCCAGCGAGGGCGCGATAGCCGGCGCCGCCATGCTGGAGGCGCTCGGCCGTCCGGCGCCGGACGCGGCCCTCGCCGCGGCACGGCAGGCGCTGGCGCGCGCGCGGCGATTCCAGAACGCTCTCTGGACGGCCTTCGCCGCGCCGCCGCCGGAACCCGTCACCGACCCCGCCACGATCCTCTGCCGCTGCGAGAACGTCACCGCCGGCGCCATCGCCGCCGTCCGTGCCCGCGGGATCACCGATCTCGGCAGCTTGAAGCGCCAGACGCGGCTCGGCATGGGCCGCTGCCAGGGCCGCTATTGCGCCGGCGAGGCACTGCGCCTGCTGCGAGACGGCGATCTCGCCGGCGCCACGGCGTCCGATCTCTTCGCGCCGCAGGCGCCCGAAAAGCCGGTGCCTGCGATGATGCTCGGTAGCGAGAAGCCGGAATGGGGCGGCCACCGCGAGGTCGAGACACGCCCGCATCCACCGGCAACGGCGCTGCCCGATCCGCTTCCCGCGACCTGCGATCTCCTCGTGATCGGCGCCGGCGTCATCGGCGTCTCCACCGCGCTCTTCGCCGCGCGCGGCGGCATGGATGTCGTCGTCGTCGACAGCGGCCCCGCCAACAGCCAGGCCTCCGGCGGCAATGCCGGCAGCCTGCATGTGCAGCTGCTCTCCTGGGATTTCGGCCAGAAGGCGATGGCCGGTGGCAATCCCGCCTTGCAGACGCTGCCGCTGCAGCGCGATGCCGTGCTGCTGTGGAAGGCGCTCGAGGCCGAACTCGGCGCCGATTTCGAGATCACCACCACCGGCGGCCTCATGGTCGCCGAGAACCACGACCAGACCGATTTCCTGCGCCGCAAGGTGGCGGCCGAGCGCAGCGTCGGCATCGATGTCGAGGTCATCGGCCGCGACGACCTCGCGCGGATCGCCCCGTCGATCTCCGAGCGCATGGTGGTCGCCTCGCATTGCCCGCTCGAAGGCAAGATCAATCCGCTGAAGGCGACGCCGGCCCTCGTTCAGGAGGCGAAGCGCTGCGGCGCCCGCTTCAGCCATGGCCATGCGATCACCGCGATCGAGCGCACAGGCGAGGGCTTCAGCGTGACGACGCCCCATGCCACCATCCGTGCGCGCCGCGTCGTGATCGCGGCCGGCGGCTGGTCGCGTGCTGTCGGGCAGCTTGCCGGGGTGAGCCTGCCGATCCACGGCGCCCCGCTGCAGATGCTGGTGACGGAACCGACGCGGCCGATCCTAGCCCAGCTCGTCGCCCATGCCGACCGCCATCTGACGATGAAGCAGGCGGCAAACGGCAATCTGATCATCGGCGGCGCCTGGACCGCCTCCACCAATCCGGACACCGGCTTCGCCCGGATCCTGCGCACCAGCATCGAGGGCAATCTCTGGGTCGCGGCGCGCACCGTGCCGGCGCTGGCGGGGCTCACCCTCCTGCGCAGCTGGGCGGCGATGAACGTCAATATCGACGGCGCGCCTTTGATCGGCGAGATCCCCGGGGCCTCAGGCCTCTTCGTCGCCGCCACCGCCAATGGCTATACGCTCGGACCGCTCATCGGCGGCCTGACGGCCGACCAGGTGCTCGGCCGGCCGCGCGATCCCGCGCTCGACATCTTCACGCTCGCCCGGTTCGGCTGAGCCGCCTCACACCATCTCGCGTTCGATCGCCGGGCCGAGCGCGACATCGCTGAAGGTGACGGCGAGGCCCTCGCCGCTCGGCGAGCAGGCCATCAGGCCCCAGGTCACGACCGGCGGCATCGGCAGGAACGCGACGCGGGCGAGCTGCCAGGCCTCGTTCTCCCAGACATCGATCCGCAGCGCCTCGGCATGGCGCGTCAGCCTGAGGCGGACCGGCGCCGCGGGATCGCCGGCATAGGGCCGCACCGACCAGTCGGACTGGTCGTCTCTCGTCACCACCACCGAGAATTTCATGCTGCCCTCGGTGAACTCGATGCCGCATTTCAGCCAGGCATTGTCATCGACGCGGATCGCCGCGCCGGCCTGGTCATACTGGTTGCGGTAGGCGGCGAGGAAGCTCACCGTCAGCGTGTGGTCGCCCTCGGCAGCGATGCCGTAGACATGGCCGTTCAGGTGGCGGAAGCCATAGAAGGTGTTATTCCAGAGATCGGTATCCTTGCCGGTCTCGACATGGAGATTGTCACCCTCGCGGGAAAACCGCGGCGGCTCGTTCCACCAGCGTCCTTCGAACATCACGACCCCTCCGATCCAGCGCCTTGCACGAGAAGGATGGCTAGCATGGCGGCGGCGCGCTGGCATCTGCCTGTCGGCCGAGCCGCACCGCCCGGAGGGGCTTGCCGCAGCAGGCCGGCCGCTCCATGCTCGCGCTCCCACCTCTGATCGATCCCCCAACCGATGGATGACGTGACGTGATCTACGAGCTCAGGGTCTATACCTGCCTGCCCGGCCGCCTGCCGAACCTCCTCGCCCGCTTCCAGAACGTCACGCTCGGCGTTTGGGAGAAGCACGGCATCCGCCAGGCGGGATTCTGGACGACGATGATCGGCGAATCCAACAACGCCCTCACCTATCTGATCGCCTGGGAGTCGCTCGCCGAGCGCGAGACGAAATGGGCCGCCTTCATGGCCGATCCCGACTGGATCAAGGGTCGCAGCGAGAGCGAGAAGGACGGTCCGATCGTCGCGAATGTCTCCAGCCAGTTCCTGCAGCCGACCGCCTTCTCGTCGGTTAAATAGCCGCTCCGTTCAACTGTCGGTGATCGGGCCGGCGGCGCCGTCACAAATGCGGCCGTCCTTGCGTATCTCCCATGAGGCCCGGCTCCGGGTCTTCACAGCCCTTGGGAGACCGAACCATGATCAACCGCAGACTGCTGCTCGGCGCCGGCGCCGCCGCGCTCGGCGTCGGCATCCTCGCGCGCGGACGCGTCACCGAACCGGCGATCGCGTCCACCGGCACGTTCGAGGTGAGCTACAGCGACGCCGAATGGAAGAAGCGGCTCTCGGCGGACCAGTATGCGGTCCTCCGCCAGGAGGCGACCGAGACGCCCGGCACCAGCCCGCTGCTCGAGGAGCATCGCGCCGGCACCTTCGCCTGCGCCGGATGCGACCTGCCGCTCTTTTCCTCCAAGACGAAATTCGACAGCGGCACCGGTTGGCCGAGCTTCTGGCAGCCGCTGCCGGACGCGGTCGGCACCACGACCGACAGTTCGTTCGGCATGACGCGGACCGAGGTGCATTGCCGCCGCTGCGGCGGCCATCTCGGCCATGTCTTCAATGACGGCCCGAAGCCGACGGGCCTGCGCTACTGCATGAACGGCGTCGCCATGGTCTTCGAGCCCGGCGCCGCCGCCTGATCAGAAGCCGGCGCCCCTGTCACGGGGCGCCGGACGCAACCGTCAGCCATTGGCGGCCGAGACCAGTACCGGCTTGTCGCGATAGAGCGCGGGGAAGAGGCGCTGGAGGTTCTCGACCTTCGGCAGGTCGTTGTAGACGATGTAGGGATAGTCGGGGTTCAGCGTCAGGAAGTCCTGGTGATAGGCCTCGGCGGGATAGAACCCCTGGAGCGGCGCGATCTCGGTGACGATCGTGCCGCCGAAGACGCCGGTCTTGCCGAGCTGCGCCACATAGGCCTCGGCCACCTTCTTCTGCTCGGCACTGCCGGCAAAGATCGCCGAGCGGTACTGCGTGCCGCTGTCCGGGCCCTGGCGATTCAGCTGCGTCGGGTCGTGCGCCACCGAGAAATAGATCTGCAGGATCTGGCCATAGCTGATCTGGCGCGGATCAAACGTCACCGCGACGCTCTCGGCATGGCCGGTCTCGCCCGTGCCGACGACGTTGTAGTGCGCCGTCGAGGCCGCGCCGCCGGAATAGCCGGAGACGGCGTTGGTGACGCCCTTCACATGCTGGAACACGCCCTGCACGCCCCAGAAGCAGCCGCCCGCGATGACGGCCGTCTCGGATGTCGCCGTGGAGGCCTCGTCGACGACGGGCGCCGGGATCACGACGGCATCTTCCGCCGCGAGAGCCTGTCCGCCCATCACCGACGCAAAGAGGGCGCCTGCGAGCGCCATCGCCCGCAATCCCGGACGATGTCCGGCCTTCCGTGCCGTCGCTGCCGACGTCCTCGCCGGATCGATCGTCTTCGCCATGTCAGATCTCCTTGTTTTGGAGTGAAATCGGAATGAGCAGGCCGGTCAGATGCCGGCATACCACTCATAGCCGCGGTCTTCCCAGAAGCCGCCCTTGCCGCGATAGAAGCGGGCGAAGCTGTCGACCACCTCGATGCGCATCAGATATTTGGCGTGCTTGTAGCCGAGCTGCCGCTCGACCCGGAGCCGCAGCGGCGCGCCATGCGGGATCGCGAGATCCTTGCCGTTCATGCCATAGGCGAGGATCGTCTGCGGATGGAACGCGTCGACGAGATCGATGCTCTCGTAATACTGGCCGCTGCCATCCAGCGTCTTCTCGTATTCGTCGGCGCAGTGGAACACCACATAGCGCGCGTCGGGCTTGAGGCCCACTGTTCGCAGGAGGAGGCCGAGCGGAACCCCGGTCCATTTGCCGATCGCGCTCCAGCCCTCGACGCAGTCATGCCGCGTGATCTGGGTGCGCGCCGGCAGCCGCTTCAGATCGGCGAGCGAGAGGCTCATCGGCGCCTCGACCAGTCCGTCGATCTTGAGCCGCCAGTCGGCGAAATTGGTCTCGGCGAGCGCGGCATAAGCGGCGCTGTCCGGCTTGTGGGTGCCGTTCGACTTGAACACCGGCGAGAGGTCGGCCTCGGTGAATTCGCGCGCAAGGGCATCCCCCGACAGGAGCAGGCGCTGCGAGCCCATCGTGAGGCGCTCGGCCATGGCGAGCACCCGCTGCACGCCGTCATTATCGGTGAGCCAGGAGCAGCCGGAAAGCCCGGCGGCGCCGGCAGTGACGCCGGCCCCGATCAGGAAGCGGCGGCGGCTGAGACGAAGGGTCATGGCGTGGTCTCCCCGGTCGTGCCGGCAGGCGTCGTTTCGATGGCGTAGCGCCCGGTGATCATCGAGCGGAGATTGTTGAAGAGGCCGGACAGGACGACCATCGCGAGATGGACGAGGACGAACAGCACCAGCAGCGCGGCCGAGATGAAATGGATGCTGCGCGCCGACTGCCGTCCGCCGAAGAGATCGA